>NZ_FOLN01000033.1 GCF_900112395.1 Algibacter lectus
CGCTCACTTGCGAAATTCCTTCGGAATTTAGCCGTTCGTGATTTATTTAGTAATTTTAGTGCTAAAACACGCAACTAATCTTATACCAACCGTTGGCTGTAATGTAAAATCAATACCATCGAGAAACATAAATTAAAACAATGAAAAAAATAATTGGATTACTAATCATTATGAACTTGACTTACTCTTGTAAGGAAAATCAAAAAAAAGAAACAAAGCAAAAAGAGACAGTTGAAATTAATAATCCAACAAATAAAATTGGTTTAAGTTCTGATATTAAGTGGGAACAAATGAACCCAGCACGTGGAGATAAAAGTCCTTTAGCTGGAACAATTTGGGGAAATCGAAAAACTGAAGTTCCAACAGGATATATTGGAAAATTCGTAGACGGATTTTCATCGCCACCACATATTCATAATGTAACTTATCGAGCAATTGTAATGAAAGGATTAATACATAATGACGACCCAGAAGCGGAAAATATGTGGATGCCTACAGGCTCTTTTTGGACACAGCCTGCTGGAGAAATACACATTACTTCTGCCAAAGGAGAAGGCACAATGGCTTATATCGAAATCGACAAAGGTCCTTATTTAGTAAAACCAATGACTGAATCTTTTGATAATGGAGAACGTCCAATTAATATTGATGCTTCAAATATTGTTTGGCTTGACTACACACAAACAAATTGGATATCGACTAATAATAAATCTAAAATCAGTTTTTTATGGAAAAATACAGAAGGTATTCGTGGAATTTTTGTAAAACTGCCTAAAAATTTTAAAGGAACTATTAACAGTAAAGGAACAATTTTTTACGGAGTAATTATAGAAGGGAATGCTAATTATCAAATGCCAAATACTGATTCTGCAACAAACTTAGATGCAGGAAGCTACTTTGAATCAACAGGTAATAGTATACACGAAATTTCAACAACTAAAGAATCATTAGTGTATATCAGAACTAATGAGAAAATTGAAATAAAATAAAACACTACAGCCAACAAAGTACTGTGCTAAAAAACAAGTAAAATCTTATTAATTTTTCACTAGCGCACTTTTATATTCCTTGTCAAATATTAAACCCGATTTTGCA
>NZ_FOLN01000032.1 GCF_900112395.1 Algibacter lectus
AATATGGAGTATCAAAAATAAAAACAGCTTAAAAACAAAGATTTTAAGCTGTTTTTATACTTTTTTAAGGGGTTGTGCAACGGTTACCGGTGTTACCAAACGTATTTTTTATCAGTTTCAAAGTTCATTGACATACTGAATACTTTATTTTTTCTAGAGTAGGTAAATTGTTGACGGTCGGAAGCAAAAAATTAAAATTGAACATTTAATAAATCAGGATATGTATTACAAACCATCGATTTTATTTGCTCTTCTGTTTTTGTTAAATCAATATTTTTTCGATTTAGCAAGATATAAGAACTGGCATCTGGAAAAGATTTATGCAAAAAAGTTTTACCTCCAATTAATTGAGGTATATGATATTTATACAATCTAAAACGTTGGTTTGTTTTATATCCTTCAACTTTATCAGATTTAACATCTATTGTTCTAGCTCCAATAAATCCAAAAGATGCTGTAGGATGAATTTTTAATAATTCAGGTATACATTTTGCGCAAGTTATTAAAATATTAGAAACATCTCCTTTATTAACTACATTAGAGTATTTTCTATCACTTTTTCTGTCCTTTTTTGCGTAAAATTTAACTGCAATAAAATCATGTTCATGATAATCTGCATAAACTATGTAATGTAATTTCGTTTTTATTGAAAAAAACTTATATACATATCGTTTTTCATGCCAACTGCAAGAAGGGTGAGTCTGAATAAATTTTAAGGGATAACCTGAAGAAGTTAACTTCATTTAAGGAACTAACATAGGTCTGTTGTCTTGACTTAATCTCACAACTTCTCCGTTAGTTAAAACTTTTCTTAAGTCAACTGATTCAGTATCCTCGAAAGATACCCAACCAAGACGCTCTCCTTTACTTCTTACATTTTTAGATTTATAAGACTTAAAGGTGTTCTTGAAATGTTCTTTATATTTGTTTACTGTTCCCATGATTTAATTAAAAATCTTTTTTGTTTAATACAAAACTACATTATTTTGTAATAATTAAGTATATACTGTATATACTATATATTTATAATGTACTTACTAATTATAGTTTTTAACTATGACAAATTAGTCGTTTAAGTGTTATTTAATTTACAAATACATAACGTATTAACCTAATGATACGTGTGTTTATTTTGACGAACAAGCTAAAAAGGTCAAAATAATAAAGAGTTTTTGGTAGTCATATGAGTATGAGTGGATATGTTTGGTAACGGTTTTGTGTATGGTTAGTTGCGTGTTTGAGCAACTAATTTAGTAAACAAAAACGTGCCAGAGAAAATTCCGAAGGAATTTTCCAAGTAGGCACTTAAAAAGCAATTAATTATACACGTTGTGCCTGTTGCACAACGTGTTGTTAAATATACAGAAATTTCGTATATTTAGTAATGCAAGGCACAAAAATATA
>NZ_FOLN01000031.1 GCF_900112395.1 Algibacter lectus
TCATAAGTTTAAATATTTATTTCCTAAATTAGCTTCAATATAAATCTGTAGGATATTTATATTGATAAACCCTTAATGTCTATATACCTGCCGTTAGCTACAAGCAGAACAAACAACAATGGTAAACCAAGAATACATATTAAGTTTAATTCAAAAAGAAGCTTGGAAACCAGTACTTGACTTTTTATATAAGCATAAAAAAGAGATTCCAACAGATTCATTATTGCAATATTCGACCTCTATTTTCGAATCTGAATTTTTTGGAAATATAAAAAAGGAAAACTCAAGTATTACTTTTGATAACCTACAAGAATTATTTCTTCTACATAATGGAAAATTTTTCACACTAAATGAAAATAATTATAAGGAATTAGTTTGTGAATTAGCTCGACAAAGTACAGGAGAGACTTCACTTAATTACGCTAAACTATTCCCTGAAGAGGAAATTTGTAAAGAAATCATTGAAAAAAATAAGAAAACCAAAAAAGACACTAAAAAGTCGGAAATAAGAATTGAAAAAATGAATTGGATTGAAATATATAATAGATTATTCGAAGTAATTAATGTCCAAGGAGATGCTAGCACATATTTTTCAGGACCTCGTTTTATAAACACACTCAAAGAATTTAATCAATATCATCCAGATTATACTCAATATATCAGTTTAAGAAATGAGCAAGGAAAAAGCACTAGCAGAAGAATATTCTACTACGACATAATAATGGAACTTGATGAAAGCACCAGAATTGACTTCATAAACAGAATACTTGAAATGGTAGAACCTTTCGAAAAAGAAAAAGTGATACCAATAAAAGCTTTGATTAAAGGAGAAAATCCAACAATAAAAAAACCAGAACAAGAAACTGTCAAAGAAGATGTGGAAACGGTTTTTATATCATATTCTTGGGATACAGAAGAACACAAAAAATGGGTATTGGACTTAGCAAATAGGTTAGTTAAAGAAGGTGTCAACGTGATTCTTGATAGATATGAACTTAGACCAGGAAAAAGCTTACCTCATTTTGTAGAAACAGCAATTAAAAAGGCTGATAGAATCCTAATTGTGTTTACACCAAATTACAAATTAAAAGCTGAAAAAAGAGCTGGAGGAGTTGGATATGAATATTCGATAATGAATTCAGAACTTTATAAGAATCAAACAAACAACGAAAGAATTATTCCTGTTTTAAGAAATGGAGCTTCTGCTGACAGTATTCCTGAATTTATGCAACAATATATTCATATAGATATGAGAAATGACGATAATTATGAAAACTCATATACGGACTTACTTAGAGAGATTTATGACGAACCTGAGATTGTAAAACCGGAAATTGGAACTAAAAGGAAAATTGCCAGTAGCTAACAACGGTAACCGTTGCACAACCCCTTAAAAAAGTATAAAAACAGCTTAAAATCTTTGTTTTTAAGCTGTTTTTATTTTTGATACTCCATATTT
>NZ_FOLN01000030.1 GCF_900112395.1 Algibacter lectus
CTTGCATTACTAAATATACGAAATTTCTGTATATTTAACAACACGTTGTGCAACAGGCACAATGGCTATAAGTAATTGCTTGTTCTCGCCTACTTACGAAAGTCCTCGCGGACTTTCTTTGTCCGTAATTATTTACTAAATTAGTTGCTTGAAACACGCAACAAACCATATACAAACACGTTGTACCCAATTAGAAACCGCCCAATGAAAGGTGAGGAAAGAGAATGAAAGATAAAGAAAAAATACTTAAATAGAATAAGTCAATGAGCGAAATTAACAAAAACGTTATTAGAGATAAATTGAATTATGATATATTAACTCATAATACTCTTAAAATTCTAGTTCAAAAAAGAATAGAGTGTGAGGTTTATCATAAAGAAAGAAAAGTTGATTTAGCTGTAAGTAGAGATGTATTGTGTAAAAAAATGTCTTTAAACAAAGATGAACTTTTTGTTGTTACTTCTATCTTAAAGGAAAATAAAGAAATAAAAAAATACGACAATGAATTTTTTGGGTATTTTGCTATACAAAAAGGTATATTTTCTTATGGAGAAAACAAATATTTAAACAAAGAGAAAAATAAGAAAAGAGAAAACATAAAGTATTACATTCAAATTTTAATACCTGTAATAACTTCTTTAATAGCTTTAGCTTCTATTATTTTAAATATAAGTCAATGGAAATACAACACAAAACAAACAACATCGAAAAGCATAATAAATAAAGAATCGGAGCAAGGACATACAAGACTAAATTTTCTTGAAGAAAAAACCAAAAATGTGGATAGCGTTTTACGAAAAAACTTTTATAAGCCTGAATTGAAAACCAATTAAACCGACTGACCTTACTCATGCTAAAACTCTTATGCGCTTCTGACTTATCACTCATAACTTAAAATTTAAAAATATGGAAAAAAGAGAACTAGTTGAAAATGTTGTTGTTTTTAATGAAAAAGAAGAACACCAAGTTCAGTACGTTTATTCTCCAATAAGATTATTGAACTGTGTTAATTTTACTTTAAATAGACTTCCTCCTGATTTTGTAAAAGAAATAAATGAAAAACAGTTGCAAGTTTATATTGAAACCGATCCAGAATATTCTGTTATAAAATTTAAATATTTAGAGACAGACGATAGAGAAATGATGTTAAGATTTAAAGACCTTACTTCTGGTATTTTTTAGAAGATTTTCAACATGTTTTTCATCTTTTTCATCTTTAAATCCTATAATGCAAGCTAATTCTAACATTAATTCAAAGTTGTGATTTTCAAATTGATTGTAACCGTATTTATCAAACAACTCTAATATGTCCCAAAACTGAATACCACCATTCAAGCTAGGGTTCGTATTAACCGCCATAATAACTGGGTACAACACTGGTAACCGTTGCACAACCCCTTAAAAAAGTATAAAAACAGCTTAAAATCTTTGTTTTTAAGCTGTTTTTATTTTTGATACTCCATATTTTCTCT
>NZ_FOLN01000028.1 GCF_900112395.1 Algibacter lectus
GTCGTTGCTTATTTGGAAAATTCCTTCGGAATTTTCTCGCGTTCGTTTTTGTTTACTAAATTAGTTGCTTAAACACGCAACTAACCATACACAAAACCGTTGTAGTGCATTTGAAAAATGAACATCCTGAAAATTAACATACAAAAATCCTTGAATTTTGAAAGACTTTACTACGATAAATCGTTACTCGAAAATGTATGGGAAAATGTATTAATTATTGCCAACCTTTTATTTTTCCTCTACATCACAGGAACAAATTTTTATGACAACGTAGAAAAATCAAAACCATTTGGATGGACATTATTTTTTTTTATATTAGTCATAATTACTACTTTGTTAGGAATAATTTCATTTCTGAATGGTAAAAATCTTAAAAGAATTGATGGAGTAACTAAATCTGAAAATACAGAAATCGTCAAGAAAATTGTAAATAAAAACAACTGGAAACTATACGCAGAAAATAAAGAATTGAATATTATAAATGTTTCTTTCCTAGACACCCAAACTGATTATGGAAAACAGATTATTATTCTTTATCAAAAAAATGACATTTTAATAAATTGTACTTCATTCGCTTTAGGAAAAACACCAAATCCTTTTAATTGGTTTTCTAATAAAAAAATAGTTGAACAATTTAAAACTGAATTTATTGATAGTAAAAACGCACTACAACACAGTATATAAAAAATTGCTAGTTTTACCTAAACCAATGTTAGTTGCTCGTTTGCTAGCTTCTGATTTTCCTTCGGAAAATCCTCGCACACAAACACGCAACTTTCCATATACATCAACGTTGTGTTTAATATCACTCAAATGAAAACTAACTATCTAATTTTAATATTTATTATGATTTCCTTAAAAATGTTTTCTCAAAAAAAATGCAGTGAAGAAGTTCAATTAGCAATAGAGAATGATAATCTGGAATTAGTTCAAAAAATGATTGAAAAAGGAGAGAATATTAATTGCATTGCAGAAAGGAAACAAACCTTATTGATGAAAGCTATCCAAAGCGGAAAAGAAAAAATTTCACTTTACTTAATAGAACAAAATGCCGATATTAACAAAGTTGATGACGATAATATCAATGCTTTTTTTAAAACAAGTTATTATGGACTTACAAACGTTGCAAAAGCTTTAATTGACAAAGGAATAGACATAAATCAAAGAGGGTATGGAGAAATGACAATATTGATGATGGCGTCAAACAGGAATCAATATGATTTAGTAAGGTTTCTTATTGAAAATAAAGCAAATATAAATCTGCAGTGTGATAATGGATATACTGCTTTGACATACACTACCAGCGCAAAAATCTTATCATATTTACTTTCAAAAAAAGCTGATTTTACACTAAAAAATTTTGAAGGCAAAAATGCGCTTGAACAATTCAAATGGACTCTTGAAGATGTTAAAGGTTATGGAACAAAAGAAGATATAATAAACCTCGAAGAGATTATTGAAATACTTAAAAGCAAAAAATACTAAACACAACATCGTGTATAATTAATTGCTAGGTCACTGCCGACTTACGAACATTCCTGCGGAATATTCTATCTGTGATTTATTTGCTAAATTAGTTGCTTAACCACGCAACTAACCATACACCAACCGTTGTAAGCAATAGCGCAGCTATCGTTAGATAACTTTCAATACAAATATTATTTACGCAAAAGGAATAAAAAAAGGCAGTTAAAAAAGTGT
>NZ_FOLN01000027.1 GCF_900112395.1 Algibacter lectus
TGCTGAATAATTTCTCTTGATATATTTTTGTGCCTTGCATTACTAAATATACGAAATTTCTGTATATTTAACAACACGTTGTGCAACAGGCACACTGTATATAATTAATAATGGCTCTAGTGTTTTTGTTTTAAAGTTAGTATTTACCAATGGTCGAAAACTGTATTTCATTAGTTTATATATTAGCCATTACTAATAATATACGGTTTCCGTTGTACACCATTTGAGAAAAACATACTACATAGAATTAAACGGAGTAAAAATCGGAACAACTGATTTTGAATTTGCTGATGCACCAATGGGAGTTATTCACGGAAAAATCAATTTTGAAAACGTGGAATCACCTTATGAACTTTTTAGAAATCATTGTAAGAAATATAATGTTCAAATAAACGATGACGAACCGAAATTAAAACTGATTGATACTGTTGTAATTCCCGAACTAAAAGTTTATCTGGAAAACAGAACAGAGCTAAATGGTTGGGGTGGAGCAATCACAGGAATGGACAATGAAGAATATGAAATCCAATTTGGCGGAATCTCATCTGAATTATTGCAAACGGAATTTAAACATCATTATGACGAATATTACGGAACCGAAAAATAATTAAGACAAAATGCCAATAACCGTTTGCACAAAACACAGTAAAAAATCGCTAATTGAATTATACAAGGAATTAGGCGAATACGACAAAAATCCTGTTTGGAAAATTAGGTCGACTGCGATGATTGAATTAATCAATTTAATAAACGAAAACTTTGAGAACACACAAATTTGGGGTTTAACTTCACACGACAGATTAGTTCTTTTAACGGAAAATAACTGGGAGTCTAATTGGTTTGTAATAATCAACAACATTGGAAATCACGAATATTATTTTGAATACCTTATTCCTGAATATAAAAGTCCTTGGAGAAATGGAACAGTAAAAGGCGTAGCTCAATCCCTAAACGAAGCCAAGAAATATTTAGCAATTGCAATGAATGAAACAGAAGGATGGAAAGGAAATGCGGAATTGGAAAAACTTTTAGAAACAACTAAATAAAAACGGTGTACAACACAGTATAAAAATAATTGCTATTTTAGGCTTAATCAAAGGTCGTTGCACTTTTGTTACGTCTGATTTTCCTTCGGAAAATCCTCGCACACAAAACCGCAACTATTCTTATACATAAACGTTAGCAAAAAGTGAAAAAAATCAAGTACTACATATTATTACTAGTTATTTCTGGCTGCTATTCGTTGAATTCTGTTGAGGATATTGACAAATATGTTTCATACGTAAACAATAGAAAAGATACCATTCAAAAATCAAAGGAATTTGAAACACCAAACTCCGACAGAAAAACATTCGGAATTACTAAAATATCGGAATTGCATAATCAGCACTCTGATATTGTTCGAGTGATTGTAAATATTGACTTAAAAGAATTATCAGCAACATATAAATTTTACTACGAATACGATAATCTTGTTTATAGTGAAATCGTTGAATCAAGCCCTGACAAAAATACATCTGAAAAAATAAAAAAAATTGATGATGTTTATTATTTTAAAGACGGAGAATCAATAAAAAGTATTAGTAATATAGAGAAGTCTACTGATGAAAATCGAGCATTAATTTTATCGAAATTTTATTTTATTGAAAACTTTTAAAACACCATTTGCTAACAAAGTACTGTGCTAAAAAACAAGTAAAATCTTATTAATTTTTCACTAGCGCACTTTTATATTCCTTGTCAAATATTAAACCCGATTT
>NZ_FOLN01000026.1 GCF_900112395.1 Algibacter lectus
TCTGTACAATTAATAAGAATTTCAGTAGTTATTGTTGTAGCACAACCATTGGCATCGATTGCTGTTATTGTATAATTAGCTTCAGGTAAGTCAGAGAATGTTCCATTTGTTTGGTAGTTCGTTCCGCCATCAATAGAATAAGAATAAGGACTAATACCTCCAGTAGCTTCTGCTATTATTGTTCCTAATCCTTCACATACAATATTTGTTTGATTAGTAATAGTAACGGACACATTAGAGTCTGGTTGAATAATAGTTGCAGAGTCTGTAGTGATACACCCATTTGCATCTGTAATAGTTACAGAATAAGTTCCTGCTATAACATTAATTAGATCTTCAGTTGTATCACCATTATCCCAATTAAATGTATACGGAGCAGTACCACCATTAACGGCTAAATCTAAAGAACCAGTAGCATCATCTTTACATAATATGTTAGATATTGCTATAGCAGAACTTAAAACATTAGGTTCGTTAATAGTAATAGTTGTACTTGTAGTACATAATGTTGTCGTATCTGTTACCGTGATAGTGTAATCTCCAGCAGGTAAATCGCTAACTGCGGCAGTTGTATTTGAGATGGTATCCCAAGCATAAGTAAAGTTTCCAGAACCACCAGTTACAGTAGCAGTAATACTACCATTGCTTTCTTCAAAACAAACAGCAGGAGTAGAAGTCCCTGTTACTGATAAGTTAAGACAACTTCCTGGGTTAACCGTTACTGTTGTATTATCAGTACATCCATTAGCATCGGTAACGGTTACAGTGTAATCACCAGCACTAAGTCCAGTAATAGCATCAGTAGTTTCTCCATTAGGTGACCAAGAATATGTATATGGTTCTACACCACCAGTAGTTGAACTACTAGCAGTACCATCACCAGTATTTGGACCTAATTCATCTGTAGTTGTAGCTGTAATATTTAAAGCGTTACTAGGCTCTGTAATAGAAATAGTTTCTTCCACAGCTTGACAAACTGTTCCGTCTATAGCTACGCTAACAGAATATACACCAGCATTTATAGCACTAAGTGTACTTGATGTTACACCCGAATCAATTTGTCCGTTAGACCAAGTAAATGTAAAAGTAGCACTTGGGTTAGCATCAGAGTTTGCTGTTACTGTTGCAGCTCCAGAAGCATCACCAGTACAAAGTACATCAGTAACGTTAGTTATTGCGATTTCAGCATCACAAGTATTTACGCATTCGATAACAATACTTTGTGTTAATTCACAGTTATTAGCATCTGTAATAGTAACACTGTGTGTACCATTTGATAAATTAGTAGCAGTAGCTGTTGTCACATTACCAGCAGAAGCACTCCATTGGTAAGTATATCCTTGAGTACCACCAGAAACTATAGCTGTTGCTTCACCATTAGCACATCCTTGAGCTGTAGTAGCATCTATTTTAGTTATGTTTAAACTAAGTGGGCTAGTAGGTTCAGAAATTGTATCACCAATAGAAGTTGTACATCCGTTGGCATCTGTAATTGTTACATTATAAGCACCAGCGATAACATTTGATAAATCTTCAGTTGTTGAGTTATTAGTGTCATTCCAAACAAAAGAGTATGGAGCAGTACCACCAACTACAGTAATATCTATACTTCCAGTTGCTTCACTGTTACAAAGTACATCGGTTACCGTTGCAATTGAAGCTGTTATTGCAGTTGGTTGAGTAATTGTAACACTGATATTTTCAAGTTTACATCCTTTACTGTCAGTAATCGTTACTGTATGTGTACCTGCGT
>NZ_FOLN01000025.1 GCF_900112395.1 Algibacter lectus
CGCTACTTTAGCAAACCAAATATTCTTTCATAAGTTTAAATATTTATTTCCTAAATTAGCTTCAATATAAATCTGTAGGATATTTATATTGATAATCCCTTAATGTCTATATACCTGCCGTTGTACAACATTTGACCAAACAATGAAAATCCGAGTTTTAACGACAATATTTTTAGTTTTTATAAGTTGCAAAAATGTGTCTGATAAAGAAACTGAACAAGTCCAAATTGTGGTTGATTCGACTGGATTGAAAATTGAAAAAGCCGAAAAATATATTGGAATTTCTAAACTGAACTCTTTTCTTGAAAACCCACTTAATTTACGGGAATTTAAAAAAAAGAAAAAGAGAGAAGTTACTACTAGTGTGAGTAATGGAAAAGAATACTATTTTAATCCAAAAAACAAAGATTCTATTTTCTATTCTTATTTCTTTCCCGACTTAAAAAAAGAATCCATTAAAATGGATGAAATAGTAGTTTTCAAATATGGAGAAAACAAACATACTTATGACGACGAAATTGAAACTTTGATTGAATTTAGAATTTTCAATCCAGATTCTGATTTAGGAAAAGCTAATCTTTACGGATTAACAAAAACGGAATTGGAATCGGAATTTGGAACAGACTATCTGACATTTGATAATGGAATCGCTTACTCGAATAAAAATAAGATTTTAACTATTGAACTTAATGACTCAAAAGTGAAATCGTTTAGGTACATAAAACTGAATACGGAAAATGTTGACCAAGATTTAATTCAACAAATAATAGAATAAAAAACATTATTCGACATCGTCTAATTAATTTTCTTTTTTAAGAATATTAGTATATCAGTAATTGGATATACTAAACCAACGATTATAAGTCCAAGCCCTGAAAAAAGTTGCTTCCCATTTAAAAAAGAGCTTTCATAGCTAGGATGATTGAATATCATATAAAACCCGAAATAAACAAAGAGAATACAAACCGAATATATTATAATTTTGAAAATGATTTTTAACAACATAAATCGAATATAACCAAACTAAAAACGTTGTACAACACCGTGTATAATTAATTGCTAGGTCACTGCCGACTTACGAACATTCCTGCGGAATATTCTATCTGTGATTTATTTGCTAAATTAGTTGCTTTACCACGCAACTAACCATACACAATCACGTTGGCAGTAATTAAAATCAACACTCAATAAAAACGAATGAGTTATACTAAATTAAATAAGGAAATTGAGAAATATTACAAGTCAAATAATAAATCTTTTGGATATAATGCTTTAAAAACAAATAAAGACGAGCAAAAAAAAATATTGAACGAATATAATAGAGTTCGTGATATTATTGTTGAAAAATGGAAAAAAGAAAAAAGAATAAAAGAGTTAATCTCTTGTGCTCAAGGAGGTTGGTTCCCATACGTTGAATTTACCAAACCATTGGAAGAATATTTTATAGAACAAAATGACTTATTAAGTCTAAAAGTTTTGTGCGAAAAAGAAATACGATTTAAAATAGAAGATACTTTAAAGTGTGTGAAAAATGTAAAAGAGAATTTCCCTAAAGTAACTATTGACGAAATTATTTCTTATAATTTAGAGGAATATTTGAAAACTAAATCATATCATCCAATAGGCGAATTATCACGCTGGAGAAATAAAGCACTGTTGTTGTTAAATCGTTATATAGAGTTATTAAAACAAACGAATGAAATCGAATATTTAAAAATGATTGAAGATTTAAAGGAAAAGACAGAGAAACTGACCATTAAAAAGTCTGAATTGAAACATATTAAACATAAATTAAAATAACTACTGCCAACACCGGTAACCGTTGCACAACCCCTTAAAAAAGTATAAAAACAGCTTAAAATCTTTGTTTTTAAGCTGTTTTTATTTTTGATACTCCATATT
>NZ_FOLN01000023.1 GCF_900112395.1 Algibacter lectus
TGCTGAATAATTTCTCTTGATATATTTTTGTGCCTTGCATTACTAAATATACGAAATTTCTGTATATTTAACAACACGTTGTGCAACAGGCACACCGTATATAATTTATTGCTGGTTCTAGCCTACTTACGAAAATCCTCGCGGATTTTCTATTCGGTTTTTATTTGCTAAGTTAGGTGCTTAAACCACGCAACAAACCATATACAAACACGTTGTGTGTAATTACCACTCAAACCAAATAGTATACAACATTCGAAAATCTGTATAAGGAAACAAGACCTCTTCTATCCGACCTTTGTCTTATAATTTTAATCTTAAAAAATAGACACAATGAATACAACTCAATTTGGCAAAAAAGGTTGGACACCAGACAGAATTGGAAACTTGAATGACAAAACTTACGTCATCACTGGAACTACAAGTGGAACAGGATTTGAAGCAGCAAAAATATTGCTATCAAAAGGGGCAAAAGTTGTAATGCTTAATAGGAATCCTAAAAAAGCAGAAGTCACCATTGCTTCATTGAAACAAGAATTGGGTAACGATATTGATGTAATTAACATTCAAATGGACTTATCCAAACAAACCTCTGTAAAAAAAGCTACTGAGGAAGTTATAAAAACAGTTCCTCAAATTGATGCACTTATCTGCAATGCAGCAATTGCTCAAGTTCCTAAACAGACACTAACTACAGATGGTTGGGAAAGTCAAATGGGAACGAATTATTATGGAAATTTTACGCTTCAAGCATTATTGTTCCCACTTATTGAAAAATCCAATGGACGAATTGTAACTGTAGGAAGTTTGGGATATGATATGGGAATTAAAACAATCAAATTTGATGATTTGAATTGGGATAAAGATTACACGCCTAATAATGCATATAGTCAAAGTAAACTGGCGCAGATAATGTCTATGTACGAATTACAAGATAGATTAAAAGAAGCTGGGAAAACAGATGTTAAAGCTTACGCTTGTCATCCTGGTTCTTCAAGAACCAACTTAATAAATTCAAGTGGTAGTTTTATGATGAAATTCATCTTTAATCTAATGAAATTATCACCATTAACACAATCAGCTGAAAAAGGTGCTTATCCGCAATTGATGTGTGCTACAGAACCTAATTTAGACCAAAGTAGTTTTTATGGTCCAACAGGAAGAAATAATTGGACTGGTCCAGTTGGAGCACATAAATTAGAATCACACGCCAAAGATAAAGTTGTAGCAAAAAAATTATGGGAACTTTCGGAAAAAGAAACAGGTGTAAAATGGAATATATAAATTTGTATTATGGAGCACTTTAAAACATTATCGACTTATCTCGATTATTTAGAACTACCGAGACCTGAACATCCAATGTTGAGTGTTTTCAACTCAAAAGGCGATGGTTATTTACCTTGTCCAAAAGAAAGTTCGCCACCAATTACAAACGATTGCTATTCCATTAGCTTAAAGAAATTTGTAAAAGGCGACTTAAACTACGGACGAACAAAATATGATTTTACCAATGGAGCTTTAATATTCATTGCACCAAGGCAAATTCTACAATGGGACAGTAGCGTGGTTTTTGAGCGAAAAGGCTTTTCAATAAACTTCCACGAAGATTTTTTAAAAGGAACAGATTTAGCACAACAAATAAAAAGATATGGTTTCTTTTCCTATTCAGTAAATGAAGCATTACATCTTTCGCCAAAAGAAGAAAAGCAAATAGAATCGATAGTTGAAAATATTGAAATAGAATATCAAAACAACCAAGATGAGTTTAGCAAAGAAATTATCATTTCTCAATTAGGCACGCTATTCAAATATGCCAATCGTTTCTATGAAAGACAGTTTTTGAATAGAAAAGAATTATCAAATAACCTATTGGAGCGATTTAATCTACAATTATCTGAATATTTTGAATTAGGACTACTACAAGAAAAAGGTATTCCAAACATAGAACAAATAGCCAATAAAATGTCCGTTTCTCAACGCTATTTAAGTGATACACTAAAAAAAGAAACGGGAAAAACGACTACCGAACATTTACACTTGCGTTTAATCGATGAAGCAAAGAATATTTTATTGAAACCGAACAAAAGTATTTCGGAAGTAGCTTATGAGTTGGGGTTCGAATACCCACAATATTTTTCAAGATTATTTAAAAAGAAAGAAGGTATAAGTCCAACGGAATACAGAGAAAAATATAAATTGAATTAAAATTATGGATATATTAAAAACAGCAACAGATTGGGCAAAAGCCGAACTATTTTCAACCCCATTTTTCATTCTCTTCGGACTAGTGTTTATGGCGGCAAGTTTAGGTTTTTGGCAGTTAGGAAAGACGGAAATGGCGCGAGCTTACATAATTCCTACTTTGGCAGCAGGTGTTCTTCTGTTAACCATTGGACTTGGATTGTTTTTTACCAATAAATCAAGGATTACACAATTTGAAACTGCTTACAATAAGGATGCTTCTGTATTCGTAGAATCGGAAATCACTCGTGCCGAAGCAACTCTGAAAGAATATAATACAATCGTTTTTAAGGCTATTCCGATTATAATCATTGTAGCAGCCTTGTCAATTATTTTTATTAATACACCAACTTGGCGTGCAATTAGTATCACAACGATTGCTATGCTAATAGTTATCTTATTAGTAGATGGAACTGCCTATGCAAGAATTGATGCCTACCATAAAGAGTTGAAATTGGTGGATATAGAAAATGAAATCAAAAAATAACTACACACAACAAAGTACTGTGCTAAAAAACAAGTAAAATCTTATTAATTTTTCACTAGCGCACTTTTATATTCCTTGTCAAATATTAAACCCGATTTTGC
>NZ_FOLN01000010.1 GCF_900112395.1 Algibacter lectus
AAGTTTTCTAAATGCTTTAAAGCCTGAAACCTTATTTTTAAACTGATAATAATTACCATCTGAATCTGTGACATCAAAAACTAAATAACTAATGTCAATACCAAAATATTTAATATCTTTATTCATAACAAATTATTTTTTTGAAAGGACATACTACGCGAGTTTCAACGACTTAAAATCGAGGTCTAAAAGCCTCACAGAACTGTTCGAAATCTGTGTAGAAAAGAGAGGGGATTTACAATGTTGACGAGATCTGTAGTCTCTCCGTATAAATTAACCTTATTCCTCTCTTTTGTGCTTTCTATTTTATATGTTTAAATTAGTCTTTTTTATTTAAATGCTAACTTAAGAAGTATAAAAAAATAATAGGGGTTAAGTGCCAAATCCGAAAGTAAGTATATTTTAGTTTCGTACTATTCTTATACCTACTGTTGTATGTAATTAAAGAAAAATCGAGTTCGAAAGAAGAATATTAACATTCATTTAAAAAGAATTTAAAAGAACACAATCACTGAATTTTAATGAATCTATAGAAATGCGTGAAAGGAGAAAATGAGCTTAAAAAACATTAGTAAGTTGAACCTATTAGATTCTTCAATATAAATAGATATGAAAAAGTTAAAAGTAAGTTCATGGAATGACGGAAAACAAAATCCAAATGGAAATGGTTATGGCATTAGAGTTGGAGTAAAAGGTCGTGAATATTTTGAGAAAAATATTACTAAAATTAATCTATCAATTGAAAATTCTGATTTTTTTGAAGTCAAAATAACAAATGGATTTTGGAGAAATTGTACTGAATTTAGGGACAAACGAATTGGAGAATGGATGATTATGAATAATCTTGCTCCTTGGAAAAAAGGTGAAAATCATAAATTTAATTTAACCGTTTTGCCTAATAATAAATTTCACTTGGAAAAATTGAGCTAAAAACCAAAACGGTCATTGTAATTCAGTTAAATATTAGTTCAAACAACAAAAGACTCAGTTTTTCTTAAAATAAAATCACCAACTTTTTCAACCCCAAACCCCATTATAAATATTTTACCTAAATTGTTAAAATATTAAAACCATTAACCAAATCAATTAAAACCGAAAAACATGTTAGGATTAGTATTACTGTATTGGATAGGCAAGTATTTTTACAAATTGGCAGAAGTCTACAATAAAAGCCAATGGGGCTTTGCCATTTTAGGCATAGTGGTATATTACGCAGGTATAGTCGTTTTTGCGTTCGCTATAGGCATAATAGCAGAACTTGTAGCTCCAGGCGCTATAGATGGTGTTAACGACACGTTGTTAGGCATTATGATGCTTCCTTTTGGACTTTTAAGCACCTATTTACTGTACAAATATTTAGAGAAAACGTGGGAGAAGAACAAGCCAAACACCGATGTAATGATCGATGAAATTGGTTTAGAGTAAGTATTTAGCTTTCTAATAAAGCACAAGCTAATGAAAGCTCATGTTTTAAAAATTTGCTTTTAAGTAAATATTGCTTAAATTGTTTGTTTAACACTCTAATAATTCTCACGATGAAGAAAATGAAAAATGCAGTAGCTTTAGTATTAGTAGCGATTATGATGTCTAGTTGTGCCACTCTATTTGGAGGCCCTGTAACGGCATCTCAAAAAAGAAAACCAGCTGGAGGTGAACAACAACGCCAAATAAGAGTTGTGGCCTTAATAGCCGATATTATTATTTTTGCACCTAGCGTAATAGTAGATTTTGCAACAGGCGCTATTTACAAACCAAGATAGTAACTTGGTAAAAGATATATTTAAAAAGCTCAAAAGATATTTTCTTTTGAGCTTTTTTATTTTATTTCAATAATAAAGTTAAACTTAAAGCGCCATGTGCGCCAATAACAAGCGATTGCTCAATATCGGCTGTTTTAGATGGCCCAGCAATAAATACTCCAAAATCGTTAGCATTGCCAGCATTTATTTTGTGGTATGCTTGGTGCATGTAAGGCACTATATTGTCTTTACTGGTTACAATAACGAGGTGTTTTGTAATAAACGGTAAAACACGCATTGGTAATTGTTTATCGGTTACCCAAACCGATCCGTTTTCGGCTACAGCCAATTCACTTTCAAGAATTAAAATATCTAAATCTTCTAAATCTTGTGGTTTTTCAATGTTTGCTAAATCTATAGTGTTAAAAGCACTGGTGTTCTCTATGGCCGAATATTTAATTTTAGCATCCGGAAACAAGTTTTCAACCTTTGCAACAACATCGTTAGACACCATATCGATAACGTTAGCGCCAACAACTTCAGCTTTCTTGGTAAACTCCTGTACTAAGTCTAAACCTTCATCAAAAAGCGATAAATCGATATTTGGTAACGCTAGAGCGTCTGGTTTATTAGCTTCTATTCGGCTTAATATTTTATCTCTACTGCTCATAGCTTAGTTGTTTTTACCTTTATTTTCTTCTCTTTTTTTGTACCAATCATCAAAACTTTCTTTTGGACCTGTTGGTAAATCACGGGCTTTTCCCCAGGCATTGGGTTTAGAATTTATTACCGCTTTTGGTAAGGTTCTTAAACTCCAACGCGCAATTTTTCCAACCTTTTCAAACTGTTTAGGTTTAGCAAAAATGCTTCCCATAACTTGCATAGACTTCTTTTTTATAAAAGGCTGTGGCGTTTCTTTAGTAATAATTTGTCGCCATTTATAAAGTTGCGCATGGATGTCTATTTTCACCGGACACACATCCGAACAAGATCCGCAAAGGGTAGAAGCAAAGGGTAAGCTGCTGTGTTTTGTTAAATCTTTACCTGGCGATAGTATAGAACCAATTGGTCCTGGTATTGTGGCATCGTAACTATGGCCACCACTACGTCTGTAAATTGGGCAAGTATTCATACAAGCACCACAACGAATACAGTGTAAAGAAGCTCTAAAATCCGGACGACTTAATTGCTCCGATCTGCCGTTGTCTACAATTACAATGTGCATTTTTCTGCCATCGCTAGGTTTTTTAAAATGCGATGAATAAGTGGTTACCGGTTGTCCAGTAGCCGACCTTGCCAATAAGCGTAAAAACACACCTAAATGTTCTTGCTTTGGTATTATTTTCTCGACACCCATGCAGGCAATATGTACAGGCGCTAAATGTGCACCCATATCGGCATTACCTTCATTGGTACAAACTACAAAGCCTCCGGTTTCTGCAATGGCGAAATTTACACCGGTAATTGCAGCATCGGCTTCAATAAATTTTTGTCTTAAATGTTTTCTCGCTTCTCCAGTTAAATATTGCGGATCGCCATCACAAGGTTTAGTGCCTAAATGTTCTTGAAACAACTCATCTACCTCATGTTTGTTTTTATGTATGGCTGGCAATACAATATGACTAGGCGGCTCTTTGGCCAATTGCACAATGCGTTCACCTAAATCGGTATCGATAACTTCTATACCATCGGCTTCCAAATGCGGATTTAAATGGCATTCTTCAGTTAGCATCGACTTACTTTTTACAACTTTTTTAGCGTTGTTATCTTTTAAAATTTTATGTACTATTTGGTTGTGCTCTTCGGCATTGGCTGCCCAGTGTACTTCTACACCGTTTTTGTTAGCATTGGCTTCAAACTCACGTAAGTAAATATCGAGATTAGAAAGCATGTGCGCTTTAATGCCATGCCCTAAATTTCTCAGTTCTTCCCAACCTTGCACATGGTGTACAGATTTGTCGCGTTTATGGCGCACAAACCACAAGGCTTTATCATGCCAATCGACTTTTTTTTCGTCTTTATTAAATATGCTAGCTAGTTTTGGATGACTCATAATGTTTTGTTTTACAACACCTGTTGGCGGTTAAAATTAAAGACTACTGTTTAAAATTTCGGCTATATGCAAGATTTTTAAAGGCTGTTGGTTTCGGTTAACCAAACCTTCTAAATGCATTAAACAGGAGGTGTCGGTGGCCGTCATAACTTCAACACCACTTTCTAAATGATCTTTAATTTTATCTTTCCCCATTTTAACGGAAATCGCCTCTTCGGTAACGGCAAATGTGCCACCAAATCCGCAACATTCATCACTTCGTTTTACAGGCATTAATTCTACACCTTTTACTTCTTGTAGTAATTCTTCAATGTAAGAAAAACGCGGTCCTACCACTTCCGAGCAAGAACCTAAACGTAAACCTCGTAAACCGTGGCAACTTTTATGTACACCAACCTTAAAGGGGAATGATGCGCCTAAATCTTTAACTTTTAAAATATTTAATATGAAGTCGCACAACTCGTAAACATTGTTTCTAACCTTAGTAACCTCGTCGGTTTGTGGAATAATGTTGTAATGCTTTTTTACATGATAAGCACAACTTCCAGAAGGCGTAACAATGTAATCGAAGTCTTTGAAATTATCTACAAAATTATTGCAAGCCCCAACCGATTCGTACTCGTAACCCGAATTGGCCATGGGTTGCCCGCAACAGGTTTGTCCCGACGGATAAGCAACATCAACCTTTAGTTTTTCTAAAAGTTCTAAAGTTGCTTTACCAACTTGCGGATAGAGTTGATTGATGTAACAAGGAATAAATAAACCTACTTTCATAAAATTTCTAATTTAAATGACTTGGGCTTCTAAAATGGTTTAAAATGAAGTTTTAAAACCGTTTTACAGCGCAGGACAAAATTAGAAGGAAATAGTATACCAGTCTGCCTAATTTTTGATCGTGTGTGATACTTTTTTTGCCTTGTATTGATTATTTACTTAAAAAATGCAATTAATCGTGCTTTGTTTTGTGCTTCTCCAAATACTCTGAAGGTGTGTAATTCATCACGATTTTAAATTGCCTGTTAAAGTTAGAAATGTTATTAAAACCAGACTCGTAACAAATTTTTGAAATATTGAATCTGTTCTCTAATAGTAACTTACAAGCATAGCCAATACGGATTTCGGTAACGTATCTAGAAAACGTTTTTTTGTTAACACGCTTAAAGTAGCGGCTAAAGGCCGAAGGATTCATGTGTGCAATTTCGGCAGCTTTATTTAGTGAAATATCTAAGTTGAAATTTTTAAAAATATAAGCTTGCACATTATCTTGGGTATCACTTTTAGAGGAATTAAAGGAGTTTATAAAGCCTTGGCTCGATAATTTTTTAGTGTCGGTGTGCTTAGCTAGAGCGTGTAGAATATGCAAAAAGGCCATGGTTTTTTCAAAACCTTCCAGTTCTAGCATGCTTTTAATACTGTTAATCAGTTTTTTGTTAACATTTAAAAACTTGAGTCCGTAGCTAGCACGTTTAAATAATTCTAAAATATGAATCATTTCGGGCGTTTCGAAAAACTTAGGTCCTAAATAGTTTTCTTTAAAATGAATAGCAATCGCTTTGGCTGTTTGTTCCGAGGTTTGCTCGAAATACCCGTCGTCGTTCAACCACATGTGCGGCAAGTTTTTACCAATAAGTACCACATCGCCAATACCAAACTTTTCTACACTATCGCCAATAAAGCAGGTGCCTTCACTCTTTAAAACCACTACAAGCTCCAGCTCGGGATGGTAATGCCATATTTTTAAAAAATAAGGATATTCGTTAATTTTAGTGGTAAACGAACTATTGGTGAGGTTACTACGATCTAAAAGGTGCAGTTTCATTATTAAAGTTAGTATAGGTGGTGGTTAATAGACATAAAATAACGAAAAAGGTTTAATCCGGCAAAAATAATATTGCTATTGTTTTGTTAATTGTGATTTTAAGCAGAAACTAGAGTTGGTTAATGTGCTATTAAATGGGCTAATTGTTGATAATAATTAAAAATCTATTAGGTTTATCAATACCTTTTTAAAGATAACGCCATAAGCTGTTTTATAGTAACTAACTATTGAACTATAAAAACTGTTGATAACTTCTATGTAAGGATTCAATCAAAAATTCTACTTTTGTTATACCAATTTCATAGTTAAATTGGTCTTAATCAAAATTTAATAGCAATTATGTCTGATACAATTGAAAAGTTAAAATGCTTAATTATAGGGTCAGGACCTGCAGGTTATACAGCAGCAATTTATGCGGCTAGAGCCAACATGAATCCGGTGTTATATCAAGGAATACAGCCAGGCGGACAATTAACTACAACCAATGAAGTAGAGAATTTTCCAGGTTATCCAGAAGGTGTTACAGGACCTCAAATGATGATGGAATTACAAAAGCAAGCAGAACGTTTTGAAACTGATGTACGCGACGGTTGGATTACTAAAGTTGATTTCTCTGGTGATGTACATAAAGTTTGGGTAAATGATACTAAAGAAATTCACTGTGATACTGTAATTATTTCAACAGGAGCTTCTGCTAAATATCTAGGTATAGAATCTGAACAAAAATATTTAAAACTAGGTGGTGGTGTTTCTGCTTGTGCAGTTTGC
Organism: Algibacter lectus; assembly: GCF_900112395.1. Taxonomy (GTDB): domain Bacteria; phylum Bacteroidota; class Bacteroidia; order Flavobacteriales; family Flavobacteriaceae; genus Algibacter; species Algibacter lectus. Next base: position 6,380 of record NZ_FOLN01000010.1, read on the forward strand.
GACGGCTTTTTCTATAGAAACCATGAGGTTGTTATTGTAGGAGCAGGAGATTCTGCTTGTGAAGAAGCTCACTATTTATCTAAACTTTGTAAAAAAGTTACCATGTTAGTGCGTAGAGACGAATTTAGAGCGTCTAAAATAATGGCTACTCGTGTTAAAAACACAGAAAATATTGAAATTTTATTCAATACGGAAACAGAAGAAGTTTTAGGTGACGGTCAAGTTGTTACAGGAGTAAGAGTATCAAATAATAAAACGAAAGAAACTCAAGATATTCCTGCTACAGGATTTTTTGTAGCTATTGGGCATAAACCAAATACAGATATCTTTAAAGGCTTTATTGATATGGACGAAACAGGATACATTAAAAATGTACCAGGTCGTGCTTTAACAAATGTTGAAGGCGTATTTGTTTGTGGAGATGCTGCAGATCACGTATACCGCCAAGCTGTTACAGCTGCAGGTACGGGATGTATGGCTGCTTTAGATGCAGAGCGTTATTTAGCTGCTAAAGACTCTTCTTTTGAGGTAAGCACTTCAAACTATAACTAAGAGTATTATAAAATATTTTTTAATATGAAGAAAAGACTGCTTGAAAAAGCAGTCTTTTTTTGTTTAAAAGTGTGGCTAGGGTTTTGTTTTTTTAGTTGAAAATTTATTTTAATTAAAGCAAATTTCAGGTCGATATTATTTTACAATAGGTTTTAAATTTCGTATTTTAATAGATTAAAATAAAGTTTGTAAATAAGAAGAATTACAAAGGTTTTCTAAAGAAAAAGTAGCGATGAGCAAAGTAACCGATAAGGCATTAGAAGAACGTATTAAAGAACTTACCTGCCTTTACGAGGTGTCGTCGAGCATTAGTAATGCCGATCCCGAACATATTGAAGCCACTTTAGAGGCTATTGCTAAAAGCCTGCAAAAAGCATTTTTATATCCTAAAAAAATAGGCATTCGTATTCTAGTGAATCGTTTAGAGATACATACCGGAACAGACCCTGAAGATGCGGTTTCAATTCAATCTGAAATCAAAATTTTTAATGTGGTTAAAGGCCATATTGTTTGTAGTTTAAATGCAGATTCTTTTCAGGTGGACGATTTTTTAAATGAAGAACAACTCTTGTTAGATAATGTCGCTTTAAAAGTTGGCGATTTGTTGGAGCGTATTGAAATTCAAAACAGTGAAGCCGCTTTAAAAAAACGTATGGAACATGCGGATCGATTAGGAATTCTTGGTGAAATAACAGCAGGAATTGCTCACGAACTCAATACACCATTAGCCAATATTTTAGGCTTTGCCGAATTACTGAAATCTGATTTTGAAGATGATAAAAAGATATCGGGCGATTTAAATAAAATTATTGATAATGCCATTTTTTCTAGAGAGGTTTTAAAGAAATTAATGTTTTTTGCTTGTGAAATGCCTCAGGAAATGAAACGTGTTAATCTCGTGCCTATTATTAAAAGTGCTATTGATTTACTCGATGCTTCTTTTAGAAAAGAACAGGTTAAATATGTTGTAAAAATTGAAGATGAAACGCTGTGGTTAAAAGCAGACCCTATTCAACTGACTCAAATAATATTCAATTTATTGATGAATGCTATTTACTTCTCGCCAAAAGATGGATTGGTAACCATGGAAGCTCTACAAACAGAAACCGATATTATTCTAAAAATTCTAGATGAAGGTTCTGGCTTTACACCCGAAGCATTAGAAAAAGTATTTCAACCATTTTTTACCACAAAACCTATGGAAGATGGTTCTGGTCTTGGGTTAAGCGTGGTGCATGGTATTGTGGCATCTCACAAAGGCATCATAAAAGCAGAAAATAGAACACGTAAAGGTGCTATATTTACAATTACTTTACCAAAAAACTAAGGCATGCTATTACGTAAAGAAAACATATTAATTGTAGACGATGATGTTGATATTCTAGAGCTCTTGCAAAGGCATTTACAGTCATGGAATTATCATACCTACAAAGCGGTTTCTGTAAAAGAAGCGGTTACTATTTTGCGCGATACTAAAATAGATTTGCTAATTACAGACTTAAAAATGCCTGAAATTGATGGGGCAGAACTCATCAAATTTGTTTCCGAGCATTATCCTAAATTGCCAAAATTAGTCGTTACAGGTTATCCTTCGGTTCAAGATTCGCTATCGTTTATAAAATCTCGAGTGGTTGATTATTTAACGAAACCATTCACGAGAGAGGAACTTCAAAATGCGGTGAATAAATCGTTGGCGATTTCTAATGAAAACAATCAAAAAACGATTAAACCTTCCGAAGAAAAAAATAAAGCTTACGGCGATATTATTGGAGAATCTGAAAAAATACAGAGTGTTATTCAAATTATTGAACGTATTAAAGATAACAAAGCCACTGTATTTATTAACGGAGAAAGTGGTACAGGAAAAGAACTTGTAGCACGTGCGATACATTACCAAGGTAAATTTGCTAGAGCGCCATTTATTGTGGTTAACTGCGGTGCTATACCCGAAAATTTATTGGAAGCCGAATTATTTGGTTACGTAAAAGGTGCTTTTACGGGTGCCGATACAAATAGAGATGGCTTTTTTCAGGCGGCAAATGGTGGTACTATTTTTTTAGATGAAATAGGTAATGCGCCTTTAGCTGTGCAATTGCGTTTATTGCGTGTGTTGCAAGAAAAGGAAGTGATTAAAGTTGGTGCACAAAAGCCCGAAAAAATTGATATTCGAATTATAGCGGCAACCAATAGCGATTTGCGCGACATGATCCAGAAACAAACCTTTCGAGAAGATTTGTTTTACAGATTAACCGTTGTAGAAATACATGTAGCGCCACTCCGAGAACGCAAAGAGGATATTCTGGTTTTGGTGGATAAGTTCCTGTTTAAATATGGCGTAGAATATAAAGATCGATTTATAAAAATAACACCCGAAGCTTTGGCTATTTTAAACCGCTATAATTGGCCAGGGAATATTAGAGAATTAGAAAACGTCGTGCAACGCGCTGTAATTATGTGCGATAAAATTATAGATGTGGCGCATTTGCCAGTGCATTTAAAATACACTTTAGAGTTTAGTGATACCAGCTTGGAACCGCTAAAAGTTATTGAAAAAAAATATATAGAAAAAGTATTGCGTGCCACAGGTAATAATAAAACGAAGGCCGCCGAAATTCTTCAAATAGATAGAAAAACCATTCGTCAAAAACTATCAGAATAAGGCCTTTTTACTGAGGCATTTTCTCCCAACTGGGTAATTTTGTACCAGTTTAAAATATAGGTCTTTTATTGAAATATCACCAAAACCCTTTATTCGTAAAGGGTTTTGGTGTTTCTACGTGTTACGTAATTCCAAATGGCACAAACGTTGCCTTTTATGGTTTAAGAATACTAAATGTAATAGAAATGAGTGTCAATCAATTTAATATCTGTCCGAGTTGTGTGCATTGTAAAACATGTGTGTTAACGTCTCAAAAGGATAAAGTTTGGTCTTGTAGCGAGTACGAAGAAGAAGTCTTAGAACCGAGTTTTTCATTAGCAAATCGAATAGATAAAAATAGAAGTAAAAAATCTTTAATGACGCTGGCTTAAGTTGGTGTTGTTAGTAATTGATAAAAACAGAATATCCAAAAAAAGAATTTAAATAGTTTTAATTTTAAAAGTAAGTATCCATGAAAAAGTATGTATTAGCAAGTTTTATAGTTTTAGGAAGTTTAAGCATCAATGCTCAAGATGATGTAAATGCATCGGCAACTTTAAAAGTAGGCGATGTTATTGAAATCGGGAATCCTTCAACAAGTAAATACAAACACATTAAGTTTCCGCGTGCAAATTTCATCATTAAAAGAAATGGCGTTGCAGATTATAAAAGCGCTTTAGGCGAAGAAGTTGTTGTAACAGAAGTAGAAACGCTTAAAGAAGGTGATACTAGAATTAGCGTAAAGCGTAAGGATGGTCGACGTTTTTTTAATACAGTATCCAACGTTTCTATAAGTTTAGAAAAAGCTATAGAGGCTAACGAAATTAAAATATAGTACCTAATCTCATTAAAAATCGAAGGTAATGGTAGAAGTAGCAGAATTAAATAAGAAAGCGCATAAGAAACCGTTAAAAGGCATGATGGAGAACGTCATGAATCAGTTTAATCATGCTGCTGATATAATTAATTTACATCCTAATATTCGTAAAATACTGAGCATAACCAATAACGAAATTATTGTGCATTTTCCGGTTAAGATGGATAATGGCGAAGTAGAAATATTTACTGGATATCGCGTACAGCATAATAATGCGTTAGGACCTTATAAAGGCGGTTTGCGTTATCATCCAACAGTTGATATTGATGCCGCAAGAGCATTGGCGATGTGGATGACGTGGAAAACCTCTTTGGCTGGTTTGCCTTATGGTGGAGGTAAAGGTGGTATTCAGATAGATCCTTCTAAATATTCTACCTCAGAATTAGAACGTATTACAAGACGTTTCACCTTTGCTTTAGCCGATAATATTGGGCCAGAACACGATATTCCTGCCCCAGATGTGAACACGAATAGCCAGACGATGGCATGGATTTCAGATACGTACATGAGTACGCGTCCGCCAGCAGAACGTTCGGCTAATTTACATGTGGTAACAGGTAAGCCCGCAGGAAGCGGTGGCTTGGAAGGCAGAGATCGCGCAACGGGTTACGGTGTGTTTTTAACCATTAAGTTTTGGGCCGATAAAAATAAAATCAACCTAGAAAATAAAAAGTTTATAGTACAAGGTTTTGGTAATGTTGGGTACTGGGCATCTTATTTTTTAGAAAAAGAAGGCGCTGTGCTTGTTGCTGTGCAAGATGCGTTTGGTAGCATTGAAAACCAAAAAGGGATTGACGTTGAAAGCCTGTTTAATTATACAAAATCTAACGTAGGGAGCATTGTTGGTTTCCCAATAGCTAATGATACTTCGAATGATACGTTTTTTGGAATAGATTGCGATATTTTAATTCCTGCGGCATTGGGTAATCAAATTACAAAAGATAATGCGCACGATATTAAAGCGACCCTTATTGCCGAAGGTGCAAACGGACCAATAAATGTAGAAGGTGAGCAAATTTTAGTTGAAAATGGTGTAACCATAATACCCGATATTTTATGTAATTCTGGTGGTGTTATTGGAAGTTATTTTGAATGGTTACAAAACCGAAACGGCGAGCTTTGGCAGTTAGATGAGGTGGTTGCAAAACTCGATAAAAAATTAAAAGAATCGTTTAATAAAGTTTATGAATATTCTATAAAAGAATCTATGGATATGCGCACAGCCGCCTACTGTATTGCCATAGAACGCATAGAGAAAGCCTATGTGTTAAGAGGAATATTTCCATAAATAGAATTGATAAAACAGAATAAAAATGAAATACGGAAGCCTAATATTAGAGAAAAAAGAATACGTGTATTTAAAGCGTATACTGAATGTGTCTGGTTATGCAGGAGATTTTGAAATTCAAAAGTCTCTGCAAAAACTAAGTGAAGAGCTAAAGGAAGCTCAAATAGTGGATAATGAAAAAATGCCAAGCGACATTATTCGCTTTAATAGTAAGGCGACTTTAATTTTTGAGAATGGCATAGAAAAAACATTGCAATTGGTGATTCCAACCGAAAGGGATGTAAACAAGAATAAAGTTTCAATTTTAGCGCCTATGGGTGCAGCGTTAATTGGTTATGCAGAAGGCGATACTATTATTTGGGATTTTCCGGGAGGAAGGCATCATTTAAAAATAGTCCATGTAAATCAGGAAGAAACCGTTAAAGGTTTAAATCTAGTAATTTAAAAAATCTTTAAAAATGAAAACAGAATATTTAGAAATTTACGACCATGATTCTGATGTTGATATTACACATAAAATCAACACCACAGAACTCGATAATTGGATAAGCCATATTAAATACATTCAAAAAGAATTGGATAATTTAACTGGCATATATAGTGCAATAAGCCAAACCGTAGAAGAGGATGGGGTTTTAAATAAGCTTTCTAAAAAGCAAGCAGAAAATCAAATCTTGCTAAATGCACTTAATAAGTATGTGCTATTACGCTCTAATTTAATTGAGTGTGATGATATGCAATGCGATATGGTGTACATAACAGAACACGAAAGTTATAGAAGAACTTACCTCTACCATATTGATAAATACCGAAGATTGAAAGATGAGGTATATAGTGTAATACAAGCCAAACTAACTTTGTAAACAGGTAATACTACTTAATTTATATAATTTTTTGGACCATATTTTATTACATAGAATAGATAATCAAAGGCGACTTTGCATTCAAAAAGATTTAAAAGAATTAAATCTTTGGCTCTATACACTCGAGCAGTTTAATAACAAATTAGATTGCTTTAGTGTTTTAGAAAAACGGCTTATTAAAAGTCCATCGGTTGAAAATCTAATTAAAGCACTCCGACGAAAAAATGTTTTGGTTATGGCTACTTTTTGCAAGTATAGCCAAGATTTAAAAATTGAATTTGAATACGGTAAAACAGAGTACAATGAAGTAAGATCAAAATTGCACGAAAAAAAGCGAGAACAATACAAACTCCTTTTACAGGAATGTACAGCTTTTGAAACGCATATTTATAAATTGTTAATGCGATATAAACTTAAATAATTAGAAAACATGAAAAAGATTTTAATTCCCACAGATTTCTCTACAAATAGCTATAAAGCTATAGATTACATTACAGAGCTCTTTAAAAATGAAGCCTGTGCGTTTTACTTTCTTAATGTTTATAATTACGGAACAGGTGGTTTAAGCGCTATTGAAATGTTGCAGGCCGATGATGAATGGTTTGAAAAACCTAAAGAAGAATCTTTACTACACTTGGGAGATTTACTCGATGAATACACTGTAAATAAAAACAATGAAAAGCATGAATATCATGTTATTTCCGAAAGTTTAAGCCTGGTAAAGGCTATGGAAAAACATATAGAAAGTATCGATGTCGATTTAATTGTGCTAAAGGGGAATGCGAAAATTAGTAAAAACATAGAATCTATTGTTGGTAAAATTAGAACCTGCCCCGTTTTAATTGTTCCACCGTATGCTTCCATGAACAAAAAAATAAATTTAGCTATAGCATCAAATTTTACTGAAGAAGTAAGAACCAATGAAATTGATAGCTTTTTAGAAATCTTTAAAAACACCAATTTCATCATTACTGTCTTAGCTCTCACAAACGAGAAAGACATGCCAGATGAAACTAGTAGACATATTAAATTACTGTGTAATCATTTAGAAAATCAAACGGATAAAACTGTGGCCTTAGAGTTTACAGCAAAATCTGATAATTTAAAAACTTATGCTATTTCTCATTTAAGTAGCATTATGTGTGTGGTAGACAAGAAACCAGATCTACTTCGAAAAATTGGGTTGTGTAAATCTAGAGTTATTTCAACTTTAGAGAAACTTCATAACAACCCAGTTTTGACTATACATCAGTAGTTTGATGTTAATTTTTTAGTTAAGTTGTTGGTAGAGCCTTTGAGATAATCAGAGGCTTTATCTTTTTCTGAAATTAGTTTAAATGTAAAACTCTGTAGTAGAGTGTATTTCTTTTAAAACAAAATAACTTTCTAGTACACCAATATTTTCAATTTTAGAAAGTTTAAGCCGAACAAATTCATGATAATCGGTAAGACTTTCAAGATTTATCTTCAGGAAAAAATCAACCTTTCCAGCCATATGGTAGCACTCTTGTACTTCTTTTAGAGCTTTAATTTGGCTTTCAAACTTTTCTATAAAACCTTCGTTGTGGTAACGAAGAGAAACCATACACACCGCTGTTACAGCTTTGTTTAAATGTGTTTTGTTAAGTAAGGCAACGTACTTTTTTATGTAGCCTTTGTTTTCTAAACGTCTAATACGCTCGTAAACTGGTGAGGCTGTTAAATTGAGTATTTTGGCAATTTCTTTAGTCGTTTTTTTAGAATCTTTTTGTAAAATTCTTAAAATATGTAGGTCTATGTCGTCTAATTTTTCCATTTGTGCAGGTAATTTTACTGTTTAAAAAGATTAAAAGGAGTTGCTTTAGTTAATAATATGGTGTTATTTTATTTTAAAAGATAAAAATACTTATTTATTGTTTATATAGCATTTAATTAATGGAGTAATTGTTGTTTTTGGTAATTTTGTTCTGTAATACATTGAGTTATGAAACACGAAAGAATTTTAATTACTGGAGGAGGTGGCCAACTTGGTACCGTATTAACAGTTGAATTACAGAAAAAATATGGAGCGGATAATGTTATCGCTTCAGATTTAAGATTAAACCCTGATTTTGTGGGGCATTTTGAGGTTTTGGATGCTACCGATTTTGAAGCACTTAAAAGTGTGGTCTTAAAATATAAGATCACTCAAATATTTCATTTAGTCGCTATTTTGTCTGCTAATGGTGAGAAGTTCCCTTTAAATACTTGGGATATTAACATGAAATCTTTATTTAATGTTTTAGAAGTTTCAAGGTTACACGGTATTAATAAAGTGTTTTACCCAAGTTCCATAGCTGTTTTTGGTGAAGATGTAGAAAAAGATAATACACCTCAAAATCCTAATTTAACGCCTTTAACTGTTTATGGTATGAGTAAAGTAGCTGGTGAAAACTGGGCTAGTTATTATCATAAAAGATATGGTTTAGATGTCCGTTCTTTAAGGTATCCAGGAGTTATTGGATATCAATCTATGCCAGGCGGAGGTACAACAGATTATGCTGTAGATATTTATCATAAGGCTGTTAAAAATGAATCTTTTGAGTGTTTTTTAGAAGCTTCAACTCATTTACCAATGATTTTTATAGACGATGCCATTAGAGCAACTATAGAGTTAATGGATGCGCCTGCCGAAGAAATTTCAGTGAGAACATCTTATAACTTATCAGGAATGAGTTTTGCGCCACAAGAGGTGTTCGATGTTATTAAAAAAACAATTCCTAATTTTGAAATAACTTATAAACCCGATTTCAGACAAGGTATTGCAGACTCATGGCCTAATAGTATTGATGATACTCAGGCCAAAAAAGATTGGGGTTGGCAACCAAAATACAACTTGGAAAACATGACGGAAGTTATGATTGAAAAGTTGAGAATATATTATAATAATAAATTAATAGCATAAAAATAAAGCGATGTACGGAAGCATAAAAGACAAATTACAAGAAGAGTTGCAAGCCATTAAAAATGAAGGTTTGTACAAAGAGGAGCGCATTATTACAAGTTCTCAAGATGCCGTTATTAAAGTATCAACAGGCGATGAGGTTATTAATTTTTGTGCGAATAATTATTTAGGATTATCAAACAATAAAGACGTGATTCAGGCAGCTAAAGATACTTTGGATACGCACGGATTTGGTATGTCTTCAGTACGTTTTATATGCGGAACTCAAGATATTCATAAAGAATTAGAAGCTAAAATAGCCGAGTTTTTTCATTGTGAAGATACTATTCTATATGCTGCTGCTTTTGATGCTAATGGAGGGGTTTTCGAACCACTTCTAAATCATGAAGATGCTATTATTTCAGATTCATTAAATCATGCTTCTATTATCGATGGTGTACGTTTATGTAAGGCTGCAAGATATCGTTATGCTAATAATGACATGACGGATTTAGAAGCTAAACTTATTGAAGCTAATAAACGAAATCATCGTTTTAAAATTATTGTAACCGATGGTGTGTTTTCTATGGATGGCGTAGTTGCAGAATTGGATAAAATTTGTGATTTAGCCGATAAGTATGATGCTTTAGTTATGGTTGATGAATGCCATGCCTCTGGTTTTATTGGTAAAACGGGTCGTGGTACTATTGAGCTTAAAAATGTATTAGGCCGTGTAGATATTATCACAGGTACGCTTGGTAAAGCTTTAGGTGGCGCGATGGGTGGTTTTACAACGGGTAAAAAAGAAATTATCGATATGTTACGCCAACGTTCGCGTCCGTATTTGTTTTCAAACTCTTTAGCTCCAGCTATAGTTGGGGCTTCTTTAAAAGTGTTTGAAATGTTAGAAAAAGATACTTCGCTTCGAGATAAGTTAGAAGAAAATACAAAATATTTTAGGAGTAAAATGGAAGCTGCTGGTTTCGATTTAGTAGGGGCAGATGCAGCAATTGTGCCAGTTATGCTTTATGATGCTAAGCTTTCTCAAGATATGGCAAATCAACTTTTAGATGAAGGGATTTACGTTATTGGTTTCTTCTACCCTGTAGTACCAAAAGATAAAGCTAGAATTAGAGTACAACTATCTGCTGCGCATACTAAAGCGCACATTGATAAAGCCGTTAATGCTTTTATTAAAGTGGGTAAAAACCTAAAGGTTATTAGTTAAAAAGAAAACTTTAAAGAGTTAAATATTTAAGTTGAAATGCCTTCGTTTTAACGCTTCAAAGCGAAGTGTCCTCTTAAATCGAAGGCATTTCCATCTTGAATAATTTGTGCTAAATACCAATAATCATCAGCAGGAAGATGTTGTCCGTTAAAGGTGCCATCCCAACCATCTGATTCATGAGTAAGTGTTTTTAATAGTTTTCCATATCTATTATAAATATATACTACTGTTCCTGGTAATTGAGCAGCGCCAACAACATGCCAAGTGTCGTTAAACAAGTCATTGTTAGGTGTAAAGTACTTAGGGATATCAAATATAAACACAGGGCGGGTTTCGTCCATACAGCCATTTAAATCTCTAACAGTAACCAAATGTTCCCCATAAGGAACATTTGTGAAAATATTAGAAGTTTGTGGTTCTCCATCATCTAAGATATAAACATAATCTCCTGTTCCGCCAGAGCGAATATTTACGATAATACTATTTGGATCGGTAAAGTTTGTTGTTGGAGGTGCAATGTCTATTATTGCAGCATCAGATAGAACAACCTCAAAATTGGCCGAACTCGAACAAGAATTTGCGGAAGCGTAATCTCTAGTTACGGTAACACTATAATTTCCTGGGTTTTCTGGTTGAATTGTAATTTCTGGAGTTGTTGCTCCTGTAGACCATAAATACGTATCCCCAGCTACACCTGTTTCTGCGCTAACAGTAATAGGCATGCCATTACAAATCGGGATTATTTCTTCTAAATCAATAACAGGTAAAGCGTTTATGTAGGTGTTAAATTGTGTAATATCGTAACATGTGGTGGCTGTAGACTCTAATCTAGCGTAAATAGTTTCGCCGTTTTCAGCAACGTATAAATTACTTAAAGGATTTATTTTTTCATCCGCATCGGTAACGTTATTGTAATAAGTAATACTGTGTGTATTTGGATTTAAACCTCCAAGAATAATGGTGTTGGCATTGGTTAAATCGAACTCTAACAAGCCATCGTCGTCGTCGTCACATTCTGTTAAATCTGCAGGAGTACTAGAAGCACGCGGGTTAATGTAAACTCTTAAGTTAAACGAAGTCACAATGTGGCAGGTATTATCAATATTTGTTACTCTAGCATAAAAGGTTTGATTTAGATTGGTGTAATTGTACATTGGGTCTAACGGATCCGTGTTGTTCTCGGCTTGCATTTCTGTTTCATGGTAAGAAATGGTTACAGCACTAGTATCATCAACTAATCGAAGGTCTACTTGAGATAAATCGTAAGTATCAGTATCATTATCACAAATGGCGATAGTACCAACCGTTAAGGTTTCTGGTGGTAAGTTAACCTCTAATTCTTGTGGTATAACACTAAAACACCCTGTTAGTGTATTGGTTACTTTTATATATACTGTTTGCGCTGGAGAATTGAAAGCGGTTGGGGTTGTAATTTCATTAGTATTATCGAAACCATCATCACTAATATCATCTAGATTTTCAAAGTAATTGATAGCTATGTTAGATTGAATTCTATCATATATATCAAACTGCGCATCCTCGAGGTTGAAATTTGTAATACCATCATAATCGGCATCACAACTAATTAATGGACCTGTAACTTGCGATATGTCTGGTGCCGAAATAATGTTTAAACTTAATGTTTCAACTACATAGCATAAAGAATCATCACTTTCAATACGAACAAATAAAGTTTGTGGGTTTACAACATTGGTATAATTAGAATCTGTAATAGGGTTTGTGTTGTCTTGCGCATCTAATTGCGTTGTATGATAAGAAATATTTAAATCATCGGGAGATCCGTTTGTGATTTCTTGTGTTTTTGTATCTAAGTCAAAAACAGCTATTTCATCATTACTAATATCATCACAAATTAAATATTGTGCGGGCGTATTGTAAATAGGGTCTGGAGCTACTTGTATAGTAAACGAGGTTTCAGCAAAACAGTTAGCGTCCGTAATGTTTTCAACACGTACATATATGGTTTGGCTGGGTGTTGTGTTGTTGTAAATATTGGTTTTGTCGATTGGCATTGTAAGTGCCACATCTTCAAAATAGTAAACCTCTTTACCTGTTTGGCCATTTAAAATTTCAGTATCTTTTTCCGATAATAAAAAATCGGCTGTTCTATCTCCATCAACTTCGCATATTTGGTAGTTGGTAATAGTAGGTGGGGTTGGCAGCGTATTTACAATAATTTGTTGTTCTACTATATTATAGCACCCCGAAGTGTTAGCGCTACTTTCTACTCTTACATATACGGTTTGCGTGTTTGCATTGTAAGCGGTGGGTGTGTCTATTGAGTTTATAAAGTTATTAGCATCGTCAACATTGGTGTAATAACTGAATACATTAACGGAAGGATCTGCTACAATTTCGGAATTTTTATCTTCTAAATTAATAATAGAGAATCCATCGTCATCATTATCACAGACCACAAAATCTGAAGGAGTTGTAGCGGCAGGAGCTAAAAGAATTTCAATTTCAAAAGGATTAATAGTTGCGCAACCTGTTGCAACATGTTGTATACGCGCATAAATAGTTTCTAAGCTATTGGTGTTAGTATAGAAAGGCGGTAACTGATTGGTGTTATTTTCTGCATCGGTAAGTTCTCCGAAATAAGTAACTTCAAAATCGGGATTACCGTTTAATACTGTACTGTCTAATGAGTGTAAATCAATGCTAACAAAACCATCATCATCAGAATCACAATAGGGAAGTGGTACGGCAGGGTTAAATAATAATACCGGATTAATGACAAGTGTAATATCTGATAATTCTGAACATCCGCTATCTGTATCCTCTATCCTAATAAATAACGTTGTTGGGTTTTCTGCTGTATATAAAACAGATTTATCTAGCATGTTTATGTTTGCATCTCGGTCTGATTCATCTTCGAAAAAATTTACACTAATCGGGTTTGGTAACTCGTTAGCAATAAAAGTTTCAACAGAGTTTAAATTAAATTGAAGTAAATCGTCTGGATCTTCATTGGTGTCACAAAGAGCAAAAAAGCCAGTGTCTGTACCTGTTAAAAGCAAGTTCGTGTGAACTTCTAAAGGCACAATGGTAGGGCAACCAGTAGAATCGTCTACAATACGTACATAAAGAATACGGAATCCAGGTTCTCCTGCAGCATTTGTGTATTGGTAATTGGTTTCGTTTGCAATAGGGTTGCTGCCTGTTTGGGCATCGTCTATACTTTCATGGAAAGTTGCTGTAACACCTGTTAAGCCTTGTATAATATCGTCTATTGCTTCTGTTAAATCGAAATTAGCTGATCCATCTTGATCACTATCACAGGCATCCAAATATTGAGTGTCTCGATTTACAATTGGGCTAATTGTTATTTCAATATCAAGTTGCGTTTGGCTTATACAACCTGTAGCAGGGTTGAGGACTCTAACATAAACACGCTCGTTTGGTGTATTCAAGTTCTGGTATGGAGTTGGTATTGGGTTAGCTCCAGTATCAGCATCCGCTTGGCTATAGTGATAAGTTACTATAAGCATGCTGTCTCCTGCACTAATTTCGGAGTCTTTTTGAGTTAAATCTATTATGGCATAACCATCAGGTAAATTATCAGTATCACAAATTTCTAGTACCGTAGGTGTGTTTATAACAGGTAACGGATTAACAATTAAGTCGAAATTAGTATAGGCGAAACAACCAGAATCTGAATCTTCAATACGAACAAAAATGTTTTGAGGATTAGATGCTGCATTTGGTATTGGGGTTAATATTCGGTTTACGTTTGTACGTGCTTCTGTTTCATTGTAGTGATACGAAAAGGTGTAGTTTGTAAACGGAATATTAGCAATTAACTCGGCGGTTTTTGTGGATAAATCGAAAATTTCAATTTCATCACCACTGGTGTCATCACATAATTGATAATCTGTAATTGGTGTAATTTGTTCTTCGGTATTTAATACCACAATAATTTCATCTTCTTCTATACAAGTATTTCCATTTAAAGAAACGCTTACTTCAATTCTATAGGTTCCACTTTCAATAGCTGTGTATGTTGGAGTAATAGCTCCTGTAATTTCAACGTTATCTTTAAACCATTTGTAAGAAGCAAAGCTGTTATTGATATCTCCATCTAACAGTGCAGAACTTTCACAACTTGTAATATCTTCACCTAAATCTAATATTTTAAAACTATCACCTTCTATAAAAACAGCAGAATCGTAAGTGCCATCGGTTTGATCTGCAATAATTAGCTTTACGTGATAAGATACATAAGGCGTAATAGTTGTAGCAGCTGTTAAAACAGTTGTTCTACCAATGTAGTTGGTGTCTCCAATATTATAGCCTGCAAAATATTGCTCGTTTTCTGCAGCACATGCGGGTAATAAGTTAGGGTGAACTGTTCTAGTATTTACCGGTGTTGTTGTGCCTGGGAGAAGAGCTATGTTTTGATAAGGTGCAGTGCTTCCTGTTTCTTTTATAAGAAATACGAAACCATCGGAAACTTGACAAGGATTAATACCATCGTAATCTTCGGAAGCAAATAAATAATTAAATTGAAATTGTCCCGAAATTGAAACAATATCGAACTCTATTGAAGTTGCATTTAAGGTATTGGTTGTACCAAGAGCGGTTTCTAAATCGGGATCTGTTCCCCAAACGGAAGATCCTTCGCTTAATGTAGGTGTAATAAGAGAGTTTCCTCCAGAATTTGCAGCTCCTGTAGAAAGCATGATACCACTTGCAAAAGGAAAATTAGAACTCGCACGTTCAAAATAACCAAAACTATTAAAACCGTGTGGTGTTCCATTTATCGCCGACTCAACATTAGAAATATCTACACAACCATCTACAAGGTTATCTTCAACTAAAGATTGTACAGGTACACTACTGTCTACCGATATTTTTTGTGCATTAGTAAATTGGCTACAACATAAGAGAGCAATTAAGAATGAATAGAAAAATCTCATGGTTCGTAGGCTATTATCAGTGTTTGAATTGTCGCTATTAATGTGCTAAAAGTATTTGTTTTTCAATTGAAATTTAAAAAATTAAGGTAAAATACCATTTAATAAGGTTTTTAGGCCACCAGATTAGTACTTTAACGTAAAATGATCTTTAAATATTCTGCCATCTTCAAGTTTAATTGAAAACCAATAATCGTCACTTGGTAATTTCTCTCCATTAAATAATCCGTTCCAACCATCTTCAGTAGCTTTTAATGTCTTAATTAACTTACCAAAGCGGTTGTAAATGGTGATTTCTGAGTTTGGTTGGTTTGAGCTCGAAATGCCATAAACTTGCCAAGTATCATGAAAGCCATCATTGTTTGGTGTGAAAAATTTAGGAAACCCAATAACGTATACTTTTTTATTTATTACACCGCAATCGTTTTTGGTGTCTTTAACAGATACGGTATAATCTCCAGGGCGGACGTTCTCAAATAAAATCTCACTTTGGTATGGTGCAACAACCACGTTATTGCTGTTAATTAATCGATACTCATAAACACCTTCTCCAGAAGTTAATACAGTAATAGTGTTATTGTTAGAGATATCGTCTACTTTTATATCGTTAATTTCAGCAATGCCGGACGCTTCAACTGTAATTGTTTTTGTTTTAGAACAACCTGTTGTGTTTGTTACGGTAACCATGTAAATCCCAGGTTCGTTTACGTTTATGGCATAGGTAGTTGCTCCAGTAGACCAACTATAGCTGTAATTACTTGGTAAGTCGTTTACTACACCTGCATTAAGTTCTATGAATTCCGGATAGGTGTTTAAGCAATAGTATAATAGGGCAACTGAATCTATTTCGGGTAATTTCGCCACTGTAAGTTCAACTTCGCTAATACCATAACAATCATTGGCATTTTCAACTCTTGCAAAAATAGTTTGGTTATAGGGTATCGTGTTGGTGTAGTCTGAGTTTAATTCATTTGTTTCTAGCAACGCATCATTGTAAGTTTCATAATAATAGATATTTAAACCAACAGGAAGCCCGTTAACAACTTGGCTATCGGCATTGTTTAAATTAAAGGTTTCTAAGCCATCTTCAACACCATCATTATCGCATAAAGTAAGTGTTGCATTGTTCGAGTTGGTTGTGCTTACCGCTAATGTTAATTCAGCAAAGCTAAAGCATCCTGTTACCGTGTTCGTGATTTCGGTATAAATAATTTGTGGATTTTGGCTGTTTAAAAAAGCATCACCATTCACTTCTATCGTTCTGGCATTATCAGTAAAATAACGTACCGATCTATCTGGCGTTTTACCTGTTAAATTAGCTTCGGCTTCAGTTAAATTAAAATTTGTAAAACCATCGCTTATGCCATCTTCATCACATTGAAGCAAAGTAGTGTCAAACGCTTCCGGATTAGGATTTGTAACTAAATTGAAAGACGTTATGCTTCTACATAGAGGATTTATTTTATCTTCAATACGCACAAATACAACTTCGTTAAAAGCAGTAGTGTTATAGTATAAATCAGGATGTGGATTATTTTTTGATTCAGCATCTGCTGAAGATTCATAATAAGTGATATTCAAATCATTTAGATCTTGACCATCTAATATTTCGCTGTTTTTTGAAGATAAGGTGAAAGTGGTGCGTCCGTTTTTGTCATTGCCATCATCCATATTATCACAAAGTTCATAATCTGCAGGTTGTAAAAAATCAGGACCTGTGTTTACAACAAGATTAAATTCTGATATTTCGAAACAGCCCGTAGAGTTGTTTGTGATTCTAGCATATATGGTTTGCGGATTGGCAATGTTGGTATATGGCGAACTAATTGGGGTAATACCTATTATCGCATCACTTTCTGAGGCGTGATAAGTAATTGCGGCATCGGTTTGGCTACCCGTAATTATAGGCGTATTTTCTTCTAAATTAAAAAACGTAAAGCCGTCATTATAAGGTAAGGTGACATCGCAATTTTCAAGGTTCTTTGAGGTCGAACTTGTTATAGAAGCATCTGTTGGAGGGTCTGAAAACTCAGCAGTTCCAGTCCATTCTAAATTAAAGGCACTGTTTCCAATAGGTCTATCTATAACAATAAAATAGGTGTCTCCGGCCGATACATTAAGCCAGCTTACAAAACTGTTACCATTTGCGCCAGGCCCTTCAGAAGTATCATTAGCAGTACCATTCATACCTGTATGATTATTGCTGGCTCCAGAAGAAGACGGGTTGGTGGTAGAGCATCTAATAGCTAAACCTAAATTATTACAATCGGCATTTGGACCAAAAACAAAAAAATCGTAATCTTCGTTTATAGAACTACTAGATGGTTTAAGGGTAAAGCCGAGTGTACCATCGGTTACTGGAGTTACTTTTAACCAAACACTATTATTTTCTTGACTGCTACAGTTTTGACCGAAGCCGAGTTCTTGTCGACCAATTCCATTAACATTTAAATTAATATTAGAGTTTCCACATACTATTACAGCGTCGCTACAATCGGTTGGGTTTTGGGCATAGGTATCTAGTTGAAAAGCAAGGCTCATCAAGATAGAAAGGGATAGTAATTTTATTTTCAAAAGTTAATATTTTAAAGTAAAATGATCTTTATGTATACGACCATCTTCCAGTTGAATAACAAACCAATAATCATCGGCAGGTAATAATGCGCCATTGAAGCGACCGTTCCATCCGGTATCTTTTGGACTTAATGTTTTTAATAATTTTCCGTAGCGGTTATAAATTAAAATTTCCGAATTAGGTTGATTGTCACTTGATATGCCGTAGATTTTCCATGTGTCATGAAAACCATCATTATTAGGTGTGAAAAACTTTGGAAACCCTATAACATGGGCTTTTTGATTAACAGCACCACAATCGTTTTTTGTATCGTTAACAGAAACCGTGTAAACCCCAGGGAATACATTTTCGAAAACCGGCTCGCTTTGGTATGGAGCAATTACCACATTATTGCTGTTTAATAATCTATACTCATACTCGCCTTCACCCGAAGCCATAACGGTTATGCTATTATTTGTAGATACATCTTTAATTTCAATGTTATCTATGGTGGCAATATTGGCGCCTTCAATAGTTATGGTTCTAGTTTTAGAACATCCAACGGCGTTGGTAACGGTAACAGTATAAGTGCCAATTTCGTTAATGTCTATGCTGTATGTGTTCTCTGATGTAGACCAGTTATATGTGTAATTACTAGAGAAACCGTTTGTTAAGGCAGCGTTTATAGCAATAGTTTCCGGGAATTTATTAATGCAATAGTAAAATAAAGCTTCGGTTTCTATTTGTGGCAGTTCATTAACCGTAAGTTTAATTTCGCTTATGCCGTAACAATTATTAGCATTTTCTATACGTGCAAAAAGTGTTTGTGAGTAAGCCGTTGTATTAGTGTAAATGTTATTTAAAGCATTTTGTTCTAATAAGGCATCGTTGTAATTTTCAAAATACAAAATGGTTAAACCAGCAGGTAATCCATCTGTAAGTTGTGCATCTGCATTATTTAAATCAAAGGATTGAAAACCATCTTCAGTGCCATCATCATCACATAAAATTAATTCTGCATCTTTAGAGTCGGTGGAGCTTACGGCAATAGTTAATTCAGAATTGTCAAAACAAGTGGTTGTTGGATTGTAAACTTCAACATAAATAATTTGAGGGTTTGAGGTGTTGTTGTAGCTTGTGCCATCTATTTCTAAAGTTCTCGCACTATCTGAATAAAAACGAGTTTCTAAGTCGGCTACATTTCCTGTTAAGGCTTCATTGGCTTGAGTTAAAACAAACGTTGTTCTATCATCTTTTAATCCATCTTCATCACATTGTAGTAGCGTGTAATCGAAGGCTTCGGGGTTTTCGTTAAAATTAACGTAAGCTTCTCCCTCTAAAGCACAATCGCCATTATTCGGGTCTATGTAAACTTCATAATGTCCGCTGGCATTAATAAATAGGCTAGCACTTGTTTCTGCAAGTGGTAAGCCATTCATAGACCAAGTATAGGTGGCCCCGGCAATATCATCTGCAGCAAGGGTATAGGTGTCGTTTTCGCATAAATCTAAATTAATAGTACTTTTTGAATTCTTTATAATATCAATTTTTGTATTGAAAAAAGACTGAATAAATGGAGGTAAACCTTGCGAGGATAAATTAGGGGATAAGTTTACAGCATTATGCTGATAGTTACTAGCCGGGCCTAATTCGTTTGGGTTATTTATTACACCTAAATATGGTAAGCCTTGTCTGTATGTGGCACTTAATGCTCTGTATATTTTTCCGTTTGGAGCAAGCTGTAAACCACCTCTAAAAAGACGCCTGTCGTCTAGCGTTATCGCGGAATTCACAATATCTGTTGCAAGTAAGTTGTATTGTATAAGTTTAGACTCGTGATTGCTTGGGTCTTCGCTAGCTTGTGGATTGCTGTTATCCGAGAAGTCGTTGTATGTGCTTACATAAAGTAACTCACTATTTGGTGAGAATTCTAGTCCGTAAGCTTTGTTTGCAAAACCAGTAATGGGTATAGGCAATTGGTTGCTAACAATACCTGTAGCTACATCAAAATCGTATAAATACATACCATTTGATACATGGCTAATGGCTACCTTGGTGCCATCTGGCGATAGTTTTAAATAGCCTCGATAATCTATAAAAATGGAAGATGGTAATTTAAAAGTAGATTTAATTGGTTTGTTTTGTACACCAGCACTATCAACTTCATAGGCATAAAAGGTGTCTAAATCTCCTGGGTTTCCATCGATTGATGCATAGGCAATTACCCAAATAGAATTGGTGATACAATCTTTTAAAACAGCGGTGATCTTTTCAGAACAATCGTTTAATAAATTAACGTTTTTAGTAGTTACTTCACCTAAGCCACCATCTAGAGTGATATCAACTTCAGAATAGTTTAATCCAAAATGGGATTCATTATTATTGTGGTCGTCTACGGTGAAGATGAAAAAGATATTTTCGTCGTTAGGTTTTGGGACAATAATAGCCGATTGCGTACTAGAAGGATCTCCAAATAAACCACTACCGTTGTTCATGATGTCGTGGTTTCTATTCCAAACGGTTGTACCATCGGTATAGAAAAGTAAATCGCCGAATTCATCCGAAATGGTTGCGCAACCTTCAAAAGTATTTAAATTTCCATCAGTAAGCGTGGTAATACTGTTAGATGCTAAATCGAATTTAATGCCGCTGTTATAACCAAAATACCAGGTAGATGCTTCACTTTGAGCATAGATATTAAATCCAATTAACAAGAATAAAGCGAGTAGTATATTTTTTTTCATCTAAATAATAGCAATAGCTATCAAATATATTACAAATCGCGCTTTTTTAATAATTTAAACGATAAAAATACAAATAGAGCGGTCCAGCCAAGAACAATGGCAATTTCATACCAATGCACTAAATAATCGTATGCTAATTCTGCCTTTTCAGGGAATTTGGACATGGCCACACGTTGAAAAGGTTGTTCTATTAAATTGTACATAGACTGTAGCGGAAAGAAATTTTGAATTTTAGTAGCCACATGATGATCG
The DNA here is from genome assembly GCF_900112395.1 of Algibacter lectus. Lineage (GTDB taxonomy): Bacteria > Bacteroidota > Bacteroidia > Flavobacteriales > Flavobacteriaceae > Algibacter > Algibacter lectus. Next base: position 27,215 of record NZ_FOLN01000010.1, read on the forward strand.
AATTGCCAGGTAATTAATCCGAAAATAATCCATTCAGAAATAAATAAAATAAATAAGAAAGCCAATGCAAAAGCAGAACGTTTTACAAGCATTCCGAAAAATAAACACAAGCTAAAAAAGCCTAATAATTTCACGAAATAAGCTAATAAAAAATTTGTTTCTCTAAAGATAATGTCAATCTGGTCATAGCTTGAATAATACATGCCAATACAGAATGAAATAAGACCAATAAGCACAGTGGAAATAAGCGAAAAGAAAGCAATAGCATAGAATTTAGATAAAATAAACTCCTTTTTACTTAAGCCGTCAATTAGGTTTTGTTTTATGGTTTTGTTGCTGTATTCGTTCCCGATCATGCTTACCACAACAATCGCGAAAAAGAATTTAAATTGCGAAGCAAAAAATGTGGTTAAATGCCAAATTATAGGAAAGTTGAAAACGCCTAATTCACCAAGTTCTAAAGTGAAAAAGCCAAAAACATTAATTTTTATAGAGGATAAAAGAATAACGAAAAACGGTAAAATAAACGACACAAAAATTAAAACTTTGCTGGTTCTATTTAGTAAAAGCTTTTGTAATTCTAGGTTTAAAAGTCTGAACATGAGTTTTGCTTTTGGTTGTTTTAGTTATTATCTGTTAATTGTAAAAATTGCTCTTCTAAACTTTCTTTACGCTGCACTAGATGGGTAAGAATTATACCGTTTTCAAAAAGTTGTTTATTAAAATCTTCCGAGCTCAATGGTTCTTTAAGAAAAGCCGTTATTAAACCACTATCGGTTTTTGTATTCGAGAATGATGGATGGTTTTCAATAAAAGCAAGCAGTTCAGTTTCTTTATTACATTTCAATTCAAAAAAGCCATGGCTAGAAATCATTTCATCTACACGGCCAGAATATAATTTCACACCTTTACGCAAAACAACAACGTGCGAGCAAACTTTTTCAACTTCATCTAATAAATGCGAAGCCAATAAAATAGTAGTGCCTTTAGCAGCAATTTGCTTTATAATTTCTCTAATTTGGTGAATACCTTGTGGGTCTAAACCATTTGTAGGTTCGTCTAAAATTAATATTTCGGGGTCGTTCAATAAGGCAGAGGCAATGGCTAAACGCTGTTTCATACCTAAAGAATAGGTGCTGAATTTATGATTTTTTCGATCTAAAAGTCCAACAACTTCTAGTTTTTCTTCAATTTTATTTAAACCAACACCTTTTATTTTACAAACCAGTTTTAAATTTTGTTCAGCCGTCATGTACGGATAAAAATTTGGGCGTTCAATAATGGCGCCTACCTTTTTTAAAGCATCGTGTGTTGAGGTATTACCATCAAACCAATGAAAGCTCCCCTCCGTTTTATTTACTACGTTTAAAACAATACCTAAAGTGGTCGATTTCCCGCTGCCATTTGGTCCTAAAATGCCGTAAACATTGCCTTTGTTAATGGTGAAAGATAAATCTTTAACGGCTGTTAAATAACCGAATTTTTTGGTGAGATTCTTGATGGTTAATATAGATTCCAAACTATGTAGTTTTTAAAGCCTGCATTTTTTTAAACGCCGGCATGTGTTAGTTTTTTAGTACGACGACCCGTTTTCTAATTTGTTACAAGAAAAGAAATAAAAGATTAATATATAAGGAATAGTATTGTCAATATTAATTTTGATTATTTTTAAGATGAATAAATAATAAAATGAGGAGATTATTTTAATTAGCCGAAAATATTTTATTTTTAGATATATTTACATGCTATGGAAGATTTAAAAATATCGAAGAGGAAACCATCGTTTCCGATTACTGAAAAATTACATAATTATCTTTTGGAATATAATAGAAACACAAAAATTCCAATTTTTTATGATGATTTGTTACGTTTTCAAGGTTCGATAGTAGTTTATGATAAGGATGATAATGATACGTTATGGATTCGCGTATATTATAATGAGTTTGAGCGTCAGGAAATTGAGCAATCTCTAAAGAAAGTATATACCATTCTGCATTCTGATGGAAATGAAAATATTTTTCAATTCCTTAGTGTTGATGCTATAGATTTTTGCACCTTCGGAAATTCGAAGCCTTTTCGGATTAAAATTCGTAATATTTTAAACGATAATTATACTTATTTTTATATTAAAACTGCCGATGCCTCTCGTGTTTATGGTTTAGAATTGGAGCATATGCTTTCGCCATATAATTTGAATTTTTTAGTTTACGAGAACACATTAATAGAAGAGCATATTGCCGGAATTCCTGGAGATGAGTTTATAAAAAACTTTTTACCAAAATGTAGTAATTCAGAAAAAACACAGATTGCTAAAGAGTTTGTAAAGTTTAATGAACGTTGTATGATTAGGCTTTTAGGAGATATGCGATCTTACAATTACGTTATTGTGCCAACGCACGATTTTGACCATGTGGTGTATAAAATTCGTGCCATCGATTTCGATCAGCAATCTTACGAAGGAAAGTTAAATATATACAGACCTCAGTTTTTTAAAGAGAATTTTAAAATGGTAGAGTTAGTTACCGAGCGCGTACAGAAATTCTCTATCGATCAATATAAAATTGAAGAGCGTTCTATTTTAGTAAAACGACTAAAAAGTTTTAAAGATAGAATAGAAGAGTTGCTAAACTGTATGTATGAAGATACTATTTCCAACGAAGAGAATATTGCTTTATTAAAGTCGAAAATATTCGATTATACTCAAGATATTGAGTTTAAAAACTGTAAAAATATGGGTGATATTTTAAAAAATACGCTTAGATTTTTAACCCACAATTACGAGAATGTTAATCCAAAAGGGTTTTACAATAATTAGAAGGTTTTATCAAGCTATATAAACTTGTCCTCGGTGCGGTTTTAGGGCATCGCGAATGGGTTTCATATCGGCCTCATCAACAACTAAAAAGGCAATAGCGTGCATTTCGCTTAAAATTTCAACACCAGTTATTGTAATATCTAGTTTTTCTATACTAATGTATTCTTTTAAATGAATAAGGTGGTGTTCTGCTGTTCTTTGTCCGTTTGGCCCTCTAAAATCCCAGATAAGTTTAAGTTTGCGCATGCTTATTGTTGTGGTTTTCTGGTTCAAATATACTTCAAAAACTGTAATATTTATGTTTTTTAAACGTTTGTTAAAGCAACTTGCTTTATAGCTTTATATTACTATTTTTGTTTTTATTAAAAATTGATATTTTCAAATGAGGTTTAAATATTTTTTTATTCAAATTCCGTTCTTTTTTTGTTTGTTTTTAAATGCTCAAACAGTAGATAAAGAGGTGTTACTAGAAGTTGGTGGCGATCCGGTTTATGTATCTGAATTTATGAATGTTTATAATAAGAACTTAGATTTAGTTCAAGATGAATCTCAAAAAGATGTCGATGCTTATTTAGAACTTTTTACAAATTACAAACTAAAGTTAAAAGAGGCAAAAACACTTGGCTTAGATAAAAAGCCCAGTTATAATCGCGAATTATTAACTTATAGAAAACAATTGGCTAAAAATTTCATGACCGATAATACGGTTACCGAAGCTTTAGTTGAAGAGGCTTACCATCGTATTTCTAATGATGTAAAAGCACAGCATATTTTAGTTTTATTATCTGAAGATGCTGCTGCGACAGATACTTTAGCGGCTTTTAATAAAATAACCAAATTGCGCGAAACTACTTTAATTGAGGGTTTTGGAAATGTAATGACGCAAAAAGCCGATGGTAAAACAATAATAGCAGAACAACTCGGTTGGTTCAATGGCTTTAAAATGGTTTATGCTTTTGAGAATGCTGCTTTTAATACTGCAGTAGGCGAAACATCTCAACCTTTTAGAACACGTTTTGGATACCATATTGTTAATGTACAAGATAAACGTGAATCACGTGGCGAGCGTACAGTGGCCCATATTATGGTTGTAGATAAGGAAGATGATGCTACTGCCGAGAATCCGGAAACTAGAATTCAAGACATTTATAAAAAAATAAACCAAGGTGAAGATTTTGAGGCTTTGGCTAAACAGTTTTCAGATGATAAAAGTTCTGCTTCAAAAGGTGGGGTGATGCCTCCGTTTTCTGGAGGACAGTTAAGTGCTGCAAAATTTGAAGATGTTGCTTTTAGTTTGGAAGATGTTGGGGCGGTTTCAAAACCATTTAAAACACAGTACGGCTGGCATATTGTTAAACTATATAATAAAAAGCCAGTTGCAGATTTTAAAGATATTAAAACGGAATTGGTTCAAAAAGTTCAGCGCGATGAGCGCTCTAAACGCATTGATGATGCTTTGTATAGTAAGCTAAAGAAAATGTATAATTTAAATAATGAGGAACCTAATCTCGATTATTTTGTTTCGGTTTTAAAGGCTGATTACTACAAGCGTAAATGGAAATTGCCATCAAATTTTGAAGCCGATAAGATATTGTTTACTATTGGTGAAACAAATTACACTTATAAAGATTTCGGGAATTATCTTGTAAAAACACAACGTAATCTTCGTGATAGTGTACCGTTTAATCATATTGTTTCAGAAAAATATACTGAGTTTTTTAATAAAAGTTTAGTGGAGTATCACGAAGCGCATTTAGAAGAAGTAAATTCAGAATTTGCAAATGTTATTAACGAGTATAGAGATGGGTTGTTGCTTTTCGATTTAATGGAAAATACCATTTGGAATGCTTCAAAAACAGATTCTTTAGATATTCAGGAGTTCTATAATTCGAATAAAAAAGAATATATTTTACCCGAAAGAATTGATGCTGTTGTTGCTTCTTCAACTAAACAAAAAACGTTAAAAAAGGTTTCTAAATTGCTAGAGGAAAATATGTCTTTAGATCGTATTAAAAACTTAGTGAATAGTAACGATAGTGTAGAAGTTATTTTCACATCAGGTATTATGGATGCCGAACATCAAGCACTTCCAAAAGGATTTAAGTTCAAGAAAGGTATTTCTAAAATTTTTAAACATCATGATGCTTTCGAAGTGGTTCAGGTAAAAGATATTCTTCCGGAAACTGAAAAAACTTTAGAAGAAGCAAAAGGGGCTGTAATTTCAGATTATCAAAATGAAAAAGAAGCCAAATGGGTTAAATCACTAGCCGATAAATACAAAGTAGTGGTTAATAAAGATATCTTGAAAAAGGTGAAGTCTAAAATAGAAAAACAATAGATGCAGAAAATTATAATTTTAGTTCTTTTATCATCAATTATGGTGTCTTGCGATTTCTCGTTAAAAGAAGAGGGGAATCTCGAACCCATTGCTAGGGTGAATAATTCTTACTTATACAAAGAGGATGTGTCGGAATTGGTTTCTGAAGCAGTTACAAAAGAAGATAGTGCTGTTTTAGTGCAAAACTATATCAATAATTGGGCTACAAAACAGTTGTTTTTAGATGGTGCATTGCTTAATTTAAGTGAAGAAAAACAAGCAGGATTCGATAAGTTGGTGGCGCAGTATAAAACAGATTTATACACAAAGGCTTATATTGAAGCCTTAGTAAGTAGAAATCTAGATACGGTTGTTAATCGAAGCATGGCAGAGGCATATTATGATAAAAATAAGGACGTTTTTAAGTTGAATGAAGAGTTGCTGCAGTTTCGATATATTCATGTAGACGAAAACATTATTGACTACAGTGGTATTGAGAAAAAATTTAAGCGTTTTAATGAAAAGGATAAAAGAGAACTAGATTCTATGTCTATTCAGTTTAAATCTTATTCTTTAAACGACTCTATTTGGATAAAAGCAAGCCAAGTTATTAGTAAAATTCCTGCGATTACGCCCGAAAATAAAAATCAACTGTTAAAAAAATCTAATTTTGTACAGCTCAAAGATTCATTAGGAGTATATTTGATGCAAATTAATGATGTTTTATTACGAAATGATACGGCGCCGCTAGAATTTGTAACGCCAACAATTAATCAAATTGTTAGAAATAAGCGTAAATTAGAACTTATTAAAAAATTAGAAAAAGACATTACTAAGGATGCTATTAAAAATAAAGAATTTGAAATTTATAAATAACCTAAAATTTACTACTGTTGCTTTACTATGTTTAGGAAACGCAGCATTTGCACAAGAAATTATTGAAGAGGATGTTGTTGCAAAAGTAGACTCTACAACCTTAGTACAAAACACTAAAAGTGATGTGCCAAGCAATTACAAAAAGCAAAAAGTAGATGCAGTTGCTGCTGTAGTTGGTGATTTTATTGTGTTAGAATCTGATGTGGATAAAACCTATTTACAATTAGAAGCACAAGGTGTTAATGTCAAAGATATTGAACCTTGCCAATTATTTGGTAAGTTACTAGAGGACAAATTGTATGCGCATCACGCTATACAGGATAGTATTATAGTTTCAGATGCTGAAATTCGTAGTATGGTAGATTACCAAATGGAACAGTTTTTAGCTGAACTAAATGGTGATATGAAACGTTTATTAGCGCTTTATGAAAAGGATACAGAGAAAGCAGTTCGTGAAGAAATGTTCGAAATTAATAAAAAGAATAAGTTAGCTCAAGAAATGCAAGCTAAAATTGTTTCGGAAATTGAAGTGACTCCCGAGGAAGTTCGTTTATTTTTCTCTAAAATACCTAAAGAAGATCGTCCAACATTTGGAACGGAGCTTAAAGTAGCACAAATTGTTTCGGAACCTAAAGTTTCTGAAGAAGAAGAACAACGTGTTATAGATAGATTGAAACAGTTTAAAGCAGATATTATAGAGAAAGGTGCAAGTTTCCGTTCTAAGGCGGTATTGTATTCTGAAGATCCTGGTTCTGCGAGTCGTGGAGGAAAATATACGCTAAATAAGAAGAAACCAAGAATGGTTAAAGAGTTCCGTCAAGTGGCTTTTGCACTTCAAGAAGGAGAGATTTCAGAGCCATTTAAATCAGACTTTGGTTACCATATTATTACTGTAGATAAAATTAGAGGTCAAGAGTACGATGTAAGTCATATTTTACTAACGCCTAAAGTGTCAAGTGAAGCTATAACAGAAGCTAAAGAACGCCTTGAAAAAGTAAGAGAACGTATTGAAAGTGGTGCAATTACTTTTGCAGATGCTGCTCGTGAGGCTAGTGATGAAAAAGAAACTAGAAATGATGGTGGGCAATTAATTAACCCAGCGACTCAAGATTACAACTTCGAATTAACTAAATTAGACACAGAATTATATTCTCAAATTCAAGATTTAAAAGAAGGAGAAGTTAGTTTAGTTTTAACAGAGCAAGACAGAACCGGAAATGTTAAGTTTAAAATATTAAGAGTAACCGATAGAATCAATGAGCATGAAGCAAATTATGCTCGCGATTACTTAAAAATTAGAGAACTTGCTCTAGACGAAAAGAAAATTAAAGCGATCGAAGATTGGCAAACAGAGAAAATTGAAGATACTTATATCAAGATTGGATCTAAATATAGAGATTGCGATTTTTCTGGTAACTGGTTAAAAAAATAAATCTATGTCCGATGTAGCTGCCATTGAACAATTTGTAAAACAATTTAAAGCATTAAAAACCGAAGTTGCCAAGGTAATTGTTGGTCAAGATGCTGTTGTAAACCAAATTTTAATTTCTGTGTTTTCTGGAGGTCACGCCTTACTTATTGGTGTGCCTGGATTAGCAAAAACCTTAATGGTAAATACTATTGCACAAGCGTTAGGTCTAGATTTTAAACGTATTCAGTTTACTCCGGATTTAATGCCTAGTGATATTTTAGGTAGTGAAATTCTAGATGAAGATCGTCGTTTTAAATTTATAAAAGGACCTATTTTTGCTAATATTATTTTAGCAGATGAAATAAATAGAACACCTCCAAAAACGCAAGCCGCACTCTTAGAGGCTATGCAAGAGCGTGCTGTTACTGTTGCAGGGCACCATTATAAACTAGATTTACCTTATTTTGTATTAGCAACTCAAAACCCAATTGAACAGGAGGGAACTTACCCGTTACCTGAAGCTCAGTTAGACCGTTTTATGTTTGCTATTAATTTAGATTACCCAACTTTTGAAGAAGAAGTACAGGTTGTAAAATCGACTACAAATGATAATAAGGTTAAGGTAAATGCTTTGTTCTCGGCAAAGCAAATTGTCGATTTTCAACATCTAATTCGTCGTATTCCTGTTGCAGACAATGTTATTGAATACGCGGTTGCTATGGTTGGTAAAACAAGACCAAATAGCGATCAGGCTCCAGAAATAGTTAAAAATTATTTAGACTGGGGAGCAGGTCCAAGAGCTTCTCAAAATTTAATTTTGGCAGCCAAAACACATGCAGCTGTAAATGGTAAATTTTCTCCGGATATAGAAAATGTACAAGCCGTTGCAGAAGGTATATTAAGACACCGTATTATCAAAAATTACAAGGCCGAAGCCGAAGGTATTTCAGAGACAGATATTATTAAGAGTTTGTTCTAAACGTTTTATACAAGAATTCTAACCCATGTCTATAAATGCAAAGCATAGAATTTTTGGATTAGACGTTGTTAGGGCTACAGCCATATTACTCGTGTTATGCTCGCATTCCACGCTATTATTATTTCCAAATGAATCTCATTTTATTATTACCATAGTCCAATTTTTTGGGGCTATTGGTGTCGATTTATTTTTTGTATTAAGTGGATTTCTTATAGGAGGTATTATTATCAAAAACATAGATAATAATAAAACTACACCGAGAGATTTTATTCAATTTTGGGTTAGGCGTTGGTTTAAAACGTTGCCAAATTATTTTCTAGTCCTTCTGTTAAACATCAGCGTGTTTTATCTTTTTAATAAAGAAATTATAGATGGTATAGGTGATTTTTTTGTTTTTATTCAAAATTTTAAAACAGAAATGCCCGACTTTTTTACAGAATCGTGGAGTTTATCTATAGAAGAGTTTGCATATCTTTTGGTGCCTGTTTTACTTTTAGCGGCTATTCATTTTAGTAAAACGGCTTCGAAAATTAAATTGTTTGTCCTAGTAACTTTGGGCGTTATTTTTGCCGTATTTTTAGCGCGTTTGTTATTTTATTTTGATAATGATATAACATCTTATAAAACATGGAGCCATCAAGTTAGAAAGGTTGTTATTTATAGAATTGATAGTATTTACTACGGGTTTTTAGCGGCTTATTTTTTCACTAAAGGGCGTTTATTATGGAATCGGTATAAAACAAGCGCCTTTATTTGTGGGCTTATTTTGTTTTTTTCTATGCATGGCTTTATCTTTATTTTTAATAGTGAACCACAAACGCATCCATTATTTTACACGGTTTTTTACTTACCGTTTTTATCTATAAGCTTACTCTTATTATTTCCTGTTTTTTCTAATTGGGAAAAAGGTCTCTTACTCAAAGAACAAATTACTTTTATAAGTTTAATTTCCTACGCGCTCTATCTTTTAAATTACTCTTTAATTTTACTTCCGCTACAGCGAATATTTAATGTTGAAACCTTTTCAAGCATTGAAAAAGTGATGATTTTAGTGTTCTACTGGGGAGCATCATTCTTTTTTTCTTATTTACTTTATACGTATTTCGAAAAACCGATAATGACTTTTAGGAATTCACGATTTATTAATAAGTATTTTTGTTAATTACTTAAGATATTGCTATTTTTTTTATTAAATACGTGAAAAATAAATAGTCATATTAATTTAAAATGGTATTATAATAATTAACTATAATTAGTTGTTGTATTACGCTGTTTCTTTTTAAAACTTTGCTTTAAATTTTTTAAGTTTGCAAGACTTAAAAAAATAAACTTAAATAAACTATCCGGCTCTGAATTTGGTAATTCGAGCCTAAACTAACACCGTAAATATTTCTTTCATGAATACTTATAAGGATTACATTAAGCAGATCGAAGAACGAAAAGGTCAAGGGCTTAACCCACAGCCAATAGATGGCGCTGAATTACTTAGCGAAATTATTGCGCAAATTAAAGATGTAAATAATGAATATAGAGAAGATTCTCTAAATTTCTTTATTTATAATGTTTTACCTGGAACCACGAGTGCTGCTGCTGTAAAAGCTAAGTTTTTAAAAGAAATTATTCTTGGTGAATCTGTTGTAGAAGAAATTACACCGGCTTTTGCTTTTGAACAATTATCACACATGAAAGGTGGACCTTCTATTGAAGTTTTACTTGATTTAGCTTTAGGTGAAGATGCTGCTATTGCTACAGATGCTGCAAAAGTTTTAAAGACACAAGTGTTTTTATACGAGGCAGATATGGCGCTTTTAGAGAATGCTTACAAAGCAGGAAACCCAATTGCCAAAGAATTATTAGAAAGTTATTCGCAAGCTGAGTTTTTTACAAAACTACCAGATGTTGAAGAAAAAATAGAAATAGTAACTTACATCGCAGGTGTAGGTGATATTTCTACAGATTTATTATCTCCTGGTGCAGATGCACACTCAAGATCAGATCGTGAATTACACGGTCAATGTATGTTTGAGCATAACAAAGACATGCAAAACGAATTGTTAGCTTTAAAAGAGCAACACCCAGATAAACGTGTGATGTTAATCGCCGAAAAAGGTACTATGGGAGTTGGATCTTCAAGAATGTCTGGTGTAAATAACGTAGCGTTATGGACTGGTGTTCCTTTTAGCCCTTACGTGCCATTTATCAATTTTGCGCCAGTAATTGCTGGTACAAATGGTATTGCGCCAATTTTTTTAACAACTGTTGGAGTAACTGGAGGTATTGGTATCGATTTAAAAAACTGGGTACAAAAGAAAGATGCAGAAGGTAATACTGTTGTAGATGCTGATGGAGAACCAGTTTTAGAAGAAGTGTATTCTGTAGCTACAGGTACGGTGTTAACGATTAATACAAAAACAAAAAAATTATATAACGGAGATAAAGAGTTAAAAGATATCTCAGCTGCATTAACGCCACCAAAAATGGAGTTTATCAAAGCAGGAGGATCTTACGCTGTTGTTTTTGGTAAAAAATTACAAACTTTAGCTTGTAAAATATTAGAAATCGATATTCCTCAAGTATATGCACCTTCTAAAGAAGTATCTGTTGAAGGACAAGGTTTAACAGCTGTTGAAAAAATATTCAACAAAAATGCCGTTGGAAATACTCCAGGTAAAACATTACATGCAGGTTCTAATGTGCGTGTTGAAGTAAACATTGTAGGGTCTCAAGATACTACAGGTTTAATGACGTCTCAAGAATTAGAGATGATGGCAGCGACTATCATTTCTCCAATTGTTGATGCGGGTTACCAATCGGGTTGTCATACAGCTTCTGTTTGGGATGATAGATCTAAGGCTAACATTCCAAGATTAATGAGTTTTATGAACGATTTTGGTTTAATTACTGCACGTGATCCTAAAGGACAATATCACGCGATGACCGATGTTATTCATAAAGTATTAAATGATATTACTGTTGATGATTGGGATATTATTATTGGTGGAGATTCTCACACACGTATGTCTAAAGGTGTTGCTTTTGGAGCCGATTCAGGAACTGTTGCCTTAGCATTAGCTACAGGTGAGGCTACTATGCCAATTCCAGAATCTGTAAAGGTTACTTTTAAAGGTGAAATGAGAAGCTTCATGGATTTCCGTGATGTGGTACACGCTACACAACAACAAATGTTAAAGCAGTTTGGTGGAGAAAACGTATTCCAAGGAAGAATCATTGAGGTTCATATTGGAACGCTTACTGCCGATCAAGCTTTTACATTTACAGATTGGACTGCTGAGATGAAAGCTAAGGCTTCTATTTGTATTTCAGAAGAAGAAACATTGATTGAATCATTAGAAATTTCAAAAGGTCGTATCCAAATCATGATTGATAAGGGTATGGATAATGACAATAAAGTACTTCAAGGTTTAGTTGATAAAGCAAATGCTAGAATACAGGAATTAAAGACAGGTATTAAACCAGCTTTAAAACCAGATGCTGATGCAAACTATTATGCTGATGTTGTTATTGATTTAGACGAAATTGCTGAACCAATGATTGCCGATCCAGATGTAAATAATGATGATGTATCGAAACGTTATACACACGATACTATTCGTCCATTATCTTTCTACGGAGGAACTAAAAAAGTAGATTTAGGTTTCGTAGGGTCTTGTATGGTACACAAAGGGGATATGAAAATATTAGCTCAAATGTTGAAAAACATTGAAGCACAACACGGTAAAGTTGAATTTAAAGCACCTTTAGTAGTGGCCCCTCCAACATATAATATTGTTGATGAGTTGAAAGCTGAAGGCGACTGGGATGTTTTAGTTAAATACTCAGGATTTGAGTTTGATGATAGCGCACCAAAAGGTTTAGCACGTACTAAATACGAAAACATGTTGTATTTAGAGCGTCCAGGTTGTAACCTTTGTATGGGTAACCAAGAAAAAGCAGAACCAGGAGATACGGTAATGGCAACATCTACACGTTTATTCCAAGGTCGTGTTGTAAAAGATACTGGCGAGAAAAAAGGTGAATCTTTATTATCATCTACACCAGTTGTAGTACTATCTACAATTTTAGGTAGAACACCAACTATGGCAGAGTATGAAGCTGCTGTTGACGGTATTGTATTAACGAAGTTTAAACCTTCTACAAAGCAACTAGTAAGCTAATTAAAAGGTTTTATTATAATATCTTAAAATCCTGAGTCTTTAGACTCGGGATTTTTTTGTTTAATACAGTTAATTATATTTTTTTTCAAGTTAAGTTCAAAAGCGTAAAAGTGGTAATTTCGAAATTATATCAAAAGACGTACATCACCTTGTATTTATTAATTCTTGAAGTTAAGTATTCGAAAAGCGATGATGGTCTTAGAAATTATTAAACGTTATCAAAATGTGAAAATATGATTGTAATAATTCAATATTTTGTACATTGTAGTAATTAAAATTCAAATAACAAAAAAACAAATATTTTATGGCATTTGACATCGACATGATTAAGGAGGTTTATACCAAAATGGCTCAACGTGTAGACAAAGCACGAAGCATTGTAGGTAAACCATTAACACTTTCTGAAAAGATTTTATATTCTCACTTGTGGGACGGAAACCCTACCAAAGCATTCTCGCGAGGTAAGGATTATGTAGATTTTGCGCCAGATAGAATTGCTTGCCAAGATGCAACAGCACAAATGGCTCTTTTGCAATTTATGCAAGCCGGAAAAACTAAAGTCGCTGTACCAACAACGGTGCATTGCGATCACTTAATACAAGCTAAAGATGGTGCAGCAACCGATTTAAAACACGCCAACTCTGTGAGTAGCGAAGTTTTTAATTTCTTAGAATCTGTATCAAATAAATACGGTATTGGTTTTTGGAAACCAGGCGCCGGTATTATTCATCAAGTCGTTTTAGAAAATTATGCATTCCCAGGAGGAATGATGATTGGTACCGATTCCCACACAGTAAATGCTGGTGGTTTAGGTATGGTCGCAATTGGTGTTGGTGGAGCCGATGCGGTAGACGTTATGGCCGGAATGGCTTGGGAACTTAAATTCCCTAAATTAATTGGTGTTAAGTTAACTGGTAAATTATCAGGATGGACAGCGCCAAAGGATGTGATTTTAAAAGTAGCCGGAATTCTTACTGCAAAAGGAGGAACTGGAGCTATTGTAGAATACTTTGGACCTGGAGCAACATCAATGTCGTGTACAGGTAAAGGAACCATTTGTAATATGGGAGCCGAAATAGGCGCTACAACCTCTACTTTTGGGTACGATGAGTCTATGGAGCGTTATTTACGTGCAACCGATAGAAGCGATGTTGCAGATGCTGCAAACGCCGTTAAAGAACATTTAACGGGAGATGCTGAAGTATACGCAAACCCAGAACAATATTTCGATGAACTTATTGAAATTAATTTATCAGAATTAAGTCCATTATTAAACGGACCTTTCACGCCAGATTTATCTACGCCAGTTGGTAAGGATATAAATGAGAAAGCAACCGCTAACGAGTGGCCTTTAAAAGTAGAATGGGGTTTAATTGGTTCTTGTACCAACTCATCTTACGAAGATTTATCTCGTGCATCATCCATAGCACAACAAGCCTTAGATAAAGGTTTAAAAATGAAATCGGAACTAGGTATTAATCCAGGATCAGAGCAAGTACGCTACACAGCAGATCGTGATGGTATTTTAGGGATTTTCGAAAATCTAGATGCAAAAATATTTACAAATGCCTGCGGACCATGTATTGGACAATGGGCAAGATATAGCGATCCAAAAAACGCACCAAAAAACAGCATTGTACATTCGTTTAACCGAAACTTTGCTAAACGTGCCGATGGAAATCCAAATACACACGCCTTTGTAGCTTCTCCAGAAATTACTGCAGCCATTGCCATTGCAGGTCGTTTAGACTTCAATCCAATGACAGATAAGTTGATTAATGAGAATGGTGAAGAAGTGATGTTCGATGAGCCAACAGGATGGGAATTACCACCAAAAGGATTCGAAGTAAAAGATAATGGATACCTAGCACCAGAAGCCGATGGTAGCCACGTACAAGTAAAAGTAGCCGAAGATTCGGAGCGTTTACAATTATTAACGCCATTTACACCGCTTGGTAACGATATTTCAGGTGCAAAACTATTAATAAAAGCCTTTGGAAAATGTACCACCGACCATATTTCTATGGCAGGGCCATGGTTACGTTTCCGTGGGCACTTAGATAATATTTCAAACAACTGCTTAATTGGAGCCGTTAACGCATTTGGTCAAAAAACAAACTTTGTTAAAAATCAAATAACAGGAGATTATGGTGGCGTGCCAGATACAGCACGTGCTTACAAAGCCGCAGGAATTAAAACTGTTGTTGTGGGCGACCATAATTACGGAGAAGGATCCTCTCGTGAGCATGCAGCCATGGAGCCAAGGCATTTAGGTGTTGCCGCTGTAATTGTAAAATCGTTTGCGCGTATTCACGAAACAAACCTTAAAAAACAAGGGATGCTAGGTTTAACATTTGCTAACGAAAGCGATTACGATTTAATTCAAGAAGATGATACGTTCAACTTCACAGATTTAAATGCCTTTGCACCAGACAAGCAATTAACCTTAGAGGTAGTTCATGCCGATGGCAGTAAAGATGTTATTAAATTGAATCACACTTATAACGATGCGCAAATCGATTGGTATAACGAAGGTTCTGCCTTAAACTTAATTAAAAAAGAAAACGGAGCATAGTTTTCTAAAATCATAAAAAATAAAAATCCGGCTTTCTAGCTGGATTTTTTGTTTTAAAACGGTTTCCTGTTTTAGAATTGGTATTTGGGCGTTACCTAGGTCCTGAAAAAAAAATCAGGACCTAGGTCGGGCTTTCCGTTGCAAGTCCTCGCACTTCCTTCGTCAGGCTGTGGGCTTTTCTCTGCAATCCCTAACGCGGGCGTATTAGCCAAAAGGATTTATTAGTCGAAGTTTTATTCACCTTCAATAGCTGTTTTTTTTAATTCACGCTTATCCAAAACACTTCTTATTTTCTTATAAACAAGAAGATAAACTGTAGCTGCTCCAAACGAAATAAGAGTACCAACATAAATTCCATGAAGTGGATAAACTATAGAAATAACAAGCGAATAAATTATTAATGAAAACATACCAATAGGAACATTTTTTATCACCGTATGCACATGTTCTTTAGAATATGTAAAATGAATAATTAGCATAAGCGGAAACAAAGTTGTCGGAAATGCAGAGAAAAGTCCTGCCCAAGTTGGACCAACAAATTTGGGGACACTCGTAATTACTAAAATAATTAAAGCAGCAAAAAAGGCGCGCACAAAAAGAATTTTATAATTAAGTTTAGCCTTAGTTTTTATGTTAATATTTTCAATACTTTTAAAAAGACGAATAAACAAAAATGAGAAAGTAATTGGGATTAATATGGCTATATATTTATTAATTTCTATAAGGTGTAATAGCGAAACTACAGCAAAGTAAGCCGTTATAGCCGATAAAGAAGATAGCAAAATATTAAACCTTTTAAAGTATCTAGAGGCTATGTAATACACATAAACAAAAGTTAAAGCAGCCGTTAAGCCCATCATATTATAAACAGCGCTTTTTGCAGCAAAATCAGGACTAACTTCTAAGCCAAAGAAAAATAAAGTGATAGCAGATCCCGTTGGGTATCCCGATAAAATACCAGCAACTTTTGGGCTTACATTTTCAGCTAGTATTGATAAGCCGATAACAAAGGCGATAGCCACTAATAATTTAATTATGAATAATAATTCTATCATTTTACTATTATTTATTTGTTGCAAGCTTGTTATAGAAAAATATCCATTTGCTTGATAACATGATTTAAATTAAGCTTCAAAATTAGAACAATCTATTGGTTTCTTTTCAACAAAACTTCTGCTATTTTAAGTAGAATAGAGTAAAAGGCTATTAAAGTAAAATTGTGCTTCGTATCTTGTATGCTCTAAGCTAAATAGAGGCAATTACATATGATTGAAAAACTCTTAAAATACAGATATATCTACATAGTCATATTAATTTTACTTGTAGTATTTGCAGCAATAAAAGCGCCGAATATTGAGGTAGATACCGATATATCTCAGTTTTTTCATGAAGATGATGCCGATTACACTTTTTATCAAGACATGAAATCGGAATTCTCTAGTCAGGATAATTTAATTCTATTAGGCGTTAAACATCAAGATTCTGTTTTCAATTTGGAATTTCTTAATAAAATAGAAGCGCTAACCGATAGCTTAAAACAGATTCCGAATATAAAAAAGGTAAATAGCTTGCTAACGCTGTCTTACCCAATAAAAAGTATGTTTGGTATTATTGGGGTACCGTATTTAAAAATTGAAGATAGCGGTAAATTAGCCTATAATAAAAAGAAAATTTTAGGCGATGAGTTACCTAAAAGCTTTATTAATAGACAAGGCGATGCGTTGTTTTTATGGATAGAAACCGAGCCAAACTTAGAGACTAAACCCTTAGATAAATTAATAGGAGATGTTAATGCCTTAAGAACCGATTACGGCGAACTTACCACGTTTTTATGGGGAAGAGAAGTTATTGATGTTTCGTTTAAAAACATTCTTATTAAAGAGATACTGACGTTTAGTTTTTGGATTTCTATTTTTTTATGTTTGAGTTTAATTTTCATATTTAAAAAACCAGCAGCTATTTTATTTCCCATAGTGTTGGTTGTTGTGGTTATTATTTTGTTTTTGGGAGGTATGGTTACTTTGGGGAGACCTATAAGTACCATGTCTAATTTATTTCCAACTATTATTTTAATTGTAGCGGTTTCCGATGTTATTCATTTGTGCATAAAATATGATATTGAAGCTAAAAAAGGATTATCATCTAAGCAAGCAACCAAAAATGCGTTAAGCGAAATTGGGTTTACAACCTTAATCACATCGTTTACAACAGCAGTTGGTTTTTTAGTATTGTATATGTCTCCCATGCAGGCAATGCGAAATTTTGGAGTTGAGTCGGCTATTTTAGTGATTTTAACCTTTGTTTTAACGCTTATCTTTTTGCCTATATTTTTTAGTGGTCTAAAAAAGAGAAATTTATTTACCATCAGTAAACCGTTTACGGCATTATCTACGAAGCTGTTTAAAAAGCTAGATTTAATTTATAAATATCAAAATACGGTACTTGTTGGGTTTGCTGTAGTTCTTGCTCTGAGTTGTTATGGAATGACTTTAATTAGTACAAATGGGAGTCATTATTCGTTTCCTGAAAAAACAGATTTATACAGCAGTTATAAATTCTTCGAAAATAATTTTGGAGGTTCTCGTACGTTCGAGCTTGTGCTTTCATCTAAAAATGAAAAGAAATTAAATGAGCCTGAACTTTTAGAAACGGTTTATGCTATTGATAATTACCTAGCGGAACATCCTAATTTAAACGATGTAAAATCACCTGTAAATTATTATCAAATTATGAGTCAGGCGTATTATCCAAATACCTATAAAGAACGACCGTTACCTCTAGATATTAAGACTATTAAAAAATATGAAAAGGAACTAGCTTCACTTTTAAAGAAAGATTATTTAGCTAATAAAAACCGAACTATTTTTAAATTTAATGCCCAGATGAAAGATTTTGGAAAGCATGATATTGATGCCATCCATACTGATATTTTGGCACATGTAAATAGTTTAATTGCTAATAAACCAATAGAAGCAAGGCTATCTGGTATCGATATGCTTATCGATATATCTCAAGAGAAAAGTATAGAAAATACATTTTTCGGACTTTTGATTGCCATAATAATTGTGTCTATTACTTTAGGAATAGTTTATAAAAATATGGCTTTAGGTATTTTGGCTGTATTCCTTAATTTAATCCCGTTGATTATAACGGCTGGAATTATGGGGTTTTTTAAAGTCGATTTAAGAGCAGAAATTGCACTAATTTTTACAGTTGGTTTTGTTATTGCTGTAGATGATACCATTCACCTTTTAAGTAAATTTCAATGGGAACGTAAAAAGGGAGGCTCTGTAGACTATGCTATAAAAACGGCGGTTTTAGAGTGCGGAAAAGCTATTTTGGCTACCAGTATTATTCTGGTTGGTGGCTTTTTTATTTTAATGAGTTCAGGATCGTTAGAAATTTTTATACTCGGTTTATTGGTAGGGCTTATTGTGATTATAACCTTATTTGTAGATTTAGTTCTGGCTCCGATAGTTATATTAAAATGGTTTAAAAAGTTTCTTTAAAAAGAACTTAAATATTGTTGTGGGCTATCTTATTTGGTAGATGGAAAAATTACTATCTGTTTTTCCTCCAAGAACATCGACAGTTAAAATAGCTGGTAATCCGAGTAATCGCGAAGATGTTAATTTGAATTCAATAGTATCACCTACGCTTAAATCGGTGGTAGCGGTTACGGATCTAATCGGCGAAGTTGATACATCTGTTAATATTAAAGGTACGGAGACAACAACACTAGTATAACTTTGCTCAGCTATTAAAATATTATTTTTGTAAATACCGATGCCGTAATCTGTACTTACACTAATTAATGTAGGATCTACTTTTATTTGCGCGTTAATAATATATATACCTTCCTGTTTAGCTGTAAATGTATTTGTAGTTAAATCGAATTCATCGTTATTGTCTACTTCTTCACTATCAAATGTTATTTTAGAGCTTCCAAGAGTAAGTGATAAGGTTTGAGGGCCTCCACTAGAAAATGAAGCCTTAACTATTGTTGGTAATGCAGCATCTATAATATCGTTGGCAAGTACCGTGTTAACAATGCCTGATTTAGAAATAACTAAAATAGAATCTTGTATAACTTCTATATCGTTTTCGTTTACAGTACTTCTTACTTTAAGTGTACCATTTACATCTAGCATAGCTTCGGGGCTAGTGGTGCCAATTCCTACTTGGGCAAATGATACTGTAGACAGTAAGAATAATAATACAGGGAATATAGCATGTAATTTCCTCATGATATTTTGTTTTGGTTGATCTTCGGGAGAAAGATTCGATTAAAATAATAAAAAATAAAATAAAATTCTGACAATAATAGTGGTTTTTCGACTACGTGTATGTTTTTTGTCGAGGTTTTATAAAAAGTAGAAGTAAATTTTAATTATTAAGATAATTTATATCGTTTTTGCGAGAAAATTAAACTGTAAGCTTGATTGTATATTAGTATTAGGTTACCGCCAATTCTTTTAATATCAATATGAAC
This sequence comes from Algibacter lectus, assembly GCF_900112395.1. Classification (GTDB taxonomy): domain Bacteria; phylum Bacteroidota; class Bacteroidia; order Flavobacteriales; family Flavobacteriaceae; genus Algibacter; species Algibacter lectus. The sequence goes on from NZ_FOLN01000010.1 coordinate 46,855, forward strand.
CCCAGCATTATTTTCTTCCTGTAAATTAAAATTATAATTAGTAGAAACTGTATTTTTACAAAAAAGAATACAATTTCAATTTCTCATGAATTCTAGAGCAAATCAACTAACAGCATTCGATAGATTATTAACTATTATGGACGAGCTTCGTGAGCAATGCCCATGGGATAAAAAGCAAACCATGGAAACGCTTCGTCATTTAACCATAGAAGAAACGTATGAGCTGGGTGATGCTATTTTGGATAAAGATTTAGAGGAAGTAAAAAAAGAACTAGGCGATGTGCTTTTGCATATTGTATTTTACGCTAAAATTGGTAGCGAAACTAAAGATTTTGATATAGGTGATGTTTGTAATTCTATCTGTGAAAAATTGATACACAGACATCCACATATTTATAGCAATGTAAAAGTTGAAAACGAAGAAGATGTTAAAAGAAACTGGGAAAACTTAAAACTTAAAGAAGGAAAATCTAGTGTTTTAGAAGGCGTACCAAAAAGTTTGCCTGCACTTGTAAAAGCAGGACGAATTCAAGAAAAAGTAGCTGGTGTAGGTTTCGATTGGGAAGAACCTTCTCAGGTTTGGGAAAAAGTAGAAGAAGAGCTTAATGAGTTTAAAGTAGAAGTTGAAGTAAACGACCAAGATGCTATGGAAAGTGAATTTGGAGATGTTTTGTTCTCGCTGGTAAACTATGCACGTTTTAAAAATATTAACCCAGAAAATGCTCTAGAACGTACTAATAAAAAATTTACTAAACGTTTTCAATATCTAGAAGAAAAAGCTAAAAGTTTAAATAAACCATTGAGAGACATGACGCTTGCCGAAATGGATGTGTTTTGGGAAGAAGCCAAAAAACTATAATATTATAAAACAAGCGTTTTTTACGAATTGTATTTATCTTAACATGGTTAATTTGCTATTGGGGTTCATTTTATTTAAATTTGCATCATGGTAAAAGGCATACATGAGAAAAGAAATATCAGAATCTTTAACTTCAACTTTCTAGTTTTTAGAAATCAGTCGGATAAATTCATTCCTCCTGCATTCTAGTATTCAGCCAATCTCCTTACTCAATTTTTAAACGTTAATTATTTACTTATTAGTTTATAAGTGAATAGTTTTTTGCGTTTACCTCATTTTTATGTTTACCTAAATTTAGGTATACCCACAAATAATAATCATTTAATGACTATTACGACTTTTGATGCCTTTTCTAGGTTGTCAATCAATGATATATCACGTATTTCCAAGTTTTTGCATGAATATTCTGGTGAGTTTACAGACACCAAAAGTGCCATCCAAAAATCAATTATGTATGCTGCAAAAGAAGTTCCAGGACTTGGCGGTTATGTTTTTATTATGGAAAAGAAACAAGAAATTTTAGGAGCCATAGTTGTTAATAGAACAGGTATGAACGAGTATTTAGCAGAAAACATATTGGTATATATGGCTGTTAAAACCGAGTATAGAGGTAGAGGGATTGCTCAGAAGTTAATAGAACATACCATAAAATATTGTGATGGCGATATCGCTATACACGTAAATAAAGATAACCCAGTTATAGAATTATTCGAAAAACAAGGGTTTAAAGCAAGAAATATAGAAATGCGATTAGTTCGATAATCCATTTTAAAAAACACACACAGAACATGAAGATTATACAAATAAAGAGAAAAACATCTTACGAGAAAATACATAGCGTAAAAATGGGCGAACTTACAAGTAAAGTAACACACATTAGAAAATACTTGTTTGGTTTACCTATAAAAACGCTTCATAAATATCGTGAAACATATTATGGTGAAGTTAAAGATTACAAAGATTGTATTCTTTTTGTTTAACCAAATTTTTAATAATTAATTTAAATATATATTAAATGAAAGTACTGGTAATTGGAGCAGGAAACATGGGGCTTACTTATGCACAAGGCATGTCTAAATCTAGACTGCTTAAAAAGAGAAATATTATGGTTTTGGATAAATCTGAAGAGAAATTGGAGGAGCTCAACCAAATATCACATTTTGATGCATTTAAAGAGCTTGAAGACTGCGTGCCAAAAGCAGATATCATTTTTATTGCAGTAAAACCATACCATGCTGAAGGCGTTTTTAAAGCCATCAACAAATTGGTAAACTCACAACAAATTATTGTCTCTATTATGGCAGGTGTAACAATAGCCTCTATAAAAGAACTAACAGGTTTAGAAAAAGTTGTACGTGCTATGCCTAATTTACCGGCACAAATAGGTAAAGGCTTAACATCTTACGTAACATCACCAGAAATTTCTAGAATAGAAATGCTAACGGTAGAAAGTTTATTGGATACCACAGGTAAATCAATGCGAGTTTCTAACGAAAACTTTATAGATGCCTCTACAGGTATTTCGGGAAGTGGACCAGCTTATGTATTCTATTTTATGCAAAGTATGATGGAAGCGGCTTTACAAATGGGCTTTTCTAAAAACGACTCTACAGTATTGGTAAGTCAAACTTTTACAGGTGCTGTAGAACTTTTTAATCAATCTAATCTATCTCCAAACTCGTGGATGGATCGAGTAGCTTCTAAAGGAGGCACTACACGTGCCGCGCTAGACTCTATGGAAGATAATAATGTTAATGAATTAATTAAAGAAGCCGCTTTTGCTGCATTTAGTCGTGCAGTAGAAATGGGAAAAGAACACTAAAATGTGTAAACAAAGAATAGTGATTAAGGTTGGTACTAATGTAATGACCAACAAAGATAATAGAATTGTAAGACCAGTTTTAAGACGATTGGTAAAACAAATAGCAGAGCTTTACGAGCGTGATATCATGACGATATTAGTCTCTTCTGGTTCTGCCATTGCAGGAAAAGAAGTTTTAGGGAAATCTAAAATTAAAGATAAAACCGTACGGCGCCAAGTATATTCTTCTATTGGGCAACCAAGAATGATGCGTCTTTATTATGATATTTTTCATGATTATGGAATGAAGTGTGCGCAAGTACTACCTACAAAGCGAGATTTTAGCCCAGGAGTACACAGGCAAAATATGATTAACTGTTGTGAAGGTTTACTTTCAGAAGGTGTTATTCCTATTGCTAATGAGGATGATGCCGTATCGGTAACCATGTCTATGTTTTCTGATAATGACGAGCTGGCGAGTTTAATTGCTCAGCTAATTAACGCAGATAAGCTTATTATTCTAACCGATATAGATGGTCTTTATACAGGGCATCCGGAAGCGGAAAGTAGCGATTTAATAAAAAATGTAGATCCGGGGGACGATCTTAATAAATATATTCAGGACAATAATAAAGGTGAAGGAGAAGGCCGTGGTGGTATGGGATCTAAATTAGATTATGCGCAACAAACTGCAGCCAACAACATTCCAACTTTTATTGCTAATGGAAAAAGTGATAACACCATTATCGATATTATAGACGGAAAAGCTGTAGGAACTAAGGTGTCACTTTAAAAAAAGAGAGAAAATGGAATTATTATCAGAAGAAATAAAAAATAGTGTTTTAAAAAGTATGGAGGTTCTTTTAAAGGAACATGAGGATACTTTATTAAATGCAAACAAAAAAGATATAGCGGCTTTTAATCAAGAAGATCAAGCCATGTACGATCGCTTAATTCTTAATAAAGATAAGGTCGATGGTATGATTACCGCAATACAGGTAGTGCGTGAACAAGAGGATCCTGTGAATAAAATAATTAGCAGAAAACAGTTTGATAACGGTTTGGATGTTGTGAATAAAACAGCACCATTTGGAACTATTATGATTATTTATGAATCTAGACCAGATGTAACTGTAGAGGCTACAGTGCTTGCTTTTAAAGCTAATAATAAAATACTGCTTAAAGGAGGTAAAGAAGCCGTACACAGTAACACAGCTATTGTAAAACTTTGGCATATGGCATTAGAAGAGCATAATCTGAGCACCGATTATATTCAAATGTTAACCATGAATAGAGCAGAAACTCAAGCTTTTTTAAGAAACCCTACCGAGCAACTCGATTTAATAGTGCCTAGAGGTGGCGAGCAGCTTATAAAGTTTGTAAAAGAGCATGCTAAGTGTGCTGTTTTAGTGAGCGGACGTGGTAATAACTTTTTATACATTGATGAGGCTGCCGATTGGAAACAAACCATAGAGGTGATTTTAAATGCTAAAACTCAAAAAATTTCGGCATGTAATGCTTTAGATAAAATTTTAGTAAGTAAAAAACTTCCTGATTATGCAGGTAGAATTTTAAATTTAAATGAAATTTTAAAAGACAGTGGTGTAGAGGTTTTAGTTGATGAAGAAACAAAATCTATTTTAAGTGATGAAAAACTTATAACAGATGATTCCATTTGGTATCAAGAATTTCTTGAAATGAAATGTTGTATTGGTACCGTAAATTCGGTTTTTGATGTTATTGAAAAAATAAACGAATACTCTGGTGGACATTCTGCTACAGTCATGACGACTAATACAGATATTGCTAAGAAATTCATGGAACAAGTAGATTGTGCTGTGGTATATCAAAACGCATCAACACGTTTTACCGATGGCGGACAAATAGGTGTAGGAGCAGAGCTTGCTATAAGTACAGATAAATTACACCATCGCGGACCATTAGGGTTAAAGGAGCTTGTTACCAATAAATATTATGTTTTTGGAGACGGCCATGTTCGTGTTTAATATTTTAGTGTTTTAGAAAACACGACATGAAACTAAAAAGGCAGCTTAGAATTTTTCTAAGCTGCCTTTTTTCTATTGTAATAAATAGTGTTACAAATTAATAACGCTCTTTAATTTTTCTTAGTTTTTCTTTTAAAAGAACAAGAGAATCTTTGTGGCCTTTAATGTTGTTGTGCACATCTTTAACTAGCGGATTATCTTCATCTACATTCGTGAAAAACTGTAAATTATTTTCTAACTGATTAATTTGCGCTTTTACTTCATCCATTTTTTTACGAATGAATAAGCGTTCGTTATCTAAATTTCTTGTATCACCATCAGAAGAAGTTAAGCTATCAAGTTTGTTCTCGTACTTAATCATTTCGATTTCTGTTTTATCCATTTTTAAACTAGATAATAAATCGTCAATGGTTTTCTGGAATTTATCTTCAATAAAACGTTTGTCGTTTGGTACACGTCCTAAATCTTTCCAAGTATTAATATGTCCTTTAATGATTTCAACATCTTTGTCTTTATCATCTGTAGGTGTCACAGCTTTAAGAGTTTCTAGTAATTCAGATTTTTTATTGAAAGCATCAACGTGTTCTTGACTTACAGCATTTCTTTTTGCATGCACTTTATCGAAATAGTGATTACAGGCAGCTTTAAATTGTTTCCAAATTTTGTCGCTGTCTTTTCTTGGAACATGACCAATTTTTTTCCAATCGTTCTGAATTTTTTTCATCAAAGGCGTTGTTACCGCAGTATCTTCGCTTTCTTTGTTGTCTTCAGCAATTTTTATTAACTCTAATTTTTTCTGTAAATTAGTGTATTGTTCCTTTTTTAAATCTTTGTAATAAGCGTTTTTGTTTCTGTTAAAAGTTCTAACAGCATCTTTAAACTTAGCCCAAGTATCTTCGTTAACTTTTAAAGGTACTTTTCCGGCATTAAAAAATTGATTTCTTAAATCTTCAATAATTTTAATACGCTTTTGCCATTCACTATGCGAGCCTGCAGGTTGTGCAGCAACAAATTCAATATTAGCAATTATTTCTAATTTAGTTTCTAGGTTTTTATCGTAAACCTTATCAATTTCTTTGTAATAAACTTGGCGTTTATCGTTTATAATTTTTGTTGCAGCTTTAAAACGATCCCAAATTTCTTCACGATGTTCTTTACCAACAGGGCCGAGCTCTTCTTTCCACATTTTGTGTAATTCTTGAAGTTCTCTAAACGATCGCATTACATTATCATCTTGGGCTAACTCTTCAGCGCGCTCAATAATTAATAATTTCTTCTCTAAATTATGTTTAAAATCTAGATCGCGTAAATCTCTGTTAAGGTGTAAAAAATCGTAAAATAACTCCACATGGTGATGGTAGCTATTCCAAGCGTTATTGTATTTATCTCTCGGAATTGGTCCGGTTGTTCTCCAACGTTCTTGTAATTCTTTAAAATGCTTGTAGGTTGTATTTATATTCTCTTCAACATTAATTAAACCTTTAAGTTCTTCAATTATTTCTAGCTTATCGGTTAAGTTTTGCTTTAAGTTTTTTTCTAAACTTTTATAGTGATCGTTAAGCTTATTTCGGTATTCTTTGTAAGCTGCTTTGTAACGTTTTTCAATAGGAGAGGCGTAGTAGAAATCGATTTCATTTCCTCCTTCATTTAAAAATTCTTCCTTTTTCTCTTCAACTAAGGCTTGGTGCTTTGTTTTAAACTCGGCATTAATACCATCTACATGAGATTTTATAGCCTGTACTTTTTGTCCCTGAACAAGTTTTTCTAACTCAATGGCTAAAGCTTCAAGCGACATGCTATCATATTCCTTAACTTCAATGGTGTGCCTATCTTTGTTTCCTTCATCTTCGGCATCTTCTGCGTTAGATTCTTCAATTTCATTTAGAACTTCATCATCTTCACTGTCTCCTTTTACAGGGGCAGGTGTAGCGGCTACAGTATCTTCTGTTTGTACTTCAGTGGTTGGTGTTTCAGAAGTTTGTGAATCATCAGGAGTTACAGCTTCCGGAGCCGTGGTTTCTGGTGTAATAGATTCACTGTTTACAGGATTAGCATGATCTGCGTTTTCTGCGTTAGGGTTATTTAAGTCAGACATTATAAAATGTTTAGGTTCGTAGTTTTTACTATAGACTTTAAAGATACTAACAAGTCTATTATTAACAAAGGCTTAGGCGTGGATATTTTTTATAAATCCCAAATGGCCCACGATTTTTCTGCTTGTAATTTAAGCATATTTAATCCGTTAATAGTTGTGGCACCGTTATCCTTACCTTGTTTTAGGAATTTAGTTTGATCTGGATTGTATATTAAATCGAATAGAATATGTTTATCCGTTATACCGTTGTATGGAATATTTGCGCAAACTTCAATGTTCGGGAATGTCCCTAATGGCGTGCAGTTTACAATCACTTCGTGTTCTGCAACAATGGTTTCTGTTAAATCGTCGTAGGTAAAAGTGACACCTTTAGAGTGTTTTCTAGAAACATATTTATAATCTATTCCTAATTCTTTTAAACTGAAAGCAACCGCTTTACTAGCACCACCTGTACCTAGAATTAAAGCTTTTTTATGATGCGGTTTCACGAAAGGTTTAAGTGTGTTTTTAAAACCATAACAGTCTGTATTATAGCCAACAAGTTTTCCTTTTTTTGTGATTTTTATGGTGTTAACCGCTCCAATAGCTTTCGCTTTTTTATTTATTTTATCAAGAAAAGGCATAACCGCTTCTTTATAAGGAATAGTCACGTTTAAACCCTTTATGTTTTCTGTGTTTTTTATAATTGAGGGAAATAGATCGATGTTTTCTAAATCGAAATTTTCGTAGCTTGTATCTGTTATATTTTCATTTTCAAATTTATTTTTGAAATAATTTCTTGAAAATGAATATGATATATCTTTGCCTAAAAGTCCTAATTTTTTCACTTGATAATTTTTTATATTATTCTTGTATATGTCTTGTTTTTTGTCCGTACCACTCTAAGCCTAAAACAAATGCTATGCCTAGTAATATAAAGCCAATAGCTAAATAAGTATCGGTGTTTAATTCAGGGAAAAAGCGTTGATAGTTGTGAACTACTTTAGAGCCTGTAGAATCGAATAGAAAACCACCATTTTGGTCTAGTTTATAGATTGTTTTTTTCCAAGGCCAAACAACTCCTAAAGAACCTATAATAAACCCTAATATTGATGAGGTGGTAATGCTTTTGTAGCGTTTTAAAATATAGCTTAATAAATGAGAAAAGGTTACTAAACCTGCAATTGAGCCTAAAGTAAACACAGCGAGCACTTGTAGCATTCTTAAACGTTCTGGATTGTTGGTAAAACCGAAATCATTTCTAATTATTTCTGAAAAAGTATCGTAAAGAGCGTTTACAGAATCGACTAAAAGGAGTACATAGTTACCAAGTAAAATGAGAATAAATGAACCTGAAAACCCAGGTAAGGTCATGCCTGAAACACTTATAATGCCACAGAAAAATACAAACCAAAGATTATCGTTTTCCTTAGCAGGATTTAAAAAGCTAATACCAACACCTAGTAAAATACCAATAGCTAGTGATAGATAGGTTTGATAATTACGGTCTTTAAAATCTTTATTTATATAGTAAATTGAGCCTATAATCATTCCGAAGAAAACACTCCAAACATATAATTCGTATTGTTTGATAAGATAATCTAGAATTTTAGATATACTAAAATAACTAACTATCATACCGAAGAAAAGTAAACTTAAAAATCTACCATTTATATAATTGTAGAAACTTTTAAAGCGCCCATTAATTAGGAGTTTAAAAGCTTTACCGTTTACTTTTTTTAGTGAGTAAATAAACTCTTCGTAAAAACCAGCAACAAAAGCCACAACACCACCAGAAATTCCGGGTACCTTATTGGCAGCACCCATTCCTAATCCTTTTAGGATTAGAAAAATTTTATCGGTAAGTGTTCTGGTACTTTCCATTATTGTTTTTTATTGCCCACTTTTTCAAGAATAAAAATAGTTAAAAATCCTAGAATCATTAAGGTAATGGCAAAAAGTAATTGGTTATTTCCATCGAAAGAAAAAGGTGAAACACTTTCTTGTAAAACGGCAGATTTAATTCCTTCGGAATTGGTGTGCCATGTTAATGTTTTTTTCCAAGGCCAAACTTTGTTTAGGGATCCAAAAATAAAACCTGTAAGCACTGCTAAGGTGATATTATGATAATGTTTGAATAACCATTTTAATAAATGACTAAAACTTAAAAGACCCACAAGAGCTCCTGTAGCAAAAATTAATATTTTCTTGATATCAAAATCATGAAAAGCATCACTTAAAGCTTTGTATGCGCCTAAAATTATTAGAATGAAGGCTCCCGAAATTCCTGGTAAAATCATAGCGCAAATTGCGATAGCTCCGGCGATAAATAGAAACCAAGGATTTTCATTATTAGATGAAGCAGGAAGTGTTGTAATGTAAAAGGCTATAAAGGCACCAACAATTAAACTAATAATTACGGCTAAGTTCCATTTTTGAATTTGTTTTCCAACAAAAAAAATACTTGCCACAATAAGACCAAAAAAGAAAGACCAAATAAGTACAGGGTGATTTTCTAATAAGTATTTTGCTAAACGCATTACAGATACAAAACTGACCATAATACCAGCTAATAGCGCTATTAAAAAATTACCGTTCAGTTGTTGCCAAAAAGGCTTTATACCTTTAGTGAAAAGTGATTTAATTAAATCGGCATTTATATTACTTATGGAATTTATTAATTCTTCGTAAATACCTGAAATGAAGGCAATAGTTCCACCAGAAACACCTGGAACAGCATCGGCAGCTCCCATAGCAAGGCCTTTAAGCGAAATAATTAAATAGTCTTTTAAATGTCTTTGCATCTTTTGATTTTTTACGTAAAAAACCAAAGGTATGTATTTTAATGAAAATGTTTATATAGAATATAAAACTTACTTCGAATTTTGTTTTAGCAAGCTTTGTACTGCAACTTTCTTATAGATTTCAGGGAAAAGTTCTTCAATAATAAAGCTATAATCTTCATTAATATTTAGAGCATTCTTTAAATGAAATGTCCCTTTATCCGTTTCGTGAAGTGCTAAATACAATCCAGCTAAGCGGTACTCTAATTCTGCGCTATCTGAGTAAAACTCTACAGCTTGTTCAAAATTATCAATAGCTGCTTCTGTTTCACCTAATTTAATAAGTAAATCGCCTCGGGTTAACCAAGTGTTTAGCTCGTAATTGCCAAGTTCTAGCGTTTTTTTGTATCCGCGTTCTGCTTCTTCATAAAAATTTAAACGCTCGTTTATTTGCGCATAAAGCTTCCAATACATCACGTTTTCTGAGTCTATATTGATAGCTTTATTTATAAAATAGAGAGCACGCTGATAGTTTTTTCGTTTATTATAAAACTTAGTAATAGCTATCCATCCTTTATCTAATAAAGGATCTTCGTGTACAGTTCTATCATAATATTGGAGGGCTAAATCGTCCTTTTTTAATTTTTCGTAGCAGTTACCAATATGTAATAGAGCAAATGAGGTAGGGTCGTCTAGTTTTAAAGTGATTGAGTAATTTTCGATGGCGTCTTCATAGCGCCCTAATTTCTCTAATACTTTGCCACGTTCGATGTAAGCTCCAATAAAGGTATCGTCGGAGATAATTGCAAAATCAAACGCTGCTAATGCTTTTTTTAGTTTTTTTAGTGCAAAATATTGAATACCTAATTGGTGCCATGCGACTTCGCAATATGGATTTTTATCTAAAAAGGTGTTTAAATAAGTGATAGCCTCTTCATTTTGATTTAAATATTCGAAGCAATATATAATATTGTAAAGTGATGAATAGTCTTCAATATCACTTTCTAAGCATTTCATGAAATTGATTTTTGCCTCTTCAAATTTATCCAAAAACAAGTATTCCATTCCTATTAACGAGTATAGGTCAACTACATCGTCAGCTAATTTTAGAGCTTGTTTTAAGACTTCTATTGCTTTTTCGTGATTATCTTTTTTAGAAAAAATATTGGCTTTTTGAATGTATATTTCTTCGTTTTGAGGATCTAGGCTGTAAAGTCGATCTAATAAAAGGTCTGCTTCTTCAAGCTTATCTTCAAAAACAAAGACTTCAACTCTGAATAATTTTAAATTAATGGATGTAGGGTGCTGATCCAAACCTAGTTTAATCGCTTTTTTTGCTAAAGCAATTTTTCCTAAGTTAAGATAATGATGAATGATATTTTCAAACTCTTCTGAATCGAAAAATAAAACATGATTTGTTTTAAGCATCGACTCAAATTTAGTTAGAGGTAAGCTATTATTGTGGTCGTGACCATACTCCATAAGCACTTTTGTGTGTTTTCTACTTTATTAAAGTTAGTATTCTATTTTTGGTTTACACCAAAACCGACGAAAATGTTTTTAACAAAGTAATGAACATTTTTGTTTTTTATTTGAGTTTTAAAATATAATACTTTGTATGTTAAGCTTTTAAGTGTTTTTTATTTCATCTAAAATATTGAGAATTTTAGAGCAACCTTCCTTTATTTCATCATTAGAAATTGTTAATGGTGGGGTGATTCTAACGGCTTTTGGCTCAAAAAGTAGCCAAAATAGTATTAATCCGGCATCTTGACATTTTAAAATAAGTGCATTTGTTATACCTGCAGAAGGTGTTATTATGGCTAACATTAAACCTCTACCACGAATTTCTTTTATTAAAGGGTGAACTAATAGTTTTCTAAAGAGTTGTTCTTTTTTAAGGGTCTGTTCTATCAAGTTACTTTTTGTAATTTCAGTTAGAGTTGCTAATGCAGAAGCTGCAATTACGGGATGGCCTCCAAAAGTAGTAATATGACCAAGTTTGGGGTTATCTTGTAAAAGATTCATTAATTCAAGAGATGCTGTAAATGCACCAATAGGCATACCGCCTCCAAGTCCTTTGCCAGTAACTAAAATATCAGGAATACAATTGTAATGTTCAAACCCAAAAAGCTTACCTGTTCTTCCAATACCTGGTTGAATTTCATCTAAAATTAAAAGAGCTCCAACGGCATCACATTGTTTTCTTACTTTTTCTAAGTAATTGTTTTGTGGTTCTATAAAGCCGGCTCCACCTTGTATGGTTTCTAAAATAACACAAGCAGTCTTTGTTGTTATTTTAGAGAGATCATCCTCGTTATTAAATTCTATAAATTTAACATCAGGAAGTAATGGCCTAAAGGCTTGTTTTCTATCTTCATACCCCATTACGCTCAAAGCTCCCATGGTGTTACCGTGGTATGCGTGATTTGCTGCTATCATTTCACTTCTCCCAGTAGCACGTTTTGCTAACTTTAGTGCGCCTTCTATAGCTTCAGTTCCTGAATTAGTTAAATATGTGGATTGTAATGATGTTGGTAAATGTTTTGCTAAAAGTTTGGTGAGCTCTACTGCTGGTTTTTGTATGTATTCGCCATAAACCATAACATGTGAATATTGATCGAGTTGGTTTTTTATGGCAGAATTAACTTTAGTGTGTTGATGACCCAATGGACATGCTGAAACTCCGGCTACAAAATCGAGATAAGCTTTATTGTTTGTATCATAAATATATGAACCTTTAGCATGGGAAATTTCCATAGCTAATGGGTGAGGAGAGGTTTGGGCTTGGTGGGAGAGAAAGTCTGGTTTCATTATCAATAATAAGAACTAAAGTTATCGTTAGAAGTAATTAGTATTCTTTAGTGTTGTTGTTGTTGTTGTTGTTGTTGTTAAATTTTATTATTTCTGGGTTCCAAGCGAACAGTTTTTTTGTTAGGTGTACACCGCTAAGTATCACTTTTATTTTAATATTGTTGTCTGTTTTCTTATTGATTTTTAACACGTGTTTTTTCCATTTATTGCTGAGAGTTATTTGGGAAAGACCATAGTTATAAGACTTGCCATTTTCTTGGAACAGCATATAAACAGTTCCTTCTCCTTTTAACCAAATGGAAAATTGAAATTCACCATTTGTAAAAGGTGTTAGAAAAAAGACATGGCTATTACCTCCGTTTTTTGAAAGTTCAAAAGCGGTACTATTATTAATAGGTGAGGTTTCTGTTTTTGATTTTATAATTAAGTTACTTTTTATCCAATCTTTTGAATCTAATGTTTGATTTTGTTTTAGTATGTTTGTGAATAAAGGGTTTTTATACCTAATTTCATTTCTTTTTATGTTAATAATATTTATCCGCTCCAACAACTCCTCATCAAAAAAGTTTTCTTGTGGTACATAATCTTCTAAACCTTTTATTACGGCTAGCTCGAAAGGTTCATCTTCTTTAAATAAATCGTCAACACTTAGAGGGCGCTCATCTTCTCTCCAATCAAAACCTTTCAGGAATTTATCTTTTTCTTGATAATCTTTTTCAGGGAATAGTGTGCCATCAACAGTATTTAATCGCGTATATTCTTCAATGTCACTATTTGCAAATAACATCTTTATACTACCAGATTTAGCTTTGTCTATACCTATTAATTCTTGATTTTCATCACGTGTATAAAATATAGATTCTGCATTTTTATTAATATTTACTTCTCGTAATTCATTCGCGTCATTAAATAAACCAACTAAGGTTATTCCAAAAATTTGATTATATCCATTTTCACTAATAGTATCTTTACTAATTATAAAAGCGTTATTAAAAACACGAAGTGAATCTAGTTTTTCTGTTTTTGAATTTGAGATTAAATGAATAGTGTCACCTGTCATTTGGTTTGCGTTATTCCATAGAATGGGGCGTCGCTTTGTTGAAAAAGCATCGGTAGGAGCAAAGCGGTCTAGATTTATTAATTCGGTAATACCTGTTTTTTGATCAGCATGAATAGAATCGGCTTTTGCACTAATGTCTGTTTTAAAGAGTTTAGCATTGTAATAGGCTCGGGTAATTCTATTTTCAGGTTTACCGGTAACCATTATTTTATCGGCATGTAAATAGACAGAATCTTTTTCTTGAACCGTTGTTACTAAGGCGCGTTTAGTGATAAAAAGAGAATCTTTAGCTCTAAAAACTTCGGCGTAATGGCCCGTTACAATACTCTTATTTATAGTGTCAGTAATTTTAATATTGTTGGTTGCTGAAGCAAAACTTTTAGTGTTATCAAAATATAGACTATCACCTTCTATAATACGATCATCATAATATATCTTAGAATCTTTCAGTGCATACCCAGTCTTGTTTTTTGTGTCATAAAAGCCTTTTTCACAGTAGGTTTTACTATCTTCTGTTGTTATGGTTGATGGGCCGAATAAATAAGCAAGTCCTGTATCTTCATAAAAATCAAAATAATTTGAATTTACCACAGTGCCGTCACCTGTTAAAACAACATCGTCAACAAACTGGAATTTTTTATCAGTCATATAATAACGACCAATTTTACTTGTAATAGTTCCTGATGAATCTTTAACAACATTACCACCACTTTTATAAAAAGATTGTTGTTTTATTCTATCGAAATATAAAGTATCTGAAGAAATAGTTGAATTTGGACTTTTTAAAACAACTTCACCACTAGCGAAGGCTAGTTGAGAGGTTCCACTATATTCAACATATTTAGATGTCATGGTTATGGTATCACCTTGCTTTACAATAACATTTCCGTAAGCTTCAACGAAGTTTTCACCACTGTAGTAAATGGCCTTATCGCACCACATATTACTACCAGCATGGGCAATATGTACCTGCTGCATGCTGTTACGTGTTAGTACTTTTGCTCCTGGATAATTTTCTTCATCTACATTTAATCGCCCAGCATATTCAATGCTTATTTTCTTTTTATCTTGTGCGGTTAAAATTGTTGAAATTCCAAGAAAGAAAATGATGAAAGTGTATATAAATTTTGTTCTTATCAAAATGAAAATGTTTGTGACAAAAATAACGATTATTAAACAGTATAATTGTATTGATGTAAAAAACGCTTCAATAATTTTTGAAGCGTTTCTCAAGCATTAAAATATTTGACTTTATTTTTAATAATTAATCTAACAAATTTAGTACGCGTTCTGGATAATCGGTAATGATGCCATCTACTTGTAATTCAATCATTCGTTTTATGTCCTTCTCATTATTAACCGTCCATGGAATTAATTTTATATTTAAATCTCTTAGAGAATCAACTGTTGTTTTGTTTTCTATGAGTTTGAAATTTGCTCCATAAATTTGAGGTTTAAAATCTAATTGGTTCAAATTACTTTGAATGCTTCCCTTTGAAACCAAATAAGCGATTTCAATTTTGGGATATTTTTGATGTAAAACATTAAGGGGGGTAGTATCGAAAGATTGGATATTCACTTTGTCTTCCATTTGTTTTTCTTGAATGATTTGCATAACTAAGTCAACAAAGATATCTGGTTGGGGTTGATAGATTCCATAAACCTCCGCTATTGATTTTATTTCTATATTGTATTTTACGGAAGGTAATTTATGCTCTTTAATTTCTTTTTCGATAACATCAAACACTTCGCTTAACAAGGGTTTGTAAGTTTTTATTTTTTTTTGATTCGGGAAATTTTGATTTCCTCTAGAACCTCCATCAAATGTTTTAATGCTATCATACGTCATTTGGTATAAATTATAATTTTTCTCTTCGGATTTTAAAATAGGTTCACCTGAAGCTTTAGACATATACAAAGAAGACATGTAAGGCTCATGCGATACCACGACTTGATTATCTTTTGATATAATTAGGTCTAGCTCAAGAACATTTGCGCCTTTATGAAGTGCGCTTAAAAAACCTTCGATTGAGTTTTCTGGAAAGTTGCCGCGGTCACCACGATGTCCTTGAACTTTAATGTTATGTTTTGTAATTGGTTCTTTAGTTTCTGATTTACAACTCACGGTTAATATGAGTAAGATAACTGTTAAGGTTTTCAATATTTTCATCTGTTTATAATTAAAAAGCTTGTTTATCATTTTACGGACAAACAAGCTTTTGGTTTAAATTTATTGTTTTGGAGTTTCTAATCTGTAAGAACTCGTTTCGGTATACTCGTTTCCAAACATATCCGTAGCTTTAATTTCAATTTTATGGACTCCAATTTCTAATTTAGTCGGTATGGAACCACGCCATAAATGATTACTGATAATTGGATTTGACGACCGTCTTCCAACCATTAATTCGGTTTTGGTATCCCATTCATTAACCTGTGACACATAGGAGGGATCGTAATCTTGGACGTGCTTCATAGGCTGCCATTCACCACTATCAATACGATATAAAACTGTGTCTTTTTCACTACCCATAAAGAAGTTGGCATAAATTCCCGCTCTTGTTTTTCTTCCTTGCGCAACTACTTTTGGAGCAAAAATTTCTATCTGAAAATCTTTTGGTTTTCCAGCTACTTTATATTCTATGTTGTATTTGTTTTCATCAAAATGTAAAAAAGCGTAACCTTTTGGCGTACCATCTCTCATGGTTGAAATAGGGATGCCGGCTTCGTTTAATTTGCCCGAATACCAATCACCAGAAGTAGTCCCTACATTATATTCATGATGTGGTTTTGCTCTTAACCAACCTTGTGAAGCATCAAAAAAGGTTTGTTTTTGAATGTGTGTATGAGCTGAAAGTGATAGTGTATTAGGATAATCTTTTAATAGACTAAATAGCTTTTCACGATCTTCATCTTTAAAAGCATCGCCATTTGGTTCGCTTAGAGGGATATGGAAAGCCAAAACGATAAGGTGATCTTTTGGAACAAATTTTAAATCGTTGGCTACAAAATTTAATTGATCTTCTCGAAATCCACCCCAATAGCCTTTGCCATCTCTAGGATCTGGATAAAGAATATTATCTAAAATAATAAAGTGCACTTTACCAAAGTTAAAAGCATAATTTGCTGGGCCAAAATGAGCTTCGTATGTTTCATCGCTAATAGTATCTGTTTTAGCATCAAAGTTCATATCATGGTTTCCCATAACATTATACCAAGGCACTCCAATTTCTTTTACAGCATCAATATATGGATTAAATAAACTTAAATCATCACCGACTAAATCGCCCAAACTTAATCCAAAAGGTACATTTTTGATGGCTTCAACTTCAGAAACGATACCTCTTTTAAAGTATTCTATTTCTTCTAAAGTATAAGCTTGTGGATCTCCAAATACCAGTGCTGTAAATTTAGTGATTTCTTCTGTTTTAATTAATCCGAAATTAATCGATTTAGGAAGTTTACCTGTGGGGGCTACTCCTTTAAACTCTAATTCTGGAGAACCCTGAGGTTTGTGGTTGTAGAAGAATTTGGGTAGGTTATTGGCATCTGTAGTAACGTTGTACCCAGAAGGTTTTATAACAGAAATAATATGATCGGTACCAATTGGGAGTTCGTATTTTCCATTTTTATCGGTTAAAACCACTTGTTCTCCGTTACTAACGGCTACATCTTTAATGCCTTGTTCTTTTCTTTCTTTTTTATTGTTTTGGTTCAGGTCGTTGTAAACATAACCTGTTACCTTGTTTTGTGCTGTTACACCTAATGTTAATAAGGTGGCACATGTTAGAATAAATGTTGTTTTTTTCATGGTATCTCAATTATTTGTTTTCCCACCAAACCGGTGTGTTTATATCATCTGGGCCACCTAACATTTCAACTGCTTTTTTGTAATTAGAAGCATTGTTTATTTGCACATCAGTTGGATAGTAAAAACGAACAGGCATTATTTTATCATTTAACATGGCTTCTGTAGTTGGTAATACTGGCAACCCAGTACGTCTATATTCAAACCATTGTTGATAATCGACAAAATAAAGGGCATAATATTTTTGTAGCATGATTATATCTAAGGTACCATCATATTTTGTATTGGAATTATCAAAATAAGTTGACGGCATTTCAATATTAAACTGTTCAATTGCAGCTGTAACACCATTGTTATAATGTGTTTCTGCATTAGAAGTATAGCCACGCTGTGCTAATTCTGCTTTAATAAACTCAACCTCTGCATAAGTTAATAGGAAAATTTGCATAGGGTTGTTTGCTTGGGTTGTATTGAGAGCAGAAGCGTTATAGGTAAACTGAGATTCGGGACCGTCGAAAGCACTAGGTATTCCTTTATATCCTATTTCTACATTATTCAAGTCTCTAGCAATGGTTGAAATATAAGCGCGTCTTGGGTCTTCAAAATCATTTAAATTATCAATAAAAAAAGAAGCTATTTTAGTAAATAAACTAAAATCTTGTGGCCTACCCCAAGGAGATACATTTGGAGTAACACCAGTAACTTGTAAAATAGCAGACTCTTCATTGTTTTCAAATACAGGATAGGTTATAGGATTGTTGACTATAGCCGTCATTTTTTGAAACGCGTTGGTTTCTGTTCTATTGGAAATACGAAGCAATAACCTTAAGTGTAATGAGTTTGTGAATTTTTGCCACTTTTTAATATCATTAAAAAAGAGAATGTCATCGGCGTAAGCCATACCTTTACTAACATCATAAATGCTATTGGCTTTTTCAAGGTCTGCAAGAATGGTTTCATAAATAAGCTCTTGAGAGTCGAAAGCAGGGTAGAAGTTTCCTTCATCACCTTTTACTGCCTCTGTCATTGGTACAGGCCCAAATATATCGGTAAGGTTGGCATAGACCATAGCGTTAAGTGTTAAAGCGATGGCTTCGTAATTTTTGTCTTCTAATATTAGGGCTGCAGCATGCATTTCCTTGATATTATTAAGCCATTTGTAATAATTATTCCATGATGAATTACCGGCACTCTGACTTACATCATAACGATGTAAACCACCAGAAACACTAGGTAGTGGTACAGATACTTGCATTAAATCGAATGTAACACTGGCGCTTCTGCCGGCGTTATGGGCTGCTAACCCATAGATAATTGGGTTTATTAACGTGCCAGGACTAATTTCATTAATACGATTTGGATCTTCGTTAATTTCTGCAAAATCATTTGTACATGATACTACAATAGTAAAGCAAAGTAGTGTACAAAATAAATATTTTAGTGTTTTCATTTTTATAGATTTTATAAATTTACTTTTAAGTTAAAACCATAGTTGGCTGGTGAAGGCATTTGTCCCATTTCAATTCCTGGTAAAATAGTGTCTCCATTTAAGGCAGCTGTTTCAGGGTCGTAGATTGGAAAATCAGAAACGGTTGCTAAATTTCTTCCAAAGGCGGAAATGCTTAAACTTGTAATTCCTGTATTTTTTAAAGATTTTTTAGGAAAGTTGTATTGCAAACTCACTTCTCTTAATTTTAAGAATGAAGCATCAAAAGAGTTCGATTCTACATTGGCACGACGGTAGTAACGATTGTACCAGTCTGGAGTTATTGCAGCAGTAGTATTTGGAGAATATGTGCCATCTGTATTTAATACCACACCGTCTCCTGTTATAAAACCTGTTTCTCGTCCTTCATAAGTAGATGTTAATTTACCTTGTTGAATAAGTTTGTGATTAGACTGAGAGTAAACAATGCCACCGTACTGACCGTCGACCATAACATTAAGCGTTATATTTCCAAAGCTAAAACTGTTATTTAAACCAGCTTTCCAATCTGGACTAGCGTCTCCTATGTATTGAATTTCGTCTGGGTAGGCTGGTAGCCCTGCATTATCATAAACAATTGCACCTTCTGGCGAACGTACAAAACCAAACCCGTAAATAGCGGTTGTTGTACCGCCTATTTTAGCTAATAATGTGGCATTACCACCAGAGCCTATTTCTTGTTGACCATCAACTCCATCAGCAAGTTTTAAAACTTTATTCCAGTTTTTAGACCACGTTAGTGTGCTTTTCCAATTAAACTTCTCTCTTTTTATTATTTTTCCGCTAAGTGTCAATTCTACCCCTCGGTTACGCACTTCACCAGAGTTTAAAACCCCAGAGCTATAACCTGTAGTGATATCTAAAGGCACTGAAATAATTTGGTTTTTAGTCGTTGTTTCGTAAACAGTGGCGTCTAAGTTTATTCTGTTGTTTAATAAACGAGCTTCGATACCTGTTTCATAACTTGTTGTTATTTCAGGTTTGAAATTGGCATTGAACAAGTTGGTAGCTACAGATGCCGAACTAGCAAACGCACTTTGACTATAATATTTACTCGTTTTATAAGGATCGGTGTCGTTACCAACTTGCGCGTATGAAAAACGATATTTTAAGTAATCCATCGCATCGGGTAAATCGAATATTTCAGACATGATAAAACTAGCATTTGCCGATGGGTAGAAAAATGAATTATTTTCTATGGGTAAGGTGCTAGACCAATCGTTTCTTCCAGTTAAATCTAAAAATATTTTATTGTCGAAAGCCACTGAAAACAAACCATATAAGCTGTTTACTCTTTTGTTTTTGTCATAGGTTTGAATTAGCGGATTGTTTACGCCGTTAGCTAATTTATAAACGCCTGGAACAACTAAACCATCAACAGAAGCATCTGTTCTTCTATATTTATAATCCATAGAGTTTCCTCCTAAAGAAGCAGAAAATGAAAATTTATCACTAAGTTCATTGTCATAGCTTAGCAGGAAATCGGTATTAACTTCTTGCTTCCAAACGTCTTGTGTTTCGTAAAAACCTTGTTTGTATCGGTTGATACTGTATGGTCTTTTTTGTTCTCTTTCTTGGTAATAGGTGTTTAATGATGTTCTTAGCATTAATTTTAATTGTGGAGCTAATTGAATGTCACTAAAAATATTTCCTACGATTTGATTGCTTGCTAGCGCATTTGTTGCTTCATAAGCTATGGCGTATGGATTGTCTATGTAAGAGCTAAATGGCTGAATTTGTTGAATTTGATCCTGACCTTGTTTCCAAATATTACGATACCAATCTAAATTAACATTAGGGTTTTGAAAAATCATAAAGTAAGCTATAGAACCGTTGTTGTAACCTGTACTTGGTAAATTGTCACTAGTTCTATTATTATAGTTTACAACAGAACCTATTTTTACATGATCTGAAACTTGATAATTAGCGTTTAAAGACGCTGTTACTCTTTCAAAACCAGTGTTAGGCATAATCCATTCGTTTTTAGAATGTCCAACAGAAAGTCGCATTGAGCCTTCTTGATTTCCTCCTTGAATAGATATATTATTGGTGGTTGTTACACCGGTACGCCAGTAGTCTTTCCTATTATCTTCGTAAGGTTGCCAAACCTCACGCTGAGCAGATTGGCCTTCTAAATTCGGATCGTATTGGTAGTAATATTGATTGTTAAATTCAGGCCCCCAAGCACTACTTGTTCCGCCAGTACTATTACCATCTTCCGAAGAACCATAAGAATAATAAGGAATGCCTTCAGTATTAAAACTTTTACCTGTTCCTTGCCCATATTTATATTGCCAATCTGGCCAACGTTGTATAACATCTAAGCTTATACTTGAGTTATAGGTTACACCCAACCCTTTTGTTTTTTTACCAGATTTTGTAGTAATAATTAAAGCACCATTAGCAGCACGACTTCCGTAAAGTGCTGTTGCACCTGGGCCTTTTAAAACAGTTACGTTTTCAATATCATCTAAATTCAGATCTGATATTCCATTCCCGTGATCTATTGGAGAATCTTCGCCTATATAAGCATTTGATGATCCTGAAGTTGTCATTTCACTGTTCACAGGTACGCCATCAACCACAATAAGTGCATTGTTGCCGTTAGCATTTAAAGAGTTGTTACCTCTAAGTGTTATTTGCTGTGAATTCATTGGGCCAGAACCCGACGATACAATATTTAAGCCTGCAACTTTTCCTTTTAATCCAGACGACCAGTTGTTAGGTGCTGTTTGTGCTAAACTTTCACTTTCAACGGTGGCTTGCGAGAAACCTAGTTTTTTTTCTTCTCGTTTTATACCTAAAGCGGTAACAACGACTTCGTTTAGGCTATTTATGTTTTCTTGTAAAACAATTTCTAATAAAGTGCCAGGTTTTGCTTTTATGGTTTTAGAAATATAGCCCATAAAAGAAATAGTTAGTTCTGCATTTTCTTCAGTTAACGCTAAACTAAACATACCATCAAAATTAGTTGAGGTACCATTTTTAGTACCTGTTTCCATTACAGTGGCGCCAGGTAACGGTAATCCTGCTTCATCCATAATTTTACCTTTAACAAGTTTTTGTTCTCTAGAATTTAAAACGGTAATGGTATGGTTTAAGATTTTAAATTGAAATCCGCTTTGTTTTGATATTTTCTTTAAAATAGTTTGTAAATCTTCATTTGTAGAATTAATAGAAACTTTTTGAGGTATTTCTGTTATTGAATTATCAAAAATAAAAGTATAAGCAGTTTGGTTTTCAATAGCGGAAAACACATCTGTTACTAAAGCATTTTTTAAATTTAAAGAGACTTGAGTATTGGTTATGTTATTAGATTTTGCAGTGGCTATCGTTGTTGTTAATAGCATACATATTAAATAAAAATTTTTAAGAGTTAAATAATTTTTAAAAAAGTGTAATTTAGTATTCATTTTCAATGATTAACGTTAATTAATTTAATGTTATTTGTTATTCAGCCCATTTTCGTTGCAGCGGAAATGGGTTTTTTTATTATTAATTTTTCTTTTGGTTCTTTCTTATAATAATATGGTTTGGTGTTAAGTAATCTATTTTTAAATCTTTAAGTAGCTCGATACTTTTCATGACGTTTTTTAAGGTTTCATTATTAAATTTTCCGGTAATGGTTTCTTGTTTCGTTTTTTCATCTTTAAATTCTATTGAAACATTATACCAGTTTTCCAAAATCTTAGCTGTGTTTTCGAGTGTTTCGTTATTCAAAACAATAATGTTTTTGGTCCAAGCAATTAAATCATCACTATTGGTATTATTCAGAATAATAGGTGTTTGATTTAAAAAGGTAACTTGTTGATTTTTGGTTAAAATCACTTTGTTTTTAGGAGATACTTTGGAGCGAACAAGTACTTTACCGGTATTTACACTAACGATAGTTTTATTGTTGTTGGTAGCGTTAATATTAAAGGATGTTCCTAAAACCTTAGTTTCTGTATTATTTGAAGATATAATAAAAGGCTTCTTTAGGTTTTTGGTTACTTTGAAAAAAGCTTCACCTGTTAATGTAATATGTCTTTCATCTGTAAAATTATCATGATAAGTTATACTACTGTTTGAGTTTAAGAACACGCGGCTGCTATCTGGAAGTAATACATCTCTTCGTTCACCCATTTGAGTTTTAATAGTTATGGGGTTTATACTAAGAAGTGAATATGAAAAGGTGATACCTATAATGAGTAAAATGGAAGCAGCAATGGAAAGATTTTTGTAGTTAAATGGATGTGCTTTTTTATGAATAACGCTGTCTATAGCATTTTTTATTTTTCTTTCTTTTCGAAAGCTTAAATTAATGGGGATCGATTTATGCTTTTCTTGCATGGCATCGTAAAAATTATCGACTTGCCTTTTTTCATCTTTAGTGGCAACGTTATTAATGTATTTTTTAGCTATGTGAATAAAATGTTTGTCTTTCAAAATGGTCTTGTTTATTTACAAGTCTCAATTTTTAAGTATAACACGTAGAAGAAAAGTGGAGGTTAAAGGTTTCTTAATATAAGTAGCCCCATGTTTACTTTATAGAAACATTGTGATAACAAAACCAATAATATGATTTGTTTTTAGAGAAGATTTTAATTTTTTAAGCGCATCGCTAATATGCTTTTCTACCGTTCGAATAGAGATGTCTAGTTTTTGAGAAATTTCGGTATTAGATAATTGTTCAACCCTACTTAAAATAAATACTCTTTTGCATTTAGGAGTTAGTTTGTCAATTTCTAAGAACAGGCTTTCTTCTAGCTCTTGGTACTCTAGGTTTTTTTCTGACGGACTAGAAATGAAAATATTTTCTAGTGCTTCAAAATGGGTAGAAGTAAATTTTAAATCGCGGATATAGGTTGTTATTTTGTACTTAATGGCTCTAAAAAGATATCCCTCAAGATTTACTATTTCTATGGTTTTAGATTTGTGCCAGAGGCTTATAAATACCTCTTGAACAATATCTTCGCAAATTTTTTCTTCAGTATAAATTCGGTATGCATAGGTATATAAAATTTTCCAATAGCGAATGTATATTTCGTTGAAAGCACTCTCATTACCTTTTTTTAGAAGGATTTGAAGTTGTTCGTTAGAAGAGTTTTTGAGAGGTCGTTTCATAATTACAGCATACAAACAAATGTAACTGTAAAATGAATTTTATTGAAAGCATTTAGTTTAACTAATAGTTAAGAAATAAGCAACAAAAAAAGACCTGACAGTTTCGAGAAACATATCAGGTCTTAAAATATTATTTAGAAATAGGTTTTATTTATTTCTGAAAATTGTCTGTTTTCTATCTGGTCCAACAGAAACGATAGTAATAGGAATTTCTAATTCTTTTTCTAAAAACTCAATATATTCATTTAAAGCTTTTGGAAGTTGAGATGCTTCAGACATTTCTGTTAAATCTTCTTCCCAACCGCTAAAATCTGTATAAACTGGTTCTACATTTTCTGGTTCGATGTTGTAAGGGAAATGCTCTATAACGTCTCCTTTATATTTGTAAGCTGTACATACTTTTAAGGTTTTAAAACCAGAAAGCACATCACCTTTCATCATCATTAATTGAGTAACACCATTTACTTGGCAAGCATATTTAAGCGCAATTAAATCTAACCATCCACAACGACGTGGACGACCTGTAGTTGCACCAAATTCGTTACCGACTTTTGCCATTTGAGCACCATCTTCGTCAAATAATTCAGTGGGGAATGGGCCAGAACCAACACGAGTTGTGTAAGCTTTGAAAATCCCGAATACCTCACCAATTTGTCCTGGAGCAACACCTAAACCAGTACAAGCACCGGCTGCAGTGGTGTTACTAGATGTTACAAATGGATATGTTCCAAAGTCAATATCTAATAAAGATCCTTGTGCGCCTTCGGCTAAAATTGTTTTACCAGATTTTTGTGCTTGGTAAACATATTCTTCAGAATCTATAAATTTAAGAGATTTTAAAACTTTAACAGCTTCAAAGAATTCTTTTTCAAGCTCGTCTAAATCGTATTCAATTTCAACATTGTAAAAAGAAATCATAGACTGATGCTTATTAGCTAAAGCTCTATACTTTTCTTTCCAATCGCTTAATTCTAAATCGCCAACACGTAAACCATTTCTTCCGGTTTTATCCATGTAAGTTGGGCCAATACCTTTTAATGTAGATCCAATTTTAGCTTTTCCTTTAGAGGTTTCGCTAGCTGCATCTAGTAATCTATGTGTTGGTAAAATGATGTGTGCTTTTCTTGAAATAACTAGCGATTTTCTGTAATCTACGCCTTGTTCTTCAAGTTTGTCAAGTTCACCTTTAAAAATTACTGGGTCTATAACAACACCGTTTCCTACTAAATTGGTAGCATCATCATGAAAAATACCCGATGGAATAGTGTGTAAAACGTGTTTTTTTCCGTTGAAAACCAAAGTGTGTCCTGCGTTTGGTCCACCTTGAAAACGTGCAATAATGTTGTAGTTAGAGGTTAGTACGTCAACAATTTTCCCTTTGCCTTCGTCTCCCCATTGTAATCCAAGTAGTAAATCTACTGCCATTGTAAAATTAGTTAGTTGTCCTTTTTGCTATCGGGAGATTTTTTTTTCCCGTAGAAATAGAGTGAATGATTATTTATCTCAATATCGAAAACTTCTTCGATAGTTTTTTTAATAGATTGAATTCGAGGATCGCAAAACTCGATAACTTCTCCTGTATCTGTTAAGATAACATGGTCGTGTTGCCTGTCAAAATAAGATTTTTCGTAATGTGCTTGATTTTGGCCAAATTGGTGTTTTCTAACCAAACCGCACTCTAGAAGTAGTTCTATAGTATTGTAAAGTGTAGCTCTCGAAACACGATACTTTTTGTTTTTCATATTAAGATACAGAGATTCTATATCGAAATGTTCGTTGTTATTATAAATTTCTTGAAGTATAGCATAGCGTTCGGGGGTTTTACGGTGTCCCTTATTCTCTAAAAAGCTTGTAAAAACGCTTTTAACTATGTCTTGATTTTTTGTATCTACTTTTGTATCCATAATTTCATCGCAAATTTACACTTTTTTTACACTCTAGTAACCTTATCTATACCATTAATTTTTTTAAGACGGTCTAAAAGTTTTTTCAAAAGGGTTTTATTCTTCACCACAACATCAATTTTTCCTGAGAAAAGCCCGTCGTCACTTTGAAAACTAATACTTTTCATATTAACACTCATGTTCTCAGAAATTATGGTGGTAATGTCGTTGACTAACCCAATATGATCAATTCCGGTTAAAGAAATATGTGCCAAGAATTCTTGCTGAGAAGAATCGATCCATTTGGCAGGCATGATCCGGTAGGCGTAATTAGATTGTAAACTCAATGCATTGGGGCAATTCATTTTATGAACTTTCAAACCATCGGAAACAGTTAAAAACCCAAAAACATCATCACCAGGTATCGGGTGGCAACAGGTGGCTAATTTATAATCTAGCTTTTCTTCTTCTTTATTAAAAACAACAGCATCGTATTTTGCTGTAATTTCATCTTTTTCTAATTCGTCGGTATTAATATTGGCTTTACGAGTTATTTTACTTTTAAGGAAACTCATTAAAGCATTACTTCTCGATGCTGCATATGCCTTAAGCATGGTGTTATCTATAGTACCAAGACCAACTCTGTAAAATAAATCTAAACTTGTTTTAAGCTTAAAGTAGTTAACCATTTCGTTAACAGAAGCTTCGTTAAGGTTAATTTTAAGTTGTTTTAATTTTCTGCGTAAAATTTCTTTACCATCTTCTCCTATAAGTTTTCTGTCTTCTTTTAAGGCAGATTTAATTTTACTTCGTGAGCGCGCCGTGGTAGAGTAATCTAACCAGTTTGGATTAGGTTTGGCATTTTCTGAAGTTAAAATATCGACTTGGTCTCCACTTTTTAGCTCGTAACTAAGCGGTACCAGCTTGCCGTTAACTTTAGCGCCTCTCGTTTTCATACCAACTTCAGTATGTATGCTAAATGCAAAATCGAGAGTTGTGGCACCTTTTGGTAAAGATTTTAAATCTCCTTTAGGAGTAAAGACAAATATTTCTTTTGAATATAGATTTAGTTTGAATTGCTCTACAAAATCTACAGCATTGGTATGCGGATTCTCTAAGGCTTCCTGCAATCTATTTATCCAACTTTCTAAATTATCTTCTTTTTCGCTTCCTTGTTTATATTTATAGTGTGCTGCATAACCTTTTTCGGCGATTTCATTCATACGCTCACTACGTATTTGCACTTCTACCCAACGGCCTTTTGGCCCCATTACTGTAATATGTAGCGCCTCGTAGCCTGTACTTTTAGGTGAAGAAATCCAATCGCGAAGACGAATAGGGTTTGGCCTAAAGTGATCGGTAACTATAGAATATATTTTCCAAGCAAGAAATTTTTCGTTCTGCGGGTCGGCATCACATTTATATATAATTCTAATTGCAAACTTATCATAAACTTCATCGAAAGATACCCCTTGGTTAATCATCTTCTTCCTAATAGAGAAAATAGATTTCGGACGTCCTTTTATCGTGTAGTTTAGTTTTTCTTTGTCTAGAGAGTGTTTAATAACTTCACTAAATTGTTCAATATAAAGATCTTGGTCTTTTTTGCTTTCTTTAGTTTTGTTTAAAATATCGTTGTAATCTAAAGGCTCTAGATATTTTAAGCCTAAATCTTCTAATTCTGTTTTTATATTATAAAGTCCAATACGGTGGGCTAAAGGAGCATAAATATAAAGGGTTTCCGAGGCAATTTTAATTTGTTTATCCGGCCTCATGGAATCCATAGTTTGCATGTTGTGCAACCTATCGGCAATTTTTATAATAATAACGCGAACATCATCATTTAGAGTAAGTAACATTTTACGAAAGTTTTCCGCTTGGAGCGAAACATCCATATCTTGATCTTTACTTAAAGAAGAAATTTTGGTTAATCCAGCAACAATGGTTGCAATGGTTTTGCCAAATTGTTTTTCAATATCTTCTATGGTATAATCTGGGCTATCTTCAACAACATCATGCAGTAAAGCAGCGGCAATAGAGGTGCCGTCCAAGCCAATTTCTTGAGCTACAATTTTGGCCACAGCAATGGGATGGAAAATGTAAGCTTCTCCAGATTTACGGCGTTGGTCTTTATGTCCGTCTACGGCAACTTCAAAAGCCCTACGAATTAGTTTTTTATCATCATCAGAAAGCGTAGTGTAACTAACCTTTAGCAGTTCTTTATACGCTTTTTTTATGGCCGCATTCTCTTTTTCTAAGTATTCCTCTGTCATAGACTAAATGTAATAAAACAATTTTAATAGCCAACCCCAAAAAGATTTTTTTTTAATGCGTTATGCTTAATTTTTTTCATTTAAAAAATCAACTAACTGCTTAACAGCTTTACCTCGATGGCCAATACTGTTTTTTACACTTAAGTCCATTTCGGCAAAGGTATTGTTATGGTTATTGGGTTTAAAAACGGGATCGTAACCAAAACCTTTTTTACCATGCTTTTGTGTTGTAATTTCACCTTTACAAATACCTGTAAATGTATACAGTTCTCCATTTAGATGTAGTGCGATTACCGTTTTAAATTGGGCAGATCTATCGGTTTCATTGTGTAATTCGGTTAAAAGTTTGTTGGTGTTATCTTCTGCATTACGCTGTTCTCCTGCATAACGTGCCGAATAAACTCCTGGTTCGCCGTTTAAAGCATTAACTTCTAGGCCTGTATCGTCAGCAAAACAGTCGTAATTATAATTCGTTTTTATGTATTCGGCTTTTTGCTTGGCATTACCTTCAATTGTATTTTGAGTTTCAGGCACATCTTCAAAGCAGCCAATATCTTTTAAACTAAGAAGTTCAATTTCACTCGGAATTAAAGATTGTACTTCTTTTATTTTATTCATATTATTTGTAGCAAAAACTAGTCTCATTCGTAATGTGGGGTTTTTATGACTGTAAAAGTCTTATTTAGTTTAACTTATTGTAAAAAAAACGTACATAATTATATATAATTTCATATTTTGGCATAGTTTTGTTAATATTTGTAGCCCCGAATAATAATACATATATCCCTCTGTTTCGTGTTTTTCTTATTCCAATGTGGCTTAAGTGTAATAATAGCATTCTATTTTTAAATATTAGAATTAAAATAAAAATAATTTTTGTTAAGTAAAGTCAATTAATATTGATTGCTAAAAGCTATTAATGGAAAAATTAGAAAAATCTATAAAGAAAAGATATCTACTATTTGTCTCTTCTATTATAATAATCACTTTAACTGCCTTGTTTATTGTTCAAAGTAGTATCAGCTCACAGATTTTAGATTCTAAATTAATTAGTGTTGCTGGAAAACAACGTGTTTTGGCTCAGCGTATCTCTAAAATTGCGTTTAGTATTGGGTATGACGACAAGCAGGAGGCCAATATAAACTTACTAGACAATTTATCGAATGTTACAAAACAATGGGATAGTTTACAGGCATATCAGCAGGCTATTAATAACAAAAAGGAAAATAGCGAAACTGTAGCTGTTCTTCTAGAAAAAAATAAATCCTATTTAAATAAATTATCAGCTTTTGGTAAAAATGTTATTGGTCAATCTGATTTTGAATTATTAAAAGCAGAATTAGAAAATATTGCAGAATTCGAGAAGCCTTACTTTGAAAATATTGATACTTTAATTTCTGAATATCAAAAAGAAGGAGAGAAAAATCTAAAAACTTTAAAAACTGTTATTTATTCTCTTGCTATAGGAACCTTTTTATTGTTACTAGGTGGTTTTTTAACAGTGATACGCCCAGCATTCAAGAAATTTTTGTTCAATTTAAAAGAAATAAAATCTTCTAACTATGAGTTAGAAGCGTCAAGAGCTGAAATAAAATCAAACCTTTCCGAGCTTAGAAAGCTTAAAACAGATTTGGAAATTAAAGAAGCCAATAATAAAATATTTATAGAGCAGGCTCCAACAGCTATTGCTATGTTAGATACTAATATGTGCTATATAGCAGCTTCTAAAAAATGGATTTCAGATTATAAAATGGAACATGAAGAGATTGTTGGTCGCTGCCATTATGATCTTTTTCCTGAAATTGGAGACGAGTGGAAAGCCAACCATCAAAAATGCTTAAATGGAGCGATAGATGTTTGTGATGAAGCTCCTTTTGTGCGTTTGGATGGCACAGTGCAATGGATTTATTGGGATGTGCGGCCTTGGTATATTTCCGAAGGTGTTGTTGGAGGCTTAATTATGCATACCGGTGATATTACGCATATTAAACAGAAAGAGGAAGAAAAAGATAGGATAGAAAAAATATTAGAAAAAACAAATGAAATTGCTCGTATTGGAACTTGGGATGTTGATTTAATAAAAGGCACCATATTTTGGAGTAAAGTTGTTTTTGAAATACATGAGTTACCTTTAGATTATGAGCCAGATTTAGAAACGGCTATTAATTTTTTTAAGGAGGGAGAAAGTAGAGATGCCATGCAAGAAGCTGTTAGAAAGGCAATGGAGCATGGTACGTCTTACGATATAGAACTGGAATTAGTAACAGCTAATGGAAAAACGGTTTGGACGCGGGCCATTGGTCAGGCTGAATTAGTAAATGGCGAATGTGTTCGTATTTACGGGATTTTTCAAGATATTGATAAGATAAAAAGTTCTGAGCTTGCTTTAAGTAAAGCGCATACAGAATTGAAAGCCATTTTTAATTCTGGAACAATAGCCATTGTTTCTACTAATGCAGATGGTATTATTAATCATTTTAATCATGGAGCTGAACTTCTAACAGGATATTCTGCATCTGAAATGATTGGTCTAAAAAGACCAAGCTCGTATCATTTACAAGAAGAACTCGATAGGTTTAGAATAGATATAGCTGATCTATATGGAAAAGATTCCGAAGGCTTTAATGCGCAGTTAGAACTCTCCAAAAATAATGCTTATGATACTCGTGAATGGACGTATTTAAGAAAAGACGGAACAACGCTGCCGGTACAATTAACCTTAACTTCTATAAAAGATGAAGAAGGTGAGCTTATTGGGTATTTAGGAGTATCAACCGATGTGTCGGAAAAAAGAATTGCTCAAAACGAACTTTTAAGAAAAAATCAATTATTAACATTTGCTGAGAAAATTACCAAAATGGGAAATTGGCAGTGGGATGTTGTCAATAATACAGGGAAGTTATCAGGTGGAATGTATGAGATTTATGAGGTAGACCTTAATGTGGATACTATGGGGTTTGATGATTTTTTTAAGTTTGTTCACCCAGAGGATAAGGAGAAAGTAGGGCTTCATGCTAAAGCTTCATTAGAAAACAAAGTATTTGAAAACAACTTTGTACACCGTATAATTACTGCTAAAGGAAATGTGAAAATAGTTCAGTTATTAGGTGAGGTAATTACAAATGAAGTAGGAGACGTTATTGAAATTATTGGAACATGCCAAGATATTACCGTACAGAAAATGGCAGAAAATAAGTTTAGAGGCTTATTAGAATCTGCTCCAGATGCCATGGTAATAACTAATGAAAAAGGAGAAATTCAACTTATAAATAAACAAGCTGAAAAATTATTTGGCTATAACATAGACGAATTGTTAGGGCAATCTGTAGAAATACTAATTCCTCAAAGATTCTCAGGACCTCACCAGGGGCATAGAGAAAACTATTTTGAAAAACCTCACGTTCGATCTATAGGAGAAGAAAAAGAATTGTATGCCATTAATAAAGAAGGAAAAGAAATTCCAATACAAATAAGTCTTAGCCCTCTTGAAACGGAGCAAGGTGTATTGGTGTCAGCAGCAATACGAGATATTACAGCCCAAAAATTGGCTAAAAGTGAGTTATTGCGTAAAAACCATTTTTTAAGTTTTGCTGAAAGAATAGCCAAGATGGGGAATTGGCAATGGAATGTAGTTGCTGATACATTAGAATGGTCGGACAATATGCATGGTATCTACGGAAGTGATAAAAACGAAACAGATTTAAATTATTATACGTTTTTTAATTTTGTTCACCCAGAAGACCAAGACTTGGTTACTAAATATATAGATGAGGCTTACAGAGAAAAAAAGTTCCCGAGTAATTTTATACACCGTATTATTACTACAGATGGTGAATTGAAAACCGTACATTCTTTAGGTAAGGTTATTCTTGATGATCAAGGTGAAATTATCGAAATGATTGGAACCACCCAAGATATTACGGAACATAAAATGGCTGAAGCCGAACTTTTGCGTAAGAATCATTTTCTAAATTTTGCTGAAAGAATAACAAAGATGGGGAATTGGCAATGGGATGTTGTTACAGATACCCTAAAGTGGTCGGCTAATTTGTATGGTATTTTTGAGCATGATGTAACGGATGAGAATTTAAATTATAATACGTTTTTTAGTTATGTGCATCCCGACGATAAAGCATTTATTACGCGTTTTATAGAAGATGCTTTTTTAGAAAAGAAGTTTCCGGATAATTTTATACACCGCATAGTTACAAGTAGAGGAAAAATAAAAACAGTTCATTTCTTAGGTGAGGTAATTCTTGATGATCAAGGAGAAATTTTTGAAATGATAGGAACTTGCCAAGATGTTACCGAACAAAAAATGGAGGAAAATAAGTTTAGAGGCTTGTTAGAATCTGCGCCAGATGCTATGGTGATTACTGATGAGGCTTCCAAAATTCAAATGATTAATAAGCAAGCAGAGAAAATGTTTGGTTATAAAATTGAAGAATTATATAATAAATCTGTCGATTTACTATTGCCTAAACGTTTTTTAACGGGCTGCGAAGCTAAAGTTGATACGTTATTAGGAGATTTAGTAGGAACTGAATCTTCGGGGGAAGAAGATTTAGCAGCTATGAATAAGGAGGGAAAAGAATTTCCCGTTCAAATAACTTTAAGTCCATTAGAAACGGAAGATGGTGTTTTAGTTTCTGCGGCAATACGGGATATTACGGCGCAAAAATTAGCTAAGGCAGAGTTGCTACGTAAAAATCAATTGTTAACTTTTGCTGAGAAAATTACCATGATGGGTAATTGGCAGTGGGACCTTATCACAAATGAGGTAAAATGGTCTGCTAATCTTTATAAAATTTTTGGATTGGATAAAGATACTGAGTTGGCTTATGATACCTATTTTAGTTCTGTTTATGAGGATGATAAAGAACTTGTTTCAAAGCATGTAGAGCAGGCTATTGCTGATAAAGACTTTTTAGATTTAACACATCGTATTTCGTTGCCAGATGGTTCTTTAAAAACAATTCAACTCTTAGCAGAGGTGGCTACAGATGCTAATGGTGAAGTTATTGAAATGACAGGAACTTGCCAAGATGTAACAGCCCAGAAAATGGCTGAGAATAAGTTTAGAGGCTTACTAGAGTCTGCGCCAGATGCTATGGTAATTACTAATGAAGACTCCTTAATTCAAATTATAAACAAGCAGGCAGAATTACTTTTTGGATATAAAATAGACGAAATTTATAATAAACCTATAGATTTACTCTTGCCAATTCGATCTTTAGAAGATCATGAGTTTCAGAGAAAATCGTTTCTTAATAAACCGAAAACAACCGAACTGTCTGAAGGTAGAGATATGTTCGCTATTAATAAAAATGGAAGGGAATTCCCTATACAAATGAGCTTAAGCCCCTTGAAAACAGAAGAAGGGATGTTAATATCTGCTGTAATAAGGGATGTTACGGATCAAAAGTCGGCTCAAAATAAAATAATTAAAGCTAAAAATGATTTAGAGATTCTAGCTCAAAAATTAATTAAAAATAATAATCAATTAGCCGATTTTGCACACATTACATCGCATAATTTAAGAGCTCCAGTAAGTAATCTTAATTCGCTTCTAGGTCTGTATAACGCTTCAGTTAGTGAAGATGATAAAGCATTTTTGTTCGAGAAATTTGAAAAAGTAATAAATCACCTTACGGTGACATTAAATACTTTAGTAGATGCTGTTAAAATTAAAAACAACACACCTAAAGAATTTGAAAAACTTAAATTTAATGATGTTTTAAATAAAACAAAAGAAATTTTAACAGGGCAAATCATGAAGAATGAGGCTATTATTACTAGCGATTTCTCCGAAATATCAAAAATAAAATACGATAGAATTTATTTAGAAAGTATTTTTCTTAACTTAGTAGGGAATTCTATTAAGTATCGCTCTAAAAATCGTGTTCCAGAAATATTTATTAAATCTGAGATTATCGATGGAAAAGTTAGATTGTTCTTTCAAGATAATGGCTTAGGAATTGATTTAGAAAAGCACGGTCATAAATTATTTGGCCTTAACAAAGTATTTCATAGGCATCCAGAAGCAAAGGGTGTTGGTTTATTTATGGTTAAAACACAAGTAGAAGCATTGAATGGTACAATATATGCAACAAGTAAAGTAAACGAGGGTACTACGTTTTATATTAATTTTAATTAATTGAGTTATGATGAATACACCTGTTAATATTTGCATAGTTGATGATGATGATATTTATCAATTTACTGTAGTGAAAACACTGGAGTTATTGGAGTTTGAAAAAAATATAAAAGTTTTTTCTGATGGAGAAGAAGCCTTAGAGTTTCTGTTAAGCAATCTAAACCAAAATGATGAGCTTCCAGATGTTATTTTTCTAGATATTAATATGCCTATTATGGATGGCTATCAATTTATGGAAGAGTATGTTAAAATTAAATCTAAGCTTGGTAAGAAAACAGTAATATATATGGTGTCTTCATCTGTAGATCCTGTAGATATTGAAAAGGCTAAAAGAATTAGTGATATATCAGATTATATTATAAAACCTATTGAGCCAGGGAAGCTTAAAAGCATAATGGAACAATTAATAAAAGAAAGTAATTAGAGAGCTGTTG
Source organism: Algibacter lectus (assembly GCF_900112395.1). Taxonomy (GTDB): domain Bacteria; phylum Bacteroidota; class Bacteroidia; order Flavobacteriales; family Flavobacteriaceae; genus Algibacter; species Algibacter lectus. The sequence continues at coordinate 81,396 of NZ_FOLN01000010.1, forward strand.
AGTATGAGTTAGTTGGGTTAAAAGCGTTTTATATATGACGAAAATCATTTAAAATCAGAATTCCCAAAGCTATATTTGATAATATAAAATATAAGTTATGATAGTAAATTTTGAATACGTAGGAGTAGATGCAAGCGAAACATTAACAGCTTTCACAGAAGAGAAATTAGAGAAATTATTTAATCGTTATGAGTTTTTAATAAGCGCAACGGTTCATTTTAAACAAGATGAAAAGGCTCATGATGCTGGTAAAATATGTAATATTGAATTAAGCTTACCAGGACCAAGAATATTTGCAACATCAAACGAGCGTAATTTTGAGGTGTCGGTTAGAGAAACAGTTAACGATTTAGAAAAACAACTTAAAAAACGTAAAGAAGTTTATAAAACGCACTAGAATTTAAGAGTATCATATACAAGTTAGAAAGAGGGCTGAAATTTTATTTTAGCCCTCTTTTTTGCTTTTGAATAAGGTTTTAATAAAATCTTAGATTAAAATCTGTTTTACTAAAAGTTTAAAAATTATAATTTTAACCTAACGGTGGTGGTAAGGCTCATTTCTTAAAATAGTAAAACCCCGATAAAGTTGTTCAATAAAAAACAGGCGAATCATTTGGTGCGAAAATGTCATTTTAGATAAAGATATTTTACCTTTTGCTACGGCGTAAATCTCATCCGAAAATCCGTAAGGTCCACCAATAACAAAAACCAATTGCTTAATTCCAGAGTTCATGTGTTTTTGCAAATAGTCAGAAAAACCTACAGAATTAAACTGTTTTCCGTTCTCGTCAAGTAAAATTAAGGTGTCGGTATTGCTTAATTTCTTCAAAATAAGTTCGCCTTCTTTTTGTTTTTGTAAATCTTCACTTAAATTTTTAGAATTTTTTATATCCGGAATAATTTCTAACGAGAACTTAATGTAAAAACCTAAACGCTTCTGATAATCAGCTATTAACGCTAAAAGTTGTTTGTTGTCTGTTTTTCCTATGGCAATAAGTTTGATAGTCATATAAGCAAAATTACTATTTAGTATTTATGAATAATGTATTTAAATAAGAAAAATTCTTAAATTTCGTAAAAGTAAAATTTATTTTCGTAAATCAATTTCTTACTTTTGTTGCAAACCAAAAACAAATTATGATTACACAGGAACAATTTGATACAGAAGTGAAAATGATAATTTCTAACGCTATACGTGAAGACGTTGGTGATGGTGATCATAGTTCTTTAGCTTGTATCCCTGAAAATGCAAGAGGAAAAGCTAAACTTTTAGTTAAAGATAAAGGTATTATTGGCGGTGTTAATTTTGCTAAAAAAGTTTTTGCTTACGTAGATAAAAATTTAAAATTAGATGTACGTATTGAAGATGGAACAGAGGTAACATACGGAGATATTGTTATGTATGTAGAAGGTTCTTCTCAATCTATTTTAAAAGCAGAGCGTACGGTTTTAAACGCAATGCAACGTATGAGTGCTATTGCTACTAAAACGAGAATGTTTGTGGATTTGGTGGAAGGTACTAAAACTAAAATTTTAGATACTAGAAAAACTACACCAGGAATTCGTGTGTTAGAAAAATGGGCTGTAAAAATTGGTGGTGGAGAAAATCACAGATTTGCACTTTACGACATGATTATGCTTAAAGATAATCATATCGATTTTGCTGGAGGAATTACTAAAGCCATTACTATGGCTAAAGAATATTTAACAGAAACTGGTAGAGATTTACAAATTATGGTAGAAGCTCGCGATTTAAGTGAAGTTGAAGAGATTTTACAATCAGAAGGTGTTTATCGTATTTTAATAGATAATTTCGATTATGAAGATACTAGAAAAGCGGTAAAATTAATTGGTAATAAGTGTTTAACAGAATCTTCTGGAAATATTAACGAAGCAACAATTCGTCATTATGCCGAATGTGGAGTTAATTTTATTTCTTGTGGAGCGTTAACGCATTCTGTACACAATATGGATTTAAGTTTAAAAGCGATGAAATAGTTTTTAATTTCATAAAATATATAAAAGAGTGTCTATATAGACACTCTTTTTTTATACCTTGCTTTCAGTAATTACTTTATTAACTTTGTATTTATTCTGTTTAATTTTTTATTAATGACAAAACCCATTGAAGACAAGCTAGATAAAATTCCTGTAATTAATATCTTGGTTCGGTTTTTAAAAAAATTAAAATTACCAGGGTTAGAAGGTCTTTCATTTTACGATTTAGTAGAGCTTTATGTTATCGGGATTGCAAAAGGTGCTTTAGCTACACGAGCTAGTGCCATCGCTTTTAGTTTTTTTATGGCTATTTTTCCGTTTCTATTATTTGTGCTTATCATTATTCCATATGTACCTATAGATGATTTTAAAATAGAATTTTTAGTGTTTCTAGAATCGTTTTTACCACCAAATACATCAGATTTTTTCTTTGAAAATATTTTTGAAAACATCGACCAATCGCAGCGTGGCGGTCTATTATCCTCTGTGTTTGTTTTATCCATTGGTTTAATGGCAAATGGTGTAAATGCAGTGTTTTCGGGGTTCGAGAACTCGTATCACGAGCAACTTACCCGAAATGTGTTTAAACAATATCTGTATGCATTAGGTATTGCATTAATATTGGCATTTTTACTTATTATTACCATTGTGGTGTTAGGTTATTTTCAGTTGTACGTGGTGCAAGGCTTGTTTGATGCCTTAGAGCATCGTGGTTACGAGGTAGCGAGCCAAGGCTTGTTCTGGACCGATGTTGTAAAGTATTTATTTTTTGTACTTATGGTGTATTTAGCAACGGCAACCTTATATTATTTTGGCACAAAAGAAGGGAAATATTCTAATTTTTTCTCAATAGGTGCTCTTTTTACAACCTTACTTATTATATTAACGTCTTATTTTTTCGGTTTGTATATCGAAAACTTCGGACAATACAATAAACTATACGGGTCTATTGGCGCGTTATTAATATTAATGTTTTACTTATGGCTCAACTCTAATATTTTGTTGCTTGGTTACGAGTTGAACGCCTCATTAAATAAACTTAGAAAAAGCTTTTAATTATGAAGAAATACATTTGGTTAATTACAATTTGCATGCTGTCGATATCAGTTCAATCTCAAGACATTTTAGGACAATGGAAAACAGTTGATGATGAAACAGGAGCGCACAAATGTATTATCGATATTTATGAAGAAAATGGTAAAGTGTACGGCAAGGTTATAGAAATTCTTGAACCCTTTGATAAAAACACCTTGTGTCAAGATTGCGAAGGTGATAAAAAAGATAAGCCTATTCTTGGTATGGTTATTATCAATGAACTCGAAAAACATGGAGAGCATTATAAAAATGGAACTATTTTCGATGCTGAAAATGGTAAAGAGTACAAATGTAGAATTGTGTTAGATAAAGAAACAGGTAAGCTACAAGTTCGAGGCTATATTGCATTTTTATACCTTACGCAATATTGGATTCGACATAAATAATTATTCAATTTAAGGATTATTACTTTGCACTATATAGACGTTATAATACCCGTTCCGCTTCAAAAATTATTCACCTACAGCATTACAGCTTCGGAGTTCGATTTTATAGAGCCAGGTATGCGTGTTGCTGTTCCTTTTGGGAAATCTAAAATTTATACGGGTATTGTTTATCGTGTGCATCATGATGCACCAACGGCTTATGAAGCTAAAGAAATTCAGCAAATTTTAGACGAAACTCCTGTTGTTAATCAAAAGCAATTGAAGCTTTGGGATTGGGTTTCTAGTTATTATATGTGCACCATGGGAGATGTTATGCGTGCCTCATTGCCAAGTGCATTTATTTTAGAAAGTGAAACTGTAATTTCTAAGAATAATAAAACCACTATAGACGAATCTACTTTAAAAGATGATGAGTTTTTGGTTTACGAAGCTTTGCACCATCAATCGTCTTTAAAAATTCAGGATATTTCTAATATCTTGAGTAAAAAGAATGTGCTATCTGTTATTAAGCGCTTAATTGAAAAAGAAGCTATTTCTGTTGAAGAAGAGGTTTACGAAAAGTATAAACCAAAATTAGTGCGCTATGTTAAGTTGCATACGTTTTATTCTACGGAAAAAGAATTTCATGAGTTAATGAACGATTTAAGTCGCGCTCCAAAGCAGCGTGATGTCGTGATGACGTTGTTTTCTATTTCTGCAAAAACGAGAAAACCTGTAAAAGTTTCTGAGTTATCGGAAGAGAGTGGTGCTTCAACTTCAATTATAAAATCTTTAATAGATAAAAGTGTTTTAGAAGAATATTTTATTCAAACAGACCGTGTTCAGTATTCTGGTGAAGAAAATGAAAACTCTAAAAAACTAAATAGCTATCAAGAAACGGCGTTAACAGAAATAAAAGACACTTTCGAAAAGCATCAGGTTACTTTATTACATGGCGTTACTTCTTCAGGGAAAACGGAAGTATATGTTAAGTTAATTGAAGATATTCTAAATTCTGGGCAGCAAGTATTGTATTTGTTACCAGAAATAGCTTTAACCACACAGTTGGTTAATAGACTTCAGAATTATTTTGGAGATCAAGTCGCGGTATTTCATTCTAAATATTCATCTCATGAACGTGTTGAGGTTTGGAATCAGGTTTTAGAACTTTCCGCGAAAGCGAAAATAGTGTTAGGTGCGCGTTCATCGATATTTTTACCTTTTGATAATTTAGGATTAATAATTGTTGATGAAGAGCATGAGCAATCGTTTAAACAATTTGATCCAGCACCACGCTACCATGCAAGAGACACAGCTGTAGTTTTGGCTCATTTACATAAGGCTAAAGTGCTTTTGGGCTCGGCAACACCAAGTTTAGAAAGTTATTTTAATGCACAGCAAAACAAATATGGCTTTGTAGAGCTTATGCATCGCTTTAATGATGTATTGATGCCAGAAGTGGAGTTGGTTGATATTAAAGAAAAGCAGAAGAAAAAGCGCATGAAAGGTCATTTTAGCGATAGACTTATTGCTGAAATGACAGAAACATTAGCGGAAGGGCATCAAATTATTTTGTTTCAAAACCGCAGAGGCTTTTCGCCTATTGTAGAGTGCAGTACTTGTGGTGAGGCACCACAATGTCCTAATTGTGATGTGAGTTTAACGTACCACCAATATCGAGACCAATTACGTTGTCATTATTGTGGGTATGTTGTGGCTATGCTTAGAAAATGTGTGGCTTGTGGTAGTCCAGAACTTGATAATAAAGGTTTCGGAACAGAACAGATTGAAGCTGAGGTAAAGGTATTGTTCCCGGAGCATAACGTGGCGCGTATGGATTTGGATACTACGCGTGGTAAATATGGTTACGAGAAAATTATAACGGCATTAGAACAGCAAGAAATCGATATTTTGGTTGGTACACAAATGCTTACTAAGGGGCTAGATTTTAGAAACGTAAAGCTAGTTGGTATTATGAATGCCGATAATATGCTTAATTTTCCTGACTTTAGAGCGCACGAGCGTAGCTTTCAGCTTATGTTGCAGGTATCGGGTAGGGCAGGTAGAACGGAAGAGCGCGGCAAGGTTTTAATACAGACTTACAATCCGTACCACAATATTTTACAGCAGGTGTCTACTAATAATTATATCGATATGTTTAAAGAACAAATGAACGAGCGGTATAATTTTAAGTACCCTCCAATTTATAAGCAAATAAAAATTACGTTAAAACATAAAGATTATAATCGTGTGGAAATAGCTGCAGATTGGTATGCTACGTCGTTAAGGCAAGTGTTTAAAGAACATGTTTTAGGGCCAGAATTCCCGCCTGTATCACGAATTAGAAATCAATATCATAAAAATATTTTGGTAAAAATACCGAAGGAACACTCTTTAGCAAAAACAAAAGAAGCTATCATTAAAATTAACAATAGCTTCTTGAATGTAAAAGGTTTTCGCTCGGTTCGTGTTATCCTTAATGTGGATAATTACTAGTTCAGCTAAAATAAAAATGGGGTAATAATTATTTTAGTAGAATTTTCCTTTTTTTTAAAGGAGAGCGTTATTAAATATTATTTAACGCATCAACAAGTTGCGTTTTCTTATTTCTACTTAAAGGAATTTCATAAGCACCAACTTCAACGTTTTTGCTATTAAATCTGTCAATTTTATCCAAATTAACGATGTAAGATTTATGAATTCTTAAAAATTTACCTTCTGGTAATTCTGCTTCAAAAGATTTCATAGTCGATAAAACTACTAAGCTATTTTCTTCAGTTACTAGTTTAACGTAATCACCAAGGGCTTCAATCCACTTAATGTCTTTAATGTAAACTTTACGTTTTTTAAGGTTACTTTTTACAAATATATGTTCGCCATCTTCTTCGTTAAAGTCTAGAGTTAATCTATGTTGCTCTAAAGCTTTATCTACAGAGGTGTTAAAGCGCTCTCTTGTAATTGGTTTATGTAAATAATCGGTAGCATCATAATTAAAAGCTTTAAATGCATATTCCGTTTTACCTGTTACAAATATAATTTGAGGTTTATTATTTAATACATCTAAAAGCTCAAATCCGTTTAGTACTGGCATTTCAATATCTAAAAAGATTAAATCTACTTGATGTGTATTTAAACCATTTTTGGTTTCCAACGCACTACTGTACTCTGCTATTAAATTTAATGAGGGATGGTTCTCTACTAATTTCACAATAGAGAGGCGTTGTATGGCTGAATCGTCTACTACTACACAGTTTAATGTCATAACATTTCTTTTATTTCGGTTAAGATATCGACAATAGTACGAAAAATTCGGCTAAAAACCAAAAATCATCGGCAAACTGTAAATTTTAACATTTTTTTAACACTGAAATAATATGCTGTTCGCATAAAATAAATAAGATTAAGTTGTGTAAGATATAAATATTAATTACTTTTGCAGCCAATTTTTAACAATAAAAATAGATTTTTATGAATCATTATGAAACTGTTTTCATCTTAAATCCCGTTTTATCTGAAGATCAGATAAAGGAGACAGTAAAGAAATACGAAGATTTTCTTGTTTCTAACGGCGCTAAGATGGTATCAAAAGAAAACTGGGGGCTTAAGAAGTTAGCTTACCCTATTCAAAACAAAAAAAGTGGATTTTATCACTTATTTGAGTATCAAGTAGCCGGAGAGGTTATCAATCCTTTAGAAGTAGAGTTTAGACGTGACGAGCGTTTTATGCGTTATTTAACAGTAGCGTTAGATAAACATGCTATTTCTTGGGCAGAAAGAAGAAGAGAGAAACTTAAACAAAAAGCTTAATTATGTCATCAATAGAACAACAATCTAAAGGAAAAAAAGACGGCGAAATTAGATATTTAACGCCTCTAAATATTGAAACTAATAAGCAAAAGAAATATTGTCGTTTCAAAAAATCAGGTATCAAGTATGTAGATTATAAAGATGCAGACTGGTTACTAAGATTTGTAAATGAGCAAGGTAAAATTTTACCTCGTCGTTTAACAGGAACTTCATTAAAGTATCAAAGAAAAGTGTCTGTTGCTGTAAAAAGAGCACGTCACTTAGCTTTAATGCCTTATGTAGCTGATTTATTAAAATAAAATACTGATAACAATGGAACTTATATTAAAACAAGACGTTGAAAATTTAGGATTTAAAGACGATGTTGTAACAGTTAAGAACGGTTATGGTAGAAATTTTTTAATTCCTCAGAAACAAGCTATTATAGCAACTGTTTCAGCTAAAAAAGTATTAGCAGAAAATTTAAAGCAACGTGCCTTTAAAGAAAAGAGAATAGTTGATGAAGCTAATGTAGTTGCAGAAGCTTTAAAAGCATTAGAAATTAAAATCCAAGCTAAAGTTGGAACAGGAGATAAATTATTTGGTTCTGTAAACAACATCGATTTAGCAGCGGCTTTAGAAAAAGAAGGTCAAGCAATTGATAAGAAATATATTACGCTTACAACTGTTAAACGTTTAGGTAAATATACTGCCGCAATTCGTTTACACAGAGATGTAAATGTTGATTTAGAATTCGACGTTATTGCTCAAGCAAACTAATTTGTTAACATAAAGTTAATAAAAGTTTTAAATATAATTAACCACTCCTTTGGAGTGGTTTTTTTTTGGTCTATTTTTACTAGCGTTATGCATGCATAATTTTTCAAACTTAATACTTTAACTCAATCTTCAAACAATGAAAAAAATTACATTATTATTTTTCTTTATGTTTATTGGAGTAATGGCTTTTGCACAAGTCACCACTTCTAATATTAAAGGACTCGTTTTAGATCAAGGTTCAGTTCCCTTACCGGGAGCTAATGTTTTAGCTATCCATACACCAACAGGTACAAAATATGGAGCAGCAACTAATTTTGATGGCCGTTTTAATTTACTAAATTTAAGAGTAGGTGGGCCATACACTATTACAGTGAGCTATGTAGGTTACAAAGAGCAAACCTTTAATAATGTTTACCTAACATTAGGGAAAACTCAAAATGTAGATGTTACTTTATCTGAAGATAGCGAACAACTAGATGCTGTGGTTATACAAGGTACAGGAGGTACAGGTACTTTTGGTAGTGATAGAACTGGAGCAGAAACTAGTGTTGGTCGTAGAGAGTTAACACGTTTACCAACTATTTCTAGATCGCAATCTGATTTTACAAGATTAGAGCCAACTGCTAGTGGTGGATCTTTTGGAGGTAGAAACGATCAGTTTAACAATTTCTCCTTAGATGGTGCCATTTTTAATAATCCTTTTGGATTAGATGCAGCAACTCCAGGTGGGCAAACAGGTTCTCAACCCGTTTCTTTAGATGCTATAGAGCAAATTCAAGTATCTACAGCACCTTATGATGTTACACAATCTGGATTTACTGGAGCTTCAGTAAATGCTGTTACTAAAAGTGGAACAAACCAATTTCATGGTACGGTTTATGGGTTTTATAGAGATGAAACCATGACTGGGAAAAAAATTAAAGGAGAAGATGTGGCGAGACCGGACTTAAACCAAACACAATATGGTGTGAGTATTGGAGGACCAATTATTAAAGATAAATTATTCTTTTTTGCGAATTTTGAAAAGGATGAACGTGACGATTTAGGAACTAACGGCTGGACACCAAACACGGGTACCGGCGGTATTACCGAGTCAAGAGTTTTAGAAAGTGATTTAATTGCTGTGCAAACAGCGTTAAGAGCTCAAGGTTACGATCCAGGGGCTTACCAAGGATTTACACATGCTTCGGAATCTACAAAAGGTATTTTTAAAATAGATTGGAATATTAATGATAGCAACCGTTTAGCTGTTATTTACAATTTTTTAAATGCTTCTCAAGAAAAACCAGCCCATCCTTCGGCTATTAATCCACGTGGTCCAGATGCAACAACGTTACAATTTCAAAATTCGGGTTACGAAATTAATAATAATTTAAAATCTATACAGGTTGAGTTAAATTCTACTTTATCCGAAACATCAACTAATAAATTACAAATTGGGTATACACATTTCGACGATTTTAGAACACCGTTTTCTACACCTGCTCCAGTTATTAATATTTATAAAGATGGTTCTCCATATATTATAGCGGGTCACGAACCTTTTTCAATTAATAACAAGTTAGATCAAAAAGTATTTCAATTTACAGATAATTTAAACTTCTTTCAAGGCGATCACACCTTTACTATCGGAACATCTTTCGAGAAATTTGAATTCGATAACTCTTTTAATTTAAAAGGATATGGTTTTGATGTTTTTGGAAGCGTGGATATTGCAGATTTTAATGCTGCTGATTATGATTTTGCAGGAGCACAAGCAACATTCAACTCTAGAAATAGTTTGGCTGATGGAGTAGATAATGGCTGGTTATTAGCAGAAACAAACGTTGGTCAGTTGGCTTTTTATGCTCAAGATGAATGGAATGTTTCTGAAAAACTAAAATTAACATATGGTGTTCGTTTTGATAAGCCTTTGTTTTTTGATACAGCAGATAATGCGCAAGAATTTATAGATACAGAAAATGGAGAAATCTATTTGCCAGATGTAGAATATTTAGATCCTAATACAGGAGAACCTTTACTAATAGATTCAACAAGAATGCCTAATAATGATTGGTTAGTATCGCCTAGAGTTGGTTTTAATTATGATGCTAATGGCGATAGCTCTTTTCAATTAAGAGGTGGTACAGGTTTATTTACAGGGCGTTTTCCTTTTGTTTGGGTAGGAAACCAAGTAAGTGGTGTAGATGCATTTTTCTACCAAGCTGTAGATCCAGATTTTAAATTTCCACAAGTTTGGAGAACAAACTTAGGTTTAGATAGAAAACTTGAAAACGGTATTATATTAACAGCAGATTTATCATATACTAAAGATGTAAATGGAATTCACGTTCAAAACTGGGGGTTAAATAAACCTACAAGTCAGTTACAAGGTGTAGATAATAGAGCCATTTATGGAGATGGTGATCATGCCAAAGCAACATTACCTTGGGGAGAAGTTATTAATGGCAATGCTTTTGTAATGACAAACTCGAATAAAGGTCGTATTTGGAATGCATCTTTAAAAGCTCAAAAAACCTTTGCTAACGGTATATATTCTATGCTAGCATATAGTTATTTAGATGCTAGGGATGTAAACTCTATTGAGGCTGAAATTACAGGAGACGCCTTTAACGGTAACCCTGCATTAGGTAACGTAAATAACGATGTGCTTTCGCATTCTAAATATGGAGATAAGCATCGTTTTATAGGTGTAGCTAGTAAAAAATGGGATTACGGAAACGATAAATGGTCTACCACAATATCTACATTTTTTGAATATGCACAAGGTGCTCGTTTTAACTATACCTATGGTGGAGATATAAATGGAGATGGTTCTGGAATAAACGATTTAATTTATATTCCTACTTCTAGTGAAATTGGTCAAATGCAATTTGCTGGAACTGGAGATGCTGCTGCATTAGAGTCTTATATAGCTCAAGACGATTACTTAAATGACAATAGAGGACAATATGCAGAACGTTACGGAGCATTAGCGCCTTGGAGAGGTAAATGGGATGTAAAGTTCATGCAAGATTATAGAATTAAAGTATCTGAAGATAAAACAAATACCATCCAATTTAGTTTAGATATTTTAAACTTTGGTAACTTATTAAATTCAGATTGGGGAATTATACAACAACCAAATAATGTACAACCAATAGGAGTTTCTGTTGACGATACAGGAGTGCCAACTTACTCTTTTAACGGAAATCAAACTCAAACCTTTGGTTTTGATTCTAGTTTAGCTTCTAGATGGCAAGCTCAAGTAGGTTTACGTTATATTTTCTAAGATAATAACAGATATATTCTTAAATTTGGCGCTCCTTAACTAAGGGGCGCTTTTTTTATAAATAATATGAAATATATAGTTATACTTTGTCTTTTTGTAGTGAGTTTTTCGTGTAAAGAAGAACCTAAAAAACAAGAAGCATCTACAAAATCGGTTTTAATTGAGCGATTGGCTTATCAGGCTAATAAAACTCCTGTTATTAGTGTGCACAGAGGAGGGAAGTCTATTGAGAATTACCCAGAAAATTGTTTAGAAACCTTAAAGTATATAAACGATAGTATTCCTGCCGTTTATGAAATTGATATCGCTAAAACTAAAGATAATGTACTTGTTTTAATGCACGATAATAGCTTAGGTAGAACTTCTACGGGCGAAGGTGATATTACAAATTATACCTATCAAGAATTATTACAGTATAATTTAGAAGACGATTTTGGTAACGAAACCACTTTTAAAATTCCATTGTTTAAAGATGTTCTTATTTGGGCTAAAGAAAATAATGTGATATTAACTATCGATATAAAAAAGAGTGTTTCTGTAGATCAAGTTGTCGCTTTGGTTAAAGAAACTGGTGCTGAAGATATTTCTATAATTATTACTTATGATATGAAACAAGCCAGCGCAGCCTATAAAGCAGCTCCAGAATTGTTGTTATCTGTATCTGCTAGAAATGATAAGGAATTAGATTGGTTGTTACATTCTGAAATTCCTACTGAAAATATGATTGCTTTTACCGGAACAAGATTGTCTCCTGAACCATTTTATAAAAAACTACACGATTTAGGTATTACTTGTATGCTCGGTACTTTAGGAAACTTAGATAAACAAGCTCAAGCTAAAGGTGATCGTCTTTACAAAAAATGGGTTGATTTAGGTGTTGACGTTATTGCAACCGATAGGCCTTTTGCAGCGGCTGCAAGTTTAAATATTAAAAAATAAAATATACAATTCTCTTAATTTCGAGAAAAACATATAAGAATGAAGTATTCAAGATTAACAAAAGAACAGTTCGAAGAATTACACCAAGAATTTATAAACTTTTTGGCAACCCAATCTATAACTGCCGATGAGTGGACCAACTTAAAAGCTAATAAACCCGATTTAGCTGAAATGGAATTGGATGTGTTTAGTGATTTAATTTGGGAAGGCGCTCTAAATAAAGCGGAATATCTTGAGCATTTTGCTCCAAAACACATGTATTTATTTCATTTAAAGGAAGATCAAATGCATGCCATTGTAGTTAACATAAAAAACGATGTTGATATTACAACACAGGAAGGATACGATTGGCTTCGTGAAAACTTAATGGATGAAAGTGTTGAGTTTTTGCAAGCAGATAAAGCTTATTCTGATGATAAAAATTTAGATAAATTTAAAATGATTGAACAAGGCGCTTCTATTACTAAAGGTGAATTGTACAAGTATTTTTATAAGCTGATTAATTAAGGATTCGCTTACGCGGAAATTAAAAAAGTACTAATTAAAAAGAAAACCCTACGTGAGTAGGGTGTTTATATATGGCTCAAAAACCAAGTATTCCAAAAGGAACTAGAGATTTTAACCCAGAACAAGTTGCAAAACGAAACTATATTTTTAATAGTATTCGTGGCGCTTTTCAAACCTTTGGATTTCAACCTATAGAAACACCAAGTTTTGAAAACTCCGATACCTTAATGGGGAAATATGGAGAAGAAGGCGATCGTTTGATTTTTAAAATTTTGAATTCAGGTGATTATTTAAACAAGGCTAACGAGCAAGCTTACACTGAAAAAGACTCTACCAAATTAACATCTAGTATTTCAGAAAAAGCACTCCGCTACGATTTAACTGTACCTTTTGCACGTTACGTAGTACAGCACCAAAACGAAATAGAATTTCCTTTTAAACGCTATCAAATACAGCCAGTTTGGCGTGCTGATAGACCACAAAAAGGCCGTTTTAGAGAGTTTTTTCAATGTGATGCCGATGTCGTTGGATCTAAATCACTTTGGCAAGAAGTAGAGTTTATTCAGCTTTACGACACTGTTTTTTCAGCATTAAAACTAGAAGGCGTTACTATTAAAATTAATAACCGAAAAATACTTTCTGGTATTGCAGAAGTTATTGGAGCAAGCGATAAATTAATCGATTTCACGGTGGCTTTAGATAAGCTTGATAAAATAGGCGAGGAGAAGGTAAAAGAAGAAATGCGTTCTAAAGGAATTTCAGAAGAAGGCATTACAAAAATTCAACCGTTATTTACACTTTCTGGCGATTTTGAATCTCAAATAGAAAGCTTAAAATCCATTTTAAACACGTCCGAAGAAGGAAAAAAAGGTATTGAAGAATTGGCTTTTATTAACGAAGCTATTTTAGAATTAGGTTTAAAAACAGCAGCATTGCAACTCGATGTTACTTTAGCCAGAGGTTTAAATTATTACACTGGTGCTATTTTTGAAGTCGCAGCACCAAAAACGGTGAGTATGGGTTCTATTGGTGGCGGTGGTCGTTACGACGATTTAACCGGTATTTTCGGTATGAAAGATATGAGTGGTGTTGGTATTAGTTTTGGTTTAGATCGTATTTATTTAGTTTTAGAAGAACTTGGTTTGTTCCCTGAAACGGTATCAAAAAACATTGAAGTGTTATTTATCAACTTTGGAGATAAAGAGGCTTTATTTAGTTTAAAAGCTATTAAGGTGTTACGTGAAAATGATATTAATGCAGAACTTTACCCTGATGCTGCTAAGATGAAAAAACAAATGAATCACGCTAATAAACGAGCTATTCCTTTTGTAGTTTTAGTTGGTGATAACGAAATGGAATCTGATACTTACACTTTAAAAAATATGGTGTCGGGTGAACAACTAAATGTATCGCTACCTGATTTGATAAAACAAATAAAGTAAGCATAAAATATAAAGTATATTACTAAAAAAAGCGTCCTGAAAATTAATTTCAGGGCGCTTTTTTTCATATAAATATTATGTTGAGTGTTTATCTATTCTATTAATACCTTATTGGTAACAATACCATTATCGGTGTTTAGTTTTATAATATATGATCCTGAACTAAGATTTTCAGTAGCTTGAATTATAGACGTTTGATTCGATTGAGTGTTGAAGTTATAAACAGACTGACCTAACATATTAAAGATTTCTGTAGACTTTATGTAAAGTGCATTCGGATTGCTAATAACAACACTTTCATTATCGTTAGAAAAAGAAACTAATACAGGTCGGTTTATCAACTCTAAAGGTTTTGTTCCTAAAGTTTCCGAACTGTTTGTAAACGTAATTTCAAAACGATCGAGGTATTTACCTGCAATTAAAGTAACATAGTAATTACTTTCTCTTAAATTGTGATAAAGGTTTAATTCTTTATCATGAAGATAGATGTTGTAAGGTGTTACTTCGTTCTCTATCTCATCGATAGAAATAATATTTACACCTTCGTTTTTTAAGTGAATACCTAAAGGTAAAACGGTTGTTTCGGTAATTTCATTTATACCTTGTATAACGTAGGTGTTATGATCAATTAACCAATACATATCATCAATTTGATAGTCGATGTTTGGTCCATCATATCCCCAATCGTAACCAATAGATGCACTTGGGTCTACGGTAGTTAATAGTTGTCTTTTAATCTTATTTGTAGAGTAAAAACCAATTCTTAACTTCTCTCGTAAATCGTCATGATTATTTGGAGAAGTGTTTGTGTTTTTACTGTTAGTAGATTTTAGAAAAACAGAATTAGTGCCATCTTCGGTTTGAAAAACACGTTGTGAGTTGTTAAATTTTATAGTTCCTGTTGCTTCTGCAGTAACAAAAAATCCTTGAGCAACGGGAATGTATCTGCCTGGTGTTTTAGTAGATACACCACCTTGATCAACATTAGGATCACTTGTAGCTTTTGCTGCAGCTGGTACACCACCTGATAGAGAATACGAAGCATAACCGCCTTGGTAGCTACTTAGGTTATGTGAATTTCCTCCCCAGTGTTCCCAAAAATAAAGTGTTCCTGTTGTAGATCCTGGTCCAGCGATAGTAGTACCATTATCTAATATAAAAGCTTTAGCATCAATTGCAGACGGGTAAGGGTTACCAACCAAATATTCGTTACCAGAATTAATAGGTAAGTTAATATCTCCATTATTAGGTTTTCCTTTTAAGAGATAATTTTGCAAATCTGATGGAACTCCAGATCCCGGACCTTTCATTGAAAATCCTTCACCAGGTAACATAGAGCCAGTGTTTCCTACGTGTTGCCATTCTGCATAGTTACCTAATGTTCTATTGTTGAATTTCCAAATCCAAGCAGTAGAAATACCTAAAGGCGATACAGTTCCGTTGTAACCTGATGTTAAAAAGGTAACACCATCAAAAATTTCTGGTAATGTATAGCTGTTATTGTTTGAAGTTGTGTTTTGCGGACCAACAGGAGAAGACCAGTAATTATAAGTAAAGGTATCAGCGCTTCCTTGTTGGTTTTTGTGTAAAATCCCCGAACTCGTAACATCTAGTTCACTGTCTACACCTTGTATAAGTTGAGAGTCTTCCTCTAAAGTAAGGGCTCCATTTAATTTTAAGTATCTAGAAACATTTAAACTATCGGAAGCTTTTACTGTTAATGTCGCAGGGCTATCTATTATTAAAGCAGAAACGCTATGTCCGGTGTTATTTGTAATATCATGATTTATTTCCGTAATATTCCAATTTATGTGCGTACCATACATATCGGTGTTTGGTGCATATTGTACATTGTTATTTAGCCATGTTGTTGCATCTTCCCAGTTTCCGTTTACAGCAGATTTATATGGTAAGGGTGCGGTTTGTGCTTGAATGGTAGTGGTATTGTTTTTTGATGTACCATCTATATTATAGTTTGAATGGTCGGTGGCGGTGTTATCTGTCATAGGGTAATATCCTCTTAAATTAGACCAGCGTAAACCAGAATGAACATCTTGATTAGTAATTTTACCGTTTACAACAGTTCCAGATTGAGCTATTTCCTGATTCATCATATCTTGAATCTGCTGTTGTGTTAAGCCGACATTCCATACACGAACTTCATCTATAAAACCATTGAAGTGATTTTTTACCGAAGAAGCCAAACTACTATCATAACTAGCCCCTATTAAAAAAGATTGAGTATTACTTATAGGTCTTGCTGTGCTCTGGCTTGCAACTAAAACTCCATCGAGGTATAGTGATGCTATACTTCCGTTAAACGATGTTGCCACATGGTGCCAAGTATTGTTGGTAATTTCGAAAGGTGAAGAGAGATCTAAAATAGCATTTCCTGAGTTGTCATACCAAGACAGATTAGGGTAACCATTTTTTATAGTTAAATGATAACCTCTAAGGTTACCTGTTTGGGTTTCTCCTTTTGAAATTATTGCTGCCGTTCCGGAATTGGTTTTTTGAAGTACCCAAGATTCTAATGAAAATTGACTTGTAAAATTATGGTTTCTGCCAAAGTCTATATAATAATCCGTACCATTAAAATCTATAAATGTGTTTTCTAAACAGATTGTGAATGTACCGGTATAGCTATTACTTGAGTATGTGTCTACCGAGATATAATAGGTATCTCCTGGTGTTAAATTAGTAGCCGATAATGTAACATCATCATTTGAAGATGAATATCTAGCACTGTTGACTTCTATAGTTCCGCCATCTTTCCATAAGGCCACTTGAGTTCCTCTCTGTGTACCTTTTTCGTCACCTCTATCAATTAGAATATTAAATTGACCTGAAACTGGAGGAGCAATAAATTTGAACCATCGGTTGTATTTAGGCCCACTATTATTCCAAGCCGTTCCGCTATTTAAATCTGGCGAAGCTCCTCGTGTTGTGTAAATGGCATCTGCAGAACAAGAGTTTATTAATGAAGTGATATCTATAGCGGCTTCATAATAATCATAATCTATTGTATTTTCAATACATAAGCTAAATGCACCACGGTAATAGGCCGCGTTTCTATGATCTACTGAGATATAATACCAATCGCCAATAGTTAAATTGTTAGATTGTAGATTGATGGAGTCCGTGCTATTGAAGTAATTCTCGCTTTTAATTTCGGTTCCTGCAACATCCCAAAGTGCTATATATGGGTAATCCATATTACCGTATGAACCGCCAATTTTTAAATCTGCTTTTAGTTGTGTTGTTGTGGCTTGAAATTTAAACCAGACGTTGTAATTCGGGCCATCGAACCAAGCACTACCTTTATCTCGATCTGCTGTTGCATGAATTGTAGAATACTCAGCATCTCCGGAACACCAATTTGTGGTATGCGGTACTTCTAATGCACCTTCTTTATAATCATAACCTACTTTGTTTTCAATACATAAAGTAAAAGTACCACGGTAATAAATACTATTTCTATGATCTACTGATATGTAATACCAGTCTCCAATAGTTAAATTATTGGTTTGTAGGTTTATGGATTCATTGTTATAGTAATTCGTGCTTTTAATTTCGGTTCCCGCAACATCCCAAAGTGCAATAAAAGGGAAATCTACGTCACCGTTAGTTCCACCAATTTTCACATCTGCTCTTAATTGTGTTGAAGTAGCTTGAAACTTAAACCAAACGTTATAGTTAGGGCCATCAAACCATGCGGTACCTTTATTGCTGTCGGGTGAAGCATGGACTGTAGAATACTCAGCATCTGCAGAACACCAAGAGTCGGTATGAGGAACTTCAACTGCTCCTTCTTTATAATCGAAATCGACTTTATCTTCGATGCATAAACTAAATGTACCACGATAATTAATATTGTCGCGATTATCTACCGATATGTAATACCAATCTCCAACAATTAAATTGTTTGATTGTACTTTAATAGAACTGTAACTGCTGTAATAATTAGTGCTTTTAATTTCTGTTCCAGCATTATCCCAAATTGCAATAAAGGGGTAGACAATATCTCCGTATGTACCGCCTATTTTTAGTTGCGCACTTATTTGTTGTGCTGTAGCTTGAAACTTAAACCAGACATTGTAATTAGGTCCATCGTACCAGTTGCTGCCTTTAGCTTCATCTGGCGACGCATTGAATGTTGTATATTCTTCATCTCCGGAACACCAAGAGGTTGTGTGAGGGACTTCAATAGCTCCTTCTTTATAATCGTGACCTACTTTGTCTTCAATACACAAAGTGAAATCCCCCATATAATAGATGCTGTTTCTGTGGTCTACAGAAATATAATACCAGTCTCCAATGGTTAAATTATTGGTTTGCACATTAATTGAGCTATCAACGCTGTAATAACGAGCACTTTTTACCTCATTTCCTGATTGATCCCAAAGCGCCATAGAGGCATAGCGTATGTTTTTAGACGGGTCTCCTGTTTTTACTTGTGCGTTTACTTGAGCTGCCGTGGCCTGAAATTTAAACCAGACATTGAAATTAGGTCCATCAAACCAATTAGAGCCTTTGGTGCCATCGGGAGAGGCGTTGTAGGTATTATATTCATCATCGCCAGAACACCAACTTGTGGTGTGTGGTACTTCAATAGCACCTTCTCTATAATCGAAATTTACTTCATCATCAACACACAAAGTAAAACTACCAGTATAATTTGTAGAACTGTGGTTATCGACAGATATATAGTACCAATTTCCAATAGTTAAATTGTTAGATTGAACATTTCTGGTGTTAAGCGCATTATTGTAATTTTTGCTCGTAATTTCAGTACCATCTTCCTCCCAAAGCGCTACGTAAGAATAACGCATATCTCCTGAGGTACCGTCTTTTTTTACTTCAGCATTTACTTGTGTAGATGTGGCTTTAAACTTAAACCATACATTAAAATTTGGTCCGTTAGCCCATGTAGAACCTTTAACTCCATCGGGAGATGCGTGTACTGTTGAATATTCAGCATCAACAGAGCACCAGTCCGCAGTATGTGGTACTTCAATAGCACCTTCTTTATAATCGAAATTTACCTTATCATCAACGCATAGGGTAAAACTACCACGGTGACCTGTAGAGCCGTAAGTGTCTACCGATATAAAGTACCAATTGCCAATAGTTAAATTCGGAGATTGAACATTAACGTAGTCTCCCGTATAATTGAAATTTGTACTATTAATTTCAGTTCCAGATGCATCCCAGAGTGCTAATAATGGGTATCGACCATCACCTAAGGTTCCTCCATATTTTACTTCAGTATTTATTTGTGTTGTTGTGGCTTGAAATTTAAACCAAACATTTGCGCTAGGTTCGCTAGACCATGCTGAGCCTTTAGCTCTATCTGGAGAGGCGTTAACTGTAGTGTATTCAGCATCGGCAGAGCACCAATTTCCAATATGTGGTATTTCGATAGCACCTTCTTTGTAATCAAAATTAACTTTATCATCAACACAAAAGGTGAAGTTACCACGGTTGCTAGAAGCACTATAATTATCTACCGATACATAGTACCAATCTCCAATGGTTAAATTATTGGATTGTATATTATTAATATTGCCAGTATAGTTGAAATTTGTACTATTAATTTCTAATCCAGATGCATCCCAAAGCGCTAACAACGGGTAGCGAATATCACCCAATACGCCGCCATATTTTACTTCGGCATTTATTTGGGTTGTTGTTGCTTTAAATTTAAACCATACATTGGCATTAGGATCACTAGACCATGCTGAACCTTTAGGCCCATCTGGAGAGCCATTATCTGTAGTGTATTCGGCATCCGAAGAGCACCAATTTCCTGTATGCGGAACTTCAATAGCGCCTTCTTTATAGTCAAAACCAACTTTATCTTCAATACATAAACTAAAAGTGCCGCGATTACCCAGAGCACTGTAGTTATCCACAGAAATATAATACCATTGGCCAATAGTTAAACTATTGGATTGTACATAAATTGAACTAGAAGCATCGGTATAACGCGCACTTTTAATTTCAGCTGTGGTATGATCCCAGAGTGCTAAATACGGGTTACGCATACTACCGAGATTCAAGTTAATCTTTACTTGTTCAGCTGTAGCTTGAAATTTAAACCAGACGTTAAAGTTAGGTCCATTTGCCCATGCTATTCCTTTCGGGCCATCGGCTGTTGCATTAAGTGTAGTGTAAGCGCCATCGGGAGAACACCAACTTGAACTATGCGTAACAGTTGTGGCATCTATTAAATCATTATTAACAGGCACTTGAGAAAAAGCGACAACAGAATAAAGGCAACATATTAAAAAGAATATGGGTGATGCTTTTTTTGGCTGTAATGATTTTAGAAAATAATTTGAATGGTTTTTAGATAACTGAGATAAAGATTTTATCAAAAACAATGGATTGTATTTATTGTTTTTTGAAGACAGTTTTTCTAAAAAAGAAGGCATAAAAAACCTTCGAGATTTAATCAGATCTGGTTGTTTCATTAAGACGCTATTATCATAATTATTGAGAGACTAGAGGGAGGGAGCGTCAATATTATGGAAATAAATTCCTATAAACAAATCTGTTTATCTAGATAAATGTGTTTTTATGGGGGTTTATTTTGGTTTTTTTAGTTTTATAGAAAACTATTTTAAGTGTAATAGTTTTTAAATGAGGGAGTTATTTATTTTTTCAATACTTCTTTACTTAAGACACCATGACTTGTTTTTATTTTCAAAATATATACGCCTGGATGTGTTTTCTCTACCCTATGTGAGAAATTACTTTTTTTTGTTTTAGTTTCAAGATTGAAAACCGATTGGCCAACCAAATTATACATTTGAATTGATTCGATATAAATCGAAGAAGGGTTGTTAATTACGATGCTGTTTTCTGAATTTGAAAAGTACATATCGATTTTATTATTTTCAAATTCTGTATTAGCTAAAGTTGCTTGCTCGATGAACGTAATTTCGAATCTATTTAAATAAGAACCTGCCGCTAAATAAATAGTATAATCGCTTTCTTTTAAATTATGACTAATATTTAATTCTTTATCATATAGGTAGATATTTAAATCTTCTGGAAAATGCTCTATCTCATCAAGACTAATAGTATTCGCTCCATTGGTTTTTGTGTGAATACCTAAAGGGATTTTTGTAGTTTCATCTATAATATCAATACCTTGAATGCTGAATTTTTCATTATTAATGAGCCAATACATATCATCGGATAATTGATCAATATCTTGAGCATCAAACCCTGAATCGTAACCAGAAGTAGCATGCTCATCGGCAGTTACTAGTAGTTGTCTATGTATTTGGTTTACAGAGTTAAAACCTAATCTAAGCTTTGGTCTGTTATCATCTTCCGCAGCTATTTTAGTATGAGATGATTTGGCAGCGACCTTGTTATGGGCATGAAAAGCGCGTTGTCCGTTATTAAATTTAATATCACCAGAAGTTTTTGCCATCATAAAAAATGCCTGACCAACGGGAATATACTGTCTTGAGGCTTCTAAACTTAAACCGTTTTCTGTTGTTACGGGAGCAGTTTCACCTAGCCAAACAGCAGGAACACTACCAGCAAGTGAGTATGTTGCATAACCACCTTGAAAATCACCAAGGCTATGCGTACCGCCACTATAATGTTCTTTGTAATAAATAATACCTGTTGTAACCCCAGAATGCTCTTCGCTGTTGTCCAAAATAAATTGTTGAGCATCAATAGGAGATGGATATGGGTTACCCACTAAATATTCGTTTCCGGCATAAACTGGTATGTTTATATCTCCATTATTTGGTTTCCCTTCAATTAGATAGTCTTGTACAACTTTTTCATTACCAATTCCAGTACCTTTCATCGTAAAACCTTCACCTGGCTTTAAAGTACCAGTACTTCTAACGTGTTGCCAAATTGGGATGTTGTTGTTCATTAAGTTACAATATTTCCAAATCCAATAATCCGCAACTGCAGTTTGTGTTCCATTGTAACCCGATCTCAAAAAGCTTATGTTTTTAATAACATCGGTTAACTTATAATTATTATTGTTTGTTACATTATTAGTTTGTCCTACAGGAGAAGACCAGTAATTGTATGTATATATGTCTCCTTCAAGATTTCTGTTTTGTATTATTTTACCTTGGCTAGTATTAGCAAGAGTACTTTCTAAACCTTGTATTAATTGAGACTTTCCTTTTAAATCAATAATGCCATTTAGGTTTAAATACCAGCTCACGTTTAATTCAGAATCGTTTCTAACCACGTAGGTAATTGGGTTTAAATCTGCATCAGTATTGTCTACAATTAATCCCAAGTGTTTTTGAGTATTAGAATAATATACATCGTTGTGTTTAATGTTTATTATAGACCAATTGTATTTTACAGCATCCGATCCATCTATACCTTTTTCAATATTATTTAAAGCATTTTCTAAAGATCCCGATTTTGTAGTAACAAATGGCATTGGTGCAGATTGCTCTTTAACGGTTTCAATATTATGAATTTTTGCATGTATGGTATTATCACTTATTACGTTAGCAGAATCATATAGCACATTATCTTCAATAACGTCCATACGGTAATACCTTTTTAAGTTTTCCCAAGGTAAAACAGTTGATGTGTTGGTTTCTTCATTAAAATCAGTGATGTTTTTAGGTAAAACACTCCCTTTTACTATACCATTATTATCTTCAATTTCTTGATAGATTATTTTACGAAGTTCATTACTAGAAAGGGCTTTATTAAATAAACGAAATTCATCTATAGAGCCATTAAAGTAGTTACTGCTATTACTTGGGTATTTACCAATTGTAAAGTTTGATGTATCGTGTTGTATGTTTCCAGAAGCAGTTGATCTTGTAGCTTCTGCTTCACCATTAATGTATAACTTAAAATCGTTTGGCTTGTGCGTTACTGTAATTTGATACCATTGATTTGTGTTTAATAATGTTTTACTTGTTAATGTTTTTGAATTTGCAAAAGCACTAATACTTTTATTAGCATTAAGTTGAAGGTAAAAAGCTCGCTGACCAGCAATAATTTGAACATCTTCAGATAAACTATCAAGTTTAATCCATGCCATAATTGATACTTCTTCCCAAGAATCTATTACATAAGGCTCTTCAGCATAATCATCCAAACCATCAAAATAAAGTTCATACTTTCCGTTTACGTTTATAGAAGAATCTCCAACAGTAAGGCTTGTTTCTAATAAAGCTATTTTACTAGTCTCCGAAACTTTTGCAATTAAGTTATATGCACTTAAATTTAAAGGTATCGTAAAATTATAAATTACGATTAGGGTTAATGTGAATTTTTTAAGCCAGCTATATTTGTATGTAGTGCTCATAAGTAGGTGAGGTTTTAGTTAACGCTATAAATCCTTAGGGAGAATTTTGAAAGAAGTTAGGGGGAACTTCTTATAGGTTATTTCTATTTTGCTTCTTCTGTTATTTTTGATGAAATATCTTTTGGGTTAATTGAAATTTGGGAATTGTAAAAAAATAGTTTTTGCTATGTTACCCAATGATTCTTTTTAGATCATTTTTATATCGGTTTTTAGTTCGTGTTTTATTTCTTACTGCAAACATATAAAACATTCTAATTAAAACGTTGAAACACATTAATTAATCGTTGAAATACATTTTTGTAAGGAAAAATACTCGTTTATGAGTCGTTTTGAGCTAGATTTCATGTAGAAAACAAAAATATAAACAATGAATTTTTTACATATAATTACTGTTTTTTGTAAAATATCAATTCGATATATTGAATAACTGTTTAAATGAAGAGTAGAATAAAGTAGATTAAATTTGAAGAAAACTGTTAATAGATTTTAACTTTAAGGCATAAAAAAGCCTTTACAATTTTGATTGTAAAGGCTTTTTTTTTGAAAATATTTTAATGATTTAAAGCAAATCGCGAAGCATTTTAACGGCACTCTCTGCGGTAATATCGCGTTGAGGTGAGCCAAACATTTCGTAACCAACCATAAATTTCTTAACCGTTGCACTACGTAATAATGGTGGATAGAAACTCATATGCCAATGCCAATGATCGTTAGCTTCTCCGTCTGTAGGAGATTGATGGATACCACTAGAGTATGGAAATGATGTATTAAACAGCTTATCGTAAGCTTTAGTTATTACCGAAATAGCTTCAGCATATAGTAAAGTTTCATTTCCTGATAATTCAGATATGTTTCTTTGCTGCTTTTTAGGAGCAATCATAGCTTCAAACGGCCAAACAGCCCAAAACGGAATAAGCACAACAAAAGCATCGTTTTCAAAAATAATACGCTCTTGCTTTTCTAGTTCCTGAGCTAAATAATCGCCTAAAAGACTACTTTTATTTTTGTTAAAGTAGTTTAATTGTTGTGTGTTTTTTTTGTCAACTTCGTTTGGTAACGTAGTCTGACTCCATATTTGGCCATGCGGATGTGGGTTACTACAGCCCATTACCGCTCCTTTGTTTTCAAAAATTTGAACGTAATTTATTAAATCGTTTTCAGCAAGTTCATTGTATTCATGTTGCCAAGCAAAAACTACCTTTTCAATTTCGCTAGGTGTCATGTCTGCTAAACTTTTGGAGTGGTCTGGACTAAAACAAATCACTTTACATATACCTTGTTCGCTTTGCGCTTTTAATAAACCATCCTCAACTTTAAAAACTTTAGAGTCGGTTTGTAAGGCTCCAAAATCGTTAGTAAAAATAAAAACATCCTCATAATTAGGGTTTTTCTCTCCGCTTATTCTAGCATTTCCAGCACATAAATAACAGCTTTCATCATAAGATGGGCGTACTTCATTGTTTACAGCTTCGTTTTGTCCTTGCCAAGGGCGTTTTGCACGGTGTGGAGAAACTAAAACCCATTCACCGGTTAATATATTATAGCGTTTATGCGAAAAATCTTGTAAATCGGTAGTCATTATAATGTCTTTTTAATTTTGAATTATTTTATAAGGTGTGTCCCGTCTGAAAGTTCTACGGTGTAAATAGAACAATCTTTATCGAACGCTTTTTTATAGGCTGGTGCTACCGAAGTTTTAAAATCTTCTACGGCATTTTTAGCTATTAAATTTATCGTGCAACCACCGAAGCCACCACCCATCATACGTGCGCCTAAAATATTGTTATTCTTTTTTGCGCTTTCAACTAGAAAATCCAATTCGTCACAACTCACTTTATATTGGTATTGTAAACCGTGGTGCGATCCGTAAATTAATTTCCCCAGCATTTCTAAATCACCATTTTGCATGGCTGCAGAGGCTTGTTCTGCACGCTCATTTTCTTGTATTACAAATAAGGCTTTTTGGTAATCTTCGTCTGTAACTTTATTTTTTACTTTTTCGAGATCAGCTTCATTAGCATCTCTTAAGGCTTTTATGTTAAGCATTTTAGAAATACTCTCGCAAACAGATCGGCGATCATTGTAAGCACTATCAGATAAGCTATGCTTCACGTTAGTGTTGATAAGCATGAGCTCATAATTTTCAAAATTAATTTCAAAAGGTTTAGCTTCAATCGAACGGCAATCCAAAAGTAATGCATGGTTTTTGATACCAAACATACTCGCGTATTGATCCATAATACCGCAATTAACACCCACGTAATTGTGTTCTGCTTTTTGCGAAATAAAAATCATTTCGGTTTTACTTAAACCAAGATTAAACAATTCATTTAAACCAAAAACAACACTATTTTCTAAAGCAGCAGATGATGACATGCCTGAACCCGACGGAATATCGCCTCCAAAAACCATATTAAAATTTTCGATGGTTTTACCTAATTTCTGTATTTCTGCAATAACACCTAAAACATAATTTCCCCAACTTTCTTTTATCATAGGAGCAATAGAATCTATTGAAAAAGAAATGGTGTCCTTAAAATCGGATGCAGAAACAGACGATGTGCTATTCTGCGTTTTATTAATAGCAGCAATAATACCTTTATTTACAGCTGCTGGAAATACAAAACCATCGTTATAATCGGTATGTTCACCAATTATATTTATTCTTCCAGGCGAGAAAACCATTAAAGGCTCTTCGTTAAATTTATCTAGAAACTCCTGTTTAATTTGGTTTACTAAAGTTGTGTTCATAATTTCTTAGTATTATGTTAGTTTAGTTTTAGGCTCCAATCTAATTGGTATGTGGCATTTGGCGCTAAGGTTTTTAGGCCAATTTTATTGTTAAAACTATCGGAAACTCCTGTTGTTGGTTCTATTGCAATTACATTAACTAGGGGTGGAGTATAAGCTTGTAAAAAGCAATTTTCTTCGGAAGAGTTTATGCTTAAATTATAATTAGGCGTTGCAAATTCAACTTCGGTTTTATCTAGCTCCCAACAATCATCTAGTTGTTTGTCTTTTAATAACATTTCAGACGGATCTGGATTGTTAGTGGTTTCTGTCGTAATCATACGTTCGCTAAAAACCATTTTTTTAGTACTTTCAAAAGATAGTAAGCTTTCAGATAAATTACTACTTAAAAAATAAGGATGCCAGCCTAAGGTAAACGGAAAGGTTTCACTATCTGTATTTTTTACCTCTACGTTTAAGTCTAGTGTGGTTTCGGTAATTCTATATTCTAACTGAATAGAGTAGGTAAAAGGAAAACCTTCAGATTTTTTATCTTCCTTATATAGTAGTTTTACAGAAGCGCTATTCTCTGTAGTTGTTTCATCTATAACATCAAACGTCTTATCAAAAACTAAGCCGTGCAAGGCATTATTATTTGGTACTTCATTAACAGGAAACTTATACGTTTCATTGTTGTATGTGTAAGTG
The DNA here is from genome assembly GCF_900112395.1 of Algibacter lectus. Lineage (GTDB taxonomy): Bacteria > Bacteroidota > Bacteroidia > Flavobacteriales > Flavobacteriaceae > Algibacter > Algibacter lectus. Next base: position 108,342 of record NZ_FOLN01000010.1, read on the forward strand.
CCGTCTTTTATTCTATTTGCAAAAGGAAAAAGAATGGACGATGCATAGGTGTTTTTATACTCTAAAGGACCCAGGTTTTTTATTAAAGTTTGTCCAAAAAGTTTTAATTCTTGAAGGCTCGCACCATCGTTTAAGCAAATTTTGGCGAAAATGGTTTTGCTTGAATTTTCTATTTCAAGTGCTGAATGACTGTGTGTTATACTGTACAAAATGTTTTGTTTAAGGTAATTGGTTTTACAAATATAGGAACTAGACTCACAAATACAAGTGATTTATTAAAAATAAATGTATTTTTTACAATTAATAATGATTTATGTTCTTATTTTTAGATATATTTGAATTTTAAATTAAACTAAACCACACAAACATATGATGCAAATTATATCATTTTTAGGCTTTACTGCCTTGGTTGCTATTATATCTTATTTAGCAACACGAAAATCTAACGAAGATTCCTCGGATGGATATTTTTTAGGAGGAAGAAGTTTAACAGGCGTTGTAATTGCTGGATCTTTATTACTAACCAATTTATCTACAGAGCAAATAGTTGGTTTAAACGGGTCGGCTTTTAAGGAAGGAATTTTAGTTATGGCTTGGGAAACATTAGCAGCGATTGCTATGGTGGTAACAGCTGTATTTTTATTGCCAAGATATTTAAAAGGCGGTATAACAACTGTGCCTCAGTTTTTAGAAAAACGTTACGATAAAATGACCAAAACCATAACATCTGGTTTATTTTTAAGTGGTTATGTAGTTGTATTATTACCTATTGTACTTTATTCTGGAGCTTTAGCAATTAACTCGATGTTTAATGTGCCAGATATGTTGGGAGTTTCTAAAACTGCAGCACTTTGGATTACCGTTTGGGGGATTGGTATTATAGGTTCTGTTTATGCCATATTTGGTGGTTTAAAAGCAGTTGCCGTGTCTGATACTATAAATGCTGTCGGTTTGTTAATTGGTGGGCTATTAATTCCATTTTTTGGATTGTTAGCTATTGGAGAAGGAAGTATAGGTGATGGTGTATCAACTTTAATGGAAACTAATCCTGATAAATTTAAAGCTTTAGGAGGTCCGGAGTCGGCTATTCCTTTTGGAACAATTTTTACAGGGATGATGTTGGTGCAGTTGTTCTATTGGGGAACCAATCAAGCTATTATCCAGCGTGCTTTAGGAGCTAAAAACTTAAAAGAAGGCCAGAAAGGATTGTTATTAGCATCGGGAATAAAAATACTCGGGCCATTAATTGTTGTTTTACCAGGTATTATTGCTTTCCATATGTTTGGTGATACTTTAGAGAATCCAGATGAAGCTTATCCAAGATTAGTAACCGAGGTATTGCCAGCGGGCTTAGTAGGTTTCTTTGCGGCTGTTTTGTTTGGGGCTATTTTAAGTTCGTTCAATTCGGCATTAAATAGTTCAGTAACATTATTCGGAATCGATATTTACAAATCTCACATTAATAAAGAAGCAACCGAAAAGCAAACCGTATTTGCAGGAAAATCTTTTGGGATGGTTTTAGCTATTCTATCCATGTGTATTGCGCCTTTAATTGCAAATGCTCCCGACGGATTATTTGGATACTTGCAAGAAGTAAACGGTTGTTACAGTATCCCTATCTTAACTATTATTGTGGTTGGGTATTTAACAAAGTATGTGCCAGCAATTGCTGCAAAAGTGGCTATTATTTCAGGTGTTGTGCTATATAGTTTAAGTCAGTTTGTAGTAAAACCATTTGTAGTAGGTGCCGATAACTATCCGCATTTTTTACATGTAATGGCAATTTTGTTTGTGCTCAATGTAATTATCATGTTAATCATTGGTAAACTATATCCGCGTAAAGAAGCTTTTGTATTAGAGTTTACGAAACAAGTAGATATTACACCATGGAAACATTTAAAAACAGTTGGTATTGCTATCTGCGTTATAGTAATTGGTATTTACGTGTATTTCTCATAGAGAAACATATAAGATTATTAAAAAGCGTTCATTTTTAAATGAGCGCTTTTTCTTTTTATATAGTATTAAGAACACTTAGATCGGGTTGTATGAACTAGGGTAGAGGTATAGCCCCAAAAGCTATAAAAAAACAAAAGCCATATCACTGCAGAACTTAATCTCCTTTGATATGGCTTTTTTGAAATAGTTTTCTTGTTTTCTTGAATTTAGTAATATTTCACTAAGTCGATTCGAATTTTCATCAAAACCTATTCAATTCAAGTTTGCTATTTCAATTGATATACTACTGTAATTTCAAAATGTATTGACCTATTACACTAATATATCGTGGTAATTGTTTTTCTCGATGTTAAAAGGTGATGGTTTGCTTTCGCTGGTATTTCACAATTAACACAACTTATAAAATTCATTTAAACCTTCGTTTTCATGCTTTATTATAAGTAGTCCATTATTAAAACCGCTTGCCATGTGGCATTTGGTGTTTTACAATGTCCTTTTTTTGCTACTCACGCATACACCTGAAATAACAAAATCTTAAAAAACAATAATTTGTAAGAACGTTATCTTATTTAGAATTAAATGTAAATTCAGTGTTGAAGTGAAACCAACTATTGTTGTCATTATCCTTACTGCTAAGATACAACCACAATGCGAAATCTAAAAATTTTTAAGACTCTAATTATCAACAGCTTATGAACTAAGGTTATTAACATTTGTTCATAAAAAAAGCCTTAAGATAAATTTTAAGGCTTTTAACTTACTGTAAAACAGTGTTTTGTAATTAACGTCTACGCTCAGTAATTCTAGCTTTCTTACCAGTTAAACCTCTGAAGTAGTAGATTCTAGCTCTACGTACTTTACCACGTTTGTTAACTTCTATCTTTTGTAATGCAGGTAAATTAACAGGGAAAATACGTTCTACCCCAATAGTACCAGACATTTTTCTAATTGTAAAAGTTTCAGAAGAACCTGATCCTCTTCTTTGAATAACTACACCTCTAAAGAACTGTGTACGTGTTTTAGTACCCTCTTTAATTTCGTAGTATACAGTAATTGTGTCTCCAGCTCCAAACTCTGGAAAATCTTTTTTTGTTACAAACTCGTCTTGAACAAATTTTACTAAAGATTCCATATCTTTATATTTATTTAATTATTAATTCAGAACAACATTCACGATTCTCGCCAGAGGTTAACCCGAAATTGGCTGCAAAGATACTTAATATTTTAAAACCCACAATTAAAATATTAAATTTAAAACACCAATTAGGGTGTTCCCTTGCAGGTCAGGCTATCCGCTATATCTTTTTGAGAAGGTTTTAGCTATGGTGCTATGGTTTTCTTCTTTTTAAAAGTATAGTTATCAATAATAAATTCAGTCTATTTTAAGTTTCTCAAAAAGGATGCCGCTGCTATCCTTAACACAACTACCTACAAACATTTGGCTACCCGAAAGGTCTAAAACTATCAATAGAGATATTGTATCTATTTTTGTTCAAAAATAATATTCCTTTCCGTATTCTTCTTATACATGGTTTTAGGAGTAATCGCTTTATTCGCAGTAGTGCAATAGTTTTTATTATTTGGGTTTAGCATATATTCCAGTTGATGCTCAATCATTTTTTCAAAAGGAATAAGAAAGTCTTTTGTGTCACATTCTTCTAAATCACTATCCTTAAGTAAATTTAATACCGTGTAAACCGACTCAATAGTACTAAGGCAAAGAGATTCTGGTTGCTGCTTGATAATAAATTTTGATTTTATTGTATTATCAAAACTCACTCTTTTTAATTTCTGCAAGTTTCTGCTTAGTTTAAGCATTTTACGAGCGCAAGGCCAGGTGCCATCAATAAGAAATAGGTTTGCATTATTGCCCATAAAAGAATTTATTTCTAAACTTTCTCTTATTGATAAGTTGAAATTATCTTTCCCAGGGTAAAGTAAAAAAGAAGAACTGTTTTCTTTAGCCAGTATGTCGTTTACACGCTTATTATTGGTGAAATCAACACCAACTATAATTTCTGAATTTTCAAGTTGAAGATTTGTTATATGTCCTGTTCCGCTTTTTTCCTTTTTATATTCCTTAGGATGCATAAGAATAATAAAACGAGTTTTAGTCTTTAAAGGACTAATGTGCTCACAAATACATGTACTTGAAGGTCTCATGCACTTGTAACATGTTATTCTTGGGTTTGTTATTTCTGATTGCAAGTTGGGAATCGTTTTTGTTTTTCAATTTTTAAAATTGATCGAATTGTCTATCTACTTTTTGCGCATTGGGTTTTTCCTATTTACAATTCACAACTAAAGTACGCACCACAGCCTTTTTATTCATCCAATAAATCGGGTCTCAATTTTTTAGTACGCTCGTAAGCTTGCTCTTCTCTCCATTTTTCAATTTTAGGGAAATTGCCACTAAATAATAATTCAGGAACTTTCCACCCTTTATATTCTCTAGGTTTTGTATAAATAGGAGGCGCTAATAAATTATCTTGAAAAGAATCGGTTAGGGCAGAAGTTTCATTACCCAAAACCCCAGGTATTAATCTAATTATTGCATCACAAAGCACAGCTGCTCCTAGTTCTCCACCAGAAAGCACATAATCTCCAATAGAAATTTCGCGCGTAATAAATTGATCACGCACACGTTGGTCTACACCTTTATAATGTCCGCATAAAATAATAATATTTTCATGCATCGATAATTGGTTAGCAATACCTTGCTTTAAGGTTTCACCATCGGGTGTCATGTAAATCACCTCGTCGTATTCACGTTGCTCTTTTAATGCCGAAATACACTTATCAATAGGTTCTACCATCATTACCATACCTGCGCCACCACCAAACTGAGTATCATCAATAGATTTATAGTTATCGGTAGTATAATCGCGTAAATTATGAAAATGCACTTCTACTAAATCGGCTTCAATGGCACGTTTTAGAATAGAAGCTTCAAACGGACTTTTTAATAATTCTGGTAAAACGGTAATAATATCTATACGCATGGCTTGTTTTTATCTGCCACAAAGATAAATGAATTGTTTGGTATTTTTAATTAAGTTTTAGAGCATCATAATTAAAGTTTAGCACAAAAAAAATCCGTAATAAAGATTACGGATTTTAAATATTGTATACTGAAGCGTTTAAGCTTTTTTCTGCTTATTTATTTCGTCTTGCAATTGGCGACGTACTTTTTGCTCACGTTCTAGAGCTGTTTTTCTGTGCTCTTCAAATTCCTCTTCTGTTTCTGCTAAGCTTTTCTTTGCAGCACGAGTAATCGCGTTACTATTATTAAACTTGTAGATAAAGAAAAGTAGAAAAGCTAATAACCCACCAATAATAGACCACATAAGCACGTTGTAGCTCGATTTACTCATTTGTAAACCAAACAATGCCATGTTATTTTTTTCGGTATTTGTTTTTTCTAAGTCTGTTTGTGTATTAGAAAGGTTTAGTTTTAAATCAGCAATTTCTTTTGCTTGATTTTTAACTACCAATTGGGTGTCTACTAAATCTTTATGCACTGCTTTTAGAGAATCTAAAGTATGTGCTTTAAGCGTGTAAAGCCATGTTTTCTTTACGGTTTTATAATCTTGCCAGCTGTTAGAACGACGGATAACAAATTCAAACTGGTTATCTATTGAGCCACTATTTAAAGATAATTTATCTTCTTCTTGTGTTGCATTGGTTTGAGAAAAAGACGAAAGCGTCAATAAAAACGCGCAGGCTATGAAGAACAGTTGTTTAGTAAAATTCATTTCTAAGAATAATTTTTTATGGGTTGAATTCGGTTTACGAAGTTATGAAAATATGCTTATAATTAGTTAAAAAGCCTCATTAAAATGAGGCTAATTTATATACGGGTAACATTTTATTTTAGATGTTTTATTCTAATAATAGGTAAACCTTCTTACTTTAGAAATATATTTAGCCAATCTAATAACTTGATGGCTATAGCCATATTCATTATCATACCATATATAAAGCAGGATGTTTTTGCCGTCTTTTCTAACAATAGTGGCTTTACTATCGTAAATAGAAGGTGCAGAACAACCCACAATATCACTAGATACTAGCTCATCGCTTAGCTCATATTTTATTTGTTCAACTAAATCACCTTCCAAAGCATATTTCTTTAAAATAGTATTTACAGCCTGAAGAGATGTTTCTTTTTCAAGTTCTAAATTTAAAATTGCTAACGATCCGTTAGGTACAGGCACACGGATGGCGTTCGATGTTAGCTTGCCTTCTAAGCTTGGTAAAGCTTTAGAAACTGCGGTGCCAGCACCAGTTTCTGTAATTACCATATTTAATGCGGCTGCACGACCACGACGGTATTTTCCGTGAAAATTGTCGACTAAATTTTGATCGTTTGTATAGGCATGAATAGTTTCTAAGTGGCCACTTTTTATACCAAAAGAATCTTCCATAACTTTTAAAATAGGCGTAATGGCATTGGTTGTGCACGATGCGGCTGAGAAAATAGCATGCTTGTCTGGGTTATTCTCTTTATGGTTTACACCGTATACAATATTTGGTATTCCTTTTCCTGGTGCAGTAAGCAATACTTTATCGACACCTTTAGATTTTAAATGTCTGCTTAAAGCTTCTTTATCTCTAAAAGCACCAGTGTTATCAATAACTAAAGCGTTGTCTATACCAAATTCGGTGTAGTCAATATCTTCTGGGTTATTAGCTGAAATAATTTTTACAGTAGTGCCATTAATAATTAAAGCTTCGTTTTTAACATCAATAGAAACAGTTCCTGAAAAATCTCCATGTACAGAATCATTACGTAAAAGCGCGGCGCGTTTTTCTAAAATTTGTGCATCTATAGTTCCTCGTGTTACAATAGCGCGTAAACGCATTTGACTACCTTGGCCTGTTTTGGCCATAAGTTCTCGGGCTACCAAACGACCAATTCTACCAAAACCATAAAGTATCACGTTTTTAGGATCAATACTTCCGTTTTTGTGAGCATCTTTCAATTTTGAAGCAACAAATGCTGTGGCGTTATTATACTTGTTGTCTTCTGATTGAAACTCGAAAGTTAATTTACCAATGTCGAGCTTGGCTGGTGGCACATCGAGCGTTTTAATGGCTTGTGCAATTTCTACAGAATCGAAAACGGAAATTGGCTTTTGTACAAATTTACCCGCATATTCATGAAGATTTAAAATCTGACTCACATTACGGTCTATAAGTTGGTTTCTAAAAAGAACCAATTCTATAGATTTATCGTACCAGAGATCACTAATAATTTTAATGAATTCTACAGTTGCTCGACGTCTGTCGGCCTGAAATGCTAATTCCTTTTCATAAGTTTTGTTAAAGGACATAATTTAAAAAGTTTAGTTGTAGTTTTTTTGCAAAAATACCATATTTCAAACGTTTTCGTAGATTGTTTGATGACTTTTTTTTCTACTGAAATCTTATAGTTATTTCCTTAGTTTTTACACTTAAATATATAAGGTATGGCAAAAAAGAAACCTCTTTAAAACTTTACGCCTTAAAGAGGTTTCACTAACACAAATTCAAACAAGTTTTATTTAAAAAGAACTTCTTTTCTTTCTTTTCGTGTGTTTATATATTCTAGCTTTTTAATGTTATCTAAAATATCTTCACCATATTTTTCCTTTAGTTTTGAAATATCATCTATACTTTCAATTTTAGTGTCGTTAATTCCGGTAATAATATAGCCTTCGGAAATTCCTAAGTTAGAATACAACCATTTATTCTCTGTGTTCTTAACAATTACACCGTAATCTATTTGGTACTTCTCTTTAAAAGAATCTGATAAATCTTGTAAGTCCATTTTCATGAAATTAACGGTAAACATTTCAGTTTTTGTTAAGGTTACCGACACCGATTTTAAATCGTTCTTTCTGTATAATTCTACATTTACTACATCATTCGGGCGCTTTGTTTTAATGTACCCGCTTAAATCTTCAAATTTAGAAATCTCGATATTGTCTAATTTCTTAATAACATCTCCTTTTTTAATACCTGCTTTTTCGGCTCCAGAGTTTTTAATTACTTCGGCAACGTAAACACCTTCGGCGTAATTTACACCCATTTCTTCCGCTACAGCGCTATTAAAAGTTCCGCCTTGAATTCCTAACACGCCATTTTGTACGTTACCAAATTCCATAATATCTTCAATAACTTTACGTGCAATATTACTTGGTACAGCAAAAGAATACCCAACGTAAGAACCAGTTTGAGATGAAATTGCCGTGTTAATTCCAATTAATTCTCCATTAGTATTTACTAGTGCTCCACCAGAGTTTCCTGGGTTTACGGCTGCATCGGTTTGTAAAAAGGATTGAGAACTTTGCCCTGTTAAATCTCTAGATTTTGCACTTATAATTCCTGCTGTTACCGTAGAGGTTAAGTTGAACGGGTTACCAACGGCTAAAACCCATTCGCCAATTTGCACGCTATCTGAATCTCCAAAAGTAACATATGGTAAATTTTCATCAGCGTCAATTTTTAACAGCGCGATATCCGTTTTTGGATCGGTCCCAACAACTTCAGCAGTATACGTTTTATTGTTGTTTAATGTTACCGAAAGTTCGCTGGCGTTTTTAATAACGTGGTTATTGGTAACAATATATCCATCGGCATTAATAATTACCCCAGAACCTGTACCCATTTGCGCGCGTTGAGGACTTCTTCCTGAAAAGAAATCTTGCAAGGTCATTTGTCCAGAGCTAATAGTTACGTTTTTTACGTGTACCACAGCATGAACTGTATTATCTGCGGCAGTAGTAAAATCGGTATTTTCGGCAGCATTAAGCGCCATGTTTAAATTATTTGTTGGTAAAAAAGTAGGTTGTTCGCTATTTGCTGCAACAACTACGGTGTTATCTTTTTCTAAAAAAACTTTGTACGCACCAAGAGTTATAACACCTCCTAATACGGATACCATTACTAAGGTTAAAATCTTCTTCATATAATCTATAATTTTGAGTGTTTAAAATCGTGTTCCATCTTTTGAACAATTAAAATTAATTATTTACAGAACATGAAATTTATTTTTAACGATTTTTAACGTACACTTTAACGCCTGTTTAACAGAGGTGTAAAGTGCGTTATTATCTTGGATTGTGTTATTAAGATATTTGTAATTAATGCTTTAATATAGGTTTTTATAGTTAAAATGTATTACGAAGTTAAAAGCTGTTTGTTACTTTTATTTTGTGTTTTTATGCATTATTTCCTCATTTTCTCAACAGAAAATTACATTCTTTATTCATATATTTGTTGACATATTATGCAACAGACTTTTTATAAATATCAAGGAACAGGGAACGATTTTGTGATGGTTGATAACCGTCAGCAAGCGTTCAATAAAAGAGATGCCAAAAATATTGCTTTTTTGTGCGATAGACGTTTTGGGATAGGAGCAGACGGACTTATTCTTCTAGAAAATCATGATACGCTAGATTTTAAAATGGTGTATTTTAATGCCGATGGTAACGAAAGTACCATGTGTGGAAACGGAGGTCGCTGTTTGGTTGCTTTTGCAAAACATTTGGGTGTTATTGAAGATAAAGCTGTTTTTGAAGCTATCGATGGTTTACATCATGCTGAAATTGAAGGCGATATTGTGAAGTTACAAATGTTGGATGTTGATGTTGTGGAAAAGTTTGATAATTATGTGTTTTTAAACACCGGATCGCCGCACCATGTTCAATTTGAAGATGCTATTGAGTATTTTAATATTAAGGAAAAAGGTTCTAAAATTAGAAATGGTGAACCTTATTTTACAGAAGGTACAAACGTGAATTTTGTAAAAAAGGTAAATGATGAAGTTTTTAGAGTGCGCACTTACGAGCGTGGTGTAGAAGATGAAACATTATCTTGCGGAACAGGTGTAACGGCCGTTGCTATTGCTATGCATGCTATAAATGAAACTACAGAAACTTTGATAAAATTAAATGTTCAGGGCGGAAAATTGAAAGTAAGTTTCGATGTTGACAATGGTGTTTACAAAAATGTTTGGCTTATTGGTCCTGCAAAATTTGTATTTAAAGGCGAAATATGATAACTCTAAAAGGCGAACATATCTATTTGCGCGCTTTAGAGCCTGAAGATTTAGAATTTATTCATGCTGTTGAAAACGACGAGGCTGTTTGGGAAATTAGTAATACACAAACGCCATATTCTAAGTTTTTAATTAAGCAATATTTAGAGGAGGCTCACCGAGATATTTACGATGTAAAGCAACTCCGTTTAGTGATTTCTACAAATGAAGATAAAGCTATTGGCCTAATTGATTTGTTCGATTTCGATTTTAAAAATGGACGTGCTGGTATTGGAATATTAATTAAAGATGAAGAAAATAGAAGCAAAGGGGCAGGTAAGGAAGCTTTGGCTTTATTGATAAACTACAGTTTCACTCATTTGGATCTTCATCAGCTTTATTGTAATATTTCCGAAGAAAATACTACAAGTGTCAAACTGTTTACCAATCAGGGTTTTGAACAAATTGGATTAAAAAAAGATTGGAACTATATTAATGGTTCTTATAAAAACGAATATTTATTTCAGCTTATTAAAAATTAAATGTACATAAAAAAAATACTTATTGCTATTGCTGTTATTGGGCTTCTTGTAGCCGCATTTTTTGCAAACTTTGTTTACAAAGCAATGCTAAGGCCAAATACGGCTTTTAATAATGAAACGGCTTATGTTTATATATCTAGTAATGCAACTTATAGCGAGGTTAGAAGTCAGTTAGAGCCTTTACTTGATGATATTGAGTCGTTTGATGATTTAGCTGAACAAAAAAAATACATCTCTAATATTAGAGCAGGGAAGTTTGCTATAAAAAAGGGAATGACTAATAACGATATTATTAATTCTATTAGAAGTGGTAATATAGCTATTAAGGTATCTTTTAATAATCAATCTACTTTAGAAAAACTGGCAGGACGTGTTTCTAAAGAAATCGAAGCAGATAGTTTGTCTTTGTTGAAAGCTATGACGGATAAAACGTTTTTAGCTGAAAATAAATTCAATGAAGCCACAGCTTTAGGAATGTATTTACCTAATAGTTATGAGGTTTTTTGGAACACCGATGCAGAAGGTTTTAGAAATAGAATGCTTAAAGAATATAAGCGCTTTTGGAATGCTACTAGAACAAAAAAAGCTGAAGCCATTGGTTTAGAGCCTAATGAAGTGATTGCATTGGCCTCTATTGTTTACGAGGAATCGAAGCAAGCTAGCGAGCAACCAACCATTGCAGGTGTGTACATGAATAGGTTAAGAATTGGTATGCCTTTACAAGCCGATCCTACTTTAAAATTTGCTGCATATCAATTACCTAAGTATAAAAACACAGTAATTAAGCGTGTTTTAAATGTGCATAAAGATATAGATTCACCTTATAATACATATCAAAATCGTGGTTTGCCACCAGGTTTAATTGCCATGCCTGATATCTCGGCTATAGATGCGGTTTTAAATTACGAAAAGCATCAATATCTTTACTTTGCTGCAAATGCTAAAAAGTTTGGCTTCCATAAGTTTGCTAAAACTTTAGCGCAGCATAATGTAAACGCTAGAGAATATCAACGCTTTTTATCTGCTCAAGGTATTAATAAATAGTGATGGCTTTTAAAGTGAAGTACGCGCTATTTTTACTTTTAGTGTCGTCGGTTGCCTTTTCTCAAAAAGAATTTAATTCTTTTTTTATACCTAGTGATTCTTTAAATACCTCGCGGCGTAATGTTGTGGTTTATAGTGAAGCTGCACTTGCAAGTATTACTTTAATTGGGTTAAACCAACTGTGGTATGCCGATTACGAGCGTTCAAAATTCCATACCTTAAATGATAATGATGAGTGGTTGCAAATGGATAAATTTGGCCATGCCTTTTCAGCTTATCAAATGGGGAAGCATGGTGCACAGCTTTTAAATTGGAGTGGTGTAAGTGGAAAAGGTCAAATTTTATATGGTGCTACTTTAGGCTTTGGATTTCTTACAGCTGTAGAAATGCTGGATGGTTATTCTGATGAATGGGGTTTTTCTTGGGGTGATATTTTAGCAAATGCATCGGGTACAAGTTTGTATATTGGGCAAGAATTATTGTGGAAAGAGCAACGAATTGCGCTTAAATACAGTTTTCATCAAACAAAATATGCTAAACAAAACCCAGATAAGCTTGGAAACGGACTATTAGAAGAGGTGTTAAAGGATTATAATGGGCAAACCTATTGGCTTAGTGCTAACATGCATGCGTTCTTTAAGGACAGTAAGATTCCAAAATGGCTCAATCTAGCTGTGGGTTACGGTGGAGAGGGCATGTTGGCTGGTGTAAGCAGTAATGTTAATGATTTGTTAATTAGTGATTTACGGCACAGGCAGGTCTTTTTAAGCCTTGATCTTGATTTAGAACATATAAAAACAAATTCAGCCTTTCTAAAAACTGTTTTTAGTGTTTTTAACATGATAAAATTACCATTTCCAACTCTCGAATTTGGTAAAAAAGGCTGTGTATTTCATCTATTGTACATTTGATTTGTGTCGTTAAACGATTAATTTTGTTAGTTTTAGAAAAAGCCGTACTTTTGCACGCTCAAAATTTCAGGTGAATTTAAATTGTAATTTCACTGAAGAATTTAGACATTATGACAAAGAATATTGCAAGTTACTTAGTCTTGGTACTTTTTACAGTAATTGTGTTAAGTGTGTCGTTTTCATCAAATGATTCGATCGTAGATTTAAGTAAATATTCAACAGCAGGCTTAGAGTTAAATTATACTGTAAGTCTGGACGAAGGTATCAAAGATGATATTTTACTGTCAAACGACGAGGACAATGAATTTTCTCCATTTTTGGGAAAATCATTTGTAGGATTTAAAGAAGCTATAGGCTTTAAAGAATCTAGAGGTAATTACGCTATTGTAAATACTTTTGGTTATTTAGGCAAATATCAATTTGGGACAGAAACTTTAAAGATGATTGGGATTAATAATCCGGAGGCATTTTTAAAAAGTCCTAAATTACAAGAAAAGGCATTTATTGCCAACGCTGCAAGAAACAAATGGATTTTGCGACGTGACATTAAAAACTTTGTAGGGCGCCGCATTAACGGTGTGTTAGTTACAGAATCTGGTATTCTAGCAGCGGCACATTTAGCTGGTCCTGGCAGTGTTAAAACTTATTTAAGGAGTTATGGTTTAGATAACTTCGCTGATGGTTTTGGAACCACAGTACAGTATTACATGAAGCGATTTTCTGGTTACGACACTTCGTTTGTAAAACCAGATAGACGAGCAAAAGCCATCTAAAAGGGGTTTAAATTAGCTTTTATGTATAATGAATAGCGTTGGTCTTTTATGAAGGTCAACGCTATTTTTTTGCCAAGCTGCGGCATTTTTAGTTTTTATAAACTCCGTGTCTAAAGTAATATCGCAAGCCACACAGATATCTGTGTTTTTCTCTAAAATGCTGCTTAAATCTTCTAGCATTTTGTTATTTCTATAAGGAGTTTCAATAAACAATTGAGATTGATTATGTTCGAAAGATAAGCGTTCTAAGCGTTTAATTTCGGCTTTACGCTCAGCTTTATCAATAGGTAAGTAGCCGTTAAAAGCAAAGCTCTGTCCGTTCATGCCAGAACTCATCATAGCCATTAAAATAGACGATGGTCCAACAAGTGGTACTACCTTTATGTTTTTTTCATGAGCTATTTTTACAACATCAGCTCCTGGATCTGCTACACCAGGGCAACCTGCTTCAGATAAAAGGCCTACGTTAATACCTGTTAAACAAGGATTTAAAAAGGCTGGTAATTCGCTAGCTTCTGTACGTTTGTTTAAAAGAAACAATTGTAAAGCGGGTTGTGATTTTGCCGGACATATCTTCTTTATAAATCGACGTGCTGTTTTTTCATTTTCAACAATAAAAACATCAATTTTATCTATAGTATTTTTTACAGTTATAGGCAAAACATCAAGTGGATTATTGTCTCCTAAAGTGGTTGGTATTAAGTAAAGTTGGCCTATAGCAGATGTCATTTTATTCCGAAGTTAAATTATGGGCAATAGATATGCATGCTTCATTTAGCATGTTGTAAATGTTTTCAAATCCATTGGTTCCTCCGTAATAAGGATCTGGTACATTAAAATCTTGAGCTGGGTAAACTTCGTTTAAAATGAAATTTACTTTAGAAACGTCTTCATTGTTTCTCGCTAGTTTTATAACATTGTTGTAGTTAGAGTCGTCCATAACATAAATAAGATCGAAGGTATCAAAATCGGAAACCGAAAATTGCCTTCCTCTTAAGTTTGAAATATTTATGCCATACTTTTTAGCTACAGCAATAGAACGCGGATCTGGTGCATTACCGGTGTGGTAATTTGCGGTTCCTGCAGAATCTACAATAAAGTGTTTTGGTAGTTTTGCTCTTAAAATACCTTCGGCAAGTGGGGAACGACAAATGTTTCCCAAGCATACCATCAGAATTTTAGTCATTTTAAAACAGTTTTAAACAGAAAGTTTTTTCGAAATATCTTCAACGTATTTTTTAAATTGTTTATCTGTTGAAGATAAGTTGTCTACCGTTTTACATGCGTGTAAAACCGTTGCGTGGTCGCGTTTTCCTATTTGAGAACCAATACTTGCTAACGATGCTTTTGTTAATTTCTTAGCAAAAAACATAGCTAATTGTCTGGCTTGTACAATATGGCGTTTTCTAGTTTTAGATTGCAGTGTATCGATATCCATTTGGAAATAATCCGATACTACTTTTTGAATGTAATCTATAGAAACTTCGCGTTTTGTGTTTTTCACAAACTTCTCAACAATGGTTCTCGCTAAATCAATAGTGATTTCTTTTTTGTTGAAAGAGGATTGTGCTATTAACGAAATAATAGCGCCTTCTAATTCGCGGACGTTAGTTTTTATGTTTTTAGCAACATAATCTATAATGTCTTCTGGCATTTCAACACCATCGCGATATAATTTATTCTTTAAAATAGAAACGCGTGTTTCAAAATCAGGATGTTGTAACTCTGCTGAAAGTCCCCATTTAAAACGAGATAATAAGCGTTGTTCAATATCTTGCATATCAACAGGTGCTTTATCACTTGTTAATATCACTTGTTTTCCATTTTGATGTAAATGATTAAAAATGTGAAAGAAAACATCTTGTGTTCCTGTTTTTCCTGTTAGGAATTGCACATCATCAATAATTAAAACATCTATAATTTGATAGAAATGAATAAAATCGTTTCTATTATTTTTCTTAACAGAATCTATATATTGTTGCGTAAATTTTTCAGCAGAAATATATAAAACCGTTTTTTCAGGATATTTATCTTTAATATCAACACCAATAGCGTGCGCCAAATGCGTTTTACCTAGACCAACACCTCCAAAAATTAATAATGGATTAAAAGATGTGCCACCTGGCTTAGCCGCTACAGCTAATCCTGCACTTCTAGCTAAACGGTTAGAATCACCTTCTAAAAAGTTTTCGAAACTGTAATTAGGGTTTAATTGCGACTCTATTTTTACATTTCTAATTCCTGGAATTACAAACGGATTACGTAATTCGGGGTTTTTATTGTTTAAAGGAATGTCTACATCTTGTGATTTTAAACCACTTCTGTTAGAACTCGGAATTCTTTCTGTAAAAGGTTGTTTGTTGCCATATGTGTTTTCCATTTTAATAATGTAAACTAGCTTGGCTTTTTCACCTAATTCTTTAGTTAGGGATACTTTTAAAATCTTAACATAGTGCTCTTCTAACCATTCGTAGAAGAACTTACTGGGCACCTGAATGCTTAAAGCATTATCAGTTAGTTTAACTGCTATTATTGGTTCAAACCAGGTTTTATAAGCTTGCGGTTGAATATTATCCTTTATGAATTCTAGACAATTATTCCATACCGTTTGCGCAGTTATACTCATTTTAAAGACTCTTGTTGTTTGTTAATTTTATGGATGAAAAAACGAATTTCCATATCCCTCCATTTTGTGCTTGGCAAAGATGTGAACAAAATTCTTAAAAAAAAAATGAATTACTATTGAATAATTGGAATTTTTTCCTCAAGTTTAAGCACATGTCGAAACTACAAAAAATTATTCAAATATGGTCGTGAAATCCGATGAAATACAAATAAGAGTGAGATACGGTGAAACAGACCAAATGGGAGTCGTTTATCACGGAAATTATGCATTATATTTAGAAATGGGCCGTATTGAATGGCTAAGAAAACTAGGCATTTCATATAAAACTATGGAAGAAAATGGAATTATGTTGCCAGTGGTTTCTTTAAATGTAAATTATAAAAAACCAGCAGGTTACGATGACCTAATTAATGTAAAAACACAACTCAAAAAAAGACCCACTGCCAAAATAGAATTTGAGTACGAAATTACAAATGAGCAAGGTGAGCTTTTGTCTACAGCAAGCACGATTTTAGTGTTTGTAGACATGAAAACGAAGCGTCCAACAAAAGCACCTCAATATATTTTAGATATTCTTGAGGGATAAAAATTTTTTATTTTTTTTGAACGGATCTAAATTTGCTTGATTTGTATTTCGAAAAGATGGTTAAATTTTTCAAAAACGGCTTCAGATTCTTTTTTTCTAACGGAAATTGTAATCTGACAGTCTAATTCTAGTTTTTGATTCGTGATATTTAAGTTACGCTCTTTAATAACACGCATTACTTTATTCATGTTTTTATAATCGAAAGTAATGAGGTAATCTATATTAATTGTTTTCTCAATAATTTGGGAAGCTTCTAAAGCAAGTTGCGCGGTGGTTTTGTATGCGTTTATTAAACCACCAACGCCTAGTTTAACGCCTCCAAAATAGCGAACAACTACAATTAAGATGTTGGTAACATCAAAAGATTGAATTTGTCCGTAAATAGGCATCCCAGCGCTGTTGTTGGGTTCGCCATCATCATTTGCGCGGTAACTTATGGTTTCGGCACCTATTTGATAGGCGTAACACCAATGTCTAGCAGAATGATGCTCTTTTTTTAATCCTTCTATATGAAGCTTTACATCGTCTTCATTTAAAATAGGAAAGGCATAGCCAAAGAATTTACTGTTTTTATCTTTAAACAAAACAGGTTCTATAGCTTTGGTAATCGTTTTATAAGTGTCTTTTTCAGTCAAATTAAAATAAGTCGCTTTTGGTTTCAAATAAAGTGCAAACGTCTTCGGTTTCTGGATTTATGTGCCAAGTAGCAAACTTTAATCCTTTTGCAGTTTCAATGTTATCTTGATTATCATCAATAAACAAGCACTCATCAGCATTTAATTTATTTTCGTTTAAAACAAATTCAAAAATATCGGCATTAGGTTTTCTTAAATTTATTTCGTGAGATAAGTAAAAAGCATCGAAACAGTTTTTAAATTCATCGTAGAAAGAAAGACTTTCTTTAATAGAATCTATATGGAGTTCGTTGGTGTTACTCAACAAAATAAGTTTATATTCTCCAGATGCTTTAAGGTTTTTTATAAACTCTAATCTTTCTTTAGGGAAGTGTTTTAGCATGTAATTCCATGTGTAAATCAAATCTTCTTCCGAAAGTTTAGGGAAGTTTTCTTTATAAAAACTTAAAAATTCTTCTGTTGAAATTAAGCCTTGTTCGTAAAAACTATTAAACGCCGTAATTTCCTCAGAAAAAGAATCAATTTCTAAGGTTTCAAAAGCATATTTAGCAGCGCCATCGATATCAAGGTTTATAAATACGTTTCCGAAATCGAAAATTAATGTTCTAATCATTTTTATATATTTTTAAAAGATCTGTAAGTATGTATTCTTCATGAACTAATTGTCCTGAAATATGTGGTGCTTTAACACCAGTTTTAAATGTTGTCTGTCCAGTAAAAACTCGAGCTTCGTCCCAAAGATTTTCGTCTATAAATGTTTGTAATGTTTGTGCGCCACCTTCAATAATTACAGAATTTATGTTATTATTATAAAGTATAATGCTTATCTGTTTTGCTATGTCGGTTTTTGACTCCCAATCTATGGTTTCGGAGTTTTTATTGATGTTTTTTTCGGTAATCCTGATAGTTTGAGCGGCATCATTAAAAATAGTTAAATTATCAGGGAGTCTTTCTGTTTTGTCTAAAACAATTCTAATAGGGTTTTTTCCTGTAAAATCTCGAGTTGTTAAAGATGGATTATCCGCTAGTGCTGTTTGTGTGCCCACTAAAATGGCTTGTTCTTCTGCGCGCCATTTGTGCACCAATTGCCTAGAGTAGGTGTTGGTAATCCAAACTGGTTTTTGTTCATCTTTACTTATTGGAGCAATAAAACCATCGCTAGTTTCTGCCCATTTCAAAATAATATAAGGTCTTTTTTTATTATGAAATGTAAAAAAGCGTTTGTGGTGCGCTCGACATTTTTTTTCTAAAATACCAACAACTACGTTGCATCCAGCTGCTTTTAGTCGTTTTATACCTAAGCCTGCTACTTTTTCAAAATCGTCTACACAACCAATTACTACATTGGGTATTTGGTGTTTAATAATTAAGTCGCTACAAGGAGGTGTTTTTCCATAATGTGCGCAAGGTTCTAGTGTAACATATATGGTGGCTTGTTTTAAAAGCGTTTTATCGTTTACAGAATTCATGGCGTTTACTTCGGCGTGATTTCCACCGTATGTACTTGTATATCCTTCGCCAATAATTTTGTTATTGCAAACAATTACACTACCAACCATTGGGTTTGGGCGTGTGCTTCCTAGTCCGTTTTTGGCAATTTCTAAACAGCGTGTTATGTAGGTTTCGTGTGTATTCAATATTAAAATTTTATTTTAACGTTTTGGGTTTCGTTAACAGCATAACTATGCGAAAAACCAAAGGTTTTATAATTGATTTCTCCTGTGTATTGAATTTTAACCTTTTTGCTAAATAAGCTTCCTAATAATCCACTTAGGTTTTTATTGCTAAAAATACTGTCTGTTGGAATTTGAGCTTTTAACGGAATTGTAAATTCTTTTTTTGCCGGAACATCAAAATGTTCTGCCGATATATGTCCCATTTCATTATCGTTAACAAATATTTTAATGGCATCGGTTTGCAATTCGCCTCCAATATCGTTAGGGTTTAAAAACAGGGCATCGGCTGTAAACGTTACGTTTTTAGATGTTGACTCTAAGATTTTAATGTTTTGTACGCCTATAAAAGTCGGTTTTTCGGTTACAGTACAACTTAGAAAAGAGATGAGTAGTGTTGATAAAATTATGAGTTTCTTCATTACGTTTTTTTCGGATTTACTGTATCTTCACCAGACAAAAAGCAAAGTTTTATAGTGAACAAAGATAATATAGTTATTCGAGAAATTGGGCCTAATGACAACGCAGGAATCGAGCAAGTTATCAGGGCGTGTTTTCATGAGTTTAATATTCCTTTAGAAGGTACGGCTTACACCGATCTAGAAACCAAACAAATTTTTCAGGCTTACCAAAATACAAATGATGTTTATTTTGTTATTGAAGTAGATGGTGAAATTTTAGGAGGCGGTGGTTTAAAGCCTTTAAGCGGTTTTGAAACTACGGTTTGTGAAATTCAGAAAATGTATTTTTCATCTAAAATTAGAGGTAAAGGGTACGGAAAACTTTTGTTTTCTAAATGTTTAGAAGCTGCTAAATCTTTGGGATATAAACAATGTTATATTGAATCGTCTACACAATTAAAAGCGGCTATTCATATTTATGAAACTCATGGATTTAAACATCTAGACAGGGCTTTGGGTGATACTGGGCACTTTTCTTGTGGTGTTTGGATGCTAAAAGATTTATAGTTTTTTAGTTTGAATCAAAATTAACAAGAGTAAATGCACTAAGTATTTCTAATTATTGAAAAAATGAAGTTAAAAGACATTCAGAAAATATTTCACGACAAGTTAGAGCCATTTTTTCAATTAGAAGAAGTCGATAGTTTCTTTTATATTTTAATTGAAACCTATTATAAAGTAACACGTTTACAATTAGCAATGGATCGTGATTTAGAGGTCGAAAACGAGGCGCTTATTTTAGAAGCATTAATGTTGTTAGAGCAACAAATACCTATTCAATATATTTTAGGTGAAACCGAGTTTTACGGATTAACGTTTAAAGTAAACGATAACACTTTAATTCCAAGGCCTGAAACTGAAGAGTTGGTAAGTTGGGTGTTAAAATCGGTAGAAGAAAATAAAAGCATAAATATTTTAGATATAGGTACTGGCAGTGGTTGTATCGCTATTTCTATTGCCAAAAACTTACCAAATGCAAAGGTTTTTGCATTAGATGTTAGTGGTGAAGCTTTAAAGGTTGCTAGAGAAAATGCCGAGTTGAACCAGGTAGCTATTACTTTTATCAATCAAGATATATTATCGGTTGAAGGTGAGCAATTATTAGAAGATGCTAAATTTGATATCATTGTTTCTAATCCGCCTTACGTGCGTCATTTAGAGAAAAAGTTAATGCAAACTAACGTGTTGGAAAACGAACCGCATTTGGCACTTTTTGTTGATGATGAAAATCCGTTGGAATTCTACAAAGCTATTACCGAATTTGCAAGCCATAATTTAAAGGGAAACGGGCTTCTGTTTTTTGAAATAAATGAATATTTAGGAAACGAGATGATTCAATTATTAAAAGGAAATCATTTTAAAGACATCCATTTAAAACAGGATATGTTTAGAAAAGATAGAATGATTAATGGTGTTTTTACGGAACAAGAAACATTATAATTATATCAATAAATAATTCTATTTTCATTTAAAGAAATAAGAAATTGATGATTTTCAGTAGTTTTCTATTCAGATAGTATTTCCTAAATTTGAAGCGTAAAATAAAAAGTGCTGAATCATTTCAATAGAACATAAATTCAAGCAAAGTATACCCACATCAATGAGCAACATTAAAAAGCAAATTCAGGAATTAAGTGACGAATTACGTATGCACAACCATAATTATTATGTGTTGGATAATGCGACTATTTCCGATTACGATTTCGATATAAAATTAAAAGAACTTCAAGAATTAGAAGCTAAACATCCTGAGTTTACAGATGCTAATTCGCCAACGCAACGTGTAGGTGGTGCCGTTACTAAAAATTTTGAGACCATTAAGCATGCGCAGCGTATGTATTCATTAGATAATTCGTATTCTAAAGAAGATTTGCTCGATTGGGAAGCGCGAATTAAAAAAATGATAGATGGTGATGTTCAATACACTTGTGAGTTAAAATATGATGGTGCATCTATTAGTTTAACTTATGTTAATGGTGTATTGGAAAAAGCGGTAACTCGTGGTGATGGTTTTCAGGGGGATAATGTTACGGCTAATGTAAAAACTATAAAGTCTGTACCTTTAAAATTGAAAGGTGATTTTCCTCCAATATTTGATATTCGAGGAGAAATTGTATTGCCTTTTGAAGGGTTTAATAAAATGAACGAAGACCGGATTGAAATAGGGGAAGAGCCTTATAGAAATCCGAGAAATACAGCGTCAGGAAGTTTGAAGTTGCAAGATAGTGCAGAAGTTGCTAAGCGCCCTTTGGAGTGTTTGTTGTATAATTTAACAGGTGGAAATCTAGGTGTTTCTAATCAGTTTGAGAGTTTAGAAAAAGCACGTCAATGGGGTTTTAAAGTACCGGAAGTTGCTAAATTAGCGAATTCTATAGACGAAGTTTTAGAATTTATAAATTATTGGGATATACATCGTCATGATCTTCCTTTTGAAACTGATGGTGTTGTTGTAAAAGTGAATAGTTTGCAGCAACAAGAAGAACTTGGTTTTACATCCAAAGCACCACGTTGGGCTATGGCTTATAAATTTAAAGCCGAGCAAGTTTCTACACGATTAAACAGTATATCTTACCAAGTTGGTAGAACGGGAGCCATTACACCTGTGGCAAATTTAGAGCCTGTAGAATTAGCAGGAACAACGGTTAAGCGTGCGTCTTTACATAATGCAGATCAAATAGAGAAGCTTGATATTCGTGTTGGTGATATGGTTTATGTTGAAAAAGGTGGAGAGATTATTCCTAAAATATTAGGGGTGGATTTGGCTGAAAGGCCAGCAAATTCTGCGTCTACCGTATATATAACGAATTGTCCGGAATGTGATACACCTTTAGAGCGTAAAGTTGGCGAGGCACAGCATTATTGCCCGAATTATAATGGATGTAATCCTCAAATTATTGGAAGAATTCAGCATTATATTTCGCGTAAAGCGATGGATATTGATGGTTTGGGAGGAGAAACGGTTGCGCTTTTAGTTAATGAAGGTTTAATTACTAATTATTCCGATTTATATGAATTGACTAAGGAGCAAGTTATTCCGCTGGAACGTATGGCAGATAAAAGTGCCGAAAAATTGATTCAAGGCGTAGAACAATCTAAAAACATACCTTTCGAGCGTGTTCTTTTTGCTTTAGGTATTCGCTATGTTGGTGAAACGGTGGCTAAAAAGTTAGCGAGGCATTATAAAAGTATTGATGCGGTTCGAGAAGCATCACAAGAAGCTCTTGTTAGTGTTGATGAAATAGGAATTAAAATAGCAGAGAGCGTTTGTTTGTTTTTTGCTTCCGAAGAAAATAATAATATTATAAACCGATTAAAATCTTTTGGTGTTCAGTTAGAAATGTCGGCAGAAGAATTGGTTGGTAAAACGAGTTTACTTACCGGACAATCTATAGTTGTTACTGGAGTTTTTGAAACTGTTTCTAGAAATGAATTGAAGAAGCTTATTGAGGATAATGGAGGGAAAGTTAGTAGTTCTATCTCATCTAAAACAAGTTTTATAGTTGCTGGAGATAAAATGGGGCCTAGTAAAAAAGAGAAAGCAGAGAAGTTAAACGTAGAATTGATTAGTGAGGCTGAATTCTTGCAAAAGATAGGTTTTGAATAAAAATAATCGATTAAAAGCATTTTAGTTCTATCAAATTAAGCTATTTGTTTATATTTGTTTCGGTTTTAGAAGCAAATATGTACAAGTCAAAAATCTTTATAATATTAATTGCAGCTGTTTATGTTTTTTATGTTGTTTTCGAGTTTAACGGAAATCCAGACTTAGCATTTTACTTCGAATCACTTATTGTGCCACTAGTGGTTGCTCGCTATGTGGTTTCGGTTAAACCAAAAAACAAGTTGTTTTTGCTGTTTTTTGTGATTTTTGCTGCATCGGATTTGTTGGCTATTTTTGATAAAATTGCCTACCCAGATGTAAATTCTAGTTACTATCAATATGCCTATTATCTGGGGAATAGCTTATATGTTTTGGCTTATTTTATGCTGTTTTTTAAAATGTGTCAGTCTATAAATTTTAAATATGTGTTTAAAAACTTGAAGGTTCATTTGTTTGTTTTAATAGTGCTAGATGTCTACTTAATTTATGTATTATATGCTATCGAGCAGCCTAACCTTCGAACAAATAGTATCTATTTTTTAGAGAATACTTACAATATTATCATTCTATTAGTTTTGTCTTTATCGCTGCTAAATTATTTTTACCGCGATAATGAAAAATCACTTTTCTTGTTTTTTGGAGTGTTATGCCTTGTTTTTTCCGAAGTAATAGATGTTGCTAATATTTATATTTCTCAAAGTAGCTTATTAAACTTTTTGGCTACAACATTAGTTTTAGGAGCTTTTTACTTTTTCTACGAGCAATCTCAATTATCGAATGTTAGCCCAAGAGAAGATAAATATTATCCACACCTTAAACCTTAATTAGGGTTTTTTCGTTGGTTGTACTTTCTTTTTGTTTTTATGAGTTGATATCTAAAGTCGTCGTAAAATAAACTTGATAGCAAAATTAATGCCGCAAGTATTAGGGTATTTAATTTTAAATGAACTTCAGAATAAAAAAATCCGCCTATCAAACCTCCTATAAAGAAAGAAGAAATTATATATATACGTAACTTAATATTCTCTTTTAACTTGGCTCGGTCAGGATGAGATTCTGGGAATAATAAATGGGACAAATCTATACCTAAATCTGTAAAAAGCCCTGTGAGGTGTGTTGTTCTTACTACTGCGTTTGAAATTTTAGTAACAAATGAGTTTTGTAGGCCCATTGCAAAAAGCATTGCACAGACTATAAAATTAGGATAAGCTATTTCTATAAAGTTGCTTGTTACCGCAATAGAAATTAAAATTAAGCTTTCTATTAAAGTAGGTATAACAAAAACGTTGAGTTTTTTATTAACCCTATATTTTTCAATTAAAAAGCTTGAAGCAAAAGAACCAAGAAGAAAGGAAAAAATATATAGAAAATAGATGGTGCCTTTCCAAAATTCAAAATTAGCAAGATCGTATATAAAGAGCGCAAAATGCCCTGTTACATTTGTGGTTAATTGCTTAAATGATAAAAATCCGGTAACATTTATTATTCCAGCAGCTAAAGACAAAACAGTGGCAATTTGCAGGTTATGTTTTAAAGTTCTGCTTTTGCCTTGATGTCTAAACATGTGATACTCTTTTTAAAGGTATTCTTAATTTCAGTTCATGGATAAGTATAGCATTAGACAATAATCGAAGTTCCGTTAGCCGATTTGTTTTTATCGGAATCGAAATAGAAATCTATTTTACCTAGATTAATACCATAGCAGCCTACTTGGTTAACAAGTGTGTTTTTACCATCTATATTTTTTACAACAGTTGGCTTCTTTAAAAATGTATGCGTGTGGCCACCAATAATTAAATCGATATCTTTTGTTGCTCCAGCAAGTTTTAAATCGTCTATTTTATCTGGGTTGTTTTTATAATGATACCCTAAGTGAGATAAACAGATAATTAAATCGCAGTGTTCATCTTCTTTTAAAATACGCGTCATTTCTTGGCTTGTTTCAACGGGATCTAAATACTTTGTTTCCTTAAACATGCTTTTGTCTACCAAGCCAGTTAGCTCTATGCCTAAACCAAAAACGCCTATTTTAATACCATCTTTTATAAATGTTTTATAAGGTTTGGTATGTGTATCCATTATAGTGTTAGAGAAATCGTAGTTTGCTGTAATAAAAGGAAACTCAGCATGCGGTAATTGTGCATATAAACCATCGATACTATTATCAAAATCATGATTACCAATAGTTGCGGCATCATATTTTAATTTACTCATTAGTTTAAATTCCAATTCTCCACCGTAATAATTAAAATATGGTGTGCCTTGAAAAATGTCACCAGCATCTAATAGTAAAGTGTTAGGGTTTTCCTTCCTTATAGCATCTACTAAATTTGCTCTACGTGCAACACCACCCTTGTTTGCATTTCGACCATCTTCAGGTCCAAAAGCATCAATGTGGCTATGTACATCGTTAGTATGTAAAATTGTTATTTTAGATGTTTTATCAAGCGTAGTGAACGATTGAAGTCCCATGCTGCCAAGCGTAACTAATGCAGTTCCAGCGGTGGCTTGTTGTATAAAGTCTCTACGTTTCATATTATTTAATTTGAGTGAATCTATCGTCTATAACCGGGTTAATGGTGTCCAGTTTCATAAACTTATCAATTAGCGCATTTCTTATTTTATAATCTAAAACATATAGACTATCGTTTGTTTTAAAGAAGGTCATGTTATCGCCTCCACTGTATAGATAATCGTTTGTTGCAACATAGTAAGTTTTATCTTTTTCTATGTTTTTACCATTTACTTTAGCTTCAAGAATATTAGAATCTTTGTCTAATGTTAATTTAATTCCAGAAACCGGATGTGCTCGTTTTCCTCGAGATAAGTAAAGCATTATACTATCTACTTGTTCGCCTTTTAGCGCCACAACAACAATGCTGTTTTCAAAAGGCATTAAGCCAAAAGCGGTTCGTTTTGAAACATTTCCTTTAGATAAAATAGAGCGAATACCACCATGATTTAGTAAAACCATATCAATATCTTTTCCTGTTCTACTTTTAAAAATAGGGTTAGATTCGCTATAAACGGCATCGGCCATAAAATTACCAATAGCAGTATTGTATTCGCCATCTTTTTTAGTGTAGGTATCTGCAGAATAGGCTAAAACGCTATCAAGATCTTTTTCAATTCTGTCTTTAAAAGGTTTTATATAAGCTTCAATCTCACTATTTCCGCCTAAAGAATCTGTAATGGTAATTTGCTTACCTTCAATTTTTGTGAGATGTAATTTTTGATCTTTACACCCTGAAAAAACAAAAATATTTAACAAAATAAATAAATATGTAATCCTCATATATTAAACTAATTTTTTGAATGTACTTTTGCTACCTTTGCGCAAAGGATAAAGGTAAATGATTTTAAAGGGTTTTAAAGAAAAATCTAATAAAAAATACTTGAACAAATTATTATTGGAACGCCAATTGGAGGTTACCGATAGTGATGTTGAGAGTTTAGGGGTGATTCTAAATTTAGATGAAATTGACGATTTTGAGATGTTCAATTCGTTGGCCAATACCCTGAAAGTAAAGTCTAATAAATTGAAAATCATAGCCTTTTCTCAGAGTAAGAAAGAAGATTTAAAGACTTGGGATAATTGTTATAATCCTAAAGATTTTGGTTGGAGAGGTGCAATTAAAAACCCAGAATTAGAAGGGTTTTTAAATACTAAATTTGATGTTTTAGTTAGCTATTATGATACCGATATTTTAGAATTGAAGCTAATTACTGCAAAATCTAAGGCGAAATTTAAGATTGGAATATTGCAAAGTGACGAGCGGGTTAACGATTTAATTATAAAAACAAACTTAAAAGAGTTCGATTTATTTAAAACCGAAACTTTTAAATACTTAAAAATATTAAATAAAATTTAGAATGAATAGTAAGTTTCTTGGAACTGGAGTGGCATTGGTAACGCCTTTTAATGATGATTTAACAGTAAATCATGAAGCATTAACCAATATTGTAAACTTCAATATTGATAATGGCACAGAGTATTTGGTAATTAGCGGTACAACTGCCGAGAGTGTAACAATTACTAAAGACGAAAAGAAAGCTATTGTTGCCACTATTGCTAAAGCTAATAATGGTCGTGTACCTTTAGTTTTAGGCATTGGAGGTAATAATACTATGCAGGTTATTGAAGAAATTAAAGCAACAGATTTAAGTGTTATCGATGCCATTTTATCTGTTACACCTTATTATAGCAAG
The DNA here is from genome assembly GCF_900112395.1 of Algibacter lectus. Classification (GTDB taxonomy): domain Bacteria; phylum Bacteroidota; class Bacteroidia; order Flavobacteriales; family Flavobacteriaceae; genus Algibacter; species Algibacter lectus. Next base: position 135,388 of record NZ_FOLN01000010.1, read on the forward strand.
CCAACTCAAGAAGGGATTTATCAACATTTTAAAGCCATATCAGAAGCTTCGCCTGTAGATATTATATTATATAATGTGCCAGGAAGAACATCTAAAAATATGGATGTTAGTACAACGCTAAGGTTGGCAAACGATTTTAAAAATGTTATTGCTGTAAAAGAAGCAGGAAATAACGTGGCTCAATATTTACAATTACTAAAGAATAAACCAGAAGACTTTTTAGTGATTTCTGGGGATGATGATTTAGCATTATCTATTGTTTTAGCCGGTGGAGCAGGAGTTATCTCTGTAATAGGGCAAGCATTTCCTAAAGATTTTTCTGAAATGATTCGTTTAGGATTAAAAGGAGATAATAAAGCAGCTTACAAACTTCATTTTAAATTAATGAATGTTATCGATTATATATTTGAGGAGAATAACCCATCTGGAATTAAAGCTGTTTTTCAAGCTTTAGGCTTATGTGAAGATACTGTGAGGTTGCCTTTAGTGCCCGCAACAGATGCCTTAAAGCAAAAAATTAAAGATTTTGTAGAAGCTTATTAAATATTTTCTCAGTGTTAAATATAACTTAAACCTTATGATTACTGGGTTTAAGCCTCTATTTTAGCAAAAGTTTGGATTGAAAATAATATTTTTAATATCCATATTATTAACCTAATTTTGCATCCTCTTTTATATTTATGAAAAAGTTTTTTTACATTTTATTAGTATTCACTGTTTTAAGTAGTTGTAGCGAGTATCAAAAGGTTTTAAAATCTGAAGATATTGCCACTAAATTTAAAATGGGTGAAGAATTATATAACGAAGGTAAGTTTGCTAAAGCCAATAGGTTATTTGCTCAAATTGTACCTAATTATAGAGGGAAACCTCAAGCAGAAAAATTGATGTATTTATATTCTAATTCTTTCTATGAAATGGGAGATTATTATGTAGCAGGATATCAGTTCGAGCGTTTTGCATCAAGTTATCCAAATAGTGAAAAGCAAGAAGAAGCTTCTTTTTTAAGTGCAAAAAGTTATTCAATGCTTTCACCAGCTTATACTAAAGATCAAAAGCAAACGGTTGAAGCTATTGAGAAATTGCAAACATTTATTAATGTGTTTCCAGAATCTAAATATGTTGCCGATGCAAATACTTTGGTACAAGAGTTAGATTTTAAATTAGAGAATAAAGCATATAGTATAGCAAAGCAGTATAACTTAATCTCAGATTATGAGGCGTCAATAAAATCATTCAATAATTTTATTTTCGATTTCCCAGGATCTTCTTTAAGAGAAAAAGCTTTGTTTTACAGATTAGATTCTGCCTATAAATTAGCAATGAATAGTGTAGAACGAAAAAAAGAAGCACGTTTAAATCAGGCTAAAGAATTTTACGAAAGCTTTAAAAAGGCTTATGTAAACTCTGAGTTCATTTCGCAAGCAGATGATATGGCAGTAGAATTAAATGGCGCTTTAGAAAATTATAGCACAAAAAGTTAAATAACAAGACCAAAATGGATTTAAAGAAAACCAATGCTCCCGTTAATACGATTACGTATGATAGAAATCAAATAGATGAGCCAACAGAGAACATCTACGAGTCAATTTCAATCATATCAAGACGTGCAGAGCAAATTAATACGGAGATTAAAAAAGAATTAATCGATAAGTTAGAAGAATTTGCTACTTATAACGATAGTCTTGAAGAGATCTTTGAAAATAAGGAGCAAATTGAGGTGTCTAAATTTTACGAAAAATTACCAAAACCTCATTCATTAGCTGTTCAAGAATGGTTAACAGATAAAATTTATTTTAGAAATACAGAAGAAGATACTCAAGAGTAAATTCTTAAATTTCTTTACAATATTTAAACTCCAAACCAATTATAATAATAGGCTTGGAGTTTCTTAGGTTATTAGGTAAATATTAAAATTGAAGCATCTATTTTATGAGTATTTTAAACGGTAAAAATGTACTGTTAGGAGTTACGGGAGGTATTGCAGCTTATAAAACGGCTTCATTAGTTAGGTTATTTGTTAAATCTGGAGCAAACATAAAAGTCGTAATGACGCCTGCGGCTAAAGAGTTTGTTACACCGTTAACCTTATCTACACTTTCTAAAAACCCGGTACATTCTACTTTTACAAATGAAGAAGATGATAATGCTATTTGGAATAATCATGTAGATTTAGGACTTTGGGCCGATGTTTTTATTGTTGCACCAGCCACAGCAAATACCTTATCTAAAATGATGAACGGTGCTAGCGATAACTTACTTCTAGCTACATATTTATCAGCCAAATGCCCAGTATATTTTGCACCAGCCATGGATTTAGATATGTATAAGCATCCCGCATCATTAGAATCTTTTGAAAAGCTTCAGAGTTTTGGGAATATTATGATTCCTGCTGGAAGCGGAGAATTAGCGAGTGGTTTAGTAGGCGGGGGCCGGATGGCAGAGCCGGAAGATATTGTGTCTTTTATTGAACAAGATATCTTAGGTAAATTACCGCTACGTGGAAAAAAAATATTAATTACTGCTGGACCAACTTACGAAGCCATAGATCCTGTGCGTTTTATTGGTAATCATTCTAGTGGAAAAATGGGTTTTGAAATAGCAAAAGCATCTGCTAACCTTGGAGCAGAAGTGGTTTTAATTTCAGGACCAACACATCAAAAAGTATCACATTCTTTAATAAACGTAGTGCCGGTTGTTAGTGCTGCTGATATGTATAATGCGGTTCATGAGCATTTCAATACTGTTGATGTTGCAGTGCTTTCTGCAGCAGTTGCCGATTTTACTCCAAAAGAAGTTTCTAATCAGAAAATAAAAAAGAAAAGTGATACGTTAACGTTAGAGTTAGGGCGTACTAAAGATATTTTAGCTTCGTTAGGCGATATTAAAACAAGTCAATACTTAGTTGGTTTTGCTTTAGAAACTAACAACGAGCTCGAAAATGCAAAAGGAAAATTAAAAAGAAAGAATTTAAATTTAATTGTTTTAAATTCGTTAAATGATAAAGGCGCTGGTTTTAAAGGCGACACCAATAAAGTTACTTTTATTGATGATGCTGGTAATATTACCGAAAATAGCCTAAAATCAAAAGCCGATGTGGCGATAGATTTGTTAAACAAAATTATTGAAAATATACATGCGTAACATATTAGTTGTTTTATTGTTAGTATTAAGTTTCACGGGTATTTCGCAAGAACTAAACTGTAAAGTGATTGTTAATGCGCAACAAACCGGAAACGAAAACTTTCCTATTTTTAAAACTCTAGAAAAACAACTTACCGAGTTTGTCAATAAAACAAAATGGACTAACCAGAAGTTTGCACCACAAGAGCGCGTAGATTGTAGTATGTTTATTAATATTGTTGAGTATAGCGGAGAGTCTTTTAGTGCAACGTTACAAGTACAATCTTCTCGACCAACTTACGGCTCATCATATAGCTCTCCAATTTATAATTTTAACGATAAGGATTTTAATTTTAGATATTTAGAATTTCAAAATCTAATATTTAACCCAACGCAATACGAATCTAATTTAGTTTCTGTGTTAGGGTTTCATGTATATATGGTTCTCGGTTTAGATGCCGATTCGTTTGCCGAAAAAGGTGGAGATCCTTATTTTAAGCAAGCACAAATTATTACAAATTATTCTCAGCAAAGCAATTCTGCAGGCTGGAAGTTAGAAGATGGTTTACAAAGTCGTTTTGCACTTATCGATAACATAATGTCGCCTACGTTTAAGGAGTTTCGCGAGGTTATGTATACATACCATAGAGAAGGTATGGATGTTATGGCAGAAAATAATAAAAAAGGTAAACAAGAGATTGCATCGGCACTTTCTACATTTAAAGATATGAATAGCCGTAGACCTAATTCTTTTTTATTACGAACGTTTTTTGACGCAAAAGCCGACGAGTTAGAACAAATTTTTAGTGACGGACCAAATGTAAATATTGCAAGTTTGAAAGAAACACTGCAACGTATTGCGCCTATGCACAGTTCTAAATGGAGTAACATTAAGTTTTAGAATAACACTTTTATACTAACAACTAATCATTAAGTCTAACATAAAAGACTACAAAAAATGCTAACATCGCTTTCTATAAAAAATTACGCATTAATCGATTATTTACAGGTTAATTTTAACGATGGTTTTTCTATAATTACAGGTGAAACTGGAGCTGGAAAATCTATTCTTCTTGGTGGTTTATCTTTAATTTTAGGAAAACGTGCCGATTTAAGTAATTTAAAAGATACTTCAAAAAAATGCATCATTGAAGCTGTTTTTAATGTTTCAAACTATAAATTGAAAGGCTTATTTGAAGCGGAAGATTTCGATTATGAAGAGCAAACTATTATCCGTCGAGAAATTTTGCCTTCAGGTAAATCACGAGCTTTTGTAAACGATTCTCCGGTGAATTTAAAAGGTTTACAGGTTTTGGGCGAACGGTTAATCGATATTCATTCTCAGCATCAAACCATGCAGTTAACCGATAATGGTTTTCAGTTTCAAATAATAGATGCTTTAGCTAATAACGATGCTATTTTACAAGATTATAAGGTTGAATTAAAAAGCTATAAAAAACTTCAGAAGGATTTAAAAGAACTTTTAACCTTTCAGGCGGAAGCCATTAAAGAGCACGATTACAACTCCTTTTTATTAAGTGAATTGGTAGAAGCTAATTTAGTTGATGGTGAAATGGAAACGCTAGAGGAGGAGTATGAGACTTTAAATAATATTGAAGGCATACAGGAAAAACTATCGGAAGCACATCAATTACTTTCAGAAGAAGAAATTGGAGTTTTAGGAAGTTTAACGAATTTGAAGAATGTATTTCAGAAGTTGTCAGGTATATCCTCTAAGTACGAAGATTTATTTAACCGCGTTAACAGTAGTCTTATTGAAATGGACGATGTTTTCAGTGAGGTAGATACTTTGCAAGAGGAATTAGATGCCGATCCGGCTAGGTTAGAAGTTGTAGATTCAAAACTTAAAGCCATTCATAATTTAATGCAAAAGCACGTTGCGGAAGATGTTGCAGAGCTTATTCAAATTAAAAATGCATTAGAAGAAAAGGTTTCCGCAACAGAGAGTTTAGATGAAAATATTCAGAAAAAAGAAAATGAAATCTTAACTAAAACCAAGCAAATTAATAAGATTTCAAAAGAAATAAATAAAACACGTGTTGCTGTAATTCCGCAGTTAAAAAAGGAATTAGAAACTATTTTAGCGAGCTTAGGGATGCCAAATGCTCAGTTTAAAATTGAAGCGACATTAAAAGATGCCTTTTTTGCAAATGGCCAAGACGAGCTAACGTTTTTGTTTTCTGCAAATAAAGGAGGTCAATTTAACGAACTGAAAAAAGCAGCATCTGGTGGTGAGTTATCACGAATTATGCTTGCTATTAAGTCTGTTTTATCAAATTATATACAATTGCCAACTATTATGTTTGATGAAATTGATACTGGAGTTTCTGGTGAGATTTCTAACAAAATGGGAGATATTATGCAGGACATGAGTAAAACCATGCAAGTGTTTTCTATTACACATTTACCGCAAGTTGCAGCTAAAGGACATTCGCATTTTAAAGTCTATAAGGAAGATGTAGACGATGTTACACGAACCAATTTAGTAAAGCTAAATCACGACGAACGTATTGTAGAAATTGCACAAATGTTGGGTGGAATAGAAATGTCGTCGTCAGCCATTGCACATGCTAAGGAATTACTGAATTAAAAAAACTAAAGCTTTTAAGTTTTAAAGTTTAAAGTTTAGTATTTTTGCGGCGTTAAATTAATCAATAAATTAAAAATACGGCCCGTATTATAGCCTTGTAAAGGGAGATAACAACGAAACAAACCAGAACAAACGTTTTGTTGAACTAGGGAAATAAACCAATTAATATGTACAATTTACTAAAAGGAAAAAGAGGAATTATTTTTGGAGCATTAGATGAAAATTCAATTGCTTGGAAAACTGCAGAACGTGTTCATGAAGAAGGCGGAACTTTTGTTTTAACAAACGCGCCAGTTGCCATGAGAATGGGACAGATTAATGAATTGGCTGAAAAAACTGGTTCTCAAATTATTCCTGCTGATGCGACTTCGGAAGAAGATTTACAGAATTTAGTAGAGAAATCTATGGAAATTCTTGGAGGTAAAATTGATTTTGTTTTACACTCTATCGGAATGTCTATTAACGTACGTAAAGGAAAGCATTACACCGATCAGAATTATGCATGGACCCAAAAAGGAACAGATGTTTCTGCAATGTCTTTTCATAAAGTTATGCAAACGCTTTACAAAGCAGATGCTATGAACGAGTGGGGTTCTATTGTAGCTTTAACTTACATGGCTGCACAACGTGTGTTTCCAGATTATAACGATATGGCTGATAATAAAGCATATTTAGAGAGTGTAGCTCGTAGTTTTGGATATTTCTTCGGAAGAGATAAAAAAGTACGTGTAAACACTATTTCTCAATCGCCAACACCAACTACTGCAGGTAGTGGTGTAAAAGGTTTTGATGGTTTTATTGCTTACGCCGATAAAATGTCTCCACTTGGTAATGCTACAGCTTTAGATTGTGCAAACTATACTGTTTCTATGTTTAGTGATTTAACTAAGCGTGTAACACTACAAAACTTATTCCATGATGGTGGTTTTAGTAATATGGGTGTTAGTGACGAAGTTATGACTGCATTTGTTGCTGCAGAAGAAAAATAGAAAATAAAGATTATATATTATGAAAGCCACCTGTAAAAGGGTGGCTTTTTTGTTACTTTTGTGTTATGCAGTTAGAGTTTTCATTCATAATTCCGGTTTATAATCGACCAGACGAAACCCAAGAACTTTTAGAGAGTTTTGTGGGGTTAAAAACGGATACAAATTTTGAAATTGTTATCGTTGAAGATGGTTCTACTTTATCATCAAAATCAATAGTAGATGCTTTTAAAAATAAGTTAGATATTTCTTATTATTTCAAAGAAAATTCAGGACCAGGAGATTCTAGAAACTATGGAATGCAAAGAGCTAAGGGGAATTACTTTATTATTTTAGATTCTGATTGTATTTTACCACAACAATATTTATCTGAAGTTGAAAAAGGGTTAGAAGCTAATTATGTGGATTGTTTTGGAGGGCCAGATGCGGCACACCAATCGTTTACTAATTTACAGAAAGCTATTAATTTTTCAATGACTTCTTTTATCACTACAGGCGGTATCAGAGGGAATAAAAAAAGTGTGGATACCTTTCAGCCGCGAAGTTTTAATATGGGGTTATCAAAAGTAGCTTTTCTTGCTTCTTCTGGTTTTGGACGTATACATCCTGGTGAAGATCCCGATTTATCTATTCGTTTATGGAATTTAGGTTTTAAAACTACTTTAATTCCTGAAGCTTTTGTGTATCATAAACGCCGCATTTCTTGGAGTAATTTTTATAAACAGGTTAATAAATTTGGAATGGTAAGGCCTATTTTAAATAGCTGGCACCCTTCAACTAAAAAAATAACATATTGGTTTCCTACGTTGTTTTGCTTAGGCTTTGTGTTTGCTGTTTTATTGTTTCTTATTAATATTAATCTTGGCTTAATAGCTTATTCGTTGTATTTCGGAGTTGCCTTTTTATTAGCTTTAATTTCTACCAAAAATATCGTGGTTTCTATTTTGGCAATACCGGCAATAATTATTCAATTTTTTGGTTATGGTTATGGGTTTTTAAAATCAACAATAGCTGTATCCGTTTTAAATAAGGATCCTGAAACTCACTTTCCTAAATTATTTTTTAAATCAAAATGATAAAAAAATTAAAGTCTCATTTATTATCTTCTATAAAAAGTAAAAAAATCAATATTTTTCTACTCTTTCTGGTGTCGGCTTTTATTATCTTGATTTTTAATAAACTATCTAAAGAATATACTAATACTCTCGTGTTTAATATTGAGATGGAGCATGTGCCTCAAGAGCATGTTATTTTGAATGATAGCACTAATTTTTTGGCCATTACCTTAAAAACTCATGGTTTTAAATGGTTGAATTATTATATGAGTACACCTAAGGTTAAAATTGATTTTGCTAAAGATGTTTATAGAAAAGATTCGGCTTATGTTTGGCATAAATCGATTAAATACTTAGCAAATACGCAATTTGAAAGTCATGTGGAATTATTAAATATTTTACCAGATACACTTTACTTTAAGTATGGTGTTAATTTGGTGAAAAAAGTACCTGTTAAACTCAAATCGGATGTTAGTTTCTCGTTAGGATATGATGTTGCTGGAGACTATAAATTACAACCCGATTCGGTAACTGTAATAGGGCCAGATGTTTTGGTATCAAAATTAAAATTTATTGAAACTAAGCCAGTAACTTTAATAGATGTAAAAACGGATATTACTAAGAATTTAGAATTGGACCTTCCTAATATGGCCGATTTAAAATTTTCGAGTAAAACATCTGTTTTAAAGGCTACAGTTGAAAAGTTTACAGAAGGAAAATTAAAAATTCCTGTTCATATTATAAATACGCCAGATTCTTTAAGAATAAAATATTTTCCAAAGGAAATTAACGTATCTTATTACGTAAGTTTAAAAAACTTTAATAGCGTTACAGTAAAGGATTTTAAAGTGGTTTGCGATTATAGCAAAGTAACAAAAGGCTCTACGTTAACACCAGAATTAGTTAAAATGCCAGAACAGGTTAAAAACGCAAGAATAAATCAGCAATTAATAGAATTTATTATAACAAAATGATTGTAGTAGGGCTTACAGGTGGTATTGGTAGTGGGAAAACAACGGTAGCAAAAATGTTTAAGGCATTAGATGTGCCTGTATATATTGCCGATGTTGAAGCGAAAAAATTGATGAGTAAGTCTAAAATTATTAAACGCAAACTTATTGAGTTGTTTGGGGAACAAGCTTATTTGGATAACAGTTTAAATAAGCCATTTATAGCCAGTATAATTTTTAACGATAAAAATATGCTAAACCAAATGAATGCTATAATCCACCCAAGAGTAGCTAGGCATTTTGAAAAGTGGACAGCCAAACAAAAGTCAGAATATGTTATAAAAGAAGTTGCTATTTTATTTGAAAATGGAAGCGATAAACTTTGCGATTACATTATTGCGGTAACGGCTCCTGAAGCAACTAAAATAGAGCGTGTTTTGGAACGTGATAATACTTCAGAAGAAAAGGTAAAAGCGATTATGGATAATCAATGGAGCGATGCCGAAAAAGTAAAGCTTTCGCATTTTGTTATCGAAAATATTGACCTCGAAAAAACTAAAAAACAAGTAGCTTCTGTACACGCTCAGATTCTTAAAAAAATACAGAAATCATAGAATTTTAACATTTTTGTTAATGTAAGGTTAAAAGCTATTTTAGTAAATGTTAAAATGTTAATTTTGAATAATGAGCAAACGTATAATTTTCGTTTTAATATTGTTAATGAGTTTATCTTTGATAGGGATAATTTCTATTCAAGCTTACTATATTAACAATTCTGTAAAGAACGAAAAAGAGCGTTTTAGGAGTAGTGTAAAAACGGCACTTTACTATGTTTCTAACACTATTGAAACTAAGGAAGAGGCAGAGTATGTTTACAAACTTCAGAATTTGGTTTTGCAAGGTGTATCGGTAGATACGGCTGCTATTAGAAACTTAAATATTATTCAAGAAGACTCCGATTCAAAAGAAATTGTAGTTTACAGCAGTGGTATTTTAGAAGAAAATTATAAATTAAGTTCACCACTTTTTGATATGGGTTTAGATACTATAAATGTGAAACGCATTTATAATGAACGCCAAACAAGAGTGTATAGTAATAAGGAATCGGATTTAGACATAAGTTCTAATGATAAATTATTGGTTTTAGAGAAGATGTCTACAACCGATAAAATTTTATTTGAAGACCTTTATAAGGATATTGCACAAAGACGACCAATTCATCAAAGAGTTTCGAGAGAAACGATTGAAGAAATGCTAGCTCGAAAGTTAAAAGAAGATTCGATTAACATTAATTTCGAGTTCGCCATTTATAGTAACGATTTGGCAACAAAAATTCAGAGTGACTCCTTTGATTATGATAAGGCTTCAACTTATTCTGTGCCTATTTTTTCTAATATGAATACGGGAAGTCCGTATAAATTATTGGTAAACTTTCCGGAAGATGGTAAGTTTATTTTATCGACTATTATTGGCATGATTTTGCTGTCTATCGTATTTACGTTAATCATTATTATGGCGTATACAGGAGCGCTTTATCAGTTAATGAAACAACGTAAAATTTCGGAAATAAAAACCGATTTTATCAATAATATGACGCATGAGTTTAAAACGCCCATTGCGACTATAAATTTAGCCCTGGATTCTATTAAGAATCCCAAAATTATTGGAGATCGTGAAAAGGTAATTCGTTATCTAAACATGATTAAAGAAGAGAATAAACGTATGCATGCCCAAGTTGAAAATGTGTTACGTATTTCTAAATTAGAGAAAAATGAGCTAAATATTAGTAAAGAACGTGTTGATTTTCATGAGTTAATAGAAGATGCTATTACACATGTGGAATTGATTGTGGAAGACAGACAAGGCTATATACATACGCACTTGGATGCAGAAAGCACATCGGTTTTAGCAAATGAAACGCACTTTACAAATGTGGTGGTAAATATTTTGGATAATGCTATTAAATATTCGCCAGAAGCCCCAAAAATTGATGTGTATACAGAAAATGTTGGGACTAATATTATATTGAAAATTAAAGACCAAGGTAGCGGAATGAGTAAAGCTGCCGTAAAACGTGTGTTCGAAAAATTTTACAGAGAACATACTGGAAATATACATAATGTTAAAGGCCATGGACTTGGTTTAGCATACGTGAAACGCATAGTAGATGACCATCAAGGTTATATAACAGTAGAAAGTGAAAAAGACAAAGGAAGTACTTTTACAGTAAGGCTTCCGTTAATATCGTAAATTATGGAAGAGCATAAAAAAAGAATTTTATTAGTAGAAGATGATCCAAATTTTGGAACCGTACTTAAGGATTATTTAATGATGAATGATTATGACGTAACGCATGCCAAAAATGGTATGGAAGGTTTTGAAAAATTCAAAAAGGATGATTTCGATTTATGTATTTTAGACGTTATGATGCCGTATAAAGATGGCTTTACTTTAGCTAAAGAAATACGTGAAAAAAACACTGATGTGCCTATTGTTTTCCTAACGGCTAAAACCATGAAAGAAGATGTACTTAAAGGTTATAAAGTAGGAGCAGACGATTATTTAAACAAGCCGTTTGATAGTGAGGTGTTACTAATGAAGATAAAAGCTATTATTCAAAGAAAAGCAACGGAAACAGTTTCTGATAGTAAGCAATTTGAATTTAAAATTGGTGGCTTCGATTTAAATTCTAAACTTCGTTTTTTAAGCTTTAATGGTGCAGAGCCTGTAAAATTATCGCCAAAAGAAAATGAGTTGTTACGTTTATTAGCACTACATGAAAATGATTTAATGCCTCGTGAATTAGCACTGACCAAAATATGGAGAGACGATAATTATTTCACGTCAAGAAGTATGGATGTTTACATTGCAAAGCTTCGTAAGTATTTAAAATTAGATCCAAAAGTAGAAATACTTAATATACATGGTGAAGGATTTAGATTAGTTGTAAATAGCTAACATTTCAACATAAATAAAATTTAAAAACCTGTCAGTTTATATAAACTGACAGGTTTTTTTATGATATATTTATTCGGGAATTGATGATTTATGCCTATTCTATTTAGTTTTACATGAAGTTAAAAATGAAACACCCTCACTAAAAATTATATTTAGTGAGGGTGTTTTTAAATTATTTAAACTTAGAAAACAGATTTAATCTAATACCTTATAACCTTTACTTGATGCTTTATAACTCAGGTACCGTTACAGTTTTACAACTAAATTGTTCTTCTGGGCAAGCATCGGTAATTAGGCCATAACAAACCTCGTATGTTCCTGGATCTAGGGATATAAAAAAGTTTCCTTGATCAAAACCATCTCCCCAAGCTGTATTTTTATATTCCCCATCTAAATAATATTTTAAATCATAACCAGCTTTAATACTAGTGCCATCTATTACATCAAAATTGGGTTGTATTTGGTAGTATCCTTCAGAAAATAAAGAGATATTAAAATCAGGAATAAAGCAATCGGCGACTTCTATAGTTTCACAGCTAGTTCGTGTTTCTGTACAGTCGTTTGTGGTTAACTCAAAACAAACCTCATGGGTTCCAGGCTCTAAAGTTGTTCTAAATTCACCATCATCCCAAGCAGCACCTAAGGCTTGATATTTATATTCGCCATCTACAAAAAACTTTAAATTATAACCTTCTTTAATTTGGGTTCCATTTAGTATTTCAAATTCAGGAGAAAACACATAAGATGTTCCAGAGGGGTGTTCTGTAGTGAAATTAGGCTTAAAACAATCTTCTAATGTGTCATCATCATCTTCACAAGAAGTAATAGCTATAAAAGTTAGTAAAAGTGTAAAGATGGTACTTTTAAACAATGAAAAGAAACGTGATTTAAATTTCATAACAATTAAGGTTAAGGAGTTAAGTGTTTGCTTTTTTCTTTTTACATGATGTACAAATGTACTTTTTATTGTGTAAAGTTTTTCTTCTTAAAGTTGTTTTTTTCTTTCAAATTATAGCAAATCAAACATTATTATATATGCTTCAATAATTTATGTTTTTACTTAAAAACAAAGCAATAAATTAACAATTACACTGTCGGTTTTAGGGAAACAAAAAAACACTTCAAAGTGAAGTGTTTTTTGTTTTTAGAGAGTAGAGTTATGGAACTTTTTTAAATACGAGCAGATAACCATTCTTTTAATTCGTAGAAGTTTTGCGGAGCAACACCGTGCCCAACAGGAAATTCAGAATATTTATGTTTTATATTTAATTTACTTAAATAAGGCGCGTTTTGTCTTGCCCAATCTACAGGGATAACCTGATCTACACTACCGTGAGAGCAGTAGAAATCTAAATGCGCATAATCTTCTTTTTGAATAGGTTTCGAGAAAATATCTGGATTTACATAGCCACTTAAAGCCACAATGTTTTTTATTTTTTCAGGATAAGTTAAGGCTACAGCATAACTTAAAATACAACCTTGGCTAAAGCCTAAAAGTGACACACTATCTTTATTTACTGGGTAGGTTTCAATAGCTTCATCTATAAATTTAGCAATTAAATTTCGAGATAAAATAGCTTGTTCATTATCACTCCATTTTCCTTTTTCAGCATCAAAATTAATAGCATACCAAGCATTTCCATGCGGTTGCATTGGGTAAGGTGCTTTTACTGAAATAATAAAAAGTTCTTTTGGTAATTCATTTGCAAACGAAAACAAATCGTTTTCATCACTGCCATATCCATGTAATAGAATTAATAATGGAGCATTTTCTGTTAAAGATGATTTACGAATTATATGTTCTAAAGATAGATCTCTATTCATTTGTGTATGGGTTTAAACATCAAGAAGTTTCTTGCTGTTTTTAATAGTTACATTTATTTTTAAAATTTAAAAACTCTTGTTTTTATTTGCCAAGGTTAGCAAACATTCTTTGATACAAAGCGCCGACTAAAGGTATAGGTTGGGCTTTTTTACCAACAGCGTTTCCAAATCCAAAAACGAAAAGTACAGCAAAAAATATGTAGAATCCCATAGATACTAACCAACTATCAAAACTACCAACAATATAACCTAATGCAAAAAAGGTTAACCAAAGGCCTAAGGCTTGCCTGATGTGGAAGGTGGCAAATTCACTCTTTTTTTCGTTGTTTAAATAGAATGCTATTATGGTTCCAAATATGGTTAAATAGCTAATTATAGCGTTTTTACGCCCTATTTCAATATCTTGTACTGTCATTTAAATTATGAGTTTATAGAAACTTTATTGTTAGAAATAATACCGTAAACTTTACCTTTTAAAGCTTCACCCTCAAAAATGGCGTTTTTAGATTTTGATATGATGTCATTTTTAGAAAATGTGTATTTTGTATCCGGATTAAATAATGATAAATCTGCTTTGTTGCCAATATTTATCGGTGTGTTTTCTAATCCAAATCTAGATTTTCCTTTGGTTAAAAGATCAATAGTTTTCTTAATAGTGAATATGGATTGAAGTGCTCCAAAGGCCGATTCTAAACCAATAGTACCGTTTTTAGCATGGTCGAATTCAATTTTTTTATGTTCCACATCAATAGGGTTGTGGTCACTGGTTACCATATCGATGGTGCCATCTTTAATACCTTCAATTAAGGCATCAATATCACTTTGTATGCGTAAGGGAGGTAATACTTTAAAATGCGTGTTAAAATCGCTTAATGTTGCATCAGAGAAATATAAGTTATGTATAGCAACGCTACAAGTAATATTTAGTTTTTTCTGTTTGGCTTCGCGTACTAATTCTACTGATTTGGCAGTAGAAATTGTTGGAATATGTAATTTTCCACCGGTGTATTCTAGCAAAAATATATCGCGTGCAATTTGTAATTCTTCTGCCATAGCAGGAATACCTTTTAAACCAAGGGTAGTACTTGTAATGTTTTCATTCATTACACCATGACCTGCAATTTTATTTTCCTGAGGAAAAGCACAAATTAATCCATCAAAATTACTGGCGTATTGCAAAGCAATTTTCATGAGGTTAGGATTAGAAATTGGCTTTTTGTAATCGTAAAAAGCTACAGCTCCGGCAGATTTCATATCGTATAATTCGGCTAAATCTTCTCCTTTACTTCCAACGGTTAAAGCGCCTATAGGTAATAAACTTACGGCATGGTTTTGCGCTTTGGCATTTACAAATGTAATATTAGAGTTAGAGTCTATTACCGGGTTGCTATTCGCATTCATTGCTACTGCTGTAAAACCAGATGCAGCGGCAGTTTTTAACCCATTTTCTATGGTATCACGTTCTTCAAAACCAGGTTCTCCAAAACTCACGCTACTATCAAACCAACCTTGAGAAATGTGTAAATTATCAAGTTGAATTTCTTGGTATTTGTTGGTGTTTTTAATGGATTTAGCAATGGAAGTAATCACGCCATTTTCAATTAATATATCCTGAGTACTGTTATGAAACTCGCTTTTAGAATCTATTATCGTGGCCGATTTTATAAGTATGTTCATTTAAAATATTTTAATATGCACATTTCAGTAAGTAAAAACGCTAGTGCAAAAATAACAAACCATTTCCATAGCGCATTAATTTTTGAGTCACTTTTTATGGTATCGAAAACTTGGGCAACAGAGTTGTTCAGGTTTATGTTTTCTGTGGTAGATAAGTTGGAGTAAAGTAGGTTGCTTTCCGTTCTATCGTAATTATAACTTACGTTTTTAATAACGTCCGTTTTGTTTGTTATACTGTAAATATTCGCGGTATTGGGTGTTTCGGAAGTTTTAATGAGCACTTTGTTATTAAAAAGTTGCTGTTCCAGAATCATGTTTTCCGTTTGGTTACTCAGCGTTAATACGGCATCTTGTTGCAATTGCGTATTGACTTCAAAGCTATTGTTTTTCCCGATGGTATAATATAGATCAGGGATTTTAAAACTATACTTCCCAATATTGTAAAGCGTAGGTACAATTAGCGGCGAATTTTTAAAGTTGGAATGTTCTTTATTCAAGGCCGAAGTAAATACAAAAGTGTTTTTATTCTGAAACAAAAAAGGAGCGCCATCTTCATATTTAAGAATTGACGACAGACTTGCTGAATTTATATTATAAAATCCGTTAACTTTTGGATATTGAAAATTACTAACCTGTTTCTCAAACACCCCATTGTTAAATAAAGGATGAGAGTAATTGATAGTCGTAATGCGTTTTTCGGTTTTATTGAAGTGTATAAAAGTAGATTGAAAAATTTGTAGCAAATTGTTGTAAGTGTCTATAGTAATATTGCTAGAAGGTATAACAACAAGCGAACCACCTTGGCTAGTAAATTGTTTTAGCGCAGCAATTAAAGCATTTGGTATAGTGTTTATTTCATTTAAAACAACCAGGTTTTGTGCTTCTAAAATGTTATAGTTTAACTGGTTTAAAGCAAATGATGTGTAGTTAAACTCACTAACCGTATAAATACGTTTTAAAAAATCATCATTGGCTTCGTTTATCGCTAATACATTAACTTTTTCGGTGTTATTAATATTGAAAAACAAGCTGTTATCAAACTGTAAACTCGCATCATCTATGCTTATTTTACCGTTTATTATTTTATTTGTTGGTAGTGTAAAGGTCGTGCTCGCTTCTTTATCTATACTTACCGATGTTTTTGCAATTAAAGTGTCGTTATTAAAAAGTGAAACGGGTAGATTCTCCAAAGGTTTTCCCGTGTTTTTCAATAGAACACTTAATTGAATTTCAGAGGCTGTTTTGCTTGAAATAAAAGCACTATCAATAGCTATGTTTTCGTTGTTTACAGGTTGGAGTTGAACAAAATAATTTGTTTTCAAAGAATCTTTATCAATTGAAAAACCTTGATTACTATCCTGAAAATCTGAGATGTAAATTAAGTTTTTTAAGCTACTTTTTTGGTTGCTAAAAAAGGTGTTACTTTTTAAATAGGCCGCTTGAGACGTTAGTGGAGTAGCGGCATACCCCAGTTGTAATAAATCGTTTTTAATACTTTTAATAGTTACGTTTTTATAGACGTTGTTATTGGTTAAAAGTGTTATGTTTTCGTTTTCAGGAACATGCGCTATAATATCTTGTATGGCTCTTTTTAAAAGCTCGCCTTTGTTACCTTTAGCTTGCATGCTAAACGAATTATCTAAATAAATTACCGTTTCTTTTTTCGATTTAAAAGCGTTAGTTTTTGCTGTAAAAGGTTGAGCAAAGGCTAATACAAGGCAGGCTAATAATAATAAGCGCATGCAGAGAATAAGCCATTTTTTAATTTGCGAACTTTTTCGAGCTTGTAGTTTTGCTTCTTTTAAAAAAGCAACGTTGGTAAAATCTACTTTTTCAAATTTACGTAATTGAAATAAGTGAACAATTATAGGGATAAGCAGTAAAAATAAGGCGTAAAGAAGTTCGGGGTGTTTAAACTGCATGGTTTTTATAATTACACAAATATAGAGAATGAAAAAAATAATGCCATCAATTCACGAATATTTTTCTAACAATAAACTCAAAAAATACAATTAACAGAAAAATACATAATCTTCAATTGGTTTTAAGTTAAGTCCTTTCATATATTCTAAAATATCTTTCTGTTCGGTTTTATTTGCTACAGTAATAATGCTTTGTGCGTGGCCAGTTTCAGCTAAATAATTAAAGGGTTTAAGAATTACGCCATAGATATCGCGACCAATTTTGTTAGGGTTATCGCAAATCCATTCAAAAGGTATTTTTTTTTCAATCAATTTTTTAGCAATGGTTTTTCCTTTTTTTCCGGCTCCCCAAATCACTAAGGTTTTGTCGAGATTGTAATCGAGTTCTAGAAAATATTTCAGCTTAATATCAATAAAATGATTTTCAGCATAATGGATATGTGTGCGCGAAGTACGGGTATTATAATCGCGCCAATTGTGCAAAACTTCATTACAAGGTATACACTTAAAGCCATGTTTGTAAAACCGAAAAGCTAAGTCGTAATCTTCAGGATATAAGTTTGGATTAAAGGCATTGCAGGCAATAAAATCGCTGCGGTAAACCATCCAGCAAGGCGATGGAATAACACATTCTTTATAAATTTCAGAAAAATTAATTCCTTTTTCAGTTAAACCATTCAACCAAACTTCATAGCTTTTATAGCCATCTTTTATGCCATCTTTTATGCCATCTTCAGCAAAATAATTAACCAACCCAACGGCAACATGTTGCGTGCCGTGTGTTATTAAGTTATGTGCTAATACTTCAATTTTGTTGGGTAGCATAATATCATCGCTATCCATGCGGGTAATAAGTTTGCCACTACTTTTAGAAAATGCGAGTTGCAATGCATCAATAATTCCGTTTCCTATATTCTTATAAAGTTGTATTCTTGCATCTTTAAGCGCGAAAGAGTTTACAATATCAAAACTATCGTCAGTAGAACCGTCGTCTATAATAAGTAATTCCCAGTTGGAATAACTTTGATTTATAATAGATGTTAGGCACGGTTTTAAATACGCTCCGGTGTTTTTAAACGGAATGAGAATACTGACTAATGGTTTTTGCATGTTGCGAATTTAACAAAACCTTAGGAGAATAATATGTAACAGAATGGTAATTTCGATGTCAATTATTTATATCTAAGTAGTCTGCATGAATCTGCTAAAAATTCTATGCGTTTAGTTAAAATAGAGTGATTATAAATCTAGGTTGTGCCAGACCAAATTCATGCACAGCCGTAATTAAATTAAAAGTAAAATATGAATACCAAGTTCCTTTCCGCATCTGTCATGATGGGGCTTTTATTAGCAAGTTGTAATTCAACAAAAAACGCAAAAAACGATTTAGCTGTAAGTACACCAATAGAAACATCTATTAATTTAGATAACGTTACCGATGATAAAGCTCCTGTAGTTATCAATCCAGGGCGTTTTACAGTATCTAGCGTAACTTATAGATTACCAAGAGTGGTACAAGGAACGTATTCTGTTAGCGATTTTGGTAAGTATGTAGACGATTTTAAAGCCATTAACTACAAAGGTGAAAGTATGCCAGTAGTAAAGGTAGACGAAAACACATGGACGATTGCCAATGCAAAGGAACTAGATAAAATAACTTATTTAGTAAATGATACTTTCGATATTGAAACCAAAGGAGGTATTGGTGGCGAAGAGCCATTTTCCCCATCGGGAACTAATATTGAGCCAGAAAACTATGTGCTTAACTTACATGGTTTTATTGGGTATTTCGATACTTTAAAAAACAACCAATATAAATTAGATGTTACAGGTTCAGCCGATTTTGTTCGTACATCAGCATTACAAACTGTAAATTCTAAAACTAGTGAAGACGGTAAAAGTGTAACTACAAGTTATTTTGCAACCCGTTATTTCGATATTACCGATAACCCAATGATGTATGGTAAACTCGATGTAGAAGAGTTTATGGTTGGCGATATTAAAATTGTATTAAGCGTTTACTCGCCAAACAACGTGCATTCTGCAGCCTCTCTAAAAGATGTTGTTTTTAAAATGATGCAAGCTCAAAAAGTATTTTTAGGCGATATTAACTCAACACCTCGATACGATATTTATTTGTATTTGTCTGAAGGGACAGAAGAGTCTCCAAAAGGTTTTGGCGCACTAGAGCACCACACATCTACGGTAGTCGTTTTACCAGAAGATATGGACGAAGCTACGCTAGCTAGCAGCATGACAGATGTAGTATCTCATGAGTTTTTCCATATTGTAACGCCATTAAGCGTGCACTCAGAAGATGTTCACTATTTCGATTACAACAACCCAACATTCTCTAAGCATTTATGGATGTACGAAGGTGTAACCGAGTACTTTGCAACCCTTTTTCAGGTAAGTGAAGATTTAGTGTCAGAAGATGAGTTTTTTAATAAAATCATGGAAAAAGTACAAGAATCTCAAAACATGAACGATGCTATGAGCTTTACCATAATGAGTGAAAATGTACTAAAAGCACCTTACAAAGATCAATATACAAACGTGTACCAAAAAGGAGCCTTAATAGGTATGTGTATTGATATTATGCTACGCGAAGAAAGTAACGGTCAACGTGGTATTTTATCTTTAATGAAAGAACTATCTAATAAATACGGAAAAAACAAACCGTTTGAAGATGATAAACTTATTGACGAAATTGTAGCCATGACGTATCCGTCACTACGCGATTTTTTCGATAACCATGTTATTGGCGATATTCCAATTAACTACAACCAATTTTTAGGTAAAGTAGGTTTAGAAATTACCGAAGGTAAAGTAGAAACAGGCTACGTACACAATGCAGGAACCTTATTATTTGGAGCAAATCCAGAAAAAGGAGAAGTTTTCTTTACGGAAGAAGTATCTAAAAACAGCTTCTGGAACGAGCAAGGTGTGCAACCAAACGATGTTTTAAAAGCCGTATCTGGCGAGCCGTTTACAATGCAAAATGCAAACGATTTGTTACAAAAAATGTTTGCTTGGACTCCAGGAACCGATATAAACGTAACCCTAAACCGCGAAGGAAAAGATATTGAAATCAATACCAAAACCACAAAATCGTACACTATGGGTAACGGAGTATTCGAAAAGAAAGATGTTACCGAAGCTCAAAAAACATTACGCGAAGCTTGGTTAAAAGGCTAAACGTAATTACATAAAAACTAAATTAAAACGATTGATGAACTGTAAAGTTTGTCAATCGTTTTTTTTTATGGCGTTACCCGAAAAGGGTCGGGCTTTCCGCTGTATCTTTTTACAAAGGTTTGGAGTGTTCTGTTTGTAATAGCACTTCAATTAAAACTTGTTTCATCCTTAGTTTATAGGCTTAGCCAATTTGTAAAAAGGATGCCGCATCAATCCCTAACGCGGGTCTGTTTATGGAGAATGTGCTAAAACCTAAACACAAGTTTCATTTTGTAATAAATTTAAGTTTTAGAATTATTTACTTAAAATAGAAGGCCAAAAACACACCTGTATAATTGTATTAAAAACTATGGCTTTATAGAGGCATTTTCTATCTTTGCAGCATGAGTGAATTTAAAGATTTTTTTGAAAGATTACAACAAAGTGTAATCGATGATGAGTTTGTAAAACTAACCTTAAGCAGACCTTTAAGAAAAAGCGAAGGTTTAGTAAATGTATATATGCGTTTGTTTGTAGTTGAGGGAAAAACAATCTTTCAATTTAAATACCGCCACACAGAAGAGGAGGTGTACAAGCAATTTTCTTTGCCCGAGGCTATTGCCGAAATAGAAGAATTACTAACCAATTCGTTTAGAGGCGGAACCTTGTTTACCTTAAAGGAAGATTTATTACTTGTTGTTTCTAAAAAGAAAAAGGTATCGTACAGAGAGAATGCGCCAAGTTTTAAAAATAAATTACCAGATGTACCATTAGAATCATAAATAACTGTGGTGTTTACTAGTTTATACAAAACAAAAAAGCTCAAGACCGAAATCTTGAGCTTTTTTTGTTTTTATAATATGTAATCTAACTTTTTAGTACAAACTGCTTTTTAATACTCGCAATATCTTCTTCTGTTATTTTTTTAGCCGATTTCTTTATTTTTTCAATAAAAACATCTGCCTCTTCTTTAGTTCCTGGAGCGCCTAAATTCTGGCCTTTAGCATTGTAAGCATTTGTAATTACATTTAAATCGGCATCTAGAATTACCCAAAACGGTAAACCTGCTTTTTCGCCGTTATATTTTTTTAGTAAATCGTTAGATCCCGGATTCTCTAAATGTTCCTTTCCTTTAGATTCTTTTACAACAATAGGCACCGTAACATAGTTTGCTTCAAAAAAGGCTTTAGTTTCATCGGCTTTCATGTCTTTTGTCATTTTTTTGCACCAACCACACCAAGAAGCTTCAAACTTTATAAATATAGCTTTGCCTTCTTTTTTAGCTTCGGTCTGCGCTTTATCTAATAAGCTAGAGGTGCTTTCTTGAGCCAAAATAGAGTTGTTAAAAGCAAGTAAACTGGTAACAAAAAGGATTAAAATTTTAATTTTCATGAATAAGTTTTTAAGGTATTATCAAATGTAAAAAAATAATTAGAGTTACTTCTATTAAAAGGCTAATTCCATTTTAATATCGGCGCGTTCGTAATGGTTGTTTTCTTCCAAAGGGATTTCAACAAAACCATACTTTTTATAGACGTAAATGGCGTTTTCTAATTTCCGGTTAGAATAAATAATAAGTTTAGGGATCTGTTTGGTTTTAGCAAAGTGAATAACATTATGCATAAGTTTTTGCCCAATTTTAAATCCGCGATGAGCCGGAGAAACTGCCATTTTGGTTAATTCAAAATTATTAGTGCCTTCCATTTTCATTAAAGCTACGGTGCCAACAATATCATTATTCAATTTTGCGAAAAATATATGGCCACCTTGGTCTATAATATGGGTTTCACAATTTTTAAGTATCATTTCATCGTAAGGTTCTACATAAAAAAGCGATTTTAACCACTCTATATTTAGGTTATAAAAATCTGTTGTGTATTTTTGCTCGAAAGGTATTATTTCTACCGTCATAATTGTTTGTTAGTTCTTTTTAAAAAAGAGAGAACTAAATTACGTTATATTTATTTTTAACAAGGGTATTCGATCCAAAATAATAAGTGGTGCGTATATAGAACAAATGTCGACAGTACATTTAGTATTAAAACTAAAATTTAAATTTATAAAATATATGGAAAATTCTAACAACAGTACAGGGCTAAAAGTGGCTTTAGGGATTGCATTGGTTTTATTTTTGGCAACTGGTTTTTACGCCATGAACCTTAATAAGAAAAGTAACGAGGTAGAGCAGGAGTTAACCGAACAAAAACGTTTGGTAATGAACGATCTTAACACAATGGCTAAACAATATGATGAGGCAATTAGTGAAAATCAAATTTCGAACAAAAATTTAATTGATGCTCGAGGTAGAATTCAAGGATTAATAGATTCTTTACAAATTTCTGAAACTAACGTAAAAAGTTTGTGGAGATACAAACAAAAATACGCATCGTTACAAAAAGAAATGGATGTGTTATTAGCACAAAATGATTCTTTACGCGTAGAGAACTCGTATTTAGCAACATCTTTAGATAGCACAAGAGTGCGTTTAGAAGAGCGTACTATTTTTACAGATTCTTTATTGATACAAAATACGGCATTAGCCGAAGTAGTTAACAATGCCTCTGTTTTAGGTGCTGTAGGTTTAAAAGGTTTTGGCGTTATAGAGCGTGCTTCTGGAAAATTAATTCCAACAGAACGTGCTAGCCGTACAGATAAAATTAGAGTTTGCTTTACGGTTCCTAAAAATGCGTTAGTACAAAGTGGAGATCAAGAATTGTATGTACAAGTTGTAGACCCATTAAACCGTACGTTAGGCTTAAACGAGCAAGTACAGTTCGATGAAACTATTGTAAACTATAGTATGATTAGTAAATTTAACTATGAAAACATAAGTCTTAATGTGTGCGAGTTTGTTGCATCTGAAGGGAAAGAGAAGTTTGAAAAAGGACGTTACGTGGTTAATGTTTATAACGATAAAGATTTAGTATCAAGCTCTGAGTTTAGGCTTAAATAGACTCATTAATTAACACTTAATAGCTGAAACTCAAGTTTTTTAAACTTGAGTTTTTTTTATTTAAAAAACGACTGTTTTTGCGTTTAAACCGATTTATTGGTCGTTTTATCTTATATTTGAAAACTTAAATTAAAAATAAACCCCAAAAAATAACCTATGAAAACTATTAAATTAATTGTAAGCGCATTTCTATTAACCTTAATTGTTGGTTGCGATGCGCTAGATGAATTAACCAAATTTGAAATTAATTACACCGAATCTGTTGTTATACAATCGACCACTGTGGTAGATGTGCCTTTTTTCATGGAAACACCAGAAGTTACTACAAACTCGGAATCTACTTTTGAGAATAACAATACCAAGAAAGATTTAATAGAGTCTATTAATCTTACCGATATGGAATTGAAGTTGATCTCACCAGAAGAGGGCAATTTTAATTTTTTGAATTCTATTAATATTTATATTTCTGCGGAAGATGAAGAGGAAATGTTAATTGCTTGGATGGAAGAGGTACCGGAAAATGCAGAAAAGAGCCTTATGCTGGAAACAACTAGCGAAGATTTAAAGGTGTATATTAAAAGTGATGCTTATACACTTAGAGTAGAAGCTGTAACAGATGAGTTAATTTCTGAAGACCATAATATTGATGTGAATTCTACATTTTATGTAGATGCTAAAATATTTGGATTATAATATTATTACAAGTAGTTGTAGTGGTTTAAATGGCACTTTGCTTTATAGAACTACCGCTGCGAGCTATGCGCAAGGGATAGCAGTGTAAAGCCCACAGTAAGTCCGATGAGAATCGGGCTTACGAGGACTTGCAACGTATAGCCCGACCCGATAGGGTTGCGCCCAAAATAAAGTTATTGACTAGGGTTTCTACTTATCTTTTTTTGCATTACCTTTGTTTACCAAATACGTTTGGAACACCATATGAGTCAAAAAGTTTTACTTAACGCTAAAGCCATAAATATCATTCTTCACAGATTGGCTTGCCAGCTTATTGAACGACATCACGATTTTTCGAATACCGTTTTAATTGGTTTGCAACCACGTGGTGTGTTTTTAGCGAGCCGATTGGCCAAAATTTTAACCGAAGATTATAAAATTAAAGATATTAAATTAGGGCAATTGGATATTACTTTTTATCGTGACGATTTTAGACGTAGCGATAAACCGTTGGAAGCCAATGCTACTAAAATTAATTTTTTGGTTGAAGAAAAAAATGTCGTTTTTGTGGACGATGTGTTATACACTGGGCGAAGTATTCGTTCGGCTTTAACGGCTATACAATCTTTTGGGCGACCGAAAGAAATTGAACTTTTAACACTTATTGATAGACGTTTTAGTAGACATTTACCGATACAGCCCGATTACCGTGGCCGCCAGGTAGATGTAATTAACAACGAAAAAGTGAAAGTAAACTGGACGGAGCAAGATGGTGAAGACGCGGTTTATTTAATTGAAAAATAGTTTTTTAGTTTTAAAAGAAGCTAGGTAATATACAATTTGAACAACTGGCAACTATTGGGGCCAACTGAATATTAAAATCATGAGCGAATTAAGTGTAAACCACTTATTAGGTATTAAATACCTGAACAAACAGGATATTCAACTTATTTTTGAAACGGCCGATCATTTTAAAGAGGTTATAAACCGACCGATTAAAAAGGTGCCTTCGCTACGTGATATTACCATTGCCAATTTATTTTTTGAAAACTCTACAAGAACAAAATTATCGTTCGAGTTGGCAGAGAAACGTTTGTCTGCCGATGTGTTAAATTTTTCTTCAGCACAATCGTCTGTTAAAAAAGGGGAAACTTTAATTGATACGGTAAACAATATTTTATCCATGAAAGTGGATATGGTTGTAATGCGTCATCCAAACCCTGGTGCTGGTGTGTTTTTATCTAAGCATGTAAACGCAAGTATTATTAATGCTGGAGATGGCGCGCATGAACACCCTACGCAAGCCTTGTTAGATTCGTATTCTATTAGAGAAAAATTAGGCGGTGTTAAAGGGAAAAAAGTGGTTATTGTTGGCGATATTCTGCATAGTAGAGTAGCACTGTCTAACATATTTGCATTGCAATTACAAGGTGCTGAGGTTATGGTTTGCGGACCAAAAACTTTATTGCCAAAATATATTGATAAATTAGGGGTAAAGGTAGAAACCGATTTAAGGAAAGCTTTAAATTGGTGTGATGTTGCTAATATGCTACGTGTACAAAACGAACGTATGGATATTAGTTATTTTCCATCAACACGAGAATATACGCAACAATTTGGAGTTACAAAAGATTTGCTAAATTCGCTAGATAAAGAAATTACCATTATGCATCCCGGACCAATAAACCGTGGCGTTGAGATTACGAGCGATGTTGCCGATTCTGATCAGGCTATAATTCTAGATCAGGTGCAGAATGGGGTTGCCGTACGTATGGCGGTAATTTATTTATTGGCATCTAAAATAAAACAATAGTTATGATTATTGATCAAAAAGAAAATACATCTATTATTACTCAAGAGAAAGCTACGAGTATAGAATTGATAAAAAAAATACAGGCCTTATATCCTAAGTTTAAAAACAATAATATTATTGTTGCTTTAACATCTTTAGAGGCTATAAGTACGGATGAGGTTGCAGAGTTTTTACAAATTTCTAAAACACATCGTGCTGCTAAGCATTCTTTCGTTATTGTATCTAGTAAAATAGATTTAGACGAAGCTCCAGAAGATTTAGCTATTGTACCTACCTTACAAGAAGCTCACGACCTTATTGAAATGGAGGTTATGGAACGCGACTTAGGTTTGTAAAATGAGTAAATTCTATTTAGCCCAAGTAAATATTGCCAAATGTTTGGCGCCACTTAGCGATCCCATTATGCAAGGTTTTATAAATAATGTGGATAAAATGAATGCCATTGCTGATAGTAGTGAGGGGTTTGTTTGGCGTTTAAAAGATGAGGATAAAGATGCTGCTGTTTTAGTTTTTAAAGATGATACTTTAATTATTAACATATCGGTTTGGGAAAGCAGAGAAGCCCTTTTTAATTACACTTACAACTCCGACCATATTGAAGTTTTTAAGCGTAAAAAAGAATGGTTTAGCAAAATTAAAATGATGCATCTCGCGTTTTGGTACGTGCCAGAAGGCTATATACCAACGTTTCAGGATGCTAAAGATAGATTAGATTATTTAAATGCACACGGCGAAACGCCTTATGCTTTTTCTTTTAAAAGCAAGTTTACGGCAGCCGATGCCTTGCAATATAAAACTTTAAATTAAAATTTATGAAGCTCACTATTTTAGGCTGTTACAGCGCAACTCCAAGAGCTTTAACCAATACTACATCTCAGGTTTTAGAAATTAATAACCATATGTTTCTAATAGATTGTGGTGAGGGTACACAGGTACATTTACGTAAACATAAAATTAAATTCAATAGAATTAAGCACGTGTTTATTTCACATTTGCATGGCGATCACTTTTTTGGGTTAGTAGGTTTAATTTCAACCTTTAGATTATTGAAAAGAGAAGCTGATTTGCATGTTTATGGTCCAAAAGGCATCAAAGAAATTGTAACACTACAAATGAAATTGGCCGATTCTTGGACAAATTACAACTTGTATTTCCATGAGTTATCTTCCAAAGAATCTCAATTAGTTTACCAAGACGATGTGGTTGAGGTACACACCATTCCGTTAGAACATCGTATATACACTAACGGCTATTTATTTAAAGAAAAAGAAGGTGAACGTAAATTAAATGTAGATTTAGCAGAAGAAGCTAATATAAATGTAGCTTACTACAGAAAGTTAAAACAAGGTTTTGATGTTGAGAACGAAGATGGCGTTTTAATAAGAAATGAAAGCGTTACAAGTGATGCTGAAAAACCTAAAAGTTACGCATTTTGCAGTGATACCGTCTATAAGGAAGATATTGTACCCATTATAAAAGATGTAGATGTATTATACCATGAATCGACATTTTTAGAAAAACATGCACATTTAGGACCAAAAACTAAACATTCCACAGCTAAAGAAGCTGCTAGCATTGCTAAGCAAGCCAATGTGGGCACTTTAGTGTTGGGGCATTTTTCTACACGCTATGGTGGTTTGGATGGCTTTAAAACGGAAGCCGAGGAGGTTTTTGATAATGTAAAGCTAAGTGGAGATGGTAAGGTGTTCGATTTTAGTTAAGAGAGGTTATTTTTAAGGCTATACTTTTAGCTTTTTAAATTTTTGTAGCCAAGTAATACCTTCTTCTAAGGATAAGCAGCGTTTTAATTTTTTTTGTGAAAAGTATTTTTCTAGGGTAGCTACTTTATAGCTAGAGTTTTGGTAAATTATTATTGCACTTGCAATCATAAAGTTATATTCGCTATGAGCTCTTACCCAATTATTTGGATCTACGGAATAATTGTTAATTCTGTTGGAGATAAAACCAATTTTACAATCTTCACCATAAAATTCTAAAATTTTATTAATCATCATGGAGCATTTATCCCAATCAAAATGTACGCCTTCATTCAATTCTGAAATTACAATATTGTTGCAGAAATAGTATGTTCCGAAGGGAAGTTCTATTTCCTTATGTGTCATGCTATTAAAGTATTTTGTTTTTTTAAATTGCATATTTCCAAATTTAACTCTTTAAAAATATGAAAATTCTCACACAATAAAAATTTAAAGAATCTTTTTTTTTCGTTAATTTGTATCTATGGAAAAGGACTTAAGTAACTACAGAAAATCTTACGATAAAGGTGAATTGCTTTTAGAAGAAGTACCAGAAAATCCGTTAGAATTATTTCAAAAATGGTTTCACGAGGTAGATTTACACTTTGCTGAAGATGAAACAAATGCGATGACGGTTTCAACTTTAGGCTTAGATGGTTTTCCAAAAAACAGAGTGGTACTTTTAAAGCGCTACACTTACGAAGGATTTATTTTTTATACTAATTATGAGAGTGAAAAAGGAAAAGCTATAGCAGCGAACCCTAATGTTTGCTTATCATTTTTTTGGCATGGTGCAGAACGACAAATTATTATAAAAGGACGAGCAGAAAAAATTGCTGAGAATATGAGTGATGGTTATTTTGAGTCACGACCTGTTGGTAGTCAGTTGGGTGCATTAGTTTCTAACCAAAGTGAGGTGATTCCAAATCGTGCTTATCTTGAGACTAAACTTTCGGAATTAGAAAAAGAATATGAGGCTAAACCTATTTTAAGACCAAAATATTGGGGAGGCTATATTGTAAAGCCGGTAGAAATCGAGTTTTGGCAAGGTCGTCCTAATAGATTACATGATAGAATTAGATATCAACTTCAGGAAGATTACAGTTGGTTAATAAACCGTTTATCTTCATAAAATAACGTTGAAATACATTTTCTAGTTTGAAAAACATGTATTTCAACGATTAAAAGCAAATAAAATCGATGAAATACACGTTGTTTGTCGATTTTAACATTTCTTTAACACTTTCTTTTAAGTAGGCGAATATCTTTGTTAAACCCAAAGCAATAATTCAAAAAATTCCTACTTATGAAATCACTTCTAAAATTTCCGTTAATAGCTCTCATAGCTATGTTTTCTTTTTCTTGTTCCACAGAAAGTATGGATGATAGTGGAGAACAAATCCAAATCGAAGAAACTACTATTCAAGCCAAAAGTATTGAGGTAGAAACTTTAGAATTAATTAACGATTATAGGGTATCTCAAGGTTTAAATGCTTTAGGTGATATGAATATTGTAAAGTCTGTAGCTTATAGCCATACAGATTACATGCTAGAAAATAATGAAATCTCTCACGATAACTTTTTTAAGAGAAGTGAGTATTTAAAATCTCATACGGGAGCTGCAAGAGTTTCAGAAAATGTAGCATATGGTTATAGCTCTGCTCAAACTTTAGTGAAAGCTTGGTTAGCAAGTGAGGGACACCGTAAAAATATTGAAGGTGATTTTACAAACTTTGATATCTCGGCAGAACAAAATGCAGAAGGTAGATGGTATTACACTAATATCTTTATTAAAAAATAAAGTAACTACGTTACTAGAGCATACCTATTTATTTACTAATTAATAGCCATAATGAGTTAAACAGGTAAGTTAATAACAATTTGAAGTGTTGTTATCTAGTTTAAAGTATAAAAATCCTCTGATGAAAATCAGAGGATTTTTTTGTATATAAAATTCAAACTATGCCTATTAAAATTGAATATGTCTTCATGAATTTACAGCTCTAAAACCTTCCAGTCTATTCATTCTATTTTTTTTAATTGCGACTTAACAAGGGGTGCTAAAAAATAATAGTTTTTTTAATGAATATTTTAAAATTTGTAGGCTTTACGGCACTTTCGGTCAAAATATGACTATAATTTATACTAATTGCGCTATAATTTATGATGTTAAATCTTAATTCTTACTAATATTGAATTCAATAAGAGAGCGATTTGTAATTATGAATTTATACTCATAATTCAATTGCTCAAACCTAAGAAATAGAATAAGAAAAGATTATAGATATTAAATATGAGGCATATGAAATTACAAATTTTAGGCGCATTTTTTGTAACACTCCTAATGGTAAACTGTGGTAAAAAGAAAAGTGAAGTTGCAGTAGAAGCAAGTTTTGATGTTGATGCACAATTAGCGTATTGCGTTGAGCAAACTTCTAAGGCTTTAAAACTAGTACCAGCCGAAGGAAATATACCTAGAAATATAGCTCCAGACAGCAAAGAATGGCGTTATGTAGATTATAAAGATTGGACTAGCGGATTTTGGCCAGGTGAACTTTGGTATTTATATGAGTTTAATAATGAAAAAGAATGGGAAGTATCTGCTGATAAATTTACAGAATATCTTAGACCATTGTCTGTAACACCTGCTTTAGATCACGATTTAGGTTTTCAGGTCTACAATAGTTTTGGAAATGGTTACCGCTTAACTAAAAATCCAGATTATAAAGATGTTATTTTAAAAACAGCCGATACTTTAGCTACATTATTTAATCCTAATGTTGGTACTATTTTATCTTGGCCTAGAGATGTGCCAAACATGGAATGGCCACAGCATAACACTATTATGGACAACATGATCAATTTAGAGTTGTTGTTTTGGGCATCTAAAAATGGGGATAATAAAGCATTGTATGATGTGGCTGTTAGCCATGCCGATGTTACTATGGAAAATCATTTTAGACCGGATTATACATCATACCACGTTGTTATATATGATAAAGATACAGGAGAGAAAATTAAAGGTGTAACACACCAAGGGTATAGTGATAGTAGTATGTGGGCACGTGGACAATCGTGGGCTATTTATGGTTATACCATGGTTTATAGAGAAACTAAAGATCCAAAATATTTAGATTTTGCACAAAAAGTAACTCAGGTATATTTAGATCGTTTACCAGAAGATTTAATACCGTATTGGGACTTTGATGCTCCAGATATTCCAAACACCACTAGAGACGCTTCTGCGGCTGCTGTAGTAGCTTCTGCGTTGCTAGAACTATCAACACTTACTAAAGATGAAAATTTAGCTAAAGAATATAGAAACAAAGGTGAAGGTATGTTAGTAGAACTTTCTAAAAATTACCAAAGTAAAGATATAAATACCGCATGTTTATTGCATTCTACAGGTCATGCACCGGCAGGGTCAGAGATCGATTATTCAATTGTTTATGCCGATTACTATTACGTTGAAGCCTTATTAAGACTTAAAAAACTGAACGAAGGTATTCCTGTTTTAGCAGCTTTGCACAAAATATAAATTACAAAAGAGGTTATTATTTTATAAGAAATGATAACCTCTTTTGTATTTCTTCAATTATTTTCTTGAAACAAAAGGCTTTTCTTTTTTCATTATTGAAAATACTACCTTCGATATAACGCAACCAATTGCTAATAGTTGCATCTTCGGGAAAAGCTCAAGATTATGAAATACAAAATTTACCTTATTGCCTTCGTTTTTATTGGAAGTTTATGTCTGTCTT
The DNA here is from genome assembly GCF_900112395.1 of Algibacter lectus. GTDB lineage: Bacteria > Bacteroidota > Bacteroidia > Flavobacteriales > Flavobacteriaceae > Algibacter > Algibacter lectus. The sequence goes on from NZ_FOLN01000010.1 coordinate 166,624, forward strand.
GCGAATCGGACGACATATCTTATCAAAGTAGTTTTGAAAATAGTCTTGAAGCTTTAGAGACTTTCAAAATAGAGACTAATAACTCATACATATATACTGTGCAAAATGGATCTTGGGTGGGATGGTCTAATGAAACGACAATAACAGTACTTAATGGAGAGGTTACTCAAAGACATTTTAAATATTTTATACCAGAAGGTTTAGATGTTAATTTATCTGAAGAGGAACTAGAGTGGATAGAAAATGAAGTAGAAGTTGGAAGTCATACCTCAGGAGCTCAAGCTTTAACCTTAGATGCTATCTACAATAAAGCTGAAAATGAATGGTTGGTTAAAAGAAAAAACGCTAAAACTTACTTTGAAACAGGGAATAACGGATTAATATCAGTTTGTGGTTATACTCAGGATAATTGTACAGACGATTGTTTTAATGGTATTAGAATAATACACATAGAATAAACTTAGTATTTATTATCATTTATAAATAAAAACGGGTTGAAAAGTAATAAACTTTTCAACCCGTTTTTTTATGTTTTTATAATTAATTATTTCGTCTGCTTTTGGAATTTTTTACTAAAAACTAAAAAGAGTACGCCGCATAAAATCCAAGCGGGTAGTGTTACAAAAGATAAAAATACATCAAACTGTACCGAAATAAAGTAGAAAACACCAAAGCTAATAGCCCAAGCCCAAAACACCGATTTATTAAACGATAAGTTAGCCGCTTCAGCATAGTTTTTTATGATGCCGACTTTTTTATGGAAAAAGTGTTCAAATACAATAATGGCTCCAAAAGGCGCTAAAATAAAGCCGTAAAGCGCAACAAAACCTAAAAGTTTCATTGCAAAAGCAGGAAAAAGTCCTGCTAAAGTTGCTATAGCTCCCGCTAAAAGGGTAACCTTTGCTGTAGATAGTTTTGGTAAAATAGCTTGAAAAGCTAAACCAGCTCTGTAAATTGTTGGATTTGCAGTGGTCCAACCTGCTAAAACAACTGCTATAATACCAAAAACACCTATAGCATTATAAGCTAGAGGTCCTGGTGCTACGGGAGGTGCATCACCATTGCTTAAAAAAGTTAAAGCTTCAGGAGATTTTAAGTAAACGGCATATAATAATGCAGCCGCAATCCATGCCATATAATGACCTACGTACATACCTGCCGCTGTTGCCCAGCCTGCTTTGGCTTTTTTTGCAAATCTAAAAACTGATAAATCCGACATACCAATATGCATGGCACCATTAGCAAACCAAGACCAAATTACAACATGCCAAAACGTGAATTTTATTTGGCCAGGAAAGGGCTCTGAACCTTCTCCCCAAATATTCCAAAAATCACTAAAACTAGTTACACCCAATTGGTTAAGAGCTACTATACCACAAGCTAAAAAAGCGATTACAATTATTGGCGACATTAGGTTAGCAGCTTTGGTAACCATATCGTAACCACGTGCTGCAATTATAGATATAACAGCTCCAATAAGAATAACTATGATTATCCAAGTTGCACCGTTAGGCATGGTATCCGTTAGCTTTGGCATAGGCATATTAAATGGTATGCCTACCGCTGTTGCAGAAACAGTTATCATAGACCCTGCTAAAAAGCAAAATAAAATACCGTTAGCTAAGTTATAACCTGTAACTAGTTTTTTTCCACATATTTTTTCTAACTGAAAATATAAAGTCAATCTGTTTTTAATAGCTATTTCTGCAGTTAAAAATCTCCAACTTAAAACGGCCAATAGATTTCCTATTAATAAACCAATAATTAAATCGAAAGCACTTACACCAGCTGTTAAAAACAAGGGGCCAATCATAAACTCAGTTCCTGCAGCATGTTCTCCGGCATACATGCCAATAAAACTCTTCCATCCTTTTAATTTGGATTTTGGTACTGGGGTTCTTTCAAATTCTCCTCCTGCAATATCTTCAATTACATCTTGTTCTATACTTACTTGGCTCATTTAGTTTAGTTTTATGGAATGGTTAGTTCTGTCTAGTAATTTAGTATGTGTTATTTGATTATAAAGGGGACGTGTTTTTTTAGTGAGTAATTTTTACGCAAAAATTTAGAGTTTAATTTTTTATCTGAAATAGAAATGGCCGCACCCAATGCTGATCCTAATGAAGAATCGGTAGTACGTAATTTCATGTTTCTACAATAATGTGATAGTAATTTTACAAAAAGGTCGTTATCACTAAAACCTCCATCAATATAAAGGCGTTTAACATCATCGTCACCAATAACATCTTTTATACTTTTTATTTGAAGAAGAACAAGTTCCGTCATTAATTGATGATAGGCATATTCAAAATTATCATAGCTTATATGAGTTTCTTTTTGCATATCTTGATCAATTAACCCTTCCCATGTAAACATGTGTTTAAAATCGTGTAATATTTCAGAATAGATATCATAATCAAACTTTACATGACGATGATAATCTTCATCCACATCAAAGAGTTTACTTAGTTTATCTATTTGAATTTTATACTCGTTACCTAAAAATAAACGTGTCGCTTTTACAGGTTTTCCATTAATTCTCATATAATTAATAGAGTCTTCAGCATCGCTATCTTCAACAATAGGATGATCTGTAAATGGGTTTAAAGTAATGCTCCAAGTTCCTGTCGATACTAATACAAACTTCTTTTTTACACTACGCACATAAGGCAATAAAGCCGACGAACTATCGTGAATACCCACACCAATTTTAATGCGTTTCCCGTTGTAGTTCATGTTAATACTCGTTTCTGTAGAAACAATAGTTGGTAAAATTTTATGAAGTTCTTCTTTGTAAACCCAACTGTGATAATCTTTTTTTGTGTAATCCCAAAGCCCAGTGTGGCAGCCAATACTAGTATATTCGCTTAAGGCTATTCCTGTAAAAATAAAACTGAGATACTGCGGTAAATGCAGCGAGTATTTTATTTTTTTGAATATTTCGGGTTTGGTATGTTTTATCCAATATAGCTGTAAACCAGAATTTAAAAGACTTAGATCAAAACAACCAGTTGTTTTTAAAAAATCTTCTCTAGGACCATATTTTTCAACAAATTCGTTAACAATACATTTGTCAATTTGCTTGGTGTAATTATACAGAGGCGTAAGTACTTCTCCGTTTTCATCTAAGTGTACAAAGCTGGCACCATAAGTTGAAAAATTTATAGCTTGAATATTATATTCTGAAGCTTCAAGAATGTTTTGAAACACTTTTTTCAGCCATTCTTGAAGCGCTTTTAGGTTCTCGGTAGGATGTCCATCTTCATCTTGAATTTCATCAAAGCTTATGTATTCCTTATAAACTTCTTTGTAATCACTATCAAAAAGAAAGAATTTTTTATTGGTTTTTCCTATGTCGAATACGGCAGTTACATTTATCATTTTAAAATAAATTATAGTCCTGTAGCAACTGTATTTCTACCACGTTCTTTTATAAGTTCATTTCTAACATCTAAAGCACGGTAAGTATTTATAGGGCTTAATGCTCCGCCACGTTCTAGTCTAGCTTTTTCTAGTAACGGACGAACATCTGTTCTATAAGCGTTTTGTAGAATTTCTTGGCATTTTACCACATCGTGATTTAGTTGTGCTTGTTTTAATTTATTTTGATCTATTAAAAGCGCTTTGGCGTAAGCCTCTTGTATAGCTTCTAGAGATTGAATTAAATCTTCTAACGGGTCTTTTACATTGTGGCTAGCATCAATCATCCAAGCTAAATCTGGATTTGCAGGATTGTTTTCCATACCATAAACCAATTCATTAAAAATTAAGAATAGGGCATAAGGTTTAATGCTTCCAACGGTTAAATCATCATCTCCATATTTGCTGTCATTAAAATGGAAACCACCTAGTTTTGCTTTCGACATTAAGATCGATACAATTTGCTCGATATTACTGTTAGGTAGGTGATGGCCTAAATCGACAAGTGAAAAGGCTTTTTCTCCACAGGCATTAGCAAGCATGAATGAGGTTCCCCAATCCTGAATTACCGTACTGTAAAAGTTAGGTTCGTAAGGCTTATATTCAATAAGCATACTCCAATCTGTAGGAAGGCCTTTGTAAATTTCTTTTAAACTGCTTTCTGTATTTTGAAGCGCTGTTTGAAAGTTGGTTTGTCCTGGAAAGCAAGAGCCGTCCGCCAACCATACGGTTAAACTTTTTGAGCCTAATTTATTTCCTATATTTATAACATCTAAGTTATGTTGAATAGCTTGTTGCCTTACAGCTTGGCTAACGTTACTTAGAGAGCCGTATTTGTAACTTTCTTTGGCGTTTGCTTGATCTTGAAAGGTATTAGAATTAACAGCATCGAATTTAATATCTAATCCTGAAGCTATTTCTTTTATCGCATTATAATCTTGAGGAATATCCCAAGGAATATGTAATGATACCGCTCCAGCAGTTTGTGTAAGTGCATGTAAAACACCTACATCTTGAATTTTTTGTTCTAAGCTAGAAGGTTCTCCATAGAATGAAAAACGTCCGAAACGAGTTCCTCCAGCTCCTAATGCCCAACTAGGAATAGCAACCTGAAAGTCTTGTAGTTTTGATATAATTTTATTGACATCTACACCTTTTTTTGTTAAGCTATTCGATAAAAAATCGAAATGCTCTTGGTGCGATGTTAAGTCTTTTTTATTGGTGTCTTGAATATGATTTTGTTCTATTTTCATAATTCTTATTTGTTTAGTTTAGTTGAAGGTATTTGAAGCATTAATTATTTGGTTAGCAAAAGAATAACGTAACGTTTAAACGTGTTCTGTTAAAAAAAACTTCCATATATAATTTAATATGCTATGGAAGCTTACACTAAAACTAACTCACGTAGTTTTTATCTCACAAAGGCATTGGCCATACCACCATCAACATTAATAATATTTCCTGTAGATTTATCGAGTATGGCAACTAAAGAGAACACACCATTAGCAATATCTGCAGGAGTTATTATTTCATTTAATAAATTTCTTTTTGCATAAAAAGCAGGAAGCTCTTCTACGGTTATACCGTTAGCTTTAGCACGACCAGCGGCCCAAGCACCTTCCCAAATTTTACTACCCACAATAACACCATCTGGGTTTACTGTGTTTACTCTAATTTTATCTTTTCCTAATTCGGCAGCTAATAAACGCACCATATGTTGTTGTGCGGCTTTAGCAGTGCCATAAGCGACATTATTTGGGCCAGCCACTAAACCGTTTTTACTTGCAATAGCAATGTAATCTCCACCAAGGGCTTGTTTACGCATTATTGCGGTAGCTTGTTTAGCTAAATCGAATTGACCTTTTACCAAAATGCTTTGTAGAATGTTCCAGTCTTTATCTGTTGTATCTTCTAAAGCTTTAGAAATTGCTAAACCAGCACTATGCACCACGATATCTACACCACCAAATTCAATAACTGCTTTTTTGTAAGCAGATGCAATAGATTCTGTATTTGTTACATCGCAAATAGCATAAGTAGATACATCTCTTTTGTAAGTAGCATGCGCTGTAATTAAGCTTTCTTCGTTAATATCTGTAAGTACAACATTGGCTCCTTCTGCAGCTAATTTATCTGCAATAGCTTTTCCAATACCACCACCAGCACCAGTAATTAAAGCTACTTTTCTAGATAAAGGTTGCTCTTTTGGCATACGTTGTAATTTGGCTTCTTCTAGCAACCAATATTCAATATCGAAAGCTTCTTGCCTTGGTAAAGATGTATAAGCTGTAATAGCTTCTGCACCACGCATTACGTTAATGGCGTTTATATAAAACTCACTAGCAACTCGTGTAGTTTGCTTATTTTTTGCAAAACTAAACATACCAACACCAGGATAGATGATAATTACTGGGTTTGCATCACGAATGGCAGGGCTATTATCTTTTTTACAAGTATTATAGTAATCTGCATATTCTTGTCTGTAAGCTTCAAAAGCAGGTTCTAATTTCTTTAAAATGGCATCAGCATCAGATAAATCTTCATTTTTATCTAATGTTAATACTAAAGGTTGAATTTTGGTTCTTAAAAAGTGATCTGGACAAGAGGTTCCCATAGGCGCCAAGCGTTCCAAATCGTTACTGTTTATGTACTCCATAACCACATCGTTATCAGAGAAATGACCAATCATTCTATTTTCCGAAGCGCATAAACCTCTTAATAAAGGCATGATTTGCACTGCTTTTTCAAAACGTTCTTCTTTTGGTAAGCTTTCTACTTTTTGACCTCCAAAAACAGAACCTTTTTCTTCCATTTTCTTTTCAATATATTCCGAAGCCATTTCAATCACTTCTAAACTATTGATGTAAGATTCGTATGATGTGTCGCCCCAAGTAAATAAACCATGAGAACCTAAAACAATACCTCTAATTCCAGGATTATCGGCCAAGCATTTTTCTAACTGTAACCCTAAATCGAATCCTGGTTTTTGCCATGGCACCCAACCCATAGTGTCTCCCCAAATTTCTTTGGTAACTTTTTCACTATCCTGAGCCGCGGCTACAGCAATAAGTGCATCTGGGTGTAAGTGATCAATATGAGCAAATGGTAATAAACCGTGAAGCGGCGTATCAATAGATGGAGCTTTACTATCTAAATCGTAGATACAGTGGTTAAATAACCCCACCATTCTATCTTCATCTTCTAAACCGCCGTAAACATTTTTTAAATCGCGTAATCTTTCGGTATATAAACCTGCAATTCCTGAGCGTGTTAATGTTCCAATATCGCCACCAGAACCTTTTACCCACATTACTTCAACCTCTTCATTTGTTAACGGGTCTTTTTCCATGGTTTTACAGCTAGTGTTACCACCACCGTAATTTGTAATTCTTAGGTCGGCTCCTAAAATATTAGACCGATATAAAAATAAGGCTACTTGGTCGTCTCCTAAAGCAGAAGCTTTAGCGTCATCCCATAAATAATCTACGTGTTTAAAGTTTTTTGTAAGTATGCTCATGTTTGTTATTCTAATGTTACTAGACAAATTTATATAATTAGTAATTTGAGTCCATCCTGCACTGTACTGTAATTTAAGAAAAACATTGAAGTTTCTATGATTTAAACACCTATTATTCCTTTTAAAATGTTGAATGTTAACTAATTTAAAAGAGGTTTTATTTTTATTAAAAACGGAGAGTAAAGATTCTTAGGGAGAATAGGTTGTTCAAATAATGAAAGTAAAGAATCTGTGGAAGGTGTTTGTTAAAGGAGGTAGAGAAGTAAAGGACGATTTTTTGTACGGAAATCAGCCAAATTTTTGATTAATCACTAAACCTAATATTATTACTTGCATGATTTATTTAGATATTATTTCTTTCCACCTTTCAGATTCCGCAAACTGCTTTACAATGCGATTTCGTTCAGTGAGTAATTCAATCATATATTTTTTGAGGAACAATTTATCAGCTATTTTACCTAAAACTCCAAAAGGAGATTTGTAATAAAAAAGGTCTGTCATTAAAGTCTCATCATTCAATTCCTCAAAGTGATGTTCGTGTTTAAATTCTTTAAAAGCCCCTTTTACCATTTGGTCTGTAAAGTATTTTGGTCGGTTGTATTCGGTGATTTTGGAAGTCAAGTTTTGATAAATACCAAAGTGTTTTGCTCTCCACGTTACGCTTTCGTCTATTCCGATTAATCCACTCGTTTTTCCTGCGATGGCTTCTTCGTTTGTGTGTTCCGTTGAAATTTTGTGTAAATCGATACTTCGCGAGAGATCAAATACTATGCTTCTAGTAGCTTTTATCTTTGTTTGAAGTTTGATTTTTGGCATTTTGGAGGAGTGGTTAGTATAAGAAAAGGAAGGGATTAAAAACGTACTTACTTTCGGCTTAGGACTTGGCTAAATTTAAAATTTTACCGAACTTTATGGACATGTAATAATTTTTGGTCTAGCTCGTAACCTTTATAATTTCATACATTGTTAACGATTGCCTTTTTATTCTCTAATTCCCAATATTTCAGTTCTTTTTTTAATAAGTTGTGTTTAATTTCTTTTCTACAATTAATAATTAATTCCAAGTTTTTAGTAGACTCACCTAAATCGAAAAATAAAGAATCTTTTAATTTAAAATCACCCCAGCGTTCCTTTCTGTCCATCTTTTGAATCAAATTATAAACTTCTAAGAAATAACTTTCGTTATAATTCCCTTTGTTGAATTCTGCTTTTAAGGTACCAACCAACAACTTTTCCTTTATAGCACTTTTTTGCTTATTTAATACTTCTTCGTGTTTTTCTATAAGAGTAAGCATTTCAGGGTAACTTAAAATATCGACTAGTGGTTTTAAGGCTGTTATTTCATAGTTTTTAAAAGGTGTTTTTTCCGTAAGTTCCATTGCCGCTTCAAGCCCTTTTTGTTTGCTGTAATTAGATATAAAATCTGATTTTATAAAATTGGCTTCAGTTTTATGTTTAGCTGGAAGACACTTTTTATAAAAGGTTTTAAATTTATTTAGGTCAACATTGTTTATATATTCATAAATACGAATTTGATATCCAAAGGCACTAGTTGGTTCATCCTTTTTACGATATGAATTTACCTTGTATACAGGCATCTGTTCTATATAATACTCCATATCACTCCATTTTTCAAGCTCTTTCATATATTCAAGTAAACTAATGAACAGATGTTTTTGACCAATATCACTATCAACCTTCAGAATCACTTCTAACATCTGTTTTTCATCTAATTTTTCATTGATAAAAAGCTGTTTTAGTCTATGTATATAATCTAGAAAATAATATCCATATCTTCTATGCTCTTCTCCTTCTGCAATGTTTTTTTGTAATAAATCGATATATTTCTTATACTTATTTTGATACCAAGTATTATCGAAATATCCAATATAGTCACTACCATATATTTCTTTTTCAATAATATTGTTATCCTCAAGTTTGATTTTGTCTAAATGGATAACCAATTCAGAATAATTCCGACTAGTAATTTCTTTAAGAACGAACAAATTGGAATATTCATCATTCTCAAATAAATTCAATATTTCTATACAATAGTTAATCTCTTTCATTTTTGAGGTTATTGCTAACGTGTTGTGTAAGAATAGTTGCGTGGTTAAACCACTAACTTACTAAAAATGGAACGAACCAGAGGAAATTCCGAAGGAATTTCCACGTAGGATAGAACCAAGCAATTAATTATACACGTTGTGCCTGTTGCACAACGTGTTGTTAAATATACAGAAATTTCGTATATTTAGTAATGCAAGGCACAAAAATATATCAAGAGAAATTATTCAGCAATTTTCAGTTGAGTAGTCGGGTTCCCCAAGACAATTTTTATAGACGATTATCTTGTGTTTTAGATTTGGAATTTCTACGGAATCAGACAAAAATCTATTACGGAAACTGTGGACAAAAAAGTTTAGATCCGGTTGTATTCTTCAAGTTCTGTTTAGTAGGTTATTTAGAGAATATCACCAGTGACCGAAAATTAATAGACCATTGCAGTTTGCGATTAGATATTCTTTA
>NZ_FOLN01000014.1 GCF_900112395.1 Algibacter lectus
CCTGAAACCTTATTTTTAAACTGATAATAATTACCATCTGAATCTGTGACATCAAAAACTAAATAACTAATGTCAATACCAAAATATTTAATATCTTTATTCATAACAAATTATTTTTTTGAAAGGACATACTACGCGAGTTTCAACGACTTAAAATCGAGGTCTAAAAGCCTCACAGAACTGTTCGAAATCTGTGTAGAAAAGAGAGGGGATTTACAATGTTGACGAGATCTGTAGTCTCTCCGTATAAATTAACCTTATTCCTCTCTTTTGTGCTTTCTATTTTATATGTTTAAATTAGTCTTTTTTATTTAAATGCTAACTTAAGCCGTATAAAATTAATTGCTGGTTTTAGACTACTTACGAAAGTCCTCGCGGACTTTCTATCTGTGATTTACTTGCTAACTTTAGTTCTTAAACCACGCAACTAATCTTATACAACAACGTTAGGCACAAGGCAGAAAAAACTACAGAACTAAAAACAAAGTGAAGGAAAAAATTCAAAAATATGATTTCAAAGAAGGACTTCCACAGGAGTTTGAAATTATAGATTTCGACTTTCTTTTTAACGAATTCTCTGAAGAAATCAAAAAACCGCATAGGTCAGAATTCTATCAAATTTTATGGTTTCAAAAAGGCAAGCCAACACATTTGGTCGATTTCAATCCAATAAAAATTAAACAGAACTCATTACTGTTTATTAACAAAAATAGTGTCCAACTTTTCGATTACAAAACAAGATTCAAAGGAAAAGCAATTTTATTTACAGATAATTTTTTTTGCAAGACCACTGCTGATACACAATTTATAAGAAACAGTATTTTGTTTAATGATTTACTTTCTATTTCTCAAATCAATATATCAAATTCAATTATCGAAACAACATTTCAGCAATTAAAAATTGAATCGCAAAACCTGAAAGATAACTACCAATCAGATATTTTACGAAATGACCTAAGAAACCTTTTATTGCATTCCGAAAGAGAAAGAAAAAAACAAGGTTTTATAGAATTAAAAAAAGATAATAATCTTGAACTAGCATTGTTATTTAAAACCTTATTAGATGACAATTTCGTAAACCATAAAAAGGTTAGCTTTTATTGTCAACAAATGCATTTGACACCAAAAAGACTTAATCAAGCTACGTCTAAAGTTTTTGGAAAAACACCTAAAAATATCATTGACAGTAGAGTTCTGTTAGAATCAAAAAGATTATTGGCTCATACAAACGAAAGTATAAAGGAAATTGGGTTTTTATTAGGCTTTGAAGAACCAACTAACTTCATTAAACACTTCAAAAAACAAACTAACAAAACACCTGTTGAATTTAGAGCAGAATTCAATTTGGCGTAAAAGTATCATTCAAAGGACTTTTTTTATCGTTTCTTTTCTTCTACTTGATTGCAACTTTGTAGTATCAATTTAAAACAACTAATAATGAAAAAGATACTATTAAGTGCAACGGTAATTTTGGCAATAGGTTTTACAGCCTGTAATAGTCAAAAAACAATTTCAAACAATAAAAAAGAAGAAAAAATGGAAATTTCAAACAAAGAAAAAGTAATTGCTCTTTTAAAAAGCATTGAGACTGGTGCTCAAGAACCAGCAGGATACATTAACCCAAACAATTACATTCAACATAATCTTGGAGTTGCAGACGGACTTGCAGGATTTGGTGCATTATTGCAACAACTTCCTCCAAACTCAGCTAAAGCAAACACAATTAGAGCTTTCGAAGATGGCGATTTTGTTTTTACTCAAACCGATTATAACTTTTTTGGACCAAAAATCGGTTTCGATATTTTTAGGTTCGAAAATGGACAAATAGTTGAACATTGGGATAATTTGCAAGAAAAGCCTTTAAATCCAAATCCAAGTGGACATACTATGATTGACGGGACAACTGAAATTGAAGGCATTAACAAAACTGAAGAAAATAAAGCATTGGTCAATAATTTCGTGAATGACATCTTAGTAAACGGTAAAATGGAAAAGTTGACTGGTTATTTTGATGGCGACAATTATATCCAACACAATCCTCAAATTGCAGATGGACTTTCAGGACTTGGAAAGGCATTGGAGTACATGGCTTCTCAAGGTATTATAATGAAATATAACAAAGTGCATAGAGTTTTAGGAGAAGGTAATTTTATATTGACTATTAGCGAAGGTACGTTTGGAGATAAACACACCTCGTTTTATGACTTGTTTAGAGTTGAGAATGGAAAAATAGCTGAACATTGGGATGTAATGGAAACTATTCTGCCAAAAGGTGAATGGAAAAATAGTAACGGTAAATTTTAATACAAGAAACTATGGACATTATAAAAACATTAAATTGGAGATATTCTACAAAATCTTTTGATGCTAACAAAAAAATATCATCCTCTGATTTTGCTAAGATAAAAGAGATTTTAAGGATGAGTCCTTCGAGTACCAATCTTCAACCTTGGCATTTTGTAATTGCTGAGACCGAAGAAGGAAAAAAACGAATGGCCAAAGGGACACAGGGCTTTTTTATCTTTAATGAAGCAAAAGTTTTAAATGCCTCTCACGTAGTTTTATTTTGTTCAAGAATAACTGCTGATGAAGAGTATATGCAAAAGCTCCTAGAATCTGAAGACAAAGACGGAAGATATCCAAATGATGAAATAAAACAAAATGTAAATGGAGGTAGAAATGTTTTTGCCGACATCCATAAATACGATTTGAAAGATTTACAACATTGGATGGAAAAACAAGTGTATTTAAATATTGGTAATTTCTTACTAGGTGTTGCTACTCTTGGCATTGATGCTTGCCCTATGGAAGGAATTGACATAAAAGTATTAGATGAAGAATTTGGTTTAAGAGAAAAGGGATTTACAGCTATAACAGCGATTTCAATAGGTTACAGAACTGAAAGTGATTTTAATACAACCGATAAAACTCCAAAATCTAGATTACCCGAAGATGAAATAATTACAGTTTTATAGTTGGAAAGCCCAGTGCCTAACAATGTATAAAAGCAATAGCGGTTCAGGTGCAAACTTGAACCGTTTTTGTGTTTAAATAAGTATCTTGTCATCCCAAGAAGTGCATTTAATCCGCTACTGCTCTTATACTAACCGTTGTGTAACATTTGAAAAATGAACAAAATTTTAACTTTTATATTAATATTTTTGACTTTTAATTGCATTGACAATAAAAAAGAAAAAGAAATTCAACCAGAAGAAGTTGTAAAATCCAAACCAATAAAAACGGAAAAAAATATTTTCGATTTTGTTTTTAGAGATATTAAAGAAATTGAATATTTCAGCAACTTTGAAGTTGGAACTAGTTCTGTAATAAATTTTGAAAAAAGTAAATGGGAATATGCCATTTCTGAAATGCAGAATAAACAAAAACGAATAATTATTTTGGAGAAAATTGTTGAGACTGGAAAACCAGAAAAGAAATTTCAAATTTTAGACACCATTCATATTAATAATTTTAAAACGAATGAATTTATGTCTTTCGGAGTTTGCCAAAATAATGAAAAAGCAGATTCTCGAATTTTTACAGTTATTGAGAGTAGTGAAAATGATTTCGATTTAGAGATTTATACCAACATTAAAAAAGCGTGGAAAGCTAATCTTGAAACAAAAAAGATTGAGGAAATATCAGATATTAGTGGAGTTAACTGTATGAATGAGAGTTACGGAATATAAAAAACGTTACACAACACCATATATAAAAAATTGCTATTTTAGGCTTAATCAAAGTTTGTTGCTTTGTTTGCTAGCTTCTGATTTTCCTTCGGAAAATCCTCGCACACAAACACGCAACGTTCCTTACATATAAACGTTAGCAAACATTAAAAACCAATCTATGAAAGGAGTTTACATAACAATTATATTTTCTATTTTCTTAAGTTGTTCTTCTTCACAAAAAGTTGTTAAGGAAACAAAATGTCCTATAATTTACAAGAATAAGTTTACGGAAATTTTGAATGAAAAATATGTTACTATAAATGGTAAAGACACTACAGAAATTAATGAAATTAGATATGAATGTGTTTTTTCTGCATTTTATACGCACAAAGTGATGTTTGATAAATATGGGGAATGGGATAAGGAAATTTTTCCGAGTAACAGAAATCACCCAATACTAATGTGGAATAATATTGACCTCTTATCAAACGGAAAAAAATATACTGTTCTAACAAACGGTCTTGAGGAATGGAAGCATATTTACGCATCTGTTATGATATTAGATGAAAAAGAGAAAGACGTACTAACGGAACAAAATGAAGAAAAAATTGCGTTGACAAACTTTTTTGGAGAACTGATAAAAAATCATAATCCCGAAAAAAAAGACTTCTACGAGGTTTATTGGAAAATGGTTGACCCGAAACGTTGGGAAGAAATTAAACAATACCAAAAGAATAAATAACGTTTGCTAACTTTAGTGCTTAAACCACGTAGCTTTTCTTACAGAACAACGTTAGCAACAATATTAAAAAAAATGTATAAAACGACAATCATACTTCTTGTGTTGTTTGGAATTAATTCAATATTTGCTCAAGTAGAAAAAAATATATACGAATTAAATTCAATAGAAAACCTTTTAACCGACGATGTTAAGAAAATTATGGATGACAATTTAGTGGATAAAAAAGTTGTGTTTCTTGGAGAATCAAATCATTATTTCGGAGCTGACTTATTGGCTAAAACAGAATTTGTAAAGTATTTAGTTTTAGAACAAGGCTATAAAAATATAGTCTTTGAGAGTGATTTTTTTGGACTTTATTTTGACCATAATAAAAATATCGAAAATAATCTTTATCCCTTTTGGTCTCGTTCAGTTCAAGGTAAAGAATTATTCGAATTTATAGAGAAACATAACGTGACCATTTGGGGTTTAGATAATCAAATGACCTCTTATTATTCGTTAAAAAACTTTACCGAAAAATTGACTGAATTTTTACATGACAATTCCATAGAAGTTAACGCGGATTTTTTAGAATTAACGGAAACTTTTATCAGAAACAGAAATAATGCAGGCAAAGTTGTCGGTAAATCAAATTTAGAAATCTTAAACAAGGAACTTGAAAAACTTTTAGAGAACCAAGATGTAATTCGAAATAAACTTTGGTTTAAATTTATAGAAAGCTACAGAAGTAATATTATTATGAATTCAGCTCTTAATAGCAGCGAACAAGCAATAGTTATAAGAGATAACCAAATGGCAAAAAACTTAGATTTCATTGTTAATAAAATGCCAGAAAAAAAGTTCATTATTTGGTTACATAATGCGCATATGATAAAAGATAATTACGGGACTCGAAGTGGACAAACAATGGGATTTCAATTCGCAGAAAAAAAACTTAATAATTCATATCATATAGCAATTTCTTCTGTAAATATGCCCTTTAGAAAATCTAGATGGATTGAAAAATACAGTAAAGACGAAGAGAACTTATTGCATTTTTTACCTTCAACAGAAAAAAATTACTTGATTGACGCACGTCAAGTTATTAATGAAAATAAGCAATATCAACAAAACGAATATGAAGGAATGTTTGTCGTTGATGAGAAGAAGATAAAAACAAATTGGTTTAATCATTATGATGTCTTAGTCTTCATCTCAAAAGGGGAAGACATAAAGATTGCGGAATAAATACTGTTGCTAACAATGTGTGAAAAGAATCACTCAATTTTAGGTTTAATCAAAAGTCGTTGCAAGTTTACTACGTCTGATTTTCCTTCGGAAAATCCACGAACACAAACATCGCACTATTCTTATACGTAACTTTGGTATTCATGGCTCACTCAGCTCTTTGCATTGTAACATATTAATATTTTGCTCTACTAATACCTTGGATAATAACTTGCAAGAAATGAAAAAGAATAATGGAACGACTTTTATGGTAATAGGATTGATGTTTACAACTCTTGGATTAACAATTTTGAACGAATACAAAATTTTACAATACAGCGCCCTAACTCTTGGAGTTACATTAACAATATATAGTGTGTTTGTATCTGGAAAATGGAAGAAAAACCAAAAAAATATAAAAAATAAAAATTCTTTAAAATATTAAAATAAATACATTAAACGATTCATAATAACTAAAATGAATTTCCTTTAACGATGAGAAAAACCCCAGAGTCACCGCATACCGTTAAGAATGTAAGCGAAACGAAAAGCCTTTGCCTGATTAGAGGAGAAATGAAACAATAATTTCCGCAAAGCGATCTAATTATGCACTCAATCATAAAATAAAAGTAGTAGTAACCCAAGTTATCCAACCCAACCAAGCTCAACTTTAGTATCTTGCCTTAATAAAATATTATTATGAAAATAAACTTATTGTCTTGTGATGCTCAAAGACCAGATAAAAGAGCGATAGCTAAATGTATTGTCGAAATTTCAACAGGCATAGATGGCGGTTTGGCAAATGAACTTACAGATATCCTTTTAGAAGGTGATCCTGTAGATATTGAGTTGGACGATAAAAACACAGGTTCTGCTTTACGTGCTTTGCGAAAGCTTGATATTGACTACGAAATTGTAGAATAATTTTAATAGGTTTTCTAGAGCTGAAAATCTAATGTTTTGTGTTTAATTTGGGTATTAATTGTTTGTTAATCAGGGTTTTGTTAAATTTGGTTAAAAAGGTTAAAACTATTTTAAATAGCATTTCAATCATGAAAAAAAGGTTTGCTTTGTTTCAAATAACAAATAAATTTTTAATTATGAAAAAAGTATTACTAGTTGCTGCGATGGCAGTTTTTGGGTTAACACAAGTGACTGCTCAAGATGTTCGATTTGGTGCTAAATTAGGGTTGAACTTTGCTTCAATCACTGGAGATAACACCGATGGGTTTGATTCGGTAACGTCTTTTAATTACGGACTTGTGGCTGAGGTGCCACTTTCGGAAAAATTCTCCTTTCAACCTGAGGTTTTATATTCTGGTCAGGGTTTTTCTTTGGGATCCGATGAGTCTGATACGGTTCAGTTAGATTATCTAACCGTGCCGTTAATGGGGAAGTATTACTTAACTAAAGGCTTAAGTTTAGAAGCCGGACCGCAAGTAGGTTTTTTAGTTTCTGCTAAGCAAGACGATGTTAATCTAAAAGATAGTTACAAAGGTTTAGATTTAGGTGTCAACTTTGGATTGGGCTATAAATTAGACAACGGGCTTAATTTTTCAGCACGCTATAATGTAGGTTTATCAGATGTTAATGATGTCGATAGCTTTAATGACAAATATAAAAACGGAGTTATGCAAGTGTCTATTGGTTATTTCTTTTTCTAAAACAAACAGCATAAATTAAGATATTTAAAACCGAGGCCTAGTGTTTCGGTTTTTTTTGAGTTTTAGCCGTGTAGTAAATAGCCCCATTTTAAATGCTTGCGCTTGTCTAATCGGGAAAGGATTTTTAAAAATATCATAGCCGTTATTAAGGCATCGCCACTAGCAGTATGTCTATCTACTTTAGGTACGTTAAGTTCTTTGCATAAATCGTCTAGCGAATAATGTTTTTGTAAGGTATCTTGATATATTTTATGTTTAGATTTTTTGAAGAGCACACCAGTGTCGATAAACTTGTTTTTTAGTTTTCCTAAACCATTGCGTAGCATCATTTCATTCATCATGTTTTTATCAAAACCAGCATGGTGAGCAACAAGTACACTGTTTTGAATGTATTCTAAAAAAGCTTTAATAGCTTCTAGTTCGGTTACTTTTTCATAATCTCCGTTTTTCATGAGACCATGTATTTTTACAGTTTCAGATTTAAAAATATCCTGATGTATATAAAGCTCAAAACTGTTACTTACAGGTATGGTTTTATGAACGATAGATACCGCGCCAATAGATAGCACACGATCTTCCTTTTTATCAAAACCTGTAGTTTCCGTATCAAAAGCTACAAAACGCGTATCCTCAATTAGACCTTTAGCTTTCTTTTTAAAACGCTCTAAATAGGCCAAATAAAATTCGGGATAATTGTCTTGTTTCTTTTTAAACCAATTAAATTCCATTTTAGATAAAGTTTTTTAAATCGAAACGTAATTTTAAAGTCTCTTGTATATCGTGTATCGGTTTAAAACAGCGCTTTAATTTTAGTTTTTCTTCCTTAGTTAAAGTTTCTAGTTTTATAAACTTCCCGGAGTTGTTGTGCAGTAAACCTTGTTTGGTTTTAAATTTAGACAAAGCCTTAAAAGCATAAGCGCAAGACTCGTAAAGTTCTTTGTTGTTCGGGTCTATTTCTGCCATTTTTTCGTAGCGCTCGTAAGTGTTGTTTACGTTTTTAATTTGATTGCTTAGCACCAGTAAACGTGCAGCATCAATTAAAGGCATTAAACCACGACTTTTAATATTAAACAAATCTTTTTGTTCACCATTTTGTTCAACTAAAAACTGTTTGAAAATACCAAGAGGCGTAGGGCTTTTAATAGCCTCGCTACCCAGGAATTTGTAGAAAAGGCTCGATCCGCCTAAGGCTTCAAAAATACTTTCCGATAAGGTGTCTACTAATTTTTCATTACCATAAACACCAGAGTAATCAAAGAAAATAGAGGATAGTAAAATAGCCTTATCATCTGGACTTAAAATCCAATTCTGAAATTGTGTTTTCCATTTAGAAATCGATTTACACCATTCCGGGTTAACCGCCATCATATCAGCTTCACAATATTCAAAACCAATTTTATTAAGCGATTTTGTTACATATTTAGCCAGTTGTAAAAAGTAAGCCTGAGTTTCTTCATACTTATCTTCAGGAACATCTTCAAACACCAAAGCATTGTCTTGGTCTGTAAACAATAGTTGTTCTCTTCTGCCTTGGCTACCTAAGGCAAGCCAAGAAAAAGCAACTGGTGGCTCGGTTGGCATTTTCTTTAAAGCAATTTCAATGGCACGAATGGTTACGGCATCATTAATTTCCGAAATAACATTAATAATATGTGTTAACGGAATATTTTGTTCTAAATAACTTTTAAGTAATGTGTTCGCTTTTAAGCGTGCTATACGAAGTTTTTTGGTACGGTTGGCACGTTTTATTTCTTTTAAAATTACCGAAGGTGTGTTTCCTAAAGTCACTAAAACATCATGGTGGGTAAGTACACCAATTAGGCGCGAGTTTACCGTACCATCTTTGGTAATGCATAAATGCCCAATACTGTTTTTTATCATTTTTAGTTGGCCATCGGCAACCGTTAAATCTTTTTTAGCTGTAATTACCGGCGAACTCATAATATTGGTAACTGCTGTGGTAATCGGGAATTTACCCGTTGCAATTTTATTTTTTATATCACTATTGGTAATAATACCAACAGGTTTTTTATTGTCCACAACAATAATACAACCAATTTTATGGGTACACATTAGGCTAGCAGCCTCTTGCAATGTAGATGTTTTAGCACAGGTAATTGGTGTTTTTGTATAGTTTGCCGTTTGGAAATTTACAATGTCTTGCGATGTGTTAGGCAAGTAATCTTTAAAAATGGCATTATTTTCCTCGGTAGTGTAAGAGTCGTACGCATTTGTCGCAAAAGCCGTAATAAGGTATTTGTAAACCTTAGCATTATTCTCTGTAGCACTTTGGAAATTTTTAATAGGCAAGGCGTAAATAATAGTTTCCTCGTTTGCCGTAGCCGTTAATTTGTAATTTTCGCGCGCAATAAGTGGGCGCACGCCAAAAATATCGCCAGTATCATTAATAGTAACCAGCTCTTGCGTGTCGTTTTCTGTATGAAACAAGCTAATAGCACCCGCGCGCACAATATAGAAATACTCGTTTGCTGGTTGGTCTGCCTTAAACAAAGTGTCGCCTTTTTCCAGATACACAATAACAACCTCCTCTGCAATTTCTAAAAGCTTTTTAAACTTTATTAAATCGAAGGGCGGATAAATTTTTAAGAAATCGCAAACACGTTCAGCAATCGAGTTTTTCATAAGTTGTTTTCGGTGTAAAAATTATATTAATTTAAAATCTAAAAGTAGTTCACCTTCAATCGATGCTTGTAAATGGTCACCTTTTACATTTAGTCCAACACCAGCTGCAGGTGTACCTGTAAAAATAATATCACCTTCTTTTAAGGTCATAAAACTCGATACATACGCTATAATTTCAGCAAAATTATAAATCATAAAATCGGTGTTTCCAACTTGTTTTTGTTCACCATTAATAACCAAATCGAAATTAATATTGTTTAAATCTGGGAAGTTAGCAACAGGCTTAAAATCCGAAATAGGTGAGGCACCATCAAAACCTTTAGCTAAAGCCCAAGGACCTTTGTTTTCGCGGCTTGCAGCAAGTACATCTTTGGCAGTGTAATCAATACCAACAGCAATTTCCGAAATGTAACCGTTAGCATCTTCCAAGCTAATGTCTTTACCCGTTTTTCCAATTTTTATTACCAACTCTAGCTCGTAAGCCAATTGGTTTGTAATTGCCGGGAAAACAACATCCGTATTACCCGTTACAACGCTACTATCTGGCTTTGTGAAAATAACCTGTTTACCCGTTTTAATAGCGCTAATTTCAGATTTATCATTCACATAATTTTTTCCAATTCCAATAACTTTCATTTACTTAGTTTTTTAGTTTATCATCAAATTTTAAGAGAAAATAAAAGTAGTAAATAAGCCATTTAAAAAAGTGCTTTTCCTCGAAAATAATTTGGGCGTTACCACAAGGGTCGGGCTTTTCGCAGTCGCTTTTTTGTGTTGCATAGGTGCAACCACACAAAAAGAGCTCCAACAAATGCTTCAATCCCTAACGCGGACTAGTCTGTTAAATTAAAACTTACAGCGAGTTGTAGTGTAAATATGTTAGGTTGTTGTTAAAAAAAGCAAATGAAAATATGTCATAATCTCTACATGTGGTATCTTTATTGACTTGTATTCTCAATATACTAAAATTTCACATGCAACACCTTAAAGAATCCGCATCGCCTAAAGATAAAACAAAACAAAAAGTCACGATGGCTCAAGCCTTTAAAACTATTATTTGGCCACGCCGGAAATTGGTTTTATTAGGTTTGTTGTTAATAGTAATTCGCAGTTTGGCGGGTTTAGTATTGCCATGGCAAAGTAAAGTATTGCTAGACGATGTTGTACCAAGCAAAGATATCTCGATGTTGTACAATTTAATAGGTATCGTTATTGCGGCCATTACAGTACAGGCGGTAACCTCGTTTTTACTAACACAAATTTTAAGCGTACAAGCTCAATATTTAATAAGCGAATTACGAGCTCAGGTACAGAAAAAAGTGCTTTCTCTGCCTATTAGCTTTTTCGATAATACTAAATCTGGTGCTTTAGTATCTCGAATTATGAGCGATGTAGAAGGTGTGCGTAACTTAATCGGTACTGGTTTAGTACAGCTTGTTGGCGGATCGTTTACGGCTATTGTTTCTTTAGTGATTTTAATAGATTTAAACCCATGGATGACACTTTTTGTATTCATCCCTTTGTCTATTTTTGGATATATCGCGCTTAGAGCCTTTAAATATATTCGTCCAATTTTTAGAAAACGCGGAAAAATTAACGCTGAGGTAAAAGGTAGACTTACCGAAACACTTGCTGGCGTACGTGTGATAAAAGCCTTTAATGCTGAGGAACAAGAAAATATTGTTTTTGAAAAAGGCGTTGATAAATTATTTCAGAATGTAAAAAAGAGTTTAACCGCAACGGCTTTAATGACGAGTTCTTCGACCTTTTTAATAGGTGTTGCCACCACTGGTATTATGGGTATTGGTGGTTATTATATGATTTTAGGAGAAATGACCACTGGTGAGTTTCTTTTCTTCACCTTAGTACTTGGTTTTATGATTGCGCCTATTGTGCAAATGAGTAATATTGGTAGCCAACTTACCGAAGCTTTGGCTGGTTTAGATCGTACCGAAGAGCTTATGAATATGACGGCCGAAGAGGATAACGCGGCTCGAACCATAGAACTTAATACGTTAAAAGGTGATATAGAATTTGAGGATGTAACGTTCTCTTACGAGGAAGGAAAAGATGTCTTGCATAATATTAACTTTAAAGCGCCGGCAGGTTCGGTAACAGCTTTAGTTGGGAGTTCAGGATCTGGTAAATCCACTATAGCAGGACTTTCAGCAACGTTTTTAACGCCTCAAAAAGGTAAAGTTACTATTGATAATCAAGATTTATCTAAAGTAAGATTAAGTAGTTATCGCCAGCATTTAGGTGTGGTTCTGCAAGATGAATTTTTGTTCGAAGGCAGCATAAGGCAAAATATTATGTTCCCGAGACCAAATGCTACAGAAGCCGAATTACAAAATGCTGTAAAAGCAGCTTATGTTAATGAGTTTACGGATAGATTTGACGACGGATTGGAAACATTAATAGGGGAGCGTGGCGTGAAACTTTCTGGCGGACAACGTCAACGTTTGGCTATTGCGCGTGCTATTCTTGCAAATCCGAAAGTTATTATTTTAGATGAAGCCACATCGAGTTTAGATACCGAAAGTGAAGCTTTAATTCAGAAGAGTTTATCTGAATTAATAAAAGATAGAACCACTATAGTTATTGCACACCGTTTAAGTACAATTCGTAAAGCCGATCAGATTTTGGTTATTGAAGCTGGCCATGTTGTAGAACGCGGCACGCACGATGAACTTATCGCTTTAGGTGCACGTTATTATGATTTATATACATACCAAGCAAAAATTTAATACATGAAAGTAACCGATTTAAGAACGACCGAGTATCACGAGTATTACGCAGGCTACATAGGTAAGGTGCCAAAAACCTGGACTTTAAAAAAAGGTTTTGATTTAGGGAAAGCCGAAGTCGTTGAGTTTTTTAAGACTGTCCCAAGTGATAAGTTAGAGTATCGTTATGCCGAAAATAAATGGACTGTAAAAGAAGTGTTTCAGCATATTATAGATACCGAGCGTGTTATGGGGTATCGTTGTTTTAGAATGGCTCGTCACGATGCTACGGCTATGGCAGGTTTTGAGCAGGACGATTATATTAAGCCTTCTAAAGCTAATCAAAAATCTATGGATATCTTGGTTGATGAGTATTTAAGCGTTCGCCAAAGTACAAATGCTTTAATACAGAGTTTAAGCGACGAAGATCTAGAATTTGTAGGGAATGCTAACGGAGCGGCGATGTCGTCAAGAGCAGTCGCCTTTATGATCTTAGGACACGAAATCTGGCATATTGATATCATAAAAGCGTTGTATTTGTAATTCAAAATATCAATTTTAAGACACTTTCTTCTTTTTAGTGTTTTGGAGTGTGCATTGTGGAGGTTTAAGTTTGATTTAAAGCCTTTTTTAAGCGATTTAAGACACTTTTTGGAAATTAACAAATGTTAATAATTATTACGTGAAGTCGATAAACTGTATTTAAAATGCCATTTTAATTTGTATATTT
The DNA here is from genome assembly GCF_900112395.1 of Algibacter lectus. Lineage (GTDB taxonomy): Bacteria > Bacteroidota > Bacteroidia > Flavobacteriales > Flavobacteriaceae > Algibacter > Algibacter lectus. The sequence goes on from NZ_FOLN01000014.1 coordinate 13,383, forward strand.
GTTTGTATTCAAAAGGATGCTCGATGGCATCTTTTTTTATGCTAATGAAATACTGATTCTTTTTACATGGCGTAAACTAGAATATTAGATTTTCATTAATCCTGTATAAAAAGCAGGGTCTCATATTACTAATAAAATAATATCAATTCATAATTTATGAGCGAAGAAAAAGAAGAGTTTAACAAGCACAATTATTCTGCCGATAGCATTCAAGCTTTAGAAGGTATGGAGCACGTGCGTATGCGTCCGTCGATGTATATTGGCGACGTTGGTGTACGTGGTTTACACCATTTAGTTTACGAGGTTGTCGATAACTCGATTGATGAGGCTTTAGCCGGACATTGTAACAATATTACAGTAATTATCAACGAAGATAACTCGATTACTACTGAAGATGATGGTCGTGGTATTCCTGTAGATTTACACAAAAAAGAAGGCGTTTCGGCTCTAGAAGTTGTAATGACTAAAATTGGTGCTGGTGGTAAATTCGATAAAGATTCTTATAAAGTTTCTGGTGGATTGCACGGTGTTGGTGTAAGTTGTGTAAATGCTCTATCTGCACACTTAAAAGCTACGGTTTATAGAAATGGAGAAGTTTGGGAGCAAGAGTATGAGCGCGGTAAAGCCTTATATCCTGTTAAGAAAATAGGAGAAACTGATAAACGTGGTACTATTGTTACGTTTAGACCAGATGAAACTATTTTTCAACAAACTTTAGAGTATAGTTATGATACTTTAGCAAGTCGTTTACGTGAGTTAGCTTACCTTAATAAAGGTATTACAATTCATTTAGTTGATAGAAGAACTAAAAAAGAAGACGGTGAGTTTGAAGGTGAAACATTTCATTCTGAAGAAGGTTTAAAAGAATTTATCAAGTATTTAGATGCCACTCGTGAGCCTTTAATGAAAGATGTTATTGCTTTTGAAGGAGAAAAAAATGGTGTCCCTGTTGAGGTTGCTATGATTTATAATACATCTTACGCAGAGAATTTACATTCTTACGTAAATAATATTAACACACATGAAGGTGGAACACACCTTTCTGGTTTCCGTCGTGGTTTAACTCATACCCTTAAAAAGTATGCAGATGAATCTGGATTATTAAAAAACTTGAAGTTTGATATTGCTGGTGATGATTTCCGTGAAGGACTTACCGCTATTATTTCTGTAAAAGTACAGGAGCCTCAGTTTGAAGGACAAACTAAAACAAAATTAGGTAACCGTGAGGTTTCTGCATCTGTAAGTCAAGCAGTATCTGAAATGCTTACTGATTACTTAGAAGAGCATCCAGATGATGCTAAAACCATTGTTCAAAAAGTGATTTTAGCAGCACAAGCGCGTCATGCAGCTCAAAAAGCTCGTGATATGGTGCAACGTAAAACGGTAATGAGTATTGGAGGTTTACCTGGTAAACTATCCGATTGTTCAGAGCAAGATCCTGCAAAATGCGAGGTATTCCTTGTAGAGGGAGATTCGGCAGGCGGTACGGCTAAACAAGGTCGTGATAGAGCATTTCAAGCTATTCTTCCACTTCGTGGTAAAATCTTAAATGTTGAGAAAGCCATGACTCACAAGGTTTTTGAAAACGAAGAGATTAAAAATATCTTTACAGCACTTGGTGTAACTATTGGTACTGAAGAAGATAGTAAAGCTTTAAACCTTTCAAAATTACGTTACCATAAAGTAGTGATTATGTGTGATGCCGATATCGATGGTAGTCACATTGCGACTTTAATTTTAACCTTCTTCTTTAGGTACATGAAGGAGCTTATTGAAAACGGACATATTTACATTGCAACACCGCCATTATACTTAGTAAAACGTGGTGCTAAAAAACAATATGCATGGTCTGATGCTGAGCGTGATGCTATTGTTTCTGAGTTTGGAGATGGATCTAAGATACAACGTTATAAAGGTCTTGGAGAGATGAACGCAGAACAACTTTGGGATACAACTATGAATCCTGAATTTAGAACTATGCGTTTAGTTCAAATTGAAAACGGAACAGAAGCCGATAGAGTTTTCTCTATGTTAATGGGGGATGAAGTACCACCTCGTAGAGAGTTTATTGAGAAAAATGCTATTTACGCAAATATTGACGCGTAAAACATATTTATTTTATATACAAAAGCGCCTGTCTAAATTTAGACAGGCGCTTTTTATTTGGCTATTAATGTAGGACTAATTTGGGGCAAAATTTTTATAATATGTTTTTTTAGAATAATCCTAAGCCAACTCTTACGCTTGGCGTACTTACTCTAACTCTCGTGTTGACTGTACTTCTGTTATTATATCTATTATTGTAATAGTTGTTGCTATAACCATAGTAGTAAAAAGAAGCATGATGGTAGTAATAGTCGCTGTGGTGGCAATGGTTGTCACAACGCTCGTAGTGGTTTGCATAAGCATCTTTTTTGCCTTTCATGTATGCGCGGTAAGCTTTTTTATCGTTTTTCTTCAAGTTCTTTTCGTAAGTTTTTTGATCTTCCCAAAAGGTTTCGTCGTCAGCTTTTGTTTCTGCTGAAAATTGTTGTTCGTATTTAGCATCTTCTAATGCTCGTTTTTGGTAATACGATGTTTTGTCAATTTGTTTTTCTTGAGAAACTTCTGCTTCTTGGCTGTATGTTACAAAAGAACTTCCTATGATTACTGCGAATACTAATGTTTTAAATAATGTCATCTCTTTAAAATTTTAATGATTAATTAAGCTTTTAATAAGCCTTCATTAATAAGACACCTTTAAATTAATTTACCCTACGGGATATTTGTTTTTTTATTCGGAATTAGCTTTTTATTACAAATTGAAACCTAAAGAAAACTGCCAAACTCTATTTTGAGGAGATCCTTCATCATAAATATCTCCTAAGCCAAGATGATATCTCACGCCTAAACTTACGCCAGAGTTTGTTTTAAATCCGCCACCAAAATTCATGCCCCAATCAAAGTTGTTAGGTTCAAATTCTTGAGTAGTATCAAATACCCCAAAGCTACTATCAAATTCTTCCTTATGCGAAATAGCTAAGCCTGCTTGCGGTCCTGCTTCTAAATAGAAATTGTTGCTAGGATATATTTTTAATAATAGAGGTACATTGATGTAATCTAGCTTTTGTGTGAATGTGCCGCTATTATCTTGTAATTCATAGCCTTGTTGTGAGTATAAAAATTCAATTTGTAATGCGGCATTATCACTCAAAAAAGATTCACCATATATGCCAGCATGAAAAGCATGCCTTTGTCCTGTTTCGGTTTCGCCATCAAAACTAACAGCTGCTAAATTATAACCGAATTTTATACCTGCGTTTGATGTTTTGTTTTGTGCGTTTATAGTGAGTAAGCTGCTTAAAGTTAATAAGCATGTTATTAGTAATGTTTTCATTTTAGTTGTTTTTTTAATTGAGGTTTATTTACCACCGTTAGCTTGTAAATCGGTAATACACTGTGCATCTAGTTGAGGAGCAGTGCTCATACCTGCCATGTCGCTTAGGTTTGCTGCAGATTCTGATGCCCAATACATTAAGCAGTTTTCTATATCGCAATGTTTTGGGTGTTCTTCATCTTCATGTTCACTTTGTAGTGGTGTGCCTAAATTTGTGAGTCCTAATATATGTCCGAATTCATGGTTAATTACTGTCGTTTCTAGCAATGTTCTGTCCGGTTCAAATGGACTGTTACTAAAGCTTTCTACTGTTTCTTGATAAATAACAAACGAGGTATTCCAGTAAGCTGTTCCTAACACAACGGTGTTGTTTTCTTCGGAATCATTATCAGATTTTCCATCAGAAAAATAAGCCCAAACCGCAATTTGGTTACTTGTGTTGTAGTGTGTTCTGTGTTCTATTTCTATGTCGGCAATATCTTCTAAACTATAAGTGGTTTTTCCTGGAGATGGGATAGCTCTTTTTTCAACAGTAATACCATTTGGTTTATAGGTTCTGTTTTCTAAAAAAGTAGTGAAATTGTTTAAGGCACTTTCGGTAGGTTCAAAACCTTCTACATAAACGACTTCAATAATCATGCTTGTAAAGGTGTTGTCTGATAGTAAATCGCGAGCCGAACTACCTGTGGTTTGTCGGTTTAATACTTTTGATACAGTATTATCTGTATCATTGTCTTCTCCCGATTCGTCTTTAGAACATGCGCTTATTATTAAAAGGAATAGAAAGGAAATTAATATTTTAAACTTCATTGTATTGTATTTTAATTTTGTAAAGCAGCTGCCTATAAATAGACAGTTGCTTTTACCATAACTTACGGAACAAATGCTAAACTAGTTTTTAAATTTGAGTTAAAACTAATGTAATAGCTGAATTTGTTGAGCTTTGCAGAGAGATAGAGCTTTGAGAAAAACTTGTAACTTCCCAAGTATTATTTAATAATTCGAAAGAAGCGTTTCCTGTAAAAGTTAAATTTAAAAATACTTCAAGCTCAGATGCTACGGTATAAGTACCTTCAATATCGCTTATTGTTGTGTTTACTGTGTTTTCTGCAGTACAATTTAAATCGTTAGCAAAATCGATAGTGTAATCGGCATAGTCATTTGCAGTGTTAACGCTAGCAGATATAAAAGATTCTACTTTAAAAACACCATCAACTAAAATGGTTTCTAAGGTGTCAGCGTTTTCCTCTGCGTCTTCCATAGCTTCGTCGTTTTCTAAACAATTTGTAATTGCAGTTTGTAAATCTGCATCACTACTAAGTTCTATTGCGGTATTGCTTTCTCCTGTTAATGTTGCTGTAATGGGGTAGTTAATTGAGAATAAAGCATCGTTATCAAAATTATTCATATAAGTGTACAATTGTTGTTCAGATTCTATAACAACACTTCCGGTTTGTTCTGCGCTTAAATCGTAAGTTAAAATTGTAATTGGGAAATCGATATTAATACAGTTTATAGCATCTTCAGCTTCATTTTCGGCCGCTTCACAAGCATCAATAAGTGCATCGTATTCCGCCTGATTTGCTACTTGTACTTCGATATAGTTACTTAGCTTAACTGTTAATGGGAATTGAAATTCAATGCTGTCATCATCATTTGTAAACTGTCCTAAAATATTTAAAACAAGTTGGTAATCTGCTTGACTAATTAAAGTAATTTCTGTGTCATTAACTGTAGCGGTTAATGGAAATAAAATAGAAGAGCAAGATACACCATCTAAAAAATCATCAAAACTACCATCGTACATAGACGAGCGTTCTAAGTTGTTTGCTGTTGGTGATGTTGCAGAATTTGTATTTGGGTTTTGTCCGTTTTCGTTATCAATTTCATCTTGACAAGATGTGAAACTCAAAATTGATGTTAATAGGATTGCTGTTAATAATTTTAAATTTTTCATGTTTTTAATTTTTAGGGTTTTTATAATTTTCTTTTTCACAGCCGTTTTTTTCGCCGTTCTGTAATTAAGACCCTTAGATATAAGTTTACCCTATGATTTTTTTAAAAATATTTGAAATTAAATATAAGTCACTGTTTATCAGTGTGTATTGCTGTTGATTTTTTTTGTTATATTTTTACCGCATATCAATTTGTATAAACTTTATGAATAGCCCCAAGCATAAACTTTGCGAAGAATCTCATTTTAACACCTTTTACACAGAACATATTCAAGCCGCAAGTAATTTTGCCTTTTATAAGTGTGGAAATAGTGATGCATCTTTAGATTATGTACAAGATGCGTTTGCTAAAATTTGGGAAAATTGTTCTAAAATAGATTTCTCTAAAGCCAAAACATATCTGTTTACCACGGTTAATAATTTATTTTTAAATACTATTCGACACCAAAAGGTGGTGCTAAATTATGCAAAAGAATCGCCATATTTAGATGAAACTAATTTGAATCCAGAATATATAATGGAGGAAGATGAGTTTAAGCAAAAACTTATGTTGGTTATTGAGAACTTAAGCCCAGAACAACGGGAGGTTTTTTTATTGAATAGAATAGAAGATAAAAAATATAGAGAGATAGCCGAATTGTTAGATATATCTCAAAAAACAGTTGAAAAACGAATGTCGGCAGCCTTAAAAATATTAAGAAGTAAAATTGAAGACTTAAAAATTTAATTTTTTAGTAGGGTAAATAAATAATAAGGTGTCTTATAGTTGTATAGCATAAAATATGAATAAAGAAAACGACATATTAAAATGGTTTGAAGGAGAAATGTCTTTGGAGGATATTAAAAACAAATATCCTTTGGAAGATTTTTCGAATCTAGAAAAAATGGGCTTCTATTCTAAGCAGATTGAAGTGCCAAAAATAGATGCAGAACAAGCTCTGGCCGATTTTAAGAAAAGATCATTTAAAAAAGAAGAAACCAAGGTTGTTCCATTAAACTTTAAAACGTTTATGAAGGTTGCAGCTGTATTGGTTGTGTTATTAACATCATCTTACTTTTTGTTTTTTAATCATACCACATCTTATTCAACTGAAATTGCTCAAACCGAAACTCTAAAATTACCCGATAATTCTGAAGTGATACTGAATGCACAGTCGGAGTTAGCCTTCAATAAAAAAGAATGGAACCAAAATAGAAGTTTAACCTTGAAAGGTGAAGCTTTTTTTAAAGTAACAAAAGGTAAAAAGTTTACTGTAGATACCGATGCTGGGAGTATTCAGGTTTTAGGAACGCAATTTAATGTTAAGGAACGCGATAATTATTTTGAGGTACAATGCTACGAAGGCTCGGTTAGTGTTACACATAAAAATAATAAAACCATTTTAACACCAGGAAAATCTGTAAGAGTTGTTAATGGAGAACTTGTAGAGGTTAAGCCTTTTAATGCTGAAAACCCATCATGGTTGGCTAAAGAATCTAGTTTTAGTGAGGTGCCGTTGTGGCAAGTAATAAACGAGCTAGAAGTTCAGTATGATATTGTTATCGATGCGGGTAAAATTGATGCCGAGCAGATGTTTTCTGGAACTTTTACACATAACGATAAAAACATAGCTCTGCAATCTGTAACTATTCCGCTTAAATTGAGTTACGCTATAACGGGGAAAAACGTTGAGTTTTATAACTATGAATCTAACTAAAATTTATTTTGTTTTAATTTTATTCAGTGGTTTCTTTTCTTTCGGATTTCAATCTCAAGATAAGAAGCCGTTAATTGATGTTATTGCAGAAATTGAAACCAAATTTGATGTTAAGTTTTCGTATTCGGTAACAGATGTGGATCAGGTTTTTGTTGAAGCTTTTAAGGATTCAGAATCTCTTCAATTTATAATAGACAAGTTAAATGCAGGCACAAATTTAAATTTTAAATTACTTAACGAGCGGTATATTACCATTTCTACCATCGAAAAAACTATTTCGCTGTGCGGTGTTTTAATAGATAACTTAGAGCAGTTGCCTTTGCTTGGAGCTTCCGTGGTAATTAATAATAGATCTAAAGGTGTTATTACAGATATAGAAGGTCGATTTCAGTTAAGTAATATTCCCATTAATGAAACTATAGAAATTCGTTTTTTAGGGTTTAAATCTCTAACATTTAAAGCTAGTGAGCTGAGGTCTTTAGATGGTTTTTGTAAAACCATAATAATGGAAGAAGAAAGTCAGGCGCTGAATAAAATATTAATATCTAAGTTTTTAACAACAGGCTTGCAGAAACGTATTGATGGAAGTACGGTTTTAAATACGGCTAAATTTGGAGTGTTACCAGGGTTAACAGATCCCGATGTTTTGCAGTCTATACAAGCTTTACCTGGTGTAGAAAGCGTAAATGAAAGTATTGCTAATATTAATGTACGCGGTGGTACAAACGACCAGAACTTAATACTTTGGGACGGTATTAAAATGTATCATTCAGGACACTTTTTTGGTTTAATATCTGCTTACAATCCATATTTAACAAACCAAGTAGTGGTTACTAAAAATGGAACGCCAAGTGAATTTAGTGATGGTGTTTCTAGTACCATTAATATGTCTACTAAAAATGAAGTAAATAATACATTTTCTGGAGGTTTTGGCGCTAATTTAATGCATGCCGATGTGTTTTTAGAAATACCTATTAGTAAAAAAATGGCTTTGCATGTTTCTGGTAGACGCTCGTTTACCGATGTTTTTAATTCACCAACTTATGATAATTATTTTGAACGTAGTTTTCAGGATAGTGAGTTAACAACTAATAGTGATAACATAAGTGAAGGTAACCGAAGTTCAGATTTTTTCTTTTACGATTATACAGCGAAATTATTGTTCGATTTAAATGAAAATCATCAGTTTCGTGCAAACGTAATTGGTATTAATAATAATTTAGATTATACCGAAACATATACAGATAATGACGATAATGTAAATTCTAAAACCAGTAATTTACAGCAAGATAATATTGGTTTTGGTGGAAGCTGGAATGCAACGTGGAATGAGAGATTCACAACAGAAGCCTCTGTTTTTTATTCAAACTACAATGTAGATGCTACAGATAATAGAATTGAAACCAACCAGCAACTAACCCAAGCAAATGAAGTCTTAGAAACCGGTTTTAAGCTTAATACTAAGTTTAAGATAAATGCATATTTACATTTTTTAAACGGTTATCAATTTAGTGAAATTGGTATTTTGAATGAAACTACGGTAAGTGCACCATCTTATGAGAAAACGAAAAAGGATGTTCTTCTAAATCATGCCTTGTTCAGTGAAATTGAATTTAATAAAAACAATACATATTTACGAGTAGGTGTAAGAGGAAATTATTTTCAGAAATTTAATAAACTTGTTATTGAGCCGCGATTAAATTTTAGGCAAAAACTTTCAGAACAAATAGCGTTTAAACTACAAGGCGAATTTAAAAATCAATCGGCAAATCAAATTATTGATTTTCAGGACGATTTTTTAGGTGTTGAAAATAGAAGATGGATTCTAGCAAACGAAAATGATATTCCAATATCTGAAAGTAAACAAGTGTCTTTAGGTTTCGAGTTTAATAAAAATAATTGGTTAATGGATGTTGAAGGCTTCTATAAACAAGTTGATGGAATTACGGCTTCAAACCAAGGGTTTTATAATAATTTTCAGTTTGTTAATGCCACCGGAAATTATACGGCAAAAGGTGCTGAGTTTTTAATTAATAAAACAGCCAATAAGTATAGTACATGGCTTAGTTATACTTACAGTCAAAATAATTACAAATTTCAAAGTTTTAGCCCTTCTGTATTTCCTAATAATGTAGATATACGGCATTCGGTATCATTAGCTGTAAATTATAATGTTTTAAAGCAGTTAGAACTATCCATTGGTGGTATGTGGCGTTCAGGCCAGCCTTACACTAAACCTGTTGAAGGTAATGAGACGGTTAGGGATGGGAATGATGTTTTGGTGAATTATAGTGATCCAAATAGTTCTAACCTTGATGATTTTATAAGATTAGATGCTTCAATAAATTATGCCTTTCAAGTTACCGAAACTGTACATGGGGCTTTAAGAGCAGGGGTATTTAATGTTTTAGGGAAGCAGAACGTTATAAATAGGTATTATGAAGTTAACCCAGAAGACTCTAATACTGCCATTCAAATAGATAATAAATCCCTTGATTTAACTCCAAATTTAAGTCTTAGATTCAATTTTTAATCCGTTTAAAAGTTTTAATTACTCGATTAAATACATTTTTTACCGCTAAAATGTTGTGTAACGTAAAAATAAGTGTATCTTTGCTTTAGCTAAGACGTTGGTTTTTAAAAAATTAGAATGAAAATGTGTTATTCTTGAAAAAAGAAAGAAATTTTGAGTTTAATTGAATTTCAACAGATATAATTTAAGGAATATTTATTTTATCAATTTTAGCCGTAAAGAGTAAATTTTAATTGCGTCAGTTTTGATTTAATTTAAAAAATAATATCACTCATTTATAGATCTTTTTAAAAGGTTTTAAATTGAGTTTAGTGAAAGAAAAGTTTAGTTTTATTTAGTTTAGTTTAGTTAGTTGTTAAAAAAGTGCAGAAATCATTCTGCACTTTTTTTATTTCAAAAAGTGGGGTATTTATATGCGTTCTTGTTAAAGAAATAGAAGATAAATTCGTAAATTTGCTTGACCGGAATTCTGTGTTTTAAGGGTTTTGTCGACTAAATATTATAATAATTTTATTAAAATTAAACTTATGAAAGTAACTGTAGTAGGAGCAGGAGCAGTAGGCGCAAGTTGCGCAGAATATATTGCAATTAAAAATTTCGCATCAGAAGTCGTTTTGTTAGACATCAAAGAAGGCTATGCTGAAGGAAAAGCCATGGATTTAATGCAAACCGCATCATTAAACGGTTTTGATACTAAAATCACTGGAGTAACTAACGATTATAGTAAAACAGCAGATAGTAATATTTGTGTAATTACTTCTGGTATTCCTCGTAAGCCAGGAATGACTCGTGAAGAGTTAATTGGGATTAATGCAGGAATTGTAAAAACAGTATCTTCTAGTTTAATTGAGCACTCTCCAAATACAATTATTATTGTTGTGAGTAACCCAATGGATACTATGACATATTTAGTGCACAAAACAACTAGCTTACCAAAGAATAGAATTATTGGTATGGGTGGTGCTTTAGATTCAGCTCGTTTTAAATACAGATTAGCAGAAGCTTTAGAAGCTCCTATTAGTGATGTTGACGGTATGGTAATTGGTGGCCATAGTGATAAAGGTATGGTGCCATTAACATCTCATGCTACAAGAAATTCTATTAAAGTTTCTGAGTTTTTAAGTGAAGAGCGTTTAGAACAAGTTGTTGCAGATACTAAAGTTGGTGGAGCAACACTTACAGGTTTATTAGGAACGTCTGCTTGGTATGCGCCAGGTGCAGCAGTAAGTGGTTTAGTTCAAGCTATTGCTTGCGATCAAAAGAAAATGTTCCCATGTTCAACTTATTTGGAAGGTGAATACGGATTAAACGATATTTGTATTGGTGTACCTGTAATTTTAGGTAAAAACGGTATCGAGCAAATTATCGATATTCCTTTAAGTGATGCTGAAAAAGCACACATGCAAGCAAGTGCAGAAGGTGTAACAAAAACTAATGGTTTATTAGAATTATAGTCTTATAACCATTAATTTACATAAATATATAGAGGCTGTAGCAATACAGCCTTTATTTTTTTATATTTGTCGCATGCAATTAAAAAGGTACATAGGTGCTATAATTTTTATTTTGAGTTTCTTGGCTGTTATATCTCAGCAGGAATTCAATGTACCTAATCAGGAAATTGTATTAGAGTTTAATCATGTTGAGGTTACTTCAAATGAAGCTCAAACAGCGGTAGCACACGTAAAGCAACAACTACAAGCGCTTGGTGCAAATCAAATAAAAGTACAGCAAACGGCTCAAGGAAAATTAAAAATCACCTACTACAGTGATGCCGATGTTGCTAGTATTAAAAAGACTTTTTCTAAAGATTTAGACAATAAAACTTTTAGTAAAAATAATAGAAAAACAGAATTACCTACCCAAACACCAAATATCGCCTATAATCTCGATGTTTTCGAAATTCAGAATGCAAATACATCTGGTTGGGATCTCGATGGTAAGTGCGTATTAACTACCGATACTAAAAGCGATCGTTTTTCAGATCCAAATATTTTCTTCTTTATAGAAGTTATAAATGTTTCGTTAGAAAATAACACTATTAAAACGGCTTATAAAGTGCGTAGAAATGTTTCAATTTCTACCGAAAATAATCTTCATAAAATACCCGAAGGTAGGGCAGGACCAACTTGCTAAACCAATGGGTTTGTTAGGTTTTAGATGCCTTAGTGCATGTAAAAAGCCTCTCATGTTTCATTAAAAATTTCAAACACAATCAATTTCAACCTAAAAAGTGTCAAATATTGGCCGTAAATAATATATTTGCGCGTCGAAAAAGTTTTGACACACACTAAAATTACAACAATGCAAAATAAAGGATTAGTAAAATTATTTGCGCTTTTGTTTGGTTTGGTAAGTATCTACCAATTATCATTCACGTTTAAAGCGAAACAAATTGAAAACGCAGCCGAAGAGATTGCGATCAGTAAAATTGCCGATACCGAAGAAGGTTACCGTGCAAAACGTAGCGCCGAAGAGACTGCTTATTTAGAGTCTATTGCTACAGATACCGTATTTAACATGGGTATCGCAAAATTCACTTACAATGAAGTGAAACAAAAAGCCATGAATTTAGGTTTAGACTTAAAAGGTGGTATTAGTGCTACACTTCAAATATCTATTAGAGATATCTTGAAAGGATTAGCTAACCATACTAAAGATCCTGTATTTAACAAAGCTTTAGATGATGCTGCTGAAATTCAAAAAAACAGTCAGAATACATATTTAGAAGATTTCTTCATCGCTTTCGATAAAATTAAAGGAGATACTAAATTAGCTTCACCAGATATTTTTTATACAAAAGCATTAGATGGTGAAATTAGTGGAAACATGACAGATGATGAGGTTAAAGCCATCATCTCAACTAAAATTGATGAGTCTGTAGTTTCTGCATTCGAGGTTTTACGTAAACGTATCGATGAGTTTGGTGTAACACAACCAACTATCCAGCGTATCGGAACTTCTGGTCGTATTTTAGTAGAGTTACCAGGTGTAAAAGATAAAGAGCGTGCTATTAAATTATTACAAAGTACAGCACAATTAGAATTTTGGGATGCTTATAAAGGTGAGCAGTTTTTCCCATTTTTAGCGCAAGCTAACGAAGTATTAAAAGATATCGTTTCTCCAAAAACAGAAATAGCAGAGCAAGAGCCACAAGATACTGAAGATGCAGATTCTGCAATCGACGATCTTTTAGGTGAAGCAGAAACAGACTCAACTGCAGTATCTACGGTTAACCCAATATTCGATTTAATTAGAGGTCAAGGTTACCAAGGAGGACCAATTATTGCTCAATTTGAAGCAAAAGATAAAGAAACAATCCAGAATTATTTAAGCATGTCTCAAGTACGTGCTTTACTTCCAGCAGAGCAACGTTACGCAAAATTTGTATTCGGAAAACCTAAAAAAGGAAGTGAGTTATTAGACTTATATGCTTTAAAAGGAAACAGAGAAAACGAACCAGAATTAAGTGGAGCTGTAGTTACAGATGCTAGAAACCAATTTGGAGCAACAGGGAAATCTGAGGTTTCAATGCAAATGAATGCAAAAGGTGCTAAAATTTGGGAAGAAATGACTGGTAATGCATACGCACAAGGTAGTCAAATTGCTATTGTTTTAGATAACGTTGTATATTCTGCTCCTGGTGTAACAACCGGACCAATTGCAGGTGGTAGCTCTTCAATCTCTGGAGATTTTAGCTTAAACGAAGCAATCGATTTAGCAAACGTATTACGTGCTGGTAAATTACCTGCTTCTGCAGATATTATTCAAAGTGAAGTTGTTGGACCATCTTTAGGTCAAGAAGCTATCGATAGCGGTAAAATGTCGTTCATGATTGCTTTAGCATTAGTATTAGTATGGATGGTATTTTACTACGGTAAAGCTGGTGCATTTGCAGATGTTGCGATGGCATTAAACATTCTTTTAATCTTCGGTATCCTTTCAGGATTAGGCGCTGTATTAACATTACCTGGTATTGCCGGTATTGTATTAACAATTGGTATGTCGGTCGATGCAAACGTACTGGTCTTTGAGCGTATTCGAGAAGAACTTTCCAAAGGTAAAGGTCAAAAAGAAGCGATTCAAGATGGATTTAGCAATGCTTTATCTTCAATTCTAGATGCCAACATTACTACAGGTTTAACAGCATTAATCTTATTTATATTTGGTACAGGACCAATTAAAGGTTTCGCAACTACTTTAATCATTGGTATTGGTACATCATTATTTACTGCAATTTTCATCACACGTTTACTAATAGACTGGTATTCTAACCGTGGCGGAAACTTAGCATTCTCTACACCAATCACTAAAAACTTATTCCGTGATATCCGTATCGATTTCTTATCGAAACGTAAAATTGCTTATATCATTTCAGGTGTTTTCATTGTAGTAAGTTTAGGATCTTTATTTACAAACAGTTTAGATCAAGGTGTTGATTTTGTTGGAGGTAGAACGTATCAAGTTCGTTTTAATCACGATGTTAGTGCTTCAGAAATTACAGGTGTACTTTCTAGCCCAGATGTATTTGGTAGTGCAAACGCTAAAATATTTGGAGATGCTAACCAAGTTAAAATTACTACAAAATATTTAGTAGAAGAAACAGGCTCTGAAGTAGATGAGCAAATCCGTAAAACTCTTTATACAGCGTTACAACCGTATTTTGAAGGTCTTACTTACGAGGAGTTCATTAGCGATGCCGATACAAAAACAGTAGGTTTATTAAAAACCGATAAAGTAAGTCCAACTATTGCCGATGATATCAAACAAGAATCATTCTGGGCAGTTTTAGGATCATTAATTGTAGTATTCCTTTATATCTTAATCAGATTTAAAAAATGGCAATACTCTCTTGGTGCAGTAGCAGCCGTATTCCACGATGTATTAATCGTATTAGGTGTATTCTCTTTAACGTACAAATTCATGCCATTCTCAATGGAAATCGATCAAGCGTTTATAGCAGCAATATTAACCGTAATTGGATATTCATTAAATGATACCGTGGTAGTATTCGATAGAGTTCGTGAGTTCTTTAACGAGCACACAGGATGGAAATTCGATCGCGTTGTAAATGCATCATTAAGCAGTACATTAAGCCGTACATTAAATACCTCTTTAACAACATTAGTAGTGTTATTAGCAATCTTTATCTTCGGTGGAGATTCTATTAGAGGTTTCATGTTCGCCTTAATAGTAGGTGTAATAGTAGGTACATACTCGTCGCTTTTTATAGCAACACCAGTAATGTATGATACTGTAAATAAACTAGAAGGAAAAAAGAAAGAAGAAGACTAACTCAAACTCTTTTTTTTAGAAAAGCCCGTCAGCGTAAGTTGGCGGGCTTTTTATATTTTAAAGGTTTTTGGGCGTTACCCGAAAAGGGTCGGGCTTTCACTACTCGCTTTTTTGTGTTGCATAGGTGCAACCACACAAAAAGAGCTCAAACAGGCCGTTCAATCCCTAACGCACCTGTTTGCTAGGGTCATTGGCTTTTATAAACAATATTAACATCTGCCAATTAGCAATACTAGATATGGCACAACGTAAAACGTTTTTTTATTTATATTTGCATTTCAAATTTGGCAATGAGGTTTGCTTGTAACGGTTCTGCTTAGAGCTAATGATATCTACTTTAAAAGGCTTATGTCTCTTTAGAATCATATATTTAAAGCACTATGAAAAAAAACGAAATTAAAGATTTTTTATTCTCATTTGAACAAATTCCATCTTTGCTATATCTCCTAAAATGGGTTTTAATCTGTTTAACACTTGGTGTTTTAGCAGGTAGTGTTTCTGCTTTTTTTCTATTAAGTTTAGAGTGGGCCACAAATTGGCGAGAATCTCACTTATGGGTTATATCCTTATTACCTGTTGGTGGCTTGGTTATTGGTTTATCTTATCATTATTACGGAAGTAGTGTGGTGAAGGGAAATAATTTACTGTTAGAAGAATTTCATTCACCTAAAAAAATAATTCCATTTAGAATGGTGCCTCTCGTATTATTTGGCACTATTATTACGCACTTTTTTGGTGGTTCTGCCGGACGAGAGGGGACAGCTGTACAAATAGGTGGTGCCATTGCCGATAGGTTTACCAAGGTTTTAAAGTTATCTAAACGCGATCGGAAAATTGTTTTAATTGCCGGTATTAGTGCAGGTTTTGCTTCTGTTTTTGGAACACCATTGGCAGGTGGTATTTTTGCATTGGAAGTTTTGGTATTGGGTAGATTGCGATTAGATGCTATTATACCGAGTTTTATGGCAGCTGTTTTTGCAAATTATTTTTGTGAAATTTGGAATGTATCGCACACCCATTATCATATTAATACCGTGGCAGAAATGACGCCTATAAATTTATTATGGTGCTTATTGGCTGGTATTATTTTCGGACTTGTAGCAATGTTGTTTTCTAAATCAACTCATTTTTGGAGTAACCTTTTTGGTAAGTACATAAAGTATCCTCCACTAAGGCCAGTAATGGGCGGTACTATATTGGCTATTGCTATTTATTTTATGGGCACAACAAAATATATAGGTCTTGGTATTCCTACCATTGTAGAGGCTTTTGATGTTAACCTGAATTCTTACGATTTTCTGTTAAAACTTTTATTTACGTCTTTCACACTTGGAGCAGGTTTTAAAGGAGGCGAAGTCACCCCTTTGTTTTTTATAGGTGCAGCCTTAGGAAATGTGCTTATTTGGTTTATTCCGTTACCTATGGCTTTACTTGCCGGTATGGGATTTGTCGCTGTTTTTGCAGGAGCAACCAACACACCAATTGCTTGTACTATTATGGGGATTGAACTTTTTGGAATAGAATCGGGTGTTTTTATAGCCTTGGCTTGTTCTACCGCATATTTGTTTTCGGGGCATTCAGGAGTGTATGCTTCTCAAATTATTGGTAGTCCGAAACACAAATTGTTTAAAGGTGAAAAAGGACTTTCTTTATCTGAAATAAATAAAAAACGAACTAAGAAATGACAGATTTAATTACGATACGTATCTATTTTGAGTATGGTCAGAAAATAAATAATCAGTCGTTTTGGAAAAAAATGTATGCCTCCGATTTTTCAACCGAACTTATAAAACGAGCGAAAACCTTCGGACTGGAACAAGTATTGCACCTTAATGTAAGTAAGGGCTATTTAAATAACCAAAAAGTGAATTGGGGAATAAGTGAAATTCGCCATAGTAAACATCCACACCTTATTGAAATAGTAGATTCTGAAAGTAGAATAAACCAATTTCTAGATGAGCAAAAAGCATTTCTTCAAGACACTAAAGTTTTTGTGGTTAAGAATGAAGTATTAATTAAATAATTCCCTTCATAGTAAAACTTCAAATATTATTTAGCTTTTCAACTTACGTTCATTAGCTAAAATCATACTAACAGCTTGTTTGTATTTAAAAGGATTGGTAGCCTTTTTTATAGCTTTATATGTTTTCTGTTGATTTGAAAAAGATTGCGAAAAGAATTCCCAGAAGCCTAACATTTTCATTTTAATAGGTGTTGGTCCTGAAAGATATTCATCGTACTGGCTATAAATGGTATTGTGGAATTCTTCAAAAATATCCCAACGGTCTTTAGGATATTCCGTAGTATCGTCTTTTATCATTTGAGGTAAAAACGGATCGGCAATTAAGCCACGACCAATCATAAAATGATCTAAACTAGGGAAACGCGTTTGTATACTTTTAAAGGCTTCAACACTAGTAATATCACCATTGTAATAGAGTTTATGTTTAGTGCTTGTAATACAGCGTTCAAAGGCCTTTAAATCTACAGGACCTTTATAGAGTTGCTTTCCAATACGTGCATGAATAGCTATGTTTTTAAGCGGATATTGATCTAAAATAGGAAATACGTCTAGAATTTCTTCAGCATGATCGTAACCCATACGCATTTTCATAGATACCAAAATATCAGTTTCTTTATGTGCGCGTTCTAAAATATTATCAATTTTCTCAGGATTGCAAATTAAACCAGAACCCATTCCAGATTTAGCAACCATAGGGTATGGGCAACCTAAATTCCAATTCAATTCTTTGTAACCTAAGCTTTGTACATATTTGGCAACAAATAGAAACTCTTCGGCATCGTTGGTTATAATTTGCGGAATTACTTCTAAGGTGTTATTGTTCTCTAGAAGCAAATCGTTTTGATAAGAGCTTTTAATTTTAAACTTACCATTTAACCTAATGTATGGTGAATAAAAGGTATCGATACCTCCAAAATAATGATGGAAAGCATTACGAAATCTAAAGTCTGTAAACCCCTGTAATGGAGAGGAAAGTAAAGTAAAAGCCATTTGTATTTTATGAAGCGCAAAGATAGTTATATCTTTTATGGCTTGGTAGAAAGATTTTTAATGATTTTGTTTCAACATATCACAAATAAAAAACGCGTTTGTAAACCATGGTCTATGTGATGCCATAGCGTACAAACGCGTTAGAATTTAATGTTTTATTTTGAAAGCTAAAAAAAGAGCCTATTCGGAAATAGGTGCGTTTTGAGCTTGTAATAATTCGGTTAATACTTGTTTAAAAGTATCTACAGGTTGTGCACCAGTTACGGCACTTTTTCTGTTGAAAACAACAGTAGGAACAGAGTTTACACCCAATTGTTGCCAATAACCTTCTTTGGTTTTTACTTCAGAACGAATATCTTCATTATCTAATTTTGATAAACCTTCTTCAGCATCTAAACCAACATCTAATAAAGCTTGTTTTAAAACATCGCGTTTAGAAACATCTTTATGGTCTGTAAAAAAGGCTTTAGTAAGCGTCATTTTTAATTCGGTTTGTTTACCGAAATATTTTGCATATTCTAATAAAATATGAGCTTCAAAGGTATTAGACATACGCATACCATCGAAATAATCGAAAGTAAAACCAAGCTCTTCGCCAGCTTCTACCATACGTTGTTTCGATTCGTTTTGTTGCTCATCTGTAGAACCATATTTTTCAGCAATATGCTCGTGTAAATCCTGGCCTTCAGCTGGCATGTTCGGGTTTAATTCAAAAGGTTGCCACTCAATCTCTACTTGATCTTCAACCCCTAATTCTTTTATCGCTTTTTCTAAACGTTTGTATCCAATGGTGCACCATGGGCATACAACATCTGATACGATATCTATTTTAAGTTTTTCTTTCATTTTACTATCTAATTTTGTGGTTTATTATTACCAATGTTTAGTTGGGGTTTTTAAACCTATTTATAAGTAACAAGAATATCTGCTACTTGTTTTAAATCGGGTAATTCAATTTCAGATTTTGGAGCAAGCGGAAACGTTTGTTGACCTGGTCTGCTCACAAAAGCAGCGCGCCATCCGGCCCAAAGTGCACCAGCAACATCCCAACCATGTGCTGCAATTAGCATGCAGTCTTCAGGTTTTACGTTTAGTTGGTTTGCTGCCCAAGTATAAGTATCTGTAAAGGGTTTAAATTTACCAGCACCTTCAATACTTAATTGTGCGTCGAAATAACTTGTTAATCCGGCGCTTTCAAATTGCTTAGCCAGGCCTTCTTCCGAAGAATTTGTTAAAGCAACTAAAGTATAGCCGGCTTGTTTTAATGCTAATAAAGCATCTTTTACTTCTGGATGAGCAGGTAAATCGCGTAAACCAGATATAATGGTTTTACGAGCTTCACCTTCAGAAATTTTAATATCATGATTAGCTGCTACCATCTGTAAAGCGGCAGCACCAATGTGTCCAAAAGGTTTGTATTGACCGCTAGCCGAAACAACTAGCGAATATTGTAACATGGTGGTAAACCATAAAGGTAATAAGTCTTCGTTTCCGCCTAAAGCATCTCCAACTAACCGTTTCATTTTAGTAAGATCTAAAAGTGTTTCGTTAACGTCAAAAAATAATACTTTAGGTTTTTGCTTGGTTTCCATTATGATATGTTTTTGTTGAAAAATAAAACTAATAGTTTTTAGCGAGGTTTTACATTAACTTGTTTAATGCAGATACTATTTCTTTCGATTCAGCTCTTTCTTTATAATCGGCATCTAAAAAGGCATACTGAATTACGCCCTTTTTATCAATAACATAAGTCGCAGCTAGAGGTAATTCATTACTATCATCTCCGTTTTTTTGGTTTAAACCAAATCCTTCTTGGTAGATAGAGGCAACTTCTTTAGTAAGTTCGAATACAACCCCATATGTTTTTCCAACGGTGTTACCAATATCACTTAAAACGGTAAATTCTAAATTGTTTTTTTCTGAAGTGTTTAAGGAGTTATCAGGCAATTCGGGAGTTAAAGCTAAAAGCGTTGCGCCGGCTTTTTTAAACTCGGGTAAGTGTTCTTGTAAATGATGTAAAGTGATATTACAGTAAGGACACCAACCACCGCGGTACCAAGTTAAAACTACAGGACCATTTTCTAATGTATTGTATAGGGAAACAGGTTGATTTAAAGCGTTGTTTAATGTAAAATTTGGTGCTTTATCTCCAACATTTAATGCCTTGTCTAGTATTCCAGAGTTTACTACGCTGGTAATATCATCGGCATAAATTTGATTTTTTTCTTTAGTGAATTTTGCGATTCCTGCTTTACGTTGCACGTTTAATAAGGCATCTAATTCTCCTTTGTTTTTATTTGTTTCCATTTCTATACGTATTAACTCTGTTAGTGTAACTTCTTGTTTATTAAGAACAATTAAACCACTTCACTAATTTGAACTTGTGGTTTTACATTTGTAAAATTAGGAAGATCTGCCAAAATCGCTTCTGCATTAGCGCCGAAAGATTGTTGGAACGTTTCCATTGATTTAAATACTAAATTAGCAATAACCACATAAGGAGCGGGTTCATCTGGAGTTGCTCCGGCTAGTCCGAAATTAACATCGGAAGCTATAATGGCATCGCCTAATAAATCAATTAATAATTGACCGTGTTGCTTAATGTAATATGGTTTGTCGAATTTTAAATCGACAGTATTAGGGTACATTACTGTTATTTTAATCATGTCTTGTTTTTTTATTAATAAACCTTCCTCTTTATGGGAGAAAGGCTTACAGCTATTAAATTGTAGTTTTAGGGGACTACATTTTTATTTTTTCCAAGTAAAACTTTTAAAAGCATCATCAACAGGTGTGTTTGCGATGTGATTTGTATAGTTGCTAATTACTTTTTGAGACAGTCCTAAAATGATGTCTAAAACTTGTTGTTCACCATATCCAGCAGCGTAAAAAGCTTCTAGATTTGCTTGAGATACATTACCACGGTTACGAACTATAGATAATGTCATAGTACGAAGTGCTTCTAATTTAGAATCTGCAAGTGGTGTTTCGTTACGTAACGCTTCAGTAATAGAATCGTCAACTTTCATCATTTTTGCAATTCCTGTGTGTGCAGGTACACAGTAGTGACATGCATGCTCTACATTAATGGTTTGCCATACTACAGTTAATTCATTCTCGTTGAAAGACGAGCTAACAAATAACTCATGTAATTGTTGGTATGCTTTAAGAATTTGTGGAGATGCAGCTAATACACCGTGTAAACCAGGAATCATTCCGTAAGCTTTTTGAGAGTTTTCTAATAGTGGTTTGCTTTCTGCAGGTGCACTTTCGATGTTGTGAATTTTTAATGTTGTCATAATGTTTGTTTTCTTTTTAATTTAATAATTGTTTAAAATAACTAAACATTCGTTTAGTTATGGTGTAAAAAAAATGATTAGAGGTTTTTAAACGTCAATTCAATATAATCTTCAATTTCTTTCTTGCTATTTACTCTTGCCGCGGCTGCTAAACCGTGCTTTGCGAGTACTAAATAATTAGCTTGTTTTAATACGGTTTCTTCATCTTTAGAAGGATCCGTTTTAAGCTTTTCTATGAATAATGTTTTTAAATTATCCATAAAAGAAGTCATTTCTTCTTTTATAACTAAGTCTTCGGTTTCCGAAAACTCATTGTATGTATTGGTAACCAAACAACCTTTTTGTTCGTCGGTTTTAAAACTCGAACTAACAGAATCGTAGAAAAATTGTTTTATATCTTCAATACCATTAGAGGCGTTTTTGAAGTTTTCAAACATTTCACGGATTTTGCTTTTGTAGCATTTTATGCTTTCAATAAAAAGTCCATGTTTATTTCCAAAACTAGAATATATCGAGAATTTGTTGATGCCCATTTCTTTCTCAAGCATTTGCATAGATGTAGACTCGTAGCCATTTCGCCAAAATAGACGCATAGCTTTCTCAACCACTTCTTCTTCGTTATATTCTTTTTTTCTTGCCATTATTTCTAAGTACGGCACAAAACTAAACAATTGGTTAGAAATAAAAAAGTGTTTAACAAATTTTTATTAATTCATTAAAACCACATGTTTTATCTCAATATGATAAAAGGCTTCAGGTAATCGCTTTTAAAAAACAAAAATTAATAAAAAAAGTATTATCTTACAAAAGCAATTAACCCTAACAGTTAGGCTTACTTTTATAGGAGTTCGTTTAACACTTGCATTGTAATAAAGAATGAAAGTTTACAAACTATCTTTTGGGAGTGTAATTATACTCGCCCCAAACTTGGCAGAGGTCATTATTAACGAAGGTGTAATAATAGATGAACTAAATGTTGACGAGTATCACGATTTTTTACTTACAAATCTCGATGCACCGTTTTCTTTACTAGTAAATAAAAAGCACTCTTACACTTACACTTTTGAAGCTCAAAAAATTATAGGAAAACTAAAGGGAATAAAGAACACGGCAGTTGTAACTTCTACAACGGGAGCTTTAATGTCTACCGAAATGCTTATGCATATTAATAGCGATGTTCGAGACTCTGTTAAAATTTTTAATAATCGTGAAGAAGCTTTAGCCTATTTGAAAAAGGAGTAGTTTTTTTATTTCCTCAAACGTTTTAGTTGTGAGTGGCTTAAATTATAAGCCTTCTACTTGTCTGTCCGTATATAAAACGTAAATTTGCACCTCCAAAAAATAAACCATGACAGAATTTATAAGGAAAATCATTCCTAATGCTAAAGATGATGTTTTAGCAGGTATAACAACATCACTAGCAATGATTCCCGAAGTTGTAGCTTTCGCTTTTGTGGCGCAAATTAGCCCAATAGTAGCACTATTTGGGGCGTTTGTAATAGGTATTGTTTCTGCCATATTTGGTGGTAGACCTGGGCTTATTTCTGGAGCAGCCGGAGCTGTAGCTGTAATTTTTGTACACATGATTCAGGAAGGGCATGCTAAAGGTCTTTTATTCGATCAGCCCGTAGAAAATATGGGGTACTTTTATTTATTAGCCGCCGTAGTTTTAATGGGCGTTATCCAAATTTTAGCAGGTGTTTTTAAGCTTGGTAAGTTTGTGAGGTTAATTCCGCACCCTGTAATGCTGGGGTTTGTAAACGGTTTAGCTATTGTTATTTTTATGGCCCAACTGGGTATGTTTACTGAAAATACAAAAGATATTTTTGGACAAAACATGCGTAAAACCGAATCTAAAGAATTGGTCTATAATATAAAAGATGTTGCTGTTACAGATTTGGTTTCTAACATCGAGTTGTTTTCCATAAAGGATAAATCGGTTGTAAACGTTAACACAGGAGAAGAGGTATATATCATGTCCGATAATCAGGTTTTCGATTCGAAAACTAAGAAGGTGGTATTTAATATCCAAGATAATGGCTTTTATTCAGTAAAAGATAGTGGTGTTGTAAAATCAAGATTGGAAGGTAATACACTTTACATAATGATTGGTCTTGTGTTGTTAACCATGCTAATTGTTTGGGGGTTACCAAAGTTAACCACTAAAATTCCTGCAGCTTTAACGGCTATTTTAATAGTGACTTTAATCGCTGTTTTTGGTGGTATAGAATCTATAAACGTAGGTGAATTTATTAGAGATGGAGGTGGAGCCGGATTGAATGGTTTTGATGAATTATCTAAAAACCTAAATCTAGTTGAGCTATGGAGTAACTTACCTTTTAATTTAGATACCTTAAAGTTTATTGCGCCTTATGCCTTTTTAGCAGCTTCTGTAGGATTGATTGAAACGTTAATGACGATGAATTTAGTTGATGAATTAACCGAATCTAGAGGTGATGGAAATAAAGAATGTGTAGCACAAGGAACTGGAAACATTCTTAGTGGATTGTTTGGAGGAACTGGTGGTTGCGGTATGATTGGTCAAACCGTTATAAACGTTAATGCAGGTGGTAGAGGACGTTTGTCTGGTATCATGATGGCGTTAACCTTATTAACTTTTATTCTATTTGCAGATAAATATATAGAGCAAGTGCCAATTGCAGCCTTAGTTGGTGTAATGTTCATGATGGTTATTGAAACCTTTGCATGGTCTAGTTTTAGAATCATGAAAAAGATACCAAAGTCTGATGCTTTTGTATTAGTCATTGTTTCTGCGGTAACGGTATTCTTTGATTTAGCAATTGCTGTTTTTGTTGGAGTTATCATTTCTGCATTAGTTTTTGCTTGGGAAAATGCTAAGAAAATTAGAGCTAGAAAACGTGTTTCTGAAGATGGAAAGGTGAAAACCTACGAAATTTGGGGACCATTATTTTTTGGTTCTATACAAGCGTTTAATGATAAGTTTGATGTTAAAACAGACCCAGAACAAGTTGAGATTGATTTTATCGAATCTCGTGTTAGTGATCATTCTGCAATAGAAGCTATTTTTAATTTAGTTGAAAAATATAAAGCTGAAGGAAAATCTATTAAACTGAAACACTTAAGTGATGATTGTAAACTTCTTTTATACAAATCGAATCCTAAGTTTAGAGAGGTTGTAGTTGAAGATATAGACGATCCGCGTTATCATTTAGCGGCAAATCCTGAAGCTTTTCCAAAAGGATTAGGAGAATATAAATTTTAGATTAAGTATTATAAATTAAGCAGCTTTTAGTTTTTTATATTCTAACCGTTTTGGTCTGTCTCTAGAAAATTAAAAGCTGTTTTTTTGTGCCAAATTTTCTGAGATTAATACTTATAAAATAGCCTTCGGAAGAATTTTACGAGTCCAAGTTTTTAAGCGTTTGTAGTTGCTAACTTCAGAATCTGGATTGAAATCTAAAGTTGTTTCCCAAGAGTTTTCGGGTTTAAATTCGATTTCCATACCTTTTAAAACACCTTTAGATATTTTTTCAGAATCAACAATTACAATACATTCTGTATTTAAATTAGCGCTTCTTGGGTCTAGGTTAAACGTACCAATTACAGTAGTTTTATTATCAATAACCATCGATTTAGCGTGCAGACCAAAGGTTGGTTTGTAGTCTAGTTTTTCTTGTAATTCCCCAGTCATTATATTCAATCGTTCTTCTGCATCTGGCCGAAACTCAAAAATACGAACGCCTGTTTCAAGTAATTTTTTTCGATCAGTTTGGTAACTACTAAATGCTTCAACATTATCGGTAGAAGCGAGGCTGTTAGTTAAAATACGAACGCTAACACCACGGTCTACGGCTTTTTTAAACAAACTTCGACTAAGATCGGAAGTGATTAAATACGGCGTTTGTATATCTATAGAGGTTTCTGCTTTTTTTACTAAATCTATTAAAGAATCGGTAGAAAGTCCACCTGCAGATAAGTTATAAGCTTCATCGTTTTTTCCGGGTAAATCGGAAATAAAATGAACATCGTCTAGCCAAACAAAGTCTTTGGAGTTTTTGATGTCGTTAAATGTTTCCGGAAGGTTTTCAATACGTTCGCGCACTTGCGGCCAGAAATTTTCTGGGTTGCAAGCGTATTCGTGTAGTTTATCAAAAGTGGTTTCCGAATATAGTTTTTCAGTATCGCTTTTAATTATTGTAGTTACATCTTGGCTTAGTTCACTATTCCAAAACATTTCAAAAGACGATTTTACATTTTTCGCTTCTTTCCCTAATAAAAGAATATCACGATCTCTAAAATTGTATTCGTGGTCGTAATCAAAATATTCATTGGCTATATTTCTACCGCCAGTAATAACCACTTTATTATCTACAATAAAGGTTTTATTATGCATACGCTGGTTGGCACCTTTAAAATCGATTGATAGTTTTCCTATCTTCTGAAAAATGTTTTTACCTAAATTAATACCTGGATTATAGATTTTAACCGAAATATTCTCATGTGAGTTAAAGGTTAAAATATCTTCAATTTCAGCATCAACCATAATGTCATCTACTAAAATTCGGACTTTAACACCACGATCTGCTGCGCGTACTAAGTAATCGCAGGCAATTAGGCCGATGTTATCGGTAGAGAATATAAAGTATTGTATATCTATTGTTTTTTCGGCATACTCGGTTAACCATGCTCGAGCTACCATAGAACCACTACCATCTTCTAAAACATAAACACCAGTTTTATCCTCCATTAAAGGTGCTACATCTTCAAGAGCAGTAGATAGTGTAAAACTATCGTCACGATGGATATTTGAACAAAAATCTGTGATAATAGTTGCGGTGTTATGGTCTTTACAAGACGCTAAAGTGAAACATATTAAGATACAATAAATTTGGAATTTCAAAGAAAATAGATTTTGTAAAGCGTTATTTAATACGCACTGTGTCGGGAACTAATTTGGTGTAATCACCATTGTTTCTAATAACATCTCGAACAATAGATGAGGCAATGTATGATGTTTTTGCAGCAGTTAATAGGAAAACAGTTTCAATAGGAGCAAGGTCTCTATTGGTATGCGCAATGGCTTTTTCGAATTCGAAATCTGCTGGATTTCTCAGCCCACGTAAAATAAATTCAACACCAATTTCTTGGCAAAAATGTACCGTTAAACCTTCGTAAGTCACCACTTTTACTTTAGGTTCGTCTGCAAAGGTATTTTCAATAAATGCTTTTCTTTCTTCTAGAGTAAACATATATTTTTTGTCGGCATTAACGCCAATAGCCACAATAATTTCATCAAAAAGTGTAACGCCACGTTTAATAATATCGTAGTGTCCTAAAGTTATCGGGTCGAATGATCCTGGAAAAATAGCTCGTTTCATTAAGTTGGTTTTCTTCCTAAGAAATTATAGGAAATGTTTAATTGATTAGTAAAGATACAAATCTAAAATTCAAGTTTTAATTGGGCTTTTATTTCATAGATTTATAAAAGCCCAAATATGTTACGGAGTTTGTTATTTTAGAGCTTCTTCAATAGCGCTATCAAACAAATCACTTAAACTAATTCCGGCTGCAGCTGCTTGCTGTGGCAAAATGCTTTCTCGTGTTAAGCCCGGAATGGTATTCATTTCTAATAAATGGGGTTCACCATCTTTAAAAATATACTCGCTACGGCTAAAACCTTTCATTTTTAAAACCTGATAAACCTTTTTTGCAAGCGCATTTACTTGGTCTTCTTGCTCTTTTGTTAGTCGGGCGGGGGTTATTTCTTGCGATTTACCTAAATATTTAGCTTCATAATCAAAAAAA
Organism: Algibacter lectus; assembly: GCF_900112395.1. Taxonomy (GTDB): domain Bacteria; phylum Bacteroidota; class Bacteroidia; order Flavobacteriales; family Flavobacteriaceae; genus Algibacter; species Algibacter lectus. The sequence continues at coordinate 40,338 of NZ_FOLN01000014.1, forward strand.
TCATTTTCACTTACAATTTCGGTGATAGGCAATACTTTTACTTCACCTCTATAGGTAATTACTCCAACCGATACTTCTGTGCCATCTAAAAAAGACTCTATAATAATTTCATCATCTTCCTTAAAAGCAACATCTATAGATGGTTGTAAATCGGCTTTGGTATGCGCTTTAGAAACTCCAAAACTACTACCAGCCTTATTGGCTTTTACAAAGCAAGGTAAGCCTACTTTAGCAATAATATCATCTTCATTTATAATATCGCCTTTGTTTACAAAATAAGATTCTGCAGTCTTAATTCCGTACGGTTTCAGTACGCTTAAACAATCTCGTTTATTAAATGTAACACCTGCTTGATACATGTTACAACTGGTCTGTGGCATGTTTAGCAACTCAAAATAACCTTGCATTAAACCATCTTCTCCGGGAGAACCATGTATGGCATTAAACACACAATCGAAAGTAGTTTTACTTCCGTTTACGGTAACCGAAAAATCGTTTTTATCTACAGGGTATTCGTCATTATTAGTATCGACATAAACCCACTTATCTTTGAAAATATGAATTCTAAAAGCGTTGTATTTTGTTTTATCAAGCGATTCAAAAACCACATTTCCGCTGGTTAAAGAAATTTTGTATTCGCTAGAATAGCCTCCCATTATTATGGCAATATTTTTTTTCATTTGTATGTGTTTATGCTTTCCGCGAAAGCGAAAAAATCTTTATTCCGTCTAAAACCAATAATAAAACGTAATTATTGATAGTTATTATTAGTAAAGCTAAAATATCATATAAAATGCAAAAGAAAAAACAGTTCTGTTTTTATATCTTTGCCTAATCATAAAAATTATACATGAGCATTATTAAATTTCTTGTTAGCAAAACATTTTTCAAGCAATTAGCATTGGCTATCGTTGCAATTGTAGTACTTTGTTTCATTATGTTGAAATGGTTAAACGTATCTACAAACCATGGTGAATTTGAAACTGTACCAGATTTAAAAGGAAAGTCTATCAATGTGGCCGAAATTGAGTTGGGAGAGAATAACTTAGTGATGCAAATTCAAGATTCGGCAAACTTTAACCCGAATTATCCAAAGTTTTCGGTAATAGAGCAAGAGCCGCAATCGGGAACACAAGTAAAAGAAAACAGAAAAATATATTTAACATTAAACCCATCGGGATACCGTAAAATAGAGGTTCCAGATTTAAAAGAGCGCACGTACCGCCAAGCCAAACCAACTTTAGAAGCCTTAGGTTTTAAAGTGGGTAAACTAACTTACGAAAACAATATTGCAGAAGATATGGTTTTACGTATGACGTATAAAGGCAAAACCATCGAACCTAGCGATAAGTTAGAGAAAACTTCGGTTATCGATTTGGTTTTAGGTAACGGCAACAGACCTTAATTATGGACGCATACACACCCCAATTACCCGACGAAGATAATCTTTACGAGCACCATGCATTTACTGTAGATAAAGGGCAAACACCACTTAGAATCGATAAGTATTTAATGAACTTTGTTGAGAATGCCACCCGAAATAAAATTCAGGCAGCAGCAAAAAATGGTAGCATTTTTGTTAACGATGTACCTGTTAAATCGAATTATAAAGTAAAACCTTTTGATGCCATTCGTGTACTTTTCACGCACCCACCATTCGAGAATTTATTGGTAGGTGAAGATATTGATATTGATGTGGTTTATGAAGACGACGATTTACTAGTTGTTAATAAAGCACCTGGTATGGTTGTACATCCAGGGCACGGTAATTATTCTGGCACTTTAATAAATGCCTTAATACATCGTTTTGATAATTTACCAAACAACTCTAGTGAACGCCCAGGTTTGGTGCACCGTATAGATAAAGATACAAGCGGACTTTTAGTGGTTGCCAAAACCGAAGAAGCGATGGCACATTTATCACTTCAGTTTGCTAATAAAACCAGCGAGCGCGAGTATGTTGCTATTGTTTGGGGTAATGTAAAAGAAGATAGCGGAACCGTAGAAGGTAATATTGGTAGACACCCTAAAAACCGTTTGCAAAACACGGTGTTCTTTGGTGACGATGAAGATAAAGGTAAACCAGCCGTAACCCATTACAGCGTTTTAGAGCGCCTAGGTTACGTTACTTTACTGTCTTGTAAATTAGAAACTGGACGTACGCATCAAATTCGTGTACACATGAAACATATTGGGCATACCTTGTTTAACGACGAGCGTTATGGCGGCGAAAAAGTACTAAAAGGAACCACTTTTACAAAATATAAGCAGTTTGTAGATAACTGCTTTAAAGTATTACCAAGACAAGCTCTACACGCTAAAACATTAGGATTTGTACACCCAACAACTGGTGAATTTATGAGATTTGATTCTGAGATTCCAGAAGATATGCAACAATGTATCGAAAAATGGAAAGTATATTCTAAACACCAAGAATTATAAAAGTTTTTGCGTTACCCACAAGGGTCGGGCTTTCCGCTATATCTTTTTACAAAGTATAGATAAACTTTTGGAGTAACTACATAATAAAAAAAGCCTAGACCAACCATAGTCTAGGCTTTTTTGTTTTTGTAAAAAGGATGCCGCATCAATCCCTAACGCATTATCCGGTAGGGTTTAGCTTTAACTCTAAGTGTTTACACATTAGCAGAGTTAAGTAATCCCGTTCTATACATCATTATTTGTTCTTTAATTCGAGTTTCTTGAGCCGTGGTTAACTCATTCATCCAATCATCATCTACATAATTCATGTAGTTGTGAATAGGAGCAAAGTCATTAATATTACAAGCATTATGAGGTTTGCCTTCTTCTGGTTTTCCGTAGTTAGCACTGCTATGGGCAGGTGTATCTTGTACGTGGTCGCCAACACCATCGCATCCACCCTGGAAAGTATGGTATAAACCTAACCAATGGCCAACTTCATGCACAGCCGTCATTCCTAAATTGTACGGTTCAGCCGATCCACCAGGTAACGATTCGTCTAGCATAACCACGCCATCGATATCAGGATCTCCCGCCAAATCGTAAGGAAATGTAGCCCAACCCAATAAACCAGCAACTAAACCACCGGTATAAAAATTAAGGTATTTGTGCGGGTCTGCACCAAGTGTAGTTTTCGCCTGGCGTTCACTTGCCGATCCGTGGCCCATGTTGTACCAGTTTACGTTGTCTATAAACTTCACTTCCTGTTCAGAGTAAGTAAACGTTAAGCCCACATTGGAGTATGCTGTGTTTAAAAGCTCAACTTGTCGTTCTCTTTGCGTTCTTGTAATCAGGCCGCGTGCACCATAAGTAATATGATGAAAACGTATTTCTATTGTTAAGTCTAAAAATAACTGACGCCTAGTTTGGTTGGCTTTAATCTCCTCATCAACACGCAGAATATCGATTGGTGTCGGAATTTTTGTAGCACAGCCTCTGCCGTATCTTATAAATTCTTCTTGATCTTTAAATTCTTTATTATTAATAAAAAAAGCCATAGTAATTGCGTGTTATATGTTTGTTATTTTCTAAAAGAAAAGAGCCTAAAAAAGGCTCTAATATGCTGACACTAAGTTAGCCGAAATTTATTACAAAGTCAAGCTTTTATTTTACCATATTTTCAGTTTAAAAAACTTCAATAATGGGGTCTTTCGCTAAAAGTGGCGTTATATTCTTTACGAAATCTAAAAAATGCTCCGATGCATTATGGATTTCAATAGCTTCTGCATTCACGTATTTTTCATGAAATAGGAATTCTGTTTCCTTATCCACTTCATTTAGTAAGCGGTATTGTAAACAACCAGCTTCAGCATTACTTTGGGCTACCATTGTTTTTGCTAGTTTTAAAAAGGCTTCTGTTTTTGATGCTTGAACACTTATTTGTGCTATAATTACTTTTTCCATAGTATAAGTTTTAAGATTTGATGTAAAAAAAAAGCGGAACTTTCAATTGAAAATTCCGCTATAGATTTGTTTTTGTTCTATGGATTTGTAGACCATAAAGCAGCACCTTTAAGCATAGCACGTCTTGGTAATTTTAAACCAGCAACAATTAATTCTGCAAAATCTTCTGGTTGTAGAACGCTGTCTTCCGAGTCTTTAGTAGCGATGCCTAAATCTATAGACATATCAGAAGCTATGGTGCTTGGTGTTAATGTGCAAACACGAATATTGTTTTTACGAACTTCTTTCATTAAAGATTCCGACATACCAATTACAGCAAATTTTGATGCTGAATATGCCGATGTACTTGCATTTCCGCTTAAACCAGCTGTAGACGATACATTAATAATATCACCTTCATTTTTATCAATTAAATATGGTAAAACCTCTTTAGTTACATAATACATACCCATTACATTGGTTTGGATTATTTGACTCCATTGGCTTACTTCCATATCATTAAATGTTCCAAAAGCTGCAATGCCAGCATTGTTTACTAAAATATCAACAGTACCAAGAGTATCAATAATACTTTTGATACCTGTTTTTACTTCTTCGTAATTACCAACATCAAAAACGGCATAAGTTGCTTTAACTCCAATAGTTTCTAATTCTGAAACTGTTTCTTTTAAAGCTTTTTCATTTCTACCTGTGATAGCAACGTCTATACCTTCTTTAGCAAAGGCAATTGCTGTTGCTTTTCCTAATCCACGACTACCGCCTGTTATTATTGCTTTTTTATTTTTCATGTTTTTTTTGAATATTTTATGACTCTATTTTTAGTTGAAATTTGGTACATTAAAATTAAATGATTTTTTTTTTAAAAGCTGTGAAACTTATATTAAAATATGATCATTTTTTTTGAGCTTATAACAAGCCAAAGCATATCATTAAATCAAGAGCTTTCAGTTTTAAAATAAATCTTTTATTGTGTTACATTTCCGTAGTATTTCTTCTTCAACCAAAAAGAAACTTTTACTAATAAAATTAATGCAGGAACTTCTACCAAAGGACCAATAACACCCGCAAATGCTTGTCCAGAATTTAATCCGAAAACAGCAATAGCAACGGCAATGGCTAGTTCAAAATTATTACCAGCCGCTGTAAATGCTACCGAGGCCGTTTTATCGTAAGTAGCGCCTGTTGCCTTCGTCACGAAAAAACCAATAATAAACATAATAGTAAAGTAGATAAGTAATGGTACTGCAATAATTAAAACATCCATTGGTATTTCTACAATAAGCTCGCCTTTTAGAGAAAACATAACCACTATAGTAAATAAAAGCGCGATTAAGGTTAACGGAGAAATAGTTGGTATAAAGGTTTCTGTATACCAAGTTTCACCTTTTAATTTTACTAAAAAGTAACGACTTAAAATGCCTAAAAGAAAAGGTACCCCTAAGTAAATAGCAACACTCTCGGCAATAGTTGCTATAGAAATATCGACAATAGCGCCTTCAAAACCAAAATAGGGAGGCAGTACCGTTATAAATAACCAAGCATAAAAACTATAAGCAAATACCTGAAAAACACTGTTTAGTGCTACTAAACCAGCCCCGTATTCGCTGCTGCCATCGGCTAAATCGTTCCAGACTAAAACCATAGCAATACAGCGTGCCAATCCAATTAAAATAAGGCCTACCATGTATTCGGGGTAGTCGTGTAAAAAAGTTATAGCCAAAACAAACATTAAAACAGGACCAATAATCCAATTTAAAAGCAGAGAAATAGACAACAGTTTTGTATTCTTAAAAACCATTGGTAATAATTTGTAATCTACTTTGGCGAGTGGAGGATACATCATTAAAATTAAACCAATAGCGATAGGAATGTTTGTTGAGCCACTACTCATATTTTCAATTAAGCTCGGGAAGGTTGGTATAAAGTAACCTATACTTACGCCTATAGCCATGGCGACAAAAATCCAAAGTGTTAGATTTTTATCTAGAAAACTTAATTTTTTAGTAGACTTCATCGTTTATTTCGCTATTTGTGAAAACACATAAAATAATTCGGTTGCAATTTGTAAACTGCGTTCCTCGTATTTTTCTATTTGTTGTGGTGTGTTATCGAAAGCTTTTGGATCTTCGAATGTTACAGGAATTCGCTTTTCGGCTCCTGCTATAAACGGACATCCATTATCGGCTTGCGAGCAGGTCATTACTGCTGCAAACAAAGCTTTGGGATTAAAATCGCTATCTAGTTTTTTAGAAAACCCAATAACCGGATGTGAGTTATCAGAATATTTTATGCTATAAATTGGATTATCTGTTTCAGCTATTTTATTAATTTTAAAACCAGAATTTTCTAAAGTTTGTGCTACTACTGGAAAAAGTGCTGTGGCCTCTGTGCCTCCAGAATAACAAAACACATTTTTAATATTGAAATAGTGCGCCATAGTTTGCGCCCATATTTGCGATAAATGGCTTCGCCTTGAGTTGTGCGTACAAATAAAATTAATACGGATATCTTGTTTTGTATTTACTTTTAGTTGAATAAAATCGACTAATGGCTTTAATATTTCTTTTCTGGCATCTGATATATTTTCAACACTTAAGGTTGAAATAATTCTATCAATATCGTTATATACTGTCATAATATGTTTTGAATTTTAAGTTTAGCAACATCCACTTCCTGGTGTACAAGAATTACCTGTTTGAATGTCCGAAAATTGTAATTTTGGTTTTTCAGCTGGCACTCCACATTGATCTGGTGCTAAGCAATCGGTTTGTTTTGTGGTTAATAAAAAGTTGGTGCCATCAAATTCTAACCCGAATTTACCAATGGTTTCTGCTTGATATTCTACTTCTATTTCTAAATCTTCAATACCTAAAGTTTTTTCAGAAAGTTCAATAATATTTAATAGTTTTTCTGGATGTAACCTATGGTCGTAGTCGTTTGCATTCCAAAGTTGGAAGTTTACAACGGTTTCATTTCTAACCGTGCCACCGCAATCGATAAAATGTTTTGTTATTTTTCCAACTTCGGTAACATGAAAATGGTTTGGTACTAATTCGCCGTTTGGCAATTTAAATGCGATTTGATTTAATCGTCTTAACTCGTTTTTTATTTCTGATAGTTTCATAATTCAAATGATTTATTGTGATATTAATATTTTAACAACAATCTGTTTTAGGTAAATCTTGATTCAAAAAAGTATTCATTACAGCTTTCATTTTTGTCCAATTTTCTGGGTGTATGCAGTAACAAACACTTGTACCTTCAACATTACCTTTTATTAAACCCAAAAGTTTTAGTTCTTTTAAATGTTGAGAAATTGTAGGCTGCGCAAGGCCTATTTCATTTACTAAATCTCCGCAAACACAGGTGTTTGTTTTAAATAAATGTTCTAAAATAGCCACACGTGCAGGATGCCCAAATACTTTTGCAAATAATGCTATCTCGTTTTGTGAGTCGGTAAATATTTCTGTTTTAGCTAATCCCATTCTTATTAATTGTTTCATTGCAATATTACGATTAATAAGCGAAACAACAAATTAGTAAGCGTTAATTTTTTAGCTATGATGCTTCTAGATAATAAAAAGAGTAGTAATGAGGTGTATCAACTAGCCTAAATTTACAGGCCTTGTTTCTGCTGTAAACAGTGTTCCATCATCAAGTGTAATAGTGAACTTAAGCGTCATGCCTTCAACTTCAATTCTTTCGTTTTTATCAGCAAATTCAATGTAAGACTTGCTAAAAGGTTTAAGGTGCCTTTTGTCTTCACTACCTGTGTTTAGTAGATTTATCCAATTTTTAATGGAGTATCTAGTATTCATCATATCATCTCTTTCTGTATAATTTTCAGAGAGTAATAAGTTACATTGATATATATTGAAGTTTTTTACGTCTATAGGTTCACCTGGAGCTGTGTTAAATAATTTTACATTTGAAGTTATTGAAAAATCGGAAACAGGAGTGTGTAGTTTATCAAAAGATAAAACACATGCATTTAGTTTTCCATTTGGATTTGGTTTCGTGTCAGGTTCTGGAAACTCTAGTATAGCTCTGTATTCAAAACTCTCCACCGTGGCTTGGGGGGTGTCTAGAGGTTCCAAATAAGCTGCATTTGTTAATTTTAAACTTGTAATGCCTAAGAGGCAGATACCCGAATCGTCTTTACATCCAACAAATGATAATTGTAGTAAGGTTATAGTTAAAAGGATAGCGTATTTTTTCATCGATTTCGTTTCAGTTAATTAACAGAAATAGGTTTTCTATATGTTTAGAAAACCTATTAAACGAAGTTATCAATTTTTTTTAAAACACAGCGACTTCTTCTTTTGTGCTTTTTTCTAAAACGATATCCTTAACAAACTCATCAATTTGGCTTTTGGTAACATTAGGCATACAGATAATATGTGTAATATCGTCATCTGTGGCCAATTGCCATTTTCCTTTAATAGCATCTGATACTTTTGGAAATACTACAGTAATTGAACCCGGATTGGTCCAGGCTTTTATGCCTTGTTTTATAAGTTCATTTTTGCAATATTCAGCAGTTTCTAAACTATGTTGAAAGCGTTTTGCTAAACCTTCTATACCCATTTTTTTAATGGCGTACCATAAAAATAGTGGACTATGGCCGTTTCGTGAGCCGGTGATTGTGGTGTCTAGCGAACCAATGTACGATATGCCTCGAGCAATTCTATCGCGTAACGAACGCTTAGTAATAATTACTCCCGAAGGAAATGGAGAACCTATAAATTTATGTCCGCTTATAGAAATGCTGTCAGCACCATCTTTAAAATCGAAAGGGATTCGTGGTTCTATAAAAGCGCCATAAGATCCAGATAATGCTGCATCGCAATGTATGTAGTGATCTTGAATGGCTAATTTTTTTAAAATCTTTTTTACTTTAGAAACATCATCTTTTGCCTCCATCATGGTTGTGCCAAAAGTGGTTAGTATAATGGCTGGTTTATGGCGATTAAACTGCAAGGTGTTTTCAAGATCTTCATAATCTATTTCTCCATTTTCTTGAGATCTAATCGTGATGCTTGGTATGTTTAGTAAATGAATGTTTTTCTTTACGCTGTAATGTGTAGATTCCGAAAAGTACACCATTGCTTTTGGGTACAATTCTCTGGCAAGGTATAATCCGTAAAGATTACTTTCCGATCCGCCATTGGTAACATAGCCCCAATGATTTTTTGGGTCAGCCCGAAACAGCTCAGCAAAAAACTCAACCACTTCGCATTCCATTTCGTGCGTTTGTACTTTATATGTGTTTTCTTCAAACGGATCTCCAACGTTATTAATTGGGTATTTTAGAAATTCGTTTAAACGCGAATAATCAAAATCTTGAGCAACAGGATAACCTAAAACTTTTTCTTTGTCTTTTACTAGTTGAGTTAAAAGTGAATCGATTATAAGGTCTGGATTTGTATTCATTTTTGTAAATAATTATCTAAAATGTTGGTTTCGTTTGTTCTGTAAAATTATAGTTTATAATTCATTTTTGTTATGAATGTTAAAATATTAGATAATTAAACTTAAATACTTGAAATGACAGTTTAAAATAACTATTTTGAGCTTTGATGGTTTAATAGGAAGAAAAAAAATCTAGTATGGATGATATTGATAGACGAATTTTGATGCAACTTCAAGAAAATTCGAAGCAAAATACTAAGGAAATAGCGAGTAAAGTAGGGTTGAGTGTAACACCAACTTACGAGCGAATTAAAAAGTTAGAACAGCAAGAGGTTGTGAAATCTTATGTGGCTTTGTTGGATAGAACTAAAATTGGGAAAACGCTTATTGCATTCTGCCAAGTTACCTTATTGAAGCATCAAAAAGCATTGGCTGATAATTTTAATAATTCAATGCTTTTACTGCCTGAAATTATGGAATGCCATCGGGTTTCTGGAAATTACGATTACTTGTTAAAAGTTGTAGTAGGCGATATTACCGAGTTTCATGAGTTTATTAATGAAAAATTATCTACAGTAGAAGGGATCTCTACAATACATAGTTCGTTTTTATTGAATTCGGTAAAAGACAATACGGCTTATAACTTGCAGTTATAGTTTTTGGTTATGAGTGTTTGTAGTGTTGATAATATTTGTTTATTTTAAGATAAGTTTTATCATTCTAAACCGGTAGTAAATATCAGTTTACTCAATTATCTTTGAGGTATGAAAATTGAAGAAATCACTTTATTCACTAACCAAATTGAAAAACAAAAGTTGTTTTACCATGAGGTTGTGGACTTCGATTTAGTTTTTGATTCCGAAGAAAAGATAACCTTTAAAACCGGTAAAAGTCTTTTGAGTTTTGAATATAAAGAGACGGTGAATTCGGCACATTTTGCTTTCAATATTCCATCGAACAAAATTGATGAGGCTTTATTATGGTTGCAAAAGCGTGTTGCTATTTTACCAGATGGTGAAAACTTGATTTCTAATTTTGAAAGTTGGAATGCAAAAGCTATTTATTTCTATGATGCCGATAAGAATATTGTAGAGTTTATAGCGAGAAAGGATTTAAATCAAAATTCTGTCGAGCAATTTACAGCAAAAGAAATTATTTCAATAAGTGAAATTGCTATGGTTACTACAAATCTTTCTCCCTTGTATGAAGCGATTTCTAGAATAAAGCCTATTTCTATTTTCGATGGAAATATTAATCGGTTTTGTGCTATAGGTAATCATGATGGCTTGTTTATTTTAATTGATAAAACCGTTAAAACTTGGCATCCAACAGGTGAGTCTGTGCATACGGCAGATTTTATGATTAAAGGCGATTACAACTTTAAGTATATAGCCGGAGAAGTCTTATCAACTTAAAGAAATATTGTAAATTAGAGGTTTAAAAAAATATAATAATTAATAAAAATATCCTCGTGTATTGAGGTTAAATATAAAGACATGAAATTAGTAATATCACCAGCAAAATCGTTGGATCTGGAAACAGAATTACCAACAAAAACATATACAGAAGGGGCGTTTTTAAAGCAAGCAGATCGCTTAAATAAAGTGCTTAAAAAGAAATCTGCAAAAAACTTATCTGAGCTTATGAGTATTTCTGCAACGCTTGGGGAGCTAAACTACGAGCGCAATCAAGATTGGGAATTACCCTTTACCGCAGAAAATGCACGACCAGCCGTATACGCTTTTAATGGTGATGTCTATCGTGGTTTAGATGCTTATAATTTACCAGAAGAAAAAGTAACAACTATGCAAAACACGGTGCGTATACTTTCTGGATTATATGGTGTTTTAAAACCGCTAGACTTAATACAACCTTATCGTTTAGAAATGGGAACTAAATTGCCTGTTGCAAGTCATAAAAATCTTTACGAATTTTGGAAAAAAGATATTGTAAAAGCTTTAAATGAAGAGCTGGAAGATGATGAATTATTTTTAAATTTAGCAAGTAATGAGTATTTTAAGGCTATCGATAAAAAGGCTTTAAAAGTACCTGTGGTTACGGCTAACTTTAAAGAATTTAAAAATGGAGCTTATAAAATTATTTCTTTTTACGCTAAGGAAGCTCGTGGTCTAATGGCGCGCTATGTTATAGATACCAATGCACAAACCGTAGACGATTTAAAAGGGTTTAATTATGGTGGTTACGGTTTTAGTGAAGAGCTATCTAAAGACAACGATTTAATTTTTACTAGGTAAAAGGTAGGTGCGTTAAGCTTTACAAAATTTAGAAACACTAAATTTGAAGACTAAACTTTATGATAAAAATATAAATGTATTACTATCTTATTGTCGCATTTCAGGTGTATTGTATATATCACATGTACAAAAAAGGAAACTCGTTTTATTGGGTGTTTCTTATCTTTTTTGTGCCTTTAATTGGTTGTGTTATCTATTTAATTACACAAGTTTATAATAAGCGCGATGCGGAGAAAATAACAAGTGAAATAACACATATTATAAATCCAACTAAGAAAATTAAAGATTTAGAAAAGCAGTTGGCGTTTTTAGAATCTTATCAAAATCGAGTAAATCTGGCCGATGCTTATTTGGCTAATAAAGATTTTAACAATGCGATGCCTCATTATCTAAAGGCTTTGCAAGATGGTTTTGAAAATGATTTTTATGTGAATAGTAAATTGGTTGAAACTTGTTTTTTAGCTGAAGATTATAATAAAGCTATTTTTTATGCAGATAAAATTAAAGATAAGTTAGAGTACAAGAAATCTAAAACACAGTTTATTTGTGGTTTAGCACATGAAAAGCTAGGCGACTTTGAAGTTGCTGAGCATAATTTACGAGAAATAGATATTCGTTATTCTTTTTATAATGAACGCTTAATTCTAGCCGAATTTTTAATAAGTCGAAATAAAAAGGAAGACGCTAAAAGTATTTTAGAAGATATTAAAAACGAATCGCAACACATGACGCGAACCAACCAAAAGTTGTATCGCGGTACAGTTACTCAAGTTGATAAAATACTAGCACAACTTGATTAAAAGTTATTTAACTTTTGCTTTTTTTGAGATGTCTATTTGAGTTTCAATAGATGGTTTCTTTTTTATACGCGGTCTGCGTGCTCCAAAAGTCCCTCTGTTTATTTTACCTCGTTTTGTTTTTTTATCTCCTCTACCCATGTAATTTTATATTTTTTGTTATTGAAAGAATATACTGAATTTTAGCTTAAAAATCAAGTAAAACGTGTTTAAACATCAGCATCCATACCAACCTTTTATTAATAAAGATACTACAAAGCTGATAGTGGGCACATTACCACCACCACGATTCTCAACGGGTGATCTTTTGGAGAAAGATGTAGACTTCTGTTATGGTAGTTATTACAATTCGCTTTGGTTGTACATTAATAAAATACATAATTTAGGCTTGCGTTTCGATAACTCGGAAGCGGCTATTGAAGAACGAAAGCAATTTTTGATTGCTCATAAAATAGGTGTTTGTGATATTGTAGATTGTTGCGAACGCGACAAGATTGATGCATCGGATTTGGGTATGAAAAACATAGTTTTGCGCGATGTTGTTGGTTATTTAAAAAAGTTTCCGAATATTGATACACTTTTGTTTACTGGTGGAAATAGTAAAAATGGACCCGAATATTTTTTCAGGAAACACATAAGAGATTATGGTTTGAAATTAGAATTGATTTCTAATGAAGTTCCTAGAATTCATAAATTTGAAATGCCTAGTGATCATATTAAATGTAAGCGTGTAGTTAAAACAGTATCGTTAACGTCGTCTTCTGGTTCTGCTAATCGTGCTATTGGGAGTATGGCGTTATACAAACAATTAAAGCAGAGTGATTCGAATTTTAATACTTTTGATTTTCGAGTGATGCAGTATCGCGAGTTTTTTTAATTTGAATGAAATTTTTAAAAGAAGTTTATTTTATAAATGACTGAAAATAGTACAGAACATAAACATTTTGCCATTTACAAACCTTACGGGTTTTTGAGTCAGTTTTACAGTAATTCTACTCAACAAAAACGAAAACGGTTTTTAGGAGAGTTGGATGATTTTCCTGAAGGCATTATGGCTATTGGTCGTTTGGATGAAAAATCGGAAGGTTTATTGTTGCTAACTACCGATGGTAAAATGAGCGATTTTGTGAATAGTCAAAAAGTTGAAAAGGAATATTATGCGCAAGTTGATGGCGATATTACAGAGGAAGCTGTTGCTAAATTACGTGCTGGTGTAGAAATTGGTTTTGATGGTAAAAAGTACCAAACCAAGCCTTGTAAGGCTTTTAAATTAGATACTATTCCAGATGTGCCGGTTGCGCAACAGAAGATAAGGGATGATAGACATGGCCCAACCACTTGGGTATCTATTACTTTAAACGAGGGAAAGTTTAGACAGGTTAGAAAAATGACTTCGGCTGTTGGATTTCCTACGTTACGATTGGTTCGTGTTCGGGTAGGAAACCTTGGTATAAATGCTATGAAAGCTGGCGATGTTATAGAGCATAGTACATTTGCCCTGCGTTAGGGATTGATGCGGCATCCTTTTTTGTGCTAGCCTTAAGCTACATTAAATAAACAATTGTTCTGTTTTGCCAATATATTGTTTAGAAGTTCTACACTTTTTAGCACAAATAAAGATATAGCGGAAAGCCCGACCCTTGGGTAACGCCCAAATATAATTACAGTTCTAACTTTTTTAATTCGGTGTAGTTTCTATTTAAACGTTTTAATAATAGGCCATAAATGAGCTTGTAAAATAACCATATTCCGAAAATAAATAGACTTGTAAATAATATTAAAAAGGCTATTATTGGTAGCATTTTTGAGCTTCCGGATGCAGCGAGTTTATTGGATATGTCTGGGTCGTTATGTATGGCGTAATAGAATCCAACCATGATGGATGTGCCAGCCATAATGAGGTTGTATAGCACGTAGTACTTTATTACTTTTCGCGTTCTGATAATGCTTTCCATTAGTTTTTTTGCACTATCGGTTACCGAAATAGATTTATACGATTTGTAGAGCAAATAGATAAACAGAGCAATAATGGCATAACCAAAAATGGTTATTGCAACTATTACGGCATCGTTTTGATATATGGCTTCTAACTTGGCGTTGTATTCGGCAGAGCAAAAATAGGGAATGGTGTTTATGATAATCCAAAACACGAGTTCGGCTATACTTATGTAAAAAAGAGTCTTTACAATAGAAGACGATTTTTTATGTAACATCGGGTAAATATCATTTACCGTTAGTTTTTTATGGTCAGGTTTGGTGGTGTTCCAATCCTTTTTTAAGATATCTAATTCATCCATAGGGTTACGGATTTAATATAGTTTTAAGTTTTGTTTTTATTCTGTTCATTTTCACTCTGGCATTCACTTCACTTATTCCTAATGTGGTACTTATTTCTCTATAGTCTTTGTCTTCTAAATACAAGAAAACTAACGCTTTTTCAATGTCGTTAAGCTGGTGTACAGCTTTGTAAAGCACTTTTAATTGTTGTTCTTCGGTATCGTCGTAATCTTCGGCTTTTATTTTAAATGCTACACCTTCAAAATCTTGTGTGTTGATGGTGCGTTTAGATTTTCGGTATAAGGTGATAGCCGTGTTTAAAGCCACGCGGTACATCCATGTACTAAATTTTGCATCGCCTCGAAATTTGGGATACGCCCGCCATAACTGGATGGTTATTTCCTGAAATAAATCGTTATGGGCATCATAGTTATTGGTGTACAAACGACAAATTTTGTGCGCAATATTCTGATGCTTTTCTAGCAATTCTACAAAACTATGTTCTAGTTCTTTATTCAAAGTTGTGGGTTAGTTATTTTATAAGTAGTTTGAAATTTAAATTTGTTACAGAAAATTTAAAATATTTTTATCAGTTTATATTTTGTGATTGTAATGTGTTAATTTTTAGTGTTGTGCTTTGGTTGTTTATTGCCCGAAATATAATGTTTTAAAATAAAAACGGCTGTCTAAAATATGTTTTAGACAGCCGTTAAGGTATGTTTTATGTGTTTTACTTAGTTTACCGCAATAAGGGTAACATCAAAAATTAATACAGAACCTGCAGGGATACCGTTGTAATTAAAACTTCCGTAACCTAGGTGAGAAGGTATTAATAGTATACCGCTGCCACCTTCGTTAAAATAGGTGATGCCTTCTGTCCAACCAGGGATTACTTGGCTTAGATTGAAAGAAATCCCGTCTTCATCACTAGCATCGAAAACTGTTCCGTTGGTAAAATAACCTTTGTAGGCTACGGTTACATTATCTGATGATGTTGGTTGAACTCCTGTGCCTTGATTGTCTATAACGTAGTAAAGACCAGAATCGGTTTTTTGTGCTGATAGTTCGTTTGCTTCAATGTAAGCTAAAATTTCGGCATCGTTTTCTTCAGTGTAATCTTTGAAGGTGTTATTGCTAGTGTCATCGTTTCCACAAGATGTAAAAAGGATTAATGCAAATGCAATTAGAAATGTGTTTTTCATTTTTCTGATTTTTTTTAGTAGCAAATATAACGAGAATTATATTGTGTTTTAAAACGAAATTATAAGCGGTTTTAGTACTGTATGTTAAAAATAAAAAGCCACTTTGTTTTCACAAAGTGGCTTTTAGTATTGTTATTTTTCCGCGAAAGCGAAAAGTAATATAGCTTACTTAATCATTTCGTAGCTACGTTTAATAAAGTTTGTTAATTCTTCACCTTTTAATAAACCTTGAGAAAGGCGTGCTAAATCTAAACTTTGCGTAATTAAACGCTCTTGAGTTTCTTTAACTTCGGTTGCTAAAATATCGCTTACTAAATCTGAGTTTGTGTTAACAATAAGGTTGTACATTTCTGGCATATTACCAAACATTTGCATACCTCCGCCACCTGTAGCTTGCATTTCTTTCATTCTACGCATAAATTCTGGTTGCGTAATGGTGAATGGAGATTCGCTACTATCCATAGATTCTAACTGAACGGTGAATTTTTCTGCAGGAATCACTTCTTTTAATAAAGCATCTAGAGTTTTAGTTTGCTCTTCATCTAATTTAGAAATTGTTGTTTCGTCTTTCTTAATTAAATTATTAATATGGTCCCCATCAACACGGGCAAAAGTGATGTTCTCTTTGCTGCTTTCTAGTTTTTGTATTAAGTGAGATACAATTGGAGAATCTAACAATAAAACCTCGTAACCTTTAGCTTTAGCAGATTCGATATAGCTGTGTTGTGCATCTTTATTAGAAGCATAAAGTATAACTAGCTTACCATCTTTATCGGTTTGGTTTGCTTTAATTTTATTGAATAACTCCTCGTAAGTATAGTGTGCGCCATCTACGGTTGGGTATAATGCAAAGGCATCTGCTTTTTCGAAGAATTTATCTTCAGAAAGCATTCCGTATTCAATAACAATTTTAATATCACTCCATTTAGCTTCAAAATCTTCACGGTTTGAATTGAATAAAGATTTTAATTTATCGGCTACTTTTCTAGTAATGTAAGACGAAATCTTTTTTACAGCACCATCGGCTTGTAAGTAAGAACGCGATACGTTTAATGGAATATCTGGAGAATCGATAACACCTCGCAACATGGTTAAAAATTCTGGTACAATACCTTCTACGTTATCGGTAACGTAAACTTGGTTTTGATACAGTTGAATTTTATCTTTTTGCATTTGCATATCGTTCGACATTTTCGGGAAGTATAAAATTCCTGTTAAGTTGAACGGGTAATCTACATTTAGGTGAATGTTGAATAAAGGATCTTCAAATTGAGATGGGTATAACTCACTGTAGAAACTCTTGTAATCGTCTTCTTCTAAATCGGCTGGTTGTTTTGTCCAGGCTGGAGTAGGGTTGTTTATAATGTTATCAACCGTAATTTTTTTGTGAGGTTCGGTAGTTTCTTTACCGTCTTCATCTTTAGTGGTTGCAGGGGTAAACTCTGGGTCGTTTATTTCTTTAGTTCCAAATTTAATTGGCACAGGCATAAACTTGTTGTACTTAGAAAGTAATTCAGAAATTCTGTTTTCTTCTAAAAATTCTGTAGAATCTTCTGCAATATGAAGAATAATTTCTGTTCCACGGTCTGTTTTATCAGCCGTTTCTAGAGTAAATTCTGGAGAACCATCGCAAGTCCAATGTGCTGCAGGATCTTTTTCTCTGTGAGATTTTGTGATAATTTCAACTTTTTCGGCTACCATAAAAGCAGAGTAAAACCCTAAACCAAAATGACCAATAATTCCAGAATCTTTAGCAGAATCTTTATATTTATCTAAAAATTCTTCAGCTCCAGAAAAAGCAACTTGGTTAATGTATTTTTCAACCTCGTCTGCACTCATTCCTAAACCTTGATCGATAATATGAAGTTTTTTCCCTTCTTTATCAATTTTTACTTCAATTTTAGGGCTACCGTACTCAGCTTTAGATTCGCCAATACTCGTTAAGTGTTTTAATTTTAAAGTGGCATCGGTACCGTTACTAATAAGTTCACGTAGAAAAATTTCGTGATCGCTATATAAGAATTTTTTAATAAGCGGAAAGATATTCTCTACCGATACATTAATACTTCCTTTTGTCATGATATATAATTTATTTTTTTCCCTTGAAGAAGAGAAACAGATTAATTTAAATTTTTAACTTCTGTTCTCTAATAGTCAACAAAAATGCCAATTGAAAAAATATGACAAAGTGACACGCTTTTGAGGGTGTTTCATAATTCGTAATTTCTAAGTGTCAAAATAGACTCCTTTTAAATTATTACAAAAAAATAAATTTGAAATTTGAGGAATTAACAGACTTATTGTATTTTGCCTTTCTAATCTGCCAATAACATGTACAACTCAAAAATAATAGGTTTAGGAAAATACCTTCCTGAAAACGTGGTGACAAACGACGATTTGTCAAAAATAATGGAGACCAATGATGCTTGGATTCAGGAACGAACCGGTATAAAAGAACGCCGTTGGATAAAAGATGGCACCGAAGATACCTCGGCCGTTATGGGAGCAAAAGCTGCAAAAATTGCCATAGAACGTTCTGGTCTTACCAAAGACGATATCGATTTTATAGTGTTTGCAACCCTAAGTCCAGATTATTACTTTCCTGGTTGTGGCGTGCAAATACAAGATATGCTAGATATGCCAACCATTGGCGCGCTAGATGTGCGTAACCAATGTTCTGGTTTTGTTTATGCTATTTCTGTAGCCGACCAATTTATAAAAACCGGTATGTACAAAAATATACTAGTTATAGGAGCCGAATATCACAGTAACGGACTCGATAAAACAACACGAGGCCGTAGCGTAAGTGTTATTTTTGGAGATGGAGCTGGAGCCTGTGTATTATCTCGCGAAGAAGATAACAACAAAGGAATTTTATCTACACACCTGCATAGTCAAGGTAAATATGCCGATAAACTTATTGTAGAATCACCAAGTATTGGGCATTGGGTTCCGGAGTTAAAAGAAGCCGGAGACGATGATACCTCGTATTTTCCATACATGGATGGTCAATTTGTTTTTAAAAATGCCGTAGTGCGTTTCAGTGAGGTAATCATGGAAGGTTTGGCAAAAAACAATATGCAAAAAGAAGATATCGATATGTTAATTCCGCATCAAGCCAATTTGCGTATCGCGCAGTTTATTCAGAAAAAATTTGGATTAAACGACGATCAAGTCTTTAATAATATTGAAAAATACGGAAACACAACAGCCGCATCTGTAATTATTGCCCTAACCGAAGCATGGGAAGAAGGTAAAATAAAAGAAGGCGATAATGTTGTTTTAGCTGCTTTCGGTAGTGGCTTTACATGGGCAAGTGCCATCATAAAATGGTAAAAGCCAGTAGAATTTAAATATTTGGGCGTTTCCCTTCGGGTCAGGCTTTACATTACAAGTCCTCGCATCCCGATTTCATCAGAGATGCTGTGGGCTTTTCATTGCAATCCTTAACGCAATATCCGCTAGGGTGGGGGTATGTTAGGTTGGTGTGGTTCTATGTGTTTGGTGTCCAGTCATTTGTTGGTGGGTGGCACTGGTCAGTACATTTAAATACTAGTAAATTTTCCAGAATCAGAAATAAAAAATAAATTTGCGATATGGAAGAAAAACTTCATTTACTAAGACAACATTTTGAAGAGTTATTTGCATTGACAGATGATGAATGGAATTTTGTTCAATCTCATTTTCAGTATAAAAGCCTTAAAAAACACCAATTTTTAATCCAAACAGGGCAACCAGTAGACTTTGAATATTGGATTATCAAAGGTTTGGTAAAAGGGTATTCCATAGATGATAAAGGCAAAGAACACATTCTTCAATTTGCTATGGAAAACTATTGGGTGAGCGACCATTGTGCTTTTCAGCATCAAGAACCTGGGACTATTTTTGTGGATTGTCTTGAAGATTCCGAGTTTTTCTGTTTATCCCTAGAGAACAGAGAAAAAATTTGCTTTGAAGTACCTGCCGTAGCCAACTTCTTCAGAATTAAATCGAACCACGGTTATATAAATTTACAGCAAAGAATCTTGTCTTTGCTTACAATGACCGCAGAAAGCAGATATGAGTATCTTTTAAATAAACTTCCAAAATTAATACAACGCGTTCCTAAAAAATTAATCGCTTCTTATTTAGGCGTATCCAGAGAGACTTTAAGTCGTTTTAATAGCTAATAGTGACCTAAATCACTTTTCAAGATTGATATACATCACAAAAAATCCGTGATGTATGTCCTCGCACACATTTTGGTTTTCATAGAATTTTGTATCGAACAATTAAATACAATGTACTATGAAAACTACAAGAACACTTTTTCTATTATTTACGGTAATTACCATAGGTTTTAGTTCCTATGCGCAAGAAAGCAAAAGACCGTTAATGGGTAATGCTTACGGTATTATTAATATTGATGAATACGTAACGCTACTTCCTAAAAGTCATAATGGTATCATCAAAGACATTAGATTAATAGACCGCGAACACGCAGGTGTAAGAATCTTTAGATTGTATGATGAAGTGCCTATGCATTACCACGCAAAATCTGATGCCTACCTCTACATTTTAAATGGCAAAGCAGAATTTTATGTTGCCGATAAAGGTCCTGTGGTTGCAGGAAAAGGCGACTTATTGTTTTGGGGAAAAGGCACAGCGCACGGAAACGGAAAAATTTTAGAAGGTCCGTTAGACGTGCTCGTTTTTGATGTCATTGCAAGAGACCCAAGCGATGTTATCTGGGTAGACCCTTCAACCCAAAAGAAATTTTTAAGCAACTAATCAAATCATATTCACTTTTTAAAAACAATAACGATGAAAACAGTAACAACTATAAAAACAGTCTTGTTCGCACTTGTAATGAATTTTACACTATTAGCACAAGCACAATTAGAAACGATAGCAACATTTCCAGAATCAAGACCAGGAAATATAACAGTGTCTAACGACGGAAGGATTTTTGTAACAATGAGTGCCTTAAGTGCTTCAAAATATATGGTGAAAGAAATTTTGCCAAATGGAGAAGCTATTCCCTTTGGAGATAAAGAATGGATAGTAAAACCAGAAAGCGGAAGCATAAAAGGGATTAATTCAACTATCGGAATTCAAGCTGATGCTAACGGAATTCTTTGGGTGTTGGATATGGGTAACGTAAAGCAAAATCAGGCTCCAAAATTAGTTGGTTTTGATTTGGTTACCGGTAACGTAACAAAGGTTTTTCCTATTCCAAATACGGTATTGTCAACAAAACCTTTTTTACAGGATTTTGTAATTGATGTAAAAAACAACACTGCTGTAATTGCAGATATGACCGATGCTTTAAATCCGGCAATAGCACCTGCTTTTGTTGTGATTAACTTAGAAACGGGTTACATAAGACGTGTTTTAGAAGGAAATCCTTCATTTTTACCTGCTGATGAACCAGTAAAAATTCACGGAAGATTGGTCTCTCACCAAAGAAAAGACGGTACTACCATTCAACCAAGATATCCTTTAAACCCAATTTCTATAGGTGAGGAAAACAATTTCATCTACTATGGTGCAATGGGAAATACCAAGATTTACCGCATACCGTCTGCTTTATTAGCTAATGAAAGTAAGCAAGATAGCGACCTGAATAAGTACATCGAGTTTTATGCCAACAAGCCAAAATCTGACGGATTTAAAGTAGGTGCAAACGGAAAAGTTTATGTAACCGATGTTGAAAATTCAGCCATTGTAGAAAGTACGCCTGCTGGAATGAAAACCATTGCTCAATCCAAAAAAGACCTGTCTTGGCCTGATGGTGTTGCCATACACGGTAACTACTTATATATAGTAGCTAATCAACTTCACAACCTTCCTTTATTAAATGAAGGAAAAGATGCCAGTAAACCGCCTTACTTGGTGTTAAAGATGAAGATTGAAGAGTAAGTATCTCTAAAAAAACCAAGTGATGTATGAGCATTATTAAATGTGACATACATCACTTTAAAATGGTGATGTACATCCTCGCACACCTCTTGCTTTAATCGGAAATTTGTATAAGAAATTTAAAAACATATTAAAATGAAAACAATAGTAAATACATTAAAAACAATTGCCTTAGCAGCTACACTTTTCACTGCTTTAACTACAAACGCACAACAAGTACCAACGTCACCTTATGGTGCTGACGATGAAATTGGCGCACTAAATCTTTTGAATGAAGAAACAGTTTTGGATGCGGTAAAATTGGTTAAAAAAGGAAGAGTATATCGCTTAGGAATGGTGGTAAATGCACAAACTGCAGCTTTCCGTCACAGATACTTTCACATTGAAACTTTACAACCAGAAACTGCCGCTGCAGGTTCTAATAAATTCACCTACGTAGATGATCAATTGATTGGTTGGACAGGTGTTGGATCTCAAATAAACGGATTGGCACATTACGGTAGAGACAATGTGCATTATAACGGACATAAAGTTGAAGATTTTTTAACCGTTTCTGGTGTAAAAAAATTAGGGCTAGAAAAATTACCTCCAATTGTTACTAGAGGTGTTGTGCTAGATATGCGCTCATACTACAATCAAGATATTGTAAAAGAAGGTACTGTTTTTACAGTTGAAGACATTGAAAAAGTAGCCAAAAAACAAGGCATTGAAATCCGTAAAGGAGATGTGGTTCTGTTTTATACAGGATGGACCAAATTAATGGGTAAAGATGACAAACGTTACCTAGCTGGCGGACCTGGAATTGGTACTGAAGCTGCACATTATTTAGGTAAAAAAGGAATTGTTGCAGCAGGTGCAGACAACTGGTCTTTTGAAGCAGTACCACACGAAAATAGCGCACTGTCTTTCCCTGTAAATCAAATGATGGCAACTGAATACGGTGTACAAGTATTGGAAAATATTCTTGTAGATGAGTTGGTTGAGGATAAAGCTTGGGAATTCCTTTTTGTACTAGGTCATCCTTTATATGAAGGCTCTACGCAAGTACAAATAAATCCTGTTGCCATTAAATAACAATTACAAAAAAACAATTAGAAATTATGGAAACATCAACAATACATAAAGATACTACGGTAGCCAAAAAGAAGAGTCTACCAGCCGCATTATGGGCATTGACCATAAGTGCATTTGCCATAGGAACAACGGAATTTGTAATTGTAGGTTTATTATCTACCGTTGCAAGTGACCTAGGCACCTCATTAACATCAGCAGGACTATTAGTTAGTTTGTATGCCATTGGTGTTGCCATTGGAGCACCCATTTTAACTGCCTTAACAGGTAAAATTCCTAGAAAACAATTATTAATGGGTATTATGTTGCTTTTCATCATTGGTAACGGATTAGCAGCGATCTCACCAAGTTTTGAGTTGTTGCTATTATCAAGAGTGGTAACAGGTTTTGCACACGGTGTATTTTTCTCTATCGGGTCTACCATTGCAGCTAGTTTGGTGCCTAAAGATAAAAGAGCAACTGCAATTTCTATAATGTTTGCAGGTCTAACGGTAGCTATTGTAACTGGTGTGCCTTTAGGAACATATATCGGTCAGAATTTTGGATGGAGAGCAACCTTTATTGGTGTTGCCCTATTAGGATTAGTAGGTGCAATAGCTAGTTTGGCTTTGGTTCCTAAAAACATTAAACAATCAGCGCCATTACGTCTTATAGACCAATTAAAAGTGATTAAGAATCCGTCTATTTTATTGGTGTTAGCCATTACTGCATTTGGTTATGGTGGTACGTTTGTAACCTTTACCTATTTAACTCCTTTGTTGGAGGAAGTAACGGGTTTCTCTTCAAATATGACCAGTATATTCCTTTTAATTTATGGTATTGCCATCGCAATTGGAAATATCATAGGTGGTAAAGTCTCTAACAACAAACCAGGAAAAGCCTTATTGGTAATGTTTGCTTTACAAGCTATAGTGTTGTTTGTATTATACTTCACCGCTTCTAGTCAGATTTTTGCCATTGTAACCCTATTTTTTATGGGAATTCTAGCGTTTTCAAACGTACCGGCATTACAATTATATGTCGTAAAAATGGCTGAAAAATACTTACCAGGAACCGAAGATGTAGCATCTGCCTTAAATATTGCGGCTTTTAACGTCGGTATTGCTATTGGTGCCTATGTAGGCGGAATGGTTGTAGAATCGAGCTTAGGTATTGAAGCGACTCCTTGGGTAGGTGGTATTCTAGTAATTGTGGGATTCTTGTTAACCTTAGTTTTATTCAAAAAAGAAAAAATATAAATAATGACTGCATTAAAATTTAGAAATAACGACGAAATGCCAATTTTAGGTTTAGGAACGTTTCGTTCTGAACCAAATGAAGTGTACAATGCTGTACTTTCGGCTATTAAAATAGGATACAGACATATAGATTGTGCTGCGGCATACGGTAACGAAAAAGAAGTTGGTAATGCCATTGCCGATGCGATAAAACAAGGCTTAGTTACACGTGAAGATTTATGGGTGACTTCCAAATTATGGAATGCTTCTCACGGTGAGGAGAATGTGATTCCTGCACTGAACCAAACTTTAGAAGATTTACAACTAGATTATCTAGACCTGTATCTTATCCATTGGCCTGTCGCTCTTAAAAAAGGAACCGAAATGCCAGAAAAAGCATCCGATTTTGTTCCACTTTCAGAAGTGCCATTAACCAGTACTTGGAAAGGGATGGAAGCTGCTCTGGAACAAGGACTTGCAAAGCATATTGGCGTGAGTAATTTCAATGAAAATCAGTTGAAAGAAATAATGGCGACTGCAGTGCATCAACCAGAGATGAATCAAGTAGAAATGCATCCGTTTTTACAACAGAAAGAATTAAAAGCATTATGCTCTCATTTTGATATGCATATAACAGCATATGCACCATTGGGTTCGCTTGTAGATGAAAATTCCAAACTACGTTTGTTGGAAAATGACACAATAAAAACCATTGCCGAAGCAAGACATATGTCGCCTGCACAAGTAGCATTGGCATATACAATGCAACGAGGCATTGCGGTAATTCCTAAATCTATTAATGAAGCACGATTACTTCAGAATTTAGAGACCTTAAACCATACGCTTACTGAAGAAGATATGGCTTTGCTGAAGGATTTAGATAAAGGACACCGTTTTATAGATGGTAAATTTTGGGAAGTTGACAACGGACCCTACACTGCAGATAGTATCTGGAATGCTTAATCACAATATTCATCAGGTGTCTTAGCGGATACCTGATGAATTTAAAACACACACTATGAATCCATTTGATAAACTATACAAACCAGGTAAAATGACACTGGGTATAGAGTTTCCTTTAGACAATGATTGGTCAACCGAAGGAAATCGCAAACGTTTGGAAGACAACCGACTTTTTGGCGTTCCCGATATTTCTAACCATTTAGCATTGGCACAACAAGTTGATAATGCAGGCTTCGCGGCTTTATGGATGCGAGATGTTCCGGTGTACGACCCTAACTTTGGCGATGGCGCACAATTGTTTGACACCCTACCTTACTTGGGCTATTTAGCTGCAGCTACCAAAAACGTTTTGTTGGGTACGGCTGCCATAGTATTGCCATTACAACAGCCTATAAAATTGGCAAAAGCCGCTGCTACCATAGAAAATTTAAGTGATGGTAGACTTTTGTTAGGTTTGGGATTGGGAGACCGACCTGTGGAGTTCCCAATGTACAATATCGACTATAAAAAGAGACCTGAAATCTTTAGACAAAATCTAGATATCATTAAAGAAGCTTGGAAAACAAACAGTAATTTAAAATCTAAATACGATTTTTTAATTAACGGTATAGAAGTGTATCCTAAACCGAAAAAAAACATTCCGCTTGTAGTCGCTGGTCATTCCGGACAAAGTATTAATTGGATTGCCAAAAATGCACAAGCTTGGTTTAATTATCCAAGACCGGTAGCGGAAACTTTAGAAAACAGAAAATACTGGTGTAATGCTTTGTATGATGAAGACCAAGCAGCCAAACCTTATATTTCTGCCATACATTTAAACTTAGATTCAAATGATAATGCTACTTTTAAACCACAGCGTTTTGGTGGTACGGTAGGTATCAATCATCTTACCGAATATTTAAAAGCATATGAAAACGTCGGTGTCAATCATATGGCAATAAACCTGAGAAAGTCTGAAACTCCCGTAAGTGAGGTTATTGCTAAAATTGAGGAGGTGGTATTACCGGAGTTTGCTACTAATCCTTAAATAATTCATAAAGTAAATAATAATACCTAAATTAAATACGTATTATAATTAATTGCTAGTGTTGGTTAAGTCGATGTGTCTTTCCTACTTTTTATTATATTGTATCGCAAACAATTGTAGCGTACTTGTACGCAACAAACCACAAACAAAAAAACGTTGCAAGGTAAAAAAATGGAAAAATTAAAAAACTGTATTTTAAGTCAAGTAATTGTTGAGAAAAACTCAATGGATAATATTCTTGCAGTTTTTGAACCATTACAAATAACTAAAGGAGAGTTCTTTCTCAAATCAGGAAAAATCTGTCGACAAATGGCATTTATTGAATCTGGATATATGAGAATGTATGACATTGTAGATGGTAAAGAAATAACCTTATGGATTGGTAGTGAAGGTAAATTTATAACTTCACTTTCAAGCTTTGTTTTTGAGACTAGTAATAATTGGAATATTCAAGCAATTACAGACTGTAAAGTTTATATCATCAATCGAGAAAATCATTTTAGACTTAATAAAACAGAACCTAAATGGTTGGAATTTGACAACATATTATTAGCAAACTCTTTTGCTCTATTAGAAAAAAGTATGTTCTCTCAATTGCATACAACAGCAAAACAACGTTATGATAAATTAATTAGTGAAGAGCCCGAGCTTTTTAAAAATATTCCTCTACAATATATAGCTTCCATGTTAGGAATTACACCAGAGTCATTAAGTAGATTAAGAAAAATGAATTAACTATCATTTGTCAAGAGGAATTAAAGCTTGTTTACAGAAATTTGCTTAAATAAAACTTTAGACAAATGAACAAATTACAAAAAGCTTTAAAAATCAATGCTTTATTCTCAAGCATATCAGGTATAATAATGATTTTATTAAATCAACCAATTGCAAAATTATTTGGAACTAGTAATAGTACTGTTTTTTGGATAGTTGGATTGATACTGGTTTACTTTGCAATTACTATCTGGTATGAAATAAATAAACAGAGAAAACTAGCTGTAATTTGGATTATTATTCAAGACTATACTTGGGTTGTAGGAAGTTTAATTTTGGTGATATTTAATCCTTTTAAAATTACATTAACAGGAAATTTAATAATTGGAATAATAGCTTTAATTGTTTTGTATATGGGAATAAATCAAACGATTGGATTGAAAAAACGATAGCCGAAAGGTTGCAGAGTTAGTAGTTCTAGATCTCCTGCTCATAATCGCTATAAAAACGAAAAACCCAAAACATTAAAGTTTTGGGTTTTTCTAGCTATTAATCAACTTCCACTAACACATAAGTGAAGAATCTTAATAACTAAGACGTAGAAAAGTCATTTATATTTCATGAGCGTCTAAAATTTAACAAATTTTAACGTATTGACTATAAGTAACTAAAGCTCGAGTGTAAACCCGAGCTTTTTATTAAATAACAACCAAATTGTTACGGTTTTTGTAATGTGAAGACGACTAACTCTAAATAATTATATTCGTATTTGGTTGTATATCTGTAATATAACGAATTCTATTTAGTTTTATTTTACAAAATTGTATTTTTTTTCGAATAAAATAATGAGGCTTTAAGTTAGTTAAACATATTTTTATCTTTTCATATGAGTAAACTTAATCAGACTGTAAGAATAGCGCGTGTTTTATTAAACGAAAGGAAGTTTTGATAACAACGTCTAAATACATATAACAAACAAATAGAAATGAGTAAGAAAACATTAGTAATAGGTGCATCATTAAAGTCATCTCGATATTCCAATATGGCTATCAATAAACTGGTGACACATAAACACGAAGTAGTAGCTATTGGTTTAAGGGAAGGAACAGTGGCAGGTGTTAATATCGATACGGAATTAGTACCATATGCATTTATAGATACCGTAACGCTATATTTAAACCCTAGCCGACAAGAGTCATATTTTAATTATATACTTAGATTAAATCCAAAGCGTGTTATTTTTAATCCAGGTACAGAGAATCCTGAATTTTATAAACTTTTAGAGCAAAATAACATTGACGTTGAGGTTGCTTGTACTTTGGTGCTTTTGTCTATTAAGCAATATTAAGCTTCGCTTTTTTTAGAGATAAGGAATAATCCAATAAAAGTTAATAAGCCATTTATTATTAAAAGCTCGTAGCCAATAATATAACCGCCAATATTTTCGGCAGGAATGTTTCCTATAATAAAAGATAGTGCTAGGGCTGTTAGTGCAACAACCCAAACCAGTTTATCTTTAATAATTCGTTTGGTGAAAATTCCGAAAGCGAATAAACCTAAAAGTGGCCCATAAGTATAGCCAGCAACTTTTAGCAAGTTGTCTATAACGTTGCTGTCTAGTACGTATTTAAAAATCACGATAACTATTACAAGCAAAACGCTCATTAATATATGTATGCGTTTTCTTAAGCTTTTTTGCGTGTTTACTTCTCGTTTTTCAATACCTAAAAAATCTACACAAAACGATGTGGTTAGTGAGGTTAATGCCGAATCGGCACTACTATAAGCAGCAGCAATTAAACCTAGTAAAAAGAAAATAGCTAAGCTTATACTCAATCCGCCATTAAGTGCTATTTCAGGAAAAAGTAAATCTGTTTTTACTTTACCATCTAGCATAGGTGTGGCAATGTTATGTTTTTCAGCATAAATAAATAATAGTGCACCAAGTAAAAGGAAAACAAAATTTACTACAATTAATACTGAAGCAAAAGACAGCATGTTCTTTTGGGCGTCTTTAAGAGTTTTACAACTCAGGTTTTTTT
This sequence comes from Algibacter lectus, assembly GCF_900112395.1. GTDB lineage: Bacteria > Bacteroidota > Bacteroidia > Flavobacteriales > Flavobacteriaceae > Algibacter > Algibacter lectus. Next base: position 69,101 of record NZ_FOLN01000014.1, read on the forward strand.
GCATCATATCTTGGTCTAAACCAGTCATGCAAATAGCGATAAACATACCTCCTAAAAACGATTTTATAAAGTGGTTTTTAGCCAAAATAGAATCGGTAAACATAATTTTGTTGTACTTCGTTAATTCTTCCGAAGCTAAAAAATCTGCAAAACTCCAATTCAACTCATCTGTAATGAGGTACACAGCTACTACTAGCGCAGTAAGCATAAAAAGCGTTTGTAAGGTATCTGTCCATATAATGGTTTTTATACCGCCTTTAAAAGTGTAGAGCCAAATAAGTAATATGGAAATACTTACTGTTACAACAAACGGAATTCCGTAAGCATCAAAAACAAATTTTTGTAAAACAATAGCAATTAAGTATAATCGGAAAGCAGCTCCTAAAACACGAGAAATAAAGAAGAAAAAGGCGCCTGTTTTATAACTCACGGTTCCAAATCTACTTTCTAAATATTGATAAATGGAAATAACATTGAGTCTATAGTAAATGGGCATTAGTACAAATGCGATTACTAAGTAACCAACGAGATAGCCAAAAACGACTTGCATGTAACTAAATTGCGAACCAGCAACCCAGCCAGGAACAGAAATAAAAGTAACTCCGGAGAGCGATGCGCCAATCATTCCAAAGGCTACTAAGTACCAAGGAGCCGATTTGTTAGCTTTAAAAAAGGCATCGTTGCTGTCTTCTTTTCCTGTAAAATAAGAGATTAAAATTAATACGCCAAAGTAAGCAGCGATTAGTAAAAGTATTTGTGTAGCCGTCATTTAAAATTAAATTTCAAGTTTCAAAATACGAATATTAAACATCAAAAAACAAGTGCAAAAGATGTTATTTAAAAGTGTGCGTGAAAATTAGCGAAATTCCGTGCTAAATAGTAAATTCGCAGCCATGGAATTTTCTTCGAAATTATTAGAACGTGCTGTAAATGAGATGTCTCAATTGCCAGGTATTGGTAAGCGTACTGCATTGCGTTTAGTTTTGCATATGTTGAGGCAACCTAAGGAACAAACTATTGGTTTGGCCGAAGCATTAAAGACGATGCGTAATGATATAAAATTTTGTAAGTCTTGCAATAATATTAGCGACGTAGCGTTGTGTGAAATATGTTCTAATCCTGGGCGTAATGAAGCTATGATTTGTGTGGTTGAAGATGTGAGAGATGTAATGGCTATTGAAAATACGAGTTCGTATAAAGGTTTATATCATGTATTAGGTGGGAAAATTTCTCCAATGGATGGTATTGGACCTCATGATTTAAATATAGAGTCTTTGGTTAATAAGGTGAAAGAAGGTAAGGCTAAAGAGCTTATTTTTGCATTAAGCTCTACGATGGAAGGTGATACTACAAACTTTTATATTTATAAGCAAATTCAGGATTACGATGTGTTTACATCTACTATTGCAAGAGGTATTTCGGTTGGCGACGAATTAGAGTATGCCGATGAAATTACACTTGGGCGTAGTATTGTAAATAGAATACCATTTGAATCATCCTTAAAACTATAAACCTTAGTACTTGAAGCTCTCAATAGTTATTTTAAATTATAATGTGCGTTACTTTTTAGAGCTAGCTTTAAAAAGTGTAGAAGCAGCAATTTCTGGTATTGATGCCGAAATAATTGTGGTTGACAATGACTCTAGTGATACGAGTTGTCAAATGGTGAAAACCATATTCCCTAAGGTTAAACTTGTTGAGAATAAAGAGAATTTTGGTTTTTCAAAAGGAAATAATATTGGTGTCGCCACGGCTAAAGGCGAATATATTTGTATTCTAAACCCAGATACTGTTGTAGCAGAAGATACTTTTGTAAAACTTCTAAAGTTTGCAGAAGCTAAATCTAAATTAGGTATTGTTGGGTGTAGGTTAATGAATGGAAGTGGTACTTTTTTACCAGAAAGCAAACGAAATATTCCAACGGTAAAAGTTTCATTAAAAAAGATATTAGGTAACTCTCAAGATTATTATGCTAATCATTTATCTCAAGAAGATCAAGGTGAGGTTAATATATTGGTAGGCGCTTTTATGCTGATTAAAAAAAGTGTTTATAAGGCTGTTGGTGGTTTTGATGAAGATTACTTTATGTACGGTGAAGATATAGATTTGTCATACAAAGTATTAACGGCTGGGTATAAGAATTACTATTATGGCGAGACTACAGTGATTCATTTTAAAGGTGAAAGCACTTTAAAAGATCGTAATTATGCACGCCGATTCTTTGGTGCTATGCAAATTTTTTACGAAAAACACTTTAAGCAAAACCTTGTGTTCGATATGGTTGTTTGGGTTGGCATTAAATTAGCTTTTATTTTTAGAAAAAGAAATAGAAAAACATATAAAGCTATTACAGGATATGTGTTTGTTTCAAATACTGTAAATAAAGCCTTGGAGGCTAAGTTACCTGTGAAATTGAGTTTGCCTAACCAATTATCTTCAATTGAACATAATGCTGAGGTGATTTTCGATGCGAATACAATGGCATATAAAGACATTATTGAATTTATTAAAACCTCTGATAAAGAGTTAACTTATAAAATATTACCAAACCAATCTAATTTTATTTTGGGTAGTAATGATGGATTTAGTCAGGGAGAAGTGATAATTTTATAATAGTATTATGAGATTTATTTAAGGAATTTGTTGATTTTTCATTAATTTTGCAGTCTAAATTTAAAAAACAAGTATTTTATTATTAATATGGCAAAGTTTGAACTAAAGTTACCTAAAATGGGAGAAAGCGTTGCTGAGGCAACAATTACCTCTTGGTTAAAAGAAGTTGGAGATACTATCGAATTAGACGAGGCAGTTCTTGAAATTGCTACCGATAAGGTGGATAGCGAAGTCCCGAGTGAATTTGAAGGTGTTTTAGTAGAAAAGTTTTTCAATGTTGATGATGTTGTTCAAGTAGGAGAGGTTTTAGCTATTATTGAAACTGATGGTGATGTTGAAAGCACTACTAATACCGCAACTGTTGTTACAGAAGTAGACGAAACAGAGGAGCAGGCCGCCGAACAAATAGAACAAACTATAAGTATAGCTAAAGAAACTGTAGCTCCAATAGTTTCTAACGAAACGCGTTTTTATTCGCCGCTAGTTAAAAACATTGCAAAAGCAGAAGGAATCTCTCAGGAAGATTTGGATGCTATTGTGGGTACAGGTAAAGATAACCGAGTTACAAAAGCAGATATACTAAATTATATTGATAATAGAGGCGCAACTCCGGTTGTGAATAATGTTAAAACAGAAACTCCTGTTGCAGCAAAGTCGGAGACTGCTAAGTCAAAAGAAGCAGTTAAGCCTGTTATTTCTAGTGGTGAAGACGAGATTATTGAAATGACTAGAATGGGCAAATTAGTTGCGCACCATATGCAAGCGTCAATTCAAACTTCTGCACATGTACAAAGTTTTATAGAAGCCGATGTTACTAATGTTTGGAATTGGAGAAAGAAAGTTAAAGATGGCTTTATGAAACGTGAGGGTGAAAACTTAACGTTTACACCTATTTTTATGGAAGCTATTGCAAAAGCACTTCGTGATTACCCAATGATGAATATTTCATTACAAGGTGATACTATAATAAAGAAGAAAAATATAAATCTTGGTATGGCAGCTGCTTTACCAGATGGAAATCTAATTGTACCTGTTATTAAAAATGCCGATCAGCTTAATTTAGTTGGCATGACAAAACAGGTAAACGATTTAGCAAACAGAGCTCGATTAAACCAGCTTAAACCAGACGATGTGCAGGGCGGAACTTATACTGTTACTAATGTGGGTACTTTTGGTAGTATTATGGGAACACCTATAATCAACCAACCACAAGTTGGTATATTAGCCTTAGGAGCTATTAGAAAAGTGCCTGCAGTTATCGAAACTCCGGAAGGTGATTTTATTGGTATTCGTTATAAAATGTTTTTATCTCACTCTTACGATCATCGTGTTGTTAATGGCGCTTTGGGAGGTATGTTTGTAAAAGCTGTTAGCGATTACTTAGAAGCTTGGGATATAAATAGAGAAATATAAGTGTCTACTTGTTGTAGTTGTTTATAGTATCTATAAGCGCGGTTTTTGTAGTAATATTGGTGTAGATAGACTCCTTTATTTTAAGTAGAAAAACCGCGTTTTTAATATTGTAATCTGCTTGGCCAGCTTTCTTTAAGAGTTTTTCTAATTTTTGCTGATCTTCTGTAATGTTTTTGGTTTTAAACGCTATTTGGTAAGCGTTAAATAAACTTTTGGCTTCGTTACATAACTCGCAATTTTCAGATTCAAAAATGGTGATGTCTTCGGTTTTTAAAGCCTCGTCTATATTTATTTGGATATCATCAAAATCTTTACGGAAATTTAAGCTTTGGCTAATTTTATTTACAATAAACTGCTCTTTATAGTCACCAGGCTTATCACTAAGTTTTATAAGTGTAATTAAGTGAGTTTCGCTGTTGGCAGAAATAACTTGTAGTACGGGCCTATTGCTGCTTCTTCTGTAATCTTCGGTTTCTATGCGTAAAAAAACGGAATAGCTTACAGAGTCGTTGTTTTTAGCAAAAAACTCTAAACGCTTACCGTTTTGTTTTTTAACAAGTTCTACGTTTTCATTCTTTGTTTGCTGAGCAAAACTGAGGCAAGAAATAAAAAGTAATACAATAAAAGAATATGCTATTTTGTGATTTCTATTCATAGTATGAACAAATTTAAACAAATTTTAAAAGTATATTTGTAAAAATATTTAATTAAAAATGAAGTTAAACCTTACAAAACCCATTTGTTTTTTCGATTTAGAAACTACAGGGATTAATATATCTAAAGACCGCGTAGTCGAAATTTCTATTCTAAAAGTTTACCCTAATGGGAATAAGGAAAGTAGAACTTGGCTAGTGAATCCGGAAATGACCATACCACAAGAGGTTGTTGAAATTCATGGTATTAGTAATGAAAAGGTTGCAAACGAGCCTACTTTTAAAGAGTTGGCTAAGGATATTTATAGTATGATTAAAGATTCTGATTTAGGAGGATTTAATTCTAATAGATTTGATATTCCTTTATTAGCTGAAGAATTGTTACGTGCCGATATCGATTTTGATATGAAAAGCAGCTTGGCTGTAGATGTACAAACTATTTTTCATAAAATGGAACAACGTACTTTAAGCGCTGCTTACAAGTTTTATTGTAATGAAGATTTGGAAGGTGCACATAGTGCCGAAGCAGATACTAATGCGACTTACGAAATTTTAAAAGCACAATTAGATCGATATGACGAGTTAGAAAACAGTACTAAGTTTTTAGCTGAATTTAGCTCTAGAAATAAATTTGCCGATTTTGCAGGTTTTATAAACTATAATAAAGATGGTGTAGAGTGTTTTTCTTTCGGAAAGCATAAAGGAAAATTAGTAACCGATGTTTTAGAGCAGGAGCCAGGTTATTTTGGTTGGTTGTTAAATGCCGATTTTCCGTTGTACACTAAAAAAGTGCTTACCGGAATTAAGTTACGTAGTTTGAATACGAAGCTTTAAAAAAGGAAGGTACTAGAAGTTGGAGTTTAGAAGAGAGACTGAAGTTTATATTGTGAAAAGGTAGAATTGGAAATAATATTTAGGTAATCGAAGGGGGTACCTTTGAGTACTTTATTAAGAATCTTGCTCACGGAAAACTGTGACTTAAAATTGAATTACTGAATACCGCGTTAGGGATTGCAGAGAAAAGCCCACAGCCCTACAAAGGAGGTGTGAGGACTTGTAACGTAAAGCCCGACCCGCTAGGGTAACGCCCAAATTAAAATTTATTAAGCATGAAACTTATTTGCATAGGCCGTAATTACACTGAACATATAGAGGAGTTGAATAATGAAAAGCCAACAGATCCGGTGGTGTTTTTAAAACCAGACACGGCAATTTTATTAAAAAAACAGCCATTTTTTATTCCTGATTTTTCTGATGATGTACATTATGAGGTTGAGGTTTTGGTTAAAATAAACCGTGTAGGGAAGCATATTGATAGAAAATTTGCACACAAGTATTACCAAGAAATTGGATTGGGTATAGATTTTACAGCACGCGATTTACAAGCAAAATTAAAAGCGAAAGGCTTGCCTTGGGAGAAAGCAAAAAGTTTTGATGGTGCGGCTGTTATTGGTGATTGGATTCCGGTTGAAGAGGTTGAAAACGTAGATGACATAAATTTTTCTTTAAAAAAGAACGATTTTATTGTACAAAATGGAAATACGAGCCTTATGTTGTGGAAAATTGATGAATTAATAGAATATGTGTCTAAATATTTTACTTTAAAGATAGGAGATATTATATTTACGGGAACGCCTGCTGGTGTAGGAAAAGTGAATGCAAACGACAAACTAAAAGGATTTATAGAAAATAAAGAATTATTTTCAATAACAGTTAAATAAATGGAACAACACTACAAGTTATTTAGAGTAAGAGAGCTGGCAGACAACGACGAAAGTTTTATTGCGGCGCTTGCCGAAGCATTTTTGGAAGAAGTACCAGAAGATGCAGAACGCTTAAAAAAAGCGGTTGCCGATAAAAATTATCAAGAAGCTTATCAGGCAGCACATAAAATGAAACCAACAATTGATTTATTTGAATTAGGTGTACTAGATACCTTAATTGAAGTGCAAGATTGGGGGAAATTCACTAAAAAAGAACTGGATGTTACCGGACAGCTTAATACCGTGATTACTGCTGTAGATAGTGCCGTAGCTGAAATTAAGGCAGATTTTAATTTATAGCTTATGTTAGCAGAAATTATTACCATTGGAGATGAGCTACTTATTGGGCAAGTAATAGATACTAATTCTGCTTATATTGGCAAGCAACTTAATAAAATTGGAGTTTCGGTGTACCAAATTACATCTATTCAAGATGATAAGACCCATATTCTTCAGGCCTTTAAAGATGCTGAAAGCCGCGTAGATGTTATAATAATTACCGGTGGTTTAGGGCCAACAAAAGACGATATTACCAAAAAAACAATTGCCGAGTATTTTAATGATACTTTAATTAGAGATGATTCGGTAGAGAAAAACATACAAGACCTTTGGCATAAATACGTGCGCCAAACATTATTACAAGTTAATTTAGATCAGGCGTTAGTGCCATCTAAAGCTACAGTTTTAATGAATACTTTGGGTACAGCGCCTGGTATGTGGATGGAGAGAAATAACAAAGTTTTTGTTTCGTTACCTGGTGTACCTTTTGAAATGGAAGGCTTAATAGACCGCGAAGTGTTACCACGCGTTAGAGATAAATTTGATTGTCCTTATATTTTACATCGTACCCTTTTAATTTTTGGTTTAGGTGAAAGCACTTTAGCTGCCAGAATTGAAGATTGGGAAGATGCACTACCTCCTGAAATTAAATTAGCATACTTACCAAGTTTAGGGAATATGCGCTTACGATTATCATCTAAAGGTTTTGATAAGAGTAAAGTAATAAGTGAGGTACAGAAACAAATTGATACCCTTATTCCTTTAATTAAAGAGGAATTTGTAGGTTTTGAGGAAGATGATGCTTCGATTGAAGCTATAATTGGAAAACAACTTACCAAAATAGGTAAAACTGTAGCTACAGCAGAAAGTTGTACAGGAGGTAAGATTGCCGAACGTTTTACGGCAAATTCTGGTGCTTCGGCATATTTTAAAGGAAGTGTAGTGAGCTATGCAACCGAATCTAAAATTAATATTTTAGGCGTTTCTAAAGAGGCTATAGACACCGATTCTGTGGTGAGTGCAAAAGTAGCAGAATCTATGGCGAAACAAGTTTTAGAATTGTTTGACACGGATTTTGCAATTGCTACAACGGGTAATGCAGGACCAACAAAAGGAGATTCTGATGTTGAGGTTGGAACAGTTTTTATTGCAATCGCGACAAAAACCGGAGTTTATTCAGAAAAATTTATGTTAGGTGATTTGAGATTAAAAGTAATAAATAAAGGGGCTAACAAGGCTTTTGAAATGTTATTGAAAGAAATTTTTAAAAATTGATAAAAAATTGATTGTCATACCGTAAAGATTTTATATATTTGCACCTCGATTTTAAGCAACAAAATTAAAGTTATATAGAATGTCAAGAGTTTGTGAACTTACAGGAAAGAAGGCGATGGTTGGAAACAACGTGTCTCATGCATTAAACAGAACTAAACGCAAATTCAATGCGAATTTAGTAAAGAAACGTTTTTACCTTCCAGAAGAAGACAGCTGGATAACTTTAAAGGTTTCAACATCTGCTTTAAAAACAATTAATAAAATAGGTATTTCTGCAGCAATTAAAGATGCAAAATCTAAAGGATTTTTAACGAAGTAATTCGCTGTATTAAAAATATAAAGAAATGGCAAAAAGAGGCAATAGAATACAGGTAATTTTAGAATGTACAGAGCATAAAGAATCTGGTCAAGCGGGAACTTCTCGTTACATTACTACTAAGAATAAAAAGAACACGCCAGATAGAATGGAGATTAAGAAATTTAATCCAATTCTTAAGCGTATGACAGTTCATAAAGAAATTAAATAATTAGGAATTTTATTTATAAAATTTCAAATACCTTAAAAATATATAGGTCATGGCAAAGAAATCCGTAGCATCATTACAAACAGGATCTAAAAGATTAACAAAAGCAATAAAAATGGTAAAGTCTCCTAAAACTGGAGCTTACATGTTTGTTGAATCTATTATGAATCCAGAACAAGTAAGTGACTTTTTAGCTAAAAAGTAATTTACAGTGTTATACAATATTAAAAGCTGCTTTCGTTTTCGAAAGCAGCTTTTTTATTTTTATATTTGAATATGTTAATTTAACTGACACATTAGCAGTAAAAAAATGTGGTAAGGATTTTGACAAGAGTAATTAGGAACGTTCTACAAAAAAGACATTTATGTAAAAGTAACTTTGTTTAATTTATGATAACGAACCTAACAATTAAAGTAGAAATATAAAGAGCATAACCACTCTATAACTAACAACTAACAAGAAAATGAGCTTTTTTAAAAAAATATTTTCGTCGGATAAAAAGGAAACCCTTGATAAAGGATTAGAAAAAACTAAATCTAGTTTTTTTGGAAAACTAAGTAAAGCGGTAGCCGGAAAATCTAAAGTAGACGACGAGGTTTTAGATAACCTTGAAGAAGTTCTTGTGTCTAGTGATGTTGGTGTAAATACCACGCTTAAAGTTATAGAGCGTATTGAAGAACGCGTTGCAAAGGACAAATACCTTGGTACTGATGAGCTTAATAAAATACTTCGAGAAGAAATTGCTGCCTTATTAAGCGAAACAAATTCTGGAGAAGATACAGATTATACCATACCTACTTTACCAAAACAAGAGAATGGTAAAAAAACACCTTATGTGCTAATGGTCGTTGGTGTTAATGGTGTTGGTAAAACAACCACTATTGGTAAGTTGGCTTATCAATTTAAAAAACAAGGTCTAAATGTGGTTTTAGGTGCAGCAGATACTTTCCGTGCGGCAGCTATAGATCAATTACAAGTTTGGGCAGATCGTGTAGATGTACCAATGATTCGTCAGGAAATGGGTAGTGATCCTGCTTCTGTAGCGTTCGACGCATTAAAGTCTGGTGTTAATCAAGATGCTGATGTTATTATTATTGATACAGCGGGACGTCTACACAACAAGATAAACTTAATGAACGAGCTTACCAAAGTAAAGCGTGTTATGCAAAAAGTTGTTGCAGATGCGCCTCACGATGTTCTTTTGGTTTTAGATGGCTCTACAGGGCAAAATGCTTTTGAGCAAGCTAAGCAGTTTACTGCGGCTACAGAGGTTACATCTTTAGCAGTTACCAAACTAGATGGTACGGCAAAAGGAGGAGTTGTTATTGGTATTTCCGATCAATTTAAAATTCCTGTAAAATATATTGGTGTTGGTGAAGGTATCGAAGATTTACAAGTGTTCAATAAATATGAATTTGTAGATTCATTTTTCAAATAGAAATTATCTTTTTAGTGTAAAGTGTCCGGTGTAATTCTTGCCATCGGCACGTGTTACTACAAACCAATAATCTGAAGTAGGCATGTTTCTTCCATTATAACTGCCATTCCATGATGTGTTTTTATCTAAGGTTTTAAGTAGTTTTCCAAATCTATCGTATATTTTTATATCTAAAGTTTCTTCCGTTTCGGAATACTTAATATACCATGTGTCATGAAATCCATCTCCATTAGGCGTAAAGTATTTAGGTGCATTTAATATGTAAACATTTTCTGTAATAGTACCACAACCATTTTTGTCTCTTACGTAAATAGTGTATTCTCCTATTGGTAATCTTGTAAATACATTATTATCTTGGTAGTTGGTGTCATCTAGAGAGAATTCATAATCTCCAAGACTTAAGTCAGATAAATGAACGGTTATTGAATTGTTAGTGTCGGTCCAATCTTCAATTTCAATATTTTGAATAATGGCTTCGTTAGATAATATGACTTCAAAATCTTTAGTTGTAGAGCAGGTGTAGGTGGCATAATCTTTAGTTACTGTTATGGAGTAACTGCCAATATTTGAAGTTAGAATATTTATAGTTTGTGTTGTTTCTCCGGTAGACCATAGGTAACTATCAAAACCATTTCCTGCATCTACCGTTATTTCATTATCGTCTTCACACATACCTATGAAGTCCGGAATATCAATTATTGGTGTCGCTTGTAGCGAAACAGCTATTTCTGCTATTTGATAACAATGATCGGCCGAATCAATTCGAGCGTAAATTGTAGGGGTCTCTATAGACCAATTATAACTAGTCGGTTCAGTCATATGTTGGTCTTCATAATAGTTTTCTGCTCCCGATAGAGATGTGAAGAAATTGAAATTACAATCACTACAGTTGGTTAATAGAGATTCGTAAATTGTAAAATCAATAACTTCATCATCATCATTTAAATTATCACAGATTACAATTGAGATGTTATTTATGTCGAGTGTGGGCGATACTATGTTTGCCAAAACAGCGAATCTATCACCACTTTCACAGCCATTAATAGTTTTTTTTGCTGCGTAATAAGTAACTCCGTTGGTTAAACTTGTTTCATCTGGTAAAATATTTCCTCCTATTTGGGCATCGTACCAAATGGCAGTTGCGCTAACTTCAATATTCGCTATAGTTGGGTTTTGTGTGGTGCAAAATAACTGTTCGGCTTCACCAGTTAGGGCTTGTGGGGTTGCAATAATTTCTACTTCAAAATTATCTGAAGTAATTCTACAAAAAGCAGAGTTTATATTACTGCCGTTGGCAACAGTTAATCTATATAGAAATGATCCAGAGGAGCTTGTGTCCGAAAATTGATAGTTTGGGGTGGTCTCCCCAACAATATCCGTCCAGGTATTACCAGTATCATTAGAAAACTGCCATTGATATTGTGGGGCGGTATATCCGGATGAAACATCAGCTTGAAAAGTATAATTTACACTTTCGTTTTGGCAAATAGATAAAGCTGTTGCAGCGCCGTTATCAATAGAATTGATTATAGTTGGACCACAAGGTCTAAAACTAATATCATCTAATGCAATATCGTTACCCGGATGAGCGCTAGGGGCAGAATTTAAAATACTAATAACAACTTCCGCGTCTGCACCAGATGTAAAAAATAAACCATATTGTAACCATGTTGGTAACGATGTTTGATTGATGTTCCCTGTACTATAAGACCCTAAAATGGTGCCGGAAGTATCACTAATTCTAAACGTTACATTTGGACTATATTGATCCGTAAGTCCTGCGTTGGGGTTTAGTAAATTTATTAACCATGCAGAAAATTCATAAGTAGTATTCGGGCAAAGCCCTGAAATTGTTTTAGTATAAAACACACCTTCACTAGCTATTACGGCGCTATTAATTACCATCATATAACCGTTTGAATTACCGGTATGATCGGTAGTTGCGTGCCAAGCATTCCCTTTTAGGCCACTTGAATAGTTTACTATGCTGTATTCACCTTCGTCTAACTCACCACTAGCTCTATAAGTGAAAGCTGTAATGGCAGAACCTAATGCGCTTCCTCTATTTGAGCCCGATCCGAAGTCGATTTCTACAATAGGGTCGCCTAAGCTGCCTTCACATAATTGCGCGTGAGATTGGATGTAAATACAGAATATTGTAAGTAGAGAGAATAAATGTTTCTTTTGCAAAGTCTTTTCTTTAAACGAGTTTTTCAGCAGGAAATATTAATAACAAAGTTTTACTAATACTTTACTTTTTAATACGCTGATTTAGTAATAACGTTTAGATGTGTTTTAGAAGAAAAACTTGCGTTTAAAGTTTCAATAGAGGCTCATTGATGTTGCTAGTAAGTATTTGTCAATTGTATTAATCAGACTGTTTAGATAAATGACAGTGTTCGTTTTATTTTTAATATGAAGAAGATAGGTAAAGCTTACTCAATTAAAGCATTGATTTTAGCCCATAAATCGTTATCAAAACTAGATAAGGCGAAATTTTCGCTATCGGCAGCGTTACCCATTCTTATAATTACTAGTTTTTTACTTGGTACAATATAAATTTTCTGATCGTTTTTGCCTAAAGCGGCATACATATCATCAGGGGCATTCGGAATTAGTGTTCCATTAAACTCTAATTGACTTTGCGGTAAATGGTAGCTCGATTTTCCGTTAAGCCACCATAAATAGCCGTAAGCCTCATTAATGTTTTGCGAGGTATTAGTCGCTTCATTTAAAAAAGCTTCAGATATAATTTGTGTTTCATCCCATGTTCCGTTGGCATACATTAAAAGTCCAAAGCGTGCCATACTTCGTGTGTTGCTCCAATAAACACTTAAATTATTGAGAGAAATCCATTGACCACTCATACCTATTTTATCCTTAAGGTTTTCACTGAAATAAGTGTCCCAATTTTGGCCAGTTGCTGCGGCGACTACATCTTGTGTTTTTACATAAACATTGTGGTAGGCCCAACGCGAGTTTGCATCCGCTATATATTGTAGGTTTTTTGGAGTTACTTCGTCTCCTAAACTATCGTCCAAACCAGAACTCATAGATAGTAAGTTTTTAGTTGAAATTAGGTTCTCTTTTTCTATTGTAGCACTAGTCCATCCGGTTCCTAAATAGTCGGATACTTTAGCGTTTATATCTAAAAAACTTTGGTCTTGTGCTATTCCTGCGGTTGCTGTGGTCAATGTTTTTCCTGCACTTGCCCAATACCAAGATTTTATACTGTTATGGTCGTTCATGTAGTGCTCAACTACAAGCTTACCATCATGTAAAATGATAAAGCTTTTACTATTTTTTTCTTCTAAGTAATCGAGTAGTGGTTGTAGTTCGTTAGCGTTCCAGTTTAAATCGCTTATGGATTTTGTTTCCCAAACATCAGAGTTTATGGAGGGGAAATAAGTCGATTCGGTATTGTGTTCTTCTTCTGTAATTGGTTTGTTTTCAGAAGAACAACTTAAAAGGAATAGCGCAAAAAACAGGTGTATATAGTATAAAGACTTCATTGTAGTAAATTTAATAATTTAGACTGTAAAACGGACTATTGGTTTAATCTAAATTTCTAATGGTGTTATTCTTCAATCATTCCTAGTAAATCAATCCGCATTGCGTATCTTTGCACACTTAATTTTTGGTATGAGAACAAAGACACTTAAAAAGAACAAAATCAACGTAGTAACACTAGGCTGTAGTAAAAATGTTTACGATAGCGAAGTGCTTATGGGGCAACTTAAGGCCAGCGGAAAAGATGTTGTACATGAAGAAGAAGGTAATATTGTGGTTATAAACACCTGCGGTTTTATCAATAATGCGAAGGAAGAAAGTGTAAATACTATTCTTGAATACGTACAGAAAAAAAACGATGGCGATGTAGATAAAGTCTTTGTTACCGGTTGTTTAAGTGAACGTTATAAGCCGGATTTAATAAAAGAAATCCCTAATGTGGATGAGTATTTTGGAACTACTGAGTTGCCAGGATTACTAAAAGCTTTGGGTGCCGATTATAGACACGAGTTAATTGGTGAGCGTTTAACAACAACACCTAAAAACTATGCTTATTTAAAAATTGCAGAAGGTTGTGATAGGCCATGTTCTTTTTGTGCCATTCCTTTAATGCGCGGGAAACATAAAAGTACACCGATTGAAGATTTAGTTACCGAATCGGAAAAGTTAGCAGCCAAAGGTGTTAAAGAATTGATTTTAATTGCTCAAGATTTAACGTATTATGGTCTTGATATTTATAAAAAACGAAACTTAGCAGAGCTTTTAGAGGCTTTAGTGAAAGTAGAAGGTATCGAATGGATTCGTTTACATTACGCATTTCCAACAGGTTTCCCGTTAGATGTACTTGATGTTATGAAACGCGAACCTAAAGTTTGTAATTATTTAGATATTCCATTGCAGCATATTTCAGATGCTGTTTTAAAAAGTATGCGCCGTGGTACTAATAAAGCCAAAACAACAAAATTAATTAGTCAGTTTAGAGAAGCTGTGCCAGAGATGACTATTAGAACAACTTTAATTGTTGGATATCCTGGAGAGACAGAAGAGAATTTCCAAGAATTGAAACAATGGGTTAGCGATATGCGTTTTGAGCGTTTAGGTTGTTTTACTTATTCTCATGAAGAAAACACACATGCTTACACTCTAGAGGACGATGTGCCAGAAGAGGTTAAAGTTGATAGAGCAAACCAAATCATGGAAATTCAATCTCAAATTTCTTGGGAACTGAATCAGCATAAAATAGGAGAGACGTTTAAAGTGGTTATCGATAGAAAAGAAGGTAATTATTTTGTTGGTCGTACTGAGTTTGATTCTCCAGATGTAGATAACGAAGTATTAATCGATGCCTCTAAATGTTATTTAAAAACAGGCGAATTTGCAACTGTAAAAGTAACAGAAGCAGAAGATTTTGATTTATATGCAGAAGTAGTTCTTTAGTTTCTAAGTATTGGTATGATGAAGGATATCAATTTTTTGAAATTTCTAAGAGATTTATGTGCTGAAAGTATGTCTGTTTTGGATGCTAATATTCCGAAATCTAAATATATACCAATAAGTTTATCTGAATCTAACGACGTCCTAAATGTCATAGATGTATCATCATCTGATGTGTTAGCTGATTTTGTAAACACCCATATTAAAAATCATAATGCTG
The DNA here is from genome assembly GCF_900112395.1 of Algibacter lectus. Lineage (GTDB taxonomy): Bacteria > Bacteroidota > Bacteroidia > Flavobacteriales > Flavobacteriaceae > Algibacter > Algibacter lectus. Next base: position 84,224 of record NZ_FOLN01000014.1, read on the forward strand.
AAGTAGCTTATGGTGGTTATTTAGAGGTAAGAAACATTTATAAGCGTAGTACGCATTTTAGCAGTCAAGCTGAAGAGGAACGAAATATCCACTTAGGCGTCGATTTGTGGTGTTCTGCTGGAACGTCTATTTTCGCACCGTTTGATTCCGTGGTGCATAGCTTTAATAATAATGAGAACTTTGGTGATTATGGACCAACGATTATTTTAAAGCATCATATTTCGGGTGTAGATTTCTACACGCTCTATGGTCATTTAAGTTTAGCTTCCATAGACAATCTTGAAGTTGGACAGCGTTTCAAGCAAGCTGATAAAATAGCCGAATTGGGTGATGCTTCTATAAATGGTGATTATCCACCGCACTTACATTTTCAAATTATTAAAGATATTCAAGGTTTTAAAGGTGATTACCCGGGAGTTTGTTCTAAAACGGATTTGACGTTTTATGAGCGTAATTGTCCGGATCCAAAGTTGATACTAAACCTATAACCTTCCAAAACATAACTTATTGATTCATAAAGTTCTCACGTAAAAGTGTTGCAACTTCAGGTAGATGTTTAATTAATTCTTCAATCACTTCAGGGTCGGTTAAGTCGGTTCTAAAACCTGGTAGCATACTTAATTCGGCATCATCAAAGTCAACACAGCCCATGGCCCAATTTGTAAAAAGGCGATCTTGTACTGTACTATCGTGAATAATTTTTAAATCTTTATGGCGAGTATCTTTGCGTAAACGAACCAAAAGGTCGTCTATAACCTCAGGATCACCTTCTATTATCTGCAGGAAATAACCGTGTTTATGCATTAAAACACCGCTAATATTATCAATGGCATTAAAACCTCGAGAGTCATGCAGTAGGTCTAGTAACTGGCGTTTTGTAAATTGTTTAACAGCTTGACTAGAGTAGATTAGGCGGCGTAGTGTCATATTTAAATATATATGAAGTTATTAATCTCTAAAGTGCATACGGAATTTCGTTGAGGGCACGTAAACCACAGGTATACAAACGTATGCTTTTTTTCTTACAATGTCAAGGTTCAAATTCATTTTTATATGAGAGGTTTTAAACGGCTAATTTTTTAGTTTTCTTTTAGTTGTATGATTAAATTATATGTTTAAAACAAAAAAAATCCCAACAGTTTTCTGTTGGGATTTTTAATATTATAAGATTCCTTTTTTAAAAGGGTTGAGATTATTCTTCAACAATAACCCATTCACCTTTGGCTAATAAAGGTTCAGCTTGTTTAAATTTTACTGTTTTATTTTCACCGTTCATTACGTTTTTAATAGTAACACGATCGTTTCTACCAATTTTTGGTTGATCACGCACTATCGTTTCTGTAACTTGTTGCTGTTGCGATTGTGTATTTCCGGCAGCTCTGCTTTGTGCAGAACGTTCATCTAAATTAGGAATTTCCTCTTTTTGAGTATTTAAGTTTTCCTGTTTTCTATCGCGAGCTTCTTGAATAGTGTTTTGTGTTTCCTGAGGTAATTCACCTTTAAATAAGAAGGAAATTACATCTTTATTCACTTCATCAATCATAGCTTTAAATAATTCGAAAGCTTCAAATTTGTAAATAAGTAACGGATCTTTTTGCTCGTGTACCGCTAATTGTACCGATTGCTTAAGCTCATCCATTTTGCGTAAATGTGTTTTCCAAGCATCATCAATAATGGCTAAAGTAATGTTCTTTTCAAAATCGGTAATTAATTGTTTACCTTGAGTTTCGTATGCTTTTTCTAGATCGGTAACAACATTTAATGTTTTAATACCATCTGTAAAAGGCACAACAATACGTTTAAATTTATCGCCTTGTGTTTCAAATACATTCTTAATAACAGGGAATGCACTTTCAGCGTTGCGTGTCATTTTTTGTTTGTAATTCTCGAAAGCAGCTTTGTAAATTTTAGCAGTAATATCTTGAGCAGCAAGTTTTCCAAATTCAGCTTCGGTTACTGGAGAGCTCATTGAGAAATAACGAATTAATTCAAATTCAAAATTCTTATAGTCGTTAGCAGCTTTGTTCGTTTCAACAATACCTTCCGATGTATCGAAAATCATATTTGCTAAATCTACACGTAGACGTTCTCCAAATAATGCATGGTGACGACGCTTGTAAACCACCTCACGTTGCGCGTTCATAACATCATCATATTCTAATAAACGCTTACGAACTCCAAATTGATTTTCTTCAACTTTTTTCTGTGCACGCTCAATAGACTTAGAAATCATAGAATGCTGAATGACTTCACCTTCCTGTAATCCCATTTTATCCATCATTTTGGCAATACGTTCACTACCAAACAATCTCATTAAATTATCTTCTAGAGATACGTAAAATTGAGAACTTCCTGGATCTCCTTGACGACCAGCACGACCACGTAACTGTCTATCCACACGACGTGAATCGTGACGTTCTGTACCAACAATAGCTAAACCTCCAGCAGCTTTAACCTCGGCAGATAATTTAATATCGGTACCACGACCAGCCATATTGGTTGCAATAGTTACTTGTCCAGATTTACCAGCCTGATCTACAATATCTGCCTCTTTTTTATGTTGTTTCGCGTTTAATACATTGTGTGGTATTTTACGAATACTAAGCATTTTACCAAGCAATTCACTAATTTCTACCGATGTTGTACCAATTAAAACTGGGCGTCCAGCTTCTGCTAATTTGGTAACATCATCAATAACCGCATTGTATTTTTCACGCTTAGTTTTATAAACTAAATCTTCTTTATCATCACGAGCAATAGGGCGGTTGGTTGGTATTTCTACAACATCCAATTCGTAAATTTCCCAGAACTCACCAGCTTCTGTAACTGCTGTACCCGTCATACCACTTAGTTTGCGGTACATTCTAAAGTAATTTTGTAGTGTTACCGTTGCAAAAGTTTGGGTAGCATCTTCAATTTTTACATTTTCTTTAGCTTCAATGGCTTGGTGTAGTCCATCAGAGTAACGACGGCCATCCATAATACGACCGGTTTGCTCATCTACAATCATTACTTTATTTTCCATCACCACATATTGGGTGTCTTTTTCAAATAAAGCGTAAGCTTTTAAAAGTTGATTAAGAGTGTGTATACGTTCAGATTTTACACCAAAATCTTTATACAATTCTTCTTTTTGTTCAGCCTCGTCTTCTTTAGATAGACCTTGACTTTCAATTTTAGCAATTTCAAGTCCAATTTCTGGTAAGATGAAGAAATCTGGATTATCCTTTCCAGAAATATACTCAACACCTTTATCTGTTAATTCAACTTGGTTATTTTTTTCTTCAATTACATAGTACAATTCCTCATCAACCTTTGGCATTTCACGGTTGTTATCCGCCATAAAATAGTTTTCGGTTTTTTGTAATAATTGTTTAACACCTTCTTCAGATAAAAACTTAATAAGGGCTTTGTTTTTTGGAATACCACGATAAACACGTAGTAATTTTAAGCCACCTTCTTTAGTATCACCATCTTTAATAAGTTTTTTAGCTTCTGCTAAAACACCTGTTAAATACTTACGTTGTACTGTTACAATATCGTCAACTTTTGGCTTAAGCTCTGTAAATTCGTGACGCTCACCTTGTGGTATTGGACCAGAAATAATTAATGGCGTACGCGCATCATCAACTAAAACTGAATCCACCTCATCTACAATGGCATAATGATGTGGGCGCTGTACTAAGTCGTCTGGCGAATGTGCCATGTTATCACGTAAGTAATCGAAACCAAATTCGTTATTAGTCCCATAAGTAATATCTGCATTGTAAGCCGCTTTACGTTCTGGCGAGTTTGGTTTAAAATAATCTATACAAGCAACGCTTAAACCATGGAACTCAAAAATAGGAGCCATCCACGCGCTATCACGTTTTGCTAAGTAATCGTTAACGGTTACTAAATGCACACCTTTACCAGCAAGTGCGTTTAAGTAAACAGGTAAGGTTGCAACTAACGTTTTACCTTCACCCGTTTGCATTTCTGCGATTTTACCTTGGTGCATAGCAATACCACCAATAAGTTGCACATCATAATGCACCATATCCCAAGTAATAGCTTTTCCTGCAGCATCCCAAGAGTTTGCCCAAGTAGCTTGGTCGCCTTCTAGACTAACATAAGCTTTATTGGCAGAAATAGATCTATCAAACTCGTTAGCGGTAACGGTAATTTGTGTGTTTTTCGTAAAACGTTTTGCTGTTTCTTTTACCACAGCAAAAGCTTCTGGTAAAATAGTATTTAAAACATCTTCGGTAATTTTATAAGCTTCGTCTTTCAATTTATCAATTTCTTGATAAATATCTTCACGACGGTCAATATCTTCAGTAGATTCTGCTTCGTTAACTAAGCTCGCAATATTGTCGTTGGTAGCTTGAGTGGCTTCGGCAATTTTAGCTTTAAATTCTGCTGTTTTTGCTCTTAATTGATCGTGCGATAATGCTTCTAAAGCCGCCTCGTATGTAGTAATTTGTTTAACTATAGGTGTAATGGCTTTTACATCTTGTTTCGATTTATCGCCAACAAATACCTTTAGTATAGAATCTAAAAATGTCATGTTATTAATTTTATATAAATATGTTTTCTAGGACAATCCTAGGTGTTTTTTAGTTAAAATATAGTATTAAAATAAGCCATTTTATAGGCTCTTAAAGGCATAGGGTAAGCCATGCTTATATTAATACCAAAGATACCTTTTAGAACAAAAAAAAAGTCTCAATTCGAGACTTTTTAACTATTCTTTATGCTTATATTTTTAATATTCATCTTCATTCCACAGATAATCTTCATCTGTAGGGTAATCCGACCATATTTCCTCAATCGAATCGTACGAATCACCTTCGTCCTCAATCGACTGTAAATTTTCTACAACCTCTAAAGGTGCACCAGTTCTAATGGCGTAATCTATCAATTCGTCTTTGGTTGCAGGCCAAGGCGCATCACTTAAATAAGATGCTAATTCTAAAGTCCAATACATGTGTTAATGCGTTTAATTTTTTGCAAAAATAAATTTTTAGTTTAAACACACAAGTAAAAAATGAATTATTTAATCATTAATTTTAAGAACGTATCCTTTTGTACTCTAAACAGTTGAAATTTATTATTGCATAGTTAATAATTGTAGCAATACTTTTGCTTTATTTTTGTTTTGGGCGTTACCACAAGGGTCGGGTTTTCGGCAGTCGCTTTTTTTGAGAAAAACAAAAGAGAGCTTCAACAAAGCCTCAATCCCTAACGCAGATTTCGCTTCCAAATCAAAATATAGCTTTTTAATTTAAACTTCCAATAAATAATTTAATATTTTTCAGGAATCCATTTAATTTCATTTGCTTGTAAGTCTAAAGACAACTTTCGTGCCAATACAAAAAGATAGTCCGAAAGTCTATTTAAATACTTTAAAGCATTCGCTTCAAAAGGTTCTAAGTCGTTAAGTGCTGTTGCTAAACGCTCGGCTCTACGGCATACACAGCGCGCTATGTGACAAAATGACACGGTTTGATGGCCACCCGGAAGCACAAAATGCGTCATTTCTGGTAAAGCTTCGTTCATACTGTCCATAGCAAGCTCTAGACGCTCAATATCCTTAATCGATATCTTTTCGATATTAAGTCGGTCTTTGCCATTTTTTAAAACAGCTTTTTCTGGATCGGTAGCCAAAATAGCGCCAACCGTAAATAATTTATGCTGAATTTCGGTAAGTAATTCCTTGTAATCTTCATTAACGTCTTGGTCGCGAATTAAACCCAAATGAGAGTTTAACTCATCTACAGTGCCGTAACTTTCTATACGGATATGGTGTTTTGGTACACGAGTACCGCCAAATAATGCCGTGGTACCGTTATCGCCTGTTTTAGTGTAAATTTTCATAGGTTAAAGGTAATTGTTAAAAAAGGAAATTTCAAAAAAGATTACTGTAAATATGGAGATGCGTTTTAGAAGTATTTGAGTTATAGATTTTTAAATAAGCTATTTTATTCTATGAATATTATTTAACAATTCTTTAAGAAATTGGCAGTATTGTTAATAATACTGTTTTAAAAAGGGGGGGATTAAGAGAAACTTTGTAATAATTGCTTGTAAGTTAATTATCACTTATAGATTAAAAGTAAAACTATTATTTTTGCACAAAACAACATAAAAAAACAAAACTTAATTATGAAAAAAATCTCATTAGTAGTATTATTACTTTTAGGTTCCTTCGGTGCTAAGGCGCAGTCTTACGTAGGGTTTCTTACAGATAATTATAGCGGTGTAAATAGCGTTATTGCTAACCCTGCTAATATTACAGATTCTCGTTTTAAAACAGATATTAACATTGTAGGTGTTAGTGCTTTTGCAGGTAACGACTATTATGGTGTTAACCTTTTGGATGCGCTTAAAGACGATTACGATTTTGATTTAGATGCAAAAAAATCGCCATCTACAGATAACAATGCAGCTATTAATTTAGATGTTATGGGGCCAGCATTTATGTTTAATTTAACCGAAACTAGCTCTTTAGCTATTTTTACGAGAGCACGCTCTATGGTTAATGTAACCGAAATTAATGGAGAAACTATTGATAATGTTGATGATGACACTACCGATGATTTTGTTGTAAACGAAGGTGATTTTACAACCTTTGCTCAAGCTTGGGCAGAAGTAGGTGTAACTTATGCTAGAGTTTTAATGAACAAAGAAGAACACTTTTTAAAAGGTGGTCTTACCGTAAAGTATTTACAAGGTGGTGGTACTGCTTATGCTTATGGTAAAAATGTAACTGTAGATTATGATGCCGATGGTACAAATCCAACTACAGGAAGTTTAGATACTACAGGTGAGTTAACTTACGGTTATTATGATAACTTCGATAATGATGATTATGATTACGAACTTCCAGATGCTTCTGGTTTTGGCGCAGATTTAGGTTTTGTTTACGAATGGAGACCAGATTATAGAGATTACCAAACAGAAAGTGTGAACGGACCGGCTTATAATCATAAGGATCAAAATAAATATAAATTGAAAATTGGATTATCTATTACAGATATCGGTCAAATTAATTATAAAGAAGGAACTCAAGAAGTTTTTGATATTAACGGTGCAAACATTAATGAAGACGATTTTGATAATGGTGATGATTTTGCAGATGCTTTAGAAAATATCTACGGTATTGGTACGGTGACTAATGGTTACAAAGTAAAGTTACCAACGGCTGTTCATTTAAATGCAGATTATAGCTTTACTAAGCGTTTCTTTTTAAACTTAAATACTGATTTTTCTCTTATTGCTAAAGGAAAAGAAAAAGCGAGTCGTATTGCAAACATGGTGTCATTAACTCCTCGCTTTGAGAGTAAGTGGTTTAGTTTTTACGTACCAGTTAGTTTAGTGCAGTATAACGGATTTCAAGCCGGAGCAGGATTTAGAGCAGGACCTCTATACATAGGTTCTGGGTCTGTAATTACTGCTTTAGCTAGTGATAATACAAAAGGTGCCGATGTTTATGCAGGTTTAAAAGTGCCAGTGTACCAAGGAAAGCCAAAAGATAGAGATAATGATGGTGTTATCGATAAGTTAGATGGTTGTCCTAGAGAAGCAGGGCCAGCTGAAAACAACGGTTGTCCATGGTTAGATAGTGATGTAGATGGTGTTATGGATAATGAAGATAATTGTCCTGAAGTTGCAGGTCCTAAAGAAAATAAAGGTTGTCCTTGGGGAGATACAGATAACGATGGTGTTTTAGACAATATTGATATTTGTCCTAAAGTTGCAGGTCCTGTAGAAAACAGTGGTTGCCCATGGAAAGATACAGATAACGATGGTGTAGCAGATAAATTTGACGAATGTGTAGACGTTGCTGGTACAGTAGCAAACAAAGGTTGTCCTGAAGTAGTTGTGCCTACAGTAGAGGTGCAAGCGACTTTAAATGCTTACGCTAAAACTATCTTGTTTAACTCTGGAAAATCTTCTATTAAAACAGAATCTAATAAAGTGTTAGCTGAAATTGTTAACATTTTAGGTGAATATCCTGATGCTAAATTTTCTATTGAAGGTCACACAGATAGTTCTGGTGGTGATACTTTAAACCAAAGACTATCAGATGCTAGGGCAAACGCCGTAAAAGCTTATTTAGTAAAAAATGGTGTAGATGAATTTAGATTATCTGCTATTGGTTTTGGTGAAACTAGACCAATTGCGACTAATGCAACATCTGCAGGTAGAGCTGATAACAGAAGAGTAGAAATTAACTTAGTAAAGTAATTTTTACTTAATAATATTTAGATAGTTTTTATTTAAACAAAAGCCTCAGAGTTTAATAACTCTGAGGCTTTTTTTTGTTTTTTGGAATATCGAATAAAGGAGAGAACGTAAAGTGAAATTTTAGTTAAACACGAATTATAAAATCTTCGCGAACTTGCTCTTTCCTAAAGAAAACAAATCCCCAGAAAAAAGTATCTACAGTAACTTTTACTTTTGGATGTTTTTTTATGGTTTCCCATGCTTCGGTCATGTCTTTAGACCAGTAAATATCATCAAATATAAAAACAGAATCGTTGTGAGCTGTTTCTAAAAGCGCTTCAAAATAATCTAAAGTGGCTTGCTTTTTGTGGTTACCATCAAAGAAAATTAAATCGTAACTATTGGTTTTAAGTTGTTCAATTTCATCATTAAAATCACCTGTAATAACCTCAATTTTTTTCAGCTTAAATACTTCAAAATTAGATTTAGAAAAAGCGGAAATATTTGGGCAGCCTTCAATAGTTGTAATGCTAGCTTGGGGATTTCCTAAATGTAAAGCTGCTGTAGCTATGCCTAAAGAGGTGCCTAATTCTAAGCTGTTTTCGGGTTTAAAGTAGTTTGATAATCTATATAGTAGTTTTGCGCGCTTATTGGTGGAACCTGCGTTTTTAGCCATTTTAGAAATGCTGCGTTCTTTTTGTTTCATAACCTGAGAACCTGCGCCTAAATCGATTACTTGTATAAGGTTGTTGTTTTTTAGAAGTGCTGCTTTATAATCAATTATTGTTTTGTAACCTGGGTAGTTTGCTTTATCGTAAAAGCATTTGGTAATTAAATCGTATACAAAAGGGGAGTGCACACCGTGCTCATTGGTCGATTTTAAAAGAAATTTAAAATATTGAATAATTTGATACACGCTTTTATTAACCATTTTAGTTATTTGGCTAAATACATGCCAAAGAATACTGCTAAAAATCCAACCACAAAACTAGCAATAGTATAAATTGCAAAACTGGTGAAATCTCCAGATTTTAAAAACATGTGGTTTTCGTAAGCAAAGGTAGAAAAAGTTGTAAAACCACCGCAGAAACCAGTAGCTAAAAGTAACGTTTGATTTTGTGAAAGCGAATCGTGTTTAGCAGCGAGACCTAAAACAATACCTATAAGCAAGCTTCCTAAAATATTGGCCACAAAAGTACCATAAGGTATTCCGTTTTCTGTGTTGTTTAAAAGTTTACCAATTACATAGCGCAGTACGCTACCAAAACCACCACCCAGAAAAACGAATACAAGTTGTTTCATTTAAAAATTAATCGTCAAGTGGTTTTATGGCAATATATATTTCGGTTAGCCATTTTGCAGGGTTTGGGTTGTTTTCTGCTAAATTGCTATACACTTCTATAGTCGGTCCGTTTTCTAAAGCTTCTAATCCATTTATAGGAATATAATTCATGCCTTTTTCCCATGCTTCTTTTAAGTTGGTGTAATTTCCTTTTAAAACCGTTTTTACAGCTTTAAATGGTAGTAATTGCCCCGTTAATATATCGCTATCATTAGATATTACTTTTTCGGTTGTTGGTACACAACACGAAAACATAACGGCGTTATTCTCTTCATCCCATTGATGGTAATTTACAAAAGGTTTACCTGCGGTTTGTATGTTATTATTTTCAGCGTAAGCTATAACTCTAGGTAGCATATTCTGCATTTTTGTAGAAAGTTCGTTTATTTTACAAGAAGCGGTGTTGTATAAATAGTAGCCACCACCGTGTTGAGTAACTCCAACAACATTGATGCTGTATTTTTTCATGCTAGCAACGGCAACGCTATCTAGTTTAAATAAGCCACGATCAAAATCGGGACCAACAGATTCTTCAATAGGTCCAGAAAAAGCGGTATACATTTTAGTCATAAAATCTTGCTTCCCACTCATGGTCCAAGTTACTTTTGTGCCATTGTTTTTAGGCTCAAAAGACCAACTAATATCCGATTGACTTTCAAAAGGTGTTACAAAATTAATTTGTTGTGCAATAGATTTGTTTTCTTCAACAGCCAAAGTCTTCATGCTGCCTTCTCCTAAAATGTTTCCGTTCCAGGCATAACCTGCATCAATACCACTGGTTTTATCTAAATAAGTAAGTGTTGCTAGTGGTTCTTGTTCAAGCCATGGGGAGAAGTTTGGCCAGTTTTTATAGTCATTCACTTCATTAAAAACCACAGTACTTGGAGCTTCAATTATTCTACTTCTAGAAAACGTATACGTGTTGGGCTGCACCGCAATATATATAGATGCGCCTATAATTGTAATAAGTAAAAGAAATAAAATATACTTAAAAGCTTTCATTGTATATGGTTTAGAGAGAGAATATTTAACTCAAAGATAATCAATTTTAAAATTCGTTTAATAAATTATTACATTTGTTGAATTAATAATAACGTTTTAATAGTGAAATGTTCTTTTTTTTATAAAAATAAGAATAGTAAGTCGCTTTAAAGAGTTGTTTTTGTAAGTTAAAAAATAATAATAATTTAAATTATGAAACTAAAATCAATTGTAGGTGTTGCAATAATAAACTTAATGCTGTTTTCATGTGGTAATGAAAAAGATGATAGTAAGGTTATTGAAGAGGTAAAAGAGGTTGTTGCATTTAATTATAATGTAGATCAATTTGCCGATATTAAAATATTAAAGTATCAAATTCCGGGTTGGGATAAATTAACTTTAAAAGAGCAAAAGTTAGTTTACTATTTAACTCAAGCGGGTTTGTCTGGTCGCGATATTATGTGGGATCAAAATTACCGTTATAATTTAAAAATCAGAAAGGCTTTAGAGCAAGTTTACACAAGCTATTCTGGTGATAAAAATGCTAAAGATTGGGCAAGTTTTGAGAGTTATTTAAAACGTGTTTGGTTTAGTAATGGTATACACCATCACTATTCTACAGATAAATTAACTCCTGAGTTTTCTGCAGATTATTTAAAAGAATTATTGGCTGCAACTAATACAACTTTAGATGCAGATGCTTTTGATGCTATATTTAATGATGCGGATACTAAAAAAGTTAACCAGGCAAAAGGTGTTGATAATGTAGCGCTTTCGGCAGTTAATTTTTACGGACCAAATGTTACTAACGACGATGTTGAAAGTTTCTATAAAGCTAAGCAATCTCCAAATGCTGATAAGCCTTTATCTTTTGGGTTAAACTCCCAATTAGTAAAAGAGGATGGTGTTTTAAAAGAACGTATTTATAAATCGGGTGGACTTTACGGGGAAGCTATAGACGAAATTATTAAATGGTTAGAATTGGCTAAAGGTGTTGCCGAAAATGAAGCTCAAGGTCATGCTTTAGGTCTTTTAATTGAATATTATAAAACGGGAGATTTACAAACTTGGGATGATTATAATGTAGCTTGGACTGGGGCTACTGCCGGAAATATAGATTACATTAATAGTTTTATTGAGGTGTATAATGATCCATTAGGATACCGTGGATCTTACGAGAGTATCATTCAAATTAACGATTTTGATATGTCTCAGAAAATGAAAGTATTATCAGATAATGCACAATGGTTCGAAGACAATTCTCCATTAATGGCAGAGCATAAAAAAGAGAATGTTGTTGGTGTAACTTACAAAGTTGTTAATGTCGCAGGTGAGGCTGGTGATGCATCTCCAAGTACTCCAATTGGTGTTAACTTGCCAAATGCAAACTGGATTCGTGCCGCTGTTGGTAGTAAATCTGTATCCTTAGGGAATATTGTAAATGCATCAAACAATGCAGGAACTACTGGGCGTTTAAAAGAATTTGTTCATGATGAAGAAGAATTACTTTTAGAAGAAGAGTATGGGCAATTAGCCGATAAATTACATACTGCTTTACACGAAGTTATTGGTCATGCTTCCGGAAAGTTAAATCCTGGTGTTGGTGAAACTAAAGAAACGCTTAAAAACTACGCATCTACGTTAGAAGAAGGTCGTGCGGATTTAGTTGGTTTATATTATTTATACAATCCTAAATTACAAGAACTAGGTTTAGTAACCGATTGGGAAAAGATTGGTAAAACAGCTTACGACGGTTACATTAGAAATGGTTTAATGACGCAATTAATCCGTTTAAATTTAGGAGATAACGTTGAAGAGGCTCACATGAGAAACAGACAATGGGTATCGGCTTGGGCTTTTGAAAAAGGAAAAGCAGATAACGTTATTGAAAAAGTAACACGCGACGGAAAAACATATTTTAACATCAATGATTATGCGAAATTACACGGTCTTTTTGGTGAATTATTAAAAGAAACACAACGTATAAAATCTGAAGGTGATTATAAAGCTGTAGAGGCTTTAGTTGAAGGTTATGGTGTAAAAGTAGACCAAGATATTCATGCAAATGTTTTGGAGCGTAACAAACAATTTAGTTCGGCACCTTACACAGGTTATGTTAATCCTATTTTAGTTCCAGAAACTAATGATGCAGGAGAAATAACTAAAGTAAATGTAGAGTATCCGGAGTCTTTCGTAGATCAAATGTTAACATACAGTAAGCATTATAGTTTCCTTCCAGAAGTTAACTAGGTAATAAGTTAATTGTAAATAAAAAAAAACAGAACCTTTATTCAGGGTTCTGTTTTTTTGTTTACACTAAACGTTAATAGAATTAAATTTAATAAGATGAGTACACCGATAATGATAAGTAGTTTCATTTTTAAATTAGTTTAATAGCTGTTAGGTAGATGCACCGTTTTTAAAAAGGTTGCGTTATAAAGTTGTAAATTTTTATAAATACCCCAAATATGCTTGATAAATACTTGAAAGAGAATTAAAAAGCATCTAATTTATAAGTAAGCAGTGCTTATTTTTAATATTATAATTTCCAAAGGAGCATTCCTGATAAGACAGAAAATGTATTCTTTATTGAAGATTGTTATAAAAATGAAAGATTAATCCCGTTTGTAGATTACAGGAAGAGGTAGTTTAAAAAAACGAATTATTTAAAAAAGAATTTAATAGCAACAATAGAAAGTATAAAGCCAATAAACCCAACTAAAACCCAAATACTACCGCTATAGAAACGTTTGTGCAGTTTAAAGTCTTTTCGGTAGGTAAAGCCAATAATAATGGCAAAAACAATAAAAAATATTACTCCGAAAATCATTTGACCATTACTAAACATATCCCTATTTTTATGCAAATTTAATTAATACTTACGAGATTTCTACGGTTGTAGAAGTTTAAAAATATAATTTATGAAGAATAAAATAGAAGCAGTAAAAGCCTTTCATACGGCATATAAAATTGGATACAGAGAAACTCCAAAGGCGGATTTAGGTGATGCGAAAAATACATTGCGTTTCAATCTAATGAAAGAGGAGAATGAAGAGTATCTAGAAGCTGCTAATAATAACGATCTTGTAGAGGTTGCTGATGCTTTAGGCGATATGCTTTATATTTTATGCGGTACTATTATAGAGCATGGTATGCAATATAAAATTGAAGAGGTGTTTGAAGAAATTCAACGTAGTAATATGAGTAAGTTAGGTGAGGATGGAGAGCCTATCTATAGAGAAGATGGCAAGGTATTAAAAGGCCCAAATTATTTTCAACCTAATATTGCAGATATTTTAAAGAAATAACTTTTTTGAATATTTATTATTAAGATTAAACCTTTTGGAAATAAAAAAGTCTAATTAAGATTAAGTTATTTTTTGAATGAAGAAGAAAGGTATATTAGTTAGTTTTATTGTTACTCTATGTTTTTTAGTAAGCTGTATAGACAATAAAAACGAAGCTAGTAAGGTAGATAAAAGTGAAGCTATAATATCTCAAGATATTCCGGTTTACGACTTTGAAGGCTTAGAGCCTTTACTTTATACTCAGAACAATAAAACATATTTAATAAATTTTTGGGCCATGTGGTGTTTACCATGTGTAGAGGAGTTGCCGTATATTCAAGAATATGCTCAAAAAAATCCCGATGTAGAAGTTATTTTAGTTAGTATGGACTTTCCAAAGGACATCGAAACAAAGCTGAAACCCTTCTTAAAGAAAAATAATATAACGACTAAAGTGGTTCTTTTAGACGATCCGGATGCTAATTCTTGGATAAATAAAATAAATCCTGAATGGTCTGGAGCCATACCGTTTACTATTATGTTTAATAGCGAAAAACGTTTCTATTATGAGCGTTCTTTTGGGGGCTTACAAGATATCGAAACTGAAATCAGCAAAAATTTTAATAAATAAATAGAATTCAAAATGAAAAGAATAAGTGTATTAATAGCTACATTAACGTTGTCTCTTGCGGTTTTAGTATCGTGTAAAGATAGTGCTCAAAAAAACAGTGAAGTATCTGCGGAAAATCACCAAAGCGATCATAAAGATCATCCGCACGATGGAGACCGAAAAGGACCTCCTCATGATGGAGATAGACCAGGACCTCCACCACATGGAGGTGATAGAAAAGGGCCACCTAAAGGAGGTTCTCCGGAACAAACTAGGAGTTTAGAAGAAATTGGTGGTTATAAAATAGGAGAACGAGCTACCGACTTCAATCTTAAAAATGTTGATGGTTCTATGGTGTCCCTAGCAAGTTATGATAATGCTAAAGGTTACATTGTAACGTTTACTTGTAATGAGTGTCCGTTTGCAAAAATGTACGAAGATCGTTTAATAGCATTGCATAATGAATATGCGCCTAAAGGTTACCCTGTAATAGCTATTAACCCAAATAGTCCTGAGAATGAAAAAGAAGGTTATGCTGCTATGCAAGCTCGTGCTAAGGAAAAAGGGTTTCCTTTTGCTTACCTTGTAGATGAAGGACAAAAAATATACCCACAATACGGTGCGGTAAGAACACCTCATGTGTTTTTATTAGATGCAGAACGTAAAGTACAATATATAGGTACTATAGATGATAATGCAAAATCTGCTGAAGATGTTAAAGTTAAGTTTCTTGAAAATGCTATCGCGGCTTTAGAGAACGGAACAAAACCAAGCCCAGAAATTACAAAAGCTATTGGATGCCCAATAAAAGCAAGTAGAAGCTAAAATATTAAATTTATTTCATAAAAAAAGAGAGAAATCTAATTTAGATTTCTCTCTTTTTTTTATCTATCATTTTTGATAGGAGGTAAGTAAAATTATTTTACTTCGTATCTCCATGCAAAAGGATCTTCTGTTTTATTCGTTTGAATATCAGTAATACGCTTTTTTAAATAGCTAGCGTATGTGTCTTCCAATTCTGGTAAATCAAAATCTTCATCTTTAAACCCAAATCCAGAAATAGGTGAAATTACCGCAGCAGTTCCTGCTCCAAACATTTCTTTTAGCGATCCGTTCTTAGCCGCTTCAACAACTTCTTTTACTGTAATTTTTCTAACTTCAACAGGTATGTTTTCAGCTTCAGCTAATTGAATAATACTCTTACGAGTAATACCATCTAAAATTCTATCACTCGTTGGGCCTGTAATTAATGTATCGTTTATACGTACAAAAATATTCATAGCGCCAGCTTCTTCAATATATTCGTGGGTGTTATCGTCAGTCCAAATTACTTGTTGGTAACCTTTCTCTATCGCTAATTGTGTTGGGTAAAATTGCCCAGCATAATTACCTCCAGCTTTTGCGAAACCTACACCACCATTAGCAGAACGTGAGTATTTTTCTTCAATTAAAACCTTTACTTTTCCTGAGAAATAAGCTCCCGATGGTGCTGTACAAATTATAAATTTATAAGCATCGGCAGGTGAGGCGTGAAAACCATTTCCTGAAGCAAAAATAAAAGGACGTATATATAAAGAACTTCCTTCATTTTTAGGAATCCAATCGCTATCAACTTCTAAAAGCGTTTTTAAACCTTCCATGAAATAATTTTCAGGTAATTCAGGAATTGCTAAACGTTTTGCAGAAATATTTAATCGATTAAAATTATCTAAAGGACGGAATAACCAGACTTTCTCATCGGCATCTTTATATGCTTTCATTCCCTCGAAAATCGATTGACCGTAATGGAAAATCTTAGCCGATGGGTCTAAAGTAATCGGTTCGTAAGGCGTAACCTTAGGGGCTTGCCACTTACCGTTTTCATAGTTGCACACTAACATGTGGTCTGAAAAAACACTTCCAAACTTTAAATTATCAAAATCTACATCATTAATTTTTGTCGATTTTGCTTTTATAATCTCGATGTTGTTGATTATAGCACTCATATTGTTCTTATTTAGACTGTAAATTTAAGTAAATTCGTTTTTAAAATTTGGGTATATTTACAGAAATTGTATAAAATCTAAACATTCATCAAATGAAATCTCTTTTTCTCACTTTTATTTGCGTTTTTTTTATGATATCATGTAAAAAGAAAGCAGATGTGCAACAGGCGGAACCTACTAAAACAGAAACGGTTAGTTATGCTTCTTTCGGAAATAAAATTATAGCCGATGATGCTATTCCGGCAATCTCTATGGCTTCGCATTATAAATCTATGAATGTGGGCGACAGTATTCCTTCAAAAATAAAAGCAAAAGTTAATAGCGTTTGTCAGGCAAAAGGCTGTTGGATGCGTTTAGATTTGGAAGATGGTAACGAGGTCATGGTGAAATTTAAAGATTATGGTTTTTTTATGCCAAAGGATATCACCGGTCAAGAAGTTATTATTAATGGTAATGCTTTTGTTTCTGAAGTTTCAGTTGATGAGCAACGTCATTATGCCGCAGATGCAGGAAAAACTAAAGGAGAAATAGAGCAAATTATTGCACCTAAAAGAACATTTTCTTTTGAGGCCGATGGTGTACTCTTAAAACAATAAATTTGAAAAGAGAAGTTGTAATTACCGCCGATGGTTCTTCAACCATACATTTACCAGATTGGGACGAGCAATATCATTCTAAACATGGTGCCATACAAGAAGCTTACCATGTGTTTATAAAACATGGTTTGCAATATTTTTATTCTGAAAACATAAAATCGGAAGATGAAGAAGTGGCCATTCTTGAAATTGGTTTTGGTACAGGCTTAAATGCTTTTGTCACTTTTTTGGAAGCCGATAAATTAAAGTTGAAAATAGATTATGTTGGAGTAGAAGCGTACCCCGTTTCCACGGAAGAAATACGTTTATTAAACTACGCTAAGGAGCTTAAAGCTGAAAATAATGAATCTGTTTTTAAAGCACTCCATGACGTTGCTTGGAACGAAAAACATGCTTTAACGCCTAGCTTCTCAATTGAAAAACAAAAGAAGTTTTTTGCAGAAATTGAAGACGAGCAAGCTTTTAATATCATCTACTTTGATGCTTTTGGTGCGCGCGTTCAGCCGGAATTATGGACAGAGTCTGTTTTTAAAACCATGTATAAAGCTTTAAAAACCAGTGGCGTTTTGGTAACCTACGCAGCAAAAGGTAGTGTGCGTCGTGCTATGCAAACCGTTGGGTTTACTGTGGAGCGTTTAGAGGGGCCTCCTGGAAAGCGCGAAATGTTACGAGGTACTAAATAGTAAAGATACTTACTAGTTCACTCATTATAATATATCAATAGGTTTAGAGCGTTATTCTTCATTTTATTAAAAATGAAGAGAGATTAAGCGCATAATTAATATTGTGTTAAACCTTCCCTAAAAGAGTAGCAAATAAAGTGGCTATTTTGTAACTTTAAATAAAAAGTAGATGCGAGTTTTAATAACAGGAGCTACGGGATTAATTGGACAAGAAATTGTTAGTCGCTGTCATGCTCAAAATATTCAGGTTAACTATTTAACTACAAGTAAATCTAAACTTGAAAACACCGAAAACTATCAAGGTTTTTATTGGCAACCCAAAACTAAAGAGATAGATTTAGATTGTTTTAAAAATGTAGATGCTATTATTAACTTGGCAGGTGCTACTATTTCAAAACGTTGGACGACTTCATATAAAAAAACAATATTATCGAGTCGAGAAGATACAGCTCATTTACTTTTTGAGAGTCTTAAAAAAATAGAGCATCAGGTAACGCAAATGGTATCGGCTAGCGCAATTGGTTTGTATCCCGATTCTTTAACAAACTATTACACCGAAGATTTTAAAATAAGTAGTTGCGATTCTTTTTTAAGTGAAGTTGTAAATGTTTGGGAGGCTGCTGTAGATCGTTTTTCAGAATTAAATATAGAAGTCGCTAAAATTAGAATTGGTTTAGTTTTAGCTGAAGATGGCGGTGCATTAACCGAAATGGTAAAACCTGTAAAATTAGGTTTAGGGTCTGCTTTTGGTAGTGGTAAACAATGGCAATCTTGGATTCATATAGAAGATTTGTCCCAGATTTTTATGCTCGCATTACAAGAAAAACTAAGTGGTGTTTATAACGCCGTTGCTCCAAACCCAACAACTAATTACGAGTTAACTAAAACGATAGCCACAACTTTAGACCGTCCCTTTTTTATGCCTAATGTACCAAAGTTTGTCATGAAATTGGTGCTTGGCGAAATGCATCTTTTGTTGTTTGAAAGTCAGCGTGTAAGTTCTAAAAAAATAGAAGATGCTGGCTACGATTTTAAATTTCATCATTTACAACCGGCTTTAGATAATTTACTAGGTTAAGCGGTTCTGCAAAAAAAAAGTGACTCCTAAATTAAGAGCCACTTTTCAGAATATTTTATTTTTTAAAATCAGCTTTCGTTAAACCGTTATTAAATTTTATATCGGTCCAGTTTACAAGTATCCAAGGTTCTTCGGTTACTTCTGCGTCCCAATTAGATTTTTTGTATTTACGTTTTGTAGGTATTAGTAAATCTTCAACTTGTTCATATTCCATTATCATTAACATAGGTTCGGTTCTACCGAAATCCATAACGGTAAATAAAAACTGATCGACCAATTTAGTTTCTTTATTAATATACAATTGATAAATATCTGATGGTTTGCTGGTGTTAAAAGAAACCTTAATAACATCATAGGTGGTATTGTTAATAGTTTGTTCCTTTAGGTATTCATATTGTAAACCCGGATCAAGCAATTTTTGCATCATGGCAAACCAATAAAAATTTGTAGGTCTGTTAAAAGCAACTTTCTTTAATGCTGCCGCATCGTTTAATGGTGCTCCGTTAAGTTTTATCCAAAATTCATTACCATCGTAACCTTGTTCAATTAAACCTTCTAAATCAGGAAGTGTGCGCTCGTGTTTTTGATAAGCTCCGTAAGATAGTTCACCGTTAAAAATATACTTTTCCGTAATAATATCGGTTTTACCATCTGGTATACGGTAGGTGTAAGTATAGACTACATCTTTTTTGCTGGCGAGTTTACTGTAATCACCAACTTTTTGTGTCATTTGGTACACTAACTCGTGAGCCTGATTTTGAAATTTTTGCTTTTGTTCTACAACCTTATCAATAGGTGTTTCTGCTTTGTTTTCTTTCGCTTCATTTTTACAAGATGTTAAAGCAAAAATAGTAAAAGCGCTAAGGATTAAATTAGTTTTTATTTTCATAGTTTTTTTACAAAGTTAAGTTTTAAGATGTGTTTTACAATGGCTAACCTTTAGTGTTTACGTGCTTTTATAAAATAAAAAAAACCACCAAGTTTTCACGTGGTGGCTTTTCGGTAAAAGGTATATTATAATTAAGACTTCGCAGCTTTAACTGTGATTTTTAATTCAATATCATCATTGATAAATTTATCACCTAAATTATCAAAAATAGATTTAGATCCGTATTGTACGTTCCATTTTGTTCTATCAATAGAAAAAGCTTCACTAATAATAGTAATAGCGCCACCTTCGTTAGCGATAGTCACAGGGAAAGTTACATTGTTTTTTACCTCTTTAAGTGTTAAATTACCAGAAAGCATAGTTTTACCTTCTGCATCAGTAACCTCTGTAATAGTAAAAACAGCACTTGGGTATTTCTCTACATCAAAAAAGTCAGCATTTGTTAAGTGACCTACTAATTTAGCATTTCCTTTATCATCAGCAGGAATATCTAAAACAGTTATCGATGCCATATCAATAATAAAAGATCCACCAACAACTTTTCCATTAGCAACATTAAGCGCTCCACTTTCTAAACCAATAGTTCCGTTATGTGAACCTGTTGGCTTAAAACCTGTCCATGCAATAGTAGAACTAGCTTTGTCTACAGTGTAAATTTCGGTATTAACAGCTTCAGTTACAGCAGGAGTTTCAGCTTCTGTAGTTGTTGCTTCTTTTGCTTTGTCTTTACAGCTAAATACAGAAAGGCTTAAAGCCGTAATGAATAAAATATTTACAAATTTTGTTTTCATTGTTATAGTTTTTTTAAGGTTTATCGTGTAAAATTACACAAAAGTGAATGCAATATAAAGGAATTTAGTACAAAATAAATTAATGACATTATGGCATTTTAATAATATTGGCAGTACTTTTGCCAACTAATTTTAAGAATTGCAAAATTGAAATTACAATGAGTGATAAAGATAACAAAGATATAGAGAACGAGCAAGTTGAAGCAAACCAAGCAGAAAACGTTGCAGTAGAAGAGCAAGAGGTTGAAGAACTGACGGTTGAAGAAAAATTACAAGCTGAAGTAAAGCAAGAAAAAGACAAGTTTTTAAGACTTTTCGCAGAGTTTGAAAACTACAAAAAACGTACCTCTAGAGAGCGTATTGAATTGTTTTCTACGGCTAGTGAAGATGTAATGAAAACATTACTGCCAATTTTGGACGATTTTGAACGTGCTTTAAGTCATATTGAAGATGATAAAGAAGCTGAAGAATTACGTAAAGGTGTACTTTTAATTTACCAAAAATTGGTAAACACACTAGAACAAAAAGGTTTAAAAGCAGTTGTGGTAGAACAAGGTGAAGTTTTTAACGCCGATAATCACGAAGCGATTACTCAAATTCCTGCGCCAACAGATGATATGAAAGGAAAAATTATTGATGTAATTGAAAAAGGCTATAAACTTGGTGAAAAAGTAATTCGTTTCCCGAAAGTAGTTATCGGACAATAAGAAGGTATTATTAATTAAAACAAATGCTTCCTTTTCGGAAGGGTTTACACAGCAATGGCAAAGAGAGATTATTACGAAATATTAGGCATTAGCAAAGGAGCAACGGCAGCCGAAATTAAAAAAGCTTACCGAAAAAAGGCAATTGAGTTTCATCCAGATAAAAATCCAGATGATAAAAGTGCCGAAGGTAAATTTAAAGAAGCAGCCGAAGCATATGAAATTTTAAGCGACGAGAATAAAAAAGCACGTTACGATCAGTTTGGTCATCAAGCCTTTGAAAACGGCGGCGGTGGCGGCGGTTTTGGCGGCGGCGGCATGAATATGGACGACATATTCAGTCAGTTCGGAGACATCTTCGGTGGCGGCGGTGGCGGCTTCGGAGGTGGCGGGTTTTCTGGTTTTGGTGGTGGCGGAGGCCAACGCCGTGTTAAAGGAAGCAACCTACGTATTCGCGTAAAATTAACCTTAGAAGAAATTGCTAACGGTGTAGAAAAGAAAATAAAAGTAAAACGTAAAGTACAAGCCGATGGTACTACGTATAAAACTTGTTCTACTTGTAATGGTAGCGGGCAAGTAACACGTATCGCTAACACTATTTTAGGTCGTATGCAAACCTCTGCACCATGTAATGTTTGTGGTGGAGCGGGACAAACTATTGATAAAAAGCCAGCTGATGCTGATGCACAAGGTTTAAAAGTATCTGAAGAAACAGTTACTATTAAAATCCCTGCAGGAGTAGTAGATGGTATGCAACTTAAAGTATCTGGAAAAGGTAACGAAGCACCAGGTAATGGCGTTTCGGGAGATTTACTAGTTGCTATTGAAGAAGCAGAACACGATACATTACAACGTGAAGGCGATAATTTACATTACGATATGTACATTAGCTTGCCAGATGCAGTATTGGGTACATCTAAAGAAATAGATACCGTAACAGGTAAAGTACGTATTAAAGTAGAAGCAGGAGTTCAATCTGGTAAAATTTTACGCTTACGCGGAAAGGGAATCCCGAGTATCAATGGGTACGGAACCGGAGATTTATTAGTACACGTAAATGTTTGGACACCAAAAACGTTAAACAAGCAACAAAAAGAATTTTTTGAAGCTATGAGAGACGATGATCATTTCTCTCCAAAACCAGAGAAATCTGATAAATCTTTTTTTGAAAAAGTAAAGGATATGTTCTCATAACCAAAAATATAGGTCAAAATAAAAAATCCGCTTTTTAGCGGATTTTTTTTGTTTACGCTCGAATAAACTTAATGGATATGTTAATAATTGTTAAAAAAAAGTTATATTTGATGTATCACTAATTTATTTTAGTGATAATTTTTCTTTTTCATAGCAATTTTTTTCCCATCCTTAATTTTTTAAGGGTGGGTTTTGTTTTTAGAGCATTATAGGGTACGTAAAAACGCTATCAGTTTGTTTAAAACAATAGAATTAGAAGCAAATAATGTATAGGGTTTACAACTATTAAAACATCTTAATTTTGAGCGAAAAGATTAAAACTAATTTTTTAAGAAAGCATCCGTTCAACTTAAGCTAGCAACTAAACATTTAATATCTTTACGGCAAACAAGTCAACTAAAAAATTAATGAGTAATTTATTAGAAGTTAACGAAGTTTCTAAAAATTTCGGCAACTTTACCGCACTAAACAAAGTGTCTCTGTCAGTGCCTAAAGGCAGCATTTTTGGACTTTTAGGACCTAATGGAGCAGGGAAAACAACCTTAATTCGAGTTATTAATCAAATAACAATGCCCGATTCGGGATCTGTTATTTTAGATGGCGAAGCCTTGCGCGAAAATCATATTAGAGATATTGGTTATTTGCCAGAAGAGCGTGGTTTGTATAAAACCATGAAAGTGGGCGAGCAGGCTCTTTATTTAGCTCAATTAAAAGGCTTAAGTAAAACTGAAGCTAAAGCACGTTTAAAATATTGGTTCGATCGTTTGGATATTGGCGATTGGTGGAATAAAAAAATCCAGGAGCTTTCTAAAGGAATGGCGCAAAAAATTCAGTTTGTTGTAACGGTTTTACACGAACCTAAACTATTAATTTTTGATGAGCCATTTTCAGGATTCGATCCTATAAATGCTGATATTATTAAAGATGAAATTTTACATTTAAGAGATCAAGGTGCTACCATTATTTTTTCTACACATAGAATGGAATCTGTAGAGGAATTATGTGATGATATTGCATTAATTCATAAATCGAATAAAATATTAGAAGGGAAATTGGTTGATGTAAAACGTCAATTTAAATCAAATACTTTTGAAGTTGGAATTCGATCAAATAATCAACCGGAATTAAAACAAGAATTAGCTCAAAAATTCGATGTGTCCGATGCTTATTTTAAAACTTTAGAAAACGAATTAAAATTAAATATTAAACTTCAAGACTCTCAAAAATCTAACGATTTATTGGGCTTCTTGGCAAGTAAAGGCGAAGTTTCTCATTTTGTAGAATTAATACCAAGCGTTAACGATATTTTTATTCAAACAGTAAAGAATAATTAATTTTTATGAACCATTTACCACTTATTATAAAACGAGAATATCTAAATAAAGTTAGAAATAAATCGTTTATAATTATGACGTTTTTAAGTCCCATTATTTTTATGGCGCTTATTGGTGTTGTTGCATACTTAACACAATTAAACAACGATAAAATTCGTTTAATATCTGTATTGGACGAATCTGGATTAGTAAAAGATACTTTTAAAGATTCAGAGCATACCACATATCATGTTTTGGAAGATATGTCTTTAGACGATGCTAAAGATTTATCTAAAGAAACGGAAGCTTACGGTTTATTGCATGTAGATAAAATACAAGATTTAAAAAACTTATCTAAGCATATCACATTTTATTCTGAAGAATCTCCATCGATAAATACTATTTCAGATTTAGAAAATCAGATAGAAGCTAAGTTAACTAATATGAAACTTCTGCAAAATGGAGTAGATGTAGATATGATTAATGCTTCTAAAATTAGCGTTGAAATAGCACAAGAAAGTTTTGATGGACAGAAAACATCAAAAATAGACAGTGTTATCAAAATTGCTTTTGGTGGCGCTTTAGGATATTTGCTTTTTATGTTCATCATTATTTATGGAAACATGATTATGCGAAGTGTGATAGAAGAAAAAACAAGCCGAATTATAGAGGTTATTATTTCTTCTGTAAAGCCTGTACAACTTATGTTGGGTAAAATTTTTGGAACTTCTCTAGCAGGAATAACACAGTTTTTAATTTGGACTATTTTAGGTTTTATTTTAATGTTTGTGCTTTCGGCGGTGTTTGGGATAGATTTGGCACAAGTGCAAACGCCGCAGCAACAAATGGTGCAACAAGCCATGGAAAACCCTGAGCTTAACATGCGAATTCAAGATGTTTTAACAGCATTTTACAATTTGCCTTTATTGAATTTAGTGTTGGCGTTTATACTGTTTTTTATTGGTGGTTATTTGCTTTACAGTTCGTTTTACGCGGCTATTGGTGCAGCTGTAGATAACGAAACAGATACGCAACAATTTATGATGCCTATTATAATGCCTCTAGTTTTAGCCGTTTATATTGGTATATTTACAGTGGTAGAAGATCCACACGGAACCGTATCGACAGTTTTTTCGTTTATACCTTTAACGTCGCCTGTGGTTATGCTTATGCGTATTCCGTTTGGGGTTCCAATTTGGCAGCAAGTATTGTCGTTTTCTATTTTAGTAGGCACATTTATGCTTACGGTTTGGTTTGCTGCAAAAATATACCGCGTTGGTATTTTAATGTATGGCAAAAAACCAACATACAAAGAGTTAATTAAATGGATTAAATATTAAAATGCAAGACAAGGTTATAGATCAAATAGAAGACACTATCGAGAATAGTTCCATTTGGGAACAGTTCATGGGGTTTTTAAATTATAATGTTTATACCTATACCATTAAAGATGGGAGTGGCATAGAAACAGGCGTACTAAAAGTAAAGTCTGTTTTGCTGGTGCTTATCATTTTAATATTAACTACCTATTTTTTACGCTTTGCACGAAATATAATGACGCGTAAAATGTCGGATGATGATAAAAGTAAATTCTTTACAGTTTTTTCATTTGCTCGTTGGTTAATATATTTAGTTGTATTGCTTATTGCCATGGATTCTATTGGTATTAATGTTACGGCTATATTTGCCGCTTCAGCAGCCTTATTGATAGGTGTTGGTTTGGCGCTTCAAACCTTATTCCAAGATATTATTTCTGGAATTTTTATATTAATTGATCAATCGGTACATGTTGGAGATATTATTGAAATAGAAGGTAAAGTTGGGCGCGTAGAAGAAATAAAACTCCGCACAACGCGAGCTGTAACTATAGATAATAGAGTGTTAATAATACCTAACCATTTATATTTAGCGAATAGTTTGTATAACTGGACGCAAAACGGATCGTCTACCAGAGAAGCTGTTGAGGTTGGTGTAGCATATGGCAGTGATGTGCAACTTGTAAAAAAAATATTGTTAGAAGCAGCAGCAAATCATGAGTCGGTAATGCAACATCCAGAGCCCTATGTGTTTTTTACAAATTTTGGAGATAGTGCTTTAGAGTTTAAATTAGTATTCACTATAAACGATAGTTTTCAAGGAGCAATTCCTAAAAGTGAAATTCGTTTTGAAATAGATCGTTTATTTAGAGAGAATAAAATTTCAATCCCTTTTCCTCAAAGAGATATTCATATTATTAAACAATAGATACTGACTAAATTGTGATAGAAAAACTGGAATTTAAAAAGGTGTTAATGTTATTGTTTATGACCAGTTTTTATATGGCGCATGCACAATTAACAGATTTGGCACGCTTAGAATACTCATTTATTCCAAAGAGTAATTCCGAAGATCAATATACACGATTAAGGGCCTTATTAAATTATCCTATAGAACTTAAAAACGATTCTTATTTTATTGTTGGTGGCGAGTATAACCGAATTCTATTAAACTTAGAAGATGAGTATGATTTTGAAACTTCGGGTTTAAATAAAATCCACATTATAGATTTAAACTTGGCTTATACGTTTAAGTGGAATGAAAAATGGCGTTTTGGAGTTAAATTTAATCCAAGAATAGCATCAACACTTACGCATAAATTAAATTCAGATGATTTTTTTATGAATGGTGGCGTGTTTTTTATTAATAAAAGAACTGCAGGTGAAGAGATAAAAAAAGACAGTCGATTAATTTTAGGTTTAACTTATAATGCTACAACCGGTTTGCCTTTTCCGTTACCGTTTGTTAGTTATTATAGAAAAATTGATGATAATTGGAGTTATACAGCCGGAATTCCTAAATCGAATTTAAAGTATCATTTTAATCCTAAAAATAATTTACAAGTATTTACAGGTCTCGATGGTTACTTGGCGCATTTACAAAAACCTTTAGTAATTAATGAAAAAGAGGCTGAGCATATATCATTATCTGTTGCCGTTAGCGGATTGGGGTATGAATATTGCTTTACAAAACATCTAGCTGCATATTTGTACACTGGTTATACTGTGAGATTAAATAATGTAATTAGAAGTAAAAATAGAGATGAAATTTTTAAATTAGACGATATTAATGCGTTCTATTTAAGAAGTGGACTAAAATTTAAAATATAAAGATGCCAAAAATACTAGTAATAGAAGATGAAGCAGCCATTAGACGTGTGCTTATAAAAATCCTTTCGGAAGAAAATGATACCTATCAAGTTGAAGAAGCGGAAGATGGATTAATTGGTATTGAAAAGATAAAAAACGAAGATTACGATTTAGTGCTTTGTGATATTAAAATGCCTAAAATGGATGGTGTTGAAGTCTTAGAAGCTACTAAAAAAATAAAACCAGAGATCCCTATGGTTATGATTTCTGGTCATGGAGACTTGGATACGGCTGTAAACACCATGCGCTTAGGGGCTTTTGATTATATTTCTAAACCGCCAGATTTAAATCGTTTATTAAACACGGTTCGTAATGCTTTAGACAGAAAAGAGTTGTTTGTAGAAAACAAAATTCTGAAGAAAAAAGTAAGTAAGAAATACGAAATGATAGGTGAGAGCGACGAAATCTCTCAAATAAAAGATATTATAGATAAGGTAGCTCCAACCGATGCGCGTGTGTTGATTACAGGGCCAAATGGGACAGGAAAAGAACTTGTTGCTCATTGGTTACACGAAAAGAGTGATCGAGCAAAAGGAAATTTAATTGAAGTGAATTGTGCTGCCATACCTAGCGAATTAATAGAAAGTGAATTATTCGGACACGTAAAAGGTGCTTTTACAAGTGCGAATAAAGATCGTGCAGGTAAATTTGAAGCGGCTAATGGTGGAACCATTTTCTTAGATGAAATTGGAGATATGAGTCTTTCGGCGCAAGCCAAAGTATTACGTGCTTTACAAGAAAGCAGAATTCAACGTGTAGGAAGTGATAAGGATATTAAAGTTAATGTACGTGTAGTTGCAGCAACTAATAAAAACCTTAAGAAAGAGATTGAAGATGGACGTTTTAGAGAAGATTTGTACCATAGGTTAGCGGTAATTTTAATTAAAGTACCAGCCTTAAATGAAAGACGTGGAGATATTCCGTTATTGATAAAACATTTTTCATCAAAAATATCTGGTGAACAAGGTACAAACGAAAAGAAGTTTACCGAAAAAGCGGTTAAATTATTACAAGAGTACGACTGGACGGGTAATATTCGTGAACTGCGTAATGTAGTCGAGCGCCTTATTATTCTTGGTGGTGCTGAGGTTAGCGAGCAGGATGTTAAGCTATTTGCGAGTAAATAAAAGCGTGAAATGTATAAAACAAAAAAAGAGCCTATTAAGGCTCTTTTTTTTTGTTTTATACTGAATTTTTAATATTTGTGTACGCTATTAGTACCAACGTTTTTTCTTCTTTTTAGAAGCTTCACTTTTTCTACCTTTTTTATGCTTGCTGCCTCCTGTTTTTTGAGACTTATGCACTATTGGCTTTGCTTTTGGATCTAAAGGGTAAGGGTGATCGTCTATAACATCAAGTTGCATTTGTATAAGTTGTTGTATAGCGAGTACATAACTTTTTTCATCGGCAGAACATAAAGAATATGCCATACCTGCTTTTCCTGCTCTAGCTGTTCTACCAATACGGTGTACGTAAGTTTCAGGTATATTTGGTAAATCGAAATTTACAACAGCATCTAAATCGCTAATATCAATACCACGGGCAGCAACATCTGTAGCAATTAAAATATTTACTTCGCCTTTCTTAAAACGTAATAAGGCATCTTGTCGAGCAGTTTGACTTTTATCACCATGAAGACTTTCTACTTTATAACCATTTTTAGATAAGGTTTGTTCAAGTTTTTCTACACCAAATTTAGTACGTCTAAAAATGATGATGTTTCCTTTAATAGTATTGCGTAGTAGGTGTAAACCTAATTCTATTTTATTTTGTTTTGGTACAAAATAGAGTAGTTGGTTTACGTTTTTTGAAGTAGAAGAGTTTTGTGCAACTTCTACACGTTCTGGCTCGTTTAATATCGTGTTTGCCAATTGCTCTACCTTATAAGGGATAGTTGCAGAAAACAATAAAATTTGTTTTTCGCTGGTGCAAAGGCGGGCTACTTTTTTAACATCGTCAATAAAGCCCATGTCTAGCATTAAATCGGCTTCATCTAAAACAAGTGTTTCTACATAATCTAAATTTAAAGCATCTTGTTTATGTAAATCTAATAAACGTCCAGGTGTAGCAATTAGAATGTCTATACCTTTTTTTAACACGTCCTTTTGAGGTTCGATAGGTGCACCGCCAAAAATAACAGAGGTTGTTAAGTTTGTATATGTGCTATAGGTTTTAAAGTTATTCTCTATTTGAATAGCCAACTCGCGAGTAGGACTAATAATTAAAGCCTTAATTTTTTTACCTTTTTTAGGAGCTTCTTGGTTATTAAATAAGCGCTGTAAAATAGGAAGCGCAAACGCAGCCGTTTTTCCTGTTCCTGTTTGTGCAGAAACAATAACGTCTTTTCCTTCTAAAACCAAAGGGATGGTTTTTTCTTGTACCAAGGTTGGATTGTCGTAACCTGCTTCGGCAACGGCTCTTAAAATTGGGCGATTTAATTGTAAGTCTTTAAATGACATGTATTAATAATTTGCTACAAAGATACTATAAACCGCTTCAGCTTATTTTAAATATGCAGCTAATTTGTTTCTTTTTTTCTCCGGAAGGGCATCATTTTCTATAGCGCGTTTCAGTAAATCTTGGTCTTTTTCTTTAGCGTATAGCAATTGATACATTTGGGCTATGGTTAAGGAGTTTTTAGCTTCTTCTTGTAAAACCATATGGTCTCCTACTTTTACAAAACCTTCTTTTAGTATTCTAATATAAGAGCCTGGGAACCCATAATCTATAAATGCCTTAAGTATATTTTGGTCATTAAATTTTACACCCAATTTAAAACAAGGTTCACGAGGTTGAGTTATTTGTACTAAAGCGTCTCCTATTTTATATATATTGCCTACATAAATTTCCGATTCATCGAAATTAGAAACGGTTAAGTTTTCTCCAAACATGCCCCAATTCCATTCTAAATCGGGATAGCGTTTTTTCCAATAATCATAATGTTTTTCAGAAAAAAGGTAACAAGCTTTAAATAGGCCACCATGATATTTTCTATCGGTTACTTCATCATTATCCACATCGGTTTTGCCAAGAAAAATAGGCGAGGCTGTTGGTGTTTTATAAATACCAGTAACGACTTCCTTTTTGTTCCAAATTATTGTTGTTGGTTTGGCAAGGTTGTTGGCAATAATTTTCATAATTAATAAAACGAATTTATGTTTTGTTAGTAGATGCGTTACGAATTTACTCTAATTTTAATAAGCTTACAAATTAGGTGCGATTTATGTAATTAAGACAAAATAATCATGGGTTTGCTGAGTATTACCAAAATCAAATGTTAAATTTGTTCGAATAACTTTACATGTATATTTATGAGTCAAGTAATCACCTTTGGAGAAGTTTTAATGCGTATTTCACCTCGTGGACACAAAAAATTTATTCAATCTAACATGGTTGAATTTTATTTTGGAGGCACCGAATTAAATGTTGGAATTTCAATTGCTAATTTTGGAGGTAATGTGAGACATATTAGTGCGGTATCTGACGATTTTATTGGAGAAACGGCATTATCTTATATTAATAAATTTGGTGTAGATACCTCGTCTATAAGTTTATCTAAACGTCCGTTAGGTGTTTATTTCTTTGAAGTAGGGGCTGTAATGCGCCCAAGTAATATTTCGTATAATCGTTCGCACTCTTCGTTTTCAGAGATTTTACCTTCTATGGTGAATTGGGAACGTGCTTTAGACGATGGGAAATGGTTTCATTGGACGGGAATTACACCTGCATTAACCCAAGGTAGTTTTGATACTTTAAAACAAGGGTTAATTTTAGCAAAAGAAAAAGGACTTACTATTTCTGCCGACCCTACATATAGAAGCGGATTATGGAAATATGATAAGGATCCAAAAGAAGCTTTAACAGAATTACTTCATTATTCTACCATTTTTATAGGTGGTATAAATGAAATAAATGAAGTTTTAGGTACTGAATACAATTACTCTAACGAGGCTTTTATTGAAGCAAGTAAGCAATTGATAAAAGAATTTCCTTCCATAGAAAAAGTTTTTGATAAAATTAGAACTTCTGTAAACGCATCTTGGCATAAAATACGTGCTAGAATGTGGAATGGTGTTGAATTTAGAGAAACTGAAGATTTAGATATTACACACGTTGTAGATAGAATAGGTACAGGAGATGCTTTTGCAGCTGGACTTATTTATGGTTTACAAAAACTGGACGATGATTATAAAGCCATAGAGTTTGCAAGTGCAGCCTGTGCTTTAAAACATACATATGAAGGTGATGTAAATTTAGCAACAGTAAAAGAGGTGATGGGGATTTTAGGAGGAAACACATCAGGACGTTTAACTAGATAATGTTGGGTTTTATTCTGAATGAAATAAAATAAGAATACTTATTTATAATATAAAATGCTAATTGGCTGCTCTTTGGAGTGGCCTTTTTTTGTTTATATGGCTTACTAAATTATTTGATTTCTTAATTATTTGAAGGGTATTGAGAGAATATGATAATTATCATAGTTGATTTTTGCTAATTACAATAATTTTATAGTATCAAAATAAGTAGTCATGGAAGTTAAAAAGAACCCACAATTAGAAATTGGTCGTAATAGCAGTTTATATTTCGCTATCGGACTTAATTTGATGTTATTCTTGTCTTGGCAAGCCTTAGAATTTAAGACTTACGATGCACAAGATGAAATTGCAATGGATGTTTTAGACATGGAAGTAATCTATGAGGACGATATTCCTATTGTAAAAGCAGCTACACCTCCACCTCCGGCAGCTGCTCCGGTTGTAATTACGCAAACGATTGAGGTAGTAGAAGATATGGTTGATATTGAAGAAACTGTTTTCGAAAGTACAGAAACAGGACAAGATGATGCTATTTCAGAACACATTGTAGCAGTAGGTGATGTTGTTGTTGAGAAAATAGAAGAAGAAGCAGAAGTTGCTTTTGCCGTAATTGAAGATGTACCTGTTTTTCCTGGATGTGAAGGTTTAGATAAACAAAAAACAAAAGATTGTTTCCAGAAAAAAATGCAAGAGCATGTGGTTAAAAACTTTACTTACCCACAAGCAGCATTAGATATGGGGATTCAAGGTCGTGTATCAGTTATCTTTATTATAGATTCTAAAGGTGTTACCACTAATATTCGTTCTAGAGGTCCAGATAGAATTTTAGAAACCGAGGCCGAACGTATTATTGGTAAGTTACCAAAAATGGAACCAGGCAAGCAACGTGGCAAACCCGTAAAAGTAGCCTATGCCGTGCCAATATTCTTTAAATACGAGGGCTAATAATAAAAGCCATCAAGTTATAGTCAAGCAGTCTAAAATATTTTTTAGGCTGCTTTTTTTTTGTAAATTACAATTCAGCATAAAAAAAATACAGTTCGGTAATTCAATTTTAAAAAACACGTAGTTCTGTTCGATATTTGTACTATCAATAACCAAAACAAGAACAATTATGGAACAATGTATTATTAAAATTAGAGGCAGCGATTCAAAAAAAATAACAAAAATTAAAGTAAATTAAGTATACCAATCTATTAAAAACAAAACATGGCAAAATCAGTAAAATATATTATAGTCACTTTTATCTTAGGGTGTTTAGTGTTTTTAATAGGAGGCTATTTATATAATGAGTTTGAGTTTAAAACTTTTAACGATTTATTAATCAGTTTTGTTTTTTATCAGCTTTATGCCTTTGTTTTAGGGTATTCAAATATGTTTTATTTCGATTATCTAGAGAACAGAACCTGGAAACAAGGTATGTATTTAAAACGTATAGCTATTGGTATAGCCGGTTCTACAGTAATAACTCTTATTGGTCTCTTTATTATGCGAGCCGTAACCAATGTCTTTTACTTTGGGAACACCTTTAGTGTCTTTTTAGCTAACCAAAGATGGCAAAATTATCAGTTTGGTTTATGGATTACCTTAACTATCGTTATTGGGTTTCATGTGGTGTTTTTTTACAACCGCTATCAACAAAACCGAATAAAAGAACAAAAGGTAATAGCAGGTACCGCAAGCGCAAAGTTCGATGCTTTAAAAAACCAGTTAGACCCACATTTTTTATTCAATAGTTTAAATGTATTAAGTAGTTTAATAGAAGAAAACCCGGTAAATGCTCAAAAATTCACGACTTCTTTATCTAAAGTATATCGTTATGTTTTAGAACAAAAAAGTAAAGAATTGGTAACCGTTAACGAGGAACTTAAATTTGCAAAAACCTACATGTTACTGCTTAAAATGCGTTTCGAAGACAGTATAGTTTTTACAATGCCCGAAATGGCTAAAAACCCAGAAAGCAAAGTCGTGCCGCTATCTCTGCAACTATTATTAGAAAATGCGGTAAAGCACAATATGGTAACAAGTAGCAAACCATTGCATATTAAAATTTACGAAAGCAACGGCAACCTAGTGGTAGAAAATAATTTACAACCCAAACAAATAGTAAAAAAGAGTACAGGTGTAGGTTTAAATAATATAAAACAACGCTACAAACTCTTAACCAGTAAAACAATACACATTAATCAACAAGCGAGCACCTTTGCGGTAAGCATACCGATGCTCACAAAAAAAACAACAATCATGCAAACACAAAATACACAAATTAACGATCAATATTTACGCGCACGCAATCATGTAGACGAATTAAAAAGTTTTTATTACAGCCTTTTATCATACTGTTTAGTAATTCCTTTTCTAATTTTCGTGAACTATAAAACTTTCTGGAATGTACAATGGTTCTGGTTTCCAATGCTTGGCTGGGGTCTAGGTTTATGCATCCATGCTTATCGAGTATTCGTAAAGAATGGCCTTTTTGGTAGCAACTGGGAAAAACGCAAAATCGAAGAATTTATGCGTAACGAACAAAATAAGTAGAACAATATTGAATCAAATTTTTTTAATTTTAAACAAAACATCATGGAAAGAATAAACAACAATATCGATAATAATTTTGAAAACGAAGATGCTTACTTACGTGCAGAAAAACGAGTAAAAGAACTCAAAGGTTTTTATTCTCATGCCTCATTTTACGTGATAATAAATCTTTTTTTAATAGGTATGGTAGCCTTCAATTCTGGTAGAGATTTATGGAGTTTTGGAACCTTTAGTACTGCTTTTTTCTGGGGTATCGGTTTGTCTTTTCACGCTTTGGGCGTATTTGGTAAACATGCCTTATTCAGTAAAAGTTGGGAAGAACGTAAAGTTCGAGAATACATGCAAAAAGATGAAACCAAATGGGAGTAGTATAAACAAAGTTCAGATTGTTTAAATAATTTGGACGTTACCCAAGGGTCGGGCTTTCCGCTATATCTTTTTTGGCGTTTGGTTTCCATGAACAATTGTTAACTTAAAAAGAAACCTTATTTTTAAAGTAAGCATTGGTTTTAAAACACCAAAAAAGGATGCCGCATCAATCCCTAACGCTGGCCAATCAGCTAAGTAAAGTGTCAATTAAAATGATGTTATGTGTGTGTAGAAATCATACATTATCATTAATTAGAAAATAAAAAGCAACCTATGAAAGTCATTATTATAGAAGACGAAAAACCATCGGCACGCCGACTTCAACGTCAACTAAAAGTATTAAATATTGAAGCCGAAACTATGCTTCATTCCGTAGAAGAATCAATTGAGTGGTTTCAAAATAATCCACATCCTGATTTAATATTTTTAGACATTCAATTAAGCGACGGACTTTCATTCGAAATCTTTGAAACAGTAGAAATTAAAAGCGCTGTAATTTTTACTACAGCTTATGATGAGTATGCTCTACAAGCCTTTAAATTAAATAGCATTGATTATTTATTAAAACCCATTGACGACGACGATTTAGAGGTTGCCGTAAAAAAGTATCAAGAACGTGCTCCGCAAAAACAAGGCGTTACCTTAGATTTTGACGACATTAAAAAATTGCTTGTTAACCCAATAGATCGCGTTTATAAAAAGCGCTTCTCTATAAAAGTAGGGCAGCATCTAAAACTTATTAATATAGATGATATTGAATGTTTTTATAGCGAAAACAAAGGCACTTATGCGCATACTACAGAAGGCAGAAATTACCTATTAGATAGCACGCTAGATCAATTAGAAGACGAGCTAGAACCACAAACCTTCTTCCGAATAAATCGAAAATTCTTTGTAAACATTAATGCCATAAAAGATATGGTGAGTTACACCAATTCGAGGTTGCAAATTAAGTTACAGTCTTATAACGAGCAAGATGTTATTGTGGCACGCGAACGCGTAAAAGATTTTAAAAACTGGTTGGAGTAGAGGTTATCTCGAAAATAAGATAAGCTCAAGTTATTCCGTTATTAAAGCAATTGTTTTAACAATATCACCATTGTAAACTATCTCTAAAGTTGCTTTTTTATTAGATAGTTTTTCAAGATGTTTTACTTCAATGTTAAATGTTGAGTTGGCATCTACTAAAAAGTGCTCAGTTTTAGATTCTATTTTGTAATTGTCTTTTCCTGTACCTATTATTTTAATTGCGCTAATAAAACTACCTGTATTACCCTTTTTATTTTTAACGGTAATAGATGTATTGCCGTTTGTTTGTACCTTTATTTGTTTAGGAGTAACGAGTTTCGAAGCAATTAGGGGTTTTCCTTTAGGTTTGTCCTTATTATATACCTCCATGTTAAGTTGTCTGCCGCCAGCTCGCTTTGGAGATCCGGCCGCAATATAAATACCTTCACCAGATAAAATAGCTTGAGAGCCATGTCGAGGGTAAAGCATTGGTGCTTTATTTGTCCAAATCCCAGTTTCAGGATTATAGGCTTCTACAATTTTAAAAGCAGGACCTTTTTTCTCGCCTTCGCCACCCATAATATACAACTCGTTGTTAAAAGCCATGATGCCCGGCGCAGCTCTAGGTGTTGGTAAATTATTTTTTAAAGTAGACCATGTTTTTGTGTCAAAATTATAAGTGTCCACAACATCAATTAATGGAGAAAAAACACCACCTTCTCCACCAGATTTTCTGCCACCAGCAGCATAAAGTGTATTGCCGATAACTGCGGCATGAAAGTGATCTCTTTTTTGAGATGCATTTTCTAAAACCGTCCAGGTGTTTGTTTTTGGATTATAGGTGTCAAACCAATTTACGTAACCACCATTATGGCCTATAGTATTCCCGCCAATTAAGTAAAATGCATTGTTGTAAACAACCAAACCTGCACCTCCACGTCTACGATTTTCTGGAATTTCAGGACCTTTTATCCATTTATCGGTTGGTGGATGGTATAGCCAAATAGCTTCTTCAGGTGTTTCTTTAGGAAAAGCGTTGGTTTTAAATGCGCCAATAACCCAAACAAAACCTTGATATAAGGTCGCCTGAAAGTGGTTAAACTCTTTTGGTGCTTTAGTGGCTGCCTTTTTCCAGATGTTATTTTTAAAATTGTATAATTCTAAAGTTTGGGCAGATTCTCTTCCTCCAAAAAGTATAAAGTTATCACCGGCTTGTACAAAAGAGCATTCGTGTCGTGCAGTATAGTTTTCATCTTCATCTTTATCAATCCATTGATCTGTAATTTTTTTTGAAGTTTGTCCGTTTATTAAAATAGGAGCCAAACAAAAGACAAAACGGAGTAGAAGGTTTCTAGAGAAATCAATTTTCTTCATAATTTAAAAATAAAACACATTGCTGATTTTTCAAATTTAAGAATAACTAATACTGCTAGGAAATATTATGTACGTATTTTTTGATATAAGAAAGAGAGTGTCCTGTTTTAAGTTAAGCTAGTGTAGAATAACCAGAAAACTTAAAGGATGTATTTAAACTTAAAATGTAATTTAAAAAAAAATAAAATGAGGGTAGATAAATTTACAAGATTTTGTAATACTTAAATATAATCGTCTTTGTTATTGGTGTTAAAGTTTACGCTTTTGTAAAAAGGGCAAAAAGCAGTTATACTGGCAAAGGCGAACATAAATGAAATCGCAATAAGTACTATACCAATAAGACCTCTAATTTCACCTAAAAAAAATAAAGATAACAGGAGTATGGCTACAATAAACCTTACGAGTCTATCGAAATTACTCATGTTTTTTTTGAGTTTAATCATAATTATAAAAGTTAGTTCGGTATTTAGGGGAAACAAACTTAACTATTTATTAAGGATAATGAAGCTTTAACTTACGTTTTTGTGATGTTTTTTCTCTTTTTTGTTTGTTTAACGGATTTATTTAGAGGTAAGTACGTTATTTAATTAAGAATGGGTTTAGAAAACAATTACCACAATAGATTCAATCTGCAAGAAATATTTATATTTTTACTTCACAACATAATAAGGTGTCAGTAATGTTTACTTGGGTTTTCTATTGAAATTTATTTTTATGAAAACCTTTGTAAGAAATAGAACCAATAATTTATTACATTTCAAATGATGAATCTTTTCAATAAACTTTTTAAAAATCAATTAGGGAACGATAATGTTTTTCCAAAAGAAGGTGATGATGGCATTGTAACTCTTGAAAATGATAAACTTATTTGTGAAGGGAACCATGGTATATATAGTTGTGTGGTGAATTTAAATGATCTGCAATATGCTTACATTGTTATAGGGCAGAACAATTTGGTGAGTCTTTTTCTTTTTGATTATCATCAAAATTATATTCCCGTAAATTATAAAGGATTTAAAAACGTTTATGAAACATTATCGAGTAGGTTTAAGTTTAACGATCCCGTATTTTTTGAAAGTATCAATAAAAAGGAAAAATTTAAAAAAGTAATATGGAGGAAGCAACAGAGTCCTACATACCAGATTCTAGCAACAGGCTATAATGATTATGCAGATGGGTTTGAAATTCAATCTCCCAGAAAGCAATTTATAAACTGGAACACCACGTATAGTGAACTTGAGAAAAGTGAACATGTCTTTTTTCAAAAATCACCTTATAATCAGAGTATACTGAAATTTAAATATCCAATTCGTATCGGTAATATTTTACTTAATGATTTTGGTTCTTATTTTGATAATAAGCGAAAGGATGTTGCTGTTTTAAACTTCTATACTCACTGTTTTGATAACCAGGGAACGGATAGAAGTTATAATGATTTAAAGGAAATCTTAAAAAGAGATCTAAACTTGGATAATAAAAATTATGGTTATGAAAGAGACGATCAAAAAAACATCCACTTCGGTTTTAAAGGAATTAATTTGTCTATTTGCTATACTTACGATAGTGATTGGCAATTTAATGGTGGTTATACTTCTTTATCTATTGAAAATAGGAGGGGATATCCCGAATTGTTAATGGATATCGATTATGAAAAGCATTTAATAATTTCTGAAGCGTTAGTGTTTGATAAAAAAGTAAGAACTCCTACCGATTATAAACGTCATGTGAGGATAAAGCGTAGACCAAAGAAAATTAGTGAAGTGTTTAATGAAAGTGCTGTAATTTGGGTAGATAGAGAAAATGAAAAGATAGGTTTTTCTTCTAATGAATTTGCTCAAGTATTTAGAACAAACGAAATAGAATCGTTTTGTGTGCAGAACGTGCTACCTGCAAAGGGTAGTGGAGGTGCGTATCTTGAAATTGTACTTAATAACGGAAAGCATAATTATGCAATTTTTAATCAAGCATGTTCATTTTTTGATGCTTATGCCGAACAAATTGAAAAGCTAACAGGGAAGAAGTTGGTCTTCGCTGAAGCGTATCACGATTGCTAGTTTTTATTCTAATTGAAATTTTTGTTCCGAAGTTTTTCAAAGTAAAAGCATTGAAAAATTATTAAGCATTGAGAATCTAACGTTTTGATGGTTAAATGATATCGGTTACAAATTAAATCAATAGCATTAATGGGTTATAGGTTTCTGAAATATATTTGAGGTACAAACCATCAAATAAAATTATGACTTTACAAGACTACATTAATTTAGTGCTTTCCGTATTAGGTGTTTTTTCAATAATAATTATTATAACTAGAGTTTTTGGTTTAAGAACCTTTGCTAAAATGTCTAGTTTCGATTTTGCCTCAACTATTGCAGTTGGGTCTGTTTTGGCGTCCATTATATTAAATAGTAATTATTCTTTAGGGAAAGGAGCTGTTGCGTTAATCGCTATTATTGGTTTTCAAACCTTATTTTCTTATTTAGTTCGGAAAATAGATTTCTTTAAAAGATTATTTACAAACAAGCCTCAAATTATTATGTGGAATGGCAAAATTCTTCACAAAAAACTAAAGGCATGTAATGTTGGTAAAGACGATTTAATTGCGAAACTTAGAGAAGCAAATGTGCACGACTTTAATGAGGTGAAAGCTGTTATTTTTGAAAGTACTGGTGATATTTCTGTAATTCATAATAACGAACAAAAACCTGTTGATGCTGAGGTATTGGTAGATGTGAGTAAAGAAGGCTTGCATTGAAATAATTAAAAAACTAATATATAGTAGTATTGGTGTTTTATTTATAGCAAAGACTATTGACTGAATTAAAGTATCTTTGTTAGTAAGAACGTACATATTGAATAAACACTTAAACAATGTAGAGCTATTTTTAAGAGGCTCCAATTTATATAGAGGTATTAGGCTAACTACTGCAGTGGTTACACCTTTGGTTATTATGTATATTTTGGGGTATGCTGAGTGGGCTCCATCTGTAGTGGTTGGTGTGTTTTTAAATGCACCAGGAGATATTCCGGGGAGTTTAAAAAGAAAGGTAAATGCCATTTTAATTAGTATTGGCTTAACCATGCTGGTTACTTGCACAATTCTATTTTTTAAGCCTTACTTAATGCTTTTGCTAATTGCAATGGCTATCATATCATTTGTGGTTTCGCTTATATCGGTGTATGGTTTTAGGGCTTCGTTAGTTTCGTTTTCTGGTTTACTATCCATGGTTCTTGCTCTTGCAGTTCAAAAGGAAAGTCCTCAAGAAATTTTTAATCATATCGGGCTTATGGGTATTGGTGGACTTTGGTATTTATTTGTATCGTTCACCTTTCAGAAATTAGCACCTAAAAAAGATAATAATCAGTTACTATCGGATACGTTAGCTCTTATTGGAGAATATTTAAAATTAAGAGCGCGATTATTAACAAAGAAGAATAAACGTGAAACGCTGATAAAAGAAGCTTTAGTACTGCAAACACAGATTAACGAAAAGCATGAAACTTTGAGAGAAGTTCTATATGTTGAAAGAAAGAAATCTGGTCGTTCTCACTATGACGAAAAGCAACTATTAATATTTATATCGACCATAAATATATTTGAACTTATTGAAGCAAAGCATTTAGATTATAACGAAATTGATAGGTTGTTTATTGATAAGAAAGAATTTCTGAAAGCATCTAAGAATTTGAATAAAGTGTTGGGGAACCATTTAATAAAATTATCAGATTTACTTATTCAAAAACGAAAAATCCCGAATAAGAATGTTCTGTTAGATGCGCTTGCAAAAGCTAATGATGCTATTTCCGATTATGTTGATGATGTTACGCTTCCACAAGCTAGAGAAGGTGCATTGGTTTTAAAAAACTTATACGATTATCAAGAATTATTACTGGAAGAAGTAAGAGCTATTCGACGTGTTATGGCTAATGTTAGAGAGGCTTCTAAGGTGTCATTAAAACGACAAGATGCTAGCCAGTTTTTAACTTTACAAGAATATAGGTTAAACGTTATTATTCAAAACCTTAGTTTTAGTTCTAATTTATTTCGACATGCGCTACGTTTTACCGTGGCAGTGATGTTTGCGTTTGTACTTGGCACTGTTTTAGAAATCCATAATACGTATTGGATTGTTTTAACCATTTTGGTTATTATGCGTCCTAATTACGGCCTAACGAAAGAGCGTTCTAAAGACCGTATTATTGGTACGCTTATAGGTGCCACCGTTGCTATTAGTATTGTATTGTTAACCCAAAATGTTGTGGTTTATGCCACAATGGCGATTGTATCACTCATCTTTGCATTTGCATTAATTCAAGAGAATTATAAATTTGCGGCGGCGTTAATAACAATCAATGTTATTTTTGTTTATTCGCTTATAAACCCAGATGCTTTCGAGGTTATTCAATATCGTGTTACCGATACTATTATAGGAGCAATAATTGCTATAGTAGCGAACTATTTATTATGGCCAAGTTGGGAAGTTAACAATTTAAAAGACGTACTTCTTGATGCTGTAAAAAAGAACACTAGTTATTTGCTCGCAACAAAGGATTTATACCATGCTAAAAAACAGAATCAATTGGCTTATAAAGTCGCTAGAAAAGATGCTTTTTTAGCCATAAGTAATTTAAATGCTGCTTTTCAAAGGTTAACGCAAGATCCTAAATCTAAACAAAGAGAATTTCAACTTATATATAGTTTAGTAACTTTAAACCAAACAATGGTTTCGGCTACAGCTTCTATAGGTAGTTTTATTGTTAATCACAAGACAACTTCAGCTTCT
Organism: Algibacter lectus; assembly: GCF_900112395.1. Taxonomy (GTDB): domain Bacteria; phylum Bacteroidota; class Bacteroidia; order Flavobacteriales; family Flavobacteriaceae; genus Algibacter; species Algibacter lectus. Next base: position 125,462 of record NZ_FOLN01000014.1, read on the forward strand.
AAAGAATTTGATGTTATGGTTTTTAAAATAGCTAATACATTAGAAATGTCTTGTGCTATATTAGAAGGTAAACCTACTATCAAACAAAGTGATGCGGAGTCGATTAAAGAAGCTGAAGATGTACTACTGAAAACGTTTCAGCACCTTTCTCATAAAAGAGATAAAAATATTAAAAGAGGTAATACTGAAATTAGTACCAGAGATATGCATCATCTACAGGAAGCTTATTTAATACCAAATCAACTTATTTGGTTGAAATCATTATCTGAAAACTTAAAAAGGGCTACGCGTAAATATATTGAAGCAGTTTAGGTTGTTTTTTGAAAAAAAAAGTTTCTTTTGAGAGTATTAAATGAATACAATTAAAAAGCCACTTTCTAAATTTATAGAAAGTGGCTTTTTAATATTCAGTTGTTGAGGTTCTCTAAATGATTTTCCGAAACACTCAATCAAAACTAATCATCAATCCAACCCATAATAGCATTAGCTACAAATCTAGGTTCTGGTGGTAACGAGTAAATATCTTTCTCGTAATTTTTATTGTAAGGCGAGATATTCATAATATTTCCATCAACAACTAAGGTACTACTTCCTCCTGGATCAAACCCCATAGCTTTATCCATGCCATATTTTAGAAGAATATCAACCATATCAAAATGAGTAGCTCCAACCGATTCTCTAATTCTTCCATTAACCATAAGCACCATAAGCTTACCTTCTTTTGTAATCCCTACGGCAATTTTTGGTCCGCGCATATCTGTGAAATCTAACCTAGCGGCTTGCGTTTTAATAGAGTTAGAGGTTTTCCAACCTTCATCTTCCATGTTTAAAATTTGCTTTCCGCTATCAATTAGCATAGGGCCAGCTTCAATAGCATATGAAATCTCATCCCATTTAAAAGGATTGTTTTCTGGTTCTAATAATTGAATATCTAAAGGCATGCCTTCTTTAAACATCGTGCTCGAGAAAATGTTAGAAGGAACAGATAAAGTGATGCCTACAGAAATAGCAGGAACAGATTCACCTGCTTTCGTTTTAATAATTTGTTTTACAGTATTTCCTGCAATTCTGATAATAACATTTCCATTTCCTTTAAAGGTTTCTTCGGAATATGATAAATCGTAAAAACAAGCTTCGGAATCGCTATGCTTATTATAGTTTTTCGAACTGAAAACAATATTTTTTTGTTTGCCTTTTACAATTAAACCAGCTTCACAATTTACTTTCCTGATATCAACATCGCCATTTTTATAAATAATAAATGCAGGTTTATTAAATAGTGGCGGACAAAACACCTTATTGTTCATAATCAATAAACCTAAAGGAGAACCAATATAGGTTTCAGGTAGTCCAAGTTTGCCTACTAACTCAGGATTTAAAATATAGCCACCATTCCAAGCGAGTTCTATTTTATTTGGGTTTTTGCTTTTCTGTTTATATTCCTTTATTAGAGCAGGTACATTTTTAGGTTCCTTATTTGCAATGTGTGCCGCAAATTTCCATTTATGTTTTTTTGTGTCAATTTCGGCTAATACGCCACTCCATGGTAGACCATCGCTATAAACGCCACCAGCGAAAGAAGATTTTACTTTTTCAACGGTTTTCGTTTTTTTAAGACCTTCTTTTATTTGTTCAAGAAGTTTAACAATTGGGGTTCCGTTTTTTATGGCATCAGTAGAAATTATTTTAAGTAATTCTTTTTCTCCAATAGTATTTTTCAGTGCATTAAAATCATCACTCTTTAAAGCTAAATTGAAATCTTTCGCTGTTTGTATTGGAGTAGGGTATGCTAAAGTGGTTCGAACAGCTGCTGGTACAAATTGAATAAAACCACTATCTTTTGGTATGCCCATAATTTTGGCAGTCATTTCATATAAAACCTTGCCAATATGGAAGTGATCAATTTCTATAATGTCAGTCATCATAGCAGAATATTCACCGTTGGTTATTAAAAAACCATTTGCTTCTTTGATGTCTCTTAAAATTTTGATGGCTTTTGGTCCCATTTGCGGAAAATGTACACCTTCCGACCATTGTTTTGTTTCAACTATTTGAACAACGCCTGCTTTATATAGTAAACCCAATTCTGGTTCTTTGCCGCTTTCTAAATATTCTTTAATATTGGCGCTAGAAAACCACTTGGTTATTCTTGGCTCATGAATAAATATGTATATCTTTTCTAGAGAATCTACACTACTTTGTAGCACTTCTTCTGTAAGTTCTTCTTCTATAGTTAATTTTAATTGAGCACGAATAGGCTGCAAAACAAAATATTCTAACTCATGTTTAATGTATCGTCCCGGGAAGTATCCTTTTGGGACATTCTTTTTTAAATTGGTGGTTAATATTTTTCGATCATCGATACCCAAATATTTACTGTTGGTTAATTGAAAAAGAGCCAATTCCCAATCTGCGAAAAACTGTGGAGCCAAAGTTAAATCGGCTAAATGCTGAGGTTTAAAAATATCATTATAAATCATATTCACTAAGCCTGTTACTTCCTGATAGGTAAAAGCTTGATATGCGAATGATTTTTTGTTTCGATGTCTATAGGTTAGAGCGTGATCATGTCTCGTTGAAATTTCACCATCTACATATTTAAAAATATCATCAATAGCATTGTAGTATTTATGGATCTGTTGCAAATTAGTATTTACTAAATCAGGAATGTCGTTTTCCATCATTCTGGCATAACGCATTACTTTTCCTTTTACAAGCTGCTCTTCAACCCTAAAAAAGCTAGGGTCTATTAAAGATTTTAAATACAGCATAAAAGATAAGCGGCCATATCCTGGTAAATAATGCCTCGTTTTTTTATTCAGAATAGCATTTAAATCTTCATTTTCAAAATCAACAGATTTTTTATACTCTTTTAATAAGGTAACAACTTGCGTATTATCTTCACTACCTAGAGCATCAAGCTGTAAACACATGCGCTCAATAATATATCGCATGTTTTTTTCTAAAGATTCTATGCTGTAGCGCTTGTTAATTACACTTCTATTATGTGTAACATCTACCATTCGGTTTTGAGGATAAAATACATGGTCACATATTTTTTCAGCTAGTAATTTAGGGACTTTAGAGCCTTTAAACTCTAAAACGTTTAAACGTAGAGATTCATCTAAGTGTCTACCAATAACCTGGTCGTAAACTTCTCTTGGTTCATACTGTCTACAAAATATAGGTGTTCCGCAGGCTGCGGCTTCTATAATAGGTAGGCCACGTCCTTCGGTTTGGCTTGGTAATAAAATTAGAGAAGCAACATCGTATAGTTGTTCAATATTTAAAGGTTTCTTATATTTTTTCTTAAACTCGTTTTTATCAAATTCACTAAATAAAAAGCCGAGTAATACGCGGGATTTATATTCCTTCGGAAGTTCTTTAAGGAAATTTGTAAAATCTTCTTTTAAATCGCGATAATAATTTTGCTGACCATGAGGAATAGGGCCAGAAACTATGAGTGATAATTTTAATTGCGGATTAGTAGTGAATTTCTCTGCAAAAGAATCGTAAGAAAACAACCTTTTAATAAGCTTAAAGTTAAGTTCAATAGATTTCCTACTAATCACTCGTGTAGGTTGTAGAAATACGATGTTGTTGTTTACAAAATCGAAATTTTTAATGGTTTTATGTCCTAAAAGTATAGGTTTTAGCGAGCGCTCACTATCTTTATGGTGAGCAGCAGTATGTACGGTAATGGTGTCTTTTTCATTTGCAAATATGGTAGAGACTTGCATAAACGCTTTTATAATATCGCGTTTACTCATTTGGTGCATTTTGGTGTCTACAGCAGTCCCGAGTAAGGCTACATTTGCAGGGTTATGACCATTGATATTAATAAGATGCTCTTGCTGCATTTTGTTAATATTCACATTCATCCAAGAACGACTTTCCCATGGGTAAACCATTTCTATAACAGAGAAAAATTCGCCAATATGTGCATTATGAAAAAAGAAATCTCTTGGCCCTTTTTTTAAACCTTTCTTTACAATGTCTTCCTTTCTATTACCGCCTTCCCAATAAAAATCATGATTGTTGTTTATTACAGGAATACCTAAATATTCCGAAATTAAAACTGTGGCAAGCGCTAGAGAAACATTTCCTGGATTGGAGCAAACATTAATGAGATACAACAGCGAAATATCGTTTTCCTCAATGTAACTTCCCAGTTTTTCGACTAAAACTAAAACCTCTTTCCAGAATTTTCCAATAAGTGCATTGTAAGCCTCACTGCCACGTTCCATTTTTATATTAAAGAAGTCTTCGTATAGCGGCCAAGCATCAAAGGCTTCCATTTCTGGAATTACTTTTTTAAAAGCGCCATTAGGGATTAGCTCATCTGCCTCGTCCTTTATATCTCCGGCAACAAAGTGAATGGGAATATCGGGATATATGTTTTTAAAGATTTTGGCATATTTTTCCGTTTCTACCGTAATACCATCTATGGTAAAGTAAAAGGTAAGAAACGCAACACCACCTTTTTCAATTTCAGCATCGAAAGTAGAAGCCTTTCCTTTGAAGGCCGATGCAAAATTTTGTTCTTTAAATTTATCAATAAATAAACCGAGGTCAAACCAAGTATTTATTTTTTCATTTCTTAATGTATTTAATATGTTAGGTATTCTCGCTGTTTTATTATTAATCATTATTTGTTTTTAAAATTTAAATAAACTGCTTAATTTCTCTTCTAGTACATCATAAGAAAAATACTTTTTTCCTATCTCAAAGTTATATTCACCAATTTCTAGACAACGTTGTGGGTTGTATATAATGTCAGACATCTGTTGCACGCTCTCCGGAGTTAAGTTGCCATCTTCAATCATTACGGTTTCAAAACCTTTATTACCAATGTCTTGCATGTAAACCGGTTTGTAGTTATTTACAAAAATTGGCTTTTTGGCAAGTACAGTTTCTACAAAAGCATTCCCAAAACCTTCATAAGTACTAAAGTAGGTTGCTGCTCTACCGTGGGCATAAACGTCCGATAGGTCTTTATGATCTAAAACCTTATCTGCAGCAAATATTATTTGGCTCGATAAATTAAGTTGATGTATCTGGTCTATTAATTCATTATAATATTCCTTATTTTCATCATCATTATTATTACCGGTAATAACAAGTTTTAGTTTCTTATCATCCAGTTTATCAATTAAAGAAATGGCAGTTTCAATACCCTTACGCCTCACAATACGGGTAACTTGTAAAAGCGCAATTTCATCTTCGGTAATACCTAAGTCTTTCAGGAAAAACTGATTTTCTGGAGTTGGCACGCCATAAATGCGATTAAAATCCATAACATTCGGCACTAAAGTAGCATCTATGTTAAATCTATTTTTAAACGTTTCAACACCAAACGTATTAATAACGGCATGCTTTACGTCAGGTAATAGCAAGGGGAAATTATCATCCACATATTGGTTAATTTCCGGATGAGCCGATACATAGCGCTCACCACGTTCCCAGTGAAAATCATGATCATGAGTTACAATAGGCAGGCCGGTAGTTTTAATCAGTTTTTTAATAGCCACACCCATAGAAAGATGGCAGGGTAGTGCCGATGCATTTTCAGAAAGTAGAACCTCAATTTTTTTGTCGCTCACCCATTTAACCATGGCATCATGAATCATGTTCGAAGCACTCTCAACATGTTCCAACAATGGTCCAGGATCTTTATCCGGTTCATAAAAAGCTTTGCGTTGTCCCCATTCAGCCTCTACCGAAAAAAAAGATAAAGCAGGAAACAAGTAATCATGGTCGTAATCCATAGTCCACGACTCAAATTCTCCAGACATAATAAACACCTCATGTCCCAATTTTTTTAATACATCAATCCATTTCTCAGTTTCTAGCGCAACACCGTCCACGCCGCCAATTCTACCAATAATAATACCTATTCGCATGTTCTATAAATAAAGGTTTGTATCCTTTAAATATAGGCTATAGCTCAAAAAATTAAAAGGTTTTCAGGCAGAGCCTTGTTTAAATTATCACTTCAAAAATTTAAGCTACCATAAATTATGTGTTTTTAAATTTAAACCTCTAATCTAGATAAATTGATAATTGAATATTTTGAGTTTATCATAAAATGTTGTGTTTTAATCATCTTTTTGTGCATTTTCTTAATTAAAATTTAAGTTTTAAAGAAAAACTGTGAAAAAAGAATAAATTGGTTGAGTTAGGTTGTTGTTTGGGCGTTACTCTAGCTACACCTTCTAGTGGTATAGCTAGAGTCGGGCTTTCACTACTCGCTTTTTTGTGTTGCATAGGTGTAACCACACAAAAAGAGCTCAAACATGCCGTTCAATCCCTAACGCAGGGCTAGTTTGCATAATCACTTTTTAAACCAAAATATAGTTTTAGTTTACAAAACGTATAATGTTATATATAATAGGTGTAAACTAAAATAGGGGAGAAGTACTATCGAATCACTAGATACCTATTATATAGGTAGACATAAAAAGAGAAAACAATAAAATAGTTGTACCTATATATAAGGTAGTAAATAATATCAAAACTAAAATAAACACATGTCTCTATATATAAGGATGAATTAAGTCATCATTTTATTTACCTGAAATTTAAAAAAATGAGAATCCTTTTAGTTCTAACTAACCTTAAAAAACAAACAAAAAATACAGTAACACATCAAAAACCATAATTATAAAACTAAACAAATGGGTGAAATGAGTGTTTCACCATATAAAGCGATGTTATATCATTGTCAATTGTATTAAAAAAAGAGACAGTTAAATTAAAATTCACCCTAAAACGGGATAAAATACAGAGTATAATAAACCCGTTAATTAGTCATAACGATAAACACAGATGTAATATCAAAAGAAAGTTGTAATGTAAATCGCTGGTAAACATTTATTTAAAATAAACTTGAAAAATACTTCATAAAAAAGGTTGTCAGAACCAAAAAGGGATCTATATTTGCACCCCGCTAAAAAAGGTAAAACTTTAAACGGGTAACGTTCATAAGCAGGTTGATTGATTAAGATTTTAAAAGCGGTAAAAAACTTTTAAAAAAAAGAAATAAAAAACATTGTGAGTTTCAGAAAAGGTTGTAAGTTTGCAGCCGCTAAAAACGGCAACGTAATTAGCTAGAAAGTTCATAAGTATATTGTTTAGTATTTAGGTTAAAGAGGTATTAAATCTTTTTAAAATAAAAGTTAAATAATTATTGTGAGAGTTAAAAAAGGGTTTTATATTTGCACCCGCTTAGCAAGGTAACGAGTTAAGATAAGAAAAGAAACAAGTTCATAAACATATTGAATTGACAGCGTAAAATTAATTTGGAAACGGATTAATTT
>NZ_FOLN01000007.1:0-207896 GCF_900112395.1 Algibacter lectus
ATTTGTGAAAAAGCAGTACCAAGTAACTGTGATACCACAACTGTAGATATTGAAGTTGGTGGAACTATCAATGCTGTTATAAATGACTTCACAGCAACTCCTATAAATGGAAAAACAGGAGGAACTGCTGGTGATGTTACTGCTAACGATACTTTAAATGGAGTTGCGGTAAATGATTCAGAAATTAATATAACCTTAGATAGTAATGGGGGACTTATAGGCGTAAGTATTGATGCCAATGGAAATGTAATCGTACCAGCAGGAACGACTTCAGGAACATATACAATAACTTATACTATTTGTGAAATAGCGGTTGCGACGAACTGTGATACTACAACAGCAATAATTGTTGTTGAAGAAGCAGTTATTGATGCTATAATTGATGATTTTAGTGTAACGCCTATAAATGGATATGATGGAGGAATAGTAGGGGATATTACTCTTAATGATACTTTGGATGGTGTTGTGGTAACAGATTCTCAAATAACAATTACATTAGATGATAATGGTGGTTTAGTAGGCACTAGTATTAGTGCTACAGGCGAGGTAAATGTGCCTGCTGGTACACCTGCTGGATCTTATGTATTGATTTACACTATTTGCGAGAATTTAAATTCAAGTAATTGCGATACTACTACGGTTACAGTTGTAGTTGAGCCCGCAACAATCGGAGCTACTGATGATGATTTCACTTCAAACCCTATAAATGGACTAGAAGGTGGTATTGCTGGAGATGTTACATTAAACGATACATTAAACGGAGATCCTATCGATGATGGAAAAATATTTATTACTGATAATGGTGGTATACCAAGTGCGAGTATTGACGCCGATGGAAATTTAATTATTCCGCCAAATACACCTGAAGGGACTTATACAATAGAATACACTATTTGCGAGAACCTTAATCCAACAAACTGTGATTCTGCAAATGTTACCGTATTAGTTAGTGCAGCTATTATTGATGCTGTTAATAATGATTTTACAGCAACATCTTTTAACGGTTTAGATGGAGGAACAACTACTTCAGTATATACAAATGATACTTTAAATGGTGATCCTTTTGTTAATACAGCAGTAACTTCGAGTATAGTTAATGATGGCGGATTAATAGGAGTAACCATTAATAACGATGGAACAATTAATATTCCTGAGGATTCAGTAGGAGGCACTTATAATGTTGAATATCAAATTTGCGAAGTTTTAAACACTTCAAACTGTGATACAGCAACTGCTATAATTGTAATTGATTTACCAATAATTGATGCTGTTGTTGATGATTTTACTGCAAGTCCGGTAAACGGGACAAATGGTGGAGCTGTTGGAAATGTGCTTGGTAATGATACACTAAATGGAGATCCAATAACATCAAGTGAAGTTAATGTCACATTAACTTCAGATGGTGGATTAACAGGTGTTGCTATAGCAGCAAATGGAGTTGTCGAGGTTCCGGCAGGAACTTCTGCAGGAACGTACACTATAACCTATCAAATTTGTGATGTTATAAATCCAACAAACTGTGATACGGCAACTGCAGTTTTAGAAGTTGGAGCAGGAACAATAGATGCTATAAATGACGACTTTACTGCATTACCAATTAATGGTTCTGAAGGTGGAGCGCCAGGAAATATTTTATTGAATGATACACTAGAAAGTAATGCTGTATTAGCTTCAGAAGTAACTATAGCAATAATTAATGATGGTGGATTAACAGGGATTATAATTGATGCCAATGGAGATATCACTGTGCCTGTTGGAACTGCAGCAGGAACTTACAGTGTGATTTATCAAATCTGCGAAAACATAAATTCAGGAAACTGTGATAATGCCGTGATTTCTATTGTTGTTGAAGCTCCAGTTATTGAAGCTGTTAATGACGATTTTACGGCAGTGCCAGTTAACGGATTAACTGGAGGTATTACCGCTTCTGTATTCGGAGGAGATACTATTAACGCAAATCCTTTTGCAAATAATGATGTTGTAGTGTCGTTAACAGATATCGCAGGGTTAAATGGAGCAACAATAAATACAGACGGAACTATAAATGTTCCAGCCAACACTACGGCAGGAACTTACGTTTTAGAATATCAAATCTGCGAAGTGCTAAATCCTTCAAATTGTGATATAGCAACAGTAACTATTGTTGTTGGAGCTGCAAATATTGATGCTATTAGTGATGATTTTAGTGCAACCACAATTGATGGGCAAACAGGAGGAACAGCTGGAGATGTCACATTAAATGATACATTAAATGGAGTTCTTGTAGATGATAATTCAATTGATATTACTTTAGATGATAATGGCGGATTAATTGGAGTTGCTATTAATAATGATGGAAGTATAATTGTGCCTCCAAGTTCAACTTCAGGAACGTATACCATAACATATACTATTTGTGAAAATTTAAACCCGACTAATTGTGATACAACTACAGCTATTGTGGTAGTAGGAGAAGCGGTTATAGATGCAATAGTTGATGATTTCACAGCAACACCAATTAACGGTATTGATGGAGGTGTTGTAGGGGATGTTACTTTGAATGATACACTTAATGGAAACCCTGTAACAGATGCTAATATTTCTATTACACTTAATGATAATGATGGTTTAGTAGGAGCTAGTATCGATATTAATGGACTTGTAAACGTTCCAGCAGGAACACTTGCAGGTAGTTATGATATTACATATACTATTTGTGAAAATTTAAACCCAACCAATTGTGATACTACAACAGTAACCGTAGTAGTTGAACCGGCAGTAATCGATGCGATGGTTGATGATTTTAGTACAACTCCAATAAACGGAACTACAGGAGGAAATGTTGGTGATGTTACTAGCAATGATACTTTAAACGGGGATCCTGTTTTGGATACAGATATCACAATTACTTTAGATAGTAATGATGGGTTAAATGGTGTTTCAATAGATGCTAATGGTAATGTAATTGTGCCTTCAGGTTCTATAGCAGGTACTTATGTTGTCTCATATACAATTTGTGAGAATTTAAATCCTTCAAATTGTGACACTTCAACAGTAACTATTATAGTTGAAGCAACACCTATCGATGCCATAGAAGATAATTACACGGCTACAGTAACAGAAGGTAGTGCAGGAATTACATATACAGATCTTTTAAATAATGATAATTTAAACGGAGTAGCTGTAGATGTTAATGATATTTCGGTAACACCAAACACCAACGGACCATTAACAGTAAATACGGACGGAAGTGTAGATATTGCTCCTAATACAACACCTGGAACATACACTGTAACTTATACAATTTGTGAAGTTGCTGTTCCTGGTAATTGTGATACGGCAACTGTAACCATTACGGTAAATACATCAACGGTTACACCTGTAGATATAGAACCAGATACAGTAGAAACAGAAGAAGATGCACCTTTAGTGGTCGATGTTTATGAAAATGATACTTACGTTCCAACAATAGGGACATTAGTAACTACAGATCCTGCAAATGGAACAGTAGTAATCACCGATCCAAACGGAACACCAAACGATCCGAGTGATGATGTTGTAACATATACGCCAGATTCAGGATTTAATGGTACAGATTCATTTAACTATACGGTTTGTGATAACGAAACAGCACAAAGTTGTGATACAGCAACTGTATCGGTAACAGTGAATGAAGCAACATGTACAAGTTCTGTTGATACAGATGGTGATGGTTTTACCGATTGTGAAGAAACAACAGGAATCGATGACCCAAGTACGGAAGCAATTCCAACGGGGATTTCAGATGAAACAAATCCATGTAGTCCAATATCAACTGGGTGCGTTGCAGAAATAACTGTCACTAAAATAGCAGATGCAGCAGGAACAAATTTAGGAGAACAAATTAGGTATTCTATTTACGTTGAAAATACTGGAGATTACAATTTAACAGAGATTGCTTTAATAGATACTTTCTTAGATGCAAATGATGAAACACTAACATTAACTAGTGAGCCAACTTTTGATAGTGCCGATTTAGGCAGTCCAGAAGGTACCTTGTTAATTGGAGAAATAGCAACTTACACTGCTACATTTACAATTAACGAGCAAGCTTTAAACGCAGGAGGCGTTAGCAATAGTGTTTCTGTATCAGGGAAAACTGCTAACAATCAAATTGTTGCCGATATAAGTGATGATGGTGATGATTTTGATGGCGATTTAGAAGAAGATGCCACAGTTACAGAGCTTGGTTGTGTATCTGTTATAAATGAGTTTTCACCTAATGGAGATGGCTATGGAGATACTCTAGTTATTAATTGTATAGATAATTACCCAAATAACAGTTTAGAAGTTTATAACCGTTGGGGGAATGTAGTTTACAAGAAAAAAGGCTATAGTAGCAGTAACGAATGGGATGGAACTTCCGATGGTAGAACTACAGTACTGCAATCAGAAAAACTTCCAGTAGGAACATATTATTATGTTTTAGACTTAGGAAACGGTTTGAAACCTAAAGTAGGATGGTTATATATTAACAGATAATATTATCTTTAAGAAATAGAATTTATAAAAATGAAAGAATTCAAATTAAATACACGGTCTTTTCTATTATTAATGTGCTTAGTCATATTTAGTAGTTTAGATGCCGTTGCACAGCAAGATCCGCAGTATACTCAATATATGTATAATACTATGAGTATCAATCCGGCATACGCAGGGCAAAGAGAGGTTTTAAGTATAACCGGTTTATATAGAACACAATGGGTTGGGATCGATGGTGCTCCAAAAACGCAAACTTTAGGTATCCATGCACCTTTAAGAAACGAGCGTATTGGTTTAGGATTATCTGTAGTAAATGATGCTTTAGGGCCAGCCGAAGAAACATATATCGATGCCAATTTAAGTTATAGCATACCTTTAGATTACGATTATACTACCTTATCATTTGGGGTTAAAGCAGGGCTTCATCAATTAAGTACAGATTGGAGTAAAGGTAAGTATCAAACAACCGATCCTCTTTTTAATGAGCCTATTAGTAGATTATCACCTACTGTTGGTGTTGGTGTATACGTTAGTAATAGAGAATGGTATTTAGGAGTTTCTGCACCTAATTTATTAACCACAGATCATTACGATGATTTTATAGAATCGATAGCTACAGAGCGTATAAATTTTTATGCCATTGCAGGTTATGTATTCGATATTAATAATGATTTAAAACTGAAACCTTCAGCATTTATAAAAGCCGTTTCTGGAGCACCGGTAATTGGCGATATATCATTAAATGGATTATATAGAGAAAAATTAACGCTTGGTTTAGCATGGCGTTGGGACGATTCTGTAAGTTTACTTACTGGTTTTCAAATATCAGATGGTTTATATGTAGGTTATGCATACGATTTAACAACCACTGGTTTAAATAACTACAATAGTGGTTCTCACGAAATTATGTTACGTTTTGAATTACGCAAAGCAGGACGTTTATTATCCCCAAGATTCTTTTAAAGCCTAACCTTATGAAAATGAAAATACACATATTAACTATATTTTTAAGTCTAAGTGCAGTACTAAGTTATTCGCAAAAGGCCGATTATCAAAAAGCAAATAAAGCTTACGATAATTTTTCGTACGCAAAAACAAGTGATATTTTACTTGAAGTAGCCAATAATGGTTACACTTCGGTTAGCTTATTACAAAAATTATCCAATTCATTATATTTTAATAACGAAATGAAAGAAGCCGCCAAATGGTACGGCAAACTTTTTGAAGAAGTTGGAGAGACCGCTTTAGATAGTGAATACTACTTTAGGTACGCTCAAGCATTAAAAGCAACAGAATCTTATGAAGAGTCTGATGCTTGGATGCAAAAATTTTATGAGGCTAATAAAGATGATTTAAGAGGGAAAGCTTTTGCTAGTAAAAAAGATTATTTAGAGTCTATTTTATCGCTAAGTAGAGACTTGCAAGTTGTAAATCTGGATTTGAATACTGAAAAATCAGATTTTGGAACCAATCAATATAAAGATGAATTAATATTTGCTTCTTCAAGATTAGGAGACAAAATATACCAATGGAACAAGCAACCTTACCTAGATTTATACAAAGCAACAAAACAAGCCGATGGTTCTTATAAAAATGTGGTAGCCTTTAATGAAGATATTAATACAAAGTACCACGAGTCTACAGCTGCTTTTACTCCAGATGATGAGGTTATGTATTTTACAAGAAATAATTATTATAAAAAGCGCTATAAAAAAGATGATGAAGGTGTAAATAGGTTAAAAATATTTAAAGCTACAAAAAACATAAATGGAGATTGGAGTAATGTAGAATCTGTTCATTTTAATAGTAGTGATTATAGTGTAGCACACCCGGCCATTAATGTAAGAGGAACTAAAATGTACTTTGCTTCCGATATGCCAGGAACTATTGGTCAATCCGATTTATATGAAGTAGATATTCTAGAGGATGGTACTTTAGGTGATCCTGAAAATTTAGGTGCTTCTATAAATACAGAGGCTCAAGAAACGTTTCCTTTTATAAATGAAATAGGTGATTTGTATTTTTCATCAAACGGACTTTCAGGTTTAGGAGGTTTAGATGTTTATGTAGTTAGAGATTTTGAAAATAAGCGTGAAAGTAATCAACCTTTAATTGTTGAAAATGTAGGAAAGCCAATAAATAGTTCTAAAGACGATTTTGGTTATTATGAAAATTTAGGAACTAAAGAAGGTTTCTTCACATCAAACAGAGAAGGCGGAAAAGGTGATGATGATATTTACAGCTTTAAAGCGATAGAGTGTGAGCAAATTGTAACGGGAACGGTATTAGATAAAAATACGCAAGAATTACTAGCGGAGGCAACGGTAACATTGTATTCTAAAGCTGGAGATAAAATAGAAACCGTTATTGCCGATCAAGCAGGAGCTTATAGTTTTTCTAAGTTAACTTGTAATGAACCCTTTTTAATTCGTGCAGAAAAGACAGATTATATAGGAGACGAAAAGAACTTTGTAACCTTAATGGGGACAGAGGATATGGTAATTAATCTGAATTTGGAAATTAATATCCAAGCCATTACACCATGTGCAGATTTAGCTAAAATTTTAGATATTCCTGTGGTTTATTTCGATTTTGATAAGTATAATATTAGATACGATGCTGAAGTCGATTTACAAAAGGTATTGGTTTTAATGAATCAATATCCAACTTTAAAAATTGATATACGTAGTCATACAGATTGTAGAGGTACCAATGCTTACAACGAGACACTATCTAGCAATAGAGCTAAATCTACTAAAAACTACTTAATAAGTAAAGGTATAGAGGCTAGTAGATTAACAGCTAAAGGTTATGGTGAATCTCAGTTAATAAACCATTGTGATTGCGATTCTAATAATCGATCTACTTGTACAGAAGAAGAACATAATAAAAATAGACGTAGTGAATTTATAGTAACTAGTATAAACGGAAAGTCTTGCTTAGATAAATAAGAGCAAAATATAAAACATAAAAAAAGCCACTTTTAAAAAGTGGCTTTTTTATATTTTAAGAGAATTCAGAAACAAAATGAAACTTAATACTTGGATATTTCTGTTGTGTCATCTGTAAAGAGAAAGCCGAATCTGCTAAAAACACCAATTGGTTTTGTTTATCCTTTGCAAGAAAACGTTGTTTCACTCTCACAAACTCTTTGTATTCATCGTTTTTAGGATCTTCTGGTTCAACCCAGCAAGCTTTAAAAACATTTAAATTCTCATAGGTACATTTAGCACCATACTCGTGTTCTAGTCGGTATTGAATAACTTCATATTGAAGTGCTCCAACTGTTCCAATTACTTTTCTTCCGTTTAGTTCTAGAGTAAATAATTGTGCTACACCTTCGTCCATTAATTGGTCGATACCTTTAAAAAGTTGTTTCGATTTTAATGGGTCGGCATTATTAATATATCTAAAATGTTCTGGAGAAAAACTCGGTACACCTTTATAGTTTAAAATTTCACCTTCTGTTAAAGTATCACCAATTTTAAAAGTTCCGGTATCTTGCAAACCTACAATATCACCAGGGTAGGAGATGTCTACAATCTCTTTCTTTTCTGCAAAAAAGGCATTCGGACTAGAAAATTTTACTTTTTTATTATGGCGAACGTGTAAATAAGGCGCGTTACGTTTAAACTCTCCCGAAACAATTTTAACAAAGGCTAAACGGTTTCTGTGGTTTGGATCCATATTGGCATGTATTTTAAATACAAAACCAGTAAATTTATCTTCATCAGGTTTTACTAAACGTTCTTCACTTTGTTTTGGTCGCGGTTTTGGTGCTATTTCAACAAAACAATCTAGCAATTCGCGAACTCCAAAATTATTTAAGGCAGAACCAAAAAACACAGGTTGCTGCTCACCATTAAGGTATGTTTCTTTATCAAACTCAGGATAAATACCTTCAACAAGTTCAATCTCTTCACGAAGTGTGTTGGCTGCTTTTTCTCCTACTAGTTTATCTAATTCTGGTGATGCTAAGTCGGAAATTTCAATAGTTTCTTCTATATCTTTTCTACTATCACCACTAAATAAATTAACGTTTTTCTCCCAAATATTATAAATACCTTTAAAATCGTAACCCATTCCAATTGGGAAACTTAAAGGAGCTACTTTTAAACCTAGTTTTTGTTCAACTTCATCTAATAAATCGAAGGCATCTTTACCTTCACGATCCATTTTATTAATAAAAACAATCATCGGGATGTTTCGCATACGGCAAACTTCAACTAGTTTTTCCGTTTGTTCCTCAACACCTTTTGCAACATCAATAACAACAATAACACTATCTACAGCAGTAAGCGTTCTAAATGTATCCTCAGCAAAATCCTTGTGACCAGGTGTATCTAAAATATTAATTTTAATACCATTGTACTCAAAAGCAAGTACAGAGGTTGCTACCGAAATTCCACGCTGACGTTCAATTTCCATAAAATCACTCGTGGCTCCTTTCTTTATTTTATTACTTTTTACGGCACCAGCTTCTTGGATGGCTCCACCAAATAAAAGTAATTTTTCTGTTAAGGTCGTTTTACCGGCATCGGGATGCGAGATAATACCAAAAGTTCGTCTGCGTTGTATTTCTTTTAAAAAACTCATAAATTTATGTTGAAAAGCGATTGCAAATATAGCCGTAAAAATACATTTATTATAAGGTTTTAAATTTTAAAAAAGATAAACCCCTTCTAATTATCATTATAACCTCATTTTAAGTATACATTGGCAGGTAGGCTTCTTCCGTTTAAATTGGTATTATTCTTTATTTTAAAAATTAGTTGGTATTTTTGTGTTCTATGATTGAAGAAAAAGTTGTTTTAGTAAACGAAAAAGATGAGCAAATTGGTTTAATGCCAAAAATGGAAGCTCATGAAAAAGCAGTTTTGCATCGTGCATTTTCTGTATTTATTTTTAACGATAAAAATGAGTTGATGTTACAGCAACGTGCATTAACTAAATATCATTCTCCTGGACTTTGGACTAACACATGTTGTAGCCATCAACGCGATGGTGAAAGTAATTTACAAGCGGGTAAAAGACGGTTGCAAGAAGAAATGGGCTTTGTAGCGGAGTTAAAAGAAACCACATCCTTTATATATAAAGCTCCTTTTGATAATGGATTAACAGAACATGAATTCGATCATATCATGGTAGGGCATTATAATGATGCACCTGTTATAAACCCAGATGAGGTTGAAAGTTGGAAATGGATGCTTGTGGAAGATGTGAAAGTTGATATGGCTAAACATCCAGAAGAATATACAGAATGGTTTAAAATTATTTTTGAAAAATTTTACGAGCATATAAATATAGCTTAATATGGAAGTTACAGTTAACAGAAAAGCACATTTTAATGCGGCACACAGATTGTATCGCAAAGATTGGAGTTTTGAAAAAAACGATGCCGTTTTTGGTAAATGCAACAACCCTAATTTTCATGGGCACAACTACGAACTTATAGTTAGTGTTACCGGTGAAATAGATAAGGAAACTGGTTTTGTAATGGATATGAAGGTTTTAAAAGATCTTATAGAAGCAGAAGTTGAAGATCAACTCGACCATAAAAATCTAAACCTTGAAGTTCCAGAGTTTAAAGATTTAAATCCAACAGCCGAGAATATTGCTGTGGTAATCTACAATAAACTAAAGCCGAAGCTAGATGATAAATTAGCTTTAGAGATTACACTCTATGAGACACCGCGCAATTTTGTAACCTACTCTGGGAAATAAAACAGAGTTTCTTCTTTTAAAACGGAAGTAAAACTAACTTTTAGTGCAGTAATAGCAGTGCAATATTAAAATAGTACTAAAAATGTAAACGGTTTAGAAGTTTATGTTTAATTTTGTAAAAAATTTAAAAGCAATTAAAATGGCAAATGTTAGAAACCTAAAAAAGGACATTAATTATGTTTTAGGTGATATTATAGAAGCAGTATATGTTTGGGAATATGCAAACACAGATAAAGATACTAAACAAAGTGAAGCAATTATTGATGAAGCAATAGCTACTTTCGATGAATTGATAGTTAAAGTAAACGCTAAAAACGATAACGCAAAAGCGCATTTTAAAGCAATTAACCAAGAGTTAGAAACTAAAGGATTGGCTTTAATCGAAAAAATTAACAATTTAGGATAAATTTTTTGACATTTATGTTGCATATCTAAATATAGATACTATATTTGCACTCGTTAAAAAAGCCGATGTAGCTCAGCTGGCTAGAGCAGCTGATTTGTAATCAGCAGGTCGTGGGTTCGAGTCCCTCCATCGGCTCTTAAAAATAAAAAAGACCTTTCAAATTTGAAAGGTCTTTTTTTATGCTTAAAAAGTAAGTTTCGTTACTCTTTTTCAACAGCCTTAATCTCATCAAGAAATCTTTGTAATTCCTTTCCGTATTTAGATGCTTTTACTTTATCGGTTAGCGATACGTTAATAGTATCTAATAAACTTGTTTTAGCATTGTATATTTCGGTTAAAGCTAAATAAGGCGCAACCTCACTATCTTTATTATTTAGTGCAAAATTAACCGTAAACAAATATCTACGCTTTAAAATGGTGCTATATTGCTTTTCTAAGCTCTTTAGCTTAGTGGTGTCGCCAGCTATTTGAGCATCAAACTTCTCTTTTATTAAATCTAAGTTTCTATCGTTAAATCGGCTAATCATGGTTTTGTAATCGTCCATTACTTTTTGTTGTTCCGACCCTGTAATTTTAGCATCGTACATAAAGTTTTTAAGAGATGTGTTTATTTCTGTAATACCTTTATCTGCAAAAAACGAAATACCATCTTCTCTCTTACTGTTTTTATCTAAAAATAAAAAGAAAACCTCTGGAGATTCTAATGTACTATGTAATTCAAAATTAGGATTTCCACTTATAACCAAAGAGTCTACATTAATAAGTGTAGAATCTTTTACTTTTTTAAGATAAACAGTTCCTTTTTTTAAACCATCAATATGGCCTTTAACAGTTAAATCGTGTTGTTCTTCTCCGCAAGAAACCAATAAACAAACTAGTAATAATACAAGTACTCTATTCATATATAATTATGCTTTTTTTTAGTTAAGCAAATATCTCACTTTTATATTTTAAATACTAATGCCCATAATTGAATTATTTTAGTTAAAACTATCTAAAAAAAAGATACAAGTATAAAGTTTGGCACGCCGTTTGCTTTTAGATTAAACGTTACACTTTATGTAAAAGTTTATTGAGTGGTTACTTTAAACTGTAGAGTTGTAACTCATATTTTGATTGGTTAGTTAGAAAAAAAGCATCCGTTTTCGGGTGCTTTTTTTGTGTTATAATGTTTTGTTTTTCGATTTCTCGGAATTAAAAAAAACATGTATTTCATCGGTTATTTTAAATATTTCGTCTATAAATGTTAAAATTTAATGTATTTCATCGATTTCATATGTATTTAGTCGTTTTGTTACGTTTCAAAATTATATATTTGAACAGTTCTAAATAACACATTTTTTAGATCAATGGATTAATTAATTAGTATTTGCATTATGTTGTTGAAATGGAATCCCAAATCTAACCTCATAATACTAAAGCAAATGATAGAAAACCGAGTTTGAGGGAACTCGGTTTTTTTTATGCCTAATTTTTAGTGAAACATTATTTTAGCTAACTTCGCTATTATGAATTTTAAATATCTTTATCTCGTTTTACTCTCTTCTGTGGTTTCATTTGCACAATTACCAGAGGGTTTTGTTTATGTAAAAGAAGTTATACCAGATTTGCATGTAGAATTACGCTATAACACCAATTATAACTTTGTTGGGCAACCCGTAGATGGTTATAACTCTAATCGTTTAATTCTAACTAAGCAGGCTGCAGAGGCCTTGCGTTTAGTACAAGAAGAATTGGAAGATGAAAATTTGTGCCTAAAAGTGTACGATGGTTATAGACCGCAACAAGGTGTAAACCATTTTATGCGATGGGCCCGTGACTTAAATGATACGGTGAATAAAACAATTTTTTATCCTAAAATTAAAAAAAGAACATTATTTAAAGCCGGATATATAGCAACCAAATCTGGGCATAGTAGAGGTAGTACTATAGATTTAACTTTGGTAGATGGGAGTACAGGAGAAATTCTAGATATGGGAAGTCCTTACGATTTTTTTGGTGAAGCCTCATGGGTAAATTATCCACACATATCAGAAAAACAAAAAGAAAATCGACAAAAACTTCAAAAGGTTATGCTTAAGCATGGTTTTAGAAATTACTCAAAAGAATGGTGGCATTTTACATTACGATGGGAACCATTTCCTAAAACCTATTTCGATTTTCCTGTAGAATAGATTTGTTTGCCTTGATAAAAGTTATTCTCTTGGCTCTTTAAAAAGGATATATTTTGAAGGAAAGCTTGATTACAATTTAATGGAAAGGAAGAACCATAAGGAATTTAAAAAATTCACCACGACAAAAATTATTAGGGTGGTTAATATTTTAGCAGTAATTCTATTTATGGCATTTAAAGTGATTGATAAATCAGGGGTGTTTGCACTCTATTATGCGTTTTACTATTATTTGTGGCTTTATATTCTGTTTTTATGTTTAGAAATAAGGTATTATAAATTAACCCAAAGCAGCCTAGTAAATTATACTATTAAGCAGCCTTTATCAATTATAGGTATCGTACTTCCTGTATTATTTGTGTTTTGTTTTTGAACTAAAATTAAGAGCGAAATAGCAAGTGGCTATTCAATAATTTCACAATCACGAATATATATATTCTGTAAAGGCCAATCGCCTTTACCGGTTTCTACAGCTGCAATTTTATCAATAACATCCATCCCACGAGTTACATGTCCGAAAACAGTATAATCGCCATCTAGAAAATGCGATCCGCCATGTTGCTGAATAATAAAAAACTCGTACGGCGACGCTAGTTTATGTGGGTTTTCAATGGCACTACTTGGCATCGAAATAACGCCTCTATCATGTTTAAAACCACGTTTAGTATCTGGCGGAAGCAAGTATTTACCTATTTTTCCTCGCTTTTTAGAAATTTTCACATCATCGCTATTTCCGGCTTGCACCATGTAATTGTCAATAACGCGATAAAACTGTGTATCCACAAAATATTTTTGCTTTGTTAAAAAAATAAAATTTGATCTGTGAAATTTAGTTTCATTATAGAGTAAAATATCAAAACTTCCAAAATCGGTTGTTATACGTACTTTGTTCTCTTTATGGTGTTTATCATATTCTAGAAAAAACTCCATAGCACTTTTGGAATCTAACTTTTCAAAAGTATCCTCTTTTTTAGGTTTAGCATCCTTTTTAGTCGTTTTTGTAACTACCGTTTCTGTTGTTATTTTCTTCTTAGATTGTTTATCTTCACAATTCAGAAATAAAAAAAAGAAACACAAAAGCAAACCTATACGCATATCAATGAATTTTGATGAATTTTTAGAATCGATTTCAAAAATAAAAAATATACCGCTACCAGCCGAGGCTTCTCAGTTTAAAATGGTGCCTTCTTTTAGGCAAGAACTTTTAAGGCAGCAGAAGGACGCTATTAAAAATGCTAAAAAAGCAGGTGTTTTAGCTTTATTTTATCCTAATAACGAAAACGAAACAACCTTTGTTTTAATACTTCGGAAAGTCTACAAAGGCGCGCATTCTGGACAAGTCGCTTTTCCCGGTGGGAAGTTAGAATCTATCGATAAATCGTTGCAAGATGCAGCAGTTCGCGAAACTTTTGAAGAGGTTGGTGTGCCTATCAAAAATATTAAGGTTATTAGAGAATTAACCGAGGTTTATATTCCGCCAAGTAACTTTTATGTGCATCCGTTTATAGGTGTTTTGCAGAATCAACCCGATTTTATTAAACAAGATGATGAAGTTGAGGCCATTATAGAAATAAAATTGCAACATTTTTTAGATGAAAAAATAGTCATTAAAAAAACAGTAAAAACCTCGTATAGTATTGAAGTCGAGGTGCCTGCATTCAATTTAAACGGACATGTAGTTTGGGGAGCAACAGCAATGATGCTTAGCGAAATTAAAGACTTATTAAAACAGCTTTTGTAATCTGTTAGAATTGTTACATTTGTATTTTAGTATATTAACTAATCAATTTGACGTGTGATTTATGGGATTGTTTAAAAGAAATCCGTTCGGACATATATTGTTTTTAAAGAAATGGCTAATTAGAATCTTTGGTGTGATAACACATAGAAGGTTTCGTGGCTTTAATGAACTTCAAATTGAAGGCTCTGAAATTATAAAAGATTTACCTGGTACCAATGTGCTTTTTGTATCAAACCATCAAACCTATTTTGCAGATGTTGTAGCGATGTTTCATGTGTTTAATGCGAGTTTAAGCGGAAGAACAGATTCTATAAAAAACATAGGTTATATCTGGGATCCAAAACTTAACATTTATTATATAGCCGCCAAAGAAACGATGAAAGCTGGTTTATTACCAAAAATATTAGCTTACATGGGGTCTATTAGTATAGAGCGTACTTGGAGATCGGAAGGTAAAGATGTTAATCGTCAGGTTAAAATGAGCGATATTTCTAGTATAGGGAAAGCTTTAGACGATGGTTGGGTTATTACCTTTCCACAAGGTACAACTACACCTTTTAAACCTATCAGGAAAGGAACAGCGCATATTATTAAACGTTACAAACCAATTGTTGTACCAATTGTTATCGATGGTTTTCGTAGATCGTTTGATAAAAAAGGATTATTTATTAAGAAGAAAAATATATTTCAATCTTTTGAAATTAAAGAACCTTTAGAAATAGATTACGAAAACGATACGCATGCAGATATCGTAGAAAAGATAGAATATGCTATAGAGCAACATTCATCTTTCTTAAAAGTAGTTTCACAAAAAGATCTAGCAGCTCTGGAGGAATTAAATAAAAAGCGCGAATGGTAAAACATTATGCTTTTAATGTTTACCGTTTACACTTAAATTAATGCCCAGAACAGCCACTAACGATCAGGTGTTTTCAAACTTAAAAAACTATTTTGGTTACGATTCTTTTAGAGTAAATCAACAAGATATTGTAGAGTCTGTACTCAATAAAAAAGACTGCTTGGTTATTATGCCAACAGGAGGTGGTAAATCTATTTGTTTTCAGCTTCCGGCGTTGTCCTTTAAAGGCGTTACCATTGTTATTTCTCCGCTTATAGCTCTAATGAAAGATCAGGTCGATGGTTTAAACGCCAATGGTATTCCTGCATCTTATTTTAATAGTAGCCAAAGTAGCGAAGAGCAATTTGCTATTATAGAAAGTGTTATTACAGCAGAAATAAAACTACTTTATGTTGCTCCAGAAAGTTTAGCGGCGTTACAAAATATTTTAACTGAAAAATATATTAGCTGTGTTGCTATAGACGAGGCGCATTGTATTTCTTCTTGGGGACACGATTTTAGACCATCGTATCAACAACTTGGTTTTTTAAAATCTACATTACCTAATATTCCGTTTATTGCCTTAACTGCTACTGCGGATAAAGCAACTAGAGAAGATATTGTAAAACAATTACGCATAGAACATGCCGAGCGTTTTATTTCATCTTTCGATAGAAAAAATATAGGATTGGAAGTTAGAACGGCCAATAACCGAATTTCTCAAGTAGTTAAATTTATAAATGCCAGACCAAACCAGTCGGGAATTATTTATTGCTTAAGCCGAAAAACTACAGAACAGCTATCTAAAAAATTAAAAACCAATGGCATTCATGCGGAAGCGTATCATGCCGGGTTAAATTTTGATAAACGAAGTAAAGTTCAAGAATCTTTTATTCGTGATAAAACCCAAATTGTTTGTGCAACCGTTGCTTTCGGTATGGGAATAGATAAATCTAATGTGCGTTGGGTGGTGCATTATAATATGCCTAAAAACATTGAAGGTTATTATCAAGAAATTGGGCGTGCAGGACGAGATGGCTTAACCTCGCATGCGTTATTATTTCATAGTTATGCCGATGTTATTCAATTACAAAATTTTGCAAGCGGTGCTACCAATGAGGCTGTACAGATAGCGAAATTAGATAGAATGAAACAGTTTGCAGAGTCAACCACATGCCGACGTAAAATTCTATTAAGTTACTTCGGAGAGTTGCTTGGTGGCAACTGCGGGAATTGCGATGTTTGTAAAAATCCTCCACAGTTTTTCGATGGTACTGTAATTGCTCAAAAAATTCTTTCGGCAGTCTATCGTTTACAAGAAAAAGAAGCGATGGGAATGATTATCGATGTGCTTCGTGGTTCGCAAAACGCGGCTGTTTTGGCAAAAGGTTATCAAAATGTACGCACGTTTGGTATTGGTAATGATATTGCTTGGAAGCATTGGCAACATTTTGTAATTCAACTTATAAATCAAGGGTTTTGCGAAATTGCATTTCATAAAAATAATGCTTTGCAACTTACCGAGTTTTCAAATAATGTGCTGTTTAAAGGAGCCAAAGTCGCGCTAACAAAACCATTAGTGATTACAGAAATAAAACCTGTTATTAAAGAGAAACATACACGAACAAAAAGGAGCAAAACCACAAAAACAAAAACAAGAACAAAAACTAAGGTTGTAGCTAATAGTTTATTTGAACGCCTTAGGAGATTACGATATAAAATAGCACAAGAGGAAGATATTCCTGCTTATTTAGTTTTTAGTGATGCTACATTAAAAGAAATTGAAAAAGAGCGCCCATTAAGTGATGACGATTTTTTAAGAATTAGTGGAGTAGGGCAGCGTAAACTTGAAGTTTATGGTGATGAGTTTATGGCTGAAATCATGAATTTTATGGGGTCTAAACCTAAAAAAGTTAAAAAAGGTGATACTTATATAAAGACATACAATTTGTACAAATCGGGTTTATCAATAGATGAAATTGCTATGCAGCGTAAGTTAGGTACAACCACTGTTTACTCGCATATTGCTAAGTTATACAGCATGGGCAAAGAAATTAATCTATACGATTTTGTTTCTAAAAGCGATGTTGAAGCTGTACGAAAAGCTAAAAAAGCTCTTGGTTCTCCAAAAGCGCTCCGTGCGTATTTTGATTATTTTAATGAGAGTATCGACTATTTTAAAATTCGTTTAGCATTAAGTATTATTGAGAAAGACTAATTGTTTTTAATTAGAGTTTCGTTTAAAATAAGTTAACTTCGGTTTTTAAGTCTATAAATTTTTATAAATGATGTCCGCACCTTTATTTGAAGATGAAATTTTCGATAAACAAGATTATTCCGTAAATCGAATTCCAAAAGGCGATTACGAATATTGTACGTTTAAGAATTGTAATTTTTCTGAAGGGTTTTTATCGGAAGTTAGATTTTTAGAGTGCGAGTTTATAGATTGCAATTTTAGTTCGGCAAACCTAACAAGTTCATCGTTTCAGGATGTTAAACTTTTAGGATGTAAAGTTTTGGGTGTGCATTTTGAAAGTTGTAATTCTTTTGGATTTGCATTGTATATTGAAAACTGCCAGCTTAATCACTCTTCCTTTTATCAAGTAGATTTAAGTTATACTAAAATGATTAATTCTAAACTTCAGAGTGTGGAATTTACTGAGGCTAATTTAAGTCGTTGCGCTTTTGATGATTGTGATTTTCAAGGTGCTACTTTCGAAAATACTAATTTAGAAAAAGCAGATTTCCGAAAAGCTATTAATTATAATATTCACCCTGAAAGAAATAAAATTAAAGGCGCTAAGTTTTCTTTGGAAGGCATTGAAGGCCTTTTAATGAGTTATGGTATTGTGGTTGAGAAGTGAGTTTTGTAAGGTTTATATGTTTTGATTGTATCTGTTATGTCGCCGCAAGGAGATATCGCGTTATAGATTTAGAGAATGTGAAAAATCTACTCAAGGACGAGCTTAAACAAAAACAAATTTTTAGATAAAGTTAAACCTCAGTAGTTTTTTCCGCGTAAGGGATTGCAGAGAAAAGCCCACAGCCCGACAAAGGAGGTGCGAGGACTTGTAACGTAAAGCCCGACCCTTTTCGGGTAACGCCCAATTATTTTATAGCCAATTCTTCTAAAAAACTTTCTATTAAACCTTTAGAATGACTTGTTGGAGGTATTGGGAAATCGAACCAATTTTGTAAGCTATCTTGGAGTCCGGCATTGTTTAAATAGTTGTGTAATGCCAAGTTTAGACCTTTTGTGTATTTAGGATGATCGGCGCCTTGTACGTCTTTATGGTACAGATCGTTTTGTGCAAAACCTTCGAAAATTGGGCCTGTTATTTGGATACTAAAGGCTTCTGGGTTTTGACCAATTGGGCTGTGTATTGTGGTTGTAAATTGGTGCCAAAATGCCGATTGTATACAGTTTCTCTCGAATAATTGCCTTACGACCTCTAGAGAATCGATGGTTTCTTGCTCGGTTTGGGTTGGAAATCCATACATGAGATAGGCGTGAACCATGATATTGTTTTGTGAAAAATGGTGTGTTACTCGGGTAACTTGTGCAATATCCACACCTTTTTTCATTTTAGATAATAAACGGTCTGAGGCTACTTCTAGTCCGCCGGTTACGGCTATACAACCTGATTGTGCCATGATTTGGCATAAGTCGAAATCGAATGTTTTTTCGAACCTAATGTTTGTCCACCACGTAATCTCTAGATTTCTTTTTATAAGCTCTTTCGATAGCGCGCGTAACATTTTTGGTGGTGCAGCTTCGTCTACAAAATGGAAGCCTGTAATGCCGGTGTCTTTTATTATTTTCTCGATTTTATTGACTAAATCTACAGCGGTTGTATTTTGGTAATTGCCAATATAGTCTAGGCTAACATCGCAAAAGGAGCATTGTTTCCAGTAGCATCCATGAGAAATGGTTAGTTTATTCCATCGGGCATCGGTCCACATACGATGCATGGGATTTACAACGTCTAAAAAAGAGACGTATTTATTATACGGTAATCCTGAATAATTTGGTGCAGGAAGATTTTTGTGGTGATAAATGGTATTTGGAATCTTGTTTTTATAAACCACCTTATTGTTTTCTAGAACAAATGTGCGCTCTAGTTGGTCGATACCGATGTTGCCATCGAGATAGTTTACCATTTTTAATAACGGGCCTTCGCCATCATCGAGAGATATAAAATCGACAAATTCAAAAATTCTAGGATCTTCTAGTGAGCGTAATTCGGTGTTGCAATATCCGCCTCCAAAAGCCACATGAATATCTGGAAAAAGTTGCTTAATAAATTGTGCACAGCGTAAGGCTGCGAATAAATTCCCTGGAAAGGGAATAGTAAAACAAACTAAATTTGGATTGTGATTTTCAATTTGAGCCACTAAAATATCGAGCATTTGCTCTTCGATAAGTGTAGGCTGATAACTTAAAAACTCGTCTAATTGATTGAAACTACTTGCTGATGTAGCTATTTGCTCGGCGTATTTGGTGAACGCAAAAAACTCGTCGACGTTGGCTTGTATAAAATCGCCTATTTCTTCAATAAAAAGTGTAGCGTAATGTTTGGCTTTGTCTATAATACCTAGATCGCCTGCTGCCCATTCAATTTTGGTGTTAACATGTTTTAAACGATGACCTTGTGGTAAAAAATCGGCTTTTAAAATTTTATAAGCTGTTTCAATATCATGCTTTTGTAAAAAAGCAATAACGGTATCTACTCTAGAGATGTAGAGTGATTTCATTTTACTAACTTCAGGGTAATTATAATTACCCAAAGCTTTTGCTTCCGTAAACATGGCGCGCAAAAAATCACTTTTAAAAACAGCCGTAAATAGCTCAATGCTTAAATCGCAATGTGGCACAGTTATATCGTGTATTTCCAGAAAGCCTTTTAAATAAGCTGTTGCTGGATATGCTGTGTTTAATTGCGTAAACGGTGGTGTTATAAAAAGGGCTTTGGTTTGCATGCTGCAAAGATAGCCTTCTTAAAAAAGAAATAACTAAGTGTAAATGTAATATTTGGATTTAACGAATAAATAATTGAACATGATTTACTGCAGTGCTGTTTGATGGAATGCCTCCGCCCCATGGGTTAACACTACCTATAGAGTAAAACCAGCTTCCGCTATTTACTGAGCCGTCTAAATAAGTACTACCTCCTGATAGCTCTAAACCTCCCCAACTATTATTAGTCATATCAATATTAATTGCGTTGTAACCAGTTACAGGTCTAATTGTTGAAGCACTTGTTCTTGGGTCGAAGGTTTGGCTCCAATGGTTTCTTAAGCCTAAGGTTGGGTAATATATTCTAAACTCGTAGGCTGCGGCGCTTTTAATTTCGTCTAGTTTACTTAAAATAGAATATTTATTAGTAGTTAAGCCTGGGGATGCGACGTTAAATTCGCTGGCTTCTGCGTCGTTTGTCCAATAACCACCTGCGGTATTGTGGTTAAATACTAAGGTCCATCCGCCTCCGTCGTTTGTCATATCGCAATAGCAATCGTAGGCAGGGTTTGGACCGCTTCCATCTGGGTCTACAGAATATATGCCATCGGTTGTGGAGCCTGCATTAAGGTATGCCAGGCAACTCGATAAAACAGATGTAACGCCTATATTTATATTACAGGTGTCTCCTTTTTCTGTATAAGTGATAGTAAAGCTATCGGTTTGTTCGGCTATTGGGGTTCCAGATCCCGAAAGCGTAATGGTATTTAGGCCAATAGCACTAAAGACTCCTGAGGCAGAAAAGCTATAACCATTAACGGTATTTGTACTTATGTTGTAAGTTTCTATTGAATTAACAAGAACATCTACCGTAATGGTGTTCGCGCTTGTTAGGGGTGTACCTATAGCATACCCGCCATTAGATGCTGGAGAACTACATTCTAAAGCATTGGTTGGAGATTCTCCTAAACAACCCGACCAAGCTGTACCTTTGTAATATTGAAAGCACTTGCTGTCTAGATTGTAAATAAACAAACCTTCGGCAGGAGCTGCAATAGCATTTCTTTCTGTTAAGGTCATTCTAGGTAGTAAAAGACCTTGTGTTTGAGAATTAATTTCTAAGATCGATGATGGATCTGGAGTTGTGGTACCGATACCAACTTGAGAAAAAATTTGGCAATAGTTTACCAGGCATAATAGTAATGCCAGAGGGATCTTTTTCATTATTTAGTGTTCTTAGGGATTACTAAAATAGATAAAAAAAGCTTAGTGATGTTGTGTAATTTGTAAGTCGCTGGTTTATTGGTGAGTTATGAAAATACTTGAAATATTTATGATTACAATAGCTTACAAAGTGTGTTTTAAATTCGGTTTATAGATGTAATTTTTAACTTTCTTTTGGTGGGTTTTAAAATAAAAAAAGCATCTCTTTTAAAAGAGATGCTTAATTAAGTTAAGAAAAAGGATGTCTGTAATTTTGTATTATAGTCCTTTTTTTAATTCTGCAATAGTTTTGGCCATAACAACACCTGGTAATTTTACTGGAGCTGCAACTTCTGCTAAAAATGTTCCTTTAACTTCACCTGTTTTGTAAGTTGTAAAACCAATTCTGTATAAACCAGCAGTTAAAGCTTTTGTTGGGCTTCCAACTTCACTTTTGTATCTTAATAAAGAGTTGTAGCTGCTTCCGCTTGGTTGCTTAGGCATTTCGCTACTGTCATCGTTACTCGCAAGTCTTGTCCAAGTTGCGTTTTTAGCAGCTTCTTCAGTAATATTTTCTTTTGTGAAAATAGTAGAACGTTCTAAAGTGATGTAAGTATCAAAATAATCGCTAGAAGAAGCATTTTCTGTGTAAGCCGCAGACTCTATTGCATCTTTAATTTTTGTTTTAGCTACAGGAGAAAGCATTCTAACTCCTAATTCTGGAGCAACAGCAGGAACCCATAAATAAATGTAGTAGAACTTTTTACCATCTACAACTTCATCTTCATTTCCTGCAGAAGCATATCCTAAATAAGATATTACATCTGTGTAAGGTACTTTAATAGTTTTTGGTCCGATTTTCTTTTCAATAGAACTTCCAAACTTTTTTAATTTTTGTGCTTCTGCGTTAAATATTGCACAGAAAGCAAATATTGATAATGCGGCTAATTTAATTTTCATGTTTTTTTAAAATTGAAATTTGTTAATAATAGACATCCTTTTTATTTTAGTTCGAAAGCTACAGTGACACTATGAGGTTGTAAACTTGTAGTGCCATAACTTTGAATATACTGCATGTTTGTGTTTTGATCTGAAATGCTTACAATTTCACCTATAGTTTTATTTAATTTTTTAGCTATAAGTTCTGCTTTTTCTCTGGCATTTTCAATGGCTTTTGTTGAAAGTGCTGCCAATTCTTTATCGGTTAATTTTTTAGGTTCCACTTCACTACTAGCAACCGATACGCCAGACGCTTTTAAGTTTATTATTTTTCTAGCTTCATCCTTATTGGTTGTTTTTAAATAATAATATGCCGTTTCTCTGTTTTGTCCGTAAGACATGGCTAGCTCATAATAGGTGTTTCTTCTAAACCTACTAAAGTCTATACCTGCTTCATCTAATTTTTTGATGTAATTGCGTGTTACATCTTCTAAAGATGTGGCTTCCACTTCCACTTGTCCATCATAAACCATTATTTGTTGCAAGGCAATTATAACGGTGTAATTTTGGTCGATTATGGTCTTTTCTGTTTCACCAATAACAGAAATAGTGTTGCTTTGCTCTTGCGAAATTAGGGGAATTGTACAGAATAAAGCTACTAAATAGATGAGTTTTTTCATGATAATCTAAATTAATTTTTAACTTTTTAGAAGAATAATATAGAAGCTACTATCATCCAGGTACCTACGAATAAACCTACAATACCAAGTTTACCTTGTTTTGGTGCTAATTTCTCTCTAAGTGCTACTGCTTTTTCTTTTGCAGCTTCATTTTTAGATAAAACAAATTTGTTAATTAGGCTAAATCCTAACATAAAACCTAAAACAGCTTGCACAAGACTACCTGCTAGTAATGTTACCCACCAGATTGGGAAAGTTGTAATCCAACCTAAGTTTAAAATTGAAAAGATAATACCCCAAACACCGTAGAAACAAAAAATAATTCCAATCCAACCTTGGTAAGGTTCTATTTTGTCTAAAAGTTCTTTTGCGTTAGGTTTTTTTGAAAGTAATAAAGAAGGTACTGCAATGATACTTAATAAGATTAATGTAATTCCGAAAGTCATAATTTTGATTTTTAAAAGTTAATTTTTATTTGTTTTTCTTATAATAAGCATGTTAAGGTTTTGTTTGTTTTTAACTTACCATGTGTCTTATTTTCTTGTACAAAAGTATAGCAATAGAAGCCCTAGAATAACCCCGTATTAGGTGAAAATCAATACCCTGAAAACAGGGTGTTTTGTTTTAGTTGGTTGATTTTTAGTTGTTTGTTGTTGCTGTTTTTTTTGTGTTTATGAAGTTTTTTAGATGAAAAGTCAAAATTGAGCTTATTAAATAGAGTTAGAGTGTGTTTAATAGTGCTAAGGAGATTTTACGCATAAAAAAAGACGCTTTAAAAAAGCGCCTTAGTATTATATTATAATTAGTGTTTTATTATTAAGATGAAACGTAACCTTTTTTTATAGCGTATTTGGTAAGGCCAGCAAGGTTTCTAACATTAAGTTTAGTAATTAAGTTTTTTCTGTAACTCTCAATAGTGTGTTTGCTTAAAAAGAGTTTATCTGCTATTTCTTGAGTGGTGAATTCTTCTGCAATTAAAGAGATTACTTCAACTTCGCGCTTTGTTAGTTTAATCTCTTTTTCTTTATTTTTTTCAAACTTATTTTGAAGATAAATATCTTTTATTTCTTTTGAAAAATACTTTTCCCCTCCCAAAATAGTTTCAATGGCTTTTAGAAATTCTTCCTTTTGTGCGTTTTTTTGAAGGTAGCCATCTACATTGCTTTCTATTAAATCATCAATAATTTCTGGTGTGTTATGCATGCTTACTACCAGTGTTTTTATGGTTCTATGGTTTTCTTTAATCCATTTATTTAAAGTAATGCCATCTACTTCGGGCATGGTAACATCGGTAATAACTAAATCGATTTGTTCTTCGGTATTTATCGATATATATTTTTGCACATGGCCACCATGCTTAGCTGTAAATATAATATTGTAATTGCTTTCTGTTTTAAGAATACTTAATAAGCCATCTAAAAACATTTTATGGTCGTCGGCAATAATAAGGTTATGCTTCATTTATTTTTGTTCTAAGGGGATTTCTATATTAATACTTGTGCCTCTGTTTATTTTAGAGTCAATATGTAATGTGCCATCGTAATCGTTTACTCGGTTCTTAATATTGGTTAAGCCAATACCTAGAGTAGTTACAGATACATCAAAGCCTTTGCCGTTATCTTCATACATAAAAAAGATACAAGAGTTTAGTAAATCTAATTGAATATCTATAGTGTCGGCGTCGGCATATTTGAGCGTGTTGGTTGTTAATTCCTGAAAAATAGAAAACAACTCGTTTTGCAATATTTTGTTTAGTGTGTTTATTTTTTCTTCATCATAAAAATGAATATTAATTTTTATGTTGCTCGCCTCTTGTACGGTTTTTATATATTCTGTAATTAAAGATACAAAGTCATTTTCTCTAATTTTTTTTGGTAATAAATTATGCGATAAGTTTCTAACTTGCTCGTAAGTATCATCGAGTTGGCTGTAGATTAATTGCGCTTTATCTGGGTGGTTAGAAAGCTGACTGAACTGTAATTTTATCGCTGCTAAATTTCCACCAATGCTATCGTGCATTTCTTGAGCAATCTTTTTTCGTTCTAAATCTTGTCCTCTAATAGACGCTTTTATAATTTTTATTTCCTGATCTTTTTTCAACGAATTAACGCGCTGTGCGTTAACCTCTTTTTCCTTTAGGTTAAGTAAACTCTGAGCTTGTAATTTTTGATAGTAAATAACCAATAAACCAATAGTGGGTACTAGTAAAATGAAAAAGGCACCAAGCACAATATGTTTTATGGTTTTTTCTCTATCTAATTCTAAGGCCTTTAATTGCTCTTTTTCTTTAAGTATGGCTATTTCGCTCTTTCGTTTTTCTGCGCGATTTTGTAATTGTAAAACTTCATTTTCATTTTGTTTAGCAATAATAGCTTTTTGAAGTTCGTACTTTTCTATGGCAGCATCTTTGTTTTTTATGTTTAAACTTTTATTTAAGTTTTCTATTTTTAATAGCTTTATTGTCTTTTCTTTTTCAAGCGTTTCAAACTTAACTTCTAAGCGGTTAATCTCTTCTTTTGTTTGCAGATTATCTATTGAGTCTTTTATTCTGGAGTAGCGCTTACTGTATGTGTAGGCCGTGCTATAATCTTCTTTTCGGGCTGCTAGTTTTTCTAACATCAAATAACTATTCATTTGAATGTTTAAAGCGTCAGAGTTAATAGCTTTTGTTAAGGTATTTGCATAGATTAAAATGGCTTCATTATTTCTTTTTTGATTGTAAAATACTGTGCCTAATTTATCAGATATGATAAGCTCTAAATTATAAAAATTATTTTTAATACTTATTTTTTTAGCTTCACCATAGGTGTAAATAGCTTGATCAATCTCGCCATTGTTTACGTAATTATCGCCTATATTAATAATAACATTTACTAAAGCTTGTTGTTTGCTATTGTCTTTTTCACAAATAGCTTTGGCTTTCTGTAAGTAAATATTAGATAATTGATATTGAGAAAATGATGAGTAAATAGAGCCTAGATTTATATAGCTTCCTAAAATAATTTCGGCGTCCTTAGAGTGTTTAATGCATTTCTCAAAAAGCTCTTTAGCTTCTTGTGTTTTGTTTAGAGCAATGTAAGTACTTGCTAACCCGTGTATATGTGAATAGTAAAGATTTGTTTCGTTATGTTTTTCGCTGAGTTCGGCGCCTTTAATGTGCCATTTTTTACTTTCGTGATATAAACCTTTGTTTTTGTTGTTTAGAGCCAATAACTGGTATGCTAATATGGTTAGCCGGTTGGCTAAAGAGTCGTTAACAATAGATTTATGAGCAAGAGCTTGGTTAGTGTAATAAATAGAAGAGTCTATTTCTGCGTAGTTATTATGGTAATAGGCCAGTAGTAAATTGGTATTTGCAATGGCTTTATTGGTTTTAAATTTTTTTAAAAATTGATGAGCTTCTTTGTACGCTTTTTTTGCCGAACCAGAATTAAAATGGTGGTATAGTTCATCCACTTTTTTGTCTTCTAATTCTATAGAAGTCTGTGTTTGCGTCAAACCAATAGTGCAGTAGCATAAAAATAAATATGCAATTATGTTTTGTAACTTAAAAGGCATTCGCAAATTTAGGCTTTGTAGCAAGTATTAATATCCCTGAATTCAGTGATTTGTTGGTTTAAAATAATGAGGGTGTTTTAATATAAATATTTAGCCTTAAAACAATTAAGGTCAAAATCATGGTTTGATACAACAAATTTAAAGATAATATCTTTTACGAGCATTTAAATTCGTTAATAACTCGTTATAAAAGGCGCTTTGAATACCATGCAAAATCCTTATTTTGCACCTTCTATTTTAAAGCCAAATAAGTGAAAGTCTGTATAGCTGAAAAACCAAGTGTTGCCCGCGAAATTGCTACCGTTCTAGGAGCAAATACTAAACGCGATGGGTATTATGAAGGCAATGGTTATGCGGTAACTTATACTTTTGGACACCTTTGCACGCTTAAAGAACCTAACGACTATAAGCCTTATTGGAAAAGTTGGGATTTGAATAATTTACCCATGTTGCCAGAAAAATTTGAAACCAAAGTGGTTGCGAATGATGGTATTCAAAAGCAATTTAGAATTGTAAAAAGTTTATTTGATAAAGCCGATGTTGTAATAAACTGCGGTGATGCCGGGCAAGAAGGAGAGCTTATACAGCGCTGGGTGATGAACGAAGCTGAGTATAAAGGTAAAGTAGAACGTTTGTGGATATCATCATTAACAACGGAAGCCATAAAAGAAGGATTTCAGAATTTAAAACCTTCTGAAGATTACGATAATCTATACTATGCAGGGTTTTCTAGAGCCATAGGCGATTGGCTTTTAGGGATGAATGCTACACGCTTATATACCGTAAAACATGGCGGTTATAAACAAGTGCTATCTGTTGGTCGAGTACAAACACCAACTTTAGCCATGGTAGTGGGGCGTTTTAAAGATATTGAAAATTTTAAACCACAACCGTATTGGGAATTACAAACACTGTATCGTGAAACATTATTTAGTTACGAGGAAGGTCGTTTTCTTAAAAAAGAAGATGGTGAATCTATGGCTAATAAGGTAAAGGAGAGTGAATTCGAAATACAATCTACCACTAAAAAGAAAGGTAAGGAATACGCGCCAAAACTGTTCGATTTAACAGGCTTACAAGTATATTGTAATACGAAATTTGGATTTTCTGCAGACGAAACTTTAAAAATTGTTCAGAAATTATATGAGCAAAAAGTAGTAACTTATCCAAGAGTAGATACCACTTTTTTACCAAACGATGTGTATCCAAAAGTACCTGGTATACTTCAGAAGTTAACGAATTATTCCACTTTAACGCAACCGCTTTTAGGGAAGAAAATAAAGAAGTCTACTAAGGTTTTTAACGATAAAAAAGTAACCGATCACCACGCTATTATTCCAACAGGAATTCAAATTAATCTGCAGTACAATCAGCAACAGGTTTACGATATTATTGTAAAACGTTTTATTGCTGTTTTTTATGATGAGTGTATCGTGTCTAACACTACTGTTTTAGGAAGTGCGGCCGACGTTGTTTTTAAAACCACAGGAAAAGAAATTTTAGAGAAAGGTTGGCGCGTTGTTTTTGAAAACCCGAACGCTAAAGAAAAAGAATCTGGAATTTTACCAACCTTTGTCAAAGGTGAAAAAGGACCGCATGAGCCATCGTTTTTAGAAAAGGAAACCAAACCACCAAATCAGTTTACGGAGGCAACTTTATTACGTGCCATGGAAACAGCGGGTAAACAAGTGGACGATGAAGAGTTAAGAGATTTAATGAAAGAAAATGGTATTGGTAGACCATCTACACGAGCCAATATTATTGAAACACTTTTTAAAAGAAAATACATAAAACGTAATAAAAAGCAAGTATTACCAACAGTTACGGGTATTTTGTTGATAGACACTATTCAGAATGAATTGTTGAAATCTGCCGAGCTCACAGGATCTTGGGAGAAACAATTAAAAGATATTGAAAAAGGGACGTATAGTGCCGGAGCGTTTATAAAAAACATGAAACGCATGGTAGATGCCTTGGTTTACGAGGTAAGAAGCGAAACTAAACGTGCCAATATTTCACAAGCTAATGTGGTTAAAAACCGTGCAGCAAAGGCAACTGTTAAAAAGCAAGCCGGTATTATGGCTGAGGTTTGTCCAAAATGTAAAAAAGGTCAGCTTTTAAAAGGAAAAACAGCTTATGGCTGTAGTGCTTATAAAGACGGCTGTAAATTTGTTTTACCTTTTAGTTTTGGTAATAAAAAAATATCTGAAAAACAATTTATACGTTTGCTTCAAAAAGGATCTACAGTAAATTTGAAAGGTTTTAAAACCGAAGCAGGAACTGTGGAGGGTTTGCTACGTTTTGATGATGATTTCAAGTTGAAATTAGAACCGAAAGTAAAAGTTGAAAAAACAGAAAAAGCAGCAGCGACAGCAGAAGGAGATTCTGATGTTTTAACTTGCCCAAAATGTAATGTAGGTAAGGTTTTAAAAGGAAAAACAGCTTATGGTTGTACTGCTTATAAATCAGGTTGTGATTTTAAAATGACTTTCGATACCGTTAAATCTAAAATTAACGGCCAAAAACCAACTAAAGCCTTGGTTTATAAAATTCTGAAAGGGGAAGTGTAATCTTTTTTTATTGTTACGAGTATTGTTGTTATGTCGACGCATGGAGACATCACACAAGTTTTTTAGCTCACTGTTATGATATATCTCCTCACGTCGATATGACTTGAGAGTGTTATTCAGAAACAAACCCCAACATAGCATCAATAGTGTTCACAGTAACTGAATGATAATTGTTACGAGCTTTTTTGTAAATCACTAAAGCGTCATCGGTTTTATTATTTCTTTTAAAAGCTTTATAAATAGTTGAAACATACCAACGGCGACCAACTTCGGTTAAAAAAGTTTCAATCTTTTCATCTACATTATTACCATGATAATCATGATTGATAGCTTGCTCGTACCAAACCATAGCAATGTAAGAGTTGTTAGAGTTGGTTAAATTGAACGTGCTATCCAGTAATTGCATCTGTTCAGTATTCATGTCTTCAGGGAAATTACGAACAAAATGTACCCATTCTTGAGGCGTCCAATTATTTGTTTTTTCCTGATCGATGTTGTTTGTTTTAACAAAATCTTGGACTATACTTTCAACTTGTTCAAATTTATCAGAAACAATAATAGCTTGGTTTTCAGGAATACCTGGTTGGTAAATCCATTCTTCCGTGTTAAACGTTATACCATTTTTTTCTAATAGATTTTCATTTAAATATTTGATGAATTTTTCAGTGTTGGTTGTTGAAAATGCATGAGATTCAAAATAATTTTTCAGGAAAACATCAAATTTTTCACGACCAACCGTTTCTTCTAAAGTTCTTAAAAACAGGTACCCTTTATCATAAGCAATACTGTTCATGCCGTCGTCAGGATTTCTTCCGTTAAGGTCAAGTTTTAGTTTGGTATCATTCGGTGAATCTTTTAAACCTTCTAGTTCTTCTTCTAAATCTTGTCGACCTATTCTTGCCAACATATTTGCGCGATCTTTTCCGTAAAGCGCTTCCATAATACGCATTTCAAAGTAAACGGTAAAACCTTCGTTAAGCCAAAAATCGTCCCAAGTGGCATTGGTTACTAAGTTTCCAGACCATGAATGCGCCAACTCGTGTGCAATAAGTGAGGTTAAACTTTTATCGCCAGCAATTACAGTTGGTGTAGCAAAAGTTAAACGTGGATTTTCCATACCTCCAAATGGGAAACTTGGTGGCAACACAATAACATCAAATTGTTCCCAAGCATATTTACCATATAGTTTTTCTGCAGAAGCAACCATGTTTTCCATATCCGAAAATTCAAAATGTGCTTTGTCTAGCATCGATTTTTCAGCATAAACA
Organism: Algibacter lectus; assembly: GCF_900112395.1. Classification (GTDB taxonomy): domain Bacteria; phylum Bacteroidota; class Bacteroidia; order Flavobacteriales; family Flavobacteriaceae; genus Algibacter; species Algibacter lectus. The sequence continues at coordinate 30,556 of NZ_FOLN01000007.1, forward strand.
CCAGTTCTGTTACTTATTGGTTTATAAGCTATATCTCCAACGGCAATGGCTATTAAATATGGTGAAATGGGTTGAGTCATTTTAAAGTTGTAAACACCATCTGCAGTTTTTGTTTTAGGGTTTTCAGCACTCATAACCGCCATAAGTTGTGCTGGCACGGCTACTTTTGCGTTGTATGTTACTCTAATTTGAGGGCTATCTTGTATCGGGATCCAAGTTCTAGTTAAAATCGCTTGACCTTGAGTAAATAGAAATGGCTGTGCTTTATCGGCTGTTTGTTGAGGTTTTAACCATTGTAATGCTTCTGTTTTGTCTGTGGTTTTGTAGAAAACAGTAATACGTTTAGTCTCTGGTTTTATTGCTATTTTTAAAGGGTTTCCTAATTGAGAATCAAAAGCTCCTAATTTGAAATTAGTGTCTGTGCCATCGGCTTGTACCTTTTCAATTTCTAAGAATTTTGAGTCTAGAATAATTTCGGAGGCATCGTTATTGTTAATTAAATAAGAGGCTGTTCCCGAAATAATTTCAGTATCGAAATCGACTTTTATATCTAAATCTAAATGCGTGATAACCGCTTCATTTGGTTTAGCGAACGAGTGTGGTTCTTCAATATAAGTCATTAAAGAGGTTTGTTTTTTTGCTTTTTGGCAGCTTGAAAATAAAAGTATTACGCATCCTAATAGTAGTAGGGCCTTTTTCATATAAAATTTAATGTTTTGATAATTTATTACGAAGTTACTCGTTTTGGTTTAAAAAAAAGAAATAAACTAACAACGAAAAAAATAAGTGTACCTTTGCGGCTTAATAAAAAGGAGATGGTGTTTACTACATAAATTGTCATCTCAACGGCTCGCAAAAAGAGCTTTCTAAACAATTTATATGTCATTTCAATCTTTAGGCTTATCCGAAGCCTTGCTAAAAGCAATTAGCAAAAAAGGATACACTACCCCAAGTCCAATTCAAGAAAAAGCGATTCCTCCAGTTTTGGAAGGTCACGATGTTTTAGCTTCGGCACAAACAGGAACAGGGAAAACAGCAGGTTTTACATTACCACTTTTACATGTTTTATCGGAAAATCCGAAAGAAAAGTATAGACCAATACGTGCCCTAATTTTAACGCCAACGCGTGAGTTAGCAGCGCAGGTTTATGCTAATGTTAGAGAATATAGTGAGTTTTTAAATTTACGTAGTGCCGTTATTTTTGGTGGTGTAAACCAGAAGCCACAAGTAGCAACACTTCGTCAGGGTATTGATGTTTTAGTAGCGACTCCGGGACGTTTATTAGATTTGCAAAATCAAGGATTACTATCACTTAAACGTGTGGAGATTTTTGTTTTAGATGAAGCAGACCGTATGCTAGATATGGGGTTTTTACGTGATATTGAGCGCGTTATTAAATCGATGCCAGAAAAACGCCAGAATTTAATGTTCTCGGCGACGTTTTCTAAAGATATTAAAAAGTTAGCTCATGGTATTTTAAATCATCCGGTTCAGGTTGAAGCCACTCCGGAGAATACAGCTGTAGAAGCGATTACTCAAAAAGTATATCGTGTGGCTAAAGGTTTAAAAACGCCTTTAATTATAAAATTAATTTCTGATGGAAATTGGAAGCAAGTTTTAGTTTTTGCGCGTACAAAACACGGTTCAAACAAACTTTGTGAGAAATTGGATAAAGCAGGAATTTCTGCGGCGGCCATTCATGGAAATAAAAGTCAAGGTGCACGTACAAAAGCATTGGCTGGTTTTAAAAGCGGACGCATTCGTGTGTTAGTGGCTACCGATATTGCTGCACGTGGATTGGATATTCCGTTATTACCACATGTTATCAATTTTGAAATCCCTAACATTCCAGAAGATTACGTACATAGAATTGGTAGAACGGGTAGAGCAGGAGCCAATGGTGTTGCCTTATCGCTTGTTAGTGCAGATGAAACTACGTTTTTAAGAGACATCGAAAAACTTATTGGTAATAAGCTTCCTGTGGAAGTATTGGAAGGTTTTGAGCCTGACCCAAATGCATCTACACAACCTATTAAACAAGGGCAAGGTCGTCAAAATAGAAATTCTAGACCATCATCTAATAAATCTGGAAACTCTAGTAAAAGTTCCAATAAAAGCAGTAATTCTAGGCGTCCAAAACGTAATACAGATAGACGTAAATAAAAGATGAAGCAGGTTTTAAAAGATAAAATTATTGAAGTTTGCGATAAAAAAATAGCAGCAAAAGGAGACTCCGTTGGAGTTTCCTTTTATGCGTTTTTTAAAAATAAGAATGATAACCCGGAGTTGTTAATGGAAGCCGCTACTTGGTGGATTGAAACCCATAAACTGGATCATTTTGAAAAAGCAGTTAAAATAAAAGCATTAGTAGATGGAATCGCAACCAAATAATCCGTTACATGGTATAAAGTTAGAACAAATTATAAACGATTTGGTAGAGCATTATGGTTGGGAGTATATGGGGTATAATATTAAAATAAAATGCTTTACCGATAATCCATCTGTGAAATCTAGTTTAAAATTTTTGCGCAGAATGCCATGGGCACGTACAAAAGTAGAAAACATGTATTTAAAGATGTTAAAGAATAAAGAACGCTAGTCGTTCTTTTTTTATGCTTTATTTATAGTAGTGTTTTAATTTTATCAGAAACATTTCCACGTTCGCCAATTCTCGCGGCCAAAAGTATCATTTTTACTGTGAATTTATGATTTGTAATGGTTTTTGAAAACTCAGTAATGTCTAAGTCGCGTTGCAGTATAGCCTGATCTTTGGAAAACACATTAGGTTGGTTTACTAAAGCATTGGCAAATGTCCAAGCGCCATCTCTAGCTACAGTCATGCTAAAGTTTATTAAAAAATCGTCCACCTTATTCGTGAATTTTAATATTTTTATTAGTGTCGGCCAAATTTGAGACAAATCGTCTAGAACCTCAGTAACTAGTGCACTTAAAATGGTGTTAATTTTATTGAAATCGGCCTGTAAATCACTGATTGTATTTGGATTTGTTATTTCTGCTGCAGCGATACCAAGGTCTAAATTAATATGTGCATTCATTCCTAAAAGTAAATGCTGCAATACTATTGGGCGCCATTGTGTTGCCGTTGTAAAGGCCGATAACCAAGATTTAGAAATAGGTTTGCCTTCTTTGTAATTGGCATAAGCGGTTAGATAGCGATTTGCGAAAATGACATCTAATTTCTCCATGCGTATATCATCATCGAAATAATTTGTACCTAATTTGTTTTTTACGGTAATCGTTACTTTTTGGTATAGAGCCGCAAAATAACCAAGTGTGCTTTCTTCTACAATAGAATCTTGAATGATGTATTCTAATTGTTCAATAACCTCATCAATAGTATTTGCAATCATGTTATTGAAGTTTTTAGGTTAAATTTTAATCAATTAAAATCTCCAAAATTCTTATTGCTGTTTCGCTAATTTTTGTTCCTGGGCCAAAAACAGCAATTGCACCAGCATCAAATAAAAATTGATAATCTTGTTTGGGTATTACACCCCCAACAATAACCATAATGTCGTCACGATTATAGTTTTTTAAAGCTTCAATAACTTGTGGTACTAAGGTTTTATGTCCGGCAGCTAAAGAAGATACACCTAAAATGTGTACATCGTTTTCAACGGCTTGTTTAGCAACTTCTGCGGGTGTTTGAAATAACGGACCAATATCAACATCAAAACCAATATCGGCATAACTAGTTGCTATAACTTTAGCACCACGATCATGACCATCTTGCCCCATTTTGGCAATCATAATTCTTGGGCGTCTTCCATCTTGCTCAGCAAAAATATCGGCTAATTCTTGAGCTTTCTTAAAGGATTTATCGTCTTTTATTGCTTTACTATACACACCAGAAAAAGATTTGGTTTGTGCTCTATAGCGTCCGAATTGAACTTCTAGGGCATCACTAATTTCACCTAAAGTTGCACGTTCTCTTGCAGCTTCAATAGCTAAAGCTAATAAATTATTTTCTCCTGTACGTGCCGCTTCAGATAAATTTTCTAAAGCTATTTTTACTTTTTCAGAATTTCTGCTCGACTTTATAGTATTTAAGCGTTCAATTTGAGAATTTCTAACCGATTCATTATCGACTTCTAGCGTAGAAATTGGAGCTTCTTCCTCTAAAACATATTGGTTTACACCAACAATAATATCTTGGTTAGAATCTATTTTAGCTTGTTTTCTAGCAGCAGCTTCTTCTATTCTAAGTTTAGGTATTCCCGCTTCAATGGCTTTTGTCATGCCGCCAAGCGCTTCAACTTCTTCAATTAAAGTCCATGCTTTTTCTGTGATATCGGCAGTTAATTTTTCAATAAAATAACTGCCAGCCCAAGGGTCTACCGTTTTTGTAATTTGTGTTTCTGCTTGTAAATAGATTTGCGTGTTTCTTGCAATACGTGCCGAGAAATCGGTTGGTAGCGCAATAGCTTCATCTAAAGCATTGGTGTGCAAACTTTGCGTACCTCCAAATACTGCAGCGGTAGCTTCAATAGTTGTTCTAGCGACATTGTTAAATGGATCTTGTTCGGTTAAACTCCAACCTGATGTTTGACAATGTGTCCGTAATGATAATGATTTTGGATTTTTAGGATTGAATTGCTTTACTAATTTGGCCCACAACATACGAGCGGCACGCATTTTAGCAATTTCCATAAAATGATTCATACCAATTCCCCAAAAAAAGGATAATCTCGGTGCAAACGTATCAATATCTAAGCCTGCATCTAGACCTTTTCTAATGTATTCTAAACCATCGGCTAAAGTGTAAGCCAGTTCAATATCGCAGGTAGCACCAGCTTCTTGCATGTGGTAGCCCGAAATGCTAATACTATTAAATTTAGGCATGTGTTTGCTCGAATATTCAAAAATATCCGATATAATCTGCATCGATGGTTTTGGAGGATAGATATAGGTGTTACGCACCATAAACTCCTTTAAAATATCGTTTTGGATTGTGCCTGCAAGCAAGTTTGGTGTTACGCCTTGTTCTTCTGCAGCCACAATATAAAAGGCCATAATGGGTAAAACAGCGCCATTCATGGTCATAGAAACCGAAATTTTATCGAGCGGAATTTGGTCGAAAAGTATTTTCATATCTTCCACCGAATCTATGGCAACACCTGCTTTTCCAACATCACCGACGACGCGTTCGTGATCAGAATCGTAACCACGATGTGTAGCTAAATCAAAAGCTACTGAAAGTCCTTTTTGCCCAGCTTTTAAATTACGTTTGTAAAATGCATTACTGTCTTCGGCTGTAGAAAAACCTGCATATTGCCTAATGGTCCAAGGTCTTTTAGCATACATGGTGCTGTATGGGCCACGTAAATACGGTGGAATTCCTGCAGCAAAATCGAGATGTTCTAAGTCTTCAAGATCTACTTTAGAATAAGTAGGTTTAAACGGAATACCTTCGGAAGTGATAAACGGTTCTTGTTTATCGACATCCAAATTAGCGCCTTCAGTTTTTGCCTTTAAAGTGATATGTTGAAGATTTTTTCTCAAGGTATATGCTTATTTTGTTGGTCTTTTATTAAAATCTACTTTTTGTTCAACAACAGTTTTTTCTTTTACATTCGATAAATCGATACCAAAAAGTTTAGCGTAATATAAGTCTAAAGCAATATAAGCTGCTAGATTTTTATCCGATGCTGCTGCTCTGTAATTTCTAGCTAATGGCGTTCCAAATAATTCTGGTTTCATGCTATTAGTGGCAACTAGAGCATCATAAGTTGTTTTTAGTTTTTTGTCTTTTAGGTTGCTCGAAATACATTCTAGTAAGTCGCCTTTATAGTTTAAATGACTATCTGGGTTGTTAGCATCCCAAAGATCGTTTACATGTTTTAAAGCTTCAAAAACTTTTACGGTATGTGGCGAAACTATGTCTTCGTATTTAATACGGTTAATACTTGCCGCTCTAAGAAACTGCCCATAGGCATTAGGTACATTCTCTTGTCCGTTTTGTGCATAAAATGCTGCAATATCGGCTTCAAAGCTAAATAAGGCTTCGTTTATTAAGGCTGTGTTTTGGTTATTGCACGTAATAACGCTGCCTTTTTCTGAAAATTTGTAATCGTTAAACGTGTTTTCTTTTTTACAGCTCACTACAGTTAAAGCTCCTAAAAATAAAATAAAGTTAATTGTCGATTTCATTTTGTTTTTCATTTTTTAATCTGGTTTGTTCTATTTGTTCTGCTATTCGTTTTTCTATAATGGGAACAATTAAAGTTTTTCTTTTGTTAATTTTTACAAAAGGATAAATCTCCAATTGTTCTGCCATTTTATCGTTTGGGTTACTGTGTTTATTTGTGCCTAATAAAATACGTTCACCACTATTAAATTGCTCTTGTTCTTTGGTTGCGTTTTCTTTTATTTTACGTTGAATGGTGCCTGACTTTAACTGATTTAAGAATCCGCCATTACGTTCAATATCTTTAAATAATTCTAATGCTTTTTCTGCTAATTGCTCGGTTAGCGATTCTATGTAATACGCACCATCGGCAGCATTATTTACTTTGTCAAAAGCGCTTTCATGCTTTAAAATAAGCAGTTGGTTTCTGGCAATACGTTCGCCAAACTCGTTGTCTTTATGGTAAATGGCGTCGTAAGGTAAATTACATACATTATTTGCGCCACCTAAAATCGCACTCATACACTCGGTGGTTGTGCGCAGCATATTGGTGTTGTAATCGTATAGTGTTTTATTGCGTTTTGTTGGAACTGCACTAATATAGCAATCGGTGTTAATTTGGTATTCTGAAGCTAACGTGCTCCAAAGTATTCTAAGCGCTTTCAGTTTTGCAATCTCGAAGAAGTAATTAGAACCTACCGAAACTGTGAACATCGTTTGAATAGATGCTGAAGACTCTGGGTTTAGTTTTAAATGATTGAGATATTCATTGGCATGGGCTAGGGTGTAGGCCAATTGCTGAACCATATTTGCGCCTGCATTTTGATACAGACTAGTATTGATGCTAATGGATTGAGAAGACTGAAAACTGGTTTCAAACTTCGAGAAATCATCGGTTAGGTTATTAAACCAATTCCCTGTTTTTGAAAGGTTCCCGATAATATCAACGGCAATACTAATGTTCTTTTTCCCCGGAAGGGTGTGTATACTTTTTATGAAACCTACTGATAAAAATTGTAATTCTAAATGAATAGAAATACTATCGGTATCAATGTTTTTAATTAAATGTTCTATTGAAATATTTTCTTCGGAAGGAATAATGAAATGAATATGTTCTGCTCCGCGTTTAATGGCATCTACAGCTTTTAAATTCGATTTTTCAGTATGGGCAACAAATATGGTTTGCCCAATTCTCCAAGGGGAAATATTAGAGGTTGAAGGTGTTTGCTTTTTTAAGTCGTCTGCGTTATAAAATGGTTTTACGGCAATATCTTCGTTTGAGTTCCAGATAAGGGTATCGTTAAAATCAGCTCCATTTAAATCGAACTGAATTTTTTGTTTCCACTGTTTAGTTGAAACCGAATCGAAACCATCAAACAAACCTTTAATCATCTTGTTTTACTTTTAAGCTATCTTCATATTCAATAATGTAAATGTCTTCATTTTCTCGTTTCATGAAGTATTCTTCTCGAGCAAATTTCTCTAAGCCATCTTCCGAACTTAACTTTTTAATGGCTTTATTATCGTTTTCAATTTCTCGTTGATAATATTCTTTTTCATTTTCTAGAGCTTCAATATCCGAGTTTAATTCGTGATGAATAACCCAAGAGTTCGCATCGAAAAAAATCATCCAAATCAGGAAACCAGTAAATATCAAGATAAACCAATTTTTGAAAGGTTTTAAATATTTACTTGTATTTTTATTGAATTTTGCCATTTAGAGTCTGTCGTTAATAATAGTACGCACAATATTTACTGCAACCGTATTGTATTTATTGTTTGGTATAATAATATCTGCATACTCTTTCATAGGCTCGATAAATTGATCGTGCATGGGTTTTAGCGTAGTTTGGTAACGCGTTAAAACCTCATTTATATCACGGCCACGCTCGCTAATGTCACGTTTTAAACGTCTAATTAAACGCTCGTCGGTATCGGCATGTACAAATATTTTAATATCAAACATATCACGAAGCTCCGGGTTTGTTAGTATTAATATACCTTCAACAATCATTACTTTTCTCGGGTGTGTTAAAATAGTATCGCCCGTTCTATTATGTTTTACAAAAGAATACACGGGTTGGTGTATGTTTTTTCCCTTTTTTAATGCTTTTAAATGTGTTGCTAATAAATCGAAATCGATAGATCTTGGATGATCGAAATTTATATTACCACGCTCGTTGTAAGATAAGTGTGAGTTGTCGTTATAATAAGAATCTTGCGAGATGATACCCACTTCACCCTCTGGCAATTCGTGTAGAATTTGATTAACAACCGTTGTTTTTCCGCAGCCTGTACCGCCTGCAATTCCTATAATTAGCATGTGTTTTTGTTTTTTTGCAAAGTTAATTAATTGTAAAGGTTTAAGTAATCTTTATTTTTTAATTTTTGCAACTTCGTCTTCCGTAATTATTTTGTCGTTTTTATTGCCCCAAGCATTGGTAATGTAATTCATAACATCGGCCACCTCATCATCACTTAAACCTAATGGCATCATGGTGCCGTTGTATATTTTATCGTTTACAACAATGCGTCCTGTGAGTCCAAATTTTATAGCTTTTATACTCGCAATACGTTCTGATTGTAAATAATCAGATTTTGCCAATGGCGGATACACTTTTTCTACACCTTTTCCGCTAGGTAAATGGCAAGACATGCAAAAATCGTTATAGATTTCACGACCACGAACAATACTTTCTTTTAGTGGGTCGGTTTGTGTATAATTCGGTTTAGTCGGAATTATGCTGTATAGCGAACAGCAAATTAAAAAGCAACATGCAATTAATTTCATAATTTAAATTTTATTTATTCGGAATAATTTTAACAATGCCAGTGCCTTCTGCGGCTAAATAAATATAACCATCTGGTCCTTGAATAACGTTACGTACACGGCCAATATCTTTAAACAATTCTTCGCGTTTTACAACTTTGTTGTTCTCGAGCACTAAACGCTCTAAATATTGAAATTTTAGAGAACCAACTAATATATTATTTTTCCAATCTGGATATTTATCTGAAGTTACAAAGGCCATACCACTTGGCGCGATAGAAGGCACCCAATAAAATAGAGGCTGTTCCATACCTTCTTTTTCTGTGATTTCTGTTAAAGCAGTACCACTATAATTTACACCATACGAGATTACGGGCCAACCGTAATTTTTGCCTTTTGTTATAATATTAATTTCATCGCCACCTTTTGGTCCATGTTCATTAACCCAAATGGCTCCAGTTTCCGGATGGATTGCCATGCCTTGTGGATTGCGATGTCCGTAGCTATAAATGGCTGTTTTAGCATTTGGTGTGTTTACAAACGGATTGTCTGTAGGTATACTACCGTCGTCGTTAAGTCGGTATATTTTACCGCAGTCGCGTGTAATATCTTGAGGGTTTTCGTCACGATTACCACGCTCACCAATAGAGAAATAAAGGTAACCATCGTTATCAAATTCAATTCTAGAACCAAAATGTTGTCCTTTTTTCGTGTTTGGTCCGGCTTTATATAACAGTTGTTTTTCAACAAAGGCGTTATTTTTTAATTTGCCACGCATAAGGGCGGTATTACCACCATCGCCTTCACCTTCCGCGGAAGCGTATGTTATATAAATCCAACCATTGTGTGCATAATCGGGATGAATTTCAATATCTAATAAACCACCTTGACCACGAAGATACACTTCTGGTAAGCCTGAAATATTTGTTTTTGTTCCGTTTTTAAAATGAATAAGTTCACCTGCTTTTTCTGTAATTAGCATGCTACTATCTGGTAGAAAAACCATGCCCCAAGGAATATTTAAATCGGGAACAACAACTTCTGTAGTGTAATTTAAAGCCACAGGCGGTTCGGCCTTTATTTTAGATTCGCTTTGTTGCGCACAAGCACTTAAGGAAAGCGCGAGTATGGTGTATAGTATGTGAAATTGTTTCATTTTTTCGTTTTTTTTATAAATTTAGTTAAAACTTATAACTTAAGTTAACTCCAGTGTAATAATTTAATGGTTGCCCTGGATAATAATATCTTGGCGCAGCACCACCAAAACCTGTGGCATTAATAAGTATTTGCGAGGCATAATGCGTATTAAAAACATTATCCAAGCCAAAATAGATATTCAAATTTAGGTTGTTATTTAGGTTGTGCTTAAAACCCAGTTTTATGTTCGTTAAACTGTAGCGATCGGAAAATAGTGTGTTGGCATCTGTTATTGGTATGCGCCCTACATATTGGTAATTTACGGTGGCATAAAGACCGAACGCAGTATCTAAATCTAAACCTGTGTTTAATAGGTTAGATGGCACACCAGTTAGTTTATTACCCGAAAAATTATTTCCATCATCTTCAAAATCTTTAAATTCAAAATGGTTTAAGGAGTACGTGATGTATTGGTGTAGCGATATTTTTTTAGATGTTAGCCATTGATATTTTATTACGGTTTCTAATCCATTGTGTAGCGTTCGGCCTGCATTAACACCAATAAATTGGTCGTTACCCGTTCGTCTAGCGACTAAAAGGTTTCGCACATCTAATCTGTATAAAGCGAGGTTAAATTGTAAGCGATTATTATAAAAAGCACTTCGTGTTCCTAGTTCGAAATTCCAACCTGTTTCTGGTTTTATATCCGTATTTATTAAACCATCGGGAAGCAAGGTTTCTTGAGTTGAAGGTGGAGAAAAACCATGGCTAATATTAGAGTATAAACTGATGTGTTTTGATAATTGGTGTGATATTCCAAATTTAGGAGACAGTATGGCTTTAAAACTATAGTCGCCAGATTGGTCGGGATTTTCATCTGAAATAAAACGGTCTGATAAAGTGTATGCGGTCTTGTTTAGGTTTAACCCAAAAGACAGCATTGTTTTTTCTGAAGCTTGATAGTTGCTTTCAAAAAAGAGATTGTAATAGGTTCTGTTTTCTTTGAAATCGGAAAATTTATCGCCTTCAACACTGCCGGATCCTTCGGGAGCTTCTTGATATAAATTTTCGTAGTTTTTGGATATGTAGCGGTCCTTAAAGAATTCGCCACCTAGTGTGTAATTAAATTTTTTCCATCGTCCTAAAAAACGACTTCTTAATCCGTAAGCCGATGTGTTTTCGGTAAGAATATCAAAAGGTCTTGGTTCGTAAGCTTTTTTTAATGATGTAAAAATACTGGTAGTTTGTTTTAGGTTGTCGTGATATTGGTGATTCCATGATGCTCCAAATATACCACGTTGTGCATCTTCATAACCTTGGGCTTGTGCCCATGTAAAGGCGGCAGATTTCGGATTGTTATTATACGCATCTTCATTTAAGGAACTCGGGATAAAAGCGTTCAAGTCCACATAACTGGCTATAATAGATAGGTCATCTTTGTTGCTTAAATAATGATTGGTGTTTATCGTGAATGTTTGCCTGTTGTATGCATTATTATCGCGGTAACCATCGCTTTCCGTGTTGCTGTAGATTAGTTTATAGCTGTTTTTATCCGTTCCATGATTTAAGTTTAAAACACTTTTTACTAAACCAAAAGAACCTATTGTGATATCTGTTTCCGCTGAAGTTTGATTGAGGTAAGCGTGCTCTGGCGTTAAATGTATGGTGCCACCCAACCCAGCGCCATAAATGCTAGAACCGGCACCTTTTATAATTTCAAATCGGGATAAAGCACTGAGTTCAAAATCTTCAATGGTAGTTTCTCCATTACCAGACGTTAACGGAATGTCTTGAAAATAAGCACGTATTTTAGATGTGCCATATAAATTTCGAGAACCAATACCGCGTATGGAAATCTTATTTGTGTTTAATGCGCCCGATTGCATAAAAACTCCTGGAACGCGATTCAGTACTTGAATAGGTGAGGTGGTATTACTGCGCTCTAAATCTTTAGATGAAATAATATCGATGGTGGTATTCGCTTTTTTTAGTTCTAAAGGCAATTGATAGGCGTTCACAATCACTTCGTTTAATCGATCAGGATTTAATTCCAGTTGAATTATAACGTTATTGGATTTTAAATTTTCTGACTGTGCCTGATATCCTGTTTTTGTAAATCGGTATACACCAGAATTTGGCACTTTAAAATATCCTAAATGATTAGAAGTTGAAACTATTTTGTTTTCATGATCTGTAATGGTGACGTTTTGAAGTGCTGTACCATTTTCTTTTTCAAGAATTCGCCCGGTGATGATTTGCTGCGCATTTCCAGAGGTATAGCTGAAAAATAAAATTACAATGATGGTTATTTTGTTGAAAATAAAAGATTTATAAGTTTTCATTGTAGGGTTTAGCTATATGCAGTTGATTTGGTTTAAGCATGAAAAACAGGTGTTGTTTGACTGCTTAGTAAACTAAAGTTAATTTTTTTTAAAATTACTAAAAAAAATAGTGTCTATATTATAGAAAAATGTATATTTGCACCCGGTTAGAGATAATCATATTCGGGGTGTAGCGTAGCCCGGTTATCGCGCCACGTTTGGGACGTGGAGGCCGCAGGTTCGAATCCTGCCACCCCGACTAAAAACCTTTTGAGAAATCAAGAGGTTTTTTTAGTTTATTCAAGTTTCTTTTGAATAATTGAAATTTCTGAAACCTTTATGATTTTACTAGTTTTCTACTTTTCAAAATTGTTGTAATTTTATGATTATAAAAACAACATAAAGGGCATAAAAATGTACTTTAAAACTCCCTGAAAACTAATAATTAATGGCATTTCAAACGCGTTCCTTTATAACTCAAATCGCTTCAAGTAAAACTTTAGTATTAAATCTCATTCTATTAATTTTTATTATTGGCTGTAAAAAAGTATCGTATGAGGAACCTGAAATCTCACTAGACTCCTATCAAATAGAAGATGGGTTTCATTTAGAAGTCGCTGTTTCAGAGCCTTTTATTGAAGCGCCAGTGGCTATGGATTATGATAATCAAGGGCGTATGTGGGTTGTTGAGATGAAGGGGTATATGCGAAATTTAAAAGGCATTGGTGATGAAATGCCCAATGGTGTAATTTCTATAATGGAAGATTTAGACCATGATGGGGTTGCCGATCATTCCAAAATATTTTTAGACAGTTTGGTATTACCACGCGCTATTTCTCATGTTTATGGCGGTTTATTGTATGCAGAACCACCAAATCTTTGGTTTGTGGATATTGAAGATGATAAGCCTCTTAATAGAGTTTTAGTCGATTCTGCTTACGCCTATGGAGGTAATGTAGAACATCAGCCAAATGGTTTAATGATGCATTTAGATAATTGGATTTATAATGCAAAATCTAAATACAGATACCAACGAAAAAACGGAAAATGGAAAAAAGAACAAACTGCTTTTAGGGGGCAGTGGGGTATCACAAAAGATAATTTTGGTAGGTTGTACTATAATACCAATTCGGTGCAATTAATGGGAGACTATGTGTTGCCAAATGTTACCGATAAAAATCCGTATTTTAAAGGTGGAGCAGCTTTAAACAAGAGGTTAACAGTAGATCAACGCGTGTATCCGTTGCATCCCACTTCAGTTAACCGAGGCTATGTAAATGGTGTTTTAGATAAGGATAGTTTATTGGTTAATGTCACATCCGCATGCGGTCCTTTAATTTACACAGGTAATAATTTTGGTGCTCAATATAGAGAAAATGCCTTTGTTTGTGCGCCCGAAGCCAATGTGGTAAAACGAAATATTTTAACTTTTGAAGATGAAATAGTAAGCGCTACACAAGCCATTGCTGAAACCGAATTTTTGGCCTCCACAGATGAAGGTTTTCGTCCGGTAAATTTGAATAATGGTCCTGATGGTAATATGTATATCGTGGATATGCATCGTGGTATTCTTCAGGATAAAGTGTTTTTAACCGCTTATTTAAAAAATCAATACGCCAAAAAAGCTTTAGATACCATTGTTGGTATGGGGCGTATATTACGTGTGGTAAAAAATGAAAACTCACCGAAGGATATTATTAATGTTGAAAAATTATCAACTTCAGAATTGGTAGGTTTACTAGGTAGTAAAAATGGTTGGTTACGCGATAGGGCGCAACAATTATTAGTTTTTAAAGGTGATAATAAGGCAGTTTCGCTTTTGGAACATGTAGCTTTAGATACACAAAATGCTATCGCTCAAATACATGCTTTGCATACTTTAAACGGTTTGGGGCAACTTGATTTTAAAACATTGGAAGTGCTTTTATCTTCGGAAAGTGAGACGGAAGTTCTAAATCATACATTAGTGTTGTTGGAAAATTATGCCAGTGAAAGTAATTTGGTTTCCGTACTGCCGCTAATAGCGGGGTTAGTTAAAAGGGATGATGCTGAATTAGATTTGTATATTTTAAGCACTTTAGGCGGTTGGGCACAAGTTTCAACGGGGCAGGTATTTCCAATTCTTTTTGAACTTTCAAATCGATATGCCGAAAATATTATCTATCAGCAGAGTCTTATTAGTAGTTTAAGAGGTGTAGAGGAAGCGTACAAAATATTTTTAGATGAAGAAAAAAGTATGGTTTCTGAAAACGTGTTAAGTGTTGTTTTAGATAAAACCATTTTAAACAAGCAAAGTAATAAGACGAAAAATACGGAGGTTAAGCCAGCGATGTCTAACACGTTTGGATATAAAATATTTAGAAACTTCTGTGCTACTTGCCATGGGTTTAATGGTGAAGGTGTTGATGGTTTAGCACCGCCATTAGAAAATTCAGAATATGTAAGAGGCTCAACTAAAAGGTTGGCATTGGTATTGTTGCATGGTTTGGCAGGACCTGTACATGTTAATGGAACATTGTATGAATTAAACGGAACAATGCCCGGACTTGCTAATAACCCTGCGTTTACCGATCGTGATATTAAAAATATTATTAGCTATTTACATAGTACCTTTTCCGAAGGATCAAAAGGAATAGACGTTGAGCAAATAAAAGCATTGCGAGATGTAAAACCAAAATCAGGTGGTGTTTATAGCGAAAAAGAATTGCTGGATTTAGGGTATTAAGTTTACTTAAATAACCTATGCGGAATAAAAGATGGCTTTTGCTATTTTGTTAATAGTGCCTTAGTTTTTAGTGAATTGATGCTAAGTGAACTCAGGCTATATCTCGTTTTTTTAATAAGGCTTTTTTAGTTGCGATATTTTGAGTTTTTAGGCTGTGTTTTTATCAATTTGTTATTAATTAAAATACAACAGCTTTTAATATTAAATTAACGATAATAATCACCGATTTTGTAAGAAAATAAGAGTGGTTCTATTGTAAAACTTGTATATTTCGCTTAGTTATTAAATCTTCAAGAATGGCTTTTTTAAGCAGCTCCATAAAAAAAGTTTTCCTGTTTGCCCTTGTTATGTGTTGTGGTCATTTTGCTATGGCGCAGTTAAAGGCGACTACTATTGAGAGTGCTTCAGATTTAGGTAATAATTGTTTTCAAATTACGCCAGATATAGATGGCCAAGTTGGAGGCGTTTGGTTTGATTATCCTATCGATTTTTCAAATGATTTTACCATTGCTTACCAAAATTACTTTGGAAACGATAATGATGGTGCTGATGGGATGGCGCTTGTTTTTAAATTGACACCTGATATTGTTATTGGAGGTTCGGGTGGAGGGTTAGGTTACGAGGGAATTCCATCTTCTTTAATTATTGAATTCGATACTCATAATAATCCAAGTAGAGAAGATCCTTCTTTCGATCATATAGCACTGATGTCAAATGGATCTTCATACCATACGCTTGCTACAAATTTATCAGGGCCTGTCAATCCGTTGGTTGATGGTGGCGTAAATATTGAGGATGACCTTCTGCATGACGTTAAGGTAGAGTGGATTGCTACAACCAAGACCTTAAATGTGTATTTCGATTGCCAACTTAGACTCTCCAAAACACAAGATTTTAAAAGTAGTATTTTTAATAATGATAATGCTGTATATTTTGGATTTGTAGGAGCAACAGGAGCAAAGCATAATCGCCAAGAAGTTTGCCTAAATCGAGTGTCATTTATAGAAGATTTTATTGCAAGTGATGAAACCATTTGTTTAGGAGAGTCTATTTTAAAAGATGTTAGTATTCACAATGGTATTACCTATTCTTGGGAGCCAAGCGCTAGTGTAAGTGATCCTAATAGTGCTAACCCAATGTTGTCACCTACAGTTGATACTAGATATACTGTTAGTATTACCGATTTGTGCGGAGAGACTTTTAAAGAATTTATTAATGTAACTATTGCAGGGAATAGTATAGTACCTCGTTTTAATCCAATACCCAATGTTTGTGAAGGCGAATCTCTTGTACTACCAAGTACTTCGCTCGAAGGAATTACAGGAGCATGGTCTCCAGAACCCGATAACACAAAAACTACAGAATATACATTTTATCCAGATCCCGGTCAATGTGCAGCGCCAACAACCGTAATAGTAAATGTATTAATCCCTACTTTTAATATTCCTGCAGGTATATGTGAAGGTGAACAGCTGTCTCCATTACCCACAACATCTATTGAAGGCATTGTAGGTTCATGGTTGCCCGAATTAAATAATAAAACGCCAACCGTTTATACTTTTACACCTGACGTTGGTCAGTGTGCGCATTCAGTATCTAGACGTATTGATATTTATTCAACTGAAGCTTTATCACTCAAAACTGTAATTTTACCTGATAGTTTTAGCGAAAGTCGAACTATTGAAATGCATGTTACTGGAGGTAGTGGGTTTTATGAATATCAATTGGATGAAGGTGTTTGGCAAAGTGAGGCTGTTTTCGAAAATGTTTCCCGTTGTAATCAACATGATGTTGGGGTTCGTGATGTTTATAGCTGTGCTGCTGAAGTTAGAGAGGTGGTAGATCTTATTTTTTATCCTAAATTCTTCACGCCTAATGGCGATGGCTATCATGAGTTTTGGAATATTAAATGTTTAGAAACGCATCCAGAAGCAGTGGTATTTATTTATAATCGCCATGGCGCGCTATTAAAACAAATAAAACCGAGTCAAAATGGATGGGATGGTACATACCGAGGTACGTCACTCCCTGATGGGAGTTATTGGTTTGTAGCGCATTATAAAGATGAAAATAATGAAAATAAAGAATTACGAGGTTATTTTGCTCTTAAGCGTTAGTAATTCATAAAGTGTTTAGCGAAGTTAAAAAGGGTTAAAAAGAATCAATCATATCATATTCAGTAGTTTATAAAAAGAAAAAACCGATGAAGTCTAGCTTCATCGGTTTTTTTATTAGAGTAATATCAGTGTTGGTTCTAAAACAGAGCCGTATACTTTTCTAGTTTCGGTTGGTTAACTTTTTCAACCAAGACTTGTTCTCTTCTTCATGTCCGTAGCCATAACCATAACCATAACCGTTACCATAGCCGTAACCTTTCTTCACATCAGTTCCGTTTATTACAACCGTCATATTTGGTATTCTTTTCTCGTGATATAGTTTTTTAGGAATTTCTAAAAGTCGGCTATCTAAATAATTCGCACGAACTAAATAGATAAATAAATCGGCTCTCGATGCAATCTGTAAGGTGTCAGTCACCATGTTTACCGGAGCGGTATCCACAATAACATAGTCATAATGTGCTTTACCATAATTAAGCACCTCATCAAATCGTCCATTTATTAATAATTCCGATGGGTTTGGTGGTACCATTCCAGATTGTATTACATCAAAATCACCGTTTTTAGCGGTTTCAATAATTTGGTTAATTTGTATGCTTTTATCTGCTAAAAACACCGTTAAGCCAGTAGATGCTTCCGTCATGTCTAGATATTCAGCCACCTTAGGTTTGCGCACATCCGCACCAATAAGCAGTACTTTTTTGTTAGACATGGCCAACACGGTTGCTAAATTAATAGCAACAAAAGTTTTCCCTTCACCAGGAACAGTTGAGGTAATATAAATGGCTTTAGATTGCTCTTTTAAATTACCAAGCATAAAGTTCATGTTGGTTCTTAACATTCTAAAAGCTTCAGCCACGTTACCGCGATCCGATTTGGTTAAAATTTTATTGCCATCTAAAGTCTTTGGGATATTCCCTATAATAGGTGTTTTTAGTAACGCTTCTAAATCTTCTTGATTATGTACTTTATTGTCTAATAAAAATAGGACGTAAATAAAAACAAAAGGAATAAGAAGGCCTAGCATTAGCGCAATAGCATAAATCATTTTTCGTTTTGGGCCAACCGGTATATCACTGCCGTCCGCTGCATCAATAAGTTTGGCATTCGGTACTGTTACTGCAAGAGAAATCGCATTTTCTTCTCGCTTTTCTAATAAAAACAAATAGAGGGTTTCTATAATTTGCTGCTGGCGCTGTATGTCTCTAAACTCGCGTTCTTTTCTTGGTGCTGAGGTTATTTTGCTGTCAATAGAGCGTTCTTGAGATTTGGCTTGTCCTAAAGAAATAGTTAGGCTACGTTTTAAATTAGATAATCCCTGAGCAATACTGCCGCTTAACTGCGATAGTTGCGCATCTAAATTTAAAAGCACGGGGTTGTTTTTACCAGAGCTCTGTGCTATTCTATTACGTTCTAAAAGTATGGTGTTGTACTGGGTGCTACTAGAAGTTACATCACTAGAATTAATACCTAAATTTTCTGGTATTAAGTTTTTCGATCCCGATTGCATGTGGGCAATTACATAGTCCACGAGTTTCAATTGGGTGCTTAGGTCTATAATTTCTTTTTCAACAACCGAGTTTGTTTCTAGCACAATACCGGTTTCCAATGAGATATCGGTTAGTTTATTAGTCGTTTTAAAATGCTCTGCTGTTTTATCAACCTTTTTAAGATCGTCTTCAATAAGTTCTAGCCTTTCGTTTATAAAGGCATCGGTATTATTACCAATTAAACTTTTGTACTCTATGGCGTCTTTATTATACTCACGTATGAGTTCATTTAAAATACGTTCTGCTTTTAACTTTACAGGGCTTTTTAATTTCAATTCTAAAATGCTCGCTTTTTTATATAATAAACTTACGTTAATACTATTTCTATAACTTTTAGCAACCGATTTTAAAGGTGCAGTTTTAACAATATAAACAGCATTATAATCTTGTGATGTTATGTTTACAGGGGTAATAATAATGTCGCCATAAGCGGTTTTTACATTTTTGCCATAAGCATAAGATGTTCCTTTTTCTTTTTTCGAGTGTGATAATTCAAAGTTTGTGTCAGATATAATTTTTATTATGAATGATGTATTGCGTTCAAAAAAACTGGAGTCTTTTACAAAAAAAGTTGTTTTAAAAGGAAGTTCATCTTTGTAGATTTCGGTGTCTCTAACACTTCCCTCTTTAAAGTAAGAAATATTTAGGTCTAGTTTTTTAACAACACGGGTCATTAAACTTCTAGACTTTAAAATTCCCATTTCATTTTCTATATTCTTTTTACTGTTTCCAATACCTAATTCTTCAAAAGCTGCTAATTCATTATTTAGACCTCCATTAGCTTCATCGTCAATTAAAATTGTTGCCGAAACCTCATAAGAGTTTGGTGTGTAACGTAAATATAAATAGGCTCCCATCATGGCAAGAAATAAGCCTAATGCAAACCATTTCCAATGAAATACATATTTTTCAATTTGCTGACGAATATTAATACTTTCGTCTTCAGTAAGCATATAATCTTGAAATTTCTCTTTGTTAGACATATTTATGTTATTTTAAGATTAAAGCTAAAACAGTTATAAGTAAAGAGGCTGAAGAAATAATAACGCCCGTGTTCGGCCCAACTGCAGATGAGTTTACTCTAGTCTTATTTGGTGAGATATAAATAATATCGTTTTGTTTTAAGTTATAGTATGGGGAATTAAATATTTCTTTCTTGGTTAAATCCAAGGAGGTAAATGTTTTTTCTCCATTTTCAATTCTTACTAATAATACGTTATCTCGTTGTCCGTAAATAGTAAGATCTCCTGCTAAACCTATAGCTTCTATAACAGAAATACGCTCATTAAGCACCTGGTAAGATCCTGGTTTGGCTACCTCACCTAAAACCGATACTCTAAAGTTATCAAAGCGAATGTTTATTGTAGGGTTCGTTATATATTCTACCAAGTCAACTTCTAATTTTTTAGTCAGTTGTTTAGTTGTGAGTCCTGCAACTTTAAGTTTTCCTAACACCGGGAAATTAATAACTCCATCATCATCAACTAAATGAGGAATTGGTTTTGCACTAGCCGCAGCACCCTGTAGCATTGGTGTTTCATAAAGGTTAAATGGCAAAGCGGCTTCGGCATTAATGGTGGATACGTTTATCGTTAAAAGATCTCCGCTTTGTATTTTGGCTCCAAATGCAGATGTAGAATCTTTTAAAACACCATCTTCCACATTCTGAAAATATTGTATGTCTTTTGATGAGGCACAACTGTTAAAAAGTAGTAAAGTGATAACAGTTATGATTAACCCTTGATTGAGTTTTTTCATGATTGAGAGGTTCATTAGTTATTTATTTTTTTTAAAGAAAGCAATTTCAGTTTATGGAAAATCCCTAAAAGTAAAATGAAAATTATCGGCAAGATAAACATCATTTGAAAAGAGTTAAAAATTGAAGCGAAAAAAATAAGAATAATCGCTAAGGTGTAATTTAATAGGCCTAATAGTATGGCTATTTTGTAATGTTCTAACCCTAAGTCGGATAATATGTGATGAATGTGGTTTCTGTCGGCTGTAAACGGGCTTTGTTTTTTTAGCAGACGCACCCCAATAACACGCATCATATCAAACAGTGGTACCGCTAAAATGGCGGCAACAATTAACAATTTGTTTTGTGGGGCAAAGGTAAAGCGTTTAAACAAGCTAGTGTCTATGGTTAAAAACTTTAAAGCTAATATGGCTATACAAAACCCAATCACTAAAGACCCCGTGTCGCCCATGAATATTTTTTTCTCATGGGAAAAATTATAGCGCATAAAGGCTAATAAAACACAAATAAGACTCACGCATATTAAAAAGTAATAGTTTAAACCCATAGTTAAAAAGATAAGTCCAAACATAGAGAAAATGGAAATACCTAGAGTAGAAGCCAAGCCATCGACACCATCAATAAGGTTGTAAGCATTAATAATGGTAAGTGCGATAATAACATGTAGGACGTCTAAAACTACCGTAGGCACTTCATGAATCCCCATAAAGCCAGCTAATGAAGTGGTATGAAAATCGGAATGTAGAAACACAATACAGATGGCGAATATCTCGACAATTACACGGGCTCTGGGAGTTGATACCGCTAAATCATCTTTTAAGCCCACAATAAATATAATGGTGATAGCTGCTGCTAAATTCAGCCCAATATACTCTGTATCTACCGGTTTAAACAAAAACAAGTTGAGTACCAAGGTTACAAAAAAGGCGAGCCCACCCATGGTTGGGGTTGCTCTGGTGTGCGAACTACGTTCACCTGGGACTTCGTTTAAATTATGGAAATTCACCATAAAAATAATTTTGGGAATAATATAGCTTACCAGACCAAATGAAAATATGGCGCTTATAATACTCAAAAATATTAAGCTTGAGAGGGGATCTTGCATGTGTTTATGTTTTGGTTAGCAGGTTTGGAAAATGAATTAACCCTTTTTATAAAACTGGTTCAGTTTCGATACGTTTTTTTGGATAATGGTACCAAAGGAGCCAATGTTGTTAGAGGTAATGGCTTTATAATCTTCCTTAGATTTTATAATGATATTTTTTAAACTACGGTTACTAGCGCCACCAGCTCTCATTTTTGTAATCACTTCAGGTAAATAAGCAAAACGTAAAGTGTCGTCTTTAAAAACGCGTAAAATAAAATCGTAGTCCGCAGCAATTTTATAGGTTAAATTAAAGCCGACGTGTTTGTTATAGACCTCACGGGTTAAAAACAAGGTTGGGTGTGCTGGCATCCAACCTTTCTTCAATAGTTTTTTATCAAAGGCACAGCTTTCCCAATGGCGAATCACTTTGGTTGGGTCAATTTTGTTCACGTATTGTAAATCACCATACACACCGTCAGTTTTTTCAGTTTTAAAGATGTTTACAAGGTGTTCAATTGTCGTGGTTTGTGCTAACATATCATCGGAATGTACAAAACCAATAACATCACCTGTAGCACGTTTAACACCTTTGTTTAAGGCATCGTAAATCCCTTTATCTGGTTCCGATAGTATACTGACTTCGATATTCGGGAATTCTGCCTGTAATTGTTTTACAACATCCAAAGTGCCATCGCTAGAGTTACCATCGATAATCACATATTCTATAGAAGCATACGTCTGTTCCATTACAGAACGCATGCAACTCGCTATCGTAGCTTCACTATTATAAGTGGCGGTTATTATTGATACTTTCATAGTTTATAAACTATTTACAGTTTGGTTTTAAAATAGTCGATGGTTTTTATTAAGCCTGTTTCTAGTTGAATATTAGGTTGCCATCCATTTAGTTTATCTTTAGCTAAGCTAATATCTGGTTGGCGTTGCTTTGGATCATCTTTAGGCAACGGCATAAATATTAATTTAGAGCTAGAACCTGTTAATTTTATCACAGTTTCTGCTAACTCTAACATAGTGAACTCATTAGGGTTTCCAAGATTTACTGGGCCTAGAAATTCTGGTTCCGAGTTCATCATTCTAATCATACCTTCCACCAAATCATCTACATACTGAAATGAGCGTGTTTGTAAACCATCACCAAAAATGGTGATGTCTTCGCCTCGTAAAGCCTGCATAATAAAGTTAGAAACTACACGGCCATCACTAGGGTTCATATTAGGACCGTAAGTATTAAAAATTCTAATAATTTTTATAGCGACTTCATTTTGTATATGATAATCCATAAATAAAGTTTCTGCGCAACGTTTTCCTTCGTCGTAACAAGACCTTATTCCAATCGGGTTAACATTTCCCCAGTAATCTTCTTTTTGTGGGTGTACTTTTGGGTCACCATAAACTTCACTTGTACTTGCTTGTAGTATTTTAGCATTAACACGTTTGGCTAAACCTAACATGTTTACAGCGCCAAGTACCGATGTTTTTATTGTTTTTATTGGGTTGTATTGGTAATGTACAGGCGAAGCTGGACATGCTAAATTATAGATTTCATCAACCTCTGCAAAGTAAGGGTGCGTAATATCATGACGAACTAATTCAAAGTATGGGTTATCTAATAGATGTACCACGTTTTGTTTAGATCCTGTAAAATAATTATCTAAGCATATAATATCGTTTCCTTCGTTTAGTAAACGTTCACATAAATGAGACCCTACGAAACCAGCACCTCCGGTAATTAAAATTTTTTTCATTTTGTATGTTTTAATTCTGCAATTTTAGTTTGTATTTGAAAAAAGTAATTCGCTTTATATTTTGCCAAGCGATAGCCCGCAAGTCCATCAAGAAACCCGAGTTTTAACACGAAAGAACCCATAAAATATATCATAGGTAATAAGCCGCTATTAATAAATTGATACTTAATTTTTTGTCTTTTCGTTAAATCATTAAATCCTGTTTTTAATAAAAACAAGTAACGCTTAGCTTCCCAAGTAGAGTAGGCGTTATGGCGTGCTATATAATGCTCTAAACCTTTGTAGTCTTTGTGTATAATTGGGCTTCCAATTTTACCAATTTCACCATCAATAATGGGGTGTTCGTGCACTTCCATATCTAAATGGCTCCATGAATCTTCCTGAATTTGCTCATATTCTCCCGAATCTTTTTTGAACAAAGCCAGTTTTTTCATTTTATCGCCATGCTTCAACTCCTTACCCATAAAGTAGTTGTTGTAGTTCAGCCAAAACCCTTTAAAGTTCGAGTCTTTAGTTTTTTCGCCTATTTCTTTGATAAACGCATCGGTTAAAAATTCATCGGCGTCCAAAAATAAAATCCAATCATTTTCTAGGTCAACATTCCTTAAAGTCCAATTTCGCTTTTTAGGGAATTTTCCATCCCAATTAAAATCTACAATCTTAAAACCAAATTGCTTCACTATAGCTGGCGTTTTGTCTGTACTTTGAGAGTCAATAACAATAACTTCTGAAAACGAACTTAATTTCTCCAAACAATGGGGTAAATTCAGTTCTTCATTTTTTACGGATACAACAACGGTAATCGGTAATTTACTCATATTAGTCAATGTTTCTTTTTTTTATAAATTTAGCTGGGTTTCCACCAACAATAGTCCACGGTTCTACGTCTTTAAATACAGATGCTGTTGCTCCTACAACGGCTCCTTCACCTATAGTTACTCCCATACCAATAAAAACAGCAGCGCCAATCCATGCTTGGTCTTTTACAGTAATTGGTGCGGTAATTAAAGGGTAATCTTTTTTGTTAATATCGTGAGATGCAGCACATAAATATGTTTTTTGTGATACGGTAGCATGTGCGCCTATGGTAATTTTATCAACATTATAGCAATCTACTTCTGGAGCTAAACACGAGTATTCATGCATTTCTAAGTTCCAAGGCATATATATTCTAACAGATGAATATACTACAGCTTTGGCGTGTACTTTTGCACCAAAAAGTCTTAATAAAAATAATTTCCACCCGTTACCTAAGCGTCTTGGTAGAGGGCGAGCAAAAAGCAACCAAACTACAGACCATAATAATCGAGCGATTTGATTTTTACGACTAAAGTTGTTTTTGTATTCTGATAGATCTACTTTATTCATACAACATCTACATATTTAGGTTTATCACCATCATTTAAAATCCAATTATAGAGTTCTAGCATTTGCTTAGCTACCGCATTCATGCTAAATTGATCTTCAACTAGTTTTCTTCCATTTATTCCTAATTCCAATAAGGCTTCGGGAGATTTTACTAACATCTGGTTTAAAGATTCAACAAGAGGTTTAACACCAATATCAATCCAATTTCCACAGTTGTAAGTTTCTAAGGCTTCCCAAGGCGCACCTTTTGTGGTTATTACAGGTGTATAGCAGGCTAAAGCTTCAGCAACTACAATACCAAAATTTTCACTAAACGTTGGCAGTACAAATAAACTAGCGGCTCTAAATACTTTAAGTTTTTCTTCCCCAAATACTGGTGCTTTAATTTGTATTTGGTTTTCTAGATTAGATTTTTTTATAAGCGTTTTTAGTTCTTCAATATAAGCAGTGTCTCCATTTCCGTAAATATCAATGACCCAATTTTGCTTTACTTCAGGGTTTAATTGTTTCCAAGCTTCAATTAAATTTTCAATGCCCTTTTTTTTATGAATTCGTGATAAAAATAAAATGCGTTTAGGAGTTTTAGATTTATTCGGAATGGTATCTGAAAAAGCTTTTAAATCAATGCCATTAGGTATCATAGCTACAGGATTTGTAAATCCTAAATCACGAATGCTTTTTACTTCCATTGGTGCAGTAGCGTGTATGCAAGCGGCATGATCTAAATCCTTTTTTTGAAACAAACTTAAAGCTAGTTTCTTTTTTAGCGGACTTTGCGTTAAAGACCAAGGTTCTAGCATGCCTCTAGGTGTGATAATGTATGGTATATGTCGTTCTCTTGCCATTTTAGCCATTTGGTGCACTGGCATTTGCCACAATCCATGACCGTGTAATAAATGAGCTTCCGATTTTTTTAGACTGTTTTTTAGGCTTTTAGAAAGGCCTAGTTTTTCGAAGTCATGAAAATAAACGTTTCCATTAGGAGTGTTAAAGCTGTTTAAAATTGGTTCAGGACTTTTTAGGGTCTCTAAATCAATTTTTATATTACTTTCCAGAGATAACATTTCCGAAATTAAATGGGTTACGCTTCGCGCTGGTCCTCCGGTTGAAATATCTATGGAAGTTATAACATGATTAATTTTCAAAGCTTATATCTTTTTGTATAAATTAAAATATTTCGAAGCTATTTTTTTGACTTCAAATTGTTCAACATTATTGAAGCCTAAGTCTATTAACTTATTTCGCCTGTCGTTGTTTTCTATAATTGTTTTAAAGGCTTTTTGCATATCCTCAACATTCAAAGGGTCTGCATAGCATACACTATCTCCTGCAATTTCAGGAATAGAAGCTCTTTGGCTTGTTACTACAACGCGTCCCGTTTTTTGCGCCTCAATAATTGGCATTCCAAAACCTTCGTATAACGAAACAAAACTTACAAGATCGCAGTCCTGATACAAGGCCACAATATCTTTATATGCTATGTTTGTGTAGTTTAAAAAATCTATTTTATATAGTTCTAATATATCTTTATCGTTTTTACTTAACGGGCCAACTATAACAAGTTTACATGGTATATGTTGTAAACTTTTAATGGTGTTTTCTAAATTTTTATTAGCCTTAGTCCCTATATGTAAAATAGTAGGTTGTTTAGCATTGAAGTCTTTAGGTTTAGTTTCTATCAATGGGTTAACAGGGTTATAGATAACTTCTGTTTTGTTTTTTGCCCATGGAATAACTTGTAACACCTCATGTTTTGAAAATTTTGAGATTACCGTTATTTTTTTTACAAATAAACCTGGTAAGGTAAACCATAAGGTTTTAAACATAAATTTTCTAATAGAAGTCCCTTTTATAATCGAGTTAACATCGTGTATCGTTAATATGGTTTTTTTAAAGGGGATGATACCAATGTAATGTACATCGCCTGTAATATGGATAATGCCTTTAAGCGATAAAACATGCCAAATATTTAGAAAAACAGCTTTTAAAGAAGCACCTCCATGGGGTAATTCCACAATATTAACGGCAACATCACTAGGGAGATTTTTTATTATTGAAGCAAACAACTCTTCAATGCTATTATGGCTAGGACCTCTTTTTCTGAAAATGAAATTAACCAGCATGAGAAATGTTTTCTATTAAAGTATTAAGTTGCTCATAGTAATTATCCCAAGTATAGTTTTGTGCCGTATCATAGGCTTTTAATCCATCCTCTTTTAATAAAATTCTATTATTTTGGTATGCTTTAACAGATGTGATTATCGCATCTACATCATCAACAGGGATTACTTTTCCTCCGCCTTTCAGTACAGCATCTTTAGAACCTGTATTTTCGGTTACAATTACTGGTGTACCGCAAGCCATGCATTCTAAAACAATCATAGCCCAACTGTCTAAATAAGAAGGGAAAACAAGCAAGTCGGCTTCTCTAAATTTATCTGCAAGTTCTTCATGATGCATAAACGGGTAATACTTGAATTTGGTTTTGTTATTTTCAATAAGGTCTCTGGCATCTGCCATAGGGCCTATTAAAGTTAGCTCCACGTTATCAAGATGTTCCATGGCTTCAAATAATAAATGCACACCTTTTCTTTTGGTCATCGTGCCTGCAAACAATAGCTTTATTGGTGCTGTTTTATCTAAGTTGTATGAAGCTTTAGGTGAAAATGATTTAGGATCAAAGCCTAAACTAACTACATGGACTTTCTTTTCTTCGATACCGTAATTTATCATGGTATCTCTAGCGAAAGTAGAAAGTGTTATTACATGATCCATAAGGTCATATTCACTTTGCTTTGTAGATGCGGCTTTATTATAGATATGGTCTTCTTGTATGGATTTAAACATAGGGTACCTGTCTCTTAAATAACCAATATATTTATAATGTACTTGTGCTAAGTCGAGTACAGCTATAGCGTTCTTGTTTTTAGCTTGTTTAAAACTGTTTAAACAAGATTTTTCGTAACCTATAAACACATTAAAATTTAGCTTTTTTATTTTTTTTGTAACAAACAAATCAAACTTGTTTTCAGCATAAAGGCTATCTAGTTCTGTATTATTGTAAAAGGGAACTTTTGTTTTTAGTTGTCGAAACAATTCATGCATTGGGTATTGCTTAACAAACTTTGGTGGTAAGCTTTTATCAAAACGCTTTTTAAAAATAGAATCTATTAATTTTTTTAAAGGTGTTTTTAATAACACTTTTATTAGCGTATGGTCTTTTTTATACCAAATACTAGTAAAAAAACACAATAAATAATTATCCTTAAGTAAAGCAATACAAAGCTTATTTGTATGCTGTTTTACAGGGTTAGATACTATAACTTTCATCTATATATCTTTGTTTTTGGCGAGCAGCAATAAATAATAAAACGCCTATTTGTGAGCAGTATATAATGTTTTCTATATAGGCATAGTTTGTTTGAGACATAACTAAAACTGCAGGTATTTGGTATATAAAAAAGAACAGTAATAGACCTCGTAATTTTTTGTCTTTTTCTCGGTTCATCACTTTAAATAAAAAGAGTAATACTGTAAACCTAAAGATTACAAGTATTATGAAACCGAGCATACCTTGCTCAATGGCTATACGCTCAGATTCTTCTTCCCAGTATGATGGTAAACTAGATCGATCATATATAAAGCTTTGAGCAGGACTTGCTGTTACGCCTAAACCATGTCCGAAAAAACCAGCAGTTTCAGAAAATTTAAAGGGTGTAAATATTTCAAGTAGCCGACCTTCACTACTGTCAGAGTTATTAATTCTTGATTGAAAATTTTCTAGAGAATTTTGAAAAAAGCTAGTTTGAAGACCTATCAGAACAAGAACAGGTAAAACTATAAATATGCGGGCAAATTGTTTAAAACTGATAACTTTAAAAGGCTTTGCTAACATTAAAAATAAAACTGAAGTGAAGATGTAAAAGCCAAGTGAGTACCTTGACCCCGTCATAAAAACACAAGCTACTCCAAGAATAACATTTATACTTACAATTAGTTTATTGCCTGAATTTAGAACGAATTGAGCGAAACTTAATAATGCTGTAAATACAATGTAATATTGACTTAGTGTAATATAAGGAAATATGGTTGTGATTCTAACGGCGTTACCAACTTGTGATATATATTCTGTTTCTGCTACATATTTGTTTAAAAAATGATCTGGAGGTAAAGTATATTGATAGATACCTAAAATGAAGACAAGTAGAATAATGAAATTTAAGAAATTTAGAAATTTAAATAAGCCTTGCTTTGTTTTTAATGCTAGTGGAATCATGAAGAACAAAGGGAAATAAGCGACGTGTACACTTAAACCTAAAATAGGCACAATAGGTCCGAAATTTAATGCTCCCAGGCAAAAAGAAAAACAAAGAAATAGCATGTAAATGGTTAATGCTATAATAATGTTTTTGTCTTGCAGTATTTTTTTTCGGTTCGTTTTTATTAGAACAAAAGCAAAATAAATAGAAAACACTAACTTGCCTAAGAATAAAGCATTACTTAAGCCTGGGACAACCCATTTCCTTAAGATACCTTCTAAAAGGACCCATATATAAAAAAAGATTAGTGTTTTTTTTAAATTCACGTGCTCTATTAATATAGCCAAGCTCTGTTTGCCGCAACAAACTCACATGGGTTATAGGTTAAGTTTTTATTTCGCTTTTTTTGTAATATAACTGCGGGATTGCCAATAACAATGCTAAAGGGCTCCACGTTTTTACTTACTACTGCTCCTGCACCTATTACCGCACCTTTACCAATGGAAACACCAGGTAGTATAATGGCATTTGTTGCAACCCAGGCATAATCGCCTATCGTTATTGGTTTGGAGTGTTGTGTCCATTGCGGGTCTTGCACATCGTGAGAAGCGGTTAATATCTCTACACCATCGTTAATACAAACATAGTTTCCTATATCTACTTTATCGTGAAGTGCTATTTTTACTCTACCTAAAAAGGAGAAATCTCCAATTATTAAATTATGCTTTTTTCCCAATATAGAAATTTTACCAACTTCTGCTGTTTTTGAAATTAATGCTCCCTTCGTTCCCAATTTAAATCGCCTTAAATTTCTTAAAAAAAGTTGTCTGGCGTTTAAAGCTCTTTTAGCCCAAGATTTTAAATAGTTTTTACTCAAAAAAGGATGTCTCGATCTATTTTTCCAAAGATAAGTTAGTGCTGCCATTTATTTATCTTTATTTAATTCACGTATTAGTTGTTTGCTCACGTTTAATACGTCGTTATAAACTAAAGTGTTTGGTGTATTCATTATTTTTTCTAAAGTTCCGTTTTGATAGTTTTTAACACCAATCAAATTAGTACTATGGTTAATTTTGCACGCCTCTACATTCCAATCTCTAGCAACGCAAATAACGTTTAAATCGTGTTGCATCATAGCTGCTACAGTACCACTTTTTTCTACTAATACATATGGCGTTGTAGTGATTCCTATATCTGTAATGCTTAAGTAATTGCTAATATCATGCTCACTTAATTTACCGGTAATTTCAAATTCAATATCACGGTTTCTTAAAGCACGAGTCCACTCTTCTATATGTAAACCACAATTACCAATAAAAATAAATTTTATTTTGGCAAACTTATTGGAATCGTTTTGCGTAACCTGTAAAAGTTCATCTAAAAAAAGGCTTACAGGTGCTCCATAATGGATACTGCCAAATATAGATAGTACAATAGTATTTGTTTTTTTATGACTTTCAATATGAGGAGCAATCTGTTGGCTTTTTAGCATATTACTGAATAGCGGTAAAATGGTCGCGCTATAACCTAATTGGTTAATCTGGTGTTTATAAAGGTTGCAGTGTGTATTAATTAAGGCAGGTTTTAATGTTTTTATTAAACCCTTAATTAAATTTTTTTGTATGTAACCATGAATTTTAGATTTAAACGAGGCACCAATTTCCATGGCAACCCATAGCTCATGGAACATAATGTGACAATTGGCATTCGGGAAAATATTTTTTAAGTTTCTCCCTAAATGTATAGGTAAGCCTTTTTTATTGAAAGCAAAGGGTACATATTGTAAACTTATATAATCGTAAGTTTTATCTTTAAATACGTTTTTAACCTCTTTTAATCCTTTAGAATCCCATGTTTTAACAATCGGGAGTACTGTTATGTCTTCTAAACTAAATTTTTCTTTACTATTAATTATCTCCCTTTTTTCAGAACATAATACAGAAACTTCAAAACCTTGACTTACTAGATTTTGAGTGAGCTTATATGTATAGTCTCCTACACCATCTAAAATGGGAGGGAAGTTGTTAGAAATAAATAAGATATTCATAGTTAATTTTTAAACAAAACAGTTTTTAAGTGTCTAAGGCGCAAAACAGTCTTTATTCCTAGTATTTTAGACGCAAAATTATATTTATTCGATAAATTTCTAGGAATAGTCCATCCTCCTAATTCGTTAATTAAAAGAGAGGTTGATGCTCTCAGGTGATTTGTTTTGGAAAACGAACCATAATAATTTAAACAAAGGTTTTCTTTTATTGGTATTAATGTTTTATTATCTGTGTAAGACTCTTTAAGTAAATGTGCTATTTGTTTATATGTCTCTAACAATACCTCCGCTTTTTTTAAGGTAATGGTGCCTGAAATACTTTTAGTATTAGCAGTTCTATAAAAAGATAATGCATTTTTTACCATTACGATGTTCTTAACTTTTACAATTATAGGTAAAAAGAACATTTTATCTTGGTTAACTATCAAGTCTTCTTGCCATAATAGGTTATTGGTTATCAATTCTCTTTTTAACAGAATAGCTATAGGGTAGGTGTACCCCGAATTATAAATATAACTTTCACTGCTTATTTTTGAGAATTTTGGATCAATGCTTGTTGATTTTAAGTCTATTTCGCTTAAAGATCCCGTGAATTTTTTCAAATCTGAAACTAAAAAATTAGCATTTGGAAATTCTATAATTGCTTTTAATTGAAATTCTATTTTTTGCGGATGCATAATATCATCGGCATCTAGAAATTGGACCCATTCACCTTTAGAGTTTTTAAGCGCTAAATTTCTTGCTGTGCATGCACCTTTGTTTGCTTGAGAGATTACGTTTACTCTAGAATCTTTAATTTTAGAAATTTCTAATAAACTGTTGTCCGTAGACCCATCATCTACCAAGATAATTTCAATGTTTTTGTGTGTTTGGTTAAGGCAAGACATTAAGGTGTCAGAAATCCATTCTTCACTGTTGTAAATGGGAATAAGTATAGAAACAAGAATGTTTTTCATTTTTTGCTATTTATTATTTTGAATGGCTTTAATTTAAAGGAGTATGATTACTGTGCCAGTAGATGAGATTTCTGTTTAAGATATTTAGTAATTATATTAGCTAATTTTTTTTGGCCTTTATTATTTATATGTATGCCATCCCGAAAATCTGATAATTGGAGTCCGTTCTCTAAATCTAGAATTATAGGGATATTATTTACTCTTGCAAATTCTATAATTTTTTGTCCATGTTTATTATAGTTTTTAGATTTTAGCTCTTCTTTTTCTGCATGCAGATAAATAGTTAGAGGTATGTTTTGCTCTTTAGAATAATTATGAAAAGCGCTAAAACCTGTGTTGAAAATACTTGTTTCTGTTTTTTTGTTAATGCCCAAATTGTCCGTAGAGGTAGTTGATTTTTCAAATTTGCTTGTTAATCTAGGTAGAATATATCTATCTACTAATTCATAAAGGGCCAATGAATATTGTTTACTTGGATAGCTTTTATTTACATCAACAATTTTTTCAAAATTCATATTATCATAGGCATCATGAGAGCTTACAAAAAGGAATATAGATTTAGCGTTCCAATCACCATGTTCTTTTAGGTAAGCAAAGCAATTGTCTGGTCCCCAACTTCCTGCTGAGATATTTAAAAATTGAACTTTTTTATTACAAAAGGAGGTTAAGGTTTTACTTAAAAATGATGTGGCTAATGAGTCGTGATCAGTTGGAGTACCTCCATTTATAACAGAATCTCCGAAGCCTAGTATTTTAATTGAAGCTGTATCAATTTCCTCGTTTCTCATTGAGAACTTATTATACTTTATATGGTTTCCAAAGCGAAAGCGATTTTGATTAGGTTTAGCGATATATTCATAATTTTTACTTTCTTTAATTAAAACGGTATCGCAAAAACCAAAATGTATTCTCATTATAAGCTCTATGGCTATAATTAAAATGGCTGCGAGAGCTATATAGCGTACTTTTTTATTCATTATTTGTTTTAAGAATTCAGCAGGTTAGATATTAAATATCATTTTTAATGACACGAATTTCGTTATTACCAATTATGGTGTTGTTCTCTTCAAATACTTTGTTGATAATAATAGTTCTAAACCCAACGATACATTTACTATTAATGGTTGTACCTTTCATGATAGAAGCCTCTCTACCTATCCAACAATCGTTTTTTATTTCAACAGGTTTTGTTTTTGGTTTTTCGTGTTCAAATCCAAAATAAGGTAGTTTGTTGTTTTTAGTGATTTCTCTTCTAACTTCGGCTTTATAAATATTATGTGTATTGGTATCCCAAATAAGGACTTTGTATGAAATTTGATTGAAGCTTCCTATTTTGATTTTTTCGTCTACTCTTATTTCACTTTCTTCATTAATGTTATTATAATCTCCAATAGTTAAATCACCTTTAAAACGAATAAAAATATCGCATCGAAGCCTATTATAATCACCCATTTTAAAGTTACCATCGATAAAGATTAATTTTTGTTTGAGTTCATAGCCATTACTTATTATATTGTTTTTGCCTATAACGAAATCTCCATTAAGGTGTAATTTTGTGTTTTCAATAACAGAACCTTCTTCTATAATTAACTTAGAACCTTTAGTAACCGTAATTTGAGAGTTTTTAATTTTAACGTTTTTTGAGATTGCAATCGACGAATTCTCATAAGCCTTAATGCTAGTCTTTGATAATTTAAAACGGATACCGACTTTAAAAAACCAGTATAACCTCATCCAAATTTTATTTAAAATTCCGCGCATAATTACTTGGTAAATCTATTTGTTAATTGAGTTAAAAAGTTTTTTAAAAGGTTTTTTTCATTGGAGTTAATCCCAAAGAAATACGTAGCAATTAAAAAGAATAAGGCTCCAGAAGGTAAAGTGAAAAGAAAACGATTATTGAATTTAAAATTATATGTAAAAACAATTAAATAACCTATTAAAATTATGGTTGGAATCAATACTTTAACTAAAACATTTTTGATGTAAAAGTTATAATTTATATTTAAATTCTTTTTTAAAATCCATAGTCTTGATAATCCTGCGATGCCTTCAATAATAGCATAACTAAATAAAACGTGAGATGAAGAGTATCCCATTTTTAGAAGTAAGTAACCAAAGGGTAATATTGTTAGCTTAATTAAACCCACGGTTAGCATGTAAAGTTTTATATTACCTGTAGCATGTATAGCAGAATCTACACCAACAGTGAGTTGATTTACCATAATTGCGCTAATAATTAACGTACAAAATGTAACGGTATATTGTGGAACATCTTTAAGCCAAAGGTCTAAAATAGTAGGCAATTCGAACATAATAGGAATGGCTACAAAGGCTAAGAGGAAGTAGCCAAATTTGCTCGCTATAATCGATAAGCGAATCATTCTTTCTCTATCTCCAGCACCTTCACTTTTAGCGATTTGTGGATTAATAGCTCGAAGCATTGAGGTTGAGAAAAACACGAGTTGAGAGGTTACCTGATTTGCAATACCGTAAGCCGCATTAACAACTGTACCTAAAAAGATATTTAATAAAATGGCTAAACCTTGAGATTTTCCTAAAGCACAAACGGCACCAAATAAGTTCCACCCAGCGTAACCGTTCATTTCTTTTAAAAGATTTAAATCTAATTTTCCTCTATAGCTAATTTTACATTCCTGATAATTTCTAAGACAGTAAAACCATTTAAAAACTCTTATTAAAATAATTAAAAGCGCTATTAAGAAACTATATAAAATTAATTTATCGTAATCTGAATAACTTATTATAATGGCTATACCTAACTTTAAAATAGATTCAATAATACCTATGATAGAGTCGAGAAGCATATTCTCTCGAGCATTTATAACAGCATCGTTTGGTACAGAGTTAATGGTGAAAAACGTGCTAACAACCATAAAATAATAAACATATTTAGAAGTTGTAATACGGTCTGCCGGGATGTTTAAAAAACCATCGAATATAAAAAAACTAGCACCAATTAGTATTAAAGCAATAAGTGAACCTAATACTAGGTGTATAGTTACACTAGTTTTATAAACAGACTTTAAGGTGTTAATTTGTCCAGCGCCAAGATGAAAAGAAATATAGCGCTGAGTTGCTGTCGACATCGAGATGTTGAGAACAGATAATAAAGCAATTACACCCGCTAGTAAATTAAAAATTCCGAAATCAACAACTCCTAACGCACTCAAAATAATTCTAGTGGTATATAGGTTGATGACAATTGAGATTGCCATTTTTATGTATAGAAAAAAAGTGTTATTTATTACTTTTTTTGAATTCGTCATAAATTTAATTTCTATTAAAGGAGTTGTGAGTTAGGTAACGTTTTTTTACTTACCTATCGATTGCACTCTAAACCCAATAGTTTCTAAAGCTACTTTATCTAATACATTTCGACCGTCAAAAACAAAAGCAGGTTTGCTCATGCTGTCGTAAATACGTTGCCAGTTGTAAGTTTTAAATTCATCCCATTCTGTAAGTACCGCAATAGCGTGAGCGCCTTCTAAAGCTTTGTATGCATCGGTTTCTGTTTTTACAAAGTTTTCGTTTTCAGCTTCCGATCGGGTATTTAAATAATTTAAATCGGCTTGCATTTGTACGGCGGTTACTTTAGGATCGTAAACGCTAATTTGCGCTTGCTCGTCAATCAATTTATCGGCGACGTAAATGGCAGCAGATTCGCGGGTATCGTTGGTGTCTTTTTTAAAGGCCCAACCTAAAAAGGCTATTTTTTTACCAGAAACCGTATTGTAAAGTGTAGATACAATATTGTTTGCAAAGCGATCGCGTTGGTGGTTATTCATGATAATAACCTGCTCCCAGTAATCGGCCACTTCAGTTAAACCTAAAGATTTTGAAATATAGACGAGGTTTAAAATATCTTTTTGGAAACAAGACCCTCCAAAACCTACAGAGGCTTTTAAGAATTTAGGGCCAATGCGTGAGTCCATACCAATAGCTCTAGCAACTTCTTCTACATTAGCTTCGGTAACTTCGCAAAGCTCGGAGATGGCGTTAATAGACGATACACGTTGTGCTAAAAAAGCGTTAGCGACCAATTTAGAAAGCTCTGACGACCATATATTAGTGGTTAAAATTTGTGCTTTTGGTACCCAAGTGGCATATACATCTACCAAAGATTGAATGGCCTGTAAACCTTCTTCGGTTTGTTCGCCACCTATTAATACACGATCAGGATTTGCTAAATCCGTCATAGCTGTACCTTCAGCTAAAAATTCAGGATTTGATAATATTTGAAATTTAACACCGTTGCCTGTGTGGTCTAAAATAGATTTTATGGCCTGTGCTGTTTTTACCGGTAAGGTTGATTTTTCGACTACAATTTTATCGGTAGTTGCAATTTGTGCAATTTGTCTGGCACATAATTCGATATATTTTAAGTCGGCCGCCATGCCTTTACCAGAACCGTAGGTTTTGGTAGGTGTGTTTACCGAAATAAAAATCATGTCTGCTTCGCGAATAGCATCATCTACGTTTGTAGAGAAAAATAGATTGCGTCCTCTAGCTTCTGCAACCACTTGGTCTAAACCAGGTTCAAAAATGGGTAATTTAGATAAATCGCTATCGTTCCAGTCTGCAATACGTTGTTTGTTTAAATCGACTACGGTTACTTTAATGTCTGGGTTTTTTTGAGCCATTACGGCCATAGTTGGTCCGCCTACATAACCCGCACCAATACAACAAATTGATGTGATTTTTTTAGGTTTTAAAACTGTGGTTGAGGTGTTTTCTAGCGTTGCGAGCATGATGTATGTGTTGTTAATTTATAATTTTACTTGTTTATAAGAAGCTTCATTAGACAGAAACCAATTATAGGTGTTTTCTATACCTTGATCTAAAGGTGTTGTGGCTTGCCAACCTAAGGTTTTCATTTTAGAAACATCCATAAGTTTTCTTGGCGTGCCATCTGGTTTGGTATCGTCCCAAACAATAGTGCCTTGGTGCCCTACAATACGTTGTACGGTTTCGGCTAAATTTTTAATAGTAACATCGGTACCGGTACCTACATTATAAAGATGCTCTGGCAATTTGTTTTCTAAAGCAAAAACAACAGCTTGTGCCATATCTTCCACATGTAAAAATTCACGCATTGGCGATCCGCTGCCCCAAAGGGTTACGGTAGCGTTATCGTTAAGTTTGGCTTCGTGGAATTTACGAATCATGGCTGGTAATACATGCGATGATTTTAAATCGAAATTATCGTGAGGACCATATAGATTAGTAGGCATTAAGCTTACAAAATCTTTTTGATATTGATCGCGAATGGCTTTGCATAAACGTACACCAGAAATTTTAGCAATGGCATAACCATCGTTAGTAGGTTCTAATGGGCCTGTAAGTAAGTATTCTTCTTTTAAAGGTTGCGTAGCCAGTTTAGGATAAATACATGAGCTGCCTAAAAAGATAAACTTTGAAATGTTTTGTTTGTGAGCCGCATCGATCAGGTTATTCTGAATTTGCATGTTCTCTAATAAAAACTCAAATTGGTATTGGCTATTGGCTAAAATACCACCCACTTTTGCAGCCGCATCTATAATAACGTCTGGTTTGGTGGTTTCTATAAAGGCTTGTACCGCACTTTGATTACGTAAATCGAGTTCTGCACTGGTTTGACCTACAAGGTTGTTGTAGCCCGAAGCTTCTAAAGCGCGCCAAATAGCAGAGCCGACCATACCTCTATGGCCAGCGATGTATATTTTAGATTGTTTGTTCATACTATTCAAAATAGTTTAAGGTTTGGTAATTTCCTTCTTTTAAATAACAATCTTTTTGCATCAAGTGTAAATCACTTTGCATCATATCTTTTACTAAGTCGGCAAGTTCGTATTGACATTCCCAACCTAGTTTTGTGTTTGCTTTAGTAGCATCTCCTATTAATAATTCTACTTCTGTTGGTCTGAAATATTTAGGATCTACAGCTAAGACTTCTTTACCAATTTCGATTTGGTATTTTTCGTTAGAACAAGATTTTACATATCCTTTTTCGTTAACACCTTCGCCTTTAAATTCTAAAGTAATACCTACTTCTGCAAAACTTAAGGTTACAAAGTCTCTAACGGTGGTTGTTTTTCCGGTAGCGATTACCCAATCTTCAGCTTCTTCTGCTTGAAGAATCATCCACATCATGCGTACATAATCTTTGGCATGGCCCCAGTCACGTTTAGCATCTAAATTTCCTAAATAGAATTTATCTTGTAAACCTAAAGCAATTCTTGATGTCGCTCTCGTAATTTTACGTGTTACAAAAGTTTCTCCTCTAATAGGCGACTCGTGATTAAATAAAATACCATTACAAGCATACATACCGTAAGCTTCTCTATAATTTACAGTAATCCAGTAAGCGTACATTTTTGCAACAGCATAAGGCGAACGTGGATAGAATGGTGTGGTTTCCGATTGAGGTACTTCTTGAACTTTACCATATAACTCTGATGTAGAGGCTTGGTAAATTCTAGTTTTCTTCTCTAAACCTAATAGTCTAACGGCATCAAGAATTCTTAATGTTCCAATACCATCTGCATTTGCTGTGTATTCTGGTATCTCGAAAGATACGTGTACGTGGCTCATGGCTGCAAGGTTGTAAATCTCGTCGGGTTGAATTTCTTTAATTAAACGGATTAAGTTAGTACTATCCGTCATATCACCATAATGCAAAATAAAATTACGTTCTTCTACATGTGGATCTTGGTAAAGGTGATCGATTCTATCAGTATTGAATAATGAAGATCGACGTTTTAAGCCATGGACAGTATAGCCCTTTTTTAATAAAAATTCGCTTAAATATGCACCATCTTGACCTGTTACTCCTGTTATGAACGCTACTTTGTTTGCCATGATTTAATAAGTTTCTACTTTTTGTAATTTATAAAGTTGATTTGTATTCTATTTTAATGGCCGTTTTACACGGCTCCGCCTCCTGAGTCCCATTACGGACCCAGTATTATTCAAAAAAAAATACTTTAAACAAGGTTATGCCCTGTTTAAAGTAATTTTCATTTCTAAATCCAAAAGTAATAATTGGATTCTATTTTTACTTATTTCTTTAACAAGCCCTTTCTCTCCTTTAAAAGGTCCGGTTTTTATTGCAATGCGGTCTCCGGGTTGGATGCTCTCTACGGTAAAGGTCGTGTTTTGAGCAACTAGCCAGTTCTGCATTATTGTTATTTCGTTATCTCTTACAATAGCGGGTTTACCCAACCAGAAGAGGTAACGTACCACATTGGCCACTTGAAAAACTAAATCGCGCTCGTTATCGTTTAATTGAACAAAAACGTAGGATTTAAGTAAAGGTACCTCTACCTTTTTTTTTCTATCGGACCATTGGTGGATTTCTGTAACTACAGGACAGTAAGCTTTAATCCCCATTTTTAACAATGCGGCTTCCACTTTTTTCTCGGTTCTTGGCTTTACATAGATAACATTCCAGATCATTTCTTCAAATTTAATTAATAGTCGCGTTAACGACTAAAACGAGTGGATGCTAACTGTAAAGACTCCAATGTGCGGTTGTTTTTAGTTTACTAAGATGTAACTTAATAAGGTTAAAAACATGTACGACACAGTTAACGATAAACACACTAATGAAATTAATTTACTTTTTTTCATAATAAATTGGATTTAATTAATAAATATCCCTTGAGGGCGGTTTTAAATATTTTAAATAGCGGATAAGGATACCTGGATTAAGGGTACACTTAATACTATCATTAAATTCATTTTCGTGCTAAAATGGGATGAGATACCCACATTTGAAAGTAGATGTCAAAAACACAGATTAGCATTTAAAATTTCAATTGTTTAACGGTTATTGATCTGCTTTTTAAATAGGGGTTTAAAAAACTAAATTCACCTTTAACTGTTAAACAAATACGTAGCTATTAATCAGTAATGTTTTAACACTGCTAAATTAGAAATGTTTTGTTGAATAAAAAGACGGGATGTTTACATTTCGCCCAACACCTCATTAAAATCGGTTAAAGACAAAGCGCTGTGTTTTTAAAAGAAAAAAGCATGCATTTCGTCGATTTTTCGGGTGATTTTGGAGGTTTTTCTGACTGGTTTTGATTTTGTAAAAAACGCTGTAAACCCTTGTGAAATAAGTAGTTTTCGAGGGTATGTCTGCGAAATTGACAAGAATTATTGCTTGAAATTATCAACTTCGTAATTGTGAGTGTATTTGTTGCTTTTATGTAAGAATTAACCTTTAGTTTACATTAAAATTGTAGCAAGTGATATTGTAAAGATTTTGCTTAGTTTTAACTCGAAAATGTTTAAAAACAAATAAATTATGAATTATAAAGCGTGTGTTTTTGTTGTTTTTTTAGTCTTTGGTTTCTTTAAAATGAATGCTCAAAATGATGTTGATTTAGCGTCTGATTCTAAAGGAACCTATTTAAAGGGAAATGCAGTGACACTTTTGGCGGCTATGCCACACATTGGTCTTGAAACGGGCTTGAGTAAAAAGTGGACGTTTCAAATAGATGCAATTGCTTCTTTTTGGGATTCTGTAGATGGTGCACCGTTACAGTTTTTGATTGTGACTCCAGAATTTCGTTATTACTTTAAGGAGCGTTTTAAAGGTTTTTATGTGGGTGGGCATATTGCTGGTACAACTTTTAAATTATCTAAGTTTTTTAGAAGGAATAGCGCTTACGAACAAGGTTTTGGATATACCGCAGGTGTAACCATAGGAATACAAAAACGCCTAAGTGACCGGTTTAATATCGATATTTTTCTTGGTGGTGGTACGCATCAGGCTTTTTATAAAGCATACAACCAAACTACAGGTGAGCGTGGTGATGGTGCAGTGCGCTATAATAAGAGTGGAGAGTGGTTGCCGTATAGAGGTGGTGTGATGCTTGCTTATAAATTGAACTAAGCACATTTTTTATTTTTTACTGAACTTAGCAAGTACACTTTATGTTACTATAATTAATGATGTTGGCGGGTTATTGCGGGAGCGATAGCAGTGGCATCCTTTTTACGACTTATTAAAATGGCTTAAAATAGCTGTTGTTTTGTTTATGCTCTAGCTAATTTGATTAGCTTAATTTTTCCTCGTAAAAAGATATAACGGATAGCGCGGTTTTTATTTTTCTTAAAAACCCGCCCAAAATTGTATTCTGAATTTTAATATGTTACTCTTTTTATTTTAAATGATTTAATTGGGTGTCTGGCGCGACCTCGTAAGGTGCTTTGTTGTACTCGAAAATACGTGCGGGTAGTTCGCCCTTTAACTTTATAGATTTTCCTGAAACGGCCAGCCAACTGCCTTCTCGTAGGCCTACTACGGGGTTGGTGTTGAAATTGTGGAATTCTTTTATGCGGGTTTCTCTAGTTTCGCCCATGTGTTTGCTATCTGGCAATGGGTCTAAATAATGCGGATTGATATTGAAGGGTACCAAGGCTAATGCATTGAAACTTGGCGGATATACTATGGGCATATCGTTGGTGTTTTTTATGGTGAGTCCGCAAATGTTACTGCCTGCACTGGTGCCTAAATATGGTGTTCCGGTTTTAACGGCTTGTTGTACAGCATCGATGAGGTTGTTTTTGTACAATTGGTTGGTAAGTACAAAGGTGTTGCCGCCACCTACAAAAATGGCTTCGGCTTGTGCTACGGCTTCAACAGGATTACTGTGTTTATGGATTCCGGTAACGCTTTTATCGATTTTAGCGAATGCTTTTTGTACGGTTTCTGTATAAGCATCATGACTTATGCCACCTGGCCTAGCGTAGGGTATAAATAGAATGGTATCGGCATTTTTAAAA
This sequence comes from Algibacter lectus, assembly GCF_900112395.1. Taxonomy (GTDB): domain Bacteria; phylum Bacteroidota; class Bacteroidia; order Flavobacteriales; family Flavobacteriaceae; genus Algibacter; species Algibacter lectus. Next base: position 72,361 of record NZ_FOLN01000007.1, read on the forward strand.
AATACGCTGAGGTAATCGAGTAGGTATTCTAAATATCCCGAACCGTGTAGGGTAGAGGTGCTGGCAATGGTAATTTGTTGCATGATGTTTTTCTTTAGAGGGTAAAACTAAATAAATTTATTTTTTTTAATGTATTTTTTTCTGTTTTACTTGATGAAGACTTGATTAAAACGTATTTTTAATAAAAAAGAACATATGAAATTTAAAATACTTTTACTGGTTTGTTTAATAAGTAGTTTTGCTTTTTCGCAAGATTTTCAGCGGTTTAATGTTGAAGGAAAAATTATTGTTGAAAGTAGCGAGCTTGGCGGTATTACCGTTTTTAATGCATCGTCTAATGTAGGGACGGTTACCGACGATCGTGGTGAGTTTACACTTGCGGTGCGCCTTAATGATGTGATTGAGGTGAGTGCCTTGCAATTTCAGAACATTAAATTTACTGTGAATGAGGATATTGTGGGGTCTAAGAGTATGAAGGTGTTTTTAATTATGGAAATTAATAAGCTGGACGAAATTATACTTTTGCCACAAAAACTGACAGGTGTTTTAGCTGAAGATATGGAAGTGGCTAAGCCGTTTTTGCCTAAGTTGGATGCGCTTTACTATGGTATTAAGCATAAGGATGAATTTGAGTTTGCTCAAGATTATAGTACACAAACGGTTAATGACGCTATTGGTAGAGAGCATATGCCGATGGTAAACGGACTGAATGTGATAAATGTTGTAGATCAATTGTTGTTACCTTTATTTAGATCGAAGGTTAAAAATAAAGAGGCAAAGGGAATTCCGGAAGTTCCTATTGAGGCGGTTAAATATTATTTTGGATCGGAGTTTTTAGTGGATAATTTTGATATTCCAGAGCACCGCGTGGAAGAGTTTATACATTATGTGCAACGTAATAATTTTGATTTTAGTTTACTGAACGAAGGTAAAGAAATGGAGTTCTTGGAGTTGCTAAATGCGAGAAGTGTTGCTTTTTTGAAGGCTAAATAGAAGGCTAGGAGTTGTTAGCTTTAACAAAATATTAGATGCGTTTTGTAATTTCTTTAAGAAATTATCGTCGTTATTCGTAGTTCTAAAATTAAAGTGTGAAACAAAAACTACTATTTTTATTCTTTTTAGCGTCTTTAAATTTCTACGGGCAAACGGTTGAGATTCTTGGTAAAGTTACCGGCGTAAGTGATGTGGAAAATATACACGTTATTAATAAAACCGGACAGGCTTATACCGTTACCGATGCCCAAGGTGAGTTTAAATTGCGGGTGCGATTGCATGATACTATTGTGTTTACGTCTATTCGGTATAAGTTGCAAGAAATTGTAGTTTCTAACGAAACGGTGCTTAATAAAGCCGTTTTGGTAAAGTTAAACGAGCAGGTTAATCAGCTTGATACTGTTATTGTTGGTAAAATACTAACAGGCGATTTACTTTCGGATATTAAAAACACAAAAGGCGATAGGCCTCTTAATTTCTTCGATGTTGGTATTCCGGGATACACCGGTAGAATTGCTACTATAAATGAAAGGCAGCTAAGTGAGGCTTCTGGTTTTAATCCTGGATTAGGTAGTTCTGGCTACGGCCTTGGTGCTTCTGTTGGTTTTACGCCTATAATAAATGCCATTTCGGGCCGAACTAAAATGCTTAAACGTCGCGTGAAAATTGAGCAGAAAGATGGTTTAATGCATAGTATTAAAAGCCGTTTAGGAAAAGATTTTTTTGCATCGAACCCGCTAGATGAAGATAAGCAAATGGATTTTTTCTATTTCTGTTCTGATGATGCTAATTTTATTAAATACTGTAAAAACCAAAACGATTTTAAAGTGCTTGTGTTTTTAAGAATGAAATATAAGCAGTATTTAGAAAATATAAAGCCTTAGATTTCTTTGTGAATTAAGGGTGTATATTTCGGTTTTAAAAAAGAACTTATATTTTGGAATGCTTTTTGAACTTCTAAAATAATTACTTTAGCAAAAAAAAAATAATTAATGAATCGTTTTAAAATAGTTTTACTCCTTTTAGCATTTAGCTTTTTTTCATTTACAAGCATTCATAAATATTACATTAGTGTTACGCAGGTTGAATATGTGAAGGATAAAAAGGCGGTTCAGATAATTTCTAGAGTTTTTATTGACGATTTAGAAAAAGCATTGCGTTATAATTATGATGAAAACATCACTTTAGATGAAAAAAATGATACTGAAGCTACAAATGCTTACCTAGAAAAATATATTAATACCAATTTAAAGGTTTCTATAAATAAACAACCTGCTACACTGCAATTTGTGGGTAAAGAATATGATGGTGATATTGTAAGGTTTTATGTTGAAGTTGTTGATATACAAAACGTTAAATCGTTAAAGGTCTCCAATGAAATGCTTTTTGCAGTATGTCCAGATCAGCAAAATATTGTTAAAACTAAAATTAACTCCAAACAGAAAAGCTTTATACTGACCACTAAAAATACCTCAGCGCTGTTAAATTTTAATTAATTTAATGTTAATTAACTTCTAGATTTATTATTTTCGAGCGTTTTTAGTTCTAATAAGTAAACGTATTAGCTCTAAAAACCGAAAATTTGTTAAATCTATTTATAGCTAAAATGAGAATCCTGAAGTATTGTTTCCTATCTGTAATTTTTATTTCCACGAGCCTTTTCGCTCAAGAACCCACAAGCACTAAACCGCAAGGTCATACCGATCAAAACAAGTTTAGGCAAATGAAAGATTTGTTGGCAACGCCTAACGAAACTAGAACAGCCTCTGGTGCGCCAGGCTACAAGTACACCCAACAACAAGTTGACTATGTAATGGATATTCGTTTAGACGAAAATACGAGTCAGATTTTTGGTGACGAAAAAATAACGTACCACAACAATTCAAAAGACCATTTACAATATTTATGGATTCAGCTCGACCAAAACATGCGAGCTAAAGATTCAAAGACTCCAGATGTAAAGGAAGAAAGTTTTAAAACGCCTTTTAATAGTGCGCAGTCTTTTACAAAAAACAATCTTCAAGAGCGTTTTGATGGTGGATTTAATATAGAACATGTAAAAAACGATAACGGATCGGATTTATCATATACTATCAATCAAACCATGATGCGTATTAACTTGGCAAAACCATTAGCGCCAGGCGATACCTTTAAATTTGAAATAAAATGGTGGTACAACGTAAATAACCACGTTACTCAGGGCGGACGTTCTGGTTACGAGGCTTTTCCTGATGGAAACAATACGTATGTTATTGCTCAGTTTTTTCCAAGATTATGTGTTTATAATAATGTAGAAGGTTGGCAAAATATGCAATTCTGGGGCAGAAGTGAATTTGCTTTAGAGTTTGGAAATTACGATGTTAAGTTAACTGTGCCTGCAGACCATAAAATGGAAGCCACGGGTGAGTTACAAAACCCAAAAGATGTTTTAACTAAAGAACAAATAAAACGTTTTGAGTTAGCTAAAAAATCTTTTAAAGATCCTGTTTTTATTGTAACACAAGAAGAAGCTGAAGCTGCTGAAAAGCAACGTAGCACAAAATTAAAAACATGGCACTTTAAAGCCGATAAGGTTAGAGATTTTGCTTTTGCAACGTCTAGAAAATTCCTTTGGGATGCTATGGCTGTAGATATTAATGGCCGTTCGGTAATGGCTATTTCTTTGTATTCTAAAGAAGGTAACCCTTTATGGGAAGAGCACTCTACACGTGTAGTTGCAAATACTTTAGAAGAATACTCTAAGTTAACTTTTGATTATCCTTACAGTAAAGCGGTTTCTGTACATGCAGAAATGGGAATGGAATACCCAATGATATGTTTTAACTACGGGCGTCCAAATGAAGATGGAACTTATTCTGAAAGATTAAAACGCGGAATGATTGGTGTAATTACTCATGAAGTTGGGCATAACTTTTTCCCGATGATTGTAAATAGTGATGAGCGCCAATGGACTTGGATGGATGAAGGTTTAAACTCTTTTGTTGAAACATTAGCTGAGTTAGATTACGATCCAAACTACATTACCGGAAACTTACCAAAAGATATTGTGCCTTACATGGGTGGCGATCAAAGTAATATTTCTCCAATTATGTCTCAAGGTGATTATGTGCACCAATTTGGTCCAAATGCATATACAAAGCCTGCAGCAGGATTATATATGCTTAGACAAACTATTATGGGACCAGAATTGTTTGATTACGCGTTTAGAACATACTCACAACGTTGGATGTTTAAGCACCCAACTCCAGCAGATTTCTTTAGATCGATGGAAGATGCTTCTGCAATGGATTTAGATTGGTTCTGGAGAGGTTGGTTCTATACTACCGATTATACAGATATTGGTGTTAAAGATGTTAAGCAATACTATTTAACAGATAAACCAACTGAAAGTGCTAAGGAAAGAGCTAAACGTTTTAAAATGGATTTAGCGGATTACCCAGGGCGTTTTATTTATTATGCTGAAGCTGTAAATGGTGTGATTCCTCAAGATGCTAAAAGTGCAAGCGATTTTGCTGAGCTTAATACATATTTAGAGTCTTTATCTCCAGAAGAAAAAGCAAAATTAAAAGAAGCTCCAAAACATTTTTATGAAGTGACTTTTGAAAAGCCAGGAGGATTAGTAATGCCTATTATTTTAGAAATTACTTATGAAGATGGTACTATAGAAAGAAAAAAATATCCTGCTGAAATATGGAGATACAATGAGTTTGAAGTTAAAAAGGTATTTAAAACTAATAAAGCAATAACGAGTTTTGTTATTGATCCAGATTTAGAAACTGCCGATGTGGATACTTCTAACAATGCGTGGCCAAAAGATGATGCTACTGCATTTAGTAAATTTAAAGAAAAAGTAAAGGGCTGATTGATAGCAATTGAATTCTTTACTATAGCCGACTTGAAAAAGTCGGCTTTTTTTGTTTTAAATTGAAAATTGAGTTAAACAAATTAAAAAATGTTTAAACTAATAAAACAAGTTACTATATTTGCCACGTGATACAACTAGCAACATTTTTATTTATTAGCGGAGCAGAAATCGCCTTTATACTATTTATAGTCGTGATGGTTTTTGGAGCCGATAAAATACCCGAAATCGCACGTGGTTTGGGTAAAGGTATGCGTACTCTAAAAGATGCTACCAACGATATTAAACACGAAATTACCAAAACTGCTGAGAAAAGCGGAATTGATACTAGTGTAACCGGAGACATTAAAAAAGAACTCGATAAAGTAAAAGACGATATTGAAGACTTTGCTGGTTCGGTTAAAAGAAAATTATAAAATTACTTCACTTTTTTTCTTAAATCTGTTTTGAAAAAGTAACCTACTTGTAGTCGGTTTAAATTCAATTTATTTATTTCATGATTTAAATAGCCTAGCTGAAAATTGCTAGTTTTTGAAACATTGAAGCCTATAGCCGCATAAAATCTATTTTCGGTAAAAACCTGATCCTGCAGGTTCATGAAAATTTCATTATTGATATTGAAGAACATTTTATCGCTCAATTTCACTTTTGTGCCTAATCTGTAACGAAATCTATGTAATGTAGTTTGTGTATGTTGATAGTTTAAAAAACGATGCTCTAACCTTACTCTATGATAAACAGGAAGGCTTTTGGTAGATTGTGTGTAGCTTATTTGCTCGTAAGGTCTATTTTCATATAAATGGCTTTCTCCGGCCAGTAAATAGCTTCTATCGATGTCTAAATAGCAATACACTAAGGTTAATGTTGTTTTTTTATTTAAATGGTAGTTGGCACCAGCATAATAAAATAATAAATTTAAGTTGTCTAGTACTTCAAAAGAACGTAATTGAACCCCTGTTTTAACGCTCCATTTATCGGCCACTTTATGTGTGCCATCAAGCATATACCAAGATCCTAATTTATCTTCTGGAGATTGACTATAACTGTTAGAGATAGCAATAATAAGCACTATTGTAGTTAATAAGTACTTCATGATGTTGTGATTTAAGTTAGTAATAAGGTTTTAAAATTTAGCATAAAATTACTACGATTTAAAACCGAAAACTGTTTCAAAAAAAAGAGTTATAATATAAAAGGAGCTCTTTTCGAGCTCCTTTTTTTGCTATTAATATCCACTTAATTAAAAACTCTCGTTTAAGTGGTGGTGTTCGTCAATTAGTGGCCCACCTTCAATAATTTGTTCTGAAGCTTGAGCTGCGAATTTCTCGAAGTTTAAGTGGAAAGAGTGTGCTAATTGAATTGCTTTCCCTACATATTCTCCTTTTTTCAACCAAGTATTCATTGGGTCTAAAATTTCAGTTGGTACACCTGGGCAGTATTTTGGCATGTGTAAACCGAAAATAAAGTTTTGATCGTAATCTACGCTGTCTAACTCACCGTTTAGAATTGCTGTAATCATCGCTCTTGTATATTTTAATTTTATACGAGATCCTACACCGTAAGGTCCAGCACTCCATCCCGTGTTTATTAACCAAACATTTACACCAGCTTCAGTCATTTTTTTACTTAGCATTTCACCGTAAACTGTTGGGTGTAATGGCATAAATGGTTCTCCGAAACAAGCAGAGAATGATGGTACTGGTTCTGTAATTCCAGCTTCTGTTCCAGCAACTTTAGCAGTATACCCAGAGATGAAGTGGTAAGCCGCTTGGCCTGGTGTTAATTTAGATACTGGAGGTAATACACCAAAAGCATCACAAGTTAAAAAGAAGATGTTTTTTGGGTTGTTTGCGTAAAGTGTTTCTTGGATGTTATCGATATGATAAATAGGGTAACTTACACGTGTGTTTTGCGTAATGCTGCTATCTAAATAATCTGGTTCTCCATCTTCTTTAATTAAAATATTTTCAAGTAAAGCCCCTGGTTTAACCGCTCTAAAGATGTCTGGTTCTTTTTCTTCAGATAAATCGATCACTTTTGCATAACATCCACCTTCAAAGTTAAAAATAGTGTTGTCTGCTGTCCAACCATGCTCATCATCTCCAATTAATTTTCTTTCTGGATCTGCAGAAAGTGTTGTTTTCCCTGTTCCTGATAATCCGAAGAAAATAGCAGTATCACCTTTTTTGCCTACGTTAGCAGAGCAGTGCATTGGTAATACATTTCTTTCTACAGGTAAAACCATGTTCATAGCAGAGAAGATACCTTTTTTAATTTCTCCTGTGTAAGCAGACCCACCAACTAAAGCTATTTTTTTAGTAAAGTTGATAATAGAGAAGTTCCCTTGACGGATACCGTATGCTTTAGGATCTGGACATTCATATCCTGGAGCACAAAGTACTAGCCAGTCTTCACTAAAGTTTTCTAACTCACTTGGGCTTGGGCGTAAAAACATATTAAAAACAAACATGCTAGACCAAGAATACTCGGTTACTGTTCTAATATTTGTTCTGTATTCTGGCTCTGCACACACATACCCATCTCTTGCGTATATTTCTTTTCCAGAAAGATACTTTTTAATTTCAGCTTCAAGTTTATCAAAGTTTTCTGGAGAAACTGCTTTGTTTGTTTTTCCCCACCAAACTCTTTCAGCAGTATAATCATCTTTTACTATAAATCTATCTTGAGGAGAACGACCAGTAAACTTACCTGTTTTAATTACTAGAGTTCCGTTAGCTGTTTCTTCACCAGAACCTTCAGCTACTGCAATTTTTTGAAGTTCTTCTGGAGATAAATTCCAGTTCACTTTCGCAGCGTCAATTCCGTATTGTTTTAAGTCGGCTTGTTTTGTCATGGTTTCTGTCGTTTTCATAATTATTGATTTTAAAGTTCCTAATAATTTTATGGTTTAAAATGGCCAAATAATTGGCACAAGTATTAATGATATAATGAAAAATAATAGTAGTAATGGTGCTCCAACTTTTAGGTAGTTCATAAACTTGTAACCACCGGCCGTCATAACCATTGCGTTTGTTGTTGTGCCTATTGGCGTTAAAAATGCTGTTGATGCACTTATGGCTACAATAATCATAAACGGTTCTGGCGAGAGGTTTAATGATGTTGCTGCTAAAATGGCTATCGGTGCCATTAAAACTGCTGTGGCCGAGTTGTTAATGACCTGGCTAAAGGTTGTTGTTAGTAAAAACACACCACCAAGTAATAGAATAGGGTGAATGGCTCCTAAATAGTCTACTAAAGCACTTGCTATAAGTTGTGCTGTGCCTGTTTTTTGTAATGCAATACCCATTGGTATCATTGCGGCAATCATAACAACACTGGTCCAGCTAATGCCTTTGTAAGCTTTCGATATTGGTACGCAACCTGTTAATAAAACGACACCTGCAGATATTAATGCAGCAATAGAGCCTGGTACAATTTTAAAGACCATGAATATAATCATGAGGATTAAAGCGCCTAAAGCAATGTATGATTTTGGACTTAAGCTTTCCACATTTTTAGCCATACCTTCTGGGCTACCAATGATAACAAGGTTTTCGTTTTGTTCTTTTAAATCTTCAATGTGTGCCCATGTTCCTCTAATTAAAAAGGCATCACCAACTTTTACAGTTATTTCTTTTTCTAGTAAAGGCTTGTTATTTCTAGAGGCAGCTAAAAGTTGAATACCATATCTTTTAAAATAATCGCCTACTTTATATTTTCTTCCTACTAAAATAGAATTTGGATTTACAATTACTTCTGCCATTCCAACCTCTTGGTTGATTAAGTTGTGCTTTAATTCGTCGGTTGTTATAGGCTCTAGAGGTAAAAGCCCTAGTCTAAACGTGATCATTAATTTGTTAATGTCTTTAGCATCACCTTTTACAGTAATAATATCGTGGTATAGTAAATCTGTTGATGGTACAGGGAATTCTTCAAACTGTGCTATACCTTTTAAAACATTTGGGTGTCTTCTTTTAATTCTTATAATAGATACATTATAGTCTTTCTCAAAATGCCATGCTTCTAGTTTTGTATTAATTAATGGTGATATTGAGCGTACGCGTAGTCTATAATATCCATCGTGTACTTTGTAGGCTTCAATCCAATTGTAAAGTGTAGATTCAATGTTTACAGGTTTGTTATTTGTTTTGTTACTTGGTAATAATTTGTAACCTATATATCTAAAGTAAAGTAAGGCAACAAGTAGTAATGGTATACCTATTAAGGCGAATTCGAAAAATGAAAACCCATCGAATCCTGCTTCAACTAAAGCGTTACTTGCAATAATGTTTGGCGGTGTTCCTGTTAGGGTTAATAAACCACCTGTGTTAGATCCAAAAGCAACAGGCATAAGCATTTTTGATGGTAATGTACCAATGCTCCAAGCTGATGATATGGTAAGTGGCATTAAGGTTGCAACGGTACCCGTATTACTAACAAAACCAGAAAGTACACCAGCACCAAGCGTGATAATTACTAATAGCTTCGGAACACTTTTACCTGCCCATTCTACAAACTTTTTACCTGCTAAGGCCGTCCATCCGGTTTGAGCAATACCTTCTCCTATTATAAAGAGTGCGGCAATCATAATTACTGTTGGGTTACTAAAACCGCTTAAGGTTTCTGTTGGAGTTAAAATGCCTGTTAAGTACAAACTCAACATAGATATTAATGCAACAATATCTGGTGTAAACTTTCCCCAAACAAAGAGACCAATAGTTATAATTAAAATGAGAAGCATTAAGTAGATCATAATTTATAATTGTTTATTAGCTTAGCGCTATAAGTGTCGTTCTATAATTATACTGTAAAATTACTATAGATGTAGAAGAGTAATTATGACGAAAGTCATACTTTGAATTTGGGGTCTATTTTTTCATTATTGTTATATTTGAGCCTCATTAAATGCAAAAAATACTTACGAATACGTTTGCGAAGTCACTAGTTTTGCGATAATTAAGAATTTTGATAGTGTATTCTGATTTTGTAGGTTGAAAAACGAAATAAAAATTTAAAAGAAGTTAAAAATGAAATTAGATATTCTAGCCATTGGAGCACATCCGGATGATGTGGAGTTAGGTTGTGGTGGTACCATTGCTAAAGAAATTGCTAATGGCAAAAAAGTGGGGATTATAGATTTAACCCAAGGAGAATTAGGAACGCGTGGTACAGCAGAAACTAGATTTACAGAAGCTAGTAACGCAGCTAAGATATTAGGTGTTGCTGTGCGTGAGAATTTAGGCTTTGCCGATGGCTTTTTTGTAAATGATAAAACCCATCAATTAGAGGTTATTAAAATGATACGTAAGTATCAACCAGAAATAATACTTTGTAATGCTTTTGATGATCGCCACATCGATCATGGAAAAGGAAGTAAGTTAGTTAGTGATGCTTGTTTTTTAAGCGGACTGATAAAAATAGAGACAAAAGATGATCAAGGCACACTGCAAGCACCTTGGAGACCAAAGCAAGTATACCATTATATACAATGGAAAAACTTAGAGCCAGACTTTGTTGTTGATATCTCTAGTGTTATTGATATAAAAATGGAGTCGGTGTTGGCATATAAAACTCAATTTTACGATCCAGATAGTAAAGCACCTGTAACTCCAATATCTAGCAAGAACTTTACAGATAGTGTAACTTATCGCGCACAAGATTTAGGACGATTGGTTGGTGTGGCTTACGCCGAAGGTTTTAATGTAGAACGTTTGCCAGCAGTTGGTAGTTTGTTCGATTTAAAGTAGTTAGAATGTTGCTGATGTTTTTTTAAAAATTTTATGTAAAAATTTTTAAAAAGTCTTTGTAGATAACGTTTAAATCGTTTACATTTGCACACGCATTACAAAATGCAAGTTACATGGTGGTTGTAGCTCAGTTGGTTAGAGCATTGGTTTGTGGTACCAAGGGTCGCCGGTTCGAATCCGGTCTTCCACCCAAAAAGTAAAAGCCTTTCAAGAAATTGAAAGGCTTTTTTTGTGGATGTCACTTTGGTGTTTGCAAAAACTAAGTGTTATTTTTATGCGCTTTAGTATATAGTGCTTTATTAATTTTTGAATTTTAGATATTCAGTTGCTTGCTCATTATCAGACCATTTTATTTTCAGAGTATCATTTTCTGTTGAAGTAATTCTTCCTTTTTGAACAAAGTCCTTGTAAAATATAGTGATTTCATTTTTGTCTAAAATATATGGCATTGCTCCATCTCCGTCATAGTCTACAACATAAAATGATTTTTCAGTGAGCCAAAAATCGGCATGAGGTCCATTTGGATCTTGAGTCCAAATTCCGAATGCTTTAGATGTGTCAATTGCTAAATTTCGAATAATTGTTTTTTCTGGTCGCTCAATATTTTCAATTTCGGAATAGTCAGTATTATATTCAGAGCTAGTGAGCGATTTTTTGTTGTTGAGATTAGCTTCCATAGAATCTATTTTCAATTCAGTTTCAGCTTCTAAATTTAGAGCGTCCTTTTTATTTCCGTGTTTACACGAAATACTTATTAAAATTAGGCAATAAAACATATACGGCTTAAGTTTAAAGTGTTCTTTCATTTTTCCTTAATAGTTTGAGGTGTGTATTATACCAGTAACGGTTGTATGTTGTTGTTTTAGTGTTTTTGTTTTTCGGCGTTGTACTGCCTTTATTTCATTTTTGATGTAAATATAGTCTTAATTGTATCTAATTCTTTTTTGTATTTCAAATCTGTTCTTGAAGCAAAATATAAGGTGTTTTCCGTTTTCACGTTTCCTTCCCAAACTAGATTTATCTCGTTTCTTAAAATTTGTTCTTGGCATAAAAAATCTGGAACTAATGCAAGTCCATTACCATTGTTTAAACACCTTATTATGGAAGTAATGTTTGGTAAAATGTAGTTTGGTTTAAAAGCAGGTTTCTTATTGAAATTCTCAAACCAAAAACGTCTAAAATGTTCCATTTCGTTTGATGAACTATACCAAACATTTTGAAGCAGTTCGTCTTCTAACTTGTTTATATTATTAGAATTAATGTGTTTTTGTATTTTAGTTGTATCCGTTTTATTTCCTGCTATTAAAACGATTCTTTCTTTTGAAAACGGAATATATTCAACTAATGATTTTTTTTCATTCTGTTTTTTAGGTGTTATAACTAAATCTAAAATGCCGTTGTTTAGGTCTTTTATTAAATCTGTATGCGCTCCAAATCTAGCAACTAAGTCGAAGTCTAATTTGGGAATTTCTGGTTCAATAATTAGTTGAAACATTTCAGAACACATTCCAATGTTTAGAGATGGATTTTTTTCTTGAGTTGTTTTTTTAAAATGCTGTTCTGCTATTTCTAGTTTTTTTAAAGATTCAATAATGTATTCATATAAAAATTTCCCATCCTCTGTTGGAATCATTTTTCTGGATGTTCGCTCAAATAGTTTTTTACCAACATAAGCTTCTAAAGCATTCAAGTGTACACTAACTCCGGGTTGAGAAGCGTATAAAGCAATAGAAGCTTTAGTTAAAGTTCCGTTTTCATATATTTCTTTAAATGTTCTATACCATTCTAAATTTACCATATCTATTAAAATATTTATACAAAGGTATGATTTGTATTATTTTTACGATAATAAGTATTGCTTTAATTTTGCCTCAAATAAAATAAGAGACAAATGAAAAATATATTTATAATTAATGGAAGTCATCCATTTGCACATTCTGGTGGACGATTTAACGAAACACTTTTCAACAATACTATTTCATATTTTGACACACGTGAAGAATTTGAAGTTAAATTTACTCAAGTAGGCGACAATTATGATGTAAAGGAAGAGGTTGAAAAATTTAAGTGGGCAGATATAGTGATTTATCATACTCCAATTTGGTGGTTTCAAATTCCTTTTGGATTTAAAAAATATATAGATGAAGTTTTTACGGAAGGTCATCAAAATGGAATTTATGCCAGTGATGGAAGAAGTAGAAAAAATCCAAACATCAATTACGGAACAGGAGGTTTAATGCACGGAAAAAAATATATACTTACTACAAGTTGGAATGCACCTAAAACCGCATTTACTTTAGAAAATGAATTTTTTAATCAGAAAAGTGTAGATGAAGGTGTTATGTTTGGCTTTCACAGAATGAATGCTTTTACAGGAATGGAATTATTAGCAACACATCATTTTCACGATATGGAAAAAAATGCAGATGTTCCTTTAGAGTTGAATAATTACAGTGCTTTTTTAAATGATTTAATGGTTAATTTGTAATTATTAAGTTGTTTTATTGAGGAAATGTAGTGCTGTGCCAACGTGTTTATATATGGTTTGTTGTGTGGTTTAAGTACCTAATTGAGTAAATAATTACTGATCAAGAAAATCCGAGAGGATTTTCGTAAGTAGGCAAGTAGCCAGCAATAAATTATATATGGTGTTGTAGGTAGGCTTTATAATTCATTCCTATTTTTTTCGGCATATTTTCGATATAAATTTCTCATTGAACCATCTGGATAATTAGAAAATTCAGAATCTAATTCACTCATAATTCTTTCAGATTCTTCGTTTGAACTTTCAAAAAACCAAGTACCATTTTCAGGAAGTAATTCAATAGCTTTTTTTATTATTTCAGATGATTTGGACGCTCCAATTTCATTCAGCGATTTAATAACTTTTTCATTCTGTTCAGGAAACCATTCTTGTAAAAAAGTCAAAATACTATCTGCTTGACCTGCATTTTCTAAATTCATACATAAAAATAAATTCAGTTCAATTTCATTTAGAGAATTAGGATCTTTTTCGTTCCTTTTTTGAAGGATTTCAAATAATGCAATTGAAAAGTCAGAATTGTCTTTTAAAGAAAATAGACTTTCAATATCTTCATTTTCAACAATTTTATCTCGTATAATTAATTCGTTTTTTATTTCCTCTGTCATCCAAGAAAGTCCAGAATAAGAATCTTTTTTCATAGTTCGAATTTCATTGATTTATTTCGGTTTTAGCTTACCTACAACTACGGGATAAGATTAATTTCATTCAACCTTTATTCAATTGAATTACCACATGCTTTTCAATTTCTTTTTGCTTAAAGTTAAACCAAGACGTTCTAAATTCTGAAGCTTCAATTAAATACTTGAAGTTCTGAAAAGGTTTTTTGTTGCGTAAGGTATGTTCTAGTTCTTGCTGCAAAGCGTTTTCAGGGAGTTGCTGTACAAATGATTCCATTATTTTAAAGGAATCGGAACCTTCTAAGGGATTAATTTTGATAAAATCATCTCCAGTAGGTGGTTTAAATTCATCATCATCGAAATCATCAAAACCATCCATAAAACTGGGGATGGCTATAACTTCTTTAGTTTTGATATTATAAAAACAGGTGCAGCCGCAGTCTAAATCTTCAGCTATATTCTTTATAATAGATTGATCTACGGCTCCCATTTTTTTAAATTTTATAAGTTTGTTTAATCTAGTTTTAAGCGCTCATCGCGATTAGCAAGTTCCCAAGCAGTGTAAAATACAAGTCTCGCGCGAGTTTCTAATAAATCGTATCTAATTTTATCTGGAGTATCACTTGGTTTATGGTAATCGGCATGCGTACCATTAAAATAGAATATTACAGGAATATTGTTTTTAGCAAAGTTGTAGTGATCCGATCTGTAATAGAAACGATTCGGGTCGTTTTCATCATTATAAGTGTAATCGAAATCTATTTTAGTGTATTGTTTATTTATTGATTCTGAGATTTCGTGTAATTCTTTACTCAATTTATCTGCACCAATTAAATAAAGGTAGTTCTCGTTGTTTTCGTGTTTAGGATCTACACGGCCAATCATATCAATATTTAAATTAGCTACAGTGTTTGCTAAAGGAAAAACAGGATCTTCGTCTGCATAATAACGTGAGCCATATAGTCCAATTTCTTCACCTGTAACATGTAAAAACAGAATAGAACGCTTTGGTCCAAAACCTTTATCGGCAGCTTGTTTAAAAGCTTCAGCAATTTCCATTACGGCAACCGTTCCAGAACCATCATCATCGGCTCCGTTGTTAATATCTCCATTTTTTGAGATTCCAATATGATCTAAATGTGCCGAAACAATAATAATTTCATCTGGCTTTTCCGATCCTTTTATATAAGCTAATACATTTTCTGAAGCTTTGGTATCGCCTTTAAAAAATGAAGCAGGAATTTCTTGAAAGTAATCGCCTTCTGCAATAGGCGAAGGAATACCGTTTGCTACGTAACCTTGCTTAATAAACTCAATGGCTTTCTTTTGGCCTGGTTCGCCTGTTTTTCTACCTTCAAAATCATCAGAGGCATAGGTGTAAAGCATGTCTTTTAATTCTGCAGCTGTAATTGTTTTAGCGTAAGTTTCGGCGTTAGCAGTGGTTTTAGATTTGTTTTGAGAACTACTGCAAGCCATTAATGTAAAGGCCACTAAGCATAGTGGAAGGTAATTTTTCATAGGAGATAGAATTTATCTGCTAAGATATTACAAAATTAAAAATGAACACAGCCCAAGCTAAATAATTTAACTTGGGCTGTAGTTGTGCTTTCTATTTTAAGGAAAAGCTTAATATAAAACGAGTTGCTTTTTAGAATTCGATATCTTCTAAATCCGATTCGTCTATTTCTATGTTCTCATCAAAGCTTTCTAAATCGGCTTCGTTAATTTCTAAAGCTTCTGGTTCAACCTCTAATGCTGGCGCTTCTAGTTCCAATTCTTGTGCGTCAATTTCTAATTCCGAGGTATCAAATTCTAAATCAGCATCATCAATTTCTAGATCTTCTATTTCTAAGTCTTCCAAATCGTCTAAAGCAGCTTCTTCAGATTCCATTTCTTTGGCATCAATAAACTCTGTGTTTGCAATTTCGGTTGCTGTAAAAACAGATTTATAAGTTACAATAGCTAAAGCAGCAATGGTTAAGAAAAACGAAAACTGAATGGTTTTTTTAATTTCGCCTGTTTTTTTAGATAAGTAAAAGGCGATTAAACCAAAGATAAGCGCTGCTACGGCAGGAATAATGGCTAAGTTAGAAATTGGTAATACCGAAAAAATAATTGCAAAAACAGATGCTATTACGGCGAGTATGGTGAAAATCTTTTTCATGAGTTTGAGTTTTTATTCAATAAAGGGAGTTATAAAGTTAGTTATTAAAAAAAACGGGTTTAGTTTTTTAAACCAGAAGCCGATTTTATTTTTAACTCACCATTTCCAACAGGAATTTTAAACTTTCCGTAAACCGGAATTTTATTTTCATCGGCTGTTAACCATAAAAAGTTACTAGAACCTTGTAGGCCGCTAGAGCTATCTGCACCAATAGATAGTTTGTAGCATTCCTTAGTACCAATGGCTGTAGAAATGGTTTCTTTACCCAAATAGGTTATTTTACCGTTAAACTCTTTTCTGTCGAAAATAATATTTAAGCTCTTACTGCTGCCTTTGCTCATGCTAGCATAATCAAACAAACGGATATAGTATAAAGCCGAAACAATATCTTTTGTGCCTTTGTTTATAGAAACTGTTTTGTTTTCTACGTAGTTATTCTTTTTGGTTTGCACCGTTTTAACCGTATTGGTTTTATGGCTAAAGGTGTATTTCATGGCTTTGTAATAACCGCCTTCATTAATATCACGCTTGTATAAATAAGGTGTTAATGTTTTTGGACTTACATAGCTCTCGTATAAATCTCTAATTTTAAAAAAGTTATCCCATTTGCTATAGGTTAAAGCTGTAACTTTTAAACGCATTAGTGTGGCTTTAGAAGTGTTCACTTTTGCTGTAGACATGGTAACTTGGGCGATGTCGTTTAGAATACCAGACATGTTGTAAGAGGCCGTGTAAACTAATTTTTCATCTGGGGCAATGGCATTATTTTGTGCCTGTAAGGCAACCGAAAAAAATAAAGCTATAAGTAGGGTAAAACGCATCATATATGTGTTTGGTTTTATGTTATAACGTGGCATTAATCATTTATTGTGCCAAAAATACAACATGAAAAATATTCTAGAGCATTTAATTTATAAATAATTAATGGTAGTGTATGTAACAAATTAAAGACCTAGGCGTCATATTAATACATCAATCAAAATATATCAAAACCATGAGAAACGATAAACAATTATTAGTTATTACACATTTAAGTCAGTTAATATCTTTAGTAACCGGCTTTGGTAGTTTGCTGCTACCATTAATTTTATGGCTAGCCAATAAAGGGCGAGTAAACCAAATGGATACCCATGGAAAAAGCATTATCAACTTCCAATTAAGTCTTATTATTTGGTTTATCATCTGCGTACCATTAATACTGTTCTTTGGCTTAGGTTTACTAGGTTTTGCAGCATTAGGACTTCTTTCAATTATTTTACCAATAGTAAATGCCTTAAGAGCAAGTCGTGGTGAAAATCCAACGTATCCTCTAACATTCAATATTATCTCTTAATTTTATTAGTTATTTAATTCGAGATCTTTTAAAACGTTCACTGTTTAAGTGAACGTTTTTTTTTGTTTTAAGTTTTAATTATAGCTTGGTTTTACTGCTAAAAATCTATGTATGGCACAGTTTAGATGTTGCGGGTGTTAAAGTTTTATAATCTTTGAAAATTCATTTAAAATATGTTGTAAATTTCGACCGAAAATAGATGTAATGATGTCTTAATGTAACCTGATTTTTAAATTTTAACAGAATTTAACTAAGGGTAATGACGTGTTTTTTGGTCATTATAGCACATGTAGTTTTTGTAGTTTGAAAATAGTACGGTATAAAACGAAGTAAATTTTTAATATTGATGCTTTTTTGAAAGAAATACAAAAACTAGAGACTATTACATAATTAATAATAAATTTGAGGAATGAAGAAAGTAATTTTATTTTTAGCACTAATATCCTTTTTATTTGGGCAAGCTCAGGTTTTAGAGCCTGTTAAATGGGAAACTTCTGTTGAAAAATTGTCTGATACCGAATATCAATTAATTTCCAAAGCAACTATAGATAATGGATGGCATTTGTATTCTCAAGCGGTACCTCAAGATGGTCCCATACCAACAACGTTTACTTATGATGATAGCGAAGGACAATTTAAAATAATAGGAAATACTTTTGAAGAAGAAGGCCATACTATCGACGACCCTGTTTTTCAAATGGAAATTAAATTCTTTGAAAAAACAGCAACATTTAAGCAAAAAGTAAAAGTTACCGAAGGTGTTTCTACAATAAATGCTTTTGTTGAATTTATGGTTTGCGACGATTCTCGTTGTTTGCCTCCAACAGAAGTCGATTTAAATTTTATAATTTCAGAAAATGCAGCTGCTAAAACCGCAGAGAACGTTCAGGATAATGCTATTAAATCTACCGAGTCTAGTTCTAAGCAAGGACTTTGGGGTATCTTTTTTATAGCTTTTCTATCAGGGTTTGCAGCCTTGTTAACCCCATGTGTTTTCCCAATGATTCCTATGACGGTGAGTTTCTTCACTAAACAAAGTAAAAATAAAGCTGTTGGAATTAAAAACGCCATTATTTATGGTGTCTGTATTATTGTAATTTACGTTTTACTTGGTACTGCCGTAACCGGTATTTTTGGAGCCGATGCTTTAAATGCATTAGCTACCAACGTATGGTTTAATATTATTTTCTTTATATTATTAGTGGTGTTTGCAACGTCGTTTTTAGGAGCGTTCGAAATTATGCTACCTAATTCTTGGGCTAATAAAGTAGATTCTCAAGCCAATCGTGGCGGGTTAATAGGCATATTCTTTATGGCTTTAGCTTTAGCTATTGTGTCGTTCTCTTGTACGGGACCCATTGTTGGAACCTTGTTGGTAGAGGCAGCATCTAAAGGAGGCTTAGCTCCAATAGTTGGTATGTTCGGGTTCTCGTTAGCCATTGCATTACCTTTTGCTTTATTTGCAGCATTCCCGGGTTGGTTAAATTCATTACCAAAATCTGGTGGTTGGTTAAACACCGTAAAAGTGGTTTTAGGATTTTTGGAGTTGGCTTTAGCCTTTAAATTTTTATCGCAAGCCGATTTAGTAATGCAAGGTCATTTATTAGAGCGCGAAGTGTTTATCGCAATTTGGATTGCCATTTTTGGAACATTAGCCTTATACCTTTTCGGAAAAATTCAATTACCACACGATTCGCCATTACCGCACATTTCAGTTGGTAGGTTGAGTTTAGGTTTAGTGGTTTTAACTTTTACTATTTATATGATTCCTGGATTATGGGGCGCACCATTAAATTTAATAAGTGCTTTTCCGCCACCACAAGATTATAGCGAATCGCCGTATGGTGTTGGTTATACAAGATTGGGTACCGGATCTTCCGCGCTCAACGATCATGGAGATTTACCAGAAGGAGCACATTTATTAGCGCCACACGATATTTTAGCTTTTAATGATTATGATACCGGTTTGGCTTATGCTAAAAAAGTAGGGAAACCAGTAATGATTGATTTTACGGGTTGGGCTTGTGTAAATTGCCGAAAAATGGAACAAAACGTTTGGCCAAAACCAGAGATTTTAAATATTTTAAAAAACGATGTGGTATTAATATCGCTATATGTTGATGATAAACGTCCGTTGGAAGCTGGCGATGTGGTTGATTCAAAATTAAAACCGGGTAAAAAATTGAAGTATATTGGTCAGAAATGGAGCGAACTTCAAACCATTAAATATAAAGCCAATACACAACCATTCTACGTGCTTATGGATCATAATGAAGACAATTTATTGGATCCAGTAAGTTATACACCAAATGTAGAAGATTATCATAACTGGCTAAAAACAGGAATTTCAAAATTTAAAAAATAACAGATGAAGAATTTTATTTACGTATTATTAATAGGTTTAGTATTTACAGCATGTAAAGAAGAAGCGCCAAAAGATTATGTTACATTTTCTGGAACAATTGCAAATCAAAATTCCGATTCTTTATTAGTAAGAAGCCGTACCGTTTCAAAAGTAATTCAAGTGAAAGCCGACGGAACATTCTCTGATACTTTAAAAGTAGAGCCTGGTGTATTCTTAGTTTATGATGGAGCAGAACAAGCACGTGTATATTTAAAAAATGGTTACGATTTAAAGATGAAGTTAGATACTAAAGCTTTTGATGAAACCATTAAATTTGAAGGAACAGGAGCAGAGGCCAGTAATTATTTAGCTGAAAAAGCATTGCTTATGGAAGAGGTTTTTGATATTGAAACTTGGTTTGAGTTAGATGAAACTGCCTTTAATGAAAAAGTGAAAGAAAGTAATAAAACGTTTAAAAATTTACTTGATAAAGCAGGAGATTTAGATTCGTTATTTGTGGTAAGTGAGCAAAACGATGCGATAAGTTTAGAAAAACAGTTGCATAGTATGTATAAGCAAAAACAAGGCTTAATGGGGCTAAATGGTAAAGCTTCTCCAAAATTTGTAGATTACGAAAACTACAATGGTGGTAGCACATCTTTAGATGATTTAAAAGGAAAATATGTTTATATCGATTTATGGGCAACATGGTGCGGACCTTGTTTAGCAGAGATTCCATCGTTAAAAGCTGTTGAAAAAGAATATCATGGTAAAAATATTGAGTTTGTAAGCATTTCTGTAGACGATCAAAGAGCACACAGTAAATGGCGTACTATGGTTGAAGAAAAACAGTTAGGTGGTGTGCAGTTATTTGCTAAAGACGATCGTTCTTTTGTAACAGCTTACAATGTAACGGGTATTCCAAGGTTTATATTAATCGATCCACAAGGTAACGTTGTTAAGGCCGATGCGCCAAGACCATCGAATCCACAATTAAAAACATTGTTTAATTCTTTAGATATATAAATTTCTAGAGTTTAAAGTGTTTCAATCTAAATCATTTTAATTTTCAACAATGGGTGTCTTAAAAAGTGTTTCCAAAATCAAAAATCAACACAGTAATTTAGAAGCATATTTTGAGCAATTTAGAAATAATGTTGTTGGTGTCGATTTGTATTTTGATTCTCCTTACGGTAAGAAAAAAATAATTTATGCCGATTGGACAGCAAGCGGACGATTATACCGACCTATTGAAGAAAAATTACTAAATGATATTGGGCCTTTTGTGGCCAACACACATACCGAAACCTCTATAACAGGTAGCGTAATGACGCATGCTTATCACGATGCTAGAGCTATCATAAAAAAGCATGTTAATGCCTCTAAAGACGATGTTTTGATTACGGTTGGAACAGGAATGACAGGTGCTATCAATAAGTTTCAGCGTATTTTAGGTATTAAATTAAACGAGAATTTAAAGGATAGTACGGAAGTTCCAGAAGAAAAACGACCAATAATTTTTGTGTCGCATATGGAGCATCATTCCAATCAAACCTCATGGTTAGAGACTATAGCTCGTGTAAAAGTAATTCCTTCTAATGCCAACGGTTTGCCATGTTTAGAGGGCTTAAAGAAGTTGTTGGTAGAATATAGCCATGTTCCCGTAAAAATTGCAGCTATTACAGGCTGTTCTAATGTTACAGGTATACGAACTCCGTATTATGATGTTGCTAAAATTATGCATCAAAACAATGGGCTATGCTTTGTAGATTTTGCATGTTCAGCACCTTATGTGGATATTGATATGCATCCCGAAGATGAGGAACAATATCTAGATGCCATTACCTTTTCTCCTCATAAATTTTTGGGTGGTCCGGGAACTTCCGGAGTATTAGTTTTTAATAAAAAACTTTATAAAAATTTAGTGCCAGATAACCCAGGTGGAGGAACGGTAAGTTATACCAATCCTTGGGGTGATCATGATTATATTGACGATATAGAAACGCGAGAAGATGGAGGAACTCCTGGGTTTTTACAAACCATAAAAATTGCGTTTTCTATTCAGTTGAAAGAAAAAATGGGGGTTCAAAATATTTTGGATCGCGAACATGAACTCAATGCTATAATTTTCGATAAGCTTTCTTCTATAGAAAATCTCAAAATTTTAGCACCAGAACATACCGATAGGTTAGGGGTGTTTTCTTTTTATATTGAAAAGGCACACTATAATTTGATTGTAAAACTTTTAAACGATCGCTTTGGTGTGCAAACTAGAGGTGGTTGCTCTTGTGCTGGAACTTATGGACATTACTTATTAAATGTAGATGAAAGCACATCAAAATCTATAGAAGTAAAAATTTTGGAAGGCTGTTTAATGGAGCGTCCAGGCTGGATTAGAATGTCTATCCATCCAACCTTAACAAACGCTGAGGTTACTTTTATTTGCGATGCTATTGATCAGGTTTCGAAAAACCATGAGGCTTGGAGTAAAGATTATGAGTATAACGCCTTTAAAAATGAGTTTATTCATAAAGGAAATCCAAATACTGAAAAAGCAATTATCGAAAATTGGTTCTAGAATTATAATTATTTTACATCAACATCTGTTCTAAAAGGATATGCAGGTAAATTAGCTCCATTAACTAAGTTAACATCTGGTTTTCCTGCGAAAGCATACCTGATAAATTCAGGATTCTTAACGTCTTTATTCTCAAGAATAACTGTTTCACCTTCTATTTTAGCGTCTGCCATTTTCCAGTTTAAAGATTCGTCTGCAATCCAAAAACCTTCAGGTGCTTTTCTATTGTTGGTTTTTAAACCTTTACTGTTTTTAAAATGAACTATTAAGCTATTGTTTTCTATTTCAACTTGATCCAAAACAGGGCCTTCTGCAACTATATTTTGATTTAATGTATGTTTAGCTGCGGAAAGTGCTAAACGTTGCCCAATAGGAAATTTATCAGTAGGATGAATATTGGTTTCACTACCTAAATCTATGGTGTTTGTTACACTCGTATTTGGTAAGTCTAAAACTTTTAATTGAGATTCGCGCATCCATGCCCAAGATTCTGCAGTAGGACTTTTAGAATCAATATTTGGGCTAGCATGTGTGCCTTTTCCATATCCTGGCAGCATTACTACAGCGAAGTGCATGTTATCGTTTTGCCATGTTTTTCTGTAATTCTGAATCCAAAGTTTTAAAATATCACCATACTCTTTCATACCGGCAACCTTATGAAACCAATTGGCTTCGGTAACTTCTGGCACACCCGAAATATAACGTGTGTTACGCTCGCCTTGATACCAAACGAGTCCACGACATGCGTAAGGCGCTAGAGGCTTCATCATAGCATTATATACCACATTAGGTTGACGTCTCATAAAGATATCTTCTTTAATGTTCCAGCCTTTTGGTGAGTTTATAGCTTCTAAAAGTCGGTTTTGAGTTGCTGTATCTTTATCAAAATCGTCCATTATGGTCTTAAAATACGGTAATTCTTCGGTCATGCTTCTTGGCATCCATGCTTCTAGAGAAGAACTTCCCCAAGACGATAAAATAATTCCAACAGGCACATCGCCAATACTTTCTAAAAAGTAAGCAAAACCGAAAGCAACAGCGCTGCTCGGGTTGGTTACTTTCCATGTTCCGGTAACCTCATCTTGTTCTTCTAGTGATACTATATTTTTAACCTGAAAGGTTCTAATGTTTTTTGTAAACGGAATAAGTGATTTTATTTCAGGAACATTATTCACATTAAACTGCATGTTAGATTGGCCTGAGCAAATCCAAACTTCTCCAACTAAAATGTTAGATATAATTACTTTAGAATCACCAGAGATTACTAAGTCTCTGGCGATTTTAGATGCTTTTAATGGATCTAATTTTAACATCCATTTTCCGTTATTATCAGCTTTTGTTTTCTGTTTTTGGTTAGCAAAAGTCACCGTGATTTTTGAGTTAGGTTTTGCTGTACCCCAAACAGGAACTGGTATGTCGCGTTGTAAAACCATACCATCTGAAAATAAGCTAGCAGGTTTTAATTCTTGCGAAAAGCTTATTGTAAATTGAAAAAAGGCTAATAATAAAAAAGGAATAAATAGATGTTTTTTTAATTTCATAAGATGCTTAGTAAGCTATGTTTATATGATGCGTTCCGCTTTCAAGTGTTAAAAATAAAGATTTTCCTTTTACTTTTTTGTTATCTAAAGAAACCTTTTTGAAGTTTTTAGGAAGTGTGAATTCTGCCGTCATATTTTCCGGAATCGTCACAGTATAAACATCATTTTGGTTAGATTCTTGTTTGTATTCAGCTAAAATAAAACCTTGTTTGGTAGGCACTTTAATAGACGTAAAAGTTAAGCCAGCTAATTGTGGATTAATGTCAGCAACTTTAAAACCAGCCATTTTTGGTTTAATACCCCACATGTATCTTGTAATAGCATTAAGCGGCGCAGTTCCCCAAGCGTGATTCCAATCGGCATTGGGTTTGTATTTTACATCCCAAGCTTCCAAAGTCATTGTAGAGCCTACCTGTATCATGTTCCACCAGTTTCTATCACCTTCAGTGTTTGATATTAAACTTGATGCGTATTCCGCCTCGTTATTTTTGTATAAACCTTCCAATAAATATTGAGCACCATAAACGCTACAAGCCATACCACGAGATTTTACAAACTCAGCAACTGTTGCTACGTGTTCTTCTGGTACTAAATCGAAAGCCAACGGTAACATGTTGGCGTGTAAAGCCGAGTGTGTAGAGCCTTCACCGTCGATATAATAACCTTTTTCAGCATCGAATAGTTTGCTGTTTATAGTTGCTTTTACAAGTTTGGCTTTCTTCTTATAGAATTCAGCATCTTCAGTTTTATTAAGTACGGTTGCAATTTCAGTCATTAACTTTAAATTATAATAGTAAAACGCATTTACAGCAGTATTTACATCTACAATTTCGTAACCATCGCGTTCACCTTCTGGTGTTGCAAGTTTCCAACCGGTATCTTTTTGTGCAGGTGGCCAATCTATAATATCTTTAAGCTTATCATTTGCTTTTTTGAAACCTAATTTCGACATTAAATCTTTGGTTAGGTTGGGCGATTTAGAACTTATTAAACCATCGGCACGTTCTAAATCCATTAAAGTTTTAAGCTTTAAATTCTCGTAGTTTTGTTTAAGTGGCTCAATATCTCCTGTGTACATGTAATCGGCATGAAACATAAGTACAGTGTGTAACAACCATTCGGTTGGCCAAGTAGGATTGTCTATAAAATAAGCATTTGTGCGGCGCGCCATAGAATACTCGTTATCCACACTATAATGACTTAGTTGATTGATATAAGCATCAGCCTCGTAAGGAATACGCTCCCGATCTCCATCAACGTAATACCCGGTAAAGCTCGTAGCTTTTATGGTATGTTTACAAAGTTCCCAAATAGAATCCATAATAGGGTCTGATGAAGAGAAAGCGCTGGCATCATCATTAAATTTAAAATGAAGTGCTTTTTGCTTGATTTCAATAGACTCAATAGGAACTTTTAGATTTTCAATTTCGCAATAACGAAACGGAATAATGGCTCCAATATCTTCTGGTAACATAATTGCAGCGCCTGTTGTATTCCTTTTATATGCTTGTATTTCTGGAGTTATAGCTTGGTTTGCTACTAATGTGTTTAACTTCGAGGATCTGTAACGAATATTTTTTCCGGGATCTCTATCAATATGAAATTCGCCATCTAACTTTTCACCTAAATGAATAATTAAAGAATCGTTTTGACTCTCGTTTGATGTAATCTCTACATTTCCAAAAAATGCCTTTCCGAAGTCAATGAAATAGTGAGAATCACTGATTTTAATAATCTGTTGTGGTTCAATTAAAGAGGTCTCTAAATCGAGATCTTTAGTAGAAGTTTGAGCGCCTAAGCTTGAAAAAGCCACTAGGGTAAATAGACATAATATATATTTATTCATAAAATTTAAAGCCTTTAAATTCATCTTGTTTGATAATGCTGTTGGTGTACATGGCTTCTAAGCCCATTTGAACACAGATAGCCGTGTTAGCACCGGTTTTAATATCGGAAATAGGTTTGCTGTTGTTTGTAATACTATCTTTAAAATCGATTAAAGCTTGTAAACTAGGCTCTTTATGGTCTACAGTAATAGGAATCCCTAATCCTTTTTCCCATTTTACAGTGGCGCCAGATACGCCATCTACAATACCTAATTCTTTTTTCTTACCACCTTCTGGGAAAAACCATGCTTTGGTGTAGCTTAAAATAATGGTGCCTTTATCACCCATTACTTTTATTTGGTAACCATCTTTAGCATTGCTAGTGAGGCAAGTAAATTTAGCTTTTACACCGCTTGGGTAATTATATATTAAATGAATATTATCGTAAGTTTCTCTACCATCTTTATAGTAATCTACACCACCGGTACCCATAACTTGGTTAGGAGTTTCGCCTAAAACCCAGTTTGCGAAATCTATTTGATGCGAGCAAAGTTCGGCTACTAAACCACCAGAAAACTCGCGATACATACGCCAGTTAATTTGTTTTTCTAATTTAGGACTTGGTACAGGACGTCTCCAGTTTCCGTGTCGGTTCCATTGGCATTCAAAAGCAGAAATCTTTCCTATTTTACCTGCTTTTATTAAATCTACAACGTGCGTGTAAAGTCTAGAACTGTGGTATTGATGTCCAGTTTGAAATACGTGATTGGATTGATCGACTTTATTAACCAAATCTTGAATGCCTCCAAAACCTTTAGCCATGGTTTTCTCGCAATACACATGTTTGCCAGCATCTAGAGCATCCATAGCAATTTTGGAATGTGTGCTAAATGGAGTAGAAACCAAAATAGCATCAATATCTTTATTATCTAAAAGTTTACGATAATCGGTGTAGCCCTTAGCTGTTCCTTGTGCTGCTTTTAAACCATTTTCTAATCTAAAAGGCAAGGTGTCACAGCAGCCAAGGATATTAAAATTCTTGATAGAATTAATGTTAGCAGAAAGGCCCGTACCTCGATCTCCGGTGCCAATAATTCCTATGTTTAAAGTGTCGTTTGCGTGTTTAAAATCAAATACATTGGTCATGGCTGCGGCCGAAGTAGTAACTGCAGCAGAAGCCATTGCTCCTTTGATTATAAAATCTCTTCTTTTCATTTCAATATTTTTTAAATTCCTGTTTCCACAGAAACGGTAATTTAAGCAGAAACCTCGAGACAAGAGTCCCGAGGTTTTATTTTTGTATTTATACTGGTTTAATTTCCCAACCTGGTTCGTAAGTTCTAGACCAAAGTTTCATAGCTTCTCTATTGTAAATACGTCCGGTAGTTTCATCAACTTCAAAAGCATCATCAATTCTGTGTGCAATATTTGCGTAGTGTGTTAACATCTGACTAATAGCGCCTTGTTCTATAGGCGATGTTAATGGGGCTTTACCTCTAATGGCATCAAAAAAGTTAACCGTATGTGCTTTAGAAAGTTGGCCACCACCACCTAGTGCGTTTCCATCTTCTATACCTGTTACAATATTGTTTTTTTGCTCTTTTCCCTTAATATCAAATAGTTTATAACCATCACGATCTATAAAAGCAGAACCGTTAGAACCGTAAACTAGTGTACCACGACCAGCACCGTATTTGTCGTAACCATTTCTACTGCGACCATCCCATTGAATAGAACGATTGCCAGCAAAACGAAATGTAGCTTCCATAGTATCGTACATTTCCCAACCATCATCTTTATAATGGAATTTACCAGATTTAACATCTACATGCTCTGGGTACTTAACATCTAGTGCCCAACGTGCAATATCTAGTTCGTGTGTGGCATTATTTCCCATTTCTGCAGTGCCATAATCCCAACCGTACCAATGCCAGTTGTAGTTCCAAGTATCATCTGTATACTCTCTTCTTGGTGCTGGCCCTTGAAATAAATCCCAATCTAAACCTTCTGGCGGAGCTGTTTTTTTCTGATGAGGTACTGGCCCACGTTTACTTGTGTAAAAAGCAATGGCATTATACACATCACCAATAACACCTTCGTGAATGGCTTTTATGACTTCTTGTGATTGTGAAGACGAACGTTGTTGGTTCCCCATTTGCACAATTTTATTATATTTTTGTTGATAAGCAACAAGTAACTCACCCTCTTTTGGGTTGTGACTACAAGGCTTTTCTAAGTAAACATCTTTACCTGCCTGCATAGCCATGCAAGCACCAGGTGCGTGCCAGTGATCTGGAGTGGCCATAAAAACAGCATCTACATCTTTATCGTTTAGAATTTTACGGATGTCGTTTTCTAATTTAGGTGTTTTACCTAGTTTTTTAGATACTTCAATTGCTGCTTTATCACGTTGGCTTTTCATGACGTCGCATAAATAGCTCAATTCAATATTATTGTTTTTATCAGCAATGGCAGACATGTATGCACCATAGCGACGGCCTAAACCTTGTATTGCTACATTGATGCGGTCGTTAGAACCAATGATTTTTGAATAACTTTTTGCCGACATGGCATTTATACTGTTAGAGGCCAATGTTACTCCAACGGCACCTAAAGCTGTTTTTTTTAAGAAATCTCTTCTATTAGAACTCATAATGTTTTGTTGTGGTGGTTAAAATTTAGTTGATAGGACGAATTTTTACATTTTTAAAGGATACTAAATCTCCGTGATCTTGAAGTAATATTTCCCCTTTATCTAACTCGCCAAAATTAGGCCATTTGGCATATTTACTTTCTGACACTAACTTTTTGTAGTCATCGCTTTTTCTTTCGTATTCTAAAACCTTTGTTCCGTTCAACCAATGTTCTACGTGGTTGTTTTTAGAAATAATATATGCTGTATTCCATTCGCCAATTGGGTGAATAGGTTTGTTTACGTTTGCTTGAATTAAATCGTATAAAGAACTTACCGTTCTACTACCATCATGATTACCTAGTTTAGCATCAGGATGTAAAGCATCGTCTAAAATTTGGTATTCTAAACCAATTGAAGAACCTGCTCCTTTATTGATATTAGTATCTACATAATATTTAATACCGCTATTTGCACCAGGTGTTAATTTAAAATCTACTGTTAATTCAAAATCCCCAAATTGTTCTGTGGTTACAATATCGCCACCTGCAGTAGATTCAGCTCCTCCAGATGCTAATACACTTAAAACGCCATCTTCAATTTGCCAACCACTTTTAGGAAATTCTTCAAGTTTGGCACCGCGCCATCCGTTAGTCGTTTTTCCATCCCAAAGTAATTTCCATCCTTTTTTCTTTTCATCTATAGTTAGCTGGTTTTTAGTAATAATAGGTTCTAGAGGAGATTTTTTAGAATACTCACTAAGGTTCTCAGTTAATATTTTAATGTTTTTCCAAACAATTTCTGTGCCTTCTTTTTTATCAGCATGAATTCCATGTACTTGTAAGCAAATAAATCCGCTTGCTGTTTTATCATCTATTAAATAAGATGCAGGAACATCGTTTATCCATGTTTTTAAAGTATCACCAATAGCTTCAATACGGTAGTGATTCCAATCGTTTTGTTTGAAAGCTTTTTGAGCTTCAGGGTTGTTTTCCATAGTGTTTAACCAGCCACGACGAGACTCGTCGTAAATACCAGCACTCCAAGCTCTTTTAGATGGATCGATTTCAACTTGATAACCATGAACACGTCCGTCTCTATAAGTAGGTATGCTATTACTTCTAATTTGAATTCCAGAATTCATTGTAGAATCTACTTTGTAATCCAATTCGAGAATAAAATCTCCATACATTTTATCTGAAGTTAAAAAAGAATTTGGTGTGTTATGTACTGTAGTTCCAACGATAGATTGGTCGCGAACGGTGTATACTGCTGTACCTCCTAATTGATGCCAGCCGTTAAGGGTTTCTCCATCAAATAAAGGTTGCCAAGGTGTGGTGTCTGTTGGCGTTTCTTTACAACTAAATAATACAGATACTATAGCAACAAGAAATACTTTGCTATAAAAAAGGGTCTTTTTCATTTTAATTAAGCTTAGTTATTATTCTACTAAGATACTTTTTTTTCATTAATGTTAAATGGACACTTTATTCAGTCTAATGGACGAATTGATCATATAAAAACATGTTTTGTCTCCCGTATATATTGGGATTGTTAAGTTTTAATTTCTTTTTTATTTGATGATTGTATCCATAATTTGGATTAATAAGTCCATCTATTAACAAATGTTTAACTATAAATTAGCGGTATAACTAATACTAAATAATAATATGGAAAAACTAAAACTCTTATTAGTAACCTTATTGATAGGTTATGCGAGTGCCTCTTGGTCGCAATCTAAAGTGTCAGGCGTAGTAACCGATAGTCAAAATGTGCCTATCCCGGGAGTGAACGTCATTATAAAAGGAACATCGAATGGAGCCGCCACAGATTTCGATGGGAATTTTCAACTTAATGCGAAAAGTGGAGATGTAATTACTTTCTCTTTTATTGGGTTTGTAACAAAAGAACTTACATATAAAGGACAAGGATCATTAAATGTGAAGTTAGAAGAAGATGCCGCTCAACTTGATGAAGTGGTTGTTATTGGATATGGATCTGTAAAACGTACCGATTTAACGGGAGCTGTTGAGTCTTTAGATACTAAAGCGCTTACAGAGCAAAAGAAAACAGATATTGGTCAGGCTATGCAAGGTAGAATTGCGGGTGTGGATGTTAGAACATTAAGTAACAAGCCTGGAGCTCCATTATCTATAGACATTAGAGGTAATACAGTAATTAAAAATACCGACGGTGGTCGTGATGGTATTAGTGATAGTGCCGCAGACGATTTATCTAAACCTTTATATGTAGTAGATGGTATCTTTTTCGATGATATTAATATTTTAAATCCTGCCGATATTCAACAAATGGATGTTTTAAAGGATGCATCTGCAACAGCAATATATGGTGCAAGAGGTGCTAATGGTGTTGTAATTATTACAACTAAAAACGGTATTGAAGGAAAAACAGTATTTACGTATGAGGCTACTTTAGGTGTGCGTTCTGCAACTAATGTGCCTGATATGTATAATGGTGATGAGTATGTAGATTTTGTTGATAAAGCATTAAGAAGTACTGCTTGGAAAGGTCTTTTTCAAAACGGAAATGTTCCAACAGTAGAAGATTATAATAATGTTGCTGTAGATTTAAGTAGAGAATTAAGAACTACTAATGAAGAAGCAAGTAACGCTGCAAATGGTAGATATACAGATTGGGCTGGAGATTACCGTCATGCGGGAATACAAACAAGCCATAATTTAGGTATGTCTGGTGGTGAAAATGGTTTAACTTATAGTGGTTCTATAGGGTATTTAAGTGATGAAGGTGTTGTAGGTATAGAAGGTTACGATCGTTACAACTTAAGTGCGTCTATAACAAAAAAAGTATCCGATCAATTTACAGCAGGTGTAAAAGCATATTTAGCTTTATCTGAAAGAGAAGAAGGAAGTAGAGAATTATTTAGAAGTACATTGCGTTTAGCGCCAACAGTTAATTCTTTCGATCCTGATGGAAATGTAATTTTGTTTCCAGACGATCAAGATGGACGTTTTACCAACCCTTACTACGATGCGCAAGGTGCTTGGAAAACGAATACAAAGTCTTTGGATGTAATTGCTAATGTATTTTTAAATTACGCACCAACAGAATGGTTAAGTTTTAAAACACAATTTGCTCCAAATATTAAGAATACTAGATTTGGTGAGTATAGAGGTTTGTATACTAAAGCAGCAAGAAATGAGCCAGCTAGAATACAATCTCATTACGATTCTTCATTTAAAACATCTTATACATGGGATAACATTATAAATTTTGATTTCGATATAACAGAAACTCAAAACTTAAAAGCAACATTAATTTCTTCTGTATACTACAATCAATTAGAGTGGAGTAATATTGAAACACGAGATTTTGATACAGATTCTTATTCATTTTACAACACTGCTGCAGGGTTAGATGTTAGAGATTATGATACTAATTATAGAAAAGAAACTTTATCATCATTTGCAGGTCGTTTAAATTATAGTATTGCCGATAAGTATTTATTTACTTTCACAGGTCGTTATGATGGGTCTTCAAAATTAGCAGTTAATAATAAATGGGCATTTTTTCCGTCGGCAGCATTTGCATGGAAAGCGAGTGATGAAGATTTTTTACAAGACGTAGATTGGTTAAGCAATTTAAAAATGCGTTTAAGTTATGGTGAATCTGGTAATGATAGTCCAGTTAGTTCTTATAGCTCATTAGCCTTTTTATCTGGTTCAGATTACGTATTTGGAGATACACATACCAACGGTGTTGGTGTAGCAGGTTTGCCTAATTATGAATTAACTTGGGAACGCTCTAAAGAGGTTAATATAGGTTTAAACTTAGGTGTTTTACAAAACAGAATAACTTTAGGCTTAGAATTATATAGAAAGAAAACTGTAGATGCTATTTTAGATAAAACATTATCAAATATTACAGGCTATTCTACTGCAACGGGTAACTATGGTTCTGTAGAAAATAAAGGTATTGAGATTACTTTAAATACTGTTAATGTTAAAACAGACGATTTTAAATGGTCTACAAGTATCAATTTTGCGAAAAATAAAAATCAAATTCTTGAGCTAGATGGCGATTTAGATAAGGAAACTTACGGAACACATGGTGTGTTAGAAGTAGGGCAGCCTGTAGATGCTATTTATAGCTACCAAGTAGATGGTATTTGGCAATTAGACGAAGCAGCTGAAGCGGCTGTTTATGGTGCTTTCCCTGGTCAATATAAATATAGAGATGTTGATAATAGTGGAACTATTGGAGCTGAAGATAAAATGGTTTTAGGTCAAGTATCTCCAGACTGGATTGGAGGTATGACGAACACCTTTACTTATAAAAACTTAGACTTCTCTGTACAAGTTTATACAAGACAAGGATCTTTCGGTCACTCTGAGTTTTATTCTCACTTTGCACCATATAATGGTGATGATGCTACATTTAACAAAATAAAATTAGATTATTGGACACCTAATAATACAGATGCTAAGTATCCTGCGCCAGAATACGGTCACCCAGGAGAGTGGTATTACGAAGATTTAAGTTTTGTTAAAATCGGTAATATCGGTTTAGGATATCAGTTTAATGATGATGTTTTAGAAAAATTAAGAATGTCTAGTTTAAGATTAACTTTAGATATACAAAACCCATTTGTATTCACAGATTATAAAGGTCCAGATCCTGAAACAGGATTACAGAATTCTTATAATTCAGGTTATTTAACAAAAACGATATTATTCGGACTTAAGTTATCTTACTAATTTAAAATTTTATTAAAGATGAAAACAATAAACAATATAAAATACTTTGCACTTATATTAGGTGGATCGCTTTTGCTTAGTGGTTGTAACGACTATATAGAAGAAGATATATACACACAAATAACAAGTGAGAACTTTATTGATGAGAGTACTGCAGATCAATTTATAGTAGGGCTTTATACGTCTACAAGATCAGTGTATCAAAATTACGGTTATAAATTTGAGGGAACGGATATTTTTACAACTCAAGGAGAAATTTTTTCAACCTCAAGCACTAATGATTATGTTGGGTTAAATGCACCGCAAACAAATGGAGTATGGAGTGCAAACTACGATGTAATTTCTAAAGCTAATACAGCTATTAATAGATATGAAACTCAAGTAAATTGGAGTGATGCTAAATTAGGCGAAAAAGCTTATGGTATAGCGCAAGCAAGAGCCTTAAGAGCATTAGCCTTTTTTAACCTGGCACAGCAGTATGGTGGAGTGGTTCTAGATTTAGATGAGCCACAAAGTATCCGTAACAATTATACAAGATCTACAGAGCAAGAAACTTATACCTTAATTATAGAGGAGCTAGAAGCTGCAATTCCGGATTTGTTAGATAACCCAGAGACCGGACGTTTTTCTAAAAGAGCCGCACAACATGTTTTATCAGAAGTATATTTAACGCGTGCATACTTAGATTTTGGTGAAAGTACAGATTTTCAAACAGCGGCTGATTTAGCTGTTGCAGCTATTGGTTCTTACGATATTAGAAGCCAGTCTTTTGAAGAAGTTTTTGCTTATGATAATCAAGTAAATGATGAAATTCTTTTCGCAGGACAATGGAGTGATACAGGGATTTCAGAAGATAGTAATAATAATAAGCATTCCCTTTTTATGTATCAAGTGTTTGATTTACCAGGAGTAAGTCGTGCAAATCCATACGGTACAAAAGGAAACAGTTTAATGCCAACGCCATATTTTTATTCTTTATTTGATGATAATGATAGTAGAGAAAATGTAACAATCCATAGAACTATTATGGCCGATGAAGCAAGTGGACTTGCAGATGACATTATTAATCCTGGTGATACTTTAGTTTATTTTCCAAAAAACACGCTAGATATAGACGAGCTTAAAGATCGTTTAGACCGTTACTGGGTATATCAACCAGATCAATATTTATTTGGAGTTCCTGCCGATATTGATGGTGTAAACTATAAGTATTCTTTAAATCCTTCATTTATCAATTTTCCAATCATGAAAAAGTTTGATGATGAAATTTTTGCAGCAGAAACTAGTGGAGCAAGGGATACATTCATTTTTAGAATAGCAGAAACACATCTTATAGCAGCCGAAGCCTTTTTAGGTGCCGGAAACACAACCCAAGCTTTATTTCATTTAAATAGAGTAAGAGAGCGTG
Source organism: Algibacter lectus (assembly GCF_900112395.1). GTDB lineage: Bacteria > Bacteroidota > Bacteroidia > Flavobacteriales > Flavobacteriaceae > Algibacter > Algibacter lectus. The sequence continues at coordinate 106,687 of NZ_FOLN01000007.1, forward strand.
CTACAGGTGTTGCAGATCATTACACAACAGTAGATTTAGATAATATTTTAGTAGAGCGCGCTTTAGAATTAATTGGTGAGTCTAACCGATGGGCAGTACTAAAACGTATGGGTAAATTAGAAGAGAAACTTGCTAATAATCCTCATTATGCTGATCATGGCGCATTCGACGCTTCAAAACATTTATTACGTCCAATTCCTATTAAAGAAATTGAGATTTCTCCAGAAACAATGACTCAAAACCCGAATTATTAATAGCAAATTAAAAGATTTAGTTGTTTTAAGTTAGTTTATATAGGCAGGCGAGAATATGTCTGCCTATATTTTTAATAATTGTAAGTTATTCCTTAATTAGTAAACAGAAACAAATAGGTTTGTTTACTCTACATTATAGATGCAATCACTTTTTAATCCCATTTTAAACATGAAAAAAAAATACATTTTAAGTATTCTATTAATAGTTGTTTTATGCTTTTCATGTACAAAAACAGTAGATGAATCTTTCTATTTAGTGGTTGGCGATAACTTATCAAAAGTAGAATTAAACACTATAGATGATTTAAAAACAGATTTGCAAAAAGTAATTACTTCCGAAGTTAAAGTCGTTTCAGAAAAAGAAGCTTTTCCAGAACATGGTACAGTTTTTATTCTAGGAACACCAACTTCAAATGCGTTAATCCAAGAGTTAGCCATTCAAAAAAATATTAATTTGTCCACTGAAATACCCGGAAGTCGAGGTGGGATTTGGGCAAAAGTAAATCACAAAAATCATAAAAACGCGATTGTTATCGGAGGTTCAGACTTGCAAGGCTTGCAGTATGCCATTTACGATTATTCAAAAGACCTTTTAGGTATAGATCCCTTAGAATATTGGACAGGTAAAACAGCGAGTAAAATAGATAACGAAGCCGTTTTTAACTTCACAGCAAAAACTATAGCACCACCAAAAGTCCCCGTTTTAGCTTATTTTGAAAACGATGTGGACGAGCTGGCAAATTACCGAGGTAAATTACTAGAATACGATTGGGAAACTTACACCGAAATGATTGATGCTTTGGTGCGTATGCGCTACAACGCCATCCAGTTATTCGATATGTTAGGGCGACCAGAATTCTTTATTCGACCAGAATATAAAAAGCTAAAACCAGACTACCAAATAGACATTGATTACATCGAAAAAATGATTGATTACGCGCAATTAAAAGGTATGAAGGTCGCGGTCGATTTTGCATTGGGATATCAAATTCACCCTATGTCTGCCGATAAAGCCGATTGTTGGAAAACATATAAAGAAGATTGGCTAGATGCTTGGCGTTATTATTTTGAAAAAACACCATTGGCAAAAACCGATATTTTTATTCTGCGCCCGCGTCATCAAGTTTGGGACTGGAAATACGAAAGTACTTGTGGCGAAAGTAAAATTGACGTTTTTAATGAAGTCTATGCGGCCTTTGGGAAATTAGTAGATGAGTATAAACCTAATGCATCAAAAGTATTGGTGTGCTATTCTGATGGGATGGAAATGTGGAACGAAGGGTTTAGACCGCCAACAGATTGGACGGTGCTTTGGTCCGACCATGGGTTTGGCGATTTTGAACATCTACCAAATACCACCGATAATTATGAGTTCGGAACCTATATGCATGCTGGGTATTGGTTAAATCATACCGTTCATAATCCGTATCCAAACAAGGTAGAAACCATAATGAAAGAGATGTTTGAAACCTATAATGCCGATAAATTTTGTTTAGTAAACGGACAAAACTTCAGACCCTTTTTATTAAATCTAGAGGCCTATAGTGCCGTTTGTAATAATCCGGATACTTTTAACGCCGATACTTTTTACAAGGACTGGACTTCTCGATATTTTTCAGAAGCAGCAGCCCATCACGCTATAGCTTCCATGAAATATTTACATGAAGCGCAAGAAGGACGTAAAGGTTACGTAGAGCATTTGTGGGAAATTCGTGAGGCGGTTTCATATTTATCAAACGCACCAATTAGAAGGCCAGGGAAAACGCCAATTCCTTTCGATTATAACCGGGTTATAGGCGATTATGAAACTACAGAGCATGTTGCTAAAAACGTACAGAAAGCTTTAACGGAAGCAGAGCAAGGTTATCAAATAGAAGCGACCGATTTTTATCACGCTTACGTGTTGTTACCTGCGCAATTATATAATGATTTAATTGCTTTTGAAACTACGCTTCATAGTATGACAAAACTTAAAAACCAATTCGAGAAATCTAAAAATGTAACGTTTTTAAATGAAGCTAAAGCATTGCTTCCTTCGGCTAAAGCGCAATTAGATGTTATTTACAAGCACAGAGCATCTGGTGATTTAGATGATAAATGGAAAGATTGGTACGCTATAAAAAACAGAAGACAAAACAATGGTTTTCCTACTAACGATATGTTATCGGCTATTAAAGAAAACTTAAATAAAATTACGCCTTAAAAACCTAGAATAATGAAGTTATATCCCCTCCTTAAGAACAGATTTTACATTTTAAGTGTTGTATGTATTGCCATGTTTTCTTGTAAACAAAATGCAAATCAGGATTTAAAAATAAATACGGAATCTGTTATAGATTATACAGCAAAAGTATATCCGTTATTAGATACCGAAAATTCACGTTGGTTTTTCTTCTCGTCGGCTAATCGCCCATTTGGGATGGTTAATTTAAGTCCCGATACACAAATTGGAGGCGCTTGGGGTAGTGGTTATCGTTTTAAAACAGATACTATTAAAGGGTTTAGCCATATACATGCTTGGCAAATGTCTGGTGTTTCTGTTATGCCAGTTACTGTTTCCGAAGAAAATAAAAGTAATATTTTTAAAGATTTTTATTCAAAATTCAGTCATAATAAAGAAAAAATAACACCTGGTTTCCATAGTTTAGAGTTGGAGCGTTACCAAATAGAAACTAAACTTACAAGTACAAAACGCGTGGGTTTACATCAATTTACGTTTCCTGAAAATCAAAATACAGCCGTTCTTTTTAATTTGAATACCATTTTGGGACCTTGTGAAAATTCGAATGGGGTTTTAGAACAAAATAATAAAAATGAACTTTCGGGGCATTTAGTTATGGAGCCAACTCATCGACGTCCAAAGCCAGTAACTGTTTATTTTAAAGTGAAACTAAATACAGAAATTGAAGCTTTAGAACGAGATGAAGAAACGGGTAATTACATCGTGAATTTAAAAGAGGATAAAAGTGATGTTTTAATGAAGGTGGGTATATCGTACACTTCCGTGGAAAATGCAAACATTAATATAAATGAAGAGTTGCCAAATTGGGATTTCAATCAAATAGTAGAGGCTTCTAAAGAGGAATGGAATGCGTTACTTGGTCGAATTGATGTAAAAGGAAATACAGAGCAAGCACAAAGGCGTTTTTATACCGATTTATGGCACGCCTTACAAGGCCGTAGAATTATAAATGATGCTAATGGTGCATATCCTGATAATACGGGAGCGACATTTAGAATGGGGCAATTACCGTTAGACGAAAATGGTAAACCTCAATTTAATCACTTTAATTCCGATTCATTTTGGGGTGCGCAATGGACAATAAATACACTTTGGGGAATTGCTTATCCTGAAATCATGGCCGATTTTGCACATTCATTAATGCAATATTATAAAGATGGTGGTTTAGTACCACGTGGGCCTTCTGGAGGAAATTATACTTACGTGATGACGGGAGCATCTTCTACGCCATTTATGGTGAGTGCTATTCAAAAAGGAATAATTACGGAAGATTTAGAAGGCATTTATCAGGCTTTAAAAAAGAACCACATGCTTAATGGAATTATGGGAAAAGCTGGTTACGAGCATGACACTAACCTAGGAGGCGGTTTAAAATATTATATAGAAAACGGTTATGTGCCTTACCCAATTCCAGATGGTAATTTTGGCGGTCATCAAGATGGAGCAAGCATGACCATGGAGTATGCGTATCAAGATTGGACTTTAGCGCAGTTAGCTAAACAGCTAAACCACAATGACGATTATAATTATTTTATAAAACGATCTAACAATTATAAAAATGTGTTTGATGCTGAATCAACTTGGATGCGTCCTAAAAACTTAGCAGGTGTATGGAAAGAAGATTTCGATCCTTACCAAGCCGAAAATGGTTTTATAGAATCTAATGGCGCGCAATCGACATGGTTTGTACCTCACGATTTAGAAGGTTTAGCAACATTGATGGGCGGTAATGATAGAGCAGTTGAGAAACTTAACCAACAATTTAAAACAGCCCAAGAAATTGGATTTACAGCAGGAAATTCGCATTCACAAGAATTACACCCAGAGTATAGTAGAATTCCTGTAAACTATGGTAATCAACCATCGATGCAAACGGCTTTTGTATTTAATAAATTGGGTCGAAATGACTTAACCCAATATTGGTCTCGTGCCGTTGTTGATAAAGCGTTTAGCGGATTGGATCCTACCACGGGTTATAATGGAGATGAAGATCAAGGGTTAATGGGAAGTCTTGCTGTGCTTATGAAAATTGGATTGTTTCAAATGAATGGTGGAACAGAAACCAATCCGGAATATCAAATAGGAAGCCCTATATTCGATGAGGTTACTATCAAGTTAAATCCAGATTATTATTCAAATAAAACATTCAGCATAAAAGCGCATAATAATAGTGATGCCAATGTTTATGTTAGTAAAGTGAGTTTGAATAATAAGCCTATTGAAAATTATAGTATTTCTCATCAAGACCTATTAAATGGAGGTGAATTAATCTTAGAAATGTCTAACGTCTTTAAATAATAATATTTATAATTATGAAGTTCAAATTTTCGATACTACTCATATTACTAATAACGTTTTCAGCCTTTTCGCAACTTAAAAATAAGCCCGAACTTAATGAAGATTTCATGGATATGGGCTTCGGTATATTTGTGCATTGGAGTATGGATTCGCAATTGGGGAGTGTTATTAGTCATTCGTTGGTTGGAGCTTCAGATGATTATGTAAATAAATATTTTAACGAACTTCCTAAAACATTTTATCCCAATAAATTTGATGCCGAAGAGTGGGCACGTCTGTTTAAAGTAGCAGGAGCCGAGTATGTTGTTTTTACAGCAAAACACCACAATGGTTTTTGCATGTGGGATACTAAAACTACCGATTTCAACATTATGAATACGCCTTACGGAAAGGATATTGTTGGGGAATTGGTAAAAGCCTTGCGTAAATTCGATTTAAAAGTAGGGATTTATTTTTCTCCAGAAGATTTTAGTTTTATTCATAAGCAGGGGCATTTAATTTCTCGAAAAGGCCCAATGACACAAGTAACGGCCAATAAAGAGCTTTTTGAATACGATAAAACTCAAGTTAAAGAGATTATTGATAATTACGGCCCTATAGATGTGATGTTTTTCGATGCTTTTCAGGCAAAGCCTATGGCGCAATATGTTCATGAAATTGCACCAGATATTGTAGTTACTCGTGGTGAGATGAATACACCAGAACAAAAAATCCCAGGCGGCGCCATGCCAGGACCATGGGAAACTTGCATGACGATGGGTACCCAATGGCAATACAAACCTACAAATGAAGATTATAAAGAGGGCTCTGAATTAATAGAAAAACTGATTGAAATCCGTGCAAAAGGCGGTAACTTTCTAATGAATATTGGTCCGAAACCTAACGGAGAAATTCCGATAGAACAAGAGGAGCGTTTGAGAGAAATTGCGTTATGGATGTATGTTAACGAAGAAGGCGTTAAAAATGTGAGAACCGTGCCAACCATTGTTAAAGATGGCGATATGTGGTTTACAAAAGGTAAAGAGGATAACACGGCTTATGTTTTTATTACCGGACAAGAAAATTGGTTTAAAGGCTTTAGACGAAACTTTTTATTGAAAAATATGCGATCCACTAAAAATACCAAAATTTCGGTACTCGGGCAAAACGATTTAGTGGTGGAGTATTGGCCAGAAAACACACCAACATCTCGATTTATTCAGCATGAAGATTTACTCGAAATATCTATAAGTAGAGCACAAAGACTTTACAACGATAAAATTTGGCAAAACCCAATAGTGGTGAAGTTGACCAACATAGAATTTATTACCAATTAAGGATTTATTATTAGAAAATATTCAAATTAGTATAAAATGAAACAGATCACATTCCGAAGAAATTTTTATTACAGTTTAGGTTTTTTACTTGTTTTTATCACGAATACCTTCGCGCAGTCATCCGATAAAATGGAGTGGTGGAAAGATGCCAAATTTGGTATGTTTATGCATTGGGGGTTATATTCTCAAACGGCAGGGTATTGGAAAGGGCACAAAGCAAAAGGTAATGAGCATTTCATGATTCATGAAAAAATATCTTTAAAAGAATATGCGACCATAGCCGACGATTTTAATCCGGTTAATTACGATGCCGAAAAATGGGTGCTTACTGCAAAAGCGGCAGGTATGAAATACATTATCATTACCTCCAAACATCATGATGGTTTTGCGATGTTCGATTCACCATCTAATGATTATAATATCAAGGAGAGAACACCTTACGCAAAAGATCCTATGACGGAACTCGTTGCGGCTTGCCATAAACACGACATGAAATTCGGGTTTTATTATTCATTAGGGCGCGATTGGGAAGATCCCGATGTGGCTACCGATTGGCCTTTTAAAGGTGGTAGAAGTAATTTAGTAGATTATCCAGATGAAGATATAAAAGTATACAGTCGCTATTTTGAAAGAAAAGTAAAACCACAAATAAAAGAGTTGCTTACCCAGTATGGTAAAATTGATGTGATGTGGTTTGATACACCAGAATTAATTAGCCCAGAAGAAAGTAAAGAATTAAGAGAATTGATTCTCGAACTTCAGCCAAAATGTATTATAAACAGCCGTATTAAACATGGTTTTGGTGATTATAAAGTGACAGAGCAAGAAATAGTTGAAGGTTTAGAGGTGGAACCTTGGGAAGCTTGTATTACCATGGGGAAAAACTGGGGATATATTGAATATGATACTATTTATAAATCTTCAGAATTAATGACGCGTCAGTTATTAGAAATAGTAAGTAAAGGCGGAAATTTATTACTGAATAACGGACCAACGGCTAAGGGTGAAATTACAGATTTAGCTCAAGAACGATTGGCCGAAATGGGAGGGTGGATTAAGCAAAATTCAGAAGGAATCTACGGTTCTAAACCCTGGGAAGTGCAAGGAGAACGTCTTGTGGATACACCAAAAGAGAACGGAAAGGTTAAGTTTTCCGAAGAAAAAAACACCATGAAAGATAACGAACACGATGGCACATCGAAAGTTATTTTTCCAGAGGTTAGGTTTACTTCAAAAGACGGAGCTGTTTATGCTTACGTGTGCAGTGTTACCGATAAGTACGTTGTTATAAAAGCATTGGCTTTGGAGAATGGCGATAAGATAAAATCGATAACACGATTAAATACGACCGATAAAGTAAAATGGAAGCAAACGAAGACGGGTTTAACCATTAAAATGCCGGTTTATACTGCTACAGAAATTCCTATTACAGGATTTAAAATTGAGTTAAAATAATAATCATCCATATAATTTCATTTTTCAAATGGCATTAAAAAGAGTTATCATATTTGCTTTGTCAGTCATGCCTGTTTTAGGTTTTTCGCAAACTAAATATACGTTTCAAAATCAAGATTTACCTATTGAAACGCGTGTTCAAGATTTATTGGAACGATTAACTGTTGAAGAAAAAGTATCGATGCTTGTGTCAACTGCAGAAGCGATTCCACGTTTAGATGTTGAAAAATATTATCATGGTAACGAAGCTTTACATGGTGTTGTAAAGGGTGGTCGATTTACCGTGTTTCCGCAAGCTGTAGCTTTAGCAGCGACTTGGAATTCCGATTTAATTTACAACGTGTCTTCGGCTATTTCAGATGAAGCCCGAGCAAAATGGAACTTTTACAATCAAGGTAAAGATCAAAAAAATGTGTACAGCGATTTACTTACCTTTTGGTCGCCTACTATTAATATGGCACGAGATCCACGTTGGGGAAGAACGCCAGAAACTTATGGTGAAGATCCTTATTTAACTAGTAAAATAGGGGGTGCTTTCGTGAAAGGATTACAAGGAAACGACGAAAACTATTTAAAAGTAGTGTCTACTCCCAAACATTTTGTAGCCAATAATCAAGAAGATAATCGGTTTGCTTACAATGCTAATATTTCTGAAAGAGCACTGCGGGAGTATTATTTCCCAGCTTATAAAGCAACCGTTCAAGAAGGAAACGCACAGTCTATAATGAGTGCTTACAACGCTATTAATGGCGTGCCAAGTACCGCAAATAGTTGGTTGTTAAATACGGTTTTAAGAGATGAATGGGGTTTTAAAGGCTACGTAGTAAGCGATTGTGGAGCGCCAACCTATATAGTAAAATCGCACAAATATGTAGATACTAAAGAGCTCGGAGCAAAAGCAGCATTAGAAGCGGGTTTAGACCTCGAGTGTGGGAATGATATTTATGCAAAATATTTACTTTCGGCTTATAAAAAAGGTTTAGTTTCCGAAGAACATATAGATAAAGCAACGGCTAGAGTATTAACAGCGCGTTTTAAATTAGGGATTTTCGATAGCACAGAAAACAATCCGTATACCAAAATTTCACCAGATGTTATTGGGTCAAAAAAACATCAAGATTTAGCTTTAGAGGCGTCAAGAGAATCTATGGTACTTCTTAAAAATGAGAATAACATTTTGCCTTTAGATGTAAATGCCATAAAAAAAATTGCGGTAGTTGGTTTTAATGCCAATCAGGTTGTTTTTGGTGATTACAGTGGTTTACCGGTTATTAAACCGATATCTCCTTTGGAAGGGATAATGGAAAAGGTTGGTAATAAAGCTGAAGTTACGTATGTGAAATGGAAAACCGCTGCTAGAAATTTAAACCTTATTGAAGCCGAAAATTTACGCAATGATCATAATGATGAAACGGGTTTGTTTGGAGAATATTATGATGATAAGTTTCTAGAAGGCACCCCGAAAACTCGTGTAGATAAGGTGGTGAATTTCGATCCTGTAAACAATCCGCCAGATCCGTATACCAATTATAGACATAAATCAATAAGATGGACGGGCTACATAACGCCTAACTTTTCGGGAACTTATAAAATAGGTGTTAATTCGGATGATGGTGTTCGATTGTGGTTAAACAATAAACTTGTTGTAGATGAATGGCATAATCGTGGAATGACTACCGATCAAGTTGAAATCCCTATGGAAGCTGGTGAAAAATACGTTATTAAATTAGAGTATTTTGACAATGGTGGCGATGCTATTTGTCAGTTATTATGGGAAGTTCCAACCTTAACCGATGATTTATATGCGGAAGATAAAGCCGTTGCCCGAGCAAGTGATTATGTGATTGCCGTTATGGGAATTAATAAGTCAATAGAAAAGGAAGGTCGAGATAGAACAGATTTAAAATTACCCGAAGATCAGGTTAATTACTTAAAAGAGATTTATGCCGAAAACAAGAATATTATAGTTGTTTTAGTTGCAGGAAGTTCTTTGGCTATTAATTGGATGGATAATAATATTCCTGCTATTGTAGATGCATGGTATCCGGGGGAATCAGGCGGAAAAGCCATTGCCGATGTGCTTTTTGGCGATTATAATCCTGCCGGAAGATTGCCGTTTACTTTTTATAAATCAATCACAGATTTGCCTCCAATGGACGATTACGAGGTTTCTAACGGTAGAACTTATATGTATTTTGAAGGTGAAGCGCTTTATCCGTTTGGTTATGGTTTAAGTTATTCTGAATTTGAATACAAGGGTATGAAAATAAAACAGAAGGGTGACATGCTAACAATCACTACGACTATTGAAAATATTGGAAATTATGATGGTGATGAGGTGGCTCAACTATATTTTAAAGCACCTAACGCTTCAATTAAAAGACCTTTGAAGAAATTAGTCGGTTTTAAAAGAGAATTTTTACCTAAAGGAAAATCAACTCAGATAGAATTTGAAGTTTCGAAAAAAGAATTGCAATTTTGGGATGTAAAAACGAAACAGTGGGCTTTTGCAAGTGGCGAATATCAGTTTATGATTGGTGGATCGTCTCAAGACATTAAGCAGCAAAAAAGTTTTCGTTTAAAACCATAAAAACCCTTTTGCATTATGAAGTTTGCTTTATTAGCTATTAGTCTTTTTTTTACTTGTTTGCTTTCAGCTCAAACGGAAGACATTATTAGGTTGTGGCCTGATAAAGTACCCAATGAATCGAGGCCAAAACAATTACCAAGACAAACGGACAATACGAGTAATAATGTTATAAGGTTAACGGATGTTACCAACCCAACGCTTACAGTATTTAAACCAAAACATTCCAATGGATCTCAGGCAGGTATTATTGTTTGCCCAGGTGGTGGTTACGGTATTTTGGCTATCGATAAAGAAGGTTACGAGATAGCCGAATGGTTAAACAACTTAGGTTACACGGCGTTTGTGTTACAATATCGAGTTCCTAAAAACCAAAAAGGAGCTTCTCAAGATATTCAGCGGTCTATAAAAGTGGTGAGAAGTAAAGCTTCGGAGTTTGATTTAGATACCAAGAAAATTGGTTTAATAGGTTTTTCAGCAGGAGGTCACTTGTCTGCTTTAGCTTCAACTAATGCTACCACTAGTTTTTACGAGCCTCAAGACGATATAGATACGTTGTCTAGCAAGTCGAATTTCACCATGCTTATTTATCCAGCGTATTTAGATAAAGGTGAAAATAAAACCATAAATCCCGATTTTGCTTTAGATAAAAATACACCACCGTTTTTTATCTTCGGAACAGCAGATGATCAATATGGAAATAGTGGATTGGTTATGGGGCAAGCTTTACGCGATAACAAAACGCCGGTAGAGTTACATGTTTATCCAGAAGGAGGACATGGTTATGGATTACGTAAAGGAAATGTGGCTGCCGAAATCTGGCCAAAATTAGCCGAAAAATGGTTAAAGAAAATGGCTAAGCCTGCGGAAAAAGCAAAGCAAGACAGAACCTATAATTTTCCGAAAGCTGAGGTTAAACTAAAAGCGCTTCCTAAAAAGAAAGATGTTTGGGTTTTTATAATGGCGGGACAATCTAATATGGCTGGTCGTGGTTATGTAGAACCGCAAGATACTATAGCATCGAGCCGCGTGCTGACTATAAATAAAAATAATGACATTGTTTTGGCTAAAGAGCCACTTCATTTTTACGAGCCTAAAATGGGAGGTTTAGATAGCGGTTTGTCTTTTGCTAAAAACCTTTTAGAAGAAATTCCAGAAAACACATCTGTATTATTAATACCAACTGCTGTTGGTGGAAGCTCGATAAGTCAATGGCTTGGAGATGTTAGTCATCGTGATGTAAAATTATTATCAAATTTTAAAGAAAAAGTTGCTCTAGCAAAAAAGTATGGTAAGGTAAAAGGGATCTTGTGGCATCAAGGGGAGAGTGATGCCAATCCAAAAAAAATCCCTCAACATGATGAAAACTTAACAGCACTTTTTAAAACCTTTAGAAAATCTGTTGGGAATAAAAAGTTGCCCATTTTGGTTGGTGAACTTGGTCGCTACTCCAAAAAAGTGGCATTATGGTCGCAAATGAATTCTATTATAAACGAGCACGCTAAAGGAGATCAATACATGTCGGTTATTAAAACCGATGATTTGGTCGATAAAGGCGATGCGGTACATTTCAATTCAGAAAGTCAGAGATTATTAGGCAAACGCTACGCGGAAGCTTTTCTAAAAACAATCAAAAAATAAGAAGTTTTAAAGCGTGTAAGCTTTTATAGAACTGATTATTTTGACAAGTTTTTATGGCGTCAACTTTATTTGAATTGAAATCTAAATATATGTTGAAAAAGAACTTATGAAAAAATTAAAATATAAAAGCATGTTTAAATATTTAGGATTGTTTTTGGCTTGTTTTCAAGTGTTAGTGTTAACAGCACAAGAAGGTAAGACTTCGGAGTTTTCAATTGTAAAAGGCGGTAATGCCATACCGGTTTTAATTGATAAAAAAGATGCTAAAGTGGTATCTATAGCTTCGGATATTTTTGCAAATGATGTTTTGAATATTACCGGTTTAAAGCCCTCAATAATTTCGAAAGCGCGTACTGCTTCGTCTGTAATAATCGCAGGAACTATTGGAGGAAATGCGATAATAGACAAATTAATAGCTTCGGGTAAATTAAGCGTTACTGCGTTTAAAAATGATTGGGAGCGTTATGCTATTCAAGTTATAGAAAACCCAGTAAAAGGTATTGATAAAGCTTTAGTTATAGCAGGAAGTGATCGTAGAGGAACGGCTTACGGTATTTTAGAATTGTCTAGAAAAATTGGTGTATCTCCATGGGAATGGTGGGCCGATGTTACGCCAGAAAAAAGAAAAGAGTTAAAGGTTACAGTTGAAAATACGGTATCCAAAAGTCCTTCAGTAAAATACAGAGGTATCTTTTTAAATGATGAAGATTGGGGCTTACAACGTTGGGCCGCTTTAAATTTTGAGCATGAAACCGGTGATATTGGTCCTAAAACCTACGCTAAAGTTTTTGAGTTATTATTGCGCCTAAGAGCCAATACGATTTGGCCGGCGATGCATTCGAGTACCAAACCGTTTTACTCGTATCCTGAAAATAAATTTGTTGCAGATAATTATGCTATTGTCATAGGAACGTCGCATGCAGAGCCTATGCTGAGTAACATCAATACAGAGTGGAAACACGATACCATGGGCGAATATCGTTATGACACCAATTCAGAAACCATAAAAAATCTATTCACTAAACGAGCCAAAGAAACCGCGAAATACGATGGTATTTATACGGTTGGTATGCGTGGAGAACACGATTCACCAATGATTGTTGGTGAAGATGATACCGATGCACAGGTTAATTTATTAGAACGTGTTATTACAGACCAACGTGCCATATTGAAAAAGGAAACCAAAAAGAATCCAACAAAGGTTCCGCAAGCTTTTGTACCCTACAAAGAAGTCTTGAATTATTACCAAAACGGACTAAAATTACCGGAAGATATTACACTTGTTTGGACGGATGATAACTACGGCTATATGCGTCAATTAAGTAATCCTCAAGAACAAACTAGACCAGGCGGCGCAGGGGTGTATTATCATACGTCGTATTGGGGAAGACCGCATGACTATTTATGGTTAAACTCCACAAACCCTGTTTTAATGTGGGAAGAAATGTCTAAGGCTTACGAGTTTCAATCGCGTGATATTTGGATTTTAAATTGTGGAGATATTAAACCACATGAATATAACATCGAGCTATTTTTCGATATGGCTTGGGATATGGGTAATTTTGAAAAAAGTACGGCTGTAAAAACACATATGAGTACTTGGGCAGCACGTGAATTTGGAAAAGCATCTGCTTCTGAAATTACGGATGTTTTATTTGAAAATAACCGCTTAGCATATATTAGACGCCCTGAGTTTATGGCTTGGAGCCAAGTGGAACCGGTTACCAAAGAAGGTGAAACGGAATTAACCCAATATCATTATGGTGATGAGGTTTCAGAACGTATCAATAGCTATCAAAGCATCATTGAAACTACGGAGCGCTTGTATAATAATATAGACGCAAATAGAAAAGATGCATTTTATCAACTGGTGTATTATCCTGTAATTGGGGCTTCAAAACTCAATCAAAAATGGTTATATAGTTTTAAAAATAAGTTTACAGCAAAACAAGGTAGGCAGAGTGCAAATGCCTTTGGTGCTTTGTCAAAAGAGGCCTTCAACCGAATTGAAAAGGAAACATCGTATTACAATACAAAACTTCAAAACGGGAAATGGAATCATATCATGACCATGGCGCCTCGTTTTTTACCAGTCTTTGCTCAACCTGCGACGTCTACGGTGCAAACTGATGATAAAGCTAAGTTAGGTTTGGCTTTAGAAGGTTACCAAATGGAAGTGAACGATGACATTATAAACAGTTATGCAGATGTGTTGCCTGTGTTTAATAGATACACAAATAGCAGTTATTTTATTGATGTTTTTGTTGAAGGCAACGGAACTCTAAACTGGGAAGCTAAACCAAAGGCCGATTGGATAAAATTATCGGAAGAAAAAGGTGTTTTAAATACGAGTTCGGGTGAAGTAGAAAAAAGAATTTGGGTGCGTATCGATTGGGATAAAGTGCCAAAAGGCGAGAACAAAAAAGAAGCACCATTGGGACACGATTTTCAATTAATTCCACCAAGTTTTAAGGTGAATAGTGCCATCGATTTTATTTCCGAAGGAAAAACAACAACGATAGGAGTTTCAGTTTATAATCCTAAATTGGATGCGTTAAAAAGCTATAAAGGCTTTGTTGAAGATAAAGGCTATGTGTCTATAAATGCTGAAAATTTCACAAGGAAAAACGAAGGAAAGGAAGCTAAATGGGAATTGTTTGAAGGTATGGGCTATACCAATAAAGTGATTACAGCTTTACCACGAACGGCGACGCCAAATGTTAATATTGAAGAAATAAAAGCGAATAGTCCCGTTTTAGAATATGATTTTTATACTTTTAATTTCGGAGAAGCTCAAGTGAATTTACAAGCTGTACCTACACATGCCCCACATGCAGGTATTGGTGTGCGTTGTGCTGTTGCTATTGATGATGCTGATCCTGTAATTGTAGATTTTCAAACTCAAGGGCGTAGTGAAGCATGGAAAGAAAATGTGCTTAAAAATGCCACAGTAAAAGCGGCGAAGCAAATAGTTAATAAAGCAGGGATGCATACTTTAAAAATTTGGATGGTAGATCCGGGTGTTATGATAGATCAGGTGTTGATTGATTTAGGAGGATGGAAAGCCAGTTATGCTTTTCCGAAGGAAACCGTTAAAAAATAATTAGAATTTTGAATAAATTGTATAGTAAGTACATTGGTATCGTGCTTTTAATGATATTGTTTTCTTGTGAGGAAAAGATAAAAGCTGAGGTGACTCCAATTCAAATAGCATTTATTGCCGATGCTCATTTTCAGGATATTTATGCGCATTTTGAAGATGCCGATTATAAAGGTATCGAGAATCCGGAAACAGGAAATTTTGTTAATATCAGGACTATGCAAGCGCAATTGCAATCCACTAGAATATTCAACGAAAACTATTTTGCATTTATTGAAGCCTTAGATGATATTGTTGCTAGAGGTATTAAATACGTGGCACTACCAGGGGATTTTAGTGATGATGGGCAACCGGTTCATGTAAAAGGATTACGAAAAATATTAGACCGTTATTCTAAAAAGCATGGCATTTTATTCTTTGCAACTACCGGAAATCACGATCCCGTAAAACCATTTACTCAAGAGGCTGGAAAAACTGATTTTTTAGGCGTAGGCGGTCAGGAACAAATTATTACAAGTTCGGTTAAAAATTTAAAAGACACTGTTGAAGGGCAGTTGAAACCTATAATAACTTCAGAAATTAAAAAATGGGGTTATAAAGATATTTTGAATGAAATGTCTTCATTTGGGTTTTATCCTCAGAAAGAATATGTGTATTGGGAAACGCCGTTTTCTAAATATGGTTATGGCGAGTATAGTTTTGAAAAAGCCGAAGAAGCTTCACACTTAAACAAAAGAACCTATCAAATTGATGCATATAATGCGCATCCGGATGCTAGTTATTTAGTAGAGCCAACTGATGGTGTTTGGCTTTTAGCAATCGATGCCAATGTGTATGTGCCAAATAAAGAATTGTCGGGAGCGTCAAATAATGCAAGTGATTTTTCTGGAGCAAGTATTGGTTATAATAACGTGCTTTTACAGAAAACACATTTAATCAATTGGGTAAAAAAAGTAGCCGCGAAAGCCAAAGAAAAAGGCAAGGTTTTAATCGCTTTTAGCCATTACCCTATGGTTGAGTTTAACGATAATGCTTCTGAAGAGATGAAAGCCTTTTTTGGAGAAAATAAAATGCAATTGCACCGCGTACCTAAAGAAGATGTTGCCGAGGTTTTTGCCGATGCAGGTATTCAAATACACTTTGGCGGCCATATGCATATTAACGATACAGGTGTGCGAACTAGTAAAAATGGCAATACGCTTTTCAATATACAAACGCCATCTTTGGCTGCATACGCTCCGGGATATAAAGTGTTAACGATACTATCGGAAACGGATTTTGATGTGGAAACAGTGATTATTAATAAGGCTAAAAACTTTAATAGTTTGTTCCCGTTATACGAGCAGGAATACGCTTACTTAAGTGAAATGGATTCTTCTACAATTTGGAATAAAGATATATTAACTACCGAAAATTATAAAGATTTCACTAAATTTCACTTGAAAGAATTAGTGCGTCTTCGGTTTTTACCTAGCGATTGGCCTAAGAAGTTTGCTGATAGTTTTTTAACCACTTCGGGGAAAGATTTGTTATTAAAAAATAATAGATCGACCGAATTACTAAACGCGCATTTATTAGCTAACAACTTAACCCTAGAAGCTTTTGAAATGTGGACAGGTTTTGATATGGTTAACGATTTTTATAAATTGAGAAGCGCGGATCAATTGGCTTTTACTGATATTGGTGAAAATCGATTAAAGGCATATCAATTTATTTGTGAGGAGTTAAAAGACATTACAGATGAAAAACTAAAGTTATGGCTGCGTATTTTTGAAAAAAGTAGAAAAGGCGCGCCTTCAAATCATTTTAGAATAGATTTAGAAGCCGATAGCATAAAAAATATTACACCGTAAACATTCAAAATAATACCCATTTAATGATTAAACGTTTTATTATATTTTCGCTTTCTTTTTTGTTTGTTTTAAGCAGTTTTGCTCAAAACATCAAATTTGAACATTATAATGATAACGACGGTTTATCTCATAATTCGGTGCGCCATGTGGTTCAGGATAAAAGCGGGTTTTTATGGATTGGTACATTCTCAGGGTTAAATAGATTTGATGGCTACGAGTTTCAGTCTTATTTAAGTTCTTCTGAAGGCAATAATAAACTTAATGATAATGATATTACGGCTTTAGAATTAGATGAAAAAGAAAGGAATATCTGGATTGGTACACGAAAAGGACTGACTTTATTCGATTGTGATACTCAAAAATTCACCACTTTTTTAAAGGATGAGAACAACCCAAATAGTTTACAAGACGAAGAAATTCGATCTATTTATGTAGATAATTTCGATCGTGTTTGGGTGGGTACAAAAGACAATGGTGTGTTTTTGTTTTATGCAGACGAGGAACGGTTCGAAAAAGTAAATCTTCCGAATTTTAATTATGTAAAAGAGATTTTTGAAGATTCCGAAGGTCATATCTGGATTGGTAGTTACGGTACGGCGTCTATAGCAAAAATTAATTTAGATTCGGTTGGCAATATTCAGCAAATAAGCACCTATTCATTAACTATACCCGATTCTATTGAGACCAACCCGTATGTGTATTTTATATATGAAGATGCCAAAAATGATATTTTTGTAGGTACTCGGAAGGGGCTTTACAAACTAGATAAAAGGCTAAATAAATTTGAAAATTTATATATCGAAAATAAAGAAATCCGAGAGTCTTTAGGTCCTTATTTTTTATCAGTAGTGCAAGGTCCTGATGGTAAGTATTGGGTGGGTACGCTTGGAGGCTTAATTGTTTGCGATGGTTTAGAGGCTATTTCAGAAGGTGATTTTAAGCGTTATTACTCGGTTTTAACAGATCAAACATCTCTAGTAGATAACTTGGTTTCTGCCTTATATTTTGATGCTTCAGGAATTTTATGGATTGGTACCGAAGATGGTTTGGATAAGTACGATCCTTATGAAAATCAATTTAATTTAAACAAAGATATTTCAGAATATATAGGGAATCAAGCCCCTAGAATTCGTGGTTTTTCTAAAACATATACTGATGAAATTATTGTTGCTACCCGACATAACGGGCTCTTCATTTCAAAAGAAGATCGTTTTTTGCCTTTAGAAATAGATCAAATAGATATTGCCAGTATTTATTCCCCGGACGGGAAAGTATTCTATTGTGGGTTATGGAATGGTAAAATATTGATTTACGATTTTGAAAAGAAGACTTCAAAAGAGGTATATATCGGTTTTGAAGAATCTCCGATAGTCACTTTCGAAAACTTAGGCAATAACAAGCTGGTTGTTGGCTCGTTTGGTGAGGGTGCATTAATTTTAGATACTGAAAATATTACAGCCAGTACTCAACAACCCAAACTATTAGTTGGTAGTGAGATTAACGAGATTATAAAAGGTGAAGATGATGTTATTTGGTTTGCAACAGAAACAGGCGCTGTAAAATACAATGCAAAAAATGGCGCTCAAACCATTTATAAATCGTCTTTAGATACAGAGAAAGGTTTAGCTCACGATAATGTGAGTGATATTGTTTTCGATAAATCGGGTAAACTTTGGGCGGCAACGCGTAGTGGAATATGCTATTTTGATAAAGAAAAAAACGATTTTTATCCTTTAAAACAACCTGAAGAGTTAGCTGGTAAATGGGTAACGGATTTACTTGTAGATACCAACGGCGATTTATGGTTAAATGTAAACAACAATAGTGTTGCAAGAGTAAATGTTAGTAGTTTAGACTATAATATATACCACGTAAATAGTGGTAATCGGTTAGATTATTTTAGCTCTAGAGGATTTTATAAATTTAGAGATTCTAATATTTATTTAGGAGGAAAAAATGGTGTTATTTATTTTTCACCTTATACCATTAAAGAGAACAAATTATCTCCAGAACCTATAATAACAGAAATTAAAATACAAAATGAAATATTGGTTCCGGGTATGGAAATCAATAAAGAAATCCCGTTGAAAGAAGATTTTAATCAAATAAAAAGTATTGACTTAAATTATAATAACAGGAATTTTTCACTTGAGTTTTCTTCGCCCTCTTATGCTAATGAAAAACTAAATAAGTTTGAGTATCAGTTAGAAGGTTTCGATAAAAAATGGATTTCTACAAATAGTAATTCTCGAACGGTACAATACACCAATTTATTTCCGGGCGATTACGTTTTTAAAATGAAATCGTGCAATAGTGACGGTCATTGGAGCCCAATTGTGTCGTACAAAATTAAAATAGAGCGCCCATTTTGGCTTACCTATCAGGCTTTGTTTTTGGTTGTTTTGTTTTTAGGTTTGGTGCTTTGTTTTGTGAGGCGCGATTTTAAAAATCGTATGCGTTTAAAGCAAGAATTGGTGACCGAGAAGGTAAATAGAGAGCGTGATATTAAATTAAATAATGAGAAATTAAGATTTTTCACCAACATATCTCACGAGTTAAGAACTCCCCTAACGCTTATTATTGGTCCGGTAAAACAACTTATTGAAGAGAGTAAGGAATATAGTAGCGACTATCAAAAAAGTCGTTATCACTTAATTCATCAAAATGCTAGTCGACTTTTAAATTTAGTAAATCAAGTACTGGATTTTAGAAAAGCACAAACGGGAGAGTTAAAGTTAAAAGTGTCGAGCACCGATATTTTGCAGTACACACAAAATACTTTCGATTCCTTTAAGGAGTTTGCTTATAATAAAGAAATTCAGCTTAATTTTAATTCGGAAAACGAGGTGCTTTTCGGTTGGATTGATCGTGATAAGTATGATAAAATTTTATACAATCTTTTATCCAATGCTATTAAGTTTACCAATAAATATGGGCATGTCGATTTATTTGTGCGATTAAAAAGTGATAGTAGCGACTATTTAGTGGTTGAGGTTAGTGATGATGGTATTGGGATTCCGCAAAAAAGTCAGGAAAAAATCTTTAAGCGCTTTTACCAAGCCACAAATAGTAAGGAAAATAATACGGGTTCGGGTATTGGTTTATCGCTTGTTAAAGCTTTGGTCGATTTGCATAAAGGCACTATTTCTGTGCAAAGTACGCCAAACAAAGGGAGTGTGTTTTGTTTTGAAATTCCAATAAGTAGAGAACTTTATAGTAAGAATGAAGTTTTTGAATTTGTGACTAATATTGAAGAACAAGAGCAAATTCCGAAGGTTCCATTGAAAAAAACAACAACAAATACAGATATTAAAGAGAAAATATTGGTTGTTGAAGATAATACCGAACTCCGGAAATATTTAATTGATTACCTATCTAACTATTATAAAGTTTACGAAGCAGAAAATGGGGAAGAAGGTTTGCAGATTTGTCGACAAGTAAAACCTATATTATGTGTGGCCGATGTTATGATGCCGGTAAAGAATGGTATTGAATTTTGTGAAGAACTTAAAAATGATGAGTTTATAAGTCATATTCCTGTAATTTTATTAACTGCGCTTTCTGAGAATGAAGACAAGGTAAAGGGGTATAATGTTGGTGCGGATGGATATTTGGTGAAACCTTTCGATCCGTCGTTATTAAAGTCTATAATGGTTAACATTATAAAATCTAGATTGGAATTAAAAACCAAATTTTCTGATGATGCTGATAGTGAAATAGGTTTGCTAACACACTCACCAGTAGATGAAGTTTTGATGGAGAAAATCTCCAAACTGATAGAAGATAATATTAGTAAACCCGATTTAACCACTAGTTTTTTATGTGAAGAATTAGGTGTGAGTTCGTCTAAATTATATCGAAAAATTAAAGAATTGACAGATTTGGCCCCGAATGAGTTTATTAGAACCATTCGTTTAAAAAAATCGGTGCAATTACTTAAAACAAAAAAACATAATGTATCGGAAGTAACTGATTTAATTGGGTTTAACGACCCGTTGTACTTTAGTCGTTGCTTTAAGAAACAGTTTGGTTATCCGCCAAGTAAGCTGCTTAAATAGACTTTTTGCTTCAATATCTCCATGTTTTTGATTTATAAATCCATTTAAAACCATTCATTATCTTTTAAATTGCGATTAGAAAATTAAACTAATTCACATTATAGCAATGAAAGAATCTTTGAACAAAAATCTCCAAAATCCAATGGAGAATATTGACGATTGGGAAGAGAACTTAATAGATAGATATCCCGATCCGGAAGAACCTAAAAAAGAAAAAGAAGAATTTAGGAATTATGTAGATTCTGAAAGATTAGATACCGTACGCGAATTTTATAAAATTAATCACGAACTTCAAACCTACGATTTTGTTTGTAAGAAGGAAGCGGAGTTTTTAAAGTTCGATAGAAAGGAAATGTCTATTTGGGAAGCCGTAGATTTTTTAAATACTTTGGTTGATGATAGTGATCCTGATATCGATTTAGATCAATTACAGCACCTTTTACAGACTTCAGAAGCTATTAGAGCCGATGGTCATCCCGATTGGTTTGTGCTAACAGGTTTTATTCACGATTTAGGTAAAATTCTATGTCTTTTTGGAGAACCTCAATGGGCGGTTGTTGGCGATACGTTTCCGGTAGGTTGTGCGTATTCGGATAAAATTGTTTATCCAGAATTTTTTAAAGCAAATCCAGATTATACAGATACGCGTTACAATACTAAATACGGTGTGTATTCGCCTAATTGCGGATTGGATAACGTAAAAATGAGTTGGGGGCACGACGAGTATTTGTATCAAATAATGAAAGACTATCTGCCAGATCCAGCATTGTATATTATACGCTATCATTCATTTTACTCGCAACATAGAGAGAATGATTATACCCATTTAATGAATGAAAAAGATGTGGAAATGTTTGAATGGGTAAAAGCATTTAATCCATACGATTTGTATTCTAAAGCTCCTGTGCCACCAAATGCAGAAGAACTTTTACCATATTATAAAGATTTGGTATCAAAATATTTACCTGAGACCTTAAAGTTCTAGTAGCTTTTAAAACTAAAACCAACCAAACGCTAAGTGAGACTAGCGTTTATAATTAATTTGTCGAATTGTGATAATGCATCAATAATTTGGCAAATTAATTTTTGTTGAAATTAACGCTTGTTAAACTTCAACACCAACTAACCACTAAACTAACTTTATGTATACTGCGCTTACGTTTATAGGCTTTACACTCTTTGTTGCCTTTTATTCTTGGTATAAACTTCGGAAAGAAAAATTAAACTCAAAAGATGGCTATTTCCTTGGCGGAAGAAGCCTAACAGGAGTCGTTATTGCTGGTTCTATGTTGCTTACCAATATCTCAACAGAGCATTTGATAGGTATGAATGGTTCATCATATAAAAACGGATTTATTATAATTGCTTGGGAAGTAACTTCAGCTTTAGCCTTAGTGGTTGCAGCCATTTATTTTGTGCCCAAATATTTAAAAATGGGCTTAACAACTATACCCGAATATTTAGAAAAACGATTTGATAGTACCACGAGAACGTTAGTCGCATTGTTTTTAATGATTTCCTTTATTGTAACCTTGTTACCTATTGTTTTGTATACAGGCGCTATAAATTTAGAAAGTATTTTCAACGTATCGGAAGTATTAGAAGTTTCTAAAAAAGAAGGTCTTTGGATTACTGTAGTTGCCGTGGGGATTTTAGGTTCTATTTATGCTATTTTTGGTGGTCTAAAAGCTGTAGCGGTTTCTGATACTATTAATGGTTATGGACTACTTATAGGTGGTTTGGCCATTCCGTTAATTGCTTTAGTTAGTATTGGTGATGGGAATCCATTGGATGGTTTGGCTAAAGTGTATAACCATAGTCCTGAAAAATTTAATGTAATTGGTGCTAAAGATTCGGTTTTACCGTTCGAAGTATTGTTTACTGGATTAATTATCAATCAGCTGTATTTTTGGAGTATGAATCAAACTATAATTCAGCGTGCCTTAGGTGCGAAGAATTTAGTTGAAGCCCAAAAAGGATTGTTGTACACAGGTGTTTTGAAAATTTTAGTGCCAATTATCATTATTCTACCAGGCGTTATTGGGTTTTATTATTTTGGAGATTCTATGTATGAAAACCTAGATATGATTTACCCAGAATTAATTAAAAAAGTATTGCCAGTAGGCCTAGTAGGTATATTTGCTGCTATTGTTATGGGAGCTGTTTTAAGTACCTTTAATAGTGTTTTAAATAGTGCCGCTACTATTTTTAGTATCGATGTTTTTAAGCGTCATTTTGGTAAAAACTGTAGTGATAGAAAACTGGTAAAAGTAGGGAAGCTTACCTCTTTAATATTAGCAATTTTCGCTATTTTGGTAGCGCCAATGGTTGCCAATGCGCCAGATGGTTTGTATCAATTATTGCAACAGCTTAATGGTATTTTCTTTATCCCAATTGCCTCAATAATGTTAGCTGGTTTTTTTCTGAAAAACATTTCGGCTATGGGAGCCAAGGTGGCACTTTTTGTAGGTTTAACATTTTATATTTTAACGACGTTTATATTTAAAGTCGATATTCATTTTGTGCATATTTGGGGAATAGAGTTTGTTTTAAACCTAATCGTGATGTTCGCGGTATCTTACTTTTATCCGCCAACTCAAGAAATGCAGCAAGACAATATTGTGTTTGTAGACATGAAGACCTGGAAGTATACAAAACCAATGGCTATTATGCTTTGTGTTGTAACTGTAGCTATTTATGTGTTATTAGGAAATGCATAATAAAAAAAAGTGATTGTTTCATTCTTTTAATAAAAGAGTAGAAACAATCACTTTAATAAAATAACTTAGAAATAATGTTGAATTTATTTATTCAAAACAACTTCTAAAGGTGTGTTAATTTGTTTAGAAAACATATCTAAATAAGCTTCCCATTCTTGGCTGTTTTTAAATTGGTTGCTCTCGCTCCAAGTAAAGCCAGCGTAATAAACTACTTCGTTATTAGTTACTTTTAATTCCGCGTAAGCGTTACTTAAATCCTTTTGTTCGGTATCATAAGTTTCGTAACCTAAAAATGTTCCTTTAGGAGCTACAATAGCTGTTGCTAATTCGGTTTCAAAGTGTGGTTGCCAGTAGCTTACCCATCCATTATTATCACTCCCAGTAACTTTACCATCTTTTTCATGTAGCGTTAAGCCAGCATAAATAGTATCGGTACCTTCAATGCTTGTTGTGAATTTCGAGAAGTTGTTTCCTAAATCTAAACTAATAGTTTTAGATTCTTTTATCAACTTGCCGTTAGCATCCCAATTTGCATATTCTAAGTGAAAACTAGTTCTAAGTGGCCCCGTAGTAATGGTGCGCCATTGTGTGTAGTTTTTAGAAAAATAGTAAGTAGTATCTGCTTTTACAGCAATACCACCAACACCTCTACTAACACCTACATGGAAATTATCGCGACCTTCCGGAGAAGCTTCATGATAAGCGCCAGGTTTAATAGCGTTCTTTTTATACCAATTGTTGATAATTGGATATTCAACCTTTTTTAACCAAGCATCTACACCACTAGAAAGTGTGCCTCCAGGTGTACCGTCTTCAATCATTTTTTGAGCAACAGGCCCATAAACACGGAAGGCTACTTTATTGTTTTCCCAAGTATAATCGTCTGTACGTTCTGGCACAAAACGAGAATAACAAAGTTCTTCAGCTTTTGGCTGTTCGGCTTCTGTTATGGTAACAATTTCAAACGTTTTTTCTGAATTTGCAGCTATTTTAGGTTGAAATAAAATCTCGTCCATTGTGCCGTCTCCATCATTATCTACCGTTTGAGTTACTTGTAAAGTTCCGTCTTTGGCATCACGAATTCCAACCGTTGTAAGATCGGTAACGTTTAAAAATGCTTTTGATAATTCAACAGTTTCAAAAGTTTTTTCAAAATCTAAAGTGTTTTTAACAACAATAGATTTTATGTCTTCTTTTTGATTACATGAAGAAAGTATAGCGGCACAAAAAATACCGGCTAATATTTTATTTCTTTTCATAAATACTGAATTTAAATTAATCTTCGTTTGAAGGTTTTCCGATAGTCGCTAAAATACCACCGTCAACATAAACCACTTGCCCGTTAACAAAATCACTAGCTTTTGAGCTTAGAAATATTGCTGCACCTTGCAAATCTTTTGGGTCTCCCCAACGTGCAGCAGGTGTACGGTTAATAATGAAATCGTTAAATGGATGTCCATCTACACGAATTGGAGCGGTTTGCGTAGTAGCAAAATAACCAGGTCCAATACCATTAGTTTGTATGTTATGTTTAGCCCATTCGGTAGCCATGTTTTGCGTTAGCATTTTTAAACCACCTTTTGCAGCTGCATAAGCACCAACAGTACTTCTGCCAAGTTCACTCATCATGGAGCAAATGTTGATTATTTTGCCTTCTTTACGTTTAATCATGCCTTTTACAACATGTTTAGACATAATAAACGGACTTACTAAATCTACTTTAATTACAGCTTCAAAATCTGCAACTTCCATTTCTTCCAGAGGCGTTCTTTTAATAATACCTGCATTATTTACAAGAATATCAATATTGCCAACTTCTTTTTCTATAGCTGCAATGTTTTTAATAACTTGAGCTTCATCTGTAACATCAAAAAGGTATCCCGAAGCGTTAATGCCTAGAGATTTATAATGTTCTACAGCTGTATTTAGTTTGTCTTGCGACGATGCACCGTTGATTACCAAAGTGGCACCCGCATTACCTAAACCTTCAGCCATGGCTTGTCCTAAGCCGTGAGTACCACCTGTAATAAGGGCTACTTTTCCTGTTAAATCGAATAAGTTTATAGACATTTTTATTATTTTAGTTCAGTTATTTTACAGTGATCCATATCTCCGTAGTCTAAGTTTTCACCAGCCATTCCCCAAATAAAAGTGTAGTTACTAGTTCCAGATCCAGAGTGTACAGACCATGCTGGAGAAATAACGGCTTGGTTATTTTGCATCCAGATATGACGTGTTTCTTGTGGTTGTCCCATAAAGTGACATACCGATTGTTCTGCAGGTACATCAAAATAGAAATAAACTTCCATACGTCTGTCATGCACGTGTGCAGGCATCGTATTCCAAACAGATCCTGGTTTTAATTCGGTCATTCCCATTTGTAATTGGCAAACATCTACAACGCTATTTACAATATACTTTCTAAGTGTTCTTGCATTAGCAGTTTCAGGTGCACCTAATTGTACAACTTCTACATCATTAATTCCTATTTTTTTGTTTGGATATGCTTTGTGAGCAGGTGTAGAGTTTAAGTAAAATAAAGCAGGTTCGTTAGCCGATTTACTAGCAAAAACAACTTCTTTGTTGCCTTTACCAACGTATAATGCTTCGCGGTTATCTAATTCGTAAACAGTTCCGTCTACGGTAACAGTACCAGAACCACCAATGTTAATGATTCCTAATTCGCGACGTTCTAAAAAGTAATCGGCCTTTAACGGATCGATAGCTTCTAACGTTAAAGCTTCTTTTACAGGAACAGCACTTCCAGAAATAAATCTATCATAGTGAGAATACACCAAATTTACTTCATCTGGAGACATTAAGTTGTCAATTAAAAATTCGTCTCTTAATCTAGTAGTATCATACGATTTAACATCTTGTGGTGATGCTGCGTAGCGTACTTCATAATTGGTTTTCATGGTATTTAGTTTTTATATATGATTTTATAACTTTTTTAACGATGTAAATATAATAAATAAAATCTAAATACAATCGATTGGATTTTGTTATATTTGTGAACGCTAAACTTAATTTTCAATTTACTATTGAATAACAAACCCACCATACACGACATTGCCAAGGCTCTAGGAATTGATAGTTCTACAGTATCAAGAGCCTTAAATAATAGTCCACGAGTAACTCGTGCTACAAAAGATAAAATTTTGGCTAAAGCTGAAGAATTAGGATACCAACGTAATATGTTGGCGTCTAATTTGCGAAAAAACATTACTAACACTATTGGTGTTGTGGTGCCAAGAATATCTCGACATTTTTTTTCGTCGGCCATTCAGGGTATTGAAGAAACGGCCTATTTAGCTGGTTATAATGTAATTATTTGTCAATCTTTAGAGCAATTAGAGCGCGAGAAAAAAATAGTTGGCGGTTTACTTGCAAATAGGGTAGATGGTTTATTAATTTCGGTGTCTATGGAAACCATGAATTACGACCATTTAGAAGCTTTAAAAAATAGTAATATTCCGCTTATATTTTTCGATAGGCATTGTGATATTCCTGGCTTTAGTAATGTGCTAATTGATGATTTTAAGGGCGGCTACGATGCTACACAGCATTTAATATCAAAGGGCTGTAAGCATATTGCACATTTCTCGGGACCGCAGGAATTAGAAATTTATAAAAATAGATTTGAAGGCTACAAAGCAGCTTTAAAGAAAAATAATTTAACCTTTAAAGAAGAATATGTTATTAGCTCTCGACTTATGGAGCAAGATGGTTATATTAGTATGCGAAAATTATTAGCAAAAAAACTGCCTATTGATGCCGTTTTTTGTGCTAATGATTTATCGGCTATTGGTGCCATGAAACACACCAAGGAGTTGCAAATTAAAATACCCGATGCTATTGCTTTTGTTGGTTTTAGTAACGAGCCTGTTTCTAGTGTTATTGAGCCATCGTTAACCACGATAGATCAATCTGGATTTGAAATAGGGAAAATAGCTTCGGAGTTAATGCTGAAGCAAATTTTAACTAAAGAAACCCCTCAAAAGGGACAAACCATATTAATAGATACTCATTTAATAGAAAGAAATTCATCTAAAAAATAACTTTTAAACACAACTATAATGAAACTATATCCATTAAAATTCGAACCGCTATACAAATACAGATTATGGGGTGGCGAAAAATTAAAAACACAACTTAATAAAGAGTATACAGAAAGTAGTATTGGTGAATCTTGGGAAATTTCGGATGTAAAAGGCGATGAAACTCAGGTGTTAAATGGCGAGCTTAAAGGGCAAACGCTTAAACAATTAATTAATACTTATAAAGGTGATTTTGTTGGTGAAGCTGTGTATAAAGCTTTTGGTGAAGATTTCCCGTTACTTATTAAATTTATTGATGCAAAAACACCATTATCTATACAAGTACACCCAAGTAATGAGTTAGCAAAAGAGCGTCACAACTCATTCGGGAAAAACGAAATGTGGTATGTTATGCAAGCCGATAAAGATGCAGAACTTATTGTTGGTTTCGAAAAAGAAATTAATAAAGAAGAATACCAAAGACATTTAGAAGATGATACAATCTTAAATGTTATGCATCACGAAACGGTTGCAAAAGGCGATACGTTTTACATTCCTACAGGAAGAATTCATGCTATTGGATCTGGTGTTTTATTAGCTGAAATTCAACAAACCTCGGATGTTACTTACCGTATTTACGATTATAATAGAGTAGATGCTACAACGGGGAAAGAGCGTGAGTTACACAACGATCAAGCTTTAGATGCTATAGATTTTACTTACCATAGCGAGTTTAAAACAAGTTATGAAACTAAGGCGAATATGGCTAACAAATTAGTACATTCTCCTTATTTTAAAACAAACTTTATAAAAGTTGAAAACGAGTTAGAGAAAGATTATTCTAACCTAGATTCTTTTGTAATTTATATGTGCGTTAGCGGAAGTTTAGAAATTAGCCATGCCGATGATACTTATGCATTAAACACAGGAGAAACGATATTGTTGCCAGCCACTGTTAATGCTGTTAAAATTACTGCTTCTCAAGCCGATTTATTAGAGATTTATCTTTAATCTTTCGAGACATTAGTTAAAAATAATATTAGTAAAGCAAAGTTTTTTATATTAGTGAAAAACTTTGCTTTTTGCTAATATCTAAAAACGACGTGATCACTATATTTTAAAATGATTTCCGTTTGGTTTTATGTTCTCATTCTAAAGAGTATTTTAGATTGCGCAGGCCTGCACAGTTACGGGTAAATAACCTCCATATTTTATTTTAGCTTGAATACAAATTAGTAAAAGTTTTGTATTCAATAAATTAATAACATTTAGTTGTTGAAATTTCAAATAAAAATGAATTTTAAAAATTATTTTATTGCTTTATTCTGTTTACTAACAAATATTATTGTTGGGCAGAAGAATAATATAAAGTTTGAAAATTTAGATACATTTAGTGGGCTTTCAAGCAGTACGTGTACCGAAATATTTCAGGATAAAGCTGGTTTTTTGTGGTTCGGAACTATTGATGGACTTAATAGATATAATGGTTATGAATTTGAGATTTTTAGATCTGTTTTAAATGACAATACATCTATTAGTAATAACAGAATTAATGCTATTGAAGAAGATAACGAAGGGAATTTGTGGGTTGGAACCAATAATGGGCTTAATTTATTTAATAAACAGACTAATAAGTTTATTAGAATAAAACTGTATAAGCAGCTTTCTTTATCAAATAGTTCGCAAAAAATTATTAATGATTTGCTGTACGACAGTATTAATAATACACTCTGGGTTGCTACCAATATTGGTGTTATAAAAATTCAGCTTTATGATTATAATACTAATGAAGATAATTTTAAGTTTTCATATTACATAAGCGATCAAAGTAATTTAAAATCTATTGATAATAATAAAGTTAATGTTCTTTTAAAAGATAAAGATAATACGATTTGGGCTGGAACTAATGGGCAGCATTTAAACCGATATAATAGAAAAAACGATAACTTCGATCGTGTTTTAATTGATAAAAAAGAATCTTACGAGTTAAACCACATTACTAAAAAAGTATTTATTGATGCCGATGGCGATTTTTGGATTGGTAACGATTTATCTAACCTCATACTTTGGAATACCAAAAATAATACGTTTAAGCACGTATCTTTAGTGGATAAAAGTGTGCCTATTTACGATATTTATCAGGATAAAACAGGTTTGTTTTGGGTGTCTACCGATGTTTTTGGTTTGTATTTATTCAAAAAAGAAAATGACGATGTAGAAATGCAACGCCATATTGTAAATAATTTTTCCGATCCGTTTTCATTACCTAATAATAAACCTACTAAAATATTTGAAGACAGAAAAGGTATTTTCTGGATAGGCAGTTACGATGTTGGTGTTAGCAAGTTAGATCCGTCTAGTTATTCCTTTCAGCATTATTACTATAAAGCCAATAAGGCCGATGGTTTAAGTCAAAAAACAATACAATCTGTTTTGCAAGATTCCAAAGAACGAATTTGGATAAGTGCATACAATGGCGGCCTAAATTTGTTTAATGAAGAAGAGAATTCGTTTGAGCATTTTAGTAGTTTTTCTAATGATACAAGTGCGCTTAGCTCCAACAAAATATTATATACTTTTGAAGATCATGCAGGTTTTATTTGGGTTTGTACCTTAGATGGTGGCGTTAATAAATTTAATCCGGAAACGGGTAAAAGTGAAGTGTTTTTACACGATGCTAATAATACTAAGTCTATTGGGCAAAGTTCTGTTTGGAGCGGAGTGGAAGATGCTGAACATAGAATTTGGTTCGCTTTAAGAAACGAGGGTTTAAGTCTTTATAACCCGAAAACTAAACAATTTAAAAATTATAAAAGCACCTACGATTCTGGTAATTCTTTACTTAGTAACTCTATCATTAGTACGTTTATAGATTCAAAAAAACGCTTGTTTATAGGTACAGAACTGGGGTTAAATGTAGTTGAATTGAAAGCCTTAGGTGAGTTTATTCCCAATGATATCGATTTTATACCTGTTAACGTTTCTGGATTAGTGGAGGTTAGGGTTAGTACTATTACAGAAGATCATGGTAATAATATTTGGGTAGGATCAGATAGTGGTGTTTATAAGCTTGATGCTAATTTAAATTTGGTACAGTCATATTCTTCGCAAAATGGACTACCAAACAATTTGGTTGTAGGTATTAAGGAGGATGATAATTTTAATATTTGGATTACTACAAAGAGTGGCTTGTCTTTACTGAATCCCAAAACACATCAAATTGTAAATTACAATACGCACGATGGTTTACAAGGTGCAGAATTTCAAACACAATCTATAGAGAAAACTACAGACGGCCGTATTATTGTTGGTGGTTTAAACGGTTTTAATATTTTTAATCCAGATGATATTGCCATTCCTGCAGCTGTAGATTTAAAACCACAAATAAGTAAGCTGAAGTTAAATAACAGAGTTGTTTTTGCAGGCGACTCAATACATGATAGAGTTTTATTGAACAAAGGTATTTCGGAAACTAAAGATTTAACGTTAAAGTACAAGGAGAATTATGTTTCGTTGGAGTTTGTGGCGCTTTATTTTGATAATCCAGAGCAGGTTAAGTATGCTTATCGTATGCAAGGTCTAGATAGCGACTTTATTAATTTGGGCTCTAACCGTGTAGTAAACCTATCGAACTTAGAATCTGGTACATATAAATTTGAAGTAAAAGCGACCATTAATGGGCAATGGGATACTGCTAAAACAACTTTTCTAAATATAAAAATTTTACCACCTATGTGGCGTAGTTGGTGGGCTTACCTTATTTATATTATTATTGGAGCGTTAATTATTCGTTTCTTAATGTATTATTATGAGCTTAAAGTACAAGAAGAACAAGAACACGAACTAGATCAAATGAAACTACAGTTCTTTGTAAATGTATCTCACGAGTTTAGAACGCCATTAACATTAATCCTGAATCCGGTAGATAAAATATTAGCGAATTTTAGTGATAATCCTGAGGTTGTAAAAACATCGGCATTATCTATTCAGCGAAGTGCTAGACGATTACTTCACTTGGTAAATCAGTTGTTAGATTATCGTAAAATGGATGTTGGTATGGCACCGCTTCAATTAGAAAAAGGAGATGTTGTTAAGTTTAGTGAAGATATTTTTTCGCTTTTTAAAGATTTAGCTTTCAAAAAGGAGATTAATTATAACTTCATAAGTACTTCAGATAAAATTGTTTCACTTTTCGATTTTGATAAAGTTGAAAAAATAATTACAAACTTAATTTCGAATGCTATAAAATTCACCAATAGTGGAGGTGATATAACCATAACAATTAATAAAATTAATACTGGTAGTGGTAATTCTAACTTTTTGAAGTTGGGTAAAGCTAAATCTACCGAGTATGTTGAAATTATAGTTGAAGATACTGGTGTGGGCTTAGATAAGGAGCAAATGCGCCGTATTTTTTCGAGGTTCTATAATTTGGATGCTTCAAAAGCCGGTACAGGTATTGGGTTAAACTTTACCAAAGGTTTAGTGGAATTACATGGTGGTGAAATAGATGTAGAGAGTAAGCATAAAAAAGGAACCAAGTTTATTGTTAAACTACCTTTAAATATCGATGCTAAGCCAGATGATGTTGAGAATGTTAAAAATGAATTTTTAATAAACTCAATGAAGGCTGTTGAATATGATATGTTAATCTCGAACGATCATTTACCAAATGTAAAACCAGATTCGGTAGACGATTACAATGGTGACGATTCTAATAAACCAATACTGCTTATTGTTGAAGATAATAAGGAACTCCGTGTGCATTTAAGTAGTGATTTAAGAGATCAATACATTATTAAAGAAGCTGTTAATGGTGTCGATGGGTTAAAGAAAGTGCATAAATATTTGCCAGATTTGGTTATAAGTGATGTTATGATGCCTAAAATGGATGGTTTCGAAATGTGTAATTCTATAAAATCCGATTTAGAAACCTGCCATATACCTGTAATTTTATTAACTGCTAAAACCTTGGTTGAGGATAGAATAGAGGGTTACGAGCACGGTGCAGACGGTTATATATCAAAACCTTTTGTTACCGATGTATTGAAAGCTAGAATTAATAACTTGCTTGAGGCGAAGAAAAGATTGCGACAACGTTTTTCTGAAATTGGAGGTATATTCCCGTCTAGTGAGGTAACCTCTAATAATCTAGACGAAGCATTTCTTGATAAAGCCACCAAAGTTATTATTGAAAATATAAGTGATATAGATTTTAAACAAGGCGATTTACTGGCCGAAATGGGGATTGGTCGATCTCAGTTCTATAAAAAAATAAATACGTTAACAGGAAGTAACCCAAGCAACTTTATTAGGACAATACGATTGCGTTATGCTGCTGAGTTGTTGGTAAAAAACAATTATTCTATAAAAGAGGTATCTCACATGTCCGGTTTTAATTCCACAGCATATTTTAGTAAAACCTTTAAGGAATTGTTTGATGTAACACCAAGTCAGTTTATTGAACAAAAGGA
Organism: Algibacter lectus; assembly: GCF_900112395.1. Classification (GTDB taxonomy): domain Bacteria; phylum Bacteroidota; class Bacteroidia; order Flavobacteriales; family Flavobacteriaceae; genus Algibacter; species Algibacter lectus. The sequence continues at coordinate 139,725 of NZ_FOLN01000007.1, forward strand.
AAAAGAAGGAGAAATGTAAGCGTTTCGAATTTATAAATTAATAATGTGAAATCTCAGATTAAAACTTAATCTGAGATTTTTTTTTTTTGTTAAAAACAATAGAATATGCTTACTTATATTAGGAGGTAAAAGGTGAGGTAATTGCTCATTGTTTTATATGGTCTGTAATGCTAAAATTTAAGTATTTTATTAGTTTGTTAAACGTTTAAGCAAAATTAAATACTGTATTCTGTTAATTTGATAATTATGCTTATGGTTTTTTAAGAATAGGTTAATGTGGTAAAAATAATACTGTAGGATTTTACATAAAGCCTAGTGTTTATAGGGGTAAAACGGTATAAATGAGCAATAATTTATCTCTAAATAGCTATAATTTATATACTTAAAGGGCATTGTTTTATAAGTTTGCATTAACAAATAGTTAACATTAATTAACAAATTTTAGTATTTGCTCTTTAATTGCTGTTTCTCTTTAATTTAAGCTAAAACCAAGTTTAAATGTATTAACCGAACCTAATTAAATAACTAAACAATAATTCTAAATTAACTACAATTAATATGGTACAAAAAATGAAGCATAGAAATGGTATAATTATATTATTTATAATTATGGCCACTTTTGGGTGTAAGCCCGACCCGCTTGAGTATGCACGTCCCGACAATTTGGCTGGTACAATTTACCAACAATTAGAGTCCATGGGGAATTTTACTTATTACTTACAGGCATTAGATCAAACGGCTTACAAAGAACCATTGGTAAAAGGTGGTTCTTGGACAGTTTTTGCTCCAACAGATGAGGCTTTCGAGGCTTATATGACTGCTGAAGGAATATCTAGTATAGAATCTATTTCACCAGAAAAAATATTAGATATCGTAGAGTATTCAATTATAATTGATGGTTGGAATACTACAACGTTAACTTATTTTCCAAATCGATTTTATTTAGGTCAAAGTTTTAGACGTAGAACGCAATACCAAAGACCTAATAGAACGTATAATACCGATACTTTACAGCATATATTAGATTGGGATAAGTTAGAGCCTGGTCAATATGTGGTAGAAGAAAGTAATGGTAGATTAAAAACAACCAATTATTTTATTCAATCTTATTTAGATACTTGGGATGTTCAGCATTCGGATTACGAGTTTATGTTTCCAGATGAAACTTTCAATGATGGCGAAATGAAAGTATTTGGTGCTAATGTTACAGAACAAAATATTGTAGCAGAAAATGGGATAATTTATGCTTTAGATAAAGTGTTTGAGCCTAAAAAGAGCATGTACGAAAACCTTTCTTCTCCGGAGTATGGCGATAAGTATTCTGGTTTTAAAAGAATATTGGAACGTTTTGCTTATTTGAGATACAATAGAGACGAGCTAAATGAGGAAACAGGAGAAACAGAGCAAATTTACAGATTTGTGTTTTCTACAGGAATAGAAAATGATTATCTACCCTTTAATGTTGCAGATGAGAATTATGCAACTAATATCGATGGAACTCTAGCACAAGCTTGGGGGTTATTAGTGCCAACAAACGAAGCTTTAGAAAGTTATTTAACTAGTAATAGTATTTTGGGAGAGTTTTATAGCTCTTATGATGAAATGCCTTTAGATGTTTTAGGGAAATTTATATCACCTTTTTTCTTTAATGATTATTGGGATATATGTCCAAGTTATTTTGGTCAAAGTTATGATACAAGCTTAGGTTTAGTAGATTATAAAGCGGAAGATGTTGTCGACAAAAAGTTTTGTAGCAATGGTTTCTTTGTAGGGGTAAATACAGTGTATACAAATAATAGTTTTGGAACAATAATGGGGCCTTTATTATTAGACCCTAATTACTCTATAATGCTTCAAGCAGTTCAAGATCTTAGAATAGATACAGCTTTACAAAGTAATGCAGTGCGTTTTTCTATTTTAGGTGTAAGAAACGATCAGTTTGTCGATATTGCAGATCCAAACAGTGCAACACGTAGAATAACAGTACGTACAGATCTTGATTCTTATGATCCTACTGATGTGTCTGTAATTTATATGGATGTAGAAGGTGATCCTGTAGGAGCTAATAACCGTACGTATCCAGATCCAGATGCAACGTCTCCAAGTGCAGCAGATATAGCTTATGTTAGAAAAACAATAGCTGATATTGTTCTTAATCAAATTGTCGATGAGGATATAGATTTTAATGCTAACAATTACTACCAAGCAAGAAGTGGCGAGTTTATCTACGCATCTGCTGGTAATTTAGCACAAGGAGGTGGAGATATTCAGGATATGGAATCTGCTCAGGTTGAGAATATCCAAGTTACAGATAATGGAAACTTTTATGAAATGAGTGCTATTATAGATATGCCGTTAAATTTCACTTACGGTACTTTAGTAGAGAACTCTGCGAGCTTTTCATCTTTTATAGAGGTATTAGAAAGTGCAGATGCATTAATTACCATTGTAGGTTCGGAAGATAAATTAATTAACTTCTTAAACTTACAAAGAACGTTTACATTATTTGCGCCTAACAACAGTGCTGTTGCACAAGCTATTAGTGATGGTGTTATTGTAGACCCTAGCATAGTAAATGGGTTGGATGATTTAGATAAGGCTATAGCAAAAAGAGATCTTTTAAACTTTGCTAAAAAGCACTTTATACAACAATCGTTACCTACCGATGGTAAAATCACAGGAACTTTTCCTTCTATGTATTATAGTAAAATTGTCGATTTTGCTCCAGTTTACGATCAGTTTTCTGTTGTAAATACAACAACATCTGTTTCTATTACAAACGAAGAAACAGGAGATACCGTAACAACTGGTAGTATGACAAATATATTATCAAAGAGAATTATAATACACGAAACGAATAATTATATAAAATAATAAAACTAAAAGTTTTTAATATGAAGGATAAATACAGGTCATATTCATATGTCTTAATGGTAGTTTGTGTATTGTTTTCGGCGTTCAGTATGTCGGCACAAACGCAAATAAGCGTATCAGGAACCGTAATCTCAGAATCAGATGGTCAGCCATTAACAGGTGCAACCATTGCAGAGAAAGATAAAAATAATCGTATTATTAATGGTGTTGTAGCCGATTTTAATGGTAATTACGCTATTAAAATGCATGATGCTAATAACGTGCTAACCTTTTCTTACATTGGTTTTATTACTAAGGAAATTACAGTTGGAGGTAGAACAACAATTGATATAGGATTAAAAGAAGATGTAGCAGAGTTAGATGCTATTATTGTAAGAGGAACAAAAAAAGTATTTACTGGTGAGTTTGAAATGGATAAGCGAAGAATTGCTACAGCCATGGAAACTATCTCTACCAAAGAAATTAGTGAAACAGCATCATCGGGTATTGTAGATCAATTGCAAGGTCGATTAAGTGGTGTAGATATTGTAGCTAATTCTGGAGATCCAGGAGCCGGTTTATCTATCCGTATTCGTGGTACATCATCATTAAATGCTTCTTCAGAACCACTAATTGTTATTAACGGTGTGCCTTTTGAAACACAAATTGATACTGGGTTCGATTTTTCTACAGCCGATGAAGATCAATATGCATCAATGATTGGGGTATCTCCAGATGATATTTCTGAAATTTCAGTTTTAAAAGATGCAGCAGCAACGGCGCAATATGGGTCGCGTGCAGCAAACGGTGTTTTACTTATTAAAACAAAACGTGGGGCAAAAGGTAAAGCTAGATTTTCTTATAGTTATAAAGGAAGTACATCTAAGCAACCAGACGGAATACCAATGTTAAATGGAGATCAATACTCTACATTAATTAAAGATGAATTAATTGCAACTAATACTAATTTAGCAGATAGTAACCCAATAGCATACAATCCAGATTACGAGTTATACGAGTTGTATAATAAAAATGTTAATTGGCTAGATGAAATTACACAAAGAGGGCACACTAATGAGCATTTCTTAAGTGTATCTGGTGGTGGAGAAAAATCATCATACCGTGTATCTGGAAGTTATAAAAATCAATTAGGGACAACAGTTGGTAGTGCTTTCAAATTATTTACAACACGTGCTATTTTAGATTATAATATTTCAGATAAAATTACTATTGCTTCCGAGCTTTCTTATAGCCACGGATCATTAGATCGTTCTTATGCAAAAGATAATAGTTTAGGACAAGCTAACTTAAGATCTTTAGCATTGGTAAAAATGCCAAATCAATCTATTTATCAAGTTGACGAAAATGGTAATTTAACCGATCAGTATTTTACACCAGAAAATTCTTTTCAAGGTAATGGTGTTACTTATTACAACCCAGTTGCAATGGCGAGGTTGTCTAGAAACAATACAGAAAATAATAGAATTACACCGGTTTTTAGATTTAGTTATAAACCTAATAAGCATTTCGATTTTAGATCTATTATTTCATTTGATATTAATGTAGATAAAAAATCTCAATTTGTACCAGAAGAAGCTATTGGGGCAGCATGGACAAATTCAGGAGCAAACAGATCAACTTTTGATGATGGTGAGTTTTTTGTAATGCGTACAGATAATAAATTAATTTGGATGCCAGAATTAGGTGAGAAACATTCGTTTTTATCAAGTTTTTCTTTTCAAACATTCGAAAAAACAAGTCAAGGATATGTATCTGTTGCTAGTAATAGTCCAACAAGTGATATACAAACACCTATTGCAAATATTAGAATTGAAGGTTCTGGAAATTCTTTAGAATCTACATTCGAGCAAAACACAACGCTTGCAGCCAACTTTGCTTTTAACTATCAGTATTTAGATCGTTATATTTTAAGTGGAGGTATTAGATCGGAAGGAAACTCTAAATTTGGTAGTAATTACCGAAATGGTACTTTTCCAAGTGTTGCTGCAAAATGGATTTTATCTTCAGAGCCTTTTATGGAAAGTGCAGATTTTGTGGACGAAATAGGTATTCGTGCTAGTTATGGTGTAAACGGTAATTCGCCAGGTACAAACTACGGTTCGTACAATACTTACACAACGTATAACTATACATATTTAGATGAGCCTGCTGTAATACCAAGTAGTATGGAATTAACAGATTTACGTTGGGAAACTGTTATTCAGAAGAACTTAGGTGTAACCTATTCATTTTTTAATCGTAGAGTTAGTGGTGACTTAGAATTCTATCAAAAAGACACCAAAGATTTATTAACTAAAAACACAGCTATACCAACAACTTCTGGTTTTTCTAGAATACCTTATTTAAACTTAGGTGATATTAGTAACCAAGGTATTGAGTTTAGTGTAAGAACCAAAATTATAGATAATGAAGATTTTGGATTAGATTTTAATTTTAACGTAGCTCGTAATAGAAACGTAGTTAAACGTATTACAGAAGCTCAAGTAGCAGAAGCAGGAAACCCTTTAACAACTGGACCTGGTGGGTATTTAAAACGAATTCAAGAAGGTAACCCTATTGGTTCTTTTTATGGCTACCGTTATTTAGGCGTATTTAGTTCTCAAGAAGATTTAGTAGCACGTGATGGTAATGGAGATATTATTTACGATCTTAATGGAGAGCCTAAAAACTTAGTTTTTAATAATGGTAAAGAGTTTCAGCCAGGTGAAGCCATGTATGAAGATGTTAACAAAGATGGAAATATCAACGAACTAGATGTAGTATACTTAGGAAATGCAAATCCGTTATTATTTGGTGGGTTTGGACCTAATATTCGTTATAAAAACTTTCAACTTAATGCATTTTTCAACTTTAGATATGATCAGAAATTAATGAATATTGCACGTATGAATACGGAAAGTATGGACGATTTTGATAATCAAAGTACAGCGGTTTTAAGACGTTGGAGATTTGAAGGTGATGAAACAGATATACCAAGAGCTATTTTGAATAGCCCTGTTAATACTTTAGGGTCTGATAGGTTTATGGAAGATGCTTCATTCTTAAGAATGAAATACATTACACTTAGGTATAATTTACCAAAGCCTTTTATTAACAAGTTGAATTTTACAAATGCTTCAGTTTATGTTACAGGAACCAATTTATTAACTTTTACCAAGTATTCGGGAGTAGATCCTGAAGGAGGAATTAGTAACGATTGGCAAGAGTTAGGTTACGATGCGGAACAAACTCCGAGATCGAAACAAATAACCGTAGGTATAAATCTATCATTTTAAATAGCATTAAAGTTAAGATATTATGAAAAGACACATAATTAAAATATTTATAATGGTTCCGATGATTTTTGCAACACTATCATCGTGTAGCGATTATCTAGATCTAGAACCAAAAGACAACTTAATTCAACAAGAATTTTGGAATAATAAAGAGCAAGTAAGTTCTGCAGTAGCTGGGTGTTATGCCTCTATGAATCAATCTGGGTTTACCGATAGAGTATTAAAGTGGGGAGAACTTAGAGCAGAAATGATGGTTTCTGGTAGTGGAGGTTTAGAGAATATAATGAGAAATTATATGATTCCTTCAGATGGATTAACAAACTGGAGTAACTTCTATGCTACTATTAACTACTGTAATTTAGTTTTAGAGTTTGCCGATGGCGCTCAGGAGCAAGATAAAACGTTTTCTATAGAAGAATTAAATACATTTAAAGCAGAAGCTATTACTATTCGTTCTTTAGCATATTTAATTTTGGTTAAAAACTTTAAAGAGGTGCCGTTAGTATTAACAGCAACATCAACAAACCAAATCGATTTTTATCCAGCAAAAAATACAGAAGAAGAAATTCTTACTCAAATTATCAATGATTTAACTTTAGCAGTAGAAGATTTAAACTTAGGGTATGCACAATCTGCAGCTCATGATAAAGGGAGAATTACAAAAGGAGCAGCGCTTGCTATTCTTGCAGATGCTTATTTATGGAATGAACAGTACACTGAGTGTATTGACGCCGCACAAGAATTAATAGATTTAGGTCGCTATAGTTTAGTTAATGGTGAAGAGTGGTTTAATAGTATCTTTTTTGAAGGCAACTCAGATGAAGGTATTTTCGAACTTCAGTTTAGCGATATTTCAGCAACGCTAAGAAACTCATTCCAAGTAAGTAATCTTAATTATGTAGCATATCAAGGAATTAACGAATTGTATAGAGAGTTTCCAGATGATATTCGTGCGCATTTAGGAACGTATGATAGGGAGAATTTTGCAGTTTTTAAATATGCAGGTGTAGATGAAACTGGCGAATACCGTGGTAGTGATGAGTATTATAACAATTTTATATTCTATCGTTATGCCGATGTTTTACTTATGCAAGCTGAAGCTTATATTTTATCTGCTGATAAAAAGAATTTAGATATGGCTTATCAACTTATTAACGATGTGCATATGCGTGCAGTTTCTGCACCTTTAGGTGTTTCTAGAGACGAGTCTAGTTTATTAAATGCATTATTATTAGAACGCCAAAAAGAGTTTGCATTCGAAGGAAAGCGCTGGTACGATTTACTGCGTTTTGCACGTCGTGATAACTTTGCAAATCAAGAACTTATTTTAAGTTTAGTCGATTTTAAAGCTGGTGCAGATGATTATGAGCAGATTTTGAGTTATTACTCAGATCCAGATTCATACTTTTTACCAATTTATCAAAATGAAATTAATTTGAATGATAATTTAGTGCAGAATCCATTTTACGAAAACTAAAACTAAACTTATGAAAACTAAAAAAATAATTAATTGGCTTGGAGGGCTTTGCATGTTTATGCTAATATTAAATAGCTGTAATGATCCTCTTGATGGAACCACCTTTTTTACAACAGATGGTGAAACTACTGATATGACAATTTCAGAGGTATTAGAAGCTAACCCAGACAAATTTTCTATGTATGTTGAAATTCTTCAAAAAACAGAATTTTACACCGCATTAAGAAGTTATGGAAGTTATACGTGTTTAGCACCTACCAATACGGCTATAAAGGCATTCTTAGAAGAGCGCTTTAATGTAAGTACTGTAGCAGAGTTAACTTCGGAAGAGCAAATAGAATTTTTAAAAATATTAGTTAAGTTTCATACGCTACCAACGAGTAGAACCACAAGTAGTTTTATAGAAGGGCGATTGGCCGATACAACTTATACTGGAGATTATCTTACAACGTCTTACTTATTAGGAGGTGGTATTGCTAATGTGCAGATTAATAAAGAAGTTGGTTTAGATCAATACGATATTCGTACAAATAATGGAACTATACATGCGCTTACAGGAGTTTTAAACCCTTTTATTGATCCCGTTACTGTTGTAATGGAAAAGGCTGGTAAGCATACTATTTTTATTGAAGCTTTAAAGCAAACCGGATATTATGATATGTTTTCTCAATACTTTAGTGAAACAGGATCAAAGAATAATTTTACAATTTTAGCAGAATCAGATGCTGTTTATGCTGAAGCTGGTATTAATTCTTTTCAAGATTTGGCAGATTATATCTCTCCAGGAGATGTAAATTATACAGACGAGCTAAATGAGTTAAATAGGTTTATGGCTTATCATGCAACAGAGAGTTTCTTGTATTCTGCAGATTTTCCAGAAAACTCTTTTATTAGTACAATACTTCCTAAAAATGCTATAAAATCTTTTAAAACAGATAAAGAGCTTAGAATTAACGAAACAGAAACGGGTGTAGATGATACATGGACGTCTTTAATTTCTGAAGACAGCAATTTTCCTGCGAAAAATGGAGTATATCATACCGTAGATAAATTATTAACCATATTTATTCCTAAAGCAAAACATGTAATCTTCGATTTTGGAACAGGTTTACCAGAAGTACAAGCCGGTAAAATTGGTTTTAATTCATGGTTTGATTCTACAGAATTCGAATCGCTTCGGGTTTTTCCAGCAACACGAATTAGAATTTTAAGACAAAGTAGAAATGCTGCTTATGATGCAGGAACTGTATTGAATTTAGGTTCTGTAACATGGATTGAGTTTGATACGCCAGTACTTCCTAAAGGGAAATATGAGCTTAGAGTATGTGGAAACCAAGGAAATAATGGTAGGCCAATATTCCAAACCTATTGGGATGGACAACCTATAGGGTCACAATGGGATATGAGATCTAACCCAAGTGAATTAGGTATAGGATGGCCAGATGAAGATTCTCTAGAGTTAAGAGAGCGTGGTTATGTAAGAGGACGTGCTGATATTTTTGATAATAGCGGTAACTCTGCTTACGATTTAGCGAACTGGGCAAGGTTTATTGTAATTGATGATTTACTTATGCCAGAACAACAAAGTCACGTATTGCGTTTTGAAACAATACGATCAGGAGGTATTCCTATTGATTATATTGAGTTTGTACCGGTTGATTAATAAAAATAAATAATAAAGAACTTATAATGAATAATAAAAATAATTTCATAATTAATCTAGGTCGCATATGTGCCGTTCTTGTTATCCTTGTAGCATTTAGCTGTAAGGAAGATGCCTTGGACGACCATTATGGACAAGAAGATCAAAGGTTAGAATCTAGTATTTTAGAGACGTTAGCTACCGATGCTAACTATTCAACCTTTTTAGAACTGGTAAAACAAACAGGTTTTGAAGAGTTACTTAGCTCATCGCAAGCTTTTACAGTATGGGCACCAAGTAACGAAGCTTTAGCATTGGTATCTGCCGATGTATTAAACGATCCAGATGCATTAACACAATTAATAGGAAATCATATTTCTAGATTCTCTTACGGCTCAACCATAAATGAAAACCCTGTATTTGTAAAAATGCTTAACGATAAATATATAGAGTTTTCTAATGTAGATGGGCAAGTTACTTTTGGTGATGTTGATTTGTTAGAAGCAGATTTGCTAACATCAAACGGTATCCTACATAAGGTGTCAAGCGTGTTAAGCGTAAAACCAAATATTTGGGGATTCCTTAATGACAATGTAGAAGAATTTCCGGTCTTAATGGAATATTTTTCTCAGTATAACGAAGTTCTTTTTGATGAAGCAAAAAGTGTTAAAACAGGAACTAATACATTAGGCCAAACGGTTTACGATTCTATTTTTAGCGCATCAAATACACAATTTAAAACAATAGGAGATTTAAGTTCTGAAGAAGATCGTTTTACTTTTATAGGTTTAACCGATGATGCTTATACAGGGATTTACGATCGTTTTAAAGAGTATTATAAATTTCCAATTGAAGATTCTGTAAAGAGTAATACAGACAGAACAATATTTAGCAACTTAACATTTCCAGCTTTTGAACAAGCAGATTTAGACGGATCGTTGCTTTTAAATACGGTTGGTAATTTTGTAACGCTAGACGCTAGTTCTATAACGGGTAATGAAGCATTAAGTAATGGCAATGTGCTTTTAGTTAGTGATTTAAATTATACTCCAGAAAATGTTATGTATAAAATTATTGGATATGAGGTAGAAGATAATAAAAGAAGAACTATAGGTGATTTGTCAGACTTTACAGTAGTTCAAAATTTTGATAGAACAGCATCAGGATCATTTACTAATACAGTAAGCTTATTAGCAAATCCAGATGCGAGTAATAGTAATAATTATTTTGAAGTAGCATTTAGTAATGTGTTATCTGCAAGTTATAATATTCAATTACGATTTACTCCCGTAGGAGCATCTCAAGATACTAAGTTGAGGTTTGAGTTTAGCTACACAGATGCTGATAAAAATGTAATTGTAAACGAAATTGGCCCATTAGTAGTAAGTAACCTTGAAGATGGTGTTGTTACCATTGGTGATACTTATGATATTCCTGTGTTTGTTAATGAGGAGGTTGATAATGAGTACTTTGTGAAGCTTAAAGTTATTGTAGATGTGAGTGAACCAGAACTACTGTTGTACGATCGTAAGTTTGGTCTAGATTTTATAGCACTAACGCCAGTAGAGTAAGTATTTTAACTAAAAAATAAACATGAATTATCTGATTATGATGAAAATAAAAAATACATATTCCCTGCTTTTCATTCTATTTTTCGGAATTATTTTTGCATCGCAAGGACAAGAAAAATCGAATAAAATAGTTACGGGAACGGTCCTTAACGCTACTAATAAAGAGCCTTTGGCTGGCGTTAATGTACGAGCGGGTAATTTTTCCTCTGTGCTTACAGACGAAAAAGGTACATTCTCGATAAAAGTTCCAGATGGTAGAGCTACACTTATATTAAGTAGCCAAGAGTTTCAAGATAAAGAGGTTGCCTTAAGAGGAAGATCTAAAATTGAAATTAAAATTAATAAAAAGGATTTCAATACGTATTATACAGACGTAAATACACCACTTAGAGCTAAAAGTAACTCATCTGTAGTAGGAGCTATTTCTGTAAGAGAGGGCAATATTGCTACAGCACGTGAGTCTGCAGCAAATATGATTACGGGTAACGAAGTAAGCGGTATGCGGAGTATTATGCGTTCTGGAATTCCGGGTATTGGTTCTAATAACTTTATTAGAGGGTACAATACTTTAAACAGTTCTACACAACCTTTAATAGTTGTAGATGGTATGATGATTGAAACAAATACGTTTAATAATAATTCTATTATTAGAGGGTATAGTTACGATCCTTTATCAGATATAAACCCAAAGGATATTGCAAATATTACAGTAATTAAAGATGCGGCTTCAATCTACGGATCTAGAGCTGCAAATGGAGTAATACTTATTGAAACTAATAAAACGGATGATGTTACAACTAAAATAGATTTCTATGCGCAAGCAGGTTTAAATATTTCTCCGGATAATATTAGAATGATGAATGCAGATCAATACAAAACGTATTTATCTAACCAATTAAATAATTCGGGACTTTATACTAATAGCGAAATAAGTAATTTACCTTATTTTAATGAAAGTACATCTTTTCAAGATTATGAAAAATATCATAATTCTACCGATTGGCAAAAACAAGTATTCGATGATAACTATGTTAATGAGTACTATTTAAAAGTAACCGGTGGTGATGAGATTGCTAAATATGGTTTATCTGTTGGTTATTCTACTAACGGAGGTGTAATTTCTAATTCAGATTTCGAGCGTTTTACAACACGTTTTAATGCCGATACAAACATTACAGATAGATTATCTTTATCTACAAACTTAAGTGTAAGTTATACAGATAGAAGTTTGTATGACGATGGTTTGTTAAGCACATCTCCAATATTTTCAGCGCTTAATAAATCGCCATTTTTGGCACCTTATACAGAGAATGCAGATGGTGTAGTAACCGATGTTTATCAAGATGTTGATGATATTGGTGGCTTTAGTAACCCTGTAGTTATTACAGATGTTGCAACGTTTGTTGCAAAAGATTATAATCTTTACGGACAATTAAACTTCGGTTATAAAATTTCAGATAAATTAACGTTGAGTTCTTTATCTGGTGTTAATTATATTAAAAACAGACAAAATGTTTTCTTACCAGATTTAGGATTGTCTGAAGAAACTAACGATTTTGGTGATGCTTTTTATCGTACATCAAAAGTAAGTGTAGAGAGTTTATTTTCTGTTTATAACGATACACGATTAAATTATAAATTAAACGTTGATAATATTCACGATTTCTCAATAAACTTAGGGGTACGTTACAACCAAAATGATTATGAGAATTCATACTCTATTAGTGGTAACTCTGGAGACGATCAATTTACATCACTTAATAATGGTAATAGAGATACGTTTGTTACTTCTGGTAATATTGGTAACTGGAAATATGCATCACTTTATGCTAATGCAGATTATTCGTTTTTAAATAAGTATTTTGTGAGTTACAACTTAGCTTTCGATAGTTCATCTCGTTTTGGAGATGCTAAATCTACCGGTATTTTTCCTGGTCTAGGAGTGGGGTGGTTAATTTCTTCAGAAAACTTTATGGCTAACAATAATCTTATCGATAAATTAAAACTTAGAGCAAGTTATGGTTTAACAGGTAACGATGGTATTGGAAACTACAATGCAGAATCTTACTTTGTGTCTACTAGATTTTTAGAAGGAACAGGACTTATTAATGGTAACATTGCCAAAAGTTCTATCCGTTGGGAAGAAACAACTAAGGCTAACATAGGTTTAGATTTAGGATTGTTAAACGAACGCGTATCTGTAAACTTAGATTATTTTAACAATGTTACAGATGGTTTATTAAACCAAACTAGTATTAGCCCAGTTTTTGGTAGTGAAGGGTTTTTGTCTAATGATGGAAAACTAAAAAATAAAGGTTTCGAATTAGGGATTAATGCACGTGTTATTAATACAGATAACTTTACTTGGGATGTTGGAGGAAATATTTCTCAATATAAAAATAAGATTATCTCATTACCTGGAGATCAACAGATATATGAAATCGCTGGTGTAAACGCCACAATCATTAATAAAGAAGGTAGTGCGTTAGGTTTATTTTACGGTTACAAAACAGATGGTATTTATAACAATGCTACAGAAGCTTCAAGCGAAGGTTTAAACTGGGTAGATTTTGCAGGGTTCGAACAACCATTTGCAGCAGGTGATGTTCGCTTTGTTAACAGTGATGCTTCTGATAACGTGATTAATGAAGACGATCGTGTAGTAATTGGTAATCCTAATCCGGATTTTACAGGTATGGTTTACAATACATTTACATATAAAAATGTATCCTTATCGGCTATATTTTCATTCAGTCAAGGAAACGATGTTTACAATGCACAACGCTGGCAAACAGAATCTATGTCTGGTTTAGCTAACCAAAGTGAAGCGGTAGCAAACCGTTGGACCGTAGCAAACCAAAGCACAAATATACCTCGTGCGGTTTATGGTGATGCTGTTGGTAATTCAAGGTTTTCAGACCGTTGGATAGAAGATGGGTCTTACATTCGTTTAAAAACCTTGTCATTATCTTATAGTCCAGACTTTTTTAATGCAACAGTTTTCCTTACAGCAAATAACTTATTTACAATTACAGATTATTTAGGGTTCGATCCAGAAGTAAGCTCGTCTCAAACAAGTTATTTACAAGGTATCGATGCAGGTTTAACACCACAATACACTTCAGTTTTAGTTGGAGTTAGAGTAGGACTATAATTTTTGTATAATAGATTCAAAATAAAAAAATAGATATAAATGAAACAATATAGAAATATTACGTTCAGCATACTTTTCGGATTAACGCTTTTAACCTCTTGCGAGAGTTTGTTAGAAGTAGAACCTGAAGAAGTATTGCTTGCCGAGGATTACCTTGGCGACGATCAAATAGATGCTAGATCGGCATTGTTTGGAGTGCTTTCTCAATTGCAAGGCGTTGTAGGGCAATATGTAGTGCTAGGCGAGTTACGTGCAGATTTAGTAAATGTAAACGCAAACTCTATTGATGAGCTTCAAGAAGTTAACAATCACAACATAAGTGAAGATAATAGTTATGCAGATTTAACGACTATGTTTTCTATTATCAATAACTGTAATTTTGCTTTAGAAGGTATTGATACGGATGCTTACGAAAATCAATTATTAGATGATTATGCTTCTATTTTAAGAATTAGAACATGGGCGCAAATGCAAATTCTAATTAATTACGGAAAGTTACCATACATTACAAAACCAATTAGAACGAGTGATGAACTGGATGATACTTACCCTTTATTATCAGTAGATCAAGCTTTGGATCAATTAATTTCTAATCTAGCTGAGGTTGAAGGTGTAGAGAATGTAACTAAATATGCAGGCTCTTTAGGGTTTTCAATTTTTGACATGATTCCTGATCAAGATATTCTTTTGGGTGACTTACATTTATGGAAAGGAAACAATACGCTAGCAGCAACGAGATATAAAGCATTTTTAGATAAAGAGGCTTTACAAGGTGTTTTATACTTATCTGGATCTAATTCGGTAACAGTTACAAAATCGGGGGAATCTTACAGTTGGGTAAGCCGTTGGTTAAACATATTCGGAGAAACCGTTAGAACTAGTGAGGTTATCAATTATGTTGGTTTTAGTGAACAATATAGACAGCCTAACAATAGCTTTACGGTAGTGACAGATCAATTATCGGCGTCATTATCAATTATATATAATTGGGCAGATCAATCTGTAGGGTTTGAAGGTGAGCCAAAGATCGAAGGAATAGATACAAGAGTTAGTAGCTCAGTTGATGCTTTTAGTGATTTACTTCCAATTAAAAAATATCAATACGATTATTTTACATGGAATAGAGCAGCTAAAGTATATTTAAGATATGCAGAGGCTATTAATTACGCAGGACATCCAGAACAGGCTTTAGCGATTTTAAATGGTATTTTTAATAATCCTGATGTAGCCCCTGTTGATGCTCCTATTTTTGAAAACGGGGAAGCTTATTTAAATTTTGATATAAACACCTATTACGCAACTAATTCTAGTGATGAGCCAATTTCTGGATACTTAGGGGTTCGTGGTCGTGTAGGTATGGCTCCGGTAGGTTTAGATATCGATGTAACAAGTGCTAGTGCTATCGAGCAAGTAGGTGCGTTAATTCTTAATGAGGCCGCTTTAGAGTTGGCTTTTGAAGGAAACAGATGGGAAGATTTAGTTCGTTTTTCACGTAGAAGTAACGATCCAACAATATTAGCTAATGCTGTTGCAAATAAGTTTGTAACTGCAGGAGAAAGTGGAGCAGCAGCAACTGTAGGTCAAAAATTATTAAATTCAGAAAACTGGTATTTACCATTAAGTATTCCTGACAACTTTGTGTCGCAGTAATACATGGGAAGATTATATTATTAGCTTAATATTATTGTTATTTTTTTTTAAAAGGAAAAAACTCCAAGTGCTATACTTGGAGTTTTTGTTTTTATATACAACAGTAGTTTTACTTGTTTGAAAATTTAAATATTGATTAGTATCTATAAAGAACGCTTTGTTTTATAGAGATATAAATAGATTAAATAAAAAAAAGGGGTTTTCTAAAATTTTAGAAAACCCCTTTTTAATACTATATAGTGATGTTATTACATCATGCCTGGCATACCGCCACCACCCATTGGAGGCATTGCAGCTGCATCTTCTTTAATGTCAATTAAAGCACATTCTGTAGTTAAAATCATTCCAGAAACAGATGCAGCATTTTCTAATGCTACACGTGTTACTTTTTTAGGATCGATAATACCTGCTTTAAGCATATCAACATATTGATCTGTTTTGGCATCGAAACCAAAATCTTTTTTACCTTCTAAAACTTTAGCGATAACAACACTACCTTCACCACCTGCATTTTCAACAATAGTACGTAAAGGCGCCTCAATAGCACGAGCTACAATTTGCACACCAGTTGTTTCATCTAAGTTTTCTGTTGTAAGCTTCTCTAAAACAGATTTAGCTCTTACTAATGCAACACCACCACCAGCAACAATACCTTCTTCTACGGCTGCTCTAGTTGCGTGTAATGCATCATCAACACGGTCTTTTTTCTCTTTCATTTCAACTTCACTTGCAGCACCAACATAAAGAACAGCAACACCACCAGCTAATTTAGCTAAACGTTCTTGCAGTTTTTCTTTATCGTAATCTGAAGTTGTAGTTTCAATTTGAGATTTAATTTGGTTTACTCTATTTTTAATAGATTCAGCATCACCAGAACCATTTACAATAGTTGTGTTGTCTTTATCAATTGTTACTGTTTCAGCAGTACCAAGCATTGTTAAATCTGCATTTTCTAAAGTGAAACCTCTTTCTTCAGAAATTACAGTTCCACCAGTTAAGATAGCGATATCTTCTAACATAGCTTTACGGCGGTCACCAAAACCAGGCGCTTTAACAGCAGCTATTTTTAATCCACCACGTAATTTGTTTACAACTAAAGTCGCCAACGCTTGTCCGTCAACATCTTCAGCAATAATTAATAATGGACGACCAGATTGAGCAACAGGCTCTAAAATTGGAAGAATTTCTTGTAAGTTAGAAATCTTTTTGTCAAATAATAAAATGTATGGATTTTCTAAATCAGCAATCATTTTATCAGCATCAGTTACAAAGTAAGGAGAAAGGTAACCTCTATCAAACTGCATACCTTCAACAACGTCAACATAAGTTTCCATGCCTTTAGCTTCTTCAACAGTAATAACACCTTCTTTACCAACTTTACCAAAAGCCGTAGCGATTAATTCGCCAATAGTATCATCATTGTTAGCAGAAATAGCAGCAACTTGTTTAATCATTTCTGATGAGTTACCTACTTTTTTAGCTTGTTTTTCAAGGTCTGCAACAATAGCATCAACAGCTTTGTCAATACCACGTTTTAAATCCATTGGGTTAGCACCTGCAGCTACGTTTTTTAAGCCTTCTTTTACGATAGCTTGAGCCAATACAGTTGCAGTTGTAGTACCATCACCAGCTAAATCGTTAGTTTTAGAAGCAACTTCTTTAACCATTTGCGCACCCATATTTTCTAGTGCGTTTTCTAATTCAATTTCTTTAGCTACAGATACACCATCTTTAGTTACTTGTGGTGCTCCAAAACTTTTACTAATAATTACGTTACGTCCTTTTGGGCCTAACGTTACTTTTACTGCGTTTGCTAATGCATCAACACCACGTTTTAATCCGTCGCGTGCTTCAATATCAAATTTTATATCTTTTGCCATAATATGCTTAATTTTTTTATTCTCACTAAGGAGAAAATCTATTTAATGAAAATCTAGTTTAAATTGATGAGGTTTCCGCTTTCGCGGAAAATAAAAAAAAGTACTTGTTAAATAATTGCAAGAATATCGCTCTCACGCATAATTAAATAATCTGTACCTTCTAATTTTAATTCTGTGCCAGCATATTTACCATATAAAACAGTGTCACCAACTTTTACAGTAATAGGCTCATCTTTGGTACCTTTTCCTGCGGCAACAACAGTTCCTTTTTGTGGTTTTTCTTTGGCGTTATCTGGAATAATAATTCCTGATGCTGTTTTAGTTTCAGCGGCAGCAGGCTCAATAAGAACGCGGTCTGCTAATGGTTTAATGTTTAAGCTCATTTTTATATTATTTTTAATTAATTAAATTATGATTAACGCTTTAATAGTACGCTAAAAATATGCCAAGAGCAATAGACTGACAAACTTGCAGAAATAAAAAATGCCAACTGTATAAGTTGGCATTTTTAAATCTAATATGTTTTTGAGAATCTTAGTTCACACTATCTTTTATTGTAGCAGCGTCGGTTGCTGTATTAGCAGGAGTTTGTAAAGGCTGAGTGCTTGGTGCATCAGTATCTAAAGCTTTAGATTCTAAAGTAGAATCTCCTCTGTTAATAGCAATGTTTGAAGCTAAAATTAATATTAGCAAAAATGTAGCTAAGTACCATGTGCTCTTGTCTAAAAAATCGGTTGTCTTTTTTACACCGCCTAATTGCTGTGTGCCACCACCTCCAAATGAAGAAGATAATCCACCACCCTTAGGGTTTTGCACCATAATTACTACAATTAGTAAAAATGCTACCACAACTATTAATGCTAAAAATATTGTAAACGTACTCATTATTTCTTGTTATTTTGTTCTTGTAATTGTTTTACTGCCTCAATTTGGTTTGCAAAGAAACCACTTTTTTCTGGATATTTCAAACTTAAAATTTTATAAGATTGAATGGCCTTCGAATAATTTTTTTGTTCTACATAAATACGTGCTAAAGTCTCTGTCATCAAGGCTTCCGGTTGTATCATTTGTGCTTTTGCTAAATTTCCTTTTAGCGAAAGTGGCTTTGTAGGGTTTATTTTTGGGTTTTTAATGATGAATTTATCAATTAAATCGAATTTTTTCTCCTTTTTTAATGCTTTTTCCGATTTCTTTTTAGTCGGTTTTTTTAAAACTTCAGGTTCGCGCTCAATAGGCTTAAATTGTGTAAGTTTTAACCATTGGTTGAAGGAATGCGATTCTTTTTTATCAAAAGGAAGTGGTGTCCCTAAATTTAATATAGCCTCTGGAGTATTTTTTTCGGGTTGATCAACTTCTTCGGTTGAAGTTTCAATATGCTCAGAAGGAGTTTCGTTAAGAGTAATTTCTTTTTTCGGACGAAATTCTTTAGGTTCAAATAACGATGGGTCTAAAACGCCTGTAGTATCTTGTATTTGTTGTTTTAAAGTATCATCAATAGTTACTTTTTTGTAAACTGTGATATCTTCAACATCAATTTCTATATCATTTATAGGTGAAATGTTTTTTTTGATGTATTGTGAAATTTCATTCTGAATAAAATGTTCTGAAGTAATAAAATCGAATAAAATACTGCGGTCTGTGGTGTAGGCAGCTGTAGTTTTTAAGGCTTGATTATAATCTAAACTACTTTGATCTTTTAATCCTTTTAAATGAATAGCGCGTGCCGATTGAAAATAAGGATATTGATCTAAAATAGATTTTATAGCCTCGGTTTGTTCATGCGTTATAGCATGCGGGTTTTGTAGTAGATATGTGAAATCGGTTCGATTCATTGGCTAAGCCAAATTTTTAATATTAATCTAAAAATGATTATTAACGCTTGGTTTTATTACCACTTGGCTAACGTAGCATTGAAAATATCTTGAGTTAAACGCTCAAAAATTTCTTCGTGTGCTGTTGTTTTTGTGGTTCCAATAAGTTGTGCTGTTCCATCGTAATCATAGAAAAAAGAGAAACTTTGTTCTAAATCGTCCTCTTCTTTTTTTCTGTTGAAAAACCTAAGCTTAACACTTATTGTTAATCTGTTTTGAGCTGCAACATTTTCTGATGTAGCTGTTGTTGGTGAAACACGGTATCCTGTAATTTCGCCTTCGTAAACTAAATCTCCATTAGATGGTACAAGACTTAAGTTGGTTTGATTCTGAATTAAATCTTCTAAAGCTAATTTAAAATCTCGCTCTAAACCTGGCTCTACTAAAAGGGCATTGTTTTCAAATCGATTTACTTGGTAAGTTTTTATATCAGAAGAAATAGATGTCCCTGTAAAAGAGTAAATACCACAACTTGTAAGGGTTGCGATGGTTAATATTGCAATAATGTATTTTGCGTGCTTCATTTTGTTTTCTTAAATACGTGTCTGTTTTATAGAGGCTTGTGTATTAGGTTAACGTGTTTTTATAGATCGTATTGTTTAATTTTACGGTATAATGTACGTTCGCTAATGCCAAGTTCTGCGGCTGCTAATTTACGTTTTCCGCTGTGACGTTCTAATGATTTTTTAATTAATTCTAATTCTTTATCATGAATAGATAAGGTCTCTTCCTCTTCAATTTCTTCTGCAAAGTGATACTTATCTTGTGTGCTTATAGGCTCTTCAATTTTTGAAGTATGTTCTGGAATAGAGAGTAACTCGGTATTGGTTACGCTTTCTTCAAAATCATGAATATCGTCATCATCGTCACCGTAAATTTTCTGAATTAAGCTTTCGTTTTTCTTCTCAACATCTTTGGTGTTACCATTTTTCATGAGTTCCATGGTGAGTTTCTTTAAATCGCTCAAGTCACTTTTCATATCAAAAAGAACTTTGTATAGAATTTCGCGTTCGCTACTAAAATCACTTTTAGATTTCGATGTTTTAATTACTGCTGGTAAATTGGTTGCTGAAGCAGGTAAATAACCGTTTAAAGTTTCGGCGCTAATAGTACGGTTTTGTTCTAAAACAGACACTTGTTCTGCAATGTTACGTAACTGCCTAATATTACCATTCCATCGGTGTTTTGTAAGAACTTGCACTGCCGAATCTGTGAGCTTTACAGTCGGCATTTTGTATTTTAAAGCAAAATCGCTGGCAAATTTTCTGAATAATAAATGAATATCGTCTTGGCGTTCGCGAAGTGGAGGTAAATTAATATCCACAGTACTTAAACGATAGTATAAATCTTCTCTAAATTTTTCTTTTTCAATAGCTTCAAACATGTTAACGTTTGTTGCCGCGACAATACGCACATTGGTTTTTTGAACTTTACTGGAGCCTACTTTTAAAAATTCACCATTTTCTAAAACACGTAAAAGTCTAACTTGAGTTGTAAGTGGTAACTCGCCAACTTCATCTAAAAAAATGGTTCCGCCATCGGCAACTTCAAAGTAGCCTTCACGGGTTTGTGTTGCTCCTGTAAAAGCACCTTTTTCGTGTCCGAATAGCTCCGAGTCTATTGTGCCTTCTGGTATGGCACCACAGTTTACGGCAATATATTTATTGTGTTTTCTATGTGATAATTGATGTATTATTTTAGGAATACTTTCTTTTCCAACACCACTTTCTCCGGTTACTAAAACCGAAATATCGGTAGGAGCAACCTGAATGGCTTTTTCTATAGCACGGTTTAGTGTTGGTGTATTGCCAATAATACCAAATCGTTGTTTAATTGCTTGGATTGATTCCATAATGCTTAATTAAAAATTAAAAGTGAATAATGATAAATGCTTGGTTTTAATTTCAAATAAATATTAATTATTCATTGATAATGCTATGCCTTCTCCAATTAACGTGGCGCTTGTGCAGTTGTTAACTTTAACTTTTACCAAATCACCAATTTTAAAATCTCCTTTAGGGAATACACACACAATGTTTTGTGAGGTGCGACCCGACCATTGTTCGGTAGATTTTTTTGATTCTTTTTCGATTAAAACCTCTACTTCTGTATCTAAGAATTCTTTAGTTCTAAATTCGCTATGTTGGCGTTGTAAATCTACAATATCTTGTAAACGACGTTTTTTAACAGGTTCAGGCACATCGTCTTCCATATTTCTTCCGGCCATGGTGCCAGGGCGTTCAGAATATGTAAACATGTATCCAAAATTATATTTTACGTATTCCATTAAAGAAACTGTGTCTTGAAAATCTTCTTCAGTTTCTGTAGGAAAACCAACAATCATATCGTGGCTAATGGTGCATTTTGGAATAATACGACGGATGTTGTCAATTAATTCAAAATACTCTTCGCGTGTGTGTAAACGATTCATTTCCTTTAAAATACGGTTACTTCCGCTTTGCACAGGTAAATGGATATGATTACAAATATTATTGAACTTAGCCATGGTTTCAACCACATCTAAAGTTAAATCTTGCGGGTTGGATGTAGAAAAACGAATACGCATTTTTGGTTGTTCTTTAGCGCAAAGCTCTAGTAATTTAGCAAAATCTACAGCGGTAGCTTTTTCCATATCTGTAGCTTTTACAAAGTCTTTTTTAAGTCCACCACCATACCAAAGGTAACTGTCTACGTTTTGGCCAAGTAAAGTGATTTCTTTAAAACCACGACTCCATAAATCGTTTATTTCTTCTAAAATACTTTGTGGATCACGACTACGTTCACGGCCTCTTGTAAAAGGCACCACGCAAAACGTACACATGTTATCGCAACCACGAGTTATAGAAACAAAAGCGGTAACTCCATTAGAATTTAAACGCACTGGAGAAATATCTCCATAAGTTTCTTCTTTAGAAAGAATAACGTTTATAGCGTCTCTACCTTCATCAACTTCAGCTAAAAGGTTTGGTAAATCTTTGTATGCATCAGGACCAACAACCAAATCTACAATTTTTTCTTCTTCAAGAAATTTTGTTTTTAAGCGTTCAGCCATACAGCCTAAAACACCAACTTTCATTTTTGGATTTAGGTCGCGCTTTACGGCGTTATATTTTTCTAATCGTTTACGTACGGTTTGCTCGGCTTTATCACGAATAGAGCAGGTGTTTACTAAAACTAAATCGGCTTCTTCTAAGTTTTGTGTGGTATTAAAACCCTGATCCTTCATGATAGAAGCAACAATTTCACTATCGCTAAAATTCATTGAGCAGCCGTAGCTTTCAATAAAAAGTTTGCGTGTATTGCCTTCTTTTTGTTCAAGAGTTAAAGATTGGCCTTGTTTATTTTCGTCTATAATTTTTTCCATAGTTTGCTAGAAACTGGTATTGTTCAATAAGTATGCAAAGATACAATTAATTTGTGTTTTGTGACAAAGTGGCAGTTTTATTTTTTGAGTCTATTTATAGGTTTTATGGTGTTCTATTTAGTTAAAAGAATGTTTTATAAATCAGGTTTTTAGTGCTGTTAGAAGTGGTTTGCGCATCCTTGGATTTATAATTTAGGGGTTACGATTTGGGTTTATTTAACAAAATTTTTTGTTTTAAGAAATTAAATTACTTTTACGTCTTTAAATAACTTAACCCCTAACTTTAAAATATGAACACAATTACTAGTCTATTAGAAAAAATTAATAATGCAAAGCAACTCGATTTTGGCTCTATTTTTAGTGAAGCCATTGAGTTATATAAAAAGACTTGGGTGCAAGGTTTCTTGCTTCAAATTTTTACTATGGTTGTTATGTTACCTCTTATTATAGTGTTGTACGTGCCTTTAATTGGTTTAATGGTTGCGCAACAGGAAAGCGGATATAACGATCAAGAAGCATTAAGTACATTTTTGGGCGGTATGTCTGTGTTGTATATTCTGTTTGTAGTTATAGGGATATTTGTTCTTGGTACTATTTCATTAACGTTACAAGCTTCTTTTTTCAGAATAATTAAAAGAATGGATTATAATGAAGTAGTTAATACAACCGATTTTTTTCATTTTGTAAAAGGTAAATATTTAAGCAAAGCCTTTGTGTTAATGCTTGTTTCTATAGGTATTGTTATTCCATCGGCATTGTTATGTTACTTGCCATTAATATACACTATGGTTCCGGTTTCTTATTTTATGCTGGTTTTTGCCTTTAATCCAGAGTTTGGTACTGGCGATGTTGTAAAAGCTAGTTTTAAACTAGGAACAAAAAAATGGGGTATTACTATAGCTTTATTTCTTGTTAGTTACCTTTGTGTATTTGTAATATCTATGATTACGTGTGGATTAGGATCTTTGTTTTTGCAAGCCTTTTTATGGCACCCTGCGTATTTAATTTATAAAAAAGTAGTAGGGTTTAATGAAACCACAGATGCTATAGAAGAAATAGGTACGGCTGTAGAATAGAAAAATAAGAGACCTATATAAAGGTGTTTTGAAATAAGAGCTTTTCAAAATATATTGAAAGGTTATTTTAGTGATAAAAAAATAAAACCCTGCTTTTTACTATTAAAAGCAGGGTTTTTTATGTAAAAATTATACAGATAGTACGTAAAATTAGGCAGATAAACTTTTTTTGATATACATTTGTAGGATCAAAAAATGATTTATGGCGAAGAATTTAGTAATAGTAGAGTCACCTGCAAAAGCAAAAACCATTGAAAAATTTCTAGGAAAAGATTTTAAAGTAGAATCTAGTTTCGGACATATTTCCGATTTACCATCCAAGGAATTAGGGGTTGATGTTGAGGGTGATTTTAATCCCAAATACGAAGTATCCACAGATAAGAAAGCAGTTGTAAAAAAACTGAAAGACTTAGCTAAGAAAGCCGAAATGGTTTGGCTAGCAAGTGATGAGGATCGCGAGGGAGAGGCTATTGCATGGCACTTAGCCGAAACATTGAAATTAGATAAAGAGAAAACCAAACGTATTGTTTTTCACGAAATTACAAAATCTGCTATTTTAAAAGCGATTGAGAATCCACGTGGAATAGATTACGATTTAGTCGATGCGCAACAAGCACGACGTGTATTAGATAGAATTGTTGGTTACGAGCTGTCTCCAGTATTATGGAGAAAGGTAAAAGGTGGTTTGTCTGCCGGCCGTGTACAATCTGTTTCAGTTCGATTAATTGTTGAAAAGGAAAGAGATATACAAGGTTTTAGTCCTGTAGCATCATATAGAATAGATGCAGAGTTTTCTAATGAAGATGGGCAAAGCTTTAAAGCAAAACTTCCGAAGAACTTTTCAACTAAAGAAGAAGCGCAAAAGTTTTTAGAGAAAAATGCTCAGGCCGATTTTAAAGTAGCCGATTTACAACAGAAACCAGCTAAGAAATCTCCAGCAGCACCGTTTACAACATCGACGTTGCAACAGGAAGCTTCTAGAAAATTATATTTCTCGGTAAGTAAAACCATGACGATGGCGCAACGCCTCTACGAAGCCGGTTTAATTACTTATATGAGAACGGATAGTGTTAATCTTTCCGATGAAGCTAAAAAAGGAGCAGAGGCAGAAATTAGGAATGCTTACGGTGATAAATACAGTAAGTCTAGAAATTATAAAGGAAAAGCGAAAGGGGCTCAAGAAGCTCACGAAGCGATTCGTCCAACCAATTTCGCTGTACATTCAGTAGATATTGATTATGATCAAGCCCGTTTATACGATTTAATTTGGAAGCGTTCTATTGCATCACAAATGAGTGAAGCAGAATTAGAGCGTACCAATGTAAAAATTAGTGCATCAACACATAAAGAAACTTTTACAGCAAACGGAGAGGTTATTACTTTTGATGGTTTCTTAAAAGTATATTTAGAAGGTACTGATGATGAGGATTTAGATGAACAAGATGGTATGTTACCAGCTATGAAAACTAATGAAACATTACTTAATAGTTATATTACAGCAACCGAGCGTTATACGCGTCCGCCAGCTAGATATACTGAGGCATCTTTAGTTAAAAAGTTAGAAGAATTAGGTATTGGCCGTCCGTCTACATATGCGCCAACAATTTCAACAATTCAGAACAGGAATTATGTTGAAAAAGGTACTATAGATGGTGAGGAAAGAAATTATTCTCAATTAAAACTTCAAGATGGTACGGTAAACGATGTGACTTTATCAGAGAAAGTGGGGTCAGATAAAGGGAAGTTAGTTCCAACAGATATTGGAATGATTGTAACGGACTTTTTAGTGAATCACTTTGAGTCTATATTAGATTACAGTTTTACAGCAAAAGTAGAAGCCGATTTTGATGAAATTGCTGAAGGTAAAGAAGATTGGAAGAAAATGATGCGATCATTTTACGATAATTTTCACCCGATAGTAGAAGATGTAAAGGAAAATGCCGATAGGGAATCTGGTGAACGTATTTTAGGTGAAGATCCTAAAACAGGCAAACGTGTAAGTGTGCGTTTAGGGAAGTTCGGGCCAATGGTTCAAATAGGAACGGTTGATGATGAAGAGAAACCTCAGTTTGCAAGTTTAAGTCCAGATCAACAATTAAATTCTATTACCTTCGAA
The DNA here is from genome assembly GCF_900112395.1 of Algibacter lectus. Classification (GTDB taxonomy): domain Bacteria; phylum Bacteroidota; class Bacteroidia; order Flavobacteriales; family Flavobacteriaceae; genus Algibacter; species Algibacter lectus. Next base: position 165,675 of record NZ_FOLN01000007.1, read on the forward strand.
GAGGCGATGGATTTATTTCAACTTCCTAAAAATTTAGGGAATTTTGAAGATGAAGAGGTTGTTGTTAATAACGGACGTTTTGGACCTTATGTAAAGTTTGGTGATGCTTATGTATCGCTTCCAAAAGGAACAGACCCATTAAGTGTAGAGCTCGATGATGCTATTGTTTTAATTAAAGAAAAACAAAAAGCCGATGCGCCAATTTATATGTATAAAGATTTACCTGTACAAAAGGGTAAAGGACGTTTTGGACCATATATAAAATGGAACAATTTGTTTATTAATGTGAATAAAAAATACGATTGGGATAATTTAACCGATGATGAAATTGTAGAACTTATTGAAGTTAAGATTCAGAAAGAAATCGACAAGGTTATTCATAATTGGGAAGAAGAAGGTATTCGTGTAGAAAAAGCACGTTGGGGCCGTCACAATGTTATAAAAGGTAAAATTAAAGTAGAGTTAGCTAAAACGGTTGATGTTACAGAGATGACCTTGGAAGAGGCTGCAAAATTAATTGAAGCTAAAACCCCGAAGAAAAAAGCAAGAAAAAAAGCAGCGCCTAAAAAAGCCGCAGCGAAAAAAACGACAACTAAAAAAACAACAGCGAAAAAGAAATAATTTTATAAAAAAAAGAAAATTTTAATACGTTTATTTGTGATATAAATTTTTACATTTATAGTGTTAGTTTTCTTTTTTTATTGATATTTGTGTAACGCAAAACAGCATAATTTAGTACACTTTAATGGATTTTAACTTTCTGTCTCCTGTTTCAGATTTTGTATTGGCTCATAATGAGTTGCTTTCAGCTCAGGCTTTAGGTCGAAAAATAAAAATTCACTCAGCGCAGCAGGGCATTCCAGATTTAGATGGTGTTCAAATTGCTATAGTTGGTGTTTTAGAAAATAGAAATGATATTAATTATATAGGTGAAGAGTTTTGCTTAGATGAGATTCGAAAAGGATTTTATAGCCTCTTCCCTGGTAGCTGGAGTATTAGTGTTGCCGATTTAGGTGATATTGAAAAAGGCGAAAGTGTAGATGATACGTATTTTGCTTTAAAAGAAGTTGTAAATACTCTAATTAAGCAAAATGTAATTCCCGTGATTTTGGGTGGATCGCAAGATCTTACTTATGCAAACTATCGTGCTTATGATAGTTTTGCGCCCATGGTGAATATAGTAAATGTTGATAGCAAATTCGATTTAGGCGATTCAACTAAACCTATTAAGAACAATAGTTTTGTAGGTAAAATTATTTTAGATCAACCCTATAACCTTTTTAATTACGCTACAGTAGGCTATCAAACATATTTTAATTCGCAAGAAGAAATAGATTTGATGGATAGTTTGTATTTTGAGTCTTATAGACTTGGGCAAGTATCTCATGATATTACAATAGTAGAACCTGTATTAAGAGATGCTAATATTGTAAGTATCGATTTGGGGTCGGTAAAAAGCTCTGAAGTAAGTTTAAATCAAAAAGTATCTCCCAACGGTCTAAACGGTAAAGAAATTTGCGCCATAGCTAGATATGCAGGTATAAGTAATAAGGTGTCGTCTTTTGGTATTTACGAATACAAACCTTCTAGTGATGATGAAATAACATCTATGTTAGTATCACAAATGCTGTGGTATTTTATAGAAGGTGTAAATTATAGAATTAAAGATGATGATTTTTCAGATGAATATACTTACCAAAAATTCATTACTTTGGTAGAATCGGAAGAATTAGTTTTTTATAAGAGTAATAAGACAGGAAGATGGTGGATTGAAATACCTTTTTTGTCAGAAGTTAATAATAAATTAAAAAGGCATACGTTATTACCTTGCATGCACCAAGATTACAAAGATGCATGCAATAATAAAGTGCCAGAGCGCTGGTACAAAGCCATTAGGAAAAATAGCGTTTAACAAGGTGAAAAGGTTAAAATGCGCATTTCATCGTTTAAATGTTAATTTTTTACGACGAAATGTAATTTTTTTAGGTAAAAAGTTGTTTTTTAAAAAATATATAAATATGTTTACGCTCTCAAGTTAGAGCTTAAATAATTAACCGCGAGTTTTCTATGATTATGAAGAAGTTTATATTATTAACCACAGTAGTAGCATTACTAGCAAGTTGCGGGTCAAATGACCGAGGAGAACTAGTTGGTGTGCAAGGAAAAAAATGGCATCCAGAGAAGCCTTATGGTATGGAGCTAATTCCTGGTGGCGCATTTATAATGGGTAAAGCTGATGATGATTTAGCTGGTGTGCAAGATGCGCCTGCAAAAACCGTTACAGTACGCTCATTTTACATGGATGCAACTGAAATAACAAATAGTGAGTATCGCCAATTTGTTAATTGGGTAAGAGATTCTATAGTTAGAATGAAACTTGCTGTATTAGCTGATGAAATTGGAAAAGTTCCAGAAGATGGAGGTATTGGTGAATACGCATTTAAAGATGCAGATACAGCCAACATGTCTGTTTACGAAAAATACATGTTCGAGAACTATACCGGATTAGGACCAACAGGTTACGAAGGTAGAAAGTTGAACAAAGATGTTGATCTAGTATTTGATACAGCTGAATACCCAGATGAGTGGTATGCAGAGGTTATGGATACTATGTATTTACCTTTAGAGGCATCATACAATGGTCAACGTACTTGGGATGTTAAGAAATTCAAATTCCAATATAGCTATATGGACATTCAAGAAGCTGCTAATAACAGAGGTATTGAACGTAAAGATGCTATTAAAAAGGAAGAATTAGAAATATATCCAGATACAACAGTTTGGATTAGAGATTTCGCATATTCTTACAATGAACCAATGCATAACGATTATTTCTGGCATGATGCTTATGGAGAATATCCTGTAGTAGGAGTGACTTGGAAACAAGCTAAAGCATTTTGTGAGTGGAGAACTTTGCAGAAAAACTCTTACCAAAAATCTAAAAAAGGTGCGGCAATGGTAAATACATTTAGATTGCCATCTGAAGCAGAGTGGGAGTATGCCGCTCGTGGAGGTTTGCAAGCAGCAACTTACCCTTGGGGTGGGCCTTACACAAAAAGTGATAGAGGTTGTTTTATGGCAAACTTTAAACCTGTACGTGGAGATTATGCTGCCGATCAAGCTTTATACACAGTAGAAGCAAAATCTTATGAGCCTAACGATTACAATTTGTATAACATGTCTGGAAATGTTTCAGAATGGGTAAATGCATCTTACGATCCTTCATCTTATGAGTATACATCAAGTATTAACCCAAGTGTAAACGATAGAGATAACAAACGTAAAATTGTTCGTGGTGGTTCTTGGAAAGATGTAGCATACTTTTTACAAGTAAGTTCAAGAGATTACGAATATGCAGATTCTGCAAGAAGTTATATTGGCTTTAGAACCGTTCAAGATTATATGGGGACACAGGTAACAAAAAACGGTAACTAAGCTAATTGTATTAAAACAAATCAAATCATTATAAATTTTTATTAATTAACCTACTTAAGTATTCGTACTTAAATTAAAATCAGAAATTATGGCAAAGTCAAAAGGAAGTAAAAAAATCATGAATATGATGTATGGATTAGGAGCAGCAGTTGTTATCCTTGGAGCATTATTCAAAATCACACACATGGAGTTTGGACCATTAAACGGTAACACACTCTTAACAATTGGTTTAGTAACAGAAGCGCTTATTTTCGCGGTATCTGCATTTGAACCTGTTGATGATGAATTAGATTGGTCATTAGTATACCCAGAATTAGCTGGTGGTATGGGAACCAAAAAAGAAGTAGCTCAAAATGATGATGCTCAAGGGATGTTATCTAAAAAATTAGATAATTTATTAAAAGAAGCTAAAATTGACGGTGAGTTAATTGCAAGCTTAGGAGATAGCATTAAAAACTTTGAAGGTGCAGCAAAAAACATGGGATCTACTGTAGATTCAATGGAAGCAACTAAAAAATATGGTGCAGAGTTATCTTTAGCAGCAGCTCAAATGGAATCATTAAACGGTTTATACAAAGTACAATTAGAAAGTGCTAGTAAACAAGCAAGTATTAATGAAGAATCTGTTGAAAATGCAGCGAAATTAAAAGAACAAATGCAATCTTTAGCTTCAAACTTATCATCATTAAATGGTGTTTACGGAGGTATGTTATCTGCAATGAATAAATAATTAATTAGGCTAATTAATAACCCCAAATTACTTATTATTAATTAACCATTAAAAACCTAATTAACCATGGCAGGAGGAAATTTATCACCTAGACAAAAAATGATTAATCTAATGTACCTCATATTTATTGCGATGTTAGCATTAAATATGTCGAAAGAAGTACTTTCAGCATTCGGATTAATGAACGAGAGACTTGTTGAATCTAACGAGTCTGCAGAATTGAGAAATAAATCATTCGTAGATAATTTAAAATTAAAAGCTGAAGAGCAACCTGAGAAATACGAGCCTTTAAAGGCTAAAGGTGAAGCTTTAGATCAGTTAGCGTCAGATTTTAACGCTTACCTAGAAGAATTAAAAGGTAAAATGACCGCAACGGTTGATAACCCTGAAGAATACGAAAGTATGGATAAAGGTGATTACCTAGATCAAAACTTCTTTAAAGGTGGGAAATTAAAACCAGAAGGCGAAGAATTTAAAGCTAAAATAGTAGGCTTTAGAGAAGGCGTTCTTAAACTTATTGAAGGTCAAAAAGGCATGGAAGATGTAGTTAAATCTGTAAAAGACAAATTTAATACTGACGATGTTAAACGTGGTGCAGGAACTGTAGAATGGTTAGATCATAACTTCAAAGGATTTCCTTTGGTAGCTTCTTTAACTAAAATGACTCAATTACAATCTGATATTAAAACAACAGAATCTGAGATATTAGGTAATATGTTACAAGGAACACTTTCTAGCGAGGTTTCTATGACTAATTATACTACCTTAATGGAAACATCTAAATCTGCTTATTTTAACGGAGAGCAATTCGACGGACAAATTGTTTTAGGTCGTACAGATGCTTCAACAAAACCAAGTAGAGTTGAATTAACTTTAGATGGTAGAAAACTTAGCGATAAACAATACACTATTGAAGGCGGAAAAGTGAAACTTAAAGTTGGAACTGGTGGAGTTGGAGAACATAAAATTGCAGGAGCTTTATATTTTGCTCAAGATGGAGAAGAGGTTGAAGTACCTGTAAACTCATCTTTTGCAACAGTTGCAAAACCAAACTCAGCAACTATTTCTGCAGATAAAATGAATGTAGTTTATAGAGGTGTTAAAAACCCAATGACTATTTCTTTTGCAGGTGTACCTGATAATAAAGTTAATGCTAAGGCGCAAGGTTTATCTAGAGTCTCTGGAAGTAAATATGTTATGGATGCTACTAGAATTAAGGGTAGAGAAGTAACTATTAACGTAAGCGCATCATTACCTGATGGAGGTGGTAGCGTTGGAGATAAAGCAACATTTAGAATTAAAGATTTACCAAAACCAACAGGAACTGTAAGAGGTGAAGATGGTGCTGTAAAAATGCAACGTAATAGTCTTGAAATTTCTACTATTGGTGCTAAGTTTGACGATTTTGATTTTGAATTACCATTACGTGTTACTGGATTCAAATTTAAAGTACCAGGACAACCAACAATTAGTGTAAGTGGTAGTAAATTAGATAGTAGAGCAAAAGGTGCTTTACGTAAAGCTAAGCGAGGATCTGATGTTACAATTTTTGATATTCAGGCTAAAGCAACCGGTGTTAGTGTAATACTTAAAAAAGTATCACCAATTATTATCGAGCTTACAAACTAAAATCGAAAACATAACGTTTAGTTATTACTGAATAATAAGTATTATAGGATGAACATCTAAAATAAAAAGAGTATTTTTATTTTAGATGTTTCATTAAAAACAATAAATAGTAAGCACATGAATTTGAAAAGTTTTTTATTAACTGTAACAACTGTTTGTACCGTATCTGGTATGTTTGCTCAGGCAAATATTTTAAATGCGAAAAGCCCAGAAGAGATTGGTGTTAGAACAGATGCTCAAAAGGCTGTAGATAACGATAAACCTTTAGAATACGGTTATGTTGATGATCGTGATATTCTATTTTCAAAAATGACTTGGGAAAAAGTGGTTTTAGATGAACGTTCTAACTTTCCTTTGTACTATCCTATAGATACTAATAACATTAGTAGTAATAGACGTTCTTTATACGATGTTCTAATGAAGAACATTAAAAACGGTAAGATTGCAAATATCTATGACGATTCGTATTTCAATGCGAAAAGAACATTAAAAGATATTGAATCTGCCTTATCTAAAATTGATACAACAGGAGTTGGTATCGAGCAGTTAAATGCTGGAGAAGAACTTTCTGCTGAGTACATCAATAGAAGAGATATTACAGCTGCAGAAATTAGAGAATACCATATCAAAGGACTATGGTATTTTGATAAACGTCAAGCTGAAATGAAATACCGTTTATTAGGTATTGCTCCAGTGGCGCCAGATGTTAACTTTATTGATGACGATGAGCCAGACTTAGTCGAGTTATTTTGGATATTCTTCCCTGATGCTCGTGAGGTTTTACACGAAGCAAAATCGTTTAATAATAAAAACAGTTCTATGCCGTTTTCATTCGATCATATATTGAATGCACGTCGTTTTCACGGTTATACCTATAAAGAAGAAAACGTACAAGGTGATAGAGCCGTATCGGAATATATTTCGGACAATGCTTTAATGCAATTGTTAGAATCTGATAGAATAAAAGATAAAATTAGAGATTTTGAATTAGATATGTGGACATATTAAATTCTAGATTTTATGAAAAATAAAAAACGCTCACTTTTAAGTGAGCGTTTTTTTGTTAAATAAAGTGTGTAAATATTTATCTTCGCAAGACATGAAAGTAGATTATATTATTGTTGGAATTGGCTTAGCCGGTATTAGTTTTTGTGAGCAATTAAAGGCTTGTAACAAGAGTTTTGTTGTGTTTGATAATGCATCACAACAATCGTCTACCGTGGCAGGCGGATTGTATAATCCGGTTGTTTTAAAGCGGTTTACATCGGTTTGGAAAAGTGAAGAGCAGATTGATTTAGCTTTAAACGTCTATGAAAACATAGAGGAACGACTTAGCGTTAAGTTAGATTATAAAATACCTGTTTACAGGAAGTTTGCCTCTTTAGAAGAACAGAACGATTGGTTTACAGCATCGGACAAACCGAGATTAGCTCAATATCTGTCTACTAAATTGGTTAAGAACACAAATGAAGCTATTAATGCTCCGTTTAGTTTTGGTGAAGTTTTAACCACCGGTAGAGTAGATGTAAAAACTTTAATTGAAACCTATAAAATAGATTTGCTTAAAGGTGGTCTTTTAATTGAAAGTGATTTTGATTATGATGTTTTAGATTTAGAAAGTGATAATGCTATTGTAAGCTACAAACACATTGAGACGAAGCATATTGTGTTTGCTGAAGGTTTTGGAGTTACCAAAAATCCATTTTTTAAGCATTTACCTATGGTACCAACCAAAGGTGAGTTACTAACTATTTTGGCGCCTAATTTGAATATGGAGGTTGTATTGAAGGCTGGTGTGTTTTTAATTCCGTTAGGGGACGATTTATACACTGTTGGTGCTACTTACGATTGGCATGATACTACACATGATGTAACAGATAAGGCTAAAAAAGAACTTTTAGATAAGTTAGAAAAGGTGATTAATTGTGATTTCACTGTGGTGAATCAAGTTGCTGGAATTAGGCCAACAGTCAAAGATAGACGTCCTTTAATAGGGAAACATAATGATTATGAAAATCTGTATGTGCTAAACGGTTTAGGAACACGTGGCGTAATGATTGGGCCTTATGTTGCGAAAGCGCTTTATGAGTTTATTGAATTTGGTACGCCTTTAGATTCTGAAATTGATATTATTCGTTTTAAGTAAATGATTCTTTTGATTGTAGTTTAGCTATATATTTAGCAGATTGATTTACGTTAGGGATTGAACGGTTTGTTTAAGCTCCCCGACGTTAGGAGGGAGCGAGTAGTGAAAGCCCGACCTTTTGCAATTTAGAGAGGTTGTTTTAACCTTGCTAAATTGCAAAAGGTAACGCCCAAAATAAAATTAACTTTATTTTTTTGCCAATTTTTTGTCGTAACTCATAAAAAGATTGATCCAAATATTTCTAGAAATCCGCATAATTACCGGCATAAAGCCAATAAGTGTTGCAATAATGGCGATAAATATTCCATTTAATGTGGCATCGAAAACTAAACTACTAATTACAAAGGCGGCAACGGCAAAAGCTATACCAACTCCGTAACTCACGTACATAGCGCCATAAAAAAACGATGGTTCTATCTTGTATTTTGTACCACAATTGCTGCATTTTTCGTGCATACTTAAGGTTTCGGTAAGCACATATGGGTTTTTGTTGGTGTACATAGATTCTTCTTGACATTTAGGACAAGTTCCTGTGAAAATACTATATACTTTTGAGCCTTTTTTAAACATATTATTTGTGTATTTTTGCAAGCGCAATTACAAAGCAAAAATAAGATTTTTAAAACTAAAACTTTGTAATAAAAGTTACATTTCTATGATGAACATTCATAACTTATCGGTTTCCTTTCAAGGCGAATACTTGTTTGAAGATATTACATTTAAACTTGGAAACGGCGATAGAATAGGCCTTATTGGAAAAAATGGGGCAGGAAAATCGACCATGCTTAAAATTTTATCGAAAGAGATGGAGCCTGATACAGGGCAAATTGCTGCAGATAAAGAATTAAAGATTGGGTTTTTAAAACAGGATATCGATTTTATTTTAGGTCGTACCGTTTTAGAAGAAGCTTACGAGGCCTTTGTTGAGATTAAGGAATTGGAAGCCAAAATGGAAGAGGTTAACACCCAAATGGCCGAACGAACTGATTATGAGAGTGAAGGTTACCACCAATTAATGGTCGATATTAATGATTTACAACATCAATACGATATTTTAGGAGGTTATAATTACCAAGGTGATACTGAAAAGATTTTACAAGGTTTAGGTTTTAAACGTGAAGATTTTGGCAAACTTACCGATACTTTTTCTGGTGGGTGGCGTATGCGTATAGAGTTGGCTAAATTATTATTACAAAATAATGACATCTTGCTACTCGATGAGCCTACCAATCACTTGGATATTGAATCTATTATTTGGTTAGAAAGCTTTTTAAGAAACTACACCGGTGCGGTAGCTATTGTATCTCACGATAAGATGTTTTTGGATAATGTTACTAATAGAACTATTGAAATTTCTTTAGGAAGAATATACGATTATCCTAAACCGTATTCTAAGTTTTTAGTATTACGTGAGGAATTGAGAACACAACAATTGGCTTCTCAAAAAAATCAGCAAAAACAAATTGAGCAAACCGAGAAGCTTATTGAGAAGTTTAGAGCGAAAGCATCTAAGGCTACCATGGCGCAATCGCTTATTAAAAAGCTTGATAAAATTGATAGAATTGAAGTTGATGAGGATGATAACAGTGTAATGACCCTTAATTTTCCGGTATCTATTACGCCAGGGAAGGTAGTTGTTGAAACTAATAAAATCTCCAAAAAATATGGTGACAATCAAGTTTTAAGTGCTATTGATTTGCTTATTGAACGTGATACTAAAACTGCTTTTGTTGGCCAGAACGGACAAGGTAAATCCACACTTGCCAAAATAATGGTAGGTGATATTAAGCATGAAGGTGAATTAAAATTGGGACATAATGTGCAGATTGGATATTTTGCTCAAAACCAAGCCGAGTATTTAGATGGTAACAAAACCGTTTTAGATACTATGATTGATGCTGCAAATGAAACTAACCGAAGTAAGGTTCGTGATATTTTAGGGTCGTTTTTGTTTAGAGGAGACGAGGCTGAAAAATATGTGCGTGTACTTTCGGGTGGTGAGCGTAACCGTTTGGCGTTAGCAAAATTAATGTTGCAACCGTTTAACGTGCTAATAATGGATGAGCCTACCAATCACTTAGATATTAAATCTAAAAATGTATTGAAGGAGGCTTTAAAGCGCTTTGAAGGTACGTTAATATTAGTATCCCATGATCGTGATTTTCTGCAAGGTTTAACACATACGGTTTACGAATTTAAAGACCAACAAATAAAGAAATACCTAGGTGATATTGATTATTACTTAGAGAAACGAAATGTTGATAGTTTACGTGAGGTTGAAAAACGTACGGTGATTAAGGAAGTTCCGAAGGAAAAAAATCAACAATCTTACGAAGACCAGAAGAAAATAAAATCATTAAATAATAAATTAAGCAACATTGAGTCTAAAATTAGTGATATGGAGCGCAAGATTAAAAAGATAGACGCTGAGCTTGAGATTAATTATGAAGAGGTTTCATCTAAACCAAATTTCTTTGATGATTATCAAAAAATGAAATCTGATTTGCAAAACTTTATGCAAAAATGGGAAGATATTCAACTGGAAATTGAAAAGTTTTAATTGAAAAGCTTGAATTACTTACTAAAATTTAAATTTATATAAGTAATTAACGTTAATATTTAGATATATTTAAAATTTTAACGGAAACTGCCAATGTGTAGTTTCCGTTTTTTTTATGTTTTTTTTAACTTTTCGGGATGAGTTATTGGGTAATTTTGGCAACTTACCACCAAAACCATTATCATGCGAAATTATATACTTTCCGGCATAGGAATTTTATTCATAGGGTTTTCCATCTTTTTTGCTAAAAAGCTCATTGACGAAAAGAACAAACCTAAACCTATAAAGGAGAAAGTAGTAAAAACTGTACTTACTGATACTGTTGTAAATAGCACAATTCAAATTGTAATTCCTGCAAACGGAAGTTTGATTGCTAAGCGTCGTGTAGAAATATATTCTGAAGTTGAAGGGATTTTTAAACCTTCTAATATTCTTTTTAAACCAGGACAAGAATACCGAAAGGGACAAACGCTTATACGTGTAGATGCTTCAGAATATTACTCAAGTGTTCAATCTGCAAAAAGTAATTTATATAACGACATTGCGGCAATAATGCCAGATTTACGTTTAGATTTTACAGATGTTTTCCCGAAATGGCAAAAGTATCTTTCTAGTTTCGACTTGAATAAAACAACACCGGAGTTACCAAAAATGACTTCTGATAAAGAAAACTATTTTATTACCGGTCGTGGTATTGTATCTAGTTATTACAATGTTAAAAATCTAGAGCAGCGATTATCTAAATATAATATTCATGCTCCTTTTTCAGGTATTTTAACTGAAGCCTTAGTAACGGAAGGTTCTTTGGTGAGAGGCGGACAGAAATTGGGTGAATTTATAGATCCTTCTGTTTACGAAATGGAAGTAGCCTTAAGTAAAAGTTATGCTAGCATGCTTAAAGTTGGCGAAACGGTAAAACTGACTAATTTAGATAAAACTGAAACTTACACAGGCCATGTATCTAGGGTAAACGGTAGCGTAGATGCTACTACCCAAACCATTACGGCTTATATAGATGTTAAGGATAATACTTTAAAAGAAGGCTTATATCTTGAAGCGCAATTAGATGCTAGAGACGAGGAGAATGCTATTGAAATCGATAGAGGATTATTATCAGAAAGTAACGAGATTTTTATTGTTAGAGATAGTTTGCTCGATGTAATGCCTGCTAAACCTGTTTATTTTTCTGAAACAAAAGTGGTTTTAAAGGAAGTGCCAAATGGTACCGTAATTCTTAAAAAGGCTGTGCCCGGTGCTTATGCCGGAATGCTTGTTAAGCCTTTTAAAACAACAGATAAAACGGACGATAAATAATGAGAAAGTTAATTACTTATTTTATTAAGTATCACGTTGCTGTAAATGTGTTCATTTTGGCATTTGTATTGTTTGGTACTATCGGGATCTTGTCGCTTAAGTCGTCGTTTTTCCCTTTAACCGATTCTAAAATAGTTACCATAAGTGTTGCTTACCCTGGAGCATCTCCGCAAGAAATAGAAGAAGGAGTTGTTTTAAAAATAGAAGATAATCTAAAAGGATTACGCGGCGTAGATAGAGTAACATCGGTTTCTAGAGAAAACAGTGGTACCATTACTGTTGAAATTGAAACGGGTGAAAATATAGATTTTATGCTTTTGGAAGTTAAGAACGCGGTAGATCGTGTTCCTTCTTTTCCAACAGGTATGGAACCTTTAATTGTTGCCAAGCAAGAAGAAGTTCGCCAAACTATTACATTCGCTTTAAGCGGAGATAAGATTCCGTTGGTTACTCTAAAACAATTAGGTCGCCAAGTTGAAAACGATTTAAGAGCTATTGAAGGTATTTCGCAAATTGAAGTATCTGGCTATCCGGAAGAAGAGATTGAAATAGCAATAAACGAAGCTAGTTTATTGGCTTATGATATTAGTTTTGAAGATGTTTCTAAAGCGGTTAGTACTTCTAATATATTAGTTACAGGTGGAAATATAAAAACAGACACCGAAGAATATTTAATTCGTGCAACCAATAGGTCTTATTACGGAAAAGAACTTTCTAATATTATTATAAAAGCCACTAATAATGGTAAAACTGTTCGTTTAAGTGATGTTGCTATAATTAGAGATCGTTTTTCTGAAACTCCAAATGCTACTTATTTTAATGGAGAATTGGCTGTAAATATAACGGTAACAAGTACAAATAGTGAAGATTTAATTAGTTCTGCGGAAAAAATTAAAACCTATATAGAAGGATACAATCAAAGTCATAATAACGTTAAAATTTCGATTGTTAGAGATTTATCTATCACACTTAACCAAAGAACACAGCTATTAACAGAGAACGCTATTGTTGGGATGATTTTGGTGTTGATCTTCCTATCCTTATTCTTAAATACGCGTTTAGCCTTTTGGGTGGCCTTTGGATTACCTATTTCATTTTTAGGGATGTTTATTTTTGCAGCACAATTTGATGTCACTATAAATGTATTATCCCTTTTCGGGATGATTATCGTTATCGGTATTTTGGTGGATGATGGTATTGTTATTGCTGAAAATATATATCAGCATTACGAAAAAGGTAAAACACCAATTCAAGCAGCAATCGATGGTACTATGGAAGTTATTCCGCCGGTAGTTTCTGCAATAATTACTACATTGTTGGCATTCTCGTTATTCCTCTTTTTAGATAGTAGAATTGGGGAGTTTTTCAGTGAAGTATCTGTAATTGTAATATTAACTCTAGTTGTTTCTTTAGTTGAAGCATTAATTATTTTACCAGCGCATTTAGCACATTCTAAAGCTCTTAGGAAACCGGTAGAAGAGGAAAACCCTTCTAAGATGAAACAGTTTTTCTCTAAAATGCGTATTATTAATAAGCTAGGAGATCGCTTTATGGTATTCTTGCGTGATAAGCTTTATAGTCCGTCTCTAGATTTTGTTTTAAAATATAAAATGCTATCGTTAAGTTTCTTTATTGGGTTTTTAATACTCACTATTGGTGCTATTGGTGGAGGTGTAATAGGTGTAACCTTATTTCCATCTGTTGCTAGTGATAGAGTTTCAGTAGAATTAGATATGCCTAACGGGACCAATGTAAGGGTTACAGACTCTATTATTTCAATGATTCAGGAAAAGGCTTATTTAGTTAATAAAGAGTTATCTGATAAATACTTAAAAGGCACAGGGAAAGAGTTGTTTGAAAATACAATTTTGTCTTTGTCAAGTTCTTCTAGTGCGCAATTACAAATAAACATGTTACCTGGAGAAGAGCGACCGAATGAAATAAATTCCAGCTTAGTAACTAATAAACTACGGGAAGCCGTTGGACCTGTAATTGGAACAGAGCGTTTAATTTTTGGTTCTGGTGGTAATTTTGGTGGTAGCCCAGTATCTGTTTCTTTATTAAGTAATAATATTGAAGAGCTAAAAGCAGCCAAACTCGAATTGAAAGAGGTTTTAAAAACCAATCCGTTATTAAAAGATGTCGAGGATAATGATCCGGCCGGAATAAAGGAAATTCAATTGGAATTAAAAGAAAGCGCGTATTTACTTGGTTTAGATTTACAAACAGTCATGTCTCAGGTACGTTCTGGTTTTTTTGGAACTCAAGCACAGCGTTTTCAACGTGGACAAGATGAAATAAAGGTTTGGGTGCGTTACGATTTATCTAACCGGAAGTCTATAAATAATCTAGACGATATGCGTATTATGACCCCTTCAGGAGAGCGTGTTACTTTAAAAGATATCGCAACATATACTATTGCCAGAGGAGATGTGGCAATAAATCATTTAGAAGGTCAGCGAGAAATAAAAGTATCGGCAGATTTAAAAGACCCTAGTTCTAGTGCTACAGATATTATAGATGATATTAAACTGAATGTTATTCCAGAAATTCAGTCTAGATATCCAACAATTTCAACATCTTATGAAGGTCAGAATAGAGAAGCTGTAAAGTTATCTCGATCGTTAAAAGCAGCGGGAATTCCAATTCTGTTACTTATTTATATCACAATAGCGTTTACCTTCAGAAGTTATAGTCAACCTATTTTACTTATATTATTAGTGCCTTTTAGTTTAACAGCAGTGGCTTGGGGGCATTGGATGTTAGATTTTCCTGTAAATATATTATCGCTTTTAGGTATTATCGCTTTAATAGGTATTATGGTGAATGATGGTTTGGTGCTTATAGGTAAATTCAATTCTAATTTAAAGGAAGGCATGGCTTTCGATATGGCACTTTCTGATGCCGGAAAATCTAGGTTTAGAGCAATTTTCTTAACTTCTGTAACCACTGTAGCTGGTTTGGCACCTTTATTACTAGAAAAAAGTAGACAAGCACAATTTTTAAAACCTATGGCAATTTCAATTTCTTTCGGTATTGCTTATGCAACTATTTTAACCTTATTAGTGTTACCATTATTTTTAGCGTTTAGTAATAATATTAAAAAGAGCTCTAAGTGGTTGGTAACAGGAGAAGAAGTAACAAAAGAAGAAGTAGAACGCGCCATTAAAGAACAAAAAGAAGAGCATGAACATTAAAATTGTCTTTTTTAGTATAGTATTCCTTTTGCAAGCTCCAATGTTTGCTCAAGAGTTAATAACGCCAGAAAAAGCGGTAAGCTTGGCTTTAGAGAATAATTATGGGATAAAAATCGCTAAAACCGATGTGGAAATAGCCGAAAATAATGCCGATATTTTAAACTCTGGATATTTACCAACCTTAACAGGTAATGCTGGAGCCAATTATAACCTAGATGATACTGAGGTAGGCTTTTCCGATGGAACAAATAGAGTTTTGAATGGAGCAGAAAGTTCTAGTTATAATGCATCTGTGGATTTAGATTATACGTTGTTTGATGGTTTGGGGAGATCTTACGATTATAAACAATTTAAGGAAACAAAGCAGTTAACAGAGTTGCAAGCACGCGAAACTATTGAAAACACGATAGTAGAATTGTTTACAATATATTATAATGTAGCAGAACTTATTGAAAATAAAGATGCTGTTGCACAAACATTAGCTATCTCTAAAGATAGATTAATACGTGCGCAATATCAATTTGATTATGGTCAAGCTAATAAACTAGCTAGTCTTAATGCAGAAGTCGATATTAATAATGATAGTATTAGTTTAATGAACACCTTACAAGAACTTAATAATGCAAAGCGTGATTTAAATTTTGTTTTAGGTAATACCATACCCTATGATTTTACTATTGATACAGAAGTTGCTTTTGATAATTTATACGATAGAAGTGAGCTTTTAGCGAAGACAAGAAATAATAATATCTATATTCTTCAGGTTGATAAGAATATAAATATTAATGCTTTAGAAATAAAATCGGAAACTTCTGCGTACCTACCAACAGTTGGTTTATCCGGGAGTTATGGATGGAATAAAAACAATAACAATGCAGCTTCTTTTGCTGCGTACTCCATTAATACAGGACTTTCTGCTGGATTAAGTTTAAGTTGGAATTTATTTGATGGTGGAAGTACTATTACAAATGTGAGAAATGCTAAGGTAAATTTAGAAGCTCAAAAAATACTTAAAGAGCAACTATTAGTATCTATAGTAAGAGATTTTAATAATGCTTGGGATGACTATGAGAATAAGCTAAGTGTTTACAGGCTGCAGGAGCATAATATTAAAACGGCTCAGAATAATTTTGATAGAACTGAAGAACAATTTAAATTAGGTCAGATAAATTCTATAGAGTTTAGACAAGCACAAATCAACTTGTTAAATGCAGAATTAAGTCGTAATCAGGCTAAATATTTAGCAAAAATAGCCGAAATGCAAATGTTACAGATAAGTGGTGATTTGTTAAATATAGAGTTTTAGATTACGTTTTATGAAGCAAAATACACTTTGTCGATAAATAGTGTATTTTATCGATGGTTAAATGTTAAAATTTATTGTATTTGAGCGAATAAAATAGTTGTTCGTCTTGTTTAAGTCTATTTTTGTAGGAGAATAAACAACCTAATACAATTCACATGAAAAATTTAAGCTACATTTTAATCTTCTGTTTAGTAACAAGTTATTCATTTGCTAGTATATCGAAAGTACAGAAAAATGCTTTAGTCGCTCTATACAATGCAACAAATGGAGATCAATGGAATACTTCATGGAATTTAGAAGCAGACGTAGAGTCTTGGTTTGGACTTACTATCGAAAACAATAAGATAGTAGAAATTAATCTTCAATTTAATAACTTAAAAGGTGAGTTACCTAATGAATTAGGAGACTTAACCGATTTAAGAAAACTTAATTTAGGATTTAACCAACTTTCTGGTGAAATACCTACTTCAATTTCAAACTTAACCGAGTTAACAGCTTTAGAATTGTTTATGAATAAACTAGTGGGACAAATTCCTTCAGGTATTGGGCAATTAAAGAATATTGAATACATTAAACTTTATAGTAATCAATTAACTGGAGATATTCCTGAATCTATAATGGGACTTTCTCAATTAAAAGAACTTTTATTAAGTAGTAATTATTTAACAGGAACAATATCTCCAAATATCCATGCTTTAGAAAACTTAGAAAAATTAGGTTTAATGGATAATAAAATGAGCGGAGAAATTCCAGTAGAATTAGCTGAACTTCATAATCTTGAAGAATTAATGTTATCTTCAAATAGTTTTTCTGGTAATCTACCAATAGAGTTTATTAGTCTTACTAAATTAAATACATTAATGGTGAGCGATAATAACTTAAACCAAGAATATATTACAGTATCAGGTAATACGCCACAAAACTTATCTAATATGGTGTTGCAAAGTGCTACTGCAATCATGGATATTGAAAAAGAATAGTATATTAAAGTGTTGTTATAACTAGTATTTAAATAGTAGCTTGAAAAGGCTGCTATTTTTTTTGCCAAATTTGAAGTGAAAAAGAGATTATTCAATGTGTTTTAAAAAAATATTTAAATGGAATACTCAGGTAATGAGTTGTTTAAAAATTATTGTGAATTTTTAAGTAAAAAATGCTTGTAATATCTAAAAAGGATTGTATATTTGCAGTCGGAAATAATTTGATTGGTATTATGAGCCAAGAGTTAAAAGCTAAGTAAATTATTTCTAGATTATATCGCGGGATAGAGCAGTAGGTAGCTCGTCGGGCTCATAACCCGAAGGTCACTGGTTCGAGTCCAGTTCCCGCTACTAAGTAGAATTGCTTTAAAACAGACGGTTTAGTTCACACTAAGCCGTTTTTTTTTATGTCTAATTTGAACAGAATCCTTACATTTGAACACGAAAGTGAACACGATTTAGAACACAGTCTCCCATTGAAGAATTTATTTTCCGCACCAAAAATTTATAATGCCAAAGGTGATTTGAGCAAACGTTGGTATGTGTATTTTTCATATCGCAATCCTAAAACAGGGAAATTACAACGAATGCAGAACGTCTACGGTAAAGCGAATAAATATACCACTAAGGAAGATCGACTTTTTGTATTAACTGTATATAAGCGAAGCTTACTAAAACTCCTAAAAGAAGGATTTAATCCTTTTGAAGATAATACAGCCTTACTAGCTAAACGAAACGCAAAAGTTAAACGATCTAATGCAAAACCATCTTCAGAAGTTGATACAGAGAAAGACCAGGAAACAAGTGTACCTACAATGTCTATAAAGGAAGCTTTTAACTTTGGATTAAAACTGAAAGAAAAATTACTAAGTAAAACGACGAAACGAGCCTATGAGAATAGGATCAAGAATTTTATAAAGTGGGTTGAAGATGTGCATCCAGAAATACACACGATCGACAAGGTCGATAGAAAGCTTGTTACCCAGTTTTTAAACCATGTACTTGACAATACAAGCGCACGTAATCGCAACAATTTTAGAGTAGATTTAAGTAGCTTAATACAGGTTTTGGAAGATAATGATATCGTGGCAACGAATTTCGTGAAACGTATTCCAGTATTAAAAAGCATACCACAGCGTAATAAAACCTATAGTAAGGAAAAGCAAGAAGAAATATATAAATACTTAGAAAAGGAAGACACCTTGTTATTGCTGTATATTAAATTTATCTCCTATAATTTTTTGAGACCAATCGAAGTTTGCCGATTAAAGGTTGGAGATATCGATCTAAAAAATAAAGTAATTAAGTTTAAAGCCAAAAACAGTCCTCTAAAAACAAAGATTATTCCTGATTTACTAATCAACGATTTACCCGATCTCTCTACGATGAATAAATCACTGTGTTTATTTACTCCAGATCAAATAGGAGGAAAGTGGGAAACCGATGTAGATAATAAACGAGATTACTTTTCTAAGCGTTTTAAAAAAGTAGTTAAAGACCCTTTTGGACTCGGGAAAGACTATGGCCTATATAGTTTTAGGCACACTTATATTACAAAACTATACCGCGCATTGGTAAAAGGATCTTCACCATTTGAAGCAAAAAGTAAACTTATGTTAATCACGGGGCATTCATCGATGTCCGCTCTTCAAAAATATCTTAGAGATATTGATGCGGAGTTACCCGAAGATTATTCAGAACACATAAAATAGAGGTATGGAATTAGACAAATTATTTACCGAGCTATGGAAAAACCTTTATAAACCTTTTGTGTTTTATATCCCATTACGATTGATGCCTGATTTAAAGCATAATGAGGTCTTAAATACGGTTATCTTTATAGACAGTAAAGGATTTGATAGCGAATTAAAAGAAGCGCCTTCTCATCACTATATATTGAGTAAAGCGATGATTTTAAATGATAACATATTTAAGCTTATCGATCAAAGTGAGCGCTTACCAAAACAGCAATTTGAGTTTTTTTTAGAGAAGTATTTAGAACATGTCAATTTTGTATTGTACGCATCAAATTGGATGAAAAATCATGTAGAAATAGATATTTCTGATTTAAAGGAAGAAACCAAAAAATCATTTAAATCACAGACGGAGATATTTTTACAACATGTAAAAGATTTAGAATCACATATTGTACTGCCAAAAAAAATAATAGAAAATCAAGAAGTTGATGTTTCAAGATTTATTAAAAGCGATTTATCAGATATAAAGAATGCTCTAAATATTAAATTGGATTTAGAAGCACCGAAAACTTCTTTAAAAAAGGATGAACCAACTTCAATAAAAATTAAAAAGAAATTACCTTTAATATGTGAAGAGGTAGCGGAAGACTTTCTTTTAGAAACGGTTTTTCATATTAGAAAAGAATGCACAACAAAATGATAGAGTAATCAAATATGAATAAAAAGGTTTTTTGTTCTTTTTTGAGGTGTTTATAGGTTTCTTTGTGGTGTTTTGGGGTGTAAAGAGGTGTGGTTTGTTCTTATAGTGTGGTGTTTTGTGGTGGACTTGCAATAAAAAAGAGGACAATTAATTGCGAGATTTAAGCTGCTACATTTCTAATTCAAATTCGTTAATAGTTTTATACCCTAAAGTAGAGTGTATTCTTCTTTTATTGTACCAAGTTTCAATCCAACTAAAGACTGACAATTCAGCTTGTGACCTATAATTGTATTTGTGTTTATACACCCATTCTGTTTTTAAGTTTTTAAAGAAGTATTCTCCTAGAGGATTGTCCCAACAGTTACCTTTCCTGCTCATAGATTGAATTATTAAGCCTTCATAACTTTTAAAACTATCTTTAAAAATACTGGTAATTAATTCTGATTATATAACCAAAGTTTTGAAACCTTAGCCTTCAACCAACTATCATAGCCACTAGTGCTAACTTTTAAAACTTTACACATCTTCTCGACTGTAAACTTAAATTTCAATTGCCGCTCTTGGAGAAGATGCTCACCACCTTTTTTAATATCTCATGTTCTTCTGAAATATCTTTTAACTGTTTCTTTAATAGCGCTATTTCTTTTTGTTCGTCGCTCAATTTTGGCTTTCCTCGACCTGGAAAACTATTCTTACCATAATCTTGTGATTCTTTTCGCCACGGTGTAATACTGAATATGGAATGTCCAATTCTTCACATACTTGTTTAGTGTTGCCTCGGGCATAACTTAATTCTACGGCCTTTTTCTTAAAGGACGAAATGTAATTTCTGTACTGCTTTTCACGATTCAAAGTTAATTTATGTAACTCAAAATCTCGCATCTTTATCTCCAGTCTAATATAGTAACTCCAAGTTTTAAGTACAGGTTTTTTTAGCTGTATTACATGCAATACATACGTTATGATAGATTATCAGTTAATGGAATTTGGAAATCCATTGATTTTTAATTCCCCATTCTAAATTTGGTTTTAAGGATGTTTCTATTTCTAAAAAGCCTCCATTTAAAAGTTCTTTATGAGTAAGCCAATTACGTTCTAATGTCTTTCCATTAAACATAACAGATTTTACATAGAAATGGTCTTTATTATAATTCTCTACCGAGATGTTTAATACCTTGTTGTTTGGAAATCTAATGGAAATAGACTTAAAAATAGGAGCCGTAAGGTAATAAATGGGATCCCCAATATTGGCCGGAGAAAGTCCTAAACTACGCATAACAAACCAAGAGGACATGGTGCCAGAATCATCATCCATAGTTCGTAAATAAGCTTTGGGTTTGTTGTTGTAAATTCTACCTATAAACGGATCGACACCTTTACTGTTATTATTGAAATAATTTTGGACTACAGTGTCTAGCATGATATTTCTGTATAATTTTTGAGATTTCCAGGGTTCATTCGATGCATTGTACATGCCTGGAACTTGTAAATCGGGTTGATTAGCATGATTGTAACTGTTGCTGTTAAAAAAATGATCTAATTGATTTGTGAAAGCGTCTTCACCTCCTGTCAACTCTTTTAAGCCCTTTACATCAAAAGGAACAAACCAACGGTATTGTAGTATGGTTCCTTGGTATAGCCCCCTGGCTTGCATAACATCTACATCTGGTTTTGAAAGATCAGCAAAGTCTTTTTTCCAATAGGCTTTGTATTCTAAAGCTTTGTTTTTATACATGTTGCTTAACGCTATATCTCCAGTAGCTTTCATTAATTCGCTTATCGCCCAATTATCATATGAGGATTCTAGAGCTTTGTCTGGCGCTTTATAATCTAGTCCATTGGCTTCGGCTATTAAAGAATCTTTTATAGATTTTAAATCCAGTTTATAGCCTTTTTTATAAGCGTCTAATAATACAATAGAGGCATGCTCCGTTCTCACGGTAGGAGAGGGCTCGTGCATAGTGCCCCAATTATTTTTACCGTATTTGTACAGGTTTGCAATAGATTTTGAGATATCTGAAAATTCTTCCGAATAAAACAAAGAGAGCATAGGCAGTTGCTCACGGTAATTATCCCAAATAGCCCACCCGTTATAAATATTGTGATTGGATTTTTGAACAGATCCATCTATGGCCGCGTAAGTGCCATCGTTTTCAGAAATTAAATAGGGCGCTTGTAATCCACGATATAAAAGCGAATAAAAAAGGGCGGTTCTGTCTGCTTCACCGGTAACATTTATAGTACTTAATAGCTTTTGCCACTCGGCTTCAGTTTCTTTTTTTAATGCTGAAATAGATATGGCTTCTAATTTTTCTTTCGCATATTTAGTATTTACAGATGAAAAACCTAAACGTACTTCCATTGGTGCGTTTATATGTTTTCGCTCTGCCATAAAGATATGGTCTGCCGTGTTTTTTAAAGTCGACATATTCTCTATTTCTAAAGCATAGTAAATTCTATACACACCTTTACTACAAGTGGTTTGAGTGTCAATCCAACCCGTAATTATATGGCCGTTTATGCTATGCGATTCAGCTACAAATCTATCGTCGAAAGCAAAAGATAAGTCTATTTTTAGGCCACTTTTAGTGTTTGGAAAACTGTAATTTTGAATACCAAAATTATGTTTTACACTCATTTGGGCTTGAATACCGTTTTTAAATGCTACGGAATAAAAACCAGGTTTTGCATGTTCTTTTTCCTTTATAAGAGGCGTCTTTTTTTCATCGTTTAAATAAGGTGAAATTAGAATATTTCCCCCGCTTCCTGTGCAGCCAACACCTTCTATTCTAGTGGTTGTAAATCCTAAAAATTCTTTAGCATAATGGTCGTATCCAGCATGAATGTGTGGCGTGGTTTGTGGCCCCATACTCATCATATTAAATGGTGAAGATGCGGATGGCGACATTTGTCCGTGATCTCCAGAGGTGCCCAAAAAGACATTTACAAGCTCCACTGGTTTTTTATCTGAATTGACTTGAGCTTTACACAATTGAAAGCTTAGTAAGCACACCAAAAATATAATAAAATTATGTTTTTTCATAAGGCGTCTATGGATCTAAAGGGTCTAATGGATTTTGGTGCAAGGATTCTATTCTTGGTTGGTATTCTACGGTTGTAGAATTGGTTCTTTCTAAAATGAAAGCAGGAATATACCCTAGTTCTTTCTCACAACGATTAATAAAACTAGCGTCTCCAACATAGTCACTGTGTCCGTTATTGGTAACAACAAGACCTAATTTTTCTAATGGAATGTCGCTGTTAATAATAAGCCTAGATGCATTGCGAAGGTTTGTGGTGGTATGTCGTGCATAAGGGTCTATTAGTATTCTGTTTTCTGGAATATGATAACGGTTTATGAGTTCTTTTTTCATTTCTATCGCTTCTGCAAAAGGTGCTCTAAACGGGTGGGCATGACCTCCTGAAACGATAATGATAGGCGCGTTTTTTTTCTGATATTCTATAACCCCTAATTGTAGGTTTAATTTACCTAAAGCTGTTAAAATATCTTTATTATTCTCAGGACCGTTTCCTAATATTAAAATGTTTGAGTAGGGGAACTCATCAAAATTAATTTGAGTTATAGCAGCAATTGTTTTTTCGTTTTCTCCTGTAATTAGCGGTTCATATCTTGCCGATTCATCTCTATGATTCATGTATAAAAGCGCTAAAGTATAATCTAAAGCGGGTTGAAAAAACAGCTGTGTAGGGGCTTCTTTTTTATGCATAAGCATATCACTCCACATAAATAAAGCGCCTTTATAATCTTTCTCTTTTACATTATACGAAACCGAATCTATGGTGTGGTAGCGGCCTTTTTCGCCTAAACCATAAACAGAAAGCGATTGGTTGATTGCTTTGGCGCAGAGTTGCCAAGCAGCACTAATGTACTCCGGGTTTCTTAAAGATTTAAAATTTTCGTATTTCCCCGATGGACGTAAGTTTTCTGTTATTAAAAGGTTTAATGCATCATTAGATGTGGCTTCTTTACTTAATATTGAAGCTATATCTTTAATGTCGTTATCTGAGAATTTATAAGCATCGATTAACGATTTAGTGTTCATTTGCTTAGATTTTAGACTAGCTGAGATAAGTTCCTTTTTGTTTTCATAAAAGGCGTTTAATTTATCATGATGTTCTAAAGATGCTATCAATTCTGGGGAGTTCTGAATTGCAGTGAACAGATAGAAATTCTGGTCTTGAACTTTAGAATGGGATATGGATGCCCTAAATTTGGGGGTGAAATCTGAGGTGTTTTGGGCGGCAATACTATTTATAAAGCCAACTAAAAACACAAGGATACAAAGTTTTTTCATTGTTTAAATATTAAAAAGGAAACCCGAAAGGGTTTCCTTTATTTTCTAATTATAATTATTGTTTTGTGTAACCGTGCCTTCCGGTACACCGTCAATATATCGTTGTGGTATAGGCCAATATTCATTTTTACCTTCAGTAAACACGGCATTTGTAAGGTGACTTCTTTTTGTTTTTTCAACTAATAGATAATCGTCTATAACATCTTTGGCAATGCCCCAACGTACTAAATTGAAAAAACGATGCCCTTCCATAGCGAGTTCTAATCTTGTTTCTAAATATACAGCCGCTCGTGCTGCTTCAGGATCGGTCCAAGTTTCATTGTAAGTTGCTATATTATAATTTGCAGCATCGGCTGTGCCATCTAAGTTTTTTGTTTTTTCAGAATCAATAGCACGTTGACGAATTTGGTTAACGAGTGCTCTAGCATTTTCTAAATTTCCTAACTCCATTTCTGCTTCTGCTTTCCATAAAATAACTTCAGCGTACCTAATAATATAGTAATTTAAAGCATTAACATAGGGCCAAGTGGTAACGAAGTAGGAGGAGTTTGCTGAAACAATACGTTTTTTAGGACCGTAAGGACCGTAAGTAGCTAAGTCTCTCGCCCAACTTTCTTCGTATAGAATACCTAAATCTTTGTAAGGGATATTTGGACGTCCAACAGTAATATCTAATCTTGGGTCTACAAAATCATTAGAAAGGATATCTGTGTTTTCGTTTAAGGGTAATCCAGCACTAGATGTTTTAAAAGCATTAATTAAATTTTGTGAAGGTCTGTGAAATCCATATTGAGAATAAAATGGGCCTCCAGGAGCAGTTAGTCGATCTCCAATACTTCCGTTATAGTTATTGGGTTGACCATCGTCAACGGAATGCTGAACGGCAAATATTATTTCTTTATTGTTATCATTTTCTGGTAAAAATAATTGCTCGAAATCTCCCATTAAACCATAATTGCTAGACATAACTTCATTGGTCGCGTCAATCACGTTTTGCCATTTTTTTTGAAATAAATAGCATTTTGCTAAGTAAGCTTTAGCCGCAATTTTAGTTGGTCTTCCTAATTCCTCCTGAGTGTCTGGAAGTCCATCATAAGCGGTTTGAAAATTGCCTTCAATTTTAGCCCATAACTCATCTGAAGTGAATTCTGTATTCGATCTTGCATAGTCTGCAACAGTTTCTGCAGTTTCATCGATATAAGGAATTCTGTTATATATTTTTTTTAGTTCAAAATAATAATGACCTCTTAAAAATGATAATTCAGCTAATCGTTTTGTTTTTAATGTCGCATCAAAATCTTTAGAAGCATTTAATAATCTAATAGCTTCATTAGATCTTTTAACCCCTTCATAAAGCGCAGACCATTTGCGTTCTACATCAATAATTGTGGGGTTGGTCGCATAAATTTCCATTTGGTGAATATTGTTTTGGTCACCAGTACCGCCACCACCTTTATAGCAATCATCGGAAACAACATCGCCAAAACTCCAGTTAGAATCTGGGGAATTATAAGCATTACTGGCACTATCAAATTGGCCATTTAGAACGCTATAAGCGGAAATAATAGCACGTTCAATATTTTCTGGTTTAACAATTTCAGAGGGGTCTACTTCACCATAGGTGGTCTCTTCTAAAAAATCTTTAGAACATGAGACGCATTGAATGGCTATACCAATTAGAAGTATGTATTTAATTTTATATATAAGTTTCATAACGTTTTTTTAAAATTTTAGATTAAGCCCTAATGTAAATGTGCGTGATGGTGGATAAATTCCACGGTCTACACCAATGTCTAAATTCCTGTTGTCAGAGGAGTAATTTTGTAAACCAATTTGAGGATTCATGCCACTATAATTAGTAATGGTAAACACATTGGTAGATTGCGCATAGATTCTAAGTTTTTTATCCTTCATAAAAGATTGATTGAAAGTGTACCCTATTTGCAACATGTTTAATTTAATATAAGAGCCATCTTCAACATAGAAAGAGGAGGGTCTAATGTTATTGTTTGGGTCGTCTAAAGACAATCTAGGAATAGAAGAACTAGCATTTTCTGGAGTCCATGCATTTAATAAATCTGCATTTTTATTATAAGCTGCTTGGTTGAAAAAGTGTGTTTTATATTTTGTTAAATTGTACAAATCATTACCAAAACTACCATTAAAGAACATGCCTAAATCTAGGTTTTTATAGTTGAAATTAAGATTCATACCTAACAAAACATCGGGATGTGGAGAGCCTATAAATGTTCGGTCCTTGTCGTCCAAAACGCCGTTTTCATCAACATCAATAAATCTAATATCACCAGGTTGAGCACTTGGTTGTAATCCGTAATCTGCAATCTCTTGGGCACTTTGAAATAAACCGTCAGCTTTATAGCCATAGAAAGATCCAATAGGTTGTCCAACGGCACTTCTTGAAACTTCTTGATCAAAATTCACAGAGTGCAGTGATGAACTCGGTATACCTAAAAATGGCACATTGTCTAATTCTGTAAGTTCATTTTTATAGGTTGTGAAATTAAGGCCCACAGCATAACCAAAATCATTAATTTTATCACTGTAATTAAGGTTCAATTCAAAACCTTTATTTTCCATTTTTCCATCATTAATCCATTGACCATCATTGGTGCCTCCATAGGTAAGAGGGATAATATTGTAAATTAAAATATCATCTGTTTTTTTTGTGTAGTATTCTGCAGATAGTTCTAATTTGTCATTCCAAAACCCTAAATCGACACCAATAGTTGTTCCTGTTGTGGTTTCCCATTTTAAATCTGGATTGGCTACACGGGTTTGGGTTAGACCGGTACTCACTGAATTTTGACCACCTCCAATAGCATAATCTGAATTAGCATTATTGTTCGTATAACTGTCAACGGTAGAGTAAGACGGTAGTTGCTGATTCCCAGTTTGTCCCCAACTTGCACGTATTAAGAAAGAAGAAAAGGCATCGCCTAGATCGATAAAATCTTCTCTATCTATACGCCAACCTGCAGAAAATGCTGGAAATGTACCGTAGTTATTATTTGCTAATCTTGATGTACCATCTCGTCTTACGGTTGCTGTAAAAAGATATTTTTCATCGTAGTTATATCGGGCTTGAGCAAAATAAGAACTTAAAGCCCACTCATTAGCATCTCCATAATTTAATTGATTTTCGGTACCATTGCTTAAATATCTAAAATTTAGGTCTTCATATAGAAAATTTTGTCTGGATGCTCCAAAACCTTCATAATAATACTTTATGGCTTCTTGACCTAAAAGCACATTGATGTTATGTAGTCCTAATTTTTTAGAATAATTTAAGGTGTTTGTCCAAATTAACTGGTAATTAAAGCTATTACTAGTACTAAGTGAATTTGTGTTGTTCTGTGCTAAAATTTCATCGTAAATAGGAGAGAAATCTCTAGAGTTATTGCTTTGGTAATCAATGCCTAAAGATGTTTTAGCGTTAAAATCACCAAGTTCAATACTTGCAAATATATTACCAATAGCCTGAATGCTTTTATCTGCGTTATCCTTATCGCGGTCTAAATCACCTAGTGGATTTTGTAAATCGTTTATGGGATTACCTGCAAAATTTCCGTTTATATCTTTAACAGGAATTATAGATGGAAATTGAAGGGCATTATAAACAATACTTCCTAAGGCCGAGTTTGTTCCTACCGATACACGCTCTTTGTAGGATGTCGTAAAGTTTTCTCCAATAGTTAAAAAATTGGACACCTTATAGCTTGAGTTTAAACGTACTGAATAACGCTCGTATCCCGTATTTTTAATAACACCTTCTTGATTGTAATAGCCTATCCCAAAGGATTGTTGTGATTTTGCATCACCTTTAGACATGGTTAAATTGTATGATTGAACAGGTGCGACTTGCATAATTTCCTTAATCCAATTTACATCGGCACTAGGAATGGTTTGTTCTGCATTTAAAAAATTAGGTATAGTTGCAGTATTGGGGTCATTACCATAAATATCGCTGCTAGGTGTTTTTCCATCGTTTATTGATGCTTGCCACAGTAAATCGCCGTATTGTTGTGCGTTTAGAGTTTTTGGAAGGTTAAAGGTGGATTGTAACCCATTATAAATATCTAATGTGGTTTCAAAACTCCCTTTTGTACTTCCTTTTTTAGTGGTGATTACTACCACTCCATTTGCTGCACGAGATCCATAAATAGAAGATGATGCGGCATCTTTTAAAACTTGTACGGTTTCAATATCAGTAGGGTTTATGCCGTCTAATCCGTTTGAAACCGGTACACCGTCTACAACTACTAGCGGGTCGTTATTATTAATGGTACTAAAACCGCGTACTCTAATAGAAGTTCCTCCTCCTGGACTGTTGTCACTCATAATTTGAATACCAGGAAGGCGACCTTCTAGCATTTCGGCAACATTTGCCACAGGTTTTGTGTTAATGTCCGCTGGAGAAATAGAAGCGACCGATGCTGTAACGTTTTTACGATTTTCAGCAGTATATCCCACAATAAGAACTTCTCCCAAAAGAGAGGTGTCTTGCTTTAATTGGATATTAAGTTGTGTTTGGTTTCCAACTAATATTTCCTGAGTTTCATAACCTACATAGGATATCACAATAACGGCATTAGAGGAATTTAATGAGATAGAGAAATTTCCATCAAAATCTGTAGTCACACCATTAGAGGTGCCTTGCTCTATAATACTTGCTCCTGGTAAAGGCACGTTATTTTCATCAAATACTTTACCAGATAAGGTCTGTTTTTCTATAATGATACTCTGCTCGTTGATCTGTGTTTTAGCTTGTTTTTGTTTTACTAAATACACTAAACGGTCTTTAAAATTAAAAGTAACATCGGTGTCTTTAAAAATAAGTTCTAATACAGATGCTATATTTTCGTTTTTTGCATTTAAAGAGATTGTTCTTTTAAGGTCAACATCTTTTACTTTGTAAATAAAACGAAATTCGGATGTGCTTTCTACTTCGTCTATAAATTCACTTATAGAAACATTTTCAAGGCTTAAGGAAACTTTGGTGCGCTGTGCATAAGATTCCTTGGCTTGTAATGTAAATAATGTGAATAAAAAGAATAGGGTGGTTAGTTTCATTTTTAAATCGAATTTCCCCATGTGATAGGGGCTTCTATTTGTTTTAGTAAATTTTTTTTTCATACTTTTATAGTCTTGATGTGGTTATATTTTATTTAATCACTGTTTTATAATCGGGAAATGCTCGTAACATTTTCCGGTTTTTTGTTTTTATCAGTGACATTTTTCTGTGTGTTTTGTTCTGTTTTTTTAATGCATTGGCCTTAGGGGTATTATATGTTAGTTAATAATTATTTTGTTTCCAGTTATGGAATAGGTTATGTTATAATTTTCTTTTAAGCTTTCTAAAATCACATCAATAGATTCGTTTCCAAAACTGGCATTTAATACTGCTTTAGAGAGTTTACTATTGTTGTTTACAATATCTATATCATAATAGCGTTCCAATTTTTTTAAGATATTCTCAAAAGTCATATTTCTAAAAACCAGTTCACCGTTTATCCAAGAGGTATAAATATTTGTTCGTACCGTTTTAGTTTCAATTTGATTGTTCAATCGATTAAAACTTGCTTTATAGCCTGGTTTTAAAACGGTTTGAGAATCTTGGTTTTGTCTGTCGTCATATAAGGCAACAGAGCCTTCTACTAAAACAATCTCGGAAATATTATCTTCTGAATATGCTTGAACATTGAACTCTGTACCTAATACTTTTACATTCAGCTGATCTGCATTTACAATAAAGGGACGGACACTATCTTTGGCAACTTTAAAATAAGCTTCGCCTGTAATAAAAACTTGTCTGTCCATACCATTCAAAAATTTAACAGGATATTTTATAGATGTTCCAGCGTTTAAGTAAACCGAAGTTCCATCAGATAGCTCTATTTCAAATCTTTTACCATAGGGAACTTTGAGTGTGTTATAGGCTACATCTTTTATAGATATGCCTTTTTCATATACTAAGCGTTTACCTTTTTGAGTTCCTATTAGACTTCCTGCTTTGTTTAAAAAGGAGTTTGTTTTTAGGTTTTCATCGATAACTTTTATTGAACCATCCTCTAACTCTAAAGTTATAGCGTTAGTTGGTATATTTGTTAGTGAATTTTGAATATGATGTAAATACAGATAACTTGTAATCATTAACCCTAGAAAGACAGCAGCAATTGTTTTTATTTGTGTGTAATATTTCTTTTTTTGTTTTCTAGTTTCATGAAATCTTATTGTGGATTTTATTCTTCTTAATGTCTCCATTCTAGTTTTATCTTCTTCAGAGATATTCCAAGTGCTTATTAAATCTTTAAATTGTGCTTTTTCACAAAAAGAGAACAGTATGTTTTTTTCTCTTTCAGAGCATTCACCTTTTTGGTGTTTTTTAGCTAATTTTAAAAACTCATTTTTAGTCATAGTACCTTTTTACATTAGCAAGACGCAGAACTATTAAAGTTCTCACATAGAAATAATTGCAAAAAACCTTATTTAACCTATAGATAATATTGAGGAAACAAAATGGTAAACTACTGGATAAACGAAAAAATTAGTAAGATACCGGTAGCCTTATCTATTACTGCTCTTAAATGTTTTAAAGCTAGATAAAGTTGGTTTTCTACAGTTCGTTGAGATATTTTAAAGTAGTTAGCAATTTCTATGTTGGAATAGTCATCGTAACGGCTCATAAAAAATATGTCTCTACATCTATTAGGGAGGTCTTTAGCAGCATTTTCGATTAGAATTTTTAAATCTTTACCGTTTATAGCTTCGTCTATTTCAGGAGAAAAAGATAGATTATTTAATATTTTTTCATCTAATTCAGTGAATTGAGCTTTTCTAAGCAGAGAGATTGATCTATTCTTAGCAGAAACAAATAAATAATTTTCAAAAGATGTGATTTTTAGAGATTCTCTTTTTATCCAAATATTAGTGAATATTTCATGTATGACGTCTTCCGCTAAGCCTTTATCATTAAGGATGTTTAGAGAGTATGAAAAAAGCCTTTTCCAGTATATATTATATAGCTGATTAAAAGCCATCTCATTTCCTTTTTTGATAAGTATTAATAGTTGAGTATCGTCTTTGTCACTTAATCTCACTTTAGTAGAATTTTTGTGAAAATTAGGAAAAGAGATTTATGGAAATTGAAATTCTTCGTTAAGTAATTATTAATTTTAGTTTATGTTAGTTATTGGTTAATCTTTTAGAAACAGTAGTTCAAATTGAAAAAAGATCTAACATTTAAATTTTATTTTAACAAAAAAGAGGTTACTAGGTATACTATAAATTTTAAAAACAGAGTTTTTACATTTTAAATGTGATTTTTAGTTGAGTTTAAATAATAAGTTATATACAACAATTGTTTACCAGGAGTTCTTTAAAAAACAGGAATAGCTTTACTGTAAGTGTTATTTAATTTAGCGTCAAACGAACGTTTGTTTGACGCTAAATTTGAGTTTTTCATCATAAAATGAATTTATAACTGGTTATTTGATAATGAAAAACTAATAAGTTTTTTATAAAGCAGAAAATGTTAGTAATATTAAGTTGTTTGTGTTTCCGGATAGCGATTATGTTTGGCTAGACTAGTAATCGCTCCGACTGAGAAAGAAACAATTAAGACGTTGGAGCAAATTTATGTTAAAAACAAACATAAAATTATGACCGAGCGCTGTAGTGAGTAATATTTTAAATAAACCAGGAAGCATAGTTTATACTACTATTTAATAATGTACCTGGAAAAGCTTCTTAACAAATTCTTTACTTTTTCGTAATCTAGGTTCTTTTAATTTTGATTTGATTTGTTACATGCAAAGACAGTCTAATAATATTAATTTTTTTAAAGAATTAATGTACAAGATTAAAAACTCTGATGAGTCGGCCTTTACTATACTCTATAATAGACTATGGGAACGTATGTATGCTCTTGCATTTTCATTATTAAAAAATAAAGACTTATCTAAAGACCTCGTTCAAGAGGTTTTTATTGATTTTTGGGAGAGGCGATTAAGTATTGAAAGTACTAATATAGAAGCTTATCTAATTAAAGCTATTCGTTTCAGAGTTTACAAGGAGCTAAGAGATAGTAAGCTTAAAGCAAATGTAGATTTGTTAGATATGATTAAAGCTCCACATACCGGTGGGGTATTAAATGATCTGCAACTGAAAGAGACACAAAAAAGTATCGATAAGGCAATTGATAATTTACCCAAAAAGCGTCAACAAGTTTTTACTTTAAGTCGTTACAGCGAACTTAATAATTACGAGATATCTCAAAAGTTGGGTATTTCAAAGCGAACTGTTGAAACTCAAATTTCTTTGGCAATTAGAAGCATTAAAAGTGAAATAGGCTTTTAGGGAGCTTGTTTTGATTGCTGTTTTATTCCTTTAAATAACTTCAATATTAACTTAACGTAAAGATTCATTTTCTTTTTACGTGCGCACTACCTATTGTGGTATATACCTATAGATACTTTATTATGACTAAAGAAGAATTTGAAATCCTTTTGGATAAATTTTTAAATAAAACAATTACTGAGGAAGAGGAGGCTTTATTAATAGCTTATGAAGAAGAGGCTATTAAAGAATCTAAAAGTGATATTTTTTTAAGTGAGTTAGAAAAAAAACATGTAAAAAAAAGCATGTATCGTGCTATTAAGAAAGAAGTTAAACCAAAACGTATTTTTAAAATTGGGGTGGCTGCTTCTATTGTCCTGCTTATTGGGCTAGGTAGTTTTTTGTTCTTAAAACAACAAAATAACTCAGGAATTTTAAGTGTATCTAATAGGTCAGATCAATTTAAAAAAGTGACTTTGATAGATGGTAGCATAGTTATTCTTAATAAAAATAGTGAGTTAAAATATAATAATGATTTTAATGGAACTAGGCATTTGGATTTAATTGGAGAAGGTTTTTTTGAAATAAAAAGGAATGAGAAAAAGCCTTTTATCGTTAAAACTCAAGATTTGAATACAAAAGTATTAGGTACTAGTTTTAATATTTCAGAGAATGATTCTGTTATTAAGGTCACCGTCGCAACTGGCTTAGTAGAAGTTTTTGATGCGAATCATTCCGTTAGGCTAAAACCGAACGAACAAACTAAATATAGGACAGTCACAAAGTCTTTCTTAACTAAAAAAATACCGCATGAGTTCTTTATCTCATGGTTTAATGAGACTACTTATTTAGACAAGGTTACTATGAAGGAATTAACAGATTTTATAAGGGAAAATTATAATACTCAAATTACATTTTTAAATAAGAACTCAGAAAATGTACAAATTTCTGTAACAATAAAGAGAAATGAAAGCTTAGAAAGCTTGCTGGAAAAAATTAATTACATAAGCGAATTAAAACTAACCTTAAAAGAAAACAATATGATAGAAATAAAATAGAATTAAGCAAAAAAAAGGAAGAGTCTGCGGTCACAGACTCTTCCGGTAAAAGCGTCGAAATATATAACAAAACAACACTTAAAATGAAATTTAAAAATTACTTGTCTAAGTTAATTATACTATTTATTATAATAAGTTTAATTCCTATTACTAGTTATGGGAATAACTCTAAAAATATATTAGAATTAAAAATAAGCATTAAGCTAGAAAATGCTAAACTAACAACTATTTTTTCAAAATTAAAAAAAGAAAACGATATTAATTTTTCTTTTGGAGAACGGGTTATAGAAGATAACTCTAAATATACTATTAATTACAATGATATTGAGCTGGTTAATATTTTAAATGATTTGGGGCTAAAAGGAGGCTTTAAGTATCAAATTATAGAAAATAATATTTTAATAAAAAAAAATGAATTTCAGGAGCGTGTAAGAGGTAAAATTAGTGATGTTAATGGAGTGCCTCTTCCGGGAGCTTCGATTGTAGAGAAAGGAACAAGCCACGGGACTACTTCTAATTTTGAAGGTGAATTCTCTATAGTAGTTTCAGAACCAAGATCTCTTTTTATTGTTAGTTTCATCGGTTACAAAACAAAAGAAGTTACTTTAAATAGAGCAGAAAATAACGAAGTTGTTTTGCTTGAAGATGTTAATGAACTAGATCATGTTTTAATCGTGGGTTATGGAAAACAAAAAAGAAGAGATATTACAGGAGCAATCTCTTCAGTCTCAGATACAGATATTTCTGAAGTACCATCAACAAATGCTATACAAGCCTTAAAAGGGAAAGTCGCGGGAGTAGATATTTATAATGGAGGGAATGAGCCAGGCTCAGACGTAACTATTAGAATTCGTGGTCAACGATCTATTGGAGCAGATAATTCTCCTTTAGTTGTTCTAGACGGTATTCCGATTATAGGGGGACTTAATGAAATAAATCCAAATGATATTTCATCAATAGAGGTTTTAAAAGATGCTTCCGCTACAGCTATTTATGGATCAAGAGCTTCGAACGGAGTTATTTTAGTAACTACTAAACGAGGTGTTACAGGTAAAACATCAGTAAATTTTTCTTCATACTACGGACAAACATCAGTGATTAATCATCTCGATTTAATGAACGGTGAAGAGTTTGCTAGTTTGAGAAGAGAGGCTGAGAGAACAGTTAGCGGTAATGGAACTTATCCTGATGATAGTACTATTTTTGATAATATAGCATTAGAGTCTCTTAAAGAAGGTAGGGAAACTGATTGGCAAAAGTTAATATACGGAAATGGTAGTAAAGAAAATCATCAATTAGGTATAATGGGAGGAAGTGAAAGTACCCAGTTTAGCACTTCTCTAAATTATTTTAAAGAACAAGGAATTGTAGAGAACTCGAAATTTGAACGAGCGTCTATTAGAGTAAATCTTGATCATCAAATTAGTGATAAAATTAAGTTTGGGGTATCTTCTTTTATAAGTAGAACAAAACAAAATATAACTCAAAACGATTTATTTGATAATGTTTTGAGGCTAAATCCTTTAGGATGGGCGTATGGAGAAGATAATGAGGTTTTGTTTAGACCCACAAATGATGAAAGTCAACGCGTAAATCCCTTATCAGATATAGATAATTCTCTTAGTGATAATTTTAAAACTAGAGTTTTTGCTAGTTTGTTTGCCGAATATAAATTACTGGATAATTTAAGTTATAGGTTAAATATAGGTCCTGATCTTCAATTTAATAAAACCGGGTACTTTTATGGCAGCAATACAACCAATAATCAAGGAGGAGCTTCTACTGCAGGTACTAGTAATGCCGATGTTACATCATTAGTAATTGAGAATATTTTAAATTACAATCCCGATTTAGGTGATAAGCATTCAATATCAACAACGTTAGTTCAGAGTTATCAGAACCAGATACAGAAAACTAATTATACTAATGTTAAAAACTTACCATATGATTCTCAAACTTATAATAATTTAGGGTCAGCAGGAGAGGTGACAAGTATTGGAAGTAATCATCAAAAATGGAGGTTGCTATCTTATACAGCAAGATTTAACTATCAATTTGATCAACGTTATTTATTCACGTTAACAGGCCGTGCCGATGGATCTTCTAGGTTTTCAGAAGGTAACAAATGGGGCTTTTTTCCTTCTGCAGCTATAGGCTGGAGGTTATCTAAAGAAGACTTTTTTAATGTGCCAAACGAAATTATATCTGATTTAAAGTTTAGAGTGAGTTATGGCGAAACAGGGAATACGGCGATAGAACCATATCAAACCTTTAGCACTTTAAATAAGAGCTATTATGCTTTTGGAAATAATGCTGCTCCAGGGTTTAGCCCCGGTTCAATTTCTAATCCTGAATTGAAATGGGAAACAACAAAACAAACTAACTTTGGTTTAGATTTTGAAGTTTGGAACCGGAATTTAACTGGTAGTTTGAATTATTATAAAGCTGATACACAAGATTTATTGCTGCCTAGAAGTTTGCCTACGAGTTCTGGTTTTACAACAGTTTTAGAAAATATAGGTTCTACTAGAAATACAGGGGTAGAGGTTAATTTATCTTTAAATAATATTTTATCATCAAAAGATTTTAGATGGGAAGCAGATTTTACTTTTTCAACTAATAAAAATAAAATTACTCAAATTTATGGTGATGGTAAGGATGATATTGGTAATCTATGGTTTATAGGTCAACCTATAAATGTTTTCTATGATTATCGAAAAGTTGGTATTTGGCAACTAGATGAGGCAGATGAAGCGGCATCTTTTGGATTTGAACCGGGACAAATAAAAGTTGAAGATATAAATGGAGATAAAGCTATAGATGCGAATGATAGAGTTGTTTTAGGTTCTCCTACTCCAAAATGGATAGCAGGAATGACTCAGCGGTTTTCTTACAAAGGTTTTTTACTTTCAGTAGTAATGCAAACAAGACAAAACAATTTAATAAGTTCGGAGTTTTATGGTAATAATAACAGATTAGCAGGACGTTATAATAACCTTGATGTTGATTATTGGACACCAGAAAACCCAACTAATGAAAATCCAAGACCTAACGTAAGTCAAGAAAGTGTTTATTTAGGTTCAACTCTTACGTATAAAGATGTCAGTTTTGTTAGAGTTAGAAATTTAATGCTCAGTTATTCTATTCCAGAAGAGGTGTTAAAACAGATTAACCTTACAGGTTTAACTTTCAATTTTACAGCCGAAAATCCATTTACAATTACAAACTATGAAGGTTTTGATCCTGAGTTTGAATCTAATGGAGAGCGAGCATTGTATCCATCAACTAAGACAATTGCTCTTGGTGTAAATATTAATTTTTAAATAGTATTTCAAATGAATAAAAGACTTTATTATTTAGTAATTAGCTTATCCGTTTTTTTTATTAATGGATGTAGCTTAGAGGAAAAGCCTTTGTCTGAAGCTGCACCTAACTCAATTTTTAGTACAGCTTCAGGAATAAGGGATGGTGTAAATGGTGTTTATGCTTCATTAAGAAGTATATATGGTACTCAAGAAGGGTTTTCGGTAACGACTTTTGGAACAGATCTTTTTCAGCACGGAAAAGATGGAGGTGCTAAATTTATGGACACCTATTCTTCTGAATTGAATTCAACAGAAACTTATTTTTATAGAATATGGACTTATTGTTATGCTGGTATAAATGCTGCGAATACTGTTTTAGATAGAATTGATGAGGTTGAAGACTTATCCGAAGATCAAAAAAATATTTACAAAGCAGAAGTACGTTTTTTACGGGCACATTATTACTATTGGCTTTCGTTGCAATACGGTGATGTGGTGTTAAGAGAAGGGGGGACTAAAGGGGTGAACACTGAAGATTTACCCACGGATAAAAGAACGATTTGGGAGTTTATGAAGGAGGATACTCAATTTGCTGTTGATAATTTAAAATTTACAACAGCTGATTACGGGAGGGTTACAAAGGGGGCTGCTTTACATCAATTAGCAAGAATTTTATTGTTATTGGAAGATTATCAAGGGGCTGAAGCGGCTGGCAAAACCGTTATAAATGACGCTCCATATCAGCTTCAAAATCGGTATTCAGATGTTTTTGATTATGATAATCAAGTGAATACTGAAATAATTTTTGCCGTTCAATATTTAAATGATGCATTAAATAATGGAGACGGTAATCAGGGGCATTTGTTTTTTACTCCGGCCTATGATCAATTTGCTGGTTTAACTCGTGATGTTACACAAGGAGGTCGTCCATATACTAGATTTAGACCTACAGAATTTTTTAGAAACCTTTTTGAAGAAAATGACTCAAGATTCGATGCTACTTTTCGATATAACTGGTATTATAATAAAGCGGAAACACTTCCCGAAGGCAAAAACTTAGGCGAGATGGTGGAGTGGGAAATAGAACCTAATGTTTTCTCCTTTGTAGCTCCTAATATTGATAAAATGCATTGGGGTATGAAAAAACACGATGATCCTACTAGAGCAAGCTTTCAAGATAAAGCAGGGTTTAGAGATTTTTTTGTGTTTCGATTGTCTGAAACTTATTTAATAGTAGCAGAAGCTCTTGTGCTTCAAGGAAAGCAAGAGGAAGCTGCAGGTTTTGTAAATATTGTTAGAAATAGAGCAGCTAAACCAAGCTTAAGTATGACCCAAATTAAAGCTGAAGATATGAATATTGATACCATACTAGACGAAAGAGCATTGGAGTTAGGTGGTGAAGAATTGAGGTGGATGGATTTAGCAAGAACAGGAAAGTTGTTAGAACGGGTGAAATTATATAATCCTAATGGGGCTCCTAATATAAAAGACTATCACCAATTACGTCCAATTCCACAAGCGCAAATAGATTTAAGCACCGTTGAATTCCCTCAAAATATTGGATATTAAAAATAAATCATAAATAACATATTGTTATTTTGATAATTATAAACAACCAGAAAATTTAAGAGTTTTCTGGTTGTTAATTAAAAATTAAATCATGAAAAAAAGTGTTTTTGTTCTTATGGCCGTTTTAGGTTTATTATCATGTAAAACAGCAAATAAAGAATCCAATTCTCATGATGAAGATCATGAACATTTCCATTCGCAATATTCATCAATGTCCGAGGTAGATGCACATAAACTTATTTTTCCATCAAAAACTCCTGATAGAATAATTGTGAGTTTAACGGAAGACGCTAATCATAGTTTTGCTGTTAACTGGAGAACAAACCAACAGGTTGATACTGCATACGTACAGGTAGCAGAAGAAACTCATGGACCAGATTTTTTACTAGATAAAAACAAGCAACAATTTACTGCTAAAACAGAATTCATAGCTGTAGAAAATATTAGAGACCAAGAACCTTTGGTAAAAGCGGCATATCATTCTGCAATTATTAATAACTTAAAACCAGGCACTAATTACGTGTATAGAGTTGGTGATGGGAATAAAAACAATGATACTTGGAGCGAATGGTTTCAAATAAAAACGCCTTCATCAAACAAAAGCGAACCTTTTAGTTTTATTTATTTTGGAGATGCGCAAAACGATGTGAAATCTATGTGGTCTAGAGTTCTTCGTAAATCATACAAAATGATGCCAGAAGTCGATTTTATGCTACATGCTGGAGATTTAATTAATCATAGTGAATCAGATAGAGAATGGGGAGAGTGGTTTTATGCGGGGAGTTTTATACATGCAACAGTACCTAGTGTCATGACGCCTGGAAATCATGAATATGATAAAACTGTAGAACGAAAGAAATTATCAGCCTTATGGAAACCACAATTTACATTGCCTGAAAATGCACCTATAGAAGAGCTTAAAGAAACTTGTTATGCTTTAGAGTATCAAAGTATGAAATTGATTTCTATTGATGCACAAAGTTTTATTAATAGTGAGTACTCACGAAACCAACAAATAAAATGGTTAGATTCTGTTTTAGCAAGCAATACTAAAAAATGGATAACCATTACAATGCATTACCCAATTTATTCAACTAAAAAAGGAAGAGATAATAAAGAGTTAAGAGAAGGTTTAAAGCCTTTAATAGATAAATATAATGTTGATTTGGTTTTACAAGGGCACGATCATACTTACGCCAGAGGTTATGCTTCGAACGAAGGTTTAGGAAAAACAGTAGTTGAAGAAGCAGGAGCTATTTATGCTGTTTCTGTTAGTGGTCCTAAAATGTATGAATCTCAGAATCAAGATTGGATGGTTAAGCGCGGGGAATTTACTCAGCTTTTTCAGATAATAACAATAGAAGGAGACACTTTAAAGTACGATTCATACACCCCAATGGGAAGCGTATATGATAGCTTTCATCTAATAAAAAAAGAGGATGGTACTAAGAAAGTAATTAATGATCCTGAAAGTCAGGAATTCATGAGATTTAAAAGCGATTTTATAAAAGAATAATGAAGTGTTTATGGAATTGACGTAGACATTTAATAATGAACATAAATAAATGAAAAATACTAAAATTATAATAATTTCAAAAGTACTGGTGCTATTCTGTCTTTTTTTAGACTTTGAAATTCAAGCACAAACCACCAGAGTAGACAGTATTCTTATTGATTTTCATGACAATAAAAATGTACTGGTAGCGTCACATAGAGCAGCTCATCAAGAATATCCTGAAAACTCTATAAAAGCGATAGAAGAATGTATTCGTTTAGGAGTTGATATTGTCGAATTAGATATTAGGCAAACTAAAGATGGTGAAATAATAATAATGCATGACAGTACAGTGGATAGAACTACTAACGGAAAAGGTAAAGTGGATGAATTAAACTGGAATTATTTACAAAACTTAAACCTTTTATTTAAAGAAAAAGAGACTAGTGAAAAAATTCCAAGTTTTGAAGATGTTTTGAAAGTTACTAAAGGGAAAATTCTAATTGATGTAGATTTTAAGGCGAGTAGTGTGGACGCTATTAGTAAGACTTATGCTTTAATTAAAGAATATGGAATGGAAGATCAAATTTTGTTTTATTTATACGATTACGAGAAGATTCCATTATTACGAAATATAAATTCTAAAGTAAAAATTATGCCTAGAGCTTATAGTAAAAGAGATGTAAAAAGAATTTTTAAGTATGATAGTATTTATATAACTCACATAGATGCTGGATTCTACAAAGCGACTCTCATGGAAAAAATGATTCAACAAGGATCTAGAGTTTGGATAAATTCACTTGGTAAATATGACGATATGGAGAAGAATAAGAAAAACTCCGGGTTTGATAGGCTTTTAGAAAAGCGATATGTAAATGTTATACAAACAGATTTACCGGAGGAGTTATTATCTTATTTAAAACAGAAAAACTTACATAGATAATATCAATTTGTTTCAGTTATTCCTTTTAGGGCACAATGGTACTAAGCTATTGTGCCTTTTTTATTGATTATTAATGCTTTAGGTATTGTTTTTCTGGTGAGATATTCAAAGAATTTTAGTTTTTTAAAAACTAATTTATTAATTTAGTAATTCCCTGCTGTTTTGTTAGTTAGCTATAATTTTTAAATAATTTGCTATGCTAAAAAAAACATTGTTATTCTCGAATAAGTGCTCAATAACAACCAGAAATTACCAATTAGTAATTAAATCTGACGCAAGAGATGGTTTAGTTCCAATTGAAGATATTGGTTTTGTTGTTATAGATAACCCTGAAATTTATATAAGTATCACGGCACTAAATTTATTAATTGAAAATAACGCATCCGTAATTACATGTAGTAAAAGCCATTTGCCAAATGGGATGTTTCTAAACCTTAATAGTCACCATATTCAACAAGATGTTTTTAAACATCAAATAGCGGCTAGTGTACCTTTAAAAAAACAACTTTGGCAACAAACAATTGTTGAAAAAATTAAAAATCAGGGCATATTATTACAGCAAATTACAAAAAGGAAAAATAAACTTGATTTTTTAGCTAGTAAAGTTCTTAGTGGAGATA
Organism: Algibacter lectus; assembly: GCF_900112395.1. Classification (GTDB taxonomy): domain Bacteria; phylum Bacteroidota; class Bacteroidia; order Flavobacteriales; family Flavobacteriaceae; genus Algibacter; species Algibacter lectus. The sequence continues at coordinate 207,030 of NZ_FOLN01000007.1, forward strand.
CTACTAACATGGAAGCTGTAGCAGCTAAGTTTTACTGGAAATCTTTTTTTGATATAGAATTTAAACGCGAGCGTTTTGGAAATTACCCAAACAACTTTTTAAATTATGGCTACGCTATTTTAAGAGCGGCGACTGCAAGAGCGTTGTCTGGTAGTGGATTGTTAAACACTTTGGGTATACATCATAAAAGTAAATACAACGCTTTTGCTCTTGCTGATGATATAATGGAGCCTTTTCGTCCAATTATAGATGAAGCGGTATATACTATTATGGAACACTATGATGAACAGGAGCTTAATACCGAAATTAAATCTGTGTTATTAGAAACGTTAACACGAACGGTTTATTTTAAAAATGAAAAAAGTACATTAATGGTTGCTTTGCAAAAAACAGCAAGTTCTTTGCAGCAATGCTATAGTGGTAAAAGAAAAAAAATCAATTACCCTAAATTATGGAACTAAACGGTTATAGAATTATGTGGCTATTTGTCTTTTTTGATTTACCAACAGATACAGCTAAAGATCGAAAGAATGCTTCGGGATTTAGAAAAAACTTACTAAAAGATGGTTTTACCATGATGCAATACTCCGTATATATGCGGCATTGTGCAAGTAGTGAAAGTGCAGATGCCCATGAAAAAAGAATAAAAAAACTATTACCTCCTTTTGGAAAAGTGAGTATTTTGAGGATTACCGATAAGCAATTCGGTAATATTATGAATTTTTGGGGTAGGGCTGCTCAACCTAAAGAACCGCAACCAATTCAGTTAGAACTCTTTTAAATTAAAAAAACGACTCAATTTCACCTTATCACTGTGAAAAAGAATCGTTTTTTTTAACGATATTTCATTATAAGTCCTTAGTTATT
>NZ_FOLN01000007.1:210012-218801 GCF_900112395.1 Algibacter lectus
ATATGAATAACATGTTTTCTAATCTTTAATCAAACCAATAACCTATGTCAAAGAACTCAATTTTATTTATTTCGGTAATAGAAACCTTTTTAGGGGGTAAGGCATATTCTGATTAGGATAGTAGTATAGTTTTCAATTATAAATGGTTATATTTTTTTTATTTTACCTGTTGAGTTTATGTTAAAATCAACACCTTGTACTATAATATTTAAGCCAGATTTCGAAAGTCTTAGTTTTTCATTAGGTATTTGAAAATTAACACTTGAGGATTTTTTTAATTCTCCGTCTGGTTTGGCCACAGTATGATGTCTAAATTGTACTCTACCATCAGATTCAATTGCAACTGTTTTATAAAGCCTTTTAGATAATTCTGAATCCTCTAAATCATAAATTTCATTTTTATCATTCTCATAAAATATAACTAAAGTGCCTGTTTTTAATAAAAATTTGAGAGTTAAAATATTTTTGTGTTTATCAATAATATTTAATTCTAGAGGTTGTTTTGAATTAGTATCATTTGCAGTGAAATATTTTCCGGCTTCAAAATTATTTACAACTCTAAATTCCTTCAAAGGTTTTTTATTATTATTAATCCCTTCATATATTGCAAAACAATAATTACTGTCATTCTTTGCAAAATAATGTTGTTTGTGTTCATGTTTTGAAGTGTCTCTTTGTTTTTTTATTTTAAGTGGATTTGAAACATCTTTAGTAAAGTATCGAATCTTTTTTATAGGTATGGGGTTTCCTTTTTTGTTAGGCAAAACATAAAGCTCATGTTCCATTTTGTATATTAACTTTTCAATTTTAGCTTTTAAAATTACTTCTTCTGCATTACTAACTTTATTAATCTGCTTTTTGATAGTATCAATTTCTTTCTTTATTATCTTTTCTTCTTTACGCGCATTGGTTACAATTTCTTTAATTCTATCATCAACAATATTTTTTAAATCTGAGTCAGAAAAACTATCTATAGGTTTTCTTAATACATACTTTACTACCTCTTCAATATCTCCTTTTTTATTGGTTTCTTCTCTTTTTATAGCGCCATAAAAGCTTTCTTTATGCAAAGCGCCTCTCACGGTGTCGCCTTGTTTATACTTAATATCACCATTACCATTTCTTTGTATAATACCTCGTTTTCTAATCGCTTTTTTACTTTGTATAGGCAAGACATCGGGTGTGTGATGACTAATTAGCGTATTGTTATCAAAATTATTAACATCGGTATTGAAGCCTTTCCATGGTATTCTATGTTTAAAGGTAGGTTTTGACTTTCCGTAAAACTGATAGTCTTCATAATTATGATAATAACTTGCTAAGGCATCATTAATATCTTTTTCGCAACACGCAACAACTACTGCGTCTTTTGCATGATGTGCATGGTTAATTCTTTCTTTTTTATTTAAGCCCCAAATATCTCTTAAATTAGACGTTGTTTTTCCTTTTACGGGGTATACTTTGGTAAACAATGATTTTAAAAACAAGTTTCCATACTTGCTAATAATACCAATATCGACAGATTGACTGTTTTTAAATCCTCTAGGTATTTCAGTTATAGCAAAAGTTTTATATTTATTCTTTAGGTAATTATATTCAAAACGTAATTTGGTTCTATTTTGAATATATTTATCCCTATTTTCTTTTGTTGTTGCTCCTCTAACTTTTTTAGTAATATCTCTAATTTGATTTTCTAAATTTTTATATTTAGCATACCAATGGCTTATTCTTGGCATGATCTCCTCATGATTATTACATTCGGTTGGTATTTTATTTTTTTTAATATCTCTATTATAAACGGAACAACAAAGCGTTTTATTTATTTGAGAATTATCTAAACTTTTACTTCTTGGTATAGTGTGTTCAATATCGAATTTTGGGTTTGCTCCAATAAAATCAGATATACAAATGGTTTTTCCTGTATATAGACAAATATGATTTTGCTCTTTCCATAATTGATATTTTAAAATATCATTTTCTGTGGGCTCATAATTAGAATTTACAACATCATTACAATTGACTGCTTGTAACTCTCCTTTTAATATTGCTATAATTTCTTTCTTGTAATCGTTATTTCTGTTTTGCAAATCATTCTGCCATTGCCTTATTGCTGTCCTTTCATTGGCGCTTTTAAGTTCTCTAGCCATTTCTATTCTAACAATTGTGTTTTCATCTATAGCATCGTCTTTTATTAATTGATTAATAACCTTACGCAATTGATGAAGCGCTCTCATTGCCATAGGGTTTTTAATAGATGAAATTAACGGGCTTCCTAAATATAACTTGCCGTCTATTTCACTACGCTTTGCTTGTTTATAAACTTCAATCGCAGATGGGTGATAAAGTTTTTTTAGTTGTTCTGGTTCAACATTAAAATTATCACTTAAAAATGCTTTTACACGCTCATCCAATGTTTCTTTTTTAATGAATTCTCCACGACCAGGGTTTAATTTCATTTGAGTAGAAAAAAGCTTAAAGTTATCCGTTAAAATAATTTCTTTTTCCTCATGTAAAAATAAATCCCAACGTTTTAATCCATAATAACTTATAACACTTTTATTAATATCCTTTTTATAAGCCTCAACAACAAAACTGTTTTTATCACTCCAGGTTTCTTTGTTATTCTTTACCGTTTTTATTAAACCATTAACAATATCGACTGTGTTTTTATAAATGTTATAGCTATCGATAATTGAAAATAACTCTTTATTTATAACTTTTATATCAGCTTCATTATTCCATATAGATTTAGGTAAAACAGTTTTTAAATTTGCTAAAAACACAGCATGAGAATAGAGCAAACCTTTTTCTAAATATGGTAAAATGTTACGGATAGCTTTTAAACTTAGTGATCCATAATCTTGTTTTAACTTTATTTTTGAAAACTTGGTAGCGGTATCAGCATCACAACCTAAATAATTAATTACAAATTGTTTTAGTTTTTCGGTTTTATCAAATCTAAAGAGTACGTGCCAAATGGTGTCAATTATTTGATAGGGTGTTTTATTAGAATTATCTTTATTTTTTTTATTGAAATTTTCAACTAAATAAGTTTTCCAATTATCACCAAAAACAGATCTTAAATTAGCAATAGTTGGACAACCACTAACATTTGTATAGTTCCCAAAATTGAATAACACATTATAATCTTGTACATTTTTATCTTTATAATAACCAGATTTTAAATCTTTTGGTGTCAGCTTTTTTACAATCTCTTTAAAATCAAAATTTGGCTTAGATTTTCTATAAAAAAGAGGAATTATAAGTTCTTTTTCTTCAGAATTGATAAACCTTAATTTATCGTCTTTTTCAGTTTTTATTTTTATAGAATTTATAAAACTATACATTCTAAATAACTCATAATCGGGATGTGATATGGGTATACAAGCTTTATCATTCTCTAGTGGGCAGTTTGCAACCAATCCTTTTTGAGACTTTAAAGGTCTTTGAAAAAAGATTGCATTTTCAATAGCTTTTTTTAATGTTGATGATACATTTTGTTTATCACAAATAATATGAAATTCATGCAAGTAATGTTCTTCACGATGTGTATAATTGTTTCTAATTCTTTTTCCTTCTTTGTGTAAACCATAAAAATATTCACCCAATGTATTACAATTGGCTTCTTCAATTTTCGCAGATAAATCACTAATTGCGCTTTTAACTTTACCTAAAAACTCTTTACGGTTTAAACGTTCTAATAATTTTTCTTTTACATCATGTAATTCTTCCGTAGTATTCTCCTTTAAAATAGATTTAAAGGCTCTTCCTAAAGTAAATAATGCTTTGCTATTATCGTCTGTTTTATCATAAGCATCTAAAAAATCGTCATAAGTTTGTAAAAAATCATTAACAGTGGTTGCGTGTTGAATTATTTCTTCAATTTCATTGTTTTTTTCTTCAACAATAGAATTGTCTGAGGAGTCTAACCTGTTACTTAAAAAACCACGACGCTGTGCTATGTGGTAAAAAGCTCTTCCTAATTCGTGCTTATCACTTATTCTATTTAAATCTAGTTTTTGAGTCGAAGCCTTAAATCTAAACGCATAAGGATTTTTAATTTGAGCTTTTCGTTCTAATTTTTCGTCCTGATTATCGGTGCTTAACCACAATCTGAATTGATCATTATCAGGATATATTTTTTTGTATCGCCAAAGTTTTAGTTCCTCATCGGTTAATTTGGGGCATAAATTATTATCAGATAAAACCTTTAATAGCTCTAACTTTCTTAATTTTCTTCTATATTTAAGTTTTCGGCCACTTCTATAATCTGTACGCTGTGCAGCTTTTGAACTTTCACTACTTGTTTTAGCTTCGATATTTACACCTTCAGGAAATATCCTAACACCTTTATCTATAAGAGTAAATTCTTTTTCATTATTGTACTTTTCTACTATCGCCCAACCAATTGAATTCGTTCCTAAGTCTAACCCTAAAATTTTTGCCATTATCTAATACTTTATTTTTTTAAAAGTAAGAAAAAGAAAAATACTACATTTACGGGTACCCGTAAAACAATATAATTTTTTTGTATTATATTTGTAACTGATTAAAATTTCTAATCTTTAATCTTATCACAATAAGGCTATATGCCGTAGATGAAAATCTTAAGTCCTGCTTCGGTAGGACTTTTTTTTTGTTTAAATACCGGAATTAAGTATTGGCTATATTAATAATTAAATTTATTTTTGATTTTTAATCATCATGCAAATAGCTTATTTTAATCCAGTTATCAATCAGAAATTTTAAAAATGAGAACCCTATCAAAAATTAAAGTTTTACTTGTATTAGCTTTTTCTTTATTTTTTATTAATTGTTCAAAGGATAGTAACTCTCCTAAAACAGAAGATTTAAATGAAAATAATTTTTCCTTTAAATTAAACTCGAATGAAAATTTTGAGAATGAATTGTCTTTACAAATAAAGAATAATGATGGACAAGTAGAATTTACATCAACCAAAACACAGAATAACAGTGTTGTAACTAAAATTAAGGTTTTAAGCAATAGTAATGAGTTGTTTACAGTAAAATCTAATAAGTTGGCTGATACTTTAATTGTATATTATAAAGATGGAAACGGCGTTATTGAAAGTGAAGGGTTCAGATTTATTATCAAGGATGAAAAAACAGATGTGCTTGAATTAATTGAGATTAATCCAATTAATAGAAGTATAATAATTAAAGATCGTTTTGAATTAGAGAGAAAAGAAGTGGCTGGCAGAAGTGCAGGGGTTAAAACAACTTTGAATGATTCTTCAGATGAACTTGAAGAGGAGGTTTATGAAACTGGTGAATTTCTTTCGGATCCAACAAATACTCATCCCATAACTGCTTTTTGGAAAGGAATTGTTATAGGATTAAAAGAAGGTAGTACAAATTTATATAATGATTCGGCAGAAAAGTTAGGCGCTATTTCTAACAGAATTAGTAATAACACAAAAAAGATATTAGATAATCTATCAAAAGTTACAGGTAAATTAAATGAAGCTAAACAGTTTATCAATAATTCTTCGAAAGATTTTATTAACACGTTAATAACTCGATTTACTGAAGGAGAAATTAGTGATGATGATTTAGATGAAATATTTAATTATCTAGTTTTAGATTGTAATGGCGTTGAAAATGGTTCCGCTTTTATTGATGAATGTAATACCTGTGTTGAGGGTAACACGGGTAAGGATAAATGTGTTGAAGATTGTAATGGAGTGTTAGGTGGTGCTGCATATTTTGATGATTGTGAGGAATGTGTTGGAGGAGAAACAGGAATAGAGGAGTGCGCAATTATTCATCCACAATGGGCTATTGGTTCATGGAAGCGTTGGGATAATCAAGGATTTGTAACAAATATACAAACAGGATGCTGGACAACAATTACCAAAGTGATAGATAATGAAACTATTTATTTTAGATATTATCCAAAATCGATATATTATTATGAGTTTCTAGCGGACGGAACGGTAGAGCAAAAACAGCCAACTAATGGTTGTGAAGATATTCCGTCAGAAACTGAGTTGGGGACATGGTCTGTAAAAAATAATGTGTTAGAAATTATCATTCGTAATCAAGTATGGCTTAAAGTAGAAAATTTTACAGAAAATAATACTAGCTATGACTTTATTGTGAAATCAACCTTTGGAAACTATTCTCAACAAATTTTAATAAAGTAATCAATTGATTTATTAAAACGAAGGTATATCCTTTTTTGATTGGAAGTTTACTAAAAATGCATCCAGCTTTATTTTCTTTGGGATAGTTTTTATTATATCATTTTTTGTTTAAATTGCACTTAAATAATTGTACAACAAGTGAACATAAACCTGAACATGGTTTTGAACACGATTCTACAAAATAACAGCGCGAAACCCCAGTAAAATGGTTCCAAAAATGGAGGTCTCGGGGCTCATAACCCGAAGGTCACTGGTTCGAGTCCAGTTCCCGCTACTAAGTTTAAATGTATTAAAAACAACGGTTTAGTTTTTGCTAAACCGTTTTTTTATGCTTACCAGTGAACAAATTATTACATTTGCATACGATATTGAATACGAAAGTGCATACGATTTGACAAAACCCAAAAACTTTTCCGAACTAAAAATCTACACGGCCAAAGGTGATTTAAAAAAACGTTGGTATGTTTATTTTTCATATCGAAATCCTGAAAGCGGAAAATTAAAACGATTAACACCGATTTATGGAAAAGCTAACAGTTATAAAACCAAAGAAGAACGACTAGAGGGTTCTATCTGTTTATAGGAAAACCTTATTAAAACTTTTAAAAGAAGGATTTAATCCTTTTGAAGATAATACAAAGCTGTTAGAGCAGCGAAAATCTAAAAAAGAATCATTCACTCATAAAGGAGATAATGTGGAGCTTAAACCTAAAAAAGTAAAGTCTGATGTGTATTATACTGAAATAGATTGACTCTTTTTTGTTGTTATTTGGACGTTCAAAAGATTTTTTTAGCAATTTAGAAGGCAAAAAACCGTTTAAACTAGGTCTGTTCTTAAATCGTAAGTTCAGGTAAATTTACATTGTTTTTTCGATAGGATTTGTATTTGATATTTGGATTCAGATGGACTTCAGCAGGTTTTCTGAGGTTCAGGCTAAAATGGGTTCTCAAATTGTTATAAATATACACCGCTTGTTGTGTCATTTTTTGTGCTAATTCAGTGTTTTTAATGTTTTGTTTTAGACCGTATTCGTATTTGAGAGTTCTGTTAATGCGTTCTGCTATTGCATTTTCTTAAGGATCATATTGTTCAGTCATACTCATTGTAATTCCATTATCTTCAGCAAACTGTGTATATTTGGGGCTGCAGTATTGGAAACCTCTATCTGAATGGTGAATAATTTTTTGATTAGGATATTTTCTGTTTTTAATGGCCATAGCGAGCGCCTCTGTACAAAGCGATGTTCTCATATGATTATCGAGTTTATATCCCATAATTTGTTTAGAATAAGCGTCTGTGACTAATGCTAGATAGTTGTGTCCGTTTTCTGTCTTAATATAAGTGATATCACTAACCCAGAGCTGTTCAGGTCGAGTAGGGACTTGGTCTTTGATCAGGTTCTTATATTTCTTGTACATATGATTAGAGTTTGTAGTGGTAATATAATTTTTTGTTTTAGGAATTAAAAGGTTATTGAGTCTTAAGAAGCGATAGAACTTATCTCTATCTATCTTAATATCAGCGTTTATAAAGTCTTGTTTAAGTTCTGAGTGTAGTTTTATTCCACCAGTTTTTGAGCCTACTTTTTTACGGTAGTCTTTAACCATTTTAATCATTTTTTGATGATCTATTTCTTTTTTCTGTTGAGATCTGAGTCTTTTATAGAAGGCTTGTTTAGATATCCCACTTGAGTGAAGCGGATGCACGATTTCCTAAAAAAAATAATATTAAACAATGAGTAAAACACCCATAGAACCACATTCTTTTAAACGGTTTTTCTTTTTTAGTTCTATCTCTTTTGCTAATGTTTTGGGTAACGACTTTTTTGACATATCGACGCCTGTAATAAGCTCCATATCAGCAATAATGTCTTGTTGAAAGTCTTTTTGGAACTCAAGTTCTTCAATCTTTTTCTTGAACTTTTTAATTTCATCGTTTTTACTCATACCCGTATTTTGTTGTACTAAGGTACTGTATTTTCTAATCCAATAAGAAATAGTTGTTCTAGGAACATCATATTTTTTAGAAGCAAAGTTTGTGGATACTTGACCGTTTAAGATTTGGTCAACGACGAATAATTTGGTTTCTAAAGTTACTTTATGGTAGCTTTTTTTCGCCAGTGTTCATTTTCTGTTTTCATAAGTGACTGTAATTAATTGCTTAATTTTTAGTCAACCTATTTCAGGAAAATTCATTTTTTAGATTACACACAACGTTTATGTATAAGGAACGTTGCGTGTTTGTGTGCGAGGATTTTCCGAAGGAAAATCAGATGCAAGCAAATGGGCAACAACCTTTAGTTAAGCCTAAAATAGCAATTTTTTTTATACGTCTTAAGTTAGCATTTAAATAAAAAAGACTAATTTAAACATATAAAATAGAAAGCACAAAAGAGAGGAATAAGGTTAATATATACGGAGAGACTACAGATCTCGTCAACATTGTAAATCCCCTCTCTTTTCTACACAGATTTCGAACAGTTCTGTGAGGCTTTTAGATCTCGATTTTAAGTCGTTGAAACTCGCGTAGTATGTCCTTTCAAAAAAATAATTTGTTATGAATAAAGATATTAAATATTTTGGTATTGACATTAGTTATTTAGTTTTTGATGTCACAGATTC
>NZ_FOLN01000006.1 GCF_900112395.1 Algibacter lectus
AGCAGAATTATGTAGTTACGCAGGATTAACTCCAGTGATTAGGCAAAGTGGAAGTAGTATAAAAGGACGACCACGAATTAGTAAAATGGGCAATCAAAAACTCAGGAATTTATTATTTATGTGCAGTTTTACAGCTTGTAAATACAATAAAGCATGCAGAGATATTTATGAACGATTAGTAGCAAAAGGAAAGAGTAAAAAATTAGCATTAATAGCGGTATGTAATAAGCTATTAAAACAAGCTTTTGCTATTGCAAAATCGGGTTTAATATTTGACAAGGAATATAAAAGTGCGCTAGTGAAAAATTAATAAGATTTTACTTGTTTTTTAGCACAGTACTTTGTTAGCAATTGTTATTTGTACCAGTCTTCAATTAACTGGTCGAGTTTTTCTTCAAATTTTTTGTCAGATTTTTTAATTCTCCTTTTTCCTTTACCAATAGGTTGTACATAATCATTACTTTCTATATAAAGGAGTAAAAGCATTTGAATTTACATTTTTTAATTCCAAACTAAGTTCTTTGTATTCCTGAGTTGAATACAGATTAGTGTCTATTTTCAATTCAATTTGAAAAGGTAAATTAAGTGCAGTAATTAATTCTTTTTGAGGAATTTTTATTCTGGTTAACTCTATCTTTTCAAGTGAAGGCAATTTGTCTAATTCATTTAACTTTTCAAGTTTGTATGTTTTATCATATGACCCTTCAATATTTAAATATTTCAAGTTATTTAGTTTTCCTATTCCAATTGTGTCTTTAATATTAGTAGGTTGAATTATTGATAAATTCTCAATACTATCATTAAAATTGAGAGAAGTTAAATCTTTAACTTTCCCCGTTTTAAGTAGACAAAGTGTTTTCAATTGACTCAAATCACGAATACCGTTGAATGTGAAATCTGGGTCAGTTATATGTGATATGCTTAAGAACTCGACATTTTTGAATATGTTAAGTAGAGTTAAGTCGAATAATTTTGTATTCCAAAAACTTAAATATTTTACTTTTTCTAGAACTTCTTCATTCTCATTTAGAATTTTTACCTCAGTATCATTCAAGTCATAATTATTGAATTCTATAAATTCTAGTTCTCTATATTGATTTATAGGACCTAAATTCTTATTTCTCGGCAAAACTAATAGAGTTTTGGAATCATATTTAATTCCAGAAATTCCTAATTCAAGATTGTCTGAGAAAATATCTTCATTTGAGACTTGATATTTATAGTTTGCAAAATCATTAAAATTCTTAATCATTTTATTCTTATAGCTACGTGGTTAAGCTCCTAATTTAGTAAACAAAAACTGAATAGAAAATCCGCGAAGATTTTCAGAAGTAAGCTAAAACTAGCAGTAAATTATATACTTTGTTAATCACAGTAATTTATATTATTTTAACTAATGGAATTTCCATTTCTAACGTTTCTTTTTTTTCCTTATTCATAAACCTTGGCAAGGTTCTCAAATGTTTTAACTTCTTTAAATTCAGTAATGGTGAAATATCATAATTTTTATTCTCAACATTTAGAATCATATTTAAGTATTCCAAATTATTCAATTCTGATAAAGGCTCAATATTTTTAACGGCTTTCCCTGTTCCTCCCATTCTTCCGTGGTCTAACCATAATTCTTTTAATTGAGGTAACGTTGTAAGTGGTTTTAATTCATACAAATTCTTAATTCCATAAATATATAATGTTTTTAAGTTTTCCAAATTCGCAATAAAATTGATGTTTTCTACTTTAGTTATTCCACTTAAAATCAAAACTTCTAAAGATTTTAAAACGGATAAATTTGGAATGGCATCTTGTTTGTTGTTAGAGATGTTAAGATATTTTAGATTTGGTAATGAAGCAATTACATTCAAACGTTCTTTATCTAAGTCATTTAGTATTATTCCTTCAACAACTTTATTTCCAATCAAATGTTCATAATTGAAATAATTCAGTTTAAATTTTTTAAGCGGCGTTGGCATGTCTATTATTTCAGAATTAGTTGGTAATTCAGAAATATCAAATGGGCAACGAACAGTTCCTTCTAAAATTCCCAAATGTGGGTAATCAGATGGTGATTTACTTTCGGATAAATAGTTGTTCCAGTTCATTTTTTTACTGTGGTTAACGGTTAGTATATGAAAAGTAAGCGGTTTTGAAGCATTAAATTTTCGGTTAAGCACAAAATTAAACATGAACCAAAACCCTTGATTTCACTACTGTTTCGCCTATTATATATATATTGTTATGCTTTGTTATTTTCTTCGTTTCCTAATGTCTTTCATATATTCTTCTAAAATTTTCAAATCAGCAAGAAATTCATCAGAGTCAGGCATTTCTTCAATTAATGTTCCTGCTGTATCGTGTCCTATAAAATAAGTAGAACATTTACTCATATTTGTATCTACAAGATTATAATCATCATTTGTCAAATCTATAATTTTTGATAAACGTTGAGTTTGAATTTCTCTCCCAAACCTTTGAATTGCACCATTCAAGAAAACTTCCTCAATAAAACGTTCCCAAGTTTCTCGAAGTTTACCATATAAAATTTTTGCGCGTTCTTTATATATTTCTTCAGTTTCGGTTCTTTCGATTTTTTCCAATTTTTGGTAGGCGTCTTTTAATAAACCAATTCTTTTGCCAACAGGTAAAGCATCCCAAGGTGGATTGCTAGCAATCAGTCCTGTTTCTTTTTTCTTTCTTGTAAGGCTCTTTATATCTAAATCACAATTTAATTTGATAGAATGTTCTTGAATCATTAACAGGAAAGTAATATCGTGAGTAAAAACGATTACTTGTCTATCTAAAGATTCTTCTGCAATTCTTTTTGATATTTTATTTCTCCATTTGTGGTCGAGAGATGAAACTGGGTCGTCAAAAATTATAGTACTTTTATGCTCTGAAATGGATAATTCAGACAAAAATGTTGCCAAAGAAATACATCTGTGCTCTCCCTCGCTTAAAACATCTTTTAATGCTATTCCGCTTGCATTTTGTTCATCAAGTCTTAAATAGTGATATTGTTTTCCTCTTTGTCCTTTCGTTTCCGTCTCTATTTTGATATTCTTAAAACCTAGTTTGGTCAGTTCGCTTTTGAAATTCTGTTTAAGATTTTGACTTACATAACTTGTAGCTAACTGATTACTATGTGTTGTAATGCCCCGAGTATTACATTTACTAATGCATTGATTAAGTAATTTTATTCTTTTTTGTCTGTAAATTTCACGACCAAATTTTGGTCTATAATCGAAAATATTTTTTTCCCCTTTTAATTGATTCAGTTCTTTATTGAGCGGTTTTAAATCCTCTTCAATTGATTGGTCTTTTAATTTCTCATTTATTTTATTTAAGGTTTTAATGAGTTCTTGAATTTGTGTTTTTGGTGTGTTCTCAATTTCAATTTTATTAAAATATTCAATAGTTTTTTTAGCATTAAAAAGAGTTACTAAATTCTCTTTCTGTTTAGAAAGTAATTCTAAATATTGTTCTTGATTTTGCGAATAATCCTCAACCAATTCATTTAATTCTATTGCTGAAGGTTTTTGCTCCTCAAAAGAGAAGTCTAAACTATTCAAATCTTCAATAGCTAAATCAAATTTATTAGATGCTTCATCAAAAGTTTTTTGAATATCATTTTTTATAAATTCCTCAAAAGAAGTAAACCTATTCTTTGCACCCTCATCTAACCCTTGAAGACAAAGAGGACAATTGCTATCTTTATTTATTTCAGGGAAGTTTTCCTTTTTCGTACTTTCATTATAAAATTTACGAGCACTTTCCCAAAGTAATTTCCACGAACTATTACCAACACCTTCAATTGGTAAATCAGAAAATGCTTTTTCAGAAGACTCTTTTAATGCTTTACTTGTTATTACAAAGTTATTTAACGTTTGTTTTAAATCTATTAAGATTTGACCTGTCAAGTTATCTTCTAGCGTTTGAAATTTCTTTTGCAAAATTTCAAAGCGTTTTATCTTTTCTTCATTTTCTTTTAAGTTTTTCTTTGGATCTGTCGCGTTTAATTTCTCTATTTCTTTAATCAACTTTTTAATTCTAGAATCTTTAGTTGAATTCCAAATAGATTCAGCTCTTAATTCTTCTAGTTTTGTATCTGCGTTTAAGTTGTCTAGAAAGGTTTTTGCTGTTGAACATTCCGAAACATCTAAAAAGGAATAGTCGAACTCTTTTAAAGCTGGACTTAAAAACTCTGAATTTAGTTTGCTCTCGACTTTTTTTATACCAATTGCCAATTTTTCTATAATTGATAAACCTTGAGGAATGAAAGCAATTTCATCTTCTCCTTCAATATAATGGTTTGCACTAAATGTGTCGAAAACATCCACACTTTTTAAAATAGAAGTACTTACTTCTTCGTTAACAAGGTTTACTATATTAAAGTTTGTTCCATCAATTGTATATTCAATATCAGCTTTTTTATCGCTTCCAAAACAAGTTGGGTCGTATAAATTATCGTTGATTTTCGGCTTATGTCCTCTTGTATTACAAGCGTGTTTTAAAATACTCACATAGCTTGATTTTCCTGAACCATTATCGCCATAGATTATCGTAAGTCCTTTTGGGGCAAATTCTAATTCACAAGTTTTTGAGAGTGCGTTTACATTATCAATATTAGAAATTTTAGAAAGTATAACATCATTGCTACTGGTTACATTATTTGCAAAACTTCTTAAATCATTAAAATCTACATTAGTAAAATTAAATTCCGATAATCCATAATCTACTTTACAAATTTCTGTTAATTCCATAATATCATTATCAGTAAGCTCATTATTCCTAATTAAGCGGTCAATTGCTACTTGCCAGAAGTCAGGCTTATGTTCAACCCAGTCAATTATGTCATTAAGTATTGGCATATTATATTTTTATGAAAGATTTATAAAAAACTAAAGCAAAGTATAATAAATAATCCCCCCTTAGTCAAAGCCTAAAATTAAATCATCTATCTCACAATACTTTACGGGTTTCCGTAAAAGCCAAAATTTATTTTTTACGCTTCAGTTTCACGCATTGCATTATTTGCCAAGTAAGTCCCTAAATTACGAGTATAAGCATTATGCTATTTACAATACTATGCCATACCAAGTTAGAGGTGTTAAGTTATAATTGCTTTCTACTTCTTTCAATTTCAAATCTGTTTAAATTACCTACAACTAAAATATAACAAACATACCAACCGAACTAAAAACAGATTGATAAAGTTGTAGATTTTTTTAATCTTGTTTTATTCTGAATTATAAAATTAAATTGAACACGTAACCAGAGATGATAATGCATAATGTTACCACTCCAAAAAATATAGCAATGAGTTTAAGCGTCATAACTTTTTTTAAAAGCATGGCTTCTGGTAACGACAGGCCAACAACGCCCATCATGAAAGCAATTGCGGTTCCTAAAGGAATGCCCTTTGCTACCAATACCTGCACCACCGGAAGTATACCCGATGCGTTTGAGTACATAGGCACCGCCAAAATGGTTGCAATAGGCACAGCAAACAGGTTGTCTTTATCCATATATTTTTCGAAAAACCCTTCTGGAATATAGCCGTGCATGAGTCCGCCAATGGCGATACCTACCAGCACATAAGGGATAATGCCTTTTATAATTTTAAGAACTTCGGCCCAAATAATTGGTAAGCGTTGTTTAAAGGTTTGTTTTTCTGCCTGAAACACATCTTGATCTCTTTGTGCATGTGCTAAAATATCTTTCACCCATGGTGTTAAATAAGATTCTAGTTTTAATTTTTGAAGTATAACGCCAGATATTGTACCTAATAGCACACCACTAATTACGTAGATAATAGTTGTTTTTACACCAAACAAGCCCATAAAGAGACCAATGGCAACCTCATTAACCAAAGGTGAGGTTATTAAAAATGCAAAGGTGACACCTAAAGGAATTCCGCCACGCACAAAACCAATAAATAAAGGTACTGATGAGCAGGAACAAAACGGTGTTACAACTCCAAAAAGGCTAGCCATAAGATATTCTAAACCAAATAATTTATTTCTGGAGAGGTAGTTTTTAACCTTATCTATAGGGAAGTAACTATTTACGATTCCCATAAAAAAGATAACTACAAAGAGTAGAATTAAAATCTTTATAGTGTCGTAAATAAAGAAGTTTAAGGCTTCTGCTATATGTTGTTCTTTATTTAAATTTAGAAGGTTGTAAACAAACCAATCGGCAATATTTTGTATCCAGTTAAACATGTTGTTTAACACTAACAGTACCAGAAATGGCGCACGATAATTTTACTGTGTTGTAGATGGTACCGAACTTTTCGATGTTCTTTTTAAGTAAATCTGTATTCAGTTTTTTATCGTTGGTATAGATGGTTACATTGTAAATAAGATGTTCCATCCTTGGCGGATTTTCAAGTCGGGTGGCATTAACGTCAATGGTGGCTTTTGTATAAGAGAACTTCATCATGCCCGAAAAACGTTCTACATTTTTTAATACGCAAGATGCGAAAGCCCCCAAGAATAATTCGGCAGGGTTTGGTAAGGTTTCGGCCGTTTTTGGCGTTGTACCAAAATCTATATCAGATTGTTTTATATGAATAACAGCATCTTGATTTGAAACAGACGATGCTTTAATATGATATTCCATAACCGTTTGGTGTATTAATTCAATAGCGCTAGCACTTCGTCTTTCGAAGGTACACGCCCTTTTATTGTCACCACATTATCGATTACCAATGCTGGAGTTGTCATGACATCAAATTTCATGATTTCAATAATATCCTCAACTTTTTCAATGGTTGCCTCAATGTTGTTTTCTGAAACGACATCTCGAACAACGGTTGTCATTGTTTTACATTTTGGACATCCGGTGCCTAATATTTTAATTGTAGTCATAATATTCGGGTTTCTTATACCAAAGATAAGTATCCGAAATATTAAAAAAGGTGATTTATGTTACACTAAAATTGAATTGTTTTGTGTATTGTTTATGTACTAAATGATTTATTACTAAAGGAAATTTAGAAGAAAAACCTGTTTATTCCCACTTTTTAATTAATTGGAGTACACCACTTTTAATTCCGGCATAAAATGCTTCATTTTTAAATTCGGGTATCATTTTTTCATCAATGATTTCTTTACAAATTTGGTCGGTTAAAATCAGCTCGGTTCCAGTTCCTGTTGCAATCCCAATTTCTCTACAAGGCTTGCATAATACTATGGTAAGTCCGTTGTTTTTTTCAGCCGTTCCAACGCCCCAACTTTGTCCTAAATTGGTTGCATATTTTTGAATGTTTTGATAAGGTTTTATACTGTCGATGGTGACCACCACAACTTGCCTTGTTGTTTCCATATCATAATCATAAAGGATTTTCGATAATTCTGCCCGTTGAGATTCTGTAAACACCTGTCCGTAGTCATTTATTATGCCTATCGGTTTTGGAAACGCACTATTTTCTATTCCCAAATATTCATATTTCGGCGTCAATTTTTCAGTTTCGGTATCTTGAGCATTTCCTTTGCAAGAGCATACATTTAAAGCCAAGAAAATCAATACTATTTTTGTACTTATTTTCATTTTATGCAATACTGACGTTAGTAACTTTAATTTGGTTTTCTCTTTTTTCATGGCTTGAAAGTAAAGTTAATATATTAATTTTCTGGAAACCACCATCCATTTTGTTGTTTCCTGTATTCCTTTCCATTATCATCTAAAATTGTTATTTCGCAAACGTATGGATTTTCAATAAACTGTTTGTCGTGAGAACACACTCTGCTTAAAGCTAAATCAAATTCAATTATCATTTTTGCCGATTTCACATATTCCATGGAAGAACCACTATTTTCAACTAATTTTGGAAATGATTTGTTCCAATAACCAATAGATTTTAGAATTTTCAATGTGAGCAATTCTTTTGGATACGATTTATCATTCAAAATATCTACTTCAAGTCGGTTTAGTTTTGTTTTTCGCATTTCTTTAAGTAAAAGCCCCAAGAAATAATCTGTTTCTATAAAATTCATCAAACTCACAAATGAATGTCCAAAATTATGAGAAACGCTTTTCAAGGTTTTACGACTAGCCATTTTTAGTGCTGTTTAATAAATTGTATCCACCTAATATATAATATTCATATTACACATCCCAAAAAAACAATTCAAAAATAAAAAGACCATTGCAGCCTACCTCTACCCTTCCAAACTATTTAAATGATTAGCCAAAGCGACACCCATACTAATACAACCTTGTAATAAATAACCACCAGTGGGCGCATACCAATCTAGCATTTCGCCAATGGCGTAGGTATTTTGTATTTTTTTACATTGAAAATTGGCGTCAACTTCATCTAAAGCCAAACCGCCTAAAGACGAAATAGCTTCATCTAAAGGACCTGCCGAGGTAATAACCACCGGAACGGCTTTAATAGTTTGCACCAACACATCGGGATTCGAAAAGGTGTGTTTATCTGTAAATTGTTTTAACAAACTAATAGCTGTTCTATCGAGATTTAAATCATTTTTTAAAATATCGGTAACTTTAGAACGTCGTGCATTTTTATACTTACTACGTATTTGATTAACCGTCATTTTAGGTTTTAAATCTAAGTGGATAATCACTTCTTTTTCTGTAAGTAACCGATCTTGTATTTTTTGACTAAGCGCATAAATAGCATTGCCTTCCAACCCGAATTTAGAAATTACCAACTCTCCTTTTGCTAATACATTATTAAAAGTAAGTGCTATATTTTTTAAAGGTTTCCCTTCGTGAATGTTTATAAAATCGGTTTGCCAATTAACACCAAAAGCACAATTTGCAGCTCTAAAAGGCAGAACATTTATATGGCGTTTTTCAAACTTAGATTTCCATGAACCCGTGGAACCTGTAACTTTCCAACTTGCGCCTCCCAATGCAAAAACTACAATATCTGAAGTTACTGCAGCTTCATTTTCAAAAGTTAAATCGCCTTGCCTATTCCAGCCCGTCCATTTTGTATTAAATTTAAATTGAACGCCTCGTGCTGCAACATAATCTACAATGGTTTTAAGCACTTCTATGGGCTTTACGCCTTGCTTTGGAAACACACGATTACTAGAGCCTACAAAGGTTGAAATACCGAGTTGATTGAGCCAATTTATAAAATCTTGATTATTAAACTCACGGATAATGGGCGCCATAAATCCACTAGGGTGATATTGCTGTATGAGCGCATCTTCCGGAGCACTAAACGTGAGGTTTAAGCCGCCTTCTCCGGCTACAAGAAACTTACGTCCGGCTGTTTTTTTCTTTTCGTAAATAGTTACGCTATATTTTGCAGTATCTATTTGTGCCGCAAGCATAAGTGCTGCTGGACCTCCGCCAATAATGGATACCTGTTTCATCTAAAAAAAATAAAAGGTTTTAAATGAAATGCCCCGTTTGGGAATATGGTGTTATGCTGTGTCATATTTCGAAAATCTCAAGCTGAAAGCCGAAACTTAAGCATATAAATTGACTCTTAAAAATTTAGATAGTTGAATCATGTATTAATTTCAGATTTAGCGATAATTATTGATCTGCAGTTCTTATCAAATTCATAAAAAAAGCAAAGCTCAAAAACAATGATGCTTTTGAGCTTTTACAATATTATTTTTATGCTTCCGTGTAAACGAAAACAAACACATCTACTATATTCTACAACTGAAATATTTTTTCCATAAGCATCCACTTCTCGCCTTCTTTGGCCATTGGTAGCGCTTGTTGGTAGTTCCACATCAATGTTTCCCATTCTTGAACTTTAGGATTATTAGCATCCATAGCGTTCTTCTGTTCGAATGAAAAACTATCGTTTACCACCATAATCATGAATAAACGATTTCCTACTAAATAAATTTCTAAATCTTCTATACCAGAATCTTTAATACTCTTTATAATTTCTGGCCACACCTTTTGATGGGCCACTTTATAATCTTCTATTAATTTAGCATCATCTACTAAATCTAAAGCGAAACAATGTTTTTTCATATTATAATTTTTCAACTCAATTTAAGCAACAGTTCCTTCGTGGTTCTTAAAAACATGCATACCATACCAAGCGATGTAAACAAAGCATACTAGAGGTAATATAAACGAGAAATTAACCTCGGCAACACCCATAATTGTAGTATCGGCAACACCGCTTCCGCCAGCATCGATAATCATACCTTGTAACATTGGTAATAAGGCACCACCAACAATGGCCATTACTAATCCTGCAGAACCTACTTTAGATTGCTCTTCGGTTAAATCGTTTAATGCAATACCATAAATAGTTGGGAACATTAAAGACATACAGAATGAAATACCTACTACACAATACAAGCCAAAAATGCCTTCTACAAATATAGCGCCTGCAACACATGCCATAGCTAAAAGAGCAAACGTCATTAATAATTTCCCTGGACTCATAACACGCAACATCGCTGTACCTACAATTCTACCTACTGTAAATAAAACAAAGGCGATAAATTGATAAGCAAATACATCTATTTTCTCGTAACTAGGTACATCGGCATTCGATAAATCGATAGCTTCGGCGTATTGGTAAATGTACGTCCACGTCATAATTTGTGCACCAACATATAATATTTGTGCTACAACACCCAAAACATATTTACTGTTAGACCCTAATTTTTTAAAGGTTTGCCCTAAACTTGGCATAACACCTTCTTCTTTAGACTGTGGCATTTTGCTCACTAAAAACAACACAAATACAGCCGTAATTACTAAACCTAAAACAACGTAAGGATCGCGAATAACTGCTAAATCGGCTACTTTTATCATGGCTCTTTTAGCTTCGTCTAATGCGCTAAAATCTGCAATATCATCAGATTGAAGTTTATCGTAAACAAAATATTTTGCCACTAGCAAACCTGCTATTAAACCTACTGGGTTTACCGATTGTGCTAAATTTAAACGTTGGGTTGCTGTTTCTTTAGCTCCCATTGCTAAAATATATGGATTGGCAGCCGTTTCTAAAAAGGCTAAACCAAATGTTAATACATATAAACCTAAACAGAAAAACCAAAATTGCTCTGTAATAGCCGCTGGATAAAACAATAATGCACCACCAGCATATAAACCTAAACCTATTAAAACCCCAACTTTATACGAGTACTTACGCATAAACATAGCTGCAGGTAAGGCCATACAGAAGTAACCACCGTAAAAAGCCATTTGTACCCAAGAGGCTTGTGTGTTGGTTAATTCTAATACTTTTTTAAAGGCATTTACCATGGGATCGGTAACGGCATTTGCAAATCCCCAAAGGGCAAACAATGACGTTACAAGTATAAATGGAATAAGTACTTTTTTTGATACTACAGGTGTTTTTGGTGTGGTATTCATATAAATTAGTTAGGATAGCTTATTAATTTTTAATTGAAAAAATGACGTATTATATAGAACGATCGAGGTGTGTGTACCCGCCGTCTACATAAAGTAATTGCCCCGTGGTATGGCTAGATTTACTGGATAATAAAAAAGCGACTGTATCTCCAATTTCTTCAGCCGTTGTCATACGATTTTCAAAAGGAATATTTTTAGTAATGGCTTCTAGCTTTTCTTCTTTATCTGGGAATGTGCTAATCCATTTTTCGTATAATGGTGTGTAACATTCGGCAACAATTAATGCGTTTACACGAATACTATATGGCAATAACTCTACGGCCCATTCTCTGGTTAAAGCATTTCGCCCACCGTTTGATGCAGCATAACCCGAAGTACCACCTTGGCCTGTATCGGCTGTTTTAGAACCAATATTTACAATAGCACCTTTGCTCTTTTTAAGCTCTGGTAATGCGTAGTGTGCCATTAAATAATAATGCACAACATTACGTTTTAAAGACTCCATGAAACCTTCGTAATTACCGCTTTCTAAGCCAACACCATCGTTAACGCCTGCGTTATTTACTAAGCCATCAATTTGGCCATATTTTTCTACTACAGCTGCCACTGCTTTTTCGCATTGTACAGGATCGGTAAGTTCTGCTAGTGCATAAAATATATCGATACCTTGTTTAGAAAACACGTCGATAACCTCGTCTACACTGGCTTTATTTCTAGTTATAATTACTGGCTTAGCACCTTCACGAATTAAGGATTCTACAATCCCTAAGCCGATACCTTTGGAGCCTCCGGTAACTATAATAACTTTATCTTTTAAATTTAAATCCATAATTTGAATTTTAGTTTTAGTTGTAGTTCTACGTTTATAAATTGTAAATCTTTATGGCATTTTCGCCCATAATTTGGCGTTGTTCTTCTTCCGAGAAATCGATAAAATAGTTTTCAATAATTTGCAAAACACTTTTATATTCCGCAGCTAAAAGACATACAGGCCAATCGGATCCAAATAGTAATCTATCGGTTCCAAAAGCATCAACCATTGTATCTAAAAATGGTGTAAAATCTTCTGGTTGAAAATTAAAATCTTCCGTTTCGGTAACCATACCCGAAATTTTACAAGCCACATTTTTAAATGTGCCTAATTTCATAATATGCTTTACCCAATCGGGATCTAATCCTTTTGAAATTTGTGGTTTCGCGATATGATCGATCACAAATTGTTGGTTCGGAAATTTCTCGACCAACTTGACCACATTTGCCAAATGTTTTGGAAAAATTAAAACATCGTAAGCTAAGTTGAATTGACTTAATTTACTAATGCCTTGCTGAAAATCTTCGCGTAAAACAAAGTCTTCGTTTTCTACTTGTAATAAATAGCGAACGCCTTTAAACATCTTGTTTTCAGAAAAATGTTTTAAGCGCGCTTCTGCATTATCTGCACATAAATCGACCCAGCCAACAACACCTTTTATAAAAGGATTTTTATGGGCTAAATCTAATAAAAATTGGGTTTCAGCTTCCGACGGATTGGCCTCTACCACAATACAGCCATCAATAGCATTGGCATCTAAAATAGGTTTTAAATCCTTAGGAAGAAAATCTTTTCTTATCACTTCCATAGAAGCATCAATCCAGCTATCTCTAACTGGATTGTAACTCCAAAAATGCTGATGCGCATCTATTTTCATTATTTTTTGTATGCTTTTACCGATTGCTTAGAAACACCTAAACCTTCAATACCTAATTCCATAACATCGCCAGGTTTTAAGTATGTTGGAGGTGTTAAACCTAAACCAACACCAAATGGCGTACCTGTAGAAATAATATCTCCAGGAAGTAAGGTCATGAATTGACTGATATGACTTACTACGTGTTGTACATTAAAAATAAAATCGGATGTTGAGCTATTTTGCATCATTTCTCCGTTAATTTTTAACCAAAGATTTAAGTTATTCGGATCTTTAATTTCGTCTGTTGTTGCAATAAAAGGTCCTACTGGTGCGAATGTATCACAACCTTTACCTTTACACCATTGTCCAGATTTTTCTATTTGAAAAGCACGCTCACTTACATCGTTATGTAAAACGTAACCGGCAATATGATCGAAAGCATCTGCCTCTTCTACATAAGATGCTTTTTTACCAATAACGATAGCTAATTCTACTTCCCAATCCGATTTTTCACTGTTTTTCGGAATAATAACATCATCATTAGGTCCCACTAAAGCGGTAGTCGATTTAAAAAACAATACCGGTTCTTTAGGAATATCCATACCAGCTTCTGCTGCGTGTTGTGCATAGTTTAAGCCCACACAAACAATTTTTGATGGTCTTGTTAATGGCACACCTAAACGTACATCGTCTGCTACGGTTGGGCAACTATCTTGGTTATCTTTTAACCAAACTTTTAGTTTTCCAATACCATCGTTTCCAAAAAATTCTTCATTATAATCTGTTCCAAATGCCGATACATCGATTATTGTCCCGTCTTCTAATTGAACACCTGGTTGCTCGCTTCCTACTGCTCCAAATCTTATTAATTTCATCTGTATAAGTTATTTTATGTTTGTATAAATATATATTTTTTTAATTACCGTTTAGTGTTACAAAACCACCATCGATAGCATAGTTAGATCCTGTGATAAAGCCAGCTTCATCCGAACATAAAAACAGCACTAAATCTGCCATTTCTTGAGGTTTTCCCATACGCCCAATAGGTTGAGTTGCCGATAATTTTTCGAACATTTCTTCTTCTTTACCTGGGTAATTATTTTTAATAAACCCATCTACAAAAGGTGTATGTACACGTCCGGGTGCAATACAATTACAACGAATACCATCTTTTATAAAATCTTTTGCAATAGAATACGTCATCGTTAACACTGCTCCTTTTGTCATAGAATATGCAAAACGATCGTTAATACCAACTGTAGATGCAATAGATGCTAGGTTTAAAATTACGCCGTTCCCTGTTTTCTTTAAAGCTGGTAAACATGCTTTAATGCAATTGTAAACTCCTTTGATATTTACGTTGTAAAGACGATCTAAATCGGCTTCCTCACATCCTTCAATATTACCAACATGGGCAATACCTGCATTGTTAATTAAAATATCAATCGTTCCGTTTTCCGAAATCATTTTTACAATACTATCCACATTAGCTTGGTTTGCAACATCACATTTATGAGCCGCTGCTTTTTCACCTAAAGCTTCAATTTCTTTCACTGTTTGTTCCGCAGCTTCAAGATTAAAATCTAGAATATGCACTTCTGCACCTTGCTCAGCAAACGTTAAAGATATGGCTTTACCAATTCCGCTACCGCCACCTGTTACAAGGGCTACTTTATTTTTTAAACTGAATTTTGTCATTTTTATATGCTTAATTTATGTTTTATAATTATTAAAGAGACATACCACGTTTCCACGGAATAAAATCGTCTTGTCTTAATTGTCTTGCTTTTGTTTGTTTACCACTAGCCACCTCGATAACAAAGTCTAAAAGTTCTTCGCCAGCTTGTTCGATGGTTTTAGAACCTTCGATTATTGATCCCGTATTGAAATCAATAATATCACCCATTTTATTAAAAAGTGTTGAGTTGGTAGATACTTTTACAACCGGTGTTATTGGGTTTCCTGTTGGCGTACCTAAACCTGTAGTAAACAGAATAACGTTACAGCCAGAACCTGCTAAACCTGTTGTAGACTCTACATCGTTCCCTGGTGTGCATAATAAATTTAAACCAGAAGTTACAACCTGCTCCGTATAATCTAAAACATCTTGCACTGGTGATGTACCACCTTTTTTGGCAGCTCCTGCAGATTTTATAGCATCGGTAATTAAACCATCTTTTATATTTCCAGGTGAAGGATTCATTGAAAATGCCGCACCTAAAGCTTCTGCTTTTGAGTTGTAAGTAGACATTATATGCGAGAATTTTTTAGCCTTTTCTGTACTTGTACAACGGTTAATTAACTCCTGCTCTACACCATTAAGTTCTGGAAATTCTGATAAAACCGTTGCTCCGCCTAATCCTACGATTAAATCGGAAACATAACCTAAAGTTGGGTTTGCTGAAATTCCAGAGAATCCATCCGATCCACCACATTCTAAACCAATTACTAATTTAGATAGGTTTGCTGGTTTACGTTCAATTTTATTAGCTTCCATTAACCCAACAAAGGTTTTCTTAACAGCTTCGGCCAATAATTCTTTTTCAGATACACTTTGTTGTTGCTCTAAAATATAAACGGGCTTGTTATTAGCATCCGCCATTTTACCTAAAGCATCTTGTAAGATACTTGCTTGTGCATGTTGACAACCTAAACTTAAAACCGTTGCTCCTGCAACATTCGGGTTGTTAATATAACCTGCTAAAAGATTACAAAGCGTTATAGCATCTGATGTTGCACCGCCACACCCACCATCGTGAGTTAAAAACTTAACACCATCTACATTCGGGAATAACAAGTTTTTGCTTGTGTCTTCGCCGTCTTTCAATATATTTTTTTCTAACATCGCTTCCGCGGAAACGCCAGACTTATAATCATTAATTAAGGCATCTACATCTAATCCTAAATGTTGCTTTTTACCATACCCTAATTTTTCAACTAGAGCTTGTTTTAAAACTTCAACATTTCTGTTTTGGCAGAATACCAAAGGAATAATTAACCAATTATTCTCAGTCCCAACTTTCCCATCGGCTCTGTGATAACCGTTAAATGTTTTATTTACAAATTTTGAAACATCTGGTGCTTGCCAAACTTCTTTTTCTTCGGAAGAATTAACGCCGTACTTTTCCGTATCATGAATAAGGTTAGTGGTACTAATGATATCGCCTTTTAAAATCTCCTTTTTAGCTTTTCCAACCAACACACCGTACATATAAACGGGATCGCCTTCTGCTAGAGTTTCAGTAACAAATTTATGCTTTGCTGAAATATCATTTTGAAGTTCATACACGTGATTTTCAAAGGTGATTTTATCTCCCTTTTTTAAATCCGTTAGTGCGACAATTACATTGTCTTTTTCATGTATTTTAAGTACGTTTTGTTTTGTTTCCATAAATACTGGTAAAATAAAGTGCAGCTCTACTGCTATAAAGAATTATGAATACAATAGTACTATAAGCAACCATTGAAATCTTCCAAATATTTGACCAATACTAATACTATTATTGCATTTGAAACAGAATAAAGTTTTAAAATGCAATTTTAAGACCTAATTAGCTCTTTTTTAGAGATTCACAATATGTTCTAAACTCACACTACTTGTATTCTAAAAATAACGTTAATCGTTTACAGATTCTACTGTAAAAGTTTCTTTCAATTTAATATCTACTGAAGATGCTCCAATTAAAACCTCAAAATCTCCAGGTTCTACCGTCCAATTCATGTCTATATCAAGCAATTCCAAATCACTCGGTGTTAAAGTAAAATGGATGGTTTTAGTTTCATTTGGTTTTAAATGCACACGATCGAAACCACGTAACATAGACTCGTAAGTAGTTACACTACTCACTTTATCTTTCAAATACATTTGTACCACCTCATCACCTTCGCGTTTTCCTGTATTTTTTATTTTGAATGACACCTCAATATTCGCCTGAGCTTTTAAAGATGTTCTAGAAATAACTAAATCGCTATATTCAAAAGACGTGTAACTTAAACCGTAACCAAAAGGATATAAAGGTCCTAACACACGTGTGTTACCGTAACCATTTGGTCCTGCTCCGGGTTGCCCTGCTTGAGAACCTGGTTTGTACGGAAAGTTTAAAGGAA
Source organism: Algibacter lectus (assembly GCF_900112395.1). Lineage (GTDB taxonomy): Bacteria > Bacteroidota > Bacteroidia > Flavobacteriales > Flavobacteriaceae > Algibacter > Algibacter lectus. The sequence continues at coordinate 17,115 of NZ_FOLN01000006.1, forward strand.
TTTGCCCTACCGATTTCGGGAAAGTTACCGATAGTTTCCCTCCCGGATTATAATCTCCAAATAAGGTTTCTGCAATAACTTCGCCGGCTGCTGTACTCGGGAACCATGCTTCTAAAATAGCAGGTAAAAATTTATTTTCCCAATTAATAGTTAGTGGTTGCCCGTTAATTAAAACTAAAACTACAGGTTTCCCTGTTGCATAAAGCGCTTGTACAAGTTGAAACTGACGCCCAGGAAGTCCTAAACTAGTTCTCGATTTGGTTTCGCCAACACGTTTTTCATCTTCGCCAACTACGGCAATAATAATATCAGATTTTTTAGCTTGCTCTACAGCAGCATCAATATCTGCTTGTTCTTTTGCAGATAATGGCGTTGGAATAATTTCACTTCCTGGCCAATCGGGGTCTACAATATCGCAACCTTTTACAAAGCTAACATTGGCTTTATTTCCTGCATAATCTTTCACACCTTTAAACACAGAAGTAGACGGATTAAAAGCCGGACCATATCTACTAAAAGTAAAACTAACCTCATCGGCTAATGGACCTGTCACTAAAATATTATCGATTTTATCGACATCTAAAGGCAATAGATTATTTTCATTCTTCAAAAGCACTAAAGACTCTCTATTTATTTGTTTTGAAAACGCCTCGTCTGCAGCGGTATGTACTGTTTTATCAGCCTTATCAGGGTTTTCAACATAAGGACTATCAAAAAGGCCTAATCTAAATTTTACTCTTAAAACATCAGCAACTCTAGAATCAATAGTTTGCATTGAAATTTTTCCTTCTGCAATTAATTCTCTTAAAGGTTCTACAAAAGATTCTGGAGTTCTAAACGTGGTTCTAACATTTAAACCAGCCTCAATAACTTGGCGTACCGCTTCTTTATAACCTGCCGCAACATGGTGTTTTTCCGAAACATATTCTACCGCTTCACTATCGGAAACTACATAACCGTTAAAGCCAAATTGTTCACGAAGTAATTCGGTTAAAAAATAAGGACTAGCCGTAACTGGAACACCATCGTAATCATTATAACTACTCATAATTCCCATAGGCGCAGCTTCTTTTATAACTTTCTTGAAAGGATATAAATGCAGTTGAAACATTTCGCGAGGTGCCACATGTGGGTCTGTTCTCGCATCACCATCTCTTGCGCCTTTTGGGACACTGTAAACAGCAAAATGTTTTAAAGTTGATGCTACACCTTCCGATTGAATACCTAAAACCATTTGTTTTCCCATTTCTGAAATATGAAACGGTTCTTCACCATAACATTCCAAAACACGTCCCCAGCGTTGATCGCGAGCTACATCTAAAATAGGCGCATAAACATTGGTATACCCCAAAGCTTTAGCTTCACGGCCCACAATAGTTCCGGCTTTATAAACCAAATCTTTATTCCATGTACTACCAATACCAATAGGTGCTGGCAGTGGTGTTGCTTTTTCGTGACATAAACCGTGTACACCTTCATTAGTAAAATCTACAGGAATTCCCATTCTGGTTTCTTCAATAAACCACTTTTGAACGGTATTTATAGCTTCTGCATGCGTACTATATGGAAATGCATATTTGGTATGCGTTTTTTCCTGATTCCAAATGGTATTTAAATGCTCATCAATATTTGCAATACCATCTTTCCAAACTCTATTTTTCCATTTATCGTTTGGCATTTCATCTTCTAAAACACGAGAATAGCCATATAATGTTACTAACTGACAGGTTTTCTCATTAACATTCATCAACGAAATTAAGTTGTTAACCCTAGCTTCTAATGGTGCTTTAGAATCTTCAAAAACATCTTTAGCGCCATTTTTATTAAAATCTATCCAACCTTTATGATAAATATCTTTATTATCAGGTTTCATGCCCGTAAATAGAAATGAAACAGCAAGTGCTAGCGTTATTTTGTAATACTTCATTCGTAAATTATATTAGGTCTTCTATTATTCTGAAATTAACTGGTATACTCTAAAATTATCTGCTGTCATGTGGTTTTTCACGGTTCTAAATCCGAAATACCCCGAAGTATATGGATTAGCATCTACAAAATCGGACACCAATTGATTGTCTCTGTAATACTGTACAATACCATGGTTTGCTATTATTTTAATATGATATGTTTTGTTAGGTTCCAACATAAATTTAGAATCACTTAAATCGTGTTCTGGCAGTAAAGGACGTTCGCCATTACCAACATAACGTCTAAATCTTGTGGTTTTATTGTGGTTACCGCCAAGTCCCATATAATACAACTTCAAGCTATCGTAATTTGAAAATTTACCACCACGCTTATCAGAATTCGCAAATAAGTTGGTTGGGTTTTCAGGATCGTTTGCCATCCAAAAACAGTTAAGATCTGAAACGCGATCGTTTGCACCACCATCTTGAATTACAAAAACATCATATTCGATAACTATCGGGCCTTCAAACTTCTGTTTCAACCAAACGGTACAACCAGAAACATCGTTAATTTCCAGTTTGCTATTTTTAACCTCTACAGTACCTTCTGGCATTTGCTCCACTTGCCAATTATCTAATCCTTTATCAAAATTTTCTTTAAAAAGTAATTTCGTTTTAAACGTTTCTCCTTTTATTTCTATGTTTTTATTAATATTGAAACATGATACTACCACTAGAATAGAAAGCGCTACTAGCCCTACAGAAAGTCGTTTTTTGTTATATTTAAAGTTCTTCATTTATATTATTTTTTTAATTAACCTGTTTAATTAAAACTAAACTCCATGGTGTAATCTCGTGGTTAATTTTTAAGGTTCCGTTTTTATCAGCTTTTACAAATTCCGTTTTCATGGTGTTTGCGTATGCCTTCATGACTTTAATCTCCTCACGTGTTGGCGGTTCTGGTTTGCCCATAGATTCCCAAAAATTATGAATATTACCGTGATCTTTATCCAAAATCTCAATTTCAAACATGGTATTTGCATCTAAACCTGTTAATGTAAAATCTAATTTTTTAGAAGTTCCAGACTCACGTTTATCTGTTCCAAACGGTACAGCATCTTCATATTCTACGGGATAATTATAAGCTAAAGCTACTACGTTTCCTGTTAAAGCATCCTTACTTACAAACAGATAATCATCTTTATACAATTTCTCGTTTCCTAATTCATGAAGCATTCTATACGCGTGATACGATGGTTTTACTAAACCTTGAAAATTTATCATTCCGAAACCACCATGAAAAATACTTGATGCTCCTCCTTTTTCTTCAAAAATATCGGTAAACGTCCAAAATGCTAAAGAATTAGTTAAGCCAATACAATCTAAATTAGATTTTACAATATAAGCGGCCGCAGGTAAACGATCGTGCATTTCATCGCGACTACTTGGGCTGGTATTCCACTCTGTTAAATGAATTTCAACATCTGGATAATGACTTTTCGCTATGGTTTCGTTCAGCCATTCTAAATCTAATTTAAGCGACTTCGCAAAACGTGTTAAGCCCTTTCCTTTACCTGTTTCTGGGTTAAAAGCATAATCGGTTGGGTAAGGATGTGTGGTTACAAAATCTACAGGTAATTTCTCTTTATGGCAATACGCTAGAAAATCTTCAATCCATACGCCATGCCACTGCAAGCTATTAATATCCTTTGCATTAAATACAGCGTCAGATGCTTTATCATCTGTAGTTTCACCATCAAAACGGGTATCTGGCACAAAATTACTCGTTGATGGTCCGCCAACTTTTAAACGTTCGTCCACAGATTTCACAGCTAAAGCAGATTGCTTATACAATTCAAAATACTGAGATTTCGTTCCGTCCCAAAATAATGGGTATAAGTTTGGCTCGTTCCATACTTCAAAATACCAAGTAAGTACCTCTTCCGTTCCGTAACGATCCACACAATGTTGTGTAAAGGCTTTAACTAAATCGTGCCATTTCTCGAAAGAATCATCGGCTGGTGTAATATTAGCTTTCCACCAAAATACTGTTTTAGAATTTTCGGCTGCCATACTCGTTGGCAAAAACGCTAATTCTACAAATGGCTTTACGTTTAAATCTAACATACGATCGAATAAATCGTCGATATATTGCCAGTTATAAACCGTTTTACCTTTTTCTATAATAACAGGAAACATATCGTCGTGAAACAATCCGTGAAAACGCACATATTCAAATCCACAATTTTCTTGAACTTGCCCTAGCTGTTCTAACCATCCGGCTCTTAAACCTTCGTTAGCACGACCTGCTCCTACCATTTTACTCCAATAATGATCGAATTGTTCGCCAGTATCGTTTACATTAACCGAAATTTTTTGTTGTGCATTTAGAGACAAAACGCCTCCCAAAATAAATGCAACAATGGCTTGTTTTAGTTTTTTCATTTTTTATATATTATCTTATATTTTCGATTATTTACTAGTAATTATTTCGTGATTATTATAGTATTAATAGACTTGGCCTCGACGGAAACCGCAATGGTATTGGTGCCTAATTCTAAATTTACATTTTGTTTTTTGTCTTCGGGATTATTCAGTAAAACCAAAGTTCTTCCATCTTTTAACCGAAATGCTAAATGATTTTTTCCTTCGGAAGATTTTAAATAATGATCACCCGGCTGAACAAAATGAGATAAATGTTTAAACAAATAAAACTCATCAGTATAAGTAACTTTTTTAGTTTGCTTATCGATAACCACCATAGAATTTTGTGGCCATCCCCAGGCACTTTTTCCTGTTTCGTCTAAAACCATATTCCAATACATATGAGAACCAGCTTTATTATTAAAAAAGTGCACTAAAGTTTCCCAAGAGCGATCAAACGACGTCCAATCATTCTCGCCTTCACCACACTTATTCTCGGTTTGCATGTATTTTAAATCTGGATATTCTTTATTTATAGCAGGTATAGCGTTAGATCCTCCCCATTGAAAACCAACACCTTTAATATATTTAGCTGCTTTTTTGTTATCCAAAATAGTACGCACATAATCTGGCTTACTCCAATTAATGGTACCTAACCAAATTTCGGTATCCAAACCATCTTCTTCTAATTTCGGACCTAAATAATCGCCTATAAATATTGAGAAATCTTCGGCTCTCCACGTGCAACTTGGCCAGTTTGGCGCATAGGCAATTTCGTTTTGTGGTTGAATTGAAAACAAATCGACCCCTTCTTTTTTATAAGCTTGAATAAATTTTGAAAAATATAGTGCATAAGCTTTTAGATACTGATCTTGCATTTTAAATGCTGTTGCATTACTCAGTATTTGAGCACCCGGATCCATTCTATTTCCGTTGGCACGATTATTCCAATCGCCGGCACGCAGAGAATAATGTTCGTTAACCTTCATCCAAGCTGGAGGCGTCCACGGTGAAGCCCAAATTTGTAAATCTGGACGAGCCTTTAAAGCCGCTTTCAAATATGGAATTAAAATATAACGATCTCTATCAATATTAAAGTCGCGCATTACAAAATCTTCTGGAACATCATTATGTGAATAATAACTGAGCGCATAATCTGAAGCTCCAATTGGAATACGGCACATAGAAAAATTACAACCTTCTTTAGAAAATAAAGCATTAATAACGTCCTTCCCGCTATCGGCATCTAGCGTATTAATAGCTTCCCAACCCAACTCGTTAAACGCGCCACCAATACCATCAACTTCTTGCAATAAACTATCTGCATAAATTTTAATTTTTGTACTCGCATTTTCATTTGTTTTTTGCAAAAACTTTTTAGCCTTTACCCAACGCTTAGAAGCTGTGGTATAGGTTAGTTCTACGTTCTGTGCAAAATGAATCTGACTCACTAAAACAAACATTAGAAAGATTAAATAAGGACTTGATAACTTGATAGACTGAAGGGATTTCATAATTAATGATATTTAAATATTACTCCGTTAAAAACACAGAAGCCGGAAGCCCGTGATTATTATACAAGTTTGCACCTTCCGGATTTGATGACCAAGCATAACGAACAGCCACAGGCATCAAGCCTTCTTCACTCCAAACTTCAACTTTATTTTTTGAAATTATTTTTGCTTGAGCAGGATACCATTCGCCATCTTTTCCTTTTATTTCAAACCATTTTAAAGGTTGATTTTTAACTTCGGACACAGGATTTAACAAATGCTTATGACCTACAATCAAACCTTCTCCAACCTCTGAGAATGTAATTTGTATTTTGTTTCTTTTTATTTTATGTGAATAATATAACGGTCCACTAACAGCAGAAACCTCTACATTGTAATCGTTTTTTAAAGCCCATAAAGCCAAGCGCTTTCCTGCATCCATTTTATTATGTGGGTGCACATCTTTAGCTTCACCAATATCATAAAGAACAGCCATACCGGTATGCGGTAATTTTAAACTTTGCCTTAATTGATTGTTAACCGATGCCCAACCTAAATCGGAACGTTTATCTGGTACTTCATAATTTGCCAATTGCATCCAGTAAAAAGGTAAATCTTCTTGGTTCCAATCTGCTCTCCAACTTTTTATTAACGCAGTAAAATAATCTCTATACTCTTCTTCTAAAAAATGCGAATTGCTTTCACCTTGATACCACAAAACCCCTTTTATTTTAAACGGCATAATAGCAGACAACATACCATTATAAAGTGTTGCCGGCAATTGTTTATCTAGTGATGGATGTGTAGAAGGATAAGGTTTAGGTGTTTTCTTTCCGCCAGCTTCCCAAGCTTTAAACTTTGCTGTGAAAGTGGTATCTACATAATTTTCTACAGATACTCTTTCTATAATTTCATTAGATTTTTTTCGGCTAGCTTCAAAATAAGCTTTCATATTTGGGTCGGCCATATAAGTCGCTTCCGAAAGCCATGGCTGAATACGTGTACCTCCCAAAGCACATTCTAACAAACCAATAGGCACATTAACCTGCTCGCGAACTGCTTTAGCAAAAAAGTAACCTGTTGCAGATATTTTACCGATTTGTTCTGGTTTTGCTTTTCTCCATTGATCGTCAAAATTTAATTTCTTTTCGGAAAGTGAGGATGTTGGCTGCACTTCTATATGGCGAATCCAATCGTCGTTTACTGTTGCAACTTCATTTCGAATATACTCAACTAAAGGCTGGTCTTTTGGATCTCTAGAGTTTTTAACAAATTTCGACATAGAGAAATCCATATTCGATTGCCCTGCACATAACCAAATATCTCCCGACAATACATCTGTAATTTCAATTGTATTTTTTCCGGAAACGGTAATTTTATGCGGACCTCCAGCTTTGGGGGTTTTGATATCCAAACGCCAAGTTCCATCTGTATTTGTTATCGCTGTAGCATGTTCTCCCCAACTTGTCAAAACCTCAACTTTTTCATTTGGATCTGCCCAACCCCAAATAGGAATTTCGGCATTACGTTGAATGACCATACGGTTAGAAAACAAACTATTTAATTCTACATCTGCAAACCCAAATTTTGGTATGGAAACAATTAGAATTACGATAATTTTAATACTGATTTTCATCTTAAATATTATTCAAAAATAAACAGCAAAGCCTGTTGCTCTACATACTGCAATTTGAAAAAAAAAACAGAAATAGACTATAACTCCATACCCTTAGACTATAAACAATGATTCATATTGGGTATTTACACGTTAAAAGCCAAGGTTTCCGGTGTAATTCATGAAATTATCACACTAAAATCACAACTCAAATGTTATTGCTTTTTTAAGACAAAAATTCTAAAAATTCATCTTTTAAGATTAAGAAAAATGGTTTAATTTGAAAGGAAAAAACATAAATTCTACTCTTTTATAACGCGTAATTATTTTAAGAATTTCTCCATAGGAATAACCTTTGAAAATTCTTTAATTTCTATATTTTGATAGAATATTTCGGCTGTTTCAGATTGAAAACCAATGATACCTTCGCTAGGGTTTAAATTGAAAGCCATATTAACGATTTCTCCATTTAATTTATGAATAGTATATGCACTGCCCATGACTATAATTTCGCAATGATTCCATTCACCGTTTAAGGCGTTATAATTTTCGGTAGGAGAAGCAAAGTGTAACCAGCCTTTTGTTTCATCCAAAACACCACCTGCTTTTAGGTTTAAGTAAGAGTCGCCGTTTGGAACAGAATACCAATCGTATTTTACACCTTTCGGACGAATTAAATCGCCTGTATGGTTTTTATTCGTTACTTGGTTGTAACGCACTTGATACTCAATACCGGTTGGCCAAATTTTATCATCTGTAACGTGATAATACACGCCTGCATCATATTGCCACCTCTCAAAATTATTGGCTATTTTTTCACCCCATTTATAATCAAATTTCAGAATGTATTTACTGTATTTCTTTTTGGTATAAAATAAGCCGTGCGTCCCATTTTCGCCTGTTCCTAAATCTAAACTATCTGGTGCATCTTTAAAAACGTGTACCATTTCATTTTCAATAGCAAAAACCTCTTTAGCCATTTCCGCATCGTCATTTCTTAATTTAAGATACCAACCATCCCAATTTTCACCATTAAATATTTTAACAAAACCAGCATTATCTGTTGCATCATTTTGAGCCGTTCCTTTGGTTGAATATAAACTAAATGCAATTATAAAAAAGACGCATAATGTAATTTTAGAAAGTTTCATATTGTATATTATTATTGAATAATTATCAGCAAAAACAGGACACAAAAAGTTACTGTATTTGCTTTTAGCTAAAATATTTATACGCTTTTTTATTTCTTATAAAGCATCGTTTTTTTGATGTAAATTATAGTTCATTTACTATTAAAGCATAAAAAAACAGCATTAAGAATCATCTTAATGCTGCTGTATTCAATCTATATAAAACCTATTATTGTTTTACAATACGCTTAATAAACTCATTATTTCCTACCTTAACTTTAAGTAAATAAATTCCCGAAGAAAGTTTGGAAACATTGATTTCTGAGGATGTTCCACTAATATTTTTCGTTAACAAAACTCTTCCGTTTAAATCGTAAACATTAACGCTTGCTTGGTTAAGTTGTTTACTTTTTATTGCTATTAATCCGTTAGTTGGGTTTGGATATATATTAAAATCTAACGTTTGTTCTATATTGTTTACGTTTAATGTTACGGATACCATAATAGTACCGAACTCCTTCCAAACATCAGCCGCTTCATAAGCCGCTTTAGCTTCTTCACTTGGCACAAACAACGTCGCATCCGCAAGATTTACACCGGAAAACTCAGAAGCTGTTATTGCAGCTGGAACTGGATTTAAAACTTTTACAGTACTTAAATTATTAAGGTTTAAAAATGCGCTAGCACCAATAGAAGTTACATTTTCGGGAAGAATTATAGATGTTATACCCGTGGCATCTCTAAAAGTTTGCGACGGAATTTCGGTTAACAAAGTTGAAGCCGATAAGTCTACCGTTTCTAAATTTGTCATTCCTCTAAAAACACTTGTTCCCATAGTTGATAATGTACTCGGTGTTGTTAAAGATGTTACACTTGAGTTACCGTTAAACGCTCCGCTACCTAAAGATTCTGCACTACTCATAATATCAGTTATCTCAAGAAGTGTAGTAGCAACAAAAAAGCCTCTGCCATCAATTACCGTGATACCATTTGTTGTTGTAAATGTTACCCCTGTTAAACTTCCACCTCTAAACGCTTGATAGCCTATTGATGTAACTGTACTTGGTAATTTAATAGTTTCTGTGCTACTGCCGTTGAAAGCATTATCTCCTATTCTAGTAACCGTAAATGGCGTTTCTGTTTCTGGGCTTGTTGCTGTACTTGGCACAACCACATTAACTAACGAGCTAGATATAACCTCGGCTTCGTAAGGGTCTAAATTCGTTACTTTATATTCTATATCTTCAACTATAAATGTATCACCAATAGTATTTTGCTCTGGTTCTACAACTACAATATTATCACAGTCAGATACCGTATTAATAGTATTTCCTGTACCATTATCTGTAACTGTACCGGTGGTATTAATAATGCAAGAGCTTACTGTAGATAAAATTTCAACAGGCATATCTGTACAAGTATTTAAAACGGTTCCAGAAGTTGATGTACTTCCTAATGGTGAAAATGGATTAGCTCCCGATGGTCTGGTAGCTCCTAATAAAATAGGATGCACTTGCGGGCGAGTAACATCATTCCACTTTTTAAGTGTTACGTCATGGTTATCCCCTCCAATAGTTGCAATAGCATGTAACGTAGTTGTTGCCACATTTTCCATTAAAGAAAGCTCTACGGTTGAAGCACCACCGTTAAGGTATAATAACGGTCCATTAACAGCATCACCTCTACTATTTTCAATAGTTACTTCTTCCACTTGATAACCTGCTTCGCAACCTGTAGCTTCACAGTTTTGCATTAATACATCGCCTCCATATCTAGTAAAAGCAAAACCTGAACGTGTGTTTTTGGCAACGCAATTAATAAGTGTAATAGCGCCTGTAGTATGCCCATCAACGCCACCTGCACCGTATGAACGATATCCAACTTCACTTAATGATTTTGTATAACCCGGCGTAATAACTTTATTCCCCTCATAATTAGTATAAACTGCTGCAAAATCTCTATCGAAAGCTGGTCCTGATGTTTCAGCTAACATATCATCGGTTGTTCTCGTTGTTGATTCCGCATGGCAATCTTCAAAAAGCACATTTCTTCCGCCTTGAATAAAGAATAAATGTCCAAATGCCTGCGAGTAAATAGAGCAGCCTTTAATAGTAATATTTAATCCCTCAACCAGTAAACCACTATGCTTACGTAAGCTAACTAGGTTACCGTCTCCTTTCCCTAAAAGATCTCCATAACCGTAAGGATAAGAACCATTTATATTTAATGTAACACCTTCCATGATATTGTTTTCTCCTGCAATAGTCACAGATTGCATGCCAGGGCTTGAAGGTGCCGAATTCCCAATATCGGTTACTGTTAAGCCTTTAATGTTTACAAAATCCCCTGTAACATATAACTCAATAATACGAGTGCCATAATCATTTAAAAGCTCTGAATTTATTTCAATAGTAACACCTGTTAAATCGAAATTATTATTACTTCCGCTGAATTCAATCATAGCCTGCCTATTGTTCGCATCAGGAACCGTATTCTCAATAACCTCAGGCATTAAGTAATCTTCCATTTGATAAATACCTGGAGCCATAACTATATTTTGGTTTGAATTGCCAGCCGCAGTAGCAAGCTCAGCAACACTAGAAATTGTTGTTTGCCCAATTGCTCCAAAAGTGGCAAAAAGCGTTAATGATAAAACGAATAACATTTTATTCATTTTAAATAATTGTAATGTTGTTTTCATACGTTTAGTTTATGGTTATTTAGTTGATAGTAAACTTACCATTAACCATAGCTTAATTCTATAAATTATTACTTCATCACTTTAAATTATTGCTTTTTAAAGACTTGAAATCCTATAAACTAAAAAAAGTCTTACATAAAAAAAGTTCTACCAAATAAATTTGATAGAACTTCTCACTTTAAATAATGATTGAATTGGTTGGTTAATACGAATTACAACTTCACTATTTTTCTTGTTATATTTTTCGATGTATCGGAAATCATAAGCATATAAATACCGCTGTTTAATTGAGACACATCTAGTTTTATGTTATTCGATTTTGGTTTAGTTTCCAAAACTTTCTGACCACTTAAAGCAAAAACCTTAATACTAGTTTTATTTAAATTTAAGTTAGCTGAACCTAATGAAATATTAAGCGCATTTGAAACTGGATTTGGATACATACTGATAATAGTATCTTCGGCATTAACATTTAACGATGTTCCAGCATATTCGATAACCAATTCCGGGACTGTTTCGCCAAGTTCTTTTGTGTAAAAATCGATACCAACACCACTATTCGCAGGGTCTTTAACAGCAAACGTGATCACCTTATCTCCGTTAGCTTCTTGAGCTACATAAGATGATACATCCCATTCACACCATGTACTTGCAGCTGTTGTAATTTCAGATCTCGCATTAGAATAGTCCGGTTTATTATTCCATGTTATTCCTGTTTCCGTCCAACTATCATCAGCCACATCATACACTGTTCTTAAGTCTCTATATCGTGTTCTTTGATATAACCTAAGCTTTGCTGAAATCACATCTCCAGGAAGTGTGCTTAAATTGAATTTTAAAATAGCATAACGCGCATCTACTTTTGTAACCATCGATGTTGCTTCTCCAAAATTATCATTTGCTTTTCCTTCATGCACATACGTATCGGCATTGGCACCTAAACTCAAAGTACCAGCAACCATAGGCACAACGGTTAATTCTTGTGAAACGCTAGGCGCTTCATTAAAAACAGCATCACCTTCTTGTGTTGCAGTGATAGTGGTTTTTCCCAATCCAACAATATGAACCATACCATCTACAATTGTTGCAACTGACGTGTTTGAACTTGAATAGCTCACACTTAAATCTGAAGTAGCTGTAGCTTCTGGATCAAAATCGTCCCCATCTAATAGTTTATTTGATATTGTAAAAAACTGAATAGTTTGATCTTGTTTTACAATTCCTGTTTCAGTTAAAGTAAAATTATCTAATTTGAAAGCATTAGAAACTCCTGAAAAATAAATTTTTAAACTTTGAACACCTTTTTCTAATTGAATATCTTCTGCAATAACATAATCTTTCCAATCGGAATCTCCCTCAGAATGAGGTGCTCCAAATGGCACGGCTTGTTCTATTGTTTTTTCTTCACCTCCAAAACTAAATTTAACAGCACCTCCTGCTTGAGAAGCAGCATATTTAATACTAATACTGTAAATAGCAGTCTCTGGCACCGAAACCGTATAGGTTAACCATTCTCCAGCTTCTATGTCTGTTAAATTATATCCTCCAGTTGCTATAGTTTCAACATCTACGTTGTCCATCATTCGGTATGCTCCACCTGAATTCCCAACGCTTAAATCGTTATAAATTCGACCTTCACCATGTTGTAATGGATCGTAATCAAAGTTTTCCGCTTCAATAACTTCTGCTATAGTATGTACTGCATAATCGGGCAAACCATTAACATCAAAACCTATTATTGGATCTCCAAAACATTCTACGGGTCTACGAAACGTAAGTGCCCCCCAACCAATGGCATCATTACTCCATCCTGCTTTTTCGTAACCTCCTAATTCAATCGATTTATCTCTTGCACGTTGGGTCCATTTAGCTTCTTCTTCAGTTTTAAAACCTCTACCAATGTAATGGGCAGTAGACATTTCCCAATTTGGACGAATGGACGTAAAACCACCAATACCATCAGGACTCATAGATTTAGAATACCATCTCCCGGTTCTATCAAATCCTGTTATAAAGTTATCAGGTTCCCAAGCAGTGGTTTGATCTGGGTAAGACGCTAAAGCCGTTACATTATATTTCAATGAAAATTCTAGACCTTTTAAAAATCGATCATCCTCATGACTATATAAATCATCACCTTGATTCCACGCCATTTCTGCCATAGAACCTAATAAACCTAGACCAAACATAACGTGGGCTTGATCTCTAGAAGATTCTTGACATTGTCCGTTTTCGTATATATAATTAGTCATCACCTCGTTATATCCATAATTCGCTTCGGTATAACCACGATCAATACCGTAAGTATCTGAGTGTTCTCCAACTGCGGTAGGCACTTCACCACTTGTATTTGGTCCTGCAGGATATGCTAAATCTCCTGTGTGCTCATCTAAAGTACCTTTAATATAGTGATATGCACGATTGTACATAGTTTCGTTATCTAAAAAGATACCCATAGCCATTACAGTACGCCAGCCTGAAAGACCTTGATTTCCATGTCTTACAGGATCTCCTAAATAAGATTTCCAGTAAAAGGTTGCATTATTTCTAATATCTGCAGGCTCTGTAGTAGTAGAATATCCTGGGTACACCAACATATCTTTAAAAGCTTGTACATCTGCAGCTTCCCAACCTGGGTAAGTACTTTTGATAATTTCCGCTGCTTCTACCATAATGTATGCCACTCCTCCACTTAAAGCCTCAGTTCCTCCACTAGTTACCGATGTTAAATTAGACCAAGCTTTAAAAATTTCAACGGCTTTATCGGCATGTCTTGTGTCTCCTGTAATATACCAACGGATGGCATTGTAATAAGCCGCTCGAATATCACTATTCCAAGCGCCATAGTTTACACCAGAGTCTCTACCTAATTCGGTAAAAGTTTCATCACCTTGTACTACATAATCATAACTCGATTTAGAATCTAAAACCATATCTTGATACGAGGCGTACCAAGGATCAACTTCTGCTTCAACCATATATTTCATACGGTCTAAATCTGATTTTTTATGAGAAATACCTGGATGAATAAATTGAGCGCGAGCCACAGTAGGCACCGTTGGTAATGCATAAGTTGCTGGATCGTTCTGGAAATTTTTAGAATCGACATCGGTTACCTTTAACCAATACCAATATTGCGTTCCGTTTTCCACGGAAGTATCTGTATAACTCGTTCCTGTTAAACCGTTTTTAATCAATTGGCGTCCACTAGCATTATCATCAGTATCTCTAAAAACACCTACATTTTGAATGTCTATATTTTCAATATCCCAATCTAAAGTTACAAAACCATCTCCTGCTGTTGCAGAAAGCTCAACGCTTGGTTCTCCAGATGATGGATTAGCACTCGCCGCATTAGAATTTATAGTGTTTTCTGAAATATCGCTCGCTTTAATCCAGTACCAGTAATCTGTACCTCCAACAACCGAATTATCGGTATACGTTGTTCCAGACACATTACTCGCAATTAAAGTACGTCCGCTAGCATCAGCATCTGTATCTCTAAAAACATCTTGTCTAACGGTTGTTACGTTATCTAAAGTCCAATTTAATTCCACAGTATTAATACCTGATGTAGCACTAAGTAAAATACGAGTTTGATTGGTTTGATAAGCACAGTTAACACTTGCATCAGAAATATTACCAGATTCGTTTACACCACCTGGCAAGCTATAGTCTGCACTATCATCATCCGTATCATTTCCGTAGGCATTATTATCAGTTACAATTCCGGTAACACCGTTAACACCACTTATACCTTCTAATGTATTATTTGAAACACAGTTTCTTCTAATATCAATATTTGTTGTTGGCACACCTTCGGAATTAGCTAAAATCCCCACATTACCATTATTTTGCACAATACAATCGTACACTAAGTAACCATCGGTATTTGCTGCACGAACACCTCTAAAATAGTTGCCCGACATCTCACAGTTGTAAATTTTAATATCCTCACTGTAAGAAATATTAATACCATTTGCCGATGTAGAATTTAAAAACCGACTATCTCTAACTTCTGCACCATATACACGACGTAAGTACATGTTATGTGCAAAACCTTCTTGTCCTGCCGTTCCGTTTTCATCAAACAAACAATCTTTTACTAACAAGTTTTTTGTTCCTTTAATATGAACACCCCAACCCGTTTTTGTACAATGCACATTTAAAATCTGGACATTATCATGTTCCACATCATCATTAGCTGTAATTTCTATTCCTCCACCATTTGCGGCATTGGTACCTTCTATAGCCAAATTTTGAATAATGAGATTCACTAAATTTTCTGAATCTGCAATAATCATTTTCATGTTTACCGTAGTTTTAAGTAAACTAGCCCACTGGCCTTCACCTTGTAAAGTGACATTACTTTTCATTCTAACAGGTACAGTAATATTATGTGTTCCCGCAGCGAGCGTTACAACACCACCTCCACTTGCGGCGACATTATCGATTGCGGTTTGAATATCGCCTCCTGGAGATACCATTTCATCGGTTGCCCATATGGATAGGGATAAAAAAAAGAAACAAACGAAACACATCGAATGTTTAAAAAAATAATAGTTCTTCATTCTTTAATTAGTTTAGAAAGAAGGCCTTACTCTGGTAACATTTGGGGTATTAAGAATAAATAGGCTACCTGCGTAGCATACTTAAAATGGTTATGTAATGATATTATTTTGAAAGCAGAATTCTTATAAATTATAGTTCTTTGCCTATAAACTAAAGTTCTTTTTTGAAGATTAATTCGTACAGCAACTGGTATAAACAAAAAAAGCCTGCTTATAGAAAAGCAGACTTTAGTATTTTATTTTTTGAGCATTTTACTTTTGAAAAGTAATCCGCTTATAAAAAGTGTGATTTTATAACACAATAAACTTTAATGCTTCACTGTTTTAGATTCGTAGAATTCGTAAAAGTAACTCCAACTAAATGTTTCTCCTGGCGTTACCTTAATATCGATATAAGTTTCCGGACATATGGTTCTTGCCGTTCCCCAAAGTCGGAATCTAGAAAGTGGTTGATCTCCAGTAATTTTAACGCCTGCTCCTGTTTTAGAATTATGTATACTAACATCAAAATTATCGACATTGTTATTCAAACCATTCAAGTGTTTAATAGCAATAGATTCATCGCCAATAATATCTCTTTTAAAAACTAAACGTTTGTCTTCAATTTCAAAAATATCACCTAAACCACGGCCAATCCCTGAAACTTCAACAGGAAAAATCATTTCGAAATCTTTACCAATTGTTTCATTATCGATCACCAAAAAATTATGATTGAAGCCGAAAGTTTTAATCTGATGTTTCCCTGTGTTTTTTAAAACATGAGAAATCACCATTTTTTGTTCATGTTCTATAAGCTTAATAATTTTGGTATATTGATATGAAACCTTGTCGGTGTTTAGAATATGAATAAATTCAACTTCGTTACCTTTAACTTTTATGCTGCGTTTTCCCGGATTTACAATCTCGTAATTTTTAAAATCACTATAATTTTCATTTGAAGTTTTTTTAAGCGCACCAACTCCAATTTTCACAAAACTTTCTCCAATTACAACATCATTATAATTTAAAGGCGCATAAGCCTCGACAGGCCCCATAATGGTGGCGAATGCTGGCGGATTATCAGCATCGAACCATTGGCCAAAATAAGTATGTCCATTAAATTCTAAGTTAGAAATAACGCCAGACCAATCAAACCGAGTGCCTTTGTAATAACCATTTTCAGCATCTGGTAAATACAAATTAGCTTTAATAATCCCGTTGCTAATTTCAACCTCTGGGTATTTTATATCCTGACTATTTCCATGGAAAACGCCGAATAATATAGCAAAAAGAATATAAATACCTTTCATTTTAAAATACCTCGTTTAATTTCTATCGTTTAAATATTTCTTTTATTCTGAATTATATATAGCCTAATTAGTCTCTCCTAAATGAGAAAGCATAAAACTGCTGCAACGCTCGGCAATACCTTCAAAAGACGGAGATATATTTTTACCAGACATGCTATGCCCAGCATTTTTAACAGCTAGCAATTGTACATCGGCATTTTTTTCTTTGGCAACTTCCATCATGTAAAGAGAGTTAATAATAGGAAGCGTAGTATCCTTTTCGCCGTGTACCAATAAAATAGGCAAACTGTTTTCATCTAAAAACTCAGTAGGACTCATCAAGCGTGCTAGCTCTGGTTTTTCTTCTAGAGTTCCACCCAATAAACGATTGAAAAGTTTACCATTTTCAAAAATAGAATTTGGTCTAATATCAGGATTTAGGCATGATGTAAACGGGAAAAAAGAAGTTACAAACTTATATTTTGGATGAATATCTGCCAAACTCGGGTCGCCAGGAAAAGGTGCGTCTGGAGCTAAAGCTGTAACCAAACTCAGGTGCCCTCCTGCAGAACCACCCCAAATGCCATATTCTTCTTTATCTAATTTATAGTCAACTGCATTTTTTAGAAGAAATCGCGCAGCATCTTTACAATCTACCACAGACTCGTACGATGTTACAGGTTTTTTCGCTAATCGGTAATCTATGGTTGCACACACTATACCGTTATCTAAAAGGGTTTGCAATGTACCTAAAAAAGAATCTCTGAAAATATTTTCTTTTACACCTCCAGCCCAACCACCTCCGTGAACAAACACAACCCATGGGTTTTCATCCTGAAGTACATCGGCATTAGGATAAAAAACATCCATGACTAAAGGTTTCCCATTGACTGTTTTATATACAACGTCTTTTTTATAGTTTTCCCCCTCTACAAAACCGAAATCGGCTGGTGCCTGGCCATGTAAAATAGAAACACTTAAAAGAAAAAAAGTAAGCATCATAAAGGCGAAATAAACAGGTGTTTTTATTGATTTCATATAACTTGAATTAAAGTAAAAAAGTCTCAACTTTATTTATGTTGAGACTTTTATAAATATTATGATTTTTGATTCCAAAGACGGTAAGGATCATCATTAGCAACCATTTGCTCTAGTAATAAAGCTTCCATTTCGGCTAATTTCTCAGCATATTTTGGGTTTTCGGCTAAATCCGTTTCCATTTCACCTGGTTTGTTATGCTCAGGTAAATATTCGTTTGGATTTTCTGCTAAGTTGAAAAGTTGAGTTTCTCTCACTTTACCGTCCATTACATCATACTTGATTAATTTCCAATCGCCCATTTTCACACTACGCATCCCTGGTTTTGTTCCACCAGCGTATACGCCATACATCACGTCGCGAACCGTTTCCTTTTCTCCTTTAAAAACAGGTACCATACTTTTACCTTCTACAGTTTCTGGAGCAGTAATTCCTGCTAAATCGCATAAGGTTGGCAACACATCTAAAAGATACATATTTCCTTTTACACGTTTTCCTGAAGGAATCCCAGGGCCTTTAACTATAAATGGTACTCTCCAAGTATGCTCATATAAGTTTTGTTTTCCTTGTAAACCATGACGACCTATAGCCATACCGTGATCTGAAGTATAAACAATATAAGTATTATCTAGTTCGCCCATAGCTTCAAGCTTAGCTAAAACTTTCTCTAATTGATTATCTACATTCTCTGAACAAGCATATTCTCTACCTAATTCATTTCTAATCGTTCTTTCATCTCTATTTTTCCAAACACCACTTACACGTTCCTCATCTCTAAGTTGTGGATGTCCATGAAAAAATGGGTGTGCCGCTAAATAATTATCCTGAAGTTCTGGTTGCTTATCATTTGCAGCAGGTAATGAATTTTGATCTTTATGATTGGTTGCTCCATACTTTTCTAACAATTCCGGCGTACCATTTCGAGTATCATGTGGATGAGAAAACCCGAAATAGATAAAAAACGGATCTTCTTCTTTCGTAACTTCTCTATCTCCTAAATATTCTAGCACTTGCTTTGCATGCCAAGCACTTCCTGTTTCTTCTGTACCGCCACGTTTTGTTGCATCGTGAACCACAGTAAATTGTTTATTTGCTCCTGGATAAGAGTTTCCTTTTTTACAAGTTCTCATGGTTTTATAACCCGCACGATTAAAAACAGCTCCAATAGTTTGGTCGTCTATCTCGTTTGGATCGGTTTGCTTTTGAAATTCTGCACTTGGTGGTAAATGCCATAACGTTCTTCCAGACATAATCATGTGGCGCGATGGCGTACAAACAGCTCCATTCATAGACCCCATGTGGCGCGCTTGCTCTACAACAACACCTTGGCTAGCTAACTTACTAATGGTTGGCGTTTCTAAAATTGAATTTGGATCGTAGGTTTGCAAATCAAACGGCGATTGATCGTCTACCAATACAAATAGAAAATTCGGTCTTTTTGGAGCTTCTGCAACTTCCGCTTTGGTTTCTGCTTTGTCTTTACAACTTGTAAACGCTAGCACTAAAATTCCGGCTAAAAGAGTGTGTTTAAAAAATTTATGCATATTGATTATTGTTTGGTTTTTTAATTTTTGATATTTCTATTTAAATGATTATTCAGATATATTTTCTTTGTTTTTCAACTTAATGAAAATGCGGTTTATTTAGCTATTAATGTAAATATTTATTACAAAACCTCATCAATAATTCGAGCCACTTCTTCTCCTTGCTTATTAAACCCTAAAGCTTTATAATGCACATTTCCGGGTGCTTGCTCCCAAGCTTCGCGATGTGGTTGGGTAAAAGTGTACAAATCGTTAATTATAATATCCGGATGATTTGCTAAAACTTCTAAAGCTCCTTTATTGTATTTAATACTATCGCCTTTAAAGCGACCTTTTGCATTTTCGGGAACCGGTGTTGTGGTTGCAAAAATTAATTTTGCCTTCGGAAATTTCGTTTTTAGATATTGACAAATACCCTCTAAATTTTCTTTATATGTTTCAATAGACGACACTTGCTTACCATCTTTCTTATTTAGGTTTTTTCCTTTTAGGTATTTTAAATCGTGTAAACCCACATTGAAATGAATAACATCCCAATCAAATTTCCAGCCTTGCTCCAATCCTGGTTGAAACATACTTTGCTCCAATTTATCCATATTCGGGATAAACTGATCACTAGATCCTCCATTTTTAAACAAGCGATAAACATTAGCCTTTTCCCTTAAAAGCTTCATCACGGTTGATGAATACGCAATTGAAATAGAGTCGCCATAAATAAACACATTTGGCACTCTTTTTCTAGGATGAACATACACAAATGCATCCGTTTTATAGGCTTTACCTATTTTTCCACACAAGGCATCCCAAGTGAGTTTACAAATGGCTTCGTTTGTTTTTTTATAAGTATTTTTAGCAAAGGCCATTGGAGCTAAACCGATACCTAAAGCACCAAAACCTAAAATTTTTATAAACTTTTTACGCTGCATATTTTTAATGTTTCAAACTTAATTACTCCAAACTTTAATTCTATTTTCTCCTATTTTTAAATTCTGAAATGGGCCAACCAATGGTTGTTCCGTGGTTCGTTCGTTTCCAAAATAATCTTCATTAATGGTGAGTGCAGAGCCATCAGGATTTTCATAAGGTGTTTCCGACTGAAAAGCAGCACCTAAAATAGTGGTATTTACAAACTGTGTTTTAACTTGTCTAAAACTCGCGTCTGCAGTAATATTTAAGTAATAACCATCATCCGCTTTAGTTAAACGAATAGCTGGATTTAAAGTTTTATTTTCAACAAAATTAGTTTCTATATTCGATGGTTTAGCTTTATTTAAATACAAATTAGCATCTATAAAAACGGGGAACTTCTGCGCATTATAGTTGTTTAAACTACCAGGTGATTTCCATTGGTATGAAGCTGAAGGAAAATCGTTGTAAGCATCCAACCCATAATATTGACTCTTCTCTAACGACTCGTTATTGGCCGCAAAAATGTTATTATAAAAACGATCGTCACCAAGTATAACCGTCATCATCCCCAAAACTTCCGTAGAATGTGGAAAATGATAATGGGTAAACCTATTTGTTGCCGTTCTCATGTGTATATTTCCTGCAATTAAATTATTGACAAATGCTGTGCCTTGAGACGCATTAAGAATCCCTCTTTCGGAAAGTAAAATATTGTTATCAATTATCATAGGTCCATGATTCACTTCTACAAACAAATCTTGATCTTCATTATTAACTAAAAGATTACCCGATACCCGAGCACCTTGCGCTTGCCAATCTAACCAAATACCTCTGTGATTATCGTGTATAAAATTATTTTTTATAAGAACATCTATAGCTGCATGCAGTTTAATTCCGGCAATTTCCCAACCATCAAACTGTTTTTTTACATTTATATTATAAATATGATTGTTAGATATTTCACTAAAAACGCAACCAAGATGACCGATAATTCCGCCTTGTTCACAATCTTTTATGGTATTGTTTCTTATAACATGAGAACCAATTATTTCCTTAGACCATCCCATTTGTAAAGCTTTAAAAACAACTTCGCGCTCGCGTTGTGTACCATGCTTCTTTTTATCGCGACGCCATGCGTTTTGACCAGAACCACGCTCTTTCCCTATCACTATTCCGGCACATTTAGAGTCGGTGATGAGGTTGTTTTCAATAACCCAACCTTTGCTCCAGTTTGGGCCTATTAAACCTTGTTGTTCTGCTGTTGGTGGTGCCCATTGCGTTGCAGCGTGCGCCATTTTAAATCCACGAACGGTGATATAATTAATTCCTGTTTTCTTCGGAAAAAAGACAGTAGGTCTCACATTGATTTCTACTAACTCTTTATTAGGGTTTTTATCTTGAAAATTGGCGTATATCGTTGTCGTTTCATTATTTGT
Organism: Algibacter lectus; assembly: GCF_900112395.1. Classification (GTDB taxonomy): domain Bacteria; phylum Bacteroidota; class Bacteroidia; order Flavobacteriales; family Flavobacteriaceae; genus Algibacter; species Algibacter lectus. Next base: position 39,151 of record NZ_FOLN01000006.1, read on the forward strand.
TTCACAATACCATTTGTATTTAGAACCTTCAACATCTATTGCTCTTTTCAAAGGATTTAAAGATGCTACTTTAGTTAAACTATCAATTTCATATAAGGCTTTTCCATTTACGTAAACCTCGCCTAAATGATGATCTCTGCCGTAAGTTTTTGTTAACCAGTCGCCATAAAGAATTTCTTGATACGGATTAAAATCTCCGAAGAAACTATTATCTATCACGACTTTCCAAACAGAGCCTTTATACTTTTTCCAAGTACTGATAACTTCGGAACCTTTAATCCAAACATCTTCGTTCTCAGCTGCCTGATAAACAATTCGATTTCTATCATTTCTTCCTCCATAAAAAGGATCTATGCGTTCTCGATAAACACCGTTATGAACGATAATAACATCGCCTGGTTGTGCTAATTTGGCTGCTTTGGAAATGGTTTTAAACGGAGCGCTTTGGCTTCCTTCATTAAAATCGTTTCCTTTTTTTGATACGTGAAAATCTTTTGCTTGAACGATAAAAGAACAAACAAAAAGTAAGATTGTGAAAACGTTGACTTTTGCTCTCATTCTATTTATTTTTTAGAATCAAATTCTATTATTATTTTATAAATAATTTTACAAGCCAACATCTCGAACTTCAAATTTAAAAATTCACTTTATGCCTAATTAATTTAAGCTCATCCAAGTTAATTGCTCCCAATTTTCTGTAACATAAGGTTGAGGTAATCCTTCTGTTGATCGACCTGTTTTTATAATATCGGTAATTTTAGCTGTTAGCCTACTAACCACTTCTGGTTCTTCAAAATAAAGATTTGTAGTTTCCCCAGGATCGTTTTCTATATCGTAAAGTTCAAACGGCGCTTCGCCTTCTTTTGGTTCTATAATCACAGGTTTTAAAGAACCACCAGAACCTCTAAGCATATTTAATTTCCATTTCCCTTCGCGAATAGCAAAATGCCCCGTAAATGAATGATGAATTACCGGTCTATCTGCTTTTTGTTTAACAGCGTCATCTTGCATCATTGGCCATAAGCTGTAACTATCTTCTCCTGCATTATCAGGTATTTTAGCTCCAACAATATCAGCAATAGTTGCTAAATAATCGGTTTGACAAACTGGATCGTTTACTTGACTTCCTGCTTTAATAGCATTTGGCCAACGCATTAAAAACGGTACTCGGTGTCCGCCTTCATAAACATCACGTTTTCCTCCTTTAAAATTCATACAACTATAATGTCCGTAAGTATCTCTTTGATAAGCGTAATTAGATTCCGCACCATTATCCGATGAAAAAATAACCAAAGTATTTTCATCTAAACCATTCGCTTTTAAAGCATCAAGCACTTGCCCGATACGATAATCTGTTTCTTCCATAAAATCGCCATAATTTCCGCAATTACTTTTTCCTTGAAAATCAGGATGTGTACAATGTGGTAAATGTGGACTTGTAAGTGGTAGGTATAAAAAGAAAGGTTTCCCAGATTTAGATTCATCGGCAGCATTACCGATATATTCAACGGCTTTATCTGCAAAAGTTTTAAGTACCAATTCATCATTAAATGAAGGCGCTACCTCAACATAGCCCTTAGCTTTTTCTTCTTGAAAAGGAGGCGTCATTCTGTAAGTACGCGGCGTAACATCCAATTTCTTTTTTGTGTAAAGCGTTGGAGGATCAAGCACTCGATCGTTTTCTAAATATGTTAATATACCATAATTCATAGAAGCAGGAATTCCGAAGAAATAATCGAAACCTTTTTCTATTGGACCATCTGTAAAAGGTTTAGACCAATCGCGACCACCCTTTTTTACATCACCTTCAAACTCCATTTGAAGATGCCATTTACCAATCATGGCTGTGCTATAACCTTGCTCACGAAGTAACGAAGCAATCGTCATTCTATCTTTTTCAATTAAACATGGGCCATCTGCACGTAAAACATTTTTCTTTAAACTTGTTCTCCAACTGTAACGCCCTGTTAACAAGCTGTATCTAGAAGGTGTACAAACCGCATCACTACTATGTCCATCGGTAAAAGTTACGCCTTCGTTAACTAACTTATCCATATTTGGCGTTTTAAATTTCGCCTCTGGGTTAAGTGCTCCAACATCTCCATAACCTTGATCGTCGGTGTAAATAATAACAATATTAGGTTTTGTTTCTTGTGTTACTTTTACTTCCTGTCCTTTATTTTGCTGGCCGCAAGAGACTAACAAGACAAGGTTCAAACAAGCTACTAATTTTAATATTAACTTCATTTTGATATTTTAAAATTCCGCTAAAGAGCGTTTCTAATTTATTTTTTCAACATATACATAATATGCAGGGTGTACACGACCTAACTCATCTATAAGTTGTGCTTCCATATCGTATTTTCCCGCTGGAATCTTCCCTGTAAAGGTTACTTCATCTTGATCTGCTTTAATGTCTAAAGTTTTAGAAATATTAGCTACATATAAGAAAGCTTCTTTAAAATCTGATTTTTCTCCAGCTGGCGATGTTTTATCATATTCTATAGCCTTTTCTTGAGCTGGAAACGTCGCGTTGATAGCTAAGTTACTTTCTCTTGGAAACCTACGTAAACTGATTTTATAATCGCCATCTTCAACAAATTCAATTTTCCACTTACCACCAGCACGAGCTCCAGTAATAGCTCCATTTTGGTGCCAAGCTCCACTAAATTTCCCCACAATCATATCGTGAGCTGAAATTCTACTCGGGTTTTCTTTTGGAGAACCCACTTTTATGTAAGCATAACGCTCGTTAACTTCTTCGTCTACAAAAGATTGCCACCAAGTTTCGTACCCCACACCTAAACGTGCTGCCACTTCTGGGTGTGCAGAAATGATGTTATTTTGCTGACCTAAATCGTTGTTTATATTATACAGTTCTTTACCATCAACTAAACGCCAATCTTTGTCCATAACTGTATATTTTCTATACTTGATCAGATTTTGTTCTCTTTGGGTATCCATGTATAAAATTCGGTTTTCCCAAGTATCATTCTTAGCCTCTAATAAAGGCGTTAAACTTTTACCATCTAGTTTTTTAACTGGATTAAAATCTAAACCTAATAAATCTACAAACGTTGGCAATAAATCGTAATGCGCTACTAACTCATCAATATCCTTACCGCCTGTCAATTTTCCATCTGGCCATCTAATGTAAAGTGGTACACGGTGTCCACCTTCATACTGGCTACCTTTACCGCCTTTTAAGCCTGCGTTGTAAACACTTCTACCTGCTGCCGTTCCATTATCTGTAGTAAAAATTACGATGGTATTATCGGAGATACCTAAATCGTCTAATTTATCTTCTAACTTTTTGAAATTGTCGTCAATATTGGTAATCATTCCATAAAAACGCAAGGTTCTCTCATTGATATCTTTATACTTTTTACCCTGATACAAATCAAAATAATCTTTTGGAAGATTATACGGTGAATGCGGTGCATTGGTAGAAATATAACAGAAAAAAGGTTTGTCTTTATTGGTTTCAATAAAATCTAAAGCACCATTGAAAAACACATCTGAGCAATATCCTTCGTACTTTTCCATTTTGCTATTGTGCCAGTACGTATCATCGAAATAATCGTTACCCCAATAATCTGGACCTTGACCTACACCTCCGCCACCATGACGAATAACTTCATGAAAACCTCTATCTTCAGGACGGTATGGATAATTATCACCTAAATGCCATTTTCCAAACATGGCATTAGTATAGCCGTTTTGAGCAAAAATTTGTGGTAAAGTCACTTCATCTTCAAAAAGAATAGAGCGCCCATTAATAGTATGAAACACATTAACACGATTACTATGGCGTCCCGTCATGATTGCTCCACGTGTTGGTGCACAGGTGGTTGACACGTGGTAATTTGTAAAACGAACCGCATCGGAATAAAACTTATCGATATTTGGTGTTTTAATAAACTTATTTCCTTCGCAAGCTAAATCTCCTTTTCCTTGATCGTCAGTGATTACAATTATAACATTTGGTTTTTGTTTCGATTGTGCCGAAAGCCCATCAAAACTCGAAAACATGGCAATTAAGACTAAAAATAGTAATGAAATTCTTTTTCTCATTATGGTAAAAGTTAGGTTATTAATTCCTAAAAGTAAAAATTTATAAAGTCCAACTTATATTTTTTCGACGAGCGTATAATATGCTCCCAATTCTTTTCCTGAATCTAAAGTAAACCAAGTTTGCAGTTGTGTTTCTCCAGCTTTAAGATTTACAGTGAATTCTACAAATTCTGCATTAGGATCTACAACAACAGACTGCTCTTCATCTTGAATTTTAATTCTAGCATTTTTAATAGTTAACGCTTTACTTTTCACACTTTCTCTAACCGTTGTACCTTCTAGAGTTGGACGCACCGGAGCCAAGCCATTTAAAGGTAAACCTGTTTCTATTGGCCAACGACGTAATTTTAAGTTGTAAGTTCCACTTTCAGCAACCTTTACTAACCAGTAGCCATTATCGATATAACCTTGTCTAATATGGCGTTGATGCCATGGACTTGCTGCCGCTGTAGTGTGCCAATCATGACCGTGCAACGTTGTTGGGTTTTCATTTGGAGTGCCTACAATAATATAAGGTTGATCGGCATAACTTGGAGAAATTTCTTTCCACCAAGCATCATACTCTGCTTTAAAAGCATCCATTTTTTCAGGAAATTGATCGGCAACATTAGTACGTTGTTCCGGATCTTTACTTAAATCGTAAAGCTCGGTACCATTAACAAGTCTCCAATCGCCTTTCATAAAAGCGGTTCTTCTCCAAGGTTCTGGCACTTCAGTACGTTGCGAATTTGTAATAATCGCACGATCTACAAATGCTTCATTATGACCATCGATTAATGGTTTTAAACTTTTTCCGTCGAATTTTAAATCTTCTTTAACTTCTAAACCACATAAATCCACCAAAGTTGGTGCGATATCGTAATGTGCCGTAAGTTCGTTAATATCTTTTCCGGTAGTAATTCCACCATCTTTCCAGTGAATGAATAAAGGTACACGGTGTCCACCTTCATACATACTCGCTTTAATACCACGCATACCAGCATTGAATCCTTTATCAGTAAAACCATCTAAACGATCGCCTCCTTTTTCAATTTTTGCTCCTGCTGAAGTTCCATTATCAGTAGAGAAAATCAAAATGGTGTTATCCATTAAATCGATTTCTTTTAAATATTCTACTAGTTTCCCAAGGTTCTCATCAACATTAGAAATTAAACCGTAAAAGGCTGCATTTGGTATGTTTTCATTATTTTCATAAGGATCAGAATATTTCTTATCAACAAAATATGGCGTATGTGCTGCGTTTGTAGATAAATAACAGAAGAATGGCTTATTATTCTTTTGATTTTCTGCCATGTAGTTTTTAGCGTTATCGAACCAAATATCAGTACAAAATCCTTCAAACTTCTTTAACTCACCGTTATGCTTGTAAGTATCATTGAAATAATCGTTATCCCAATAATCCAAAGCTTGCTCAATACCGCCACCACTGTGTACTAAAACTTCTTCGAAGCCTTTATCTTCTGGGCGAAATGGATAATTATCACCTAAGTGCCATTTTCCAAAAATTCCGGTTGCATAGCCATTATCTTTAAAAACCTGAGCAATAGTAGTTTCTCTATCTAAAATTAACGAACGCCCGTTTACAGTATGCCAAACACCAGCTCGGTTAGAGTGATGCCCCGTCATTAAAGCGGCTCTTGTTGGCGCACAAGTTGGAGATACGTGATATTGTGTAAAACGCGCACTTACATCGTAAAGATTATCGATGTTTGGTGTTTTAATTTCCTTGTTGCCAAGGCGTCCAATATCACCATAACCCTGATCGTCTACAACAAGTAAAATTACGTTTGGTTTCTCTTTCTTTACTTCAGTCTTTTTTTCTTCCGATTTACAAGACACCATAAATAAGGCGCATAAAATTACAGCAATAAGACCTCTACTTTTTTTCATAAGAATTAATTTATCTGAATAGATGTTGAATGTTTCAATTAAAATATCCGCGCTTTAGAAAACGGACATTTAAGAGCATAAAAATATCATTTCCTTAGAAATATGGATATAAACTATCATTCAAATACTATAAATTATAGGCTTATATTGAAAAAACTTCGATGTTTAGAGGGATTAACTACTTTTTTTCTTCGGAAGCAGGATAGGTTTTTACAAGATTAGCTGTTCCATAATCGGTTACTTTACCGCTACTTTTCACTTGATTTTCTTCGGATAAATGACCTAAAATAACCGGATAATTAGTACCATTTTTTATTGAAATATTTGTCGCACTATACGTTTTATTTCCAAAATGCTTCTTAAAATTTTCCTCATACCCTTTAGGTACATTTGGATAATCTGTAGTTAAAAACTGAAAGCGAGCAGGATAACCAACCACAATGGGTCTAAGTGTATTATCGATAGTTTCTGAAGGATTAGCTGCCGTTAATTTTATATTATGTCCATGCCCTTTTATGGCTGCAAACACATGGTTTCCGACAGCGTGTGGCGCCGGTAAAACAGTTAAATCTATATTTTGGTTTGATACTTTATCAAAATGCATGTAAAGTAATGGTCCGTAAGCAGCATTGCCTTTACAATTAATCATTTCTCCTCCATTATTTAGAGAATAGCCCTCGACAACACAATCTAAAACTGTGCTATTTTTAACCGTTACTTTCCCTTTTGCCATGTACAATTTAATACCGCCTCTGCATTTTTTAACCACACAATTCTCGACGGTTACAGACCCTGGAATATTATAAGCGCGAATACCATCTTCCGTAAGGTTAAACATTACATCACGAGGAATAGGAAGTCCTTCCATTTCTCCAAGTGGCATTTTGTAATTAAATCGTTTTGGTAAATCGCCATCGTTAGTTTCTGTGTAAGTATCGTTACTTGGGCGCACATCACCTTCAATGTAGGTGTTTTTAATTAGGGTTTTATCAGCGTTTTTCTGCATGTAAATAACATGTCCAAATGCTCTATGTTGAAATTCGCAATTATCAACCGTATTCCCCACGCCTGTAATTAACAAAGCGCAACGTTTGTCTAAACCGGTAGCATTACCTCTGCCAATACCGTACATATTGCCATAGCCATAAGGAAACGAACCTCTTACGGTTAGCTTTATGCCTTCCACAGTATTATTATTTCCTGAAACGCGAATATTTGCACCTCCTTTTAAGCCTTTTGCTAAGGTTTTTCGATTTTGATTGTAGCTACCAAAATCGGTTACTTTCTCCATACCGTTTTGGTAAGTATCTTCGAAATCGCCACCTCTTAAAATATTATTAGAACCTGTAATATCGAAATGAGCATCTTTACATGTTCCGACAGGGAAATTGATATAAACCTCATTCAGTTCAATAATATTGTTAGAACCGGAACATGGGAAACCTCTAGATTCTGTTGGTAAATCGGTAATATTATATTTTCCTGGATTAAGAATAATGTGCTGATTACTTTCTTGAACTGCTTCCCGTAACCCTGATAAGCTAGACACTTTAATTTGATTTAACTGAAGTCCTTTTTCAACTGTTTTACTTTTGTTTTGGGCATAACTAAACTGCGCAACGACAAACATAAGTACTACTGCAATATTTATAAACTTAAGCTGCTTCATTTAAAAAGGTATCTTATCTATTATTTTGATTGAATAGTATTAGTTGTGCCTAAATCTTCTATAGTTCCAGACGTTCTAACCATAACACCTATGCTTTTATTCGAAAGATATAATGGATAATCGGTAAGATTATTAATTTCAAAATCGGATCCTTTAAAGTCGTTTTGATGAGGAAAATTTCCATTTAATAAACGAATGTTATTTTTTAAACCACCAACCTTAATTTGTAATCCGTGTTCGACACCTTCATTACTTCCACGTAAAGTGATATTATGACCACGACCACCTATGTAAGCAACATTTCTAGAACCATTCATGTACGGATTACTCGCAGGAATGATAGTGATATCAGCATTAAAATTCTTGTCATTTTCATAAGTCGATGAATATACTGGTCCATAACTGCAATCGGCTCTACAATTAATCACATCGCCAGAACCTAAAGAAAATCCGTTTTCACTACCTATAACTGTACAGTTTTCAACATACTTTTTACCAGTGGCATGCGCTAAAGTAACACCTGTTCTCATATTTTTAACCGTACAATTTAATATGGTTGGGTTCGATGTGCCACGCTTAATAAGTTTACCATCAATAATAGTTTCGCCTGCATTATAAGCACGAATACCTGCTTCGCCAGTACTTAACATGTAGCCTTTGGGAAGTTCGTAACCCCAAACCGTCATGAAATCAACTTTATCGGCAGGAGAGCCTGTACCTTTTTCTAATAACATATCGTCGGTACTACGCATTTCGCCTTCTACATAGCAACCTTCTATTGTCGGGTTACTTGCAGCTTGCATAAACAAACAATGCCCGTAACTTCTATGAATAAACGTCGAATTTTTTAAGTGATTAGATTCTCCACGAATTAAACAAGAACTGTGTTTTTGGTGTCTAATAACGTTTTTACCACCTTTACCAAAGGCATCGCCATAACCATAAGGAAACGATCCTTTAGCGGCTACGTAGAAACCTTCAACAAGATTCTCTTTCCCATCGATACAAACATTTAACGCACCTTTTGTTGGCCCATCATAAACCGATCCGTCATCTATTAATGTTAGGTTTTTAAGCACGTTATTATTACCAACAATTTGAATTTCGTTAATTCTAATATTTCCATAAGATTGAAACACTTTTGTATCAACCTTAATGGTAACTCCTGAAAAATCGTAAGTACTTTTGCTTCCTTCAAAAAGCAATAATACTTTACACTCTTTACCTACAAAAGAAGATTTTGGATATAAACCATTTTTTACATCGGCTGCCGTTATAGAGTACACACCAGGGGTCATTTTCACATGCACTTTATCCTGACTTAAATAAGGTGTTAATTCACTTAAAGAATTTACTTTAATTTGTGCGCTAGCAATGATGCTTAGTAGGAAACACATCCCGAAAATAAACATCGCATTTTTAGTTACTGAAATGGTATTGATAAGTTTATTCATTATTAATCTTATTTTTATTTTAATACTTTTATCTGGTCTAAAACTGAACTTCTTTAATTTTTATTTCTCTATAAATTAATTCTGAATACTCAGCCTGAAGAGCTATAAATCCAGATTTAAGCGATAAGCCTCCATATGTTGCATTGGTGATTTCGTTGATTAAAACCTCATTTAAATAGTATTTTGCGCTATCACCTCTAACTTGCAACAAGACTTGATTCCAGCCTGGCTTTTCTTCATTAGTCCATTTTTTTGATCTGCTATAACTTCTTTTTTCAATTTTTAAAACTTTACCTTCTTTTAAAACATCGCAATGTGCTCCGAGAATATTCCATAGATCGCCACAATCGTCTTCTTGAATTTGATATTCTAAACTTGATGGCCAAGCATAACTTCCCACAGGACAATGATATAATAAACCGGCATCACGTATTTTATCGAGTCGTGGCTCAAATTTACGTTCACCCCATTTAAACTCAAACTTCAAATCATAAGAGCTGTAAGCTTTTTTGGTAATCGCAACCCCGTAAGGCGCGGCAGTTTTCTTCCATTTATACATGGCTTTAAGCTCCTTTCCATTATACTCAAACATAGTGTTTGCTTCTTGCTCAGTCGCATCTCCGTTTACAATAAAATCATAATTGGGTCCCGTTTTTTCTGAATTTTCAAAAAGATCCACCCAAGTATTCAGTTTGGTTTCTCTTGTATTATCTAATTTTCTAATTAGAATATTTCTAAAAGCAATACTTCCATGATCGCCTTGTAACCTTAATGGAGCAAAAGCAACCTCAGCAGCATCTAAACCTTCACGAGTAGCTCCCGTTACTTCTTTGTTTTCATGAATAATTTGTCCGTTAAGAACTACCTTTTCGAACATGGCATTTTTTATTTTATTTCCGTTTTGATCAAACTTCGGCGCTCTAAAAATAACATCGTAAGTCTGCCATTCTCCTAACGGTAATGTTGCATTAACTCTTGGCGAGATACCTTCGTAACCTTTTTCTCCTTTAGGTTTACTTTCATCCCAACGCTGATAAATACCTCCACAATCAGAATACGCCACATCATCTTTTCCGTAACTATCAAAAATTTGGATTTCGTATCTACTCTGAAAATAAATTCCTGAATTAGAACCTTTTGGCAATAGAAATTCAATATGCAATTCTACATCGCCATAAGACTCCTGAGTTTCTATATGTTCCGTTTTGCCTATTTCTCCATTTACAAAAAAACCTGCACCTTTTTTAAAATTTAAAAACTGGTAGTTAACCGAATCAACCTCAACCGATTTCACTTCGAACCAATCGCCTTGAGGAGTTCGAAAATCTTCAAGATCTTTTAGTTTTATTTGACTGAAGGATAAGTTAATTCCTGTCAATATTGTTAAGACTAAAACGCTAAGTTTTAAATTATTCATTTTAATATTGTTTAAATTAATCAAACTATAAAAATCTAAAACTGAATAGTAGTTTCTTCACCTTGAAAATAAATTCTTTCTGCTCGACCTTGATCTACAGTGTGTATTAGGAATTCTTTTGGCAAATCTTCAAACACAACATAATTATCGACACCTTTAGTTACTTTTAATGTTTTATCGGCATCGGAATAAGTAAAAACCACTTCAGAATAGGTTTTATCCTCATAATTATACGATTCGTTATCATCAAAATAGACTACATATTCCCCATCGGCTCCAGGATACACCACAATTTCAATAGGATCTTTTGTTAATTCTGTAGCAAACTGAACTTTTGGACCTATTGGCAAGATACTTCCTGCTTTTACGAAAATTGGAGTTTCATCTAAAGGCGTTTCAATAGTAATTTTCCCGGTAGCTTTTACTTTTTTACCTGTCCAGAAATTATACCAAACACCTTCTGGCAAATAAATTTCTTTTTGACGTTGTTGATATTCGGTAACATTGCAAATCATTAACGATTCTCCAAAAAAGAATTGATCTTTAATACCCCAAGTATTTTTATCATTTGGGTAATGATACACAAGCGGCGACATCATTAATTTACCTTGAGTTGTTACTTTCCAAGCTTCAGAATAAATATATGGCATCAATTTATATCTGGTATCTATAAATTTGCGAGCTGTAGTTTCAAAATCTTTGTTATATCTCCAAATTTCAGTTTCTGAAACATAACCATGAATTCTAAAAATAGGACTAAACGCGCCAAACTGAAACCAACGTGTTAGCAATTCTATATATTCCGGATTAGTATACTGACTATCGTAAATAGGATTTAACGACTTAGAATCTCTAAAGAAACCACCAATATCATGTGTCCAATACGGTACACCCGCCATAGTAAAATTAAGCCCTGCAGGGATTTGTTCCGCAAACTGCTCCCAAGTTCCAGCGACATCGCCAGACCAAGATGTTGCTCCGTAACGTTGTTGTCCGGCATAAGCCGATCGTGTTAAGTTAAAAACACGCTCGTTAGGAAACTCTTCTCTTCGACCTTCATACATGGCTCTTGTTACTTCTAAAGAATAAGGGTTTTGAACTTCTTCATAAGGTCCAACGGCAGTACTTACTTTTGTATCTCTTACTCCCTCTGGTTCTGTACCATCTAACCAAATAGATTTTACACCTTTATGAAACATAGAATCACTTAAAGCTCGATAAAATTGCTCACTTACTTTTTTATCATAAATATCGATATAATTACTACTTTCTATTTTAGTAAGCCCATACTTTTCCTCTAAAGGTTTATTTTTAACCTCTGGCCAAACAGAAACCATTAAATTTAAATTCAGTTTGGTTAGCTCATCTACCATAGCACCTGGATCTCGATATTTAGCTCTATCCCACTCTGGTCCTTTAGTCCCTTTTGGCCAGTAAAACCAATCTTGAACAATGTTATCGACAGGGATATTTCGATCTCTCATTTCGCGAGCATTTTCTAACAATTCCTCTTGATTATGATAACGTTCTCTACATTGCCAAAAACCATAAGATTTTTTTGAAAACATAGGCGCCTTACCCGTTAACTCTTGATAGTTTGAAATTACTTCTCCCGGATTATCTCCATAAACGAAATAATAATCGATGGCATTGCCTTTAGTACTACTAAAAACGGTTTTGTTAAAATCCGGTTCATTATAGAATAATTTTCCAGGTATTTTTGCTCCTGTATTTTGGAATATTAACTTATATGCTTTTCCTGCTTCCAAATGTTTTTTACCAGAATATCGCCTAGGCATCCATATGGTTGAATAGTTGATAACAGGATCGCCATCGATGGATACATTAATATTCCCTCGCATACGGCCGTTATTATCACTTAAAGCTAAAAAGGTATATTCTCCAGTTTTTGTTGGTGTAAATGTAGTTTCGCGTATGTTCTTTTCTGCTGCCTCTTTAGCAGCATAAGCTGCTACATTCTCCTTTTCACCATCAAAAGGAGCTATTGCATCCTCACTATTATTATTAACTTCAGCTTTAGAATCAAATACGATCTCATTTTCAGGATTATTAAAATCGGTAAGACTATAATTATGCCAATAAATACCATAACCTTTAGTTGAAACCAAAAACGGAATAGCGATTTCCTGATTATACTGCTGTAAACGAATTGGTACATTTTTCCAATTCATGATACCACTTTGAAACTGCCCTAAACCGTACAAACCTTCATCTCCCGCTTGAAACCCTTGTGAAACATTATGTTGCTTTCCTTCTTCTTCGGAATTAATAAAAGTACGCTCATTGGTTTCGGCTAATAAACCTTTACCATCCTTTGTTTCAAAAGTAATAACACCATCACTATTTACAAATAGTTTTACCAATTTGGTGCTAATTGTTATTCTATCTGACGTTTCTTTCAACTCCCATTCTACGCTTTGAGGCTCTAAAACCGTAACATAATCTGGAATTGTTGACGGTGTACTTGTATTCAGTATTTTATTTACATGAATAATGGCATCGTCAATAATTTCAACATTAATATTTAAGCTATCCTGCTGGATGGTAAGGCCATGTTCCGATTTCTCAATATTGTATTTATATTTTGAGTTACAGCTTGCTAGAAAAAGAAGCGTTATACTTAGAAAGCAAATGTTTTTTGTCATTATAATTTTGGTTTTTAGTTGGTGCTTTTTTAATGAATAATTTTCCGTATCATTCCTGATAAATTATTCATTCGGAAAATTCTTTGGTAATGGAGGTACGTTTAATGCTTCTTTTTCATCTGGAACTCTATTAGATGTGGTTTGTTTATCACCATACCAATACATGCCTACGCCATATCCCATTTCACAATCGGTCCAGCTCCAAACTTCCATGTCTAATTTTAAAGAACTACTAAAAGGCATAACATCTAAGGCACGAGTTCTAGTTTCTGTGCTATAACCAGAGGTGTTTTTACCCTTAAAATCTTTAGTTTTTTTATTTAACTTATTGAATATATAACTTCTTGGTTGTGCATGAAAAGGATGCTCGTAAAACTCGTTACTTTTCCCTCCCCAAGAATAGGCATAGTAATCTTCTGTTCCTGTTCCAAAAATGGATGGAAAATCTTCACCATCTACATAAATTCTTTCATCGCCTTCTCCCCACCATTTTGCAACAGGGTTCATAACAGTTAAAGCATCGCCAACATATACACCTCTTCCTTTTAGTGTAATATAATTCCAATCAGAAAAAGGTCTAGTAGCTACAGGGTATTGCCCTTTCCAAGCTGCATTAAAATACATACTTTCACTATCCCAATTCCATTTACCAACAGTTGCTTTTAAGTCTACATTTACTGTAGTTTCCCCTATATTAACAATCGATATTTTTCCTGTTTTTTGATATGGCATTACCCATCTACATGTCATTATTCCATCTTCACTAACCGTTCTATACCAACCTTGAAATGGGTGTAACCCTATTCCGTTACCAAAGAAATCACCTAATGGACACCAAACAGTTGATTCACCATCAAATTCAATTTTTAAAATTACAGTACGAGTTACATCAGGATTTTTGTAATCATCTAATTTTATACTAAGCTCTCTAACAGCTGCATGTCCTTCTGGTAATTTTATAGATTTTTCTTTTTTAGATTTTAATTTTGCATTAAAAGAAACATCTTCACCTTTCATTGTATTTTTTGGAGCTAACAATAACTCACCTACCTCTTTAGTTAAAGGCATTGCATTATCAAAACCCTCTTTAGTAAAGGTTTTTATAGGTGTATAATCATCATATTCTCTATAAGTAAATTGATAGAAAAAAGGCCTCTGTGTTGTAGTAATTTTACAACTCTTAGCATAAGGAATAGGAAAAAAAGATACTGCTGAACGCAATGACTGATGTGCCAATGGAAAAGGAATCAAACCTGTTCCATCAAGCAAGCCTAACATATTACCTTGCAATGCAGGCTCTTCACTTCCATCTAAATAAATTTTGATCTCAATGTCTGTGTCTGGTTTATTTGCACTCAAAAAAGGCATCCAAGTGCGTACAATAGCTCCAGGCCCTACATGATCCATTAATACCCATTCTTTTTGACCATTTTTTTCTTCTGTTCTTATAAAATTATGATCGCCATCTTTACTGTTGAAATCATGATTATTAAACCAACCAATAGAATCTTGAGGTATTGTAGAAGCTCTATTATAACTACTTTCTTGTTTTAATCTAAAATTAGTTGAAGGAAAACGAGCGACAACATCTCTATCCACCATATCTTTTAACAAAGATTCTATACTCACTTCATTCTTGTTTTGAGTAAATCCTAAAACTGTAGTGAATAAAAAAAGAATACTTAGAATGTGTTTCATGGGCTTTAGTCTAGTTTAGTTTATGGTTTTTAGTTGTTTTTATTGAGAGCTACTTGATACATCTCCTCTGTTTTTGCTCTTAATTTTTCTAAAACAGCAGTATACTCTGGATTATTAAATAAATTATTTTGTTCAGAAGGATCCTTAATCACATCATAAAGTTCCTCAATTTTAGGTGTATGTTCGTAGTAAACAATATATTTCCATTGCTCTGTACGCACGCCTCTGCTTCTATATGATTTGTTATTTTCTATTAAATTTTGATTTAATTCGTCTACATTGTCTTTATAGCGTTCTTGAAACATAGCGGCCAAAAACAAATCTTCCATAAACACGGTATCTCGCCATTGCGACATGTCTTCAGTTTTACTTAAAACCTTACTAATATCTCGACCTTGCATACTTTTTGGCACTTGTAAACCTGCCATAGAAACAATTGTAGGCGCCATATCTACTGAAGAAATTAAAGCCTTTTCACGTCTCTGACGTTTAGATTCCGACATACGTCCGTCATAAATAATAAGAGGAGCCTTAACAGATTCATCATACAAAAGGCATTTATCAAAAAGCCCGTGAGAACCTTGAAAACGACCGTTATCACTGGTATAGATAATAACGGTATTTTCTAACATGTTCTTCTCTTTTAGTTTTTCAACCAAAAAGCCAACTTGTTCATCTACAGTATAACCCTGTGTTGCAAAACGACGTACAAGCCTTTGATACATTTCGGGTGTAGATGAGCGTTTTTTATGCAAATACACACCTCTTGCATTTTCTTTAACTACTGTTGGTAAAACAGGATTATCGCCCTCTACCCAATTGTCTGGCGCTTCCATTTCTACCTCTTTAAATTGCTCGAAATGCGGCATATATACATCCTTATCGTTATCATGCTTTACTGCATAAAAGCTAACCGACAAACAAAATGGTTGATCCTCTGGCTGTGTGTCTATAAAACGCATCATGGCTTCTCCCGTTCTTAAGGTTCTTCCTGAGTTTTGTCGCCCTTCTTTATAAATATTTTTCAATTCTACATCGTCTTCTGGCCAGGTAACATGCCCTTTTCTATCACGTGTTTCACTTCCTGCAAAAAAATCAAAAACACCACCCATATGTTCTTTATAGAATTGCTCTTTTGGCATACTTGGTCGTGTAGCTTCATCTGTTACTGTAAATCCGACCTTACCGATAAAACCCGTTCTATAACCCGCATTTTTAAGTAATGCGGGGTAACTTTTACTAAAATCATTTTGCGATAACGTATAATCGTCTGGAGCTACAAAACTTACTCTATGATTTGAATTATACCTTCCCGTTAACATAGTTACTCGACTCGGCATACAAATAGCCACAGCATAAAACGCCTGATCGAACACCACACCTTCGGCTGCCAATTTATCTATATTAGGCGTATTAAATTCCGGTTTCCCGTAAACTCCCATATTATCCCAACGTTGATCATCAGTCATTAAAAAAATAATATTGGGTTTAGGTTTAGCTTCCGAAGCTTTATTAATTTTTGATTGACCACTCGTCATTAAAGACAAAAGCATCACTAAAGCAATGGATGAAATTTGTTTTAAACTATGCATAATTTATTTTCCTAATATTAATATTTAGTTCTCAACTCGTTAATTTTTTTATCAGCATTATTAGAAATGTGGCGATCGTATTTTTGGGTATAAAGTGTCGCTACCGACGGATATTGCTGCGGAAGTTTATTGTAATGCCTCCAAGCTTTATCATAAGCTTTAATCCATTTTTTAACAGCCTTGGCATCACCTTGTTTTTCAGCATCGGCCATGTTAACAATAATTCGGTATATTTTATAAAGTCTTAATCCATATTCCGAAGAACCTATAGCATGATTTTTAGTCGCTTCACTATCCCATTTAATAGATTTTGCCAGCTTAACAATCGTTTTCCATTTGGCAACAGATTCATCTTTTTGCTCTAAATTTCGCTTACGCTCCACTTCTCCTTTTACAGCACCCGGCCAAGCAATTCCCTGATCTCTTGTCCACCAAGGATTCATATCTCTAAACGTACTATTTCTACCTCGCACTACAGCTTCAGCAGAAAGCAAACACAGTTCTCTAAATTTAGCAACATCTTCACCTTCCAACTTTAAACGTTCGGTAGCATATCTATTAAAAATAAACTCCTCACTTTTATTGGTATTTTGCCCCCATTGTGCCATAACCCATGCGTTTAAATCGCACCACATTTCACTTTTAATATAAGGACCTTCCCAGCCACCGCCACGAGACCACGTCCAAATACCGGCATACAAATTGGGTCTTTTTTCAACAAACTCGCTAATACTATTTATTTGTTCTTTAGGCATCGATGCATGTTCCTCAAAACCATCTATAACACCGTTTGCGATGTAATTAGGGTAAGCACCTTTCCCCTCATATTCACGTGCTGACTGAACTTCTATAATTTGACGATGACGTCCCTGACCAATCACCTTACTAAATGCGTTAGATCTATGAAAATCGCCCTCACAATGTTTTATACTAATTACCAAATTATCGTGAGGCTCAATGGCATCACTAACTTCCAAATAATCTTTTATATTTTTATCGAAGGCAATCCATGTTCGAAAAATAAGCTGCTTGTTTCGTTTCTCGCAAATCTCCTCCTTAAGAATTTTCATTAAAGGAATAATAGTCTTTTCGGGGCTTTTTTTATTTTCGATAGCACCTTGATGATAGGGTGCATCGTGCAAATAAGTTTCCCCAATACGCACCACCAAACCATCCAAATCTGGAAATTGATCGAACATTTCGTTAATTTGAGCTCGAATAAATTTTTCCGTTAAGGCATTATTTGGATCTCCAAAAGTGTTTTCTATACCAAATTTTTCTATTAAACGCTTCGGAAATAAAACCAAATCAGACATGGCATAAATAGCCATATCTTGTGCTTTACTCTTCGCATGCATCTCTTTAATTTGTGCAGCCTTAGCATCTACCCATGCGCGTTCCTCTGAACCTTTTGGTAAAATGTCTGGGTCTACAGATTCCCAATTTATCGCTAATGCTGGAGATTCAAACAGAAAATAAACCTTACCATTATAACCCATTTCTTTTATAACCGCAGGATCATTATAGGCCGATTGATAAGGTGCTTCACCAGGATTATGATGAACCATATCTAATATTAAAGGTGAAGCAACATCAATCTGAGCCAAAACATTCGTGCTAAAAACACTCACCAACACTAAAAATGTTAAACTGAAATAATTTTTTAAACTTAATTTTTTCATTGATATAAAATTTATTTAAAAGAGATCTTAAATGATTCTCAGGTACTCAAACATAGAAATTTATAGTTCGTTTCGATTATTAATTCGACCAATAACTTCTGTTTTCACACAATCAACACCTCTTTTTAACACCTAATTCTAAACATTTTATTTTCCAACCAAAATAATCTCCTCACCTACTTTTGTTTCTATATCAAACAAGTACGATTTTTTCAAAGTCACCCCCTCTAATTTAGCTTCTTTAGAAACTAATGGTTGTTTAATTTCTGGTACGCTATAAAATGTATTTGAGTTTGTTGCTAATGCCGTTTTAAGCATTTTACCTCCTTCTAAAATCAGTTTATTATAAGCTCTAATACGTAAGTTTCCTCCTAAATTAGATTTTATCACAGTCTTTACTATTTCTCCATTTTCCCATTCTAAATTTGTGATTTCAAAACCACCTCTTGCACGTAATCCTTTCACTCTGCCATCTTTCCAAACATCTGGAAGTGAAGGAATTAAATGAATTGCGCCGTCATGGCTTTGTACTAACATTTCGGTTAAACCGGAAGTAAAACCAAAATTTCCGTCAATTTGAAACGGTGGATGTGCATCTAACATGTTAGCATAAGTACCACCACCTTTTGGTGAATCTGGACGGCCAACTAACTTTATTTGATCGCCCATAAGTTTATAAGCATGATTGCCATCTAATAAACGTGCCCATAAATTTATTTTCCAGTTCATAGACCATCCTGTTGATGGATCACCTCTTTGGATTAGCGTGTTTTTAGCACCTTCAAATAATTCTGAATTTCTATAAGGTGAAATTAGGTTAGAAGGATACAATCCGTATAAATGTGATACATGACGGTGTTTATCTTCCGGGTCGTCTAAATCTTCCATCCATTCTTGGAGCTGATTGTATTTACCAACTTGCATTGGTGGTAATTTAGAAAGTGCCACCTCCATTTTTGGAATTAAATTAGAATCGACATCTAATAATTTTGCAGCAGCAATAGTTTTAGTTAAAATATCGTAAACCAATTGATTATCCATGGTTGTACCAGCTTCAATATTCACGCCTTTATCACGTCCTTTTGGCCCGTGTTCCGGCGAAATAGTTGGCAACATAATTAACCATCCATTATCGGGCTCTTCTGTTAAAAAACTCAAGCAAAACTCCGAAGCACCTTTCATTGCAGGATATACAGAACGTAAATACTCCAAATCGCCATTAAACATAAATTTCTCCCATAAATGCTGACTTAACCATGTACCTCCTGTTGGCCACATGCCCCAAGTTGCCCCATCTACAGGCCCTGCAATACGCCATAAATCGGTATTGTGGTGCGTTACCCAACCATCGGCTCCGTACATAACTTCTGCGGTTTCTTTACCTGCTTCAGAAAGTTCTCGAACCATTTGAATAAGCGGCTCATGCATTTCGGATAAGTTAGTCACCTCAGCCGGCCAATAATTCATTTGAGTGTTAATATTTACCGTGTAAGCACTTTTCCATGGTGGTGTTAATTGATTACACCATAAGCCTTGTAAATTTCCAGGTTGCCCTCCTGGTTGCGATGAAGAAATTAATAAATAACGTCCAAATTGAAAATATAAAGCTGCCAATGCAGGATCGTTACCTGTACTGAATTCTTTAATTCTAACATCTGTTGCGTTATTTATAGAATCTGTAACACCTAAATCTAACTCAACTCTTTTAAAATATTTTTGATAGAAAGCTGTATGATCTTTTAGTAATTGATGGTAAGCTTTATTTTCCGCTTTAGCGATATAATCCGCAGCTCGTTTATGTGGATCTGCACTTATATCTTGATAATTAACAAAGTTAGTAGCTATTGAAATAAATAGCGTTACACTGTTCGCTCTAGAAACTACCAATTGTTCAGCTTTCGCAGATGTTTTCCCGCCTTCTTGTAAAATCTTTAAACGAGATTCAAATTCTACCTGTCCTTTTGTTGGTGTTCCATCTTTTATACGTTTGCTAATACGGTCGCTACTAAGCCCTGTCATTTTTAAGATATTGTTATCCTCAGTAGATATTGAAACCATTGCAGGTTCTGGTCGGTCCATACTAGCAGAAAAACTAATCTTTCCGTTTTCGCTAGCCGATAATTTTATCACAATAACCTGATCGGTAAACGATGTGAAAATTTCACGTTTATAGTTTACATCACCAACAGTATAAGTGGTTGTATTAACTGCGTTTTCAATATCGAGCTCGCGGTGGTAATTAGAAAAATTATCATGATTTTCAAAATTCAACCTTAAATTACCAACCGTTTCGTAAGGCATACCATGAGATTTTTTCGAAATAAAATCTTTATCAGCCAAACGGTGCGCTTCCGTATATTTTTTATCAAAAAGTAATGTTCGTATTTCAGACAAAGACGTTTTAGCTGCTGCATTATCATTTCTATGCGGACCACCAGCCCAAAGTGTATTTTCGTTAAGTTGAATATTTTCGTTTACCGGATTCCCAAAAACCATAGCACCTAATCGGCCATTTCCTAATGGTAAAGCTTCATTCCAATCTGCAGCCGGAGCATTGTACCAAAGTTTGTTTTTATTATTATTTTGAGCAACACAAGTTCCAATTCCGATACAAATTAAAATAAAAGTATTTAATATAATTTTCATCCGTTTTACTTTTAGCTATGGTTTAGTTGTAATTTTTAACGAAAATAATATTTACAGGATTTTATAGTATAAACTATGGTTTCATCCATATAAACTATAACTCATTTAGTGTTATTGGCCGTGTATTGTATACTTCGCCCCATGTAATAAGATGTATTTAAAAATGCTTTTAGTCAATAAAAAAACCTCACTTTGTAAGTGAGGTTTATTAAATATCAATACACTCAATAATTACTAAAAAAACAAAACAGCTACCTTTTAAATAAAAGATGGCTGTTTTTATAAAATTATAAAATGCGTTTTATTCTAAAATCGCTTTCATGTCTTGTTGAAGTATTTCTGCACTTTTAGCAGCGGCTTCTGCAAAATCTTCGTTTTGAGATGCATAAATAATGCCTCTCGAAGAATTAATTAATAAGCCAACATTGTCCGTCATACCATATTTACATACGTCTTGCAAATTTCCGCCTTGAGCGCCAACACCAGGAACGAGTAAAAAACTATTTGGAATAATTTTTCTAATATCGGCAAAGTATTCTGCTTTGGTTGCTCCAACAACATACATTAAATTCTCGGCGTTTGTCCACGTTTTAGACGTTTCTAAAACCTGTTTATAAAGCTCTTTTCCATCAACCGTTTTCGTTTGAAAATCGAAAGCTCCAGCATTAGAGGTTAAAGCCAACATAATAGTATGTTTATCTTTAAAAGCTAAAAACGGCTCCACAGAATCTTTTCCCATATATGGTGCTACAGTAACCGAATCGAATGCTAAATCTTCAAAAAATGCTTTAGCATACATAGTACTTGTGTTACCGATATCGCCACGTTTTGCATCGGCAATAGTGAAAATCTCAGGATACTTTTCATTTAAATATTTAATAGTTTTCTCTAAAGATTTCCAGCCTTTAATACCATAAGCCTCGTAGAAAGCCGTGTTTGGTTTATAGGCAACACACAAATGATGTGTGGCATCGATAATAGCCTTATTGAAAGTAAAAATAGGATCTTCTTCTTTTAAAAGGTGTTGAGGTATTTTGTTTAAATCCACATCTAAACCTATACATAAAAAAGTTTTTTTCTTCTGAATTTGTTCAATAAGCTGCTTTGTTGTCATCCTAACTTAATATTCCTTAAAAGGAAATTACTATTTAATATTAAACTCGACGTACTGTAAATTTCATGTTAGTTTTAACACCAACATAGCAGTACATATTCTAAATGATATCGGTATTTGCTTTTAATTTCTCTGTGTTTTCAGCTAACATTAATTCGTCAAGAATTTTTTGAATATCACCGTTTACAATATTTGATAGATCGTAAAGCGTTAATCCAATTCTATGATCGGTTACACGACCTTGCGAGTAATTGTACGTTCTAATTTTAGCAGATCTATCTCCCGAAGATACCATACTACCACGTTTAGCAGCATCGGCTTCGTTCTTTTTAGCCAATTCCATTTCGTAAAGACGAGAACGTAATACTTTAAAGGCTTTTTCTTTATTTTTATGTTGCGATTTTTGATCCTGACATTGCGCCACTAACCCTGTAGGTATGTGAGTTAAACGTACCGCAGAATAAGTTGTATTTACCGATTGCCCACCTGGTCCAGATGAACAGAAAAAGTCGATTCGAACTTCTTTTGGGTTAATCTCTACATCAAATTCTTCCGCTTCTGGAAAAACCATAACCGTTGCTGCACTAGTGTGTACACGGCCTTGAGTTTCTGTTTGCGGCACACGTTGTACACGGTGTACTCCGGCTTCAAACTTTAAGGTTCCATAAACATCTTCACCCGAAACTTCGAACTGAATCTCTTTAAAACCGCCATTTGTACCTTCACTAAAATCTACAGTATCTACACGCCAGCCTCTACTTTCGCAATACTTACTGTACATTCTAAATAAATCTCCTGCAAAAATACTCGCTTCATCACCACCGGTTCCGGCACGTAATTCTACTACAGCATTTTTAGAGTCTTCAGGATCTTTAGGAATTAAGAGAACTTTTATTTCTTCTTCTAACTTAGGGATACCAACTTTAGCTTCTTCCAACTGCATTTTGGCCATATCAACCATTTCGGCATCACTACCGTCTGCAATTATTTCTTCAGCTTCAGCTAAATTATTAGTAAACTCTATATATTCCTCACGTTTATCCATAAGGATACGTAAATCTTTGTATTCTTTATTAAGCTCTACATAACGCTTTTGATCGGTGATGATATCTGGTTGGATAATTAAATCGCTAACCTCATCAAAACGTTGTTTTACTATTTGTAACTTCTCTAACATCTGCCTTATTTAATTGGAAATCAAAAATACAATAAATTATGAATTTTCAATGACTACATGACATGGAACTAACGTAACTTTAAAAATAATTTATGTTTTTTCACGTTATAGGCCATACTATGCAACAATTATCTGCTTTATTTATATTTTACCGGCCATATATGTTATGGTCTTTTGGTGTAAATATACTTTTTGCTATTATGGGCTATAGTCTAATTCCTATATTTATAATAAAATTAATTCTGATTGCTTTTTTGTGGTATTTAATGAATGAAACCAACGCTAAACGCAAATTGACATTCTATAAAAACTTGGGCCTTTCAACTTTAAAACTCTTTGGTTGTGTATTTATTATCGATTTAATTTTAAGTCTGCCTTTTCTTTTAATTTTGAAAGAATTTATATGATTTTTGAAATTGATAATATTGAATTATCCTTTAAAGAAAAACGTATTTTAAACGGTATTTATCTTAAAGCTGAAACCAATAACATCACAGGATTATTAGGAAGTAATGGTTGCGGAAAAACGTGTTTACTAAATATATTGTTTGGGAGTTTAAAGCCTAAATACAAACTAATTCGCGTTGATAATAAACCTGTTTTAAAACCTCTTTACAAAACAAAACTGGTTGGCTATTTACCACAGCATCATTTTATTCCTAGTCATTTAAAAGTGAAAAGAATTTTTAAACTTTTTAAAATATCTTGGAAAACATTCACACATCATTTTGAAGTGTTCGGACATTATAAGAAAATTAAAATCGGAAAATTATCGGGAGGAGAACGCCGCTTAATTGAAACATACATTGTTTTAAAAAGCAACACTAAATTGATTTTATTAGATGAACCCTTTTCTCATCTATCTCCATTAAATATTGAAATTATAAAAAATGTGATTACAGCTGAAAAAGAGCATAAAGCTATTATAATTACAGATCATTTATATAAAGAGATTATTGATATTGCTGATAATCTTTACTTTATAAAAAATGGTAATTCAAGACACATTGAAAATGTAAAAGAATTAGAGGATTTGAAGTACTTAAACGCCTCTAACCTTAACTAATTTAAATGCTTTATCGTTTTTATTTTCTAAAACAGAGAATAAAACACAAAAGCTTAACCCAAATAAGAATAAAAAATACTCCAAATAACATAGTGCCATTAATTGAAGATAGTGAGCAATAACGCTTGTTATTTCGGCACAAGTTAAAAACAAAACCAATAAAGCAAAATATTTAGATCTAGAATCTTTTATTAAACGATACCGAATAGCAAAAGCCGCAACTATAATTAGAGCACACCCTAAAAGAAAGTACAAATTAACCAAATATTCTAAAATAATAAAAGGTTCTATTATTGCGATAACAGCTCGAACTACATAAGTATTAAGAAAAATAAGCAATCCATAAATTAGATATTCAATATAACTAATACGCAATGTTTTTTGTTTGAAAAAACCACAGAGACAAAGCATAACATAACCAAATAATTTAAAAAGGGTTGGCCATATGGTGTTGAGTGGGTTTTCAGAAAAAACAAGGAAAGTTTCAGATAAAATAAAGCACAACCAAAAAAGTGCTATAGTCCATTCCGAATAAATTTTGTACTTCAAAACAAATACAAAAAGCACTAGTTCTGTAACCAATACAACATTTAAACTATAACTTAAAAATAATGTAATACAACTCAATACAAAAAAAATGCTGGTTATTAAGTACACCCTATTTTTAATACTTAACATGCACTGTTTATTTTTGAGTAGCTGTAAACCAAGAGATTTCTATTTAAGCGTGTAATTTAAAAATATTATAAGAAATACAATACATGTAAGCAGATAAATATCTTTTTAAGATAATATCTAAAAGATATACGGTAAAAACAAACGAATAGACGTCTGATCTACCTACACTTAAAAAACTCTAAATACTGCCTGTTTTTATTAATTTATGTACACTATCACTAACGTTTTCATCAATAAAAGCAATGACTCCAAAACTTAATCCAAATAGAAAGAAAAAATATTCTAGATAATACATGAAGGTATAATCTAAAAAGAAACCAACAATCCCGAAGACTTCAGCTGTTATTAAAAAGGCTATTAAAAACAAGAAATACCTAGAACGCGAATCGTGTAACAAGCGATATCTATAGGCGCTTATACTGAGTAAAATAAGAACGATGCCATACACAAAAAACACGACCGTCATATATTGTTCTTCAACCAAATCTGCAACTAATTCAACTATTTTATAAACCACATATACATTGATCAAAAAAACGAGTGAATAAACACAAATATCCATGCTGTTATTCTTTACTTTTTTCTGTTTAGGATATACATAAATAAGTAGCATAACATACCCAATAAGCTTTAGGGAAGTGGTTATCGGGCCATAAGCAATATTATTATTAAAATATATAGCTGTTGCCGCTAAAATAAAAAAGAGCCAAAACAAAGGAATAGTTCGCTCTTTAATTTTTTTAAACTTCAGAAAAATAGTAAAGAAAATAATGTCTGCTAAAAGGTTAATTGTAAATACACCACTTAATTTGTGATAGTATTGACAACAACAGCATAAAATAAAGAAAACAGAAGTAACTAAGTATATTTTATTCTTGAGCGTTAACATTTCCGGGCATTTTGTTTACAGCCGAGGCTGTATCTTTTACAGTGAAAATTAACGCAATTTAACTATATCATTTAAAATCTGCTAGTTAAGAATACTGAAATTTTATTTTATGCAAATATTTCTATTTTCAATAGTTTAAAAATCAATTTCATAAAATAACACGTAATTTTGTAGTAAATTGAAAACAAAATATCAATTAAAACACCTTACTAATAAAAGGTCTGAGTTCTCGATTTAAAAATCTACAGCAAAACCAACACCTAAAAACTGTTTCCACTGCACTTTTGCTCCAGCTTCTTCAGTTTCACCTTCAACATCTGTTTCTATAGTGGTCTTAACGTCATCATCATATCTTAAATGTGAACCTAAAGTTGCTCTAATAAAACTATTCACTTTAAAGTCAAAATCTACACGCCAATCAACATCTACATTTCCGAAGTTATTAATATAATCCGAATACATACTTAATTGATTTTTCACACTTATATTTTCAACTAACTCCATCTCATAACTGTTAGTAATTAAAACACCAACCTCTCTTCGTGTTTGTTCTCCTTCACGTATTAATAAACCCTCAGAGTCGTAAACAGCTGGTGTAACACCAAAAGCTCCTGCGTTTGCCAAATCTTCATCTAAAACAAAGGTGGCTTTTAAGGTTAGTGGTGAAAAGTAAAATGACATTTTCTCAATATTTTTACCGTATTCCATACCTCCACCAAAAAATAAATAACCTGGAGCCATTAATCTAGATATAGGATTGTCTGTATTTGGGTAACTGTACCCATTTGTTAATTGTGTTCTAAAATTTAATTGTGCAGAATAAAACCAGTTAGACTTTAAATCTGGTTTAAACCCCATGCTAGAATTGATTTCGATTAAATCGTCTGTTTTTCTAAGCTCTCTAGATTGTTGCTTATTTATACCGTAACGCATACGCGCATCGTTTCTCCATGAAAAATACTTATCGCTATAATTAGCACTAGTTTCAAAACCTATTAAACCTGAAATAGAATTACTACCACCCGAATTCCAATTAACAAAAGCCACTTCACTTAAATCGAAAGTTGCTTTATTTTTTTGCTGCCATTGCGGACCATCATATTTTGGTTTAGCAACCTTTAAAAATAAAGAATCAGGCTGAGCATGAATACATTGAAAAAGAAGACAGGCAATAATTAAGAAAGAATTTTTCATGATTATATTAGGGTATTTTTTAAAATTACACAAAGCATCAATAATTGTACCATTTTAACGAATATTTAAGAATTATATTTCAATTGGCTTAATAATTTTAAATTCGGCCACACTATAAACAACCATAGATCCTAACCCCAAAACGTACAAAGGTCTAGAAATGTAAAACACAAAATCTAAACTTAAAAAGTATCCTGCCGAAGTTAAAATATTAGAAATAGCAATTCCGTATACAAAAAACAAATAATACCTAGCTTTTACAGTTGAATAACCATAGCTATACATAAATGCAAGTATCGTTAAAAATATTTGAAGCCCTCCATTAAACAAGGCTACAGCTGTTAATGAAGGATCTTTTAGCGCAATCTCAGTTAAACTTAATAATTTAAACAGCAAAAACACATGCAATAAGGCTACAACAAAGAGCACCAAAATTGTAGAAACACTATATTTTAAACGAATTATTTTAGGTAAAACATCTAAACAAACACATATAGCTGCAAGCCCCCTAGAAATAAGAACAAGACGAGCGTAATATAAGGTTTCAAAAAAATGTATAAAAAAATCTGCACAAACTAAGCCTACCAGCCCAAGCAGTAGAAATATGTTTTTATAACCTTTAAAAAAAACAAAAAGGACTAAAAAGGAAACGCTACTAATAAGCCGCACGTTGCGCATGCCTTCTAAATCAAAAAAAGTTACCGATAACAAGTTTGCCAAAACGAGCAAAGCTGTAACACAGAAAATAACTTTTCTCGATTCCATGGAAAAAATATTAAATACTAGTTATTAATATACAAACTCTCCAAACTCACTTTTTATGCTTAATTTTTTAGTTTCAGAAGCTTCTACTCTACCTATAATTTTAGCATCGACGTTAAACGATTTAGATATAGCAATAATATCTTCAGCTATTTCTGGTGTTACGTATAATTCCATTCTATGACCACAGTTAAATACTTGGTACATTTCTTTCCAATCTGTTTTAGATTGCTCTTGTATCAACTTGAAAAGCGGTGGAATTGGAAATAAATTATCTTTTACAATATGAAATTGATCTACAAAATGAAGAATTTTAGTTTGTGCGCCACCAGAACAATGCACCATACCATGTACAGTATCACTTTTAAACGTTGATAAAATTTTCTTTATAATAGGCGCATAAGTTCTTGTTGGTGATAATACAAGTTTACCTGCATCTATTGGAGAGTTCTCCACAGCA
Source organism: Algibacter lectus (assembly GCF_900112395.1). Lineage (GTDB taxonomy): Bacteria > Bacteroidota > Bacteroidia > Flavobacteriales > Flavobacteriaceae > Algibacter > Algibacter lectus. Next base: position 67,279 of record NZ_FOLN01000006.1, read on the forward strand.
TCTGTTAATTTTACACCACCAGAATACACAAGATCTTCAGGTACTGCGGCATCAAAACTTTCAGGATATTTTTCGGCTAAATACTTGCTAAACACATCGTGCCTTGCAGAAGTTAACCCATTACTTCCCATACCGCCATTATAGCTTTTCTCGTAAGTGGCTTGTCCAAAACTTTCCAAACCAACAATTACATCACCAGCTTTTATGTTGGCATTGTCTATAACATCACTACGTTTCATGCGTGCTGTTACGGTAGAATCTACAATTATGGTTCTAACTAAATCTCCAACATCGGCAGTTTCACCACCTGTAGAATGTATAGTAACTCCAAAAGATTTTAAATCTTCCAAAAGTTCTTCGGTACCATTTATAATAGCCGAAAGCACTTCTCCTGGAATTAAGCTTTTGTTTCTACCAATAGTAGACGATAACATAATGTTATCTGTAGCACCAATACACAATAAATCGTCAATATTCATTATTAACGCATCTTGAGCAATACCTTTCCAAACCGAAACATCGCCAGTTTCTTTCCAATACATATAAGCCAACGACGATTTTGTACCTGCGCCATCTGCATGCATCACTAAGCAATAATCTTCATCATTAGTTAAATAATCAGGAACTATTTTACAGAACGCCTGTGGAAACAAACCTTTATCTATATTTTTAATAGCGTTGTGAACATCTTCTTTTGATGCTGAAACCCCTCGTTGTGCGTATCGTTTTGAAACTTCTTGACTCATAATATTCTATTGTGTTGCAAATTTACTTTTTTGAATGAAAAAACCCCACTTTTTTAAAGCAGGATTTTAGAAGTTTTGATATTTTATGGGTTAAACCCTTTATTATTTTCAATTCTCTATTCTTTTTTAGTAAAAACTAAATAAAAGAAAAGTTTTAAACCTTGCATTTATCTCTTTTCAACTAAAAAACGAATTGTATTTTAATTATCGCGTAAATAATAATTCGCGATACTTCGTTAATGGCCAAATTTCATCATCAACAAGCATTTCTAATTTATCACAGTGATACCTAATATCATCAAACAGCGGTTTTACTTTTTTCGCATAAGCTAAAGCACGTTTTTCAATATCTTCAATGGCATTTGCTTTTCGACGCTGATCTACCATTTTAGTAACATTTGCGTTAATGCCTTCTATATGATTCGAAATTTCTTCAATTAAAAGCATTTGCTCTTTAGAAACATCGTGATATTTCTCTTCAAAAATCTCTTTTAATCCACGAACGTTTCTAATTAAAATATTTTGATATTTAATTGCGGTTGGCACAATATGGTTTCGAGCAATATCTCCCAAAACTCGACCTTCTATCTGTATATGTTTACTGTAAGCTTCCATCTCAATTTCGTAACGCGCTTGAGTTTCCACTTTACTCATAACATTCATTTCTTCAAACAAATCGATGGTTTGTTGAGATATTTTAGCAGTTAAAGCCTCCGGAGTGGTCTTGTTGTGGCTCAACCCACGTTTTTTCGCTTCTATTTCCCAAGGTTTACCATATCCATTTCCTTCAAATAAAATTGCTTTAGTATCCTTTATATATTCTCGCAAAACATTAAAAACAGCTTCGTCCTTTTTTAAATCTTTTTTATTGATTAAAGCATCAACTTCAATTTTAAAATCTTTTAATTGTTTTGCTACAATAGTATTTAAAACCGTCATCGGGTTACCACAATTTGCAGTAGATCCCACAGCTCTAAATTCAAATTTATTTCCTGTAAAAGCAAAAGACGATGTTCTGTTTCTATCCGTATTGTCAAGTAAAACATCCGGAATTTTACCTATAACATTAAGCTTAAGTTCTGTTTTCTCTTGTGGAGATAATTTTCCTTTTGTAACTCCTTCAAGTTCATCTAAAACCTTAGTAAGTTGCTCGCCAATAAACACCGACATAATAGCTGGTGGCGCTTCACTAGCTCCCAAACGATGATCGTTACTTGCCGATGCCACAGAGGCACGTAACAAGGCTTCATGTTTGTAAACCGCTTTAATAGTATTTATAAAAAAGGTAAGAAACTGTAAATTACTCATTGGTGTTTTTCCTGGCCCCAATAAATTTACTCCAGTATCTGTAGAAAGCGACCAGTTGTTATGCTTTCCAGAACCATTCATTCCCGCAAATGGTTTTTCGTGAAAGAGCACTTTAAAATTATGTCGAGATGCTACACGCCCCATTAAATCCATTAAAAGTGAATTGTGATCGACAGCCAAATTCGCTTCTTCATAAATAGGAGCCAATTCAAATTGATTAGGCGCCACTTCGTTATGCCTTGTTTTCACGGGGATTCCCAAAAGCATACACTCCGTTTCTAACTCACGCATAAAATTTAAGGCTCTGTTAGGTATCGATCCAAAATAGTGGTCGTCTAACTGTTGCCCTTTTGCTGCCGAATGCCCAAGCATAGTGCGCCCAGTAAGTGTAATATCTGGACGGCTAGCAGCCAGCATTTTATCTATTAAAAAATACTCCTGCTCCCAACCTAGAGAACTGGTTACTTTTTTTACATTTTTATCAAAATAACGACACACAGCCGTAGCTGCTGTATCTACTGCATTTAGTGCGCGTAAAAGAGGTGTTTTAAAATCTAGCGCTTCACCTGTATAAGCCACAAAAATAGTCGGTATACACAATGTTGTTTGATAAATAAAAGCTGGCGATGTAGGATCCCAAGCCGTATAACCACGCGCTTCAAAAGTGTTTCTAATACCTCCGTTCGGAAAACTAGAAGCATCTGGTTCTTGCTGTACCAATTGGTCGCCACCAAATTTTTCAATAGCCATACCACCACCAATAGTTTCAAAAAAAGCATCGTGTTTTTCGGCAGTCGCTCCTGTTAATGGCTGAAACCAATGCGTGTAATGCGTAACTCCTTTAGATAAAGCCCAATCTTTCATAGAAGACGATACTTGATCGGCAATACTTCTGTCTATTTTTTTACCATGACTTATAGCATTCATAACCCCATTAAAGGCATCTTTGGTTAAATATTGGCGCATCGTGTTTTCGTTAAACACATTTTTACCAAATAAATCCGATCGTCTTTCCTTTTCCTCAATATGCACAGGTTTATAGGCCAACGATTCTTTTACGGCATGAAATCTAAGTGTAGACATTTTCTAAAGCAGTTTTATATTTTCTAATAATTCTTCAATATAACTCATAAAAAATTTAATTCTCAACATCAGTATTAAACTTTCGAGCAAAAATAGGCACCAAAATCAAGAATTCCGTAAAAACCCTAAATATATTATTAACACTTTTTCAGTATTTTCAATAAATAATCAACTTTTTTTAAAATAATCCTCAAAAAAGTAGGGTATAAATAAAAACAAGTCACCTCTTTGTTAAAACACCCCTAATAAATTCGTAGTAAAAACTTAAAAATATATATTTGTGATATTATTATCAATATTTCAATTATAAAATATTCATTATGGCAAAAATTAAATTAGAATACCTTTGGTTAGATGGTTACCACCCTACTCAAAACTTAAGAAGTAAAACTAAAGTTGAAGAGCATGAAGACTTCAAAGGTACATTAGAAGAAATAGGAAATTGGTCTTTTGATGGATCATCTACTAGACAAGCAGAAGGCGGATCGTCAGACTGTTTATTAGTTCCTGTTGCAATCTACCCAGATCCAGATCGTATCAACGGTTATTTAGTTATGACTGAAGTTATGAATGCTGATGGAACGCCACACGTATCTAATGGTAGAGCTACTATTGATGATGATGATAATGATTTCTGGTTCGGTTTCGAGCAAGAGTATTTCATTATGGATAATAAAACACAATTACCTTTAGGTTTCCCTGTAGGTGGTTATCCTGCTCCACAAGGTATGTATTACTGCTCTGTTGGTGGTAAAAACACACACGGTAGAGATTTCGTTGAAGAGCATGCAGATTTATGTATCGCGGCAGGTTTAAACTTCGAAGGTATTAACCAAGAGGTTGCTTCAGGACAATGGGAGTACCAATTATTCGCAAAAGGCGCTAAATTAGCTGGTGACGAACTTTGGATTTCAAGATATTTATTAGATCGTTTAACAGAAAAATATGGTTACTACATCGAGTACCACCCAAAACCATTAGGTAAAGATATGGATTGGAATGGTTCTGGTATGCACGCAAACTTCTCTAACAATGTTTTAAGAACATGTGGAGACAAAGAAGTTTACGCAGCAATTTGCGAGGCTTTCCGCCCAGTAGTAAAAGAACACATTGCTGTTTACGGTGAGTTTAACGACCAACGTTTAACAGGTTTACACGAAACTGCAGCTATTACAGATTTCTCTTGGGGAATTTCAGATAGAGGTGCATCAATCCGTATTCCTTTAATCGCAGTAGAAAAAGGCTGGAAAGGCTGGTTAGAAGACAGACGTCCTGCTTCAAACGCTGATCCATACAAAATTGCAGCAAGAATTGTGAAAACAGTTAAATCTGCAAAGGTATAATTCACATAGCATAACATTTTGTTCATAATACAAGCGCTAGCATTTATTTGTTAGCGCTTTTATTTTATCAAAAAGTTAGTTTTTGGGGCGTTACCCACAGGGTCGGGCTTTCCGCTATATCTTTATTTGTGCCACTACAGTTTTTAAACTATTTACAACATCATAGACAAACACAAAACTTCCGCACTGTTTACAACAGTGATGCTCACACAAAAAAGGATGCCGCATCAATCCCTAACGCGTATTCTCGCTAACGTTTCAGCTTAACAAAAGAGTTCCCCACTCTTGCAACATTATGCTTCTTTCTAATTTCTGCCTGTGTTCGTCTCAAAACAATAAGTTACTCTCATATCTCTATACACATTAATACATATCTATATATTAGTTCTAAATAAGATATTAATATATATTTGCGCGCCCATTTCAGATAGATAACTTCAATTATCTACCAACACCATTAATTGTATGAATAAAGTGCTTATTGTCTTTTTATTATTCTGTTCAAACTTCATGAACGGACAAACCACACCGGAATCATTTGGAGAGCAAACCATTTGGCAAACCTTTAAATACGATATGGGTAGTGTTGGCAGAAGTGTTGGTTATGCTTTTACTAGGCCTACAAAATGGAAAGATAAACAATGGATAGACTTTGCAGGAATAGTGGCTGGAACGGCTTTATTAACACTTGCAGATGATGAAATAGATCATTGGTCTGATGGTTTCCGAAGTGCTATTCCTAACAACGTGCTACATTTTGGCGGAAAAACAGCAAATCCGGAAGGAAACTATAGCCTTAGTGGCGCTGTATATTTTACAGGATTATTCATTAAAAACGAAAAACTTAGAAGAACAGGTGTTTTAATGCTAGCTTCATCTATTACAGGGGGAGTTTTACAGCAAGTAACCGTGCGTGTTTTAGGAAGATCTAGACCATTAACTGGAGATTCAGCGAATAGTTTTGATCCTTTATTACTAAAAAAAGTTAATAATTACGATTCCTTTTTCTCTGGCCATACCGTTTTATCGTTTGGGAATGCCTATGCCATTGCGAAACAATTTAAGAGTCCATGGATAAAAGCAGGTATTTACACAGTAGGCATGATTCCTGGATTTACAAGAATTGTAATCAGTAAACATTGGTTTTCCGATGTCGCCCTTGGGACAGTAATGAGCATTTTAATTGTAGAATCTATAGATAAATATTTAGACTCCAGATACAATCAAAAATATAACAATAAAAAGGTAAATTGGGATTTATCTTTTGCACCAGGGCAAATTGGGCTTAATGTTCGTTTCTAAGTATAAAATTATTTTAAAACTCATCAAGCGCCTCTAAAATCTCAGAAAACGTAGGTCGAGTTTTCACATCTACATCAGTACAATTAGCAATTAATTTCTGCCATTTTTCGAGAAGTTCAGTATTCATGTCATTTTCACGAACAAGACCTAACACATCTTCTACTAAACAAGCATAAGCACGTACTTCTACACGCTCAATGGCACGAGCAAGCTCAGAATTAACATCGTAAAAAGAAGCTGCACCAAAATCACCCAAAAGGCAATCTGCCGATGCATTCACTAATATATTATGCGCATACAAATCACCATGGTTAATACCTTTTTTATGTAATTGCTGGCAAACCGAAGCTATGCTTTTTACAATTTTCAATAACTCATCTGCATTAAAAATAGAAGTTTCATCAAACACATCTCGTGTACAAGTTTGTAAACTTGGTGGATTTCCTAAATTGACGTAATCTGGAGAAATCAACGTCATTATTAAACCAATTTTATCCTCCGGATGGTTTTTAATTTTTCCTAAAACAGGAATTAAATTCTCATGAGCACCAGCTGCAATGGAAATAGCCATTTCATCATCTGGTAAACCGTCGCTAGTTACATCGCCCTTAAATACTTTAACAGCAATATCTTTATTCTTCGATTTCCAAAAGGCTTTTGAAATAAAACCAGAAGCACCTTCTCCTAATAATTCTTTAACAGAAAAATCGTTCCAATCAAAAGCCTCAAAATCGGGTTGTAATTCTATTTTAGCAGCAGCAGGATTACCTCCAAAAGCTACCCAACTTAATTTTGGCAACTCAAAAAACCAATCTGGAATCGATTTTAATTTATTAGCAGAAAACCTAATGAGTTCAAGATTCACACAAGCTTTCATTTCAACAGGTAATTCTTCAATTAAATTTCCTGCTAAAGCACATTTTTGAAGCAACGTACAATCTCCAATACTTTTCGGAAGTTTTTCAATTTTATTATCAGTTAAAATCAACCAATTTAATAATGGTGGAAATGCTTGCTCTGGCACTGTTTTAATTTGATTTGATTTAAAACCAATCATATTCAAATTAGGGCATTTTGCAAGTATGCTTGGGAATTCCGTAAAGTTATTTCTTGCAAAAAATATAATTCTTAAATGCTTAAGCTGAGTAATACTTTCTGGTAAAGAAGTTAAATTATTATCTGATAAATCTAAAACCTCTAAAGTCTCGGAAAGCGATATAATTTCTTCCGGAAACGTTTCTAAACCACAAGCTAGTTTTAATGTTTTCGATCCTATTAATTGTCCAGATTTTAATGCTTCTAAAGAATGTACCATGTATCGATTTTGAAGTTGCAAATCTAACTATTATAGATGTGTAAAGAGCAAAAAACCTCAGGTTTTTCGGGATGATTTACCGCTTAAAAATTCAAAATAAAGAAAAAAAAACTAGTAAGACTTAAACATAATATGATTAGGATTTGATCGCGTATCGGAAAGTTTAAAATTGTAATCACCAACAATTTTAAACTCATTTTTTGTGTAGAATTTTATGGCTTTCAAGTTTTCGACCCAAACAGCCAACCAAATTCCTTGTTGTTTATACTGCTTAGATGTTTCAATAATAAAATTGAAGAATTCTACACCTAGTTTTTTACCATGAAAGGCTTCTAATAAGTAAAACCGATCTAATTTGGTAATAGCGGGCGCATCAACCCAAGGACTTAAAGCATTAACTTCAATTTTTGAAAAACCCGCAATTTCATCTTCAAAAGAAATAATATAGTATTGAACGTTTTCGTTTTTAAATTCTTCAGCTATAGCTTGCTCTTGATAGGTTTTATTAACAAATTTTTTAATATCATCTTCCGAAGCACTATGTCCGTGAGATTCTAAAAAGGTTTTACGTCCAACTTTAGCAATTAATTGAGCGTCTTTAACTGTTGCTTGTACTATTTTAACCATACTACAAAAAATCTATTTTCCGGTAAATACCAAAAACATAAAAACGCCATAACCAACAACTAGCGCAAAGCCTTTTAATCTGCTAATTTGTAAACGTTTTGGTAAAAATATTAACGGAATTAAAATAGCCGAAAAACCAAGCATCCAAAAAATATCTGTACTTAAAATAGAAGGTTCTGTTACCGGAATTGGTTTTACCATAGCTGTTAACCCTAAAACCGATGCAATATTAAAAATATTAGAGCCAATTAAATTCCCTAAAGAAATAGCTTTTTCTTGTTTTGCTGCGGCAATAACCGATGCTGCTAACTCTGGTACACTTGTACCAATTGCAATAAGCGACACACCTATTACAGCCTCGGAAACCCCTATAGAAACTGCTATAGCTTTAGCGCCTTCTACTAACCATTCACTACCGAAGTAAAGTGATGCTGCTCCAATTAATAGCCATAACACTATTTTAAAGTTAGAAACAGTAGCCAACGTATCATCAACCTCATCTGAAGCTGTATCTTTTTTAGCGCTTCTTATTAAATATATTAAAAACACGATAAGTCCTGCAAACAGAACACCTCCTTCTATTGCCGACAATATGCTATCGTTTTTCAAAAAATAATACAGTGCTATAGAAAACACCATCATCACAGGCCAATTAACTTTATAAAATGATTTATCTACAGCAATAACGCTTACCATAGCCGTGATACCTAATACCAAACCAATATTGGCAATATTAGATCCCACAACATTAGTTATAGCAATGGCTGGCGATCCAGACAAAGCGGCTTGTAAACTTACGAGTAACTCTGGTGCCGATGTTGCAAAAGAAACCACCGTCATTCCAATTACCATTTTGGAGATATTAAACTTAAAAGATAATGCTACAGATGCACGAACCAAAAATTCGCCACCAACAACCAATAAAATAAAACCAAGGATAACCCAAAGTAAACTCATAACTATATTTTTTTGCGAAGATAATTGAAACTGAAAATTGAAAAGCGAAAAGGGAAAAGTTTTTTTTAAACAATAAGGTAAGTAGATAAATTAAAGACCACCTCTCAGCTAAAATTAAGAACAAACACTTTTGAAAACTTAAAAAATAGTTAAATAACTGCTGTTTTAGTTTTATAACTACAAAAATAGTTATACATTTGAAAACTACTGATAATTAACATTTTAATTCATAATGGAAAAGTTAACCAACAAAGAAGAAGAAATAATGCACATTTTATGGAGGCTAGAAAAGGCTTTTGTAAAAGATGTTTTGGCTGAAATAGAAAATGACAAACCGCATTATAATACGCTTTCTACTATAATTAGAAATTTAGAAGATAAAGGATATGTAGCCTACAATGCCTACGGAAAAACTCACCAATACTACCCTATTGTTTCTAAGGAAGATTATAGAAAAGGTTTTATGAATACAGCCATTAATAACTATTTTAATAACTCTTACAAAAACATGGTGTCCTTTTTTGCTAAGGAGGAAAAGATTAGCGTAGACGAGCTTAAAGAGATTATTAAACTCATTGAAAAAGACAATTAATTATGGAATACCTATTAAAAGTATCTGCTTTATTAGCCATTTTCTATGTAAGTTATAAAGTGTTTTTACAACGCGACACTTTTTTTAATGAGAATAGATGGTTTTTAATACTCGGTATTGTAACTGCATTTGTGTTGCCTTTTTTAGTGATTCCAATTTATATTGAATACACTCCTGTAGACGTACCAAATTTTAATAATATCCCTACCGAAGTTTCCGAAAATATTGAAACACCTTTTAGTATATTAGATTATTTACCCGCAATATATTTTCTAGGTGTCATCGGTTTTTCCATTCGGTTTTTAATACAACTTACATCTTTAAGTTTAGTTATTTCTAGAAGCAAAAAAGAAAAACACGGTAAATACACTTATATTAAAACGGACAAAAACATATCGCCTTTTTCGTTTTTCAACTGGATTGTTTTTAACCCAAATAACTTTAACAACACCGAGTTAGAACAGATTCTAATTCACGAAAAAATTCATTCCAATCAAAAACATTCCATCGATGTTTTACTCACGCAACTTAGTTGTATTGCGCTATGGTTTAATCCGTTTATATGGTTTTACAACAAAGCATTAAAGCAAAATTTAGAATTTATAGCCGATAATGAAACTCAACATCAAATAGATTGTAAAAAAACGTATCAAATCACCTTACTAAAAACAAGTTTGCCATCTCATCAAATGGCTTTAACCAATAATTTTCACACATCATTAATCAAAAAACGAATCGTTATGTTACACAAATCAAAATCGAAAAAAATCAGTTTATTTAAGTATGCAATAGTATTACCGCTATTAACTCTATTTTTAATGAGTTTCAATACCGAAGAGGTTATTATCAATTCTAAAACAGAGGATGTTTCTAACATTAATAATTTAACAACCTCGGAAGACAAACTAAACCTTTACATTCATAAAGAAACCACAGACAATACTATAGAAAAACTTAAAAGCGATTTAGCGCAAAAAGGATACTCATTAAAAATAGGTAAACTTAGAAGAAATAAAAACAACCTTATTACCGACATTAAAATTTCGGTAAGTTATAAAGCATCTTACAGCACGAGCTATAGCTCTAATTCTAGCGCCCCGATAAAAACCATAAATATTATTATTGATAAAAGCGACCATAGTATCACTATAAAAAATAGTAATGATGAAAACTTAAAAATAGGCCTTGAGATAACAAAGGCGCAAGTTCTAACGGACACCGATCGCTTATACATTATCGACGGTAAAATTATAGAAGAAAATGGTTTTACTTTACAAGAAGACAACGTTAAATCGATAAATGTACTTAAAGGAAAATCTGCTATTGATAAATATGGAGAAAAAGCTAAAAATGGAGCTATAGAAATTACGACTAAGAACAATAATCAAAAAAACTCAGATTCTGTTCAAACAAAAAAAACACAACATAAATTAGAAATAGCGAAAGACAAACAACCTTTGGTGTATGTTGACAACGAAGAAGTAAATTACGAAGACTTAAAAAATCTTGACACAGAAAACATAGAATCAATGAATGTTTTAAAAAATAAAAACGCTACTGATAAATACGGTGATAAAGGTAAAAATGGCGTTATAGAAATTACCACAAAAAAATAAACTCCCAACCCATAAATTCAAAATTAAGGCACTCAGCAATGAGTGTCTTTTTTTGTTTTTTTAAATTTCAAAAAAGACAAAACCATTAAAAACCGTTATGTTTTACACCAAATCCCCCTTGGTTTCTCAAACACACCCTCAAAAACCCCTTGAAAAGTTTTAATTTAAAACCATATTAACACATTTTACACACAATTCAAAACACACGCAAAGCAAGTCACTCAAATATTAAAACAAAAATGATTTTTATACTTACAAATTCGCATTCAATTTCACCGATTTACCTAAAATCACTTGGAGAATACTTCTCTAAAAATATATATTGAAAACTCAATCGAAAAACTGAGTATAACACTAACCCTTTAAAACTAACAATTATGATGACTCTTGCAAAACTTGTAGTAGATTTAATTATCACAATCCTTACAAGTATCTAACCACAAAACATGTAAAACTTAGTCTAGAATAAGTTTTACTATTTTTACAAAAAAAAGAGGTTATAGATGCAAAAGCAAATATTCAAAATTTTAGCAAAGGTGAACAAAGCAGTCTTACCAAGTTACTCTAAAAAACAACTCGATTTATCAAAAGCCAGTAAACTACAATTAGCAATAATAGGTTGGCGTGTTTACGTCACTAAAAACGCGTTAGATTAATTTAAAATTATTGCATAAAAAAAGCTCCCAATTTCTTAGAAGCTTATTTTTTCGTGACCTCGACTGGATTCAAACCAGTAACCTCTTGAGCCGTAATCAATAAACACCACACACGACAACTACCCCTTTACTACATAAATAATGTGATTATCAACACTATAACTAATACAAACTAATATCTCTTAATAACTGTTATTGGTTTATTATGTAAATTTTTCTGCAAACAGTCTGCAAATAACATATATTTGCAGAAACAATTATGTTATGAGTTACAACATCTCTATACGCTTAGATACTCGAAGAATAAAGGATACTGGAATGTACCCCGTAAAACTTCGTGTTTACGGCAAAGCAAGCAAAAAAGAAAAATGGTACAGCTTAGACATTGACTTATCAGAAAAAAATTACAAAGATATTTGGTTAAACCCAAAAAACAAAAATCTTAGAGGATCTAATAAAGACTTACGTTTAAAGCTCCAAGCCATAGAGAATAGAGCTAATGATGAAGCAAAGACAATGGACGTTTTTGACTTTCAAAAATTTGAATTTAAACTATTCAGAAAGACATCAGATAAAAACAATGTACTATATCATTTTAATCTCGCCATTGAAAAAAACATTAAAAACAATAAAATAAATACTGCTGAAAGTTTTAAATACACTCTAAACTCTTTAGGTAATTTCAGCAAAGAAATCAAAAAATGTCCTGTCGAAAAACTTAGGTTTCAAGATATTAATATAGACTGGTTAAAAGATTACGAAAAACACATGCTGGATTTAGGTAAAAGCTACACAACTGTATCTATTTACACTAGAACCTTACGAGTTATTTTTAACAATGCTATTGAGGTAAACGACCTTAATAACGAACATTACCCATTCGGCAAAAACAAATACAAAGTACCAAGGACTAAAAAAGTAAAAAAAGCATTAAACTCAAATCAACTTAAGAATCTATTTGAAGCTAAAGCTACGACTTTCAATGAAACCAAATCTAGGGATTTTTGGTTTTTTAGTTTTGCTTGTAACGGCATGAATCCAAAAGATATTGCCCTTTTAAAATATTCCGATATTAAAGATGACCAATTCACTTATTACAGAGCAAAAACTTTTGACAAAACAGCTGAAAAAACTAAAATCATAATTTACCTAACAGACTTCACAAAAGGCATTATTACCAAATATGGAAATAAAAACAAAAAAGGCTTTGTTTTTGATATTATTGACAACCTTGACGATAGTTTAGAACAGCACAAAAAGATAAAAAACTTTACACGTTATGTTAATGATCATATTAAAAGAATAGCCATTGCAAACGATTTACCAGAAGATATAAGCTTTTACTATGCCAGACACAGCTTCGCAACTAATTCATTACGTAAAGGCGCAAGTATGGAGTTTATTAGTGAAGCTTTAAATCATAGTGACCTAAGCGTAACTAAAAATTATTTTGCGGGTTTTGAAGATGAAGCTAAAAAAGAATTTGCTAACTCAATAATGGATTTTTAAACTTTAAATAATGCTAAAAAAATTAGATAATAGTTTTAGTCTTTCAATGCCTGAACTCAAGAATCAAACCGACGATATTTTAAAAAAAAATGATATAGGAAAAGAGATTGAAAAAAATATTAACTTAATTAAAAAATATTTAATTGAGGACACATTATATGATGAATGGACAAAATCTATTTACCAAAAATTTCACTCATCAATACCAAAAGAAGTAAAAGACAAGTGTAAAGTATGCAAAGGGGATAGTGAACTTACTGAAGACAAGGCATGTCAAAACTATTTTTCAGCAGTAAATGATGAGTTTTTAATACTTATCACTCTTTACGTTGGTTTTATTGAAAATAATAAGCACTTATTCAAATCAAAAGAATTAGTAAAGTCATTAACAAACAATTTTTTTGAAAATTTTGAATATAACGAAGGAAAATCAAACTTTAATACCGAAACACTTGACAACACATTGTTAACCAATGCTTTATTACTACTACGTGAGTCTTTTGTTGAAATGGAAACTCACACAGCAATAACAAAAATAAACCAGATAATTGAAGAATTAGAAACCCACATAATTATCGCAACATCAACAAACAGAATTGTATTTGATTTTGTTAAACCTCAATTAAAATTCTTAAAAAAACAATTAAAGTATTATAATAAAAAGAGAGAAATTGAACTTTTATCTCCCCCTCCTTCAAACAGTATCGATCAGGATGTTTTGTTTAAACTCAATAATAATTTAATTCCTAGATTAAGTATTGAGCAAGTTTATAATTATTTCAAAATACTTACACAGGTAATAAACTCAAAACAAAAATTTTACCTGAATGAAGAAAAATTAATCATATTTATTAAAGCAACCTTTGTGGACTGCAAACCTATTAAACAAAACTTTGACGTTGAGTTTAGTAGAGATAAAATCGACATACGAAGCGTATTTCAAAACTTCCTAACTGAATGTTCTAAATTTGAGAAAAACAACAAAAATCTAAAGGAAAAATACTTCAATATTATGAACAATAGTTTTTATGGATTTAACCTAATAGATCATGAAAAGTTCCACAAAACAAGCAACAAAATAATTACAATTAAGCTCCATAAGTCTAAATAAGGTTCTCTTAACTCTAAATTAACGACCCTTAAATCTATCTAATTACCTAACACACAACAAACTACTATCATTGTTTAATATTAATCAAAACATATTACAATGATAGCATTTGAACAAACGCAACAAGACGTTGCAGAGGTAAAAAAAGACCTCAAAGAATTAAAAGCCTTTTTCCTCCAAAAGGCAGAAATACAAAAAGAAAATGATGATCCTCTTTCTATTGATGAAATAGAAAAACTAACTGGTTACACCAAACCTACACTTTACGGGTATTGTCAAAAAAACAAAATCCCATACCATAAAAAAAATGGTCGTTTATTCTTCTTCAAGTCCGAAATAATAGGTTGGATTAAACAAGGAAAACAAAAAACTATTATTCAAGTTGGTATTGATACCGATACCTTATTGTCCAACAAGAGAAAATTTTCTAAATAATGGGCAGTAAAAACACAAGGTTTTCCGAAAATTCGATTTCAGTAATCGTTAGTCTAACGTTAAAATAACGAGCAATGGACAGATATACATACAATTGTAACTATTGTGGTGTAGAATACACCCCTAGAAGAAGGTTTAAGCAAAAGTACTGTTGCAATAGTTGCAGAGTAAACGCTTTTAATCAAAGAAAAAAAGCTAAGACCAATTTACTCAAAACAAAAAAAGAAAAAACTCCAACAACAAAAGACAAAATGAGTTGGGTAGGTGTTGGCAATGCAGCCGTAGGTACTTTTGCAACTAATTTAGTAACCCAAATACTAACAAAAGAAGAAAACATGCCTGCGACAAAAGGAGATATTAAAAACCTTTTAAATAATGGTTCACACAAAACATTTTTAGTTAAAAATATGCCTCCAGCAGAAAATGGCTCTAGACCTTACTTTGACACATACAGACAAATAATAACTTACAAATAAAAAAATGAAAAACATATTAGAAAATACCACATACGGACCAATTGGTTTAAGCGAGTTAGAAGCTCTTCGATTAGAACTATACAAAATAAACACAATAAAAAGTGATCACCCTTTTTCATTAGCGATGATAAATAATTTGATTTTAAAAATTGATTTTATAATAAAAAAACTAACGTATAATCCAAGGTTACCACTTCACCAAATAGAAAAAGACATCGTGGAAATATGCAAAGCGGACGTATCCATTAATGGTGTGGTAGTAAACATTTTATTTACTAAAAAATATAAAGAAATTGACTCAAGTCGTTTAGGCTGTTTAACTGTAAATGTATAATCATGGAAAATAAATATTTAAGAATAGGCACTACTTACTATAAAATAGTAAAAATGCCATTAAACAGCACCGACACAATAAAAATGCTAGTTCCATGGTCAAAACAGGAAATAGGCATGGATTATGACAAAGAATATCTGAAAAATATTCCTAAATATGATGGTTTTTGTTTGATACCGTCACATAACAATTACCAATCTGGTATAAATGGTTTTTATAATAAATATGAAAAATTAGAACACAATATAAGCAATGGTATTTTTCCAAACACAGAAAAATTCTTAAGGCACATTTTTGGTGAACAATATCAAATAGGTTTGGATTACTTCAGCATTTTATGGAAAAACCCGACACAAGTATTACCCATTTTATGCCTTGTTAGTAATGAGCGAAATACAGGTAAAACCACTTTTATTAATTGGGTAAAATTAATATTCCAAAATAATATGACCATCAATAATAATGAAGACTTTCGAAGTCGATTTAATTCGGATTGGGCATCAAAACTAATTATTGCAGTCGATGAAGTATTACTAGACAGAAGAGAAGATAGTGAACGATTAAAAAACTTAGCTACTGCCAAAACTTACAAAAGTGAAGCTAAAGGCAAGGATAAAATCGAAGGCGGTTTTTTCGGAAAATTTATACTATGCTCAAATAACGAGGAAAACTTTGTTTACATCGACAATTCCGAAATAAGATATTGGGTACGTAAAATAATCCCTTTCGATTTATCCAAAGACGACCCCAATCTTTTAGAGTCATTAAAAAAAGAATTACCTTATTTCATTAACCACATTAAAACCAGAACAATATCATGTCCTAGAAAAACAAGAATGTGGTTTACAAAAGAGCAGATTTACACAAGTGCTTTAGCTGTACTAATGAGCGGAAATAAAACCTTTATCAACAAAGAATTAGAGCAAATAATATCCGATGAGTTTTTACAGTTTGATGCCGAAGAATTAAAATATTCTATTGGTGATTTGGTTGAAAAACTAAACAAAAACAACATTAGAACGAGCTCTTTTAAAGTCTCTGAACTCATAAGAAGCATCTATAAATTAGAACCTAAAAACAGCACATATATAAAGCACCACATGTCTTTATCTACTGCAAACAAGCCAATTGTCGAAGAAAGCATGCATAAAGGACGTCATTATACTTTCACGAAAGAATTGTTTGAAAACATAGGTTGATTTGTTGAATAATTACTGTAAATCCATGCTAGCTGGTATTTACGGTATAAACACAAAAGCAACTATGAAGCAACAATTAAAACTTAACACATGTTGATAGCTTGTTTCTTCAATGTTTACAATCAATAGCCTGTTTTCTTATACTTCAGAGAAAATAAGCAACAAACAACATTATTTTGCTGTATTTTTAAAAGCTTGTGTTTTTTTTATATTGTATAGCTACTGCTTTATTTCTAATAAGAATTAATACTTATCAAAATCATTAGTAAAAGAAATATTAAGCGTGTAGAAATATTCTTTGTAAACTCTCCATTTATTGGCGCGATCCATTGGTTCTTCCAAGATTAATTTAACACGCTGACTTTTATACTTTCCACTAGCCTGAGCGGTTAGTTGAAACCTGTTTTTAACTTCGCGTTGTCGTTGATTTTCTTCTTTAATATCAAAGGTATATGTAAACTGGTCACTCAATAATGTGCCATCTTCTGCAACAATAGAGGCTCTTATTTTTCTTTCCAGCATTTTGTCATTTACTTCATCGGTTTGAATAAATGAAACCGCTAACAAATTAGTAGTAATCTTATCCGAAGATTTTATAATATCTATATCTACTTGAGCTGTTGTATCCTGACGTTTCTTATTCACTTTAACTACTGGTATCACAATTTCTTGTAATGATGCTCCGCCGTGAATGAATTTAGAACCAGCACCTTTAACTCTTAGCCTATTTACCGATTTCGGGATAAGCACATCGCCTTCGCTTTCTAAGCCCAATTGTTTGTGCGTAAATGATTTTACAGCATCGTTTGCAGTAATATTAGTACCTAAAACGAATCTTCTATTGTGTTTATCTACATCGCCTTTAATATCCGCAGATGTAAAATCACTTTCTTCTAACGTTTCATGTTGATATATAAAACCGTGATCCGAAGTAATAATCATATTATTACCGTTCATATTAGATATTTTCTTAAGTAAATCCATAAAGAAATCTAACTCATTTTCTACGGCATCAAATACTTTATCTTGAGATGTTGTATCATCTCCTGTATCATCAATGTCATTGTGATAGATGTATATAACATCATATTGCTTTACAAAATCGCGACCTGTTGTATTAGCACTAAATTTCATAAAATCTTCAGCTAAAATAGCTGTTGCTCGTGTTCCTGAATTTTTAGCCAAAATTTTTGAACGTGAAGCAATACCCATTGAAGTCATTCCATCTACAAGAACCTGGTCCGTTCCATTTTTTACTGATAATTCTGTATGAGGAAGTAAAGATGCCATACCAAGCTCTGTGTAAGACGGTAATGATGTTATTGCACCATTTATTTCGCTATCGTATCTATTTTCTTGTGTCAATCGTGTATTTAATTCCATTCCACATTCAAAACGCAGAGCGTCCGATATAACAACAAAAACACGTTGTTTTTTATCTACAAATGGTTGAATATAATTCTTGAAAAACTGTCTTTGACTAAAAGACTTTTTTACTGGCCAAGTCTCAAGGTTATCAACTACTGTTTGCCATTTATCATTGTAATGCAATAGCCAATCATTAGTATATAATTTTTCTACCTTTTCTGCCAATTCACTTAATACTGTATCTTGGTTTGTTCTTCGGTAGTTAAGAATAAACTTTCTATATAAAAAGTCTATTTCATAAAGAGTTGATGTGTATTGTTCTAATCCATCTTCAATAGATTTAAAATCTATTTTTAATTTTTGAAGGTCATGCATTAATTGCGCGGCATACGAAACACTTTCATAAAATGCTTCAAAATGTGGTCTATACCAAAACGTATGTTCCCTTTGTTTTATATAGCTCTGCAAAGTATCGTTAGCAATGTCATTTGTAATTAGACGTTGTACTAAATCGTATATTATTTTTTTATCCGTTAACTTAAAAAGCTCATCACTAACTGCTTTTTCTAAAGGCAGCGTGTTAAGTGCACTTTCTATTTGTATATCATTAGCAATTTTTGCCGATATTTTATCAAAGCCTTCTCTGTAAGTAATGGTATCCTTCCAAAGCGATAGTAAAAGCCTCGTTTCTTTAGATAAACTTGGTTTATCAGTCACATTAAAATTATCAGAAAATGCTTCTACGAGAAAATCGTATATAGAAGGTGAATCACTACTATAGTTAAATTTATTTAAAATTTGTTTCCAATAGAAATCTGATAATTCATAGCGCTCTAAATCTCTTTGTAACTTTTCATTACCGTTAGCAAAAGCAGTTCCATGTGCGTGTATAAACGTATTTAAATTAACGTAATCGGTGTTTAGCGTTACAGCTACCATTTTATATCTAATGTCTCTTAAAACATCTCCTTTCCCTAGAAGCTCTTTTAGCTTATCAATACGTTCTTTCGATTTAAAAAATAGCATATGATCTGCAACTAATTCTCTTAAACTTAAATCTAATCCTAAATCTTGAAGAATAATAGCTTCTTGATCTGTATGAAATACATGGTAAGCCAATTCTAAATCTAATAACCAATTTTCATTGGTTTTAGGCTTAGGCTGGTTGGAATACACCAAAAACTTCGTTTTAGAAGTATTAGATGTTATTTTATATTTAATCTCAAACTCATTACTTTGTATGTGGCATTTTTCTACACCATCGATAACCAGTGTATCAAAGCTTTCTTTTAATTCGTCGCGTTCGTCATACCAGAATATCACATCGTGATCTTGGAATTTTTTTTCTAACGCTTCTTGTATTTTTATATTCATTTAAATCCTACAATTCGATTTTTAAACACTCGTATTTTTTTTAATATTTTTTAAGAATTCTAACTTTGAAGACTCTTAAAACTAATGACCAATTCCCCTTCCATTCACCTTTTTTCTTATTCTTAGATTCCAAAAGTTCAAATTCTGAACTATTCTCAAATTCTGAAATAAAATTATTTATTCTATTCGTTTTTAATTCAGTTATATAAGGACTTACAATGACAAAATAGTTTAGACCTATAAAATTGCTTTTTATTAAATCAGATAATTGTCTTGTTGAGTAACTATCAATATCTAAAATGTTTGAGAATAAATGAAGTTTTACATTTTTAGGATAAAAATCTTGAAAATCTTCTTTTTTAATAGAATCTAAATCTTTATTTACGGTTGTTAAATTAATTGCTTCATCATATTTAGTTAAATGTAGAGCTCCACGCTTTAATGCTATTTCAGAAGGCTCATTTAAATTAATCTTTTCAATATCTTGATTTATATCTTTTTTTTGAAGAAAATCTAAATAAGACATTGAAGCCATCGCTTGACCACAACCCCAGTCAATAATTTCAATATTATATAAGAAAAAATCTTCTGGAAGTAAACTAAAAGCATAATTACATTTAGCAAAATGCATCTTACCATAACTATGAAGATAGGCATAAAGCTGTTGTTCTTCAGTTAAAATAGCAACTCCTCTTCCAAGCGAATAAAATGTAGAGTCAGCACCACTATAAAAAGAAGAAGCAAGATTTCTAATATCATATAAATCCGTTTCCACATCTGATAATCGGCTTGCATATTCCGTTTCTAACTCAATTAAATATGTTGCCTTGTTAAATAATAAAACAATATCTTCTCTTTGAAGATATTCATCAATTATTAAATGAATTGAATTAAACGCTAATTTATAGTCTTTTGATATTTCAAGCTCAAATATTTCATCAGAAATACTACCAGTTAGAAATGGAAAATTCTTTGATTTATGTTTAATCTCATTCACAAACCCAATTAAACTAGGCATGTTCATTTTACCAAAATCAAGAATTACATTGGCATAAAAATTAAAAAATAATGCTATTACTCTTTTGTTATTATCCTCTTCATGCTCAAATGCAAATTGCAACTTTATTAAAAAGCTATCTAGGATATTTTCAAAATCTTGAAATGACCTAAGTCCATTCATGTAAAGAGAAGCCGCTTCGTTTTTTTTACTAATTGACAAATCTGCTCTAACTTTAATTCTACAAAACCTTTTAAAATAAAAAGATAAATTAAGACGTTCTGACAAATCTATAAGTAAATCAATAAACATTTGATTTTCATCAACACGAATATCTAAAGATTTAATTACAAGAAAATTATTCAAAAAATACTCATTAATTTCATCTTTCAATAAAGCTAACTTTGATTGTTTTTTATTTAAGACGAAATTATAAACAACATCAATATTATCTTTTAAAAAATGACTTAATGATTCAGAAGTTTTTGACTCAATATTTAGCTTACCTATTATGCTCATAAATAAACTGATTCTATTGTTCTTTCAATTTCTCAATTATTAAATTTTTCAACTTTTCGCAATCTTTTTTAACAAAAGGTCCTTTATTTTTTATTCCAACAAATTTTGCTATTCCTTTTAATTCTCCGATCTGTGTAATTTTATTTAAAGCTATTAACCTTGCAGCTAATATGTCATTTTCTAATTCTATCGCAGTTTGATCTAAGTCAAGTTTGTTATTTGATTTCAAAGTTAACTCTGACTCAATCGTTTTCTTGTTTTCAACTTCTTTAAGTTTTAATTTTAAAGATTTTATCTCTTCATTATTATCAAAATTTAATTTTTTCATATCATCGATTATAATCTGAAAAAATTCAGAAATTTTAGTTTTAATCTCAAATACATTAATTTTTGAAAATTGCTCCAACAATTTTTGTAAATATTCTGTAGAGCCAGGAATGATTTTTTTTTTAATTATTACTTGTTTATCAAAGAACTTGATTACTTCATACTTTTGTATATTAGTATTATTTATAAATTTAGGACACCAACTCAAATAATCAAATTGGTAATTTTCTTTTTTATTATTAAAAACATATTGATATATACTTTCGATTATTGAATAATCTAATTCACTATTCAATTTAAATTTAACAACAATCTCTTTATTATCAAACCTATAAGTGTTTTCAAAAGCATTATACCCTTGATTTATCCCAAAATACAAACAAATTTGTTCTTCCCACTTTTTATTAAATCTGCCACTAGTAAGTGAGGATATAAAATCATCTATTTTTTTTATTTTTCCATAGTCATTTCCATATGTTGACAAAATTGCCAAAATAAACTCTTTTATTTTGGCAATTTTGTCGACTTGAATGACACCAAATTTAGAAATAGGTAAATTTTTATTTAGTAATTTATTTGCTATAGCTACATTCATTTCTTTATATATATAAGGTAGCTTCTCATAATCACCTATTTCTATGGCTTTAATTAAATCTGTATTAAAATCTATATTTAAATCTTTTATTTTATTTCTTACTTCGTAATTTATAAAAGCTAAATAGTTGAAATAATTCTCTGAATATTCTTTAAAATCATCCTCCTTTGCTATTCTCATCAAAGCAAAACCTCCAAGGAGTTTATCAAATAACTTTTGTTTAATTATCAACTCTTCATCTAAAGGTGTTTGATAACTAAAATCAAAAACCTCTAAATTAGAATCAGATTCTTCTTCGTGTATTTTGATAATTTCTTTCGGAACAAATGCGTCTGCACTTTCTATGTTTAAAATAGTTGTTTCACTTTGTTTTTCATTTTCAAAATATATATTCTTTATTCTTGAGATTGGTAATGGTCTATTTAAAATAGAAAAACCATTACTGATTTCTTTTATGTATTGCTTCTCGTCTTCGACAATTTCAAGTTCAATTCCACAAGTAGATTCATCCAAAACTAAATTATGCGTAAGTAAAATTGTATTATCAATTTTGCATTGAAAATCATCAATCCAACTATTAATATAATTACTTGGAGTTATTAGGCCTCTTGAAAAATAATGACCCAAATTGACTGTTTTTAAAATTAAAAAATACTTTTCCATATTTACAAGGTTATATATGTATTAGCAGAAATTTTTAAATCATTTTTACAAAGCAAATATAAATTTAGTTTTGCTCTTGTTATAGCAACATAAAAATCATTTTCAGAAAAATTATCCGATTCTTTTATAAACCAACTATAACTGTCAAAAGAAGGAATAATCACTGTGTCAAACTCTAATCCTTTTGAAGATTTAAATGTTGTTATGTGTAATCTTTCTAAAGTATTAAAACCAGGCATTTTACTATGATATTTTGAACACTTGATTCTTTTAGTTAGTATATCAAAATATTTATCAACTTGCTTATCTCCTGCTACTAAAACACCTATATTATGAGAAGCGTCATTAAACTCTTGAGAAATATCAATAATATTATTAACAACAGAATCATCAAAATTATCCCAACCTAATTCAATACAAAAAGGTTTTCTACCAGTCATTCCAGCACTATTTAATGCATTTCTAGAAATATAGATGTTAGGAAATACAGATATTGTAAATTCTAGTATTTCACGAGAGTTTCTATAATTTTTTTCTAATTCATAATCTTCATTTTCGCTAAATAGTTTATTTAATTCAGAAGTATTACACGTGCCTTGATATAAGCTTTGAGCATCATCTGCACCGAAACTGACACGTCCAGCATATTTATTAATTGTTTCATAGTAGTCTATAGGGACATCTTGAGCCTCGTCAATAATAATCTCTTCAAAATTTGTTTTTGCTTTACTAAAGATCCACCTTTGAGTTCTATCTATATTTTTTCCTGCATTATTATTTCTAGAATTAGCAGTATTTATTAAATAGTGCTCTAAAGTTTTTGTATAAGTTAATAGTAAACTTTTAACAGGAGGGTTCTTTTTGTAATTATTTATATGTCTCAACAATGAGACAACAGTTTTCCCAGTGCCAGGGCCACCCGATAAAGAAATAGCATCTATTTCGCCAAGAGCTAGCTTTTGATTATCATTTAAATCATTAAATCTTGGTAATGTAAAATAATATGACATAGCTTTTTTTATTTAGTTTTATCTTTTTACTATAGTATCCGAAAATTGATTTTCCTTATGTTTTTTATAATTCTTTAATGCTAATTCTTTAGACGTGTTTGCATAGCAATACACGCATTCATGCGGACAAGTATTATATTGCCCTATATCTTTACTCGTAATACAACCACAAGCTTCGCGCTGGCCTTTGTCTTTGAGTACTCTAGTCTTTTTAACTTTATTGGAAGGATCGAATAACGTGGCTTCCTCAAATTTTACACCTAAAAAATCCATTAAAACATTATCATCCGCAAACAAATCAATCATAAGGTCATCATCAATACATTTGTTATGAGTAACACCGTATTGTTCTAAAGGTATTTTTTCTGCACAAGTTGCTAATTCCAAATTCCATGTTTTGTTTAGCTCTTGAAGTCCTTTTGCTAATTGATGCATGGTATCCTCTGTGAACTCTACATAACTGATATTCTCTTTTTTTAAGTTTACTGCTACTTTTCTATAAATAGCAATATCTGCGAAACTGAAAACTAATTTCCTTGTATAATCTTTAAGTTGGTCTCCTATGTTTTTTACTCTTCTCAATAATTCATGAACATCAATTTCATCAGTTAATATCATCGGATCAAAACGCCAGACTACACGTTCTTTCCCTATACGATTTGATAGTTCTATAAAGCTTTTAATCCTACTTTCTAATCTAGGTACTTTTCCTTCGTAACCTTCTTTATCGTAATCATTTAAAGAATACTGAAAATAGTAATTTTTAACATATTTATCTAAGAAATCAATATGCTTAAACATCGGTTTTGGGTTCTTTGTCCAAAACACTACACATCTTGTGTTTTTAAAAGCTACATACGAAGGCACACCATTAAACGGATTCATCCACTTCACGTAGCCTTTTTTCCATCTTTCCACAAACCAATCTGCATAAAATGTTGGTATATCTGTAGAACGACTAGCAGATATAATTACAGGTGCTTGTGCACTTACAATTTCACCTTCATCATTTTGTATGTCTACTTTTTTCCACATTATTTTATAACTCTAAAGGTTAAATTAACACGTTCCTCTAGAGATTTCTTCGTTTTAGGGATTTGATGTTTCCAAAAATGCTGTAACTCGCCTTGCATAATTAGCAAACTTCCATGCTGCAATATTATATCGATACGCTCATTAGTGTCTTTATGCTTTAACTGAAACTTTCGTTCTGCTCCAAAATTCACAGAAGCTATTACAGGATTTTCACCTAATTCTTTCTCTGCATCGGTATGCCAAGATATAGAGTCATTACCATCACGATAGCGATTAAGTAATACACTATTAAAAATAACATTTGCTTTTGGCTCTATATCTTTTTTAACTTTTAATAAGCCCGGACTCCATCGATGTGGTTGCAACGTAATTCCCGAAAAACTATACGGTTTATCTTGATCACCATACCAAGATGTTAATCTAGGAAAAGGTATTTGTTTACCATACATATTCATGGATTCCTGCTTCCACTTAATATCATTAATCAACCTAGTCAAGTATTTATCGGCAGTTGGCTTATCATAAAAATTAGGTATATATATATATTCCCCATTTTCTATTTTAATAGGTTTACCATGTTCTGGTGGTGTAGAAAACATATCTAGTGTATCCATAACTTAACTTATCTTTTTATCTAAAAAACTTCCAGTATTATATAGTAAACTAAATAATAGCGTTGCACCTGTAACAACATTTACTACAGGAACCATCATTAAAACTGCAATGAATGAAAACTTTGCTATTTTAACACCTGTCAATTTAACAAACTTAATCTTAAATGTACCAAACGAAATATGACCTTTTTTATATTCTAAAAACAAATAATAACCTGCTATTGCTATTGAAATAGCTGGAAGCTGTGGTAAATAATTCCAAAGCGAATCGTTATCATCTAAATTTATTAATTTACTACAAAATTCAAAAACATCTGCCGTAAGTCCTTCATTAGAAATTTCGGTAGATTCCAATCCCATTTTATCCGCTATTTCTTCTGTTACAAGAATCTCTCCTTCGTCATGGTTTTCAATCCAATTATTAACATAAGACGAACTATCTGTTGCTTTAAGTTGTACCGCAAAAGTTTCTCCTGTTACTTCGTTAGTTAATAACACATCAGTATCAGGATGGTTGGTATCTGTAAATAAAGATGCGGTAATTTCGTCTCCATCTTCATTTTCAATTTTTACAAATTGAATCTCGTGTAAAATCCCTTTTACGTTATTGGCTAACCCAACTAATTGGTCATCATCTAAATCTTGTAAATACTCTTGAATCTCATTTAGACTCTTTTCCTGTAAATCTGGCACAGCCCTTTTTAAGGCTTGTAATACCAATTCTTCATCTTGGTTTAAAGCCTCTTCATTGCTAAAAATAATCTTAGCCATAGCACTAAGCACTAAAGTTTTATCGATGTTTTTTTTTATGTATTCAATCTTAGACACTATAACTCTTCTTTCGCTTTATTAATTTCGTCTTTATTATCCTTAGCTGTCTTTTTACCTTCTGCTCTGGCTTGTTTAAAAATATTTTGCAAAGTCTCTTTATCTATTTTTTCGCCTTTGGCTTTCTTTATAAAATAATGATCCATAACTCGTCCTATTCCAAAAGTAAGTCCAAAAACTAAAGGAATGGTTGTAATAGCTCCTAAAAAAGGTAACACCGTTTTGTATGCACCAATAGCTAGCTGTTGTGCTAAAAAGCCTAAACCTACTAAACCTGCTAGTTCTTTAAAAACTTCATTAGCGCCCGATTCAGAAATATCATAACCCCTAATATCTGCTAGTTTTTTACCCATATACCCTTGTATAGGTGTTAACACAAAAATATCTGCAAATGGAATAGGCTGTACTGCTATTGCTGCACAAAACGTGCTAAACACCTTTATAATTTGATCAACCTTTTGCTGATCGGATAAATCGGTGCGGTTTTCAATATCAGAAACTTCCTTTTTTATTTTCTCTTTGGCATTGTTTATTAGTTCAGTTGCCTTATTTGTTATGCTCATACCTCTACTGTATTTCTGTTACATCAATCCAATCAAACTTCCTTACTTTATCTTTTGCTTTTTTATCGTTTAAGCCAGAGACTTGCTTAATAACAGTACCAAACTTATTATAGTTAACCAGCACACCATCGTCTAGGTCAATAGCAATACGTTCTGTGGCTATTTTAAATAACTCACGGTCGTATTCTTGTAGTTCTAGTAGTATTTTGTTAATACGTGCTTGTTCTTTTTCTGCGCTTACTTTCTCGCGGTCTGTACCTACATTTTTAACATGGTCTAACTGTTGGTTCTGCGCTTTTAATTTTTCTTGGTAATCTTTAACGTAGCCATTTAGCATGGTGTTAAGCGTATCTGGTGTGTAGCGATGCATATATATTAATGCATTGAACGCACCTGAAGGCGATGAAAACATCCAATAGATTGGACGCTTTTTATAACGCTTTACATGATCTGTATAAAAAGACTTTAAAAAATACTTACGTATATCGCCAACTGCATCTTCTACAAATGCCAAGTTTTTATCAAAGTTTGGTTTACCAAAGGTGGCTTTTAAGAACTCGTAAAAACGACCAACAATATCATCTTCAAACCACTCGTTGTCTAGTATTGGTATAATGTTATCGTCGTCTGGCATAAAAGACACTTCGGCTGCGCTTAATGCAACAGTTTTAAGGTAATCTTCTAAGGTTTCTCCTTGGTTGGCTAATATTAAACCTTCTTTGTCTAAACTATAACGCCCAAACATACAACCTACTGCATAACTTATAAACTGTGCCATAATTTCGCTTTCGCGAAATACTAAGTTACCGTCTTTAATAGTAGTTTCTTCTTTTAGAATGGTGATATCTTTTAATAGAACATCTGGTGTTAACTCGTCTTGTAAACCATAAATATCTATAAACTGACGGTTTAGTTCTTCTTCATTTTTATGCAACTCAAAAAACTTGTTTTGCCAATATTGGCAATAGCTATCGTAGGTTTCTTCTAAATCTTGACCTTTAATGCGGATGAGTTCGTTTTGTTGAAAATCCCAAGAATACTCACGACTATTCCAATCTTCTTTTGCGAGAGATACTGGGATTTTAGAGTCAACTAATTTAATAGGTAAGGGGAGTTTTAAGATATGACCAAGTTTAAAATCTTTAGTAGGGGCTAAAACTTTTAAGAAATGAGTAGAAACTTTAGAGTTCAAGAAACTTAATGTTTTTTCTTTATCCTCTATATTTTCGAAAAATCCCATAGGTCCTTTAGCATCAAAAAGAAAACCTGCTTCGACATTCCTTAAAGTAAATCCAGAGGATGTCATTCCTGACCAAGTTACTCCTTCACGAAAGGAATATTCGCCATTGTAATTGTGCGACCTTAGCCGACCTGTTTTTAAATCAAAATTATTTTTAATTCGACTACCATCATTCTCCCAGTCAACCACATAGTTTAAATTACCATACCATTTCCTGTATTCACCTCCTTTTATATATGGAAACCATTTACAATCTTCTATTAAATTATTCCTTTGCGTTTTATCTTTAAAAGCTATATTTTGAATTTCTATTTCATTCCAGAACCTTAAAAACCTTTCATTATCTGCTGTAGCTAACCCTTCTCTTGTATCAACAATTTTGGAAACCTTATCTTTACTAAAAACCTCAATCATCTTATCGCTTGCCCAATAGCCAAAAGCAAATCCAGGAATATTTGCAAATCGATTTTGATTTATTACTGAATACCTCTCATTATTTTTTATTGGGAATATGATAGGCTTCTCATTTTTTTTATCCAGATTGTTATAATCTAAAAAAGAAAAAACACTGAGAGAATCTTCACTTGGCTTTACTTTCTGTGTAACAAAAGCTACTGTGCCAAATGCTATTCTCATAACGTGCCACCCAAAATGAGATAGACTGTGAAATTTATAATTTTCAATAAGACTTTTCCTAAATTTTTCGTAGCTAGATAAGAACATCCAACTTTCTATCGTAACGAGTCCAGAGTAACCTAAAGAAAAATTTGACTGATAACTTCTTTCAATAAAACAGGAATATAGGTCTGCTTTACTATTTGGATAATTCAATTTTACATAATCATTTAATTTCGTGTTCATTTTGCCAGAAACCATATACGGTGGATTCGCAACAACACAATGGTATTTTTGTGATAATGCACTTAATTGCACAATAGCTTGTAATACACCTCTTAAATTATGAGTATTAAACAGATCACTACTATTGACTTTAGTGGCTAAAGAAGCTCTCGTTTTTTCTAAATCTGTTAAAGTAGTGTGAGGTTGTATAAGCGAGCCTAAATTAGTCGCTTGTTGCATTGTTTTTAAATCATAGAACAACCCATCGCTTAAGGTTTCATCTACAGCTTTAAATGTTCCTTTAATATCTTCTTCGCTTACTTTTAAATCTTGATAACAAAATATATTAGGGCTAATTTCTTTTTTAAATACACGACGGTAATATTGTCTAGCTCTTAGCATTAATGCTAAACCTGCCAATTGTGCAGCACGTGTGTCTATCTCAAAACCGTGGAGGTTTTTTTCAATGATTAGTTTTGGTATGTCACTTTCGTTATAACCTTGCTCTTCATAAATTTTAGACAATAACTCAAACCCATAAACCAAAATGTGCCCACTTCCACAGGCTTGGTCTAATAAGGTAATGTCTTCTACACTGTCAATTTTAAGATAATCGTCTACTGTAGCGCTTGGCGACTCAATAAAATAAGGCATGTGCTCTCGTAGCTTAGATTGTGGGTTGTTTTGTAGCCACAGTTTTCCAACGGTATTTTGCACCATGTATTCCACAATCCAACGTGGTGTAAATAATTGCGTAGCTGCTGGAATATCTTCTTTTTTTACTTTGCCTTTACTAGCAAATACTTCATCTTTTTTTTCTGAGATATAAAACTGGTAGAGCCAACCTATAATTTCAACTTCGGCACAATCTTCAGCTGTCATACCATCTCGTACATCTTGTAAAATAGAAAATTGAGATATTAAATCGTCTGGTAATAATAACTCAGTATAATCCTCAATTTTTTCAAATAGAAACGGTAAGGTTTCACTTAAATGATTACAGGCCCCAACTAATAAATTGCTGTAGGCTTCGTTTTGTGCATCTGTACTAGGTATTTTACCATCTAGCAAATCGTAAATGCGTTGGTGTTGCACAGGTAATTCTTCTGCAATATTACCTTGTTTGGCTTCTTGTAAAATAACGGGTAGTGTACCGCCTTCTGTTGGGCTTACAATAGAGACACCTATAGGTTGGTAGCCATTAACATCCATAAAACGTAAGGCTACAAAACGGTTAAACCATGTATAAGCAACGGTATCTATAACGTCTGCTTTAGAGGTTTTGTTAATAGCCTGTTGTAGTTTTTGTAAATGCCCTGCTTTTTCACGCAGGGCTACACTATCGGTTGTCAATACTTTTTCAAGCTTAGCACCAATTTGGTCTATCAATTTTATACGTGCGTCTTGGGCAAAGCGTTTTAGTTGGTTGGTATTCATGCTATTTTAAGTTGATCTTAATATTCTCGTTAATACGCTTTAAAAAGGCTTCTCTAAGTGCTTCCACATAATCGTTTACATCAGCTTCAGACACTAGTTCATTTTTATCGTAATCTACATGTATTTGCGAGCGTCTTATATATTTAGCAACGGGCTCTTTTGCTTTTCCATCTTCTTGTTTTGGTGCTGCTAAATTTGCCATCAGGTTTAAGGCATCTGTATGTATCTGCGATAACTGATGTTGAGACTGGCGAATGTTAGAAATATAGCGTTCGTTAGTTATCGCGCGCTTTTTATAACTTAAAGCACTAATAACATTAGTTTGCTGCTCTACACCTAAGTTTTTAAATGCCTTACGGTTTGTAATATCCGCTATAAAGTCTTCTGCTGTTTTAATAAAATTGCGCTTCTCTTCATCTATAAGTTCAAGTACTTTTTTAGACAGTTGGTCTTTTGCTGCTTTAGCCAATTGCACAGCATTCCCTTTATATGGCGTGTTAGTTGCTACTAAGGTTTTTAAGGTTTCTAACTCGTCACTTTGTATGTAATCAAAGTTTGCGGTATTGCCTTCCAAAAGTGCTTTTACTTGATCATAAATTTTTCGTTGTTCACCATTCATAAAAGTTTGAATAGGTGATAATAGATCTTCTTTAGCATCTAATAAATCGTCTTCAAACTCTGATAAATTGGTAATAAAGTAACTATAATCCTTTTTAGACCAACGCTCTAATTTCTCTGAGAACGCTTCTAGACTTTTTAGAAAATGATAGGATTGTTTGTTTGCTAAAAGCTGATTGACATCAATACGCATTTGTATTAATTTATCTTTAAAAGCAGTAGCCACATCTTTAGCTTCACGTAACGGACAACTCTCATTAAAGGCATCTTTATATGCTTCTTTAAGTTTATTTACAGCTGAAGCATCAAACGAAGCTTGTGGTTCTAAAATGGTATTACCATGGTTGGAGCTATTTAACAAGGCGTTTAAAAACGCATCATTATCTAATAAATTAGAATCTTGTTTGGCTTCTATTTTACCACGTTTGTACAGCTTTGCGGTAATGGTCCAAATAGCATTAGGATACCAACCATAGGGTTTTTTAATAAAAACATTTTTAAGATCAATAAGCGTGGTACGATCACTACGTTTTTTACGTTTTAAAATTTCGCTTAAAATTTCGCCTTCGGCTTCCGACATAATAGCCTCTTCTTCTGTAAATAGCATTTCAGGTGCAGAGCGTAAGGTACTAACAATAGTATCTTCTGTAAACGTCACCGCTTTTAGCATGCGCAAATTAGGATATACAACCGCTACCAACTTTTGAAACGCATTAATAACTCGTGTTTTACCGTCGCTAGAATTTGTCATCTCTAACTTACCACCGTTTAGGTATATTTTAGATGCTGCCAAAGCGGTATTTGCCATGACTTTTAAATTATTCTTGCGCGTTACATTTTGCATGGATTTTTCTTGAAGAATCCTTGCTACTTGGGGTCTGGTACCAGAACCTCTATTTTGCATTTCGTACTTGGCTGTTTTAATATACATTCTAACATCACGCATAAAGGTGGCGTTAGATGCTAAAACAACTTTCATACCTGTACTTCCCATGGTTTGGGATTGTATGTGCGATTCGTTAAAATCTTTGCTTGAGTCGTCTGTAATAATTTCAATCTCTAGCTCTTTTTCTCTACCAAAAAAGCTACCATCTATTTTGGTTGTAAAATCGTAATCTTGCTTATTTTCTAGGTATTTAATTCGGTTGACTTCTATAATATCATCATAAAGAATTTCTTTTAACAATTGCGTAACCGCCTGCTCATCAATACTTGTGTTTTTTATTTCTTCTTCAACATCTTTTTCATCATCGGTTAAAAACTCATAGATATCGCCATTACGTTGCACGTAACTTTGGTTTTCTAGAATGGTTAATGCCGTATCAATTTTCGTTTCGTGTGCTTTAAGATCTACATTAATATCGTCTATTAATAAAACCGAAATGTTACGTTTTGTGGTTTTAAAATTCCCGAAGTACTTAACTAAAAATAAGGCTTTAAGCACTTTAATGGCAAAAACATCGTCTAACTGTTTTTCGGCAAGAATGATGGATTGTTGTATTTCGCCTCGCAATTCATTACGAATACCTTCAAACATTAAATCGAAACTAACCAAAGCATTTTTATCGCGCTCTTGAATGGCTTTTATCACTTGCTGAAAGACACCAAGCATAGATCGCTCTCCTACAGAAGCATGTTTCCCTTGAAAGGCGTTGTGGTTAGATAAGGCTATTCTACATTGCTGAAACAAATCGAATTGATATGGTACAAATGGGAATTTGTTGGCATAATCGGCATCATCTTTATAGCCTTTAAACTGCACACCAGCTTCTGAAAATGATAATAACGATTCTAAATGCGAACCATTTTTTTTATGTGCTGAAGCTAATTCTTCTTGCGCATTATCATTTTTATCTAGTAAACGTTTTTCGATAACTTCATCGACGTTTGCAGATGTTAGAGGGATTTTAATTTTGAAACGTGCCTGGATACGAGAGAAATCATTTTGCTGGCTTTTATTCATATCTCCAACAACGGTTTCCATATCCTCTTGCGAGGTTACTAAAATCCAAGAATTACCTTTTGTTTTAGTTGCTAAAGTTTCTGCTATGGTTTGCAGATTAAGCATTAGCTTGGTATTGTCGCTAATATATTGACCAACTTCATCTACAAAAAAGTTTAATCGGAATCCTTTTGGCTTTGAGTCGATATATGCTTTTACACGATTACAGAAATCTTCAATAGATTGTTTGTTTCTGTCTTCTAATTCATCAAGTATATTTTCATACTTATCGGCACTTTCATTAAAAACCGTTGCCAAAACATCTTTTACATCTAGTACAAAATATTCTAAACGATCTACTTCCCAAGTATTGTCGTTAACTTTTGCATATTCCGTTTTAAAAGCATCGTATTTACCTTTACTATCTAACCACATTTCGAACTCAGCAACGTGTGGTTGAAAACCATAATAACCTAAATGGTCGTAAAACACTTTGTAAAACACAGAAAGAATGGCATTTGCATCTTCCTTACTGGTTATTTGTGCTTGTTGATCTATATTGAATAAGACAGACTCTGAAGGTACACGTGTTGCTTTTAGAATGTCGTCTTTTAAAACCGCATCATTATCTACTTTCTCAGCAAATAATTCTCCCGATTTCCAGCCATCGTATTCTTTGTTTTCAAGAACGTACGATATGATTTTTAATAAGTGAGATTTACCACTACCAAAAAAACCAGAGATCCAAACACCATTGGCTCCAGAATAATCATTGTAGGCCTGAAAAAAGTCTTTTATCTTTTTTCCTATTTCGTTAGTGATGACGTATTCGGTAACTTCGGTTGAAATGTTATCGCGGTCATCGGCTTTAATAACCGTTTCAATTGCGCGGTCTATTTGTTTTTCAAAATAATTTTTGATCATAGCTTAACTTCTATTTTATCCATATTAAATGCACGGTAGTAATTGTCGTCTTTTAGTAATCCAAAAAGATTTAAAGTATGTCCATTATAGTCTCCAGGGAAAAAAGCAACCGTAGGTGCTTCTTTTGCTATGTTTTGAAGATTATTAAGTACGTTATGAGAACGTATAAATGGAAATACTAAACCAATTCCGGTTAAGAAATATACCTTAGCACTGTTAGATTCTATTTTTTGTTTTATTAATGGCATCAATACCTGATGCATATTTAGGGACGATTGTAAAGCATTTAAAAACTTATCTTTAGACTTTGCTTTTTCTACTTTAAACATACGTTCCATTCCGCCTTTAGATTCTAATATCTCACAAATAAGATCGTAAAGATTTAGTTCTAAAACAGGTACTCCTTGATTTTCTAATTTCTTTTTTAGTAAGTGAATTTCTTCTCTGCATGCTAATTCTTCCTCTGCTTTATAAGAAGAGATAAAGAAAGGAATTTCGCCTCCTAATGATTCTTTATTTAAGAAATTAGAGGATGAAATAACATTGAATAAATGCTCGAATTTATTAGTAAGATTCCCCATAATTATGATGTCAACGTTTGAATATCAAAATCACTGTACAAGAAGATTTTGAACAATTCTGAATTATCTTTAAGAATCACCTTTTTGGTTTGAGGCTCTATAATTTGAGGTTGTATCATTTTTGATTTTATGTTGTTTATCAATCCTGCTTGTTCTAATATTTTAAAGGTCACTTGCCTTACTTTATTTTGAGTTACCTCTGTTAATTTATCTATTTCTGGATGGCTTTCTGCTTTTCGACGAAAAAAAGAAAGGTAATCTCCATTGGTTATTTCATAATCAAAAACGATATACTTTTCACGAATTACTTCAATAATAAAATCACGTATAAAAGCGAAGTTTTTACAAACTGCAATAAATGTAATCTCTTTCTGCACATTAAAATTCCCTTCCAATAACAACGTCTTTTGCTCCTCTGTAAGCACATTCAACCATTTAACCATTTCTACTAAATAACGTTTACCTGTGGTTCTTTTTCCATGCCCCAAAACACCTTCAATATCATCAATAGGATTCTCCAAAACATGTTTTGCCACAAGCGATAATTCTCTTGTGCGTAAAGAAGCCGCAGTAAACGAAAAACTATATTTCTTTTCTGCAACCATTAATTTGTTAATTCAGTTAATGGGATATTTAAAACCTCGCTTATTTTCTGATAGTTTTTTAAGGTAGGTTCGCTTTTACCTTTCACCCAATTACTAACAGAAACCTCACTAACACCAATTTTGTTAGCAAGCCATTTTTGTTTAACACCTTTAGATCTTAAAAGTTCTTTAAGCATATTTAGTTTAATAAAAATTAAAGTTTGTCTTCATATCAAAGTTAAAAAAAAGCAGGACTAACTAGTGATTTTTATTAAAAATAACTTTCAAAATTGAAAAGTAATATATCAAATTGTATTATAGTTACGGTAAACCGTAAAAGAAGTAAAAAAAAGTAATTTGTAATTTGTCACAATATAAAAAGGTAGAATTATGTGATAAATTATTAGACACCATTAAAATGTGCTAAGTCTAGTATTTAAAATACAAAAATCAACTAAGCCATTCAGTATTAAAAAAGCTTCAAAACTTTTACGTCCCACTTAATGATAAAACTAAGAATTTAGAACATTTTAAAAACCATTTTTTCTGCAAATTATCTGCAAATGACGAATAAAAAAAGCTTCCAATCTCTTGGAAGCTTAATAAACACTAGTGACCTCGACTGGATTCAAACCAGTAACCTCTTGAGCCGTAATCAAGTGCGCTATTCAGTTGCGCCACGAGGCCGTTTTTATGTGGGTGCAAATATACATCTTTTAATAAAAGCCCACCAAATTTTTTTTAACTTTTTTTATTATTATTTTTGAATATGGAAAAAGCCCTCTTAAAAGAAAAATTCAGCAACGCTCTAGATCAAGATATTATAAACGAAATCTTAGAAGTCGGAAGCTTTAAAACTTTTCAAAAAGATGATATTATAATCGATATCAACCAAAATCTAGAATACATCCCACTACTTTTAAGCGGAAACATAAAAATATTACGTGAAGATAGCGATGGTAACGAACTCTTAATATACTTTCTTGAAGCCGGCGAAACCTGCACCATGTCGCTTACCTGTTGTATGGGCACCTCAAAAAGCAAAATTCGCGCCGTGGCCGAAAGCAACTCAAGCATCGTACTTATACCTGTAGCAAACATGCAAATTTGGTTCCATAGCAACCACAGTTGGCGTAATTTCATACTCGAAAGTTACCAATCACGCTTCAACGAAATGCTCGAAACCATAGACAATCTGGCCTTTTTAAAAATGGACCAACGCCTCTACAACTACCTACTCAACAAAGCAGAACTCAACGGCTCAAAAACCATTATCGTAAAACATCTCGACATATCCGAAGACCTCCACACCTCACGCGTCGTAATTTCTAGACTCTTAAAACAGCTAGAAAACGAAAACAAAATAAAACTAAGCCGTAACAAAATAGAAATTCTATAAAACATTTGGGCGCTACCCGAAAAGGGTCGGGCTATTCACTACAAGTCCTCGTGCGCGCAATTGCCATTGCGCATACTGTGGGCTTTTCACTACTATCCCTAGCGCAAGCAAATCCGCCAACAAAAACCTACATCAAATAAACACAGTATTTTTTCTTATTTACGCTCCTATTTCTTCTTGTTTCTATAACCTCTCAACTATTTTCTAAGTCTTACGAATAAAGTAACCTCAGCACACACTTCTAACCGACTCCCTTAAAACAACTTAACCACACACAAAATTCAAAGTAACATTTATTACAAAACATACTACACCAAGACCATACCTTTGCACCAAATAAAAGAATATGGAAATAATTTTGAACCCTTGGCCATGGTATGTATCAGGCCCATTAATAGCCATCGTTATGGCGTTACTACTCTATTTTGGCAAAACTTTTGGTATGTCATCCAACCTGCGTACACTTTGCGCTATTGGAGGAGCTGGTAAATTTGCCGATTTTTTTAAATTCAACTGGAGAGATCAACTCTGGAATCTTACCGTAGTATTAGGCGCTATTATAGGCGGATTCATTGCAACACACTATCTATCAAACGATACACTTATCGATTTAAACCCAGAAACGGTTGTCGAGCTTCAGAATATGGGCTTTCAAAATGCAGGCGCAACACTTTTACCAAACGAGCTTTTCAGTATCGAAGCGCTCAAATCACCTAAAGTATTAATCATATTAATTATTGGGGGCATACTTGTTGGTTTCGGAACCAGATATGCGGGTGGCTGTACTTCAGGCCATGCCATTACAGGGCTAAGCAGCTTGCAAAAACCATCACTAATAGCTGTAATTGGCTTTTTTATCGGTGGATTAATAATGACTAACCTTATTTTACCTCTAATATTTTAACTATGAAATTTATTAAATTCTTATTAGTAGGCATTGTCTTCGGTATTCTATTAGTAAAATCCGAAGCCGTTTCATGGTATCGCATTTACGAAATGTTCCGTTTTCAATCCTTTCACATGTATGGCATTATCGGCACAGCCGTAATATCAGGTATATTGTTTTTACAAATATCAAAAAGAGGTTATATCAAAAGCATAAAAGGCGCCGATATATTTGTTCCTAAAAAAGACAACGGAATCACTCGCTATATTGTTGGCGGAATTATTTTTGGCTTAGGTTGGGCACTTATAGGTGCATGTCCTGGACCTATGTATATTCTTTTAGGCACAGGCGTTTCTAGCATGCTTATTGTAATTTCGGCAGCCATAGTTGGTACATTTATTTACGGTATACTAAAAAGTAAACTCCCACACTAAATGGAAAACTCTCAAATTATAGGTTATGTAGGCGCGCTTATTGTTGGTCTCGTTTTGGGACTTATTGGTGGTGGTGGTTCTATATTAACTGTTCCTTTATTAGTCTACTTATTAGGCTACAACCCTATTGTTGCAACGGCATATTCTTTATTTGTTGTTGGCACAACTTCACTTGTAGGCACTTTACAGAAATTTAAAGAGGGCTTGGTAGATGTAAAAACCGGATTAGCTTTTTCATTTCCATCCTTTATTGCCGTGTATTTATCACGTCGCTATTTAGTGCCAAATATACCAGAAACCTTATTTAACTTTGGCAATTTCACGTTAACCAAAGATATGAGTATCATGGTGTTTTTTGCTATCATTATGCTTATAGCATCCATTTCCATGATTAAAAAAGGAAAAACGGAGGATGTTGTTACAACAACAAGCCAACCTTATTACAAAACCTTTATACAAGGGCTAACTATAGGTACCATAACAGGTTTGATTGGTGCGGGAGGCGGATTTCTATATGTTCCGGCATTAGTACTTTGGGCTAACATCCCTATGAAAAAAGCAGTAGGAACCTCATTAATCATTGTCACTATAAATTCCCTTATAGGGTTTACAGGAGATATGCAAACATTGGAAATCGAATGGACGTTCCTTTTAACATTTACAGGGATATCCATTTTTGGAATTATTCTAGGAAACTATTTTTCTAAATTTATTAGCAGTAGTAAACTCAAAAAAAGCTTCGGTTTTTTTGTTCTACTAATGGCCGTATACATAATGTACAAAGAGCTTAAATAGCTTATGTAATAATTGTAACGTAGCAAACCATTAAAGTTTCTTAATTTTGAATCAAGTAATAAAAAAAGTATCGATTTCACTCCTATTGAAATCATAGAAACCATAAAAAATTAAAACATGAAAATAGAACAAATATATACAGGTTGCTTAGCTCAAGGCGCTTACTACATAGAATCTAACGGTGAAGTTGCTATTATAGATCCATTGCGCGAAACGCAACAATATGTAGACAAAGCAAATAAAGAAAATGCTAAAATAAAATATATTTTTGAAACGCATTTTCATGCCGATTTTGTTTCTGGTCATGTTGATTTAGCTAAAAAAACCGGAGCAACTATTGTTTTTGGACCAAATGCAGAAACCGATTATAACGCTCACATAGCCAAAGACAACGAAACCTTTAAAATTGGAGAAATCACTATTAAAGTATTGCATACACCTGGGCATACGCTAGAATCTTCTACTTATTTGTTGATTGATGAAGATGGAAAAAACCACGCTATTTTCTCTGGAGACACTCTGTTTTTAGGTGATGTTGGCCGACCAGATTTAGCTATAAAATCTGATTTAACAAAAGAAGATTTAGCTGCCATGTTGTTCGATTCGCTTCGGAACAAAATCATGACACTTGCCGACGATGTTATTGTATATCCAGCTCACGGCGCAGGTTCTGCTTGCGGAAAAAACTTAAGCAAAGAAACCGTTGGTATTTTAGGTGAACAGAAAAAAACGAATTACGCTTTACGTGCCGACATGACGCGTGAAGAATTTATAAAAGAAGTTTTAAATGGTATTGCACCACCACCACAATATTTTGCAAAAAATGCCATGATGAACAAATCGGGCTATGATAATTTTGAAACAATTCTTAAAAAAGGCGATACACCACTTTCTCCAGAAGCTTTTGAAGCAATGGCCAATAGTGAAGATGCATTAGTTTTAGACGTAAGACATCAGGACGATTTTGTAAAAGGCCATATTCCTAATTCTATTTCTATTGGTATTCAAGGTGGTTTTGCGCCATGGGTTGGTGCTTTAATAACAGATTTAAAACAACCTATTCTACTTGTAGTTCCTGAAGGAAAGGCACAGGAGACTGTTACAAGACTATCTCGTGTAGGGTATGATAACACTTTAGGTTACTTAGAAGGCGGCATAGAAAGCTGGAAAGCAGCTGGAAAAGATATAGAAACCATTAAGTCTATATCGGTTGATGAGTTCTCTAAGCACTTTAATGCAGAAGACATACAGGTTTTAGATGTTAGAAAAGATGGAGAATATAACTCAGAGCATTTAAAAGGTGACAACGTTAAACATTTTGCGCTAGATTATATTAACGATAATATGAATAGTATTGATAAAAACCAAACTTACTACGTGCATTGCGCTGGTGGTTACCGCTCGGTAATAGCAGCATCTATTTTAAAAGCAAGAGGTTTTGATAACTTAATTGATATTGCTGGAGGATTTGGAGCTATTAAAAACTCCGATTTACCAACCACAGATTTTGTGTGTCCAAGTACGCTTTAAACATTAATATTTAATTTTTCAGTAATGACAAAAAACATAGGAGCTACCGATAAAGCTATTAGAGTACTTGCAGGTATAGCTATTGCTTTACTTTACTATTTTAATATTATCTCAGGAACATTTGCTTTAATATTAATGGCTGTAGCTGTTCTTTTACTTGTAACAAGTTTTATTAACTTTTGCCCGCTTTATGGCATTTTAAAAATAAACTCGATTAAGAAAGTAAAGTAGAAATAAAAATTACATTAATAGCAAAAAAAAAGACCTCTCATTTTATTGAAAGGTCTTTTTTGATTATTGTATATATGTGTTTTACACGAGCTCTGCACTTAAGCCTGCCTCTAGCAACATAGAGCAACGTGGTTTTAAATCGTCTAATAAGCCTGTTTTAACCGTGCACTTTCCTTTGTAATGCACTAACATAGCACATTGTTCTGCTTGTTCTGGTGTATGCTCACAAGCATAAATTAATGTATCAATAACGTGATCGAAAGTATTTACATCGTCGTTATGCAAAACAATCTCGTTTTGAGTTAAAACTTCTTCTTCTAGTAATAATTCTTCGAATGTTTTTTCTTGTATACTCATAATTTACACTATGTCTTTCTTATGTTTCCTTATCGGAAAACACTTGGTTAACGGTTTAAATATGTTACTAATTTAAAAATTTTAACGATACCCAATTGTTTCTTTCTAACTTTTCTTCAAATTTTAACAAATGTTTTTCACATTCAGCTGTTATTAGCGGAATGTCTTCAGCATAAAATCCGCTTAAAAATAACATACCATTTTTATTTAAACAAGCAGCATAAGTTGCCATATCTTGAAGTAAAATATTGCGGTTAATATTTGCTATAATAACATCGTAACTTTTACCTTTTAAAGCAGAAGCATCGCCTTCTATAACCGTGATATGCTCAGCATTGTTGCGCTCTACATTCTCTAAACTATTAAGGTAACACCAATTGTCATAATCTACAGCATCTAGAGGTTTTGCGCCTTTCATTTCAGCAAGAATCGCTAAAACCCCAGTACCACAGCCCATATCTAAAACCGATTTATCTTTCAAATCTGTTTTTAAAATATGTTGAATCATCATGTGTGTCGTTTCATGATGTCCTGTACCAAAACTCATTTTTGGTTCTATAATAATATCGTAAATTGTATCTGGTTTCTCGTGAAAAGGTGCTCTAACAGAACAGGCATTGTCAACAATAATAGGATTAAAGTTTTTCTCCCATTCCTCGTTCCAGTTGGTTTGTTCTATTTCATTGAATTCGTAAGTAATTTCAAACTCATCAGATTTTAATATTTGAACATCGTCTAAAATATTAGCATTCCATTCTTCTTTTTGAATGTAAGCCGTTGCTCCATCTTCGTTTTCTACAAAACTCTCGAAACCAGCGTAACCAAGTTCTGCTATTAAAATCTCTACGGCTGGCTGTAATGGCGCTACTTTAAAATAGTACCCAATATAAATAATGTTTGACATTTGCTTTTTTATTAAAGTGCAAATTTAAGCGTTATTAACGGAGTTCGTGATAAAAATTTATTAAAACTTAGTTTGAAGCGACTGCTCTATGATGGTTTTAGTCTTTAGAGACGTTTGGAAATCTAACTTGATTTCGTAAACAGAAATTCTAATTGTTTATATTCTCTACACAACCAAGTATGTGTGATTTCTCCTTGCATAGAAATGACAAAAGATTTAAAGGAAAATTCCCTGTTTTTATAAAAAAAACACCTTATCAAGTGAATGATAAAGTGTTTTACATTTTTAATACATCATTAAAAAAGCTAACGAATTTAATTTATTTTAAATAGAACTTTGCAAAAAAGGAGAAACCAAAGGGTTGTCTCTACATTTTGCAGGTTAGCCCGCGTTAGGGATTGAGACTTTGTTGGAGCTCTTTTTGTGTGGTTGCACCTATGCAACACAAAAAAGCGACTGCCGAAAGCCCGACCCTTTTCGGGTAACGCCCTAATTATTTTTAACTAATTGTATGTTTTAAAAAGCATTTACAATCGCGAAAAAATCTTCAGCATTTAGAGCTGCTCCTCCAATTAAACCACCATCTACGTCTGGTTTAGAAAAAATTTCTTCAGCATTTGCTGGCTTAACACTACCTCCGTAAAGGATTGAAACCTCATCGGCAACATCGTTTCCGTATTTATCGGCAAGTGTTTTTCTAATAAATGCATGCATATCTTGAGCTTGCTCTGGGCTTGCAGTTTCGCCTGTACCAATGGCCCAAACAGGCTCGTAGGCTAACACAATGTTTTGAAATGCCGCTGCTTCTAAATGAAACAATGCATTTTTAATTTGATTGCCAACTATAGTCTCTTCGTTTCCAGATTTTCTATCGGCTAATTCTTCACCAAAACAGAAAATTACACGAATACCTTTTGCTAGAGCTGCATCGGTTTTTTTAGCAAGTAACTCATCGGTTTCATTGAAATATTCACGACGCTCACTGTGACCTAAAATTACAGTATTAACGCCGATGCTTTTTAACATACTCGCACTAATTTCACCTGTATAGGCTCCATTTTCTGCAAAGTGCATGTTTTGTGCTATAACTTCGATATTAGAAGTTTTTAATGCTTGGTATGCCTGAAATAAATTGGTAAAGGTTGGTGCTACCATTACTTCTGCATTAGAGCTTGTTGTTTGATTTTTTAACGCAGTAATTAACGCTTCGGTTTGCGCTAAATCGTTATTCATTTTCCAGTTTCCTGCTACAATGTTTTTTCTCATAGTTGCCTTTTAACCTTCCCTAAATTGACAAGGATATTTTTTTAAAAAAGTTAGTAATTGTTGTTTTCTACTGCTAAAATAGTTAATTTTTTATAGCTTTTATTAACTTATCGTCATCAGCTTCAATAACATTAAATACAACGATTTCGCCAGCTTTATTTATTACCAAATATCTAGGAATCCAGCTTATATTTAAAAAATCTGCAAAATCACAATCTTTAGCATTTGGCATAAAATAATGGTCGCCATTTACTTGGTATTTTGCAATACCTCGATGCCAAGCCCCTTGCTCTCTATCTAAAGATAAAAACACATAGGCTACTTCTGGATTGTTGGCTTGTAGCATCTTAACTTTAGGCATACCTTTAATACAATCGCTACACCAAGATGCCCAAACATCAATAACTATTGTTTTGCCTTGGTGTTTATCTAATATGCTTTGGAAGGTTACCTCGTCGCCATTTTGAGCAATAAAGGTATCGTTTAAAGCTGCGGCAGAAAATTGTTTTGGCTCGTCTTTACAGCTTAAAAAAGTGATTAATAAAACGAAAATATATTTAATCTTGTTCATATAAAAAGTGTTTGAAATGTTTACGCTTTCGCGGAAATAAATATTTATTTTAATTTAACTTTTGGATCTAACCAAACGTAGATTAAGTCGACAAAAATGTTGATAATTACAAATAACACAGCAATTACCAATACAGCGCCCATAATTACCGGTAAATCTAGAGTATTTAAGGCATTTACAATTTCTTTACCAAGGCCGTTCCACCCAAAAATGTATTCTACAAAAACGGCTCCTGCAAGCATAGATGCAAACCAACCTGATATTGCCGTAACTACCGGATTTAAGGCGTTTTTTACAGCATGTTTTTTTATAATTTGAAATT
The DNA here is from genome assembly GCF_900112395.1 of Algibacter lectus. GTDB lineage: Bacteria > Bacteroidota > Bacteroidia > Flavobacteriales > Flavobacteriaceae > Algibacter > Algibacter lectus. Next base: position 110,642 of record NZ_FOLN01000006.1, read on the forward strand.
CACTAAGTCCTTTAGCTCTTGCTGTTCTAATATAATCCTGATTAAAAACCTCTAGCAAAGAATTTCGCATAAGCTGAATAACCACCGCCAACGGACGAATACCTAAAACAACTGCCGGAAGTATTAAATTTTTCCATTTTATGTGCATAGCCTCTCCAAAATCGTCTAGTTCGTACAAACTCCCCGTCATCTCTAAATTGGTATATTCATGCAGCACAAAACCAAAAAACCAAGCAAATAGTATAGCACTAAAAAAAGAAGGTACGCTCATGCCTAGCGTGCTAAATATTTGAATTGTTTTATCGATCCATTGGTCTTTATACAAAGCAGATACAATACCCAAAATAACACCTAATATCATGGCTATTACAATGGCCGAAACAGCCAGCACAAAAGTATTGGGTAAGGTTTCGCCTAATACTTGGCTTACTTTTTTCCCTTGTTTTGTAAAGGATTCTCTCAAATAAGGAAATTTTAAAACCGTGGTTGTATTCCCTATAGTAAATAATTTACTCGCTGTATATTTTCCTTCGCGCAAAAAAGTATAATCATCTTTTTCTTTAGAATGGAATGACAATGGCGACAAATCGTTTAAATAATATAAATACTGCGTTCCTAAAGGCTTATCAAAACCATATTTTTGCTTTACAATAGCGAGTTGTTCGCTATCTTCATTTTGGCCCAACATCATTTGCGCAGGATCTCCGGGAAGCACATTAAATAAAAAGAAAATAACAGTAACAACCCCAAATAATGTTAGGATGGCGTATGCTATTTTATTTATTAAGTAATTCAAAATAATTGCTGGGTATTAATTATTGGTCTAGATAAAATTTCAATAAAGCATGATGCCTTATTTTTTTAGCATCACTTTTACTATCCCTGTATAATTATTAGTATTTGCAGTGTTAATAGAGTCTAGCTCTTCATTTTGATCTTTTAAAACATTTACCGACTCTATCGTGTCTGTATCAAGCGCTTCAACCTCTGCTTTCGTTGCTGTTACACCATCAATTTGATATAAAATATTTTCAACTTTAACAGACTCAGGAGCTCTTTCTACTTTTGGTAATTTAAGGTCGTCTAGATCATTCCAATGTACTTTTTGTTTAATAGTTCCTTTATCCAACTCTATAACTCCAGGGTTAGAACGCACAATGGTTTTTAGAGCTTTCTCATCACATAAATAAAACTTAAAATCAATATCATAAGCTTCTGATATACGTTGTTTTGCTGCTTCTCCAGAGGCCGACAAACCAATAATTTCGTAACCGTTTCTTCTAGCTTCATCTTGCAATCCTTTTAATTTTAAAGCTCCGCCTTGTTCCATACTTTCTAAATTATAAGAAATAACAACAATTAGATTATCTCTATTTAAAAAATAATCCGTTAAATTTTCATCTGCTGTTTCTATTGAAAAATCATAGATTGGCGGCTCGTAACCTGCAGAAATTTCTTTAGTATCTACACTTATAAATTCACCCTCAACAGATGGGTAAGAACCATTGGTAGTTATAATTTTTTCTTCGCCATTTACTTTAAATTTCCAAGCATATTCTGTTACCGGTTTTGCCGCATCTTCAGGCACAGTCATACCCTCTTGTATATTAGCCCCAATGTGGTATGCTCTAAAATCTATAGCTGGTAAATGCATTAATACATGGTAACCAAACCATAAACTTGCAATAAAACTTAGCAGGGCTAAAACGGTTGTGCCTAGCTTTCCGAAAAGTGGTTTTATGTGCTTTACTCCCGCAAACAAAATGAGAATAAAAAACAGCAACACAACATCTTTTGTAAAGCTTTCCCATGGTGTTAGTTTCAAGGCGTCACCAAAGCAACCACAATCTTTTACTTTATCGAAATATGCTGAATAGAAAGTTAAAAATGTGAAGAAAACAATCATTAACAATAAACTCCATACAGTAAATTTAGGTTTATAACCAATGAGTAGAAATACACCTAAAACAACTTCGAACACAACAACTAGCACCGAAATCATTAAAGAATAAGGCTCTAAAAATGGTAAGTTTAAAACATCTTGTCCAAAATATTCGGCTAATTTATATGAAAAACCTAACGGATCGTTAAGCTTAATGAATCCGGAAATAATAAATAGAACTCCTACAAATACTCGGCTTATACCTACTAAAAATTTCATGTGATATGTTTTTATATGAAACTTAAACCCTAAGCTTAAGTTTTAAAATGTGCTTACTGTTAACCTAAATTAATGGTCTTCACCTAAATGAATCATTGCGAAAATGGCATAATTAATCATGTCTTGATAATTAGCATCAATGCCTTCGCTTACTAACGTTTTACCTTTATTATCTTCTATTTGTTTTACACGAAGTAATTTTTGCAAAATTAAATCGGTTAAACTACTCACGCGCATATCTCGCCATGCTTCTCCGTAATCGTGGTTTTTGTTTTCCATTAAGGTTTTTGTAACCAAAATGTGCTTTTCATACAATTCGGTAGCTTCTTCCGTCGATAAATCGGGCTGTTCCACAATACCTAATTCCAACTGAATAAGCGCCATAACAGAGTAATTTATAATACCTATAAATTCGCTTACTTCACCTTCATCTACCTTTCTAACATCGTTTTGCTGTAAACCTCGAATACGTTGAGCTTTTATAAAAATCTGATCGGTTAGCGATGGCAAACGTAAAATTCGCCAAGCACTTCCATAGTCGCTCATTTTTTTAATAAATAAACTTTTACAAGTATTTACAACCGTATCGTATTGTTTTGAAGTATCTGGCATGTATCAATTATATTTTGTGTAAATTTCGCTTAAATTGTTTAAAGTTCAAAAGTTTTTAAGAGGAAGTTTGACGTTACAATTTTAAAGTTTTAGGTTTGATATTTAATATTGAAAATATTGACATTTTAAGAGGTTATGACCATTAATTGCAAAGGAACACTTATTGATTTATCGTCGCCAAAAGTAATGGGGATTTTAAATTTAACACCGGACTCATTTTATGATGGCGGACAGCATAAAGATGAAAAATCTATTCTGAACCACACCGAAAAAATGCTAACAGAAGGCGCTACTTTTATTGATATTGGAGCGTATAGTTCACGCCCAAATGCCGACCATGTAAGCGAAGCCGAAGAGTTAAAACGCATTTTACCTATTGTAGAACTTGTTTTAAAATCATTTCCAGAAACTTTAATTTCTATTGATACGTTTAGAAGTGAAGTCGCCAAACAATCTATTGAAGCTGGCGCTGCCCTAATAAACGATATTTCGGCAGGAAAGCTCGATGACAATATGCTGAAAACGGTTGCCGATTTACACGTGCCATATATAATGATGCATATGCGTGGCACTCCGCAAACCATGCAACAACAAACCAATTACAACAATTTGGTAAAAGATATTATATTTTATTTTTCTCGACGTTTAATGGCCGCAAAAGAACTTGGTATTATAGACCTAATTGTAGATCCTGGTTTTGGTTTTGCAAAAACTTTAGAACAAAACTTTCAACTTTTAAACACTTTAGAATTATTGAACATACTCGAAAAACCTTTGCTTGTTGGTGTATCGAGAAAATCGATGATTTACAAAACCCTTAACAACACAGCTAAAGAAGCTCTTAACGGCACATCGGTTCTAAACACCATTGCCTTACAAAAAAAAGCAGCTATTCTACGTGTGCATGATGTAAAAGAAGCCGCAGAAACTATTAAACTTATTGAATCTCTCAATGCTTAAAATGAAACATTTACTTCTCCTTTTTATTACCATCGGATTATTATCTTGTAACAACGAAAAAATACTAGAATTACCAGAAATTAATTATTCTAGCATATCAAAAATAGATGATATCTCGGCCGCATATCTTTTTTACAATTCAGAAAAAGACAGCATCGAATTAAACCGTAAAAATTTAATTAGCACAACCAATTGGCTCGTTAACGTGGATAAACGTTTAAGTTTAAAGTTGGCTATTCCGCAGATTACATTTCTTCAGAATAAAAAGAAAAATGCTGGACATAAAAAAGAAGGCGCTAAAAACTACTTTACTTGTAACGATACGAGCTTAAAAACTTTAGGTTTTATTGAGTTTACTGAAACGGTTTATCATCAAAAAACTAGTTTGGAATACTTAGCAAAACTTACAGATTTAAATGAAGGTAAAAACACGATTTCAATAGCGTTTGACACGACTAACACCATTGCTATAACAGAAATTGACAGCAGCTTAACTTCTACAAAAACAAACATAAATAACCTATTGGTTTATCTAAAAAAACAAGATAGTACAGCCCGAAATATTTATTTAAATTTTAATGAAGATTTAAAATTTCAAGATTATATCACCTATAAATCTTTAATTGAAAAAGCCGATTTAAAAGAAAGTAAAATCTCAAACAACGAATTCATTTTTAATTAACCTTTATTTACTAAATTTACAAAAACACTTTTACCATTGGAAATTTTTAATGACCTCTTAAACTTTAAAATTGTTGATATTATTGATGTAATTCTGGTAGCAGTGCTCCTTTATTATGTTTATAAACTAACAAAAGGCACAGTTGCCATCAATATTTTTATTGGTATTATTATTATTTATTTTGTTTGGAAGCTTACCGAATTTCTAGAAATGGAATTGCTTACCGGTATTTTTGGAGGCTTTATGAAAGTGGGGATTATTGCCCTAATTGTAGTCTTTCAGCCAGAAATAAGAAAGTTTTTATTAATGGTGGGTTCAACGAACTTTAACGGACGACGCAAATTTTTACAACAGTTTAAATTCTTAAAAACAGAAACTAGCGATGCTACGGATGTAGACGTTATTGTTTCGGCTTGTAACAAAATGGCCATGTCTAAAACTGGTGCTCTTATTGTTTTTGAACGTAATAACAACTTAGATTTTATTGCAGCTTCGGGTGATGAAATGAATATAAAAGTGACTCAACCAATTATAGAAAGTATCTTCTTTAAAAATAGTCCGTTGCATGATGGAGCGATTATTATAAACGACAATATCGTTAAGGCCACTCGTGTAATTCTTCCTGTTAATAATGATAAAAGCATACCCAAACGTTTTGGACTTCGTCACAGAGCGGCTATTGGTGTTACCGAAAAAACGGATGCCTTAGCACTCGTTGTAAGTGAAGAAACAGGACATATTTCGTATTTTAAAGATGGGGAGTTTGTTGTTTTTGATGATACTAATGCTCTTACCGAAATTATAAAAACAGATTTAGCTTAAATGAAATTAGCCTGTAAAAATTGCGAAAACTTACTGCTTGAAAAAAGTAATTTCTGTAATTTATGTGGCGAAAAAACAGCTTACAAACGCCTGACGGTGAAATCTTTTTTTGCTCATTTTATCAATCAGTTTTTAAGTATTGATAATAAGCTCTTAAAAACTTTTATAGATTTATTTACACAGCCTGATTTGGTTATTGATAGTTATATCAAGGGCTTTAGAAAAACATATGTAAATGTCATTTCTTATTTAGGGTTATCGATAACTCTTATGGGACTTCAGTTTTTTATTCTGAAGAAATTCTTCCCAGAATTATTACAATATGGCTCAGGACTTGAACAACCAGAAGGTTTCGATATTAATAGTGTTATGGATTTCATTACAGAATATCAAAGTGTTATTACTTTGGTATCTATTCCTGTATATTCCGTAATCTCAAGATTTGTATTTAAAAAGTCGAAAAAGTATAATGTTGCGGAACATTTCGTGATTATAACTTATACTTCGGCACACTGGTTTATTATATCATTTTTCATGATTTTAATAACTTTACCTTTTGGATTAAACTTCTACAACGCATCGCAATTAATTTCTATTCCAGCCTTGTTTTATATGGCTCATGTTTACAAAAAGCTATATGAGTTTTCGTGGAAATCAACTATATTGAGAACTATTTTATACGTCGTAATGAGCTTCCTTTTTCCGATGATTATAGCATTAATTTTCGGCATACTTTACGCAGCTTTTTATCTAAAAAATTAGTGAGCTAAACAATATCAACTAATAAAGGTTAGGCAACATCTTCCTTTAAAAACTGAACTTCATATAAATTTCTATAATAACCATTTTCTCTTTTAAGAAGTTCATTATGCGTGCCTTGCTCAACAATTTTACCAGAATCCATAACAATAATTTTATCAGCCTTTTTAATAGTTGCTAATCGATGCGCAATAACTATGGAGGTTCTGCCTTTTGTAATTTTATCGGTGGCATTTTGAATAAGTTGTTCTGAATAAGAATCTACAGACGAAGTCGCTTCATCTAAAACCAAAATACTAGGGTTAGTAACATAAGCCCGTAAAAAGGAAATAAGCTGACGCTGACCAGAAGATAGCATCACCCCACGTTCTTTTACATTATAATGATATCCGTTTGGTAACGACATAATAAAATCGTGAATCCCGATATCTTTTGCCGCTTGGTAAACTTGCTCTTCTGTAATTTCTGGATGATTTAAAGTGATATTGTTTAAAATAGTATCGGCAAACAAAAATACATCTTGTAAAACTACAGCTATTTGAGTTCTAAGAGATTCTAAGGTGACATCTTTTATATTAATTCCGTCTACTGAAATAACTCCGTCTTTAATTTCATAAAAACGGTTAAGTAAATTAATTATAGTCGATTTCCCTGCTCCTGTAGCCCCAACTATTGCAACGGTATCTCCAGATTTCACATTAAAAGAAATTCCTTTTAGTACAGCTTCATCTTCAACATAATTAAAAAACACATTTTTAAAATCAATGTCTCCTTTAAAAGTTTCTGCAATATGCGTTCCGTGATCATCAATTTGCGAAGTAGTATCTAGAACTTTAAATACGCGGTTTGCTGCAACCATTCCCATTTGTAGCGTATTAAATTTATCTGCAATTTGTCGTAGAGGCCTAAATAGCATAGGAATAAACATTATAAAGGCAATTAAATCCCCTTGAGACACATCGCTTCCTTCCAAAACCACATGTAAACCACCATACCAAGCCACTAAACCCATAGCTATAGAACCCGATAAATCTGCCAATGGAAAGAAAATAGAGTTGTACCAAACGGTTTTTAACCATCCTTTTTTATGACGCTCGTTTATGGCTTTAAACTTTTTAAACTCGGTATCTTCTCTTGTAAAAAGTTGTAGAATTTTCATTCCTGTTAATCGTTCTTGCACAAAAGAATTCAGGTTTGATACTTCCGTTCTCACTTCTTCAAAAGCCTTTTTCATTACTTTCTGAAAAATTCTTGTAGCGTATAATAATAAAGGAAGCATGATAAATACAATAATACTAAGCTTCACATTGATATAAACCATAACAGCGAAAACAACAATCATGGTCAGTAAATCTTTTACAATCATGAACAAACCTTGACCAAAAATATCGGCAATACGTTCCATATCGGTAACCGATCTTGTAATAAGCACTCCAACCGATGAATTATCGTAATACTTCATTTTAAAACGTAGTAAATGATTGAACAATTTAGTTCTTACATCTTTCACTAAATTCTGTCCTAACCATGCCGCGTAATAAATAAAACAAAGCTGTATAACCGTTTGTAGAATTAAAACCACCAACATAATAATAATGTAAAATAGAAAATCTTCTTTCAATTTTACGGCTATACTATTATCTATGGCATATTTCGTTAAATAAGGCGTTGCTGCACTGAAAGCAGCAGATAGAACCACCATAATTAATAAGCCTATAAAAACCAAATTATAAGGTTTTATGTAAGTGAATAACCTTTTAAAAAGGTTAACGTCAAATATTTTCTCTTTGGGTTTACTCATTTATATTTTTATATCTTCTGGATATTCTACTTCTATTAAATACAGACCACGAGCCGGAACAGAAAATCCAGCTTCACTCCTATTTTTAGATTCAATAATATTGTGTAAATGTGCTACCGGATTTTTACCTAAACCAATATTTATTAAAGTACCAACAATGGCGCGCACCATATTACGTAAAAAACGATCGGCTTTAATAGTAAAATGCAATTCGTCTTCTACCACTTGCCATTCGGCCTTCATTATATTACACAAAAAGGTGTTTACATTTGTTTTACTCTTAGAAAAACACTCAAAATCGTTGTATTCCAACAATATTTTAGTAGCCTCCTTCATTTTTTCAATATCTAATTTTTGCTTTACATAGTAAGCAGCATCGACATTAAAAACATTTTTCTGTAAAGAAACACGATACAAATATGTTCTACTCACGGCATGAAAACGTGTATGCACATCTTCCTTTACTTTAAATATATCGTGAATAGCAACATCTTTAGGTAAAAACGAATTAAGCTTAAACATTAAATCCACACGATCTATTTCGCCTTCAAAATCAAAATGAGCAAACATTTGCTTGGCATGCACACCAGTATCAGTACGGCCTGCACCCATTATAGAAATTGGCATATTTAATAAAATCGATAAAGCTTTTTCTAAAACTTCTTGTACCGAAATGGCATCGGGTTGTATTTGCCAACCATGATATGCTGCACCGTTATATGAAAGTTCTATAAAATATCGCAATTTGTTTTAATACTTTTGTTGAAAGAACAAATATAGTCAGTTTTAAGGTTCTTGTGAATACTCAAATCTTAATTATATATTAAAAGATTTTAATGAAAAAAATATTACTCCTTTCGGACACCCATAGTTATATAGATGATGATGTTTTAAAATATGTAAAACAAGCAGATGAAGTTTGGCATGCCGGAGATATTGGCGATTTAAAAGTAACAGATGCTATAAAAGAACTTAAACCATTAAGAGGAGTTTACGGCAATATTGATGATGCTAAAACGCGTGGTGAATTTCCGGAACACAATCGTTTTATGTGTGAAGATGTAGATGTTTGGATTACACATATTGGAGGTTACCCACCTAAATATAATTTAAGAGTGATTGAAGAAATTAGAAAAAATCCTCCAAAAATTTTTATTTCTGGGCATTCTCATATTTTAAAAGTCATGCCCGATAAAAAACTAAATGTCCTACATATGAATCCTGGTGCTGTTGGAAAACACGGCTTTCATAAAGTAAGAACCATGCTTCGCTTTACAATTGACGGTAAAAAAATTGATAACCTTGAAGTTGTAGAGTTTCCTGATAGGCATCCAAAAAACTAATTAGTTTTATGCCTTCAACTAAAAACAGAATAAAAATAAAAAACTCCGAAGTTTTTACTTCGGAGTTTTAACGCACTAATACTACTAAGATGTTAGGTCTATCGTAATCGATCTACAGATTTTACGAGGTCTTCATCCTTCTTGATGGCCTTATTAGCTAAAGCTAACAACACGATAGAAACAAGTGGAAGAAGCATCCCAATACCTTTCTCAGAAACCGCCGTCTCTCCAGATAAATTTAGAGATTGATACACAAAAAATCCTAATAAAATAAAGTTTAATATGATGTTAAGCCTCCCCAAAACAAATTGAAGTTGCCTATTTTTGAACATAAATATAGAAATTAAAGATAATACGGCCGATCCTAAAAAGAGACCAAAGTACAACATATCATCTTTAGCAAACACTATTTCATTAGTATTTGTAGTCCATAAATTGAACACAAAAATTAACCCAGCAGAGATTCCTGCTGCCACTAATAAATAAACTGTTTGAATGCGTTGTAACATATTATTTTAACTAACTAGGCAGCAAAAATAACGGTTTCTTTAAAAAAATAGCATAAAAAATTAAAATAAAGTTGTATAATTGCAGTATTAATTCTCAACAACCGCAATAACAGGCGGTTAATTCTTCAGAATAAAAATTCATTTTTTTCAAAAAACTCAATTTTATATTCAATATATAATATTCAAAATATATCAATGTTTGAAATTTCACAATTAAAAGAAAAGAAACTCACTGACCTACAGGAGATTGCTAAAAAACTGAACGTTCCTAAGTACCGTTCTTTAAAAAAACTAGATTTAGTTTATCAAATATTAGATACTCAAGCCGCAGACCCAAAAGCGGTAGATGCAGTAGTTACTCCTGCCAAACCAGTAGCAGAAAAAGCACCTGCAGCTAAACCAAAACCTAGAAAACCTAGGCAACGTGTACAAAAGCCTACTCCAAACGCAACAAATACGCCTGCCGAACAAGTAACAGAAACAAAACCAGTAGCCGAACCTAAACAAGAAAAAGCTAAGGTAGAAAATAAACCAGCCCAACAAACTGAAAAAGTTGAGGCTAAAGTAGAAAACAAACCTAAACCAAGACCGCGCCCTCAAAAGGAACGCAAAAACGATAATCAACCAAATCCAAGACCAAAGCCGCAACAAAAACGCGATCAAAACAAAAACCAGAAAAACGGTAACGTGCATGCTGGAAACAATGGTAATAAAGATAGCCGTAACCGCTACCGTGAACCAGATTTTGAATTCGACGCTATTATTGAAAGTGAAGGAGTTTTAGATATTATGCAAGATGGGTATGGATTTTTACGCTCATCAGATTACAATTACTTATCATCTCCAGATGATATATATGTATCACAATCGCAAATTAGATTATTTGGTTTAAAAGTTGGTGATACTGTTTTAGGACAAGTACGTCCACCAAAAGAAGGCGAAAAATACTTCCCTTTAATAAAAGTTAGTAAAATTAACGGCCAGAACCCAAATGTGGTTAGAGATCGTGTAGCTTTCGAACACTTAACACCTTTATTTCCTCAGGAAAAATTCAACTTAGCAGGTCGTCAAAGTACGATTTCTACTAGAATAATGGATTTATTCGCTCCAATAGGTAAAGGACAACGTGGTATGATTGTATCGCAACCAAAAACTGGTAAAACCATGTTACTTAAGGATGTTGCAAATGCTATTGCAGCAAACCATCCTGAAGTTTATCAAATGATTTTATTAATTGATGAGCGACCTGAAGAAGTAACAGACATGCAACGTAACGTTCGCGGAGAGGTTATCGCCTCAACCTTCGATAAAGAAGCGCACGAACACGTAAAAATCGCTAATATTGTTCTTGAAAAAGCCAAACGTTTGGTAGAATGTGGACACGATGTTGTTATTCTTTTAGATTCTATTACCCGTTTAGCACGTGCATACAATAGTGTACAACCTGCCTCTGGTAAAATATTAAGTGGTGGTGTAGACGCTAACGCTTTACACAAACCAAAACGTTTCTTTGGAGCGGCTCGTAACATAGAAAATGGAGGTTCGCTTACCATTATTGCTACAGCGCTTACAGAAACAGGTTCTAAAATGGACGAAGTAATTTTCGAGGAATTTAAAGGAACTGGTAATATGGAGTTACAATTAGATAGAAAAATATCTAACCGTAGAATTTTCCCTGCCATCGATCTTACCTCTTCAAGCACACGTCGCGACGATATTTTACTCGATGCTAACACCATACAACGTATGTGGGTAATGCGTAAATACCTTGCAGATATGAATCCGGTAGAAGCCATGGAATTTATAAACGAGCGTTTTAAACAAACCCGAAATAACGAAGAGTTTTTAATCTCAATGAACGGATAAAGCCTTCAAAATATACACAAAGCCTTAATGTAAAAGTTAAGGCTTTTTTTTTTACCATAATTTTGGCGTTACCACAAGGGTCACGCTTTCCGTTACTAGTTTTGGCTCGATGCTCGCCTCGCCAAAAGCTAACCACTACAATCGCTAACGCAAGTTTAGGCCTTAATTATGTTTAATTATTATAAAACAACAAACACTTAAAGCATTAACTTTTAGGTTCTGTTCTTCTTTCTAATTAACACTAAAACAGAACAAAAGCTAACAATTTTCAGTCTAAATCAAATGTAAAGCGGTATTTAGTAGACTTTATTTCATGTTTTATCGAAAATACTTATAATACATATTTTGTTATTGAAATAGTTACTATTTTTGACACGCTATTAAGCTATTAATTAATTCAAATCTGAAAAATGATGAACAACAACAAAAAATCTCTTGTTAATATAATTGGTGCTCTCGCTATTATATTAGCATTCACTTTCTCTACTAACGCAAACGCGACTTCAGTTAGTGCTGTTTCAACTACAAATGTAACTTTAGCAACTACACACTTTATGGTTGTAGGTGGTGGTCGTTCTAGAACATGTAACTGGGGACATAAACGATGCTATACTAGACATTATGGTTCTCCTAAATGTGGATCATGTGGTCATAACAGTCACAGTGGTGGTTGCAGTGGTGGTGGATCAACTCCAACTCCTCCAGACTCAGTACCTTTAGATGGTGGTCTTGGTTTCCTTATGTTAGGAGCTGCTGCTTTAGGTGTTAAAAAATTACGTGGAAAGAAAGATGCTAAATCTTAAATCTTTACAAAAAGACATACCATTACCAATAAGGCTTTTTCTCGGAAAAGCCTTATTGCTTTTTATAATATGGAAGGTTATATATTCTGGCTTTCTATATGACTCTCAATACCTAGATCACCCATTAACTACACACGTTGCTAAAGCCTCTACTTATCTCTTAAATAACTTAGGAGGTATGAGTGATTTTTCTACAGAAAGGGAAAACACAAGTTTTATTTTCGAAGGCGGAGAAACCGTAAGCGAAATATCTGCTATTTATCACTACGATTACATTTCACTATACATTGCTAATGCCTGTAACGGTTTAGAAGTGTTTGTACTTTATATTGGATTTATTATTTGTATGCCTTCATCATTTTGGAGGAAAACAAAATATATCATTCTTGGTATTCTACTTTTAGATGTTATAAACATTTTAAGATGTGTAGGCCTTATCTATTTAAAAGAATATTTCGACGTTTACTTTGATTTTGCTCACCATTACCTTTTTAAAGCTGTAGTATACACAGCGACATTAATAATTTGGGGTTACTTTGCCCGTAAAATTCATTTAAAAAATGAAACTGTATAAATCAGATAAAGTTCGCTTCATTGTTGGGCTTATATTAATTATTATTGTTTACTCTTGGTATTACATCTATTTTGCAGAAAACAAGAACACAGCCTCTATTCCATCGAAAATTAGGCACATTATCACCTTTGCTACAACTCTAGCTGTTTATTTTATAGGTACTTTTCATTTAGGAAAACTAAAAGACACCTGGATGTCGTCGCTTTGGCATTTTATTCATATCTCTGGTTTATTTATAATTGGAGTCATGGGGCTTTTCGATTGGTTTATTCATGAAATATCACTAAACGCAAGACACTTCGCTGGAGGCATTCAAGAAATGCTTATTTCTCCTGTTTTATATTTTGCAATGGGTTTACTTAACAGAACCTTCAACAAATAAATAAAAGGTCTTTGTATTATTTTATTCTAAACTAACACAACTACCCTAACTATACTCAATAAATACTATTTTGTTTTATAGACGGTATAATTAATAACATAAAAAAAAGCCCTTGACATTAAAAAATGTCAAGGGCTTTTTTTTATGTTCTACAACCTATTACCTAAGTTCTTCTACAGCGTAAAATTTAATAGCGTGCAAAAAGCTCTTTGTACTCTCTTAAATCGGCTATATTACCTTTGTTGTTAAGATTTTTAGTTAACGCTATTAAGTATTTTAAACTCTCTACCGGCGTATCTAAATCATTTACCGCTTCTGCGCCTTCTTCCTCATCTTCTAAAGGCTCATCATCAAGTATAGGAATAAGGAATGTACTATTCTCTTCTAAATGCTCGTAAGTTAGCCTTAATACTTTTACCACTAAAGGTATTTGCTCTTCTAAAGCATAAGTTCTTAATTCCTTAATATCGTCGATTAGCGCTTCTTTATTAATACCTGACTCATCAAGATCCTTAAGAATTTTATCGACTAATTTATTTGCTTTTTGATTTTCCAACGGTGCTATTATTATGTGGTTAATAAACTTATTCTATTTGCAAATTTATATTTTTAAATTACTTTTCGCACTATAAAGCGCATTAAAAAAATCCAAAAAAAAAGCTTCTCATTTCTGAGAAGCTTTTAGTATCATAAATTTTAAATCACTCTTAAAGTGCAGCAACAAATTTCGCTAAACCAGATTTAAGGTTTGCAGCTTTGTTTGCGTGAATTACGTTCTTCTTAGCTAATCTATCTAACATAGATACAACTGAAGGATATAAAGTTTCAGCTTCGCTCTTATCAGTTAACTCACGTAATTTCTTGATAGCATTACGAGTTGTTTTATGCTGATATTTGTTAGTTAAACGCTTTGCTTCGTTACTTCTAATTCTTTTTAATGCTGACTTATGATTTGCCATTTTGTTTTTTCTTAATTTTTTAAAATTGTAGCCCGTAGGGGAATCGAACCCCTCTTACCAGGATGAAAACCTGGCGTCCTAGCCGATAGACGAACGGGCCATTATTTTTTGAGTGTGCAAATATAAAACTTTTATTTTAACTTGCAAATTTATTTTTTCAAATAAAATATTTTCTTTTCAAATAACTTAACAATGTTTTCCATTGCGGGTGCAAAGATACATCTTAATTTAAGTTCTGCAAGTTTTTTTAAAAGTTTTTTGCATTTTTTTTTAATTAATATGCCTTTGCAAATAACACTCTTCCTTTCGATGGTTTCCCTGAATAGACACACACTCCATCTTCTTCCTTGAATTCCAAAGGAATACATCTAATAGTGGCTTTTGTTATCTCTTTTATCTTATCTTCTGTCTCAATTGTACCATCCCAATGCGCAGAAATAAATCCTGTTTTGTTTTCTAAAATATTTTTAAATTCTTCAAAAGAATTCACTTCCGTAATGTGAGAATCTCTAAAATCTAATGCTTTTTTAAACAAACCATCTTGCATTTCTTTTAATAAACCCTCAATAATTTCTGTTAAATCGCTTAAAGCAACAACTTGTTTTGTTAAAGTATCCCGTCTTGCTATCTCAACAGTTCCGTTTGCGAGGTCTCTTGCTCCAATTGCTATGCGTAATGGCACACCTTGCAACTCGTGTTGTGCAAATTTAGCTCCTGGCCTATGCGTGGTTCTATTATCAAATTTAACCGTCATGTTTTTACTTCGTAGATCGCCCATTATAGTATTTGCGACTTCCGTAATAGCGTTTAAATCTTCTTCCGTTTTATATATAGGAACAATTACAACTTGGTTTGGGGCTAAACTTGGAGGCAGAACTAATCCAAGATCATCACTATGCGTCATTATTAAAGCGCCCATTAATCGTGTTGAAACTCCCCATGAAGTTGCCCAAACATAATCTTGCTTCCCTTCTTTATTAGCAAACTTAACATCAAATGCTTTTGCAAAGTTTTGCCCTAAAAAGTGAGAGGTTCCTGCTTGCAATGCTTTTCCGTCTTGCATTAAGGCTTCAATACAATAAGTTTCATCGGCACCTGCAAAACGCTCACTTTCTGTTTTTAATCCTTGAATAACTGGTATAGCCATAAACTTTTCAGCAAATGTTGCATATACATTATTCATTGTTTCCGCTTCTGTTAGCGCTTCTGCTTTAGTTTCATGAGCGGTATGCCCTTCTTGCCATAAAAACTCAGCGGTACGTAAAAACAAACGTGTACGCATTTCCCAGCGCACTACATTAGCCCATTGGTTTATTAATAAAGGTAAATCACGGTAAGATTGTACCCAACCACGAAATGTATTCCATATAATAGCTTCAGACGTTGGCCTAACAATAAGCTCTTCTTCTAACTTAGCTTCCGGATCTACACGTAACTTACCTGGTCTATCAGGATCGTTCTGTAATCTATAATGTGTAACAATAGCACATTCTTTAGCAAAACCTTCAGCATTCTTTTCTTCAGCTTCAAATAAACTTTTCGGTACAAAAAGAGGGAAATAAGCGTTTTGATGTCCTGTTTCTTTAAACATTTTATCTAATTCCGCTTGCATTTTCTCCCAAATAGCATAGCCGTAAGGCTTGATTACCATGCAACCTCTAACAGCAGAGTTCTCCGCTAGGTCGGCTTTTACAACGAGTTCGTTATACCACTTAGAATAATCTTCTGCTCTACTAGTAAGTTTTTTGCTCATATTGATGTTTTGGCACAAAAATTGTGATTATGTTAAATAATAAAATAGTTCAGCAAAACTAACTATTTTTGTAGTGTCCAACAATAAAATTATACAGATATGCAATTAAATAGCTACTTAAAACAAAAAATGCCAAACTTAGCACTGCTTGCTTTGCTAATTGGTGTGTCATCTTGTGGCTCATATCAATACGTAGGTGTTGACAATGATGGAATTTATGGCGAGGAAACTGTTCGCGTTGTTCAAAACGAAGAAACAGAAGTTGCAACTCCAAGCAGCTCAAATAGTAAATATTACGAAAACTATTTTAAAACAGGTGCTTTAGAAACCGAACAAATGATAGTGAATAGCGAGATTTTCACAGATATTGATAGTTATGAAAGTGACAATTATACTGATGAAGAAGCTATTATAACAGATAATACATACCAAGGTTATGCAGGCTGGGGACAAGCCACCAACAACGTTACTATTAACTATATAGACAATGGATGGAATAACTACGGATGGAATAATTGGGGTTACAACAGTTGGGAATGGAATAGATATAACAATTGGGGTTGGAACAGATTTAACAACTGGGGCTACTATAATCCATACCGTTATGGAGGTTACAACAATATTTTTTATGGCGGTTATGGCGGCTGGGGTTATTACAACAACTGGAGCTACAATGGTTTTAACGGATACTGGGGTAACAGAGGTGGTTACTACAACTACAATAATAGAAATTACAAGAATAACCGAGTAGCATACAATGCTAGTAGAAGAACTAGCTATGGAACTGCAGTAAACACAAATCGTCGTACTAGTGCTTCAACTACTTCAGGACGTAGTAGCTCTACTTCAAAATACAATACTACAACGAGAAGAAGTAGCACATCTAGTTCTACAATCAACGGCAACACAGTTAGAAGAAGCTCAACACCTAGCTCAACAACTTCAAGAAGAACATCTACTGTAACTAGAACGCCGTCTACAAATTCAACATCGAGATCAACATCAACTACAACAAGACGTAGTTCTACATACACGCCATCAACAAGCAGTAGAAGCTCTTCACCTTCAAGCACAAGATCTTCATCTAGCTCAAGAAGCTCTACTTACACACCAAGCACAAGAAGCTCATCAAGTTCTAATGGATCAACCACAAGATCATCAAGTAGCAGTAGTAGCCGAAGTTCAGGTAGCACAAGATCCTCATCTAGCGGAGGAAGACGTCGTTAATTCATTCTAAGAAAAAAAAAGAAAACTATTTATATATGAAAAAGTTAAGTTTACTATTCATAGGTGTATTCTCTATGTCTAATATATACGCTCAAGATATTAGTGACGCCTTACGCTACTCGCAAGATGAAATTCAAGGAAGCGCCAGATTTAGAGCGTTAAGCGGTGCCTTTGGTGCTCTTGGAGGTGATTTGAGTGCAGTAAGTATAAACCCTGCTGGCTCGGCTGTATTCAGTCAAAGTCACGCATCGTTTTCATTAATAAGTGCAGATAAAAACAACACTGCAAACTATTTTGGAAACATTGAAAAAACAAACGATTCTAAATTAGATTTAAACCAAGGTGGAGCCGCTTTTGTTTTTAAAAGTAATAATAATTCGCCATGGAGAAAATTTACTTTAGCCATAGCTTACGACAGAACGAATGACCATAATAATAGTTGGTATGCTGAAGGAATTGGCAACACCTCTATAGATCAATATTTTTTAGACTATACTAGAAATACAGTAATTCCTTTTGGTGTTTTAAAACTACAAGGTGATGAATTCATAGAAAATGCTTATGCTGATATAGGTGCAATTCCAGAAGTTGGTTTTAAATACCAACAAGCTTTTTTAGGATATTGGGGAGGAATCATAGACCCATTAAATACTGACGACACTACAAATAATGATAATATAGATTATGTAAGTATCTTGAGCGGATCTCCATACAACCAAACTTATTCTAAAATATCTACAGGTTATAATGGAAAGATTAGTTTCAACTTTGCAACCCAATATGAAGATAATTTATACTTAGGTATAAATTTGAACTCTCATTTTATAGACTACCAACAATCTAATTTTTTTACTGAAAATAACGACGTCGAATTTGAAAACAATTTAGCTACTACCGGAAATGGGTTTTCATTTCAATTAGGAGCTATTTTAAAAATTACACCAGAACTCCGTATGGGGTTAGCTTACGATTCACCTACTTGGTATACAATTCAAGAAGAAGCAAGTCAGTCGATTTATTCACTTGAAGCAGACGACGAGATTGGTTTTATCTCTAACATTATTAACATTTACCCAGAATACAAACTACAAACACCAGGGGAATTTACAGGGAGTATAGCTTATATTTTTGGACAACAAGGTTTAATTAGTTTCGATTATTCGAATAAAAACTATGCCAACACTACATTTAAACCAGAAGTAGATTATACAGATTTAAACGCAGATATTACAAACGTATTAACCTCTGCTTCTACTTACCGTTTTGGTGGTGAGTACAAAGTGAAACAATTAAGTTTTAGAGGTGGTTATAGATTTGAAGAAAGCCCATATACCGATGGTGTTACTGTTGGAGATTTAAATGGATTCTCTTTAGGTTTGGGATATAATTTTGGTAACACAAAATTAGATTTAACCTTCGATCAGGCTAAACGCTCATACCAAACTTCATTATACAATGTTGGACTAATTGATACCGTCGATATCGATAGAGTAAACTCTAATGTTACACTATCTTTAAGCTTCAATATCTAGTAAATATTTCAATTTTAAAACACTTAAAAAGCTTGAACTTTAAAATGTTCGAGCTTTTTTCATTTTAATTGTAATATTTAAAAGAGAAAACAGACCAAGTAGAAACAACAATTATATGTTAAGATAAAACATAACAAAACGGAATTACTTATCTTTGCAGACTTAAAAATAAGATATTTTTCGCAAATGAAAATGGATAATAATATAGAAGAACACGATACTTTGGGCGAAGACCATATTGGAACATCAGCAGATACGCCTTTAAGGAATGATGCTTTTACCCTTTCTGACTCAGAGAAAATAGACATTATTAAAGACGATGTACGTCACATTTTAGAAACATTAGGGTTAGATTTAACCGACGATAGTTTGAGTGGTACACCTAATCGTGTTGCAAAAATGTTTGTAAACGAAATTTTTGGTGGCTTAGACCCTAAGAAAAAACCAAAAGCATCTACTTTTGACAACAAATACAAGTATGGAGAAATGCTTGTTGAAAAAAACATAACAGTATACTCAACATGCGAACACCATTTATTACCAATTGTTGGAAGAGCACACATTGCTTATATCTCTAACGGAACGGTAGTTGGTTTATCTAAAATGAACCGTGTTGTAGATTATTATGCAAAGCGCCCACAAGTTCAAGAGCGTTTAACAATTCAAGTTGTAAAAGCATTACAAGAAGTATTAAACACAGACGATGTTGCTTGCGTTATAGATGCTAAGCACTTATGCGTAAACTCTAGAGGTATTCGTGATATTGAGAGCAGTACTGTAACTTCAGAATTTGGTGGTAAATTTAAAGAAGAATCTACTAGAAGAGAGTTTTTAGATTACATTAAATTAGAAACTAAATTTTAAGTTTTTAATTTATTCACTCTCGATTTTCAATCAACAACATCTCAACCTAACAACATTTAACGCATGCAACTTTTCGAGCATAACCCTATCAAAATATACAATTCTCTTTCAGGAAAAAAAGAAACCTTTACACCTATTGAAACTGGCTATGTTGGTATGTATGTTTGTGGACCTACAGTTTACAGCAATGTGCACTTAGGTAATGTTAGAACATTTATGTCTTTCGATATGGTGTTTCGTTATTTAAAACATTTAGGCTATAAAGTACGCTACGTACGGAACATCACAGATGCTGGACATTTAGAAAACGATGCAGATGCTGGTGAAGATAAAATTACTAAAAAAGCACGCTTAGAGCAAATAGAACCTATGGAAGTAGTACAACGCTACACTGTAGATTTTCATAATATATTAAACACGTTCAATTTTTTACCGCCAAGTATAGAACCTACGGCAACAGGACATATTATTGAACAAATTGAATTAATTTCTACCATTATCGAAAATGGTTTTGGTTACGAAGTAAACGGATCTGTATATTTTGATGTTCATAAATTTAATGAAACTCATGAATACGGAAAATTAAGTAAACGTAAACTTGAAGATTTAATTCACAATACAAGAGAACTCGACGGACAAAGTGATAAGAGAAATCCACAAGATTTTGCCCTTTGGAAAAGAGCAGAACCTCAACACATTATGCGTTGGCCTTCGCCTTGGAGCGATGGTTTTCCTGGATGGCATTTAGAATGTACTGCCATGAGTACAAAGTATTTAGGAGAGCAATTTGATATTCATGGTGGTGGAATGGATTTAAAATTTCCACATCACGAATGTGAAATTGCACAAAATGAAGCAGCCAAAGGAAAATCGCCTGTAAACTATTGGATGCACGCCAATATGCTCGAATTAAACGGACAACGTATGTCTAAATCTACCGGAAACACGGTAAATCCAGACGAGTTACTTTCGGGTAATAACGATTTTTTCAGTAAAGCATATGCGCCTAGTGTTATTAGATTTTTTATAGCACAATCGTCATACAGAAGTGTTTTAGATTTAACTAATGATGGTTTATTAGCCAGTGAAAAAGGTTTTTACAGACTAATGGATGCTGTTAATTTATTAGAAAAATTAGAAGTATCAAAAGCATCAACTATAAATATCAATGCTTGGAGACAATCTTGCTATGATGCTATGAACGATGATTTTAACTCGCCGATTTTAATTGCTAATTTATTTGAAGCAGCAAAATATATTAACCAAATAAAAGAAGGTAAAGAAACTATTTCTGCCGAAGATTTAGCAACTTTAACAAATACCATGAACATCTTCGTTTTTGATGTTTTAGGCTTAGAAAACGTAGTTAAAAACGATTCTGGAACCGATAAATTAACTGGTGCTGTAAATGTTTTAATAAAACTAAGACAAGAAGCTCGAGCTAATAAAGATTTTGCTTTATCTGATAAAATTCGTGACGAACTAGCCGAAGCCGGTATCTTGCTAAAAGATGGTAAAGACGGTACAACCTATTCGGTTAACTAACACTTTCTTTTTTGTAGAAATTCAGAAAGCTACTTTATAACTTAAGGTTTTATAATCTTATTTAGATCTTATGCTGAAAAAAATATTAGTAGCACCATTTCTATTCTTAATAAAGGTTTATCAAAAACTGATATCGCCACTCACACCTGCAACCTGTAGGTTCCACCCTACTTGCTCGCAATACTCTAAAGAAGCCTTAGAAAAACATGGCATCCTTAAAGGCGGTTGGTTAGCTATAAAACGTGTTTTTAGCTGTCATCCTTGGGGAGGTTCAGGATACGATCCTGTTCCTGAAAAAGACAAGAAATAAACAGCTTACAAACTAAAGCTCTTCCAGCTCTTTTACGTTTTCATTAAAGAAATAGAACTGATTTTTGTGCCAATATGTATTTTCAAACAACGTAATTCCAGAAGCAGTGTTTCCATTTCTTTGTAAAATATCTTTAGCCTTGTTGTAGTATAATTTGGTATTTGGTAAATCTTTCAACTTATAGTAAGTCATAGCAAGTCCAAGCATAGCATCAAAGTCTAACGAATCAAATTTTAACGCCGTTTCAAAATCCGAAACAGCATTTTTATATTTCCCTAAAAGCAAATGAGTTGTCCCTCTATAGAAATAAGCAAACCCGTTATTTTCATTCAATCGTAATACTGTCGAAAAATCATTTTTTGCTTTCTTATAGTAATTAATACTCAACAAAAACACACCACGATTGTAGTACGTATCTGCCGACGGATCCATGAGTACCGCCACTGTATAATCTTTTAAGGCTTGTTTGTAATTCTCTAATTTCTCAAAAACCAAACCACGCAACGTATACCCTTTTGGATAATATGGCTCCTTACTTAGCAAATCATTAAGCACCTCAATAGTTCCTGTATAATCGCTTAAATCGAAATTAGCACAAGCCAAACTATAAAGCGCATCCAAGAAATTAGGATCTATTTTTACAGCATCTCTATAATCCTGCCTAGCACCTTCAAAATCTTCTAAGCTATATCGAGCATTACCACGATTAAAGTAACTATCGGCATCAGGCTCTGTAATTATTATTTTAGAATAATCGATTATAGCTCCCGAGTAATCACCCAAGTCATTTTTTGCAATTGCACGATAAAAATAAGCATCTAACTTATCCGAGTCTAAACTAATTACCTGAGTTAAAAGCTCAATGCGCTCGCTTAAATCTTCAGTTTTTAAGGCTTGACGAAACAATTTATTTGCCTGACCAAATATCAATATTGGTACAACAACTAAAATTAAAGTAAAATATTTTTTCATATTATATTAATTCAACAATTAATATGCCATTTATATGGCTTCTGCAATTTTTTATGAAAGGTAATTATTTTTTAGATAATACTATACATTTTCTATTCGGCAAAGGCATTCATTTTTTCGGGCGTTTCCCTTCGGGGCAGGCTTTCACTACTCGCTCCCTCCTATGGTCGGGGAGCTCAAACAAGCCGTTCAATCCTTAACGCGGGGCTTTTTATTGATTTATTTATCAATTTCAAACAAAGTTTATGTCATTCACACTAAAATTTCATAAACCAAAAAAGACCATCTAAAAATTTTAGATGGTCTTTTAAAAATATATGTTTTAAGATTTATTCTCCTAAAAATGGGTAACGGTAATCTTTAGGTGTTACAAACGTTTCTTTTATCATTCTTGGTGACACCCAACGTAATAAGTTTTGTGCACTTCCAGCTTTATCATTAGTTCCAGATGCTCTTGCGCCTCCAAATGGTTGCTGTCCTACAACGGCACCGGTTGGTTTATCATTAATATAGAAGTTTCCTGCCGCATTTTGTAAAGCTTCAGTTGCCTGAGTTACTGCATATCTATCGGTAGATAAAATAGCTCCAGTTAATGCATAATCACTTGTTTCATCAACTAACTTTAATGTTTCCGCGTAAGCGTTATCCTCATACACGTAAATAGTAATTACAGGGCCAAATAGCTCTGTACTCATAGTTGTATATTTAGGGTTTGTTGTAAGTATAACAGTTGGCTCTATAAAGTAACCTTTGCTTTTATCATAACCTCCACCAACAATAATTTCTGCATCAGCATCTGCTTTAGCCTGATCAATATATTTAGCTAATTTATCAAAAGAACCCTCGTGAATAACAGCAGTAATAAAGTTACTCATATCTTCTGGAGAACCCATTTTAAAAGAGTTTACATCTTCTATCACAAAATTCTTTACATCACTCCATAAACTTTTTGGAATGTAAGCACGAGATGCCGCACTACATTTTTGACCTTGAAATTCAAATGCTCCACGAACAATTGCCGTTGCAACTTGCTTAGCATTTGCCGATTTGTGAGCTACAATAAAATCTTTCCCTCCTGTTTCTCCAACAATTTTTGGGTACGTTTTATAAGTATGGATGTTATTCCCTATTTGTTTCCAAAGTTCTTTAAATACATAAGTAGAACCTGTAAAGTGTAATCCAGAAAAATCTGGACTAGCCAATACCGTATCTGTAATCATTACTGGATCTCCAAAAACAACGTTAATAACGCCAGCAGGAACACCTGCTTCTTTAAACACATCCATAATAACTTTTGCAGAATACACTTGGCTATCACTAGGTTTCCAAACTACAACGTTCCCCATTAATGCCATACAAGCTGGTAAATTTCCAGCAATAGCAGTAAAGTTAAATGGTGTTACAGCATATGTAAAACCTTCTAGTGGGCGATACTCAACACGGTTCCAGGCATCACTTGTGCTTTCTGGTTGCTCCATGTAAATATCCGACATAAACTGTACGTTAAAACGTAAAAAGTCGATAAGCTCACAAGCTGCATCAATTTCTGCTTGGTATATGTTTTTAGATTGCGCAATCATGGTTGCTGCATTAATTTTAGCTCGGTATGGACCTGCTATTAATTCGGCAGCCTTTAAAAAGATTCCTGCACGTTGCTCCCAAGGTAGTAAACTCCATGTTTTTCTAGCTTCTAGGGCAGTAGCAATAGCATCATCAATATGTTTTTGCTCTGCTACGTGATAAGTTCCAACCACATGTTTGTGATCGTGCGGAGGAGACATTGTTCTGGTGTTACCCGTTTCAACGTCCTCACCGTTTATGTACAAAGGAACGTCCACTTTACTATTAAACATTGTTTTATAAGCCTCTAAAACTTCCGCTCTTTCAGGACTTCCTGGTGCGTAAGATTTTACAGGTTCGTTAACAGCAACTGGCACGTTAAAAAAGCCTTTTCCCATGATTTTCTATTTTTCGTTATTGAATATTCAGTAAATACACGACAAATCTAATAATTTTAAAATGATTTTCAAGATACAAAGACTCATAAAACATCGTTAATTTATAATAAATTATTATAACTGCTTTAACTAATTATCCAAATCGTTTGCTCCCCATTCATCTAAACTTCTCAAAATATTTTCTAAAGATTTTCCGCGCTCACTTAATGTATATTCCACTTTGGGTGGCACTACAGGATATACTTTTCTAATAACGAGGCCATCTTTCTCTAATTCGCGAACCGTTTGTGTAAACATTTTATTAGAAATACCAATAATCTGTTTCTGTAAAACCCCAGAACGCAATGCACCTTCTAAAAGATGAAATAATATTAATGGTTTCCATTTTGTACCAATTAAAGTCATGGTATAATTAAGAGGGCAATAATTATTTTTATTCATTTTAAAACATAATCAATTATAAATCATTATTTTACTTCTTTTAGTAACTATACTACTTTTTAGTAAGTTATTGCCAGATTAGCAAATATAACCTTAGTTTGCATAATAAAACTTTGAATTATGACTTTAAATAAAAATTATCCAAAATCGTTTTCACACATCGGAATCACGGTTCCGGATATAAAAAAAGCAGTACAATTCTACTCAGAAGTTATGGGTTGGTACATTATCATGGAACCTTCTGAAGTAAAAAAAGAAAGCGATACTGCCATCGGGCAAATGTGTATTGATGTTTTTGGTGAAGATTGGGAAAGCTTTGAAATTGCACATTTATCTACATCTGATGGTATTGGCATCGAACTTTTTTGCTTTCCGCATGGCGTAAAAGAAGCTCCAGAATTTAATCCTTTCAATACAGGATTGTTTCATTTCTGCATACAAGACCCTGACATTGAAACACTAATAGATAAAATTGTAAAAAACGGCGGTAAACAAAGAATGCCTATTCGCGAATATTATCCAGATGATAAACCTTATAAAATGTGCTATGTAGAAGATCCTTTCGGAATTGTTTTTGAAATATACACACATAGCTACGAATTAACTTATTCTTCGGGAGCTTACTCCAAATAATTTCTAGTTATACAAGGGCGTAAAAGTCTACTTTAGTCTCTAAAACCGATTTTTGACTTTCTAAATTTTAAATTTTGAAACATTTTTTCGTAAGTTGCCAATCGGTTTTCAGACTATAAATTTATGTGTACAGTAACTATTTTCCCAACTGAGAATAACGACTTTGTTCTAACCTCTAATAGAGATGAAGCTCCAAATCGTATTTCTCTTCAACCCGATTTTTATAGCGTTGAAAACACCACCCTTTTATTCCCCAAAGATAAATTGGCTGGCGGAACATGGATTGGCGTAAGTGAAAAAAACCGACTTATTTGCGTACTCAATGGCGGTTTTGTTATTCATGAAAGAAAAACGGAATACAGAATAAGTCGCGGTGTAGTTGCTAAAGATTTTTTAGTTGCCGACAATATTGAAATTTGTATTGAAAACTACAACTTCGAGGATATTGAACCTTTTACTATTGCAATTTCCGATTGGAATTCTAATTTAAAATTTTACGAACTCGTTTGGGATGGTAACACTAAACATTTTACACAACTACCTTTAGAGCCAAAAATTTGGTCGTCGGCCACGTTATACAATCCCTCCATGAAAACCGAACGTTTACAATGGTTTAACGACTATAAAAAAGAAAACGTATTAACTTCGGAATCTATTTTAACGTTTCATAAAACGGCGGGTAAAAACAATATGGATTATGGTACCGTAATGGACCGAGGCACAGTAAAAACCACAAGTATTACACAAGTTAAAAAAACAAATAGCAACGTAAGTAT
This sequence comes from Algibacter lectus, assembly GCF_900112395.1. Lineage (GTDB taxonomy): Bacteria > Bacteroidota > Bacteroidia > Flavobacteriales > Flavobacteriaceae > Algibacter > Algibacter lectus. The sequence continues at coordinate 136,886 of NZ_FOLN01000006.1, forward strand.
GCGTTACGAAAGTTTACAAAACCAAACTATTTCTACCAAAACATTAAAAACACCTCAAATAGTTAATGGATAATACCGGAATTATTTTAACACTCGCCTACCCTGACACCATTGTTATGGTTTCCGATGAATGGTTTTCTCCATTTTTAAGATTTGTAGGGGTTGGAAAAAAGAATTATTTGCGTGCTGGTCATGCTGCTTTAGTTTTAATTGAAAAAGAAACAGGTGTTCTAGAATATCACGATTTTGGACGTTACATAACCCCAGAACCCAACGGACGTGTTCGAGGTAGAGATACTGATAACGAATTACATTTCCCGCTAAAAGCAGAGATTAAAGATGATAAAATATTGAATTTAGACGAAATTTTAAAGTTTTTAGCCACACACCCTAAATTAACTCATGGAGAGGGTAATTTGATTGCCTCGGTTTGTAATGTTATAGACTACAAAAAAGCAAGAACGTTTATTACCAACATGCAAAACGAACATTTTATTCGTTATGCCGCCTTTATTAAAAATGCTAGTAATTGCGCTCGTTTTGTTTGCGATGCTTTAATTGCCTCTGTTACAGAACCAAAAATGCAAAAAAATATAGAAAACTCGAAGTGGTTTACACCAAGTACGGTTGGCAATGTGCTACTAGCTAATACAGGACCGCATGTTTTTAAAGTATCGGAAACTGGTAAAATTTCAAAATTTAAAGGTTCGCAAAAGAGTGAAAATTTACGTTGTTTTTTAGATAAACTTAAAGATCATAAAGTAAACCTCATTGGTACTTTAACCCCCAAACCAGTTAACGGCACGCATCAAAAGGCGCAATGGTTATCTGGCATTGCTGCTGGAGCATGGTTTGAACTGCATGAAACGAAAAATGCTTTAAACTATAGATTTAGGCGTGTTTCTCCTTACGGAAATATAGATGTAGATACCTTTTTCAAAATTGAAAATGAAGGGTTTAATTTTAATCAAACTTTTGAATTTGTGCCTTATTCTAACTGCAAATTCTTTCATATAAAACAAAATGAAACTATTTATAGATTTAACAGAATAGACGACTAAACAGATACATCTAAAGCTTTAAAACAGCTTCTTTTTGCTTTTGGAACACCTTAATTTTTGGCAACTCAGCAATTGCTAAATCAATATACTTTAAAGCTTTTTCTTTATTTTTTTGATGGGTTTCTATTTGAGCCAATCGGTAATAAGCCCAAGCTTTTGGCACACCATCTTTCGCAGAATAATGTTGAATATATTGATTTAAACAAGCTTCTCCTTTCTCCAGTTCAACGTTATATTCCGCAGCAACTTTTCCTATTTGGTAGTGTAATGCATTACGCTTATGCTTAGCTTCGGCTTGTTCTATATTTTTTATGGCATCTTCAGGTCTTTTTTCATTTTCATAAAAAGCAGTTAACTTATCAAAACAGTTTAGCGATCCACCTTCGGCTATAGCCATTTTATAAAATTTTTCGGCAAGTTTAGGTTCGTCGTCATATTCATAAATATAACCTTTAGCCAAATAGCCATCTACTTTAGAAAGCACTTCAAGTTCCTCAGCATATTGCAAAGACTTACTTCTACTTCCACCTAAAACTCCGGGTAATTGCATGTAGAGTTCTACTAAAGCCCAACGCGTATCAATATGGGTTGCATCTAATTCCGCGGCCTTTAAAAATGCTCCTTTAATATCGCCTATTAATCCTAATGCGGTAAACTTACTTACCGATAGAGCCTTCATACCTAAAGCACCTCCATATTTATAATGATAATTGGCTGTGTTAGGTTTACTTTCAACAAGTTTTTTATAATTATCAATAGCATGATCCCATTGTTTTTGATGTCCATAAACATCTCCTAATAATTCAATCGCTTGCAAATCGTTAGGCGTATTTTCTAAATATTGAATAAGTAAAGGCTCGACTTTTTGATAGTGCTTCTTACGAACGAGCTCTTCAAAATCGGTAATAGGCGATTGAGAAAAGGCCATAATTGGTAATAACAGAAATATCAAAAATTTATTCATAGATTTTAGTTCGAAAATGCAAAGTTAAACTTTCTGCCTTACTCTAAAAATGGTTAACTTCACTCAATAAACGAAACCGTTCACGCATTGGTATATTTTGGAACGGCTTTTGTTCATATTTTAGAGACAAATTTAATGCAATGAAAAACACACTATCTATATTAATGGTTATATTATTTTCACACTTTTCTCCTGCTCAAAGCCCTAATTACGACAAATTATGGCAAGATGTAGCAAAGTTTGAAGCTGAAGGTTTACCCAAATCGGCTTTAAAAGTGGTTGAAAACATCGAAAAAATTGCCAAAACCAATAAAAACCAAGCCCAAACTATAAAAACTATGCTTTTTAAAAGCAAGTTTGCTATAGTATTAGAAGAAGATGCTCAACTTGATATTATTAACGATTTTAAATCAAACATAGCAACTAGTGAATTTCCTACTAAAAACATCCTAGAGAATGTTTTAGCCAATTTATATTGGCAATATTACAAGCAAAACCGATGGAAATTCTATAACAGAACACAAACCACTGAAAAGGTTGATGCTACAGATTTTAGAACTTGGGATTTACAAACGCTGTTTGATGAAACACACCTACATTTTCAAAATTCGCTAGCAAACGGTTTAATGCTTCAGCAAGAAGATTTAAAACAATTTGCAGCTATTTTAACGGAACAAAAAGATTCTAAAATTTACAGACCAACACTGTTTGATTTTTTAAACCATACCGCTCTAGAGTTTTATAAAACTAATGAAACTCAAATCACCAAACCTGCATATAAATTTGAAGTTGATAACGAAAAACTTCTAAGTGATGCTAAGACTTTCACTGAATTAACAATAACATCGAAAGATTCTAGCTCGCTACAATTACAGGCTTTAAAAATTTATCAAAACTTAACTCGTTTTCATTTAAAAGACAAATCTCCTTTTGCCTTAGCCGATGTTAATATTGAGCGCTTAAAATTTGTAAACGAACATGCCACTTTTAATAACAAAGAAACCTTACTACTCGATGCTTTAAAAGCAGAAAATAAAGAACATAAAAAACACGAAGTTTCTGGCCTTTATGATTTTGAAATTGCACAAATTTACTACCAACAAAGTAATACCTATAATCCAAAAACAAGCAATACATATAAATGGAAAGCTAAAGAAGCATTAGAAATCTGCGATGCAGTTATCGCTAAATTCCCAAAAAGTAATGGGGCAGAAAAGTGTGAAGTTTTAAAAGCTATCATTAACCGTACGCAACTTCAGCTAACTAGTGAAGCGTTTTTACCGGTTCAGCAAAACGGACGTATTTTTGTGCAATACAAAAACTTAAACCATCTTGAATTTAATGCCTATAAAATAACCGAAAAACAATTTGAAAAATTTCTGACACTTTATAATAGTGACGATCAATGGGATTTTATTAAGCCATTAAAATCTACTAAAACTTGGGAAAGCACATTAAAAAATGAAAACGATTACCAAAGCCACAGCACCGAAGTTTTACTTCCTAAACTAGATAATGGCAGATATCTTCTGGTTGCAACTACTAAAAACGCTAGTGATAAAAATTTTTCATTTTCCAACATTCAAATAACAAACACGGCTTTAATCGAAACCGAATCGCCTGATTTTAAAATTTTTCAATGTATCGATAGAACAGATGGAGCGCCAATAGCCAATGCTTCGGTAGAATTAACATACACAGAAAACTATACAAACAAAATAAAAACCGAGCAACATAAAACAAATAGTTTAGGCCAATTTAAAATTAATAAAAAAAGAGAGCATTGGTACAGAAATGTAAAACTTAAGGTTGAAAGTAATAATGACTTGGCATACTTTGGCGATTATTATATTAATAGAAGTAATACCCAAAACGAAGAAAAAACAACCTATAAATCTTTTTTATTTACAGACAGAAGTATTTACAGACCATCGCAAACCGTATACTTCAAAGCTATTGCTATAAAAAGAGAAAACAATAAATCTGAAGTTTTAGAAAACCAAAACGTCTTGGTTTATCTCTATAACGTTAATGGTGAAAAAGTAAAAGAATTACAACTAAAAACAAACGATTTTGGCTCGGTTGCTGGTGATTTTATTTTACCTAACTCAGGTCTAAATGGTGCTTATTATATTGAAATTAATGCCACTTCTAACGGCATCAACTTTAGAAACACAGTAGATTTTTCGGTTGAAGAATACAAGCGCCCAAAATTTGAAACTCAATTCACTCCCGTTACAGATACTTATAAAGTAAACGATTTGGTTAAAATAACCGGTAAAGCCTTAGCTTATGCGGGCAGTAATATTACCGATGCCAAAGTAGTTTACACCGTTAAACGCAAAGTGAGATACCCAAGTTGGTATTATTGGTATCGCCCTTATTTTAGCAGCGAAGCTCAAGAAATAACACATGGAGAAACAAAAACTAATGATAAAGGTGAGTTTGAAATTTCTTTTAAAGCACAGCCAGATCAAAGTATTGATAAATCGAGCTTACCAATTTTTAATTATGAAATTACGGCCGATGTTACCGATTTAAATGGAGAAACAAGAAGCGCAAAAACAGTTGTTAACGTAGGTTACCATGCTTTAATAGCTAATATTATGGTAAATCCTATTTTAGATAAAACTAAAAAAAACAACCAAATTTCTATAAACACACAAAACCTAAATGGCTCCTTTGTTGACGCCAAAGGTTATATTAAAATTTATAAATTGAATGCTCCAGACTTTGTATTAAGAACAAGGCCTTGGAATGCTCCAGATTATCAGAATTTTACTTTCGAAAATTTTAAAACACTTTTTCCTCACGATGCTTTTCAAGATGAAGATGATTCTAAAAACTGGAAAAAAGGAGATTTAGTTTTTCAAAAGGACTTCAATACAAAAACAGCCAAAACTTTAGAACTAGGAAACATAAAAAAATGGAAATCTGGTCAATATATTATCGTTCTAGAAAGTGAAGATAAATTTGGACAAACCGTTAAAGATGAAGCTAGAACAACCTTATTTAGTGATACTGATAAAACATTAGCCGATAATCAATTATTGAGCGTTTCAGCCAATAAAAATCGATATGACATTGGAGACAAGGCCGTGATAACCTTTGCTTCTTCAGCTAAAAACATCAACCTTACCGTCTCTATTGAAAAGGATGAGAAAATTATTAAAACTGAAATTATACAGCTTAATAACAACAAAAAAAGCATCACAATTCCGGTAACGGAAAATGATTTAGGAGGCTTTACGGTAAACTACAGCTTTGCGGTTTATAATAGCTACCAATCTGGTTCTGTATTTATTTCAGTTCCCTTCCCAAAAACAAATCTAGACATTGAAACCATTACGTTTAGAGATAAACTACAACCTGGCACAGAAGAAAATTGGCAGTTTAAAATTAAAGGTCCAAAAGGCGAAAAAGTAAGTGCCGAAATTTTGGCAAGTATGTATGATGCCTCTTTAGATCAATTTAACTACCATAGTTGGTACTTTAGCCCAATTCAGAATTCTACATACCGAACACGAACTTACAGTCAAGCAAATTCAAGCTTTGGGAATAGCCAATTTAGAGTTTATAACAGCTATACCAATGTTAGATATCCTGTACAATATTATGATCAATTAGATTGGTTTGGCTTTAATTTTGGAAGACAACACCGTAATATATCTATTAGAGGTATGTCTAGCATGGCTAAAAAACGAAGTGGTAGTGTCTCTGGAGTTCACGTCGTTGAAGATCGTATTGAAGCTCCTGAAATGATGATGGAGGAAAGTGAAATGTCTAGTTTAGATGATACCGTTGTTGTTGGGTACGGCACTCAAAAAGAAGTTAATAATACTGAAGCCTCTACCGAGAAACCTAAAGAAATCGATTTTGATGATGTTCAAATTCGTAAAAACCTTCAAGAAACAGCCTTTTTCTTTCCACAGTTAAAAACAGATAAAGACGGAAATATTAGCTTTAATTTCAATACACCAGAAGCTTTAACAAAATGGAAATTACAATTATTAGCGCACACCAAAACCTTAGAAAGCAGCACTAGAACATTAACAACAGTTACCCAAAAGGAATTGATGGTTTCGCCAAATGCACCACGTTTTTTACGCCAAGGCGATGTTATTTCTATCAGTACTAAAATTTCAAACCTTACAGACCAAGTACTTTCTGGTCAGGCTAAGCTAATTTTAACCGATGCCTTAACCGGAAAAGAAATTAACGGAGCATTAGGTATTACTGAAGCTGATAAAACCTTCAATGTAAATGCTGCCGGTAACACACAAGTATCATGGCAACTAAACGTTCCTGATAACATACAGGCTGTGCAATACAAAATTGTTGCTAAAGCGGGCGATTATAGCGATGGCGAGCAAAATGCTTTACCTGTTTTAAGCAATCGCATGTTGGTAACCGAAACTTTACCAATGTGGGTACGTAGCAATGAAACTAAAACATTTGTTTTAGATAAGCTGAAAAACAATAACTCTTCAACTTTAAAAAACCATAAACTTACTCTAGAAGTAACCTCTAATCCTGCTTGGTATGCGGTTCAGGCCTTGCCATACCTTATGGAATATCCATACGAGTGTAACGAGCAAACTTTTAGTCGTTATTATGCCAATGCCCTGGCGAGCCATATTGCAAACTCGAACCCAAGAATTCAGGAGGTTTTTAACCAATGGAAAAATAGCGATGCGTTGCTTTCTAACTTAGAAAAAAATGAAGATTTAAAATCTATTTTAATTCAAGAAACACCTTGGTTACGTGATGCACAAAGCGAAACGGAGCAGAAAAAACGTATTGCTTTATTATTCGATTTAAACAAAATGAATAACGAATTACAATCTGCCGTTAATAAACTAGATGCTAACCAAATGCCGAATGGTGCTTGGTCTTGGTTTAAAGGTGGACGCAAAAACCGATACATTACACAACATATAATTACAGGTTTTGGCCATTTAAAACAACTTTCTGTTGCAGATGCTAATGAAAAAACTGCCGAAATGGTTTCTAAAGCCATTCAGTTTTTGGATGCTGAATTTATTCAAGAATACAAAGACATTAGAAAGTATGATAAGAATATGGACTTAGATTTAGACCATTTAAGCTATACACAATTGCATTATTTATACATGCGAAGCTTCTTCCCTAATATTAAAAAATCTAAAGAAGTTGAAGAAATCATTAGCTATTATCAAACACAAATTGAGAAATATTGGTTAAGTCGTTCGCTTTATGCAAAAGGTCTAATGTCCTTAATTTCACATAGAAATGATGCGCCTATTATGGCTACCAAAATTTTAAAATCACTCAAAGAAACAAGTATTACTTCGGAAGAATTAGGGATGTACTGGAAAGCTAATACCAACTCTTGGTTCTGGTATCAGGCACCAATTGAAACTCAAGCTTTATTAATTGAAGCCTTTTCGGAAATAGAAAATGATACAGAAACAATTGATAATTTAAAAATCTGGTTACTTAAAAACAAACAAACCAACCGTTGGAAAACCACAAAATCTACAACCGATGCCGTGTATGCATTATTACTGCAAGGTAGCGATTGGTTAAGTGTAACCGATGCTGTTGAAATTGTTTTAGGCGGACAAAAGATTGAACCATCGAAACTTGAAAATGTAAAAGTTGAAGCCGGAACAGGTTACTATAAAACATCGTGGAATACTGCTGAAATTAAACCAGAAATGGGAGACGTTAGTATTTCTAAAAAAGGAGCAGGTATTGCTTGGGGTAGTTTGTATTGGCAGTATTTTGAAGATTTAGATAAAATTACTTCAGCAGAAACACCTTTACAATTGAAAAAGAAATTATTCTTAAAAACGAATACGGACACCGGTGAAAAAATAACGGAAATAACAAAGCAAACCGCTTTAAATGTTGGAGACTTAGTACGTGTGCGTATAGAACTTAAAAGCGACAGAGCTATGGAGTTTATACATATGAAAGATATGCGAGCAGCAGGTTTTGAGCCCGTGAATGTAATATCTGCTTATAAGTGGCAAGATGGTTTAGGCTATTATGAAAGCACTAAAGACGCAAGCACCAATTTCTTTTTTGATTATTTACCTAAAGGCGTTTATGTTTTTGAATACGATTTACGTGTAAATAACTCCGGAAATATGAGCAACGGCATAACCACGATACAAAGTATGTATGCTCCAGAATTTAGTAGCCATAGTGAAGGTGTACGTGTTTTAGTTGACTAGAAGTAATAAAAAAAGTAAGTTAGGTCATTTCGATGTTAGGAGAAATCATATAATGCATATAATCCTAAATTATGTGATGTCTCCATTCGTCGACATGACAACGGAAACTCCAAGTAACTTATAAAACAAAAAAAGCCGCTTCAAGTTTAACACTTAAAGCGGCTTTTATATTATAAATAGAATTATTAATTAAAACTCCAGTTTTTGTAACTACTAGAAGCTTCTAATTTGTTTTCTAAACTATCTTCTAACTCTGGAAAGAAGTCGATTCCCGTAAGTTTTTCAACTTCATCTACAGATACAACAAACTTATATAAGGGTTGTTTAGACTCTACGCTAGGCATTAAAAAAGCAATCATTTTAGTTTTACCCGAATTATTATCGATCAAAACTTTATAAAATTGATTTGGCACTGCTACTTGCTCGTCACCAATGGTTTTCATGTTTCCCTTTAACACTCCTCCTGTTACGACAAAAACGCCATTATATTTACTTGCCCAATATCTAACTTTCTGTTCTAGCGTATTCCATATACCCGCATTAAAATCATGCTTTTGCGGACTAATATTACTTGTTAAAAACGTTTCATCGTGCGCTTCTTTGCTATAACGTCGGTCTCCAGCAGGACAAAGATGCCCGCGATCGTAACCCGATTTCTTATAATTACGCCAATCTGCTGCGCCTGTTTTTACCGCTTTATCTATTTCAAAATACGGACGTTTAAAATCATTTTTAGATAAATGAGATTTCTTCAACTCATAAGCTACCCATTCAGCTTGTTCATAAGGCTCACTGTAAGACAGCGAATATCCATCGTGATGCACAATTTGCCCTGTTGTACTGGTTGGCAAAAAGTATTCGTTTGTATCACTCTTAGATGTTCTACCTTCAGTTACAATTTCATTTTTTTCTTCTTCATCTAAAAAATGCTCATATCCATAAATAGCAACCAGAATAACGACGGCAATAACCGATAATAATTTTCTTTTCGTCATTTATTCTAAAATGAATTCTAAAGGCTCTCCAAGTTTAAAATTAGGTGCATTAATATCTAACAACGCTGAAATTGTTGGAGCAATATCTGTAATTTCTGTTCTCTTAACTGTTTTACCATGTTTAATTCCTTTTCCGAAGAACAAAAGCGGCACGTGCGTATCATAATTTAAACCACTACCGTGTGTAGAACCTGTTTTTCCGTAAGATATGTAAGCTGGATCTTGAATTACTAAAACATCACCAGAGCGTTTTTGGTTGTATCCGTTTTGAAGTAATTTTTCAATACCTATTGTAAAAGAAGCTTTCCCCATTGTTGTTGCTGTGTAAGCTTTGTAAACATTGGTATAATTAATTATTTCGTTAACAATAGCATCTTGCACGTTTTCTAAATCTAAACCTAACGTTTTAATCTTTTCACGATTTAAAAATATTTGATTATTACTTATGTTTTCAATTAAATCATCGGCTTTAAACGTTGTTTTCATAAACGCTTCTAACTCGGTTCTCATAGCTTTATTATTTAAATATCCTGCTGGAATTTTTTTAGACCTCATGTAAGCAGGCACGTTAATAGCCCCGTGATCTGCAGTTAAAAATACGGTGTAATTTCCTTTACCAACTTCAGCATCTAATCCTTTAAAGAAACGCTCTAAATCTTTATCTAAACGTAAATACGTATCTTCAATTTCTTTAGAATTAACTCCAAAATTATGACCAACATAATCAGTACTAGAAAAACTAACCGTTAAAACATCGGTAAATTCATCTTTACCTAAATCTTCACCAACTAAAGCTGCTAAAGCAAAATCGGCTACTAAACTATTACCATAAGCCGTTGCTTTCAAAATATCATAACCACCATTTTTTCCTTTTAAGGCATCTAAATCGTAAGGAAATGTTGCTGTAGCTTGTCCCTTAAAACCACCTTCAAAATCGTTTAAATCACTACCACTTTCTAAATATGTCTCAATATTATATAATGTATTCCATGGCTTAAGATATGATTTTACAATACCAGATTTATTAAATTTACTTACCCATTTAGGTAATTCATTCATATAAAAAGAACTAGAAATAAAGTTTCCTTCATTTTTTCCTTGAAACCAATATGCTGCATTTGCAGTGTGCCCTGCTGGTAAAATAGCTCCACGGTCTTTTACTGATATTCCTATAGTTTTACCACGCATTTGTGTGAATAACCTATTCTCATCAGCAAATGTTGTGGTTTTCATGCGTTGTGTAGACATTTTTCCTGCATCTGTTTTTGTTCCTATAGAAGAAACAGCATCGTCTTGTGCACAATACACCATGGTTTTTAATTCTTTATCGTACCAGTTATTAGCGATAATGCCGTGATATTTAGGACTTGTACCCGTAAAAATAGATGCGTGACCAGGCCCTGTATAAGTTGGAATATAATTAAAATGATTGTTTTTACAGTTAAAACCTTCATTCATCATACGCTTAAAGCCGCCTTCTCCATAACGGTCTGCAAATCTTGTTAAATAATCGTAGCGCATTTGATCTACAACAATACCAACCACCAATCTCGGGTTAGTTTCATCAGATTTATTTTGTGCTTTAGAAGATAAACTTAACACAAAAACTACAACTAAAAAGAAAATATTTTTATTCATTATAATGGGTTTAAGCTTCAAAAATACATATTTTAAAAACATGATAATTTAAAATAATCGTTAAATCCCACTAACTTTTTTTTACTTTAGCAGTTCAAATTTATATATGACGTACCTACATAATATAGGAGCTTATTTTTTAATGATTGTTGAGATGTTTCGCAAGCCAACCAAATGGAGCGTTATGAAGCAACTAATATTAAAAGATATAGACGATTTAATCATTGGATCTTTAGGCATTGTTGCCTTTATTGCTTTTTTTGTGGGTGGTGTAGTTACCATACAAACCGCATTAAATATTGACAATCCTTTAATTCCAAAATATTTGGTTGGTTTTGCTACCAGACAATCTATTATATTAGAATTCGCCCCCACTTTTATTTCTATTGTAATGGCTGGTAAAGTGGGCTCATTTATTACATCGAGTATTGGTACTATGCGAGTTACCGAACAAATTGATGCTTTGGAAGTTATGGGAATAAACTCATTAAACTATTTAGTATTTCCAAAATTTATTTCTTTAATGTTATATCCGTTTGTAATTTCTATCGCTATGTTTTTAGGAATTCTTGGAGGCATGGCTGCCTGTGTTTACGGTGGTTTTAGCTCATTAGACGATTATATTGTTGGTATACAAATGGATTTTATTCCGTTTCATATTACTTACGCCTTTATAAAAACTTTTGCTTTCGCCTTTATATTAGCAACAATTCCATCTTTTCATGGATATTACATGAAAGGTGGCGCTTTGGAAGTTGGTAAAGCCAGTACAACCGCATTTGTTTGGACTAGCGTTGTTATTATTCTTTTAAATTATTTACTAACCCAAATGTTGTTAAGCGCATGATAGAAGTTAAAGATTTACAGAAATCGTTTGGAGAAGCACATATTTTAAAAGGGATTACAACCACTTTTGAAAAAGGAAAAACAAACTTAATTATTGGGCAAAGTGGTTCTGGTAAAACAGTATTTTTAAAATGCTTATTAGGGCTATTCGATTACGAAGAGGGAAGCATTGCTTACGATGGGCATATATTTTCTAAACTTACAGAAGATGAAAAACGAAACATGCGTGCAAAAATAGGTATGGTTTTTCAAGGAAGTGCCTTGTTTGATTCTATGACTATTGCAGAAAACGTAATGTTCCCGCTACAAATGTTTACCAAACAAAGTAAAAGCGAAATGCAAGATCGTGTAGACTTTGTTTTAAAAAGAGTGAATCTACCAGATGCACATAACAAAATGCCAAGTGAAGCTTCAGGAGGTATGCAAAAACGTGTTGCTATTGCTCGCGCAATTGTAAACAAACCTAGATATTTGTTTTGTGATGAACCCAACTCTGGTTTAGATCCAAAAACAGCTATTGTAATTGATAATTTAATTAAAGAGATTACAGAAGAATATCAAATTACAACCGTAATTAATTCTCATGATATGAATTCTGTGATGGAAATTGGTGAAAAAATTGTGTTCTTAAAAGATGGACTAAAAGCTTGGGAAGGTTCTAAGGAAACTATTTTTAGAACAGATAATGAAGTGGTTACCGACTTTGTATATTCATCTAACTTATTTAAAAAAGTACGTAAAATGTACTTGGAAGAAAATAGCTAAAATCAGTAACCCATTATTTTTATTTTAAAGTTGTTATTCTATCGAATTAATTTCGTTTTAAAATAACACGCTTGGCTTTAAGCTCTTCTTTTAACCAATCGGTAAGTTGCTTTTCTTTTATCACAATCAAACTATCACTTAAAGATTCGTTCCATTTTACAGTGGCAACTTGCAATGTATCTGTGTTTATAAAATCTTTAGACTCTAATGTTTTAGCATAACTAAAATATGTTAAATCGTTAAACCTAACTTTGGCATCACGCGATAAATTGGTGAAAGATATTACGCTACTTCCGCCATTCACTAGGCGAAGTTCTTCTTGTAAAACTTCAATTTCATTTCGTAAACCAGAAATAATATGATCTTTTTCATCTAAATCTCTAATAGCTCTATCATAAGCGTCGGAAATTTTATCAAAACTTCTGTTTTTATTCCCAAAAATCTCTAATTTAAAATCACTGATTTTATCGTATCCTTTAATTTCGTTTAACAAATCGGATTCTGTAGCTTCAGATATTTCACCATTAAAATAAAGTGTGATTTTTTTCTCATCTGAATTTAAGGTTCCGTTTTGAAACCAAAGCTCCTGATTTAGTTTAATTTCATTTGAAATAAAATTATTGTAATCATTCTCAAAACCACTGCTTTTTAAAACTCTTAAGAAAGTAATTGTTGGATAAATCATAACAACCACAGCAACCAACGCTGCAAAACGCGCTGTGCGTCTTCTTTTAGCCGAATTAGCATACTTAAGCATAGGAAATCTAAGAAGCTTAAGCACTATAAATGTTGCCAACGCAATAAAAATAGTATTAATGGTAAACAAGTTCATGGCACCTAAAAAGTAGGTCCAATTTCCGTGTGCTAAACCATAACCCGCCGTACATAAAGGTGGCATTAACGCCGTAGCAATAGCCACACCAAAAATAACCGATGCAATAGTCCCTCTTTTAGTACGTGCAATTATTAATGCTAAACCACCAAAGAAAGCAATAAGCACATCTCGAATATCTGGTTTTACACGACCTAATAACTCTGAGGTTTCTTGATTTCCTAAAGGAAAAAATTTAAAGAATAAAAAAGCCGTTAACAAACTCAAAACAAGCATAGTTGCTAAGTTTATCAACGATTTTCTAAGTGTATCAATATCGTTTATAGCGATGGACATGCCAATACCTAATATTGGCCCCATAAGCGGAGAAATTAACATGGCACCAATTACAACAGCTGTTGAATCGGCATTTAACCCAATGGAAGCGACAAAAATAGAACAAATTAAAATCCATGCTGTAGCTCCTTTAAAAGGAATATCTGCTTTTATAGCCTCAATAGTAGCATCGCGATCGGTATCATCCCTAAAATCTAATAATTCTTTAAAAAACACATAAATGCTTTTAAACAATCCTTCGGCGTCTTTCTTAACGGCCTTTTTTGATTCCTCTACATTTTGATTTTTCTTTGCCTGAACCTCGTCTTCAGAAAAATTGAATTTATTTTCTTCCATTTATATATTAATTAGCAAAACCGCTTAAAATTTAGTTGCTATATTTATCGTTAAGACGCTTTAAAACAAGCTTGATATCTTGCTCTTTACTCTTAGGGTAAATAAGCAAAGCTTCATCATTATCAACAATAATGTAGTCATTTAAACCATCTACAATAACTTGTTTTCCAAGTTTTGTTCTTATCATATTACCTTCAGCATTCTCAACTAAACTATTAGCATTTAAAATAGCATTATTATTACTATCCTTATCTAGTTTATCGTAAAGACTTCCCCAAGTTCCTAAATCGTTCCAGTCAAACTCTGCACCTATCACAAAAACATTTTTAGATTTTTCCATAATGGCGTAATCTACAGATATGTTTTCGGCTTTAGAGTAATTTTCTTTTATAAAATCATCTTCACCATCGGTGTTATAAACAGATATTCCAGACTCAAACAATTGGTATAATTCCGGTTGATTATTTTTAAAAGCATCTACAACGCTTTTTGCACTCCACATAAAAATACCCGCATTCCATAGAAAATTACCTTGACTTATAAAGGCTTTAGCTGTTTCGTAATCTGGTTTTTCTCTAAATTGACTAACAGGTTTAATAACGTTTTCAGAATTTTTATCGAACTCAATATATCCAAAACCTGTGTTTGGAAATGTTGGCTGAATACCAAGCGTCATTAAAGCATCATTTTCTGAGCAATAATTAAATGCTTCTTCTACATTTTTAGAAAAAGTTTGCTCATCTTCAATCCAGTGATCACTTGGTGCCACAATCATTAAAGCATCTGGGTTTTCTTTCTGAATTTTTAAAGATGCATATAAAATACAAGGTGCTGTATTTCTCATTGCAGGCTCTAAAACCACTTGTTTTTGAGTAACTTCTGGAAGTTGCTCTAAAACCAAATCATTATAACGCTCGTTTGTTAATATGTATATATTTTCCTTTGGAATTAACCTTGATAAACGTTGAAATGTTTTCTGAATAAGCGTATCGCCCGTTCCAAGCATATCATGAAATTGTTTTGGAAAATCACTTGTACTTACTGGCCAAAATCTAGATCCTACTCCGCCTGCCATCAATATGGCATAATAATTATTCTTCATTTCTTAATTTGTTTTTCTAGAAAATCGTAAAATATTCTAGCTTATTATTATTTTGTTTTACTTCTATTTTCAAAAATTAAATAAGTTTAACCTCCGCATTTGGATTAAACAAATATAACCTTCCTGTTTTAATTTCCACACACTCAAATCGTTTTACCCTTTTTTGTCCCATTTTAAAAACCCGACCATTATATAACTCAAACGATTGTCCCAAAGGTATTTCAAAAACATAAGTTTTATCGTTTGGCTCGTCGAATTCCTTTAAAGCTAGGGCTAATACCGTATCTGTGTCGCTAGATGCTTTTGGATTTTTAAAATGTGCTGCTAAAAGTGGTAACAAACTATCCGGAAAAACATCGGGGTTTAAAAAAGGTAACATTAAATTTTTAAACGTATATTTCCATTCTTTCCCATGTGGTTTAATAAATTTTCCGTAACTTTTGTATGTTTCAAAATGGGCTATTTCATGAATAAGGGTAATTAAAAATCGATATTCATTTAGGTTAGAATTTATTGTGATTTGATGCTTACCATGCGGCATTTGTCTATAATCACCGTGGCGTGTTTTACGTTCGTTTTTTATTTTCACCAACAAGTGATCATGCTCTAAAAGTTTTAAAACTCGATTAACAGCATGCTCTGGTATATAACTTTTTAGTAGGTTTTGCATTACGACAAAAATAATAATTGTTAAAACAACACACTTATTAATTACAAGAAAAAAATAAAACTTAACAATCTAATATCAAACAACCTAAAAGTTTAGATATGTTTTTTTAAGGTTTCCTATATATTAATTCTGCTTTAATTTTACAAAAATGCCAGTGATAGCTCGTCGAGAATAGATAACTTTTATTTTTTTTATTATTTATGTCGCAAATAAATCATATTAAAAAAACAATTACAGTTAAAAAACTATATTTATTTTAACAAATATCAATAAACCGTAAACTTTATTTACTTAAAGTCATAAAACACTAAATATTTTACAACAAAAACTTATATTTGAGCATAACACTTTGTAGCTTATGAAAGACAACAACCTATTCTCTAATTACGAGAAACTTGCTAGTACTTGGGATGAAATGTATAATGACAATGCAGAATTTAGATCGCAGTATGATGGTTTTATTAAATACTTAGAAAACACATCGCCAGAAAAGCTTTCTAAAAAAGAAGACCTTGCAAAACAATTATTTATGAGTCAAGGTGTTACGTTTACAGTTTACAATGATAATGAAGGTATCGAAAAAATATTTCCTTTCGATATTGTCCCTAGAGTTATAACAGCCGCTGAATGGCAGAAAATTGAAGCAGGTATTAAACAGCGTCTAAAAGCACTAAACTTATTCATTAAAGATATTTATAATGAACAGTTTATTATTAAAGACGGTATTATTCCAGGTGAATTAATTTACTCTTGCCCTAATTTTTTAAGAGAAATGAAAGGGGTTAAGGTTCCTTACGATGTTTATGTACATATTTCTGGTGTCGATTTAATAAGAAACAACGATGGTGAATTTTACGTTCTTGAAGATAATTTAAGAACACCATCTGGAGTAAGTTACATGCTCGAAAACAGAGAAATCTCTAAACGTTTATTCCCAGGTATTCTACCTAAAAACAATGTTCGCTCCGTTTCAGACTATCCTAATTTGCTATACAAGAAACTTAAAGAACTCTCAAATCTATCCAAACCCAATATAGTATTGCTAACACCAGGCATTTACAATTCGGCCTATTACGAGCATACTACCCTAGCCCGCTTAATGGGCATTGAGTTAGTAGAAGGTAGCGATTTGGTTGTTAAAAACCATTTTGTTTACATGAAAACAACCAACGGATTAAAACAGGTTGATATTATCTACAGACGTGTAGACGACGATTATTTAGACCCACTAGAATTTAATGAGAAGAGTGTTTTAGGCGTTGCCGGAATTATGGCAGCTTACCGAAAAGGGAATGTAAATATTGTAAATGCTCCCGGAACCGGAATTGCCGATGATAAAGCAATTTACATCTATGTACCAGACATGATAAAGTATTATTTAGATGAAGAACCTCTTCTGAAAAATATTGAAACCTACCAATTGGGTCGACCAGATGAGCTGGAATATGTTACCAAAAACATTAAAGACATGGTTATTAAAAAAACCGATGGTAGTGGTGGTTATGGTATGCTTATGGGACATGAAGCTACAGATGAAGAAATTAAAGACTACTTAAATACCGTTAGCAAAAAGCCAGAAAACTTTATTGCACAGCCTATTTTAAGACTATCAACCGCGCCGTGTTACATAGATGGTAAATTATCTCCAAGATGTATCGATTTAAGACCATTTGCCCTTTCTGGCCGAGATGGTATTGATATTTGCCCTGGCGGATTAACCCGTGTTGCACTGAAAAAAGGATCCTTAGTAGTTAACAGTTCGCAAGGGGGTGGCAGTAAAGACACTTGGATTTTAGAATAATTTTACAAAAATAAATATGTATGTTAAGTAGAGTAGCAAATAATCTTATTTGGTTAGATCGATATATGGAACGTGGTAGTGGTATTCTTAGTTTACTAAAAGTAAATTATTATGCCAATCAAGATTCTCCAGAATTATTTTCCTGGACACCCGTTATTAAAAATTTCACAGCATTCGATAATGAATACTATACAGAAGACGCTTTGGAGTGTATTGATTTTATGGTGTTTAACACCAATAACTCTAATTCAATTCTCAATATTGTTACAAAAGCTAGAGAAAACGCACGTAGTGTACAAGAGCATATATCTCGAGAACTTTGGCTGTGTGTAAATAATTACTATCTATATCTAACAGATAAAAATTTACGAAAACGCTTAAAAGAAGAAGATCCTGTTCAGTTTTTAGAAGATTTACGGAAACATCATTTAATTTATAATGGTACAACCGATATTACTCAAGAACGTGGTACATCCTATTATTTCATGAATGTTGGTAAATTCTTAGAACGTGTTAACCTTATTGCAGATTTTACATCGCTTAAGCTTCAAGAAATAGGAAAAACATCGGATAGTTTAGAAAAAAGTTTCTATTGGAAAAATTTACTACTTTCTATAGGTGGTTACCAGTTTTATCTTAAAACTCATAAATCAACCTTCAATCAAGACCACGTAATTACTATGGTTTTTCAGGATAAATTATTCCCTAGATCGGTATATTATTGTGTAAATAAACTAAGTAGACATATTACACGTTTAATCGAAACCAACGAACTAGAAAAAAAGAATTTAGAATTCTTAATTGGTAAATTAGAAAGCTCTATAAAATACACCACCATTGAAAACATTAATGAGCAAGGTTTAAATAACTTTATACATAGTATAAAGGAAGACATCAGTAATATTTCAACAAATATTAATGCGGTTTACAACTCTAATAATTGATTTATAACTATCATGGCTACATTTTTCATTAAACATACAACAAAGTATAACTACAATGCACCCGTAATCGATGGGGCAACATTAACTAGGTTACACCCTATTAATGATGATAATCAAAAAGTGATTTCGCATTTAATATCTATAACAAATAACCCTTTTATAGAAAGTTTTATCGATTTTTATAACAATAGAGTTGGTACGTTTATGGTAATAGAGCCACACGACGAATTAAACATTATTTCTGAAGTTGAAGTGGTAACCTCTCCAAAATTAATTCCGGATGATAGTATTGAAAAAGCTGTACAGTGGGAAGAACTTAAACGTATTAAAAATACCATTGACTTTATAGATTTTACAGCACACAAACCTTTTAAAGGAAGCCAAGAAATCACTGATGTAATTCTAGATTTAATGTTAAAAACCAAGTCGCCATTTCAGGCTGTACTTGCCATATGCGAATATGTTTATGATAATTTTGAATATAAAACAGGAGTTACTAACGTAAAAACATCTTTAGAAGAAGCTTGGGAACTCAAGGCAGGCGTTTGTCAAGATTTTACAAATGTTATGCTGCGCATGGTTAAAATGCTTGGTATACCAGCTAGATATGTAAGTGGTTATATTTGTCCTAATGACGAAATAACACGTGGAACTGGAGCTACACACGCCTGGATAGAGGCTTACATTCCATTTTATGGATGGTTAGGTTTCGACCCTACAAATCACGCTATAGCGAACGAAAACCACGTAAGATTAGCTATAGGAAGAGATTATGGTGATTGCTCACCAGTAAAAGGAGTATTTAAAGGTAGTGTTGAAGCCGAAATGCAAGTTACCGTTTCTGTTAAAACAAATAAAACCGAAAACACAAAGCAGGTAGCTCCTGAAGTTTCTACCGTATATCCATCAAATAGTTACAAACGTAGTTTAGCTGAAAAAGAAAACGGTGGCAGCCAACAACAGCAGCAACAGCAACAATAAAATTTTACTTTATTTTTTTCTATCGATAACGTAGTTAACCATAAGCTCTAATGATTGCTTATATTCCGAATCTGGATACTTTTTAAGTAATTCTAAAGCTTCCGTTTGAAACTGCGTCATCTTTGAAATAGCATAATCTAAACCACCATTATCCTTAACAAAAGCGATAACTTCTTTAACGCGTTTGGTGTCTTTATTATGGTTTTTAATGGAATTAATGAGCCATTTTTTATCCTTTTTAGAAGCCCCATTAAGTACATGAATTAAAGGCAAAGTCATTTTTTGTTCCTTTATGTCAATACCTGTTGGTTTCCCTATTTGTGTATCGCCATAATCGAACAAATCGTCCTTAATTTGAAACGCCATACCAATGAGTTCTCCAAATTTACGCATGGTTTCTACATGTTCCGAATCGGGTTTTACAGATGCAGCACCTAAACTACAACACGCAGCAATAAGAGTTGCTGTTTTCTGTCGAATAATCTCGTAATAAACCGCTTCAGTAATATCTAATTTTCTTGCTTTTTCTATTTGAAGTAATTCACCTTCACTCATTTCTCGAACAGCAACCGAAATAATTTTAAGCAAATCGAAATCATTATTATCGATCGATAATAATAAACCTTTAGAAAGTAAAAAATCGCCAATTAAAACGGCGATTTTATTTTTCCAAAGCGCGTTTACAGAAAAGAAACCACGACGTCTGTTACTATCATCCACCACATCATCATGCACTAGTGTTGCCGTATGAATAAGTTCTATAACAGAAGCTCCACGATACGTACGCTCGCAAACTTCGCCGTTAGAGACCATTTTAGAGACCAAAAACACAAACATAGGGCGCATTTGCTTCCCTTTGCGATTCACGATATAATGTGTAATACGATTAAGCAATGCCACTTTACTCGACATAGAAAGCAGGAACTTTTGTTCAAAAAGATCCATTTCGTAAGCTATGGGTTGCTTTATTTGTTCTACTATTTTCAAGGTGAGATATTAAAAGAAATTAAATATAAGATTTATGATTTTACACAAAATACCGAGTGCTTAACTTTTGTTAGCCAATTGCCCACAAGCAGCATCAATATCTTTTCCGCGACTGCGACGTACATTAACTACAATTCTATTTTTTTCTAATGCGCTGATGTAATTTTCTAAGGCTTCGTTTGAGGCTTGCTGAAATTCACCATCGTCAATAGGATTGTATTCAATAATATTAACTTTACATGGCACATATTTACAAAACTGAACAAAGGCATCAATATCTGCTTGGCTATCGTTAATATCTTTCCAAACCACATATTCATAACTAATTTTACGATTAGTTTTTAAATACCAATACTCCAAAGATTCTCTTAAATCTTTTAAAGGAAATGTTTCGTTGAAAGGCATTATTCTAGTTCGAACCTCATCTATTGCCGAGTGTAACGATACAGCTAAGTTAAATTTCACTTCATCATCGGCCATTTTCTTGATCATTTTTGGCACTCCAGATGTTGAAACCGTAATTCGTTTTGGAGACATGCCTAATCCATCGGTAGATGTTATTTTATCGATAGCCTTAATAACGTTATTATAGTTCATTAGCGGCTCGCCCATACCCATAAACACAATGTTACTTAAGGGACGATCGTGATATAAACGACTTTCGTTATCGATAGCTACTACTTGATCGTAAATTTCGTCTGGATTTAAGTTTCGCATACGTTTTAAACGTGAGGTTGCACAAAACTTACAATCTAAACTACAGCCTACTTGACTCGAAACACATGCTGTGGTTCTTGTTTTTGTTGGTATTAAAACCGACTCTACAATTAACCCATCGTGCAAACGCACCGCATTTTTTACCGTACCATCACTACTACGTTGCATGGTATCTACTTTAATGTGATTGATTACAAAATTGTCTTCGAGCATTTGGCGTGTTTCTTTAGATACGTTCGTCATATCCTCAAAAGTGTAAGCCGATTTTTGCCAAAGCCATTCGTAAACTTGATTGCCTCGAAAAGCTTTATCGCCATTTTCCACAAAGAAATCCCGAAGTTGTTCTTTAGTTAAGGCGCGTATGTCTTTTTTATTATCTTTCATTTGGTTGCAAAAATAGTGAAAGCTTTTTCTTTTATAGCACTTGTTTTTATAAAGTCGTACTAAATTTAGTGTAAACCTTAAATTTAGCACATGGCTGCATTAGGGATTGCAGCGGCATCCTTTTTGCTGAATTTATAAATTAGTTTTTTGATAAGTCTGCTTCCTCACAAAAACCTAAATTAAAAACAAACATAGGCTATTTTGCAAAAAGATATAGCGAAAAGCCCGACCTGAAAGGGAATGCCCAAATTTTAAAACGCATTATTTTTATTAAATATGAAACAAAAAAAAAGCTTCATCGTTTTTATTGGATGAAGCTTAAGTTTTATTTAGAAGGGATTAGATGATTAACATCGCATCACCATAACTGTAGAATTTATATTTTTCTTTTACAGCTTCTTCGTATGCTTTTTTAGCAAAATCGTGACCTGCAAATGCCGAAATCATCATTAACAATGTAGATTTTGGTGTATGGAAGTTAGTAATCATGCAGTTTGCGATACTAAAATCGTATGGAGGGAAAATAAATTTATTTGTCCAACCTTCTACTTCGTTAAGTTTTCCGCTTGTTGAAACGGCACTCTCTATGGCACGCATAGCTGTAGTTCCTACGGCGCAAATACGACGTTTTTCACTAAGTGCTGTGTTTACAATCTCGACTGCTTTAGCTTCAATTTTAAGCTCTTCGCTATCCATTTTATGCTTAGACAAATCTTCTACTTCTACAGGGTTAAAAGTACCTAAACCTACGTGTAACGTAACCTCTGCAAATTTAACACCTTTAATTTCTAAACGTTTTAATAGGTGTCTAGAAAAGTGAAGTCCGGCAGTTGGTGCCGCTACAGCTCCTTCTGTTTTTGCGTATATAGTTTGGTAACGATCTTGATCTTCTGGTTCTACATCTCGTTTGATGTATTTAGGAAGAGGTGTTTCGCCTAGCTCGTTTAATTTTTTACGGAACTCGGTGTACGATCCATCATATAAAAAACGTAAAGTACGCCCTCTAGATGTTGTGTTATCAATAACTTCAGCTACTAACGTTTCGTCGTCTCCAAAGTATAATTTATTTCCTATTCTTATTTTACGTGCTGGATCTACTAAAACGTCCCAAAGGCGTTGTTCTTCATTTAATTCTCTTAATAAAAAAACTTCGATTCTAGCACCTGTTTTTTCTTTGTTTCCGTATAAACGGGCTGGAAAAACTTTGGTATCATTTAAAATTAAAACATCGTCTTCCTGAAAATAATCAATAATGTCTTTAAACATCTTATGTTCAATAGTCTGCTCTTTTCTGTTAAGCACCATTAAACGTGACTCATCTCTGTTTTCAGCTGGATATTCCGCTAATAATTCATCTGGTAAATTGAAACCAAAATGTGATAATTTCATTCAAAAAGGTTTTAAGTTAATGTGTTTTAATTTATTCTGAGCTTCCCTAGAAAAAATTCTAACCGCTGCAAATATACAATCTGAGCATAGGGGTTGTCAAGTAAATGCGTGGTTATTATTCGGTTATTTTAAAACCGATAGCTTTTAAGTCGTCCCAAAACGTTGGGTATGACTTAGATACCACGGCAGCATGTTCTATAATTAATGATGTTTTTAGGGCTAAAGGCGCGAATGCCATAGCCATACGGTGATCGTTATAGGTTGCTATTGGTACTAATTCCTTTATTTTAGTTGATGGTGCCAAGTGTAAAGACTTATCTGTGATTTTTACTTCGCCACCTAGTTTTTCAATTTCGGTTTTTAAAGCAACTAATCTATCTGTTTCTTTAATTTTTAGAGTGTGCAAACCTATTAAATCGCAAGGCATACCTAATGCAAAGCATGTTACTGCTATGGTTTGAGCAATATCCGGCGCGTTTTTTAAATCTAAACTTATTGTTGATTCGCTAGCTTTTTCTTTTTTTAATGTGATAGAATTACCGTTAAATGTACTAGTTACTCCAAAGTGTTTGTAAATCTCAACTAACACAGAATCGCCTTGTAAAGAATTCTCTTTGTATGATGATAAAGTGATTTCTGTACCAATATCACTAATAGCTGCAATACTGAAATAATATGATGCCGAAGACCAATCGGACTCAACAACTAATGTTTTTGGTGTTAATGCTTTTGTATTTGGTTTTACGGTAATAACATTACCAACAAACGACGACTCTACACCTATTTCGTCGAGTAAGCTTAACGTCATGTTTATATATGGTACCGATGTAATTTCGCCTTCTAACGTTAACTCCAAACCATTTTCTAGTTTTGAAGCTATTAATAATAAAGCTGAAATATATTGACTACTTACATTTGCTTTTAGAGACACTTTATGATTTGATAGTTTTTTTCCTGTAATTTTTATTGGTGGAAAACCATCGTTATCTACATAACTTATTTCGGCTCCAAGATCTTGAAGGGCTTCAACTAAAATTTTAATTGGACGCTCCGTCATTCTTTTAGACCCCGTAAGTGTTACTTCTCTTCCTTCTTGAATTGAAAAATACGCGGTTAAAAATCGCATGGCTGTTCCGGCATGGTGTATATCTACCACGTTAGATTTCGAGCTTAAAGCATTCGTCATTAAATTACTATCATCGGAGTTTGATACATTTTCAAGTTTAAATTCCGGATAAAGTGCTTGTAATAATAACAAACGGTTAGATTCACTTTTTGAACCTGTAATTATAACTGCCGATTTTTGGTTTTCGAGTTTCGATTTATGAAGAGTAATATTCATTGTAAAATTCTATACGTTTAAAGCCTGCTAATTTACTTTAATTTTTCGTTATTATGGTGTCTATCGTGGTCGCGTTTTCCTTTCTTATACATTCTTTCATCGAAAGCTTTTTGTAAATCGACTCCGGTTTGGTTTGCTAAACAAAGTACAACGAATAAAACATCGGCTAATTCTTCACCTAAATCTTTGTTTTTATCACTTTCTTTTTCGCTTTGCTCGCCGTATCTCCGGGCAATTATTCTAGCTACCTCCCCTACTTCTTCAGTAAGTTGAGCCATATTGGTTAACTCGTTAAAATAACGAACGCCATGTTCTTTTATCCAATTATCTACTTCTTGCTGTGCGTTTTCTATATTCATTATATTCTACTTAAAACTATTTGTTCGTTTTCTTTTTCTATCATTTGTGCAAAATACGACTTTAAAGCTTCGTAATAGGCCGGATTAATAATAGCAGAATTAACCTCATGTAAAACTGATACCTGTATTGTATTTCCAGTACCGCTAACTTGATAAATAAATTTCCCCAAATCATCGGGTAATTCTAAACCTCCAGATTCTGGCAGACTTTCTATTCTATATCCTTCAGGTATTTTTACTACTATTTTACTATTCATTTTAGATGGATACCCAAAATCTACAGGAAATTCTCTTTTACTTAATTTAAAAGGGTTATCTGTGGTTTTCAAAAAAAACAATGGCGAAAAATACATTTTATCCCCAATAATATCTGCTTGACTTTCTTTTACAAATTTATAAGACTCAACAATAGGCTTACTTAAATCTAATTCATTTTTAACATTGTAATCCGAAATTTCTAGCCCACCATAATTATTTTCTAATCGAGCTATAAAATCATCACGATCCACATCAATATAACGTTCTCTGAACGACAATGCTTTATGACTCTTTTTTATACTCCTGTATCCACCAGACAAATCTCCATTTTCCGATAAACTAGCCATAAAAAACACTGAATTCTGAGAGGTTTGTTTTGGGTATAAATCTATTAACGTAGAACCACCTGCTTCCGCTATAACACGTCCTTGCCAATTTAGTGTTCTAAAAGGTAAAACATTAGGCCTACTAAATCTACTTGTACCATCTAAAAGCATACCTCCATCATTTATCTTTACATAACTCACAACATAATTATAGCCTTCTAAGGTTGGAAATAATGGTACGCCATGTTGCCTTGTGCTTACCAAAACAGGATAAGCTCTAAGTCCGGCATGTTGTAACATAGCAGTAAGCATTAAATTAATTTCCGCTACATTACCTACTTGCTCTTTATACGCTTTCTTCACACCATCATTGGTTCCATAACCGTAATAACCGTTCCATTTCACTTTGTTTTTCACGTAGTTAAATATTAACGTAGTACGCTGTATAGGGTCGGATACTGTAGATATTAATGCATCTATTTCTTCTTCAAAATAGCCTTTTTTATTTAATTCTGGTCCAAAATTTGAGTTGTCGTAAATAGTATTTACCACATCCGACCACGATGTAGTATAGGATTTTATAGGCGCATCTGGGTATTTAGTGTAAGATAATTCATATTTAACCGAAGACTTATAATTATTAATATTATTAACATAAGGTTCATCTTTTAACGCTGGTACATTATTCAAATCAAACTCTGTAATATTTTTTTTAAAATTTAAATCTTCGGAATAAGACCTTCCTATACTCGTTCTACTCGTAAGTTTTATTTTATCAGCTTGACTACTCTTTTTAGGCGTAATACTTAAATAACCTCTAGTACTTTCTTTAAAAGTAAAATATTCAGGAGCCTCAAATCTCGCTTGTATTTTTTTAACAGGTATATCATACTGAAATACAAATTGATCTACATTATATATAAATGGGGAGTTTACCCTATACTTATACTCTACAATACATCCAGGTTTTATATCCGGCATGGTAAATTTATACTCGTTGGTATATTTTGATAATTCTGTTTTAAAAATACCATCTTTCGATAATTTAGTTTCTTCAACTTTACCATTTACCAAATGATAAGTGTAGGCTTTTAGATTCCTAATTTCCTCGTCAGAACCTCCACTTGTACTCAATCTATTAGTTTTCGTTGCATAATCGAATCCTTCTTGATTGTAAATCTTAATACGCTCATGTACCTCAGTCACCAACCTAAAGCCACTTGGCTCAACATACTCATAAAAAGATTTTCTATATTTATATAAATAGGTTGCACTTGCAGAAGAATCTAAAGGATTAAATTTTTCTTGTAGTTCTTCTTTAGATACTTTCCCAAAATGATAATCTTGGGCAAATACAGTTAAGGAAAAACAAAGAGTTAATAATAGTGAGGTTAATTTCATAGTATAATTTTACTTTTTAATTAATGCGACTTTAGCGTTATCGAGTTTTGAGACTTCTTTATAAAAGGTTCTAAACGCAGCATAATCTTCTTTAGGGAATTCACCATCGTTTATAATAAAAGTTCTTTTATATTTTATTTTAGAATTATCAATAACCGAAATTTCTGTGGTATAGCTACCAAAATCGGTTTCCAGCGACTGTCCCTTTGGTAATGATTCTATATTATAATCTGGTGGTAAATTAATTTCTACCTCATCTACATCTTTAAAACCTCTGTTTATTTTTAACGGAAGTTTTCTACTTCTATATCTATCAGGAATATGTGTATTTCTATTTAAAACATTTAAATTAACAAGCATACGCTCACCTACTTTTTTGGTGTAATTAACAGCTTGAAAATTGATATTTTCAATTAATTCTATGGTGTTTTTATCATTTTCAATACTCATGCTATTTATAGACATGTTGTTTATGTATTTCCAACGCCTTTTGTAATACACATCTAAATCACGTTCTGTCTCTGTTTCTAACCAATATTTATTATCGTATTGAATACCTTTTGAATTTACATTTACCATAGCCTTAATCGAACCATCATTTGATATATCACAAATTCCCTTTATGGTTTGTAAACTTTCCTCTGGAATATATTTTTTGGTATGTTGTATTTTTCCGCCTTCTGGAGTAATCACCAAAACATCTCTATCGTCTGTAAAATCACCAATAAAACCGAAAGGCAATTTCTGACTTGTACACTCTAACCAGATATCCTCATCGTTATTCGGGATATTCAGAATAACATGATTGCCTTGCATAGCTGCAAAATCTTTTTCTAAACTACGTTGAGAATCTCCAGCGAAGACTACAGAATAGTTAGATTCTATACCAACGGCATTAAGCAAAGCCATGGTATAATTTGTTAGACCTTTACAATCGCCATAGCCCAACCTATCTACTTCTGATGCATTAAAAGGTTGCCAACCTCCAATACCAACTTGCACACTTATATAACGTACTTTATCTTGAACGTATTGATATATTTTTTTCGCTTTTGCTATATTATCAGGTTCGTTTTTAACCAATTCCTGAATTTTAATTATAGTCCCTTCCGATAGGTCGTGTGTGCTTTTTATTAAATCGTGATACATCCAAGTTCCAAATTCGTTCCAATTTTCAACTTCAGAATTAACTCCTTTTAAAGAAAACTGTTTTGAAGCAAACATCACTTTTGGAACAATATCGGAAAAATTAGGACTATAGTCTTCTGGCTTAATTCCAGAAACATTTTTTATACTGTAATGTATTTTCGTTGAAGTAAGGTCTTTACTAATTTTATAACCTTCAATATTCTTTTCTTTTTTCCTAATAACAAGTTCTTCGGGGAAACTTAAGGTATAACTGCTATTTTCAACACTTAAAAAATATTCGGTTACTGGAAAAAACGAATTAATAAACGCGGTATTATTAGTTTCGTATTCCGAATTAAACTCAATAGTATATGGATATTTTATGGGAGTATATTCTAGATATTTTACTCGAGAATCGGAGTATAATGTACCGCCATCTACAGCACTTACATCTCTAAAATCTTTCTCTTTTATCTTCTTAATAACCTTACCGAAGTTATCGTAAACCAGCACCTCTAATGTTTTAACATTTACATTATCATCATAATGCATGTAGGCATTAACAGCATCGTTCCCTTCTTTATTTAGTACAGTTACAATACGTTTTTCGGTAACCAACATACTTTGCGAAGACTGCAAAATAATAGTGGTAGCATCATCTCTAACAACAGCGTTAGCATTTTGCTTTAAATTATCGGGAATACTAAAACTAGTGTATAAATTTTGTTGAGAAAAACTAAAAAGTGTTACGAGTAAAAATAGTGTATTGAGAATACGCTTTATAATCATGAAAAAGGGGTTATGTTTATTTTACAGCGCCTAGTTATTTAAACTATAGTAAAACGAACTAATTTGTTCCCTTTTTAAATTTTACAACTAAAAACCTGACAGCTAATATAATAAAACACGGTAAAAATATGTATTTAAATTCGCTTAAAATCACCTGAATTCCACGTTGAGAAATAAAATTTCCAATACCAATAGGTGAAACGCGTATATCTTGAAAAGGAAAGAAATATCGATCGTTATTGAAAGGAATAAAAAAGCCCACACCTTTTCCTCTGGAAGTCATAGCATCTAAAATACCATGAGACATTGTTGAAATAAAAATGACTAAAAACCAAATTACTTTATTATTCCGACCTAAAGTAAACATTAAAATCAGTGCCCAAATTAAAGCAAACACTATAGAATGCGTAATGCCTCTATGCCCTAACGGGTCGCCATAAGCAATACCTAAATTGAAACCAAGAACATCAAAATCGGGCAAAATTGTAGAAAACACCGCAGCCCATAGCAACCACTTTAAATTTTGCTTATTGGCTACTTTCACTAAAGTGTACCCAACCATGCCATGCCCAAAAATGGATGCCATTACTCTTTATTTTTTGTATCTATAATTATGGTAACTGGGCCATCGTTTAGTAACTCTACCTTCATATCGGCTCCAAATTGTCCGGTTTGCACGGTTTTCCCTAAATCTTGTTCAATTTGTTTTACAAACGCTTCATACAATGGTATAGCAACATCAGGCCTCGCTGCTTTTATATAGCTTGGGCGATTGCCTTTTTTAGTAGAAGCTTGAAGTGTAAATTGACTTACCACAATAACATCACCACAAGTATCTTTTAAGGAATGATTCATCACATCATTATCATCAGAAAAAATTCGAAGATTCACAATTTTATTCGAAAGCCAAACAATATCACCATGCTCATCCTCATTTACAATTCCTAAAAGAATTAAAAGTCCACTTTCTATATTGGCTACTTTTTCACCTTCAATAGTTACGCTAGCTTTTGTAACGCGCTGTATAACTGCTTTCATCTATTTAACTGCATTTTATAAAACCTAACAAATGTATTTTTAATGTTTAAGTAAATTACCCTTACGGGGAAATGCCTCATTGATTAAAATTAGTACTATTCCCAAATATCTGTTCTGTAATGCTCATCTTCCCCCTCTACAAGTTGAATATAACTTCGGTAACGAGAATACTCAATATCACCTTCATCTAAAGCATCTTTAACAGCACACTTTGGTTCTTTGATATGCAAGCAATTATTGAATTTACAATCTTGTTTTAAAGCGAAAAACTCAGGAAAATAATCCCCAATTTCTTCCTTTTCCATATCAACAACACCAAAACCTTTAATTCCTGGTGTGTCTATAATTTGAGCACCAAAACTTAAATCGAACATCTCGGCAAAAGTTGTAGTATGTTGCCCTTGCATATGTTGCGTAGAAATTGCCTTGGTTTTTATATTTAAATCTGGTTCAATAGCATTTACAAGTGTAGATTTCCCAACTCCAGAATGCCCAGAAAACAAACTAACCTTACCATGCATTAAAGCCTTTACTTTGTCTACATTTTTACATGTAACGGCAGATACACCAATACACTCGTAACCTATTTTTCTATAAATATGCGCCAAATATTTTACTTCGTCTAGTGTTTCTTGATTGTAAGTATCAATTTTATTGAACAATAAAATCGTTTTAATTGAATAAGCATTTGCCGTTACCAAAAACCTGTCGATAAAACTGGTTAATGTTGGCGGATTATTAATAGTTATCATTAAAAAAACCTGATCTATATTGGCCGAAATGATGTGTGTTTGCTTTGATAGATTTACAGATTTACGTACAATGTAATTAAACCTATCGTGTATGTTATGTATAATCCCGGATTCTTGATTATTATCGGTTTCTATTTCGAAATCTACAATGTCGCCCACAGCAATTGGGTTGGTACTTTTAATGCCTTTAATTCTAAATTTCCCCTTTATCCGGCATTCGTAAGTATCACCCAATTCGGTTTTTACGGTATACCAACTTCCTGTAGATTTATAAACGCGTCCTGTCATAGTTTTCAAAAATAATCTAAATTAATTATTTATTGATTAAGAGTTTATATTTATATTAGCTTCTTAACACAAAAACCCCAAAAACACATGAAAAAAATTTTATTTGTATTGAGTATTTCTTTATTCTCTTTAATTGAAGTAAATGCTCAAGTTGAGTACAAGGTTGTAACAAGTATAGAATCTATTGTACCTAATGGTTTAGGTCGCTCTAGAATGATTAGTGCGAACGAGAAAAAAGATTACAAAGAGTTTACTACAACACAAACCGAAGACGATAATTCTAGAAACAAATCTAAACGTGATGAAATACGCGTCAAAGGTTATGACGAAACCAAATTATTAAACTTCTACAACGTTGGAGGTATTCGTTTTCAAAACATAGCTGCTAATGATGCTATTATTACATCTAAAATCAATACAATGATTGAAGAAGGATGGGAATTAGCATTTGTAAATAGCGCTGTTGAAAGCGAAGGAGGTAAAGGTGATGGAAAAGGCATCTTTATTACTCGTTATCTTTTTAAAAGAAATATATAAATTCTTTTTATTCTAAAAATAAAAAGCCTCGTTTCTAAAATTAAAGAAACGAGGCTTTTTTTATTCATCAAGAAATAACAGTTACTATCCGTTAATCACTTTTTCTTGGTGATTGATAGATTCTTGGTGTACTGCTTTAAACATTTTTAAGATAAATTCTTCACTTAAACCATGTTGCTCACCTTCTAATACCATTTTACCTAAAATTTCGTTCCAACGTTTAGATTGTAAAACGGCAACGTTCTTTTGTTTTTTAAGCGCTCCGATACTATCAGAAGTTTTCATTCTCTTTCCTAATAAATCAAGAATTTGATTATCAACAACGTCAATTTGTGCTCTTAAATTATCTAAAGAACTATTGTATTCTTCTTCTGTATTAGATTCTTTTCTAATTTTTAAATCTCTCATTATTTGCACTAAAGTAGATGGTGTTACTTGTTGTGCAGCATCACTCCATGCATTTTCTGGATCGTAATGAGTTTCAATCATTAATCCATCAAAGTTTAAATCTAAAGCTGTTTGAGATACATCAAAAATCATATCTCTTTTTCCTGTAATATGCGATGGATCGTTTATTAATGGAATATCTGGATATTTGTTTTGAAATTCAATAGCTAATTGCCATTCTGGAGTATTTCTGTATTTTGATTTTTCATAAGTAGAAAAACCTCTATGGATTGCTCCAATATTTTTAACACCCGCTTTGTAAATTCTTTCGATACCACCTAACCATAAAGCTAAATCTGGATTTACTGGGTTTTTAATTAACACAGGCTTATCTGTACCTTGTAAAGCATCTGCAATTTCTTGCATAATAAAAGGAGATACTGTAGAACGTGCACCAATCCATAATAAATCGATATCATGCTCTAAAGCTAATTTTACGTGAGCAGCATTTGCTACTTCCGTACAAACTTTCATACCTGTTTCAGCTTTTACTTTTTGTAACCATTTTAAACCTAAAGCACCAACACCTTCAAACATTCCCGGGCGTGTTCTTGGTTTCCAAATACCAGCTCTAAAATAGCTTACATCGGTATCTTTTAGCTCATGAGCTATTTTTAATACTTGTTCTTCTGTTTCAGCACTGCAAGGTCCAGCAATTACTAATGGATGATCTAAGTTTAAATCATCTAACCAGGTTCTCATTTCTTTTGTGTTTTCCATAATCTTAATCAAATTTCAAAATGAAATTCCAATTTCCGTGCTTTTTATTGTTTAGTGTAGTGTCGAAATTGGATATTCAATTTTTTTTTCAGGTTTAATGTATTCCGTTTAATATATCTTTTATATAATTTGTGCTTTCCATCTCTTTATAAATAGCTTCGAAATCATCTTGTTTCATAAGCTCTTTAAAGTGAGACAGGTTGTTAATATACTCTTCTAATGTTTCAATAACATTGGTTTTGTTCTGTTTAAAAATAGGTGTCCACATAGCTGGTGAACTTTTTGCTAAACGCACTGTTGAAGCAAATCCACTGCCTGCCATATCAAAAATATCGCGTTCGTTTCTTTCTTTATCAATAACCGTTTTTCCTAACATAAAAGAACTAATATGCGACAGATGCGATACATAAGCAATATGCTTATCATGAGCTTCCGGATTCATATATCGAATTCTCATGCCAATATCACTAAACAATTTTAAAGCCTTTTCTTGTAGCTTAAACGTTGTTTTTTCAACCTCACAAACAATATTTGTTTTCCCTTGAAACAAACCGCTAATAGCAGCTGCCGGTCCAGAATGCTCTGTTCCTGCAATAGGATGCATTGCTAAAAAATTACGGCGTTTAGGGTGGTTTTCTACCACTTTACAAATATCAACTTTTGTTGATCCCGCATCGACTACTAAGCCTGTTTCTGGAATTAAATCTAAAATAGTTGGCAACAATTTTACAGTTGCATCTACGGGTATAGAAATAATAACTAAATCGGCATTTTTTAAATCGTCTAGCGTTGCTTTTTTATCAATTAAATTTAAAGCCAAAGCCTCTTCAAGCGTACTGTCTTTACGGCTAATACCATGGATAATAACATCTGGTCTAAGGGCTTTTATATCCTTAGCTAAACTACCACCTATTAACCCTATGCCTATTGAATATATATTTTTCATTTTGCTCCCTAACCTTCTCCTCTTGGAGAACGAACTGTTACGGGTTTTACTTTATTACTATTTACTTTTTTATAATGTCCTAAATTCTAAATGGCAACTAACTATTAACTTACTCGAGCTATGGCTTCTTGTAAATCTTCGGTTTGTGCACATAAAGAAAACCTAATATAACCTTCACCTTGAGAACCAAAAATAGTTCCCGGAGTTAAGAATATACTTTTCTCTTTCAATATTAAATCGATATACGCCTCTGCTTTTACATCTGCAGGCAGTTTTGCCCAAACAAAAAGTCCTGTTGCATTTTCATCGTACGTGCAATTTAATGCTTCGGCTAATTTCCAAACTAAATCACGACGTTCTTTATAAACGCTATTTAAGGTCGAAAACCATTCGCTAGAACATTTTAAAGCTTCAATCGCACCTTTTTGAATACCGTAAAACATTCCGGAATCCATGTTACTTTTTACTTTTAAAATATCGTTTATATACTTATTATCACCAACAACCATCCCAACGCGCCATCCGGCCATATTGAAGGTTTTACTTAATGAGTTAAGTTCTAAACATACATCTTTAGCACCTTCTACATTTAAAATACTCGTAGGATTTTCATTTAAAATGAAACTATACGGATTATCATTTACTATTAAAATATCATGCTTTTTAGCAAAAGCCACTAAATCTTCAAACAACGTTTCAGATGGTTGAGTTCCTGTTGGCATATGCGGATAATTTACCCACATTAGTTTTACTTTACTTAAATCTTGTTGCTCTAAAGCTTCTAAATCTGGTTGCCAGTTATTAGCAGCGTCTAACTCATAAAAAATTGGTTCTGCCTCTAACAATTTAGTTACCGATTGATAGGTTGGATAACCTGGATTTGGTATTAAAACAGCATCACCTTTATTTAAATATGCCATTGAAATATGCATAATACCTTCTTTACTTCCCATTAATGGAAGCACTTCGGCATTCGGGTTTAAATCAACATTGTAATGCGTTTTATAAAATCCTGAAATAGCTTGGCGCAACTCTGGCAAGCCCTGATAACTTTGATATTTATGTGCATTCGGACTCAACAACCCTTCGGTTAAAGCATCTACTACTTTTTGCGATGGTTGCAAATCTGGACTACCAATACCTAAATTTATTACAGGTTTCCCACTTGCTATTAGTGCGTTTACTTCTTTCAATTTTCTTGAGAAGTAGTATTCTTCAACACTATGCAATCTATCGGCTACTTCAATCATAATTTTGCATTTTTATATTCACCTAAAACTTTAAAATCATCTCCCATTATTTCAATTAATGATTTTGCTTTCTGAAAATTAGCATAATCATCAAAGGTAACATCAACAAAAAAGGCGTACTTCCATGGTGTTTCTATAATTGGAAGACTCTGTATTTTTGTTAAATTCAACTTGCAATCGCTCATTACATTTAAAATAGTCGCTAAACTGCCTCGTTTGTGGTTCGCTTCAAACTTTATAGAGGCCTTACTAATATCGGACTCTAAAAGATCTGTTTTTGTACGTTGTACAATAGCAAAACGAGTTTCGTTGTTTTTAATGGTTTGTATACTTTTTGCTAAAACATTGAGCTCGAAAATTTCGGCTGCAAATTCACTAGCAATGGCTGCAACACCTTTTAATTTTTTATTCTGAATACGCTCTGCCACTTCGGCCGTATCTTTATCTTCAATTAATTTAATATGTGGATAATCTCTAAAAAACTCTTTACATTGTAATAGCGCCATAGGATGTGAATACACCTCTTCAATATCTAAAATACTTTGGTTTGGTAACGCCATTAAACTATGCTGAATATCTAAATAATGCTCTCCAACGACATGAAGATTATACTTATCGATTAATGCATAATTAGGAATAATAGACCCCGCAATCGAATTTTCGAGTGCCATAATTCCTGCATCACATTCTTCTGTAATTAACGAATCTACTACCCTATCGAATGATAAACAATCGATAGTAGCCACAGGAGTTTCAAAAAATTGTTTTGACACAATATGATGATATGATCCTTTTATACCTTGTATAGCTACTGTTTTTATCAATTTTATTGTTTTTTATTAATGTTCAATAGATTGTTAAACAAAAAAAAGTCTCGATTTTCATCGAGACTCATATTAAATTTATAGTTTTAAATTATACATACAACGCCTCGTTCTTTTCGCTAAAAAAGAAATAAAACCAGTTGTTAAAATATGTAAAATATACTGTCATAGTGATAATTGAGTGGCTAAAGTAATTATTTTATTAAGAAATCAAAATACAATAAAACTTTTTTTTACATTTTATTCAAAAAAATAAAGATTCCACATAAAACCTACCATTATTATGCACAATTTTAAATTATATATGGAATACACTAAAACATCTTAAAAAAGGGAATCGGCAAGATTTTTACATTCATATTCATTATTTTTGAACAAACAATTAATTTATGTCGATAGAAGTTACAGGAATATCAAAGCTTTACGGAAATCAGAAAGCTTTAAACAATATTTCGTTTACCGTAAAAAAACCTGAAATTGTTGGATTTCTTGGTCCGAATGGTGCAGGAAAATCGACCATGATGAAAATTTTAACCACATTTATTCAACCTTCTGAAGGTACAGCCAAAGTAAATGGGCATGATATAGATGAAGAAAAGCAACAGGTACAAAAAAGCGTAGGGTATTTACCAGAGCACAACCCGCTTTATTTAGATATGTTTGTAAAAGAGTATTTAAAATTTAATGCCGATATATATAAGGTTGATAAAAACCGTATTAGCGAAGTTATAGAACTTACGGGCTTAACTCCAGAAATGCATAAAAAAATAGGACAACTATCTAAAGGGTATCGCCAACGTGTTGGGTTAGCCAATGCCCTACTCCATGATCCTGAAGTTTTAATTTTAGATGAACCTACTACTGGATTAGACCCTAACCAATTAGTAGAAATTAGAAATTTAATTAAACATATAGGCGAAACAAAAACCGTTTTTCTTTCTACACACATTATGCAAGAGGTGGAAGCCATGTGCGAACGCGTGATTATAATTAACAAAGGAGAGATTGTAGCCGACAAAAAACTTAACGAACTACGAGACGAAAAAGAACAAACAGTAATTGTAGAATTCGATTTTAGGGTTGAAGATGCTTTTCTAATTAGGTTGCCAAAAGTGAAAAG
Organism: Algibacter lectus; assembly: GCF_900112395.1. GTDB lineage: Bacteria > Bacteroidota > Bacteroidia > Flavobacteriales > Flavobacteriaceae > Algibacter > Algibacter lectus. Next base: position 173,380 of record NZ_FOLN01000006.1, read on the forward strand.
TGTAAAAAACACCTATGGCTTTGTTTACGAAATTACATTTAAAACTTCCGAAGATATGCGATCTCATGTTTTTGATTTTGCACACGATAATCAATTAAAAATTCTTCAACTTAATCAGAAAAATGCAAGTTTAGAATCTCTTTTTAGAGAATTAACCGCTTAAGCCCGTTTTTAAAATAGAAAAGCATGATATAAATCATCTTTACCCACACTCAAACCTAATAAATTTGCAATATTACTTAGCTAAAAATAAGTAATATCTCTATATTTATAACGTAACAAATATATTACGATGAGCAAAGGAATTTATGTGGCTACTATAGAGCCCAACAGCGGAAAATCGGTTATTGTGTTAGGCCTAATGCGTATGCTTTTAGGAAAAACAGCAAAGGTTGGTTATTTTAGACCTATTATTGAAGACCTCGAAGTAGGTGAAATGGACAACCATATTAACACCGTAGTTTCTCATTTTGAAATAGACATTAATTATAAAAACACTTTCGCTTTTACCCGAAACGAAGTCTTAGATTTATACAACCAAGGCAAATCTGGGAAGGTTATTGACGAAATTATAAAGAAATACAAATACTTAGAATCCAGGTTCGATTTTGTTTTAGTTGAAGGCACCGATTTTTCACATGAAAACTCTAGCCTAGAATTAGACATTAATATCTTAATTTCTAAAAACCTAAGTCTTCCCGTTATTATAGTTTCTCAAGGAGATAAAAAAGATTTAAAATCTATTGTAGATAGCGTACAATTAGCTCACGACACTTTTAAAGGTGAAGTAGATGTGCTTTCTCTAGTAACCAATAAAGTAGATGTAGACCAAATTTCTATCTTAAAAGAAAAACTACAAAAACGTATCAATACAGATACAGACACCAATATTACAGTAATTCCGAAAATAAAAAGCTTAGCTAGTCCAACCATTAAAGAAATTGTAAAAAACCTAAATGGTAATGTACTTTTCGGTAAGGATATGGTTAATAACCAAGCCGAGAACTTTAGTGTTGGTGCCATGCAGTTAAGAAATTACTTAACACACCTAAAAGAAAACGCATTAGTTATTACTCCTGGAGATCGTGCCGACATAATTCTTGGTGCTTTACAAGCTCACATCTCTAAAAACTACCCTAAAATATCAGGAATTGTTTTAACAGGAGGCTTAATCCCTGAGGAATCGATTTTAAAATTAATTGAAGGTCTTTCTAGCGTAGTACCTATTATTAGCGTTAAATCTGGCACTTTTTCTGTTACAAATACTATCGGAAAAATAAAATCTAAAATTTATGCCGATAATATTGAAAAGATTGAAATGTCTATCGCAACATTCGAAAAACATGTAGATACCGATAAATTATCTAATGATTTAATCACTTTTCAATCGGATATATTCACGCCTCGCATGTTTCAGTATAACTTATTGCAACGCGCACTAAACAATAAAAAACATATTGTTTTACCTGAAGGTGATGATGAGCGTGTATTAAGAGCTGCAGCCAGACTAATAGATGCTCAGGTTGTAGAACTAACCTTAATTGGCGATGAAGATTTAATAAAAGAGCGCCTTATCACTTTAGATATTGCCCTAGATACAAACAAAATAAATATTGTTTCTCCAACAAAATCGCCTTATTTTGATGATTATGTAAACACATTGTACGAACTAAGAAAACATAAAAATGTAAACTTAGAAATGGCTCGAGATATGATTTCTGATGTATCATATTTTGGAACCATGATGATTTACAAGGGCCATGCAGATGGTATGGTTTCTGGAGCTGTACACACCACGCAACATACCCTTAGACCAGCGCTTCAGTTTATAAAAACGAAACCAGATGTTAATATTGTGTCTTCTGTTTTCTTTATGTGTTTAGAAGATCGCATTTCTGTTTTTGGAGATTGCGCCATCAACCCGAACCCAAATGCAGAACAGTTAGCCGAAATCGCTATATCATCTGCTGAAACTGCTAAAAACTTTGGAATTGAACCAAAAGTAGCCATGTTATCTTATTCTTCTGGAGCCTCTGGAAAAGGAGCTGATGTAGAAAAAGTGCGTGAAGCTACCGAAATAGTTAAAAAATTATCCCCAAGTTTAAAAATTGAAGGTCCAATTCAATATGATGCCGCTGTAGACATGCGTATTGGTAAAAGCAAATTACCAGACTCAGAAGTTGCAGGTAGCGCTAGTGTTTTAATCTTCCCCGATTTAAACACAGGTAACAACACTTACAAAGCCGTTCAAAGAGAAACCGGAGCATTAGCCATTGGTCCTGTTCTACAAGGATTAAACAAACCTGTAAACGATTTAAGCCGTGGCTGTACTGCCGACGATATTTACAGTACAGTAATAATTACAGCCATTCAAGCACAAGATTTATAAAATATGCAAGTACTCGTTTTAAACTCAGGAAGTTCATCTCTAAAATTTCAATTATTTTCAATGCCAGCAGAAACTATTTTATGTTCAGGTTTAATTGAACGTATTGGAATGGACGATGCGAAATTTATTTACAAAACTGAAAAAGATACCATAGAGCACGTCACTGCTATTTACAACCATAAACAAGGGTTAGAGCTACTATCTCATCAACTTTTAGATAGTGAAACCGGCATCATTAAATCGGCTTCAGATATTGATATTGTTGGGCACCGTGTAGTACAAGGTGGTGCTAGATTTAAAGAAACCACCGAAATTAACCAATGGGCAAAAGACAACATAAAAGATCTTTTTAGCTTAGCACCTTTACACAATCCTGCAAATTTTGAAGGTATTGAAGTGGCCGAAGCTATTTTCCCTTCAGCTAAGCAAGTCGCGGTTTTCGATACGGCATTCCACCAATCTATCCCCGAGCATGCTTACAGATATGCCATACCGAATAATCTTTTAACCGAACATAAAATTAGAATGTATGGATTTCATGGTACCAGTCATAAATACGTATCAGAACAAGCTATTCATTATTTAGGTAAGAAAGAATCTAAAATAATTTCAATCCATTTAGGTAATGGTTGCAGTATAACAGCTATTAAAAACGGGAAAGCTGTAGACCACTCTATGGGCTTGACACCTTTAGACGGCTTAATTATGGGTACGCGAAGTGGTGATATCGATCCTTCTGTAATTTTTCATTTGGCAAGTAAATTAAATTACTCTTTAGATGAAATTAATACTCTATTACAAAAGAAAAGTGGTATGCTTGGCTTAACCGGTTTTAGCGACCTAAGAGAAATAGAAACAGAAGCTACCAAAGGCAATAGAGATTGCTTGCTTGCTCTACAAATGAACACCTACCGCATTAAAAAATACATTGGTAGTTACGCAGCAGTTTTAAACGGATTGGATGCTATTGTGTTTACCGCAGGAATAGGAGAAAACTCAGAATTAATGCGTAAAATGGTTTGTGAAGATTTAGATTTTCTAGGCATTAATATAGATGCAGAGAAAAACAAAGAAAAATCGAAGCTCTTAAGAGCCATAAACACTATTGAATCTAAGGTGAAAATATTAGTTATTCCAACCAATGAAGAGTTGGAAATAGCGAAACAATCGGTTCAATTATTCGAAAATTAATCGACCTGTATAAAGTTCTTCCACAGTAATAATATCTGGAGTATTAACCGAAATAACATCTCCGGGCCCAGAAATTTTCCCCGTAAGGGATTGCTGTGGATTTACAACCATATCGTTAGAACTTCTATTTGATACAGTAACGAATTGTGCTATTAAATCTCTACCTTCAAAACGAGACGTTCCTGCAGCAAAAATAATGCGTAAATTTTCGGTTTTACCAGAAACAAAGCAATTGGAGAGATTATTAAAAACAAGAGAAAAACTGGTGTTATCAATTTCTAAATCAAAGTTACCACTAGTAAACGAATCTTCTGCTCCAAAATCCTCAGATAAAATTGATAAACTTGGATAGCTTAAAACACCATTAGAGCTAACGGTGTATTGCGTAGAACTTCTAATTTCGGTAATATTAGGCGCTGTTACATAAACTTTAGTAATACCATAATCACGCACATAATTACAAGTATTATTATCGGTTAATGTTAATTTACCATCGACTACAATAGCTTCAACATCATTCATTAAATTCTCACCCGTTTCAATAGTCACCTTTTGAGTTTCACCATCGGTGATTATTAATTCAATATCCCGATTTACTAATATTTTAGTAAAAACATCAACACTAAATTCTTGCTGTATTATAGCACCTGTTTTCTGAAAACAATCGCCTGCATTTTCACTATCACAACCAAAAATAAGGCTAAAAACGAATATATATATTAACTTTTTCATAATCGAACACCAATTCCAAATTCAACAGCTTCCGCTTTAGCTCCGTGAGACTTCAAAGTCATGGCTCCAAACCATTTTCGCTGTTTACCAACGTAACGTTTTAAACCAATTCTTAAATACGTTTGGCCTTCAAAATCGTATGGATAATACACATAATAACCAAACTGCGTAAGTAGCGATGTTCTATTAATAAACAACTCGTGCCCTACAAAAACACCAACACGTTTATAATCCTCATCACCAGATACATCTAGCTCAGGGAAAGCAACACTTCGGTAATAAATAAGTTCCTTTAAAAAATTAGAAAAGAAAACATCGGCACCAAATTGCAACGCACTTTTACGGTTAATACGCTTATCTGCATAAGCAGAAAGTACATAAAACGCATACTGACCACTATCTACAATATCACTTTCGTTTATACCCGATCTAAAAACAAAATTATACTTTATAGGCTGTGTAAATTGTCTGTCATTATCTGCTAAAGTATGCTGATATTCTAACTCTTTTTTATCTAAATTATAGGTTAACCCAACATTAAGGGCTAAAGTATTTGTACTCGCATTAGGTGCTTTAACATTGGCATTAGAATAATGTATTAAAGAAAAACCAGCTGTTAAACCAAAGCGATCAAAAATGCGTTCTTTTTTATAATTAAGCATCACCATGGTGCTACTCATTAATTTAGAACCGTAGGCAATATTTCTATAATTATCAACCTTATCATAAGGCGTTTCGGTATACCCCAAACCTTGCCCAATTCTAAATTGCAGATTTCTATTAAAAAAGTAAAAATTAAAATGCGCATAAAGGGATGTTACATTACCTAAAACATCATTTTTCATGTTTTGATAAGCATAAGTAACACCATAATCTGGATAATTAAAACGTTGTTCCCAATCGTTAAAACCGTATGTTTTTTTGTTCCAACTTAAAAGATAACCTTCCGGATGCCCTTTAATTAAATGAAGTATATCGTTATTATGAAGCGCAATATTCCCCTTAAAATAACTTAAATCGAGGTAAGATGTATGTGTTTTATCTTGTGAAAAGCTACTAAAAAATAGGACACAAAATATGCAGGTATAAAGTAATTTCATTATCGGGTTTCTGTGCAGCAAATGTACTTAAATTTCAACGTAAACCTTAAAACTTAAGTACAAACCACACGATTTACTAAAACAAGGCTTCGGCAATAGCCTTAACATTATCACTTTTTCCCATAGAGTAATAATGCAATACAGGTACACCTGCCGCCTTCAACTCTTTAGATTGCTGTATAGCAAATTCAATACCTACTTGTCTAACGGCTTTATTATCCTTACAACCTTCAACAGCATCGATTAAATTTTGAGGTAAATCAATTTTAAAAACCTGAGGTAAAATTTGTAAATGCCTTTTAACAGCTATAGGTTTAATTCCCGGAATAATAGGCACATTAATTCCTGCTTCTCGAGCCTTATCTACAAACTCAAAATATTTATTATTATCAAAAAACATCTGGGTAACTACATAATCGGCACCTGCATCTACCTTCTCTTTTAAACGACGTAAATCGTTAACCAGCGATGGCGCTTCCATGTGTTTCTCTGGGTAACCAGCCACACCTATGCAAAAGTCCGAATTATGCTCAACCTTAAAATCATCGTGTAAATACTTCCCTTTATTAAGGTTTGTAATTTGTTGCACTAAGTCGCTTGCAAATGCATTTCCTCCTGCTACAGGTTTAAAATATGGCTCATCTTTCATCGAATCACCACGCAAAGCCATTACGTTATCCAGACCTAAATAGTGGCAGTCTACCAAAACATATTCAGTTTCTTCTTTTGTAAAGCCACCACACAACAAGTGCGGAATAGCATCTACCTGATATTTATGCATAATAGATGCACAAATACCCACCGTACCAGGGCGCATACGCGTAATACGCTTATCCAACAAACCATTGCCTTTATCAATATATACATACTCCTCACGAGATGTGGTTACATCAATAAATGGTGGATTAAACTCCATTAAAGGATCGATATTATTATATAAATCCTGAATATTTGTACCTTTCTTTGGCGGAATTACCTCAAAAGAAAACAACGTTTTTCCGTTGGCTTGTTTAATATGGTCTGTTACTTTCATTACTTATTTTTTGTCATCCTCACAAAACGAGAATTTTATCTATATTTTAGTTTAATTTTGGCGTTACCACAAGGGTCGCGCTTTACACTATATCTTTTTTTGCCTTTGGCGGAAACAAAAAAAGGATGCCGTTGCAATCGCTAACGCGGGTTCACCAGCTTATTTTTTACCTCATCAAAAGTTTCTGCGTACTCCCAATAAATCCATCTTCCATCCAAATAATCTGTAAGAATATATTTTTCACTCAACGATTTTATTCGAGATACGGCAACCACTTTGTTATCTGTATCGTAACCATGAGAAATCATGTGGCTTCCTAAAGTCACCTCTATAAATGCCATGCTATTCTTCTGCTAAATTAGGATGCAACCATTTTCTAGCTGTTTTCTTATCGATGCCTTTACGCTCAGAATAATCAGTTAACTGATCGTCAGTTATTTTACCTAAACCAAAATACTTCGCTTCTGGATTACCGAAGTAATACCCCGAAACTGCAGCAGCTGGCCACATCGCTAAACTTTCCGTTAAGGTTACACCAATTAGTTTTTCAACCTCTAGCAATTCCCAAATTGTTTCCTTTTCTAAATGATCAGGACATGCAGGATATCCTGGTGCCGGACGAATACCTTTATAACTTTCCTTAATTAAATCGGTATTACTCAAATCTTCATCGGCAGCATAACCCCAATGTGTTAATCTTATTTTTTTATGTAAATATTCAGCGAAAGCTTCAGCAAATCTATCAGCAATAGCTTGTGCCATAATACCATTATAATCGTCGTCCTTGGCTCTATAACTATCGGCTAATTCTTGAGCGCCAAAAATAGCAACACAAAATGCCCCCATATAATCTGTTCTACCAGAATCTTTTGGAGCTATAAAATCAGACAAAGCATGATTTGGAATCCCTTCACGTTTTTTTAATTGTTGACGCAAGGTTCTAAAAATCGCGATTTCCTTACCGTTTTTTTGAACCGAAATATCATCATCGTTAATAGTATTAGCTTCAAACAAACCAAAAACAGCTTTTGGCTTTAAAAGTTGCTTGGCAATAATTTCTTTAATCATCTCCTGAGCTTCAGCATACATAATAGTAGCCTGTTCTCCCACAACCTCATCGGTTAAAATATCAGGGAATTTCCCGTGTAAATCCCAACTTCTAAAAAACGGACTCCAATCTATAAACGGTTCTAGTTCTTTTAAACTTAACTGTTTTAAAATTTGAACACCTAGTTCTCTTGGTTTAGAAATATTAGACGTTTCCCAGTCTATTTTATATTTTCTCTTACGTGCTTCTTCAATAGAAATATAAGATTTCTCTTTACCACGCTTTAAAAATTTGTTTCTAAAATCGTCGTAATCGGCTTTTAACTTCGCTACGTAAGCATTGTTGGTTTTCTTGTTTAATAAATCTCCAACCACGGTAACCGCACGAGATGCATCATTAACATGCACCACTGCGTTTTTATACTGTGTATCGATTTTTACAGCTGTATGTGCTTTAGATGTTGTTGCACCACCAATAAGTAAAGGCACTTCAAAGTTTTGAAGTTGCATTTCTTTAGCTAAATACACCATTTCATCTAATGATGGCGTAATTAACCCTGATAAACCAATAGCATCAACACGTTCGCTGATGGCCATTTCTATAATTTTTTCAGGCGGTACCATAACCCCTAAATCTACAATTTCGTAGTTATTACAAGCCAAAACAACACTTACAATATTTTTACCAATATCGTGCACATCACCTTTTACGGTAGCCATTAATATTTTCCCAACAGGTTCTTGCTTGTCCCCTTTTTCTGCTTCAATAAACGGGTTTAAATAACCAACGGCTTTTTTCATTACACGCGCCGATTTTACCACCTGAGGTAAAAACATTTTACCTGCTCCGAATAAATCTCCAACCACATTCATCCCAATCATTAAATGACCTTCGATGACTTCAATAGGCTTAGCTGCTTCTTGTCTAGCTATCTCAACATCCTCAATAATAAAAGCATCAATACCTTTTACTAAAGCATGTGTAATACGCTCTTGTACTGGGTTTTCTCGCCAAGATAAATCGACACCTTTTTCAACTTTAGAACCTTTTACCGTTTCTGCAAAGTCTAATAAACGTTCGGTAGCATCGTCTCTTCTATCTAAAATTACATCTTCAACGTGTTCTAATAAATCCTTTGGAATATCATCATAAACCTCCAAAAGAGAAGGGTTTACAATCCCCATGTTCATACCCGCCTGGATGGCATAATATAAAAACACCGAATGCATAGCTTCGCGAACACCGTTGTTTCCTCTAAAAGAAAACGATACGTTACTCACACCTCCACTTACACTTACATTTTCTAAATTCTCACGAACCCAACGCGTTGCTTCAATAAAATCGATAGCATTTCTTCGGTGTTCGTCCATTCCAGTTGCTACCGGAAATATATTTAAATCGAAAATAATATCTTCTGAAGGAAACCCCACTTTATCAACTAAAACACGATACGAGCGTTCGGCAATTTCTATTCTTCGTTGGTAGGTATCTGCCTGTCCAACTTCATCAAAAGCCATAACAATAACTGCAGCACCGTAGCGTTTAATTTGCTTGGCTTGCCAAATAAAGTTTTCTTCACCTTCCTTTAAGGAAATAGAATTCACCACACACTTTCCTTGCACAACTTGCAAACCAGCATTGATAATTTCCCACTTAGAACTATCGATCATGATAGGCACACGGCAAATATCTGGTTCGGCAGCAATAAGGTTTAAAAAGCGTACCATCGATGCTTTACCATCAATAAGTCCGTCGTCCATATTAATGTCGATAATTTGCGCTCCACCATCTACTTGGTGACGTGCAATATCCAAAGCTTCATCGAACTTCTCTTCATTAATTAATCGTAAAAACTTACGAGACCCCGCTACATTAGTACGTTCTCCTACATTTATAAAATTGGTGTTTTCGCTTAGAACTAAAGGTTCTAAACCAGACAATTTCATGTATTTAGTTTGCTTTATTTTCATTATCTATAATGTTCTACTGTTGGAAAAGGTTCGTAAAATGAATGTAACAACGTTTTCCATTCTTGATATTCTTGTGATTTACGGAAACCAATTTCATGATCTTCAATGGTTTCCCAATGCACTAATAATATATATTTATCATCTTGTTCAACACACTTTTTTAAATCGTGTGAGATATAGCCTTTCATTGAAGAAATAATTTTCTGAGCGATTTTAAATGTATTTTCAAAATCACTTGATAATCCTTTCTTAATATTCAATATGGCTACTTCAAGAATCATAATTTATAATTTTAAAAATTATACCAATTCACCATGGGTTCTAGGCTTATACTTGGCTGCAAGATCTGCTATAACACGAATATGCTCCGGACTAGTACCACAACAACCACCTATAATATTTATTAAATTACGCTTTAAATATTCTTCTATTTGTTCTCCCATTTCTTCAGGACTTTCGTCGTACTCACCAAAAGCATTTGGTAATCCTGCATTTGGGTGTGCTGATATAGCAAAATCTGTTTTAGATGCAATAGCTTCTAGGTGAGGTTGCAATAAATTGGCTCCTAAAGCACAGTTAAACCCTACTGAAAGTAATGGAATATGAGATACTGAAATTAAGAAAGCTTCAGCTGTTTGGCCTGATAATGTTCGTCCTGAAGCATCGGTAATAGTACCACTTAACATAATTGGCATATCGATACCACGCTCGTCTTTTACTTCTTCTATCGCAAATAAAGCAGCTTTGGCGTTTAAGGTATCAAATACAGTTTCAACTAGAAGTAAATCTACACCACCATCAATAAGCGCTTCTACTTGTTGTTTGTATGCAATACGTAACTCATCGAAAGTAACAGCTCTGTATCCTGGGTCGTTAACATCGGGAGACATACTTGCTGTACGGTTTGTTGGCCCTATTGAACCCGCTACAAAACGAGGTTTGTTTGGCTCTTTTGCAGTAAACTCATCAGCGACTTCTTTTGCTATTCTTGCAGACTCGTAATTTAGTTCGTAAACCAAATCTTCCATTTGGTAATCTGCCATAGCAATTGTAGTTCCAGAAAAAGTATTGGTTTCTACAATATCAGCACCTACTGCAAAGTACTTACCGTGTATCGTTTTTATAGCTTCTGGTTGGGTAAGCGATAGTAAATCGTTATTTCCCTGTAAAGGTGTTGGATAATCTTTAAAGCGTTCGCCTCTAAAATCTTCTTCTTGAAATTTGTAAGCTTGTAGCATCGTACCCATGGCACCATCTAAAACCAAAATTCGCTCTTTTAATGCTTCTCTGATATTCGACATGTTTTCTTTTCTTTTTACGTTTTAAATTATTTTCGTTTACAGTAATTAAAGATACTGATGAACGAGAAACTTAGCTAAAACGCTGTATTCTATTATAAATTTTATCAAGAAAAGTTAAAGAAACACTTTTCGTTATCTGTCTAATAATTTTAAAAATTACTAAGTAGAATGTAGCACCTTCTTTAATTCCTTGATAGTTATCTCGGTTCTTAAAGGGTTGCCAAGGTTTCAACGGGTCTATTCCCTCTGCCTTTCTTGATAACACAATTACATTTATGAACTGTTACCACCATTGTGGATTTGCTCCTGCAAAAATAACAACTATATTGCTGTTATCCTTGTGATATTGCGAAAATTATTAGACTATTCAAATAGACTAGACGACAAATAACGATCGCCACGGTCGCAAATAATAGCAACTACAACTCCGCTTTCTAAAGACTCTGCAATTTGCAAAGCACAGAAAACAGAACCACCACTACTCATACCTGCAAAAACGCCTTCTTCTTTTGCTAAACGTTGTGTTATATTTTTGGCATCTTCTTCGGTTACATCTATAACAACATCTACTTTTGAACGATCAAAAAACTTAGGTACATACTCTGGAGACCATTTTCTGATCCCAGGTATTTTTGCACCATCAGCCGGTTGCGCTCCAACTATTTTGATATCCGGATTCTTTTCTTTAAGAAAGCTAGAGGTTCCCATAATAGTTCCTGTTGTTCCCATAGTGGCAACAAAATGTGTTATTTCTCCTTCTGTATCTCTCCAAATTTCCGGACCTGTTGTTTTATAATGCGCTTTCCAGTTATCATCATTTTCAAACTGATTTAGAACGGTATACCCTTTTTCATCACGTAGTTTAAAAGCAACATCTCTAGAACCTTCAATACCAATATCTGCCGGTGTTAAAATAACCTCAGCACCATAAGCGCGCATGGTTTTAACACGTTCTACTGTAGAATTTTCAGGCATAATTAATACCATATTCAAACCTAAAATTTGTGCTATAAAAGCTAAAGCAATTCCTGTATTTCCACTAGTTGCTTCAACTAAAGTGCCTCCTTTTTTAATATCGCCACGTTTTAAAGCTTCAGAAATCATATTGAAAGCTGCGCGATCTTTTACACTTCCGCCAGGATTATTTCCTTCTAACTTCAAAAATAAACGCACACCTTCTTTATTAATTAAATGCGTTGCTTCAACTAAAGGTGTATTTCCTATTTCGTCTAATATTGTTTTACCGTATGCCATTTTTCTTCGGTCTAATTTTAATTTCTGTTTGATATGTTACTAATGAATCTTCGGGTACCGATTGGGTAATCCAAACATTAGCTCCAATAATACTATTTTTACCAATTACAATATCGCCTCCTAAAATGGTTGCGTTGGCGTAAATGGTAACATTATCATCTATAGTTGGGTGTCTTTTAGTAGAAGCCAAGTCTTTTGAAACTTGAATACCACCTAAAGTAACTCCTTGATATATTTTTACTTGCTCTCCAATTATAGAAGTTTCACCAATTACAATTCCTGTACCGTGATCGATATAAAACGATTCGCCAATAGTAGCACCTGGATGAATATCGATACCTGTAATACCGTGAATATATTCACTCATCATTCTAGGTAAAATATAAACACCTAGTTTATAAAGCGCATGACTTAATCTATAAATTGAAATAGCATGAAAACCAGGATAAGCCATATAAATTTCGGCTAAACAATGCGATGCAGGATCGTTATTTTCGAAAGCAATAGCATCTAAATCTAGTTTCCTTCTAATTTCTGGAAGTTCCGCTTTAAAGGTTTCCCAAATTTTTTCGCCATTTTCAATTTCTAATTTATCTAGAATTTGCAAGAATGTTTTCTCTAAATATTCGGCGTGTTCTGCTTCGTGATCACAATCGAACAAAGAATAAAACACTTTTTTGGTAAAGGCTTTAACTGTGTCTTTTAAACAAACATTATAACTTTTCATTTGCTGCTATATGTGTAATACCATTGTGTTAAATGGTGTATTTAATCAGTTTATAAAAATAAAACTAATCCTTTTAAAAAGCTTCTTTTTTAAACATTAAATCCTGCAAGATTTTAGAAACCTTGCAGGATAGTCATGCCTTGTGTTTAGTTTAGACCTTTTTAATGAAAACACTAAAAAGATTTATCGTTTACTAGGTTATAGCTTGAACTACGGCCTTAGGAGCTTCTTTACGAGTACCATCAAAACCATCTACACCAGAAACTGTAGTATATTTTAAAACATTTTTCTTTCCTGGATGTATAATTTGATATGCCGCTTGGCACATGATAGTTGCTTCATGGAAACCACAAAGTATTAATTTTAATTTACCAGGATAGAAATTACCATCACCAATAGCAAATATACCTGGGATATTAGTTTGATAATCTAAAGCATTATTAACTTTAATTGCATTTTTTTCAATCTCTAATCCCCAATTTGCAATAGGTCCTAATTTAGGAGAAAGCCCAAATAAAGGAATAAAGTGATCGGTTTCTAAAGTAAAAGGCTCTTCGTCCTTTTTAGTTATTTCTATCGCTTCAACTTTACCGTCTCCTAAGATATCGGTAACTTCTGCTGGTGTAATAAGATTTATTTTTCCAGCATCTTTTAGTTCTTGAACTTTTTCAACTGAATCTAAATGGCCTCTAAATTCATTACGTCTATGTATTAAAGTAACACTTTCTGCTATATCGGCTAAAAATATAGACCAATCTAATGCAGAATCTCCACCACCAGCAATGATTACTTTTTTATCACGATACACTTCTGGTTCTTTAATCATATACTCAACACCTTTATCTTCAAACTTCGAAAGGTTTTCAAGTTGTGGTTTTCTAGGCTCAAAACTACCTAAACCACTAGCAATAGCAACCACTGGTGCTTGGTGTTTTGTTCCTTTATTTGTAGTTACTATAAACGTACCGTCTTCTTGCTTTTCAACAGTATCGGCGCGTTCTCCTAAAGTAAAACCAGGTTCAAATTGTTTTGCCTGTTCTAATAAATTTTTAGTTAAATCTCCAGCTAAAATCTCTGGAAATCCAGGGATATCATAAATTGGTTTTTTAGGATACAATTCTGAACATTGTCCACCAGGTTGTGGCAACGCGTCAATTAAATGACATTTTAACTTTAATAATCCAGCTTCGAATACTGTAAATAAACCTGTTGGCCCCGCGCCAATTATTAGTATATCTGTTTTAATCATTTTACTATGCTTTATATATAATTACTCTTTTTTTTCTATTAGTCCTTTTGTGAATTCGTTTAACGTTTCCACTTTTTGTTCAAAATCACCTTTAATAGTTTTTCTAAACTCGTTTAAATTTTTAACTAAATCGTCTACGTTTTCAGGAATAACATCCTCAAAAAATTGACGCAAACGTTTTGCTGTGGTAGGTGATTTTCCGTTAGTAGAAATCGCCACTTTCACATTCCCTTTGGTTACAATACCACCCATATAAAAATCGCAATACGGCGGATTATCGGCAACGTTAACTAATTTAGATTCTGCTCTACAGTCTTTCCAAACTTGTACATTTACTTCTGGTATATCTGTCGTAGCAACCACCATATGCTTGCCAATAATATAGTTTTTTTTATAACTATCTTCAACTAATGTTACACAACCTGTTTTTGCAAGTTTTATAGTGCCTTCGCGAAACATTGGCGACACCACGGTAACATGAGCATCTGGACTCGATTTTAATAAGAAGGTTAATTTTTCTTCAGCAACATGTCCGCCACCAACAATAAGTACATTTAAACTTTTTGTTTTTAAAAAAATAGGATATAAATTATTCCTTTCCTTTTCTACTAAACTCGACGTCTTTATTTTATCCGCTTCATCTAGCATATTACTTATTTTTATTAACCGTTTCTAAAACCGATGATAATACTGCGCGTTCCTTTACCACATCGCCAATAACAATAATAGCAGGGTTTGCTAATTGTTTTTCTGCCACTATACTTTCAATAGAACTTATAGTACCAATCCCTACGTTTTCATTATCTCTGGTGCCATTTTGTATAATAGCTACGGCCACATCTTGTTTATTTTCTTCTGAAAAAATGCGAACAATTTCACTCAATTTCCCCATGCCCATTAAAATAACAACTGTTGCCGACGATTTTGCAGCCAATGCCACATCGCCAGATAACTGATGTTTTTTAGTAGTTCCGGTAATAACCCAAAAACTCTCTGAAGATCCTCGTTTTGTTAACGGAATACCTTGATAAGCTGGCACGGCCATAGATGACGAAATACCAGGAACAACATAAGTTTCTAATCCAAATTGCCTCACATAATCAATCTCTTCTGCGCCTCGACCAAAAATAAAAGGATCGCCGCCTTTTAAGCGTACCACATGCCCTTTCTCTTTAGCTTTAGATACAATAAGATCGTTTATTTGATCTTGTTGAAAAGCATAACACCCTCTACGTTTACCTACAAAAATAAGTTCGGCATCTGCCGCAGCATATTTTAGTAAAGCCTCATTAATAAGCGCATCGTAAAGGATAACATCTGCAGATTCAATAGCCTTAATAGCTTTAAGGGTAATTAAATCTACGTCTCCTGGACCTGCACCTACTATCGTTAATATTGGGGTTTTGAAACTCATTGTTACTTTTTAGTATTCTTATGCTTTAGCTTGTTCAGCTTCTCTGTAAGCTCTAACTGCTGCTAAAAACTTATCGGCATTTGCGATATAACTTAATGCAAAATCTTTAGTTGGTGCATTTTTATTGATTTCGTAAATTAATTCTGAAAACGATGTTCCTAAATCAATTTTACCTCCTTCAATAAAAAACTCATCAAACTGAGAAACGATTCCAGCATGCGTATTAGTCTTTTTATTTTCAGCTAATAATAACGCTTTCGCGGAATTAACTAGCGATTGGTAAGCGTAATATATAGCACTAGAATACACCTCATCTTCAAAAGAAGCTTTAGCATTATCTATTTTCTCTTCACTTTCAAAGAATAATGTTGCAATTAAATCGATAACAACACCAGCACATTCTCCAATTCCAATTTCTTTAACGTATTTTTCTTCTTCACCCCAATCGATAAAATCTTCTTGAGTTAAGTTAGTGACGTCTTGTAAATCGTTTAATAAATCATAAAAATAACGTTCTCCTGTTACTTTATAGTAATCTACGAATGATTTTCCGTTAGCATTTGCTTCAAAATCGTTTAAAATTCTGCGTAATGCTTCCGGACCTCT
Organism: Algibacter lectus; assembly: GCF_900112395.1. Lineage (GTDB taxonomy): Bacteria > Bacteroidota > Bacteroidia > Flavobacteriales > Flavobacteriaceae > Algibacter > Algibacter lectus. The sequence goes on from NZ_FOLN01000006.1 coordinate 189,394, forward strand.
TTTACTTGGTACTTTTACTACTTTATCAGCAAAAAGGGCGTTTCCATTTCCTAAATTCCCACCACCTAATAAAACTTGTAACGCAGGCGCTACTAATTTTTCAGGCGTTCTAACTGTCATCCCTTGGAAACCAATGTTTGCCATATTGTGCTGACCACAAGCATTCATACAACCACTAATTTTAATTACAAGATCTTCATTTTGTAAATATTGTGGATACTCTGCCGTAATCATTCGTTCTAATTCTACCGAAATACCAGTACTACTTGCTATACCTAAGTTACAGGTATCTGTACCAGGACAAGCTGTAATATCTACGGCTTTATTATATCCCGCTTCTACAAAACCTAATTTCTCAAGTTCTTGATAGAAAAACGGTACTAAATCTTCCTTTACAAAAGGAATTACAATGTTTTGACGTAATGTTAAACGTATTTCACCAGCAGCATAATTATCAATTAAATTGGCTAATAAACGTGCTTTATCAGTATAAAAATCGCCCAATAAAACTTTAACACCAATAGCCACATATCCATCTTGTTTTTGAGGGATAAGGTTAGTCGATTTCCATAAATCGAAAGCCGCTTGATCTTTAATTTCAACTTGTGGTGCTTCAACAGAAACCGGTTGTGATGCTACATAAGCATCAGCATCAATAGCTACAGTTTTAAATTCAATCGCTTTTTGTTCTTCAGCAATTAACCCTTTAAAAGCCTCTAATCCAATATCCTTTAAAAGGAATTTCATACGTGCTTTAGCTCTACTTTTACGTTCACCGTAACGATCGAAAACTCTCAAAACTCCTTCCATTACTGGAATAATTTTATCTGCAGGTAAAAAGCTGTAAAGCTCTTCTGCATGACGAGGTTGAGAACCTAATCCACCAGCAACCATCACTTTAAACCCACGAACACCGTTTTCTACTTTAGCAATAAAACCAATATCATGTAAATACGATAATCCCGTATCTTCGTCTGTATTAGAGAAAGACACTTTAAATTTACGCCCCATTTCTTGACAAATTGGGTTACGTAAAAAGAATTTAAAAATCGCATCGGCATAAGGAGATACATCGAAAAGTTCGTTAACATCTACTCCTGCAGTTTCAGAAGCTGTTACGTTTCTTACTACGTTTCCGCAGGCCTCACGTACAGTAACCTCATCTTTCTCAAGTTCGGCCCAAAGTTCTGGCGTTCTTTGTAAATCCACATAGTGAATTTGGATATCTTGACGGGTTGTAATGTGTAAACGACCACGAGAATATTCATCTGAAACATCAGCAATTCTACGTAATTGGTTACTTTTCATTTTTCCGTAAGGAATCTTGATACGAATCATTTGAACCCCTTCTTGACGTTGGCCATAAACGCCACGAGCCAAACGAAGACTTCTAAATTTTTCTTCATCAATTTTACCATTGTTAAATAGCTCAATTTTATTGGCTAATTCAATGATATCCTTTTGTACTATTGGATTTTCTATTTCTGTTTCAAAACTTTGCATGATATACCTGACCTTTTTCTTATTAGAAAAATATTTTTTATTATTTGTTACTGGATAAAACCAGCTCCAACCGTGTTATTTGATTGTGGATCAATTAAAATAAACGAACCGTTTGTTCTATGGTTTTTGAATTGATCAAAAAAGATAGGTTTGTTTAATTTAAATGAAACCGACGCAATATCATTAACACCTAATGATGTTGCTTCTTTATCTATTCCTGAATAATCAGGATTAATTTTGTGGTTAATTCTATCAACCTTAGCTAATACTTTATTAACACCGTGCTGCACAATGTATTTACCTCCAACAGTTAAGTTTTCAGAATCCATCCAACATACATTGGCTGTAAATTGTTTATCGATAGTAGGCAAATCGTTTTCTTTAACAATCATGTCTCCACGAGATACGTTAATATCGTTTTCTAAAGTAATAGTTACAGAAGAACGTCTAGAAGCGGTTTCGTATTTCTCGTCGTAGAAATAAATATCTTTAATTTTAGATCTTGTTTTAGATGGTAAAACAATAATATCATCTCCAACGCTTAATTCACCACCGTAAACTTTTCCTGCATACCCTCTAAAATCATGAAAATCTTCAGTTTTAGGACGGATAACATACTGTACAGGGAAACGTGGTGTTCCCACATTGTAGATATCTTTTTTATCCAAATCTTCTAAGTGCTGTAATAAAGCATCACCTGTATACCAAGGCATTTTATCAGATTTGTTTACAACATTATCACCTTGTAATGCACTTACAGGAATGAATGTTATTTTTTGATCTTGGTAATCTCTTTTGCTCATTAATTCAGAAAAATCGGCCTTAATTTTATTATAAGTCTCTTCTGAATAATCAACTAAATCCATTTTGTTAATAGCAACCACGACATCTTTAACTCTAAGTAAGTTGTTGATGAAAAAGTGACGATTAGTTTGCTCTATAACACCTTTACGTGCATCGATTAAAATAATAGACGCTTGAGATGTTGATGCTCCAGTAACCATGTTACGCGTATATTCTACGTGGCCAGGAGTATCTGCTATAATGTAACTTTTCTTCTTAGTTGAAAAATATATATGTGCTACATCAATAGTAATACCTTGTTCTCTCTCGGCCATTAAACCATCTGTCGCTAATGAAAAATCTAGGTAATCATATCCTAATTGTTCACTTTTGTCTTCAATCGCTTTTAACTTATCTGAAGTTAATGATTTTGTATCGTAAAGGATGCGACCGATTAAGGTACTTTTACCGTCATCTACACTTCCTGCTGTTGCAATTTTTAATACTTCCATTGTTATTATAATGTTGGCTAAAAGCCTAATTTGTATTCATTTTAAAAGATTTCCGTTTTCACGGAAATAACAAAACCGATATTCTAAAAATACCCTTGTTGTTTACGTTTTTCCATAGCACCTTCAGATCGTTTATCATCGATTCTAGCACCACGCTCAGAAATAGTAGAATCTCTAATTTCTTCTACGACTTTAGAAATTGAAACCGCATCTGAATATACCGCTGCAGTACAACTCATATCTCCAACCGTTCTAAAACGAACCATTTTTTCTAATACCTCTTCATTTTCATCTCTGTAAACAACATCGTCTTCTGCAGACCAAATCATGCCATCTCTTAAGAATACTTTACGTTTGTGAGCAAAATATATTGAAGGGATTTCAATATTTTCTTGTTCTATATAAGACCATACATCCAATTCTGTCCAGTTAGAAATAGGGAATACACGTACGTTTTGTCCGTGCTCAATATCACCATTCAACATATCGAATAATTCAGGACGTTGGTTTTTCTCATCCCATTGACCAAAATCGTCACGAACAGAAAAAATACGTTCTTTAGCTCTTGCTTTTTCTTCATCACGACGCGCACCACCAATACAAGCATCAAACTTAAATTCTTCGATAGCGTCAAGAAGCGTAGTAGTTTGCAACATATTTCTACTTGCATAACGACCAGACTCTTCTTTCACTTTACCTTCATCAATAGAATCTTGAACGTTACGTACAATTAGCTCTAAACCTAATTCTTTACATAAACGATCTCTAAATTCAATAGTTTCAGGGAAATTGTGTCCCGTGTCTATATGCATTAAAGGAAAAGGAATTTTTGCTGGATAAAAAGCTTTAACAGCCAATCTAACCAAAGTAATAGAATCTTTTCCTCCAGAAAACAACAACACAGGTTTTTCAAATTGCGCTGCCACTTCTCTCATAATGTATATAGCCTCGTTTTCTAACGAATTTATATTTGATGTGTCTTTATTCATAATCTTTATTATTGTTATTGGTTATTGGAAGTAAACACCAGTAACCATTTACTCTATTTTATTTTAAGCGTGTAAACCACACTCTCTATTCTCTAATGCTTTTGTTGGATCGAAATACTTAAATTCATTTGGTAAATTATTTTCTTCCAAATATTTATCTAATTTTTCATCACTCCAATAATAGAAAGGACTCACCTTTAACACTCCAGCTTTACTTACACTAAAAATACCAATACTATCTCTAAAAGCTGTTTGCCCTTGACGTAAGTTTGTAAACCAAACTTTTGGATTATGCTCGTCCATAGCGCGTTTAAAAGGCTCTAACTTTACTTGTTCTGTAAACAAAGCATGTTCCGGAGCATCTACACTTGGTATACCCATAACCACATCTCTATGAGACGATGTTTGTTTTGGCACATATAAAAACACGTTTAAATCTAAGTCTTTTATAACCTGCTCGGCATGCTTATAAGTTTGTGGTGTATTATAACCGGTATCACACCAAACTACAGGTGTTTTAGCTTTAACCGTATTTACAGCGTGCAAAATAGCAGCCTCATAAGGTCTAAAATTTGTAGTTACTACAGCTTCGTTACTTAACTCGAAAGCTTTAGCTATTATTTCTGATGGTGAAGCATTTTTAAAAGCTTCATTTAATGTATTTAATTCTGATTGTTCTATCATTATTTCCCCCATTTTACTGAATTCCAAATACGCTCGTGAAAAAAGTACAATACCATTTTCGTGATAAAATCGACAGAAGCAATAGATGCTGCTACCGAAAGTTCACCTGTTAAAAAATAAGAAACTATTAAAGTATCTAACGTTCCAATAAGTCTCCAGCTTAAAGCTTTTGCTACACTTCTAATTGGTTTTTCTCCAACTGCATCTTCTTGATAAGTAGACTTTTCTTTATTTTTTAATAACATTTGCGCTATCATTTTCTTAATCTTATATTAATCCTACCGTTTTAGTAGGGATTACAAATGTAATATATTTTTGTACATAACAAATAGCTTTTATGAATTTTTTAGGATAATGAAATATTTTCGGGTTAAACTGAATAAAATTTATAGAAAACCGAAAATTTCTCATGATTTTATCAAGATTTAGTATTTGATAAATCGGCTAACGTATTGTTTCGGAGTACTTTTAGTGTATTGTCGCGTACCATAATCATGAGTTTATGCACACTACATGCATGCTCATCTGGGCAATCGTCACACTTTTCATAAAAGTTAAGACTCACACATGGCACCATGGCAATTGGCCCTTCTAGAACACGCATTACATCGGTCATTTTAATTTCCGAAGGATCTTGCCTTAAATAATAACCACCATGCTTTCCTTTTTTAGACCCAAGAATACCAGACTTCCTTAAGGTTAACAAAATTCCTTCTAAAAATTTCTGAGGAATATTTTCACTTTTAGCAATAGTACCAACTTGCACTGGCGCATCGCCTTCTGCTCTAGCAAGAAACGTTAGTGCTTTTAGTCCGTATTTAGTTTTTTTAGATAGCATGTGGTAAATATAGTTATTTAAAACACTTTGCTAATATAATTATTTTGAAGAAGTTTTATAATTAGTGGCATCTTGTTTTTGTAAAGTGCTAAAACAAAATGCATCAATATTATATATGTAAAAATTACTATCCTTATTATTTATCGCCTTAAAGCTTCTTTAAACTGATAGAAAAAACGTTCTATTAAACGTAAATCTTCGGTAATAATTTCAGCAGAACCACGCATTTCTTGTTTAAAATCAATGGTTTTCCCGTAAGAAGTCACTAGTACTTTAGGCAATTCTACATCTATAACATATAAGCCATTTACATCAGGCACTATTGAAATGTTTTTAACAACTCCGTTAAGCACACCAAACTCTGTATCAGGATAATTTTCTATTTTTAAATTCACTTTTTGACCAATTTTAATTTTTCCAGAATTTTGACCGGGTGCTTTTAACTTAGCTATAAACGAGGAATTTCCGCTAGGAATAATTGTAAAAACCAAATCGCCTTGATTAACGGTTTGATTAGAATTCCAAAAATTTAAAAATGATACTTTACCATTAATATTAGATTGCAAAACATACTGATATTCCCAATCTCTAATTGCTTTTTTTAATTGATTAAAAGATTGAATAACATTTTTAAGCAATACCATTTCCTCTTTCACCCTATTAATTTCAGTGCCTTTAGAGGTTTGCTTTGCATTACTTATTCCTTCTCTAATTTGAGATATTGAAGATTCGAAATTCTTATAATTACGTTCTGCCTGAGCCGCTTCTAGTTGTTTATTCTCGAAGTCTTGAGCAGAAATAATACCTTTATCAAACAATAATACATGCCGTTGTAAATCCTTCTTTTTAAAGTCTAATTCCGTTTTATTAATTTCTTTTTGAGACTGAAGACTTCGTAATCTTCTATTTAATTCTGAAATGGAATATCTATTTGCCACAGCCTCATTAGAATAAGGTTTTAATTCTTTGTTTAATTGATATTGTATATAGCTATTTTCAAATAAAGCATATTGAGATTCAATATTCCCTAAAAATAAAAGAGGTAAACTATCTATTGGAAACTTAAAATATTGTCTATTTAAAGTTATAGTATCTATAATCGATTTAAGCTTAAATACATCTTTATAATTAGCCGTATTTTCTAATATAGCCAAACGCTGCCCACCACTAACCTCTTGATTGTCTTTTATTAAAATCGCTTCTAACTTACCTGTAATTTTAGCATATTCTTTTTGTGGCGGAATTTTAGTCGTTATTAAAGCTTCTGATGCAATTATATCTGGATATTTTACTAACCAAGACAAAAACAACAACAATATTATTAATACAAGAAATAATACATTCCCCCAACGTATCATCCAATGTGGTACTTTGCTAAGTATTTCTTGCACCTCTTCGCTCCTTAAATCTATGTCTTCTAGTTTGTCTGGCATACTATTTCCCTAATTCTAATTGGTTTTTAACCAAATTATAATAATTCCCTTTTTGCTTTACTAAAGCTTCATGATTCCCAATTTCCACAATTTTGCCTTGATCTAAGACAACAATTTGATCTGCATTTTTTACAGTACTCAATCTGTGCGCAATAACCACTACCGTTTTATTTTCAAAAAAAGTATTCAGCTTCTCCATAATCACTTTTTCATTGTTTGCATCTAAAGCTGAGGTTGCTTCATCAAAAAACAAGAAATCAGGGTTTTTATAAACCGCTCTTGCAATAAGAAGACGTTGCTTTTGCCCAGTACTTAAACCCACACCTTCCATGCCTATTTTAGTGTTGTACGATAATGGTAAAACTTCTATAAAGTCTTTAATGTTAGCAACATCTACCGCATGCGCCAATTTATCTTTATCTATATAATCTTCGCCAACTGCAATATTGTTAGCAATGGTATCGCTAAAAATATAGCCTTCCTGCATCACTACACCACATTGGTTTCTCCAAGCTTTTTGAGATACATGTTGTAAATCGTAATTACCAAGTTTTATAGTTCCAGCATTAGGTTCGTAAAATTTTAAGAGCAATTTCATTAAGGTGGTTTTACCACTACCACTAGTGCCGACAATAGCCGTGATTTTATTTGAAGGAATAGTTAAATCGAGATTTTTTAAAACCATTTGATCTGACCCTGTATAACTAAAGTAAACCTTTTCGAGGCTTAAATCTGCATCTAGAGAAAGGTCTGTTATTTTATTAGCACCTTGCTGCTCTTCATCTTCTTTATTATGAATTTCTGCCAAGCGCTCTAACGATATTTTAGCATCTTGCACTTCTCTAATAAAGCCAATAAGTTGTGCTATTGGTGAGTTTAACTGCCCTACTATATATGTAATAGCCAACATCATCCCTAAGGTAATATCACCATCAATTACTAATTTAGCAGAGAGTACGGTAATTAAAATATTTTTTACTTCATTTATAAAACCAGAACCCACAGTTTGGTATTGCTCGAGTGCTAACCCCTCTATGGATACTTTAAATAGTTTAGCTTGTAAAAACTCCCAACCCCATCGCTTTTGTTTTTCAGCATTATGTAATTTTATTTCCTGCATCCCATTTATAAGCTCAATAACTTTACTTTGCTCCTGACTTACTTGAGAAAAACGCTTGTAATCTAAATCTCTACGCTTTTTTAAGAAAATAATAATCCATAAGAAATAAAGAAAACTCCCTATAAAAAACACACCAAAAACCTGTAAGCTATAGTATGCCAAAACAATACTAAAAATAACAAGATTCACCATGGAAAAGAGCACGTTTAACGACGATGTGGTTAAAATACTTTCTATACGCTTATGGTCGTTTATACGTTGTAGAATATCTCCCGTCATTCTCGTGTCGAAAAAGGCTATTGGCAAATTCATGAGTTTTACAAAAAAATCTGAAACCAGCGATATATTTATTCTTGCACTTAAGTGTAATAGAATCCAGCTTCTAATAACCTCAATAGCTGTGCGCCCAATAAACAAAGCTAATTGGGCAAATAAAATAAGGTATATAAAGTGTACATCTTGATTTTTTATACCAACATCAACAACACTTTGCGTTAGAAAAGGAAAAACAAGATGAAGTAAACTAGCCGCAATTAGCCCGATAACTAATTGCCATAAAAACTGCTTATATTTTAATACATATTTTGATATAAACGAAAAACTAAAATCCTTATCGGCCTCATTAGTTGTTGTAGCATACTCCTTTAAATTAGGTGTTGTTTCTAATAATAAAACAATACCTTCTTCGGTTTCTGAGCTCGCGTTATTACCAATCCAATGTTCTAAAAGGTCGGGTAGGTTATATTTAAGCAATCCATGAGCTGGATCTGAAATGTGATATATGCCATTTTTTATTTCATATAAAACAACATAATGGTTTTTATTCCAATGCAAAATACAAGGTAGCGGTGCTTCTTCTAATTGCTTCGAAGTAATTTTTACACCAAGTGTTCTAAACCCAATACTTTCTGCCGCATCGCTTAATCCTGCCAAACTACTTCCTGATCTCGTAGTTTCACTTAAGGTACGTAACTCTTGTAAAGGGATTATTTTATTATAGTGCTTTGCTATTATTTTTAAACAGGTGGCACCACAATCTTTAAAATCGAGCTGTTTATAAAAAGGAAACTTTTTAATCATTTATATTGATAAGATAGAATATTCTATAGTTTTTTTACTTCTGCATTTACAGAGTTTTTGCTCTAACTCTCACTTTTCTGGTATAGTATGAAATTCTCTGTTTTTTAATTAAACAACCCAATTCTAGCAAGAATTGGGTTATTTAATTACTTTAATTTAAAGTTATTGAAATTAATAACCATCAGTAGTTTTCTCTTAGATGACCATAGCGTATATTATCTATTCATGGCAAATACCAACTACTGACATCCACATACTTCTATTGAACTTGGATAATCATAACGACCATCTTCTACCCAATTACCTGGAGTACTTGCTCCTCCTGGAGCATGCCATACTAGATAATATGATGAAGGCGAAACTTTCCCGCCTTGGATTTGTTCTAAATCTATCTTATTATCTTTAAAATTCGATAATTTTTTCATAATCTAAAATTTAATAAAATACCTACTCTATTATTAATAAGCTTTTCGGTTTACGCTTTTACTTGTTATGAGTTTAACTTTTTTTATGTATTCCACGAATTAGTTACACTATTATCTTCAATACAACCTTTAACTATATTTTTCACTTTAACTAAAAATTAAAAACTAGTGTAATCATTTCAAAATATTAAACTTATTAAAACATTCATGTCTGCTTGTATTATATTAACCTTGTGGTTACTTCTGCTTTTAAAAGCTAATGTCAAAACAAAATTTACTTTACAACATGGCTTTCTATATACTTAGATACCTTTAAAAAAAATAATAACACATTTTCTTTAAAATTTTAGTAATTATAAAAAATTCGCACTTCAAATCGTAGCATCCTTTCCTCCTTTTACAATAAGAAATAAATTACAACTATTTAATAGCAAGAAAAGTTGTTCTTTATTTAATATTAAGATAAGACATAGCATAATGCTCTATTGCTTTTACTTTTAATGGGTTTGTACTCCAATCTTCCCACTCGTTTGTATAAGGACTATAACCACATTTTAAAGGCTTTGAGAAATCGTTATCCGGGTCTTCTTTATAAGCTCTACAATCTGTACAGATATATCTGAATTCGCAGTCTTTACAAACCTCGATTTCGTCTTTAGAAACATTCCAATATTTTTTAAAATCTTTAACCTTTAAAGCTTGTTGAAAAGATGTATTTTCTATATTTCCAAAACTTTTAGACATACTTGGGCAGTTTTTAATATCCCCATTAACATCGATCGAAATTTTCTTATTTAGACAGGTATTATGATTTTGAGCTTCTGTAAAAACAGCTATTGTAGACACAAAATAACCTTGATTAATTACACCACAACAGGTATTATCTAGAATTACCGCTTTAGTTTGTTTTATAAAATCGTCTTCATAATCGTTTGGAGCACTATGCAAAAGAACGCGACCTATTAAAGGAGAATTTAATACTAAAGTTTTAACCTGCTCTACATAATTTTTTTCATTAGAATACTGAGCTATAAAATCAACATTTTTAAAGTAGCCTTTAGAACAATACTCTAAAATACCCTCCATTTTCTCTAAGCATAAAGTAGTGTAAGCTCGAACTTCTAAATATTTACATTGAACATCTGTAAGATTATTAATTACTTTTTTAATATCATAATCCGATTTTTCATCTAAATCGATTATAGCATTATTAATAACTTCTGATGTATCATATTCTAAAGGAAAATCTGGAAAACTATCAGGAGAGCTTGTATAAAAACCTATACCCTCGTCTATAAAATAGTTTATGTATTCCATAAGCGTTTCTTGGGTCTCTAGATCTAATTTATTTTTAACCTGAATTAGAGGTGTGTTTTTTAGCTCAATTAGAATATCATATAATTCATTGGGTATAAAAAAAAGTTTGTTTTCTTGTAAATCACTTATCACGGTTCTAGTTGCACCTATAGTTAGCGTGCAGTTCGAAAAAATTAAGAAATATTTCATTTAAAAAAATTAAAGCTTTTAGTTACGGGTTTAGGAGCTCCACCTGTAGGTGTTTTAACAGATTCGTAAACCTCCATTTTTATCACTCGGTTTGGACGCCTTGAAACGACTGGTTGGATAGGTTCACCGCCACCAATTTCTTCGACTTCAGAAAGCTGATATAATAAAGGCAAATTTTCTACCCCTTGTTTAATGTTTTTTTTCATGTAATGTTTTTAAGTGTAACGCTATCTTTTTCTCTAAAAAGTAATTACAAGGTTCTGATACCATAGAAAATTGACCAATAGGATTAACTTCTAGAAAATAGATAAGATTATCTTGCCCTAACATAAAATCTAGAGAGCCCGTTTCTAAATTTAAGGTTTCCATTAAAAAGTGAATTTTATCTTCAACTTCCTTTGTAAGTTGATATGGTACCTTCCGTAAATCTTTACTATATTTTCTATGATCCACCTCTGAATTGGGCGTCATTATAGCCATAGAAAAAATTTCCTTATTGAAATAAAATGTTCTAATTTCGAGTGTTTTGGGTATAAATTTTTGAATAAATGAACTTGGAAATGTAGAAGAAACAGCCTCTATATTAGTAACTTCTTTTGTATAAAACATAGTAAAGCACTCTCTACTAGATAAAGGAAATGTATTCCCCAAGCTTTTTGTTATTACTCTACCGTGTTCTTCTTTGAAATTTTGAAGTTGCTTTTTACTATTTATAATTTTATATTCAGGAATATTAAACCCCACAGCTTTTGCTTCATCTAAAACAATTAATTTATTAACATCAATAGAACTGGGATGAGATAGCCAATTTTTAGATTTAAGCAAATACATAAAATATTGAGATAGCATTTTATTTTCATCTCTAATATTATCATTTAAGGTAATTATATTTTTTTCATTATCAACAACGGTGGCTTGAGGAAGCCCTTTAACGAAACCCCATCTCCAAAACCAAACGGTACTCACTTTTTTTATATTTTTAAGATCCCAATTAGAATAATTTTCTGCATGAAGCCTTTTAAAGTCCTGTTTATAATATGACAACCAATCCATTACACTTTCTGGTGTGGTATCATGTTGGCTATTTGTTAGTAGTAAAACCATAAGTAGAAATATGCCCAACCTTGTTAAGGGTTGAGCATTTTTAATATTAACTAATTATTAATAAAATGACCCCTCACTAATATCGCCATGAACCAATGATTGAGTATTCCCTGCTGTAGAAGCTCCTCCAGGCATCTCCCAAACTACCCATCCTGATATTTTTGGAGAAGGATTACCATAAGAACCACCTTGAATTTCTTCTAAATCTATATTGCTGCTTTTAAAATCTGATAATTTTTTCATTATTTCTTATTTTATTATTTTATTAAATACATACTTTATTTTTATCGGCTTACAAGTGCTAATAAAACCTCTAAAAAGTATTCTATTAAAATACTTTTAATAAACAATTTGCGAGTTTATGGTCTAGGAGCTGGAGCAAAATCGTTTGGTCCATAATCAGTCCAAACCCAATTTCCGTTTATATCAGTACCAATAGTGGCTATGTAGTTTCCCGGAGTAGATGCGCCTCCTGGATATTCATTTATAGCAGATAAAGACATACTTGGAAAACTTCTACCTCCATTAACATCATTTAACTCTACCTTGTTTTCTTTAAAATCTGATAATTTTTTCATGTTTTTAGATATTTAATTATTAAACCTACTCTATTTGTATAAGCTTTTCGGCTACCGCTTTTAAATATTATAATCCTAATTTCTTTCTTATTTCATCACCTATAGGATCTGGTGTACAATTCCCATTCATTATTCCGTTATCTCCAGTTCCTCCAAAAACGGTTTTTGTTGCTTTAGTTTGCAATTGAAAATCACGGTAATCATTTAAATTTTTCATTTTTTAATATGTTTTAAAGTTTATTTATTCATCTAAAAGAAGCCTGAATAAAATATTATTATCTAGTAACAATTTACTACCCTAAATATCTCGGTGTTATTGAAGAATCAAGTGGTGCCATTTCAAGGTGAGACCAAACCCCATTGACATCATGACTTGCACTAGCAATATAGTTTCCTGGGTCAGATAGTGGTCCTGGGTGAGCCTTTATAAAGCGAGAAGAAAATGTTGTTCCCCCTTTTACATTTTTTAACTCTACTTTGTTTTCTTGAAAATCTGATAATTTTTTCATTTTAAAATTTATTTAAACACCTACTCTATTTGTATAAGCTTTTCGGCTACCGCTTTTTTTGAGAAACTATTTTATAGTTCCAAGTTTTTATTAAAAAGAAGAAAAGGCTATTACCATGGCTTCCCACGTATATGATGTAGATTAAAAAAATAATAACAAGTTTTTTTTATTTCCCCTCAGAACTGAAAGAAATTCAGAAAGGCAGATATCTTTATTTTTAGTATCATTGTGGTTCCCTATGACAGAAATTAATATCAAAAAAATAATTGATAGCGCCGTTAATGGAAATGAATTTCCTTTTAATAGATTTTTTGAAGATACTTTCAAAAAATTATTACCCAAACTAACCGCTCTCACGAACTCAAAGGACGATGCACAAGACGTTTTTATAACATCTATGCATAAATTTTGGGAACGCTTTGTTATTAAACAAGAAGAACCGCCTCTTAATAGTATAGCCTATATTTATATGATGTGCCGAAATGCATGGCTACATAAAAAAAGACAGCCATGGAACTCTGTTATTTTAGTAGATAATAATGCGTACAGTCTTAATAAAGCTAAGAATGATGTTTTAATAACAGAGCAGGAAAAAACAGATATAGAAAACGATATTTCACTAAAGCACAAAGCTTTATCTATTGCCATTAATGAGTTATGTGATAAATGCAAAAAACTTATTGAAGCAGAGCTAGATAACAATATAAAATTAAAAGATTTACAGCAAGAAATGGGGTATAATAATTACCAAGCTTTAGTACAAGCAAAATATAATTGTAAAAAAAGACTAGTTAAAAAAGTTACTGAAGCTTTAATTAACTTGAAAAAAAATAATTCTTAATAATGATTCCAGAAAAAGATTTAGACTTAATTACACGTTTTTTCGACTTAGACCTTTCTTATGAAGAATTAAAGGAATTTGAAAAAAGAATATTACTCGACATAAAATTTCGCGAAAGATGCGAAGCTTATAAGGCAGCCAACGATATAGTAAACACTACTTATCCAGATAAAGATAAACTGGTACGAGCAGAAAAATGGAAGACCTTATTGAAGGATAAGGAAACAACAATAGCTACAAAAAAAACGCCGTGGAAATGGGTTGGTGCTATTGCAGCAGGTTTTATTATAACATTTTTTATTTGGCAACTTAATTCCACATTTCAAGAACCAGACTTAAATAAATTAATTGCTAGTTCTTGGAATAAAAAAATTGGTTTAGATTTTAACACCATTCGTAGTACTAAAAAAGATTCTTTAAAAAGCCTCGTTAGCAGTGCGTACAGCACTTATAGCGACATGAATTACCAATCTACCATTAACTTACTTAGTGATTATAAAGCAGACACTATTTATTATGAAGATGTTTTACTGCTTAGAGCCTTATCTTTCTATAAAAAAGAGGATTCGGATACTGCTTTAAAAACATTAGACACGCTTTCTAAATACCATACAGGTAAAAAATCTAAAGTAGCAAATTGGTATAAAGGCCTTATTTATCTTGAACAAGGCGATATAAAAACTGCCGAAAAATTTATAGAACTACCTAAACATAAAACTAAAGAATTGAAACTAAGAGAGTGAAATGTTATAATATCTATTAACAAATACTTTCAACGTTTTCAATACTCATGATAATGAATAAACATCTATTTTTCTTTTGGATCTTAGTTAGTTTTCTTTTTATACCTAGCTTGTATGCTCAAAAAAAAGCTGACACTTTAGCTGCTTCAATAAATTACAAAACTGCAGATTCACTTTTAAAAAAAAGAGATTTTAATACATCTGTTCTTTTATTTAATGAAGCCCTTAATGTATATGAAAAAACAAGTGCTTTCAAAAAAATAGCAGATTGCTATTATAAATTAGGCAAATGCTACGAGGAATCTTTAGATTATAATAAAGCACAAAAATTTTACGAGAAAAGTTTAAAGCTAAAAAAAGAAAAGCTACCATCAAACCATGAGAGTATCTCGATATCGCTCTCCAGTTTAGGACGTTTAAATTTTATTCAATCTAACTACAAAACGGCTTTAAGTTTTTTTGAAGAAGCCTTAAAGGTTTCATTGAAGGCACATAAAGAGACCGATCAAGTTATAGGAAATAGGTACAATAATATAGGCCTCTGTTATTATAATTTAGGAGACTTACACACCTCATTAAAATACCTAGAGAAAAGCTTAAATATTGATATAAAATCGCTAGAAGAAAACCATATCAATATTGGCTTTAGCTACATTAACATCGGGCTTATTTATTTTGATCTTATGCAGGATGAAAAGGCCATGATGTATTACCAAAAATCTTTACCTTATTTTGTTAAAAACGACTATAACAAAGGCCTTTTAGGTGTTTACAACAACACAGGAAACATATTGAAATCTCAAGGAGAATTAAATAAAGCTTTAAATTACTATCAAAAAAGCTTGGCCATAACCCTTGAGTACTTTAAAGAAGATGTTTCTTTACTGTCATTAATTTACATGAATATTGGCAATACTTACGGCATGTTGGGAGCTTATGATGACGCTCTAATATATTTAAACAAATCTTTAGAGTATTACAAAACCATTTTGGATAAAAACCATGATAAAATAGCAAAACTATATGACAATATTGGATCGCTATATTCATCTAAAGGAGATTACAATACAGCTCTCAAATATTCTAAAAAAGGATTAACTATTCAAGAAAAACTAGGTAATCATCTTGAAACAGCATATTCACTAAAGCTATTAGGAGAACTCAAGTATAAATATGAGTTTTATGATGAAGCCTTATTTTACAATAAAAAAGGATTAAAATTAACTCAAAAAATATATGGAGCTACGCATTTATTAACTTCAAATCTCCACTACAATATGGGTATTACCCATTATAAAAAAGAAAACTACAAAACTGCCTTAAAATATTTAGATAGCGCCATTATTTCCAATTCTAAAAATGCAGCTGCAAATAAAAGTAAAGCGCTTAACCTTAATAATTATTTTGATCACCAATTATTATTAAAAACGATACATAAAAAGGCACAAACATTACAGCTACAATCTATTCAAAATAAAGACAATAAGCAGCTAGAACAAAGTGCAACGCTATATTATCAAGCAGATTATATTATAGATTATATTCGCGAATCTATAAACAATCATCAAGATAAATTAGTTTTAGCAGAACAAGCTAAAGCAATTTATGCAGATGCTATTACAACACATTTACTACAATATAAAAATACAACAGAGAAAAAACATCTAATAAACGCATGGCACTTTACTGAAAAAAGCAGATCTAATACTTTAAAAGATTTACTCAATGATACTAATGCTAAAAACTTCTCAAACCTACCAAGTGAACTCCTAGATTTTGAAAAAAGCATCAAATCAGACATAGCCTACTATCAATCACAAATTGTTGCAGAACAATCTGAAAACACTTTAGATACAGATAAAATTAAAAGCTTTGAAAACGAATTATTTACTATTAATCAAAAGAAAGATTCTTTAATAAAAGTACTTAAAAAGGAATATCCCAAATATTATCAATTAAAGCATAAAACAGAGTCCTTTTCTGTTAAGGATATTCAAGATAAAATAAATAATAGAACGACAGTATTAGAGTTTTTCTCTACTGAAAGTAAAATCTACGCCTTTACAATTTCAAAAAATGATATTTCAATAAAAGAATTAACAATTTCTGAATTAGATAAAAAAATAGAACGCTTTAATACATCAATTACTTCGGAAAATTTAAATGATTATAAAAAAATAGCATCCGTTTTATATCAAGAACTTATTAAACCCTTAGATAAAAAACTGATAGGAGATGAATTAATAATTATTCCAGATGACATATTATGGTATTTAAATTTTGATTTATTACTCACAAATAACAACAATAAAAACAGTAGAGAACTTCCCTATTTATTAAAAAAGCACGCTATTTCTTATTCCAATTCAGCAGATTTATTATTCAATCCTATAATAAAAAACACTTCAGAATCTAAAACCTTAAAAAAGTGTCTCGCCTTTTCATATTCAAACGCACCAAGTACTAAAAAACCGAATAAAAACAGCGTTTCTCGTGCTAATGATATTAAAGAAGATTTACCAGGTGCGAGAAAAGAAATTGACATGATATCTAAAATTATAGATGGTCAATATTATTATGGAGTTAACGCCATAGAATCTACCTTTAAACAAAATGTAGAAAAATATAACATTTTACATTTAGCCTTACATGGAGAGGTTGATAATGAAAATCCAGAAAACTCAAAATTGTTCTTCACAAAAAGCAAAGACACTATAGAGGATGATATTTTATACAATCATGAACTTTTTGCTTTAAATATTCCCGCAGATCTTGTTGTACTAAGTGCTTGTAATACTGGTATAGGTGAAATTGCTAACGGGGAAGGTATAATGAGTTTAGGAAACGCTTTTCAATATGCAGGAGCCAAAAGCTTACTATTAAGCAAATGGGAAGTACATGACAAAAGCACCCCCGAATTAATGAAATGTTTTTATTCAAACCTAAAAAAAGGCATGAATAAGCCTAAAGCGCTACAGCAAGCTAAATTAAAATATCTAGCAAATACAGAAGCCTTTTACACCAACCCATTTTATTGGGGAAGTTTTTATATTATAGGGAATACAGATGCTATAAGTTTAAAAAACAATTCAAATAACACCTATTATTGGATTGCTGGAGTTCTTTTTATCTTATCTCTAGTATACTTATTAAAAAAATATAAGTCTAAAAATTAATTATTTGTATGACTTTTTTCAAGTGAATAAAAAGTAGCTTGAACATAATCATCAGCATCACCAGTATTATTCTGGTTGTAAACACCAGCCTTAAAATACATGTATTGTCCGCCTTTATCGTAACCACTGTTCACCATATCAATAGTTTTTATAATATCGGCTTTACCTTCTCTAGAAATAGTAACGGTTAAAGTATTACCAACCACTTTAATTTTATACGAAAACTTTTCACCTAAAGCAATACCATCTTCTGGGTTAGAAGCAGAACTACTTCTAGAACCAATTAAATCGTACCATTGCTCACTACCAAAACCATCCATAGGTTCGTGCGCAAAATAAATACCACCTAAAGCATTATCTTTCAGTTTTCTGTAATAAAGGCGAATAGGTTCATCATCATTGGCATGTATTTGTCCAACAATAACACGGCCAACTTGGCTATCATCTCCAGTTGTAGTTACATAGTTTACAGCCAAAGTAGCACTCATTTCTCCATCGAAACCAGCTGCAGCATTTTTATCTGCAGTAGGTGCCGATCCAAAAACCCAATTGTTTTTATTCACACCTTGCGTTTTAATACTTGTATTAGTACCACGCAGCATTTCGCGTAATTCAACTCTAGTATAACTTGTATTTAGAGAGGTTTTAAAACCAGCCACAGGGCATTTAAAAACCATACCACCATCGGTATTCGTATAAAAATATTTACTGTTTTGATAATCTGCATTTATTTGAGCAACCGTTACGGTAACAGATGTACCATCACCCTCATCTTCTGGTATACTTAAATTCCAAGTCGATAAATCGAAATTTTTAGAAGGCGCTAAATTAGCGTCTAAAACTCCTGTACTTTCAGCTTTTGCTGCCTGTGTAATTGTTATATTTTTTGAAATATCACCTCCAATAACGTTTACAGAACCTGTACGCACGGTAGTGTTTGGGTTTGCTGTTACAGAGATATTTATAGAACCATTATTAGTTCCATTTGTAGGAGACAAAGTAATCCAATCATTATTATTAGCTGTGTACCAATACAAATTAGCCGTTACTGTTATTAATTTAGTTTCTTCACTTGCTGAAAACTCAGAAACTGTAGATACATCTAAGATATCAACCTGCTCTTCCTCTCCAGAATCACTAGAATTACAGCTAAACCCAACAGTTAAAAACAAAACCGCACAAACAATATTTAATAATTTCATGATGTAAATAATTTTTATAAAAATAGCATGTTAAATCATGAGAAACTAAAAAACAATGGCTATTCAGTAAACTAAATGTAAAATTTAAGCAAGTGCTTGCTCTATATCGGCAATAATATCATCAATATGTTCCAACCCTAAAGAACAACGCACCATACCATCTGTAATACCAGCAGCTGCTTTTACCGATGCTTCAACTTTGGCATGTGTAGTACTTGCTGGGTGGGTTACAATAGTTCTGGTATCTCCTAAATTGGCCGATAGCGAACACATTTTTATACTATCAAAAAACGCCTTTCCGCCTGCTATACCGCCTTCAACTTCAAAAGCCACAATGCTTCCTCCCATTTTCATTTGCCTTTTAGCAATCTCATGTTTAGGATGCGATTTTAAAAACGGATATTTTACCCATGTCACCTTAGGATGTGCCTCTAAAAATGTAGCCAATTTTAAGGCATTTTCACAATGTCTTTCAACTCTAATCGCTAGAGTTTCTAAAGATTTAGACAATACCCAAGCATTAAACGGACTCATAGACGGCCCCGTTAATCTCGAAAATAAGTAAATTTCTCTAATCAATTCTTTCTTACCAACCGTTACGCCACCTAGCACACGCCCTTGGCCATCCATTAATTTAGTAGCAGAATGAATTACCAAATCTGCACCAAATTTTATAGGTTGCTGTAAATACGGCGTTGCAAAGCAGTTATCAATAACAAGCAATAAATTATGCTTTTTACAAATAGCACTTAAAAACTCCAAATCCAACACATCAACACCTGGGTTTGTAGGCGTTTCAGCATAAATAAATTTCGTGTTTGGTTGTATTAAACTTTCTATAGTTTCAACTTCATTAATATTGAAATACGAACATTCAATATTCCATTTCGGAAAATACTTAGTAAACAAACCATGCGTAGCGCCAAAAACAGAACTACAAGACACCACATGGTCTCCCGCATCCAACAACGTTGCAAATGTAGAAAACACAGCAGCCATACCACTTGCAAAAGCAAAACCAGCCTCTGCACCTTCCATTTTACAAACCTTATCTACAAATTCGTTTACATTAGGATTGCTATATCTACTATATAAATCACGTTGTTTCTCTTCGGCAAAAGACGCGCGCATCTCCTCAGAATCTTCAAACACAAATCCGGACGTTAAGTACAAAGGTACCGAATGCTCCGAAAATTGTGTGTTTTCACTCTGTGTGCGTATCGCTTCTGTTTCAAAATTTTTTTTATTCTCGCTCATTTTATTTTCACTATTCAATAAAGGTAAAACCCTCAAAGATTTATTTTTAATATTTTTATTTGGGCATTCCCCTATCGGGTCGGGCTTTCCGCTATATCTTTTTTGAGAAAAACAAAAAAGGATGCCGCATCAATCCCTAATGCACTTATCTACTATGGTTTGTTTTAAACCAAAGCTTTTTTTTGTGTGCCAGATTTTAGATTTCCGCCTTCGCGGAAATGAAAAAACAAACCTAATTAATATGCTTAGACAATCGTAAAATATCACCAAATACACCACGCGCTGTAACCTCTGCTCCAGCTCCTGCACCTTGAATCACGATAGGTTGCTCACCATAACTCTCAGTAAATATTTCAAAAATAGCATCCGAACCTTTTATTTGTCCTAACGTACTATCATTTGGTATAGATACGAGTTTCACTTCCAAAACGCCTTTATCTTGAGATAAATCTCCCGATAAATCACCAATATAACGCAATACATGCCCGGGTTCCTGCTTATCTTTTATAGCTTGGTATTGTTCATTTAAAACATCCAACTGTTCTAAAAACGATTCCACCGATATATTTTGATACGCTTCCGGTATTAAATTCTGTACCTCAACATCTTCAAACTCATTATACAAATCTAATTCTCTAGCTAAAATTAATAACTTTCTAGCCACATCATTTCCAGAGAAATCTTCTCTCGGATCAGGTTCTGTAAAGCCTTTGTCGATAGTTTCCTGAATAATTTCACTAAACGGTTTATTTTCAACAGAAAAATTATTGAATAAATAACTTAACGTTCCAGAGAATACTCCACGGATTCTAGTAATATTCTCTCCCGATTCGTGTAACAGTTTAATAGTATCAATTAACGGTAAACCTGCGCCAACCGTAGTTTCATATAAATATTGTTTCTTATTCTCTTTTAACTGAACACGTAAATCTTTATAAAACTCGTGCGAAATGGTGTTTGCTATTTTATTAGAAGATACCAAATCGAAACCAGCCTCTATTAAAGGGATGTAGTTTTCATAAAAATTAGGACTTGCCGTATTATCCACAGCAATTAAATTTTCTAAATGGTTTTCTTTTGCAAAAGCAATAATATCTTCAATAGAACTTGCTGTGTCTACCGTTTTAATAGCATCTTCCCAATTAGCATCAACACCATTTTTACTTAAAAGTTGCTTTTTAGAATTCGCAATAGCAAATACATTTAAGTTAATGGCTTTACGTTTTTCAATATCGCTTCTAGATTTCAAAATCTGATTAATCAATGCGCCTCCAACACCTCCGTGTCCGAAAATGGCAATGTTTATCTTTTTAGAAATCCCAAAAATCTCACCATGAATCACGTTCATAGCTTTATGTAATTGCGATTTTTTAAGCACTAAACTTATATTTCTTCCGGTAACGGTATTGTTAAATAACAACGGCGTAATTTGGTTTTTTATAAGCGCATTAAATGGTTTGTGGAACGAACTTAACTCGATACCAATAATTGAGATTACAGACACATCATCCACAACATCAATTTTATTTACATCCTGAGAATAGAAATCATTTTCAAACTCACGCTCTAAAGCAATAACCGCTTGTGTGGCTTCGCTTGCATTAATAATTAAACCAATACCACGCTCTGACGAGCCTTGCGAAATAATACTAACACTAATATCATGAATACTTAACGCTCTAAAAATTCGAGCATCTACTCCACTTTTTCCTAACAAACCACGACCTTCAAGATTTAAAAGCGCCACGTTATCTAAAACAGAAAGCGATGTCACTTCTTTAGCACTTGGTTTTGCTGTAATTAAAGTTCCTTCATCCTCTGGATTAAAGGTATTTAAAATACGTAAGTTGATGTTTTTTTCAACTAAAGGAATTATAGTTTTTGCATGTAAAATAGTAGTTCCAAAGTTCGCCAACTCATTTGCTTCACTAAACGATAATTCTCTAATTTTTTGAGCATCGGCAACCAAATCTGGGTTTGCTGTATATATACCGTTTACGTGTGTATAATTTTGTAACTCTTCAGCATCTAAATAATTTGCAATTAAGGCTGCGGTATAATTACTTCCATTTCTACCTAAAGTCGTGGTTTCATCTTTTAAGTTAGACGCAATAAAACCTGTAATTACATTTACAGCATCTTTATGTGCTTTGAAAAAAGCAGTGACATTATCTTTAGATAATTTAGCAATAGGAATTGCATTTCCGAAGTTCTCATCTGTTTTTATTAGCATTCTAGAATCTACCGCATTGGCTTTTATTTGCTTCTGGTTAAGTAATTCTGAAACCATTTTAATAGCCAACAATTCGCCTTGTGCTAAAATAGTATCCTTAATCTTTCCGCTGTAATCACCAAGCAGACTAACACCTTCAAATAATTTATCAAGCAGTGTAAACTCTTCAGTAAAATCAATAGTTTTTAAAGGTTCTTTTTGATAACTTTTAAAAGCTTCTAATTGCGACTTATACTCTTCGCCTTTTGCCGCAAGATTTAAAACAAATTCTAGTTCGTCGGTAGCATTACCACGTGCCGATACTACAATCGAGATTTTATCGCCATTATTAACTTTATTTTCAATAATGGTAATTACATTATTCAATCCTTCGCCATTGCCTAAAGATTTGCCTCCAAACTTTAATACTTTCATTCTTTTCTTTTTTGAATCTGGCACAAAAATGCCTTCTATAATTTTTTCTAACTGCTCATATTCCATTAAAAACGCATCGTGACCGTGTACCGAGTGAATTTCGTTGTACGTAACATTCGGGTTCGTTAATGCTAATTGTTTGTGCGTTTCTCTATTCTCTTCTGCTGTGAAAAACAAATCGGAATCGACACCTACAATATGGATATTCGCTTCTATATTTTCTAAGACATTAAAGTCTTCTGGTCTATTTTTGGTAACATCAATCGTTCTAAGCAACTGATTCATTAACTTATAAGCTGAAAGCTGAAAACGTTCTTGCAACTTCTTACCGTGATGCAACAACCAACTTTCTACATTAAAAATCTCTAAATCTACATTTTTAGAACGATGAAAACGTTCTTTAAAAGATTCTGGAGTTCGGTAACACAGCATGGCGTGCATTCGCGCATCGTGCACCGGATTTTTTGAATTTATTAAAAACTGTTCTTGAATCTGGCAGTTTGCTATAAGCCAATCTGTAGATTTCCAATCGGTTGCGATAACCACCAAATTTTCGGTAAAATCGGGTTGTAAAACCGCCATTTCCCAAGCAATTCCGCCACCTAAAGAACCTCCAA
The DNA here is from genome assembly GCF_900112395.1 of Algibacter lectus. GTDB lineage: Bacteria > Bacteroidota > Bacteroidia > Flavobacteriales > Flavobacteriaceae > Algibacter > Algibacter lectus. Next base: position 212,941 of record NZ_FOLN01000006.1, read on the forward strand.
CGGCTGCAAACAGTTTTCCTGTTTTTAATTCTTTTAAACCTAGTAAAAATATTTTTGCGACATCGCGTGCAATAAAATCCTTGTAATTTTCAACAACAAAGCCGTCATAACTATTTCCAGGGATATTGAATGCTAAAACGCTGTATAGTTTTGTGTCGATTACTTTATCATCGCCAACTAAATCTAACCACCAGCCATTTTCGCCAGCAACATCACTATTTCCGGTTAAGGCATGATTTATTAAAACAATAGGTGCGCTACCCAGTGGTTTTCCAAACACTTGATAACTTAAATTAAGTTCAGCATTAAGCACATCGCTTTCCGTGCGATAATTTTTAATGGTAATATGTTGCAATGGGTGCTTCAATTCTTTATGTTTTTAAAACCGACTAAGTTTTTATTTAACCGACACCATTTTTAAAATCGTGTCGGTTTATTTTGTTTCCTGCAAGATCGCAAAACCTTACAGGATGTTGTATTATTTTACTAATTATATCGTTGCAAAAGCCGCTGTTAAATCTGCTTTTAAATCTTCAATATCTTCAAGACCAATAGATAAACGCACTAAATCGCTAGACACTCCTGCAGCTTCTTGCGCTGTTTCATCTAATTGTTGATGCGTTGTACTCGCTGGGTGAATAATTAAAGATTTTGTATCTCCAATATTAGCAAGTAAAGAAAACAACTTGGTATTATCTGCAATTTTCTTAGCCGCTTCAAAACCACCTTTATGTCCAAAAGTCACTAAACCACTTTGTCCCTTAGGTAAATATTTATCTGCTAAAGTTTTGTATTTACTACTTTCTAAACCAGGATAGTTTACCCATGCAATCTCTTCTTGAGCCTCTAACCATTTAGCAATCTCTAATGCATTTGCACTGTGTTGTTTTATTCTTACTGGTAAAGTCTCTAAACCTTGAATAATCTGGAAGGCGTTAAATGGACTTAAAGCACCACCAAAATCACGTAAACCTTCTAATATTAATTTAAAAACATAAGAAGCCGCACCTAAAGTTTCGTAGTATTTTAATCCGTGGTAACCTGCAGAAGGCTCCGTAAATTCAGGGAATTTTCCGTTAGCCCAATTAAACGTTCCACCGTCTACAATAGCACCACCTAAAGATGTTCCTTGTCCTCCAATATATTTTGTTAAAGAATGGATCACGATATCTGCACCGTGTTTTAGCGGATTTAATAATACCGGCGTAGCCACTGTATTATCTACAATAAAAGGAACTCCTGCCGCTTTAGACTGTACTGAAATAGCTTCTAAATCTAAAACATCTAATTTCGGGTTCCCTAAAGATTCTACAAAAAATGCTCTTGTATTATCTTGCACTGCTGCTTTAAAATTCTCTGGGTTAGAAGCATCTACAAACGTAGTTGTAATACCAAAACGAGGTAAAGTTACACTCAACAAATTGTAAGTACCACCATATAAACTACTAGACGCTACAATATGGTCGCCAGCTTTTAAAAGCGTTAATAACCCTGTAGAAATAGCCGCAGTTCCCGATGCGAAAACAACAGCACCAACACCACCTTCTACAGCCGCTAAACGATCTTGTAAAATTTGATTGGTTGGGTTGTTTAAACGTGTATAAATAAAACCTAGTTCTTTTAATGAAAAAAGGTTTGCCGCATGATCTGAATCGTTAAAAACATACGATGATGTTTGGTAAATTGGCACGGCTTGCGTTCCTCCGTTTGCTTTAACGTCGTGTCCGGCGTGTAATGCGTTTGTTGATAATTTGTGATCGCTCATTTTTCTTATTTTTTTAGTTAATTGGTTGCCGCTTTTTGCTATTAAATAAAAAGTCAAATTCACTTTAAAAAAGTGTACTTAATAGAAAAATGTTATAAGAAAAATTAAAATTGCAGAAAGCAATTCTTGTTAGTTATCTATCCAAACACCAATAAATGAATTGGTAATTTAAGTAGAATTTAGCACCTTCATTACTAAGTGTAAAGGGTTGCTAAGGCTTCAGCGGGTCTATCCCTCCACCTTTCTTGATAACATTTCAGTAAGTTTATTGAACTTTGTGAATGCAAATATTCAATTAATAAACGCTAATATCCAAATTTTTAACAGAAATTTTTAAAGATTTACCAATATCGCAATGTTTTGTTGTTTTAAGGCCTAGCTTCTTTGAAATATTGAATATTATGAGATTTGTGGGATTTTTACATTAAAACTTACTTGGTATTTCGTAAAAAAGAATAACTTCGTTTTTAGGTCTGATAATCAACTGCTCAAACCTCATTCAAGCAACAAACCCAACAAATTAAGATAGATTATGAAATTAGAAAAGATATTAGATAAACTTGGCTCCCTAGAAAAAAACTCATTTATAAAAGCTATTGATAATATCATTTCGAAAAACCCCAAAAACATTAAAGAAATAAACACGATTTTAAGCTCATCTAACAAAGGATTAAAATCTGTTGACAATCAAAATATCTCTAAAGTTTTCGCCTTAACTTCTAACGAATTTCAACAAAACGTAAAATGTGAATTTCAAGAAATCACTTCGCAACTTGATATTTTAATTGATATTATAATTCGTGACGGTAACTGTATAATGAAACAAGATTGGTTTTCAAGGTTATACGAAATTGAAATAAAGCAGATAAAAAATAAAATAAAAACATTAAACGCCAATTTTGAAAACGATAAATCAGATTTAAGTGAATCTCGAAAAAGAGATTACAAAATATATAAATCTTGCTTGCACACAGCATATTATAACGACCAAGATAATAATCGTGAAGCAAAAATATCTTCGGATGAACTATCAATAATGCTTACACTTTCAAAACAACTTGGTCTTTCTCAAGAAGAAATTAAGCTCATAAATTATTCTATATTACCCGTCATAAAGCTAGACATTCAAGACGTTATAAAAAGCCTTAAAAACATCGGTGTAATATTTTATTCAAACAAAGAAAACACAATTTATATTGCAGATGAAATGGTTCGACTTTTACGCAAAATTCGCGAAAAAGAAATAGCCGAAAAATTCTATCGAAGAACTTTAAAGCTTTTACGAGAACCAATAATTAATCAGATTTCAAAAGACCATAATATCGATAGAAAACTATCATATTCACAGAAAATAGAGGAAATAATAAAAGAAGGCGTTTCGTTTACTGATTTATTACTATCGGATATATATAAGCCAGGAAGTACACTAACAGACAAAAAGAAAACGTTAAATGAACTTTGTGAAAAAGGACTTAATATTAGTAACTTAAAAGGAAGTACGCTAGATGATAAAATTAGTAGTCTAATTGAATATTTTGAAAATATTGAACGAGATGAAAAAGTAGGCATCTCCCTTGATGGATTTGATAAGCTCTTAACCGAATTAAACCTCTCTCTTCCCGACTTAAACAAACAGATAAGAGTTCAATTTGAACTTCAAGATGAATTTGTTTTAAAGGCAGATTTCCTACTTGATTATAATATTAAACCTAGAGATATATTAGACTTAATAACTAAGGAGGATAGAACTAAGTTTATTAAAGACAATTCTATAAAGCAAAGAGGAGATGATATTTTAAATATCCTTGAACACTACAAGGATGTAGAAAACCTATATCTCGAAAACTATGAAAACGTAGGATATAGAAATTTAAACTTACTTAAAGAAAATGGTATTATTATAAAAGAAAGCGAACTCGGTTTAAAATTTGAAGAACTTACAGGTATCATTTTAAAAGGAATAGGTTTTAACGTAGATGATGTATTAAAAAGTCAACTAAACACAAAGAAGGATATGATGGATATTCTTTTAAACTTAGGTAATCAAGAAATTATTATTGTAGAATGTAAAACAAGTAAGGAAAGAGGTTATAATAAGTTTAGCTCTGTTTCAAGGCAATTAAAATCTTACCAAAACTTAGCTCTAAAAAACAATTTAAGAATTGTAAAAATATTGCTTGTGGCACCGGAATTTAGTGATGATTTTGTAACAGATTGCGAAATGGATACTGAAATGAATTTATCCCTTATAACATCTTCTACCCTATCTAATATTTATGATGCATTTAAATCGTCTAAATACACCGAATTTCCTCATGTATTATTTAGAGATATTGTTATAAACGAGGAAAGAATACTTAAAGCCTTAAGTAAATAAGAAAAACTAATAGCTAACAACAATAAATCCTTTGCCCAATAGCATAAAATGAAAAACACTATAATTACACTTTTACTTTTATTTCCAATATTTTCATGGGCTGATGCCTGGGATAATTTAACCTTGCAACAAGCTGAACAAGTCTGTGAATTTTTAAATACAGATCCATATATTTTGGATTATTGCGATTGTTGTGACTATGAAGGTGAATACGCTACAAAAATCTACTTAATGAAAGTAAAATCTACAGAAATTATTAGTTGCGACTGGAATTCGGAATACTATAGCGTAAGAGCAGATGTTGATGTTTTAGCTGAAATTCCATATATAAAAGAAGGACCCGACATTAATTATGCTCACCGATACAAATCGAAAGAAGCGCTAGTAATAACTATGAATTATACATGGGCATATAACGAACAAAAGAAAAAGGCTGCACCTATATACACAATTATTCCTTACAATATCTATGGAGAAACTAACCCAAATTTGGGTTCTTGCAAAGCGTTTACAAGCTTCCCTAATCCAAAACAGATAAAGAATAGAAAATATAAAAAGTGGTATAATAAAAAATTTCAAATCTAAAAAACGCGATTACTACCCTACTTAAAAAACTAACCATAAACGAACCCCCTTAAACCAAGCAATAGCTCGCGTTAGGGATTGAACGGCATGTTTGAAATCCTGTTTGTTTTTCCTTAAAAAAAACAAACAGATTGAGTAGTGAAAGCCCGACCTTTTTCGGGTAACGCCCATATTTTAGTTGGCTACTTCGCTAATAAATTTTATACGGTATAATCGAAGTTCTTCATCGTCGTAATCACCATCAAATTCTTCAATAGCATCAGAGATACTATCAGTGCTAGACTCCATGAAATAATCGTGAATTTCTTCTTGTTGATCTTCATCGAGAATATCGTCTACCCAGTACGTAATATTTAATTTAGTACCAGAATACACAATGGCTTCCATTTCTTTTATAAAATCGCTCATAGACATTCCTTTCGACGATGCAATATCGTCTAGAGGAAGTTTACGGTCTACGTTTTGAATAATGTATAGCTTGTTTGCTGAGTTGCTTCCGGTAGATTTTACAACTAAATCGTCAGGACGCGTAATATCATTATCTTCTACATATTGCGCTATAAGTGCCACGAAATCTTTACCGTACTTCTTAGCTTTTCCGTCTCCTACACCGTGTACATTACCAAGTTCAACAATGGTTACAGGGTATTTAAGCGCCATATCTTCTAAAGATGGATCTTGAAAAACCACAAATGGTGGTACGCCTAATTTTTTAGCATTCTTTTTACGTAAATCTTTTAGCATACGCATTAAAGTAGCATCGGCAACGGCATTTGCTCCTTTTGCTGCTGTAACTACAGAGCCATCTTCTTGTGCACCATCAAAAATATGATCTTCCGTCATCATGAAAGATTCTGGATTTGCTATAAAATCACGACCGGCGTCTTTTAATTTTATAACACCATAGGTTTCAATATCTTTTTTAAGAAACCCGGATACTAATACTTGGCGCAAAAGTGCCATCCAGTATTTATTATCTCTAACTTTTCCTTTTCCAAAAAAGTCTTGCTCGTTGGTTTTATGAGAATTTATGAGTGCGTTTTCTTTACCTATAATAACGTTTACCAAATCTTTAGATTTGTACTTTTCATTTGTTTTAGAAATGGTTTCCAGTAGAATTTTAACTTCGTCTTTGGCTTCCACTTTCTTTTTAGGATGCCTAACGTTGTCGTCCATATCGCCACCTTCTCCAGTTTCGGTATCAAATTCCTCACCAAAATAATGAAGAATAAATTTACGTCGCGAAATAGAAGTTTCTGCGAAAGCAACAACTTCTTGTAGTAAGGCGTGCCCAATTTCTTGCTCGGCCACAGGCTTACCAGACATGAATTTTTCTAATTTCTCTATGTCTTTATACGCATAATAAGCTAAGCAATGCCCCTCACCGCCATCGCGACCTGCACGACCGGTTTCTTGGTAATAACTTTCTATACTTTTTGGAATATCGTGATGGATTACAAAGCGTACATCGGGTTTATCGATTCCCATACCAAAGGCTATGGTTGCTACAATAACATCGCAATCTTCCATTAAGAATTTATCTTGGTGGCTCGATCTTGTTTTTGCATCTAAACCGGCATGGTAAGGTAGTGCGTTTATACCGTTTACTTGTAAAACTTGCGCCAACTCTTCTACCCGCTTACGACTTAAACAATAGATAATACCCGATTTACCATCGTTTTGCTTTACAAAGCGAATAATATCGGCATCTACATTTTTAGTTTTTGAGCGTACTTCGTAATATAAATTGGGTCTATTAAAAGAAGCCTTAAAAGTTGTAGCTCCCGAAATACCTAAGTTTTTAATAATATCTTCTTGTACTTTAGGTGTTGCCGTTGCGGTTAAACCAATAATTGGAATATTATCGCCTATACGTCCGATAATATGTCTTAAATTTCTATATTCTGGTCTAAAATCGTGTCCCCATTCACTAATACAGTGCGCCTCATCGACGGCCATGAATGATATTTTTACAGTACGTAAAAACTCAACATTTTCCTCTTTTGTTAACGACTCCGGAGCCACATAAAGTAATTTGGTTACCCCATTTACAATATCTTCCTTTACCCGCTTAACTTCGGTTTTGTTTAGAGATGAATTTAATACATGCGCAACGCCTTCTTCATTCGAAATCCCTCGAATAGCATCAACTTGATTTTTCATTAAAGCAATTAGTGGCGATACCACAATTGCTGTACCTTCTTGCATTAACGCAGGTAGTTGGTAACATAGCGATTTACCACCACCTGTAGGCATGATCACGAATGTGTGATTGCCCGAAATAATACTTGTTACTACATCTTCTTGCAGTCCTTTGAATTGATTGAATCCAAAATATTTTTTTAAGGCACTGTGTATTTCTTTTTTAACTGTCAACATGAATTGTATAAATTATTTCTTACTTGCAAATTGTAAACACACAAAAGCCTATTAATTGCTTTCAATTTCATTGCGTATTTAGAGAGTCTCAATCTTTTTTTCGTTAGTTTTGCAACGAAAAAAACAAGTTAAAATAAAATTAATTTGGTTATCAAGTTTAAAGATAATAAAATCTTTAATGCTTCAACTATAAAAAATAATAAATTTTGAGTACAGAAAATTCTATTATTGAAACTGCTAAGCAAACAATTGAAATGGAAAGTAAAGCCATTTTAAACTTATCTAGCTTAGTAACAGAAGATTTTGCAGCTGCTGTAAATCTTATATATAACTCCAAAGGTCGCGTTATTATTACAGGTATTGGCAAAAGCGCCATTATTGGTAATAAAATAGTAGCCACTTTAAACTCTACCGGAACGCCTGCCATTTTTATGCATGCAGCCGATGCCATACATGGTGATTTGGGTTTAATTTTAAACGATGATGTGGTAATCTGTTTATCGAAAAGTGGTAACACGCCAGAAATAAAAGTTATAATTCCGTTGATAAAACGCGCAAACAATAAAATGATTGCTATTACCGGAAATACAAATTCATTTTTAGCGCAACATGCTGATTATGTTTTAAATGCTTACGTAGAAAAAGAGGCTTGCCCAAACAATTTAGCACCAACAACAAGCACAACGGCACAACTAGTAATTGGTGATGCTCTTGCCGTTTGTTTGTTAAATTTACGTGGTTTTTCGAGTACAGATTTTGCTAAATACCATCCTGGTGGCGCATTAGGTAAAAAACTATATTTAAGGGTTGAAGATATCTCTTCTACCAACGAAAAACCTGCAGTTAATGGTGACGCGAGTATTAAAGAAGTTATTGTTGAAATTACGGCTAAAATGCTAGGTGTTACTGCTGTTGTAGATAACAACGAAATTATAGGCATAATTACCGATGGTGATTTACGTAGAATGCTTACCAAAGTAGACGATTTTTCTAACCTTACCGCTAAAGATATTATGGGTGCCAACCCTAAACGTATTCAAGCAAACGCAATGGCTATTGAGGCTTTAGAAATCATGGAAGCCAACGATATTTCGCAACTTTTAGTTGAGCATGAAGGTAAATATGCAGGTGTTGTACACTTACACGATTTAATAAAAGAAGGTATTATATAATGGCAAAAAAGGATATTAATGAGATGTCTTTTTTAGACCATCTCGAAGATTTACGCTGGCACCTAATTAGAATTTGCTCGGCTGTAATGATTGTGGCCACGTTAGCATATATTTTTAGTCGTTTTATTTTCGACGAAATTATTTTTGCGCCACTACATATGGATTTCCCAACGTACGATTTCCTATGTAAAGCGGCTCAATTTCTTGATGTTACCACCACGTTTTGTGCCGACAAAATTCCGTTAATTTTACAAAACCGAACCATGGCAGGGCAATTTTCTGCCGATATTTGGACAGCTATTTTGGGCGGTTTCATTATCTCATTTCCTTACGTAATTTACCAATTATGGAGTTTTATTAGTCCGGGTTTACATAAAGAAGAACGTAAGCATTCGCGTGGTTTTATTATTATTTGCTCACTCCTATTCTTTATAGGTGTCCTTTTTGGTTACTATATCATCACACCGCTATCTATTAATTTCTTGGCAAACTATAGCATATCGTCTATGGTAGATAACCAAATAGATATTAGCTCTTATATTGCCTTAGTTCGTGCTTCAGCATTAGCTTCGGGATTAATTTTCGAGTTACCAATCATTATTTATTTTCTAACAAAAATAGGTTTGGTTACGCCAGAGTTCTTAAAAACTTATCGAAAATACGCTATGGTAATTGTATTAATTTTATCTGCAATTATTACGCCTCCAGATATTGCCAGTCAGGTTATTGTGGCAATTCCTATTATAATTTTGTACCAAGTAAGTATCACTATTTCTAAAATAGTGATTAGAAATCAAAAACGAAAAGAGAAAAAAAATGTCAGAGTCAGTTAAAGAATTCAACGATTACCGTTCTAAAATGAACGATAAAATTTTAGGTGATAACAATAAAATTATAAAACGTATTTTTAATTTAGACACTAACGCTTTCGCGGAAGGAGCTCTAGATGTAAAAACTAAAGAGTTACTTGGTTTGGTAGCTTCTACTGTTTTACGCTGCGACGATTGTGTAAAATACCACTTAGAAACCAGTTATAAAATTGGACTAAAAAAAGAAGAAGTTGTAGAAGCTTTAGGTATTGCAACCCTAGTAGGCGGAACTATTGTAATTCCACATTTACGTCGTGCTTATGAGTTTTGGGATGCCTTGGAAGAAGATAGCAAAACCCAATAAAAACATAAAAAACCAACAACTGTTAAAGAAGTGTATATGATTTCACTATTTTTAACGTTCATTATAAAGATATGATTTTAAAAGCCGAAAATTTAATGAAGTCCTATAGCGGACGAAAAGTTGTAAAAGATATTTCTCTTGAAGTTAACCAAGGCGAAATTGTTGGACTTTTAGGCCCTAATGGTGCCGGAAAAACAACATCTTTTTACATGATTGTTGGTTTAGTAAAACCTAACGGTGGACATATCTTTCTTGATAATAAAGAGATTACCAACTACCCAATGTACAAGCGTGCACAAAACGGTATTGGTTACTTAGCTCAAGAAGCTTCGGTATTTAGAAAACTAAGTATTGAAGATAATATTTTAAGTGTATTACAACTTACCAAATTAAGCAAGAAAGAACAAGTCCATAAAATGGAATCTCTTATTGATGAGTTTGGTTTAGGACATATTAGAAAATCTCGTGGCGATTTATTGTCTGGTGGTGAGCGTCGTAGAACAGAAATTGCTCGCGCCCTTGCAACCGACCCTAGTTTTATTCTACTCGATGAACCTTTTGCAGGTGTAGATCCTGTGGCTGTAGAAGATATTCAGCGTATTGTGGCACAACTTACTAAAAAGAATATTGGTATCTTAATTACCGATCATAACGTGCAAGAAACACTAGCCATTACCGATAGAACATACTTAATGTTTGAAGGTAGTATTTTAAAAGCTGGTGAACCAGAAGAACTTGCTAGTGATGAAATGGTACGTAAAGTATATTTAGGTCAGAACTTTGAATTGCGTAGAAAAAAGATTAGAGAATAGAACATTACCTCACACAATACTATAAAAAAGCCGTTAGTAATAAACTTATTACTAACGGCTTTTATTATTTCTAGTTATTCTTAAAGGAATCGAAAAGCCAAACACCTCTCCAAAATTAAAAACAACATAGTAAATTAATTATCCTTTTCTTCTTTCTAACAATACCATCATCATTAAACCCAAAAGAATACGGTATTCATCGTCATTATCAATTTCTTGTAATTTAGAAACACTAAACTTTCTTCCAAAAAAAGATCCCTCTTTTTTAAGCTTAACCACAGCTTTATTATTCAAATCGATTACACTATAACTCGGATTGAAAAAATATCCTGTAAACATCCCTAAAATTGGTATTTCACCAAACATGGAGTCGAATACTTTTACCCAAGCATTATCTTCACGAATATGATATTGTAATTTTTGATTTTGATCAATAAGTTCATATTGCGCTTTCCAAATGGATCTCCACCCTTTTCTTGCAATTTTACCAAGCTCATTACCTTCTTTATCTTTAAAACTGTAGGCCGCAGAAAAATCGATCCATCTATCTGCTTGTATTCTATAATTTACTTCAGTCTTGTTTTCATTATTATAGATAAGAATATCTTCTTTAAGCTTAAACATTTTTTGCCTAACATATGCAACGGTAGCTCCAGAAGCATCGGTTGCAACAAAATCGTTAGCAAAAGTCGAAATGTTAAACTTAAAATTTAATGGAAATGAAATATTTTGCATATCGATAAACTATTTATTTTTAGCAGCTTGTTCTTTTAATAATTTCTTTTGGTAACGCCCTTGCACCACATCTACAATAACTAAAACCGCTAATACAAAATAGAACGTTGTTTTACTCATTGGCACAATATTTTCACCAAATATATTGATATGCGCTAAGTGACCACCTTCGGTAACTAACATAATACCAACTATAAAAAGAATGAATAAACCAAGCACTTCGTACATTCTATTTTTTGCTAAGAATGAAGAAATTTTATCGGCTAATACCAACATTAATAATCCACTTGCAACAATAGCAATGGCCATAATTATAAACGCTGCAGTTGTATTTTCTAAATGACTAGTAAGTCCAATTGCGGCCAGAATAGAATCGAAAGAGAATACTAAATTCATAATTACAATACTCGTAATTACAGCATTAGCAGACTTTAAACGCTTGCCATCACCACCTTCTACATTATGCTCTAAATCATGATTAGAAATCATGTGCCAAATTTCCTTAATAGCTGTGTAAATTATAAATCCGCCACCAACTAACACAATAATACTATGCCCATTGAAAGCAAAATGAAGAATATCACCAATACCACCTGTTAAGAATGAAAACGGTTCTTTAAAAAACCCAATAATGGAAACTAAAACAAATAGAAGTACTATTCTTAAAACAATGGCGATTAAAATACCAACCTTACGTACGCGTTTTTGCTCGCTTTCCGGAGCTTTTTTACTTTCTAATGAAATGTATAATAAGTTATCGAATCCTAAAACAGCTTGTAAAAGAACTAGCATTAATAGCGTGAAAATGTTTTCTAACATTGGTAAATTATTTGGAGTTTAGATTATCTATAACAGATAAAAATATATAAAGAATTATTATTAAAGGTATGGCTGCAAACTGTAAAACAATTAAAAGTACAACGCACAAAATTAGAAAAATATAGCGCATTACATTATCCTTAAAACCATAATTTTTAAATTTTAAGGCGAATAATTTTATATTGGCATTTAATATGTAGCAACTAAGTAACGTAAGGCCTATTAAAAACCACTTATTCAAAATAATAGAGTTTATAAGGTCACTATTTTGAAATTCTAGAATAAGAGGTAACGATAGTATTAAAAGTGCATTTGCAGGTGTTGGCAAGCCTTTAAAGTAGGTTTGTTGATCTTCATCAATATTAAATTTTGCTAATCGATATGCCGATCCTAAAGTGACCAACAATCCCATTAATGGCAAAATTTGCAATTCAGCACCAATCCAACTAGAATGCTCTTGCCAATGCGAAGCTTCAGAATAATCTACAAAACCACCCGTAGCTAACATTAATAGTTTATACATTATAATTCCAGGAACCAAACCACTGGTTACCATATCTGCCAGAGAATCTAACTGTAATCCCAATGGGCTAGATACATTTAGTTTTCTTGCTGCAAGACCATCAAAGAAATCGAAAAATATGCCTAAAAACACAAATAATGCTGCTGCAACAAAATCATCATTTACCGCTAAAATAACAGCAATACATCCGCTTAACAAATTTAAAAGCGTAATGGCATTAGGTATGTGTTTCTTCATATTTAGTCTTTTAAGTTTGTAAAAATAGCAAACAAATTTCGTCTAAAACAATATCTATCGTAAATTCAAGTTTATAGACTTAAATATTACGCCATTAGACAGCAAATAAGTTGAAGTTTCAATTTGAAATTTTATGATTAAATAGGTATTATGTGCATCTTTGTAAAAAATTTACGATTGAAACTTAACCTGACCACCTTATTCTTTATATTATCTATTTCGGTATTTAGCCAAACGGTTAGAAAATACTCGAACGAATTTATGAATATTGGTGTAGATGCGGCGGCATTAGGTATGAGTAACGCCGTAACTTCGCATTCTGCCGATGTTAATTCTGGTTATTGGAATCCGGCAGGGCTTTTAAAATTAGAAGACAATCAGCTTTCATTGATGCACTCGAGCTACTTTGCAAATATTGCGAATTATGATTATGCGGCTTATGCCATGCCTTTAGACGATAGAAGTGCCATTGGAATCTCGTTAATACGATTTGCTGTTGACGATATTTTGAACACCACACAATTAATTGACGATCAAGGCAATATTAACTACGACAGAATTAGCCTATTTTCTACAGCAGATTATGGATTAACCTTTTCTTATGCAAGAGCATTGCCTGTACAAGGCTTAAATTATGGTATAAATGCTAAAGTGATCCGCCGTGTTATTGGTGATTTTGCATCTTCATGGGGGTTTGGTTTCGATTTAGGTGTTCAGTTTGAAACCGAAAACGATTGGAAATTTGGTGTTATGGCTCGAGATATTACCACAACTTTTAATGCTTGGGCCATTGATGAAGAAGAATTTGCAACCGTGCAAGATGCTGTTGAAGGACAAAACCAAGAGTTACCTGAAACTACCGAAATTACTATTCCTAAATTACAAATAGGAATTTCTAAACTTGTAGATTTTAATTATGATTATACCTTATTAACAGCTGTAAACCTGAATGTGAGATTTGAAGAAAATAATGATATTATTTCGTCTTCCGTAGCCAGTATCAATCCTGCCTTAGGTTTTGAATTTGGCTATATCGATATGGTTTATTTACGTGCCGGAATGGGGAATTTTCAGAATGAATTACAGCTCGATAATACAGAGCAACTTAGTTTTCAACCAAGTTTTGGTGTTGGTTTTAAATACAACGGCATTCAGGTAGATTATGCTTTTACCGATATTGGCGACCAAAGTGTTGCGCTCTACTCTAATGTGTTTTCGTTAAAAATTGACTTAAGCGTTTTTAGATAATTTCTACTATTTATGAAAAAAATATATTTTCTACTTATACTTTTATTTTCGTTTGAAGCTATACAAGCACAAGACCATTTACTATCTGAAAACGCAGAAATAAGCGTACTTACCGTTGGCCCAGGAAACGAATTAAATGATGCTTTTGGACATAGTGCTTTTAGAATAAAAGATACTTCTCGCGGCTTAGATGTGGTTTATGGTTATGGTCAATACGATTTTGACTCACCTAATTTTTATTTAAAATTTGCTCAGGGAAAATTGGATTACCTGATAAACAAATCGGAATTCAATAAATTTTATCAATACTATATTTATTTTAACAGAAGTATAAAAGCACAGGTTTTAAATTTATCTCAAGTTGAAAAGCAAAAACTTTACGATTTTCTAATTAATAACTACAAACCAGAAAACCGTAGATATCTCTATGAGTTCTTCTTTGATAATTGTGCTACCAAAATAAAAGAAGTCACTAATACCTCAGTAAACAATAGCATAATTTTTAATAAGCCAAAAGATTTTGAAGATGCTACTTTTAGAACATTAATTTACCAAAATGTCAAGAAAAATTCATGGGGAAGTTTTGGTATAGATTTAGCCTTAGGTTCTGTAATTGATAGACAAGCCACTCCTGAAGAACACATGTTTTTACCAGAAAACATCTATCGCTTTTTTGAAGTTGCAACTATTGGAGATGGAAACAAACCTTTAGTATCTCAAAACCATATTCTATTTAATAAGAAGGAAAAATATCTATCGACTTCATTTTTAACGAGTCCGTTATTTATAATTAGCCTTATTGGATGTTTTATAATTTTTATCACTTATAAAGATTATAAAAAAGGAAAACGAAGTAATTGGTTAGATGTTAATTTATTTTCTATCACAGGTATTATTGGTATCGTTATTTTACTACTTTGGTTTGCGACCGACCACACAGGAACACATCAAAACTACAACCTACTTTGGGCATTTGTTTTAAACATTTTTGTAATCGGACAACTTTTTAGAAAAACACCAAGCGCTTGGTTTTCAAAATATTTAAAATTCTTAATGATTATGCTGTGCCTACTCACCTTACATTGGTGTATTGGCGTACAAGTATTTGCTATTGGATTAATCCCGCTATTAGTAGCCTTATTTATTCGCTACCTATACCTAATACAACACTTTAACAGAAAGTAAAGACCGGTGTTTTGAGCTGAATTAAAAGCTTCGTTCTAAGATTGATTAAGGAATGTTAGGTTGTTCAGAATATCGAGTTAAAATCAGCTTATTGCCCTCTAAAGAATATCATAGTGCTTATTGTTTTTACTAGTATATTTATATCTAAGAAAAAACTACGGTGCTTGATATAATAAAGATCGTATTGAAGTTTAAGCAAACTATCGTCTACCGAACTCCCATATCTCGTTTTCACTTGTGCCCAACCTGTAAGTCCGGGTTTAACAATATGTCGAGTTTCATAAAACGGCAATACGCTAGACAGCTCAGACACAAAACGTGGTCGTTCGGGCCTAGGCCCAATTAAACTCATGTCTCCTTTTAAAATATTGATAAACTGAGGGATTTCGTCTAATCTAGAATGCCTTAGAAATTTACCAAACGGTGTTATTCTGGTGTCGTTTTTTTGAGCCCAAACTGCACCATTCTTTTCAGCATCTTCTACCATACTTCTGTATTTTATAATCTGAAAAGGTACTCCATTTTTCCCAATACGTTCTTGTGTGTAAAAAAGTGAACCTCTGTTTCCTATTAAATTCCCAATAAAAATTAAAGGCAGAAAAACCAAACTAACCACCAAACCAATTACTGAAATTGAAACATCAAAAATTCTTCTAAAAAACAAATACAACTTGTTATGATTGCTTCGGCTAAAAGGGAAATACTTATAAAAATCCTTACCTACAAATTGAACTGGAACACGCTGAGTCATTTCCTCGTAAGCTTGTGTATATTCCTTTATAGGAAAACCACTTTCTAACAAGGTAATTAAATCACGATAGATCTCAGGGGTTATAGAATCTGAATCATAACTTGCAATTACAATTTCCGATATATTTTCATCCTTAATAACCTGATGAATTTCAGTTGGACTAAATTCCCTTGCTCCTGTAAATTTTATATTATCAACTTGTTTTGTTTCACAATTAATAAAACCAACGATTTTGTAATTAGGATCGGAATTTTTAAAAGCTTCAACTATAGATTGAATACTTGAGATTTCGCCAACAATTAAAGCTTTTTTATGAAACCTAGGCGATGTTATAAAAGTAACATAAAACCACCTCCAAACAAACAAGGCCGACACAATAGAAAAATAAAAATATAAAATCTGTAACCTATTATCTGGTAAAACGGGTGTAAAAAGTGGTGTTAGAAAATAAAATAACACGGTGGTCGATGCCGTAAAAACAATATTAGCGAATGTTTTATCTAGCTTGCTAGACTTTTGTAAATCGTAGAGTTCGAAAATTGTTCCGAATATAGACATGTATAACACAAGCACAAATACCCATTTCCAATTTTCTTTATTGATGATAAAATAATTAAAATCGAAAAAATTACTAACCGCGTATAAAATGGTAAGCACCGCAAAAACGTCTATAATCCGTAATAAAACTTTACGTTCTGAAATATTAAAATGAATGCTACTTTTAAACATTTTGCACTAGTTAGAGAGTTGTAAAGATATAAAAGTTAACTAGACTGCCCTTATTTAACTTAAGAGATTATACCATTGCTGTTTAACTTTATTCCAAGCATAACCTTCTACTTTTTGTCTTGCTCGGTTTGCCATTTCTTGCGTTTTGTTAACGTCGGAAATTAATACTTTTATAGCAGATACAAAAGCCTCAATATCATTAGATGCCACAAGCACTCCGTCTTTATTATTCTCTATTAAAAATGGCATTCCTCCTACGTTTGTAGAAACTACAGGCAAGCCCAAAGCCATAGCTTCGATAACACTTACCGGTGTATTATCAATGGTGGTTGTGTTTATAAAAACATTAAAACCATCAGCTTTTTTATGCCAATCATTTTTAGACAATAAGCCTGTAAACTCAACTTCTACATTCAAACTTTTTGCTAATGATTTAGTCGATTCTAAACTTCCATCTTTCTCAGGACCAATCATGCACAACTCAGTGTCTATATTTTCATTTTTTAGAGCTTTTAAAATATGAATTGCTAACCACGGATTATATATTTCTGAAAAAGAACGTACCCACAATAATTTTATTGATTCATAGGTTTTCTTTTGAAATTTATAATCTTCTATTTTTATTGAGTTCGGGATGTAAACTATATTATTGAAATTATTGGCCTCAAAATGAGATTTTAAGTATAATGATGGCGCCACATTTTTAAATGCATGTTTAAATACTGCTTTCGATAATTTAGGTGATTTCAATAATCGTTTAGGCAATTCGCCTCCGTGCAATATGGGAATATAATTTAGTTTAAAAAATCTGCAAAGCTGACTAACAAAGTAGGCATAATAAAAATTTAAGGTACTATAAGTATCGATTAATACATAATCGACTGTTTTCCTATGTTTAAAAACAGTCCAAAGCATATCTAGAAAACGAAATATTATTGACTTATAGCTTGAAACAGAATTAACCTGAAATCCCAAACTTTTTAGACCAGTCTCTAAGGTATCAATTGTAGATTCTGTTTTACCTTTTTTCGATAACTTGTTTCCTATGTAGAGGATTTTTTTCAAACCACTTACAGTTTATATAAATTAATAGAACCTTCAGTATGAATTAGCTCACCTGGCACTCCTTTATTTCTAGTCACAAAGTAATCAACATTAAACTTTTTTAAATAAGTAACAACTTCTTGCATTGTTTCGAACTCATTAATAGTTTGCTGTCTATTATGCCAAGTAATAAACTGCTCAGGATTCCCCTCAATCAACATAGAAGCACCTTTACCATCAAAAACAACTGAACGTTGTGTAGAACCTCTATACAGATGACTTGCGCAGATTAAATCATCCATTTCGGTATGCTTCTTAATATAATTAGCCATTTTATCAACACTCAACATATTATCTCTTTCTGTTGAAAAAGCACTTAAATTATGAGGTAAAATAGTTTTTGTAATATCGTCTCCAATAAAAGGTATCGTTTTAAACCAAATACTTTGACTAAATATTATTAGCACCAAATAGACTCCAACAAGATATGGCAAAACCTCAGCTCTAATTTTTTTTGTTTCAAAAAAAGATTTCAAAAATAACGCAAGCGCAAAAAACCCAGGAACAACAGCTACTTTTTGAACACGTATTAACTGAAAGGACAATCTTAAATTAAGACCTAATAGTCTGTTTACTAATTGTTCTACCGGCACACTAATGGTCGGGATTAGTACTAAAACTAATGTCATCAAAATTAACAGTTTGGCCTTCTGAAATTCAACTCTATTTTTTATAGAAGATATTAAAAACCAAACTAAAGGTAAAATAAAAAATAATGTTTTAAAATGAATCCATTGTTTTAAAAATTGAAGCGGCTCATTAAAATAAGAAGGAATTCTTGTTGTAAAAGCAGCATTAAAATCATCTATACTATAAGTAACTTCCGAAGATGTTTTTCCAAAATACGTTAAAACAAAAGGCAACATACCTAGTAAGACACTTAATATTACAATAATAAACTTAGGCCATGTAAACCATTTTTCCTTTGGAAAATAAACAGGGATTAATACTATAAAAGTAATAAATAACAAAATCCCTCCAAGCCCCGTAATAGGATGAAAATTAAAAATAAACCCCATTACAAACCCTGACATCACAATCCTTAAATATGATGATGATGATGATGATAGTAGTAAAAATGGCAGAGGCAATAAGCTTATATAGACTGTTCTAGGCATAATAGTCCAAAGATCTGATATACCCCAAATCTCGAGCCCAGGCAACCAAATAACACCGCGAATTACAATCGACACCAAGAAGGCTATCCAAAAATTATTCACGAATTTAAAAAACAGAAAAAACCACAATATACCAAATAGTAAATGGCAAATTAATCCTAAAACGTTAATTGCTTGAACATAATCGTGATTGGTAAAACCTGCAATAAAACGTAACGATTGCACGTAAAACGGTGTATAGTATTTTACATTTTCGATGTTATCTAAAAACAAATCACTTTTAAATAATTTTGGATTATCAAACTTCTGAGCAACCGGAATAATATTCTGAATATCGGAAGATAGTTCGCTATAGCTAGCGTTTAAATTATCTAAATAATAAGCTAGAGCAATTACAATATTAAATACAATAACTAAGTGCAATTTAAACCTACCTAACCCCATCATTTAATTAGATTTTGGTGCTTTCGTAATATCATAATGAATGGCCTGTAATAATAACTGAAAGCCTATGATAATTGTTAACGTCACCAACATAATCGTGCCAGTTGGAGCGAAAATAGATTGACTAGTATAAAACCACCAATTGTACACCCCGTAAATCAAACCAAACAAGAACAAAGGAACACCAAACAAGATATAAATGGATGACATATTAAAATCGTAAATAAAATAAGACTTAGTAATACGCTTAACAAAAGTTTTAAACAGCTTTGGCAGAAATACAAAAGGCATTTTCCAAACACTCATGCTCGATTTTTCGGTTCCATAAATTGCTGGCATAGCAATATCTTTAATCCTAGCATCCTGAAAATACAGTTCAGCAATTAAAGATGTTTCAAAATAATACCGATCGGCAATATTATCATAATCTAACTTAGCTAAGGTTTCTGTTTTTACTGCAAAAAAACCGTTTGTTGGATCGAAGTTATTCCAATACCCGGTGGCTGCTTTTGTTAAAAAAGATAAAACTAAATTTCCTATTTTACGAACCAAAGGCATTGACTTTAAAGCTTTAAAATCTCTAAAACGATTACCCTTAGCATATTCAGCATTATTATTTATCAACGGATTAATTAGAGCTTCAATATAGCTCGTATCCATTTGATCATCGGCATCTACTTTAACAACAATATCTATATTATCAACAATAGCCGCTTTAAAACCTGCTTTAGTAGCCCCACCAACACCAATATTAACTTCATTAGTTAGGTAAACTAAATTTTTAAACACACTTAACTCTTCTTTTGGTAAAGTTTCATCTCCACAATCATCAACAATATAAATGTTATCTATAAAATCTGGTAATTCACGGACAACATCAACTATATGGTTAGATGCATTATAGTAAGGTATAACAACGGCTATTTTATTTTGATTTAGCATTAATAAAATAATAACGTGGTGCTATTAGCATAACCACAATTAACAAAAAGTACCCTAAAATAGTAAATAATGAACGGTATATATATAAATGTTCTCCAAAAAATAAAGTAACCATCATGGCTAAAACAAGCCCTTGTAATACTGTTCTTAAAGAATTAGCTTTTCCAAATTTTAAAAACAAGTAATTTGACAACCATTTAAAATACAAAAACAGTCCCACTAATCCTAATTCATTTATTAAACTTAAATAGATATTATGCGCGGAAAACTGAATTAACAACCTATTATTCAAACCTATACCAAAAGGCATTATTAAAGGGTTTTCTATCAAATAATAAAAATACCTAACAGATAATTGTTTTCGCCCTGCTCCTAAATCCTCATACAAATCACCAACATCTAAACTCTCTCCCGTAAAAACACCAGGATTAGAAACCTTATTAACCACACGGTTTTCAATAGTTGTAGTTATATTTTCAATTAAGTCGAGGTTCAAGAAAAAAGCAACAATAACTCCAACTGAAATAAGAATTGATAATCCAATAAACTTTTTAGTATTCACTACAAATAAATAGCAAACAAAGATGATTAAAGCTAGATAAGTTGTCCGAGATCCAGAAACTCCAATTGTCGCCAAACTAGTTAATAAAGCACTTATAACTAATATTTTATTTACTTTTAATTGACTCTGGAGTAGTAAACCTGTAGCAAATATGAAGGAAAAAAACATATTCATACCTAAGTTAATTTTATTAGGTCCCAAAGCACCTGATAAAAAACCTCCGTAAGATTCTAAATAAATATCATTCCATAGAAACGGGACCAATCCAGCGTGTTGAGAAAACACTAAAATAGCTTCTGCTATTGCTAATATCAATATTAAACTTGCAGCATACTTATAATTAGAACGCTTTCTGAGGTACATAGACATTAAAACTGCTGTATAAAAAAAAGCTAACAAGTGATAATAATATAGACATGTTTGCACGAACCATAATGGACGACCTTTATATATACTGAAAGCGGCATTTAGAATTAAAGAAAAACCAGCCCATAAAACAAAAATTTTTAAATATTTAAAATACGTTTTTGAGTTTATATATACAGCAAATAACTTCAGGTTATTGTATACAATGAATAAAATAACAAAACCAACGAGGTCATGTAGTCTTAACTCGTTACCTCCTGTTAAATTGTATTTAAGCGCTGGCAAATTATAAAAATAGGAAATCACCATAAGTAGTAAAGCAACCTTAACATAGATTGATTTAAACAAGTGTTCTATTTTATTATTAACTCGTTCGCTTGTAGTCATTACCAACTAAATAGTTTTGTAAACAGTTTTTACTTTAATTAAGGTTGTATCTTCTGAAAATTGCATCTCAATTTTTTCTTTGAGACATACAGCCGCTAATTTAGACTTTTCGATATTGTTAATATATTCTATTAAAGCTTTTTTTAAAAGAATGCTGTTTTGAGCTTCTATCAATTGTCCTTCATTAGCATGAGACATTACCAAACTACAATCTCCTACATTGGTACAAATAACAGGTAGTCCTGCTAATCCATACTCTAACAATGCCAAAGGTAAGCCTTCAGATTTTGAGGACAAAACACCAATCGTGCATTGCTGTAAAATAGCAGAAGTATCTGCACAACTACCATAAATAAAGACCGACGTTTCTAATTTATTTAAATTAATAAACTCAAAAATAGATTTAGAATACGCATCATTAAAATCCTGACCTACTAAATGCAAAGTCCACATTGGTTCAGTTTTTAAAACCGCTTTAAAAGCTTTCAGTAAATTTAAATGATCTTTTTGTGGTCTTAAATTTGCTAAACATACAATGCGCTTCCCTTCTACTCCTTTTAATTTTGTAGTTAGCGCATTATTATTTTTTACTGCATAGTTAGGTAAATAACTAACTGATTTCACTTTAAGTGTTGTTTTTGCCCAAGTTTCTAATTTAGAATTTACACTAAATATATGATTAAAAAAACGTGAACAAAGTTTTAACATCTGCTTTGGTCGTTGCTTTAAAAATTCGCTTTTACCATAGTGATCATGCCAAACCAATTTTAATTTGGGCTGTAACAACTTAATTAAAGTTGCTAAAAAAAAAGACGAACCATGCGCATGGATAATGTCTATATCTTCATTTTTAATAAACTGATGTAATCGTTTAATAGCTTTTACATCTATGGTTTTCTTTTTATTTAAAAATAAATAGCCAACGCCTTTATTTAATTCGCCTTTCAAAAGTCCTTCTGCTCTGGTAGTACACAAATAACTTGCGTCAATCATGTGCACTAAGCCATTGGCGTAGTTTACTGCAACACGCTCTGCGCCTCCTGCTTCCAAGCTATCAATTAATTGTAGTACTTTCATTAGTTAGAGGTTAATAAACGTTTTATTTCTGTTTCAAAAACATCTAAAGTGTACTGTTGTGACCATTCAGAAGCATTTATGGATTGTTCGCGTAACAAGGCTTTATCCAACAAACAACTTTCAATTTTGTTAACTGCAGACTCTAAATCAGGTGCTATCAAAAGGCCTCTTTTTCCATGATCTAACATATTTGGCACACAAGATATTGACGTAGCAATAGGTATGACGCCATAAAACATAGCTTCCGCTAGTGCTTTGGGCCAACCTTCGGACTTTGATGCTAATATTGAAAAATGTGATTGTTTTAATGCAGCTTTTATGGTTTCACTGGTTTGATTTCCGTGTAAAACGATATAATTCCCCAAATTATTTTGGTCTATGTACTGCTGTAATTCTGATTTTAAAATACCATCGCCATATATTGATAAGTAACTTGGCGTGCCTCTGTTAATTAAAGCTTCAACAATTTGTATAGCCAACAATGGACGTTTCCCTTCAACCAAACTGCCTACAAAAATAAAATGTAAATCAGCAGAATAATCTCTTAAACGAATCGCTTCTCGATCTACATTTTTAAAGGTGGCTGTAAAGAATGACTTGATATTTTTAGCCTGATTGTACCACTCACCATAAACTAAAGCAGTCATATTTTTAGTCCAAGTGGTATTTGAAAGTATTTTTTTTTGAAGTTTGTAACTTAAGGGTTGCTTCGCATTTGGATCCCAATTACCTGCATATTTTGCGGTTTTTAATTTCTTCGGAAAAAAAACCTGAACCATACAACCTAGTAAACCTATATTTCCTGGACATCTTAAATGAATATGGTCTGCACGTTTACAAACCTGAAATAACTTATAGAGAATAAATGGTATCGCTAATAATGATTTTAAACCATGACTAAAATTAATAAATGCTAGAGATGGTATTGGTGTAAATTTAATTTTGTTATGCTGATAAGCTATATCTATTTCAGAAATGGGTGTATCTGTTGTTGGAGCTACAATTTCAACCTCATCTACATAGTTTAACCACAAATTCATCTCACGCACATAAGGTGCATAGGCAAACCATTGCTGTGCTTTTGGTTTATGAAAAACATGTGTGATAATTAAAAAACGCATTATTGAATTTTAGGTTTGTTAAATATAAGCGAAATCCAACCAATGTTACGACCTAAGGTTTCGGTTAATGCTTTTAATTTCTCTTTAGAAGTGATGATATTTGTAGCTCTAATGGTCATTAATAATAACTCGGTCGCATGAAATTTAAAGCTAGCTTTTAAAGTAGGATTTGGATATTTGACGCGCCACACATACCAACTGTTTCTAACTACCATTTTTCCATATTTATACTGGTTTGGTCGTCCAGAACCATCATGAAAATGAGCCAGTTTAGCATTGGTATTAATATATAATGGTCCTAATTTAGCTAATCGTATTGAAAAATCGGCATCTTCATACAAGCCATAACCCTCAAAATAAGTTGAAAATGATAACTGCTTAAAGACTTCTTTTTTATAACTAGAAACGCCACCCATTAGTTGTTCTACTTCATAAACTTTACCAGAAGGTGGTAAAAAACTAACCGAACGTCCATGTGCAAATGTTGGTAAAAATCCAGGATTTGTATCAGGTTGTAAACCAAAAATGGCTCTGATTTTAAATCTAGAGGGCTCATTGCGCATCCAGTTATCAAAATAGAATTTGGATGATTTATTGGCTTTATCTGATACT
The DNA here is from genome assembly GCF_900112395.1 of Algibacter lectus. GTDB lineage: Bacteria > Bacteroidota > Bacteroidia > Flavobacteriales > Flavobacteriaceae > Algibacter > Algibacter lectus. Next base: position 237,164 of record NZ_FOLN01000006.1, read on the forward strand.
TCCCATTTTACTTCGTTAGTGATATAACCTCCTACAGCTAGCGCTTGTGGATGCGTTTGATAGGTAGTAATTAATTGCTCAAAATAATCTTTTTCTAAAACAACATCATCATCCAAAAAGCAAACAACCTCATTGGATTTATCGACTTTACTAATTCCAAAATTACGTTGTTTGGTCAAGCCTCTATTAGCCTCATCAACCTTAAAATATTTAAGGTTTTTAAAAGTTTTTTTATTTAAAACTGTTTCAGTTTCAGAATTTGAAGAGCCATCTATTACAAGTATTTCATTAGGATACAATGACTGCAAGGCAACGGACTTTAAAAGCTTAAGGATAGCTTCTGGTCGCATATAGGTGCAAATGACTAATGAAACAGAAAAATTCATAAATTACTATGTAGTTTTAAACTGTTTATAAATTTCTAAAAAATAAGCGTCGCGTTGCAACGTATTAAGCCATAAGTTGCGATTAGAACGTTGGATATTCTCAAATTCTGATGCCGATAACCCTTTATGAAATTCTAAAATTTGATCTGCTATTTTAATGTGACTTGATGTATCTAAAACTAAACAATGTTTAGCCCAATCAATGTGCGTGTTTAAGGGTAATCTACAATCTGTGTTTAACAAAATAGGAATACGACCTACTGCTAGGGTTTCGTAAAATCTAACCGAAAAATTACCAACACCTCTAATGCAAAAAGTATAAGCATTGTTAAATAGATTATTATAAAATTGCTGAGTAGTTTTTTGTTGTGTTTTAGGAGAATGCGAGCCTGCTCTATATTTAGTTCTAAGAATAAAATTGGTTTCTAAACCTTCATTTATAGCTAGTGTTTGTAAATAGTTGGCACGCTTAACACTGGATGGATAAAACCTCTGTTTATCTGCCAATATTTTATTAGACTTTCGTTTAAATTGATATTTTAAATGATTGGAATAGTCTTTTAAATATTTTAAAACGCCAGATTGTGCATGACCAACAAATCCAATATTTGGTTTATTTGTTTTTTTTAAAACAGTAAAACCTTGCGTCAACACTGAAGTATAAGGATCGTTTATAAATGAAGGCAAAACATAAGTGTTTGCATCCATTTTACTATCAAAACCACCTAATCTAAAGGTGTAACTATTAGGTATAAAATTGGTAAAACCATAATCTCCAGCAGTATAAATCCATATAGGAAGTTTTGCTGTGTTAGCAGCTTTTAAAAGCGCTAAAAAAGGCTCCCTTTGCTTTAAAAACACTGCATAATCTAATGGTAAAACAACAATATTTGCATCATTAACATTAGAAACGATACTATACTTTTCAAGTAACTTTTGGTGTTGCTTAAATACCAAATCAAATAACAACGGAAAGACTTGACGTCGATACGCTTCGGTTAAAAAATTAGTATTTGTGTATAGTTTAAGCATTTGGGTTAATATCGTTTTTAATAAAAAGTGTATTAAATTTATCTCTATTAAACGTTTTAACCTTTGTTATTTGCTTACTTCTGGGTTCATAAAGGGCAGGTATAAAGTTATGTTTCGTTATTAAATCAAAAACTGCTTGATCCTCAAAATTAAATTTAGAACCTGAGTTATTAAACTCAACTAACAAATACTTTAAACTAGGGTTAGACAATGTATAATGTGCTCCTTTTAACACCTTATACTCATAACCTTCAACATCAATTTTTATAAAAACTGGATTTTCATTTTTAAGTATTTGGTCTAAAGTTTTTACTTCCACTTTAACAGTATTACTATTTTCTTCTAGCGACACACTATTCATTACTGTATTATTAGTTGTAAAACTAAGCGTCTCACTTTTATCTCCAATACCAATATTTAATAAAGTTATGTATGAGGTTAAATTATTTAATTTAATATTTCTATTCAGTTTATCCATTGTCGATTTTATTGGCTCTATAGCTATAGATTTTGCTTTACAAATTCCGCTTGCTAATAAACTAAAGTGTCCCAAATTTGCTCCTACGTCTACAAATAATTCATCTTTTTTAAGGCTATCTATCAAAAACATAGAATCTTCATAATCCATTAATTTATAATAGATATTTCCAACTAGACCAGCATCGCCTTTTTCTACATAAAACTTTAAACCATATATCCAATTATACACTCTTGGTTTTTTAAATATAAATTGTGTGATATTAAATGAAAAATAACGCATTAATGCAGCTAAAGTGGTATCTTTAGTTAAAGGATGTTTTTTTATGGTATTATATCTTAATAAAATTCTTTTTATAGATTTACTTACATTCATCTTAAAGATTTGGTAATTTAGCAGACCAAAATTGACTACGTTTCCATTGTTTTTTATAATAGATAATATAGGTCCATGGGTTTTTAATATCACTATTTTTATAGTTGCGTAAACCTAATAATAATTTATAACCTAATAATTGTTCTGGTGTAAAATAAGTTTGATATAATAACTGTATGGTTGGTGACGGTTTAGGCTGAATAGCATCGTCAGCCCAGCGTTGTTTAACTTTAGTACGATAACCGCCAATTGGTGCTTTTAAATGCGTGATTTTTATATGCGGCACAAAAATAACCTCATATCCTTTGTTTCTTAATTGCATTCCAAAATCACTATCCTCGCCAAAACCAAACTCAAATGCACTATTAAAGAGTATACCTTTTAAAGCTTCACTTTTCACAAGACTACAACCCGAGCCAAAAATACTGGTTTGTTGCAATCTAAAAAAAAGCTGCTTTTGATTTGGTAATAAGCATAAATAATTTAGAATAGAAATCCCATATTGATTAATAGTTTTAAAAGAATGTTCTAATAAATATTTATCAAATCTAATATCATCATCTGCAAAAAACACCCATTCACTTTGCACTTCAGACAACGCTATATTTCGAGCATTAACTACACCAGGTTGATTTGTAAAGGTATGTTTTATAGTAAATGGCCAATCTTCAGTCTTTAAATAATATAATTCTGATACGGATTCCTTTAAAGGATTTTGCTCAACAATAATAACATTATTAGGCAACAGCGTTTGTTCAGCTAAATCTTTTAAAACATCATATAAATATTGTTTTCTACCAATGGTTGGGATGATAACATCAATCTCGTGTTTAATAATTACAGTTTTGCTGGACCGTATTGGTATTGCTTTTAAATTAAATGTTGTACTAAGTTGTTTAAAAAACAGACTTTTAATTAATGGTAATAGTGTTATTTTTTTTTCATAAACAAGATAGGATAAGCTTAGAAAAAACACCCAAACCCATTTGTAATGCTGCTTAACAAATTTAAATAAAATATAGATTGACGCTTGCTTTTCATTGACCTCTGCTATATAACCAGATTTTAGCAATCTAGGTTCTGAATAACAAAATAGACCTTGTGAAACAGTCAATTTGGCTAGTGAGTTTAAAAAATAATCTGCATTAAGATCAAAATTTAAATGCTTTTCTAGCTGAACAAGTACTGCTGTATTCATTCCTCCAATTTGACTACTCATTATCCACGTTGGAAAAGTTGTTGCTTTATTAAATTTGAGTACAAAAGAACGCTCTATATATCCTATTTGTTTAGGAAAATAATCTGTCTCTGATGGGTTAAAACTTGCTAAAACACCATTATGATGAAATATATCTTTTAAAGCCTCAATATTCAAGTATTTCAAAAGAAATTGATGACACCATACTACTAATTGGTTATCAAATTGCAATGCTATTAATTGCAAAGTTTTAGGCACAGTTTTACCCAACTCAAAATCAGATAAAGGCTTAAAATTATCATCTAAAATTGATATTACTTTATTCTTGTTATGAACTATAATCAATGCCATTAATATCTTAATCTCTTTTTAAAATTACATCATTATAAAATGCAATATTTTTATCTGCAATACTATTAATATCAAAAGATAATTCAGTTTTTTTTCTAGCAGCACGACCTATAGTTGCCGATAACTCAACATCTTTAAATAATCTTAATATAGCTTTATCATAACCTTCAATGTCAGAAGGGTGCACCAAAAATCCATTGACACCATCATCAATCAACTCTTGTGCCCAACCAATGCTAGTATTAACAATCGGTTTTTCTAAAGCCATACTCTCTATAGTAACCATACCTAAAGTTTCAGCAAAACTAGGAAAAGTACAAACATGGGCTTTTTTAATATGTGCTTTAACATCACTGTAAGGTATTTTACCTAAATACTCTACATTTTGTTTAGCTTGATCTGAAAAGATAGATTGCATTAAAGCATAAGTAGACCTGTGTCCAGTCTTTATGTCAGGAGCATCACCACCTATCAATTTTAATTTAGCGTTTGGTTCTGTTTCTAAAATTGTATTAAAAATTTCAGCTAGCTTTAAAACACCTTTTTTTCTGATAATTGTACCGATGTATAAAATGGTTTTTTCTTCGTAATCTTTTGGTGTTAGATTCTCAAAGTAAGTTAATTGCACCCCATTATGTATGGTTTTGATTTTTTTTCGGTTTAAACCAAAAATCTTAGCGGTCTCTTCTCCTGCAAAAGTGGTTGGTGCTATGTAAGCAGAAGCTGATTGTAATGCTAATTTTTCAAAAACAAAATTTTTAAATTTTTGACGTCTTTTCTCTAGCTTGCAAAAGTAGGCATCACTACCATGTAGTCTAATAACTAAAGGTGCTTTTAGCTTCATAAAAGCTGTAATACCAGTCCAATCTGGTGCTTCTATCACATCTATCTTCTGTATTTCTACAACAGAATTAATATAATTTTGGAGGCGCTTTCTATAAAAATACCAGGTAAATAATAGTGATGTCTTTTTAGGAATCAAATGAATTGTTACACCTTGATCTTCTATAATTTCTGAGGTATACTGATGATACACAAAAACAGTAACTTGCTCACCTTTATTAACTAAAGCATCTGCCAGATTTTTTATACTAGTACCTATTCCTGCAGCGTGAGTCACTTTAGGATGTGGATACTCTGATGTTAAAAAAGCGATGTGCATAATGATTAAAAAGAGGTGTTATTTTTAATATAATTGGCTATTTGCAAAGAAAACTCAGAAGCTCCTTTATAATTTAGATGTGAGTGATTATAAAAATTTGACTTATCGTTTACTAAGTTATTGGTAGAAAAATTTAAATAATCTAACTTGTATTTGTTTGCTACGTCAGTAATCAGACTATCAACATATCGTCTTTGATTTTCTTTAAACTTTTGCACCTTTATGTATTGTGGAGACCATACTAAAATAACTTTTATATTCTTTTCTTTACTAAAATCTAAAATCGACAAAAGTTTAGAAAAACCATCTTCATACAAATCATGAAACTTTTTAGAGTCTGCTGTTTCATATAATCGATGCTTTTCAAATAAAAACCAATCTATATCATTCCAACTATTATTGTTAATTGAGTACCCATTTATAAAATTATCACAATTTTGACTAAAAGTCGAACTAATTTTAGCAGTAATAGCTGTCGCTTGACCTCTAAATTTAAAACAAGGTACAAATTGATCTAAAACCAAGTCATTATCAATCTTACTTGCAACTATCTCATACTCTCTCTCATTAACATAAGGAATATATTGATGCTTTTCGTATATACCCTTTGCACTTCCTAAAAAATTATAATCAACATCTATGACTAATATAACTGGTAACTTATTACGATTTACAAAAGCCTTCCATCTTATATCAAAAATATTTATGGGTGTCCCGCTTAAACCCAAATTATAGCAGGTCAAACCTGTGGTCTCACTAATAATACTGGGATTGTATTGAAATTGAGCTCTAGAATTTCCGATTATAACAATGTCCGATTCTATCTCTCCTTCAAATACTTTAGACCATGTAGGATCACATACCAATGAACTTTTCAAAAAAGTATCTACAGAAAATTGAATAGCATATAAAAATATGGTAATTATTATAAAAAACTTTAATGCTTTAAATAGGAAATACTTCAATTTTTTGGGTATATTATCTAATATTTAAAATAATCTTTAAAGCCTTCCAAATATTTTCTGAGGCTTTAGTGGGTGTGGTACCAACGATAATCTCGTACCATCTTTTTCCTTCTGCCACATTTGATAATTGACCATCTAAAATTTGTTTTACCAAATGGTCCAAATCGTTTTTATCGGTACAAAACACTGCTGCTTGATGGCTTGGCATACTTCTAAAATGCACGTAGTTATAGTTTTGACCTATATCTCTAATCCCTTTTTTAAGTTGGGGTTGCTCATAATTATAATAAATGCATGCTTTATCATGCGCAACAAAATCAAAAACTGTTGATGAACAAACGTTTGTTACAAACTCTGAATGTTCGCAAACATTATACAACATTTTAAAATCTTCCTTTGCTGGTAATACCTGGTTCCATTGGTCACCTATTGGCTTCCAAATGGGATCTAAAACCTCAATAATATCTTTATTAGCATGGATTACAGCATCGTATCTGGTTGTAAAATCCACGGGACACTTCCTGTAAATAATACCTAAATTTTCGCCTTTAGCATTTAAACGCCTTACCGTATTTGCTAAATCTTCTAAATAATATTGATCTAAAGGTGACGTCGTTTCGTCATCACCAGAATAACAAATATATTTTTTATTTACGTCTAAATTGTATTGCTTAAAAAAGTCTGCTCGACTTTGTTTTAAGCTAGTATCATAATGTGGTTCAAACTGTGGTGTCCCTGTTACAAACACTTGTTCTGCTTTCACAAATGGATAATATTGTAAGACTTCGCGCTTCATGTGGTCACTCCAAACGCAATAATAATCGGTTTCCACCACTTGCATCGCTTTGGGTACATTATCCCATGAGTAAACAAAAGCAACCGTAGGAATGCCTAAATCTTTAGCAGCTAATAACGCACTTATAGATTGTGTGGCACGTTGTGTTGTACAAAATATTAAATCTGGTTTATGTTGTTGTAATTGCGCTTTACAGTAGGCGTATTTAGGATTTTGACGCTCTAATGTATTTATTTTTTGTCTGATTTTTTCAATACCTTTTTCTGAAGAATATAGCCCTATGAGTAACTTGGTATATAAACTTTTAAGCGTGTTTTTTACACCTTTATAATTAAAAGGAAACTTATAAGTTGGATACACGTCATCATTAAATTTATCCTGAGACACATTCAATTCGGCTCGCTTTCTAGCACGAGAATAAATTGGTGTTAATGGATGGATTTGATGGTTATCTATCTTAACTTCATTAAAACCTAAGTGGTCTTTTAACGAAAAAACAGTATTATTCCAATATGTGATATCAAAACCATGCTGTTCTCCAATAGATTTAAAGTCAGTAAAGGCAAAGTTGCGCAAACCAACACCATCAGGAAAAAAGACAAATACTTTTTTTTTCATTATAATAAAAACAGATTATCCTTTTTGATTTTTTAATTTATCTCGTTGTACTTGCTCTATGGGTAAAATGTCTTGACTTTTAAATGTTAATGCTTTATGCACTGCATTTAAATCTCTTGATAATTTACGTAAACCCATAGGCTCCAATGACGCAGCATGATCCGTTCCTTTCCAAGTACGATCTAAGGTATAATGACGCTCAATAATTGGTGCACCTAAGGTGTAAGCTGCAATATCTACTGCAATGCCTAAATGGTGTCCAGAAAAACCAATATGCTTGACTTGGTTACCGTATTTTTCAATTAATAAATTAATATCTAATAAACAAACATCTTCAAAGGGTACTGGATAGCCAGAAGTACAGTTATATAACACTAAGTCTTTGGCTCTGTTATGTTTACTAAACAATTGTACTAAATCTTCAATTTCAGACTTGGTAGTCATTCCTGTAGAAATATGAAGTTCGCCTTTGTAATGTTCACATAACCATTCTAACATGGTCGCATTATTATTACAAGCCGAAGGAATTTTGATAAACTTTGGCTGTAATGAAGCTATCTCTTTTGCTGATGTTAAATCCCAAACCGATGTTGAATAATCTATATCGATAGATTCACAAAATGATTTAAGTTCCTTATGTTGCGTTACGCTGAACTCTAAATATTCTCTATGCTCACCATAAGTATCTCCATAAGAGTTTGAAGGGTTTGGGTGCGGATTATTATATTGTTCTTCCGTTAACAACTCAATGTTATGACGCTTTTGAAACTTTACAGCGTCTACATTACAAAAGATTTTAGCCATTTGAATTAATTCTTTGGCTATTTGCATATCACCTTTATGATTACAACCTATTTCGGCAATGATGTATGGTTTATGATAGTTAGTCATTCTATATTCTAATATCTTTTGTTATAATTTTTTATAAAATGGCAAGCCTCTCTAATGGCTCCTGCTCCCGATGGTTTAGACAAAACAACATCTGCAATGTTTTTAATTTCTGTCATGGCATTCTGAGGTGTTAATGACCAACCAACGCTACAAATATTAGACATATCGTTTACATCATCTCCTAAGTAAGCCACATTATTTAATGAAAAGCCTTGTTGTTTTGATAAGGTTTTAAGTAAAGTATATTTATCTTTTACGCCTAAAAACACTTGCTTAATTTGAAGCTTCTGCATGCGTTTTGCTACCAACTCGGATTGCTCACTTGTCATGATCATAACTTCAACGCCAAATTGCCTTAAAATCTCTAATCCCATACCATCACGCATGTCAAAGCTTTTGGTATGTTCGCCATCCTTGGTATAGGTTATAGTTCCGTCCGTAAAAACACCATCTACATCTAGGACTAAATGTGTAATTTTTTCGGCTTTTTTTAATTGTTGTTGACGTGCTATTAATAGGTTTTCTACTATGATCCAATCGGATTCCGTATCAATTTCGTGTAAGCTATCCTCTGGCATTTTAACAATACCTATGTTATTTCCTAGTCTATTTTTATGATCTTGTAACACCTGCTTAGTACAAGTGTAAACTGCGCCATTCTCAATTAACAAGCCTTCAAAATCTTGACGTCTTGGACGCTTGTTGGGATTGTAGTTTATAGCAGTACCATCTGCTTTCCATAAAAAACGATGGGTATTTACAACGGTTAAGGCGGAATCTTTTCCGTTATCCAAAGCGGTCAAACAATTGTTAATGTCTTGTGCTGTAGTAAAAGGTGACGTGACTTGCAACAAACAAAATACATCAAAATCGTAGTGTATTTTTTCTGCAAATTCTAGCATAGCACTTTCTGTGGATGCAGTATCAGTCGCACTACTGTCACTTCTTAATAACCCTTTAATTTTATCTGTATAGTGGTATTCTTTTGTAATAAAATCTAATATGGATTGGTCGTCTGTATACACATAAACAACTTCTAAATCAGAATGTAATGCTTCACCCAAAACCCATGTATACAAAGGTCTTCCAACCATTTTACGTTTGTTTTTACCAGGAATACCTTTTGAGCCTTTACGTAAAGGAATAAAACCTATTGCTTTCATATATTGGGTGACTTTAAATCTTTGTAACAAGTGCTAAAATACATAATTTAACAGCGAAAATCTTTCAAAACGTTAATAAAATAAAGCAATCTTATTATTTATTTGAATTTATAAATTCACTGATTTCTGAGGTGAAAATTTCTGCACCATTAGAAAACATATGTGTGTGATCCCTGTAGATGTTTTTTTCTTTATATCTCTTATTAAGAGTATCATAAACTATGATTTTCTCATCAGCATTCACTAACTCCTTAAATCTTGTAAGAAAATCATTATCGAATGACATCAAACCAGGTGTAAATACAAAATAAAGATTGATATCGTTCTTGCTACACATTTCTTGAATTGCCTTGAAAGAATTTAATTTATGCAATTCTTCATCATTGATGTCATAGCTTTTTATTTCACTTTTATAATCTAACTTTTCATTATTTTTTCCTGATAGTAACTTAGAACCATGTGAAGTCATTACATTTACTTCATATACTCTTTTGGGTTTTAACGAAAAATCTTCTCGATTTATTTTAACTGAATACAAAAAATTAGATATATAGCTTTTTTTATTATTTTCAATTAATTTATCATTTATATAGCTATAATTTTTTAAGGGAAATAACCTGTCAAATCTAAAATGTAATGAATGATTTTTAAGAAATTGATAACCATTATCAATTACCAATAAAACTTTTTTGGGTTTATTATTATGTAGTATTAGTGTTTTTAAAATAAACTCATGAAAGACAACGCTAGATCCTCTGTAAGATAAATTGTAGCAACTCATCCCTGTTTCATCCTCTAGTTGTTTAGCAGAGATATTATTGGCTCCTCTTGAGGAACCAATAATAACAATGTCTTTTTTCATTTTACCTTCAAGAATTAATTCAAGTCTTTTGTCATGTTCTTTTTGAGGTGCATTTTGAATAAAAAAGTACAATCCCTTTTCTACAACAAAAAATAATACTCCAAAAAGTAATATATGCCTTAAAAATAATTTCATGCTTAAAATTGAAAATATATAAACTCTTGCTGAGTATCACTGCTAAAAACAAAAATTATAGCGATTATAATCATATAAAAAGCCCATCTAATAACCCTAGATTGCTTAAGCAATAACACTTCAATTGCATAGTGTTGACGTCTTCCAATCCATTCTATTCCTATAAAAAGAAGAATGAGCACTAGTAAATTAGTTGGTCTAATAGTTGGTAAGGATAATAAACTAGAACTAAATAGACCTTTTAAATAGGTTACTGCATGTGTAACGCTTTCTGACCTAAAAAAGACCCAAGCAATAACAGTTAATCCAAAAGTAAGTCCCATTTGCACTAGCTCTGTAATGCTTGGTAATTTTGAATCTTGAGCGACCACATTTAAATGTGTCCGATTACGTTTGGCCAATAATAATGGCAAAAAGTAAAGTGCATTTAAAAATCCCCAAATAATAAACGTCCAATTGGCACCATGCCAAAATCCACTGACTAAAAATATTATAAACGTGTTACGTACTTTCATCCAAGTGCCTCCTTGACTGCCTCCTAAAGGAATGTATAAATAATCCCGAAACCATGTGGATAAGGATATGTGCCAGCGTCGCCAAAATTCGGCTATATCTCTTGAAAAATAGGGAAAGGCAAAGTTTTGCTTTAAGTCAAAACCAAATAATCTTGAAGTACCAATGGCTATATCAGAATACCCAGAAAAATCACCATAAATCTGAAAAGTAAAAAACAACGCCCCCATTAACAATGTGCTTCCCGAATGCTCTGCCGAATTATTAAAGATTTGATTGGCATACTCGGCACAATTGTCTGCAATAACCACTTTTTTAAAAAAGCCCCAAAGTATTTGTCTACATCCATCCACAGCTTGACTGTAATGAAATTGGCGCTTTTTATAAAATTGTGGTAATAAATGAGTCGCACGCTCTATAGGACCTGCCACTAATTGTGGAAAAAAACTAACAAAGGCTAAAAACGAAACGATATCTCTTGTAGGTTCTAGTTTTCGTTTATAAACATCTATAGTGTAACTTAAGGTTTGAAAGGTGTAAAAGCTAATACCAACAGGCAAAATAATATCTAAAGTATTAGGCTGAATTGGACTCCCAAAAAACGAGAAGGCGTCAACAAAACTATCAACAAAAAAATTGTAATATTTAAAAAAACCTAAAAACCCTAAGTTAACAAGGATACTGGTCCACAACAACAACTTTCTTTTAGAGGGTTGTGCTGTTTGGTTTAATTGGAATCCAATAGTGTAATCCACAAGAGAACTAAAAACAATTAAAGATAAAAAACGCCAATCCCACCAACCATAAAACACATAACTAGCAACAACTAATAACGCATTTTGAAGTTTTAAATTTTTATTAGTTATAAACCAATAAAGTATAAAAACTATTGGTAAAAATAGGGCGAAGTCTAGGGAGTTAAAATACATTTATCCAGAATAATTTAGTCCTTTTAGTTTTTTTATAATGTGTAACGTACTAGCTTTAACAGGACGTCTATATCTTAAAATCGTGGGCAACTTTAAAAGTGTCGATAAGCAAACATATACAAAAGCTTTAAAATACTTAAAGTCTTTTAAAGCATACTTTTTAAAATTATGCAATAACAATTTAGCTATTTTTATTAAAGGCGACTTATAATACACAAGATACAAACGTATTGTATTTTTTAATTGATGTTCAAATCTAAAATAATTTTTACCTTGTAATTTCCTTTTTATAATATCCACACGATGGTTTACTATTATTTTAGAATTGTAGACTATTTGATAGCCTAAATCTAAAACCTCTAAAGCCAAAGCTGGTTCTTCACCATAAATATCAATCCAAACAGGAAAACCTCTTGAGGCATCATACGCTTCCTTCTTAATAGCAAATCCACAACCAATAAAATCATTTGTATAATACGATTCAGTATATTTTGCAAAACTTAAAGCCTCATTATCGGATTTGTATAACCCTCTTATTTCTTGAAAAGCGATTATACCAAGGTTGGGATTGGCACTAAAATCTTCTTCAATAGATTTTATAAAGGCTTCACTTATTGGGTGTGCATCATCATCTAAGCCAATAAGAATTTGTCCTTTCGCTTTATTATATAAGCTATTTCTGGCTGGTGAAGCACCAATGTTTTTTTTAGATACTGTCCAATTAACCCAGTCAAAATCATTAATAATGGTTTCGGTTTTGGAACAACCATCTATAAAAACCAACACTTCATGAATAGAAAAATCTATTAAAGATTTCAACTTCTTTAATGTATAAGCTAAATCTTCTGGTCTATTTTTTGTGACTATTAAAAAAGAAATTTGCATTTATTGGTTTGCGGAATAAACGGTTTGGTATAGGGTTTCTATTTTGGATTGCAAGGTAACACGATTATAATTTTCTTGGATGAAATCGATATTAAAATTTTGAGCTTGTCGTCTTAAAGTATCATTTTGAAGCGCATTTTTTACATGACATGCAATTTCAGTTTCATCTAAAGGATTAGTTATCAAATAGCCATTACTATTATGCGTAATCACTTCTTCTGTAACGTGTCCTGGATTAGATTGAATTGGAAAAGCTCCCATTGACATGGCTTCTAAAAGTGCATTGGGCATTCCGTCGGAAATACTATTCGCTATATGAATACAGCTTTGTCCCATAACAGCCAATAAGTCTGTATTTTGAATAAATTTATGTCTAGAATATACAGTAATATTAAAATCTGAAAGTTGTTTTGAGGCTTTTATTTGTCGCTGAATAACGTCATCTGCGCTGTAAATAACAATATGTTTATTATAAAATAAGTCTTTTGAAACTAAAAGCAAGGCATCTAAAACTTTAGACGCTTTGCCAACACCATCATCATAACCTTTAATTAAAATAAGCGGTCTTTTATCGAAGGGGTTAATCTTAGATGTTTGGATAGTTAACCCTCCATTACCAGGAAACACGCCTAAAAATTGATTTTTATAACCATTTTTTAAAACTAACTTATAATCGCGTTTACAATCTGTGATTAAATAATTAGCACGTGTGCAAAACTGCTGCAATGCTTGTTTTGAGACACCTAATTGCTTAAAATAAAACACATCACTGCCCCAAGATGAATAGATAAATGGTATTGTATTGTCTAACATTATGGGCAGAATAGGCAATCCTGCTAACTGCATTTCAAAACAATGTACAATATCTGGTTGTATACGATCTATAGTACTTTGAAAAGTTTTTAAAACGCTGTTTTCATTATTTTTCTGAATGTTTTTATATAGATTAGGTAAGTGTTTTTTTATTGTACTTCTAAAAGGAAAATCCCATTTTAACTTCCAGCCTTTTATTTGAGTAACCCACTCTATTTTTGAAGATTTAGGTCCTCCATCAGTCACGTCAAACCAATACACCTCATAGCCAGACTGCTTCAATTGGTTAACCCACTGAAAAAAGTGATGGTTTGGAATGGCTACCATTAAAATCTTCATTATAATTTAAATAGGGGTTTAAATTTAGTATCTCCTTTTTTTACAATTTTAAAAATAGAGTAGAAAAATATAATACGAAACAGTTTTACTTTCAACTTAAAACTATAAGCCAATTTATGGTTTTTAATAAAATTTAAACACTGTTGTGCGGATTTAAAATCACGCTCAGCAAGTGCTAACCTAAAAAAACCTAAAGTCATTTTTAATATAGCCAGTTTTATTGGCTTTGCACTTGATAAATGTAATACGGTCTTTTTGGCTTCAAAATAAGAGGCTAAACCATAAGACACGTTACTATAAAAACTATTGGTGGAAGAGCTTGATCCTACACGATAAAATATTAAAGGTATATTGATTATAGCGTATGTTTTATCTTGTGATAATGCTCTGGCATACAACTCATGATCTTCAAGAATATGCAAATCTTCTCTAATCGGTAAATAAGGTTTTAAGCTTGAGGCTTTCCATAGTGGAGCTACCATTAGCATAGGAAAAGTACCTGTAGTAAAATCCTCGAATACATTTTTACTAGGTTTAATATAGGGTTGCTTAGCTGATGAAAATAAATTTGTATCAAATGCTCCAGTAAATTCTTGTAACTGACAAATTACAAAATCATGGGTTTTGATGGCTTCAATTTTTAGCTGAAGGTGATTGGGATGCATGACATCGTCACTATCAAAAAACTGAATATAATTACCTGACATTTTGGTGATAGCAAAGTTTCGGCAACTACTGGGTCCTTTTGCAAATTCTAAAGGACGATTATACAATTGAAAGCGATTATCTCCTTTAATTAGATTATTAGTAATATTATAGGTGTTATCTGTGCTACCATCATCCACTATAATACACTCCCAATTTGCATAGGTTTGTGCTTTAATAGAGTTAAGGGTCTCTTCTATTAAATGTTGGCGATTGTATATTGGGATTATGATGGATATCATTATCTAAAAACTATGGTTTTAAGTATATAAAAACGCGACTTAAAACTATCTAAAATTGACATTTGAGGGTTATAATATACAAATTGAAGTCTTGAATAATAAGCAATAACATAATTAATGCGTTTAACAAAACTAGTCTCGAAGCGTAACGCAGCGTAAAAAGCCCATAATGCCTTTTTAGAGATCGTCTTGTTAAAATTAGGATCAATACTTATAGTGTGCTCCTTGGCTAATTTTAAGCATTGATAGCGATAATAAAACACATCAAATAATTTCTTTTTTGTTAAATTAGCTTTGGCGCTTATTTGACTATCATGTCCATCTCCACTCCTAATAGTTGCTAAAACAGTCTCGATAATTTCAACTTTTAAAGATTGTATTGCTAACATACGAATATGAAACTCGTTATCTTGATAACGCATAATGGTTTCATCAAATAGTGGTTTATCAACCAGAAAAGTTTTTTTCCACATAAAACCACACGTTTGAATTTCAATAGTTTCCATTGCGTAATTATAGAATAAACTTTTTCCGTTATCATATTCAAATTTACTATCTCTAAACGCGGTTAATTGATAGTTTGCATAATTATTTCTGTGAATTACTGCATCTGTATTAGCTTTAAATTCTGCTATTTTTTTTTCTAAAAAAGCAGGCTTCATAATGTCATCACTATCAAACCAATTTATATACTGTCCTTTTGCTAAAGTAAAACCATAATTACGACAACTATTTGCGCCTTTAACCAAATGATTTGGTCGTTTTATAAACTTAAATCTATTGTTTTTTTTTGAATATTCTGCTATGGTTTGTTCTGTATTATCTGTACTTCCATCATCAATAATAAGGCATTCCCAATTAGTATAGGTTTGTGCTATAATTGAATCCAGCGTCATTTTTATAATAGACTCTCGATTAAAAACTGGGATGATTATGGAGATTAAAGATGTATACACTTAATTTATAGTTTTATTTAGTAAGTGTTTTTTTACACTATTTAAACTAGTGACACCTTTAAAATTTACAGCATTATTTTTAATAACGTATACTGCTTTTAATATAATTTGCTGCGCGATTAATAAATTAATTAACTTAACGTAAAACAATAGATCAGGAGCACAAATATTGCAGCTATATACATTTACTATTACAAAACTATTATCTGTAGATTTATTATCTACGATAATAAACCCATCAAAATCAATAGAATACATTTGTTTTAAATTAGATAAAACCTTTTCTAAATGGTTTGCTTCATATTTATTTCTAATTGCAATACTAAACATTTATAAGTTATACTTTATTATTATTAAAAAATATTAGAGCTTTGATATACAATTTTACCTTTTCTGAAAAGCTGAAATTTACATCAGTTAATTGGGATATTTCTTTAAGCTCCCCAATATACTTTGGACTATACATACTATTAGCTTTGAAATACTGATTTATAGCTTCTGTTTGAAACGTTTGAATAATAGTTATTAATTTTTTAGAATCAAATAACCCACTACTATTTGCTTTCAAAGCTTTATTATTCAAATTAATTAAAGCTTTAAGCTCTTTAAAATTTAAACGTTCGGTAAACGAAAACTGTTTAATATAAGCTTGTTTTTCAAATTCAGAATAGTCAAAATCAAGTTGACTTAACATATTAAATCGAGATAAACTGGCACTTTTACGCTGAATTTCTTTTTTAGTAATCGAGACTTGATTGTCGTGCACACGATACAAAAATAACACCTCTTGAAGGTTGTGCAGCTGTCCTACTTGTGATAGTCTTACCCATAAATCATAATCTTCTGCAGGCTCATAAGCTGTGTTGTAATTAATATTGTGTTGTTGCAATACAGATGCTTTAATCATAGCAGTAGGATGACCAATACAAGAGTCTTTTAACAATCCAGTTTTTATTTGTTCATGATATTCTGGAGCTTGAATTATAGTGTCAGTATCTATTAGTTTAAAAATAGATCCACAAACTACAATTTCGTCGTTTTGTTCTAAAATATGTACTTGTTTTTCAAACCGGTTTGGTAAACTAATGTCATCTCCATCCATTCTTGCAATATACTTTCCTTTAGCAATGGTTAATCCATAATTTAAGCTATTGGTATATCCAGAATTTTTAGGCTTAACTATTAGGTTGATGCGTGGGTCATCAAATGTTTTTATAATATCTACTGTAGCATCTGTACTGCAATCGTCAATAATAATACATTCAAAATGGGTATAGGTTTGATCTAAAACGCTTTGTATAGCTTCTTGTACATATTGCTCGCAGTTGTAAGTGGGTATTAAAACGGTTATAAGTGGTTGGTGAGTCATATTATAGTTTTATCCAACGTTTGGGTACAACATCTGTATAATCATACTGCTCTCCATTAAACCATTGTTTGGGTGCAATAACTATCTTGTTTGGATTAGTGTTTAACCACGCAGACCACCAACTAAAACTACTATTAGCAATAATATTATGCTGACAGTTGGACATGAGTTTAATATCTTCAAATGCAGTAGATGCATCATTAAAATCGACATAAACGGTGTTATATTTAGTTTTAAAATTGGCTTTTACCCAGTCCATATCGTCTGAAAACACATAATAAGTTGGCTGTTCTATTTTGTTTTCAATAACAATCATAGCCTCTCTATAATATTCCTCTTTAGAAGTATTATGCACCTCATGTGTTAAAAAATCACCTCGTCTAATATGAATAGATACTGCATTGGTCTTTGACATTTCTACCAATAGGTTTTGGGTTTGTTTTTTTAAAGGTGAAACAATTTTAAAATCGTTTAAAATATCGTTTCTATAAGTTATAAAATAGTCTTCTGCCTGAAAGTAACCCTGTAACAGAATGTTTTTGGTTATAATGTTAAAGACTTCTGGGTTAAATCTAAAAGACTGTTCGTTGTAATAAGTAGTCAATTTTAGTTTGTTTTCTAACTTTCTAATCCACTTACTTTTTTGCCTAAATGGTTTTGCATTAATGTTAAAATGATGCAAATCAAAAGCACGTAACTTGTAATCGTCAAAACCTGATAAATCTAGTCTTAATTCTTGTTTAGTATGTAAGGCTAGTGCTTTAGCTGCAGCATACTGAAACATTTGATTACCCAAACCTCCTATTAGTTTTACAATTACCAATGCTTATTGTTTTAATGTCCAATTTTCCCAAACAAACTCATATTGATAAGTTAAGTGATGGGTTTTAGATAATTCGGCTTGTATTTTTTTCATTCTTTCAGTTGCATTTGGGATAATAAAATCATGAAACTGAATTTGTAAATTTGTAAATAAAGGTAGCATGTTATGTGCTATTAATTCCTCTAACACTTCATATTCACCACCTTCAATATTTACTTTTATCAAATCTATATGGTCAATATTATTAGTTTTTATAAAATCTACAATAGATTTAAGCTGAATGGTTTCTGTTAGTTTAGATTTAATATATACTGAGGACGAATTGTCTGTTAAACTAATTTGCATGGTTTGATCTTGACCAGCTAAACCATACTGATACGCTTTAATTTTAGGGTTATCTGCAAATTGTTGCTTTATTATATTGTAAAACGATTGAATAGGCTCAAAAACATAAATAGTAGATTGATATTTATTGTAAATATCTGCAGCAAACTCACCTTTATAACCTCCTAAATCAAATACTATGGATATATTATTTAAAGAATAATCAAAGCGTAAGGTTTCATCTCCTTTTACAGCAAACCATGGTTTGCAACGTTCGTGCTGTAGTTGATTTTGTTGGTTTTGCAGGTCTATTTGTTTTTTAAAAAGAATATATCTTAGTTTTCTTTTAATTTTTTTAAACATGTAATATCTATTTAATTGTTATCACCTAAAAAATCACGCTCTAAAAAATTGTAGATTTGGTCTTTAGTAAGTCCTTTTTGTTTATAAATCCATTGTTTAAAACCTTTGTACTTAAACATTTTTTTAAATATTTTTTCCGAAACTACATATTTAATAGGACTTGCTTTAAGAGTTTTAATAGTTTGAAAATTGTTATACTGTTTATGTTCTGTTTTTAAATTTTCAAACTCTTTTTCTATCCATTGTTCTAATGCGTTTCCCATATGATACGCGTAATTATCATATGTCGCTAATTGATAACCTCCCATTTTAAGGATGGGTAAATCGTTGTAAAGATACTCGCTAGTTCCACCTAGTTTATAGTTACTATTGGTTAAAGGGATTTTATCAAACACCTCTTTTTTGTAAGTTCCCACAAAATGAGAATTACCAACTACAGCTTTAATTTTATTTTTACCTTCTAAAGTGGCAATAACATCTTTTAAATGTAGTTCTAAATCTGGCCAACCTACACTTTTTGCAAATTTGGTTAAGCCTTCCCGATTTTTTACTGGACTAAACTTTAATTTGTTTGAAAACAAATAATCCATCCAAATATTTCCTGTATGACGTAGTTGTGTTCTGTAGATTGGTACAGGACTAACCATTCCTGCTTTTGGAAAAGCCTCAAATGTTGCAATTACTTCTTTTTCCCAATCGTTTAAAAATAATACATCAGCGTCTGTAATAGTTATTAAACGCTCTTCTGCAGTGCGTAAAGCTTTTAATATACTATTTATTTTACCTATGGTTTCGGTTTCTATAATCAGCTCGTCAATATAATTATCTTCATATAATTTATATAGTTTTTCATTGACTATAGCTGTACTTCCATTTGATATAACAGAAATTTTTAAAGGTGAAATTGCTGTTTTTTGCACAGACAACAAACACATTTTAAATATCTTAAAAGCATCTTGATAATACCCTTCCTCATTTGGAATATATAAAGGAATAATTACACGATGCGAACAAGGTTGTAATTCTAGTGTTTTATTACGTACTATGTTTTCGCCTTTTCTCATCTATGTGTTATGATAAATCTATTTAAATAACCTAAGCCTAAATTTGATAGGACTTTAGCAATATATAATTTGATTTTTATAGCTTTTCTACTTCCCCAAACTATGGCATTTTTATTGGCAGCACCTATAATACTACCGATTACTATGTAATACGGTTTTATTATTTTTTTTATATAAGTGTTACTTTTATCTCTAGTTGTAAAAACAATTTTTTTTGAAAGTTTTTGAACCAAATATTTAGACATTAAGTCGCCATAGTTTTGCAAACCATCTTTTCTAAACTCTTTCCACCAGTGCAATCTAACTATCATTACTTAATTATTTTTTTTTAGAATAGTTTAAGAGAACGTATCCTTTACCAGAAATATAACTACATACTAAGGATATACAAAAAGACATAAATTTTAAAATTCTTTTATGCTTAAAAACAGCATATAATAAATTAGCTTTATGTGGAACATTCTTTTTTAAAACTGACAAATCATAAGCTCTACTCATTGCCATACTTAGCAAATAATTCAATTCTGTATTAGTCGCTTTTGACTCAATTTCAAAAAAAGTTATAAAGTAAACTAAATATTTATTTAGCGCATAATCACAAGCACTTTTGGATTGCTTTTGCTGTATTGAATTATTATGAACTCTACGTTTAGCCAAAACATTATTTAAAAAGAGTCCAACAAGATTTTGTTGTAAATACTTACAGAAAAAATTATACTCCTGACCTGATTTTAAAATTTCATTAAATCTTACATTTTCTAAAAAATCCCTTTTAGAAAAAAAATCTAAGGTACACCATACAATCTTTTGTGTTACAAAATTAACTGCATTAATTTGATGTAGATTGTTATCAACATTAAACATTGGCTTTTCGTTGTCTTTCAAATCAAAATCATTTGATTTTGAAAATAAAAAATCAGCATTCGACAACAAAATATGCTTGATTTTTAAATCGATAAAATGTATTGTCATAATATCATCATCGTCAAACCAGTTAATAAACTCTCCCTTACTTAACTCAAAACCGTAGTTCCTACATGCATTCGCTCCTTTTTTTCTATTGCATGGTCTTTTGTAATATTTAAAACGCTGGTCCTGTTCACAATAATTATTTACAATTACAGACGTATCGTCTATACTTCCATCGTCTACCACAATACACTCCCAATTAGTATAGGTTTGTGCTAAAATACTATCTAAAGTTTCACCAATTAGATGTGCTCTATTATAGGTTGGTATTATTATGGAAACTAGAGGTAAGGACATGGTTATGGATTTACGCTATCTGATAGAATTATATTCAATTGTTTAATATGTCTATTCATGGAAAAATTGGAAAGAATATTTTGTTTTCCATTATTTCCAAGCGTTTTAGCTAAATCAATGTCATCCAACAAACTAATCATAGCTTCAGTCATACCAGAAACATCATGCTCATGGACCAAGAGACCTGTTTTATTATTTATTATTACATCCGAGATACCTGCGTGATAAGTGGAGATTACGGGTAAACCAGCTACACTTGCTTCTAAAATGGATAAAGGTGTACCTTCCATATCTCCATTTAAAGCTGTAACAGAATGCTGTACATAAGCTAAACTTTCTTCTAATAACGTGGTATATTTTTGAGGAGTAACCACTCCTAATAACCTAATATTATCTTGTAAATTATAATAAGCTATTAAATTTTTACAAGTATTATATAACTCGCCACTTCCACCAATTAAAAGCTGTGCCTTTTTATGGGTTTTAATTACATCTTTAAATGCAAGAATTAAATAATAAGGCGCTTTTTTATCAGTAAACCTCCCTATTGAAATAAATTGTTTTTTAGAAAAAGTAGGTTGTACTTTTTCAAACAATGGATTAGGACCATACACGTTATAAAACAATTTGTCTTTAGGGCAACCTAAATCCAAAAGGTTATTAGACATTACTTGTGATACTGAAATTATTTTAGAGGCATATTTAAACACTTCTGAATAATTTTGACATTGTTCAATCACAAAATTAACACTTGCGTCGTACCCATGAAAATGAACTACAAACGGTATTTTAGACAGCTTTAAGACATCTAATATTTTAAATGCATGATTACCATATTCAACTAAAATAACATCTATTTTATTCTTGTTAAAAGAGTCTATTAGCTGTTTATTATTTATATAACTGTAAGGTTTTTTAAAAATAGACCTATATAATTTGTAAAATACTTTTTTTATTGGGTGACCTAATTTTTTTTCGGATTCTAGACAAACACCTCCTTTTTGACCATAGTAGTAATACACTTTGCCTTTCAAAAAGTTTTTATGAGCTTGTATAAAAGTTTCTGAATAAGGGTTTTGACTTGGAGAGAGTATAGCTATATTCATTTATTTAGTTTTTGCAATTCCATATAACCCAGTAATCATCTGTCCATCCACAAAATTTACATTTATATTTTTATCTAGTTTTATTAAATATTTAATAATAGGTTTTAAAATGTATGATAAAATTTTTCTTTTTTTCTGAGATATCTGACTTCTTCTTACCCATAATCCTAACATCTGAGCCATACTTGCATGCCAACCACCTGTAGCGTTAATTTGAATTGATGTAAATCCTGAATTTTCCAAATGTCTTTTTAGAGCGAAAGGTGTGTATCTATATTCGTCATGAGGGGTTTCGTGTAGATTCCATAAAAAAGGTACTGTAAAGAAAAATACGCCATCAGGCTTTAAAACGCGATTGACTTCTTTTAAAATGACTTCAGGATTTGGACAATGCTCTAAAACTTCAGTACCAAAAGCACAATCAAAACTATTGTCTTCAAAAGGCATTACTTGTCCATCCCATAAAAAGTCTGGCTTAATCTTTTGATCGTAAACTATTGCAGTATCTATATCTAAACCTACATACTTTGTAACTGCAGAGTTATCCAAAATATAATGCTTATAAGGCATTTTACCACAACCGATATCTAGCAAATCACCATTAAACATTGGTAAATGGTGATTTAAATATTTAAAAATAGAAGTCCTAATATAATATGTATCTAAATTATTATAAGTTAACTTAATATCTACAAAATCAGCCATTATATTAAAATGTCTTAACGATTAATCTTCCTGTATAATCTATTCGACTTAAAAAAACAGTTAAATTGTTTTCCTTAATATATTCATCTACTGCTTTTTTACTGCCTTTCCAGTGTCCATAATCGTCAATTATAACAATTCCTCCTTTGACTACTTTTGGGAAAAGTAATTCTAATTCAATTTTAGTAGATTCATACCAATCAGTATCTAGTCTTAAAATCGCAATTTTTTCAGGTTGCTTATCTTTTAATAAAGTATCTTCTACCTTACCTTTTATATAGGTTATTTTAGAAGTGGGATAATTAGACAAACACATTGTTTTCTTTACTTCTTCAAGACCTGAATAAGCCCAAACCCATGACGTTTTTTTATCTTCTTTATGAAGCCTATCTTTTGCTTTTCTACCTTGTAAATCTTGATCAACATCTGTTGGCTCACTCATACCTTCAAAAGTATCATATAACCACAATTGTTTATCCTCTTTTTTTAAACTATGCAATAACGATGCTACAGCTAATGTGCTTCCGCCTTTCCACACACCACATTCAACATAATCACCTTCTAAATCATTATCAACAACATACTTAACAGCATCTAAAAGAACCTTAATTCTTTCTGGAGATGTCATGGTATACGGTTTTACAGTATTTAAAATAGTAATATCTTGTTTGCTAAAGTCTGAATAAATATTGGTTTGCTCTGACAAACTCTCAACCTTCAATATCCTTTTTATTATAGACTTTAATCTATGATTTATTTTTTTAATCATTTACTGTTTATTAATTGACCAATCAGAATCTTCTATATATTTACATGTATTAGCTCTAAACTCAAACTCTCTGTAAATTTTAAACATTTCAATTTTAAAAGGACAAATATTTTCTATTATATCGTATCTATCTCCACCTGGAGGACCTGTAAAATATACTTTTAAAGAATACTCACCCATATATAATCTAGCTTTTGGAATTATACATTTAAGTTTCCAAATACCAGGTTCTCGACACATTTCTTTCTCAGAATCAAAAGTCCATAAATGAACAATTGGAGTTTCATGTTTATCTATAATTTGAAAACTTAATGAAGCTCCTTTTAAACTGAAAGGAATGTTCAAATCAAAACTAACCTCTAAAGGCTCTCCACAAATATGCACTTGACCTATATTACTAGTCTTTACAGATGCCTTAATTATATTCGGTTTGTCAGCTTTAGGTTTAGCTTCATAAATATACTCTGAATTAATAGTATTATTATTTAAATAAAAATCTATACTATCTGCAGTTTCTCCATCAAAAATTATATTTCCTTTATCTAGAACGATACAACGTTGTGTTAAACTTGATATGGATTGCATATTATGACTGACAAACAAAACTGTTCGTCCATCACCACGACTAATATCCTGCATTTTACCAATAGCCTTTTTTTGGAACTCGGCATCACCAACCGCTAACACCTCATCAATCACCAAAATCTCTGGTTCTAAAAATGCTGCTACTGCAAACGCTAATCGTACAGTCATACCAGAGCTATAACGTTTAACTGGAGTATCTATATAACGCTGACAACCTGAAAACTCAATAATTTCATCAATTTTAGACGAAATTTCTTTTTTAGTCATTCCTAAAATAGCACCATTAAGATAGACGTTTTCACGTCCAGTCATTTCGCCATGAAATCCTGTACCTACTTCTAACAAAGACGCAATACGTCCTCTAGTTTTTATCTCTCCTGTTGTTGGTCCTGTAACCTTAGATAAAATTTTAAGCAAAGTTGATTTACCTGCGCCATTTTTCCCTATAATTCCTAAAACCTCACCACGTTCAACTTCAAAATTAATATCCTGTAAAGCCCATACATATTCTGACTGTCCTTTAGTACTACGATCATTACTCTCGCCTACTTTTAAATAGGGATCTGCTTTACCTCGTACTTTATGCCACCATCTATTTAAATCGTGACTGATGGTTCCTGTTCCGACTAATCCTAAACGGTATTGTTTAGAGATGTGTTCTGCTTTTAAAATAATGTCTTTTTCTTCCATATTAAACAGTATCTATAAAAGACTTTTCGGTTTTATTAAATATAACTAGTCCTATTAAAAACAAGATAACACTTATAACACCTGCGTAAATAAAATTACTAAACGCAAAACTTCCAACGCCCAAAGTCATCTGTCTAAATAACTCTATAATGGTTGTCATTGGGTTATAGGCTACTAACCATGAATATTCTGGCAATTTCTCTTTAAAATACGATAAGGGATACATCACTGCAGAACCATACATTAATAATTGTACTCCAAAACCTACCAAAAAGGTTAAATCACGATATTTAGTGGTCATTGAAGATATAATCATCCCTAAACCTAACCCTAATAAACCCATAAATAAAATTAGTATGGGTAATAGTATAATAGTCAGTTGTGGTAAGGCATTACTGGCTGCATCTGTAAAAAACACAAAGTAGATATAAAACGTAATAAAGACTAATAGCTGAATTCCGAATTTTATAAGATTAGAAAATACAATGGATAATGGTGTGATGACTCTAGGAAAGTACACCTTACCAAATATCCCTTGATTAGCCTTAAATGTATCACTAGTACCTGTTAAGCAAGAGCTAAAATAGTTCCAAGAGGTGATACCTGCTAAATTAAATAAAAAGGAAGGAATCCCATTACCTGTAGGTATAGCTGCTAGATTGTTAAATATTAGTGTGAAAATTACTGAGGTAAATAAGGGTTGTATAAAATACCATAAAGGCCCTAATATGGTTTGTTTATACTGTGTGATGATATCACGTTTTACAAATAAAAACAATAAATCACGATACCTCCATATCTCTTTAAAATTAAGATTAATCAATTTTTTTTTAGGTGATATGGTGTATAACCAATCAGATTTAATAGGTTTACTTTCCAAATTTATATTTTATTATTTATTTAAAAGGATTAAAAAAACTAATTAGACTTTCAATAAAAGACACTTTGGTTTTAACTTCTTCATGATAACCATTCGCATAGTTACCATAACCGTATCCATAACCATAGCCGTATCCATATTTCCCTTTTTGATCGTAACCATTATATAAAAAACTGATATTTTTAACTTCGCCTTTCTTATACTTATCATTGATTAAAGTCAGCATCTCTTTTTTGGAATAATCCTGTCTAACAACATACAAGGATGCATCCGAATACCTCAATAACTCTATGGCATCTGCAACCAAACCAACCGGAGGTGTATCTAAAATAATATAATCATATTTCGATTTAAGTTCCTCCATTAAAGCCGTCATCTTTTTACTTATTAAAAGCTCTGATGGATTCGGAGGTATAGGTCCAGAAGTGATAACATCCAAATTCTCAACCTTAGTAGCCTGAGTAACCTCCTTTAAATTTTTCTGACCTATCAAATAATTTACAGCACCAATATCATTTTGAATATTAAAATCTCCAAAAATTTTAGGCTTGCGCAAATCTAATCCCACTAAAACGGTTTTCTTTCCACTTAAAGCAAATACCGTTGCAATATTAATAGAACAAAACGTTTTACCCTCACCACTTACAGACGAGGTAATCATAACTGTTTTTGTACTATCGGCATCATGTTGCTTATACATATACTGCAAACTCGACCGAATAGCCCGAAATGATTCTGCTACAGATGATTTAGGTTTTCTATGAACTGCCAAATTATTATCTAGAACATTCTTACCAACTACACCTAATAAGGGTATAACACTTAGCCCCTCCAAAGATTGCGGTGAATGAATTTTTGTATCGAAAAATGTAACTAAAAAAGCTAACAATAAAGGTGGCAAAATGCCTCCAAACAAAGCAAACATATACCGAGAACTTAATTTCAAATCTATAGGTTGAGCACCTGTGTTTTTTGCTGAATCAATCCATAATATATCAGAGACGGTTGCAGATTTGATAATATCTGCTTCACCACGTTTAGATAAAAACAAATTATAAGTTTTTTCATTTAGTAAATATTGGCGCTCTATATCCAACAAATTTTGCTGATCTCTCGGTAATCTACTAAATTGTTCCTTGACTGATAATATTTTAGAATTAATACTGTTAAAATCTCTATTAATACCGTTAGTAGTGGAACTAATATTTTCTAACAACACCAACTTGATACTTTCTATTTGACTGTTTAAATCGTCAAAAATCGATGCTCCAGGTTTAACTGTTGCTTCGTATTTCGCTTTCTGAACAGATAAAGAGTTAATTTTAGATATATTAGATAAAATATTTCCATCATCAATACCTGCAACAGAAGGAGCGGGTAAATCTGTAAAACTTTGACTAGTTTGTAAATAAGACTTTAGGCTTGAGTAATATTCCTTTTTTCGATTAATCTCATCACGTTGTAATTCAAGATCAGCTAATTTAGATGAAAGTAATTCACTTTCCTGATCAAGGCTATAAATTCCATTTTTAGAACGATAAGCATTTAAAGCATCTGCATTGCCTGTTAAAGAATCTTTGACACGACTCAATTGACTATCAATAAATTTAATAGTATTCGTAACAAATTGATTTTTTCGAGCCAACTGTTCTTTAGTAACCACACGAACCGTTTCGTTAAGGTAGTCCTCGATTTTCTTAGTATTATTATCTACCATACTAAGGTTTATTATCGCAGAATTCCGAGGATTATTGACTGCTAACCGACCACGATATTGCGCTACGACAGCATCAAAGTTACTAAACTGCAAAAAATAAGAATCTCCAGGTTTCACGAATTCATCCTCTAGCAAATCTATTCTGCCTTTTAAATATGGTAGATCAATTACCTCTCCTAATCTAAAATGTTTTGTAATCACACCAATAGGCACTGCTATTGTTTTAACTTTAAAATCAGAATACTTTTGAGCATAGGCTACATCAGATTCAAAATTAAGCTCTAGTTCTGCTTGATTATTCCCTAAAAAAGTGATTTTTGCAGGAATATTGATTAATTGAAAAGCTGATGTATCTATTACAAATTTAAATGGAACCTGTTTATATACATCATCTTTCCTAAACCTAGACTGTTTTAAATACGTAACATAAAATTGAAGATTACTAACCACTTGCTCATGTAAACTTCTTGATTGTAAAGTATTTATTAAAGTTTGTACTTTTCCTGAAACCCCTCCGTAATTAAAGGTTAAGTTTGTGCTAGAAGTAAACAATGGATTTTTATCATCTTCTATCGATATCTTTGTTGATAACCTGTAAGACTGCTGTTTTCTAATATTCTGTTGATAAACAACAAAAACACCTATACCAACACATAAAATAAAAAGCTTCCAATAGCTAAGTGCCTTAAATAAAAACGCCTTTATATCAAATGCTGGAGTAGAGTCTAAATCATCAAATTCTTCTTTCATATTTCCGAATTAAAGATTTTTAGCTAAGAAATAAGTTGATATCACTACAGAAAAAATACTCGCTATTGTTGTTAAAGTTTGTGTAGCTGTTTGGCCTGCTCCTAAAGATTTACGTTTTAAAGGTTTAACCAATATCATATCGTTAGGCTGTATATAATAGAATGGAGATTTCATAGCCGCTATATCTGTTAAATCAATATGATGAATTTTCTGTCCATCAGGGTATTGCCTTATAACTAATATATCCTTTCGATCTCCAGTATCAAGAATATCCCCAGCATTTGCCAAAGCTTCAATTATATTCACTCTATCTTGAAACAAAGTCAATACACCTCCACCTCCAACTTCACCGGTAACTGTATAACGTAATCCAGCCAATTTTACTGTAACAAAAATTTTAGAAACATCTTTTAGATACTTATCTAACAATGCTTTTTTAACTTCATCTTCAATTTCGTCAGTAGTATATCCCAAAACATTGATTTTATCCAAAATAGGAAATTCAATATTCCCATGTAAATCTACCGTAAATCCACTAAAATATAAATTTTGAGAACTTCCTACACTACCACTTTGTTCTGTAGGCTGAAAGATTTCAACCAACTCTTTTAATTCGCTATCTGAAGATTTTATATTAACACTCAAAATATCATTAATCTGCACCCTATAAGGCTTAGCCAATGCTTGTATTTGCAAAGAATCACTAATTACGGTTCCTTTATCTTGTAAATAGACAACGTCTTTATTTGTGATACAAGAAGTACTTACTAACGTAATTGCGAAAAGAGTAAAAAAAGCAAATTGTTTTAACATATAGGCTAATAGATTAACCACAAATATAACTTTTCACCGTGAAGAATAAAACTTATACCCTTTTTTTTGGTTTTTTAGACGTTCTTTGTAAAAAAACAAATAGACTTGAATTATTTAACAGTAGAAAACATATCGAAATCTTACGGAGAACTTACACTTTTTGAAAACGTTTCTTTCAGTGTCCACAAAGATCAAAAAATAGCTTTCGTGGCTAAAAATGGTACGGGTAAAACCTCTATTTTAAATATTCTTTCAGGAGATGACGAACCAGGTTCTGGTAGCGTAACTTTCCGAAAAGGTATTGCCGTTTCTTTTTTATCACAAGACCCTAAGTTTGATAAAAACTTAACAATTGAAGAAACTATTTTCGCTAGTGAAAACCCAATTTTAAAAGTGATTTCGAATTATGAAAAAGCACTTTTAAACCCAGACGACACAGACGCTTATCAAGTCGCTTTTGATGCTATGGAACGCCATGAAGCATGGGATTTTGAAACCCTATACAAGCAAATACTTTTTAAACTTAAATTAGAAGATTTATCTCAAAAAGTAAGCGTGCTTTCTGGTGGACAAATAAAACGTTTAGCACTAGCAAATGCATTAATTAATAAACCGGATTTACTAATTTTAGATGAACCAACAAATCATTTAGATTTAGAAATGATTGAGTGGTTAGAATCCTTTTTTGCTAAAGAAAATATTACACTTTTTATGGTAACGCACGACAGGTATTTCCTTGAACGTGTTTGTAATGAAATTGTAGAACTAGACGAAGGTCAGATTTTTAATTACAAAGGAAACTACTCATATTACCTAGAAAAAAGAGAAGCACGTATAGAAAATGATGCCATAGAAACCAACAAAGCTAAACAACTTTTCAAAAAAGAGCTTACTTGGATGCGTCGTCAACCAAAAGCACGTACTACAAAATCAAAATCTAGAATTAATGATTTTGCAGATATAAAACACCGTGCACACCAACGCCGTAACGATCACGAAGTTCAATTAGAACTAAACATGGAACGTTTGGGTAGTAAAATTTTAGAATTTCATAAAGTATCAAAAAGCTTTAAAGACAAAACAATTCTAGACAACTTTAACTACATGTTTCAAAAAGGAGAACGTGTCGGTATTATCGGAAAAAACGGAACAGGAAAAACAACATTTCTAAATATATTAACCCAAACAGCGCAGCCCGACTCTGGTAAAGTTACCAAAGGTGAAACTGTAAAATTTGGTTATTATACTCAAAGCGGAATTACCATAAAACCAGAACAAAAAGTTATAGACGTTATTCGTGAGTTTGGAGATTACATTCCGTTAAAAAAAGGAAAACAAATTTCTGCACAACAACTTTTAGAACGCTTTTTATTCAGTAGAAAAAAACAATACGATTTTGTTGAAAAACTAAGTGGTGGCGAGCGTAAACGCTTGTACTTATGCACCATTTTAATTCAAAACCCAAACTTTTTAATACTAGATGAGCCTACCAACGATTTAGACATTGTAACACTAAACGTACTAGAAAGTTTCCTTTTAGATTTTCCCGGTTGCGTAATTGTAGTAACTCACGATAGGTACTTTATGGACAAAGTAATCGATCACTTATTTGTTTTTAAAGGCGAAGGTGAAATTGAAGATTTCCCAGGGAATTACACCGATTACCGGATTTACGAGGACAGTCAAGATGTTATTTCCGCAGCTGATTCCGAGGATAAAAAAGAAAAAAATGCTTGGAAGAAAACGGATGCAAAAAAACTCTCTTACAACGAAGAAAAGGAGTTAAATAACATTGAAAGCAAAATAAAGTCTTTAACGTTTGATAAAAAGGAATTAGAATCAAAATTTAACAATCCAGATTTAACACCTGACCAAATAAACACACTTTCCGGAAAACTTCAAGTTATTATTGATACCATAGAAGAAAAAGAAGAACGTTGGTTAGAACTTTCAGCAAAGCTGGACGATTAACAACCACATTCAACTATATATTCCCATAAGCTCAATAAACTTGTGGGAATTAAATATTAGTGTTTTTTAAACGCTTTAACACCAGCCTCTACTCGGGTTTTTAAATAATTAACACGAGGTACAACCGGGCAAGAAAAACGCTCATTATAAGCGCAATATGGATTATAGGCGCTATTAAAATCTATAACTACGGTATTAGAGTCTGGGATTTTCATGTCGAGATAACGACCGCCACCATAACTTTCCAAACCATTAGTTTCATCCAAAAAAGGAAGAAAAAGATAATCTTCAAAACCTTCTTTAGTCATTAATTCCTGTCCTTGATAAACATTTAAACTAAACGTTTCTCCTTTCAATTCAAAAGTCAAAACGCCATAAACACGCTCTTTAGAAACACGGTCTGTTGTAGTTTTCATATTAAACCATTCGGCATTTTCAACACGTTTAAATTGAGCTGTAACAACATAAGTAGAATCAAATTTAAAAAACTCTAAACTTTCAAACACCTTTCTGTCTTTGTCTTTTAGTGGTGATGTAGAAGCATCTTTATACTCTGCATTTATTGTTTTTTGGAATTCCGTTTCCCCTAAAATGGGACGTTTATTTTGCCCGCAACTAAAAACAGACATTAAAACTACAGCCATTAACATTAAATTCTTCATTGTTTTTATGGATTAAAAGATGGGTTTATATTGGTATTATAAGATTGCATTAAACTGTTAGAAAATTCGCCAAAAGCATCTTCATCTGCTAGAGATTTAATTTTTTCCGGGTCAAAATTCCCTTGTAAATAATAAGCTATTGTTTCGTTTTCTGTACTATTAAAGATAATAGCATCGGTTACCACTACGCCTAATTCTTTTACTGAAATTATACGCGTATTAACCACATCATTCTTTCTAAAAACATCAGTATAACCACTATTAGTTACGGCATTAATTTCAGCAATTAAACTCTCGCGTTTAAACTTACTAAGCGCATCAAACTTTATAAATTTCAAGTCTGATATATTACCGATAGCATGTTTTACTTCAGGTGAAATTTGACTTAAAACTGCTTTCATAAAATTAGGAACTTGAAAAGATGTGGTTCCCATATCGGCTTTATGATTGTTATAAAACCCTTGAAAACTACTACCACAAGATACCAGTAAAAAGCACAAACTTAAACCTATGTATATTTTCTTCATTTTTAAATTATTTCATTTCAAAAATACAACTTAAGAAAATTTTAAATACATTTAACCAAATAAATTATCAATAATGCAAAGTAACGTCACTATTTATAGAAAGTTATGGACCTCTCGCTATAAGAGAATAGGTTGGGCTTGCTCTATGTTGTGATGATATAAACATATATTATTTTCAGTATTTTAAAAGTCCGACTTCGCAGTCGGACTTTTTTATTTTCCAAAATTTCAAATTCAATCAAAATTATATTTTCAAAAAGTTGCTCTAACTAAGCAATAAAAATCAATAAAAATGAAAACGCTATTTAACAACTACATCAACACATTTAAAGGCTTATCTCACGAAGTATGGTGGCTCGCTCTTATTACTTTAATAAATAGAGCTGGCACCATGGTTATACCGTTTTTATCGCTTTATCTCACCGAAAATCTAGATTTCACTTTAAAAGATGTTGGATGGATTATGAGTGCCTTTGGCCTTGGTTCTGTGGTTGGATCTTGGCTTGGCGGACAATTAACCGATAAAATTGGTTACTACAAAGTTATGGTTAGAAGTTTAATTTCAACCGGCGTTTTATTTATTGCGCTTCAATTTCTAAACACCTTTGCAAGCTTTTGCTTTGGTATATTTCTAGTTATGCTCGTTGCCGATATGTTTCGTCCGGCCATGTTTGTCGCACTTAGCGCATACAGCAAACCTGAGAACAAAACGCGATCGGTAACCTTAATTAGACTTGCTATAAACCTTGGTTTTTCTGTAGGCCCAGCAGTTGGCGGTATTATAATTACAACTCTAAGTTATGGTGGGTTATTTTGGGTCGATGGTATAACTTGTATTTTAGCAACAGGTTTACTTATTAAAGTTTTACACCCTAAAAAAGCTAGAGTCTTAGATACAGTAAAAAATGAAAACCCAAGCTCTGCATATCATGACAAAGCATTTTTAATATTCTTAGTTGCTATGGTATTATTTGGCATTGTATTTTTACAGTATTTTTCTACTATGCCCTTATACTACAAAGATATCCATCGCTTAACAGAATTTGATATTGGAATTCTTTTGGGTATGAATGGTTTTGCTATTTTCCTATTGGAAATGCCATTAATAAAATGGTTAGAGAGTACCAATTTCACAAAATCGGGTCTCATGATTTTCGGCACCATATTGCTTGGTATAAGCATCTTGGTTTTAAACCTAACCTCATGGACTGGCGTATTAATAATTGGTATGTTATTTATGAGTTTAGGTGAAATGATCACGTTTCCTTTCTCGAATGCTTTTGCCCTAGATCGTGCAAAAAAAGGAAATCAAGGTGAATATATGGCACTCTATTCCATAGCATTTTCAATTGCCCATATTTTTGCACACAATGCAGGTATGCACATGGTTGACGATCTAGGTTTTAATAATACTTGGTACATTTTTACAATGTTAGCAGGCTTTTGCGTACTTTTATTATTCTCTTTAAGTCGATATTTAAATACACAGAAAAAGAAAAGACTAGCATGAACTTAAACCAAATAACGATACCTTCTACTAATGTTGAAAAAGCAGTAGAGTTTTACACTATTTTGGGATTGAAGCTTATTGTAGATTCCATTCCAAGATATGTACGTTTTGAATGTCTAGATGGTGATGCGACGTTTTCAATACATCGAGTAGAAAAATTACCTGAAGGAAACGGTATCACTGTTTATTTTGAAGATGAAAATCTAGATGATTGGGTTGAACAACTTATGACGAAAGGCATTATTTTCACTGAATTACCAAACGATAAACCTTGGCTTTGGCGTGAAGCACATTTGAAAGATCCTGATGACAATAATATTATTTTATTCTATGCTGGAGAAAACAGAAAAAATCCGGCTTGGCGTATACCTTCCGAAGTGTAAATTGCAACATTTAAATCGGCTTAATTCCCTTTTGTTTAACAACACGAGACAGTACAATTTGTGTTTTAGTTTCACCATAACTTATCAATTGATCAATGAAAACTTCTAAATGTTTATGGTTTTTTAATACCACTTCCATTACAATGTTTTCGTCGCCCGTAATACGGTAGCAATTCACTACTTCATCATACGTTTTCACCTTATCTAAAAAAGGCTTTAATTTCCCCATAAAAGCACGGAGTGTAATAATGGCTTTTAGCTGATATCCTAATTCAAAAGGAGACACTATGGCTTTATATTCTTCAATAATCCCTAAGTCTTCCATTTTTTTAATACGTTCGGAAACTGCTGGCGAAGTAATCCCAACTTGCCTACCTATTTCCGCATTAGACATACGTGCATTTTGCTGTAAACACTTTAAAATCTTTATATTAAGCGCATCTAACTTCATTTAAAAGAATTTTAACTATAATAAATTAATATTTAAAGCAAATATACATTTTAACTTTAAAATCTAAAGACAAATATAATTTCTTGTTGCTAAATTTGATAAAATTGCTGAAGAGAAAAAATAATGAATTCTAATACCCCATCAAATCTATCGGAATTACCGGTTTATAAAAAAGCCATCGAGATTTTATCTTTATCTCAACGTATTTCTATGTATTTAAGTCACGATTTATCGGGTTTAAAAGCCGATGGAACAGAAGATGCCGATATTTATTTTTCAGGAGATATTGTTCAGCAATCTGTATCACTTGTTCCCGAAATTGTAAATGTAGAATTAGAGCGTTATTCTGAAAGAAAGTATAAACATATTGCATCTTTAAGACGATTAACAAATATGCTTTATAAAAACTCGTACCGCTTAGAAAAATCTAATAGTAACGGGAAAGACTTTTTACCTATTCTACGTAGTGAGTTAAAGAAATTTAAGAAACTTCAACGCAGTTGGTTGCTTACTTTGTAATTATTTGCTTTTTATATTTTTAGTTCACACAGACATCATTATATTTACGCCCGATTTAAAACCTCAAATGCGCACGTGGCGGAATTGGTAGACGCGCTGGCTTGAGGGGCCAGTATCCGTTTTAGGATGTGGAAGTTCGAATCTTCTCGTGCGCACTATATTACTCTCTACCTAAATAGTTAACTCACTACATGAGTTGGTTTTCCTTCTAAAAAAGCTCCTATATTATCTGCCGTGGTTTGCATTAATCTTGCTCTAGCCTCTTTTGATGCCCAAGCAATATGTGGCGTAATAATACAATTTTTAGCTTCTAACAAAGGGTTATCTGCTTTTATAGGCTCACTAGAAACAACATCTACAGCCGCTCCGGCTAGTTTATTGTTATTAAGAGCATTTTTTAAATCTTCTTCTACAATTAAACCACCTCGCGATGTATTTATCAAGAACGCGCTATCCTTCATTTTTGAAATAGAATCCGAATTTATCAATCCTTCTGTGCTTTCAGTTAATGGGCAATGCAAACTCACAAAATCTGATTGTTTAAGAAGTTCATTTAATTCAACATATTTTAAAGTTTCCGATTCTAATCGTAAATCCTGACTTCGGTTATAAGCCAAAATATTTAATCCAAAAGCTTGCGCCATTTTTGCTGTAGCCTGCCCTATTCTTCCAAAACCTATTATACCTAAGGTTTTACCTGAAAGTTCTATAAGTGGTGAATTCCAAAAACAAAAATCTTTAGACTTTGTCCAATCGCCATTTTTAACGGCTTTGCTATGGTCACCTACATGATGGCACAATTCTAAAATAAGCGCCATAGTAAACTGCCCCACGGCCTGTGTACCATAAACAGGAACATTAGACACCACGATACCTAAATCTTTAGCTGCTATAATATCAATAACATTATATCCTGTTGCCAAAACACTAATATATTTAAGGTTTGGAGCTTTCTCTAAAACCGCTTTTGGTAAAGGTGTTTTATTGGTGAGTACCATTTCAGCTTCACCTATATGTTTAATAATAGTATCGTGATCAAAAGCTGTTCTATCATGCACTTCTAAATCGCCAAAGGCCTCAACTGCTTTCCAACTTAAATCTCCTGGGTTTAATGTGTAACCGTCTAGAACTACTATTTTCATATCTTTTTGCTGTTATTTCTTTTCAAAAATCATTCAACTATAAAACTATAAGAAAATTACAATAACAGCAACTATTTCAAAATATATCACAAAAAAAAGAGTAACGCCTAAACGTTACTCTTTTTAATATATAATGTAGTAAAAGCTTAAGCCAATACTTCTTGTACTTTATCTGCAGCTTCTTGAAATTCTGTAGCACTCATTACTGCCAATCCAGAATTATCAATTAATTCTTTTGCAATATCAGCATTGGTACCTTGTAAACGTACAATAATTGGCACGTTAATAGTTCCCATGTTTTTATAAGCATCAATAACACCTTGAGCAACACGATCACAACGAACAATACCACCAAAAATGTTAATTAAAATAGCTTTTACTGCTGGATCTTTTAATATAATTTTAAATGCTGCTTCAACACGTGCTGCATCTGCAGTACCACCAACATCTAAAAAGTTAGCTGGCTCACCACCTGCTTGCTTAATTAAATCCATAGTTGCCATTGCTAAACCAGCACCATTTACCATACAACCAACGTTACCGTCTAAGTCTACATAGTTAAGGCCAAGCTCTCCAGCTTCTACTTCAATAGCACTTTCTTCACGTACATCACGTAAAGCTAAGTAATCTTTATGTCTGTAAAGTGCATTATCATCGATAGTCACTTTAGCATCAACTGCCATTATCAAGTTATCACTTGTTTTTAAAACAGGATTAATTTCAAATAATGAAGAATCAGATTTTACGTAAGCTGTATAAAGATTAGTGATAAACTTTGTCATTTCTTTAAACGCTAAACCAGATAACCCTAAGTTAAATGCTACGCGTCTTGCTTGAAATGGTAATAAACCTGTATTTGGATCTATTTCTTCAGTAAAAATTAAATGTGGAGTTTCTTCAGCAACCGTCTCAATATCCATCCCACCTTCAGTAGAATACATAATCATGTTACGACCTGTACCTCTATTTAATAAAACAGATACATAAAACTCACTTGTTTCAGTTTCACCTGGATAGTAAACATCTTCAGCAACTAAAACCTGGTGTACTCTTTTACCAGCAGCAGACGTTTGAGGTGTTACTAAGTCCATCCCAATAATTTGTCCTGCAATGTCTTCAACTTCTTGAAGGTTTTTGGCTAATTTTACTCCGCCACCTTTTCCACGACCACCTGCATGAACCTGTGCTTTAATCACGTGCCAGCCTGTTCCCGTTTCCTCAGTTAATTGTTTTGCGGCAGCAACTGCCTCCTGTGCATTTTGAGCAACCATACCACGTTGGATACGTACACCAAAACTGCTTAATATTTCTTTACCTTGATATTCGTGTAAATTCATAATCTGCTTGATAATTTTAAGTGCAACAAATGTAAATAATCGTTGGTAATTACACTAATTATTTTATGCGGAAATTATCATTTATCCATTTTTCAGTGTTAAATAATTAACAAAATGTTTAATTTGTATAATTTTTACTTTATTTATTTTTTATTGAAGCAAAAAAAATATCTTTGACAAAAATTATAAAAACCATGCAAGAGAGTCAATTGCTTAAAATTGCCAACGAATTTGGCAGCCCTGTATATGTTTATGATGGTCATAAAATTGAGAACCAGTATAAACGCTTAACTAGTGCTTTTAAAAATGTTAAGAAGTTAAAACTTAATTATGCGGTAAAAGCATTATCAAACATTTCTGTTTTAAAGCTTTTACATAGTTTAGG
Organism: Algibacter lectus; assembly: GCF_900112395.1. Taxonomy (GTDB): domain Bacteria; phylum Bacteroidota; class Bacteroidia; order Flavobacteriales; family Flavobacteriaceae; genus Algibacter; species Algibacter lectus. The sequence goes on from NZ_FOLN01000006.1 coordinate 275,069, forward strand.
TTCTGGTATTGATACCGTTTCTATACAAGAGGTGCAATTAGGTTTAGCTGCTGGTTTTAAGCCTGAGCAAATTATTTTCACACCAAACGGAGTTTCTTTAAACGAAATTGAAGAAGCTGCTAAATTAGGTGTTAAAATAAACATTGATAACCTTTCTATTTTAGAGCAGTTTGGTGCAAAACACCCAAACACACCGGTTTGTATTAGAATAAACCCACATGTTATGGCCGGTGGAAATGCAAATATTTCTGTTGGACATATTGATTCTAAATTCGGAATTTCAATTCATCAAATACCACACATTTTACGTATTGTTGAAAATACTAAAATGAATATTAACGGTATCCACATGCATACGGGAAGTGATATTTTAGATATTGAAGTATTCCTTTATGCAAGTGAAATTTTATTTGAAACCGCAAAACAATTTGATAATTTAGAGTTTATCGATTTTGGTTCTGGTTTTAAAGTGCCTTACAAACCAGGCGATATAGAAACTAATATTGAAGAGCTAGGAAAAAAGCTTTCAAAAAGATTTAACGATTTCTGTAAAGATTACGGTAAAGAATTAACCTTAGCCTTTGAGCCAGGTAAATTTTTAGTAAGCGAATCGGGTTACTTTTTAGCGCAAGTAAATGCGGTAAAACAAACTACATCAACTGTTTTTGCACAGGTAGATTCTGGATTCAACCACTTAATCCGCCCAATGTTTTACGGATCTCACCATGAAATCACTAACATCTCGAACTTAAAAGGTCGTGAGCGTTTTTACACCGTGGTAGGTTACATTTGTGAAACCGATACTTTTGGAAATAACAGAAGAATAAACGAAATAAATGAAGGTGATATTTTAGCCTTTAAAAATGCAGGCGCTTATTGCTTCTCTATGGCGAGCAATTACAACTCACGTTTGCGCCCTGCGGAAGTTTTATGGTACAATGAAAAAGCACATTTAATTAGAAAAAGAGAAACTTTTGATGATATTTTACACAATCAAATAGCTGTCGATTTTTCTGAACAAAAAGAAACTGTAGCTGCCAAGTAAGTTACTTTTTATAAAATTTTAAATCCGTTTTGAGGTAAATTTATCTTAAAACGGATTTTTTTATTCAAAAAAACTATTTTTATTAAGGTTTTCGAGCAAAATCACGCTATTTTTGGAGACAAACAAATATTTTTTAATGGATTTTACAAACCCTTTAGTATATGGAGTTCCTTGTTTTTTAGGACTCATATTATTAGAACTCTCATACAGTAAGCATCGTAAAGAAGAACGAAGTCAGAAACTATACAACTGGAAAGATTTAGCTGCCAGCCTTACTATGGGGATTGGCTCCGCTGTTTTAGCTCCACTTACAAAAACCATAGCAGCTATTGTTCTTTTTAACTATGTATACGAAATTTTCAATCCTATAGTAGATGGTGTACGCACCAATATTATGGGTTATGAATCTTTTGGATACGCATGGTACATCTGGATTATTTGCCAATTGCTAGACGATTTTAGTTATTACTGGTTCCACCGACAAAACCATAACGTTCGTTTTTTATGGGCCGCTCACATTGTACACCACTCATCAGATAATTTTAATTTAGGTACTGCTGTAAGAAACGGTTGGTTTACTATTTTATACAAACCTTTTTTCTATATGTGGATTGTTGCTATTGGTTTTCCGCCAGAAATGTTAGTAGTTTGTTTAGGTATTGAAGCGCTTTGGCAGTTTCAATTACACTCTGTTTATATTCCTAAAATGGGAATTATAGAAAAATTTATGAACACACACACCATGCACCAAGTACACCATGCTCAAAACTTTGAATACATGGATAAAAACCACGGTGGATTCTTAAATATTTTTGATAAAATATTTGGGACTTGGAAAGAACTAGATGAAAATATAGAAATAAAATACGGTGTTACACATGCACCAAACTCATATAATCCTTTGGTGATTTTAACGCACGAATACAAAGATATCTGGAACGATATGAAAAAATCGAAAAACTGGTATCATAAATTTATGTATGCATTTGCCGCTCCTGGTTGGAGCCATGATGGAAGTTCGCTTACCATTAAGCAACAAAGAAAACTATTAGAAAAACAAAACCTGAAAATTTAATTTTCAGGTTTTGTTTTTTTTTGTGTAAAATGTAAATACGAATATTTTATTATTGCTTCACAAATTTTTGAGAGAACATACCTTTATCTGTAGCGATATTTGCAATATATAAACCAGATTTCAATTGATCTACAACTAATTTTCTTTCGTTAGTTTTTACGTTTAAAACTTGACGACCAGAGAGATCTACTATTGAAATAGACTCTACTTCTGCTTTAACATTAATGTTTAACTCTTCCTTTACAGGGTTAGTTAAAATAGAAAAATCTGCATCACTTATTGTATGATCACCTAAACCGAGAGTACTAGTTATTAAACTTTCAGCTGTTTCGAAAGAGTCGTTTATAGCATCCCCAGAAACATCAATTTTAGTACTTCTAAACACCAAATCACCATTATCTTTATAATAATAGTAAGAAGTCTGTGTCAAATCTGCCGCTTTAACTGGAAACCCACCAAAACTAATAAACAACTGAATATCTTGAACGGTTTTTAACCGAGTTACTCCTCCACTAAAATTTTCTCCAGCCAAACCACTTATGTTTACGTTTAAAGTTCCTTTAGCATCTACAGTTCGAACTAATGAACCTGAAAAAGTACCATTATATGAAGAATAATTAAAAGTACCACTTATATTATCATTACTAGGAGCAGACAAATAACTTAAAGGAAAACTACCTAATTCACCTTTATCTGTGTAAACAAGAGTGAAACCATTGCTCTCTGCACCAGTAAACGAAATAGATGTTCCGCTTTTTTCTAAAAAAATCTTACTTATTGGACTATTACCAACACTAGTATTTATAACAGCTGTGGAACCGGGATAGTTAGAAATTGCTGCATCTGTTGTAGAATACTCATCAGATGTATTTTGATTGTCATAAGTAACATTAAAAGTCCAAGTAGCATTTGCTCCTGCAGCACTTTGGTCTGTTGGAGCGCTTACAACAGCAAATTCAGAACCTGCCGCACTCTCAAACGTAGGAATCGAATTTTGGGAATATCCCAAACTCGTAACGAGAAGTAATAAAAGTAATTTTAATTTCATAGTAATTTGTAATTTATAGGATTAATTGTAGCACAAACTTACAAAAAACGCTCTCCCCTAAATCGATGAAAAACAGCGTTTCATAGAAATTACAGATTATCTTTTTACTTTTCAGAAAAACCCTATTATTATCATTTTTAAAGCGAATTTTTAAATAATCTCGCTAAAACCTACTACCTAATTACGAATTTTCCCACTAAACAAATTAATATTAGAATTAAATGAATTACCCGAAGCACGGCGTAGTGTTACCAATTGCCCACAATGCCAAATAGCATCAGAAATTGGTCCGTTTATCATGTTCCAAAACTGAACTCTTTCTGTATCATATTGCTCCAAATTATTACTTACTCTCAAGATATCTGATGCTTTTTTTAAATTCAATAAGGTTTGTTCTCTTTGCACTTTAAAAGACAATGGCTCTTTATTGGTTGTCTTTGGTTCCTTTGAAATTGTATTCAATATAAACTGAGACATTCCAAAAATATGCTCAATAGTTTCCGCGCTTGTTCTGCTTGACGAGCTTGCTTTATATTCTAAATCTTTAGTACGTAAGCCTTCACTTGCCCAAAAAAAACGAAAACCTAAGGCGTCAACCATTCTAGCCGCCACAGTTCCGGCAGTATAAGCCTCTGTCATTTCTGGAATTTCATAATAAGGTAATTCTTTGTTTTGTGCCATAGCCACTCCGCTTATTGTTATTAGTAAAATAAGAAGTTTTAATTTCATAATTTATTTATTGTGTTTAACGTCATCACTTGTATCTAATTCACCATCACTTCCTAAAGATTGTAGTTTAAATTCGGTTCCGTTATTAAGAGATTCATAGTGAAACTCTTGTTTCCACGAATCGAATATTACATTTTGTCTCAACGGATTATTCCTAACAACATCACCATTTTTTTCTGGATATCGACCTATATCTTGTTTTTCTTTTTCTAGTATTTTTGCTAATTCTATTATTTTACTGCGTGTAGAACCTTGATTAGAATTTGTAAATAGTAATCCCCCTGAAATGAATAATATTAAGGAAATAGGAAAAACGATTAGCATTATTTTTTGAGAAGGATAAAGCATGAACTTTTTAGGAAGTCCATGCTCTTTTTCAAATTTGCGCCGTTTTCTTTTTTTTAACCAAAATTTAATATCTTGAAACAAGAGTAATAAATCGGCTATTAATTCTGCTAGAAGTAGCCACATTTATTTTTTAATATTCCTTGAGGTATTTATTGGGTTAATGCCGTATTTATCGAACAAATAAACCAAAGATGTCATGGTTGCTGCTCCTAATTCTAGTTCACGTTTGTTAATAGCATCGAAAGTATCGTTACTAGCGTGATGATGATCAAAATAACGTTGAGAATCTGGACGTAAACCCGCCAACACATTAGTTTCTGTTTTTAACGGACCAACATCTGCTCCACTTCCACCCTTTTCAAAATAATGAATTAGGTAAGGTTTAAATAGTGGCTCCCAGCTTAAAACTTGACTAAAACTAGCATCACTACAATCGAAATTAAAACCTCTAGGTGTAAATCCACCAGAATCACTTTCTAAAGCAAATACATGATTTTCATTTTTTTGTTTAGCAACTTCGGCATATTTTTTTCCGCCACGTAAACCATTCTCTTCATTCATAAAAAGCACCACTCTTATGCTACGTTTTGGTGTTATTCCAGATTCTTTTAATAATCGTAAAACATCCATAGATTGTACAACGCCTGCGCCATCATCGTGAGATCCATCGCCTAAATCCCATGAATCTAAATGACCACCAACGACCATATATTCATTTGGAAATTCACTCCCGGTAATTTGCCCGATAACGTTATAAGATTGTACATCTTTTAGCTGTTTACAACTTTGCTTAAAATAGAATTTAATGTCCTTATTAAGCTGCAACATAGTACTTAATAAATTAGCATCGTTAGTACTTATGGCTGCTGAAGGAATACGTTCATCGACTGGTAAATTACCATAAGTCATGCTTCCTGTGTGTGGCAAATCGTCTTGTCTTAAATTCATAGAACGCACTATTACTGCTACTGCTCCATATTTTGCTGCTTCAACAGCTCCGCTGTAACGTTGATTTACACAACCACCATAAGCTTCGAAAGTGCTAATTAAATCGGCCTGCATTGGGCGATTGTAAAACACTATTTTACCTTCGACCTCAGCCTTCCCTAAAGCTTCTAATTCTTCAAAGTTTTTAACCTCAACTATATTAGCTTTTAAACCTAAACCTGGCGTAGCTACTGAACCTCCCAAGGCACATATATTTACCGTGTTTGTTTTACCGCGTTCGGTTTCTATAAAAGCATATTCTTTTGCTCCACGTACCCAACGTGGTACCATTACAGGTTGTAACCAAACTTTATCTAATCCTAATTTATCGAGTTCTTCTTTGGTGTAAGCCACTGCTTTCTCTGCACCTAAAGACCCTGATAAACGACTCCCTATTTGATTTGAAAGGTGATTTAACCACTGGTAACTTTGTCCGTTTGTTAAAGATTGCTTGTAGATGGTTTTAAGTACATCTTCATCACTTTGGGCAACTAAAACAACAGAACTTAAAGCCATTGCAATTGTTAAAACTCTTTTTAATTTTATCATTAGTAATATACTTTGGTTATTAATATGGGTTAGTTTTTTTTTGTTAAAGATAATATTTCATCAAAACCGAGCTTGATTGAAAATTATAACTTTTTGTTAATTAACCAGCCGAAATTGCGTTAACGATTGAACGGCCTGTTTAAGCTCCCCGACCAGCGGAAGGGAGCGAGTAGTGAAAGCGTGTTAAAACGCCCAAAACCTTTTACTCATTAGCTAACTGAGCTTTATAACTCTCTAAATTAGCCTTAATTTTATCGTTTAATTCTGGCTCTGTGATATCGGTATATTTAATTAAATTATCGTGTAAAATTTTCGCGACCAATAAGCGCGCTGTTGGTTTATCGTCGGCAGGAATAGTGTACCAAGGCGCGTGTGACTTAGAGGTTCTATTTATGGCATCTTGATAGCAGTCTTGGTATTTGTCCCACAACTTACGTTCTTTAAGATCATCGGGCGAGAATTTCCAGTTTTTTTCAGGCTTATCTAAACGGCGCAATAATCGGCTTTTTTGCTCTTCTTTAGATAAGTTTAAAAAGAACTTAAATATTATGGTACCGTTATCGGCTAGGTGTTTTTCGAAGTTATTAATTTGCTCGAAACGCTTATCCCAAAAGGCTTCATTTACATCGTCTACGGTTTCTATTCCAGGAATATTTTCACCCAAAATATATTCGGGATGCACTCGAGTTACCAATACATTTTCGTAATGTGTGCGGTTAAAAACACCAAATTTACCACGTTGTGGAAGTACTAAATAATGACGCCATAAATAATCGTGACCGCGCTCCAAATCGGTTGGTACTTTAAAACTATGGCATTCTATACCACGCACATTAAATTCTTTAAAAACTTCGCGCACCAAACTATCTTTTCCTGAGGTATCCATACCTTGTAAACAGACCAAAACCGCGTGTTTATCGTGCGCATACATTATGTTTTGCCACTCACCTAGTTTTTTACGAATGCTTTTTAATTCACTTTTAGCATCGTCTATTACCAATTTAGTTTCTAAGTTTTTCAGGGAAATATTTGATGTTACTTTGAATTTATCTATTTCAATATTTTTCATATGATAGTATTGCGGAAATTAATTTTTATAAATATAATAAAGAATTTACAAAACCACTTACTAACCTAATTTAGAAATGGTGAACTGCTCGAATTTTAAGGACAAAACCAAGTATTATCTGTGTTTTCGACAAACTGCACCCTCGACCAAATTGTTTTTAATACTTTAGCCCATCCAAATCCCTATTAATACCTACTTATTATGAAAACCCTTTTACTCCTACCTATTTTATTTTTAACCTACGCCATGCAGGGCCAAGGAAATTGCGAAGATGCAAGTGCTTACTTAATTAATTCTTACTCGCATGTTAAGGATGCTTATGACTCTAACAATATTAGCCATTTACAATACTACTCTAACCGCTCGGTAGAATCTATAAAATTATCTAAGCAAAATTTAGCAGATTGTAATTGTCAAAAAGCCCTTGATTTAGCTAATCAAGTTTCAGATTTGTTAGTTCAGGTAGAATCTGCAACGACAAATGAAGATGGCCGATTTTATGTAAAACGCGCCAGAGATTTAAGTAAACAAAGCGTTATTGAAATTGACAAATGTGCCTACAACAATGCTAATAATATTGAAGTTGAAGAGACTTCAACCGAAAATAATGCCTTAGCCAATTTACAAAAAGAGCAAGAGCAATTAAAGCAACAACAAGCAGCTTTAAAACTTAAGGAACAAGAAATAAAACAAAAATTAGCCGAGCAACAAACGGAAGCTTTGGCTTTAGAAAAGAAACAACTTATAGGCAAATACAAACTAGCAATTAGCTCTACAGTTAAAACTTATAATGAAAGTTTAAAATTGTGTAACAGTAACAATAAGTTAACAGCTACAGATACAGATGTATCTCAAGAAAGCATGGAAACTATTAAGGCGCACTATATTTCGAGCTTAAAAAAATTAGCTTCAGATTATGTTACGCAGTTAGATTTGTGCTCCAACTAAACCTGTTACTCCAAACTTAAAACACAGCGCTTCGAATTTATTTTTGAGGCGTTTTTTTATAGTCTGAATTGAAATATTTTAGAACTAAATAGATTTAATATATTCTAATCAGTTATAGAATATATTTGGTTCGAGCCGTAAAAAATAATACTATTGTATAAGCGCAAAACATATTAACCAACAAATACCCCAAAAGCATGTTTACTCAGAAATTTAAATGGCCTGTTTGCTCCTTAATGTTTCTATTTTCTATATCGTTGTTTTCACAAGGATTAATGCAAGAAAAACACAATTTCACAAGGCAAGATACGCTACGCGGAAGTATTACTCCTGAGCGCGAATGGTGGGATCTAACCTATTATCACTTGGACATAAAAGTAGACCCGGAAAATAAATTTATTTCTGGAAAAAACACTATTCAATATAAAGTATTGAAAGCCGATTCTGTAATGCAAATTGATTTACAATCACCTTTAAAAATAACTAAAGTTGTTCAAGATAACATCGAACTTGATGTTAAACATGATGGCAATGCTCACTTTATTAAACTTCAAGAAAACCAAGATTTAAACACTGTAAAAAGTTTAGATGTATATTATGAAGGCAACCCGAAAGAAGCCGTTAACGCACCTTGGGATGGCGGAATTTCTTGGAAAAAAGACTCGAATGGAAATGATTTTATTGCATCATCTTGCCAAGGTTTAGGCGCTAGCGTTTGGTGGCCATGTAAAGACCATATGTACGATGAAGTAGACAGTATGCTTATTAGCGTAAACGTGCCAAAAGATTTAATGAATGTATCAAACGGAAGGTTGAGACTTGAAGAGCGTATTGGAGATACCAAAACATATAGTTGGTTTGTAAAAAACCCTATTAATAACTACGGTGTAAATATAAACATTGGCGATTATGCTCATTTTTCTGAAGTTTATGATGGCCAAGGAGGAAACCTAGACATGGATTATTATGTTTTAAAAGATAACCTAGAAAAAGCCAAAGAACAATTTAAAGACGCGCCAAAAATGATGAAAGCTTTTGAACATTGGTTTGGGCAATATCCTTTTTATGTGGACGGCTACAAACTAGTAGAAGTACCTTATTTAGGCATGGAACACCAAAGCTCGGTTACTTATGGCAACCAATACAAACCAGGATATTTAGGCCGAGATTTATCGGGAACAGGCTGGGGCTTAAAATTCGATTTTATCATTATTCACGAATCGGGACACGAGTGGTTTGCCAATAATATTACGAATAAAGACATTGCCGATATGTGGATCCATGAGAGTTTTACAGCGTATTCGGAAAATTTATTTTTAGATTATTACTACGGAAAACAAGCCTCTTCGGAATATGTAGTTGGAACTCGAAACAGCATTAGAAACGACCGCACAATTATTGGAAATTACAACGTAAACAAAGAAGGCTCTGGAGACATGTATTACAAAGGTGCCAATATGCTGCACACCTTACGTCAACTCATTGAAGACGATGAAAAATGGAGACAAATATTACGTAAAATGAACGTAACATTCTATCACCAAACAGTAACTACTAAGCAAATTGAAGATTATTTATCTAAAGAATCAGGCATTGATTTAACAGCATTTTTCAATCAATATTTAAGATCTGTGAAAGTCCCTACTTTAGAATATTCTATTGACAAGAAAACACTAAAATATCGATGGACAAACATTGTTACCAATTTTGATATGCCTCTTGAAGTTAAAATAAATGATGAAGACGTTTGGTTAAAACCAACTTCTGAATGGAAAACATTAGACTTTAACTCAAACATTTCAACATTCGATGTGGATATTGATTTTTATGTTGAAACCAAGAAACTATAATACCTTTGGAAACTCCAGAACTCTATTTTAAAACAGACACCGCTTGGCGCGAATGGCTACATGAAAACCATAAAGAATTTAAAGGTGTCTATTTGATTTTTTATAAAGTTGAAAATGAACAGCCTTCGATGCGCTGGGAAGAAGCCGTAAAAGTTGCCATTTGTTATGGCTGGATAGATTCTACAGTAAAAAGTTTGGGAGATGGAAAACGCAAACAATATTTCTCTCCAAGAAACCAAAAAAGCGTTTGGAGCGCCTTAAACAAAAAGTATATTAAAACGCTTACTGCAGAAGGATTAATGCATCAGTCTGGATTAGACATTATAAATCTAGGTAAACAAAACGGCAGCTGGACTGCACTTGATTCTGTTGAAAAAGGCATTATACCAGATGCTTTAAAAAAAGCCTTTGATGAAAACCCTGAAGCTTTTAAAAATTACGAAAACTTTGCCCCTTCCTATAAAAAACATTATTTATTTTGGTTGCATAGCGCTAAACGAGAGGCTACAAAAACAAAGCGCATAACCGAAATTATTCGATTATGCGCTAATAATATCAAAAGTAGAGATACCTGGTAAATTAAGAATTTCTATTAATAAAACAGATTAGATTCCATGGTGTTTTGACTGATAGAACTTGTAAATACTTGCAACATACGTTTGGCAATACCTGTCCATCCAAAATTACGTCTAGCAAAACGAGCACCTTCCACAGATAGCTCATTTCGCATTTTAGGATATAATAAAGGCATGGCCATCATAGCTCCAAATTCTGTAGGTCTATGTGGATCTGCAAATAATGCTTGATTTCCAAAATCTATTAAATCGTATAAGCCACCATGCACAGTTACCACACTCGGTGTTCCACACGCCATAGCTTCAATGGCTACCATACCAAAAGGTTCATAACGTGAAGGCATTACAAAAATATTAGCTGCGCGATAGACGTTGGCTAAGTCTTCATCAGCGATATAATTTTTCCATGTTATTCTATCTAAAACCCCTAATTCCTTAGCTAATTTTTTTAAACCTGCAACACCTTTATCATCTTGCTCAGACTGGTCACCACCAATGGCTGCGACTAATCGTGCTTCTGGACAAAGCTCAAAAACTGTTGGGAGCGCTCTAATTAATAAATCGTAACCCTTATTATGCGCCATTCTACCTAAAGCAAGAATATCGGTAGGTTGTATATCGTATTTTGCTCTAATTTTATCATTCTCTTTGGAAGGCACTGGGTAAAAACGATTTTCATCAATACCAGGAGGAATCATGGTGCAATTTTTAGACAGCACATCGTATTGTTGAGTCAATAAATCGACTTGAGGCAAAGTAGTTGCCACAATATGGTTGCACATTTGGTAAACAAAATATTCTTTTCTAATGCGCTCTTTAAAACGATAAGTCTTTTCCATTTCCTTTTCGTCCATATCGCTTCCCATACTGTGCTGTTTCCACCAACCTAAAGAATGCGGTGTATGTACGTGAGATATGCCCAATTCTTCAGCTATTTTTTGACCTGCCCAACCGGCATCCCAGTAATGCGAATACACGACATCATATTTTTTATTCTCTTTTTTTATGGCAGCCAAAGTATTTGTTACAAAAGCTTTAAGGTGGTCGTGCATATCTTCTTTCCTAATAAATTTTTTACCTCCAAAAGGAATTCGCCAAACACTATAATTTTCATGAACATTATCGTACTCCGGTTGATCTTCGAATTGACGTGTTACCAAATCTACCCGCTTACCTAACCGACTAAAACGTTCTGCAAGTTCCAAAACATAAACTACTTGCCCTCCTGTATCAGGCTTACCAAGTTCTGGATTTGCTCCTACATATCCATGTAAAGAGATCATTAATATTGATTTCATAGTTTTATAGTTTGTTAAATTATTTCTTAATTATTTTTAAATCGTGACAAGCCGAAATATACTGTGCAGCAGACCAAGCTTGATAAGCTTTCCCCATAGCTTTTCCGGTGATACCATGTGCCCATTCATTAAACTCCCACTCATCATTTAAACCTTCCTGATTTATTAATGCCAGCTTATGCAACTCAGAAATAGCCATATCTCTAAAACCAAGTTTCCCGATAAACTTCACCCAAAAACCACCTACAAAAGGCCAAATACCCCCGTTGTGATAATGGTTTGGTAAATTCAATAAATTAACGGTGTAATAGGGTTTCCAATCTGGATCTCCTGGTGTTACAACCGGATACACATTAGATACCGGAAAAGGATCGTTAACCCCTACGCCTAACATAAATTTAAAGGTTTGATGCGCTTTTTCTGCATCGACTGTACCAAACAAAAAGGCGAGCACGTTTCCGAAAACATCACAACGCCAACTAAAATCGAATGGAGTAGTTTGTTGAATTAAATACGGGGTATCACCTAGTGTAAACTGACGCTCTGCGAATGACACCGTTTGAAATAATTTCTGTTGGGTAGATGGCCAGAAATTCTGTAAAATTTCCTTTTTAATAACTTGAGACCAACGGATGTATTCTCCAGCTTCATCATAATCGCCGAGCATTTCTAACATTCTACCAAAACACACATTAGAGCGATACCAAAGAATTTCATCATATAAAATATTGTAGCTTCCGCCAAATAAATCCGTCCAATCTCCGGCCTCAGGAATTTCTAATAAAGCATCATTATTACTATCGTGCGCACCAAGCCAACGCATGGTTTCTTTAATATCTCCAATATATTTACGTAAAAACTTAATATCTTTTGTAACGTTTACATATTCGTAAAATGCAATTACAACCCATATACCGCTATCTATAGAGCAAATACCACCTACTCCAGAATAATCGGGTTGCTTATCTTTTAAACGTACGTTAGAAGGGATTTGTCCGTTTCTCGAGCTATTCTCAATTAATGTTACTAAAGTCTGCCGTTGACATTTATGTATCTCTTCATCATCAACTAAAGACAAAGAACCAATTACTGTAATGGCGCCATCTCTGGCCCAAACACTATGGTAGTTTTCATCGGTTCCATGGGTAATATTATCTTCAATAGAGCATGCGGAAAACCCAAGAGGTGTTATATTTTTCTTTAGAGCAATAATGGCTTTCTCGTAGCCTTCTAAAATAAGATCTAGTTTTTCTTTATCATCTTCGGAAGCAATACTATTTAATTCCTGTTGAATAATATAATCTTCGGTATGGTCTGTATTGCTTGATACAATAGCCTCTTCGGGCAGAATACCATAATACACTAAACCTTCTATAACTCCATCTCCACAATCTTTTTCTGCATGGTAGATTTGACGGTATTTGGTATATTTATAAAGTTCTTCGTGAGCATTCGCTACCACGATTCCTTTAATATCTTCCATATCGAACATAGCAGAATCGTTACCACTATCTCCAGCAACTAAAGCATTCGAAGCTTTTAAATTTAGTTTTCGTAGAAGCCATTGTAACGCATTTCCTTTATTGGCCCACTTAGGAAGAATATCTAGAAATTGCTCTTGAGAATATACCACGTTAATATCCATATTGGCTCTAACAAAAGTATTTTCAATCTCGGTAATAACAGCTTCTGTAGCATTGTGAAAATAATAACTACGCTTATAATCATGCTGATATTTACTTGGTTGTTCGTTTATTGGGCCGTCGATATTTTGTATAATATCTTCTACCAATTTTAAATCCCAACCATCGTCTAAAACGTCATTAAATTCCTTAACAACACATTTTTTATTGTAATCATAAATATGAGTACCTACACCAGAAATAATATAATCGGGCTCTGGCAATGTCCCTTTTTCTATTAAATGAATAACATCATCAACCAAACGCCCCGTATTGTATGCAAGTAAAACACCTTGTTCTGGCTTGTGTTTTTTCCATACTTTCCGAAAGTTACTTTTATGAGTATTAAAATCTATAAGCGTGTTATCTATATCAAAAGATAATAAATTGATATCATGTTGAATTTCACTATTAGGTTTTTCCATAAAATCTTTAAAATTTATCGATTATTGTCAATTTTTACTCTGTTTTGAGTATAAACTAACGATTTTTCGTTAAAAAACCAAAGAAAACGGATTAAACCAAAAGTGTTTTCCTTATATGGGAAATAGAAAGATAAAGACTACGAAATATTAAAAACAGTACTATAATTTTTGAGTATATGATAATTGGTGAACCCAAAAAAAGCGATAAGAAAATTTATTTCTTATCGCTTTTTTAATTAAAAACTTATTTATCAAGTGATTAAATCCCACTTATAAAACTTCCATAAGGATCTCTAAATTGAGTGCCTTCGGAAAAACGTTGTTTACTTAATAATTTAAACTCTACTAATGCCCAAAGCACAAACTCTTTCATGAAATAAGCATCTTCAGGTTTTAAATTAGGTTGATATTCACCAAGTAAATCATCTAAAGGAGAAATGGCATCTAATAAATTAGTATATTCTTTGTTTTTTAAATCGTCTAACAATTCAAAACCATCCTTTTCATTGAAAAACCATGATACTATATCATCATACGGACTTTCCTCATCTTGCTTTTGAAGTTTACTTATCTTCGGAAAAAATTCTTCAAAAAGACTCTTTACAGCTTCACCTATAAGATTGTAAGCCACCACAGCAGCACCTTCTTGCTCACCTTCATAAACCAACTCGACCTTACCAGTTATTGCAGGAATAATACCTGAAAAATCACTTAAACGAACCGTAGTACTATCATCTCCACAAATTAGGGCACGTCTTTCGGCTGTGCTTAATAAATTTTCGAATGCTGTAATACTTAACCTAGCACTTACACCACTTTTAGCATCTATATATTCACTTTCTCTAGCTTCAAAAACAATTTGCTCCAAAAGGTCTTTAGCAAAATCAGGAACTTTCACAGCGCTTTTTTGCCCTTCAACTAAATTAGATTCTTGTTCGGTAATACGCCTAGCTGTTTCAATATCTTCGGGATAATGCGTTAATATTTGCGACCCAATTCTATCTTTTAAAGGCGTTACAATACTCCCTCTATTGGTATAATCTTCTGGGTTTGCAGTAAATAAAAATTGAATATCTAAAGGTAACCTCAGCTTAAAACCTCTAATTTGAATATCGCCTTCTTGTAGAATATTAAACAGAGCTACTTGTATTCTAGCTTGTAAATCGGGAAGTTCGTTAATTACAAAAATACAACGATTTGCTCTCGGAATCATACCATAATGAATCACACGATCGTCGGCATAACTTAACTTTAAATTTGCTGCTTTTATAGGGTCGACGTCTCCAATAATATCGGCAACCGTAACATCTGGCGTTGCTAATTTTTCAGCAAATCTGTCACTTCTATGTAACCAAGAAATTGGTGTATCGTCTCCCTTTTCTTTTATTAACTCTACGGCAAATCTTGAAATAGGCTGTAACGGATCGTCATTAATTTCCGAACCTGATACAAACGGAATGTATTCATCTAAAAGATTCAGCATCAAACGTGCTAAACGTGTTTTTGCTTGTCCGCGTAAACCTAATAAATTAATATTATGCCTTGATAAAATTGCACGCTCTAATTCAGGAATCACGGTATTTTCATAACCATGAACCCCTTCGAAAGTGGTTTCTTTATTTTTAATTTTTATGATTAAATTATCTCGCAATTCATCTTTTATTGATTTACTGCTGTAACCTGACTTTTTAAGTTCACCTAATGTTTTTATGTTTTCTATTTTCATATCTTATATTTAGAAAAGAGATTCTAGAATAGAGAAAAAAGACAATACGTAGTCGTCAACAACTCTCTTTTTCTAATCTCTTTATTCTTTTATCTTTTCTATCCTTTAATTCGTTTTTTTCTATTGGTTTCGTAATCTTCAAAAATCATTTCACCCAAACCTTTTAAACCGGTGTAAAAAGCTTTCCCTTGGTTGGCCTTTGTAAACTCACGAACAAACTGCATTAAGTAGTTATCTTGTGCAATCATAAAGGTGGTAATAGGAATATGTAAACGCCTCGCTTGTTGCGCCATGGCATAACATTTATTTACAATATGGGTATCTAAGCCATTACTATTTTTATAATATTGACCATCCGGAAGACGCAAGCAACTTGGTTTGCCGTCGGTTATCATAAAAATTTGCTTGTTGGTGTTTCGTTTTCTTCGGAGTAAATCCATAGCCAATTGTAAACCAGCAACGGTATTTGTGTGGTATGGTCCAACTTTTAAATACGGCAAATCTTTAATTTCTATTTGCCAAGCATCGTTACCAAACACCAAAATATCGAGTGTATCTTTTGGATATCGCGTGGTAATTAATTCGGCTAAAGCCATGGCTACTTTTTTAGCTGGTGTTATTCTATCTTCACCATACAAAATCATACTGTGGCTAATATCAATCATTAACACGGTACTCATTTGCGCTTTATGCAAGGTTTCTTCAACAACTAAATCATCTTCCGATAAGGTAAAATTAGAAATTCCATGATTAATTTGCGCATTTTTTAAACTTTCCGTCATCGATACTTTATCTAAAGCATCTCCAAATTGATAGTTTCTAAAATCGCCAGTATGCTCGTCGCCTGTACCCTGCCCTTTACTTTTATGATTCCCTTGCCCGCTGCGCTTTATATTTCCAAAAATCTGGTCTAAGGCTTGCTGCCTTATAGCACGTTCGGTTTTTGCTGTAATCGCGATACCGCCATTACCATCTGGATCTATTTCTTCTTTTATGTAGCCCTTCTTTTTAAGGTCTTCAATAAAATCGTCTATAGTATATTCTGCAGTAGTTAAAGTGTATTCTTTATCGAGTTCGCGCAACCAATCTATAGCCTCGTCGAAATCGCCAGAAGTATGTGTAATAAGTTCTTTAAAAATATCGAATAACTTATCGAAAGGCGATTGATAAGGCGCTTCGTAAGTTTTAAAAACAAAACCTTTTCTTGATGTATTTCTATTCATAACTCTATAAAAATACTCAATTTAAAATCAAAAAAGCAGCAAGTGATAATCGGAATTATCTATGGGTAGAATGAGTTCGGTTATACTGTGTTATTCTACACGTTTTAAACCCGCCAAATCTTCGATTTTAATATACTTGCCTTTAGTAGAGATAAGGTTTTCTTTTTTTAGTTGAGAAATAATACGAATAGCAGATTCTGTAGCAGTGCCCACAATATTAGCGTAATCTTCGCGCGATAACAAAATACTTAATGTGCCATCTGTGTTTTCACCAAAATTACTATGCAGATAAATTAAAACATCTGCCAGCCTTTTACGCACTGTTTTTTGAGCCATGTTGACAATAATATCATCGGACTCTCGCAAATCTCTAGCCATAACCTTAAGCACATCAAAAGAGAATTTTAGATTATTTTGAAGATCTGCCATAATCTCGACACGAGGTATAAAACACACCTCCATATCATTTAATGCTACAGCTTGTAGATTAGAAACTTCTTCCGTTATAAGTGAGCGCTGCCCTAACAATTGGCCTTTTACAACCATTTTCACTATTTGGTCTTTTCCATTTTCACTTAGTTTAGACAACTTACAAATACCATCTTTTATGCAATAGACTCCGTTTATATTCTCTCCTTCTTCGAAAATAACTTCTCCTTTTTTAATAATTCTAGAAGTTTTACAGCCTGAAATACGAATTAACTCATCTTTAGTTAAAGACTTCATTGCATTAAACTGCTTTATTATACATTGTTCACACTTCCCCATACCTATCTTGCTGTTTTTACTTTAAAATAATTTTGATTGAAAACTCCATTTAATGTAAAACTAAAAAAGGAACATCTGTATAATAGCGCTTTTTGGGTGTTGTAGGATGAAACAGAATTTTTTGAAAATAATTTAAATTCTTGGCCATCATGGCAATTAAATTAATCTGTTTATGTTCAACAAAATTCTGAACAGCATCTTCGATATGATGGTCTGTTAAAAAATGAAACGTATGCTCGTGGTTATTAAAATAATCGTCTAGAAATTCTTTGTTTTTTTGTTGATCTTCATTAAGATCTGTGCTTTTTTTATTGATATGAAGCGCTCTAACCGCTGCATGGTTTGCCTCAATAATATCGGCCATAGGCTGCAAGGTTTCTACATTATAGAAAAAAGAAAAATCTGTAGGAAAAGCTATTTCTTTTGGACTAACGTACTTTGCGTTTTCGGGCACAACCAATGTAGTACATTTTACTTTTGTTATTACATTCCCGGTATTACTCCCAACAGCTAAATTATTTAAACCAGACGCGCCACGTGTACCCATGACAATAAAATCAATCTTTTTTTCTGTAACCTGTTTTCTAATAGAATTAAGAATATAGTTGTTATCCATTACCGGATAAAAACGATGTTTATCACTTAAATAAGGACTTTTTACAATACGTTTTATAGTTTGTTGTAGCAGTTTTTTTGACGGACTTTTTACGACACTAGAAACTATGGTATCTTCATTTGTTGATACCTGTTCCTGAAATCTGGAAACCTCGGAAGTGTTTACGTGCAATATGTAAAAATTACACGACGACTTACTAAAAAAACGCAACGCATACTCTATGGCATTCCATGCGTTTTCAGAAAAATCTGTGGGTATTAAAATATTCTTCATGCCTATCTTCTTCTAGAGAACAAAAATAAAGGCAGGATGTTTAAGGAAATATGACCAATATCATGAACACGCCATATTTAGAATATTTTAACGTACTTGTTGCAGTTTATCTAAATCTAAAATTTTGATATTTCTACCTTCAATTTCAATAATACCACTGTCTTTAAAACTAGATAGGGTTCTAATTAAACTTTCGGTAGCAATACCAGCAACACTGGCTAAATCGTTACGCGAAATTCTAATAGTATCTTGTGGATTTCTATTTAATTTTTCAGCAAATTGTAAAATGGTATTTGCTGTTCTTTTTTTAACCGAACTGTATGCCATTTGCAGTAAATGATCTTTTACATCGGTTAGATTTTCTGTTAGTAATTGTATTAATTCTAAGGTGACTTGGTGGTTGTTATTAAGCACCTCTTTTAAAGCGCTTTTTGTAACACCTATTAAGGTGGTTTCTTTTATGGCGGTTGTAGACTCCTCGTAAGTTGTGTTTTGCACAAAAGATGTGTAACCAAACAAATCGTCTTCTTTATAGAGCGCAGTGGTTAAATCTTTCCCTTTTTCATCAAATTTATGAGACTTCACTAAACCTTTAGCTATTAAATAAATATAATTAGAGTGTTGTCCTTCTTCATAAATAACATCGCCTTTTCCGTACTTTGTTATTTCACCATTATCATCAAAAAAGTTTTTTAAATCATTAAGCGTTCTAATCTCAGACTCGTCAACCTTTGCGTCTTCTTTTTTATCGCTTATATCTTTTAAAATAGCTGCTTTAGCTAATCTACTTTCTATGGCACTAATAAGTTCATCTTCTTCAAAGGGTTTAGTGATATAATCGTCGGCACCCAAATCCATCCCTTTTCGCACATCTCTACGCTCTGTTTTTGCAGATAAAAATATAAAAGGAATATGCTTAGTCGTTTCATTTTTAGATAGCGCTTCTAAAACACCATAACCATCGAGTTCTGGCATCATGATATCGCATACAATTATATCCGGTAAATTTGCAATAGCCAATTCTACTCCTAATTTCCCGTTTCGAGCAGTCATCATATTATAGTTAGACAGTTCTAATAATTCTGCTGTGTTTTCTCTTAAAACAACATCATCTTCTATCAATAATACTTTATTCATTATTCTGCTTTATTTTTTATTATAATTGTAAATATACTTCCTTTATTTTCTTCACTTTTAAAACTTATAGTACCGCCTAAGTTTTCCAAATGGCTTTTCACGATATTTAATCCAATACCCGTTCCTTGCTCAAGTAAGGCATTTTCAGCTCTAAAATAGCGATTAAATATACTTTTTTGATCTTTTTCTGGAATCCCAATACCGTTATCTTTTATATCGAATGTAGTATGGGTATCATCTTGCTTAATCATGATATCGACAATGGTATTTTCCGAAGAATACTTAATAGCATTATGCACTAAATTAGATAATGCTAATTCTAAAATTTTCTCATCCTGATGCATGGAGTAATCATCAATATTCTCAGGATAATTTATTTTTTGCCCATCTTTTAAAAGCATATTTGCATTGTAAACCACCTCGTTAACCACTTTACTCAATTTAAAAGTAGTTAATTTATAATTCATTTTTCCAGTTTCTAACTTTTCAATAGATAGAAAATCATTCAAAATATTATTAAGATAATGTACCTTATCGGAAATAGTCTTTATATGCTTATCGCGTCTTTCCTGTTGCTCTGTTAACTTATACTTACTTAACAACATAGATGATGTTAAAATACCACTTAAAGGCGTTTTAAACTCATGAGAAACTGATGATAAAAATTTAGTTTTTAACTCATTAAGCTCTTTTTCTTTTTTAAGCGCGTTGCTTATTTTATTTTGAGCATCAATACGTTTTTTTATTTCTTCGTCACGCTCAACATTTACAATCTTTAATTCTTCAACCGTATTACTTAACTCTGTAGTACGCTCGTTAACTTTTCGCTCTAACTCGTTATTAAGTTCGAGTAACTCAAGCTCCTGCTGTTTTCTTATAGAAATATCTATAATTAATGTCATTATAAAGGACTCTCCTCCAATTTCTAACGGATTTAATCCAGCTTCAACGGGGAATGTAGAACCATCTTTATGAGCGCCATACAAATCTCTACCGCGCCCCATTTTACGGCTTTCTTTATTCTTCATAAAACCATCAAAATGAGCACCATGATTGGCATGATAAGTTTTAGGAATTAAAATATTTAAGTCTGCGTTTAAAAGTTCTTCTTTGGTATAACCAAACATACTCTCGGAAGACTTGTTGGTTGCAACAATTTTTTGATTTTTATCGACAACAATAACACCTTCTGAAACAGCTTCAAAAAGCACATTAAAAATTCGATCACTATTCTGAAACATTATTGAAATTGATTTTGAAACCTTACATGAAACACGAAAACAGAAATAGTGATAAACACAGAATTAAGCTAATTATCTTAATTTCATACTGTCAGAATTTCCTTGTAGTAAAATTTTGTACTTTGTAAAAATAGCAAAAACATGATTAATATCATATTTAAAATACGGTTGATTTCTGAATTTTGCAATAGGTATAAATGAGCAATTAGAAATGAGTAAAACCCCATGTTTTCACTGTGGTTTAGACGCGTCTGCGGCTGAAATTACATTTGATGATAAACCGTTTTGTTGTAACGGCTGTAAAACCGTATACGAGATTTTCTCTGTAAACGATTTAACTTGCTATTACGATTTACAAGCATCTGCTGGAGCCAAACCTAGCGATATTGAAGGCAAATACAACTTTCTAGACAACGCTAAAATTGTTGAAAGCATATTAGATTTTAACGACAATACAACACAAATAGCAACCTTATACATACCACATATTCACTGCAGTTCTTGCATTTGGATTTTAGAAAACTTAAACAAATTAAATCCTGCCATAAGCGCATCAATTGTAAATTTTGGTAAAAAAACAGTACGTGTAACTTACAATTGTAATAACATTACCATAAAGCAATTGGTTAAACTTTTAGGCAGCATTGGTTACGAGCCTTTTATTAGTTTAGACGATTATAGCGTTGGTAAAAAAAATGTAGACCGATCGCTTATTTATAAACTAGGTGTTGCTGGTTTTGCCTTCGGAAACGTGATGTTTTTATCCTTTCCCGAATATTTTCAGGTTACTGGTTTTTGGATTGAAACTTACGCTCCCGTGTTTAGATGGCTTATGTTTTCATTCTCACTTCCTGTTGTTTTTTACTCGGCCCAAGATTATTTTATTTCAGCATATAAAGGTTTACGATCTAAAATTTTAAATATCGATGTTCCTATTTCTTTAGGTGTTATAGTTTTATTTGTAAGAAGTACTGCAGAAATAATTCTGAATTTAGGCACAGGTTTTTTCGATAGTCTAACTGGCCTTATATTTTTCTTACTACTCGGTAAATTTTTTCAGCAGAAAACATACAACTTTTTATCTTTTGAAAGAGATTACAAATCGTATTTCCCTATCGGAATCACTAAATTGTATAATGATGGCAAAGAAGAATCTGTGCAGGTTTACGATATTGTAAAAGGTGATAGATTATTGATTAGGAATGAAGAGTTAATTCCTGTAGATTGTATATTAATTAACGGAAAAGCACGTATTGATTATAGTTTTGTAACAGGCGAATCTGAAGCGGTTTCTAAAAAATCGGGCGATAAATTATTTGCAGGAGGAAAACAACTAAATGGCAGCATTGAAGTAGATGTATTAAAAACCGTAGAGCAAAGTTATTTAACCCAGCTTTGGAGTAACGATGTCTTTAATAAAAACAAAGAGGATGGTTTTACCACATTAACCAATGCTATTAGTAAAAAATTCACAATTGCTGTTTTAAGCATCGCATTTATAGCTACGGGATATTGGCTTTTTGTAGATTCATCTAAAGCATTAAATGTTTTTACAGCCGTTTTAATAATCGCTTGTCCATGCGCAATCGCATTAGCTGCTCCTTTTACCTTCGGAAATTTACTTCGTATTTTCGGGAAACTGAAGTTCTATGCAAAAAACGCTTCCGTTATCGAGCAATTAGCAGCTATTAACACTATTATTTTTGATAAAACCGGAACCATTACTGCGAATAAAGAAACTTCTGTAATGTACGAAGGCTCTAATCTTTCTAACAATGAAGAATCTTTACTTAGAAGCACTTTAAGAAACTCCAATCACCCATTAAGCAGATCGCTATACTCCCTTTTAGATCAACACAATATTGTTACTCTAGATACTTACGAAGAACATATAGGCAAAGGTATAGAAGCCAAACATAACCAAGACACTATTAAAATAGGTTCTGCGCCTTTTGTAGGTGCCACCGCAGAAACAGCTACTTTAAATACTGCTGTTTACGTTAGCACCAATAGCAAGTATAAAGGACGATTTACTTTCTACAACAAATACAGAAAAGGACTTTCTAAACTATTTAATAAATTAAAAAAACATTACGATTTAGTAATCCTTTCAGGAGATAATGCTGGCGAGCAAGAAAACCTAACTAAACTATTGCCTGCAAAAACGAAACTGTTTTTTAACCAGAAACCAGAAGATAAACTAGAGTACATTAAACATCATCAAAAATCTGGAGCAAAGGTTTTAATGATAGGCGATGGACTAAATGATGCTGGCGCCTTAGCACAAAGTAATGTTGGTATCGCCATTTCAGAAAATGTAAACATATTTTCTCCAGCATGTGATGCTATTCTCGATGCTTCAAAATTTAATCAATTGTATGATTTTATTAAAGCCTCCAAATCGGCTATCAAAATTATAAAATGGAGTTTTCTACTGTCTTTTTTCTATAACAGTATTGGGTTATATTTTGCCGTTACAGGTCAACTAGCCCCCGTTATAGCTGCTATATTAATGCCTTTAAGCTCTATTAGTATTGTAGTATTTACAACCGTTAGTACAAATTTTTTAGGTCGAAAATTGCAAAAGAAAAAGGCCTATTAAAAAGAATAGAAAAATAATTAAAAGAGTGTTTATTTTTATTGAATCAAAATAGAATCAAATTTTACTAAACATGACAAATGTCATGTTTTAACTATCGCTATCAAAGTACTTTTGATGCATAACTTCAATTAGGTATGAGTGTTATATATATTTTATTAACTATTAGCATTATTGTTGCTATTGGCTTCTTTGTGGCGTTTATTATAGCTGTTCGTAATGGGCAGTTTGATGATAGCTATACGCCTTCGGTTCGTATGCTTTTTGAAGACGAATTGGTTAAAGAAAAAACCGAAAAAACAATTTTAACTAAAAACGATTAACATTTTAATTTATGGAAATGCAACAGTTTAAGTACGATAATAAAATCGTTACAAAATTTATTTACGCCACCATCGTTTTTGGTGTTGTGGGTATGTCGGTAGGTTTACTACTTGCTTTTATGTTTTTGTTCCCCAACTTAACCGATGGAATTGCATGGTTAAGTTTTGGACGCTTAAGACCATTACACACCAATGCTGTAATTTTTGCTTTTGTTGGTAACGCCATGTTTGCTGGTATTTATTACTCGCTACAGCGTTTATTAAAAGCGAGAATGGCAAGCGACCTGTTAAGTAACATTAACTTTTGGGGTTGGCAACTTATTATTGTTGCAGCAGCTATTTCATTACCATTAGGTTATACATCTTCTAAAGAGTATGCCGAATTAGAATGGCCTATAGATATTGCTATTGCAGTTATTTGGGTTGTTTTTGGTATTAACATGATTTGGACTATTTTAAAACGTAGACAACGTCACTTATATGTAGCTATTTGGTTTTACTTAGCCACGTTTGTAACTGTTGCTGTACTGCATATCTTTAATAGCTTAGAGCTTCCTGTAAGCGCAATGAAAAGTTACTCGGTTTACGCGGGTGTTCAAGATGCCCTAGTACAATGGTGGTACGGCCATAATGCGGTTGCTTTCTTTTTAACAACACCGTTTTTAGGACTTATGTATTATTTTGTTCCTAAAGCAGCCAACAGACCTGTATACTCATATAGATTATCTATTGTACACTTTTGGTCTCTTATATTTATTTATATCTGGGCTGGACCTCACCACTTACTATACACGGCTTTACCAGAATGGGCACAAAATTTAGGTGTTGCATTCTCAGTAATGTTATTAATGCCGTCTTGGGGTGGTATGATTAATGGATTATTAACACTTCGTGGTGCTTGGGATAAAGTACGTACCGATCCTGTTTTAAAATTCATGGTTGTTGCCATTACCGGTTATGGTATGGCTACGTTTGAAGGCCCAATGCTTTCACTTAAAAGTGTAAATGCCGTAGCACACTTTACAGATTGGATTATTGCTCACGTACACGTTGGTGCATTAGCTTGGAACGGGTTTATGGCCTTTGGTATTATCTACTATTTAATACCAAAATTATTTAAAACAAAAATGTACTCTACAGGTTTAACCAACTTACACTTTTGGGTAGGGACTTTAGGTATTATTATGTACGCTTTACCACTATATGTTGCTGGTTTTACTCAGTATTCTATGTGGCAACAATTTAATCCAGATGGAACTTTAGTTTATGGTAACTTCTTAGAAACTGTTACCGAAATTATGCCAATGTACTTAATGCGTGCTATTGGAGGTAGTTTATATATTATCGGTATGTTTATCTTAGTTTACAACGTAATCATGACGATTAGACAAGGTAGCAAAGTTCAAGATGAATTGGCCGAAGCACCTGCTTTAGAACGTGTTTCTAAAAGTAGAACTGCAAACGAAGGATGGCACACTTGGTTAGAACGTAAACCAATACAACTAACCATTTTAGCAACTATTGCCATATTAATTGGAGGTATTATTCAAATTGTACCAACCATTATGGTAAAATCTAATATACCAACTATTTCTACAGTAAAACCATATACACCACTGGAGTTAGAAGGTCGAGATATTTATATACGTGAAGGTTGTGTAGGCTGCCATACACAAATGATTCGTCCGTTTAGACACGAGGTTGAACGTTATGGAGAATACTCTAAAGCGGGAGAATTTGTTTACGATCATCCATTCCTTTGGGGTTCTAAACGTACTGGACCAGATTTACATAGAATTGGTGCTAAATATTCAGATAACTGGCACTTTAACCACATGTACGATCCGCAAAGTACCTCATCGGGTTCTATTATGCCAAGATATCCTTGGTTAATTACTGGAGAAGGTAGTGAACTAGATAAATCGTTAACCGAAACAAAAATGGAAGCTATGGTAACTCTAGGCGTACCATACACGCAAGAAGAAATTGATAATGCACAACAAGCTATGTTAGAGCAAGGTGGGCAAATTGAACAAAACCTATATCAAGATCCTGATTTTGCTAAAACTTATGAAGCTGATAAAAAATATGCAGCCGAAAACGGAGAGCCTTTTATAGAAATGAAAAATAGAGAAATTGTTGCACTTATTGCTTATTTACAGCGATTAGGCACCGATATCCATGTTAAACCAGAACAAAAATAATAACCACCAAAACAATATAAAATCATGTTGAAATTTGTAAAATACCACATGGAGAGTATTGACGGTATCGAGATTTATCCAATAATTTCGTTAGTGATATTCTTTACTTTTTTTGTACTACTTTTTTGGTGGGTAATTACTGCGAAAAAAGACTATATACAAAACGTTAGCAACCTGCCTTTAGAAACTCAAAACGACGATACATTATGAGAAAACTAATTCCATCTTGGATACGAATTCCCGTAGCCTTTTTAATAATTTTCGCAGCAACAGAATACTTTGTAGATTCTGGCGAAAAGCCTGCTTTTATGGAGTACACTGCCGTTCAATTATTTTTAATTTTAGTGCTGCTAATTTTAATTGCTATTGAGGGTGTTATTGGAGCATTGGAAAATGTTATGCTTCATAAATTAGATGAAGAAGCTAAAGCTCGTTTTTTAGCTGAAAAAGAATTGGGCTATAAATTCACTTGGGTTAAAGAAACCTACATTAAATTATTAGGTCAGAAACCAATTGAACAAGAAGCTGAAATTGTTTTAGATCATAATTACGATGGTATAAAAGAACTTGATAATAATTTACCACCATGGTGGGTATACGCCTTTTATATTTCAATCATTTTTGCTATTGGTTACATGTTGAAATACGAAGTTTTTAATGGAGATAATCAAATTGATGAATTAGAAACTGAATTAGCAGAAGCAAGAATAGCTATTGAAGAATACAAAAAAACAGCAAAAGATTTAGTCGATTTTAATACGGTAACTCTATTAACTGAAGCATCGGATCTAAAGGCAGGAAAAACCATTTTCGAAAGCAACTGTGTGGCTTGCCATATGGCTGACGGTGGTGGTGGAATTGGACCAAACTTAACCGATAAAAACTGGATTTTAGGTGGCGATATTAAACACGTATTTAAAACAGTTTCTGAAGGTGGACGTTCTGGAAAAGGTATGATTGCCTGGAAAGCACAACTTAAACCAGCGCAAATTGCACAGGTTTCTAGTTACGTTTTAAGTCTTCAAGGTACAACACCTGCAAACCCAAAAGAGCCACAAGGCGATATTTGGACTCCCGAAGGTGATGCTGCTACAGAAGTAAATTAAGCAAAAAACTAACTTAATATATTCAAGACCTGGTAGTAAAACTAACTAGCAGGTCTATTTAACACCAAACATTGTGGAAACGCCAGATAACGAAACATTTAGAGATTCCATTGGAACGGTTACCAAAGACGGTAAACGTGCATGGGTATTTCCTAAAAAACCTAGTGGCAAGTTTTACAAATACCGTAAATATGTAAGCTATGCCCTATTAGCATTTTTATTATTGGCGCCATTTATTAAAATTAATGGCAACCAATTTTTAATGTTTAATATTTTAGAGAGGCGTTTTAATATTTTTGGTTTCCCGTTTTGGCCACAAGATTTTCATCTATTTGTAATATCGATGATTATTGGTGTTGTGTTTGTTGCCCTTTTTACAGTTGTATTTGGAAGAATTTTCTGTGGATGGATTTGTCCGCAAACCATTTTTATGGAAATGGTTTTTAGACGTATTGAATATTGGATTGAAGGCGATCGTGGTAAACAAATGCGTTTAGCTAAACAACCTTGGAATGCCGAAAAAATTAGAAAGAAAACATTAAAAACAGTAATTTTTGTGTTAATTTCTTTTATAATCGCCAATGTATTTTTGGCTTATTTAATAGGAAGCGACAAGTTAATATCTTACATTATTGATGGTCCGACAGAGCATTTAAGCACCCTTATATCTCTTACCATATTTACAGCTGTATTCTATTTTGTTTTTGCTTGGTTTAGAGAACAGGTTTGTATTATTGCTTGCCCTTACGGTAGATTGCAAGGTGTACTTTTAGACACCAAGTCTATTGTTGTGGCTTACGACCATAAACGTGGTGAGGCAGAAAATGGTAGAAAAAAATTCAGAAAAACTGAAGATCGCGAAGCTTTAGGCCATGGTGACTGTATAGATTGTATGCAATGTGTTAATGTTTGCCCAACAGGTATAGACATTAGAAACGGTACACAATTAGAGTGCGTGAACTGTACAGCTTGTATTGATGAGTGCGATCATATTATGGAAAGCATTAGTCTTCCAAAAGGTTTAATTAGATATACCAGCGAAGAAAATATAGAGAAGAAAACACCTTTTAAATTAACACCTAGAATTAAAGGTTACATAGCAGTATTAGCCATTTTAACCGGCTTGCTTGTTGGTATGCTTTTTTTACGAAACGATGTAGAAGCGACAATTTTAAGATTACCAGGTCAACTTTACGAACACAAGGAAAACAACATTATTAGTAATGTGTTTACCTATAAGCTGGTAAACAAAACATCTAAAGATATTGAGAGCGTAAGCTTTAAATTACTGTCGCATAAAGGGGAATTAAAATTGGTTGCTACAAACGATCATTTTGTAGTGCCAAAGCAAGAAATATCGAAAGGTACTTTGTTTGTTGAAATAAATAATTCGGCTTTAAGTGGCGATAGAAATAAAATTAAAATTGGAGTTTACTCTGGTGATAAGTTAATAGAAACCACTACAGCCAACTTTTTAGGGCCGCGTAGTTTTAAGTAAACCTATTGCTAAAAACTAAAAAGGAATTTAGCACGTAGTTGCATTAGGGATAGAACGGCATGTTTGAGCTCCCCGACCAAAGGAAGGGAGCGAGTAGTGATAGCCCGACCCGTAGGGTAATGCCCTAAATATAAAATTAATAATGTTACATTTTTCGCTTTCGCGGAAATAAAAAAAATATAATTGAGATGAAATTTAATTGGGGAACTGGCGTAGTACTTGCATTTATAGGCTTTATAGCTTTTATAATGTACTTTGTTGTAACCATGTTTGCGGACAATAGGTTTAAAAATGAATTGGTTACCGAAGATTATTATGGTGCAGAATTATTGTATCAAAAGGATATTAATAAGCTTGAAAAATCGAAAGAATTAACGGTAAACGTAAATTACTTGCGCACTAATGATGGCTTAAAAGTGGTATTCCCAAAGGGTTTTGATTATAAAGAAATTACAGGAAAAGTGTTCCTATATAGACCATCTAACAAACAACTAGACTTTGAGACTTCTATTGTTTCACTGTCTGATTCTACTTTGCTCATACCTGACAAACGTTTGGTAGATGGTCGTTGGAACATTAAAATTGACTGGCAATATAAGGGAAATTCTTATTTATTTAAGGAATCTATAATTTATTAACATGCTTTTCTCAGCATTTATACTAGGCCTTTTAGGTAGTTTTCATTGTGTGGGCATGTGTGGTCCCATTGCATTTATGCTGCCTGTAGATCGAAATAATGCGTTAAAAAAAGCATTACAAATTGGTGTTTATCACCTCGGAAAACTACTAGCTTACAGCGTTATCGGCCTCGTTTTTGGCTTAATTGGCAAAAGCTTATACTTATTTGGTTTCCAGCAACAACTCTCTATTTTTATTGGAATTTTAATGATTCTAGTGGTTTTAATTCCGCAGAAAACATTTAACAAATACAACTTTTCTAAACCGGTTTACAAGTTAATTTCTAAAGTTAAATCGGCTTTAGGATCTGCTATGAAGAAAAAAACAATGGATACTTTTTTAACCATTGGTTTTTTAAATGGCTTTTTACCTTGTGGCTTAGTTTACATGGCTGTTTTTGCAGCTATTGCTAGTGGCAATGCGCTAAATGGCGCACTATACATGGCTGTTTTTGGTTTGGGCACCATACCATTGATGACAACGGCTATTTATTTTTCGCAGTTTTTAAAAGGTGCCGCTCGCCAAAAAATACAGAAAGCAATTCCTGTTTTTGTAGTTATTATTGGTGTGCTATTTATTATTCGTGGTTTAGGCTTAGGGATCCCTTACCTCTCTCCTGCACCGGTTTTGGATGCAGTTTCGGCTAGTATGGATTGCCAGCTTTAAGCTATTTTATTTTCTCTTTTAGGTATAGCTATAAAATATAATTTCGCCACCCTGAGTTTAACCAGAATGACGAAATTACCCCCATTACAATACAAAAAATTACTATTAAATTTTCAATGTTAATACTGGTATAGGTGAATGGTTTACAACTTCCTCACCTACGCTGCCTTTAAAAAAGCGCGCTAAACCTTTTCTGCCATGGGTTGGCATTACAATTAAATCTACATTGTGTTTATTAGAGAAATTTACAATACCATCATCTACGGTATAGTCACTTACATAACGAACGTTCTCTAAACTTCTTAAATGCTTATCTGCTTTTGTAAAAAAGTTAACGGCCATTTTCTCTAATTGTGCTGTGCTACTAAACTTTTCGTTTGGTAAATTAACATGCACTAAATAAATTTTAGAGGCAATATCCTGGAACATTTCCATGGTATGGTGGTATGATTCTATAGACTCTTCCGAGAAATCGCAAGCCAATGCAACCACATCAAAATTAATATTGGCTACATTGCTTTTAACAACAAGCACAGGTATTTCTGAACTACGTACAACGCGTTCTGTATTAGAACCTATAAACATCTCTTCGAAGCCATTGGCGCCATGAGAGCCCATAATTATAATATCTGCATCGTGTTGCTTAGCAACATCGTTAACCTCGCTAAACACTTTTAAATGCTTAATAATTGGAGTGATTTTAACACCTTCTAAATAGTCTTTATCTAAGAAATCGTTAAACTTCTTTTCAGCTAATTTCATAAAAAATACTGCTTTTTGTCCTAGAAGTTCATCTGAGACAGAAAGGGCTTCAGTAGACATTTCTAGCATATGCAATGCAAGCACCTCAGCATCATGTTTTTTTGCTAATTTTGCTGCTGTTTTTAAAGCATATTCTGAATGTTCTGAAAAATCGACGGGTACAATAATTTTTTTCATGTTACTTGGGTTTTAAGTTGTTATAAATCTCAGAGCCATTACAGCTTACTAAATATTAAATTAATTTGGTAGCGGTTTTTTAAACCGTCATAGAAAACAGTTGTGTATCGGGCTGTTTACGTTGCAATAGTAAATCGAAAGCCATACAAATATTGCGTACAAATGGTTGTCCTTTATCGGTAACGGCAATACTATCTGTTTCTATTTTCAATAAGCCATCTTGCTCCATTTCTTTTAGCCTAATTAAAGCATCGGGCAATTCTGGAAAACGAAGGGCATCATTGGTCCAACTGGTTTTAAAACGACACATTAAATTAAGAATGTGTTGCCTAATTACCAAATCTTCTTCATTTAAAATATGACCTCTATAAACAGGTATTATATTATCTTCCAACAAATTGTAATAGCTTTCTAGGCCTTTTACGTTTTGAGCAAACCCGTACCAACTATCACTAATAGAAGACACACCTAAACCTATCATGGCTTGTGTTTTAGAGGCTGTGTAGCCCATAAAATTGCGGTGTAAATCACCATTTTCCATAGACTTAAAAAGGCTATCGGTTTTTAATGCAAAATGATCCATCCCAATTTCGTGATATCCTACTTCTGCTAATAATTGTTTACCTAACTCGTACTGTTTTCTTTTTAGTTCTGGCGCTGGTAAATCGTTATCATTAAAACCGCGTTGTCCATTTCCTTTTATCCATGGCACATGTGCGTAGCTATAAAAAGCCAATCGATCTGGCAATAATGCTTTTGTTTTTAATATGGTAGATTTTACATGGTCTATGGTTTGAAAAGGTAGACCAAAAATAATATCGTGACCAACAGAGGTGTAACCCACTTCTCTAGCCATCTCGGTAGCACGTTTAACATTTTCAAAGGGCTGAATACGATGAATGGCTTTTTGTACCGTTTCATTATAATCCTGCACTCCATAACTTACGCGTCTAAATCCAACATCAAAAAGTGCTTGCAAATGCTCGCGTGTTGTATTATTTGGGTGACCTTCAAAACTAAACTCATAATTATCGGCTAAAACCGATCTATTTAAAATACCATTTATTAATATTTTTAAATGCTCCGGACTAAAAAAAGTTGGTGTTCCGCCGCCTAAATGTAATTCCTTAATTATCGGTTTTTCATCAAACAATTCTAAATACAAATCCCACTCTTTTAAAACCGCATTTATATATGGTGACTCTACACTGTGTTGTTTTGTAATACGCTTATTACAACCACAAAATGTGCATAAACTTTCGCAAAAAGGTAGATGTATATATAGACTAATTCCTTCTTTAGAGTTACTTTCTTTAAAAGATTGTACTAATGATCCTTTCCATTTATTTAACGAAAATGTTTCATTATTCCAATACGGAACAGTTGGATAACTCGTGTATCGAGGACCAGAAATATTATATTTATCTACTAATGATGTGTTCATACCTAATAATTATAGTTCAAAATTAGAAGAATTAGGGTTCTAAAAATATGATATATATCATACCAAATCTTGCATGTCATTTATTATTGGCTTAACTTTCGACTAAATAAAAAAAGCATAACAAAATGAAAAAAATAAGTATTCTTTTCTTAGCAATGGCTGTAAGTTTAGCCTCTTGTAAAAACGAAAAAAAAGACAACACAACAACTGAAACAGTAACAACTGAAACGGCTGTACAATACGTAGTAAAGCCAGAAGCGACTTCAGTAAAATGGACCGCTTACAAAACCACAGAGAAAAAACCTGTTGGTGGAGAATTTAAAGTTTTAAGATTTGATGAAAAAACTGGAGCAACTCCAGAAGAAGCGCTAAACAACTTAAGCTTTTCTATCCCAGTAAGCAGTGTATTTACTAACGATGCAACAAACACACGTGATGCTAAAATTAAAACTTCATTTTTTGGAGCTATGCTAGACACTGAGCTGTTAACCGGTACAATTAAATATGCCAATGGTGCTTATTCTGCAGCGATTACCATGAATGGTGTTACTAGCGATTTACCTCTAGAGGTTAAAATTACAGAAGAACGCCGTGTAGTAATGACAGGTGTTATGGATTTAAAAGAATGGGACGCATTAGGGGCCTTAGAATCGTTAAACAAAGTATGTTTCGATTTACATAAAGGCTCAGATGGTGTTAGTAAAACTTGGGACGATGTCGCTATTGAAGTGAATACTTTTTTACGCGAAAACTAAACGTTACCCAAAAATAGCACTCAACTTTTAAAACCATTTATGGATTTAGACATTCTAGTCGAAAAATTTAAACAAAAAGACGAAAAGGCTTTTGAAAGTTTGTACGCCATGTATAGCGAAAGTATGCATGGCGTTATTTTTAATATTGTTAGAAACCACGATATTGCTGAAGAAATAATGCAAGATGTTTTTGTAAAAGCTTGGCATAAATCGGATACGTACTCTAGTAAAAAAGGCCGTTTCTTCACCTGGATTTTAAATATCGCCAGAAACGCGGCTATAGATAAAACGCGCTCCAAAAGTTTCAAGAACACCAAACAAAACCTTGACGCCTCTTTTTTCGTAGATATACTTGAAACTAGTGATAATCTAGATAATACCACGGATGCCATAGGTATAAAAAATTATGTAGGTAAACTTGCAAAAAAATGTATTGAAGTTATAGAACTTCTTTATTTTAAAGGTTACACACAAACCGAAGCTTCCGAAACATTAAACATGCCTATTGGCACAATTAAAACAAGAAATAGAAATTGTATAAAAGAGCTTAGAAATATGGTTTTAAATTAAAACCTTTTAAGTCTATATTTTAAACATTAGTTAAAATTAAAATGGATATTAACGCATACATAGAGTCTGGGATTTTAGAGCTATACGTAGCTGGTTCGCTTTCTGATAAAGAAAACGAGGAGATCTATGCACTTATGCAAAAACATCCCGAAATTTTACAAGAAGTTTTAAATATTGAAGCCGCCGTTATTAAACTTACCGCAGCTACAGCTCCAAAAAACAAAAACTATATATTAACGAGTATCAAAAAAACTTTAAATTTTAAAGGTAATAACGATACTAAAGTTATATCGATTACTAAATACAACTGGATTACTTATACCGGTTGGGCAGCATCTGTTGTTTTGGCCGCTGGCCTATTATGGACCGTAAACCAAAACACTACTTTACAATCTAATATAGAAGTTGCCAACGTAAAACAAGCCTTATTAGAAACTCAAATTGCAAATTCTAAAAACAGTTTAGAAGAAGCACAAACTCTGGTTTCCGTTTTACGAGACGATGCCATTACTAAAATACCTCTTGCTGGTCAAGGAAATTTTGCTAGCACTTACGCCAAGGTATATTGGGATAAAAAAGAACAACGTATTTTTCTAGACGCGCAAGGATTACCAGAACCTCCAGAAGGTAAAGTATATCAAGTTTGGTCTTTAAAACTTAGCCCTTTAACACCTACAAGCTTAGGTACTATTGACGATTTTGCTACGGATACCAACAAAATATTCGAGATTGCAAATGCCAATCAAAGTGAAGCTTTTGGTATAACCTTAGAGCCTGCTGGCGGAAGCGAAACCCCAACTATGGAGTTTTTATACACACTTGGTGTTGCGGCTAGTTAATTCATTTTAAAAACATTTCATCTTCTTATTTGTGTTTTCTATGACTAGGAAAAGGTACAGAAACGCTCTATTCTTTACGTCTATTGCGGTTTAGCTTATTTATTATTCACCTCACTCCTGTCTACCTTTAAATAGTTTCCCAAAACCTAATTATTAAGCATAAAAAAACACTTGACTATATTTCTATAATCAAGTGCTTTCACCTAAAAAACCAACAAAATCAATCACAAAATTCTTGGCTTAATCTTTATATTTTCAAATCACTACACTTCTTAAAATGTACCTTAATTAAAACCTATAACTCACCGTAAACTTACTAGAAAACGGTGTGCCTGGTGTAAAATGAATTTCTTCTATAGGTGCGGTTTCATTCTGTAAGCGTGAGGTTGTAGCAAATTGTGT
Source organism: Algibacter lectus (assembly GCF_900112395.1). Classification (GTDB taxonomy): domain Bacteria; phylum Bacteroidota; class Bacteroidia; order Flavobacteriales; family Flavobacteriaceae; genus Algibacter; species Algibacter lectus. Next base: position 309,704 of record NZ_FOLN01000006.1, read on the forward strand.
TTCGTTCCATTCGGTATCAAAAAGATTCTCTATCGCGAAACCAAAAGTTAAATTATTGATAGTATAATTCACATTAAAATCGCTCACAAAATAACCTTCGGCAATAATACTATTATCTTCGTTTGCTGGTCTATCATCAATATATCTAAAATTTAATCCTCCAGAAAACCCTTTTAAATCGTTAACCGCAAGTCCGCCTGTTAAAGTAAAATCTGGAGCCAACGGAATATAATCTTCACCAGAAGCTTCATCTATACTACGCGCTTTTGTAAGTGTAGCATCGGTATTTAAAAACAACCAATTGTTTAATTGATATCTTACACCTAAATCGGCACCATAGCGCCTTGTTCTTCCGCTAGGCTCAACAATACCAGCATCGCCAACATACACAAACTCTTGTTCTAAAAACAAATACCATAAAGCAGAATTAACCACTAATTTTGGTGTTGGTTTCCAAATATTACCAAAATCAACGCCATAGGCTTTTGGCAAAACATTTTCACTAGCATTGGTTACAACAACGCGTGTATCATTAGAGTGAAAACCAATACCCGATTTTAAGTATAGCTGTAAGTTATCTTTTGCGTTATAAAAGAAATTTAACTTTGGCAACAACGCTGTTTTGGTTTCATCTAAAGCCGTGTAGTTTGTTTGTAGCTTATCATTATACATAAATTTAAAATGCTCTAAGCGTAAAGCCGGAGCAACAACAAGTTTTCCAAACTCGAATTCTGCGTTTACAAACATACTCGCGTTAGTTTGGTTTATATCACCCAACTGCACTTGCTCTAATGTTGTACTTCTATTTAACGTTTTAGACAACTCGGTATCGTTTGCAACATCATTTCTTAAACTTACACCTGCACTTAAAACTACAGGTGTTTCCCCTAAATAAGTATCATGAATTAAACGACTATTAAATCCAAAAATATCACGATTTTCAGTTTGTTTTATTTGATCGCCATTTACAGGATCTTCTAAAAAGAATGTAAAATTAGAATACAGTTCGAATGCCGAATGTGTGTAAAACATATTGGTTTTTAACCTTGTATCATCATTTATATACTTACTATATTCTATATTTAAATTGGTACGTTGCGTGTTACCACCTTCAGTATCATCGATAGCTCCAAATCTAGAAATATTTCCATTATCAACTTCACGCTGTGGTATTTGCCCAGAAGCATCCCAACGACTTTTAAAATGAGATAGCGTTAAACTTAATTTATTGTTTTGTGGAGAAATAACGGTGTACTTTCCAAATAGGTTGAGTCTATTAAAATTTTGAGGAGACTCAAACGGGCCATCATTTTCTAAATACTCAATGGCCATATAAGCATTCTCATTTTTAGAATCGCCCAACAAATCAAACATCCCAAGAGTTCTTAAAGAGTTAAACTGACCAATAGACAATGAAACCTGACTATCTTTTATATAATCTTTGGTAGAAAAATCTACATAACCTGCCGTGTTAAAATCACCTTTATTGGCATAATAACTTCCTTTACCAAAATCTATTTTGTTAACCGTTTCGGCTATTAAAAAGTGTAAATCACTATACCCTTGCCCATGTGCATGAGACACCATATTTACTGGCATACCATCTACCGAAATGGCAACATCGGTTCCGTGATCGATATCAAAACCTCTTAAAAAAAGTTGTTCTGCTTTTCCGCCACCAGCGTGTTGACCAATAATTAAACCAGGTACTTTTCGTAATACTTCTTGCGAAGAGTTTACGGGATCGATACTTAAATCTAATCGAGAAATTGTGCTCAACGCATTTAATTGCTCATTTAAGTGTAATTCTTCTAACTGAAATGTTTTCTCTTGTAAAGTAATCGTTATTCCCGAAGTCAAAGCCTTTTCTTCTAAAACTAAAACCTGATTTTTATAACCTAGAAGTCCGATTTTAATGGAATCGCCTATTTTATTTTCATCTAAAACAAACCTACCATTTGCAGAAGAGTGCGCATGCGTTTCAGAATTTAAGTTATAAACATAAGCAGCTTCCAAAGGCTGATTATTTTCATCTATAATCACACCTTTTAAACGTTGTGAAAACCCTAAATTAACTAAAAACAAGACTAAAACTGTAGAAAAATATTTTCTATAATTCATATAAAACATTTAAATATTACGAATTTCATTGGCCATTAAAGGACCAAGTTCAAAAATACTATTATTCAATTCTTTTTTTAATTCTTCGGCTTTTTTTAACTTTCCATTAACCTTATAAATGCGCGCTAAATGGTAGAGCACATCAGGTTCTGATGTTTTTCCAACAACAAAATCTTCCATAACTGTTAATGCTTTTTTAGTGTCTCCTAAATTAAAATAAGACCAAGCTAACAAATCGTAAGATTGTGGTGTTGGGCGATTTTCAATTTCGGTTAACGCTATTTCTAAAGCTTTGTTTTTCATATTAATATCTTCAGCAAATAAAAGCGCGTTATATTTATTATACATATCGCCATATTGCGAATTGCTTACTGCTTTTTTGTATAATTCTAACTGTTCTTTTTGCAGTTCAGCATCTTCTAAATATTCAGCAATATCGGCCTTCAGCAAATAGTAATCTGGAGATAAATGAGTTCTGGTAGCATAATCTAAAATGCGTAACGCTTCCTTAGGGTTTTTCTCGTGAGAATACACAATCCATGCAATTCCTTTTTTAGAATAAGCATCTTGCGGATCAATTTCTAAAGCCATTAAATAGTGCTTATAAGCAGCTTCTATTTTTCCGGCGTGCCCGTAATAATCAGCTAAATTAGTATACACCCATTTTTTTGTAGATGGCATATTGGTATATTCTGCCATGGTTTTAGCACGTTCCATATATTTTATAGCAGCATCTAAATCGCCACGAACATCCGACCATTTTGATAAACGAATGATATAATCGAAATCTTCAAAATCTTTAAAAGTTTCTAAATAACTTTTCGCAGCTTCAAAGTCTCCTAATTCTAGGTTAACATCGAAAAGCATTTTTTGAGTACTTTCTAAATGTTCCCCATTAATTTCCGCTTTTTTAAGTAAGCCTAAAGCTTCTTTAAAACGGTGTTGCGAAATATAATTTCTTGCTAAAGCACGTAAATAGCCTGTGCTAGTATAGTTTACAGCCTCGTTCGCTTTTATTAAACTTTCTTCGGCCTCTAAAAGAGATTCAATATTACCCGTAACTCCAAATATTTGAGATTGTGAGGCAGATACCTTTGATAAATAAGGAAATTGATTCGGTTGTTTTTCTAGTTTTTGTTTCCAAAAATTTAAATCGGCCTGAGCCAATGCTAATGCTTTATAAGTTGTGTTTTCTAAAAAAACATTATAATCTTTAGAGTTGGTAATTTTATTATCGGCATTATTACAACTTACAAAACAAGCTGCTAATAATACAAACGCCAGTTGATGAGTGATTTTCATGATTTTAGTGTGATTTTTTTGTGATTCGTTTTTAGGTTGAAAAAACAAAGAGGCTGTTTAAAAAAATAAATAAACAACCTCTAAATAAGCTTCTACCAAGGAGAAGCTAGGTAAGGAAATGAAGGCAAAAAGTCTTTATCATTAGCACTTACATTATCATTAGAAAATTGAGGGTTTTCAGTAAAATCTTCACCACCAAAAATTAATAATAACTCTACAGTAATAACATCATCGGTTAAATTACGACCTGTTAAAACATTAGTACCGTCGTAAAACGTTGTTGTTCCGTCTAAGGATACATTTAAAACATCGGTTGCCAGTAAACCTGTAAAGGTTGCAGCATCTTGTTGTAATGCATTTTTATCGCCAGCGTTAGCAAAAGCAGGACTTAACCCTTCTAAATTTGCTTGAAACATACTTTGGAATGCAGCATTTTGTTCTGAAGGAATAGTAACATTGAAATCATCTTTACTAGATCCAGAAACAAATACAGTATTTACTGCAGGTCTTCCCATTTGATCTTGTTGCATAAATGTTCCCGAAAAATCAGGCTCCATATTTTCTACAATATTGTTATCATCGTCCGATGAGCAATTAAATGCTAAAAATGATAATGCAAATGCGACACTTATATTTTTTATAGTTTTCATACTTAATAATTTTAATTAGTTATTTTTTATTTCTTTTTAGATTCTACCCAAGTGTTAATAGTTCCCGAACCACCAATCATACTTTTTGGCACTTCTACTACTATAGACATAACATTACTACCTGCAAATGTATCGGCTCCTGGATCGTTAAAACCATCGGCAGTACCAGCAATAATTGCAGAGTATTGTGCAAAATCCATAAAAAATGGATCGTCACGTGGACCAGCGAAAAACGTCATACCCATTGCATTAGTTTCTGTTACGGCAGCTTCACCATATGTTGTAATATCTACCCAACCTGTATTAGTTGCTGTAGTTGCAATGGTACTATTAAGTCCTGTTTGCGATGGTGCAACGGGTCCAAAAAAGTACATTTTTCCGTCTCTCGGAATGGCTTGAATTACCATGTCTTCAATATTGTCACCATCGGTATCAATATTAATTTCAACTAAAACACTTTCATCAAATGCAGCATCGGCCGTTGCGCTTGGGCTAATTAAACCTTGTACGTTGGCTACAAACACCAAGTTATTTGTGTTTTCAGCTTGAAAGGCATAAAAATCTGTGATATCACTTGTTCCGCCTTGCACAGCAGGTGCATCGATATGATCTGCCGCTAAAATGAAGACACTAGCCGCAGCTACTACTCCAATTCCTAATACTCTTTTTAAGTTTTTCATGATTTTGAATTTTTGTTAATCTGTTAATTTTTGAATTCACGCATACCTACGAAGAAACAACAAGAGCGGTTTTGTTAAAATTATGTTAAAGCGAAAAACCGCCTAAATATTGGATATAAAATTTATCTTTGTGCCTTATTAAAAATGATAGAAGAATGAACCCATCGGCTTCTGGTTGGATAAATAAATTGCTTACAGATGTTAGTAAAAAGGATGCGCTATTTAATATAGACAAAGAATCTTTTTATGAAGCATTGCGCGATTCTGGGTTTATCTACGGAAGTAATTTAGAAGTTGTAGAACATACTTTTGAAAATAAAGACCTTACGGAAGAAGAACTTTGTAAAACCAATTTATGCCTAGCATTTTTATACACGCACAAAACATCGAACTCTAAAGCCGAATTTGTAGATAGTGTTATTGGGTTTTATTCTACTATAAAGAAATCTAAAAATTCTTTTTTCCAAGGTTTATTAGGTGGTAAAAAATCGAGCGAGCAACTCGAAAAAATAATTCACAAACGCGTTCAAATAGACGCTAATGTTTTAACAAAAAACTTCAACTACTTTGTTATTAACGCGCTATTATATATAGATGTATTGGCGTACCAAGGTTATTTAAAAAACGAAACCATTTCAATTGAATATTTAAAAAATTTAGAAGCTGCCATTACCTCTATTTCTTTAGAAGTTTTGAATGCCAAAGCCTCTAAAAACAAATATGATGAAAGTTTAATTAAATTGTTTGAATCATCTTTACGCTACCAAAACGACACGCATATAGATTATAAAGCAGCCGTTGCCATGGTAAAAACTTCTAAGGAAGCCTACTATATTTTAGACATTGCTTGCATGGCCTCTTGGAGTGATGCTATTATAGACGAGAAAGAATATCAATTTTTAGTAAAACTAGGTCAAGATTTAAGATTGAATAGTGAACGTATTCAACAATCCATCCAAAGTGTAAACACCTTTTACACAGCCAACAAAGGCAACATTGCGCTTTTAAGCTCTAAAAATATTGTACACAGTTTTTACGATAATTCTAGTAAAATGGTTTACAAACTTATTACTAGAAATAGTAAACGCTTGTACCAAGAACTAAAGGATAGTAAGGAACTTATGGTTCTACTTACCCAATCTACGGTTAGAGATTTAACTAAAGAAGAACAGAAAAAAGTAACCGATCAATTATTAGATATTTTTAAATCTATACCTAGCTTAGCGATTTTCCTTTTGCCAGGCGGAGCCATTTTACTACCCTTAGTTATTAAATTTATTCCAAAATTATTACCTTCTGCATTCGATGAAAATAGAATAAAGAAATAATAGATTTACCTTCTTCTTGTATATATTTTTTTTGAATTACGTAGGCTAAATAGTATTTTTAGACCAATTCCTTAGTCTATCACAGAAAAACATCTGTTCTTTTAGAACTATTTTATTTTTTTCAATTAGATTTACGAATACTAACATTCTAATCACATAAAATTTGAAGACATCATATACAATTGAGGAAATTAACGACGTATTACAAGGCGAATTAATTGGCCATACTACGCAAAAAATTAATGGACCTGAACAATTACAAAACGCGAATAATAACCATATCACTTTCGTTGGAAGCGTTAAATACGTAAAGTTTTGGGCCGACTCAAAAGCATGTGCTGCTGTTGTAAATGATAATTTAAAAATTGAAGCCGGAGATAATCGCGCTATTATTAAAGTGAAAAACGCCGATTTAGCAATGGCTAAAATACTGGAACTTTTTAATCAGCCCGCTCCCGTATTCGATACCGATATTCACCCAACAGCCGTTATACACGAAACTGCAAAAATTGGTAACGGATGTAAAATTGGAGCCAATTGCTACGTTGGTAAAGATGTTGAATTGGGTAACGAAGTTATACTATACCCTAATGTTTGTGTTTTTGACGAAACCATTATTGGTGATAAAACCATAGTTTGGTCGGGTACCGTAATTCGCGAACGTTGTATTATTGGTAGTAACTGTATTTTCCATACTAATGTAAGTATTGGTGCCGATGGTTTTGGATACAGACCAAGTGACGATGGTAGAGGCTTAGTTAAAATACCACAAATAGGAAATGTAATTATTGGTCATTTTGTTGAAATTGGAGCAAACTCTTGTGTAGATAGAGCCAAATTCAGCTCGACCATTATTGGCGACGGGTGTAAAATTGATAATCTAGTACAGGTGGCTCACAATAGTGTTATGGGACGATCTTGTATTATGGCTGGACATAGCGGACTCGCTGGTTCGGTTACACTTGGAGATGGTGTTATTATTGGCGGAAGTGCTTCTATAAAAGACCATACCAACATTGATTCGGGAGCAACCGTAGGTGCTGGATCTGGTGTAATGAACGATGTAAAAGCCGGACAAACCGTTTTAGGTTATCCTGCGCAAGACGCTCGAGATATGCTAAAACAATGGGTTGCTATGCGTAGATTGGTTAAGAAATAAAATTTTATTTATACAAAAGGTTTACTTTATTTGAAATTTTTGAATGGAGTGAACCTTTTTGTTTTATATAATTTATTATCGATAGTAACGAAATAGAAAATCTAATTCTGATTTGAATAATTTACTTCTGTTAATTTCATGTTGTCTACAAACTAATTTGATAGGTAATTACAATAAATAAATTAGGTTCCCAACTCCAACAACTCCTGTTAAACAGCCTAAAATAAAATCCATTCTAATTGCTATAAAAGTAAGTTTATGTTCAATTCTGCTCGCTACTGTGGCATACACGGCGTATAATGTAAATGAGCCCGCCGTAGAACCTATAGAGAAATATAAACTATTAAGAAGTGAGTATTCGAAATACTCTAAACCTATTAGCAAAGAAATAGACGTGAAGTAAAACGGAATGGCAAAAGTATTTAATAAAGACATACCAATACCGTGTAAGTAAGCTTTAGACTTATCGATTTCTTGTTTTTTAATTTGCTTTTTTGAAGTAAAATATAACCTAAAAAAGTTTGCAGATAGCAAGATAAGAATACCTGTACCAACTTTTTGTATCAGGGTTATATATTCTGAATTCGCCATTAAAACGCTTGAAAGATATGCGCCTATATTAGCTTGAAAAAACAATACCGTAGCAAAACCACCAATGAGATAAAAAGCAGATTTCCGTCCACTTTTCAAACTAAACTTAACAACTGTAAGATTTAAAAAACTAGGTACAATACTACCGGAAGCAGCAATAAGAAATCCAAAAAGTAAGCAGGTTAAAAAAGTCATAATTTATATCTAGCCACAAATAAACGGCTTAATCCATCAATATGTTACTACGTTTAATCTTTAAATTAACCCGAAACGATTCAACTAAGCCTTTTTTAATCAAATGGAAAGTTTAAAAATATAGTAACTTAGCCTTCTTTAACCTAGGGGTCTATTTTAGAATAAGCAAAAACGACATTACACGTATTATGAAAATAGTATTAAAAGTACTCGGTATTATATTTGGTGTTTTATTCATTTTTGGAGCTATTGTGCAATACAACGACCCAGACCCTATATTATGGATTATTATTTATTCCATTGCTTCTATTGCTAGTTTCGGTTATGCCGCTAACAAAACACCTAAAATGGTTCTACTTGTTCTTGGCACTTTATTCTTAATCGGTTTTTTATCAGCCTACCCAGAAACTTTTGAAGGTTTTGAAATAGGTAAAGGAGATATAAAAAATGTAGAAGAAGCACGAGAAGCTTACGGGTTATTGCTAATGGCAATTGTTATGTTTTTGTTTGGTGGTTTTTCTTTTTTAGAGAAGAAATAGAATAATTATTCTTCTTTAATAAGAATTGTATAAAGAAACGATACTCAAAGAGTTTTTAAATTCCCCGCTACTGATTGGTACTTCTAAATTAAAGTAAACAGTATAGTTTTTATTAGGAACCATATCAAAATAATTATTAGAAAACCGCCCTTTAGCAGGTGTTTTAAGTCGAACATCTTTAACTAAAACGTCCGTACATATTTCTAACACAATTCTATTTTCTTCTTGATTCAAAATTTTATAATTAATATTTGGTTCTGTTAATTTCAATTTACGCGATGGCTTAAAAAAGAACAAGCTTTCATCAAAAACAATATTATCTTCACCTAATAATCGCGCAACAACAAATGTACTTTCTTTTTTATGCCCATTTATAAGATCCTTAATATCTGTACTAAAATAAACGCTACTCGCATTTGACTCTATATTAATATCGCTTTTAAAAGTATTTAAAACATCTCCATTAAAATTAACAACTTCTAAATTAAGATATGCTTTTTTATTTTTTAATTCATCTGAAACAATATGCAATTCTAGAGCTTTATCGTTCTCAAAAAACATAGATTTAATAGGCTTATAGAGTTCCTTAACCTGATAATGAGATGCTTTCCAATTACCATAATAATCTATGGTAGACCATGAGGCTACAGGCCAACAGTCGTTTATTTGCCAATATAAAGACCCCATACAATATGGCATATTTCTTCGATGGGCTTCTATTGCTATTTTCATACCTTTTGCTTGCAGAAGCTGACTAACATATAAAAATGACTCGAAATCTTTTGGAGCTCTATACCAATATTTCATATACCGCTCTATATTTTTATTTCCTATGTTTGATCGCTGGTGAGATTTCATAACATCGGAATAGATATCCCAATCATCTTCAATTGTATATTTTTTTACGGACTCAAATTCTGGAAATGATTGAAATCCGTATTCAGACATAAAACGAGGAATATATTCATTAAAGGTTGAAAACGGTTCTTGTTGTCCCCAAACGCCCCAATAATGATAATCTCCAGAGCTTAAGTTTGAATCTTCACCTCTTGCCGAAGTTGGAGAAGATGCCCAATAAAACGTATCATTATCTAACTCCTTTACAACATTTGGTAGTATATTATGAAACACATCTTGATATCCCTTCCAAACAATATCTACAACATCTGGTCCTTGAGTATTTAAAATTTCGTTAATCCATCCCCAATTTTTCCATGCTATTAAATTCTCATTATTACCGCACCATAAAGCGATGCTAGTATGGTTTCTTAAGCGTTTTACTTGATATTCAGCCTCCTCTTTCACATTTTCTAAAAATGCCTCATCTCCAGGATACATAGCGCAAGCAAACATAAAATCTTGCCAAACTAGAATACCATATTTATCACATAAATTATAAAAAACATCTTTTTCGTAGACTCCGCCTCCCCAAACACGAATCATGTTATAATTAGCTTCAACCATATTTTTAACAACAGTTTCATAATCTTCAACAGTAACTCTATTTAAAAATACATCTTGCGGAATGTAGTTGGCACCTTTCATAAATACAGAGTGCCCGTTTAACTTAAAATAAAAGCTCTCACCAACACTATCTTTTTCTTGAACAACCTGAAGTGTTTTTAATCCTATTTTATTAGAGTTAGTTGCAAATATTTTTCCGCGCTCACCTAACTCAATATCTACTTGATATAATTTTTGCTTTCCCAATCCATTAGTCCACCATAATTTTGGGTTTTCAATTTCTATAGGCATACTTATTTTATTATCTCCTTTTTGCAGTTCAATTTCCTTTTGAACAAATAAAACAGAATCAATTTTAACATTTAAAAAAGCCTTAAATTGATGTGTTGCATGAATATCTAATTCGGCATTAAGCAATGCTATATTTTTAGAAATTTTATCCTGCTTAATATATGCATCTCTAATAATAGCGTTGTCCCAAGCATGTAACTCAACATCTTGCCAAATACCACTTGTTACCAATCGCGGGCCCCAGTCCCAACCAAAATGATAGCCTGCTTTTCTATTAAATACTGCAACTTGTTTTTTTCCCAAGCCACCATTTTCTGATTGATCGTTTACAGCATTTGGTAACTGATAACCAAGTGCTTCTCGTTTTTTAAGCCCTGTTTTAATAGGGGAATCGAAAACAATCTTCAATTTATTTTCTCCTAATTTTAAAATTGATTTGCAATTCAACTTATTTCCAACAAACATATTATTAGTTGTTGCAACCAACGAATCATTTAAAAATACATTCGCGTAAGTATCAAGCCCTTTAAAATTTAATTCTATTCTTTCTTTATCTAGAATAGCATCATCAATATTGAAAACCGTTTTATATTCCCAATCGTTTTTATCAATCCATTGTTGATCTTTTTCATTCAATCTATAAAATGGATCTTCAATAATCCCATTCTGTATTAAATCTGTATGAATAGAACCGGGGACCTCCGCTTTAAGCCACAGTGTATCTTGAACAGATTTAAATTGCCAATTAGAATTAATTTTCGTCGAAACAAAATTTGGTGGTGTATTGCAAGCCGTAACACATATTAATAACACAAATGCTTTGATATACTTAACCATAATTTTAATCATCTTCTTCTTTATTATTCTTCGACATAAATTAAAAAAGCACGAATACATTAACTAACATATTCGCACTTAAAACAAACTATCACTAACTAATTCTTACACCTTTGTTTTAACCTATTTAGATGCTACTTCAGTATACTTACCCGGGTACCATAATTAATAGACTATTTTATAACCTTTTAAATCAAGCATTTTAAGAGCATAACGTTTTCCTAATTCACGTACACCTGCAGAATTAAAATGCACATAGTCGTCTCTAACTTCGCAACCTTTAGATGAAATTACATGAGCGGTAGGAACCACTTCTGGCAATGTGTTTATAATAGAGTTCATACTAGCACAAACACCTCCTTGCTCCTCGTTTACAACCTCACCCGCTAATAGCGGCACATCTTCTGCTTTCAACCCTAAATCATTCAGCATGTTATTATAAACTTTTTTAACATAATCCGGCCATTTTTCATCATCTTGATTTGTTTCACCTTGATGTAAAAGAATACCTTTAATAACTCCATTTTCTTGAGCCAGTTTTGCTAATTCTATAAAATGCTGATATGGATTCCCTTTGTAGTCTCTAATCTTTTTAGCAAACCATTCTTCCAGATATGTTTTGGTATAATCTTGATATATCTCTTTATCAAAAAGCCTAATATCACTACCACCAATAGCAATATTTACAACGCCTACTTTAACACTATCTGGCAAATGCTTAATCATTGTTTTTCCAAAATAATCGACTGGAGAAAGCCCTGTATGGCATTGAATTAAAGGTGGAATTGCCGGATACCATATATTCTTTTTTCTTAATAAATTATCGCAATCCAGTGATTGTAATACTAAAAACCGATCGGCTGCTATTTTATCTTGAGTTTCAATGGTAGCCGAACCCTCCATATTAGACTGACCAAAACAAAGATAAATATGAAAATTAGGATTTTGTGAAAACATATTTGCATTTAACAAAAAGACACCTATTATAAAAAAATTTATTTTCATTTTCTTTAATTATTTATTGATGGTATTGAATTATTGATACATGTATAATACTATGAAACAAAACGCTATTAGTATTAAAGACCACACTCTAAAATTCTTATAAAAAGGCACACCTTCTAGTTCTTTGGTTTCTTCGTGATATATTTTTTTTGTCCAGATTAAATCTTCAATTTGCGTTTTATCATCTGGTTTAGAAAGTAAACTCACTATAATAATTACAACTGCACTAAATACAAAATAGAAAGGTACTTTAAGTAAAAAATGAATACTACCTAGAAGCTCATGATTAAAACCAACCTTAGCGACTATAGTGGCTATAGCAGCAAAAGCACCAGCAATTAACCCCCAAAAAGCGCCATGTTTATTAATACGTTTCCAAAACACACCTAAGAAGAATACTGCCACTACAGGAGGGGCAATATAGGTTAGCATTTCTTGATAATATTTTAATAACGAATCAAATTTAGAGACAAAAGGCACCCATAAAACAGCTAAAATTAAAACTATTACAGAAACAATTTTACCAACATAAACTTGTTCTTTTTGAGATGGCTCTTTTTTAAATTTTACATAAAAATCCATAGTAAATAATGTCGCTACAGAATTTAACAACGCACTTAATGTTGATGTAAGTGCCGCTACCATAGCGGCCAACATTAAACCTAACAAACCAATAGGCATAAGCTCTATAACCAACTTAGGATACACCATATCGTTTTTAGGTAAACCTGGAAATAAGTGTTTACCAATAACTGCTGGAAAAATAATAATAAAAATTAAAGACACTGTTAAAAAACCTACTAATAGAATACCTTTTCTACCATGATCTATAGATTTAGCCGTTAAAACACGTTGCACCAATACCTGGTTATTTCCCCAAAAATAGAATCCTAAAATGGGTATTCCTACAATCATACCAAGCCATGGCACAGACAGATCATCTAAAGGGCGTATTAACTTCATCATCATATCTTCATTTAAAAGAAGTTCTTTCAAATGCTCTAACCCGCCATTACGCATGGCTAAGAAAGTTAAAATAAACGTACCTACAAGTAATAAGATTCCTTGAATAAGATCGACTTTAATTGCCGCAGATAATCCGCCAGGAATAGTATATGCAGCAACTATTACTGCAAATATTACAGATAGTTCCATTATGGATAGTGAGGGGAAAACTAATTTCATTAGTAGTGAAGCGGCATACAAAGCTCCGGCTGCATCTAAAAAAGTAGACCCCATTAAGGTGATAAATGAGAAATAATATCTTGATCTTTTATCAAATCGTTTTTCTAAAAATTCTGGAATAGTGAATATTCCCGATTTTATATAAAAAGGTAAAAAGAACATGGCGAAAAACACCATAACTAATACCGAAATTAAATCGTAATTAAAAACAGCTATTCCCGTTGAATAAGCATCACCACTTTTACCAATTAATGTGGTACTTGAAATACTTGCTGCGAATAATGAAAAACCAATAACTGGCCATGTCATATTTCTACCAGCAAGAAAATAATCGCTTGTAGAATCGCTCCCTTTTTTGGATGAGCGAATGCCGAACCAAACAATAAAAATAAAATAAAGTACTAAAACCGATATATCTATAACTCCTAAATTGTATTCCATTTTTTGCTTTTATAAAACCTTTTAAGTTCTTATTTAATTAAAATTGTACTAAGAAATACCACACTATTGGGTTTAACATCAATCACCATATATTTAAGGTTAACTTTTTTCGAAACAACAGGAAACCCATCTGAATTTGTAGGTCTGTTATCTTCTGAGTATTCATACAAATTCAGTTGCTTATCGTTTTTGAATAAACTAGATTCTATACGGGTTGATTTATTTGATTTTGACTGATTAACTATCGCTACAGTTACATCATTTTTTAATTTCGAAGCTACAGCTCTAACACTATCGTTAACAACCGAAAACTCCGGTTTGTAAATTATAGATTCCGTTGGAAACAAATTGCAAATCAACGTCCACGAGTAAGACCAAGGCCTTGGTTTTTTATCAATCTCTAAATCGCCAAATTCTTCGGCTAAAATATTCCACATACCCCACTTTTTTAACTGACTCTTTTCTCCTAAGTCGCCAACGGTATGCATAGCATCATCCAAATCCCAAGCAATTGTACCTCCTACAGCAGCTAGCATACTTTGTATTGCCGCATCTGCCATATCTACTCCGTAAAAATAATCGTAAACGAACATAGAAGAATCATCTGGCCCCGCATAAAGATCTGCTTCTCCTCGCTTTCTGTTTTCGTCTTTTAAATCGCCACTATATTTCATTCCTAATTCACCTAAAACAAAAGGTTTATTGGTTTTATTAATTGCTGAAGTAAATGGTTTTAAGTAGGAAACAAAATTACCCGTTCTAATTAACTCTTGATCTGCATAAATATGAAAATCATATAATCCTGTAATTGAATCTAAATCTGTCACTGTTGAATAAACCCAATCATGAGCTTTTTTAGGATGCGTTGGATGATTCCATTGTGTTACAGCATCTGGACCAGAAAGAGCAATATACTTATCCAAACCAGATATTTTAAAAGCTTCACCAAGTTTAATATATCCAGATTTCCATTGTTTCCAATCTCCATCTGTTGATGCCCAATAGCCATTTGGTTCGTTTACCAAATTGTAATATTGAATACAAGTGTATCCTTTTTCGATAATTAAATGCTCCAGATATTTAACGATCATGTTAATCCATCTCTCATCATCGGCTCTTTCTATTTCCGGAATAGTTTCATCTAAATTCCATAATCCTGGCGCTCCCCATTCTCCAAAAAGCACTTTTATATTCCTTGATTGACAATAATCTAAAAGTTTATAAAGGCTTTTAATTTCCTGACTCTCAAAATCGATTATGGGGTCTCCGCTTTCATCCAAACCTTTATAATAACGCCATGTAGCAACATCCATAACCCTAATAATATTAGGATTTACAAAATCTAAACGATTATAAAGTGTTTTCCATTTTTCATCTGTCATTAACCCCCCCCATTCTGCATCTTTGGAATCGGCATGAGGATAGGCAGACCATTGCACACCATGACCTATAAAAGGAAACTCTAACTTATTTTGCTTATCAAAAGTAATACGAATATCAACCTTATTCTGTTTAGTAACATTATAGCACCCACCCAATAAAAAGGTGAATGCTATGAATGAAGAGAGAATAAATATTTTTTTAATCATTAGATTTTTTTAATTCTTGTAATAATTCGTTCACACTGCATGTTGCCAATCCAATATATTTATCTGCGGCACCATAATACACATGTAACGTATCGTCAATAATAACATTTCCTGTTGGAAAAACACAACCTTTATAATAACCTTCTATTTCGTAATCATGCTCTGGCTCCATAATCCAGTTTTCCAAACGCCCAATTACTTTCGTAGGGTCGTTTAAATCTAACAAAGCCGCACCTGCACGATAATAACCTAATCCGCCATTTTCCACACCGTGATATATAATTAACCAACCATCCTTAGTTTTTAAAGGCGGTGTGCTACCACCAACTTTTTCTTCCCAAGTACCTTCAATACCCGCAATTAAAAGTGTACTTTCTTCTTCCCAAACCATTAAATCGTCTGAAAAACGAACCCAAATTGCTGGTTTATTTGTCCCGTAAGCTTCTCCAATCCATTCTTTCGGCCTGTGAAGCATAGCGAATTTACCGTTTACCTTTTCTGGAAAAAGGATAACATCTCTATCGTCTAAATTAGATGTTGTAATACGGCCTAATCGCTTAAAGCTTTTTAAATCTTTTGAAATAGCCAACCCAGAGTTTGCTATATTATTTTTATAAACTAACGGTGTATCTTCTCCAGATTCTGGCAATAAAATAACATCGTGAGCAAATTTCCAATATTGTCCTGGAGGAAAAGGTCTGTAAGCATATGTGATATAAAACTCATCTCCAAACTTTGCAATTCTAGGATCTTCTACACCGCCCATATCAGGACCATCTATACTAGGTGAAAAAACAGGCTTATCTGAAACTCTTTCAAAATTAACACCATCTGTGCTTTCTGCTAATCCAAACCTGATAAAATGTTCTTTATCATCTCCGGCTGCTCTGTATAACATTGAAAACTTACCGTTTTCGTACCAAACACCAGGATTACATACTACAATATTCTCCCAATAATTATCCGGGTTTGGACTAAATATTGGATTCTCTTCATGTTTCTTTAAACGTAACAACTTGGTTCTATCTTTTTCAATAGTATTCATTCTATTCTTCTTAAATTTTAAACTTAGGCTAATTCAAATAATATTTTATCACTCCATGTTTGTAAACAATACAAACGACTCTCCTTCTAAAGTCATTTCAAGACCTTTAGTAAAATCTAGAGTAACATTGCTTTCTAATGGCGTAGCAAAACCATCACTATCTACCGCACCAACAAAAGATCCATCTACATTAGACTTATATCTATACTTGTTAGCTGTAAGACTACTTACTAGATCTGATTTTAAAACAATATCGTATGTTGAGTAATGCGAGTTAACTATAGCAATTGTATATTTTCCATTATGCATCCCTACAACAGCACGCACGCCTTTTTTATCTGGTAATTCAACATTATAAATTTCACTTCCAGCAGGAAAATAGCGGGTTAGTAAAGAAACAGGATAAAAATATGGACGAATATTTTCGTCTGAAACATCACTTGTAAGCTCCTCTCCTAATATGTTCCAAAACCCCCAACGCTTTAATTTAGAAGTTTGGTAATCCCCATTATCCGGGCTATTATACATCGCATCATCCATGTTCCAAACTAACGAACCTGAAAAACCTTCGCGCATGGTTTGAATTAAGGCATCTGCCATATCAATTCCATAAAAAGATTTGTAAACCATCATGTTAGAATCTTCTCCAGCGAATGGATCATTCTCGATAGCTTCTTCATTTAATCTTTTTAACTCGGCATCTACCTCATCATATTTAAAACCTATTTCACCAAGAACAATTTGCTTTCCTGAAGGTGTTATTTTTTTGTAGGCTCTTAGCATATTACTAAACTCGCCATTACGAATAAGTTGCTGTTTTGGATATACATGAATATCATACAAACCAACATAATCGCCTAAGTCATTATTTGTTTTTGTAATCCATTCAGTTTCACTTGCCGTATTAAACACAGCTATATCTGGCCCCATTAATTTTACACTAGATAAAGCATATTTAGCCATTTCTTCAATGTAAGCTAATTGTACATCTCTATAGATATCGTAGTTTCCTTCTGTACTAGCCCAATATCCATTTGGCTCATTAATAATGTTTATGGTTTTAATATTAGTATATCCTTTTTCATTTACTAAATGGTTTAAAAACTTAACTGAATTTGCAATCCAATTCATATCTATATTACCAAAACCACCTACTGATTGATGTCCCCATTCTCCATAAGTAATTTCTATATTTCTACTTTTAGCATAATCTAGCATTTTAAAAAGAGACAGTGTTTTTGTAACCTTATCATAAGTGCCATTATTATCATAAGACCATCCTGAATTTGTCATAATTCTTAAAAACGGAGGTCTCATAAAATCGATTCTTTGGAATAAGGTATTCCAATCTGCATCGCTTAACGTTTCTGTCCCTAACCAAGTTGGCACAACATCGTAACCTCCCCATTGGGCACCATTACCAACAAAATCTGTTGACACCACATCTGTTGTGATCGTCATTTCCCGATTGCTTTTTACAGCTTTATCAATATTTAATTCATTGTCATCACAACTAACCAATACAAGTATTAGAGAAAATAGAACAGATACCATATTATTTATTTTCATTTTTTTCATTTGAATATTTTTAGGATACCTGCTTACCGCGAAGCAAGCAGACTATCTATTTAATTAAATTGTACCACATTTTTTTAGACATGTGAGCCGTTTCTTCAAAGCTGTAATTAGACACGCCCCAATCAAACAATTCTGACTTATACTCCAACTCTGTACTTAAAGCAATTTCAGTTTGTGTATTAACTTCAATATCTAATGTGTACTCTACGCCTCCGGCATCGGTAATTATTACTTTTTCTTCATTAATTATCCATGTGCCAGCAGTTGTTGGCACTTTTCTGTAACGGCTATTAAAATCGGTTTCTGGCCAGCTAGCATCATCAGAGACAAAGTTTCCGTATGCTCCATCAGTTCCTGCATTATTTTCGAAAGTTCCATAAGGTTCTCCTTCTGCATTTTTACCATCTACAGTAAACGTGATTGTATTATCTAACTCTGCAGAGACATTAGGTAAATAGTTGTTTAACAACTCAGTCTTTTCCCATCCCCAAGATTCCCAAGAAAACAAATCTGAATAAATTCCAATTTCACTTATTGTCCATGTTCCTGCTATAGAAACATCACTTAAATCTATATCTACCTGTAATTTAATAATCCAAGTAACAGATTCTCCTACTTCTGAAGACACAATAATGCTCGTTGTATTACTTGATGAAAAATCTAACGTTTCGCCTTCAGACACATTAGCTGAAGCACCAAATGATAATCCTAGATTTTCTAAAGTTATCATAGAAATATCTGCTCCATTATCTTCAATTGTTACCGTAATTATTTTGGCATCATTATCTATTACTGTATCTCCAACTTGATCTTTTACGGTTAAACCAGATATACTATTTCCCGTTTGAAGTACACGGTCCTTAGTTAACACGTACCACATTGGATTGGACATATGGGCTAATTCCTCAAAACTCCAATCAGTATCAGTCCAACTAAAAAGATCGGCTAAATAAGGCAGTTCTGATTTTAAAACAACCTCTCCTGTTTCTGTTAAAACCTCAAGTTCTAACTCATGTTCTACTTTATTTGCATCTGTAATTACTACTACATTACGCTCAAAATCGCGCAACCATGTTCCCTTTCCTTTTGGTATTTTTCTAAATCTTTCATTAAAGTCCCAAGACTTGCTAGTATCACCAAAATTCCCATAAAGCCCATCATTTCCGCCAGTATGCTCGTAAGTTCCAAAAGGGTTTCCTTTTTCGTCTGCACCTTCTACTGCAAAAATAATTTCATTATCCCATTCTGGACCTAACTCTGGTAAATACCCAAATATGCTCTCATTTTTCTCCCATCCCCAAGATTCCCAGGTAAACATATTGCAATACATACGAACATCTCCTACATACCAACTGCCTTCTAAATCTGATTTAAACGGACTCACAGATACTTCCCAATCTAAGCTTTGCCCTGCTCCTGATATCACAGAAATTATAGCTGTTCCACTGGTTAAATCTAATGTTGTTCCTGCTCCGTTTACAGTACTCGCACCATAGGCTAATTGAATATTTTTAATTTCTACTTTAGAAATATCTGCAATATTCTCTAACTTGGCGAATATTTTAATTTTAGCATCATCTAAATTACGTTCTATTATTGCTGTGCCTATTTGCCCTTCAACTAAAACCGAAACAATATTGCGTTCTTTCTGCCAATCTGTACCTTCTAAATCTTCTAAAGGATTATCTGTACATGCAAGAGCAAAAACTGATAATACCGTTAGATATATATATTGTAATTTTTTCATTTTTTTTGATTTAATTAATGTTAGGATTTAAATCGATCTCACGTTGAGGAATTGGGTAAAAAGCAACTGCTTCTGGCGAGAGACCTGCAGCTTCAACAACTTCACGTTGTACAATATTTTTACGTCTTAAATCCCAAAGGCGATCACTTTCGTAAGCTAATTCGCGTTGACGCTCTTCTATAATTAATTCTCTAAAATCTTCTTTAGATAAACCGCTTAAATCTGCCAACTCCGCCACACCAGCTCTATTTCTTATTTGATTATATTGAATTAATCCATCTGTATTAGCCGTAGCTTCTGCATAAACTAATTGAATATCTGAGTAACGAATTAAGTATGGTCTTGTGCTTGTTTTATCACCTTCAAATAACGGGTCTACATATTTTCTTGTAAATGCATAAGGGATAGTTCCATCTGAAACAGAACCTATTGAAACGCCATTTTCATCAAAAACTTCAGAAACAATTAATTCATTTCTACGCTTATCTGCGGCGTTATACGATGTAAATAAATCGTCTGTTGTTTGAAATACACTCCACCCATCATGAGTTTCAGAAAAAGAACCATCAATGTTTTTTAGATAAACTGAACCACCGGCGATATAAGGTAGAAAGTATTTAGAAAGTTTGGAATAATCGCCCTCTTGAGTTCCCGAACGATCCATTGACAAAATAAAAATATGCTCAGGCCCATTTGGCTTTTCAGCATTATAAATATTTTGCAAATCTAAATCATGACTGTATTCGCCTTGACTTGTTAATACATATCCTGCGTACTCTGCTGCTTTTGCATATAGATTATCAACACTCTCAGTTATAGCTTCATATTTTGGCGTTCCGCTTTCTTTAGCCGATGCTGCAAACAAGTAAACTTTAGATAGAAGTGCTTGTGCTGCTATTTTATCTGCGCGCCCAACAACTCGATTAACTTCTAAATAATCGATAGCCCTTACTAAATCGTCTATTAAAAAAGTATAGGCCACATCCATATTCTCTGGTAAAGAAGCCGTTGTTTCATCTAACTTATCGATAAGAGAAGTTTGTAATGGAGTTAAACCAAATGCTCTAACCACGTTAAAATGATTGTATGCTCTAAGAAATAAAGCTTCCCCTAAAAGACGATTTTCATCTTCTTGATTAAAACCTTTTCCTTCTACATTTTCAATAACTGCATTCGCTCTATTGATGGCGATATATGCCGACCTGTAATATTGCGTTAGCAATTCGTTTTGAGATGTTACTTCCCAATTAACAAATGCTTGAGCATCTGCCCCTTCATCTGATTTTACTCGGCAGTTATCTGTCGATAATTCTGCTAAATAAAATGTTACTGGTGCATAGCTTACTAAAGTAAGCGCATCATAAGCATAAAGTATTGCAGCTTCTGCATCGTCTACCGTTTTGTAAAAGTTTTGATCTGAATAAAATCCTTCTGGCTCTATATCTAAACTCTCGCAGGATATTAATCCTATTGCAAAGACTAATCCTAATATTATTTTTTTAAATTTCATCATTTTCAATTCGTTTATATATTGTAAATGTTTTTTAAATTCACCTAGAATGTTAATTCAAGTCCTATGGTCCAATTTCTTAACTTCGGATAACCACCCCAATAAATTCCATTACTTCCAACTTCTGGATCGTAACCTTTAAAATCAGTGATTGTAAATAAATTGGTTCCGTTAACAAAAAGTCGTCCGCTTTTAAACCCAACATTTTTCATATCTTCTAACTTATATCCCAATGAGAAATTTTGAAGACGAACAAAACTTCCTTCCTCTATAAACCAATCGGACATTAAAACATTTCGACCTTCGCGCAAGCTTGGGTAGTTGTTAGTTAAGTTATCTTGTGTCCATCTTAAAGGGCGGCTACTTGGCTCGTTAAAACTTTGTGTATTAAATACATCTTGACCAAAACTACCATTGAAAAATAATGACAAATCGAATCGATTATAATGCGCTTGAAGGTTTAAACTAGCTTGAAAATCTGGATTTGGATCACCAATAATTGTACGGTCGTCTCCATCTATAACACCATCTTCATTTAAATCTAAATATTTAAATTCTCCCGGCTGTGCAGCATCACCAATTAATCCTGCAGCTAGACCTTCTGCCCTAGTTTGAACAATACCATCTACTTGATATCCATAAAACACATTTATTGGTTGCCCAACAGCTAGAATGTTTGGAACAGAACGAAAGGCCTCTACCACGCTT
This sequence comes from Algibacter lectus, assembly GCF_900112395.1. Classification (GTDB taxonomy): domain Bacteria; phylum Bacteroidota; class Bacteroidia; order Flavobacteriales; family Flavobacteriaceae; genus Algibacter; species Algibacter lectus. The sequence continues at coordinate 331,669 of NZ_FOLN01000006.1, forward strand.
CCTGAAAATTCATACTTCATTCCAGATAAAGCATCGGTATTAAGGCCAGAAGACACCTCGTCTCCAAGACTTACTACCTTATTTTTATTTTTTGCTAAAATTAAAGAACCACTTAAACCCCAATTATCTTTACGAGCTATAATACCATCTAAAGTTAACTCTGCACCTTTATTCTGAATTTCACCATCGTTAACCCACATTCTATCGTAAGATGATGAAGGCGACAATAAACGCTCTCTTAATAAATCTGTGGTATATTTATCATAATAATCGAAAGTAACTTTTAGCTTGCGATCAAAAAAAGCAAAATCTCCACCAATATTTAACTGAGATGTTGTTTCCCATTTTAAATCTGGATTAGGAATCCCTCCCCAAGTTTTCTTACCACTTTGCGCATCTTGACCTACTACATAACCAGGTCCAATAGTGGTTTGCCATCTACCGTTTACATAATATTGATCTTGGCCATATCTACTATTTATTAAATAAGGCGAAATACCTTGATTTCCTGAAATACCATAAGACCCTCTAATTTTCAGTTCATTAAAAACATTTAGATCGCTAATGAATTTTTCTTTATGTATTTTCCATCCTAAAGCTCCAGAAGGGAACATAGCCCACTTGTTATTCTCTCCAAATTTGGAAGAACCATCTGACCGCATAGTAAAGGTTGCCAAATACTTATCATCAAAAGTATAATTCAATCTTCCTAAGTAAGAATACATGGTAGTTTCAACTAAACTGTTTGAGACAGCTTGTTGATCTGGATTTCCCGCAGCAAGATTCCCGTTACCTAAAGATTCATTTAAAAAATTGAACGCTTTTAATTCTGAAGTACGACTTGTATAATATTGATATGAAAAACCACCCATTGCACTAAAAACATGTTTTTCATTAAACTCTTTATTGAACGTTAAAAAAGTTTCTGAAACGGTTTCATTACTTTCCCAATTATTTATACCTCCAGAACCATTATTAAATGTTCCATCTTCCGTAAATACTTTAGGATTATAGTAATCTCCAATCGAGTTTCCAAATTTATGGTTTAATTGTGTTCTTAAATTTAAGGTAGATAATAGCTGTACATCTATAAATGCCGAACCTATAAAGTCTTTAAACTTGTTTTTATTTGTTCTATGGTTTGTTAACGCTACTGGGTGAGAGAAATCGTTATTACCAACTAAAAAGTAATCTCCAGCATCATCATAAACAGGGAATATTGGGTTTCTCCAATATGCTAAATCTCCATTATTATTTCTTTTTCCTTTAGAATAAATAACATTAGTTCCTACGGTGGCTTTATCATCCCAAATTTTATGTGTTACATTTAAATTGAAATTTAACTTTTCGTAATCGTCTCCTTTATAAACACCTTCATTGGTGTAATACGTTGTACTTAAACTAAATTGAGTTTTCTCGGTTTGACTTCTTATAGCCAAATTTGTATTATTAGAAACTGGATCTCTAAATACAATATCATCCCATGCTGTATTGTAAGGCCACGACCCGTTATTCAGTTCTTGAACCGACGGATAGTAAACACCATTAGCATCTTTAGCACCAATGTAAACAGGAACAAAACCACCATTTACACGCGCCTCGTTACTTAGCTCTGCCATTAAAGCCGGATCTCTCCATAAATTCAAATCTGAAGTAAAACTAGAAAACGTATTTTGTTGAGAGAAACTAACTTCAGTTTTATTTTTTGAGCCTTTTTTAGTTGTTATTAAAATAACTCCATTTGCTCCTCTAGAACCATAGATAGCAGATGCAGAAGCATCTTTTAACACTTCCATTGAAGCAATATCTTGAGGAGAAATTTGTTTTAAATCTCCTGCTGTTCCTATCGGGAAACCATCTACAACTACAAGCGGATCGTTACCACCACGCAAAGAACTACCACCCCTAATCCTTATCACAGATCCTGCACCCGGATCGTCTGAGGGAGAAAGCACTTGCACACCCGCAACTTGCCCTTGCAATAAACCATCAATAGAGTTAGTAGCGCGTACAGGAAGTTTATCCATTTTAACAGAAGCAACAGACCCAGTAAGATCACTCTTTTTTACAGACCCGTAACCAACTACAACAACCTCATTTAGCTCCGCAATATCTTCTTTTAAAACCACTTTAATATTAGTACCAGTCCCAACATTAATTAGCGTGCTTACATACCCTATGTATGAAACTTCTATATTAGAACTTTCATTTTTAACGGTAATTTTAAAATTACCATCAAAATCTGTTGTTGTTCCATTATTAGTTCCTTGCTCTAAGACCGTTGCCCCTGGTAGCGGAAAACCATCTTGGTCGGTAACTAAGCCAGCTACATTTATTTGAGCGCTTATCTTAGTTAGACACAGAACTATCAAAACAGCAGATAATAGCCACATTCGATTTTTCTTATTCATTTAGTTTAGTTTTATGTATTAGTTTAGGGTTTCAAAATTATACAACATCTACAATAGATAATGATAAAATAATGCTCAATACTATGCGTTTTTTGAATTATTACTAGTTTTACCTATTAATTTTTCTAAATTTCATTAATTTAAATTTAAATTATTATTAATAATTAATCACTAAATTTGAACATCGCACTCTTAAAAGTAAAAGTTTTTAATAAGTTAAGCTGAATATTCTCCATGAAATCTATTAAAGAAATAACTCCTATAAAACAAGATGATCCATTTGTTATACTAAAACATGAAAATGCGTTATTTGATTATCCTCTACATTTCCACAATGAATATGAATTAAATTTAATTACAAATTTTAAAGGAAGTAGAACCACGGGGGATTATGTTGAAACCTTAGAAGGAGACGATTTAACTCTTTTAGGCCCAGAATTGAAACATGTTTGGAAATCTGATAATGCTATTAGTAACACAGGAGTTATAACCATACAGTTTCAAGAGCATTTTTTACACTCTAAAATAATGAGTTACAATGTATCAAAAGATATAAAAAAACTTTTAGAACTATCTAAACGTGGCATCTCATTCTCAGACCCAACTAAAAAAAAGGTATCAGAAATGATGCTATCTATTGATAACAATAATAATTTCAAATCTTTTTTAACCTTCCTCGAAATACTACATACCTTATCAATATCTAAAGACATAAAAGTATTAAGCAGCCCGCCGAGTGCAAATTACAGCCAACAAAGAGAAAGTAGACGTATTTCGCTTATTTTAAATTACGTAAAAAACAATTATCAAAAAAACATTAAATTATCGCAAGTGGCAGAAATGGTAAACATGTCTGAATCAGCTTTTAGCCATTATTTTAAGAAAAGAACAAGCCACAGTTTTACTAGTTACCTTCAAGATTACAGATTAGGTGTTGTAACAAAGCTATTGACAGAAACAAATATGTCTATCAACGAAATATCGTATTCTGCCGGTTTTAATTCGCTCTCTAATTTCAATAGAGCTTTCAAGAAAAAACACAACATTTCACCAAAAACCTTCAAGCTTAATTACGATAAAGAAGTTTCGCGTTAAAATTTAAGTTTTTGTTTAAATCAGAAATGGATACATCTAAACTTCTTATATATCATAAAAATCCCAAGTTGCATTATAATCGTGAAATTTAATGACACCTATTCCGATATCGCAACAATTAAAAAAATCACAGAGAACACAAGACGCTGATTACACGTAAAATGAACCTTAAACTCTAACCTCTATTTTTATTTAATATACACTTCTTTTATTTTTTTAACACATGTTTACACCTAACCGTAAAGCATACAACTGTCGAAACTCCTTCTTTTTTGATTTTAAGCGAAGAAAAAATGCATTATTTTAGGACAGATGTAGATGGCGATTTAAAAGAGCATTTAATTTTTAATTCAGAGCGCTTAAGCAATGCCTCTGTTACTTTCAATTCTACTAAAACCAAAGAAATCGTTGCTTACAAATACCTTTTCACCTTTAATATAGAAGGCCAAGTAAGCGCTATAAAAGTTCATAACACATTAACTTTTAATGCTGATGTCTTTTCAATGTTTGGCAGTAGCTATTCTAAAACCTTAACTAAAACCAAAATTGTTGGAGATGAGTTTTATACTAAAACAATTGCACTTTATCCAAACTTAAAAGTAAAGCGCTAATTTATCATCATTATAATTTTCTAGCCGAATTTCAAAACATATTGAAATTCGGCTTTTTTTATTTATACTCAAGCAAAAATAAACAGCTACTTAATTGAATATGGTTTCTTTACAAATAAGAACTAATATTAGTAAAAGGCATTGCAACACAAACAGCAATTCCTTTTCTTTAAAAAATAGAATACTTTTACAAAAAACTAAATCATCATTTTATGGCATTTACTATTGCTTTTATATTATTAGTGGCTTTCGCTCTCTATACTCTTTATGCGACCAAAAAGAAAAAAGCTGAAAAATTTCCCGCTAATTGGCATAACAAAATCATCCGACATGTTAATTTTTATAAAGGTTTATCTACCACTGAACAAAAACGATTCCAGCAGCGGATTATGGTATTTTTAAGTGAAGTAAATATTGAAAGTGTAGGTTTCAACCTTGAAGATCTCGATAAAATATTAATTGCATGTAGCGCTGTTATTCCTGTTTTTAATTTCGAGGAATGGCATTACAAAAATTTAAGTACGGTTTTGGTTTATCCAGATCATTTTAACGAAAATTTAGGTTTTGCTCAAACCGATGAAAACCGACAAATTGCAGGTATGGTTGGTACGGGACAATTTGAACATCAAATGATTTTATCACGAAAAGCACTACATGGTGGCTTTCAAAAAAAATCTCATATTCACAATACAGGTATTCATGAGTTTGTACATTTAATAGACAAACTAGATGGCTTAACAGATGGCGTACCAGAAACATTAATACAGCAACCCTACGTTATACCTTGGTTAAAAATTATCCATAAAGAAATGGAGGATATAAATAACAATAAATCTGATATTAGAAATTATGGAGGTACCAATGAAGCCGAATTTTTAGCTGTAGCTTCCGAATATTTTTTTGAACAACCTGAAAAGATGAAGAAAAAACATCCAGACTTATATCAAATGCTTGAAGTTTGCTTTCGTGTAAAAGATAGTTCTAAAAGGTAAAAGAGGATTTAAATTATCACTAGAAAATCCCCTACTAAATTAAAGTGTTTTTTCTTACTTATTAAGCGTTGAATTTTTAAATTTGAATATTACATTGCTAAAACCTTAGCAAACATCATGAAAAAAGTAATTTGTTTTCTATTAACAATTTCATCTTTGTTTTATTCCTGTAAGGAAAAAACAAAGAAAAGCACTTATATAAAAAAGAAAGTCATAGATAGCGCTATAGTTTACACACCAAAAAGTAAACTTGAAAATGAATATCTTAATTTTAATTCTCCAGAAGCTATAAATCGAATAGCAGACATAGAAAACGAATATTTTAATGACTATAGGTTAAACTCAAGTAAATACTATGGCACACAATGGTATTACTCAGTAGGTTTAAGTAAGGATTTACTAGACTCTATAAATGTTTTTCAAAAATATGCTTTAGAAAAAAATGATATTAAGCTAGATAGTATGCACTGCACTATATTTGCTGTAAAAGCTTTAGAAGCTGGGTTTGGAAAGGAATTTAAAACTGTTGAAAAACATCATACCAAAATATGGGCTAACCGCGAACATGCTGGCTGGAGCTTAGGATATATTTTAACTAAATTCTACAACTGGAAAGCCTACCTTTTTATCTCAAAAAACTCTAATGAATATGATGCCTGTTTAAAGAATTACAAAAAGGATAAAAAATACCATGTTTGGAAACAACCCAACATTCCTTTAACGGGTATTTTTGATGTTGATGATGATAAAGACGACATTAATAATCTTCTAAATCTAAATGAGTTTGGCTGGGGTTTTAGCAATCAGGGATGGCACACTTGGATAACCCGGTTTAACTATTTAAAAGAATGTAATTGGCTTGGAGCTCCTTCTGAAAAACACAACTTAAGCAAGAGCACGCCTCTATTTTTAAAAACTAAATTCACCGATTACCATGATTATAATTCTCATGTAATAATTTTTCCTCCTAAAAAAAACGAAACATTTATAAACGAATAACAGATATAGAAACAGCATAAAATCAATTTTAACCTGTAGACATATTTCAGAACAAAACATTATGAAAAACTTAATTTTAATATTATTAATTGGATTTTTTAGTTGTAAACCTGACACCAAAAAAAACATTAGTTATACAGCTCAAAATAATATAAAGATTATAAAATCTGACACGATAAAATTCACAAATGGATTTGATTTCCCTGTAGGAAAACCAGATGCAAAAAAATATTATAATGCTCAAAAATTTGGAGAAAACGAACATTTAGGAGATGATTGGAATGGAGTTGGAGGAGGAAACACCGATTTAGGCGATCCGATATATTCTATAGCAAATGGATATGTCTCTAATGCTGAAAATGTTTATGGAGGTTGGGGAAACGTTATTAGAATAGTACATTATATTGACAATGAAAATCAAATTGAATCTCTATATGCACATTGTGATGAAATAATTATTAAAAAAGGAGATTACATAGAAAAAGGGCAAAAAATTGGAACAATAGGAAATAATAATGGGCAATATCTTGCTCACTTACATTTAGAATTAAGAAGCCAAATTGGACTTCCAATAGGTGGCGGATATTCTTTTGATACCGAAGGGTATTTAGACCCTACTGAGTATATAAAAAACCACAGAAATTAACAACGTGCAAATCCATAGCGCGACTTAAGGCTAATTTAAAAGCAAAACATGTAAATTTGGCCAAGTAAGAATTTAAAAGGCTGAGCTTACCTTCTGCCCTACAAGCAAAAAAAAAGAACATTACCTGTTAGCCAAAAAAGAATCTAGATGCCAATAGAAAACATACCCGAACTCTACATTAAGGACAAAACAGAAAGTCCTGATTTATTTGTTTACGACTTTAAAATGACCACAGATGTTGTTAAAAGTAAGGTGAATTTAGGCATGAATATGTTTAGTTTTCTTCAAGTAGGAAAAAAACAAGTGCATTTTGCAGGAACATCGGTTGCAGTAAATAAAGACCAATCATTATTACTGAAAAAAGGAAATTGGCTTTGGACAGAATTATTAAACACAGAAGCTATTTATTACTGTAAACTCTTTTTCTTTTCTGAAGAGAAACTAACCAATTTTTTAAGCAAATACACAAACGACGTTAAACCGTATAAAGAAGATGTACCCTATTTTGTAATTGAAAACGACGCATATATAGCTTCTTTTATTAGTTCGTTAGCATCACATACATTCGAAAACCACAATTTTAGCGATGCATTATTAGCTTTAAAGTTTGAAGAAATTTTATTGTACTTATTAAATAAATATGGTGATACCTTTGAGTATTACTTACATTCTCTAATTTCTAAACATGTTTCACCATTTAAAAACATAGTAGAAAACAATGTGCATTCTAATTTAAAGTTAGAAGAAATTGCCTTTCTCTGTAATATGAGTTTATCTACTTTTAAACGTCATTTTACAAACGAATACAACCAAGCACCAGGAAAATGGTTGCAAGATAAACGTCTACAAAAAGCCAAAGAATTGTTACAAGGAGGTGAATTAAAAGCATCCGATATTTACTTAGAAATTGGCTATAACAACCTGTCTAACTTTAGTGTAGCCTTTAAAAATAAGTTCGGAATTAGTCCAACGGATATTTCAAATTAAACAAACAACATCCAAACACCTGATTTACAGAGTCCTATTAGAGATTAAAGATATTTATTTTCCAAAATAAACAACATTGACCTTTTTTCATAAGTTATTGAGCCGTTTCAATAAATAGAAAGGTAATAACCCAACATACATTTGTACCATAATTAAACAACGCTTGTTTTTGCAAGCACTATTAATAATTAAAAATTATAATTATGGCAAATGTAACAAAACCAGTATTTAAAGAAAGATACGGTAACTTTATTGGCGGTAAATTCGTGGATCCTGTAAAAGGTCAATATTTCGATAACGTTTCTCCAGTAGATGGTAAAGTATTTACGCAAGCAGCACGCTCAACAAAAGAAGATATAGATTTAGCGTTAGATGCAGCACACGAAGCATTCCCGTCTTGGAGTAAATCTTCAGCAACAGAACGTAGTAATGCGTTATTGAAAATTGCACAAGTAATGGAAGATAACTTCGAGTACTTAGCAACTTTAGAAACTATAGATAACGGAAAACCAATTCGCGAATCTCGTGCAGCAGATATCCCTTATTGTATCGATCACTTTCGTTATTTCGCAGGTGTAATTCGTGCAGACGAAGGTAGTATTTCAGAACACGACAAAAACACAGTAAGCATTGTATTGCACGAGCCTGTTGGTGTTGTTGGAGAAATTATTCCTTGGAATTTTCCAATGTTAATGTTAGCATGGAAAATTGCTCCAGCTTTAGCCGCAGGTTGTACAGCTGTTGTAAAACCAGCAGAGCAAACACCTACTAGTGTTATTGCATTAATGGAACTTATTGGTGATATTTTACCAGCAGGTGTATTAAACATTGTAACTGGTTTTGGCGCAGAAGCTGGTGCTGCTTTAGCAACATCTAAACGTATTGCAAAACTATCTTTTACAGGTTCTACAGAAACTGGGCGTAAAGTTTTACACAATGCTGCCGAAAACATTATTCCTGTAACTATGGAATTAGGTGGTAAATCTCCAAACGTATTTTTTCCATCTGTAGCAGATCATGACGACGATTTCTTTAGTAAAGCTATTGAAGGTGCATTAATGTTCTCTTTAAACCAGGGTGAAATTTGTACTGCTCCATCACGTATTTTAGTACATGAGGATATTGCAGACATTTTTATCGAAAAAATGAAAGTGCGTTTAAAAGCAATTAAAACAGGAAACCCATTAGATCCAGAAACAATGATTGGTTCTCAAGTTTCTAAGCCGCAATACGACAAAATTCTTGACTATATTAAAATAGGAAAAGATGAAGGTGCAGAAGTTGTTGCTGGTGGTGATGCTGGTAATTATGAAGGTGAACTTTCTGAAGGATATTACATTCAGCCTACAGTTTTAAAAGGAAATAATAAGATGCGTATTTTCCAAGAAGAAATTTTTGGTCCGGTTGTAGCTTTAACAACATTTAGCTCTACCGAAGAAGCTATTGCTATTGCAAACGATACGCCTTACGGTTTAGGTGCTGGTGTTTGGTCTAGAGATGCACACGAATTATTCCAAGTGCCTCGCGCAATACAAGCTGGTAGAGTTTGGGTAAACCAATACCATACTTATCCTGCACATGCTCCTTTTGGTGGTGTTAAAGAATCTGGATTTGGTCGTGAAAACCATAAAATGGCTTTAGATCATTACCGTGTTGTAAAAAACATGTTAATATCTTACGACAAGAAACCTATGGGATTCTTTTAATTAAAACCCATTAAATTAAGTAATAATAAAGCCTTGGATAATCCAAGGCTTTGTTGTTTTTATCCAAATTTCAATAACCCGTTATACAACAATAGTTACTCCATATACTCTTGCCATTTTATTAAAATATATTTTTCTACATTATTTTCTTTCTTTTTTAGAAAACCAAATTCATAAACAAATAGATAAACATCATGTTTTTTGTTTTTCCAGTAATGGGTAAAATATTTTGGATTAAATCCTAATTCGAGAACAACTTTTGCTCGCACAGTTGCTTTACCCGATTTATTAAAGTTTTTAAGAATTTTTCTATTAAGCTTCAACTGGTTGTCTACTTTATTATAGAACCTTGGAGCTTCATCTAAAGATTTCCGGTAGTGATATGAGCTTTTGCAATGTAAATCGCAATAAATTTTATCTGATCGTCCTATCAGCTCTTTTCCGCAGGCTAAACACTCATTATTTTTTAATTTCATATTAACTTAAACGAAGATTACACGAATACTATTCGTTTAAGATACGACTAAATTATTTTATATAAATATCTTGTTTTAAAATTACTGATATGCTAAATAAACATATAACATTAAAACATCTTTTTATTAAAGAAAAACAATGTATTGGCTTACAATTTAATGCAGATAAAGTTATTCAAGCTCTAATTAAAGAGTTACCTAACCCAAAATGGAGTAAAGAGTTTAATATGGTATATATTATAAATAACAAATCTAATATCAATTTGGTTTTTGAGAAATTTGAAGGTGTTGCCTGGGTTAATTGCAACTATTTTTTTAAAGACAAAAAACTAAATAGTGATAACAAAAATACAGATGTATCTTGGTTTAGAAATCGACCTATTAAAAAACACTTTAGAGCATGTCCTGATGAGTTTTTACAGAAATTAGAGTTGAAAAAATATTCTAATAGCACGGTAAAAAACTACGTGCATAGCTTTGAGAAATTTATCAACTACTATAAAGAAAGAGAATTATTTAGTATTAACGAAAATGATATCCGAATCTATCTTAAAAAGTTAGTTAATGAAGATAGATCAAATTCATATATAAATATGTCGATTAACGCTATTAAATTCTATTATGAAATGGTTTTAGGAATGCCTAATCGGTTTTACTCCATTGAAAGACCTAGAAAAGAATCTAAACTACCAAAAGTACTATCAAAGGAAGAAATAATTGCAATAATCAACTTAACTAATAATATAAAACATAAATGCATTATAAGCTTATTGTACTCTTCTGGTTTGCGCAGAAATGAACTTTTACAATTAAAAATAAAAGACATTGATAGTAAACGAATGGTTATTAGAGTTGAACAAGCTAAAGGAAATAAAGACCGATATACTGTACTGAACAAAAGTGTTCTAGAAGATTTGAGAAAGTATTTTAAAATTTACAGACCTAAAACCTACTTATTTGAAAGCCCTATTTCGGGTAATCCATACAGTAGCTCTAGCGTGTTACAAATTGTTGTGAAATCTGCCAAGAATGCTGGTATTAAACAAAGAGTTACTCCGCATATGTTAAGACATAGTTTTGCTACTCACTTACTAGAAAGTGGCACCGATATTCGTTACATTCAACTACTACTGGGGCATAATTCGACTAAAACAACAGAAATTTACACACATGTTGCTACGAGTTCCTTTACAGAAATTAAAGATTTACTATCTTAGTGCGCATATAATAGATATATAGTTAGTACTAACTATATACAATTGTTAGCTACAATACTCTCACTCAGATGAATAAAATAGAACAAAAGTACTTACCTATTATTGAACTTCTAGAGGAGAAATCATTTTTAGAATCTATTAAAAATGAATATAAAGGTTTTATTACTGCATTAAATCCATTGATTACGAAACCTAAAATCTTATTTCTCGGAATTAATCCTGGACCTGGAGCATTTAATGAAAAAAACAAATCCAAAAACATTAAGGAAATACATTACCCGAAAAATTTATTCTCTGATAACAAAATCAGTCAAATCGATTGGTTAAAAGATGGAAATTCGAGAGGAGAGTTTAAAGGTAAAACTTGGAAATCATATAAATGGTATGAAAGAAATCAAAAAGTTAATAATGTCTTTGTCAAAAGACTAATTGAATTTTTATTTGCCTACTACAATATAAATGAGAAATCAAATTATACTGAAATTGAAAAGAAAATAAATTCAGATATATTTTATTATAATTTATATCCAATTTCAACAAAAACCACAAAGGAATTGAATATCATTTTAAAAAGAATTGTTTCAGAACAAATTACCCTTAACGAGAAAAAAATTAAAAACGTAAATGATTTAAAAAACTTCTTTAGACAAAGAACTATTGACCTAATTAAAGAATTACAACCTGAGATTATTATTTGTTTAGGAAATCAATCTTTCAAAGATTTAACATCTAAATCTAAAAAAATCGATTCTGAAAACCCTTTAAAAAAATATGATATTCAACTTAGGAAAAATGATTTTAAAAAATATTCTATTTATATTGTTTCAAGAAATGGAAATTGGGAACAACGAATAAAGAACTTAGGAAAACATATAAAAGTACAGTAGCTAACACCGTGTATAATTAATTGCTGGTTTAAGCCTACTTACGAACATTCCTGCGGAATATTCTATCTGTGATTTATTTGCTAACTTAGTTCCTTAAATCACGCAACTAATCATACACAATCACGTTGGCAAACATTTAAGAGGACATTGATAAATTTGAAATTAAGGTATAAAATAATCGGAATTTACTGCGGAATACTAATTCTGCTGATTAGTTGTAAAACGACCAAAAATCCTCTGTTTTATAATTTATCTGAATTTAATCTTAATGCTGGAAAAGAATTTGTTGTGGAAATAAATTCGCTGAATGAAATCACGAAAATATCGGTTGTGGACGTTCAGTTGGAAAGGAATGAATTTAAAGTAAATGGACAATCAATTTTCAACGATACTTTGCAAAAAAATCTGCCAAATTATTATAGTTACACAAAACGTGCGAAAGAATTAGATATTGAGCCAGATAAGCTAAGCAAGTTATTGTCAGTTTTTAAAGAAATAAAAGTTAGCGAATTTATTAGAGAAGATGGATTTTATAATTTTCCAGTCGAACAATACGCTCTATCAAAACATAACGGATATTTATATAAAAGTTCATCGGATTTAAAAGTTGGAGACACTTTGAGAAATGAAAGAAATATTTATAATACCTTTATTTTGAAAAAGCAGATTGCGGAAAATTGGTTCGAATATGAAAGCGAATAAAAAACGATTTGCCAACACCGTGTATAATTAATTGCTTCATTAAGCTTACTTGCGAATATTCCTGCGGAATATTCACGGGTTCGTAAATGTTTGCTAACTTAGTTGCTTAACCACGCAACTAACCATACACAATCACGTTGTAAGCAATAGCGCGGCTATCGTTAGATAACTTTCAATACAAATATTATTTACGCAAAAGGAATAAAAAAAGGCAGTTAAAAAAGTGTATTATTTAGAAAATACGCTTCCAAGTTTTCGGCGATAAAAGCCGTGAAAATGTATTTTCAAACGAGCGGTGTCGTATAAAACTTGATTACTAAGGTATAAGATTTAAATTAGAATGTCAAGTTCTCTATTAAATAAATCTTATATCGGATATGTTTTAACTGCCTTTTTTTGAGATCATTATAAAGTGGTTGCGCCTGAAAGAGACGACTTATACCACAATGTATAAATCATATCGTTTATAAAAATAATTG
>NZ_FOLN01000029.1 GCF_900112395.1 Algibacter lectus
GCAAAATCGGGTTTAATATTTGACAAGGAATATAAAAGTACGCTAGTGAAAAATTAATAAGATTTTACTTGTTTTTTAGCACAGTACTTTGTTGGCATTTCGTTGTTTTTATTCCGACTTATTCTTATTCGGCTTAATTCAGTTTTTTTTGTTTTCCAGCGTATGAGTGAATTCGATTTGCCTTTTATACCTCAAACTTTTTCAATTCAGATTGAGAGAGCAATTCCGCTTCTTGCTAAATTCCGCATTCAATTTAGGTTTTACTTTTCAGTTCAGTTTAAGATTCCTCAAACAAACTAAAATTCCGACTTAATTTTATTCATTATTTAGTCAGGTCTAGATTTTTTGTTTTCCTTATTTTCAGTAATAAGTATTTTTATAAAAGCAGCAATAAGTACAAAAATAGAACCTAAAAATAACCAAAAACTAAGTGGTTTAGTACTCATATTTGAAAAACCAAAATTCAATATGTTTAAAACCATAGCTATGATAACTAATATTAATCCTAAATTTCTTTTAATCATATTTTCTACATTTTGAGTGCGTTCCGCCAATGAATGCCAACGGTCTTGTGTATGAAACGTAGCGTGCAAAAAGACACTAACTTTTCGGATTAACACAGAGCCGAATTTTTATATTTTGTTTTTAATTTTTCTCTTTTTAAAAGCCAAATTAAAAATTTGGCGGACTTCATAAATATACAGAAACCTTTCGGTTAAGCACTTATTAGCTATGTTTTATACACCGTGTTGTGCGCTGGCTTTCTACGCTTCAATTATTTTATCAGCTACTATTAAACATTCGTCTAACGTTCCCAACATTCCAATTTGATTTCTTTCAATATCTAACAACTTTTTCGCGATTTCAATCCTGTCAGCTCCGTTTTTTTTCAGTCGGAATATTTCTGGAACGTAACTTTGATATTCATCTCTTGGCGCAACGTCATTAACTCCAATTGGGTCCCAATCAATCCAAAGGATATCATCAATTTTCTTGTAAACTATTAAATCGGTCGTTGCGGTTATGCTATTTTTAAATCCTTTGTTTCGTTGGAAAATTAGAATTGTAGATTTCACTTCTTGATGTAAATACTCATTATCAATTAAATCACAGTATTGCAAAGCAAACATAGGAATGGCAAATCCGCTATTTGCGTCAAATGGTGCTGATTGTTCAGAAGAGTTATAAGTGATTTTAGCAACTCTTTCAGCCAATCTCAAATACAATTCAAAATCTTTGTCAGTATTCGATAAATTCAGCATTCTGATTTTGGTGAATTGGTCGTGAGCAAGTTTCCATTTTTGTTTTTCATCAATAATGTCATAAAGCTCTAAAATCTCAACAGGAATTTTTTCTAAATATCTGTCAAATCGAGATAAAACCAATCCTGCCCAATTTGGACGTACAATTTCAGGAACATTTTCAAAAATCTGTTGTCCAATTTTTATGTCGGTTTTTATTTCGTTCATCGGGTTTCTCAGCTTGCGCACAACGGTTGGTATAAGATTAGTTGCGTGTTTTAGCACTAAAATTACTAAATAAATCACGAACGGCTAAATTCCGAAGGAATTTCGCAAGTGAGCG
>NZ_FOLN01000019.1 GCF_900112395.1 Algibacter lectus
ATTGCCAATGCTGATACAACTACAACGCCAGAAGGAACTCCGATTTCAATCCCTGTGATTGCAAATGATTTTGATCCTGATGGTGATACCATTTCTGTAACAGAAACTACAACACCGGGTAACGGAACAGTAACGCTGAATCCTGATGGAACAATTACTTATACGCCTAACCCTGGTTTCATTGGTGAGGATACATTCACTTACACCATTTGTGATGATGCGAATCCTGCACTTTGTGATACGGCTACGGTTACAGTAACTATTCAACCTACAGATTCTCCGAACACAACTAATGCTAATGATGATGCATTTTTTGCTTCAACGTGTGGAAGTCTTACAGGTAATGTATTTGTAAACGATAATGATATAGAAAGTGATACACAAACAATAACAACGACTACAGTAATAACTACCGAAGGTGTTACAGTTATTATTGATGCTAACACAGGTGAGTTCACTTACACTCCTATATCAGTAGACTTTATAGGAAATGATTCTTTTGTTTATAGTATTTGTGATAATAATGCTGACCAAGCTTGTGATCAAGCAACGGTTTATTTATCAATAACAGATTCTACGCCTCCAAGCATTATCAACTGTTCTATTAATGATGAAACTATTGAATGTGCTGGGGATGATAATGAAAGTCTTGCTACTGCGTGGAACGATGATAATATTGCTGCTTTAGAGCTTTGTGCTACCGATGCTTGTGATTCAACATTTAGTGGTCAAGTTACTTCAGACTATAATTTTGACAACTTAGTTTCAACATGTGGTGCTAGTGGTACAATTACTGTAACATATACTATTGCTGATGCAAACGACAATACAACAGAGCTTGTTGCAACGTTAACCATTGCAGATACTGTAGCTCCTACTCCAACAACTGACATTGAAGAGTCATTGCTAGCTAATTGTGAAAGCGTACCAGAAGTTCCTACAATTGAATTTACTGATAACTGCTCATCAAGTGTAAATGTTGTTTTTGAAGAAACAAGTTCATTTGATGAAAGCAATCCTTCAGATTACGAAATAGTAAGAACTTGGACTGTAAATGATGACTGCGATAACAGCGCAACTTACACACAAACAATTTCAGTTACATTAAACGATTTCATTACAACTCTTAATGAGAGAGCTTGTTCTGATGATGGAACAATCGACTTAAATGATTATTTAGAAAATGACCAAGTAGATGGAACCTGGACAATTACTCAAGGTAACGCAAACTTAGACGAGAGTACATTCAATCCTGAAAATGTAGAGTTAGGTAATTATATCTTTAGCTACACTAGCGCTAACAACGGTTGTTTAAATACTACTGAGGTTGTTATAGAAATTCATGATGAATGTATCGTTCTTCCTTGTGGAAAAGATGATGTAGTTATTTCAAAAGTTGTAACACCTAATGGTGATGCACAAAATGAATTCTTTACAATCACTGGAGTAGAAACTTGTGGATTTGTTGTCGACTTAAAAATATTCAACAGATGGGGAGCTAAAATCTACGAGAACTCTAATTACCAAAACAACTGGAATGGAACTTCTCATAAATCGTCTGTAGGCGGTGCAGATAAAGTACCAAACGGAACATACTACTATATTATTAACCTAAAAAACAGTGGATTGGCACCTATAGCGAAAGCGTTTTACGTAGGTTCTAAATAAACCCAATATATTATGAAGTCATTAAAATTAAAACTCATTATTTTTATACTGGCCAATAGCTGGATTGGAGTAGCACAACAGCTACCCCAATTCACACAGTATATGTATAATACAATCTCTATAAACCCTGCTTACGCTGGTAGTAGAGAAACTTTCAGCATTGTAGGTTTACATAGAAGTCAATGGGTTGGCGTAGAAGGTGCTCCTACTACACAAACATTATCTATGCATACCCCATTAAGAAACGATCGTATTGGTGTAGGTTTATCTTTTATCAATGATGAACTTGGTTATGAAAACTTCTCATATTTATATGGAGATTTCTCATATACACTTCCAATAGGTTTAAAGGCTAAATTAGCATTTGGTCTTAAAGGTGGTTTTACACAATACCATATTGATCAATCTATTTTGAATGACCCAACTGTTATTAACGATCAATTTTTTGATGATGTTTCTAATAGATGGAGTCCCAATATAGGTCTAGGACTTTATCTACACACCAACAAATGGTATGTTGGACTGTCTGCTCCTAGAGTTTTAAATACAGATTACAATAATGGCAGAAATGGAACTATCGATTACGTCGCTTTAGAACGTATTAGCTACTACGCAACCGGTGGTTATGTTTTCGATTTAAGTGCTACTACTAAATTTAAACCTGCTGTTTTACTTAAAGCAACAAACGGAGCGCCTTTATCTTTCGATATGACGGCTAACTTTTTGTTCAATGATAAATTTTGGTTAGGTGGTTCTTATAGAATTAACGAATCTGCTGCTGCTCTTGGCTTTATTACCGATTTACAAGTATCCAAACAAATGCGTATTGGTTATGCTTATGAGTATCCTCTATCAGAATTAAACACGTACACAAGTGGAACTCATGAGATCTTACTGATGTTCGAAGTCTTTAAAAGTAAACGTATTAAATCTCCTAGATTCTTCTAAAAAACATATTATGAAATCAAATTTATTACTAATTATATTTACTATTTACGGTTCTATAATGTTCGGCCAAGTAAAGCTAGCCGATAGGTTTTTTGATAACTATGGTTATGTAAAAGCAAGCGAACTATATCAAAAAGCTTTTGAAGACGGAGATGATAGCGAGCATGTTTTAACACGTTTAGGCGATTGTTATTACAACAATTCTAATTCGGAAAAAGCGGCCACTTGGTACGGGAAGGCTGTAAATAAATATGATGATATCTCATCACTATATCTATTTAAATATATTTCAACTTTAAAGAGTATTGGGCACTATGCTGAAGCTGATATTTGGTTGAAAAAATATTTACTACTTCAAAATGACGACACTAAAATTAGCGAAAACAATTCTGAAGATTTATTAAATTACGAAGAACTTAACACCGTTGATAAGTCGTTATATATTACAGTAGAGAACTTATCGATTAACTCAAAATTTTCAGATTTCGGTTCATTTGTACAAAACAACACACTATACTTCGCCTCTTCTAGAAGACTCGATGAAAACAAAAAATACGGTTGGAATAAAGAACCGTTTTTAGATATTTTTGAAGTTGCTGTTAAAGAAAAAGCTTATGAGTTAGAATTTGGCGCTCCGCATTTAATTAAAGCTTCTAAAGTAAATACAGATTACCATGAAGCGACTATTACTATTTCGAACGATGGTAAAACCATGTATTTTACTCGAGACAACGTAACAAAAAGGAACGAATTAAATTTTGACAAAAAAGGAACTACTCACCTAAAAATTTATAGAGCAAGCCTTATTGATGGCCAATGGTCGAACATTATAGAATTACCAATTAACGACGAAGTGTTTTCAACAGGACACCCTAGCTTAAGTGCTGACAATAAAAAATTATTTTTTGTATCAGATAGAGAAGGTGGTTTGGGACAAACTGATATTTATGAAGTTGATATTCTTGCAAACAATAAATTTAGCGAACCAAGGAACTTAGGACCGAGGATAAATACTGAAGGCCGAGAAATGTTCCCTTTTGTAAGTCAAGACAGTACATTCTATTTCTCTTCAGATGGTCGTTTAAATCTAGGATTGTTAGATATTTTTAAATCAAACATTATTAAAGACAGCCTATCTCTACCTCAAAATTTAGGTGCGCCTTACAATAGTGGTTATGATGATTTTGCTTATTTCGCAGATCCTTCTGATAAGAATAAACGTAGTTATTTCTCATCTAACAGACCTGGAGGAGTTGGTAATGATGATATTTACACAGTATATTCAAAAGTCTGTTTTCAAAACTTAACAGGTACTACCAGAGATAAAAACACCAATGATATTTTAGGCAACACCATTGTTAAACTTATAGATGAAACAGGAAAAATAATTGAAGAAGTAGTTACTGCTGAAAATGGAGCTTATGAATTTACTCTTGAGTGTAATAAAAACTATAGTCTTGTAGGAAGTAAACCAGGATATGTAGACGATAAAGCAAACTTTAATACAAGCGATAAAAATGAAATTGAAGTTGAACAAGATTTGTTTTTAGCTTCATTAGTTGTCGGAAATCAAATTGTTATTAAGCCTATCTTTTTTGATTTTAATAAATCGAACATTAGACTTGACGCTCAATACGAGTTAGAGAATATTGTAGATGTATTGAGAGCGAACCCAACCATGATTATAAAAATTGAATCGCATACGGATAGCCGAGGAAGAGATAAATACAACTTAAGCCTATCAGATAGGCGAGCAAAATCTACTAGAGATTATATACTTTCTAGAGGTATTAAACCAGAGCGTATAGAAAGTGCTATTGGTTATGGAGAAACACAATTACTGAACAAATGCAGTAATGGTGTTCGATGCACTCAAGAGGAGCATCAATTAAACAGACGATCTTATTTTTACATCTTGAAGAAATAAAATTACTCAACCATTCTTAAAAAATCACAAGCTTAATAGTTTGTGATTTTTTTTTGTTCATTAATTCAGGTTTCTATCAAACCAACAATGAAAATTACATGCTAGTATTTTCCAAATCTCGATATTACAAACTCTTAAATTTAAAGGGCTTTTTCTATATTGCATTAAGTTTCCAAAAATATGCTCAACCTCTTTATTAAATATAAACACCCCACTCCTATTTCTAACATATTATTCATTTTAATATGTGGAATAATAGCATTTAATAGTTCTGTTATAAATGCTCAAGAGCAAATTAATGAACCTCAACAAGTAGAGGCTCTTTTATTAAAATCGAAAGGACTAGCTCAAACAAATATTGATAGTTCTTATTTCTATGCTACAAAAGCTGCTGAAAAATCTAAACTAATTAATAGCGATACGTTGTTAGCAAAATCTAACTTACAACAAAGTAGTCTTCTTATTTTCAAAAAAGAGTTTTCTAAATCAGACTCTTTACTACAAGAAAATCTTACCAAGATTTTGCCAAAACACATTAAAGGGTTAACCATACACAACCTAGCAACTATACAATATTATAAACAAGATTTTCAAAAAGCATTAGAACTTTATGTGCAAGCTGCCGGAATTTTAGAGCAAACAAAAAAAACAGAGCAGCTTGTTAGCACATATTCTAACATTGGTACTATTAACGCTTCATTAAAGAACTATAAAAATGCTCAAATTTATTTAGAACGCGCTTTGGCTTTAAGTGATTTTGATGAAGTTGTAAAACTTCAAATTCTAGTTAATTTATGCAATATCTACTACAACGAAAAGCAGTTTAAAAAATATACCGAAAGTATTTTTAAAGCAGAAGAACTTGCTATTAAATATAACTCTAAAAATACATTATCTACTATTTATAATAATTTATCAATCTATTTTACAAACGATGGAGCAGATTATAATAAAGCAGTTTCTTATGGAAAAAAAGCCATTGCATTAAAAAAAGAACTTAATAGCACCAACACTCTCAACGTGACTTACAATAATATAGGTAATGCCTACCTGAAAAGACAAGAATATCAAAAAGCCATCAGTTTTTTAGACAGTGCTAGCATTGGTGCTCAAGGTCTTTTAAAATCTTACATATTCAATAATCTTAAAGAATCTTACCTCGGCTTAAAGCAATATAAAACAGCTTTACATTATGCCGATTTAAAGGATAAAATTAAAGATTCTATTACTAACCAAAAGCAAAAAGAAAGTGTAGCCGAACTAACAGAAAAGTACGAATCGGAGAAAAAAGAACAACGTATTAATATATTAGATACCGAAAACAAGCTACAAGCCCTTACTATTAAACAACAAAATTACCTACTTGCAGCCTTAGCTCTTTTTGTTTTACTTATAATCATTTTGGGTTATTTTGGATTTAAAAGTTACAAAATACAGCAACAACTAGACAAGGTTCTATTGCAACAACGCTTAAGAAAAATGCAATTAAACCCGCACTTTTTATTCAATGCTTTACAAAGTATTCAAAATTTTATTCATCAAAATGACAAAGAAAAATCGAGTTCATACCTTACTAGTTATTCGAAATTAATCAGGTTGGTTTTAGAAAAATCTGATGACGATTTCATTACCGTTGAAGATGATAAAGCAGCCATCGAATCTTATCTTTCTTTGCAACTACTTAATTACAACAATACGTTTTCATTCAAAATAAACATTGAAGAATCTGTAGATGAAGATTTTGATATGCTACCAACATTAATAACTCAACCCTTTGTTGAAAATGCCATATTGCATGGTTTGAAAAATAATGATAACGGTATTATTTCAGTAAAATACTATAAGCGAGATTCGATTTTACACGTTTCTATAACCGACAACGGAAAAGGTTTTGAAGCCAAAAAAGATGACTCTAACCGATTGCACAAATCTATGAGTATGGAAATTATAAAAGAACAATTAAAAAACCTCAACAAATCATCGGAAGACTTTAAGGGTGATATAGAAGTAACAACAACTTCCAACGGCACCGAAGTACTTTTAAGTTTTACAACAATGTAAATAGAGTATCTTTGTCTGCCTATGGAAACTATATCTTGTTTTATTGTAGAAGACGATCCGCAGGCCTTTGCCTATGCGTCGTCTATTATAGAAACCTATCAACACATAAAAATAGTTGGTACTTCTAATACAATTAAAGAAGCCGCAATGCTAATAAAAGAACTAAAGCCAGACTTTATCATTTTAGATGTTTTTCTAATTGATGGTAATGCTTTTGAGTTTCTACCTCTTTTTGATAGCATTGATTTTAAAATCATTTTTACAACCTCGTATGCTAAGTTTGCTATCGATGCTTTTAAGTTTAGTGCTTTAGATTACTTATTAAAACCATATGAAAAAAAAGATCTTATTCTGGCTATAGATAAAGTTGTGAGTGATCTTGAAAAAACAAATTACCAGCAGCAGTTAAGCACATTAATGCATAATATTTCTAGTAAAGAGCAATCTAAAAAGCTCATTTTAAAAACAACAGAAGCTATTCATGTTGTAGATATAAAGGATGTTTTATATGCAAAATCGGATAATAACTACACCTCTTTTCGACTAATAGATGGCAAAAGTATATTGGTATCTAAACCGCTTAAATCTTTTGATGAAAAGTTAAAAGAACATCGTTTTTTTCGTGTTCACCAAAGTTTTTTAATAAACTTAAATTACATTACCTCTTTTAATAAACGAAGTGAGGAAGTCGTTCTAAATGCAAACCATGCCATTCCAGTAGCTCAAAGTAGAAAAAAGAATTTACTTACTTACATTGATGAACTGTTTTAAACTTCATCCTTTTTTCACTTTTCAAAAAACACAAAACACAAAACACAAAACATCTAGAATTCTCTCTAAAACAACTCTATTTCTAAATGCTTTAAGGTGAATTCTCATTTATCTAAATTTTCATCTTTAATAAATTTACATTTACTTCTTAGAAACAAAAACACCCACACGCCCTCTACCCCATTGCTTTCTTACTGAAAAGGCATATTTCTAACAAAAAACAAAACAACTATTTAATTTTCCAAAAAATGAAAAAGACTATAACTGTATTTGCTCTAATTGCTATTTGCTCATTAATGCAATCTTGCTATGTAATGAAAAAATCTGATGATTTTTACAAAATAGAAACATCAACCCTAAACACACTTTACCTTATTGATATTTCGGGAAGTATGGAAGGTATAGATGAAGGCTCTGTTAAAGACCAAGTAATGCGCGAAGTTGGTGACACAGCAGGAAATCAAGTTAGTAAAATTATAGGTGGTAAATTCGGTAACTTGTTAGGTAAACAAGTTTCTAATGAAGCTACAAAACTGGGGGCCGTAAAACGTAAATTAATACCCGCTATTAAAGGGTTACCTGATGGTAAAAAATTCGTGGTTTTCACTTTTAGTGATAACGTCACAAAACAGTCTACAGAATTTAAAGTAGCCGATAATGTATCGAGAACGGCTTCTAACTTTTTTGTAAAAAACTTAAAAGCTAAAGGAGGTACAGATACGCTAGACGGCCTTTTAGAGGCTTTATCTATGGCAGATGTACAAGAAATAGTGTTAATGAGTGACGGTTTACCTAACAGTAGCCCTGAGACTGTATTGAACGAAGTACGTAAAGCGAATACAAAAAATATTATTATTCACTCTATAGCCTTTGGTGATGATGCCGATTTAAACTTCATGAAAACTTTAGCTGAAGAAAATAACGGTAACTTTATTACATCTAAAATATAACACCAAGATTTAGACTAAAAAAGTCATTCTATAAAACAAAAAAAGCCCTGTAAAATTAATTACTGGGCTTTTTTTTACTTTAAATTAACATACTATTCTATTAATTCAGGATGACTTAAAATCAATTCTATTTTTTTGATAATCACGGTAATTTGATTCATTTGTAATTCAATATTTCTAAAAAACAAGCTGATATCCCTATTTACCCAACTTTCTGAAATAACACGTGCGCCTAAACTAATTCGCAATACAGCACTTTGGAAATCATTACCATATTTTACATTCACGGCTTGACCGATATGACATTTTTGAGCTGCGAGCCTTATAATTTCTAAAGACGCATCTTTAAAATAATCGGATAAATCTGAATTTAATAAAATATAAAGTTTCTTAACATTCTCTACCGATAAGGCTTTATCGTTTTTAAGAATAAAGAAAGGAAAAATGGTACGTATATTTCGTATCCCAAACTCTTTACTATTATAAGCATTGGCATTTGGAAGCTCTCCGTATAGAGGTTCTAAAAAAGAAGCATCTTTTACAGAATCGTCTACAAAATCGCAAAACATTTCAATAGCCATATTCCGGTATAGCATAGGCGTTTTAAAATACCTTTCCATTTCTACTATGGAGGCATTCCAGCGCATGTAAGAGCCAAAATTATACCCATCTGGTAAATCTTGTGAGCAAAACCAAGATGCTGGCCATTCGGAACTATTATAGTATTGTGTTAAACCTTCTGGAAACTTATTTTTAGCAGATTGAATTGATTCACTAACACTTTCTGGTAAAATTAATGCTCCAGAATACGGAGGGCCAGTAAAATATTTACTTCCAGTGATGGTAACAATATAACCTTTGTTCAAATAGTTCTGCATGTCTTTAGGGTCTAATCTAAGTTGAGCAGCATCTACAATAACTTGTATCGATAAATTGTTTAGAGTATTTAATTTGGCCATCATCGCTTCACTAGGTGATTGATACCCTAGCTTAGAATGATCCATGGTATGTAAAACAACATGTCTACCCAATTCATTGGTTTTAGAAATGGCATTAAATATTTCATTATCTAATTGCTCAGTTGTTTTTAACGCACCATTTTCATCTCTTAAAGTAACTTTAATTAAATCGATATCTCTAAAACCTTCAATTCTATCCCCTTTGGTAACCGGATAATTTAAAGCTGTTGTATTTTCAAAATGGCAACCTTTTAATGCGCCAGGCACACCACTACCCGTTTCATCTGAAGCTACTAAAACATGAGTAATATCCTTATCGGAAATAATTTGAGTGATGGCAGCTATTTGAAGTGAAGAATCGGTTCCTGATGGCGAAAATATAATTTCACAGGCCTCATTCAACTTAAATATTCTTTTCAGTTTATCTTTTAATAATTCAGAAAACTCAATAGTAGTACCTTCAAAACCATTTTTCAGGCTATTACCTATTAGAATACTACGTGCTTTATCTGTTTTATCGAAAGCAAAATTAGAAACACTAGTTGCCGTGGAAGATGCAAAGGTAAAAGCATCAGGTCTTGGAAATGGTCGGCAACCGTATTTATTAAGCAAATCAATTTCATCTATATTTAATCTAAGATCACCACCTGCCATTAACAAAAACTCTGTTGGTTTTGCTAAATTTTCAACAATAGGTTTCCAAGATTCTTTATATATTTTATTGTTTGTATTTAAACCATGTAAAGTTTGCAGTCCACCATGTTCTATGGCCTCTTCTACACTTACCTTTTTATCATTCTTAATTAAATTTATTAAAAAATAACTAAGCGGTTCTAGTTTTTCTTTATCCTCTTTTGGTAATAGCTTATAAAAAATTCTAGCAACTTCAAGTGCTGCAATATCACATAAAACAGTATTACTTTTGTCTGTACCTAAAGCTTTATACCACAGTTGCCATTCAATAGCATATCTTAAATATACTAGAGCTAAAACGGGTTTACTTAAAAACAACGAACCTATTACAATCGACTTATTAGGCTCAATTTTAAATACATCTGGAGCACTGTTAGAGGTAATAATATTGATATTGTTTATTTTCGGGACTGTATTAAATCTTTTTAAAACATGAACCAGATAATTCACATTTTCTTTTTCAAACAAACTGGTTCTTTTATACTGATCTTCAATTAGTATATTATTCTTCATTGGTGGTTTAATTTAAAACGTTCTTAAAAACGTTGTTCTCGCAGAGCTCTCTATTTTTTTCTAATAACTCTCAAGATTTAATACTTGTTCTAGGACTTATAAAATATTAGAACGTTTAATCAATTTGGCGGCAAATATAAAGTGTTCCTTGTTAGGATTAAAAGATTTTCTTTATACAGTGAAAATCAATTATTATATTAGAATTACCTAGATGCGTAATGTATGAAAATCTCATCTAATTTTGGAGCCACTTTATTAATTTTTGACAAAAAGCATGCAACTTTATCTATTAAAACTCCACAACCTACACTTTGACTAAACACACGTATTGTGCCATTAAATAACACTTAGTTATTATTGATTTTTTTAATTCAGGTTTTAATCAATTCCAATGATTTAAAATTATTCTGACTAAATATTGTGACTTTTCACATCTTTTAGAGTCTAAATAATAGACGCCCTAAAAAATAGTTTAAAAGTTTTGTAACATTTATTGATATATAAACGTATAACTATTGAATACCTTAACAAAGAACCTAAACAACATACTTTATAATGAGACAACTTAAAATTACCAAGCAGGTTACCAATAGAGAGACCGCATCGCTGGATAAATATCTTCAAGAAATTGGAAAGGTTGATTTAATTACTGCAGACGAAGAGGTTGAATTAGCACAACGTATTAAAGCGGGAGATCAAGTCGCTTTAGAGAAGTTAACAAAAGCTAATTTACGTTTCGTTGTATCGGTTGCTAAACAATACCAAAACCAAGGACTTACATTACCAGATTTAATTAACGAAGGTAATTTAGGTTTAATTAAAGCCGCACAACGTTTTGATGAAACGCGTGGTTTTAAATTTATCTCTTATGCTGTATGGTGGATTCGTCAATCTATTCTTCAGGCATTAGCAGAGCAATCTCGTATTGTGCGTTTACCTTTGAATAAAATTGGTTCTATTAACAAGATTAATAAAACATTTGCCTTTTTAGAGCAAAGTCATGAACGCCCACCTTCTGCTGAAGAAATTGCAAAAGAATTGGATATGACGATTAACGATGTTAAGGAGTCTATGAAAAACTCTGGACGTCACGTAAGTATGGATGCACCTTTAGTTGAAGGTGAAGATTCTAACTTATATGATGTATTAAACTCAGGAGAGTCTCCAAATCCAGATCGTGAATTATTACACGAATCTTTACGTACAGAAATTGAGCGTGCTTTAGAAACATTAACACCTCGTGAAGCAGATGTTATTCGTTTATACTTTGGTTTAGGAAACCAACACCCAATGACTTTAGAAGAAATTGGAGAAACTTTCGATCTAACACGTGAGCGTGTACGTCAAATTAAAGAAAAAGCTATTCGTAGATTAAAACATACGTCTAGAAGTAAAATATTAAAAACATATTTAGGTTAGTAATTATATATTATTACGACTAAATTACAACTACAAACAGTTACAAAAATAACTGTTCGTTTTTTGATTGATGAAAGAACCCACGGCTGATTACCGTGGGTTTATTCATTTTAAACCTTTCTATCTTTTTATCCGTAAGCCTTTTAACTAAAACTTAATAATCTTATATTTGGCAAATGTTAAAAACCATTTGCTACACAAGTACTGTAAAACCCTCACTTAGTCTTTTAGAGTTTGAAGCTTTATTCAACGAAACTCAAACCAGAAACGATAGAAATAACATTACAGGCGTTTTGGTAAAGAAAGACAATCTGTTTTTTCAAATAATAGAAGGGCATCCCGAAGTTATTGACTCGCTTTTTGTACAAATAAAAAAGGATTCTAGACACTCTAAGATTTCTGAACTATTAAACGCCTCCATTTCTGAGCTCAGTTTTAAGGCCTTCGATACCGGATACACAGTTATCGAAGATATAGACACGCTGTATGGTTTACAACTTTATGTAGCAGCCTTAGAGCAAAATAATATTGAAAACAGCAGCCTCTTCTTGCAAATTATTGAAGACCTATTAACGGTCAACTAATAAAAATCCTTAGCTTTGCGGAAATAACACAAAACGAACACGAATGTCTTCTAAATTAATTGCTCCTTCAATGCTTGCTGCCGATTTCGGTAACTTACAACGCGATACAGAAATGGTTAATAACAGTGATGCCGATTGGTTTCACATTGATGTTATGGATGGTCATTTTGTACCAAACATTTCATACGGAATGCCAGTAATTGCAGCTATTAAAAAGCATGCTACAAAGCCTTTAGATGTACATTTAATGATTGAAAAGCCGGAACGTTATATTGAAGAATTTGCTAAAGTTGGTGCAGATATAATTACAGTACACCACGAATCTACAGTGCACTTACACCGTACGCTTACTCAAATTGAAGACGCAGGCTGTAAGGCTGGTGTTGTTTTAAACTTAACAACACCTATTTCTGTGCTAGAAGATATTTTACCAAAATGCTATATGGTTTTACTAATGTCTATAAACCCTGGTTTTGGAGGGCAA
Organism: Algibacter lectus; assembly: GCF_900112395.1. Classification (GTDB taxonomy): domain Bacteria; phylum Bacteroidota; class Bacteroidia; order Flavobacteriales; family Flavobacteriaceae; genus Algibacter; species Algibacter lectus. Next base: position 12,978 of record NZ_FOLN01000019.1, read on the forward strand.
AAGTTTGAAGACATGACATACAATCGGGTAAAAAAACTTCGTAAAATGATTACTGAACAAGGTTTAAATACCCGAATTGAAATTGATGGTGGTGTTACCGATAAAAATATTCAAAAATTAGTTGAAGCTGGCGCTGATGTATTTGTAGCTGGAAGTCACGTTTTTAAAAGTGATAACCAAGTAGCAACCATTAAGCAATTAAAGGCCTTAGCTAATTCTTAAAATTCTCTAATAAAATAGTTTAATAAATCGGTTGTGGTAACAATGCCCACTAAGTCACCTTTGTCGACTACTGGTAGCGCATGAAATTCTCTATTTGCTAAAATTAAAGCAACATCTTTAATGCTAGTTTCCGGAGCTACCGTTACTACATTTTTTACCATAACCTGTTCTATTGTAAAACTATTAAGCACAACAGAATCTAAACCAACATTATCATTTCCTGCAACTTCAGGGATGCTAATACGCATTAAATCGGTATAACTAAGCATACCTATAATGCATTCTCCTGCAACTACGGGAATGTGTTTAATTCTATGTCTATTAAATAGCATTTCTGCTCGTTTTAAATCGTCTGAACGGGTTAAACCTATAATTGTTTTGGTCATTATAGAAGAAACTGGAATGTGCTCTCTCATGGCTTTCTGTTTTAATTACTAGAGTAAATTTACAGAACAACATGTGTTTATTTTATGACATTTATCACTTATGGTAAAGGAGTTATTCCGAAGGGAAAAATAAATGCTTTATCAATACAACCATTCGTCCTTATTCTACCTAATACCGGCGTACAAATATCTTTTTTAAATTAAATATTATAAGCGAATATTAGTAGCTGGGAAAATTAAAATTCAGCATTTGCCGAACCTTATAATAAACTACCGGAAATTGCTTTCTAAATGCCAGAGGCGTTTCAATAAAGGTTTCTAAAATAACGGCAAGCAGCTCAAAATCGTTTGTAAAAGCGTAGTCTCTTAGATATTCTGAAGTTATTAATCTATTTTTTAAAAATTCATCCTCAGCTATCAAGCTTCTTAACTCATTAAAAGTATCAATAAATATAATAGAATTGATATCCTCTTGATAAATACTATTAAAGTGAATGGCGTGAGCAAATTCGTGAATTCCTAAATTTAATTTATCATCTTCAATACGGTAACCATCAATAAAACTATCCCATGATAAAACTAATGTTTTAAGCCTTGTATTAAACTCCCCTTTGTGATACTGCTTATTTAATTGAGAATAATATTGGGTTGGGTAGATAATTATATGTTCAACAGCCTCAATCATAAAATCTCTAAAACCAAAGGTTAACATCACAGCTGTAGCTGAAACTAAAACCTGCACTTGTTCGGAAATTAAAAAACCTTCTTTTCCAATGAATTGCTTTTTATCTATAAATGATGCTACACGATGCCTGAAATACAACTTGTTTTTTTCATCGAGCCTTTTATAAAAAGTGAATTGTTCTTCTAAAATTCGAATTTGCTCAGGTTTCATTTTTTTTATAAAAACATATAAATGAATAAAGGCAGGACGCTTAGTAAAGAACGTATACATCATCTCCAAACCATCAACGATGGACATAACAACACGTTTTATAAACACGAAAACCATAAAAATCACGACACCAACCAGAATAGTAACAACTATAGTCCCGATGTAGTACTTATCATTTTGAGTTAAAAAGATCATTTGAAAGCTAAAGGTTAAAATTAGATAGTAAGGGCTGTGTAATATAGCATTTTTAAATAATCTAAAAACACTTACGATAGTTGTTTGCACATACATTTTGAATTCCTTTCTTCAATGCGCTTATTATCGATAATAACCGTTTATTTAAAAGTATATAAATTCACTTTTTTCATTCCTAAAAAACAAAAAATTAATAAAGAAGAAACTTCATCCACAAAAAAAAAGCTCTTTAAACTAAATGTTTAAAGAGCTTTTAAAGACTGTGACCGCGAAGGGATTCGAATTATACATTTTATTCAATTTCGTTAAAACCTCAAATACACCATAAACACCACATAAACAGCAACTAACAATTAAATCGATTGAAAACAGTTGAAAACAATTGAACATAATCGTACCATTTATCGTACCAATTTTATAAATTTGTGCAACTTGAGTAAATACACAGATTATGGCAAAGATAAATTTTTTATATCGTGGTAAAAAAGAAACCGGTAAACTATCAATACGATTAATTCATAGTAAAGAAATTGATATAAGAATTTCTACACCGATAACATCAAAAAAAGAATACTGGTTTAAGCGAACTACCAAAAACAATAAAACCAAAACAGTACATAAAAAATTAAGTGAATTAGCTAATAGTACTAGTGATCAAAAAAATCATAAAAAACTATTAGAAACCATTCAAACAGATATTTTAACCGCCTTTTCAGAAGATTACAATAATGGGGTAACTATTACGCCCGACTGGTTAAAAAATCAAATTGATGAACATACAGAAATACTTAACACTAAGGAAAAAATAAAAGAAGTAGCTGACAAACAAAAAGCGGCACAAGAAAAAGAAACCCAGCGCAAAGCATTTATTGAAAATGAAAATCTGTTATTAACAGCTATTGAAAAAATGTTTATCAAATATGCCACTAATAGCCGCGAATTAAAAAAGTATAAAGTAACTCATAGCCTTATTACAAAATACCAGGAACACAAAAAGAAAAAAATCACTACTCAAGATGTAGGACAAGCATTTGCAGACCTTTTTAAAAATTGGGCTTTATTAGATATGAAATATTCAAAGTCTTATATAAATGCACAACTAAAAAAAATGAGGGCTTCCGTTTTATATGCTTATCAAAATGATGAACACGATATAATAAAAATTAGTAAAACGCTTACTTCTTTTAGTTTCTTTAAACTTGAGAAAAAAGATAAAATTGTAATTACTCTTAATTATGATGAACTGGATAAAATAGACAGAAAAACAATAAACGATCCACAGTTATTAGATGCTAAAAAAGCAATTTTAATAGGTTGTGAAACTGGTTTAAGATATTCAGATATGAATAAGCTAATAGATGCTAATATTAAAAATGTAGATGGTGTAAATTATTGGAAATTCAGAACCGAGAAAACAGATGCTATTGTACAAATAACCATAACGGATAGAATAACGTATTTAATAGATAAATATGGCCTACCTAAAACAGACTATCCAAACAACGGCGTAAAGCTAAATAAGGACATTAAAAACGTGTGTGAATTGGCAGAAATAGACGAAAAAATAAAAGGTAGCAAAGCAAAAGTAATTGTTGTTAAGGGTAAAAAAGAAATTCGAAATACTACGGAACACCACTCAAAACACAAACTAATAACAACCCGAACTTTTAGACGTTCATTTGCCACTAATTACTATGGTAAAATAGATACTTCTTTAATTAGGGCTATAACCGGACATTCAACAGAAGCACAACTTAGAGCATATATAAATGTTAATGATGAAACCAATATTCTAAGATCAAAAGAACAAATTGACAAATTCCATCAAGAAAGAGAAAAACAGAAAAAAGAAACACAATTTACAGTAATTAAAAACGCATCAAATCAATAGTAATGAACGACGAAAACAGAAACGCTTACAACAATTATATAAGGCTTATTGATAGAGCTGGACTTGTAAAACATAAAGTTTACGATCACATCATTAATGAGTTAAGTGATTTAGATTTTTTAGAACTTCAATTAGGTAAGTATAAACCAATATTCATAAAAGCAATAAAAGATAATCTACCAAAATTTGAAAGCATAGTAAATACAGAAATTGAAGATAATAATTATGATAAAATTAAAGTAGATGCAATCCTAAATCAAAAGCAAAAGGCTGAAAGTTTAGTTAATTCAATTGTGGAGTTTTCCGTTGACAATGCAAACATATTTCAGAAAACAAATGAAGAGTTTGAAAGTTATTTTAAGAGCTTATACAATAACATAAGCAACCAATACAAAGGTAAAAATAGAGAGTTTTTACAAAGGAAAATGGATGAAATAACAAAAGCTTTGCACGATGCAAAACACAATTATACCGTTAGTGAGTTTGCAGAAAATCATATTTTAGATTTAGAAGATTTAAGAGGGGAAATTGAAACCGAAATACAAAATAGTTTTAAAGTAGATGCTAAAAAAGTAGCAAATGAAAAAAGACCAGGACGCCCTAAGGTCAAACTAAAACCTTTTAAGGAATGCATTATACCTAAATGGAATGAAAAAGGTATTGAAGTGTTTGAAGCATTTATAAAGCAAGATTTTAAAAAATACGGTTCGGAATTTATAGATGGTAGTAAGCAAAATTTAAACCTACTTACTTATGCTTTATTAGATTTAAAAGTTATAAAAGTACGAACTAAAAAAAATCAACTTTCAATTGTTGCTAAATTAATTTTAGGGGATTCTTTCGAATGCACTCATTCAGATTTTACAAATTTCAATAACCTAAAAGATTCTTATAAAAACATACCTGTTTATGTAGAAGTAACGAGTAAATTAAAAGAAATAACAGAAAAACTAAAAACTTATGAGTTGTCTTAATTATTAAAACAATTAGCACAATTAAAACAACTATAAACAATTGAAAACCAATTAAATAACTCTAATTGTGCAATAAATTTGTAATTGAAAATAATATAAATTATAAATTCAATTACTATGCAAACTTCAATTCAATTACAATTACCGGACAGTCTATCTGTAAAATTAGATAGCTTACTACAAGAGGTTAAAGACCTTAAAAACAACTTCCAACAGCCAGCAGTAACAAAATATCTTACTAGACATCAAGTTGCTGAAATGTTATCGGTCGATATTTCAACCGTTCACAATATGACTGTTAAGGGTATATTGACTAAATATCAAATATCGGGGCGTGTACTATATAAGCTTCAAGAAATCGAAGCAAGTATTATAAAGCTAAATAAATAAGGGTTTAAGATATGACAAATCAAATCAAAAACCCTAATATCTTGAATAACGGTGCAGACGTTAAAGATAGTGATATTCAAACAAATACCCAACCGTTAGTACCGTTTAATAAAGTATTAAGGATTAGTACGTCTTATTACTTAGAACATAAAGGCGAACTAATTAACACGAATGAACAGTGTATCAAAAACGACTATGGAAAAGATGCTCCTAAAAAAGTTCGTAAATATTTCGGATGGAAAAACGAACCAGATCACACCAACCATCAAACAAACTTTAATGGTTATTATAATCGATACAAAAAACTACCGTGGACACCTGAAAAAGGAACGTGGGACAGTATAGAAAAAATGCTATCACATATTTTTAAAGGAGATCATTACAATATGATCTTAACTTATTTATATGTAGCCTATTGCCACCCTAAGCACCCATTACCAGTAATTGGCTTAGTAGGAGGTAAAAACACTGGAAAATCGAAATTTCTTGAGCTAATCTTAAATATGTTTAGCCCAAATTCAGTTGTAATTGATCCCGAAGACCTAGCAAAAGATTATAATGATATTTATGTTGATAAGCTATTCGCTCTAATAGATGAAAAAACAGAAATAGGAAAAGAGGGAAAGCAGATGCAGAGAATGAAAAAGCTTATTACTGGAGGAACGCAAACTCTAAACGTTAAGTTTAAATCGACTACTCAAATTAATTGTTTTCTAAAAATTATTATGGCTTCAAACGAAACTGAAGATATGCTAAAACTTGAAAGCGAAAATACAAGGTTTTGGATTGTTGAGGTACAGAAATTAAAAAGCGATGACTTTGATATTTTAGAAAAGGCAATTAAAGAAGTACCAGCGTTTTTTTATTATTTAGTTAATGAATATAAACCAATTGAGAGAGCCAGCCGAT
>NZ_FOLN01000004.1 GCF_900112395.1 Algibacter lectus
ATCAATATCTCCGCCTGTATCGTTTACTTCCGTTTGGTCTCCTGCTAATAAGCTGTCATCGTTTAAATCTTGCTCTGTGCATGATGTGAATACTGTTACTAATAATGCTAATAAGAATGTAATTTTTAATGCTTTCATTTTCTTCGTGTTTTTGAGGTTATTTTAAATTTTGGCAAATGGAATTCTGGCCCTATAATTTGTACGAATTAAAGGGTAAAAAACTGGTAATTATCTTAAGATCAGTGAAACAAAAGTACAGAAGAAAACTTTTAAATTTTTAGTAAAAAAAGGATTTCCCGTAAAAAACACGCAAAAAAAGGCTTAACCTTACTGAAAAAATAAGGTTATTCTTGCGCAAAATGCATTACATCGATAATCGGCCGCGACGAAGACCTAAAAAAAATTGAAATTGAAAGTAAAACTCTACAGAAAAAGCTAAAATTAGCTATAAAGTTGATTTATTTTTAACAATACTCGTCTTTACAATCTTAGTTTTTACATCTGCACTGGCAGGTAAATTTTGCATTCGAGCAATTAACATTTGCGCAGCACTTACTCCAATCTCTTTTGCGTGCTGACGAATAGTTGTTAATTTGGGGATGGTGTGGTTAGAATCCGATTTACTTGCAAAAGCAATTACCGAAAATTCTTTTGGTACTTTTAAACCTAGATTTATTGCTGTATTTAGTGCAATAACTCCAGACGAACTATCGGCTGCTATAACAGCATCAACCGTTCTATTCTTTTTTAGGAAAGATTTTATTTTTTTCTGATGATCGTCTTTTTTCCTTTTTATCTTTAAAACTAATGGCTCTTGTACGCCATGTTCTAAAATAGCCTTATTGTAGCCACGCTCACGTAACTTACCCACACTAAGGTCGTTAATATTACTAATAAAGACAATGTTTTTTCTTTTTTCTTTTAATAAACTCTTAGTTGCATTGTACATCGCATCAAAGTCATCAACTATAACCTTGTCGCACATGACATCGTGAGCAACGCGATCGAACATAACAATTGGTAAGCCCTGACTAATGGTTTTTTTAAAGTGTTCAATTTCATTATTAATTTGTGTTTCTTCAGCAACCGATAAAATAAAACCATCTACACTCCCATTGGCAAGTAATTGTAAACTTTGTTTTTCTTTCTCTAGCGATTCATTTGATATACACGTAATGATATTGTAACCATGTTTTGCGGCTTCAGTTTCGATACCAAAAAGGACTTTGGCCAAAATTCTGTTTAAAATGTTTGGGATAATAACACCTATAGTTTTGGTTTTATTATTTTTTAAACTTAATGCTACTTTGTTCGGTTTGTAATTGTACAGTTCTGCAAGTTCTTTTACACGTCTCACAGTATCCTCTCCAATTTCTTCGCTATTATTTAAAGCTTTTGAAACTGTAGAAATTGAAACGCCTAATTCTTTCGCTAATTGTTTTAATGTAACCATACAAGTTTTGAGATATAAAGAAGTGCAATTTACAAAAATACTATTTTCAAATTACCTTACTAAAAATAAGTTATAATTATTTTATACCAGCAGTTCTTATTGTTTAAATTATATTTTTTCAATTTACCGATATTCTGAGTAATTATTAAAAATAGAGATCCTTTTGTAATTTTTTCTTAAACAGCATTTACTTTTATTAAATAAGTATAATTTTGTTGCAAACAATATAGCCAACTCAAACTAATCCAATTAAAATGAAAACAAAAATTTCAATTGTATTTTCTTTTCTATTTTTATCAACCCAACTCATTTTCAGTCAAATAAACGGAAAAATCATTGACAAAGATATTAACGCACCTTTAGAGTATGCTACAGCGGCACTTTACAAAATAAACACAGAACTTGTGACAGGTGTTGTAACTAACACAGAAGGTGAGTTTTCATTAGAAAACATAAAACCCGGAAACTATTATTTAGAAGCTTCTTTTATGGGATACACATCTTATAAATCGGCAACTATTTCGGTTAACAAAAAGGGACAAGCTATTAACTTAGGTGTTATAAAATTAACTTTAGGCAGTCAGCTAAACGAAGTATTGCTTAAAGCAGAACGCTCTGCCGTAGTACACAAAATTGACCGCCAAGTATTCGACACAAAAAAATATCAAAATGCCGAAGGTGGAAATGCTGTAGATGTTATAAAAAACTTACCATCGGTAACTGTAGATGGCCAAGGAGAAATTAGTGTTCGTGGCAGCAAAGGTTTTACAGTTTTAGTAAACGGAAAACCAACACAAGGCGACGCCGCTTCTATTTTAGCTCAATTACCTGCAAATGCTTTAGAAACGGTAGAACTAATTACAGCGCCATCTGCAAAGTACGATCCAGAAGGTAAAGGTGGGATTTTAAATATTAAAACAAAAAAAGGAGCTACTAACGGTACCTTTGCTCAAATAAATGCTCGAGGTGGCTTTCCGTCAATCGAACCTTACGATACTAAAGTTCCTGCAAAACGTTACGGCCTTGATGCTACTGTAAATAAACGTAGCGACAAATGGAACCTCTCTCTTGGTGCCAGTTACCAACGTAATGATAAAACAGGCCGAAGAGAAGGCGATATGTTTATTGTAAACCAAGCTGAAGATAAAACAACCTTTTTACCTTCGGATGGTGAACGTAGTTTTGACGACATTAGCTATAACGGACGTTTTAACGTCGATTTCACACCAAACCCGAACGATGAGTTCTCACTAGGTTTTTTCGCCGGAAAACATACTAAAGAAAGGTTAGCAGATATTGTTTATTACGATAATCATGCGGTATCTCCAATTGGAACAGAAAATAGATTGTACTCCTTTGAATATTACAACCACAATTTAAGAATTAGAAAAGGAGATTTTGCCTTAGGAAGTTTTGATTACGCGCATAAGTTTAACGATAAATCTAAACTTTCGACTTCTTTTTTATATGAATACACTTTTTTAGGAGGTCCAACAGTTAATGATAATTTAGGCCACCCGGATAACTCGATTATCTATCAACAAGAATACAACACCAATGATAATCCGCTTTACGGAACCCGTTTTAACTTAGATTATACTTGGAAACCGTTTTCTTTCGGAACTATAGAAACGGGCTATCAATACAGAGACATCGATCACAAAGGAGAATTTGTTTATGAGCGTGATGGTAATTTAGTACCAGAATTCTCTAGTGATATTCAATTAAAACGTGCCATCCATTCGGGTTATGCGCAATTAACAGGTAAAAAAGATAAATGGGATTATGCTGCTGGTGTTCGCTTAGAGTCTATGGATAGAACCTATACTGAAGCTTTAAAAAGCGAAACCACAACCAATTTATACGAGTATGATTTTGTGAAATTATTCCCTTCAGCTTCTGTACAATTTGCTGCAAACGATAAAACAAATATTAAAGCCGCCTACAGTAAACGTGTTGAACGCACCACCACTTTAAAAATGAATAGTTTTGCCGAGCGCGAACATTCTGAAGTTTTTGAGCAAGGTGATAATACACTATTACCAGAATTTATAGATTTAGTTGAATTGGGTATTACTAAAAAATTAAAAGGCGGGAACTCGGTATACGCAACGGCTTATTTTAGACATACCGACAATGTAATAAACCGAGTAAACACACTAGCATACGAAACAAATGGAGCCGTAATCGATAGCGTTATAAACCGTGTATATTCTAACGTTGGAAAAAGTAACGCAATCGGTTTAGAGTTTGGAGCAACCATTAAACCAACTAAAAACTGGAGCAATGTTTTTGGTGCCAATGTGTATAATTATGCTATTGATGGTGTTTTAAATTTTAACCATAGAGATGGTGTTTCTCGTAGTTATGATATCGATACAGAATCTACAATATATTCTTTCAACCTAAATTCTACTTACTCGTTTTGGGAAAACGCATCACTTCAATTTACATTCAATTATCTATCTGCTAGAAACACAGCTATGGGAGAAGATTCTCGTTTTTACTCACCTAATTTAGCCTTTAGAAAAACCTTTCTTGATAATCGTTTAACTGCAACATTACAATGGCAAAACATAGATATGGGTCTATTAAATACAAACGAGCAACGTATTACAACCTCTAGACCAGACCAATTTTACACCACAACTAATTATGTTTACGAAGTAGATATGATATCTCTAAACCTATCATACACATTTAATACGGTAAAAAATAAATCTAAATTTATTGATAGTGAGTTTGGTAAAAAAGAGTTTTAATACCCTTTAATAAATTACATATGAGATCCTGTAAGACCATTAAGTTTTGCAGGATTTTTTATTTTAATATTTAACTAACATCGCTCTCAGTTCTAGTTTGTATTTTTGTTTTTTTTAAAAAAATTATATGAATTTATCTGAAGTTAAACTTGTTGTCACCGATATGGATGGCACTCTATTAAACAACAATAGTGAAGTAAGCGATCGTTTTTTTAATCAATTTGAAGAATTAAAGAAACGAAACATTCATTTTGTTGCTGCAAGCGGAAGGCAATATCAAAGTATTACACAAAAACTTGACACCATTAAAAGTGATATTTCGATAATTGCTGAAAATGGCGGATTAATGCAACATAACAACGAAACTAATGTTTTATTGAAATTAACTCCAGAAGACGTTTTAAAATCTATTGAAATTCTTCGAGAAGTTCCGGGCTGCTATATTGTTTTATGCGGAAGAAAAGCGGCTTATATTGAAACGAACGATTCTAAATTTATTTCAAAATTCAATGAGTATTACGCAGCTTATAAAATTGTTGACGACCTAACTAAAGTAACCAACGATGATTTTATGAAAATAGCTGTTTATCATTTTGAATCTTCCGAAGCTAATATTCTGCCTCATATTTCAAACATTGAAAAAGACTATCAAGTCACGGTTTCTGGTTTAAACTGGCTCGATATTTCTCATAAAGACGCGAACAAAGGCTACGCATTAAGCATGCTTCAAAAGGAAATGGGAATTCATAAAAATGAAACTATGGTTTTTGGAGATTATAACAACGATTTACAAATGCTAGAATTAGCTCATTTTAGCTACGCCATGAAAAATGCCCACCCAAACGTAAAAAAAGTAGCCAATTTTGAAACTAAAAGCAATATGGAACAAGGTGTAGAAAGTGTTTTAGAAACCTTAATACAGAGCGTTAAAATAGATTAGATATTACGAAACTCAAACATCTTAACTTATGTTGAGGTTTTCACTATAAAACATAAAAAAGCCTTTGATTTTTCAGCTAAGAAAAAGAAAGGCTTTTTAATTTTTAAAGCGGTATTCCGCTTATTTTCTAACAGCTTCAATAATAGCTAATGCATTTTTTACATCTTGCTCTAATTTAGCGTAATCTTTATTCGCTATAATATCTTTAGAAATTAATTGAGATCCCATTCCAACGCAAGTTACACCTGCATCGAACCATCCCGATAAATTTTCTTTAGTTGGCGAAACACCACCAGTTGGCATAATGCTTGTCCAAGGTTGTGGTCCTTTAATTCCTTTTACAAATTTTGGCCCGTATAAATCACCAGGGAAAAGTTTCACGATTTCGCAACCTAACTCTTCAGCTCTTGCAATTTCAGTTAAACTTCCGCATCCAGGAGACCATAAAACTTTTTTACGGTTACATGCAATTGCAATATCTTCTCTTAAAACAGGAGTTACAATAAAGTTTGCTCCTAAAGCCATATAAAGAGATGCTGCAGCACCATCGGTAACAGAGCCTACACCCATAATCATACCTGGTAATTCTGCAATAGCATACTTAGTTAATTCTCCAAAAACTTCGTGAGCGAAATCGCCACGAGCTGTAAATTCCATTAACCTTGCACCACCATCGTAACACGCTTTTAGTACTTTTTTACTTAGTTCAATATCGTTATTGAAAAATAAAGGAATCATTCCTGTATCTTTCATGGCTTGAGCCACTTCTAATCTTGAAAATTGTGCCATTTTTTTATATTTATTCGTTAAGTTAAATAAGCTGTTAAGCTGTTGACTCGCAAATAACGACTCAACAGCTTAACAAATAAACTTATATATTATCTTGCAACACGTCCTGAAGCATCTCCACCCATAAGTTTTTCAACTTCGGCAACAGTTACTAAGTTCGCATCACCTTTAATAGTGTGTTTTAAACAAGATGCAGCAACTGCAAAGTCTAATGCATTTTGATCATCTTCTGGGTATTTTAATAATCCGTAGATTAAACCTCCCATGAACGAATCTCCACCACCTACTCTATCTACGATATCAGTAATTTGGTATTGACGTGTTTGTAACATTTGTTTTCCATCATATAAAACACCTGCCCATGTGTTATGAGATGCAGAGATAGAACCTCTTAATGTTGTAATTACTTTTTTAGCTCTTGGGAATTTCTCTGTCATTTGCTTACAAACTGATAAAAAAGCTTCAGCTTTAACATCATGTCCTGCTGTTTGAACAGCTGCTCCATCTGGTTTAATACCAAAATGCATTTCTGCATCTTCTTCGTTTCCTAAAACGATATCACAGTAAGATGTTAACTCAGTCATTACAGCTTCTCTATGAGCATCATCACAGTAGTTCCATAATTTAGCACGGTAGTTTAAATCTGTAGAAATAGTAATTCCTTTTGCACTAGCAGCTTTAACAGCCTCTAAACATACATCTGCAGAACCTTGAGAAATTGCAGGTGTAATTCCTGTCCAATGGAACCATTCGCATCCTTCAAAAACATCATCCCAGTTAATCATTCCCGATTCAATTTCAGCAATTGCAGAGTGTGCACGATCATAAACCACTTTAGATCCTCTTGATACAGCACCAGTTTCTAAAAAGTAAATACCTAAACGATCTCCACCGTAAACAATTTTGTCTACACCAACACCTCTTTTACGCATTTCCATCATAGCACATTCGCCAATATCATTCTTTGGTAAACGTGTTACAAAATCAACATCTACACCGTAGTTTGCTAAAGAAACTGCTACGTTAGATTCTCCTCCACCATAAACAGCGTCGAAATTATTTGCTTGTGAAAATCTTAAAAATCCTTGAGGAGCTAATCTTAACATGATTTCTCCGAATGTTACTACTTTACCCATTTTTTTAAATACTTATTTGTTTTTATTAAAGCTGCTTAAACGTTTAACCAAAAAAATTAAAAATAAATCAAAACCTTATATTTTAAATACCGTGCTTTGATTCTAAATACTAACTCTGTATATTTGCTTAAACGTTTAAGCAAATATATAAAAAATTTCATTGTGAAAAAGAAAACAACCATAAAAGATATTGCAAACGTTTTAAATATATCTGCTGCCGCAGTTTCAAAAGCACTTCACGACGACTCTAGAATTAGTGATAAAACAAAAAAAGCGGTAAAACAAGTTGCGAAAAACTTAAACTACCAGCCTAACCATTTAGCGAGTGCTTTAAGAAGCGGCAAAAGTAATCTGGTTGGTGTTATTGTACCGCGTACAAATAGCAACTTTTTTTCTTCGGTAATCCAGAATATGGAAGAGGTTTTAAACAAAGCGGGCTACAACATTATTATAACACAATCTAATGAGTCTTACAAAAAAGAATGCGCTAATATTGACACCTTATTGTTTACACAAGTAGACGGCATTATAGCCTCGATGGCCAATGAAACTGTAGACTTAAGTTATTATGAGAAAGTTAAATCTAAAGGTATTCCTTTAATTCTATTTGATCGTGGTGAAAACGATTTAAATGTAGATTATATAGGAATTAACGATTACAACAGCAGCCACATGATTGTGGAACATTTAGTAAAACAAGGCTGTAAACGCATTGCCCATATTGGAGGTTTTAAGCGAACCCGGATTTTTAACAATAGAATTCGCGGTTATGTTGATGCTTTAGAAAAATACAATTTACCACAAGATCCAGAACTATTAATTGAAAGTAGCTTAACTACTGAAGAAGGTAGAGAAAAGATGATCGAACTATTGGCCTTAAAAAATAGACCCGATGCTGTGTATGTTGCTGGAGATTATGCTGCCTTAGGTGCTTTTCAAGTTTTAAATGAACAAAACATTAGAATGCCTGAAGATATTGCCTTAGTTGGTTTTGGAAATGAAGCTTTTACAGCTATGGTTTCTCCAACAATTACTAGTATTGAACAACACAGCTCCGAAATAGGTCAGCAAGCCGCTAAAACGTTTTTAAAGCACGTTAAAAACGAATCGTTTACTCAAACATTAAACAAGATTATTTTAAACGCGGAACTGATTATTAGAGACTCTTCTAAAAAACAATAAAGCGCCTTTGTAGTTAAACAAAGACGCTTTATAATTTTGACTAAATCTGTAATTACTTAGATACCTAAAGCTTGTCCTCCACCAATTTGGATAGTTTCAGCTGTAATGAAAGAAGCATCTTTACTAGCTAAGAAAGAAACAACACCAGCAACTTCTTCTGGCTCACCTAATCTACCTAATAAAACACTGTTTGCCCAAGAAGCAAAAACTTCTGGTTTAGTAGCTTTAATTTGTGCATGGAAAGGCGTATCGATAGTACCAGGAGATACTGCATTTACTCTAATTCCATATTCAGCTAAATCTTTAGCTAAAGCTCTAGTGATAGATTGTACTCCACCTTTAGATACTGAATAGATTCCAGCTCCAGGTCCTGCACCATTCCATGCTGCATTAGAAGTATAGTTAATTATGCTAGGGTTTTCACTTTTCTTAAGGAAAGGAATTGCTGCTCTTGATGCAAAGAATACTGAATCTAGGTTTAAAGCCATAACAAATCTGTATTGTTCAGTTGTCATTTCTTCAAATCTAGCTCTAACACCAATACCACCCGTGTTGTTTACAAGAACATCAATTTTCCCGTATTTTTCACCAATTTTAGTAATGTTTTCAGTTACTGCTTCGTCTTTTGTCATATCAAATCCGAAATATTCAGCAGTAATTCCCTCAGCAGTAAGTTCTTCTATACGTTTTGCACCTACTTCATCTTCAATACCGTTTAATACTACAGTATATCCGTCTTTCCCTAACCTTTTTGCTACTTCGAAACCAATACCACCTGTAGCTCCTGTTATTACTGCTACTTTTACTTTTGAATTACTCATATCGTTTAATTTTAATATTTAATATACTTGTTTGATGTTAATTTATTTTTTCTACTTGTTCTATCTTTCTTATTAAGATAAATATGGACAATACTGCCATTGGAGCTAAAACCGCAATTACAACGAAGGCTGGTGTATATGAAACCTCGGCTATCAATGGAATTAAAGTATTCATGATAATTACTGAAAATGCGGCTACCGTACCTGCTAAACCAGCTAATGTACCAACCGATGGTCCTCTTAATAAATCACTAGATATTGTTTGGATATTCCCGATTGCAAATTGGAATCCGAAAAGCACAACACTAACGATATAAATAAAAGTCATTGGGTTTTTCTCGGTTACTAAGAAAATAATACCTAATAAGCCTAAGAAAATTAATGAACATCCAATTGTAATTGTAATTTTTCTAGCGGCATCAACGGTTTTAGTTTCCATTAATTTACCAGAGTACCAACCACCAATTAGACTACCTGCCATTCCACCTAAGTAAGAAATCCATATTGTTGATCCAATTTCAGCAATACTAAATCCAAATTTAGAGTGTAAGTATAAAGGCATCCAGCCGACAAACAACCACCAAATTGGTTCTATAAAAAATCGAGATGCTAGTACACCCCAAGATTCTTTGTAACTTAATATTTGAAGAACACTTAATCCTTTTTCTTTCTCTTTTTTCACTTCTACAGAAGCAATAGCTTCTGTTCTACTATTCATAATCAAGTTTCTCTCTTCATCTGTAATCCAAGGATGCGTTTCTGGAGTTGTTTTATTAATAAACAACCATGGAATTACCCATAATAAACCAATTGCACCAATGATGATAAATGTTGTTCTCCAACCAAAATGACCATATAAATAAGCAATTAACACTGGAGCAATAACACTCCCTAAAGAGGCTCCTGCATTAAAAATACCCTGCGCAATAGCGCGCTGTTTCACAGGAAACCACTCCCCATTACTCTTTACGGCTCCTGGCCAGTTACCTGCTTCACCTAAGCCTAAAAGAGCTCTAAACAATGTTAAAGACACTAAACCTCTTGCAAATGCATGAAATATAGAAGCTACAGACCATACTACTATAGATACTGTAAACCCCATTCGTGTACCAATGATATCATATAACTTACCCGATAAAAACTTACCTAAAGCATAAGTTATCATGAACACATTAAGCATAATAGCATAATCTGATTCGTCCATGCCCAAATCCTTTCCCATTTCTGGCCACATTACACCAAAAGCGGTTCTATCAATATAATTAATAACTGTAGCAAGACAGATTAATGATATTATCCACCAACGTAAACCTTTTACTTTCATAAGTTTATTATAATTAAGTTTAATTTAAATATTCGCTTATCCACGAACACGTTATTTTTCAAATGAGATTCAATTTATTCAACCTTATAACAATATTGATATAGAATTTTAAAATGATCTTTCATTTTTTGCTTGGCTAATACAGGATCTTGCTTTTTTATGGCATCGTAAATATCATTATGCTCTTGAATTCCAACAACTGCCTGATCGATATTACAAACATGATATTTACCGAAATCGATAATTATTTGCGGCGTAATAGTTAACATAAACATGTTTATGGTACTATTTCCGCTTGCCTTTGCGATTGCTAAATGAAAAAGTAAATCTTCTTGCACAGCATCTTCACCAGACAAGGCTTTTTCTTTATAAGCATCTAAAGCCTCCTTTATATTTTCTAAATCTTCTTCTGTTCTTCTTAAAGACGCTAGCCTTACTGTTTTTAACTCCAACAAAATTCTTGTTTCTACTAACGATTTAAAATCTGAAGATTCTAATCTTAAAATATCATCAATCATTCCATTCATTGCAATTACACCAATGTTTGCCACAAAAGTTCCGCTTTGAGGAATAGATTTTAATAAGCCATAGAATTCTAATTTCTGAATAGCATCACGAACATTAGAGCGTGTTACTTCAAACTTTTCAGATAAGGTTCGCTCTGCAGGTAATTTATCTCCAGGCTCCAAATTTTTATAATTGATAAGATCTCGAATTTTACCAATTATATCGTTTTGCACTCTCTGACTCTCGCTTATTGTAACTACTTCTAACTTCATATGTTTTTCAATTTAATGACTACCAACTGGTTAACACTTGTTTATAATTAACCAAATAAAGGTGCTAAACTTAAACAAAACAGTTAAGTTATTAATCCTGTTTTATCTAGTATCTTTTTTCTAATCTCATCAAAATAGATTCCTTCTTCTTATTTTTTAATGAGTTACTTCTAACTCGTAATATTTAATTTTAGAATAAGAGCCCTCATCTCTTGATTGAAAATAATTTCCGGCCTTAAAATAGTTTTCGAAAACACCCCATTTTCTCATATGAATACCTTCGTAAACCTTATACTCATTATTGTTTAGCACAATAACCATTTTACCTTCGGATACTTTAACCTCTAAAGTGAACTTTCTAAAACCGACTTCTTGTTCAAAATTGAATCCATCATCATCATCCCAAGCGTCTTCATGCAATAAAGCTTCACCAGTTGCACTTAAATCTTTAAGTACTTTAGTTTTTACTCTAATTTTACCTTTATCCCAATATATTTTCAAAATTGGAGGTGCATTATTATCTTTTTGGCCAATTAAATCTCTTTGTTCATTTGTTAAACGTCCATGGATTTGCATGATAATAGTTCTATGATATTTCCCTTCTGAATCTTTGGTGGTTTCTCCCATGGCAAGTTTCCCTTTCATGTTAGCTCCGTCTGCAAAGGTCCAGTTTGTGTTATTATCACCAGGAACCATTTGCTCTCTTAATTCAGACCTTGTGTACTTTGTATTTGCCGTTGTGGCATTACTAGGAAAAGAATAAAACACTAATGCTCCACTGGTAGAATCGTTGTACATATAAGGTATTAATCTCTCATCTGTAGCGTAATTCAAAATTTCAGGTGGCTCAATATTCATTGCTCTTCCTTTTTTATTTAGCTCTGGGGTAGTAACACTCCAATGACTTAAATCAATATTTGGAAGCTTTATCTTTTTCTTTTTTTTCTTCTTCTTCTTTTTATTTTCAACTTTAATATCCGAATCTGAAACGTTGCTTTTCTGTGCATGACAAGCAACGTTTCCAGATAGAATTATTGATAATAATAGTACTAATAGTTCTTTTCGGATGTTTTTCATTTTATACTGAATTATTAATATTAAAACCCTGGAGTAATAATATCTACGTTATCGATAAAGACTTCTGAATTACCATCAACAGCCGTTAAAGATCTAACATAAATAATAACTTTATCAGATGACGCCTCGAACGTTAATGTATTCGTTGTAAACGTACTTCCACTTGTAGCCTTACTAGAATTGAAATCATTAGTAATTTCTAAATACGCGTCTGCATTATCCTCAATACCTACTTCCGTAGTAATTTCAGTATTCAAAATAAATACTTCTGTAACTAACCCTTCTACTTCTGCACGGGTATCAATTGTAAATGTATACTCTACACCTGGCTCAACAGCTACTTGTTGATACAAACGACGGCAAGTACTATTAAGCTTTCCTCCTCTTGTTTCACCACCATTTCCGTAATTACCATTACTTGAAGATGAAGGTTGTTCATCAGTACAATATTCAGTATCAATATAACTATTTAGTGCCGAATTATTCCAAAGCGCTTTATAAGGACTATCTATTTTTACGCCATCATTATTTTCTACAGTAGAATTTGGTGTCATGTCCCATGCATCAGCATTGTCACCGGTATTTTTAGTAAACTCATCAAAAGATCCATTTAAAACAATAGCTTTAAATGTTGGTTCTACACCCCCTGCAGGAACAGCTTTTACAATACTTTTAGACACACCTGCATCATTTGTAGTGGTTAGAGTAACTTCATAACTTCCACTCTCAGCATAGGTATGTACCGGACTTTGTTCTGTAGATGTATTGCCGTCTCCAAAATCCCATAAATAAGAAACAGCCAAAATAGATTCATCCGTAAACGTTGCTGTTAAAGATTTTGTAGAAAAGCTAAAATCCGGAACTGTTGATAAAACTAAGCCTTCTATATTTTTAGAAACGGAAACACTTGCACCTAAAAAATTAGTTACTGTAAGAGTTGCTACAAATGTCTCTGCCGTTTTATAAGCATATACAGGGTTAAAATCGGCATCCTCTTCAGTATCTTCAATATTCCAACCTAAAGTTTCCCCATCACCAAAACTCCAAACCAAATCACTAGCTCCCGAACTTAAGTTCTCGAAAGTAACTTCCGAATCTATAATGGTAAAATCAAAATCAACAAAAACAGGTGACACCAATGATGTAGCTTCTGCCACCAAACCATCTGCACTTTTTGTTGTTAAGCTTACAGAATATAAGCCTCCTTCGGCATATGTATAATCTGGATTTGCTTCAGTTGATGTATTACCATCGCCAAAATCCCATAAATAAGAAGTTGCATCTGTGGAATAGCTTCTAAATACTATTGATAAATTATCATCAGGGTTTGTACTATTCGTAAATAAAGTATTTGGTTGTATGTTATTTACATTTCCTGTTGGAGCTACGAACTCATCATAACCACTATCGTAACATGATACAAGCCCTAAGAACATAGAAGATAATACAAAAACACTCCTATTGAATTTTTTAAATATTTTATAATTCATAATATTAAATTTTAGAACGTTTATTGTTTAACTGTTATATCAAATGCATCTAACCTACTTTCAACACCAGAATTTGTAAGTAAAATGATTACTTTTTCATTTTCTCCTGCTTCAAAAGTTATAGCATGCTTTTTGAAAACATCATCTACCCTACCAACATTATTATCTGTTCTAGAAGCAATAATGTTTGCGGCTAACTTGGCCTCATCTAGACTTGTTGCATTTGTACTTACTATAGATACAGTAACATCTCCGAAAGCATTTTCTTCAAATGCACTGAAATAAGTTAATACATAAGTTGCTCCTGGAGTTACTTCTATTTCCTGATAACCAACTCTGGTACCATCTGCTGGAAATTTAGATGCTTGTAATCCTTCTGGCAAAATACCTTCGGCTTTTGAATTAATTTGAAATACACTACCCCAAGCACTACTACTTGGTGCTCTCCAAGAATCTCTGCCATCTCCAGAGCCGTCAAACAAACTATTATCCTCGAAACCAGGCTCTCCAATTTCTGGCTGTGGAATTGTAGGTACAGCTTGGTTTACAGTAACCAATTTTTCAGTGTAATTAGATTTACCAAGGTTATCGGTAACCGTTAAGCCAACCGTATACTCTCCTGGTCCAGGAAAAGAAAATATTAATTCTTGATCTTGTAATGTTGCCGGTGGCAAAGCTGTTATTTGACTTTCCAAGTCTGAGATATTTTGTAATACTTCATCTGAAAGTGCTGCTTCAGCCGCGACTAATTGAGCTTCAAAATCAACAATCTCTGCTTCTAGTACATCAATCTTAGCTTGATTAGTTTCACATGGTAATTTAAACTCGCGTTTAGCAATCTCTTTTTCAATAGCTACAACAGATGCTCTTTCAGCCTCTATTTTAAGATTTAAAATAGGCAAGTCTTTATTAATAAAAGTAACGCCATCTGCAGGAGTTATTGACCATTCATACATTGTTCCGTTAACAGCTAAATTAGAACCTGCTTGAAAATTAAAATCATAGTTAGCCCATAATTCATTTTTTTCGCAGTCAAATTCAGAAGATGTAACATCAGTTAAATTATAAAATGGTGTTGGGCCTGTAATATCTTCCAAATCGCCAACATTAGCTAAGTCATCGCTAACACAAGAAGTTAAAGATACAATAGCACCCAAAACTATATACTTTATATTATACAAATATTTATTCATAATTATCAGGTTTTAGTATCCGTTATTTTGTTTATAGAAGTTTGGTAAATTATCTATTTCTCTTTGTGGAAAAGGAAGATATTTCTTTTCGTTTGTATAAAACAAACTGTTTTGATTAGAGAAATTTGTTAAAACCTCATCTGCCTTACCAAATCTAATTAAATCGTATAAACGTTGATTTTCAAAAACAAACTCAACACGTCTCTCTTCCAATAAATCAGCTTTTGTTAAGTTAACCACCTCTTCTAGACCAGCTCTTAATCTTACTTTATTAAAAGCATCAATAGCTCTAGAATCCGTAGTACTATCATCGTTTCCTAAAATAGCTTCAGCATATAGCAATAAAACATCGGCATATCTTAAAACAACCCAGTCATTATCTCCAATCTCACCATTTGTCGGAAACTTAACGTTAAACGTATCTTTTGTGTTATCTATTAATGTTGCGCTATAATCTAATGCATTAAGACTAGCATAGAATCTTACCGGTTGTAATTCCGGGTTCATAACCTCTAAGAAATCTAAAGTTGCAATATTTACACCATTTGATGGTCCTTGCAATGTCATGGCGAAACTATGTGATTCAGAATCTGTTTGTACTTGATCATCTAAAGCGCTATCACTAGTTACATAATTGTCACTACTAACTAAATCGTAGGCTATTGAAAAAATAACTTCATCATTAATTTCTAGTGCAGAACTGTTTGACCAAGATCCATCAAGAACACCATCTGTATAACCATCTGAAATTGTATTTCCTAACACATGCCCATAATCAATTACTAAATTAGCGTAATATTCTGCATCAGTTAAAACATCAGTTGTAGGGTTTAAAGGATCTGCATTAAA
Source organism: Algibacter lectus (assembly GCF_900112395.1). Classification (GTDB taxonomy): domain Bacteria; phylum Bacteroidota; class Bacteroidia; order Flavobacteriales; family Flavobacteriaceae; genus Algibacter; species Algibacter lectus. The sequence goes on from NZ_FOLN01000004.1 coordinate 15,796, forward strand.
CTCAAATTGCTCAGCGTTATTTCTTTCAGTAAAAATTAAGTCGTAATTATAACTTGTATTGTTTTCAATAACAGAGGCTAATAAAAGCTCTGCCTCTCCATAATTAGGATTTGGTTGACTTAAATATGCTTTTGCAGCTAAACAAATAGCTGCACCTTTAGAAGGTCGATATCTGTTTTGTACACCACCATCCAAATAAGCTATAGATGTTTTAAAATCATTAATGATTTTCTCATAAACATCTGCTTCTGGCAATTGAGGATAATCTAAAGCTTCGTCCTTAGTAATATCTAAAACCTTATCAATATAAGGTACATTTTGATATGCTCTTACTAAATTAAAGTGGCATAACGCACGCATAAAATAAGCTTCACCCACAGTGTACTGTTGATCTTCTGGCGCTAAAAAACGATTATCAATAATGGTATTAGCATGTTTAATTGTCGCCATATTATTAGAATAATATGTTGCAACATCACCATTATTAGGATCTACATTATAAGCGTTAATTGCAGGAAAATTTCCGTTTTCTGAATTTGCTCTAACGTTATCCGATCTTAACTCAATTAACAAAAACTCATTTGCAGGAACTTTTTGATATGCATCTAAAACTCCATTGGATAGTAATTGAAACCCGTTATTGGTTTGTAGTAACTCCTCTATTGAAAGTGCTGTAGGATTACTAAGATCAAGTTCTTTCTCGCAACTTGTAACTAAAGCTACTACAGAAAAACTTACTAATATTTTTTTATATATATTTTTCATAACTAATTAAAATTGAAAGTTAACCCCTGCTGAAATTGTTCTAACCACAGGACCATCTCCTCTTTGGTAGCCTGATGTTAATGGCGTATTTGCGTTATCAGATGTTTGACCTGAAGCATCCGGATTAAACCCTTCATACCCTTTAGCAGTAAAGAATAATAAATTCTCACCAGTGATATAAAACCTTAATCTATCAATCTTATTTTTTGATGTAAATGATTCTGGTAATGAATAACCAAATGTTACATTTCTTAAAGTTACAAAAGATGCATCTTGAATATGATCATCTGTAAACCTTCTATGAACCGTTAAATCTCTATCCGGGAAACTAGCTAACTCATTTACTGCAGACTCACTAGCATAATATAATTGATCTAAATCGGCAACTCTTACTTCAGCTCCGTGAGATCCTTGCCATTGGAATGAAAAGTCGAAATCTTTATATCTAAAATCAGAATTGAATCCCCATGTGAAATCAGGGTAAGGACTTCCTAGTTCCGTTCTATCTTCATCATCAATAATTCCATCATTGTTTAAATCTTTTACATAAACATCTGCAAAATCATTATTAAACCTATTGAAAGGATTATCTACCCATTCTAAAGGAATTTCTTTTTCGTAAACCCAACCGTAAAAAGAAGTTATTGGCTGTCCTACTCGAGCAATAAATTGTGTTGCTCGAGTGTCTTGTGCAATTTCAGAAATAATTTGCTCACTTTTACCTAAACTCTCAACCGTATTTCTGTTTAAAGAAAACTGACCCGATGCAGACCAGCTGAAGTCTTCGGTAGTAATAAGTCTGGAATTCAATTCTATTTCAACACCTTCATTTTTAACCTCACCTATATTCTGCAACCAATTATCTGTACCATAAGAACTAGGTACCGGAGCAAAAAGTATTAAATCTTCACTTGTTCTAGTATAATAATCTAAGGTTAAATTTAAAAGACTTCTACCGAAAGTAACATCAATACCTGGGTTAAATTCTATTAATTTCTCCCATCCTAAATCTTGATTTGCTAAAGTTAATCCTTTAACACCTGTTTGACCGTTATAACCAACAGTACCGAATGTTTCTTCAAATCTGTAAAGCGACTGAAAGATGTTATTTGAAATTTCATTAGAACCTGAAACACCGTAACTAGCTCTTAACTTTAAAAATGTTACAAACTCACTAGACGATAAGAAATTTTCTTTTGACATTACCCAACCTGCAGAAGCTGCTGGAAAGAAACCAAATCTTGTGTTTGGACCAAATCTTGTACTACCATCTCCCCTTGCTGATACTTGTAATAAGTATTTTTCATTATAGTTATAATCTATTCTACCAAAATATGACACTAACTTATCGGTTCCATTGTCCGTATAAGTGGTACCTCCATCTGCAAGCGCGATATTATTATTGAAATCATTTGTGTAACCAACAGCCTCCGATTCTTGAACGAAAAAATCACGTTGTGTATACTCGAAGCCAAGAATAGAATTTAAATTATGCTTACCAAAATTCTTCTTGTATTTAAGAAGTGACTCAAAAGCGAATTGATTTAACTCATCCCTACCTTCTGCACGGAAAGATTCTTGATCTCTATTCTCTTGTCCATATAGATAATCGGCCTCATTAGATTTATTATGTCTAAAAACACCTGAAATAGTCTGTCTAAAATTAAGACCTTTAGCTAATTCAAAATCAATATAAGATGATGCATTTAAACTTAATTTTCTCTTTTTTCTCGATCTCTCTAAGAAATGCACTAAAGGATGTACGTTTTTAGTTGTAGATAAAGTTAAGCCTCCCGATGTTAAATCGCTAGCCACTGGCAGCCCTGTATTGGGATCTCTAAGAATTTGTCTAGGATTATTTGGGTCTTGTGTAAAAACATGATCAAAAGCTCTAGAAAACCCATAACTTCCTTCTTGAAGGTTTTCAAATAATTTACCTGCATCTGTAGATGTGCCTACATCTGTAGAGAAATTAGTAACATACTTTAAGTGCTCTTCATTTAAGTAAAGTGGCACATGCCCCATTTGTCTTAATGGATCTGTAAAACGCGCTGGTAATTTATTTTGGTCGTTGTAGTTAACATTTAAGTTAGCTCCAAACCTAATTTTCTTATTTTTAGATTTACTATCAACCTTTATTCTAGCATTGTATTTTTTAAAATTATCAGTTAATGCAATTCCTTCATCTTCAAGGTACCCTAAAGATGCTGTATAACTCGTTAATTCAGTTCCACCTCTTACAGCTAAAGAGTGACTAGTAATTACACCACCATTAAAAACTTCATCTTGCCAGTTTTTTTCACCATCTCCAAGAGAAGCAATAAAATCCATGGCTTCAAGTTCGGCATAAGCTGTGTTGTAATCTCCTAGAATTCTATCATAGTTTGGACTATCTGTAGCTATACCGTCAATAACACCCTGTAACCCGTTTAACCTTGCTCTTTCATCAGCAATTGTTGTGTTAAAATTATCGTTTTTATTAGCATACTTATACCCCATAAACGTGTTATAAGAGAATTTTGTTTTCCCGGCAACACCTTTTTTAAGCGTTACCAAAATCACACCATTTGCACCACGAGAACCGTAGATTGCAACAGATGATGCATCTTTTAAAACACTTATTGATTCAATATCATTATTATCAATAGAACTTAAAATATCAGCATCTGTACCTAAAACAATACCATCTACAACAATTAAAGGTGCCGACGATCCTGTAATAGACCCTGGACCTCTTAATGTAATTTTAGGATCACCTCCAGCTTCAGATGATGCAACTTGAATTCTTAAACCCGCTACTTTGCCTTGAAGCGCATCTTCTACACGCGCAACAGAAACATTTTCAAGATCTTTACCTGAAACCTTAGATAAAGCACTTGTTATTGTTTTTTGTTTTTGATCTCCATACCCAATAATAACAACCTCATTTAATTGAGCAACGTCTTCTTGAAGCGAGATGTTTAAAGTATTTTGGCTTCCAACAATAATAGTTTGAGACACAAAACCGATATAAGAAACTTGTAGAATATCGCCTTCTTCAACTTTTATCTCGAAAGCACCATCAAAATCGGTAGAAGCCCCTTTTGATGTGTTTTTAACGATAACATTTACCCCTGGAATAGGAATGCCATCTGTCGCTGAAACAACAACACCTTTAAGTTGTATGCTGCCCTGCGCAAATAAAGCAATATTGAATACCAACATCACTACTAAAATTAGTTTAGACTTTAAATTCATAATCAATTTAGTTTAATTTTTATTTGGTTTGGAATTTTTGCTCCAAAATTAATTGAACCCTATAATGCTCAAAAAACTCGATTATTTTAAGAGACATTTAACTCTTAAAGCAATCCTAAAAACAATATGAACTAACTATAATCTTAGTAATTTTGTAGAACACATGTTTTTATTACTGTAATGGCATGTTTTAATTTACTTCCCTCCTAAAAGAAGTAAATCAATTAAAACAAGGATGGGCGTGGACCCTTCCTTTTTTTTGTTTGCTATATTATTAGAAAGCTATCATTTTAATATTTAGTATGAGATTTAATTTATTTTACTAAGCTCAAACAACTGGTTGACCAGATTGGTTTACCAAATATATACAAAATTTTGTTAATTCTAGCCTTTTGATATATTTTAACTAAAAAAAAGTTAAAATTATATCGAAGTAATTCTATAAAACCTAAAAAGATAAATTTAAAAGACTTGTGTTTTCAAACTTTTTAAACTTACCCTAATGGTTTTAAATTACCTAATTATGCTTTATCTCCAAAATAAGACACCTCGCCACCACTTAAGAAATCTTCTCTCACAGGACTAAATGTATCAATTAGCTCACCTGCTTCCAAACAAACAGCACTATGCATTAAATTAGGCTCAATATATACACCATCTCCAGCTTCTACAATTTGCTTTACTCCATCAATTTCAAATTCAAATTTACCCGAAGCACAAAAAGTAGCTTGCGTATGAAAATGTTGATGTGGAGAACCTAATGCCCCCTTCTCAAATTTCACTCTTACCATCATAATTTGATTATCGTAACCTAAGAATTTTCTTGATACTCCTCCACCAAGTTCTTCCCATTGCATGTCTTTTGTAATGACGTACTTTTCACTAAATCGCTTCATTTTTTTTTGTTTTTTATAATTTATTTAATCGCACTAAAACAAGAACATATCAAAATATAATTCTTGTTGTTTATTATTATTTTAATTCTTTCAAGGTAAAAGCTCCTGTCCATGAAACAACTTCACCTTCAATAGTTACTTTATGGTCCGAACCTGCTTTATTATCCAAGTTAGAGATTACAAATAGCTTTGTTTTATTATTATCTGTTTCAACCTTTACAGCCGTGTATTCCGCAACATCATGAACAACTTCAACATGCTTTACATGGCTATATGCATTTTCGGCAAACTCAGACCTAGCAGTATATGTTCCATGAGATTCTACAACCGATGCAAAAACAGTATTTTTAGTGTTTGTTTTACGAAGAATAAAAGCAGGTTCATTACGTAAATTATAATCTGGATCGTTAGCACCTATTTTTGCTAATATCATTTTATCACCTTTAGCAGTTGCAGATGTTATAGAATAAAATTTACCATTCGATAACCAGGTTAATTTAGCATTATCCCCAAAAGAAACACCTTCAGCCTCTTTATACAAATGTTGGTAACCGTTATCCTTACCAAAAACCGTTGGGGTATTTAACTTATTATATTCAAAATTGGTTTGCATTAATTGTCCTAAATAGTAAAATGGAAAATCGTATTTATTAGATGTATTAGATACTACTTTCATGAAGTCTAAAAGGTACGGCTTAGCATAACTTTCATCATTTATAAACACCACTGTACGTTGCATTTCTGTACCAGGGTATGCATTGCTTTCTTTAGCACTTGCAACTTGTAGGTTTTTATTAGAAACATCAAACACATACTTATTTGAATGATGTATACTTCCAATTTCATATTTACCCATAAAATGAGACGTTTCATTTTGAACCAACGTATTATGAGCTATGGACTGCTTAGCCCATGTTTTATTTTCTTTTAAGTAGTTTCCGCCACCTTTTTGTTCAATATTTACATAACGCGCTAAACCATAATCCTGAAGCACCTCATCACCATCTTCATAAAGCGAGTATGATAATTTATCGTAATGCCCATGGCTTAACCCTTGTGCTGCATATTTAAAAACAAGTTCTAAATCTTCGCTTCTTAATATACCAACAGCACCCTCATCTCCGTTTTGCCCATCACTTAGTTCAATAGATTTTTTATCAAAAGACTTACCTAAACCTTCCTTAATACCTAAAGCAATACTTAAACCCGTATCATCTAAAACAACACGATCTTGCTTTTCAGCAATACTTAACAATTCTGGATTTTTACCTCCAAAATGATAAGCGATATCCACAGCAGTTACCACAGCACTCGTATAATAACTCATTCCTTTTTGCCCATCGTTTAGTGGAAAAAAGTCACCATCTGCATCACTCAAATTAATAAGCGCATCGACTGCTTTAATTAGTACACCATTTTTATATTCAAAAATATTTAACTCAGGTTTTACATTCTGAAGCGCTTCAGCAAATATTAAAAAAGGGTACATAGCATAACGTTGGTAGTATGGTCCTTCGGTATAATATCCATCTGGAGAAAATGGCTCATCTAAATTACCATAGAATCCTAATTTCTGTCCTTCTACTTTTATAAATCCACCATCATTATCTTTCATTCCAACTTTTAAATTGTCGGTTTTTAAACCATTTAAAGCATCTTCTAATAAAGCATCATTATCCATAACCAAGGCTATCATCCCAACAGCAACATTACCCCATGTACTATGGTTGTGCACACGATTAAAAAACTGTGGATTTCCTTCGGAAATAAACTTTGCGAAAGGAATAAACAAATTATTTTCTAAAACATCACGATCTTCTGGGCTCAACCAATCATAAACACAGTCGTAAGCTTGCGCCGAATAGACCAACCAGTTAGCATCGTTTAAGCATTGCCAAAACAACTTCCCTCTTGCATAAGACCGAGTTTGTGGATGCACTGGCAATGTTGGATACAGCTTAGCATAAGCCATTAACATATCTTTTACGTACGTAGCATATTTTTCATCGTCTAAAATTTGATACAAAACCCCTGCCTTTTGCATCATATAGAAGTTCTGCTTATGACGTTGGTGCGTATATCCTCCAGAAAAATCTTTAGGAACTGGAACTAGGATTCCAACCTCAATTTCTGCGTCGACCTCAGCTTTCGTTTCAGCCAAACTCTTATCAAAAATTGGAATATTCCCTAAATTTGCACGTATATCCCTTACTCCTTTTTTGGTTAAAACCAAACTTGGATGTCCACTTTCCGCTTCAGTAGTAGCGACTTCTACACTAGTATCCGAGACTTGCTCTTTACAAGAAAAAACTAACATTAAAACAAGCATGATACTGAGCAAATTGACTCCTAAATTCTTCATATTTTTTTGGAAATAGTTTAATTGGTTTACCAAATTGGTTTACCAAATATAAGTATAATTATCACTTGCACAAAAGATTGCCTAACAAAATCTAGATTTTAACAAACCCCAAAGACCCATTTGCTCAAAAAAAGCACACACATATAAAACTAAGGAACAATAAGTTAAACAAAAAAAATACTCAACAAAAACACATAAACCCCTATCCTAATTAAACCTAAATTATATAATCTCTATTTCAAGCAATAAAATCACAACATACAATCTAAAAACAACTTATTCGATAATAATTTTGTATATATATTTTCTTACCTTAGTTGCATATCATTTTCAATATGCACAACAACAACTCCAGCTAACTACTAAACTCTTAAAACTAAGAACTATCTAAAACAAGTAACGTTTTATTAAAAACCAACATCTACCTCAATGAGACAATAAACTAACCAATAAAACCAATAAGCTAAACACGCAAATCAAGATAACGACAAAGGCTTTTATTTAATCAAAAAACCAAAAAAGACTACGTAATTATTTCAATTTCATAAAAAATTAACACATATTTTATCATGTACACAAAACCTTCAAATCCCACGAGTAATCTAGCTTTCTTAACAATTTCGTAACATTCGACATGTAAAACAAAACCAACCACTCTTGTTTTTATGAAATATTTAACTATATTTGGTAAACCAAAGTGGTAAACCAAAGTGGTTTGGCAGTTTAAATTCAGGTTTTTTTGACCAAAAAAAAGATTTCAAACTAATCCTTAAAATCTACGAGAGATAAAAATGAAAAACTAAAAAAGAAACTACAAAAAGAAAACGAAAAAGCAATCCGAGATATAGCCTGAATCACCACTAGAAACAGTTCATATCTGGAAAATTATTCCAAACTAATCTAATTTATTAAACTAATGAAAAAACACAAAAGATTTAAAAAGGTTTACCTTTTATTATTATCCTTTTGTTTTGCATTTACCTTAAGTGCACAACAAAAAACAATAACAGGTACAGTAACCTCAGCAACGGATAACCAACCTCTACCGGGCGTTAACGTTATTGCAAAAGGCACAAACACTGGTGCTTCTACCGATTTTGATGGTAATTACTCTATAACAGTTGAAGGTAGCAACACCATTCTTAGCTTTAGCTATGTAGGTTTTGTACAAAAAACAGTTACTGTTGGAAACCAATCGAAAATTAACGTAGCTCTAGATGAAGATGTTAGTGCTTTAGAAGAAGTTGTCGTTGTTGGATATGGCGCTCGAAAAAAGAGTGATGTAACAGGCTCTGTTTCTTCAGTGAAAACTGCAGAGTTAACAGCATTTCCAGTTCTAGATGCAACACAAGCGTTACAAGGTCGTGCTGCCGGTGTAAACGTTCAATCTAACAATGGTGGAGAGCCAGGAGCACCTATTAGCATCTCTATTAGGGGTAATACTTCAATTAATGCGAGTAGTAACCCACTAATTGTTGTAGATGGCTTCGTTGGTGCCAATATGCCACAAGCAGGAGATATTGAATCTATGCAAATATTAAAAGATGCTTCTGCAACCGCTATTTACGGTTCACAAGGTTCAAATGGTGTTGTTTTAGTAACAACTAAAAAAGGTAGATCTGGCAGATTAAATATTGAATTAAATTCTACTTACTCCGTACAGTCTACAGCAAATGAACTAAACTTATTAAACGCTAATGATTTTACCGATTACCAAAACCAAGTTAGACAAAATGTTGCTATTACAAACTCTACAACAGCAAGTCCATACATACAAGGTGACTTCGATACAGACTGGCAAGATTTAATTTACAGATCAGGAAGTGTTCAAAACCACCAACTATCTGTTTCTGGAGGCTCAGACAAAGTAAACTATTATGCATCGGGTACTTATTTTAACCAAGACGGTGTATTAGTTAATTCTGGTTACGAAAGAGCTTCTTTCTTATCTAATTTAGATGCCCAAGTAACTGATAAATTAAAACTTGGAGTTAACTTAACAGGAGGTATAAGCACTAAAAATGGTGTTTCTACTCAATCTGATGGTTCTGTTACTGTTGGTGGAGATGATGTTGTTTCATTAGCAATGCGTTTTGCTCCAGATAAAGGTATATACAATGCAGACGGTTCGTTCACTACAAACGATCAAGTAGGTGACGAAGTTGATAACCCATGGGCTGTTGCAACTCAAAGAGATGACGATACTGAAATAGAAGATTTTAGAGCAAATTTTTATGCTAATTACGATATCGTAGAAGGGCTAGCTTTTAAAACAACTTTCGGTATAAGCACAAAAAATACATTTAGAGGTATTTATATGCCAAGAACATTAGAAGTTACTGCAGGTGGTAGCACTCAAGGTAGAGCTATTATGTCTGAAGATAAAACTAAAAATGTATTAACTGAGAACTACTTAACCTATAATAAAGAAATAGGAAAAGGAAATTTAACTTTATTAGCTGGTCTTTCTTACCAAAAAACTACGAGTAAAGGTTTTTCTAATGAAGGTACAGGAACAATTTCAGATTCTTTCTCATACTACGGTTTATGGACCGCTACAAACTTAATCCAACAAGGATCAGGAGATATATATGTTACAGAAAAAGAAATCCAGTCTCAATTTGGAAGGATAAACTTTGATTATGACGATAAATATTTAATTACAGCTACTATAAGACGTGATGGAGCTTCAAATTTTGCTACCAACGAAAAGTATGCTATTTTCCCTTCTGGTGCATTAGGATGGAAAGTTTCCAATGAAGATTTCTTAAAAGATAACGAAACTATTTCTAACTTAAAATTAAGAGCTAGTTACGGTGTAACTGGAAACCCTTCTATTGGTGCTTATGAATCTTTAGCTAGTTTAGAAAATATTTACGCATCTAGTAATGGAACAACAGTACAAGCTGTTACACCTTACCAACCAGCAAATCCTGATTTAAAATGGGAGTCTTCTTACCAATTTAATGCTGGTGTAGATTTAGCTTTATTAAACAATAAAATCTCACTTTCTGTAGATTATTACAACATCGACACGAAAGATTTAATTATGAGAGATAATGGATTACCTTGGTATTTAGGTTTCTATAACGACCAGATTTTAAAGAATGTTGGTGAAATTAATAACACTGGTATTGAAGTCTTTTTAAGTACTAAAAACATTACTAATGATAACTTTAGCTGGAGTACAGACTTTGTATTCTCTAAAAACAAAAACACAGTTACTACGTTAATTAACGGAGATGATTGGTTTGGAAATGGGGCACCAAGTTACTTTAGCGTTAACAATACTTACATCCTTAGAGAAGGTGAAGAAGTAGGCTTATTCTACGGGTTAGATTACGCAGGAGTATACCAAGGAGGTACTGCACCAGCAGGAACAGCTACATTACCTGGAGGCGTAGAAGGAGATCCTTTATTTTATGATATAGCTGATGAAGACGGTGTTTCTGACGGTGTTATTGATGACGGTGACAGAACAGTAATTGGTAACCCTAATCCAGATTTCACTTGGGGTATTACAAATGATTTCAGGTATAAAAACTGGGATTTAAACTTATTTTTCCAAGGATCTCAAGGAGGTGAAATTTTTAACATGACGAACGTTCAGTTAAATAATGGTGATGCAAACACAACATATGCTTATTTCAATAACGCATGGACACCTTCAAATACAGATACCGACCAACCACGTGTTGGAAACAACAGTAACAGAGAAATTTCTTCACGATTTGTAGAAGACGGAAGCTATGTTAGATTAAAAAACCTTGCAGTAGGTTACAACTTACCTTCAGATGTTCTTAAAACTATAGGTGTAGAAAAATTAAGACTATCAGTTAGTGCACAAAACTTATTAACAATCACTAATTATTCTGGTCTAGATCCAGAGGTTAATTATGCTGGTGCTCAAGGTGGCCAAAATGGAAATAACACCGCAAGTAACACTGTTAGAGGATTCGACTTTGGAAATTACCCAACAGTACAGTCTTTTAGTTTCAGCCTTAATTTAACATTTTAAGAATTTTAAAAAGCATATAAAATGAAAAAAACTAAATATATATTTTTAATGATGATAGGACTAGGTTTAGGACTATCTGCAGTAGGGTGTTCCGATTTAGAGGAAGAACCTGTAGGATTGTTATCTCCAGATGGATTTTACCAAACAACAGATGATATACAATTAGCCGTAAACGCTTCTTTAACTCATGCAATTAATGAAGAGATTTGGGGTAGAAAATTATCAATTGCGTTATTATTACGTTCTGACATGGTCGATCTTGCATCAACTGAAACCCGAAGAGTAGAAATGAATACTCACACTATTTCTGGTAATAACGAAATGGTTTTTGACCCATGGACAAGAATTTACCTAGGTATTGCAGCAGCTAATGATGCAATTGCTGGCGGTGAAAAAGTTGAGGTTGCCGATGAGTTTAAAAATCCTGTTATCGCACAAGCTTACTTTGCAAGAGCTTTTTATTACTTTCATTTAGTAAGATTATTTGGAGATGTACCTTATATCACAGAACCTGTAACAGACATAAATGCATCTAGTTCTTTAAGTTCTACTCCAGAAGCCCAAGTTTATGAAAACATCATATCAGATTTACAGTACGCTGAACAATGGTTACCAAACACAGTTACTTCTAGAGCGACACCTTCTAAAGCCGCTGCAAAATCTTACCTAGCTTTAGTTTACTTAACTTTAGCAGGAACTAATGACAATGCATATTTTCAATTAGCTTACAACAAAGCGAAAGAGGTTATTACTAATAAAGCGACATATGATGTAGATTTAGACCCTGATTTTCAGACTCTATTTAACGCTAACAAAATTGATGCTTCTAAAGAACCAATATTTGCATTAGATTATAATAATGTTGAAGCTTCTGATAACTCTTATGATCAGACTGCTCCAATGACAGGAGTTAGAGGTGATGACGATGATCAAGGATGGTCTGTTGCTGTTCCAGCTATGGCTGTTTATGACTCTTTTGACGAGGACGACTACAGAAAACGTGTTAGCTTCCAAACAAGAGCAACTATTGGCGGTACAGATGTTGACTATACAAATTTCACTCTAAGTGGTCATAGTAACGCTAAAAACAGACCTTACATTGCGAAATACACACGTTATCCTGGCCCATATGCTCGTGGTAATAAAAGAGCAACAAGCCATAACTATTCGATGATACGCTATGCTGAAGTATTATTAATTGCTGCTGAAGCAGGAGTTGAAATTGGAGCTGCTGATGCTGTTGATCTTCTTAATGAAGTAAGAAGCAGAGCAAGAAACGGTGGTGATTCTACAAACGGTGCATATGTAGAAGAAACAATTGCAGCGAGTACAGTTCCTGCAGACCTTACAAGTATAACAGTTGCTGATGTACTTGAAGAACGTAGAATAGAACTTGCTTTTGAAGGTAAAAGATGGTATGACATTAAGAGAAGACAATTAGGTAATCAAGTTTTTAGCGCGTCTGGATATGAAGGAGCAAAACCTGACTGGAACTCAGCCGAGGATTATGACACACCAATCCCTCAAGATGAATTAGATAGAAACCCAAATTTATAATAGAACTATTTATTTATAGATTTAATATTTGTAACCTTTTGAAGTTTTCTATATTGGTATAAACCAAATAGGCAGAAAACTAAAGATTATAAATAACTAAAACAGATTCTAATAATATTCAACAACATCTTGAATATTATTTTGAATCTGTTTTTTTTTACTTTAATTTCTAGATTTAGCTCACTCAATAACAAAAAAAAAGACAAGGTAATGATAAACAAATATCACAGACACCTACAAACAACCTTCTGTATAAACTAAACTTCTCTAAACTACCACTTGAAGACACCTACCCCAATTCCCTACTAAAATCTCTTCTTAATGAGCATAAACAGTTTTCATCTTCAAACAAACTTACCACAGTAGCTCGAGTAAACTAAGAATAAAGATTATCCTTAAAGCTTTATATTCCCGTCTCACTAATATATTTTCTACACACAATAGAAAAGCGATAACTAAACAACACAGAAAGCGTTTAAAAGCGAATAGCCTATCGCCTAATGATTACCTGCAAAACTTTATATAACACTCTTAAAAGCGCCCTTCGTACTAAAAAAATACCACAAAGATTTGCTGATTCATCGCTATCTATATAAAGCTATTGAACTAAAAATAAATTGTATAGTTAGAAATTACAAAACAAATACACCCAAACAATTATTATCATCATTCTTGTGATGCTTTATAATTTAGCAGGCATTCGAAATAAAACACTGCATTTAATGACTTTTAAAACCTCTAAAAAATAACATATTTTTACAATGAGCTTAATAAGCAATACATCGCATTTTACATTATTTACTAAATATTTAAACGTAAATATTTACAGCTCATATTTTTTTTTAACGACAAAAGAGTATCCGAGTTAAAACATTTTTATCTGATTATTTATTATTTCAATATGAAACTTTTCCGCGCAAGCGCATACAGTCCTAATTAGGAAAAACAATTAGAAGAAATAGAATCTGGAAGTTTTAATACTTATAACACTATAGTAAATCACGAAAACCAATCCCCCTAAACTTAATAAATACTACAGGCTCTAAATAAGAATCTCCTATATATCTTAACATCAATAGTAAACATTGGCTCAAGAAAAAAGGCATTGAAAATTAATTTTCAATGCCTTTTTTACTATTTCGATAATAAAATCAACGACTAATACATCAACTTCATTTTTAAATTTTCTTCGGTTTTAATTTCACCAGAATTACTAATATCATTATCAGATGCATAGTTCTCCTTTGCTCCCCACAGAATAGAAACATAATCAACCTTATTATCTTTGAAAGTGTTTTTAGCAATGTTTACATAAACAATACCTCTATGGTTTAACAACATCTTGTTTTGCTCGTTGGCGCCACAATTAGTAAAGGTACTATTAGTAACTAATAGATTTCCGCCAATAGTCGACTCATCATAACCACCACGATAATAATCTATAACGTTTTGTTTTACATTATCGAACGTACAGTTATTTACGGTTAAATACTCTGTGTTATAATCGCCTTTATCGTTTGTTTCTTCAGATAATTCTAAACCATTTTCACAGTTTGAAATAGATGTGTTTTCAAAAGTGATTTTTTCTGAAAAAGACTGCTTGTAAACCTTTAAAACATAATTGAAATCACTGATATCACAACCAGAAACCGCTAATCCAAAATGATTAGACATATTCTCTTTTAAACTAGCAAAAGCGTAGTTTGAATTATTTCCTTTTAAACTGACATATTTAAGCGTTAATATGCCTTTAGGGTTTAAAGAAAATAAAGGTGAACTACTTTCTCCAGAAAAAACAATTTGTGCTTTCGCTTTTTCTTGAGATTGTATTGTAATGCTTTTATTAATTTCTATCGATTTAGAAATTTGATAAACTCCCGCATTTAAAGCTATAATATCACCTTTTTGCGCTTCGTTAATTTTAGCTTGAAGTTCTTCTGCGTTGGCAACAGTAAAGATGTTAGCTTCTTTTACTGCTATCTCGTTAGAATACCAACTTGCTCCATATTTAGATTTATCTAAAATATTAGGATCTGGCATATCAGCATTAACAAAAGCACCTATTTTATTTTGATTTAATCTTGAATTCCCTGCTAAATCTTTCGTTATTGTATTAAATTCAAAACCTACATAAGGTGTTACTTCACCTGGTACACCTACCGGAATTGATATGGTTTCAGAAACTTTTTTCAACTCTAATTTAGCATTCTGTAAACCACCGTTGTAATCTTTAAACTCTACATCGCTATTATTAATAATGTTACTTTTAAAAAGAACACCGTCTGCTTTATCATGCTCCACAACTGGTAATAAATCTCCTTCTGTATTGTAAATAACATTGTTTGCAACAACAGTTCTAATAGGTCGTGCAGAACGAATTTCCGACTTTGGCAACACATCAGATTGTGCAATATTAGTACCAACTCCAAACTGCCAAGGTGATTTACAATTTACGTAAGTATTATATGCAACCACAACATCTGTAACTTGATTGTATCTATTTAATGGTGATTTTGGTATACCATTCATAACAGCCAATGGACTTCTGAAGTTTTCACCAATAATATTATAGAAATAATTATTAATAACCCAATGCCCCGTGTTTACAAGTCTAATTCCTCCGTAGTTTTTATTAACACCATCTCCAATAAAATAATTACCATCAATAACAGCATAGTTACCGTGGCGCGTTACTACAGAACCTTCACTTTTATAGAACACATTATTTCTAATTTCGTTGAAATTTGTTTTACTCGAAATAACTTCAACCTCTCCATTACATTCTTCAAATAAATTATTTGCAATAGTTGTATTACTCGGAGACATAGACGTAAAACTACTACCTAATTGGATAGATTCTCCTCGAGCCCCTCCTTTTCTCGGTCTTGGACCAAAATGGTTATTTACAATTTGATGATAATTTCTAATACTTTGGTTTCCTTTTAAATCAACTCTAAGGGTTGGACCGCCATTAGTTTTACCTGCAATATAACAATGATCGACTTTATTATGTTTTCCGAAAAGTTGAATCCAAAGGTCATCTTTATCACGTTGTTTTTGGTTGTAATCTAAAATCACACAGTTGGTAACTCTAGAATAGTTGGCAACTTTCTCCTCACTAGTTCTAAACGCGATAACATTACTTGTGGGTGTGTACCCATTTCTAAAAAACAAGCCTTCTACAACTAAGTAATTTCCGGCAATTTCTAAATTAGAAACACCTTCTATAAATACTTGGCCAGGCGTTTCTGCTTTTAATGTAATTGGAGCATTTTCAGTTCCTTCACCTACAAATTTTATTTCTACGTTTTCCCAAACACCGTTTGCCAAAACAATATTATCTCCGGCTTTAACATTTTTAATAGCCTCGTACAATTCCTTATTGGT
Source organism: Algibacter lectus (assembly GCF_900112395.1). Taxonomy (GTDB): domain Bacteria; phylum Bacteroidota; class Bacteroidia; order Flavobacteriales; family Flavobacteriaceae; genus Algibacter; species Algibacter lectus. The sequence goes on from NZ_FOLN01000004.1 coordinate 32,018, forward strand.
GCTTACTAAAGTACCTGAATCTTCAACTTTTCCGTTACAAGAAAAACATAAAACAACTACCAATAAAAGGCTAAACAACTTATTCATAAAAAGGTTTTTGATAAATTTAAAATAACAAAAAAGAAGGCCAATTACAACAAAAGACCTTCTTTTTAAAAACAACTAACTACTCAACTATAATTTTTTTAACCAAGCTTCCTTCTAATGCGTTTATTTTTAAAAGATAAACACCACTATTTAAACTTGAAATATCTAATTTATTATTTACTAAATTCTTTTCTGAAATTAATCTTTTACCAACAATACTAAACATTTCTACAGAAGAAACATTTACATTATCGGCATCTATTTTAATATGATCTTGCGCTGGATTTGGATAAATCTTAAATTTTGATGCAAGTACATTTTTATCAACAGAAAGCACGTTTGTATTTGCTGCGCCAGGCGTTCCGTAATAACTCGTAGAACCATAAACACCTACGCTTGGGTCTGAAAACACCCAACTACCATTTACTAACTGTACACTTACATCATCATCCAAAGATGCATTTCCATTATAACAAGACGACCCTGACAACTGAGTAAAAGAGCCATCCCAACTAGGAAGCAATTGTAAGTTTGGAATACCATCTGGTTTTCCGCTTCCCGCTAAATTTGTAGCATTATATCCAAAATCATACTCAAATCTATCTATTTCAACAAAATCCGTTGTATCTACTTCAGGATCACTAATAATCGGCATTAATAACCTTAAACCATCTATCTCATCATCAATTCCATCTTCGTCAACACTACTATTACATCCTCCTACTCCGTCATCAAAACTATTAGAATTATTAAACGTAGGAAAATTAGACCCTGTTCCTGAACCAGAAACCAATGGTGTTGGTGATATTACACCATACTGATAAGATGAGACTAAACCACCATTAACAGCAGCATCACTATTTGATGTCAATAACAAGTAGCCATTAGCCGGAACAATTAAAGACCCTATAATAAGATGCGATCTTTTACTTGAAGAACCATCTCTAATAGTCCATCCTTCAATATCAATATCAGCACTCGTAGTATTCATAATCTCAAACCATTCCCCTTGAGCTTCACTTGATGTGGAAGGATCTGGTAAAAACTCAGTAAATATTATATCTCCAGGAGAAGATGTGAATTGAGCGTGCGCAAAAGCTGCAAGCATAAAAGAAAAAAGAAAAAGTAGTTTTGTTTTCATATCTAGCCTGTTTTAGTTTGTGAATAGTACTCTGGAAAACCAAATTGGTTAACCAGATTGGTTTTCCAAATATATACATTATTTCGAGGTATGCAAATTATTTTAACAGAAAGTTTGGTAATTAAACATCTTTTATGGTTAAAATCCCACATATAAAAACTCGAAAATTATATTTTATATATTCAAACAGGAGGTTATTACTAAAAAACAAAGCACTGAAATTGTGTGATTTAAACATAAATCAGACTAAATTCCAACATAAAGCACAAAGCTTCCTCATAATAAAGATGCGAGAAAAGACTTCGAACCCCTAGATTATCGATAAAATGAAAAGAATACTACTTATTTTTAAGACGATTAATAATCGAAATACCAATTAAACAAATCGGTTCTAATTCCGAAATTCAACCAAACCGTATTATTCTTGAAAGTTGTGGCCGTAGTTGCCTCGGGATTAAAATTTCTAACTGTAATATCGGTAAATAACTTCATATTAGACGCAGGGTTAATAACATAACCAGCCTGTAAATTTCCGTTAAAAACATTAGTTTTAATGCCTTGCCCTACTTCTACTCCAGAATCGAATGGACGATCATTATAGTTTTTATAGATATCAGCGCCATAACTAAACCCATCTGTATCATCATTAAAATCTAAACCACGCACACCAAAAATTAACTTTGCATCGGCAAACCAGCGTTTATAATGATAACGACCAATAAATATAGCTTCACTAAAGTTCGCGCCCCACAAATGTGCCATAGACTGATTATTATGTCCGTAATTTGTGGCTATCGTGTTATGTGAATATGTGTAAGGACGAATGCGATTATATTCAAATTGAAGCAGTAAATTTTCAACCTTAAAAGCATTAAAATACTTAACACCCAATTGATAGCCAAACTTGTTTTTCCAACTTCTCTCCCCCGCTTTTACATCAGCTAAAGAAAATTCGTCTAACACAAACTGACTATATAAGTTAATATTATCATTCCACTTATATTTTGCGGTAGCACCTATTACAGCATTTCCCGCATCTTGACCGGTTTCAAACTCTATAGCTCTATAAAAAATAATAGGGTTTAAATAATTAACATCAAAGCCACGATTATTAGTGTTACTCCAAATTACCGATTCAAATAAACCAAGATTAAATCGCTTCGAAACATTCCAGCTTAAATAATGGTTAGCCATATATTTAGTTAAAAACGCACCGTCTTCAGTAACTTCTGGGCGTACATCTTTTAACCACATCCAGGTATTGGTATATTTTATTTTCCAAAACTTGGTGTTTAATTTAAGGAATGGGTGCGGACTAGCAACATCACTCAATAATAACGAACGATAACCATCACCTATAAAATTTTTACCATGCCCAAATTGAATATTTATAAATTTTGCGGGTGCATAAGACATGTATGCCTCCGCAACAGGATAATCGTAAGAATCTGTTTTAAATCTTTTAGCAATACCACGCCCAGGAATAATAGCCGGATCTGGTCCGAAGGCTTTTAAACTTTCAGCATATCTATTTACATAATCTGCGAAACGTCCCTGACTTTCAAAAACAGAAGCATAAAAATTAAACTTTTCTCCCAAACCACCTTGAACCAAAAAACCTCGGGTATTATTATAAGTAGAACTGAACTCCGCATCAGTGTCTTTACCAACTTCTAAATCGAAAATAGGGTCTATTGTAAACCAATAATCGTCACTTTGCAGTTGCACTAAATGTTCATTCCAAAGTTTTTGTCCGGCCCAAGTTGCAGTTTCACGCTGTAGAGCTTCTTTTTCTGCCTGAAAATCATAATAACTCGCTACATCATCATAAACAAAGGGTTTTGATGCCGTATGGCTATTGCTACCCACAACATTCATTTGCCTATCAAACTTAGCATAATCACTATGCGTAAACTGAATATTTAATTGACTGTTATAAGCTTTATTTTCGAAGGTCTTTAAATCATTATTTACTCTATCAAACTCTTGCTTGGCTTGTTGTTCTAACTTAGAAATTGGATTAATTGCTTCGCTTTCATCGATATCTAAATTCGTATCTATCAAAGGAATTTTAATTTGAAGCGAATATTGTTTAAATGTAGGGCGCCCATTATAAGTTGCCGGTTTAATTTTTGGCAAACTTGAAAACACACGCTTAGCCTCATCTTTTAATTCATTATAAACCGCATCAACATACATCACCTGAAACCGACCTATTGTATCCACTTCAAAAAGAACCACAACTTCTCCTTTATATTTTTCTTTTTCAACCCTTACAGGCACCTTAAAACTATTATAGATGTGTGCATGTACTTGGTTATCGAAACATTTTTGTTGTTTACTGAATGAAATACTGTCACACCCTGAAAACACAGGAGGCTTTTCCGAATACGGATTGCCTTGAGTATAACCAACACATTGAGCCAAAATGAAAACTAGGAAAAGAAATTGCTTCATCACTTAATTGAGGATTGATAAATAATATAAAATATATTTAAGCTCGAAAGATACTATATTTTTTATATTCTGCACGGCAACTGTATCAGTTCCTTCAAACAACAAAGCCGTTAACCTATATAGGCTAACGGCTTTTAGATAATTTTATTGAGTATTTTATTACTGCACACTAAACGCTATTGGTAAGGTATAAATAACACCTACATTTTTGTCTCGTTGTTTTCCTGGCGTCATTTCCGGAATGTTATTAATAACACGCTCAGCTTCCTTCTCTAAATCAGGATGTGTTCCTCGAGTTTTAATATCGGTAACACGACCAGTTTTATCAATTTTAAACTGAGTTCTAATCACCTGTTTTCCAGACAAACCAAGCTCGCTACCTAAATTAGTATCAAATTTTCTCTGAACCAACTTTGTTATTTTCTCAGACATACATTTACGTTTATCTAAGTTTGTTTTTTTGTTTTCGCATCCCGGGTAAACAGGCACTTCTTCAACGCTAACAAAATCTACTGGAGGCTCATCGGCTGGAGGGCCTTCAACAACAATATCACCAATAGCAATAGGCTTAGACGTTGTATTCTGATCGGCCGTTTTAATATTCATAGCCTCCTCAAACGGCGCATCATTATCGACTTCTTCTACCTTATCAATTAACTTAGTTGATTTTTTAGGTTCTGGCTGAACCTCTTTTACTGGTTCAACATAAATTTTAAAGTTTTCAATTCGAATCTCCTCAGGGTCGGGTTCAAAATTGAAACTACTTTCCTTAGGGATTTCCGACTCAAACTTCATTTCAAAAAGACCATACACCATAAACAAACAGATGATTAAGCCCACCTGAAAGTAAAGCGTGGAGTTTTTTTGTAAATTTGCATCATGCTTTTGCGATTTTTTCACGATTTGCTCATTTTGCCGAATGAGTTCGTGAGTTTTCTTTGGATTACTCATAATTATTAAAATTTAAATGTTAATATTATGATAAAGTTGCAATAAGCATACCAAAAAAGAAATCCCGCTACAGAAATGTAACGGGATTTTATATTTATTGTGCTGTTGTTTAACAGCTGAAAAGAAATTTAATCTTGAACTTGGAATACAATAGGTAAAGAGTAAGGCACTGTTACTGCTTTTCCACGTTGCATACCTGGCTTCATTTTAGGCAACATGTTAATAACACGTGCTGCTTCTTTTTCTAAACCTGGGTGTGGTGCTCTTGAACGAACTCCAACAACATTTCCTGTTTTGTCGATTTTAAAGATAACGTTAATACGTTGTCTTCCCGATAAACCTAATTCACTAGCTAATTCAGTATTAAACTTTTTAGTAACGAATTTTTGAATTTTTTCAGACATACAAGCTTTCTTAGCTGCGTTGTTACCTTTTTCGCAACCTGGAAAAACAGGTACATTTTCAATAACAGCAAAAGGCACTTCGATATCTTCTTCAACCTCTACAACTTCTACTTCTTCAACCTCAACAATTTCTGTTTCTTGATCAACTTCAGTAGACTCTATAATAGTTTCCTCGATTTCCACTTCATCCTCAACAATCTCAATAACATCTGGAGCTGCTGGTGGCGGTGGCGGTGGTGGAGGCGTTTGCATTAGATTAGTAATTGGAATTTCTTCCTCTTCTATTTCGTCCATACTTACCACTCCTATATCGGTAATTACGTCATCATAAGTTTTGAAATTAATAGCATAGTTCGTTAAGAATAACATTAACGCTAAGCCGATTGCAAAATACAGTGAACTGTTACGTCCAACATTTGCTTTAGGATTTTTTTTAGGTTCCATAAATTTAATTAGTTTATCAAGATTGCTAAAATAACTATTTATTTGTCAAAAAAACAAGTCTTTATTGCTTTTTAACTTGTAATTTGTTTATTCGCCACAATATCAAAGCTGTGAGTAATGCTCCCAAGGAGTTTGCTACTACATCATAAATATCCATGGCGCGATAGTCCGTCATAGTATCTTGTAACACCTCAATAACTATACCAAAAACAACAGCAAATACAGTTGCATATAATAAAGCTTTCATTTTTTCCAACTTAAAGTTGAAAATAAACGCAGCATACCATAAAACAGTAAAAGCAGCATAGGCTCCAAAATGGAAAATTTTATCTCCATTAGAAACATCTACTTTTGGCATATCTTTAAGAGACATTAAACAAGCTGCTGTTAAAGCAACAGTATATAATACCGCTAAGACTATTGCCGATTTTTTAAGCACCAATTAATGCTTTATAACCGTCTGCAGACATTAACCCATCGATTTGAGAAACATCAGAACATTTTACTTTAATCATCCATCCAGCTCCGTAAGGATCTGTATTTACATTTTCTGGTTCATCTTCTAAAGTTTCATTAAACTCTATAATTTCACCTGAAACTGGTAAAAATAAATCTGAAACCGTTTTTACAGCTTCTACCGTTCCAAAAACTTCTTCAGCTTCTAAAGTTTCATCAAGAGTTTCTACCTCAACATAAACAATATCACCTAACTCGCTTTGTGCAAAATCGGTAATACCAATAGTTACAACATCGCCGTCAACCTTTACCCACTCGTGGTCTTTTGTGTACTTTAATTCTGATGGAATATTCATTTTATTTTTATTTATTAAATACGATTAATATGTAAAACTAATTTTTATAAGTTTTCACAAATGTATTTATTCAATATTGATTTTCAAATAGATTAGTTGTTAATTCCCAAAATTATATCTGATGGTAAAACCAGAACGAATAGTTGTTAATGGAAACGCCGTAGAAATAGCATATTCAGAGAAAGAATAGTCGAAATAAAAGATACCTGTTAGGTTTTTACTAAAGGCATAATCGGCCGAATATTTTAATCCCCAAATGGTTTGACCAGAAGTAACTTGATTGTTTTCTAAATCTAAATAACGAATAATAGTTTTATTATCACGAATCGAGATATCTGCCTTCATATTTAAATCGCTCACAATGCGTTTTTGCGGACCAGCAAGATTCGACCTAATTCTTAAATCTTTTATTCTATATCCTAAACCTAAAATGAATTCGTTACCGATAATCTCAGTCATTAAATTATTATCGAAACTTAATGATAGTAAACGGTCCTTTTTAATTTCAGCTAGAATTTTTACAGAATTTTTCATTTCCATATCTATTCGTACTAACGGACTAAACATTTCTGTTAAGTTTATATTACTAAACAAACGCTCGTTTTTATAATTCCCAGATTGATCTTTAGTATCGTCTGGTTGATCATCATAAGGCTGAGAAAAATCAACTTCGTTGTAATCTAAATTAGTTTGAAACTGATTAATAGTATAAGTAGATCGGTAACCATGCGTTAATGAAAAACGCTTAAAACGCTTTTTAAACCACGCCATTTTCATGAAACCAGAATATTTTAAATCCCAGTTAGGAATTGGAACATCTCTAAAAGCACTAGTATTTACTTTATTTGCATCTGTACCTGTATATGCCGCTAAGAACGCTGGCAGCAATACATTTTGACTGTTTTTACCAAAACCTTTTGGATAGCCATCATCATCTAAATCGTTTACATCGGCTCCATTTTGAGTTGCTAAACGGCGCGCAATAATAAGTCGGTTACTTCTAAAATCATTAAACGCATCAGACACGGTTTCATCACTTTTACTAAAAGCTGTTTTAATTAAAAGTGTAGATATATTAAAATTCCCGAATGTATTTGGTGTTAAGCCAACATACTGATTATCGTTATTAACATCTACTCTATAATTTTCAGTGAAGTTTTTATAATAAGTTCTATTACCAACAATATCAATTTTTAAATCTTTTACAGGCTCTAAACTTGCAGAAACATCTAACTGTTTTGTATTAGTAGATGTAAATTGCTGATTAAAATCTTGATACAAAGTAAGCCAACCGTTTCTTGCCGCTAAACTTCTAATATCAGCCTGACTACCAAAAGTGTAACCAAAAGTAGGTTTAAGTGTCCCTAAAAAACCAGGTGTTTGTGTGTAACCTGGTAAGTATGTTCCGTTATTTTCAGAGTAATTAAACTGCACTCTTTTAACTGATGTTAATATATCTATACCCGCATTTAATAGCTTAGTAGTCGATTGGCTTTTAACTTTAGGTTGCTTTTTATCTTTTGCAGACGATTTACTAGTTGGAGGTCCCGTTGTTCTTGTTCGCACACGTCTAATTGGCTTTTTAACCAACCCAATATATTTATACAACTTATTCATATCTAAAGATGTATTAATATTATGTGTGTTGGCATTTTGAATGGTGTTACCCAAATCGTAAGTTTCGCCATCTAGTTCAAGACTGCCATATAAATCAGATCCTTTTTGCCATTGAAAGTTACCCGTATATTGGTAAGTAGCATTAACAAAACTAAATGTTGGAATTTTATTAATTGGTAATTGATATGTTAACCCAAGGTTTTGCATTTGCCTGTTTGGATCTCCAAAATCCAAAAAGCCATCCCAAACATCAAGCGTTGGATCTTGTTCCCCATTAATAATATTGTCTTGAAAATAATTACGAACAATGTTATTGTTAGAAGCTGTAAAGTTAAACTGAAGTGACTCGGTTAAATTGTAATTTACAGTATATTGAAAATCGAAAGTATAATTTCGCCTAAATAATTCTTCAATTTCAATATTTGATCCACCAGATAAATCGGCATCTCTAAATTTTTGTCTATTAAACTGACGGTTTAAATCCGTATTAATTGTAAAGCTTGAAGGCAGCAGGTTTAAGTTGAAATCTTTTAAAATCTTCCAATATTTTCCAGTAAATAAAGAATCGTTCTTTTTAAAAGGCTGAATAGTTACAGGGTTGAAGTTATGCGCATAATTTGCACCAACACGAACTGTTTTACTAACTGAGTTTTCTATTTCGAAATCGCGATGTTCTACTTTATTATAAGAATAGTTTAAAGTAACATTCTCTACATCGTAAAAACGCGGTTTTGCATCTCCCGTTCTATTTTTTCGAACTCCAATTAAATTGATACTTTGGCGCTTGGTATAATCTTCAGATTGTTTTTTAATTTTATCCTTATCCACTTCAGTTTCGGCAGCATCTAATCGAGAATCTAAAGTTAAATCTTCGTAGAATTGATCGTATTTTGGCGTAATTAATTCTTCACTTTGCCCGTAATTAAATGGTATTTGAATACCCCATTTTTTCGGTAACAACTGTCCCACGTTAACATTGGTAACCACATCGTATTGTTTAACATCTTCTAAACTACGTTGACTTGGTCCTTGCTCTATCGCTCCAAAACCAGAAGTACTTTGACTTCCAGTTGCGCTAATACTAGCAAAATCGGCTAAGTTGGTATCCATACTTACTACAGCAGCCCAACCACCTTCGTTATCCATATCAGATAAGCGCATTTCGTTAAACCAAACAGCTCCACAAACATCACCTTTATCTCTAGAAATATTTTTAACACCAACCATAAGGGTTCTAATGTCTCCAAAATTTGGATTTCCTTTAATACCTACACGATGTTGCCCTAGTGTATAACCACTAAATTCATCGGACACTATTCGAATATCATCTCCTATAACATCATAAAATGTTGGATCTTCGTTAGCCAAAGAACTATCTGAAATTCCCTGAGCTTTAACTTTACCTAAAATTTCAATAGGAATATTAATTTCATTAGCTGTTGGCCACAACCCTTCTCTTGTTGTAGATTGAGAAACTTGTAATGGTATTTCTATTTGATAGTAATTCTCTGTTAAATCATTACCCATTCTAATAAACCCGACTAGCTCTTCATCATCTAAATTACCAGAATCATCATCATCGGCATGCATAAACATTCTTAAACGTTTATACTGACGCATATCGAAACTAACATTTTTATAAACTGCTCTAGAGTCTTCGGCTTCTAAATCACAAGCCTTAAGTACCAACGACTGTTCATTTTGCTCAACTACCGTATTGTTATTATAAAGTTCTTCAGGTTCGATTCCCGGAGGTCTCTCATAACTTCCATCGTTTTCAATAGTACCAATAATTTCAACAGAAAAATCAACACTCGAATCATAAGGTATATCATCGTTCAAAGTCTGTGCGTATCGACGCCAATCACTTCTCACTAAATCTAAAGTTCCAAAACGAAAAATAGTAGGTTGAACAAAATCTTTTAGATATATTCTTGAAAAACGTACCGAACGTAAATCACTAATACCTCCAACAGCAACTCTATCATTCCCTTCAACAGGAATTCTAATTTGGTACCATCTTACGTTAACACTTTCTCCGTTTGGTAAGGCTCTAGGTTGTTCTTTAAAATCTCTTAAATATTCTTTTAAAGGATTGGCATCTGAAATATTATCGAATTCCGTACTTGATTTTGGTAAATATTGTGGCTGAATATCTAATTCATATTCATAATAACTATCAATCGTGTTCATGGTGTTATCACGATTAATATCTTCTACATCAGGCTGTGTATTAGCACCACGATCGGTATCACTAAATGTATCTGGGGTATTGCCTTCAACCCCATTATATTTTTTATAACGATCAAAAATATCTCCTTCAGCATTTAAAAAATACTCGTAATTATCATTTGCAGGATCATCTAAACCACTGTAGTTACTATAGATTGCGGTAAGCTCTGGATCGTCGGCAATTACTGGTGTTTCTCCAGAATCAGGATATCCGTCGTAACCAACATCTTGATTAGTGCGTTCATCTCCTGTAGAATCGAATGCATAAATTAAAGATTGGTTTTGAGGTACAACCGTTCCCCAAGCTGTTTTTTGAAGCAAATCGATATTACCATCATCAGGCAATCCGTTTTCGTATAACTTTCTACCATCTTTTATAATATCTTCTGAGATATTTCCTAAGTTAAAAACTAGTTTACCACCGGGATTGGTTTGATTTTCTTGAAAAGGATCTTGTAACCAAAACTCTATATACTCTACGTTTTGTTGTTCAAAATCTGTTGAAGTTAGCTGGCGCGTAATACCCGCCCAACTATCTCTAGCTTCTACACTATCTATACCATCGGCAGCAGCAGGATCATAATTGTAAGGCCCACGCTCTTGTGGATAATATGCTAAGTCTAACGTGTAAATTACAGAATTTTGCCCTTGTACTAAATCACGATCTGGAAACAACTCGTTTATAAAAACACGACTTGTGTAAAGGCTAGACATATCTTCATCTGTAATGTCATCTGGCCTTTGGCTTGTATAAAAAATAGGATCTATAGAATACCAGTTTAACATGGCACGTTGGTAACCATTTTGAATACCATTATCATCCTCATTTCCATTAGTAGGTGTATTTAAGCCAACAGGTCTACTAGATAAAAACCAAGATTGTTGCGAACGTAAATCTATTGAATTTTGCGATCCTTCAAAATCGTCTATGTAAGATGTAGCCTCTCCATTTAAGTTAGTTCCGCTTGGAGAACCCGGCAGTAAATAGGCCACCTCACCACGTACAGAAAAATTAGATTCGGCATCGGTATCTATATTTGGCAACTTATTAACCAAGCGTGTTAAAAATGGAACTTGGGTTGCGTAATTTCCATTAAACCCTACAATAGTATTATTTATAGGCTCGGTACCATAATTAGCTTTTTGAGTAATTGGCCGTTCATTTAAATTTAAAAACGTTCCGCCTAAAACAAAATTCTCATTAAACTTGTGTTCTACATTTATACCTGTAAAACGTTTAGTTTGCTGACCAAAAACAGCATTGTTTTCTGTTGAAACTTCAATTGGTGTATTCGAAGCTTTTAAAGATTCATCTAAAATTTGAACCTGCCCTAACTGATAATTTACAGTATAATCTATACCTTCAACTAACACTCGTCCGCCAGCCGTAACTCTCACAGATCCTGGTGAAAGATTAAAACCACCAATAGAAATACCATCGCCACCAGATGATTTATAACGTCCTTTTAGTTTGAATTTATTCTTTTCGTTTTCGTCTAAAGCTTTTGTTTTTGTACTTTTATACAGTACATCGTAAACATATTTTTCTTGATTTTCGTTGTATGATGCATCATTTTCATAATCACCACCACCTAAAACATCAAATAAATATTCTCCAAAAGGTTCTGCATTCGGGAAAATAATTTGCCCATTTTGCGAAAGTACTGTTATACCTTCTACAAAGTCGAAAAAACCATCACCACTTGTTTGCGGATCATTGTTATAGTTTAATTTATCTAAATTAAACACACGCAAAAGCGGTTGTTCATTTAATGGTTTCTCTCCTGGTAATGGATCAGGAAAATCTGTTGTTCCAACCGGTGTAATGTAGTTTAAAGGAGAGGCTTCATTATAAAAGATATTCAATTTAAAATCTTCCGAACTTAAATTATAAGCACCCGTGTCGTAGATGTTTTTCATCATTAAATCCCAGATAGGAAGATCGACATTTGTAATACTACTTTTTAATAATTTCACCACTAAATTACTATTTACAACCTGAGTAACATCCCCACTTGTATTTGTAGTAACATCGGTAGCAGAAACACCATCGTTAGCAAATTCACCAACCTGATACACCTCACCACCTATAGTATATTGAAAGGCAACAGCCAATACTTCATCACTATTTAAACGTTGATTTAAGGAGATATAACCTAACTCTGTATTTAAACTATATTCCGAACCTTCGGTTAATTTTCTTGCGTTTTCTAGAGTCGAATAATCAAAACCTTCATTAGTTCCCGATACTTCAATACCAGATTTAATAGTTGCCACATCTCTAATACTTGCATTTAATTGAGATGTTGGTGCCGACTGAGTTATTTTTGTTGGATCAAATGCATTATTACTATTTCTAGGAAGAGCGCCTGGCCCGCCAAAAACATTAACTCCAGAATATACTTTATCACTTTCACCTAAATCCTGAAGTGCAACAATATTTCTAACATTATCTGTTCTATTACTTCTGTTAGTAATCCAAACTTCAATTCTAGTAATTTGTAAACCTCTAGTATCTAAATACGGGTAAGTTTTTAATGCCTTATCGTAATTATCTCTAAAATACTGCGCTAAGAAAAAGTGTCTATTCTCATCGTAATCTCTAATGAACAACTCGAAATCTTCTAGCGTTCCACCACTTTGAGCTACAACGGTATTAGACTCAGAACGCTGCTCGGAAAACACACCCGTAATGGTAGTTTTACCAAATTGCAATTGTGCTTTTACACCAAATAAACTTTGCGCTCCCGTTATTAAAGAACTGTTTAACGGCATACTTACATTACCAACTTCTATTTTTTGAAGGATATCATCCTCGGTTGGTGTGTACTCTAATTTTATAAGATTTTGAAAATCGAAAGTAGATTGTGTATCATAATTTGCATTTATTTGAAGACGTGTTCCCACTTTCCCTAATAAACTTAAACTGATACGTTGATCAAAATCGAACGTGAAATTACTTCTATTTCTTGGTGAAAACGATGGGTTATCTTGTTTTGAGAATAAAACACCCAAATCCATTTCTACAGAACCTTGCGGAATAACCTCAATGGTACTACCTCCAAAAATAGATTCAAAAAAATCGGATTTCACATAAAACTCTGGTAATAAGTTTTTTTGAGCTTCGTCTGCTCCTTCTTTTTTACCAGAAAAGGCATCGACCTTTTCTTTATAATAACTACTTAAATTTTGTTTTGAAACCAAAGCATAATACTCCTTTGGTGTTAAAATTACAGGATAATTAATATTGAACTGCCCTATTTTTTCGGTGTAAATATACCTATCGGTTAAAGCATCATAAGTATATTTAGACTCAATACTATTTGGTCTCGATGTTTTTATTTCACCTTGCTGATACCCTTTTTTTACAGAATCTTGCTCTTTTTCTTGTCCCCAAGATATTACTGAAAAACACAGCATGGCCAATAAAAAAGCCACGTGTTTTATTGATTTATAAAAATAGAGGTTAGTTCTTCTCAAAATGTACTATAATTTTTTTAGAGCTTGTTTTATAATAGACTCTACCGATGCATCGGGTTCGGCCATTACAATTTTTTCCACAACACGTTCGGCTTGTTTTTTAACAAAGCCAAGCACTTCTAAAGCTGATAACGCTTCATCCTTATTGGTATTGCCTTGAGAAACAGAAACTTCATCTATATCATAAATTTTCAATACTTTGTCTTTTAAATCGAGTATAACACGCTGTGCTGTTTTAGCTCCAATACCCTTTATAGATTGAATAAGTGCCACATCGCCAGTTGCAATACCTTCGCGCACCTGCTTTGGTGTTAATGAAGACAACATAGTACGTGCAATACTTGCTCCAATACCACTAACAGATAATAACAATCTAAACATTTCTCGTTCGGCCACCGATGAAAACCCATACAATGTATGCGAATCCTCTTTAACCTGAAGATGCGTAAACAATTTTAATTGTTCCGCATCTGGTATATTTGAAAATGTGTGTAACGATATATTTAACATATAACCAACACCGTTGCAGTCTATTACAACATGCGTTGGATTTTTTTCTACTAATTTACCTTGAATGTGTGTTATCATAACCGGTTATTGGTCCCTTCCAAATGTAATAAAATTATTTTAGCTCGGCATGTTCTACTTCCCACTTCTCTTTATGTTGAGCGTCAATTACAGCAATAGCAGCCATATTTACAATCTCGTCAACATTGGCACCAAGCTGAAGAATATGCACTGGTTTACGCATCCCCATCATGATTGGCCCGATAGACTCAGCTTCATTTAGTTCTTTCAATAACTTATAAGTAATATTGGCTGAATCTAAATTCGGAAAAATTAAAGTGTTTACTTTTTTACCTACTAATTTAGAGAACGGAAACTTTTCACGAAGCATTTCATCGTTTAAAGCAAAATCTGTTTGTAACTCACCATCAACAATCATTTCCGGATAATGTCTATGTAAAAAAGATACTGCTTCTCTTACTTTTGAAGCACGATCGTTTATAGACGAACCAAAATTTGAATAAGACACCATAGCCATTACAGGTTCTAAACCAAACATTTGAACTACTTTTGAGGTCATTTGAGTAATTTTAGCCAAATCTTTAGCCGTCGGATCGATGTTTATTGAGGTATCACTTAAAAACAGAGGACCACGTTTCGTCATCATTAAGTTGGTAGTTGCAGCACGTGAAATACCTTTTGCTAAACCAATTAATTCCAACATCGGTTTTACAACTGTTGGGTAGTTTCTAGAATATCCAGAAATTAATCCGTCGGCATCACCTTCGTTCACCATCATGGCAGCAAAATAATTACGCTCACGCATTAAACGTTGTGCAGAATAATATGTTACACCTCGACGTTTGCGTTGCTCCCAATATACTTTTGCGTATTTATTTTTACGCTCGTTTTCTTCTTCTTCTTTTGGATCTACAATTAAAATATCGGCATCAAACTCAATATCTTTCATTAAAGATAAAATGGTTTCTTTTCTTCCTAATAAAATAGGAATAGCAATACCTTCATCATGTACAATTTGTGCTGCTTTTAAAACATCTAATTGATCAGCTTCTGCAAAAACAATACGTTTTGGCGCTAATTTAGCTCTGTTTAATAACAAGCGAACCAATTTATTATCAGACCCTAAGCGTTGTAATAAACTATCTTTATAACGTTCCCAATCTGTAATAGGTTGTTTTGCAACACCACTTTCCATAGCCGCTTTTGCAACTGCTGGTGGTACTTCTGCAATTAAACGTGGATCGAATGGTTTTGGAATAATATAGTTTTTCCCAAAAGTTAAACGGGTTTCACCGTAAGCAATATTTACTTGTTCTGGCACTGGTTCTTTAGCCAATTTAGCTAAAGCTCTTACCGCTGCCATTTTCATGGCTTCGTTAATTTTAGTTGCGCGCACATCTAAAGCGCCTCTAAAAATAAAAGGAAAACCAAGTACGTTATTAACCTGGTTAGGATGATCGCTACGACCAGTAGCCATTATAATATCTTTTCTAGTATCTACGGCTAATTGGTATTTTATTTCCGGATTAGGGTTTGCCATGGCAAAAACAATCGGGTTTTCAGCCATTACCAATAGCATCTCTGGCGTTACAATATCTGCCATAGATAAACCGATAAACACATCGGCATTTTCCATAGCCTCTAGTAAAGTATCAATTTTTCTGTGCGTTGCAAATTCTGCTTTTTCATCAGAAAGGACTTCTCTATCGTCACGAATAACACCTTTACTATCTAGCATTACCATGTTTTCGCGTTTTGCACCACAAGCCTGGTACAAACGTGAACATGAAATAGCTGCTGCTCCGGCACCACTAATTACTATTTTAACTTCTTCTAGCTTTTTTCCAGCAATTTCAACTGCATTTAATAAGGCTGCTGCCGAAATGATTGCTGTTCCGTGCTGATCATCGTGCATTACAGGAATATCTAACTCTTCCTTTAAACGACGTTCAATCTCAAAAGCTTCAGGAGCTTTTATATCTTCAAGGTTAATACCACCAAATGTAGGCGCTATCTTTTTAACTGTTTCAATAAATTCATCGACATTTTCTGTGTCAACTTCAATATCGAATACATCGATATCTGCAAAAATTTTGAATAATAAACCTTTACCTTCCATTACGGGTTTCGAGGCTTCAGGACCAATGTTTCCTAATCCTAAAACGGCCGTTCCGTTAGATATTACGGCAACTAAATTCCCTTTAGCTGTATATTTATAAGCTGCTTCTTTATCTTTTTCAATTTCTAGACATGGTGCAGCAACTCCCGGCGAATAGGCTAAAGACAAATCGCGTTGGGTGGCGTATTTTTTAGTTGGAACAACTGCTATTTTACCTGGTGTTGGTTTTGCGTGATAAATAAGGGCTTCTCTACGCTTGCTTTCTTCACTCATATAGATGGATATTTTATTTATTGTTAGCCTTTTAAGGTTTAAAACTACTCGGTTTTAGATGATGTATTTTAATAACTTAAAAGGATTTGCTTCTAACTTACAAATATAATAATACTACCAAGCAAACTGCTATTCTTTTAAAAAATTGATTTTTATTTTACTCTTGCTATTTAATCTTCTTTTAAGTTAATTACAAAAAACAAAAAAGCCTTAGTTATCAACTAGTGACAACTAAGGCTTTTTAATATTATTTATTGTTCAATTATTTATTCAATACTTCTGCACCTTCTGGCTTAGAAAAGAAATTATCTTCTACAGTTGGAGAAAAACTAATATCACTAACATCTATTTTAGTGATATACTCACCTAATCCATCTTTATCTGTTGTAGACCAGTATGTCTTAAACCCAGTTGCAAACACAATACCATCAACAGTGGTAGTACCTTGAGATACTGTAATTTTCTCTGGCGCATGCCCTCCGTTTGGAAAATACTGCGGATAAGACACAATATATTTAAAAGCATCTACCAAGTTTGTTTCTGCATTTATATACAAAATATAATAATCATCTGGTGCTGCGCCAATACCAGCATCGTAAGTTGCTTTTAAAATTTTTTGAGTAGCGCCCTTAAATTCTTGCTCTGGTAATAATTCAAGATTTACACCTTCACCATCTAAAACAAATGGCTGACCAGAAAAATATAATGGTGTTAAAGCCCAAAACTGAGTATCGTAAGCAAATGAAGTACTGTCCTTAGCCTTTAACCAAGCTTCTTCACCATCCCAACCATAGATAGATGTTGGATCTTCAATGCTATTATGCCTTGCTTTATTGCTCCAAGTATCAATGGTTTGATAAGAATCTCTAATACCTTTACCATTCAATGGTTGGTAATTAAAACGAAATGAAAGGTATCCATTTGAAAACCATTTATCCAATCCGCCATGAGCTTCCATAGCGCTCCAAAGTACTTTACCTGCTTCTGTAGCATTAAGTTTTTTATGTGCAGCTTCTACTCTTTTTTCTATCCAAGAGGCTGGAATATCATATTTCGCTTCGGCACTTTCAACCTCTGGGTTAGCAACAGCTTCTACTTTTTTTGTTTGCTTACATGCAACCATGGTTAATACTAAAAATAAACCTAGAAGTTTATAAGATGTTCTCATTTTATTATTTTCTTTTATTGATTAATCTGTTTTAGTCGGGACTAATTCCCCAACATTTCAAAAAAATATTATTTCTTTAGAAAATATTAAAGGCTGTTACTATTTCTTTATCGAAAAATTAAATGTGGCTCCTTGTCCCAATTCCGAAGTTACACTTATTTTTCCGCCTAATTTTTCAACTATTTTTTTTACTGTAGCTAAGCCGATACCGTGCCCTACTTGACCAAATTTATCCTGATTGGCAACCTTTGTAAATAATTTGAAAATTTTAGTTTGATCACTAAAGTCAATGCCCGGACCATTATCTTTTATATAAAACTTATAATGTGTATTGCTCTCCTGTGCATTTATTTCAATAAGCACATCTTCTTTATCACTGTACTTAATAGCATTACTTACCAAATTCATTAGAATATGATGAATAGCCGTTTTATTAACACGCACAGTCTCTAAAGAAGACTTTAAAACCATTTTCACATGATGATCCGAATTAAATAGTTGAGCAATTTCGGTGGTCAATTCTTGTAAATCAATGGTAGCTTTACCTTCTTTCAAAAGTCCATCACTTCTACTATAACTAAGTAATCCGTCAACTAAATCTCGAAGACTATCTGCAGAACTCATAATTAACTCTAAAAGTTTTAAACCTTCTGCGTCAATATCTAATTTATAATCTGTAATAAATATTTCTGCTAAACTAGAGATATTAATTAAAGGTGATTTTAAATCGTGAGCCGCAATGTATGCAAAACGCTCTAATTCATGATTTTTCTCTTCTAAATCTGTTAGTGTTTTCTCTAATAAAAATTTGTTTTTACGCAGTTCTAACAAATTCATAACCTGATTTGACAGCGCAGACAAAGACTTTATTTGTCCTTCATTTAAAACATTTGGCTTATGATCCATAACACACAAAGTCCCCAATGGCAATCCATTTTTACTTGTAAGTTGTGCACCAGCATAAAAAATAGCATTAGAATCTCCTGTTACAAGCGGATTATCATGAAAACGAAAATCTTCTCGTGTATCGGGAACAATAAAAACACCATCGGTATTATTTATAGCGTGAGCACAAAAGGATTGTTCTTTTGGAGTTTCGGTAATATCTACACCATGGTGCGATTTAAACCATTGGCGTTTATTATCCAATAGACTAATTAAAGCAATTGGGGTACCGCATATTTCGGCAGCAATAGCCGTAATATTATCATAATCTGTTTCTGGAAGCGTATCTAGTATGTTATAAGACTCCAGATTTTTAAGCCTTTCAGCTTCATTTTCTGGTATATCTGGGGTAACCATAATAATTAAATTTAAGATTATAGCAAATTACTTCATATCAACGAAATAATCCCACAATAAATTGTTAAATTTAACTACACAAATAAACCCAACACATTAAAAGCCTTCTATTTACGAAGCCTAAAAAGCATATATAATGTGAGTTACCTCTCCCTAAAAGTTACTTTAAAAAATTGATATTTCTTTTTAAACCAGCAAATTTAGTCCGTTTAACTGCAGATTTTTGAAACACTTTTTTGAAAGTATCTTCAGTAATTTCTTCCCAATCTTTTTTAGTCATTGAAAGTAATTCGGGATGCGGATTAAATAACGGCTCACTATGTGCTTTAGAAAATCGATTCCATGGGCAAACATCTTGACAAACATCGCAACCAAACATCCAATCGTCCATTTTGCCCTTAAAGGAAGGAGGAAGGTTTTCTTTTAACTCAATGGTTAAATAAGAAATGCATTTACTACCATCTACAACGTATGGTTCCACAATAGCTTCGGTAGGGCAAGCATCAATGCAAGCCGTGCAACTACCACAATGGTCAGTAGTAGCAGAATCGTACTCCAACTCTAAATCAATAATAAGTTCGGCTATAAAATAGAATGAGCCCACTTTCTGTGTTATTAAATTACTATGCTTCCCTACCCAACCTAAACCAGACTTAGCGGCCCAAGCTTTATCTAAAACAGGTGCAGAGTCTACAAATGCTCTACCACTAACCTCGCCAATTTCATCTTGAATAAAATGTAACAGGTGTTTCAATTTATCCTTTATGATATGATGATAATCATGTCCGTAAGCATACTTACTTAATTTAGGTGCGCTAGTATCTTGTTGAACTTCCGAAGGAAAATAATTTAATAATAGCGACACCACACTCTTAGAATCTTCCACCAATAAAGTTGGATTTAAGCGCTTATCAAAGTGATTTTCCATGTAGCGCATTTGCCCATTCATGTTTTTGTTCAAATAGTTTTCTAAACGTGGTGCTTCTTCTTCTAAAAATTGAGCTTTGCTTATACCACAAGACAAAAAACCGAGGCGTTTGGCTTCGGTTTTAATTAAAAGGGTATAATCTTCTTTGTTCACGTTATTTCTTAAAAAAGTCCGCCTTTAGTTGGGCCTTTTACACGACCTAAATGTTTATAAGCTTGTTCTGTAACTTCTCTACCACGAGGCGTACGCATAATAAAACCTTGCTGAATTAGAAAAGGTTCATAAACTTCTTCTATAGTTTCAGAACTTTCACTTACTGCCGTTGCAATTGTAGATATTCCAACTGGCCCACCTTTAAACTTGTCAATAATGGTAGTAAGTATTTTATTATCCATTTCATCTAGACCATGTGCATCCACATGTAATGCTTCCAAAGCATATTTAGCTATAGTGATATCTATACTACCATTTCCCTTTATCTGGGCAAAATCACGAACACGACGTAACAATGCGTTAGCGATTCTAGGTGTACCACGGCTACGACCCGCTATTTCAATGGCAGCCTCCATGGAGATTGGAACGTCTAAAATAGTAGCACTTCGTTGTACAATGTTAGTTAGTAAGTCTGTTTTATAATACTGTAGCCTACTTTGTATTCCAAAACGTGCTCTCATTGGTGCTGTAAGAAGACCTGAGCGCGTTGTAGCTCCAACCAAAGTAAATGGATTTAGATTTATTTGAACGGAGCGCGCATTAGGCCCAGTTTCAATCATGATATCAATTTTATAATCTTCCATAGCCGAGTATAAATACTCTTCAACTATAGGGCTTAACCTATGGATTTCATCTATAAATAAAACGTCACGTTCATCAAGATTGGTAAGCAAGCCTGCCAAATCTCCCGGTTTATCCAATACAGGTCCAGAAGTTATTTTGATTCCAACGTTTAATTCATTAGCCAAAATATTTGCCAGGGTTGTTTTACCAAGCCCTGGAGGTCCATGAAATAAAGCATGATCTAAAGCTTCACCACGTTGGTTTGCTGCTTGAACAAATATTTGAAGATTTTCCAAAACCTGATCCTGCCCCGTAAAATCATCAAATGACAAGGGTCTTAATTGTTTTTCAACATCTAATTCTTCAGGTGAAAAATGCTCGTCGCTAGGATCTAAATTTTCATTCATTAAACAAATATATTTTTAAGCTACTTAAAGCATTCAAACGTGATTAAACTATATAGCAAATATAAATAAAAAGCCTCTCCAAAATGGAAAGGCCTTTATTTATATCAATTTCTCTTGTACGAGATGCCTTTTAACAAGGCCCAAATTATTAGTGCTGTAATTCCTCTTCACCTACCATTAAAGGAACATCTTGAGGTACAAAATCTACATCGTGACCTGGTTTACTATAATCGTAAGCCCAACGGTGTACGTGAGGAATCTCACCTGGCCAGTTACCGTGAATATGCTCTACGGGAGTTGTCCACTCTAAGGTAGTCGATCTCCATGGGTTCTGTGTTGCTTTCTTACCATAGTACATACTTGCAAAGAAGTTGTACAAATAAATTAACTGAACAACACCACCAACTAAAGCGAAAATAGTAATGATTACGTTAACATTAGCTAAATCATCAAATAACGGAAAGTTAGAGTTTGTATAGTAACGACGAGGTAAACCTGCCATACCAATAAAGTGCATTGGGAAAAATACTCCATAAGCACAAACTGCTGTTATCCAGAAGTGAATATAACCTAAGTTCTTGTTTAACATACGACCGTACATTTTTGGGTACCAATGGTAGATACCAGCAAACATACCATAAAGAGCAGATATACCCATTACTAAGTGGAAGTGAGCTACTACAAAATATGTATCGTGAACGTTTATATCTAAAGCACTATCACCTAAAATAATTCCTGTTAAACCACCAGTAATGAATGTTGATACAAAACCAATAGAGAATAACATAGCAGGATTCATCTGTAAGTTACCTTTCCATAACGTGGTAATCCAGTTGAATGCTTTTACCGCAGATGGGATTGCAATTAATAAAGTTGTGAAAGTAAACACAGAACCTAAGAAAGGATTCATACCTGAGATAAACATATGGTGGCCCCATACAATTGTTGAAAGGAAAGCAATAGCCAAAATTGAAGCAATCATGGCACGGTAACCAAAAATAGGTTTACGTGAGTTAGACGCCATAATTTCAGATACTAATCCCATTGCAGGTAATATTACAATATATACCTCTGGGTGACCCAAGAACCAAAATAAGTGTTCGAATAATACAGGTGAACCACCTTGATAGTGTAATACTTCACCTTGAATAAATATATCTGATAAGAAGAATGATGTTCCAAAACTTCTATCCATAATCAATAATAACGCTGCAGATAATAGTACAGGGAAAGAAATGATCCCAATTACCGCAGTAATAAAGAATGCCCAAATTGTTAATGGCAATCTTGTCATTGACATACCTTTTGTACGTAAGTTAATTACCGTTACAACATAGTTAAGAGATCCTAATAATGACGAAGCAATAAATATCGCCATGGCAACTAACCAAAGTGTCATTCCCATACCTGAACCACCTTGAGCCATTGGTAAAGCACTTAATGGAGGATAAATTGTCCAACCAGCTGCTGCAGGTCCTGCCTCAACAAATAATGAAATTACCATGATTACACTTGATAAAAAGAATAACCAATAAGAAACCATATTTAAGAAACCAGATGCCATATCACGTGCACCAATTTGCAATGGAATTAACAAATTACTAAACGTACCACTTAATCCGGCTGTAAGTACAAAAAATACCATAATGGTACCATGAATAGTTACTAATGCTAAATAAATATCTGCATCCATAACACCTCCTGGAGCCCATTTACCTAATAACGCTTCAAATAATACATTAGGCTCTTCTGGCCATGCAATTTGCATACGAAACATTAAAGACATCAGAATTCCAATAATCCCCATAAAAGTACCAGTTACAAGGTACTGCTTAGCGATCATTTTATGGTCTTGACTAAATATATATTTAGTTACAAACGTTTCTTTATGATGATGTCCGTGGTCGTCGTCGTGAGCGTGAGTATCTGCGTGTGCTGACATAATCTTATATCGTTTTTATCTTTTTAATTAGTTAATTAGAGAATTTTTGAATTCTTTTTGCTCCTTAATCCAAGCATCATATTCTTCTTGTGTTTCTACAATAATCTTCATTTGCATATTGTAGTGCGATTTTCCACAAATTTTATTACAAAGTAACAAGTAGTCAAATTCGTAACGTTCTAAAGCCTCTTCACCTTTAGCAACTAACGCCATACTCTTTTCAACTCTTATCTCGTTAATGTTTGTAACCTTCTCTTGCATTTGTTGTGTTTGACGCATATCTGCAGTAGTTACTGTAGGCGTGAATCCAAATTGAGTAATCATACCAGGAACACAGTTCATTTGCGCTCTAAAATGAGGCATATAAGCTGAGTGTAATACATCTTGAGAACGCATTTTAAACAAAACAGGCTTCCCAACAGGTAAATGCAATTCCGTTGTAATGATATCATCTTGAGCATTAGGATCAGCTTCATCTAAACCTAAAATATTAGCTCTATCGATATCGATTAAGCGCACGTTAGCTTTTCCTAAAGTATTATCAGCTCCAGAATATCTAGCTTTCCAGTTAAATTGTTGTGCATACAATTCAATTACTAACGGATCATCACTTTCGTCAACACTAGTAATGTTAATCCAAGTACTTAAACCGTATATGATTAAACCAGCTAATACAATTACAGGAATAATAGTCCAAATGAACTCTAACTTGTTATTATCAGCAAAGAATAATGCTTTCTTACCTTTTTCACCTTTATATTTAAAAGCGAAATAATGTAGTAAAAACTGAGTTACAGTCTGTACAAAGAAAATAAGCACCATTGAGATAACCATTAAGTTATCAATGATTGGGCCATGAGCAGAAGCAGAATTTGACATTAATGGCAAATCTCCCCATTTAACAAAACATACAATGGTAATGATATAAATGAAAGCTAAAAAGCCCATCATTAAATATGCATTCATTGTGTTGTCTTTGTCTGTGGCAACAGCACTGTTTTCTCCTTTAGCCTGAGCTAAATCGAAAATTTTAACCATTTGCCATATGGCAACTAAAATAAATACTAAAACTATAATTGTTAATAAAGCAGTCATTGGTATCGTTCGTCTTTATTTATATCTTAATTAATAATGAAAATCTTCACTTTCTTTTCTAAAAGGATAACCTTTTACTAATAGTGGTGCTTTTGTTAAAGCGGTGAACACTACAAATATGAATAAGCCTGCGAAAAGTAAAACAGAAGCTATTTCAGGAATTCCAATAAACCATCTATCTCCAACGGTTGCTGGCATGATCATGTTAAAAATATCTACGTAATGTCCGAATAAAATAACCAATCCAGCCATTACCACAAACCAAGGAATACGTTTGTATTCAGCGTTCATTAATAATAAAAGAGGGAATACAAAGTTCATAACAACCATTCCTAAGAAAGGTAATTGATAATCTTGGAAACGTGTTACGAAGTAAGTTACCTCTTCTGGTATATTAGAGTACCATATAAGCATGAACTGTGAGAACCATAAGTATGTCCAGAAAATACTAATTGCAAACATAAACTTAGCTACATCATGCAAATGGTTTTCATTAACAAACTCTAAATAATTTTTAGACTTTAAGTAAATAGTAACTAAAGCAATTACTGTAATTCCACTTACAAACATACTTGCGAAAACATACCATCCAAATAAAGTAGAGAACCAGTGTGGATCTACACTCATAATCCAATCCCAGGACATAATAGATTCTGAATAAATAAAGAATACTAAGAATGCCGCAGAAATACGGAAAGACTTTTTAAAGTTACTGTTATCTTCAGCTGTATCTTGTGCAATTGAAAACTTACGTGCAAAGTGACGGTATAAACTCCATCCTGCAATAAAAACTAAACCTCTTACAGCAAACCAACCAATATTTAACCAGCCTGATTTACCATCAATTAATTTATCATAGTGATGACTTTCTGGGTTAGTAACCTCAGGATTCATCCACATAAAGATATTATAATGACCTATAGTACCAGAAGCTACAGCAATTGCAAGAACAATTAATGCACCTGGTAATAAGTAAGCGGTAATGCCTTCCATGACTCTAAATAATACTGGTGACCATCCTGCTTGTGCAGCAATCTGAATAGCATAAAATGCTAAAACACCTAAAGCTATCATCATAAAGAAAAATGCCGCAACATATAAAGCAGACCATGGTCTATTCGCTATTTGATGTTGTACATGTTCCACATGCTCCTTATGAGCATCTACGTGATGTTCTCCAGATTTAGCATGAGCTGTATCGCCGTGAGCGTTTTCTTTTGCATGTGCATCATGAGCCGGTGCTGCATGAGCTACATCTTCACCATGACCACCACCGTGATGCGCTTCTTCTGCAAGTAAGGTTTCAACCTCTTCAAAAGATAAATGAGATGTAAAAAAACCATAACCAACGCCTATTGCTCCTAAAAGCATTAGAATGAAAGAGAATGTCTTTAATTTATTTGAAAATGTGTACATATCTATAATAATCTTATCAATCTTACTTTTCTAAATCTGCCTTCAACGTTAAAACATAACTAACAACTTGCCAGCGTTCTTCTTCGTTTATTTGGTTAGCATACGATCCCATAGCATTCTTACCATAGTAAATAGTATGATAAATACTTCCAGCGGTAATAGCTCTACCAACGTCATCGTAACTTGGAATACCCAAGATCTTTTCACGCTTTACTAAGTTTCCTTGTCCGTTACCTTTAGTCCCGTGACAGATTCCACAGTAAATATTGTATAACTCTTTTCCTCTTTCAGTATCAATATCATCAGCGCTAAGCGGACTCATTAAAGTGGCCTTTGCTAATTCATATCCTGCAGTAGAGTTTTCAATATCAAAAGGCACATGACCTCTTGCTACAGAACCTTTAGCAGGTATTTGAGCCTCTACTCCATCTTTGAAAGCTGCTTCACCGTAAGTTTCATAACCAGCAGACTCATACATGTTAGGCATAAACTGGTAGTTAGGTGCTGTATCTTTTTTACAAGAAACAGCTACTAAAACAACTGCAATTACTAATATTTTAATTAAGCTTTTCATACTATAAATTAATGTGCTTTATCAACTAAATTAATTTCTACGGCTCCTGTTCCTGCTAATAACTCTTCTAGCTGTTTTTCGTTTCCATCAACAGCAATTTCCATTAAGAAATGATCATCAGTTGTTCTTGGATCTGGATTTTCAGCATTTTTAAATGGCCACATTCTACTTCTTAGGTAAAAGGTAAGTACCATTAAGTGAGCTGAGAAAAATACCGTAAGTTCGAACATAATTGGAACGAAAGCAGGCATGTTTTCAATGTAGCTAAAACTAGGTTTACCACCTATGTTTTGAGGCCAGTCTTCAATCATTATGAAATTCATCATAACAGTTGCTACAGTTAAACCTATTAAACCATAAATGAACGCCGTAATAGCAATACGAGTAGGTGCTAAACCCATCGCTTTGTCTAGTCCGTGAACTGGAAATGGTGTATATATTTCTTCGATATGAAATCGTTCTGCCTTAACCTTTTTAACAGCCGACATTAAAACGTCATCATCCGTATAAATAGCGTGAATTACTTTAGATGCTTCCATTATCTACGCTTCGTTTTTTTTGTTAGTTACTTTATCTACAGTCGTTCTTGCGTCTGCTCCTGTACCTGCTAAACTATCACCTCTTTCTCTGATATTCTTGTAACGTTCACCAGAAGATTTCAAAATAGTTTTAACCTCTGCTTGTGCAATTACCGGGAATGTTCTTGAATATAATAAGAATAATACAAAGAAGAATCCAATAGTTCCAACAAATATTCCAATATCAACAAATGTAGGAGAGAACATTGTCCATGATGAAGGTAAGTAATCTCTATGTAACGATGTTACGATAATTACAAAACGTTCGAACCACATTCCTATGTTTACAACAATAGATATAAAGAAAGAGAACATAATACTTGTTCTAAGCTTTTTAAACCACATAAACTGTGGAGAGAATACGTTACAAGACATCATTGCCCAATATGCCCACCAGTAAGGTCCAGTTGCTCTGTTTAAGAACGCGTATTGTTCGTACTCTACACCAGAGTACCATGCAATAAATAACTCAGTAATATATGCTACACCAACGATAGAACCCGTAATCATAATTACAATATTCATTAATTCGATGTGTTGTACTGTAATATAATCTTCAAGGTTACATACCTTTCTCATAATAATAAGAAGTGTATTTACCATAGCAAATCCAGAGAATACCGCACCAGCAACAAAGTATGGAGGAAAAATGGTAGTATGCCATCCTGGTATTACCGATGTCGCAAAATCAAAAGATACAATAGTATGTACAGAAAGTACTAATGGTGTTGCTAAACCTGCAAGTACCAAAGATACTTCTTCAAAACGCTGCCAATCTTTAGCTCTACCAGACCAACCGAAACTTAATAATGCATAAATTTTCTTTTGAAAAGGCTTTACAGCGCGATCTCTTAGCATAGCGAAATCAGGAAGTAAACCTGTCCACCAGAATACTAATGATACTGATAAATACGTTGAGATTGCAAATACATCCCAAAGTAACGGAGAGTTAAAGTTAACCCATAATGAACCAAATTGATTCGGTATAGGTAACACCCAATATCCTAACCATGGACGACCCATGTGAATTACAGGGAATAAACCAGCTTGAACAACAGAGAAAATTGTCATGGCTTCCGCAGAACGGTTAATAGCCATTCTCCATTTTTGACGGAATAATAATAGTACCGCAGAAATAAGTGTTCCTGCGTGACCAATACCAACCCACCAAACGAAGTTAGTAATATCCCAAGCCCAACCTACAGTTTTGTTCAAACCCCAAGTTCCAATACCTGTTGAAATGGTATAAATAATACATCCTATACCCCAAAGGAAAGCTGCTAATGCTATAGAAAAAACTATCCACCATTGCTTATTCGCTTTTCCTTCTACAGGTTTGGCCACATCCACAGTAACGTCGTGGTATGATTTTTCGCCTGTAACTAAAGGTCTTCTAATAGGTGCTTCGTAATGAGACGCCATAATTATATAATTGATTCTTTAATTAGATTTATGCTTCTGTTGTATTTCTCACTTTTGTTTGATACTGTACGTTAGGTTTTGTTCCCACGTGTTCTAACAGGTGATACATACGGTTATCTTCTTTAAGTTTTGCAACTTGACTTTCTTTATCGTTGATATCTCCAAATACCATTGCACCACTGCTACAAGCCGCAGAACATGCTGTTTGGAACTCACCATCTTTAATAACACGTCCATCACGTTTAGCATCAAGAATAGTTTTTTGTGTCATTTGAATACACATAGAACATTTTTCCATAACACCACGAGAACGTACTACAACATCTGGATTTAATACCATACGTCCTAAATCATCATTCATATGATAATCGAACTCATCGTTTCCATTATATAAGAACCAGTTAAAACGACGTACTTTATAAGGACAGTTGTTAGCACAATATCTTGTACCTACACAACGGTTATAAGCCATGTGGTTTTGACCTTGACGACCGTGCGATGTTGCTGCCACAGGACATACTGTTTCACAAGGTGCGTGGTTACAATGTTGACACATGATTGGTTGGAAAGCTACTTGAGGATTCTCTGAAGCATGCTCCATTTCACCAAACTCGCTTAATGAGCTTCCTAAACCAGAAATATTTTCTTTCTTTTCGTTATCACCATCGAAAGACTCTTCCGAAGAATAGTATCTATCAATACGTAACCAGTGCATATCGCGACTTCTACGAACTTCAGACTTACCAACTACTGGTACATTATTTTCAGCGTGACAAGCTATAACACATGCCCCACAACCTGTACAAGAATTTAAGTCTATAGATAAGTTAAAGTGATGTCCAATAGAACGATCAAACTCATCCCATAAGTCAACACTAGGATCTGTAACTGGAGTTTCTTTATGATTTAAAGAAACCATAGCCATAGGGTTCCACTCTTGCTTATCTTTAGTATTGAATATTTCTAAAGATGTTTCTTTAATGATATCCCCACGCCCCATTAAGGTATTATGCAATTGTACTGAAGCAAATTCATGCTCACCAGCTGCCGCCTCAACAGTTACGTTCTGTACTGTATTAAAGTTATGGTAGAAAGCAAAGGCATTTACACCTGTTTGCATCTCTTCTTTTAATCCTTTTGTTTTACCGTAACCAAAAGATAATCCAACAGAACCTTTAGCTTGTCCTGGTTGTATTAAAACAGGTATAGTTAAACTAACACCATTTACGGTAACATTTGCATAACTACCATTTAATGCACCGTTTGCAACGTGCTTGTTCATTAAACCTAATGCTTCTGCATCAGCTTTAGAAACCGTTAAATAGTTATCCCAAGATGTTCTAGTAATTGGATCTGGAAACTCTTGTAACCATGGGTTATTGGCTTGTTGCCCATCTCCCATACCTACTTTGGTATATAATGATAATTCTAATCCGTTTGAAGCAGCAGAAGCCACTAAAGCTTTAGCAGCAGCAACACCTCCTATAACAGAAGCTCCGTTAACTGCATTACTAGCACTTATAGTTGAAGTCGATGTGCTCGTAGTAAACTCATCTTCATCTTCTTTCTTAATACCAACACCTACAGCAACATCGTGAAGAAGTCCCCCCACTAAAGTTCGGTCTTTCTTATCTTTTAATTCTGTAGTTGATGTTGTTACTGTTTTCGTTGAACCAGTATTTAATCCACCAATTGAAGAACCATAAACATAAACACCATCGTGTAATGCTTGATTGAATGAATTCCCCCCTAATACGCTAGAATTCCAATTGTTCTTAATATAATCGTGAAAAGTATCTTCATTACCTGTCCATTTTAATAATGCATCTTGAAACTGACGCGTATCAAATAATGGGCGGATAGTAGGTTGCATTAGAGAATAATGACCTTTTTTGATTTCAACATCACCCCAAGATTCTAAATAATGTGGTGCTGCTGCAATATATTCCGTTTGAGTTGAAGTCTCATCTTCTTTTAAAGAAAAAGCGATTGACAATTCAACATTCTTTAATCCTTCTGAAAAGTCTGAAGCGTTTGCTAAGCTATAAACCGGATTAACACCGCTCATGATAACCGCAGCTACTTTTCCAGCTTTCATATCCGCAACTAATTTAGTCACTGCTTTATCGCTACCTTGCCTAGTCTTTATTGGAGTACTAGGATCGAACGCTTTACTTTGTAATGCTTCATTTATTTCTAAAACAATAGTTTGAGCATTCACATCTTGAATACCAGTAACTACAACTGCATTACTTCCTGCTTTTTTAATTTGAGATGCTGCATTTTTAACAGCTTCATCAACTTTAGGCGATAATGTTCCAGAAACAGAACCATTTACAACATAGCTATATAATTTAGCTAAAGCTATTTTCTGTTCTGATGGTGTTAATGGCACACGCTTATCTGCATTTGCACCAGTAAGAGACATATTCGATTCAAACTGAATATGACGAGACATTTTACCATGGTTAGGCACTTTGTTTTTCGCATATCCTGAATCGAAACCACCACCTTGCCAATCTCCTAAGAAATCAGCTCCTATAGAAACGATTGTCATCGCTTTAGAGAAATCATAGTTTGCTAAGCCGCGCTCACCATATTTAGCTTGGTAAGCATCAAGAGCAGCAGACTCTGATATAGCATCGTAAACCACATGGCTTACATTACCATATTTATTTTTAAATTCAGTAATTAACTTATCAGTAGAAGGACTTGCAAAAGTTTGTGTTAATAACACAATACTCTTGTTTGCTGCTGCTAAATCCGTTAATTTCTTAGTTGTTTCACTATCAAAAGTATCCCAAGTAATAGAATCTCCAGCCTTTTTTGGACCTTGAACTCTTAAACTATCATACAATCCTAATACAGAAGCATTAACTCTAGCGTTAGCACTACCATTGGTAGCTGCCATCACATTGTTCTGAATTTTAATTGGACGACCTTCACGGGTTTTCACTAAAACACTAGCAAAATCAAAACCATTCGCTATAGTAGTTGCGTAATAGTTAGCAACACCAGGAATAATTTCTGTTGGTTGTACTACATAAGGAATCGCTTTTTTAACAGGACCCTCACAAGCAGCTAAAGATGCTGCAGCGGTACTAAACCCAACATACTTTAAGAAATCGCGACGCGTTGTAGAGCTTTCTTCTAATGTATCTTTATCTCCTAAAAATTCATCGGTAGGAATCTCAGCTACAAACTCGTTTTGTTTAAGCGTCTCAACAATAGAGCTATTTTCGTTTAGCTCTTCAACACTTTTCCAGTATTTCTTGTTTGATGACATATTATATAATTGAATTACTTCTTATTAATTTTTAAAAGCTCTCTGCTTTCACAGAAAAGAAAAACTATTTTTTTTAGTAGTGACACTTACCACATTCTAACCCACCCATTTGAGCCGCTGTTAACTGATCTACACCATACTTTTTAGATAATTCATCATGAATTTTAGTATAGTAAGCATTATCTTTTACGTTAACATCAGTTTCTCTGTGACAGTTAATACACCATCCCATTGTTAATGGAGCATGTTGATAAACAACTTCCATTTCTTGTACAGGACCGTGACATGTTTGACACTCTACTCCTGCAACAGTTACGTGTTGCGAGTGGTTAAAGTAAGCGAAATCTGGCAAGTTGTGAATACGAACCCATTTTACCGGACTAGACTCACCTGTATATTTTTGCTCGGCATCATCCCATCCCGCAGCAGCATATAATTTTTTAATTTCACCATCGTAGAAATCTTTAGAGTATTCTGGAGATGTTTCGCCATTGTATTCATAAATAGATTTATGACAGTTCATACAAACATTTAATGAAGGCACACCAGATGTTTTACTAACTCTTGCAGAAGAGTGACAGTATTTACAATCTATCCCATTATCACCGGCATGTATTTTATGCGAAAAGTGAATTGGCTGTACTGGTTGGTAACCTTGATCTACCCCAATTTGAGATAAATACCCGTAAACAAAATATGCACTCGACAGTAAAAAGAATATTGTAAGAACCATTACTAAAAATTGGTTTTGCACAAATGCTTTCCAAATTGGAGTTCTTTTTGAATCTTCAGGCAATTCTATATTTTGAGCTGTTGCAAAACGGCGTAGTGTTTTATTCACTAAATACAATCCGGCAGCTAGAAGCATAAACAAGATTGCTAAGGCTCCTAAAATAATTTCGTTTGAAATCCCTCCTGACGTTTCAGACGTTTGAGCAACAACCGCTCCACCTGCAGGTGCAACTGGCGCTTTCTTTTCTTCAGCAGTGTATGCTAAAATATTGCTAATATCATCATCAGATAACTGAGGAAAAGCTGTCATGGCAGCACCACCGTACTCATTGTAAACCTTATTGGCATAAGAATCGCCAGATTTAATAAGTCCTGAACTATTACGTACCCAAGCGTGAATCCAATCACGATCTAAGCCTTGCTCGTCAGACAAACGCGTCTCTACATTACGTAAAGCCGGCCCGGTCATTTTCTTGTCTAATTGATGACAAGCCGCACAATTGGCATTGAATAAAGATTTTCCTTTTGCTGGATCGCCTTCCTGTGCAGAAAGGACTGATGTAAACGCTAATAAAATAATTAAGCTGAAACTAAGAGTGTTTTTACTTAATATACGGTGAATCACCTGTCTCATATTGTTGGTTAAATTAACTTCTAAACTTTGGTATGATTTTTTCATTACTAATAATTGAAAAAAAATACAGTTAAAAAAATCTCTCGCAAAAGTAATATTAAAAGTCGATTTTAGAAATGATAGCGTAGGTATAATTGGTAATTTAGAGAGATTCTAAATAAATAAAAGAACTGATAATTTAATTGCATCGTATATCTTTGCACAAAATAATTTGAAAATGAACTCATTGAAAACAAAATTAACTTTGTTACCCGTATTAACTCTATTGTTAACATCAACAATAAGTTTTTCGCAAGAAGGCCATGTTTCTTTAAATCAAGATCAAAACATAGCCGTTTTACTAGATTTAAAAAAGGAAATGAATAAAAACGAGCATGATTCCGATCGTTATAAAATCCAAATCTATTCTGGAAATCGTTCTGCCGCTCAAAATGCAAAAGCAGATTTTAACCAATCGTTCTCTGAGTGGAATCCATCTATAGAATATGAAACACCAAATTTTAAAATTTGGGCTGGTAATTTCACCACACGTTTAGAAGCCGATCGCGCACTTAAAAAAATTAAGAAAAAATTCCCTAGTGCTTTCATTTTTAAGCCGAAGAAAGAAAAAAACTAAAGCAATTTCTGCTTTTTAACCCCATAAACTAAGTTGTCTATTTTAACGAATATGACAACTTTTTTTATTTGATCTATTTTCTAATCATTACTTTATAATTCAAAATTGCTATCTCTAAACTCAACAAATTTTAGAGATAACGTTTTTCTAAATTAAAACTATGAATAACTTCTTTGGAGATTAAGACGCAAGGGAAACGTTTTGTTTACAGTTTATTATAGAAATAAGTGAAGTTTCTCTAAATTGAATAATTTTCAAACGCGACTTCTTTTATAAGCTGAAACCATTTCTTAATTAAGAAATTACAGCGAGGCAATCACATTAGAGACCTAAGTATTAGAACATAAAAAAACATTCCTAATAAGGAAAAAACAAACCCAACAAGAAATTAAACTTCAAATTTGGTTAACTTTCCTTTATTAGGAATGCTGTATGTAATATTTTAAAAAAAACTAAAGCACAACAGTGCCAAATACTAGCTTTCTGGAGCTAGTTCTACTTCAAGACCTTCCATTTCCGGCGTCATTTGAATTTGACAACCTAAACGACTATTTTCTTTAACATCAAAAGCTTCAGACAGCATCGCCTCTTCATCATCTCCCATCTCCGGTAATTCTGTATCACTAGTCACATAACATTGGCATGATGCACACATAGCCATACCTCCACAAATACCTATAGTTCCTTCTGGAGCCAACTCGTAAGAACGAACAACTTCCATTAAATTCATTGCCATATCTGTAGGGGCAACAATTTCGTGTTTTACACCATCTCTATCGGTAATTTTAATATTTATGTCTTGCATAGTACTGTTTTGTAATTCAATTAGTGATACGTCATAAGTCGTGCCACAAATTTAAGTTTTGTCGCTTTAATTTTAATACTTTTCTAACAGAAAATAGAAACCTTTATAAAAAAATAAAGAATCTTCATTTATTTCAAATTGAAGATTCTTTATTTATAAATTATACTGATATTAACCTATTAAATTTCAATATTAACAACCTTTTCAATTTGTGGTGCATACTTTTTAATAGTCATTTCAACACCCGATTTCAATGTCATTTGATTTACTGAACACCCAACACAGGCTCCTTGTAATTGTACTTTTACTAATGTATCGTTATCTTCAATAGATAATAACGAAATATCCCCGCCATCACTTTGTAAAAACGGACGAATTTCTTCTAATGCTTTTTCAACATTCAATCTTACTTCTTCGCTGGTCATATCTTATTTTTTTACGGCAGAACATCCAGCCATTGTTGTAATTTTAATTGCTTCTGTAGGTGGTAAATCGTCATTTCTTCTAACAACCTCTTGCACTACATTTTGCGTTAATTTTTCAAAAGCTTGCTCTAAAGGTGTTCCTTTTTGCATAGCTGCTGGACGACCAACATCACCTGCTTCACGAATACTCTGTACTAACGGAATTTCTCCTAAAAATGGCACTTTTAAATCTTCTGCCAAGTTTTTAGCACCTTCTTTTCCGAAGATAAAATATTTATGATCTGGCAATTCTGCTGGAGTAAAGTACGCCATATTTTCAATAATACCTAAAACAGGCACATTAATGCTTTCTTGTTGAAACATAGCTACACCCTTTTTAGCATCGGCCAAAGCCACGTTTTGTGGTGTACTAACAACAACAGCTCCTGTAATAGGTAGCGATTGCATTAAACTTAAGTGAATATCTCCCGTTCCCGGAGGCAAATCTAATAGTAAGAAATCTAACTCACCCCAATGTGCATCAAAAATCATTTGATTAAGTGCTTTTGCCGCCATAGGTCCACGCCAAACAACAGCTTGATCTGGTTGCGTAAAAAAGCCAATAGATAATACTTTAACACCATAGTTTTCAACAGGCTTCATTTTAGATTTACCCTCAATGTTTACGGCCAAAGGTTTTGCATCAGCCACATCGAACATAATTGGAATAGACGGCCCGTAAATATCTGCATCTAAAATACCAACATTAAAGCCCATTTTAGCTAAAGTAACGGCTAAATTAGCAGTTACCGTAGATTTCCCTACACCACCTTTACCCGATGCTATTGCAACTATATTTTGAATTCCGGCAACCGGTTTCCCCTTAATTACATTAGTCTTTGGTTTAGCAGGCGCATCAACTTTTACATTAACTGTAATTTTTGCTTTTTCGTAAACTTGCTCGTGTATTGTTTTTAATACATCTACTTCTGTACGTTTTTTTGCTTGTAAACTTGGGTTGTTAATTGTGATATCTACAATAACTTCGTCTCCAAAAGTTATTACATTTTTTACAGCACCACTTTCAACCATATTTTGCCCTTCGCCAGGAACAGTAATAGTTTCAAGCGCTTTTAATATATCTTGTTTATTTAATTTCATTGCTTGTGTAATAATATTGGCAGCCAGCATATTTGACCACCGCTTAATTGAGAATAATTATAATTTACAAAGATAAATAATATCGATGGAAGTCTTAATACCTAAGTTAGAAGTTTTACTTATGTTATAATTGAAAATAGCTATTTATACTAAAACGCATTAAAAACAACCTTTTTTAGGTTGAAATCTAACAATTTTAATAAAAGAAAACGCTCTCGGTGGTTACTCTTCCTTGTAAACCCTCATAATATCTTCAACAGATTTATGTGGTCGACCAGCTGCCAATTCAAAATCTGAAAGCACATTATTCGATCCATTTTTTATTCCTTCGTATATTCCAGCAATTACGGTTCCAAGAAAATCACCCAATGCCGTTTTTCTTTCATACAAATAAGCCGCTACCGACACTGGAGTAAACTTCAGTTTAGTATTAAAAACTAGATTTATATAGTCTGCCAACTCACTCTGTGAAATAGCATGACCAACTAGATTATAGATTTTCCCGTTATGCTTATCTTCTATCAACATTTTAGAATAGGCAAACCCCAACTCTGCTCTACTCGTATAAGCACATTTACCATCGCCAGCGCAATTTCTAATTTCACCTTCTTCAATGTAAGTATCTAAATATTCTAAATCGGGCTCAATATAAATACCGTTTCTACCAATAGCGTAATCAAGACCTGAGTTCTGTACATCCTTTTCTGTCTGTCTGTTACTCTGCACTACAGGGCTAAAAGCCGTATTTTTTTCATCGCCAACAATGCTAGTATATACTATTTTTTTAACACCATTACTAACGGCAGCATCTATAACATTGCGGTGCTGTTGAATTCTTTTATCAGGCTCATCCATTCCCGAAAGCAACATAACAACATCTATACCTTGCAATGCGGCATCAAATTCTTCACGACTATTATAGTCGCCTTTTCGTATTTCAATGCCAAGGTGTTTTGCTTTTTCTGGTGAACGCGCAATTCCTATAACATGCTCTTTTCCCACCAGTTCTATTAGATTTTCTACAATGGTAGAGCCTAATTTTCCGTTTGCTGAAGTTACTGCTATTTTCATATTAATATTATATTTTAAAATTTTACACAAGGCTTATTGCTTCTCTTATTTGAATTTCCACCATATCTAAAAAGCGTGTATTATTCTTCGGTTTAAAAATAGACAATTCAGTACAAGCCAACAAAACGGTATTTTTAATTGTATATTTTTCGATGATTTTCTGAAAACTGACTATGCCTGCTTGGCTTTCTTGTTTAGCATAAACTTGTTTTCGAAATGTATCAATTTGAACTCGATCTTCTTCCGAAGGAATTTCTATTTCTATTCCATTTGCGGTGAACACAGAACGAATATATACTGAATTCATGGTGTATTCCGAAGCCATTAAAACAATTTTTGAAAGATTTAGCGATTTAATTTTTGCAACCGTTAAATAGACCGGATGCAAAATATCTTTCTGAACCTCTATTTGATCTATACTTTCGTGCAAAGTGATATTAGGAACCAAAACATGTGATATATCTAATTTTTCTATTTCGTTAATACAATCTTGAGTTAGCACATTTAGTTCCTCTGAGATATTTGGTAAAAGTGAATTTATAGCATCGAAATTCGCATTCCACATAATTAACGGACATGTACTATAACCGCCATGTTTTTCATTATATAGCCTATTCAACTCACTAATATAAAAAGTGGTCGTTTGGCTTCCAAGACCTAAAACAGCAAGTTTCACACTATCCACATTAAGTTTATTTAAAAAGAATTAAAATTAGTTTTCTTCTGAAAAACATAGATTTAACGAACTAGTTTTTAACGGTATTCAGGATTATCAAAATTCCATCTTGTTCCATCGTCCCAGTCTTCTCTAGAATTTCCATAACTAGGGTATCCACCTTGTTTTTTTAACATGGACGCTAAATGCAATAAATTATAGGTCATAAATGTAGTATTTCGATTAGTAAAATCTGAATCGAAACCTAATGGCTTTTCCAACTTTTTACCCTGCCATTCCGTATCGCCATAGCTAGGGCCAGGCCCAACTTCTCCAATCCAGCCACAATCCGCTTGTGGCGGTATAGAATACCCAACATGCTGAAGCGAGTACAATATACCCATAGCGCAATGTTTTACACCATCTTCATTACCTGTTACCATGCATCCGCCAACTTTCCCATAAAAGCTGTATTGTCCTTTATCGTTTGTTTGCCCGCTCATTCCATACAGTCTTTCAATTAATTTTTGAGCAATAGACGATTTTTCTCCTAACCAAATAGGTGTACCAACTATAAGAATGTCGGCATCAAATATTTTTTTAAATAGCTCAGGCCATTCATCTTTTTCCCATCCATGTTCCTTCATATCTGGATAAACACCAGTAGCTACATCATGATCAATAAATCTAATATCTTCTACCGAAACACCTTCGCTCTTCATAATAGATTTTGAAACCTCTATGAGTTTAGATGTATGACTCTCCATTGGAGATTTCTTCAATGTACAATTTACATAAATTGCTTTCAGGTCTTTAAATCTTTTCTCGCTCATAGCTTTCGGTTTAGTTATTAAATTCTATTATTCAAAACATCATATTTTAATCTCTTCTAAGAATATAATCTGCAAAATAAGCTTTACTATCTAGTATTTTAGTTTCAAGATTAAAATCGGTTTTCTCGATTATTTTCTCAATTAACGCATCATTATATTTTCTAGATATTTCAGTATGAATTTTTTCTCCTTCAGTAAAATTATAGGTTTTTCCGGTGGCATTAATCTCAACAGTCTGATTAGCTGTGCTCACAATAAAGCTTTTGGCAACACCTTCAAGCTCATCATATTCTGGCTGATGTTTAAATTGATTAAGGTTAAAATCCCCTCCTAATTCATTATTAATTCTATCTAATAAATTAAGGTTAAATCTTTCCGTGATACCCTGACTATCATTATAAGCCGGAAGCACAACATGTCTCGCCTTTATTAAATCTACGCCTAACAAGAGTTTATCTCCAGCCTGTAAGTTAGACCCCAAGCTATATATGAAATCGGCAGCCATATCATCAGACA
This sequence comes from Algibacter lectus, assembly GCF_900112395.1. Classification (GTDB taxonomy): domain Bacteria; phylum Bacteroidota; class Bacteroidia; order Flavobacteriales; family Flavobacteriaceae; genus Algibacter; species Algibacter lectus. Next base: position 70,885 of record NZ_FOLN01000004.1, read on the forward strand.
TATTACCAATATTAGACCCTAAAAACAATACTATTTTAGGTTTCTTACTCTCCTTTAAGGACGCTAAAACTTTAAAATAATCGCCTTCTTGAATTTGCACAGACAAATTTGGAAGCTCATTTTTTAAATCTTTTTCCAATAAATTCAATGCATTGGAAGAAATATCGATAGGAAAATAATCGAAATTATAATTTTGAGCATCTAAAGACCTAAGTAGTTCTTTTGTTTTTGTGCCATCTCCAGCTCCTAACTCTATCAACTCAAAATAAGATTCTGTTGAAACGCTAAAGGCTTCAATAAGCTCTTGAGTTTTATTCTGGAAAATATCTAACTCACATCGGGTTAGATAATATTCCGGTAGATTCATAATTTCTACAAAAAGCGCATCGCCTATCTTATCATAAAAATATTTTGATGGTAATGTTTTACTATCTGCCTGTAATCCTTTATCGACTTCATTCTTAAAAACTTCTATCATATTACTTTACTAATCTTATTCCGGTAAACTGCCAGCGTTCCGAAGGATGAAAAAAATTGCGATACGTCTTTCTACTATGGTTTTGAGATGTCGCAACCGAAGCACCTCTTAATACCATTTTATTACTCATAAACTTCCCGTTGTACTCTCCAACAGCTCCATTCTCTTTTACAAAATTTGGGTAAGGCAAATAAGCACTACTGGTCCACTCCCAACGTTTGCCCCAATCTAACTTTTGGGCAGCAACTTCCCACTCAAACTCGGTTGGTAATCGCATACCTTTCCACTCAGCATAAGCATTGGCTTCGTAAAAGTTAATGTGGCTTAAAACAGCATTTTTATCTACCTTTTGCAACCCAGAAAGCGTATAAACATGCCATTCTCCATCTATTTGATGCCAATACATGGGTGCTTTAATTTGCTCTGCATTTACCCAAGCCCAACCTTCGTCTAACCAAAGATTAAAATCGGAATAACCACCAGCTTCCATAAAAGCCAGATAATCTCCATTGGTTACCAAAAAGTTATTTATTTCAAAATCGGGTACATACACCTTATGCACACCTAATTCATTATCATAACAAAACCCACTGTCTTGATATCCTATTTTATAAACATCTGCTGATATTTTTACAGTATCGACTGCAGTGTTTTTATCTTTTACTAAATTAAAATCTTTATTAAAAACAGGAAACAATGCATTGTGTGCAAGCATATACTTTACATCGGTAATTAGTAATTCTTGATGTTGCTGTTCGTGATTTAGACCTAAATCCACTAAATCTAATAGTTTCTGTTTTGGATTGGTTTCAAAAAAATCCAACATATGCTTATCTACATAATCTCGGTAGGCAAAAATAGTATTCGTACTTGGGCGAGACATATTACCTCGGTTAGATTGCAATACTCGACTACCAACATTATTATAATAGCTATTGAATAAAAAATTGAAGTTTGAATCGTACTCAACATAACCATCAAGTTCTGCTTTTAATATAAAGGTTTCGAAAAACCAAGTGGTATGGGCCAAGTGCCATTTTGCAGGACTCGCAAATTTAACGACCTGAATAGCATAATCTTCTGGATGTAAATGACTGCAAAAATCTATAGTTTGCTGTCTAATACTTTGATACCTTTCGTTTATAATCATAAATTTTATTAACGTGAAATTTGTATTATTCTACAGAGGTTAAATGACGTAACTTTTATCATAACTAGTCTCAATAAAACCCAAACACTTACAGAAACAGCATAACTATGCCGAGTTTTTCTCTAAAAACATAATGTGTAACAGACCAAAAAAATGATGGAGTAAGTTGAGTTTTGAAGTTTTTCAATTGATCTACAAGCACTTCAAAAACTTAACCTTTGAAGAAACCAAAATTGAAACCACTACAAATTTAATAGCGTAATTTACCTATGGAAACGTATCCATAAAACCCTCTGCCTATAAAAATAGAATAAAATGAAACCAATTCCAAATCGTAAAAACCAGATTTACTTGGTTATCGCTTATTATAAGGAATGCCTGTGGAAAGCTATTATTTAATAACGGTAATTAAATATTAAAATAAAAAGCATGAGGTAATCTTTTATAAATGCTCGGAAGGATCCCAATAAACCTTGTCTAAATTTTGAATTTGATTATCGACAACCTCTATACCTTCACTTTCTAAAAGTTGTTGCATAAGGTTGGTTCCGTCAAAATGATGTTTACCAGTTAGTAAACCTTTTCTATTTACCACGCGGTGGGCAGGAACATCTTTTCCGTGAGAACCATTCATGGCATAACCAACCACTCTAGAACTTCTTGCAGCTCCCAAATATTTGGCAATAGCTCCATAACTAGTAACACGGCCAAATGGAATTTGCTTTGCCACTTGGTAAACTTTATCGAAAAAATTTAGTGTTTCTGGTTTCATAGTTATATTTCTCTAATAATATTTATTAAAGTTACTATTGCAATAATACCAGTAATACTGCCAATAATGCGGTTCATATTTTTTTGAGACGTTAATGTTTTACTCTTTATTTTATCAAAAAAGAAAATGTACATGTAAAGGGTAACAAAAGTACCCATAGCTGCACCAGCAACATAAGAAATAATACTGGTTTGACTAAAATCTAACCACCCAAAAGATGCCAAAGTAATAGTCATGTAAGCTTGGTAAGGTATCGGGAATACATTTATACCGGATAAAAACAAACCTTGAAAAAAACGACTTCCTTTACTTCTAATTTTGGGTTCTACCTGTTCCTTAGGTTCAGACTTAGCTATAAACAAGAAATAGATAGTAATTAAAACAAAAATAACGAACGCTACACGCTGTAACACATCTATTACATCGTGATTTTTACTTAAATAACGCGCAAAAATCGCTGCTATAGAAGTTTGAATAATTACAACAACACAGGCACCAATAGAAAACATAATACCCCGAACATGACCTTCTTTTAGACTAATTTTTGCGGCCGTCATGTTTAGTAATCCTGGCGGAATAACACCCACAAGCGCAAAAACCAACCCTAGAAAGAAGATAAATGTAATATTCAAAACTATTTGATTTTAAATTTAATATAGGTAATAGCCTTATTTTTCTCTAAGTATTGCGACTCATAAAAGGTTTGAATACTTGTTACCTCTTCTGGGCTACCTTCTTGTTTGTAAACATTATGGTTGGCATACAACACTTCGTGACCTGCACCATGCAATAAACCAAGTGTGTAACCGTGCATAAATTCGCTATCAGTTTTTAAATTCATAACACCGTCTGGTTTTAGAATTTGCTTGTAACGCTCTAAGAAAACAGCATTAGTCATGCGGTGTTTGGTACGCTTGTATTTTATTTGTGGATCTGGGAAAGTAATCCAAATTTCGTCTACTTCATTATTAGCAAAAGCGTGATCGATAAGTTCTATTTGCGTACGCAGAAAAGCCACGTTAGGTATATTTTCTTCTGTAGCTGTTTTTGCGCCTCTCCAAAACCTAGCACCTTTAATATCGACACCTATAAAGTTTTTATTTGGATATTTTTGTGCTAATGCAACCGAATATTCTCCTTTTCCACAGCCTAATTCTAGAACTAATGGATTATCGTTTTTAAAAACCTTAGAACGCCATTCTCCCTTTAGACTAAAAGTTGACTCTACCAATTCTTCTCTTGATGGTTGAAACACGTTGGAAAAAGTTTCGTTTTCTCTAAATCGTTTCAGTTTATTTTTACTACCCACAGTATATTAACTATTTGTTATTATTAGTTTTGAATTGGTAAAATTACGGAAATATACCCAAGTGTTTATATGCTTACCTTTGAATTTGCCGAAAAGTGCGTTAGGGATTGATGCGGCATCCTTTTTTTGCTAGATTAAACTTAAAAAACCGACAATAACCACTTGGTTTGTCTGTAATTTAACAAAACCAACTTTATAAAGTTGCATAAAAAAAGATATAGCGGAAAGCCCGATCCTTGTGGTAACGCCATAATAAAAGCTTTTATTTAGAATTTTAATTGATGAAAAAACGAATTTTAATTGCGCCGTTAAATTGGGGTTTAGGGCATGCTACGCGATGTATACCTATTATTAATGCATTAATTTTAAACAACTTCGAACCTATAATTGCTAGTGATGGCGTAGCTTTGGCTTTGTTAAAAAAGGAATTCCCTAATTTAAAATGCATTGAATTACCTGCATACAACGTAACGTACGCTAAAAACGGAAAGCATTTTAAGCTGAAACTTATTAAAGATTCGCCTAAATTGATGCAAGCTATTAAGGCTGAAAAAAAAGCGACTAAAAACATTGTTGATTCTGAGGGTATTTCTGGGATTATATCGGACAACCGATTGGGTGTTAGGAGTAAAAAAGTGCCATCTGTTTTTATTACGCATCAATTAAACGTTTTGAGTGGTAGCACGACTTGGCTAAGCACTAAAATGCATCAGAAAATTATTAATAAATTTGATGCCTGTTGGGTTCCCGATACACCGGGCGATATTAATTTAAGCGGAAAACTAGGCCATGTAAAACGTTTTGAACTGCCTACAACTTACATTGGGCCATTAAGTCGTTTTACTAAACAGGAGACTGAAATTAAAAATGATGTTATGGTGCTAATCTCTGGTCCAGAACCACAACGGACCATGTTAGAAGAACGTCTTTTAAATGAATTGGAAGTTTTTAACGGCCAAGTAGTTTTTGTGAAAGGTGTAATGGAAAATGAGCAAACCAAGGAAGTAAAGGACAACATGACCATTTATAATTTTATGACATCGGCATTACTAGAAAAAACAATAAATGAAAGCGAATTGATTGTTTCTCGATCGGGTTACACCACCGTAATGGATTTAGCTAAACTAAATAAAAAAGCACTTTTTATACCTACACCAGGGCAGTTTGAACAAGAATATTTAGCAGAACGACTTAGTGATATGCGCTTGGTGCCAACTTGTAGTCAGGACGATTTTAACATAAAAGTGCTAGAAAACATTACCGGTTATGCTGGATTAAAAGCTTTTGATTTTGAAATCGACTTTAAAAAATTATTCAGCTTTTTCGAGGGTGAATGAGAATTCACTACCCACACTGTATTCACTTTCAACATATATTTTTTCTTGGTGTGCCTCAATAATATGTTTTACTATAGAAAGTCCAAGCCCAGAACCGCCTTCTTTTCTAGAACCTGTTTTATCAACTCTATAAAAACGCTCGAACAATCGTGGTAAATGTGCAGATGCAATACCCTCGCCATTATCGGTTACCCGAACAATAATTTTGTTTTTTATTAAATTTTCGATACTAATTTCAGTAGTACCTTTTTCACTTCCGTATTTAATAGAATTCACAATAAGGTTAATTAAAACCTGCTGAATGCGCTCTTTATCTGCCTTAACAAATATTGGCTTTTTATAATTCATATCGAAGGTTAACGTAATTTTCTTCTTTGCCGCTTTCATTTCCAGCATATCGAAAATTGTTTCTACCAACTCTACAATATTAAAAGTTTCTATTTTAAGTCTTAAATCTCCAACTTCCAATTTGGTAATCATATCCAAATCTTCCACAATATAACTTAAGCGTTCAATACCTTTACTGGCACGCTCTAAGTATTTTTCGCGAATTTCTTTGTTGTCCATTGCTCCATCAAGTAAGGTTAAAATGTAACCTTGTACTGTAAACAATGGCGTTTTTAACTCGTGAGACACATTTCCCAAAAACTCCTTTCGGTATTGTTCTCTAACTTTAAGAGTTTCTATTTCTAACTTTTTATCGCGTGCAAATTTATCTATTTCTTGAGTAAGCGTGTGCATATCGGTAGTAATAGCACCTTTGGTAAGCTTTGCCGATTCTAGTAAAGTTAGATCGTCGTATATTTTTTTAACACGCCGATATATAAATCGCTCTACTCGATATTGAATAACAATAAAACAGAAAACATAGGTACTAATAGCAAGCACGGGAATTTCCCATAACTCAATATTAGAGAAGTAAAATAAAAAAACGCCCAATAAGAGCGTTATATATAAGGTAATATAAAACGAAGTAACTCTCGCGAATCGATACGATTTTTTAAATTTAGTCTGTTTCATTACAAATTAATCTACAAACTTATAACCTACACCTTTTACAGTTTTAAAGCTTTTATCACCTAGTTTTTCACGTAATTTTCTAATGTGCACATCAATAGTACGTCCGCCAACAACAACTTCATTACCCCAAACGGTATCTAATATTTCGTCGCGTTTAAAAACTTTTCCAGGTTTAGAAGCTAATAAAGAAAGTAATTCAAACTCCTTTCTTGGTAAAATAATTTCTTTCCCTTTAGAAGTGATTTTATACTCGTCTCTATTAATAACTAAAGATCCAATTTTCAAGGTATCGGCAACATCTTCTTCCTTAAAACGACGAAGAAGCGCTTTTACTTTACTCACTAAAACTTTTGGTTTTATAGGCTTTGTAATATAATCGTCCGCACCAGCATCAAATCCTGCTACTTGAGAATAGTCTTCACCACGAGCTGTTAAAAAAGTCACGATAGTATTTGCTAAATCGGGATGCTTTCTAATTAATTCACAAGCTTCAATACCATCCATTTCTGGCATCATAACATCTAGAATTATTAACTGTGGTAATTCTTTTTTTGCGATTTTAACACCTTCGGCGCCGTTTTCGGCTGTAAGCACCTGATAACCTTCACTTGATAAATTATAACCTACAATTTCTAAAATGTCCGGCTCATCATCAACCAACAATATTTTAATGTCTTTTTTTTTCATTTGTAAAGAAAATCTGTTTCTTGAAGTAAAGATAAAGCTAATAACATAATTTTATTAAAATTAAAAAATTAATAACACTAAGGTAACAATCGCGAAACAAATTGATAAACTTTATAACAAATTATAATAAAGTTAACTATTTTTTGGCATTAAAATTGTAGTATTCATCTAACTTTGAAATAACAAACGAGTAAATATGAAGAAACAATACTTTTTAATCTTTTTTACCATTATTTCTTTTTTTGCCATCCAGTCTATGGGTGCGCAAACCTCTAGCAATACAACACCTAAAATCGAAGGTTTAACCATTTACCCAAACCCGGTAAGTGCATACGATAATGAAGTTTCTATAGCATCAAAAAGCAACTTAACAAAAACGGTAAAGATTTTTAATGTGCTGGGAAAACAAGTACTTTCTGCCAGACTTATTGGTAAAACACTTAATATTTCAAAACTAAGTAAAGGGGTTTATATTTTACACATTACCGAAAATCAAGTGAGTGAAACTAGAAAACTGATTGTAAAATAATTTTTTTGAACATATAAATATAATAGCGCTACCAATTGGTAGTGCTTTTTTATTTTATCTACTTTTGTACTATAATATTTAGGCTACTAAAACTACTGAACCGTTTTATGCCTTTAATGACTATTGAAATCTATTTATGATCGATAAAAACGCCATTTTCAAAATAAAAACACCCGCTGAATTCGAAAGCTTAGCATTAGAAGTTTTTAAATTTCAGTTTGAAAACAATAGGGTGTATCGTTCATTTTGCGACCTATTATACATCCATCCAACAGATGTAAAAACAAGTAACGATATTCCTTTTTTACCTATTCAGTTTTTTAAAACTCGAGATATTTTAAGTACTAAAGATGCCGTTGAAACAACCTTTACTAGTTCTGGAACTACCGGAAGTGCGACGAGCAAACACCATGTTACCGATTTAAAGATCTACAAGCAGAGTTTTAATAAAGGTTTTGAACACTTTTATGGCAATATTGAAGATTATGTTATTCTTGGATTACTGCCGTCTTACTTAGAACGTGAAGGCTCGTCATTAATATACATGGTCGATGCTATGATTTCGAAATCAAAACATGCTGAAAGTGGTTTTTATCTCGATAACATCTCCGAATTAAAAGACACCTTAATAAAGCTAGATGCTGAAGGCCAAAAAATATTACTTATAGGTGTTTCTTTTGCGTTGCTAGATTTAGTTGAAATGCATCAATTCAACTTAAAAAACACCGTAATCATGGAAACAGGAGGTATGAAGGGCCGCCGAAAAGAATTGATTCGCGAAGAACTACACAAACAATTAAAAGCTGGTTTTGGCACAAAAGAAATCCATAGTGAATATGGTATGACGGAATTATTAAGCCAAGCCTACTCGCAAGGTCATGGTGTATTTAAATGTCCAAGTTGGATGAAAGTCTTAACTCGAGACACCGAAGATGCTTTAACTATAAACACCAGCGAAAAAGCGGGCGGAATTAACGTTATTGATTTAGCAAACATCAACTCTTGCTCCTTTATTGCAACCCAAGATTTAGGCCGTGTAAATCCAGATGGATCTTTTGAAGTTATTGGTCGTTTTGACAACTCTGATATTCGAGGTTGCAACTTAATGGTGTTATGATAACAAAAAACACTTTGTAAGTAATTGAAACTATATACGACCAAACCATTGCTAAGAAAAAGAATGATTAGTAATAAATTTTGGTTAATTTATTAGGCCCGATGTAAAAGTCGGGCTTTTTGTTTTTTATTAATGAATTGAAAAAGCATCTCGATCGTTCAAAAACTTCAATTTATTTCTATACGCTTCCACATGGCGCTTCTCTAAAGTAATTATTTGAGTACCTTCTTCGTGCGGTTCGAAATTAGATAACTGATTTCCTAAAACATCGTAGACAGCAGAGTGACCAGAATATTCACTATTCACACCATCTACACCTACTCTATTCACACCAATACAATAACTCATATTCTCGATAGCTCGCGCTTTTAAAAGCGTATCCCAAGCCGTAACACGTGGTTTTGGCCAGTTGGCTACATAAATCAATACTTCGTAATTTTCAGTATTTCTTGCCCATACGGGAAAACGTAAATCGTAACAAATTAACGGACAGATTTTCCAACCTAGATAATCTATAATCAACTTTTCATTGCCTGCCGTATATGTTTTCTCCTCGCCAACTAAGGTAAAAGCATGGCGTTTATTATAAATAGTAATTTTACCCGAAGGTTCTACAAATACTAAACGATTGTAATACTTACCCGCTTCTGTTATTACCAAACTACCAACAATAGCCGCATCTTTTTTAGCAGCCATATCTTTTAGCCATGTAATAGTTTCCCCATCCATAGTTTCCGCTACCTTTTCAGCGTTCATGGTAAAACCACTTGTAAACATTTCAGGCAGTATAATGAGATCTATACTGCCTGAAATTTGTTCTATTTTTTCTGCAAACTGCTCACGGTTTTTTTGAGGATTTTCCCAAACTAAATTCGCCTGAATTAACGCTACCTTAAGCTCTTTTTCCATACCGTGATTTTATTTTATAGTTTACTTTTTGCTTTATCTAACTTTTCTTTTAGCTTCTCAATATTCTCTAGCGACTTCTTTTCGTCTACCGGAGACAATTTACCTTTATTTTTTAACTTTTCGTATTTCGAAATAGCATCTTTATGCTTTTTTCCTGCTTTTTCAAAATTAGACTTTGCCTTCTCTTTAGCCTTCAATGCTTTTTCGGCCTTCTTTTGTTCTTTTTCAGCTTTTTTTAATGCTTTCTCCTGATCCTTTTTCGCTTTCTCTTCTTTCTTAACAGCCTTTTCTTTGGCTTTTACCTTTTCAAGCTCTGCCTTTTCAGCTGCTTTAGCTTTGTCTAATTCTGCTTTTTTAACACTAAAAGCATCCTTTATTTGTTGTTGATCTTCAATAGATAATGTTTTTGTAACATCGGCTCCATCTTTAATAATTTTACTACCTTTAACTTGGTATGTCGCTTCTTTAAATACTACCTCTTGTGCATTAACTGCAAAACAGAATACAAATAAGACTAGGGTTGCAAATATATTTTTCATAATTAATTTTATTTTAAGTTTTTATAAATAGTGTTATACTCTTTTATTTTAGCTTCTAAATCTTCAAAACGGCCTTGCCACTTCTCTTCATCACTAGGCGATAGCTTACCTTTTTCTTTTAGTTTATTATACTTCTCTTTTTTACTCTCTAGTTTTTCTTTAGCCTTTAAAAAATCGTCTCGAGCATCTTCTATTGCTTCTTGTTTCTCTTCTAATTGTTTTTGACTTTCCTCTAAGGCTTCTTGCTTTTCCTTAGCTTTCTCTATAGTTTGCTCTACTTTTTTCTGCTCCTTTTCTAACTTTTCTTTTTTATCTTCAGCAAGACGCTCAGCTTCAAGGCGCTTACTTAAAACGGCCTTTATGTCTTTCTTCTCGTTTTCGGATAACAGCTCTGTAATATCTTTACCTTTACTATAAAAGTTATCGTTTTTCACTTTATACACAGCACCTTCTTCCATTATAACACGCTCTCCACTTCCGCAAGACATGCATAAACCAATTAATGCTATGGGTAATATTTTTATCATCTTCATATTCTATACCTTTTTTTTAAGATTCTCTATCTATTTAGACACAAAATTAAGGGTTAGTCACTAGCTTAACACCCTTTTAACAAAGGCCTAAGTTCGCAACCTCTTCAAATTAACGTAAAATGAAGTTAAACAACGCATTAGCCATTTAATTGAAAAACGCGTATGTTAAAATTAGAGCTGAAAAATGACACAATAATCAAAGAGTGGCGATTATTTTTTCTTCGGAACACCTTAAAAGAAGCTCTTAATTATACAATTTCCATTTTCTTCAATAGAAAAGATGCATTCATGTTTTTACAAACTCCCGTTTTAAGAGTGTAATCAAAATGAAGTTCATCATTAATAATTTCAGCATCGAAGTAATAGTTTTTTACTTGCGGTAGTTCGTTTTCAATTTCGCACAAACTTAAATCGTGCGTTGCAATAATTCCGGTAGCCTTAGAAGCCACTAATTTTTCAACAAACTTACGAGAACCAATAGCCTTATCGGTACTATTTGTCCCCTTTAAAATTTCATCTAAAATAATAAAATAAGGTTCTTTTTGAATAGCATCTACAATGTATTTTAATCGTGTTAACTCAGAAAAGAAGTACGAGCTATCATCGGTTAACGAATCTGTGGTGCGCATACTTGTAATCAATTTTACAGGCGAATATTCACTCGTTTCAGCACAAATAGGCAAACCAACATTGGCCATAACAATATGCAGAGACATAGTACGTAAAAAGGTGCTTTTTCCTGCCATATTTGCCCCAGTAACAATAAAGAATTCCTCATTACCCATAGAGACGTTACTATCTACACGTTTAGACTTGTTTAACAAAGGGTGCCCTAAATTTGTAGCTTTTATAACCGACCCGTTGTTTACTATTTTAGGAAACACAAAATCAGGATGATTAAAATTAAAACCACCTAAGGAGTTATAAGCATCGAAAAAGGAAACCACCTCAAACCAATCTTCAACTTTATCAGCATATTGATTAATCCATTTTTCAATACGGTAGCTGTTTTTAATATCCGACAAGAACAAGCCGTTACCAAATATAGCCGAGATAATATTATTGCGATTATCTAATGCATCCAAACCTTTGGATAACTCTTTAAAAATAAGTGACGCCTTTTTATGTTCCGATTGAATTTTTTCTTGTTTCTTCTGAAGCAATTCTGAAGTGAAATTTTCATTTTCAATTAAATTCAACAATAAAGCATACTGACGAAATGTATCTTTAACCTGATCGGCTCCTGTTGAAAGTTGATTGATACGCTTGACATAAACACCAGAAAAGCCTAAGCCAATAAGCAACCAATAGCCAACAATTTCAGAATTAATTAAATTCAAAATAGTTAATACAAATAATGTTACCGAAATAACAGTAAACCCTATTGGTAACCATTGCATCATTTTTGGCAAAAACGTTTTATAATTTTTTAACCATGTTACAATTTGCTTTGCAGACGTTTCTGTTTCAATCAAACTCGAATTAGCATCATAATGCTGCCTCCATTCGGGCTTACTACTTAATTCTTCTATGGCTTTTTGTCGTGAAACAATATTTTCAGTATTGTTCGCTTTTAATAAGTCAGCCAATCGTTCTTGTCCTTCAGTAATCGTTGTTCTGTTTATAAATTGAAAAAATGAACCTCGACCAAATAAATCGATATCTAAACTATAAAAATGATTTGGGTCTTGAAATTTAAGTCCCTGATCTCGATCATGAAAATTACCCGAAGCAATTTTAATCTCTTCTTCATTTATAACAACCAGCGCTTTTTTAAACTGACGTTCGCGTTTAATATCGTTATACTTTGATAATAAAAACAGAAAACCCACAACACCCAAAACCCCAATACCTAAAGCAATTTGCCAGTTTTGAAAAGTGAAGTATATACCAAAACCTGTAGCAACAAAAACCAACAACCTTAGCATGCTTAAGGTTATCATTTGCTTATGCAACTTTTGTGCTTCTGCAGTGTATGTTGCTTGATGTTCTTGGTAATAATCTATAGGTGCACTCATTTTGTTTATTTGAATTGGTAAAGAAACGAAAAAGCTCTGAAATCTGTTTTTCAGAGCTTTGTTTTTAACTAAGTTTTACATTGAATTTAACATCGCTTAGAATGTTAAACTTCAAAAGAAATTTATTTATTATGCTTAATCTCTAGACATAAAAATACGTAACACATACCAAAACAGTAGCATGAGCGAAGCAAACAAGCCTAAAGCAGCAGGAATATAATCTTCAACACCATATTTATTTACCAAATTTGATGTTTGATACAAAATTGAACCAGCAGCTAAAAGACACATACCAACCGAAAACCAAAGTCCTAAATTGAAACCAAAAATACTACCAGCGATAATTAACCCAATAGCAATAAAAAACCCAACGGTTAATCCTGCTTTTAAAAATGAAAAATCTTTTTTAGTAACAAAAACAATAGCCGATAATCCGCTAAATAAAGCCAATGTAACAATACCGGCTTGTTTTAAAATATCTGGCCCTGTTTCCATGGCATAAGCTGCAATGTATATAAGTGGTACAAAAATAAAAGCTTCGGCTAAAATGTAAAGTCCATAAGCTAAATATTGTTTGTTTTTGTCTGGCGTTTTAAGCGCCATACCTTCAGCATAGTTTGTAATAAACATAAAACCACCAAGCATAATAAGCCAACGCCAACCTTGCGTCATGGATAAAGCGAACTCTACAACTGTATCACTTTGTAATAATAAGTATTCAAAAAGAATAAATGCCAAAACACCACCCGCAACATGCGAATACGTTTTTTTATAAAAAGCCACTCTATCTACTTCAGATAGTTGACTTACCATAAGCTTACCATTAAATGTTTGATTCATAATTTGGGATTTAATTGATTTTTAAATTATTAATAGGTATTAATCTCTAGAGCCACCAAATACTTGAAAAGCCCAATATACTAAAGACGCTAAAGAACCAATTGCAGCAACTAAATATGTACGTGCAGCCCATTTTAAGGCATCTTCCGATCCTGCATATTCTTCTTGAGACAACATGTTTTTATTTTTCAACCACGCCAAAGCACGGTTACTAGCATCGTATTCTACCGGTAAAGTTACAAAACTGAATAAAGTTGCAAAACCCATCATGACTAATCCAGCAACGGCAATCCAATATCCAAGTCCTAAACCTGCTGCGGCACCTAACATTAAACCACCAATAACAACCCATTGTGACATATTTGACGTTACACTAACAACAGGTACTAATTTAGATCGCACCCCTAACCATTGATACGCTTGCGCATGTTGCACGGCGTGACCACACTCGTGTGCTGCCACAGCCGCAGCTGCTGCGTTTCTTTGATTATAAACAGACTCACTTAAGTTTACTGTTTTATTTGTTGGATTATAATGGTCGGTTAATTGCCCAGGTGTAGAAATAACCTCAACATCGGTAATACCGTTATCTGCTAACATTTTTGTAGCAATTTCGGCGCCACTCATGCCATTTCTCAGTTGTATTTTAGAATATTTGGCAAACTTTTTCTTTAAGGTACTACTCGCTATCCAACTTAAAAGCGCTATGGCACCCAATAATATATAATATCCAATCATTTTGTTTAGTTTTTAATTTCTAATGTAAATATATCAAAAATAAAGCCAATTGCATATTGTGCTAGTTTGTCAGTTAATTTTTAGATGCATAGCGCTTTATAAAAAAATGGTTAACTTCGTTTAACCCCACATATTAATTAATGAAACGATTTAATATCGCGACATTCTGATTCTAAATAATGAAAATACTACTAACAGGTTCCACAGGTTATATTGGTAAACGTTTAATTCCGGTTTTAGTTGAAGCCGGACACGAAGTGATTTGCTGCGTGAGAGACCCCAAACGGTTTAATCCGCCAGAATCTTTAGCAAAAAGCATTACGGTGCTTCAATTAGACCTTTTAGATCAAGCTTCTTTAGAACATATTCCAAAAGATATTGATGGTGCTTATTATTTGGTACACTCCATGTCTTCGGATGGTGATTATAAATCTTTAGAAGAAACATCTGCAAAAAACTTTAGGAATGCTTTAAAAAACACAAACGTAAATCATGTGGTTTATTTAAGTGGTATTGTTAACGAAACCGAACTCTCTAAACATTTAAGCTCAAGAAAAAATGTAGAAATAGAACTGGCAAAAGGCGATTACAACTTTACAGCTTTACGCGCCGGAATTATTATTGGCTCCGGAAGTGCTTCTTTTGAAATTATTAGGGATTTAGTTGAAAAGCTCCCGATCATGATTACTCCAAAATGGTTAAACACCAAATGCCAACCCATCGGCATTTCCGATGTTATGGCTTTTCTTTCTAAATCGATGTTTAACCCCGAAACTTATAATGAGAATTTTGATATTGGAGGTCCTGATGTTTTAACCTATAAAGAGATGCTTTTAAATTTTGGTAAAGCCAGAAACTTAAAACGTAGAATTTATACGGTTCCGGTAATGACACCCAAACTATCATCGTACTGGCTTTATTTTGTAACCTCAACATCGTACAAATTAGCATCGTCTCTAGTACATAGCATGAAGGTTGAAGTAGTTTGCCGTGATAATAGAATAAATACCATTTTAGGCATAACACCTTTGAGTTATGAAGAAGCCTTAAAACGCGCTTTTAGTAAAATTGAAAATAATGAAATTCTGTCGAGTTGGAAAGATGCTTACTCCAGTAGCGGATTAAACTTTAATATATCCGAATTTATACAAGTCCCCTCTTTTGGTTGTTTTAAAGATAGTAGAACGAAAGCTATTGAAAACCGCGAAGCTTCTATAAACAAAATTTGGGCTATTGGCGGAAACACCGGCTGGTATTATGGCACATGGCTTTGGAAAATTAGAGGCTACATGGACAAGCTTTTTGGCGGTGTTGGATTGAGGCGCGGACGCACCAATCCGGCAACCATTAATGTTGGTGATTCTATTGATTTTTGGCGTGTATTGTATGCCGATAAAGAAGAAGGACGTTTACTTTTATTTGCTGAAATGAAACTTCCGGGTGAAGCTTGGTTGGAGTTTAAAGTGGTTGACAATAAACTAACTCAAACCGCAACTTTTAGACCGCTTGGTTTAGCCGGCAGACTGTATTGGTATTCGGTATTACCTTTCCATGGTTTTATTTTTAAAGGTATGCTGAAGGCTTTAGCTGAATAATAGTCACCCAAAACCCTACATAATAAAAGAAATCATTTTTATTTATTTTATAACATGAACTTAGAGGATATAAGAAGAAATTACGAAAATTTTGATGATGAAAAGTTAATTGAAATAGCTACTAAAGACATCCAATCTTTAAGAAAAGAAGTAATACCAATATTAGAGGCTGAATTACTTAAAAGAAATATTTCATTAGCAGATGCACAAGAAAGAACAAACGTAAAATCTAATACTGAACCCAACACCAAAAAGAAAAAGGAAGACAAAATTTTCACAAAGGAGAATATTGAATTCATGAATTCTTTTGAAATACCTCATATTTTAAAAAACGGAAAAGCATATTACGTTAAAGGAGATATTACTACAATTTTTTCGATTTTACTGGCAGTACTTCTTGTCCTGTTTTTATTTAAATCGCAATTTGGTGGTGGTGTTAAATTAATACTATGGACAATAATTGCATCTATTTTAATAAAGCTTATACTTAAGAAAATGAACTTTGGAAAAATAGCCGAAGTACACCCAACCAAAATTATTTTACCTAAATACCCTACCGTTAATTTTGGAATGTTTAGAATAATGATTCTGATTAGAATAGCTTCGAACCAGTTAGGAATGTTGGAGTTTAATTATAGAGATATTTCTAGAGTGTACCAGAAAGACACATTTACTAACAAAGGGTACTATTTGGATATCATCAATAGTACATCTAGAGAAACTGAAAGTCACAGAGTTTTCCTAGAGGTCCTTTCTGAAAATGATAGAAACCAAATACTAGAAATTATAAAACAGAAATCTGATAGCGCAGCCTAAACCACTTGTTTTCTACTGAAAAACCAACCTTAGCCCAAAGCCCGCGTTAGGGATAGAACGGCCTGTTTGAGCTCCCCGACCTTTTGGAAGGGAGCGAGTAGTGATAGCCCGACCCTTTTCGGGTAACGCCCAAATGATTATTTAAAACAAAAAAATCTGATTCTAGACATAATGCCTAAAACCAGATTTAATATATAGTTTGTGTGTTTTAAGAAACTATGCTGTTTCTAAAGACATATCGAAAGCTTCGGCTATTTCTTTGTACACAATTTTTCCTTTTATAATATTTAAACCTCTTGCTAGTGGCGCGCTGTTTTGACAAGCTTGCTCCCAACCTTCGTTTGCTAATTTAATAACGTATGGTAAGGTTACGTTGGTTAAACCCATTGTAGATGTATATGGTACAGCACCTGGCATATTGGCTACGGTGTAATGTACAACCTCGTCTATAATGTATGTTGGATCTTGGTGCGTTGTTGGGTGTGTAGTTTCAAAACATCCGCCTTGATCTACAGCAACATCTACCATTACGGTACCTGGACGCATTTCTTTTAACATATCGCGTGTTATTAATTTTGGCGCTTTTGCTCCTTTTAATAATACACCACCAATAATTAAATCGGCATCTACAATATGTTTACGTATGTTATATTCACTAGAAAATTCACTAATTACATTGTTTGGCATAGAATCACTTACATAACGTAAAGCCTTCATGTTAATATCCATAATAGTAACTTGTGCGCCTAAACCTGATGCCATTTTTGCAGCTTGGTAACCTACAATACCAGCACCTAGAATAAGTACTTTTGCTGGAGGAACTCCTGGAATACCACCTAATAAAATACCACGACCTTTAATTGGCTTCTCTAAGAATTTTGCACCTTGTTGTACAGACATACGACCTGCAACCTCAGACATTGGAATTAAAAGCGGTAAAGATCCGTCGTTATCTTCTACAGTTTCGTAAGCGATACAAACAGATTTACTTTTAATCATAGCTCTAGTTAATGGCTCACTAGATGCAAAGTGGAAATATGTAAATACCACTTGGTCTTCCCTAATTAAATCGTATTCTGGCTCGATAGGTTCTTTTACCTTCACTATCATGTCTGCAATTTCGTAAACAGCCTCTATGCTGTCTAAAATAGTTGCTCCTGCCTCTATATATTCTTCATCAAGAAAACCACTATTAAAACCTGCGTTTGTTTGTACGTAAACCTCATGGTTTCTTTTGGTTAATTCGAAAACTCCAGAAGGTATCATACCTACTCTATTTTCGCTATTTTTTATCTCAATAGGAACTCCAATTTTCATGTATTAAGCTTTTTTATAGATTTAAATCGAAACAAAATTAATACAAAATTTTGAACATTATAATCAAAATTGCGATTTTGTTAATTTATTTTCACTTAAAACCCAATATCACCAAACAATCTATAATTCACATCAATTTAATGGGAAAACGCTTTTTTGGTTAAAACAGCTCGAAAAACACGGGTTTTTAATTGGTATTGATAAAAAACCACTTGTTTTTATGAAAATATAGGAATTTTTCGAGCTTTTAAAAAATAGAATTTACGGCTGTTTTGGGCTCGTTTTTTTTATGATTTTTTTTTGTGCTTAATTTTAAGAATTAAAATCATTAAACAAAGTACCGAGGTAATGATATTGGCAATTACCATCGATAAGCTTTTTAAGTAAAACCCGTAAACCAACCAAAGCAATACACCAACAAACATGGCTAAAAACATGGTTAATGATACACCTTCTACATCTTTAGTTTTATAAGCTTTATAGACCTGCGGAACAAATGATGCAGTAGTTAAAGTGGCTGCAACCAAACCTACTATTTCCATGGGTTGAATTTCGAACATAATTTTATTTAATAATATAAATTGGGGTTAAACTAAAAAAGCCACCTTATAAAATAAGATGGCTTATTTCTATATGCTATTTGGCCTTAGCCAACAATATTTACAATTTTACCTGGCACAACAATAACCTTTTTAGGGGTACGGCCTGCAAGTTGCTCTTGTGTTTTTTCGTGAGCTAAAACGGTTTTTTCTATCTCGTCTTTGCTCATATCCATTGGTAGCTCTAAAGTAAAACGCATTTTCCCGTTAAAGGAAATTGGGTAATTTTTACTACTTTCTACCAAGTGGCTCGCATCAAACTCTGGAAAAGCCGCTGTAGAAATAGATTCGCTATTACCTAATTGGTTCCATAACTCTTCTGCAATATGTGGCGCATAAGGCGATAATAAAACCAATAACGGTTCTAAAATATCTTTAGAAGTACATTTTTGAGTGGTTAACTCGTTTACAGCAATCATAAACGTTGAAACCGATGTATTGAAAGAGAAATTCTCGATATCTTCTTGAACCTTTTTAATGGTTTTATGAAGTGTTTTTAAAGCATCTTTTGTTGCTGCTTGGTCTGAAACTTTAAGTCCGTTATCATCGACATACAATTTCCATAGTTTTTTAAGGAAGTTGTGCACGCCTGTAATTCCGGCTGTATTCCATGGTTTGTATTGCTCTAATGGCCCAAGGAACATCTCGTATAAACGAAGACTGTCTGCTCCGTAATCTGAAACAATGTTATCAGGGTTCACCACGTTGTATTTCGATTTAGACATTTTTTCAACTTCGCGAGCAACTTCAAAACAACCATCTTTTCCTTTAATAAAGCGAGCTTCATTATATTCAACTCTCCAGTTTTTAAAAGCTTCAAGATCTAACTGATTAGATGAATTAACAAAAGAAACATCCGCATGAATTGGCATAATTTTTATATCGTTCTCATCAACTTCTCCTAACTCCTTCTTAATTAAACCAATTACATCATCATTTAATTCTCCTTTATTTCCTAATAAATCATTAGAAATAAATACCCCTCTTTGCTTTTGAATACCTGTCTCTACAAATACTCTATTAACAAAAGCACTAGTCCCCAAAATCATCCCTTGGTTAATCAGTTTTTTAGCAAACTCATCAACAGGCACAACACCTTTATCGAACAAGAATTTTTGCCAAAAACGAGAATACAGTAAATGTCCTGTAGCATGCTCGCTTCCGCCAATGTATAAATCCACATCTTTCCAGTAGTCCATCGCTTCTTTACTCGCGAATTCTTCGGTGTTTGTAGAATCCATGTAGCGGTTAAAATACCAAGAACTACCTGCCCAACCTGGCATGGTGTTTAATTCTAACGGATGGATGGTTTCATTATCGATTAAATCGTTAGAAACGACTTCATTTTTATTAGTATCCCAAGCCCAAACGGTAGCATTACCTAATGGTGGCTCGCCGGTTTCGGTTGGTAAATATTTTTCTACTTCGGGTAATTTAATAGGTAAATGTGCAGCATCAATCATTTGCGGCATCCCTTTGACATAATACACCGGAAATGGCTCTCCCCAATAACGTTGACGACTAAATACAGCATCGCGCAAACGGTAATTGGTTTTACCTTCACCTTGTCCAATTTTCTCTAATTCGAAAATAGCACGTTTGGTCGCTTTTTTATAGTTCATGCCGTTAAGGAAATCACTGTTTCCTATCACGGTTTTTTCTTTATCTGTAAAGGCTGCTTCCGAAATATCGGCACCATCAAAAATATTAATAATTGGAATATTGAAATGATTCGCGAAAGCGTAATCTCT
Source organism: Algibacter lectus (assembly GCF_900112395.1). Lineage (GTDB taxonomy): Bacteria > Bacteroidota > Bacteroidia > Flavobacteriales > Flavobacteriaceae > Algibacter > Algibacter lectus. The sequence goes on from NZ_FOLN01000004.1 coordinate 90,939, forward strand.
TTCATCTCCACAAGGAACCGACATTACGGCTCCTGTACCGTAACCCGCTAAAACGTAATCGCCAATCCAAACCGGAATTGGCTCTTTTGTAAACGGATGCTCGGCATAAGCCCCAGTAAATGCACCAGAAATGGTTTTGACATCGGCCATTCTATCACGTTCGCTACGTTTGGCAGTTGCTAAAATATAAGCATCTACCTCAGCTTTTTGCTCTGGTGTTGTTAACTGCGCTACTAATTCGTGTTCTGGAGCTAGCGTCATGAAGCTTACACCAAAAATAGTATCTGGTCTTGTTGTAAACACATCGATAACGGCATCGCTATCCTTAACATTAAAAGTAACAGAGGCTCCAACCGATTTCCCAATCCAGTTACGTTGGCTTTCCTTTAAAGAATCTGTCCAATCAATAGTATCTAAACCTTGAAGTAAACGCTCTGCATAAGCAGAAATTCGCATACTCCATTGGGTCATTTTTTTACGAATTACAGGATGTCCACCACGTTCGGACACGCCGTTTACTATTTCATCATTTGCTAAAACGGTTCCTAATGCTGGGCACCAGTTTACTTCCGTTTCAGCTAAATAAGTTAATCTATATTGAAGTAATACTTTTTGTTTGTCTTCCGAAGAAAATCCTTGCCAAGCTTCTGCTGTAAAAGGCGCAATGTTATCATCGCAAACGGCATTTACATTCGCATTACCTTCTGTTGCAAAAATATTTTCTAAAGTAGAAATATCTTCAGCTTTATTAGTATCGTTATTGTACCAAGAGTTGAATAATTGAATAAAAATCCATTGGGTCCACTTGTAATATTGCGGATCTGAAGTACGGACCTCACGAGACCAATCGAAAGAAAACCCGATTTGATCCAATTGACGACGGTAGGTTTTTATATTCTCGGCCGTGGTAATTGCCGGGTGCTGCCCGGTTTGGATCGCGTACTGCTCTGCAGGCAAACCAAAACTATCGTACCCTTGCGGATGCAATACATTAAAACCTTGGTGACGTTTGTAACGCGCATAAATATCGGATGCGATATAACCTAACGGATGCCCAACATGTAAACCTGCTCCACTTGGGTAAGGAAACATATCTAACACATAATATTTTGGTTTTTCGCTTTGGTTTTCGGCTTTAAAAGTTTGGTTTGTTGCCCAATATTTCTGCCACTTTTCTTCGATTTTATTGAAATCGTATATCATCCTATATCTTGTTTTCGTATTACTATAAGGTCGTTTTTAAAACGGCCATATTCGGCGCAAATTTACGTTTTATAAATCAACTTAAAAATCTTTTATTTTCATAAGTTAAAACCGTTAAAAAACATGCTGTTTTAACGAGATACTTTTACTTTTGCACGCTTAAAACCAGACTCCTTGAACGCGAACATCTACAAGGCCCATTTTGCACTTTTTGGCGCAAATGTTATTTACGGCCTCAATTATATTATTGCCAAAGGCATTATGCCTCATAAAATTAGCCCAACGGCTTTTGTATTTATCCGTTTGGCTTGCTGCGTTGTGCTGTTTTGGGCGCTTAAATTTATGTTTGTAAAAGAAAAAGTAGAACGTAAAGATTTATTGCGTTTGGCACTTTGCGGTTTACTTGGTGCCGCGGCAAATATGCTGTTTTTCTTCCATGGTATTAATATAACCTCGCCGGTAGATGCATCTATTATTATGACGGCTACACCTGTTTTGGTTTTTATTTTCAGTTTTTTTATTCTGAAAGAACGCATGACGAAGAATAAATTTATAGGCACCGTAATTGCTGGTATTGCCGCCATTTTTCTTATTGCCTATGGTAATAAATCTGAAGGTACAAGCTCACTACTCGGTAATTTTTTGGTGTTTTGTAATGCTGCCTCCTATGGTCTTTACTTAGTGCTTGCAAAAACTTTAATGCGAAAATATAATGCCCTCACCGTTATTTGTTGGATGTTTTTGTTTGGCTTACTCTTGGTTACACCGTTTTCTATTCAACCTATAATGGATACCAATTTTGCAGGCTTTACTACCAACACGTATTTAGTTATTGGCTTTGTGGTATTATTCACCACGTTTACTACCTATTTACTTAATTTGTATGCACTAAACCACGTGATGCCATCGGTAACAAGTAGCTATATTTATCTACAACCCGTAATAAGTTTTGCTATGGTAAGTATTTATGCTTTTATATTAATGAAAGAAGAGTACGCACAAGATATTAATATAGTAAAAATACTAAGCTGCGTTATGGTTGTTATTGGTGTTTACATTATTAGTAAACCACCTAAAAAGCTAGCATAACTGTAAAAGTTAACCAAGTTGCTATTAGTAATATTTAAAATAATGTTAGGTTGAAAAATAACAATTTCAATATGTTTCTGTTTATATAAATGAAGATTGCTTATTCTTTATTATTTTTACAGCATTAATCGACACCCTTTATGAGTTCATCTTTTGAAAAACATCAAAAACGCAGACTAATATCATCGTACTTTTCGGTGGTTTTAAGTATTGCCTTAGTTTTATTTTTACTAGGCCTGTTGGGTATGTTGGTTTTAAATGCTAAAAAAGTATCCGATCATTTTAAAGAACAGGTAGTACTTACTATTTACTTGAAAGATTCGGCTAAAGAGGTTGAGACCAAACAACTTGAAAAAAGTTTGGCTATGGCCGATTATGTAAAATCTACCGAATACGTTTCTAAAGAACAAGCTGCCGAATTTATGAAAGCAGAAAACGGTGAAGATTTTATGGATTTTGTGGGCTATAACCCGTTACAAAATTCGATTGATGTACACTTAAAAGCAGACTTTGTAACCTCGGAACACCTTGAAAAAATTTCCGCGGAAGCGCTACATAAAAACTTTGTGGAAGAAGTAACCTACGATAACGACCTTGTAAACCTAATGAACGATAATGTTAAAAAAATCAGTTTTTGGGTTTTAGTTATCAGTGGTATTTTTACTTTAATTGCGGTATTATTGATAAATAGTTCTATTCGCTTAGCCGTATATTCTAAACGATTTACAATAAAAACCATGCAAATGGTAGGCGCTACAAAACGTTTTATTCGTCGTCCGTTTGTTTGGAAAAGCGTACGTTTAGGTATTATTGGTGCTATATTAGCTTTAATAGGCATGGCTGTTGTATTGTATTATTTAAACAAAACGTTTGCCGAACTAGAATTACTAAGTAACCCGATTTTAATTGCTATTTTATTTGGCGTTATTTTCGCGCTAGGTATTTTAATAACTTGGATAAGCACACATTTTGCAACACAACGTTTCTTGAATTTAAAAACAGACGAGCTGTACTATTAGGCGAAAGAAATTTAAAACAACATTAACAGAAATTCTGAATTAATTCTGTTAATTTGCATGACTTACAAACACTATGGAAAATAAAAAACAAAAAGAAGCAACAAAAGCCACCTTTGTATTTGGCAAGAAAAACTATAAATTCATGTTTATTGGTTTAGCAATTATTGCTCTTGGTTTTATTTTAATGTCTGGTGGTGGCAGTGACGATCCTGCAGTTTTTAATCCAGAAATTTTTAGCTGGAGACGTATCCGTTTGGCACCAATGCTTATTCTTATTGGATTTGGCTTTCAGGTTTATGCCATTTTATTAAATCCGAATAAAAAGTAAGACGAGTTAGATTAACTTACTCTTGTTCGATTTCTCCTTAGGTAGAAATGAGTAGCCCTTAGAAAACAAACGCACTTTTATAATTGTCTAGCAAACGTAGTTGCCATTTTTTCTACATAGCCATAGCTATTTTTCATAGCATCATTTAAACTTTTCGAATACTTAATAACGGCATCGGTATATTCTATCCCGAAATCTTTAGCGTTATCATTTTCTAAATCTATAGATCCACAAAAGGCAGCGACTTTTATTTGTTTCGCTTTCGCGGAAGATAGCACGCCTTGTATTGTTTTTCCAGACATGGTTTGCGTATCTAGCTTGCCTTCCCCTGTAATAATCCAATCGGCATCATGCAATTGCTTATCAAACTGAGCTAAGTCTTTTATAAGCTCAATACCGCGCTCTAAAGTACCATTCAAAAACACTTTTGAAGCAATACCCATACCGCCGGCAGCACCCGCACCTTGAATACTTTGCGCATCGACACCAAAAACAGACTGTAATATTTTAGCAAAAGATTTTAAGCCATCATCTAGCAAAATAATATCTCGCGCCTTGGCTCCTTTTTGAGTTGCATAAACATAAGCCGCACCATCTTCTCCGTACAACGGATTGGTAACATCGCAGGCTATTTTAAAATTAACTTCGCTAATATTAGGATGTACATTAGTGGCATCGATAGATCTAATATTTAATAAATTAAATCCCGTAGGCACAACTTCCTTTCCTTTTTCATCTAAAAAACGATAGCCTAAAGCTGTTGCCATACCAATACCACAATCATTGGTTGCACTGCCACCTATACCTAAAATAATAGTTCTAGCGCCTTTATTTAAAGCATCCAAAATCATATCTCCTGTGCCGAGTGTGGTGGCATTTTTACAATCGAAATCCTTACGTTTTAAAAGTTTTAAACCCGAAGCTTCAGCCATTTCAATAAAAGCTGTTTTAGACGCTTCAGCATAAAGATAATTCGCTTTTATAGGTTCAAAAAACGGATTACTAACATCGACCTCAACAACTCTTCCATTCAAATAAAAATTAACGACCTCAATAGTACCGTCTCCACCATCGGCCAGTGGTAATTTTAAAATATCAATATCTGGATTTACAGCATGAATACCAGCCTCAACAGCTTGGCAAAACGCCATACCGGTTAAAGAATTTTTAAATTTATCGGGAGCAAGTACAATTTTCATAGTATAACTATTTTAACTTAAAATTGAAGGAAGGAAAAAGCTTAAAACCAATATAAAAACAAAAAAAGCAAGAAGTATATAAACCTCTTTTATCATGAAGTCTTCTTTTTTAATACTCACATTAAAATTAGAAATGCTTTTCACTTTAGTTTTACTCGTTAAAGCACTAACAGCATAAGCCACAACTAAGGCAATTATAACGCCTGTAAAGTTTAACCAAATCCAAAAGATATTAAATCCTAAATCAATATGAAACAACTCTTGAATTGTTTTTGAAAACATTAAATTTATTAAAACAGCTGAGATAATACCAGCATTCATACCAATGTGATTTATTTTTTTTGAAAAGAACGCCAAAAAGAACGTCACCAATACCGGACCATAAAATACAGAACCAATAGCATTAATAATTTCTATTACTGCATTTTTACTACCTCCAAAAAGAAAGGCACTCGCAATACAAACTAATCCCCAAAAAACTACCGATCCTTTTGAAATCATCATGTATTTTTTTGTGCTTAATTTATTTTCTCCTCGGTTAAAAAAATCTTCTACGGTAACTGCAGAAAGCGAATTAACGGTTGAACTTAAAGACGACATAGCCGCAGATAATATACCTACCATTAAAATACCTATTAAACCATGTGGTAAATATTTAATGATAAATACAGGAACCATTAAATCGGCCTTAATACCGTGCTTAGCAAATTGATATGGAAAATGCCTTTGGGTAGTATCGGCTATTTCGGCTAGAAAATCGGGAGCAAGTGTAATTAAACCACCGATAACTAAGCCCATAATACAGTACACTAAAACTACAGGAAATCTTAAAAGTCCGTTTGCTAAAAGTAGGCTTCTAATTGTTTTTTCATCTTTAGCAGAAAGCATACGCTGTGCTTGTGTTTGGTCGCAACCATAATAAGAGGCATATAAAAAGAACCCACCAAGTATCATGGGTAATAAACCATATTCGTTCCCTTCACCAACACCTAAATTATAATCAATAATTTGTAATCTTTCTGGGTCGAATCCAGCTTCTAATCCACCGTGTTCCTGCAATAAGTTCCATCCATAATACAAGCAGATAATTAATCCTGCAAATAAAATAATCATTTGAATGGCATCGCCCCAAACAACGGCTTTCATGCCGCCTTGCCAAGAATAAATAATAGTGATAACACTAATAATTAAAATGGTATAAACAAAATCGATATCTAATACGGCTTGCAAAATAATTGCAATAGTATACACCATTACTCCGGTACCAAGCGCTCTACTTATTTGAAAAACAATACTTAAAATTAATCGTGTTGATGTGCTAAAACGTTTTTCTACAAACTCATAAATACTAACAACACCAGATCTAAATAATGGCGGAATAATAACGATCATTATAAAAATCATAGCCAACGGCACGGCAAACTCAAAGGTTAGCCATTTCATTCCTCCATTTAGTTTTAAACCTACAAATGCCGGCGCAGAAATAAAACTTATTGCCGAAAGTTGTGTAGCCATGGTAGACAGGCTTAAAGGAAACCAGCCCATACTTTTTCCTCCTAAAAAATAATCTTTAGAGTCTTTATTATCTTTAAAGAAAAACCCCATTCCTAAAAAGAATACGATGTAAAATATTATGATACTATAATCTAGCCAATTCATAATGTTAAGTTTAGTGGTTAGTTGGTTGATACAAGATAAAACAAAGGATTTTAACTAATAGATAAAACCCTTTATTTCAAATTTTTAGTTTGTTCGTAAAAAAACATTTAAAGAATTTCAATTAATCATTCAATAAATCTATAAGTAATGCGGCACTCCAAGAAAAATCGTTACCTCCGTAACCAGCGGTTCCGTCTTTATGCATTTCTTTTCTAGAATCAAAATACTCATAAAACCCGTTTTTTTCAATAATTTCAATAGTATCTTGTTTTACGCGCTCTGCTATTTCAGAAAAACCATATTGTTTTAATCCTTTAAAAAGCATCCAGTTTAGGTTTATCCAAACAGGACCTCTCCAATATTTTTTAGGGTTGAAACGTTCGCTAGTTGGATCGAAAGAGGCACACAAATATTGCTGATCGCCTCCAAACTTCTCCATCATAACTTTCACCATAGAATCAGCACGTTCTTTACTTGGAATATTTGCATACAAAGGAGCAAATGATGACGATGACAAATAACGAAGTGGTTTTTCATTACGTAAATCATAATGAATATATGCACCTAATTCTTCATCAAACAACTTATCATTAAAAGCTTTTACACTTTTATCTTGCCATTGTTTAAGCTGCTCAACTTTAGAATAATCTCCTAATAATTCATACAAATTAATTAAACTTTGATTTGACTTAATAAGTATAGCGTTAAATAAAGGATCTTGCACTAAAAACGGTGATAATTCAGCAATTTTTTCATCACTATAATTATGTTCTTTAGCAATATCTATAATATATAAATAATGATCGTATTCTCTTTTCGAAGGTCTTTCGGCTGCATCAACATGCGTAGTATCACGACGTTCGAATGTATATTCTGGCGGATCCATGGTGTCCCAAATATCATCCCAAATTGGAGAATTATCGGTACCTGATTCCCAGTTATGATAAATATAAACCAAGCCTTCATTTTGTGGATCACGCTTTGTAAAAAAGTAATTATGGTTATCGTAAACTTTGTCGATTACCGTTTCAATATACTTTAAGGTTGCAACTTTATCTTTACTAATTCTATACATTTCCTCTAAAACAAAACCTGTAACGGGTGGCTGCGTCATCCCTGTTGATTTGTACTTTTTAGAAGATTGCGGATGTAAATCTGACCTATGAAAATCTGGACCAGGAAAATACGTATCGGTATCTGTGTGAAAGATAATATGTGGAATAAAGCCGTTTTCCCATTGTGCATCTAGCAGAGTTTCTATTTCTTGTTCTGCTTTTTGCATATCGAAATGTGCAAAACCAATAGCAATTAACCCTGAATCCCAAAACCATTGAAATGGGTATAACTTTGCGCAAGGTATGCTAAATCCTTCTTTAAAATTGTTATTTAGAACTGTTTGAGCTCTTTCTTGTAATGCTTTCATATCTTTTTTTATTTAAAAAACTCACCACTTAAAAACTTTACCAAAAGTGGTGAGCAACTAATCTAACCTCTGTAATTATGGGTTAAAACAAACTAAACGTTTAGAAGGTTAGCGTAGCGTTAAAAAATGCACGTCTTGGTAAAATTGGACGACCAACAAAATAATCTTGAGTTGTTGATTGTGAAAAGGCTCTCGGGTCTCCTTCTGATAAACCTTGACTATCGGCTAGGTTATAAACTGAAAACCCAAGTCTTAATTTTTTATCATCTTCAAAACCTATAGTGTATCCTGCTCCAATTCTCAATACCGTAAACCCATCTAACTCAACTAGGTTTGCGTCATCATTAAATTGACTTCCTCTAATATTTGCAGATGCAAAAGCATCTAATTTTTTATTATCATAATCAAAACGTAAGGTTGATAATGCTGTTGGCTGTCTTCTTAACTGTTTTCCAACATTAGCACCATTTGTAACATCGCCTTCAACTAAAACTACACCATCTACAGTACCAGACTGCAATACTGTTCTTTCGTCTTTTTTAAGCTCATGACCTTGGTAAGTAAAGTTTCCGTTAAAAGAAAGATTTTCAGCAAACTTCCATAACCATGATACTTCCATACCAAGTGTTTTGGTATCTTGAAGAGTTTTTATTCCATCTACAGTACCTATAGTTCCACCGTAGTTTAATCTTTGAATAGCAACTCGATCCACAAGTGTTGTATAGTAGGCTGCAAAAGTTCCAGAGAATTTACTGCTTCCATATTTTAAACCTGTTTCAACTTGATAGATATTTTCAGGCTTATATTCACCTGCAATAACATCATTACTTACCACATTAATACTTCTAGTTAATGGGAAGAAATATCCTTTAGACATGTTGGCGTAGGCATTTAAATTGTCGTTAATTTTATAAAGTGCAGCCAAAGATGCAGCAAAACCAGTAGTACTTACCTCTGCTCTTTTATACTCACCTGTTGCGTAACCTACGTTTTGTAATGCAGACGTTAATCCAACATCGTTATAAACTTGTTTAGTAGCTGTAGTTCCAATTTCTCTACTGGCTTTTTGATTTTCTACACGGAAACCAACATCAATACGCCATCTATCTAAAACCATCTCATCGGTTAAGTAAAACGCTGTTCTATCTTGAGTAAGAAACGTTGCAGCAGTACGCCCAATTCTGGCTGTTAATCCATTTTCTGCTAAAATAACATCGTCACCATTAACATCAGTAAATGAAAGATTTACTAACTCTGGAGCATCATTAAATGCTGATAATGTTCGGTATTGCCAGTTATTATCCTCTCCTTGCGAAGATGTTAAATACGTACCTAAAGTAATATTGTGCTCAACTTTATCTCCTTCTAATTTTTTAGTGATACTAAACTCACCTGTTAAATCTGTAATAGGTCTATTTCTGTCAATATTTAAGTTATCAATAACTCTATCATTTGCCGCAAGCGCTGTTCCTCCAACATAAGATGCATTAATATTAGTAGCACCAGCATAACCATATGCATCTAAATAATCGCTTAAATTAGCAGGGGTATTTACCGTACCACTAGCCGCAACATACAATCCAAAATTATTTACATAATCGGATACTTTTACTTTAGAATTAATTTTCCAATCGTTCCCTAAATCGTAATCAAAAACTCCCATAGCATAGAACCCTTTAGTGTGTACACCATCTCCTATTGGGCTTTTATATTCTCCAGCTGGAGTTAAAAAACTAATATTTCTAACGTGTGAAGAATTTAATTGATAAACCGTTTCGCCATCATTACCCGTAATTCTTTCTCGAGAATCTCCATCTAAAGGCAGACCTAATAAAAACTGAGCTTTATCATCAATAAACTGCGTGTAGAAAGTAAAAGATCCGTTTTCGAATTTCTTTTTTAAATTTCCTCTAAACTGATATCCTTTTGTTGGTAATCCAAAATCTAAAGGTCCATCATCCTTACGAACAAAACCAGATACTGCATAGTAAGTTTTAGAGTCTTCTCCTCCTACTTTACCACCAGAATAAAATTCTCCTTTTATTCTTCCTTTGGTTGCTACTTCAAAATTTATAATATTTTCATCATTAGTATCACCTGTTTTAGAAATGTAGTTCATCACACCTGCTGTAGAACCCGCACCATATAAAATAGACGAACCTCCACGTACAAACTCTACACCTTTTACACCTTGATCTACTTTAGCATAAACATCTCCGGCCGTAGAACTCAATCCGTAACCAGCTAACGTTAAGCCATCATATTGTATCGGAGAAAAATCGTTTTGACCTCCAGAAGGTAAACCTCTAACAAATATATTTGTAGCAGCTTCACCTCCACCACCATCGGCAACAATACCAGGGATAGAAGCCACAATATCAGCTTGACTATTCGCATTTAAACGTGTTAACTCTTGAGCCTTTAATGATGAAATTGAATTTGGCGTTTCTTTTTGAGATCTAAACGTAGAAGATGCCGTTAATACAACCTCATCTAAAGTGTTTCCTCCTTCAACCATAACAAAATCCAAAGTCATTGCACCTCCGCTTAATGTTACTGTTTTATTTAAAGTTTCGTAACCTAAAAAGGATACTATAATTTTTTGTGCTCCGGAAACACTTGTGGTAAAACTATAATTACCATCAAAATCGGTAGTGGCTCCCGAAGAGCTTCCTTCAATTAAAACGTTTGCCCCTGTTACAGGAACACCCGAATTGTCTTTAACTGTTCCTTTAATGTCTGTTTGCGCAAACATTGTAGAAACACTAAAAACACATAACAGTGTGTAAAATAATTTGGTCATAATATTTAGTTTTAGTTAATTTTTATCCAAATTTATAACGACATACATATAAAAAGTTCTAAAAAATTATCATATTTTCACGCAAACGTTTGCGGAAACGTTTGTTATTTGTATTTTTTTTAACAAAACACTATAATTAAGATGAAAAAAGAAGCTGTCACCCTAAAAAAACTAGCCCAAACACTTGATTTATCGATATCTACAGTATCAAGAGCACTTAGTAATCATCCAGATATTAGTGAAGAAACTAAAGAAAAGGTTAGAAAACTTGCCGATGCCCTGCACTATGTACCAAACATTTTTGCTCAAGGGTTTAGAAATCGAAAAACTAAAATTATTGGTGTTGTTGTACCCAACATTACACATTACTTTACAACCACCATGGTAAGAGGCATTTTAGAAGAAGCCGCCATTAAAGGATACCGCGTTATTATTTCTGAATCTAATAACGATCCGTTAAGGCAAACCGAAATGCTAAACACCATGTTGCAATTTGGAGTTGATGGAATTTTGGTGTCTTTAACTAAAATGACACGCGATATCGACGATGTACTAAAAATTTTAAATAAAATCCCGCTTATCCTATTTGACAAAGTTTCGAGTAAAATTCCCTGTACACAAATTACCATAAACGATGAAGAAGCCGCCCATGATGCCGTTGAGCACTTAATAAATATTGGCAAAAAGCGCATTGCTATTATAAAAGAACGTGATTTCTCTTACACTTCGGAAAAAAGATATGCCGGTTATCTAAGCGCTCTAAAAGAACATAATTTAGAGATAGATGAAAAACTAATTATAAGTGTAGATGATATTTCTACCCAGCATGGCCAACAGATGACCAATCATTTATTAAGCATAAAAAACCCACCAGACGCCATTTTCGCTATTACCGATAGTGCGGCTATAGGTGTTATACAAACGCTTAAAAAATTCGATATAAAAATACCAGAAGAAATTGCTGTGGTTGGCTTTAGTAATTCTCGCCGATCTACTGTAATCGAACCTAACCTTACAACTGTAGATCAACCTGGTGAAACCATTGGAAAAAACGCTGTAAAGTACTTAATAGATGAAATTGAAAACACAGTAGAAAACGTATCAAATAAATTAATTGAAATAAAAGGCACTTTAATAATTAGAGATTCCACTTTTAAAGTTTAAAATTTCTAAAAGATTACCACTTTAGTACCTCAATTTTAATATTTTTGCGCCATGGAAATAATAGATGCAATTATACTCGGTATTATTCAGGGACTTACCGAATTTTTACCCGTTTCGTCAAGTGGACATTTAGAGCTAGGAAAAGCCATTTTAGGTGACAATTCTGTTCCAGAAGAAAGCTTACTTTTTACTGTAGTACTTCACTTTGCAACAGCACTAAGTACTATTGTTATTTTTAGAAAAGATATTCTAAGTTTGATAAAAGGCGCTCTAAAATTTGAATGGAACGAAGATTTACAGTTTATTTCTAAAATTGCAGTTTCCATGATTCCAGCAGTTATTGTTGGTTTATTTTTTGAAGAACAACTAGAATCTCTTTTTGGAGGCAATATTTTACTCGTAGGTTGCATGCTTATTGTAACAGCCGTTTTATTATACTTAGCCGATAAAGCTAAAGACACCGACAAAAACGTGACTTTTAAAAACGCATTTATTATTGGTATATCTCAAGCTATTGCCATGTTACCAGGTATTTCGCGTTCTGGAGCAACAATTTCTACCTCGGTTTTATTAGGAAATGATAAAACAAAAGCGGCTCGTTTTTCATTTTTAATGGTTGTTCCTTTAATTTTTGGAAAAATAGCAAAAGACCTTTTAAGTGGCGATTTAACTTATGATAGCGGAAACTTTACTGCCCTTTCCATTGGTTTTGTAGCAGCATTTGTTGCTGGGTTATTTGCTTGTACTTGGATGATTTCTTTAGTGAAGAAAAGTAAATTATCATATTTTGCTATCTACTGTTTAGCGGTAGGAGTTATTGCTATTATTTACGCTTTATTAAACTAAGATGAAAACTGTTGACGATTACCAAGCTGGAGAAGTACTATTAATTGATAAACCTCTAAACTGGACTTCTTTTCAGGTGGTGAATAAACTACGTTGGGAAATACGTCAAGCTTTCAACATAAAAAAAATAAAAGTTGGTCATGCCGGAACTTTAGACCCTTTGGCTACAGGTTTATTGGTAATTTGCACCGGAAAAATGACAAAACAAATTGACACCTTTCAAGGTCAAATAAAAGAATACACAGGTACTTTTGTTTTAGGTGGTACTACACCATCTTATGATTTGGAAACCGAGGTTAATGAAACTTTTGAAACCAAACATATTACCGAAGATTTAATACATAGTACTACAGCACAATTTACAGGAGAAATTGAACAATTCCCGCCTATATTTTCAGCATTAAAAAAAGACGGAAAACGCTTATACGAGTACGCTCGCGCAGGAGAAACGGTTGAGATTAAATCGAGAAAAGTGCAAGTTTCTGAGTTTGAAATCACAAAAATTGATGGTTTAAATATTGATTTCAGAATTGTTTGCAGTAAAGGAACTTATATACGCTCTCTGGCTCACGATTTTGGAAGAGCATTGCAATCTGGCGCGCATCTATCGGCATTACGTAGAACTAAAATTGGCGACTTCAATGTTGCAAACGGTGTTTCTATAGAAGACTTCATTGCATCGTTAAAAGTCTAATATCACTACTTTTCCGTATATTTATTAAACATTTGCTCTTAAATCCACCGATTTGAACCTAACGGATCAACATAAAGCTCTACTTATTACGCTCCTAATTTCGGGAACCGTACTGCTTACTGTATTCAATATCGGACTTAAACGGCAAAATGAATTAACTGCTGAAAGTTACTACGAACTAGAATCTGAAAAGGAACTTACCAAAGAAGACGTTAAAACACTTGAAACGCTCGAAAAGCTTAATAAAACTAAAGCAGAGACGAATTCGGCCTTTAACGAAACGCAAAAAAGCAAACATTTTGCTCAGGCTTACACTACGGTTGCACCACCAGAAGATTATGTTCCACAGAGCCAAAGCAACGAGGAAAGTGCCGATGCATCGTATATTAAAAAATACGAGGCGATAGACTCTAAACTGGATAAAGACCAACTATCCTCTTTCAATAAAGTAAACGACTTACTAAAAAAACAAAAAGACGAAGCTAATAACTCAAAAAGCACCATAAGCTTTTCGCTTTCTAATCGCGAAAAAATCTACATCCCTATTCCTGTTTATCTATGTGAAGTTGATGGTAAAGTAGTTGTAAATATTAAAGTAAATTCTAGTGGAAATGTTACCGATGCATATTTAAACAGATCGTCCAACTCATCGAACGATTGTTTAATCAAACATGCCTTGGAATACGCTAAAAAATCGAGATTTAGTAGCGATGGTTCCAAGGCATCTCAAATTGGAAGTATTACTTTTAATTTCGTAGGGAAGCATTAGGCCACAGTAAATGGGCTCACTTCCTTTAGAATTTTAGCGACATCCTTAATAATATTTTGTCCTTTATCTTTATTGTACCAATGTTGTAAATCTTCTTTAAACTCTGGTGTTAAGCCTCCATTTTCAGCTTTAAATCTATTCACTAAATTAGTTGCTTCACTTGGTCTTGGTCCAAAGGTGTTTAAAACTTCACCTGTAGCATCATCAATCATGATAACTTTAGGAATAGCACGACCACCATTAGTTAAAAACGCATCGATAAGTTCTAGATTTTCATCACGAAGCACCACTTTCATATCGATATTATCATTCAACTCTGCCATTTTATTAATAGCAGGTAAAACATGGGCAGCATCGCCACACCAGCTTTCTGTAATAACTAACCAAGTCGATTTTTTATCAAAAGCTTCTATTTGTTTTCTATCGTCTTCAGTAATTTTTATCGTTTTGTCCCAACGTTTCATACGCTTATCATTAAGCCTTGTATAATTAGCCAAATCGTCATTTTGCACAGGGCCTGTACTTGCATTTTCTTCTACCAGGTTTTTAACCAAATCTCTGTAAGCTTGGTATGTTACACTGTTTTTTAATCCGGAATTTATAATTGAGTTACTCATAATATTCTTTTTTAACTTATACAAAATTAGTATCTTGTACCTTGATTTATGCTGACTTTTGTCATGTTTTAATTACAAAACTTACACTATTTTAAATAGGTTTAAAATTTTAAGGATGCGGATAAGGCAAAATGATGAAAAAATTAAACCTTTAAAATTACAATAATAATGACGAAACACCGATGCGGATGGTGCGAAGGCGATACTTTATATGAAGCTTATCACGATGAAGAATGGGGTGTTCCCGTTTATGATGATGCTACACTTTTTGAATTTTTAATTTTAGAAACTTTCCAAGCAGGATTAAGTTGGATTACCATATTACGAAAACGAGAAAACTTCAGGAAAGCTTTTGATAATTTCGACTATAAAAAAATTGCAACATACGGCCAAGATAAAATGGACGATTTGCTTTTAGATGCTGGCATAATTCGTAATAAATTAAAGGTTAAAGCTACCGTTACCAATGCTCAAGCTTTTTTAAAAATTCAGGAAGAATTCGGGAGTTTTAGTAAATACATTTGGGAATTTGTAGATGGTAAACCTATTAAAAACAGCGTTGATATTTACAAAAATGCGCCACCAAACACACCGCTTAGCGATGCCTTAAGTAAGGATTTAAAAAAACGTGGTTTTAAATTTGTTGGTAGCACGGTTGTTTATGCACATATGCAGGCTACAGGAATGGTTAACGACCACGAAACAAAGTGTTTTAGATACTCCGAAGTTTAATTTTAAAAGTTGTTTTTATTAAGAAAAGAATCTCCAAATTTTAAGCATGCCCCATATTAAATCACTCCTCCTTTTAACTTTCATATTTATAAATTTTGAAGCTTTTCCTCAAGAACATTTTAGCGCTTTAGGAGAAACAAGTTTTGGCTTAAATAAAAAGGTTTCCGAAACTTACGGAATCAATTTCACGCTAAGATCTCGATATTTTCTTTATAAAAACGAACAATTAAAATACAACCAACAACAGATTGATCTTTATCATTTTTCAAAGCTAAAACTAGACAAACGTCACAGTTTAAGTTTAGGTGCTTATTACAGAGCAAGAGACCCGTTTAACAGTGGCAGCAACGAGTTACGCTTTACTCAGCAATTCACATACAAAAAGCAAAGTCCAAACATGCGTTTTAGCCATAGACTTAGAGCCGAACAACGCTTTCTAAAAAATAAAACTATTTTTAGAGAACGCTATCGTTTTTCGTTAAACCTACCCATAAATAATGATACTTATTTTATTGGAGCACTAGAAGGTTTATTAAGTTTAACTAAACAAACAACTTTGGAATTAGACGAACGCTCTACAGCGCAATTTGGTTGGCTACTAAGTGATACTTTAAAGCTACAAGCAGGTTTAGAGCATCGATTAGAAACCTTTAATATAGAACCTCAACACTATGTTTTTGTTTTAACAACAGCTGTTATAAACATTTAAAATACAACATACCGAGTTTGAGCAGCTATATGTTAAAGCAGTAAACATATTACTCAATTCCTTCATTAAATATTGATGATTGCTTATTTTTACCTTTCCAAATAATATCCCTTTTTGCTTTTATGATTGTAAAAAACAAAAGCCTTTGGCAACTTGGCTTTGTCATTTCTCTTTTAATGCTTTTCTCTACCTGTTCTAGGCAAGATACGCTTCGTCCTAATATCAAAACTCAGTTAGCAGCATTCGACACGCTAACTTTAACACATCCCGAGCAATCACTCTTAGATTTAGACAGCTTATTAATAGACGATAATTTAACCACCTTAGAACGTGCCATGTTATTGTTTAAAAAAGGAGAAGCCTTATACCTAAACGATAAATACCACGAAGCCTTTAATGTGCACCTAAAAGCGTATGCATTATTTTCTGAACTAAAAGATAAATACAACGAAAGCCGATCATTAATTACCTTAAGCGGTGCTGCTCTGCATATGGGAGATATAGAAACGTCTCAAGTTTATGCCTTAAAAGCACTGCATTTGGCGCAATTAATTGGAGATAAACGTGTAGAAGGAAAAGCTTATAACCAGCTTTTTAGCTTGCATTTTAAATTGAAAGACTACGATAAGGCCTTAACTTATATAAAAGCAACCGATAGCTTGTATTCTAAAACCACAGATACCACATCTATTATTGCCATAAAGAGTAATGTTGCTAGTGTTTACCTACAACTTAAACAATACAATAAGGCGCTAACGAGTTACTCTGAGGCTATGTCTTTAAGCCAGTCTAATAGAAACCCAAAAACATTGGTTAGCGTTTTAAATAATATTGGCTACACATATATAGAAGCTGGAGAATATAATATGGCCGAAACATTTTTGAGAGGTGCCATTCAGTTAAATAAAAACATAAAAGTAATTAATGCCGCACCATACAAAGGGCTTGGTTCTATGTTTTTATTATCTAAAAAAATTGATTCCGCCGAAGTTAACTACATCAAGGCTTTAAAGATCTACGCAACTAACAATAATGCAAAAGAAGAAATAGAAGTACGCGATAAACTTATAGCAATAGCTATAATGTCTGGCGATTACGTAAAAGCTCTCGATAATCAAATAGTTAGAGATAGTTTGCAATTAGATGTGAGTCGTTTAGAAAAAAACCGCCTTCTAGATTTTGCTAATGTTAATTACGAAGTCAAACAAAAGGAAACAGAAATTAATCATCAAAAAGAAATAAATACTAGAAACCAATGGCTTTTAATAAGTACTGTATTATTAGCCGTAATGCTACTTATAGCGACAGCCTTTTATGTTTATAACACTAAGTTACGCGCGGCTAACAAAGCTTCGAAACTAGAGCAAAGTCTGTTACGTGTGCAAATGAATCCGCATTTTATATTCAACACCTTAGCAGCCATTCAAAATATAACTTTAGAAGGAAACCCTGTAAAATCTTCTAATCATATTGCGAAGTTCTCTAAACTTATTCGTCAAAATTTCGACTATGTTAGAAAAGAATCTATTACACTAGATAAAGAAATTGCTATGATTTCTAACTATATAGAAACACAACAATTACGCTTTAACAATATATTTACCTATACCATCGACATTGAAGATTCTATACATGCTTCTGAAATAAAAGTACCGCCAATGTTATTACAACCTTTTGTTGAAAACGCCATAGAATACGGCTTAAAAGAGAAAAAGGAAGGTGGAAATCTACTTTTAAAGATTGAAAAAGAACGGCAAGGTTTATTGTTTATAATTCAAGACAATGGCATAGGCCGATCGGCAAAAGCCAAACAAGAAAAAATAACCGAAGAACTACACGCTACATCCATTTTTATAGAGCGATTAAAAATGAGAAAAAAGGGTGAAGAGAAAACGTTTGTTATCGAAGATTTATTTGATAATAACAACACACCAATTGGCACAAAAGTGTTTTTTAAATTAAAATTCTAATGATAAAAGCCGTTATAATAGAAGATGAGTTTAATGCTCTAAACACCTTAGACAAACTTATTAAATACACTCAAAAAGATATTGAGGTTATTGCTAAAATAGATAATATTACAGAAGCAACCACCTTTTTAAAAAGCCAAACTCCAGACTTGGTATTTATGGATATTGAGCTTATTGGTGGTAATGCGTTTCAAATTTTAGAAGCTTTAGACAGTATTGCTTTCAAAATAATTTTCACAACAGCTTATGATGAGTTTGCTATAAAAGCCATTAAATTCGACACTATAGATTACTTGTTAAAACCTATAGATTCCGAAGAGTTATCAGAATGTATAGACCGTTTTAGAGTCGCCTTTAAAAAAGAACAAGTTTATAAAAGTGCCATCGATAAGGTTTCGGAAATTAACGAAAAAGAAAACCAAAAAACCCTATTAATTAAAACAGCCGACGCGCAATATTTTCTTCAAATAAAAGATATTATCCGTTGCCAATCCGATGGTAGTTACACCATTTTTCATACAGTTGATAAAAAAATAATGAGTGCGCGCAACCTTAAATACTACGAAAACATTTTAAGCGAACACACTTTTGTTAGAGTACACCAATCGCATCTGGTTAATATCAAATACATAAAAACCATTAGCGCAAACAACACAGTATCCCTAACAAACAACGAAAAAATACCAGTTGCCACTCGAAAAAAATCTTATCTAAAACAACTTTTAGACACTTTATAAACGCAAATACAAAACGAAAAGTGGCACTTGTAAAACGGTTTTAAAATCATCCCATCCAAGTCTTAGTTTTGAGGTAAATAAACAAATAACCTTAAAATTTAAAATCATGGGATTAAAATAAAATCGATTTACTAAAACTTTTCAAGAGGAACAATTTCCACAATTAAAAGCTCAAATAATTGAAGCAGCAGGTTTCGATGTACCTTTAAATATTGAGTGGACAAAATTGTTTGAAGATCGTTTTTTACACCTTTACAACGACTCTTATCCAAAAATTTATTTCTTACCATTTATTGAAGCCTTAACCTCTATCACTGCAGACGATATGGGTAAAGAAGCACTTGCTGAAAGCTTAAAAGAAATACACATAACAAATACTCAAGATCACCATAACCCAAGTAACGCCTTTAGTTTTTCTAACGGAATTTTAACACTAGACCATAGCCCGATTCTAAATGCGGATGATGTTGATAGCCGTACCAAAGTACTCGTTGATTTATTAGAAAATAATTTATAAGTAAGCGTTTTAATCTGTTGTTTAATTGATAAAAGTTATTGATATGTCTAAATTTATTTTTTATATTTTTTTAATCGGATTGTTTTTATCGCTTGTTAGTTGCGGTATTTCTGGAATTGAAGCAAAAAGAGGGCTAATAGCCTATTTAAAAATGCATCATAAAGATAAGTATGAGGTACTTACTTTTAAAAGAGATTTTAATGCGGCTAGCATGAATCCTGATTTATTTTGGGTAGAATTAAAGCTTAAAGAAAATCCGGATATTGTTATAAACTTTGATTGGAATGCGAAAAACAAAGCATTATACATAGCATCACACAACAGACACGACTTAAGTATCGAATCGTTAACACGGTATCAACAACAAGAAATTGTTTTAAGAGAAGAAATGCACGAAACGTTGGATGCTGATGTTGTAGACATGGAAGTAAATGTGTTTAACCATACCATTAGCATCACTTTAGACAAAGAGCCAACGCAAAGGGATTTTGAAGCTTTTTCGAGAAAAATTCGTTACGTTTTGCAAGATTACCCAAACACATGGACCCAAGAAGCACATGTAGATTTCAAATTGAAAGACGAAAAGAAAGGTTTTTACGAACTTATAGTAAAGCCAAATACTTATAACGACAGCAACCTAACGTACAGGTATTACTCCAATGCTATTGTTGCAAATAATGCTGGATCTAAAAAGGCAGAACATATTGATCGTGTTATAAAACAAGAATTCGCTAAACCAGATTCTCCTATTTATTTAAATCGCATATGGGTAAACCAATCTAAATTAAACAGTTTTTATATCCTTTTTGAAAAACACGAGCCATTGAAAGAAGCTGAAGGAAACAGACACATAACGGAAGCAGTAGGCGTGTATATGGTAAAAATGAACTACCCAAACCTAGACATGAAAACCTTAAAATATTACGACTACAAAACCACTCCTAGAGACGGTATCTTCTATTCGCTTATGGATCAATTACCAGAAGATTATCAATTTCTTATAGAACACCCATAACACCAGCTTAAATCATGGAAAAAACATCTTATTATAAAGCGTTTGTAGCCCAAACGCCCGAGGGTATCTTACAATCTATTTTAAAAAAAGAAGAACCTATTTTAATAGCTATTTCTTTAACCAACGGCAGTTACATAGAAGGTACTCTCCTAGATATTTCAGAAGAAAACAAACATCAAAAATCGGTTTGTATTCTTTCAGAAAACGATAACGTATCATTTTTTAACATACACGACATTATTGTTGTAACGGTAAAACAACCTAAAAAAATGGTTGTAGAATTATCTAAAGGCGCTATTAGCAGACCTTTATCCTCTACCAATCAAGAACTAACGGTTTTACAGCTTAAACGCTGGTTAAATAATGAAAAATCACTATTGGGAAATCAAATAAATGATTTAAAAATAGACACACTCAATTTAAAAGAATTAAATAATAGATTGAATGTTCAAGACGTATTTGCTGCACTGCAAAAAGCTATAAACAATATCACTACAGATAACTTGGGTAAGGAAGCTTATCAAGTACTCGATACTATTGTATTCGAACAAACGGAAACACTTCAACTTAAAATTCAATCTAAAACATTAATCATATCTCTAGCTATAGATAAGGCTTTGCCTGAAAATCTAGCTAATACTTTAGAAGAAAAGCTTCTTCAAATATTATAAAAAAATAAATACACTCTTAAAAAAATAAAATTATGGGACTTAAAGAAAAAAGAATTATCCAAGCCTTTCAAAACGATTTATTTCCAGCATTAGAAACTGAAATTAACACAGCTGCAGGTTACACTGTACCTTTAAATATTTCATGGAATACCCTTATGGAAGATCGCTTTTCTCATATATACAACGATACATTTCCAAAAATATATTTTCTTCCATTAATAGAAGCTTTTAAAGCTATTTGCGTAGACACGATGGGTGTTGAACTTTTACAAACCGGATTAAAAGAAGTGGTTATTGTAAACGAAAACAACGAGCATAACATAGAACGCGCCATTACTTTTGAAGATGGTATTCTAAAAATAAACCACAGCCCAGTTATTAATGCGGATAAGATTGAAGATAGAGCAGCACGCATTATTTCTTTATTAGAAGATAAATTAGAAGAATTTGCTGAAGGAACTCCTGATACAGCAACTACAGAAACTTCTGCTGCCCCTACCGAAAAGAAACAAGAAGCAACAGAAGCTCCTAACAAAATGACAATACAAGAATTGTATAATCAATCGCTTGTTCTTTCTCTAGAAAAACAAGAGATTTTTAGTGAAATGGTAGAAGGTTTAGCGTGGAGTTGTGATATGCTTGAAGGTAAATTAACTTATGGTGACGATCAGGTTTTTGATATTCAAGTAATAGGAACTTATGCCGAAAACGAAAAAAGCTGGTTATGGGCATGGGCAAATAAGCAAAGTGGCATTCCAGAAAAGTTTACACAAACATCTTTAGCCATAAAAGCTATTGGTGAAGCCTACCAAATAGACGACTTAACAAGTCCTAAAATAGAATTAAACTCCGACCCTGGTGCTTATTTTTCAACCATAATCTCTTCTATGTTAAAAGAGAGTTGCTACGTACCATTAACTTTTAAAGGCCTAACCGTTTATGTTACTGTTACCTCTAAAGAAGCCGATGACAAGGCTAGAACTGCACCTGCTTTAATTTGTTCTCACTTTACACAAGTTGCAGCAAGCTATAAGTTTCCACATAAATACAGCTTATACTTTTACTTAAAAGCAAAAGGTTACGAAGTAGAACTTCCTGGTAATAATATTGTTGCTAAAAAGGATGACGATCAAATTCTTGGAATTTTCGATTTAAAAGGAAGACTTATGAAAATTTCTAATTCAAAAATAACAGTTCAAGCTTAAAAACATTATGGCATATACATCAGAAACTATTTCAGACCTAGAAAAAGAACACCAAGCAGCTTTAAATACAGCTCAGGAAAAAATGATGGCAGATTTAAATGAAGCACAAACTTCAGGAAATCACACCAAAATACAAGAAGCAAGTGTTGAGTTTCAAAATATAACAACAGAGCTAGCTCAAGAATACACCAAACGCATTGAAGAAATTAATGCTTTAAACCATAAAGCTGTGGCAGATAACGAGCCACAAATCTATACTAATAACCGTGCCAACATCGATTTAAACCTACTAGTTTACGATGGTGACAGAGATTTTGTTATTGAATTTCAAAAAGACGAATTAATACAAGACACTTTAAAACGTGTAAACGAAAACAGCGGTAAATTTAAGTCTAGAAAGCACTTACTGAAATCGAGTTTAAGGCTAACTAAAACCTTGGCTCCCATGCTTCATGAAATTGGGGAGCATTGTAAAAACACTTTAAAATTAAAGGCTGACATTGAGTTTTTTGTATACCAAAGTGACATCTTTAACGCATCATGCTATCCGCCAGACGACAATAAATTATACATTATTTTATCTTCAGGAATTTTAGAACGTTTCTCTAAAGAAGAATTAACTTTTGTTGTTGGGCACGAAATCGGACATGTCCTTTTCGAACATTTTGATTATCCAGTACGTCAAATTTTAGATGAAGGTGAGAACCACTTAGCTCCAATACACGCCATGAAATTATATGCATGGAATAGAAATGCAGAAATAAGTGCAGATAGAGCCGGGTTATTATGCTGTCAAGATTTTGAAGCTGTAGGCCGTACATTCTTCAAGTTATCTTCTGGAGTTACAACAGATTCTTTAGATTTTCAACTTAATGCTTACATCGAACAATTTGTAGATCTCGAAGAAGTTTTAAACGATGCCAATCACGACCCTTCCGATTGGTATAGCAGTCATCCATTTAGTCCTTTACGAATTAAGGCTTTGGAGCTTTTTAACAAAAGTGAAACCTATGCTGAATTTAACACAAACATTACCGGTGAAATTACAGAGGAAGCTATGGAAGTTGAAATTAAACGTATTATGTCGTTAATGGAACCTGAAAACCTAGATGATGAAAGCGAACATTCTGAAAAAATTCAACGATTAATGTTCTTAGGTGGTTACTTAATTTCGAATGCCGATGGCGTTGTAGACGATTCTGAAATACAAGCATTAAGTAGTATTGTTGCTCCTAAAATTTTCGCTAATTGTATGATGACTATCAAAGGCCTTACAGAAGATGAAATGATAGACGAAGTACAACAACTTACCAAAGATTTAGATATTGTATTATCCGTAATGCAAAAACTAAATATTCTTAGAGATTTATCTATTATATCGTATGCCGACGGAGAAATAGATGATAGTGAAATTAATGTTTTACACAATTTGGCAAGGCTTTTATATATTAACACAGATTTTATAGATC
This sequence comes from Algibacter lectus, assembly GCF_900112395.1. Classification (GTDB taxonomy): domain Bacteria; phylum Bacteroidota; class Bacteroidia; order Flavobacteriales; family Flavobacteriaceae; genus Algibacter; species Algibacter lectus. The sequence continues at coordinate 114,777 of NZ_FOLN01000004.1, forward strand.
GTGTTATTAGTGATGCACAAGGTGTAAATTAGTTAGTGTTTTAAGGATGTAAATTCTTAAAACAGTTTTTCCACAATAAAAGGTAGTAATTTAGTTTACTGCCTTTTTTGTTTTCATAAAAACAGCTTAGTTGGATATACAAATAGACTAATAATATAGAAAAAGCTGCTAATTAATTTTTTATCAATATCTTTAGAGAACCAAATTGGTTAACCAATTAAAACAACTCTAAACTAATTGCATGTATACAATCGCTAAGTTATTATTATTTTCTCTATTTTTCATAAGCTGTTCTAGCGAAAAAGCAAATACAGACGAGGATGATATTTTAATTGAACCAGAAGCTGAAATAGATGATTCTGAAACCAATAACGCAACAAAAACACCAAGCGGAACTTGCAGTACAACCGTAAATTTCGAAGATTTAGTGGTAGAAACTAGTTGGATATCTCAAGACACAGGAAATCGAGATACTTTTGATGCCTGCAGTGTAGACGGAGAAAACTGGATGGATAGATACAATACCAATATTGTTATGTTAACCTGTTTAAGTGGTGATAGCCATAGAACAGAATTAAAGGAAAACATAGGAGATGAAGCTGCTTTAAATCATTATAAAAAAATGACCTTTACTGCTAAGTTTACAGGTATTCCTGAAAATGGAGTTACAATAGCCCAAATCCATAATAGAGGAACAGATGTAAAAAGACCATGGATAAGGCTTTACTTTGATCACGATAAATTCATTAAAATAAAGGAAACAGAAACAAACCCAACCGGCAGCAGTTCTGATTACACAACATACACAGGCCCAGAATATACAGAAAATCAAGAAATTACTATTACTGTTATTACGGGTGAAAACGGCGAGAAAAAAGCAGAAATGAGTCTGCAAATGGGCGAGATATCATGGGCACAAGCCCTTTCTCCAAGTGAAGCTTGGAGCACTAAAAGTGACACATATTACTTAAAAGCTGGTGTATATACAGAAGGAAATGATACATCACCAAAAGTAGAATATAGCGCATTTTCGATAAACCATTAAAAGCACAAAAGCTGTTATAAATAACTTAGAAAAACCTCCCGATCAACTTCTTCTGCACCTAAACTTTCTAAATGGTTAGTATACACTTGGCAATCTATTAGCTTGTAATTAGTGTGCTGTATAAAGGTAATAAAACCAACTTTACTAGCATTGCTAACTTTGGTAAACATACTTTCTCCGCAAAAAACGCCATTGTTTAAATCAACACCATAAAGTCCTGCTACAAGTTTGTCATACTCCCAAACTTCGATAGATTTTGCGTAACCTTGTTTATGTAGTTCTACATAAGCATCAATCATGTGTTGTGTAATCCAAGTGCCAGCTTGTCCATCTCGTTTCATTTTAGCACACTCGGTAATTACTGCTTTAAAGTTTTTATTTACGGTGACTTCAAAATTGGAATTTCTTAAAACCTGCCGCATACTTTTAGAAACTTTAAGTTTCTCTGGAAATAAAACAAAACGCGGATCTGGAGACCACCATACAATAGGCTCGGCATCATCAAACCAAGGAAATATACCCGTCTTATAAGCAAGTATTAAGCGCTCTACAGATAAGTCGCCACCAATAGCGAGTACACCTTCAGGAGACGCTTCCGAGACATCGGGAAATTGTATATTTTCGTTTAAATAGTACATTTAACAACTGTTGTAGTATAGCGTTCTCTTTAAATAAACTTCTAGAGAATCTATTATTAGTAAAAATAAAAAACCTCAACATTTTAAGTAAAATATTGAGGTTTTTTTATTTAACTTCCACTGATGTGGATATGCAAAAATTTCTATTTAGAAAGGTAAATCGTCGTGATCTTCTTCTTTTAAATCTCCTGCTGGTTCAAAAGCATCTGCTGGTGGTACAGCTGGCATACCTGCTCCAGAAGCATCTGCTTGTACAGCTTCAATTCTCCAACCTTGAATTGAGTTAAAATATTTAGTTTCTCCTTGTGGATTAACCCATTCTCTACCACGTAAGTTAATGCTAATTTTAACTTGTTGTCCTTCTTTATAACTATTTAATAAATCTGTTTTATCTTGTACAAACTCCACCATAATGTGTTGTGGATATTGCTCTTCTGTTGTCACTACAATCTCTCTTTTTCTAAACCCATTTCCACCGAACGTTTGAGTTTCTCCAACCATTTTTACTCTTCCTTGAACTTCCATTTTATATATTTATTAGTATTCGTAAAATTAAAATGCCTTTATTTAAGACAGTAATATTTTCCAAGCATTTTCAACATCACCTAAACCCAAATAATCTTGAGCTAATTTATGTTTTTGCTCGTTTGTTGCTGCTTTAATATTTAAAGTACTCGTCTCTAAATTACTAACAAAAGCCTCAACACTCTCGGCTGTTGGCAAAGCTTCCACATTACCCAACATACCTAAATCGTTTCCTGTTAAAATCATGCTTTTTTTAATCGCATCAGGAAAACTATCCACTCCAATACCTTTAGTTGCAATAGGCTTTGGTATTTCAAAAAAACCAGCTTTCGCACGGCTATAATAACTACCACCTGCTCTAGCAACTAAATCTAGTTTTTCTTGGTTTATGGTATCATCTTCGTTTAAAACAGCATCATCAATATGCAATTTAACAACCTCACAAATCACCAAATTACCAGCGCCACCTTCATGCCCTAACCTAATAACTTCATTTACCTTACATTCTATCTGTATAGGCGATTCGGCTACTCGAAACGGCTTCACAATATCGGATTTCAACATGGTTAACCCAGCTTTATCAAATTCGTTAACACCATCAGCATACTCCGTACTCGATAATGACATTTGATGCACTAGATCAAAATTAACCACATTAATTACCACCTCTTTTGTTGCCTCTATATTTAGCAACGTATGCTTTTCTGTATTATCTCTAACACGTCTAGCAGGCGAAAAAATTAATATTGGCGGCTTTGCGCTAAACACATTAAAAAAACTAAATGGTGATAAATTAGGCTTCCCTTCTGCATCCAAAGTACTTGCAAATGCTATTGGTCTGGGTGCTACGGCACTTAACAAATAACTGTGCAATTTACTTGTTGGAACACTTTTAGGGTCTATAGATACCATTAAGTTCTTTAATTTCGACAAAGGTAACTATTCTCTTTTGGAACTAAAAACAGATTTACTAACAACTTTGAACAATAATATTAACAGATTTGCATTATATTACTTGATAATTAATAATAACATGATTTTCACCAAATATAATGCCGCATTTCGTTGGGTAATGATAGCGACATCATTCATTATTGTCTCTCTTATTCTGTGGAATACTTACGAATTTTTTCAGCATTTTAAAAAGGAGGAAAGTATAAAAATGGAAAATTGGTCGTTTGCTCAAACCGATTTTATAAACGATGAAACCAATGGCGATTTAGAACTTACCCTTAAAATTTTAAGCAGTAACAAAACCACACCAATGCTTGTTATTAATGAAGATGGCAGCCTTGGAAGTTATAATAATATTGACGAAACAAAGATTACCGACTCCGTTTATGTACAAAAACTAATTACCAAATTTAAGGAAGAGAACACCCCAAAACATGTAAAAATGGGCAACACCATAGTAAGCACTATTTACTACGGAAACTCACCGCTACTGAATAAATTAAAATACTACCCTTTGGCATTACTGCTTATTATTTTTCTGTTTTCGGCAGTGATTTACTTTTTTTACAGCAGTAATAAAAATGCTGTACAAAACAAATTGTGGTCTGGTATGGCTAAAGAAACCGCACATCAAATTGGCACGCCCCTATCCTCTTTAATTGGTTGGACTGAAATTTTAAAAACTGAAAATGTAGACCCCGATTATATTCTTGAAATTGAAAAAGATATAGACAGATTACAAACCATAACCGAGCGTTTTAGTAAAATTGGCTCTTTACCAACTTTAGAACCCGCAGATATAATTAAAGAAACTTTGGAGTCTTTTGATTATTTAAAATCGCGATCATCCAAATTAATAGAATTTGAAATAAAAACACCAGTAGACCCAATTCCTGTAAATTTAAATAAACAACTTTACAGTTGGACTATTGAAAATTTAGTTAAAAACGCTATAGATGCCATGAAGGGCCGTGGTAAGCTAAAAATTGAAATTTCGCAATTAGAACTGCAAGTTAAGATAAGCATAACCGATACCGGAAAAGGTATTGCCAAAAAGGATTTTAATAAAGTTTTCGAACCAGGTTACACTACAAAAAAACGCGGCTGGGGCTTAGGCCTATCGCTTACCAAACGTATTATTGAAGATTTCCATAACGGAAAAATAAAAGTATTACAATCGGAAAAAGGTGTAGGCACTACGTTTCTAATCACTCTAAAACGCGCTTCTCATGACGAAACAAGATAAGCTTATTACCGTAAAAGAAGTTGTTTTAAAAAACTACTGTCCTGAATGTTATAATAACGACGGCATGCAACTCACCTTTAAACAGCGCTTTATTGAAACCACATTTTACAAACGTATTACAGACGACATTAAACATGTGCTAATCTGCAAAACTTGCGATTCTATAATTTATCCTGTACAATGGGATGAGGATATTGAGCGTGTTTTCGAATATCAAAAAAGAGCTTTTATTCCGAAAAAAACATCGCGTCAATTTAAAAAACCAGCTCACCTTATTTTCGCCCTACTTGGTGTGGCAATTGTAGCGGTAATTGTTACGCTTTTAATTTACAATAAGATTATAAATTTGCCTTAATAGCTTCGGCTAAAGCTACAAATTCTTCTGTAGATAATTTTTGTTTCTGAATAAAACGGGCATCTTCCATAGATTGTAACGGAATTAAATGCACATGTGCATGTGGCACTTCTAAACCAATTACAGAAACACCAATACGTTTACATGGCACCGCCTTTTCAAGAGCTAAGGCTACCTTTCTTGAAAAAGACATTAAACCATTATAAGTCGCTTCATCTAAATCAAAAATTTTATCAACCTCCTGCTTAGGAATACAAAGTGTATGCCCTTTTGCATTTGGATTAACATCTAAAAACGCTAAAAAATCTTCGGTCTCTGCTACCTTGTAGCATGGAATATCTCCGTTTATAATTTTAGTAAAAATAGATGCCATAATTTATGTTTTTTATATGTGTCTTTATCTTTTTAAAATTTTCGCTTTCGCGGAAATAGGACATGATTTTTTTTCTATCGAGAAATTTCAACAATATCGAACTTCATCACGCCATTTGGCACCTGAATTTCGGCAACATCTCCAACCGATTTACCTAGCAAACCTTTTCCAATAGGTGAGTTTACCGATATTTTTCCGGTAGCTAAATCTGCTTCACCATCGGCAACCAAAGTATAATTCATTTCCATACCATTGGTTTGATTTTTAATTTTCACTTTAGATAAAACCAAAATTTTAGAGTTATCTAATTGCGACTCGTCAATAACACGCGCACCAGCCAAAGCATCTTCTAATTTCGAAATTCTCATCTCCAACATACCTTGCGCTTCTTTAGCGGCATCATATTCGGCATTCTCACTTAAATCGCCTTTATCTCTTGCTTCTGCAATAGCTCTAGAAGCTTTTACACGTTCCACATCTTTTAATTGCTTAAGCTCTGCTCTTAATCTTTTTAATCCTTCAGGTGTATAGTAAGATACTTTACTCATAACTTCATCGTTTACTTAATAAAAAAAGATTCCGAAATACGATTTAATAACAATTATTAAAGCATTCGGAATAAAAAAATCCCGTTCACACGAGATTCTAAAACAAATATACAAAATAAATAACTCAATTTGCTTTTTGTTGTAAATTGCAAATCAAATTTTTAGTTAAAAAATGAAATTATTATCATCTGTTTTTTGCATTATTTTTTTAATCAGTTGTAGCTCGGATACAGTAACCGAAAATCCGTACTTACCAAACTACAGCTTTAACACCGGAAGCCTAATAAACACCAACTTACCCGAATACAGCCAACTAAAATTTGCTGCAAATTCTATTATTTTACAAAGTCCATATGGCATTAATGGCGTGGTTCTTTATTATGCCGGTGGCGACAACTATAACGCCTTTGAACTTACCGACCCGAACCACCAATTAAGCAGTTGTTCCACTTTAAGTGTTAACGGCATTATTGCTACTTGTGATTGCGACGACGGCAACTCCTATGATTTACTTAACGGCATTAAAATGGAAGGCACTACGGGCACTTACCCATTAATACGCTATCGCGTGGAGGTTTCTGGATCTTTAATCAGGATATATAACAATTAAAAAAAAGCGACTCTTTCGAGTCGCTTTTTTTAATGCTATTTCAAAACATTTTATATTTAAAACTTTAATGTAGCGCCTACTAAAAAGTTAGACGTTGCTTGTGGATAGTATCCAGCGTAATAACCTGTACTTGTTCCTGTCTGGCTTCCTGAATCATCATAATCATAAGATCCAAAATAACCGTTAGACACATACTTTCTATTTAATATATTATTTGCTAATGCAGATAAAGTAATCGACTTAAATATCTTGTTCATTTTTATAAGGTAGTTTATGCTAATATCGTTTACAAAATAATCGCTTAGAACAGAATCTTCATTATCTATATTTCCCATATATTGCTCACCAACAAACTTACTTAAAAGTGATAATTGTAAATTTTCTACAGGTGAAAAGTTAATAGCATTTCCTATAACAACTTCTGGCGAAAACGAAATATTTGTACTTCCTAAATCAACAACTTCACCATTTATAGACGAATTGAAATTTTTATTTTTATTCGTACTCAGCGCAAAATTAGTAGCTATACTAAACATTTTACTAAATTGAATATTCGCATCAACCTCCAAACCTAAACGGTAACTTTTTCCGCTAGTAGCTCTTATTGGGCTTCCAACATCATCCAACTCACCTGTTAAAACCAATTGATTTTTATAAAACATGTAGTACAAATTAGAATTTACGCTTACTTTATTTTTATTAAAACGCCACCCTAACTCAATATCTCTAAGTGTTTCGTTTTTGGTAACCCCTGCTTCAAAATCATCACGATTTGGTTCTCTATTTGCCACAGCAAAAGAGGTGTAAAAACTGCTAAACTTAGAATTTTTATAAGTTAACCCAACTTTTGGATTGAAAAAACTAAAGCTAGCATCGGTAGTAAAATCAACTCGATCAGAATTTAATCCGTTTGTTTTGTAATCTACAAAACGACCTTGCAAATCAACAAAACCAATAAGTTGTTCACTTAACTTAACAGTTGCTTTAGAGAATACACTAAAATCGTTTTTAGTAGCATCACCATCATAATAATGATCTCTAATGTTAGCATTTACAGCTAAATCGCTACCCCAAATAACCTCTCCAAAATGGTCACCATCATAAGAACTGTATGACAACCCTGTAATCACCTCAACGGCATTGTTCTTATAAGTAACGTTAGCATTAACAACATAGAAATTATTATCTAACCAACGACGCACAATTACATCAGAATCTTCTTCAATTAAATTATTAAAATCAGCCGCAGATTCTTCTGTTTTATACTGCTCAAAATAACCTTTCCCTTTGGTGTAGTTTAAACCTAAGTTTGTAGACCAGTTATTATCAAAACGCTCATTCCAATGCAATTGATAATGATCTTGCCAATAATTATCGGTTTCATTATCGTAAGTATATGGGTTTTGTCTACGATTTTCCTTAAGCTCATCGGCAGTTAAACCATACCAGGCTTGGTAAGTACGCTCTTCATTCCCAAAAGTTAACGCTTTTATTAATGTATTGCCGTCTTTATAAATTCCTTGTAAAAAGTAAGATTTTAGATCAGTAAAAGCACGATCTACATAACCATCGGAATTTAATTTTGAAAAACGACCAGAAATCTCAAAATGATCATTTAACAAACCTGTACTTAATTTTACAGTATGCTTACGTGTACCAAAACTCCCAAAGCTATTAGAAATCTCACCAGAGGCCTCACCAGAATACGCATCGGTTAAAAGGTTTAAACTCGCTCCAAAAGCGCCAGAACCGTTAGTTGAAGTACCAACACCTCGTTGCAATTGTAAACTCTGTGTAGACGATGCAAAATCGCCTAAATTCACAAAAAATGTACCCTGACTTTCAGGATCATTATAAGGAATTCCGTTAATAGTAACATTAACACGTGTTCCATCCGTACCACGTACACGAATACTTGAATAACCAATACCCGCCCCAGCATCACTAGTAGTAACTACAGATGGTAAAAAGTTAATAAGCGTAGGAATATCTTGCCCTAAATTACGTTTTGCAAGTTCTTCTTTAGAAAGGTTGGAGTGTGTAATTGGCGAATCGGCATTTACACGCACCGCTTTTACTAAAACCTCATCGAGAGTTTCTGTTTTAGTAGAATCTTGTTGTACTGGATTTTGTTGTGCATTAACACAAATTGATAACACAAAAAGTGCTAAAAAAAGAAACATATTTTTCATTACGACTATATTTATAATCGAATAAAAAGAGGTCATTATTCTTTAAAAATTAATTAGTTTTCGAAATACTAAGCCAAGCTTAGCATAACTATTTACAACATTTTGCATGATGTAACATTTCCTAAACAGCATTACCTGTTCTAGGTTCAATGGGTATGATCTCAGCCGATATTGGGCACCCCTTTTTTGAGAACGCTGCAAAAGTAATTAAGAATTTAGAATTAACCGTGCAGAATGAAATAATTCTTTTTCTAATCTAAATTTGGCTTACGTCTATTCGCTTTTTTATCAGAAAGGTTCTTTTTGTTTTTTAATCGTTTTCTAATAACCGATTTAGGTATTTTGGTTCGGATACGCTTTTTAGGAACCGCAAGCGATGCTTTTATAAGCGCAAAAAACCGTTTTATAATAAGGTCTTTATTTTTATGCTGACTTCTACTTTCGCCACATTGCATTAAAAGCACACCGTTATTAGTTAATCGATGCTTTAATTTAACTAACAAACGCTCTTTTTGATTTTCGGAAAACACAAACGAATTTCCCAAATCGAAACTAAGTTCAATTTTAGAAGACACCTTATTTACATGTTGCCCACCCGCACCTGAGCTTCTTACTGCTTTAAATTGTAATTCTTGAATTAACGCGACTTCACTAAACATATTACCCCTGGTGTTCCGGCTTTAATAAATCGTTAACCGTTTTAACTGGGCTAAACGTACGCAATGGCACCTCAACAAAAATAGTAACCCAATCGGCCATACTTCCATTCCATAAACCAGGAAGTTCTAACGCCTGAATATCGGTTCCATTTTGTGTTTTCATGGTAATAAAAGCAGCTTCAGGATCTACAAAATCTAATAAATCGAATTTTTCACCTTTATAATCTTTTACACCGCAAACCAAGTCGGTTGGATTAAAATGTGTAGCGTTTTCTACAATTTTAGCTTGCCCTTCGTTAGCAATATCAATTTGAGCAAACTCTACAATTTGTAAAGACACTTCACCATTATAATCTTTTACCCAGAACGGTCCACCACCAGGTTCGCCTTCATTCTTAACCATACCACAAACACGAATGGGTCTATTTAACTTACTCTTTAAGTAGTTTTTCTTTTCTTCGGAAGCAAAATCATCAAAATCATCAACCAAAGACACATTCATTTTTTTAGAAACATACATTGCTATGGCAAGCAAATCTGCTTCTGAAACTTCATCTTCATCTAACTCTTCTAAGAATTTAAAAGCACGCTCTTGCACTTCTACTAAAACACCCGCAAGCATTTTTTTATATTCCGAAACTTCTTTATTCTTCTCGAAAACAACAATATTATCGATGTTCTTTATAAAAAGGATGTCACTGTCTAAATCATTCAAATTCTCTAACAATGCCCCGTGCCCTGCTGGTCTAAACAAGATAGAACCATCATCATTTCTATAAATTTCATTAGTTGTTGTTAAGGCTAATGTTTCTGTTTCTTCTTTTTGATATGAAAAAGAAACATTAAAAGATGTGCTTGTTTTTTCTTCTAAAGCACTCTTAATTTTATCGAATTCTGTATTGAAATATTTATGATGCTTCTCAGAAACCGTAAAGTGTAAATTGGCTTTATTGCTAGATGATGCATATAGCGTAGACTCCATTAAATGCTCCTCAAAAGCTGTTACAACACCGGTTTCATAAGTATGAAATGGCAACAAACCTTTTGGAAAAAAGCTATAATTTAAGCCAGACTCATCTAGCATTGCTTTTACAAACTCTAAGCAAAGTTCTCCGGTAGTTAAACTTTCTACATTCGCTTTTACAGATTTAATTTTCGCTAAAACCTGATTATAAAAAGGAAACTGCCTAATACCAGTAACAAACGTATGAATTAAAGTATCATTCGTATTTTCGATATAAGCTTCAATAGATTCTCTATTAGGATCGTACTTTTTTAAAAACTGAAATAAGAATTTAAACATTCGTGTTGCCGCACCAGAAGCAGGAACAAATTTCACAATATTTAAATCGTTTTTCTTCGCTTCAAAACTAGCAATAAAATCACGAGTTTCTTCATCTGTATAACTTTCAATACCACTTCCTATATTTGCAGCTGCAATTAAGTTGGAATAAGACATCCCGTTTTTTATTCGAGAAACCTGCCCTTCAACTTGTTTTTCCGTTATGCCTTTATTTTTAATCTGTATAATATCTTGTTCAGAAAACATCATTTCTTTTTTAATGTTGATCTATATGCTTAAATGGCTATTTTGAGACGTTTTATTTATCGTCTTTCAACAACACATATGATCGTTTATTAATTATTTTTTTATTTTAAAAAGCGTTAAACACTTCCTACATTTTCTCTGATTTTTCATGTTAACCATTTGCTTTTTAAGGCATTTCAAGATAAGTCAAAAAACACAATTTGCAAGTATTTTCTCTAGCAAATATTTCATTTCAACTTCAACACTTCTATACTCCATTTATTCATCAAGCAAACAAAACATGTTTATGTCGTTTGAAAAGACTCTTTTATATTTTTCTTCCAAGCTAAATAGCCATAAACAGCTATAATTGTAAACACAAAATATTGCAGACTAGTAAACGTAAACCCCTTATAAAAATATAGCGGTACCGAAATAATATCTCCAACAATCCAAAACAACCAGTTTTCAACTTTTCGCTTTGCCATTAGCCACATACCAACAAAAAATATACCGGTTGTAAGCGTATCAACATAAGCAACCCAACTGGTCCATTTTCCAAATGCATGGTAAACTAAATAAACAAATACCAAGGTGGCTAAAAATATAGCCAAACTAAGTTTTTTCTCGTTAAACGTTGTTTTAGATATAGGAGTTACATCGCTTTCGTCCACTTTACGTGTCCAAATATACCAACCATAAACGCTCATTATAAAATAGTAAGCATTAATCATCATGTCTCCTAAAAGCTCCCACTTGTACAATAAATACACAAAAATAACAGTGCTTATCATACCGGTTGGAAAGACTAAAACTTTATTTTGTTTTGAATACCATACCGATAACAAACCAAAAATAGTGGCGATAATCTCTAAAGAAATATCAATAGTTTCGTATTCGGAATATTGCTTGAAGAAAAAATCAAAAATGCTATCCATAACAATAAGTTTGTGCTTAAGTTTATTTTTTTAACCTCTCAAAAAACAATTCGTCCTCCTCAAAAGCAGTCCCAATAACCACTAAATCGGCTCCCGAAGCATAGGCGTTTTCCAATTGATCTAAATTACGAATACCTCCACCAACTATTAAAGGCAACTCCGTTTCTTGTTTCACTTTTGAAATTACAGTACCCAAAACAGGAAAACGTGCGCCACTGCCCGCTTCTAAATATATAAGTTTCATACCTAACAACTGCGCTGCTTTGGCTGTATCCACTATTTTTTGAATATTACTTCTTTCTAAAGGCAACGTTTCAGTAACTTGCTGCACAGCTGTTTCCTTGCCGCTTTCAATTAAAATATAACCAGTTGAAATTACCTCTAACGTTGTGTTTCTTAATTTAGAAACAGCCTCAACATGTTTCCCGATTAAATACTCTGGATTTCTACCCGAAATTAAAGATAAAAACAAAATAGCATCTGCCTTTTCGGTAATTTGAGTAACATCACCCGGAAATAAAACAATAGGCAATTGGGTGTGTTTTTTAATTTCTTCAACTAAAATATCGGTAACATCCAAATCTACAATACTACCGCCTACAAAAATATGTGTAGCAATAGATTGATTTACTTTTTCTATAAACCCTACTGTATTTTCAACTAAAAATTTATCCGGATCGATTAAAACCGCTAGCTGCTTGGTGTTGTTTTGTATGTTTTGATAAACATGTCTCATTCTCCTATGGCATATGCACAAACAAAACCTTCAAACTCAAAAAACTGTACTAAGTAGCGGTATTTTTTAGTTTCATAATCTATCCAAGCCATGGTTTCTTCATCTTGCAATTCAAAAGGAATAACCAAAAAACACTGTTTAAAACTAGTGCCTGGTGTTGCAAAAAGCTTATAAAGCGATTCTTTTACACACCAAATGGTTGTTAACTTTTTTATGTAATCACTTTGTTCTTTATCTAAGTAATCGGCTTCGTAGCCAATAAATTTATGAGCAATTACTGTAATTTTATCGCGCTGCTTTTCAATATCAATACCAATAACTTGATCACTAACAATCACAGCCGAAAAATTAAAAGAGTGTGTTATCGAAATCTGTTTCCCATCTTTTAAATGAGGCTTTCCATTGTCATCATAAATCAAATCGGCATCGGCATAACCAAACTCAGCCAATAATTTACGTACACTTAGAAACCCACGCTGGTGCAGCTCACTTTTCATGCCCAGCACACGTTTTAGAGTCTCTGGCTTTAAAGTTACAGCAGCCATTAAATCATCGAAAGGCTCAGTAATCTTCCACATTTTAACAACAGTTTGTGAATTTGGCGTTATGGTTTTATAAAGAGGCATTTAATATTCTGAATGTTATTGATTATCTTTGCACAATCTTAGGCAAATTATACGATTTCGACGAGCGAATTTAACCATTTTAACACGAATCGCAATCCTGTTTAAGTTATTAAATAAAAAAGAATATTGATATGAGCACAAAAACAATTCCTTACGTAGCTAGCAAAGTAAAAGATATTTCTCTTGCGGCATGGGGACGAAAAGAAATAGAATTAGCCGAAGCCGAAATGCCAGGTTTAATGAGTCTTCGTGAAGAATACGGTAATTCGCAACCTTTAAAAGGCGCGCGTATTGCAGGATGTTTACACATGACGATACAAACAGCCGTTTTAATTGAAACACTACAGGCTTTAGGTGCAGAAGTAACTTGGAGTTCTTGTAACATTTTTTCTACACAAGATCAAGCAGCAGCTGCCATTGCAGAAGCAGGAACAGCGGTTTATGCTTGGAAAGATATGACTGAAGAAGAATTTGATTGGTGTATCGAACAAACACTTTTCTTTGGTGAAGATAGAAAACCATTAAACATGATTCTTGATGACGGTGGTGATTTAACTAACATGGTTTTAGATAAATACCCAGAATTAGCAGCAGGAATTAACGGACTTTCAGAAGAAACTACAACAGGTGTTCACCGTCTTTACGAGCGTGTAAAAAACGGAACATTACCAATGCCTGCAATCAACGTAAACGATTCGGTAACAAAATCTAAATTCGATAACAAATACGGTTGTAAAGAATCTGCAGTAGATGCCATTCGTCGTGCAACAGACCTTATGCTTGCCGGAAAACGTGTAACTGTTTGTGGTTATGGTGATGTTGGTAAAGGTACCGCTGCCTCTTTTAAAGGTGCAGGATCTATTGTAACAGTAACAGAAATCGACCCAATTTGTGCGCTTCAAGCAGCAATGGACGGTTTTGAAGTTAAAAGACTAGAAACTGTAGTTGGAAATTCAGATATCATTATCACAACAACAGGAAATAAAGACATTATCCAAGGGCGTCATTTCGAAGCTATGAAAGATAAAGTTATCGTGTGTAACATTGGGCATTTCGACAACGAAATCGATATGGCTTGGTTAAACAAAAACCACGGTAACACTAAAAACACAATTAAACCACAAGTTGATAAATATACTATCGACGGTAAAGATATCATTATCCTTGCAGAAGGTCGTTTAGTAAACTTAGGTTGTGCTACAGGTCACCCAAGTTTTGTAATGTCTAACTCATTTACAAACCAAACTTTAGCTCAAATTGAACTTTGGACCAACGCAGAAGCATACGGAAACGATGTGTACATGTTACCAAAAGCTTTAGACGAAAAAGTAGCTAAATTACACCTTGCAAAAATTGGTGTAGAGCTTACTGAACTTCGCGAAGACCAAGCAAGCTATATTGGTGTAACCGTAGAAGGACCATACAAACCAGAACATTACAGATACTAAAAAAACGATAGTTTTTTTTGTACTGAATTTGTTTCAGTATCTCAATAATAAATTAAATCCCAAGCAGCAATGTTTGGGATTTTTTTATTTGGGCAATTTTGTTTTGGGAGAAAAACCCAAAACAAACCGCGCTTTCCGCTATATCTTTTTACAAAGCAATCCTGAACTTGTTTCAGGATCTGCTCAATTCCAAAGAAATTTCAGTTAAAAATTAAAGCAGAGTCTATTTAAAAGCTTTACAAAAAGGATGCCGCTGCAATCCCTATCGCAAAATTACCATCCAACAACGGTAAAACTAAACGGATAAATAAACGCAGTACACGCAAGAAGGATGCGATTTCTTCTAACGTCGAATTATGACAAAAAAGCAAAAACAATACTAAACAAAGAATTTCACATAAAACCCAACAAATTCTAAGCGTATTTTTATATTTGCCTAAGATTACTAAATACACCTAAAAATGATAAAGAATTTTGTTGAAGAATTAACGTGGAGAGGCATGATACAAGATAGTATGCCAGGAACGGAAGAGCACTTATTAGAAGCCATGCGTAAGGCGTATGTAGGTATTGACCCTACAGCAGACTCTTTGCATATTGGTCATCTTGTTGGTGTTATGGGATTAAAACATTTTCAATTATCAGGGCATAAACCAGTTGCGTTAGTAGGTGGAGCAACAGGAATGATTGGTGATCCTTCTGGAAAATCTGCCGAGCGTAATTTACTTACCGAGGATATTCTTTTACATAACCAAAATGCTATAAAAGAACAGTTATCTCGCTTTTTAGATTTTGATAGTGATGCAGAAAACGCAGCTATTATCGTAAATAATTACGATTGGATGAAAGAGTTTTCATTCTTAGAATTTATTAGAGATGTTGGTAAACACATTACCGTAAACTATATGATGGCTAAAGATTCTGTAAAGAAACGCTTGTCCTCTGAGTCTTCTGTAGGAATGAGCTTTACAGAGTTCACTTACCAATTGGTTCAAGGTTACGATTTTTTACATTTATATAGAGAAAAGCAATGTACACTTCAAATGGGCGGAAGCGACCAATGGGGAAACATTACTACGGGAACAGAATTAATTCGTCGTGTAGATTCAGGAAAAGGTTACGCCTTAACTTGGCCATTAATTACAAAGGCCGATGGCACTAAATTTGGTAAAACCGAAGGCGGAAACATTTGGTTAGACAGCGAAAGAACGTCACCTTATAAATTCTACCAATATTGGTTAAACACCAGTGATATCGATGCTGAAAAATACATTAAGATTTTTACATTTTTAACTAAAGCAGATATTGAAGCTTTAATAGAAGAGCACCAAGAAGCACCACATTTACGTGTTTTACAAAAGCGTTTAGCTGAAGAAATAACCACTATGGTACATTCTAAAGAAGATCTAGACAACGCTATAAAGGCAAGTAATATTCTTTTTGGAAAATCTACAGGAGACGATTTAAAAGCTTTAAACGAGCAAACCTTTTTAGATATTTTTGATGGTGTGCCATTAACTGAAATATCTCAAGTAGATATTGATAATGGTTTAGACATTATAGCTGCTTTAGCAGAAAAAGGAGGCTTTTTAAAATCGAACGGTGAAGCCCGCCGTGCTTTAAAAGAAAACTCTATTGCTGTAAACAAAGAGAAAGTAAAAGACCATTACAGCATTACTAAAGACGATTTAATAAACAATAAGTTTGTATTACTTCAACGCGGTAAAAAGAACTATTTTGTATTGCGTGTGGTTTAAAAAACAGCGTATTGTAAATTATAAAAACAAAAAAGTCTCTGATTAAGTTTAATCAGAGACTTTTTTTTATATCGTTCTTTTGTTGCTAGTTCTGTTTGGTTCTGTCATTTCGAACGCAGTGAGAAAACACTTAAAAAAGCTCGTTTTGTGTTATTTCTATTATGTGACTCCTCATTTAATTAGAAGTGAGATGGATTGCGGGAGTCACTTAATTAATCCTTAAACGTCAACGTTTCCGGATAACCCCAATCGGCACGGATTTCTATTGCTTTAAAATGGCTTACTTTTTCCGGTTGTATCTTTTTTAAATAATTACCTGTGTCGTATTTCCCGTTACCATTCGCATCATGAATTACACGTATTTTATACGTTGCTGGCACTACGTTAAAAAAGTCTACAACACCTTCAGTTTTAGCAAATTTTTCTCTTTTCACTTCGCCTTTATCATCTGTTAATTGTATAACAAGCGGGTAAGTTGCATTAATTAAAGTAAAACGTGCGTATCCAAACTCAGATTCTTTTTTAGTTTTAAAAGAATAGTTTAACGTATCATTTTTATCATCGTACAAATCGACAAATGCTTCGGGAAGTATTTGAATTTGATAACTATTGTCTGCTGTTTTTTCAAAATCGAATTGATACATATTATTAATAGTATCAAACTTAGTTGTAAAAGCCACCTTGGTAGAATCTTTATCTAAAACCGTCATTTTTTCTGCATTGAAATCAACAAAAGGTGTACTTCCGGAAATATAAAAAGATTCTGTATAACCTACTGCTCCCGAAGGCGCAGATTGTATTACTAAACTATCACGTTCTAACTTTCTTATCCTAACGGTATAATCTTTTTTGTAATCACCATTAGAAACCGTAAATAGTAAAGAATCAACCTCTAACTTTGGTTTATACCAATAGTTAAGCGTATCGGTTTTTGTATCTTTTAAAATACGATATTCAAAATCTTCAGGTACATCAGAATTTAAGGTAATCTTCATACCCTCATAATTCCCCTCATAACCAAAAGCTATTTTTTCTCCAGCAACAATCATTGGTCGTGTTGCTTTATAATCTAACTCTTCATTAAATAATTTCAATGTATAAAGCGAATCATTCGGTACCGTAATAAAGCTTTTATGAAAAGCAATTTGATCTGCTTTTTGCTGAAATTTATTATCAGAATTACCATCCTTTAAAGCCAAAAGCATGTATTTACCAGCCTTAATATTATCTACAGAAAATGTAGTAACACTATCTAATGTATTGGTAATGTATTTTGGTGTTTCTTTATACACAATAGAATCTGTAAACGTAGAATCGACCTCGTACAACATAACCGAAACAAAAGTATCTGGTTGTGGTTTTAAGGCATCTACAACACTTCCTTTTACATCTAACGAATCAATATAGTTTCCTGTAGAAAACACGTAACGATAATACGGATATGGATTTCCTTCATTATTATCCTGAATACTGTTACCAAAATTAAAAGCGTAAGTGGTATTAGGTTTTAATGTATCGTGAATTTTAATTGTAATTTCTTTACTAGCCGACCCCATTGGTGTAATTTCCGGCTGGTTTTTCATGGGTGGAGAAATAATAAGCTGCTTATTTAAGTCTTTCATTTTGACATACTCATCAAAATAAATTTTTATCTCATTGCCCTTAAAATTGGTTGTTAAGTTTGCAGGTTCTGTTTTAAGAATAACAGGTGGTGTCACGTCTTTGGGACCACCATCTGGAGTTCCTCGATTGGCACAATTAATAAAAATAAGACCAATAACCGCAGCTAAAATAAAATTTGAAAGTGTTTTATTCATTACCTATTAAAAATTTTCACAAACCTACATAATTTTAAAGATATAACGCTTAAAACCCTAAGCAATTGCCATAGTAGCAATACTTATTTTTATATTTTTTGCCTGATTTAAAATTAAAATACAAGCTTCTAAAGTCGCGCCAGTGGTAATAAGATCGTCAACTATTAAAATATGCTTATTTTCTATCTGTTCGCTATGCTCTAAGGCAAACAACTCATCACTATTAATTAAGCGTGCAATACGTCCTTTTGTAGTTTGCGATTTATTATTAGAAATTTTAACCAAAACCCGATCCAAATATGTTGCATCTAAGGCTTCCGCTATTTGTTGTCCAAATTTTTCAACTTGATTAAAACCTCTAGATCTCAGTTTCTTTTTATGCAAAGGCACCGGAATTACTACATCAACATCTCGGTAAGCTTCCAATTCTTGGAGTTCGCCACCAAGCCAATTGCCTAATACAAAACCAATATTTTGGTACCCTCTATATTTTAGGCCATGAATAAGTTGCTGTACTAAACTCTTTTTTTCGAACCTAAAAAGCGCCGTGCCATGTTCTATTTTACAGCGTCCGTAAAGTACTTTTTTAACGGCATCATTATTATCAAAATGAAAATTAGTAACCGGTAAATCGTGTCTACAATCTACACAAATAGCATCTTCATTATCGTTTAATGTGCCAAGACAAGCATAGCACACTTTCGGAAAAAATATATTTACAACAGATTTAAAAAAATTCATTTATCGGGAAACGCTCCAATTATGTATAAAAAGTACGGTTCATTTTTTATTATAACAAAGGAACGACTATACCCTTCGAATTTTATGAGAGAATCAAGACTTTGACTTTTATTTATTAAGTTAATATTTATGTATTGAACGATTTCAATCCCTGACACGAAATTATTTCTATCCACATCTGATAGCAAGGTAGGAGTAATACTAAGAGAATAATGATTTTTATTCTGTTGAATAAAAACCTCTGAAATATCTAGCAAAGGGTTATTGTTATAAATCTGTTTCACAATATCCTCTCCTTTTTCTTGTTTACAAACAGTAAACCCTCCATTAGGGAAAAAACGTTGATAAACAGAAAAATCTATTCCGTCAAAGTACTTTTTTCTTTCTGCCTCTTTTTTGACTACTTTAATATCGTTTCCTATCGAATCTTGCCATTCTTCATTTTGGTCGTCAGCTTCAGCAGATTTGTATTTTTCTCTTAATACTGCTGCGAGTGAAAAAATTGCCGCCAAAACAATAAAAACTATAGTTAATTTATCCATTTTACTCTTTTTTTTCATGATAAAAAGCACTTTTATCAAATATAACTTTTTCTTATAAATATAAATTAAATATTTAAACACTTATTTTTTAACAAACAAGCTGCTAGTTTGTTGTGGTTTTTTATTTTTGCAACATGGCAAATCAAGACGATAAATTTAAAAAGGTAATATCGCATGCAAAGGAATACGGATATGTATTTCAAAGTAGCGAAATATACGACGGTTTAAGCGCCGTTTACGACTACGCACAAAATGGTGCTGAGTTAAAGAAAAACATACGTGACTACTGGTGGAAAGCCATGGTACAAATGAACGAAAATATTGTTGGTATCGATGCCGCAATATTTATGCATCCAACAACCTGGAAGGCTTCCGGACACGTCGATGCGTTTAACGACCCATTAATTGACAATAAAGACTCGAAAAAACGTTACCGCGCCGATGTTTTAATTGAAGATTACTGTGCTAAAATTGAAGCTAAAATTGACAAAGAAGTCGCTAAAGCTGCAAAACGTTTTGGTGAAGCCTTTAATAAAGAAGAATTTTTAGCAACAAACGGACGTGTTGTTGGATACCAAGAAAAAATAAATGCTACGCTTTCGCGGATGGGGCAATCTTTAGAAAAAGAAGATTTAGCCGATGTTAAGGCTCTAATTGAAGAATTAGAAATTGCAGATCCTTTAACAGGAAGCAAAAACTGGACAGATGTTAAGCAATTTAACCTGATGTTTGGAACAAAACTCGGTGCTTCTGCCGAGTCTGCTATGGATTTATATTTACGTCCAGAAACAGCGCAAGGTATTTTTGTTAACTTTTTGAATGTTCAGAAAACGGGACGAATGAAAATTCCTTTTGGAATTGCACAAACCGGAAAAGCCTTTAGAAATGAAATTGTTGCAAGACAGTTTATTTTTAGAATGCGTGAGTTTGAACAAATGGAAATGCAATTTTTCATTAAGCCAGGCACACAAAAAGAATGGTACGAGCACTGGAAAGAAACTCGTATGAAATGGCACTTATCTTTAGGAATGGGCGCGGACAACTACCGTTTTCATGACCACGATAAATTAGCACATTATGCTGATGCTGCTGCCGATATTGAATTTAAATTCCCATTCGGGTTTAAAGAACTAGAAGGTATTCACTCTAGAACTGATTTTGATTTAAAAGCACACGAAGAATTCTCTGGAAAGAAATTACAATATTTTGATCATGAAGAAAACAAGAGCTATGTTCCTTACGTTTTAGAAACTTCTATTGGTTTAGACCGTATGTTCTTAGCTGTATTCTCTAATGCTTTACAAGAAGAAGAATTAGAAAACGGAACTACAAGAACCGTTTTAAAATTACCAAGTGTTTTAGCACCTGTAAAAGCTGCTATTTTACCATTGGTTAAAAAAGATGGCCTACCAGAAGTTGCTCGTAAAATTGTAGAAGAATTGAAATGGGATTTCAACGTGATTTACGATGAAAAAGATGCTGTAGGGCGTCGTTACAGAAGGCAAGATGCAAACGGAACACCATTTTGTATTACTGTAGATCACGATACTTTAAATGATAACACTGTTACTATTAGGCATAGAGATTCTATGGAACAAGAACGTGTTAACATTGCAGATTTACAAAAAATTATTAAACAAGAAGTTGATGTACGTACTTGGTTAATGAAGATGTAAAATATAAATTACATTTATAATACTAAAAACCCCAATCGAAACAATTCGATTGGGGTTTTTTATGTTTTTATAATTTAAGTATTAGAAACGATATCCAATTCGTAGATTAAGGTTAACGGTAGTATAACCTTCATTTTCGAGATAACCAGCACTTTTAGCAAAGTAATACGCATAACCAATACCTATTCCGGTTTCGTAATTAAAATGCTTACCTATGTTTCTCTTTATACCCCAAGTTGGAATAATTGAAACTTGATTAACAACCTCTACATTATCGTAATTAGAAATTGTAAACCAATTTGGATGATAACTTGTTTGTAATGCTAAAAAATTACCAGCATTACCAGAAATACTTCTCGATTTTGAAACTCGTTTATCTAAATTATAGTACCAACGAGGCTCTAAACGAATTACCGGAGCTAACAAATATCCCGATTTTGGATAAAAATCGCCACCCCAAAGACCTAAATCCATTCCGACTTCTGCACGAAGCGCAATTTCATTCGATAATTTAACTTCACGATGTACCCAAACACCTAAAAAACCGGTTTGAACTCCGTAAGTTGATTTTTCTACACTTGCTTTTTGAGCATACGCTGTTACTGAAAGAACTGCTAATACAAATAGAACTAAGTACTTCTTTTTCATGAAAATAGTTTTTGATTAATGACTCAGGTAGAATCAATAATCATTCCAATTGATGAATAAAGTTTTTAAATTAAATAGTAATCTGTCTATCTATTTGTTGATCTAGAGAGATAAAAGTTTCTGTACGAGAAACACCAGAAATAGTCTGAATTTCGTTATTAAGTAAATGCATTAAATGCGCATTATCTTTACACAAAATTTTAATTAACACATTCCAGTTTCCAGTGGTGTAGTGACATTCTAAAACTTCTGGCACTTTTTTTAATTGCTTTATAGCTTCTGGGTTTTGTATAGCTTTATCTAAATAAACACCTATAAAAGCTACGGTTTCGTAACCTAACATTTTTGGATTGATTACAAACTTTGATCCCGATATAATTCCAGATTTTTCTAGCTTACGTAAACGTTGATGTATGGCTGCTCCCGAAATATCTACATTTCTAGCAATTTCCAGAATTGGAATTCTGGCATCTTCCATTAAAGTTCTAAGTATTTTTTTGTCGATTCCGTCTATACTGACGTTTTTGTCTTTTGATTTCATCCCCTATCTATTTCGATTTAAAAGGTAAAAATAATAATTTCCTTGTAAAATGAAAGGGTTTTCTATGTTTTTGATTACAGTGGCCGTGTAAATAAGAATTATGCAGTAATATAGACCTAACGTTGCGGATAGTTACGTTAGGGATTGAACGGCTTGTTTTAGCTCCCTGACCTAAGGAAGGAGCGAGTAATGAAAGCCCGACTCCTACTACGCCTTAAAAGCGTAGCAGGAGTAACGCCCACATTTATGTTTTAATTATCGTTTAATAATTTTGAAAGCTCATCTAATTTTGGTGTTAAAATCACCTCAATACGACGGTTTTTCGCTTTCCCTTCTGATGTTTCGTTTGATGCAATTGGTGCAAATTCACCACGTCCTGCTGCTGTTAAGTTTTCAGCATTGATATCGGCATTTTCACGTAAAATAGTTACAATTGCTGTAGCTCGTTTTGTCGATAAATCCCAGTTGCTTGTTAAAATCCCGTTACCTTTATAAGGTACGTTATCGGTATGTCCCTCGATTAAAACTGCAATATCCGGATTGTCGCCAAGCACACTACCTAGTTGCTTTACAGCACGTGTACCTTCTGCTCCAACAGCCCAGCTTCCTGAACTAAAAAGTAGTTTGTTTTCCATAGACACATAGACTTTTCCATCGCGTTGCTCTACTGTTAAACCTTTACCTTCAAAATCGGTTAAAGCTTTAGATATCGCGTCTTTTAAAGCCGTCATAGCAGCGTCTTTGGCCGCTATTACACTTTCTAATTCTGCAACACGGTTAGATCTATTTTCTAACTCCGATTTAAGTTTTTCTAAACGAGCATTCTCTGCAGATAATGCTTGTTCCTTAGCTTCTAACTGTGCTAATAACTCACGGTTTTTTTGAGAGTTAGCAGCAATAGATGCCGAGCTATTTTTCTCTAAAGCATCGTAAGAGTTCTTTAAATTATCATAATTAGATTTAGTTGAAGTATAATCGGCTTGTAATTTGTCGCGTTGCGCTACTGCCTCATCGTAAGCCTTATGCAATTGCTTTAACTCATTTTCCGCTTCAGTCTTCTCTCTTAAAAGTATTTCGTTAGCATCTGAGATTTTACGATTTTGTTGTTTTAGTTTTGCGTATTTACTTTCCAGTTCTTTATAAACTTTTGGAGAAACACAACTGGTTAAAACGGCCAGTGTTAAAAGCGTGAGTGCGGTTTTTTTAATCATTGTAATTGAGATTATAATTTTGGTTGTTTTACTATTGTTCTATTTCTACTAAAATTGGGCAATGGTCGCTATGTACAGCTTCGGTAAGTATAACGGCTCTTTTTATGTTTTCTTGTAAGGGTTGAGAAACTAAAGCATAATCTAAACGCCAACCTTTATTATTGGCTCTAGAATTTGCTCGATAACTCCACCAACTAAAGGTTTGCGTTTCTGGGTGTAGGTAACGGAAAGAATCGGTAAAACCACTATCTATAAATTGCCCTAACCACTCGCGCTCTTCTGGTAAAAACCCAGATACACCTTTCATTTTTGGGTTATGGATATCTATTTCTTCATGACAAATATTATAATCGCCACAAATTACAAGATTCGGGATGTCCTTTTTTAAGTTGTTTATATACTCTTGAAACATATCCATGTATTCAAATTTATGGCTCAATCGCGCACTGTTTGTTCCCGATGGCAAATATAGGCTCATTACCGAAACACCATCAAAATCTGCACGAATATTTCGACCTTCGAAGTCCATTGACTCAATTCCTGTGCCAAACTCCACATGATTTGGTTCAATTTTACTTAAAATAGCAACGCCACTATAGCCTTTTTTTTGTGCACTATACCAATAGTTATAAATGTAACCTGCCTCTTCAAAAACCTCTAAATCTAACTGCTCTTTCATGGCTTTGGTTTCTTGCAAACAAATAACATCTGGGTTTGCACTTTTTAACCAACCAATAAAATCCTTTTTTAATGCGGCACGAATACCGTTTACGTTATATGATATAATTTTCATGTTCTCTTTTACCACGACAGAAATACCGCGGAATTTTGTTTAAATTATGCTATTAATTATAAAGATTTTCATCTTTACACCAATCAATTTGTTTCACAACAAATCTAATTTCAGCTAAAATAAATAATACGCTACTTTTACACTATAATTTACAGAGGAGTTTTAACGAAGCTATTAACAAAATATTTTAAAGTTTTTGTAGTTTAAGTCTATCCATGAAGTTTTTTTCGAGCATAATTTTAATTTTTATAGGTTTTTGCGGGTTTTCGCAAGAGCAAACCTCTATCTACAAAACTAAAACGGTTGCTGTAAAACAAGTTATTTTAATAGATAGCGTGAGTATTAATTCGAGTCAATTTTCTATAACAACTAAAAATGGTACACGCATAGATAGTAGTATCTACCAAGTTGACTTCCCGAAAGCTCTATTAACTTTTAAACAACCTATAGCTAGCGATTCGATAATTATTAACTACTTGAAGTTTCCTGATTTTTTAACCAAAACCTACAAACAGTTAGACGAAAATATTATTGTAAAAAACACAGATAACCTCCAAAAATTATACAAACTATCACAACCCAACACCGAAAAAAACACGATTCCTTTTGATGGTTTAACCACTTCGGGTAGTATTTCTCGTGGTGTTACTATTGGTAATAATCAAAATTCGGTTTTAAATAGTGAGCTCGATCTTCAAATTACAGGAAAGCTAAATGAAAAGGTATCACTCCGCGCCTCTATACAAGACGCTAATATACCTTTACAAGAAAGTGGGTATAGCCAACGCTTAGATGAATTTGATCAAGTTTTTATAGAACTTTTTACCAAAGATTGGAATATTAGAGCCGGAGATATCGATTTAACAAATACAGATTCTTATTTCGCGAGTTTTTCAAAACGTGTACAAGGTTTAAATTTTAATTTGAAGTTGGGAGACGATAGCCAACAAACCGATTTATTTGCCGCAGGAGCTTTAGTGCGTGGTCAATTTACAACTAGCCAATTTACAGCCCAAGAAGGCAACCAAGGTCCATATAAACTACAGGGCACTAATGGTGAATTGTTTGTACTTATAGTTTCGGGAAGTGAAACCGTTTACGTGAATGGTACAGCCGTAAAACGTGGCGAGGACCAAGATTACATTATTGATTACAACGCTGGAGAAATTATTTTTAACTCTACATTCCCTATAACTTCCGAAATGCGAATTACTGTAGACTATCAATTTAGTGATAGAAACTACTCGCGTTTTGTGGCCTATGGTGGTGGCACATTTCAAATTGAAAAATTAAAAATTGGAGTTTCTGTTTATTCTGAAAACGATTCGAAAAACCAGCCTTTGCAACAAAATCTATCTGAAGAACAAGTACAAATTTTAGCTGATGCTGGCGATGATAAATCTTTAATGGTTGCTCCATCTGAAGTACAAGAAGCTTTAAATGAAAATAGAATTCTATACAAAAAAGAACTAATTGACGGCGCTGAAGTTTTTGTGTTTTCTAATAATGAAGATGATGAACTTTACCGTGTAACCTTCTCCCGTGTTGGCGACAACCTTGGAGATTACGCCTTAAGTAGCAGCAACGCCATTAATAACATCTACGAATACGTTGGTGTTTTACAAGGTAACTACGCGCCTATTATCCAGTTAATTGCCCCAACTAAATTACAACTTGCCGTAGTTAATGGAGCTTATCATCCTTCGGAAAAAACAAATATTAATTTTGAACTTGCCGGAAGCAAAAACGATTTAAACTTGTTTTCTAAAACCGATGATAAAAATAACGATGGCTTTGCAGGAAAACTGAATATTAAA
Organism: Algibacter lectus; assembly: GCF_900112395.1. Taxonomy (GTDB): domain Bacteria; phylum Bacteroidota; class Bacteroidia; order Flavobacteriales; family Flavobacteriaceae; genus Algibacter; species Algibacter lectus. The sequence goes on from NZ_FOLN01000004.1 coordinate 140,741, forward strand.
CAACAACTAATTAAAACCGATAGTCTTTGGAATTTAAACGCGCTTTTCGATTCAGACTATATTAGTACTAATTTTAGAAACATTGAAGGGCTTTACAATCCCGAATTTAATAGAGATTGGAATTTAGATTTAACCAACCTTAATGGTATTGGAGGTAATTTAGGCAACCAATTATTGGTTAATTCTGGTTTTAGTTTATTTCACAAAGACAAAGGTTTTTTAAATTATCAGTTTGAACACTTAAATTTCTCCGATGGCTTTAACGGAAATCGCCATGTGACTTCGGCTAATTTAGTTTTCAACAAATTAAGTATTTCATCCAACTCTAGCTTTCTAAACGCCGATTCTAACAGCAATACTTCTACTTTTTTAAGATCTTACAATCGGGTTACCTATAGTTTAAAATCGAGTTGGATTGGCACAAAACTCGCCATAGAGGACAATAAGCAAACTGATATAGCCACACAGCAACTCACAGAATTAAGCCAACGTTATAAATCGTACGAGGCCTTTTTTGGTGTTGGTGACAGCACCCAAGTTTTTGCTGAAATAGGTTATAAAAACCGCATAAACGATAGTATTAGAAACAATACTTTAGAGAAGGTAAACACATCGAACACCTTTTATTTAGACTCCAAATTGGTCCAAAATAAAAACACCAGTTTATCGCTATTCGCAAATTACAGAACTTTAAAAAGTGAAGATCCAGACATTGACGATGAGCAATCGTTGAACTCTCGATTACAATTCAATCAAAAATTATTTAACCAACTTATTCAATGGAATACTATTTTTGAAACAAACTCGGGTACTTTACCACAACAAGATTTTACTTATATTGAAGTAGAGTCGGGCTTAGGCACATACACTTGGGTAGACTACAACAATAACGGCATCCAAGAACTCGATGAGTTCGAAATTGCACAATTTCAAGATCAGGGTAAATATGTTCGGGTATTGCTCCCGAACCAAGTTTACATTAAAACGCACCAAAATAGATTAAGTCAAACCTTAACTTTTAATCCGTCTACCTGGTCGGTTTCCGAGAAAAAATCAGAACGTTTTTGGTCGCATTTCTACAACCAAACTGCTTACTTAATTGATCGGAAAACCAAGCGTGATGGCAATAAATTCAATTTAAATCCTTTTGAAAAAAATCCTAACGATCAATTGGGTATTCAACTTAATTTTAGAAATGTTTTGTTTTTTAACCGCGGCAAACAGCACTATACAACGTCGTATACGTTTTTAGATAATACCACGCGAAGTGTTTTATCTATTGGCTATATAGAAAATAGTATTCAAAGTCATCAGCTTAATTTCAATCATAAATTATCAGGCAATTGGCTCATTAATATCCTTTCAACTTTAGAAAACAATGCGAGTGTGAGTGAGAATTATGCGAGTAGAAATTACACTTTTGATGAAACGCGCTTCAATCCTAAATTATCATATTTGTTTAACGATAATTCTAGCTTCGATATCTTTTATCAATATGAAGATAAAACAAACACTATAGGCGATTTGGAAGCTTTAGAGCAACAAAAATACGGCGCATCATTCACATTAAACAATAAAGAAAAAGGAGCCTTAAATGGCGAATTTAACTTTCTATCTAATCGCTTTGAAGGTTCGGCCGGCACACCTGTAGCCTACCAAATGCTAGAAGGCTTGCAACCAGGGAAAAACTTTACTTGGACATTGCTCGCCCAAAAAAAACTGACTAACTTTTTAGATTTGAATTTTAGTTACTTTGGAAGAAAAACAGAATCGAGCAAAACCATCCATACAGGTTCTTTTCAATTGAAAGCTTATTTTTAGAGCTGTTTAACATCATCTACTTTCTCGAAAACCGAAATAATTGTTTTTACTGCATTGATATAAAACTCCGGGTGAATATTTTCAAAATCGTCCGTAGGTTCATGGTAATCCTTATGGTCATCTACACCAAAATATAAGAATGGAATTTCCTTTTTATGGAAGTTTCCATGATCTGATGAATATGTCCAATTCTCCAAACCATCATGCCCATCATGGCCCGTAGCTATGTTTAAACCTCCTGCACCTTTAGTTGATGTTACAATGCTTTTTAAAGTTTCATTGTAAGCCGTACCAACAGCAAATAATATGTTATTATCACTGCGGCTTATCATATCCATATTAAGATTACAACGAATATTTTTTTCTGCTAAAACGTTACTTTTTACAAAAAACTTAGAGCCTTGCAAACCTAGTTCTTCACCATCAAAGGCTGCTAAAATAACAGAATACTTAGGTGGGTTTGCTTGAAAATATTCGGCAAAACTAAACAAAGCACTTAGCCCAGAAGCATTATCATCGGCGCCATTATAAATCTCTCCCATATGAATGCCTTCATGATCGTAATGTGCACTTATTACAATATACTTTTTAGGCGACTCGCTACCCTTTATCAATCCAAGAACATTTACACCTTCAAAGGTTTGTCTTTTTTTATAAAAGGAAAATTTTTGTTCGTAGTTTTTAGTAAAAGGTAAAACCTTTAAAGCATGAAATTGATTTACAATGTATTTACGTGCTTTTTCGGCACCTTTGGTTCCTGTTCGTCTCCCTTCAAAAGCATCGGACGATAAGGATTCTACATGTTTCAATAATGTAGTTTCGTTAAATAAAAGTGTAGAGCTTCCTTGAGATTGACTTGTTCCTTCAAATGAGAATATAACACAATGAAGGGTAATTAAAAATAGGTGTTTAAGCATATTGGGGGTTGATAATCTGTAATTTTTTCATCTTAAAAAAACAGACTCATTAATGGTGAAATAAATATACGTAATTTTTTACATATCAGATTTTTTCAATAAAAAAAGCATCTCTACGGAGATGCTTTTTATTAACACTTACCTACTACCGTAGGATTTACTTAACACTATATTTTTAGTAAAGATTAACCCTCACAACTTTTACATTCCTTCTTCTGCTTAAATTTTTGTGCAGCATTCATACTGTGTTGGTAGTATAAAGACTTAACACCTAATTGCCAAGCAGTGACATATATTTTATTAATCTCTTTTACAGGCATATCTGGGTGCACCATAATGTTTAAAGATTGTGCTTGATCGATATGGTTTTGTCTGTTAGCAGCCTGATAAATAATAGTCATCTGGTCGATTTCAGAATATGTTTTAAACACATCTTTTTCATGATCAGTAAGTTCATCTAAATGTTGAACTGAACCATCGTTATCGCGAATAGATCTCCAAATTTCATTAGTATTAATTCCTTTTTCTTTTAAAAGATCTAATAAAAATGGGTTCTTGATAGTTGTTTTAATTTTAGCAATATCTTTCACATAACTGTTAGACCAAATTGGCTCGATACCTTGAGAAACTTGTCCTAAAATAAATGCGGAAGATGTTGTTGGAGCTACTGCATTAAGCGTTGTATTACGTCTACCATAACCTTTTAAAACTTCTGGCTCGCCAAATAACACTGCTAATTCTTTAGATGCTTTAACAGATTTTTCTTTAATAGTTTTAAAGATTTCACTGTTTAAATCGAAAGCTTCTTGACTATCGAAACCTACCATTTTAGATTGTAATAATGAGTGCCATCCTAAGGCTCCCATACCTAAAGCTCTATTTTCTTTAGCGAACGTATAGGCTTTTTCCATAAACATGAACGTGTGCCTATCATCACGACTATCAGAGTCTCTATAAACTTCTAATTTTGTAATAAACTCTTCTAATACCGCATCTAAAAAGTATACCATAGTTTCTACAGCATCGGTATCTTTCCATTTATCGTAATGTAATAAGTTTATTGAAGATAATACACAAACAAAAGACCAACGATCGTTTGTAGGTAGCATAATTTCAGAACATAAGTTACTTGCGTAAATCTCATGGTTCTTGTCTTTATAAACATCAGGAGCGGTATTATTTGCATTATCTCTAAAGAAAATATAAGGATATCCTATTTCTCCTCTACGTTGTAATACTTTTGCCCAGATTGCTCTTTTATCAGCATCACCATCAATCATTTCTTGCATCCACTCGTTACCTACTGTAACACCATGGGTTAACTCTTGAATTGGATTTCCTTCTGTTCCTATTTCTAAAAACTCGTGAATATCTTGGTGCTCTATTGGTAAATATGGTGAAAAACGGCCACGACGCACAGAACCTTGACTTACAACGTCTACCATTTTTTCGAAAAGTTGCATGATGTGAACTGCACCAGAAGACTCTCCGTTATTTTTTACAGGTGCGCCTCTATGACGCAATTTCCCGAAATAACCTGATGTACCACCACCAAGTTTAGACATCATTCCAACTTCTGATTGTGTATATAGAATATCTCCCATATCATCAGAAATATGCGAACCAAAGCAACTAATTGGTAAGCCACGACGCTTGCCAAAGTTAGACCATACTGGTGAAGCTAAAGAGTAATACCCTTCTGCCATGTACCCGTAAAATTTATCTGCAAAACCATCGATTTTTAAAATCTCTTCGGCTCTGTCTGCTATTTCTCTAATTCTAACTTCCGGTGTTGTATCATCGGTAAGGTATCCAGAAGATAAAAACTGACGACTATTTTCGGTTAACCATTTAATTTCTGGTTGTTTTCCAATTTCTTTTCTAGCTTCTTTTCTTGCTTTCTTTAAATCATCATAATTAGATGATTTGGTGTTTTCATTTAAACTCGTGTCTGTTTGGTTCTGTGTCTGATTGTTCATTTTTTAAAATAAGTCGTCGCTAGTTATACTTTTTGTTCTTTTACTGTAGTTAATGGAGCGCTTTACAAAGAAATCGCCATGTTTAGTACCGATTATTTCATCGTCAAACCATTCGGTTTTTTGCACTAACTCTTCGTTAACTTCAAATACCTTTTCAATACCAATACTCTCTAAAGAATTGTTGAAACGGTTTTTAATAAACTCGTTAACAACATCTTTTGGCAAGAAATCTAATTCACCGTCTTCAAAAATCCAGTCTACAATATCACTTTCAGAATCGAAAGCTTCAATACATAACTTTTTAATTAAGTCTGCATGCTCATCGTCAAACCACGTTGGGTTTTCTTCTTTAATAATTTTAATAATATCGATACCAAAATCGCCGTGTATTTGCTCTTCTTTAGAAGTAGCCTCAACAACATTAGACACACCTTTAAGCATGTTTTTATGCTTATTAAATGCCATAATTATTAAAAATTGAGAAAATAATGACACGTGTTCGATAAATAGAGAGAATAGCAAAATAGATTCTGCATAATCTCTATTATTTTCACTTTTTGCGTTTTTTAAGGCGGTTTCTAAATAATGAACACGTCTCATAATTACTGGTTTCTTCTTAAGGTTTTTAAACTCATTGTTTAAACCTAAAATTTCCAATAAATGAGAATATGCATCATGATGGCGTACTTCACTTTCTGCAAACGTTGCTCCAACCGATCCAATTTCTGGTTTCGGCATTTTATTATAGATATCTCCCCAAAAACTTTTTACTGCAACTTCAATTTGAGAAATAGCCAACATTGTGTTCTTTATGGCGTTTTGCTCAATTGGAGTTAGTCTTGTTTTAAAATCTTGTATATCACTTGTGAAATTAAATTCTGAATGAATCCAGTATGAGTGACGAATAGCATCTACATAATCATTCAATGCAGGATACTCATAAGGTTTTAAATTAATTCTTTTTTCAAAAATATTTGTTTTTCTACCTCTTGCTTGTTCGTTTCTGTATAAAATGTAAGCTTTTGCTACATCGTGAAACGAACTTTCCATCAATTTATCTTCAACAAGATCCTGAACTTGCTCTACGTTTGGCAAGTAATTAATATCTTTTGATTTTCTCTCTAGTAATGTTTGTAAAACTTTTACCGCAACTGTTTCTGCATCTTGTTTAGAACCGTTTCCAACCGAAAGCATCGCCTTTTCAACAGCACTAGCAATTTTACTCAAAACAAAAGGGCTTGTTTCGTAATCTCTTTTTATAATTTGTGTAATCTCCATAGTTATCTTTTTTTAATCGCTAGACAGTCATTTAGAATAATGTTGATAATTCAAAATTCTATTATTTAATCTGTAAAATTGTGTTATATTTTTCTTTAAGAGAAATAAAAAGAGGCTTCTTTTGCATCGCTTTTCTAAATAAATTTGAGAAGAAAAGTTTTGCCTTTTTTGCCGACAACAAAGATTGACAATTGTTGCTGAAAATGAAAGGGTATTTTATAAACATTGTCAACAAGTTTTTAACAATTATGCAATCTCGCAAAAAAGTGCTACTTTTTTTATGAGATTCTTACTATATTGAATATCAAATTATTATAAATCAAAAAAAATCAAACTTTAGACTAAAATTTCATCGCTTCAATTCACCTTAAAACCCCTTATTTTACACTTGCTGATACCTTATTACAGAACCTCGATAAAACCTAATTTTCACTAATTACTGAAACATAAGTTTTGAATATTTTGGATATAAAATTTCGTAAAATCAAAATATTTAACACCCTTTTTTTTATTTTTTTTCTAAAAAATATTTTGAAAAATTAATTTTTAGTTCACAAAAAAAATGAAGCTTTTGAGGCTTCATTTTTTTTTAAATATTAAGATATTGTATTTTATTTTTTCTTATAAAGTTTCGGCTACTTTTTCTAATTCCGCATACCAATCTTCACCAAACTTTCTAATTAAAGCTTCTTTTACAAATTTATAAACTGGCACACCCAATTCTTCACCAAGCTCACAGGCATCGTCACAAATTTGCCATTTATGATAATTTACAGCAGAAAACTCAGAATAATCTTGAACCCTTACCGGGTATAAATGACAAGAAACAGGCTTTTTCCAATCAATCTCACCTTGATTATAAGCCTCCTCAATAGCACAAAGTGCCACATTTTTGTCATCAAAAATAACATAAGCACAATCAGCTCCATTAATTAATGGCGTTTCCAAATCACCATCTTCCGATGTTGTATAAGTTCCTTGCGCCTGAATAGCATCAATACCTTCCTGACGTAAAAAAGGTTTCACCTTAGGATAGATTGCCTCCATGATTTTAATTTCGTCTTCCTCTAAAGGAGCTCCAGCATCGCCATCGATACAACAAGCGCCCTTACACGCCGAAAGGTTACACAAGAAATCTTTTTTTACTATTTCTTCAGAAATAATTGTTTTACCTAGTTGAAACATATTATATTTTACGTTATAAAGTGCAAAAATAGTTAATCTTAAATTGAAATTAATTAATTTAATAATCTACTTTTGCCGAAAAATTGAGATTTCTCAGTTTAACCAGATTTTACTAAGAAAAACGTAAACAATTTTACGATTTATTAAATTATAAAAAAGACATGCAATTTAATTTTAAAGAAATATTTACAGCCTTTATGGTATTATTCGCAGTAATCGATATTATAGGTAACATTCCTATTGTTATAGATTTGCGCAAAAAAGTAGGACATATACAAAGCGAAAAAGCCTCTATAATTGCCGGGGTTATCCTTATTGTTTTTCTGTTTTTAGGAAAAAGTATTTTAAACCTTATTGGTATTGATGTAAACTCGTTTGCTGTTGCAGGTGCTTTTATCCTATTTTTCATTGCTTTGGAAATGATACTTGGCATTACACTTTATAAACAAGAGGAAGAAGCCTCGATGACGACAGCAGTATTTCCACTGGCATTTCCGCTCATTGCAGGACCTGGTAGTTTAACCACTTTATTATCTTTAAGAGCAGAATTTAGAACAGAAAACATTATTGTTGCTGTTTTAATGAATGTTATCATTATTTTTATCGTTTTAAAAACATCTGCTAAAATAGAAAGTATAATTGGCCAAAATGGTATTAATATTATACGTAAAATATTTGGTGTTATTTTATTAGCCATTGCTGTAAAATTATTTGCACATAATATCAAAGCTCTATTTGAAGTAATATAACCTTATATAGTATGAAAATTTTATCTATAGTTTTAAGCATTATCGCATTAGGACTTATTATTTTTAATTTTACTCAAATAAATTTCGACAATCCTTTTAAAGGACAAAGCATGATTGCTATTATTACTATAGTAGCATCACTTTGCGCCATATTATTGATGTTAATTTTGGGAGTTTCGAAAAAGATTGAGCAAAAAGTAAAAGACCACAAATAGTATGTACGATGCTTTAATTATTGGCGGTGGTGCAGCAGGCTTATCTTGTGCTTTAATTTTAGGTTCTGCCCAAAACAAGGCATTTGCGCAGGATAAACAAATTGCAATTATCACCCACCAAAAAACATCGCACCTACAAACCGCATTGTTTAATAATGTTTTAGGTTTAGCACCGGGCACTACTGGAGAATCTATTTTAGATGAAGGAAAAAGCCAACTCGCTTCCCTCTACCCACATGTTGAGCAAATAGATCATGAAAAGGTTTTAAAAATTTTAAAACAAACCAATGGCTTTGAGATTATTACTAATAAAAGCACCTATAAATCTAAAATTGTAGTTATTGCAGTTGGTTACACAAGTTTAATAAATATAGAAGGTTTAGAACAATACATTAAACCACACCCAAGAGCAGCCGTAGAAAAAGATAGAATTTGGTTAAAAAACACAGATCATTTAATTGAAGAAAATTTATATGTTGCCGGTACTTTAGCAGGATGGCGTAGTCAATTTGCTATCGCTTCTGGAAGTGGTGCACATGTGGCTACAGATATTTTAACACTTTGGAATGGTGGCAAACATGTAAAAGTGCATGATAAAAAGATATAACAACATCATTATTGTTGTAAAATAAAAAAGCTCTGATAAATTATCAGAGCTTTTTTTTATGCCATATTTTTAGAACGCATAGCGCTGCGGTCCTCCTCGTCTAATTTCTTCACTACAATGTGCCTCGAACTTCTTAAAGTTTTCACGAAAAGCATTCGTGAGTTTAAAAGCTGTTTTGTAATATGCTTCATCATCATTCCAAGTTGCTCTCGGACTTAAAACCTTCGTTGGTACTCCAGGACACTCTCTTGGTTGTGCCACACCAAACACCGAATGAATATGGTATTTATCATAAGAATACAGTCCTAAATCTCCATTTAAAACCGCATTAATCATAGCGCGTGTATACTTAAGCTTCATACGGGTTCCAACCCCATAAGGACCACCAGTCCAGCCTGTGTTTACTAACCAAACATTGACATTAGCATCAATCATTTTTTCACTTAACATTTCGGCATATTTCGAAGGATGCAAAGGCATAAATGGCGCCCCAAAACAAGCAGAAAATGATGGTGTAGGCTCTACAACACCCGCTTCTGTACCGGCAACTTTAGCCGTATATCCAGAAATAAAGTGATAAGCCGCCTGACTTGGCGTAAGCTTAGAAATTGGAGGCAAAACTCCAAAAGCATCAGCCGTTAAAAAGAAAATATTTTTCGGATTCTTCCCTATAGATGGTTTTCTAATATTTTCAATATGATCTATTGGATAACTTACCCGTGTATTTTGAGTTATAGATGTATCAGCAAAGTTAACATGCCCGTTTTCATCTAAAATAACATTTTCTAAAATCGCTCCTTTCTTAATAGCAGAAAATATCTCAGGTTCATGATCCTTATCTAAATTAATAACTTTAGCATAACAACCACCTTCAAAATTAAATACCGAGTTTTCTTCGGTCCAACCATGCTCATCATCTCCAATTAAACTTCTATTCGGATCGGTAGAAAGCGTTGTTTTTCCCGTTCCGGAAAGCCCAAAGAAAATAGCCGTATCCCCATCTTTACCCACATTAGCACTGCAGTGCATTGGCAGGGTGTTTTTAAATACAGGTAAAATGAAGTTTAGTGCAGAAAATATACCTTTTTTAATTTCTCCCGTATAACCCGTACCACCAATTAACGCTATTTTTTTTGTAAAGTTTAAAATAGCAAAATTATGTTGTCGTGTTCCATCTTTGTCAGGAACTGCCATAAAACTTGGTGCATTTACAATAGTCCATTCTGGAGTAAAATTTTCTAACTCAGCTTCAGTTGGGCGTAAAAACATATTATAAGCAAATTGATTGCTCCAAGGAAACTCATTGATAACTCTAATATTCAATTTATAATTTTCATCTGCGCAAGCATAACTATCACGAACAAAAAGGGTTTTACCCGAAAGATAATCTACAACCTTATCATATAATTTATCAAACTTATCTGTATCGAAGGGTATATTGACATCGCCCCACCATATTCTATCTTTTGTAATATCATCTTTTACAATAAACCGATCTTTTGGAGAACGCCCTGTAAATTCTCCTGTATTAACTACTAAAGCACCTGAAGAAGCCTCTACAGCTTGTCCATTTTCAATAGCAATATCATGTAACTCTTCTGGTGATAATTGATAATGAACTTTGGCATTTTTTATGCCATAAGTTTCTAACTCAAACGTTTTCGTAAATTGTGCGTAATTACTCATATTTCGATGTTAAATTAATTATCCCGTAAATTTAAAACAAATAAATCGAATTTTCTTTAAATTAAATTCAAAATTAGTTTTGTTTTTTTAAGAAATCAATAAACACAAGCACCCAAGCCACTATTAAAAGTAGTCCACCAATAGGTGTAATTACACCAATGGTTTTAAAATCGAAACTGGTTAATACATTGGTTGACAAACCATAAATAGACCCTGAAAAGAAGAGCACCCCAACCACTACTAAATAAAATATTTTGGTTTTAGATTTTACAGAAATATAAGTTGTGCTTCCAACAAATAAAAGAAACAAAGCATGATACATTTGGTAACGCACACCCGTTTCAAAAGTTTGTACAGATTCTGAAGAAATTAAAGCCTTTAAACCATGCGCCCCAAAAGCCCCTAAAATAATACTTGTAACACCTAAAATAGCCGCTGTTAATAAAATAGTTCTGTTCATATCCTTAAAAATCGTTTAAATATTCATTAAATTAGTAAAGTCGAAACCACCTTTTACCTACAATCGACTACCAAACAAAACTACTCAACTAAACTCAAAATGCGAAAAATTTTAATCATTGGTTCAGGAAAATCTACTTCTTATCTTCTAAAATATTTATTAGATAAATCTGAAGAAGAAAACTTATTTATCACCATAGGAGATTTACATATTGAACACGCCCAAAAATTAACAAACGGCCATAAAAAAGCAAATGTTATAAAGCTCGATGTTTTTGATGAAAGCTCAAGAAAAACAGCCATTCAAAATGCCGACATTGTGATATCTATGCTTCCTGCGCGCTTCCATATTGAAGTAGCGAAAGACTGCGTTTTCTATGGAAAAAATATGGTTACAGCATCTTACATAAGCCCAGAAATGCAAAATCTAAACCAAGAAGCCATAGAAAAAGGTGTGATTTTAATGAATGAAATTGGTGTAGACCCTGGCATAGACCACATGAGCGCCATGCAAGTTATAGACAAAATTAGAGACGATGGTGGAGAAATAATACTTTTTGAATCTTTTACTGGCGGACTTGTAGCACCAGAAAGTGATAATAATTTATGGAATTACAAATTCACCTGGAACCCAAGAAATGTAGTAACAGCAGGCCAAGGCGGCGCCGCAAAGTTTTTACAAGAAGGTACATATAAATACATTCCGTATAATCGATTATTTAGAAGAACTGAATTTTTAGATATTGAAAATTTTGGCCGCTTTGAAGTTTACGCCAACCGAGACTCTTTGAAATACCAAACCATTTACGGACTTCAAAACACGAAAACACTTTACCGAGGCACCATGCGCCGTGTTGGATTTAGCAAAGCATGGCACATATTTGTAACGTTAGGCATGACTGATGATAGCTACACTATAGATGATAGTGAAAATATGAGCTATCGCGATTTTGTAAATGCCTTTTTGCCATACAGCCCAACAGATTCCGTAGAACTTAAACTGCGCTATCAACTTAAAATTGATCAAGATGATATTGTTTGGAACAAACTTATCGAACTCGATATTTTCAACCCAAACAAAAAGGTTAACTTAAAAAAAGCAACGCCTGCACAAATACTACAAAAAATACTAATGGACAGCTGGACCTTATCTCAAAAGGATAAAGACATGATTGTTATGTATCATAAATTTGGTTACGAAAAGGCAGGAAAACAATATCAAATAGACTCCAACATGGTAACTATTGGCCAAGATCAAACCTATACAGCCATGGCAAAAACAGTTGGGTTACCTGTTGCTATTGCTACACTTGCTATTTTAAATAAAGCTATTACAACACCTGGAGTACAACTACCAATTAACAAAGAAGTTTACACTCCTATTTTAAAAGAGTTGCAAAATTTCGGAATTACCTTTAAAGAAAAAGAAGTACCATATTTAGGCTACAACCCATTAAATCATTAAACTTTTCAAGTATATAAAATACTTAGTTTAAGTTTCTTCTTTCTATAAAAAACTGTTTCATAAGCGCCGAAGCTTCTTCTGCTAAAACACCTCCTTTTATAGTTGTTTTGGGGTGAAGCTTAGTGTTTAAGTTAATACAACCACGCTCCATATCTCGAGCACCATACACAATATTAGAAATCTGACTCCAATACAAAGCACCGCCACACATTTGGCAAGGCTCTAGCGTAACATACAAAGTACACTTTTGTAAATACTTACCTCCTAAAAAATTTGCAGCTGCAGTAATGGCCTGCATTTCCGCATGTGCTGTAACATCGTTCAGAGTCTCAGTTAAATTATGTCCGCGAGCAATAATTTTATTATCAATAACAATTACAGCTCCAACAGGAATTTCACCACTTTTATAAGCAGCCTCAGCTTCCTGAAGTGCTTTTTTCATAAAATATGTATCATCAAAAGGTTGTATCATAAAAGCAAAAATACAATTTGAAATCATTTATTTAAGCTTCGGCAAGAAAATTGATAACAATAATTAACACACTAAGTTCATCTAGATTTATTAAAATTCAAAATCTGTTTTAATATGAAAAAATTCTACTCCATTTCTACCCCTAAACCTTGCCACGAGAATTGGAACAATATGATTCCCGAAGAAAAAGGTCGATTTTGCAACTCTTGTTCTAAAACCGTTATCGATTTTACTAAAATGGATACTATGGAAATTCAGGATTTTATTAATCAAAACAAAGAGAATAATATCTGTGGGCATTTTAGACAAACACAACTAGATAGTATTAATCTGCATATTCCATCGCATGTTTTAACACAAAGACAAAGCTTTAACCACATATTTTTATGGACGCTACTCATTGTTATGGGAACCACTTTAATGAATTGCACCAATAAAAACGGTGCCAAACAAAAAATTGACAGTATTGAAATTGTAGACTCTATATCCAGTAAAACTATCGATGCTTTAGAAGCGTTACCAAAAACAACTAAAGAAGACTCCATCACGAAAAAATCATGCAGTACAATTTCAGAAAAACTAAAAATTACAGATGGATTAATAATTACCGACACTCTTGGCGAGCCAGCAATATTAGAAACTACTCCACCGGTACTAGAACCGATAATCATTCCTGATCTAAAAGAAATAGAGCCTGTTATTATGGGTGATCTTATAACAGAACTCCCAATCACAATCGGTTTTCTTACAATAGAATCTCCACCAGAATTCGAAAACACACCAAAAAGCCTCACAATTAAAGAAAAAAGAGACTATTTTTCTGAGCGCATCTCAAAAATAGTTACTAAAAATTTCGACACTTCAATTTGCCCAGAATTGAGAGGTAAACAAAAAGTTTCTGTTCAATTTATAATAAACGAACACGGTAAGGTCGCTAACATTAAAGCAAGAGCCCCACACCCTAGCCTAGAGAAAGAAGCAGAACGTGTTATTAACCTTTTACCACAATTTACTCCAGCAAAACAAGCAAACAGGCCTACAAGTATAGTTTACAACCTTCCAATTGTTTTCACTGTAGAAGAATAATAAAAATCATGTACTTTTGCGACGTGAAAAGCAAATTTTTAAACCACATAAACTCCCCCAAAGAACTTCGTCTTTTAAACCAAAAAGACTTACCTCAACTTGCGCGAGAATTACGTGAGTTTATTATTGATATTGTTGCAACCAAAGAAGGACATCTAGGCGCCAGCTTAGGCGTAGTTGAATTGACTATTGCATTACACTATGTTTTTAACACACCAGACGATCAACTTATTTGGGATGTTGGCCACCAAGCCTATGGTCATAAAATTTTAACCGAACGTCGTGAAAATTTTCATACCAACAGACAATTAAACGGCATTAGCGGCTTCCCTAAACGCAGCGAAAGTGTTTACGACACTTTTGGAGTTGGGCATGCTTCTACATCTATTTCGGCCGCTTTAGGCATGGCAATTGCCTCAAAACTAAAAGGCGATTTTAAAAAACAACATATTGCCGTAATTGGTGATGCGAGTATTGCTGGTGGCATGGCATTCGAAGGATTAAATCACGCTGGGGTTACCGACGCTAATCTACTTGTTATTTTAAATGATAATGCTATTGGAATCGACCCAAGCGTCGGCGCACTAAAACAATACTTAACCAATGTTAAAAAAGGCACGCAAAAACAAGATAATATTTTTGAAGCTTTAAACTTTAACTATTCTGGACCGATAGACGGACACAATTTACCCGCGTTAATTGCAGAATTAGAACGTTTAAAAACTGTTAAAGGCCCTAAGTTTTTACACGTAATAACAACTAAAGGCAAAGGCTTAAAGCAAGCAGAAGAAGACCAAGTAAAATATCATGCACCAGGAAAATTTAATGCCAAAACTGGCGATTTAAATATAAAAACACCTATCGTTGAGCCTCCTAAATATCAAGATGTTTTTGGGCACACTATTGTAGAATTAGCTAAAACAAACAAAAGCATAGTAGGCATTACACCTGCCATGCCAACGGGAAGTTCTTTAAAATACATGATGAACGAAATGCCCGACCGTGCTTTCGATGTTGGTATTGCCGAACAGCATGCTGTTACCTTAGCCGCTGGTATGGCAACACAAGGCTTAGTGGTGTTCTGTAATATCTACTCAACGTTTTTACAACGCGCTTACGATCAAATAATTCATGATGTGGCCATACAGAAACTCCCAGTTATTTTCTGCCTAGATCGCTCTGGTTTGGTTGGTGAAGATGGGGCTACGCATCATGGTGTTTTCGATTTATCGTACTTAAGATGCATTCCCGATTTAATAATTTTTGCACCAAGAAATGAAATCGAATTGCGTAACATTATGTACACCGCACAATTAGGTTTAGAGTTTCCTATTGCCATAAGATATCCAAGAGGTCGAGGTTTAACTATAGCTTGGAAACAACCTTTTTCTAAAATAGAAATTGGCAAAGCTACAGAATTAAAAAAAGGTAAAAACCTAGCAATTTTAAGTATTGGTAGTATTTCTAAAAATGTAAGTGAAGCAATTGAACATCTCAATGTTTCTCATTTTGACATGCGTTTTGTAAAACCCCTAGACGCTAAACTATTACATAGCATTTTTAAAAGTAACACCACCATTATCACTATTGAAGATCATGCTATTACCGGCGGTTTTGGATCGGCTATTTTAGAGTTTGCAGCACAACACAATTACAAAAACACCATTAAAACCTTAGGCATACCCGATCAATTTATGGATCATGGCAAGGTTGACGAGTTATTCAAATTAATTAACTTAGATGTTAATAGCTTAACCCAGTACTTCAGTGAATTTGCTTAATATTTCCATCCTATTTTATAAATATTGATACCTATCAATTAAAAAATGAACTGTTTCGGTTTCTGAGAGATAAGTAATCATAAAAATTTCGCTATTTTTAGACTGCACCCCGTAAACCACAAAACACTAACCTGCAAAACTTTACAGGTTCAAAAAAGAAACAGCCATGACCAATCAAAGAATTTTAGCAATTATAGGTACCGGACCGAGAGGTGGATATGCCTTAGAAAATTTAATTAAGGAACTCATAAAAGCAAATGGCTTATCAAACATACATATATTACTTTTTGAAGAAACAGGGCTTTTTGGTAATGGTCAAGTTTACAAAACGGACCAAGTACCGAGCAATTGGATCAATATAAATGAAAGAATCCTGAATTTAGAGAAGCGTGAAGCTATTAACATAGATAAAATTAAAATCCCCGCATTTCCATCTTACCATCAATGGGCTAATAAAGATTTTAACAAAATAACCAAAGCAGAAGCAGATACTTATCCGCCACGCGCACAGGTTGGCGAGTATTTAAATCAAAGGTTTCAAACATTAGCAAATCCGCTTTTAACAGCCAACATCATTTCATTACTAAAAGAAGAAGTAACCGAAGTAGAAATTACCAATAAAATAGCATTAAAAACAAATACAAACATATATAAAAACATAGAAGAGGTATTACTAACCATTGGCCACCAACCTACTACTCTATCAAAACAAATTAAGGAATGGAAAGCTTTTGCTTCAGGAAAATCAAATATCAATTTATTTCAATCCCCTTACCCTATTGCTCAGTTTTTAAACTGCAAAAACATAACCTATAACAGTAAAATCGGTGTTCGCGGATTTGGATTAGCTATGATTGATGTTGTTAGAGGTATCGCTAACAAATTTGGAGATTTCATTATAACAGATGAAAACACCAAAGCATGCCACTATAAAACAGATTATAAAATTACCAATTTATTTATTCCCTTTTCTTTAGACGGTTTACCTCCTGCTCCAAAACCTTTAAACGCAGAAATAGACGACTGGTTTAAACCAACTAACAAACAGATCTCCGACTTTGAAAATATTATAAAAAACACCTCAGCTCAAAAAGAAGCAAATAGTCCTTTATTTTTAATTCAGGCCATTGCTCCTATTGTTGCTAAAATATATCAAAAACTTCCACAGCAATATCTTCCTGAATTACCGAAGAAAGACATTGAAACTATTACAGAAAAATGGTTACTAGACCAAACACACCAACACCCAACTATTATCCCGCAAAAACAACCCGCAAACCAGAGTATGCAAGACTATATTGGTATGGCAACAGGCAAAAAAGCAATTAGTTTAGATTATTGTATTGGTCAGGTTTGGAGACATTGCCAACCCTCTATTTATGATAAACTCTCTTTTAATTCATGTTCTGATAAAGTGTTTTCTGAAATTATTAAATTAGATGAAAGCACTAAACGTTATTCTTACGGACCACCAGTAGAAAGTATTCAACAAATGCTTGCCTTACATAAAGCTTGCGTAATGACTTTAGACTATACAAACAATCCTGAATTCGAGTTAACAAACAATGGCTGGAAAATTCTTGAAAACCAAAAAGCAATAACTGCAGATATTATGATTGATTCTGTTCTAGATGCTCCAAAAATAAACGCAGTGAACTCACCTATTGTAAAAAACATGCTTGCCAACGATTTAATAGAAGCTGTGCATGACGAGCTGGGCGTTGCCACTGACGAGAATGCCTATGTAATTTCCAACAATCCCGATAATAAACCATCGATAGCATTACTTGGAAGACTAGCCAAAGGCACAGTTATTGGAGTAGATGCTATTTTAGAATGCTTTGGCAGAAGAGCAAAAAAATGGGCGAAAAAAGCAACAGAACATCATGTAAATTGGCTAAAAACCATTAATTTAGAAGAGACCCCCTAAAGACCCATTTTACATAAACCTTTAAACAAAGCCATCAAAAGTTAAGTAGAAGTTTCGTATATTCACAATACATCATAGTTTAAGAATAAAAAGAAGAAATGGACAAAATTCAAAAAAATTAATAACCTTTGCTTTTTATTTTAAATAATATCATAAAAACCTAGTGTAGTAGCTAGATGATATTCAAATGAGAAATCTAATATGCACTAAATGAGAAATCCGTATGTTTTCACTTGATATTCGAACCCTTTATTTATGCTGCACACTAATTAATATTCTCAATATAGTATTAATTAGTTCGTTACACATTCAAGTAAAAAAACGATTTCCTGGCACTTTTTTAATCCTGATTAACTTCTGTTTAGGCGCCACGGGAAATGTGTTGGTGTTTTTTCGTGGCTATATTCCAGACTGGGCCTCTATACCCTTAGCGAATGTTTTACTTATTTCCTCATTAATTGGTTTATTAATGGGCTTAGAACAATTTCTTGACAAAAAAGGAAGTCATATCCACAATTACATTTTAACATCTATTTTTCTTATTATACACTCTTATTACACCTTTATAGAGCCAGATTTAAATGCTAGAAATATAAACATAGCCTTTGCCTACGTTATCATTAGTTTTCAAATTATCTATTTAATGTTTCGAAGAACCCCAATAGCAATGCGAAAAATTACACGCTCTATTGGTTACCTTTTTTGCGCTGTTTTTATAATTCAAGTGCTTCACATTATTTACAATGTGCAAAAAGAAGATGTTGTATCAGATTATTTTAAATCCTCAACCATAGAGTCTTTATTTCTTTCAAGCTGGATTATCATTACCGTTCTCATGCCTTATACTATTACTTTAATGTATAATAAGCGCCTAATTATAAACATAAACAAACAGGAAGAAAAGTTCTCGAAAGCCTTCCATGCTGCTCCTTTTGTAATAACCCTATCAAAATTTAGCGATGGCAAAATTTTTGAAGTTAATAAAAGCGTAGAAGCTATTTCAGATTATAAAATAGAAGATATAATAGGCATGAACTCTGCCGAACTAAACTTATGGGGCCAGAAAAGTGATCGTCAAAAATTCTTAACAAGCCTAAGTTCTAACGGTTTTGTAAAGGAAAACGAATATATATTTCGAAAAAAATCAGGTGAATTATTTCCAGGATCAATGACCGCACAGGTTATTAACATTAATAATGAAGATTGCATTATTTCGGTAATAAACGATATTAGTAATAGAAAAAAAGCAGAATTAAACTTAAGAAACAGCGAAGCTACCTTAAGAGAATTAAACTCTACAAAAGATAAATTCTTTTCGATAATTGCACACGATTTACGCACGCCTTTTAACGGCATTATGGGCTTTAGCCAAATACTACGCGACCAAATTAAAGAGAATAATTACGAAGATATTGATGAATACGCCGAAATTATCTATACCTCATCAGAGCATGCCATGGCTTTACTATCTAACCTTATGGAATGGTCGAGATCGCAATCTGGACAAATGAAATTTAACCCAGAGTATATTGATTTAATCGCTTTAATACAAAACACCTTAGGTTTACTAAAAACCTCTTCGGAACAAAAACAAATACACATTAATCTTGACGCAGCCGCTAACATTATTGTGTACGCCGATAAAGAAATGATCGAAACAGTACTCCGAAACATTATTTCTAACGCCATAAAATTCACACCTAAAAAAGGTGTTATTAATATACAGACGAAAGAAATGGAGAGCGAGCACCTTATATCCGTAATAGATAGCGGTGTTGGAATTTCTAAAGATGATCTCGAAAAACTGTTTCATCTCGACAAATCGCATACTACAGCTGGCACAAACGATGAAAGCGGAACAGGCCTAGGATTAATACTTTGTAAAGATTTTATTGATTACCATAAAGGAAAAATTTGGGCAGAAAGTGAAGTTGGTGTAGGCACCAATATGAGATTTTGTCTGCCAAAAATAAATCCTTTAATAAATTAAAAAAACAGCAAGTATCATGCTTACTAACTTATATGAGCTATAAGAAATCGCTCCTATAGTTTAGAAAAATAATAGAAGTCCATTATCGTTTTACAAATTACATTTTTAGTATTTTCGTCTTTATGAATAAAATTGATATTCGCACTGTAGATGTTACGCAATATGTGCATCCATTAAGAGAAGGTGGCTCACTTCCGGCTATAGTTAAGGCTGATGATGGCTTTCTATACGTATTAAAATTTAGAGGTGCCGGACAAGGAAAAAAAGCATTAATTGCTGAGTTTATTGGTGGAGAAATAGCACGTGCCATCGGCTTAAAAGTCCCTGAATTAGTTTTTATGAATTTAGACGACTCGTTTAGCAAAACCGAACCAGACGAAGAAATTCAAGACTTACTTAAATTTAGTGTAGGCTTAAATTTAGGCTTACATTTTTTATCGAGCGCTATTACTTACGACCCTTTGGTGAGCACGACAGATAGCTTAACAGCTTCTAAAGTGGTGCTTTTGGATAGTATTATTAGCAATATTGATAGAACTGCAAAGAACACCAATTTACTGCAATGGAATAAGGAACTTTGGGTGATAGATAATGGTGCTAGTTTTTATTTTCATCACGATTGGAAAAATTGGGAGAACCATTTAACCAGAACATTTCCGTTGATAAAAGACCATGTGCTTTTACAAAAAGCGACACGTTTAAAAGAAGCTGCGGTAGAAATTAAAAATTTGCTAAGTGCTGCTAAAATTGCAGAAATAATATCTAATATACCTGAAGATTGGCTTATAAGCGAATCGGATAGCATGAGTAGCGACGATATGAGAGCAGCTTATATCGAGTTTATAAATTCGAGATATTCTAAGATTGATTTACTAGTTAAAGAAGCTGAAGATGCAAGATAGATATACATTTGAGTACGCCGTTATTAGAGTTGTACCTAAGGTAGAGCGTGAAGAATTCTTTAATGTTGGAGTTATTCTTTTTTCGAAGCGTAAAAAATTTCTTGGTATAAAATATTATATAAACCCAGATAAACTAAAAGCGTTTTCTCCGGAAGTAGAATTGGATTTATTTAATAATTATTTAAAAGCTTGGGAGCTCGTTTGCGCCGGAAACCCAAAAGGAGGCAGAATAGAACAAATGGAACTATCGGATAGGTTTAGGTGGTTAACAGCTTGTAGAAGCACCATTATTCAAAGTTCTAAAACACACTCTGGATTGTGCAATGATCCTGAAAAAATGCTAGAAGATATTTTTAATAGCCATGTGCTATAAATAAGCAAACTCACAAAAACTCATTTAGAAAAACTAGCCTTCGCTAGTGCTCGCGTTAGGGATTGAACGGCCTGTTTGAAATCCTTTTTGTTTTTTCGAAAAAACAAAAAGATTGAGTAGTAAAAGCCCGACCCTTTTCGGGTAACGCCCAAAATATTTTAAAATCCTAGTATAGCTTTCGCGATAAGAAAATAGATAAGTATACCAAAAATATCGTTACTTGTAGTGATAAATGGCCCTGTGGCAATAGCGGGATCGACACCACGTTTATCTAAAATAATAGGCACAAACGTACCGATTAAAGCCGCCATAATAATAACAGTAATTAGCGCGATACCAATAGTCATTGATACAAGATACGAGGTTTTAAAGCCAAAGTGACTGATAAGCAAAACAATGAGAGCAATGGCAACACCATTTACTAAACCTAACGAAAACTCTTTAAGCAAACGTTTTAATAATTTACCTTTTATGGTATTGTTTGCTAGACCTTGAACTACAATTGCTGAAGATTGCACACCAACGTTTCCAGCAGTTGCCTGTATAAGCGGTATGAACAACAACAACTCGGTATATTTAAGCATAGCTCCCGTAAAACCACTAATAATACTTGCGGCTCCAAGCCCTCCAA
Source organism: Algibacter lectus (assembly GCF_900112395.1). Taxonomy (GTDB): domain Bacteria; phylum Bacteroidota; class Bacteroidia; order Flavobacteriales; family Flavobacteriaceae; genus Algibacter; species Algibacter lectus. The sequence continues at coordinate 162,267 of NZ_FOLN01000004.1, forward strand.
ACATACCAATAAGTAGCCAAGGTAGGCGAGCTTTGGTGAGTTCCCAAACACTATCATCGGCCTCTACGTCTTGTGAGATACCGGCAGCTAATTGATAATCTTTTTCTGCTTCTTCTTTTATAACATCTACAATATCATCAATAGTGATACGACCTAAAAGAATTTGTTTTCCATCGACTACAGGAATGGCTTCTAAATCGTACTTTGCCATAACTTGTGCAACAACTTCTACATCGTCGTGCACGTTTACAGAATCTACACTAGAGATATAAATATCGGCGATTTTTTGTTCGTTTTTTGCAACAATAAGGTCTTTTAAAGATAAACGCCCTACAAGTTTACCTTGCTTATTTACAACATAAACGGAGTGTACACGGGTAACCTCTTCGGCCTGACCGCGAATACGACGTAAACACCCTGCAACCGTCCAGGTATCATAAACCTTTACAAGCTCTTTTGCCATAAGTCCACCAGCGGTATCCTCATCGTAGGCTAAAAGTTCATTAATTTCGGCTTTATGCTCTTCGTCTACAATTTGAGAAATTACTTCTTGCTGGCGCGATTCTGGCAGTTCTGCAATAATATCGGCAGCATCATCAGTATCTAGTTCTTCAATTTCTTCGGCAATTTCTTTAGCAGAAAGATTTCTTAGTACTTTTTCTCGATTGTCCTCATCGAGCTCCATTAAAATATCTGAAGTTGTTTCGGAATCTAACAACTTTATAACATACATCGCCTCCTCTAGATCTATTTCATCTAAAATTTCGGCAATATCCGCGTGGTGAAACTCGTCTAAAAGCACCTTAAGTTCCTTATCGTTTTTCTCTGCGATAAGCAGCTCAACTTGTTCGATGAGTTCCTTAGTTAATTGAAACTGTATGTTTTCCGTTTCTTCAGACAAATGAAAAAATTTAAAAGGTTCTACTTGTCGTTTTCCAGCAATTGCGTAAGCTCTAAAAAGGAGGCTACACTTAATTGCTCGGGACGTTGGCCAAATATACTATTTGCTTTTAAATTATCAGACAAATCGAATGTTTTTAAACTGTTACGAAGTGTTTTTCTACGTTGTTGAAAAGCTGTTTTAACAACCTTAAAGAACATTTTTTCGTCGCATGGCAGCGAGTAATTTTCTTTACGCGTTAACCTTAACACACCAGAGTCTACCTTTGGTGGCGGATTAAACACATCTGGTGGTACGGTAAATAAATATTCGGCATGATAAAATGCTTGTACCAAAACAGAAAGAATACCATAAACCTTAGATCCTTCTTTAGAACAGATACGCGCCGCAACTTCTTTTTGGAACATACCAGAAAATTCAGGTATTTGATCTCGCATTTCTAAAGTTTTAAAAACGATCTGTGTTGAAATATTATACGGAAAATTACCAATGATAGCAAAGGGTTCGCCGTTTAAACTTTCATTTAAATCGTATTTTAAAAAATCTTTTTCTATAATTCGAGGCGCCAAGTTTAAGTAATTGGCTTGTAAATACTCTACCGATTCGGTATCGATTTCTACAACATACGTGGTAACTGGCTTTTTAAGCAAGTATTTAGTAAGCACGCCCATTCCTGGCCCTATTTCTAGAACGGTTTTATAATTATTTAGCGTTAAGCTATCGGCTATTTTTTCGGCAACTGTTTCATCATTTAAAAAATGCTGCCCCAGGTGTTTTTTAGCTCTTACTTGATTATTATTTGATTTGTATGCCACGAAATAGAATGTTTTAAGGAAAACACGAAGATATGAAACTTAAAAACAATACTTCTGCCATGATTGAAGTATTGTTTTTACGGGTATAATATTGTTTCTTAGTATCAAGAAATGTAATGTTTCTCAAACCACTTAGACTAAGACCGTATGCAGCAAACATTCACAGAATTTTCGACTAATGCCATTTTAAAAATTGGAGACGAATCGCTTTTAAGTATTTATAAAGAATCTACCCAAGCAGCACTATATACCTTTATTAGAACGCACGATACCAAAGCCGAAATTATTGTAGATAGCATACCTTATACTATAGAAGCTGGAAGTTTGCTTGTACTTACACCTGTACAATACATTCAATTTGTAAAAGGAGAAAACTTAGTAGTTTATCAATTTAACCAGGAGTTTTATTGCATTAAAGATTACGACCAAGAAGTAAGCTGCGCTGGTTTGTTATTTTTTGGCAATGTACATGTGCCTTTAATTGGTCTAAGTACCGAAGAAGCTCACAAATTCTCGATACTTCATGAAGTTTTTATGGATGAATTTGATACTAAAGACAGCATACAAGCCGAAATGTTACGCATGCTTATGGCACGCTTCATTATAATAAGTACGCGTTTACTAAAAGCAAAAGAAGGTTTTGTTGAAACTACAAAAAACACCAAAATAGAATTGCTTCGTGAATTTAACATGCTGGTAGAAACACATTTTAAAGCCGAGCATAGCGTATCTTATTATGCCGATAAACTTTTTAAATCTCCAAAAACATTATCCAACACGTTTTCTAAACTTAATACAAGTCCTTTACAAATTATTCACGATCGTATTATTCTAGAAGCAAAACGCTTATTAATCTATACCGATAAAACGGCTAAGGAAATAGCATACGAAGTTGGCTTTGAAGACGCCTCTCATTTAAGTCGATTATTTAAAAAAAACACCTCTTTTTCTCCTTCAGACTTCAAAAAACAGCTTAAAACTACGGTTTAGGGAAAAATCGACAACTCTTCGGGTAATCTATCCATTCTACAGCACCTCTTATTGCTTCATCTTTGCACTGTATAACAAAAACATCAAAGACATGAAAACTAAAAACATATCCATTTTCAATTTAATTGAAATATTTAGAAGTAACAAGAAAGTAGCGTTAAAGACTATTAGTCCTAAAACACATTGTGAGCAAAATCATTTATCTGATTTTTATTGCGATGCTGAAAAACCATACATCTCTTTCTAATTCAACACAAAAAATAGCAAAGGGCAAAATTGACATGTCAAAAGGAAAAACCTACATGGTTTAACTCTTAAAACCGTCGCACCTTTGTACCAAGATAATCAAACACAAAAAATAATAATAAAATTTAAAAATATGAGCACATTTAATGTATTAACAAGAGAAGAAGTAAGCGAAAATAACCAAGCTATTTTTGATAACTTAAAAAAAGCAGTTGGTTTTGTACCAAACTTATATGCAGCTTATGCATACAGTGATACTGCATTAGAAAACTACTTAGGCTTCGCCAATGCAAAAACATCTTTATCTGCTAAAGAAAAAGAAGTTGTAAACTTAGCAGTAAGCGAAGTAAACAATTGTATTTATTGCCTATCTGCACATACAGCTATTGGTAAAATGAATGGTTTTACAGACGAGCAAATTTTAGAATTAAGAGCAGGACATTCTTCTGTAAACGATAAACTTAATGCTTTAGCCGCACTAGCTAAAAACATTACAGAAAACCGTGGAAGAACAGACGCGGCAGTTTTAGAAAACTATTTTAACGCTGGTTACACCAAAGCAAACTTAATTGATACTATATCGCTGGTTGGTGATAAAACAATATCTAACTACGTACACAGCACAACCCAAGTACCAGTAGATTTTCCGGTAGCACAACCACTTGCAGAAACAGTAGCATAATTAAAACTCATAACCTTCAGGTTTCTAACATAAACAATTATTAACAACGCTTTATAAAAATAGAAGCACAATTAAATTTAAAGATGAAAAAAGTAGTAGCAATTTTAGTATTCGTATTAGCATTTGTAGTAAACTCTAATGCACAAGATGTAAAAACAGTATCTCTAGAACAAACTAAAGGAGAATTTACACAAAAGAACTTAACGATTAGTGAAGGTTCTTATATTTTCGAAATCGCAAACAACCATTCTGGTGTAGATGTTGGTTTTGTATTAATTCAAAAAGGAAAAGATGCAGCCAACCCAGAAAACCACATTAAAACAGCTTACGTAACACAAGTAGTTGCAGAAGGAAAAACAGAGAAATCTAATGTAACAACTTTAGAAAAGGGTGAGTACGTATACTTTTGCCCACTAAACAAAACACCTCAGTACACTTTAACTGTGGAGTAATTAATAGTGTTTTTTATTTGTTGTAAAAAGGCAGCCTTATTCCGGCTGCCTTTTTTTTGTACTTATATTTTAGCAGAAAAAAAAACCGTCTAAATATTTCTACCTAAACGATCTCTTGATGCTAAAAAACTAATATTATCTCGATTAAAGAGTGACTAATTCAAATAAATAATTGTTTAGTTTTTGTAGCGTATTAATTTTATCACTAGAGTCTATTAATAGTGAAATATTGTTATTACTACCACCATAAGAAATCATTCTAATTTTTACATCTTGTAAAATCTGAAAAAGCTTAAAAGTATCTTGATGATTAACAACAGTATGCCCAACTAAACAAACAATACTTTGGTTTTTATCGACCTCAATAGATGCTATTTTATCTAGCTCAACCAAAATTTTATCTAAATTTTTATCATCATCAATAGTTAAAGACACAGCCACCTCAGAGGTTGTAATCATATCAATTGATGTTTGATAAGTTTCAAAAATTTCAAATACCTTTTTTAAGAATCCGTGTGCTTGTAACATACGAGCCGATTTAATTTTAATGGCTGTAATATTATCTTTAGCTGCAATAGCTTTTATTCCAGTTTCAGATGTTTTACTAGAAATTAAAGTACCATGCGCCTCTGGATTCATGGTGTTTTTTAATCGTACAGGAATACTATCTGCTCTAACAGGAGTAACAGTTTGTGGGTGTAGAATTTTTGCTCCAAAATAAGCTAACTCTGCAGCCTCATCAAAAGATAAGTCCGAAATAGGATGCGTATTTTCAACATACCTAGGATCGTTATTATGCATTCCATCAATATCGGTCCAAATTTGTACTTCTTCAGCTTTTATAGCCGCACCAATAATGGTTGCAGTATAATCACTTCCGCCACGTTGCAGGTTAGAAATAGCTCCAGAATCATCTAAACAAATAAATCCTTGAGTAATATAAATATCTGCTGGTCCGGCATTATTTAAAACAACCTCTAAATGCTCTTTTATATAATTAATGTCTGGCTCTTTGAAACTATCAATTTTCATAAAATCTAAAGCCGGCAATAACACAGAGCTTACACCTTCTTGCTTTAAAAAACTATTAAACATAAAAGTCGACATTAATTCGCCTTGCGCAACAATTTGATTGTTTAGCAACTCCGAAGACTTCTTATAAGTACACTCTACCAAAAAGTTAAAAACCTCAGATACATATGCTTTTGTTTCTGCATTTAAACTTTCATTTTGAAGTAACGTATCAATAACTTCAAAATAAGTTTCGTGAAGTTTATTTATTTTATCTACAGCTTCATTCGCCGTGTTATTTTCAATATCACTTGCAATAGCAACCAATTGGTTTGTAGTTCCAGACATTGCCGAAAGCACAACAACCTTTTTAGCACCATCGTTGATAATACTTTTAACATTAAGCATATTCTCAACCGACCCGACCGAAGTCCCTCCAAATTTTAAAACTTTCATATGGATAATACTTTTATTTAGTTTATTTCTTAAGCAAAACTAAAACTCTTAAGACCAATAATAGCATTTTTTAAAAAATATGTTTATTTTTGCACAAATTGTTAAATAGTTAACATGAAGACTGTATCTAACTGTGTAGAAGACATTTTAATTTCGCAACCTTATTTGGAGGAAGCGCTTTCTAGAAACATTATTAATTTTAGTGCATTAGCGCTAGAACTTACCGAACCTATTAGTAAAATGCTAAAAAAGGATGTTAAAGCAGGAGCGATTATGATGGCCTTACGCCGTTATAACCCACCAATTACTTTAACAAATTCGGTTAAAATGAAACGCGTAATCCAAAACTTAGGCGATATTACAGTTCGCTCTAATTTAACAGATTACACAGTCAAAAATTCTGAAACCCTTATTGACAATCACGCAAAAATTCTTGCGCGCATCAATCAAGAGTCTAAATTATTTTACACCTTTACTAGAGGTATTCACGAAAGCAACATTATTATCTCTAGCAGTTTAAACGATTTTATAAAAGACTCCCTTAAATTAGAATCTTTTATTGCCGTGCAAGAAGGCCTTTCTGCCATTAGCATTAACTTACCACAAGACAACTCTAAAATCGCAGGGCTTTACTACCACTTCTTCAAACGATTAGCCTGGGAAGGCATTGTACTTTACGAAGTAATTTCTACCACCAACGAGTTTACTATTTTAGTTGAAGATGAATATGTAGACCAAGCCTTTGCCGCCATAAAACGAGTGAAATCTTAATTTTTAAATCTTAAATGATAGAGTATCTTTGCCCGAGATATTGAAATCATGATATTACAACATAAAGGCATTAACATATTTTATACCGACCAAGGTAAAGGCAGCGCAGTAGTTTTACTTCACGGTTTTTTAGAAAACATTTCCATGTGGGATGAACTCACACCTATTCTTTCTAAAAAAAACAGAGTTATTTGTATTGATCTATTAGGGCACGGAAAAACAGACTGTTTAGGCTACGTACACACCATGGAACTTATGGCCGAAGCTGTTACTGCAGTTTTAAAACACTTAAAAATTCGTCGATCTACATTTGTTGGCCATTCTATGGGCGGCTATGTAGCGCTCGCTTTCGCGGAAGAAAATCCAGACGCGTTAAAAGGTTTATGCTTAATGAATTCTACAGCCAGTGCCGACACACCAGAAAAACAGCAAAATAGAGATCGTGCTATTTTAGCCGTAAAGCAAAACCATAAAAGCTTTATAAGGATGGCTATTGTAAATTTGTTTAGACCAAAGAACAGAACCTTATATGCTGATAAAATAAAAAAAATAAGAAAAGACGCTCAAGAAACTCCCCTTCAAGGTATTGTAGCCGCTTTAGAAGGCATGAAAATTAGGAACGATCGTGAAGCTCTTCTCCACTTTACTCCGTTTAAGAAAATGTTAGTAGCAGGAAAAAAAGATCCTGTTTTACACTACGATACTCTTGCAGAACAAACACAAAACACAGAGGTTAAATTAGTTACACTTCCGGACGGACACATGTCGCACATCGAGAATAAAGACGAACTTCTGTTAAATTTAACGCATTTCATCGAAAAAATATAGCTTTTCGTCGTGTTTATTTTTTATTTTTACTATATTCACAAAGTAAAAATCAACCCAAATGAATAACACACCCTACAAACCAGCCCTTTTACCTAAAATGTACTGCGGCGTTTTTGGCCACAATTTTAAGGTATCTAAAAAAGTAACCTACCACGTAAGTGAATATACGTGCTCACATTGTAAAAAGCAATTAACCACGAGTAGCAACGGCGCTCTAATAGAGCTAACTCCAAAATTTAAAGAAATAAACAACATTTTGGAACGCATACACACCAGCCGCAAAAACCGCAACAGTAAAAGCGAAATACTGATTGAAAACCTATAACCCCAAAAATCATGTTTTACTACAACCTTCCATCAACATTAATGCGTCCGCACCGCAAAGAAGTGCTTCAATTAATAAAACGCATTGTTTTAGATTACAGCCTAAAGAATAATTAATCGAAGTTTTTCCAACCTTGAGCTATTAAAGGAATTCGAGTGTTTGAGCGCGTTACTAAATGTACACCTTCATTCTCATCCTTCATGTGCCCAATAATACTTAAGTGTGGATTTGCTTTAATTTTAGTAAAATCGTCTTGCGAAATAGTAAAAAGCAATTCGTAATCTTCACCTCCGTTTAAAGCAACGGTTGTGCTATCGATATCAAACTCCTCACAAACTGTAATTACAGTAGGATCTAGCGGAATTTTTTCTTCATATAAATCGCACCCAACCTTACTACTCTTACAAATATGTAAAATTTCTGAAGATAAGCCATCACTAACATCAACCATAGCTGTAGGTTTAACACCTAAATCTTTAAGTAACTTAGCAACATCTTTTCTGGCTTCAGGCTTTAACTGACGCTCAATAATATAAGTATAAGCCTCTAAATCTGGCTGACTATTTGGATTCACTTTATAAACCTCCTTTTCCCGCTCCAAAACTTGCAACCCCATATAAGCCGCTCCTAAATCTCCAGTAACAACTAACAAATCGCCCGGTTTTGCAGTACTTCTATAAACCTCATCACCTTTAACAACCTGCCCTATCGCTGTTACAGAAATTAACAAACCCGTGGTAGACGATGTAGTATCTCCACCAACGACATCAATATTATAAATTTTTGCAGCAGTTTCAATACCAGCATACAACTCCTCTACAGCTTCTAAAGGAAAACGATTAGAAACCGCAATCGACACCGTTATTTGAGTAGCCTCAGCATTCATGGCGTAAACATCAGATAGATTAACAACAACAGCTTTATAACCTAAATGCTTTAAAGGCATATAGCTTAAATCGAAATGTACATTTTCCACCAACAAATCGGTCGTCACTACTATGTTTTTATCGTCAAAATCTAAAACAGCGGCATCGTCCCCAATTCCTTTTACAGTGGAGCTATGTGAAATTTCGAAATTTTTAGTTAAATGCTCAATAAGTGCAAATTCACCTAAAGTGCTTAATGGCGTACGTTGTTGATTTTTATCTTCTATCATGCTGCAAAAATAAGAAGCTAATTTCGTTTTTAATAGAAAAACAAGAGCAAACCTTTTAGAATTACAAATATTAATTCAAGAACCTCTTGCAAAATAAACATTCCATAGTCACCAAAGCTAATCAACTCAATTAGAGCAAAACGCTAAAGCTCAATTGATTTCTTCAAATTAAAAGTACACCAGATTGACCATCCATCGATTTTTTCTCTTTAACGAACTAAATAAAAATGCATTTCATCGATTAATAATAATATTTCATCGATAATTTCGTCAATTTGCTTAAATTCGTAATCCCAAATACTATCAACTTATGGAACATAATTTACCTCTAAATATGTTTTGCGCCTCTTTTGGCCATAACTATTTTCTTATTGAACGTACAAGCTTTGAGATGTCTCAACTTATATGTAAATCTTGCGGTGCACAATTTAATTACAACACCAATGGTGATATTGTAAAAGCAAAAATGAATTACACCAATTTAGACGAGATTATAAAAATTTTACGACCAAGTTAATCTTTAAAATTTTCATTTTTATTCATACTAAATTCAACTTGCATATTTCAAAAAAACGAATGAATTTCATATCAATTCTGCAATAGATTCATTTAAAAATCAGAACAATATGTAACCAAAAGCTAGTTCATAAAAAAAACCTATCAAGCTATATGCTAATATAATGTTAGGTTCTATGGAAATCCATGACTTATATTGTATATTTGCACTCTATTTAGAGCAAATCTAAATTCAAAAAATATGATAAAAGTTTCTGAAACAGCTAAAAAGAAAGTTATCGAACTTATGACAGACGATGGCTATAATCCTACCGAAGATTTTGTTCGTGTTGGGGTAAAAAGTGGTGGTTGTTCTGGCTTATCCTACGATTTAAAGTTTGATAAAGAAAATCAAGAAGACGATAAAGTTTTTATTGACAATGGTGTAAAAATCATTGTTGACAAAAAGAGTTTCTTGTATTTAATAGGCACTACCCTTGAATATTCAGGAGGATTAAACGGCACAGGCTTCGTTTTTAATAATCCTAACGCAAACCGTACTTGCGGTTGTGGCGAATCGTTTTCATTATAAAAAAATAAGAAAAGAATTATGTCGAAGTATACCGAGGATGATTTACGCGAAGAGCTAAAAACCAAAGAATACGAATACGGATTTTTTACCGATATAGAATCTGAAACATTCCCGATTGGTTTAAATGAAGATATTGTGCGCGCTATTTCTAAAAAGAAAGATGAGCCACAATGGATGACCGATTGGAGATTAGAAGCATTTAAAGTTTGGAAAGAAATGGCAGAGCCAGAATGGGCGAATGTTAGATATACAAAACCAGATTTTCAAGCTATAGCCTATTATTCGGCTCCAACTTCTGTAGACCCTAACAAAACGTTAGATGATGTAGATCCTGATTTACTTGCTATGTACAAGAAATTAGGTATTTCTGTAGATGAACAGAAAAAAATGAACAATGTTGCTATGGATATTGTTGTAGATTCCGTTTCGGTTGCTACAACTTTCAAGAAAACATTAGGAGAAAAAGGAATTATTTTTATGAGTATTTCTGAGGCTATCAAAGAGCATCCAGAACTTGTAAAAAAACATCTAGGAACCGTTGTTCCTACTAAAGACAATTTTTATGCAGCTTTAAACTCTGCTGTTTTTAGTGATGGCTCTTTCTGCTATATTCCAAAAGGTGTTAGATGTCCAATGGAATTATCTACATACTTTAGAATTAATCAAGCAGGAACAGGACAATTTGAAAGAACTTTAGTAATTGCCGACGAAGGTAGTTATGTAAGTTACCTAGAAGGTTGTACTGCACCTAGCCGTGATGAAAACCAATTGCACGCAGCCGTTGTAGAGCTTATTGCTTTAGACGATGCTGAAATAAAATACTCAACCGTACAAAACTGGTTCCCTGGTAATGCAGAAGGAAAAGGTGGTGTTTACAACTTTGTAACTAAAAGAGGTTTATGCGAGAAAAACGCTAAAATATCTTGGACACAAGTTGAAACCGGTTCGGCTGTAACATGGAAATATCCTTCTTGTATATTAAAAGGAGATAATTCTGTAGGTGAGTTTTACTCTATCGCAGTGACCAATAATTATCAACAAGCCGATACAGGTACGAAGATGATTCATATTGGTAAAAACACAAAATCTACCATTATTTCCAAAGGAATATCTGCAGGTAAATCGCAAAACAGTTACCGTGGTTTAGTACAAATTGGCTCTAGAGCTGATAATGCACGTAACTTTTCGCAATGTGATAGTTTACTAATGGGTAATGAATGTGGAGCACACACCTTCCCATATATTGAAGCTAAAAACAAAACAGCCAAAGTAGAACACGAAGCTACAACAAGTAAAATTGGTGAAGACCAAATTTTTTACTGTAACCAACGTGGTATCGATACCGAAAAAGCAATTGCATTAATTGTAAACGGTTTTAGTAAAGAAGTATTAAACAAGCTACCAATGGAGTTTGCTGTTGAAGCTCAAAAATTATTAGAAATTAGTTTAGAAGGTTCTGTAGGATAACATCTATAAATCGATATAAATGAAAAAATTAGGCATTTTAGTTCTTTGTATTTCACTATTTGTGAGTTGTAAAAACGACAGCAAATCGACTGAAACCATATATCAAGATGATGATTTAACACTATTAAAAGGTGAATTTGTTTATTATGATGGTGCAGCTGTTTTACAAACAAGCACAGAAATTTACGGTGTATTTATTACCGACAAACTAGAAGAACTAAATAAGCAAGCTGAAGCCTTTAAAAAAAACAAAACCGATATGGTTACTGTTGAAATAAGAGGAAAAGTAACGCAAGAACAAGACAAAAAAATTCTTTGGGAAAACAAAGTTGAAGTCGTTAAGATTATTAGCGTAAAACCAGCACATAACGAAAACGAAGGCCTTGTAAAATTAGGCAGTTAAATAATAAAATTAAACACCGAATTCTAATTTGAAAAGAACACTCTTATCAAACAGGATTTAAAATATAAAGTATGTTAAAAATAAATAATTTACACGCAAGCGTAGAAGATAAAGGCATTCTAAAAGGTATTAACCTAGAAGTGAAAGCAGGAGAAGTTCACGCTATTATGGGCCCAAATGGTTCAGGTAAAAGTACACTAGCTTCAGTTATCGCTGGAAAAGAAGAATATGAAGTTACAGATGGTAACATCATTTTTGAAGGTGAAGATATTGAAGAATTAGCAGCCGAAGAGCGCGCACATAAAGGTGTGTTTTTATCGTTTCAATACCCAGTAGAAATCCCTGGAGTATCGGTAACTAACTTTATAAAAACAGCTATTAACGAATCGCGTAAAGCAAAAGGTTTAGGAGATATGCCTGCAAAAGACATGCTCAAACTTATTCGTGAAAAAGCCGATTTATTAGAAATGGATCGTAAATTTTTATCACGCTCGTTAAACGAAGGTTTTTCTGGTGGTGAGAAAAAACGTAACGAGATTTTTCAAATGGCAATGTTAGAGCCAAAATTAGCAATATTAGATGAAACCGATTCTGGTTTAGATATCGATGCATTACGTATTGTTGCAAATGGTGTTAACAAACTTAAAAGTAAAGACAATGCCGTAGTTGTAATTACACACTACCAACGTCTTTTAGATTACATCGTTCCAGATTTTGTACACGTTTTATACAATGGTAAAATTGTAAAATCGGGTGGAAAAGAACTTGCTCACGAGCTTGAAGAAAAAGGATACGATTGGATTAAAGAAGAAGTGAACGCTTAAAAACAGTCTCAGTATTCAGTAACCGTATGCAGTTGCCTACTCAAAACTGATTACTCAAGATTATAAAATATAGTAAACAGTTTAACTCTTAGATTTTCTTTTTCTGAAAAACTGAGACTGCCACTGAAAACTGAAAACAATGGATTTAAAAGAAAAATTAGTATCATCTTTTTTAGCATTTGAGAACAACGTAGATCTTGACACTCAAATACATGATATTAGAAACGAAGCTATAAAAACGTTTGAAGAAAAAGGTTTTCCTTCTAAAAAGGAAGAAGCTTGGAAATACACCTCTTTAAATAGAATTTTAAAAGAAGACTATAGTGTTTTCCCTAAACACGAAAACACAATCGATTATAAAGACGTAAAAAAATACTTTATTCACGATATAGACTCTTATAAAGTTATCTTTATAGATGGAAAATATTCGTCTTACCTATCTGAAACTACTCACGATGGTATAGATGTTTGTTTAATGTCTGCAGCTTTAACTAAGCCAAAATATCGTTTAGTTATAGAAAATTACTTTAACAAAGCGGCTACTAAAGATAGTTTACCATCTTTAAATACAGCATTTTCGCAAGAAGGCGCTTATATCCATATTCCAAAGAATAAATTGGTTTCAAAACCAATTCAAATTATACATTTCTCTACAGGAAGTGAAGCGGCAACTTTATCTCAACCACGTAATTTAATCGTTGTGGACGAGAACAGTCACGTTCAAATTATTGAGCGTCACCAAAGTTTAACCGACAACCCTGTACTTACAAATAGTGTTACCGAAATATTTGCTAACAAGCGTGCGATTGTGGATTATTATAAAATTCAGAATGATAATTCTAACGCATCACTTATTGATAATACATTTATCAAACAAAAAAGAGAAAGTGTAGCGTCTGTACATACATTTTCTTTTGGAGGTAAGTTAATACGTAACAACCTTAACTTTTATCAAAACGGAGAGCGTATTGATTCTATATTGAAAGGCGTTACTATTATTGGAGAAAAACAACACGTAGACCACAACACTTTAGTTCACCATATAGAACCAAACTGTGAAAGCCATCAAGATTACAAAGGTATTTTTGGAGACAGCTCAACAGGTGTTTTTAATGGTAAAATTATTGTAGATAAAGAAGCGCAAAAAACAAACGCTTTTCAATCTAACAATAACATATTAGTAAGCGATAAGGCAACGATAAACAGCAAACCACAATTAGAAATATTTGCAGACGATGTAAAATGTTCTCACGGTTGTACTATTGGGCAATTAGACGAAAGCGCTATGTTCTACATGCAATCTCGTGGTATACCAGAGAAAGAAGCTAAAGCACTTTTAATGTATGCCTTTAGCAACAACGTTTTAAGTTCGGTTAAAATACCTGAAATGAAACAACGTATTACTAAAATTATTGCAAACAAATTGGGTGTAAACATCGGATTCGATTTATAGTCTACATTTTAACCCTTATAATTTAAAAGTAATATTAGGAAAGCTCGTCTTTTGTAATGTTACTTTTTTGTTTAAATCAAACTCGTAGCTAAGCTATAACGTTCGATTTCAAGAAAAAAAATAATAAACCCTTTACAGAAGGCACAATAAAGACCTTTTGTATTCAAACGAAAAAAAACATGCTTGACGTATCCAAAATAAGAGCCGACTTCCCTATTCTATCTCGACAAGTAAACAATAAACCCTTGGTGTATTTTGATAATGCAGCAACATCACAAACGCCACAACCCGTTATAGATGTTATTGTAGATTATTATAGCAACTACAACGCAAACATACATAGAGGTGTGCATACATTAAGTCAAGAAGCGACAGATAAATACGAAATAGCGCGCCAAACTATACAAACGCATTTTAATGCGAAGCACGCCCATGAAATCATTTTCACTTCGGGTACAACCCATAGTATAAACTTAGTGGCAAATGGCTTTTCTGCACTTCTTAAAAAAGAAGATGAAATTATTGTTTCTGCCTTAGAGCACCACAGTAATATTGTGCCATGGCAAATGCTTTGTGAACGTACAGGTGCCGTTTTAAAAGTAATCCCGATGAATTTGGAAGGTGAACTTATTATGGAAACTTATGATAATTTACTTTCAGATAAAACAAAACTAGTTTTTGTAAACCACATCTCAAATGCATTAGGTACTATTAACCCTATTGAATATATTATCAAAAAAGCACACGCTGTTGGAGCGGCTGTTTTAATAGATGGCGCTCAATCTTGCCCACATATAAAACCCGACGTGCAAGCTTTAGATGTCGATTTTTATGTAGCATCTGCTCACAAAGTTTGTGGCCCAACAGGTGTTGGTATGCTTTACGGTAAAGAAGAATGGCTAAAAAAACTACCTCCTTATCAAGGTGGTGGTGAAATGATTGCAGAAGTTACATTTGAAAAAACAACTTATGCCGACTTACCACATAAATTTGAAGCAGGAACACCTAACATTTGCGGAGGTATTGCCTTTGGAGCTGCTTTAGATTACATGAACAACATTGGTTTCGATAATATTGCAAGTTACGAAAACGAATTACTAGCCTATGCCACCGAACAATTATCGACAATAGAAGGTTTAAAATTTTACGGTACCGCTAAACATAAAACATCGGTAATCTCTTTTAATTTAGAAGGTATTCACCCGTATGATGTAGGTACTATTCTAGATAAATTAGGTATTGCTGTAAGAACCGGGCACCACTGCGCACAACCGATTATGGATTTTTACTGTATTCCAGGAACCATTCGTGCATCGTTTGCTTTTTATAATACAAAAGAAGAAATTGATGTTTTAGTTGAAGGTGTAAAAAAAGCAAAAATGATGCTGTCTTAAATTAGTTTGGCTTCATTTTTGAAACCAAATTATAAAAAATAAAACATGAAAATATTAAGTACTTTACTTTTCGCGATGCTCGTTATAACATCATGCGGAAACAAACCGAATGCGGAAAAGCTATCAGGTGAATTTCATATTATATCGCTAGATCAAAACTCGGAATTGCCAGAAAACCTAACCATCACTTTTGATGCCGAAACTAAAAAGATATCGGGTTTTTCAGGATGTAATAATTTCTTTGGTAGCTTTACCGTAACAGATGGTGTTTTACAATTTGGCCAAATGGGATCTACTAGAAAAATGTGCGCTGGAGATGCTAATAAAATTGAAACTGAAATGCTACAGATGCTTTCTAAAGTTAATACGTTTTCATTTGAAAATGATACATTGAACTTAAAAGTAGATGACGCTATTTTATTAAAAGCAAAAAAATAATTCAACTTAAGTTTTCTTTTCAGTGATAAAAACCTGAAAGCCCTTTGCACCACTCTAGACCACGTTGTTCTTCTTCCGAAGAAAAAAAATCAACACAGAAAGAGCAACCTATCTTTTAGGAAAACATTGAAAAGCAACTTCTATTATTGTATTTTTGTATAAAAATTTGTTATTGTGACTATTGAAGCTATTCAAAACGAAATAATTGACGAATTCTCAATGTTTGAAGACTGGGAAGAACGTTACCAATACATGATTGATTTAGGGAAAGATTTACCTATAATTAACGATCAATATAAAACTGAAAGCAACATTATTAAAGGTTGCCAAAGTAAAGTTTGGGTACATGCCGAATTAAACGACGATAAAATAGAATTTACCGCAGATAGTGACGCTATTATTACTAAAGGTATTATTGCTATTTTAATTCGTGTTTTTAACGATCAGCACCCAAAAGATATTATTGATGCCAACACCGATTTTATTGATAAAATTGGATTAAAAGAACATTTGTCTCCAACCAGAGCAAATGGTTTAGTAAGCATGATAAAGCAATTAAAATTGTATGCTATAGCTTACCAAACGCAAATAAAATAATAAGATTTTCGTTTTCACGGAAATAAAAACAATTAAAAAATGAGCGAAACAACCATAGATACAGCCGAATTAGGCGAAAAAATAGTTAACGTCCTAAAAACTATTTACGATCCAGAAATACCTGTTGACATTTACGAACTTGGTTTAATTTACGATGTATTTGTAAATGAAGATTACGACGTAAAAATATTAATGACTCTAACAACTCCAAACTGCCCAGTAGCAGAAACATTGCCTTTAGAGGTTGAAGAAAAAGTAAAATCTTTAAACGAAGTAAAGGGTGCCGAAGTTGAAATTACTTTCGATCCACCATGGACACAAGATTTAATGAGCGAAGAAGCAAAATTAGAGCTTGGAATGCTTTAAAATTAGTATTAAGTTTCTACTACATTTTCTAAATAATTATGGCAGACGAAATAATTAATCGCGTTGCGAATAGTAAATTAATCACGGTTAATCTTGAAGATTATTATCCTCAGGGCAACCGTGTTCTTTTTGATATCAAAGATTGGCTTTTTGAAGGCTTTGTTTTGCGTGAAAAAGATTTTAGAGCTCACGCATTAGAATTTAATTGGGAACAATACCAAGGTGCATATATAGCCTTAACATGCAGTACAGATGCAATTGTACCAGGCTGGGCCTACATGCTTTTAAGTATTCACTTAGAGCCTTTTGCTAAAAAAATTATTATTGGTAACTTAGACAATCTAGAAACAGCTATCTATCAAGATGTTATTAACGCTCTAGATGTTAGCGAGTTTAAAGACAAACCCATTATTATAAAAGGCTGTTCTAAAAAACCAGTGCCACAAAATGCTTATATTATGTTGGCCAATAAGTTGCAACCTTTTGCAAAATCTATTATGTACGGCGAAGCTTGCTCTTCGGTACCGCTTTATAAAAAGAAATAATTCCCAAATTTATTGTGACTTCCATACAAAAACTGCGTCTAATTAACGGATGCATTTTGTATAGCCTCCTTATAAACACAGTTTAAATTTAACTTATATTTGCACGAAAATTAAAACAAACTAAAAAATGAAAAAAACGTTATTATTACTTGCACTATCTATCGGACTGTTTTCGGTAAATGCACAAACTAAAGAAGAATTACACGCACAAAAAGCAGAAAAACAAGCTATTGCAGATGCTGCTCAAGGTGAAGCAAATGCTTTACAAGCTCAAATTGATGCACTTCCAGGTTGGAGAAAAGGTGCTTTTGGTACTATTGGTGGTAACTTATCTAACTTTAGCAACTGGTATTCTCAAGGTACACCAAACAACTCTTCGGGAACTATAGGTTTTACTTTAAATGCTTATGCGAACTTAATTGAAGATGATTTTTTCTGGAGAAACTCGTTAAACACAAATTTAAACTGGGTGAAATTAGACGACAAAGATAACCCTACTGATGATGACAGCTTTAACCCAACAACGGATGTTTTCAACATCTCTTCTTTATACGGTAGAAATGTTACTAAAACATTAGCTATTTCTGGTTTAGCAGAGTATAGAACAACTATATTAGATAACTTTAATGACCCTGGATATTTAGACCTTGGTGTTGGTGCTACATGGACACCTATTCAAAACTTAATCGTGGTGATCCACCCATTAAACTACAACTTTGTATTTGCTGATGGTGACTCAGTTTTCGAATCGTCTTTAGGCGCTAAAATAGTTGCAGATTATACAAGACAAATTGGTGCAATAAACTTTAAAACTAATTTATCTACTTTCCAAAGTTATAAATCTGGAGACCTATCTAACATTACCTGGACAAACTCTTTTAGCTACACACTATGGAAAATGATTGGTGTTGGTTTCGATTTTGGTTTAAGAAGCAACAAACAAGAAGCGCTTAACTATTCTATCGAAACGTTAGGTAACACTACTGAAACTTTTGATTCTGTAGATAACAAATTACAATCTTACTATACTGTTGGTTTAAGTTATAAATTCTAATAACTTTTTCCTTAACGGAAGAAACGAAAAACGCACATCGATTGATGTGCGTTTTTTTTGTTTCAACTATTTTTTATTCCCCTTAAATTTCCGTTGTTTCTTTTTACTACTGAAAATTCTTTTTAAGAACCCATCTCGTTTTTCTTCATTACAATCAAGATCAGAAACCACCTCATCGGTAGGTGTTTCAAAACGACTTTTTGTTATACCGTCGTATTTAGAGTCTTTATTCAATTTAGAATAAAACCTAGCAAATATAGGAAGTGCGGAATTTGCGCCTTGCCCTAGTCCTGTTGTTCTAAAACCAATCGCTTGATTATCGTTTCCAACCCAAGTTACAGTTACTAATTTGGGCGTAATACCAACAAACCAACCATCTTTATTATCTTGCGTAGTTCCTGTTTTTCCGGCAATATCATTATTTAAACTATACGTTGATCTTAATCTAGATGCTGTACCCTTATTAACAGTAGATTGCATTATTTCTAACATAACCTGCCTTGTGTAATCTTTAAAAGCAGGCTCAGCTTCTTCTGGCTTAAACTCTGCTATAATTCTACCGTTTCTATCTGTAACTTTAGTAATAGCGTAAGGCGTTACTGGTTTGCTATCGTTTACATAACTAGCATAAGCTCCCGTAAGTTCCTTTAAGTTAATTTCCGCAACACCAAGCGCTATAGAAGGTAAATTGGGCAACTCTTTTTTAATACCTATTCGTTTTGCTTGCTCTAATACCTTCGGAATTCCAACTTCATTTAAAACCTTTACAGCAATAGTATTAACAGAATTACTTAAAGCCATCTCTAGATTATAATTAAGATGTGGATCTTCGTTTTCACCTCCAGAATTTGAAGGCGTCCAATTATTAAAATTACTATAAGTAACCTCAGCTAAAGAAAAATAAGTACAAGGTTTCATACCATTCTCAATAGCGGCTGTGTAAACAAAAGGCTTAAACGTAGAACCTACTTGGCGCTCACTTTGCGACACATGATCGTATTTAAAATAACGATAATCAATACCTCCAATATAACTTCTTATCGCTCCTGTTTTTGGCTCAACACTTAACATACCTGTATTTAAAAATTTTAAATAATGCTGTAAACTATCGATAACACTTGCTTTTTTAATAGTATCTCCTTCCCATTGAAACAATTCAGTATCCTGCTTAATAGAGAGTGAGTCTCTAATTTGAGCTTCAGTTAAACCAGCTTCTTTATACAGTTTATATTGTGGTGTTTTTTTTAAAGCAGCATCTATTAATTGCTTATTCTTTTGCCATGGCGCTACATTTCCGTAAGAACGCTCAAAACTACTTTGCAACGCTATAAGATGCTCTTTCATAGCTTCTTCTGCCATTTTTTGCATACCCACATCCAAAGTGGTGTGCACTATAAGTCCGTCCCGATATAAATCGTAAGACTCTCCATTAGGCTTTTTTATACTATCTAAAATAACCGCTAATTCCTTTTTAACCTGCGCTCTAAAATAAGGCGCAATACCCACATCATGGTTAAACGATTTATAATCTAACCCCAAAGGTTTATCAGCATAAAACGCAGCAGTATCCTGCGGCATATTTCCGTATTTAAACATTTGGTTAAGTACAACATTACGTCTATCTACACTTCGTTCTGGATGTAATCTTGGATTGTAATAATTATTAGCTTTTAAAGAACCTACCAAAGCAGCAGCTTCATCTATAGAAAGCTCAAACGCTGGTTTATTAAAAAATTTACGTGCGGCACTTTCAATACCATAAGTATTATCAGGAAAAGGCACTGTATTAAAATACATGGTAAGAATCTCATGTTTAGAGTAAATGGTCTCAATACGTTTCGCTATAATAGATTCTCGAAACTTATTAATAACCATACTAAAAAAGCGATAATTGTTTCTTCCGTATAGATTTTTTGCTAACTGCAAGGTTATGGTACTTCCGCCTCCAGCAGATTTATCTTGAAGTAAAATGCTTTTCACAAAAACCCGCATTAAACTCACGTTATCAATACCGTCGTGTTCAAAAAAACGAACATCTTCGGTATTAACTAAGGCATCAATAAGATGTTTTGGTAAATCTTCAAAATGCAACGGTTGCCTATCGTAAACATAATATTTACCGATAAGTTTCCCTTCTTGATCTAAAACCTGAGTAGCTTCTTCCTGCTTAATAAAACTTAATTCTGCAGATGTTGGCACTTTACCAAAAGCCCCTAAATAAATACTGATGTAGAGGCCTATAAAAAATACTAAAACGGAAATGAAACCAACAAGAGCCAGTTTCACCCATTTATTTCTAAATAAACTTTTAAGTAATGCCATATGTGGTTTTCTCTATTCCATATCTTCATAATCGTAGTCCGGATACAAAAATTGATTGTATGGAAAACGAGTTACATGGATTTCACGAACCTCATCGTAAACGCGCTTTTTAAAATCTTCTAAGTTCTTTTTGTTGAGTGCAGAGATAAAAAGTGCATTGTTACCAACTTTACTCATCCAAGTACTCTTCCACTCATCTAAACTATAGTGTCTTGCACCACGTTCTGTTTCTAAATCATCATCGTCTAAATGTTCTGCACTATAAGCATCAATTTTATTGAAAACCATAATAGTTGGTTTATCGCCACTTTTAATTTCACCTAAAATTTTCTCTACAGAAGCAATATGTTCCTCAAAATTTGGATGAGAAATATCTACAACATGCAACAGTAAATCAGCTTCACGAACCTCATCTAGTGTACTTTTAAAACTATCGACCAGTTGTGTCGGTAATTTTCTAATAAACCCAACGGTATCAGATAAAAGAAATGGTAAATTCTGAATAACCACTTTACGCACCGTAGTATCTAGGGTTGCAAAAAGTTTGTTTTCAGCAAAAACATCACTTTTACTAATCACGTTCATTAAAGTAGACTTACCAACGTTGGTGTACCCCACAAGCGCAACACGAACCATTTTACCACGGTTACCACGTTGCACAGCCATTTGCTTATCTATAATTTTAATACGGTCTTTAAGCAATGCTATTTTGTCGCGAACAATACGTCTATCCGTTTCTATTTCTGTTTCACCAGGTCCGCGCATACCAATACCACCTTTTTGGCGCTCAAGGTGAGTCCACATACCACGTAAACGCGGTAGTAAATATTGGCATTGTGCCAATTCTACTTGCGTACGAGCATAACTCGTTTGTGCACGTTGTGCAAAAATATCGAGTATTAAATTCGTTCTATCTAAAACTTTTACATTTAAGATTTTACTAATATTTCGCTCTTGTGCCGACGATAATTCGTCATCAAAAATAGCTGTGGTTATATCGTTTTCTTCAATAAATACGCGTACATCTTCTATTTTACCTGTACCAATAAAAGTTTTAGGATTAGGCATATCCATTTTTTGCGTAAAACGCTTTATGGCATACCCACCTGCGGTATAGGTTAAAAACTCTAACTCATCTAAATATTCTTTAGATTTTTCTTCGTCTTGTTCTTTAGTAATCACGCCTATTAACACTGCGCGTTCTAAAGAAATATCTTTCTCTTCTATCATAATACAAAGTTACACAATTGCGTTGATTTTATTTTTAATATTTTTAAGCCTATTTTTTAATTTTCAATACTTTTTTAAGTGTTCATTTTAAAGATATCTAGACCAATGGAAGTGCTAAAAAAACTACTGTTCCAGCCGCTTCATTATTTACAGAAACAACATCTCGATACGATAAAGTATAATTGTGCTTTTTGTATTTTACAAAACGATCTAATCGCTCTTTTGTTAATTGTATACCAACAGACTTTCTTTTGATTGATTTTTCTGCCTTAATTTTAGCTGAAGCTTTTCTACCAATGCCATTATCTTCAATCTTAATTGAAACAAAATGTGTATTGTATTTTGAAATATCTATTGTTATTTTTTTATCATTTTTTTTAGACGACAAACCATGCCATATAGCATTTTCTAAAAAGGGTTGTAAAATTAAAGGAGGTAATTTCACTTGCTCTAAATTAATAGTATTATCTACAGAAACCAATACTTCTATTTGATTTTTAAAACGAATATTTTCTATATTTAAATATAAATCTATTGTCTCCAACTCTTCTTTTAAAGTAACCTCATTTTTGTTTGAAGCTTCTAAAATTTTCCGAATAAGTTTGGAAAACCTAGTTAAATAATGAGCAGCTCTATCTCTATCGTTATTTATAATGTAAAGCTTAATGGAATTTAAGGCATTAAAAATAAAATGCGGATTCATTTGGCTATGTAAACTAGCTAGCTTTAACTCGTTTATTTCATTCTCAAAAGCATTTTTCAATTGTTCTAATTTAAAAGATTCTTCTCTAAATAGAAAGAACTTATATCCCAAACCTACCGATAACGCAATAGCCTCTATTAGCACACCAAATATAAAAACATCTATCGGGCTAAAACCCTTAAAGAAAAACCTAGGAAAATAAGAGAATATTATCGCCAACAAGGAAAACCCAACAAAAAAGACCACACCAACAACAAAATAGGTGTTTAATACATCTTTAAATTTACTAATAGTTTTAAGAAAAACAAAAACAATCAATAAGGACACAGGCATAAAAACAGTTATAAAATACCAAACAAAATAGTAATTATCAAAAGCAAATAAATCGATTACATAAACCATTGTAGATATTACAAAAGCACTTTTTATATACCATTTTATAATAGAACTTAGTATTTTGCTCTTTTTACTTATAGATAAAAAGAGTAAGCTAAACCAAGCGTACAAGAGCCAATAATACACCTGAATAATCCAGTTGGCTCTTCTAAAAAACGAGCTATAATAATTAGCCAAAAGCATAGAACTCTCATTATTAGTTTTAGGTATTAGGTACAAAAAAACCAAAAACAAATAAGCCGCATAAACCCCAAGACTTTTATCTTTTGTTATAAAAAAGGCACTTGTATGGTAGACTATTAAAATAAATAAAACGCCTTGAACCCAAGTATTAAAATTTAGAAAAAAAGTAGACATCTATCGCTATAGTTTCCTTAAAAGATCTGTTTTTCGTTGTCTAGACACTGGTATTTTAGCGTTATTTTCTAAAACAATGTATCCATCAACCTTTATAAACTCTTTAACTTTATTTAAGTTAACGATATAGGAGTTATGAATTCTAAAAAATTGTTCGTCGGGTAAGATCTCGCAAAAAGACTTAAGTTTTTTAGTAACAACTAATTTCTTTTGGTTTTTGCAATATATGGTACAATAATTCCCATCAGATTCTACATAAAAAATATCATCTGGCTCTAAAAAAACTAACTTTCCATCAGTACTAATGGTTATTTTTTTTCTACTCTGGCGGTTATTAAATTTTAATAGCATGATTTCAAAACTCTCCAGACTGTAAAGTTCTGTAACTTGCTTTTCAATCTTATGTATAGCTACTTTTAAATCGTCGGAGTCAATTGGTTTTAATAAATAATCTATCGCTTCTTTTTTCAAAGCTTTTAGAGCATATTCATTATAGGCTGTTGTAATTACTACCGAAAAACTTCTATTAGGTACTTTTTCTAAAAATGTAAAACCATCCATAATTGGCATTTCAATATCGAGAAACACACAATCTATTTGCGCTTCCTTTAAATATTCTAAGGCAAGTTCAGGGTCTGTAAAGGTTGTTACAACTTGTACTTTGTCGCTAAACTTAGAGAGTTCCCATAACAATCCTTCAATAGCATTAGATTCATCATCTACAATAATGGCTTTTATCATTTTAGAAGTTTTCTCAAAGTTAAAGTTAATTAAACATTTTACAACCCACTATGTATGAATCGTTTAAAAACTAATATAACCTGCTGAAAAGTAAACATAACTGGTTAAAAAACTTAAAAACACCATTTATACAGTTTTTATTACAATCTACACAAAAATGTTACAACCTCTTTATTTAAAAATAAATCTTTGTGTTAGCTATAAAAACAATACTTATGAAAACAAAACTACTTTTATTGTGTACGCTTTTAAGCTTCTACACCCATGCACAACTTAGATTAATAAAACAAACAGAAAATAATATTTATAGAAGAGGAGTAACAGGTGTCACAACATTGAATAACGACATATTATTTACTATGACGGAGTCTGGAAGCCCCTATAAAATTGGTGCCTATATAAGCAATGGCTCTAACGAAACTACAAACCAAATCCAAGGCTTAGAAAATAACACATACAGTTTTGAAGGCTTAGACAAAGAAAATTACGCAATAGATAACGATATTTTTTTGTTTAGTAGTCGTTTATTTAACTCGCAAAGTGAAGACAAAGCCTACAGAATAAATGATGGTAGAACTAGTGCTACACTAGTAACATCCTCTACTTCGGCCGAAAGTATAACCCGAACAAGCAATAATAAAATTATTAAACAAAGAAGGGAATATTACCCACCATACACATTAAGTGGTAATAGATATGCTGGTGGTTATAATTTTTTTATAAATATATTTAATGGCGATGGTATTTTAGAAAACAGTTATGAATTTGATGGTAATACAGGTATAGGAAACTCCGTAGATGATTTTAATAGTTTAACTCTAATAACAAATATATTTTACTGGAAAGGCACTTATTATTTTATTGGTAACACTACACAAAACAGATCAGACCTATATAAATTTGATAGTCTTAGCAACTATAGAATTACGAAATTATATGTTAATGGAAACTCTAAGACCGATGTTAGTCCAAGTGACATATTATTAGAAGACTCTTATATTTATTTTCAAGGATTATACAGAACTTGGGGTGTTAGTGATGATCCTGATGACTTTATAGATGAAGGACGAGAACTTTGTTATACCAATGGCGACATAATATTTGGGGCTAATCAAACTCAAATTCCACTTTTTATTTTAAATGAAAACAAAGAAAATTATGATGGTACTCGAGGGTATATGGCTAAAAACACTTCTGAAGGCTTTGCAATGTCTAAACCAATTAAAGAATTAAATGGTTCTGTTATTTATATAGATGAAAATAATGATACTTTAAATATAGTAAACCCTGATGGCACTTATTATAATTTAGTAAATTACACTAAAGATACTGATGCTTATTTTACATATAACAATAAATTCTACTATATAGCTAGCGAACTTAACTCAGATTATTCAAGTACATATTATATGTATGAAATAAACGGACATCCTTTAAAAACAATAAGATATGAATTTCCAAAAAGTACAAATGGTGATGATTTTTCACTTGCTTTAAATAATAATTTGGATATTTCTCAAGAGGAAGGAAAAGTATATCTTATCGGAGGATATCATTCTTCTTCCGGCGTAAATGCAGCTATTTTATCTTTCGATTTCTCTACCTTGCAATTCACACAAGAACATGTTTTTGATAATAACGAAATCTCAGGGTATGTAACCAACCTTAACCGATTTAACAACGGTTTTGTTTTCTCAGATTTCGATAAAGTTTACAGTTATAATGTTGAAATAAGAGCAAAATATTTTACACCAAACCAAAGTGGTAAAGGTGCTAACATAGAAAAACTTAATTCTGAAGAAGATATTAGCTACAATAACACCTCTTATAATGTCAGTTTAAAATCAACAAATTTAGCACCAAACGAGACTTTAAAAATAGAATTGCTCGACACTACAGCCATTGCTTTTAAAACCAAAATAGAAAGTCTGCCAAACAATAGCTATGCTAAAACCTATTATAAATTAGTAACACTAAATGAATCTAGTCACCAAAGCACCATAAATTTAACTTACAACAATCTAGATTTTAAAAATGGTATTCTAGATCCCGCACAACTATCTGCGCAAACTTATCAAGATGGAAATTGGATAGACTTAGAAATTACATCTATTAATACTAATGATAAAACAGTTGAAATAACACACAATTTCAATTCAAATACATTAGTTTTTTTTAGAAATAATGCAACGTTAAGTAATAAAAAGTTTAGCACAGAAAATTTATCTGTATACCCAAACCCGACGACTTCTATTTTAAATTTTAAATTAAAAAATAAAGCCACAATTTTAAAAACTACGGTTTACACTTTAGTTGGTCAAGAAGTTTTACAAAGTACCACTGGTAAAAACAAAATAGATCTTAAAAACTTATCTCAAGGCATCTATATTTTAAAAGTAGTGAGTAGCAACGGCACTTACACTAAAAATATTATAAAGGAATAAACAAACAACTTATCAGCTAAACTTATACTATGTTGCCAAATTTTGAAAGTCAAAATCTAGGTTAAATAATTTTAGTATATTTTTGGGATATGATAGAACCTTTTGATGATATTCCTGTTCGTAACGATTTACAAACTGTTGCCTTTTACAATACAGAAAACTTATTTGATACTTTTAATGATAAACTAAAGTACGATAATGATTTTACTCCTAAATCCATTAAAAAATGGACTCCAAAACGATACGATAATAAACTCAGAAAATTAGGTTACGTTATTTCTAATATAGGCAGACGAGAAACAGGTAAACAACCTGCTATTATAGGTCTTGCAGAGGTTGAAAATGCTAAAGTGATAAAAGATTTAATTGCATCCAAACATTTAGAACCTTACAATTACGGCTATGTTCATTATGATTCTCCGGACGAGCGTGGTATTGATGTGGCTTTAATTTATGATAAAGATGTTTTTGAAGTTTTACACTCAGAGCCATTTCTAGTGGAATTAAAAAATGACAAAGGTCTACCTGATTATACGCGCGATGTGCTATTGGTTTCGGGTATTTTAGATGGCGAGAAAATACATGTTATTGTAAACCATTGGTCGTCTAGACGTGAAGGTGAAAAAGAAACGGAACACAAACGCATAGCTTCATCTGATAAAGTAGGTGAAATTATTTCTAGTATAACCTTAGAAGATCCCGAAGCTAAAATTATTACAATTGGCGATTTTAATGATGATCCGCACAATAACAGTATTAAACGTTTGGTTGATAATTACAGCTTGTTTAACCCTATGGAAACGCTACGCTCTTTTAATCGCGGTACCACCAAACATAATAGGCAATGGAATTTATTCGATCAAATTTTAATTTCAACCAACTTTTTTAAAACCTCCGAGAATTTATACGAGTATAGCCTGTCTAATATTTTTGATGAAGATTTTCTAAAAATATTTGAAGGTAGATACAAAGGCGCTCCATACAGAACCTATGCTGGCAAACGCTACAAAGGCGGCTATAGCGACCATTTTCCGGTATACGCTATTTTCAAAAAATAATAGTAGCCTTTATACAGCTTGTAATAAAACCAATGTTAATGCTAAAATAACTACAGGTAAAAGCCATAGCATGTAGATATTATAGGTTAGTTTTTTATTTTTAATCATTTTGGCATTTAGCACTTTACGTTTTCGTCCGCCATAATACATCCAGTTTTTAAAGAAGATAAATATTACTACCAAAACAAATAAAGTCCATGCTTTATCTGCCGACATGGTATCCATGTGCATTTTTCTAAAAAACTTAGCAAAAAACACACCTAAAAGCAATAGTAAACTACATTGTAAAAAAGAAACATAAAAAGTAGCAATGCTATTAGCCTTCTTATTTTTCTTTAGTTTGAAGTGATTAAAAAAATGATAAAATAGAATATCGAATGTGCCCATGCGGCGAAATTAGACTTTTTATTTAAAACTTGTTACGTCTAAATAACAAATTATTATTCCACAAAATCCACACTAATTTCATCTAACTCATAAATACCATCAAAGGTATCTTGGCCGCTTCCTGTAAACTTAAAAGCGATATACATGGTTCCACTTTCGCAAGATAAATCTACAGCACCCGAATTAAACCACGGCACAAACGAGTCAGTATCTTTCACCACATACGCATCAGATATTGTACCCCAAGTGGCAGTAGTAATATTAGCTTCATCACCATCCCAATCTAAAGAATACAAAATTTCTAAAAAGCTACTATTTGCTAAACTATTAGACGTTTTAAAACGAAGTGTTTCACCATCCTGCTCGTCTAAATTAATAGCCGGTGTAATTAACCAACCTATATTAGAATCGTCTCCAGAACTAGAACATTGAAACCGTGCCGAACGCCCTAAAGATGCATTTGACGAGGTAGAAGAATAACCTTCCCACGCTTCTGTACCTGCCTCAATATAATTAGTCCAACCTTCAATCTCTATAGGTCTATTATTTCGTTGTGGTTCAAAATCTTCATAAAACAAATTACCTGATCCCAATGTTTCGGCAATACCACAACCTAGTTCTATGGGGTCGCAACGGGTTTCAGAAGTAAAACTCATACCTGCCGAACTATTTAAAACAAGCACATTAAAATCGTCTCCAAAATCTCTAGCAAAAATTCCTGTAACGCTACCTTGTCCTTGCGGAATAAGTAACGATTTAAAATCGGAAAATGTACTAGTTTGCATACGTATAGAAACACCGGTTTCACAACTTACTAAAGTTCTAATACCATCATACTCATCTATAGATTCGCTAGCAAATGTGGCTCCCAACTCAAAACGATTTAATTGCATGTTTTCTAACTGAACTAGTGTATTGTGATCCCAACTTGTTAAATCTGTAATATGTGCAACTTTAGGCTGAATATCCACCACTTCGTTACTTCTGATAATAATATTTTTATATTCTGAAGGTTGAATTTGTTCCACACGCGCTCCATCACCTTTTCCTATGGAAATGACTCCACTACTTTCTCCAATAGTTAATCCTGCCATTTTTAGATATACTTTTTGTCCAAATTGATAAGTATTCGACAAACTAGACACATTGATAGCGACTTGAAATCCCATTCTAGGATCACTATCTGGGCTAGAGTCATCTATTTTATTCTGAATAATTAACTCTTCAAAAAAGTTTCCCGATTTATCGGAAGACACCACGTAACCTTCAATATATAATTCTAAATCTTCATCAATTCTAGCCGTCGAATTCCCACTATTTATAGCCTGATCGTAAAGTGACCTGATGGTTTTAAAAGTGGTTATTTTATCTTGAGGAATATCGGGTTCTATAATTGATATATCGGGAACGCTATAATCATCATCTTTCACACAAGATATTATAAGTGTTTGCATCAGAAAAATGACAATTAGTATTTTAAAATTTTTCATGATTAATATTTTTATATTATTTGTTGCCGTAAAAAGCTCAGCATGGTACTACACTATCTTTTTTAACCTAGCAGTTTTTTATTTAAAATCTCACATTCAAATTCAAAAAGTAAGTGGTACCACGACCATACCAATATTTCGATCCAAAAACAGGAGTATCTAAAGCTTTATCATCTCTAAGTTCTCTAAAGTTTGCATTTCTTCCTTGCTCAAATCCACCAGATTTATAAACTTGATCTAATAAATTATTAATGCTAGCAAAAAAACCGATGTAATACTCACCAACCTTCCACGATTTTCCACCAATTAAATTCACCACCATATAATCATCAAAACGTTCTTGTTTTAGAAGCTCTCTCGCCAAAACCTCATCGTAATCATTAAAAACATTGCCATCAAAATCGGTTGAAAAATTTGAAGAACGCGTTAACGGACTCACATCTATATAGGTATTTGCAAAAAAGTTTGCAGTAGCTCCAAACCACCAATAATCGGGGTCGCTATATTCAAAACCTACTGAATAAGCATTTTGTGGTCCGGCAGCGAGTTTATAATCTTTTAATTTCGATTGTCCAAAATCTTTAAACCCATCTATAAAACCCGCAGCTAAAGCCTCGTCGTCCGGCTCTGTAGACAAAAATAAATTAGGATTATTGTTATACGTAAACTGCCCGATAGCAGCAGCACCTTTTAATTTTATAGTTGGTGTTACTTGGGCTTCAACACCAAACTCAGCACCTATATGTTGCTTTTCAATACCTTGAAGAATTTCTTGTACAAAAGCCAAATTATCGCCACCAATACCATCGGCAAAAAAGAATGAAATTTCATTAGCATCAGTAACCTTTGTGTAATAACCTGTAAGTTTAGCTTTAACCACAGACGACCGGAATACATAACTTGCATCTGCAGACGTTATTTTTTCTTCTGTAATATCTGGTACAACATTATGGTTTTCTCTAGAATTTGAAAACGTGTTTTGCAATGTTGGCTCTCTAGAAATATAACCACCGTTAATATTAAACACATGCTTACCAGATAGCTTATAAGTAAACCCGGATTTTGCACCAAAGCCCATAAAACTTAACTTATCGCCTTTACCAAATGAGTTCTCTGGAAATCCACCATTTTGATAAATACCTTCACGCTGATATTGTGTATTTTTCAAACTAGCCGCTACATAGAAATCCGTTTTATTATAAGAAAATTGTGTTTGCGCATATCCTCCAATTTCGTTTGCAAAAATATTATAGTCATATTTAAACTTATCGCCCACTCCAACTATGCGGTTAGGGTTTAATAAATCGTTTTGAGCTTCGTTAATATTTGTTGCAAAACCGTCGATATCCAAATAAGTTTCGGCACCTAAAAGATCTAAAACTTGAGCAAAATTTTCGGAGATTAAACTTTTAAAATTAATACCCGCATTGAAGTTAACATGGTCGTTTATTTCTTTATTTAAAATAGAGTTTACAGTAAGTTGTTTATCATCTACACGATCTTCATACAAGGCATAAGTTGCATTACCTCCATTTTTGGCATTAACAATATTTGTGCTATACATGGCATTCCAATCAATTTGACCACCATCTTGAAACGTTTGTAAGGCCTGATATGCAAAACCTAATTGATCGGGAAAGTTCCGTTCAAAATAACTTGGTAATTTTTGATAATAGCTTGCACTCGGGTTTGCTCCACCTCCTTGAGGAAAACCATCTATTAAATCTTTTCCGTTATAATCTAATCGGCTATTTCCCATTTTACCAAATTGATAGCCTATGTTGGTATTTAACTTCGTTTTACTATTTAAATTCCAGTAATGATTAAGCATCACAATTGGTTCGCTAACTTCTTTTATTCTAGAATTTCGTTTTTCGCCATCTTGCCAACCCCAATATTCGTTGTATTTAATGCCTTTTAAATCGAAAACCTCTTGTGTGTTTGGTGACGATTTACCTCGTCGATTTGGTGTGTATATCGCAGAAAAGCTTAAACTATGGGCTTTGTTAATTATTTTTTCCACGGAAGTAAAAAAGGAATTTGAATTATAACTCGTCGCTTCTTGATATCCTTCATTTCCCCATCGGCGACCTAACGTTACTGTATATGCCCAATTGTTTTTTAATAAACCTGAAGCATACGTTGCCATAAGGCGATTGCTATAACTTCGGTTAGACGATGAATAGGTAATGCGCCCACCTGCTCTAGTTTGCGACGCCCGAATATTTATATTATTTGTACCCAAAACGCCACCAAAACTATAGTTTGAGGGTGCTAAACCTGTAGATAATTCTTGATTACGTAACACATCATTAACACCTCCCCAATTACTCCATTGTGGCCTACCGTTATAGGTTTTGTTCATTTCTATACCATTAATTAAAAGGGTACTATTTTTAGAATCTAATCCGCGAAGACGGAAAAAGGATGGACTAAATTCGAATGCTGCTGTACGCTGAAAAACATCGAGAGATGAAGCCAACAGACCTGAAATATTATCCGCACCACTAGAATCATCGTTTAATTCATCATCAGATAATGTGATTGTAAACAAATTGCTAGTAGCCGTAGTATCTAAATCTAAGGTAATACCAGCAATATCAACAGTTTCATTTTCATTTATTATAATCGGGAAACGCTTTGATATATATCCAACTTTTGAAACTCTCAACATTTGCTCTCCTAGCGGTAACTTTTTATCGAATAAAAACTCACCAAGTATATTTGTCTCCATCGATAAATTGCTATTTTCGATAGTTACCGATACGTTTTCTAAAGACTCAAAAGTAAGTGCATCTAGCACGCTACCCTTCACTAAAGTTTGTTGAGAATGGAGGCTAATTGAAAAAATTCCGAATAAAAAAATAAGGGTTATTTTATTCATGCTTATCTTTATTACTTCAATTACAATAAAAAACAATCAATTGACAGTTAAATACTTAAAAGAATTTCAAGCAGTTACATTTCAATTTAGCTACAAAACCCATGTAGTTTCATTCTTATTTAAAAGTGAAAATTGTTTAAAATTCGCGCTTACATCATTGCTTTTATTAGCTTTTTTAAATACAAATGCTCAGGATAAAAAATTTAAAATCCACACAGTTGCTTTCTATAATCTAGAGAATTTATTTGATACCATAAACGACCCGAACAAATTAGATGAATACAGCCCAATGATGGAATTAAAAACTAACAGAGGTCTTGTTTATAAGAAAAAAATAAGGAATATGGCACGAGTTCTTGCCGATATTGGAAAAGGTGTTACAAATACCGCACCAAGTATTATTGGTGTTTGTGAAGTTGAAAATAAAGCCGTTTTAGAAGATTTAGTAAACGATTCGCTATTAGTTGATATAGATTATGGTATTGTGCATTATAACTCTACAGACGTACGCGGAATTGATGTTGCACTACTTTACAAGAAGAATGCATTTACGCCGATAAGCACGAGTTCTCATGAGTTGAAAATTTACGATCCAGAAACGAGTAAACGCGTTTATACCCGAGAACAATTATTGGTTAGTGGGAATCTGGGAGGAGAAACCATCCACCTTATTGTAAATCATTGGCCATCCCGACGTGGTGGTGAAGCTAAAAGTAGACCAAAACGTGTGGCTGCAGCTAAATTAAATAAACGTTTATTAGATTCTTTACAAACTATAGATCCGTATGCAAAAGTGCTTATTATGGGCGATTTAAATGATAACCCAAACAATGCTAGCGTTAAAAAAGTTTTAAAAGCTAAGCCAACGAAAAAATTGGGATTAAAAGGTATTTACAATCCATATATAAATTTCTTTAAAGATGGTATGGGCACAACAGCTTATAGAGATTCTTGGAGTTTATTCGATCAAATTATGGTAACCAAACCATTTTTAGAGAAAGATTACACTTCATTTCAATTTTATAAAGCTGGTATTTATAACAAAAATTACATTATTACTAAACTTGGCGCTTATAAAGGTTACCCGTTAAGAAGCTTTGGATATCATGGCTTTAATAACGGCTTTAGCGATCACTTCCCGGTTTATGTTTATTTGATTAAGGAAGTTGATGAAGAATGAAAATCAAGTTATGAGAAAATAGACTTCTATTACTTAGCTCGACTCAAGTGATTTCACAAATTCAAAAAAAAAAAAAAAAAGACCTTTCAAATTAAATAACTTGAAAGGTCTGACTATATTTTATTTTGGATATACTTTTAATCTACATCCAAGTACTCCAAGGAATTCTTGATAAAAACAATAATAACGCAATACTATAAAAGATTGCTATTGTTTTTAACTTCCCTTTTGAAGTTAATTTCTTTTTATGTTTTGAATAACCAATTGTAATTAAAGCCACTGCGATAATATTAATAAACGGGTGCTCAACAAGGTATAATCTCGCCATAGAGTTACTCATTACTTTTCCGCCTAACTCGCCCCATAACAAAAATTTTGGTGATACAAAGTACAACACAAGACCAATTAATAATTGAATATGAGATACTATTAATGTGAATAATGATCTTCTAAAATCGTTGTTTTCATATTCTTTATCTCCTATTGTTTTTATAACAGCACTTACAGCAGCTATTAATAATACAATAAGCACTAAATATGCCCAATAGGAATGGAGTGATAATACAATGTTGTACATGAATGTTTTGTTTTAATTATAGATGCAAAAATAGTAATTATAATTCACAAAAAAACCGCTTCGATTGAAGCGGTTTAAAAGTTTTTCTAAATTAGAATAATTCTTATTCCCATTTATTTTCTGCAGTCGTACCGCCCCAAATTAAAGTGGCTATGTATGGATTATCAATAAAAGGGTTTCTATTGCCTTGTGCGGCATAAATTACGTTGTTACGTTGTTCTTCAAAGGCTGATACTGGATCGGCAACGTTCCATGCTTTAAAAAGCTCTAAACCACCAACTTTATCAAAATCCTCTCCGTAGCGAATGTTTAAATACATTACCATTCGGGCAACATCACCACGCCAGTCATCACCAGGATACCAAGCTTCTCCAATTAATTTATTAGTTCCGCTTCCATCGATATATGGATAGTTACTTCTATCACTGTTAACAGTTGCATCGGCAGATCTTAAATGGTGTAAATCTGAAACAGCTATGTCTGAACTTAACCTAGACTGTGGAAAAATATGTTCTGTGTTATAAGTTTGTGTTGCATATGGATTATTTCCAGAAGTATACTCCTCCCAATATCTACTTTCACCTGTATACATTAAAATCACATTATCTTGATTTGATAAATCGGCATCGGCATTATATAAATAATCATGTCGTTGCGTATAACTTAATATTACCGTGTGCATATCTTGCGTATGTGCAGAAATTTGATCGAACATTAAATCGGCATCTTCTGTAAAAATAACACCATCGTAATAATCACCTAAACTAGAAGCTATATTAAAATCTATAGATTTTAAAACCGTTACTGTAACAGTTGCTGTAGAACATTCCGCTGTTGGTACATCATTATCACAAATAGTATAGGTAAACGTATCGGTGCCTTCAAAACCAGATTGAGGTGTATAGCGTATTGTTCCATCTGAATTTAAAGTAATAGCACCTTGTGTCAACGAATCATCAGTATCCGTTATTAATGCTCCATCAATAATATCATCATTAGATAGAACATTAAAGATATTTAAAGAAGAATCTAAAACCACAGAGTAAGTATCGTCACTTGCTTCTGGGGTTCCTTCGTCTAAAACAGTAATAGTAACAGTAGCTGTAGAACACTCTGGGTTTACATCATTATCACATATGGTATATGTAAATGTGTCTTCTCCAACAAATCCATTCATAGCAGTATAACCGATTGTACCATCATCATTTAAAACAACAGTTCCATTAGTTAAAGTTGTGTCTATAGACTCATATTCCGCACCGTCTACTATAGTATCATTATCTAATAACTCATCAAGTACAGTAGTTGTACTCTCTAAAACTTCTAAAGCATCGTCTACAGCCAGTGCAGTGCCATTATCCGTAACTGTAACCGTAACCGTACCTGTTGCACAAATTGGCGTACTTAAGCTATTACAAATAGTATAAGTGAACGTATCTGTGCCACTAAAGTTATCAGCAGGTGTATAAATAAGTTTATTTAAGATTTCCGTAATAACTCCATTTTCTGCAGAGACGGCATCGAAATCGGTAAGTTCTGCACTATTTGTAAGTACATCATTACTTAACACATTTATTATTACTTGTGTGTTTTCTGGTGTACTTGCAGCATCATTAGTTGCAACAGGTGGCTCTATAGCCGCACTATCATCACTTCCGCTACAAGCAAAAAACATTACAAATAAAAATAGATATAAATATTTCATAATAAAAAAGTTTAGCAAAAAAAACCTCTGACATAAAGTGAGAGGTTTTTTCTTATTATTTAATTAAAGTATTGTTATTATTGGTATACCCAAACTCCGTCAGTTTTAACTACATACTGAGTTTCTGTTACCGTAGCACCTGTATATGCTACATAAGATACAGCATATTTTTGTCCTTCTTCTGCTCCAGAATCTCTTGCGTTTAATAAAACATTAAGAGCCTCTAATAGTGTCTCATCATCCCAGTAGGTATCACTAGTATCTCTTCTATCAAAACTTTTAAAGAATCCTAAGTTATCTGCTGGCTCAGGATAATCTTCTATTAGTGCAGTAGAAATTAAAGTAATGTCTGCAGCTAGTAATGAGTAATTAATTGTGTTATCTGGAACCCACTGACCATCTTCAAAACCATATTGGAATGAAGTTTCAATTATATCTTGAGGTAAAGCCCATTTATCACCATCAAAAACACTAGATCCATATTTAGTAGTTGTTGCACCACTACTATAATACCTATATTGAACAGTAGAAACATCTCCAGCCTGAGCATAAGGATATAAAGACTCTAAGAAAATCTCTAATTTGTAGATAGATCCTGAATCAAAGTTACCATAAGATTCACCTAACAAATCATAATCTGCACTAGAGAAAACATAAGGGAATTCCCAATCTCCATTATTTTTCGCTACTATAGTTGTAACTTCGGTAATAGTTGCTGGGTTTACAACATATTCTCCAGATTCGTATTTAAGAGTCAAAACTTGAGTTGTAGCAGAGCCGTTATAAATAGCATAAGTTACAACATAAAGACCTCCTTCTGTTGTTGCTGGTA
The DNA here is from genome assembly GCF_900112395.1 of Algibacter lectus. Classification (GTDB taxonomy): domain Bacteria; phylum Bacteroidota; class Bacteroidia; order Flavobacteriales; family Flavobacteriaceae; genus Algibacter; species Algibacter lectus. Next base: position 198,834 of record NZ_FOLN01000004.1, read on the forward strand.
AAACAAGATTTAAACCTTCTAAAATCATTTCTTGACTCCAGTAATTATCACTTGTAGACCTCACATCAAAACTATAAAAAGTACCTAAATTTTCAGCAGGACCAGAATATGTTACGGCCAATGCTGCAGCAATATCATCAATATCTGTACTTGAAAGCGTATACTCTGTTCCAGTTGCAGCAGTTACTTCAACGTTTAAGTTTATAAATTTACTTCCGTTATATTGTAACGTAACAGATTCAGAACTTGAAGGTCCATAAGTTGCGAAAGAAACAGAAACCACTTGACCAGCAGCATATTTACCTGCTAAAAGCGCATCCATTGCTTCTAATATCATATCATCAGACCAATAAGAACTACTAGAATCCCATCTACCAAAATTCCCATAACTTGCAGCATTATCTGCAGGGTTCGGGTATTTATCAGCTAAAGCAGCTCCAATAGTTTCAAAATCAGCACTAGATAATTCATAAGCTAAAACCTCAGCATTATATGTTAACTCTACAAATGTTCCATTTAAAGCCGTTTCATAATTTGAACTTAAATATCCCTCGATACCAGATAAACCAGCTAAAGTTTCGGTAGTACTCATTGTTTCAAGTAACGTAGGGCTATAAAGATTATATCCAACATTTACTAAAGATCCCTCTCCCCAAACTGGGTACTTATTTGCTAAGAAATCTGGAATAACTAAATCGGCAAGATCTTGATTTAAAAAATAAGCTATAGAATCTAATTCACCTTCATAGATTTCATAATCCTCATCAGTAAAAGTATATTGCTCTACACCTTTAATAAAATCAACACCTTCTATATCGCGCTCTTGAATATCATCAGTAATATCTTCTAAAGGATTACATCCTGTAAAGACTACTCCTAGAACTAATAAATAATATATTATTTTTTTCATTTTGAATATTTTTTAAAATTTAAGTTTTGCTCCAATACTAAATGTTCTACCTGTACCGAAATACACTAGTGCTGTATCAGCAGTACCATCTAAAGCATCTGTTACGTATTCTGTATCGAACACATTGTTAATACGACCTGTTAAAGTAGCATCGAAAGGACCAAATTTGAAACCATGACTTACAACAGCATCAAACAATCCGTAATCTGGTAATTTCCAAGCATCATCACCTGGTTCTCCTCTTTCACTAGGGTCGAAATCTGCATAAAGGTTTCCAAAATAATTATAATCTAGAACAACTCTTGTATCTGGTGTTAACTTGTAGTTTAAACCTAACGCTAATGTTGTTTGAGCAGCATCACCAACATGTAAATCTTCTATGAAAAGATCTACAGTTTCTATTAAGTTTTGATCTTCATCAAGAATTTGAACATCTGTTACATTGTTATCCCATCTCCAATCTCCTAAAGACATCATACCTGTAACATTTAATTTATCGGTAGCTTTATAAATAAAATCGAACTCAACACCTTGATGAATTGCGTTTACGCCTAAAATATTAGCAAATGCATTTGTACCATCTGGCTGTTGAAAAGAAGCTGTTTCCGTTCTATCTTTCCAAGTTGTTCTATAAACGTTTACGTTAGCAGTAAGTTTTTCACTTCTGAAACCATATCCTAATTCAAAACTAAATATTTTTTGATTTTCAGCATTCTCATTGATATGCTCATTATCAAATTCTTGAAAAACAGCATCAAAATCAGCAGCTTTTTCAAAATAACCAATATTCATAAATACATTATGGTTGTTATCTAATCGATAGTTAGCACCACCTTTTGTACTAAAACCTAAGAAATTATAACGATCTGTTGATTGTAATGGATCTGTATCTAAATAACCAAAATAATCAACTCTCTTGTAAGAGGTGTTAGATAATGCCGCAGATAAAAACGTATTAAAGTTTTCGTTTACATCATATTCTATTTGTCCAAAAGCACCTAACCAACCTACTAAGCCATCATTATAGTAACTTCTTTTATCTCCAACTTTAAGTATTTGATTTGGGTTATTTACAACATCATCATCTTCTTGTAAATATTGACCACCTAATAAATCTGTTACTTCAGAAAAGTGTATTCCTTTGTAGTTTCTGTAATCAAGACCTGTTAATAAAACTATATCATCAGTTAAATCTGTTTTTAAAGTTGATAACACTCCGTACCAGTTATGGTCGTTTCTAGAAGCTCTTAAAGCAGTTGTAGAACCGTTCGCTCCATTTGCAATATTTTCGTCAACAATTTTATCGAAATCAATGGTTCCGTAAAGACCATTTCTATATTCACTATATCCTGTACTATCGAAAGTAAATTTATTATCTCCAGCGGTTCCACCACCACCGCCAGTACCAAAAGAGGCATAAGCAACAGTTGAGATAGACGTTTTATCACTTAATGTCCAGTAATGATTTACAGACATTTGTGGTTTGTTGTAAAAGTTATCTTCTTGGTGTAAAACTTGACCATCTTTATAACCCCAATCTGCATTAAATTTTCTACCTCTTTCACTGTTTTCAAAAGTAGAAATTAATTGTCTGTTTTGTCTTTGACCATGACGTTGCTTTGAACCAAAAGCTGTAAACGAAAGTTTATGAAAATCGTTTATTTCTTTAGATAAGTTAACAAAGTATGAAACACCAGTAAATTCTGTTCCATCTACATAACCATTACCACTAGTTTGAGCAGCAGAAACTGTTGCAGCAAAACCTTTATCATTTACACCTGTAGAGTATGTAAGACCATATTTTTCGTAACCATCGTTAGCGATAGACGTAAATACACTACCACCTTCTTCAACATCTGTTGTTTTTGTGATTACATTAATTGTTCCTCCAATAGAAGGTACAGCTACTTTAGAAGCACCTAAACCTCTTTGCACTTGCATAGTTGAAGTAACATCACCTAAACCAGCCCAGTTAGACCAGTAAACAGCTCCGTTTTCCATATCGTTAACAGGAATACCATTAATCATAACAGCAACGTTTTCAGATTGAAAACCTCTAATTCTTGTTTTAGCATCACCATATCCACCACCTGTTTTAGTAGTGTAAATACCTGGTGTAGATTTTAAAATTTCAGGAAACTCTTGTGTTCCTAATTTAAGTTCAATATCTGCTGCTTTTACTGTAGATACAGCAACAGGCGTTTTTCTATCAACCGCCACAGATGCAATAATTTGAACTGTTTCTAAACCTACTTGACTAGGCTCTAACGTTACATTTTTTAAAGATGAATCTCCAGAAAAAGAAATTGTTTTAGAGGTGTAACCTACGTAAGTAATTATAATTTCACCTGAACTCGATTTTGTTTTAAGAGTGAAATTTCCATCAAAGTCTGTTACAACTCCGTTGGTCGTACCTTTCTCGACAACATTAGCACCAGGAAGAGGCATGTTGATACCTTGTTCCAAGACAGTACCAGTAATAGTACTTTGTGCCATAATAACTGTACTGAACAACAGTGCCACAGTTAGTAATAAATAATTTGTTGTTTTTTTCATAATTTTAATTATGTATTAATTATTTGAAATTAGTCGGTGCAAAAATACGTATAAATTGCGGGCCAATATTAAGTAAATGTTAAGAAATTTAACAACTTTAACAAAAAACAAGGCCTTAGTATTTAAAATACTAAGGCCTTTTTACGTTTTCTATAAGAATATTCTATCGTTTTACTCAGATTGGTTATAATAATTCAATAAATTTTGAGTTGAAGAGTCATGTTCATTTGTAACGCTTCCGTTAAATTCTTGTAAAATTTTAGATGCTAGCTGTTTCCCTAACTCTACCCCAAATTGATCGTAACTAAAAATGTTCCAAATAATTCCTTGTACAAATATTTTATGTTCGTACATTGCAATAAGTTTCCCTAAACTTTCTGGCGACAATTTATTTATAAAAATAGTGTTCGTTGGCTTATTTCCTTTAAACACTTTAAACGGTGTTATGGCTTCGTTTGTTCCTTCTGCAACAACCTCTGCTTCTGTTTTACCATTTAGCAACGCCTCCGTTTGCGCTAAAAAGTTAGACATTAATTTATCTTGATGATCTTTATTACCATGTAACGACTTAGTAAAACCAATAAAATCTGCCGGTATTAATTTAGTACCTTGATGTATTAATTGAAAAAAGGCGTGTTGCGAGTTGGTTCCAGGTTCACCCCAAATAATAGTACCTGTTTGGTAGTCTATAGCATTTCCGTTTCTATCTACACTTTTCCCGTTGCTTTCCATAATACCTTGTTGTAAATAGGTAGCAAACTGGTTTAAATATTGAGAATATGGAATAACGGCTTCACTTTCTGCCTCAAAGAAATTATTGTACCATATAGTTAATAATGCTAGAACAACAGGAATGTTAGATTCGAAATCTTCATTTTTAAAATGCTCGTCCATTTTGTTAGCTCCTTTTAATAAGCTATCAAAATTATCATAACCCACAGCTAAACTAACAGTTAATCCAACGGCACTCCAAAGAGAGAAACGACCTCCAACCCAATCCCACATTGGGAAAATATTATTAGCATCTATACCAAAACCTTGTACTTTTTCAATATTGGTAGATACGGCAACAAAATGTTTTGCAATAGCATCACTATTTGCAGATTTTAAAAACCAATCTTTTAAAGTATTGGCGTTAGATAATGTTTCTTGTGTTGTAAATGTTTTAGAAACAATTACAAATAAAGTTGTTTCTGGATCTAATTTTTTAATAACCTCATTGACATGATCACCATCTACGTTACTCACAAAATGAGTTGTTAAATGATTTTTATAATACTGAAGAGAATCTACCACCATAGCTGGCCCAAGATCCGAACCTCCAATACCAATATTTACAACATCGGTGAATGCTTTTCCGGTGTAACCTTTTCTTTGTCCGCTTACAACTTCATTTGTAAAACCTTCAATTTTTTGCTTTACTTGATATATTTCTGGCATTACATTAACACCATCAACTTTAAAATCGGCATCTTTAGGTGCTCTTAACGCTGTGTGCAAGACTGCTCTACCTTCTGTTTCGTTTATTATTTCACCAGAGAACTGACTCTTAATGGCATCTTTCAGCTTAACATCATCAGCTAATTCTAATAAATACTTTAACGTTTCTTCAGTAATTCTATTTTTAGAGAAATCTACATAAAAATCGTCCCATTTAATAGTGAACTTATTTGCTCTAGTTTTATCTTCAGCAAATAAATCTTTCATATGAACATCTTTTACTGCTTCAAAATGAGCTTGTAATTTCTTCCAAGATTTAGTTGTTGTGGGGTTTATGTTTGGTAATGCCATAGGATTATTAATTGTTAAATGATATTGCGTTAGTGTTTTGTTTTATAGTTGGTTGATCTAGTTTATCATCTTCAAAAACATCTTCTAAGAAATCAATAGCGTCCAATTTCTTTTTTATAGGTGAAATAAATTCTAGATACTCTATTTTAAGTGAATCGGAAATTCCTTTTGCTTCAGGCAGTTTTTGCTTAAACGGATCGACCTGCTTACCATTTTTCCAAAAACGATAGCAGACGTGTGGCCCACCTGTATTCCCCGTCATACCAACCCAACCAATAACATCACCTTGTTTTACAAATTGCCCCGGTTTTACATTACGACTTTTCATGTGTAGGTATTGCGTTTCGTATGTAGCATTATGGCGTATTTTCACATAATTACCATTACCTCCGCGTTTTTCAGATTTCGTTACCGTACCATTTGCTGTAGCCATAATAGGTGTGCCAATTGGTGCAGCAAAATCAGTCCCCTTATGCGGACGCAATTTAAAACCATAAACCGCAATACGGCGTTTTAAATTATATCGCGATGAAATTCTACTAAATTGAACAGGTGCTTTTAAAAAGGCACGACGTAAATTTTTTGCTTCATCATTAAAATAATCTTTAATACCATTTACAGTGTCTGAAACAAACTCAAAAGCATAAAAAGGCTCGCTATTATGTTCAAAGTATGCTGCTTTTACATCTTGCACACCAGCATAAATAGTATCATCGATATATTTATCGGTATAAATAACCTTAAAGCGATCGCCTTTTTGCAAACGCCTAAAATCTATGGTCCATGCATAAATTTCATCGGCCATTTTATAAGCTAAACGCTGGCTTAACCCTTGTTCTTCTAAAGTTTGTGAAATATTATTAGTAATAATACCTGTTGCTGTTTTTTCAACATACTTTATAGGTTTTCTACTTGTATATGCATGAATAGAATCTTGAAAATTAACCACAATATACTCTTCTACATTTGGTTGGTAAACAAAACATTTTGGTGTTTCTAAAGAGTCTTTAGCACACAAAAGCGTGTAAGGTTTACCCGGGCGCAAGCTTCTAACATTAAAACTATCTTTAGCTTTTTCTACTATATTGTAAATCTCTGGGTAAGTTACATGGTTACGATCTAGAATTTTACCAAAAGTATCACCACTTTTAATAGTATCGCGCTTCACAATAAAATCGTCTAGATTAAACCCGAATTCAAAGTTTTCTTCAGGCATTTCTATTACAGCTAAATCCTGCTCCTCTAAATCACTTTGCTTCGCATCGTCTTTACAGCTTGCAAAAAACACAGCGCATGCTAATAGAATTATATATTTGTTCCCCACTCTTGTATCTCTTTCTCTGTCCATAAATCTGGAAAAAATATTCTTTTTTGATATTTAGGGTGCATGTATTTCACCCATTCACTTCCTCCGGTTGCCTCGGCAGTTTTTCCGTTAATATTTAAATAGTGATTTGCGGTATTATAATGTGCCATAACCCATTTAATATTCACCGTATAATCGTAATGCCTCATGGCATTTATTAAATCTTTATTTTCTTGCGATGCTTTAGGCAATCCTTTAAACTTGCTCCACAAGTTATTATGCTGATAGAATTTTGTAAATCTAATAAACTCGTCCTTATATCGACCTTCAAAATCAGATAATGTGTACGTTTTTTTCCCGGTTTTGTAATCCTTACCAGCAGCTTGCCAATACAGGTGTTCAAAAGCGTTTTCGTAAGATGAGTTTTTATCAAACGTATCTCTAAAACGTTTATCAATTAAGTTGATTAACTCTGTAGATGCAAATTCTATTTTACGGTATTGCGCACTCTGAAAACCACTAGCAGGCGTTAACGTAGTTCTAAACTTATTGTATTGCTCCACATCCATACCATCTTTCATGATACTAAAGGAAGACGTTAACACATCAAAATAACGACTAATACGCATTATTTTAGTGGTAAATGTTTCGGTATCAATGGTATCATTTTTGGCAATTTGATCCATTTCAGAAAGCACCATTTTAAACAACAACTCGTTTACTTGGTGGTACATAATAAAAACCAACTCGTCCGGAAACACAGTACGCTGTACTTGCAAATTTAATAAAGCATCGGTTTGTATATAATCCCAATAATTAATGGGTTTACTATGCAACAAGCCTTCTAAATGCGCATCAACATCTTGGTCAATAGCATCAAACTTAGCTTTAATTTGATCCGTAATTTTAGAGTTCAAAATTTATTAGTTTTTAACAACAACATTAAAAGGGTGTTTAAGCCCTCTAAAAGCGTCTAAATCTGCTCTAAGCGAACCCACAGCCAAATCTGCCTTTATACGCAAAGGTAATTTATTTTTATCTTTCGAAACCCATAGGGTTAAACTTTCTTCCTCTTTAAAAACGCGACCTGCCATAACATAAGGCCTAAATTTTAACGCTTCAACATCTCCAAAATCGGTCTCAATAGTTTCTTCACCTAAATACTGTAATTTAAAACCATAATTTTCTTCATCAAAAAACATATCAATCTTTACCTCGCTACCCACTTTTAAATTTTCGGTATCTAAGTGATTACGCAAATAGTAAAACGTAGACACCATATCCTGAATATTCGGCTTAGTATCAACCACTATTTTTTTATTATGCTTTTTATCGTTAATGTGCGCCTTGTGGTTTTTCTGATCAAAATCTATCTCTAAATCCTTAGTATGCCCACCTTCATCAATATTACGTATAAACTTGTATGGCAAAATAGTCTCTTTATCAAAATAAGTTTCATACCTATCCTTCACCTTAAAGAACCACTTAATCATGCCAGTCGTCCAACCTTTACCAACAACATGGTAAACAGGTTTCCCGTTTAAAACCTCGTCATGCACCGCCAACGTGGCATTACCAGCCTTTAACCAATTGCTATAACTCATCCTAAACTTAAACCATTCGCCATCTTCAAAAGCCGATTCAGTTTGCGAAAACCCAGTTTGCGCAACAAAAACCAACGATAATATAAGTAGTATTTTTTTCATCTCTATGTAGATCATATCATGTAACTTATTAAATGTACAATTATTGTAACAAGCAATAAATTACAATTACTATTCCAAAAATAGAAAAATAATAATTACCGCCCTTATATATTAGAAGCTCTTAACAATAATTTGTTACATAAGCCTACAAATTTCACATATTCACAAAATCTAATAAATCTTTGGGCGTTCCCCGAAAAGGGTCGGGCTTTCCGCAGTCTCTTTTTTGTGTTGCAATAGGTGCAACAACACAAAAAAAGCTCCAACAACGCTACAATCCCTAACGCACGCAACCGTCAAATTCCGTTACAAAAACAACTTTTAAGTTACCTCGTGCATCCTTTGGTGCGATTATTGTTATATTTAGACCACTACAAATGCATTAATGAAAATAAAAAAACCATCACTTCGTACCCGCATATTCCTCTCCATGATTCTCTTGGTTTTACTAGCCTCTGTACTTATTACAGGCATCGCTATTTACCAATACAAAGAAGAAACTAAAGATTACCATACCGAGCGTTTAGAGCGAAAAGAGCTCAACACAAAAACACACATAAAACGCGTACTAAACGGTAGGCAAAACACCTGGGAAGTAAAAACAGAAAACATCCCAATAATATTTAAAGAAGAAATTTATAACATTGCAGACATACACAAACTACAAATAATTCTTTACGATTTAGATGGTGGATTACTCATAGCATCTAGTGCTGGTTTGCAAAAATCGGCCGTAGAAAAATGTTTAAGCGCCGAAGTTTTAAACGCCATATCCAACACGCCAGACCATCGATATGTAGATAAACATATAGAAAATGGACAAACCTTTCAATCCTCTTTTACTTACGTAACCGACAATAAATCGAAACCTATTGCCATTTTAAATATTCCGTATTTAGAAAATGATGATTTTCTAGCTAAAGAACTCGATGAGTTCTTATCTAGAATTATCTACGCTTACCTATTCGTATTACTTATGGCCGTTGGCATTGCTTTTCTATTATCGAAATACATTACTAAATCTCTTAAAAAAATTAGTGATAAAATAAATACCACACGTTTAGAAAAACAGAATAAACGTATTGAAATAAGCGACACCAGCGAAGAAATTTCAACTCTAGTAAACTCTTACAACAGCATGATTGATGAGCTAGAAGAAAGTGCCGTGCAGTTAGCAAAAAGTGAGCGTGAACAAGCTTGGCGAGAAATGGCGAAACAAGTAGCACATGAAATTAAAAATCCATTAACCCCAATGCGATTAACTGTGCAAAGTTTTCAGCGCAAGTTTAACCCAGAAGATGAAAACATCCACTCTAAATTAGATGAATACAGTAAAACTCTTATTCAGCAAATAGATACCATGAGTTCTATTGCCTCGGCATTTTCAAATTTTGCAAAAATGCCAGCACAACAAAATGAAACTTTAAACGTCGTAGAAATTGTAAAACTCGCTTTAGATATTTTTAATGAGCATTACATTTATTTTACAACCGAAAAAGAAGAAATTATTGCCATTTTCGACAGAACGCAACTTATTCGTGTAATTACCAATTTGGTTAAAAATGCTATACAGGCTATGCCAATTAAAGACGATCCAAAAATAAACGTACACGTTGCCACCAATAACAATAATGTTATTTTAACCGTATCCGACAACGGATCTGGTGTTTTAGAGGAAAACAAAAAGAAACTATTCGAGCCAAAATTCACTACAAAAACAAGCGGCATGGGACTTGGTTTAGCCATGGTTAAAAACATTGTAGAAACCTACAATGGCACAATCTCTTTTGAATCTGAACAAGACAGAGGCGCTGTTTTCAAAGTTGTTTTTCCACAAAAAGCAGAACACTCCAAAAACTTTAGAAATAATCTTTCTTAAAAAACGTAAATTAGCAAGAGTTTAAAAACCATAAAAATATTATGAATTTCGAAAACATATTAACCGAAACCAACAACGGTATAACTCAAATCACAATTAATCGCCCAACAAAACTAAACGCGCTTAATAAAGATACCATACAAGAATTACATGAGGCTTTTAAAGCAGCCGATAAAGATAAAAACACCAAAGTAATTATTTTAACTGGTAGCGGAGAAAAAGCATTTGTTGCAGGTGCAGACATTAGCGAGTTTGCTAATTTCTCTGAAGAAAAAGGGGGCAAACTAGCTGCTAAAGGTCAAAAAATACTATTTGATTATGTAGAAAATTTAGGCACTCCAGTTATTGCAGCCGTTAATGGTTTTGCTTTAGGAGGCGGACTAGAGTTAGCCATGGCTTGCCATATTAGGCTTGCTAGCGATAATGCAAAAATGGGATTACCAGAAGTATCTCTTGGCGTTATACCTGGTTATGGAGGCACACAACGTTTACCCCAACTTGTAGGGAAAGGTCGAGCTTTAGAAATGATAATGACTGCCGGAATGATTGATGCTGAAACTGCAAAAAATTACGGCTTAGTAAACCATGTAGTAGCACAAGCCGAACTTATGCCGTTAGCCGAAAAAATGGCAAATAAAATGATGAGAAACTCATCTGTAGCCATCGCAAAAGCTATTAAAGCGGTAAACGCAGGTTTAGAAGAAGGTAAAAATGGTTACAAAACTGAAATTAAACAATTCGGAAAAAGTTTTGGAACAGCAGATTTTAAAGAAGGAACTACTGCTTTTTTACAGAAACGCACTGCTGAATTTCCGGGGGAATAATTCTTCTCGAAATAATTTTCAACTAAAAATATTAAGGATAGCTTTTACCAAAAGAGCTGTCCTTTTTTTATTACACTCATCAACAACTTAATCTATTAGATTTTTTCCAAAAAAAAAGGTGAACCTTACGGCTCACCCTTATCAAGTTGAGTTAGAACTTAATTAATTGTTTTCGTGAAGATTCTACCTTCTGAATGACAAACTATTTCGAATTTACCATCTTTAATATCCTCTAATTTGTAAACTCTTTCAATGATTTTAGAGTTCTCAATTTTTTCTGAATAAACAGATTCAGAGCTTCCATTCACTTCATCAGATTCAAAATAGATATCAATTTCTAAAGGAGCTCCATCTAAAGAAAGCTTAGTTAAATAAAGTAAATCTCCTACAACTCTTGTTACAGGCTTGTAAATTACTTTTTCGCCAGCTTCATCAAAAGTCACGCTGTCAGCTTCAACTGTAAACGGTATTGTGCTAATTTCCACATCTTTATCTACTTCAAATAAATATGCTCCATTTGGCAATTCCGTCAAATCGAAACCTTTTGTATAGCTTCCAGATCTCTGTATGAATTCTTTATATAATACAATGCCATTTTCATCCTTAATAGATAAAAGATTCCCCTTTTTAACATCTGTTAAAGTTAGTGAGGTTTTGTCGGCTTCATTTTTAATTGTAAAAACTGAAACTTCATTCGCGAAACTTAATGTAGTAGCAAAAATTGTTACCATTAAGATTCCTTTTCTAAGGTGTTTAATTACGTTTTTCATGATTTGGTGTTTTTAACGTTCAACATGTCAAAAATACAACCAAACGAGCCAACCCAAAACATTGATTTTGACGTATTTATATACTATTTTAACCGTTATTATTACATCAAGATAATGTTAAATTAATATACCATATATCGAGGTTAAAACCCCATATAAACACCTAATATTGGAGTATTGCAAATACATGTAAATTAAATGGTTTACACTATGGAGCCATTGTGTTTTAATAAAACCATGTACCAAAGTGAACCACAATATAATTGGCAGATATTTAATAAAACTATTAGGCAAAAAAAACCGACTATATAAAGCCGGCGAGCTTTTATAATTAACTCGTTAAGTTTTAAGCAAAAAAAAGTGGGCTACCACGGCCCACTTTATCAACTAAACTAAATTAAGACATTAACTAATTGTTAATGTAACTTGTATACTCATTATTATCTGAGTTAATCACAATTTTATAACTTCCTTTTTCAAGTTTATAAGCTTTTTCGATAGTTTGTAAGTTTTCAAACTTATCCGATTGAAGCAACTCATAAGTTCCATTGTAGTTACCATAGATGCTCACTTTTAAACTTGCATAATCTGGAGCAAGTTTAGAAATTAACACATAACCATCTTTTTCTGTAACAAAAGGCTTAAAAACAGTAACTTCTTCGTCTTTTTTAAAGACAACTTTATTAGACTTTACTGTAAAAGGAATAGTTTTAACTTCTATTTCTTTATCAACTTGAAATACATAATCGCCATCTGGCAAAGCTGTTAAATCAAACCCTTTTCTGTAAGTTCCAGACTCTACAATAAATTCCTTATATAAAGTAACACCGTCCTGATCTTTGATCGATAACAAATTACCTTCCTTAACATTGTAAATTGTTAAAGCTGTTTTTATAAGTCCTTTCTTTAAGGCTGAAGATTTTTCTTTTGCATTACCTACTAATACAGTTAACATAGCTACTGCTAGTAGGATTTTTTTGGAATGTTTAATTACGTTTTTCATAATATTGGTTTTAACAACGTTCAACATGTCAAAAATACAACAGACCAACCAAACACAAAGCATTGATTTTGACTACATTATATGTTATTTTAACCAATATAACTGTATTAAATTAACATGAATTAAAATACTACATATCGAGGTTAAACACGCATATATGCCTCTTTTAAAAATTATAAAACCTTAACCTAATTATGCTTAAAACAAATAATTATTGAGAAGTAAAAGAGGCTGAATTTTTAAAAACTAAAACACACCTCATAAAAAAGAAAACTAAACAGGAAATAAACAAAACCTAGAACACCCTAACTATAATCCAGTTAAATTTAGAGCAAAAAAAAGTGGGCTACCACGGCCCACTTTGTCAACTAAACTAAACTAAATAAGACATTAAACTAATTATTAATGAATTTTATATACTCGTTATTATCCGAGCTCATAACTATTTTGTAGCTACCTTTTTCAAGTTTATAAGCTTTTTCAATAGTTTGTAAATTTTCGTACTTATCAGATTGAAGCAATTGATACTCACCTTTATAGTTAGCATAAATATTCACCTTTAAAGCTCCGTAATTTGGAGAAAGTTTAGAGATAAATACAACTCCATCTTTTTCTCTTACAAATGGTTTAAAAACAGTAACTTCTTCACTCTTTTTAAATACCACTGTGTTAGCTTTTACAGTAAAAGGTATTGTTTTAATTTCAACATCTTTATCTACTTCAAAGAAATAATCACCATTTGGCAAAGCTGTTAAATCGAATCCTTTTTTGTAAGTTCCAGATTCTACAATTAACTCCTTATATAAAGTGATACCGTTCTGATCTTTGATTGATAACAAATTACCTTCCTTTACATTGTTAAGTGTTAAGGCAGTTTTTATAAGTCCTTTCTTTAAGGCTGAAGATTTTTCTTTTGCATTACCTACTAATACAGTTAACATAGCAACCGCTAATAGGATTTTTTTGGAATGTTTAATTACGTTTTTCATAATATTGGTTTTAGTAACGTTCAACAGGTCAAAAATACAACAGACCAACCAAACGCAAAGCATTGATTTTGATGACTTTCTGTGCTATTTTAACCGTTATTATTACATCAACAAAATGTTAATTAAAATAGCATACATTGAGGGTAAAAAAGCACAAAACAGTATATACAAGTATTATGAAATTAATCACTTATTAAGAGAAACTATTTAAATTCAAAATATGCTGAAAATAAAAAAAGACCATTTAGGTCTTAAAAAATATATTGAAGATAATTTTTGCAAAATATAGATTCTCTGGTTTTAATAAGAAGACAACTTGAGATCTAGTAGTTTAAATTTAAAGCAAAAAAAAGTGGGCCACCACAGCCCACTTTACCAACTAAACTAAACTAAATAAGACATTAAACTAATTAATGAATTTTGTATACTCTCTATTATTAGAGTTTATTATTATTTTGTAACTTCCTTTTTCAAGTCTGTATGCTTTTTGAATTAACTGAGAGTTTTCTATTTTATCTGCATGTAGCAATTCTAACTCTCCGTTATAATTCGCATATATTTCAATTTTTGCTTTTGAAAAATCTGGCAAAAACTGAGAGATATAAATAGCATCATTTTCTTGTCTAACAAATGGTTTATAAATAGTAACCTCAGCGTCTCTATTAAAAACAACCTTATTATTACTAACTGTAAAAGGAATCATTTCTACTTCAAGATCTTTATCAACTTCAAAAATATAATTTCCGTTTGATAAAGCCGTTAAGTCAAATCCTTTTCTGTAAACTCCAGACTCTTCAATGAACTCTTTATATAATGTTATGCCGTTTACATCTTTAATAGATAATAAATTTCCAGCTTTTACATTATTAATAGTTAGCGCCGTTTTAACTAAATCCTTATCTACAAGCATATTATTACTTGCACTAGCATTACTTAAAAGCGTTGTGCAAAACACAGCTGATAAGATAATTTTTTTCGATATGGTAATAGCGTTTTTCATGATTTGGGCGTTCATTCTAACTAACGGTACAAAGATACATGGGTAATACGCTTAAGAAAACATCAATTTTGACCTATTTGTGTGCTAAATTATCTGTTAATACTGTGTTAACAGTGGGTTAAGTTAATTTAACACATATTAAAGGTAATTAAATATACAATGTATGCATAATATGTCGTAATTTTGCAGCAAATATTCCCCTATGATTATTAAAAAACCTACCTTAGAAAAAATTAGCCCAAGTTTCGGGAGCTCTATATTAGTTAGGCAACACGGTGAAAAAGCTGATAAAAACAATGCTTTTTGGCACTTTCACCCTGAATTAGAACTTGTGTATGTAAACAAGGGACAAGGAAAAACACATATTGGTAATCACCTATCTTACTTTAATAATAGTCAACTTATATTAATTGGTGCTAATTTACCACACAATGGGTTTACCGATAGACTTACAGCCAACGGAACTGAAACTACAGTGCAGTTTGCTTCTAATTTTTTAGGTGACGATTTTTTAACAGTGCCCGAAATGGCAAATATTGTTGCTTTATTTGAACGTGCTAAAAAAGGTATCCGTTTTCAAATAGATACTAAAAAGAAAATTGGACTTAAAATTGAAAAACTTTTAGAGCATGACGGTTTAAAGCGCATGATTAAGTTTTTAGAAATTTTAAACCACTTATCTAAGACAGATGATTATACCTTGTTAAATGCCGACGGAATTGCCTTAGAAACCAATCCGCAGGACAGTAATAAGATTAATACTATATATAAGTATATCAATGCCAATTTTAATGAGCATATCGCTTTAGATGATATTGCAAATGAAGTAAGCATGACGGTTCCTGCTTTTTGTCGTTACTTTAAAAAAACTACAGGAAAAACATTTACCCAGCTAGTAAATGAATATAGAGTTGTACACGCTACTAAGCTTTTAAACGAAAGCCAAATGAGTATTGCTGATGTTTGTTTTGAGTGCGGATTTAATAACTTCTCGCATTTTAATAAGCAGTTTAATGAAATTACCGGAAAGAGTGCTTCACAATACCGAAAGGAAATTAAGCATATTATTCAGTAGAAAAATAGGCAAATCTTTTATTATTAAGAATGAATAATTATCACTTCTATTAACGTAGATTATGATGCAATTTAGTAGACACGTTTTCCCCAATGGCCCTATCATCGTTTAATGGGTCACCTACAGACGTTAAATCTTCAATATTTTCAACCATTACTTTATCTAATAAAATACCATGTCCAACATCGTTAACATGCGTGCCATCCCCACTATTTAAATTAGATAAAATAGTCCCATCGTTTTCTGCGATATCCGTCCAGAAATCAAGAGCCTTATCCGTGTAAGTGTTTAGAATAGCATCTCGAACATCTATTTGAGTTTGAACATCCGCCAGTTCAGAAAAGTATCTAGGTTGCGTTGTAGTTATCCAAATAGGAACAGAACTATTTGTTGCTTCGGAATTAATCTCTGCAAAATTAGTTAGCTGTGTCGAAGTTGAATACCCATTATAAGTATCATTAGATGGTAAATTCAGAATAATTGCAATAGGATTATATGATAATGCCTTTGTAATATTTCTATCTGTTTTAATAGTTACTCCAGGAGGTAATACTGTAGAAGATTCAGTTGGTAACAAATCGTAAGTTGTAAGCCCTCCTAAACCCAAATTAACAACATTTAGCATTGTATTCT
This sequence comes from Algibacter lectus, assembly GCF_900112395.1. Classification (GTDB taxonomy): domain Bacteria; phylum Bacteroidota; class Bacteroidia; order Flavobacteriales; family Flavobacteriaceae; genus Algibacter; species Algibacter lectus. Next base: position 215,276 of record NZ_FOLN01000004.1, read on the forward strand.
TTTGAAACAAAGCCTCATTATATTTATACACCCACGAGTTTTCTATTGTAGACGCTCCTAACCCTTCCGCAGTAGAAGATCCGATAACAACAATATTACAGGTTGAATCATCATCTGAAATTTCGAAGACACTATCACTAGCATCTGTTAAAGTTCCCGATGTAACACGCACTAAACCAGCTTTAGACACATCGTTAGGTACGCTCCAGGCGTAACTACTAGTTACATTTGACACAGTTGCTATATTAGTCCATGTACTTCCATCATCAATTGAATATTCTAAAGTAACATCGTTACTCAAATTATTGCTTTCCCAAGAAATACTCGGTATTTTTCCTACTTGCCAAAACTCACCACCGTTAGGAGAAGTTAGAGTTAAATCCGAAAACGTAGAAGGATTTACGAAATCCTTTAATACAGATTCAGTTTGAGAGTATGCCTTTGGATTAAAACACAAGACAAGTATTATAAAATATAAATAACTTTTCATAAGAGAACACATTACACCCTACAAACATTAAAAGTCATACAGATTAAAGTATAAAAAGCAATATTAGCAAGTTAACTTACAAAACACCTTCCCATTCTTTATCAAACTGATTTAAAAACTGAAGCATAAACTCATGTCTTTCTCCAGCAACCAATTCTCCTGTTTCTGTATTCATTCTATCTTTTAAAAGCAATAACTTTTCGTAGAAATGATTTATTGTTGGAGCAGTCGATTTTTTATATGCTTCCTTACTCATATTTAGATCTGGTTTTATTTCCGGATCGTAAAGTGCTCTATTTTTAAAACCACCATAATTAAAGCAACGTGCAATACCAATAGCTCCAATAGCATCTAAACGATCGGCATCTTGCACCACATTTAATTCTGGAGAAGTAAACTTCTGCTCTATATTTCCGCCTTTAAACGATATGTTTTCGATAATATTAACCACATGCTGAATTGTTTCGTTATCAACATTTAACCTCGATAGAAAATCACGAGCTACTTTTGGCCCCACAGTTTCATCTCCATTATGAAATTTACTATCTGCAATGTCATGAAGCAAAGCACCAAGAGCAACAACAAACCCATTTACTTTTTCCGTTTTCGAAATTAAAAGCGCATTTTTATAAACTCGTTCTATATGAAACCAATCGTGGCCTCCCTCGGCTCCTTCAAGTTTTTCTTTTACAAAAACAATTGTTTTATTTATGATGTTTTCTTGATTTGTCATGGTATAAAAATAGAAAGATTATCAAGTAAATAATATTCCTTTTTAAAAGAATTTAGTTTTTATATATTTTAACAACCTACATTACCGGAATATAAAAATCTACAATAGCTTTACCTTCTGGATGTTCTCGCATATCGTTTTGATATATTTCAAAAGGCGTACTATCTGCTTTTGCATAGCCATTATCGTGCATCCAAATAAAGAGACCGCTCCACGATTTTTCAAAATCTTGAGGAGTGATTTCAAATCGGCCAACAATATACTTCCCTGCTTTGGTAGATAAATTATGAATATCGCCTTCAACTAAAACGGGTTCTTTTGTTAACACCGAAATACTCATACGTACTTTATTAGCATCTGTAATTTTAAAACTATCATGAAAAACTCTAGCTAATCTCGTTTCAGAATTTTGCATTAACCCCTTAGAAATAGCCCATTTTATAATCCTTTCAAAAGCTTTATCAATATTTTCAACGCCAATATGCGTTAGGCTTGCAAAATGTAATTCGGGTATTTGTTTTACTTCAATGTTTGCATTCATTTCAATCCAATTTAAATGATTATTAATATTGCAAAAATAGCTTTCGAGCATAAAATTCTCTTGTCCAATCTTGCTTTCAACTATACCAATCTTGCTAAATTTATACGGATGTTGATTTTTAAATTCAGAAGGACTAAGGTTGTAAAATTTCTTAAAAGCTCGCGTAAAAGCAGAGTTTGTACTAAAACCAACATGCAAAGCAATTTCTGTAATGGTAAATTCTTTTTTATGAATTAACATAGCAGCAGCACGCTCTAGACGTTTTCTACCAATATAACTATTTAAAGTTTCGCCAATAATACTTTTAAAAATACGATGAAAATGAAAGGGAGAAAACAAAGCTATTTCCGAAACGCTTTCTAAGGATAACACATTGGAGTCTAAATGTGCATCAATAAAAGATAGCGCTAAGTTTACACGCTTTATATAATCTTTATCCTGGTTAAATAATGTCATAGATATAAAAAACCCCTAAAAAACGGAATTCATTTTTTAGAGGTTCATAGAATTTTATTAGTTTTTATTCGGTCTAAATATTTAACCTAAATAAACTATTTAATAATAGCCGGTTGCACCCATTTAAACTCAAAAGAGTTTTCTGGAACTTTCATACGCTCGGCAACACGCGTCATTCTAGACGGAAGTTTCATGAGGTAATCTCTAGCTTTTTCAGCTTCATCATTCAGGTTGGTTATTTTATCAATCTCCCAACGCTTGGTTAATTTCTCTAAAATATCAATATAATCCATAGAAGTATAAACCCCAATACGTTGTGCTGTATTAGAAAACTCTTCGAATGCCGAACCAATTTTACCGCCAGTTTCACGTAAAAAGTGAGCAGGCATGGTAATTTTTTGTTTCATCATGTAATGGAAAGCCATCATCATTTGGTTTGGATCCACTTCAAAAATACGCTCTACAAACTCCGAGTACGCATGGTGGTGTCTCATTTCATCACCAGCAATAATCTTACACATTTTAGCTAAACGCTTGTTACCAAAATCTTTTGCAATTTTAGCCACACGGTTGTGAGATACGTAAGTTGCTAACTCTTGGAAACTTGTGTAAACAAAGTTTTTATAAGGATCTCTATCAGTTCCAATATCAAACCCATCAGCAATTAAATGCTGCGTAGTTACTTCTATTTCGCGCATATTTACACGACCAGAAAGATAAAGATATTTGTTAAGCACATCACCATGGCGGTTTTCTTCACCTGTCCATTGGCTTACCCATTTAGACCAACCATTTTTACCATTAACTTGGTCTACGCCTTCTACATCCATTAACCAAGACTCGTAAGTTGGCAGTGCTTCTTCAGTAATCATATCACCAACTAAAACCACCCAGAAATCGTAAGGCAACTCTTTGGCTAACTCTCTAATTTCTTTTACCTCTTCAAAAAATTCTTCATCATTACCTTCTGTATTTGGTAAAAAGTCGGTAGGTTGCCATATTTTTTCAATCGGAATTAAATATTTCTGAACCAAGGCATCAATATCCTTCTCCAAAAAGTTCATTACTTCAATTCGTTTGTTTTTTAACGCCATCGGAATGTGTTTTTAATTTTTTATATGTTCTACAATAGTGGTTTCCACACTATTTATCAAATCTTGTCTATTAGCAAAGGTACTAACTTTTATAGGCTTATGCACGGTAAATTTTATGTGAGTGCCCAAACCCATTGGGAATTTGCCATAACGCAATGTTTTCCAAGAGTTATTTATGGTAATAGGGACAACTAATGCAGATGGTATTTTTTTAAGTAAAATTTCCAATCCTTTTGTTTGAAAAGGCTTTGGTTTACCATCTACACTACGCGTGCCTTCCGGAAAAATTACCGCGGCACGTTTAGTTTCTTCTATATACTCACCAAACTTCATAATAGCCGGTAAAGATTGTCTTGGATTTTTACGATCTATTAAACAAGAGCCACCGTGTCGCAAGTTGTAAGATACACTTGGTATGCCTTTTCCTAATTCAATTTTACTAATAAATTTAGGATGATGTTTACGCATATACCACATAAGTGGTGATATATCGTACATACTTTGGTGATTAGAAACAATAATTATGGGTTGATCGGTAGGAATATCGTGTGGGTTATCAAAAGTAAAACGTGTACCCAAAATATTTAAGCAGCGCATTAAAAAAAACTGCAAGGCATCCACACTTTTTTTAAGCGCTTGATACCCAAAAACCCTATAGCAAAATGCTTGAATAGGGTGAAATATAACAATGGTTAATAAAAACGCAAAGGCATATATAATAGTTAGCGGATAAGATATCAGTTTTACCATGCCTCAAAAATAAGTAAAAACTTAGTCTTAAAAAACAGGCACACACTTGTTATTTTCGCAAATTATGTCGCTTGGTGGATTTGGCACAGAACAATCTGATAAAATATTCCATTTTGTATTAAATTCAGCTTCAACCCGATTATAGTTTTCTACCAAAGTCTTTAAGTTTTCTAAGTTAATAGAAGTAGAATAAACCAAGTACCCTTGCGGTCCGCCACAGGCTTTACTACCATAAGCCATAAACTCGCAACTGTGAGTACCATCACAAACAGATGCATAAATAATTTCATCAATTTCAATCTTTAACTGAGCGAGTTCTAATCGATCAATCTCTATATCGCCATAATCATCTTCCTCACACTGAAAAGCCATAAACAGCATACTAAACAAAAATAAGCTTGGCAGTAAAATAGATTTCCGCATAAAACAGTTTTTATTTTATAGATGCAGAACACAAGAAATGGTTGCGTAAAAATGCAAAAAACCACGATAAATCGTGGTTTTTATATAAATTAAATCAAGTTTTTATAAACTCGACTAGCAATTTGCATTGTAAGCATCAACAAGGTTTTCAGCAATTAATTCTGCTGGACGACCTTCAATGTGGTGACGCTCTAACATGTGTACTAATTCGCCATCTTTAAACAAAGCCATACAAGGTGAACTTGGAGGAAACGGAACCATAAATCCACGAGCCGCATCAACAGCCTCCTTATCAACACCTGCAAAAACCGTAGTAATATGGTCTGGACGTTTTGCGTTTTGCAAACTCATTCTCGCACCTGGACGCGCATTAGCTGCTGCACAACCACAAACCGAATTTACAACTACAAGTGTAGTTCCCGGTTTTGCAATAGCCGCCTCAACCGCCTCGGCAGTGTGTAATTCTTCAAAACCAACGTTGGTTAAATCCTCACGCATAGGTTTTACTAATTCTGCTGGATACATATCTTTTAAATTTTTATGTTTTATAATTAATCTCTGTTACAAAGTTAGTCAAAAATCATGCGATTTAAGACAACTGTCATGTTTAAGTCGTTCATAACCACCAAAACCTGACAAATTTACGTGTAATTCTTTGGGCGTTTCCCTACGGGTCAGGCTATCCGCTATATCTTTTTTGTTCAAACCAAGTTTCATACTTCATATTAAACCTAAGCTCACAAGTAAAGTTCGAGCTAAAATTAAACCATAGGCAAATCACAAAAAAGGATGCCGCTACTATCCTTAACGCACATATCCGCCAAAATAAATCATAAGTTAAAAGCATCACAAATTCGCCAATGTTGTAACAAAACCCATAAAAATTCAACTAACAATAGTATATTTGAACCATAAAAAACAAACAGTACATGAGTTTTACAAAATGGATAGGCGCCTCTTTAGGTTGGTCGTTTGGCGGACCAATAGGTGCCATAATAGGCTTAGCATTAGGTAGCGTTATAGACGCCATGTCCGACGGAAAAGGAAGTCCTTTTTTAAACCAAGGACAACCTCAACAAGGCCAAAGAACCACATATAGCACACGCACACAACAACGCCCACAAACACAATCGGGAGATTTTGAGGTAAGCTTACTTATTCTAGCTTCTATTGTTATAAAAGCCGATGGTAAACAAGACCAACGCGAACTAGATTACGTACGTCAACAATTTGTAAATATGTACGGCAAGGAGCGTGCAAATACTGCTTTTGCCCTTTTTAAAAACATAAACAAACAAAACAATATTTCTACACGCCAAGTTTGTTTGCAAATTAAACAAATGATGGATCACCCATCCCGTTTACAACTTATGCACTTTCTTTTTGGTATAGCCAAAGCCGATGGTGTTGTAACTGAAGACGAGGTAAAACAAATTTATACCATAGCTGGCTATTTAGGCATAAGCTCTCGAGATTACGAAAGTATAAAAGCCATGTTTTACGATAGTAGTGACAACGCTTATAAGGTTTTGGAAATCACTAAAAGTGCTAGTGTAGACGAAATTAAAAAAGCCTACCGTACTATGGCTAAAAAATATCATCCAGATAAAGTTATTCATCTAGGAAAAGAACACCAACAAGGTGCCGAAGAAAAATTTAGACAAGTACAAGCTGCTTACGAGCAAATACAAAAGGAACGCAGATTTTAATTAAGCAGATTAAGCGCTACTTTAAAAAAAGCATTTTTCACCTCAAAAATAATTGGTAATAAGAACTTTAAGTAATAAATTTAGTGCACAACACTACATTAATCCTTCTTTCTTATGAAAAACATGTTCAATTCCAAAGACACACAAGCTGTTGTTGAAAGAATTAAAAACTTAGACAATCAAGCCCAACCGCTTTGGGGCAAAATGAGCGTAGACCAAATGTTAGCGCATTGCAACGTAACTTACGAAATGGTTTATGACAATAAGCACCCAAAACCAAACGCTTTTAAACGTTGGATGCTAAAAACCATTGTAAAACCTATAGTTGTAGGCGACAAACCTTATAAAAAGAATAGTCGTACCGCTCCAGAATTTGTAATTACCGATACCAAAAACTTTGATTTAGAAAAAAGCAGACTCGTTGATTTTATTAACAGAACGCAACAGTTAGGCGCAAATCATTTCGAAAATAAAGCATCGCATTCCTTTGGCAACCTAAATAATAAAGAATGGAATACCATGTTTTACAAACACTTAGACCATCACTTAAATCAATTTGGGGTTTAAACCCATAAAAAAAAGCCAACTATTAAATAGTTGGCTTTTTAATTTTAATAATATCAATAAGTATTATTTATCGATATAAGTTTTAGTTTCAGTTCCTTTTCCAAAAACCATAACTAATTTATCTTGTTCATCTGTATAAACAGCTTCTAGTTTCCATCCTTCACTTTCAGATGCTTCAATTAAGCACTTACGCACATCAGGATTAAAAAGGTTTAAATTTGTTTTTACTGTATCTGCATTAATATTAACAGAAAATAAAAGCATTGCTGCTACGCTTAATAATTGTAATTTTTTCATTGAGAGAAATTTGTTGGTTAAACATAAAAATTATGTCTGCAAAACTACAATGTATCACACAATTACAACAAAATATTAGTTAACTGTACTTTATTAACGTCAAACTAAATCATGTAACTAAAAACGAAAAACGGGCACTATTATTCGCAATAAAAAACCTTGATAAACTAGAGTGATTTTACTTAAAAACTATAGTAGATTTTTCCTTAGAAACGTTCAAATCAATTGTTCGCCCTAAAATTAAAGCACGATTATCTTTTTCATGTCCTGCAGGCACATTAAAAGCTATTGGAAAATTATAATCTGAAAGGGCATCTATAAACAATTGCTCTATAGAAGTTCCCCAAGGTGTGGTATTTTTTCTAACTCGGCTAATACCGCCAATAATAACACCTTTACAGTTATCAAAATATCCTGCACGTTTTAAACTTTGTAACATGCGATCTATATGGTATTTGTACTCACCTACTTCTTCTATAAAAAGAATTTTCCCATTGGTATCAATACTTGTTTTAGAACCTAACATGGTATGTAATAAAGTTAAATTACCACCAACTAAAGGTGCCGAAACAGAACCTGCTCGGTTATAAGCTGAACTTTCGAGCGTATAACTTAATGGCTTCCCAAAAATAGCTGCCTTAAAAGTCGCTATAGGTTTCTCTATAGTACTCAAATCATTAGGCAAGCTAACACACATAATACCGTGTATACTTTCTATGCCTTCATTGTTAAATTGATTGTGCAACGCCGTAATATCACTATAGCCTATTAACCATTTTGGATGTTGCTTAAATTTAGTATAATCTAGCTTATCCAAAATTCTAACCGTACCATAACCACCTCTAGCACACCAAATAGCACTAACGGTTGGGTTATCTAAAGCGCTTTGAAAATCGGCACAACGCTCATCATCGGTACCAGCAAAATGATCGGCTTGACTAAATACATGCTCGCCAACAATAGTATGCAAGCCCCAACTTTTAAGTAAAGCTTTAGCAGCTTCTATTTCTTTAAATCCGTTTTTTATAACACCAGATGGTGCAACAATAGCAACCGTATCGCCTGCTTTTAAATATGGAGGTTGTATCAATTTAGTAGAGTTTTTTAATGTTGTTTCTTGTGCCAATAGTGTTGTTTTTCCGAAGAAAAAAAAGGAACAAAATAAAATTGTAATAAATGTAATTCGTGTCATAATGTAAATGTACATTTTTTTTCTAAATAGGGCTTAAATTGATTACTTTTACGGCTTGAAAAACACTTATGTTTACGAGTAAAATAGATGTATTTTTCAACACAAACAGTTGATTGTAGTACAGCTAAACCTCAAAAACACACTCATAATATAATTTTAAATTGATGAACACACCAAAACGATATACCATTACAACCGCTTTACCATACACCAACGGTCCAATACACATCGGCCATTTAGCTGGTGTTTATGTGCCTGCAGATATTTATGTACGCTATTTACGATTAACCGGAAACGATGTTGCATTTATTGGCGGAAGTGATGAACATGGTGTTCCCATTACAATTAAAGCTAAAAACGAAGGTGTAACACCACAAGATATTGTTGATAAATATCATGCCATTATTAAAAAATCGTTTGTAGATTTTGGAATTACTTATGATAATTACTCACGTACATCTGCTCCAATTCATCATGAAACAGCTTCGGAGTTTTTCAAAACTTTAGATGCAAAAGGTGAATTTATTGAGGAAACATCGGAACAATTATACGATGCCGCTGCAAATCAATTTTTAGCAGATAGATTCGTGATTGGAACATGTCCAAAATGTGGTAATGAAGAAAGTTATGGCGACCAATGTGAAAACTGTGGAACAAGCCACAATGCTACCGATTTAATTAATCCTAAATCGGCTATAACTGGTAATGTGCCAACGTTAAAACAAACAAAACACTGGTATTTACCACTAGATAAACATGAAGATTTTTTAAGAGAATGGATTCTTGAAGGTCATAAAAAAGACTGGAAACCTAATGTTTACGGACAATGTAAATCTTGGATAGACGATGGTTTACGTCCAAGAGCTGTAACCCGTGATTTAGATTGGGGAATTCCTGTACCTGCCGAAGGTGGAGAAGGTAAAGTACTTTACGTTTGGTTTGATGCACCAATTGGTTATATTTCGTCTACCAAAGAATGGGCTGCTCGCGAAGGAAAAGATTGGGAACCATACTGGAAAGATAAAGACACAAAATTAGTACACTTTATAGGAAAAGATAATATTGTATTTCACTGCATTATTTTCCCAGCGATGTTAAAAGCTGAAGGCTCTTATATTTTACCAGAAAATGTACCCGCAAACGAGTTTTTAAACTTAGAAGGCAACAAATTATCAACCTCTAAAAACTGGGCTGTTTGGTTGCCAGAATATTTAGAAGATTTCCCTGGGCAACAAGATGTTTTACGTTACGTATTAACGGCAAATGCTCCAGAAACTAAGGATAATGATTTTACTTGGAAAGATTTTCAGGCAAGAAATAACAACGAGTTAGTTGCCATTTTCGGAAACTTTATAAACCGTGTTGTTGTTTTAACTAACAAATATTACGAAGGTATTGTACCTACCCCTTCAGCATTTGAACAAGTAGACGAAGAAACTTTAGCCACTGTTAAAGCATATCCAGATGTTATTGCCAGCTCGATAGAGCGTTACCGTTTTAGAGAAGCTAGCCAAGAAATGATGAATTTAGCACGTTTAGGAAATAAATATTTAGCCGATGCTGAACCTTGGAAAGTAATTAAAGTAGATACAGAGCGCACAAAAACTATTATGTATGTGGCGTTGCAAATAGCATCGGCATTAGCAACTTTAAGTGAGCCATTTTTACCGTTTACTTCAACTAAATTAAAAAACATATTAAACCATACTGCTCTAGGTACAGAAACCACTTGGAAAGAAGTTGCCATAAAAGAGGTGTTACTTCCTGCAGGTCATAAAATTGGTGAAGCTGAATTATTATTTTCTAAAGTAGAAGATGAAACAATTCAAAAACAACTAGATAAATTAGAAGCTAGTAAAAAAGCTAACGAAGCAGCAAATAAAGTAGTAGAACCACAAAAGGATACTATAAACTTTGATGATTTTACTAAACTCGATATGCGTGTTGGTACTATTATAGAGGCTGAGAAAATGCCAAAAGCTAAAAAACTTTTAGTTTTAAAAGTAGATACAGGTATTGATGTTAGAACTATTGTTTCTGGTATTGCAGAAAGCTTTACGCCAGAAGAGGTTGTTGGTAAAAAAGTTACGGTTTTAGTAAACCTAGCACCAAGAGCTTTACGCGGCGTAGAAAGTGAAGGCATGATTTTAATGACAGAAAGTGAAGATGGAAAACTTGTATTTGTAAATCCGGACACAGATAATGTTGCTAACGGATTAACAATAAGTTAAACAGAATTTACTAACTTTATAAAAAACAAAACCTATGTTATCAAAAGCTATAGAAACCGCATTAAACAATCAAATAAAAATAGAAGCAGAATCTTCTCAAATATATTTAGCAATGGCTTGTTGGGCCGAAGTTAAAGGTTTAGAAGGGGTTGCAAACTTTATGTATGCACAATCTGATGAAGAGCGTGAACACATGCTAAAACTTGTAAAGTTTGTTAACGAGCGCGGTGGTCATGCAAAAATTTCAGAATTATCGGCGCCTAACGTAACTTTTACTTCATTTAAAGAAATGTTTGAGAAATTGTTTGAACACGAAGTATTTGTATCTCAAAGTATAAACGATTTAGTCCATATTAGTTTAGAAGAAAGAGATTATGCATCACACAACTTTTTACAGTGGTATGTTGCTGAACAAATAGAAGAAGAAGCTGTAGCGCGCACCATTTTAGATAAAATAAATCTTATTGGAGATGATAAAGGTGGATTGTACCTTTTTGATCGCGATATAGAAAACCTAACTGTAACTTCCGCATCTGCAGATGGTTTGCAATAATTTTAACATTTAATCTTATTTAGATTTAATAAAAATAGTTATTTTTGCCCAAGATAAATTTGATATCTCTTAAATTTCAGATTCTGTTTTGGGCAAAAAAAAGAAAAAAAAGGCAATTAAAATGTTACGTGAATTAGGAGTAGAACTTCCTGATAAAGTAAAAAGTAGTTGTTGTAAAAAATTTAAAAAAGGAGAAAATAAGCGTTGTAAAAAATGCCCTTGTTTCGACTTGCTTAAAAAAGTGGCATAATCACTCTTAATACCTAAAAATATTCGTTCCGAAAACCATCTGTGTTTTTGGTGTTTACTCAAGTTCAATTCCCGATAACGTTAAAAAAATAATTTATAGTGACTACCTATATCACATAGGGGTCTTAACTTGCGTACATCAAATTGTTTCTTTTTTTTAAGAAGCAATAAATAGTGATAATTTTTAAACCCAAATAGAAACCTAATTAATACATGTAAATGAAAAGAATAGCAATTTTATTAGTGTTAGCATTAACTTTAGCTTCATGCGGCACATCAAAAGTAGTGCGAACTTCAAAAAAAGTAATGAAAGGGAATTGGACGCTAAGTACTATTTCTTATAGTGAAAAAGGCACCTATAATGTATCTCTTTTAGATGATGCTCCAAAAGCATGTTTTGAAGGTAGTGATTGGCAGTTTATCCCGAATAATAATTCAGGAATATATACTATTAACGATACTAATTGTAGCATTGGTGCTCGTAACTTCATTTTTACCATTCAAGAAGTTGATCCTGCTACCGATCTGTATGATTTCTTATTAAAACCTACAGACGAAAAAGGAAAATCGCCAACCAACTACGGTTACAGAATGCAACTTACCCAACTTACAGAAGCTACAATGCAGTGGCAACAAACGCTTAACGTGGAGGGTAAACCATTTACAATTACAATGAATTTTACAAAACAATAAAACATACAGATGAAAACAATATTTAATAAAATCGGATTAATTCTATTAGCACTCGTACTTACAGTAAATATAACAAGCTGTAAATCGGTACAAAATGCAAACAACAAACAAAAAGGTGGCGCTATTGGTGCTGCAGGTGGCGCACTTTTAGGAGCCATTATTGGTAACAACGTTGGTAAAGGTGGTAATGGAGAACTTGGAGCTGTTATTGGTGGTGTTATTGGCGGTGGCGCTGGTGTACTTATTGGTAACAAAATGGACAAACAAGCTCAACAAATTGAAAACGAAATTCCTGGCGCTAAAGTGGAACGTGTAGACGATGGTATTGTAGTAACTTTTGATGAGAATAGTGGTGTATATTTTAAAACAGCAAAGTATAATGTTAACGAAGCTTCTCAAGAAACTTTAAATAAGTTAATTGCAGTTTTTCAAGAATATCCAGATACTAACGTGTTAGTTGTAGGTCATACAGATAGTGTTGGTAGTGAAGAATTAAACATGACGCTTTCTAAAAACAGAGCAAATGCTGTTACCGATTATTTTTTAAGTAAAGGTTTAAGTCGTAGTCGTTTTACAACCAACTGGTTTGGAGAAGCACAACCAACACATGATAATACTACAGCAGAAGGTCGTGCAAAAAACAGAAGAGTAAATATCGCAATTTTACCGAATGAAAAAATGATTGATGATGCTAAAACTGAAGCTGGACAATAAGCTGATTTTTTAGATTAATTAATAATATTAAGGCTATTCTTAAAAAGAATAGCCTTTTTTTATTTTATACACTAACCTATCCGTCGGTTAGTATTTGTTATAAACTTAGGAGGCGGATCGCTATAACGTGGGTCTTGAATAACAGCAAGTTTTTCCATAGTAACAACTTCAATAGTTATACAATCGAATTCCTCTATTACCTTACCTGTAATGGTATAAATACCTTTGCCTCTAAAAGGATATTTACTTGCCACTGGCGGAAAATGAACGGTGTCAATAAAATTCCCATCGTAATCTAAAAACGTTCCAAAATGCATGTATTTGCCACTAGATGTTACCGTGTTTTTTGTGGTTACCAAATAACCCTCAATAGAAATATTACGATTTTTAAATTTTGGGAGTTGCAATGCTCTTAAAGGTTGTACAGCTGTTTCCTCCAATAAACTAAACGGGTTGCAAAGCGTAAAGCCTAAAAGCTCTAAAGCATCAAAAGCATCTTCCAAAGCTGAACTTGGCAATTCTGGCGTTTTGTAATCTATACGTTTAGTTTCAAATAAATTAATAACATGGTCTTGAATTACTGTTTTGCTGGTTTTTAAATGGGCTTCCCAAAGTAATTCGCGCTTATTAACCCGCGTAAATCGAAACGCATTTATTTTAATCAGAATGGCGATTTGCTCTACAGATATACTTAGCCGCTCAATACAATCGTCTAGACTTTTAAACGCACCATGCTCCTCTCGGTCTAAAAGTAATTTCTTAATAGTTTTTACTTCCAAACCATGCAAAAACATAAAACCTAAATAAATATGTTTACCAATAATAATAGTTTCATTAAAACTTGTGTTAACACAAGGTGCCTCAATAATACCACCATGCATTCTAGCCTCGTGCACATAAAGTTCTGTGCTATAAAAACCACCAAAATTATTAATAGTAGCCACCATATATTCCAAAGGAAAATAGGCTTTTAAAAACAGACTCTGGTAACTTTCTACCGCATAAGATGCCGAGTGTCCCTTTGCAAATGCATAACCAGCAAAGCTTTCAATTTGCTTCCAAATTTCTTCAATTAAATGTTCTGGCTCTCCTTTTTGCCTACAATTATTAAAAAAAAGATTTTTCACAGATAGAAATTCATCACGAGACCTAAACTTTCCCGACATGCCGCGTCGTAATTTATCAGCTTCAGCTAAAGTTAAACCTCCAAAGTAATGCGCCACTTTAATAACATCTTCTTGATACACCATAACACCATAGGTTTCGGGCATAATACTAAGTAAAACTGGGTGCGCTTGCTTACAACGTTCCGGATCGCGATACCGCAATATATATTCGCGCATCATACCCGATTTAGCAACTCCAGGGCGAATAATAGAACTCGCAGCCACCAACCCTAAATAGTTATCAACCTGAAGTTTTTTAAGCAACATGCGCATAGCAGGCGATTCTACATAAAAACAACCAATAGCCTGAGCGTGTCGCAAAATATGCTTAATCTTTTCATCTGTTTTAAAACCTTTAATATCATGAATATCGATAGATGCCTTTTCTGGATGATTATATTTTACAATATCTACGGTGTCTTTAATTTTTCCTAAACCACGCTGACTCAATATATCGAATTTATAAAGCCCAATATCTTCGGCAACTACCATATCAAAATGTGTGGTAGCAAAGCCTTTCGGCGGAAAAAATGTTGCTGTATAACAATGAATAGGCTTTTCTGAAATAATAATTCCACTAGCATGAATACCCAAATAATTAGGAAACCCCTGAATATACTCACTGTAAATAAGCACTAATTTTGATAGTTTATCTAAGGCATCAATATTGTAGCGGCCTTTGCTGAGCATATCTATTTCTGATTTTGGTAAGCCGAAAACCTTACCCAATTCGCGTACCGACGCTTTAAACTTAAACGTATTATAAACTGCTAAAAGCGCGGTGTTTTTAAATGTTTTAAAAATAAATTGTGTAATATCATCCCGATCGGTCCAAGAAAAATCAATGTCAAAATCCGGCGGATTCTTTCGGTATAGATTTATAAAACGTTCGAAGTACAAATCGAGTTCTACGGGATCAACATCGGTAATTCGTAATAAATACGCAACAATACTATTGGCGCCACTACCTCTACCTACATAATAATAATTTTTACTTCTAGCGTATTTTAAAATTTTCCAATTCATTAAAAAATAAGACACAAACTGCTTCTCTTTAATAATACTTAACTCTTTTTTTATTCGATTAAAGATAACATCATCCGGGTTTTGATAACGATACACCAAACCACTATAAGCAAGTCTTTCGAGCAATTTATAATCTAACTCTTCACTTTTAGTATACGATTTTTGATTATTAGGTGTACTTTTCGAGAAATCGAAATTTATAGAACATCGGCTTAAAATAGCTTTAGTGTTTTTTATAATCTCGGGGAATTCACTATAAACATTGGACAATTTATTAGCAGAAAGCATAACATCTGTTTCTAGACCTTCCTCACTTTTTAACAACTTACTTAACAACGTATTATTATCGATTGCACGCAACAAACGGTGGGTGTTAAATCCTTTTTTATTTTCAAAAGAAACCGATTGTAAAACCACTAATTTAGAGACGTCTTTTTTCTGTTTAGAAAACTTAAGTTTATTTAAATCTTGTGGCTTTACACCTAAAAACTCATGTTTTTTTAAGTTAAAACTTCTATCTTGTTTATAAGGATAAATAACAAATGTATCGTCTAATTGAGGAGCACAATCTGGAATTACTAAACTAGCATCATGCAAAAAAGTAGATAAATAGTTATTAATATTATGAAACCCTTTATTGTTTCTAGCTAATAGTATAAATTTTTGTTCTGCGCCATTTCTAAAATCGACACCTAACACTGGTTTTATTTTATATTTTTTGGATAGCCGAACAAAATCTAAGCAAGCCGATGTATTATTAATATCGGTTAGCGCCATCGTTTTAAAGCCATTTTCCGCAGAAATGGCAAGTAGTTTTTCCGGACTTATTGTCCCGTAACGCAGGCTGAAATATGAATGACTATTTAAATACATAAGTTTTGCAAAATTAGCTACATTTAAAAGTAATTGTTGCTTACATTTGTAGTAAACCAAATTAAATATTAAAACGAGTAATGAAATTCATTCAATCCAACATTAAACATTTACGTACTTTGAAAAGTTTTTCTCAGGAACGTTTTGCGGACGAATTAGGTTGGACACGCTCCATTGTGGGTTCTTATGAAGAAGGCCGCTCAGAACCTCCTATAGATCGTTTAATAGAGCTTTCTACCTATTTCAATATACCAATAGATATTTTAGTTAAAAACGATTTAAGGCGCACTAAAAACACTTCTTTCATTGAAGTAGGAAACAAGCGTGTACTGTTTCCGGTAACGGTAAACGACATGGACGAAGATTTAATAGAAATTGTACCTACCAAAGCTTCAGCAGGATATTTACAAGGCTATGCAGATCCGGAATATATTGAGCAACTTCAAAAAATAAAACTCCCCTTTTTACCAACAGGAACGCATCGTGCATTTCCGATAAGTGGAGATTCTATGTTGCCAGTAAAAAGCGGTTCGTTTATTGTTGCAAAATTTATCGATACAATAAACGATGTAAAAAACGGACGCACTTATATTATACTCACCAAAGACGATGGTTTAGTATATAAAAGAGTCTATAATAAAATTGAAGAAAAAGACTCTTTAGAGCTACATTCTGATAATAAACTATACACACCTTACGATGTAAAAACCGCCGATATTATGGAAATTTGGGAGTTTACGTGCTGTATTAACACACAAGAGTATAGTGAAGAAGAACTAAAACTAAGCAGCATTGTAAATATGTTTCAGGAACTTAAAGTCGAACTAAAATCGATTAAAGGCTTGGAAAACTATGATTTTTAATATTACATTAACCAACCGAAATAATGATAAGGGCCTCTATTTTTTAAAAGACCAACGTATCATTAAAAATAAAACCCAAACCCTATGGCTATACAGTTAAAACAATCTGCTCCTTTAACGCTTTTTAATCCTGAAGAAACAGACAATGCAGGTGCGCTTTATTTCGATACAGGTATTTCGGCAGGTTACCCTGCTCCTACCGAGGATTTTAGCCAGCAGCATCTTTCTCTAGATACTGAGCTAGTTAAAAATAAAGAAACCACATTCTATGCACGTGTAAGCGGGCAATCTATGATTGGTGCAGGACTAGATGATAACGATTTATTGGTAATAGATAGAAGCATAGAGCCCACAAATAATAAAATTGCGGTTTGCTTTTTAGATGGTGAGTTTACTGTAAAGCGTTTAAAAGTGGATAAAGATGAAATGTGGTTAAAACCGGAAAACCCAAACTACCCTATTATTAAAATTACTAGTGATAATAAGTTTCTTATTTGGGGGATTGTAACTAATGTGATTAAAAAGGTGTAAATATTAAGCCACATTATACTTAAATTTAAAGCATAAAAAAATGCGAAGCTAAAGCCTCGCATTTTTTATATAATATAAAATTGATGTTTTAGTCTGCTAAAACAATCAACTTATTGTTTTTTAATTCTAACGTTCCAGAGTTAATTTTTAACAATGTAGCTCCTTTATCGTTTTTGGTAAATTTATCTTGAACCGCTTCATCTAATTCTACGTTCCCTGAAATTTTCACAAAACCTTCTTTTAAAATAGATATAATTGGCACGTGATTATTTAACATTTCAAATTCGCCATTTACTCCTGGAACCGCAACGCTAGTTACTTCTCCACTAAATAAGGTTGCTTCTGGTGATACAATTTCTAAATACATAATTTTCAAGTATTCAGTAATCAGTATTCAGTATTCAGTCGCGTAATGCTGACTGTTGACCTATAACTGCTTACTAGGTTTACGCTTCAGCTAACATTTTATCTCCAGCTTCGATAGCTTCTTCAATAGTTCCTTTAAGGTTAAACGCTGCTTCTGGTAAGTGATCTAATTCACCGTCCATAATCATGTTAAATCCTTTAATAGTTTCTTTAATATCTACTAAAACACCTTTAAGACCTGTAAATTGCTCTGCTACGTGGAAAGGTTGAGATAAGAAACGTTGTACACGTCTTGCTCTACCTACAGCTAGTTTATCTTCTTCAGATAATTCCTCCATACCAAGGATAGCAATAATATCTTGTAATTCTTTGTAACGTTGTAATAACTCTTTAACACGTTGTGCACAGTTATAGTGATCGTCACCTAAAATTTCAGCAGTTAAAATTCTTGAAGTAGAATCTAATGGATCTACCGCAGGATAAATACCTAACTCAGCAATTTTACGAGATAATACTGTTGTTGCATCTAAGTGAGCAAAGGTTGTAGCCGGTGCAGGATCCGTCAAATCATCCGCAGGTACATATACCGCTTGTACAGATGTAATAGAACCTCTTTTAGTTGAAGTAATACGCTCTTGCATAGCACCCATTTCTGTTGCTAATGTTGGTTGATAACCTACCGCAGAAGGCATACGACCTAATAATGCAGACACCTCAGAACCAGCTTGTGTAAAACGGAAGATATTATCTACGAAGAATAATACATCTTTCCCTTGTCCTTCACCAGCACCATCACGGAAATACTCAGCAATAGTTAAACCAGATAATGCTACACGAGCACGAGCTCCAGGAGGCTCATTCATTTGTCCAAATACGAAAGTCGCTTTAGATTCTTTCATTCCAGATTTATCAACTTTAGATAAATCCCATCCACCTTCTTCCATAGAATGCATAAAGTCATCACCATACTTTATAATTCCTGACTCTAACATCTCACGTAATAAATCATTTCCTTCACGAGTTCTTTCACCCACTCCAGCAAATACAGATAAACCACCGTGTCCTTTTGCTATATTGTTAATCAACTCCTGAATTAATACTGTTTTACCTACTCCAGCACCACCAAATAAACCAATTTTACCACCTTTTGCATAAGGCTCAATTAAATCGATTACTTTAATACCTGTAAATAAAACTTCAGTAGAAGTTGATAAATCTTCAAATTTTGGTGCTTGACGGTGAATTGGTAACCCAGCTTCTCCAGCTTTAGGTAAATCTCCAAGACCATCGATAGCATCTCCAATTACGTTGAATAAACGTCCGTAAACATCATCACCAACCGGCATTTGTATAGGTGCACCAGTAGCAGTAACCTCTGTACCTCTGCTTAATCCATCAGAAGAATCCATAGCGATAGTACGCACAGTATCTTCACCAATGTGAGATTGTACTTCTAGTACTAAAAGCGATCCATCTGCTTTTTTAATTTCTAATGAATCATAAATTTTTGGAAGTTCAGCACCTGCTCCGAATTCAACATCGATAACTGGACCTACTATTTGTGCAACTTTACCTGTAACTTTAGACATTACTTATGTGTTTAATATTATGCGTTTTAATTCAGTGAAAACACTTTGAGTTTTCGCGTGCAAATATAGTGGTTTTAATTTAAAATGAAAGTCGTTTTTATAATAAAAAAACGCATTCCATTGGAACACGTTTTTTATATTTTTAATAATTGCGCTTTTATTGTAATGTAGGCGCATAATTTGTTGGGTAATCTCCCGGACTTGGAACATTACCAGAGTCAATAAAATTAGCACCAAAAGAGGTGTCTATAGCTTCTAAAAACTTGTATGCCATATATGAATACCCTCTTGCTGTTAAATGAATTCCGTCTAGACTAACAGCTCCACCAGTTACTAAACTAGCATTTAATGTGTAATCGCCATAAAGAATTCCTGTTGTAGCTAATTCTGATAAAATAGTATTTAAATCTACTAAAGCAATATTATCATTAGCATCTGACACGGCTTTAATTGTTACATTATACGCATCTGTTGCTTCTTTAATAGCTAATTGTTCTTCTGGTGTTAAAACCCATTGATCTGCTAATGGTACGGCAACACCGTTTATACTTTGTGCGTTTCCAGGGATAGCTTCTGTTCCTATAAAAGAAGATGAACTAAGTACAAGTAAATCATCTGCAGTAGCTTGTCTATACTTTGGAATTTCAGCGAAAGCAGAATTAATCGCCCCTAAATCGGTTAAATCCTCATCTATGATAACAACTGCGTTTTGTCCTTCAACAAATTTTATAGTTCTTTTTGCAACTTCTTCAGCTGTAAACAAACCAGAACCCTGCAATGCAGCGTAAGCTTGTTGTAAACCACCATTATATGTGCCATACGCAGCCACACTGTTTAAAAAACTAGCAGTACCAGCATCTAATGGAATTGGATTATAAGGCACTGTTGTAAAATGTGGTAAATCTGTAATATATGGTACATTTGTAACCACACCTTTAGCACCACCACTTGTTAGTGTTGTAACTAAATTACTAAAAACACTAGCAAAAACATTAGGGTCTGTAATATCATTACTTCCGTATGTAGAAGGATCTAAATTCTCTTTTTGATCTACACCACTTCCACCAGAAACCGCAAAACTTAAAACATCATTCGCTCCCATTTCTGATAAAGTAAAAAACGTAGGACTTTGCGCCATAGCGTCTCCTAACATAGTTGCGCTTGGACTTGATGCCATTCTTACAAAGTAAGGATTAGCATAAGAACCTACTCCTGCAAGACTACCGTAAGAATCTGATAATAAATGAAAACTTTTTGCTCCTGGAACACCTAAATTACGAAAAGGCCCGGTTGGGTTGTTTAAAACAATATCTGTAGACACCGTTACTGGGCCAACCACAGACTCTAAAGGCATTGGAGTAGAACCGCCAAAAACAAGTCTTGGTTCTGCTATTCTTGTACCTCCTGCTGCCAAGCCACCAAAATTATCATTGGTTAATGGTTGTGTAAAATCTCCACCGCCTACACCAGCAAATTGATTTGCCAATATATTTGGAAAAGAATTATTTTGCCCCGCCATAAAAAGCGCGCCATCTGTATATCCTGCCGTAAAAGATGCCCCAAGAGACACGTATGTTGTAAAATCTGCCGAGCCAGAAGTTAGTTCTGGCAAAACCTCAGCGGCTTCATCTCTATTAACGTCTTCAATTTCGTTACAACTTGTAAAACCAATTAAAGCTGATAATACTAATATATATTTTGTGTTTTTCATCTTATAAATTATTAATTGTCCATGAAACATAATACATTGATCCAATATGACCTGTACCCACTGCTGTGAAATATTCATCTCCTAAAAGATTAGTTGCACCTGCCTTAAAAATAGATTTCATAGATGGAACCTTTAAGTTAATTTGCGCATCTACAACATGGAATTCTGGAACAACACCATTTGCAAAAGTTGCTTCCCAATAATAATCGTCACTAAATCTATAAGCTATGTTAAATCCGAAGTTTTCAAATAAATCCGTATTACCAAAAGACGCTTTAAATTTATGTTCTGGCGTATTAAAGTTTGTTGCAAAATCTGGATATGCTTCGCTATCAAAATCTAATTTAGCATAAGTATAACTTCCGCTTAAATCGAAATCACCAAATACTTTAGTAGATACTCCAACAGATGTACCGTACGAGTTTACATTAGCTTCAGAGTTTGTATATGTACTATATGCTTGGCTATCTCCATTTGCCAAAGCAGCTACAGATGCACCACCATCACCAACTGTTCCATAAAAAGGAGCAACCACAACTTCTTGAGATATAAAATCTTTATAGCTATTGTAATAAGCACTAACATCTACAGTAATTTTATTAAACTTACCTCTATACCCAACTTCTCCAGATGTTACTTGTTCTGGTTTTACTAAATCTGGGTTTGCAATTTCTAATACCGCAGGGTTTCCTGTAGCAGCTAGTTCTAAAGCAGAACTTGCAGTATATGAATTATTATAAGCCGCAGCTCCTGTTTGAGTAACGCTAGGCGATTGCACAATAGCAGCACCTCCGGGTGATAAATCGTAATTTCTAGTCCATCTATCTAAATTACTAGGAGCAGAACCTACTAAAATTGCTCTACCCGCATTTAGGCCGATAAATAAATCTTGAGTTGTAGGGTTTCTAAATCCTGTTTGCACAGAAGCTCTAACATTATGGTTTTGATTAAGTGTAAGTGCTGCAGAAATTCTTGGAGACACAAAACCATCAAAAAACTCAGACTTATCATAACGAGCAGACCCCGTTAATTTTAATTCCATTTCATCGTTAAGCTCAAGGTTTTTCTGAATTTGAGTATAAATTCCATATTCAGAATATGTAATAGGACCATCAATATCTGTATAAATAGTACCTGAAGAATTTAAACTATATTCTCTAAAAGAACCACCAACTTGAATATCGGCAAAATCGATAAGATGACTAAAATTATAATTAGCATCCGCATGATAATATTTAGAAGCATCTTGAAATTTAGAACCCGTAGTTAAATCCGGATCTGCTATACTTCTGTTAAATGCAGCAACGAACTCATCAGACCCTGGAAGAAATCTTCCTGTATCAGCAACATTTCTTGCTGCAGCGTGTGCTTGAGTTTCATCTGCACCACCAAGGGTTGCAGAAATAAAGGCTCCCGTATACTCACCAAACCATGTATTATTATCTTTCCAAGCACTATTAATATTAATACCTGTAAAAACCATATCATAAGAATCTCCAGCTTTATCTGATACTACGTAGCCTCTAACAAAGAAGTTATCGTTTCTAATTTCAATTTTATGTTGTTCTTGAAAAAAGTTATTAATGTTATATCTGTTTGTGCCTTGGTAAATTGTTGAACCTGTTCCAACCTTACCAACATAAGATATTTCAAAATCATTTTCCCATGGACGGTAGTATAGCCCCCAATCAGATTTAATACTACTAGCATCGTAATTCGTTAAATCTCTTTCATCGTAACCTGTTCTACTTACATCAACAAGTGGCACTAAATTTACTAAAGCTGGATTTGGTAACTGTGCTAAAAAAGTTTCACTTTCTATTACGTTTTTTAAATTCGTAGAAACTTCATCTCCATAAACATTAACACCATCGTAATCTATATTTGCTCTTGTTCCACCTATATTCGTTTTATCGTCTTCATTAACTGCAGCCCAATCGGTTCCTTTTAAGTAACCGAAATTTACTTTAGCTGCAAATTTATTACTGAATTTATAAGCTGCACGAATACTAACATCTGTATACTCATTATCTCCAGAAGCTTCTTGTGACGTAAGACCTCTTTTTACAGACGCACTAATACCTTGGTGATCGAAAGGATTTTTACTTCGCATAAATAAAATACCATTAAAGGCATTTGCTCCGTATAATGCAGAAGATGCTCCAGGAAGTAATTCCACACTTAAAACATCTGTTTCTGTCATACCTACCAAGTTTCCGATAGGGAAATTTAATGCAGGTGTTGAATTATCCATACCATCAACCAATTGCATGAATCTATTATTAGCAAATGTTGCAAAACCTCTTGTATTTACCGACTTAAAAGTTAAACTATTGGTATTAACATCTACACCTTTTAAGTTCTCTAAACCGTCGTAAAAATCGGCAGATGCAGTGTTTTTAATTTCTTTTAATCCAAAGCGCTCTACTGTAACAGGAGATTCAAATATTCTTTCTGGAGTTCTTGAAGCAGAAATCACAACTTCATCTAAAGAAGTTCCTTCTTTTAAAATAAAATCTACTTTTTGATTCCTTTTGGTTATTTCTACTGTAACCGTTTCAAAGCCTACACTACTGGCTTGAACTGAGAAGGGTGGATTTTGATTGTAGGTTAAAGAAAAGTTACCATCAAAATCTGTAACGTTTCCTGTAGAGGTGCCAACTACAATAATATTGGCTCCAGGAATGGGTTGGCTATTGTCATCGACAACAGTACCAGTAATAGTTGTTTGGGAAAAAGTTATTCCGCAAAAAAACAACATAAAAAATAGGAGAATTGCTTTCATTTATATGAACGAATTTAGATTTAGAATAGCAATATATGTATATTAAGTATTATTTACACATAAAAAAGCAAAAAAATTATGCGCGCATAGCACTTATTGATAAAAAATCATGGTTAAAATTGTGATTTTGATAAAAAAAGAGTGCTATAAATGTAAATCAGCCTGATTTCAAGTTTTGAAATCAGGCTGATTTAATTTTAATTTTTATATAAAATATTACTCTACCGTAACAGATTTTGCTAAGTTACGTGGTTGGTCGACATTTTTGTCTAACAACACAGCAATATGATAAGATAATAATTGAAGTGGAATAGTTGTTAACAAAGGAGTAAGCGACTCTAAAGTTTCTGGAACTTCAATAACATGATCGGCTAACTCTTTAACTTGCACATCGCCTTCGGTAACTATACCAATAATTTTACCTTTTCTAGATTTAATTTCTTGAATATTACTTACTACTTTTTCGTAGTGGCCTTTTTTAGTTGCAATAACTACAATTGGCATATTCTCATCAATTAAAGCAATAGGTCCGTGCTTCATTTCTGCAGCAGGATATCCTTCAGCATGAATATATGAAATCTCCTTTAATTTTAGCGCACCTTCTAAAGCTACAGGGAAATTAAAGCCTCTACCTAAATAAAGAATATTTCTAACATCTTTATAAATATCGGCAATCATTTTAATATGTGCATCAGACTTTAACGCCTCTTCAACTTTATTAGGAATCATTTCTAATTCTAATAAGTGCTGACGGAAATCTGAACTACTGATGGTGCCTTTTGCTCTTGCAAGTCTTAAAGCCATAAGCGTTAAAACTGTAATTTGAGTTGTAAAAGCTTTTGTAGATGCTACTCCAATTTCTGGACCAGCATGCGTATAAGCTCCTGCATCAGACTCTCTAGCGATAGATGAACCAACTACATTACAAACTCCAAAAACAAATGCTCCTTTAGATTTTGCTAATTTAATAGCAGCTAAAGTATCTGCAGTTTCACCAGATTGTGAAATAGCGATAACAATATCGTTTTCTGTAATTATAGGATTTCTATATCTAAATTCTGAAGCGTATTCAACCTCTACAGGTATTCTAGCTAAATCTTCAAAAATATATTCTGCAACTAATCCAGCATGCCAAGACGTTCCGCAAGCAACAATGATAATACGATTGGCATTTAAAAACCTTTTCATGTTATCTTCAACACCAGCCATTTTAATAATAGCTTCGTTACGTAACAATCTACCTCTGTAAGTATCGGTAATTGCTTTTGGTTGTTCGTGAATTTCTTTAAGCATGAAATGATCGTATCCACCCTTTTCAATTTGCTCTAAATTTAATTGAAGCTCTTGAACGTATGTGTCAACAATAGAATCATCTTTTATTTTTCTTACTTTAATTCCTTTATGGAATCTAATAACTGCCATTTCTTCATCTTCTAAATAAACAGCGTTTTTAGTATACTCTAAAAAAGGAGAAGCATCACTAGCGATAAAGAATTCATCTTCATTTTCACCAATACCGATAGCTAACGGACTTCCTAAACGAGCCACAACAACTTCTTCTGGCTTATTTTTATCGAAAACAGCAATAGCATAGGCTCCAATAACTTGGTTTAATGCAATTTGAACTGCTTTTCCTAACTTTACTTTTTCCTTCTTTTTTACATCTTCAATTAAATTAATAAGAACTTCTGTATCTGTATCTGATTGAAATGTATATCCTCTTGTAATTAATTCTTGCTTAAGTGAATCGTAGTTTTCAATAATTCCGTTATGGATTATTACTAATTCTCCAGAGTTTGAAAGGTGAGGGTGAGAGTTAACATCGTTTGGCACACCATGTGTTGCCCAACGTGTATGCCCTATACCAACACTACCTGTTTTAGTTATTTCTGCAGTGGCGCGTTCTTCTAAATCAGCTACTTTACCTTTTGTTTTAGATACTTTTAGGTCTTTACCATCAAAAAGAGCAATTCCAGCACTATCGTACCCTCTATATTCTAATCGTTTTAAGCCTTCAATTACTATTGGATACGCTTCTCTATACCCAATATAACCTACAATTCCGCACATAAGTTGATGTTTTTAATTATTTGGTTCTGTGTAAAACACTTTAAATTTCATTCTTTTCTCATCATCAACATTTGCATTTGAACCATACAATACTGTTCCTCTTGGCGTAATAACCGATGCTGCTGGTAACCCCGTAACATCCTCATCATCACTATCCGCAATTGCAGAAATATTTGTATAATTCACATTGGTAGATAAAACTAAACCAATTTTTGTATTTGTTGAATCGTTGACCAAGATATTATTTAAATGTTCGGTTAAACGAATTTTATATTTATAAACACCATTTTCATCGACAACACGTTGACCTAAACTAATTATCTTAGAATTAAATGGATCCGTACTGGATTCCACTGGATCAATTTGATAGTCGTAAGTAGACATAATATTATTGATGTCGTAAGCATAAACCCTATTGAAATGACTATAATTATTACCATTAGAATCGTCTGGAAGCGCTTGCATTACCTCATCTTCAGAGATAACAAGTTGCGCATCGTTAACTAACCTACTTAAAATATAATTACCATCTTCATCTTTTTCGTAATCATCATCTCCACTAGGTATTCTAAAACTATCTAAGAAATCCTTTTTAGCTTCATCATTTTCAAACAAATCAACCACAGCCATAGAATTACCAGAACCTTTTAAATACAAAGATTGATCTCCATTAGTTTCATCTCCGTCTGCTAGTGCAACTTCTGTAATTTTATTTACAAAAGTATTTAATGTGTTTCCTGTAAAAGATAACGTGTATGTACCCTCAACTGTTTCCCCGGCAGTGGCAGAATCGTAACTATAGTTAATAACTATATTAGCATCTGTAGATGCCATATCGAGTAAAACCATACTTCCGTCATCACCAATTGCTTCAGCTTTAAAAAATAAACCTCTAAAATAGTTAGCAAAATTATTGGCATTACTTAATTCAGCTCCACCCTCTTTATCTATGATAAGCGATTTCCAAAAAGCAGCATCTAATTCTGCGGTAAAAGCAGGTGCGCTTCTAGTTGTTACCTCATCATCAGTTCCCGCATCTGTAACCGTTACAATAGCAGCACTACTAGGGGTTACACTTTCTTGTTCAAAAACCAACTGCTCCTTTAAGTTATCGAAATTAATAACAGAAGTTCCATTATAAGCCATATTATCAGAGCTTCCATCTGAATATGAATAATACTTTTGCGCTGTATCATCAGCATCTGCAAACGGATCAAAGTCTCTTAAAAAATATTCGTTTTTGTAAATAGATAATTTAAAAGGCTTTATAGCGCCTGTATAGTCACCGTATAGAGAATCTTGAATAGTATATTCCGCATTACCTTCCTCATCAAAATCAATAACACGACTGAAGTAAGGAATTGTAAGCACAACTGATGTTATCTCCGGATTATCTCCAAAATCTGGATCATAACTAGACGGTGTTACCTGTGTAACAATACTAGCAGTAGTTTGTCCATAAACTGGATCGTTAAACACACCTAACAAATAAGATGCTAAACCATTGACCTGTACAGATTCTGTTGTTTTATTATAAGCTACAATAGGAATTTCGTAAGAATCTGTGCTAAAGTTAGCATTATCTTTTCCTAAAACTGCACTTTCTAATTCCGTAAATTCTTTATCGCAACCAACAAAACCGGTTAATACAAATAGAAATGCTGCAGATAATTTAAGGGCTTTAAATGTCTTTTTCATAAGTTGTTTTAAATGAATTTTGAGAAGGCTAGCCTAAAACTTCGTTATTAAAGAAGTTTGTATAAGCTTCACCAAATTCATCTTTGCTTTTATACTCTAAAATAGGTTTATTAGATGCTTTTATATAAGCATCTACTTCTTCTGTGATATCTTCAGACCCTACTATTAGCGCATCGGAGTAATCAATAGCAACTTTCATTAAGTTGTTGTACGTTGGTTCTTCGAGCACCTTTATAGCATCTTCATTAATATTGTCAAATTTAACTTTATTAATCATATCTTTATTTAACGTATTGTTAAAACTTTGATTGTATATCGAAGTCACAATTTTACTTTGGTTAAATAAAGGCTCGTCTTTGTAATATTCTTTTAAATAAACTGGTAGTAAAGAAGCTAACCAACCATGTACATGTATAATATCTGGAGACCAGTTAAGTTTTTTAACGGTTTCTATAACACCTTTTGCAAAGAAAATAGCACGTTCATCATTATCAGAGAATAACTTTCCAGCTTCATCTGTTAAGGTTGCCTTCCTTTTAAAATACTCATCATTATCAATAAAATAAACCTGAATACGTTCTTTTGGAATAGAAGCCACTTTAATAATTAACGGCATATCTAAATCGTTAATCACTAAATTGATACCTGATAACCTGATAACTTCGTGTAACTGATGTCTTCTTTCATTAATATTCCCGTATCGAGGCATGAAGATTCTTATTTGCCCTCCTTGTTGATTTACTAATCTTGGCGCTTCGAACGACATTGACGAAATCTCTGTTTCCGGTAAATAAGGAACTACTTCAGATGATACGTATAATACCCTCTTATCTTTCATATGTTTATTTTTGATGACTTTTAACTTATTTTTTAACAAAAAATAGTAGCAAAAACCCTTAGTTTGTTGCAAATTCTCGCTAAAAAACACGCAAAAGTACAAAATTTTATGCAGATTGCTCGTAAAATCTTAAGTTTGCAAGCGTTAAATTTTAAATAAAAGGTGGAAGTTTACTCGGAAAAACAACAAATTACGGCTGCAATCGATGCCGCAAAAGCTAAAAAACTAACTTTAGGATTAGTACCTACCATGGGTGCTTTACACGAAGGACATTTACAATTAGTAATAAAGGCTTTAGAAGAAAACGATCTAGTTGCGGTTAGCATTTTTGTTAATCCAACTCAGTTTGATAACCCTGACGATCTCGATAAATACCCGAGAACTTTAGAAAACGACATCGCATTATTAAAAACAGTAAGCGCAACCAAAATTATGGTCTACGCCCCTACTGTAGATGATGTTTATGAAGGTAATACCGTTTCAGAAACCTTCGATTTCGATGGTTTAGAACATGAAATGGAAGGCAAGTTTAGAGATGGTCATTTCGATGGTGTAGGCACCATTGTAAAACGCCTTTTCGAGATAGTTAAACCACACAAAGCATATTTTGGTGAGAAAGATTTTCAACAACTTCAAATTATTAAAAAATTAGTTGAAAAACATCATATGCCTTTAGAAATAGTAGGTTGCAAAATTCATCGCGAAGCTAACGGCTTAGCAATGAGTTCAAGAAACACAAGGTTAAAACCAGAATTTAGCATCGCTGCCCCCTTCATATATGAAACACTAAAAACTGCCAAAATAAAATTTGGCACAAAAAGTGCTAATGAAGTAAAGGAATGGGTTGAGAAACAATTTAAAAATCATGATTTATTAGAATTAGAATATTTCATAATTTCTGAGGTTGAAACCTTAAAACCTTTAAAACGAAAATCAAACAACAAAGCATATAGAGCATTTATAGCAGTATATGCAGACGATATTAGACTTATTGATAATATCGCACTAAATTAATTATCTTTGTCGCATGCAAATTCAAGTAGTAAAATCTAAAATACACAGAGTAAAAGTAACGGGTGCCGACTTAAATTATATTGGTAGTATCACTATTGATGAAGATTTAATGGAAGCCGCTAATATTATTCAAGGTGAAAAGGTTCAAATTGTAAACAACAATAACGGAGCTAGGCTAGAAACCTATGCCATTCCCGGACCAAGAAACAGTGGTGAGATCACCCTTAACGGTGCAGCAGCACGTTTAGTTGCTCCTGGCGATGTACTTATTTTAATAACTTATGCTTTTATGGATATAGAAGAAGCTAAAGTTTTTAAACCGTCGTTAGTTTTTCCTGATGAAGCGACCAACTTACTTAAATAAGCCGTTTGAATAAACAAGCAAAAAATATACTTAAAATTACACTCCCATTATTACTGGGAGTTTTTTTGGTCTGGTATTCACTATCGAAAGTATCGATTAGCAAAATTGTTGAATACGCCCAAAATGCCGATTACACCTATATTATTCTAGGTGTTTTTTTAGGACTTTTAAGTCATTTATCACGCTCTTACCGCTGGATTTTTATGTTAGAACCTATGGGCTATAAAATAAAATTCGGCAATAGCGTTATGGCGGTTTTTGCAACCTACTTAATAAACTACACCATACCTCGCGCAGGCGAAGTTGCCAGAGCCTCTATATTAACAAACTATGAGGGTGTCCCGTTCGAAAAAGGTTTCGGAACCATTGTTGCCGAGCGTATTGCAGATATGCTCGTTATGCTAGGCATTATTGCGATTACGCTTTTTCTACAATTCGATTTTATATATAGTTTTTTAGCTGAAAAGTTTAATCCTGTAAAAATCGGAATTGCCCTAGCTCTATGTGTTTTTCTTGGTTTATTATTTCTAAGATTAATAAAACGAAGTAAATCCAAACTTGCTTTAAAAATTAGAAATTTCGCCAACGGACTTATTGAAGGCGCCTTAAGTATTTTTAAAATGAAGAAAAAATGGGCGTTTATTTTTCACACCCTTTTCATTTGGGGCATGTACCTACTCATGTTCTACGTCACTTCGTTTTCCATAACAGAATTACATGGCATTTCTGCTGGAGCTATTTTAATAGGGTTTATATCAGCTAGTTTTAGCATTGCCGCAACCAACGGTGGTATCGGCTCCTACCCTTTGGCTATTTTTGCGGCCTTTTCAATTTTCGGTATCGCAGAAGAACCAAGTATCGCTTTTGGCTGGATTATGTGGGCATCTCAAACATTAATGGTTATTATTTTCGGAGGTATTTCTCTAATTTATTTACCAATTTATAACAGGAAGAAAACCGAAGAAACGAAACAACCAGCAAATTAAGATTTCGTTTCTCAAAGCCCAACACTTTTCTTTTTTGAATTGTAATCTCTTATTTCATACCTTGCCATAATTAAATCTCAAATCGTTTTTTAAAATGAAGAAACTCATCCTTTTCGTTTTCCTGTTTAGCCTTACTTTTGTAAACATTGAAGCTCAAGTAAAATATGAAACTTTCGAATCTTCTAAACTAGGAGAAACACGGCAAATAAAAATTCAATTACCCCGTGGCTACGACTCTAACAACGATAAAAGCTATCCTATTTTTATAGTTTTAGATGGCGACTATTTATTTGAAGCCGTTGCCGGAAATGTAGATTATTATTCATATTGGGAAGATATGCCAGAATCTATTGTAGTTGGCGTAAACCAAATGGATACAAGATATGATGATTGTTTATACTCTGAACAAAACTCGCTACCCGTTGAAACTGGCGCTGCTTTTTTTGAATTTATAGGTCAAGAACTTGTTCCGTATATAGAAAAAACCTTTAGAACAGTAAACTTTAGAGTAGCCGTTGGCCATGGACTAACAGCAAACTTAATAAACTACTACTTACTAAAACCTCAACCATTATTTCAGGGCTACATAGCGGTGAGTCCAGAATTAGCCCCAGTTATGTTAGATTATATTCCAGAAGGTTTATCTAAAGCAGAATCTAAAATTTTCTACTATTTAGCCAACACAGACAACGATGGATCTTCCATAAAAAAAATGACCAATACTTTAAATACCGATATTGCCGCACTAGATAATAAAAACCTAGTATATAATTTTGATAGTTTTGAAGGACCATCTCATTATTCTGTACCAACACATGCTATTCCAAATGCAATTGAAAAGATGTTTCATGTTTTCCAGCCCATATCAAAAAAAGAATACAAAGAAACCATACTCGAATTGCAAATTTCACCTGTTTTATATCTTCAAGAAAAATATGAAAGTATTAATCAACTATTCGGAATTGATAAAAAAATTCTGATTAATGACTTTAAAGCTATCTCTGCCGCTATTGAAAAAAATGAGCTTTACGAATATTATGAAGACCTAGGAAAATTAGCCCGAAAAGCATATCCTGAAACGCTTTTAGGCACATATTACATGGCACGTTTTTACGAAGAAACAGGCGAACCTAAAAAAGCAATGCGAACCTATCAATCGGCTTACACCTTAAAAGAAATTGCAGGTGTTACTAAAGATGAAATGCTAGAAAAAGCCAACTTAATTAAAGAGGATTTCGGTTACTAA
Organism: Algibacter lectus; assembly: GCF_900112395.1. GTDB lineage: Bacteria > Bacteroidota > Bacteroidia > Flavobacteriales > Flavobacteriaceae > Algibacter > Algibacter lectus. The sequence continues at coordinate 247,094 of NZ_FOLN01000004.1, forward strand.
AATCTAAACACAATACTAAATTCCAAATTTGAAAAAATGGCCAAAGTAAAAACCACTTTTTTTTGCCAAAACTGTGGCACGCAATATGCCAAATGGCAAGGGCAATGTAATGCTTGTAAAAATTGGAACACTATAGTTGAAGAGGTGATACAGAAACCAGAAAAAAGCGATTGGAAAACCCCAAGCAATAGTGCCAAACGAGTTTCTAAACCTCTACGATTAAAAGAAATTGACTCATCGAAAGAAGCTCGCTTAGACACTTCAGATGCTGAATTTAATCGCGTTTTAGGAGGCGGCATTGTCCCTGGCTCTTTAACACTTTTAGGAGGAGAACCTGGTATTGGCAAAAGTACACTACTACTTCAAATATCATTAAAACTACCATACAGAACACTATATGTTTCTGGTGAAGAAAGTCAAAAACAAATAAAAATGCGTGCGGAACGCATTAACCCAAACAACGAGAGCTGTTACATTCTAACAGAAACAAAAACGCAAAATATTTTTAAGCAAATTGAAGCCTTAGAACCAGACATCGTTATTATAGACTCAATACAAACACTACATTCCGATTATATAGAATCATCAAGCGGGAGCATCTCTCAAGTAAAAGAATGCACAACCGAGCTTATCAAATTCGCAAAAGAAACCAACACACCAGTTATTTTAATTGGGCACATTACTAAAGACGGAAACATTGCAGGACCAAAAATACTAGAGCATATGGTGGATACCGTGCTCCAATTTGAAGGCGACCGTAACCATGTATTTAGAATTTTACGCGCACAAAAAAACCGTTTTGGTTCAACTCACGAACTTGGTATTTACGAAATGTTAGGTTCAGGATTAAGAGAAGTCTCTAACCCTAGCGAAATTTTAATTTCAAAAAAAGACGAAGAACTTTCGGGTAACGCCATTGCGGCAACACTAGAAGGCATGCGACCTTTAATGATAGAAGTTCAAGCCTTAGTAAGCACAGCTGTATATGGCACACCACAACGTAGCGCCACAGGCTTTAACGCTAAACGTCTTAACATGTTATTAGCCGTTTTAGAAAAACGCGCAGGATTTAGATTAGGTGCAAAAGATGTCTTTTTAAATATTACGGGAGGCATAAATGTTGATGATCCAGCTATAGATTTAGCTGTTGTTGCGGCTATTTTATCTTCAAATGAAGATGAAGCTCTCCCTGCAAATTATTGTTTTGCTGCAGAGGTTGGGTTATCAGGAGAAATCCGCCCTGTGCAACGTGTAGAGCAACGCATACTTGAAGCCGAAAAACTTGGCTTCTCAACAATTTTTGTGTCTAAATACAATAAAATCTCTTTGAGAGATACTAACATTAAAATTCAATTAATTTCTAAAATTGAAGATCTAGTATCAAGCTTAACCTAAAAACCACTAATCTACAGAAAACTGCAATTGAACGACACTAGCTCACTACCCGAACGATTCTCTTTATAATCTGACAATGATTTGTATAGTTTTGTATAACAAATTACGTGAAATAATTGAATTTTGTTCCCTCAGCACAATTCGACTTACTAAAATTCGTTTAGAAAATAAAAAAAAACATATCACAGCGATGTATTTTAACGGTTTTTTAAGCATTAATTATAAAAAAGATGTCTTTAAACGAGTTTTTTAGTTGTTTTAACGATAAAAAAACATTAATATTACCACCAATTTAAATCTCATTTCAGTTTTAAACACCGAAATAAAATTTAAATTGGTGCACGTTTACTTCCCTCGTAAATACATTTTAATATATCCATTAATCAAAAAAAATAGTTATAGACAAAAATTTAATAGTCCCAAACTAATTAAAATTTTAATCTATGAGTATAAATTACGCCAACCTATACCCTGTTATAGCACTTTGCTTAACACATACATTTTATACATTCTTAAAGTTATTACATGCACTTAATTTAGCCTCGCTAAACTTAAGCACAAGAAATCCATACGGCACCAATGTAAAAATTCAGGAATAGAAATACTTATTTTTCATTATCCAATAATTCACAACATTTATACAAATTAGCTTTAATACGCTTTTCTCCCTAAAATATAATCTCTCAAATTAATTAAACAATGCGCCTCAATAATTTCAAGTTTAAATTCATTCTGTTTTTTTGTTTTATTTTTTTCAATATGGCAAATGCCCAGTTAAGCGACTTGCATTTCCTACCTCCATTAAAACAAGATGCTAACAACCAAGCTATACAGCAACAAACCATTTATCTATCAACACCTACCGTAAATACTTTTACTGTAAATGTTTATCAAGGCACAAGTACAACACCCCTAACCAGTTTTTCTTTATCTAAAGCAACCCCTGTAACTTATAGTTTAAGTAATGGAGACAACAACATTACCTTGGTAAGCAACAATAATACTGGCGTTGTTTTAAGCACCGCAGGCTTAAGGTTTGAGGCTCCTTCGGGCGATAATTTTTATGTAAACTACAGAGGTAGATCAGGATCACAAGCAGCTTCAATAACAACAAAAGGAAGGGCTGCTTTGGGACAAAAATTTAAATGGGGAGGCGCACCCATTGAGGCTAACCATAATACAATGAGTGCAACTTTAGGTATTATGGCTTCAGAAGACGATACCAATATTACTATCTCAGGTTACAATCCTAATTGCGAGTTTAGACTTCAAAACGATTTAGACGGACTTACGGCCAATACAATTAATATCACCTTGCAAAAAGGACAGTCTTATGTTTTGGAAGCTGCCAAAGATGCTGCATCGGCAAACGTAGATGGCTGGATAGGCGCTTCAATAAATTCAGACAAAGATATTGCTATTAGTAATGGTATGTTAAATTTCGGAGTAAACCCTTCTAGCGCTAGTAGAGATGCCGGAGCCGACCAGCCCGTTCCAGAAGATAAGTTAGGTAAAGATTATGTTTTTGTAAGAGGTCGCGGAGGCAGCTCGAATGAGTTTGTAATCATCATAGGAACTCAAGCAAATACAAACGTCTATGTTAACGGTAATACAACACCTTTTGCAAATATAGATGAAGGAGAGTACGCAGAAATACCTAGTTCATATTTTTCAGGAAATTCAGTTGGAGATAACATGTTAATCACCACTTCTAAAGACACCTATGCTTATCAAGTTATTTCAGGAGATACCGGCATACATACCGTAAGTCTTAATTTCGTAGCACCAGTAAGCTGCCTATTACCAGACACCATGGATTTTATTCCTAATATTAAGGATATATCAGGAGTCACTGCTAATGGCGGAGTTTTCATCATAGCCTCTACCTCTACAGACGACTCAAACATTAAAGTTAAAGATGGTGCCACTGAAGTCGCGCTTCCTGCAGCAAAAGCTGTAGCAGGTTCTTCAGACTGGAAAACATTTTATATTTCAGGGCTTACAGGAGATATTTCTGTTCAATCTTCTGGTCCTATTGCTGTTGGATACTTAGGATACAATGGCGCGCGTGGTATTGCTGGATATTTTTCTGGATTTGATACTGTTCCCGAAGTAACTTTACAAGTTGCAGGTGGAGGCTGTTTGCCAGGAGCTATAGTAGAAGTTATAGATGAAACATTCGATTCCTACCAATGGTTTGAAGATGGAGTCTTAATAGCAGGAGCAACACACGCAACCTATTCACCAACAACATCTGCAGATTATTATGTAAGAGTTGTAAAAGGCGGATGTACTTATGATTCTCAACCACTTTCCGCATACTATTGCAACCCAGATATTGTGCTAACCAAAACGGTTGATAAAGACCAAGTTATTGAAGGTGAAACAGCAATATTTACAATTGAAGTAGAAAACTCTGGTTTAAACCCTGTTACAAACTTAAAAGTTGAAGATAACATCCCTAACGGGTTAACTTTAATAAGCTCTAACACTTCTGTAGGAACTTGGAGTGGTAACACTTGGACAATAGGTACTTTAAATAGCGGAGACAAAGAAACTATTGAGTTAGAAGTAATGGCCGATGACATAAATACCATGGCTACAGCTCTCACAAATACAGCATTTAATTATCAAGACCAAACAGATGATAACATCACTCCCGATAGTCCTTCTGCTGATATTTACATTTACAATTTTGTAAGCAAGGCTTCTATAGATTTTGATGGAGCTGATGATTATTTAGATGGCACACCATTTATAACTGATTGGGACAATGCTACAATAATGGGTTGGATAAAAATTGATCATGATAATGACGGTAATTTACCTGATTCTTACAGTATTGCTGGGCAAGAAAATATGCGAATTTTTGTAACTAACGGTCGCACACCTGCCTTTTCGGTAACTATGCAAGGCGAGGTCACGGCATCATCAAACTATCCAAATAATATTCAAGTACAACCAGATCCATCTTCAGGTGTTAAACTAGAAAATAACCTATGGTATCATGTGGCCGGAGTGTTTGACTCAAGTAATGAATCCATCAAACTGTATCTAAACGGCGAATTAGTAGGCACAACAACAAATTCAAAATTAAATTCAGAATTAATAACTAAAAATTATAATGGTACTCCACATATCTACTCTACAAGAAACTTTACAATAGGTAGATACCCGACCAACACTAGTCCTTCGAAACATTTTAACGGAGACATAGATGAGGTGCGTGTATTCAATACCGCATTAAGCGATGTACAAGTACAACAAATGGTTTACCAAGAAATAGAAGAAAACACCGGTGTTATACGCGGTAGTGTTATACCAAAAAATATTGAAGACCCTAATTTATCAAAAGTACCTTGGTCTACTTTACAAGGATATTACCCTATGACGGATATCTATTACGCTACAAATACTGTAACAGATTACTCAGCAAGCGGTCACGATTTAACATTACATAACATTTCAACAATACTCGAGCAAACAGCTCCAATGCCTTTTGTTACAAATAGTGATGGAGATTGGACCAACGAAACAAACTGGCTACATGGTGATGTTTGGGATATAACAGACACCAACGGAAATAGCCCGTGGAGTATTATAAAAATTGAACACAATATTGAAGGAAACCTTTCAACTGAAAATCTTGGGTTAATAATTGACACAGACAAAACGTTAACTATAAATGGCGATAATCTTGTAAAAAACAATTGGTACCTAGAATTAAATGGAGCATTAGATTTAATGAATGATTCCCAATTAATACAAACCGAAATTAGTGACTTAGTAACATCAGAAAACGGTAGAATATTAAGGAGACAAGAAGGTACATCAAATGTATACTGGTACAACTATTGGTCTTCTCCTGTAGGAGCTACAAGCATCACCCCTTTAACCAATAATAACGCCTCAGAAAATAACAGTAATAATTCAACCTTTAATCTAGACATGATTAAATTTAATCCTGGATTAGAAGGAAGATTTACATCAAGTTACAGCGGATCAGGAAGCATTAGCACCTTCTGGCTTTACACTTTCACAAACGCATTAACTTATTGGGATTGGAGAAAACTATCACTATCAACCCCTATACAACCCGGTGTAGGATATACCCAAAAAGGAACAGGTACACCAGAAGATAAGCAAGAATATACCTTTGAAGGAAAACCCAATAATGGAACTATTTTAATTGATGTTATTGATAAAGGAGGAGAAGGGTCCGTAGCAACGGTATCCAAGACAGAATATCTTCTTGGAAATCCTTACCCATCGGCAATTGATATTCATAAATTTATTGATGACAATGTAGGATTAATAGATGGCACTTTGCAAATTTGGCAGCAATGGAGTGGATCTTCCCATAACCTAGCAGATTACAATGGCGGTTACGCACAAGTAAACAAATTAGGATCAACTAGAGCGCGCCAGTTTGTAGGTCTTGCTGATGAAACTACAGGAGGAGAAGCTGGCACACTTTTACCAACAAGATACTTACCTGTTGGACAGGGATTTATCACAGAAATCACATCAACCGGCCAAGTGGAGTTTAATAATAGCCAGCGTATTTTTATTAAAGAAGCTGATGCAGACGGAACAGAGGCTAGTGGCTCTGTATTCTTTAAAGGTGTTCAAGGAAAAAATTACACAACAAACGAAACCCCTTCCGAAGAAAATAGCATTCAAAAAATCAGATTAGAATTCAACTCTATAACAGGTCCTCAAGCCAAACGCGAACTTTTATTAGGCTTTAGCGAACAAACTTCAGATGCTTATGATTATGGTTACGATGCTGAATCTGACGACACAAACAACAATGATTTAAACCTTGATTTGGATGGTAAAAATATGAATTTACAAGCCTACGGTGAAATTACCGATGATAAGGTTGTATCATTAAATTTTAGATCGTCTGGAGATAATGCTTTCGAAATTAAAATCACTGAAGAAGTTAATTTAGATGAAAACCAAAACGTTTATTTACGCGATAATTTATTAGGAACCTATTTCGATTTAAAACAAGATGCTGCCTACAACTTCACGTCTACACAAGGTATCTTTAATAAAAGGTTCGAAATTGTATTTCAAAATGAAGTACAAACCCTAAGCAACGAAGAAGTTACAGCTACCGAAAACTTTATGTATTTCCAAAACAAGGTAAATACATTTTATGCAAAAAAATTAAATAGCGACGTTAATAAATTAGCATTGATAAACATGAGAGGACAAACCGTTTTAGAACAACAAAACCTGTCATCTTCAGAATTAAGCAACGGTATCCAATTTAATAATTTAGCAACCGGAACCTATATTGTATGTTTAAGAACAGACATAAATGAAGTGCTTACTAAAAAGATAGTAATCAACTAAAAATTAAACACATACACAATTTTTAAAAAGACCACAACTCTAGTGGTCTTTTTTTATTTCAAAAAATTAATGTTTTAAGTATTATTCCTTAAATTCGCAACCTTACTAGAATTGATGATACATGAGCGCTAAATTTCCTGAATACAAAGGACTTGACTTACCAAATGTTGCAGACCAGATCTTAAACTATTGGCAAGAAAATAACATATTTGAAAAAAGTGTAACCACAAGAGAAGGCAAAAAACCTTTTGTGTTTTTTGAAGGTCCACCTTCAGCAAACGGATTACCTGGTGTACACCATGTTTTAGCACGTGCTATTAAAGATATTTTTCCACGATATAAAACCATGAAAGGTTACCAAGTTAAGCGTAAAGCTGGTTGGGACACACATGGTTTACCTATTGAATTAGGTGTAGAAAAAGAATTAGGAATTACCAAAGAAGATATTGGTAAAACTATTTCTGTAGAAGATTATAATGCAGCCTGTAGAAAAGCAGTAATGCGCTATACAGATGTTTGGAACGACCTCACTCAAAAAATGGGGTATTGGGTAGATATGGACGATCCATACGTAACCTACGAACCAAAATACATGGAAACAGTTTGGTGGCTATTAAAAGAAATATATACCAAAAATTTAATGTACAAAGGCTACACTATTCAGCCTTATTCGCCTAAAGCAGGCACAGGTTTAAGCTCGCACGAGGTTAACCAACCGGGCGCTTACCAAGATGTAACAGACACAACTATTGTCGCTCAGTTTAAAGCCGTAGAAAGTACATTGCCAGATTTTTTACAAAACGAAGGTGATATCCATTTTACAGCATGGACTACAACACCTTGGACTTTACCGTCTAATACAGCGTTAACAGTTGGTCCAAAAATAGATTACGTTTTAGTTGAAACGTATAACCAATATACATTCAAACCTATGAATGTTATTTTGGCAAAAGCTTTAGTTAACAAACAATTTGACGGAAAATTTAAAAGAGTTGAAGAAAAACCAGCACTTTTAGAATATAAAGATGGCGACAAAAAAATACCATACTTCGTTGTAAAAGAGTTTAAAGGAAAAGATCTTGTTGGTATTAAATACGAACAATTATTACCATATGCTTTACCAAACGATAACCCAGAAAATGCTTTTAGAGTTATTGCTGGAGATTTTGTAACCACAGAAGACGGTACAGGAATAGTACATACAGCACCTACTTTTGGTGCAGACGATGCCTTGGTTGCAAAGCAAGCCGCACCTGAAATCCCGCCAATGTTGGTAAAAGATGAAAACGACAACTTAGTACCACTTGTAGATTTACAAGGTCGTTTTAGGCCAGAAATGAAAGAGTTTGGCGGCAAGTATGTTAAGAACGAATATTATGCAGATGGTGAAGCACCAGAACGCTCAATAGACGTTGAATTAGCTATTAAATTAAAAGAAGAAAACAAGGCCTTTAAGGTTGAAAAATATAAGCACAGTTACCCACATTGTTGGCGTACCGATAAACCAATTCTATATTACCCATTAGATTCTTGGTTTATCAAAGTAACCGATATTAAAGGGCGCATGCACGAGTTAAACACAGGCATTAATTGGAAACCAAAAGCAACCGGAACAGGCCGTTTTGGAAACTGGTTAGCAAATGCAAACGACTGGAATTTATCGCGTTCTCGCTACTGGGGAATTCCGTTACCAATCTGGAGAACAGAAGATGGTAAAGAAGAAATCTGTATAGGTTCTGTTGAAGAGCTTAAAGCAGAAATGCAAAAAGCAGTTGCGGCAGGCGTACTAGCAAAAGATATTTTTGAAGAGTTTGAAGTTGGAAACAATTCCGAAGAAAACTACGCGAAAATAGATTTACATAAAAATATAGTTGACGAAATTACTTTAGTTTCAGCAAACGGCCAACCAATGAAACGCGAAAGCGATTTAATCGATGTTTGGTTCGATTCTGGTTCTATGCCATATGCACAATGGCACTACCCTTTTGAAAACAAAGATAAAATTGACGAAAACAAATCGTTTCCAGCAGATTTTATTGCAGAAGGTGTGGATCAAACACGTGGATGGTTTTATACCCTTCACGCCATCGGAACTATGGTTTTCGATTCTGTGGCATACAAAAATGTAGTTTCTAACGGGTTGGTACTAGACAAAAACGGACAAAAAATGTCTAAACGCCTAGGTAACGCCGTAGATCCTTTTGAAACTTTAGGAACATATGGTGCCGATGCTACACGTTGGTACATGATTGCTAATGCAAACCCTTGGGATAATTTAAAATTCGATTTAGAAGGTATAGAAGAAGTAAAACGTAAATTCTTCGGAACACTTTACAACACCTATTCATTCTTTCAACTTTATGCTAATCTTGATAACTTTAACTACAGCGAAGCCGATATTCCTTTAAACGAACGTCCGGAAATAGACAGGTGGATTCTTTCAGAATTACACACTTTAATTCAGAAAGTAGATGCTTTTTATGCCGATTACGAACCAACAAAAGCAGCTAGGGCAATTTCAGATTTTACTCAAGATTACGTAAGTAACTGGTTTGTACGTTTAAGTAGAAGACGCTACTGGAAAGGTGATTACCAACAAGATAAAATTTCGGCATACCAAACACTTTACACCTGCATGGAAACTATCGCGAAACTAGGAGCACCAATTGCACCGTTCTTTATGGATAAATTGTATTTAGATTTAAATTCAGTTACTAAAAAAGAATCTTTTGAGAGTGTACACCTATCAAACTTCCCGGTATTCGATGAGAATTTTGTTGATAAGTCTCTAGAGAACAAGATGGAAAGCGCTCAAATTATTTCATCATTAGTACTTTCATTACGTGCAAAAGAAAAAATAAAAGTAAGACAACCATTACAAAAAATAATGATTCCTATTGATAGTGAATCTCAAAAAAATGAAATACTAGCCGTTGCAGACCTTATAAAATCTGAGGTTAATGTAAAAGAGGTTGAAGTTCTTGAAGATGCTTCGGATATTTTGGTAAAACAAATAAAACCAAACTTTAAAGTACTTGGCCCTCGTTTTGGAAAAGACATGAAAGCCATTGCACAAATAGTTAATAACTTCACTGCTAGCGACATAAAAAACATTGAGCAAAATGGTATTTTGGAAGTCGAAGTAAACGGAAAAAATATTACCTTAGAACGCACAGATGTTGAAATAACATCTCAAGATATCGAAGGGTGGCTAGTTGCAAACGACGGTGCCTTAACGGTAGCTTTAGATGTAACCATTACTGAAGAATTACGTAAAGAAGGTATTGCGAGAGAGTTAATCAATCGTATACAAAATTTACGAAAAGATTCAGGTTTTGAAGTAACCGACCGTATAGATGTTACTTTTCAAAAAGACGAAAATATCGTAAAGGCTGTGGAAGCAAATCTTGCGTATATTAAGTCTGAAACACTAACTAACGAATTAAAAATTATTGATAAATTAGAAGATGGTATAGAAATTGCTTTTGATGAAGTAAATACCAAATTGTCTATCCAAAAAAACTAAAACTATGGCAGAAAATACTGTAAGATATTCGGATGCTGATTTAGCAGAGTTTAAAGTGCTAATAGCCGAAAAAATAAAAAAAGCACAACACGACTTAGCACTTATACAAAGTGCGTATATGAACGACCATAGCAATGGAACTGAAGATACATCGCCTCAATTTAAAGCCTTTGATGAAGGTAGTGCTGTAATGAGTAAGGAATCTAACTCACAATTAGCTATCCGTCAAGAAAAATTTATACGCGATTTAAAAAATGCTTTAATCCGTATTGAAAACAAAACTTACGGTATTTGCAGAGTTACAGGAAAACTGATAAACAAAAAACGTTTAGAGCTTGTGCCACACGCTACATTAAGTATCGAGGCTAAAAACATGCAATAATCGCAATTAAAATTTTATATTTGAAACGTCTCATACTTTTATGAGGCGTTTTTAGTTTTTAATATGTCTTTAAAAAAATCTATTCTACTTATTGTTATCTTATTATTAATCGACCAGATTAGTAAAATATACATTAAAACCAATTTCGCACTTCATGAAAATGTTGAGGTATTTAGTTGGTTCAAAATATATTTTATAGAAAATGATGGCATGGCTTGGGGTACAAAAATTAGTGATTTTGTTTCCTTTATAGACGATAGATCTGCAAAAATCGCTTTAACCCTATTTAGAGTTTTTGCTATTTTTGGTATTGGTTATTGGCTTGTTGATGCAACTAAAAAGCAAAGTTCTAAAATATTAATTACAGCTATTGCTTTAATATTTTCCGGTGCTTTAGGTAATATTATAGATTCAGTATTTTATGGTGTTTTATTTGAAGATAGCATGAACCAAGTAGCAAGCTTTTTACCGGAAGCAGGAGGATATGATAGCTTATTACATGGCAAAGTAGTAGACATGCTTTATTTTCCTTTATTTCAAATAAATTTACCGCAATGGCTACCTTTATATGGCGGACAACGCTTTAACTTCTTCGAACCTGTATTCAATGTAGCCGATATGGCTATAAGCACAGGTTTTCTAATGTTAATTGTATTTAATAAGAAAGCGTTCAGTAAAGATTAAGTTTATAATGCTTTACGAAAACTCATAAACACGCTCTGGCGTTACGCAATAATCTAGGCGCACATCACTTTCAAAAACATCGGTAATTTCGGCGGAAGCTTCAAAAAAAGACAAGCCTATTTTAATAGTTTCAGGTTTACATTTGACTAAAAACCGATCGTAAAAACCTTTACCATAACCAACACGGTTACCAAGTGTATCAAAGGCTAAGAGCGGAATAAACACTACTTCAACCTTATCATCTAAAATCTCGATACCATCAATAGGTTCAGGAATATTATAGTTGTTTTTTTTAATAACCATATTATCGGTTAATAAAAAATGCTGCATACCACCAGTTTTAAAATCGCTTTTAGAAATTAAAATATTTTTATCCTTTCCCGATAAAATATTCAGAATATAATCGGTGTTTACCTCCTTATGTTCTTCAATAGCTAGAAAAACATGATAAAAAGAAGCATTCCAAACTGGCAATTTTAAAAGCTGATTAGCAATAGCCAAGCTAAAATCGTCTATTTGATTTACAGATAATTCGCTTCTAAGTTTTTTATATGTTTTTCGTAATTCGTTTTTAGTCATTCTAAAATCATATTATCAAAACTTAATGTTTCAAGGTTGTAGAGATGTGAAACAAGGCATCCCCCTGATATACAATAGGCGATTCGTTTACATTAATAATATATCCAGAATTTGGTGCTTTCACAACATATTCAAACTTGCCATAAGGATCTGTAATATTACCCAATACATCACGCCTATCAACATAAGAACCTATGGCAACCTCAGGTTTAAACATGCCCGAATATTTAGCACGTTGCCATTTACTATCATCTATAAAAATGGTGCTTTTTCTAGGTGTTGCACTTTTAAAATTAACCCCAAGCATACCTAAATATTTCAATACACGTTTAGATCCATTTACTCCAGAGTTGGTTACAGCATCATCAATATGGTTAGATTTTCCACCTTCAAAAAGCAAAAGAGGCTTCCCTAATTTATAGCAAGTTGTTCTAAACGATTTCGATAAGTTTTTAGAATACAAAACAAAAGGTGCTCCAAAAGCTTTCGCTAAATTATTAAGTTCAACATCTTCCTTTGTATAACGCAGTTGCGGTGCATTAAAACGACCAGACCCACCCGTATGAAAATCTAAAATAATATCTACATGTGGTAAAATTTCGTTTACCAACTTAAAAGCAACGCGAGCCGCCAACGAACCTGTTGGACTACCAGGGAATACTCGGTTTAAATCGCGACCATCAGGAAATTCTCGTTTTAAGTTTATAAACCCAAAAACATTAATAACCGGAATACAAATTATGGTTCCTATTTTAGGTTTATTAATACCTTTAGCAATAAGTTGTCTAACAATTTCAACACCATTAACTTCATCTCCATGAATTCCTGCTGTAAAAAGCACAATTGGACCAGGCTTTTTAGCACGCGAAATTATAACCGGTACATTTACTGGTGTTGAGGTATGTAAATTAGCCACATCAAAATTAACCTCTCTACTCTCTCCCGGACCTATATCTTCTCCTAAAATAGTTAAAATGTTGTTGCGTAATTCTGGCATTTATTTCGTGTTTTTTTCAATATAAACAATAATATTCTTTGCAATATTTCGTCCTGTAGCAGCTTCAATACCCTCTAAACCAGGTGTAGAATTCACCTCTAACAATAACGGGCCACGTTCCGACTGTAACATATCTACACCGCAAACAGGCAGCTTTAAAGCTGTAGCGGCATTCATAGCCACCTTTAACTCATCATGATTAAGTTTTACAATTTCGGCCGATCCGCCACGGTGTAAATTAGATCTAAACTCCCCCTCTTTTCCTTGGCGTTTCATAGCACCAACCACTTGGCCATCTACAACCAAGGCACGTAAATCTGCACCTTTAGCTTCCGATATATATTCTTGCACCAATGCACGAGCCTGTAAACCATTAAAAGCCTCTAAAACAGATTCTGCAGCATTTTTAGTTTCAGCTAAAACCACTCCTAAACCTTGAGTACCTTCTAAAAGTTTAATAATAACCGGTGTACCACCAACATGCTCAATAACACGTTCTACATCGCGAGAATAATTAGTAAACACCGTTTTAGGCATACCAATTCCTGCTTTAGACAAACGCTGAAAACTACGCAGTTTATCACGAGAACGAATAATCGCATCCGATGTTACTGTGGTAAAAACCCCCATCATTTCAAACTGGCGCACTACAGCACAACCAAAAAAGGTAACCGAAGTTCCAATTCTAGGTATAATAGCATCAACATAGTCTAAATATCGATCTTTATAAAAAATCGTTGGGTTTTCCTTTTCAATAATAAGGTCACACTTCAACGGGTCTATAACCTCGATTTTATGACCTCTTTTTTTCCCTTCTTCCACCAAGCGATCAGTCGAATACAGTTCCGCATTACGCGATAAAATTACTATGTTCATTGTTATTGTTTTTTCATTTTAAAAGAAACTTGTTCCAAATCCACATCGATCAAAAATTTTTGTTTTAAAAATTGTCTTCCAATCAACACCGGATATTTCATATCGCTTCTCGTGCTTAAAGTTAAGTTAATCTTGTATGTTTTACCAAAGATTACCACATCAGATTTTACTTTATATCTATTTTCCTTAAAACCGTTACTACTTTTCACATTGGTTCGTGAAAATTCGGTAAACACAATTTCTGTATCACCAAAATTTTGATGTACATCACTACTAAAACCACATTTTAGCACATTATTTTCTTCAATTATTTCCGTACAATGTATTGCCGATGTATAAGCACCTGTATCCATTTTTACATCAATATTAAACAAACCTAATACAGGAAAATCTAAAACATCGGTTCTACCTAAAATCTTTTTACTCATTTTTCAATTATTTCTTTGGGCGTTACCAGAAGGGTCGGGCTTTCCGCAGTCGCTTTTTTGTGTTGCATAGGTGCAACCACACAAAAAGAGCTCCAACAATGCTGCAATCCCTAACGCAAGCCCATCTGCAAACATCAATTTTCGTCAATAAACAAAACACATCCTAGCAAACTAGAAGCGTTTTTAAAAGTGGCGAAAATATACAATTAGTCAATTCAAAAAACATTTTTAAAAAATAATTTCTACCTATAAATTAACAAGCATAAGTTATAACATCTATTCGTATAAATTCGTGAGATTACTATCTAAAAAACATCAATAAAATAATTACCTTTGAAACAATGGATACCCCTGATTTAGACATACAATTAAAGACCCTGCCAAATCAACCTGGTGTTTATCAATATTTTGATAAAGATGATACCATAATTTACGTTGGTAAAGCCAAAAACCTTAAAAAAAGGGTCACCTCCTATTTCACTAAAACCCACGACAACGGTAAAACTCGCGTGTTGGTAAAAAAAATAGCCAACATAAAGCACATTGTGGTCGATACCGAAACCGATGCACTTCTACTGGAAAACAACCTGATAAAAAAGTACAAGCCGCGATACAATGTTTTATTAAAAGATGATAAATCGTACCCATGGATTTGCATAAAAAACGAACGTTTCCCACGCGTGTTTTCTACACGACGTGTTTTTAAAGACGGTAGCGATTATTTTGGACCATACACCAGTGGTAAAACCGTTTATACGCTTTTAGATTTAATAAAAGGCTTGTACAGTTTACGTACCTGTAACTTTAACTTATCTCAAGAAAAAGTAAATTCAGGCAAATATAAAGTCTGCTTAGAATACCATTTAGGCAACTGCAAAGGCCCTTGTGAAAACCGCGAAACCGAAGCAGAATACAACAAAAACATAGTAGCAATAAAAGAAATTTTAAAAGGAAATTTTAAAGACTCCTTACAGCAATTTAAACAGCAAATGCGCGATTTAGCAGACAACATGCAGTTTGAAGAAGCCCATAAAATGAAGGAGAAAATTCAGGTTTTAGAAAATTACCAAGCTAAATCTACCATTGTAAATCCAAAAATTAGTAATGTAGATGTATTCTCTATCATGAGCGACGAAGGCTATGGTTACATCAATTTTTTACAATTATCCTACGGCTCCATAATTCGTTCGCATACTTTAGAAATTAAAAAGAAGCTAGACGAAACCGACCAAGAATTACTAGAACTCGCGATTACAGAAATCAGACAACGTTTCGATTCTAATTCTAAAGAAATTTACGTTCCCTTTAAAGTTAATATAGGCGAAAACTTAAAAGTTACAGTACCACAATTGGGCGATAAAAAACATATTTTAGATCTATCACTTCGGAATGCTAAGTATTTCCGAATGGAACGTTTTAAACAAATAAAAATAGTAGATCCAGATAGGCATGCCAACAGAGTTATGGCACAAATGAAAGCCGATTTACGTCTTTCTGAAGAACCTCGCCACATTGAATGTTTCGATAACTCGAATATCCAAGGCACAAACCCTGTAGCGGCTTGCGTTGTATTTAAAAATGGCAAACCCAGTAAAAAAGACTATCGCCACTTTAATATAAAAACCGTAGTTGGTCCAGACGATTTTGCTTCTATGGAAGAGGTTGTATACCGTCGTTACAAACGTTTAGTTGAAGAAGAACAACCTTTACCACAACTAATAATAATAGATGGTGGAAAAGGACAACTATCTTCAGCATTAAAAAGTTTAGACGCATTAGGCTTACGAAATACTATTGCTATTATAGGAATCGCAAAACGTTTAGAAGAATTATTCTATCCAGACGATCCAATTCCCTTATATTTAGATAAAAAAAGTGAAACTCTAAAGATAATTCAGCAATTACGAAATGAAGCCCACCGTTTTGGTATTGAGCATCACCGTAATAAACGTAGTAAATCAGCTTTAAATACCGAGCTTGAAACCATTCCGGGTATTGGCGATAAAACCATTGTAGAATTATTGAAACATTTTAAATCGGCAAAACGTGTAGCAAATGCTAAACTAGACGAACTAGAAGATGTTGTTGGCGTATCGAGAGCCTCAAAAATTTACACCTTTTATCACGAAAAGGAGACTTAAATAGAATACCAATTATCAGTAAAATATTATTATTAAACATACACCCGTTAAAATAAAAAACATTGATAAAAAAAACCACCATATTACTCCTAATTCTGTTCGTTGGCCTTTCCGCGAAAGCGCAAAACAAAACAGAAAAAAATACTCCAAAAGTAGGCTTGGTATTAAGTGGTGGTGGAGCAAAAGGGCTTGCCCACATTGGTGTTTTAAAAGTTATAGACAGTTTAGGTATTAAGATAGATTATATTGCAGGCACAAGTATGGGCGCCGTAATTGGCGGACTTTATGCCTCGGGATATTCGGGTAATCAACTAGATTCTATTTTTCATCAAGTAGATTTTGATAAACTTATAAACGATAATTTGCCAAGAGCTTCTAAGGCCTTTTACGAACGTGATAATGCCGAAAGATATGCGGTGAAATTACCCTTCGACGATTTTAAAATTAAATTACCATCTGCACTTTCTCGTGGTCAAAACACTTATAATTTATTTTCAACCTTAACGCTATCTATAAACGAAACTAGCGATTTCAGCAAATTACCTATTCCGTTTTTTTGTATTGGCACAAACGTAGAAACGGGTAACCAAGTGGTTTTAGAATCGGGCGATTTAACACAATCTATTATGGCGAGTAGCGCGCTTCCATCACTTTACCAGCCGGTTATAATTAATGGCGATGTACTTGTAGATGGTGGTGTAATTAACAACTACCCTATTGGAGAATTACGTGCTAAAGGCATGGATAAAATTATTGGTGTAGATGTACAAGACGATCTTTTAAAACGCGACGAACTCACCTCGGCTCCCGATGTTTTGCTTCAAATAAATAATTTCAGAACGGTAAACGACATGAAATTAAAAGCCAAGCTTACCGATATTTACATAAAACCAAATATTAAAGAATACAACGTGGTATCTTTTAATGAAGGTCGAGAAATTATTGAAAGTGGAAAAATAGCCACATTAGCAAACCTAGAAGACTTTAAAAACTTACCTCTAAGAAAAAAAGAACAAAAACTTAAAGAAAGAGTACCAGATAGTATTACCATAAACAACCTATCAATAAAAGGCAATAAAAGCTACACACGCGCCTATGTTTTAGGAAAGTTAAAATTAAAGCAAAGCGGAAAAATAAGCTACACAGATTTTATAGAAGGAGTGAACAATTTAGTAGCAACCAATAACTTCGATTCCTTTCAATATAAATTAAAACATACAGGAGCTTCTGAAACTTACGATTTAGAAACGCATTTAACCGAAACTAAAAACACAACGTTTTTAAAACTTGGTATCCATTTTGATGATTTATACAAAAGCGCCATTCTAGTAAACATCACTAAAAAACGATTACTATTTAAAAATGATATCGCTTCTTTCGATTTTATTCTAGGCGATAATGTGCGTTATAATTTCGATTATTTAATAGACAAAGGTTTTTACTGGAGTGTTGGTTTCCGTTCTAGTTTCAATACATTTAATAAAAACGTAAGCGCAAGTTTATTATTGGAAGACAGTGAAATAGACGCCACCGGATTAAACAAAATAGCAACAGAATTGGATGATCAAACCAATCAATTTTATCTACAAACATTGTTCAGAAAAGATTTTGCATTCAGTATAGGAGCAGAACACAAGCGTTTAGAGTTAAGCTCAGAAACTTTTTTAACAGATAGTCCAGACGAAGAATATGTATTCGAAAAAACAGATTATCTAAGTGTTTTCGGAAACCTTAAATTAGACACCTACGATAACAAATATTTCCCTAAAAAAGGCGTGTATTTTAATGGCGATTTACACACCTACTTATTTGCCTCTAACTTCAATAAAGATTTCGATAACTTCTCTATTGCTAAAGCAGATTTAGGCTATGCCTTTAGCGCATCACACAATTTAGCATTCAATATAAAAACAAGTGGTGGTTTTAAAACCGGTAACAAATCGACCAAAACCTTAGATTTCGCACTTGGAGGATACGGTAATAACCTAATAAACAACTTCATACCATTTATTGGTCACGATTTTATTTCCCTTACGGGGAATAGCTACGTAAAGGCATCTTTTATTGCCGATTATGAAATTTTCAAAAAACATCACATTACGCTAGAAGGCAACTGGGCCAACATAGACGACGATATTTTCGACTCTGGCGAATGGTTCTCACTTCCAGACAATCGCGGTTACGGCTTAGGTTACGCCATGGAAACCCTTATAGGTCCGCTACAAGTAAAATACAGTTATGCGCCCGAGTTAGGCCAAAGCATCTGGTTCTTTAATTTAGGTTTTTGGTTCTAAACCAACGATTACGATTTATTCAAAATAAATTCTATTTTACGAGTTATAATTTAAAATTTTACGATATTTGTGGTAATATGACACTGTTTTGGGCAAATTTACTTCAGCACCTTAATTTTCTTATCAAGAGAAATCCTGAATAAGCAGGCATTATTGTATATTTAAATCACTTTTTTTAAAGTTTAAAGCCACACGCTTTAAAACGTTTAATTATTAACTTATAATTCTAAAAAGTATGCCTATTTATCATAAACTAGGAAACATTCCTCCTAAACGACACACACAATTTAGAAAACCAGACGGCAGTTTGTACGCCGAACAACTTTTTGGCACCATTGGTTTCGATGGTATGGCAACCAATAGCTACCACGAACAACGACCAACACAAGTAAAAGTAATAAAAAACCAATACAGTGTTGCTCCAAAAATTGCATTAAAAAACAACATAAAATCTTATAGATTAAAAGGCTTTCAAGTAAAACCAGAAAACGATTATCTAGAAAGTCGTAAAACCGTTTTAATAAATAGCGATTGCGCTATTATTCTAGCAGCACCAAAACAATCTACAGAAAACTATTTTTATAAAAACACCGATGCCGACGAGCTTATTTTTGTGCACAAAGGCACCGGAAAACTGCGCACACACTTAGGAAACCTGGATTTTAAATACGGTGATTATCTTTTAATTCCGCGCGGTATTATTTATAAAATAGATTTCGACACCGAAGACAACAGGCTTTTTATAGTAGAATCGCGTCGCCCAATTTACACACCAAAACGTTACCGCAATTGGTTTGGGCAACTTTTGGAACACGCTCCATTTTGTGAACGTGATATTCGCCGTCCGGTAGAATTAGAAACCCATAACGAAAATGGAGATTTTTTAATAAAAGTAAAAAAACAAGACGATATTATAGAAATGGTTTACGCCTCTCATCCTTTTGATGTTGTGGGCTACGACGGCTACAATTATCCGTACGCCTTTTCCATACACGATTTCGAACCCATAACAGGCCGCATACACCAACCGCCACCGGTGCACCAAACTTTTGAAACCGATGCCTTTGTAATATGCAGTTTTGTGCCGCGAATTTACGACTACCATCCGCAATCTATTCCGGCGCCATACAACCATAGCAACATCGATTCCGATGAAGTTTTATATTACGTAGACGGCGATTTTATGAGTCGTAACGATATCGATCAAGGTCATATTTCTCTGCATCCTGCAGGTATTCCACACGGTCCGCACCCAGGAGCCACCGAGCGTAGTATTGGCAAAACCAAAACCAACGAACTCGCTGTAATGGTAGACACCTTTAAACCACTCATGCTAACCGAAGAAGCCATGAAAATTGCCGACGAGAACTATTATAAATCCTGGTTAGAATAAAATAATAAGAAGCTAATCCTGCTTTCCGCTATATCTTTTAACAAAGCCACTTGTCTATTATTTAAGTTTTATTACTTTCATTAAAAATTTAGTAAAACACAAAGTTTAGAACATTATAACGCTTTGTAAAAAGGATGCCGCTGCAATCAGAGCTAACCTAACCGCCAATAAAAAGGCTTAACCTAAAAACACTCAAATCCCCTGTTTGAGCACCTTCTAAACAAGAAGTTTAATTATGGGTAAATTATTATGAATTACAGTAAACTACCAGCCGATCCAAGTTCATTAGTATTAGGTATTGTAGCCTTAGTATTAGGTTTTGCAGGCTGTTGTTGTTATGGCATTTTTGCCATTATCCCATTAATAATAGCCATTATTGGTTTAATGAGCGCCAATAGAAGTTTAAAAGAATTTGGCAACAATCCAGATGTCTATACACCACAAACTAGAAGTAACGTCTCAACGGCACGCGTGCTAAACATAATTGCCATTGTTTTTAACGGTATTATAGTGCTTATGTTTATAGGTGCACTTATATTCTACGGCACCATGTGGTCTACAGGTGTTTTTGATGAATTTAAAAACTTTGACAACTTCGAGACAGAGGAGATTTACGAATATGAATCGGATACTATTTTTAGTGATACCGAATACTACGAATCTGAAACTACTATAGACAGCATAGAGGTTGAAGAACTCATAGAACCCACCGATAGCGGTGAATAAAACACAAATCCACAACTAATAAATAAGATATCATGAGTAAAGATATAGAATCAGTAAACTACGGATTAGAAAAAATATTTGAAGGCGCACAAGATTTCTTACCACTTCTTGGTACCGATTATGTAGAATTCTACGTTGGTAACGCGAAACAATCAGCTCATTTTTATAAAACAGCATTCGGTTTTCAATCGCATGCTTATAAAGGTTTAGAAACCGGATCTACAGATTCCGTAAGCTACGTGCTTACCCAAGATAAAATCAAACTGGTTCTAACCACACCTTTAAACAGTAAATCGCCAATAAACGAACACATTGTTAAACATGGCGATGGCGTAAAAGTAGTTGCTCTTTGGGTAGAAGATGCCCGAAAAGCTTACCAAGAAACTACCAATCGAGGAGCAAAATCGTATATGGAGCCAACCGTTGAAACCGACGAACATGGCGAAGTTGTTAGAGCCGGTATTTATACTTACGGCGAAACGGTACACATGTTTGTAGAACGCAAAAACTATAACGGTACTTTTTTACCAGGATTTAAGGCATGGAATTCTGACTACAACCCAAAACCTGCCGGACTTAAATACATAGACCACATGGTGGGCAATGTAGGCTGGAACCAAATGGATACTTGGGTTAAATTTTACGAAGATGTTATGGGCTTTGTAAACTTTTTATCGTTTGATGATAAGCAAATTCATACCGAATATTCGGCCTTAATGAGTAAGGTAATGAGTAACGGTAACGGCCGTATAAAATTCCCGATAAACGAACCTGCGGAAGGTAAAAAACGCTCGCAAATTGAGGAATATCTAGATTTTTATGAAGGTGCAGGCGTGCAGCACATTGCCGTTGCTACAGATGATATTATAAAAACAGTAAGCCAACTAAAAGCTAATGGTGTGGAATTTTTATCGATTCCGCCAGAGGAATATTATAGAGCCGTACCAGGTAGATTAGAGGCTTACAGCCACGAACTTCGTGAAGATATTGAAGGTCTAAAAAAACTAGGCATTATGATTGATGCTGACGAAGAAGGGTATTTGCTTCAAATTTTCACAAAACCCGTGGAAGATAGACCGACCTTATTTTTTGAAATTATACAACGTATGGGAGCTAAAGGCTTTGGTGCTGGTAATTTTAAAGCACTTTTTGAATCTATTGAGCGTGAACAAGCTAAAAGAGGCACACTTTAATTTTAACCTCAACCATACAACGTTTGTTGTTATTTAATATTTTTAAAACCCGTCTCTTTCTAGAAAAACAAGACGGGTTTTCTTTTGCGTTAGCGATTGAACGGCCTGTTTGAGCTCCCGACCTTAGGAGGAGCGAGTAGTGAAAGCGCGACCCTTTTCGGGTAACGCCCAAATTAGTATTTTTAAATTGGTAACGTTTTGTTAACTTTGACCCCGAATACAAACAAGCTTTGACGTTGAACTTACAGGATATTCCGCGCGTAAAACATATTACGAAATCGGATTTTATAAAACACTATTTTACACCGCAAAAGCCTGTGGTTATCGAGCATTTTATCGATGACTGGCCTGCGTATTCTAAATGGAGTTTGGAGTACATGAAGCAAGTGGGTGGCAATATTACCGTGCCACTTTACGATGATAGGCCTGTGGATTTTAAAGATGGTTTTAATGAGCCACATGCCAAAATGAAACTTGCCGATTACATTGATTTATTGAAGCGCGAGCCCACTAAATTCAGGATATTCTTGTGGAATGCCTTAAAGGAGATTCCTGTTTTACAGAAAGATTTTACGTTTCCTGATTTTGGTTTACGTTTAATGAAAGGTATACCGATGTTGTTTTTTGGCGGTGAGAACTCGCATACGTTTATGCACTATGATATTGATTTGGCTAACATTTTTCACTTTCATTTTGAGGGT
This sequence comes from Algibacter lectus, assembly GCF_900112395.1. Classification (GTDB taxonomy): domain Bacteria; phylum Bacteroidota; class Bacteroidia; order Flavobacteriales; family Flavobacteriaceae; genus Algibacter; species Algibacter lectus. Next base: position 269,776 of record NZ_FOLN01000004.1, read on the forward strand.
AAAAAGCAGTGTATTTTGTTTGACCAAAAGCAGAATAAGTTTTTATACAAAGTGCCTCACGCTTTAATTACTCGCGAGGATATAGACTTTAATAATCCGGATTTTGAAAAATGGCCTGCGTTAAAAAAAGCAAATGGTTACAAAACGGAACTTAACCATGGCGAAGTACTCTATATGCCCGAAGGTTATTGGCATTATATGCGCTACATAACCCCTGGTTTTTCTATGAGTTTGCGTGCTATTGCTAGAAACCCAAAACACTTTGGCAAAGCGATTTACAATGTATTTATTATGCGTAATTACGATAATTTAATGCGTAGAATTAAAGGGCAAAAATGGATTGATTGGAAAAATGAACAGGCCATACTACGCACAAACAAGCATTTGTAAATTAAACCTTTGATTTTAAAAAAGTTGTAATATCTTTGCCGACTTAAATAAAACTCAAATCATGAATAAAAATTTAATTTTATTAGTATTAGTTGTACTTAGCGTATCGTTTGCACATTCGCAAGCATTTGAAGGTAAAGGTGATAATAAATTCCAAGTTGGTGCTAACTTACAAGATAATGGCACTGGACTTAATTTAAGTTACGATTTTGGTGTTGGCGAAAACATTTCAGTTGGTTTTTCTACTTCATACCTTTTAAGCGTTAACGATGTTATTTTGGATGATGCTTTTGATACACGTTTTGACTTAAGAGCTCGTTTTAATGCTAACCTTGGTAATGTTATTAATGTTGATGAAAACTTTGATGTTTATCCTGGTTTAAGTCTTGGACTTAAAAACTTTGGTGGTCACTTAGGTGCTCGTTATTTTTTCTCTGATGGCTTTGGTGTTTATACAGAATTTAATGCGCCTTTCGCTAAATATAAATCTGGAACGTTAACAGCTTCTGAAACTTTACACAATCAATTTACAGTTAACTTAGGTGCTGTTTTCAACTTATAATATATAGTGTACCCTTACTTTTTTAAGGATAACTTTTATAAAAAAAGCTGATAGAAATAATTTCTATCAGCTTTTTTTTATGCTTTTATTTAATGATTTCGTGTGCTTTCTCGTAAACCAAATGAGACTCCCAACCACGATATAGAAAATAATCGACAAACTTTTTACGCTTTTTGTAAACGTCGCTCTCTTTTAGAGTTTCTACTTTTTTTTCGGCTAACTCATTGAAAGTCTCAATGTAATCCTCGTTTTCAATTTCTAAAAGTGCTCTATTTATATTTACTTTACTAATATGCTTTTTCTTGAGTTCCATAGATATGCGCACTCTACCCCAACGCTTAATACGGAACTTTCCGCGTGCAAAAGCCATTGCAAATCGTTCTTCGTTAAGGAAGTTGTGTTCTATAAGGTGTACGGCAACCACATCGATAACTTCAGGAATCATATTCATGCTAATTAGCTTTTGCCTAACCTCGTAATGACTACGTTCTTGGTATGCGCAATAATGCTCCATTTTTCTGGTAGCTTCTTCTAAAGTATAAGATTTTGTGGAACGTTGCATAGGTAACAAAAATAACAATTAGATTAAATAAACGTGCTTTTTAGAACAGTTTTAATAATCGCGCCACCCAGCTTTAAACTTTCTAGCCTTAAGGAAAACAAGCAACTAAATTTTATTTTTATCAAAAACAACAAATCACTCATTGATAGCTATTTGCAAATCAACCTAAAAAACAGCTGTTACATCTAGATAAAAAACCTTATTAACTAATAATTCTTTATTTTAGTTCAATCTAATTGCCTAAAAAGCAATTAAGAGAACCTTTTAATCCCTAAGAATTTTGAAAAAATTATTCCTTTTAATATTAATGCTTTTAGCCTTTGATTTTGGATTTGGGCAAGAAATAGCTTCTTTTAGCCGACTAAACAGTGCTGGGTGCAGCGGCTCCATTTATGAAGACTCAAATATTACCACAACAGGGATTTGTAGAGGTCCAGGGCTACTTCAAAACGGAGGAGTAACATACAACTCAAGAAGATGGACTAGCACTACTACTCTTGATCCTACAGATTATCTTGAATGGACTTTAACCGCTAACTCCGGATATCAAATAGATTTAACAACAATGGATATCCGTTATGATCGAAGTGGAGAAGGTCCAAAGCGAGCAGAAATACAAATAAATACAGGCTCAGGCTTTACAACTATATTTACAGATGCATCGGTTTCTCCATCTGGTGAAAATAATAACATAGATTTATCTAGTTTTTCGGGAATTACAAACACCATAACTTTTAGAATTTACGCTTACAATTCTGATACTCAGGGTGGAACGTTTGACATAGAAGAACTTACTGTTCCTACTGACAAAGGTATTATTATAAATGGTTCTGTAATTCTTGCTTCTCCTTGTGTATCAACTTCAATCTGGAACGGATCAACATGGAGTACAGGTACACCCAATTTAACAACAGAAGCGATTCTTGATGCCAACTACGATACTAGTAGTAATGGAAACATTCAAGCTTGTAGTTTAACCGTTAGCTCAAACTTCGATCTAACCATTACAAACAATACTTTTGTTGAAGTAGAAAACGACCTAACTGTAGAAGCAAATGCAAACATTTATGTAGCATCTCAAGGCGCATTTGTACAAAATGACGATTTAGGAACTATTACCTACAATGGCACCATTGAAGTTGAAAAAGTAACGGCCCCAACAAACAACTGGTACGAATACACGTATTGGAGTTCTCCTGTAGTAGGAGAAGATATAGACGGCGGCCTAACAGACGCGAAATCAAACAGACGCTATTTATTTAATGCGGAAAACTTTCTAGATTCTACTGCAGAAACTAACAATAACAATGCAACTATTGCCGGGCAAGATAATATTGATGATAATGGTGACGATTGGGCTAATGTAAGCGGCACGACGATTATGGAAGCAGGTATTGGTTATGCATCTATGCACGATCCTGTTGGTTTTACTGGTCCTGGTAGTGCTCCATATCAATTTAGTTATAGCTTTGAAGGTGCCTTTAACAATGGTGTAATATCTGTGCCTATTTACAGAAACGACTCGGAAAACAACGATATTAACTGGAACTTTATTGGAAATCCATACCCATCAGCGATTGATGCCGATTTGTTTTTAGCAGCCAACAGTAATATTTCTACTAGTGTTGCCGGATCAGGATACATAAATGGCGCTATATTTTTATGGTCTCAAAACACACTACCTTCGGCTACCACCAATGGCAACGAACCATTAAACTTTTCTAATGATGATTACTCTATTATAAATGCATCTGGCGAAACTACAGGTGGCGATGGCACAACTGCTGCTACATTATCTAATTCAAACAGAGCAATTTCTTCGGGGCAAGGTTTCTTTGTAGCTTTTTCAGATGGGGCGATACCCATTTCTACTACTGGAGATATATCGGAAGGCGTTATCACATTCAACAACTCAATGCGCGTAACCGATGTAGCAGCTAATAGTGTGTTTTTCAAAGGAACATCATCTAAAAACACAAATATTGCAGATAAGCTATGGATTAACTTAACATCAGAAGTTGGAGTATATAATCAAATTTTAATAGCCTATGTAAATGGAGCAACTAATGAAGATGATGGATTAACTTTTGATGCTACCAAATACCCAACCAATTCGGGTGCAGCTTTATATTCTACTATCGGTAACTCTAATAAAAAGTTTGCCATACAAGGTAAAGCTGTTGAAAGTATTAATGAAGAAGAGGTTATAAATCTCGGCTTTACTAATTATATTAATAATGAAATACCATACACCTTATCTATTGATAAACTACAAGGTGATTTTCTAAACAATAACACGGTTTATTTAAAAGATAATTTACTAAACATTACTCATAACCTATCGGATGGCGATTACAACTTTACTTCAGAAACAGGAGCATTTACAAATCGTTTTGAAGTAGTGTTCAAAGAAGAAAACACGCTAACAGTTGATGATATTATTAATAACGAAAGTGCTTTCCAAATTATTCAACATGACAGCGACCGTGTTACCTTTAAAACAGGAACGAGTGCTACTTTAAAATCGATTGCTATTTACGACTTGTTTGGTAGAAAAGTATATCAATTTAAAGGCGGAAATAGTTCGGAAACATTTAATATTCCAAATATAAAAACAGGTATTTATCTCGCTAAAGCGGAATTATCTACAGGAGTAATAATCACTAAAAAAGCTATAAAAAGATAATTAGGTTTACACCGAAATTACAAGCTATACTTTAATGCTAAAATAACATTTATTCCAGCGGCTGCAATTCCAGACGAATAGGTTTTGTAACGCTGGTTAGTTATGTTTTCTATACTTGCCGAAATTGATGTTGATTTACGCCATTGATATTGCGTTCTTAAATTAAGCGTATACCAAGCTGGCGAGTACGGATTGCCATCTGCATCTAAAGCATAGATATAATCTTTTTCAATTTCCGAAGGCGCTAATTGATTAAAAGATAATTCGTTATTATAATTTGCAAAAGCATCAACTTTCAACTTGTTTTTAGCCCATGTAATGTGTGTGTTTCCAAAATATGGTGCAACATGCCTAATTGGAACTTCAATGCCTTCATCTTCTTCTGTACCACCTATAATGTTGTATTGCGAAGTAAGCTCGAGTTGTTTAGATAGTTTATACTTCAACCCAACTTCAAACCCGTAAATCCAAGCTTTAGATGCATTTTGAATAGCTTGTACGTTACTTAACTCACCATCGTACATAATTTCAGTTTCACCATTTAAACTATAATCGCGACGCACTAAGGCGTTATCCAGATACGTGTAATACGTGTTTAAATCTAAAATAAGGCTTTCGTTAAAATTCAACTTCAGTCCCACTTCACCACCATAAGCATATTCAGGCTTTAAATTATCATTAGGCACTACAACAGATCCTGGTTCAGAATCGAAAACCTTACCAATATCATCAATATTTGGAGCTCTAAAAGCAGACGATGCATTTAATTTCCATTGCATCATCTTGTTTGGAGTCCAACTCACTCCAGCGGTTCCGGTAAGTGCACCTGCTTCATTATTAGAAACCGTAAAAGGTAAATTTAAATAGACATTATTTTCGGTGAAATCGGCCTTAGAAACCACATGGTTAAAACGTAAACCTGACTGAAATACAAATTTAGTATTCGGCTTATATTTTATACTAGAATACACAGCAGTAGATTGCCATGTTGCTCCATTTGGATAACGCGAAACAGTTGGTTCTAATGTATTAATATCAATATTCTCATCCTCTCCACTAGAAGTTACTTTATTATAAACGTACTCAAAACCATAAAAAAATTGTGTTTTGGAATCTAAAGTTTTTTCTAAATCTAAATTAAAGGAGTAAGCATCTACAGCTTCTTCTCGAATACTCCTGATAGACGATTGAAAATCACGATCCATTCTGCTTTCTTCAAAATTCTGATAAGCTATGGTTGCTTTAATTTTATCATACAAATTCGAATTACTGCTTAATTTAGTAACCTGTAAATTAGACATAAACCAGTTTTGTGGACCATAATTCCATTCTGCAGAACGCAGCGTACCACTACGATATCTGATTAAACGATCGTATCTTGGAATATTTGATGATGTGGTGTAAAACAAACCTAAATCGAAACTTAAATTTTCTAAAGGCTCATACCTCACTTTTTGCATTAAATTAAGCTGATTGTAACCAGAATATTTTTGAACCAAAGGATCGCTATTTCCTTGAACAATATCTCCTTCTGAAGTTGTAACAACATATTCGGGTCTTAAATAATCATCAGGTCCATTTTTTCCCATTTTTAAATCTCCAAAATCAGTATAACTCGCACTAGTAACAAAACCCCAATTTTTGTAACCTAAATTCAAATCGAAATGCCCTGTTTTTTCGTTACTTGCAGAAGCATACCTCGCTACAACATTCGATTTTACTAAAAGTGAATCTGTATAAGACAATTGCGGTTTTTGCGTATAGAAACTCATAACACCACCTATGGCATCACTACCATAAATTACCGAACCTGCACCAAGTGTTACCTCGGTATTTTGAATTGAAAATGGGTCGATAGCTATTACATTTTGAAGGTTTCCTCCTCTAAAAATGGCATTATTCATGCGCACACCATCTACCGTGATAAGCAACCTATTGGTTGAAAATCCACGTATCATTGGACTACCACCACCCATTTGACTTTTTTGCACATAAACTTGGCCTGTAGTTTCTAATAAATCGGCACTTGTTTGCGGATTAGTAAACTGTATATTTTTACTGTTTAGACTTACTATTTTTTGAGGAATATCTCTTTTGTTTTGCTGAAATTTTGAAGCTGATATTACAATTTCCTGAAGGCCTTCAGTGTTAGATTCTAGATATATTTTGTTTCTAGAACCAATGATAAACTTAGTGGTTTGTTTTAAAACATGCGATAAGTGTTTAAAATAAATGACTTCACCTTCATCAAACTCACTTAAGGAAGCTTCGCCTCTAAAGTTTGTAATCTCAGATTTCGATTTATCAACATTATATATAGCGACACCAAAAATTGGTTCTTGCGTAGTTTTGTTAAGCACTTTTACGTTTTGAGCAAAGCTTACACAGGTAAATAGAACGAAAAATATAATGTAAAAAGACTTCATGCTTAACTAAAAACTTGATTAAAAATTTTTAAGGATTTTGGTGTTTTAAAACTCCCCAAATGTAGTTCAAAATATAGCAAAATCATATTTAAAAACGATTGCCTTTGCCTTCCGTTAATTTTCACATTTTGCAAGTCGTTAAAGGTTGTTTCTAATAGTTTTTTAAGGAGATTTAAATCTTCACCTGCAATGGTATTTCGAATATCTTGTCTTACTTGAAATTTACCTTCAATTAAATTAAAATGATCTAACTCTCTATCCAAACTATCAGGATAAAAACCAAGGTACTTTGTGAGATTGAGTAGAAATAACAAATGGAAATTAGCATAGTCACTTTGCTCATCTAACCATAATAGTGCTGTTTCTAAATACCTAAAAAGCGTTTCGTTTTGCTCCTCTTCGCGCAAAGCACTGCTTAAAACCTCGGATAAAAACATCACGATAGCACTTTTTAAAACATTGGTATGCAAACTACTATACAAATGATTTAAACGCACCTCGCTTAAGCTTTGTAACGAACGACTATCTTTATAATTTACTGTAATATGTAACTGAGATAATAATTGAAAGTATGCGATTTTAGCCCCTCCTTTTTTGCTTTTTAAAACACCGCGAAGTAAAAAACTAACCACACCAAGTTCTTCGGTATAACATTTAACTATTAAATCGTTGTCTCTATATTTTAGCTTAGAGAGCACAATGGCATTGGTTTTAACTAACATTACCTAACTACCATTAATTTTACAACCTTAGTTTCGAAGGTATCTAAATCGGAAATCATAATTAAATACACACCAGAAGACACAACATTATTCGCCATATTTCTTCCGTTCCAAAATACAGTCCCTCCATCTATTTCAAGGTTGTAATTATTATATCTTAAATTAATTCGCGATTGCGCCTCGGCTACCAAGTTTCCTTCAATATCAGTGATTTTGATATTTACGTTATCGGAAATGTTTTTAATTTTTACCTTTTTTTCGACGATATCAAAATTTGGTCGCACCGGATTTGGATAAGCATAAACGGTTTCTAAATCTTCTGACGAACCCGAACCTCCAGATTTAAAAGACACTAAACCTCTATCGGTTGCTAAATAAATAATACTATTTGTTTCTTCTATAGATATTTCACTTATAGCATTTGAGGGTAACGGTGAATTATCGGTTGTGAAATGATAAATAGTTTCTTGACCATCGGATGATAAGTAAAACACACCAGCATCAATGGTACCAATCCATTTATTATTTGCGCCATCGACCTTTATATCTGTAATATACTGTTCTGAGAGAAGTTCCCGAGCTATACCATCTTCAAGAATTATAATCTCTTCTGCAGTAGAATTATCATCTGTAAAAAAACCAGATGTATTATACAAAACCCTTAAACCTTTATCTGTACCAATCCATAATTGATTTCTGTCATCTGCCGCCAAAGCTCTTACCGAATTAACAGGTAGGTTACCATCTACTTCATCTATATTCTTTAACAATGGACTTCCATTATTCTCATTAAAACCAATTACACCTTTAGAATAACTAGCTATCCATTTTGTATTATTTCTATCTATAACCAACTTATCAAACCCTAAATTATCGTTTAAAGCATCTTCAATTAAAGATTCAAAACTATAAGAAACCCATTGATTATTTGTAGGATTATAAGATTTTAATGGCTTTTCGACTCTACTTGTAATAGTCCACAACAAACCTGTATTATCAAATATTGACTCTCCAACTCTTATATCTACATAACTTGGGTTAGTAGGAATAACCAAAGACTCTAGTCCGCTATTATTTTGATTATATAAAACTGTCGGTTCATTATTATTAAATTCCAATAAACCACTAAAAAAAGAACTAACAAAAGCTTGATTTATATTAGACGGATTTACTGATATTGCATTTAAAGATCTTGCTCCAAATAAATCACTATAATCTGTGTTTATCCAAAATCCCTTAGTTAAATGACTAACTCCACGTGCATTTAAAGGGTAAGGGTTGTAATCTAATGTATAATCACCATAGGTAACCCAAACACCATTTACATCTGCCTGAATTGAAAATGGGGTATTTAACAATGGTCCGTCTGGGTGAATTTCTTCATAATTTAAAGGATTTAAAATTGAAGTCGATAACACACCAAAGTTATCTGTACCAATATAGATATTATCAGCATCTATGGTTGCCGCATTAAAGTTTGTATTAAAATCTGCATTATCCGATGCTTTTGCGAGTAAATTAAAATCTACATCGTAAACAAAAACATCGTTTTTTGTGGTTACTATTAACTTCTCATTTAAACTAGTTGTTTTAAGCGGCGTATCGGCAAACACCAATAAACTGGTTAATACATCGTTATTAATCTCGTATAGTCTTTTACCTGTATTTATTGTATATAATTTGCTTTCGTTTGTTTGCACAGACAAAAAATCTCCATTACTTACTTGCTCCCAGTTTTTATAATCGATTAAATTAGGACTTGCAATAGGTGCTTTTTTAAGTCCACCACCATCAAGACATGCCGCATAAATATAATCACCAAAAATAGTTGTTTGACTTACTTCTATTTGAATCCCTCCATCACCAATAAAATAAGTGTCACCAAACTCCAAACGCTCTAAATCGAATACAGATATACCATAACCCGTAGATAGATATACATTATTTTCATTGGCGTTAATATGATTAATTTTTTTATCACCATCTAGAATTGTTGATTTATTCACAATATCTACAACAGTTAATATATCATCATCTTCATCGAAAACAATTTCAATTAATCCATTTTCATAACCAACAACCAATAGCTCGTAAACTTCACTATAGTATATAGTTGAAATGGTTTCACCAGACAAACCTTGTATTGTGGTAATTTCTTCTAAAGTTTTGGTTTGACTGTCAAAACTAAAGATAGCATTTTCTGAAGCTGCATAGACTTTGTTTCTTCCGGTGACAACCTCGTTTACCTGATTGTATGAAAAGTAACCCTCCCAGAGATTGGAGAAATCTTGTGCAAACTGCACAAGAGGCAACATATAAATTAAAAAAATTATAACTTTCTTAAACATCATTAACCTGTATCATAAAGAGCTAAGCAACTTACTTAAAACCCATATTTACTTTAAAATTGATCTATAAAAAACAATTTAGAACTCATTTCGATTCAAATATATTTATAACTAACGAATTAAGCTTCAAAAAAATATATTATAGCCGTGATTCTTTCATATTAATAAATAAAAAAGCCTTCTGCAAAACAGAAGGCTCTATATTAATAATTATGCTTTTATATTTTAAACTACACCTTGTGCTAACATAGCATCGGCCACTTTTACAAAGCCAGCAATGTTTGCGCCACGAACGTAATCTACATAACCATCTTCATCTTCGCCAAACTCTAAACAAGATTTATGAATATCAGACATAATATCCTTTAACTTGGTATCCACTTCTTCTCGAGTCCATTTAAAACGCAATGAATTTTGCGTCATCTCTAAACCTGAAGTTGCTACACCTCCAGCATTAGATGCTTTTCCTGGTGCAAATAATATTTTTGCTTTGTGAAATACAGTTATAGCTTCTTTAGTTGATGGCATATTAGCACCTTCACTAACACAAATACAACCATTTTTAACTAGAGTATTTGCATCATCTTCATTTAATTCATTCTGTGTTGCACATGGTAATGCTATATCACATTTAACACCCCAAGGTGTTTTTCCTTTTACAAAAGTTGCATTCGGGTAGCTTTCTAAATACTCGCTAATTCTACCACGCTTAACGTTTTTCAAATTCATAACGAAAGCTAGTTTTTCTTCATCGATACCTTCTTCATCATAAATATATCCAGAAGAATCAGAAAGCGTAAGTACTTTTCCGCCTAATTGTAAAACTTTTTCTGCTGCATATTGTGCTACATTACCAGAACCTGATATTACAACGGCTTTACCATCAAAACTATCATTTTTAGTTTCAAGCATTTTCTGTGCAAAATAAACATTGCCATATCCTGTTGCTTCCGGTCTAATTAAAGATCCACCCCAAGACATTCCTTTTCCAGTTAATACACCAGTAAACTCATTTCTAAGTTTTTTGTACATCCCGAATAAAAAGCCAATTTCTCTTGATCCAACACCAATATCTCCTGCAGGAACATCGGTATTTGGGCCAATATGTCTAAACAATTCACCCATAAAAGCATGACAGAAACGCATAATTTCATTATCACTTTTTCCTTTTGGATCAAAATCACTTCCACCTTTTCCACCACCCATTGGTAATGTGGTTAAACTATTTTTAAAGACTTGCTCGAAAGCTAAAAACTTTAAAATACTCATATTTACTGTTGGATGAAAACGTAACCCTCCTTTATAAGGTCCGATAGCAGAATTCATCTGAATTCTATATCCACGGTTTACTTGAATCTCACCATCATCATCTACCCAGCACACTCTAAACGTGATAACACGCTCAGGCTCAACCATCCTTAATAAAATATTCTTTCCGTAATATATATCGTGTTTAACAATGTACGGAATTACAGTTTCCGCAACTTCTTCTACTGCTTGTAAAAACTCAGGCTCATCACCATTTCGTTCTTTTACCAGGTCTAAAAACGCTTTAATGTTATTTTTCATTTATTATAAAATGTATTAAAAATTATATAATATACAATTATAGAGTACAAATATACGTTATCTTTAAAAATATAGCTTAATTTTTTAAAAATTCGCAATAGAATATTCAATTACGCTAGTCCACATACTACAAACATTTGCTAGTTCCATCAGATTTTCTATATTTGCTTTTATTAATGCCTCAAAAACAGTATCTTAATTATGCTTAACTTAAAGCGTTTAGCTTGTTTTATTTGCTTGTTTGCTACCTATCAAACAGCATTTTCCCAATTGGGATTTTCACATGAAATTGGCGTTATAGCGGGCCCTGTTCAATTTCGAGCAGATTATGGCCAAAGAGATAACTCTAGTACAAATTTTGAAAATTCAGGTTTTGGAATCGGTATTGTGCACTATTTAAATTTTGCATACCGAGCCGACTGTAATTGCTACACCACAGAATCTTACTTTAACGATCATTTTAAATTAAGAAACGAAATATCATACAACAAAAGTAATCTAGAACATGTTGGCAGATGGGTTGATGTCAATAAAAACTCTGATGATACAAACAGACTTAGAGGACACAAAGGTGTTGCCGAAAATTTTGACATCGGTACACAACTTGAATTTTACCCACTAAGCATTCGCGATTTTCAATCTTTTAGTCCAAGAGTAGCACCTTTTGTTAGTTTAGGAATTCACTACACAGCCTTTACACCAAGCGTGACTACAACTTACGCTAATCCAAATCCAACAGCAGTTGGAGATGTAACCGATGCTAGTAATTTTTACTCTCTTTGGGACCCAGGATCTGTAGATGCAACACCAGGGAGTACTTTTTCTACTGTAATGAGTGTTGGTATGCGTTACAAATTAGATCGCGTTTCAGATTTAATGATTGATTTTAGAGGCCAATTTTACTTTAGTGATTGGGTTGATGGGCTTAATCACCAATTAGACTATAATAAAAATAACGATTGGCTTATGTGGTTTAACGTTGGCTATATTTATTACTTAGATTAATAAAACTCAATTTATAAAATATTAAAAAGGCTTATATTTCACAGAGATATAAGCCTTTTTCAATTTAAATCCTCAACATAAGCTTCACTCATATTACAAAACATTTACCATTATGTTTTTATAAATATTAATAGCTTTTAATATGGTGTATTCAAATGCAATAATTATCTTTAATGTTGCTAAATAATACAATCCATGCTTAAAATAAACACGCTACTTACAATTTGTTGTTTCACTCTATTTTTTAGTTGTAAAGATGATGTAAACACCACTTTTGAAGATATAAATATCACGACCGAAAACAATAGCGTTGTTGAAGTTAACATACCTAAAGCGGTTGGTAACAAAACAGTTTCTAGTGTTATTAATTCTGAAATAGAAAAAGAGGTGATAGCCAATTTACATCTTGGAGAACCTAATGCAATTAATGCTAAATCTATAGAAGAAAGTATTAATAACTTTAATAAGGAATTTGAAACTTTCCAAACCGATTTTTCTGAAATTTCTCAACCATGGGAAGCTCAAATTGATGGCGAAATTATGTTCTCTTCTCCCGAAATTATAAGCTTGGCACTAACATCGTATATGAATACAGGTGGTGCACATGGCATGCTTAAAGTTTCTTTCTTAAACTTTGATGCAACTACCGGAAAAACAATTCCGAATAAAAACTTAATAAATGATACTGAAGTTTTTAAACAAATAGCCTTACCTTATTTTAAAGAAGCCACAAAAGATAAAGACATTTTTGAACCAGAATTAGACGCCTTTAAATTACCCGAAAATATAGGTTATAACGACGAAGGCATTGTTCTACTTTATAACGCATACGAAATTGCCCCATATTCAACAGGTATTATAGAATTTGAAATTCCTTTTAATAAAATTGCGAATTACTTAGCCTTTAACAGCGCGCGATAAGGCAAGAATATAACCATAGTGCATCCCTTCGTGAACTAAATCAAATGGTAAAACATCATCAATACTTCTTAATGTATTTCCTGTGGTAGACACCGTATATTCGGTATAATTTTTAAAAACACCTGCTTTATAATCTGCCTCCAATTGCTTCATAGTAGAAATTAATAAATCATTAATTTCATCAACTTCAGCTTGAGTAACATCACCTTCTGGTTTGCTATCTTTTTTGTATTTACCAATCATCTCGTCACTAACAACCATTGGTAAGCCAGAAAGCTTATAAGCCAAAACCTGTGTAGTAACCACCATATGAGCTATATTCCAAATAATATTATTATTGAATCCTTCTGGAATTTTATTTAAATCCTCTAAAGTATTATTTTCAATATGTTTTTGTGCCATAGCACGAATATTGGCTAAAACGTCGAATGTAAATTGCATGTTTTTAATTTTTGCATAAATATACTTCTAAAACCAAAAATAGTCTAAAAAATTAAAGCATATTCTTTAATAAATTCTAAAATGAATTGGTTTAAAACTGAAAATTAACGTTATTTTGCTTCAAACAAAAAGTCATGAAAAAAGTATATTATTTAAAAACGTGTAGCACTTGTATTAGAATTTTAAAAGAGCTTAATATTCCTGCCGATTATATACTTCAAGATATTAAAACAGAACCTATAACTGTAGCTCAAATAGAAGAAATGCAAGCTCTTTCGGGCAGTTACGAAGCCCTTTTTAGCAAACGCGCCAAACTTTACAAAGAAATGGATTTAAAAAACCAAGACTTAACAGAGCGTGATTACAAGCAGTACATTTTAGAGCATTATACATTTTTAAGCAGACCTGTAATAATAAATGGCGATGCTATTTTTATTGGAAACTCTAAGAAAACAGTAGAATCTGCTAAAGGAAATCTTTAAGTTTTAATTTGAAACACCTTATTTTCTAATCACAGTTTTAATCATACTATGATCGGAATCTCTTGTGGCTATTTTTTCCGAATTTACCATAGTTAAATCTTTAGACACCCAAATATGGTCTATAGACAACAACGGAAAATTCCATGGCCAAGTTTCTCTAAAACCATTACCTTTTTTTGAAAAGAAGTGATTGTAATTTTGCTCTAAACGATCTAAAAACACAGACTCGTAAGGCGCATTAAAATCACCTAATACAACGGTATTGTTGGTGTTTTTAATAATATCGTTCGCAAATTTAAATTCCCAAGCTTTAGGTACATCAAAACTACCTTGCATATCTACAGCATAAAATTGAATACCAGCAGAGCTAAACTTCACTATTGTAGAGCTATATTTAGAACGCTGCTCCTCTTCAATATGAAGCGGTGTTTTTGAAAAAATTTCAATTTCGCCATTCGATTTATAAAAGTAATATTGAGGATATTTTGCTTTAATCCTATCGAAACTGCGTTTTTTAGGCTCACTTAAAACCATAATATCCGGAATAGATTCGTTCTCTTTAAAAGCCGACTCAAACCCATCGTCTCTAGAGGCATTCCAAAATACAACTTCAACATCGGTATCTTTTACTTCTTCTGTAAAACTGATACTAAAACTTCTAAAAAACCATACAAATAATAAAACACCAGCAAGAATAAGATTGTATTTTCTACGCTTTCCAAGAAAAACAGAAAACACCAAAACTATAGTAATTATAATGGGTAAAGGAAATAAATAAAACCAGTAGGCGAATTTAAACGATGCATCTTTTACTAAAAAATGGAGTACTAATAAAGCAAGAACACATATTAGGTTTACTATAAATATGCCCGTACTTAATACCTTAAGTATTATCTTAAACCAACGCCTTTTGCTGCCCACCATGGATGTATTTCTATTTCTAAACGTTCCGCCTCAACCATAGGGTCGGCTTTAGCTAAACTATCGGCCATTTTTAAAGTTGGCACATTATATATGGTTATACCACTAATATCTCCATCGTCACCAAACGGTCCCGAAATATCTGCATAACCTAACTCGTACATTTTTGATAAATGCTCTAAATGTAATTTTTGTAAACGCTCACTCTCTTCTTCGTTTTGCATTTTAATAGCGCTCTTTTTTAAAAAGGCCATAAAATATTGCTGCATTAATACAGTATCCTGTGTTGTTTCATTAACATGTACATAGGTTTTAAACCCCTTAGCCGTTAATTCTTCTTTTATTTCTTTCAATGTTTTTTTAACAGGCTCTGCTGGTACTTCAACTATAATAGTATCTGTAACAGTTTTCCCTGGATCTTCACTGTTAGAATCTCCTTGCTTTGTCTCATTTTTACACGATACTAACAATAAAACACATAAAAACGGTAGTATTAATTTTTTCATAACAAATAAATATTAAGTTATTTAATCCAAGATTTAAAAGGGTGTTTACTTAACTGCGAATTGTAATATTTCACATCTCCAGTAACTTCGTTACCTAACCAGTCCGGTTTTATATACGTTTCGGTTTCGGTATTTAGTTCTATTTCGGCAACAATTAATCCAGAATTATATCCATAAAACTCATCGACTTCATAAATATGCTGTCCTTGTTTTATTTCATAACGAGTTTTATCAATAATGGAAGGCTCGCATAGCTCCAATAAAGCTTCGGCTTCTTGCTTTGGAATCTCCTTTTCCCATTCAAAACGAGATAGGCCGCTTTTAGAACTTGCGCCTTTAATCGTTATAAAGCCTTGCTTCCCTTTTAACCTCACTCTAACCGTACGTGCTTTATCGGTATTTAAAAACCCTTGGCTAATTCGAGTTTGCTTAAAAGCTTCTTTTTTAAAAGCTTCAGATTTTACTAAAAATTTACGTTCTATTTCTATCATATAAAATTCCGCGAAAGCGAAAATATTTTAAAAATATTAAGTTTAGGAATTGCCCTTAAATATGAATTGATAAATTTACGCTATGTTAACCGATTTACCAATAAGAAAAATTATTCATGTGGATATGGACGCCTTTTATGCGTCTGTTGCGCAATTGGATAATCCTGATTTAATTGGTAAAGCCATTGCTGTTGGCGGAAGCGGAAGGCGTGGCGTAATTAGTGCCGCCAGTTACGAAGCTAGAAAGTTTGGTGTAAAAAGTGCCATGTCTGGAAATCTGGCCGTTAAACTTTGTCCGGAATTAATTTTTGTAAAAACCGATTTTGAACGCTATACCTCTATATCTAAAAAGATTAGAAAAATATTTCTAGATTATACCGATTTGGTAGAACCACTTTCTTTAGATGAAGCTTACCTCGATGTTACGCAAAACAAAAAAGGAAACCCAAGTGCCTCTATGATTGCCGAAGAAATAAGAGCACGCATTTTTAATGAAGTAGGTTTAACAGCTTCCGCAGGAATTTCCATTAATAAATTTATAGCAAAAATTGCCAGCGATTACAATAAACCTAACGGACAAAAAACAGTAAATCCAGAAGAGGTTATTCCGTTTTTAGAAACGCTAGATATTAGGAAGTTTTATGGTGTAGGTAAGGTTACTGCGGAGAAAATGTATCAAAAAGGCATTTTTACAGGCATGGATTTAAAACAGAAATCGATAGAGTTTCTAGATGAACACTTTGGGAAATCGGGTAGCTATTATTACAACGTAGTTCGTGGTATACATACTAGTGAAGTGAAACCAAACCGGATTAGAAAAAGTTTAGCTGCAGAACGTACTTTTAGTGAAAATTTATCTTCGGAAGTTTTTATGATGGAGAAACTAGAACAGATTTCTGAAGAAGTTACCAAACGCTTATTAAAAAGCAAAGTTGCAGGAAAAACAGTGACTTTAAAAATAAAGTACAGCGACTTTAGTTTACAAACGCGCAGCAAAACACTACCCTACTACATAAGTGATAAAGACATTATTCTAGAAACAGCAAAAGATTTACTTTATCAAGAAAAAATGAGTAACTCGGTGAGATTACTAGGCATTTCTCTTTCCAATTTAAATACGGATACTAAAAAAGCACCAGAACCAAAAAGTGTTAGCGCACAGCTAAAATTTGGATTTTAAAAGTTTAAGATATTTATTAAAAATCACTAAAACTTAACTTTATTCAACAACTTCTATCCATTTTTTTGCTTATCCACTCATCTAATTGTATAAATTCAGGACACCTCACTATTTAGAATAATTAAAAATAAACACAAAAAACTTAAATATTCTTAATGAGAGTATCGATTTTTTTTGCAAATAAAAAGCAAATCTGCCTTTACCTTAAATTATCATCAAATCCGTTATCTTTATTTGGACTGAATACAAATAAGAGTAATTTTGTAAAAAAATTACTCATGCCATCAGTAAAAATATTTTCAACTTTCTCATTGTTTTTCTTAAGCATTTTGGCTTTTAGTCAAAACGGAGATTTATATGGTAACGTTAAATTTGATACCAAAGAGCCTGTTTTAGGAGCCTATATTATTTTAAAAAGTTCTAGTTTTCAAAAGGAAGCAAACTCTGATATTAATGGTGATTTTTACTTTGAAAATATTCCTTACGGAAATTATACACTCCAGTTGCATTCTTTAAATGCCGAAGTTAAAACTATTGATATTACTATAAATACTTCAGAAAAAAACCTTGATGTTACATTAACTTTTTCCTCGTATCAAGATTTAAAAGAAATACAAATTGCGGGTAAAACCTTAAAAAGACAGATTGAAGATAAAGGCTTTGCTGTAAATGTTATTAAAACAAAAGAAGCCAGTATTAGAAATATTCAAACAAACGATTTACTAAACACTACGGCTGGTGTAAAAATTCGTCAAAATGGTGGTTTAGGTTCTAACGTAGAATATAGCTTAAACGGCTTATCGGGTAGTTCGGTTAGAATTTTTATTGATGGTGTTCCAATCACTATGTATGGTTCTTCTTATAGTTTAAACAGCATTCCGGCTTCAATGATAAAAAACATAGAGGTTTACAAAGGTGTTGTTCCTGGGCATTTAGCAGACGATGCTTTGGGTGGAGCCATTAATATAGTACTTCATAATTCAACTAAAAATTACTTAAACGCTTCAGCTTCTTATGGATCGTTTAATACTTTTCAAACCAATGTAAACGGATTATATAGATTCGAAAAATCTGGCTTTACGGTTAAGGCGTCAGTGTTTCATAATTATTCTGATAATGATTATAAAGTTTCAGGACGAAGCGTTGTTGTTACTGGTTTAGGTGGTGCACAAACTCCAATTACTGCAAGACGATTTAATGATGCCTACAGATCTACAGGTGGCATGGCACAAATTGGTTTTACAAACGTAAAATGGGCCGATCAATTTTTTGTTGGAGTTACGAGTTCCGATGACTATAAAGAAGTTCAACACGGCGCTTTTATGACTATTACACCATACAAAGATCGTTTTTTAGAGTCTGATGCTCTACTTGGTAATTTAATCTACAAAAAAAGAGACCTATTTACTGAAGGCTTTGATGTAAATGTAAATGCTTTGTACGGTAAACGAAATAGAATTGTGAATGATACTGTAGCGGCTGCATACAGTTGGAATGGAGAAAGAGCCATAGATTTTAGAGGAGATGAATACGAATATACTTGGGGCTCTCAACAAGAAGGCGGACCAACTCTAGCAAAAATAGAAAGGAACGTCGCTGCTGTTAGAACCGGACTATCTTATACCATAAACGAACATCACAAAGTATTATTCAACCATGCATACTCTAGTATTGAAAGAGAAGATAGCGATGCCTTAAGGACGGTTTTAGAAAACACCTTCATGGGTACTAGAGATTTATATAAAAATATTTTTGCTTTAACCTACGAGTTATCTGCTATTAACAACCAATTAAAAACGAGCATATTTGGTAAATACTATAGCCAAAAAACTTTGAGTATCGATCCTGCCATTGCAACAGATAGTGAAGGAAATGATACCGTAGTTGATGAAACTGTAAAGGCCAACAACAAATACGAAGGTTTTGGTTTTGCAGCCTCTTATGCCATTACACCAACAGTTAGCTTATTAACATCGGCCGAAAAAGCGATTAGATTACCTAACGAAACGGAAGTTTTTGGTAACGATGGTGATAATGTTGTTGCAAACCCAAGCTTAAACCCAGAGGTTAGTAATAATTTCAATATAGGTTTTAGATTTGGTAGATTCAAAATAAAAAAACATGCTTTTACCATTTCAACCAATGCTTTTATAAGAGATATAAAAGATAGAATTGGATTACCTATAGAAACATCTTTAAACGTGGATGACGAATTAATTCTATATGTTAATCAGGGTAATGCAAAATCTAAAGGTATAGATGCACAACTTAACTATACGTACAATAAAAACTTAGGTTTTAATTTTAATATATCTCGTTTCGATTTAACAAGCGAAACTACCAACGGAACAGAGTTCGATATTCCGAACACACCTTTTTTTACAATGAATGGTAGTTTAAGATATTCATTCAAAGAGCTTATTCAGAAAAAATCTTTATTAAACCTTTTCTACTCCGTGTATTTCACAGACGAGTTTTCATACTTAGTGTCTCAAGGCTCTAACACCGTTGGCGACGATTTCTTTAAAGTACCGGAGCAATTAGTTCACGATTTAGGCCTTACCTACTCTTTTCCTAATAGAAGATTAGCGATGAGCTTCGATATTAAAAACATTTTCGACGAACCCGTTTACGACAACCTTTCGGTACAAAAACCAGGACGTGCTTTTTATCTTAAACTGAATTATACAATCAATAAATTTTAATTAACTCTAAAAACATGAAAAAACAAATTTTAAACCTTAAAACCTTAGCCTTGCTATTTAGTGTTTTATTACTAGCCTTTAGTTGTAGTGATGATGATGCTCCAAAAGAAGTTGTAGATGAAGAAACTGAAGACGTTAGCAGATGGATAACTGTTGCTGCCGCAAGAATGGGAGAAAACCCAGGCGATGGAAATGGTGGAACTTTAATTTACTCTATTAGCAGTGAAGATGCTAAAGACCCAACCGTTTCTATTGAAGCTTTTGAAAATGGATTTATTGCACCATCAAATAGAACGGCACGTTTACAATCATCTGAAGATGGTAGTACTATTTTTAACATTAGCTACGCCGGTGACACTGGTGGCAACTATACCAAATACCTTGTAGAAGGCGGACAAACCTTTACACAAACCGGAACAGAAATTAGCATTGCGCCTTACGTAGGAACAGCTCCAAGATGGATTAAATTATTCGATGGCGATCAAACAGGTGCTGCCGTTTACGTTTCTACAGAACATGAAGCTGATGCTGATGGTAACTATACTAGAACTAACGCTACCATTGGTGTGGTAACTTTAGATTTAGAAAACTCTTTAATTAATAACTTCCAAGAGCACGATGTGGCATTAACTGATGAAGAAGAAGCACTAGGATACTATATTTCTAGAATTGATATGCCAACTTTAAATGCTGCTGGCGATAAATTATATATTGGTGCACGTTTAAGTAAAGTTGACCCTGCCACTACTGAAGGCGATAGCGATTATGAAATTTTAGGATCGAAAACTATTGTCTTAGATTATCCATCACTTTTAAATCCATCAGTTATTACATCGACTGTAGGACACGGTAATACTAACGGATACCGTAGTATTAATGCTTTTCTTTATGACGGAAGTGTTTATCAAGCTAACCAAAGTGACCCAGAAGGTTCTCATATTTTAAAAATTAATTCGGATAATGAATATGATAACTCTTACGATTTTAATTTAGATGATGCTCTTGGTGTTGAAGGCGCTTACATTCTTGCATGGAGACCAGCATCTAACGGAAAAGCTGTACTAGCCTATCGTCACAACGGTTCTGCCGAAGGTGTTGCTGGAGCCCAAGGATTTTTTGCTCTTGTTGATTTAGATGCTAAAACGGCTCAAAAAATTGAAGACATTCCATATCACGAAGATTTCTACTTATTCCAATACCAAGGTTTTGTAGTGGATGGAACAGAAATATACCTAACTCAAGCCCCTGTTGGACAAAATGGAAACATCTACGTTGTAGATACCGAAACAGGTGTTGTAACAAAAGGTGCAGAATTAGTTAATGTAGAAGGAAGTCACTTTATTGGAACGTTCTAATAAACAAAACACATATTTACAAACAAAAACGGCCAATAGATTTAAATCTATTGGCCGTTTTTAATATATAAAACTTAAGTTTTTAAAGACTACAAGTTGTAATTTCTGAAACTCTTAACGTATTAACCATTCCTTTATCTTGAATTGGCATAGCAGCTAAACTCACTAACATATCTCCAACTTCTAAATAACCTTGCTTACAAGCTATAGCATTAACATCTTCGATAGTTTCGTCGGTGCTAACAAACTTATCATAATAAAAAGCACGAACACCCCAAAGTAAACTTAAACGCGTTAAGATTCGCTTATTTGATGTAAATACTAAAATATGACATGAAGGTCTCCAAGCCGAAATTTGAAACGCTGTATACCCACTATTTGTTAACGTAGAAATAGCACTTGCATCAATTTCGTTTGCCATAAGTGCAGCATGATAACAAATTGATTTAGTAATATATCTATTAGTTCTAATATGCGGAGGTAATTGTGGTACTTGAATTAAATCAGAATCTTCAACATTCTTTAAAATGTTACTCATTTGTCTAATCACTTCCACAGGATATTTACCAACTGAAGTTTCACCAGAAAGCATTACAGCATCGGCACCATCCATAACAGAATTGGCAACATCATTTACTTCAGCTCTTGTTGGTGTTAAACTATCAATCATAGTCTCCATCATTTGCGTCGCAATAATTACCGGAATTCTAGCTTTTTTAGCACGCAAAACCAATTGTTTTTGGATTAACGGAACTTCTTCAGCAGGAACTTCTACACCTAGATCACCACGGGCAACCATAATACCATCACAATGTGTAACAATTTTATCGATATTCTCAACAGCCTCTGGCTTTTCTATTTTAGCTATAATTGGAATTTTATGAGTTCCGTGTTCCGCAATTAAATCACGTAATTGCATTAAATCTTCAGCATGACGCACAAAAGATAAGGCCATCCAATCTACATCTTGCCCAATGGCAAAAATAGCATCTTCGATATCTTTTTCTGTAAGTGCAGGCTGAGATATATTTGTGTTAGGCAAGTTTACCCCTTTTTTAGATTTTAATGGTCCACCTTGAACAACTTTGGCTAAAACCTCGTTTTTTCCATTTGTAGAAACTACTGTAAAAAGTAATTTTCCATCATCTAAAAGAATACGCTCTCCTGGTTTTGCATCTTGTGGAAATCTATCATAAGTCATGTAAACACGTTCCTTATTTCCAACAAAACGTTCGCCTGTAGCAAAAATAATTTCATCACCCGGATTTACAACAACATCTTCCTCCATAACTCCTACACGAAGTTTTGGACCTTGTAAATCTGCTAAAATAGCGGCAGTAAAACCAAACTCTTCGTTTAACTCACGAATCATGGTGATACGCTCGGCTACATCCTTATAATCGGCATGAGAAAAGTTAATTCTAAATACATTAACACCTTCCTCAAGCATGCCTTTTAATACTTCTTTTGTGCTTGTAGCTGGTCCTAGAGTTGCTACTATTTTGGTTTTTTTTCTTGTTGCCATTAGCTAAAAATTAAATTGTCTTTTGATTTTAATTGAAATGTATCAATACTATAAGCTGTTGCAATTTGAGGAATTTCCAATATAGTGTCTAAAATATATTTTTCTTTACTCGAACTGAACTCGTTTTCTATTTTCAAAAAGTAGTTAACACGCTTATATTCTGGTATTAAATGAGTTGTTTTTGTTATTTTTTCTTGATTTTCAAATAAAGACCCAAAACTAATTTCTTGTAAACTCTCTGTTTTACAAGTATTAGAAACTAAACTCCAAGTAGTTAGTTGCTTTTCATCTTCCCATTCAAATATAGAATAGTTAGATTTTCCCTTGTTAAAATCTAAATCTTTAGATCTCCTAGCAAGCTTGATCTTTAAATGTTTATTAAGAAGAAAGGCCAATCTGTAGTCCTCAAGTGTACAATGCATTGCTACTAATGTGTATGCCACATCGTCAAAAACATCATCAAGCATCAGTTTATGAACAGCCATAACTTCCTATTATTATTTGTAAATATAGTATTTATAACAATTACTAAATACATGTTTTAACGAATCTTAATAAGAATCGATACTAAAACGTTATAGTTAATTGTTTTTTTCAGTTAAGCTGAAGTTTCGCTAAACTGATTTTGAAATTTTACTCTGAAACACAAAAAAAGCACGTTTAGAAGCTTTCTCTTCTGCTTTTTTCTTTGAAGTCCCTCGTGCTTTCGCAACGACTTTATCGTCTATAGATAGTTTTACCGAGAAATGCCTAACATCGTCATTTCCTGTATCTTCATAAACATTATACCCAAAAGTTTTCTTTTCTTTTTGGCACCACTCTATCAGTAAACTTTTATAGCTTATTACTTTCCCTTCTAAGGTTGCAATATCTACATAAGGTAGAATAACTCGAGTGTAGATAAACTTTTCACAATACTTATAGCCTCTATCTAAAAAAATAGCGCCTACTAAAGCTTCAAATAAGTTACCATGAATATTATCGCCAAATTGGCCTTTAGGTATTTTACTTTCAACTAAAGTAATTAACCCTAAATCTTTACCCAACTCATTTAAATGCTCTCTACTTACAATTTTAGAGCGCATTTTGGTTAAATATCCTTCATCACCACTTGGAACTTCAAGATATAAATGAGATGCTATAACAGCACTTAGCATAGCGTCTCCCAGAAATTCTAATCGTTCATAATTAATAGCATTGCCTTCGCTATCTTTTATGTTCATAGAACGGTGGGTAAAAGCCTTTCTAAAATATTTTATATCCTTAGGTTTAAAACCAAGGATTTGATTTATTTCCATAAAAAAATTCCCGCTGCGTTTAAAACGGGAATTTAATATGTTACGAATGTATTTCATTCGGGATTTAATCTAATTTTTTGAATACTACACAGGCGTTGTGACCGCCAAATCCAAATGTATTACTCATTCCTACTTTTATGTCCCGCTTTTGTGCCTTGTTTAAGGTTAAATTTAATTCAGGATCTATACTTTCGTCTACAGTAGTATGGTTAATGGTTGGAGGTATAACTCCGTTTTCCATTGCCAAAATAACCGAAATTGCTTCAATAGCACCTGCTGCACCTAATAAGTGCCCAGTCATAGATTTTGTTGAATTAATATTTATGTTTTTAGCGTGACTTCCAAAGATCTCTGAAATTGCTTTTAATTCTGCAACATCACCTAAAGGCGTAGATGTACCATGAGTATTAATATGGTCTATATCTTCCGGTTTAAGTCCTGCATTTTGCAAGCAATTTTTCATAACCGCTACAACACCAATACCATCAGGATGTGGCGCCGTCATGTGGTAAGCATCAGAAGATAAACCTCCTCCAACAAATTCCGCATAAATTTTTGCGCCTCTAGCTTTTGCATGCTCATATTCTTCTAGAATCAGTGCGCCAGCACCTTCTCCCAAAACAAAACCATCACGCGTTCCATCAAATGGACGTGAGGCTGTTTCTGGACTTTCATTTCTAGTCGATAGTGCGTGCATAGCGTTAAACCCGCCCATACCTGCAATAGTAACTGCTGCTTCACTTCCGCCTGTAACAACCACATCACAATGCCCTAAACGAATAATGTTTAAAGCATCAAACATAGCGTTAGCCGAAGATGCACATGCCGAAACCGTTGTATAGTTTGGCCCCATAAAACCATGTTTTATAGAGATGTTTCCTGGTGCAATATCAGCAATCATTTTAGGAATAAAGAAAGGGTTAAAACGTGGCGTTCCATCTCCAGCAGCAAAGTTTAATACTTCGTTCTGGAAGGTTTCCAATCCACCGATGCCTGCTCCCCATATAACGCCTACTCTTAATTTGTCAACTTCATCTAGATTCAATTTAGCATCTTCAATGGCTTCATCTGCAGCTACCATAGCGTATTGTGCAAATCGATCCATTTTTCGAGCTTCCTTTCTATCAAAAAAATCTGTTGCGTTAAAGTTTTTCAATTCGCAAGCGAACTTTGTTTTAAACTTTTCGGCGTCATAATATGTTATAGGCGCAGCACCACTTTTACCACTAATTAAACCTTCCCAAAATTCGTCTTTGGTATTGCCAATTGGTGTTAAAGCCCCTAATCCTGTGACTACAACTCGCTTTAATTCCATAAAATATTTTGCTTATTTTGCTGCTTCGATGTATGATATAGCTTGACCTACTGTTGCAATGTTTTCAGCTTGATCATCTGGAATTTGGATATCGAATTCTTTTTCGAATTCCATTATTAATTCCACAGTGTCTAAAGAGTCTGCTCCTAAATCGTTTGTGAAGCTAGCTTCAGTTACAACTTCATTCTCGTCTACTCCTAATTTATCAACGATAATAGCTTTTACTCTTGATGCAATGTCTGACATAATTTTTAATTTTAAGTTTTAATTAGTTGGCAAAAATAAAAAACTTTATTTTTAAAACACACCTTTACCTTAAAAATGTGTGTGTAATTTACTAAAAATAGTTTTAAGTATTTCTCTTTTACCTTCTAATTGTTAATATTTATTCTTTTTTTTGTTTGAATAATTATTAAACACATTGTCTGTAAATGAAACGAATTGTAATTTTTGCGTCCGGGAGTGGTACTAATGCTGAAAATCTAATTAAGTTTTTTCACAACAGAGAAAATGCTTCTGTTATTCAAGTGTTAACTAACAATCCTCATGCCAAAGTTTTAGATCGTGCAAAAAAGCTAAAGGTTAGCGCACTTTCTTTTAACAAAATAGCAATATCTGAGACCGAAGACGTTTTAAACATATTAAAAGCCGCCAAACCCGACCTAATTGTACTAGCAGGTTATTTATGGAAATTCCCAGACAATATATTAGCAGCCTTCCCTAATAAGGTAATTAACGTGCACCCAGCTTTACTGCCAAATTACGGAGGAAAAGGCATGTACGGCATGCACGTGCACAATGCTGTTATAGCTAATAAAGAGAAAGAAACTGGTATTACCATACATTATGTAAATGAACATTATGATGAAGGCGCTGTTATTTTTCAGGCAAAATGTAATATAACGGAAACCGACACAGCCAATGATGTTGCTGCAAAAATTCACCAATTAGAAATGGAGCACTTTCCACAGGTTGTTAACGATATATTATCTAAATAACTTTAAAAACTCAATTTTAAACAATTACCACTTTCGTGAAAAATGCCAAAGTATGTCGAAAAAAAAGAAATTTTACACCGTTTGGAAAGGTCATAAAACAGGGGTTTTCGAAAAATGGAATACTTGTAAAAAACAAATAACAGACTATCCCGGCGCACAATATAAATCGTTCCCAACCTTAGAAGCCGCTCAAGAAGCTTTGGAAGGCAATTATTTTGATTACATTGGGAAAAGCAAAGCTTTTAAAAGCGAACTCTCGCACGAGCAACTAAAAAAAATAGGCAAACCAAACTATAACTCTATTTCGGTAGATGCTGCCTCTAGCGGAAACCCAGGTATTATGGAATACCGCGGTGTAGACACTAAAACAAAAAAGCAACTCTTTATACAAGGTCCTTTTCCGGAAGGCACCAATAATATAGGCGAATTTTTGGCCCTTGTTCACGGCTTGGCTATTCTTAAAAAAAATAATAGCGATCGTATTTTATATACCGATTCGCGAACAGCAATGAGTTGGGTGCGTAAAAAAACGTGCAACACTAAATTAGATCGTAATTCTAAAAACAAACCGGTTTTCGATTTGGTAGATCGCGCCGTAGACTGGCTTAAAAACAACAGTTACAACACCGTAATTGTAAAATGGGAAACGAAGGCTTGGGGAGAAATTCCAGCCGATTTTGGACGTAAGTAAAAGCAATTATTCTTCTTTTAAAACATTTATCTTAGCAATTTTCATTCAAATTGAACATTAAAAATAATAAGGATTAAGCATATAAATAACCTATATTTGCAGAAAATTATCAAGAACTTTCATGGGTAAATTAGTAATAGTTGGTACAGTAGCTTATGATGCTATTGAAACACCATTCGGTAAAACCGATAAAATTTTAGGTGGAGCAGGTACTTATATCGGTCTTTCTGCATCTAATTTCGATGTAGACTCTGCCATTGTTTCTATTGTTGGCGGCGATTTTGAACAAAAATATTTAGACTTACTTTCTAGTAAAAACATCGACATTTCAGGTATTGAAATCGTTAAAGAAGGTAAAACGTTTTTTTGGAGCGGAAAATATCATAACGATATGAATTCTCGCGATACCTTAATAACAGAGCTAAATACTTTAGAAGATTTTAACCCAGTTGTACCAGAAAATTATAAAGATGCAGAAGTGGTTATGTTAGGAAACTTACATCCACTCGTCCAATCTAGTGTTTTAGATCAAATGACGGTTAAACCGAAATTAGTAGTTTTAGATACTATGAATTTCTGGATGGATATCGCTTTAGAAGATTTAAAAAACGTTATAAAACGTATTGATGTGATTACCATAAATGATGAAGAAGCAAGACAATTAACCGGCGAATACTCGCTAGTTGTTGCTGCGAAAAAAATTCATGAAATGGGACCAAAGTACGTTGTTATTAAAAAAGGAGAGCACGGCGCATTATTGTTCCATAACGAACAAATGTTTTACGCACCAGCCTTACCTCTAGCAGAAGTTTTTGACCCAACTGGTGCAGGAGACACCTTTGCTGGTGGCTTTGCTGGCTATTTAGCAAAAACAGGCGATGTATCTTTCGAGAACATGAAAAACGCTGTAGTTTACGGTTCTGCTTTAGCATCCTTTTGTGTTGAAAAATTTGGCACCGAGCGCATGGAGAATTTGTCGCACAGCGAAGTGCAACAACGACTGATGCAGTTTAAACACTTAACGCAATTTGAAATAGAATTAACATAAACTAACGCGCCCACAATTTGGGCGCGTTTTTAATTGAATATATTTTCTTGAGACCAAATCTCGAGACCACCATTAAAATATAATTCCTTTGGAAACCAAGGGGTTTAAAAAAAGAAACACCGCAAAGCATAAAATAATTTAGACTATGAGTGATGCCCTAAAACACGAATGTGGAATAGCAGTTATTAGACTATTAAAACCGTTAGAATTTTACAAAGAAAAATACGGTAGCGCATTTTATGGCGTAAACAAAATGTATTTAATGATGGAGAAGCAGCACAATCGTGGTCAAGACGGTGCTGGTCTTGCAAGTATTAAATTAGATACAAAACCTGGAGAACGTTACATTAGTAGAGTACGTTCTATAGCACAACAACCTATTCAGGATATTTTTGCACAAATTAACGACCGCGTTAATAAAGAATTCAAAGAGCATCCAGAATATATGGATGATGTGGCTGCGCAAAAAAAGAACATTCCATACATTGGAGAAGTGTTACTTGGGCACGTACGATATGGAACTTTTGGAAAAAATAGTGTAGAGAGTGTACACCCATTTTTAAGACAAAATAACTGGATGCACCGTAACCTTATTATGGCTGGAAACTTTAACATGACAAATGTTAAAGAACTATTTTCAAACTTAATTGAACTAGGGCAACATCCAAAAGAGTATACAGACACCATTACTATAATGGAAAAAATTGGTCATTTCCTTGACGATGCGGTTAGTAAAATATACCGTGATTTAAAGAAAGAAGGCTACAACAAACAACAAGCTTCTCCATTAATAGCCGAACGTTTAAAAGTTGGTAAAATTTTAAAACGCGCTGCAAAAAACTGGGATGGTGGTTATGCTATGGCAGGCTTAATTGGTCATGGTGATGCTTTTGTTTTACGCGATCCTGCAGGAATTAGACCAGCATACTATTATAAAGATGACGAAATTGTGGTGGTTGCATCAGAACGTCCGGTAATTCAAACTGTTTTCAATGTAAAATTTGAAGATGTTAAAGAATTAGAACCAGGACAAGCTATTATCACTAAAAAATCTGGTGAAGTTAGATTAAAACAAATATTAGAACCTTTAGAACGTAAATCTTGTTCATTCGAGCGTATTTACTTCTCAAGAGGAAGTGATGCAGAAATTTACCAAGAGCGTAAAATGCTTGGTAGATTACTTATGCCAAAAGTTTTAAAAGCTATCAATAACGATACAAAAAACACGGTATTCTCTTTTATTCCAAACACAGCCGAAACTTCGTTTTTTGGTATGATTGAAACTGTAGAAGACTTTATTAACAAAAAGAAAACAGAAGCTATTCTAAACGGACAACGATCAATATCTGCTGAAGATGTTACCGAAATTTTATCGGAACGTGCTCGTGTAGAAAAAATAGCTATTAAAGATGTAAAACTGAGAACGTTTATTACAGAAGATAGTAGTCGTGATGATTTAGTTGCACACGTTTACGATGTTACTTACGGCGTTATTAAACCTACAGATAACTTAGTAATTATTGATGATAGTATTGTAAGAGGTACTACATTGAAGACAAGTATCTTAAAAATGCTTGATCGTTTAAATCCTAAAAAG
This sequence comes from Algibacter lectus, assembly GCF_900112395.1. GTDB lineage: Bacteria > Bacteroidota > Bacteroidia > Flavobacteriales > Flavobacteriaceae > Algibacter > Algibacter lectus. The sequence continues at coordinate 299,520 of NZ_FOLN01000004.1, forward strand.
ATTATAGTTGTATCATCTGCACCGCAAATTCGTTATCCAGATTGCTACGGAATCGATATGGCAAACTTAGAGAGCTTAGTTGCTTTTCAAGCAGCTTTAGCACTATTGAAAGAAAACAACATGTATCATATTATTGATGATGTTTACAAAAAATGTATTGAGCAAACTGAATTAAAAGATAAACATGTACAAAACTTTGTAAAAGAAGTTTACGATCCGTTTACAGACGAGCAAATTTCAGATAAAATTTCAGAATTATTAAGCGATGAAACTATTAAAACTGAGGTTAAGGTTATTTTTCAAGGAGTTGATTGCTTACACAAAGCTTGCCCAGAACATTTAGGTGATTGGTATTTTACAGGAAATTATCCAACTAACGGAGGAAATCGCGTTGTAAATCGTGCTTTCATCAATTTTTATGAAGGCAATAATGAACGTGCATATTAATTTTGAAATTGCTATTTTTCAGGGGTTTAATTAGTAAAAATGTATTTCATCTTAAAAAAATGTATTTCATCTAAAATATAACAACTTTAAAGTAAATACACATAAATTAGTCTCACCATAACATAAGTAGGTTAAGTTCATGGTAGATTTGGGGCAAAAAAAGGTGAACTTCTGTTCGCCTTTTTTTATGCGCATTATTTTCATTTTTCTTTATTAAACAGCAATTAAACCCCACAAATAATCAAGACTCCGCTTAAACCAAGATATAAGTCGTTTAACTAAAAAATTTTAACAAACTGACTAACAAACATATATTTGTCTCACCATAACATAAGTAGGTTAAGTTCATGGTAGATTTGGGGCAAAAAGGTGAACATCTGTTCACCTTTTTCATTTTATAACATTTCGTATTTCCTTAAACAGCTTTTCTTAATTAAGCCTCTCAATAATTCTCATTCATTCACCATAATTAAACCACGTGATATCGTTATCGACATCAGTGCCTAATTAACTTTATTTATATAAATAAAAAAGCCGTTTCTGCTAAACAGAAACGGCTTTTAAAATATTTAATGTTGTCTACTTACTTCGCTTCAGCATAACGTTTTTCAACTTCATTCCAGTTAATTACACTAAAAAATGCTTTAATGTAATCTGGACGACGGTTTTGGTAGTTTAAGTAATATGCGTGTTCCCAAACATCTAAACCTAAAATTGGTGTTCCTCCACAAGTTACACCTGGCATTAATGGGTTGTCTTGGTTTGGAGTAGAACAAATTTCTACTTTACCACCTTTATGTACACATAACCATGCCCATCCAGATCCAAAACGAGTTGCTGCTGCTTTAGCAAAAGCATCTTTAAAATCGTCTACAGATCCGTAAGCTGCCTCAATAGCATCTTTTAACTCTCCAGATAAATATCCTTTTCCTTCTGGGTTCATTACGCTCCAAAATAAAGAGTGATTAAAAAATCCTCCTCCATTATTTCTAACAGCGCCATTATCCATATCTAAATTTGCAAGAATATCCTCAATAGATTTCCCTTCTAAATTGGTTCCAGCAATAGCGTTATTCAAATTGTTTGTATATCCTTGGTGGTGCTTTGTATGGTGTATTTCCATAGTACGTGCATCCATATGTGGTTCTAAAGCGTCGTAAGCGTACCCTAATTCTGGTAATTCAAAAGCCATAATTTTTATTTTTATTTAATTAATATTTAATTTAATTCAAATTTACACATAAATCGGGTCAATTAAAAATAATAAATTGTTATCAACTCATTGATAGTTTTTATCTTGTATGCAAATTTAAATTCATGCAAAGCAACCAACCTTTTACTATTTACAATGCCTCAGCGGGCAGCGGAAAAACCTTTACTCTAGTAAAAGCTTATTTAAAAATTTTATTTAGCTCAAACAAACCTTATTTATTTAAGAATATTTTAGCAATTACATTTACAAATAAAGCGGTTGCCGAGATGAAAGGCCGTATTATAGATACTTTAAAGCAATTTTCGGACAAAGACATCCTGAAGTTAGACAACCCGATGTTTTTATCCATTTGTGATGAATTAAACCTTCGCCCAGAGCAACTACATAAAAAAGCCATAACGCTACTAGAAAGTATTATACACAACTATGCAGCCTTTGATATTTCTACTATTGATGGTTTTACACATAAATTAATAAGAACTTTTGCACACGATTTAAAATTACCGTTAAATTTTGAAGTAGAATTAGACCAAGAATCTCTTTTACGCGAAGCTGTAGATAGTTTAATTTCTAAAGCAGGAACCGATGCCGTACTTACCAAAGTATTGGTAGATTTTGCTATTGAAAAAGCAGATCATGATAAGAGTTACGATGTAGCCTTCGATTTTAACAAAATAGCAAAACTCCTTGTTAACGAAAACGATATTCCTTTTTTTGAAAAAATAAAAGACAAAACATTAGACGATTTTAAAGCACTAAAAAGTAAGCTAAAAAAAGATATTAATAACGAAGAGGCCATAATTGCAGAAAAAGCTAAACAACTTTTAACTCAATTTGAAACATCGGGATTAGAATTTAAGGATTTTTCTGGAGCATATTTACCAAAACATTTTGAAAAACTATCTAACAATAATTTTAACGTTGCCTTCGGAAGTAAATGGCAAGACAATATAGAAAATGGCACCTTGTACCCAAAAAGGGTTACCCCAGAAACAGCCGGAACCATTGACAGTTTGCAACCACAAATATTTTTAGTTTTTAATGAAACAAAGCAAGCTATATTTAATCATAAATTTCTAAATGCGTTTTATAAAAACATTACACCTTTATCGGTTTTAAATGCCATTAACACAGAGCTTACTTTACTAAAAGAAGATCAAAACAAAATGTTGATTTCTGAATTTAACAGCATTATAAGTAAGGAAATAAAAAACCAACCTACACCTTTTATTTACGAACGTATTGGAGAAAAATTTAATCATTATTTTATTGATGAATTTCAAGACACATCGGAAAGTCAATGGAATAATTTAATTCCGCTATTAGAAAACTCAGTAGCATCAGAAAACGGAAGCACAATGCTTGTAGGTGATGCTAAACAGGCAATTTATCGCTGGCGCGGAGGTAAAGCAGAGCAATTTATAGATTTATTTAACAAGAAAGATCATCCATTTCCAATAGAGCAATTTGTTGACAATTTACCCGATAATTACCGAAGTTTCCAAGCCATTGTTGATTTTAATAATAGCTTCTTTAAATTTCTTTCTAATCAAATTTTTAAGAAGGAAGATTATAAAGATCTATATGAAAACGCTAGTCAAAACATCAAAAAAGACGAAACTGGCTATGTAGAACTTTCTTTTCTTGATCTCGACAAGGAAGACGATAAAGATGAAGTGTTTCCAGAAAAAGTTCTAGAAAACATAAACAACTGCCTAGATAACGGTTACAAACTAGAGGATATTTGTGTTTTAGTTAGAAAGAAAAAAGAAGGTGTTGCCGTTGCAAACTATTTAAGCCAGCACAACATTCCTATTATTTCTTCGGAAACGTTACTTATTAATAATGCGCCAGAAGTTGTTTTTGTTAATGCAGTTTTAGGCTATTTAATGCAACCTAAAAACGATGAGCTCAAAATTGAAATTTTAGACTATTTGGCCAAGCTTTTTAAAGTTGATGATAAACACGGATTTTTCTCTAAGCACATTAAACTAAGTGTTTCAGATTTCTTTAAAAGTTTTGAAGCCTTTAATATCTTTATAAACGGCGATACCCTATTACAATTACCGCTTTATGATTTAGCAGAAACTATTGTTAGAAATTTCAATTTAGTAAAAACATCTAACGCTTATGTTCAGTTCTATTTAGATATCGTTCTCGACTTTTCACATAAAAAAGGCTCGGACATCCCGGCTTTCTTAGAATATTTCGACAAGAAAAAAGAAAACCTCAGTATTATTTCCCCGAAAGGGCAAGATGCCGTACAGATCATGACTATCCATAAATCTAAAGGTTTAGAATTTCCGGTGGTTATTTTCCCTTATGTCGATTTAGACATCTACAAAGAAATAGAACCTAAAGAATGGCTCGAAATTGACAAGGAAAAATATAACGGCTTCTCTCATACACTTTTAAATTTCAATAAAGATTTTGAGTTTTTTGGAGAACAGGGCCAGCATATATTTGAAAATCATAAAGCGGAACAAGAGTTAGATAATATTAACTTATTGTATGTAGCACTTACACGCCCTGTAGAGCAGCTCTATATTATATCTAAAAATGACAGTGCTTTAAAAGAAGACGCCAAATCCAAAAAATATTCTGGGCTCCTCATTAACTATTTAGAACACAACAACCTTTGGAGTGATAGCGAATTAACCTATAGTTTTGGAGATAGCAAAAAGACTTCTAAAGAAACTACATCTTTAAAAGAAACCAATATTCAGCATGAATTCATTTCAACTTCAAAGGAACAACATAATATAAAGGTGGTAACAAAATCTGGTTTTTTATGGGATACTACACAAGAAGAAGCTATTGAAAAAGGAAATTTAATTCACGATATTATGTCGCATATTGAAACAAAAAATGATGTTAACGAGGTAATTCAGGATTTTATTTCATCATCAACCATAAACCCCGAGCAAGCCATAGAATTAAAACAACTTGTTTTACAAATAGTAAACCACACGGCGCTAAAAACCTTTTTCACAAAGGAAAACACTATATACAACGAGCGCGATATTATAACCAAAGAAGGTGTGATTTTAAGACCAGATCGAGTTGTAATTACCCCAAATAACGATGCTGTGATTTTAGATTACAAAACTGGTTTGGAAGACAAAAAATACGCACAACAATTACAGGTTTATCAAGACGTATTAAAGAGTATGAATTTTACAGTAAAACAGAAATACCTAATATACATTAATGAAGGAATTGAAGTCCGATCCTTACCTTTTTAAGGTACAAATGTTAAATTAATAAATGGACTATTTATGTTAATTTAACAAGTCCTATTTATTTAGTATAATCAAAACACACTTTAGCATCTTAATACTTATTTTATTCAGATAGAGGAAAATAACAGCATGTTTTAATTGATGTTATGCATCTTGAAAAGACCTCAAACTATCTCATTTTGCTATAAAAAATTAAAATTCACCACTTTTTGCTACTTTTTTTGAGATACCACAAAAAAAAGTATGCATTTATAAAAAATATGAAATTTTAGTTACCAAAACAAGGCGAGACAATGTTAATACAGCAATCGCAAGCGATAGAAAATTGTTAAAATTTAACCAAAACATACCTGTAGTGCCGACGAATTACCCTTCTCCATGTATTTTTTATATATTTGTCTTTGTTAATAACATATAACAACTTACTTTTGTTCACAATTAACACTTAAAATTTAAAATTTTGAATATGAAAAATCTTAGCAGATTATTGTTCGCTATGTTGCTTGTACTTGGTTATAGCAACGCTAATGCGCAAGACAAAAACAATCCTTGGCAAATTACCATTGGTGTAAACGCAGTTGATGCTTATCCTTCTGGAGACGGTAGTCTTTTTGCTGGAGGCGGTTTCGCGAGTGACTCTTTTGGAGATGAATTCGGAAATGCTTCTGATCACTGGAACATTTTACCTTCTTTATCAACTATTTCTGTATCGAAATATTTAAGCGATGGTTTCTCTTTTGGAGTAACTGGATCTTTAAATAAAATCGAGAAATGGGGAGATATTAGCTCTAACCCAGATGTAGAGAACAGCGTTGATGATTTATCATACTACGGTGTTGATGGTACAATTAAGTACAACTTTTTAGATGGAACTACAATTGATCCTTTCGTAGGACTTGGTGGTGGTTACACTTGGATTGATGAAATTGGTGCTGGTACTGTAAATGGTACTGTTGGTTTAAACGTTTGGTTTAACGACAACATCGGTTTAACATTACAAACTTCTTACAAACATGCGTTTGAAGATTACTTAGATACTCACTTCCAACATTCTGCTGGTATTTCTATCAAATTTGGTGGAACTGACACTGACGGTGATGGTATATTTGATAAAGATGATGCTTGTCCAGATGTTGCTGGTTTAGCTGCATTCAACGGTTGTCCTGATACTGATGGTGACGGAATCGAAGATAGCAAAGATACTTGTCCAAACGAAGCTGGTACTGCTGAATTTAACGGTTGTCCTGATTCTGATGGTGATGGTGTAGCTGATAAAGATGATAACTGCCCAACTGTTGCAGGTTTAAAATCTTTAGCTGGTTGTCCTGATGCTGATGGTGACGGTGTAACTGATGCTGATGATAAATGTCCTAATGTTGCAGGTCCTGCTGCTAACAAAGGTTGTCCTTACCCTGATACTGATGGTGATGGTGTTTTAGACAAAGATGACAAATGTCCTAAAGTAAAAGGTACTGTAGCAAACGCTGGTTGTCCAGAAGTTACTGCTGCTGTTCAAAAACAATTAAACGAGTATGCTAAAACTATCTTATTTGATACTGGTAAATCTACAATCAAAGCACAATCTGCTACTGTATTGAGTGATATCATCAATATCTTAAAAGAATACCCAACTTCTAAATTTACAGTTGAAGGGCACACTGATAGTATTGGTAGCGAAAAACTTAACCAAAGATTATCTGATTCAAGAGCTAATTCTGTAAAAGAATACTTAATTGAAAACGGTATTGATGCATTTAGATTATCTGCACTTGGTTACGGTGAATCTAAACCAATCGACTCTAACAAAACTAGAGCTGGTAGAGCAAACAACAGACGTGTTGAAATTAACTTAGCTAAGTAATTAGATAAAGTTAACTTTAAATAAAATAAGTTTACAAAAAACGCTTCGGATATCCGAAGCGTTTTTTATTTTTATAAAATGATAACAACTTTCATTTTAGATGTTTTAAACGATTTAAAAAAGAACAACTACAATCTTTCTAAAGTCACTTTTGTATTACCTAGTAAAAGAGCCGGTCTCTTTTTAAAACATCAATTAGTTCATGTTATTCAAGACACAATCTTTGTTCCCGACATTATAAGTATCGAGGAGTTTGTCGAAGATCTCTCTGGACTTAAAACCACATCGAATACGGAATTACTTTTCGAATTCTACAATAGCTATTTAGCACTTACAAAAAAGGAAGATCAAGATACTTTTGAATCTTTTTCTAAATGGGCCCAAATATTACTTCAAGATTTTAACGAAATTGATCGTTACCTGATTCCTCAGGAAAACATATTTAACTATTTAAGCGACATTCAAGAATTAACACATTGGTCTGTTGAAGCCAACCAAACCGAATTTGTTAAAAAATATTTACAGTTTTGGAATAAGCTTTATACCTACTACAAACACTTTACCAAACAACTGTTAGACAAAAGCATTGGCTACCAAGGTTTAATTTACAGAAAGGCTGCAGAACATTGTGATACTTACATAAACAACTTTACCGACAAGCAACATGTTTTCTTAGGTTTTAACGCCTTAAACACTGCTGAAGAGAACATTATTCAACAATTTTTAAAAAGTGGCTTAGCGAAGGTTTATTGGGATATTGATAGTGTTTTTATAAACAATCCGAAACATGATGCTGCGCTCTTTACAAGGCAGCACAAAAAAAACTGGAAACATTTTGAAAAACACCCATTTGAATGGGTAACCGAAAACTATTCCAAAGAAAAAAACATAAACATTTACGGTGTTCCTAAAAACATCGGACAAGCCAAATATATTGGTACCCTTTTAAAAAATATAGAAGCAGAAACCAAATCACTACAAAGTACTGCTGTGGTTTTAGGTGACGAAAATCTATTGATTCCGGTATTAAACTCCATACCACCCTCGGTAGAAGCACTTAATATCACCATGGGATTTCCATTAAAATCCATTCCATTAGCATCCCTTTTTGAAAGCTTATTTCATATTCATAAAACATCGGGCAATGCCTTTTATTTTAAAGACGTTGTTAAGGTTTTATCACATCAATTTGTTCGTCCGTTATTTTACATAGACGACATTGATTACGCCTCCAAAATTATTGAAACCATAGACAGTAATAACCTAGTATATCTTACTCTAAACCGTTTAAAAGAAATAGACAAACACTCCAACAAGATTTTAGACTTACTATTTTCAAACTGGAATACATCTATAGATTTAGCATTAAAGAATTGCGCTCTAATCATTTCAAAAATAAAAATCTATTTAGACCAAAACAAAGATGCTAATTTACTTTCTTTAGAATACCTGTATCGTTTTAACGAACTGTTCAATGCACTTTCCTTGTTAAACTCGAAATACAAACACATCAAAGATATTTCAACATTGTTTGGTGTTTACAAAGAATTACTGAGTTCGGAAACCTTAGATTTCCAAGGTGAACCTTTGCAAGGTTTACAAATTATGGGAATGCTAGAATCGCGTGTTTTAGATTTTGAAACCGTAATTATTTCTTCAGTAAATGAAGGTATTCTTCCTTCAGGAAAAAGCAATAATTCATTCATCCCTTTTGATGTTAAAATAGAAAACAAACTACCCACTTATAAAGAAAAAGATGCCGTTTACACCTATCACTTCTATAGGTTACTACAACGTGCAAAAAATGTTTACATACTTTATAACACAGAAGCAGATGTGCTAACAGGTGGCGAAAAAAGCCGTTTTATTACACAACTAGAATTAGAAAACATCCATAACATACACCACGAAATTATAGCGCCACATGTACCTGTAATTACTCCCGAATTAAAAGTGGTACAAAAAACTGAAGATTCGCAAACCAGATTAAAAGAGATAGCCTCGAAAGGATTTTCTCCATCGTCCCTTACCAACTATGTTAGAAACCCGATAGATTTTTATTATCAAAAAATTTTAAAAATTAAGGAGCATGATGAAGTTGAAGAAACCGTTGCAGCAAACACTCTAGGAACTGTTGTCCATAATACGCTAGAGGATTTTTACAAACCATTAGAAAACTCTTTTTTATCGGTTGATATTGTTAAAAAGCTTAAAACCCAAATTAACGAAAAAGTTACTTTTCATTTTAAAAATGAATTTAAAGAGGGTGATATTACAAAAGGCAAAAATCTTATTATTTATGAAATTGCAAAACGTTATGTTTCAAACTTTTTAGATTTAGAAATTGAAAATTTAAAGGCCGGGAATGAAATAAAAATAATCAAAATAGAATCAAACAATAATGTTTTAATCGAAATTCCAGAACTAGATTTCCCTGTAAAACTTACAGGAAAAGTAGATCGTGTAGACGAATATAACGGTGTAACTAGAATTGTAGATTACAAAACAGGCCGTGTTGATGCCAATAAAGTTGAAATTGTAAGTTGGGAAGATATCACGACCGACTACACCAAATACAGCAAAAGCTTTCAGGTGTTAACCTATGCTTACATGATGTTATTATCTAATGAAATTACGCTTCCGGTAGAAGCTGGCATTATTTCATTCAAAAACTTAAAAGCAGGATTTTTAAAGTTTTCTAAAAAAGATAAAGCCGGCAATGGCGCTAAAAAAGATGCTCTAATTACTCAAGAAACACTAGATGATTTCTATGTTGAATTAAAAACACTAATTTTAGAAATCTGTAATCCTAACATACCATTCACCGAAAAGGAAGTATAATATGATATCCAAAGAAAGCTATATTATAAACGGAAAGCACAAAAAATCGATTTTAATTGATGTTAGTTTTGTTGCCGAAAAAACAAATCTTCCTATTATTATTTTTTGCCATGGTTACAAAGGCTTTAAAGATTGGGGTGCTTGGAATTTAATGGCAAACACCTTCGCGGAAGCAGGATTTTGCTTTATAAAATTCAATTTTTCGCATAATGGTGGCACTATGGAACACCCCATTGATTTCCCTGATTTAGATGCCTTCGGAAACAATAATTACACAAAAGAATTAGATGATTTAGAATCAGTTATCGATTGGATTTCAGATAATAAAGAACTTAAACCTATAGTAAATTTAAACAGTCTACATTTAATAGGCCACAGTAGAGGGGGTGGTATTGTATTAATTAAAGCTGAAGAAGATGAACGAGTTACAACTGTAATAAGCTTAGCTGGTGTTTGTGATTTTGGAAAAAGAACAGCAACAACTGGCGGTTTGAATGATTGGAAAAATACCGGAGTAAAATATGTTTTAAATGGACGAACAAAACAACAAATGCCACATTTTTATCAGTTTTATGAAGATTTCATTAAAAATGAAGAAAGATTAACCATAAAACGTGCGGTTTCTAACTTAAAAACACCTCACTTAATTATTCATGGTGGTAGCGATACCAGCGTCCTTATTGATGAGGCTAATCAACTTCATGAATGGAATCCGCAAAGCCAACTTGAAATTATACCAGATGCAAATCATGTATTTAATGCCAAACACCCTTGGGATTCGAATACACTACCTAAAGAACTTCAAAAGGTTATAGATTGTTCTGTTTCATTTATAAAAAACTAATAGAGCACATAAAGTATACCCTACTCAATTAAAAACCTTTAAATACCTCATTTAGGCTTATTTAGTTAAAGGTATTTTTTAAATTTGTTTTTATGGATCATAATAACTTACCATTAAATGATATTTATGCGCCTGAAAACCGCATCTATGTGGCTACAGATTGTATCATTTTTGGTTTTGATAAAGGCATTTTAAAATTATTAGTTTTTGAAAGACGTGTAGAACCTTTTAAAGGCACTTTATCTTTAATTGGCAGTTTTGTAAAACCTAATGAAGCCGCAAATGAAGCCGCTAGACGGGTTTTAAAAGAAATTACGGGTTTAGAAAACATCTTTATGGAAGAGTTAAAAACCTACTCTAATATCGACCGAGATCCTGGTGCACGATGCATTTCCATAGCCCACTACGCCTTAATTCGTATTGATGATTATGATAAGGAATTGGTTGCAAAACATGATGCCATTTGGTGTGAGGTTGATAAGCTTCCTAAACTTGTTTTAGACCATGATTTAATGATTGAAGATGCATTAAATAGATTACGCAGAAAAGCTAGATTTTACCCTATTGGATTTGAGTTACTTCCTAAAAAATTTACTATCCCACAGTTTCAAAATTTATATGAAGCGATTTTCCAGAAAACTCTTGATACTAGAAATTTCAGAAAAAAATTAATGTCTTTAAAGTTACTTATACCATTAAATGAAAAGGATAAATCGGGCTCTAAAAAAGGTGCTTTCTTATATAAATTCGATTACAAAAAATATAAAAGACTAGAAGAAAAGGGATTTAATTTTTCACTGTTTAAAAACTAATCACTTTAAAATGAAAAAGAGCTAAGTAAAAAACTTAACTCTTTTAAATAATCTAAACTAATAAACACAGTTTTTAGTCTTCGTTATTATAGTTACTATTAATCTAATACCTCAATATCTATAATTTAAATTTAGCTTCTAGCTCAGTAACTGAACTTCCACCTACAAAGACTTTAAAATCGCCCGATTCTACAATAAAATCACCACTATTATTATAGAACCCAAGTTCTTTATCTGTTAATTGAAATGTTATCGTTTTAGCCTCATTTGGTTCTAACTCTACCAACTCAAAACCTTTTAATTCTTTTACTGGGCGTGTAACGCTAGCAAATAAATCGCGAATGTATAATTGCGCAACTTCTTTACCTTTATACTTTCCGGTATTTTTTAAATCAACGGAAACCTCAACATGGTTATCTGAAATTTTGTTAACTTTTAAATCACTATATGAAAACGAGGTATAACTTAATCCGTGTCCAAAAGCATAAAGAGGCGTATTACTTTCGTCTATATAATGCGACCAAAATACGCTGTTTGGCTCGTTTGCCGCTGGACGTCCTGTGTTTTTATAATTGTAATAAATAGGCACTTGTCCAACACTTCTAGGAAATGTCATTGGTAATTTACCACTCGGGTTATAATCACCATACAATACCTGTGCAATTGCATGACCACTTTGCGTACCCAATTGCCATCCTTCTACAATAGCAGGAATATGTACGTCTGCCCAAGAAATAGTTAACGGCCTTCCATTGTTCAATACTAAAACAATATTTTTATTAACAGCGTAAACAGCTTCTAATAACTCTTGTTGAACGCCAGGTAAACCTATTTTAGATCGGCTTCGTGCTTCTCCACTCTGAAAACCGTGTTCACCTAACACCATTATTACAACATCGGCGTTTTTAGCAACTTCCTTAGCTTCTTCAAAACCACTTTTATCTGTGGTGTTAATTTCTAATTCAAAAGGAAAAGAAGCCTCTCCAAGTGCCACATCGGCTCCTTTTGCATATGTAACCTTGTTACCAGAATATTTAGCTAAGCCTTCTAAAACAGAAACCGCTGTATTATCGTCTGCAGCAATTCTCCAACTTCCGAGCGGACTTGTTTTATCGTTAGCCAAAACACCAATAACAGCAATATTCTGTCCTTTCTTTTTTAAAGGCAATACGTTATTTTCGTTTTTAAGAAGTACAATAGATTTTTTTGCAACATCTAAAACGGCTTCATTTATTTTCTGACTTCCAATAATATCTTTCTCCCTTTTTTCATCACAATATTTATAAGGGTTATCGAAAAGCCCTAATTCAAACTTCACTTTTAAAATACGAGAAGCTGCATCATTAATTAGATCTTCATTAACTTTTCCTTCTTTTACCAAATTAGCCAACTCATTGACATACGCATAAGATTCCATATCCATATCCGAACCCGCTTTTACTGAAAGTTCGGCAGAATGTTTTACATTTTCGGCATAACCATGGTTTATCATTTCAGACATAGACCCCCAATCGGATACTACAAACCCATCGAATTTCCATTTATCTTTTAAAACATCACGTTGTAAAAATGCATTCGCTGTAGCAGGAATTCCGTTTAACTCGTTAAAGGAATTCATAAAGGTTTTTACGCCAGCATCTACGGTTGCTTTGAATGGTGGAAAAATAATATTATTTAAGGTTGAAGTTCCAACATCTACCGTATTATAATCTTTTCCAGATTCGGTAAAACCATAACCTGCCCAATGTTTGGCGCAGGCAGCAATGGTATTTGGTTGAGATAAATCTTCACCTTGAAAACCTTGGACTCTAGCTATCGCTATTTTAGAACCTAAATAAGTATCTTCTCCTGCACCTTCCATAACACGCCCCCAACGAGCATCTCTAGAAATATCTACCATAGGAGCGAACGTCCAGTTAATACCGGCTGCAGAAGCTTCTAAAGCTGCAATTTCTGCCGATTTTTTAATAGCTTCTAAATCCCAACTCGCCGCTTCAGCTAATGGAATTGGACTCAATGTTTTATAACCGTGAATAACATCGAAACCAATAATTAACGGAATACCCAAACGCGTTTCTTCAACCGCAATTTTCTGAACGGCACGTACCTCTTCTACTCCACGAACATTAAGCATAGAACCAACATAGCCTTTTCTTAAATGTTCATATTTATGGGCCGCATCGCCAGAAGATGGCGTTGGACCGGTAACATTCCAAAATCCGTTGTACTGATTCATTTGCCCAATTTTTTCTTCCAAAGTCATTTTTGAAAGTAATTCGACAACTTTTTGGTCTACAGTGGTTTCTTTGCTTGTTAACTTTTGCGCCAAAGTTTTATTTTGACCAATGGCGCTACTCGACATAAAAACGACTGAAACTATCGTTAAAAAAATTAATTTATGTGCTCTCATATTATTATTCGTAAACTCTTACATAATCGATTTCCATTGTATCTTCAGTAAATGCCGGATCAATATCGCCACCTAATGTACCGCCCATAGCAACATTTAAGATTAAGAAGAAATCTTTATCGTAAAATGGTAAATCGGCATTGTTATCCATGGCAACAACCACAACGTTATCTAATAAAACAGTGATTTTTGCCTCTGTCCACTCCAAAGTGTATAGATGAAATTCTGAAGACGCATTTTCTACAGAAACTGTTTCTCCGTAACTCGCATTAGCATTTGTGCCCGTATCGAACCAATGGTATGTACCTAAAGATGTGTTCTTATCAGCACCAGTTTGTTCCATAATATCAATTTCTCCACACATTGGCCAACCAACTTCTGGAAAATTAGCACCCAACATCCAAATAGCAGGCCATGTACCTTGTGCTGCTGGAAGTTTAGCTTTTACCTCAACACGACCATATTTAAACTCGTATAAGTCGATAGATTTTAAACGTGCAGATGTGTAATCTGTACCATCTTTTTTGGCAGTAATTTTAAGCATACCATCTTCAACAATGACATTACTAGCATCTTCAGTATATGTTTGTACTTCTTGGTTTCCCCAGCCTCCTGCACCTAAATCATAAGTCCAGTTAGCAGCATCTGGCGCTCCATCAGTATCAAACTCATCAGACCATGCTAGTGTATTAAATTCCGATTCGAAATCGGCTTCTCCTTCTACCGGTTTACTAGATGTAAATACATGATACCATGCTTCACCACCACCTACTTGAATAATTCTAACACGTAACTCATCTTCACTTATAGAAATAATATCGTAAGTACTAGCACCAACATACCATCCCATAAAACCACCATCCGAAATTTCGAAAGCTGATTGTCTATAAGGCTCATCATTATAACTACCTTCTAAAGCTGCTTTTGATGTTGACGGTAAAAATGATACATTTTTGACACCAAACATAGTTGTTGCAACCGTTTCATCGTGACAAGTATCGCCATCTACCCCTAAATCATCGGCATAAGTTCCTGGCACAAAAGCAGGACCAACAGTTTGTTCAAAGGTTAAGCCATTTTCACCACGAGTAAATACAAATTCATTAGCGTACATACAATATTTCTCTTCATCCCAAGGCTGAATTCCATTCCACCAAGCCTCATAAGCAAACTCACCATTTCCATAATCATCTTCAACTGGACCTAAACCAACATGAAGCGGAATATTTGCTGCCCAATACCAAGTTTTAGAATCGCCCACTAATTCGCCTGCTAAAAAGTTTTCAGCTTCTACATCAGAGAATGAACTAAACACTTCAACTTCCATAGACGTACTAGACATTACACCTCCAGTACCAACAGCACTAGCTACAACCGTATATGTATTTATACCTGTTTGTGTAAACCTGTGCACCGTTTCTCCAGATGGAGCAACGCCTGTTTTACCATCACCAAAATTAAATTGGTATGTAATTTCGTTATCTGCAGTAGATGTAAAATTCACAATTCCGCTACCATCTCCGTAAGGATTATCGGCATCTTGCCCAACAATTTCCGCAGATATTGTTACCCCTGTTGGAGCTACAATATTACCTATCGCTGCATCGTCGTCTTGACAACTTGTAAAGAGAAATGTTAGCGACAGAATAAATCCTATATAATATTTTAAGTTTTTCATATATCTTAAGTTTTAAATTCTTTCCAGTTTAAATTGCCAAAATGTTACTGATCCAGTACCTGTTTCAATACTTACACTTATTGTATTATTATCTATAAAAGATACATTGTATGTAACAAAATCTGGTGCATCTGCAGGATTAGAAAGTTCTCCTGTATTTGTCCCTTTAGGTAAACCAATATAAGCTCCTAAACCGTTTAAGGTTAAAACATTATTATCGTATGTAAATGTTGCAGGATTTGAACCATCGTGAGGCGCAACAGGTGTTGCACAGCCATCGGCTCCATTTTGCCAACTCTCAACCCAAGTTTCTGAACCTAAAACATTTTTAAAAGAACCATCAGCGCCAAAAATATAAGCATCATCATAATAACAAGCTCTGTCGGTAACACAAGCATCATCACAGTTCCACCAAGAAATATCGCCAACTGATGGACCAACACCTAAAGCACCAGCTTCTTGAGCCAATTGCCATGTTCCCGTTAATGGTGACGCTACAACGCCTTCTCTAACTAAAGTAAATTGCCAAAATGTTCCAGAACCTGTTCCTGTCTCTATAACAACTGATATTGTGTTCGGATCTATAAATGTTGCACTATAAACAATTGATTCTGGCGCATCCGCAGGATTTGAAATCTCACCAGTATTTGTACCTTTTGGAAGCCCAATAAAAGCTCCAATACCATTAAGGGTAATTGTATTTTCATCTGCATTATAAACATAAGTAGCAGCATTAGAACCATCATGTGGTGCAACCGGAGCAGCACAACCATCGGATCCATTCTGCCAGCCTTCTACCCAAGTTTCTGAACCTAAAACGTTTTCAAATGAACCATCTTCATTAAACACATAAGTATCATCATAATAACATGCTCTTTCCGCAACGCAAGCGTCATCACAACTCCACCAAGAAATATCTCCTGCGGCTGGACCTACGCCTAAAGCGCCAGCTGTTGAAGCTACCTTCCATGTACCCACAATTCCTGTTTCAACATCCGAAGGTACTTTGTAGAAATATAGGTTATCTATAAAAATAGTGCCCTCTCCTGAATTTATACCTTCAAATTTAAATTGAATAATATTAGAAAAATCAACTGCTGGATTTTGATCTGTAAAGGTAGATAATGGAATATCAAAAGAAGTCCATTGATCCTGATTCAACTCTAAAGTCACAGCAGTTTCATTAGGCCCTGCGCTAATAGGTGACATTTTAGCATCAAAATCTGCATTTGCTGTCCAAACATCTACATGTATAAATTCCATTGTAGAAGCATCTAAAGGCACACTGCTAAAATCAATTCCTTGGTAAGTAATATCTCCGTATTGAATAATGTTATCACCACCTACTTCAATTTGTGTGTACGTTGTAGTTTGCCCCCAATTAGGATAATAATCTATTGGACTAGGATCTGTATAAGAATCACTAAAAACTGAAAGAACATCGGCTTCTGATCTAATTGGCGTTGGAGCACCTTCTAAAGGCTGTAATATTGCTGTAACCACAAACTCTTCGCTATATTCTGTAGTATCAATAGCCGCACTTTTTGCAATAACTTTAATAGTATAAGTTCCTGCCTCTGCGTATTGATATGAAATGGTTTCTTCTAAATTTAAAGCCATTGGAGTTTCATCTGTAGACTCTCCAAAATAAACTTCGTACATGGTAGCAAAATCTGCTACAGCAGAAAGGTTTACTTGTTTAGAAATAGCCGCATCGTTTTCAATAGTTACCACTAAATTTTCTGGAGCCTTAAAAGACACCACAACACTTTGTGTAACAATTGTAGTTAATCCGTTTAGACTTACTGCTGTAATTGTAGCCTCGTAAGTTCCTTCTTCGTAAACGTGTTCGATACCATTTCCTGGTGTAATTTCAGTTACTTCTTCCGAACCATCGCCAAAATTAACGTTATAACTTACAGCTCCTTCCGCCAATGGCGTAATAGTTACCATACCCGTGTTATCTTGTGTTACGCTTACTGCTGCCGTAACGTTTGTTGGAGCGGTGATTTTATCGGCATAATCTAAATTATCATCTTCTGCACAACTAATAGCTACTAGTGTAAAAAGACATAAACTGAATGCATATTTTATAAATCTCATCATGTTCTGTTTTTATTAATAATTATCGTTTTGCACCCAGTTTCCGTTTGAAAATTGGATTTCTTCAATAGGAATAGGAAATACTTCGTTTTTACCTGCTGTAAACCCGTCGATTTCTGCACCTCTACCTGTACGCACTAAATCGAAAAAGCGATGACCTTCACCTACCAATTCTACACGACGTTCATGAGCAATAGCATCGGTAAGTGTTGCTCCAGTAGATGTTACATCGTTTGCTGTTCCAAACGCTCTTTCACGCACACGGTTTAAATAACCTTGCGCCTTACTATCACTAATTTCTCCACGGTTATAAGCCTCAGCAGCCATTAATAGCACATCTGCAAAACGAATAGCACGATAATTATTTGGATTTGTTAAGTTTTGATCGCCTGTGTTTAAATCTCCTTTACGTGCAATATATTTTCTATTGAAATATCCAGTATGCTCATTTCCTTCTCCATAAGTTGCATTATTTGCTGTTGCCCAAGCTTCAATATCTAAAATAGCAACATCTTTACGTAAATCTCCAGCTTCAAACTCGTCTACAACTTCTTGTGTTGGCACGTTAAAACTAAAACCAGAATCGAAAGTTGGTCCGGTGTAATTTCTAATACCATTAAATCCAACAGCCACATTACCTTCACTACATTGTAAACACTCAAAACCAGCTCCTTCAGCATCGGAATATTGAACCTCAAAAACAGATTCTATATTATTCTCTCCATCGGTTTCGAAAATTGTATCGTAATCACTAACTAAATCATAAGGACCTTCTGTAATTAATTGATCTAAAACTGTTGTAGCCTCAGTAAATTTATTTTGGTATAAATACGCTTTACCTAACAAAGCTTGTGCAGAACCTTTTGTTGTTCTACCTACTTGTGGAGCTGTATAGTTTAAATTATCTACGGCATATTTTAAATCGGCTTCAATTAAAGCATACACATCTGCAGCTGGCGAACGTGGAACACTTGTTTCATCACCTAAAACAAAACGTGTTTCTTTTAACGGCACATCACCAAACCATTTTACTAATTCGAAATAATAGTAAGCTCTTAAAAAGTGAGCTTCACCTAAAATAATTTCTTTGCCTTCAAAATCTGTTTTATCTTGAAACTCCAAAATAAAGTTAGCACGGTTTACACCTGCGTACATCCATTCCCAAAGCTTTTTTAATTCAGCATTAACTGGTGTATGTATCATATCATCAATTTGCTGCCAAGCCACAACATCAGTTGCACTTTCTCCACCACAAAGGGTGTTATCTGAAGCTATTTCACCTAAAATAACATTTAAGTAAGTAGATTGCAATAAATCGTAAGCACCAACAAGGGCGTTGTAATAATCGGTCTCGGAGTTGAAATAGCTTTCAGAATCTATGCTGTATCTATCAACTTCTTCTAAGTAAGAATCTCCACAAGAATTAGCGCCTAACACTAAAACCAACAAGAAGAATCCTTTAAGTTTATTTATATATTTTTTCATCTTTTAAATATTTTATATAGATAGGTTTAAGCCTAAAATGAATTGTCTTGAAATTGGGTAGAAACCATAATCGATACCACCACCAATAGCGTCGCCATTAGTTGCAGCAGGATCGTAACCGCGGTATTTAGTTAACGTAAAAGCGTTGTTTACTTTAGTATAAATACGGAATTTGCTAATCCCTAATTTATCGATAACATCTTGCGGTAACGAGTAGCCTAATTGTATATTTTGCATTCTTAAGAATGAAGAATCTTCGACATAGAAATCTGAAAACAATTTATTAGTTGTTGCCCCAGTAGTAGCTCTTGGCACAGAATTACTTGTTCCTTCGCCAGTCCAGCGATCTAAATATAAACTTAAGCGGTTTACGTTAGGTTGGTCACGCTCGTAGTTACGCACTGTTTCTTTACCTAGCTCAGCATACATATATGCACTGAAATCGAAATTTTTATAGTTGAAATTAAAGTTTAAACCCATAATATAATCTGCTTGAGGCTTACCTATATAAGTTCGATCGTCTATTGTAATTTCTCCATCTTCATTAACATCTACAAAACGAATATCTCCTGGAGCTGCTGCAGACCCTAAACCAACTTGCGAAGGTGCTGCATCTACTTCTGCTTGATTCTGAAAAATACCGTCAGATTTAAGTCCGTAGAAATAACCAATTGGCTGCCCTACTTCCATTCTAGCAATTGATGGTTGCCCTACACTAAAAGAACCTCCTTCGGAAACAACACCGTTACTAACTGCTGTTACTTCTCCATTAATTTTAGTAACATTATAGCTTACACCATATGAAAAATCATCAGATACAGATTCTTTATAGTTTAAAAATAACTCAACACCTCTATTACGTGTTGTACCAGCATTAACTGTTGGCAAACCTGCTCCTGGCGCACCTCCTCCTAAAATTCCTGAAATAGGGAAGTTTTCTATTAATAAATCATTTCTGTCTTCAATAAAATAATCGGCTACAACTTCAAGCTTGTTATTAAACAAATTCATATCTAAACCAATATCCAGTTTCTCTGCAGTTTCCCAAGAAGCTTCTGGATTAGGTATTCTACCATTAGCCGTACCCGTTACTAAAGTTCCATCCAGAACATAAGTAGCCTCACCACTTAATAAAGCGCGGTATAAATCGTCTCCAACATTATTACCTAATGTACCGTAACTTGCTCTAAGTTTTAAGAAGTTTATAACTTCGGAATCTTTTAAGAAATCTTCATCAGAAATTTTCCAACCACCGGTAGCCGAATAGAAGTAATCAATTCTGTTTTCTGGTGAAAAATCTGAAGAACCATCACGACGTACCATAGCAGATAGTAAATATTTAGAATCATAATCGTATTGCAATCTTCCGAAGTAAGATGATAATCTAGAATCGTAAATATAAGAGCTTGTAGATTTTGCTTCACTTAAACCATTGGCTAAAGAAATATCGGCAAATTCCCAAGAATTGTTTGGCACATCGAAACCTGTACCTTGCAAATTATCTCCCCATGCACGTTGCGCACTAGTACCCAATGTAAAAGTTGTATTGTGCTTTTCGTTAAATACTTTATTGTAAGTCGCAAAAGTATCCCAAGTATAAGAGTTGTTGGTGTTTTGAGTTTGTATTACACTACTTCTGTCGTTATTAAAAACCTTACCAGAACCATAACCTACAATTGGAAAAAATTCCTTTTTGTTATCATTATAAGATTTTAAACCAATACGAGATGTTACTTTAAAACCTTCGAAAGCTTCATATTCTAACTGAAATGTACCCTCAATAGAATTTCCAGAATACTTATTAAAAGTATTTGATATTTGAGAAATTGGATTCACAACCTCATTCCCTAAAAATCCAGAAGTATCTTGTTGATCTATGCTATATGTTGGCGCATAATTAAGAGCATTAAATAGTGGTGTACCCAAAGCGTTTTCGCCAATTGTTTTTCTGTTATTATTGAAATAGTTAGCCGACGTGGTGAATTTCAATTTTTCAGTAATATCGAAACCTAATTTAATTTTAGCATTTGCACGACTAAAATTTGATTTATCGCTAGCAATAATACCATCTTGTTCTAAAACAGAACCACCAAAATAATACGTACTCTTTTCTCCTCCACCCGTAACAGATAAATTATGACTTGTTATTGGTGCTTGATCGAAAAGCTCACTTTGCCAGTTAATACCTGTACCTAAACCACTAATATTTGGATAAGGCAATGCTTGGCCATTGGCTGCATAACTTTCGTTTAAAATTAAAGCATATTCTGTAGCGTTTAAATAAGGTAATTCGCGCGTGGTTTCTTGAATTCCTGTGTAACCATTATAGCTAATTTTAGCTGCAGAGTTTTTCTTTCCTTGTTTTGTAGTTACTAAAACCACCCCATTTGCTCCCTGAATACCATAAATGGCAGCTTGGGCATCTTTTAAAATAGAGAACGTTTCAATATCGCTTGGATTAATAGAGTTTAAATCACCCTTATAACCATCGATAATCACTAATGGACCATTATCTCCGTTAGAACTTACACCACGAATTAAAATATTAAAATTTCCACCTGGTGAGCCAGAAGGTGATGTTACCGAAACCCCGGCCGAAGTGCCTTGTAAAGCTTGTGCAGCATCTACTGGGCGTAAATCTTCTAAAGTGGCAGCGCTTACAATAGAAACTGCTCCCGTTACATCTTTCTTTTTCTGCGTACCATACCCCACAACAACTACCTCATCTAGTTGTGCTAAATCTTCTTTTAATTGAATGGTTAAACTTTTGTTGCTTGTAATTACTAGTTCCTGCGTTATATATCCTATATAACTAACTGAAATAGTTGCTCCGTTTTTCACTCCTGATAATACGAAGTTACCATCAAAATCTGTTGTAGTTCCTTTAGTGGAATTATTAACAATGATGTTCGCTCCAGGAATTGGAAATCCAGATCCGTCCTGTACATTTCCGCTTATATCTATATTCTGTGCACCTGAGTATGCCATGAAGAATAAAGCTAAAATTTTGAATAGCGTGTGTCTCATAAATTTGTTTAGTTTTTGTTTATCATAAAGTTAAGTTAACAAATTAACGTATTAATAAAAATCACCTCAACAAAAAACATACATCGTAAAAAAAAGGTGGTTAATTTTACTAAATCACCAATAAATACAAGCTTTTAAAGTTCAACCTCTCTTTTGATATAAACTGTTAAAACCATGCTAAATTCAACGATGTTGTGGTAATGTATAGGTGATAAACTAAAATGTTGTGCTATTTTTAGACTAAAAAAATGAGATTTTCGTGGAATTTAGACTACAAACGTATTTTTAACTAAAAAGATGTAGCATTTTCTCTTGATATTATATGAATAACACTAGCCAATAACCTTTAATCAACATAAACAAAACACTATAAAACTACAGCTCTAAAATGTAATTTGTTAAACTTGTTTCGTGAGCGAGTTCCATTTTCTTTCTTAATCGGTATCGCTTTACCTCAACGCTACGCGGTGAGATATTTAATAAAGGAGCAATTTCTTTAGAAGATAAGTTTAGCCTTAAATAAGCACATAAACGTAAATCGTTGGCGGTTAAACTCGGGTGTAGTTGCTTTATTTTTTTTAAGAAATCTTTATCTGCGTTATTAAAAGCTTCTTGGAACAGATTCCAATCGTCAGTATTATTAATGTTTTTATCAATAATTTTTATAACGTGTTTTAGTGCTTTTCCATCTTCAACACTAGTAAGTTCCTTCTTTAAACTGTTTAAAAACTCATTCTTTTTTATTAAATTCATTGTAGACATGCCTAGCTCTCGATTTTTAGCCTCAATATCTTCACGTAATTTATCATTTTTAAAACGCATAAGTTTCTGGTTGTTTTCGAGTTCTTTCAACTCAAATTCTCTCGTCTTTTTTCTCAATAAGCGTTCACGCTGTTTTTTATAATAACGCTTATAAACCATATGCATGAAAAAGGAGAACAACATTATGAGTACAACATAGCCTAATAAAGCCATATTGGAGAGAATCAATGGACGCTCTATCCTAAATGTATACGATGCCGAATTTTGCGTTTCAGATTTCCCCACTCTGCCATTAACCACAAAGGTATAATCGCCATAAGGCAGGTTTTCAAACAACACCTCTCCACTACTACTCCAGTTACTCCATGTATCATAAAACCCATCTAACTTATATTGATATTCGGGCTTTTGTATTTTTAAATACTGAGGAATACTATAGCTAAATTTTAAATTATTATCGTTGTTTAAAAAAGATTGCGAGCTATTTAAATCAACAAACCTAAAGGTGTTTTCATCTTTAGAAGAACTCACTTCAACTTGATTTATGCTTATTTCAGAAGGATAACTTTCAATTTTCTTTAAGTCGAAAATAAAATAACCTGTAGCCGAACCTATTAAAAACTGCTCCTCGGCAATATGGGTAATATTCTCAAAACCTGTAATGTCTTTTCTAACTTCTGAAGGAAATATTATGCTTTCTATTTTCTGCTCTCCAGTTAATTTTGATACTGTTAAATAATCTAACCCTGTGGTTGATAAACTCCATAATTTATTGGTTTCTAAGTCCGGAATTAACTTACCAGAAGAATAACTATCAAAATGAATTAACCGACTTAAAAGCGTGTCTTTTTTAAATGCATTACTCGTATTATGATATTTAAAAACACCATTTTTTGTAGTGTACAACAATTCGTTATTAAACTTTACAAAACTAGAGGTTAATCCTTTTTCGACTAATTCATCCTTCTTAAAACTTAAGGCATTATGTAACGCACTATCAACTTCAACCTTAAAAACACCTTTGTATTCATGACTAACTAAAATATGTTGTAAATCGATAAACTCAAAATAGCGACTAGAAATATCAAAACCTTCGATTTTGTTCCTAAACGTCCAATTTCCATCAACTTTCTCTAAAATATTGAAACCATCATAATTCCCTTGCATCAACAAATCTTTCCTACCTGGTACCGTTTTAATTTGCCAGGTTCCTTGCGCATTAGATATTTTTTCTACCTGCTTATCTTCAACTAGAAACGTACCAGAATTATGACCACAAAACAACTTACCATCAACCACCTCTAAACACCATACTTGTCCTTGCGTTTTAGGGACAAACTCAAATTTATCAATACTATTAACAGGCTTACAAAACAAACCTTGATTAGAACCCAAGTACAACATACCCTTGTAAACTTTAGAAGCATAAACACTCCCTATCATCCCATCATTATCAAAATATTGCAGGTAAGGCGATTTACTATTTATACAGTTAATGCCATTATCTAAACCCAGCCAAATATTTTGATCTTCATCCTCAAAGAGAGACAATACGGTATTATTACTTAACCCATTAGACTGGTTAATACTATATTTTACATGCCCTTCATTTGTTAAATGTATTAAACCGTTAGAAATAGTACCAAGCACAAAACTTTGATCCCGAAGTTGGATACCACTAAATACACTTACACCATCTAAAACATGTTCCGACGGAATGGTCCATGGTTCTAATTCACCATTACTATATTTGAAAAAACCACGATCTTGTGTAAGAATGAGTAACGCTTCGTCTTGCCTAAAAACATTTACAATTAAATTATCTTGAAGAATAACATCACTAGAAACCAAAACATCAACCCCATTTTCAATTTGATACAAGCCTTTATTTACATTCTGAAAATATAAACGCTTACCAACCTTAAACAACTTGGACATTTTCGATTTAGAGTCGACTACACTATATGTTTTTTTAACTTGATCGTAAATATGAATACGATCTAAAGATTGAAATAGAATCCAGTCTTCTAATCTTAAAATATTCCAAACCTCTTCATCTTCTAAAAATTCAACCTGAAGCGCTTCGGAAAGTGAGGTGTATTTCAATAACCCTAAACGATCTCTTTTCCATGAACCAAAACCACGAAAACTACCTGTATAAACTAAAGAATCTATAACTTTCACCGACCGGATAATGGTTTCTTTTGGTGAGTGATACAAATTCCATTTAGCACCATTAAATTCCAACAACCCTTTATTATTGGCAACATAAATATATCGATCTGAAGATTGAGAAATAGACCAGTTTTGGTTTTCTCCACCATAATCTTCGGGGGTGTATGTTTGTATTGGTGGAAATTCTTGGGAATTCGATGTAAAAACGAAGCTTAAGAAGACATAAAATAGGAAATGATAACCCTTTTTCATTTTTAGTACTAGTGTTGGGTTAACAAGGTAATAAATATCTACTAAATAAAGACTTTTAAATAATATTGTATAGGTATCTAAGCACCCTTACCAAGACAACAAAACCGCTTAAACACCTTATAAATAAAACAAAAATTGCTTTTCAATATAAATAAAAAAAAATAAACAATATAACTTTTGGTATAGGTAAAAACTACTAAATCTGCTCTAGAAGCAATACGGAATCACTAGATTTAATAGAAATTTCACCATTAATTACTTCAGATAAAACTCCAGAATAAGCATCACGGATTTTAGCGCCATTTGAAAAAACACCCGAAACATCAATAGTTTTTTCTCCTTCTGGATAGTTTAAACCTACCATAACAACATCTTTAAAATCGCCTTTTTCAAAACTACGAGTAAACAAATAAGGCGTCTCTAATATCATGTTATGCACACCTGCACCAACAGCAGGATGATTAGCTCTAAAGCGACCCAATTTTTGCCAATGCTTTAAAATAGATTGCGTTTCTGTATTGTTTTCATAATCATTCCAATTCATAAAAGAACGCAATGTAGCATCGCCTACTGTGTTTTCTATAACGAGTGGTCTTGCCAATTCATCTCCATAGTAAACCTGCGATGCACCTGGACATAATAATAATTTGGTTGCCGTTTCAAAACATTTTTTACGATTAGCATCAAATGGTTGTCCGTCGTCGTGAGAGGTTAAATAATTTAAAACGCCATAACCTTTTAAATCCCCATTCAACACATCGGAATAACGCTTAAAAACCTGCTCCATTGGTCTTTGACCTAAGTTCCATTTGGCTTCAAAATTAATTAAAGCCTCGAACGCGTTATCAAAATAATTTACTTTTCTATCACCAAAATCAAATGCTTTTCCGTTAGATATACCATAATTATAAACCTCCCCAACTAAGTAAAACCGATTATCATCTAATACTTTTTCTGGATTTTGCTTTTTATATTCCGCAAAAGCGTAATCGCACTCTGCCTTATATTCTTGCCAAACATATTCCTCGGTATGTTTTACGGTATCTACGCGGTAACCATCAATACCATATTCGGTAATATAATCGGTTAGCCATTTCATAATATAAAATCTAGGCGCTCTTGGGTGTCCTGTGCGTTCAAAAAACGCATCTAACTCGGCTATTTCTTCATCATAACGCCCTTCATCTTTCCATTTCTGAGTTAAAAGCGGTGGCAAATCTACACTATTATTATTTTCCGTTTTAAGATCTGGTAAGTTTTTAACGAGCGTGCAAGCCACAGTATGCTCGTAATTATCGTAACTACATTGCGGACCGGTACGCACCCAATCTTCTGGCCAAACCGGATCTTTATCGGTCACAGGCCCTGTATGATTTATTACAGCATCCAATAGAATACGAATTCCGTTTTTATGAGCCGTTTCAACCAACTCATGCAAATCTGCTTTAGTTCCAAAATTAGGATCTATAGCCGTCCAATCACGTGTCCAATACCCATGATATCCATAAGTTAAACCCGTACCCTCATCTGTACCACCATGAATTTGCTCAACAATAGGTGTCATCCAAATGGCATTAATACCTAAATCAGTAAAATAACCATCTTTAATTTTTTGAGTAACACCCGTTATATCTCCACCTTCGAAACCACGAAGCTTACTCGCTTGCTCCGTCCTTTCAAAATTAACATCATTACTAGTATCTCCGTTATTAAAACGGTCGGTAAGTAAAAAATAAACGTTTGCACCCTCCCATACAAACGGTGCTTTTTCTTTAGATGTAACAGCTTCCATTTTTACAGTTTTATTGCAACTTGTTAAAATAAATAGGACTATAATGCTGGCAAGAATATGTTTCATTTTAGTTGATGTTTTAATTTTAAACCTATTTATTTTATATGAATTACAAATTATTTTCTACTGATATTTATTCCATTTTTAATAAGAAAGACTCTAGCGGTTTCAACTTAATTTCGACAGAACCGGTTCTGTTTTCAATTATTAATTGTGATAAAAACTCATTGTATAATTGATCTTTTAACAGATACGTTCCGTCTTCTAAATCCAAATGCTTCAATATATTCTCTGGAATTTTTAATTGAAATTCAAAACTGTTTTCAGCATCGAAGTTTGAAATCACAATAAGCTTTTCAGAAGTACTCCAACGCACAAAAGAGAAGACTTTATCTGTATAGTTTTCAGTATGCTCACGATTATATTGATGAATATCGCCATAATCACCCATTAATGCAGAGCTGTGTATTGTAAAATTTAAAAGGCGTTTATAAAAATCTCTTAATTCCCTTTCGGAATCTGTTAACTGTCCACCATCAAATTGCTTGTTATTTACCCAACGTTGATGTGCAGGTACTCCAACATAATCAAAAATAGATGTTCGAGTAGAATCACCAAAGCCAGGATTTTCAGAAGCATCTTCACCTACTTCTTGTCCAAAATAAATCATGGTTGGTGCTGTAGTTGATGTTGCTGAAACTACCATTGCAGGTCGTCCCTTTTCAGCATTACCAGCAAAATCTGGACTCGCCAAACGTTGTTCATCATGATTCTCTAAAAAGTGAAGCATATGATGCTCAATATCTTTCAAATCGTCTAAAATTGGTGGGATATAATCCGTTTTGCCATATCCTTGCACCACATGTTTTAAGGTATCATAGAACTGTACTTTATCATACAGATAATCCATTTTTCCTTTTTTAATATAATCGCGATATAAACTCGGGTTATAAACCTCAGCCAATAGAAACGCCTCAGGATTTTTCATTTTTATAGACGAATTCATAAAACTCCAAAATTCCACAGGCACCATTTCGGCCATATCATACCGGAATCCATCGACTCCGAAACCTAACCAATATAAGGCAATATCTCTAAATTTCATCCACGAGTTTGGCACCGTTTTATCTTGCCAAAACTCAAAGTGTTTTTTGTATGTTTCATTCTCGAAACCATTAGGCAATTCATCAAAACCTTTTACGCCTTCTGGCGAAATACCATAATTAACTTTTACAGTCTCGTACCAATCATTCATATTTGGTCTAGATGCACTCGTTCCGTTACCAGTCCATTTTGCAGGAAACTCTAAAAACGCACCATCGACCAATTCCGTACTGCGGCCACCTAAAGGCACATAATGATGCTCCCAATTAGGAACCTCAAAGTTTTCCTTTGGGTTATAATAAAAATTGTTATTTACATCGTAAACTACCGTTTTATTATCGGTTTCCCCAAAATCTTGCACACCTTCTGGTTTAGAAATACTTTTATAATTTCTAGCTACGTGGTTAGGTACTATATCGATAATGACCTTTAAACCTGCAGCGTGGGTGCGCTTAATTAAAGCTTGAAATTCCTCTAATCTATTTTCTACATTTACCGCCAAATCTGGATTAACATTATAATAATCCTTAACAGCGTATGGAGAACCGGCTCTTCCTTTTACAACATCGGGATCGTCGTTAGAAATACCATATTCAGTATAATCGGTAATTACATCATGATGTGGCACACCTGTGTACCAAATATGAGTAACACCCAACTTTTTAATTTCAGATAAAGCTTTATCCGTAAAATCGTTAAACTTACCAACTCCATTTTCTTCAATAGTTCCCCAAGGTTTATTATTTGTATTTGTATTACCAAACAAACGCGTAAACACTTGATAAACCACTTGTTTTCCACTCGTTACAACTTCTTGTGGCTCCATGGTCTCAACATCCATTTTCTCTTCCTTTTTACAACTCATTACGAGTAATAAAAGTACAAATATGATATGTTTTATGGCTTTCATTTCAATGTTTTTTTTTGAATAAAACGGACTATTATACAAGATTTTCTAATGTTATTTTTTCAATAAAAAAGTTAAAGGAATATCTAAACGCTTATTCCATGAATTTTCTGAATGATCTGCTCCTTTAAATTCTAAATTCGCCGAATTATCACTAGTATAACCACGAGCTTTTAAAATTCTATTTATTTCGGGTGTAAATTTAGGGTAATAGGCATCTAATGTTTCTGTTCCATAATCGAAATAAATCTTATGGTTTTCTGGATTAGGTGCATATGCTTCGAGGTATTTAAAAATAGCCTCTGGAAGCGGATTATTATCTATTGGATTTGCTCCTTCCCAATGCGTAGATAAGCAAGCTGCACCCGAAAACACCTCAGGATATTCGCAAATAGCATACATACTCATTAAACCGCCCATGCTAGACCCCATAACAAAAGTGTTTTCTTTGTTTGTATATACTGAAAACTGAGCATCTACAAGTGGCTTTAACTCTTCAACTAAAAATTTAAGATAGTTATCTCCATTAAGGTCGCTACCTTCTTTTATTGCGTTAGACTGCTTATTGATTAGATCTTGATCCGCTTCCGAAAGGTTTGAAAACGATTTCTCTGGAAATAAATCTTGCCAACGTTGCCCATTAAGATTATGAATTGCAACAACTATAAAATCTTTAACTTTATTGGTTTCTATTAATTTAGAAGCCCATTCATCTACTTTCCACTCTTGATTATTCCAACTCGTTGTAGAATCGAATAACATTTGCCCATCATGCATGTAAAGCACTGCATATGTTTTACTTTCTGAATAACCTTCAGGTAACCAAACATCTACGGGACGCGGTTTTATGTATTGGGATTCTATGAGATTATATCTTAAAAGGCTCCCTGAAAATAAAGTAGCTTCAGAAAAAGGTATAAAAACGATTTCTTTAGGTGCTTCTATAGATTCGGTTTCTTTTTTTGAAGCTTCGTTTTTACAAGACATTAAACCAACAGCTATTAAAATGTATACTAACTTTTTCATGATTACAATTTTGTAGTTAAAATTATACTGCCTCTATCTTTTAAAGTAAACACACCTTCGTGCCACACAAATTGTTCTCCAGAAATAAGATTTTTAACGGTTTTTCCTTTTAACCCTATTTCTTTAAATTTTGATAAATCTAATTCGACTGTATTATTATTTTTATTCATAATATGAGTTATGGTTTCATCTCCTAACGTTCTAAACAATACATAAATATTATTATCTGGAGCAAAATGAATAGTTTTACCATCGTGAATTGCTTTACTATTTTTTCTGTAGTTTAACACCGTTTTAAGGAAGGTTTGCATGTCTTTTTCATCATCGCTTAAACCTGTTCCTGTAAAGGCATTAACTTTATCGCCATCCCAACCACCTGGAAAATCGGTACGGATCAAACCATGATCACCTGGTTTATCGAAATCGTTCATTAAAATTTCGGTACCGTAATAAATTTGTGGAATTCTAGGCATGGTTAAAATATAACTCAGTGTCATTTTTGTATTCGCAACATCACCTTTAAGCTGTGTAAAAATGCGGCTCATATCATGATTATCTGGAAACACCATTAAATCTTTAGGTGACGGGTAATAGAAATCGTTCGCCAAACCTTCATACATTTTTATTAAACCTTGATCCCAGGTCTCTTCTTCATTTAAAGCCTTCACAATAGAACTCTGCATAGCAAAATCCATTGGTGATTTTAAATTAGAATCGTATCCATCACGATTATTAGCACCATCTTGCCAATAACCTATAAGTAATGGATTTGCACTCCATTCTTCGCCAACTATTGAAAAATTAGGATATTCCGTCATAATACTTCCAGCCCACTCACTCATAAACGCTTTGTCCGGATATGGATAAGTATCTTGACGAATACCTCCCAAACCAACTGTTTCTACCCACCAAATACTATTTTGAATAATGTATTTTGCCATAAATGGATTACGCTGATTAAGATCTGGCATAGCCGACACAAACCAACCATTCGTCATTTCTTCTTTATCAATTTTAGAGGCATAGATATCTTGATTACTAGTACGTCTATGATTAGATGTTTTTAATTCTCCTCCATTTTCAAAATTTTCTTGATAGTTAAGCCAATCTTTAAAAGGTAAATCTTTCATCCACCAATGCTCGCTTCCGCAGTGATTAGCAACTTGATCCATTATCAACTTTATACCACGAGCCCTACTTTTATCAGCCAATTCTCGATAATCGTCTAAGCTCCCAAATCGCGGATCTATTTGATAAAAATCGGTCATTGCATAACCGTGATACGAAGAGTTTGCCATATCATTGGTAAGTAATGGACAAGGCCAAATAGCAGTAAACCCCATATCGTTTATGTAATCTAAATGCTGTGTTATGCCTTTTATATCTCCACCGTGGCGCGCATAATTATCTTCTCTATTAATTGTTTTCTCGTTTAGCGTTTCATCAATATCATTGCTCGTATCACCATTTGCAAAACGATCTGGCGTTATTAAATAAACCGCATCACTACTATCAAAACCAACAAAATCTTCCGCTGGAGTTTCACGAGTTTTTAATTGATAGGTTTGAGTTAATTCATTCCCATCTTTAAACTTAAAAACAATATTAAATTGTCCTGCTTTAGTTTCTTTTGAAATATCTAAATCGATAAAAAGATAGTTTGGACTATCGGCTTTATTTACTTTTTTAATTGAAACTCCTTTATATGAAATTTCTGGAGTAGCTCCGGAAATATTTGGATGTTTAACCAACAATTGCAATTCAGTATTTTTAAAACCTACCCACCAATGCATTGGTTCAACCCGTTCAATTTCATTTTTAATTTTAACACTAGATACCTCATCTACTTCTAAAACAGAAACTTCCCTGTTTTGTTTGCACGATGTATTTAAAACGAAAAAAGAAACCACTAAAAGTGCAGAACACCATTTATTAATATTTAGACAATTCATAATAACATGTATTTTAAAACTATTTAATTTCCATAACACTAATAGCATAACCACCTCCAGGAACTGATAGCTGTGATAATTTAGACTTACTTGTTACTGTTTTTGTAGTTATTTTATATGCCTGCGGATTAGTTTTGTAGTGCGCATCTTTAGCATCGGCATAAATAGTAGCTTTATACTTTTTTCCTTTTTCTAAGAAATCGAATTTAATGGTTGAAACTCTAGATTCGTTACCATTTACATTACCAACAAACCAATTATTTGTTCCTTTTTCTTTTCGAGCAATAGTAACATAATAACCTGGTTCAGCTTCTAAATATGTGCTTTCATCCCAATCTAAAGCGACATCTTTTATAAACTGAAAAGCATCCATAAATTGCTGGTAATGTTCCGGTAAATCTGCCGCCATTTGCAACGGTGAATACATAGTAACATAAAGCGCTAATTGATTAGCAATAGTGCTATTTACATGCGAATTATTATCAGGATTAAGTTTACTAATATCCATTTCAAAAATACCAGGCGTATAATCCATAGGGCCACCAATTAAACGTGTAAACGGTAAAACCGTAACATGGTTTGGCTTAGAGCCTCCAAAGGCCTGAAACTCGGTTCCACGTGCAGACTCGTTTCCTATTAAATTAGGATAAGTTCTACTAATTCCAGTTGGTCTTACAGCTTCATGAGCGTTAACCATAATTTCATAATCTGCAGCTTTTTCTACACAATATTGAAAATGATTTACCGTCCATTGTCCATAATGGTGCTCTCCTCTTGGTAACATATCACCAACATATCCACTTTTAACGGCATCGTAACCATGATCTTTCATAAATTGATAAGCCTGATCAAGATGACGTTCGTAATTTCGTGCCGAGCCAGAAGTTTCATGATGCATTATCATTTTAACCCCTTTAGATTTCGCATAACTATGTATAGCCTCTATATCAAAATCTGGATATGGTGTTACAAAATCGAAGACATAATCTTTCGATTTTCCAAACCAATCTTCCCAACCTTCATTCCAACCTTCAACTAAAACACCATCAAAACCATGTTCCGAAGCAAAATCTATATATCTCTTTACTTTGGTATTGTTTGCTGCATGCGTTTTATTTGGTTTAACCTTAGTATAATCTGTAATTCCGAGCTCTACACTTGGTAATTCATCGGTGTATTGCCAAGAACTTTTTCCGGTAATCATTTCCCACCAAACTCCAATATATTTTACTGGCTTAATCCAAGATGTATCTTCAATGGCGCAAGGTTCATTTAAGTTTAAAGTGATATTAGATGCTAGTATATCGCGAGCATCATCACTTACCATAACGGTTCTCCAGGGTGAAGTGCATGGCGCCTGCATATAACCTTTATCTCCATTAGCATCGGGTGTTAACCAAGACTCGAAAATCATGTTTTCATCATCTAGATTAAGATTCATACAAGAATAATTAACAAGCGCAGCTTCGTGTAAATTAACATACAAACCATCGGCTGTTTTCATCATTAAAGACGTTTGTACTCCTGTTTTAGAATACTGCTTTTGAGAGGCATTATCGGTTAAAGCCGTATCAAACAAACTTCTAATTTCTGATAATTTAGATTCCGTAAAATCGTATTCTTGAGAATCGTAATCTCCCGGAATCCAGAATGCTGTATGATCACCCGTCATAGCAAACTGAGTTTTTTCTTCTCTAATAACAAAATAAACCAGATTTTCTTGCGAAGGAAACTCGTAACGAAAGCCCAAACCATCATTAAACAACCTAAAACGAATAATTATTTTACGCTCCGTTTCTATTTGAGTTAATTCTACCGCCAATTCGTTATAATGATTGCGAATATCCTTGGTTTCTCCCCAAACAGGCTGCCAAGTCTCATCGAAAATTACTGTTTCTGTATTCGAAATTTCGAAGCTATTTAATAACGATTTTTCATCATTTTTCAACTCCAATCCTAAGTGGCTTGGCTTTATTACTGCTTTATTTTTGTATGCTAACTTATAAGTTGGCACACCATTTAATTCTAAAGAAAACTGCATCACCAAATCTCCATTAGGCGATTTAAGTTCTTGAGAATTCCCTTCTATTACTGAAAACAAAACAGCATATATCAATATAAATAACTTCATAATTTCTTTATTCAATTAAACTGTTAACAAACTATTTCGAGAAATGGTTACCGGTGAATTATTTACTAAAATTTGTAAATCTGAATCGCCTTCTAATTCGAATTTAGCACCCGATTGATTAACATTCACTTTTAAAATATGGTGTCTAAAATTCACTTTAAATGAATATTCATCCCATTCCTTAGGGATTTTTGGAGTGAAAGAAAGCATGTCATCTTTAACACGCATACCGCCAAAACCTTCTACAATACTCATCCATGTACCAGCCATAGATGTAATATGTAAACCTTCGTGAACTTCATTATTATAATCATCTAAATCCAAACGAGACGTTCTTAAATAAAACGTGTACGCCTGCTCCATACGATCTAACTTTGCGGCTTGAATACTGTGTACACAAGGTGATAATGAACTTTCGTGAACCGTAAAAGGTTCGTAAAAATCGAAATGACGCTCCAACTCTTCGTTAGAAAACTGATCTTCAAAAAAGTAAAAACCTTGTAAGGTATCGGCTTGCTTAATGTATGGTGAACGCAGAATACGATCCCAACTCCATTTTTGATTTATTGGTCGTTGTGCTTTCTCTAAGTGATCTACAGTAATTAATTCTTTATCTAGAAAACCATCTTGCTGTAAGTATATTTGTTTTTCTTCTGAAAAAGGAAAATACATATTTTCAGCAACCGCTTTCCATTTGTTTAATTCCGCTTCTTCTAGTTTTACTTTATTCATTACTCTAGCAAAATCTGAAGGATATTCACTTTCAATTTTTGAGATATTTTCTAAAGCATAATTAATACACCATTGTGCTAAATAATTGGTGTAAAAGTTATTATTTACGTTGTTTTCGTACTCATTCGGACCTGTTACTCCTAAAATAACATATTTGTTTTTAGCTGAAGAGAACGTAGCGCGCTGCTGCCAAAAACGAGCAATTCCAATTAAAACTTCTAAACCTTTTTCTGGGATATAGCTATAATCGCCCGTGTAACGATGGTAATTAAAAATAGCAAATGCTATGGCACCATTTCTATGTATTTCTTCAAAAGTAATTTCCCATTCATTATGGCATTCTTCACCATTCATGGTTACCATTGGGTATAAAGCCGCCCCGTTTGTAAAACCTAATTTTCCGGCGTTTTCAATCGCTTTTTCCAAATGATTGTAACGGTATTCTAACAAGCTTCTCGCCACGTTTTGATCTTTGGTAGCCATATAAAACGGAATGCAATACGCCTCGGTGTCCCAATACGTGCTACCACCATATTTTTCGCCGGTAAAACCTTTTGGTCCAATATTTAATCGAGAATCTTTACCTAAGTAAGTTTGATTTAGTTGAAAAATATTAAAACGTATACCTTGCTGCGCTTTCACATCTCCGGAGATTGAAATATCAGACATGCTCCAAATACGCTCCCAAGCTTGTTTTTGTTCGTCTAACAAAACATCAAACCCTTTTTCTGTTGCTAAATTCAATACGTTTATTGCAGCAGAAATAAGTTCATTTTTATCGTGATTAGTATCTACAACATAACCACCAAACTTATTGATAGCGTAGGTTTCACCTTGTTTAACCTGATTAGAATAACTAAAAGAAATACTATTAGAATCACTTTCAATTATTGGTTTTATAGCAACACTAGTTCCATTAACAAAAACCTCCGACTCCATAAAAGTACAGGTATGAAATTCGGTTTTCATAGTTTTAGCCTCGATAAAAGCCTGATTGTTTTCATTACAAACCTTTAAAGTATCCCAAAATTTATCATCCCAGTTGGTATCTTCATTTGTAATTCCAGAATCTAAATAAGGTTGAAACACCACTTCTGCATCAGTACTTATTGGTTTTACACTATATTCAATTGCTCCAACTTCGTCTAATTCCAAACTTAAAAAACGTTTGGCTTCTACCTCAATTACCACATTATTTTGTAGTGTTGCTGTAAAACTACGCGACAACCAACCAGCTTTCATGTTAAGCTCTCTCCTGAAATTATCAACAACTTTACAAGTATGTAAATCCAATTGTTCTCTATTTACAGAAACATTAATACCAATCCAGTTTGGTGCGTTTAATACTTTTGCGAAATATTCGGGGTATCCATTTTTCCACCAACCCACACGCGTTTTATCTGGATAATACACGCCAGCAATATAACTTCCCTGAAACGTTGGTCCAGAATATTGCTCTTCAAAATTAGCACGTTGCCCCATAGCACCGTTGCCTATGCTGAATAAACTTTCTGAAGATTTTACGCGCTCGGCATTGAAACCTTCTTCTATAACGGACCAATTATCTGGTTTTATATAATCTTGATTCATCTGTTTTATATTTTAAGAGAAAGGCTTAACCGCAATGTATCACCTTTCTGTTTTGTCTTCTTTCTAAATTATATTTTACTACTTATTGCTTATACTTTCAATAAAATCTGCAGGGATTTCCGTAAGATCATTAAAGTTATAATCGGCCTCACTTAACGTGTCTTTATCACCAATACCAACAGAAACCATTTGCGCTCTATTTGCTGCCTCTACTCCTGCAATGGCATCTTCAAAAACAATACATTGCTCTGGCTTTAGGTTTAGTTTTTCGGCTCCAATTAAAAATACTTCAGGATCTGGTTTGGCTTTAGAAACACTATTTCCATCAACAATACCTTTAAAGCGATCAAACAAGCCAACTTGTTTTAAAATTAATGGTGCATTTTTACTTGCAGAACCTAGCACGTATTTAACACCTAGTTCATCTAAACTATCCAATAATTTTTCGGCACCTGGTAAAATTTCATCAGCTCCCATTTTATGGATATACTTGAGATAATGCTCATTCTTACTTAATAAAACTTCTTGTTTTTTTTCTTCGGAAAGCGTAACGTTTCCAAGTCCTAATAAAATTTCTAAAGAACGTACGCGGCTCACACCTTTTAGCAGTTCATTACTTGCTTCTGTAAACTCAAAACCCAAACTATCGGCAAGGCTTTTCCATGCTAAATAGTGATATTTCGCGGTATCTACAATAACACCGTCTAAATCGAATATTACTCCTACTGTATTCATTTTTATATTTAAGATTGATATGAAATGGCCGATTTGTTTGTAATTAGAAAATTACATAAGCCTGCAATTATTAAACTTCCTCCTGCCACAAGCATGGCATTTATGGCTTGATCGCCAATTAAACTCGACACATAATTGATGCCTCCAAGAGCTGCAATTATTTGTGGGATAACAATAAACATATTGAAAATCCCCATGAACACTCCCATTTTTTTTGGATCTACCGAACTAGACAGCATAGCATAAGGCATGGAGAGAATACTACCCCAAGCAACACCTACTAAAGCGAAACAATACTTTAAATTTTCGGGACTCGAAATATAATACATACCAATAAAACCGAGGCCTCCCAAGATAAGAGACCCCATGTGCACGTACTTTCGGTTAATATTTCTTTTTGATGTGTAAAACGTTAAAAGCAAAGCAAAAACCATAGAAGTTAATCCGTAAATCCCCATGGCGGAACCTACTAAATTCGATGCTTTTTGAAATGTTGTGTTTGCGACATTAAAAGCTTCTTCTTGAGCAAGAACACTCATATCATAACTCGATTCGATGGGAGCAGGTGCATTAAAAACATGCTCGGTTAATGCCGGGTTTGCCATACTCCACATGGTAAAAAACGCAAACCAAGAAAAAAACTGGATAACACCCAACTTCTTCATAGTTAATGGCATGTTACCAATATTGTTTACAATGTCTGGAATAAACCGGTTTTTCTTTTGCTTTTCCTTTTCAAAGGCTTCCATGTCTTCAGGAGGATATTCTGAAGTTGTAAAAATGGTATACAAAACACTCAACAAAAAGATAATAGCACCAATAGCAAAAGCAACTTTCACCGACATAGGCACAACACCTTGTGGCGCAGCATCGGAAACTCCTAACTGAGAAACCATCCAAGGTAAATTACTAGCTACCCAAGTACCAATACCTATAACAAGCGTTTGTACTACAAAACCATAAGATCGTTGAGATTCCGGTAATTTATCGGCTACTAAAGCACGAAAGGGTTCCATTGAAATATTAATGGAAGCATCTAAAATCCATAAAAATCCGGCAGCCATCCATAGTGCAGAAGAATGTGGCACAAAAAACAAAGCAATAGAACTTAACACAGCACCTACTAAAAAGTAAGGGCGTCGGCGGCCTAATTTTGAATGCCATGTTCTGTCACTCATATAACCAATAATTGGTTGTACAAGTAAACCTGTTAAAGGTGCAGCAATCCATAACAACGGAATGTCATCATGACTAGCGCCTAATGTTTGAAAAATTCGAGACATAAAGCCTCCCTGAAGTGCAAATCCAAATTGTATCCCTAGAAATCCGAAACTCATGTTCCAAATTTGCCAGAAACTTAATTTACGCTTTTCCATTAAATAGTATATTAAAGTTAATACTATTTGATAAGCGGTTTTATACCAATTTCAATAAAAAAGGATATCGATATAACTTATCAAAACTTAAGTGAGAAGTGAAAATATAAGTTTTGATTTCGGTGTAAAGATATGAAAGATTTTAAATTTTCAAAGAAAAAAAATTATTTAGTAGATTCTCTTTCAATTATTTCGGTCTCAATTACTAGTTTTATAAAGTCCGATTTAGGGTTACTATTTACAATAAACGAGTCTGGTTCTACATCTTCAGATTCCAATCTATCTATCAGTAAATTAGCGGCTTGCTCCC
The DNA here is from genome assembly GCF_900112395.1 of Algibacter lectus. Taxonomy (GTDB): domain Bacteria; phylum Bacteroidota; class Bacteroidia; order Flavobacteriales; family Flavobacteriaceae; genus Algibacter; species Algibacter lectus. Next base: position 338,327 of record NZ_FOLN01000004.1, read on the forward strand.
CTATTCTTTGTCCATGTTGACTCACTGTTGTTAAAGTTGGTGTGGCGTGTTTAGAAAGTACACCATCGGTAAAACCAATAACCTGAATATCTTCCGGGATTTTCAATCCTATTTTTTTTGCCACCTTCATGGCTGTAATAGCATACAGTTCGTTTACTGCAAAAACACCATCAATATTAGGGTTTAATTCGAAAAACTTATTAATTTCATTCTCTAAAAACTCCAGATGATCTGCAGAATTCAAACTATCGTTAATTTTTAAAATTAAATCGGAATTCGGCTCAATATTATTACGCTCCAAAGCTTCTAAATATCCTTGTGTTCTAAGTCGGCCAACACTTACATAATCCATAGTTGTTAAAAGCGCTATATTCTCGCAACCTTTATTAATAAGCATGTTTACCGCTTTTACTGCACCGTTAAAATCATCAACAATAACCTTATCACAATCCACCTCACTCACCACCCTATCGAACATAACAATGGGCATGCCTTGGTTAATGGTAGCATGAAAATGGTGATAATCTTGTTTAAGTAATGTTTCTTTAGAAATAGAAAGAATAAACCCATCAATACTACCATTGGCAAGCATTTCCATGTTTATAATTTCTTTGGTAAACGACTCGTTAGATAGCCCTACAATTACATTATAACCTCGTTTATTGGCCACACGCTCAATACCAAAAATAACGGTTGAGAAAAAATGATGTACAATCTCAGGTATTAAAATCCCTATGGTTTTTGTTTTTCTATTTTTTAAACTCAGCGCAATATTATTGGGCCGGTAGTTATAAAGTTTAGCAAATGCTTGTATTTTTTGCGTGGTATCTTCACTAATCTCTTTGCTTCCGCTTAAAGCTTTGGACACCGTAGATATGGAGACCTCTAATTCGCGGGCAATTTGCTTAAGGGTTATTTTTCTTTTCATTGAAGTAAATTAACAAAAAATATACTTAACACCATAAAGTTACGGCATAATTTATCACGGCTCAATTATGTGAAATTGATAATTTAAGACTTAAATAATGAAAACTTATCAACACGAAAACGTTTTCGTTAAGAATTTCGTAACTCACAATCACTGTTTAACAATTTCTTTTACATAATTTTAACACGAGAAGTGAAAGTATAAACAACTAATTTAGACATTATTTAAACTAATTTGTATGAAGACAACTATTAAAAGATTGTTGTTCTTTTTGCTATTTGCACCTACATTAATATTCGCGCAAAATAGAGTAAAAGGGACAGTAACAGAAAAAGCAACTTCTATTCCGCTTCCCGGAGTAAATGTCGTAATTAAAGGCACTGCAACAGGAACAGCAACAGATTTTGACGGTAATTTTCAAATTGAAGCCAAAAATGGCGACATATTTGTTGTTACTTACATAGGCTTCCAATCACAAGAAATCACCTATTCAGGACAAACAACATTAAATATTCAACTTAATGAAGATGCTGCACTACTTAACGAAATAGTAGTTATTGGGTACGGATCTACAACTAAAAAAGATGCCACAGGTTCCGTAGAAGCTATTACTTCGGAAGGCTTTACAAGAGGAAACATTGTAACTCCAGAAAACTTATTAAGCGGCCGCGTATCGGGTGTAAGTGTTACTACAAGTGGCGCTCCAGGTTCTGGCTCTCAAATTAGAATTCGTGGAGGCTCGTCTATAAACGGATCTAACGACCCACTTATTATTATCGATGGTTTACCAATAGATAACAATAGTGTAAAAGGATCTCGTGGAGTTTTAGCTAGTATTAACCCAAATGATATTGATTCTTTCTCTGTATTGAAGGATGCTTCGGCAACCGCTATTTATGGTTCTAGAGCATCAAACGGGGTTATTATTATTGTAACTAAAAAAGGTAAATCTTCATTTAGCGCTACTTATGATACGCAATACAGTTTTGGTGAAATCGCTAACCGTATTGATGTGTTTTCTGGAGATGAATACAGAAACCTTGTTGCATCGCAACCTCTTAACGGAACCACTTTAGACGAGAGTTTATTAGGCGCAACAAGCACAGATTGGCAAGATGAGATTTTTAGAAACACCGTATCATCTCAACACAACATCTCTATGCAAGGTTCTTTATTTCAAGCCATTCCAACACGTTTCTCTTTTGGATTAACCAACCAAGAAGGCGCTTTAATGACTTCGGAATTTGAACGTAGAAACTTAGGCTTAGCCTTAAACCCTTCACTTTTTAAAGATCATTTAAAAATTAATTTAAATGCAAACATGAGTTTTGAAGATAACCGCTTTGCAGATTCTGGTCAAATAGGCGCTGCATTATCTTACGACCCTACACAACCGGTTTACGATACAACATCTCCTTTTGATGGTTATTACCAACACCGCAACGGTACAACGGTTTTAAACGGAACGACAAACCCAGTAGCATCATTACTTCAAACTAATAATTTAGGAGATTCTAATAGAGTTTATGGTAACTTAAACTTGGATTATAAATTCCATTTTTTACCAGACTTAAGAGCGGTAATAAATATTGGTTACGATGAAACTAAGGCAAAAGAAATTCAATCTACATCGTACAATGTACCAACAAACGACCCAGTAAAAGGAAATACTTTACGTCGTTTTGAAAACAGAACCAACAAATTACTAGATGGTTACTTAAACTATAAAAAAGAATTTGAAAACTTCCGTACCGAATTAATGGCAGGTTACTCTTATCAAAAATTCACCTTTAACGGAAACGATACAGGTAACTTAAGAGATCCACAAACTTTTGCTAACACTTACGCAGATCCAGATGTGGTTTTAATTGGCTTTTTTGGTAGAGCCAACTTAACATTTTTAGAAAAATACTTAGTAACACTAACTTACAGACGCGATGGAACATCTCGTTTTAGCGAAGAAAATCGTTGGGGCAACTTTCCTGCTGCTGCTGTAGCTTGGAATATTAGTGATGAAGATTTTTTGAAAGATTCTAAAACCATTTCAAACTTAAAACTAAGAGCAGGATATGGTATTACAGGTCAACAATCTATTAGCGAAAAAGATATTTTCTTAAACAGGTATAGAGGCGGCGATGCTAACTCTCAATACCAGTTTGGGAACCAAGTGATCCAATCGCTTATTGCTTCAGAAATAAACCCAGATATTAAGTGGGAAGAAACAGCAACTATAGAGTTTGGTATTGATTATGGTGTTTTTGACAATCGCGTTTCTGGTTCGTTAAACTTCTTTCAGAAAAACTCTACCGATTTATTATTCTCTGCTGCTGTTGCCGATGGTACAAACTTTTCAAACAACATCATCCAAAATATTGGCGAATTACAAACTCGTGGTATAGAATTCTCGGTTAATGCCGATGTGGTTAAACAAAAAGACTTCACTATAGACTTCAATTTTAATGCAACATTTTTAGACAGAGAAATTAAAGAACTTGCCCAAGGCCAGGATGTTAAAACCGGTGGTATTTCTGGCGGTACAGGTAACAACATTCAAATCTTAAGCGAAGGATTTTCGCCTAACTCATTTAATGTTTATAAACAACTTTACGACACATCTGGAAATCCAATTGAAGGTGCTTATGTAGATTTAAATGGTGATAACGTAATTAATGAAGACGACCGTTATTTAAAAGAAAACCCAGGTGCAGACGCTATTTTAGGTTTTCAATCTAACGTGAATTATAAAAATTTCGATTTCTCTTTCAATATGAGAGCTAATTTAGGAAACTACGTTTATAATAACGTAAACTCATCGCGATCACAATACCAATTACTTCAAGATAATGCGGTGTTAGGCAACCTACCAACATCGGTTTTAGATAATAACTTTCAACGTACGGCAGATGTTATCATTTCTGATATTTATGTAGAAGATGCTTCATTCTTAAAAATAGATAACATTACTTTAGGTTACACTTTTCCTAATGTTTCTAAAAAATTAAAAAGCATTCGTTTATGGGCCGGAATTCAAAACGTATTCACTATTACAAATTATAGCGGATTAGATCCAGAAGTATCGGTTGGTACAGACCAAGGCATAGACAATAATATATACCCAAGGCCAAGAACTATTTTGGCAGGAGCTAATTTTAAATTTTAAAAAACACAACTATGAAACCAAGATTTAAAATACAAAATACCATTGGGATCGCTCTACTTTTATTCGCTACACTAACTTCGTGTACCGATGATTTAGATATTGTTCCTAATGACGATCAAACAGTATTAAGCGAAGAGCTTTTTACTAACGAAGCAGCTTACAAACAAGTGTTAGCAGGTATTTATGCCAACTTAGCACTTACAGGAACCGATGGTGCAGGGAATTCAAACCTTAAAAACATTGATGCTGGAACTAGCCAATTTGGACGTGTACTTTTATATGTACAAACGTTATCGGCAGATCAAATGATTTGGTCTTACGAGAATGATCCTGGAGCTAGAGAAATTCAAAGAAATACATGGACAGCTCAAAACCCATTATTACTTGGTATGTTTAGTAGAGCACACCTTTCTATTGCTTTAGCAAACAATTTTTTAAGAGAAACTACAGACGCTAAACTAGATGCAAGAAACGTATCGACAACTACAAGAACCGACATTGTAGCTTATAGAGCTGAAGCTCGCTTAATGCGCGCCATGGCTTATTACTACATGATGGATATTTTTGGAAAAGCAAATTTCGTTACAGAAAATGATAATCTTAACTCGTTTCCTCCTGTATATGAAAGAGGTCAATTATTCGATTTTATTGAATCGGAATTAATAGCAATCGATACTGATTTAATAGATTCTAGACAAAACGAATATGGTCGTGCCGATAAATCGGTTGCTTATATGGTTTTGGCTAAAATGTATTTAAATGCTGAAGTTTATATTGGTGAGAACCATTACACGGAATGCTTAACCTATTGCGAAAAAATAATGGACGGTGGTTACACATTAGCACCTAATTATTTACACAATTTTATGGCAGACAACAACACAAACTCTGCTGTAAACGAAATTATTTTCCCGATAGTTTCAGATGGTACAACAACGCAAAATTACGGACCAACAACGGTTATGGTTAATGGCCAAGTAGGAAGTTTAGAAGAAAACGGACTAGAACTTGGTGTTAGTAAACCTGGTTGGGGTGGTGCACTTAGAATTAGAAAACAATTAGCTAATCTATTTGATGCTTCTTTTGCTGACGATGATAGAAATACTATTATCTCTGCAGATAGACCAATTGATATTACAGAAATATCCGATAAAGATACTGGATACATTATTAAAAAATATTCAAACGCAACCTCAACAGGAAGCGCTGGTGCCGATCAAACTTTTGTTGATACCGATTTCCCTTTATTTAGATTGGCCGATGTATACTTAATGTATGCAGAAGCACATTTAAGAGGCGGTGGCGGTACTATTAGCGATGCTGTTGGTTATGTAAATGCTTTAAGAACTAGAGCACATAACCCAAATACTATTTCTTCTGGAGATTTAACTTTAGATTTTATTTTAGATGAGCGCGCTCGTGAATTACACTGGGAAGCACACCGAAGACAAGATTTAATTCGTTACAATAAATTTACTGGTGGAAACTACAACTGGGCATGGAAAGGTAATGGAAGCAATGGTATCTCTTTACCATCACACTTTAATGTATATCCAATTCCAACCGGAAGTATTGCAGCAAACCCTAACCTTACTCAAAACACAGGGTACTAAAATTAAAAACAAATTAAGACCATGAAAAAATTTAAAAACATTTCAGTGTTTAGCATTATTGGTTTAGTTTTACTATGCCTGAGTTCTTGCGAAGACACCACTGATATATATTCTGTTTCAGAACCATCGTCACCAATTTTAGCCGATTTAAACTTCAGCCAAATTGAACTCGATGCAAACAATACAAACAACCCAGCTTTATCATTAAACTGGGTAGAATCTAATTACGGACAGCAAACAGCTATTAATTATGCTGTGCAATTTGCGAACGACGATGCTTTTACAACTCCTGTTACAGCATCTACCGTTACAGGCCGTAACAACCTAACATTATCTACTAGTGAAATAAACGCCGCTGCAGGTAGCGCAGGTTTAGATCCTTTTACTTGGGGTACTTTATACACTAGAGTTGTAGCATCTTTAGGTTCACAAAGCAGTGAATCTATAGCATCAAATACAGTACAATTTGATGTATACCCATATTATAACTATGTATTTGATGATTACTATTTAGTAGGAAACGGTACATCTGCAGGATGGAATAACAACGCGAATAACCCACCATTATTTAGAGACGCTGCCAACCAAAACCTTTACTATTACACAGGATATTTTACAACACCTGGAGGATTTGATGAAGGTCGATTTAAAATTTTAGAAAGTAGAGGTTTATGGCAACCACAATGGGGTGTTGCCCCAAATGAAGGTGACGATGTACCAGCAACAGCTGGCGATATTGCCGGAAACCCAACAACACAATCTGGAGACCCAGGACGTTTTGGAGTAGAAACAGCTGGTTACTATCAATTCAGCATAGATTTTTCTACTAAAAAATACACTTTAACACCTTACAGCACTACAGGAGCAACAAGTTTTTCTAGTATTGAAGTTCAAGGCTCAAGTACCACAACTACAGCTTTAACAGCATTAGCTATAGACACACATATGTGGTATGCAGCAGCTTTACATTTAACACCTGGAGACCTTACGTTTGTAACAAACACGGGATCTGCTTGGGGTGGTTCAACAGGATTTTCTGGAGTTGCTACAGATGGTGGCGAATCAATCCCTGTAATTGTAGAAGACGATTACGATGTTTGGTTTAATGACCTTACTGGCCGTTACATTCTTGTGCCTTTAAACTTATAATATTAATCCTTTTAATAGAAAAAATATGAAATTTTATATAACCAAAATAAGCTTTCTGTTGCTTTTGTCAACAATGCTTTTCGCGTCTTGCGAAACAGAAGAAAGCCTAACAATTACAGCTCCAGAAGCTGAGTTTGTTCTAAACACACCAGGTATTAGCACTGTGTTTTTAAATTTTGCATTGCCAGATAACCCTGCATTTACATTGTCATGGGAAGACGAGGTAACCGGAAGCAGTTCTTACACTGTTGAAATGGCGGCCGACGCCGAATTCACGTCGCCGTTCACTCTAGGTACAAGCGAAGCTAAAAACTTCTCAATGACTGTTGCTGAGTTCAACAATGCCATTGCAAATTCAGGTGCAACAACATTTAGAGATGTGCCCGTTTACATTAGAGTTTCCGCGGGAAGCGAAATTTCTAATAGTATTTTATTACTAGCAACTAGATATCCAACCGATGCTCCTGTAATTTCTAGCCCTTTGGCTGGCGATACTTTTGTTTTATCTATTGGATCTGTTGACGACACGGTTTTAACTGTAAATTGGACAGACGCTGTTCTAGAATCTTCTTTAGGCACCGACATCAATTACATTATTGAAGCCGCTACAGCAGGAACTGATTTTGCAAGTCCTGTTTCTATTGGAACAACAACTAACGCAAGTACAGTATCATCAACACATTCAGAATTAAACGCAGTTGCTATTGGCATTGGTTTAACTCCTGAAGTTGCTGGCAACATGGATATTAGAATTGTAGCAAAAAACACAAATTCTGGTGGTAGTGAATTAACTAGAATTTCCGATGCTTTAACCATTTCTGTTACACCTTACCTTTCTGCATTCCCTAACTTATATGTTGTTGGAGATGCAACATCACCAGGATGGAGTAACGATAACAATAACACACCATTATTTAGAAACCAAGATGTACCAAACAACTATGTTTATGTTGGGTATTTTGGAGCAGGAGCTTTTAAATTATTAGAAACTAAAGGCGCATGGCAACCACAATGGGGAACAAATGATGGCGCTGCTCTAGCAGTAAATACTGGTAGCGGTTCAGACCCAGGAACATTTAATATTGCCACTGCAGGATACTACTCGTATAATTTCACTACAGTCGGAGAATCCGGTAGCTTTACAGTAGAAGCATACGATGCTTCTGCAGCACCAACATATACTTCTATGGCTATTATTGGAGATGCTACACCAAACGGTTGGGACGGTGATAACGACACTAATTTTACTCAGGACACTAACAATCCACACTTATGGTACATTAATGGTGTAACATTAACAAGTGGAGGTTTCATCTTAATTAGAGCAAATGATGATTGGGCAGATGTTTGGAGATATTCAGGATCTAATCAACTTTATGGTAAAGCTAATTTATCTGGTGACGGAGACAACATTCCGTTCAACGCAGAAACAGGCAGTTACGATTTCTGGTTCAATGACTTAGATGGTAGTTACAACATTATACCAAACTAAAATATTAAATCTATAAAAGAGGCTGATTTATATCAGCCTTTTTTTTCTTAAAAAAGAAGTTATTATAAAAACGACGCGTTCGTATATTTTTAACTAAAACCTTCTTTTACCACACTACAACTTAACTAAACACCAAAACAGATGAAAAAACTGTTACTATTTACGTTCTTGTTATTTAGCCTAACCACTATCTCGCAAGTTACTATTTCACCTAGCGCTTTCGAAGTTACAAGCCAAATAACCATTACGGTAAACCTCAGCAGCACGGCAACAGATTGCAATAGTATATCTGCACCAAGCAAAGTCTACATGCACTCTGGCATAGGTAACGACACCGATGCTTGGGGCATTAAAACCATAGGAAATTGGGGCGCTGATGATGGCATTGGCGAAATGACAAACAATAACGATGGCACTTGGAGCATCACTATAACACCATCCGTTTATTATAGTTTAACAAGCGAGCAACAAAGCGAATCTACCAAAATGGGTATGGTTTTTAGAAATGCATCTGGAAATCAAGAATTAAAAGCATCAGGTTGTGCCGATTTCTTTTTCGATATTGGTTCTTTTCAACTATTTTTAAACATGCCTACAAAAACAACAACTATTTTGAATGCTGGCGAAACGCTTCCTATTAATGCGACTTCTAGTACTGTGGCCAACTTTACACTTCTGGCCAACAATAACACAGTAGATACAGCTATTCAAACTACAACATATACTAACAATTACCCGGTAAACGAAACCACAACATTCGAATTACAAATTACGGATGGCACACAAACAGAATCTAAAATATTCGAAGCTATTGTAATTCCGGCCACTACAGAAGCCACTTTACCAAATGGGCTATTAGATGGTATTAATTATAATGAAACCGACAACACTAAAGCAACTTTGGTGCTTTATGCCCCGCTAAAAGAGTTTGTACATGTTATTGGCGACTTTAATAATTGGACGATAGATGATGCTTTTTTAATGAAGAAAGACAGCAGTAAAGATCGTTTTTGGATAGAACTAACAGGGTTAACACCACAAACCAACCACATGTACCAATATATGGTTGATGCTTCTATAAAAATAGCAGATCCATATTCTCCAGTTATTTTAACAGAATCGAACGATCAATATATCAACGCGATAACTTATCCCGATTTACCAGCATATCCAACAGGAAAAACAAACCACAATATTACTTTATTAAGAACAGGTGATGCAGACTATAATTGGCAAGTAACCAATTTTACAGCTCCCGAAAAAACCGATTTAGTAATTTACGAATTACTACTTCGCGACTTTGATGCTCTACACAGTTTTGATGCTTTAAAAAGCAGACTAGATTATATAGAAAACCTAGGTATAAACGCCATAGAACTAATGCCATTAAATGAATTTGATGGTAACGAAAGTTGGGGCTACAACCCTTCATTTCACATGGCGCTCGATAAATATTACGGTACACAAAATGCTTTTAAAGCTTTGGTAGACGAATGCCACCGTCGTGGCATAGCTATTATTGTAGATGTTGTTTTTAATCATGCTTCTGGACAAAATCCATATTACAGACTTTGGAACACCGATAACGGTAATTACGGAGGAACAGCCTCTGCAGATAATCCGTTTTTTAACCAAACAGCAAAACATGCCTATAGTGTTTTTAACGATTTTAACCATAGTAAAACAGCAACTCGTGATTATGTAAAGCGTGTTACTCAATTTTGGATTGACGAATATAAAATTGATGGTTTCCGATGGGATTTAACCAAAGGATTTACTCAAAATTGTACTGAAAACAACGAGAGTTGTACTGGAAGCTATCAGCAAGACCGTGTAGACGTTTTAAAAGAATATGCAGATTACCAATGGGATAAAAAAGATGATTTCTATATTATTTTTGAGCATCTTGGTGGTATTACTGAGGAGAACGAATGGGCGAACTATCGTATAAATGAAGGGAAAGGTATCATGCTTTGGAACAATTTAAACGGAACTTATAGCGATGCCGCTATGGGATTTTTCACTGATGGAAAATCTAACTTCGGAAACGTTTCATATAAACAAAAAGGATTTGCACAAGCCACATCATCCGTAAGCTACATGGAAAGTCATGATGAAGAACGCATGATGTACAGAAACCTTAATTTTGGAGCAACCAACACTAATTACAATGTTAAAGATTTAAACACAGCCTTAAAACGTGTAGAAACCGCTGGCGCATTTTTCTTTACGGTACCAGGACCAAAAATGATTTGGCAATTTGGAGAATTGGGGTATGATATTTCTATAGACCAAAACGGCAGAGTTGGCAACAAACCTATCCTTTGGGAATACTTAAATGATGCTAACCGAAAATCTGTTCATGACACTTGGCGTAATTTAATTCGTTTAAAACTTGAAGAACCTATATTCAAAACCACTAATTTCGAGGTTGACACTAACAAATCTTCAGGATTAAAAACCATCCATTTAACACTGGATAGCGCTACAGAAAACGATATTAAATACATTACCATACTTGGTAACTTTGGTATTACAGCACAAAATATTACGCCTAATTTTCAGCAAACAGGTACTTGGTATAATTTGCTAGACAGAAACATGCCTATGGAAGTTACCAGCACCACGGCATCGATAACATTAAAGGCTGGCGAGTTTATTATTTTTGGAGACAAAACCTTTATTAATCCAGAAGATCTTGATAGCGACGGTGTTTTAAACACAAATGATACGTGTAGCAACACTCCAATTGGAGCTGCAGTAGATGCTAACGGTTGTGAAATATTTAGTTTACCGGCCAACAACTTTAAACTACAAATTGGTAACGAAACTTGCAGAAATAGCAATAATGGTTTTATTGATATTTCCGCAGAAAAGAATCTAAACTATAGCGTTAAAATTACGGGCGACAACCTAAATAGTAACGATGCTTTTACAAGTAGTTTTATTAAAAACAATTTAGCTTCTGGTCATTATAATGTTTGCATTACTGTTGAAAACCAACCAGATTACGAGCAATGCTACAACATTACCATAACGGAGCCAGAAAATTTATCGGTACTATCAAAATCTGCAAATGGCAAGAAATTAGTTTCACTTAACATGAGTGGTGGTTCTCTTTATAAAATTACGCTTAATGGTGTTACTACGGAAACTTCAAATTCTGAAATTGAACTTACTTTACAAAATGGAGAAAACAAGATTACCGTAGAAACCGATAAAATTTGTCAAGGTAAATTTGAAGAATCTATTTTTTATGGAGACGAATTAACTGTGTTTCCTAATCCAATTTCAAACAACGAATTAAATGTTTACTTGAGCGAATTAAACAACGATAAAGCTATAGTAGAACTCTATTCTATTTTAGGAAAACGTGTTTACAACACTGAGACAACTAGCAACACACTAAAAATAGATGTAACTCCATTAGAAAAAGGCGTTTACTTATTAAAAGTGGTTACAAAAACAGCAAACAAAAGTTTTAAAATAATTAAGAACTAATGAAAAATTCACTTAAATATATCTTCGGAAGTTTCGTTTTATGTCTTTTCATTTTTAACTGTGGGGGCAATAGCGATGACGATGTTGATCCGGATCCAGACAATGAAGTAAAAACACCAACTGCAGCAACTTTATCATTCCCTGAAGAAAATTCTGAATGCACCGAAGGTTCTAGCCTAACAAGTACTGAAAGCACTATTTTATTTAACTGGAATGATGCTCAAAATGTAAAATCATATCAACTATTCATTAAAAATTTAGACACACAAACTACAACCAATTACACAAGTTCGGTTTCAGAAAAAAGTGTTACTATTTTACGAGGCACGCCATATTCATGGTATGTGGTTTCTAAAAACTCTGGAACAGAAACAGCACAAAGTAATACTTGGAAATTTTATAATGCAGGCGAAGCAACGTCATCTTACGCTCCATTTCCTGCGGAATTGGTTAGCCCTGCTCTATCGGCTTCCTTAGCGGCTTCAATAGTAAATTTATCCTTAGAATGGTTAGGTGAAGATGTTGATAATGATATTACAGAATATGAAGTCCTTTTCGGAACCGTAAGTCCACCAACACAAACAGAATCCACTACTACAGCAAATAATGTTTCGGTAACCGTGAGTTCCGGTAATACTTATTTTTGGCGTGTTATTACTAAAGATGCTAATAACAATACTTCGGAATCTCAAATTTTTGAGTTTACCGTTCAATAAATTCACCTAAAAAAACACTTTGAAACTTTGATGATATATCAAGCTTCAAAGTGTTTCTTATTAAATTGACTATTCTGAAAACATTCTTTTTTTGGAAGGTTATTTAATGATTAATTCGGTTAAAACAGGAAAATGATCCGAAGGGTATTTCAAATCCACCAAGCTCGATAACACACCATATTTTTCAACTTCAATATTAGTTTTAGAAACAAAAATATAATCAATTCTACGAGTAACTAGTTTTTCAGTCTTAAAACCACTAAAAGTACCATTAGAGCCAAAAACTACTTTTGCTAAGCCTTTAGAATCGTCCATACTTTGGCTAAGTTTCGTAATTAACTCAGTGTTAGGTTCGGCATTAAAATCTCCCATTAAAACAACAGGTAAATTATTTGTGTTAAGCGCTTTTATCTTATCCTGAATTAGAGCAACACCCTGCAATTGCGCTTCGTGCCCTTTATGGTCTAAATGGGTATTAAACACCCAAAATTTTTTCTTAGTTTCAAGATTTGTAAATAACCCGTAAGTGCAAATTCTTGGATGTGCTGCATCCCAACCTTTAGAAACCTGATCTGGAGTTTCAGAAAGCCAAAAAGTATTTTCATTTTCAACTTTTACTTTTTCTGAATTATAAAATATAGCCGAAAACTCACCTTTATTTAAGCCATAACGCCCAATTCCAATGGTTTTATAGTTTTTTAATGCCTGCTTTAAATCTAGCATTTGATTTGGTTTCGCCTCCTGAACACCCATAATATCTGGTGCATTAAACAACACCTGCGAACACAAAAAAGCTTTTCGGTTTGGCCAAGCGTTCTCACCATCCGAAGCCACATCTAGACGGATGTTGTAAGTCATAACCTTAATAGTTTTACTCGTCGTTTTATCTTTATTTGTATTATTACAACTTTGAAAAATTATAAATAAAAGACAAATTCCAATTGAATAAAATTTCATGATTCGATATATTTATTAGTTCAAAACGCTAAGCTACAAGTTTTACTAACCAATTTAAAGATGTTTACAAAAACTTAAAATGCCTTTAATATTATGGAGTAAAACAGTTTAAAAAAACAAAAAAGCTCCTCATTTCTGAGAAGCTTTTTAATGTGGAGAAGATCGGATTCGAACCGACGACCTCTTGACTGCCAGTCATGAATTTACTTATATGTTATATATGTGTTTGTTGTCTAATAAGCCTAAAAACAGTAGTTTAATGTAAACATAGTGCATTTTATTAATATCTATTATTTGTTTATTAATATTATTTGTGGGCAAATTGTGGGCAAATGATTATATTTGTATTAAACAAAAGGCAATGATTTACAGAATATCAATAGTATTAGATCGTAGAGGAAAGACCAGTGATGAATATAAAGACGAAAAATGCCCTGTTAAATTAAGAGTGTTTAGTAAAGCATTTAAAAAAGATAAGCGATACAGTTTAGGTGTTCATTTGACAAATGATGAGTTTAAAAAAATTTGGGTAAACGCTGAAAACAAAAGTTTAAGAGGTACAAATAAGGAAATGCGTTTAAAACTTCAAGAATTTGAAACAAGAGCAAATAAAGTTGCTAAAGAAATGAGTGTTTTTGATTTCGCTAAATTTGAAACTAAATATTTTCGTAAATCTACCGACCAAAAGAATGTTAAGTATCATTTTGATTTAGTTATTCAGAAGAATTTAAAAAATGATAAAATCGGAACGGCCGAAAGCTACAAATACACGTTAAAATCATTAACGCAATTTATTGACAAAGACAATACAAAAGAGGATGCAAGTAAAATTGATAAACTAACTTTTACAACTATTACGGCTGACTGGTTAAAAGAATATCAAAATTTTATGATCTCTAAAGGCAAAAGCTTTACAACCGTTGGAATTTACACAAGGACTTTAAAGGCTGTTTTTAACAACGCTATTAGAGCAAATGACTTAAACAAAGAATATTACCCTTTTGGATTAACAAAAGATAATAAATACAAGATACCACGAAGTAAGAAAGTAAAAAAGGCGTTAAATTCTACTCAGTTAAAAACGCTGTTTGATGCTGAGGTTACAAATGATAACGAACAACAAGCCAAAGATTTTTGGTTTTTTAGTTATGCTAGCAACGGAATGAATTTAAAAGATATTGCGCTTTTAAAATATTCAGATATTAAAGAAGATTATTTCACTTATTACAGGGCTAAAACCTTTGATAAAACAGCCGAAAAAACAGAAATTAAAATCTACTTAACAGACTTTACAAAAAGCATTATTTCAAAGTATGGTAGTGAGTTAAAAACTGGTTTTGTGTTTAATATCATATCTAAAGAAGATACACCTGAAACACAGTACAAGAAAATTAAAAACTTTACTCGATTAATTAACGACCATATTAAAAGAATAGCAAAAGCAAACGATTTACCAAACGATATTTCTACTTATTGGGCTAGACATTCATTTGCCACTAATTCAGTCCGTAAAGGTGCTAGTATGGAGTTTATAAGCGAGGCATTAAATCACAGTGATCTAAGTGTTACAAAAAATTATTTCGCAGGTTTTGAAGATGAGGCAAAAAAAGATTTCGCAAACAGTTTACTAGATTTTTAACTAAAATAAAAGGTTTTTAAAAAGCATCATTTTTTACATTTTTTGCACGCAATGCAATTTTACAATATGGAAACAAAACACAATTTAATAGCATGGACTTTGGAATTTATAGGTACAATACATTATTTTGAAGATATAAGGCTTCACAATGAATTAAATAATTCAGCATTAAAGGAATTGTGTAAAGAAGATTTAAAGGGTATTAGAAACGATACAATAACAAGGCCTTACAATATACAGGATGAAATTGTTTTAGGTGCAATTTATGAATCGGACGAAAGGGAATTACTAAATCTATTTGAAAAAAAGTTTGAAAAAGCTAAAAATAACAATGGATTTAAAACCAAAGAAGCATTTGCAAAATATGAGTATAAATACCAAAAAGGAATTTGGAAAAATCACGATATAACAAAATGGATACCTATTGCAAAACAATGGCTTAATCTGCTAAAAGGAATTAAAGCGGCTGAACCTGGAGAAGCGGCACAAGTTGAACAGAATGAAAAAAGAATAGAAATAAATGAAGAAAATATTTTTTGTAAATCCATGCCTTTAGATATACCTAAAGAACATTTTAAAAGACTAACATCTAATACAAGTAAAAACGGAAAACCATTTTTAACTGAAACACAATTAAACAATTTTATACAAAGGGCTTTTTTAGGCAAAACAGATTTACCAAAGGAGAAAATCAATTCAGTGCCTAAAGGCGAAAAACTATTGATACAAAGTATATTTTATGAATTTTATAATAATAATTGTTTTGATTATTTCGGTACTACTCAAAAACAAGAAATTTTTATTAAACTTTTAACTGACAATTTTCAAGGATGGGAATATGAAAATGTAAAAAGTAATTTCAATCCAAAAACTAACAAACGATTACTTTAATTACTTTTATTATTACTGCACTTACTTTTGCTATTACCGCACTTACTTAACTAGTAATCAAAGGTTAACAAATATATAATTTAGCATTTGTAACAAAAATACAAGTGCAAAAATGAATACATTATCTTTCGATCAATTACCAAACGTAGTCGCTGAACTACAACGAGGGCAAAGCGAAATTTTGGCCTTACTATCTAAAAAGGGAAAACCTCAACCCGAAATTGAAACACCTATTAATCTTAATGAGGTTTCAAAAATCACAGGTTTAACAAAGCCTACACTTTACGGTTATGTGCAACGTAATGAGATACCACACAATAAAAAAGGCAATAGACTTTATTTTTTTAAATCTGAAATTGTCGACTGGATAAAAACAGGAAAGCAGAAAACTTTAAAAGAGTTGGAAGCTGAAAATGATGAGTTTTTATCTAATTGTAAAAAATAAGGATTGAATATGGATAACATACACAACCCTAATATCTTAACTACTGATTTGCAATGTAAAGATAATAAACCTTTTGAATTTATAAAAATATTTAGAGCTGGAAACGACTTTCATTATAATGATGGAAAAGAGTTTATCCCATTAACTAAAGACACTATTATTACAGATTATGGTAAAAAGTGTTTAAGCGAAATTCCAAAATATAAGGGGTTTACTAACGAGCCTAATAATATCAATTGGAATAGAAGTTATAATGGATATTTCAACCTTTATAAACAGATAAATTGGAGCACTAAAAAGGGGAACTATGATAACATTAAGAAGATGTTACAGCACGTTTTTAGAGGCGAAAATTTCAACATGATTTTAACCTATTTATATGTTGCTTATGTACACCCCAAACACCCATTACCTATAATTGGTTTAGTAGGAAAACAAGGAACTGGAAAAACTAAATGTATGGAGCTAATTTTAAATATGTTTAGCCCAAACTCAACAGTTATAGACCCTGAAGACTTAATAAGCCCTTTTAATAACCATTTTCTTAATAAGTTAATAGTAGGAATAGACGAAAAATCTACTGCTGGAGGTAATGAAATGGAGCGTTTGAAGAAATTTGCCACTGGCGGAACTCAGATAATGAAAACTAAATTCAAAACACCTACCAAAATTGACTGCTATTTAAAATTTATAATGTGTTCTAATGACACAGATAGTATGTTAAAATTAGAAAGCGAAAATACAAGGTTTTGGATTATTGAAGTTCAAACCCTTACTATTACTGACTTTGATATTTTAGAAAAGGCAATTAAAGAAGTACCAGCGTTTTTTTATTATTTAGTTAATGAATATAAACCAATTGAGAGAGCCAGCCGATTATGGCTAGACCCTAAAACGTTTCAAACAGATGCGGCAAAGAAAATGCAGGCGAATGCACGACCTCAACTAATTAAGGCAATAATTGAAAACCTCACAGATTATTTTTTAGAAAATGAAACTAAAAACGAGGTTTATTTTACCGCAGATCAATTTATTTCAGCCTTTGGAAGGAATGAGCGTTGGAACTCGAGTTGGTTCGCCAGAGACGTTAAAAAGCACTTTAATAAAAAATCCTATGCTAAGCGTAAACGAAACCCTTTTCACAGTATAATTATTTCATCTTATAGCGGCAATACTACCAGTATTAGCAACGACATAAAACAACGTAGATACTATCATTTTACTAAGGACGAAATATATAATCTAAATGAGGATTTTGAGCTACCAACAGAAAAAACTACAATTACAGACAGCGAGCTTGAGAAACTATTTAATTAATGATACAAGCGTTACGCATTGATACAAGCGTGATACACCCTAAAAAAACGTTCAATCCCTTGCTATTACTAGCCTTGTTACACTGTTACACTTATTATTATAATATATAGTATATAGGTATAGGGTATAAAAAATACAAGGGTTTGAAATAGGGTGTAGCAGTGTAACATGTGTTTAAGTATTTATAAATCAATTAGTTAATAAGTTACATAAGTGTATCACGCTACACCTTTAGTCTGAATAATTAACAAACTCCTAACTATTTACAAATTTCAATAAATAAAATGCACTATACACGCCCGCCTT
>NZ_FOLN01000024.1 GCF_900112395.1 Algibacter lectus
GTATAAATTAACCTTATTCCTCTCTTTTGTGCTTTCTATTTTATATGTTTAAATTAGTCTTTTTTATTTAAATGCTAACTTAAGCCGTATAAAAAAAATTGCTAGTTTTAGCTAAACCAATGTTAGTTGCTCGTTTGCTAGCTTCTGATTTTCCTTCGGAAAATCCTCGCACACAAACACGCAACTTTCCTTATACATAAACGTTGCCATTCATGGCTCACTCGGCTCTAAAAAATATATAAACGAGACTCAAAGTGGTTTAAAAATATATTCCTAAAAACCTTACTCAACCGACTTCTGACAATTCAAAGCGTAACTGTAGAGAGCGACTGACTTTACTAATGCGCAAAACATCTGACTTTTGAAAAAGAAAACGTGATTTTTAAATGTGATTGACTTTACTCCTACTCTAAAAACTCAAAGTTTTCTATTTTTAATCGCATATCTTTCGTAAAATAAGTCCGACAAAAAAACACCACGCATGGCAACATTGTATAAAAATAATGCTTAGTTTAGTACCTAATCAAGAGTAAATGCCTGTTTGCTTGCTTATGATTTTCCTTCGGAAAATCCACGCACACAAACTACGCACTATCCTTATACCTAACCGTTAGCGGCAATATAAAAAACACTCAAGAACAAATTGAAATATGGAACAGATTTTAAATTTTTTTTCAACTAATTATGAATGGATATTTTCAGGAATAGGCGTTTTTATAATTTCCTTTTTTTTAATTAAAAAATCAAAAGCACAAAAACAGAAAGTCGGTGATAATTCAACTGGAATTCAAGCTGGGAGAGATGTGAAAATAAAAAAATTCAAAAACAAAAAAGATGTTTGAAAAACAAAAGCAAGAAACAGGAGACGGAGGGACTTCGTTGCAAGCTGGTAAGGATATAACAATAGTAAAAAATGTCGGATTACAGTTCTCTGAGGTAAAAGAAATATTTCATTTATTATTAAACGAAAACTTTCCAAAACTGAGAGAAATTGCTTCTCAAACCGCAACTCAAAACATCGAAAAATACCTCGAGAAATTTGAAACAAAATTTGCACAGAATTTTAACCGAATTGATGTTGAAAAAATTACCGACCCTGATGTCCAATTTAGCTTTAATGAAGTAGTTGAGGCAAATGCAAGAAAAGGAGACAATGTTGACGCTGATGTATTATCTGAACTCCTAATTGAGCGAATAAGTAAAAAATCAAATAATTTCATTTCAATAGTATCAAGTGAGGCAATTAAAATAGTTCCAAAACTTACTGCGGAACACATTAGCTTTCTTTCATTAGTGCATTATCTTTCATCAATCACACATACAGGATTAACAGATTTAAGACAACTTGAACAACCAGCTTCATTAATAATAAGTTTAACAAGTAATAGCTTTGATTTAAGTCTTTCTAATAAACAGTATTTACAATTTACAGGAGCCTTAACATCTCTTAATATTGTCAGCAATGATTTTAGAGATATAACAAAAAGACGATATGAGTTTCTTAAAGATATACCGAATGACGAACTTGAAAAATTAATTGAACAAAATGCACCTTCTTATAAAAAATTAATGGACGTTTATAAAACAAACGAAATATTTCAAATTACATTGACGACTGTTGGACAAATGATTGCCCTAGCAAATTTAAAAAGAGTCTTAGGTAATCTTGATTATGGAATTTGGATAAAATAAAGCCGCTAACACCGTGTATAATTAATGGCTAGTTCGAGCTTGCTTACGAAAATCCTCGCGGATTTTCTATTCGGTTTGTATTTGCTAAATTAGTGGCTTAAACACGCCACTAATCATACACATAAACGTTAGCAACAACCTAAGAGCAACCTTATGAATAACCGAGAAATCCCTGGTAAAATAATTATTGAGAATAGTGAAGTCAAATACATTAGTGATGATGGAAACGATAATTTTGTAAATAATAAAAATGGTTTATTTGACTTAATAACTTCACAATTTGAAATCGCTAAATATGGTGGAATTATCTCTGAAAACTGTAAACTAACACTACCAAACGGAGAATTATTTCATTCATTATCCTACAGAGGAGATATTGAAGGTTGGCGTGAAGAAATTGATTTAGGAGCAGAAAAACTTAAACTAATAACAGGAAAAGTGATTAATGACAAAATTGAATTATCTGATGGAAGAAATTTTAAATTATCAGACTGTAAAATTGAATTTTATTAAAAAAAACTGATTGAAAAACGAGATGAATATGTTTTGTTTAAATAAATAATCTGAATAAAGGCAGTTGCTAACAATGGTAACCGTTGCACAACCCCTTAAAAAAGTATAAAAACAGCTTAAAATCTTTGTTTTTAAGCTGTTTTTATTTTTGATACTCCATAT
>NZ_FOLN01000009.1 GCF_900112395.1 Algibacter lectus
AGCTTAGCCAATGTAGGCGGCGCAGTAACCATCGACCCATTAGTAGCAAATGGTGGTTTAGCAGATTCAGATCCTGATGGAGAATTAGATGCAACAACGGTAAGTTTAGTAGCACCAGTAGGCGCAACAAGTATCGTAACGGATGCTAATGGCGACATTACAAGTTTCGCAGTACCAAACGAAGGAACATGGAGTGTAGATGAAACTACAGGAGAAATCACTTTCACACCATTAACAACATTTACAGAAGACCCAACGGTTATCAGTTATAATGTAGAAGATAATGATGGCAATCAATCTAATGATGCGACGGTTACAATTACTTATATTGTGGTAACAACAGATGCTATGAATGATTTAAATAATACATTTAAAGATGTTGCAGTAAATGGAAATGTGATTACAAATGATATCGATGCTGAAGGTGATCTACAAACAGTGTCTGATTATAGTCCATTAAGTACAGAAGGCGGAACTATAGTTATGAGTCCAAATGGTGATTATGTTTACACACCAGCTGAAGGTTTCACCGGAACAGATACTTTCATATACACAATATGTGATGATGGTTTCCCGCAAGCTTGTGATACAGCTACGGTAACTATCAAAGTTTTAGCCGATCCAAATACAGGAGTGAATGAGGTTATAGCGAATAGTGATACAGCAACAACGGAAGCAGGAAGTTCAGTAGATGTTGTTGTTTTAGCAAATGACATCGATCCGGAAGGTGATGCGCTAAGTATTACTCCAGGATCAGTTACAGATCCGGTAAACGGAACGATAGTAGAAAATGCAGATGGAACTATTACTTATACACCAGATGCTGGTTTTGTAGGTGAAGATACATTCACATATGAGGTTTGCGATACAGGTAGTCCACAAGCTTGTGATACAGCTACGGTAACTGTAACTGTAGATCCATCAAACGGAATAGATAATGATACCTATGCTAATGATGATGCTTATAACGGTAACCCAAATATGGATATCGCAGGTAGCGTATTAGATAATGATACCGATCCAGAAGGAGATACACCAACTGTAAATACAATACCAGTTACTGGTGTTGAGAACGGAACATTAGTATTAAATCCTGATGGTACATTTGTTTACACACCAAACCCAGACTTTAGTGGAACAGATAGTTTTGTATATGAAGTTTGTGATAATGGAGTGCCACAAGCCTGTGATCAAGCAACGGTTTATATCACAGTAAATCCAAATGTTTATCCAATGATTGAGTTGTTAAAAACGTCAGTTGTAGATAAAGGAACAGACGGTCGTGTGAATGAAGGTGATATTATTACATATACATTAACTGTTGAAAACACAGGAGATGTTACAGTAAGTAATATTACAGTTTCAGATGTTATGCTAGGTGTATCTAATTTAGCTATAATATCAGGAACATTAGACCCTACGGAAACAGGAACAATTGAGTTCGATTATGTTATTACTGCTGCAGATATTTTAGCAGGAAGAATTGAAAATACAGCAACTGCAAATGGAACAGATCCTTATGGAGATTCAGTAAGCGATATATCAGATGATCCTAATGATACGAACACAACAGATATAGAAGGCGATGGTGAAGCAGATGGTCCAACAGTAACATTGTTAAGAAGTCCTTATTTAGAATTAACTAAAGATGGAGTTTATGCTGATGCCGATGGAGATAATGTTGTAGAAGTAGGAGAAATTATTACTTATACATTTACTGTTAGAAACACAGGGAATATTGATGTAACAGGATTAACTGTTGATGATGCAAAACTAGGGGTTACAGGTTTACCGGTTTCGCCAGCAGATTTAACACCTGGATCTACAGGAACGGTAACTTATGAATATGCACTTACTCAAGCAGATTTAGATGCAGGAGTTGTGTACAACGTAGCAACAGCAAATGGAACAACAAGTGAAGGTCCAGTTAGCGATGAGTCAGAAGATCCAACGCCAGTTGGTCCGTCGCATCCAGCATACGATCCAACGTGTCCAGATTGTACAGTAACACCATTAACAAGTCCACAAATAGAATTGAGAAAAACCGCAACCATTGATATAGGGCGTGACGGTGTTGTTGAAGAAGGTGATACAATTACTTATACATTTACTGTAGTGAATACAGGAAATGCAGTTATCGAAGGCATTACAGTTACCGATACTATGTTAGGGGTTATAGATGCACCAATAGTGTCGCCATTATTATTCCCTGGTCAAGTAGGTGTATATACATTCGATTACAAAATTACAGATGCAGATATTGCTGCAGGTCGTATTGAAAATACAGCAACAGCAAACGGAATCGATCCTTATGGAAACCCAGTAACTGATATATCAGATGATCCTAATGATACGGATGCAACAGATGTTGAAGGTGATGGAGAACCAGATGGTCCAACAGTAACAGTATTACCAATTCCAATGGCAGATATTGTAACTGTAAAAGATGATGGAGAAGCAACTTATATAGCAGGTACAGATGTAGTTTATACAATTACTGTAACCAACAATGGTCCAAGTGATGCGGCTAATGTAATAGTTAGCGATCCATTACCAGTAGGTATTATTGATGCCACATGGGTTGGAGATAACGGAACAAGTGGAACGGGAGCATTGACTGATACAATCGATTTATTCTTAGATGGGGATTCAATAACTTACACAGTTACGTTAAGTGTGCCATTTGAGTTTACAGGAGATTTAATCAATGCAGTAACTGTAACAAGTGATACTATGGATCCAGATCCAACTTGTGTAGATTGTATAGATGTAAATACTCTAGAGCCAGCATCGAATATTGGAGTAACAAAAGAAGCTAGCGTAGAGTCTGCTCTTGTTAATGATGAAGTGACTTTTACAATCACTGCTCAAAACTTTGGACCTCAAAATGGAACTAACATTGTAATAGAAGATGTATTGCCAAGTGGATACGAATATATTTCTCACTTAACAACATCTGGAGTTTATGATGAAGCTTCTGGCTTATGGTCAATAGATGCCTTAGAGTACAACGGTGTAGAGTTATTAGAAATTACAGTTAAAGTATTAAACGCTACAGATTATACAAACGTAGCTACTGTATTAAGTGTAGATCAAGTAGATTTATATGATGCTAACGATTCTGATGAAGTTACTTTAGGAGTTGTACTTTCAACAACATGTATAGAGGTGTATAGTACATTTACCCCTCATAATGTAGATGGGATTAACGATTACTTCACTATTGATTGTATAGAGAATTATCCAAAAAACATCTTGAAAATTTATAACAGATGGGGGTATGAAGTTTATACTGCTAGCGGATATAATAATACTTGGGATGGTGTGTCAAACGGACCTAGAACTGTAAATGAAGAAGATAAAGTGCCAGTAGGAACTTACTACTATGTTTTAGATTTAGGACAAGGAGATGAACCAAGAATAGGATGGTTATACATAAACTAATAAGAGTTGAATACGTAAATTATTAAAAAATTAAAAATGGAAATACAACATAATATATTAAAACTCTTAGTACTGTTTTGCTTCTTCTCTTTTGTTGTAGAAGAAGTAAAAGCACAACAAGATCCGCAGTACACGCAGTACATGTACAATACTATGAGTGTAAATGCAGCTTATGCTGGCACGGGGGGGGATTTTACAGCCACGGGCTTGTATCGTACCCAATGGGTAGGTGTCGATGGAGCTCCAAAAACCATAACATTTGGTTTGGAAACTCAGGCCGGAGAACGTGTTGGTTTAGGTCTAAATATTATTCAAGATGAATTGGGCCCATCTAACGAAGTTTATTTGGACGGGAATTTTTCATACACCATTCCTGTTGGCTTAGAGACTAATTTATCATTTGGTATTAAAGCCGGTGTTAGATTTTTAGATGTTGATTTTTCTAAAGGAACGGCCGAACAAATGAACGATCCTAATTTAGAGAATATAGATTCTAAGTTTTTACCTTCTATAGGTGGTGGAATTTTTTATCATCATGATACCAAATGGTATTTAGGGCTTTCGGTTCCCAATATTATTAGCTCACAGCATTATGATGAGTTTATTCAAAGTGTCGCAGAAGAGCGCTTGCATGTCTTTTTAATAGGTGGATATGTGTTCGACTTAAGTGAGAATTTAAAGTTTAAACCAGCTTTTTTAGGAAAAGGTGTTTCCGGTGCCCCAATATCGGTAGATCTTTCTGCTAACTTTTTGTTTAATGAAAAGCTAACTTTAGGTTTAGCCTATAGATGGAATGGTTCTGTTAGTGGTTTGGCTGGTTTTCAAATATCTCCCGAATTATTTGTTGGGTATGCTTATGATTATGCAACAACTCCAATAAATGAGTACACAAGCGGATCGCACGAAATTATGTTAAGATTCAATATCTTAAGACAAGGAAAAATTAAATCTCCAAGATTCTTCTAAAAATTATATTATGAACAAAATTAAGATACTATTAATTATAGGTTTTTGCTTTGCTTTTTCTGGTATGTCTGGTCAAAGTAAAATTGTAGCAGAGCGCTATTTTAATGAATTCGCCTATGTTAAATCTGCCGAATTATATGGAGACATAGTTAAAAAAGGTGACTCTTCACAAGTTACCCTGCAACGCTTAGCAGATTCTTATTATAACAACGCAGATGTAACGGAAGCACAATTTTGGTATGCGTTACTTTTCGATAAATATAAAGTACAGTTAGATAGCGAATATTATTATAAATACGGATTAACGCTAAATGCTTTAGGCGAAAAGGAGTTAGCTAAAGAGATGTTTTCTCAGTATGCACTTTTAGAGAAAGATGATGTTAGAGCAAAACAGGTGTTATTAGGTTTGGTAGAAGATGAAAACAATATAACCTATAATAATATAACGAACTTAGATATAAATACAAGCTATTCAGATTTTAATGGCTTTGTAAAAGATAGTTCACTTTTTGTTTTTTCAACACAACCATTTTCTGGAAAAAGTAAAAAAATATATAAGTGGAACCGTCAGCCTTTTTTAAATGTTTACAAAGGTAATATTGGAGAAGATACACAGCTAAGTGAGTTGGATTATCTAAAAGGAGATGTAAATACAAAGTATCACGAGGCGACTTTAGTAATTAGTAAAGATGGAAAAACTATGTTTTTTACTAGAGATAATTATCACGGTAAAAAATTAAGAAAAGCAAAGGATAAGACTACAAATTTAAAATTATACAGGGCCGATTTAGAAGATGGAGAATGGGTTAACGAAAGAGAATTACCTTTTAATAGTGATGAGTATTCAGTTGGGCATCCTACTTTAAGTTTAGATGAAAAAGAACTTTACTTTGTGTCTGATATGCCAGGAGCAATAGGAGGGACCGATCTTTTTAAAGTAATCTTAGATATC
The DNA here is from genome assembly GCF_900112395.1 of Algibacter lectus. Classification (GTDB taxonomy): domain Bacteria; phylum Bacteroidota; class Bacteroidia; order Flavobacteriales; family Flavobacteriaceae; genus Algibacter; species Algibacter lectus. The sequence goes on from NZ_FOLN01000009.1 coordinate 5,363, forward strand.
GATAAAAATCAATATGGAATTCCAAAAAACTTAGGCTCAGAAATTAATACAGAGGGTATGGAAATGTTCCCTTTTATAAGTGAAGATAATACCTTGTATTTTTCTTCTAACGGGCGTTTTGGTTTTGGTCTTTTGGATATTTATAAAACAGATTTAAATAATAAAGAAGAAAACAAAGTTTATAATTTAGGGGAGTCTATTAATAGTAATATGGACGATTTTGCCTTTACATTGAAAGATGAGAATTCTGGTTATTTCTCATCGAATAGAACAACCGGTAAGGGAGATGATGATGTTTATAGCTTTGGTTCTACATCGCCATGTTTACAAAGTGTTGTTGGTGTTGTAACCGACAGTTTAAGTAATTCAATTTTGCCAGAAGCAACAGTTAAATTAATTGATGCAAGTGGTAAAGTTTTGAAAGAAGTACTTAGTGATGTTGGCGGAAATTATACGTTTGCCAAAGTTGCTTGCGATAGTGAGTATACTATTATAGGATCTAAATTAGATTATGTTTCAGATCAAGAAACTGTTGTAACCAATTCTGAAAGAGGGAAGGTAAATCAGGCAGATTTAGTATTGAAAGCATTAATTGTTGGAAATGAAATTGTGATTAACCCAATTTTCTTCGACTTTGATAAATACATCGTTAGAGACGATGCAGAGTATGAATTGGAGAAGATTGTTACCGTAATGAATAATCATTCTGATATGATTATTAAAATTGAATCGCACACCGATAGTCGCGGTTCTAAATCTTACAACAGGTCGTTGTCTGATAAAAGAGCTAAGTTTACACAATACTATTTATACACTAGAGGTATTGCAAAAGCACGTATAAAGAGTGCTATTGGTTACGGTGAAGATCAATTATTAAATAACTGTGATGATGCTAATACAAATAACTGTACTGAAGAAGAGCATCAGCGTAACCGTAGATCTAAGTTTATTATTGTAAGTGGAGGAACCAATGTTAAGGCGGTAGACCCAAGTGTGGCACCATTGCATAAAGTAGATAAAAAACCTGGTAAGAATTAATTCTAACACCAAATTTGACTATAAAAAAACGAGCTGTTTTCCTTTTGAAGATAGCTCGTTTTTTATGTTGTTTATATATTAAATTAAAAAATTGGTAAGTGAAATCTTGGGTAAAACACATTATGTAAGTAAATTACGATATTAGTTGGTTTTTTCTTTCGGTAATTAAAAAAAAACATTTAACTTTTATCCTTGTATAAATTAACGTGCATTTTATGGCTATTAGTTTTTCAAGACATAAACTATTTGAGAACATTTTTAATTATGCCATGGGCGGTTTAGCCATAGTTGGTATGCGCGGTGAGTGGATTAAAGTTAATGATAGTATCGTGAAATATTTGGGGTATTCAAAGGAAGAACTCTACACAAAAACCTTTCAAGATATTACCCATAAAGAGGATCTTAATAAAGATTTAGGTGCTATGCGCGCTTTACTTCGTGGCGATATTTCTAATTATACTATTGAGAAGCGCTATTTTCATAAAAACGGATCTATTGTTTGGGTAAGGCTTTCGGTGTCATTAGTAAGAGATGATAAGGATGAACCCGAGTATTTTATTTCTGAAATACATGATATCTCTCAACAAAAATCGGATCAAGAGGAGCTGAAAATTTTACTAGACTTAAGTAAAGAACAAAATAATAGGTTATCAAATTTTGCAGATATTGTTACACATAATTTAAGAACACATACTTCTAATTTAGATACATTAGTTGGTTTTATATTAGCCGAAGAAGGGACTGTTAATGCTTGTAAAAGCGAGAATTTTGAGTATTTAAAGAAATCTATAAAAAACTTAAATGATACGGTATCTCACTTAAGTGAAGTGGCTAAAATAAAATCAATGAATAAAGAGGAGATTAAATCTTTAAACCTTTATGAATATTGTAATAAGGCCATATACAATGTTAGTGGTTTAGCTAAAAATATAAAATGTAAAATTGAGAATAATGTAGATCCTCAACATTCAGTTTTAGCTATACCAGCTTTTTTAGATAGTATTATTTTAAATTTTTTAACCAATGCTCTAAAATATAGTGCTAAAGATAGAGTTGCAGAGGTGTTTTTATGCAGTGAAATAAATGAGGATTTTATTGTAATCACTTTTAAAGATAATGGTTTAGGCATTGACATGAAGACGCATGGAGATCAACTTTTTAAAATGTATAAAACATTTCATAAACATAAAGATGCGCGGGGTGTTGGATTATTTATTACCAAAAACCATATTGAATCGCTTGGAGGTAAAATTGATGTGAAAAGTGAATTAGGGAAAGGTACAGAGTTCTCTGTATCCCTTAAGAAAGCCGTTTAAAGGGTTTCTCTCAGCTTAAAAGATGATATTAAGATTGGTGTAGTATAAAAAAAAGCGAGCCATTTGGCTCGCTTTTTTAGTTTATGATCTTAATGGTTGATTTGTAATTAAATCTACATACAGATTTACTTTATCTTTTAAATCTTTTCTTAGAGTAATAAAATCTAAGAAACCATGTTCTAGTAAAAATTCCGAAGTTTGAAAACCTTCTGGTAATTCTTTTCCAGTAGTATCTCTCACAATTCTAGGTCCTGCAAAACCAATTAACGCACCAGGCTCGGCTATGTTGATATCACCTAGCATAGCAAAAGATGCTGTTGTGCCTCCCGTAGTTGGGTCTGTACATAAAGATATGTATGGTAAACCGGCATCGGCTAATTGTGCAAGCTTAACAGATGTTTTAGCTAATTGCATTAATGATAATGCAGCTTCCATCATTCTAGCTCCTCCAGATTTAGAAATAACCATTAATGGTAATTTGTTTTTTAATGCGTAATCTGCAGCACGTGCAATTTTCTCTCCTACAACACTACCCATAGAACCTCCAATAAAAGCAAAATCCATACAAGCTATTACTAAATCTTTTCCTTTAGATTTACCAACAGCACAACGTACGGCATCTTTAAGTTTTGTTTTTTCTTGAGCGGCTTTTAAGCGGTCTGGATATTTTTTAGTGTCCTCGAATTTTAATGGATCTTTAGAGTCTAGGTTTTTATCTAGTTCTTTAAATTTATTATCATCAAAAAGGATTTCAAAATATTCTTTACTTCCTATTCTAACGTGATATCCATCTTCTGGACTTACGTAAAAGTTTTTTTCTAATTCTTCGGCATCTACAATTTTACCTGTTGGAGATTTGTACCACAGTCCTTTTGGAGTGTCTTTTTTCTCTTCCGTAGTTGTAGTAATACCTTTTGTTTTTCTTTTAAACCAAGACATAGTAATGTGTGTTTTAAAGTTTAAAGCTTTAATATTAAGCCGTTAACTGCGTTAAGGATTGATGCGGCATCCTTTTTGTTTTTATTTGAAATGCAAAGCAATTTTAAGTAAAAATAAAAAGATACAGCGGAAAGCCTGGCGGCAAAATTAAACCTTTTTTTAATTTTGTGGTAACGCCCAAGTGATTTTATTGACTTTTATCCTTTAATTTTTTGATTTAGAGTATAATATACAAAAAAAGGCTCCGCTATATGCAGAGCCTTAATATATGTTGTAAAACAATCTATAATTATAGAGTGTTTACGTTGTTTAAATCTTCAAAAGCTTTCTTTAAACGAGCTACAAAGGTTTTTTCACCTTCACGTAACCAAACTCTTGGATCGTAAAATTTCTTGTTTGGAGAATCGGCCCCGTCAGGATTACCGATTTGAGCTTTTAAATATTCAGATTTTCCACCCATATAATCACGGATACCTTCCATGAATGCATATTGTAAATCTGTATCAATATTCATTTTAATTACACCGTAGCTAATACCTTCTCTAATTTCTTCTACTGTAGATCCAGATCCACCATGGAATACAAAATCGATATGGTTTTCTTCAACACCATATTTTTTTGTAATAAACTCTTGAGAATTTTTTAAGATTTTCGGAGTTAATTTAACGTTACCTGGCTTGTAAACACCGTGTACATTTCCAAATGCTGCTGCAATTGTAAATTGAGGACTTACTTTACTTAATTCTTCGTAAGCGTAAGCTACTTCTTCTGGTTGTGTGTATAATTTAGAGTCGTCTACATCAGAGTTGTCTACGCCATCTTCTTCACCACCTGTAATACCTAATTCAATTTCTAAAGTCATGCCCATTTTAGACATTCTTTCTAAGTATGTTTTACAGATTTCGATGTTTTCTTCGATTGGCTCTTCAGAAAGGTCAATCATGTGAGAACTGAATAAAGATTTTCCAGTTTCTTTGAAGTGCACTTCACTAGCGTCTAATAAACCGTCGATCCAAGGTAATAATTTCTTAGCACAGTGATCGGTATGTAAAATTACTGGAACACCATAAGCTTCTGCTAAAGTATGTACATGTTTTGCACCTGCAACAGCACCTGCAATAGCAGCTTTTTGACCGTCGTTGCTTAAACCTTTACCTGCGTTAAATTGCGCACCACCATTAGAAAATTGAATAATTACTGGAGCATTTAATTCTGCTGCAGTTTCTAAAACACCATTAATAGTGTCCGATCCAATAACGTTTACTGCTGGTAAAGCATAACCGTTTGCTTTTGCATGGTTAAAAATTGCTTGTACTTCTAGGCCTGTAGCTACACCTGGTTTTATATTGTGTCCCATTTTAATTTATTTATTATTAATTACTAAGTTACCAAAAGTAATCAATTTTTAAATAAAAAACTGAGATTTACACCGCTGAAAGTGCTAAAATAATACTAAAACGTTATAGTGAAAACGTGAAGAAAAAGATGTTTAGAACGGGTAGTTTATACCTATATTATATACGGCATTGGTGAAATTATATTCGTTAAACCAACGGTTTTGTGTTTCGTTGGCAGGGTTGTAGGTTTTGAAACCAACATCGAACCTGAAAACAAAAAAGCTAAAGTCGTAACGTAAACCTAGACCAGAACCGATGGCAATATCTTTTAGGGAACTAAAATTATCAAAAGTGGCTCCTTCTGTTTCTACATCGTCAAATACGTTCCAAATATTACCAGCATCAACAAAAAATGCACCGTTTAGATTTCCGAATAAATTAAAACGATGTTCAAGATTTAAACCAAGTTTAAGGTTGGCTTCGTTAAATTCGTTTGTGGTTTGCGAGCTTCCTGGTCCTAAGCTATATGCTGTCCAAGCTCGGTTATCATTTGGTCCTCCGGCAAAGAAACTTTTAGAAAAAGGTATACTTGTCGAGTTTCCGTAAGGTACAGCAATACCTAAAAAACTATGCATAGCCAATACGTTTTTATTTCCTAAACTCCAGTGTCTAGTATAATCGAATTCTGTTTTTATATATTGAGAAAAGGCCACGTCTAAAAGCTCGTACCTGTCTTGCGAATCTTTTTGAAGCCCTATTAAATCAGCCGTACTTGCTAATATATTTCCTGCTAATTCTACTTTAAATTTAAAGATTGAAAAATTTTCGTCAAAAATATTAGTTCTACCATCTTTTGTAAAACTGAAACTAGATGATAGTATTAAGTTGTTTTCTGTTAAACGCGTTTTACGCTCGTCTATAGCTTGTATGGTAGATACTTGGTCTGTAGATAATTCTGTAGGTGTTGTGTCTGCTAGAGCATAGGCTATAAACTCATCGGCTTGGTTGTTTGGGTTATCAGAATTAGGAATGTTTAATTCTTCATCTGGGCCAACATAACCCACCTCCTGTGCAATATTGTTTAGGGTTGTAAACGATGTGGTATAAACTCTAAAGTAATTTTTTATGTTTAGGTTATTAATATATTGAATATTAAAAATATCTAATCGGTTAGTAACTTTTTTATTTGGTTGCCAATTAAAATTGAAAGCACCACTAAAAGTTTCTTTGTCTAAACCAATATTGGTTTGGCTTGTAGACGATAAACTAATATTTGTACTAGGCGACATATATTTTGGAATAATACGCTCGGTATAAAATGGAGAAAATAACCTAGGTATGGTTAGTTTTAAATCGAGACCATATTCGTTAATATCAAAAAATGGATCGTCTATATTGTTTTTGTCTTTGGAAGAACCAATAGAGGCAATACCAGATATTTGGAAGGTTTCTGCACCTCTAAATATATTTCTTATCTGTAAACTTGGGTTTAATGAAAATCCGAAATTCTGAATATTACTTTGAGACACATCTGCACTAAAGCCAAAATTAAATTTCTTTAAAGGAGTTAAGCGTATAGTATCTGTTAAGGTATTATCTTCATGCTCGTAATACTCAATGTTAGGGTATTTAAAGGTACGTAGCTCGTTAAGGTGTCTGTAGGTTCTGGTTCTATCTAAATCTTTGAAAATAGTACCTGCATTCGTGAACATGGCATCGGTAAGTGCACGTGGTCTATATTTTATTTTATCGTAAGCATAAATATTATAACCATTGTATTTTATAGAATCTAGAAATGGTTTACCTCTGTTTTCAAAAGAATAATCGGTGATAATATTTACATCTCTAATGGTGTATATTTTAAAAGGAACACGCGTTATAGAATCTTGGTTTCGAATAGCACGATTTAAAATATTAATACCAACATTCATTTTTTTATTAGTACCAATGGTGTCAATATCCATGGTAATGTAGTCTTGAGAGAAATGGTAAACTCCCGAGTTTCTAATTATGGTAGCCAAGCGTTCGCGCTCTTGCTCAAAATTAACGGTTTTATATTGTTCGTTACTCTTTATTAACGCATCCTTTTTTATCTTTTGATAGATGGTGTCGATAATTGGCGATTTTATATTCTCGGTAATGGTATCTATTAAAAAAGGTTTTCCTGTTTCAACTTTATATGCAACCTTAGCGCGTTTATCGTCGGTTTTGGTAATCTCGTAATCGGTTTTTACATCTAGCCAACCGTTATTAATATAATAGCTGTTTAATCGAGTTACAGATTTTTGTGTTTTTAATTCATTAACAAGTACAGGTGCCTCTCCGGTTTTTTTAAGCCATGCATTAAAATCTCTTTTAGATTCAAGAAATTTATCCAATTGTTTTTTAGAAAGAAAATTTTCTAAACGCTCTTTCTTCTTTGGGCGTCTATTTAAATTTGCATTTATAATAGAATCTATATTCGGGCGAGCTAAATTATAAATATGTAAACGCAGCGGTACACCTAAAAACGGAATTTTAGTATTTGGTTTTTGATAAAGTAAATTGTTTAAGGTTTCGTTACTTTCTTTCTCGCCATTAACAAGAATAGTGTTTTCTGAAAGTACGTGCTCATCATCAGAAACACGCTTTAAGCTATTACATGCAGTAATACATATAAAGCCGCCTAGTAAAATTAATATGGTTTTGAATTGAATTTTCAAATGTACTAGTCCTTAAATTTTGGTTAAATCTGTTTACAGTATGTTTCAACTGAAAAATTAATTAAAATATGCGTTACGCGTTCAAAAATACATTTTTTTCAACTGAAAAATTAATGTCTAGGCTATTGTTACTAATATTTTCTTTTTCTTTATCAAAAAATTAGAAAAAGGCATGCTTAGTAAAAGCCAGATAAAATTAATAACGAGTTTAAAGCAAAAAAAATATAGACAAGACCTTGGTTTTTTTGTTGTTGAAGGTGTTAAAACAATAAAAGAATTATTGGCGTCTAATTTAGAGCTTCATGCATTATATACGACGGAATCGTTCAATATTGATGCCAAAGATGAATTTTTAATTTCTGAAACCGATTTAAAGCGTATTAGTTTCTTGAAAACGCCTAATACAGCGTTAGCAGTCTTTAAAATTCCTGAACAAACACCTGTTGAAACCAAAGGACTTATAGTGGCTTTAGATGATGTTCGCGACCCGGGAAACTTAGGAACTATTATTAGACTTTGCGACTGGTTTGGTATAAAACAATTGGTGTGTAGTAAAGCTACCGTAGATTGTTTTAACCCAAAAGTGATACAAGCTACTATGGGCTCAATTACGAGGGTGAATATTAGTTATGTAGATTTAGAAACCTTTTTAAAAGATACTGATCTGCCTGTTTTTGGTGCTTTTATGGATGGTGAAAATGTTTATAAAAAACAATTACCACAACATGGTGTTTTAGTGATGGGGAATGAGGCTAATGGTGTATCGAAAGCCGTAGAAGCTTTAATTACTGAAAAAATCAGTATCCCAAGATTTGGCGATTTACAAGCTACAGAGAGTTTGAATGTGGCTACAGCAACTTCAATTTTGATAAGTGAGTTTAGACGTGGTTAGTTTTTAGCAAATCGTTAAAACATTTTGTTTGCTTTTTTTTTAACTCGTAACTTTCTAAATTCAGTCAGAATTTTTTCTTTTTCTATTTTGGTTAAACCAAAATCCGGTAATCTTTCAGGTATTGGAATTTCGTCGTCAATCAATAAAACGTTTTGCGCAATATATTCGCGAATGTTTACATTCATTACACAACGTGATTGATTGTCTATAATGTAGGTTGTGTCATTAATTGCTCTTAATATTAATTCAGTTTTTTGTGCAAACTCTTTTTTTCTTAAAAGACCTTCGTAAGCGATTGCTTTTACTATTCCGTTTGGATATTCCGTCAGTTTAAGAAGTTCGGATTCCGTTGCGTTTTTCCTTACCCACCTACTTGTAGTACCATTTAATTCGGAAACTTTTATAGAATCTTTTATTTTATTTCTTATGCCATCTAAACTATAATTATTATTCGTTTCAGAGGTTGTAAATATAGAGGCAGTAATTCCAATTCCGAATATTGTCAGAATTGGGAATATAATCAAAAACCGATTTCGTTTCCTGTTATCTTTGGGTTTTGTCATATTGTTGCCAGCAATAGAAATACTCAATCCGTATTCCTACTGAAACGTGAAGTTGATAAAAACACCACGACTTTTCATGCTATTAATATTACTAGTCCATGGGCTGTTTGGATCTTCATCTCTAACCAATTCGTCGTTTAAGCCAAATACACCTCGAATGGATGGTGTGAATTTAAAGTTGTACAAATAGAAATCGATACCAAAACCTAATTCGTAGAATAAAGAGTTTTTAATAGTGCGGAATTGTCCGTTTTTATTATCGTTTGGGTTGTCTTGGTTACTCGAAAGGTTTAATGCAGTAGAGAATCCGCCAACAACAAAAGGTTTAAAGTTGTTAATACGTTTGGTAGAAACTTTAAGTAATAACGGAATGTGAATATAAGTCGATTTTACTTCACGAGTTAAATCGCTAGTTCGAGGCTCTGCATCTACAAAATAAGTTGGGCTGTAATTTAATTCTCTAGTAGTAATTAGTAAACCTGGCTCTATACGGATGTCTAAAAACTTGTTAATTCTTAAGTTTCCTATTAAACCAACATTAAAACCGGTAGTGCTTTTTACATAAACATCTTGTAAATCTTGATTGTAATCAAAGTTGAAATCGTAATTGTTAAAACCTAGAAAATAACCCCAACGCAATAGTTTGTATTCCGTAGAACCACGTCCTTGGTTGGCATCGTAGGTTATCTTTTCTTTTTTGAAAAGCTGTGCACTCGATGTTTGGATTACAAATAAAAATGCTAATAATGCAAAAACCTGCTTCATATTATTACTTACTCGATTTATAAATTGTGGCCACACCTAAAGTTTGTGGCAAATCTTCAACATCTATAAACCCGATTTTACGTAAAATATTGTTCAAAGCTTCTCCATAAGGAAAAACAGATGCCGATTCGCATAAATATTTATACGCACTTCTATCTTTAGAAAACATTTTTCCGATAAGTGGTAAAATGTTTTTAGTGTAAAAATTATAACCTTGTTTGTAAGGCGTTTTGTCTGGCATAGAGGTTTCTAAAATAACAAAAGTACCGTTAGGTTTTAGCACTCTATAGATTTCTTTTAAACCATTTTCAAGCGATTCAAAATTACGAACACCAAAGGCTACCGTTATGGCATCAAAGCTATTGTCTTCAAAAGGCATGCTTTCACTATCACCCAAAATCATTTCGATTTTAGAGTCTAAAGCCTTTTTGGTTACTTTTGTTTTTCCAATTTCTAGCATGCCGCTACTAATATCAAAACCAACAATTCTGCTAGCATTTGTTTCTGCTAAGTTAATAGCTAAATCTCCAGTACCTGTAGCAACATCTAAAATACTATCAGGATTAGCATCCTTTACTATTTTAACAACTTTTTTGCGCCATTTAATATCAATTCCAAAAGAAATTACACGGTTTAAGCCGTCGTAATCTCCAGAAATGTTATCAAACATTTGGGTAACTTGTTCTTTTTTACCTAAATCGCTGTCTTTGTATGGTTTAATTTTCGACAAATCTTTATTTTTTTGGCAAACCTACATAATTTATTTCTACTTTATAATGTGTGCTTAAAAGTGAAAAGCAGGTTATACTGTTTTACAGTGTCAAATTTATTAAATTTATAGGTATTAATAAGCTACATTTAGTTTTATAATGCAGATTTTAAATAGGTTCGTATTCTGTTATAAAGTTTCATTTTAAATAACTAATATTAATTTTGCACTATCTTTGCAGCACTTTATCATGAAGAATTACAAATGAAAATAATTATAGCAGGAGCTGGCGAAGTTGGATTTCATCTAGCAAAACTCCTATCATACGAGTCTCAAGAAATCACTTTAATAGATACCCAAAAAGACAGTTTAGCTTACGCAGATACGCATTTGGATATTAGAGTTATTAAGGGAGATGCCACTTCTATTGCTATTTTAAAAGAAGCTAGGGTAGAGGCGAGCGATTTACTAATTGCGGTTACAGCAAGCGAAACCACCAATATTACGGTTTGTGTATTGGCGAAACAATTAGGCTCGAAACGTACCATCGCTAGAATTTCAAATACAGAATTTATACATCATAAAGATGAGGTTGGCTTTACCAAATTTGGTATTGATGAATTAATTTCTCCCGAAGCTTTAGCTGCTTCCGAAATTGAATTATCACTTAAACAATCGTCATTTAATGATACTTACGAGTTTGAAAATGGGGCATTAACCATGATTGGTTTAACCCTAAGAAGCTCGGCATCTTTTGTTGGTAAAACAGTAAAAGAAGCTGCTAGAATATTTCCTGAGCTTCACTTTGTGCCTATTGCTATACAGCGTTTTGGAACGCAATTTACTATTATTCCGCGTGGAGATACCAAATTTAAACGTGGCGATCATGTAGTTTTTATAACTTCTAAAGGAGGAAACGAAGAGTTATGTAGACTCACCGGAAAACCGAATAGAGTTATTAAAAATGTAATGATTTTAGGCGGAAGTCAAATCGGTTTTAAAACGGCCAGATCGCTTTCTGATAAAGGGTTTAATGTAAAACTTTTAGAAGAAGATAAGGAACGAGCTTTCGATATTGCTGACGAGTTACCAAAGGTTTTAGTACTGCATAGTGATGGTCGAAAAGTAGATTTGCTCGAAGAAGAAAATATTGGAGACATGGATGCGTTTATTGCGGTTGGGAAAAATTCCGAAACCAATATCATGACTTGTTTAGTGGCTAAATCTAAAGGTGTTAAAAAAACGGTAGCGCTAGTCGAGAATATGGATTATTTTGAATTATCGCACTCCATAGGTATAGAAACTTTAATTAATAAAAAATTACTAGCGGCAAATAATATTTTTAGATACATCAGAAAAGGTGAAGTGGTTGCCATGACGAAGCTTAGTAACATGAATGCAGAGCTTCTAGAGTTTGAGGTAAAACCTACATCAGCCATTTGTAATAAAGTGATTAAAAATGTGGACTTTCCACGTTCTGCAATTATTGGCGGCGTTATTCGTGACGGATTGGGAGTTATTGCTTTGGGAGATTTTAAAATACAAGCAGGAGACCGCGTAGTAGTTTGTAGTTTATTACAATCTATAAAAGGTGTCGAAAAATTATTTCGCTAAAATGTATAAAACCTATTAAGTTGGGTTTTATATAATCAACAATATATTTCCAAATGAAATTAAATTACAAAATCATTTTTCATTTCTTAGGTCTGTTGCTTTTGTTTAACGGTGGCTTTATGTTACTGTCGGCATTAGTGAGTTTACTATATAAAGATGGTGTTACTTTCGAGCTCTTTTTAGCCGGTATTGCTACAGTAATTATTGGTGTGGTTTCTATGGTTTTAACCAGAAATCATAATAAGGAAATGAACAAACGCGAAGGTTATATTGTGGTAACTTTTGGCTGGGTTATGATGTCGCTTTGTGGTGCTTTACCTTATGTGTTTACTGGAGCGATACCTAGTTTTACTGATGCGTTTTTCGAAACCATGTCTGGCTATACAACAACCGGAGCATCTATTTTAAATGATATTGAAGCTGTACCAAAAGGCGTGTTGTTTTGGCGAAGTTTAACGCACTGGATTGGTGGTATGGGTATTATTGTACTCGCCATTGCTATTTTGCCATTGCTTGGTATTGGTGGTATGCAACTTTTTGCAGCCGAAGCTCCTGGGCCAAGTGCCGATAAATTACATCCAAGAATTACAGATACAGCAAAGCGTTTGTGGCTTATTTACTTTGGGTATACGGCCGCTGAAACTTTACTGCTAAACTTAGCAGGAATGTCGTTTTTTGATGCTATTAACCATGCCATGTGTACGCTTTCTACAGGTGGGTTTTCAACTAAAAATGCTAGTGTAGCTTATTGGAATGATCAGCCTATAATACAATACATCATAATTCTGTTTATGTTTTTAGCAGGTGTGAATTTTGTACTGAGTTACTTTGCTTTTAAAGGAAAAGTTCAAAAAATTATAGCCGATGAAGAGTTTAAACTTTATAGTAAATTCATAATCATATTCACAGCCATAGCAGCTCTAATTATTTATTTTCAAGCCGATGCTTCCATATCTACAATAGACCACCCAATGGTTTGGGGAAAGGCCGAAAGTTCTTTTAGACATGCACTTTTTCAAGTGCTTTCAGTAATAACAACAACAGGGTTTGTGTCAGCAGATTATACGCTGTGGTCACCATTTTTAGTGGTTTTCTTTTTCGGACTTATGTTTCTTGGTGGGTCAGCCGGAAGTACATCCGGTGGAGTTAAAGTTGTGCGCCATTTAATATTAATAAAAAATGGGTTTTTAGAGTTTAAGCGCACCTTGCATCCTAATGCTATCTTACCGGTTCGTTACAATAAACGTGCGGTTTCTGGAGATATCGTATTTAATGTTTTAGGCTTCTTTATTCTCTATATGCTGTCTTTCATTATTGGAGCTCTAGTGTTTTCTATGTTCGGAATTCAGTTTGATGCAGCAATTGGTTTGGCGGCATCTAGTCTCGGGAATGTAGGGCCTGCATTAGGCGATTTTGGACCTGTAAATAACTATTCAGCTTTACCGCCATTAGCAAAATGGTGGTCGGCATTTTTAATGCTTATTGGGCGTTTAGAACTGTTTACAGTGCTAATTTTATTTACACCATTTTTCTGGAGAAATAGATAGGTTTAATTTTCTGAGTTGTGTTTGTTATGCTGCAAATGAATATTAATAATGGTTCTATTATCTTCGGAAGAATGATTTTATAGCCTTCAGATGAAGGCTGAAAGCAAGTTTTATTCTCAATAAACTGATTGAATTTAAAGCTCATTTTTACATGAAACGTTTCATATAAAAAATCAAACAATTTTCTGAAGCAACGTTTCAGCAATTCATCTCAAAAAAGTATCTTTGAAACATTCAAAATCAGCACATGAACGTACATTTTATAGCCATTGGCGGCTCGGCCATGCACAATTTAGCCTTAGCGCTTCATAATAAAGGATATCAAGTAACAGGCAGCGACGATACTATTTTTGAACCTTCAAAATCTAGATTAGACGCTAAAGGTTTATTGCCGAAAACATTTGGTTGGTTTCCTGAGAAAATATCCGAACAGTTAGATGCTATTGTATTAGGGATGCACGCTAAAGCCGATAACCCAGAGTTGCTAAAAGCACAAATGCTAGGCTTAAAAATTTATAGTTATCCAGAGTTTTTGTATGAACAGTCTAAGCATAAAACTCGCGTAGTTATTGGTGGAAGCCATGGCAAAACCACAATTACATCTATGATTTTACACGTAATGCATTATCATGATCGTGATGTAGATTATATGGTTGGCGCACAATTGGAAGGTTTTGATGTGATGGTGAAACTTACGGAAGACAATGATTTTATAGTTTTAGAGGGCGATGAGTATTTAAGTTCGCCAATAGATAGACGACCAAAATTTCATTTATATAAACCAAATATCGCATTGTTAAGCGGTATTGCTTGGGACCATATTAATGTGTTTCCTACCTATGAGAACTATGTGGAGCAATTCAGCATATTTGTAGATTCTATTGTTAATGGAGGAAGTATTAATTATAATGAAGAAGATCTTGAAGTAAAACGTGTGGTAGAAGCAAGCAATAATACCATTAGAAAAATAGCTTACCAAACACCAGAATATACAGTAGAAAATGGAGAGACTTTTTTAGAAACACCAGAAGGTCCATTGCCAATTGAAGTTTTTGGTAAACACAACCTTAATAATTTGGCCGGAGCAAAATGGATATGCCAACACATGGGGATTGATGAAGATGATTTTTACGAGGCCATTGCTACTTTTAAAGGAGCGAGTAAACGTCTAGAAAAAATAGCAGAAAGCAAAAACAGTGTGGCTTTTAAAGATTTTGCACATTCGCCAAGTAAAGTAGAGGCTACTACAAATGCTGTAAAAGAGCAATATGCTAACCGTACAGTGGTTGCTTGTTTAGAGTTACATACTTATAGTAGTTTAAATGCTGAGTTTTTAAAGGAATATAAAGGCGCTCTTGATGCCGCCGATGTTGCTGTAGTGTTTTACTCACCGCATGCCGTAGAAATTAAAAAACTAGCAGCAGTAACGCACGAACAAATAGCTACCGCTTTTGAACGCGACGATTTAATTATTTATACAAACCCAGACGATTTTAAAAACTTTTTATTCAAACAAAGTTTAGAGAATAAAGCTTTGTTGTTAATGAGTTCTGGTAATTATGGAGGCTTAGATTTTGAAGAGGTAAAAGCCTTAATAAAGTAAGTTGTAATTACAATATAGATTTTAATACAAAGAAAAACACTGCCTATTTTATTAATAAATAGGCAGTGTTTTTTATATATAGTAATTCTACATTATTGATTTTAGTAAAGCATCATTGAAGGGTGTAAATCTCCTAAGGATAGGTATGGTTTTTGGTTTTTAAGAAAATCTCGATTAAATAATCATTTTTGTAATTTTTAAGTATTTCGACAAATAATTGTGTTGAAAAAGTTTCGTATTAAAAAAAATCGCTTTAATTTAATGCCTATCTTTTCTCAAAACAAGAAAGGCTTTTGTTTTTTTTATACACGAGCTATAATATTTTATATGAAGGTTAATCAAATTTCTTTAAACCAAAAAAACTGGAATCAAGGCATGGCTTCAATAGCTATTGAGCCTAATTTAATTATGCTTTTTGTTTCGCCAGATTTCGAAATTATAGATGAGGTTTTATCGGCAATATATTTAAAATATCCTGATGCTTTAGTATTTGGTTGCTCTACAGCTGGAGAAATTTCAAATGTTACTGTTACAGATAAATCTATTTCATTAACAGCTATTCAGTTCGATAAAACAAGCCTTAAATTAGTATCTGTAAAATTAGATTCAGAAGTTGATAGCAGCAAAGCAGGAGAATGTATAGGTAACATGTTGTATAAAGATGATTTAAAACATGTAATGGTTTTAAGCGATGGCTTAAATATTAATGGCGCCGATTTAGTTTCGGGTTTAAAATCGGCTTTACCAAATATTAGTGTTACTGGCGGTTTGGCCGCAGATGGCGAAGATTTTGAAAAAACCTTTGTAATTAAAAATAACCAAGTTCTAGAAAAAACAGTTTTAGGCTTAGGTTTTTATGGCGATAATTTAAATGTTAATTATAGCTCTAAAGGTGGTTGGGATGGATTTGGTATTGAGCGTTTAGTTACAAAATCTAAAAAAAACATATTATACGAACTCGATGGGAAACCAGTATTAAAACTATATAAAGATTTATTAGGAAAAGATGCTGAAAAGTTACCAAGCTCAGGGCTTTTGTTTCCTGTAAGTATTAGAACAAGTAAAAAGGCCAAAGCTGTGGTGCGTGGGCTTTCGGGCATAAATGAAGCAGACCAAAGCTTAATTTTTGGCGCTAATATTCCGGAGGGAAGTTATTTGCGCTTGATGAAAGGTAATGTGGATAAATTGATTACAGGTGCGGAAGAATCTGCAATTTCTGTAACTCAAGGATTAAAAGAAACAATAGAATTAGTGGTTTTAATTAGTTGTGTTGGGCGCCGTTTGGTTTTAAAACAGTTAGCAGAAGAAGAGATTGATGCCGTTCGCAACGTCATTGGAGATACTTCAAAAATAACAGGGTTTTATTCTTATGGAGAAATAGCACCTTTAAACGAGTCTTTATGTGAGTTACATCACCAAACAATGACCATTACAACACTTTCAGAATGTTGAAAAACGACTATCATAGATTATTAAAAAGACAGCTTTTAAAAGCCGGTTTAAGTGAAACAGATAGCCCTGAGCTAGCTAGTTTTATAAAAACGGTAAACGAAGCCTACAATAGTTTTGATAAAGATGTTTATCATTTAGAAAATGTTCTTGAGTTAAGTTCTAAGGAGCTTTTTGCTCTAAACGAAGAGTTAACAAAAGATCATAATAAAACAAAATCGAAATTAGAACATATAGTTAGCCATATTGGCGATATTATTTTTGAAACCGATCTCGAAGGGAATTTTACCTATCTAAATCGGGCTTGGGAAAAATATATGGGGTGCTCTGTAAAAAAGACTTTAGGACGGAATTATAAAGAGTTTATTCCGAAGAAAAATGTAGAAGAAAACAAAAAACGCTACAATTTTTTTAATAAGAAGAAAACCGTATTTGTATTTAAGTTAATAAAGAATGATAAGGTAATGTGGTTCGAGTTGAAAGCTCAACTTTTTAAAAATACAGATAATGAAGCCTATGGTTTTATTGGTACCATAACTGATATTACTAACTTTAAGGAAATAGAAATAGCATTACATAAGGCAAGCATTTCTAAAGATGAATTTCTATCTACGATGTCTCACGAAATTAGAACGCCATTAAACGCCGTTACAGGGTTGTCTAATATTCTGCTCATGGAAGATTATTTACCAGAACAGGTAGATACATTGAAGGCTTTAAAATATTCTAGCGAGCATTTGCTTGGGTTAATAAACGATTTGTTAGATTTTAATAAAATTAAATCGGGCAAGGTCGATGTTATTGAAAAGGAATTTAGTTTAGTTTCTTTTTTAAATCATATAAGAGATCAATTTTCTATGCAGGCCGTTAAGAAAGATGTTCGATTTAAATTAGTTGAAGAAAACGACTTGCCCGAGGATATCATTGGAGATAAACTTGTGCTGAGCCAAATAATACAAAATTTATTAAGCAACTCGTTTAAATTTACCGAAAAAGGATGTATTACACTTAGTGTGAGAAATCAAGGAGTGCTTAATGATAAAGTAACACTTGGATTTAAAGTAATCGATACAGGTATAGGCATAACAGAAAGTAGACAAGAAACTATTTTCGAAAGCTTTGTACAAGCAAGCTCAGAGACGGCAATTAAATATGGAGGCACTGGTTTAGGGCTTTCAATTTGTAGAAGGTTGCTAAGGTTTAAAAATAGCGATTTAGAAGTTAGCAGTAAATTAGGTGAAGGCTCTACGTTTTTTTTCAATATAGATTTCAAAATAAATCCTGCTAAACACGTATTAACTAGTAAAACATCAAATTTAAAATCAACCTACAAACCATTAGATGTTAATGTTCTAGTTGCAGAGGATAATAAAATGAATGTTCTTATTTTAAAGAAATTTTTTGCTAATTGGGATGTTACTTACACTGTTGTTGAAAATGGTGCTGAGGTTTTAAAAGAGTTTGAAAAAGAAACTTGTGAATTCGATTTGGTTTTAATGGATTTACAAATGCCTATTGTTAATGGTTATGAAGCCACAAAAGGTATTAGAAAGTTAGCCGATCCAAAAAAAGCAAATATTCCTATTGTAGCTCTTACAGCATTGGCACAAACCGATGTAAAAGAAAAAACAGAATTACATAAAATGAATGGTTTTATGGGAAAGCCCTTTGAACCGAATAAATTATATGCTCTTTTAGAAGTGTATAGTCATTCGTAATTTATCTTTAATCGTTTGATTATCATTGTTTTTTTGAAATTCCAAAAAGAAAATATTAAAAAAAATATGTAGATTTATCGAATGGCAGATAAACAAGGAGCATTTTCTATTAAAAATTGGAGTCAGGACGATCAACCTCGTGAGAAATTATTATACAAAGGTAAAGCCGCTTTAAGCGATGCTGAACTTGTTGCTATTTTAATAGGTTCTGGTAATCGCGAAGAAAGTGCTGTTGCTTTATGTAAACGAATTTTATCGAGTACAGATAATAATTTAAGTGCTTTAGGTAAAATGTCTATCAAACAACTTACTGCGTTTAAAGGTATAGGCGAGGCTAAAGCTATAAGTATTATTGCTGCTTTAGAATTAGGCCGGCGCCGTCGTGGAGAAGAAGCACTTCAGAAAAAGAAAATAACTTCAAGTAAATCGGTATTCGAACTTATGCAACCTATAATTGGTGAGCTCGAACACGAAGAGTTTTGGATTATATATTTAAATAACTCTAATAAAGTAATTCATAAAAATCAATTAAGTAAAGGCGGCATTACAGGAACTTTAGTAGATGTTAGGTTAGTGCTTAAAAATGCATTAGAAGTTGGTGCGCTTGGGCTTATTCTGGCGCACAACCACCCGTCTGGAACGTTAAAACCCAGTGAAGCCGATAAAAACATCACCCAAAAATTAAAAACGGCAGCACAAAGTTTAGATATAAAAGTACTAGATCACCTAATTATTACTGAAAAAGCATACTTTAGTTTTGCAGACGAAAACGTGTTGTAAGGTTTCATGTTTAAAACACTATGAAACACCAAAAATTAGAACCGATTTTTAAATATTTAGGATTCAAAAAAAGTTATGTTATTAGTATATACTCATAAAATATCACCAAGATTAAATTATGTTTTTAAACATATTTGTACGCGTGTATTAGGCATAGATGTTACATTTACTACAAAGGTTGAGAAGTTTATTGCCCACGATAGTATTAAAATGTCGTATACTAAACAGGCGTTAGGAAATGAGTTTTTTGTAAAAAGTAACGATTTGCTATTCGAGCAAGGTTTAAATGATATTGAAATTAATATTATGGATTGGGGCCATAGCAAATGCTTTTTTTTCAACGGAGATAAAAGCGCTATTCCTTTTGATATTTTTGCAGCATCTTTTTATTTATTGTCGAGATATGAGGAGTACTTGCCTCATGTAAAAGATGAGTTTGGTAGGTTTACGGCATCAGAAAGTATTGCTTATAAGCATAAATTTTTACATCAGCCAGTCGTAGATATTTGGGCTTATAAATTTAAAGAAGCTTTACAGAAGCAATTTCCCGATTTTGAGTTTCCAACAAAGACTTACAGTATAAAACCTATTATAGATGTACCAAATCCGTACCGTTACAAATTAAGCGGTATTATGCGCACCATTGGTGGTACATTAAAAGATGTTTTTAGATTTAAATTTAAAAGTCTCTATACACGGTTTATGGTACTCATGCATTTTAGTCACGACCCTTATGATACATTCAAGTATGTTATCAATAAGCAAAAACAATCTAAATTTAGATTCAGTTTTTTCTTTTTATTAGGGGAGTATTCTACTTACGATAAAGGAGCGAATGTGAATAATAAATCGTTTATATCACTTATAAAGCATGTTGGAGATTATAGTAATGTGGGCTTAAAAATATCTTATTTCGCTATTGATGATGCTGATGTTTTAAAGAAAGAAAAAACAAAAATTGAAGACATTATCAATAAACCATTGAGAGCTTCTCGTCAATCGTTTTCAAAATTAAATTTACCAGAAACTTACCGGAATTTAATAGAGTTAAACATAAAGGAAGATTATACCATGGGGTATGTAAACGAAATTGGTTTTAGAGCTGGTTCGTGTACACCATTTTTATTTTACGATTTAGATTACGAAATACAAACACCACTTAAAATTTGTCCGTATCATGTTATGGACTTCGCTTTATTAAAGCATAAATCACTATTAGATAAAAAGCGTGTTTTAAACAATATTATAAATGAAGTAAAACAAGTTAACGGTCAGTTTGTCTCCGTTTTTCATAACTATACATTAAGTTATAGCGATAGATGGTCAGGCTTTAAAGATTTGTTTAATATTATCTTAGAATCAGGAAATAATGAAAATTAAAAATATAACCGATGTCTTTTTCGATTTAGACCATACACTTTGGGATTTTGATAAAAACTCGGCATTAACGTTCGAAAAAATATTCGAAATAAATAAAATAGAAGTTGAAATAAATAAATTCTTAGATATATACCTTCCTATAAATTTAAATTATTGGAAGCTGTATAGAGAAGATAAAGTATCTAAAGAAACCTTGCGTTTTGGCAGATTGAATGATGCTTTTTTAGCCTTAGAAGTTGAGGTTAATCGTGAGGTGATAGATAAGTTATCCGATGATTATATTGAACACCTTTCTAGCTTTAATCATTTGTTTGATAACACTTTCGAAATTCTTGATTATTTAAATGAAAACTACAGTTTACATATTATAACTAATGGTTTTGATGAAGTTCAGCATAAAAAAATGGCAAAATCGAATATTTTGCATTATTTTAATACCGTTACAAATTCGGAAATGGTTGGAGTTAAAAAGCCAAACCCAAAAATTTTTAATTACGCCTTAGATTTAGCCAATACAAAACCTGAAACGAGTATTATGATTGGTGATAGCTTTGAAGCTGATATTCTTGGGGCAAAAAACATAGGTATGGATGTTATTTTCTTTGATATTAATAATATAACTTTAGATGATGATACAAAACAGGTAGACAACCTATTGAGCTTAAGGCATTATTTATAAGAGCACTACATACTAAGTAGTGTTTTAAATTCGTTTGTAAACTGATATGATAAAAAGTATAAAATTTAAAATAAGTTTACTACTCTGTATTGGGTTTATGGTAATGTCTTGTACGGAAGCTATAGATTTCGATCAGGCAGACGATATTATATTAACTCCTGCTTTGGAAGCCAGTCTTGTTTATTTTGATGAACCTGCAAGTCGTTTTGTTGATAATGGTAGCACAATTTTAAGTATTCAAGATTTTATTTCTGTTGCTTTTTTTAACGATGAATTTGTTGTCGATAATGTTGAAAAAGCTGAGTTTGTTTTCGAAACTCAAAATACAATCAATAGAACTTTTGAGCTGCAAGTAGATTTTTTAGATCAAGCCGGTAATTTACAACACAGCCTAACTGTAAGAGAAGATGCAGCTCCTGATAATACTGATACAGTAACAACCTATACAGAAGTTTTTGAGGGGAATTCACTTTCCGCATTAAAACGTACAGTAACTATAGTTTTTACAATGCGTCTTTTACCTGGCGCTCCTCTAGATGAGGATACGGTAGGTAGAATTCAATACAAATCGTATGCTGCATTTTACATCAATTTAAATAAATAGAGGTATGCGGAAACTATTTTTGGTGTTTACATTACAATTGTGTTTGTTCTCATTTTCTCAAAACAAGCAATTGCTTTATGGGTTTTCTGAGATTCCGCAATCATTAATGCAAAACCCTGGTGGTAAAGTAAAAAACGATTGGTATGTAGGTATTCCGTTGTTATCACATTTTCATGTTAATGTTGGTATTTCAGGAAGTACAGTTTACGATGTTTTTGCAGATAATGATGTCGATTTTAATGTTAAGCTTAGAAATGCTGTAAACAGTATGGAACCCACCGATTTTTATGGTTTTAATCAACAATTAGAAATTTTTTCTGGAGGTTTCGCTTTCGGTAGTAGTTTTAATAAAAATGAATACATCAGTTTTGGAATGTATCAAGAATTAGATTTTTTACTTTACTTTCCAAAAGATTTCGCTGTTTTAGCTCTCGAAGGAAATCAAAGTAATATTAATCGATTTTTTGATGCTAGTGACTTAAGTGTGGTCGCAGATGTGGTTTCAGTGCTTCATATTGGATACAATAAAAAGGTTGATGATAAATTTACCTTTGGTGTTAGAGGAAAAATTTACTCGAGTATAGCGAATGTAAGTTCAACTAAAAACAAAGGAAGCTTTGTAACTGTTCCTGGAGAAAATAATGTTTACAATCATATTTTTGATTTAGATTTGGCACTTCAAACTTCTGGGATTGCTAGTTTAATTGATGATGAAAATTCAGATGTATCGAACGATGTAGATGTCTTAAAAAAACGTGTTCTGTTTGGAGGTAATCTTGGCTTAGGAGTCGATTTTGGTTTTACTTATCAATTAACCGATCAATGGAGTTTCGACGCTAGTTTGCTAGATGTAGGTTTTATTAGCCATACAAAAGATGTGGAAAATTATGCTATTAATGGTCAGTATACATACAACGGCGTAAATCCGCTTTTTTCTCCTGCTGATGACGGACAAACTGCTGATGATTATTGGAGTGAGATTGAAGAAGATTTTGAAGATATTTTTACCGTAGATACTACCGCTACAAAATATACCAAATGGAGACCTGTAAAGTTTAACGCGTCGCTTAATTATGCCTTTGGAAAAAAACAAAGTCAATATTGTAATTGTGCTGTAGACGATAGCGACTACTTAAACGCAGTTGGGTTACAGTTATACGGTATTAGTAGGCCAAAACGACCTCAAATGGCGTTAACGGCTTATTATTACCGGCATGTGTTTAACGGCTTGCGTTTAAAAGCGGCATATACCATAGATTCATATTCCTTTAATAACTTAGGACTTGGTATGTCGGCTCATATTTGGGGTGCTAACTTTTATGTTATGGCTGATAATTTATTGCAATATAAAAATGTATATGATGCGCAAAGTGTATCTTTACAATTAGGATTTAATTATATATTTAATAAGAAATGAAAACTAGATTTTTAACAACAATTTTTGCTTGTTTATTTATAACAAGTGCATTCTCTCAAACTGAATTAAACAAATATAAATACGTTATCGTTTCTAAAAAGTTCGATTTTTTAAAATCGGCTAATCAATATCAATTGAATGATTTGTCTAAATTTTTACTGAATAAATATGGGTTTATTGCCTTAATTGAAGGGGAATCATACCCAGAAGATTTATCGAGAAATAGATGCTTAGCTCTAGATGCCGATGTTTTAAAAGAGCCAGGCATGTTTAAAACAAAGTTGAAAGTAGAACTTACAGATTGTAATGATAGATTAATTTACACGTCTGGAATTGGCGAGAGTCGTGAAAAAGAATATCAAAAATCTTACGTGGAAGCTACGCGTGCTGCTTTTGCTTCTTTTGAGAATTTAGGATATAAGTACGAACCTAAGGCTGGCAGTGTAGTAGCTTCGGCTCCAGAGGTTACAGCAACATCAAATGCATCGAGTGAAATAGAGAAATTAAAGGAAGAAATTAAATCGCTTAAAGAAGAAAAGGCTGTTGAGGTTGTAGAAGAGCGTATTGCTCCTGTAAATAATCCAGTAACTATAACGGAATCGGTTAATACAGGTGTATTATATGCGCAAGCTATTAAAAACGGGTTTCAATTAGTAGATAGTTCTCCAAAAGTGCTTTATCGTATGCATAATACGCAATTAAGCGATGTGTTTTTAGTTGAAAACAAATCGGCTATCATTTTCAAGAAAGATAATAAATGGTTTATTGAGCACCATGAAAATGGTGCATTAAAACTAGAAGTTTTAAATATTAAGTTTTAAAAAATCTGGTATATTTATATTTAATACCTGTTCAGTATTAACCGGTGAAAATTAAAAGAGCAATAATATTTTATAAAATATTATTGCTCTTTTTTTATTTAATAATATCATTTAAAGTTATATTTTCTGGTTGTGAAAAAATGGAGGCACGTTATAAGCGACGGGAGTGTGCAAATAGAAAAATTTATGAGTTTATCGGTAAACACGTTGATCCTGAGATTGCTGTTAAGCTAGGACTGGAGGGAACGCATCGTGTTAAAGTCGCTATTGCTATCGATATAAAGGGGAAGATCGCTAAACTAGAATCAAATTCTGATAACAAGAAAATAACTAAAGACATCAAAAAAACATTTAAAAAAAATTCTGCCATGATCCCTTATAGAACTAGAGGTATACTATCATCTACACGCCTAATTCTTCCAATAACTTTAATGGGAATACCCCAAAATTTTGTAAAACTTCGAGGCGAAAAGTCTTGTTTTTATGGTGTTAAATTTCATACAGAAACTTAAATTTTTCTTAAATATAAGTTCTTAAACGTCTAAACTTTTGTTTGTAGCGTAAATCCGATATTACTTCAATCTAATATCAAATTATTATATGGAATTTAAAACAGACACAAATACTTTAATTAATACAACAAATAAATCACTTACCAGTAAGTTAAACAATCTCTTTCATAGTAATGGAAAAACAGGAAGCCCTCAAAACCGAATTGTATTAGCAAGTACGTTTTTAACATTGCTTTTAGGCGTTTGGTTTTTTTCTGTTTTTCATAACGATTTCGAAGAATTTAACGTTGTCAACATGGGGTCTACGCTTGGTGTTACTTTTGTATTTGCGGCAACGGCATTATTTATTTACAGAGCATTATTTTTTGTCTATACAGGTTATAATTATTTAAAATATAAACCAATTGAATCTGTTGTAGATTATGAACTGCCTACGGTTACAGTAATTGTACCAGCTTATAATGAAGGTAAACAAGTTTGGGATACGTTAATGAGTTTGGCTAAAAGTGATTATCCAGAAGGGAAAATGCAGATTTTAGCTATAGATGATGGCAGCTTAGACGATACTTGGAGTTGGATGCAGGAAGCTAAAAAGAAACTTGGAGATCGTTTAGAAATCTGTAAACAACCAAAAAATAAAGGGAAACGTCATGCATTGTACCGTGGTTTTCATTTGGGAACAGGAGAAATATTTGTAACTGTTGATAGTGATTCTATTGTAACAGAAAATACACTTAGAAACTTAGTTAGTCCATTTTTAGAAGATGAAAACTGTGGAGCAGTTGCAGGTAATATTAGAGTTTTAAATAATAAAAAAGCTATACTACCAAAAATGCTAGATGTGAGTTTCGTGTTGAGTTTCGAGTTTGTTCGTTCTGCGGAAAGTAATTTAAAATCGGTATTATGTACTCCAGGTGCATTAGCGGCCTACAGAGCTACAGCCGTTTTTAAATGTTTACCAGAATGGATTAACCAACAGTTTATGGGGCAACCATCTGATATTGGTGAAGATCGCGCTATGACTAACATGATTTTAAAACAAGGTAAACACGTATTGTTTCAAAAAAATGCAGTGGCTTACACCAATGTACCAGAAGAGTATTTAGGATTATATAAAATGTTTATTCGTTGGGGTCGTAGTAACGTGCGTGAAAATTTAGCGATGGCTAAATATGTGTTTACGGATTTTAGAGAAGGACCAAAATTTGGTACAAGACTATTATTTATTAGTCAGTTCTCGAAACTGTTAATGAGTTACCCGTTATTAATCTTTATGCTGTTCTTTGTACTAGTACACCCTTTATTATTTTTAGGATCTACACTGGTTAGTATTTTAATTCTATCAACGTTTTCATTATTGTTTTTCACTAAACAATATAAAACCTCACAAGGTTTTTGGGCTTACACATACAGTATTTTGTATACGTTTGGTTTGTTCTGGATTACACCATATGCAATAGCAACAGCTAATAGACGTGGTTGGTTAACACGTGGCTTAGCCGAAAAGAAATAAGTAAGTTTTACTGGTAATATACAATCCTGTTGGACTTTTATAGTCTGGCAGGATTTTTTTGTTTAAAGCCGTTTTTTTAATAACCGTATTTATCCTTCCAGCGCTGTTTCAAAAAGTCGCGATGCGCATTTTCTCGAGCATTATTTCCAGGCTCATAAAGCTTTGTGTTTTCAATTTCCTTAGGAAGAAACTCTTGCTCAGCAAAATTGTTTTTGTAGTTGTGTGCGTATTTGTAGTTGTCACCATAACCAAGCTCTTTCATAAGTTTGGTCGGTGCATTTCTAAGCTCTATCGGTACGCCTAAATCACCAGTTTGCTTTACCAATTGCTGCGCATTTCCAATAGCCATATAAGCAGCATTACTTTTTGGAGAACACGCTAAATAAGTAGCACATTGGCTAAGTATAATTCTAGATTCCGGATGCCCAATAGTACTCACTGCCTGAAAGGTGTTGTTTGCAATAACTAATGCTGTAGGGTTCGCATTTCCAATATCTTCAGATGCCGAAATTAACAAACGTCTAGCAATAAATTTAACATCTTCACCACCTTCAATCATACGTGCCAACCAGTATACCGCACCATTTGGGTCACTACCTCTAATAGATTTTATAAACGCCGAAATAATATCGTAATGCTGTTCGCCTGTTTTATCATAACGAGCCGTATTGTTTTGTACACGTTCCAAAACGGCCTCGTCGGTTATTACAATTTTATCCTCACCAAAGCTATTTACCAGTAACTCAAAAACGTTTAATAATTTACGTCCATCACCACCCGAAATTCTCAATAAAGCATTCGTTTCCTTTAAAGTGATTTTTTTTTGAGATAGAAATTCGTCATTTTCAATAGCACGTTTCAGCAACGTTTCTAAATCTACCTTATCAAAAGCATTTAAAATATAAACTTGGCAACGGGATAAAAGTGCAGGTATTACCTCAAAACTTGGGTTTTCTGTAGTCGCACCAATTAGTGTAATCCAACCTTTTTCAACGGCTTGTAACAGCGAATCCTGTTGCGATTTGCTAAACCTGTGTATTTCATCAATAAATAAAATAGGGTTCTTTGTGGTAAACAATCCACCGCTTTGTTTGGCTTTATCAATAACATCACGAATATCTTTAACTCCAGAATTTATAGCACTAAGCGTGTAAAAAGGTCGGCCAGATTCCGATGCAATAATGTTTGCCAATGTGGTTTTTCCGGTGCCTGGAGGCCCCCAAAATAACATCGACGGGATTAATCCTTGTTTTATATGTTGCGTAAGTGCGCCATTTTTGCCCACTAAATGCGTCTGACTCACGTAGTCTTCTAAAGTTCTTGGGCGTAATCGTTCTGCTAAAGGTGCGTTCATAAATGTAAAATTAAAGTAAATTCTTGTCAAATTAGAATACTTCAACATCCAATTTTTAGTTATTTTGGGCGTGCCCCAAAAAGGGTCGGGCTTTCACTACTCGCTCCTTCTAAGGTCGGGAGCTCAAACAAGCCGTTCAATCCCTCACGCGGGCCAATCTGCCAATTTAGCACATTTTATAAAGTTGGATAACTATTTGTTATATTCATCACAATGAAACAGCACGAACATTTTAAATTCTCACCAGGAGTCATTGCGTATCCGGTGTTTTTCGTGCTTACCATTTGGCTCGTATTTTGGTTCGAAGTACGTTTTGGATACAATTTAAGTAAGTACGGCGTTTATCCACAAACCTTAAAAGGACTAAGAGGTGTTGTTTTTAGTCCGTTTTTGCACGGTAATATCGAGCATATCTATCACAACACCATTCCGTTATTTGTACTCTCCACGGCGCTGTTTTATTTTTATAGACCAATAGCTTGGCGCGTTATTTTATTTGGGATTTTAATTTCGGGATTTTTAACTTGGTGCATTGGTAGACCATCTTACCATATTGGGGCAAGCGGACTCATTTATGTTCTAGTAAGTTTTACTTTTTTTAAAGGTGTTTTTGCAAAACATTATAGGCTTATTGCATTATCGCTTTTAGTTATTTTTCTATACGGAAGCATGATTTGGTATACATTTCCGATAGAAGAAGGTATATCTTGGGAAGGGCATCTATCTGGTTTAATTACCGGCTTGGTCTTTGCGCTTTTCTTTAGAAAAGAAATAGCTAAGCCTAAAAAATATGCTTGGGAACAAGAAAATTACAACGAAGAAAACGATTTGTTTTTACAGCATTTCGACGAAAATGGAAACTTTATAGAGACCAAAGAAGAACCCGAAATAGAGGAGGAGCTAGAGCCCCTCTCTATAAGGTATATATTTAAAGAAAATAAAGATTAGTAGTATAAAATAAACTAATAATTACTTTACCATTCTTTGTCTTACGGCTTCATATAAAAAAGCACCACAAGCTACAGAAACATTTAAAGATTCAATTTCACCTAATAAAGGTAATTTAGCTTTAGAATCTACAACCTTTAAAGTCGATGGATTAATTCCTCTACCTTCCGATCCCATAATAATGGCACAAGGCTCAACAAAAGAAACATCGTAAATAGTATCGTTTGTTTTTTCGGTAGCAGCAATTACTTTAATATCCGATGCTTGCATGTAAAATACCGCATCTTTAATGTGGTCTACTTTACAAATAGGAATTTTAAACACAGCGCCAGCACTCGTTTTTATGGTGTCGCCATTTACAGGTGCACCGCCTTTTTTCTGAATAATAATACCATTAACACCTGTGCATTCTGCAGTACGGATAATAGCTCCAAAATTACGAACATCACTAATTTGATCTAGCAATAAGAATAATGGTGTTTTGCCAGATTCTATAACCTCTGTAATTAAAGCTTCCATATCATGAAACTCTATTGGAGATATTTGCGCTACTGCTCCTTGGTGATTTCCTTTGGTTAATCTATTTAGTTTTTCTACAGGAACATAAGATTTGTTAACCGATTTTTTACTCAATAAAGATTCTAACTCATTAAATAATTCGCCATCCAATCCTTTTTGAAGGAATACTTTATCAATAGTTTCGCCAGCATTTATAGCTTCTATAATGGCTCTAATACCAAAAATTTGTGTTTGTTCTTGCATGCTGCAAAGGTATAAAAAAGCCGTCTTAAATAGTAGGAGTTTTATAAATCATTCTTTTAAAATATAAAAAAGCGAATGTAAATGTTAAAGAAAGTGAAAATAGTAATTTCAACTTTAGTTTTTTGTAATTTTGCATCGTGATAAAAACAATTTTACATAAAGGCTTTGCTATACTAATGACTTGTTTAGTATTGTTTTCAACAGTATTTTTTACTATTGAAAAGCATTTTTGTGGTGATGTTTTGATAGATGTTTCTGTGTTTTCTGAAGCTCAAAATTGTGGTATGAAAACAGGAACAGTAAAGCATAAAGAAAGCTGCTGTAAAGATGAGGTCAATGTTGTAACAGGCCAACGCGAACTTAAATTTTCTTCTTTTGACGATTTAGATTTTGTTCATCAACAATTTATTACCGCATTTTCATATGCATTTATTAATCTTTTTGAAGGTTTAGAAAAACAAGTTGTTCCTCACAAAGATTATTCTCCACCCAATTTGGTCGCCGATATTTTGGTGCTAGACCAAGTGTTTATTATTTGATAAAATAGATAATTGTTTTTTCCGCGAAAGCGTAAATCTCATCATGTTCTAATTTTACTCAAATATATTTCAAAAAATGATACATACCTATAAGGTTGCAGGCATGACCTGCAACGGCTGCCGTACATCGGTAGAAGATAAACTTAATGCTATGCCGTTGGTTAAAACGGCTACGGTTTCACTCGAAGATTCGGAAGCTGAAATCGAAATGACTAAGCATATTCCTTTAGAAGGTTTTCAGGCAGTATTAGCTGATAAATACACGATAACCAAAAGCCAAGCGAATAAACCTGATGTAATGGCTCCAGAAAAATCCGAGTTACAGCAGTTATTTCCATTGTTTTTAATTTTTGGTTACATTTCTATTGCTGCTGTATTATTAAACGTAGCACCATGGAGTGCAACGGGTTTTATGCTCGATTTTATGGGCTTGTTTTATGTGGTATTTAGCTTTTTTAAATTGCTTGATTTAAAAGGGTTTTTGGAGAGTTTTAAAATGTACGATCCGTTAGCTAAGGCAATACCTGCTTACGGTTGGGGATATCCATTTATTGAAGTGGTTTTAGGGGTTATGTTTTTAATGCGAATAGAAATTTCTATAGCATTAATAATAACCTTGGTGATTTTGGGCATAACTACAATTGGTGTTGTAAAAACACTGTTAGATAAAAAATCTATTCAATGTGCGTGTTTGGGGACGGCTTTAAAATTGCCCATGACCAAAGCCACTTTTATTGAAAACACTATCATGATTATTATGGCTATTAGCATGTTAATTATGATGGCTTAAAGCTTTGCTCTTTTCGAAATTCTTATAAAAATAAATATGAAAAATATAATATATATCATGTTATGCTTTCCTGTATTTCTGTTTTCTCAAGAGAAATTAACAGGTGCTATTTTGGAAGCTAACGATAATAATACACCAATGGGCTTAGCAGGTGCTAACGTTTATTGGCTTAATACTTCTATTGGTGCGGTTACCGATATTGACGGTAAATTTAGTTTGCCATACGAAACGAGTTATAAAAAACTGGTGATAAGTTATGTTGGTTTTAAAACCGATACACTTACTGTTAATTCTTTAAAGCCTATTAAGCATTGGTTAAACCCAACTAGCGATTTAGATGAGGTAACATTAACCTCTAGAAAACAGGCGACATCAAAATCTTATATGCAGGCACAAAACGTGTTTACTGTAAGTAGCGATGAACTTTTAAAGGCAGCTTGCTGTAATCTATCTGAAAGTTTTGAAACTAATCCATCTATAGATGTTAATTTTGCCGATGCTGTTTCAGGAACTAGACAAATAAAAATGCTAGGACTTACAAGTCCATATATTTTAATAGCTACCGAAAATATCCCTTCTATTCGTGGGGCATCTCAGGCTTTCGGGCTTAGTTTTATTCCTGGTACTTGGGTAGAAAGTATTCAAATTACCAAAGGCGCAGGTTCTGTAGTTAATGGTTACGAGAGTATTGCTGGGCAAATTAATGCAGAATTGGTTAAGCCTACAACCGATAATAAATTATTTGTAAATCTATTTGGTAACATTGCTGGACGTTTTGAACTCAATACACATATAAATACAAAAGTGAACGATAAATGGAGTACTGGGCTTTACTTACACGGTAATGTGCATAACCAAAAGCACGACGTGAATAACGATAACTTTTTGGATATGCCAATTTATAACCAGATTAATGTTATGAACCGCTGGCAGTATACCGATGCCGAAAATGGTTTTATGAGTTTTATTAATTTGAAAGTTCTAAATGATGAAAAACAAATGGGTGAATTGGATTTTAATCCACAAACCGACAAATTAACAACCAATGCTTGGGGTAGTGAAATAAACACGAAACGTTATGAAGTTTCGAGTAAATTGGGATACGTAAATCCTGAAATCCCTTACCAAAGTATTGGTGTACAAACGGCTTTTAGTCATCACGTTCAGGAATCTTATTTTGGGTTAAATCAATATGATATTACACATAATAGCTTATATGCTAATGCCATCTATAATACTATAATTAGTGATTCTCGACATAAAGTGAAAACAGGTGTGAGTTACACTTACGATGATTATGATGAGATGGTAAACTTAACAGACTACGGGCGCGCAGAGCATTCTGTTGGTGCTTTTTTTGAATATAATTTCGATAATTTAGATAAGCTTAATGTTACTGCTGGCTTACGGGTAGATCACCATAACTTATTAGGCAATTTTGTAACGCCACGAGTGCATGCGCGTTATACTCCATGGGAGAAATCTGCTATTCGAGCCTCTTTTGGTCGTGGAAAACGAAGTGCTAATATTTTTACTGAAAATCAGCAAATGTTTGCGACGTCTAGAAGTATAAATATTTTAAATTCCGGAGGAAATATTTATGGTTTAGATCCAGAAATTGCATGGAATTACGGACTATCATACCTTCAAGGCTTTAACTTGTTTGGTCGAAAAGCCGATGTAACTTTAGATTATTATAAAACCGATTTCAAAAACCAAGTGGTCGTAGATTATGAAAATTCTCGAGAAATTAATTTTTATAATTTAGAAGGAAAAAGTTTTGCTAATAGCTTTCAAGCGGAGTTAAATTATAATGCGTTTGAACATTTTGATTTACGTTTGGCTTATAAGTATTATGATGTGAAGACCGATTATAAATCTGGAGAATTAGAGAAAGCTTTAGTTCCTAAAAATAGATTTTTTGCAAATGCATCATACGAAACAGCTAAACAAGGTGTGAATAATTCACATTGGAGATTCGATACTACGTTTAATTGGGTAAGTGAACAACGTTTTTCTTCTACAGTAGCAAATCCTTTACAATATCAATTACCAGAATACTCACCAACGGTAGGAACTTTAAATGCGCAAATTACACATGTGTTTTCTCCTAAATTTGAAGTATATTTAGGTGGGGAAAATATAACGAATGTTAGGCAAAGCAATCCTATTTTGGGCGCAGATGATCCATTTGGATCTAATTTTGATTCTACGTTTGTTTATGGTCCAATTTTTGGTTCTAATTATTATATGGGATTACGATTTAAAATTATTTAATGCTAACAACTTAAAAAAATATATTATGAAAAAACTATTAATTATTACCTTGTTACTTGCGGTAACAACATCATTTTCACAGAGTAAAAACGAAAGAGCATCTATAGAAGTAGATGGGGTTTGCATGATGTGTAAAGCTAGAATAGAAAAGGCGGCTATTAGAACAAAGGGTGTTAAATCAGCGGTATGGAGTGTGAAAACACATGAATTGAAATTAATTTATGATGGAAGAAAAACAAATCTAGATTCTATTAAATCTAGTGTTTTAAATGTTGGGCACGACACTATGGATCTAAAAGCAACAGAGGAAGCTTATAATACAGTACATCCATGTTGCCGATACAGAGATAATGAGGTTATAGATGATCATAAAGACGAAAAAGAAGAGAATGAACATGCTCATTAAATATTTAAATTTATAACAATTGTTTAAAGTTCACCTTAAATTTAGGGTGGACTTTTTTAGATTTTATAGTTGAGTGAAATTTAAGCGGATATTACTAACAAGTAAATCTTATTACGATGCCTTATAGAATTTATGTTATCGAATTATCAAAACGTGTCTATACAGAAAACACGAAATTTAGAGCGGCTAATCCGCAATTTAACGGCGTGCTGCAATGTGTGTATGTGGGCATGACAAGTAAAACTCCAAAAGAGCGATTTATACAACATAAAACGGGTTACAGAAATAAGAAGGGGCATAAGTTATCTGCTAATATTGTAGAGAAGTACGGAGCTTATTTACGTCCTAGTTTATACAATCATATCGATCCGATAGTGAGTAGGGCAGATGCCTTAAAAATGGAACGTATTTTATCTTTAGAATTACGACGCCAAGGTTATGCCGTTTGGTTTAATTAGAAAGTAGTTTTAGAGAATAGCTTATAGTTTAAAGCAAAAAAACCTGTGAATTAAATTTCACAGGTCTTTTTAGTACGATTTTAAAAAGAAATTAGATACCTAAATCTTTCTTTACATCGTTTAATAAATCTTTACCATCAGCAAGAATAGTTACACCAACTCCTGAATCTAAAACGTAATCAAAACCTTGAGCTCTTGATACTTTTAAGATAGCTGCTTTAGCTTTTTCTGTAATAGGTTGTAACAATGCAATTTCTTTTGCTTGCAAATCTTTTTGTGCATCTGCTTGAAATTGTTGTAAACGTTGTTGTTTTTCTTGTAATTCTAAAATACGCTTTTGGTTCTCTTCATCAGTTTTATTCTTAGCTTCAGCTTCGTATTGTTTTTGAAGATTTTGAAATTCTGTAACAGAACCTTGCATATCCGTTTGGTATGTTTTGCTTAAAGATTCTAATTCTGCTTGTGCCGTTTTCATCTCTGGCATAGCTTTAATTAATTCTTGTGTATTTATATGGGCAACTTTAGTTTGAGCTTGAGTGAAACTAATTGTTCCAATACATAATGCAGTTGCTAATAAAAGTGTTTTAAAGTGTTTCATTTTGTAAATAGTATTTGTGTGTTATAAATTATTAATTTTTGTTTAAGCTGTCTTTTGCTTTTTGGCGATCTTCTAATATTTTTTGTCTTTTCGCCTCCAATGCTTTTTTGCGTTCTTCGCGTTCTTTTAATTTTTTTAATCTGTTTTCTTCAATAAGTTCAGCTCTTGTTTTGGTTTCGCCTTCTGTTTTAGTAGCTGTACTTTTTGAAGCCGTTTCAGCTCCCGATCGTTCTTGTTTTGCTTTTTCACGATCGTCTAATATTTTTTGTCTTTTATCTGCGGCAGCTTTTACTTTAGCTTCTCGAGCAGCTAACTTCTTTTGCCTTGCAGTTTCAATCGCACTTTCTCTTTCAGCCTTTTTTTCTTCTAATATTTTTTGTCTGGCTTCTAGCTCTAAGTTTACCTCAGGAACAATATCTTCTTTTTCGGCAGCTTTACGTTCCGCTTTAGATTGTACTTGTGTACGTTTTGATGTTCTAGTAATGCTTCTTAAAACTTGGTCGCTAATATCTAAAGAATTTGCGACATACAACATACCTCCATTAGCTTTATCTAATACTAATTGATATTTTCTTGCAGCAACAATAGTTTGAACAGCTGCAAATATTTGATCTTGAACAGGCTGCATTAATTGTCTTTTCTGTATAAACAAATCGCCATTAGGTCCAAATCGTTTTTGTTGGTAGTCTAATATTTCATTTTCTTCAAACGTAATATCTTCTTCGCGTTCTTTAATTAATTCTGCTGTTAGAAGCGCCTTCTCGTTACTTAAGTCTTTTCTTTTTTGTTCAACAGTTAATAATTTCGCTTGAATTTCGTTTTTCCACTTATCAGCCTTTTCATTTAATTGGGCTGTAGCTTCTTGATATTCTGGTACGTTTTCTAAAATATATTCACTATCAATGTAGGCTAGGCTTACACCACGTTGCGCATGGACCGATAGGGTTAACATAAAAACTAGGGTCAATAAAAAAAGAACGTTGTTTTTCATCTGCTTAAATATTTTTATCATTTATGTTTTATAAATTCTAAAAACGACAGACGATTAATTTTGTTGCTGTCAGTTCTATGAATTGTTTTTTATCTGATTGAATTCCTTAATTTTTAATGGTTCCTGTTGGAACTTGCAAAATAAACATTTTCGTTGTTATGGAAAATTTTTAATTGCTCATTTCAAAATTAACGAAATTTAATCTTAAAAATTTCAATTCATATTCAAATCATCATGGTGTTAATAGAAAATATCGTGCCAAAAATAATTTACAGGTTAAAATTGTTGACCAATAATGAAGTGTGTTTCCCATCCGTTTTTAACACCGCTGTTATCAATTGAATCAAATCCATGACCAAAATCGATACCTAATAAACCAAATGCTGGCATAAAAATACGGATACCTAATCCTGCAGAACGTTTTAAATCGAAAGGGTTGTAATCTCTAAAGTTATCAAATGATGCTCCACCTTCTACAAAACCTAAAGCATAAATTTTAGCAGATGCCGCTAGGGTAATTGGGTAGCGTAATTCTAAAGAGAATTTATTGTAAATAGAACCACCATCTTCACTAGAAAGGGATTGGTTAGGGTAACCACGTAGTTGTACAACCTCACGGCCATCTAAACTATAATTAGCTAAACCATCACCACCTACAAAGTATCTTTCGAAAGGAATTACACCACGATCTTGGTTGTAGGCTCCTAAGAATCCGAATTCAACATTAGGTCTTAATACTAAATCTTTAGCAACTTGTGTATACCAAGTTCCTTTAAAGTTTACTTTATAAAATTCTAACCAGTTATAGCGTTCTTGATCTATTTCTCCAGCTCTTTCAAAATCATCTGTATCGGTAAGATCTAAATCGTCATATTCTTCTTTTAACTCCGAGTAATCTGTTCCGTTAAATAAAGAGTAAGGTAAGGAGGCTTTTGCTGTTACAGAGAAGCTAGAACCTTCTATAGGGTAAACAGGATCTACACTTGTATTATTTCTACTTAAACCAATGGAATAAGATAGGTTATTTGAAAAACCATCTCCAAAGGTAAATAAACCAGTGTTGTAATTATTTAAATCGTAACGTTGGTAAGATACAGATTGAGATAATACGAAGAAATCATCTGGCACAGTTAAACGTTTAGCTAAACCAAAAGTGATACCTGTAATATTGAAACTTCTACTTTTATCTGCTTCGTAGTTTGTGTAATCGTATAAAAATTGTTTAGTATGCGATAAAGATGTCGAGAATTGTACCGGACGTTTTCCGCCTAACCATGGCTCAGAGAATGAGAAACTATATGTTTGGTAAAATTGACTGGCTTGTAAACGCAATGCTAGTTTTTGACCATCACCCATTGGTATTGGTTTGTAGGCATCTTTCTTGAAAATATCTTTAATAGAAAAGTTATTGAATGATAAACCTAAAGTACCAATAAAGCCACCACCACCGTAACCACCTTGTAATTCAATTTGGCTAGATCCAGTTTCTTTAACCACGTATTCCATATCGATAGTACCTTCGTTTGGATTAGGATTGTTAAAGTTTGGAGTAATTTCTTGAGCATCAAAGAAACCTAGTTGTCCAAGTTCTCTAACAGTACGTACTACATTGGCTTTACTATATAGTTGGCCTGGACGTGTACGAATTTCACGATATACAACGTGATCGTTTGTTTTATCATTTCCAACTACAGATACACTATTAAAATAAGCTGGTTTACCTTCTGTTATTCTAATTTCCATGTCGATAACATTGTTATCGGCACTAACTTCTACGGCATTAATATTTGAGAATAAATACCCGTTGTTTTGGTATAAGTTGGTAATATCGTTAGCATCTGGTTTTGTATCATCTGCAATACGCTTTGCTAATGTAACACCATCGTAAGTATCGCCTTTATCAATACGTAATAAGCGGCTTAGTTGTTGGTTGGTATAAACAGTGTTCCCGATAAAAGTAATATCTCCAAAAGTGTATTTTTCACCCTCTTCTAAATCAATTTTAAGAGAAATCGTTTTGTCATTATTTACAATAATACTATCTGATAATACACGAGCATCTCTATAACCGTTTTCTTTATAAGTATCAATTAAGCTTACTAAATCTTCTTTGTAATCGGCTTCAATAAATTTAGAGCGCTTAAGTAAACGAATTGGGTTTTTCTTTTTAGTGTTCTTCATACTCTTTCTAAGCTGCTTTTCGCTTAAAACAGAATCGCCACTAAAGGTAATATCGTCGATTTTAACTTTTTCACCTTTATCGATATTAAGTACCATGTTTACTCTACTTGTTTGAATAGAATCTTTTACATCAATGGTGTTAATATGTACTTTGGTGTTTAAAAAACCATCCTTTTTGTATTTACTAGTTAGGTAGTTTTTTGTTGTGGTTAAAAGGTTTTCGGTAACTTTTACACCTCTCTTAAGTTTGTTATCATCTATAATACCTTCTTTTTTACCATTTTTAACGCCATTAATTTTAAGGTCGTTAAGTTGTGGTAAATCGGATAAGTGGATTTCTAGAGTAGCAACATCCCCTTCAATATTGGTTACAAACACTTCAATGTCACTAAAAAGATTGGATTTCCAAAGTTTTTTAATGGCATCTCTAATGTCTTCACCAGGGATTTTTATTTCTTTTCCTTTGCTTAAACCGGAGTAAGCAACAATAGTTTGCTCACTAAAGCTAGTGTTTCCGGAAACGGTAATTTGTCCTAAAGTATAAGTTTTACCGTTTTTGTAATCTAAATCTTGAGCCTGAATATTAAAACAACTTACAAAAAGTAAAAATGCTAAATAGCACTTTGAGTATGTTTTAAAAGCTAGTAAATTAACTAAGTTGTTCACTTGTTTTCCCAAATCGTCGTTCTCTTTTTTGATATTCAATAATAGCTTCATACAAATGTTGCTTTGTAAAATCGGGCCAAAGTATACTTGTAAAATATAGTTCTGCATAAGCAATTTGCCAAAGCAAGAAATTACTTATACGCTGCTCCCCACTGGTTCTTATTAGCAAATCTACGTCGGGTAAATTTTGCGTGTAAAGATGCTCATTAATAATTGATTCTTCAATATTTTCGGGCGAAATTATATTATTTTTAACTTTAATACTAATCTCCTTAACAGTATTTATGATTTCTTCGCGAGAACCGTAGCTAAGTGCCAAGGTTAACGTCATGCGCGAGTTGCCCTTGGTTTTGTCTATAACCTCATGCAGTTCTTTGTATGCTTTTTTAGGTAATGTGCTTAAGTTTCCAATAGCCATTAACCTAATATTGTTGTCTTGTAATGTTTTTATTTCTTTCCTTAGAGCAGAAACTAATAGCTTCATTAATGTTTGAACCTCTAGTTTCGGGCGGTTCCAGTTTTCTGTAGAAAAGGCATATAGTGTTAAGTTCTCTACGCCAAGTTCTGCACAAGCCTCTACGGTTGTTCTTACAGATTTAGTGCCATTTTCGTGCCCAAAAGCACGAAGCATACCTTGTTGTTTAGCCCAACGTCCGTTGCCATCCATAATTATGGCAATGTGTTTAGGTAATTTGTCTAGTTGTATGTTTTCTTTTAAGTCCATTTTAATCGTAACAATAACAGGGTTTAATTCCGAAGGTGTAAGTTAATGTAATTCCTGTAAAAGTGTACCAATCGTTATTATTAATATTTCCAAATTGGTATTGTTGGTTTTCACTACTTTCCGGGAAGTTACCATCTATATTGTCGGTAAAGGTGTAGCGCGCTCCAACTTCAAACCCAAGTATAAAATTGCCTAAAATGTTTGTTTTGTAACCAATAGCCATAGGTATCCCAACGGTCCAATCTTTTCCGCCTTCAGGGATTTGCAGACCATTTTCAAAATGATTGTTGCTAAATTGTGTAGCCGTAATACCGCTATATAAGTATGGTGTGCCAATTGTTTCGCCTGAATGAAGATTAAAATCTACAAAAGTAAGCTCCATTCCAACAGCTATTTCTAGTAGGTTAGAGTCTAAAGAATAGTCGCGTTGTATACGGCGTGGGTCTTTAGAATCGCTGTCTTCTGCTTTT
Organism: Algibacter lectus; assembly: GCF_900112395.1. Taxonomy (GTDB): domain Bacteria; phylum Bacteroidota; class Bacteroidia; order Flavobacteriales; family Flavobacteriaceae; genus Algibacter; species Algibacter lectus. Next base: position 44,425 of record NZ_FOLN01000009.1, read on the forward strand.
AGGTCGGCGTATATTAAGGATATTCTATACGAGTGTCTAGTGCTTCTATTCCATTTGTATAGTAGTCCAATGGCAGGACTATTAGGGGCGATAAAGTTAGTTTCGCCAACATCGCCAATTAAATTACTGCCACCTACATATACACCAATTTCGTTTATTTGAGCATGGTTTATTTGGGTGCTTAATAGGCTTAATGCCAATATGATTAAATATCTCATAGATGTTTAAAAGTTTGCAAATATAATAAATAAGAATGGACTGTTGCAATTTGAGGTTAACAGTATGAGTTTAAAACTGTTTTTATTTGAAATTATTGTTTTACGAATAATTAGAATTATGCTTTGGATATTATGTTTTAGTAGAAGACAAGAGTTTTACATCGATGTAATAGGAGGCATTAATTGTTCTGAAAAGATAATAGATTAGTGGGTTTTTGAATTAACTTTAAGATGCTCTAGTTTTTAATAAATGAAAGCTCATTTTTGTTTTACAATGAATGAAGTAAGGATGGTTACATATTGGTTAATACCCATAGTTCAACTTCTTCAGTGCTTCTCCAATATTGATCCCTTTTTGTTTTAGATGAAGCCTTTTTTACCGATTTTTTATAACATTTTTCCAATTGAAATCTATTGCCATCAGCTAATTCTGTTTCTATTGGGTGTTCTTGTGATGCGTTTGTAATTTGTGCTAAGTTTGAAAATATAAGGACGAGCTTTCCTTGAGGTGCTAATCTTTGTTTTGCCGCTTCAAAAAAATCTGGGAATAAGGTTTTGTTGTAGTAAATAGCATTATCTATACTATTTATGTTATGAGTTTCTGGTAACCAAGGCGGGTTGAAAATAATAAGTTCGGTTTGGTTTTTCCATTTGCCAAATAAGTTTCCGAAGTCTAATTCTATTTTCCGAGAGAGTTTGGTGTTGCCCATGAACTCGCTTAGGCCAAAAATGGCATTTGGGTTTATATCGGTTGCAAATACTTTTTGAAAACCGTGTTGTACCATTAATAAAGATAGCACGCCACAACCTACTCCAATATCTATTGCCGATTTTTTTGCTCCGCTGTAGTGTTTTAGCCAGTTATCGAAAAGTGATAAATGCTCAAAACGTGTTGGGAAATACGTTCCATAATAAGGATGCATTTTATTGCGAAGTACTGGTATGGAAACACCGTTTTTATACCACTGCCAAGCACTATTTAAACCTTGTATTTGTGGAAACGTTAAAAAGAAGTGGTTGTTTTCGGGATAAAATTTTTCTAACCAGCCAATACTAGGCGATTTTTTTGCCGATAGTTTTTGGTCTGTAACCTCTAATAAAATAAGATTTGAAAGTTTAAAGTACTCCGAGCGATAGGCTTGCTGTTCTATAAATGATTTGTTTGGTAGTTTTAAGTTTAGATGGGTGTGAAGGTCTTTTAGTAGCGCCATGCCATCGCTATAAAAATCTTTTATAAGTATGGATTTTCCGTTTACAAGATTTTCGATGGTAAGTGCGACGTCGATATCTCGCTTAAAGGATTTTAATGTTTTGCTAAAAGCAATAGGTGTGGGTTTATTTACTTTTAGATCGGTAAGCATAGGCGGATTTGGTTTTTTGATAAGGTAGGTAAACCATAATGCCTATTACTGCTATTTGAAATTAATTGAGTTCTTTCTTTTTTTTGAAGGTATTGTGTAGGTGGTTGTAAATATTCTGGAAATCTAAAAACATTGCAAGTACCCGCGTTAGGGATTGATGCGGCATCCTTTTTTGTGCGCGCCTTATGTTTGCAAATGAAGAGGCGCCTTATGGTTTAAGACTGTTTTATAGTTTTTTGGCTAGGTGTATTGTGCACAATAAAAGATATAGCGGAAAGCCCGACCCTTGTGGTAACGCCCAAAAAGTGAATTATTGATTACGTTTATCTTCGCCCCAAAGTAGTTTTTTTCTAAGGGTTACTAGGAAGCTTTCGCTAGGTAAATCGATCATTTTTATTCTGAAATCGGCCTTTTTTATGGTGATTAATGTGCCATTATCTAAGGTTGCAATTCTAGAATCTAGAGAGACTAGGTGTTGTTCTTCACGACCATTTACTTTAAGTTGTATTTCGGTAGAATCTGGTATTATTAATGGGCGTGCACTTAAATTGTGCGGTGCTATTGGTGTTAATGCAAAACTGTTAGCTCCTGGTGTTATTACTGGTCCGCCGCAACTTAATGAGTAACCTGTTGAGCCAGTTGGTGTCGATACAATGAGGCCGTCGCTCCAATAGGAGGTTAGGAGTTCGCCGTCTAAATAAGTTTCTACGGTTATCATTGAGGTGGTGTTTTTTCTGCTTACTGCAATTTCGTTTAAAGCGAAATTCATAGATAATATATCGTCGTTTTCTGGCGATGTTTCTACAGAAAGTAAAGTGCGTTCGGATATTTTATAATTACCATCTATAATGTTTTGCATGGCATTTTCTATCTGGTTTACTTGTATGGTTGCTAAAAAACCAAGGCGACCTGTGTTAATGCCAATTATTGGGATATCTAGATTTTTCACATAGGTTATGGCACGTAAAATTGTACCATCGCCACCAATACTTACTAGTAAATCGAAGGAGTTATCGAGTTTGTCGAAGGTTTTAAATGATGAATAGTCGCTTTCGTTTTGCGATTCACTTTTTATAAGATTCGAGAATTCGGTTTCAATATAGGCATCGAATTCTTTTTTGAGTAAATAGTTTAGAAGCGTTTCTACAGAGGTGGTAGTTGTTTTGTTGTAAAAACGTCCAAAAATTGCAACTTTCATAAAATTATATATCTAAGTACTTGTTTAAATAATCCGATCGTTCTTTTAGGCTTTCAATATAGCTGTCCTCTTCGTGGCCAGAAATAATATTATAACTGTAACGCCTGAAGGTTTGTATAATTTCGTTTAGGCCTGTGTTCCCTATTTTAAGCGTAACTTGTACTAAGTCGCTATTCATTTTAGATATAAATGCGCCAAGTAGTTTACCATCGTTAGATTCTACAATTTGGCTAATTTCACTAAAAGAGTAATCATTCACTCCTTTTTCAATAACCAACACCCCTCCAACTTCGGAGAAAAAAGGCGATTCGTTAAAAAGGCTAATCACATCGTTAAGTTCATAATACCCAAGATATTTATTTTGCTCACTTAAAACGGGCATAATGTTGGTTGAGTTTTTAGCAAATGCTTCTAAAACATCGAGCCAAAGCGTATCGTGACGTACAAAGAAATCTTCGAAGGCGTATGGGTATTCCGACAGAGGTTTAGTGCTATCAAAACAATGTGCATCGGTTTCCGATAAACTGCCTAAATATGTTCCGTTTTTATCAGACACTGGAATATGCGAAAACGTTAACTGATTGAACAGTAATTGTAGTTCACTAATTTTACTAGTGTTCTGTAGTGGTTTTATATCGTTTATAATGTATTCCGAAAGTTTCATAACGCCCTTTTAATAGGTATGCAAATTAATCAAAAAAATAGCAATTATGCCTGTTCTACTTTGTATTTTTGTGTTTTAAAATGTATTTATGACAAAGTTAAGTGTTAATATAAATAAGATTGCCACGTTAAGAAACTCTAGAGGTGGTGATGTGCCTAATGTTGTTGGGTTTGCAAAAGATGTACAACGTTTTGGAGCAGAAGGTGTTACTATACATCCCAGACCAGATGAACGACACATTAGATATCAAGATGCACGCGATTTAAAACCAGAAGTTTACACTGAATATAATATTGAAGGTAACCCTGTAGAATCGTTTTTAAAACTAGTTTTAGAGGTAAAACCAACACAGGTTACTTTGGTGCCGGATGCTGAAGATGCTATTACAAGTAATGCCGGTTGGGACACTATAAAACACAAAGATTTTTTAGTTGATGTTATTAAGGAATTCCAGAATAACGGTATTAGAACATCCATTTTTGTCGACCCTGTTTTAAAACAAATTGAAGGTGCTAAAGCTACCGGAGCAGATCGAATTGAACTATATACCGAGGCCTTTGCGCATCAATATGGTTTGGGTAACGAGGCTGCAATAAAACCTTACATTGAAAGTGCCGAATTGGCAAATAGTTTAGGTTTGGGTATAAACGCAGGTCACGATTTATCTTTAGATAATACAGCGTTTTTTAAGCAAAATGTACCGGGATTATTAGAAGTTTCTATAGGTCATGCTTTAATTGCAGAAAGTTTATATTTAGGCGTAGAGAATGTAATACAAATGTATTTACGTAAATTGAAGTAAATTATAGAGTTTAGATTTAGAAAATAGAATATATAGAAATAGGAGTGAGGTGCTGTTTGTACTTTAGAAGGATTTAAGACGTATATGGAAGAGAAAAGATTGTTACATTCAAATATTTTAGGTGAAGGAAAACCATTTGTAATTCTTCATGGATTTCTAGGAATGAGTGATAACTGGAAAACACACGGAAAACATCTTTCTGAACAAGGGTTTGAGGTGCATTTAGTAGATCAAAGAAATCACGGTAGAAGTTTTTGGGATGCTAATTTTAGTTATGAAGTGCTTGCTGAAGATTTAAAAACATATTGTGAAGCGCATAACTTAAAAGATATTACATTACTTGGCCATTCTATGGGTGGTAAAACCGCAATGCTTTTTGCTTGCGAATATCCCGAATTGGTCTCTAAATTAATAGTAGCCGATATATCTCCACGTTTTTACCCAGTACATCACGATGGGATTTTAGCAGGATTAAGTGCTTTAAATTTTGATGTTATAAAAACAAGAGGAGAAGCTGATACTGCTTTAAGTGGTTATGTTGATGATATTGGCACCCGACAGTTTTTATTGAAAAATTTGTATTGGATTGAAAAAGGAAAATTAGCATTGAGAATAAATCTTGATGTTTTAAAAGAAGAAGTATCAGAAGTTGGTGAAGCTTTACCAAGTTATTCTAATTTCGATAAGCCTGCGTTGTTTATGCGTGGTGATCGTTCGGAATATATAGGTGTTGGTGATGAAGCTATTATTAAAAATCATTTTTCTGATTTTGAAATCGTTACTATTGCAAACGCAGGGCATTGGTTGCATGCAGAAAACCCGAAAGACTTTTTTGCGGCTCTACTTAATTTTATTTAATCTTAAAATAAAAACATTATGAACACAATAATTAAACTTTTAGTAAACGCTATAGCTGTATTTGTATTAGCAAATGTGCTTTCCGGAGTTCAGGTAGATGGTTATCTTTCTGCAATAATAGTAGCATTGGTATTATCTATTTTAAACTTATTAATTAAACCTATTTTGGTTATTTTTACTTTGCCAGTAACAGTTATTACATTAGGCTTGTTTTTGTTAGTAATTAATGGGTTAATTATTCTTCTAGCCGATGAGTTTATTAGTGGTTTTTCTGTAGATAATATTTGGTGGGCTATATTGTTTAGTGTGCTTTTATCTATTCTTCAATCTATATTACAATCCTTTTTTACTACCGATAAAAAGAGCTCATAAATAAAGAAGAATTATTCAATTTGAAGTTAAGAAAACGCGAAGTGAATTAAAATGCTTGTGTTGGCGTGGTGTCCGTAAAGGAAACCTCATAAAATCAGCAAATTAAAAACTTTGTTAGGATGTAAAAATATTGTACTTTTGCATCCCGATTTTAGTTGCTAAAAAATCTAAGAATTATACAGATTAAATTTTTTACTAAAATTTGGTTTTTCTATTAACTTAGAAGAATTCAAAGAAATATAAGGTTTTAGACCTAATTGTTAAATGCCTTTTCAGGCTTATATCATTAAAAATGAATATTACAAGAGAAAACGTTGATGCATTAAATGCAGTGGTAAAAGTAGATATCGCTAAAGAAGATTATAGCGATAAAGTTGAAAAAATCTTATTAGATTACCGCAAAACAGCAAATATTCCTGGATTTAGAAAAGGTCATGTGCCAATGGGAATGGTTAAAAAACAATACGGAAAAGCAGTTTTGGTTGATGAAGTAAACAAACTTTTGCAAGATGCTTTAAATAAGTATTTAACTGAAGAGAAATTAGATGTTCTTGGACAGCCGTTACCTAAAACACAAGATGAAATTAATTGGGATGCCGATCAATTTTCATTTGAATTTGAATTAGGTTTAGCACCACAATTTGATGTTGAATTAAAGAGCAAAAAAGCGATCACACAATATAATATTGTTGCTGATGATAAAATGATTGATGAACAAATTGAACGTATTCAAAAACAATACGGAAAATTAATTCCTCAAGATGTTGTAGAAGCAGATAGTGAAATTACTGGTGCTTACACAAACGAAGAAAAAGAAATTGATAACACAGTAACTTTAACTTTAGATAAATTTAAAGGAAAAGCAACAGCAAAGCAGTTTGTTGGAGCTAAAGCTGGAGATGTTATTGTTTTAAAAACAAAAGGTCTTTTTGAAGATGATCACGATTTAATGCATGCATTAAAATTAGGTCACGATGAAGTACATGGTTTAGATATTGAAGTATCTTTTACTATTACTGAAGTTAACAAAAGAGAATTAGCTGATTTAGACCAAGAATTATTTGATAAGCTTTTTGGTGAAGGAGCAGTTAAATCTGTATCAGAAGTAAGAGCAAAAATTAAAGAAGATGCTGAAAAGCAATTCGTACAACAAGCAGATCAAAAGTTATTAAACGATGTAACAGAGCATTTAGTAGAAAATACTAAATTCGATTTGCCAGCTGAGTTTTTAACGAAGTGGATGCAAACTGCAGGTGAAAAAGAAATGGATGCTGACCAGGCTAAAGAAGAGTATGAGAAGTCTGAAAAAAGCTTACGTTACCAATTAATTGAAGGTAAGTTAATCGAGGCTAACAACGTGCAAGTAACTATGGACGATATTAAAAATCATGCAAGAGAAATGATTAAAGGGCAAATGGCTCAATTTGGTCAAATGAATCCTTCTGATAAAGAGTTAGATGATATCGCAGCACGTGTATTATCAAACCAAGAAGAGGCACGTCGTATTTCAGAACAATTAGTAAGTCAAAAATTATTATCTGTTTATAAAGAAAAGGCAAACCTTAAGGTTAAAGAATTAAGTTACGAAAACTTTGTTAAAGAAGTTTATGGCGACAAATAAATAAATAATAAATGATTATCTTTAGGCGCTTAAATCTATTAGATTTAAGCGCTTTTTTATTCAAAAACAAATTATATAAATAGTTTTATTTAGCACAAACGCTTTTAAGTCAATGTGTTAAATTGAATTTAATATCAAAATAATATATGGATTACGCAAAAGAATTTGAAAAATTCGCGATAAAAGATCAAGGTATTAGCAGTACATACTACAATAAAATTATTAGTAGTATGTACCCAACTAATTTAACGCCAAACATTATTGAAGAACGCCAAATGAATATTGCCGTTTTTGATGTGTTTTCGCGTTTAATGATGGATCGTATTATTTTTCTAGGAACCGGAATTAATGATCAAGTTGCAAACATTGTACAAGCACAACTTTTATTTTTAGAAAGCACAGATGCTAATAAAGATATTCAAATTTACATTAACTCTCCAGGAGGAAGTGTATATGCTGGTTTAGGTATCTACGATACTATGCAGTTTATTAAGCCAGATGTAGCAACTATTTGTACAGGTATGGCTGCTTCTATGGGAGCTGTTTTATTATGTGCAGGTGCAAAAGGAAAACGTAGTGGTTTAACACATTCACGTGTTATGATTCACCAACCTTTAGGTGGCGCGCAAGGACAAGCTAGTGATATTGAAATTACGGCAAGAGAGATTTTAATCTTGAAAGAAGAACTTTACAACATTATTAGTAAGCATTCTGGTCAAGATTACGACAAAGTATACGAAGATAGTGATAGAGATTACTGGATGAAAGCCGATAAAGCTAAGGAATACGGTATGATCGATGAGATTTTAGCTCGTAATTAATAAAAAAACACTAACTTTAAAGTGTTGGTATAAAGGGGATTGAAATTTATATGCCTCAAAACAAGGAAGATTAATGGCAAAAGAAGAATTAGAATGTTCGTTTTGTGGTCGTAAAAAACCGGAAACAAATTTGTTAATAGCAGGATTAGATGCACACATCTGTGATAGATGTATTGAGCAAGCTCACGGTATTGTTATAGAAGAATCTAAACAAAACGATAGCAGCGATTTATCTGCGGAATTAAAACTACGTAAGCCTTTACAGATTAAAGAGTTTTTAGATGAGTATATTATTGGTCAAGACATGACTAAAAAAGTAATGTCTGTAGCCGTTTATAATCACTACAAACGCTTATTGCAGCCACCAACAAATGATGATATTGAAATTCAAAAATCAAACATCATTATGGTTGGGCAAACCGGTACAGGTAAAACCTTAATGGCGAAAACCATTGCGAAAATGCTTAACGTACCTTTAGCTATTGTAGATGCAACTGTATTAACAGAAGCTGGTTATGTAGGTGAAGATGTAGAAAGTATTTTAACACGTTTATTACAAGCGGCCGATTATAATTTAGAAAAAGCTGAAAAAGGGATTGTTTTTATTGATGAAATTGATAAAATAGCACGTAAAAGTGACAACCCTTCAATTACTAGAGATGTCTCTGGTGAAGGTGTACAACAAGCTTTATTGAAGTTATTAGAAGGTACTGTTGTAAACGTGCCACCAAAGGGCGGGCGTAAACATCCAGATCAAAAATTCATTGAAGTAAATACTGAAAATATTTTATTTATTGCAGGTGGAGCTTTCGATGGTATTGAAAGGCATATTTCAAAGCGACTAAATATGCAGGCAGTGGGGTATAGTGCTTCTATGTCTGACGAGAATGTGGATCAAAGTAATTTGTTACAATACATAATTCCGAAGGATTTGAAAGATTTCGGTTTAATTCCTGAAATTATTGGAAGGCTTCCTGTGTTAACGTATATGGATCCTTTAGATTCTAAAACATTAAGAGCCATTTTAACAGAGCCTAAAAATGCTATTATTAAGCAGTATAAAAAACTGTTTAATATGGATGAAGTAGAGTTTTCTATTAGTGATGGAGCTCTAGACTTTATTGTTGGTAAAGCTATTGAGTATAAATTAGGAGCAAGGGGATTACGTTCTTTATGTGAAGAAATTTTAACCGATGCTATGTTTGAATTACCAAGTAGCGAGGATAGAAAGTTAAATGTGACTCAAGCTTACGCTGAAGAAAAACTTACAAAAACAACCATTAAAAAACTGAAAGCAGTTTCTTAAAGTTAAATTGTATTATAATTTAAAAAGCCATTTGTAAATATATTTACAAATGGCTTTTTTATGTTATATAAACATAAAAAAAACCGACTCTAACACATTGTTAGGGTCGGCCTTAAAGTCAACTAGTTTTAGGGAATAAGTTAACTTTAGTTATTGATCATTACTTTATTGATAGCATGTATTACACCATTTCCGGCTTGTACATCTACAGCTATAATCCCAATATCTGTAGCTCCAGATCCATCGGTAATATTAGCAATATTATTTCCTGTTCCAGGTAATGTAATGGTAATATCATCGCCTTCAATTGTAGTTGCTGTTGTATCACCAGGATTGTTTAACATGCTAGATGTTACGTTTGCTTCTTTTATTACATGGTGTAATAATATTTGCGTTAACGGTCCTTCTTCTGGAACTGCAGCTAAAGCAGCAAAGGCATCATTTGTTGGTGCGAAAACCGTAAAGTTTGGATTTAAGTTATCAGAGTTTCCTGTTTCTGTTCTTGAAAGTACAGCTGCAAAATCTGTAGCAGGCGTTAAAGTTGTTAAAGCTTCTACTAAAGTAGAGAACGTTGGGTCTGCAAGTGCAAAGGTTACCACAGTTGGTATATCGATAACCGTATCTACTGCGTGAATGATACCATTAGTTCCAATAACATCTGCTTGTATTACACTAGATATTCCGTTAAACATAACGCCATTAGTTGTGTTGTAATATAAACTTAATGGACTTTCTCCAGGTCCAGTTGCTCCTGTGTTGGTATATCCAGCCTCTAGATCTACTAAAGCCGTCGAAGTTATAGACGAACCAATAATAACATGATTCAGTAATATTTGAGATAAGGCAGCAGTATCAACGTCTCCTAGTGCTGTACCATCTAAAAAGGTGTTAAAAGCGGTATTAGTAGGTGCTAAAACTGTAAATGGTCCATCGCCACTAAGTACGTTAACTAAATCACCATCAGCACTACCTAAAGCTGCTACTAAATTGGAGAAGTCTGAGTTTGCTACAGCAAGATCTACAATGCTTGGTAATCCTAAAACAGCATCTATAATATGTACTGTTCCATTAGATGCACTAACGTCTGCTGCTGTAACTGTTGCAACGTTGTTGAAAGTAACTCCATTAGTTGCATCAAAATAAATACTAATATTCTCATCTCCTGCTCCAGTAGCACTTCCCGAAGTATATCCAGATCCTAAAGAAACTAAATCACTAGCAGATACATCGGCCATGATTACATGGTTAAGCAGAACTTGAGATAATACATCTGTTGGTACCTCTTCTAAAGAAGCAAATCCGTTATCAGATAAGAAAGTTGCAAAGGCATCATTAGTAGGTGCTAAAACTGTAAATGGTCCGTCTCCACTTAATACGGTTGCTAAATCTCCATCAGCTCTAAGTAAGGCAGCTACTAATGAGCTTAAACTCGGAGTTTCTTGTGCCAATTCTACAATGTTTGGTGTTGCGGCTGGTGTTTTAGTGCCATCGTCATCACTACTACATGATGTTGCTATTAATGATAGACTAAAAAGTGCGATAAAAAAGTGTTTCGTTTTCATAATGTCTAATTTATTTTGTTTTTTTGTTAGACAAATATATGTAAAAATTTAATATTGTCAAACAATTTTGGTAAAACGTTAGACAAAATAGGTTTTTAATCGAAGTGTAATTATTATTTTTTGTTTAAGTTTGTGTAGTAAATATTTAGACATGAGCAAGTATACAATGGCACAAATAGTGGCTTTAACTGGTATTAAAGCACATACTTTGCGTAAGTGGGAGACTAGATATAATTTCTTGGATCCGGAACGTACAGATACTAATATTCGTTATTATTCTGATAATCAATTGAAGAAATTATTGAATATTGCTGTCCTGACCCGGAATGGTTACCGCATTTCTAAGATTGATAAAATGACGGATGATGAAATTCATAAAACCATTTCTGATGGAATTACTGAAGGAAATTATGAAGATGAAATTAGTGCTCTCGTTATTAGTATGCTCGATATGGATGAGGTTTCTTTTAATGACGTGCTAAGAACTCAAATAGTTAAAAAGGGTTTATTGGCAACAGTAACAGAATTAGTATATCCCTTTCTTAATCAAGTAGGAGTACTTTGGGGAATTAATAAAGTCATGCCAGCTCAAGAACATTTTATTTCGAATTTAATTAAGCGGAAAATGTTCGCTTCAATTGATGTTCTTGCTTATCCTCCAAAAGGTGCTCCAAGTATATTAATGTTTTTAACTGAAGATGAATATCATGAAATAGCACTTTTACTTGCGTATTATATAGCCCGAGAAATGGGATGGAATGTATACTACTTAGGTCAAGATGTGCCTACGGAAAATATTAAACAAGTTATAAAAAAAGTAAAGCCAAACTTAATGCTGTCTATGTTTGTAACACCAACAGAGCAACCCGCTAAAGTAAAAGTTGAAGCGATACTAGAGCAAGGAGATGTGCCTTTGCTTATTTCTGGTAATCCAACAAATTTGGAAGGTATTATGGATGATAAAAGAATTATCTATTTATCACATCCAAATGATTTAATTAAGAATTTAAAGGTAATAAAACCTGCTTAAGTTTATAAGCAGGAGGAAGGGTTTCTCGTTTTTCTTAAAATGAATTTAAGCATACGAAACATTTAATTCTAGAAGTTCATTGATGTAATCTCTAGTATTTGAAAGTCGTGGAACTTTATGTTGACCACCAAGTTTGTTATTTTGTTTAAGCCAATCGTGAAATAAATTTTTTCTGGCTATGGTGATTTTTGGTTTATTTAAAGTAATACTATTATAACGCTTCGCTTCATAATCTGAATTTAAAGCTTTCAACGCATTGTCAAAAAGTTCATTAAAGTAATCGATATCTGTAGGCGGGGTTTTAAATTCTATAAGCCATTGGTGCGCACCTTTTTCTTTTCCTATCATAAAAATAGGGGCAGCGGTATAATCTACTATTTCGGCTTCAGTTTTGGCACACACATTTTTTAGAGCTTCTTCTGCATTTTCTATAATAAGCTCTTCACCAAAAACATTAATATGGTGTTTTGTGCGGCCAGAAACTTTTATTCTATAAGGACTTAAGGAAGTAAACCTAATGGTGTCGCCAATTTTGTATCGCCACAATCCGGCATTGGTTGTTATTATAACGGCGTAATTTTTATGTAACTCAACTTCGCTTAACGGAATTGCCTTTTCTTCGGATGTGGCATAAATGTTCATAGGGATAAATTCATAGAAAATGCCGTAATCTAACATTAGTAATAATTCATTCGAATCATTTCTATCCTGAATAGCGAAAAAACCTTCCGAAGCATTATAAATTTCATAATACTTAAAATCCTTTTGAGGTAATATTTTTTGGTATTGATCTTTATATGGCGTAAAACTCACTCCTCCGTGAAAATAGACTTCTAGGTTTGGCCAAACCTCGTGTAAACTATGTTTTTCGGTAGTTTCTAGCACGTTATTTAAAAGTACAAGCATCCAGGACGGGACACCAGCTAAACTTGTTACTTTTTCATTTATAGTTTCGTTTACAATGGCTTGCATTTTGTGTTCCCAATCGCTCATTAAAGAGACTTTGTTGCTAGGAGTACTGCTGTATTCGGCCCAAAATGGCATATTATCAATTAAAATTGCCGATAAATCTCCGAATACGGTGCCGTTTTGTCTAGAGAGTTCTTTACTTCCTCCTAAGCGTAAACTTTTGCCTGTAAATAATTGCGAATCTTCGTTGTTATTTAAGTACATACAAAGCAAATCCTTACTCGCCGCATAGTGGCAATTTTCTAGAGATTGCTCGCTTACGGGTATAAATTTACTTTTAGCTCTGGTTGTGCCGCTAGATTTAGCAAACCATTTTATAGGTGTTGGCCAAAATAAATTATTCTCTCCATTACGCGATCGATCTATAATGTCCTGCCATCCGTCGTAATTTTTAATTGGTACACGTTCGGAAAATGTTTTGTAATTTTTTATAGACCTAAAATCGTATTGTTTACCTAATTCAGTGTCTTTAGCCGTGTACAGTAGGCTTTGTAGTAATTCATTTTGAACTTCATTTGGGTATTTTAGGAACAATTCTATTTGATGAAATCGTTTTTTTAAAAACCAAGAAGCAATTGAATTTACTATAGGGATTGGCATAATTATTTTTATCTTTAATTTTTTAAAAATAAGACTTTTTTTTATGACTTACCAAGGTGTTTTGACAAAAATGGAAACCGAATTTTCTAACCCGATTCAGTATTATTTGGTTTTTGATTCTGATTTTATAAATATGAATCAATTACTAGGAAAAACGATATCTATTGAATTTGTAAAATATCAATGTTTAAACTGTGGATTAGACAAACCAATATTCCGCCAAGGCTATGATAAGCAATGTTTTTATAATACCGCACAAACTGGAGATTGGATTATGCGACCGGAATTAAGCACAGCGCATTTGGGGCAAGAAGATCGCGATTTGGAATATGAAAAACGTGTGCAATTACAGCCACATATTGTTTATTTAGCGAACTCTAGTAATGTGAAAGTAGGGGTAACGCGAAAAACGCAAGTACCTACACGTTGGATCGACCAGGGGGCACACGAAGCATTGGAAATTGTAGAAGTGCCTAATAGGTATTTAGCGGGCGTTACAGAGGTTGCTTTAAAGTCTTATGTAGCAGATAAGACAAACTGGCGTAAAATGCTTAAAAACGATAATGAAGACGAGAATTTAATAGAATGGCGGGATCGTTTAAAACAATACATTCCAGATGAAGCTGCTCAGTACTTTATTGAAAACAATACTGAAACTCATTTAGACTTCCCAGTAGATAAATATCCGCTTAAGCCTAAGAGTCTAAATATTAAAAAAGATTTAAAATATACAGGGAAGCTAGTTGGTATAAAAGGTCAATATCTCATTTTTGAAGATGAAACCGTGTTTAATATAAGATCTAACGAAGGTATAGTAGTAAAAATATCCGTTTAATTAAAAAATCCCATTACGACATAATCGAATGGGATTTTTTATAAGCTTCAAACTAAGCAAAGACTAAATTTCTTCTTGGTCTCTTAAGTTTTGAATGTAAGCTGCTTTCTTTACTTGACGACGTCTTTTTACAGATGGCTTAGTGAAAAACTGTCCTTCACGTAAATTCTGCATCACTTTGATGTTACGGTGTTTTCTTTTGTAGCGTTTTAAGGCACGCTCTATATTTTCACCATCTTTTACAATAATCTTTAACATAGATACTCTTTTAATTAATTGATTTTAAGTTTTAGGCTTATCCTAAATACGTTTTTAATACTTTACTTTTTGAGGTTTGTCGTAATCTACGAATACCTTTTTCTTTTATTTGTCTTACACGTTCCCGTGTTAAACCAAAAGAGTCACCAATTTCTTGGAGGCTCATAGGTTGTTTTTTACTAATACCATAATAATGACGAATAACCTCTGCTTCTTTTTCCGAAAGGGAATTTAAAGCACGGTTAACTTCTATATTCAAAGCGTCTTGCATTAAACCAGAATCTGGTCTAGGCGATTCGCTAGAATTCATTACATCATACAAGTTTGATGTTTCACCTTCTTGAAAAGGAGCATCCATAGAAACATGGCGCCCAGATATTTTCATAGACTGTTTAACATCGGTTAATGAAAGATCTAATTTGCTTGCAATTTCTTGCGCACTTGGTGGTCTTTCATTCTCTTGTTCTAAAAATGAATAGGCTTTATTAATTTTATTAATCGAGCCAATTTTGTTCAAAGGTAATCTAACTATTCGAGATTGTTCAGCTAAAGCTTGAAGAATTGCTTGACGAATCCACCAAACGGCATAAGAAATAAATTTAAATCCTCTGGTTTCGTCAAAGCGTTTCGCCGCTTTCACTAGGCCAGCATTGCCTTCGTTGATTAAATCGGGTAGAGTTAGCCCTTGATTTTGATATTGTTTTGAGACTGAAACTACGAACCTTAAATTAGCGGTTGTGAGTGTATCTAGAGCTTTTTGGTCGCCATTTTTAATTAATTGGGCTAGTTCGACCTCTTCTTCAGCAGTGATTAGTGGTATTTTACTAATGTCTTGAAGATATTTGTCTAGGGATTTTGACTCGCGGTTGGTAACTTGTTTCGTAATTTTTAATTGCCTCATGTAGTGTTTTTAAAGTTATACTAAAGGATAATATAACTAATTTGACGAGAAAACCTAATTGTTAGAGGTTTATCTTTAATTATGATGAAAATTGTAAAGTTTTCATTTGTTTTAACTTCGCTGCTGCTCAAAATTATTACTAGCGGATCGGAAGTTAAATATGGATCAAAAGGAATCGTTACCCTAGAAACTATTTTATAATTGGATAAATTTTGAGTTGAGATTATAGCTAAACCTTGAGCTTCAATGATTTTTTTAATTCTAATTAGTAAACCAGACGTGGTGTTATATTTACAGAATGATATAAATTGAAAATCCCCAAGAGTTTCAAACTCTTGAGGATTTTTAACTTTAACCATTATCGGTTATTTATAGCAATGTGCTATAGCTAATTAGTTGATAAATGGATTGTTTTGTACTTCTAATAAAGGAATTTCCAAAGTAAGACGATCGTCATTATAAGGAATTACTTCGCCTGCTAAGTATAAATGGTTAGTACCTCTTACAACATTCGCTTTGTTTCTTTTAAGAGCAAGTAAACTTTTTCCTTCGGCAAAAAACTCAATACGTGTTTGTAAGTATATTTCATCTATTAGTGCTTGTCCGGTTAAGGTGTCAACATAAGCATAGTCAGCTGCTGAGTCAAAACGTTCAGCTAAAATTTGCTTTAAACGAGTTTTAGCATCTTCTTCAGCTCCTATTTTTGCATTCATTTCGGCAGATAACATGTATAATTCATCAATACGCATGTAGATGTAATCATCTTCAATAACTCTTTGACCACCTCTAACTCTTGCAGCATTGTAAAACTTCTTGAAAGGAATTAATATATCTGAATCTTGTAATTGGTTTACCTCATCGTCAATATCTGCTTGAGTAGCAAATTGAATTTTACGTTGATCTGTATCTTTAATTTGATCGTATAATCCTTGATCAATTGCTTTTTTATCACCTGCCCATTGGTAGCTATATGTGTAGATATCCATTTGGCCCCACCATGATATCAAATCTAAGCCAGTATCTGTTGTGATATCTGCACCCCATAACCAACTTGGAGTTTCTACAGAGTTGAATCCTCCAATAGTTTCTGCCTTTGTTGTAATAGGAAGACCTGAATTTGCTATAACTTTTTCAGCTAAATCTCTAGCTAAAATATCTGTAGCGTTAGTATCCATAGATCCGTAAACATAAGCTAATAATGTGTTTGCAACATCTTCATTAACTTCAAATAATTCAGCTCTGCTGTAACCTTCTAAAAGTGTTGCTGCTTGTTCTAAATCATCTATCATTTGTGCATAAACCACTTGAGTTTCGCTTTGTTCTAAAGCATCTCCATCTGTGTTTATGTATAATGGCAATACTTTAGAAGTCGGATTGTATTCTGGGATATAAAGCTGAGTTAAGTAAAAGTACGCATACGCACGCATAGCTTTAGCTTGCCCCATTGTTGTTTTATTAGAGTCTGTAATAGTGGCATCGTTACCTCCTAATGCATCAATAATTTTGTTTGCAGATCCAATAATTCTGTAGTAATATCTCCAAGCTGAATAATTTGCTCTTGTAAACGTGTTATCTACAGTAATTAATAATGGTGCAAAATTGCTATATCTGTTATAGTTATTTGCTGTTAGAGCTAAATCTCCTGAAAGGAAATCTGAATAAATGTCATTACCTTTTTGCCCAAAATCGGCATGGTCAGTTGTTCCTCCAGTTCCCGTTGTGTACATAGAATTGAATAGACCACTAAGTGTACCGGCTAGTATGCCTGGGTATATTTCTCCAGTTTCACCAACATCCGAAATGGAAACGTATTGTGTAGGAGTTTCTTCAAGAAAATCTTCTCCACAACTAAAGGTAAACGTAGCAACCGCTACTACCAAAAGTGATTTTATATATTGTGTTTTCATATTATTTTTTTTTAAATTAGAATTTAATTCTTGCTCCTACCGTAATTGTAGATAATGGTGCGTAAGTATATGACGTTGTTGCTCCAGTCTCAGAAGTATTAGGATTAAAACCTGCTCTAGCACTGTTAATAAATAAATTATCACCCGAAACCCATAAGTTGATAGATTTGATTGTGTTATTTACTAGGAAGCGAGATGGTAAGTTATATCCAATTCTAGCATTGTTTAAAGATATGTAATCTGTTGAAGTAATGAAACGAGAAGACGTTGAGTTTACTTGAGTATTTACATCACTTATTAATTTAGGAACGTTAGTAACATCACCAGGAGCTTTCCAGCTGTCTCTAATATCTGTAGACCAGTTGTTAGAACCTGCTTGATCATTACTTACTAATCTAGCATAAGCAGCATCATAACCGTAACCACCTAAGCTATATGCAAATTGCGTACTAATTGTGAAATCTTTGATTCTTGCATTAAGTCTAAAAGCACCTCGGATATCTGGTATTGCAGAGTGTCCTGTGTATTTTTGAGTAGCATCGGCGTAAACATTTGTTGTTGTTTTCTTGATGTCTGTGTTGTTTGGATTATCATTTTGGTATTGAGATAAACTAGCGATAGATTCACCTGAATCTACAACGTCATTACCATTAGCATCAAAATAATATTGATTCCAAAGTGGATCTCCATTAGCAGTATCTACACCAGCCCATTCTCTAATATAAAAATCATATAAGCTATGTCCTTTTGAACGACCATAATTTCCACTTTGATCTAGCGTTTTTTCAAGACCAGTTGCTGTTTCAATAGGCATTTGTGTTAATTCATTATTTAATATCTCACCGTTAAAAGCAAAGTCTAAACTGTAGTCAGCTTTGTCAATGATATGTGTAGTGATATCAAATTCTAATCCTCTATTTACCAAAGAACCGTCATTAACTGTAATTAAAGATTCCGAAGAAGAAGGAGCTAATCGCTTATCAAATACTAAATCGTCAGTATTCTTAACGTAGTAATCAATGTTAGCATCAACGACATTATTGAAAGCTGTAAATTCAATACCTGTTTGGAACATTTTTGATGTTTCCCAGGTTAAATTAGGATCTTGAATAGAGTTAGGCACTAAAGAAATACCACCTAATAAGTTGTTTATTTCATAAGTGTTTTGTCCACTATAGTAATCAGCTCCAGCTTCATCACCAACTAAACCGTAACTCGCTTTTACTTTTAAAAAGTTTATTGCATTAGAACCCTTTAAGAATTGCTCATTACTCATTACCCATGAAGCTCCTACTGAACCAAATGTGCCCCATTTATCTTTAAAGAATCTTGAAGAACCATCTCTTCTGATAGACCCTGTTAAGTAGTAAGTATTGGCGAAGTTGTAGTTTGCTTGCGCGAAGTAACTTTCAATAGATCTTTGTAATCTGTATCCTGTAGGAGGAGAAGAACTTACAACATAGTTGTTTGCTTGATCAAGTCCGTTTTGAAGGTTTACAACATTAGATTTACTTACTGTAGCATATTCGTATTTGTTCTTGTTTGTTTCGTGTGCAGCTAAAATGCTTATGCTGTGAGATCCAAAAGTATTAGAATATCTAAGTAAGTTTAATAAGTTTTGTGTAATATCGGTTGTGTTCACTTTAAATAAACTACCGCTTTGTCCGGCTGCTGATCCATAAAAAGGATTGTTTATTACATTTCTAACTCTATTGTAATATTGAACACCATAACGTGTTTCATAAGTAAGGTTCTTAGTGATATCAAATTTCATTGAGAAACTACCATTTACCGAATGACGATTGTTACCATCTTGGTCATATTGAGAATCTGCAATAGCATTGGTTAATCCACCAAAACCTCTATTTACACCGTAATCATACTGGTTTCCACCATATTTTGTGTCTGGTATTGTATTACCATCAGCATCTCTTGTGAATAATGGGTAGATTGAAGGAATGTTATCTGAAAACCAAAATACACTACCTGAATCTTCAGATTGTCCGTTTGCTAAAGTTTCACCATAAGTATATCCTAAATTAGCAGTAGCTGTTAACCATTCTTTCGGTTTATGGTTTACGTTTAATCTTGCAGAGTAGCGTTTGTAAGATGAATTTTTTAAGAAACCTTTTTGATCTAAATATCCAAAAGATGAAAAGTACTTTGTTTTCTCAGTACCACCACTCATTTTTAAGTTAGCTTCAGTTAAGAAAGATGCTTGGAAACCATAATCAGCCCAGTCTTCAGGAGTGTATTTCGTTGTTACACCAGCACGAACTTTTCCAGTTGCAGGATCAATTAATTCTGAAACGTTATTTACGTTATAGTTGTTGTATTCTGAGTTAATACCTCTAGCAGAGTATAAATATTCATTCGCATAAGCAACAGCATCATTATTTGGGTCAAAACTTAACGTTCTGTTTCCCATAGCCATCCATGATAACTCTACATATTCGTTAGCGCTATCGATAACGTCATATCTAGGAATTAATTGAACATTTACACCAGTTTTTACATCAACTTCCACTGAAGAAGTTCCTTTTTTCCCTGATTTTGTAGTTATCAAAATAACTCCATTTGCACCTCTAGCTCCGTAAATAGCAGTAGCTGTAGCATCTTTTAAAACTGTTGTAGTTTCAATATCGGAAGGGTTTATTGAGTTTAAACTCCCGTTATCAAAACGATCTCCATCAGAATCAAAAGAAGATGTTGTCATTGGAACACCATCAACTACATATAAAGGATCTCTGTTTCCGTTAACAGAACCAAAACCTCTAATACGTATTGTTGCAACAGTACCTGGTTGACCTGAAGTGTTAATTACATTTACACCAGCAACCTCACCTGCAAGGGCTTGAGATACATTTGAGAAGGTTTTAGCTTCTAATACACCCGCTTTGATTTCTTTAATAGAACCAGAAAAGGCTTGTTTTGTACTTGTACCGTAACCAACAATTACAACTTCTTCTAAAGCTGCTGCATCTTCTTGCATTGTTACATTAACGGTGTTGGACTGTCCAACCTTTACTTCTGTGCTAGCATATCCAACAAAGCTAATTACAAGAACTGCTCCTTGATTAGCCTTAATAGCATATGCTCCATCGAAATCTGTTGAAGTACCTGTTGAAGTACCTTTTACTAAGACTGTAGCTCCTGGTAACGGTAAACCAGAATCATCTGATACTGTTCCTGAAATTGTCTTTTCTTGTGCAAACGTTAGTTGCACAACAAACGCTAATAGTAGCGTTAGTATTCCACTAAACTTTTTTTTCATTTTATAATTATTTGAATTAGTCGGTGCCAAAAATCACTATAAAAAGTTAATAAAACAATAAATAATGGTTAAAATTCTTGTTTTGTGTTATGATTTTGTAGAAAAACTTGTAAAAGAGTTGAAATCTGTAGTTTGACTGAAGGAAAGTTAATATTTAAGAGATTTATTTGGTAATTTGTTAATGCCTTTTAGTAAATTTTTAATTGTTTGAATAACTTTTTCTACTATTAGGGTTAAATATTTTTCTTTCAAATTTAAAGAGAAAAGGTTTCGGTGTCTTACTGTTTATTATTAAATAATAGTAAATGGTTTTAAAAGATAAGTAAGTGTTATTTTTAATAACGAATAATAATGTTTAATCTTAATTAATGGTTTAAATCAATCTCCTTTTTAAGTTTACTTAATTGAAAACTTGAAATGAAGCTGAACCTCTTAAATTACCTTCTCTTTTAAGTATAGTTTGTATTTTTGCGAGTTAAAGTAGATGCTTCTGGTCTGGCTAAATCATCTCCGTATTCACTATATACTACTAAGCTGTAACATCGCCCATCGCATAATGTTATAGAGATGCTAGTTGAAGCAGTTTAATCTAGAAAAGCTGTACTCGTACTGGGAACAACTATGACCTTCAACGTCAAAAATCTCATAAGATATTTCACTTCCATAGCTATCAAAATTAAAATTAAGAGTACCACTTACTTCTACGGTGCAAGTTTGCTTGGTTTGGATATTAAGTTGAAACTGATGTGTTAACTGGATTTACACCATTAGTAGGCATTAAATTAAAAACTACATCATTAAAGGAATTTAAGGTAATAATCTGCTATGGCTATAGTAAATATTCCTTTATTACTGTTTGCATATATAGTGAATGATGTAGGGATATTGTAAAACATTAATTGTTTGTTTTTTAAAAAATACTGTATAAAATAAAACGGTCGGTAAACATTTTGTTTACCGACCGTTTGGATACTAAATATAACTTTATTAAAAATTAGTTTTGTCTCACTAATTTTTCTAAGAATTCTCTAGTTGCACCTGTTCCTCTGTCATAACCTGTAGTTAATTCTACAATATGTTTTCCATCAGACATAAGTGTTTGTTTGTTTGTTGTATCATCACATGTAACCATTTCAAATACGCTTTTTGCACAATTCATGATTGGAGACCCGTTTAGTAACGTTGGTTCTCCTGCAAGATCAGTATCCAAAACAGTAATAACGTTTGTATCTGGATCTACAGTAAAGTAAAAATCATTATCATCTGGCCAAAATGCAATACCAACATGTTTGTATAAATCTGGAGATACGGCAGCAATAGATACAGTACCTGAATAGTTTGCAATAAAAGATCCAGAATTCCAATATTCACCTACTTCAACATCATAAGTTCCTGCTAAAGTAGTTTCAGGAAGTGCTTTTAATGTTAAAGCGATTGAGTTAACATCTGATACAGCTTCTGAAGATTCAACGATTTCTAAAACGATGTCCTTAAAATCGAAAGGAACAAGATTACCTGTTAATACAACTATCGATGCATTGGCAGTTTTTTCACCTGCAGGAATTGTAAATGTAGTTTCACCTAATTCAAACTCAACACCTTCTTTTGCTGGAGAATCTGGGCTAGCTGCAATAGTAACCGTTACATCTCTGTCTAAAGGAACATTTTTTCCTCCAAAGAAAGTAATTGGAATTTCATAATCTATTGATGTAACAGCAGGATCTAAAATAATGTTTAGTTCATCTGTTGTGTTTTCAAATTGAGCCAATATTGGACCTTGTCCAAAATCGATTTTTGTGTCGTCTAATAACGCATCACAAGAACTTAGGGTGATAAGACTCCCTAGAGCTAGGACAAAAAATGTCCTGATAAATTTAATTTTTTTCATTTTTATATTTTTTATTTCCAAAATGGAGCGTTAGTAAATACATCGTCTGCAGTTTGTGTAGGTACGTTGTTCACGTTTCTTGCGTATTCTGAAGATGGGTATAATAATCTTATTGGTCTAACACCATCAGATTCAGCAGGAATAGGTAATCCAGCAGGGTAACCTGTTCTTGTTAAATCAATCCAAGATTCGATAGAAGATGTTCCATTTAATGCTACCCATTTTTGAGTGATGATAGCTTGGATTTTGTCTGTTGAATCATCCCAACTAACATTAATGATATCTTGGTTATAATAGGTTTGAGCTTCATTTTCAGCATCTTCAACACCTAATTGTACGAAAGAAGCAGTAATTGCAGCTTCATATAAAGCTTGAGCAGCAGCATCTCCACCTGGTAAATATCCTCTTACAGTAGCTTCTGCTTGTACAAATAGAGCTTCAGCTTCAGACATGACAATTTGATCTTGGTCTGCACTTACTAATAATCCAGGTCCTACTTTTGATAAATCATCAGATGTAAATCCTACACCAGGTAAAATAGTAGACTGTTCAGCTCCTTTATAACCACCATTAGCAGCTTCTTCATAAAGTCTTTCTAGTCTTGGGTCGTTTGCATTTGTTAAAAAAGCAAGAGCATATTCTGAAGCAACAGTAAAATCTTTTCTGTTTTGTTGTGCTCCGTTTGGCTGTACAAAATAATCGAAGAATGGACTCTGTTGATTGTCACTAGCTGTATAGCCAGGGTTAACACCTGCAGTAGCATGTATAAAACCTCCACCATTAGCAGTAATATCTGCTATTTGAGAAGCGATGTAAGCATCTTGACCAGTGTTGCTCATTCTTACAAGCATTCTTAATCTGATACTGTTAGCAAATTCTACCCAGTAATCCATGTGACCTTCAAATAAAATATCTTGAGTTCCAGGGTCTTCTGCTGCAGCAGAATTATTAATTAAATCTACAGCAACACCTAAATCTTCGATTACACTTTTGTATATGGTCTCAGCGTCATCATAAGCAGGAGTTGTATTGTCTCCTCTTAAATTAGCTTCAGTATAAGGTACATCACCATATAGGTCTACTAACATTTGGTATTGAAAACCTTTTACAATTTTAGAAATTGCTTTGTAGTTAGAATAGTCAACAGCTCCAGAAGGATCTTCGTAATTTTCAATGTAAGTAAGGTTTTTGAAAATTGTAGCGTACGAAGTTTCAAAAATATTTGAAAAGTCGTCAGCACTAAAGTTATATCTACTGTATATAGCATTCGCAGACCAGTTAGAAGGTGTAGCCCAGTTAACAACTAACTGATTCCCTAAATAGGTCATTGTACGTCCGTTTAATTCTCCGAAATCTTCAAGAGCAACTGGTAGTGTTAAACTAGGAGTCGATATTGATGGATCATTAGGATTTTCGTTGACATCTAAAAAGTCATCGCAACTCACACTAACTATCGCTAGAGCAAAAAGGGATAAAATTGCTTTTTTCATTTTTATATTTTTCATTTTTATTTTTTTAGAATGTTAAGTTTACACTCATACCAAACTGTCTTGTAGGAGCTGTTTGATTTTGGTCACCTACACCAACTGCATTACCAGTGGTAAAGTTAAATTCAGGATCTGTAGTAACATTTGAAGCTGGTCTCCAAGTCACTAAATTTCTACCAAAAAGTCCGATAGATAAATCATCGACACCCATTGCTTTTAAGGCATCACCATCGAAAGTATAAGATAATAAAACTTCTCTAAGTTTTAATGTCGTTGCATCAGAAACATAGTTTTCTTTGATTTCACCATATGAATCCCAGAAAGCGTTACCACCACCACTTGTTAATCTATTATCGTTAGCTACATAACCACCATTACCATCAGAGTAAGAAGAGTTAGGGAAAACGAAAGGTTGTCTTCCTGCAGTAGCACTGTGTTGAGATAAACCTGTAAATTCGATAGCATCTACAATAGCATTGTAAAATACGTGACCTGTTCTATAATCTGTAACTGCATATAAGTTCCAGTTTTTATAGCTAATGTTTGTGTTAAGACCTAATATGTAATCAGGAGTTGTTTTACCTTGGATTTGGTTTGTTGGATCTTGAATTGGATCTCCATCATCACCAACAATAATTCTTCCTTGATCATCTTTTAAGTAAGATGTTGTTCTTAATTGTGGGTAAGGTTCTCCTACTTTAGCAATAACTTGAGCAGAATCAAAACCTCCAAGACTTAATTCATCAACACCATCAGCTAAAGAAATAACTTCAGACTTAATTGCTGCATAAGTTAAACCAACATCCCATTTAAAGTTGTCTGACTTTAAAATGACTCCGTTCAAGTCTAATTCTATACCTAAGTTTTCAATTTCACCTACGTTTACTACAGCTGTAGATGCTCCAGAGGCATAAGATATACCTGCATTTACGATTTGGTCTGTAGAGTTTGTTTTATATCCTGTTATGTTAGCAGTAAGTCTGTTTTTGAAAAAACCAGTTTCTAAATTTACTTCTAAAGAAGTTGTAAATTCAGGGTTTAAAGCAGGACTTGGCACTGTACTAGATTGAGATAAACCAACTGTTGTTCCATAAGGGAAGCCTGTTGGAGCAAAGAAGGTACCTTGAGTTCTGTAAAGCCCTGGATCGTTACCAGTTTTTGTTAAGTTAACACTTGCTTTTAAGTAGCTTAAGCCTCTGTCAGATGTAATATCGAAAGCATCTGTTGCAGCAAATGATAAACCTGCACCATAGTAAAAGAAAGAGTTACCATCTTTAGGTAAGGTTGAAGACCAGTCATTTCTACCAGTAGCAGATAAGAATAAGTAATCTTTAAAGCCTAAAGTGAAATCTCCATAAACACTCATTCTTCTATAGTTACGTGTTCTTTGGTTGCCAGAACCAGAGTCAGGGAAATCACCAGCTAAAATATTACCTGTAATTGTTGAAATGTTATAGAAATCAGGGATAATTAAGTCGTTTCCTGCAACTGCTATAGCGTTATCATCTTCGATTCTTGTGTTTTGTCCAGTAGTTAATTGAACATTGAAATCTTCAGAAATATCTTTGTTAAATTTTAACATGAAATCTGAGTTTAATCTAGAGCTTGTTAGCATAGCATCTGCTGTACGTGCACCATACTCATCCATTCTAGCATACGTATTTTCTAATTCGAAAGCGTATGTAAATGCTCCATATTCTCTTTTAGTAGTAGTATTAGATCCTGTATAACCAACATTTAAAGATGCAGTTAACCAATCTGTAATTTCATAATCAGCGAAAGCAAGAACGTTAAATTCATTGATATCACTTTTCAATCTTTGCGTGTCTACAATAAAGTAAGGATTTTCATAGAAAGCAAAGTAAGATGTTTCATTTCTTGTAAACTCTCCTGTTCTCCAGTTTTTCAATTGCTCCATTGGTAAGTGTAATGGAGTGTTTATAATATTCCAGTATAATGGTCTATCTTGACGTCCACCTGCTCCAACTACGTTTGAATGAGATCTAAAGAAAGATAAGTTACCACCAACACTTAGTTTGTTGTATTTTTTACTTCCTTTTAATCTAAAGTTTGTTCTGTTGTAAGCATCGTTAGGAACAATACCTTCAGTGTTTGTTTGATCTAAAGACATTAAAAATGTTCCATTATCATCACCACCACTTACAGTTATACCATGTCTCACTGTGCTACCTTGTCTGAAGAAATCTTTATGGTTATCTTCAATTGGTGTAAAAGGCACTTGCCATACATCTCCATTATCTAAAGTTTCACTAGCGTCAACTAAACGACCATCAAAACGAGGTCCCCAAGCAACATTTTCTAGAGGGAATAAAGTTCCATCAGGAAATCCACCAACACCAAATTCATTTTGGAATTCAGGTAAATAAGCAGCGTTTTCTACTTGGTAAGATCCGTTGTAAGTAACTTTTAATTTTCCTTTACCAGTTTTAGTTGTTACTAAAACAACACCGTTTGTTGCTTCAGAACCATAAAGTGCAGCTGCATTTGCTCCTTTAAGAACACTTACATTTTCAATGTCGTTTGGGTTAATACGGTCTAAAACACCTCTGTCTGATGGGAAACCATCAATAACAACAAGTGCTTCGTTGTTTCCTAATAAAGATCTGTTACCCCTTAATACAATTCTAGTACTTGGGTTAACACCGTTATTAGTTGTGTTAATTTGTAAACCTGCAACTTTACCAACCATTGCAGTTGTTACATTAACTGCTTTAGTTTTGGTGATGTCTTCATTTTTTAAAGTTGATACAGAGTAGGAAAGCTCTTTTGCATTTCTTTTAATACCTAATGCTGTAATTACAACTTCATCTAAAGCAGCGGCATCTTCTGCCATTGATACGTTAATTGAATTGGACGATCCAACAGCAATTTCTTTCGATGCATATCCAACAAAACTAAAAACCAAAGTAGCGCCTTGATTTGCTTTAATTGCATATTTTCCATCGAAATCTGTTGAAGTACCTGTTGAAGTACCTTTAACTAAGACTGTAGCTCCGGGTAACGGTAAACCAGAATCGTCTGATACTGTTCCTGAAATTGTCTTTTCTTGTGCAAACGTTAGTTGCACAACAAACGCTAGTAATAGCGTTAGCATTCCACTAAACTTTGTTTTCATTTTATAATTATTTGAATTAGTCAATGTCAAAAATCATAATAAAAAGTTAATAAAACAATAAATAATGGTTAAAATTTGCTTTTTAGATGTCAATTTTACTGAAAATTGTGGTGTTTGTTAGGAAATTGTAGTTAGATTTAATGAAATGATAAAAATATACATGCTAAATTTAGTATTCTGTAATTTGTTTAGTGTGAAGATTAAAAGATATTAATAAGAGTTTCTTCAAAACGCAGTCTTTGTGTAAGATTTTAACTATATAACAGCTGGTGTTATGGTGGTTAGCTATCAGTTTTTATTGAAAAGTTTTAATTAGCGAAATTTTATTCATGTTTGATTTGATAAGAATTACCTATTTATAAAATAGTTTGGTACCTATTGAAAAGGTATTAATTTTGAAAAGTCGATCACAAAAAAAAGAGACTATCTTTTCAGATAATCTCTTTTTAACATTTTGCAATTAAATTGTACTATTTTATTTCGGCTTCACCAAATTCAATATTAAGTTCAGTTAGGCTTGTTCCTCCGTTCGTTGAAACAACATCTCCTATTTTTATCATACCGTACTCCGTAACATCACGTGTAATTTTGTAGATATATAAATCGCCATTTGTAGCATCGGTAACTTCTGTTTCTTTTGTTCCAGCGTCATAAAGTCTTTGGGCTATTAGTAAATCTTTTTCTGCAAAAAGTTTGTCTATAGTATTATAGTATTCACTTTCACCAGATAAATCTCCAACTTTTACAAAATCTATATCAGTTGTTCCCTCTTTTTCAAAACCAGTAGGGCTTTTAAATTTAATTTCCGCATCTTCATTATTAGTGTCTGTGTAAAAAGTAGCAGTGTCTAAGTTTAATTTATTCTTGGTAAGATCTGAACTTAATATAACTTTTGAACTTGTATCAAAAGTTTGACTTATTATAGGTATATAGGTTTCTAGTGAATCTGTAAGTGTTCCACTGGTAGCTATAAATCTATAATATAATGTGTCTTTTACAGCAAGATTGTATCCGTAAGATGTATCTGTGAAATTGGTGAAAATAATAGTGTCACCATCTACATTTAAAGGAGAGCCAAGTGGAGTAGTAGGAGCGTAAGTTCCTTCTTTTCCTTTTTTCCACTCTAGAGATATGTTATCTATTACTGCAGATTTTGTAGATGCTTCAAATATTAAAGTATCTTCCACTGCTGTGTCATAAATAATGGCGTCTAACCCTTTTTCTAAAGAAAGTGCTTTAGTTATTTTTACAGTAAAATCTTTTGAATAAGGATTTCCATTAGAAAGTGTAGAAACAACGTTAATATCAATTCCGTCTTCTTCATTTCCAATTAATGTGCCTAGAAGAGACGAGTTGAAGGTAGCTGTTTCTGCAGAAACATTTGCATTAACAGTATTTGCTCCTTTTGTCACCGCCATATCTGTAACAATAACATCATCTGCTGTGATAATCGAAAATTCCATAGTATGATTTTCGTCTAGATTACTTATGCTAGACGTCTTTAATATTACGTTAGCGCCTAAATCTGCATAGTCAATTTCTCCCTCGTCTTCGTTACAAGAAATTAGTACGCATATAGGTAAAATAAAAAATATTTTAAGTTTTTTCATAATTTATATTTTTATGACTGTTTTAATTAAAGTTTATCAAAAAATAGTTTCGTTTCTAATTCATCTCCACCAATACTTGTGCTAGCGGCGTTTAAATTAGCTCCGTTCAAAGAAAGTTCAACCGTTGGATATGTAAATCTGTAAGGGGGTTGATCGTTATTTGTTTCAGCATCTGCAGGCGCTGTTAATACTGGAAAATCTAGACGTCTCCATTCAGTCCAGGATTCAAAACCTCTATTGTAAAGCGCTAGCCATTTTTGAGTTCCAATTTTCTGTTTATAATTACCTGCAGCGCTACTGTATGCTACGCTTCCTTGACCTAAGTAAGTGTCAACTTCTGCATCAGTTCCTCCCCAATATTTAATAGAGGCAGCGATTGCGTTATTGTAATTTGTTTCTGCAGTTCCTGTAATAAAGCCTCTTTCAATAGCTTCTGCTAATAAAAATTCAACTTCAAAATAAGTCATTAATGGAGCTTCCAATGTTGGATCTTTTCCAATTTTGTCAGACACGTGAGAGTATTGACTGAATGAGTTTAATTCTCCAGAAATACCACCTTTATAAACACCGTTATATAATGTGAAATAATCATCTCTGCGAGGATCGTTTAATGTAGTCATCATATCCACAATAGTATTTGTAGGAACATAATCATCACGACCAGATAATACTAATGCTGCGTAAACAGGGTTTGTATATGGTGCGGCAGTTTCAAAAGCTATTTTCATGTCATCATCAGCAGAAGTGAAAACACCCGCAGCAACTGCAGCGCTAACCACTGTTTCTGCTTTTGCAGGATCTGAATCGGCTATTAACATACCCATTTGAAGTTTCAATGAGTTCGCAAATTTTAACCATTTTTCAATATCTCCGTTGTAAACAATATCTTCTGATGCTGAAAAACCAACTTCATCAGTTATAAATTTAGAGATTACATTTGTATCTAGTCTGTCTAATAAATCATTGAAAACAGTTTCTTGATTATCAAAAACAGGATTTAAAATATCGATGTCTAATGCCTCTGTATATGGGATGTCTCCAAATGAAGTTACTAAAACGTAGTAAGTATAAATCTCATAAAGTTCTATAGTTGCTATTTTATTTGTTTGCACATCTGGAAGACCTGAAACTAAACTTTTAGATTCTTTAAAGTTTTTTAAAACATCACGATATAAAGTTTCCCAATGAAACTCGTCAATATTTCTTGTTTTTAAATCATAATTAGCTTCATCAGTATACGTTGTTTCTGTCCAGTTTTGAACAATAAGACGAAAAATGTTCTCATTAACACTTGTTTCCGTCATTTGATTAAATAACTTGTACTGTGCGCTTGTAAAAAGAGATGCATCAGTGGTTACTGCAAAATCTTTTTTGTTTACGTTAAGCTCTTCTAAATCTTTAGTACAAGAAAGTGCGACTAAAGCCAAAAGTGCGATTATTATATTTTTTTTCATTTTTCTATGTATTAAAATTGAAGTTTAACATTAAGTGCGTAGTTCTTCGTTGTAGGCAAAGAACCAGATGAAAGACCTTGAATATTACCAGCCCCAAAACCTGTTTCAGGATCTGCATCAGGAATGTTTTTGTGGATAATCCATAAGTTAGAACCTACAAGAGTTATAGATAGATTATCTAATGATAACTTAGATGTAATATCTTTTGGGAAGTTATAAGATAAACTAGCCTCACGTAATTTCACAAAAGAGGCGTCGTAAACAAATTCACTTAATGGTAGTGTTTGGTAACCTGTGCTTCCAAAACCACTAGCGTCTAACCTTGTTGTATTTGGTGTTCCATCTTCTAAAACACCTTCGTAGATAAACCCACCACCATTAGATAGTGTGTTTCTTACAGGGTTACCTAAATCGTTAATAAAATCTGAACTAGCTAAAACTCCTGTAGCTTGCCCATAACGTTGATCTAAAGAGAACATGTCTCCACCGCTTCTAATATCTATAAAGAAGCTAAATGTTAAGTTTTTATAAGAAAGCGTGTTTCTTATACCTCCTAACCAATCAGGATTACCATTACCGATAATTTGATCTGAAGCAGTAGCTAATGGTACGCCATCTGCATCTATTACTTTTTGACCATTTTCATTATACGTATAATCGCTTCCTTTTAAAGCTCCGTAAGATTCACCTATTCTTGCTACAACCTGAGCGTTAAAAGAACCTAATAATAATTCGTCTAATCCTTCAGCTAAAGACACAACAGTGTTTTCGTTCTTAGACCAGTTTACATTAACTTTCCATTTAAAATTGTCTGTTATATCAAATTCGGTAAAAGCGGATAGTTCAATACCTTTATTTTCTAATTCTCCGGCGTTTATAATCTTACTTAAGTAACCTGTAGTTTCACTAACAGAAACAGGTACAATTTGATCTGTTGTATTTGTTTTATAATAAGCAATATCAAAACCAAGATTTGCTTTTTCTAAAAACTTCATTTCTAAACCTATTTCATAAGATCTTGAAATTTCTGGTTTTAGATCTGGATTTTTCTTTGAATTACTTACGGCAGCAGCGGCATTTCCTTGGAAAGATGTTAAACTTGTGTAAGTGTCATTAATTTGATCAAAACCTGTAGCGTTTCCAATTTGTGCCCAGTTAGCTCTTAGTTTACCGAACTTGATTGCTGGTACATCGATGTTTTGAGAAAATATATAAGATCCAGAAACTGCAGGGTAGTAGTATGAGTTGTTAGCAGCAGGTAGTGTAGATGTTTTATCTCTACGCAAGGTACCTTCTATAAATAAGAAATTTTTATAACCAAGGGTTGCTCCAGCATAAAAACTTTGAACTTCTATTGTTTCATCTCTTTCTTTAGGGTTAGGTAATGCATCGGTTGAATTTTGAAGTGAATATACACCAGGTACTTTAAGTCCACCGTTTGTAGCGGCAGTAACCATATTTAAAGTGTTATTTCTAATATTTCCACCTAAAAATGCGCTAAAATCTAAATCATCAGTAATGTCTTTAGAGTAGTTTAAAATCACATCTAAATTTGTTTCTCTAGAATTAATGTTTCTTCTTAAGTATCCTGAAGTTTGGTCATTTCTATTATAACTACCATCACTTCCTTCATTAATACCAAAAGCAGTAGGTACAGATCCAGCAGCTCTTCGTTCTTCTTGTATTTCACTATATTGATCTACAGACGCTTTTCCTGTTATACTAAGGTCTTCTATAATGTCATATTTTAATTGAGCGTATCCTGTAAATCTATTTCTACCATCACTTTGATAGTTTTCGTAACGTGTCCAATATGGATTATCCCAATATATCGGTGTTAAGTCTGTTGGAGATTTTGGGTTCCATGTAATATTTTCACCTGTTTGAAAATAAGCTTCTCTTTGTCTTTGGTAATCAACATTATTTTGTCCCCATTGGCGCATAAAACCAACAATATTATCATTGTATCCTGTTGAGTTTCTACCTACAGTTTCGGTGTTAATGTATGTAGCATATCCCGTTGCTTCAAGTTTATCTGTTAATTGGGCAGTTGTAGCTAAAGAGAATGTGTTTTTGTTTTGAGAACTATTAGGAAGTAATCCACTAGCGTCATAATTAGAGTATGATAGTCTAAATGATCCGGCATCGAATCTTTTCGATACAGAAACAGAATTTGTAAAAGACGTAGGAGTTTGAAAGAAGGTTAATGGTCCGTTCTTTGAAGCTTCCCAAGGTCTTGCAACTCCGTAGGTGTCTGTTAATTGAGGGTATAATGCATCCCATTGAGTTAAGTATAAACTAGAGTCAAATTTAGGGCCAAAAGAAGCATCATCGTTTACGTTAGCGTAGTTATCAATAATTCCATCTCCATTAAAGTCTGATGATTCGAAATTATAATCGTTTCCGCCATAACCAGCTCCATAACCAGTTTGAAATTCAGGAAAAGTACTTCTGTCTATACTTCCAGTACTGACATTAGAAGATATTGTTACAGAGTAATCTTTAGTGTTAGATCCTTTCCCTTTTTTAGTGTTAATAACTATAACACCATTTGATGCTCTAGAACCGTATAAAGCTGTTGCAGCAGAACCTTTTAAAACATTCATAGATTCGATGTCGTCAGGGTTTAAATCCGAAACAGGGTTACCATAATCGTAACCAGTAGCTCCTTGAGATTGAGTTCCTGTGTTTGTGTTTCTATTAGAAATAGGTACACCATCAATAACAAATAAAGCCTGGTTTGATCCTGTTAGCGAGGTTTGACCTCTAATAACAACATTGGTAGAACCACCAAGGTTATTAGTTCTTTGTATAGAAAGACCAGCAACCTTACCAGAAAGTTGATTAAGAACATTGGCTTCTTTTACAGTAGAGATTTCTTCGTTTCCAATTTCCTGAGTTGCATACCCTAAAGATTTTTTACTTCTTTTAATACCTAATGCGGTTACAACAACTTCATCTAAAGTTGCCGCATCTTCGTCCATTGTTACGTTAATAATTTTGGATGCTCCAACAGTTATTTCTGTTTTAGTATATCCAACAAAACTAAAAACAAGGATTGCTCCTTGGTTAGCCGTTATTGAATAATTACCATCGAAATCACTTGAAGTTCCTGAAGAAGTTCCTTTTACTAAGACAGTAGCTCCGGGTAAGGGTAAACCTGCGTTGTCTGAGATTACTCCCGAAATTGTCTTTTCTTGTGCAAATGTTAGATGCACAACAAACGCTAGTAACAGCGTTAGCATTCCACTAAGCTTTGTTTTCATTTTATGATTATTTGAATTAATTAATGTCAAAAATAACTACAATATGTAGGAAAAACAATAAAAAATAGTTAAAATCCATTATTTAGGTAACAGTTTTATGTATAAATCAAAATAAGACTAAAAAACTGTAGTTAAACTTATGTGAATCTTAGAATTTGATAGTTTAAATTTCTGATTCTGTAATTTGCCGTTAGCGTAATTTAATTTAAAAACACCAGCTTTAGTTAAAATTCCAAATCCGAAACCGTATCCAAAGAGTTTTTCTTGGGTATTTAAAATGTTGTTTTCTAAATATGCTGCATCTATTATAGAGTGAACATAAATAGAGTTACTAATTTGGTATCTATATTCTGTGTTTAGTAGTCCATAGGTTGAAGCGTAAAGGCTATTCTCTTCAAATCCTCTTATTGAGTTTATGCCTCCAAATCTTGCTAGTTCATTTTCAAGATAGTTGTCTGAAGATAGTAAGGAACCATTTATTCGTGTGTAAAAACTGTTGGTAGAGTTTAAATTGAAAATTTTAGAAGCATCAATATATAGTTGAGTTTGTTTTCTTGATGAATTGGTTTGTTCGCGATTCCCAAAGTTCGTTTCAAAATAAAAATTACTATTAATAGGGAAAAGCAAATTATAAGATTGAGGTTTTATATACTCATAAGCTATAGTGTAATAAGATGTTTTGTAATCTGTAATGTTCGATGTGTTGATTGTGGATAGTAAATTGTTAGATTCTAAATTGGTTATACCCGTATAGATTTTATGCTTAGAGTTTATTTGGTAATGGAGTTTTATAGATTGATCTACGGTTGTAAAAGAAGAATCGCGCTTAAAAATTTGTAATTCAAAATCTAAACCTATTGGTGTTTTAAATATATAAGGAAGGGTTGCATTAACATTAAACGTTTTTTGGTCATTTTCATCACTTTTGTAAAGTAGCCGAAACGATTCGCCAAAATTTAAGTTGTTGGTTAAGTTTAAATTTAAATATCCGTCGAACTCAATATTGTTGGTTTCTTCATTGGTTCCAAAACCTAGAAAGCCATCAAAATTATTGCTTTGCGATTTTTCTAGATATAGATAAAGTGATGTTGAATCTTTCGAGAACAAAACTTCTGGTGATTTTATTTGGCTAGCGAAACGTAAATCATTGAGTTGTTCTGTTTTGTTTTTTATTGTTGTAATGTCAAAAGCTTGGTTTTTCTTTATTTTCAAATAGTGCTTTAAATAGGAGCGAGGGAATTTTTCGTAACCTTTAATAATTATTTCGTTAACTAATCTTTTTTCTTTGGGAGAGTCAATGTTTAAATTGGCTTTCAAATAAGTTTTATTTTCGATTGAAATGTTGTCGAGATGTAATGTTGAGAAGGGAAAGCCGTCTTCTGTTATTTTCGCATTGATAAATTTTAGCGCATTTTCTATTTGTTTAAAAGGTAATTCAAAGTAATTGCCAAAAACTTTAGTTGAAATTTGATGTAAGATGTTTTTGTTAATTAATTGATTGTTGTAATAGACGTGGACTGTTTTGTATTTTGTTCTTAAATTTATAGTGGTAGAAAATAGAGAGTCGTTTATTTTTGAAACTTCAGAAGTTTCATGTTCAATGTATCCTTTTTTAAAAAGGCTGTTTTGAATAAATTCAATTTCGGATTTAATCGAAAAATAATCTTTGTGAGTTTTTAAATAGTTTAGAGAATCTATAATCTTTGTTTCGGTCTCATTACTTCCGTTTATTTCTAAAAATAAAGTTTGACAAAACACTTCCGTAGAAAAGGTTAAATATATTAATATAAAGGTAAAGAGTGTTTTTTGCAAAATGAAGTTTCTGATTAAAATCTGATTTTTAGTTTAACTTTTTGTTGATTCAACTTTTTAATTTTGAGTGTTTTTAGAAAATTTTAGAAGGTTATCTCTTTTCATGTATTGATGTGTATTCTTTATGTAAATCTAACGGAAAAAGCGCAAAATTAATATCTTGAAGCCTTCTTTTTTGTAAAACTCTTAAAAATTAACGAATTACGATTTGAATAATTAATTTTAATTACTACATTTGCACCCCTCTAAGAAGAGGATTAACAAAAATTATATAGAAATATATGCCAACAATTTCACAATTAGTACGAAAAGGAAGAGCCAAAATAACCAAGAAGAGTAAATCGGCTGCTTTAAATTCGTGTCCACAAAGACGTGGTGTGTGTACTCGTGTTTACACAACGACACCTAAAAAACCTAACTCAGCAATGCGTAAGGTAGCAAGGGTTCGTTTAACAAACGGTAACGAGGTTAATGCATACATCGGTGGTGAAGGACACAATTTACAAGAGCACTCGATAGTATTGGTTAGAGGTGGAAGGGTAAAAGATTTGCCAGGAGTTAGATATCACATCGTTCGTGGTGCCTTAGACACAGCAGGTGTTGCAGGTAGAACACAACGTAGATCTAAGTATGGTGCAAAACGCCCTAAGAAGTAATTAAAACTTTAAGAAGAAGACATGAGAAAAAGAGCAGCGAAAAAAAGACCGCTTTTACCAGACCCTAAATTTAACGACCAGTTAGTAACTCGTTTCGTTAATATGATGATGTGGGATGGAAAAAAGTCGGTAGCTTTTAAAGTATTCTACGATGCGATTGCAATTGTAGAAGAAAAGAAAACAGACGAAGAAAAAACAGCTTTAGAAATCTGGAAAGATGCCTTATCTAACGTTATGCCTCACGTAGAAGTACGTAGTCGTCGTGTTGGGGGAGCAACATTCCAAATTCCAATGCAAATTCGTCCAGACCGTAAAGTATCTACGGCAATGAAATGGTTAATTAGCTATTCAAGAAAAAGAAACGAAAAATCTATGGCTTTACGTTTGGCTTCAGAGGTTTTAGCAGCAGCTAAAGAAGAAGGGGCAGCAGTTAAGAAAAGAGTAGATACTCACAAAATGGCAGAGGCAAACAAAGCATTCTCTCACTTTAGATTCTAAGACATGGCAAGAGATTTAAGATTAACAAGAAATATAGGTATTGCTGCACACATTGATGCAGGAAAAACTACAACTACAGAACGTATACTTTATTATACAGGAGTTTCTCATAAAATTGGTGAAGTACATGATGGTGCTGCAACAATGGACTGGATGGAGCAAGAGCAAGAACGTGGTATCACAATTACGTCTGCAGCTACAACTTGTGAGTGGAAATTTCCAATAGAAAATGGTGAGCCAACTGCAGATGCAATGGATTACCACTTCAATATTATTGATACTCCTGGTCACGTGGATTTTACTGTAGAGGTAAATAGATCTTTACGTGTATTAGATGGTTTAGTATTCTTATTTAGTGCAGTTGATGGTGTAGAACCACAATCTGAAACTAACTGGAGACTTGCAGACAACTATAAAGTGCCAAGAATTGGTTTCGTTAATAAAATGGACCGTCAAGGATCTGACTTTTTAGGTGTTTGTCAACAAGTAAAAGATATGTTAAAATCAAACGCGGTGCCAATCGTTTTAAACATTGGTGACGAAGATGATTTTAAAGGTATTATCGATTTAGTAAAAAACCGTGCTATTGTATGGCATGATGAAACTCAAGGAGCAACTTTTGATGTTATTGAGATTCCTGAAGATTTAAAAGAAGAAGCTCGTAAATACCGTGCACTACTTATTGAAGAAGTTGCTGGTTATGATGAGAACTTATTAGAGAAATTCATGGAAGATGAAGATTCTATTACAGAAGACGAAGTGCATGCTGCACTTAGAGCTGCTGTTATGGATATGGCTATCATTCCAATGATTTGTGGATCTGCTTTTAAAAATAAAGGTGTACAATTTTTATTAGATGCGGTTTGTCGTTACTTACCTTCTCCAATGGATAAGGAAGGTATTAGAGGAATGAATCCTGATACTGAAAAAGAAGAATTACGTAAGCCAGATGTAAAGGAGCCATTTGCTGCTTTAGCTTTTAAAATTGCTACTGATCCTTTTGTAGGTCGTTTAGCATTCTTTAGAGCATATTCTGGTCGTTTAGATGCAGGTTCTTACGTGTTAAATAACCGTTCTGGTAAAAAAGAACGTATTTCACGTATCTACCAAATGCATGCTAACAAGCAAAATGCAATTGACTTTATTGAAGCTGGAGATATTGGAGCTGCTGTTGGATTTAAATCTATCAAAACAGGAGATACACTTTCGGATCAAGCGCATCCAATTGTTTTAGAATCTATGGATTTCCCTGATCCCGTAATTGGTATCGCAGTGGAACCTAAAACTAAGGCTGATGTTGATAAATTAGGTATGGGCTTAGCTAAATTAGCTGAAGAAGATCCTACATTTACTGTACGTTCAGATGAAGCTTCAGGACAGACTATTATTTCTGGAATGGGTGAATTACACTTAGATGTAATTGTAGATCGTTTACGTCGTGAATTTAAAGTTGAAGTAAACCAAGGTCAACCACAAGTTGAATATAAAGAGGCTATTACTGCTTCTGCAGATCATAGAGAAGTTTATAAGAAACAATCTGGTGGTCGTGGTAAATTTGCTGATATCGTATTTACGGTTGAACCAGCTGATGAAGGCGTAGTAGGTCTTCAGTTTGAATCTGTAATTAAAGGTGGTAACGTTCCTAAGGAATTTATCCCTTCAATTGAAAAAGGATTTAAAATGGCAATGGTTAATGGACCTTTAGCAGGTTACGAAATAGATGCTATGAAAGTAACATTGAAAGATGGATCTTACCATGATGTGGATTCAGATCAACTTTCTTTCGAATTAGCAGCTAAATTAGGGTTTAAAAACTGTGCTAAAGCGGCTAAAGCTGTAATCATGGAGCCAATCATGAAACTTGAGGTTATTACTCCTGAAGAAAACATGGGTGACATTGTTGGAGATTTAAACAGAAGACGTGGTCAAATGAGTGATATGGGTGATAGAGCTGGTGCAAAAACTGTAAAAGCTACTGTTCCATTATCAGAAATGTTTGGTTATGTTACTACTTTAAGAACATTATCTTCTGGTAGAGCAACGTCAACAATGGAATTTTCACACTATGCTGAAACACCTTCTAATATATCAGAAGAAGTGATTAAAGCAGCTAAAGGAGAACAATCTTAAAAAGTTAAG
The DNA here is from genome assembly GCF_900112395.1 of Algibacter lectus. GTDB lineage: Bacteria > Bacteroidota > Bacteroidia > Flavobacteriales > Flavobacteriaceae > Algibacter > Algibacter lectus. Next base: position 82,928 of record NZ_FOLN01000009.1, read on the forward strand.
AAAATGAGTCAAAAAATTAGAATAAAATTAAAGTCTTACGATCATAACTTAGTAGACAAGTCTGCTGATAAGATTGTAAAAACCGTAAAAAGTACAGGTGCTGTTGTAACTGGTCCAATTCCATTACCAACTCACAAGAAAATTTTCACTGTTTTACGTTCACCTCACGTTAACAAGAAGTCTAGAGAACAATTTCAATTAAGCTCTTATAAGAGATTATTAGATATTTACTCTTCATCTTCTAAAACCATTGATGCTTTAATGAAATTAGAGTTGCCAAGTGGTGTTGAAGTAGAGATTAAAGTATAATTTGATTATAAGCTTAGGCTTGTATAGATTAAATATTGAAGACATCAGGATATTTTTTATCCTGATGTTTTTTTTTTTTGGAATTGAAAATAAGCATTGATTTCATTAGGTTTTATGGGGTTTTGAAAGAATGATTGGAGTATACACTTTGAAATGAGATGTATTAATTATATGGTTATTACGTTTTTATACAGAATTAATTGAAAATCATTTTTTTAAACGGAAATAAAACTCTACATTTGCATGCTCAAAATATGGAGTTTTACTCCGTATTTACATGTCCCACCAATGCGGTTGCGGGAAAAACGGTAAAAATACACTTCAAGGCTGAAACGTATTTTCAGCCTTAAATGTTTTTAATAAATAGTAAATCATTAATAAATAATTAAATATGTCTGGGTTAATTGGAAAGAAAATCGGTATGACCAGCATCTTCGATGAAAACGGGAAAAATATTCCTTGTACAGTAATCGAAGCTGGGCCATGTATCGTTACCCAAGTCAGAACTGAAGAGGTTGACGGCTATGAAGCTATTCAACTTGGTTTCGATGACGCGACAGAAAAAAGCGCTACTAAAGCTGACTTAGGTCATGCTAAAAAGGCGGGTACTTCTGTGAAACGCAAAATCGTTGAATTCAAAAGTTTTGATTCGGAGTACAAATTAGGTGATGCAATCACTGTTGATCATTTCGCTGAAGGCGAATTTGTTGACGTTGCTGGTACATCAAAAGGTAAAGGATTTCAGGGTGTTGTAAAACGTCATGGTTTCGGTGGTGTAGGTCAAGCTACTCACGGTCAACATAACCGTTTAAGAGCGCCAGGATCTATTGGAGCTGCATCTTATCCTGCTCGTGTTTTTAAAGGCATGAAAATGGCAGGTAGAATGGGTGGAGACACAGTTAAAGTTCAAAATTTAAAAGTTTTAAAAGTAGTTGCTGAAAAGAATCTACTTGTGGTAAAAGGATGTGTTCCTGGCCATAAAAACTCTTATGTAATTATTAGAAAATAATGAAAGTAGCAGTTTTAGATATAAACGGAAAAGACACAGGTAGAAAGGCAGACCTTTCTAGCGATGTGTTTGCTATTGAGCCTAATAATCACGCGGTATACTTGGATGTTAAACAATACTTAGCAAACCAACGTCAAGGAACTCACAAGGCTAAAGAAAGAGCTGAGATTTCTGGATCTACTCGTAAGATTAAAAAGCAAAAAGGTACTGGTACAGCTCGTGCAGGTTCTATTAAGTCTGGTGTATTCAAAGGTGGTGGTCGTATGTTCGGTCCAAGACCAAGAAATTACAGCTTTAAACTTAATAAAAACCTTAAGAGATTAGCTCGTAAATCAGCACTAAGTATTAAAGCAGGAGAGAAATCAATTGTAGTTTTAGAAGATTTTAACTTTGAATCTCCAAAAACTAAAAATTTTACAGCTGTTTTAAAAGCTCTTGATTTAGAAAACAAAAAGTCACTGTTTGTATTGGGTGAGGCTAATAAAAACGTATATTTGTCTTCTCGTAATTTAAAAGGCTCTGAAGTAATAACTTCTTCAGAAATAAGTACTTATAAAATACTAAATGCAAATCAAGTGATTCTTTTAGAAGGCGCTTTAGAAGGAATTCAAACAAACTTAAGTAAATAGAAACAATGAGTATCTTAATTAAACCTATAATCACAGAAAAGGCGACAGCTAATAGCGAGTTGAGAAACTGCTATACGTTCTCAGTGAAGACTAAGGCGAACAAGGTAGAAATCAAAAAAGCGGTGGAAGCTGCTTATGGTGTTTCTGTTGAAAAAGTTCGTACTATAAATGTCCGTCCAGATCGTAGTACCAAGTTTACTAAAACTGGTATTCAACATGGTAAAACAAATGCAGTTAAAAAAGCAATTGTACAACTGGCGGAAGGTGAAATGATTGATTTATACAGTAACATGTAATTAAAGACAGATGTCAGTAAGAAAATTAAAACCAATCACCCCAGGACAGCGATTTAGAGTAGTAAATGGATATGATGCCATTACTACTGATAAGCCGGAAAAGAGTTTACTCGTTCCGAACAAAAGATCTGGTGGTAGAAACAGTGAAGGAAAAATGACTATGCGCTACATTGGTGGTGGTCATAAAAGAAAGTATCGTATTATCGATTTTAAAAGAGACAAAGCTGGGATTCCTGGTGAAGTTGCTTCAATCCAATACGATCCAAACAGAACAGCTTTTATTGCATTATTGAATTATCAAGATGGCGAGAAAAGATATATTATTGCGCAAAATGGACTTCAAGTTGGGCAAAATGTAGTATCTGGTAAAGAAGGTATTGCTCCAGAAATTGGAAATGCAATGCCATTAAGTGAAATTCCATTAGGAACTATAATTTCTTGTTTAGAGTTACGTCCTGGTCAAGGTGCTGTTATGGCGCGTAGTGCAGGAGCTTTTGCTCAATTAATGGCAAGAGATGGTAAATTTGCTACGGTAAAATTACCATCTGGTGAGACAAGATTAATTCTTGTTAACTGTATGGCAACTATCGGTGTTGTATCTAACTCTGATCACCAATTATTAGTAGGTGGTAAAGCAGGTAGAACAAGATGGTTAGGTAGAAGACCTCGTACTAGACCAGTAGTAATGAATCCAGTTGATCACCCAATGGGTGGTGGTGAAGGTAAATCTTCAGGTGGACATCCTCGTTCTAGAAATGGTATACCAGCTAAAGGTTACAGAACCCGTTCTAAGACTAAAGCAAGTAATAAATATATTGTAGAACGTAGAAAGAAATAAGACATGGCAAGATCACTAAAAAAAGGACCTTACGTTCATTATAAATTAGAAAAGAAAGTAGCTGTTAATGTTGAGTCTAACAAGAAAACAGTTATCAAAACTTGGTCTAGAGCAAGTATGATAACTCCGGATTTCGTTGGACAAACTATCGCAGTACACAATGGCCGTCAATTTGTTCCAGTATATGTTACTGAAAACATGGTAGGTCATAAATTAGGAGAATTTTCACCAACACGTTCATTCCGTGGACATGCAGGTGCTAAAAATAAAGGTAAAAAGTAGTAAGCTATGGGAAGTCGTAAAAAACAAATGGCAGACGCTATTAAGGAAGCAAAAAAACACGTTGCTTTTGCTAAACTTAATAACTGTCCTACATCACCGAGAAAAATGCGCTTAGTAGCTGATTTAGTAAGAGGCGAAAAGGTAGAACATGCACTTAATATTTTAAAATTCAACCAAAAGGAAGCTTCTGGACGTTTAGAGAAATTGTTATTGTCTGCAATTGCAAACTGGCAAGCAAAAAACGAAGAAGCTAATTTAGAAGAGGCTGAATTGATTGTAAAGGAAATAACTGTTGACAGCGGATCTATGTTAAAAAGATTACGTCCAGCACCTCAAGGTCGTGCACACAGAATTAGAAAACGTTCGAACCACGTAACAATCGTTGTTGGAGCAAAAAATAACACACAAAGCTAAGATAGAAGTATGGGACAAAAAACAAATCCAATCGGAAATCGCTTAGGTATTATCAGAGGATGGGAATCTAACTGGTACGGAGGTAATGATTATGGAGATAAGCTTGCCGAAGACGATAAAATTAGAAAATACGTTCACGCGCGTTTATCTAAAGCTAGTGTTAGTAGAGTAATTATCGAAAGAACTCTTAAACTTGTAACCGTTACTATCACAACGGCTCGCCCAGGTATCATTATTGGTAAAGGCGGTCAAGAGGTAGACAAGTTAAAAGAAGAACTTAAGAAAATTACTGAAAAAGAAGTTCAGATCAATATTTTTGAGATCAAAAGACCTGAACTTGATGCATTTTTAGTAGGATCAAGCATCGCTCGTCAAATTGAAAATAGAATTTCATACAGACGTGCAATTAAGATGGCTATTGCTGCTACAATGCGTATGAATGCTGAAGGGATTAAAATCCAGATTAGTGGTCGTTTAAACGGGGCAGAGATGGCACGTTCAGAACACTACAAAGAAGGACGTATTCCTTTATCAACCTTTAGAGCCGATATTGATTATGCTTTAGTTGAGGCACACACTACTTATGGTAGATTGGGTGTAAAAGTATGGATCATGAAAGGTGAAGTATATGGTAAAAGAGAACTTTCTCCGCTTGTTGGATTATCTAAGAAGCAAGGAAAAGGTGGAGCCGGAGGACGTGGCGGAAACAGAGATAACAAACCTCGTCGTAGAAAGTAATTTTTTATAAATAAAGAAAAATGTTACAGCCTAAAAGAACAAAATTTCGTAAGCAACAAAAGGGACGTATGAAAGGTAATGCCGGAAGAGGGCACCAACTTTCAAGTGGAACTTTTGGAATAAAATCGTTAGACTCGAATTTTTTAACATCACGTCAAATTGAAGCAGCACGTATCGCAGCTACACGTTACATGAAAAGAGAAGGGCAACTTTGGATTAAGATATTTCCAGACAAGCCTATTACAAAGAAACCTCTTGAAGTACGTATGGGTAAAGGTAAAGGTGCCGTAGAATATTGGGTAGCTGTTGTTAAGCCAGGAAGAGTATTATTTGAAATAGGTGGAGTGCCTTTAGACGTTGCAAAAGAAGCATTACGTTTAGCAGCACAGAAACTACCTGTAAAAACTAAGTTTTTAATCGCTAGAGATTACGAAGCATAATTTATTTGATATTATGAAACAATCAGAAATTAAAGAATTATCTGTAGCTGAGTTACAAGAGAAACTTGGTGAAACAAAAAAGAGTTATTCAGACCTAAAATTGGCTCATGCAATATCTCCTTTAGAAAATCCAATTCAATTACGTTCTATAAGAAGAACTGTAGCTAGAATTGCGACCGAATTAACTAAAAGAGAATTACAATAATTCTGCTGAAAGATGGAAACAAGAAATTTAAGAAAAGAACGTATAGGAGTTGTTACTAGTAACAAAATGCAAAAATCAATAGTTGTTGCAGAGGTTAAAAAAGTAAAACATCCTATGTATGGAAAATTCGTATTAAAAACGAAAAAGTACGTAGCACACGACGAAACAAACGACTGTAATATTGGTGATAAAGTAAAGATCATGGAAACAAGACCTTTATCTAAATCTAAATGTTGGAGATTAGTAGAAATCCTAGAAAGAGCTAAATAATTATGTTACAACAAGAATCAAGATTAAAAGTAGCAGATAACACCGGAGCAAAAGAAGTTTTAGTCATCCGTGTTTTAGGAGGAACTAAAAGAAGATATGCTTCTGTAGGAGATAAAATAGTTGTTTCTGTTAAAGATGCAACTCCTAATGGAAACATTAAGAAAAAAGCAGTTTCTACGGCAGTTGTTGTGCGTACAAAGAAGGAAGTAAGAAGACCAGATGGATCTTATATAAGATTTGATGATAACGCTTGTGTTTTATTAAACCCAACGGGTGAGATGAGAGGAACACGTGTTTTTGGTCCTGTTGCTAGAGAGCTTCGTGATAAATCATTCATGAAGATTGTATCATTAGCACCAGAGGTGCTTTAATACAGAAAATATTAAGATGGGAAAGCTTAAAATAAAAACTGGAGATACTGTAAGAGTAATTGCTGGAGATCACAAGGGATCGGAAGGTACTGTTCAAAAAGTATTAATAGAAAAGAACAAAGCGATTGTTGAGGGTGTAAACATGGTTAAGAAACATACTAAACCAAGTGCACAAAATCCTCAAGGAGGAATCGTAGAAAAAGAAGCATCTATTCATATTTCTAACTTATCTTTGCTAACTTCGAAAGGAGAAGCAACTAGAGTTGGTTACAGAGTAGAAGGCGATAAAAAAGTAAGATTTTCATTAAAATCTAATGAAGTAATATAGTTATGGCATATTCACCAAGACTTAAAGAAGAGTATAAAAGCAAAGTAATTGCAACTCTTACAGACGAATTTGGATATAAAAATGTGATGCAAGTTCCTAAACTAACTAAGATAGTAATATCTAAAGGTGTAGGTGCTGCAGTTGCAGATAAAAAACTAATCGACTACGCAGTAGAAGAATTAAGTATTATATCCGGACAAAAAGCTATTTCGACATTATCTAAAAAGGATGTTGCAACGTTCAAATTACGTAAAGGTATGCCAATTGGGGCAAAAGTTACTTTACGTGGAGAACGTATGTACGAATTTTTAGATCGTTTAGTTACTTCTGCACTTCCACGTGTTAGAGATTTCAACGGAATTAAAGCTACAGGATTTGACGGACGTGGTAATTACAATTTAGGAATTACTGAACAAATTATTTTTCCAGAGATAAATATTGATAAAGTTAATAAAATCTCAGGAATGGATATTACATTTGTAACGACTGCCGAAACTGATAAAGAAGCAAAATCATTATTAACCGAATTAGGATTACCTTTTCAAAAGAACTAAGATATGGCTAAAGAATCAATGAAAGCCCGTGAGGTAAAAAGATCAAAAACAGTTGCTAAGTATGCTGAAAAACGTAAAGCTTTAAAAGAAGCTGGAGATTACGAAGCATTACAAAAGTTACCTAAAAATGCATCTCCTATTCGTCAACATAATAGATGTAAATTAACAGGAAGACCAAAAGGATACATGAGAACTTTTGGTATTTCACGTGTAACATTCAGAGAAATGGCCAATCAAGGTCTTATCCCTGGTGTAAGAAAAGCTAGTTGGTAATATTATTTAAATAATCGGATTTTAGGTTCAACACCAACGTTGAAAACCGAAATCACAAAATCAATTCATTATGTACTCAGATCCAATTGCGGATTATTTGACAAGAATTAGAAACGCGGTGCGTGCTAACCACAGAGTGGTAGAGATTCCAGCATCTAATTTAAAAAAAGACATCACTAAAATATTATTCGAGCAAGGATATATTTTAAGTTACAAGTTTGATGACTCTTCAGTACAAGGTTCTATTAAAATAGCACTTAAGTACAACAAAGAGACAAAAGAGCCGGTAATCAAAAAACTTCAACGTATTAGTACTCCAGGTTTACGTAAGTATGCTAGTTCTAATGATATGCCTAGAATCTTAAATGGACTTGGTGTTGCTATTGTTTCTACTTCTCACGGAGTAATGACTGGCAAACAAGCCAAAAGAGATAATGTAGGTGGCGAAGTATTATGTTACGTTCACTAATTTTTAAACCAGAAAGAAATGTCAAGAATAGGAAATAATCCAGTAGCCATTCCAGAAGGTGTAACAGTTGACGTTAAAGATAACGTAGTAACTGTAAAGGGAAAATTAGGTGAATTAACACAAAATTACGATTCTATTGAAATTAAAGTAGAAGATGGTAATGTGATGGTAGCACGTTCTTCAGATTCGAAAGATCAAAAAGCCAAACATGGTTTATACAGATCTTTAATGAATAACATGGTAGAAGGTGTATCTAAAGGTTGGACTAAAGAATTAGAATTAGTTGGTGTAGGTTATAGAGCATCAAACCAAGGACAAAAATTAGACCTTGCCTTAGGATTTTCTCATAACATTGTTTTAGATATTGCTCCAGAAGTAAAGGTTGAAACAGTTTCAGAAAAAGGAAAAAACCCAATTATAAAATTAACGTCATTCGATAAACAATTAGTTGGTCAAGTAGCTGCTAAGATACGTGGATTTAGACCACCAGAGCCTTATAAAGGAAAAGGTGTGAAGTTTGTTGGTGAAGTATTAAGAAGAAAAGCTGGTAAATCAGCATAATAATTTAGTTATGGCATTGACAAAGAACGAAAGACGACTAAGAATAAAAAACAGAATTCGCAAGGTAGTTTCTGGAACAGAAGCTAGACCTAGATTAGCTGTTTATAGAAGTAATAAAGAAATTTATGCTCAGGTAGTTGATGATGTAAACGGTAAAACGATAGCATCTTCTTCTTCTAGAGATAAAGACATAAGTGCTGCAAAAGGTAATAAATCTGAAATCGCTGAACTAGTTGGTAAGGCATTAGGAGAAAAAGCTTTAAAAGCGGGTGTTGAAACTATTGCTTTTGATAGAGGTGGATATTTATACCACGGAAGAATTAAATCATTAGCTGATGGCGCTAGAGCCGCAGGACTTAAATTTTAAGAAATTATGTTCAAAAAATATAAAAGCGCAGAATTAGTAAAACCAGGTGGATTAGATCTTAAGGATCGTTTAGTTGGTGTGCAAAGGGTTACTAAAGTAACTAAAGGTGGTAGAGCATTTGGTTTTTCGGCAATCGTTGTGGTTGGTGATGAAGCTGGTGTTGTAGGACAAGGTTTAGGTAAATCTAAAGATGTAGCTAGTGCAATTGCAAAAGCTGTTGAAGATGCTAAGAAAAACCTAGTTAGAATCCCTATCATTAAAGGAACTTTACCTCACGAACAAAAAGGTAAATTTGGTGGAGCAAGAGTAAATATTATTCCTGCTGCTCCTGGTACAGGTGTAATTGCTGGTGGTGCTGTACGTACAGTATTAGAGGCCGTTGGTATTCACGATGTATTATCTAAATCTCAAGGATCTTCAAACCCTCATAACGTAGTAAAAGCAACTTTTGATGCTTTATTACAATTAAGAGATGCGAATGCCATTGCAAGAGACAGAGGTATTTCACTTCAACAAGTTTTTAACGCTTAATAACGACAGAGATGGCAAAAATTAAAGTAACAAAGGTTAAAAGCGCAATCAATCGTACGCTAAGACAAAAAAGAACTTTAGAAGCTCTTGGTCTTAAAAAGATTGGTCAGGTAAAAGAGCATGAAGCTACACCAAATATTCTTGGTATGGTTGCTAAAGTTTCACATTTAGTTTCTGTTGAAGAAACAAAATAATATAACTGAAAATGGATTTAAGTAATTTAAAACCTGCAGAAGGTTCAGTAAAAAATCAAGGAAAAAGAATAGGTCGTGGACAAGGTTCTGGTAAAGGTGGGACTGCTACACGTGGTCACAAAGGTGCTAAATCTCGTTCTGGATATTCTAAGAAATTAGGTTTTGAAGGAGGTCAAATGCCTCTTCAAAGACGTGTTCCTAAATTTGGTTTTACAAATATTAACCGTATTGAGCACCAAGGTATCAATTTAGATACTTTGCAACAATTGGTTGATGACAAGAAAATTGAAGGTACAGTTAATTTTGAAACATTATTCACAAACCGTTTAGTAGATAAGAACGATTTAGTTAAGATCTTAGGACGTGGAGAATTGAAAGCAAAATTAAAAGTAACTGCTCATAAGTTTACTGCTTCAGCAAAAGCTGCTATTGAAGCTGCTGGAGGAGAAGCTGTAACTTTATAAGACTTATTTTAAGTATGAAATTTATAGAATCGTTAAAAAATGTTTGGAAAATAGAGGAACTAAGAAACAGAATTCTTATTACATTAAGTTTGTTATTAGTTTATCGTTTTGGAGCTCAAATAGTTTTACCTGGAATTGATGCTACGCTATTAGGTAGTTTAGCTGATAAAACAGATAGTGGAATATTAGGGATTCTTAATGCCTTTACTGGTGGTGCTTTTGCTAATGCTTCGGTATTTGCTTTAGGTATCATGCCTTACATTTCGGCTTCTATTGTTGTTCAGTTAATGGGGATTGCAATTCCTTATTTGCAAAAGCTTCAAAAGGAAGGCGCAAGTGGTCAAAAGAAAATCACTCAAATTACGCGTTGGTTAACAATAGCAATTTGTTTGTTACAAGCGCCTGGATATTTAGCTAGTTTACCAGCTTTAGGTATTCCTGAAAGCGCATTCTTACTAGGGCAAGGTCCATTATTTTATTTTTCATCTGTATCAATTTTAGTTACTGGTTGTATATTCGCTATGTGGCTAGGAGAGAAAATTACAGATAAAGGTATTGGTAATGGTATATCTCTTTTAATTATGGTTGGTATTATCGCAAGATTACCACAAGTGTTTTTACAAAATGCCGCTACTAGATTAGAAGGTAATAACGTAATGCTTATTCTTTTTGAATTAGTAATTTGGTTTGTAATTATCCTTGGTTCTATTATGTTGGTTATGGGAGTTAGAAAAATTGCCGTACAATATGCTAGAAGAACAGCAACAGGAGGTTATGAAAAAGCTGCAATGGCTGGATCAAGACAGTACATTCCGTTAAAGCTTAATGCATCTGGTGTAATGCCAATTATATTTGCTCAAGCGATAATGTTTGTTCCTAGTTTAATTGGTGGTTCTTCATTCTTAAAAGAAACTGCAACCGGAATATGGATGCAAACTAATTATTCTGATATATTCGGTTTTTGGTACAATGTTACATTTGCTTTATTAATTATTGTGTTTACATATTTTTATACTGCAATTACCGTTCCAACAAACAAGATGGCAGACGATTTAAAACGTAGCGGTGGATTTATCCCGGGTATACGTCCAGGATCTGAAACATCTGAATACTTAGATAAAATAATGTCTCAAATTACCTTACCAGGTTCTATATTTTTAGCTCTATTAGCTGTATTTCCGGCGTTTATTGTTAAACTTATGGGAGTACAACAAGGTTGGGCTTTATTTTTCGGAGGAACATCATTATTAATTATGGTTGGTGTTGCAATTGATACTATGCAACAAATAAATTCTTATTTGTTAAATAGACATTATGATGGTTTGATGAAGACAGGTAAAAATAGAAAAGCAGTAGCTTAATATATACTATGGCAAAACAAGCAGCAATAGAGCAAGACGGAACAATTATAGAAGCATTATCTAATGCGATGTTCCGAGTGGAATTAGAAAACGGTCACATTGTGACAGCACACATCTCTGGTAAAATGCGTATGCATTACATTAAGTTATTACCAGGTGATAAAGTGAAATTAGAAATGAGTCCTTATGATTTAACTAAGGCTCGAATAACTTATAGATACTAATACGAATACGATGAAAGTAAGAGCATCAGTTAAAAAGAGAAGTGCAGATTGCAAGATCGTGCGCAGAAAAGGCAGACTTTACGTGATAAACAAAAAGAATCCTAGATTTAAACAAAGACAAGGGTAATTATGGCAAGAATTGCAGGTGTAGACATACCGAAAAACAAAAGAGGAGTAATTTCCTTAACTTATATCTACGGAGTAGGTAGAAGTAGATCAAAAGAGATTTTAGCTGAAGCTAAAGTTGATGAAAGTATTAAAGTTCAAGATTGGAATGATGACCAAATAGCAGCCATTCGTGATGCTGTTGGAACATTTACAATTGAAGGTGAATTACGTTCTGAAACTCAATTAAACATTAAGCGATTAATGGATATTGGATGTTACAGAGGTATTCGTCATAGATCTGGTCTTCCATTAAGAGGGCAACGTACTAAGAACAACTCTAGAACCAGAAAAGGTAGAAGAAAAACTGTTGCTAACAAGAAAAAGGCAACTAAATAATAATTAGTCTTTGGTATTTAGACGTTGGAAGGAATCTGTTTGAAATTATAATAGTTTAGGATTCTAGCGACTATCACTAAAACTAAAAGCTAAAAGAAAATGGCAAAAACAAGCACAAAAAAACGTAAAGTTATTGTTGATGCAGTTGGAGAAGCTCACGTTACAGCTTCTTTCAATAACATCATTATTTCACTTACCAACAAAAAAGGAGACGTAATTTCTTGGTCTTCTGCTGGTAAAATGGGATTTAGAGGGTCGAAAAAAAACACACCTTATGCAGCTCAATTAGCTGCTGAAGATGCTGCAGGCGTAGCAACTGAAGCTGGCTTAAAGAAGGTAAAGGTTTATGTTAAAGGACCAGGGAATGGTAGAGAATCTGCTATTCGTTCTATTCATAATGCAGGTATTGAAGTAACAGAAATTATTGATGTTACACCATTACCACATAATGGATGTCGTCCTCCAAAAAGAAGAAGAGTTTAATCACGTTTTAAATAGCGTGCTTTAAATGAAGCAAGTATAAAAAATTAATATCACCTCGTATGTAGGTGGTATTAATTTTTTGTGTAAATTTGCAAACTGAAATTATTAACAAGTATCAATACGGGAGATCAACGATTATCGAAGGATAAGATTAAGACCTTAATTCATAATCACTCTTAAAAACAATTTATTATGGCAAGATATACTGGTCCTAAAACTAAAATAGCTCGTAAATTTGGCGAGGCAATTTTTGGAGAAGATAAATCTTTTGAAAAAAGAAATTATCCTCCAGGACAACACGGAAACGCTAGACGTCGTGGAAAAAAATCTGAATACGCAATCCAATTAATGGAAAAACAAAAAGCTAAATATACTTATGGTATTTTAGAGCGTCAATTTAGAGGTTTATTTAAGAAAGCAAGAGCTGCTCAAGGTATTACAGGTGAGGTTTTATTACAACTTTGCGAGTCTAGATTAGACAATGTAGTATTTAGAATGGGAATTGCTCCAACAAGAAGTGCTGCTAGACAATTAGTATCTCACAGACATATTACGGTTAATGGTGAATTGGTAAATATACCTTCTTATTCATTAAAAGCTGGAGATGTTGTTGCTGTTAGAGAAAAGTCTAAATCACTTGAAGCGATCGATAGGTCTCTTTCAAACTCAAGTCAAGTATTCGAATGGATTACTTGGAATACGGCTACTATGCAAGGTACTTATGTTTCTGTTCCTGCTAGAATCCAAATTCCAGAAAACATCAACGAGCAATTCATCGTCGAATTATACTCTAAATAATAATTAATTATATTGGTATTTAGCCAAAGGATTTATTAGTCTTCTTCATACTTTTAAATCGCGCAACTAAATAACAATTAAAACGAAGAACAATATGGCAGTATTTAATTTTCAGAAACCTGATAAAGTAATCATGATTGATTCTACTGATTTCGAAGGTAAATTCGAATTCAGACCATTAGAACCAGGTTACGGTCTAACAGTAGGTAATGCACTTAGAAGAGTTTTATTATCTTCTTTAGAAGGTTTTGCTATCACGTCTGTTAGAATAGAAGGTGTAGATCATGAGTTTTCAGCAATTGCTGGAGTAGTGGAAGATGTAACAGAAATCATCTTAAACTTAAAACAAGCTCGTTTTAAAAGACAAATTGAAGATATTGATAACGAGTCTATCTCTATTTCAATTTCTGGTCAAGATAAAATTACAGCTGGTGATTTTCAGAAGTTTATTTCTGGTTTCCAAGTATTAAATACAGAATTAGTAATCTGTAACTTAGACCCAAAAGTTAATTTCAATATGGAAATTACAATTGAAAAAGGTAGAGGATATGTTCCTGCTGAAGAAAATAAGAAAGCTTCTGCACCAATTGGAACTATTTTTACTGATTCAATTTACACGCCAATAAAGAATGTTAAGTATAGTATTGAAAACTATCGTGTTGAGCAGAAAACTGATTATGAAAAATTAGTTTTTGAAATCATTACTGATGGATCAATTACTCCACAAGACGCTTTAACGGAGGGCGCTAAAACATTAATTCACCACTTCATGTTATTCTCTGATGAGCGTATCACATTAGAAGCTGATGAAATTGCACAAACTGAAACTTATGATGAGGAATCTCTTCACATGCGTCAGTTACTTAAAACTAAGTTAATCGATATGGATTTATCGGTTCGTGCTCTTAATTGTTTAAAAGCTGCTGAAGTAGATACTTTAGGTGACTTAGTATCTTTCAATAAAAATGATTTAATGAAATTCAGAAACTTCGGTAAGAAGTCTTTAACTGAGCTAGAAGAGCTTGTAAATGTTAAAGGTTTAAACTTCGGAATGGACTTAAGTAAATATAAATTAGATAAAGATTAATTAATCATATTTTGCTCCTCGATGTCGAGTTTAGTAGCAAGATGATAACACAAATGTCATGAGACACGGAAAAAAAATAAACCACTTAGGTAGAAAAACTGCCCACAGAAAATCAATGTTAGCTAATATGGCTTGTTCTCTAATAGAGCACAAACGTATTAATACAACGGTTGCAAAAGCAAAAGCTTTAAAACAATTTGTTGAGCCAATGATTACTAAGTCTAAAGAAGATACAACACATAACAGACGTATTGTGATGGCTCGTTTAAGACAGAAGGAAGCTGTAGCAGAATTATTCAGAGATGTTGCTGCTAAAATTGGTGACAGACCAGGTGGATATACAAGAATTATTAAACTTGGAAATCGTTTAGGTGATAACGCTGATATGGCGATGATAGAGCTTGTTGATTATAACGAGATTTATAACGCTGATAAAGCTAAGAAGAAAACAACAAGAAGAAGTAGAAGAGGTGGTTCTAAACCAGCTGCTGCGCCTGTTGAAACTCAAGCATCAAACGAAGAAGAATAAATGTTAATAAGCATTTAATATATTAAGGATAAACTATTTTAGTTTATCCTTTTTTTTGCGCAAATTTGTAAAACTTTTGTTCCTTATGTAAGGAATTTTATCTCAACTATATGAAATATCAAAAAAGACAAAAAGCCATCATTCTATTAGCCGATGGTACCATTTTTTACGGTAAGGCAGTTGCAAACAAGCAAGGCACTGCATTTGGAGAAGTATGTTTTAATACTGGAATGACCGGTTATCAAGAAATTTTTACAGATCCATCGTACTATGGTCAATTAATGGTTGCCACCAATGCACATATTGGTAATTATGGTACTAATAACAATGAAGTGGAGTCTGACTCTATTAAAATTGCTGGACTTATTGTTAAAAACTTTAGTTACGAGTATTCTAGAGATGACTCTGATGGCTCATTAGAGGAGTTTTTAGATAAGAATAATCTACTAGCTATATCTGATGTAGATACACGTGCCTTAGTAAGTTATATTCGTGACAACGGAGCTATGAATGCGGTTATTTCTACCGATGTAGATAATGTTGAAGGTTTAAAAAAACAATTAGCAGAGCAGCCTAAAATGGAAGGTTTAGAGTTAGCTTCTAAAGTTTCTACTAAAGAACCTTATTTCTTTGGAGATGAAAACGCAACTTATAAAGTAGCAGCTTTAGACATTGGTATCAAAAAGAACATCCTTAGAAATATAGCAAAAAGAGATGCTTACATAAAAGTCTTTCCTTATAATGCTAAATTTGAAGAGTTGGAAGCTTTTAATCCCGATGGTTATTTCTTGTCTAATGGACCTGGAGATCCAGAACCTTTAGTAGAAGCTCAAGAAGTTGCTAAAGAAATTATAAAAAGAGACTTACCTTTATTTGGTATTTGTCTTGGACACCAAGTCATTGCTTTGGCAAACGGAGTATCTACATATAAAATGCATAATGGACATAGAGGGATTAACCATCCTGTAAAGAATATTAAAACAGGTAAAGGAGAAGTAACCTCTCAAAATCATGGTTTTGCTGTTAATAGAGAAGAGGCTGAAGCAAATGCCGATTTAGAAATTACACACGTACATTTAAATGATGATACAGTAGCTGGTTTGGCAATGAAAAATAAAAACTGTTTTTCTGTACAATACCATCCTGAAGCAAGTCCAGGACCACACGATTCAGATTATCTGTTCGATCAGTTTATCGAAAACATTAAGAATAAATAATTTTAAGAAACCTCAAATAGTCAACCGATTATTTGGGGTTTTCTTTTACTAAAACGTTGTAGATATGTTTTTACAAATTTCTTCTAAAACATATAAAAAATAACAAGATTTAACCGTAAATTTGAAATAATTAAAAGATTAAAATAAACAAAATTATGAGCATAATAATTAATATTCACGCTAGACAAATTTTAGATTCTAGAGGAAATCCTACTGTTGAAGTAGATGTTGTAACAGAAAATGATGTTTTAGGAAGAGCTGCTGTACCATCAGGAGCATCAACAGGAGAACATGAAGCCGTTGAGTTAAGAGATGGTGGTGATGCTTACATGGGAAAAGGTGTTTTAAAAGCCGTTGACAATGTAAATTCTATTATTGCTCAAGAATTATTAGGTGTTTCTGTATTCGAACAAAATCTAATCGATAAGATTATGATTGAGTTAGACGGAACTCCAAACAAATCTAAACTAGGAGCCAATGCTATTTTAGGTGTGTCTTTAGCAGTAGCTAAAGCAGCAGCAGGAGAGTTAGGTTTACCTTTATACCGCTACGTAGGTGGTGTTTCTGCTAATACGTTACCATTACCAATGATGAACATTATTAACGGTGGTTCTCATAGTGATGCTCCAATTGCATTTCAAGAGTTTATGATTATGCCTGTAAAAGCTAAAAACTTTACACACGCTATGCAAATGGGAACGGAAATTTTCCATAACCTTAAAAAAGTATTACACGATAGAGGTTTAAGTACTGCTGTTGGTGATGAAGGTGGTTTTGCTCCAAACCTAGCTGGAGGAACAGAAGACGCTTTAGAAACTATTGCAAAAGCTGTTGAAAATGCTGGTTACAAATATGGCGAAGAAGTAAAAATCGCATTAGATTGTGCTTCTGCTGAATTTTTTGAAAACGGACAGTACGATTATAAAAAATTCGAAGGTGATTCTGGAGTTGTAAGAACTTCTAAAGAACAAGCAGAATATTTAGCTGAATTAGTATCTAAATATCCAATTATCTCTATTGAAGATGGTATGGATGAAAACGATTGGGAAGGTTGGAAATACCTAACTGAATTAGTTGGTGATAAAGTTCAATTAGTTGGTGATGATTTATTTGTAACTAACGTAGAGCGCTTATCTCGCGGTATTAAAGAAGGTATTGCAAATTCAATTTTAATTAAAGTAAACCAAATTGGAACTTTAACTGAAACTATTGCAGCTGTAAATATGGCACACAATGCTGGTTACACTTCTGTAATGTCTCACCGTTCTGGTGAAACTGAAGATAACACTATTGCAGATTTAGCAGTAGCATTAAACACAGGACAAATTAAAACAGGATCTGCGTCTCGTAGTGATCGTATGGCTAAATACAACCAATTACTTCGTATAGAAGAAGAATTAGGTGAAGTAGCTTATTTTCCTCAAGAAAATGCATTCAAAATAAAGTAAACTTCATTTTAAGTTTATAAGTAAAAAGCGATTATTTTTTAATAATCGCTTTTTTATTTCCTATAGATGTTAATAATTCTTAAATCGACGAAATCGTTTGCGATATTCTCAAATAAATAAATAGATATTTTGTAAATTAGCGCAACTTAAATTAAAACTTTTTTAAAAAATTATGTCAGATAAAGCTATACTAGAAATAAACGGCAAAAAACACGAGTTCCCGTTAGTAACAGGAACAGAAAATGAAGTAGCCATGGATATTAAAACGCTTAGAAGCGTTACTGGTGGTGTAACAACAATAGACCCAGGTTATAAAAATACAGGATCGTGTGAGAGTGCTATTACATTTTTAGATGGTGAAAAAGGTATCTTGAGATACAGAGGGTATTCTATTGAAGAGTTGGCTGAAAAAGCAGACTTCTTAGAGGTAGCATTTCTTTTAATCTTTGGAGAGCTTCCTAATAAGGCTCAACTTGATAAGTTTCACGATGATATCAAGAAAAACTCAATAGTTGACGAGGATGTTCATAAAATTTTGGATGCATTTCCTAAATCAGCACACCCAATGGGCGTGTTATCATCTTTAACAAGTGCATTAACAGCTTTTAACCCAAGTTGTGTTAATGTAGATTCTGAAGAAGATATGTACCAATCTGTAGTACGTCTTTTAGGTAAATTCCCTGTTTTAGTAGCATGGACAATGCGTAAAAAGAGTGGATTACCACTTGATTACGGAGATAAAAATTTAGGTTATGTTGAGAACATCTTAAAAATGATGTTTAAAGAACCTAACGAGGAGTATACTCAAAGCAAAATATTAGTAAATGCCTTAGATAAATTATTAATCTTACATGCAGATCATGAGCAAAACTGTTCTACATCCACAGTAAGAATTGTTGGTTCATCTCATGCCGGATTATTTGCTTCTATTTCTGCTGGTATTTCTGCACTTTGGGGACCACTTCATGGGGGAGCTAACCAAGCAGTTTTAGAAATGCTTGAAGGTATTAAAGCAGATGGTGGAGATACTAAAAAATATATGGCAAAAGCTAAAGACAAGGAAGATCCTTTCCGTTTAATGGGCTTTGGTCACCGTGTTTATAAAAACTTCGATCCACGTGCAAAAATAATTAAAGTTGCTGCCGATGAAGTATTAGGAGACTTAGGAGTAGAAGATCCTATTTTAGATATCGCTAAAGGTCTTGAAAAAGAGGCTTTAGAAGATCCGTATTTCGTTGATAGAAAATTATACCCGAACGTAGATTTCTATTCAGGAATTATATACAGAGGTATGGGGATCCCAACAGATATGTTTACAGTAATGTTTGCATTAGGTCGTTTACCAGGATGGATAGCGCAATGGCGTGAAATGCGTTTAAAGAAAGAACCAATTGGTCGTCCAAGACAGTTATATGTAGGTGAAACTTTAAGAGGTTTTAAACCTTTAGAGGAAAGATAAAATAGTGTTTTATAAAAATAAAGAAAGGTCTATAACTTAATTGTTATAGACCTTTTTTATATTTACAACATGATAAAACTTAATATTAAAAACGAAACATCTAGACTTCGCGCTGTTATTTTAGGAACAGCTAAAAGTAATGGCCCTATACCGGCTGTAGAAGATTGTTATGACCCTAAAAGTGTGGAGCATGTATTATCTGGTACTTATCCAAAAGAAGCTGATATGATTGCTGAAATGGATGTCGTTTTAGAGGTTTTTAAAAAGTACGATGTAAAAGTTTATCGCCCAGAAGTTATTGAAAATTGTAACCAAATTTTCTCTAGAGATATTGCTTTTGTAATTGAAGATAAAATAATAAGAGCTAATATTTTACCAGATAGAGAAGAAGAGGTAGAAGCTATTCAATATATCTGCGATCAAATAGATGTAAATAATAGAATTATTCTACCAGAAGATTGCCATGTTGAGGGTGGTGATGTGATGCCGTGGAACGATTATATTTTTATTGGTACATATTCTGGTGAAGATTATCCGGATTTAATTACAGCGCGCACCAATATGGATGCTGTTATTGCCATACAAGAATTGTTTCCAGAAAAAACAGTAAAATCTTTCGAGCTTAGAAAATCAAATACTAATGCCAAAGAAAACGCTCTGCATTTAGATTGTTGTTTTCAACCAATAGGAAAAGGAAAAGCTATCATTCATAAAAATGGTTTTTTAGTTCAAAAAGAATACCAATGGTTAGTCGATTTCTTCGGAAAGGATAACGTTTTTGAAATCACTAAAGATGAAATGTATCAAATGAATAGTAATGTTTTTTCAATTTCCGAAGATGTTATTATTTCAGAAAAAAACTTCACACGTTTAAATACTTGGTTAAGGTCTGAAGGCTTCACTGTTGAAGAAGTACCTTATGCCGAAATAAGTAAACAAGAAGGTTTGTTGCGCTGTACAACCATGCCTTTAATTAGAGATTAAATTTTCAACTATATATTTAATAATACTTTTGTAATACATTATGCAACAAACTACAAATACAATTTTAATGATTCGTCCGGTTAATTTTAGGATGAATGAGCAAACGGCTGTAAATAATTATTATCAAAAGGATTTAGAAAATACTTTACCTAAAACGGTTAATGCAAAAGCACAGCAGGAATTCGATACTTATGTTGATAAGTTAAGAAACATTGGGGTAAACGTAATTGTGGTTAATGATACAGAGGATACTGATACGCCAGATTCTATTTTTCCTAATAACTGGGTGTCATTTCACGAAAACGGGAATGTTGGTTTATACCCTATGTTTGCCGAAAACCGTCGTGTAGAGCGTCGTGAAGATATTTTGGAAACTCTCGAAGAAAATGGATTTGTAATAAATAACGTTATAGATTATACAACGGCGGAAGATGAAGATATTTTTTTAGAAGGAACTGGAAGTGTAATTCTAGATCGTGTAAATCGTAAGGCTTATTGTGCGTTATCTCCAAGGGCAGATGAAGATTTATTTATAGAATTCTGCGAAGACTTTGAGTTTTTCCCTGTTATTTTTAACGCAAATCAAACTGTTGAAGGAGAAAGAAAAGCTATTTATCATACAAATGTAATGATGTGTGTTGGTGAAACTTTTGCGGTAATTTGTTTAAGCAGTATTGATGATAAAAAGGAACGCAAAAATGTGTTAAAGCATTTAAAAGAAGACGGAAAAACCATTATTGATATTACGGAAGATCAGGTCAATAATTTTGCGGGCAATATGCTTCAGGTAAAAGGAAGTGATGATACTTCATATTTAATAATGAGTCAGTCGGCTTTTGATAGCTTAACAAAACAACAAATAAATACTATAGAACAACATACTAAAATACTATCGAGTTCTTTAAGTACTATAGAATTTTGTGGAGGTGGTAGTGCACGCTGCATGATGGCCGAAGTATTTCTACCAAAAGCTTAGTTTTATTCTTCTGGTTTCGATTTGGGTAACTGTATGTAAAATGTTGTACCAACGTTTACCATACTTTCTACCCAAATTTTACCGTTGTTTAGTTCAACCAGTTCTTTACAAATAGGTAAGCCTAAGCCTGTGCCTTTTTCATTGTTTGTGCCAGAAGTTGTAAACGGAGTGCTTTTAAAGAGTTTATTAATATTTTCTTCAGGAATTCCAATACCAGTATCAGCAATACTCACAATACAACTTCCATTATTTATATGGTTGGTAATACTAATCACATCACCTTTTTTACAGAATTTAAGTGCATTGGCTAATAGGTTTTGTATTACTATTTCAAACATGCTTCTATCCGCGAAAGCGAAATCACGAAGAGAATTATTCATTAGCGTGATACCTTTCTTTTCCATTCTTTGTTCAATAAGTTGCACTTTGTCTTTAAATACTTCCTGAACATCAAATAGAGTTGGCTTAGGCTCTAAAGATTGCATTTGAGACTTAGACCAGTTTAATAGATTAAAAAGAAGTAGTGACGCGTTATTGGCATTTTCACTTAATTCTGGTATTAAGGCATCGAACTCTTCTTTTGTTAACGAACCGTCTTTTAGTAAATTAATAAAACCTGTGATAGACGATAGCGAATCTTTTAAATCGTGAGAAATAATTGAGAACAATTTATCTTTCACATTTATAACATTCTCAAGGTTTTGTGTTTCCTCTAGTAATGCAGCATTTTCTAATTCAACTAAAGTATTTCTTTCTTCAAGTTCTGTTGCTCTTTTAGCATTTTTATTTCCTTTAAGGTAAATAACTATTAAGATTAGAACAGCTATACAAAGTGCGGATACTAAAAAATATACATAGAAGTTATAGTGATTAAATTTTAATCGGCTACCAGATGCACTTTTGTCAATACTTTTAATGTCTTGTGTTAAGTTTGACGATGTCAATGTATCAATAACTTCAGAATCAAAGTCTATCGTAGTTGGGCTTGTTGCAGGAGCTTGCACAACTTCAACAGGAGCCTGCAAATCAGCTTTTAATTCATAATATTTACCTTGCCAGATAAAAGCATTATAGAAATTCCGTTGCGTAGAGTCTACGGCTTTCATTAACTTGTATTGCTTAAGTAATTCGGATTTATTATTTAAGTTTTTTGCAATTTCTCCAGCTTCGAGTAGTTGGTTTTTAGCTGTCTTTAATCGGTTTTTCTGTAAGTTTAAATCACCAAGGTTATTTAATACAGTAAGTAAATTATGCTTGTTGTTACTAGCTCTGTTTAAGTTGTAGCCTTTTATTAGGTAATTTGTAGCCTTATCATAATTTTTAATAGCCAAATACTCCCCACCTAATTTAGGATATATGGACGCTCTTAATGTATCCGAATATCCTTTTAAACTCAGTAACTTTTCAAAATAAAATATAGATTTTTTATGTTCTTTCTTTTTATAATAAAGGTCAGAAAGTCTTTGGTACGTTTTATTTACTCCACTAGAATCTTTTAATTGTTCCTGTAGAGCTAAAGCTTTTATGTTGTAGGTTATAGCGAGATCTTGTGCATTTGTGTGGTAATAACTTTCGGCTAACGTATTGTATGCTATGCTAAGTTCTTCTTTTAAATCACTGTTTTCTAGTGTTTTTGTTGCAGCCAAAGCATGTTCTATACCTTTAGTAAAGTTGCCGCGGCTACTTTCTAGTGTGCCAATACTGTTGTGTACTTTGGCAACAGCAATAGTGTCGCGTTGTTCAATAAATAAGTTTTTGGCTTTTGCAAAGCCACTTATAGCATTGATGTAGTCGTTCTTTTCGGCATAATACAAGGCTTTGTAAAATGTAGTTTCTGCAATACCTTTTTGGTAGTTGAAAGAATAGGATAGTTTTTCACTAGCCTGAACATATTTCATACCTCTATCATACTCCTTTAGAGCATACAGCGATTTAATTAAATGTAAATAGGGAACAACCTTGGTGGAATCTTGTTTTTGAAAAGCAAGTTCAATAAACAGACTATCTATTTCTTTGGTTTGTGAAAAACCAAGAAACATAGTGAAAAATAGAAAAGCCGTGATTATTTTCCTCATAAAACGTCGCAATCACTTTTAAGCTAAACTATAAAACAACCGTGTAGTATTGAGAGCGGTTATAGTTGTTTTGGCTACTAGAGAACTGTTAGTTAGGTGTTATAAAAAATTAATTTATTTTTTGTTGTAATAGCATTACGTTGCTAATTTTATAAAAAGCATGTTTATAATCTAATTTTTAGGGCTTATTGCCAATATATTAGATGAAATACGACTTAAGTTTTTTCGAATATTCGACGAATAGTTAAAAGACAATAAATACTGATGAAATACAATTTGGATAGCTAATTATTTTTGAACCCTTTACTCAGTAATCCCTTTAAAAACATAGGGTTATGCCTACAAATAAAGTTTGTTTTTTTGTGTAGAAGAGTTCGTTTTTACTTTTATATATTAAGACAAGTTTTTACAATTAGGCATAAATAAAAATTTTATCTTTGCAGACTTAAAGTTACAAGACATGAATCTTCAAGAAACCTTATCAAATCAAGTAAAACAAGCTGTTTTATCTTCATATAAAGTAGAATTAGACACTGTAGAATTTCAAGCAACAAGAAAAGAATTTGCTGGAGATATTACGGTAGTTGTTTTTCCTATGCTACGTGTTGTAAAAGGAAACCCAGTTCAAATTGGTGAAACAATTGGAAACTATTTAGTAGATAATGTTAGCAGTGTAAAAGCTTTTAATGTCGTTAAGGGCTTTTTAAATATTGAAATTAGCGATTCTTATTTTATCGATTTCTTTAATGAAATAAAACAAGAATCTGCATATGGTTTGGTTGCTCCAACGGCAGGTGATAAGGCGGTTATGGTAGAGTATTCTTCACCTAACACAAATAAGCCATTGCACTTAGGCCATGTTAGAAATAACTTGTTAGGCTATAGTGTAGCCGAAATTTTAAAAGCTTCGGGTAAAAAAGTATATAAAACTCAAATTATAAACGATCGTGGTATACATATTTGTAAAAGTATGTTGGCTTGGCAGAAGTTTGGCGAAGGAGAAACACCGGAATCTACAGGGTTGAAAGGAGATAAGTTAGTTGGTAACTATTATGTAAAATTCGACCAAGAGTATAAAAAAGAAATTCAAGATTTAATTACTAAAGGAAGTTCTGAGGAAGAAGCTAAGAAAAATGCACCTATTTTATTAGAAGCTCAAAATATGCTTTTGAAATGGGAAGCTGGTGATGAGGAAGTGGTTAAGCTTTGGAAGGAAATGAATAGTTGGGTTTACGATGGTTTTAATGTTACTTACAAGAATTTGGGAGTAGATTTTGATACTTTATATTATGAGAGTAATACTTATTTATTAGGAAAGGAGTTTGTTGAGCAAGGCTTGAAATCTGGTGTTTTTGTTAAAGAAGAAGATGGATCGGTTTGGTGTGATTTAACAGAAGACGGACTTGATAAGAAAATTGTACAACGATCGGACGGTACTGCTGTTTACATGACCCAAGATATAGGTACAGCCATACAACGTATTAAAGATTTTCCTGATGTTGGCGGTATGGTTTACACCGTAGGAAACGAGCAAGATTATCACTTTAAAGTGTTGTTTTTAATTCTGAAGAAACTCGGGTTCGATTGGGCTAAAAACCTGTACCATTTAAGTTATGGTATGGTAGATTTACCTAGCGGAAAAATGAAAAGTCGTGAAGGAACTGTTGTTGATGCTGATGATTTGGTTGAAGAAATGGCTAAAACAGCTGGAGAAATTTCTGAAGAATTAGGAAAACTTGACGGTTACTCTGATGAAGAGAAACAAGAACTTTATAAGACAATTGGTTTAGGCGCCTTAAAATACCATATTTTAAAAGTGGATCCTAAAAAACGTATTCTGTTTGATCCTAAAGAATCTATCGATTTCCAAGGAAATACCGGGCCTTTTATTCAGTATACTTATGCTAGAATTCAGTCTATTTTAAGAAAGGCAGAGATAGAAAATTCAGATTTAAAAAGCACGGATTTACATCCAAAAGAAAAAGAACTAATAAAGCAACTTCAATTATTTCCAGAAGTTGTACAAAATGCGGCAGAACAACATAGTCCTGCTTTAATAGCTAATTATACTTACGATTTGGTTAAGGAGTTTAATTCATTCTACCAAAATGTATCTATTTTAGGAGCAGATAACGATGTTGAAAAACAATTGAGAGTACAACTATCAAACACGGTTGCAAACACTATAAAAAATGCTTTTTCACTATTAGGAATTCAAGTTCCTGAGCGTATGTAGGACCATGGTTTAATAATATAGATTAAAAAAAAATCGGCTTTTCTTTATAGGAAAGCCGATTTTTTTGTTTTTGATAATTGCTTACTTGCTAAGCTTCTTCATTAAAAAACACTTTGTAGTAGTGCATTTTTTTTTCCTCATCATAACCACGTTCTAAATATTCTTCCGAGGCATCGGGCGCATCAATATCGAGTTTAATTTGGATGTTGGTGTCTAACTTTATATCAGTTTTAATCTTTCTTTTTTCTTTGGTAACAACAGCTTCTGCAACATCAAATTGATTTCTAATAATGTAGCTTTGTTCACCTTCAAACTCCTTTTTGTAAGAGTCGAATTCTTTTTTGTGTTTATCCTCTTCGAACAATTCGTCTTTAAAACGCTCGATGTTTACAATTTCATTTTCTTTAAAAAAATCTATCGATTTAGCTAAAAAAGTGTTTTGCTCTTTAGCTCCATAATTAGGTTTTAAAACATCGGTAGAAAAGTCTTTTAATAGTTCTATATATTGTTGTGTATGGTTGTTAGCATCATCAGCATACTTAATATTTAAAAAGTGATTTAACCAATAAGCAGCATCATAACTATTATTGTCTACACTTAAAATAATATTGCCTTCACCATCAGATTGATTTAAAATTAAACAACCCTTATCTACCTTTTTAGAACTTATTCCGTTTTGTACCAAAACATCATAACTATTGTTTTCTAAATACGTTTGAAAGAAATTCACTTTGCTTTCAATTTTAAAAATACCAATAGCATTTGTGGTAATATCTCTAAATTCGATGCCTTCAAACATCACAATTAAAACATCACCTGTTTTTATCTGTGCAGAACTCGATTGCTCGTATAGGTGCGTGACAATGTGTTTAGAAACTTCAACAAAAGCCTCTTCATCATTAAACATTTGAGCCGAGTAGCTGTTTATTTCGTTTAGTGTAATATTGGCATGGTGGTTAAAACGGTAACTTTGTACAACACTGCCAAAAGGACGAAGTAAAAAAGGGAGCATCAGCTCGTAACTAGCTTCATCAAATTCAACGGGGTTGTCGGAAAATGCATTTTTAGTATCGTTAAATTTATTACCAACTTTATGAATTATGAATTTTGATATTTCGGCATTTTTTCTTGTAATCATTTGCGTTTTTTTAAGTAGAGTAGTTTGAGTTTAAATTAATGGAATAGATTAATTAATTTGATAAAGTAAAACCGAATTAGAGTCTCCTTTAGTAATAAACTCTAGGTTTTTGTCTTTATCACTATTTGCTAAGTCTATTTTAGAGTTGGCATACACCGGGAAATTTGGTAGCAACTTGGCTTGGCTATCGAACAAATACGTTTTTTGCAACTGTAAGTCGGTAATGGAAACGTAAATTTTATTGTTTAGAATAAATATTTCGGCATCGGCATAATTTCCATAATCTAAGTTTATGGTTTTATTTCTAATAGTTAATTTGTTTTCCGATTGATATACTAATGTTTTACTTGTAGTAGCGATGTTGTTTTTGCTAGATAAATTGAGGTTTTGGGTAGTAACATTACCTTTTGTATCAATACTTATTAAATCGCCTTTATTGGTGGTAGTTGTAAATTTACTGAGGTATATATAAATAGGTTTTCTTGAAAACGAAAGTGTAGTTTTCGGTGTTACTCTGGTTTTTCCAACACGATCTAATATTAAAAGTTTGTTTTCGGTTGTTATGGTAATATAATCTTTATTCCCAATTCTAAAGTGTTGTGGTTGCGAAATAATAGTGTTTTTGGCTGCTTTAAAGGTAAATCCTTTTACAATTTTTCCTTTAGCATCGTACATTAAAACGTTTTTACCTTGAGTTACTAAAAGACGATATTTTTTGTTGTTATCATAATCAAAAACAGAAAGTGGCTGTGTAATAGCATCGCTGAATTTTAAAGGGAAGGAAGAAACATCTTTGCCTTTTCGGTCTAAAATATAAACGCGGTTTGGTGTAGCAAAGACAAGTTGTAGTCTTCCATTTTTATAGATGTCAATTTGTTCAATTTTACCTAAAACAGGACCTTGTAACTGTTTTTTCCACTGTATTTTTCCACTGTTAGAAATTAAGTATAGGTTATTCTCAATATCTTGAACTACAATATCTTTTTGCTTTGTAATATGGTTGGTTACAAATTGTGGAGTGTTTAGTAAATCGGCATCTAGCTTGATGTTGAATTCTTCGGAAATAGATTGTTCTACGGCCTTCGTTTTATTCTTTTTTATGATAGCATTTACATGCGAAAAATTAGTGTCGTATATAAATTGAAGTGCCGATGTTTTGTATGCTTCTAATGTTAAGCTAGGCGTTTCTGTTAGGTTTTTATTTATAATTGTTTCTAAGCTATTTGAATTGGTTATCATTAAAATTGAAGCAGCATCGCTTAATTCTTCCTGAACATCTTTGAAATAATTTCGAGAGCCTAAAGTTGTTTTGTTTTGATAGTTAGAGATAATGTTCTGAAGCATTTCTAAATCTGCTGCAAAAACAAAAAACTGATCTAAAACACAATATAGTTTAGCTTGGTTTGAAGAAATTAAAGGTGAGAATGTTTCAAGAAATAGGCTAGAATTACTAAAGTTATAAATAGAAATATCTCTATAGGTTTCTTCTGTATTTTGTTCTGCAAGTAAAGCATCTTTAGTAGCGATTATATCTGTTGAATTTAAAACGATAGCTCGTTTTTCATCTTCATAAATAACACCAATTTCGATAACGTCATCAAAAAGATTAGTAGTGCTCGTTATAGTGTCTTTTTCTCTAAAAAGAGCTAGATTATGTTTTAATACTTTAAAATCGTTAAAAGTGAAGCTCATAAAGGCATCACTATTCGAAGGTGTAATATGTTGAATTGTGTTAACCTGCGGAATGGTGTTTTTAAAAATATTTACTAAACTTTTTGTAGAATCGGTGGCTTTAGTAATTCCATTAAATTTTAAAGTGTTTTGGCTCGCGTCTATATCTAAGGCCAAATAATTTGTAAATGTTTTTAAAGGGATAGAATCTTCAATAAAAATTGAACTTATAACGTTGGCTTTAGTATCGATTATTACAGATAGATTTTCCTTGTCTGTACTTTTGTAAATCTTTTGTTTTTCGTTGTCGATGCTAACTGGAGTAAAAGCTAATTCGATTGTTTTTTTAGAAGAGGACGCTATAAATATACTATCTATAATTGCGCTGTAAAAAACGTTTTTGTTAAGCGTACTTTTTATAATGGTACTCTTTTTAAAAGGAAAAGATTCTTCTTTATAATTTTTTAGAGAATCTGTAACAAATAGACTATCGTGGTATTTGGTAATTAGGGTGTAGTTTAAACTATCTTCTTTTGTTTTTGAAAAGCAAATTAGTAGTGGGCTATTTGATTTTAAAATATCTAAATTTTCGAATTGGGTCTCTAAATTCTGATAGATATTAGCTTTGGAAAACTGCTGAATGAGTTCGCTATTGCTTAAAGTGCTTTGCAGACTTTCAATGTTTCTAGCCTTTAAAACAACGGCACTGTTTTTAGGTATAAAATCGATTAAGCTAGTCCGTTTTTTTTTAGTATTGGTACAGCTTAAAGTGATAAATAATAAAAGAATTATTGAAAGAAAACGCATGAATAAATTAATTTTTACAAACCTACGATTTTTCGGTTTTATAATATTAAAAAAGTATTAATTACTAATGTAGCTAGATAAGGTTTAAACTGCCTCGGGCAAAAGTCTAAACGATTTTCTATGGTATTTTGTAATGCCAAATTCTGCAATAGCACGTCGATGCTCTTTAGTAGGATAACCTTTGTTTTGTTTCCAATTATACATAGGGAACTCTTCATGAATTTTATTCATATATAGATCTCTATATGTTTTTGCTAAAATAGATGCTGCAGCAATGCTTAAGTACTTACCATCACCTTTAATAATGGTTTCAAAAGGGATGTCTTTAAAAGGTTTAAACCTGTTACCATCTACAATAATAAATTCTGGCTGTGGTTCTAGTTGCTGAATAGATTTATGCATCGCTAAAATTGATGCGTTTAATATATTTATATGGTCAATTTCTTCTTGAAAAACGTGGGAGACTCCAAAGGTTAATGCTTTTGCCTCAATAATAGGTTTTAAAATATCACGCTTTTTCTCACTAAGCTGCTTGGAATCGTTTAAGATGATGTTTTTAAAATTTTTAGGCAAGATAACTGCGGCAGCGGTAACTGGTCCGGCTAAACAGCCTCGTCCAGCTTCGTCTGTGCCACATTCTAGGAGTATGTTTGAGTGGGTGTTTAAAAGCATATGGCTAAAATAGAATAAAGCCAATAAAGATTCAAGATGAGTAGTGATAATTTTGTAGATATAGAAAAAGCCCAAGGTTAAATTTTAACCTTGGGCTTTTTTTAGGTTTATTAGCGATACTGATAAACGTTAGTTTTATATACAGTTTATTTTCTAATAGTAAACCAAACGTCTGGATCTACTGTACTAGTTAATTTAACGACTGTGGGGTCATCAGCAGGTGTGCCTTCTACTTCGTAGGGTTCATTATCCACAATTAGTGTTATTAGAGGATCTAAATGTCCATACCACTGCCAGTTGAAGCCTGCACCTTTTCTAGCTATAGACAATAATTCGGGATTACTAAAAAGTAAAGGGAATGTAACGTTATATTCTGCGTAATATCCAGATGAATAGAACTGGATGCCAGTAGGTGTTATTGTATTCCCAAATTCTATATCTGTAGACAACGTTTCTCCATATATAGCGCCATTGTTATTATAAATATTAACAAAAGTATTAAAAAAGGTATCAGAAACTTCACCAGCGCCAATAACATTAATTATCCAATTTTGACTTGTATTAAGAGGAGGGAATACAATGTCTAAAACTGTGCTGCCATCTAAAGAAATTAATTGATTAGCATCTTTGTCTAGCGTGAATTCAGTCACTTCATTTCCATTAATAGTGGTAGTTTCGTATAGCTTTATACCTGTGTCAGTATAAATAAAAGCTACTACCGTGTCTTCTTCAAGATCCTCACCAGGGAATGTAATGTTACGATTTGATACAGGAATTTGTGTTATTTCCCCGTCTGTAGACATTATATAAACAGCTCCATCTAAATAATCGACAATCTCTTTTACTTTTGTTAAGTAAGATTGAGGTGATTCTGTTAATTTAATTAATTTTAAATTATTGTCAGAAACAGTCCCTCTAGCATTCAAAACGTCTTCAACATCAGTATGAGATAAGATAAACTCATAGTCTCCACCTTTTGCCTGGTATTCCGCAGCCGATGGTGTAGAAAACTCATGCATCACAGAGTTGTAAGTGTCAAAGGTTAAAACAGGTCCTCCTATAGATAGTATATCATAGCTAGAGGTCTCTGGGATAGAGAAGTCAGCTTGGCGTTCTGAATATACATCTACCATGTTGTTATCGTCAAAAGATAAAATGTAATTGTAACCACCATATATTTGTAAATCATGTGGGTAGTATTCAAATATCCAACCCTCAGTAGGTTCTGTTAATGTTGCTTTAATTTCAGTTACAGCTTCTGAAGATCTTTCAGAGGCTGAAGTATCAAATGCAGGATCATCACCAATTTCGGTGCAAGAAAATGCAACCAAAAGGATTAGTGTGCAAAATTTAAATTTATTTATAATTGTTTTCATATTTCTTAGTTTATGTTATCTAAATCTTGATCATTTAAGTTCGCAGATCTTGTTTGGATTTCATCACGTAAATCATCAATGTTTATTGACCAAGTTGTTTGAAGATATTTTTTTACAAGTTCCATTTTTTGAGTAATAATTGGACCACCTGTATCACCAGCCGCCGCTATTATGTCATCCCATGTGGAGGTAGAACTTGTTATATAATGAGCAATTAACTCAACAAAATCTTCAGTTGCTTCTTTACTTGCGTAGTTACTAATATAACCAGCGGCGTTAGATGGGTTAGCAGCTGTCCAGCTTTCATTCCATGAATCACCTACGTAAGTTGTTTCAGTGATGGCATCAAAATCAGAAGAGAAATCAACGTTTTGATGTAATATGTGAGAAAACTCGTGATAAATAGTTCTGAAATAAAGAGCATTTAATGTTTCAATATTAGTTACATCTAAGTTGTTGATTTCAAATAAAGAAATTTTTAAACCACCTTCGGCTGTACCAATAATTCTAGTACCATTATTTTGATAAGCAGCAGAGCCAACCATTAATAATTGTTTAGGAAAGAATTTTTTCATAAAAAATTCTGGTGCAACAGCATCATAAGGTTCTAAACATAAGTATTTAACTAGGTTAGACATCTTAATTGAGTTTTCTAGAGTCGCAGGTACCAATGTGTGATTGAAATTGGTTTCGATATCTGGTAATTTGTATAAAAAACTGATATTGTATGGGTCTACATATTCTCTATCAAGATAGAGGTCAAATTGAGTTTTTTCACCATCATCTCCATTTACTACGCTCACATTTCTATCTAATGCATCTGTGTTTTCACATGAATTGAAAATGACAGATGAAAATATAAGGAGTATTAAAAAATTTATTTTTTTCATATTTATATATTTTAAAATTACTTTTTATCTTGGGTTTGGAGTAATACCAGCACTAACAACATCTTGAGGTATTTGTAGCGCTTTACGGGGATCATCAGCTTCCAATTCTGCATTAACACTTATTGCGTTATTTAAACCAATTAAAAAACGAGAAACTGGAATACCATAACGTTTAATATCAAACCATCTTAAACCTTCGTGTAAAGTAAGTACACGTCTGCATTGCAGTACATAGTGTATCAAGTTTTCTTGATCACCAGCGGTAACTGTAAATTTAGGGTTTAATTCTTTCTTTTGAGTAATGTTCGTTCCAGAAGAATAATCTAGGCTGTTGTAAAAACTATTTACATCTGCTAAGGTTACAGTTCCTGGGTTTGCGTAAAAATTAGTACTCCAAGTATTAATGTCATCTAGTCCAGCATCAAACAAGCCAAGCATAATATTTGCTTCAGCTCTTACCAAAAGAGTTTCATCTGTAGTGAAAGGTACTAAAATGGTTTTGCTATATCCAATTTGTGCAACAGGATCTGTATACTCAAACCTGTAAGGTATTTTGTAAAGTAACGATTTATCTAAATTTGTTGCAGAATAGTTAAAAGGACGAAATTTATGTGCAAATGTAGATAAACTAGATGTTGGATTCCATGGTAAAGGAGCAAGAGAGGTTTGCTCATCTGCTATTTTACGGCTATGGTTAAAACGAGCTCCAGAATAGTAAGCGCCAAATACAACTCCCATACTTGAAGTATAAGCTTGTACTAATAAATTACTGTTATCTTCTATATATGCATTGGTTACTACGGTGGTCGTTCTTGGTAAGTTACCTAAAGCATTCCAATCTCTTAATGCGTTTGCAGGATTAGAACCAAGTGCAGCAGTAGCATAATCTTTTGCTTTTTGCCATTTTTGGTAGTATAAATTAAATCTTGCAGCGAAGGCATTAGCAGCTCTCACATTAAAATGATAAGACGGTACATCGTAAATAGAATCGTCAATTAAAGGTAGTCCATTTTCAATATCGGCATTTATTTTTTCATAAACTTCGGCTACAGTTCCTCTTTCGTAAGAAGGATTCAAGGTTGTTTCCGGATCTTCTAGAAAAGGAACTCCTAAATCGGTTATGCTTGATTGTTCGTTATAATGTTTACAGAACACATTTACTAGTACAAAGTGACCGTAAGCTCTAGCTACTAATGCTTCTCCTTTTTCAGGCAAAAGATTGTCTGGAGTGCCTAGTTCTTCTATGGCTGCTAAAGCTTGATTGGCATGTGCTATAGCTAAATAAGCACTTTCCCAGGCTCCAAGTGGATCATCGTTACTAGTTTCAGTAACATCTTCCCAGTATGCCATTTGGCTATCGATTCTTTCTCCGTAAGGATTGCTTGTACCTGCATCATCGACATTATCTGAAGATAGCTCTGTGTACAAAGCATGTGTAGATTCTGGATATGCGGATACTAACAGCTTTCTAATCTTTGTAGCATTGTCAAGTTCTGCTCTATTATCTGGTAATTCATCTAAGAAATCATTACAAGACACCACAAACAGCGACAAAAGCAAAGCCTGAAATAGTATTTTAATATTTTTCATTATCTTAATATGTTTTCGTTATTTTATTATAGACCTAATCTAAGTGAAAAGGTAATTTGTTTTGCTAATGGTGAAGCAACACCACCTGAGTTGAAAAATTCAGGATCTTGACCGTTTAATTTTTTATCAGAATAAAGTAAGAACAAGTTGGTAGCATTTACACTCATAGATAAGCTGCTAATTTTTAGTTTTTCGATTAAACTTTGGTCAAATTGATAGCCTAAAGTTACTTGTTTAAGTCTAATAAAATCTCCCTTCGCTATTCTAGCAGTGGAGTAGTTGTAAGCATTATAAGCAATGTCTAACTCACTACCACCATAATTGTCAACTTGTCTTGCAGAAGCAATTCTAGGTATATCTGTAAAGTTTTCATCACCAGGAGTTACCCATCTGTTTTCAAATTCTCTAGGAAAAGCAGTTAAGTCTGTATACTCATCATTAAAGATAGGGTTAAGTCTCACTACATTACCAAAAGAGTAGGAAGCAAAAACATTTAAGCTAAAACCTTTATAAGTAAATGTATTCCCTAAACCTCCAATATCTGTAGGGTCAGCAGAACCTGAGTATTCTAAAAAGTCAATATTATCTCTTTCTTGAAAGTAAATATCGCTTACAGTGGTTTCACCGTTTTCATTAGTAAATGTAGGTAATCCTTCAGAGTTTAATCCTTCAAATGGAATTGAAAATATAGACCTTACAGGGTATCCTGTTCTTGCAAAACCATTTCCTGTAATTAAATCAATTACTCTAGATCTGTTTTCTAATTCAGTAACCTCATTGGTTGTTTTAGAGTAGATGAAGTTTGTTCTCCAAGAAAAATTATCAGTTTTTATATTGGTAGATGAAATCGATAGCTCAAGTCCTTGAGAAGTCATAGAAGCTACGTTACCAAATTTTGTTGCTTCACCACCGATACCTTGGGTGTTTACAATACCTATTAAATCATAGTTATCTCTTGTGTACCAATCGAAACCTACATTTATTCTGTTGTCTATAAAGCCAGCATCAAAACCAATATTAATCTCATTTTTCTTTTCGTAAGTTAAGTCGCTGTTTTCTAAAGATTCAATGGTTAAACCACTTTCTCTTACACCAGAACTAGGTCTCCACGGGTTTACACTTCTAATATCAACGGCTGAGTTTGTAACATCAAAAGGTCCGCTATCTGCAGTTAAACTGTACGATGCTCTAACTGTGAAGTTCGATAAAACAGGATTTAAAGCCTCAAAGAAATCTTCTTCATGAGCATTCCATGCACCAGATATATTCCAAGTTGGAAGCCATCTAGATTTTGTAGATTTTCCTAATCTATTTGTTCCTTCATAACGAACAGTACCATTTATAGTGTAACGTCTTTTCCAAGAATATGTAGCATTAGAAAAGAATGCAACACCTCTATTTTTTGTGTTATTTAAACCGTAGTATAGAGAGTTTTCTTCAACTTGTTTTTTGAATAATTCATATCCATAAAAAGGAATTTCTCCTAATGAATATTGTAATCCCCAACCTGTAAAATTAGTTCTGCTTCTATCTATAGAATTTAATTGCATACCAGAATAGAAGTTTACAGTATGAATGTTGTTAAATACATTCTTGTAAGAAAATGTAGAAGTTAAATCGTATCCTAAAGATTCATAATCTGTTTTTCTATAAATACCTCCTTCTGGTAACACGCTAATAGGTGTTGCAGAGGTGTCGTCTGGATCTGTGTATAAAAATGGATTAGCATCTCTAATAGTCGCGTTTTCTGGGTAAATACCAGCTCTATATGCATTTGCTTGATTAGAAAACTCTGTAGAGTGATGCTCTTGAGTTGACGTTTGGTATTTTAAAGCACCTAAAACACTAATCTCAGTTTTTTTAGTAGGCTTGTATTTTAATTGAGCCTGAAATCTTAAATCAGTCGATTTTAAATCGATGTAATTCTCTTCCAATTCATCTAGAATATTGAAATCTGTATAATTAGCAATATAAGATTGATTTGGATCTAATGTTCTTGAAGAGTTAATTGCAAAAGAGTAAGGGTTGATGTCAAAATCTCTTCGAACCTCACCAGTAACAACATCTGTTTCTTGTGCTAAAGTACCTGGAGCTTTTTGATTTCTAAAAGACACATTACTAATAGTATTTAACTCTAATTTATCAGATAATTTGTATGAAGAATTAAAGTTAGCTGTGTATCTATTTACGTTACTAGCTTTTGTCCATCCCGGATCTAATAAAGCACTTACCGATCCATAATAAGTAGATTTCTCTGTACCAGAAGACATACTAATAGAATGGTTTTGCATTAAGCTAACATCAAATAATTGTTTAAACCAGTTTGTGTTTCTGTATTCTGCCATTCTTAAAAATTCTGCAACACCAGAGGCATCGTTTTTTACAGCAAAATTTCCACTTGAGTCAACATCATAAAATGAGTTATAAAGTTTTCCGTAAACACCAGAACTAGCAGCTGTTGATACATCTGCAGGATTTAACCAACCAGATCTTCTCATTTCTTCATAAACAGACATTTGATCTTGAGAATTCATAACATTAAAGTCATTGTAAGAAGGAATTGTTCTAAACGTAGATTCAACGCTATAGTTAATTCTGCTTACGCCTGCTTTACCTCGTTTTGTTGTTATAACAATAACCCCACCTTTAGCACGTGCACCATAGATTGAAGTTGCAGAACCATCTTTTAATACATCAAAAGTGTCAATGTCTTCAGGGTTTAATCCTGCTATAGCAGAACTTATTAATGTTGTAGCATCACCAGACGATAAATCATCTGCTGTAATTTCTACGATATCTTCAATAATAACACCGTCAATTACCCATAACGGTCTTGAACTTCCATAAATAGAAGTAGCACCTCTAATTCTAATTTTTGGTGCTGCACCAAAAGTTCCGGAGACATTTTGCACAGTAACACCTGCAGATCTACCTTCTAGTGATCTACTAATATCTGGCGTA
This sequence comes from Algibacter lectus, assembly GCF_900112395.1. GTDB lineage: Bacteria > Bacteroidota > Bacteroidia > Flavobacteriales > Flavobacteriaceae > Algibacter > Algibacter lectus. The sequence continues at coordinate 118,956 of NZ_FOLN01000009.1, forward strand.
CCAGCTAATTTGATTTCGGTTGCTTTAACCGAGGAAGCAGCACCAGTAAACAAACGTTTATCTGTTGTTGTAATTCCTGTAATTACAATTTCGTCTAGACTTTCAGAACTTTCTTTTAGAACGACATTAATTGTGTTTCCTTGTGTTACTGTTTTTTCAATGGTTTCCATGCCAAGGTATCTAAATACCAGCACGTCTCCGGGTTTTGCCGAGATGGCATATACTCCGTCAAAATCGGATGTAACCCCAGTTGCAGTGTTTTTTAAGATAACCGATACACCGGGAAGTACTCCACTAGCATCAGAAACCGTTCCTGATACCGTTTTCTTTTGTGCAAAAGACATCTGCATAAAAGACACCAGGAAAAGCGTAAAAATTAAGGTAGTTTTTAATTTCATTTATAATTGATTTGAATTAGTGTTGCAATAATATTAAATTTATGTTAATAACGGGTTTATTGGTGTGATAAAAATAGAGAAATATTGATTTTGGTGATTTTTTAACAGGTTTACGATGGTAATGGTATTAAATCGGTATTTTTTTGTGTTTTTTTGAGAATAATGTATTTCCAGTTAGGTATCTCGTTTTTGTCTCGTTTAAATGGTGTGTTAGTTGTGAAAATTGGATAAAAAAAGGAATGAAAAACTCTACTAGAGTTTTATTGTTATATATTTTTTTTGAATAAAAATTCGTACAATTTTTTATAACAGATTGTCTTTTGTGATTATTGAATAATCATTAATTGTGAAATTTTAGTTGTTTTATTTTATTAAATAATATAAAAATAAGGATATAATTTAAGTAAAATCATAAAATGGTGAATGATGTATCGTTAATTATTTGAATTTGTTTGTTTCTTTAGTATTAAATTAAGAGGTTTGTTTTTGTTAGTGAAACTGTCAATTCTTTTTTAATCGTAAAATGAATTGTGTTTTGTAAAATTTAAAACTTCAATTATTTTTTATAAAAATCAGGATTAATAAAGTTTTACTAATATCCAATATACGGCATGTAAATTTCACATTAGTAAATAATCATCATCATTAAACATCAATCTAAAATAGAAAAGGAAGAAGAAATATGGTCTAAATTTGTAAGAGGTGATAAGAGTGCTTTTTCATCTATTTACAGTCTACACATCGATTCTTTATTTTCTTACGGTATGCGATTGAAACCGGATAGAGATTTTGTTAAAGATTCTATTCAAGATGTTTTTTTAGATGTTTATGAACACAGGGAAAAACTCTCTAGACCAAATAATATTAATTTTTATTTATTTAGAGCTCTCAAACGAAATATATTTAAAAAGCTTAAAAAAGAAAGGAAAACAGACGATTTTAGTGCATTGAGCACCATGGATTTTGTTACTGAGTATAATGTTGAGCATGCAACTATCGATAAAGAAATTGATAAACGTAACAAAAAAATTATTACGCAAGTAATGAAAGAGCTTACGTTTAAGCAACAGGAAATATTGTATCTAAAGTTCACAAAAGGCTTTAGCTATATTGAGATTTCTGAAATAATTGGTATAGATCATAATTCTGTACGTAAACAAGTTTATCGAGCTATCAAAAAAATACGAGAAAATCCTGTTTTTAATGTGCATACCAATATCATATTCTTTATGTTATATCCTCGGTTAAGCTAATTAATTTCTTCATTAATTTAGTGCCTCTGATATTCTTTTCAAGTCTATAATTTCATAAAAAGAAGGCTTTATTAAAAAAAAACTTAAAAAAAGTGTCCACAAAAATAAAGTTTTGAGCCCTATGTGAATATAGACCTAAATTATGAAACCTTATTCTAAATATCTTGAAGACAGCTTTTTTATAGATTGGATATACAAGCCAACGCATGAAAGTGATGTTTTTTGGGAAACCTACATTTTAAATAATCCTCAAGAGCAACAGGTAATTTCAGACTTAAAAGAAGTTTTGTTAGCGATAAAAACAAACGATTTAAATCTAACGGAAGCAGAAAAAAAGGAAATGCTGGGGAAGATTTTGGATAAAATGATGTCGTCTAAAAAAACATCTACAGAATTTAATTTATTTAAAAAATATTTTAAATATGCGGCCATGTTGTTGGTTCTGCTGGGGGTAGGTCTTTTTTTAAAAAACATGTTTAGTCAACAAAATCCTACTCTAGTCAAAAATTTAGACATGATGTCTTTGGATTCGTTAACACATACGCAACTAGTATTTAAATCAGGAGAACCACTTTTAATAAATAAAAAGGAGTCTGAAATTAAATATACTAGCTCGGGTAAAGTTGTTGTGAATGCTAATGACACTATAACTAGTGTAACCGAAGAAAAAGAAAAAGAAACTTATAATAAATTATTGGTGCCTTATGGACAACGTAGTAAGATAACTTTATCCGATGGATCTGTTGTGCATCTTAACGCAGGAACAAAATTTATTTTTCCCGAAAAATTTCTTTTAAGAGAACGTACTGTCGTTTTATCAGGTGAAGCTTTTTTTGAAGTTAAACCTAATAAAGAACGTCCGTTTATTGTGAAAACAATGGAAGAGAATTTTTCGGTTGAAGTCTTAGGTACCAAATTTAATGTGTCAGCATACCCTGCAGACGGCTGCATCTTTACAGCTTTAACAGAAGGTAAGGTTAATGTAGTGGAAAAAGGTTTTTTTAACAATAAAAAAACAGTTTTAAAGCCAGGTCAATTGGCTACATGGTCTAAAAAGAATGGTAATGTCGAGGTGAAAAATGTCGATACCGATAATTACACCTTATGGACATCAGGGCTTTTATATTTTGAAAGTGAATCTGTGATAAATATAATTAGAAAGATTGAGCGTTTTTATAACATAGACATTGTGCTGGATGAAAAATTGGATATTTATAAAATAAAAATAAGCGGGAAATTAGATTTAAATGATAAGATAGAAAAAACACTTCAAAATTTAATGTTCATAACAAAATTTAAAATAGAATTAATAGATGATAAATACATTATAAAATAAAAAAAAACAGAGAATGCGCCAACATTCTCTGAATAGAAAACTGTTAAACTAACAGCTTATTTATGCTTAATTAAAAACAATCAAACTTATGAAAAAAAATCAAAATTCTTGTAACGCCTTATTGGATTTCAGGAATAAAACTCTATTTATTATGAAGGGGCTCAGTTTCTTTTTACTTCTGTTTACATTTTATTCTTTCTCAAATTCCTATTCTCAAAACGCCAAATTGAAAATAGAGATTCAGAATGCTACATTAATGAATGTAATTAAAACTATTGAAAACCAAAGCGAATTTGTTTTTATTTATAAAGATGAAGTTTTACCTGAGTTAAGAAAAGAACTAGGTGATGTTAAAATTAAAGATAAAACGATAAACAAAGTTTTAGAAAGAGTTTTAAATACAGATATATTTAGTTACTCTATTAACGAGCGCCAGATTATTTTGGATAAAAAGGAACAAGTGTCTATCGTTAAATTTCAGTCAAGAACAATTTCAGGAACTATTACAGATGCAAACGGGGTTCCTGTTGCAGGAGTAACTATTGTTGTCGATGGTACTAATCGAGGTGTTGTCTCTGATTTTGATGGTAATTATGCTATAAAGGCGGAAAAAGGTGAAGTTCTTAAAATGAGCTTCATTGGTTTGGAAACAAAATTTATCACTGTCGGCGCTTCAGATACTATCGATGTTGTGATGTCAGAAGATGTTGAAAGCCTAGATGCTGTAGTGGTTACCGGATATCAAAAAATTGATAGAAAACTATTTACAGGTTCTGCATCTACCGTTAAATTAGAAGATGTGAAACTTGAAGGAGTTCCAGATGTTGCAAGAGCTTTACAAGGCCAAGTAGCTGGTGTGGAGATTGAAAATGCATCTGGAACTTTTGGGACGGCTCCAGTAATTAGAATTAGAGGTAACTCATCAATTAATGGTATTAATAAACCTTTATGGGTTATTGATGGCGTTGTTTTAGAAGATGCTGTAGAATTATCAAATCAGGATATAACCACAGGGAATTTAGAAACTATTTTAAGCTCGTCTACAGCAGGAATTGGACCTAACGATATTGAATCTTTTACAGTATTAAAGGATGCTTCTGCAACGGCGCAATACGGGGTGAGGGCTTTGAATGGTGTAATTGTTATTACGACTAAAAGAGGAGAAACAGGAACTCCAAGAATTAATTTTTCTAGCAGTTTAACAACAAGAACAAAACCAACTTACGGTCAATTTAATATATTAAGTTCTGGAGATGAAATGGCGATTAACCAAGAACTTTACGAAAAGGGATGGATTGATATAGCTAACTCTAATACAGCTAGAAATCACGGAGTGTTTTCTGATATGTTTTACAAAATAAGAAATAACGAAATCAATTGGGGCCCAGGAGGAACGCCTAATTACGATTATTTGCAACGTTATGCCGATGCAAATACCGATTGGTTTGATGTGTTATTTAAAAATTCATTTGTTAAAACAAATAGTTTAAGTATTAGTTCTGGTACCGAAAAATCTAAATATAGAGCATCTATTAGCTATATGGATGATGAGGGACAAACTATAGCCGATGATGCTAAAAATCTAACGGCAAATTTAAATGCCGATTTTAAAATTGCTGATAATATAAGTGTTGGGTTTAAATTAACTGGTAATGTTAGAGATCAAAGGGTTGCCGCTTCTCAAGATCGAACATTTGATGCGCTTTCTGGAGTTTTTGAAAGAAATTTTGATATTAATCCATTTAATTTTGCTTTGTATACCAGTAGAAGCATGACGCCTTATGATGAAAGTGGGGATTTACAATATTACAGAAGAAACTGGGCGCCGTTTAACATTTTACATGAAGTAGAAAATAATTATGTAGACTTAGATTTAACAGATTTGTCTTTACAAACTAGTTTCAATTGGGAAATTAATGAAGATTTTACTTTTAATACCGTTTTACAAGGTAGATGGTATGGAAGTAGAGCAGTACAAACTGTGCATGAAAACTCTAATAATGCAGCAGCATATAGAGCGGATGATCCATTATTAGTTAATAGTAATATTTTCTTATTTGATGACCCTGATGCTCCCGAATTAGATCCTTACACAGTATTGCCTAATGGTGGTTTTAGAAATACAACTAATAACACGCTTGTAAATTATTTTATGCGTAATACTCTTAATTACTCAACGCGATTTGGAGACAACCATCAAGTAGATGTTCTTGTTGGTCAAGAAGTACGATCTAGTGATAGAACTAAAGAATATGCCGAAGGGTGGGGATATTTATTTGATAAAGGAGGTCTTGTGTTAAGTGATCCTAATTTTATAAGATTCCTAGATTCTAGAGGTGATGATTATTTCGAAGTTAATGAAACTAGAAATAGAGCTTGGGGTACATTTGCAACGGGAGCATATGCTTTAAAAGGAAAATATATTGTTAACGGTACTTTTAGGTATGATGGAGACAATAGAACAGGTAATTCTAAAACAGCACGTTACTTACCAACATGGAATGTTAGTGGAGCTTGGAATATCCATCAAGAATCATTCATGGATAATGTAGATTGGATAAACCTATTAAAACTTAAGTCTACTTATGGTTTATCAGGATCTAATCCTTATGATGCTAGTGCTGGTTTAATTGTAAGTGGAGATGAGCCTTTACGTCCGCAAGCATCGGAAAGAGAAATAGCTTTAGTTATCAACCAATTGGAAAATTCAGAATTAACATTTGAGAAATTATACGAATGGAATATTGGTTTAGAAACAGCATTTTTGAATAATCGATTAGGAATTGAATTTGAATATTATAGAAGAAAATCTGAAGATTTAATAGGTTTTGTAGAAACTAACGGTGTTGGTGGTGAAGGACGAAAATTAGGTAATATTGGCGAGCTAGACCGTAATGGTTTTGAGTTTACTTTAAGAACAACCAATTTTGAAACAGAAGATTTTAGATGGACTTCAAATTTCAATTATAGTTATTCTAAAAGTGAAATTACAAATTGGCAATCTCGAGATCGTATTGGCGATGCTATCAGTAGAAATGGTGGTAACTTTGTAGGATATTCCGCTGGCTCGCTATTTTCAATTCCTTTTGCAGGATTAGATGCTAACGGTATACCAACATTTTACGATAAAGATGGAGGTGTTATTCAATATTTAAACTTGCAAGAAAGAGAAGATGTATTAGATTATGTTACTTATGAAGGGCAAACGGAACCTACCTTCTTTGGAGGTTTCAATAATACTATTTCTTATAAAAATTTAGATCTTAATTTTGGTTTTTCATATAGAGGTGGTAATAAAATCCGTTTGGACGATTTATATGATGTGCGTTTAAGTGATGGTTCTGCTAGGTTATATGATGATTTTAGTTCTCAGTCGGGCGACTTAATCAATAGATGGACATTGCCAGGTGATGAAAATGTTACTAATATCCCTGCCATACTTTCAGCTACTGCAGTTGAGGCATTAAGATCTCAAGGATTAAACCCTTTTGATTTATATAATAAAAGTGATATTCGAGTTGCAGATGGGGATTTTGTGAGGCTTAAAAACGTAAAACTTACCTATAGATTCCCTAATAGTTTTATAGATAAAACTTGGATGAAATCTGCATCAATGAGCTTATCTGCTCATAACCTTTGGTTAATCTATTCCGATGATAAATTAAATGGTGTAGATCCAGAGTTTTTTCAATCGGGTGGTGTTTCTTTACCATTAACAAAAACATACACCTTTACTCTTAATTTTAATTTTTAATGCTATGAAGAAAAGATTTATAATACTATTTACTCTAGTTTCATTTTTTTCGTGTGATTCTTATTTAGATGAGGTTCCAGATAATAGGCAGGAAGTAAAGACTTTAGATGATGTTTCAGAGTTATTGGTTTCTGCCTATTCTCGAGCAACTTATAATTTTGTTGAAGCGAAATCAGATAACGCAACGTATATTATTCAAAACACTCAATACCCTTGGATGACCGAAAATTATACTTACGTACCCGTAGTATCTAGCGAGCAACAAGATACGCCTACTTATTTTTGGGATAATACTTATAATGCAATTGCTCATGCTAATCAAGCGTTAGTTGGTTTATCTGAAATAGATGGAGGTGATGACGATTTTAGAAATTCATTAAAAGGAGAAGCCTTAGTTTCTAGAGCTTATAACCACTTTATGTTAGCTAATATATTCGCATTACATTATAGTGAAGCAAATAAAAGTGCTTTAGGTATTCCTTACATTACGGCTCCAGAAACAGAATTAAGTGTTTCTTATGAAAGGGGGACTTTAGAGGAAACATACAATTTAATTGAAAAAGATTTATTAGAAGGACTGCCTTTAATATCTGATGATTATTATGTAGGAACAGGAAAGTATCACTTTAATAAAAGTGCAGCTTACGCTTTTGCTTCTCGTTTTTATTTGTTTAAAGGAGATTACGTAAAATGTATAGAATATTCCAATAAACTTTTAGGGGAGGGCGTAGTGAGTATAAACTATATACGTGATATGGATGAAGTTTTTACAGGTACTGGTTCTGTTCAAATTGCAAATAATTTTATAGACGTATCAAAGCCAAGTAACTTGTTAGTGGTAAGAAAAGAAAGTTTCGCTGTTACTAGATATACTAGGGGATTTCAGGCAAATAGTGCTCTTCTCACTGAAATTTATGACCAAGATAATCCACAAGGATCTTCTGATTTTCGTGATTTAGGTTATGGTTTTTCATCATCATCTGCAAGAACTCCACCTAAGTACACGGAGCTCTTCGAATATACAACATCTACAACGGGGTTTGCTTACTTTATTATGCCAGAGTTGCGTAGTGAAGAGGTGCTTTTAAACAGAATGGAGGCCTATATTATGGAAAATAGATTGGAAGATGCTTTAAATGATTACAACACTATGGCTCCTTTGAGGTATAGTAACGGTGGGCAACTAACCTTAGGAGAGGTAGCTGCATATTATGGAGGTACTGAGAAAGATGCCATGTTTAGTTTGGTAATATCTGAACGTAGAAAAGAATTTCTTAGAGAAGGGTTAAGATGGTTTGATATTAAGCGTTTAGGACTGGAAGTGTATCATGTTGTTTCAACAGATGGAGACGGTAATGTTGTAACTGATGTTACATTGGCTGGTGACGATTTAAGAAAAGCTGAGCAGTTACCGGCTAAAGCAATTGCTAATGGTATTGAGGAAAACCCAGGTTACTAATTATAAAAAAAAATGAGAACAATGAAAAATACAATTAAATATTTTGCTGTTATAATACTAGCAATATTTAGTATTCAGTGCACATCTGAAGATAGTAATGCGGTATATGTACAGCCTGAATCTGGAGCGTTAACACATCCAAACGATCTTTATTTATACGATAACAATGGAGAAAGTTTGTTTGAAGAATTTAAAACAGCTACACGTTGGAGGTGGAATGATAATTTTATAGATCCATCACAAAGAGCTACACCTATCAATGCGGAATTGGTAATTCCATCCACACAATTGGTCCGTCATTTGTGGATCGAGCCTTATTCGTCGTCTGGAGAAGGTGGAGATAAATTAATTCAAGATTTATTTCCTGCAGAGTTAGTTTATATTGGGTCTTATATATATAAAGATGATGGATCTAGACTTTTAGGGTATGCTGAAGCAGGAGCTCGTGTTACCTTGTTGAATTTGAATAGTTTAGATTTCTCTAATCGAACTTGGCTAGCGAACCCAGGAGGAGGGATTTTGTCAACAGTTCATCATGAATTTTCTCATATAGTACATCAAACTTATGGTATGCCTGTTGGATTTAATACTATTTCTGAAAAATATTTAGGACAAAACTGGTCCAACGGTGTAAGTCGTGATGATGCGATTAAATTGGGAATGGTTAGAAATTACGCAACTTCAAGTGAGTTTGAAGACTTTTGCGAAATTGTATCGCATTTATTAGTTGTAGATAAAGAAACATTCGATGAAGATTTTATTACACAACAAGATTGCTCGTCATTAACAGATCTAGATGAAATTATAAATTGTAGAGAACTTAATGAAGGACGTCAATTAATTCAAAAAAAAGTAGAGTTAGTAGTAGGTTACTATAAAGACAATTTTAACATTGATTTATTAGAGGTTAGAGATATTATTCAAGAGCGATTGGATAATGTAGTGGAAAATGGAGCAATTCCAGATTAATTAAATTATAACTAACATAATAAAAATATAATAATGAAAAATATATTTAATCTTATTACAAAATTAAATTTACTCCTTCTGCTTCTTTTTGCCTTAGGTTGTACAGATAATGATGTTGAACCATTATTCGAGCAGTCGATAAAAGAGAGAACAGACGAGTTTATAGCAAATTATCAAGAAATTTTAACCAAGCCAGAAAATGGATGGGTTGGTGTTTACTCCCCAAATAACTCATTTGGGGCATATACTATGGTTATGGATTTTGATGAAAATGGTAATGTTAAAATTAATTCAGATTATGAAACAGGTGGTCAAGATAATACCATAACTTATAGATTAGACAAAACATTAAAAATTGAATTAGTTTTAGAAACTTACGCAGTTTTTCATGAAATATTTTCTTTAAATGATAATAGTAATCAAGGTGAGTTTGTATTTAATATTCTTTCTGCTACTAGTGAAGAGATAGTACTTGAAAGTAAATTAGATTATGGTGATGATATTACTATTTTTACCTTAAGGCCAGCCGCTGCCGATAGTATTAATTTTGATCAAGTTTATGAGTCTGCTGAACAAATTGAAGGAGATGGAACAGAGTCTGTATTTAGAAATATTTTATTGAATGATGAAGTTATAGCTACTTTTGATTATAATAATTCATCAAGGCTTGCAACTATAAGTTATATAAAAGAAGATGTTACAATATCTGTAAGTGCTCCCATTGCGATTACGGCAACAGGTTTTAGTTTTTTGAAACCAATTGATGTTAATGGTACTAGCTTAATTAGTTTCGAATATAATGAAACAGATAATGTTTATGAAAACATAGATCAAGGTTTAGTAATCTTGTATGATAATATACCAGGTTTACCACTAGCAACACCTGCATTTGCTGGTTATGCAAATTTGAGATATAATTATGTAGATACAGAAAGATCGAGTACTGCATTTAATGATCTTTACGCCAAAACTCAGGAAGATTTCACTAATGCTAATGGTGGTAGAACTATTTATAGATTTTACTTATACAATATATTGCCAGATGCAACAGGAGATCCTTATCTTTCTATACAGTACTTAAGCGGAAGTTCAAGTTACAGTATGAATTACTATTTAGAACGTCAAATTGTTGATGGTAAAATGTATTTTGAGGTTACAGGGCAGAGTGGTAATGCAGATAGTAGAGGTGCAACAGTAGTTGAACTTGTAGATGCTATTGTAACAAGTGCTTCTGGTTTTTATATGAAATATGATGGAACCTTTTCTACTTATACTAATCCTACAGTAACGATGATTAATGGTGATAATACTAAATATGCTATTAATTATTATCAATGGGGGTCTTAATTTTTTAGCATAAATAATATGCGTGTTAAAAAGCCAACTTCTAAGTTTTTAGAAGTTGGCTTTTTAGGTTTATAGAACTGAATGTTTTTTTATATTGATTCTTAAATAATTCTCAGCATTTTTCAGCGTTATCATATTTTGTCTTTACATTTGCAACGGTAATATTTGTAAAAGTAAAACCAAAGCAAGATTTTTGTATTTATGAATAAAATAGTTCTATCATTCTTTTGTTTGCTGTTGTTTAATGCGTTAAACGCACAAAATACGCCGCGTGAATTACCCGAGAGCAAGGCACCTAAAACAGAGGAGCAAGATAGTTTGAAGCCTCAAAGTAAACTGTCTAAAGCTGTTTTTGGGAAAGATAAAGAAGACGAGAAGCCTAAAATTCAGGACTATCTTATTATATCTCATGAAAATGATACCACTTTTGTAGATACTACATTGTCTGTGAAAAAAGATTATAAATTCAATTATTTAAGAAAAGATAATTTCGGATTGATAGCCTTTTCAAACTTAGGTCAAACATATAATAGCTTAACTTACAATTTCCAAAGTACCGATTTGGTGCCAAACTTGGGTGCGCGTGCTAGGCATTTCAATTACATGGAAATTGAAGATATTAATTACTACCGCGTACCAACACCGCTGACAGAATTAATGTATAAAACAGCTTTTGAGCAAGGGCAGTTACTCGATGCGTTTTTTACTGTAAATACAAGTCCACGTTTTAATTTTTCCATAGCCTATAAAGGCATGCGTTCCATTGGTAAATACCAACACATTATTACAAGTACGGGTAACTTTAGATTTACATCAAATTATCGGTCTGAGAATGATAGATACCAAGCACGCGGCCATATTGTAACCCAAGATTTATACAACGAGGAAAACGGAGGGCTTCAAGATGAGAGTATTGAGTATTTTGAGTCTGGTGATGAGGAATTTATAGATCGATCTATTCTAGAAGTGAACTTCGAAGATGCCGAAAGTATGCTGAAAGCAAAGCGTTTTCATTTAGAACACAGCTATGCTTTTATAAATCAAAAAGACTCATTGTCTCGTAATAATTTAAGTTTAGGTCAAGTTGTTTCGTTTGAAGATAAGTATTTTGAATACAGCCAATCTAGTGCCGAAACCGATATTTTTGGTGAAGCTTTTAAGAGTTCAAGTTTACAAGATCGTGCAACTTTAGAACATTTTCACAATCAATTTCAATTAAATTATAGCAACAATATTCTTGGCGATGTACAGTTCGATTTAGGTTATGATAATTATAATTACGGTTATGATAAAATCGTTGTTCTAAACGGAACAACAATAACAAACCGTCTTAAAGGTGATATTCTATCGGCTGGTGGAAAATACCACAAGGAATACAAAGGTTTCGATCTTTTAGGTGAAGTAGGATTAAACGTGTCTGGAGATTTCGATGGAAACTTTTTGAAGGCTCAGGCTAGTTTCAAATTAAACGATGATATCAAAGCTATTGCATCGCTTAATCATAGCTCTAAAGCGCCAAATTTCAACTTCTTGCTGTTTCAAAGTGATTATTTAAACTACAACTGGATAAATAATTTCAATAATACAGAAACACAACAATTGGCATTCGAATTAAAATCAGATAAACTAGTTAACTTGAGTGTCGATTATTCTACCATTAGTGACTATGCTTATTTTCATTTAGATGAAACAACTCAGTTGGTCGCGCCAACTCAATACAGCGGCACTATAAATTATTTAAGAGCTAAACTAGATAAGGAAATTAAAGTCGGAAAGTTCGCTTTAAACAATACCTTTATGTACCAAAATGTTACAAATGGTGAAGGTGTTTTAAATGTGCCTGAATTAAACTTACGTAGCACACTCTATTATTCTAGCCATTTGTTTAAAAAGGCGTTGTTTCTTCAAACAGGTGTAACCTTAAATTATTTCTCAAAGTACAACATGAATGCTTACGATCCTGTTTTAGCGGAGTTTTATGTGCAAAACGAACAAGAGATAGGGGAGTTTCCTAGGTTAGATTTCTTCTTAAATGCTAAAATACGTCAAACTCGAATCTATTTAAAAGCAGAACATTTTAATGCAGCCTTTACAGGGTACGATTATTATTCGGCACCTAATTATCCGTATCGAGATTTCTCAATACGTTTTGGTGTGGTTTGGAATTTCTTTTTATAGGAAAGGTTTATCGTTATAAGATTTCAGCTAAAGCTTAAAATTAAACTTTAGAAACTAACGATTTTATAAACACAAATCCGAAGCCTAAAAATAGCATCAGGTGAAAAGGGAAGAGTCCAAAATCGCCTCCTTGGTTACCAACAATAAAAGCACTGTACATACCAAAACCGAAGTAAGCCATAAGCAGACCTTCAAAAATAACGTTGATAGATACTGTTTTCTTTATGTATTGGTTTGTTTTTAAGTTGTCTTTAAACTTACTAATGTTGAATTTTGGTGTACGTACAAATTCACTTTTTTTACCAATATGACCTTCAATTACAGCAATGGTATTGTGTAGTGAAAAACCCATAGCTATTGAGAAAAAGACAAAGAACATGGCTATATAATTTACAAAGTTCTTTACGCCGCCACCATAGATGTTTTTATACATTACCCAATAGCAGATAAAGAATATTAGTGTGCTTATCACAAAGAAACTCATTACAATAAAATACGTTTTTAAGTGCGCGTATTCATTTTTTATGTAAAGCATTGGTATACTCAAAATAGCAACTAATAAAATATTTAAAAACATGGTGCTGTTCAGTAAATGCAACAAGCCATGTATTTTTGTTTTAGTTGAAATGTTTTTACTTTTAAGAACACGCCATTTCATTTTCTTAAAATTTTCTGCTCCACCTTTATTCCATCTAAACTGTTGCGAACGTGCGGCACTAATAACAACTGGAAGTTCTGCAGGAGTTTCTACATCTTCTAAATACTTGAATTTCCAGTTTTTAAGTTGTGCACGGTAACTTAAATCTAGATCTTCAGTCAAGGTATCACCTTCCCAGTTTCCTGCGTCGAGAATGCAAGCTTTACGCCATAAACCAGCGGTACCATTAAAATTTATAAAATGTCCTTTACTGTTTCGTCCTACTTGTTCTAGGGTAAAATGCGCATCTAGAGCAAAGGCTTGTATTTTAGTAAGTATAGAGTAATTTCTATTGATGTGTCCCCAACGGGTTTGCACAACACCAATTTCAGAATCTTTAAAATAAGGAACCGTTTGTTTTAACCAGTCTTTTTTAGGAAGAAAATCGGAATCGAAAATGGCAATAAATTCACCTTTAGCAATCTCTAAACCTTCTTTTAAAGCACCTGCTTTAAACCCAACTCTATTTGTACGGGTAATGTGCTTAATATCCAAACCTGTTGCTTTAAGTACTTCTACTTGAGCTCTTGTAGTCTCTATGGTTTCATCTGTAGAATCGTCTAAAACCTGAATCTCTAATTTGTCATTTGGATAATCAATTTCTGCTATATTATCCAGTAACCGTTGCATAACATACATTTCATTGTAAACAGGAAGTTGTATGGTAACAAAAGGAATTTCATCTGGATTGGATAAATCGAATTTTACAGATTTATCGGTTTTTCTTTTCGCCGATAAGTAATTGAAAAGTAAGTTAAGTTGTGCCAATGCATACATTAAAATAAGTAGTAATGCAATGGTGTAAATTGTAATTATTATGCTCTCTAAAATCATTTCTTTATGCTGTATTTAAAAATCCATCCCAAGATTTTTGCGCCTGCAAATATAGCCCCTTTTACCGTACCAGACACTTTTGAGACGCCTATTCTGTTTCTATAATTAACAGGGACTTCTGTGTAAGATAATTTTTGCTTTAAAGCCTTTAGTTGCATCTCTACAGTCCAACCATAAGTTTTATCCTCCATGTTAAGAGCTAGTAACTTATTGTATTTTATGGCTCTAAATGGTCCAAGATCTGTAAATTTAGCGTTAAAAAACAAGCTCATTAAGGTTGTTGCTAGCCAATTCCCAAAAATTTGTGGCATAGTCATCGACCCAGCTTCTCTTAATTCTTTTACACGGGCTCCAATAACAAAATCTAAATTATCATTAATTATAGGTGAAACTATTTTAGTAAGCTCTTCGGGGTAATCGCTATAATCACCATCTAGAAACACAATAATATCTGGTTTTTTAGTTTGGTTAGCAATATACTCCATGCCTTTTAAACAAGCATATCCATAACCTTTATTTGTTTCTTTTAAAACGGTAGCACCTGCATTTCTGGCATTAATTTCTGTATCGTCGGTAGAGTTGTTGCTTACCACAATAACTTCGTTAACAATGTCAGGAATGGCTTTAATAACATGTGTAATGGAATCTGCTTCGTTGTATGCAGGAATTATGACTTTTATTTGGGTCATCTTAAATTAAGTAGGTTGTTTTCTTTTTTAAAATCTTTTAGGTTGTACCATTCTTTAATTTTTTTACCCGCATTGTATTTGCTAGCAGAAATAATATCGCCGTTTTTATACTTTAAACAATATCCGTTTTTCTGATTAAATTTAAGTTGACACTTGTGGCTAACCTGTCCTGAATGGTCATAAAACACCCACCAATTTGTTTTTTTTCCGTTAACAAAGTGGCCTTCGCTTTCTTTTAATCCATTTGGGGCGTAAAAATACCAATATTCTATAGGATTATTGTTTGAAAAGTGACCTTCTTTTTTAATTTGGCCATTATCGTAGTAAAATTTCCAATAATCTTCTTTTTTATCCTGCTTAATCCAGCCTTCAGATTCTAAACTTCCGTTTTCGTAAAATGTTTTTACATAAGTCTCATTGTCAAAACTATTGAAAGACATAGAAACTAAAAGCAGGTAGCAGATATATTTCATTATTTTTTATTTACTAAATCCATTAAATCAACATCGTTACCAAGTAAAACATCTGTTGGATTTATACGGCCTTCTTCTGGTCCGTTTTCTAATTTTAAAACTCCTCTTGGGCAAACTGCAGAACAAACTCCACAACCTACACAACTAGAGCGTACAATATTTTCTCCTTTTTGTGCATAAGCTCTAACATCAATACCTTGCTCACAGTAAGTAGAACAGTTTCCACAAGAAATACATTGCCCTCCATTTGTTGTAATTCTAAATCTAGATTTAAAACGTTGTACAAAACCTAAATATGCAGCTAAAGGGCATCCAAAACGACACCAAACACGGTTACCGAAAATAGGGTAGAAGCCCGTACCAATTACACCAGCAAAAATAGAACCGATTAAAAAGCCATATATATCTTGTATGGTTTGTGTTTTAATACCTAATACTTGGCCTTCACCAGAAAAGAAAGTGTACAGAGCAAAACCCGTCATGACTAAAACAAATATCAAAACAGAATGGATTATAATACGTTCTACTCTCCAAGATAATAATGTTTTACTAGAAAGTTGTCTGTATGGATCTCCTAATGTTTCGGCTAAACCTCCACAGCCGCAAACCCAAGAACAATACCATCTTTTTCCGAAGAAGTAAACCATTACCGGTACTACTATAATAGTTAAAACAACTCCCCAAACTAATATGAATAAGCCAAAAGCACCACTAGCAAGAAGTTCTTCTAAATTCCATTTAAAGAAAAAATCGTAATCTAAAGGGAACGCATTTTTAAAATCGTACCAAGGTTTCTCAAAACGCACTAGAATTTCTGGAATTAAGAAAGCAAATACAATTTGAAAAAATAAAACAGATGTCGTTCTTAATATTTGATATTTGTTATGGCGGTATTTAATATACATTCTAACAGCCATTACCGACATTACTGTACAGTATAGAAAGCCATATAAAAACCATTGACTTGCAGGATTTCCGCTTATAGATTTGCTAATAGGGTCTACTAAATATACCCAGTTTACAATATAATCAGGAAAGAAATAAAGTAGAATGTAGAATGTAACTAAAAAGATAAATGCAAACCAACCAATCCAACCGCGGTTTGTGGCAGCATTCAGAAAAACACCATTGTTTTTAATACCAGGTTTTCCTAGTAAAATAACATCCGGAACTATATACATAAGTGCTCCAATAATAGCTAAGCCAAACGTTAGAAACCACATAAGGCCAGTACTATCTGGAGCAGGACCTTTTCCTGCTGATTTAGCTAGTGAAAAACTTAAACTATGCGGTTTTCCTGAGATTTTATATTGAAATTGTTTTCCTTTTTCGTCCCAATTTTTTTCAGCATCATACTTCTTAATAAGATTGTCATAATGATTGTTAGATGCAGCATATGCATTTCTAACCGCATTAGAAAACTGAAAAATGTTTAAATCGTTAGTGGTAACAACAGCTTTTTGTAGAGCTTCACCTATAACTTCGCTTTTATAATTTTGCTCTTTTAAAAACGTATCTAACTCAGCTTGTTTTAAACTGAAAGAACCTGTGAAAATGGTTCCTATGAAAATGGCAAGTCCTAATAGAAAAAGGACTAAACCGGTTTGTTTTATTGCTTTCATATCTTATGCTTTGCTAAAAATACGTTTCCAGCTTTTCTTTTTTAATTGAATGTTAGTGTTGTTCTCTTGGTTGAATTTTGCAACGATTTCCTTTTCGTGAAGTTTGTAAAATTCAGGATCGAAATTAGCATCGGCTAAGTGTTCTAAAACATAATCTACCGTGCGCTTTTCATTTAAAACCTTGTCGAAAAATTCGTGACGCATTCGTATTCCGAAGTTGTTAATACCAATAAATTCTCGAGTGGTTTTATCGTAATTAATATGAATACATTTTTTACCATCTTCATGTTCCCAATAAAAACGTGATTCATGGTCTTTAGCTTGTGCCCAAACCCAACCATAAGTTTGGTATTCTATATCGATAAATTTGGCAGAATTAAACCAATGCCCAGGTTTGTATTGTGTTTTATTATCGCAAATAGTTTGTGCTAAAGTTTCTCCCATCATACGGCCCGTATACCAAACGGCTTCAATAGGGCGACGTTGGTCAATACCTTCATGTTGCTCGGCACAATCACCAATAGCATAAACATCTTCTACATTAGTTTCTAGGTAACGATTCACTTTTACGCCTCGACCTATTTCAATACCAGAATCTCTTAAAAAATCTATATTTGGAGCAACTCCTGCGGTTAATCCAACCACATTACAAGGAAGTTCTTCTCCTGTTTCATCAATAATAACCGATTTAACATTGCCGTTTTCATCAGCAACTATCTCTTTTAAGTTGGTAGAAAGGCGTAAATCTATACCGCTACTTAAAATTTCACGGTTTATCATGTTGCTTTCACCTTCTGGTAATACACCATTCCAAAAACTATTTTCTCTTACTAAAAATGTTACCGGAATATGGCGAGAGTGTAGCATTTCGGCCATTTCAATACCAATTAATCCGCCTCCCACAATTACGGCACGTTTACACACTTTGTTATTTGGAGCATATTTTTCTAGATTTTCTAAATCTTGTTTATGGTACATGCCCATAACGCCATCTAGATCTTGACCAGGCCAACCAAATTTGTTTGGTTTACTTCCGGTAGCTATAATAAGCTTGTCGTAGGTTAAAGAATCTCCATCTGCAAAGTGAAGCGTTTTATTTTCAGTCTCAACTGTTTTAACAAAAGCCTTTTTTAATTCTATTCTATTCTTTTTCCAAAACCAATTTTCATAGGGTTGAGTATGTTCAAACGTCATGTGCCCCATGTATACATACATAAGTGCTGTTCGAGAGAAAAAATATTCGGTTTCAGACGATATAATAGTAATTTTTTTATCAGAAAGTTTTCTAATGTGTCGCGCTGCGGTAACACCCGAAATTCCATTCCCGATTATAACAATATGTTCCATAATTTTTAGAATTGTGATTCTTTAGGTCGTTTTAAAGATAAGAACTTAACTTGGTGTATTAATTTAGAATAGATTTAAATAAAGAGGGGCTCTGTAAGGCAAAGCTTAATTATCAGACTTTTCAAAAAACTTTTTTAAAGTGTAAGTTGGCTAACAAATAAAAAGCAAGAGGAAGTTTTACTTTGTATCATTAAAATTTATAAAATGAAAAAACATATTATCATAGTATTTACCATGAGCTTATTATCGGTTACGAGTTTTGCTCAAAACACAAACGAATTCTTTTCTAAAGCCGATGCTTTTTTTAAAACCTATGTAGTTAATGGTAAAGTAGATTATTCTAAAATACACAACGAACCTAAAACTTTAGATGAGGTTTTAAAATTAGCCGAAGGTATTTCGGTATCAAAAACAGATGCTAGTGTTTACCAAGCATTTTGGATAAACGCTTATAACTTATCAGTAATAAAAGGGATTGTAGATAACTATCCGCTAAACTCTCCTCTAGATAAAAAAGGCTTTTTTGATAAAACAACATATGCTTTAGGTGGTAAAAACACAACGTTAAATAATATAGAACATAAACTTTTACGAGAGGTTTTCAATGATGCTAGATTTCACTTTGTACTTGTTTGTGGCGCTGTAGGTTGCCCTCCATTAATAAGTAAAGCATATTTGCCTAAAACAGTAGATAGCCAAATGACGAAGCAAACTAAAATTGCCCTTAATGGAAGATTTTTAAAGGTGAATGCTAAAAAGAAACGTGTTGAGGCTTCTCAAATTATGGAATGGTATAAAGGTGATTTTACAATGAATGGGACTACTGAAATTGATTTCATTAATACTTACAGAACAGAAAAAATCCCAACCAATTTTAAACTAAGCTACTTTCCATACAACTGGAAAACTAACACACTATAAAACGTACAATAAAACAATTTAAAGATGAAAAAAATACTAACGGCATTCTTGCTAACACTTTCTTTTACAGGCTTTGCTCAGCAAGACGATTCAATAGAAAACAAAAAAAGTAATATCCAAACTTACACACCTTCCAAGTTACTAAGTAGCGGGCAATGGGATATAAAATGGTTTAATAATTTATATACGGAAACCAAAGATTTATTTGGAGAAAATGGGGCAAAACAAGATAAGGATAGAGAAACCTTTTTCACGTCTACATTGGATGTTTTTACAGGGGTTTCCGCAAATAGTAAATTTAATGTTGGTTTGTTATTGGAGTTTCGTTCCAATGTTATTGGAGGACGCGATGCTCTAGATGTTTTTAAGTTTGATGGAGAAACAAATACGGCACGTTCTGGTTTAACATCTTTTGCTCCGGCCATAAAATTTAACCCTATTAAAGGTGTGGGTAACTTTACCATTCAAACCGCTTTTCATATTCCGTTAATAGATAATGAAAAGGAAAATGGCGTGTTTTTAGATCAAAAAGGATTTATATTTCAAAACCGTTTTTTCTATGATTACAGTTTTTCTGGCGGAAAATGGCAATTGTTTTCAGAGCTTAATTCAGAATTCAACTTTGGTAAAAAATTAGAAAGAGATAGCTCTGGAACTCAAATAGGAGGGAGTTTTGCAAACAATAGTTTGCGCTTAACGCCAGGAGTGTTTTTAAGTTATTTCCCAAGTTCTAAATTTACTGTATTAGGGTTGATACAACACTCACAATTAATTGATGCTGGAAATGATTTCTCTCAAGATTTTACAGCACTTGGTGGTGGTTTAAAATATCAATTAACAGATGTTCTCAATGTAGAAACCCTTTATACAGGCTTTGTGAGAGGTAATGATACAGGGCTAGGGCAATCTTTTAACATAGGTTTAAGAGCTTTGTTTTAATGTTTAGTAGTAAATTAGGAGCAAAAAAACTTTTTTAATGAGAAGAAATATATTCCTAGTTTTACTTACCCTGTTTATTTTACAGAGTTGTAATGCCCAACCAAAAAAAATAAATGGTGTTAGTTTTGTAGCCTCTCGAGAAGCTATTTCTCAAAAAAATGTAATGCCAGTAATTAATATAAATGCCAATTTTGCGGCAGTTATGCCTTTTGGTTTTATTAGAGATATTACGCATCCCGAAATTGCTTTTAATACACAAAGGCAGTGGTTAGGCGAAACTAAAAATGGTGCACAGCAATATGCCGTAGAACTTCAAAAGCACGGTATAAAAATAATGATAAAACCTCAAATTTGGGTGAGTCATGGCGTGTATACTGGGCATATAGAAATGGCTACGGAAGCAAACTGGAAAGTTTTCGAACAATCGTACTCTAAATTTATTTTAGAATATGCCAAGTTAGCCGAAGAGGTGAATGCCGATATATTTTGTATTGGTACAGAACTAGAAAAGTTTGTTGCAAACAGACCAGAATACTGGAACAATTTAATTGTAGAAATTAAAAAGATTTATAACGGTAAATTCACTTACGCTGCCAATTGGGATGAGTTTAAACGTACTCCCTTTTGGGCGCAAATGGATTATATAGGTATAGATGCTTATTTTCCGGTTAGCGAAACCAAAACACCAACAGTTGCGGAGTGTATGGCTAATTGGGGCACGCATAAAGCGGTTATTAAAAGTACATCGGAAACTTATAAAAAGCCGATACTATTTACAGAATTTGGTTACCGAAGTGTCGATTTTACGGGTAAAGAACCTTGGCGAAGCGATAGAGCTATGGATTCCGTAAACCTAGAAGCACAGACTAATACGTCTGAAGCTTTGTTTAAAACCTTTTGGAAGGAAGATTGGTTTGCTGGAGGGTTTATTTGGAAATGGTTTCATAACCATGAAAAATCAGGTGGAGAAAATAACTCGAGGTTTACGCCACAAAATAAACCTGTAGAACAGTTAATAAAATCTCATTATGAGGCTTATAAGTAATTTAAAACTTTTAATAATATGCTTGTTTATTAGCGCTTGCGATAGCGATGATGGTGCTGAGTTGCTTTTAAATAATAATACCATTTTATCTGAAGTTTTAAGCGTTAATATCTACGAAGAAGATGCCGTTATAGCTTGTGCGGCTAGCACAGATTATGATGCTAATTTGGTTAATGTTTATTTTTATCCGGAAGCAGGAGCGGAATCTTTTAAATTATATGAAACCGATGTCTTTACAGTAAATGGTGAAGATTTTTCAGAATACAATTTTATTGATTTAGAAACCAAACCACTTTTTAATGGCGCTTTGCGCTTTTTCGAAACTACATCTAATGCGGCTTGGTTTACGGTGGTTTATCAGGTGGGTGATGTTATAAAAGTTGCAACACCTGTTCGGAATAAAAAAAGCAGTCAACCATCGCAGTGGACCGATGAGGTGCTTATTAATCAACAGCAATCAGGAATGCCAATTTTTTCATGGGATGTGCTTTCCGAAGAAAACAATGCTATTTTCTTTGAAGTTTTAACTACAGAGAGTTCCGATTTAATCTCAGGAACCTATACCTATAACAATCAATTTCAATATTATAAACTCGATAATGTGGTGCTAAATATTACTCCAGATACACCGCCAAATTTAATATCGGGAAATAATTATATATTTACAGTAATGGACGTGAGCTTGGATAATTGGGTAAACCAAGTGATTATGACGCCATTTACTGTAGAATAATGAAAAAAACTTTACTTTTTATTTTATTAATAACCTTTGCTCATGGTGTGGCTCAAAACCATATGGTGGCCGATTTAAAAATTCAGGGGAATAATAAATTAAAAACATCTTTCATTAAAAGTTTAGCGTCTATAAAAGGTGGTAGCATTTTAGATTCAACCATTATAGAGCAAGATATTAAACGATTAAAGCGTTTGCCGTCGGTTGCTCATGCGTATTATCAAGTTTTTTTGTCAGATGATGGTGCTTACAATGTGTTTTATGGCATTGAAGAAAACTTTACCCTTATTCCTTCACTTAATATTTACACTACCGATAACGATGAGTTTGCCTACCGCGTAGGTTTGGCAGAATTTAATGCTTTGGGCAGAAATATTGCCGTTGGTGGTTTTTATCAAAAAGATGTTTTTAATAGTTATGCTTTAAACTTTAGAGCGCCTTATTTGTTTTCTAAACGGTTTGGTTTGGCTTTTAACCTGCAAAGTTTAACGACTCTAGAACCTGTGTTTTTCAATAATACATCGGCTAATTATAGGTATAATAATAAGTCTGTAGAAATCTCTGGTTTGTACGAGTTTAATTTTAGTAATAAGCTCGAAATTGGATTAAATAGTTTTGAGGAAGATTACCAATACCAAAGTGGTGAAACTAGCGAAAATGTGCCGCTAGAACTCAATATACCTAAGTGGCTTATAAAGGGTATTTACGATTATAATACGTTAGATTATTTTTATCAATACATTTCCGGATTCCGAAGTCAGTTTAATTTTCAGTTTGTAACCTCTAATCAAGATGGGGTTGATGATTTCTATATAGGCTGGAACGATTTTTTTATTTTCAAACGCGTTGGCGAAAAAGGGAATTGGGCAAATAGAGTTCGGTTGGGTTTAGCATCTAACAACGATACGCCTTTTGCACCGTTTTCTGTAGATAACAATGTTAATATACGTGGCGTAGGGAATACCATAGATAGAGGTACCGGAGTTATTGTTGTGAATACCGAATATCGCCAAACACTTTTCGAGAAAGATTGGTTTGTTCTACAAGGTAATGCCTTTATAGATGCTGGTTCTTGGCGAAATCCTGGTGGCGAACTATCCGATTTTAGTAGAAGTAAAAATATGAAACTTTACCCAGGCATTGGGTTGCGGTTTTTTCATAAGAAGATCTATAATGCTGTTTTTAGAATAGATTACGGCTATGGTGTTTCTAAAAATGCCACGCAAGGTTTAGTATTTGGTATTGGTCAGTACTTTTAATTTTTTGATACTTTACCGTTATTTTTTTAATTGCTGAAGTTGTTTTACGTAAAAAAAACTTATTTTTATTCGGAAGAAAATTCTTTCAGTATAGAGAGGTGGGATATTTCTATGAATCATATACCTTAGTTACCTGCAAGCTGAAAAACAGAACTTATGAAAAAAATCGGAACATTAATTTTACTGTTAATTTCCTCAAATATATTTGGACAAAACCTCTCTGAATGTGGAATTGACAATAACCCGAAACTCACTCAAGTGGAGTCTGAATATCTGAACGCATATCTGAATGAAAAACTAAACGGATTTGACTTTAAGGACAAAAAAGTGATTTTCAGAACTGGGAATAGCGGTAACCGAATTGGAACTAAAAAGGAATATTTTGAGCACATACAAAAGTGGGATGAGAAAAACTCTAAAGTAGCGACTGGTATTGATATTCTGACTAATGAGCAAAAATCGGAATCTGGCGGATACGATGTTATTGTAACTTATTGGGTCAAGGTTTTGACAGAAAAACGGAAAAATAAAATATTAATAGGAATAAAAGCCAGCAGGTAACATTGTATAAAAACAATGCTTAGTTTAGTGCTTAATCAAAGGTCGTTGTTATTTTGTTACGTAAACGTTATTATACTTTAAGCTTTTTAATACTCTCGAAAAATGATAAAAAGAAATTTAGCTTCAATATTTGTAATAGCCTCTTGCGTTTTGGGTATATTAAATATTGATTTTTCAAACATTTCAGACCCCAACGAATATTGGCTTTTGATTTTTTCATCGTTAATTATTTTAGCATCTATAATATTCACTTTAAATACGGAATCAAAATTTAATAAAAACAAATAAATATGAATTATATAAAAACAGGATTAATCATTTCGACAATTATTATTTTTCTTTCTATGGTGTTTTTAGAGTATGATGTGCTAACTGTTAATACCATTAAAGATGTTTTTGTAATTCCTGCATTCATTATTAATGTAGCTTTGATCTTTAAGGTTTTTAAGAAGAATAAACAAAATAGCGATGTTGTGTAGGCTAATTTAATAAACATCCAAACGCAACCTTTTTATCAAAATTTCATCTACAAAGCAAAATCTACATCTGATGAAAAACTTCCATTTACTTTTAGTATACGTTGCATTAATTTTCCAAAGTTGTAAAAGCGATGATTGTGGAGATTGCTTTACGCCACCTAATAGTTTTATTTTCGAAATTGTAGACAAAGCGAGTGGCGAAAACGTATTTACGAATGGTACCTATGTGGCTGGTGATATCGAAATAACAGACCGTTTGAATGATAATGAACGTATTGAGTTTATGTTTATTTCAGAAGATAATATAAATCAAATTCAAATTGGTTCAATAGGTTGGGATACAGAAATTGTAAATTTAAAAGTGAGTATTTCGGGTCATGAAATTTTTAATCTTTATGTGGATGCCGAAAGAAAAATGGGTGAGTGCTGTAGTTATACAGAATACAACGCAATCACGATTATAGATGCTGAATTTGAATTGGATGCTGAAACTGGTATTTATAAAATACTTGTGGATTAGAAACTATTTCCTAAGTAGTTGTCTAAATAAATGTTATTGGAAAAAATTAGGTTGAACTGATTTTTGAATTTTATAAAAATAGTATCTTGGGTAAATTTATGGAACGATATATAATTATAATAAGCCTGATTAGTTGCAATTTTGTGAGTGCTCAATTCTTCGGTAATAAAGCCTTTTATTCATCTGGTGAATTAAATTTTGGAAATTACATTGGTGTTGATTTAAATTTAAATTATGTTTATAAAGAAAAGTATTCATTTATAATTGGATATACGGGTAACATTCGCAAGCCTAAATCACAGCCCAGTGATTATTCTTCGGGAATAGTCGGAGTGTTTTCTTTTGGTTTGGCTAATCCTCATGACCAAATGGAGAACTATAAAATAGGCGTTGGGAAAATCTATAAGCTCAATGAAAGCGGTACCATTAGGGTTAATATGTCTGTTGGAGTAGCTTACACTACGATAAGAGAACCTGAGAATTGGCAAACAAAATCTGATACTTTTTTTGTAGAGAATTATACATGGAACTATAAAGCTCAAAATACATTGAGTTTAATTCTTAATCCTAAAATAGAATTTCCGTTTACGAGGTATTATGGGTTAACAATTTCTCCTATGGTGCAAATAAATAAAGACCGTACATATTTTGGAATAGGAGTAGGACAAATGATTGGGTTGTTAAGGCCTTAAAAAAAATATGATTTCTATAATACATAACACATTGATTTTACCCCAAAATGATGCAAAATTAACAGATAAATAAGCATACAAATACATCAATTTCAGTGTTTTGAAAAATGGATGATGACTATACCTTTGTAGTGTAAAATATTGCAAAAAAGAACAAGTCCAAATCTTAATATTATGTTTATATCTCAAGCTTACCAATGTTATCAAGTATTACACGAAGAAAAGAGTTCAATTTCAAAAACGAGTAAACAAACAAATACGGATGTTAGTTTTTCTCAAAAATTAAAACAACTTTTCAGTGTTAAAAAGCGTGTATTCCAATCGTAATAAATAGTATAATATATAATGCCCAAATTAAACTGTATGTGTAAAATACAGTTTAATTTGGGCATTATTTTATTAAATAATGTTGTGTTTATTCTAGAACAACAACAAGATCTTCTGAGTTTACCATATAGCCAGTTTTTAAAACAATTTTCTTAACGGTAGCATCGGTATTTGCTGTAATTGTTGTTTCCATTTTCATGGCTTCAATAATAAATAATGGCTGATTTTTACTCACTTTTTCGCCTTTTTTAACCAAAATAGTAGAAAGCATACCTTGTAATGGCGCTCCAATTTCGTTATCATCGTTTTTATCGGCTTTCATGTTTTCAACTTTATCAACTTTGATAGCGGTGTCTTTTATTTCAACACTTCGACCTTGGCCATTCACTTTAAAATAAACGGTTACAATACCATCTTCATTAGCTTTACCTATGGAATCTAAAGTAATAAGTAACGTTTTTCCTTTATCGAGCTCAACAATGGTTTCTTCACCAATTTCCATTCCGTAGAAAAAATTCTTGGTCGGTAAATTCATGAGGTTATCGTATTTTAAATGCTTATTGAAAGCATCTGTAAAAACCTTAGGGTAGAGTTGATAAGATAGAAAATCGGTATAGTCTATAGTTCTGCTTAAATCGTGTTCAAATATTTTTTTGAAATCCTTGTATTCCTGATCTAGATCTAATGGCGGAATATGCGCATTTGGTCTGTCCGTATAAGGTTTTTGGTCTTTTAAAATTAATTTTTGCAACGCTTCCGGGAAACCGCCAACAGGTTGGCCAAGTTCGCCTTTAAATAAATCTACAACCGATTGTGGAAACGAAATACTATCGCCGCGCTCAATAACATCTTGTATGGTTAAATTGTTGCTCACTAAGTATTGTGCCATATCTCCAACTACTTTGGAGCTCGGTGTTACTTTTACAATATCGCCAAAAAGGGTGTTTACTTCGCCGTACATTTTAGTAATTTCATGAAAACGACTTTCTAAACCTAATGCCTGTGCTTGTGGTTTTAAGTTTGAATATTGCCCGCCAGGGATTTCATGTTTAAAGACTTCGCCAGATCCGGCTTTTAAGCCCGATTCAAATGGGTAGTAATAATCTCTAACGGTTTCCCAATAGTTAGAATATTCATTTAGAGAATCAATATTTATACTGCTGGCTCTATCTTGAAACTTCATCATCTCTACCACGGAGTTAAAGTTTGGTTGAGATGTTAATCCGGATAAACCACCAAGTGCCACATCTACAACATCTACACCAGCTTCAATAGCTTTTAAATAAGTGGCAGATTGTATTGATGAGGTATCATGTGTATGTAAATGGATAGGGATTTTAAGTTCAGATTTTAATGCTGAAATTAATTCGTAGGCTGCATAAGGTTTTAGTAAACCAGCCATATCTTTCACGCCTAAAATATGTGCGCCTGCATTTTCAATTTCTTTGGCAAGATTAACGTAGTATTTTAAGTTGTATTTTGTGTTTTCTGGATTTAAAATATCATTGGTGTAGCAAATAGAACCTTCGGCTAAACCGTTTGTTCTCGTGCGTACATGCTCGATACATGGGCCAAGAGATTTCATCCAGTTAAGTGAATCGAAAATTCTAAAAACATCCACGCCATTTTCCCAGGCTTGTTCTACAAATTCACCAATTAAATTATCAGAATATGCTTTGTAGCCCACACCATTAGATCCGCGAATAAGCATTTGTAGTAAAAGGTTTGGCATCGCTTTGCGTAGCATGCGTAAACGTTCCCAAGGGTTTTCTTGTAAAAAACGTAAGCAAACATCAAAGGTGGCACCACCCCAAACTTCCATACTAAAAATATCAGGATGATTTTTGGCATAACCTTCGGCAACCTTTAGCATATCGTAAGTTCGCATACGCGTGGCTAATAAACTTTGGTGTGCATCGCGCATGGTAGTATCGGTGAAATGAACTTTTTTTTCATTCATTAACCATTGAGAAAATTTTTCAGGACCAAGTTTTGAAAGCAAATCCTTTGTGCCTTCAGGAAAACGAGCATCTGGATCAAATTTTGGAACTTTTGGTTTTATAAACGTTTTAGAATGATCTATTTTTTTAACATCAGGATTTCCGTTTACAATAACATCACCTAAATAAGTAATGAGTTTTGTAGCTCTATTTCTAGGTGCTTTAAATATGAATAAATCCGGATTGGCTTTAATAAAGTTAACAGTAACCTTACCTTGCCTAAAAGTATCATGTTTTAAAATATTGTCTAGAAAAGGCATATTGGTTTTTACACCGCGAATTCTAAACTCTGCCAAGGCTCTACGTATTTTTCTACTTGCACCATCTAACGTTCTACTATTCGCTGTTACTTTAACTAGCATAGAATCAAAAAATGGCGAAATAGTAGCACCTTGATAAATACTTCCGGCATCTAAGCGAATACCAAAACCAGAAGCGCTCCTGTAGGCAGATACCGTGCCGTAATCGGGTTTAAAATCATTTTGTGGGTCTTCGGTTGTAATTCGGCATTGCAACGCATAACCGTTTATTTGAATAGATTCTTGATTTGGTATTTTTATTTGCTCATCGGCCAGTTTATAACCGCCAGCAATAAATATTTGTGTTTTTATTAAATCGATGTTTGTAATAACCTCCGTAACGGTGTGCTCTACTTGTACACGCGGGTTTACTTCAATAAAGTAAATAGAATCATCATCGTCTACTAAAAACTCAACCGTACCAATGTTATTATAGTTTACGGCTTTACAAATTTTAATGGCGTAATTGTATAGGGCTTGTTTGGTTTCATCTTTTAAACCGTAAGATGGTGCAAACTCGATTACCTTTTGGTAGCGTCTTTGTACGGAGCAATCGCGCTCAAATAAATGCACGGTATTGCCATAGCTATCGGCAACAATTTGAATTTCGATATGCTTAGGGTTTTCTACAAATTTTTCAAGAAAAACGGTATCGTCTCCAAAAGCATTTAAGGCTTCGCGTTTACTTTCATTAAAAGCTCCTTTAAGTTCGTCTTCTTTTCTAATAACGCGCATACCACGACCACCACCGCCAGAAGCCGCTTTTAGCATAATTGGGTAACCTATTTTTGTTGCTTCGGAAAGTGCTACATTAATATCTGTCAAAGGTTTTTCATTACTTTGAATAATAGGAATATTGTTTTCTACAGCCACTGTTTTGGCTGTGATTTTATCACCTAAAGCTTTTAAAACAGAAACTTTTGGACCAATAAAAATAATGCCGTTATCTTCACAAGCTTGAGCGAAATCAGCATTTTCAGATAAAAAACCATAGCCAGGATGTATGGCATCGGCTCCATTTTTTAATGCTATTTTTATAATAGCATCAATATTTAAATATGGTTTTAAAGGCTCGTTGTCTTCTCCAATTTGGTAAGATTCGTCTGCTTTGTATCGGTGTAAAGAGTAGCGGTCTTCAAAAGTATAAATTCCTACTGTTTTTATACTTATTTCGGTACAAGCTCTAAAAATTCTAATTGCAATTTCACCTCTATTGGCTACTAGTATTTTTTTTATTTTCAAGGTTGTTTCGTGTTTAGTTTGTTTGGTATTAAATATAGCTAAATTATTTGTAATATATTTCTTTGATATGCCTTATAATTAATACAAAACAAGAGTTTTAGGTAGAAAACCGTTAGATAATTTTTAATCTAAATTTAATCTTACAATTTTTTAAATAATTTATATTCCGTTAGCTTTGCTTAAAAAGGAAAATACATGCGTACAATAGCAATTGGAGATATTCACGGTGGGTTAAAAGGTTTGGTTCAACTTTTAAATAAGTTAGAGGTTAGAGATGAAGATGAACTTATTTTTATGGGCGACTATGTAGATGGTTGGAGTGAGTCGGCTCAGGTTGTACAGTTTTTAATTGAATTGTCACAAAAAATAGAATGTGTTTTTATTAGAGGAAATCATGATGTTTGGTGTGAAGAATGGTTGGAAACTGGAGAGGTGAACATGACGTGGTATATACATGGAGGCATGGAAACGATGGCGAGTTATGATGATTTTTCAGATGAAGAAAAGAAAGAGCACCTTGCCTTCTTTAGAAAACTTAAATTATATCATTTAGACGATCAAAACCGATTGTTTTTGCACGCCGGATTTACATCTATGCATGGCGTAGAGAAAGAAGTGCATAAACCTACGCTTTATTTCGATAGAACACTTTGGGAACTTGCTTTGGCCATGGATAATAACTTAGATACTAAATCGTATTTCTACCCAAATAGATTAAAACATTATCATGAAATTTATATAGGGCACACACCAACAACTAATTTTAAATGTGATATTCCAATGAATGCTATAAACATCTGGAATGTAGATACCGGAGCGGCTTTTAAAGGTAGAATTACAGGTATGGATATTGAAACTAAAACGTTTTTACAAAGTGATCCTGTTTACACCTTATACCCAAATGAAAAGGGACGTAATAAGGATTAGTTATTACACCCTTTTTTGAAAAATAGTTATGTTATGCCGACAAAGGAGACATCGCATAATATTGACTTTCATTATAAATGTAGAAGAAATCAACAGCGAAGAACATTGCAGTATATAGTTCTGTTATTTGTTATAAAAGTCATGTCGACAAAGGAGACAACACATAACGGTGGTTTTAATTCCTCATGAGATGTTTCCTTTGTCGACATGACAAAAAGATTTTTATTTTTTTACTCTAAACTTTTAAAATCTTTAATAGCTTGGTTAGGCTCAATAACATTATAACCTTTCCAGAATTCCGGATCGTATTTTGGTAAATACACGGGTTTTACTTCTGGTTTTTCTTTAAAGTCGTTAAAAACAACTTCTGTTATTTGTTCGTTTTCAAAAACAACTAATTCGCTTTTTTCCTTAATGGCCATTATAAAATGAATATCAGTATCCAATTCGTTTTGTTTACGTCTGCCTTTAACGTGTTTGTTTTTTTCAATAATGGTTAATGGGCGTTTAATTCCAAATTGGCTGCCTTCTTCAACTTCGGCATATTTTAAAGTATATTTTTCGGCTTCGTTTTTAGAATAAATAAGCGTTCCTTTTTTTAGGTTTCTTGTGTGCGATAAGCCAAATAATTTAAAACTATTAAGCACTTTTACGTTTTCATAATCTATTCTAACAATCGCAAAATCATCAGTGTTTACATAAATTGTTCCTTTAAAATCTTCTTTTCGTTTTGGTGTAAAAGTTATTTTATAAACAAACTCATCATTTAAAAAACTATAATCTTCCACTTTAAACTCAAAACGATTTTGTTTTTCTAAAAAGTTTAAATAACTGTCTTCAAAAATAAAACTACCATGTTCAAGTTTCGCAATAGCCGATTTACGGTAATTAGCAAAATCTTTTTTGCGTTCAGCTTCTTTCTTCTTTTCTTCTGCGAGCATGGCTTCGGTTTTTTCAACCTCTTTCTTTTGCTCACCGTAATCAAAAGCGGTAGAGTCTATATCTGTTTTTACGCCAAATAAGCCCGATTTAATTTTGAAATATGAATCACGTTTTACATTTTCTTTTAAAATAGTATTTAGTTTTTCTTCGTAGGTCTCAAAACTCATTTCTGCGCTTTTATCATATAGATGCGATGCCTTAATAATATCTATTTTTTGCTTATCCCTTTTACCTGGTATGCCGTATGAGTTTGCTAAAAGTTCAGTGTAATCGTCTGCGTTTTTCGGTATGGCAGCAATTAAACTATCTATAAATTGTTGATTAAATTCAGGAATAGTCGATTCGTTAACCTCAACATCACTTTTTATTAAATTTTGAAATGATGAAGCGCGGTAAAATAATTTTCTTTTAATAAAATTATAATCATAATTGTTTGCTAAGTTTTCTTGTACTTTTTCAATAATTTCCTCAGGAGTATAATTTTTGTTAGAAACTAAAACCTCATCCAATTCCATAGCTTTTGTGCTTAGAAAAACAATGCTGTCTTTAAAGTTTTTAGCGAGAAATTGTTTGGTTTCGTAACCTAAACATCTAATTTTTAAAGAATCTTGCTTGGCCGATTTTTTATTCAAATAAATAAGAAAATCTCCATTGGCATTACTAATAACACCCGAGTTATCATTAATAGAAATAGTAGCATACGGAATAGGTTCTTGCGTAAGAGAATCTAAAATTTTGGCACTAAGCGATTCTTGTGAGTGGCTGTAAATTGATAGTAAACCGATGGCAATAAAAATGTAGAAATGTTTCATGTATCTTGTTGTTTCTTATAAAAGTAGACGAATTACCGAATCATTTGTAACATTTAATTTTTCTTTAAGTGAATTTTATAAGTTTTTAACACGGTATTAAAACTCTGTTAAACAAGATGGTATAACAAGATTTAACCTTATTTTATTTTGAAATAAAAAATGAAATTAGAATCAATTAAAAATGAATTTACCTAATTATTCTGTGCCGCAATATACTTTAAGTAGTAGCGGTTTAGTTTTTCTGGAGAAGCACCAAGGCGCTTTTTTAAATGAATGGCCCAGAAATGAAATTGAAGGTTGAAGATACCATGATTGTTGTATTTTCTAGCTGAGGTTGTTAGCCAGTCTTGCAGCACAACAAATTGCTTACGTTGGTATAATTTGGAAATAAAATCATTGTCTTCGTAAATGGTGAAATTTTCATCAAAGCCACCAATATCTTTAAAAAGAGCATGTGTAATAAATAAGCTCTGGTCGCCACCTCGACACACTTGCCAATTAAACTGCGTAAACCAACTCGCTAATTTTAACCACCAATGCTTGGAGTCAAATTTCATTTTAAAACAACCAGAAGCGTTGCCGTTTTCTATAGCCGATAATATAAGTTGATCGTATCTATTTGGCGGGAAAGAATCGGCATGTAGAAAGTATAGAATATTACCTTTAGCCTCACTTGCTCCAAGATTCATTTGTTTGGCACGACCTTTTTCAGAGTTTAAAACTTTAATATTTAATCCTAAGTTTTTAATTATTGGTATCGTGCCATCGGTACTGCCACCATCGACCACAATAATTTCTGAAATATTGTTTAAAGCAGAACAATCTATAAGATGAAACAACAAGTTTTCAATCGTCTCAGCTTCATTTAAAACAGGAATTATAATGGAGATTTTATTCATTTAAATTCCAGTTATAGTCTTTGTAGCTTTTTTTCGCTTTCGCGGAAATGTCTACGTTACTGTATTGATTTAGAAAGTCTATTATGTCTCCATCTTGTTTAAAATCTTTAGAAAACCACTGAAATATTTTTGAGATTTTAATGCTGTTTTCCGAAAGTTCGTTACGTTCCGGATCACTTAAAAACTCTTTAGTAGCGTTGGTAAGTTGAGTTTCTAGATTTGAAGCAGTAAACGCAGTGTTTTGTAATTTAGGACAAGACACGGAGGCACAAACTATAGCAAAATGGATACGTGGTTCGTCCATTTTACGCAGTATTTCATGCTCAATATCACTTAAATTAAACCATTTGTCTCCTAGTTTCCAAAAACGTTGATCCCATGGTTTATCAATATCTTTTATACTTTTTAAAGGGTAGTTTTTTAGAATTAAATCTACCGTTAATGCATTGTATGCATTTATCCAAAAGGCAAGTGTTTCTTCTCTAGAAAGTGATGTAAAGCTAGCGTCAGTATAAATAAGGTTTAAAACTTGTATATAACTCAGTAGTTTCGCTTTATCCGTTTTAAAGGCTTTGTAGTTTACCTGTCCAGCACCCGAAACATGTTTTTGTAATAAGTCATTCCATAATGTGTGAGTCGCTACTATTTCTTTTTTAGTAATTTCTTCAATAATATCGGTTTGGCTTACTGTTTCTTGGGGAGTGTTAATAGCAGGAGTTTCTGCTTCGCTACTTTCTTTAATAAGTTTTGTTTCTTCTATCTTTTCCGGTTCAGTGTTTATTGCTGGTAGGGTAGAAGGAGTGGTTTGTTCTGGTGCTTTGGTAACAGCTTTATTAGCGCTGCAAGCGAGCAAAAAAAAACTAAAACTGAAGTAAATTAAGTATTTCATTTTTTTAACGGATAAAGTTCTTGACTTAAAAAATCTTTCGGGAACTTCTCATCATCCTCAAAACCTAATTCAATATCTCTGCCATCGTGAGGGATATAGTCGGTTTTAAAAATGTAGTCCCAAATACTTAACGTTAGTCCGTAATTAACACCAAACCTAACATCTTTTGGTAAGCTTTTAACATGGTGCCAAATGTGCATTTTGGGGTTGTTAAACACGTATTTTAAAACACCATAATCCCAACCTAAATTGGCGTGATTTAAATGACCAATAGCAATGCTGAAAAAATAAACAATAGCAACATCTTGCGCGCTGTAATTGGCTATTAATGCCAAAGGAATATAGAGTAACGATTTGTAAACCACTGGCTCCATCCAATGATAACGGAGGTGTGCGGCAAAGCCCATTTCTTTTACTGAATGATGGACTTTATGGAAATTCCAAAAGAATTCAAAACGGTGCAGTAATCTATGTGTGTTCCATTGCACAAAATCGGAAACTAGAAAGAAAATAATCAATCCGAGCCATTTTGGTAAATCTTCAGCATCAAAAATCTGCAAATCTTTTAGAGATAAGCCTATCATTTTTAGAGTATCATTTAAAAACTCTGCGGCCGTATTAGAGAGGGCCATTAAAATAATGAGGTTTAAAAGAAAGAAATTGAAGAACATGTAAAACGTATCTAACCAAAAGTCTTTTCTAAAAATAGATTGATTTTTCCGCCAAGGAAAAACAATTTCTAATACCCAAACAATAAGAGAAATGGCTATTAAGCCATAAAAATAATTATCCCAGTTGTTTTGAAAGAGAATCTCGTTTTTAAGATAATTCCAATAACCAGAATAGGCGTTTTTTATTATGTCTAGGTATTTATTCATATAAAACTAAATAATCTAATCTTGATTATTAAAGTAAATCAAACTCATTTCAAACAGAGCATTAAAGGCAACTATATGCCAAATTGCTTTTTGTCTTTGTATATTTTAAATAAATTATAAGCAAATGATACACCAGCTATAATCCATATACCTCTATAAAGCCAAATGTTTATTTTTATATCGAAAAGTACGCCGTATTTTTCGTCTAATAGAAAACTAGTTAGTACTTTATATATGGATAAAGCGAGTATAATTACGGGGATTAATATTTTCAATTTAGAGTGTTTTTATCAATTCTTTAAAAAGTGTAATCATTTCTGGTTCAGCTTTGGCAGCCATAGCTATAATTTCACTAATATCTACAGGTTGCAAGTTGTTTGGGTCGCACTCATCGGTTAGTACCGAAATAGCTGCAGCTTTTAAGCCTAAATGGTTAGCAACAATAATTTCTGGAACGGTGCTCATACCAACAGCATCGGCACCAAGAATTTTTAACATGCGGTATTCTGCGCGTGTTTCTAATTGCGGTCCAACTACACTGGCGTAAACACCTTCGTGAAGTTTTATGTTGTTAGCTTTAGCAATGGCTTTAAATTTGTTGTTAATAGCAACATCGTAGGGTAGACTCATATCAGCAAAACGTTCACCTAGCAATTCAACACCTTTAAATGCTAAAGGAGAACTACCTTGTAAGTTTAAATGGTCGTCGATAAGCATAAGCTCACCCTTTTTGTAATCTAAGTTTATAGCGCCCGATGCATTAGAAACCAATAAGGTTTTTATGCCTAATTTTTCCATTATACGCACAGGATATGTTACATCTTGTAACGAGTAACCTTCGTATATATGAAAACGGCCTTGCATTATAATAACCTTTTTGCCTTCTAATTCTCCATAAATTAGTTTGCCTTTATGAAACTCTACTGTAGCAGTCGGGAAATTTGGAATGTGATTATAGCTTACTTCTTTTATGATGGTTATTTCATTTACAAGCTGGCCTAATCCCGTGCCAAGAATAATACCTATTTCTGGGCTTTCAAATCCTTTTCCTTTTAAGTAATCTACCGTTTCTTCTATAAATTTAATCATGTAATTGTTTTAGTTTTTCTTGTAATTCCGTGTTAGACTGATAAAATTTTGAAGCTATTAAATCTTCAAAAGTATCAATGTCATTTAAGGTCTCTAAAGTACTAAAACTTACTCGGTTTTCTTTTAATTCGTTAAGCGTTTCTTCTAATAAATTATCTTGACTCCATGGCTTGTTTTGAAATACAAAATCGTGGAATTTAGAAAAACCAACAAGATAGTAACCACCATCTTCAGCTGGGCCAAAAACGACTTCATTACTCTTTAATGCTTGTAATCCGGCGTTAATTTGAGACTCGGTAATATCTGGTAAATCGGAACCAATTAGTACAATTCTATCATAGCCATCTTCAAAACCTTGTTTAAAAGCATGACTCATACGGTCTCCTAAACTTTCGCCTTGTTGTACGGCTTTAACGTTGTTTTTCCATGTGTTTTCTACTACCGCTTCAGAAAAATAAATACGCTTATCTGCTTTAATAGTTTTAATAGCTTTTTCTGTAACATCTACCAATTGGGTATACACATCAAAAGCACCTTGATTGCCAATTGTAGCTGCAAGCCTGGTTTTTACTTTGCCTAGTTTTATGTTTTTTACAAAAACAATAACGAGTTCTTTATTCATATACTTTTATTCCTTTTTGTAGCCACTTGCTCCATGTTTTATTGAAGGTATGGATACTATCTGTTTCTTTTTCTTGTTTATTATAAACGGGGAAATCGTTGCTTTTCCACTCAAAAATACCGCCGTATAAATTTTCTACATGTTTATATCCTGCTTTTTTAAGACTGTCGGCAATGGATTCCGATCGAATACCAACGGAGCAATACACCACTATTTTGGTGTCTTTATTCGGTACTTTTTTGTAAACACTATCTATTTTAAAATGATCGTAACCAACGTGAATAGCATTTTTTAAGTGGCTGGTTTCATATTCTTCTAGTTCTCTAGAATCGAGAATTATAGCATTGTTTTTTGGCATAGCTAATTCCTGTACACTTATGTAAGGCACACTATTATCGTTGTATTGTTTTAATAGTTTGTCAATTGATTTTTGAGCAAACATAGAAAACCCATGCAGAATTAATAATAAGAATAAGCTTTGTTTCATGTTGATTTAGTCTCTCAAATTTAATAAAATTACATTTGGTGGTGATTTTGATTTAAATAATCTGAACTCCAAAACCTTGTAAGCCACTTTCTATAGCTGGTAAAATCTCGGTGTTGTCCCAAATACCGGTAACAATAGTTCTTGCATATTCTTTTGGAAGCGAATCGTTTAACATGAGTTTGTTTGTTAATCTGTAATTGTAATTTAAACTATAATGTTTAAAACTGAATGTGTTTTGCGAATCGTCTAAAATTGCATACCACACATTTGGACTTCCGTCGTTTGCAGGCATGCCAATAACACCTGGGTTTAACCATAGTTTATTGTCGTGCTTATCTTGAAAAGGTAATCCGCAATGACCACCAATAACAACATCAAATTCATTGCCGTTAAAACTTGGTGCTTTGGCATCCCAAGGCGTGGATTTGAAAATAAATTCTGATGTATTTTCAAAAGAACCATGAACGACTAAAACCTTCCGGTTCGCATAATTAAAGGTAATATGATCGGGTATGGAGCTAATGAAGCTTAGCGAATCTTTAGAAAGTTTACTTTGTGCATAAGGATACCATTGTTGAGAAAATCCATCGCATCGAGATCCTTTTCTAAAATCGCAACCACAATCTGTCGCGCCTTCGCTAAGTTGTACTTCCACATTACCCGCAATACTTTTGGCATTCCATATTTTAAAAAGCTGTACGGTTTCTTCGGGCTGTGCACAATAACCAACAATATCTCCGGTACAGATACAACGCTCTGGCGGGATATTTTCTTTCTCTGCAATTTGCTTTAGCGCTTCTAGGGCTTGAAGGTTGCTGTAAACACCTCCAAAAAGTAAAACTTTACCAGAAATTTGACCTAATTCTTCTATTTTTTTATCCATTTTGGAATAATATATAATGTGATACAACTTAAAACGCCCCAGAAATTAATCCAAAGTAAATCGGCATATTTTCCTTTAGTGAAAATGAGTGATTCTGGAAATATGTTTAATACTAAAATGATACCGAAAACTAATCCACAACTTACGCTGAGGTAATAACTTATTTTAGGAACATTTATATTCCAGAATAGAAATACAGGTGTTAAACCAATAACCATAGTTCCTGATATGGTTGTAGCCGATAATATTTCAGCATCTAAAAACACAGGAATTGTGCCTAAAACAGCTATGATTATCATAGAAAGACGACCGAAGGTTACATTTTTTCCTAAGTTTAAATCAATGGATAATAACTTTGAAAAGGATGAAAACGTAGAGTCTAAAGTAGAAGCAGCCGAGGTAATCATAATGAAATTTATAATGAGTAAAATGAATACTCCAAATATTTTACCGACTTCTACAGCGGCTTGCCCTTGTATATTTTGAGTTTGGGCATAAACGCCAATGATACTAAATAAAATAATGCAAAGCGCACCCAAAACACTAGCGATTAAAAAGCTTCTTCTTGTAACTTTAGGGGAACTTATAAAAGCTCTATCTGTAAGAACGGGATCGTGAAATGGATAACTAAAAGATTGAATGATGGCTGCGAAAAATAAGTTTAAACCTAGCTCAAAACTCCATGTTCCAGATGATACAATATCTTGAGTTGAAAAGTCTTCGATTGAAAATATATGATACAAAATAATGAATAGTAACACCGAAAATAACCCCATTTGTATAACATCGGTAAAAATAGAACTACTCAATCCGCCTTTTAAAGCGTAAGCTAAGGTTAGTAGCGTAAATAGAAGTATGGACCAATAATACGGAGAACTTCCTGTTTCGCCAAAGTAGCTGCCAATAACCATGGTGTTGCTCCATACTTCGTTAAAAAGTCTAAAAGCAATTAAAATTGAAAAAATGGCCATGGCACCTTTTCCAAATTTTGTAGTTAAAAAGTGGTGAATACTCTCAAAACCACCCTTAACTCTTAACTGATAAAGTAAAATACCTGCAACAGCAAAAGATAGATAATACCCAGCATAGGCCACACCACCAACTAAACCAAATTGCAAACCAAGGTTTGCTGCATTGGTAATACTTTTAGCAAAAATCCAAGAAATTATAAGGCTTCCCGTTAAAACTACGGTGCCTGGTTTTTTTAACCTTTTGGTAGCTTTAAAAAACTGATCTGTGGTTTTAGCAAAGGGCGATAAAAAAAATAATATCAAACTCGATGTTATAATTAATCCCCATTGCCATGTTATTGTGTCTATATTATTCATTCCACCATACGGGTATGTTAATGCTGTTGTTATCAGTGTTTATTGCGGCTTTTGCGTAATGTTCTGCATTTAAAGTTTCTTCTTCTGCGGGGTAAGGCATGCGTACAGGAATCAGGTTATTGTTTAAACTAGCCGAAATTGTTTTTAATTCAGGAAATCCGGTTCGGTTATATTCAATCCAACCTTCATACCCGTTTATAATATTTGCAATCCACTTTTGAGTTATTATTTGCTCTAAAGGCGTTTTGTCGGTATTATAATAAGCGGCTTGCTCTGTGAGGTAATTGACTGGTAAGGCTGTGTTCCAATATTCGAAAGCTAAAGCGACACCATGGTTATAAAGCTGTTCTGCATCGGCTGTAATTAAATTCTTTTCAGCAGCTTCGGCTAGAGCAAATTTCACTTCCCAAGCGGTTATAAAATTAGCCTCTAAAGTTGAGGTGTCGTCTCTAAAAGCGGTTCCTGCTAAAGAGTAATCTGCTAGTTTTGGTGATGTTGAGGTCGCGTCAATTCCATTTAGTAATCCGTTAAATTCACTGGATTTTGAGTTTGAAAAAGGTTGGAACAAAGTACTTATACGTGTATCATTCAAATCAATTAGGATATCTTTCATAGTTTCAGAAAGCACAAAGTTTGTGAAATCTCCAATTCTTAATTGTGCCAATCTAAAGCTATTTGGGTCGGAATTTGTGAAGTTGAAAATGGCGTTTTCTGAATTTTCTTTGATATACTTATCAGCATCATAAATCGCTTGTAATTCCGCAGAAACATCTTCTTTATTTGAAATACGTATCAGGTGTTTAATTTTTAAGGAATTTGCAAAGCGTACCCAGCCTTGTAAATCACCATGGAATAAAATATCACCTTCTAATGAAATAACATCTGTATAATTTTCAATTGCAGCAATACCTTTGTCTAGATTATCTAGAATACCACCTTCGCTTAGGTAAATATCTTCTTGATTATCATAACTTGGCGTTACGGTAATAGTCGTGCCATTGAAAGCTTCAAAATAGGGTGCATCACCAAATAAATCGGTTAAGCCAGCTGCCATATAGGCTTTTAGAATAAGCGCTGGGCCTTCGTAAATTTTAAAAGCATTAACGGTTCTAGACTGATTTAAAATAATTTCATTGTCCCGTAAATTGGTGTAAAATATAGACCATGGGTTGCCTCCTAATTGGGGTGATTTAAGCGCATGTCTATCGAATAAATTAAAGCCTAAGGCTGTTCTGTGTTGCGATAATAAATCACCAGCAACAAAACCTTCATAACTCATTTCTTCGCCATAATTATAAATAACTTGGCGCAACAATAAACTTGGTTGTACCGAAACAGGCGCGTTTGGGTTTGTATTAATATTTTGAAAGTCGTTCGTACAGCTAGCTATAGTTAGTAGACTTAAAAAGGATAATATATATAGTATGTTTTTCATGAATAATATTTTAAATTTCCGTTAAAACGAAAATGTGCTTTTAAAAATCAATGCCCACTTTTAAACCAAAACTTCGGGTTGTGGCATAACTTAAATCTTCAACACCATTAACAAAACCATTGCCTTGTACGGCAAGTTGTTCTGGATCGAAATGTGGGTTTTCAGTAATAGCAAATAGATTATTTCCTGTAAAAGAAAGTGTTAATGCGGCACCGTTAGTAAGCCCTAGAACTCCTTCGTTTAGTTTAAAACTGTACCCCAAAGCAAATTGGCGTAGTTTTAGAAAGGAGGCATCATATACATTATTTTCTTCGTGATTTCTGTTGTAAAATTGTCTGTAATAACTTTCAGCAGTAAGGGCAACGGTGTTGGGTAAACCTGTATTGATATTTACACCTTGGGCTACAATGCCTGCTTCTGGTCTAAATACTGTTTCGGATAGTTGACCGCCAACGTTTCCTAAAGCCCGAGTTCGTGAAACAATTTCTCCGCCTTGTCTCCAATCGAGTAAGAAACTCATATTCCAATTCTTGTAGTTGAAGTTGTTGTGCCAACCTAAAGTGAAATCAGGATTGTAATTGCCTAATTTTTTTAAGGTGTTATCTTCAATGAAATCGCCACTATCACTAATAATAAATTCACCATTTTCATTTTTGGAATATCCCGTTCCGTAGAAATCACCTAAACGCCCACCTTCTTCAACTTGAAACCAAACAGTTTGGTTTGCGCTATCGTAAATTCGGCTAAAGGCTAGTGTTAATCTGCCATCATTTTGTGGTAAATCTTTAACGGTAGATTTATTTGTTGCAAAATTAAAGGTAGAATGCCATGTGAAATTTTCAGTTTTAATCGGTGTTATGCCAAGTACAATTTCAACACCTTTACTATTTACAGTTCCTCCGTTTACTACTTGCTCATTATAGCCTGATGAGGTTGCAATAGGAAGTGAAATAATTTGATCTTTAGTATCTGCATTGTAATAAGTGAAATCGAAATTTAATCGGTCTTTAAAGAAACGGAGGTCTGTACCAATTTCAAAACTTGTGGTTTGTTCTGGTTTTAAGTTGGCATTAGGTATAAAGTTTTGATCACTAAAAGTCGGCTCACCATTAAAAGTGGTTTGCGAAACAAACGTTCCTGAGGTTTGGTATGGATTCGTGTCATTTCCTACTTGAGCAAGACTCGCCCGTATTTTTGCGAAAGATATGGCATGAGGTAGTTTTACTACATTAGATAAAATAAAACTAGTAGAAACCGATGGGTAGAAAAACGATGTTCCATCTACAGAAAAAGGAGTGGCTAATGCGCTAGACCAATCGTTTCTGCCGGTAACATCTAAGTATAAATAGTTTTTGTAGCCTAATTTAGCAATACTATAAAGCGAGTTAATACGCTTTTCGCTTTTAAATTGAAAAACTTCAATAGGAGAAGCAGCATTATTAAGACTGAAAATTCCTGGTTGCGCTAAATTAACCGTTTGCGACTGTTTGGTAGATGCCGTTTGATTTAAGCGATTACCACCAGCTGAAAAATCAAAGGAGAAATCTCCAAATTCATTGTTGTAATTAATTAAGAAATCGGTATTAACTTCTCTGTATGTAACATCATGTTCTGCATAAGCACCATTTTGAAAGCGATTACTACTGAAGTTTCTAATCAGTTGGCGCGTTTCACTACTGTAATCCATACCTGTTCTAAGCGACACGCTTAAATGATTGGTTAGTTCCTGTTTTATGGCAATATTCCCGAAAATTCGATCACGCTGAAAAGCATTTTTGTTTTCATATAAAATAAAATAAGGATTATCGAAAAAGGCATAGTTAAACGCGTATTGTTGCACACCTTCTAAACCGGGTTGCCAATAGTTTTTTAAATTATCGATGTTGAGCGAACGTGGGCCCCAAGCCACTAAAGAATAATTCACGTTTTCGCTACCGTAACCATTAGATGGTCTATTATTGCTGCTAGAGTTTACATAGCTAAAAGAACTGTTAATCTCCGTTTTATCGCTAGGTTTAAAATTGAGTTTTGTAGCAACAGTTTGGCGATCTAAATTTACACCCGGAATAATAGATTCACTTCTTAAATCGGTGAATGATAATCTATAGCTACCATTATCAAAACCATTTGAAATTGAAATGTTATTCGTGGTAGTAACTCCTGTTTTATAGAAGTCTTTTAGATTGTCTGGGTTAGAGTTAAACGGTGTCGCAGTTATAGGTAACCCGCTGTATAACGATGTGTCGCCTCCTCTTACGAAACTACCATCAGGAAGTTGTACGGGGCTATCAAAT
Source organism: Algibacter lectus (assembly GCF_900112395.1). Lineage (GTDB taxonomy): Bacteria > Bacteroidota > Bacteroidia > Flavobacteriales > Flavobacteriaceae > Algibacter > Algibacter lectus. The sequence goes on from NZ_FOLN01000009.1 coordinate 161,814, forward strand.
TGAGGTATTAAAATACCTGCATCTAATTTGGGTCCCCAAGAATAAGTTAAGTTATCACTTGTTCCGCCACCTAAACCATCTACAAATTCAAACTGTCCAGATTGTCCTTGTCCGTATGTGTTTTGAAATTCAGGAAGTTTAAAAGCAGAATCTAAAGTTACCGATGTATTTAAACTCACTCTAAAACCTTTTTGCTTGTTTCCGTCTTTGGTTTTTATTACTATAACACCGTTTGCAGCCCGTGTGCCATAAAGTGCGGCAGCATTTGCGCCTTTTAAAACAGTAACCGATTCTATATCGTCTGGGTTAACTTCCATGGCGCCATTTCCAAAATCTATTTCTTGAAAACCCGCCGCAGCTTGGTTGGTGAAATTAAAAACGGTTTGATTATTAATAGGCGTGCCATCAACAACAAAAAGCGGATTGTTATTAGAGAAAGATGCTTCGCCTCTAATAGTGATTTTAGAAGTAGATCCAACTCCAGTTGCGCCTTGTGTAACCGTAACTCCTGCTAATTTGCCTTGTAGGTTATCTAGAAAATTAACCGTTTTCACTTCTGTTAAGTCATTAGATTTAATAGCTTGTACCGAATAACCTAGCGCTTTGGTATTTCGTTTTATACCTAAGGCGGTTATAACAACTTCGTTGAGCGCGGCGGCATCTTCGGCTAAACTAACGTTTATAATCGTTTTGTTTTCGGTTGAAATTGTTTCGGTTTTATACCCTAAAAATGAAAATTGTAATGTTTTTGTTTCTGTTGAAATTTCAATAGAGTAATTTCCGTTTTCGTCGGTAATTGTACCTGTTGTGTTGCTAGTTATATTTACAAAGGGTAAAGGCTCATTGTTTTCCTTGTCTGTAACACGACCAGTTATCGTCGTTTGTGCATGCGTAATACCGTATATGGTAAATAGCATGCATAGTAAAATATGCTTCATTTAATTGAATAAAAGTTAGATAAACCTTCGGGAAGATTTAAAAGAATAATAAGATTTATTGTAAATGAAGTAGAGCGGGGGAGCCCTTGTTGTGTTGCCTTTTTAAGATGAAGTTATTAAAGGCTGAAATATGGTAAGCTATTAGTTTAGTTGAAATTGAAATAGACTGAAGTAAAATAGATTTAATAGCAGCCGAAATGCTTTTGAAGCTATTTAAAACACGTTCTATATCGGAAGCATTATCAATATCTGTTAATACTTCTAAATAATGAATTTTGGTGTTGTTGGAAGCTAAAGCTTTCGATATGCTTCTATTTAAACTAGTTGTTTGCCAAGGTAAATTTAAAAAAGCGTCTTTGTTAAACAGTTGCTTTTTTAAGCCCATTAAATAAAAACCACCATCTGTAGAAGGACCTAAAACAACATGATTATGTTTTAGCTTCTCGGCAGTTTTTAAAATATGTTTTGCAGTTAAATGTGGCGTATCATTCCCAATAGTAATAATGGCCTGGTACCCTTTGTTGTAAATAGATTGAATGGCGTTTGTAAAACGTTCGCCAAAATTTGCTCCAACTTGTTGGTTTTCGCTTAGATGGAAATAAGGTAAGCCTGTTTTTTTTGCAATGTTTATAGTTTGAAGGTTTAACGCTTCAAACAAACCGCTTGTTGAGGATAATGGTTTTGATACCATCTCCTTTTCAGCAGAGTTCGCAAAAATTAATATGGCTACTTTATGGTTTTTCATTGGTTATGCAACAACGCCTTGGCAGCTACTTCCTGCACCTGCGGTACACCCGTAACAATGTTGAGAAATTACAATGTTTCTGCCTTCTAAAAGTTCTTCATTGTATTCGCTAATGTGTTTTGCTTTGCTATTTACGGGTAAATTAAGCATTTGATTAAAATCGCAATCAAATAAATAACCATCCCAACTTACAGATAATGTATTGGTACACATTACGTTTTCTACAGCAGATGGATTATAAGCTTCTACTAAAGAATACATATAATCTTCATAATTTTCCGAAGCAATAAGGTAATCTAAAAACCTTGCGATTGGTAAATTTGTAATTGCGAATAAATTATGAAAATCAATATCGAAATCTTCTTTTAAAGCTTTTTTGAAATCTTTTTCCATAGCCGTTTGATCACCTGGTAAAAAAGCTCCCGACGGATTGTAAACTAAATCTAAACGTAAATCACTGCCTGGCATACCGTAACCAATAGCGTTTAAATCTTGCAGTGCTCTAATAGATTTATCGAAAACACCATCACCACGTTGTTTGTCTGTTTTTCCACGTGTCCAGTGTGGCATAGAACTCACCACGTGTACATTGTGTTTTTTAAAGAATTCTGGTAAATCGTAGTATTTTTTGTTGGCTCTAATTATGGTTAGGTTAGAGCGCACAATAAAATCTTTAATGCCTGCTTTTGCAGCTTCTTCTACAAACCATCGAAAATCAGGATTCATTTCTGGAGCGCCACCCGTTAAATCTAAAGTGTGTGCACCGGTGTTTTTAATAACCTCTAAACACTCTCGCATGGTATCACGCGTCATGATTTCTTTACGATCTGGGCCGGCATCTACATGGCAGTGATCGCAAACTTGGTTACACATGTAGCCTACGTTTATTTGTAGAATTTCTAATTTTTTCGCTTTAAGCGGAAATTGGCCGGTTTCGGAAATTTTATCTTTAAAGGTTGGTAATTCTCCATTTTTGAAAATACCATTCGATAAAATATCGAGTTGCTTATTGCTATTTGCTAAGTCGCTTTCGCGTTTTTTTAGAGACTTTGTTGCCATTAATAGTTTTTATAAATTAAGATACTGTTTGCTTTGTGAAAACAGTACTTGGCGGATGGGTGCGTTAGGGATTGAGGCATTTGTTGAAGCTCTTTTTGTGTTGTTGCGCTTATGCAACACAAAAAAGCGACTGCCGAAAGCCCGACCCTTTTCGGGTAACGCCCAAAAAATTCTATCCGTCTAATTTGTTTACTTTATTCATCATTTGTACGCCGTGCACTAGTGTTGCACCACTTTTTATGGCTGCGCCTACGTGTATAGCTTCCATCATTTCTTCTTTAGTTACGCCACGTTGCAAGCCATCTTTTGTGTAAGCGTCTATACAATATGGACATTGCTCGGTGTGAGCAACGGCAAGCGCGATAAGTGATTTTTCACGAGCTGTTAACGCGCCTTCTTCGAAAACTTTTCCGTAATACTCAAAAAATTTCTCGCCTAAATCTTTGCTCCATTCGGTGATTTTTCCAAATTTTCTTAAATCGGCTGGGTCGTAATATGTTTTTGACATGATTTTATTTTTTTACGAAATAATGAAATCTATTTGTAATTGTCGAGGACTTTCGTGATTCTTAACAAAAAAAGACTCAAATATTTTGAGCCTTTTTTTATAATTAGTGATTTTATATTGTAATAAGGTGTTGTTATTCCTTAATCAAGCTTCTAGAAATAACGATTTTTTGTATTTCTGAAGTGCCTTCGTAAATCTGTGTTATTTTGGCATCACGCATTAAGCGTTCTACGTGATAATCTTTTACAAAACCGTTGCCACCGTGTATTTGTACAGCTTCTACGGTGTGTTCCATAGCGACTTTACTAGCGTATAGTTTTGCCATGGCACTAGATTTATCGTAATTAAGGCCTTGGTCTTTATCCCAAGCGGCTTTCATAACAAGCATACGTGCCGCTTCAATATCGGTATACATATCTGCTAATTTGAATGCTATGGCTTGGTGGTTGCAAATTTCGGTACCAAATGCTTTACGTTGTTTGGAGTACTTTAATGCAAGTTCATAAGCACCAGAAGCGATACCTAAGGCTTGTGCAGCAATGCCTATTCGTCCGCCAGAAAGCGTTTTCATGGCAAAACGGAAACCAGAACCATTAACACCAATACGGTTTTCTTTAGAGACTTTCACATCGTTAAATTGAAGTGTATGCGTGTCGCTACCGCGAATACCAAGCTTATCTTCTTTTGGTCCAATATGGAAACCTTCCGTACCTTTTTCAACTATAAAAGCGTTTATACCATGCGAGCCTTTGTCGCGATCGGTTTGTGCTATTACTATATATACATCGGCACGACCGCCGTTTGTAATCCAGTTTTTTGTACCGTTAATTATATAATAATCACCATGATCTATAGCTGTTGTTGCTTGCGATGTGGCATCACTGCCAGCTTCGGGCTCACTCAGGCAAAAAGCGCCTACAAATTCACCTGTAGCTAGTTTTGTTAAGTATTTTTGTTTTTGTTCTTCACTACCATAAGCTTCTAGGCCGTAACAAACTAAAGAGTTATTTACGGAAACTATTACAGAGGCCGAGGCGTCTATTTTAGATAGTTCTTCCATAATTAACACATACGAAATGGCATCCATACCGCTTCCACCGTATTTTGGATCTACCATAATGCCTAAAAAGCCTAATTCACCCATTTTTTTAACGAGAGATTGCGGGAATTCTTGTTTGTTGTCGCGTTCAATTACGCCAGGAAGTAATTCGGTTTGAGCAAAATCGCGAGCAGCGTCGCGTATCATAATATGTTCTTCTGAGAGTTTAAAATCCATAATTCGTAATTAAAAGGTGTTAAAAATGTAAAAAATGTTTTCAAATATAGGTTTTTAGTGTGAATATTTCAATGGGTATTGTTATTTTTACATCCGATGGAAAAAAAAGAATATCATGTTGTCGGCGTAATGTCCGGAACATCTCTTGATGGCATAGATTTAGTTGAAGCCAAATTTGTTTTTAATGGTACATGGCATTTTGAAATTATTTGTGCCGAAACAATTAGTTATTCTCAGGCTTGGCACACGAAGTTGAAAGGCTTGGTGGATTGCTCTTTAGAAACTTTGAAGTTAATTGATGGCGATTATACTGTTTTATTGGCTGAGGTTATAAAAACCTTTATCTCAAAAAATAATATTAAAAATATTGATGCAGTTTGTTCTCACGGACACACGGCTTTACATAGACCCGAAAATAAATTAACCTATCAAATAGGAAATAAACCTATTTTGGCAAAACTTATAAACGAAAAGGTGGTTTGCGATTTTAGAGTGGAGGATGTTGAGCTTGGTGGGCAAGGTGCTCCTTTAGTGCCTATTGGGGATCAATTATTGTTTCCTGAATACGATTTTTGCTTAAACCTTGGTGGTTTTGCTAATATTTCTACCCAAATAAAAACGGAACGTATCGCTTATGATATTTGTCCGGTTAATATTGTACTTAATATATATGCGCAAAAACTAGGTTTTAATTATGACGATGGCGGAAAAATTGCAGCATCGGGTAATTATATGTCCGATTTGGGTAATCAGCTTAATCATTTAGAGTTTTATAAAGAAACTCCTCCAAAATCTTTAGGCTTAGAATGGGTTAATAAAAATGTACTCCCTTTAACTGAAGCATCTCAAGCTAGTGAAAAAGATATTTTGCGTACATGTTCTGACCATATCGCAGAACAAATATCGAATGTAATAAAGTCTGGAGCAAGAGTTTTGGTGACGGGTGGTGGTGCTTATAACGATTATATTATTTCGAAAATTAAATCTAATATTGGAGCCGAAATTATTATTCCGAATGCCGATTTAGTGGAGTTTAAAGAGGCGTTAATTTTTGGTTTTCTAGGTATATTAAAACTTCGGAATGAAGTGAATTGCTTACAATCGGTTACAGGAGCATCAAAAAACCATAGTTCTGGGAGAATTTATTCATAAAATAACGAAAATTTAATCTCACAAGATTTCTAGTTTTTTTATATTTGTTACTTATCATTAATAATTTAAAATTTTACATAAAATGAATCAACTTTAGCTACAGATATCGAAGAACTACTCGTAGAGCGTAAGCTAAAAAGAATATAATTTATTGAAATTTTAAAACATACAAATTAATGAAAGCATTACTAAAAAAGTACGAAGATAAAGCACCTGAAATAGTATTTAACTGGAAAGACTCTGAAACCGAAGCAGAAGGTTGGGTTGTAATAAACTCATTGCGAGGTGGAGCAGCCGGTGGGGGAACACGAATGAGGAAAGGGTTGGATATGAACGAGGTATTGTCTTTGGCAAAAACCATGGAGATTAAATTTACCGTTTCTGGTCCTGCAATTGGCGGAGCCAAATCGGGAATTAATTTCGATCCAAAAGATCCAAGAAAAAAAGGTGTTTTAGAGCGTTGGTACGCTGTGGTTTCTCCTTTGCTTAAAAGTTATTACGGAACTGGAGGCGATTTAAATGTAGATGAAATACATGAAGTTATTCCAATAACCGAGCAAAGTGGTGTTTGGCATCCGCAAGAAGGTGTTTTTAACGGACACTTTAAACCTACGGAAGCTGATAAAATAAATAGAATAGGACAATTAAGACAGGGGGTAATAAAGGTTATTGAAAATCCCGATTTTTCACCAAGTGTCTCAAGAAAATATACCATAGCCGACATGATTACTGGTTTTGGCGTTGCCGAAGCTGTAAAACAATACTACACTATTTACGGTGGATCTGTAAAAGGAAAACGTGCTGTAATTCAGGGTTTTGGGAATGTTGGAGCAGCAGCTGCATTTTATTTGTCTCAAATGGGTGCAAAAGTGGTTGGAATTATCGATATTGCAGGTGGTTTAATTAATGAAGAAGGTTTTACTTTTGAAGAGATAACAAAGTTGTTTTTAGCCAAAACAGGGAACACCCTAGAGGCCGAGAATTTAATACCTTTCGAGACGATAAACCAAGACATTTGGAAGTTACAAACTGAGATATTCGCACCTTGTGCAGCATCACGATTAATCACTCAAAATCAAATTGATGAGATGATAAATAGTGGGTTGGAGGTGATTTCTTGTGGGGCTAATGTTCCTTTTGCAGATAAAGAAATATTTTTCGGTTCCATTATGGAGCACACCGATAGTCGCGTAAGTTTAATACCCGATTTTATTTCTAACTGCGGTATGGCAAGAGTGTTTGCTTATTTTATGGAACGCCGCGTACAAATGACAGATGAGGCTATTTTTAATGATACCTCTGATAAAATTAGAGAAGCGATAGAAAAAGTATATTTAAAAAATAAATCTAAAACAGAAATAAGCGCTACGGCTTTCGAGCTTGCGTTAAGTCAATTAATCTAAAAGAAAATCAATTTTAATATTTAATATGGAAGCAGCAATTATTTTAGTATTTGTTTTTGGCTATTTAGCCATAACGATGGAGCATAGTATCAAAATAGATAAATTAATACCGGCCTTAGTCATGATGGCTATTTGTTGGGCTTTAATTGCTTTAGGGCTAGATGAATTTACTCAGTGGTTCGATTCTGCTAACCATAGCTTAATGGAAAATTTTGGAGGTTTACCTTTAAATGATGTTTTAGATGAAAGTGGCCATGTGGTGACTTCTGGTAAAATGAGTTTAATGGAAAACACGTTGTTGCACCACTTAGGTAAAACTTGTGAGATTTTGGTTTTCCTTTTAGGGGCGATGACAATTGTTGAAATTATTGATTATTTCGATGGTTTTTCAACTATTAAAGATTTTATCAAAACAAAGAAGAAAAGTAAAATCCTTTGGATTTTTGCTATTCTAGCATTTATTTTATCTGCAATTATTGATAACTTAACTGCTACTATTGTTTTAATTTCAATTCTTCAAAAAATTGTTAAAGATAGAAGTGTACGTATTTGGTATGCAGGTTTAATTATTATTGCAGCTAATGCTGGAGGTGCTTGGTCTCCTATTGGAGATGTAACAACTACTATGTTATGGATTGGTAAAAAAGTATCAACAGGGCATTTAGTAGGTTATCTATTATTACCATCATTTTTATGTATGGCAGTTCCAACGTTTATCGCATCATTTCTACCAGCGTTTAGAGGAGATTTAGATGTAGAAGAAGTTGTAGAGAAACCAAAATCTAAATTTAGTGGTAAAATGCTTTACTTAGGTTTAGGTGCTATTGTATTTGTTCCAATTTTTAAAATGGTTACACACTTACCTCCTTATGTTGGTATGATGTTATCTTTAGCAGTTGTTGCTATTTTTGCTGAAATATATAGTAATGCTAAGTTTAGCATGACGGATCATGATTCTGAAGAGAGCGAAGCTGCTGCACACCATAGCCCAGTTCACCATTCATTATCTAAAATTGAATTACCAAGTATTTTATTCTTCTTAGGTATTTTAATGGCTGTTGCCGCTTTAGAATCTTTAGGTATCTTATTCAATTTTGCTGGATCTTTACAAGATTCTATGCCAATGTTAGGAACAGAAATTCACCCAGGTGGACACGAAGGTGTTTCCGATTTAGTAGTATTATTATTAGGTGTAGGTTCTGCGGTTATCGATAACGTGCCATTAGTAGCGGCTAGTTTGGGTATGTTTCATGAACCAATGGATAATGAACTTTGGCATTTTATTGCCTATTCAGCAGGAACAGGTGGTAGTATGTTAATTATTGGTTCTGCAGCAGGTGTAGTAGCAATGGGAATGGAGAAAATTGATTTTTTCTGGTACCTTAAAAAGATTGCTTGGTTAGCCTTAATTGGTTTCTTAGTAGGAGCTGTAGCCTTTATGTTTACAAGAACTTTATTTTAATATATAGTTATTTCGCTTGCGCGGAAAAGTGGCACACATGTTGATTATAGTGTCGTCTATATGATAGATTTTTAAACAAAGTGCGGAGGTTTTTGCACTTTGTTTAAAATAGTATTAGGACGACTATAATTTAATATCAAAATAGACGTTATAAAGTTGCAATAAATTAAGATTATATGCTAAACACAATATTACAAAACGTACCAGACGGTGCAGAGGGAGAACCAGTTGAAAAAACGCTCTCGATAATAGAATTAATTAGTAGCGGTGGTTTCGCCGGGCAAATTATTATTGCTATTCTATTTTTATTATTAGTAGCTGCCATTTATATTTATTTCGAACGTTTGTTTGCTATTAAAGCAGCATCGCAAGTCGATGCTAACTTTATGAATCAAATAAAAGATCATGTAAGTAATGGTAAAATAGAATCGGCACAAGCACTTTGTACACAAGTGAATTCTCCGGTTTCTCGTTTAATAGGAAAAGGGATTTCAAGAATAGGAAAACCTTTAGCTGATATTAATACGGCAATTGAAAATGCGGGACGTTTAGAAATTTATGGCCTTGAGAAAAACGTAAGTGTATTAGCAACTATTTCTGGTGCTGCACCAATGATTGGTTTCTTAGGAACTGTTGTTGGTATGATCTTGGCGATTTTTGAACTTGCAAATGCTGGAGGAAGTATTCAAATGGATGTTTTGGCTAGCGGACTTTACACAGCCATGACAACTACGGTTGCTGGTTTAATTGTAGGTATTGTTGCTTATATTACTTATAACCATTTAGTGGTTAAAACTGATAAAGTAGTGTATCAAATGGAAGCAAATTCCTTAGAGTTTTTAGACCATTTAAACGAACCTTCTTAATATGAATTTTAGAGGAAGAAATAAAGTTACGCCGGAGTTTAATATGTCGTCTATGACGGATATTGTATTTCTGCTACTTATCTTTTTTATGATTGCTTCCACCTTGGTAACCACCAACGCAATTGATATTTTACTACCAAAAGCGAGTGGTAAAACCGAGAATAAAAAGTCGATAGCAGTTAGTATTAAAAAAGATTTAACTTACTATATAGATCAAAGTAGGGTAGGCGAAAGCGTGCTAGAATCTGAGTTAATTGCGGCTTTATCTAAAAAAGAGCAACCAACCATTGTTTTACGAGCAGAGAAATCTGTACCAGTAGAGCATGTGGTGAAGGTTATGGATATAGCGAATAGAAATAAGTTTAAAGTTATTTTGGCTGTTCAGCCTAACTAATGACTTAAATTAGGTACTGCGTTTACTATGAAATATTTCAAAACCAAACATGAAAAAGATTCAGCAAAAATAACCACTTTGATAATGGTTATTATTTTGTTGCTACTCTTTGTTGTGGGGCCTCCGTATATGGATCCACCTGAAGAATATGGCGTTGCTGTAAATTTTGGAACTACAGATTTTGGTAAGGGAGACGTGCAACCTAAAGCACCTATAAAATCTGAACCGCGTGAAGTTGAAGAACTTCCTGAGCCAGAACCGGAAGCGGTTCCTGAGCAAGCAGAAGCTGCAAAACCAGCAGAAACAAAAGAAGAGGTTTTAACAGCAGATAATGCGGAAGAGATTGCTATAAAAAAACAAAAAGCAGCTGAAAAAGCTAAAGCACAGGCCGAGGCGAAAGCCAAAGCAGATGCTAAAAAGAAAGCTGAAGCTATCGCTAAAGCGGAAGCTGAACGAGTTGCTAAAGAAAAACGCGAACAGGAAGAAAAGAAAAGAAAATTAGATGCTTTAATTGGAGGTGTTAGTAAATCTGAAGGAACAGAATCTGGAGGAGAAGGAGATGATAATAAGGCTGGTGATAAAGGTCAGTTAGATGGTAATCCATATGCACCAAGTTACTTCGGGTCTGGATCAGGAAGTGGTGGTGTTGGTTACGGTCTTAATGGGCGTGGTCGAGCATCTTTCAATACGGTGAAACAAGATTGTAATGAGTCAGGGTTAGTGATTGTGAAAATCATTGTAAACCAAAGTGGACAAGTTATAGAAGCTGAGCCAGGAGTAAAAGGAACTACTAATACGGCACAATGTTTATTAGAACCAGCAAAAAAAATAGCGCTTTCTCATAGATGGCCTGCAGATTCTAAAGCACCAGCAAAACAAATAGGTTTTGTAAAAGTAAACTTCAAATTGGGGCAATAAAACATGACATATAGCGATACTTTAGATTGGATGTTTTCTCAACTGCCAATGTATCAGAGGCAGGGTAAATCGGCATATAAAGTCGATTTGAGTAACACAGTTTCACTTATAAATCATTTAAATTATCCACACCGAAATTTTAAAACCATACACGTAGCAGGTACCAACGGAAAAGGTTCTTCTAGTCATATGTTAGCTTCTGTTTTACAAGAGGCAGGTTATAAGGTGGGGTTGTATACTTCGCCTCATTTAAAAGATTTTAGAGAGCGTATTAAAATAAACGGTAAAGAAGTAAGTAAAACATTTGTAACAGGCTTTATTGAGCGTAATAAATCGTTTTTTGAGACTAATCAGTTGTCGTTTTTTGAAATGACTGTTGGTATGGCATTCGAATATTTCTCTGAAGAAAAAGTAGATGTCGCTGTTATTGAAGTAGGTTTGGGTGGCCGATTAGATTCTACAAATATTATTACACCAGAGGTTTCAGTAATTACAAATATTGGGTTAGATCACACACAGTTTTTAGGTAACAGCTTGGACGCTATAGCTTTTGAAAAAGGCGGTATTATAAAGCCTAATGTACCTGTTATAATAGGGGAGACTCAAGAAGAAACTAAATCTGTTTTTATAGATCTAGCAACTAATAATAATGCTGATATTACTTTTGCAGATCAACAAGTACCTAATAATTACGCTTCTGATTTAAAGGGAGATTATCAAGTTAAAAATATTCAAACGGTTGTGGCCGCGATTAAAATTCTTCAACAGAAAAGCTATAATATTTCTTTGAGCAATATAAAGAAAGGTTTATCAAACGTTATAGAAAATACCGGTTTATTAGGTCGTTGGCAGGTTTTAAATCATGAACCTAAGGTGGTTTGTGATACAGGTCATAACCGTGAGGGATTAACGTATGTAATGAAACAGCTTTCTAAAGAAGTTTATAATCACCTACATATTGTATTCGGAGTTGTAAATGATAAAGATTTAATATCCATAATAGATTTATTACCAAAAAAAGCAACTTATTATTTCTGCAAACCAGATATATCTCGTGGACTAGATGCAGAGGAATTAAAGATGTTTTTCAGTAAGTATAATTTAATTGGAGAGAGTTATAAATCAGTAGATGAGGCTTATAAAGAAGCAAAGGAAAAAGCAAACATCGATGATTTTATTTTTATAGGAGGAAGTACTTTTGTAGTAGCAGAAATAATTTGAATTTTTTTCAAAAAAAGTCTTTGTAAAGTCAAAAAGTAGTGTATCTTTGCACCTCCTAATAATTAGGGCGCGTAGCTCAGTTGGTTCAGAGCACTTGGTTTACACCCAAGGGGTCAGGGGTTCGAATCCCTTCGCGCCCACATTAAGTTTAAGATAGCTCTTAGGCTTTTTTTATATGTAAAAAAGGAGTTTACTCTTTGTAATTGTTAGGGCGCGTAGCTCAGTTGGTTCAGAGCACTTGGTTTACACCCAAGGGGTCAGGGGTTCGAATCCCTTCGCGCCCACAGAAATTTAAACCTAAGATGAATATCTTAGGTTTTTTTTATGTCAAATATTTGCGTAAATTCTTTAAGAGTGTAATATTTTTACTATTTTAGGATAATCAATCCACTCTCATGAATAGATTTAATATTAAAGATACTTATAAAGAAATCTTTAAATCTCACGATAATCCTTCTCTCAAAAAGCATATAGAGAAATTTATTGAGTTGGATACTTACTTGCCTTATAGTTCTACCTTTTTCTGTGTTACTAATACTCAAGATTTAACTTTTGAATATATTAGTAAAAATATGACGGCTTGTTTGGGTTTGGATAAAGCTGATTTAAAAGCTCGTGGTATGCGTAATTTTTGGGCTAGAATGCATCCTGATGATTTGGAACAATGGCTACAAGCATTAAATGAATTAATGAATTTTACGCTAACTGAGATTTCCTTAGGTAATAGAGAGCGTATGAGTTATACTTGGAATTATCGTTTAAAGAATGCTAAAGAAGAATATGTAAATTTAATACAGACTACAACGCCATTAGAGTTTGATAGTGATAGTAAACCTATAATAGGTTTGGCACATTATACGGTTTTACCAGGTGAAATGGAGATGCAAGTTTGCGCGTCTGCTAAGTTATTGAATTGTAACGATGAGTATGAAACGGTGTATTTTAGTAACTTTTCTCATAAATTACTAAAAGGCGGTATTAGTAATAGGGAGCGGGATATTATTAGACTTCTTGTTTTAAATAAGACGAGTAAAGAGATTGGAGTTAGTCTCAATATAAGTTCTAATACGGTGGATACACATCGAAGGAATATTTTAAAAAAACTAAATATATCCTCTACTGGAGAGTTAATCGGTATGCTTAAAATTAATAGAAGCTTATTGTAATAAAAAAACAAAAATACTCAATTTGAGTATTGCGCAGATTGCATAAAAACATGACCTTTACAGTGCTATTAATTAGTTCTTAGGGAGAATTATTTAAACAGAAGGTGCTTGGTTTTATATCAGGCACTTTTTTTGTTTTTAATTTAAAAGTCGCTCTAAGGCCATGCCTCTAGAACCCTTAATTAAAATAATAGAATGTTCTATTTTTGAAATATGAAATACAGCTTCTAAATCGGCAAAAGATCTATACTTTTTTAATCGATTAGATTTAACATTTACGTCATAAAAGTTTTCGCCTACTAGAATAATTTGTTCTATATTTAATGATATGGCTAAATCCGCAATGATTTGATGTTCAATTACGGCTTCTGTACCCAGTTCAAACATATCGCCTAAAACAGCTATTTTATTGCTGTCTTGTTTTTCAAAATTTAAAAGAGCAGCATGCATACTTGTGGGGTTTGCGTTATATGCATCGAGTATAATTTTATTACTATCTTTTTCTATAATTTGAGAACGGTTATTAGTAGGTGTATAGCTCTCGATAGCTTTTTTAATTTTGGAAATAGCAACTTTAAAATATTCACCTATAGTAATTGCAGCTGCTATGTTATTGAAGTTGTAATCACCTATTAATTGGCTTTTAATCTCTTCTTCTTTAAATTTAGAAATAACAAATGGTTGAGCCTTTTTAAAATTAATATTTACATCCGAATTTTTATTTCCGAAGGTGAAACGCTTAGCGTTTTCTGTTTTATCTACTTGTACGTTGTCATTAGAATTAACGAAAATCATTTTATCATTGGCTATTAGAAAATCGTACATTTCACTTTTACCTTTAATTACGCCTTCAACACTTCCGAAGCCTTCTAAATGTGCTTTTCCAAAATTGGTGATGTATCCAAAGTCTGGCTTGGCTATCTTACACAAAAATTCAATTTCTTTTTGATGATTCGCTCCCATTTCTACGATGCCAATTTCAGTGTTTTGGCTCATTGATAGAAGCGTAAGGGGTACACCAATGTGGTTGTTTAAATTGCCAATGGTTGCTGTTGTTTTAAAGTTTTGAGACAGGACGCAATTAATGAGTTCTTTTGTGGTTGTTTTTCCATTGCTTCCTGTTAAGGCTAAAATTGGTGTTTTTAAGTACGACCTATGGAAGGTTGCTAGCGTTTGTAAAGTTTCTAGAACATTAGCTACCAAAATGGTGCTATCTGAAGTTTGGTATTTCACTTCATCAACAATAGAATATTTAGCTCCGGCCTTTAAGGCTTTTTCGGCATAAGTATTACCATTGAAATTTTCTCCTTTTAAAGCAAAGAACATGTCGTTATTTTTAATTTTTCTAGTATCTGTTGATACGCTACCACATTCTAAGAAAAGGCTATGTAATTGTTCTATTTTCAAAACTTAAAATTTTAAAATAAATGTATAAAAAAAAGTCCTAACATAATGCTAGGACTTTTTATATTTATTAACGAATGCTTGTTTTAGTTTTTCGTTTTGTTTCCTCCTTTACTTTTAGAGCCAACACGAGACATTGCACATCTAAAACCAATATAGTCTGTTGCCATATCTTGCGGGAAGTATCGACGTTGCGCAGGATCTAACCAATATTCTCTGTCTTTCCAAGAACCACCTTTGTAAACACGAACTTCGTCGTTAATTAAAGATGTTCTGTTGTTTGATTTATCGTATTCTCTAACAATGTTTCCTAAAGAATCTCTAGAGATATTATGTTTAGGAGAGTTATACATTGCACTAGATTTTCCAGAGTCTTCATCTTCGTCACCGAAGCTTTCGAACTTTCTTGAAGAACGCTTGTCTCCATCTCTAAAGTTTATCTCGTTACTTTTATCAAAATTTGTTCTTTGGAACGTTTCATTTTCATCAACAGGAACTTGCATAATTTCACCAGGTAAATTTCTAGCAATAATTTTTCCGTTAGATAAAGTATCATAAACAATTTCATCCGAAGTAATTACTTTTACAGAACCATCTTCATTAATAGCGTTTTTAGTGTAAACGTTTCCACGGTAGTAATTAAAGTCATTAAATTCATCATCAATAATAGGTCTGTAAACATCGGCAACCCATTCAGCTACATTACCAGCCATATCATATAAACCAAAATCATTTGGAGCATAAGATTTTACTGCGTTTGTAATATCGGCACCATCATCAGACCATCCAGCAATTCCACCGTAATCACCTTTACCTTGTTTGAAGTTAGCCATTTGGTCACCTCTAATTTTTCTTTTACCAGAACGTGTGTACTGTCCGTCCCATGGGTATTTTTTACGACCTCTATAAAGGTTGTAGCTTCTAATTTCACTTAAACCTAAAGCAGCATATTCCCATTCTACTTCAGTTGGTAGTCTATACTTTGGAGCAAGAACACCTGTTTCTCTACTTGCGTAAATGCCAGATTCGTTTCCTTCTGCATCTACAGTAATATTTCTATTTCTTCTAGAGTCAACAGGTTCGCCTGTATCCATAGAACTAGGATCGATAGTGTATCTGTTTGTGTTAAATGCATTATCAGGATCAATATCAGTGTGGTTTATTTCACGGTATCCTGCTTTGCTTAAGTTTAATTCGTTAACACGGTCTGTTCTCCAGTTAGAAAACTCTACAGCCTGAATCCAGCTAACACCAACTACAGGATATTCTCCATAAGCTGGGTGACGCAGGTAATTCTCCGTCATAACTTCATTGTATCCTAAACGGTTTCTCCAAACTAATGTGTCTGGTAAAGCTCCGTTATAGATCGCTTTAAAGTTTTCCTCAGAAGGAGGGTAATAACGTTTTAAATAATCTAAGTATTCTAAATACATAGCATTTGTAACCTCTGTTTCATCCATGTAAAAGGACATAACATGTTGTTGGTTAGGGCTGTTGTTCCAGTCGTGCATAACATCGTCTTGCACACGACCTTTAGTAAATGTACCACCTTCAACAAATACAAGTCCTGGAGATGTTTCCTGTTCTTTAAAATCTGTATTATACTGAAAACCACCTTCTCTATCGTTAATGTTCCATCCAGTTGCTCTAGAGCTATTTTTAGAACTCGAAGATTTTTTACAACTTGTAGACACTACTGCTAGTGCTACAATTAATAAAACCTTGATTGTCACTACTTTTTTCATATTCATACTTTTAAGTAAGCTAATAATATTTTGGTGCTGCAATATAAGAATTAAACCTTACACAACAAGCTATTTTTTACATTTTAACCAAAAAAAGAGGTGTTTTGTCCTGTTTTTTAAGCGTTACATCGATGTTTTGAGGTGTATTCAGGGCCTCTTTTTGTTCGATTGTGTTGTATAAACGAATGTTTTGCTAATTTATTATTGTATTTTTGATGATGTTTTAGAAATTATTGCGTTTTTAATACTAACTCAAAGCTAAAGACGTTATTTTAACGATGAAAAAGAATTTATTCCTATTTATATTACTAATATCTATTACTGCATTTGCCCAGCAAAAGACGTTTACTCTCAATTGGCAGGCATCTCAAACCATTTCTGGAAGTTCTTATAGTTTAGAAATTCCTTATTTTAATGAAGAGGTGTGTGATTTCGATTTTGAATTAGGACTTCAGTTTGTTTCTCAATGGGAAGTTGCTTCTTCTGTTAATGAAGAATCTGTTGCAATATCGAAAGTGAGTTATACGAATATATCTTTAGCAGAATTAAAAGACTTACCAGTTAATAAAATTCCAAAAAAGTTATCTTATACTTTAAAAAACTCTATTGCAAGAGGTAAGCAATATGCAATGTTAAAGTTATCTCCTATTATATATGATAATGGAATCTATAAAAAAGTTACGCAATTTCAAGTTAATTATTCAAACGGAACATCCAGAAGAAGTGCCGGTTTAAATAAAGCTTTAGGAACAAAAGTGATTTCGAATTCTGTTTTGGATAAAGGGAAATGGTTTCGGTTTTATATTGATACAACAGGTGTTTTTAAATTATCAAAATCGTTTTTAAAGCGCTTAGGTGTTAATGTAAACAGTGTAGATCCCCGAACTATTAGAGTTTTTGGAAATGGCGGACGTATGATTCCTTTTTCTAATAGTGAAGATTATCCTTTTGATGTAGCAGAGAATGCTGTAAAGTTTGTAGGGGAAGAAGATGGTATTTTTAATGATTCCGATTATATTTTATTTTACGGGCAAGGCCCAAAGCAGTTTAACGAGGAAAGCAATACCAACATTAATTGCTATACTGATAAGACCTATTATTATATTAATACCGGTTCTGGTAACGGAAAGCGTATTTCTCAATTTACACAACCAACGGGTTCGGTAGATTTAGAAATCAATACGTTTCAGGATTATCAATATCATGAGTATGATAATGAAAATATTGCTTTACTTGGCCGTCGTTGGTTTGGTGAGCGTTTTGATGTGGAAGCGGAACAAAACTTTAAATTTGAGTTTCCGGAAATTATAACATCAACACCAATAACTTTAAAGGTCTACGTTGCAACAATTTCATCAGAGTCTACTTCAATGGCTATAGCTGTTAACGGGAATGAGTTGTCAACGTTAGTTTTACCAGGAGCAGACGATCCAACACTTGGTAATGATAGGTTTTATATCACTAATACTTCTGTGATTTCTTCAGAAGTCGATGTTAAATTGAGTTATAACAATCAAGGAGATCCTAGTGCGCTCGGATATTTAGATTATATTTCTATTGAAGCTACTAGGGCATTAAAATTTATAAAATCTCAGTTTTATTTTAAAAATAAAGCTGTAGAATCCGCTTCTGGTGTTGGTAGATATACCATCGAAAATGCTTCTGAAATTTCCGAAGTTTGGGATGTTACCGATATTTATAATATTACTAATGTTGAAAATAGTGCGGCTGAAGATAATTTTACGTTCACTTCTAATTTAGGAGTGTTAAAAGACTATGTAGCCGTAACACCTTCGGATTATTATGAGCCTAAATTTGATGGAAAAACTACTTTAACCAATCAGAATATAAAAGGAACTATATTTTTAAACAATCAAAATGAGTTTCAAGATATAGATTATATTATTGTTGCACCAGATAATATGTTAAGTCAGGCCAATCGCTTAGCTCAAATTAACACAGATCAATATGGTTTGATTGTAAAAGTTTTAGGGTTAACCGAAATTTATAATGAATTCAGTACCGGAAACCAAGATATTGGGGCTATTAGAAATTTGGTAAAGTATGTTTATGATAATGCCAGCACACCCGAAAATAGAATCAAATATCTATGTTTATTCGGCGATGGATCTTTCGATTATAAAGATCGTATACCGAATAATACGAATGTTATGCCTTCTTGGTATTCTTATGAAAGTTTGAATTTAACAAATTCTTTTGTTTCGGATGATTTCTACGGAATGATGGATGATAACGAAGGAACAATGATTTCCAGTGATAAATTAGATATTGCCGTTGGTCGAATTCTTGCCGACACACCAGAACGTGCAAATCAAATGGTCGATAAAATAGAATCTTACTATATAAAGGAAGCTTTTGGTACCTGGCGAAATAATGTGGTAGTAATTTCGGATGATGTAGATTTGGATTGGGAAGGCGTATTGCAGCAAACCACAGATAATATTGGGAATTTAATTACTGAAGAAAAACCATTTTTGAATGTTATAAAAATTCACTCCGATGCTTTTCAACAGGAAACAACAGCAGGAGGAGATAGGTATCCTCGTGTAACTTCAGAAATTATCGATGCTATCGATAAAGGTGCTTTGGTTGTAAATTATTTTGGACACGGTGGAGAGAACGGGCTTGCACAAGAGCATTTGTTGTTTCAAGAAGAAATTAAGGAGTTTCGTAACTTCGGAAAACTCAATTGTTTTGTAACTGTAACTTGTGAGTATACTAAGTTTGATAACCCTTATAAAGAAACAGCTGGTGAAGTAACTTACTGGAATGAAGATTCTGGCGCCATTGGATTAATATCTACCACTCGACAAATCTTTGTATCCTTCGCTATTAATTTTAATAATAATTTAGGTCAATATTTGTTTTCGTATTCAGATGATGATACTTTTCAGGATAACGAATATCCTTCTATGGCCGAAGCGTTAAGGCTAACAAAAAATAATCCTGCAATATCTAATTCAAGTCAAAGACGTTTAGTCTTTTTTATAGGTGATCCGGCCATGAAACTTGCTTTTGCAGAACCTAATATAAACTTGACCAAAATTAACGATGTGCCTTTAGCGCAAGTAACCGATACATTAAAAGCTTTAAGTTATGTAAAAATGGCTGGAGAAGTAACCGATTTATCTGGTAATTTATTAAGTAACTATAATGGTACAGTATCTACAACTATTTATGATAAAAATATTGAGCGGCAAACTTTAGCAAATGATGGAACAAGACTTAATGGTGAACTTGTAAAATTAGATTTTTCAACGTTGGGCGAAATTATTTTTAGAGGACAAGCATCTGTTAAAAATGGTGAATTTGAATTCGATTTTATTGTGCCAAAAGATGTTGGGATTCCTGTTGGAGTAGGTAAGGTTAGTTTCTACTCTAAAGATGAGGCCTTAGAAAGTAATCAAGCTGGAGCAAGTATTGGTACAGTTAAAATAGGAGGTTTGAATGAAGATGCTCCGGTAGATAATACAGGGCCGGTTATTTCTTTATATATGAATGATGAAAACTTTGTATCGGGTGGTATTACCAATGAGTCGCCAACGTTATTGGCTGTAATGGAAGATGAAAATGGTATAAATACAGCGAGTGGTGTTGGTCACGATATTGTTGCCATACTCGATGGGGATGAAACAAATCCGGTTGTGCTTAACGATTATTACCAAACCGGTGTAGACGATTATAAAACGGGAATTTTGAGTTATCCGTTTAGGGATTTAGAACCCGGTTTGCACACATTAACACTCAAAGCTTGGGATGTGTATAATAATTCTGCTGTGTCAGAGATTCAGTTTATTGTTTATGATAAAGATGAGGCTTTGGTTATTAATAATGTATTGAATTACCCAAATCCGTTTGTAAATTATACAGAATTTTGGTTCAATCACAATAGTTCCGACCCTTTAGACGTTTCTATACAGATATTCACTGTTTCTGGAAAATTGGTTAGAACATTAAACGGACAAACAGCTACCGGTTTTAATGTTACAAGTTCGCTATCTAGAGACATTGTTTGGGATGGTCGTGACGATTTTGGCGATAAAATTGGTAAAGGTGTTTATATTTACAAATTAAAAGTCCATTCTAACCTTTTAAATAAAACGGTAGAAAAAATTGAAAAGCTAGTAATTCTATAAAAAAATATATATTGCAACTAAATATTAATTCATGAAAACTAAAGTACTCTTATTATTATCATTCGTTTTTGTTGTAAAAATGAATGCTCAAGAAACTACAGTAATTATTCCAAACGAAAGAGATTCTAGAGTTATTACAACAGGCGTTCCTTTTTTATTAATTACTTCAGATGCTCGCGCGGCAGCTATGGGAGATATGGGGGTTGCAACTTCTGTAGATGCTTTTTCTCAACAATGGAACCCTGCAAAGTATGCTTTTTCAGAAACTAAATCTGGAGTAGGTGTTAGTTATACGCCATACTTAAGTAAGTTAGTTAACGATATTTTTTTAGGAAACTTAACATATTTTAATCGCATTGATGATCGTAGTGCTTTTGCAGCCAGTTTAAAATATTTCTCTTTGGGAGATATTGAATTCCGTGAAAACGAATTTGTGAATGCTTTAATACAAAGACCCAATGAGTTTACTTTAGATGCATCATATGCTTTACGTTTATCTCCAGAGTTTGCTATGTCGGTTGCTATGCGTTACATGAGATCCGATTTAAAGCTAAGTGGTTTAGGTGGTGATGCTACAGCGGCAAGTACGTTTGGGGTAGATATTTCAGGTTTTTATCAAAGTGAAGAAGAAGCTTATACTGATTTTAATGGAAGATGGAGAATGGGATTTGCTATTCAAAATATTGGTCCTAAATTCTCTTACGAGGAAGGTGGGGTAGAAAACTTTCAACCTACTAACTTGCGTTTAGGAGCAGGTTTTGATTTTATATTCGACGATTATAATAAAATAGCAGTAACAGCAGAAGTTGCCAAATTATTAGTGCCAACACCGCCAAAGTTAGGAACAGAAATTGTTTTTGAAGACAATAATGATAATGGAACTTATGATGAAGATGATGGAGATGTTCTAATAAGCGAAACAAATAATGTTATTTATGAAGGGCAATCTCAAGATGTTGGTTTTTTAGCAGGTATGTTTCAATCTTTTGGAGATGCACCAGGTGGATTTAGTGAGGAAATTAAAGAGTTTACATATTCATTAGGAGCTGAATATGTATATCAAGATTCTTTTGCATTCAGAACAGGGTACTTTAACGAAAGTGAAGAGAAAGGAGCTAGAAAGTTTTTTGCTCTAGGAGCAGGATTTAAGGCCAATGTGGTAAATATAGATTTATCTTACCTATTCTCAGCTTCTAAAGTTCAGAGTCCTTTAGAAAATACGTTACGTTTTTCATTAACATTTAATATAGGTGCTGGTGAATACCGCGAATACTAAAATATAAATAAATCAAAACAACAAAAAAGACTGCTCTAAAAGCAGTCTTTTTTTGTTTTAGTCTAAGTCATTTCTATATTTATAAACCTTTATATTTTTCAATAGCTTCTCTAATTTTTTCAATTCTATTATCTGGATCAGGATGTGTGCTTTTAAACTCTGGAACACGATTTGGTCCCGCAGCAGCTTTCAATATTTCCATAACGCCAATCATTTCTTCAGGATTGTAACCTGCTTTTAGCATAAAGCGGACACCTAATTCATCACTTTCAAGTTCATCATCACGCCCATTTGTAAGTAATGTGTTTTGTCCAATACCACTAACTAAGCCTCCCATGTCTGCACCCACAGATCCGGCAGTGGTTAAGCCCTGCCAATATTCACTCTCGGCAATACGTTCGGCACTATGGCGCCCAAGAACGTGACCAACCTCATGACCTAAAACACCAGCTAGCTGATCTTCATTCTCCAATTGAGAAAACAAAGCGTATGTAATAAATATTTGACCACCCGGAAGAGCAAATGCGTTAATTGTGTTTGGGTCGGCGAGTAAATGAAATTCGTACTTATAAGGTGTTTCTCTTGCAATACTATTATTTACTAATTTGTTTCCAACATTATCTACCAAAGCTTGATATTGATTGTTTTCATGTAAACCACCGTGTTGCTGTGCCATTTGTGGGGCGCTTTGTAAACCAATGGCAATTTCTTCATTGGCATTCATCGAGATAGTTTGAGTTCTACCCGTGTATGGGTTTTCTTCACGTTGGCTGCATCGTTTAAAAACAAAAAACAATGCGATTGCGGCACCTATTAATAGTCTTACTTTTAGATTTTTTCCTCTCATGGTGGTTGGTGTTTTGGTAGTTGTGAAATTACAAAAAAAATGAATTATATAGGTTAGACACTCTTTTTACTCATCAGTCACTTAAATTCAATTGCTTTTTCATTACATAATGTGGTCCAATACCTTTTATGTTAAAGGAGTGGCCAATAACACGGTATCCATTCCTTTTATAAAAATTAACAGCAACCTCTCGAGCATTACACCAAATCAGATTTGTTTTTTCTTCCTTTAATATAGTATCGCAATACTTTAATAATATGTGGCCAATCCCTAAACCTTGTTGATGTTGTAAAATAGCCATACCTCGGAGTTGATATTGATTCAATTCTGAGAACTTCGGGTTATTGTTTTTTAGTAAAGAACAGACTCCAATAAGTTCTTCAGTATTATAAATACCAAAATGTAAGGTTGTTTCTAAATCATCACCATCAAAGATGCAAGATTCTATGGGTTTGCCCTTCCTTAAAACAGGATGTCGTATGGTATACGCGTCAACTGCTTGTATTTGCTTTACGGTATAATTTTGTTTTTTCATAAAATCAAACTTAATTAAAATATTTATCTTCACTAAAAAAAAGAATGGCTATTGTATTTAAAATTATTGATCAACAATATATAGACTTAATAATTCCTTTAGTTCAAAAATTAAACAATAACCAAGTTGACGATGTTGTTTTACGAGAACGTTTTCTTGAAATGTTTATGCAAAATTATGAATGCGCGGCTCTTTTTAAAGATAATGAACTTATTGGTGTTTGCGGGTTATGGTTTTGCACCCGTCATTATTCAGGTAGGAGTGTCGAGGTAGATCATGTTTTTATAGATGAAAAGTATAGAGGACAACGTTTTGGAGCACAATTTTTTGAATGGATTTACAATTACGTAAAAAATAAAGGATGCGAGGCTGTAGAGCTAAATACCTATGTATCAAATCATGGCTCGCATAAATTTTATTTTAATGAAGGATTTAAAATTTTAGGCTATCATTTTTTGAAAAAAATGTAAATTTTATTTTGATAGATAAGTATATTGTGTGTATATTTGCACCCGGAAATGCGAGAGTAGCTCAGTTGGTAGAGCGTCAGCCTTCCAAGCTGAATGTCGCCGGTTCGAACCCGGTCTCTCGCTCTAAAAGCTTCATAGAAATATGAAGCTTTTTTGTTTTCCATACTTTCCTCTTAAATATAGAATTCACATGTTTTAGTTATGTTAGTTTACCAACTGGTGGTTAAATCTACTTGGTAGCAAAAATCTTAATATTATAATTACCTTATTATAGTATATATCGAGAGCTTATTTTATCATTAATAGTTAAAAGAGAATTTGAGTGTATCCCATTAATGTGCCTTTGTTGCACATTAATAGGTCGGGCTTTCCGCTATATCTTTTTTTTTTTTTTTGTTACCATTACAATTGGTTTGTTTAAATAAATAAGTATTAGATTATTTGGTATACTATATGTCTAATCATTCTTAAAAAAAAGGATGCCGCATTAATCCTTTACGCGGGTGTTGTCCGTTGTAATTAGTGCAAATCCTAAGAAATACAAATATAGAAAAGACGTTGCTTAATGAAATTTAAAATTAATATAGAGTCAATTCATTTAAAATAAGCTTATTAAGCGAGAATAGAAATAAACTTGAAAAAAACATTAATAAAAAGGTTGTCAGAACCAAAAAGGGATCTATATTTGCACCCCGCTAAAAAAGGTAAAACTTTAAAGGCGTAACGTTCATAAACAGGTTGGTTGATTAAGATTTTAAAAGTGGTAAAAAACTTTTAAAAAAAGAATTAAAAAACATTGTGAGTTTCAGAAAAGGTTGTAAGTTTGCAGCCGCTAAAAACGGCAACGTAATTAGCTAGAAAGTTCATAAGTATATTGTTTAGTATTTAGGTTAAAGAGGTATTAAATCTTTTTAAAATAAAAGTTAAATAATTATTGTGAGAGTTAAAAAAGGGTTTTATATTTGCACCCGCTTAGCAAGGTAACGCGTTAAGATAAGAAAAGAAACAAGTTCATAAACATATTGAATTGACAGCGTAAAATTAATTTGGAAACGGATTAATTTAACAAAGAGAATAGACCATTTTGAGTATTAGAGATTCTAATTAGTTGTTAAAAGTAATAGTGGAAACACTTAAAAATTTAACGATGAAGAGTTTGATCCTGGCTCAGGATGAACGCTAGCGGCAGGCCTAACACATGCAAGTCGAGGGGTAACATTGGAGCT
>NZ_FOLN01000016.1 GCF_900112395.1 Algibacter lectus
TTGTGCTAAACTCAACCTAAATAACCAAAGGTAAAGTGTATTGAATGAGTTGTTTATAATTTATAATTGCTTTTTTATTTTCTTCAATATGAGTTTGTTGCGTAATCATGGAGGTTCAACCCTGATGAGATTGTTTAATTATGAGGGAAGTTAGTTTAAGATTTATTTTTTCTAACTAAAAGAGGGCTAATAAGGCCGTTTAAGGAGCTTAATGATGATTTTGAATACTAGGTAATATAATCTTCCAAACTTAATTGTAAAGTTGTTTATATGATTTCATTTTATTAGAATGTAATTTTGCTTTTATAATTAGATTCATTTTGATCAAATTTTATTATATCCCCATGCTTTTCATTCTAAATATTTTTTTTGTTTTTAAATTAATTAAAAAATTGTTTTTTTCTTGCTAATCTAGTTATTTAATTAATCGAAAAATTTGCGTATAAATTAGGCTAATTCTTTTCAAAAACAAGAGGTTTTTTGAGCAAAAACGTCTTGTAATTTTTGATAGAAATCAAACTTTTGCAGATGGGAGCGAGAGCGATAGTAGTGGCATCCTTTCTGGGTAAAACGCTTATTCTGTTTTAGTGTTACTATTTGTAATTGAGTAAAGTAGCCGAAATACTTATACGAAAAGGTAAATGCACAAATAGATGTAGCGGATAGCGCGTTTTTTAATTTTTCTTAAAAACTCGTACTTTTAATAATGATTTATTGTGGAATTCTTAAATTTTTTTTGCTTTATTTTTATTTTGTGAATAATATGGGTTTTATGAAGAATTGTTACAAATCTGCTATGCTTTATCTCCTTTCGTGTCAAAAATGAGGCAATTTAAAACTCAATTTTTGTATATTCGCAACGCAAAAAATGGCATCTTTTTATTACTATCCATTTTTTAGATATAATAACTCACAAAACATCACACGAATGTCTAAAATTATTTACACGAAAACGGACGAAGCTCCGGCTTTAGCAACACGTTCTTTTTTACCTATTGTTCAAACTTTTGTAAAATCGGCGGGAATTGAAATTGAAACGAAAGATATTTCGTTAGCTGCAAGAATTTTAGCCGTTTTTCCTGATTTTTTAAAGGAAGATCAAAAAGTTTCGGATGATTTGGCTTTTCTTGGAGATTTAGCAAAACAACCTGAGGCTAATATTATTAAATTACCAAATATTAGTGCGTCTATACCGCAGTTAAAGGCAGCTATTTCTGAATTACAAAGCCAAGGTTTTGCTATTCCTAGTTACCCAGATGAGCCTAAAACAGATGCAGAAAAGGAAGTTAAGTCTCGTTACGATAAAATTAAAGGAAGTGCTGTAAATCCTGTATTACGTGAAGGTAACAGTGATCGACGTGCACCAAAAGCTGTTAAAAATTACGCTAAAAACAATCCGCATTCAATGGGAGCGTGGTCTAGCGATTCTAAAACACATGTAGCAACTATGGATGCTGGCGATTTTGCTCACAATGAGAAATCGGTAACATTACCAGAAGCAACAAGTATAAAAATTGAGCACACCGATACCAACGGAAATGTAACTGTGTTAAAAGATAATTTGGCTCTTTTAAAGGGGGAAATTATCGACGCAACTGTTTTAAGTAAAAAAGCTTTAATTGAGTTTTTTGAAACTGAATTTGCAAATGCTAAAGCAGAGGGTGTATTGTTGTCTTTACACATGAAAGCAACAATGATGAAGGTGAGTGATCCTATTATTTTTGGTCACGCAGTTCGTGTATATTTAAAAGATGTTTTTGAAAAATACGGAGAAACTTTTGACGAAATTGGAGTTGATGTAAATAACGGATATGGAAATTTAGTTGATGGTTTAAAAGAATTACCAGAAGCACAGCAAACTGAAATTAAGGCAGCTATTGACGCCGCTTTTGAAAATGGTGCAGATTTAGCTATGGTAAATAGCGATAAAGGTATTACTAATTTGCACGTACCTAGTGATGTTATTATTGATGCGTCTATGCCAGCAATGATTCGTACGTCTGGACAAATGTGGAACGCGGCAGGTAAACTTCAGGATACTAAAGCGGTAATTCCTGATAGTAGTTATGCAGGTATTTATACTGCCACTATTGATTTCTGTAAAAAACACGGTGCTTTTGATCCAACTACAATGGGAACTGTGCCTAATGTAGGTTTAATGGCTCAAAAAGCTGAAGAATACGGCTCTCATGATAAAACTTTTGAAATCCCTTCTAATGGTGTTGTAAAAGTTATTGATGCTTTTGGAGCTACTTTATTGGAGCATACGGTTGAGGCAGGAGATATTTGGAGAATGTGCCAAGCTAAAGATGCACCAATCCAAGACTGGGTTAAATTGGCTGTAACTCGTGCTAGAGCATCTGAAACTCCAGCTGTATTTTGGTTAGACGATAATAGAGCGCATGATGTTGAACTTATTAAGAAGGTGAATTTATACCTAAAGGATCATGATACAACTGGTTTAGATTTACGTATATTATCTCCTATAGATGCTACCCTTTTTACTTGCGAACGCTTAAAAGATGGTAAAGACACTATTTCTGTTTCTGGAAATGTATTACGTGATTATTTAACCGATTTATTTCCGATTTTAGAAGTAGGTACTAGTGCAAAAATGTTATCTATTGTACCATTAATGAATGGTGGTGGATTATTTGAAACTGGAGCAGGTGGTTCTGCACCAAAGCACGTGCAACAACTACTAGAAGAAAATCACTTACGTTGGGATTCTTTAGGTGAATTTTTGGCGCTTGCCGTTTCTTTAGAGCATTTTAGTTTAGCAAATAGTAACTCTAAAGCTAAAGTTTTAGGTGAAGCTCTTGATAATGCTACTGATAAATTATTAGAAAACAGAAAAGGACCTTCTAGAAAAGTTGGCGAGTTGGATAATAGAGGTAGTCACTTTTATTTAGCTATGTATTGGGCACAAGAATTAGCAAATCAAAATGAAGATGCTGAGTTAAAAGCAGAGTTTGCTCCAATAGCTAAACAATTAGTAGATAATGAAGCTGTTATTGTAAAAGAATTGAATGATATCCAAGGTGTATCTGTTGATTTAGGTGGTTATTATGAGCCTAATGAGGATTTAATTAATAACGCAATGAGACCAAGTAAAACATTTAATGCTATTTTAAACTAAGAGCATTTTAAATTGTTTCAAATTATAAAAAAGCACCCATTTGGGTGCTTTTTTTGTTTTATAAAAAATTGGTTTGATTTCTAATTGTACTTAATAGTTCTGAAGGCCATTTCATTGGCGTAGTTGAAAGCATCTTGATAATATGCTGCTCTCATATTTATAGCTTCATCATCATAGGGGTGAGTATCGAGGTAAGTTTCAATATCGTTTAAAAAATAGGTGTCATCATTTTTTAAATGAATTATAGCACGATTTTTAAAAACATCTGATTTTTCGCCTTCTAAGCTAATAACTTGATCAAAGTTGACTAGTGCATCATCGAGAACGTTTAAGTGATATAAAGCAATTCCTTTTACTTTAAAAGCTATAGCTAAGGTGTCTGTAATGTCAATGGCTTTATCACTATATTTAATTGCTGTTCTATAGTCTTCTATGGCATTATATTGATTTGCTTTTTTTATATAGTAGTCGTAGACCCTAAGTTGGTCTTGTTCTGAAAATCTTGAACCACAATTACATAGTAATAAAAACAAAACGCATGACGTTATACTTTTATATAACTTTATCATAGCTATCCTTTTTAAGTGTTTATTGTACAAATAAAAAGAGCAACTAGACAATACATGTCCGGTTAAGGAATGAAATAAAAAAGAGGACTTATAAGAAGTTGTTTAACGAATAAAATCAGAATAATAGTGTTGTAAGATAAAATCATGTTGTTCTACAATCGTTTCTATTAACCAGTGTGGTTCTATAACTTTTACCCACATATTAAATTTAAATAACTCAATGAGGAACTCGTAATTTGGTTTTAGAGTTACCAAAATTTCACCAAAGATATCTTCGTCTGTATAATCTAAAACGTCAGTATTCATTTTAACGGGACGGCTTATAATAATTTGAGAATGGTGGAGTGGTTTAGATTCTAAATATTTAAAGTGGTGGTTTGCTACCTTTAGTCTAATAGTTTCGGTTTTAATATCATTATTTAAAATTCCGAAGGCATCTTTAAAGTAAAGAGACTCGTCAAAAGAATAAGGTTCTTGTACAAATTCTTCAGTAATTGTAATATTAGAAACACGTTTATCTAAACAAAGTACTTTTACGCCAATAGCTTCATTATAAACTAATAAATACCAAGCTTTATTGGCTTCTTTTATATGTAGAGGCTGAACTTTAGCTTGTTTAATTTCAGTAAACCGGTCGTCGTCATACCAGCCTTCATAATTAATTTTAATATAAACTTTACGTTCTATGGCTTTAACTAAACCTAAAATATTGATTTCGGTGTTTAAAGAGGATTCTTCGGTGGTAATATAAGGAGACCATTGGCGCTCTTTGTGGCTCGCTAAAAATAATTCCATTTTATCGAAAACTGTACGGTGCGTTTTAGTTATTACCGATTGATTGACCATATAATGGCCTTTGTGCCTAATATGTTCAATTTCTACTCCAAAAAAGGATTCGATATCTTTTACATCTCGGCTTATTGTCTTTTCATTACTTACCAATAAACCTTGGTATAGCTTATCGCCAAGATGATAATCTAAATATATTTTTTCTAATATGCTGATTATCTCTTTTCTAGACTTGCAATTATTGATAGAAGTGGTAGCTAATATTTCATAGATATGAAATTTTCTAATAAAATCTGGGGTCATCAAATAGGGGTTTGAAGTTTCCAAGATAATAAAATTTGTTGAAAACTTATGATATAGTGCTATTTTAGCCAAAAAATGCCCGTTGAGTTTATTCAGTAAAAAAGATTTCGCAAATGCCAAATGGTATATAATAGAAAAAGTTTGTCAGTTAATTGTAGGGATTTATATTACCCCTAAAATTTTTAATAGTTTAGGTGCGTTCAATTCGGGCGAATTAGAAATTTCAAAGGCCATTGTTGGTGTATTAGCGCCTTTTTTCTTTCTTGGTTTATCGGCTATATGTATTCGTGAATTAGTGTTTAAACCTAAAATGAAAAACCAAATTATTGGCACCACTTTACTACTTCGCTTATGCAGTTTTGTGCTACTTTCACTGTGTTTATTAATCTATACTTATTTTACAAATACAAGTGAAATCACTTTTATTGTTTTAATTATAGCGTTTAGTTATCTGTTTAGAATTAGTGATGTTATAGAATACTTTTTTGTTGCTAAGAAAAAATATAAATACGTGTTTATCTGTAAAGTTATAACATTAATACTTGTATTAATTGTTCAGTATTATGGAGTGGAGCGTAATTTTGGTGCATTTTATTTTGCAGGAGTTTTGTTTTTTGAATTCGCTATGCAAACCCTTATTTATTTTGGTGTTATTGTCTATTCAAAAGAATTAAATCTTACCAAATTATCTTGGTCTTTTCCATTGGCTAAAGATTTATTGGTTTCAGCTTTACCTTTATTACTCACTAATTTTATAATAGTTTTTTACTTAGCTATAGACGATTTTTTTATCAACACATATTTAGGAAGCGCAGCAAATGGTGTGTTTTCCGTGGTAAATTTTTTGGTTATTTTTATTACATGGAGTATCGGAGCAGCTTTTATCTATGGCTTATATCCAGCTTTAGCTGAATGTTATTTAGAAGATAAAATTTTATACGCCAAACGCTTGAAGTTTATGCTTACAGTGGTTAGTGTTTTCGGTATCTGTATTGGACTATTTTATACTTTTTTAGGAGATTATGTAATATCGACTCAATATGATAAAAGCTTTGAAGCAGCCAAAACCCCACTAAAAATTTTTGCTTGGGCACCTATATTTGTTTTTGTAGGTATGTTGTTTGAAAAGCATTTGGTGAATCAGAATAAATTAAATCGAAATGTTTACCGCTTTATTTTGGGTTGTGCAGTAAATGCCTTGTTGTGTTTTTTATTCATTCCAAAATATCATCTTATTGGAGCAGCTTTTGCACTTTTATTAAGTCATTTTGTAACCAATATTGTGTTTGTTTTCTTATTTAAATCTTACAGACAAGATATGTGGTTGCTTTTACTGAATAAAACGAAATAATACATGGAAATGATTATAAGTTAGATGCTTTTATTTATTTTTATAAAAAATTCCCTTAATGAAAAACCTTTTCTTGTGGCTAATTATAGCTTGTTCTTTTTTTAGTCTTTCCCTAAATGCACAAAGTAAATTTACAATAAGCGGAACCATTTCTGAAGCAAGTAGTAATGAAACCTTAATTGGGGTCAATATTATTTTTCCCGAAATACAGTCAGGAACCACAACTAACGAATATGGTTTTTATTCCATTACGCTATCTGAAGGTACTTATAAACTAGCGGTAAGCTATTTAGGTTTTAACACCATTGTTGAAACGGTAGAACTTACTGGCGATGTGGTTAAAAACTTCAGTTTAACTGATACTTTAGAAAGTTTGGATGAAGTTGTAATTACCGAAAACATCGAAAAGCTCAATATTAAAGCTCCACAAATGAGTGTAAATA
This sequence comes from Algibacter lectus, assembly GCF_900112395.1. GTDB lineage: Bacteria > Bacteroidota > Bacteroidia > Flavobacteriales > Flavobacteriaceae > Algibacter > Algibacter lectus. The sequence goes on from NZ_FOLN01000016.1 coordinate 6,595, forward strand.
AATTGAGTTCTACTACTATAAAAGAAATACCAGTAGTACTAGGTGAGGCCGATATTATTAAAGCTATTACGTTGTTACCAGGTGTTACAACAGCTGGAGAAGCGGCTTCCGGATTTAATGTTCGTGGTGGTGCGGCCGATCAGAATTTAATTCTTTTAGATGAAGCGACCATTTATAATTCGTCGCATTTATTTGGTTTTTTCTCAGTATTTAATCCTGATGCAATTAAAGATTTAAAACTTTATAAAGGAGGTATTCCTGCTAGATATGGTGGGCGTGTTTCATCGGTTTTAGATATTTATCAAAAAGAAGGTAATAGTAAAGAGTTTCATGCTAATGGTGGTATTGGTATAGTATCGAGTCGATTATTGCTTGAAGGTCCTTTAGAAAAAGATAAAGGTTCGTTTTTATTAGGAGGACGATCTAGTTATGCGCATTTGTTTTTACCACTTTTTGATTTAGATAATAAAGCTTATTTCTACGATTTAAACACCAAATTGAGTTATAAAATAGACGATAATAATAATGTGTATTTCTCGGGGTATTTTGGACGAGATGTATTCAGTATTGCTGATACTTTCGAAAATACCTATGGTAATTCAGTCTTAAACTTTAGATGGAATCATTTATTTTCCGATAAAATATTTTCAAACCTATCACTAATTTATTCCGATTATTACTACGGACTAAAACTTAATTTTGTAGAATTCGATTGGAATTCTGGCATTCAAAATTTTAATTTAAAGTACGATTTCAAACATTATCTAACCAATAAAATAAAATTACAATACGGTTTAAATAGTATTTATTATGCCTTTAATCCAGGTGATATCAAGCCAACGGTAGAAAGTTCTGGCATTAACCCATTTAAATTAACTCAAAAATATGCTTTTGAGAATGCTATCTATTTAGATGCTGAACATAAGGTTTCCGATAAATTATCATTGTCTTATGGTTTGCGTTTAAGCACGTTTCACCGTTTAGGTCAAGATGAACTTAATGTTTATGAAAACGACCAAGCTGTTGTTTTTAATGAGGATTTTCAAATTTACGAAAAGGCAAACCCTATAGATACTGAAACCTTTGATAGGAGTGATGTTATAGAACGTTTTGTTAATCTAGAACCACGTGCTTCCGTGGCTTACCAACTTAATACAGTGTCTTCCTTAAAGGCTAGTTATAATAGAATGACACAGTATTTGCACTTGCTTTCCAACACAAATTCTCCAACACCTTTAGATGTTTGGACGCCGAGTGGAAAATATATTAAACCACAATTATTAGATCAATATGCTGTTGGGTATTTTAAAGAATTTAATGATAGTAAATATTCTTTGGAAGTTGAAAGTTTTTATAAAACGATAAAGAATAGAATTGATTATATAGATGGTGCCGATTTGGTTGCCAACAATGCCATTGAGCAAGTGGTGCTAAACGGAAAAGCAAGGGCTTATGGTTTAGAGGTTTTATTCAGAAAAAATGAAGGTCGTTTTAAAGGATGGTTAGCCTATACGTTGTCTAAATCAGAACAGCAAACAGAAGGAAGGACTTCCAATGAAATAGGAATTAATAATGGAAATTGGTACAATACACCTTATGATAAAACACATGATATCTCGCTTACCGGAAGTTATGATTTAAATGAAAAATGGAAATTAAACGGTAACTTTTTATTTCAAACTGGGCAACCGGCTACATTTCCAAATGGTCAATATCAATACAATGGTGTAACTGTGCCTAGTTACAATAATAGAAATGCAGATAGATTGCCTGTTTATCATCGTTTAGATATTTCAGCTACTTATACAGCTAAACCAGAGAAGAAATCGGGTTTACAAAGCTATTGGGTTTTTGGAATTTATAATGCTTATAACAGAAAAAATGCAGCTTCTGTTTCCTTTAGTGCCAATCAAGATACGGGTGCTAATGAAGCGAATAGATTGGCCATTTTTGGAATTATTCCTTCAGTTTCTTACAATTTCAAATTTTAATATCATGAATAAAATTATATATATATTACTTATAAGTTTAAGTTTTACAGCTTGTGAAGACGTTATAGATTTAGAATTAAACTCTGCCGAGCCACGTTTAGTTATTGATGCTTCGCTTAAATGGATTAAAGGTACCGACGGTAAAAATCAATTTATAAGGTTAACATTAAGCGCTCCCTTTTACGATCTAGAAGTACCGCCTGCAAATGGTGCCGTTGTAACGGTTACAGATACAAACAATAATAACTTTAACTTTATTGAAGATGGAGATACCGGTATTTATGTCAATAATGCATTTATACCAGAAATTAATGGCGTTTATACACTTAGTATTAATTATAACGATGAAATTTATAGAGGCACAGAGCAGTTAATGGCTGTGGCAGATATAGATCGCGTTGAGCAAAAAAATGATGGCGGTTTTTCTGGAGATGAAATAGAGTTAAAAGCATATTATACCGACCCAGAAGGTATGGGTAACTATTATTTATTTGAATTTGATATACAGGAAACTAATAGTGTAAGTCTAGAAGTTTATGATGATGAATTTACAGATGGAAATGAGATTTTTGCTTTTTACACAGATGAAGATTTGGAGGCTGGCTCAGAATTAACTGTATATAATAACGGAATTTCCGAACGGTTTTATGAGTATATGGTGGTTTTATTACAGCAAACAGATGATACTGGTGGCGATCCTTTTGAAACACAACCAGCTACAGTTCGTGGAAATTGTGTAAACGAAACAAATCCAGATAATTACCCTTTCGGGTATTTTAGAGCTTCGGAAGTTTCGGTGCTGAATTATACTGTGGAATAATATTTAAAAATTAAATTCTCTTGAAAATTTCTGGCAAGATTATTACATATTGAGACAACTTAAGCTCTATGATTTTATAAATGATAAAAAGATAGAAGTTGAGGATGTTCTTTACGGTTAAGACCTCAATAATTCATATTTTTGAAATATGATGAAATTCACAAAAACTACAGAACAAGATTCTAATTATAATCATCTTGAAAAGATGAATCTTTCTGAATTATTAAATAGTATAAATAAGGAAGATAAAAGTGTACCATTAGCGGTTGAGAAAGCATTACCACAAATAGAAAAATTAGTAGAACAAATTGTTTCTAAATTGAAACAAGGCGGACGTTTATTTTACATGGGAGCAGGTACTAGCGGCCGTTTGGGTATTTTAGACGCTTCAGAATGTCCTCCAACATTTGGTGTATCCCCAGATCTAGTTATTGGGCTTATAGCTGGTGGCGATCATGCTATTAGGCATGCTGTGGAGTTTGCCGAAGATTCACTAACCCAGGGTTGGGAAGATTTAAAACAACATAACATTACAGATAAAGACGTAGTTGTCGGTATTGCTGCCTCGGGCACAACGCCTTACGTTATTGCTGCTTTAGAGCAATGTAATGAGAATAATATTATTACAGGATGTATTTCTTGTAATAAAAATAGCCCGTTGTCTCTAACGGCTCAGTTTCCTGTAGAACCTATTGTAGGTCCAGAGTTTGTAACGGGGAGTTCTAGGATGAAAGCAGGAACGGCTCAAAAACTAGTGATGAATATGATAACCACATCAACCATGATCCAGTTGGGGCATATTAAAGGGAATAAAATGGTCGACATGCAATTAAGCAATAACAAGCTTTTTGATCGTGGAACAAAAATGATTATGGCGGAACTTAATATTCCAAGAACCGAAGCTGAAAAATTACTTCAAACATACAAAAACGTAAGATTAGCAATTCAAAATTATAATGATGGACGAAAATAGAACAGACAAAGTATTACTTTATAAAGGTATAAAAACCATGATTTTTGCAGTATTAACACTCTTTATGGGACCCATAATATTGAGTATGGCTTTAAGTCAACCAGAAAATAAGCTTTATATTCCGCTTTTAGCTGTGGGGCTTTTAATATGTGCTTTTGCGGTGTTTTTAATTTTTAAAGGCATCAGGTTAATTATGAATAGTATGTTTAAAAAATAACAAGGCTAATCAATTAACATTTTTCTGAAGCGGCTTTAGGAGTCGTTGGGTTGTATCCAAATTCACAATCTTCTAGCTCAATTTTCAAACCATTCATAATATAGCTTATAATGGCGTAATGATGGATGGTATGGCTATTGGCCTGGGATAATAAAGCGGCATACGTATAAGCCATTTCGGTTTTACCCAAGCCTAAATCGTCAATAACAGTTATTTTAGAGTTTACATCAATATCTAAAGATTGTAATTTTTCTTTAGTAATATTTAAATAGTTTAACGCAGCATGGCATTGGTTTTCTACATCTGTATTTCTACATCGTGCAGTTAAATCAACCTCTAGATTTTCATTCATATTAAAAATACAATTATAGAAGTCTAAAATATGACGAATATGAGAGCCAATACTCGAGTAGTATGGAGCAACCGATGCATCACATAAATTGGCATCGCATAAGTTATGTAATAGTAGTTCTGCCTTTTGTAATGTTTTTAAACTTGATGCAATAATTATATCCATGGACACTAAAATAATAATTTAAGTACGAAATGAGTTGTTTTTAGTCTTTAAACATCATATTCCTTACAAAAAAATAAATACGTGCTATTAAGTTAAGCATCATTTAAAGCTCTTAATACCAAACGTAACTCTTCGTAGGTATATTTATCGTCAACTAATTGTTTTAATTCCGTTAGGCTTTCAAATTTTTTCTTCGGAATTATTTTTTTCAATTCATTGTAGTGTTCTATCGGCATTAAATCGCTAATTTTTACTTCACCCGAATCAATAAAATGAGATAAATGTCTAAGAATTGTGGTTCTCGTAAGTTCACGTTCATCCTCAATTTCATCAATAGATTTACCAGATTTAAATAAATCTAACGATACTTTCTTTGTGTCAACCTTTGGTGCTTTAGGTTTTTCTGCTACTTTTTCCTCAGTAAAATCTATTTTATCAGCAGAGGTATCAATATCATTTTCATCACAATAACCTCTAATTACCTTCAAAATATCGGTACCGTATTTCTCCACACGTGTTTTCCCCATTCCGTTTATTTCAAGCAATTCGGCTTTATTTAAAGGCAAGGTTTCACACATTTCATAAAGAGTTTTTTGGTTAAAAACCTGGTAATGTATTAAATCGTTTTTCTCTGCAATTTCATTTCTAAGCACACGTAGTAATTCAAATAATTCTACATTTGCAGTACCGTCAATAACAGTCTTTCTTGATTTTTTAGGTTTGTCTTTCGCTAAAAATTTAGATTTTGCTCTTAATTCTAAAAATGATTTGGACGAAAACCCATCTGTTAAACCGTTAAAAAATAAAAGTTTCGCAGCCAGTAATTCTTCCAATAAATCAACTGCTTTAGCTAAATCGTTATCAATGGCTTTATTGTCTGTAGTATAGCCAAACGACTTTAAGGGTGTTACAAAATGCGTTTCAATTTGATTTTTAAAATAAGCAACGGCCTTTTTAAAGCGTTCTTGTATTACATCACTTATATCTGGTAGAGGCTCTGTTTTAGATAACTCTTTTAACTGAGCATTAAAACCTGTACTCACTTTTAAAAAGTTAGTAATCGCTGTTTTTATGGTGAGTAGTGGAGTTTCAACTTGTCCTTCAATACTACCTCGGTTTTTATAATATATATCCAAAATACGGTTTGCAGGATATAAAAACGGATAGAAATCAAACATTTCAACAATTAAATCCAGTTGAAAATTTTTCTGAGACAGCTCTAAAACAGCTTCGTCTGGTTCATTGGCTTCAGCGTTTTTATTAAACGTAATGACGTTGGCATCACTAATAATCTGGCTCGAATGTATTTTACTTTTTAGCACCAAACCTTCCAACGATTTACATCGACTTAGCGCCACATAAGTTTGCCCATGTGCAAAGGCACCTTGCGCATCAATTATAGCTTTTTCAAAGGTTAAACCTTGACTTTTGTGTATGGTAATAGACCACGCTAAACGCAATGGCATTTGGGTGTAAGAGCCAATTTTGTTCTCCGAAATAGCTTTGGTTTCCTTATCAACGGTGTAATTTATATTTTCCCAAACTTCAGGTTTTGTAACAATGCTAAACTCATCATCAGGGCAATGTACAATAACTTCATCCTGATCTAAATGAATAACTTTTCCAATTTTTCCATTAAAATAGCGCTTCTCAGGGCTACTGTCATTCTTTACAAACATTACCTGTGCGCCAACCTTAAGCTCTAAAGCTTCATTGTTTGGGTAAGCATACTCAGGAAACTTTCCTTCAACCTTGGCTTGGTAAAACCTGTTTTGGCCATCAATTTTGTTTAACTCTGTAATATTTGTCGCCTCTGCTTTATTATTGTGCGTGGTTAACGAAATATACCCAGCATCAGGCTCTGGTGTAAAATCGGGGATATATCTTTTGTTTAATTCCGCTGCCGAAGCTTCCGAAAGCACATTATTTCTTATTTCATTCAAAATATTAATAAACGTCGGGTTATCTTGGCGGTAAATATGTTTTAATTCAATAGTTACGGCATTGCATTCTTGGTAGGCGTGGCTGCTAAAAAAGAACCCGTTTTTGTAAAACGGTTTTAGTAAATGCCATTCACTTTCTTTAATCACTGGCGAAAGCTGTTGCAAATCACCAATCATAAGTACTTGTACACCTCCAAAAACCTTATTTCTGTCTTTAAAACGGCGCAAAGTACGGTCAATACCATCTAGTAAATCGGCACGTACCATACTAATTTCATCAATAACCAAAAGGTCCATAGACCTAATAATATCAATTTTAGTTTTATTAAATTTTCGATTAAAACTTTTTGAGGCATTCAAGTCAGTGTCTGGTAAAATAGGACCAAAAGGCATCTGAAAAAACGAGTGTATCGTTACGCCCTTTGCATTTATTGCCGCCACGCCTGTTGGTGCTACCACCACTAAACGCTTCAAGCAATCCATTTTTAGTCGGTGTAAAAACGTTGTTTTTCCTGTTCCCGCTTTTCCCGTTAAAAAAATCGACCGATTTGTGTTGTTCACAAATTCCCAAGCCAATTCTAATTCTTTATTATCTGCCATTAATCATTGTTCAAAATCGGAAAGGAAGATACATAATTTCAAAATTTTTTTGGGCGGGTTTTTAAGAAAAATAAAAACCGCGCTATTCGCTGTATCTTTTTATAAAGCAGATTAGTACCAATTTTATTATTTAAACAATTAATTAAAAATTATATAAAGAATGAAGTTTCGGTCTATTTTAAGCTTTACAAAAAGGATGCCGCTGCTATCGCTCCCGCAACAATCCGTCATGGTTGTAGGCTTAATTTCTAAAAAAAAGAAGTTCTACTAGAGGTAAGTGCTATAAAAAAATAGTAACCGTATTGTTATCTAACTCAAAGGTTTTATCGGTAACGGAAACATTAATAAGATTTCCAGAATCACAGCATGTATCGGTTTCCGGAATCGATGTATCGTAATTTACAAAAGCTACATGTACTGAGTTTATATTAATATCTAAGCTCCCAGTAAGTAAACTTTTCGGAATAGATAATAAACCATTCGATTCTATAATATTAAACTCTTGTTCTGTTTCTGTTTTGTTTAGTATCAAAATATCTTCATTAGAAATATTATTTTGAAGTACAAGGTTTTCGTTGGTTTCAGAGTCAATCAAATTAATAAAAATAGAAGGTTGCACACATAAGACAGCCGAGCAATCGAGCTCGTCGTCACTATTGTTGCAGGACATAAATAACGTCATTAAAGCCAAGCAAACTATTTTTTTCATCATAACTTTATGTTTATTTATAGATAGTTAGATAACAAAAAGGTTGCGTGTAAAAGTGATATTTAATTTAAGTAAATAATTTGGTAGAGTAGAAGCTTAATCTAAAAACCGATTTTTTAATTCAGGAGTTGGTATCATACAAGATTCTTTTTTGCCATACCATTTGTATCTGTTTTTTGCTATAAAATCGTAAACCCAATTTCTAATAAAAGTAGGGACTATAAAAAATATAGCCATTAAATTTACAGGAAAACCAAGAGAAGTCGCTACTTTTAGGGCTGCGGTAGATTTGTAATTAATCCCTTTTTCTGGTGTATAAAGTAAAATAGAATCTATTTTGGCTGTGTCAATTTTATACTGGTTAAGTATTTGTTTTCCAGTGTCACTCTGTAGTGCGGTAAACAAGAATTGTTCTTTTTTATCGCGTTTTATTACATACTGTACACTACTGTTGCAAAGGTTGCAAACCCCATCAAATAGTATCAGTTTTTTCTGCTTAGGGACTCCGAAATTCATAATGCAAAAATACCATTTTTAATGGCTTTCAAAGCAATTAAAACCGCTTAAATGCAACGTTTATTTTATTCCCAATTATTAGCCCAATCTTTCCAAACTACTTCCAATCCTTTAGATTTTAGCATGCTAGCCACGGCTTCTGTAGAACGCTCATCCGAAATTTCAAACTGCTCTAAAGATTCTGGAGCTACGGCATAACCACCAGGGTTGGTTTTAGATTCGGCACTTATGGAGGTTACGCCAAGATTTACAATATTATTTCTAAATACTTCACTCTCGCGTGTCGACATGGATAACTCCACATCTTCGTCTAATAATCGAAAAGCGCAAATAAGCTGTACTAAATCGGGATCGGTCATTTCTACCTTAGGATCTAAACCGCCAGAATGGGGGCGAAGTCTCGGGAAAGAAATGGAGTATTTTGTTTTCCAGTACGTTTTTTGTAAATATTTTAAATGTAAGGCTGTAAAAAAACTATCGGCACGCCAATCTTCTAAACCAAATAAAGCTCCTAATCCAATTTTATGAATTCCTGCTTTACCTAAGCGATCGGGCGTTTCTAATCTATAATTGAAGTTAGATTTTTTCCCTTTTGGGTGATGTTTTTTATACTCGTCTCGATGATACGTTTCTTGATAAACTAAAACAGCAAATAGTCCGTTGTCTATCAATTCTTCATAGTCTTTTTGGTCTAAAGGCTGTACTTCAATGGTAATATTCGAAAAATGTGAACGGATGAGTTGAAGCGCATTTTTTATATACTCGACACCAACCGTTTTATTCGCTTCGCCAGTAACCAGTAAAATATGGTCGTAGCCTTTAGATTTTATATAAGCAACTTCTTTTAAAATTTCAGTATCAGTTAACGTTCTACGTGGAATTTTATTCGTCATGCTAAAGCCGCAATAAGTACAAATGTTTTGGCATTCGTTACTTAAATACATAGGCGAATACATTTGTATGGTATTCCCGAAACGTTTTTTAGTTAATGCTCTACTAAGCTGTGCCATATCTTCTAAATAGGGCTTTGCAGCAGGAGAAATTAGGGCTCTAAAATCTTCTAAATCGCGTTTAGAATTACCTAAAGCACGTAGTACATCGCTTTCTGTTTTAGAAAAAATGCTTTGTAGGGTGTCATCCCAATTATATGTATTAAAAGTGTCTGTAAAGCTGCTCATGGTTTTATTAATTCAAAAAACTGGTTAACGGACTACTAGCTTCGGCTTTTTTATGTACAATAGGTGCTAATGTTGCTTGGTGTGCCATGCGCCCAGCTTCAACGGCTAATTTAAAAGCGATGGCCATGGCTGTTGGATTTTGCGAAACGGCTATGGCGGTATTTACTAATACGGCATCGGCTCCTAATTCCATAGCATACGCGGCATGCGATGGTGAGCCAATTCCTGCATCTACAATGACTGGGACGTTACTTTGATCGATTATAATTTCTAGAAAATCCTGAGTTTTTAAACCTTTATTGCTGCCAATTGGAGCGCCTAAAGGCATTACACATTGCGTGCCTACTTCTTCTAAACGTTTGCATAATACTGGGTCGGCATGAATATAGGGCATTACTACAAAACCTAATTTTACTAACGCTTCGGCAGCTTTTAGAGTTTCAATGGGATCTGGTAATAAATATTTTGGATCCGGGTGAATTTCTAATTTAATCCAATTGGTTTCTAAAGCTTCGCGCGATAATTGTGCTGCAAAAACGGCTTCTTTCGCATTGCGAACACCCGATGTATTTGGTAATAAATTAATTCTTGGATGATTTAAATGCGACAAAATATCGTCGTCTTTATCTTGAACATCGACGCGTTTTAGTGCCACAGTGATTAACTCACTTTCCGAAGCCAATAAAGCGGATTTCATTAATGTCGAGGAGCTAAATTTTCCGGTGCCTGTAAACAGTCTAGAGGAAAAAGTTTTATCTGCTATTTGTAATTTATCATTCATAATAAAAGTAACTTTTATTAAAGGGTTGAGCTTTTTTAATTTTTGGGTTCTTCAGGTTTCCAAAGTTGTTCTGGTGCTGTTCCTCCGTTAATTAGTTCTTTAAACTTTGTTATTTTGTTAAAATCACGTGTAATTTCACCCGAAACTGCAATGCCAAAAACGCCGGTAATCATAAGGTCTAACACATCATTTAAGGTGATGCCACCAATAGCAATAATTGGAGTTTTTGTGTTTAAAGCTGTGATGATTTCGGCATAACCTTTTTCACCCAATACCGGACTTAAATTATCTTTTGTTTCTGTAAAACGAAAAGGGCCTAAACCAATATAATCTACTTTTTTATCGATAAGTGTTTGGCAATCTTCTAGCGTATTTGCTGTGCCACCAATAATTTGCCAAGAAGCTAATGCTTTTCGAGCCACGGTTGGGCAAACATCTTTTTTCCCTAAATGCACACCGTCAGCTTTAACTTCTACGGCCACTTTGTAATGGTCGTTAATAATTAAACGCGTTTGAAAATGATTGGTGATTTCTCTTGCCTTTTTCGCGGTTTCTAAAATAGTTTTAGGATTGGATTTTTTTAAGCGTAACTGTACCAACTCGGCTCCTGCAGCGCAGGCACTGTGAATATTATTTAAATGGTCTTGCGGTGTAGCACCTTGCGATATGTAATGTAATGTCGTTTTCATGTTATTTTTTTGAATGAAAGCCTAATAATGTGCTATTAGAACTTAAAAATTTTTCGGTGTATTGTTTCCCTTTTAAACAGGCTTTCAATATAGGAAACTCCAAGGCTAAATAGCTTGTTATTGCTGATGATAATACACAGCCGCTACCATGTTTTTCAGTACAATTTTTAGACCTAGTATTCAATATAAAATGTTTTTTGTTTTTAAGATGAAGCGCGTCTTGTCCTAATTTTTCCGGATGATGACCGCCTTTTAAAAACAGATTGGTTTTAGATTGAATATGTGTAATAGTTTCGCTAATCGTTTTCTTTGGATATAATTGTTGAATTTCTTCGTAATTAGGCGTGAGCAGATAGATTTTAGATAATATAATATCTAATTTTTCTGAATAGTTACTATGAAAATCAAAATTAGAACTCGATTTTAAAATAGGATCTAAAATGATTTTTATTTCAGGGTTTAAACTGTGTAATTTATTGATGATAATTTCTAAAGTATCCCAGTTTTCTACAATGCCAATTTTAACAAAGTTGATTTCAAAACGATTAAAAAGAACGTCTATTTGATTTAAAATAATTGAAGCCGGTATCCAGTGGCAGGAGATAAATTCCTGATCGTCTTGTACTGTATTTGCCGTGCAAACAGATAAACCATAACATTTTAAGGCCTCGAATGTTTTAACATCGGCTGTTAATCCGGCTCCGTTTGTGGGATCGAAACCTGCAATGGTTAATATGTTTGGTCTGTTTTTCAAAGTTTTATGTTGCTATGTGCTGTTTGTAATTCTATAAAACTTTTTACAGGGTTTTCGGTATTCCAAACACCACCTAAAACGCCAACGCCTTTAAAACCGAGTTTGAAAGTTTCTAATAAGGTATCGGTGTTGATACCACCCATGCCAACAATAAATTTGTCAATATGATTAACGTCGAATCCACGACCTTCGTAACCTGCTTTTGAAATGGATGAAAACACCGGACTTAATAAATGATAATCGAATTCGAATTCGCAGTCAATAAGGTCTTGAATTTCATGAAAAGATGAGCTAATGGTTTTTCCATACATGCTTAAGTTTTTAAAATATTGCCCAGGATTATCAATATGGTCTATTCGTTTTTGTTCTTGAAAATGAATACCTTTTAATGGATATGTATTAACAAGTTCATGACAATAATGTACCACAATGCGGTTATGATATTGCGCCTCTATTTGATTTAAATAAGCACAATGCTGGTCGTAATTTTTTTCAGGTTTTCTAAAATGATAGTATTGTAAACCTTCTTGAAATAACTGATTAAGTATTTCAATTTCGTTTGGAATATCGTTTTCTGGTGAAATTAAGACTATCATTTTTTATGGTTGTGTTTTGTAACTTCTAATGCCGTAGCGCTATGCCGTGACACTGAGTTAGGGATTGCAGTGGAAATCCTTTTGCTTTTTTGCAAAAGATTGTAACGGAAAGCCCGACCGTGCTTTTGCGAAAAAGCACGGGAACTTCCAAATTATTTGTTAAAGATACACTTCGGATCCTTTTTCTTTAAATTCTTTCGATTTTTCTTCGAAACCTTTTGCAATAACCTCGTTGTTTACAATGTCGTTTTCGGCGGCAAAATCTCTAACTTCTTGAGAAATTTTCATGGAGCAGAATTTTGGACCACACATAGAACAGAAATGCGCAATTTTAGCACCTTCGGCAGGTAGGGTTTCATCGTGATATTCGCGCGCGCGTTCGGGGTCTAAACCAAGGTTAAATTGATCTTCCCAACGGAACTCGAAACGTGCCATACTTAGGGCGTTATCACGATGTTGAGAACCTGGATGACCTTTGGCTAAATCCGCAGCATGGGCGGCTAATTTATAGGTAACCACACCCACACGAACGTCTTCTTTATTAGGTAAACCAAGGTGTTCTTTTGGCGTTACGTAGCAAAGCATGGCACAACCGTACCAACCAATCATGGCGGCACCGATGCCCGATGTAATGTGGTCGTAACCTGGTGCGATGTCTGTGGTTAAAGGGCCTAAGGTGTAAAAAGGAGCCTCGTCGCAAAGTTCAATTTGCTTTTCCATATTTTCCTTAATCATGTGCATTGGTACGTGACCAGGACCTTCTATAAAACACTGTACTTCGTGCTTACGGGCTATTTGTGTAAGTTCGCCAAGGGTTTCTAATTCGGCAAATTGTGCCTCGTCGTTAGCATCGGCAACTGAGCCAGGACGCAGACCATCACCAAGTGAAAAGGCAACATCGTACTGTTTTAAAATTTCGCAAATATCTTCGAAATGGGTGTATAAAAAACTTTCTTTATGATGTGCTAAACACCATTTTGCCATAATAGAGCCACCACGAGATACAATGCCAGTAACACGTTTTGCCGTCATGGGTACGTAACGCAATAAAACGCCAGCGTGAATGGTGAAATAATCTACACCTTGTTCGGCTTGTTCGATTAGGGTGTCACGGAAAATTTCCCAAGTTAAATTTTCGGCAACGCCATTTACTTTTTCTAAAGCTTGGTAAATTGGCACGGTACCTACTGGAACTGGTGAGTTACGGATAATCCATTCTCGAGTTTCGTGAATGTTCTCACCCGTAGAAAGGTCCATAATATTATCTGCTCCCCAACGGCATGCCCAAACAGCTTTTTCTACTTCTTCTTCAATGGAAGATGTTACGGCAGAATTACCAATATTGGCATTGATTTTCACCAAGAAATTACGTCCTAAAATCATAGGTTCGGCTTCGGGATGGTTAATGTTTGAAGGGATTACGGCGCGACCTTTGGCTACTTCTGAGCGTACAAATTCTGGTGTGATTTTATCGGGAATAGAAGCGCCGAAGTGTTCGCCTTTGTGTTGTTTTCTAATCTCCGTCATCTGGTCGATACGTTGGTTTTCACGAATCGCGATGTATTCCATTTCTGGAGTAATAATACCTTTTTTAGCGTAATGTAATTGGGTTACGTTTTGTCCGCTTTTGGCGCGCATTGGCTTTTTTTGAAGCGAAAAGCGCATGTGGTCTAAACTTTTATCGTTTAAACGTTGGTTGCAATATTCTGAAGAAAAGGTATCGAGCTGCTCCACATCGCCACGCTCTTTAATCCAGCTTTCACGAATACGTTCGATACCGGCGTGGATGTCTATTTTTTTGTTTGGATCGGTATATGGCCCCGAGGTATCGTAAACAGTTACAGGCTCGTTTGGCGTTTTCTTTTTGGTCATCGAATCGGTGGTGTCGCTCAAAGAAATTTCGCGCATGGCCACTTTAATTTGTGGATGAATTTTGCCTTCTACATATATTTTTTTAGAATTAGGAAAAGGATTTCTAGTAATTCCGTCTTGTTTTGGAGCGGTATCTTTTTGCTTCATGGCTTGTGGTTTTTTTCGCTGTAACTGTTAGTATATTATGGTTGAATTTTTGTTTGATTATTTGTTTTTGGAGTAGGGGTTAACCGCCTTGTGTGGCTGTAATAATTAAAACACTGTCGCCCTCTGTTAGGGTATGTGTTGACCAAAGTAGTTTTGTGATAATATCTTGGTTTACGGCTAGCGCAATGCCTTGAGGAGAAATATCTAGCATTTCTAGAACCTGGTCTAGCGTGCTATTTACTTTAAATTTGTGATTTTGGTTGTTTACTTTTATGTTTATCATACAAAAACGGTTTTGGAGACTAAAATAATTTTAGCCAAACAATCTTGTAAACAATAAAAGATTTTGGAATTTGAAAAAAGGGCAGTGGTGACACTGTTAACTTTTCCCTCCGTTGGTGTTAACCAAATCAGGTTCTAAGGATATTTCTCAAACTAATTAACTTAATAATTAATTACTCCTAAAGTTTACTATCGCAAATATATATAAAAGTATGAAAGATTAGACTACAAAAAATGAGATTGTTTTTAATAAAACTTCATAATAGCCAGTTTATTTATGTTTATTCAATATTTTGAGGTATTCTCCGTCTGTATAGTTTTGATATCTGTTTTTGTGGTATTCATTATTTTTTTTCTTTTGGCTTTCGGATAAATCACTGTAGCTTTTTGTTTGATTAATTCTGTTTTTAAAAAAATCAAAAACTGTGGTATCGTTAATTATCTGGTTGGAAGATGAAAACTTTTTTTCTAATGAAATATTTGTTTTCTCAAATGATTTATTTTCAAAGCCTTTAATTTCTCCGATAAGAATAAACTTTGAAAATTTGGCATAAACAAAACACATGTTTTCGTTTTCCGCAATATCAATATCAACAGCCCTAGAAAAATATAAATCTGTTTCTTTATTTGGAAAATTAGAATTATCAACCAGAATTAAATGAATATTTTCGTATTCTGAAACAATGTTGTCATGTAAAAGATAATTTTTCCAAATATTTTCAGCTCTATCTAAATCAGATTTAAAGTTATATTTATTTCCATCATCTTTGAAATATTTAACGACTCTCCAAAGAATGGATATAATGAAGTATTTTAAGTTTTCTGTATTTTGAATATTAAGGCTATTGTCTTTTAAGAAAGGGAGAAAAATCTTCTCACAAAACCATTTTTCATGTATTGAAAATAAATTCTCACAGTTTTGACAAAGCATATGTTTTTTTATACCGTCTTGAATAGGAACATTAATGTTTTTTAATTGTCTTAATCTAGTCGTTCCTGTCTTTTTCATCCATTTGAAAACGAACTTTGGAATTATATGACTTTCCTTTAATTCAGATGGCTCTCCATGTAACTCACAAATCATAACTTGCATATGTTTTTGATGAATATTTTAGAAATTTTCTAGTAATCATGTGACTGTAACAAAATGTTATGAAAACTTTATCAAAATTTACTTTTAACTACTTCTTCATATGCTCCACCAATTCCAACTGATCGATACTGACGTTAGTAGTAAAGATGCCATAATTTACAACCGCTTTGTTTTTCTCTATTTTATCTACAGTTCCAACAGCACGACCATCTTCCATGCGTACGCGATCGCCAAGCCTAATTATAGCTTTTGGTTTAGGTGCTTCAATAGCTTTTTTCTTTTCCTCTTTTTTCTTCTCGCGAATAACTTCAACTTTCTTTTCTACTTCTTTTTTAACTTGAATTTCTTTCGCCTTAACTTTCTTTTTCTCTTTTACAGTAACACGTTTGCGTTTAGAGTTTTCTATTTGAACTACTTTAAACAATTCGCCCATCATTTCTTTTTTCTGCTTGTTATTAAAGAATTTTTCGGCAATATCGTTTACTTTTTGTCCTAAGTAAATAAGGCGTTGGTTGCTATCGTAAAGTTCTTGATAGCTTTCTAGTTTCTTTTGTATTTTGGTGTTTATTTCTTCTAGTTTATCGGCTTCTTCTCCTTTTTTCTTTTCGTTTTCTTTTAGAGATTGCCCGGTTTTTTCGAGTTTAGAACGTTCTTTTTGAAGTTTTGCAATGGTAGCATCAAAACGGACTTTACTACGTTCAATTTTCTTTTTGGCACGGTTTATTAAACTATAAGGTATACCGTTTTTTTGAGCGACCTCAAAAGTAAAACTACTTCCGGCCTGACCGATAACGAGTTTAAAAAGAGGTTCGAGTGTACGCTCGTCAAACAACATATTGGCATTTAACATGTGTGGCATTTCGTTTGCTAGAATTTTCAGGTTAGAATAATGTGTAGTAATAATCCCGAAGGCTTCACGATGGTAAAATTCTTCTAAAAATGTTTCCGCTAAAGCGCCACCAAGTTCTGGGTCACTTCCTGTTCCGAATTCATCTATTAAAAAAAGCGTGTTTTTGTTACACTTCTTCAAGAAATAATTCATTTGTTTTAAACGGTAACTATAGGTGCTTAAATGGTTTTCTATAGATTGATTATCGCCAATATCACTTAAAATTCTATCGAATAAAGTTACGGTACTTCTTTCGTGCACCGGAATAAGCATGCCACTTTGCAGCATAACTTGCAGTAAACCTACTGTTTTTAACGTAATACTTTTTCCGCCGGCATTGGGGCCAGAAATAACAATAATGCGACTGTCTTTTTTTAGTTTTATACTTTGCGGAAATGTTTTTTCTTCCTTTGCTAAATTATTTAAATAGAGTAGTGGGTGGTAGGCGTCTCGTAAATTCATGCTGCCATCTTCGGTGAATTCCGGAAGTATCGCATTCATGGAATTTGCGTATTTCGCTTTCGCGGAAATAACATCGATATCGATTAGAAAAGATTGGTAATCTTCTAAAAGTGTTAAAAAAGGACGAATAAAATTAGTGACATCTTTTAAAATACGAATAACCTCTTCGTGCTCTTCATATTCTAAATTATTAAGCTCTCTAGAATATTGTAATGTAGTTTCTGGTTCTATATATACAATGCTTCCGGTTTTACTGCCACCCATTATGGCACCTTTAACCTTACGGCGATACATCGCTTTTACGGCAAGTACACGTTTATTATCTACTACCGATTCGCGAATATCATCTAGATACTCTAATCCATGATAGGTATTCAATGCAGAACTAAAACTGGCATTAATTTTTCCTTTTATTCTGTTTATGGATTGTCTTAAATCGAATAAGGTATTTGATGCATTATCCTTTATATCTCCAAAGCGATCTACAATAGCATCTACTTTTTCAATAAGGACTTTGGTAACTTCTATATGAGATGCAAATGCATTTAGGTTTGGATAGTATTCATGAAACTTCTTTAAAAATACTACTATAGCATTTACAGAAATAGACATGGATACAATTTTCTTTAAACCATGTACCTCTAAATAGGTGTTTTCTATACGTAAAAGCTTTAGTTCGTTTACAATAGTATCGAAACCATGATTTGGTATACGGTTATCATTATGAAAAGAAGATAAGTATTCGTTTGTAAGCAGTAAAGCGCTTTGAAGATCTTCTTTTGTTTTAAAAGGAGTAATATCTAATGCTTTTTGATTGCCTAATGGCGTAACACAAAGCTCGCTTACTTGTTGTAAAACCGTTTGAAATTCTAAATCTTGTAATGTTTTTTCGTGAATGTGTATCATTCGAAGTTTAATGGGATGTTTTAAGTCGTAAAATGAGTGCTAATTTACATATTCTAATTGATAATTGTGAGTTACTATATAGGTATATAAAATTAATAGGTTAAAGTGCTTTTTGAGTAAGTATATTCTTGTTAAATTTTGTAAATTAGCCTAAGTAGATTCGTTTTTTATAAAAAATAGATGAAAATACTTATAATATGACCCTTTTTTGCTTTTTGCGTTTTTGTTGATTATCAGGGCTTTTAGCGAGTAAAGGTGCATTTCATCGATAAAAAAGAGCTGTCAAACGACATAAAAATGCATTTCATCGATAAAATGTATCTTTTCATGGTTTAATTGTTGTATTTTTGTTTAAAGTTTAGAAGCATTGTTTGCTGTTTCACGCTTAAAATTTAATTATTATGAAAAAATTTACTTTAGAATTACTTTTCTTTTTGTTTTTGATGGGAAGCGCTTTTGCGCAACAAGAAAAAGGTATCATAGGTGTTAATAATTGGTTAGATAATTGGACTGAGTTTAAACCAAACCAAACCGACTATAGAGAGCCAAACAAAATATTAACAGGTAACATTAATGAAAACACGACTTTAAGTAAGAGAGATACTTATCTTCTTGTAGGTAGTGTTTTTGTAACCAACAATGCAACATTAACTATTGAACCCGGTACTGTTATTATTGGTGATTATGCTTCTAAGGCGTCACTTACCATTACTAAAGGAGCTGTTCTTATGGCAGATGGTTTAGAAACAGATCCAATAGTTTTTACTTCTAATAGAAGTGTGAAACGCGCTGGGGATTGGGGAGGTATTACTATACTTGGTGATGCGCCAAGCAATAAGTTCGGTAATGGTTCTGTAGCAACTTTTTATTCGGATTTAAACCAAAGCGATTATGCTTATACAAACTTTGGAGGCAATGATGCAGAAAGTTGTTCTGGTGTTTTAAGATATGTTCGTATTGAATATGCTGGTAAACGTGTTAAAGGTGCTGGATATTTAAACGGACTTTTATTAGCAGGAGTAGGTAGCCAAACGGTATTTGATAATATTATGTTAAGTTATTCTGGTGGAGATGCTATTGAAGTATGGGGTGGTAATGTTACTTTAGATAAAATAGTATCATTCAGAACAAGTAGTAATGATTTTAAATTTAATTACGGCGCACAATGCAAACTTACTAATTCTTTAGCTGTAAGATCTCCATATATTTCTAGTAGTGAGGGTTCTAGGTGTTTTCAAGTTTTAGGTTTCGATGAGATTTCTGAGGTAGATTTTTCTAAACCAGGAACATCGGTAACTGCTCAAAACATTACTATGCTTAATGATAGTGAAAATTTAGAAGGCGATATTCAACAAGGATTAGTTAATGAGGCTGTATATATAGGAGAGAGCGCTTCTTTAAATATGGAGAAAGGTGTTATTTCTGGTTTTAATCCAGCTGTTATTTTACAAGATAAGATCAATATTAATCAAGAAAATTTAGATAAAATTAAATTCACAAACATGTATTTCAACAATTGTAACGGAAACATTTTTGTTGAACACAATTCTAATAACGAAGATTTAGAAAACTGGTATGGAAACTCAGCTTTTTATAATGTTTATTCTAAAAGTCATAATGCAGAAACATTTATTGACATAAGAAACGAGCGTAGACCAGATTACCGTTTACAGATTAATAAAATTATAGCATCTCACGATGTTGGTACTGACTAATTGGTTTATAGCTCAATAAAAATAAGCTTTGTATTTATAAGGTGTCTTTATGTCGGGCTAAAACTGTTTTCTTAACTAACTGAAGTTAAGTGTGATATGAAATTATATAAAAATATTAACAAGTAATATATAATGAAAAGATTAAGTGTTTTTGCTTTTTTTGTTTTGAGCTTTACTAGTATGGTAAGTGCTCAAATTGTTATAAGTAAGCCAAATCTTGGTTTTTCTCAAGCTTGTGCAGGGCCTTCGTTCAATACGTATTATGCTACGTTTTCTTTTTCTCCAGAAGCAAATTTAGAAGCGACGAATCAATTTATTATAGAACTTTCTGATGAGAATGGTGATTTTACTAATTCCACAGATATTTATATTTCAGATGCAGGTAGTGTAATCAAAACTCCAGCAACACTAGAGTTTTCTATTCCAACAACAACGACAGGCGAAAATTTTAAAATTAAAATCAGGAGTACAGCTCCTGTAGCTTCAAGTTCGGCATCCAATGGATTTCCTGCTTATTATAAAATTCAAGACACACCTTTTTCTATAAATAATTTAATTGATACAGGTTCTTATTGTACCGGCGGAAGTTATTTATTAACTATAGATAATCCCGGTGGTCTACTGAACGATTCTCCTTTACAATACCCATCACTTAGTTTTAATTGGTATCTAGAAACTAGCCCAACAACATCTGTTTTTGTTGCTTCGGGAAGCACTTTAGCTGTTGATACTCCAGGCATTTATTTTGTAGAAACTAATTATGGTACCTGTACTTCAAATTCATTTTCAAATAGAGTAACTGTTAGCGAAATAGTCTCTAACAATTCAACATTTGCTATAAATTCAAGCTTAGATATTCCATATTGTGCTACCGAAGGTCCTACCACTTTAAGTGCTATAAATGGTAATGCATACCAATGGTATTTAAACGGTACAGAAATCGAAGGGGCAACTAGCCAAATGTATACTACTAATACGGAAGGAATGTATTCTGTGAGTGTAGATCTTGGAAGTTGTTCTAGTAGTGCATCAATAGAAATAGTAAATACAGATTTTACAGCAAGTATAGATGTACCAGAATTTAATAGTCTTGAAGTGGAAGAAACTTTAGTTGTTACGGCAAGTACAACAGCTGTGGATCCTGAATTTAAGTGGTACTTAAATGAAACGCTTATAGCTAGCGCAAATACTGATATTTATGAAGCTACACAATCTGGTAATTATAAAGTTGAGGTAACTCAAACTTCGGGTTGTGTTTCAACTAAAACTTTTTTGTTTGAAGTAGATAAGGCCATCGATTTATTTCCAGATGTAGCATTAATTCCAAATATTGTTAGTCCTAATAATGATGGAGAGAATGACACTTGGGTTATACCACAAGATTATGTGAGTGGCACAAATGCCGAAGTAGTAATATTTAGTACGCAAGGTAAAGTTGTTTTTAAGAGTGATGATTATCAAAATAATTGGCCAGTAGATCAATTAGACTTTACAAATATCAGTCCTGTTTATTATTACATCATTACAACGTCTACTGGTGAAAAGCAAAAGGGATCAATAACGATCATAAAATAGTGAAAAAGAGCATACTACATATCGTCCTGTTTTTTAGTTTAATTACTCAGCTCCATTCTCAAGAGAATGGTGTTGTTGCGTTTACGCTGCCTGTTAGAAACTCTTTGAAGTTTAACAAATATGCATTAAACCCAACCTTCAGTTTTGTAAGAGAACAAAACAAATACATAAGTATTACTAATAAAAAACAATGGGCTCAGTTCGAAAATGCACCAGAAAATTATTTAGTAAGTTATTCTGGACGATTTAGCGAAAATACCGGAGTTGGTATTGGTTTATTTCAACAAAGTAATGGTGTGTATACTAATTTTGGTGGTATTTTAAACTTTGCATACAACGCCGTTTTCGATAGGGATAGTAATTTAACTTTTGGTACCAACGTTGCATTTTATCAAAGTGGCATAGACCAAGGTAAAATAGTTTCAAATTTCCCAGATTCAGCATTAAATAATACCGAAAAAAGCTCTGTAGTTACCATAAATCCAGGAATAAACTACGGCACCATGTTTTTCGATTTTGGTGTTTCTGTAAACAATTTGGTATCATATAACTTAAACACTTCCGAGCTCATCGAAGAAAATCCAGAACAAAGTATACAAGGTCATATTATGTATACAGGCTTTTTGCAAGGCAGTGGTTTTTTCGATAGTAGTAAATTTTCAGGTTTAATAAGATCGGAATTTAAAAAAGATCAAACTGTAATTTCAGGAGTTATGATGCTTACTGTTCCAAAAGGTATATGGGGACAAGCTGGTTATAACACGCTTTATGGGGCTTCGGCTGGTATAGGTTTAAATATTAGTAAGCAAATAGCAGTAGAATATAATTACGAGCAATCTATGGGCGAATTATCTGAATTTGGAAATTCTCATGAAATTACTTTGGCCTATAAATTCAATAAAAAATATAGATATAATTATAGTGATGACGAGGAAGATGGTTCAATTTTTTCTTCATCTAATAAAAAAAGAAAGTCTGTTAATAAAAGAAAAGCAAGTGCAGCAACTTCGGAAAGTGATAAAGAAAGATTTAGAGCTAATAGAGTTGCTAGTGAAAAAGTAAAGACTGAAAGAAAAGCTCAATTTGAGGCAGAGGCCAAAGCTAAAGAGGAAGCAAAGCAGTTAGCTGAAGCGCCAAGCGAAACGGAGGAAGTAGCCGATATAGAAGAGAAGCAGGCAGAAGTTGAAGAAGTTACTGAAGAAGTTGAAGTTGATGCAAATGCAGAAGAATTGGCTAAAGCACAGCAAGAAGCCGATGCAAAAGCAAAAGCAGAAGCAGAAGAATTGGCTAGAGCGCAACAAGCAGCCGATGCAAAAGCAAAAGCAGAAGAATTGGCTAGAGCGCAACAAGCAGCCGATGCAAAAGCAAAAGCAGAAGAATTAGCAAAAGCACAACAAGCAGCCGATGCAAAAGCAAAAGCAGAAGAGTTAGCAAAAGCACAACAAGCAGCCGATGCAAAAGCAAAAGCAGAAGAGTTAGCAAAAGCACAACAAGCAGCCGATGCGAAAGCTAGAGCAGAAGAATTGGCTAGAGCGCAACAAGCTGCCGATGCGAAAGCTAGAGCAGAAGAATTAGCAAAAGCACAACAAGCAGCCGATGCGAAAGCTAGAGCAGACGAGTTAGCAAAAGCACAACAAGCTGCCGATGCGAAAGCTAAAGCAGACGAGTTAGCAAAAGCACAACAAGCGGCCGATGCAAAAGCTAGAGCAGACGAGTTAGCAAAAGCACAACAAGCGGCCGATGCGAAAGCTAAAGCAGAAGAGTTAGCAAAAGCAGACGCAGTAGCTAAAAATCAAATAGAAAATTCATCGAGAGCAGAAGAAATCGTTGAAGCTATAGGGAATGCCCCAATGGATGTAGCTACGCAATCAATGATTGATTTAACAAAATTAACCGATGAGTCTAAAATTATTCAAGAAGATTTACTAAGCCGATTAAATGAAAAAATGGCTAGTAAACAAAAGGATTTAGATGAATTAAAACAAGAAAATGATTTAAGAGATCAAGGTATTGTTAGTGCGCCTAAACCATTTAAAAGTGTAACTGCAGAAAACGCTGCTTTAGAAGCCTTGAAGGCCGATGTTGAAAATGTTATAACCAACAGAGACGAAAAAATTAAGGAAATTGAAAAATTATATAACGAAAGACGTAAAAAAGTAAAAAGTAAGCAAGATCCAGTTAATGTTATTTATTTAGATGCTATTGAGCTTTTATATAAAGAACAACAAGAAGCAAAACGTGCTCAAGAGCGTTTGGTGTCGACATTAGAGGATATTAAAATTGCTACAGATATTGAGAGAAAACGCCGTATTAAAAAAGCGAATTATGATAACGAAGATGATCGATATAATAAGGATAGAGCTGCTTTAAATTATATTAAGGAATCTACAGCTGTAAGTGCAGAACCATTAACCGAAAGCGATTTCGATTTTGGAGATGTTCAAAGTAATATTCAAATTGTGAAAAATGTTGCTAAAGCGGAAAGTGGATATTATATGGTAATTGCAGTACATGCAGATGAAGCTCAAAGAGATGCCTTTTTAACTAAAGCAGTTGCAGCAGGACAATCTAATATTGATTTCTTTTATGATGTTACAAGCAGTAAATATTTTATTTATTCTCAAAAATTCGATTATATCGAAACGGCATCAAGAGCATTAAAGAATAAAAATAACGCTCCATATAACAGTAAAATGTCAATGGTGAGAATTGAAAACTAATGAAGAAGTATACTATACAGCTTCATTAGTTATCTAATAAGAAGATAAATAACTATAACCCCCTATGAAAAAAACTACTTATCAAAACAAAGGTTTAGCAATATTGCTATTTTTATTGAGTTTGCAAACCTTTGCCCAAAACTATGTGCCGTTTTCATCTCGATTTGATCAAGATGTTAAAGGTGATATTGTTTTAATTGGTAATAATATTCTTGGTCCGAGTAATAATGCATTTAATAACAATTTTGAATATAATAATAGGGTCAATATGCAATATATTGATATTGATAGTGATCCATCAACGTTTAGTTCGTCTAGTGCAGATTTGGCTATTCCTAATCCAGATTGTTATCGTATAGTTAGAGCAGATTTGTATTGGGCGGCTGTTAATCCGGGAAGTGAACCAATAACAGATGTTAAATTTAAAGGTCCAACAGGGGGGTATAATGATATTACAGGTACTGTAATTTTTGATGCGGGTACAAGTTCTGTTGATGGAGGTAATAGTTATTCTTATGCATGCCATGCCGATGTTACTAGTATTGTTACAGCTTTTGGCTCTGTATCTGATTTGGGAACTTATACGGTTGCCAATGTATCATCTGCTGTAGGTAGATCTCAAAATGTTGGAAACGGAACAGGTCAGTCAGCAGGTTGGTCTCTTTTTATCGTATATGAAGATCCTACATTACCTGGTAAATCAATAACAAGTTTCGATGGGTTTAGTGCCATTAGTGCCGCCCAAAACCCTTTTGCTGATATTTCAATAAGTGGGTTTAGAACCGTTCCTGCTCCTGCGCCTGTAAGAGCTAATTTTGCATTTGCTACATTAGAAGGGGATAAACGTATTACAGGTGACCGTTTAAGACTTAATGGATCAAGTTTATCCACAGTAGATCGTCCTTCAAATAATTTTTTTAATAGTTCTGTTACTCAATTAAGTGCTTTACCTGTAAATAACAGGAATCCAAATAGTACTAATACTTTAGGTTTTGATACAGGTATTTTGTCTGTTCCTAATCCTTCCAATTCTGTTATTGCCAATGATGCAACTTCAGCTGTTGTACGTCTAGAAACTGGTGGAGACACATATTTTCCATACTTTTTCGCAATGGCTGTAGAAATTATTGAACCAAAAATTGTACTTACTAAAATTGTTGAAGATAATACCGGTGCTAATATTGGTGGACAAATAGTAGAACTTGGTGATCAATTAAATTATGTTATCGGTTTCCAAAATACTGGTAATGATGATGCAACCGAGCTTTTTATTAGAGATATATTACCAACCAATGTGGTTTTTGATTACCCTAGTGATCTTGCTTTATTACCGCCAGGGGTTTCGGTAGAAAGTTATAACGAAGCTACAAGAGAGTTGCTTTTTAGAGTAGATCCATCTGCTGTAGAAGAAAACGATCCGGTTCAAGAAATTAGATTTGCAGTAACTGTAGTTGCAACTTGTAGTTTATTAAGTAATGCTTGTTCTAATTTAATTGATAATCAGGCTTTTGCGACTTATAAAGGAACGTTAAATCCGATTTTTACAATTTCTGATGATCCTAGTTTTTCTGAAAATACAGGCTGTTTATTAAATCCAGCAGCAACTAATTTTCTTGCAGATATTAACGATTGTGTTTTTGAAGAAGAAGTTATTTTATGTGGAGCCACTACTGAGTTAGTGGCCGCTGATGGTTATAACAACTATACATGGTCTACTAGTGAATCATTAACACCGGTTATAGGAAATACACAATCTATTACGGTTTCGGAAACAGGAACGTACTATGTTTATAATGAGGCTGTAGCGCCTTGTCAATCTATTACTCAGGTTTTTAGAGTTGTTAATTTTGGAACAACGGTTACTAACCCTGTAATTCCATTTGCAGATGAGGTTGTTGTTTGTCCGAATGATGGAAAGGAATTACCAAATATCTTTTTATGTGGTGCAAACGATTCAACTTCAATTCAAACAGGTATTTCCGATACATCGTCCATGATATGGGAAAAATTAAACGAAGCTAGTTGTGATGCTGTAACAAATCAAGATTGTGCTAACGAAAGTGATTCTTGTACATGGAATCAAGTTCAAACAGGACCAAATTTTGATGCCGATACTGCGGGGCAATACCGATTAACTTTAAATTACGCTGGAGGTTGTTTCAGTCAGTATTATTTTAATGTTTATGAAAATATATTAGAACCTAACGTATCATCACGCGATATATATTGTAACACTGCAGGAGAAATAGTAGTAGGTGGTGTACCTAGTGGATACGAATACAGTATTGATGGTACAAACTATCAAGATAGTAATGTGTTTTCTGTAACAACAGCAGATATTTATACGGTTTATATTAGACAAGTAGGTGTGTCTCCAAACCCATGTATTTTTACAGTACCAGATGTACAAATTAGAGAGCGTGATTTTACAACTTCAGTAATTATAGAGCAACCACTTTGTTACGGTGAAAAAGGAAATGTAATTCTTGCTGCTAACGATGTAAGAGCTCAATATAATTTTTCAATTTATAGTGGAGTTACCATTATTAACGGAGTTGGGCCAATAAATGATAGTAGTCATGAGTTTGAAAACCTTAACCCTGGTTTTTATACTGTTAATATTTCTACGGAAGATGGTTGTGTTCATTCTGAAATTATAGAAATTATTAATCCAGAATTATTAACAGCAACTTCTGCGTTAACAAGTCCTTTAACATGTTCTGATGGTGAAATTACAATTTATCCAGATGGAGGTACAGCACCATATTTTTATTTTATAAATGGCGCAACAGATTTTCAAACCGTTCCAACTATAGATTTTACAGCAGCAGGTGTTTTTGATATTAGAGTAGTAGATTCTAATAACTGTGTTGCCACGACGTCTATAACGGTAGAAGATAATCCTGCTCCAGTTTTCAATACAAGTCATGACGATATTTTATGTTACAATAATAATACTGGAGAAATTGAGTTTAATGTCACTAACGCAAATGGATATACTCTAGAATATAGTATTGATAATGGAGTTACTTACGTTACTAATCCTGTTTTTTCAAATCTTAGTGCAGGAGATTATGAAGCTATTCTAAAATACTCTCTCGATGGGTCGGAATGTTTTTCAACCCCAGAAAGTATTACAATAAGCCAACCAGATAATGCTTTAACAGCATCATCTGGAGTGTCTGAATTAGCTGGTTGTGGACCTTCAGGAGAAGGTAAAGTACGTATTACAAATCCACAAGGCGGAACACCTCCTTATGAGTACAGTTTTGATAATCAAGGAAGTTGGATAACTTCAAACGAAGCTTTTGTAACTCCAGGAACTTATACATTATATATTAGGGATGCAAATGATTGTATTTATGCAATGCCAGAAATCACTTTAGATCCTGAGCCAGTAGATCCAACCATAGATATTTCTGAACCTGAATTTAACTGTGACGGTACAGCCAATGCAACTGTAACAGTTACCAACTCAGAGTTAGATATGTTTACTTATAACTACTTATTAGATGGTGTAGCAAATACAAATACAGCAGATCCAACTGTGTTTTTAGATGTGCCAAATGGTTCTCATACTATTACTGTAGATTATCAATTAAGAAGTGTAACTACGTATAGTAATTTATTATATGAAAACTTTGGATATGGTGAAGATACCTCTTCACCTGGGATAAACCCGACTTATTATTGTTTTGAAAGACAGGTAGTAGGGTCGGAATGTAAAGGTCAAATTAATATTCAAGATGGTGATTACTCTGTTACAGCTGAAATTGTAAGACCATATGGCACTTGGCTTCAACCTGGAGATCATACACCAGCGACGACACCGGCAACTGCAGATGGTAGATATTTGGCTGTAAATATTGGTTCTAGCATACCTGCAACTGAAATACTTTATGAAAAATTCATAGATAATATAATTCCAAATCAACCTATTAATGTTGAGTTTTATGCTATAAATCTATTGAGATCAGGGACATCAGGAGCTAATCCTGATTTAGCAGTTGCTTTAATTGATGCATCTGGTAATGAAATTTCTTCTTACAGTACGGGAGAAATACCAAAAAGTAATCAATGGGAAGAGTATCCAAAAACACCAATTACATTAGATCCAGGAGCTAACACTAGTTTACGATTTATATTAAGATCTAATGTGCAACAAAATGGAGGTAATGATGTTGCTGTTGATGATATTACCGTATATCAATTACCAAGAAGTTGTGTAACAGAAGTAGAATTTCCTTTTGTTGTAGATTCAGGTAGAGCTTTTTCTGCAAGTATAACAGGATCTGAAAATGTAAGTTGTAACGGAGCAACAGATGGTAGTATTAGTATTGCTGCTCAAAATTTTGATAGCACTACAGGATTTGAATATTCTACAGATAACGGAGCGACTTGGACAACCCAAATGACTTCTCCTTATACAATTACAGGTTTAGGTGCAGACACTTATGATGTGCTGATACGCTTTGAAACATGTAGTTTCCCTTTTTCTCAAACTATTTCTGAGCCAGGGCTTTTTGAAGTTACCGCTTCAGGAACACCAATTACATGTATTACTGGTTCTACAGTAACAGCATCGGCTTCAGGCGGAACAGCGGATTATAGTTACGAGTTGTTAGAAACAGCAACTTTAAATTTAGTATCTAATTTCCCAAGTAATGGTATTTTAACAAATATTTCAGCAGGAGATTATACAATAAGAGCTACCGATGCTAACAATTGTACAGCTACTACTACACTTACTCTATCTGGTGTAACTGCTCCAACAGCAACAATAAGTACGAGTTCTAATTTCTGCTATAATCCAACAAGCGGCGGATCTTTAGTTGTAGATGCTGCAGGCGGACAAACTCCTTATGAATACAGTATTACAAGTGGAGTTTATCAAGATAGCAATACGTTTAACAATTTAGCACCAGGTAACTATACAGTTACAGTTCGCGATGCTAACGGATGTACAGTTGTTTTACCTGCTGAAACTATAGCGCCTCAAGTAGCTGTAGCAGTAGAGTTAACAAAAGAATTAGATTGTACAACTTCTCCAGAAGCTTCAATTTCAGGAACTATTTCTCAAGGTTATGCTCCATATACAGTTGCTTTATTACAAGGTACAGGAACGGTATCTTTAACAGGAAACACATTTAGCTTAGATACAGCAATAGCCGGTGCTTATCAATTTGAAGTAACCGATTCTGAAGGTTGTGTTGTAGCATCTAATGTTATTAATGTAAATGCGATATCAACTCCAACAGTTTCAGCTACTCAAGTTAATGTTACTTGCAACAGTAATTCTGATGGATCAGTACAGTTAACAGGCTCAGGAGGATCTGGTGGTTATACTTATAGTGATGATAATGTAACGTTTTCAGCAACAAACACCTTTACAGGTTTAGCGGCTGGTACTTATAGTTTTTATGTAAAAGATAGTAAAGATTGTACAAATACGGTAAGTGTTACTATTACAGAACCAACCACTTTAGCAGCGACAGCAAATGCAACGGAGTTTAGTTGTAGTGCAACTAATACAAAAGAAGATGCCACAATTACTATTGCTGTTCCAACAACGGGAACATCTCCTTATCAGTATAGTTTTAATGGTGGTACAACGTTTACATCTAATAATTCATTAACGATTAATGATAACGGAACAACACAAACATTTTCTTATGTTGTTAAGGATGCTAATGGTTGTTTAACAGCAGCTCAAAATATTTCTATTGAACCTTTAAACCCTCCAACAGATTTATCTGTTTCAGTAACCGATATTACGTGTTTAGCAACAGAAGCTACAGCAACTATAACGGCTACCAATGGAGTAGGAGTTTTACAATATGAAACTATTTCTCCTTCACCAATTATTGTAGCACAACAAACATCTAATGTTTTTAATAATCTAACTGCAGGAACTTATGTGTTTAGAGTAACAGATGTTAACGGTTGTTATTATACAGAATCTTATACTATCGATCCTGTTACAAACATTACCGTTACAGGTTTAAAATTAAGCGATGTACTTTGTAGTGGCGATACTACTGGAAGTGTTCAGTTTTCAGTAGCGGAATTTGCCTCAACTTATGCTTACACTATTAATGGAGGTACAGCTTTTACAGCGCAAACAAATGCAACAATAACACTAACAGGCTTACCTGCTGGAAATCAAACTATTGTTGTAACAGATGAAACTACGGGTTGTACAGCTACCGAAACCATTAACATTACGGAGCCAGCAACACCTTTATCTTTATCTGCAGTTGCAACTAATGTACATTGTAATAATTATAATTCACAAATAACGGTTACAGCAAATGACGGAACACCAAGTTATACTTATGCGGCAGTTTTAACAGGAGCAATACCTGCGGCAGCAGATTATAATAGTGGTAACGTTGTTACTGTAAATACAAGTACGGCAGCCAATTTAATTTGGGACGTGTATGTTAAAGATGCTAATGGTTGTACTGAATTTACAACAGTTACCATTATAGCAGAAACAGGTCCAACAGTTACGGCGCCAGCGGTATCTAACCAATGTACTGCAGCTTCAGGATTTACGTTTACAGTTTCAGGTACAGGAATCGCTCCATTATCTTATAGTATTAATGGCGGTGCTTCTTTTCAAACCAGTCCTACATTTACAGTAAATACTCCAGGAAATTATACTATCACAATTAAAGATGGTAATGGATGTATAGCAACAAGTGCAACAACAACAGATGTTTATGCACCACTTAGTGCAAGTGTATTATTAACAGAAGATCTTACATGTTCTTTACCTGTTGAAGCATCTATTGATATTTCAGTATCAGGAGGAAATACAACTTATACTTACGAGGTAAGTGATGATGGAGGTGCTAGTTACTCTACCATTTCAGGTTCACCTTATACAACAACTACAGCAGGCACATATCAATTTAGAATAACAGATGCCAACAGTTGTGATATTGTAACAAATAGTGTTACAGTTACACCAGCTACAGACCCAGTAATTTTAAGTGTAACCCAAACTCAAGATATTGCATGTTCTTCGGAAGAAACTGCGGCAATAGATATTTCTATAGATCCGTCGGTTGGTTTAGCGCCATTTGAAATAAATGTAACTAATACAACTACAGGTACAGATTATGGAACGCAAACTTCAGGTTTAGCAGCAGGAGATTATACAATTACAGTAACCGATGCTAAAGGTTGTACGGATACTGAAGCTATTAATATAGCACAGCCAGATCCAATTATTTTAGATTTTGATGTAGATCCAATTACTTGTGCAGCAGGTGGTGTTTCTTTAGGTCAAATTATTATAAATTCAGTTAGTGGTGGTACAGCTAATTATTCTTACCATGTTACAGGTGTAAATGGATACGATGTAGAAATAGCTAATCAACCAGGTACAAGTCAGGTTTTTGAAGTTGTAGATTTTGGTTTATATGAAATTATAATTACCGATGCGAATGGTTGTTCTGTAATTGAACAAAATATATTGGTAGCATCTCCACCAGATAATTTAGACATTGATATAAACACGACTGCGGATTGTTTGACAGGCGGAACTGCTGAGGTATCGATAGGATCACTTTTAACGGGTAACGGACCTTACCATTTTGCCATTTACGAAGGGCCAGGGATGGTGTATACGTCACCAACAAGTGGACCATGGCAAGATGAAGACGCTGTTGGTAGTGAAAAAACAACTTTTACAGGTTTAATTCCAGGAGCAACTTATACATTTATTGTTTTTGATGAATTAACAGGATGTTATTATTATGAAACATCGGATACAGCAGTGCCAACAAGCTCATCATTAACAACAACTTCAATTGTTCCTAACAACATTACCTGTACAGGTAGTGCAGATGGTACCGTCTCTTTTGATATTAACAGTATTTATGGTATTGATACCATTGTTAATTATGAAATTTATAATTCTCAATCTGTTACAACAACAGGTGTATCTGGAACAGGAACTGTACCAGCCAATGGTACTTTAACAGTTACAGATTTAGGTCTATTAGATTTTGGTAATTATATTATAGTTATAGAAGAAACTGTTGGAGTTAACGTAGGTTGTAGTGTGGTTACAAATTCATTTAACATTACAGAATCGGCTATTGAATTAAGCATAACAGCTTCATCTACAAAAAATGAAACTTGTAATGAGTTGGGTATTATTTCAGCTATAGCTAAAGACGGAACATCACCTTACGAATATCAGACTGTTTTAACAGGAGGTAGTGTAGATGATACAGCTTGGGGAACCTCTAATACGTTTAAATTAGCAGCAGGAGTTTACGATGTGTATACGCGAGATGCTTACGGTTGTGTTAGGTTTGAACAAGAAACTATTATTAAAGATCCGGAACCAACATTAAATACAGTGGCTCCGCAATGTTTTGATGGAACACCAATTAATATAACTTTAGTTGAAGGTACTGGTACAGCTATTACACCTTTAACTTACAGCATTGGTGGCGCATATCAATCTAGTCCTAATTTTACTATTACGGCAGCGCGAACTTATACTTTAAGTGTCCAAGATGGAAATGGTTGTATTGCAACACAAACTTACGTTGTAAACGCACCAATTTTATTAGATGCTAATCTTTCAAAAGAAATAGATTGTACAGTAACACCTGGTGCTACTATCGATTTAACACCTTCTGGAGGAACAGGAACTTATACCTATGAAGTTGATTATAACAGTACTGGTTATGCGGCTATAGCAGGTTCGCCTTACACGGCAGCTACAAGTGGAACATATCAATTTAGAGTTACAGATACACAAAATTGTATCGCAGAATCTGGAGTAATTGTTGTTGAAGATGCAATAATTCCAACATTAACTACAGTTGAAACGAACGTAACTTGTAATCTAGGTGCAGACGGAAGTATTACTGTTACAGCAACAGGAGGCGTAGCACCTTTTGAATATAGTATCGATGGTGGTGCTTTTCAGGCTTCAAATGTATTTAGTAATTTAAGCCAAGGATCTTACGATATTGTTGTTAGAGATAGCAAAAATTGTGAGTCCCTTCCAGTTTCAGTGACTATTACAGAACCTACAATTGTTACAGGTTCTGGAGTTTTAACACAAGAGTTAACATGTGGGGCAGGAAACGCAACACAGCAAGCTATTGTAACTGTTACAGGTAGCGGTGGTACATCACCTTATACTTACAGTTTTGATGGTGGTGCAAATTATACATCTACAAATACATTTAATACTTACAATTCTGGAACAGTTTCAGCTTTTGTAAAAGATGCCAATGGTTGTATTAGTGCAACTTCAATAGATGTGGTGGTGCCTCCAACAGATGCTCCAACCGATTTAGATTTTGCTGCAACAGCTATTACTTGTGATGTTACAACAAGCGAGGTAACTTTAACAGTAACAAATGGTATTGCTCCATTTACGTTTGAAATTATATCTCCTGCAGCAAGTGTTGCATCAAACGGAACAGGTGTTTTCTCTGGATTAGCAGTTGGTGATTATGTATTTACAGTTACCGATGCTAGTGGGTGTTATTACACAGAATCTTATACTATAAACCCAGTTACTAATATTACAGTATCAGGATTATTAGTAGACGATGTTAGTTGTACATCTGGAAACGATGGCGCTGTAGATTTTACAGTAGCTAACTTTGCAAGCACTTATAGTTATACTATAAATGGAGGTACAGCAGTAACAGGACAAACAAGTTCTACTATAAATTTAACAGGATTGTCTGTTGGTAACCAAACTATAATAGTTACCGATGAGGCTACAAACTGTACAAGTACAGCAACTATTAATGTTAGTGAGCCTGCTTTATTAACGCTTGTAGAAGCAACTAATATTAATGCAAATTGTAATGTTGGTGCACAAGTAAGTGTAACGGCAAGTAATGGTACAGCTCCATATCAGTATGCTTTTGTTGAAGACGGTGTGGTACCAAGTACAGGAGATTATACAAATAGTGCAAGCGCTACTTTAGACCCAGCAACAAACACAAATTGGGATGTTTGGGTTATGGATAGCAACGGTTGTACAGATTTTATAGATGTTGTGATTACTACCGATGCTTTACCAACGGTAGATGTTCCAACTTTAGCATCAAATCAATGTAATTTAACAGGGGATGTTTACTCGTTTACAGTAACCAATCCAACAGGTGTTGTGCCGTTTGAGTATTCTATAGGGGAAGGCTTTCAAGCAGGTACAACATTCTCTGTTAACAATCCAGGAACGTATTTTGTAACTATTAAAGATGGTAACGGTTGTACATTTACAAATGCAACGCCAATAACTGTTTACGATGTTGTAGATGTTACATCTACTATCGAAGCGTTACCAAGTTGTAATGTAAACGATGGAGAGATTACAGTATCAGGTACTGGTGGTTCTGGTTCTTATGCATTCAGTATTAATCCTTCAGCAGGAATAACACAAGCAGGAAACACATTTTCAGGTCTTGCTGCCTTAACCAACTATACTGTAACTATTACAGATACAGTAACCAACTGTACAAATACAGTTGATGTTAATTTAGATCAAGCAACTCCGGTTAGCTTTACAGCAACAGCAATAGGTGTTACGTGTCTTGGTGATAGCGATGGTGTTATTACTGTAGATTTAGATGCATCTAATGATAATCCTTTATATACTTACGCTATTATTGCGGGACCAACAACGGTAACTGCGCAAAGCTCAAATGTATTTACAGGTTTACCAACAGGAAGTTATACAATTGAGGTAACTTCAGGAAGAGGTTGTACCGAAACAGAAATTGTATCAGTAGGTACGCCAACTGCTATTGTGGTTCCAACACCAACAGTTGAAGAGTTTGCTTGTATAGCAAATACAAATACATCAAACTATGCTACAATAACGGTAGCAGGTGTGTCTGGTGGTTCTGGTAATTTTATTACTTATGAATTTATTAGAGATGCCGATGGTGTTGTTGTTCAATCTAATTCTAGTAATGTTTACACAGTAACGAATACTTTAGGAGGAACATTCACAATAAATGTATATGATGATAAAGGATGTTTAGGTTCTACGTCGGCTTCGGTTAATCCATTTATTTCTTTAGATGATTTAACGATTACTATTGATAATGCTATTACATGTACAAATGATGAAGATGTTACAATTTCTGTAACAACATCAGGTGGTACGCCAACAAACTTACAATTCACTTTAGAAGATGTTGTTGGTAGTGTAAACGGCGGAGTTTATAGCCAAGTGAATACAACAGGAACCTTTACAGGTTTATCAATTGGTAATTATTTAGCTACAGTTGTTAATTTGGATACGGGTTGTATGGTACAAGATGTACACTATGTTAGTAACCCCGATACATTCGATCTTACTGTAGATAATGTAGTTGATGTTACTTGTTTTAGTGCTAATGATGGTAGTGTAGATGTTACATTTATTGATAGAACACCTACTCCGGTAGATAATGCAGGAGCATTTAATTATGAGGTATTCGATTATTTAGGTAATTCGGTTACAACCGGAACAGCAACAAACGCTGGGCCAGTTAATATTTCAGGACTTTTATCCGGAACATATAGCATTACGGCTACTTTAACAAATGCACCTTTTTGTACAGTAAATAAAAACTTTACTATTACTGCACCAACAGCAGCTTTAGCTATATCAGAAACACATACAGCTATTACTTGTGTAACGGGTAATAACGATGGTTCTATTTCTGCAAGTGCTACAGGTGGTTGGCCAGGTGCTTATGAATACCAGTTATCAAATACAGGCGGAACGGTTGTAGTACCGTTTGGAGCTGAAAGTAATTTTACTGGTTTAGTTGCCGGAAATTATACAGTTACTGTAAAAGATAGCTCTGGTTGTGAAGATTCTATTGATGTGTTGTTAGTAAACCCAACGCCAATTAATTTAACAGCGAGTGCAGATATTATTTTGCTAAACTGTTTTGGAGATAGTAATTCAACTATAACGGTTACTAGTACAGTAGGCGGACAAGGTAGTAACTACACATATACACTTAATATGGTTTCACCAACAGTAACGTCATCTGGCCCACAAACGGGAACATCGTTCTCAGGATTAGGCGCAGGAACTTATAATGTAACAGTAACCGATGGTTATAGTTGTAGTGAAACTTCAGCAGATATTATAATTACAGCACCTACAGAAGTAGAAGCAGTATTAGCAAAATCTACATCACCAACGTGTATCGATAGTGCCGAGTTAACTTTAAGTGCATCAGGAGGAACTGGGGCTTATGAATATAGTGAAACTAGTAATTTTGCAACAGTATTAGGTACGTTTGTATCTAGTGTTACTTTCGATGCTGCTCCAGGAGTTTATGCTTATTTTGTTAGAGATGCAAACGGCTGTACAGCAAATGTATCAAACGAGATTACTGTAGATGCATTACCTCCTTTAGAAGTAGATTTAGATACAACTAATGCAGCTATTAATTGTACTGGTGATACTACAGGAGTTATTATTGCTACAGCATCAGGTGGTTTAGGAAACTATATCTATACTTTACAAGATGGTTCTGGAACCGATATTACTCCAGCGCCAACTCAAAATAGTCCAGGTGTTTTCACAGGACTTACTGAAGGGAATTATTTAGTTGAGGTTGAAAGTGGAGATTGTTTAGAAACAAGTATTCCAGTTGCGATTACAGGACCTACAAATCCTTTAACTGTAAGTTATGTTGTGTCAGATGTAACATGTCCGGCTTCAGATGATGGTGTTTTAGATATTACTGCAACAGGAGGAACAGGGATTATTAAATATGCTATTTCACCTAGATTAGATCAATTCTTTGACGATCCTACTTTCGATGATTTAGCTCCAGGAATTTACCAAGCTATTGTTCAAGATGAATTAGGTTGTTTTGTAATTATAGATTTCGAAGTTGAAGATGCTACACCTCTTGTGTTAAGTCTTGTACCAAATTCTACTTTCCCTGAAGTTTGTGATGGTGATATGGATGGAGAATTTAGTGTAGACCTTGTTGGTGGCGAAATGCCATATAGCGTTGTTCTAGACGATCTTACTGCTGGTTATACATTAGGAGGAGCAACTCAAACACAATTCGATTTTACTAACTTAAGTGGTGGCGATCATATTGTTTATGTTCGTGATAATTTAGGTTGTGAAACTGAATGGAATATTTCATTCCCAGAAGCGGTATTAATTAACCCAGAAGCTGAGGTTGAGTATGGTTGTTCAAACAATGCATCTACTAATACAGTAACTGTTTCTGTAGACGAAAGCATAACCGATTTAACCGATTTAGACTACTCATTAGATGGAGGTGCATATCAAGCTAGTAACATATTTACTAATGTGCCTGCAGGTCTTGGACATTATATAGATGTAAGACATACTAATGGTTGTATCAAGCGTACAGCACTTTTCGATATTAATGCTATTCAACCTTTATTATTAGGTATAGAAGCTGGTGGTTTAAATGAAATTGTTGCAACAGCAACAGGAGGAGAAGCACCTTACGAGTTTACTTTAAACGGTGAATCTTTCGGTAGTGCTACTTCATTTATTTATTACGAATCTGGAGATTACACGGTAACGGTAACCGATAGAAATGGTTGTATTGCAACAGCAACATTGTATTTTGAATTTGTTGATGTTTGTATTACTAATTACTTTACGCCAAATGGTGATGGTGTTTTAGATGAGTGGGGACCAGGTTGTACATCAATTTACAACGATTTAACTTTCGATATCTTCGATCGCTATGGTCGTGTGGTAGCTAAGTTAAAAGCTGGACAAAAATGGAACGGAGAATATCATGGTAAAGAACTACCTTCTGGAGATTACTGGTATGTAGTAAAACTTAATCATAGTAGAAATAACCGTGAGTTTGTTGGACATTTTACACTGTATAGGTAATGAAGACAAGTCTATTAATGTTTAGCTCAAAAGAAATTCAAATGAAAAAAATATTTATATATCTATTCCTTACAGTTATTGCAAACGCTTATAGTCAGGAACTTAACTTACCAGTTTTTACGCAACATTTAGCTGAAAACGATTTTGTAATATCGCCAACCTATGCAGGAATTGGCGATAACTTAAGACTAAGAGCTAATGGTTTAACGCAATGGGTTGGTATTAAAGATGCACCCGATAATCAATCGCTTTATGCAGATTTTAGAATTGCCGATCGTTCTGGTGTTGGTGTGTCTTTGTACAATGATAGAAATGGGTATACCATCCAAACGGGAGCTAAATTCTCGTTTGCTCACCATCTTATTTTAGATTATTATTCTAAGCAATACTTATCTTTTGGTATTTCTTTCAATATTAATAATTTCAGAATTGATGTCGATAAGTTTAACACTACTATTGAAAACCCGGTAATAGATCCGTTTGTTACTGACGATAGAAAAACATCAAATCAAAACTTCGATGTTGGTGCTTTATATCGTAATCATGGTTTCTTTTTAAGTTTCAATGCAAACAATGTACTTGCTAAACAAATTGAAGATTTTAGAGCGTTAGAACCAAATTTACTTTTAAACTATCAAATATATTCAGGATATACTTTTGAAGGACCAAAGAAAAGTGGCATCGAATTCGAGCCTTCAATTTTTTATCAAATGTTTGCAAGTGATAAACGTTCTGCAACTGATATCAACTTCAAAATGCGTAAGTTTAGTAGAAATGAAGACTATTATTGGGCCGGTATTTCATACCGTTTTCTTAACGATCAATTAATGAAACCTTTGAATATTGGACCAATGGCTGGTTTTAAAAAGAATATATTTTATTTTGGGTATTCGTACCAAGTAACCATGAATGGGTTGTCGTCTTATAACTCAGGAACGCATGTAATTACTATTGGTTTAGATTTTCTACAAGGTATAAGCAATTGCCCTTGTACGCAAAGTGCTGTGCATAAGTAATGCATTAGACGTTGTTTAAATCATAAAATGTTACACTACTTTTGTAGCTTCAAAAATGTAATATTTTTAGAATGGAATTACGAGCTAAACAGCGTATAGCTTTAAGTGTTTACTTTTTTTTATCAGGAATTTGTTTTGCTTCTTGGGCATCACGAATTCCTACCATAAAAACGTTTTTTAATTTAAACGAAGCCGAACTTGGAACCATACTTATCGCTATGCCAATAAGTTCTTTAATTGGTTTACCTATATCAGGTTGGTTAGTTTCTAAATTTGATAGCCGTGTTCCGTTAATATTTGCCTTTGTATTTTTTTCAATATCATTGGCAATGATAGGGTTTGCAACCACAACAATAGGTTTGGTTTTGGCTATTTCTAGCTTTGCATTTTGCTTACGGATTTTGAATATTTCTATAAACACACAATCCATCACTTTACAGAAGAAATTTGAAAAGCGGGTAGTAGGAGCTTTTCACGGGCTTTGGAGCACAGGAGGTCTGTTTGGGGTTTTATTTTCGACTTTAATGGTGAAGTTTGAAGTGCCTATTGGAACTCACTTATTGAGCATAGCCATTTTTACAATAACTGTGGCTCTAGCAACTTACAAATTCACTTTAAAAAATGATAAAGCACCTTCAGGGAATAAATTGATAATGAGTAAACCTGATCCATATATTATGTGTTTGGGTATTATTGTCTTCTTTGCAGCCATTTGCGAAGGTGGCATGTTCGACTGGAGTGGTGTTTACTTTAAAGAAGTTCTAAAGGAAGATGTTTTTACTTATGGTTATTTAATGTTTATGACAACCATGGCATTATCTCGTTTCTTTTCAGATAGGTTGGTAACCCGAATAGGTGTTTTAAAAACCTATCTTTTAAGCAGTACTTTAATTGTTATAGGTATTTCTATGGCGGTGTTATTACCTAAGTTCTGGACCGCTTTATTTGGTTTCTTTTTAGTTGGTTTTGGTACGGCTGCATTTTTTCCGCTTACCATGTCTTTAGCGGGAAGTTCTAAAAAATATTCACCAGGCATGGCAATTTCAATAATAACAACCTACGCCATTGCAGGAATGCTTATCGGGCCGCCATTAATTGGTTATTTAGCGCATGCTTTTGGCTTAAAAAATGCTTTTGGGCTCTTTATAGTGGTTGGTTTACTGTTTATTCCAGTAGCTTTTGCACTATTTCGATTTGAAGAAAAAGTAGAATCGTAATAAGTTATTATTTCTCTACAATTTCTATTTCGAATAATTTATCCCAACGTTTACCTGTTACAAATATGGTTTTAGTTTTAGGGTTGTAAGCAATGCCATTTAAAACATCTAAACCATCGTGTTGGGTTACAAGCTTCTTTAATGGAGAAAAGTCTATTACACCTATTACAGCACCGTTTTTTGGGTTAATAATAGCTACACCATCTTTTTGATAACGGTTTGCGAAAATTTTACCATCAATCCATTCCATTTCGTTGATGCCAATAATTTTACCTTTATTGGTAAATACTTGTATATATTCTTCTTCAACTAAAGTTTCAGGGTTTAATAACCATATTTTTTCGGTACCATCACTTTTATAAATCGATTTGTCGTTGTGTGTTAATCCCCAACCTTCTTTACTGTTAGCGTATTTAAAGCTGTTTAATTTCTCAAAGGTATTGGCATCGTAAACAAAACCTGTTCCTTTTTGCCATGTTAATTGGTAAACTTTATCGTTTAGTACGGTTAAACCTTCACCAAAAAACTCATCGGCTAAATTGATGTTTTTAAATACTTTTCCTGTTTTGTAATCTACTTTTCTAAGTTTAGATTCTTTGTGTTGACCTGTACTTTCGTAAAGTGTATCCTTGTAAAATTCTAAACCTTGCGTGTAAGATGTAATATCATGTGGATATTCATTTAAAATATTATAAGTAAATATTTTTGGAGATTCATTATTCAAAATAGTAACCGATGTCGTAATCGTTTGCTTTTCACCATTAAAGTAAACAGTAGCTTCTACAGTTTGCTTTCCTAGTTTAAAATTGCTTAAATCGAAATTGTTATCAATTTGTTTGCCATCTAATGTATAAGAAACGGAATCGATTTTATGACTTTTTTTGTTTTCTAAACTTAGTTTTAGAGTCTCATTTACTGAAATATTGCCTTTTTTGGCGTTTGTTATGACGCTGAAATCATTTTTTTTGAGTCCGTTATTAGATCCGCAAGCAATAATAATTGTGCTTAAAAATATGATTGTTAAGTGTTTGAATGTTTTCATTTTGAGCTTTAAATTTTAAGCAAGATATTTATTTAAAATCAGAGTAAAAAAATATTGTGAATTTTTTAAAAGGTTGTATATTTGCACCCGGCAAGTCCTACACAACTAGCTCCTGTTGAATCCTCCAGGGCGGGAACGCAGCAAAGGTAAATGGTTGTAGCAGTGTGATGTAGGTAGCTTGCCTTTTTTTATACAATAAACTGAAATCTTGAAAGCTTATGCTTATCGAGATTTTTTAGTTTTAAAGCGTTTCTTCATTTTAAAACTATCTTGTAAATTAAGCGGTATATTAAAATTCATTGTTAATTTTGTACTCATAATATCATTCTAAAAATTATGTCTAAAGTTGTATTAATTACAGGAGGTTCTTCGGGAATAGGTAAATCTATTGGTGAGTTTTTAAAAACAAGAGGATTTATTGTTTATGGAACCAGCAGAAATCCAGAAAAATATAAGGAAAGTAAATTCCCTATTTTGGCTTTAGATGTAAAAGACAACCAAACTATTTTAGAAACCGTTTCTACAATTATTGAGAAAGAGGGCAGACTAGATGTTGTGGTTAATAATGCGGGTGCTGGAATTACAGGACCTATTGAAGAAATTCCGGATGCAGAAATTAAAAATAATTTTGACACTAATTTCTTCGGACCTATAAATGTGATAAAAGCGGTTTTACCACAGATGAGAAAGCAAAATGCAGGCTTAATTATAAATGTAACCTCTATAGCGGGCTATATGGGTTTACCTTATCGTGGCGTTTATAGTGCGAGTAAAGGTGCTTTAGAATTAATTACTGAAGCTTTCAGGATGGAGTTAAAGGATTTTAATATTAAAATGACTAATGTTGCTCCTGGTGATTTTGCAACTAATATTGCTGCGGGTAGATATCATGCGCCATTATTAGAAAATTCACCTTACAAAAAGCCTTATGGCGATACATTAAGCTTAATGGACTCTCATGTTGAAGGTGGAAGTGACCCAGGGGAAATGGCTCAGGCAGTTTTTAATATTATCAATACTAAAAACCCTAAAATACATTACAAAGTGGGGGCGTTTATGCAGAAATTTTCTATTGTATTGAAGCGTATTCTTCCGGATAAGGTTTATGAAAAAATGTTAATGAATCACTATAAATTATAGAAACTTATTTGTTAAGTAACCCAACAAGTTGCTCTTCAAACTTACCATAAAAAATATTAGTATTCCCATTAACAATCTTCTTATTTTTATTGATAATGAAGGTTTTTGTCATAGGGTGAATAGCTAAAGCTTCTGTAGCTAGTTTTGGCGATTTAAAGAAGTATTCATTACCGCTAACAAAGCCATTAGATTGTAATGCGCGTTTTGCCTTGTTTACATTATAGCTGTCAATATTGATACTTACAAATGTTACTTCTGGATATTTTGATTTTAATCGGTTTAACTTGTGATGGCTGCTTTTAAAATGATCGTAATACGTATTAGACCAAAACGTAATTACCGTTGTGCCATTAACCAAATCGCTTAAATCTTTAGAGTTGTTTTTATAATCTACAATATCCAGATTAGGTAAACTGTTTCCAGCATTTAACTTGCTAACAGCTTCGGCAAAATTGATAATCATTTTTTTGCCTTTAACATTTTCAGTTTTAGCTAAATAATTTTTAAGAATGGTATTGGTTTCGTCAGTATCATCACTTAAAGATAAAAATTTAACCGTGTAATGGTATAGCAATTCTTCTTTTAAACCTTTATCGGAAATTAAACTGTCTATTTGTTTTAGTCTATCTAGGTTAAAACAAAGCGAGCGACCTTTTTTAAAGTCGTCTTTGTTGCAATGGTCCATATGCTCGTTGAGCGCAAGGTTGCTAACATTCGATTTTAAAAACCATTTATAAGCAATAAAGTCTTTTAGTTTAGCATTATTATAATCTATATTATTTCTATAAGCATAAAAATCTTTAGGTAGTGTTTTAAAAATTTCTTCTATTTGATTTCTATTACTTCTAAATGGGTAAGTTTCTTTACTCGCGTAATATGAGTAATTAATGTGTTGTAAAATTAAATTCTCGAAAGCATCACTAACATCGTTCTTCTTTTTGAACTTTTTGAATTGTGCAATTTGAGATTGTTTTATAGAATCTAGTTTAGAAGTAAAAGCTTGAGGATTTAGTGATCTAAATCTACGAACGGCTTGTTCTGTTTTTTTGTTTTCTAAAAACTCGTTAAGTAAAAAATTGTTTTGCTTTGCGCCACGACCTGTATAAACTAGCGATTCATCAAAATCAAAAGTATTTAACCTAAATAGTAAACTATCATTAGGTTCTAACATAATCATTTGATATTCGCTACCGTGTCTAAACGTGTAAATACCTGGGTAGAAGTTATCTATTTTGTAAAAGAAACGATTTCGTCCATCGAGCTTAATAGTGTCAATAGTTTTGTTTTTACTCTCTAGAATAATGGTGTTTTCAGTAGGATTTATAATTTCACCTCCAATATAGGCAAAATCATCGCTCTCGTTGTGAGCGCTATTTTTGCAGCTTGATATTAGAAGTACAATTGATAATATTGAAAATAATACTCTCATGTAAAAATCCTTAATTAGGTAAAGTGTTTGTACAACAAAAGTATGTCTTGTTTTTATAATCTGCTGTTAATGCGTTGTTAAAAGTTATTTAGACTTATAATAGATTAAACAAGATGTTGAGTTAAAAAATAGGGCTTCGAAGTTTCTTCTTACCAATGAATTTTTCTACTTTTGCAAAAAAATAAACAACTCTATGTTATCAGTTTCAAATCTTTCTGTTCAATTCGGAAAACGTATTCTATTTGATGAAGTGAGCACTACATTCAATAATGGCAATTGCTATGGTATTATTGGTGCAAACGGATCGGGAAAATCTACTTTTTTAAAGATCATTTCGGGTAAAATGGAACCAACCTCTGGGCATGTTTCTTTAGAGGCAGGTAAGCGTATGTCGGTTTTAGAACAAAACCACAACTTATATGATGAGAGCACAGTGTTAGAAACTATTTTAATGGGGAATAAACCTTTATTCGACATTAAAACTCAAATTGATGCACTATATGCCGATTATACAGATGAAAATGCTGAGAAAATTGGCGAACTTCAGGTGCAGTTTGAAGAAATGGATGGTTGGAATGCAGATAGCAATGCTGCCTCTATGCTTTCTAATTTAGGGATTAAAGAAGAATTTCATTATACTTTAATGGCCGATTTGGATGGTAAACAAAAAGTACGTGTATTACTAGCACAAGCTTTATTTGGAAATCCAGATGTGCTTATTATGGATGAGCCTACCAATGATTTGGATTACGAAACTATTTCTTGGTTAGAAAACTTTTTAGCTAATTATGATAATTGTGTGATTGTAGTATCGCATGATAGACACTTTTTAG
The DNA here is from genome assembly GCF_900112395.1 of Algibacter lectus. Lineage (GTDB taxonomy): Bacteria > Bacteroidota > Bacteroidia > Flavobacteriales > Flavobacteriaceae > Algibacter > Algibacter lectus. The sequence continues at coordinate 51,111 of NZ_FOLN01000016.1, forward strand.
ATGCAGTTTGTACACATATTTCTGATATTGACTTCGGAAAAATAAATCATTACTCAGGTAACTATACATTTTGGTATGAGTCGTCTCAATTAGCAGCACGCCAACATGCACAACAAAACAAAAAGGCTGAAGAGAAGAAAAAAGAATTAGAAGAGTTTATACGTCGTTTTTCTGCCAACGTTGCAAAAAGTAAACAAGCAACCAGTAGAAAGAAAATGATTGAAAAATTAAATATTGGAGATATTAGACGTACAAGTCGTCGTTATCCAGCTATTATTTTTGAGCGCGAAAGAGAAGCTGGAGATCAAATTTTAAATATTGAAGGCTTAACAGCATCGTTAGAAGGAGAATTGCTTTTTAAAGATATTGACTTAAACTTAGCTAAAGGCGATAAAGTAGTTGTGTTCTCTAGAGATTCTAGAGCAACAACAGCATTTTATCAAATTATAAATAACAATGAAAAAGCTGATGCTGGTGAATTTGCTTGGGGTGTAACAACCACGCAATCTTATTTACCGTTAGATAATAGTGAGTTTTTTGAAAACGATTTATCATTAGTAGATTGGTTACGCCAATGGGCAACTACAGAAGAAGAACGTGAAGAAGTACATATTCGTGGTTTTCTAGGTAAAATGATTTTTAGTGGAGAAGAAGCGCTTAAAAAATCAAACGTATTATCTGGAGGAGAAAAAGTGCGTTGTATGCTTAGTAGAATGATGATGGTACGGGCTAACGTGTTAATGCTAGACGAGCCTACAAACCACTTAGATTTAGAAAGTATTACAGCGTTTAATAATTCACTTAAAAACTTTAAAGGATCTATGTTGTTTACAACACACGATCACGAGTTTGCGCAAACCGTTGCTAACAGAGTAGTGGAGTTAACTCCAAATGGTGTTATAGATCGTTACACTACTTTTGATGAATATATGCAAGACAAGAAAATTAAGGAATTACGTGATAAAATGTACACGGTAAAAGCTTAAATATTTAAGCTACCTTTATGTAAATTGTGATTAAAGTTTATTGAAACCTAGTTTCAATAAACTTTTTTTTTACTTAAAAATGAAGCGCTGCCTACTTCTGTTTTTCATTTATAGGCATAAAAAAAAAGGACCTTTAAAAATAAAAGTCCTTTGGGGTCGTGGTAAGTCATTGTGGTTTTAATCTGTTGTACTTAAAACCAAATTTTTTGTGTTTAGTTGAGATAAAAATTCTAAAAATGAAAAACCAAAATAATTAATTAGGCATTAAGCATAATGTTTATTACGATTTGGTTTAGTATTGGTACCTCTGGCTATTGCAGAAGCATTTTTACCCATTAAATTATCAATAACTTCCGTTGCACGATCAATTTCGTCTTGGTGTACTAAAATATCCTGTATGGTTTGGTTTAGATCTCCTGGATAATTAATACGTTCAAACTTAGATTTGGCTCTAATTACAGCGCAAATGTTTAGTTCTGCTAAATCATTGTAAACCCGCTGTACATCATTGAGATTTCCTGTAAATACTTTAATGTAGTTTTTCATTTTAGTTTGTTTTTAAAAGTTTATTCCTACAATATAGTAAATAATAGAATGTAATGAAAGTTGTAAAGCGTTAAAAATCAGTTAAGCTTATTTGTGTGCGCCAACAGTTATGTTAAGGTTCTATTTCTAAGTTTGTATTTTCAATAATAGACGTCGCTTTTGCTAGTTCGTCTTTGTGCACGTAAATATCTTGATGTCCATATACCGATGCCCCGAAACCAGCTAATCTAGCAGATTCGGTCTCGTCTTTAATTACAGCAGTAATGTTTTCGTTTTCTAAATCGGAAATAATTCGTTTTACAACAATAAAATCTCCACTGAATACTTTTATATAGTTTGAATCTGTCATAATATTATTTAGTTTAATGTTCTAACTAAATATACAACATTTTTAAACACAAAAAAAGCCGGCCATGGCCGACTTTTAATATTTAACAGGTGTTTAACTATCTTAATTCTGCACCAAGTTGTCTTTCAAAACTCGATTGCAGTTTGTTCATTATTTTATCAATTTGCTTATCGGTTAGCGTTTTATTTTCATCTTGAAGTGTAAAACTCACCGCATAACTCTTTTTTCCTTTAGGAAGATTTTTTCCTTGGTAAACGTCAAAAAGATTTACAGATTTTAGTAATTGTTTTTCGCTTTGTTTCGCTAATTTATAAATAGACTCAAAAGTTACGTTATCATCCAATAATAAGGCGAAATCACGCTTTACTTCAGGATACTTAGTAATGGCTTTAAAAGTAATTTTATTGCGCTTAACTACGTCTAAAATAGCATCCCAGTTAAAATCGGCAAAAATAACATCTTGGTTAATGTCAAAATGTTTTAAAACTTGTTTTTTAACTAACCCGAAATCTACTAAAGTGGTTTTTCCTAAACCTAGGCTTATACCTTCACTTATTAAATCGTTTTTAGTTGGTGCTTCATTAAACCTAGAAATACCTAAACGTTCTAAAATAGAAACAATGCTTCCTTTCATAAAAAAGAAATCGCTTTTCTGGTTAGGTGAAATCCAATTGTCTTGAGATTGGTTTCCTGTTGAGAATACAGCTAGATGCTTAAATTCTTCACGTTTATCTTGAAAACCATGATATGTTTTACCAAATTCAAAAAGTTTTAAATCTCCACGTTTTCTATTAATGTTAAAAGAAATAGCTTCTAAACCTGAAAACAATAAAGATTGTCTCATTACAGATAAATCATTACTCAATGGGTTTAACATGGTAATGTTGTGCTCTTCTTTTAATTGCTCGCTTAAAGCAGCATAATTAGGCGTGGTTAGCGAGTTAGAAAGTATTTCGAAAAACCCTTGTGATGCTAATTGATTCCCTACTACATTTTGAATTTTATAATCCTCAAAACGAGATGTTGCAGAAATAGAAGCGTTAAGTTTTTCAGTTGTTTTTACATTGTTATATCCGTAAACACGTAAAATTTCTTCTATAATATCAGCTTCACGTTGCACATCATTTCGGTATGCTGGTACGGTTAAACCTAATCCAGTTTCGGTAACATTATTAACTTTAATATCTAAAGACGTAAGAATGCGTTTTATAGTTTCCTTCGGAATTTCTTCTCCAATTAATTTTTCGGCATTTTCAAAGCTTAAACGCACCTCAAAATCTTGAATTTTCTTTGGGTAGAAATCAATAATATCGCTGGTAATTTCTCCGCCAGCTAATTCTTGAATTAATAAAGCCGCGCGTTTTAAGGCGTAACCTGTAATATTAGGGTCTATTCCACGTTCGAATCTAAAAGAAGCATCGGTGTTTAATGCATGTCTTTTTGCTGTTTTACGAACACTTACTGGGTTAAAATAAGCACTTTCTAAAAAGATACTTGTAGTATGTTCTGAAACTCCTGAATTTAATCCGCCAAAAACACCAGCAATACACATTGGTTTTTCAGCATCACAAATCATTAAATCATCTTCATGTAATTCACGTTCTACGCCATCAAGTGTTGTGAATTTTGTTCCAGCTGGTAAGGTTTTTACTTCAACTTTATTTCCTGCTATTTTAGCGGCATCAAAGGCGTGAAGTGGTTGGCCTAATTCGTGTAAAACGTAATTAGTAGCATCAACAATATTATTTATTGGACTTAAACCAATAGCTTTTAAACGGTGTTGTAACCAAGCTGGAGATTCTTGTACTTTTATACCAGAAATTGTAACACCGCAATAGCGAGGTGCCAATTCTTTATCTTGTACATCAATATCCATTTTAAGCGTGCGGTTCTCTACGTGAAAAGCACTAACTGATGGCGTAATGAGTTCTAAGTTTACATCTTTTTGAATTAATCCGGCTTTTAAATCACGAGCAGTTCCATAGTGGCTCATGGCATCGGCACGGTTTGGTGTTAATCCAATTTCGAAAACTTGATCGTTTTCAATATCGAAAATATCGGCTGCAGGCGTACCTACTTTTAAAGTTTCATCTAAAACTAAAATACCGTCGTGAGATTTTCCTAAGCCAAGTTCATCTTCAGCACAAATCATCCCGAAACTTTCTTCGCCTCTAATTTTTCCTTTTTTAATGGTCCATGCTTCACCTTCTTCAGAATACAAAGTGGTTCCTATAGTTGCTACAGGTACTTTTTGTCCGGCAGCAACATTTGGTGCGCCACAAACAATTTGTACAGGGCCATCTAAACCAATATCTACGGTGGTAATATTTAATTTATCGGCATTTGGGTGCTTTACGCAGGTTAAAACCTCGCCAACTACAACACCTTCTAATCCTCCTTTTACAGATTGATAGGCTTCTATACCTTCAACTTCAAGTCCTAAATCGGTAAGTAATTCGCTAGTTTGTTCTGGAGTCCAATCTGTATTTAAAAATTGCTTTAACCAGTTATATGAAATCTTCATAAATCATTTTCGTATTAAGCGAGCAAAGATAAAATATTTGTGCTTAGCTTTCAAGCAAAGGGTTGTGAATTGTTGACGGAAAATGTGAAATTGTTTAAGATAAAAATTTTATGAGGTAGATGCTTTTTTATTTGGTTTATATGGAAGCACAACAGATTGAGCTACATAATCATGAATGGCTTTCTTTTTTGAATTGCTGTTAACGGTTAGTAATGACACCCAACCTAAAAGTGATTTAGTCATAAAACGAATTATAGCAATGAGGAAGTTGATGTTTCTATTCTCGTTAGCTTCTTGTTTTACTACAATATCATTGAAAAAATGACCTAAAGTTGCGCCAAAAATGGAAACTAAAAGAGGTTCGTAAAGGATAAATAGACTAACAAAAACAGATATTCTTATATAATTTGGAATACTTTCAAAAAGATTAAAAACTTCCACAGCAGCATACATTAATACGATGATGGCAATACTATCGATTATAACGGCTTTTATTCTAGTGGATATTGGAGCGTATTTTGTTTGCATATTTAAATTTTTTTAAAAATCCCAAAAACCATTGAGGTAAGTAAGAGTCCTATTCCAAGACCCATAAAGGATCCTTTCATTAAATCCGTTAATTCCATAAATTGAGAAAATATTTGCGACGTAGAAATAACGAGCATTCCAATAGACATTAGAATTAATGTTTTTCTCTTGGTGGTATTTTTCATCTTAATGAGATTTTTGTAATTAGTATTCGGGTTTTAATTTTTGTTACAATACTCGTATTAAATTATTGTTAGTTACTATAGGTAAGTATTTTTTTACCAGTAGTTTAAGTGGTGGAAGTAATTAATTTTCAACAGTTTTAACTATCATTTTTTCTTTTATAAATTGAAACCTCACGTAAAGTAACAAATAACCAACTAATAACAACACCAATAAATGAACAAAACCATTGGTAATGTTATCTAGCTTAGCACCTTCAGTAGCTAAAGCATTAAATATATTGAAATAAGGTGTAGACGGTAATAAGTTTGCAAATAGTTGTAAACCTTGCGGCATGGAATCAATAGGCCAAGAATATCCGGAAACTAAGAATAGCGGGTAGGTAGAAAACGCCATAATTTCTGTCCAACCAATGGCTGTTTTAAAAAATGATGCAAATAAGGTTGTGTATATAATTAGAACAGAGATAAACAGTAAACTCAATAACAGATGTAAAAAGATAGAACCATTAAAACTAAGCGTGAAAAACGGAAATATTAATTTGTAGAAAACAAAAAAGTATATAATGTAAAGCAATATGTAATAAGAACTTTTTGCAGAAAGGATTTTAGTAAACTCAAAGAAGTTTAATTTTTCTGAATGATTAAAAAGGCCATGTTTAAATTCATGCACAATGCTTTGTCCAAAACCAATTATTAATGTTTGTTGAATAATTAAAATTAATAAAATAGGCAATAAATAATCGCCATAATTATTAGTAGCATTATAAATCGATTTAAAAACAGGCAGTATGGGCTGTGCTTTTTGTTTAGCAAGTTCTACGGGTATGTTATTAGAAACAAAATATTGCATTCTAACACCTCCAGCCACAGTTAAAATAACACTTTGAACGGCTTTATTAATTTCGTTTGAAGTTAAAAATTTAGTGTTGTTTAAAATGAGTTCTACCTGTGAACCATCTAAATTGATGGTTTTCCTTTGAAAGTTTTTCGGTAAAACAAGAATACCCTGAACCTCTAGATTATTAAAATGAAACATAGCATCTTCTATAGACGAATAGTGTCCTTCTACAGATATTTTTTCAGAAGTATTTACTAATTGAGAAACCTTTCTAGATAAATTTGAATGATCAAAATCTACCACCGCAATAGGGATTTCTGTAACGTTTTTTTCAGCGTAAATAGAGCCAATAAAAAAAGCATAGAGTATCGGTGCTACTAAACACGTAAGTAGTATGCTTTTGTCGTCAAAAATGAGAGCTAATTCACTTTTAAATATGGAAAACCATTTTTTCATACAGCTACTTTTTTATTACGAAACATAAATATGCTCACGGTTATAACATAGCCTACCAAAAAGAAAACCAACAAATTTACAGTCGGTTGTATTAAAAAAGAGAAAGGTGTGTTCATCTCCATGCCTTTTATAAAAGCGTTTAAAAAATGGGTGTAGGGTATAAGTTGGGCATACCAAGCATTAAAAGCTGGCATGGCCATAATAGGGAATGTAAAGCCGCTAAACACAAATGCTGGTGAATTGTAAACAAAAGATACATCCATGGCAATCGCTTCGTTTTTAAAAATTGTAGAAATCATAATACCCAACATGGCATTTGCCATAACAAAAGCTAAAACTACCCATAGAAAAGGCAAGGTGCTTTCACTTGAAGGAATGCCTAATAGCGGATGTACTACAGAGAAAATAAAAATAGCAACTATCAACCCGAGTAGGGTGTATGCTATTAATTTTCCTAAAATAATTTTAAAAACACTACCATTCGCGAGGTTTAATAATGCGTTATAGGTTTCATTTGAATATTCAGAATTAATAGATCTGGCAGCCAGAAGAAATACGATCATTTGTAATAAAACCGTGGTTAATCCCGGAACTAAATAATACAAATAATTATAATAAGCATTGTAAAGTGGTTTAGTGATTACCCTAATAGGCATAACCATTTTAATGGCTTTCTCGTGCGGAATTCCGTTAAGTTTAAAGGTTTGCAAATTAATTCCCGAAGACATGGTATTTATAAAAGTGGCGGCTTCTTTGTAAATAAGGTTGCCGTATATAATGTTTGAAGAATTGGTGTAAACCAATAATTTTTCTTGTTTTCCGTTTAAAATATTTTTCTGAAAATTCTTCGGAATTACATAAAACCCTTTAATTTCAGGATGATTTATGAAAATGTCGTCTATATTATCGTTAGAGTTCAAAAACTGAATTATGTTTAACTTCGGAGAAGCTTCCACATTGCTAATTACTTTTCTGCTTAAATCGGTGTGATCTAAATCTAAAACGGCAATAGAAACATTTTTTATAGCGCCTTCTTCATAAATAGCGCCTAGATAAAAGAAAACGCCAATAGGAATTACAAATAAAAGCACCCAAGCGGTAGGCCTTTTTTTAAGCCTTATAAACTCCCGTATTATTATTATTTGTAGTATGGTTTTCAAAATTGAATATTAAGACTCATGCCTGGACGTAGACCTTTAATTTTTTCTGAAGGTGTTAAATGAATTTCAAAAGTTTTCATATCCAATCGGCCTTTATCGGCAGTTGGAACCCAATCTGCAAAATCGGCCATTGGTGCAATATAAGTTACCTTAAATGTATGCGACTCATTATTAAAAGCTGGTAAGTTTCCTGAGATTTCTGTTCCCATAGAAAAATCTTTTAAAAAATCTTCCCTCACGTGAATTACAGCATATATTTCTTCTAATTTCTGAATAGTAAATATGGGGTAGCCAGCAGGCATCACTTCACTTTCTTCTGCTAATTTTGATGAAATTTCACCAGAAACGGGAGCGTAAACTTCTAATTCTTTATAATAAGCTTTCGCTTCACTTACTTTTCCTCCGGCAGCATTCATTTGGCCTTTGGCTGCTTTTTTGTCTTCAACTCTAGCACCTTCTTTTGCCATTTCAAACATATATTTGGCTGCATTCATTTGGTCGAAAGCCGCATCGCGCTTAAAGGTGATTTCATCCATTTGTTGTTGAGATATCAAACTGTCTTTAGCCATGGCTTCTAATCTTTTAAAAGATTTTTCTGCAAAGCTATATTGACTTTCTGCCATTTTATATTTGTCTTCTACGGCCGATAATTCTTGGCTTCTAGCTCCAGAGTTTGCTTTATCGCTTACCGATTTAGCAGCATCAAACATGCCTTCAGCTTGCTGAATTTTAGCATCCAGAATATCACTTTCAATAGTGGCGAGTAGTTGTCCTTTTTTAACTTGGTCGCCTAGCTTTACATAAATGGTTTCTATGCGACCAGGAACTTCGGAAGCCACACGGATTTCGGTGGTTTCAAATAAACCAACAAAAACACGATTTTCATTTTCGTTAGGTTTTAAAAGAAGCAACAAAAATATGCCGATAACGATAATTAACACCGGAACGATTAATATAAGAATTTGCTTTTTGTTTTTCATAATAGAATAAGTTTCTAATTTTTCAAATTTTCAATTTGTAAACTCCCTGTTGAGATTAATAAATCTAATGCAACCATACGTTGTTGTGCTACAAAATTGTAATAGTTAAGCACGGCATTTTGATATTCTGTTTCGGTTTGCAAGCGATCTGATATTGATATTAACCCTTCGCGGTAACTTTTAATTGCTAGATTTAAGCTGTTTTTGGCAACCTGCATTTCTTGCGCTTTTAATACCAATTGTTGGTTTTTAACATCAAAATTTACCTGTACTTTTTTTGCAAAAAGTTCTAGTTTTTCTTCAATATCACTTTTTTCTTCTTCAATTATATTTTTCTCAATACGTGCTATGTGTGTTTCGTTGGTATGTTTTAAGCCGCTAAATAATTCCCATTGCATACCAACACCCAAAAAGTAAGCTGGAGCTAATTCGAATTTATCTAATTCTAAATTTATATTTTCACCACCAGGAAGTGCGTAAGGGGTTTCTAAACTGGCATTAAATAAATTAGAGTAAGATAGGGAAGCCACCGCTTGAACCTTTGGTAAATAGGCGTTTTTGTTCATTTTTAACTTATAATCGTAAGCTTTTACAGAAGCGTTTAAGGCTTTTAATTCTGGACGATCACTAAAGTTTTGTCCTATGTTTTTTAACGTCCATGGCGTTAATTCGAAGCTGTAATTTTCTAAAGTTGAAATATTTACATCTGTTAGCATAGAAAGTTTTAAATATAATAAACTGAGATTGCCGTGAAGTTCTACTTTTTTGGATGCTAAGTTTAATTCGGCTGCCGTAATTTTATCTCGATCGTAGGGAATGGCTAATCCATTTTTTATGGCTGTTTTTACTCTTTCTTTTTCCTTTGCTAAGCGTTCTTCACTTTTGGTGATAACAATTTCAGATTGTTTTAGTAATTCAATTGTATCAAAAGTGTCAATAACATCTTTTATAATATCTGCTTTTTCAGCATGAAGCATAAAGTTTTTTGCTTTAATTTTTTCTTCGGTGGCTTTAGATCCATATTTTACTTGTAAGCCAGAAAACAGCAGGGCTTTGGCCGTTAAGTTTGCATTGAAAATTTGGCCTTGCGTATTGAATCTCGAGTCGCCTTCAAATAATTCAATACCAGTAATTGGTAACTGTAGCGTTGGGATGTCGATATCTATTCTACTCGATGCGTAGCCATACTTGGCATCGGCTTCTAGAGTTGGAATAAAGTTCTGACGGATAATTTTTCTTTCTATGCTGTCGATAGAAAGTTCATGAATTGATTTTTTTAAGGCATAACTTTTTTCTAAACTTCGGTTAATTAAATCGATTTCAATGACGCTTAAATTATTCTGGGCCATTAAAGAACTCATGCAAAAGAAGCTGAAGAAACTTATATAAATTAATTTTTTCATACAACACAAATAATAGAAGAAGTTAGTAAAACCATCATAGTAAAATAAAAATTTATATTATGGTTAATTAACGGTTACGTACAAGAATAGTACGGTTTTGCGTGCGAGGAATTTCCTGATGAAAATTAGACGTAGCAAATACGCTACTACCTTTATTTAAGCACTAAATTACGGAATTATTTCTATATGATGTAACCACATCGTTTTTATTTTTCTTAGAAAATAAGTTGGTTAATTTGGTCTCTTATAGAGAAAAGAAAAAGGACAATTAAAAGTGTAAAAAGACTCGTTTTGAATTTTACGTATTCTTTTTCTTTATACCTTTTCATGGTTTTGTAAACTAAAAAAAGGGCTAAAAGAATTATTGGAAGTGAATTTAATATGAAGTCCATATACCATAATTTGGCAATTCTACTTGAACTAGCACCGGAACCATATAAGAGGAAGAAAACTAAAGTTTCAATAAAAATTAGTAATAATAGAACTCCAAAGAACAATATTGAATTAATTACAATGCTGAGATAATTTGTCTTTATTTTGAGGAATTCTGATGGTTTCAATTAAGATTTTTTAGTTGATTTAATTGAGATTATAAGCCATAAACATCCACTGATAAAACAAGCTATTCCCAATAAAATTAATATCGTATTTGTCGGGTGGCCAATTTTGATTGTATAGCCAATTCCGGTAAGTAGCCAACTTAAAATGATTGTAATTATAGAGGTTATTATTTTTAATGTTCTACTCATTTTAAAAGTTAGGGGAGTGGTTTTAATTATTTTTATTTGTTTAATGCGAAACTACTTTCAAACCGATAATTGAAATAATTAATGTTGAAATAAAAAATATACGCAAAGTTGTTGCGGGTTCATTAAAAACAAATATACCAACTAAAACTGTACCTACAGCTCCAATACCTGTCCAAACGGCATAAGCTGTTCCAATTGGGAGGTGTTGCGTTACTTTTAAAAGAAGTGACATACTTATTACTAAACAAATAATGAACGCGATGTACCAGTATGTAGATTCTATTCCTGTTGCTTCTTTGGCTTTACCAAGTGAGGTAGCGAAGGCAACTTCAAAAAGCCCAGCAATTACTAATAGTATCCAATTCATTTATTTTTATGTTTTAGTATTGATGTGTTATTTTGAAAATTCATTTAAAATTTTCATTGCTTTTTCTGTGTCTTTTACATCGACAAAAATATGATCGTGATAATAAGCTGCAACAACATTGCAGCTTATTCCATTTTTAGATAAAGCATTAGAAAATGCGGCTGTTAAGCCAACGGCTTCTAGGGACGAATGTACTGTAAGTGTAATCCAAGATGCTATAAAAGAATACTCTAAACCCAATTGGTCTGCCACTTCTTTTTTAGTAATAATGGTAGTGCTTTCTTCTTCTTTAAAAGTCATTATAATTTGGCTCAATTTAATAAGCTCCAAACGTTCTGTTTTACAAAATACAAATTCGCCTAAATTGTGTTTAGGTTTCATTGATTTTAAAAGCATTTCTAAATTTTTTTCTCCGCTCATTTATTTAGTGCTTTTGTTTAATTTTTGTAGCTCTTTTAAGGTTGCTTTACCAACGCTATGTGCAGATTGTGGGTTTTGCCCTGTTACTAATCTTTGGTCTGTAACAACGTGTTCCGTAAAAGGAGTCGATTTTTCGAAAATAGCACCATGTGCAATTAATTGATCTTCTAGTAAAAAAGGAACCACATTTTCTAGTTTAACTTTCACCTCTTCTTCATTAGTAAAAGCGTTAACTTTTTTGCCGTCTACGAGATAGAGTCCGTTACTTAATTTAATGTTTACAATGCCAGCAGGACCATGACAAACAGCGCTTACTACGCCATTGTTTTCATAGATTTGTTTTGCTATTTCGGCAATTTCAGTATTGTCTGCAAAATCCCACATCGCTCCGTGACCACCTGCATAATGGATGGCTAGATAGTCTTCCGGATTTACTTCACTAGGTTTTTTAGTGTTTTCAATTTTGCTGCGATAAACGTCGTTATCCCAAAATTTCTTATTAATAGAATCATTCATGTTAAATGCATCTACCGGTGCTTTTCCTCCTTGTGGACTTACAAAATCAATCTCGTAACCAGCAGTATGCAATACATCCCATGGATGAGAAACTTCACCTAAATAATAACCTGTTTTTTCGCCAGTATTTCCTTTTTCGCTATGGCTGGTAACTACAAATAATATTTTTTTTAATGCTTTAGTTTCTGTTTTTACAGTAGATTTTTCTGTGTTGTTTTTATTATTACAGCCTATAAGAAGAAGCGTGAAAAGTGATAGAATAAGAAGTGTTTTAATTTTTATTGTATTTAACATATCTAAAATTTATTTTAAAATTAGGTTTTAGATTATTCCTGTTTTTTTAAAGGTAAAAATAATTTGATAACCTCTAATTAAGAATAATACTATGTGGCAAAAGTCTAAAACATTTTAAAGAAACCATTTAACAAATGATAAAAACGACATTTATTTTATGTTCGCTCTAATTCTACTTAAACTAACTTGGGTAATACCTAAATAGGAGGCAATATAAGATAATTGTACACGCTGTATAATACTGGGGTAATTTTCTAGAAGAGCCAAATATCTCTCGGTTGCAGTATTGAATTGTAAGGCAATAAGGCGTTTTTCTGATTTGATAAGTTCTAATTCTGAAAATTTGCGTCCCCAATTTGCAATTTCAATATCTTCTAAAAAGAGTTCATGAAGTTTTTCTGTTTTTAACTCGTAAAGATCACAATCTTCTAATAATTCTACATCTTCGTAGCCTTTTTGATTATTGACATAACTTTGCATAGAAACAATAGGATCGCCTTCTTGGCCAAACCAAAAAGTAATTTGATTTTCATCTGAAAAAGCATAGGCTCTTGCAATTCCTTTTTTTATGAAATAAAAACTGGTTTCAATTTTATTTGCTTTGAATAAAATATGTCCTTTTGGAAACTTGACTTCAACTATCGACTCTTTTATTAAACTTTTTGAAGACTTTGTTAACGGGTATATATTATCAATAATTTGATTTATTTCCATGTGTTTATTCGAAATCAGTTATTTACGATTAAGGTGTTTTGTTTAAATGTAGTATTTATTTATTTAAAGTTCTTTAATGTATCTTCAAACCACATTTGCAACACTTTTAACTTCTCTTTTTGCGAATATGTTGAAGTGGATATATAGCCATTTCTCCATTTGTAGTATTAAAAAAAGAATAAATATATACTATGGTTTTCGTTGTATCTGAAAGTTTAGCAATTAGAAATTCTGTTTTATTATTTTTTAAAAACTCTTTCTATTGTTTTTAGATATGTAAATTTAAGCACTCAATTTAGTAAATAAAACCGAATAGAAACTTCTTAACTCTTTTTATTAGTAGGGTAGAACTAGAGGTTATTAAACTAACTTTTCAATTATTTTATCCAGTTCAACTTCTTTTTGAGTGCCTATTAGAAACTTTTCTCCACTTAGAAGTTCAATAGCCAAACCTTTGTTTCCTTTCATATTGTATACGGTTCCATGTTTTGTCCAAGGACGGATTCCCCAACCTCCAACAAAGCCATAATTTACCATTTCAGCGCTTTTTATTTCTGTCCAATTCACTTGCTTCTTGATAAAGGGGAAGAAATTTATTCGGATTTCATTTTCGTTAATTTCAGTTTTTAGTCGCATAAACCAGAAGATTGCTATAAGGCAAAATACAGACACACTAAAAATAATTAAACCTAAATCGGACATAGGTTTATCTCCAAATTGTTTTCCGAGAATTAGCTGCTTGTAAATTCCTATAATCGGTATAATCCCGATTGTGATTAAAATAAGCCAAACCCACCATTGCGTAAATTTCTGATTTTCTTTAAACTCGATTTTCATTTTGTATATGGGGTTTTTTAAGCTTGTTTGTGATATCTATGATTAAAAATAGTTGCGGATTTGTGTGCGAGGATTTTCCGAAGGAAAATCAGACGTAACAAACACGCAACGACCTTTGATTAAGTACTAAGCCGCAATTATTTTTATACGGCTTAAGTTAGCATTTAAATAAAAAAGACTAATTTAAACATATAAAATAGAAAGCACAAAAGAGAGGAATAAGGTTAATTTATACGGAGAGACTACAGATCTCGTCAACATTGTAAATCCCCTCTCTTTTCTACACAGATTTCGAACAGTTCTGTGAGGCTTTTAGACCTCGATTTTAAGTCGTTGAAACTCGCGTAGTATGTCCTTTCAAAAAAATAATTTGTTATGAATAAAGATATTAAATATTTTGGTATTGACATTAGTTATTTAGTTTTTGATGTCACAGATTCAGATGGTAATTATTATCAGTTTAAAAATAA
>NZ_FOLN01000017.1 GCF_900112395.1 Algibacter lectus
AGGCTATAGGTGTAAAGGCAGTAATGTCATAGCCAAGTAGTACTAATAACCCATAGGCTTATTGTACGCCTGTTTTTTTAAAACGAGAACAATATATTATATTATTTACAAGTCATGTCTCTTATTTCAATATGTTAAGATATTTGTTTATCCTACGTGATAAACGCTGTATGCTAAAGGATTTAGATCTAATAGCGAGCAGCTATAACTTAAGGTGGTTATAGCGATGGGGCTCACCTCTTACCATTCCGAACAGAGAAGTTAAGCCCATTAGCGCCGATGGTACTGCATTTGTGGGAGAGTAGGTCGTTGCCTTTTTTAATCCTCAACATTTATTTGTTGAGGATTTTTTTTGTTTATTATTTATTGAAATAACGAATAGAGTAGCGCTTAAGAGAACAATCTTCGTTATACTTCCGCGTAAGCGTTAGGATTTAATTTGTTATTTGATGAGTTGCAATAGATATTTTGAAGCTTAGTTTAATCAAAAGAATTTGGTTTACATTCGATTGTGCCTCCTCTTTTATTTAAATTTAAGTAGTAGATAGGGTAAAATAATATTTGAGATCTCCTGAAATTATTTAAATTTATTTAATATAGAATGTTATTTTGCATTAAGTTGTTATAGTTAAGCCTAAATATGGCTTATTTTGTATTGTGTGCGTTGAAAGCTGGGCTTATTATATAGTTAGGTTTAATTATCAGTATATATCTATACATTAATACCATTTAAATATCTACTAAACGAAAAAAGAGGTTATTTGAACTAAATCAAATAACCTCTTTTTTTATGTTGAAAATTTATTATTTTAATGTGTAAACTATGCGTTTAGCATAACTGGCATAACAAGCATAGTAATATGCTCACCTTCATCTAAACCATCAACAGGAGTTAAAATACCAGCTCTGTTTGGCATACTCATTTCTAGTTGAACTTCGTCTGAGCCTAAATTGTTAAGCATTTCGGTTAAGAAACGAGAGTTAAAACCAATTTGCATATCATCACCTTGATAATCGCAAGTTAAACGTTCTTCGGCTTTGTTGCTGTAATCTACATCTTCAGCTGAAATATTTAATTCTGCACCTGCAATCTTTAAACGAATTTGGTGCGTTGTTTTGTTAGAGAAAATACTAACACGACGTACAGAGTTTAAAAACTGTGTTCTGTCTATAGCTAATTTATTAGGATTCTCTTTAGGAATTACTGCTTCGTAATTTGGATATTTACCATCTATTAAGCGACAAATTAACTCTGAATTTTCAAAAGTAAATTTCGCATTACTTTCGTTATAGTCTATAGTAACTTCGTTTTCACTACCGGCTAAAATTCCTTTTAATAAGTTTAAAGGTTTTTTAGGCATAATGAATTCGGCTACTTGGTTAGCTTGCACATCAGCACGTGTATATTTTACTAATTTGTGAGCATCTGTAGCTACAAAGGTTAAGCCTTCTGTAGAGAACTGAAAGAATACACCACTCATTACTGGACGTAAATCATCATTTCCCGCAGCGAATATTGTTTTGCTAATTGCTGTTGCTAAAATATCTCCGACAATAACTGTTTTACTTGGATCTTCTAAAGCTACAGCTTTTGGGAATTCATTTCCATCCGCATAAGCTAAAGCATATTTACCATGGTTTGAGCTAATTTCAACGGTGTTATTATCTTCTACCACAAAAGTTAGAGGTTGCTCTGGAAACGTTTTTAAAGTATCTAATAATAAACGTGCAGGAATGGCAACACTGCCTTCGCTGTCACTTTCAACGTCTAATGTCGAAGCCATAGTGGTTTCTAAATCACTAGCCGAAACTGTAAGTTTGTTATGGTCTAATTCAAATAAAAAATTATCTAAAATAGGTAAGGTGTTCGAACTATTGATTACACCACCTAAAACCTGTAATTGTTTTAACAAATAAGTACTTGATACTATAAATTTCATGTGTTGAATTATATTTTTTAGAGGTCAGGTGTTACATTTATTTTATAAGTCTAAAACAAGAAAAAAGTATGTTTAGTTATAAATGTTTCATCTATTAACTTAGTTAAAATTGTAATTATGCTACTTACAAATATATTCTTTAAGACTTATATTTGGAAACAAACTTATTAACATTTAAGCACTATGTTTTTTCTTTCTAAAGTAATTAAAGCTAAAGCCGAATATAGCCAACAAAACCAATGGTAGTGCAATGTTAATAAGTTGCCATTGTGTTTTTTCTGCAGATATTCTTTGTCTGTTTAAGAAGGCTACTGCAATTTCTTTAGATCTAATGTTTATAAGTCCGTTATCGTCGAGTAAATAATTTACTGTATTCAATAAAAATTCTTTGTTACTGTAATTTTTTCCTGTCCATCGATCGAAGCCTAATTCTTGAGGTACGTTTTTAATAACATCATTCTTTATAACGTCGCCATCAGCAATAATAACTATTTTGGTTGCTGTGCTTTTTTCTTTGCTATTTAATACTTTAAAAGGCTTAATTCTATTACTATAAACGGATTGGAATTCACCTTCGAGTAGAATGGCTAAAGATTGTTTTCCTGAGTTAAATTCCTTAGGATTTTGTTCTTGAGTTACTACGTCTAAACTTATTTTTCTTGGTGTACCTTCTAATCGTGTTATTGGGGCTGTTTCTAAAAGAATGGTTTTTTCTATATCATTTTTTAGTGTATCAATTTGGTTTGCAAAATCGAATTTTACTAAATCTAAATTATTTACAATTGGGTGGTTGCTATTGGAACTACCAAATGGAGAATAAGGCCAACGTAAATTTTGAAATTGTGATTGGCTACCTTCACCTATGGCTACTGTAATTGGGGCAGAGTATATAGATGATACCATTACCGGGTTTATACGAATACCATATTTAAAGAAAAAATCGGTTAAATTTAAATTTCTTTTAATAGCAAAATTTTCTCCTAAAGTATTGTATAAACTATCTTTTTCAATAGAAACAGCATCGATAAGCCAAAGACTTTTTCCTCCATGCATGGTGTATTGATCTAATACAAGTTTTTCACTTTCTGTAAAAGCTTCGGTTGGTTTAGCTGAAATTATTAAATCGAACTCATTTAATTCGTTTAGTGTTGTTTGTGGTTTTTTTGCAACACTATCCAAAGTAAAAGGAGCTATTAAATAATATTCACCTAATTTTTTTACAAAATCGGCAATGTACTTATCTTCCAATTGCTCGTTACCTTTTAGAATTGCAATTTTCTTACTTTTAGGATTGGTAAGTTTACTAAACCCATCCGCGAAAGCGTATTCTAAATGCTGTACCGAGTTACTTACTAACTCTTGTTGGTTGGTGCCAATTTTGTTTTTAATTAACGGAATTGTCACCGTTTGGTTGTTATAACTAGCCAATGCCCAAGGAAAAATAATAGCTTGTGTTGAAGCTCCATTTTCTTGAACACTCATTTGCATGGGGGTTAAACCTCTTTGGGTAAGCTGTTCTATAATAATATCACGATTTGCTTCATCTTCCAACGGATTGAAAAAATTGAATATAATATTTGAATTTTCGGCTTCAAATTCTTCGAGCAATTGTCTAGTTTCAGTTTGTAAACGTCTAAATTCCGAAGGAAAATTTTCGCTTTCCAGAAACACATCAATTATTATGGGAGTGTCTACATTTTTAATAATATCTAAACTAGCCTCACTTAAGGTATAGCGTGAATCTTTAGTTAAATCGAAACGTTTATGTATTCCGTTAACAGCACTATTCAGGATAAAGAAAACAACAAAAAGACTAGCAATTTGTATCCACGATTTTTTCTGAAGTTTTTCATTTTTAATACCTTTTATGGATATAAAAATAAAAAAGGCCGTTATACTTATAAAATATAAAATATCGCGAGTATCTAGAACGCCACGACTAATACTTTTATAATGCGAGCTCATACCCAGCTGATCAATAAAATTGCTAGAAGCAAAATCGGCAATACCTTCAAAACCAATATAAAACAAGAAACATAAAAATACTGAAGTTATAAAAGCTACAATTTGATTATCGGTAATTGTAGAAGTGAAAATGCCAATAGCTGTATATGCGGCAGCTAAAAAAAGTAAACCCAAATACGAGCCATGTGTGCTACCAATATCTAAATTTCCGACAGGATTCCCTAACTGGTTTATAGTGTAAACGTATAGTAATGTTGGTGCAAGAGCTATTAAAATTAAAATAAAAGCTCCAAAATATTTACCTAAAACAATACGAGTGAGTGATGTTGGTTTTGTCAATAGAAGTTCTAAAGTACCTTGTTTTTTTTCATCGGAAAAACTTCGCATGGTTACCGCCGGAATTAGAAATATTAAAATCCATGGAGCTAACAAAAAGAAAGGTGATAAGTCGGAAAACCCGTAATCTAGGATATTGAAGTCACCTTTAAAGACCCATAAAAATAGTCCGTTTAGTAATAAAAAAATGCCAATTACTAAATAACCAATAGGCGATGCGAAAAATAAGTTTATTTCTTTTTTGAGTATGGCGAGCATATGTTTTACAAATGTAATCGCAATTATAAATTATTGCTTTATTATTATTTTACTATTAATCTAAAGTTTCCAATCTATCTAGACTCCAAGCCTCTGGTCTAGAACTAAAAAGCGGCTTTAAGGTTTTCCAAAGTGCTTTAAACTCTTTAGATTGTCTGTATTCTTGCAATTGGGCGTCACTATCCCAGTAGCTGTAGGTAAAAAGTATATTCGGATTGTTTTTATCACGATACAATTCTAAAAAAGTACAACCGTTAGAAGATCTGATTCTAGTTTTATTATTTTCAAAACTTTCTAAAAAAACGTCGACATTCTGTCTGTAAAAAACCATTTTAACAATTCTAACTAACATATTTTACTGTTTTGGTTATTCCTCCAAAAGGATTGTATTGAGATGCTTTATTTTTTAAATACGACCATCTAGTGCAATTTGACTTTTGGCAATAACAGAAGAAGCACTAAAATTAACACTTACAGCATCCATAATGCCTAAACCTAATAAAGTAGATGCACTACCCACGGTAGATGGGTTACTTTTAAATACCGAAATTTCTAAAAAACCACCAGAGTTAAAAACTACTAACTTCCGCCCTTCGTCTTGCCGCTTTTCAACAGGAATATCGAAGTTTACAATATCGCTATATTTTAGATGAATTTTTTTAAACTTATAATTTCTTGCCGAAATTTCAAAATCGCGTCCTTTTTGTACACTCTCAAAAAAGCTGCGTTTAATATTGGTAACCACGTTTCCATAATTATCAATATAAATTACACTACCAACAATTTGAGTTTTATCATCATTAACAAAAGGCTCAATATTTTTAATCGGCTTAATGCTATTTATGGTTTTTCCAACCACATCTAAAGTTCCGCCACGAGCAATATGGCAGGCTACTTTTACAAAAACATCTAAAACAGGGAAACTTGTTTGTATTTTATCGTGAATATTAATTTCAACAATTTTTTCAGGAACAATTTCCGAGCAAATCATACTCATAATCCCATTGTTGGCACAAATAAAATAATGCCCATCTAGTTTTACCGCAATATGTTTGTTTTCGGGGTTAATTTCTGAGTCAATGCCAATAATGTGTATCGTGCCTTCAGGAAAACTACTATAAGCATTTTGGATAATATATGCCGCTTCTGGAATACTAAATGGTGATACATTATGCGAGATATCAACAATATTAACATCGGGCAACTCACTATAAATAGCACCTTTAGTAGCGCCAGTAAAGTGGTCTTTTAAGCCAAAATCTGATGTTAATGTTATTATAGCCATGAACGAAATTGTTGATATGTTTTTAGCGTTTTGTCCTCTAAAATTATGTATTTTTGAGATGAACACTTACGAGATACAAACCTACATAAATTTTTGTTTTCGTTTTTATATTTTAAATGAAAATTGAGAGGTTTTAATATCTAATTTAGTTAAAATTAAAACAACGCCTTTGAATGAAATCATCATTGAATTAGAAGAAATTACGCCTAAAGAGTTTTTTGGCGCACAAAATGTAAATATTGAACTTTTAAAAAAGTACTTTCCTAAATTAAAAATTGTAGCCCGGGGCAATCAAATTAAAGCTTTCGGAGAAGAGGAAATGTTAGACGAATTTAATCGTCGGATGACCATGCTCATCAAGCATTTTACAAAGTATAATAAGTTAGACGAAAACGTTATTGAACGTGTTTTAACAAGCCAAAGTAGCGACGATTATATTGCATCTGCTAAAGGAGGCGAAGTTATCGTGCACGGTGTAGGCGGTAAACTTATTAAAGCCCAAACTGCCAACCAACGCAAATTGGTAGAGCTTATGCATAAAAACGATATGGTTTTTGCCATCGGCCCAGCCGGAACAGGAAAAACATATACTGGTGTAGCATTGGCGGTACAAGCTCTAAAGAATAGAGAGGTAAAACGTATAATTTTAACAAGGCCTGCTGTAGAAGCTGGCGAGAATTTAGGTTTTCTGCCAGGCGATTTAAAGGAAAAGTTAGATCCGTATATGCAACCACTTTACGATGCACTTCGTGATATGATTCCTGCTGAAAAACTAGCACAGTATATTGAGAATGGTACTATACAAATTGCGCCATTAGCTTTTATGCGTGGTAGAACTTTAGATAATGCTTTTGTTATTTTAGATGAAGGGCAGAATACAACACACGCCCAAATGAAAATGTTTTTAACTCGTATGGGGAAACACGCTAAGTTTCTATTAACTGGAGATCCAGGACAAATAGATTTACCTAGACGAACTATTTCTGGACTGAAAGAAGCACTTTTAATTTTGAAAAACGTAGAAGGTGTTGGTATGATTTTTCTAGATGATAAGGATGTTGTACGCCACAAGCTCGTTAAAAAAGTAATTGAAGCTTATAAAAGTATTGAGAATATAGATTAATATCTATACCTGTTATTTAATACATAAAGAAAAAGCCAGTTTTTAACTGGCTTTTGTTATTTCAGCCTTTTTAATTATAACATATTGACTTAGTGTTTCTAACAGAAATACATCCTATAATTCTATAAACATTACCTAAAATCCTGTAACTTTTTTAAGTATAAGTTTTAGAAATTTGCATATAATTATAAACGAAATATATTATGAAAAAAATACTTTTAGTAGCAGTCTTATTAGGTTTTAACTCAGTTTTTGCACAGGAAGATGTAGAAATAACATCGGATAATTCTTGGTTAAAGGCCGGAATAATAACAGGAATACCAGTAGGTGATGCAAGCGATGTATCTTCTTATTCTTTAGGTTTAGATTTAAGAGGGCAATATTTAATTAATCCTAATATTGCAATTGGAGTAGCATCAGGTTATAATCACTTTTTTGGAAAAGATAATATTGATGATTTTGGAGTAATTCCTGCAGCAGGTTTCTTCCGTTATTATTTTACACCAAATGGTTTGTTTTTAGGAACAGATGTTGGGTACGGTTTTTTAACGAATGTGGAAAATAATGATGGAGGACTATATGTTAATCCGCAAATTGGTTATCACAATAAAGATTGGAATTTCTATGCTTATTATCAAAATACGTTTGCAGAATATGATGTGGATGTACAAAATGTAGGCGTAGGCGTTACCTATAATATTAGATTTAAATAATTCAACATAGTTATTTAATAATACTTAAAAGGAGAAATGTATATTTCTCCTTTTTTTATTTAGATTTGTTTGGCGATAGTAAACAAATTACATTTGCAAAACAAACAACATTCTACTTCTAATGAACACAATTACTGATACTAATTTCAATTTTCCTGGACAAAAAAGTCTTTATAAAGGAAAAGTAAGAGCCGTATATAATATTAATGATAACGAGTTAGTGATGGTAGCTACCGATCGTTTATCTGCCTTTGATGTTGTTATGCCAAAAGGCATTCCTTACAAGGGACAAATATTAAACCAAATTGCTACAAAAATGATGGATGCCACTAAGGATATTGTCCCTAATTGGTTAACCGCAACACCGGATCCAAATGTAGCAGTAGGGCATTTATGCGAGCCTTTTAAAGTAGAAATGGTAATTCGTGGTTATATGTCTGGTCATGCAGCACGTGAGTATAAAGTAGGTAAACGCATACTTTGTGGCGTTGCCATGCCAGAAGGGATGAAGGAAAATGATAAGTTTCCAAACCCAATAATTACGCCAGCAACAAAAGCTGAAATGGGTGATCATGATGAAGATATTTCTCGTGATGATATTTTAAAGCGCGGTATTGTTTCTGAAGAGGATTATGTAGTTTTAGAAGATTATACGCGTAAATTATTTCAAAGAGGAACAGAAATAGCTGCTTCTCGCGGATTAATTTTAGTAGATACAAAATATGAATTCGGAAAAACTAAAGATGGAAAAATCGTCTTAATAGATGAAATTCATACACCAGATTCTTCACGTTATTTTTATGCCGATGGTTACCAAGAACGTCAAGAAAAAGGAGAGGCTCAAAAGCAACTTTCTAAAGAGTTTGTACGTCAATGGTTAATAGCTAACGATTTTCAAGGTTTAGAAGGACAAACGGTTCCTATTATGAGTGATGAATATATCCAATCGGTATCTGATCGTTATATTGAGCTTTATGAAAATATTACAGGAGAAACCTTTGTAAAAGCTGATGTATCTAATATTGAAAAACGTATAGAAGCTAATGTTTTGGCTTATTTGAAGTAGTGTAAAATATATTTAATAAAAAAGGTCTTATATTCTAAGGCCTTTTTTTTATCAATAATTTCACTTTAAGTTTTAGAGTAAATTATAACAACGCAACTAAATCCATTGGAGTATTTAATATATGTTTCGCTCCATTATCGATTAATTCTTTTTTGTCTCTAAATCCCCAAGCTACACCAACTGCTAGCATGTTTGCGTTGTTTGCAGTTTGCATATCAATATTAGTATCTCCAACAAAAATAGTTTCTTTAGGTAATGCATCTAATAACATACATATCTCCAATGCTACATTAGGATTCGGCTTTTTATCAGCTTCAATTTTTAATCCTAAAACAATTTCAAAATAGTCTATAAATAATGTGGACACTACTTTTTTGGTAAGTGCGTCTGCTTTGTTAGATAAAATTCCTAATTTTAATTGTTTCGATTTTAAACGATTTAAAAGTTCAATGATATTCTTATAGGGCTTGGTTTTATTAGTACAGTGTAGGCTATATACCTTCATCATAGCTTCAAAACACGTGTTTATCTCTAATTCACTTCGATGATATTCGGGTAAAGCATTAACGACCAAATTCTTTATACCGCTACCAACTAAATTCTTATAGTTTTCGTAGCTGTGTGTGGGGTAATTGTAGCTTTTAAGAACAGTATTCATAGCATCGGCTATATCTTCTATAGAATTAACTAATGTGCCATCCAAATCAAAAATAATAGCTTTATATGTCATTTAACTTAAAAAATGAAAAGGTTAATAGTTCAGTTTAACTTCTCGATCATTCAACGGCTGCTCATTTCTGTAATTGTTAATTGGCATATTGTTTCTTAACTTTAAAACTTCTTTTACCGATAGCGTAATTGGTTGTTTAAAAACGAGCCAATTTACACCTTCTGTGCACGGTGGTGTGGTTAGAGAGCCACCATATGAATAGTAGTTTTTATCTTCTAAAAACAGACTAGATAAATCTATTTTTTGATGAATAGCTTTTGTTTCTCCATTACTAATAGGTAAAAAACTTTCGAAAAATTCGAATAATTGACTGTCATTTCCTTCTTCTCCCATAATACCTAAAACGGCAATTCGGTTTGATTTGCTAACATGTACCAAATGCATTTCTATGGGATAGATTATTCCATTTATTTTATGTTCCGATGGTTCATGAAAATGAATTTGCTTTAAATAGAAATTTTCATTCTTGTAATTTATCGAATCACCATTCTCAAAATCGAACTGAACGGAATGTCCGTTGTTTATTACTTTACTGATATGTGTAGACGGCGTATAAAGTATTTTTAAATCGCCTTTTGTAGCCGATGAGTCTGCATCTTTATTAATAATATTTATAGGCGATTGGTGTTTGCCATTACAATCGGAATTTTTTTCAATCTCAATCCAATGTTCTGGCGAAGTTTCGCCAGCATAGCTCCAATGAGAGACTTTTGCTATTTCATTCGAGAGGTCTGTTTTATTATAATCTTTGCAGGATATAAAACATGCTAATAAGGCAAACAGAGGTAAAGAGGTTTTTTTTATCATTTTGCTAAGTTTTACCTTGCAAAATTAGATATGTATTTTTATATAAAACCTTACATTTATCATGTGTTTTTATGATTAAAGCTTGTAAGTATATCTTAGATGAATAATTTGGTTTATAGTGCAATGTTAGATTTCTGAATATACTAAAGCGGTTTTTTCTTTTTTGGCTTACTAGCTTTTGCCAAAGGATTATAGTTAAGGCATAATTGTATCCAATATTCTAAATCGTCTTCGGTATCAAAACCTTCAGGAGTTACATAAATATAACCTTTCATAGCGCGTCCTGTAAAATCCATAGATAAGCATTCTGGTTTTTTAAGCTCATCTAAATAAACACTTTCACCAATTCGTGCCATAATCAAACTATCTCCATAGTTTTTATTGATAAAAATTGCGCAAAGCATTTTGTTATCAACTTTAAAACAGAGACCACCCATCATTTTTAATTCAGAAAAATAGATTTGTTTATCATTTAGAACGCGCCGTATTCTATCGGCTAAATAAGCATCGTAAGCCATAATTAGTTTTTAAATTTTCCTGAAAGTTTTCTAATTAAATTATAAATGAAGGCGTTTGTTTTAGCATAATAGAAGGCAATAAAACAAACCACCATTATAAAAACAATTGCACCTAGTACAGCTTGCGTAGGGTCTAAAGATTTTCTGAAAAACCTATTTAAACCCAAGCCTGTAAAACTTCCGTAAAGAATTATAAAATGAATAACATAGATGGATAGTGTTTTTTCGCCTATTCTAGTAATTATAGATTGTCTTAAAAAACGCTCTAAACAGTAAAAAACACCAAATAAAATTAAGGTATCGCCAAGTCTAGTAAAAAGATAATTATAATAGGCACTTTGTTTTAGTAACTCAATATCTGTTAAGAGATATAGTCTAATTAGCATTGGTGATGATTGAAATATAAGGAAGAACCCAGTAGCGAAAAAAGTTATAATCGCTATTAATTCAAAATGTTTACGATGTAGATGTCTAAAAAACACAGTAGACAAAAAAGCTCCAAAAAAGGAGTAGCCTATCCATGGTAAAATAGTGAAAACTGAACCGTTTTTTGTTGTAATGTAATTGGCTAAAACGAGTGGTGTATTAGGTAAATCTATTGATCGATATAATGGTTCTGAGATAAAACATAAACAACCTAGCGTAAAAAGTACGAACGAGAATAGGTAATTGTATTTTTTGAAAATTAAATGTAGTCCCGCTAAAGTGATTAAGGCAAGCCCGATACATTGCAACACATCAACTATAAAAAAGCGATTGTTGAAATTTCCGGAGAGCCAGTTAAAAATATCTAAGCGTAAACTATAGCCAATAAAAAGTAATAACAAACCGCGAAATAATCCTTTTTTAATTCTAGGTTTATCGTTTCCTTTAGCATGAGCACGTAATAGTAAATACGAAAAAACAAGCCCGGAAATTGTAAAGAATGTAGGTGCAGTAAAGCCACGGAAATAAACCCAAATATTATAAATAGTATTTGTGTCGCTTCTGTATGCTCGAGCGAGTAAATTATCAATAAAATGCCCTTGGAGCATCATTAAAATGGCAAATGCTCGAACGGCATCAATAAAATATATTCGGTTGGTTTGCAATAAAAATGAGTTTTGAAATATAAATATACTTTTAAAAAATGTAAAGGTCGTGTTTGTAAATTGATATATTTATAAAATCAACTTGAAAGCATGGAACAAATTATAAAAATATTTTCAGATTACGCCTGGGGTTTACCTTTGGTTTTGTTATTAATAGGTGGCGGTTTTTATTTATTAATACTCTCAAGGTTTTTACCATTTAGGTATATTGGTCATGCTATTCAGGTATTAAGAGGGAAGTATGATAATCCTGATGATCCTGGAGAAATATCACATTTTAAAGCCTTAACCACAGCATTATCCTCTACCATTGGCATGGGAAATATTGCTGGTGTAGCCGCAGCTATTTCACTAGGCGGACCAGGTGCTATGTTTTGGATGTGGGTAAGCGCCATTGTTGGTATGTCTACAAAATTCTTTACATCATCATTAGCCGTTATGTTTCGAGGTAAAGATAGTAATGGCGATTTACAAGGAGGCCCGATGTATTTTATCACCGAAGGTTTAGGTAAATCTTGGAAACCGTTAGCTATCATGTTTAGTGTGTTTGGTTTAATTGGGGCTTTGCCTGTGGTAAACGTAAACCAATTAACGCAGGCTGTAAACGATATTCTTTTAAAACCAAATGGTATTGAGGTTGGGTTAAAATCAAACCTTATTTTGTCATTAATTTTAGTGAGTTTAACTTCCGTTATTATCCTTGGAGGTTTAAAACGAATTAGTAATGCAGCATCAAAATTAGTTCCAGCTATGGTGCTTTTATACTTTGCTTTAGTGCTTTTTGTTCTAATTTCGAATTACCAAGTTGTTCCAAAATATTTTATGATGATTTTTAGTGATGCCTTTGCGGCGAATAATTTTAAAGGTGAACCCTTTTTGGGAGGTGTTGTTGGAGCCTTAATTTTGTTAGGTATTCGTCGAGGCGCATTTTCTAACGAAGCCGGAATTGGTACGGCTCCCATGGCACATGGTGCTACAAAAACGGCAGAGCCAATTCGAGAAGGGTTAGTGGCTATGCTAGGGCCAGCAATCGATACATTGGTGGTCTGTACACTTACAGCATTAGCTATTTTAGTTACAGGTGTTTGGCAAACTACGGAAGATAATGGAGTGAGTTTAACAGCTTCTGCATTTAGCGAATCTATGCCAATTTATGGTAAGTATTTATTAATGGTTTGTGTGGCTGTGTTTAGTATTTCTTCTTTATTCTCCTATTCTTATTACGGTTCAAAATGTTTATCTTTTTTAATAGGTGCTGATAAAAAACACTATTACAACTATATCTACATTTTAAGTATTGTATTAGCGGTAACCACACCTTTTAGCGTAATGCTTAATTTAATTGATGGAGTATTTGCACTTATGGCAATACCAACGATGTTAAGTACCATTATTCTTGCTCCTAAAGTTTTAAAGGAGGCAAAGGCCTATTTTAAGAGATTAGAAGCTTAGAAATAGTATTCATTTTTTTTAAAAACAGCGAAATGTGTAACTAAAAAAAAGCTAATTAATTGTTTTTGAAAGAGTCACGTGTTTTATATTAATTTTATGTGTAGATTTAGCGTTACCAACTGGTAGCATTTAACTTCTAAACGTGAATGTTACCTGCTCACTTTACCAACTAACTAAATTACACCATGACAGACAAAGACCGGGCGAAAGCCTATTGGAAAGAAAACATTAAATATGTGCTTCTGCTATTATTTATATGGTTTATAGTTTCTTTCGGCGCAGGAATTATTTTTAAAGATGCGTTAAACACCGTTAGACTTGGCGGTTTTAAACTCGGTTTTTGGTTTGCTCAACAGGGTTCTATGTATGTATTTGTTGTGCTAATATTCGTTTACGTTCGTTTAATGAATAAGTTAGATAAAAAATACGGGTATGATGTATAGCGGTTTTCTCGCGGGTTTAGGCGTTCAAAATTGGACATACATTTTAGTAGGTATTACATTTACTATTTATATTGGTATATCCATTTGGGCTAGAGCTGGTTCTACTAAAGAGTTTTACGTTGCCGGAGGTGGTGTTTCACCTTTAGCAAATGGTATGGCAACAGCAGCCGATTGGATGAGTGCTGCGTCGTTTATTTCCATGGCAGGTATTATTTCTTTTGCAGGTTATGATGGGGCCGTATATTTAATGGGATGGACAGGCGGATACGTGTTGTTAGCTCTATTGTTAGCACCTTACTTGCGTAAGTTCGGTAAATTTACGGTTCCAGATTTTATTGGTGATCGTTACTATTCTAACACCGCACGTTCTGTTGGTGTCTTTTGTGCACTAATTGTATCTTTTACTTATGTTGCAGGTCAAATGAGAGGCGTGGGCTTAGTTTTTTCGCGTTTTTTAGAGGTAGATATCAATACAGGTGTTATTATTGGAATGATAATCGTTTTATTCTATGCCGTTTTAGGAGGAATGAAAGGTATTACATATACGCAAGTCGCTCAATATTGTGTACTTATTTTTGCTTTTATGGTTCCGGCAATATTTATATCAATTCAAATGACGGGGAATCCTATTCCGCAATTAGGTTTTGGTAGCCAGTTAGCCGATGGTTCGGGAACTTACCTATTAGATAAACTTGATGGTTTAAGCACCGATTTAGGTTTTGCTGAATACACAGAAGGATCGAAATCTATGATTGATGTGTTTGCTATAACACTGGCTTTAATGGTTGGTACAGCAGGGTTACCTCACGTGATTGTTAGATTCTTTACAGTGAAAAGAGTAAAAGATGCAAGGAAATCGGCTGGTTTAGCATTATTGCTAATTGTAATTTTATACACAGCAGCACCAGCAGTATCGGTTTTTGCGCGTACAAACATGATAGAAACCGTATCGAACCAACCATATGCAAATATGCCAGAATGGTTTACAAAATGGGAAACCACAGGTTTAATTGTTTTTAATGATAAAAATAACGACGGTATTATTCAATACGTCGCAGATGAAAGTAAAAACGAACTTATTGTCGATAACGATATTATGGTTTTGGCAAATCCGGAAATAGCAAAATTACCAGACTGGGTAATTGCTTTAGTTGCAGCAGGTGCATTGGCAGCAGCCTTATCTACAGCAGCAGGTTTATTATTAGTAATATCAGCATCAGTATCTCACGATTTAATTAAAAAAATGATTAAGCCAGATATTAGCGAAAAAGGAGAATTAATTGCAGCACGCCTTGCAGCAGTAGTCGCTGTTTGTGTAGCTGGTTATTTCGGTATTAATCCGCCAGGTTTTGTGGCGGCAACGGTTGCGTTAGCTTTCGGTTTAGCGGCAGCTTCATTTTTTCCTGCTATTATTTTGGGTATTTTCTATAAAAAAATGAATAAAGAAGGCGCCATTGCAGGTATGGTTGTCGGTATTTTTTCGATGTTGTTTTACATGACCAAGTTTAAATTTGGTTGGTTTGGTGGTGGTACAAAAGCCGATTGGTGGTTTGATATTTCACCAGAAGGATTTGGTACGGTAGCCATGGTAATCAATTTTGTAGTTTCTGTAGTTATTATGAAGTTTACCCCAGAGCCACCAGAATATGTTCAGGAAATAGTTGAAAATATTAGAATACCAAGTGGGGCGGGAGATGCGACACATTAAAATATAATTGTTTGCCTTACTACAAGAGTAAGCGTAAAAAAAACTGGTTGTATATATCTTTTAAAGATAAATGCAACCAGTTTTTTTTTAAATAATCTGCGAGTTATTGAATAATACCAGCACAGCCAATACGAGCACCGGCGTCGCCCGAGGGTTGAGATTTCATATCATCTACACCTAAATGTACAATAATAGCTTTACCCAAGATATCTTTAGTTTTATCACCACAGCCCATACACCATTCGTCTGTGGTTTTTGTAATGGTTGCAATTCCGTTCGCATTTGCTGTTAAGTTTCCTATATCACCTTTATGATAACCTGTGGAATCACCCCAAGCACCATGTGGTTGTGCAGTAGGATTCCAATGTCCACCAGAGGATTTCCCATCATCCGAAGAACAGTCTGCTTTTTCATGAATATGGATGGCGTGTTTACCAGCTTCCAGTCCAGAAATGGTACCGTTCATGGTTACTTGTCCGTTTTCTTCAGTAAAATTAAGTGTTCCTTTAATATCACTTCCGCTCTTTGGCGATAATAAAATGGATAAATCTTTATTCTCTACTATGGTGTTTTCAACGTTTTTAACAGCTTCAGTTTCTACAGTGGTTTCATTTTCTTTTTTAGAATTTTTACAAGAAATGGCAAATACAAGCGTAAATGCGAGTACTACTAATTTTAAATCTTTCATAATTTTTCTGCTTTTTAGTAAAGTTAAGAAGATAATTAGTCTATTACAAGTTGTAGCTTGTTTCTTTAATTATAACGTTTTTTGTGTTTTTTGGAGGCTAGACTTTTTTTACTTTGAAATTTTACGATTTTAAAAGAAGATATGGTAAACTTATTTACTTAATGACGCCTTGAATTGCTGAGGAGTTATAAGTTCTACTTTTTTAAATTGGCGGTTAAAATAACTCGTGTTATTAAAGCCAGATTTAAAAGCCACTTCGGCCATTCGGAAATCTTTAGATTCCTTAATTAGTTTTTTAGAGAACTTTATTTTTTCAGAATTTATATAATCGATAGGAGAGATGCCTAGGGTGTTTTTAAATTTCTTATGAAAATGAGATGTACTCATACATGCTTTTTTAGCTAGTAAATCGACACTAATATCCTTATTAGTCAGGTTGTTTTTTATAAACTTAATAACCATACCAATTCGGGTATCATTAAAAATAGATTCGGTATCGTTAAGTATAAAAGCCTTGGCTTTAGTTTGCAGTAAGCGTACCACAAGTTCTTGTATCATTAAATCGAGCAACACATCTTTAGAGGTGTTGTTATTAGTAAAGGTGTAAACTAAGCGTTCCACAAGGTGATTTACATCGGTGTTATTAATAAGGTGCGATGCATTTTCGTCTAGTTTCCAGGTATTGTTTTCATTTTCTATAGCAACATGGTGATTAAATTTTTGAACAACTTCGTCTATTTTACTACCATCAATGCCTAGAGCTAAACATTGCGTTGGACTATCTAGGCTTGCTAAGGGGAAATCAATAACCATTTCTTTGTTGGTTGGCATGACTACAGATTCTCCGGGGAAAAAATCAAAAGACTCTAAACCATCAATATGCATCACTTTCTTTCCGGTAAGCATACTCGCAATTATCGGAAAATCGAATTTAAGCGCTACTTTTTCGGCGTAAGCGTGTGTTTCGTATATGTTTAATTCGGCATACTCCGCATTGTACGTGGTTCGGTTTTCAACTAAAGTTGTAAGTTTTCTAGTGCTTCGGTGGTGGTTTAGTAGCTGGCTCATAATCAATAATACAAAAAAAGATGCGTGTTAATGGCTATATAATAGATACGTTCAATGTTTCGATAATTATGTTCAACTCGTTCGTGATTTGATAATATAACTTTATCGAAACTAAGTATTAAGCAATTTATTAATAATAAAAATATGAATATGTTAAAATAAAGTAAATTCATGTTAATTATTGAGAATTAAATTGATAGATGTTTAACCAACAACAAAAACTGAGAACAAATGAGTTATTCTAAACCAAAATTTAAGGAATCGTATTCTAATTTTATCAACGGAAAATTTGTACCACCAATTGGAGGTGAATATTTTGAGAATACATCGCCTATTGACAATAGTTTAATAGCAAAATATCCGAGATCGCAAAAAGAAGATGTAGACTTGGCGCTCGATGCGGCTAATGCTGCAAAAGAATCTTGGGGAAATACGCCAGCCGCAGAACGTGCTGCGTTGCTAAATAAGGTAGCCGATATTATTGAAGCTAATCTTGAAGAATTTGCCTTAGTGGAAACCTGTGATAACGGGAAGCCTATACGCGAAAGTTTAAATGCCGATATACCTTTGGCAATAGACCATTGGCGTTATTTTGCAGCTTGTATTCGTGCCGAAGAAGGTAGTGCCACCGAGCTAGACGCAAACACACTATCTATGAATATTAAAGAACCACTAGGTGTGGTTGGGCAAATAATTCCGTGGAATTTTCCTTTGTTAATGTTATCATGGAAAGTGCCACCAGCTTTGGCTACAGGGAACTGTGTGGTTTTAAAACCGGCAGAACAAACACCATCATCGGCTACATTATTAATGGAGAAAATTGCCGATGTATTTCCTCCTGGTGTTTTTAATATTGTACATGGTTTTGGCCCAGAAGCGGGAAAACCGCTAGCATCTAGTCCAAAAGTAGATAAGGTTGCCTTTACAGGGGAAACCACAACGGGGCAATTAATTATGCAATATGCTTCAAAAAATCTAAATCCGGTAACCATGGAATTAGGCGGAAAATCTCCAAATGTATTCTTTAATTCGGTAATGGATCATGATGATGCCTTTTTAGACAAAGCTATTGAAGGCGCTGTTTTATTTGCTTTTAATAGTGGTGAGGTTTGTACGTGCCCGTCTAGAATATTAGTGCAAGAAGATATTTATGATGCTTTTATGGAACGTGTTGTGGCTAGAACAAATGCCATTATTCAAGAGAATCCTTACGATGTGAATACCATGCTTGGTGCACAGGCATCTAATGATCAATATGAAAAAATACAGGCTTATTTAAAAATTGGTAAAGAAGAAGGTGCAAAGGTGCTAACAGGCGGCGATGCTAAAAAGCTAAGTGGTGAATTTGCAAACGGATTCTACATTCAGCCAACTATTTTAGAAGGCCATAATAAAATGCGAGTCTTTCAAGAAGAAATTTTTGGTCCTGTTGCTTGTGTTACAAAATTTAAAGATGAAGCCGAAGCATTGGAAATTGCTAATGATACACTTTATGGTTTAGGTGCTGGGGTTTGGACGCGAGATGCACACCAACTATATCAAATACCGAGAGCTATAAAAGCTGGTCGTGTTTGGGTTAATTGTTACCATGCTTACCCAGCGCATGCTCCATTTGGAGGTTATAAAAAATCCGGCTTCGGTCGTGAAAATCATGTGATGATGATGAATTATTATCGTCAAACAAAAAACATGCTCATTTCTTATGACAAGAATAAGTTAGGTTTCTTTTAAAATGAAATTAATAGTTTAAGACTTAAAAGGTTGAACCATGCAGTGTTCAGCCTTTTTTGTAAAATTCAATTTAAAATTATGAAAAGAGTAGAAATCACAAAAGAAGCAGCAGTTGTAGTAGAAGCGTTGAAGGCAAAGCATGGCGAACTTATTTTTCATCAAAGTGGTGGTTGTTGCGACGGATCGGCTCCAATGATTTTTGAAAAAGACGATATGTATCTCGATGAAAGCGATATTTTGTTGGGTAGCGTAGCAGGAGTTAATTTTTATATGAATCAAGATCAGTTCGAGTATTGGAAACACACCCATTTAACAGTAGATGTCACTGAAGGACGAGGCGCAAGCTTTTCTTTAGAAATACCATTAGGACTCCGTTTTTTAATTCATTCGCGTTTATTTGATGAAGCAGAACAAGCGTTTTTTAAAACCGTTTAAAATTTAATTGTTTTAAACACACTTATTTTGTTAACAAAACCTAAAAACAAAGTCAAATACATATTATTTTGCTATTTTAGAAGTCAGAACTGAATAGCTTTTTTAAAAGTAGAATTCAGTAAAGTATTTCCACTTTTTTTGTTAAAAACCAACTAAAAACATATCATGAGTAATTATCACATAAAACATTTAGAAGAATATTATCAAGTCTATAGAAAGTCGGTTAGAGAACCCGAAAACTTTTGGGAAGAAATTGCTGAAGAGCATTTTATGTGGCAAAAAAAATGGGATAAAGTTTTAAGTTGGGATTTCTCGAAGCCAGAAGTAAAGTGGTTTCAGGGTGCACAATTAAATATTACAGAAAACTGTATCGATAGGCATTTGCCAACGCGAGGCGATAAAACGGCTATTTTATTTGAGCCTAACGACCCGAAGGATCCAGCTGAACATATTACGTACAACCAATTGCACGATCGTGTAAATCAGTTTGCTAATGTTTTAAAAAATAGAGGTATTGTAAAAGGCGATCGCGTTTGTATTTACTTACCAATGATTCCCGAATTGGCTATTGCCACTTTAGCATGTGCTAGAATTGGTGCCATTCACTCGGTGGTATTTGCAGGTTTTTCTGCTACAGCATTATCAACTCGAATTAACGATTCCGATTGTAAAATAGTAATTACTAGCGATGGTTCTTATCGTGGCTCAAAAACTATCGATTTAAAAGGTATTGTAGACGAGGCTTTAGAGAGTTGCCCTGGAGTTAAAGATGTTTTGGTGGCTAAACGAATTAATACAGATATCCATATGGAAGCTGGGCGTGACCAATGGTTGCAACCACTTTTAGATGCAGCATCTACCGTTTGCAAAGCTGAGGTTATGAATGCTGAAGATCCGTTATTTATTTTATACACATCAGGTTCTACCGGAAAACCAAAAGGCATGGTGCATACCACAGCCGGATATATGGTTTATACAGCTTATACTTTTAAAAATATATTTCAATATAAAGAAAACGATGTGTATTGGTGTACTGCCGATATTGGTTGGATTACTGGACATAGTTACATTCTCTACGGTCCGTTAACAAATGGGGCTACAACTGTATTATTTGAAGGTGTACCAAGTTATCCAGATTTTGGACGCTTCTGGGAAATTGTAGAAAAACATAAAGTAAATCAGTTTTACACCGCACCAACAGCAATTAGAGCGTTGGCAAAACAAGGTGTGGAATTAGTAGAAAAATACGATTTATCATCATTAAAAGTGCTTGGTTCGGTAGGCGAGCCTATAAACGAAGAAGCTTGGCACTGGTATAACGATAATGTCGGGAAAAAGAAAAGCCCTATTGTTGATACTTGGTGGCAAACAGAGACTGGCGGAATTATGATTAGTCCAATTCCATTTGTAACACCAACAAAACCAACTTATGCCACGTTGCCGTTTATTGGTATTCAACCGGCTTTAATGGATGAAGAGGGCCAGGAGCTAAAAGGCAATCAAGTCGACGGACGGTTGTGTATAAAATTCCCTTGGCCAAGTATGGCTAGAACTATTTGGGGAAACCACCAACGTTATAAAGATACCTACTTTTCGGCTTACGAAAACAAATATTTTACAGGCGATGGCGCCTTGCGTGATGAGGTAGGTTATTACAGAATTACAGGTCGTGTAGACGATGTTATTATCGTTTCTGGTCATAATTTAGGTACCGCTCCTATAGAAGATGCTGTTAACGAGCATCCAGCAGTTGCAGAGTCTGCTATTGTTGGCTTCCCGCACGATATTAAAGGAAACGCACTTTATGGTTATGTTATTCTGAAGGATTTTGGTGAAACTAGAGACCATAATAACCTAAGAAAAGAGATTAATCAAATGATTACCGAGTCTATCGGGCCAATCGCGAAACTAGATAAAATTCAGTTTACCGTAGGATTGCCAAAAACGCGTTCGGGTAAAATTATGCGACGTATTTTGCGTAAAATAGCAAGTAACGATACTAGTAATTTAGGTGATACAAGTACATTATTAAACCCAGAGGTTGTGCAGGAAATAATGGATAACGTACTGTAGTTTAATTTATCAATCATTTAAAAATAAATCGTTAATAACACCTTTTTCTAAAGGTGTTATTAACCCTAAAATAGATATATAGTTAGTACTAACTATATACAATTGTTGTAAGCAATAGCGCGGCTATCGTTAGATAACTTTCAATACAAATATTATTTACGCAAAAGGAATAAAAAAAGGCAGTTAAAAAAGTGTATTATTTAGAAAATACGCTTCCAAGTTTTCGGCGATAAAAGCCGTGAAAATGTATTTTCAAACGAGCGGTGTCGTATAAAACTTGATTACTAAGGTATAAGATTTAAATTAGAATGTCAAGTTCTCTATTAAATAAATCTTATATCGGATATGTTTTAACTGCCTTTTTTTGAGATCATTATAAAGTGGTTGCGCCTGAAAGAGACGACTTATACCACAATGTATAAATCATATCGTTTATAAAAATAATTG
>NZ_FOLN01000005.1 GCF_900112395.1 Algibacter lectus
AATAATTATTTAACTTTTATTTTAAAAAGATTTAATACCTCCCTAACCTAAATACTAAACAATATACTTATGAACTTTCTAGCTAATTACGTTGCCGTTTTTAGCGGCTGCAAACTTACAACCTTTTCTGAAACTCACAATGTTTTTTATTTCTTTTTTTAAAAGTTTTTTACCGCTTTTAAAATCTTAATCAATCAACCTGCTTATGAACGTTACCCGTTTAAAGTTTTACCTTTTTTAGCGGGGTGCAAATATAGATCCCTTTTTGGTTCTGACAACCTTTTTTATGAAGTATTTTTGAATTAATTACTAAAAAAAATGTTACGCAATTGATTTACAGAAGCTTAATTATTATTTTTATACCATAGGGCATTGACTTTTATCTATTGAACAGCAATAAAGCCTTGTAAAAACATTTTATAAGGTGTATTTACTCTACAAAGCACTTCGGGGAGATCGCTTTATTTGATTAAAACCAATTTCCCTCATAATATCTATTATATATATGACTATATAATCTTAGCTGTTCTATATAAGGTATAATATAAACTTGTCTTTGATGTTTAGCTCTCCATAACTAATACTGGTTTTCTTCTCCTCCCCTATTCTTTTTACTATTCAACTTATTCATTATATATAGGTGTATTAATTTCACTTAACAGAGAACCTATATATATATGATGCTTTAGAAATGCTCTTTCCGAATTTATTTTTACGTTAGGGATTGAACGGCGTGTTTGAGCTCCCGACCTTAGGAGGAGCGAGTAGTGAAAGCCCGACTCTATATGCACACTTAAAAGTGCATATAGAGTAACCCATATTTTATTCTATTTTAATTATTACTCTTATATATATTGTGTGGGTTTGTTTATACTATTATCTTTGCATACGGATTTTAATTTATTTTATGATACATATTACATTACCTGATGGCAGCGTGAAAACGTTTGATGAGAACGTGACACCTATGGATGTTGCGAAAAGTATTAGCGAAGGGTTTGCTAGAAACGTGATTTCGGCAAACTTTAATGGTACAACTATTGAAACCGTTACGCCGTTGACCACGGATGGTTCGTTAGTTTTATATACTTGGAAGGATGATGAGGGAAAAACTGCTTTTTGGCATAGTTCTGCTCACGTTTTGGCTCAGGCTATTGAAGAGCTATATAGTGACGCTAAACTAACCATTGGACCTGCTATTGATAATGGTTTTTATTATGATGTAGATTTTGGTGAGCAAACTGTTTCGGAAAAGGACTTTAAAGCCATTGAAAACAAGATGTTAGAAATTGCTCGTGGTAAACATGAGTTTAAAATGAGATCAGCTAGTAAAGCGGAAGCTTTAGAACTATATAAAGGTAACGAGTTTAAAACTGAACTTATTGAAAACTTAGAGGATGGCACTATTACTTTTTGTGACCACGCTACGTTTACAGATTTATGTCGGGGCGGACATATACCAAACACTGGTATAATAAAAGCTGTTAAAATTTTAAGTGTTGCTGGTGCTTACTGGAGAGGTAATGAAAACAACCCGCAATTAACACGTGTTTACGCTACATCGTTCCCTAAACAAAAGGAACTTACTGAATATTTAGCTTTACTTGAAGAGGCTAAAAAACGTGACCATAGAAAACTTGGTAAAGAATTAGAGTTATTTACGTTTTCTCAAAAAGTTGGACAGGGTTTACCACTTTGGTTACCTAAAGGAGCTGCCTTACGTGAGCGCTTAGAGAACTTTTTGAAAGCTGCACAAAAGAAAGCAGGTTACGAAATGGTAATTACTCCGCATATTGGACAAAAGGAACTTTATGTTACTTCTGGGCATTATGCTAAGTATGGTGCTGATAGTTTTCAGCCTATTACAACCCCTAAAGCTGATGAAGAGTTTTTATTAAAACCTATGAATTGCCCACACCATTGTGAAATCTACAACAGTGCGCAATGGAGTTATAAAGATTTACCTAAGCGTTATGCTGAATTTGGTACCGTTTATAGATATGAGCAAAGTGGTGAACTACATGGTTTAACTCGTGTTAGAGGTTTTACTCAAGATGATGCGCATTTATTTTGTATGCCAGAACAGTTAGATAAAGAGTTTAAGGATGTTATTGATTTGGTTCTTTACGTGTTTGGTTCTTTAGGTTTTGAAAACTTTACTGCACAAGTATCTGTAAGAGATCCAAAAAATCCCGACAAATACATTGGTGATGTAGAAAATTGGGAAAAAGCAGAACAAGCCATTATTAATGCTGCCACCGATAAAGGTTTAGATTTTATTATAGAAGAAGGTGAGGCTGCTTTTTACGGCCCAAAACTAGATTTTATGGTGAAAGATGCCTTAGGAAGAAAGTGGCAACTAGGTACTATTCAGGTAGATTATAACCTACCAGAACGTTTTGATTTAACCTACAAAGGCAGTGATAACGAGCTTCACCGCCCTGTTATGATACACCGTGCTCCTTTTGGAAGTATGGAACGTTTTGTGGCATTATTATTGGAACATACAGGTGGTAACTTCCCGCTTTGGCTTATGCCAGTGCAGGTAATTATTTTATCTATTAGCGAGAAATATGAAAAATACTCGGAAAAAGTTTTAAATTTGCTAGAAAATGACGAAATTCGCGCCCTTGTAGACCATAGAAATGAAACTATTGGGAAGAAGATTAGAGAATCTGAAATGCAAAAACACCCGTATATGATTATTATAGGGGAACAAGAAGAGCAAGAAGGCAAAATATCTGTACGCCAACATGGTGGAGAAGATTTAGGAATGATATCCGTTGACGACTTCTCTACAATAATAAAGAATGAGATTAAAAAAACGTTAAAATCGTTTTAACAACAAAATACAATTAAGTTTAATTTAAAATTTTAAGGCCATAGCAATTAGAAGAAGACATCAACCGAGAAGGGTTTCACAAGAGGATAAACACAAGATAAACTCGAAAATTACAGCACAAAAACTGCGTCTTGTAGGAGACAACGTTGAAATTGGTATTTATACCAAAGGTGACGCTATGCGAATAGCTGACACACAAGGACTAGATCTTGTAGAAATATCACCAAATGCTGAGCCCCCTGTTTGTAAGGTTATGGACTATAAAAAGTTTCTTTACGAACAAAAGAAGCGTGATAAGGCTTTAAAATCTAAAGCTACAAAAGTGACTATCAAAGAGATTCGTTTTGGACCTCAAACTGATGATCATGATTACGCATTTAAAAGGAAGCATGCCGAAAAATTCCTAAAAGAAGGTGCAAAGCTAAAAGCATTTGTGTTTTTTAAAGGACGTTCTATTATATTTAAAGAACAAGGCCAAATCCTGTTACTACGTTTAGCTCAAGATCTAGAAGAACTTGGGAAGGTAGAACAAATGCCAAGATTGGAAGGTAAACGTATGACTATGTTTATTGCTCCTAAAAAGTAAATACCCCTAATTTATTAGGATAAAGATAAGTTGCCAAATACATTTGGCAGGAAAATAATTAAGCGAAATAATTAAAATCTAGGAGAAAAAAATGCCTAAAATGAAAACAAAATCTAGTGCTAAAAAGCGTTTCAAGCTTACTGGTACTGGTAAATTAAAAAGAAAGCACGCTTTTAAAAGTCACATCTTAACAAAGAAGTCTAAAAAGCGTAAGCTAGCACTGCGTCATGATACATTAGTACATAAAGCAGACGAAAATAACATTAAAACAATGTTGCGTTTAAAATAAACACAACCTGTTTTAACGTTGGTTAAATAAATTATAAACCCTGGAGTTAGGCTCAATTTATAAAAAGTGTCTATTTATAGACCGCCTACTACAAAAAAACAATTAAAATTATGCCAAGATCAGTAAATTCTGTAGCAAAAAGAGCCCGTAGAAAAAAGGTTCTAAAACAAGCAAAAGGTTACTTTGGACGTCGTAAAAACGTTTGGACAGTAGCAAAAAATGCGGTTGATAAAGCGATGCAATACTCGTATAGAGACCGTAGAAATAAAAAGAGAACATTCCGTGCATTATGGATCACGCGTATTAACGCAGGAGCCCGTTTACATGGTTTATCTTATTCTCAATTTATGGGGAAATTAAAAGCTAATGATATCGAATTAAACCGTAAGGTTTTAGCCGATTTAGCTATGAACAACCCAGAGGCTTTTAAAGCCGTAATCGAGAAAGTAAAATAAGGCGTTCCGCCTATTGTAAAACATATTATTCGCTTAATAAAAAAAAATCCGATTCTTAATTGAATCGGATTTTTTTATGCCTTTTATTTAAAAGAACTAAAGATAGTAGATAGTTTAAAGGTAAATTAACTTCGTTATCTGAAATACCGAAACACAAAGTAACAACACACCAATAACTCTATTTACCCGTGTAGTAACATTGGATACCTTAACCTTTAATACATCGCTAAATTTACTGTATGCGTATAACACTAACAATTTACCAAAGTACGCTCCAATTAGAAACCACACCAATAGCTTATAATCTACAGGGAGATTTAAATCTATTATATTCCTGTTTAAATAAGTGGTTATAAATATCCAATAGATAAGAACTGTTGGGTTAACTAGACCCAAAAAGAAACCCAACATTTGTTTTGAAATTGGTCTTCTTCTCTTCTTAATTATTATACACTCATCATTTTCATCTTTAACGCACTCTGTTCTACCTGAAAGAAGAATGGCACCAACTACAATAAAAATAGCAACAATAGTATACTGTAACCAAATATTCATGTTAATAAACATTTCTATTTGGCTGTTAAAACTGATAGCAAATAATATTAAAATAAGTTCTGCAAAAGCAGCAGGATGTATTATTTTTAGAGCACTATTTACGTTTTCTTTAATAGTTGTGTTTATCACAGCTATATTTGTAGTACCCAAAGGAAGTGCACCAAGTACCGCTGCAGAAAAACCAATAAGTAAATAAAGAATTAAATCCATCACTTCTAACCTTGATTTATACGTTTCCAGTTTATATCTGCCTTTTCCTTTAAGCTATCAGGATATTCATCTAACCAAGATTTAAGCGTATTAATTCCCCATGAATTGTAAAACAAGTACAATTTACCATCTCTAATTTCGTAAGTTTCTGGATCTACGGAAACCTTGTCTCCCTTTACAGCAATGGCATAAGCACAATATCCGCCATATGCCGGAACGTACTTTTCAGGATTTTCATTAAAAGTGTCTAGATTATCTTGTGATGAAAATTTGAACTTCCCGCCTTTGTATTTCGATACATAATCATCATTTCCTTTTTTAGGCGCATTATTAAAATAAGAAACGACATCGAATCCCTCTATTACAAAACCTTTTTTAGTATTAAAATCGATATTTTGAGCTATCATAGTTTGACCAAATATGAAGAAAACTAGAGCTATTAAATTTTTCATTTGCTATACATTTATATTATTCATTTATTTCCCAAGAGTAATTTAAATTATTATAATGTCTCATGGTTACTTAGAAGTCAGTCGCCATGACGAGAACTACCTTTCAAATAAAAAAATTGAAAAGCTTATGTTAAGCTAAAAGAACATCGTATTTATTGCCTATTCTAAAAGTTTGGACAAAAAAAAGCACCTATCTCTTTTAGATAGGTGCTCTTTTCTATTTTATTAGGAATTCTTTTTAATGTTATTTAGTAATTTATTTTAAACACCAAAAGCACTAATAACGATTTGTCTTGCTCCTCCATAATCCCGATGTTCGCATAAATAAATACCTTGCCAAATACCAAGATTTAATTTACCGTAAGTAATTGGTATTTGAACTGATGCTCCTATTAACGAAGCTTTAATATGGGCAGGCATATCATCAGGTCCCTCATAGGTATGCTTGTAATATGGTGCGTTTTCTGGAATCATTTTATTAAAATGACTTTCGAAATCCATTCTAACTGTATCATCTGCATTTTCGTTAATGGTTAAACTTGCTGATGTATGCTTAATAAAAACCTGTAATTGCCCCATTTGAATCTC
Organism: Algibacter lectus; assembly: GCF_900112395.1. Lineage (GTDB taxonomy): Bacteria > Bacteroidota > Bacteroidia > Flavobacteriales > Flavobacteriaceae > Algibacter > Algibacter lectus. The sequence goes on from NZ_FOLN01000005.1 coordinate 5,978, forward strand.
TACAATTTCGGGAATTGCATGCAGAATAGCATCCGTTATTAAATGAAAGCCTCTTTTATGCGATTCTAATTTAATTTCCTTTTGAAAAATTTTCATCTAAAACAAAAATTTTATCATTATTTGACATCTTTAGCTATTTCTGAAATAGCCTTTTTAAACTCTTTCCAATCAATTTTATCATCACCATCCTTATCATAACCATCAATCAATTTCGATGACACTAAGCCTCGAATAAAACCATTAATCTCAGCTTCCTTAAGTAAAGCTACTATTTCACTTTTAGATAATTTACCGTCTCCACTTTTATCAAAAAAGTTAAATGCGTCTTCTGGAGTTTCAAAATGATTAGTAAGAACTATTTGTATTTTGTTGAGTATTGCTTTTTTTGATGCCATGTTTTTAAGTTTTATGGTTATAAATTAAAAATAAGAGCTACTATGTTTTCTGTTTCTTCTTTTTTGCAGCAGGAAATAACACATTATTAAGAATTAATCTGTAACCCGGTGATGTTGGATGCAAATCCAATTCCGTTTTAGGATCGCCAACACGGTGCTGATAATCTTCAGGATCATGCCCGCCATAAAATGTAAAGAAGCCTTTTCCCTTTATACCATGGATATATTTTGCTTCGCCATTGATTTTATTTTCTCCCATAACCAAAACATTGGATTTTATTTCATCTCGAGTAAAAGATGTTGTTTGCCCCATAAAACCTTTAACTAAAGCGGTATGATTTTGACATAACATAGATGGAATAGGATCCCATTTTGCTGAGAATTCCATAAGAGAAAAATAATCGGTTGTTTTACTTACCTTGCGTTTCTGCGTCATATCAATAGAAGAAAACTCGTAAACCGTAGGACTTCTTTCTAATTGATAATTAGTAAATGCAAATGTTTTATTAAAATCTATTTTATTCTGATACCCTGCATCGCTCCCATCGCCATCAAACATAGGTTCGCAAATATCTACACCTTCGGCAGATAAAGCTATATCAAAACTATCTGTAGCACTACACATAGCAAACATAAAGCCACCACCAACAACATAGTCTCTAATTTTATGAGCTACTGCCGATTTTTCATCAGAAACTTTATTATATCCTAATTTTTGAGCTAGAGTTTCTGCTGCTTTTTTCTCGTTTATATACCACGATGCCGCGCGATAAGCTCCATAGAACTTACCGAATTGTCCGGTAAAATCTTCATGGTGCAGGTGCAACCAATCGAATAATAATAAACCATCGTTTAAAACTTCTTCATCGTAAACAGTTTCATAAGGGATTTCGGCATAGTTTAACACCATAGTTACAGCATCATCCCAAGGCAATTTTCCTTCTGGCGTATAAACTGCAATTTTTGGGGCCTTTTCTAATACAACAGCTTCCATATTTTGGCTAGGGCTACTTATATCTTCCAAAATAGCTTCCGCTTTAGCATTAGAAATAACATCGAAAGATACGCCACGAATTTGACATTCTCTCTGAATAGCTTCCGTATCAGGAAGTAAAAATGAACCACCTTGATAATTAAGAAGCCATTTCACTTTAAGATCTTTATTAAGAACCCAATAGGTAATTCCGTATGCTTTTAAGTGATTTTTTTGATTACCTACACCCATAGGAATAAAAACATAGGATGCGTAGGTTTTACATGCTAAGCATATAAATAATAATGTGAAGATTATCTTTTTCAATTTGAGATTGCCTAAAAATAATTTCTCAGTTAAGTAATAAAAACCAACTGAGAAATTGAATTATATAAGCGAAAGATACTTAATTTTTGTGGGGATAAAAAACAGTATTTATGATTCTATTTGATAAAATCAATACTAATTTTGTACTATTTCTAGGAATAATTTTCCTTTTTTGAGATTGAAAATCTCTATATAAATTCTCTTAGAAACTAATTAATTTTAAAATGGTACTTCGTTATCGTCATCATTAAATGAACTTCCAAAAGCTTGGTCTGGACTCGCCTTAAAATTATCTGCTTGGAAGGTATCATCATTTGCAGCCGCATTCATTTTAGAATGGAATTCAAACGGAGAATCAAAATCATCTAAATTGTCGAACTTACCTAAGTTACCGATAAATTTCAGTCTAATATTTTCTAAACCACCATTACGGTGTTTTGCAATAATAAATTCGGCTTGACCTTCTGTTGGAGAGCGTTCATCATCATCCCATTCATCAATTTTATAGTATTCCGGACGATAAATAAAACTTACAATATCGGCATCCTGCTCAATCGCACCAGATTCACGTAAATCCGATAGTAGCGGACGCTTACTTCCTCCACGCGTTTCCACCGCACGAGATAACTGAGATAGTGCTATTACTGGCACCATTAATTCTTTTGCTAATGCTTTTAAGTTTCGAGAAATCATCGAAATCTCCTGTTCACGGTTTCCTCCATGACTCGATCCACCCGTCATTAACTGTAAGTAATCAATCATGATTAATTTTATACCATGCTGAGAAGATAATCGACGGGCTTTTGCACGTAAATCGAAAATAGAAAGCGACGGCGTATCATCAATAAATAACGGTGCTTTTTCTAAACTCTTTACTTTTACGTTAAGCTGTTCCCATTCGTGTTTTTCAAGTTTCCCTGTTCTTAATTTTTCCGAAGATAAGCCCGTTTCACTAGAAATTAAACGCATAATCAACTGTACAGATGCCATCTCCAATGAGAAAAAGGCAACGGGTACATTTTGATCTACAGCAATATTTCGTGCCATGGATAAAGTTAATGCCGTTTTACCCATACCAGGACGTGCCGCAACAATAATTAAATCGGAAGGTTGCCACCCTGAGGTTAATTTATCTAGTTTGGTAAATCCTGTTGGAATACCACTTAAACCTTCTTTATTAGAAATTTCTTCAATTTTCTTTTTGGCCTGAATTACTAAATCTTGAGCGGTTTCACTAGATTTTTTAATATTTCCCTGTGTAACTTCATATAATTTAGACTCGGCTGTATCTAATAAGTCGAATACATCTTTAGTTTCATCGTAAGCATCTTCAATAATTTCATTTGAAATTTTTATTAAACTACGCTGAATAAACTTTTGCAGAATAATACGAGCGTGAAACTCAATATGCGCAGAAGATGATACTTTTTGAGTTAAAGAAATAAGATAAAAATCGCCCCCAGATTGCTCTAGTTTTGCATTTTTCTTTAACTGCGTTGAAACGGTTAATAAATCGACTGGTTCACTATTTTCAAATAACGTAAAAATAGCTTCAAATATATGTTGATGTGCTTCTTTATAAAATGCATCGGGTGCTAAAATATCGATAACTTCATCGACACCTTTTTTATCAATCATCATGGCACCTAAAACAACCTCTTCTAAATCAATAGCTTGAGGAGGTATTTTCCCTTTTTCGAGGCTTATTAGTGTGCTTTTATCGACTTTATATCCCTGAACGGGGTTTGGTTGTTTCATAACTACGAAAGTAATTAAAATTGAAGTAGGTTTATAGATTTTTACGGCTATGATTGTTAACCATTGGTTAACAATTTAACTGTTAATAACTTAAATATATTGTGAATAAGCATAAAAAAAATCTGAAGTGATACCCTTCAGATTTTTTTCTTAAGTATGTTTTCTATGGTTTAGTCTTTGTAAACCCCCATTTGTAGATATTTATCCATACGTTGGGCAACTAAATCTTTTTCTGATAACTTTTTCAACACCTCATAATGTTTTGTAATGGCATTACTAACCGATGTAAAAGTTTTTGTTCTATCGCGATGTGCGCCTCCAAGAGGTTCTTTTATAATCTCATCAACAATTTTTAGCTTTTTCATATCAGGAGCCGTTAACTTTAAAGCTGATGCAGCTAATTCTTTATACTCCCAACTACGCCATAAAATAGACGAACATGACTCTGGAGAAATAACAGAATACCATGTGTTTTCTAACATCATAACAACATCTCCAACACCTATACCTAATGCTCCACCTGATGCACCTTCACCAACTACTATAGTTATAATTGGCACTTTAAGGCGTGTCATTTCTAAAATATTTCTAGCAATAGCTTCACCTTGTCCTCGCTCTTCAGCTTCTAAACCAGGATAAGCTCCAGGAGTATCTAAAAGTGTTACCACAGGAATTCCAAATTTTTCAGCAGATTTCATTAAACGTAACGCTTTTCGGTATCCTTCTGGATTAGCCATACCAAAATTTCTGTATTGCCTTGTTTTGGTATTGTATCCTTTTTGTTGACCAATGAACATAAAACTTTGATCTCCAATTTTACCTAATCCGCCAATCATTGCTTTATCATCTTTAAAGCTTCTATCACCATGCAACTCTAAGAAAGAATTACCGCAAATAGCTTTAATATAATCTAAAGTATAAGGACGTTCTGGATGACGAGACATTTGTACACGCTGCCAAGCCGTTAGGTTTTTGTAAATATCTTTTTGAGCTTCTTTAAGCTTTTTTTCTATCTGCGTACATGTTTCTGTAACATCCACTTCGCTTTCTTCACCAATAATTTTACATTTCTGTAATTGATCTTCAAGCTCTTTTATTGGGAGTTCAAATTCTAAATATTCCATAGGAAATTTGTTTTGACTAATTATTAGAGTTAGTCTGCAAATATAAAAACTTTAATTTTGTTAATACATTATGAGCGACTTCTTTTTATCTTTCTACAGTTTTTAACTAGCACATTTAACATAACAACAGTAATAATAACAAGGGCTCCGTAATAAAATGATGGGCTCATTTTTTCTTTCTCCGGAAATAAAATTAAGGCTAAAATAATGCCATAAACAGGTTCTAAATTGTAAGTAAGTACAACGGTGTAAGGACTTATGGTTTTCATTATATAAACTGATGCTATAAAAGCATATGTTGTACAAATGGATGCTAAAATGAAAAGATACCAAAAATCGGAAGTGCTTAAACTGAAAAACTCTGCAGAAAACCCTTCTCCAAAGCATAAAATGTAAATAGTAATGAATAATACACCACTTATAAACTCGTAAAACGAGATAACAGTTGCCGAATGCTTTTTAAGAAAGCTTCCGTTAAGTACAGCAAATAATGACGAAAAAAAAGCAGATAAAATACCTAGAATAATTCCTGTGAGATACTCTACTTCACTTTGTGTAATAATGCAAACGCCTACAATAGCAAGTATACCGAATAGAATTTCGTAGCCTAAAACTTTACGTTTATAAACAATAGGTTCTATTATAGATGCAAAAAATGTACCTGTTGAAAATACCGCTAAAGTTGTAGAAACATTTGAGGCATCGATAGCTCCAAAAAAAGTAATCCAATGTAAGGCAATAATAACTCCTGCTAACGAAAGCCGTAATAAAGCCCTCGGATTTACTTTTAAATTTACCTTAGAAAATAACACATAAACCACAAGTAAAACCGATGCCATTAACATACGAAACCAAACCAAAGAAATTGCTTCAATAGTGATTAACTCGCCTAAAATTGCCGTAAATCCAGCAATAAAAACAAGAATATGTAAATGAAAATAATCTTTAAAATTAGCGCTTTGCATGGTACAACAGGTAAGCTGCTAAAACTCCAAAAATTATATTTGGAAACCATACAGCTATAAGTGGATTAAAATCTGACTGCTCGGCCATTACTCCAAATATTTTATCAAAAAACACAAATATCATGGCTATACAAATACCTACAGCAAGATTAACTCCCATACCACCACGACGTTTTTTAGAAGAAACGGCCACAGCAATGATAGTTAATATAAACACTGAAACAGGTAAACTCCATTTTCTATATAGCACCAATTTAAAACGCCCCACATTAGAAGACCCTCTCGATTCTTCTTTTGCTATAAATTGCTTTAAATCACCATACATTTTAGTTTCTGCCGCGTAGATTTCTGGAATTAAATCACCTACGTCAAAGGCGAAAAGCGTGTCTTTTTTCTTTAAGACTCCTAATTCGTCTTCATTTTGACCAATAATACGCTTGGTATAGTTGGTTAATTCGTAAGTTGAAGACGAATCTTTTTCAACATATTTAATTTTATCGGCGGTAATTTTATAAACAAGTTCATTCTCTTCAAAATGTTCTAAAGTAAAATTTCGTCCTATACTGTTTTTAACATCAAAACTACTAACGTATATAATATCGTTATCATTAATTTGCCTAAAAACATTAGTATTTTCTACAGCACTACGTCCCTTTTTTAAATATTTATAACTGAAATCGTTAAACCCTTTACTAGCATTTGGAGCTAAGTACAAGCCTAAAAGAATAGACAAAACACCAACAATTGTAGCACCTATCATATAAGGACGTAAAAACCTTGTAAACGATACTCCCGAACTTAAAAAAGCAATAACTTCTGTATTATTTGCTAGCTTTGAAGTAAACCAAATTACAGATAGGAATAAAAATAGAGGAAAAAGTAGATGTGCAAAATAGATAGTAAAATCTAAAAAATAAATAAGCACTTCTCCAAAAGGCACTTCGTTTTCTAAAATTTTACCAATTTTCTCAGCTAAATGCACCGTTATACCAATGGGTATAAACAGAAGTAACATCATTAAAAATGTAAACAAATAGCGTTTTAATATGTACCAATCTAATATTTTCATACTTATACAGCTTCAATAAACAAGCAGTGTTTCAATATTTTATTTCTTCTAAAGTCTATTAGCCATTTGTTTTACCATTTGGTTTTTCCAGTCATTGAAATCTCCTGCTAATATATGTTTTCTTGCTTCGCGAACCAACCACATATAAAAACCCAAATTATGTATAGTTGCTATTTGCTTACCTAACAACTCGTTAACCGTAAATAAATGACGTAAATATGCTTTACTATATTCTGTATCAACAAAGGTAATTCCCATCTCGTCGATTGGAGAAAAATCTTCTGCCCATTTTAAATTTTTAATATTGATAGAGCCATGCGCTGTAAATAACATCCCATTTCTAGCATTTCTAGTTGGCATAACACAATCGAACATATCTACACCTAACGCAATATTTTCTAAAATATTGATTGGTGTACCTACTCCCATTAAATATCTTGGTTTTTCTTCTGGTAAAATAGAACAAACCACATCTGTCATGGCATACATTTCTTCAGCAGGTTCCCCTACAGATAAACCTCCAATAGCATTTCCTACAGCACCAGAGTTCGCTATATACTCCGCCGATTGTTTTCTAAGGTCTTTATAAGTACTTCCTTGTACAATAGGAAAAAATGCCTGATTGTAATCGTACTTTAAAGGTGTTTTTTCAAGATGATTAATACAACGATCTAACCAACGATGCGTCATGTGCATAGATCGTTTCGCGTAATTATAATCGCAAGGATATGGTGTACACTCATCAAAAGCCATAATAATATCAGCTCCAATAGTACGTTGAATTTCCATAACATTCTCTGGCGTAAATGTGTGATAACTACCATCGATATGCGATTTAAACTTCACACCTTCCTCTTTTATCTTTCTATTTGCAGAAAGCGAGTACACTTGGTATCCACCAGAATCGGTTAAAATATTTCTATCCCAATTCATAAATTTATGAAGTCCACCTGCTTTTTCTAACACATGTGTTTGGGGTCTTAGGTATAAATGGTAGGTGTTTCCTAAAATAATATCGGGGTTAATATCATTCTTTAACTCCCTTTGATGCACTCCCTTAACCGTTCCAACAGTTCCCACAGGCATAAAAATTGGTGTTTCTATTACACCATGATCTGTAGTTAATTTCCCTGCTCTCGCTTTGCTTTGTGGGTCTTTTGCGTTTAATTCGAATTTCATCTCTATATTTGTATCAGTTGGCAAAGATAATTAACTAAAATCCGAAAGCAATATTTAAAAAAAGGAAATAATTTAACTTTGGCAACGTTTTTGTAATAATAAACGAAATCTTAAAACGAACATTATGAAAAATTTATTTTTAATTTTAGTAGTCGCCATTGTTGTCCCATCAGCAGCTTTCGCGCAAACAGCTAGTGGTATTGGTATTAAAGGAGGTTTAAATTACAATGCTAATGGTAAATATGTTGAGTCTGCAACACAAGCTTCTAAAAATCCAGATAGAAATGTTGGATACCACATTGGTCTATTTGGGAAAATTGGTGACAAATTATATTTGAGACCAGAGATTGTTTACACAAAAACAAAAAGTGATTACGATAATGATAGCTTTGAAATGCAAAAACTTGATGCTCCAATTTTGGTTGGATTGAATATTCTAGGCCCGGTTAGTGTTTTCGCTGGTCCATCATTTCAATATATTTTAGACACCGAATATGAAGATATTACAATTGGTGATATTAAAGAAGATTTTTCAGTAGGCCTTAATTTTGGTGTTGGATTAAACTTCAAAAAAGTTGGTATTGATTTAAGATACGAACGTGGATTTAGTAAAAATGAAGGCACCTTAATTGGTAATGATGTAATAAATAGTGGCCGTTTAGATACGCGACCGGATCAACTAATTTTGAGTTTAGCTATTATTTTATAGTCCAAACTTTATAAAAACCAAAAGCCCTAGTAAAAATTACTAGGGCTTTTTTTATGCTTATTTTTAATATTATCTTGTTACTGTACCAGACAAACTTACTACTGGGCCAGCTCCCATATCTATTACGGTGTGGTTCATAGCATCTGCAGGAACTACATGTGCTAAAGGTTTTAGTGTGAAAGGTGCTGCACTATTATCAGGACTTGGTTCTACAGAAATAACAATTGTTCTTTCTTTTAAATCTGTTGGAAAAGTTAATCCTGATGGTGCATTTTGAAGAAAATCTTCTCCTGGATAACCAGGTCCATTACCTGCATCGCCTTTAAAAACTGAAGTTGCAGCATTATTATCTGCAGCATTTGGATCTGTAAACGTACCTGTACTTACTGGAGTACCATCGAATACAACCCAACCTTCATATACCCATCCATCAGATAGTGTTGGTAAATCTAAACCTTGAACAGCTGCTTCGCCAGAGTTATCTAAAAACCAAACTCCACTTTCTTCGTTAGTTTCATCTTCATCTGTAGGTGTTGCAAGAATATATTTCCCTTTAGAAGATGATAAATCTGCAACTATATTATTTGAATTTACACTTGCTGAACTACCAGAAAAATCTCCTGCTAAAATTTTTGTTGCAGCTGGAGCTGGGTCAGAATCTACTGCCGGTTCAATAGAAAGTACAAATGTTGATGCACTTGCTAATTGATCTGCATCGACAGAAAAAGATTGAGGAAAATCTACTGAGGAAAATGTTCCGGTTGAAACTGGTGCTCCATCAACAATTATCCATCCTTCGTAAACAAAATCGCTACCAAGTTCTTCCAAACCTGTAAGGTTGATTGTTAAATTTGCTGTTGTTGGTGCGTTATCGTCATCGCTATCGCATGATGTTGTTAAAACCCCTAGGGCTAACATTGCTAAAATTGTGTTCTTAATCATTTTATCTTTTTTTAGTGATTGTTTTATACTCCAAAGGTATTTCACTAAAACATTATAAAATGTTAGCCAACTAACATTAAGCACTTTTTTTATAAATTCTTATCTCTTTTCTTTTAAATTCAAGTACGTTTTCATCTCTTAATTCATTTAAAAGCACATTTAAAGTTGGTCTAGAGGTACCAATTAACGAGGCGATATCTTTTTGTGTGTATGGATGGTTTACTACCCGATCTCCTGTTTGGTCACAATCGTAACCATAATCGGTGCATAATTCATGTAGAAATTCTAGAAGACGGGTTTTGGCATCTTTAAAAAGTAATAATTGCAAGCGACGTTCCAATTTTTTCAATTTAAAACCTATTACTTTATAGACTTTAAAACTAAAAGTTTGATTGTCTCGCATTAAATTGTGCATAGTATCTACCCCAACAGGGCAAATGCTTGTTGCGTTATCTACAGATTGAGCAAACTCTTCTCGGGTATCATCGCCTAATATGGCCGTTTCTCCAAACAGTTCTCCTTTGGTTAAAATAGCTTTTACAACTTCTACTCCATCTTCATTATAGTATCCTATTTTAACTTTGCCTTTTTCTATTAAATAGACTTTATTGGCAAAATCTTGCTCGAAATAAATATAATCCTGCTTTTTATAAGCATCGAAAGTATGATCTTTTTTATAATTTTTAAACTTATGCGGACAAAGGACTTTAAAAAGATTTACGTCGTCGAAAAACCAAAGTGAGTTCATATTTAAAAGAAATTAATTTACTCATTAATAGACGCAAAAAGGCTGTAATACTTACATAACTGCAAAAAAAAAGCTCCCATAATATGGAAGCTTTCATGTATATTTTAAATAAACTAGTATTTATTCTTCTTCGTCTGCAGCTTTACTTTCTGCAATTTCAGCTTCTAAATTATCTAGTAAATTATTTTTTACTAATAAATTATACCATTGTAACACCTTTTTAATATCACTAGCGTAAACACGATCTTCATCGTAATCTGGTAAAATTTCAAAAAAGTACTCTTCTAATTTATCTTTACCATCTTTAGGCTTAACCGAACTTTCTTGACCGTTTTCTTTGTTTTTAATATTTAAAAACACTTGTTTCAACGGTACTTCTTCTGTTAAAGTATAAATAGCAATTTCGCTTAAAACGCTAACATTTTGACGCACATTTACAGTAATACGTTTTTTATCGATTAACGATTCTGCTATAAAACCACCTCTGGTTTGCGTTACTAAATTATACAAACCTGGTTTTCCAGATATTGATAGAACTTTATCTAAACTCATAAATTATTTTTTGAAAGTCGCAAATATCAAATGTTTATTGATGTCTTGCAAATATTATCGTTTCTTTTTTTGATCAGGAAAGCGCATTCTGTAATCTACTTTTATCTTGCCTTTAGAAATGTTTGAAAGACGTCCTTTTATTAAACGCTTTTTTAGGCTAGATAGTTTATCTGTAAATAAAACACCTTCGATATGGTCGTATTCATGCTGAATTACTCTTGCCACTAAACCATCGAATGTTTCGGTGTGTGCTTTAAAATTTTCATCTAGATACTCAATAGTAATAACAGGTTTTCTAAATACATCTTCACGAACGTCCGGAATACTTAAGCAACCTTCGTTAAAAGCCCACTCTTCTCCTTCTTCTTTACTGATTTTTGGATTTATAAAAACACGTTTAAAACCTTCTAAACTTTTTTGTTCCTCTTCTGTTAATTCTTCATCATCAGCAAAAGGTGTCGTATCTACTAAAAACATACGAATTGGTAAACCTATTTGAGGCGCAGCAAGACCAACACCATAGGCGTTGTACATGGTTTCGAACATGTTATCCACCAAGGCATCTAGTTTTGGATAATCTTCAGTAATATCGGTCGCTTTTCTTTTTAAAACGGGATCGCCGTATGCTACAATAGGTAAAATCATTCTATGTTTTTTGTTAGTAAATGCAAAAGTACAATTCTATAAATTTACTACGAACTTTTTACTTAGAAAAAACAGATTTTAATCTATTAAGTAAAGTCCGGAAAATAATATTGTAATACTTATTTAGAATACAAATAACTCTGTAAAATAAGTGTGGCACTAATTTCGTCTACCAAAGCTTTATTTTTTCTTTGATTCTTTTTCAAACCACTATCAATCATAGTTTGGAATGCCATTTTAGATGTAAAACGCTCATCAACACGTTTTACAGGTATATTAGGAAACTGTTTTTCAAGCTTACTTAAAAATTTTGCAATAAAAACTTCACTTTCAGATGCTGTATTGTCCATTTGTTTAGGCTCGCCTACCAAAAACAACTCTACCTGCTCTTTAGACGTGTAGGTTTTTAAAAAACTAAAAATCTCTTTAGTATTTACTGTAGTAAGCCCAGAGGCAATAATTTGTAACTCATCGGTAATTGCAATTCCCGTGCGCTTGGTGCCATAATCTATTGCTAAAATGCGTGCCATAAATAAGTTTTGTGCAAAAATAGTTTATTAATACTATTGAAAACTGTTTAAAAACAAAAAAGGCTATCTTTTCAGATAACCTTAATAATATAACTCTTTTATTTTTTTAATTATGCTTTTACTCTTTTTTCGATAGTAGGAAACAATAAACCGATGTTGCTAATGTTTCTTTCCCTATTTAAGTAACTTCTAATATCACTTGTAGTACGCGCTAAAATAGCTTCAAATTCTACTGTATCAATTAATGTATTATCTTCATCAACAGTATCAACCGTAACTTGTTTCTCAGTATCTTCAACAGAAACAATTTCACTAGTTTTTACAGCTACATTCTCGCTGTCTACGCTTTGTGCGTTTCCAACAGAAACTGTAAGAAGTAAAATTAATAGTATGATAAAGTTTGTTTTCATGTTTGATGTGATACTTTGTTGCTACAAATATACAGAGCAACAACATGTTGAAAACAATATATTAGTTGTAACCACACAGATTTTCGTTTACTAGAAAATCGGAATGATTTCAACGTTTAACTGTTGAAATAATCATTTTAAACGACTAAAAACAGATGTGAAAAATATTTTACCGACAAAAAGCCTTAAAGAAAGACAAACAGCGCTTTCAAGTGTGTGCATGTGGTGTGTTTTAACCCAAATTTAACGGCTAAAACCGCAATATTATATTTTAATAGTTACCATATTTTAGTTGATACCTATTATATTTGCGAAAAATAAAACACAAAAATGACACAATTACAAGAGATCATAGAAAAAGCTTGGGAGAACAGAGACCTTTTAAATGAAGAAGCAACTACAACAGCCATTAGAAAAGTTGTTGATTTATTAGATGCAGGTGAATTGCGCGTTGCTGAACCTATTGAAGGTGGATGGCAAGTTAACGAATGGGTTAAGAAAGCCGTAGTTTTATATTTCCCAATTCAAAAAATGGAAACCATAGAATGTGGTCCATTAGAATTTCATGATAAAATTCCATTAAAAACAGGTTATGCTGCAAAAGGCATTCGTGTAGTACCTCATGCTGTTGCTAGACATGGTGCTTATATTTCTGCGGGAACTATTTTAATGCCAAGTTATGTAAACATTGGAGCTTATGTAGATGAAGGAACCATGGTAGATACTTGGGCAACCGTTGGTAGTTGTGCTCAAATTGGTAAAAACGTTCACCTTTCTGGTGGTGTTGGTATTGGTGGTGTTTTAGAGCCATTACAAGCTGCTCCGGTAATTATAGAAGATAATGCTTTTATTGGTAGCCGTTGTATTGTTGTTGAAGGTGTACGTGTTGAAACAGAAGCTGTTTTAGGTGCTGGTGTAACACTAACTATGAGTACAAAAATTATTGATGTTACGGGTGATGAACCTGTTGAATATAAAGGTGTTGTTCCTGCACGCTCGGTAGTAATACCTGGTAGTTATGCTAAAGAATTCCCTGCTGGAACTTACAATGTACCATGTGCAATTATTATTGGTAAACGTAAAGAAAGTACAAACAAAAAAACATCGCTTAACGATGCTTTAAGAGAGCATAGTGTAGCCGTTTAAATAAAATATATCTATACCAGACCTAACCTTGTGTCAAAAAATAACATTTAAATATTATTGAATATGAAAATAGGATATGATTCTAAAAGAGCTTTTCACAATAGGTCTGGTTTAGGTAATTTTAGTAGAGATTTAATTAGTATTATTTCTTCTTATTTCCCTAAAAACCAATACGTATTATACAATCCTAAAAAAGCTAAAATCAATTTTAGCTTAAATGAAAACACAACAGAAGTTTTACCAAGTTCTATTTTCTGGAAAATATTCTCATCTATTTGGAGACAAAAAGGAATATTAAATCAAATTAAAAATGATAAAATTGAGATATACCACGGTTTAAGTGGCGAAATCCCTCAAGGCATTCATAAAATGAATATTAAAACAATTGTAACTATACATGATTTAATATTTATGAGATTTCCTAAACTATACTCCCCAATAGACAGAAGAATCTACTTCAAAAAATTTAAATATGCTGCTGATAAAGCAGATGTAGTTATTGCTATTTCCGAAGAAACAAAAAAGGACATTGTGCATTTTTTAAATATTGATCCTGAAAAAGTTTCTGTTATCTATCAAGGATGCAACAAAGCTTTTAAGCAAGTTTATCCTTCTGAAGCATTAGAACAAACAAGAACTAAGTTTAATATTCCGAAGGCGTTTGTTTTAAACGTAGGTACTATTCAAAAAAGGAAAAATTTACTTAATTTAATAAAAGCTATTGAAACGTTAGACATCGACTTAGTGGTAGTAGGTAATGATAAAAGGAAATACACTAACACAGTTAAAGAATACATAAATAGCAAGAACTTAAATCATAGAGTTCACTTTCTTAAAAATGTTAGTACAGAAGAACTTGCACACATATACCAATTAGCAAATATTTTTGTTTACCCAAGTATTTTCGAAGGTTTTGGTATCCCCATAATAGAGGCTTTATACTCTAAAACACCCGTAATTACAAGTAAAGGGAGTTGTTTTCCTGAGGCTGGAGGACCAGATAGTATTTATATTGATCCTGAAAATGTTAGTGAATTAAGATCTGAAATAGAAAACTTACTTAATTCGGAACAAAAGCAACTGCTTATGGTTTCGAAGGGCTTAGAATATGCCCAGAAATTTGAAGATAAACATATTGCTGAGCAACATGTAGCAATCTACAACGCTCTTATTTAATTACATTTTGCTTACTTACAATACAGAATTATAAACCTTAATTGTCTCTTCTGCAACTTTATCCCAAGTAAACCCTTTAGCGTACTCTTTTGCTAATTTCACTTTATCTTTCTCAATATTTCCTAAATCAACTATGCCTCTAGCTATTTCTTCTGGGTTATGAGGGTCTACTAAAAGCGCATACCCATTTGCTACCTCTGGTGCTGCACCAATATTACCTGTTAAAACAGGTAAACCATAAGCCATAGCTTCAATTATAGGAATTCCAAACCCCTCATAATACGTTGGGAACAAAAATGCTTTTGCATTTTTATACAGCACACTTAAAGTCTCATCTGAAATATAACTTGTAAAAACAACATCGTTTTCAAGATCATGCTCCTTCAAAAACACCTTTATTATTTCCATCTCACTTTCAACAATTTTCCCTGCAAAAACCAACTTAGTCGTTTTACGCTCTCCTGATAACGCAAACCCTTTTATAAGATTGAAACTATTTTTTCTTTTTGAAACTCCGCCTACACTTAAAAAGTAATTTTCTTTACCTATGGAGAATGAATTTAATATATCATTTTCATTATCCAATTTAGTTACTAAAGGTTTAAAAATAGGAGCTAGATGCACTACATGAATTTTTTCTTCTGGGTAATCGAACATTTTTAAATAATCGTCTTTAGTAGCCTGGCTAACAGCGATTATTGCATCTGCATTTTTAGCAAAGTCCTGAAATAATTTATAACGTTTTTCTTGAAAATATTTTGAAGCAAAATTAAACTCTGCAAATTCAGGAAGATGCACAGCTAAATCATGAATTGTAGCTATTTTTTTTGTTCCGTTAAGCTTTAAAAATGGCGTATGCAAACTATGAGAAATTGCTGGTTTAAATGTTCTAGAAAACAATATAGAACCAACATACCAGAAATGAGTTTTCTTTAAAACTTCAGGCTTAAACTTGTTTATTTTTTTTAGGTTGAAAGCTAATTCAACTTCAATATTATGCTTGTTTTTTAAAGCTTTTTGAATACTAATTATATAATGAGGAATCCCTGTAAAACCTTTTGTGCTTAATGTTGAGCCTTCAATAATAATTTTCATAAAACCTTTTTTCAAAATACTTATAATTACAAATATATAATTGCTAAGCTATTTAACGTAAAAAAAAAGTACATTTGTGATATAAGGGGCCAAACTCCTTTTAAGACCTATTCTAAAAACCAATTACACCTTTCAAAACTACATGAAAACAATTTGCTTCTTTAATACAACCAAGGCTTGGGGAGGTGGTGAAAAATGGCATTTAGAAACTTGTAAATACATGCACGATAAAGGGCATAATGTTTTTTTTATTACCAACAAAAACAGTCAACTTTATCACAAATTACAAGAATCTAGTATAAAGCATGCAGGCTTATCAATAACAAATCAAAGTTTCCTTAATCCTTTTGCTATAAACGAAGTGAAAAATATTCTTAAGGAAAATAATATTGATGTTATAATTATCAATTTATCTAGAGATTTAAAAATTGCCGCTCTTGCCGCAAAAAAAGCTGGTTTAGACCGCGTAATTTATAGGCGAGGTAGCGCAATACCTATAAAAAACAAATTTCTAAATAGATATTATTTTAAAAATTTAGTAACTGATATTTTAGCTAATTCACAAGCCACAAAAGAGACTGTATTGGTAAACAATTCCAATTTATTTCCAAGAGAAAAGATTGAAGTTATTTATAATGGTTTGGATATAGAGGCGTTTATACAGAAAGCATATACCCCTATATACAAAAAAGCTGAAGGTGAATTTGTTTTAACTAATTTGGGTCGATTAGAAAATCAGAAAAATCAAAAATTCTTATTACATCTAGCCAAAGAGTTAAAATCTAGAAACCTTAATTTTAAACTTATTATTGGAGGAGAAGGATCTTTAAAAAATGAATTACAAAAACTATCAGACGAACTTAACATCAATGATGTTGTTTTATTTCCTGGTTTTATAGAAAACCCGAAGGACTTAATGTATTCTGGAGACCTATTTGTGTTATCCTCTTTTTGGGAAGGTTTCGGGTATGTTTTAGCCGAAGCTTCTTTATGCAGAAAACCAATTATCGCCTTTGATATCAGTAGTAATCCCGAAGTTGTAAAAGATAACGAAACTGGTTTTTTAACACCTTTAAATGATGTAAAATTATTTGCTGATAAAGTTGATTTTTTAAGTAACAACAAAGAAAAAACGAAAAGCATGGGAGAGGCAGGTTTTAATTTTGCTTCAACCACTTTTAACAGTAAAATTACTCTAGCTAAAATTGAAGAATATCTACTAAAATAACATACTTTAATTTGAAAAAATCAAACAACATATCAGCTTTGATGATTGTCTTTAATGAATCGAAACACATCGAAGACGCTATCAACAACATTGATTTTGCCGATGAAATTATTGTTATAGACTCTTTTAGTACCGATGGTACTTTCGAAAAACTTCAGAAATTAAAGCATGTTAAAGTCATTCAGCGTGAATTTAAAAATTTTGCAGACCAAAGAAATTTCGCAATAAGCCAAGCTACTAAAGATTGGATTCTTTTTATTGATGCAGACGAGCGCATAACAGAAAAACTAAAACAGGAACTAAATTCCGAAATTAATACCTCAAATGATATTATCGCTTACATGTTTAAGCGCAAATACTTTTTTAAACAAAAGAGAATACGTTTTTGTGGTTTTCAAACAGATACAACATATCGCCTATTCAGAAAAGGTTTTTTTAAATACGATGAAACAAAAATTGTTCACGAAATGCCCATAATAAATGGCAAAAGTAAAATTTTAAAAAATGATATGTTACATTATTGCTTTGATAGCGCAGCACATTATAAATCTAAAATGGAACATTATGCGAGCTTGAAAGCCTTAGAACTTTTTAAAAAAGGAAAAAAGCCTAACGCATTCCATTTTTACATCCGTCCACTATATAAGTTCCTTGTAAATTATATATTCAGGTTAGGATTTTTAGACGGCGTCGAAGGTTTGCAAATATGCTACCTAAGTGCCTATGGTGTTTATTATAGATATAAAGAATTAGAGAAGTTATCCTCCTAATTCTTCCAAAACAGCCATTTCTTTTTTAATCGTTTTTTACGATAATATTTATATTGAAAATCTTCCGTTTCTTTCCACATTAAATTAAAGATATCATCATAGTTTTCACCAGAACATTTGGCATATTCGTCACTCATAACTTCAACCATGCTTTTATGTATCGTTAATCGAGAGAAGTTTTTTATTCGAGTATCAAAATCCAAAGTTTTAAAGTTCATTCTATTCAAATCCACTAAGTAAAAGTTATAGGTATCACCATTTCTTTTTATCAATGTATTTCCTGGAGAATGATCTAAAAAATGAATCTCCTTTTCATGCAACTTGTAAGTAAATCTAGTAAAAGCTCTTAAAACATTATCGTAATCTGGGTAATCAAAATCTTTGGTAAGTTCTCTGTAAGTTATATCATAATCCTCTTGCTCGCTAATATAATAACTTTCACCAAAACCAAATGTGTTTTTATATTCGAAAAAAGCAATAGGCTTTGGAGTTCCAACACCCATTTTGGTTAACTTATTGGCGTACTCGAAAGACCGCTGTGCTTTACTTTTTCTAAAAAAATTATAAGCAACTCTATTTATTAAATTTGGAATTTTAAACGCTTTAATATTTAAATTTACACCATCAATATTTATAATTTTAATGATGTTTCTATTACCAACACCTCCATCATAATTATCGAAGTTATGAATCATTTCTGTCAACTTATTTTTATAAGCTTCAGTTAAATCGTTATTAAAAACTTTAATTTCCTTCATTTAAAAAAGATAGAATATATTTTCTATTGTAAATTTGCAACACTGCAAATATAAGGTTCAAAACATGAATGAAGAAATAAATAAAGCTATACAAATTTTAAAAGAAGGCGGACTTATACTCTACCCTACCGATACCGTTTGGGGAATTGGCTGCGATGCCACAAACCCCGAGGCTGTAAAAAAGGTATACCAATTAAAGCAGCGTGAAGATAGCAAGGCATTAATTTGTTTAGTGACCGATGATAGAATGCTTAAAAAGTATGTAAAAAGCATTCCCGAAGCAGCGTTAACCATTATTGATGTTGCCGATAAACCTACCACCATTATTTACGACGATGCCCAAAATTTAGCTCTGAATTTAATTGCTGAAGATGGCTCCATTGCTATTAGAATTCCAGACGACGAATTTTGCTACCAACTTAGCAGAAGATTAAATGGAGCTCTAGTATCTACTTCTGCAAATATTAGTGGCTTTCCTACACCTAAATCCTTTAAAGAAATAGCGCCAGAGGTTTTAAAAGGTGTGGACTATGTTGTAAATTTGCAACGCGAAAAAACATGTGCGAATCCGTCGTCTATTATAAAATTGAGTAACAGTGGTGTTGTTAAAATTATTCGTAAATAATTAATACCAATAAATTCATCACAAGTTTTCAAATAAGGTCTATCTCATCTAAAAAAAGAAATAATTTTTTAAGATAAAATAAGCCTTCAATAAATGGATAACACCATGTTTAAACTATTAAACATTTAGTAAAACCAAATAGCCATTTCAGTAAATTTCTAAGTAGAATATTTACAAAAACAGCATAATTATTTTTTAATAATTTGTTATTAATGGCCACACACAGTATGAATTATAAAGAAGCATTAACAAACCCAATTTTCAAAATCATCTCACAATCTGCCAAAGAATTAAATTTGGATAGTTACGTGATTGGTGGCTTTGTTCGCGATTATATTTTAGAACGTGGTAACGCCAAAGATATCGATGTGGTAGCCATTGGCGACGGTATACAATTAGCAAAACAAGTGGCGAAAAACTTGCCAAACAAACCAAAAGTGCAAGTTTTTAAAACCTATGGAACGGCCATGCTCCGTTACCAGGATATTGAAATTGAATTTGTTGGAGCTCGTAAAGAATCATATACCGAAGATAGCCGAAATCCATCTGTAGAAAATGGCACATTGCAAGACGACCAAAACCGTCGTGATTTTACCATAAATGCCCTAGCTTTAAATTTAAGCGAAACCAATTTTGGGGATTTATTAGATCCTTTTGGTGGCATTGATGATTTAAATAAAAAAATAATCCGTACGCCATTAAACCCAGACATCACTTATAGTGATGATCCTTTGCGCATGATGCGTGCCATTAGGTTCGCAACACAATTAGAATTTACTATTGAAGAAAAATCGCTTAAAGCTATTTCTGATAATTGTGATAGAATTAAAATTATAACCAAAGAACGTATTGTTACAGAATTGAATAAAATTCTAGAAAGCAAAACACCTTCTATTGGTTTTTTACTGTTAGAAAAAACAAAATTACTTCAATATATTTTACCTGAAATTACGGCTTTAAAAGGTATAGATGAAGTTGAAGGTCAACGCCATAAAGATAACTTTTATCACACTTTAGAAGTTGTAGATAATATTGCCAAAAATACCGACAATCTTTGGTTGCGCTGGGCTGCTCTATTACATGATATTGGTAAGGCCCCAACAAAACGTTTTAGTAAAAAAGTAGGTTGGACCTTTCATGCACATGAATTTGAAGGCTCCAAAATGGTGTATCATTTGTTTAAAAGACTAAAAATGCCATTGAATGAAAAAATGAAATTTGTTCAGAAAATGGTGTTTATGAGTTCGCGTCCTATTGTTTTGGCTCAAGACGTAACAGACTCTGCTGTTAGACGTTTAGTGTTTGATGCTGGCGAGTATGTAGAAGATTTAATGACGCTTTGCGAAGCCGATATTACTACCAAAAACCCTAAGAAATTTAACAAATACCATAACAATTTCAAAATTGTAAGAGAGAAAATTATTGAAGTTGAAGAGCGAGATCAGGTTAGAAACTTTCAACCTCCTGTTTCTGGTGAAGAAATTATGAAAGCTTTCAACATGAAACCATCTCGAGAAATTGGTATTATTAAAGATTTTATCAAAGAAGCCATTTTAGAAGGAGACATTCCGAACGAATTTAATGCTGCCTACCAACTCATGTTAGAAAAAGGAAAAGCATTAGGATTACAAATTGCTGAATAAAAAATATAATAGCATGAAAAAAGATAATAAAAAAGTGATTTATTGGCTCCTAACCGGGTGCTTTTTAATATTTATCATGGTTGTTGTTGGTGGTATTACTAGGCTTACGCATTCTGGTTTATCAATTTCTAGTTATAAATTAATTTCAGGAACCATTCCGCCTATGAACGATGCTGAATGGACCGAAGCTTTCGATTTATATAAACAATATCCAGAATATCAAAAGCTAAACAATCATTTTAATCTAGAAGATTTTAAAGATATTTATTTTTGGGAATGGCTGCACCGCGTAATTGGTCGTTTTATTGGTTTAGTGTTTTTCTTACCTTTCCTGTACTTTCTAATCACAAAGCAACTCACAAAATCTACCATAAAAAAAGCTGTTATCCTTTTAATCATGGGTGGCTTTCAAGGTTTTCTTGGTTGGTATATGGTAAAAAGCGGTTTGGTAGACAACCCAGATGTAAGTCATTTTAGGCTATCTGCACATTTAACAACCGCATTTTTAACTTTCGCTTATACATTTTGGGTAGCGCTCGATTTAAAATTTCCATGCAGAAAAACAGTAAATACATCTTTCAGAAATTTTATAAGGCTAGGTTTAGTTGTTTTACTTCTCCAAATTATCTATGGTGCTTTTGTTGCCGGTTTAGATGCTGGTTTTATACACAACCATTGGCCTTTAATGAACGAGGGTAAATTTATGCATGAAACCGTATATATTGAACAAAATCCGCTTTACAAAAACTTTATAGAGGGTAAAAGTGGGGTTCAGTTTGTACACCGCATGCTAGCATATCTTGTCGCTTTTCTGCTCGTATCTATTTGGTATAAAGCTAGAAAAATGGAAACCACCAAAATGCAAAATTACGCCGTAACAGGTCTTTTAATTATGGTAGGTGTTCAGTTTTTATTAGGCGTATTAACCCTTATTTTTCACGTACCTGTTTGGTTAGGTGTGGCTCACCAAGTTGGCGCATTTTTCCTTTTAAGTATCACAACATTTACTTTACATCGTTTCAGTAAATAATTATAAAAAGACTTACCTTTGCACCATATTTTTTTACAATGATTTATAGATTTAGAGTAATACTTGATAACGATACAGACGAAGATGTATTCCGCGATTTAGAAATTCGTGAAAATGATACACTCGAAGATTTACACAACATTATCACGCAATCTTTTGGGTTTGATGGTAGTGAAATGGCATCTTTTTACCGTAGTGATGACCAATGGAATCAAGGTGAAGAAATATCTTTATTTGATTTGAGTGATGATGGTTCTGCGCGTTTAATGAACGAAACTGCCATTAACGATGTTACTTTCGAAATGCAAACGAAACTGATTTACGTTTATGATTTTTTAAGCATGTGGACGTTTTATGTTGAATTAGCTGAAATTGTTGAAGAAGCTGAAGGATCAGATTACCCGAACTTAATGTTTGTACAAGGGCAAGTACCTGACGATGCCCCAGACAAAGTGTTTAAAGCTGAAAATGATGATGATTTTAATGAATTTGACGATGAATTAGATCTTGATGATTATGAAGATTTGGACTTCGATGAACATTGGAATTAATATAGTAAGCAGTAAGCAGTAAGCAGTAAGCAGTAAGCAAAACTAATAATTGCGCTATTACAAACAATTTGGTGCAAGAAAATCATCCTTTTACAAGTTCGATTACGGAATCAACGAACATACTTCTTAAAGGAGAAGTTAACTTCATTGAGCAACATAGTAATTGGATAATTAAAGTTAAATGCTCTTGGGGGAAAACATGGTTATCAATCAATATAGCATCACGTAAAACAGATTTAAAATCTCATTTCTTACCTTGCCAATTAAAGCAAGCATCCCTTTTAAGTTTTTTAACAAGAAGTAGTGCTTTTAACTTTTATGGAGAAAAAAGTAAATATTCAGAATTACTTTTAAAAAGTCCTGAAACACGTCATATACTAGCCAGTAAAAGGAGTTGCATTCTTCTTGATGCAAATAGCTTAATTTATAAAGGTTCGGTACGTAAAAAAGACACCAAGAGTTTATCTAATATTTTCATTCTAATAGAAAGTTTACATAACAAAATTGATAATTTAGACCGTGTGCCTTCCGTCTAAACACAAGTCTTAGTTTTTATTCAAGTTTAATTGAACCAAAGCATACATCAATTGGCATAAAAATTCAATAAAATTCCGAATAAAAACTTCATATTAAAAATCAATGTAAACGGCTCATAAACAACGTATATACCTTCATGTTTTTTTATTAAAACAATTAACCTTTTTTATTGTTTTCTTTTATAAAAAAACTAATTTTACAGCGTCTGAAATTAGACACAAAAAGATGAATTTAACCATAGAAAACATATTATTAGTTGGGTCTCTATTACTTTTTATAAGTATTGTAGTAGGTAAAACCTCTTACAAGTTTGGAGTACCAACTTTAATACTCTTTTTAACTATCGGTATGCTCGCAGGATCCGATGGTATTGGTGGCATACGTTTTAGTGACTCTAAAATGGCGCAGTTTATTGGTATCGTTTCCCTTAACTTCATCTTGTTTTCTGGTGGACTAGATACCAACTGGAAAGCGGTTAAACCTATTTTAAAAGAAGGTCTTGTTTTATCAACCATTGGAGTGTTACTTACAGCAGTTTCATTAGGGACCTTTGTTTGGTTTGTAACCGATTTTACCATTTTTGAAAGTATGTTACTTGGTTCTATTGTTTCTTCTACAGATGCAGCGGCCGTATTTTCAATTTTACGTTCAAAAAACTTAGCGTTAAAAAATAATTTAAGACCAACATTAGAGTTAGAAAGTGGAAGTAACGACCCGATGGCCTATGTGCTTACACTTACCTTTCTAACCTTAGTTACTAGTCAAGACGAAAGCATTTGGAAGATTATTATAATGTTTCTTCAGCAAATGATTTTTGGTGGTGTGGCTGGTTTTGCCTTCGGAAAGTTGAGCAAAATAATTATCAATAAAATTAAATTAGGTTTCGAAGGGCTTTACCCTGTTTTAGTTATTGCTCTAATGTTTATAACATTTTCGGCAACAGACCTTTTTGGTGGTAACGGATTTCTTGCCATTTACATTTGTTCGGTATATTTAGGAAACCAAGATTTAATACATAAATCGACTATTTTAAAAATGTTTGATGGTATTGCATGGCTTATGCAAATTGTATTATTCCTAACCTTAGGTTTACTTGTTTTTCCTTCGCAAATTATACCTTATATGGGCATTGGTTTACTAATTTCAGTATTCTTAATTCTCGTTGCACGACCAATAAGTGTCTTTCTAAGTTTAATGTTTTTTAAAATGAAACTTAGAAGGCGTTTTTACATTTCGTGGGTTGGCTTACGAGGTGCGGTTCCTATTGTGTTTGCCACTTACCCACTTTTAGCAGGTATTGATAAGGCCAATATTATTTTCAATATTGTATTCTTTATCTCTGTAACATCAATATTAATTCAAGGTACAACACTATCTATTATTGCCAAGTGGCTAAATGTAGCATTACCAGAAGAAGTTAAACCTATAGCAGAAAATGACAGGTATATTCTAAATTTACCGAAATCGGAAATGGAAGAAATAACCATAGCTCCAGGAAGTTTTGCTGTAGAAAAACGAATTATAGACTTACATTTTCCGCGATCTGCATTTATTGTTATGATTAAGCGCAACAAAAAATTTGTGCGCCCAGGAGGCTCAACAGTCATTGAGGCCAACGATACCTTGGTGCTTTTACTAGATAATGAGGCTAGTTTAAATGAAGTGCACACCATTCTAGACCAAACTCCAATAGCATAAATGAAAAATTGGAATAACATATTAGGTGTTTTTCTGCTGGTTTCAATATACTGTTTCGGCATATACACTCCTGCGCAAACATTACCAAGTTCTAGTTTTCAATACATAGAGCAAAGCAACGGTAGCATGCCTAAAGAAAACTTAGAAGCTAATTCTAAGTTATTGCAGCCACATACACAGCAATTCGAAAACTTATTTTCGGATGTAGCCGAGCTCTCTTTTCCGGAGTTAAAACTACCTTACAATGGCTTTTGGGCTATTATTTGCTCGAATGATATATTGTTTAATGCTAAGTTCAAACAGTATCAAAATCATTTAAAAACCATTCTGATTAGGCACAGAAAGTCTGATCTTATTTTTCCTTTCCACAATTTTTGGTAATACACTTTAATAAAAATCCACCGCTTAGGTGATTAAAATTAAAGTATTGATATGTTGCGAATTACCGCTTCATACAGAAATTATATTATCAAAATTTAAAATATTATCAAAATGGAATTAGGAACAACCCTTATCGGAATTATATGTGTTGCAATTTGTGCAATGCCATTTGTATTAACTAACAGAAGCAAAAAAGCGATTGTTAAACGTCAATTAATCGTGTTAAAAGATTTAGCATCCCAACATAACAACACCATTACACAAAACGAAATTAACAGCTTCTATGCCATTGGTATAGATGAGAGCAAAAAATCTGTTTCGTTTATCTTGAAAGAAGAAACTGAAGTTGAACAACAGTTTGTAGACCTTTCTACAATTAAAAGTTGTGAGATTGTTAATATTACTAAATCGAAACACATTGATAGACTGTATTTAAAGCTTATACCTCACGATAAAACTAAAAAAGAGGTGAATTTAGAGTTTTTTAATGCTGATGTAAGTTACCAATTAGGAGAAGAATTACAATCTATTGAAAAATGGAATAAAATAATCAATAACTTATTGGAGACCAAACAGTAAAACCTTTAATAAACATGTAAGCAATAGCGGATTTGAGTTAACAATTTGAAAATATTTATCAAAATCATAAACTCGAATCCGCTATTGCTTATTTATAAGTATTACAGTACAAATAAAGTCTAAAAACAACAAATTTCCTACACAAATCTATTTACAACTAAATTTTAACACGATTAAAAACACATTTAACCGTTTATCGTATATTTTCTAGTTAAAACAAAAGGTTATCTCATAAAAAATCAATAAATTTGTTTATCTTATACTACAAAACAGTTTCTATGGGGAAAATCTACACTATAACTCTTATTTTATTTTTCAGTTTCCTCAACTCAAACGCACAAACAAAAACCGTTGAGCAGGAAACAGAACATGCAACTAGTGCTTTACTTAAAAGTAAAGATGTCGATAAAGAAGATTATACAGCTGCTAAACCTCCAAATTTAAATGAGGTAGCGCTTTCTACAGAAAATAATGTTACAGCTAAACGAGATATCAATATATCTCCAAATCCTTCTAGTCATTTTATTCAAATTTCAGGTTTAAAAAACACCGAGCAATATAGAATTTATAATATTTTAGGAAAACAAATTGCTAAAGGGCTTATTTCAAATAATGCAACTATTAATATTGAAAACCTTAAAAAAGGTTTGTATTTATTAAAAATCAATAATGCAAATTCTAGAAAATTCTTAAAAGAATAACCTTGTATAATCTACCTTAACCGCTAAACTGCTGCTAAATAATACTTAGTGGCAGTTTTTTTTATGTCTTCTAAAAATTATGAGGACATAAGTTAATAAACAAAAAAATCTCAGATAACTTAAATTACCTGAGGTTTTTTATTTTATACTGTTAATAGAAAACTGAAATACTTGTTATAAAATTATAGCTCTCCTAAAACAGGAATATTTATTAATGTATCGTGCTTAGCAAACACCATGTTTTCTTTATAATTATTGAAAGCACTTATAGAATTACCGCCTCTAATCCACTCTATATATATTGCAGCTGTATTAATACCTGCTTCATGCGAAAAAGGATAACCTCCTCCAAAACGTGGATTGAACTCTAATACATATATTTTATCTTCATCTACAAAAACATCGCAATCTAAAATGCCTAAATGTTTTAGTTTTTCTGAAATAGCCTTACCAACATTACTAATATCAATGTTTATTACAGATTTAGCTTTATCGGTTTCACCACAACGCATAGAGAGTTTTTCTCTTGCAAATGATCCGTAATAATTACCATGAAAATCATTCAGAATATCCATTCCGAATTCTTTTCCTCCTAATTTTTCTTGAATTAAAATGGCGTTATTCATATCAATCACACTCGTTTTACCAGCATTAGATCTAGAAAGCTTAATTTTTAATAATTGATAAGATAGCATAAGCTCCTCTTTACTTTCAACAATATCCACACCAATAGAAGCACTACCCCATCTTGGTTTTAAAACCAATGGAAAGTTTAATTTATTATCTTCTAAATCAACCAAAGCTTTATTTAAATCTATATAAGTTTGTGGTGTTAATAAATTATTAGCCTTTAAAAACTGATAGGTTTTCCATTTATCGAAAGCCGTATCAATAACCTCCTCATTAGACACTATAATTTTAGTACCAAAATCTTCAAATTCTTTTTTATGTTTTGATAAAATTGGTAACTCTAAATCATTTAAAGAAATTACGGCAGCTACTTTGTGAGTTTTACAAACATCTTTTAAAAACGAGATATAATTCTCGTCAAATATACTTGGTACGGTTAGAAAAATATCAGCATCAATTAAAGCAGACGCGTTAACATCCATATCTACAGCTATAACAGAGCCGGTTCCGTTTAAGGCTTGTTTAAAGTAATTTATAAGGTAATTTCGTCTACCAGCACAAGTGAATAATATATTGGTTTGGGGCATTTATTATTGTTTGTATAAGTTAACTGATATCTTTCTTTTTCCCGACTTTAGACTAGGAATTTCATCTACATATTGAATGTCTACATGAGCATCTGTACCTATATCATTTTTAAAATTTTCTATTAGTAGGGATTCGCCTTCAAACATTACATTTGTATTTACTTTTATTTCATATTTTTTCTCCTTATGCTGTATGAATTGTAATTGCTTAATTTCAGGAAAATCGTACACATACGCATGCATAGTAAATGGATTTAGCATATCCCCATTGGTTTTATACAAGGCATCCATTTTTCTTCCTTGAATACTTTCTAGTTTAGGTATGTTATCTGTAGAGTTTTCATCGTTTACAAAAGCACCAATATCTCCAGTATCATAACGAATCATAGGCGTTGCCAAGTTATACAGATCGGTTATAATGATACGTCCAATAGTACCATTTGGAACGGGCACATCGCTTTCCAAATCTAAAATTTCAACCACATAACTCGCCCAATTTATTCTAAAAGCATTATCATTTGGCATTTGCTGCGCTATTATTCCGTTTTCAACATTAGAATAGCGAGATACTGTTGGAGCCTTAAAATAGTATTCCATTTTAGATTTCACCTCTGGACTCAAGCCTTCAGCGATCGCTATTATAGATTTTATATTACAATCTAGAGGCTTTGCATTCAAAGCATCTAGTGATTTACAAATAGATTCAAATCCCGAAGGGTAACCAATCCAACCTTTAGGCGATTTATCTTTTTCTAAGCGATCTACCATAGCCTTAACATAAGTATTGTTTAAATCGCTAACATCAAGTTGCTCCGTGTTTTGCAACCAAGCAATCATTTTTGGCTTTTTATAATAAGCCGCCCATAACCTTAGATATAATAATTTTTCTCCAAGGGTGTAGCCTGCCAATTTTGCAAAATATAGTGTATCGGCTGTATTTCTATTTTTTTTTCTTTTAGTCTGAAAGATTGAAAAAGGAGATCCTGTTGATCCACTTGTTTTTACAGGAAGATAATTGCTTTCCTGATCTTCAAAAGTGATATCATCAAAATGATCTTTAATGATGGATTTATTTACAATAGGAAAATCTGAAAGACTTTTGTAATTTTTACAGCCTGAATAGAACGTAGAATTATTTACAACAGCATTGAGCAAATTGTCTAAAACCGGTTTTTGATGCTCTTTTAATGACGTAAAGGATGTATAACCAAATATCTTTTCGATATCCTGAAAATCCTTTTTTACCTCTCCACCTTTTAAGGCATCTATGCTCCAATAAGCAAAATTTCTAAGCGTGTTTAAAATCTCCATAAGTCTAATACACAAAGCTTTAAAAATAGGTCTTTTTCCGGACTCTATTATCTCTATATAAATATTTACCATATATTTAACAAGCTATCATAGTCGTAAATAATCATTTTTTATTACTGAATAAATTCAATAACTTCGTTTTAATATTTTATAATTAATTTATAGAATTACGACTACAACAAAACACTTATTACAAGTCTAAGATTTAGGCTAATCAACTTTTAATTAATGTTATACATTTCCTTCAATATATTGGATACTTTAAAGTTTAAAGACTTTAAAAATCTACATAAACATATGGTTAATGTGCGGAAACCTAATTATGAGTTTCCAGATGATTCTCCCAAAATTGATTGGGATAGCAAACAGACGCAAGAGGAAGTCGATATAGCTGTAAAGGAATTAAGCGACTACTTAGATATAGCACCAGAAATTCACAGGCGTAAAGCTTTTATTCCTGATTATGCCATCACGTATTTAGAAAAATATATTAACGCTGATAACGCTAAATTAGAAGCATTAGGTTTACAAAACGTAGATTCTATATTCAATTATTTAGAATATGGATTTGACGTCGATATCGACAATTTGGAAAAGCTTAATGCAAATAGTGCTCTTATTAATTTTTCTACTGGTAATTATCCTTTTGGAGGTATTGAACGTTTTATAATAACGTTAAAAGCCTTTGGATTAACAGCTACAGAATGTTTTGATGGTTTTACCATCTCTAAAATAGAATGGCGTTCTGATATAGAATATAAAACCACCGAACTACCAGAAAAAACTAAAGCGTATTTACAACCAACGCATTCAAAAAACAAGACAGCGCTTATGGAGCTTTTATCTCATTTTTTAGCTAGCGAAAAATCACTATACCTTGCTGCGGGAATTATTGGTATTATTTCGGCCGTTGTAGGATTACTTTTATATTATTTTCTAATCATAAAAGTTTTGCCGTAACCTTGATTTTTATAGGACTCATAGAAATAGCTGCTATGGTTCTTGCTTATTTTAAATACCAACAAAAATTTGACGACAAGGTTTCCTTTTATGAAACCGACCAGATAGCTTTTGCTCAATCTGAAATTGAAACTTCCGAAAAGGCTCTAAAATCTTTCTTTTGGCTAAAATTAATTTATGGCGGTTTAATTGTGATGCTTATTTTGGCCATGTCTTTTATTAGTCCAGAATCTATACTCTTTGGGATATTTACAGCGCTTATTTTACATCTTGCCTTTGCGATTACTATAGATAATTTTGGAGAAAGATATACTAAAACTTATTTAACTGAATTACAATCGGTGGAGTTTTAAGAGGGTTAATAATTTACACATTTCCTGTTAAAAACAAATACCACAAACTAGCCTGCGTTAGGGATTGATGCGGCATCCTTTTTTTTACTTCTAACCAAACCATGATTAAAAAGAAGTAAACCTCAATGTTAAAGTTTAAATTACTTAAACAAAACCAACCTTAAAAAAGATATAGCGGAAAGCCCGACCCTTTTCGGGTAACGCCCAAAATAATACGCATAAAAAAAGTCCAACCTTTCAGTTGAACTTTAATTTTATAGTACTGTTTATATTACCTTGAATAGTTTGGTGATTCTTTGGTAATGGTTACATCGTGCGGATGACTTTCGTTAATTCCACTTGCTGTAATTTTAACAAACTGTCCTGTTTCTTTTAACGTCTCAATATCTTTAGCTCCACAGTAGCCCATACCTGCGCGTAAACCACCGATAAATTGGTGAATACTCTCGTATAAATCGCCTTTGTAAGGCACACGACCAACAATACCTTCTGGTACTAATTTTTTAATATCGTCTTCTACATCTTGGAAATAACGGTCTTTACTACCTTCTTTCATAGCCTCTACAGATCCCATACCACGGTAAGATTTAAACTTACGTCCTTCGTATATAATGGTTTCTCCTGGAGATTCTTTTGTTCCTGCTAAAAGCGACCCTAACATCACGGTATCTGCTCCTGCTGCAATAGCTTTAGGAATATCGCCCGTGTAACGTATACCACCATCGGCAATTACCGGTACTCCGCTGCCTTTAATAGCTGCTGCTACTTCTAGAACTGCAGAAAACTGAGGAAAACCTACACCTGCTACAACACGTGTTGTACAAATAGATCCTGGACCAATACCAACTTTTACAGCATCGGCTCCGGCTTCTACTAAATATTTAGCAGCTGCGCCAGTTGCAATATTACCTACAATAACATCTAGGTTTGGAAATTTTGCTTTTATAGTTTTTAATACAGAAACCACACCTTTTGTATGCCCGTGCGCAGTATCGATAACTACGGCATCTACTCCGGCGTTAACTAATGCCTCGGCACGTTCTACAGCATCTGCAGTAACACCTAAAGCGGCAGCCACACGCAAACGACCATATTGATCTTTGTTTGCATTTGGTTTCTGACTTAATTTTGTAATATCTCTAAAGGTTATTAATCCTGATAATTTAAAATTATCGTCTACAATTAATAACTTTTCAATTTTATGTTCTTGAAGTATAAGCTCAGCATCTTTTAAAGAAGTTCCTACAGATGCAGTAACTAGTTTTTCGCTTGTCATGACTTCGCTAATGGCACGTTTGCCATTATGCTCGAAACGTAAGTCTCGATTGGTTACTATACCTTTTAATGTGCCATCTTCTGCAACAATTGGTATACCGCCAATACTATATTCTGCCATGTATTTTTTAGCATCGCTAACTACTGCAGTTACAGGTAGGGTTACCGGATCGATAATCATACCGCTTTCTGCACGTTTTACTCTGCGCACCTTTAAGGCTTGCGCCTCTATAGACATGTTCTTGTGTAGCACACCAATACCTCCTTCTTGCGCCATGGCAATTGCCATTTTACTTTCGGTAACGGTATCCATTGCAGCCGAAATAATAGGGACGTTAATGGTGATGTTACGTGTAAATTTTGTTTGAATACTAACTTCTCTAGGGAGTACTTCGGAGAACGCTGGAACTAAAAGGACATCGTCGTAAGTTAGCCCTTCTCCTACTATTTTATTTTCGTGTGCAGTCATGTTGCAATTACTGTTATAATTGCGTACAAATCTAAGCATTTTTTTCGGTTTAAATTAGCTTTATTAAGATGAAATCCTTAATAAAGCCAATTCTTAACATTTAGCTCATAGACTGCACGGCATATTAAAAAAAGCAGAGATATTATCTACCGCGTCTTCCGCCACCATAACCACCTCTTCCACTTGGACTATCTGGTCTCACATTCATGTTTTGCCCTGCAATTCTACCAAATTTATAAGAGAATGTTAGCATAAAATATTGCTCTAAAATTTTGTTTTCTATATCTTGAATATAGGTTTCGGTAACCGAACGTCTGTATCCATTATTCTTACCTAAAATATCGTATCCTACAAGGGTTAATGTACCTTTATTATTCCAAAGTTGCACACCCAAACCTGCATTCCAAAATACAGCATCGCCATCAAAAGCATCTCCTACTCTACTGTTATATTGGTATGCTATTTTATTAGAGAAAAAAGCATTTTTAAAGAAAAAGATAGAGGTATCTAATTTTAAATTCTGAACAAAATATTCGTTATCATTAAAAGCATCCGTATCATACAAAGTTTCATTTACAGAATAGCTATAATTAATTCCGAAATCGAATTTGTTATTATAAGAGTACTTAAAACCTACAGAAGGCTTGTAAACGGTATTTTTTCCAGAAAATTTCACTCCATTCTGAATAGAAATATTGTTATCGTATGATGCCGCAAACTTAGCACTCATATTAATATTTGTGTTTTGACTGAAATATGATTTAGAAATAGAAGCATTACCACTAAGCGAATAATCGCCGTTAATATTATCATAGGTGGTGTACTTAATTAAATCGGCATCTGTAATAGTCGAATTAATAATTTTATCTTCTACAAACTCTGCTTTTGTTTCTGCATTAATGGTAATATTATTAAAGGCAATATTGTTTTGATATCGGAATCTTAAATTATGACTTAAACCTGGTTCTAAATCTGGATTTCCAGTGTAAATATGCGTTTGGTTACTTACATCAGCAACAGGTTGTAATTGTGTTGATGATGGCAAATCTACATTTTGATTATAATCTAAAGAGATATTTTTATAGCCTTTATCATCACGATAACGAATTCTACTTGAATAAGTTATGTAATCGAATTCTGCATTAAAATTTCTTTCAGTAATTAACTCATCGGTATATTTTCTAAAAGTATTTGTATACGCACCTTCTACTTCAAACCTAAAATCTTTATACTCGTATCTAAACCTTAATGCAGGCTTTAAGGTTGTAGTTACATATTTACTATCAAAACTTTGTTGCTCATTAAAATCGGAATAATCATTATCTATTTCATTAAAATCGAAAACGTTTTTCTCATTTTTATTATGGTAAATAGTAGCGCTATACTTTGGTATAATTCTGAAATTAGTAAATAACTCTTTAAACCAATACCCATTAAAATTAATGTTTGAGGTTGAATTATCTGTACTTCTAACTTGATCTTGAATTTCCGTTGTATTTCTTTGATACAATATATTTTCTGAGTAATTTTTAGAATCACTCTCTGAATTATCAAAATTGGTGCTTAATTTAAGATTGAAAAAATCACGTCCTTTTCCTGTTCTCACAATAGCTCCTATGGTATTATCAATGCTATTACTAATAGAAGTCGATTCGCTATTGGCATTATAATCGCTAATATCTTCGCCATCGTTAGATTTAGATTCTGTAGCAGAATCGGAAAAAGAATCGCTAGTATCTCTATTAAAATTAAGTTCGTTAGATAGCTGTATTTTATTGTTAGACGATTTATTTTTTGAAGGAATAATAAATTTTAAATCCAAATCGCCACTATGGTTATCACTATCTGTAGTGCTATTACTTACCGTTTCGGTGGTGTAATTTAAGTCTGGCAAAAAGTTATCTCTAAAACTCAAACTACTATTATCTACATTATTTGCGCTGTATTTATAATTTGCGTTTACACGAGTTTCGTTCCATTTTCCTTTGGAGTAATTGGCTCCAACAAAATCCGATTCTACATAACCAGTACTAGACTTGGCATCTGGCAAGGCCGTAAAACCACGGCGCATATTTATATTATTGGTTCCCGAAATAAACCCAATTTGTTTACCATCTATCATTTGGAATAAGTTGGCATTGGCCTGATATTTATCATCGGTACCTACACCTCCATTTAAATCACCAAAAAACGCTGTATTCTTACCTTTTTTAATTTTAATGTTAATCTCCTTGGTTCCCGAATCGGACTCTTCACCTGTAAACTTTTGTAAATTGGTTTTGTAATCGGTAACTTGAACTTTACTAATTACGTTACTGGGTAAATTTTTAAGAGCAATATCTCCCATTTTTTCACCAAAAAACTCCATACCATCCACATTAATAGCTTCCACCTCTACGCCATTTACCGTAATATTTCCGTCTATATCAAACTCTACGCCTGGCAGTTTTTTAAGTAAATCTTCTGCACGATCATTAGCCAACGTTTTAAAACTATCGGCATTATATTCAATAGTGTCTTTTTTAATAACAATTGGTGGAGCTTTCCCTATAATAGAAACCACATCTAATTCTTCTATTTGATCGGATAAGGTAACCGTACCCATATTAAATTTATTTTCCGTAGGCACATCAATATCTTTAGAATACGGTTGGTAGCCTAAATAAGCAACATTAAATAAAAGTTTCGTTTCTTCTTCTGCATTAATATTTATCGAGAATTGCCCTGTTTTATTAGTAATACCATAAGCCATGGTAATACTGTCTTTAAGGCTTTGTACATAAACTGTGGCACCTTCTAAGCTGATGGCGTCCGGATCTTTTACTTGGCCTTCTAAAGTAAAACGTTGAGCAAAGAGCGTAGTGCTAAATGCTAATAAAAGAAATAGAAATAATTGTTTCAAACTGATTGGTTTTTGCTTGGTTTAGTTTTAGACTAAAGCTTTTACCAAAGGTTTAAATCAAAATGACAAATATTTTTAAAATTTAATTTGAAGTGTGGTATACCAATTTCTTGGCGATGACGGGATAATTCCCGGTCCTGGGTAGCCAGTAGCTCTACGTGTAAAATATGCGTTATCTAAAACGTTATTTACTCCTGTTTCTAGTTTGAAATTTTTATAACTGTAAGAAAGCGATACATCTAAAATATCATATTCAGGTATTTCACCTACAACACCGCTTTCACTAGCCTCTATAGAATTTGTAGCATCGGTAAACTGACTACCTAAATAACTATATTGAATATTAGCCAATAGGTTTTTATAACCACCGTTAAGTCCCATTTTTAAATTTAAATCAGGAACAAACTCTACTTTATTTCCTTTAACACCTGCTTTTTCAGAATTGGTATATTCCGAATTAATAACCGATGTATTTATAAAATAATTAAGCTTAACATTATTATTTAAGTTGAAAATTTTCTTCAAATTAAAATCGAATAAAGATTCTACGCCATACATTACTGCATCCCCAATATTACCACGCTCGTTTTTAATACTTCCATCGGTATCTACAATGGTTACAAAACCAATTCTTTTTTTATAAAACAGTCCAAAAACACCCAAATCGTAAGACACCATATTATTGAAATTCCCACGAATACCTAAATCGGTTGTAAAACCTTCTTCATCGGTAATATCCGGACTAATTAAAAACGCAGGATTGTCAATATTTATATCAGAAAACGTAACCGAACGGTAGTTTTGAGATACATTTCCGTAAGCTTCAAAATTGGTATTAGGTTTGTAACTAAGCCCCAAACCTAATAAAATAAACGAACGCTCGAAGTTTTGGTTATCTTCAACCGTTTCTTCAAAAATAACATTGCCAGCAGCATCGGTATTTATGTTTTTATAAAAACCATCACTTTGGGTTTTTATATATTCAAATCGAAAACCTGGTGTTACCGAAAACTTATCGGATACATAAAAAATATTTTCACCAAAAACAGAAACGTTTAAATTAGGTAAATCGAATTGCGACTGGTTTGGATAATTAGGATACTCGTCGTTGGTAAAGTCAAAATCTGGACCAATACCATCACTAGCAGGGCCTTGTTCTTGATAGTTATCGGCTTTGTAAAATTTAGATCCAATTAAAAACGTAGCATCCTTATTAAATACTTTGTATTTGGTAAGCAAACGCGACTCAAAACCAAAGTTTTTAAAGTCACCTTTAATTAAATCGCGTTCTTGGTTAGAATCTACCTGACTTACTCGGTTGGTTCTAAAACCTAAAGCATCACGAGAGGCATTCAACCCAAAAAAGTTAAAAGTAAAATTTGTTTTATCAGAAAATTTATGATCTAATTTTAGATTATAAAGCAACCAATCTACCTGAAACCAGTTTCGAGCACGGTTACTTTGGTACGGATCTTCGTTAAACATAGCATCGGTTAATCCGCCAGCTTGTTGGGCTAAATAGCGCATGTAGGTTATCTCGCCTGTTAACTTTGTTTTTTCGTTAAATTTATACCCTAAATGTGCGAATACATTTTTAGATTCAAACTCAGAGTTTGGACGAAACCCATCTCCTTTTTTATAGTTGAAATAACTATAATAACTCCATTTGTTTTTAGTACCACTAACACTTGTAAAATTGGTATACAACCCATAACTCCCCAAAGTGAATCTACTAATCACTTCTAGAGGTTTATTCGGGTTTGGTTCTTTCATTTTAAAATTAATTAAACCTCCAAACTGCGTTCCGTATTGTAATGAAGCCGCACCTCGAATCACCTGAATTTCTGACAAACCCTCCGAAGCTGGTGTGTAATAACTTTCTGGATATCCTAAAACATCCGCGCTAATATCATAACCATTTTGTCTGGTATTAAAGTTAGCCGTACGGTTTGGGTCTAAACCACGACCACCAATATTTAACTGCAATCCGGCATCGTCATTTTGGTAAATATTTAAACCTGCTACCTGACTATAAATTTGTCTTGCATTATTAGATGCTAAATTTGCCATAGACTGATCTACCAATACCACTTCCGTTTTTTTACCGGCATAAATAGCAGTGCCCTCAACATCATTTAAACGTTTTAATTCGAAAATGCGTTGCTTACGTGCTGTAATTTCAACTTCAGATAAATTCTGAGTTAAATCTTTTAAAGTAATATTTAAGATTGAAGCGTTTTCGGTTTCAATAGTAACTTCTTCCACAGCATATTCAAAAGAAAAAAACACCAAGGTTAATTCTTTTTTAGACGTTTCAAATTTAAAAAATCCTAAATTATCTGTAGTTGCAAGAACTCCCGATGTTTTATCGTAAACTTTTACATCGGCCACTGGTGCATTTGTTTTCGAAAAAGTCACCGTTCCAGAAACGTTGTGCTGTGCAAAACCTAACGCACTAATTAAAAGTGCTAGTATTATTTTAAAGTCCTTTAATATCATCCTTAAATGGTAAAATCCAGTGTTTTGGTTTAAATGATTCTTTTTCCGCGTACAAATCTACGGTTTTATTGATATATGGAGCGCTTAATCTACCATTTAATGCCACATAGCTCTCCACAAAAACCTGAACATTTTTGTGTCCTTGCTCCGTAAAGTGATCGCCTAAATAATGTGCGTATTCCAAAATAAAATCAGGTTGAAAACTCATTTGTTTTTCCTGAAAAGGGGTTAAAAAATCTTTATTATTCACGTAAAAAAAGCGTCCTGTATCGGCATCTACAATCTTGAACGTTGCAATACCCATTTTTTCCATAAGCATAACGCGCCATGAAAAACGATACCCTTCTTCGGTCCAAAATAGTTCGTTTGGGTATACTAAATAACGAAACGGAAATACCAATTGAATACTGAAAAACAGAACAAATAATGGAATAATAAGCGATTTACTTTTAAGTTGAAACTGGGAATAAACATTTAATTTGCTTGCTTGCAATGATGGTTTCCGAAGAGATAACGCATTTAATAGGCGTTTTAAAAGCCTTATAATATTCTGATGAAAACTAGCATCGAAAAATATTAAAGTTGAAACAATCATAATAAACGGGAACATACCAATAGGAAATAAAACCCGAGTAAACACATGAAAAACAACTACCAAAATAAAGGCAAACCAGCGTGTTTTTTTGTACAATAATAAAAACGGAATACACAAATCGTATAGCATACCGCTCCAGCTCATTACGAAATGAAACCAGTTTTGTTGCATGAGGTTTTCGCCAATAAACGGTAAATCATATTTTGAAGGCAACCAAATTTTTAAAGGCATGGCTTTAAATAACCAATCGCTATTAAGTTTTGCTAAGCCAGCATAAAAATAGACAATTCCTAAAAGGAGTTTTATGCTATCAATAGTCCAATTTGGAATGCTTTGATACGTTTTTCTTCTGAATATATTATCTACCGAGAAATGCGCATTGGCAGGAAGAAAAATCATTATAAAACTAAGTAAAGTAATAAAGTAGTAATGATTTAAATAGGTGGTTTTATCCATTAATTCAATGTAAGTAAAACTTAAAAAGAATGTAATAATGGCTATCCTATATTTAAAACCCAAAGCCACAAAAAGGGCTGCGATACCGCAAATTGCAAACAATACATAGGTATAAACGCCTAGTGGTTTTATAAATTCAAATCCAAAATACGTAAAATGAAACTTAGGTTGTATATACAGTAAATCGATCCAATCGTTATACCAAAACCGAACTATACTTAAGCACATCATGATACCAAAGAAAACACGAAACACAGCCAATGGGGCTGCGCTTGTTGTTTTATTTAGATATGTACTTATATTCAATCTCATTAAAAGTATGCCATTTGAATTTAGTGATACGCAAAAAAGGTTGTCTTTTTTAATAGACAACCTTTTTAGTAATATTTATATGTTTTTAATCGCCATCGGCATCAACATAGTCGACGCTCACATTGAAAGCTTGTAGCATATCTACTTTTAATGATACTACTACTAATTGTAAAGCATCATAAGCTTCTGTCATTTTAACATTATCGCTATTTACTTGTGAGTAAAAATTATCATCTAAAAGATTAACTTTTGCTCTTGCGGCATCTATTCTTGTATTCAATAAAGTACTTAAATCGGTACGTTCCAATTCGGTTAAATAGGTTTTAAAACTTTCGCCAGTAGCACTAGCACTATAATAAGTACCGTTTAATGTATTTTGAAAAGCTGCTAAAGCCTCTAAAGCTAATGTTTTTGAAACTTCTTGATTATAAAAAGCTTCTACTTTTTCTGGTAACGGATCTGTTGAAAAAACACCTCCTGGAATTCCAAACTTATTCGCTCTTAAACTTTTTTCGAAGTAAAAGATATAATCGTTTACAAACTTATTTAAAGAACTCGTTACTGTATTGGAAGTCGAGCTAACAAAAGTTGCACGGTAGCTAGAAGTCCAATCTGTTAAAACTGTTTCGGTTAAGCTTTCCATTTGGTTTACTAAATCTGATAAATAAGCCTTATACTTATCATCTTCATACTTAGTTAAAATAGCAGCATCACTATCTGCAACACCGTAAAGCATATAATCTACAGCAGGAAAACCAACGGCATCGTTATTATTAACGTGTGTTAAATCGGCATTTCCAGCAGAAATATTAGCTTCAACATCTGTAGTAGAAACCGGATAGATATTCATTTGAAAACTATAGGTTAACTCTTCAGCTTTACCAATATTGAACATTTCAACATGTTGCCAAACTTTATAAGCTTCTAACCAAGATGCTCTTAAGTTATCTAAATTAGTTTGATTTGCATCGGCTATAAAAGCATCCTTATCTGCCGTTAACGTCGTTAATTTTTCAGACAAATCTTGATATGCAGGAATAATGATATTATCTGCCAAATTGGTTAATAAGGCGCCTCTATCAAAATTATCGGGACTTACCGATGGACTATCATCAGATGATGATGATGAACTACATGCCACAATAAATGTTAAGGTTATTACTGCTAAAAAAATCTTTTTAATCATACTACATGTTGTTTTAATTCTAAAAACTAAAGTTTCTAGTTAGAGGCTTCTTCTGTTGTGAAACCAAATTTAGCAGAAATCTCATCTGAAATTTCATCTAAAGTATTAGTCGTAACATCCCAGAAACCATTACCTTCCATAAGCTCTTCTAAATAAGCATCTACTTCTGTTTTTGTTAAATAAGGTGAATTTGAATTTGGTTGTCTGGTAAACTGAAGACTGTAAATAAATCCGTAAGCTTCTGATAATGCATGAAATGCAGATGCATTATCTATACCTAAATTATTTTTTCCTGATTGTAAATAGTACACCGCTCTAACTGCTGGTATTACTGAAATATTTTCTTTAATAATCTCTGCTTGTGCATCACGAACTGTATAGTTGTTAGCAACAATTGCAGCACGACCTAATATAAAAGCATTGTATATTTTAGAAGCGATACCCGCAAAATCTTCGTCTGCTTCAACGCGATCTAAATATTCACTTAAAAACTGATCTACATCTAAAACAGGGTTAGCAGCGTCTGCTTCGTTTCCGTATAAATATCCGAATGCTTCATCCCATTTATGCTCCATAGAAGTGTATGTTTTACCTTCTTCTAAAACCTCACTATCATTATCTGCAATATTTGTACCTGCATCTAAAACTGCTGGACTTAAATAGTTGTTAAGGATTTGATCGACCATTAATCCACCAATTAAACCTTTAGCAAAAGCTTGGTTGTATTCTAATCCTTTTTCGTTTAAGTAACGGGTTGTACCACCACCAGCTTGTTGTAAAGCGCCTGCCTCTCCAGCTGCTGCTGTAAAGCTCCAGTTAGGAAAAACATCATTTACTTGTGATGCAATCCATCCGTCAAAATCAGCTTTAATTTCGTTAGCTTCTGTAGTGTTAGCAGAGAAAAAATCTGTTGAAGCTGCTACTTTACTACGCACACTTTTATCTGATGCGTTTAAATCTGCATCACTAAAATCACTTGCTCCTTCTATATGAGCAAACATAGCGTCTAAAGTCTCTTCTGTGTTTGTTTCAACTTTTA
Organism: Algibacter lectus; assembly: GCF_900112395.1. Taxonomy (GTDB): domain Bacteria; phylum Bacteroidota; class Bacteroidia; order Flavobacteriales; family Flavobacteriaceae; genus Algibacter; species Algibacter lectus. The sequence continues at coordinate 46,796 of NZ_FOLN01000005.1, forward strand.
ACCCAGCAACCAACTCTTCTGCCATTAAAATTCTTGTGGTTTGTCCACTATAACTTACCGACGAATTTCCATCTCTTAAAAAGGTGTATGTTGTTGGTGCTTCTACTTGAGAAGTTTGTCCTCCATCATCATCACTTGAACAAGATTGAAATAATGCTGATGCTACAAAAAGACTGAATACTATTTTTTTCATTATAAGTTATTGTTTTATTTAGACTTATTACAAATAATTTTTAATTTGAAGTTGCAAATATAAAACACAGAATAACTTCAACAAAGTTTATTTAGAACAAATTAAAATAAAGAAACACATGATTTCATGTAAATACAAAAAAAGGTAGATATATCAAGCGTTTACAAAGCATAGAATGATGAAAATAAATTACTTGTAATTTTTACATATAACAATAAGCGCCTTGGTATCTAAGACAATTTTAAAACTAAAAATTAAGATTTATCTCACTTTTTATAAGTAAGAAATTCAAAATTAATGATAAACTTTGAAGATTTTTGAAGCTTCATTATAAGCACTTTCAAAACTAAGCGCGTTTAAATCATTGTTTTTTTGTGAAGTAAAATAAGATAGAAGTTTTTCGGTTGGCATATTTCCTGTTAATTCATCTTTCGCCATTGGGCAACCACCAAAACCTTGTATAGCACCATCAAATCGGTAACATCCTGCTTTGTAAGCCGCATCTACCTTTTCAAACCAACTCGTTGGTGTGGTATGTAAATGTGCACCAAACTCAATCTCTGGGTATTTAGGAATTAAATTTGAAAATAAGTAATTAATACTTTCCGGATCTGATGTGCCAACAGTATCACTTAAAGAAAGTATTTTAACACCCATATTGGCTAATTTTTCTGTCCACTCACCTACTATATCTACATTCCAAGGATCACCATACGGATTTCCGAACCCCATAGAAATATAGACTACAACTTCCTTACTAGATTTATCTGCATGCTCTAAAATTTCAGAAAGTGTCACCACAGATTCTGCTATGGTTTTATGGGTATTACGCATTTGAAAATTCTCTGAAATCGAAAATGGATATCCTAAATAATCTATAACGTTTTCCTGACACGCATCTATTGCACCGCGAGTATTAGCAATAATGGCTAATAATTTACTAGTAGTTTTACTTAAATCTAACTGCTCTAAAACCTGTGATGTATCTACCATTTGCGGAATAGCTTTGGGAGAAACAAAACTCCCAACATCAATAGTATCGAAGCCTACACGCAAAAGCGACTGAATGTATTGTACTTTTTTTTCCGTTGGAATAAAAGCCTTAATACCTTGCATAGCATCACGAGGGCACTCAATAATTTTTACGGGTTTTTGCATAAACAGTTAAAAATATAGTTGTTAAAAATACTATTATTTTTCTGAAAAAAGAATAGATAGAAGTCTTGTTTTAGGTTCTCTAAAAATGTAAATGATAAAACGACTTCTTAAAGAAACCTCAAAAACACATAACATTCTAAAAACCCATTATTTATATAAAAACTAAACCCATTTCCAAGCTTTTAACTTAAAAAGCATAAACAAATCTGCGAGACTATAAAACCTATACCCTTCATTTATAAAAGATTACACCAATAAATAATGTTAAAATTTAACACTTTTGAACCTAAAAAATTACCACTTGGTACGCTGAACGAGTATATCAATAAGTATAACGTTTTTATTCTTACTAATCCGAATTATGAAATACATTTGATTAGAAATTACCCCAAACCTAAATACCATTCGTGAATAAAGCATCATTACTTTTTACATTCATCTTTACATTGTTCGTTAGCGTATTTAGCTATGGACAAAATGAAGTTGTACAAGAGTGCCAAACGGTGACTTCTCCCGAAACTTCAAACTATTTCAAAACGCATAAAGCTGAACTCCAAGCTGCTAAACAATCGATGTTTCAACAACGATCGGCTAATAGCAAAGGAGATGTGTCAAATGCTCAAGATGTTTACATAAAAGTTCATGCCATTCGTTATTCTAATGGTTCTGGAGGCTTACGTGCTTACGATTTGGAAAAAGCATTTCAAAACTTAAACAACATGTTTGATGGCGCCCTTGTAAACTTTATACTTTATGAAGGTGTAGATTATATTGATGATAGTGACTTAATGCAGTTTGAAAAAGGTGACGAAAAAACCTTATTAGAGAACCATTATATTCCTGGTATTTTAAACGTTTATTTTGCTGAATATTTAACAAACTCATCAAAATCTTCAATTTGTGGTTATAGCGATAATGCGGATAATAGAGATATTATAGTTGTGAAAAATAGCTGCTCCATTAATGATTCTACTTTAGCACATGAAATTGGACATATATTATCTCTAGTGCACACACACGGTGTTAGTAACACGCAATTAACTACAGAACTGGTTGATGGTAGCAACTGCGATACTGATGGTGATGGCATATGCGACACTCCTGCAGATCCAGGATTATCAAGCGATAACGTTGATAATTTTTGTAACTACACAGGTAGCGCTACCGATGCAAATGGTGATACTTTTAATCCTGATACTAGCAACATGATGTCGTATTCGTTAAAAGCTTGTAGAACATACTTCTCTAAGGAACAAATAATACGCATGTATACTTATTTTACTTTAGAAAAAAATAGATTTACGCAACCTGGCGTTGTTCCAGAAATAGTTATAGAGGAAGAGGATTACGATAAAGATAGTTTAACTGCAGTTAAGCTATTCCCTAACCCTGTACAAAATGGTAATATTTACCTATCGTCTACCAAAATAGAAACCGCAATAAACTTCAAAATTGTTAACCTACAAGGTCAAGCCCTGGCAAATGGTTATGTTGAAAATAATGAAATTAATGTGAACCGTTTACCTGCTGGAAGTTATATTCTACAACTGCAAAACGGAAACTCTACTGTAATTAGAAGGTTTGTTAAATAACTAACCTCTATTCAAAATTGCTTTATTAATTTGTTTCACCAAACTAGGACCTTCATAAATAAATCCGGTATAAATTTGAACTAAATCGGCGCCTGCGTCAATTTTCTCTAAAGCATCTTTAGCAGAATGTACACCACCAACTCCAATAATAGGAAAGGCTTTATTACTCTTTTCAGATAAATATTTAATAACGGCTGTACTTTTATCCTTAACAGGTTGTCCGCTTAAACCACCATTACCAATACTTTCTAAACGCTCGGGAGAAGCTTTTAAACCACTTCTATCCATAGAGGTATTACTTGCAATTACACCATCTAAATTCGTGTCTTTTACCAATTCAATAATCTCATCTAACTGCGCATTATTTAAATCTGGTGCAATTTTTAAAACTATAGATTTTTGAGTTGCAAACGTGCCATTGGCTTTTTGTACCGCTCCAATTAACTCTTCTAAATAATCTTTATCATTTAACTTAGCATGCGACCCCACATTAGGGCAACTCACATTAAGTACAAAATAATCTACATAAGGGTGCAAGGCGTTAAAACACTCTAAATAATCTTTAGTATAATCTTCAGGTTTTGTTTGCGTGTTTTTACCAATATTCCCACCAATAATAAGTTTTCCCTTATTCTTTTTAAGTTGAACAATAGCAGCTTGTAAGCCTTCATTATTAAAACCCATTCGGTTAATAATACCTCGATCATCTTTTAGACGAAACAAACGCTTTTTAGGATTTCCCTCTTGCGCTTTTGGAGTTACAGTTCCTATTTCAATAAAACCAAATCCAAAGTTTGCCAATTCATTGTATAGCACGGCATTTTTATCAAAACCTGCAGCTAATCCCACTGGGTTTTTAAAAGTTAGCCCCAATACATTTCGCTCTAATTTAGGGTTTTCTATAACATATAAACTCCTGTATATAGATTTAAAACCAGGGATTTTAGAAGTGAATTTTACTAATGAAAATGTAAAATGGTGAATTTTTTCAGGATCGAAAGAAAAAAATATCGGGCGCAGTAATTGTTTGTACATCAGGATTATTTGTGCAAAAATAGGTTTAATTAAAAAATTGAACAATTCTAACGCCTGAAAATTTAAATATTTGAATCTTGTCTCCTAATTATTTGAATGAAAACATTCGTGAATTCATGGCTAAAAATCGTATTTTTGAAATATTAAAATCAAGAACATTTTTTCCCTCAAATACATTAAAATTTTTCTAAAATGATTTCAAAAGAACATATCATAAAACGTTTTGTAGGTTATGTAACTGTGGATACCGAGTCTGATCCAGAATCTCAAACTACACCAAGTACAGAAAAACAATGGGATTTGGCTAACAAACTTGCCGAAGAACTTAAACAAATTGGTTTAGAAGATGTTAGCATCGACGAAAACGCATACATTATGGCTACATTGCCTAGCAACGTAGATCACAATGTACCAACTATTGGGTTTATTTCTCATTTTGATACATCGCCAGATTTTACAGGTAAAAACGTAAAACCTCAAATTATCGAAAATTACGATGGAAAAGATATTGTTTTAAATGAAGCTGAAAACATTATTCTATCTCCAGATTATTTTGAAGATTTATTACAATACAAAGGACAAACGATAATTACCACAGATGGCACAACGCTTTTAGGTGCAGATGATAAAGCTGGAATTTGCGAAATTGTTTCTGCCATGGAATACTTAGTGCAACACCCAGAAATTAAACATGGAAAAATTCGTATTGGATTTACTCCAGATGAAGAAATTGGAAGAGGTGCTCATAAATTTGATGTTGAAAAATTTGGAGCCGAGTGGGCCTACACTATGGACGGTAGTCAAATTGGTGAATTAGAATACGAAAACTTTAATGCAGCTGGAGCGGTTGTAAAAATTAAAGGCAAAATTGTGCATCCCGGTTATGCTAAAGGTAAAATGATAAACTCCATGTATATTGCTACCGAGTTTATTAATTCTCTACCACGTATGGAAACACCTGAGCATACTACAGATTATCAAGGTTTTTTCCATTTACATAATATGGAAGGTGATGTTGAAGAAACCACTTTAAAATATATTATTCGCGATCATGATAGTGGCCATTTTGAAGCTAGAAAAGAAGTGATGCTAAAACTTACTGCTGAACTTAATTCGCAATATGGAAACGAAGTGATTACTACAGAAATTAAGGACCAGTATTTTAACATGCGTGAAAAAATTGAACCTGTAATGCATATTGTTGATGTTGCAGAAAAAGCGATGAAAGCATTAGATATTGAACCGTTAATTAAAGCCATTAGAGGTGGTACAGACGGATCGCAATTAAGCTACATGGGCTTACCTTGTCCTAATATTTTTGCTGGTGGCCATAACTTTCATGGGCGTTATGAATATGTACCTGTAGAAAGCATTATAAAAGCTACTGAAGTCATTTGTAAAATTGCAGAGTTAACAGCAGAAGAAGCTCGAAACTAAGAACTTCAACACATATACTTATTTATAAAAATAGCGCTAAGACCTGAAGGTTTTAGCGCTATTTTAGTTTATATCCAAAAGATAATATATAGTCTAGAGTAAGCCTCGTGCTTTAATTTCCAGATATTTATTTATAGTATCTATAGTTAAATTTTCTGGAGTTGTTAAAATGGAATAAATACCATATTTCTTCAGTTCATTAACGATAAGACGTTTTTCGAAAGCAAATTTTTCTGCTATTACTTTATCATAAGCTTGCTGAACAGTTTCGGCCTTTTCATCTATTATACTATCTAACTCTGTATTTTTAAAGAATATAACGACTAATAAATGACTTTTAGCAATTCCTTTTAAATAAGGTAATTGGCGGTGTAAACCATCTAAGGTTTCAAAATTAGTATATAGCAAAACAAGACTTCGTTGCGTAATATTACGCTTTACATCGGCATACAAACGTCCAAAATCACTTTCGTAATAATCGGTGTTCACGTTGTAAAGCGCCTCTAAAATCAAATTCATTTGAGATGTTCTGCGCTCCGCAACGACTCTATTTTCTACTTTTTTGGAAAATGAAAAAATACCGGCTTTATCTTGTTTCTTTAAAGCCACATTAGATATTACCAAAGCAGCATTTATAGCATAATCTAGTAAAGTTAAGCCATCAAAAGGCATTTTCATAACACGTCCTTTATCAATTACAGAATATATAGGCTGAGATTTTTCATCCTGAAACTGATTTACCATTAATTGATTTTTCTTGGCAGTAGCCTTCCAATTTATGGTTCGTAAATCATCACCTAAAACATAATCTTTAATCTGCTCAAATTCCATGGTGTGCCCTAACTTCCTTACTTTTTTAACTCCATACTGTAATAAATTATTACTTATGGCAAGTAAATTATATTTACGCAATTGAATAAAACTTGGGTACGTAGCAATCATTTGGTCATCATCAAACCAAAAGCGTCTTGCAATTAATCCAAAAACCGAAGTGGCATAAATATTAAGTTTCCCGAATTGATATTCTCCACGCTCCGTTGGGCGCAGTTCGTACTCTAATTCTGTTAAGCTAGAAGCATCTAACTTTCTATCTATTTTGAAATCACGCACCTGAAACTGTACAGGAATTTCATCTATAATTCTAATAAAAATAGGGAATGTGTAGAAGTTTTCAATAGAAACACCAATAGCATTTTGATCACCATTAGAGAATTTTTCCGGTAAATTTCGTTTTCCTTTTATACCTTTTTTTGCAACGAATAATAAAATAGCATCTAAAAACGTAAGAGCAAACAAACATAGCAATAACAACTTCACTAAATTAAACAACCTAGGAAACACAAAGCTTAACACAAACAAGACCATAACAATCAGGCATCCGTAGAAAAATCTGTTTTGTATGTAAAAAGGTTTAATACGTTTCAATTTTTTTGATTATTGGTTGATGGTTATTAGTTACGTGTTGTGCTTGTTACTTATTTTTTTGCTGAATACGGCAAACTGAGTACTTCACTCCTTATCTCGGAATCTCTACAGCTTCTATAATTTGTTTAATAATTTGTTTAGAAGTTACGCCTTCCATTTCGCGCTCTGGAGTAACAATAACACGGTGCTGCAATACCGGAATAGCGGCTTGCTTAATATCTTCGGGTGTTACAAAATCGCGTCCGTTCATGGCTGCAAAGGCTTTACTTGCTTTTAATATTGCAATAGATGCACGTGGCGAAGCGCCTAAATACAAAAACGGATTACTTCGTGTGTTAACAATAATATCAGCTATATATTTTACTAAATGCGATTCGATAATTATTTGACTCACCAAAATCTGAAATTTAGAAATATCTTCTTTACTTAAATGTGCCGTAATCTTTTCGGTTTTTGTGCCACCTTGCAAGGCTTGTTCTCTATTTATAATTTCAATCTCTTCTTCTAAATTAGGATAATCTACATCTATTTTAAACAAAAAACGGTCTAATTGTGCTTCCGGTAAACGGTAAGTTCCTTCTTGCTCTACAGGGTTTTGTGTTGCCAAAACAATAAATGGTAAATCCATAATAAATTTATTACCATCGATAGTAATTTGGCGTTCTTCCATAACTTCAAACAAAGCAGCTTGCGTTTTTGCAGGCGCACGATTTATTTCATCAATAAGAATCATATTCGAAAAAATAGGTCCTTTTTTGAATTGAAATTCAGATGATTTCATATCGAAAACCGAGGTTCCTAAAATATCACTTGGCATTAAATCGGGTGTAAACTGTATACGACTAAAACCAACATCTAATGATTTTGCCAATAACTTAGCCGAAATGGTTTTGGCAACGCCCGGAACACCTTCTATTAAAGAATGGCCGTTAGCTAAAATAGAAGCAATTAGCATATCTATCATCCCTTTCTGCCCAACAATAACTTTTCCTATTTCATTTTTTATAAGTGCTATACCTTCTTGTAGCTCACTTAAATCAATACGACTCTTAAAATCTAAATTAGAATCTTGTCCGGCTTCTTTCCCTTCAATAGTATTTTCAAAACTTTGTTGTTCTGCTCCTAAATCTAAATTATCGTTGCTTGGCGTGTTGTTTTCGTCCATAATTATTTATTATAAAAAGCCTCAATAGCTTTGTTTAACCTTAACAAATCGGCCTCTTCTAGATGTCGTTTGGCTTTCAATTGTAAAATTAAATTAATTAATCGTTTTATAGTATCTTCTTTTTTATTTGATTTAAGACTTAAATTTTTAATGAATTTTTCATCTAAAATCTGCGTATCTAAAAAGTATTCTCGTCTTAAGAACTCTAAAAAATAAGTGATTTTTTTATCAATAATAGTATCATGCTCCTTGGTTTCGTAATACAAATTACCAATGGTTTTGGTGAATGCCACGGTTGTATTCTCATAAGATTTTATAATTTTAACAATACGCTGTCTGCGCTTTGCATTAAAAATCATGAAGCAAACCATTGTAAACAAAGCCAAATACCAAGCCCAACGCAAGGCCGGTGTTTTTAAAATAAACCTTAACGGTGAACTGCCTAAATCTTGCCCTATTTTATTAACCGAATCAAAATGAATGGTATCGTTTTCTACATAAGACAAAGCTGCTTCGGCATATTTTTTATTGTTCTTTTTAAGTAAATGATAATTAGTAAACACAACAGGTTGGAGATGTAAATAGAAATTCCCTGCTCCATATTCTATTTTTACATAATTAATATTTTGGATAGAATCGAATTTTTGATAGCCTAAAACAGTTGTTGATGCTGAATCTAATTTCGTGAAATAATAATTCCCTAAACCTTTTTCAACGGTTATAGAATCGGTTTTAAAGTTTGGATTAGCAAAGCTTAAAAGCGCTTTTCCTTTAAAATTATAATCACTTTTAATATCGACTCCTAAAGAATCTTGAATGTTTTTAGAAGGAAAATGAGACGCTATAAAAACATCGTTTCCATGCGCAGCAAAGTCTAATAGTTCTTGTGAAGACACATCGTCTAAACCAGAAAAATTATTAACCGCCATATACGTTCCGCTCGTATCGTAAAGACTATCTTCAAAATTGTAAAGCGCATCAAAATATTCGTAGGGTGTTGTTTTAATTGTTTTTATATCACTTTCCGGAAATAGATTTTTAAGTTCTTCGTAGAAAATAAAAGTACCATATGGAATTTTATCTGTCTCGTCAAAGCTTCTATTCCAGTCTATAGGTTCCTCTCTAGTAAACTCTATAGCGGCGGCTCCAGCAAATAAAAAGACGAGCAAAACGATATATATTTTTATTGTTTTGTTCATGCTTTTATCGATTTTAGAAATTGAATAAAAGCTTCTTTCGCTTTATTAAACTCATGCTCGTTAACATCAAATTCGCCATACCATATGTAGTTGTACAAATAAGATGTGTATGAAAAACCCTTTTTTAAATCCTGCGAAACAATTTCGTTTTGATAATCACTATTTGTTTTTTCAACGTCGTATTCAATAATTTCGGCCGTAGTTAATCCTTTTAAAAGCCATAAATAATAATACCGAATAGCCAATCTATAATTGTGTTCTGTTTCCGCGGAAGCGATAAGTGTTTTAAAATCTACAGCATGAATATTAGCTTCTATATCACTAACAGGAATAATACTTTTATCCGATCCTTTGCCAAAAACCCATTTGCCTTCGCTATTCATTACAGCTTTAAAAATAAAGAAGATGACTAACAGAATAACGAGAACGGCTCCTATTTTAAGAGCTATATCTGCAAATGCAAAAGATTGCCCTTTATCTTTAATTTCAAAGAAATCGATAAAACGTTCATTTAACCATTGCTTAAATCGTGTCCACCAACCAGAACTCTCAACGGTTCTATCGTAAACAAATTCTTCACCAGTATAGATTTCTTTTAAATTTTCGAAATGTCGTTTTTCGCCCCAAGTGGTATCTATTTGCAAACTATCCTGCTCAACCAAAACCACCTCTAAAGTTGTGATGCTTTTAGCCGAAATAGTTCCTGAAGATAAAAACAATCCAAATACTAAAAAAACGATATGTAAAGCTTGCTTCCTATTCACCCGAACCTATTTGATCGATAACACTTTTGGTATTTATATTCTCTTTATCTTCTTTTAAACTGTAAAATACAATACCTTGATTAAGCTGTACCACGTTACTTAAAACTGCACTAACAAAAAAGGTTAAGAAAAATATAGCTAGCATAACCACAGTCATGGTAGCCCCAATATCTTCGTTAGAAGGTACATCTTGTACCGTAGTAAACATGCTTGCCATACCAAAAAAGTAAGGAATTATTGAAATTATATTCTGTATAATGTAAACTATTAAATAGAACAAACCAACGCTACCTACTGCTGCCCAAAATTTAGATTTAAGCAAATCCCATGAGTATGAAAAACATTCCCAAATGCCTTTTTCGTCTTCTAAATATTCCATTAATGCCATGCCATAAAAAAGCATAAATGCACCTGCTAAAAGCGGAAGCGCCATAATACCGATTATGGTAACCGTTAAAATTATAGCACCAATAGAAAAGATGATTAGCATAGGAAAACCAATTAGAAAACAACAAAGTATAAATGTAAAAAGCTTACCTAGGTTCGCTTTATAGGCTTTTAAAATATCTCGTGTTTCGAAGTTTGTACCGCTGTTATGGTTATATAATTTTAAATAAACAAAAGGAAATGCATAAGATACTACTCCGGCAATGACAGCAACAATAACGAAAATAAAAACCATAGCCATAAATAGCACAAAATTATCATTTAAGTACTCATCTAAAAGCGTGGTGCTATTATTGTTTAGAATGCTTCCGAAAACAAAATCGCTATAAAACTTCGTAAAGAAATAGCCTAAAACCGCTAAAACCAATAAAAAGATACCATTTATAATAAAATATTCTCTAAAAAAGTGTTTTCCGCTTTGTTTTATAAACGCGAAAGTATCTTGAAAAAACTCACTAAAACCTCTTGATTTATATAATTCCATATGTTTTTTTAAGTTTTTTATTTATGATAAATGGGTAAACTAAATAGTAAAATGAAATAATACCTAACGTTATTAAAATAATACCAACCGATAACCAATTGGGCATAATATTAGAATATCGAGTTACAAAACCTTCTAAAAAACCAGCCGCAATAGTAAACGGAAACGTACTAATTAATATTTTAACACCATCTTTCATGCCTCTTTTAAAGCTTGTAACTCTAGAATAGGTTTTAGGAAATAAAATACTTGCTCCCAAAAGTAAACCCGCTGCACCTTCGATAACAATAGCAAAAATTTCCATAGCGCCATGAATCCATATACCACGAACACTTTCCCAAAGCACGCCATGTTTTTGAAACATAAATTGAAAAGCGCCAAGCATAATACCGTTTTGTAACAACACATAACCTGTTCCGAGTCCGCCAAAAACACCAAATATAAAGGACTTGATACCCACGTATAAGTTATTGAGCGTAATGCCTATAAAACTCCCCCAATTACTTCCACTTTTGTAAACAGCCACCGGATCGCCTTTTTCGATATTCTCCAAAGTCATGTTTACATAATGATCGCCTAAAATAAGACGCACAAACGAATCATCGAAAGCAGCCGACAAAACACCAATGGCAACAAATGTTAAGAAAATAGCGAATGCATAAAGCACATATCGCCTGCTTTGATAAACAATTAAAGGCACTTCTATTTTCCAAAATTGTATAAATCTATTACTGTCTTCACGCTTAGTTTTATAAATTTTTTGAAAAGCTTTGGCTGCTAAGTTGTTTAAATAAAGAATTGTTTTACTTTTGGGATAATAGGTTTGAGCGTAAGATAGATCGTTTACCAAATGAATATAAAGAGAAGCCAGCTCGTCTGGATTTTTTAAAGTTTTTCCAAAAATAGCTTTTTCAAAATCTAGCCATTTCTCTTTGTTTTGTTTAATAAATGCAACTTCTCTCATGTGTAATCAAATTAAAACAATTCATGGTAGAGTTACAAATAAATACTACACAAAATGTTAATATAAATTTTACAGCGGCAAGTGTTGGTGAACGTATTTTAGCATATGGTATTGATTGGATTATAAAAATCGCCTACATTATTGTTGTTTACCAGCTGCTTTTCAACCTGTTTAACATTCCTGCTTTAATTCAGGATATGGATAATTGGTCTCAAGGCGCTATATACGTCACCTTCTATTTTCCCGTTATTTTTTACACCTTAATTTTTGAAACTCTTTTGGACGGACAAACCTTAGGTAAACGTATCTTAAAAATAAAAGTGGTAAAAATAGATGGTTACCAAGCCTCTTTAGCCGATTTTTTGATACGTTGGCTTTTTCGTATTATAGATTTAAATATGCTTAGCGGTGTGGTTGCATTAATCTCTATTATTACGAGTAGTAAAAACCAAAGACTGGGTGATATTACGGCCGGAACATCGGTAATTACGTTAAAAAACAATGTAAATATCAGCCATACTATTCTAGAAAATCTGCAAGATAACTATAGGCCCACTTACCCGAATGTTATAAAATTATCGGATAATGATGCTAGAATTATAAAAGAAACATTTACCACAGCAAAAGCATCACTAGATTATCCAACTTTAATAAAACTGCGTAAAAAGCTTATAGAAGTTATTGAAATCAAAGAAGTTAAACAAAAAACTGACATAGAATTTATTGATGTTATTATGAAAGACTACAACTATTACACTCAAAACATGTAAGTGTGGTATTTCTGTTATTCTTATAAAAAATTACTAAACAAACATCTCGTAAAAAATCTTCCTAAAGAAAACAGAAACACTCCTTAAAAAGAACTAATTTCGCGCAAAAAAATAAGCGTTGTTAATACGTTAAACTGTTCAGCAATTACATATATCTACTGAATTTTCTAATAAAACATTTAACAGCTATAAATTGAACTCATATGTTTTACATCGATATTTTAGGTATTGTTGCTTTCTCTATTTCGGGTGTTTTAATTGCCTTAGAAAAAAAGATGGATATTTTTGGCATCTTAATCATTGCCTTTGTAACAGCTGTTGGTGGCGGAACATTACGTGATCTACTTATTGGCCACACACCAGTAAGCTGGATGCAAAACATCACTATTTCTTACGTTATTTTAGGCTCTACCATTGCCGCAGTACTTTTTAGAAGTAAAATTAATTACCTACGTACCTCTCTATTTTTATTCGATACCATTGGTATAAGCATATATACTATGGCAGGTGTTGAGCAAGGTATTGAAGCCGAGTTACACCCGTTAATCTGTATTGCTTTAGGAACAATAACAGCTAGTTTTGGAGGTGTAATTCGTGATATTTTATGTAATGAAATTCCTGTAATTTTCCGCAAAGAAATTTATGCTACCGCGTGTATTATGGGTGGTGCGACTTATTTTATTTTAAAAGAATTTCCTATTCAAGAAAATTGGATTTTTATAATTTCTGGTGCTGTAGTTATTTTAATACGCTTACTTGCTGTTAAATTTAAAATCTCTTTACCACGACTTTATAAGGAAGAATTCGAACATTAAGTTTTTTAGTATGAATCTTTACTTGTTTGGCACTAAATCTCCCCACTCTGTCCAAGAACCATCGTAAACAGATAAGTTGTTATAACCAGAAATATCTGCCGCTAAAGCCAAAACACATGCCGTTAAACCAGATCCGCACGAAAATATAATATCATCATTTTTATCCGCTAGCATATAAAAAGCTTTTTCTAATTCTACTTGAGGTTTTAAAACACCATCGGTTAATAAATCTGTAAAAGGTAAATTAACCGAGTTTGGAATGGTCCCCATACGCAAACCTTCGCGAGGTTCTGGTACTTCACAGTTAAATCGTCCGGCAGAACGCGCATCTATAATTGTATGTGTTTTATTTGCTGAAGCTGTTTTTACATCATCAAAAAACTGCATAAATTTTGGTTGAAGATTAGCTGAAAAATCACCAATTTCACCATCATAATTCGTCATAGACTCTGTGGCATAACCAGCCTTTAGCCACTCAGGAAAACCTCCATTTAAAACCGCAACGTTATTATAGCCAAATGCCCTAAATAACCACCAAACACGTGCGCTCGAGTAAATTCCTTTATCATCGTAAACTACAATGGCACTATTGGTATTTACTCCTAAATTTCGAGCTTCTCTTTGAAACTGTTCTTCCGAAGGAAAAGCGCTAGGAAACGGATTCGATACATCGCTAAATTTCTTTTTGATATCGAAAAGTCTTGTTCCTGGTATTTGCTTTTGCGAAGCATTAAAAACTTTATTTATAGTACCATCTAAAACAATAAGGTTTTCATTGTTTAAATGCTCTTGAAGCCATTTTACAGAAACAATTGGTGTTGGTAAACTAATTGAAGTGCTCATGTTGATTTTATGGTTTAATCAAATATAAAGAAATAAGTTGTTTTCTACATATATCTATAATGTCCAATAATTTTAAAATCAAAAAGACAGTCTTCTAAAACTTGTCCGCTACCAATATTATGAACAATTAAATTCCGTTTTCCGTCTGTAGATTTTTTATTGACAACAATTCCTATATGCGTTATGGCACCTCCTAGATTCCAACACACTATATCTCCAGGTAAATAGTCTTTAGCTAGGTCGCTAATTACTTTTTCTGCACCTTGCCTTTTAAAATATGTCATTAAATTAGGCACTCTTCGATGATCAATATTTTTATCAGTTCTTTTAAGTCCCCAAATTTTAGGATAAGCACTAAAATTAGCTTTCATATCCTCATGCACGTTTTTCTGCAAGTCGACTCCCATTTTTCTATACGCACGAATAACAACATCTGTACAAACGCCTTTATCTTTAGGCACATCTCCATTTGGATAATCTATTGAAAAATAGCTGGGATCGTAAACCACGTTTTGTTTTATTAACTCTAGAGCACAATCTGATAGTTGAAAATTAGTGTTTTCAGTTTGCGAAAAACAAAAATTGAGGTTAAATAATAATATTAAAATAAATACTTTTCTCATAGAAAGCCTGATTATTTAAACCCCTTTTTTCGCTTGAAATAACACTATAGTTATCTGAATTAATTCATGGCTGGATCGGACCTTAAAACTCCAGAATTTGTATGCACATTACCTACTTCTGTAATTACTGCCCCTTCTGGACCTGCCATTTGCCAATGAGCAGACTCTACAAGTGCTAACGAATCGAAACCACCTTCATTTAATTCTACAATATGGTTTGCCGTTACCTTACCGTCCCAATGTGTTTTTGGAACTACAACTTGAGGAAATTGATCGCGGTTATTCTCGCCTACACCTGCTACATAACTTTTACCGTGCCTAATAAGCCAACCTTCCATTTTAGCTGGATTGTTTTCTGCTGCAAAATGCATATGCTCTCCTAACATTTGACTCGGCAATAAAAAGATATCCATTAACATATATCGGTCATCTTCATTATTCACAAACATAACAGAAGCTAAACCTAAGTTAGCATAATCGCCTTTGTTATAATCGGTAAGCCAAATTTTTTCGCGAAGTCCATCAAACACTGGGTAATTATGATATTCTAACATTTCGATTAAAGCATCTTTAGCCTTTTCTTCTAAAAACTTACCATCCTTATCGTAAAATTGGTCGTTAGTAAACTTTAATTCCGTTTTAACAACCTCCTTAGTGTTTACCATTGGCTTTTTTTCTACTTTATTATTACAACTTGTAAATAATACAAACATTAATAAAGCGTTTATAAGAATTCTTTTTTTCATAAAATGTGTTTTATTTAAATTTTTATGTTTTTTATTTTACCTCCGCATAATTATCATCCCATTCTTGAGGTTTTGGATCGTGTAGCTTTCCTAAAGATTTCGCCACAATCATAGCCACAGTAGCATCTCCTGTTACATTAACAACGGTTCTACACATATCTAAAGGTCTATCTACAGCAAAAATTAAAGCTAAACCAATAGGCAATAATTCAGCAGGAAACCCAATAGATTCTAGCACAATTACAAGCATTACAATACCGGCACTTGGTACAGCTGCACTACCAATAGAAGCTAGCAACGCCGTACCGATAATTACTAATTGATTGGTAAATGTTAAACCTTCTGGCCAAACTACTTGCATGATAAATACGGCTGCAATACCTTGATATAAACTGGTTCCATCCATATTTACTGTAGCTCCAACGGGCAGTACAAATCCGGCAACTTCACCGTCTACTCCCAAATGTTCTTCTACACGTTCCATAGTTACAGGTAATGTTGCTGCACTACTACTTGTTGAAAATGCTAATAATTGTGCTGGGCTAATTTGTTGTAAAAACCACATTGGTGATTTTTTAGTGTACACCGCAACTAGAATTAAATAAACACCTATCATTAAAACAAGGCCTACAACTACACATAAAGCGTATAATAGTAATTTTAAGAGTATCTCAGTATCATCGAAAGCTATAATTACATTCGCCATTAATGCAAACACGGCATAAGGAGCAGAAAGCATAATTAAGTCGACCATTTTCATGACCACATCATTTAAAGAATTAAAAAAACCTGTTAATGGTTTGGCTTTTTCTTCTCCAATTAGTAATAAACATATACCAACAAAAAGTGCGAAAAATATAATTTGAAGCATTGAAGCCTCTGTGAAAGATTGAAAAATATTACTCGGAAAAATATCTACCAAAGCTTGTAATGGTCCTGCATTTGTTCGTGCAGATGCTTCGCTAATTTTATCGGCTATACCAGTGTCATTAGCATAACGTAATTTAATTTTCTCAATAGTTTCTTCTGGCATTCCAACTCCTGGCTTTACTGTATTTACCAAAGCCAAACCTATAGCAATAGCTATTACGGTAGTTCCCATGTAGATTCCCAGGGTGCGTAAACCCATGTTTTTTATTTTAGAGATATCTTTTAAATCGGTAATTCCTTTTATTAAAGATGCTAATATTAAAGGTACTGCAATAAGTTTTAAAAGATTAATGAATATCTTTCCGAAAGGTGCAACCCAGTCGCCTACAAAGCCTCTTCCACCGTCTACATTATTCATAATAAAACCAAAAATGATTCCGAGAATCATTCCTATAATAATCTTCCAGTGCATTGCAAGTTTTTTCATATGTTTTAGGATACTTTTTACGTCTTTAAAATTTGACACAATATAAGTATTTTTGGTATGAAAAAAAGCAGATTCGCTATGAGTTTACTGCAAAAAATTGAAGATAAATTAGATTTTTAATTACAAATACGAATATTTGCACACAATAAATGAATGAAAAGTGTCTTAAATTGATTTTTTAATAATTAAATACACGTGTTTTTTAAGCAAAAAAAGACACTACCAAAAGCTATAATTTGGCAGACAGGTTTAGCCCCGATAGCAGCGACATCCTTCTTATATGCTTAATATTTAAGTTATTAAACAGAAAAACAATAACTGGTTAAGCTATATTTTTTTAAACACAAATGACGTTTCTGCACATAAAAAGATATAGCGGAAAGCGGGAAATAGCTTCTAAAAAATATTTTAGTTATAAAGCTTATTAATTAATTGAAAATCGGCTATTACAAGTGCTGCCATAGCTTCTACAATAGGTACGGCGCGTGGTACAACACATGGGTCGTGACGTCCTTTACCTTGCATTTCTACAAAATTACCATCTTTATCTATGGTTTCGTATTTTTGAATTAGCGTAGCCACGGGTTTAAATGCAACACTAAAATAGATATCCATACCGTTGCTTATTCCGCCTTGAATACCGCCAGAATAATTTGTTTTTGTAGTACCATCACTATTAAAAGCATCGTTATGATCGCTTCCATACATGGTGCTTCCATGGAATCCGCTACCATACTCAAAACCTTTTACAGCATTGATAGATAACATGGCTTTACCTAGTTCCGCATGTAATTTATCGAAAACCGGCTCACCTAAACCAACTGGTACATTTTTAATTACACAGCTCACTATACCACCAACGGTATCACCTTTTCCGCGAACTTCCTTGATGTAAGTTTCCATTTTTGCTGCCATATCTTGGTCTGGACAACGTACGATGTTAGATTCTACTAAATTTAGGTCTAGCTCGTTGTACGGTTTATCTAATTTCATGGTGCCAACTCCAGAAACGTAGGCTATTATTTCGATACCTTTTAGCATTTGTTTTGCAATGGCTCCGGCCACTACGCGACATGCCGTTTCGCGCGCCGAGCTACGACCACCACCACGATAATCGCGTACACCATATTTTTTATCATAGGTATAATCGGCGTGACTTGGACGGTAACTATCTTTTATATGACTGTAATCGTGAGATTTTTGATTGGTGTTTTCGATAACAAAACCAATAGATGTTCCTGTGGTTACGCCCTCGAAAATGCCTGAATGAAATTTTACTGTATCAGGTTCTTTACGTTGTGTAACGATAGCAGATTGGCCTGGTTTTCTTCGGTTTAATTCGTTTTGAATTTCGTCTAAATCTAACTTAATTCCTGATGGACAACCATCTATAACACCGCCCAATGCTGGGCCGTGAGATTCGCCATAAGTTGATAAAGTAAATAGTTTTCCGAAGGTGTTACCTGCCATGATTTCAATTTTTGGCTAAAATAAACTATAGTCGTGAATTTGACGAATTTAGTTGAATAAAAATGTTGGTTAAAAATATGTTTTATTGTCCTTTTCTTTAATTATTATGCCTTTGGTTTAGGCTTTTATTTTATAAAAAAATCTTTAAATAAAGATATCTCGTATCTGTAACAATCTACCTAATTATCAAAAATTTAATGTTTTAACAAAGCTAAAACACACGTAACACTTAGTTAACAATTACCTCATAATTAGTTAATTATATAGTAAACATTAAGTAATACAAATCTCACCTAATTATTAGAAATTTACAATGAACAACACCTCAGCTTTTGAAAATAAAACGTAAAATAGAAATTGCCGTAATATCGGATGTGCACCTTGGAACCTATGGTTGTCACGCCAAACACCTACTTACATACCTAAATAGTATAGAGCCTAAAAAACTTATTTTAAATGGTGATATTATTGATATTTGGCAATTTAGTAAGCGTTATTTTCCGAAATCGCATTTAAAGGTTATAAAAAAAATAATGACCATGGCTTCTAATGGTGTGGAGGTGATTTACATTACTGGTAACCATGATGAAATGCTTCGGAAATTTAGTAACACTACTATTGGCAACATTTCTATTGTGGATAAAATAGTTTTAGACTTAGACGGATTGAAAGCTTGGTTTTTTCATGGTGATGTTTTTGATGTTTCCATACAAAACGCCAAATGGCTAGCGAAACTCGGCGGTTATGGTTACGATATGCTTACACTAATTAACCGCGGTGTAAACTGGTACTTAGATAAACGTGGAAAGGAACGTTACTCACTTTCTAAAAAAGTTAAAAACGGAGTTAAAGGTGCCGTAAAATACATAAACGATTATGAAAAAGTAATATCGGAACTTGCTATAGAAAACGGCTACGACTACGTGGTTTGCGGACATATACACCAACCTAAAATGGAATATATTGAAAACAAACACGGTAGAACCATGTACTTAAACTCTGGTGATTGGGTAGAAAACTTTACTGCCTTAGAGTATCAGTTTAAACGTTGGAAGATTTATAACTTTAGTAAAGATAAACTAGCGCCTTTTATAGTTGACGAGGATTTTGAGGAAATGAAAATTAACGATTTAATTGCCGCCATTACTATTGTAGATCGGGCAGAAAAGAAATCGAAAATTTAAGCCAAACTAGCTATTCTACAGTTGAGTAGCAAAAATCTACATTTCGGTAAACTGTTTTATAATAACCTGTATTTAAGTGAGATCTTTGAAGTGTTAAACAATTAAAACACAACATTATGAAAACTTTATCTCTTATTTTCGCTTTATTATTTTCAATAACTTTTACTACCGCTCAAACCTCCGAAGGCAAAAACAACACTAGCAGTATTCATGTTAAAATAAACAAACTACCTTCTAGTAACGGCCATGTTATTTTAACTCTGCATAGCGAGGAAACCTTTATGAAATCTGCTGGTATAAGAACCATTAAAGCTGAAATTACTGATGGCAAAATTGATGTGAATTTTGAAGACATTACACCTGGAACTTACGCCATTTTAGTTATACATGATACTAATGACAACAATAAAATGGATTTTCAACCAAATGGCATGCCAAAGGAAGCTTACGGCGCATCGAACAATAATATGAGTTTTGGTCCTCCTCAATTTTCTAATGCTAAATTTGAGGTTAATGATGAAGATTTAGAAATGAAAATTATTCTGTAGTAAATAATATCTTTTAAACTTTAATATTGAAAAAAACCTAAAGCAAGTTTTAAGTTAAACTTGCTTTAGGTTTTTTATTTTTATTTTTTCTTCGGCCCCACCAAATTAAAAACCCGGTGACAGATAATGATGTTGCAATAACACCTGTGAGAAAGGTTATTAACTTACCTATTTGGCCCCACCACTGTCCCATATGTAATTGCCAAACAATATTTTCTGTTTTAGTCTTAATAATTAAAGGTTTTTGCATTTCTATTTTTTCTCCGGTGTATTTATTGTAAACGGTTACATCTAAATTTTCAATACTTTTAAGTCCAGGTTTACCAGAATTAAACGTATAACTACCTGCTTTATCCAAATTAAAAACCCACGAATTCACAGCTTCTTTTTCGGGGTATTCATTCTCTAAAGTTTTATAAGCCAGAGATACTAAATCTTTCGCTACAAGTGTACTATCAGCTTTTGGTAAAAAGGTTTCTAATTTTTCGGTATCACCACCAGAGAGCTTTACAGTAAAATCCATTAAAGGATGAAAGAATATAATTAACCCTGTTATACTTAAAATAATACTGCTAGGCAAAGCATAAAAGCCAAGCACATTATGCAAATCGTAATTTAAACGTTTAAATCTAGCTCTCCATTTTATTTTAAAACTAGCTTGCCTCGTTGCTTTTGTCCATTTTTTAGGCCACCATAACACCAAACCTGTAATACAACCTATTAAGAAAATAATTGTAGAAATTATTACAATCCATCCGCCAATAGGCCCTGCCAACAATTCGGCATGTAAATGTGCCACTACAAAGAAAAAATAAACAGTACTATCAATTTTTAAAACAGAGCCCGTATAAGGATTCATATAAATCATAACCAAGCTTTTTTCTTTTATATCGAACACACGAAGTCTAATACTACGAGCTGGGTCTTTAAAAAACACCAGTTCTGAAATACGGTAATTGGGGTTTAAACCTTCTATGTTATTAAAAATTTCATCGTGAGTAATTCTATTTTCTTGTGGAGTAACGTATAGCGAACTACCTGCTGATAAATCCATGATTTCATCACTATAAACAATAATTGTACCTGTAAGACAGACAAACAAAACTATAATTCCTGACACTAAACTTGGCCAAAGATGAAGCCAAGCTACTACTTTTTGAAACTTACTTTTATTTTTCTTTTTAGCCATTTTTTTAACCTTAAAAAAGGACAGTAAAAATCACCGTCCCTTAGATAATATTCAATTAACACATTTTGAATTTATACGAAAATCAAAAAGAGAACGCCTTACTAACTAGCGTTCTCTTTAGCTTTTACTTTATTTAAAAAACACTATAAAATAAACCTACTCTAAAATTGAAAGGTTTTTGCGGAATTCCATATCCGTTATAATATTCTTTATCCAAAAGATTATCTACTTTTAAACTTACTTTATACTTGCCTTTTTTGTAAAATGCTGTTGCATCTACGGTTGTATAAGCATCGGAACCAAAATTGTTTGTTGTGCTGTTGTAAATCTCACTCATATGGTTGGCTCCTACTCCAAAACCTAAACCTTTTACTTTACCTTTTAAGGCCTGGTAACTCAACCAAAAATCCCAAACAGTTTCTGGTGTATAACTTAAACTATTTCCAATAAGATCTTCACTTCCTGAACTCACTTTTTCTAAAGTTGCATTATTTTTACTGAAACCAGCCACAATATTTAAACCTGGTAATGGGTTTGCTATAAGGTCTATTTCAAAACCTTTACTTAATGTTTCTCCTGTTTGCGAGCTAATACCATTTTCATCAACAATAATATCATTATCAATTCTAATATTATAATAACTAATGGTACTTAATAATTTACCATTAAAGAAATTTAATTTACTTCCTACTTCAAATTGCTTAGCTCTTTCAGCATCCCAAGTAATAATTTCACCATTTCCATTATCTGATGGTGCATTGTTACTAAGTCCATCCATATAATTCACAAATAATGATGCTTTATCATCAAATGGATTATAGGCTAAACCTAATTTAGTACTAAGTGCATTTTGGTTATATCCATTACTTCCTTCTGCTCCATTTGATATGGTATTGTCAGACATAAAACGATCGAAACGTAAACCTCCAGTAAAAGTTAATTCTTTATTTAAAGTTATGGCATCGAAAACATAAAAGCCTAAAGTTTGAAACTTAGTAATTGTTTTATTCTTTGTTTCATCGGCTATATTGGCTTCAAACTGCTCGTTTGTTAGACCTGTTATTACCGGGTTTGTAATATCTACGGCATCTATAGCATTCCAAACTCCCGTGCGCTGTGTATCATCTAAATTATTTAAATAACTTAAACCTGCTACAAATTTATTATCAATTTTTTCGCCTTCAATTACATTTAAAAAATCTTGTTGAATATGTGTATTATCTGTTTCTCTAGGGTCTAATTGAAGATAATATCTGCCAACGTTAGTTTCATCGAGCATAACAACTCTTAGGTAATTAGCATCGGTAAATGAATTCGCTTTAGTAAATGTTGTTTTGGCTGTCCAGCTATGTGTAAGTTTATAATCTATTTTTATTTGACTTACTACAGATGAAAAATAACCTGCCATTTCATTAGTACCATAATTTGTATCAAAATCCCAGTTTAAATCATCCCAAGAGTTGACACTATCAGAAATAAGATTAGAAGATAAACCTCTAGCAAAATTTAAATTACGTTTACTCTGGTTGTATTCTAAGTTTCCTTGAATTGTTAATCTATCTGATAATTTTAAAGTTAACGAGGGAGCAAGCATAAACTCTCTTTTAATGCCCTGATCCTGAAAACTATTTTCGGTGTTATAAGCTCCATTAAATCTAAAATACACTTGGTCTTCTTTATCTAATACTGTATTATAATCAATGGTTGCTCTATTTTGGTCCCAACGGCCAGTGATATAACCAATATCTAGTTTTTTTCCGCTATAAGCTTGCTTAGTAACCTTATTTACAATACCACCAAAATTCGCTACATTGTTAACATTAGCACCATAAAATAAAGATGCCGGACCTTTAACAAGTTCTATTCTTTCAATATTTTGAGGATCAATTGGAGCCTTAATCCAAGCTATCCCACCGTTTCTTAAATGAACATCAGACCTAAACCCTCTTAAATATACACTTACGTTACCATCGTTAGATTCTACATAACCACCACCTGTAATACTTTTAAAAGAAGAAGGTAAATCTGTATTTATTTGTTCCTTTAATAAAGCATTAGTTACCACAGAATAAGATTGTGGATTGTTAATATTTTTTAATGGTACGCGAGCAACATATTCCGATTCTTTATGAGCAAATTGATTTAAACGCTCAGCAATAACGATTACCTCGCTTAATTGTTCTTGGTTTTCATTTAAAATAATATCGTTGATTTTAACTTCAGGTTCATTTACCTCTATGTCAACTGTTTTTGTTTCCATTCCCATTAAGGAAAACTTTAATGTATAATTTCCATAAGAAATGTTTTTAATAGAATACTCCCCGTTTTCATCGGTCATAGTTCCTATTTTAGTAGATTTAATGAGAACATTAATAAAAGCTGCTGGACTATTATCCGATGTTAAAACTTTTCCGGCTATACGACCTTTATTCTCCTGAGCATAAGTGGTTGCTAGCATAAGCAAAGCAAGAGTTGTGCTTAAAATTTTTGATACTTTCATAAAATTAATTTGGTTTTATTAAAAAACAGGATTTTACTTTAATTTAGACTAAATATAAATAATATTTATATTTTTGTGCAAATGTAGATAAGTGCGCCCTTTAGGCTATAACGCAAAGAGTTTTTTAACCAACGTAAAAAGAAGTAATGAAAACCATACTAAAAAGTTCGATGTTTGAAAACAACGTTTTGGTTAAACGTTTTGAAAAAGACTTTAAAACTTCGGGTTTTATTGAACAAAAGAAACAAATAGATTATGCTTTAGTAAAAGGTACATTGATTGAAATATCTATTAATGGTCTACGTATTTTAATAAGAAATGTTAAAACCGAAGATTACAGTGTTGATGTACAGCACGATTTTCCGTTTTTTAAATTACAATTTGAAATTGAAGGCTCTAGTTTTTATGAGCCTTTAGATAAATGCCAGCCTAAAGTTTATATCCCTAATGCGCATTACAATTTATTCTATTTACCAAAAGTTCAGGGGACACTAACCTATAAAAAAGGACATAGAAAAACCTTAGAAATTCTATTTACCGAAAATTACTTAAAAGATATAATAGGTGAAAATTTTAATGAGATACTACATCGATTTGGGACCGCCATATCAAGAAAAACACCTTTTTTTATGTGGGATAAAAGCCAACCAATAACTAATGATTTACAAAACCATATTAATGAAATTGTATTTTGTAATTATCACAAAGATTTAAAAAAACCTTATTTAGAAGCCAAGATAAAGGAGTTACTTATTTTATTATTAGCACAAACCAATGATAACATTAATACGGATACACCTTTCAATCTTCCTGAAACGGATTATAATGCCATACTAAAAGTAGAATGTTATATAAATACACATTTAAAAGACACCTTAACAATTCCTGAATTAGCCATAATTGCAGGTATGAACACCACAAAATTAAAACAGGGCTTTAAATTAATATTTTCAACAACTATTTTTAAATACATATCTTGTTTAAGAATGGAACAGGCTAAAAAACAGATAGTAGAAAAAAAATGTACAGTAGCAGAAGCGGCATACCATGTTGGGTATAAGCATCCGCAACATTTTACTGTAGCTTTTAAAAAAATATACGGTTATTTACCAAGCGATCTAACTTAGTGGCAAAACAGATATTTTTAAACATAAAAAAGGCGACCTAAGTAGATCGCCTTTTTTCGCTATTAATCAATTAATTTATTTTAAACTGTTTCGTTCAACCAAGCTTTCATCATCCAAACAGTTTTTTCTTGTTCGGTAATAAAATCGCTCATCATAGAACCTGTTCCTTCATCGCTAGCATCGCCTGCTTTTTCTAATATTTCACGTTCAATTTTTAATAATTGAGCTAAAGAATCTACAATTAACCTAACAGCTAAATCATCTTGAGAAATATTTTTACCAACAGGTACTTGTGCCTTCGCTGCATAATCTTCAAAAGTATGTAATGGTGTATCCCCTAAAGTTAAAATACGCTCTGCAATTTCGTCTACCTTGGTATTAGCATCGGTATACAATTCTTCGAATTTAACGTGTAAATCAAAAAAACGTTTACCCTTAATATTCCAGTGAATACCTCTTAAATTTTGATAATATATTTGAAAATTAGCTAAAAGATGATTCAAATCTGTTGCTATTTCTTGTGTTTTTATGGTATCTAAACCTATTGTATTTAAAGTCATTACGATGTGTTTTTTATGTTCATACAAATTTAAGTCATAAAAAAAGCTTTTTAGCATAAGTTTTATTGATAGTTTTTATATTTTTATAGTCAAAATTGATTCTTATGACAATTACCCAATTATCTTATGTTTTGGCTGTTGCCGAAAACCAGAACTTCACTAAAGCTGCCGAAAAGTGCTTTGTTACGCAGCCTACTTTAAGTATGCAAATTCAGAAATTAGAAGATCAACTCGATATTTTAATTTTTGACAGAAGTAAAAAACCTATTGAACTTACCGATGTTGGGCGAAAAATTGTAACCCAAGCTAGAAATATTGTAAACGAATCTTACAGAATTCAAGATATTGTAGATCAACAAAAAGGATTTATTGGTGGTGAATTTAAATTAGGAATTATACCAACAGTAATGCCTACTCTACTGCCTATGTTTTTGAAAAACTTCATAAAGAAACACCCTAAGGTGAAACTTAAAATTGAAGAATTAACTACGGAAGAAATAATGGCACGTATAAAAGATGGTCATTTAGATGCTGCCATTGCCGCAACACCTTTAGAAGATGAAAGCATAAAAGAGCGTGTACTCTATTTTGAGCCTTTTGTAAGCTATATACCAAAAAGCCACAGACTATATAAAAACAAAACAATTGATGTATCAGATTTAGATGTAGATGATATGCTACTTTTAGAAGATGGTCACTGTTTTAGAGATGGTGTAATAAACCTGTGTAAAGCGTTTAAAAATCAAACCGATGAAACATTTCAATTAGAAAGTGGAAGCATTGAAACTTTAATTAGACTATCTAATGAAGGTTTAGGCATGACGCTTCTACCCTATTTACATACCCTAGAAATTAACGAAAAAGAAAAAGAGAATCTACGCTATTTCAACGAGCCATCTCCTGCTCGTGAAGTGAGTTTGATTTACCATAAAAGCGAGTTAAAAATGCAGATTATCGAAGCTTTACAAGATGTTATTTCCGGTGTGGTTCGTGGAGCGATTGCTTTCCAAAATGTAAAAATTATTAGCCCATTACCGAAATAGAAACTATTCCAATAAGGTTTATATAAAATAAAAAGATTCACAGAAGTTTAATTTCTCTGTGAATCTTTTTTGTTGGCAAACACCTGGTTTACATATACTTTTAATAAAAGATATTATAGCGCAAAGTTGACGTAAATAGAAAAACGGTTTTTAGATTTCACATTCCCGCCAAATAAATCTTGACTTAATGGCGCAGTGTAATTTGCTCCGAAAATAAATTTTTCAATAGCAAATTCAGAACCTATAGTACCACTTAATATCTTTCCATCAGTATCTGCTAAAGTTTCGCCATATTGAGTGATTTTATCGTAGACATCACCAGAAACCCCAATAAATGGCATTATATTGTAAGTTTCCTTCGGAAAGGTTGTGAAAAAATTAGCTGAATAACTAAACTGATTTCCGAATTGATAATCGTTTTTATTTTCGCCTTTCAGGTAATAGGTCATAAGTGTATTTACTCCAAATTTATTAGTTCCATAATTATAGCCAACAGCAAAAACACCATCTACACTACCGGTACCAACCTGAAAACCAGGATTAACATTATCTGCCAAAGCTTCTTCAAACTTACCCGTTGGAAGTTTTGCACCAACACCAAATTGTAGAGAGTGTCCCGACGCTATACGCTCG
The DNA here is from genome assembly GCF_900112395.1 of Algibacter lectus. Taxonomy (GTDB): domain Bacteria; phylum Bacteroidota; class Bacteroidia; order Flavobacteriales; family Flavobacteriaceae; genus Algibacter; species Algibacter lectus. Next base: position 74,067 of record NZ_FOLN01000005.1, read on the forward strand.
GTATTAAAGGTTAGGGAGTCGCTTTCTTTTTTATAAAACTGTAATTTATACCAGCCCATAACACTACTGTCTCCCAAACCATTTAGGTTTTCATTATTCCCTTCGGAATACTCTCTATTTAGATCTTGATAAGGCACATTCACACTCACATAAAAGGCATCATTTATAGGCAATTGCGCCCATAATTGATACGTATTAAAGGTTTCTTTAGTTATCGGAGAGTTAGAAAAAATTCCATCTTTAGATTCGAAGTTTTGATAAATATAACGGATGCCAACAAAATTAGCATTGCTTAATGTACCAAAACCAAAACTACCTGAACTAGTAGAACAACCACACAAATCGCACATAACGCTTAATGGTTCAAAAACATGTTCGTGAACACCAAATGGCGGATCTATCTCCCTTGCTTCCATCACCCCTATATTTAGCACAAATGCAACCGCAAGAACGCTTATTTTTTTAATATTCTGAAAATCTATCATCGGTCAAAAACTCATTATCTGTTAATGTGTAAAGAAATGCTATTATGCTCTCTTTTTCGTAATCGGAAAGTGTGATACCCAAGCTCCCATCTTCTCTATTAAACGCCTGGTCTACGTTACCATTATCGGTCATGCCAGAATCATAAAAATTTAAAACGGCTTCTAAGGTAGAAAAGCGTCCATCGTGCATGTATGGTAATGATAGCTCTACGTTACGCAAACTTGGCACCTTAAATTTATATAAATCGGCTGGGTCTTCAAAAATATCATATCGTCCTTTATCATCTAGCTTCGGATTTATTGACAAGCCATTGTTGCGGTAACTATGGTCCGTAAATAAATCGGTAGCATGACAGGTTGCGCATTTATTTTGAAAAGTATTTAAACCGTCCAATTCAATTTCGGTTAGCACCACACCGTCTTCACTTCTTACGTATTTATCGTATTTTGAGTTTGACGACACCATCATAAGCATAAATTGTGAAAGCGCTTTTAGCATATTTTCGCTATTTATCTCGCCATCTTCAAAAGCTTTTGGAAACTGCTTTTGATAATAAGCATCTGCACTAAGTTTACTTAATACATTACTTAAAGTTTCTCCCATTTCAACCTCACTTGTTAATGGAATTATAGGTTGAAAATCTAGATGCGTAGCGGCACCATCCCACATAAACTCCGATTGATATGCTAAGTTTTGAATGGGTTGCGCATTACGCGTTCCAATACCACCATTTACACCATGACTAACGGTGTGTTCGTGGTGAGTGAAAGCAAAGGCTTGCTCATGGCAAAAAGCACATGGAATAGCATCGTTTGCCGATAGTTTACCATCGTAAAACAAGCTTTTCCCTAACTCGAAACCTGCTTCAGTTACTGGATTATTATCCAGATTATAACCCATTTCCGGAAAATTAGCTGGTTGCTCTACATTTAAATACACCGGAACATAAACCTCTGTATTGGATGATTTGGAACAAGATAGGACACTGACAACTGCCAAAGTAATAAGAACTATTTTTTTCATTTTAATAAGTGTTAAACCAACGAAATAAACGCTACCTCTTTGGTATTAATAAATACACTCCTTTGTTTGATAAAACAAATAAGTTTCCTCGGTAGGTTATACCGAGGAAATTATTATCTAAAAAAAATTAGTCGTTATGCACGTGGTGTACAGAAAATATGCCACTCATGTTTGTTGCAATTACACCTGTTGTAGTTTCATCGGTATGCACTTGTGCATAACCATCATCGAAACTTACAGAAGTTACACCATCAAAAACCTGAGCAATATCTGCCTTAATATGTACCGATGGCTCATTACCTTCTCTTACTAATACTTCGTTTGGAAAAGTCAAGGTTGTTTCTTTGTAGTTATCTATAGCCGTACCAACGCTTCCCATGTGGATGTTTAATGCTGCATCAGTTTCCGTTTCAGAAGTATAAGTTCCATCGAATCTCATAAACCTATATCCAGTGGCCCAAGACCACATCATACCTTCATCTTGCGCTGTAGTAAGGAAATCTCCTTGACCATCTGCTCCAGAAGCATAACGCTCTTGATCGATACCAATTCCAAAAGTTACTTGAGTATAATTTGCTGCATCTACATCTTCTAAAGTAATATAGATTTCGCCTGCAGTATTTCCGTTTGCTTCACTTACAATAAAGATATTGTCTTCTGCTGGGTATGTGTAAACATTACCGTCGCTATCTGTTAAGCTTACATTTGATATTAAATATTTTAATGTTTCTAATTGGTAAGTTTCACCGTTATCTTTAGTGTAAGTTGTTCCGAAAATAAAATCTTGATCGCCAACACCGTTATCGAATTTAAGGATTAAATCTCCTGTTTGTCCTGTTAAATCTTCTGTATTACCATCATCGTCTGATGAACATGAAGCGATAGTTATAGATAATAAAAGTGCGATTGTATATTTTAAAATTTTCATTAGTAATGGTATAAGTATATAACAGCCTTATCGTCATTATTTGGACGGCTGCTAAATTATTGTAAAATTGATTTTAATAAGTATGTTTAAGGCTGGTTTGCCTTTTTAAGAAATCAAATTACACCATTGGTGGACGAAAATGGTTATGCTCGTATAAATATGCATAACTACTATTACAGATTGTATTTACTATTTTATTTAAAGGAATTTGAGTTTCCTTTAAATTGAAATTTTCGTTTTCTTGAAAGTATAGCGCGAATAAATACTCGGTTAATAATACTACTGTTTTACTATCGTCTTGAGGATTGGTATCGGTTTGTAATTGTTTTGCTAAATGACATTTACCGTTACAGGCGAGTTCTACTTTTTCTTTGTTGATACAGAAAACCTCGGTAATATAATCCACATTTATTTCGTAATAAGCCAAATAACTCAGGTTATAGAGTGGCTTTATTACAAAGGCAATGAGTAATATGAATACAAAAGTCTTTTTCAACGGTAATTTTATAGTTTGGCAAATGTAAAAAAGTTTAGATTATTTTTATAAGAAAAACTTGCGTTAGTTTAAAACTTTAACGGTTTTTAATTTTAATAACTGCGCTTACCGATTGCCCTGCGTTAAGGATTGAACGGCCTGTTTAAGCTCCCCGACCAACGGAAGGGAGCGAGTAGTGAAAGCCTGCCCCATACTGTGCCCTTAAAGCACAGTATGGGGAACGCCCTAATTTTATTCAAAAAAAAAAGCGACCGTTTGGCCGCTTTATAACTTAATGGTCTAATAGTACCATACATTGATTTAATTCTGGGTTTTGCTGAACGAGCGATTGTATAAAGATTTTAAGTTCTTCTATCTCGTAAGGTAACAATCGGTTTAGGGCCTTTTTTACCTCTTTGCAAAACAACGATGTGTCGAAACTAACTTTATTAAGCACTGTTTTAGTGTACTCAAGCATTGCTCTTGCCATAATATTGGGTTTGGTTTAGGTTTGTAATAAAAAGTAGATTTAATTTATAAGCTCGGGATTATTAGATTATAAATTTAGTAAAAAAAATATCAATACTTATAATTTTAGATAACATTAACACATATAAAACTATTTGTTTATAATTATTTAACGCTGTAATTACGAGTATGAGAATTTATAAGCATTATTCTTAGAAATATGTAAAAAGCTGAACAAATGCTGTGAACTGCTTAGTTTAGGGCATAAAAAAAGAGCCTCTTATGATAGAGGCTCTTTTTAGATTATGTAAACTAAAATTTTATTTTACTAAAACTTTTTGTGTGTACATTTTATCTTGACTAATCATTCTTAAAATATAAGTTCCTGCTGCTTTATCTTTTAAAGATATTACAGAGTTTGAAACATCTAAAGTACCTTTAAGTACTTGTTCTCCAAGAAGATTATATAAATAGTACACATAATTACTATCTGTGTTTACTAATTTTACATTTAAAACACCGTTTGAAACTGGGTTAGGATATAAAACTGGAGCTTGAGAGCTTAAACCAGCTACTTCGTCTGTTCCTAAAGTTACTAACGGACCTGTGCTTAAATTTGCTTGCCAGCTACCTCTACCATAAGTTGCTGCTCTAATTATTCCAGTAGATTCTGTCGGATAGAATATCTCTAAATCTTGAACGGCACATTTTGGCAAATCGGTTAAAAATGGAACTGCCGAGCTTACATTATTATCGATAGCATAAACGCCTAAATCTGCTCCTATATAAACCTCATCGTAAAGACTATTTTTTCTGTAAACAACAGTATTCATTGGGATATTAGGTAATCCGTTTGATACGTTTACCCATGTTGCTCCTGCATCTGTAGTTTTGTATACTTTTTCACCATCTGAATATCCTGAAAACACAACCCAAACCTTAGATGCATCGGTATTAGAGATGGTTAAATCTTTTAATTTAGCATTTGCAACTGGTAAACCTGCAGAAATATCTGTCCATGTAGACCCCGTATTTGTAGATTTTGAGATAATATTCTCTTTTATCACATAGATTACATTGTTACTACTTGGTGCAATCTCAAAACTTAAAATATTTTTATCTGCTGGGCTTGGAGCAATAGCTCCTGTTTTGCTGTGTGTAAAATCACTATTACCCGAAAACATATCTGTACTTACATATAAGTGCGGACGACCACCAATGTAAACGTTGTCCACATTTCCTGGGTCTTGCTCTATCGGGCTAAACCATTGACCTTTTGGTAAAGGTGTTGTCCAAGTTACATCTCTATAATCAGCACCACCATCTGTAGATAAAAAGAAATCTCCATTGGTTGTAGATGATACAATATAGTTATCGTTAGTTCTATCAATAAAACCATCTTCACCATCACCACCGGTTAATACAGACCAAGCTCCGTTTTTATGTAATAGCGAACCAATATCTTGTAAGCCTGCGAAATAAAAATCTTCGGTTGTTTCAGATAATTCAATATTAGTTTGTTGACCTACAGCAATATTAGAAGTAATATCTGTCCATGATATACCATCGTCTGTACTTTTGTAAATACCACCATCGCAGGTTGCGAATAAGGTAGTTGTAGCCGTATCTCCAGGTAAATATTGAAGATATTGTACATCTGCATGCATATAAGCCTCTGGTGCGTCACCTTCCCCTGGGTGGTTTGGGTCTGTACCTCTCCAATACGTAATACGCGTCCAGTTTAATCCACCATCGACAGATTGCCATTGGTTTACACCTCCAATTGTAATTTTATCTTCATTATTTGGAGACACTGTTATTGCTAAATCATGATTGGCTTGCCCTCCTTCTGACGCTGCAGTTGGAGCCATATCTGAATGTAAAATATTTGGTGTAGATGCAGATGATTGTTTTGTAAATGTATCTCCACTATCTGTTGAACGGTAAAACCCTTCAAACCCTGAATCACTTTCTCTCCCTACGATAGCATATACATAATCACTATCAGCTTCTGTTACGGCTAATTCAATTCTAATAACATCGTTAGCATTTGGTAAGTTTGCTGAATCTATATAATCCCAATTATCTCCACCGTCTGATGTTTTATACATTTCATACCCGCCAGCATAAGCTACAGTTGAGCTGCCTGGCTTATATTCGATATCGAAAAATGTAAAAGTAGGACTAGTTTCTGTACCACTTGGAGCAGTGTGTGTCGCCCAACCATCGGTAGTTTTAAAAATTCCTTTGTTTGTGGCGACCAACATGATGTTTGATTGGTTTGGGTCCATAACAATTTTATTGATTTTATATTCGTCTTGAGCTGTAAACACTAAACTTGTAGTATTCCAGTTTAAACCACCATCGGTAGATTTCATGACACCAATACTACTTCTATCGCTACCTCTATCTCCAGTAGCTAAATACATTATATCTGTATTATTTGGGTCGATAACTAGACCAGAACAACCAATTATAGGTAAATAATCGGTATTAGTTGTCCAAGTAGTTCCACCATCTGTTGTTTTCCAAAGTCCACCATCTGGTGCTCCAACAAACATAGTTGTTGTTGGATTATTTGGATCGAAAGTCACAAAATTTAAACGACCAGATCCAGAATCGTACCCTGAAGCAATCGCATTTTGATTTAAAGATACCCATTGAGACGATGTTAATGTCGCCTTCATTTTACTGTTAGCATTTCTAGCTAATTTATTATTGTAACGTTGTTGCCACTCAATAAAATTTGGATACGTATGAGATGGTAAAGACATATCTCCAGATGGGTAAATTTTATCTGCAATTTGATTTTCCCAACGTTTAAAAATTTTATACCCTTGTCCTTTTTCTGGAGCTTTATTCTCCCAGTACTGATTAAATTTTTCTTGAACACTGTAAAATGTTTCATTTTTACTAGATCCCATTTTTGCCCAACTTTTATCGTTTTGCCCAAACGATAAAATTGAAAAAAATGCAGTTAATACAAATGCGTAGAGTTTTCTCATTTCTTGATGAATTAATTAAGTTTAAATAAATATGTTTTTTGTGTCGTTTAATTAAATTAACTAAGACTTAGTTTAGACCTAGATAATTACAATACAAATATCTACACACTACCTTTAAATAAATAATTTTGAACTACTCAGGTACTACACACTTCAGTAAATATGTACCATTACAATGATTATACTGATAACACAAAGCGCTTTAAACACACCTGTATTTTTAATAATAACCAAAGTAATTCCTCCATATTAAACAGTCTTTTTGAAAACAAAAAAAACGACTACCTAATGAAATAGGTAATCGCTTTTAGCAATAAAACATATCTATTAAATTTTAGTAATAGCTAACTCGTTTTTAATAGAACAAATTTTAATGTATTCTCAACCCTCTACTTTTTGCGCATTAAAAAATCTAATCCTTACCATTTTGTTAATCGATATGAAGTTTATTCTCGAAATACAGCGCCTATTAGTTTTATTAATGCACCAACAAATATCTAAAAGACTTTAATGATTACTTGTATTTTAAACTACTCAGGTACTACTTACACTCGAAAAATTTTATTTTGAAGACTATTGATCACTTAAATTCTAACTTTCTACTTTTTTTAAACTCTTAAAAGAAGTATTGAGATACTCTACTAATGTAAAATCACTTTTTTGAAGATCCATTTTTTTTGCGATACGGTATCTTTTTCCTTCAACAGCTCTAGTAGAGCTATTTAAAAACACAGCGATTTCCTTGCTTTTAAAACCGACGAATAAATAATAACATATTATAACTTCAGAATCGCTTAACTGAGGATATTCATTTTTTATTTGGGTGAAGAAATCAATATTAAACTCATTTACTAATTCTAAATGGTTTTCTGTTTTATCTAATAACAACGACGAATCTAAATGAAGGTTTTTCAATAATTCCTTTATCTTTTTTCGCTGTGCATCTCCCGAATCCATAGACGAGATAGACTTAATCTCCTTTTTAACCTCAACAATATAATCTTCTAAACCATGAACCTTTACTTTGAGTTTTTCGTGAGTCGATTTTAAATAGGTAAACTCATCGTTACTTTTTTCAAAGTTGGTAATTACCTTTTTAGTTTTCTTTTTATTTAACGTATAGAGCACAAAAAGTAAAATTAAAAGCACTGCCAAAGCTATAAGCCACTTAATAATGTGCCACTTTTTTTCTTGCTCAGCTTTTAGTTCTGTTTCTACGTCTAATAATGAATCTCCAATATTAATACTAGAATCCATTATTTCATTCAACATTTTATGTTCAAAAACTTTTAAAGAATCTATATATTGAGTTTTAGCTTCATGGTTCTCCTTTAAATCGTAATAATTAATTTTTAGATTGAAGTAGTTTCTTAAATCATAATCGTTCATTGCGTGCTTTAGCAATTTAGATTCTGATATGTAATAAAAACTAGAGTCTACCTGCTTGTTTTCTAAATAAAAATCGGCTAGACCAGTCTGTATCGTTGCCAAATGCGATTGATATAATGATTTAGAAAGCGTTGCGTTTCCTTCTAAAGATTTTAGAATATTGAAATATTTATGACTTTTACCAATATCTCCTAAATCAATATAATTGGAGCTTAACATAAAAAGCGCGTACATATAATAGTAAGCATCATCTTTTATGCTTTTGTAATTTTCTAATTGTTCTAAAATAAGTTTATTACTTTTTTTAAAATTCCCGCTAAAAAACTCCACATAAGCAGGCATTTGCATAACCTCTACTAAACCATTTTTATTTCCGCTTAGCTCATAAAACTTTTTAGCGTTATCTAAATATTTATATGCGCTAGAATCTTTTTTGATTAAATAAGTATTATAAAAAAGCTCTAATGACGCGGCACCGGCAGCGTCGTAATTTTTCTCTAACTCCGCATATTTTAAAGCTAATGTAAAATTTTGGTAGCGTTTAGCCGTCTCATTAAATTTATCGTTAATTAAAGCCTTTAACTCGTAATAACAAGCCAAATGATTCTTTACATTTTTTTTAATAGGGTTGGGAATAGAATCTAAGTACTGTCGCGCTATTTTAGGGTTCTCGGAGAATGAATCGCTTGCCAATTCTAAAAACCTTAAATATTTATCTTCATGATTGTGCTGAGAAAAGACACTAAAAACAACAAAGAAAGGGATTAATAATATAAACTTATTTAAGAATTTAAAATTCAAAATAATTAGAGGGGTTAATTAGTTTATGCGTTTGGTTAAACAAAAGTAGCTAATAAACAAAAAAAAGCTGTGTTAAAACACAGCTTTTTTTATACTCTTAAATCTATTAAAAATTAAAATCTATTATCGCCATCTAGTATATTACCAATACCACCCAATATACTACCTTCTCCTTTTTGACTACCTCCGCTTTGTGGCGCCGATGCCAATACACGACCTGCTAATCTGCTGAATGGTAAAGACTGAACATAGACTGTCCCTGGACCTTGAAGTTTTGCAAAAAACAAACCTTCGCCTCCAAAAACCGTGTTTTTTATTCCTCCTATAAACTCGATGTCGTAATTTACAGTTTGATCGAAACCAACAATACACCCCGTATCTACCCTAAGAATTTCTCCTGCTTTTAACTCTTTCTTCGCCATAGTTCCTCCGGCATGCACAAAAGCCATACCATCGCCTTCTAATTTTTGCATTATAAAACCTTCGCCTCCAAAAAGACCTCTTCCTAGTTTTTTAGAAAACTCGATACCTACGCTAACACCTTTAGCCGCACATAAAAATGCATCTTTTTGGCAAATAAATTTACCTCCAAATTCCGATAAATCTATTGGTATTATTTTTCCTGGATATGGCGATGCAAATGATACATTACGTTTACCTACTAAATTATTGTAAAAGGCCGTCATGAATAAGCTTTCGCCTGTTAATATACGTTTACCTGCACCTAAAATTTTCCCTAGAAACCCTGAATCTTTTTGAGATCCATCGCCAAAAATAGTTTCCATTTTTATGCCATCGTCCATCATCATGAAACTACCGGCTTCGGCAATTACACCTTCTTCTGGATCGAGTTCTATTTCTACATATTGCATTTCTTCGCCGTAGATTCTATAGTCAATTTCGTGTGCTGTCATTTTTAAAAGGTTTTATTTGATTAAAAATTAATTCATTTACTTGTATGTTGCAGTAATTGTGAATTTGTTACAGAGTTAAAAAAGTTTATTTGTGCAATTGCTTAATAGTTTTATTAAATCCCTTTCTAGAAAAAGTTTTATCTACAAGAGTAAACACTGAATACAGCGACTAAAAACTACCCCTTCACCTTTACACTCCACTGAAATTTAAAGGTAGATACCACAACACCATCTTGGTTTACACCTACAGATTCCATCCAAAGGGTTTGCCCCTCTCCTGTTGCTATTGTTTTCTCTAAGGCTTCGTCTATTAAATGTCCGTCATTACAAGTAAATGTAATACGCCCAGTAGCTTTTTTTGTAAAAGTTGCTGTTTGGGTAGTAACCAACATAGATATACGTTTTCCTGAATCTTGAATTTTAGAAATCATTAAAGCACCTGTAGAAAACTCGGCAGCCATACCTTGTACCGCCCAAAACATAGACTTAAATGGGTTCTGGTTTATCCATTTATGTTTAACAGTTACCAAGCACTTATCTTTATCTATATGTTTTGTTCTAACGCCACAGAAGAAGGCAGCAGGAAGCTTAAACATAGTGTAAGTATTTAGTTTTCTCGGTGTTAAAGTCATATTTATTTATTTTAGTTTTCACGAAGTTATGAAAAATTTTGATGTCAATCATTTGTTAATTTTATGTTAAATTTCAGTACTATGCGTTACAAAGTACCTTCTTTTAGATATATATTTGCATAAGAAACTATTATATGTTTTAATATTATGCTAGACAACCATCAAAAAAACATCGCAACTTTTATTCATTTATCGACATTTAGTAGGTTCTTTTTCCCTTTCGGAAATTTTATTGGGCCTATTATTTTATGGGCAGCTAATAAGGATAAATCGGATTTTATAGATCGCCATGGTAAGCAAGCGATTAATTTTCAGATTAGCATTTTGCTTTACGCTATAATCTTGGGTACGTTATCGGTTCCGTTTTTTATTTTCAAAATATTTAATGGTTTTAATTTTATAGATTTTAACGGATTTCAAAATTTCCATATCACTATAGGCAAACCTTCTGCCCTACTTTACATAGGTGGCTTTTTAGGTGTTGTTGCTGTTATTGGTTTTATTATAGAACTCATTTGTATTGTAAATGCGAGCCTAAAGGCGAGAGATGGAGAGTTTTATAATTACCCATTAACAATTGAATTTTTAAAATAAGATAGACCGGTGATGTTAAAACACAACCTAGCAAACATGCCCGCGTTAGGGATTGCAGTGAAAAGCCCACAGGGCTCCCGATGGTAATCGGGTGCACGAGGACTTGTAGCGGAAAGCCCGACCCTGTTCCTGAACTTTTTTCAGGATAATGGGTAACGCCAAAATAAAAAATTAAATTTCATCAATAATCAATCATCAAAATCAATCAAAAAATGAACAGTTTCACAAAATTAAAATGCTTTAGAATATGAAGATAGAAAACACAAAAGCACAAATGCGTAAAGGGGTATTAGAATTCTGCATACTCTCGGTTTTAAAAGACGAGGATGCTTATGTTGCCGAAATTCTAAGCACCTTAAAAGATGCAAAGTTGCTGGTTGTGGAAGGTACCATTTATCCGTTGCTTACGCGACTTAAAAATGCGGGACTTTTAAACTACAGATGGGAAGAATCGACCTCTGGACCACCACGGAAATATTATGGCTTAACCGAGACGGGAAAGCTATTTTTAAAAGAATTAGACACCACTTGGAGTGAATTACACCATGCAGTAACCATAGTAACTAGCCAAAAACCACCAAAAAAATGAATAAAACAGTAAATATAAATTTAGCAGGTATATTTTTTCATATTGATGAAGATGCTTACTTAAAGCTGCAACGTTACCTGGAGGCTATTAAACGTTCGTTTACAGACTCGCAAGGGCGATCGGAGATTATAGCTGATATTGAAGCACGAATTGCCGAACTTTTTAACGAACGTGTGCAAATGGACCGCCAAGTTATTAGAGTAAAAGAGGTGGATGAAGTGATCTCTATTATGGGCCAACCGGAAGATTATTTGGTGGACGACGAGATTTTTGAAGATGAGCCGCAACCAACACCTAGAAGAAAAAAATCGAACGCTAGAAAATTATTTCGTGATACAAACAACTCATATATTGGTGGTGTATCTTCTGGGTTAGCACATTATTTAGGTATAGATGCTATTTGGATTCGTTTGGTTTGGGTTTTATTATTTTTTGGATTTGGAACAGGGATTCTACTTTATATTTTACTTTGGGTATTAGTACCTGAAGCTAAAACAACAGCTGAAAAAATAATGATGACCGGAGAACCGGTTAACATTAGTAACATTGAAAAAAAAATTAAAGACGGTTTTGAAAACGTATCGGAAACGGTGACGGATGTTGCTAAAAATGTTTCGGATTCGGTATCTAACGCTACAAAAAACATCGATTTCGAAAAGCAAGGTAGTAGAATAAAATCGTCTTCTAGATCATTCTTTGAAGCTATTGGAGACATTATTATGTTCTTTTTTAAAGTGATTGCTAAATTTATTGGTGTGCTCCTTATTTTTATTGGTGCCGCTGCTTTAATTGCTTTAATTATTGGCCTATTCTCGGTTGGTGTTGCCAACTTTGTGCACATACCTGGTTTAGATTTGGTAGATATTGTTAATGCTGGCGAAACTCCTATTTGGTTTGTTTCCCTACTTACGCTATTTGCTGTTGGTATTCCTTTCTTTTTCCTGTTCTATTTAGGCTTAAAAATTTTGGTAAACAACTTAAAATCTATTGGTAATGTTGCTAAATTCACTTTACTAGGCTTATGGATTATATCTGTAATTGGCTTAATTGTTATTGGTATTCGCCAAGCTAGCGAGCATGCTTTTGATGAAACGTATGTTGAAAAAACAGAACTCCCAATTACAGCTATAGATACTCTAAGTATTAAAATGGTTGGTAACGATAATTTAAGTTCAAGCTTTTACCGCGACCACAGTGATTTTAAATTAGCGCATGACGATGAAGGGAATAAAATAATTTATTCTTCTGATATTGATATTAGAGTAAAATCTACCACAGATAGCGTAATTACTGTTGCTATAGAAAAAAGTGCCGATGGACGCGATTACCAGAAAGCCAGAGCTCGTGCTAAAAATATTGATTACAACTTCGAGCTTAGAAATAATGTTTTATTGCTAGACTCTTATTTTACAACCGATCCAAAAAATAAGTTTAGTGATCAAGAAGTAGATGTTGTTCTCTACATTCCAGAAAACATGATTATTAACTTTAAGAAGAACACAGAGTCTTATATTTACTACAGAAACTATGATGGTAACCTGATTAGAAGACAACATGTAAACTACAATCTTAAAATTCTTGATAATGACCTTGAATGCTTAGATTGCCCTATTGAGGAAAATGAAGACATGGAAATTGAAATCAACATGCCTAACGTTAAGATAAACGAAAACGGTATTGAAGTTAGATCTGAAGAGAACCATTTAAAAATAGACGAAAGTGGTATTAAAGCAGAATCGGACGAAGTTAAACTGAACATTGATAAAAACGGAATCCATATTAACACCGAAGATTAATAATTGAAATGTTTTATATCAAAAGATTGCTAAACATCAATTCATCAACCTAAAACAACAATTCAGGTATTTAAAGTTTTCATCAGACGCTTTTTAAAAGATATTTGAATTATAAATAAAGTACAACACAAACTTTCATCAATCAAAAAACGAATAACTATGGCAACTCTAACAAAAATTATAGTCACAACACTTTTAAGTTTATGCTTATTCTCTTGTAACTTCAACATCAACATGCATTCTGGCGTTAAAGGGAATGGCAATTTAAAAACTGAAACTCGAATGGTAACCGAACCGTTTTCAACCATTAAAGCTACCGAAGGCCTAGATGTTTACCTTACACAAAGCGACAACGAAAGCATTATTGTTGAAACCGATGAGAACTTACAAGAGCTAATTATTACCGAAGTTATAGATGGTGTTTTAAAAATCCATACTGCAGAAAGTATTGGTAAATCTGTTTCAAAAAAAGTAACGGTTAGTTTTAAAACCATTTCTAGTATTATTGCAACTAGCGGCAGTGATGTGGTATCGAGCAACACTATTACAGTAGAAGAACTAGATTTAAAAACAACAAGCGGTAGCGATATGTCTTTAAAACTAAACACCAAAATTTTGAACTGCGAGTCTACTAGCGGTAGCGATTTAAATTTATCGGGGATAACTGAGAAACTTAATGCAGAAGCGACTAGCGGAAGTGATATTGAAGCCAAAGAACTTATTGCTCAATACAGTAATGTAAAAGTTACTAGCGGGGCCGATATTAGTGTAAATACCAAAAAAATATTGGTTGCCAAGGCTACAAGCGGTGGCGATATTAAATATTATGGCAATCCGGAAAAGGTTGATAAATCGAAAAACTCTTCAGGAAACATAACGAAGAAGTAATTTAAAACCATTATTTCACCTTTAAAAGAAAGCCATTCCGGACTTAAATATAAGTTTGGGATGGTTTTTGTTTTATCTTTGTTCTAATATTTAATTAATGTACAAAATGAAACAAAAATCCCTTACTCTACTATTAGCAATAAGTATTTGTTTTTTGGGCCAAGCTCAAAGTGTAGAAAAAGTAAAAGGTAATAGAAATGTAACCATACAACAAACTCCTGTAAATTCTTTTAAAACCATTATTATTGATGAGGGTTTTGAAATTGATTTAGTTTACTCAAAAGAACCATACGTTGAAATAGAGACTGATGAAAATATTCATGAGTTTTTTGTTCTTAATTTAAGAGATAGCGTACTTAATATCGATTTAACAAAACGCGTTACCTCTAAAAAAAGACTGAATATCAAGGTTGCTTATGACGATTTTTTAACAACTATTGAAACTCGTGACAATGCTGAAGTACATAGCTTATCTACAATTAATGCAGATAACATGACATTAATTACATCGGGTAATTCTGAAGCTGGACTGACAATAAAAACGGAAAACTTCAATTTTGAAGGATTAGATAAATCTGACACCAAATTGAATGTAACTGCTAATACGTCGAAAGTTATTTTAAACGGAAACAGTAAATTGGAGGCTTTAATTAATTCACCAATACTAAAAGCCGATTTATACCAAAGAGCAAATGCTGAAATTGAAGGCAGCTGTGATAACCTAACACTTAGAACAGACAATAACGCACAGTTTACAGGTAAAAATTTCACTATTAAAAATTGCGATTTAATTTCGGAAATTGCTAGTGAAGCAATTTTAGAAGTTACAGACACTATAGCTGTAGAAATTTCTGGAGCAAGTTCTCTATACCTTTACAATGAACCGCAAATTATAGTAAACAAACTAGCGAACACATCTAAAATTCAGAAAAAAGAAAAATAATTCTACACAGAATTAATTAAGGTAGCTTTCTAAGAAATGCTACCTTTTTTTTGCTTTCACATTAACCGAAAACCAATTTAACCTACTAAAAATCAATTAAATAAAAAAAATAAATTTTTAAAAAACTCTAAGCTACTCAAAAACATAAAGTTACACAAATGGTTACTCTTTCATAAATTTCTCAAAATTGAAAATAAACCAAACTATATTTTTTCAGTCTAATAATATTAAAGGTTATATTTAACCTTTCAAGACTCTTAATATAAAGATTAACATTAACTTCCGTAACTGTAGATGAATAAATTGGCGTTTTTAAAAAAAGTATCATTCTTAGTTATATTCCTTTTCTGTCTAGCTAGTTTTGCCCAACTTAGTAAAACACACTTTATACCACCTTTAACATACGCCGATTCTGACAATGCTGTACCTCAAGATCAGTATATATATTTATCCACACCTTCTGTAACCGATGTCGCTTACACTATTATTCCGGTCGGACAACCCACATCAACTTATATATCTGGAGTAGTTTCAAATTCATCTCCTGTAGTTATTTTTATAGGCAATGGGGATAGTCAGCTATTCATGCCACCTACACAAACAAGTACCGTTACCAATAATAGAGGTTATATTATAGAAGCTCAAAATAGTATTTATGCCTCAGTTAGAATGATTGCTGCAACTACTGGTGCACAAGCAGGAGCGCTAGTTAGCAAGGGTTTAGCTGCTCGTGGAGAAACTTTTAGAATTGGTAGTTACACCAATGAAAATCCTCAGGACAACTACCTCAACTTTGTTTCAGTAATGGCTACCGAAAATAATACAGAAGTAGCATTTAGCAATTTACCCGTGGGTTTAATTATTGAAAATTATTCAGGAACAACCCCAATAACGGTTAATCTAAACAAAGGAGAAAGCTATACTATTGCAACTAACAGCAATGAAAGCACTATAAACACTGATGGATTAATTGGCACTTTAGTTAACTCAGATAAACCCATTGTTGTAAACTGTGGATCTGCAAATGGTAGTTTTCATAACGGTAATGGTAGAGACTACGGTATCGATCAAATTGTGGGCCTAGATAAGGTAGGCACAGAATATATTTTTGTAAAAGGTGACGGTTATGATGGTTGGGAAAACATTCTTATTGTGGCACATTACGATAATACTTCAGTTAGTATAAACGGAAATGCTGCAATTGCAACTATAAATGCAGGCGAATATTATTTAATTGAAGGCGATCAATATATTAATGGCAATATGTATGTAGAAACCTCTCAACCTGTTTTTGCATATCAAGGTATTGGAGCTACACCAAGCGAAGCTAACCAAGGTATGTATTTTGTACCTCCATTAAGTTGTGAAACACGTGGAAATCTAAATAATATCGCGAATATTCAATCAATAGGAAGTATAGATTTTGAAGGAGGTGTTTCTATTGTTACTAAGGCTGGAGCAACAGTTACCGTAAATAATATAGCTTTAAGTAATTTTTTCACAACAGGACCAACTGCAGTTACAGGAAAATCGGACTACGTCACTTATAAAATCGTAGACCTAACCGGAAACATTTCTGTACAAAGTACAGACGAGTTGTACTGTGCTTATTTCAATTTTAATGGAGCAGCAACCTCTGGTAGTTTTTATTCTGGTTTTCCAACACCGCCAGAAATTAATTTTAATGCCGTTTTTGAAAGTCTAGGAAATTGCATTCCAAATGTAACTTTAGAAGTTGCTAATATGGACAACTTTGATAGCGTTGAATGGTTTTTTGACAATGGCTCAGGTAGTGGCTTTGTAACAACAGGCATTACAACATTTCAAATTACACCAACCGTTTCTGGAACCTACAAACTAGTTGGAGAATTACTCTGCTCAGGCTTAAAACTAGAATCTCTCGAAGTACCTGTAAGTATCTGTCCTGACGATAGAGATACCGACGGGATACCAGACAATATAGATATTGATAACGATAACGATGGAATCTTAAACTGTACAGAATCTTATGGTAATCAAATTATCAATTTATCAAATATTAATAGTGGTAGCATACCTGTAGGAGCATATACTTTTTCAGGAACCACAACTGTAGCTAACAATACAGTTACTACACCAATTTTCGGAAATAGCGAAGGTATATTTACTAGTGAGGTATCTGTTAAAACTGGCGACCCAGAAAGCAGCACAACCTACCAATTAAACTTTAACAAACCACTTAATTTATTGGTAAGCTATCCCGATACTACTTTTAGTGGAAGCGGCATACTCAACACCAATCAAGAGTTTATTATTCGAGTACCGAGTTCAAGAACGATTACCCTTTTAGATCCTGACGATCAACTTTTAATAGATAGCGATTTCGATGGTATTTACGAAACAGGAATCACGCAAATTTCAGCTTTCGAAATTCGATTTAAATCAAAAACATCATTAGCTTTTGGAGCTGCAACATTCAGCTTTTCGTCCCATGGCGTAAACCAAATAACTTATATTCATAAAAATATTTCAGATACAAATGGCAACCAAGCTTCTTTCCAAATTGCGGCAACTTGCGTTGGAAAAGATAATGATTTAGACGGTGTTGACGATAGCTTAGACCTAGATAGTGATAACGATGGTATTCCAGATTTTATAGAAAACCAAGGAGAACTTATTACGCTATCAAATATAGATGCAGACTCTAACGGATTGGATGATGTTTATGATATTACGGCAACTCCAATAGACACTGACAACGATGGCGTACTTGATGTTTATGATTTAGATAGTGACAATGATGGTATTTATGATTTAGTTGAAACTGGTGTATTAGGCACAAATTTATCCGATACAGATTTAAACGGTATTGACGATGGTCCTAACTTTGGAATAAACGGATGGACAGATAACGCAGAAACCTCAGCAGACAGTAACCAAATAGGATATACGCTAAGTGATTTTGACAATAACGCCGTATTTAGCTATATTGATTTAGACGCCGACGGAGACACATGTTTTGATGTTATTGAGGCAGGGTTTTCTGACGCAAATATGGATAACTACCTTGGAGATACTGCAACAATTACAGTAGACATTAACGGACTAGTAACTAATGCTTCAGACGGATACACGCTTCCTAATTCAAATTATTCAACCAGTGCTACATTATCAATAACTACGCAACCCGTTGATATTACTATTTGTGAATCTTACGAAGCTTCTATTGCAATAATTTCAGATGAGGCTGAAACATTTCAATGGGAAATAAGCACAGATGGCACCACTTGGAACACCGTTATTGATGATACCAACTACAACAACTCACAAACAGCAACCCTAACTATTATAAATACACCTATAACTTTTAACAACAATCAATACCGTGTAAAGTTAGATAGAAGCGGAAATGGCTGTGGCTTATATTCAGAAAGCATGACGCTTACTGTAAATGCGCTTTCAAATGTTAATTCGCCTGTTATTTTAATTCAATGTGATGATGCTGATCCATCAACACTTGGTTATAGTTATTTCAATTTAACCGAAGCTAATGATGAAATTTCATCAAATGCTATAAACGAAACATTCAGCTATTATTTAACTGAAGCTTCCGCGAAGTTAGGAGATGAGACGAGCCCTGATTTTATTGCAGACCCAACTACTTTTATAAATAGAACAATTAGTAACGATATAGTTTGGGCCAGGGTCGAAAATGCACTTAACTGCGGGAATATTGCAGAAATTCAACTTAATGTTTCAACTACAGTAATCCCTTCCAGCCTATCCATTACATTTAATCAATGTGATGATTTTCTTGATATTGACGGAAATGATACAGCAAACAATAACCAAAGAGATGGCATTGCAACATTCGACTTTAGTAGTGTAAATACAACTTTATTAAGTTTAATTCCTGCTGGACAAAACCCGTTACCACCAAGATATTATAGAAATGAAGCAGATGCTTTAGCAGAAATAAATGAAATTACAGATATCTCGAATTACAGAAATATTGGGTATCCAAATTCGCAAATAATTTACGTACGTGTAGATAGCTCTATATCTAATGATTGTTTAGGTTTAGGTGGCCATATTTTATTAACTGTAGAACCTTTACCACTTGCGAATCCTGTTACAATTACCAGAGCATGCGATGATGATTCTGATGGCGCCTACCCTTTCGATACTTCTAATTTAGAAAGCGATATTTTAGGAACACAAAACCCCGCAGATTTTAATATTTCATATTTTGATACTGCTGGAGATCCTTTATTATATACTAACGGCACTCCCGTTGTTAGTCCAATTTCATCTACATTTTTAACAAGCAATCAAACCATAACGATTCGAGTTACAAATGCAACATCTTCGGCTCCCGACGGACCTTGTTTCGATGAAACTACAGTAGAATTTATAGTAGACGAAAGCCCTATTGCTAATCCAACACCCTCAATTATTGTATGCGATGGTGAAACTGGAGACATTGATGATGATGGTATATTTCCTTTTAACACCAATAACTTTTCTAGTACAATTTTAGGAGCGCAAACCGGTATGGATATTAATTATACATATATAGATGAATCTGGAGTTACAGTCACAAATTCATCTTTACCAAACCCTTTAAATTCAGAATCTCAAAATATTTTAGTAGAAGTTACTAATCCGGCTAACACCACCTGCATAGCAACAACTACTATAGAATTAATTGTAAACCCACTTCCAGATTTCACTGTAGATTCACCCTTAATTGTTTGTACCTCAGACCCAAATTTCAGTGTAAACTTAGATCCTATTGAAGCTAATGTAATCGATAGTTTTACTTACGAGTGGTATTTTGAGGATGGTACATTTTTATCTAACCAGCCTACTCTAGACCATGTATCTGTTGCCGGAACATACACGGTAACACTTACAAAAACAGATGGAACAGGATGCTCACGCACACGTGATATTATAGTTACAGCTTCGGAGTCTGCAAATATTACTCAAGACGATGTTACTATTGTAGATATCTCTAACAACAACTCCGTCACTATAGATACTACAAATTTAGGTTCTGGAGATTATGAGTATGCCCTGCGCGAAGAGGGCTCAAACTTTATTACTTACCAAGCGGAACCCGTGTTTACAAATGTACGTCCAGGCTTTTACACCATTTATGTAAAGGATGATGTTTGCGGAACTACAGAATTAGATATTTCGGTGATTGGTTATGCTAAATTCTTTACACCAAATGGCGATAGTTATAATGATTATTGGCAAGTAAAGGGCTTAAACGCTCAAACACAACCAAACTCGTTAATCTTTATTTACGATCGTTATGGAAAACTACTTAAACAATTCTTAGCAGGTTCAACAGGTTGGGATGGTACATTTAATGGAAATCCTTTACCTTCTGATGATTATTGGTTTAATGTTCAGCTAGAAGATGGACGACATTTTAGCGGACATTTCACTTTAAAAAGATAACACATTTATTTTGCGTAATTTTGTAAAATGAAGTTTAAAATTGAATCAGAATTTAAGCCAACAGGCGATCAACCAAACGCAATTAAACAATTAGCGGCAGGTTTAAATGCCGATGAAAAATATCAAACTTTATTAGGGGTTACTGGGTCTGGTAAAACATTTACTATTGCAAATGTTATAGAAGAAGTACAACGCCCAACTCTAATTTTAGCGCATAATAAAACTTTGGCAGCGCAGTTATACTCGGAGTTTAAACAGTTTTTCCCGAATAATGCTGTTGAGTATTTTGTATCTTATTACGATTATTATCAACCGGAAGCTTACATTCCTGTTTCTGGAGTGTACATCGAAAAAGATTTATCTATAAATGAAGAAATAGAGAAAATGCGTTTAAGCGCAACCTCTTCCCTACTTTCTGGACGTCGTGATGTTATTGTTATTGCGTCGGTATCTTGTATTTACGGTATTGGAAACCCTGTAGAATTTCAGAAAAACGTAATTTCATTAAAGCAAGATCAAGAAATTTCACGAACTAAACTCCTTCATACCCTGGTACAAAGTTTATATTCTAGAACCGAAGCCGATTTTAGACATGGAAATTTCAGAATAAAAGGTGATACTGTCGATATTTTTCCGAGTTATGCGGATGATGCTTTTAGAATACACTTTTTTGGAGATGAGATTGAAGAAATCGAGTCTTTCAATATTCAAACTAATGAAATTGTTGAAAAATACGAACAAATAACAATTTATCCTGCAAACATGTTTGTAACATCTCCCGATGTTTTACAAAATGCCATTTCGGAAATTCAGGATGATTTAGTTAAACAACACGATTATTTTAAAGAAATAGGCAAACACCTTGAAGCCAAACGCTTAAAAGAGCGTACGGAATTCGATTTAGAAATGATACGTGAATTAGGGTATTGTTCTGGTATTGAGAACTACTCGCGCTATTTAGACCGAAGGCAACCAGGAACAAGACCTTTCTGTTTACTCGATTATTTTCCAGACGATTATTTAATGGTTGTAGACGAAAGTCACGTTACCGTTTCTCAAGTTCACGCCATGTATGGTGGTGATAGAAGTCGAAAAGAAAATTTAGTAGAATACGGTTTTAGATTACCTGCCGCTATGGACAACAGACCTCTAAAATTTGAAGAGTTTGAAGCCATACAAAACCAAGTAATATACGTAAGTGCCACACCAGCCGATTACGAATTACAGAAAACTGATGGTGTTTATGTAGAGCAAGTTATTAGACCTACAGGACTTTTAGACCCTATTATTGAAATTAGACCAAGTTTAAATCAAATTGATGATTTAATTGAAGAAATACAAATACGCGTAGAAAAAGATGAGCGTACTTTGGTTACCACACTTACCAAACGTATGGCAGAGGAGTTAACCAAATATTTAGACCGTATTCAAATACGTTGTCGTTACATACATAGTGATGTTGATACTTTGGAGCGTGTTGAAATTATGCAAGATTTACGTAAAGGCTTATTTGATGTTTTAGTTGGTGTAAACTTACTTCGTGAAGGTTTAGATTTACCAGAAGTATCTCTAGTCGCTATTTTAGATGCCGATAAAGAAGGCTTCTTGCGTTCGGCAAGATCTTTAACGCAAACCGTTGGTCGTGCCGCTAGAAACCTTAACGGAAGAGCCATAATGTATGCTGATAAAATTACTAAAAGTATGCAGAAAACGATGGACGAAACCGATTACCGTCGTGAGAAACAAATTGCCTACAATACCAAATTTAACATCACACCAACAGCATTAAACAAGAGTTTAGATAATGTATTAACCAAAAACTCGGTAAGCACTTACAGTTATGAGCTAGAGGCTGCAAAAGCCGCTGAGCCAGAGAGCGAGTATTTAACCAAAGGTGAATTAGAAAAGAAAATTAGAGAGAAACGCAAACTTATGGAAGAAGCTGCAAAAGCATTAGACTTTTTAGTTGCAGCTAAACTACGTGACGAAATTAAAGCATCTCAAGATAAACTAGAAAAGCTAAAGAATTAAATCTTTAGCTTTTCTATAATCTTATACGTCTCAAGTAAAATTAACACTTAGCAGATTTTCCTTAAAAGAAATAGAATGAGTGATAAGATATTATTTTAGAATGTATAAATCCCTTTTTAATTATACTGTGTTTTAAAAATATCAATTAAAACATCTGGTGGTACAATTTTATTAGGAAAACTTTCCATTAAATAAAGTACTTTAGTGATAGACTCGTGACTTAATCCCATACGTAAACCAAAATTGTACAATTTAATTACACCTTTAGAATTGTTTCCTCCGCCATGTTCTTGTTCTATATTCATTAAAAGTACTAGTCTATGAAATTGTACAATACGTTCGCTATGCGATTTTAAATGTGTATAGTTTATTGGATTTTTAATTAAATATTCAAAATCCTCGCGTTCTATCTCTAATTGTTTGGCAACACCTAACAAAAAGTTATATTCTATGTTTTTTATATCCTTATCGTGCTTCGCAAAAGCAATCATTTCGGATAGGAGATGCAATTTCTGAGCTCTATTAATCATTTTTAAACTAGTTTTTGAGGGTTATACTATAAATTTAAGCAGAAAGATTAAAAACTAATCGAAGATATAATGTAGCTTATCGAAAAAGCCATGGTATTTTATCGTGTTTTTCTTTATTTCATCAATGTTTTAAAAAATTTCATCTAATAAAATTGCGTTTTATCTTTTATAGTCCTTATTAACAGAATATTAAGAACCTTTCAAACAGCCTAATAAATCAAGAGGTTCCAAAGGAATACTACACACAACTCTCCTCGTTTCAGGGTTTTACAGAATTAACTCACAGATAGAAAACAAAAACATCAGCTTGTACTATTTCAAAAGTAAAAATCGATGAAATGCACAGCATTGCTAAGTTCACCCTATAAAATGATTATTTTTTTTAATGAAGTAAGAAATACTAACTAAAATTCTATTTAAAATATTAAGTTAACTTAAATTTTAATATCTTAATTTTACATTTCTCGATAAAAGGACGATTTAAAACCTAATTTAAACTGTAAAAACAGCAATTGCTATTCAAAATATGACAAATAATGATATTTTAAAAAAATTACGCGTGGCATTAAAACTGCGTGATGATGAAATTGTAAAGATTTTAGAACTGGTAGATTTCAGAATTTCTAAAAGTGAATTGGGTGCGTTCTTTAGACGCGACGATCACCCGAAGTATATGGAATGTGGAGATCAAGTTTTACGTAATTTCCTTAATGGCTTAGTTATTCATTTAAGAGGGCCAATGCCTAAAAAAGGAGAAAAGAAACCACAAAAAAAGGAGTAGCGATTAGCTACTCCTTTTTTTATGGATTAAAAATATAATTAATCTTGATTAGATTCTGTTTCTGTAATATCTAGATATTTTGCAATGCCATTAGCACCAATATCATTTCCTGGATTACCATCTTCGTCTATATCTTCATATATAGAGAAAACACCATCATTATCATCATCTGTATCAGCATAATCTGGTGTTCCATCACCATCAGTATCATCGTCTGTAGTATCTTCTAAATCATCATAATTTACTGTAAATTCACCATCACCATTTAAATCTTCAAGATAAGATGGCACACCATCAAAATCATGATCGTTTACAGTAGTTTGTAATAAATCGAATTTAAAAATTAAAGGCGAGTAAGCTGAAATATCTGTTAAACTAGAAGAAAAATAACCAAGTCCTGAAGGAAGAAACATAACGCCTGCTCCATGATTAGAATAAGCTATAGTTCCATCTGCAGCATCTGCAATAGTTTCAGCTGTATTAAAATCGGTTAAAACTTTTCTCCAAGCTGGTATTAAATCTATTAAATCTAAATTCACAGGATTAACAGCACTATCGAAAACAGTACCATCTAATCCAGATCCTTCATATCTCACTCTTACATCATCACAAAAGTGTGGAGATTCATCGCCACCACCATCATTTAAATGTAATATGTATACAATGTAATCTGTTTCCGCATAAACCACTTCTTTCGCATCTAGTACAAAATCTGCATCGGCATTATTCAATAAAGAACTTAACAAAATGCTACCTTCTGGTAAAGTCTCACCATCTAATAATTCTGTTAATTCTAAATCATCAATATTAGGATTTACATCTTCTCCTTGAAAATCACTTGCATTAAAGTAATGGCTTTCTAAATACGTAAGTAAAGCTTCATTATCTTCAACTTGCTGTTCTGTTCTATCATTTTCTTCAACAATAACCACGTCATCAGCGTCGTCATCCTTCTTACAGGCCGAAAAAACTAAAACTAAACTTAATATTAAAAAACTTATTTTTCTTAAACTCATTATTGCGTATTTTTGACGCGCAAGATACACTTTATTCAAGAATATTTAATCTTGCACAACAACATTAACGAAGTTTTTACAATAATTGTATGCGGATTGATAAGTATTTGTGGTGTATTAGATATTATAAAACGAGAACCTTGGCAACAACGGCTTGTAAAAAGGGCCAAGTTAGAATAAACAATGACCAGGTAAAACCAAGTAGGGAAGTTTATCCGCAGGATATTGTAGAACTTAGAAAGAACCAAATTAATTACCGTTTAAAGGTTAACGATATTCCGGAAAGCCGTGTTGGTGCAAAGCTTGTAGATCTTTATAGAACAGACACAACACCAAAGGAACAATTTGAAGCTCAAGAACTTTTAAAATACTCAAAAGATTACTATCGTAAAAAAGGTGTGGGACGCCCTACTAAAAAAGATCGAAGAGATATTGATGGCTATACTGAAGATCCTCTTTTTGACGAAGAGGAATAGTTGTTTTTTAAAAACAAAGATTAAAACCCAATAAAAAAACTTAATTTTATACTTTAAAGTTAGCTTAATATGACTGCAACAAGTAACATTATTTTAAATCACACGGAAATTAACCACAAAATACGCCGTATTGCTTTTCAAATTTATGAAAGTAATATGGACGAAACAGAAGTGATTTTAGCGGGAATAGACAGTAATGGCTATGTTTTTGCAAAAAAACTAAAATTAGCATTGCAAAAAATTTCTAAAATTAATGTTTCACTATGTAAAGTGATTATCGATAAAAAAAATCCGTGGCAAGATATTAAGACCTCTATGGATCCCGAAGATTACAAAAACAAATCTATTGTATTGGTAGATGATGTTTTAAACTCCGGAACCACACTAATTTATGGCGTTAAACACTTTTTAAATGTGCCTTTAAAACAATTTAAAACGGCTGTTTTAGTAAATAGAAACCATAAAAAATACCCTGTAAAGGCAGATTATAAAGGTATTTCGCTTTCTACCTCGTTGCATGAACACGTTAATGTTATTTTAGAAGGTAAAAACTTTGAAGCTATTTTAGAATAAGCTATCAAAAACATCTTTTGTAACTTCCTTTTTAGATCTACCATCAATAGACACCTTAACATTGGCCTGATTGTAGTAATAAGCACGTTCAAACAAGTGTTTCCCTATAAATTCGCCCATAGCCTCCTCGGTTTCAATATGCGCTATTAAAGGGCGTGTTGCCTTTTTCTTCATTAACTTTTCAATCAATGTCGGTATCGATGCCTTTAAATACACACTCTTTACATTCTCGGCGCCTAAAATAGCATCCATATTATTACTGTAGCAAGGTGTGCCTCCACCAACAGATAAAATAATATCTTCTTTAGATTGAAGTTGCTCACGCAAATAAAGTGCTTCTTGTTTTCTGAAATAGATTTCACCTTTAGATTTAAACACCTCGGAAACCGAAGCATTTTCTTTAGATTCAATTAAATCATCTAAATCAATAAAATTATAATTTAGTTTTTTTGCTAATCTCTTTCCAATTGTTGACTTTCCGGAAGCCATATACCCCATTAAAACTATTATCATTTTTTCGTTAAGAATTGATTTTTAAAAACATACGATTTACAGATGCAAAAAAACGAAATTTATTTAAAAAAAGTGTTGTTTTATTAAAGAAAGGTTTTATATTTGCACCCGCTAACAGCAATGTTAACAACTTTGAAATAATGACCTGGTAGCTCAGTTGGTAGAGCATCTCCCTTTTAAGGAGAGGGTCCTGGGTTCGAGCCCCAGCCCGGTCACAAAAAACCTATAGATTGAAAAATTTGTAGGTTTTTTTATTAAAGTTTTTTAATAAAAACTTAAGTTTAATTACAAATTTAATTGTTTTTCTAATTAAAGATGTTATATTTGCACCCGCTAACAATTACTGTTAGCATTTATTTTGAAATAATGACCTGGTAGCTCAGTTGGTAGAGCATCTCCCTTTTAAGGAGAGGGTCCTGGGTTCGAGCCCCAGCCCGGTCACAAAAAAAAACCTTTAAGTCTTTTGATTTAAAGGTTTTTTGCTTTTTATAACTTTCTAATACGTCGTGCTAAGCGCTTTTCAATAAACTAGAAAGCTTCGAGACCTCAAACTATTTTAAGGCCCCAAAAAACATTCTAAAAGTATTCTATTAAAGATTTAAATGTGTTGCTTACATATTTCGGCGATACTGCCCTCCTACTTCAAACAGGGCATTTGTAATTTGCCCTAAAGAACACACTTTACAAACTTCCATTAAAGCTTCAAATATATTTTCGTTATTCACGGCTTTATGTTGAAGCTCTTTTAATAAAGATTGAGTATCATTAGCGTTATGCAGGTTTTTCAATGTTTTAATTTGAAATTTCTTTTCTTCTTCAGTAGCACGAATTACTTCTGCAGGTAAAACCGTTGGAGATCCCTGGCTACTTAAAAAGGTGTTTACTCCAATTATCGGGAAATCTCCATTATGCTTTAAAGTTTCGTAATACAGACTTTCTTCTTGTATTTTACTACGTTGATACATAGTTTCCATAGCTCCTAAAACACCACCACGTTCTGTTATTCTATCAAACTCTAACAATACAGCTTCCTCGACCAAATCGGTTAATTCTTCAATAATAAACGAGCCTTGTATTGGGTTTTCATTTTTATTTAAACCTAACTCTTTATTAATAATAAGCTGAATAGCCATAGCACGACGCACAGACTCCTCTGTTGGCGTTGTAATGGCTTCATCATAGGCATTTGTGTGTAGCGAGTTACAGTTGTCGTAGATAGCATATAAAGCCTGAAGTGTTGTACGGATATCATTAAAATCGATTTCTTGAGCATGTAAGCTTCTACCAGATGTTTGAATATGGTATTTAAGCATTTGTGCTCTAGCGTTTGCACCATACTTATGTTTCATGGCTTTTGCCCAAATTTTACGAGCTACACGACCAATAACCGCATATTCCGGATCGATTCCGTTAGAAAAAAAGAAGGACAAGTTTGGTCCGAATTTATTAATATCCATGCCTCGGCTTAAATAATATTCCACGTAAGTGAAACCATTAGATAAAGTTAATGCCAATTGAGTAATGGGGTTTGCTCCTGCTTCGGCAATATGATATCCGGAAATAGACACCGAATAAAAATTACGCACATTATTATCTATAAAATATTCTTGCACATCGCCCATCAATCGCAATGCAAATTCTGTTGAAAAAATACAGGTGTTTTGAGCTTGGTCTTCTTTCAAAATATCGGCCTGAACCGTACCACGAACTTGAGCTATGGTATTTGTTTTAATTTCGGCATAAACATCCGCTGGTAACACCTGATCTCCAGTTACACCTAAAAGCATTAAACCTAAACCGTTATTACTTTCGGGTAAATCGCCATTGTATTTTGGGCGCTCTTTACCTTTATAAATTTCAGCTATTTTAGCTTCTACTTCAGCTTCTAAATTATTTTCTTTTATATAAATCTCACATTGTTGATCGATGGCTGCATTCATAAAAAAGCCAAGCAACATTGGAGCTGGCCCATTAATCGTCATACTCACAGAGGTCATTACGTGTGCCAAATCGAAACCAGAATATAGTTTCTTAGCATCGTCTAAACAACAAATAGAAACTCCTGCATTTCCAATTTTACCGTAAATATCTGGTCGTAAATCGGGATCGTTTCCGTAAAGTGTAACACTATCAAAAGCAGTAGACAAACGTTTTGCCGGCAATCCTGCACTTACATAATGAAACCTTTTATTGGTACGCTCTGGTCCGCCTTCGCCTGCAAACATTCTGGCCGGATCTTCCCCTGTTCTTTTAAATGGATACAAACCAGATGTGTATGGAAATTCTCCAGGTACATTTTCTTGTAAGCACCATTTTAGTAAATCGCCCCAAGCTTGGTATTTTGGTAAAGCTATTTTAGGAATCTGCAAATGCGATAACGACTCGGAATGTGTTTCAATATTAATGTCCTTATCTCTAACTTTAAAGCTATATATTGGATTTTTATATTTTTTTACTTTCTCGTCCCAAGTGGTAATAATTTCCCAGTTGTAAGGATCGAGGTTTAATTTTACTCTGTCGAATTCTTTTATAAGTAGATGTAGTAAACTTCTTTGAGATTCCTCGTCAGTCGTTCCTCCTTCTTTCGGAATCGCAATTCCTTTATCATTCTGAGCTTGTTGAAGAATCTCATCTTCATTTAATCCTAATTTTCCAATAAGCGACTTCTCAACTTCGTTCGATGACACATTCATTACAGAACAAATGGTTTTATAAATTCCGTAAAGCTTCTGTGCCACTTCAAACTGTTCCAAGCCTTTTTTATCGTAAACACGGTTGTTTTCAGCAATTTCAGATAAATAACGTGTTCTATTTGGTGGAATTACAAAAATCTTTTCACTCATTTCATTAGAAATGGTAAAGGTTGATTTTAAATCGGCGCTCGCTTTTTCAACCAAAGTATCCATAATAGCCTTGTAAAGCGTATTCATTCCGGGATCATTAAACTGAGAAGCGATGGTTCCGAATACGGGTAAATCGTCCTGATGGGTATCCCACAAATTATTATTACGCATGTATTGTTTTTTTACATCGCGTAAAGCATCTAGCGAACCCCGTTTATCAAATTTATTAATGGCTACCAAATCGGCAAAATCGAGCATATCAATCTTTTCTAGTTGGGTTGCTGCTCCAAATTCTGGTGTCATTACATATAAGGACACATCAGAATGTTCGATAATTTCCGTATCACTTTGCCCAATTCCTGAAGTTTCTAGTATAATAAGGTCGAATTCTGAGGCTTTTAGAACCTCAACCGCTTCGTTTACATATTTTGAAAGCGCTAAATTAGATTGTCTCGTTGCCAAACTTCTCATATAAACACGCGAGTTATTAATAGCATTCATACGAATTCTATCCCCAAGAAGTGCTCCACCTGTTTTTCTTTTTGAAGGATCTACAGAAACAATACCAACAGTTTTTTCTGGAAAATCTATTAAAAACCTTCGAACAAGCTCGTCTACCAAACTCGATTTTCCTGCACCACCGGTTCCGGTAATACCCAAAACTGGTGTTTTTGAGTTTTTATTTTTATTATGAATTTTATCTAAAACTACTTTTGAAATCTCCGGAAAATTCTCTGCAGAAGAAATAACTCTAGCTATAGTTTTATCATTTTTATTCTTTAAAGTATCAACATCTATATCGAGTTGATCGCCTATGGCGAAATCTGCTTGTTCTACCAAATCATTAATCATCCCTTGCAAACCCATTTCACGGCCATCATCGGGCGAATAGATTCTGGAAATACCATAATCCATTAAATCTTTTATTTCCGAAGGTAAAATAACACCGCCACCGCCGCCAAAAATTTTGATATGCTCTGCTCCGCGTTCCTTCAACAAATCGAACATGTATTTAAAATACTCGTTATGCCCACCTTGGTACGATGTTAAACAAATGGCATTAACATCTTCTTGAATAGCTGTATTTACAACTTCTTCCACACTTCTATCGTGGCCTAAATGAATCACTTCCACTCCAGTAGACTGAATAATTCGACGCATAATATTAATAGAAGCATCATGACCATCAAATAATGATGCAGCTGTAACTATTCGAACTTTATATTTTGGTTTGTAGGAAGGAATTTGTTTCATTCTTAAAAAATCTTATGATTAGAACTGCGAATTTACGGAATATTCAAAAATATCAACAATTTGCAACAGATAATCTAATTTTAAAATGCAAACTCCAATTTATCTAATTTTAACTTACATTTAACAAAAATTAACAAGTACGTTTTAATGAATAAAATCACCATACTCATTCACTGTAAAGATTTACCTGGCATCATTGCATCGGTTACCAACTTTATTACTGAAAAACAAGGTAATGTTATTTACTTAGATCAGCATGTAGATCGAGAACAGAACATATTTTTCATGCGTTTAGAAAGTGAATTTCAAGACCCAAACTTTTCAACAGAAACTTTTAAAGATTGTTTTAAAAGTAATATTGCTGATGAGTTTAACATGAAATGGCGCATATATTCTTCTGAAAAGAAACCTAAAATGGCGCTTTTTGTTTCTAAATACGACCATTGCCTTTACGATTTACTTGGCCGCTATAATTCTGGCGAACTTAATTTAGAAATTCCTTTTATAATAAGTAACCATAACGACTTAAAGCCTATTGCCGATAGTTTTAAAATACCGTTTTATCATATTCCTGTTACCAAAGACACTAAAGCACAGGCCGAAGCCAAGCAATTAGAGTTGCTAGAAGCACATAATATCGATTTTATTGTACTGGCTCGCTACATGCAAATAGTTTCTGGTACATTAATTAATAAATACCCAAATAAAATAATAAACATACATCACTCCTTTTTACCTGCCTTTGTTGGCGCCAAACCTTATCACTCTGCTTACAAGCGTGGTGTTAAAATTATTGGAGCTACAAGTCACTACGTAACCGAGGAGCTAGATGCCGGACCAATTATTGAGCAAGATGTTGCACACGTATCTCATACATATACTATAGATGCACTTATTGCCAAAGGAAGAGATTTAGAAAAAATAGTGCTAGCTAATGCGATAAAATCACATTCAAACAGAAAAGTTATGGTGTATAACAATAAAACCGTAATTTTTTCGTAACTTTTTAATCCATTAACAATCAACACTTAGAACCCTTAAAACCCCTCAAAAAAGTGCTCTTAACTAACACTTTTTAATTTTTTATCAATATAACTTGTGACTTATCAGTTTTTCCTGTGTCTTAATAATGTGGAAAAACAACCATTAACTAAATTTTAATTTTTATGAAAACAAATTTATTTTTAAGCCTAGCTTTAATTTTCGGAATCGGGTTTACCCAAGCTCAAAACTTACCAGCAAATCCTGATCCAGGGAAATGTTATGTAAAATGTATTACAAAAGATGAATTCAAAGACATCGAAGAAACTATCGAAGTATATCCAGCATATTCTGTTTTAGAAGTAGTTCCTGCAACATACAGAACTGTAGAAGATCGTGTATTAGTAAAAGAAGCTTCTAAGAAATTCGTTTACGTTCCTGCAACTTACGAAACTGTTGAAGTACCTTACGTAAAGAAAGAAGGAAGAACAGATTTAAACATTAATCCTGCAACTTTCGGTTCTAGCTCTAGAACTTTCGAAACTTACCCAAAAACTTCTGGATGGGAATACAAGGAAACTGCTTGTGATTCTCCTAACAAAGAAGATTGTGTTGTAGCATGTTTCGTTGAATATCCTGCTCAATCTAGAGATGTAAGCTTTACAACTTTAGCTACAGATGCTTCAACTAGCCAAGTACCAGTTACAGAAGTAAACACAGTATACAAAAAACGTGTTATCAAAACTCCAGCAAGAATGGACGAAATTGAAATTCCTGCAGAATACTCAACTATCAAACGTCAAGTTGTTAACACTCCAGCATCTACAAGAACTGTAACTGTACCTGCAAAAATGCAAACTGTTACAAGAACTGTATTAGCTAAAAAAGGTGGAATTACTACATGGGAAGAAGTTGATTGTGGGTTATTAAAATCTAACGTATTACCAATTTTTTACGAAACAGGTAGCGCACGTATCACACCAGCATCTAAAAAAATTATTGACGAAACATTATTACCATTATTAAACAGTAAGCCTGTGAGCATCGAACTAATGTCTCATACAGATGCTAGAGGAAATGATGATTTCAATATGTCTTTATCTCAACAACGTGCTAACTCAGTAGTAAACTACTTAGTATCTAAAGGAATCTCTAGAAACCGTTTAACTGCAAAAGGATACGGAGAAACAAGATTAGTAAACCGTTGTGCTAATGGTGTTGATTGTTCAGATAACGAACACCAAAAGAACAGACGTACAGAATTTAGAGTTATACAATAAAAACATTGTAAATTCTATTACAATTTTAAACTGAGGGGTTAGTTTAATTATCGAAAAGGGCATCTTTTAATTAAGATGCCTTTTTTATTTTTCAATATTTTGGGCGTTACCACAAGGGTCGAGCTTTACGTTGCAAATCCTCGCGCCACCGATTACCATCGGCCACGCTGTGGGTTTTACACTGCAATCCCTAACGCAAGTATTTGCCAACCATATTTCTTCTCAATGCAGTATTAACATTTAGCTAAACCAGTTCTCCATGATTACTAAAATAAAAATATACGAGCACTAATAGACCAACGGTAATGTTTTAATTAAAATAAGAAAAAACTTCAATTCTTATTTTTTAAACTAAGGTATATCTCTATATTTAATCCTTAATTCAATTAAAACACTCAAATAAAACAACATGAAAAAAGTAATTTTTGCAGCAACATTAATGTTTCTAGCCATTATCAACACATCTTGCGATAGTAATGATGACAAAGATGACACCTCGGAAACTCAATACCCAATTACCCTTAAATTCTCTCACGTAGAAGAAAGCTTCTCTTACATTAAAGATGGAACAGAAACCGAAGAAGTACCCGATGATGTTTTAGCCGCATATTACGAAAATAGCGGACTTGGGCGTAATAAAGCAGAAATAGAAGAGGAAAGTAAAGACTATTATTTTAAATTTATAAGTGACACAGAGGTGGTGGTTGCTCAATATGGCGAAATCTACAATGTAGATTACGTATTTGAAGACGGATTTCTTCACGTCTATTATGAAGACCAAGATGAGGATGGAGAGATCATTAAACTGTTACTTGGTAAAGGCGACCTTAATAAATTAGAATACCTATACTCTTCTATAGTGCATAAAGTAGAAAACGGAAGTAGTGGATCTGCCAGTGCTTACGAAGATGCCGGAGATATACCATATTTTCCAACAACTTTTGACAACTCTGTAAATTTCCATAATTACGAGAATATTACAGATATACAAGGTGATGAAACTTATTTGTTAATACACAACTTAGCTGATGTATATATTAAAGAATAAATAATTTCCTTTTACAAAATAAAAAAGCTCAGGATTTATATCCTGAGCTTTTTTATTTTAAAGTAATTAGTTCTCTAATAAACCTAACGCTTATTGTAAACATACTCTAGGTATGTTGTAACTTTCTTTTCTACCTTTATTCCGTATTCTCCAAGATTAGAAGACATAAACTCAAAATATTTATAATGAATTTGCCAATCATGTAACTCTTCATTTTTAAACTTCTTATCAAAAATAATAGGAGTTTCTAATAAAAAAGATAGTTGATAAGCAATATCCGTTACAGAAGCATTATCTGCTTGTATATCGGAATCTCCGATTAAATATTTAGGATTATTAATACCCCAATCTATTTGGTTAGTATCCCAAAACTTAGCATCATCAATATTTAAAACCAATACATCTCCCTCCTTTTCATACTCTTTACGGCGTAACTTTAAAGCTCTACTAATGCTATTTTCTTTGTTTTCAAAGGCTTTAGAACCTTCTTCAAAATACATCTTGTAATACTTATTATCTTCTTTAGAAATTTTAATTTGCGCTTTATTACTGTGCAACGCATAAGCCATAATATCTTGTAAACGCCCTTCAATCTCTAAATATCCATTTCTATTTACAGCCTGAATTCCAGAATTAAGACTATGATCTACTTCCATTTCTAGATAATCAAAATCTTTTCTTCGCTTTATAGGGTTTTCTATAGCGACTTCTTGTTTATATTCTTCAAGTTTAAAAAAATCGTCTACCGCAATAGTTTTTTGATTTCTAGCTAAAAATCCACCAATTTTATAAGCCTTTAAATCTGCTGCATGCCCTTCCCATAGTTTTTGTCCATCGGCATTAAATAAAATACCATAAGGTAAACTAGCAATGTTATTTAAAGCAAAAGTCTCACCTTCATAATCTGTGGCAACTGCCAAACCTGTATTGTGTTTAACCATAAACTTATTTACTACTTCTGCACTTTCTTGAGTTAGAGATAGAATATAAAAGTTTTTAGGAAACTGCTGTTGTAAAGATTCTAAATATTTAGAAACATGAATACACGGGCCACACCATGTTGCCCAAAAATCTACAAAATACAACGCGTTTTCATCCGTGGTTGCAATCGAAGATTTTTTAATGTTCTTTGATATATGTATTTGCCCAAAAAAAATCATTGGAGTTAAAACACATAACAAGCAAAGTACTAATTTTCTTATTTTCATTATAATACAGCTTAATATAGAGTCAATTTAATAATATATTGTGATACATACAATAATTGTGCTAAAATAGTATTTAAAAAAAAGAGAATGGTTTTCATTTGTAAAATATATCTTTGTATTTTAATATAAAACCCAATATCATGATTCGTAAAGCACTCGTTTTCTTACTAATATTTAATCTTACGGCATGTGCCGAACTTCAACAAGTAGTTAGTCAACTACCACAAGCAGGTGGCGCATTAGGCACTACCGAAATAGCATCAGGCTTACGTGAAGCTCTAGATTTAGGTATTGACAAGCAAGTAACAAAACTAACACAAACCGATGGTTTTTTTAAAAACGACTTGGTTAAAATTTTATTACCAGAAGAATTACAAAAAGTTGACAAAGCCCTTAGAGATATAGGATTGAGCAGTCTTGCAGACGAAGGTTTAAAAGTACTTAATAGAGCGGCAGAAGATGCTGTAAAAGAAGCAACTCCTATTTTTGTAGACGCTGTAAAAGACATTACGTTTGCAGATGCTAAAAATATTTTACTCGGTAGCAACGATGCTGCAACGCAGTATTTAACATCTAAAACACAAACAGCTCTTTACGATAAATTTAATCCTGTAATTAAAAGCTCGTTTGGAAAAGTAGGTGCCGATCAAGTATGGAGTAATTTAATTACTAAATACAACGCATTACCATTTACTAGTGATGTTAATCCAGATTTAACAGATTACGTAACAGGTGAAGCTTTAAAAGGTGTTTTTACAATGATTGCAGTTGAAGAAACTGAAATTAGAACTAAAGTATCTTCTAGATCTACAGATTTATTAAAAAAGGTTTTTGCTTTGCAAGACTAGATTTTTAAACATAAAAAAAAGCCGCATACAGTTTTAAATTGTATGCGGCTTTTTTTTATGGAATAAATTATTGCAAAAACACAACCGGCTTAAATAAAACGTATTCAACTGAAAATCAATTAAAAAGAATTAAATAATTAAACAAAAAAGTGTATATTTATGTTCTACTTAATTCCCTTTAATCGTTATGAACCGAGTTGACAGTATTAAAACAGACCAACACAGACTAAGCCAACGCTACAAAGAACTTATAGAACAGGCTTATAATTTCCGACAAACAGATTCCGCTTTAAGTGATATTTCGGAATATCGAGCTATAAAGCTTCTCCATAAATTAAACCGATTAAAATATCTTATTAGAGATTCTAATATTTATGAATAGCATCTTTTCTTAAGACAACTAAAACTGATTCTAGAACAAAGCCAAAATCACATTTTTAATTATATAGAGGTGTATACTTCATAGTTATGCTTCCGTTAGCTAAAGGCTCCTCAAAATCGATACCTATCCTAACAGCTCCTTTTCCTTCTCGTAAATATTCTACAGGAACATGTTCTGGGTTAATAATAACTTTACCACCACTACTTTTTATTTCAACCTTCACTTTTTGATTTTTCCCTATTAGTATAATGGTGCTTTCATTGACAATTTCATATTTAGAAAACGTCATAATTGCCGTTCCAAAAACTACGGGTTTTGTCGTTTTAAAATCGTCTTGAATGGTTATTGTTCCCGCGCCAGACTTA
Organism: Algibacter lectus; assembly: GCF_900112395.1. Classification (GTDB taxonomy): domain Bacteria; phylum Bacteroidota; class Bacteroidia; order Flavobacteriales; family Flavobacteriaceae; genus Algibacter; species Algibacter lectus. The sequence continues at coordinate 110,578 of NZ_FOLN01000005.1, forward strand.
TCATTCACCATTGTTCTAGATAAAGATTCTAGCACAGGCAACTCATAAGCATTACTAATATCCATAACCACTTTATCTTCTGCATCAGTGAATTTGGTTTCTGTTATTTTTCCTTCAAATTGACGTCCATTAGATTGCAAAGTATCATCTATTCTAGGAACTGGGTGCCCCCAAGAACTTCGTGCTTTATTTTTTGGAGAAAAAGAACCGGCACGATATGATGGCGCACCGATATCTCCTGAAATTAAATCTTCCCCTAAAACTAAAATATATGTCCCAACATCACTATGATTGTGGTTTTCTTTATTGTGCCCAGCTTTAACCGCTACAGAAAATGGTACATTTTGTTTTCCTCGCGAAATAACCATTCCAAAATCGTTAAAATAAGAATGATTTGGTACTTCAAACGTTCCTGAATTTGTTGTATTTCTTGTTGTATAATCTTCTGGGTTTTTCCAAACAATAAGTTGTTCTACAGCCTGATCTAAAATATTTTCAATAGGTTTTCTTGCCCCATATTGTTTTGCTGCCAATACATAAGCAAAATTTCCTTCGTTATTTTTAACGATAGAGCTACCATCGGCAAAAGGTGCAAATTTTTCATTTTGAATATGGAAATTCTCAGGAAAGTTGGCCACTTTATCAAGTTTATAAGGGTTATGACCTTCAAACAAATTAATTTTTCCATCGGTATAATCGAAAAGTATTTCGGCTAAATATAGGTAATGGCCAAAACCATAACGCCAATATCCAACACCTTCAGAGCAATAACCATCGGCACCAAAACCACTGATATAATGTTTCATGCTATTAATTGCAGAACCTATAGCAGCAATACGCTCATCTCCATCTATTGCATTCGCTATAGACGTAAAAACGGCTCCACTAGTGCACACGGCATTCCAGTTACTTTTGCCATCAATCCAATGGTTATTTTTATCGGGTATTTTACAACTTTGCAAATAGTTATCCGTGATTCTGTATTGAAGTTGTGCTTTAATTTTGTCTCTAAGTTCTGGTGATAATTGATCTTCGAGAAGTATTTCAGCTACAGCTAAAACCGACCCGAAACGTCTTGCTCCCAAATCTATCGAAACTCGTTTTCCTTCTAGAACACTATTGTTTCTGTCGTCATGATTAGGGTGTAACCACGATTTCATATCCATAATAGCTCTTAAGTATGTTTTAATTTGAGGAACAAACCGTCCTTTATTTTCTAAGCATTCAGCTAAAATAAAATGCTCTAAGCGTATCATGGTATTGTAATACCTTGGTTTATAAATGGTACGATTCCCTTCTTTATTAGCTCTTCGATAAATTTCATCAGAAATTGGAACCTCTGGAGCTTCAGCTAAGTAAGACAAGGCTTTTTTAAAATATATTTTACCCGATTCGGTTTCCGCGACCTCATTCCAAAACACTCTATCGCTAATTTTTGGTGCGGGTTGAAAGACTTCATTTGGAATGACATTTTTAAGCATTTCAATTTGCTTTTCCGAAGGGTAAATAGTTTCTTCGTCAGCTTGTTCCAAATAAGCTTTAATATCTAAAACTTCCTGATTTTGAGCAAAACCATTAAATGAGAACACTCTAAAAACAAGCAAAAAAAATAAAACAAAAACATATTTTTTTCTATTGAAGCTTTTCTTTTTAACCAACATATTCAGCTTTACTTTAGAGTTACTTTCACTATTTTATTTGATACATCATAACTCGCTTTTTTAGAAACCCCATTCACTTTAAGTGCCGATGTCTTCTTAGAGCTATACAAACTCACCGTTGCATTTTCTTGACCTTGATAAACCACTTTCGGTGTTGCAGAAAAACCTTCTACTAAAGCCGTGTATTTCGATAATGAATGCATTAAAACTTGATTATCTCGACGTAAATAGCTGCCGTGCCCAATAAACATTTCATCAACATTATTGATTTTTGTTTTATCAGCATCAGCTTTAAATTTTAAAACTGTTAAATAAGCATCGGTTTCCCAACCATTCATATTAATGACACTATTACGGTGTTTTAGTCTGCCATCGGCCAAAAGATTAAAATACACTTCTGTTGTTTCACCATTCTGTGTAATAGAAACTCCTAAAAAGTCTTTTCCTTCAAAACGTTTGATAACTGGTAAGTTCTCTTTATTTTCTTCAGTTTTTAAAGTAATTGCAGAAATAAATTTGGTTCTAGCTGTTTCTTCAAAATGACTGATAGACCAATATTTCGATCTATTTTCTGGATGATGATCTTCATATCCTAACTTTTCTTCCAAACGCATTTGCTCAGGAAAATCGTGAGGTAATCCTCCTTCAGGAAAGGTTTCTGGATATAGCGAATTTACTATAACCTCAGCATCGCCATCTTTAATCGACAGGTCTAAATCTTTACGTTTAGATTCTCCATTGTAATGCAGCAGCCACTCAAATTTACCTGGTTTATGAGCCAATAAATCGTCTATCACTAAAATAACATCACCCACCCAAATAAAATTACGATAATTACGTGCTAATGTTTGTGCATAAGGTCCTGTGGCATTGGCTAAAATGTATTTAAAATTGTCGCCTTCTATTAAATTATGAAGCGATCCGGGGTTTGCAACTCCGAAATAAGGGTCTTTTCTATTCTGACCTTCACCATTAAACAGCACTACATTATGCGCTTCGCTTTGGCAATAATATTGCGTGTAAAGCGGATTTCCATAAGATGCATTTCCTGAATCGATAATTAAATTTTTTCCATTATGAAATAAAATATACGATCCCGCATCGGCATGCGTATGGTTCCAAGTAAAACCAGATTTTACGGCTAACATGGTAGCGTTTTTATCCCAGGAATTACGCATGGTTGCCCACCCCATATCTTTAAACAAATGTGATGTTGCTAATTTAGGCGCATAATTACTTGCTATTTCTGGTAATTTAGGATGTAAAACAAGCCCGTTAGGTGTTTCTAGTTGCAAGCCTTCTTTATCATTTCCTGCTTTGGTTTGATTGATGTACCAAGCATAATCGCTTTTCTTATATCCCAATTGCCATAGCAATGTTAAGCATGCGTTTCCTGTTTTATTGATAAAACTATCTCCAAAGTTTACAGACATTGGTTTTCCTTCTTCAACGTAATAAGTGGTTTGAATAAAGAAATCGCCTATTTTATCTAAAATTGGTAAATCGACCTGTTTTGTATTTGGTAATGCCGATTGCAAAGCAAAACGAAACAATAAATATTGAGAAATACCGTAAGACGCATAGTTTATACTTTCGTAAAAGCCACCGTCCTGATCGAATGTTGGCGGTTTATTCTGTAATACACTACCCGAATAGTTAACAAACTCGGTAGCGGTTTGAGCAATATCATTCACCCAGTTTTTAGCGTCTGGAACTTCGTTTCTAATTGCTAAGGAGCTAAAACCAGCCATATAAACGCAAGCGCTCCACCAGTTATGCCCCATAGTATCAAACGTATGAAAGTTTGAATTTGGCAATAACCAATCGTCTAAAGCAGGTTGAATACCAACGCGCACTAAATTTTCAGCAATATCCTTTCGTTCTTTTTTAGTTAAGTAATTATAAATACAATCGAACCCTATAGAAACGAAAAAACTAGTATGCGATGTATTTAACCCTCCTTTCCAAGCTGGTGTTCTGTTTAATAAATTAGCGCCTTCCCAAGTATCTTTTGAAGTATAATCTATCAATATTTTTTTAATCGTTTTGGCATATTTCTCATCGCCCGTCATACGATAGGCTAATCCTAACACTTGACAATTATCGGCTTTAAATCTATCTTTTAAAACTAATTCGTCTGCATGTTTTAATTGCTTTTCCCAGCTATTTTTTATGTCGTTATCAACTTTAATTTGCTGTTTTAAATTAGTAATATTACTATCGGTGTACAACAGATAATTTCTTTTTTGGGCTGTGACTATCATCACAAAAAAGCAGCAAATAACAAATGAGATTCCTTTTTTCATAGTTCTAAAATGAAACATTAATGTTTAATATTTATATTCTATTCAATATTACTTATTTATGCTTTAAATGAATATAAACCATTAACCATTGTCTGTAAATTATAGCTTTTATATATCGATTCTCATTTTTTCGAATCACAATAAGGCATAAAAAAAGCCAAGACAAACTAAAATTACTTTTAGAGCATCTTGGCTTAAACGTTGGCATCTACAACGATTTCTAAACAAATTTAACCGTTGGACCATAACGTCATTATAGCTTAATTAGTTTTTTCACAGTTGTACCTTGATTACCTGTAAATTTCATAAAATAAACTCCTGTACTCAAGTTTTTCAATGAAACTTCCTTATTGTTTTCGGGTAGAAAAAATTTCGATTCTAAAACACCATTAATATTATATATTTCTAACAATAAATTAGATCCATTTACAACAGTAAGCACTTGGTTTGCTGGATTCGGATATAGAATTATTTGAGGTAAGTTAAAATCACTAACGCTTAAAGTCGTTGTTCCATAAACCTCAACCTCTGCTAAAGACAATCCTCGATCTGATGTTTTTGATATTTTTATAATTCGCCCTGCTTTATTATCAACATCTATAGTTAATGGTCGCGAAGATGGATAGTTTTTATAAAATTGTGTAAACGTAACATCTCCATTATTGTTTAAAATTTCTACAGTAAAATTGTTCAAATCATTAACATAATTACTACCTGTTCTACCATAAATTACAATTTCCCAAATAACATTATTGGTGCCTAAATCTACTTGCCACCATTTAGATGTATTAGATCCATTGCTTCCATGTTCGGTATGTGTTACGGAACCACTTCCATAATTACCATTAGTATTTCCGTCGTTACCGCGAGTAGCATCCCCATCGTAATCCGTTGTAGATTGTGAAGCAATGCCTCCATTTGAAGCTAAAGCTAAGTTAATTAATTCAGGTGTTTCTTGATGAAACTCGAACCAATCTAAATTGAAAGCGCCATTTCCAAAATATAAATAAACCTCATGGGTACCCGTAACATTTTGAAGTAAAGATTCTGTAACCTGCTCCCAAACTTCCCATCCGCCTGTTTTTGGAACGGTAGTTTGAGCAATTAAAGTACCTTCTGTTGGGTGTCCTAGCATCACATTTATAAATCCATTTTCTACAGTTTCCTCGGTAGGATAACCTGCTACATTAAATGTAATTTGTGCAGGGGCTTCCGAAGTAAAATCGACGCTACCGTAACGAATCCATTCGTTATCATTTATACCTCCAAGATACTCATTGTTTATTGGAACCACTCCAAACATGCCACAGTAATCTAATGCGTCTATCTGAGAAAATGCATTGTAATTTACACCGCTACATTCATCATTATTGAAAAAGAAGTTATCCATATTTAAAAAAGAAGATCCCGTCCCTTTAAAAACAAAGTATAAATCGTGTATTCCTGTTATTTCAGAAGCCGTATAGCTAGAAAATATTTCATAATTATCATTGCTTCCTGTATTTCCTACTACTACACTTGTTAATAATGCACCGTCTGCTGCGCCACTTCTAACTTCAATAGATCCTCCAGTTGTAGAAGATGCTAAAATTTCAATTTCATTGTAAACATCGTCATTTCCAAAATGGACATTACTAAATCTTAAATAATCTCCATCATCAATATCTCCAATTGATTTATTAAAGATAGACAAATCGTATACTGTTATTCCTGATGAAGCACAGAAATCTTCTGCACTTATAGGTAAAAACGGGTTGTATGAAGCCTGAGAACAGGCATCTTTATTAAAAGATAGTTTATCTAAATTAAATAACCATCCTGTTTCGCTCACACTGGTGAATACAAAATAGATATTGGTTTCCCCGTTAACAACTTGATTTAAGTTTGCAGAAAACTCTAAATAATTAGATTCGCTACTGGTACTAGTTATGGGTATTGTAGCGAGTAAAGTTCCGGTATTAATGCCTGTTCTAACTTCTATAGACACATCATTATGGATACTAGACAAGATAGCTTCAACTGAAGTCATATCAGTTAAATCAATAGCATTAAAATTTATCCAATCTCCAGTATGTATCCCATAAACTTCTTTAGTATTTGGATCATCATTTATTTCTCTCGTTCCTACACCAGACATCGTATCATAGCATTCAGCCTGAAGGTTGTTAACTGTATTATTACAAGGCTTTGTTGTAATACAATCGGTTAACTGAGTAATTGTATTATTAGATCCATTATCTTCAACTGGTCCGCAAGAAAAAATATTACAATCTGTAGCACTCTCTAAAACCAAAGGATAAGGTGTATTGTTTGTAAATGTAATATTGTTAGCGTTTCTAGAAGGTATTGGCTCTACAGAACCTGCTAAAAATCTATTTGCAGGTCTTGTACCTCCTAATACAATTTTAATATCTGGATTATAGTAAGTTGTACCATCGTGTATTGTAATATTATGATTGGTTCCTCCTGCATAAAAATAAGGTGTATCTCCAATTTTAGGAATATAATTATCTAGGATAGTAACTTCATAAGAAGCGTTAGAACGAGAAATATCTTCTGATAGAATCGGCCCAACTGATGCATCTGCACGACAATTAATAACATCACCATCATTACCTAGCCAAAATCCGCCTTCGCAAGCAAGTGCTGTACAGTTCTCAATTCGTTTATTATCTCCACCTTCAGCTCCTGTATTTACACCTACACGCATTTTAACAATGGTACAATCTATAACTGTTGTATTTTCAGTACCTCTACTTACACCTGTAGAATCTCCATTAGAATCGTGTATAACTCCGGTAGAATAAGCTCTAATACCTGCTTCTTGAAGACTGAAGGTATAATCACTTGTATGATCTTTTAAATTAAAACCCCAAACGGTTTCAAAATCTACATTATCCGCAGGAGAATCTGTACCTTCTTCCTGCAGCATTTCTCCAACCGTACGTAATTCTCCCTCAACATAACAACCTTCTATTATTGCATTATGAGAACCTTGTACAAATATACCATGTCCATAAGCTCTCATAATAACACTACAATTTTTTATATGGTTTCTGTCTCCTCTAACCAAAATACCTGCATGTTTTTGATGTGCAATTACAGAACCTCCTCCTTTACCAAAAGTATCGCCATATCCATAAGGAAAAGAACCTCTTACGGTGGTTTTAAAACCTTCTATTAAATTATCTGCACCATCAAGATGTATTGAACCTGCTCCTTTAGAAGGAACCGTCATCCCGATATCTTCCATGGTTAAATTCAAGTATACATTATCATTTCCCGCTGCCCAAAACTCAATAATATCAGTGTTTCCGTATAATTTGAATATTTTAGTATCAATTTCAAATTTTACATCGGTAAAGTCAAATTTACAGTCGTTTCCCGTAAACAGGAGTAATTTTGGATTTGAAAATAATTTATCTGGTCCGCAATTAGTTTCATTAAAGTAATACGTACCCGGAGTCATTACGAAATTACCATCATTATCACCTAAATGGTCCTTTAATTCGGCAAGGGAATTTATTTCGGTTTGGGCTTGTACATAACCTAGCCATAAAAACAAGACTGGGAGAATTATTAATTGTATATATTTTTTCATTATTTGATGTTTTTTGTTAAAATTAAGGCATGACAATAAGTGTTCACTAAAAACATAAACAACACAATATCAATGCCTTTAAAGTGACTTTATTTTAATAAACATTTAGATTAAAAACAAAAAGCCTCCTTATTCAACATATTGCCTAAGGAGACTTTAAGTTTTAATCAATTACTAATACTTATATTTTTTCTGGGAAAACCCCTTCTATAGGGTTGCTTTCAAATAAGTAAGGTGAACCTACTACGGCTTTGTAAAATGTAGTATAAACATAAGTGCCTTCTGAAATAAAATCTGGGATAATTGTTTCATCCTCAGATTCATCGATAATTATAGTTTTTACAGAACCATCTATACTACTAGTATAAGTGAGTTCGGTTTTAATTAATAAATTATCAATAACCTCTCCATCAGTATCCGGAACTCTATTTGACACCCAAGTAATAATAGCTTCAGAATCAGAATAAGCGCTAGCTCCAAAATTTTGCCGAGCTTGTAGCGACTCCTTATATTCATCACCTAGAACTGTACCAAAAACATCATACTTTATCGATTTTCGGCCTTCTAGACCTTCTATATGAACAAAATACTCATTTCCTCCTTCTGGCAATTCCGCCTCCAGTTCATAAATTTCTGGTTCATAAACTGTTCTATTAATATCTAAAGTTGCAAGTATTTTTTCATCGTTATCTGTTGTGTCATCATCAAATAAAGCAACAACAATTTTCTTTATTTTTGGATCTGAGTTAACAAACACTCTAAATAACAACTTATTATGCCCACTAGATATTGTAGACACAGAATCTGGCATAGCCAAACTTACTACGTTTTCAGGAACGTACTGTTTATATGTTTCAACCAAATCTGTATCCTCACAAGAAAAACACAGTAATACAGCCGTAAACACACCAATTCCTATAAAATTGACGGTTTTATTCTTAAAATTATTAATCATAATTTTTATAATATTTTATTTTATTAAATTTTTATCGATTATCACCGTAGAACTCCATTTCACTAATATGAAATAGTGAATTAGTTCTGTTTTGCGCTACTTTCTGAACAAATCTGATATAACGAACCTTCGGCATATCAGGTGAAATATCAAAATTAAAGCCCGCTTCTGCAGCTTCAATATCTTCAGCCGTATTGTCATTATCCGGCTGTCCAGAAGGCTTAATAACCATGGCATCTTCTAATAACAGTGTCCAACCATCAAAACTTCCGTCTGCATTTAAATGATCGCTACCCCAAAGATCAAATAACCAAGGATTTCCATGACGATACATATAATTACCTAGTCTTGGCCAAAACTTAAATCTGTATACTTGAGATATTGAACCTATATCTAATGTAATCATTGCAGGTGTAATAGGAACTCCATTATAAGACCAGTCTATATATTCTGGTAAAACTCCATCTGGATCTTTCCAGTTTGGAGGTGAGTGATATCCATTATCTCCTTTTGTTCCATCATAAACTCTCGGAAGTATCCAACCGTAATCTGAAGGTGTATCATGTATCTGATAAACAGCCTGATAGTTCACTCTATCAAATAACTCTATATAAAGCGGTGTTATTGTAGCCTTGATTTGGCCACATCGATTATTAAACCTATCTCTAATTATAAATACAAAATCTGTTTCTACAGCCTCTAACCCTAAGACTAAACGTTCACCATTTTGTGCAGAAGAATATACAGCATCCTTAAATATCAGGCCTCCAAACTCATTTTCGGTGTAAATCTCTATAGTAACATCTCCTTCCTCTGGATTTTCCCAAGTTAATCTAATACCACCATAATCTGGGGCATAGGTTAATGTTTCACAAACAGATTTGTAAGGAGGTTCTTCTGGGTTTATAACAACAGAAGCTCCTACAGATTTATTTCCTGATTGATCAACAGCATACAAAATCACGTTATATTCTGAAGCTTCAGAAAATCCTTCAACTGTTAAACTACTATTAAACACCGATGATTTCACGCTTGATATTTCTTCATTAGCTCCTCTTTGATATTCTGCAACTACATATAACAAATCTTCATCATCAGGAAGATTATATGTTATTTTTGATGCTCCCGCTAAGTTTTCAACGGAACTTACATCTACAACCACAGGGCCGGGAGCGATACCATCGTCAGTAATTAACGATGATATCTTATCTTCTTCGCAACTAAATACAGTTGCTATGCACAGAAGCACTATAAATGACTTTAAATTTTTCATCATAATATTATTTAATTGTTCATACTAATTTTAATTACCAACCAAAAGCCTGATCTAAATTTGGGTTTGCTAGTATATCATCTTCGGCTATAGGCCAAAAATAATCTCTTATTGAAAATTCTGTAACACCATATTCTACTTGGTTATAAAAAGTTTCTGCCGTTGCTTTTTCATAACTCCATCCTCTCATTGAAGTACTATTCAATAAAACATGAGCTTTAAACCATCTTCTTAAGTCCCAAAAACGGTGTCCTTCAAAGGCTAGTTCTATTGAACGTTCTTGATGGATTATTTCTCTTAAACCTTCTTTTGTACTTGGCTTTGTTGGATTATTTGAAGACGCGGTCCAAGAAGCTTGAACTCCGTCTAATCCAGATCTTTCTCTTACATCATCAACATATTGAAAAACCTCTGCAACCGGCCCTGATACCTCATTTAAGCATTCTGCATACAATAAATATAAATCTGCTAATCTATATACTGGCCATGAATAATTTTCAGCAGTAAAACTATTATTTCCTATTGCTGATTTATAGTGCACTAATTTTTTTGGCCAATATCCTGTTTGGTTAAATTGTCTTTCATTAAGGTAACCTGCCATACCACCATTCTTGGCATCTACAACAAATAAACTAGTGTCATCTGCTTCATTATTTACATCATAAGATAGAATACCATCTCCCGCTAAAGAGGCATAAAACCTAGATTCTCTATCTAAATGTAAACCAATTGTTTCATACCCTTGTTTTACGTAAAACTTATTAGCTTCATCTCCGGTTTTTAAGTCGAATCTACTACTATAATCATAAGAATTATCTTCTTCTATAGGCACTCCATTTTTAGAATAAAATATTTCTGCCATATGCAATGGTATAGAATAATAAGAGTTGACCTGCCCTGAACTTGAACCTGAAAATTCATCGTCAATCCTTGCAAAACTATTATTTTGAATTGTATTTGTGGTTGGGTTAGCTTGCCCCCAAATAATCTCATTATTCCATCTATCTGTGATGGCGCCTCTAAGATTCATTTTTGTTATCGTCTCCTCTGATAAATTGTATGCTGTTGAAAACTTATATAAATTGTTACCTGCTTCGTGTGCTAAGTCTATTGCTTCTCTGCAAGCATCTGCAGCTAAAGTCCATTTATTAGCATCATACGTTTGATTTATATATGGTGTTCCTGCATTATTAGTCCAAGATGAGTATACTGAATTACCATTTACTAAAGGGCTCGCACTAAAAGCTAAAACTTTTGCTTTTAACATCGCAGCAATTGGCTTAGTTGCTCTACCTAGCTCTTCACCTTCCAAAGTTATGCGTGGTGGTAAATTTTCTATTGCCTCATCTAAAACAGATACAATATAATCTACAACATCATCGACCCCATCCCTTTCTATACGTACAGAAATAACATCTTCACTTACCTCAATATTTTCATCGATAATAGGAATAGGACCATACATTTTTAATAAATAAAAATGATAATAAGCCTTTAAAAATTTAACTTCCGCAATCCATCTTGTTTTTTCATCTTCGGTCATATCCCTAACATCGCTAATTCTATTTAGGAAAATATTACAATCTCTCAATGCTACATGCGGCTCTAAACGACCTCCGTTTCCCCATAGATTATATATTGGATTTGCTTTTGATTGTTCTCCGATAGAAAGTCGCATTCCATCCCAAGTTTGATGTGTCCAAACCTCATCTCCGCCTACTAATCCAATATTACTATTTACATCAGAAAAATGTGGTAAATAACCATATAATGTATAAAAGAATTTCTTAGCATTCGCTCTATTATTAAAAACCAAATCGAAAGTAGCTACGTTATCTGGTACTATATCAATATAAGAATCACATGACATTATACATATGAATATTATAGAATATATAATTTTATTCGTTTTCTTCATTTTCTTTTTTTTTATAAATTAACTCTAGCTCCAATGTTCACCGTTTTCTGTAAAGGATAATTTAATCCATTCCCTCTTAATTCTGGGTCCCAAAGTTTGAATTTACTCCAATGCACTAAATTTGTTCCACTGAGATATAGACGCACACTTGCCTGTCCGAATACAGCTCCATTTTCTGGTTTAAAATTATACCCGATTTCTAAGGATTTTAATCTCATAAATGCTCCATCTCTCATCCACCAACTACTTGTTTGGTTATTGTTCTGTACAGCATAAGTAGATAAGCGTGGCCATAAAGCATAAAGATCTTGGTTCTCTTCAGACCAGTGACTATCAGCAAAAGCTTGTAAAATTTGATTTTCAGAAATAGCATCTGGTAAATAATCTCCATTAGCATCAGTATCCGCAAATGGTGTTATTCCTGCTGAATCAATAAAAAAGGATACATTATCTAAACCTGCAAAAAATGCCGATATATCAAGGTTCTTGTATCCTACGGAAAATCCGAAACCATAACTTACTTCAGCTTGAGTAGGCTCTCCAATTGGAACTATATCTAAATTAGACACAATACCATCACCATTGATATCAGTATACTTTATATCTCCTGGCATAACTTCCCCAAATTGTTGTTCTGGTGAATTAGCTACATCGGCGTCATCAATAAACAAACGCTCTGCGACTAAACCATAAGCCTGGTTGAAAGGGTTTCCTAATTTAGACAACCAAGGTGTTGCAGATAAATCAGACTCCTCATATACAGTATATTCACTACTAGTTTTTACAAAATTTGCAGTTGCCTGTAACCACCAGTCTTTATTGAAATTGTGATTTACCAATAGTGTAAACTCAAAACCATTGGATTTTCCTTCACCTAAATTTGCAACCGGAGATGCTTGTAAACCTAAAAAGGAAGGTATATCCGAACGAGTTTGTAAAATATCAGTTGTTGTTTGTTTAAAATACTCGGCTTGCAATTGAATAGCATCTTTAAGAAGGTTTATTTCTAAACCATAGTTTTGCTTATAGGCTCTTTCCCAGGAAATATGTGGGTTTTCATATCTACTGATACTAACACCTGCACTAGATTCTTGACCAAACGTTCCAAATTGGGCTCCTGCCCCTGAATCGTTTAAATTAACATTAGATAAATAGAAAAACCTATCATTACGATTTCCAATATTAGCATTACCAACTACGCCATAAGACCCTCTTAATTTAAGCCTACTTATTAAATCTACATTATCAAAAAAGTTCTCATTAGATATTACCCATGCCGCTCCAACAGACGGAAAGAAACCATACCTGTTTTTTTCAGCAAAACGTTCTGATCCATTATAACCAAAATTCCCTTCTATAAAATACCTTCTATCAAAGCTATAAGTAAAACGGCCAGATAAACCGACGTTTCTACTAGGAAGTGATGCCTGCAAATCATCCGCATTTCCATCAACAGATTCTCTTAAAATACCAACTAGCAAGCCGCTAACAGCATGTTTATCATTAAAAGTTCTATCATAGTTTAATGCAGACTCAAAATAGATATTTCTATTAACAACTCTAGAGTCTTCATTCTCTGTAAAATTTAAATACTCTGTTCCCGAATCTGGGTTAAGACTCGTTAATGTGTATGTATTATTCGCTCTATTATAATCAGTATCTCCAATAGCATAATAATAAGGCTCATATTCCCTTGTAATATTATAAGAAGACGTACTTGTAATATTCCCCAAAGCTCTCCATTTAAGCCCCTCAACAATACCTCCTAAGTCTTGCTTAACTTGTAAACTTAAAACATTTACAGATCTACTATAGTCACGATACCCCCTTACTAATTCGGCATAAGGATTTAAATAGCCGGCTAACTCTCCATCTCCAGTATCCACATTACCAAACAAAAGATGCTCTGTAAATTGGTTAGCCTCATCAGCTTCGTAATAAGCTGGGTACCTTACTGGATTAGTTCTATTAATCATGTTATATACTTGGTTTCCTGTTGGCACAGGACCTCTATAATCATCAACAGTAGCATTTAAATTCACTATCAATTCTGTGCTAGAAGTTAAATCTATATTAACATTAGATCTTAAATTATAAACTTTATTATCAATGTTATTGTTATAATTTGCTTGATTATCAACTTTTAGTATCCCATTATCTTGAGCAACAGAACCAGACACATAATACCTAGCTACTTTTCCTCCTCCAGAAACACTAAAATTTAATCTTTGATTCTTAGTAAAATCTTGCAACAACTCATCTTGCCAATTTGTAACAGGATAAACAAAAGGATTAATGTTACCAGCAAGAGTATTGTCTATCTTGTTTTGTAAATACGGTAGCCTATCATTTCTATTTGGCGACACATTTCTAGTATTAACAGCGTCCATATGTAATCTTAAATATTCAAGTGGGTCTGCTATTTCTAAATTCTGAGTAGCCTGAGAATAAGTAGTTTCATACCTAACAGATACTCTTGGCTTTCCTAATTCGCCTGTTTTCGTTTTAACAGCTATAACACCATTGGCCCCTCTAGCTCCATAAATAGCAGTTGCTGTCGCATCTTTAAATACAGAAAAACTTTCAATATCATCTGGTGATATTCTAGCTAAATCGTCTGCTGTTAATTCTATATTATCTATTAATATTAACGGAGAAGAATAAGCTCCAAAAGTAGTTGCACCCCTAATAAAAAACTCTGCATTATCAGATCCGCCCCCAGGTTCACCAGAACTTTGAAAAGCAATAACTCCTGGAACCCGACCAGCAAAAGAGGCCGTTAAATTACTCGATGGTATTTTTAAATCTTCAGGTTTAACAGTAGATACAGCTCCCACCAAAGCTTCTTTCGTTTGCGTACCAAACCCAACTACAACAACTTCATCTAACCCAGTAAGGTCTTCTATCATTGTAATGTTTAAACTTGTAAAATTTCCTATTTTAATTTCTTGAGTTTTAAAGCCTATTGAAGAAACAACCAGAACTTCTCCTTTTTTTGCAATTAATTTAAAATTGCCATCAAAATCTGTTTGTGTACCTCTGTTTGTACCTTGAACGAGTATATTAACACCGGGTATTGGTATCCCTTTTTCGTCAAGAACGATTCCTGACACTTCAATTTGTTGATAATCTTTAAGATCTATTTTATCTTCTTTTTCGGTTAGCTCTGTCATAGTGGTTAGAAATGGAGTTTTTGCGTTAGCATAACCACTGACAATAAAGGAAGTACATATTAATATTGATTTAATCATCTTAATTCCCCTGTGTTTAAAAGGACGAAATAGATGAATTAAAGAATAAATTTTATTCATATTGTTTTGTTTAATAAAGTTAGTTGAATACTTTTTTGGTTTTGTATTAGTTGGTTAGTTTTTAGTTGTTCTTTCTCATATCTTATATTTTATTGATTAGTAATTAATTAACCTAAATAAAGGACGATCCTACACTTATAGTTAAAATAAAGGTTAAACCTACACTTATTGTAGATACGCAAGTATTAATTATAACTTTTTCAATATAAATTATAACCGTTTTACTTAGATAACCCCCTATATATTAGATAAATGCTATTTTTTATCTAAAAAAAAATAAAGAATATGATATTTATGTTTAAGATTACGAATAGATATTAATTAATATAAAATTCGTACTTTAAACAGTAAGTAATTTTATACACTGTGTGTTTTGAAATTTTCATTGCTTTTTAAGCAAAAAAAAACATGACCATTACAAATGTTGTAACAATCATGTTTTTTTAATATAACTAATATATATTATTAGTCTAAACTACTAATTTGATAATACTACCTTTTCAAAGCCTTCCTTATAGCGGCTTTAACCAAAGGTTCCATAACAGCATAACCATCTAAATTTGGATGTACCGTATCTCTACCATACGCCTTTATTAAACCTTTATCTGCATTTACCATTGATGTGTAATAATCTAAATACACAATATTGTTCTTTTTAGCATATGCTTTAATTAAACTATTAAGTTCGCTAATTTTTTCTATAGGTTCTACCGACGGACTCCAAGAATAGCTACTAGCAGGAAGTACAGAAGCTAAAACTACTTTTATGTTATTGGCTTTAGCAATTTCGGCCATTGAAAAAATATTATCTGCAATTTCTGCGATAGAAATAGGTCCTCTATTTCCAGCAATGTCATTAGTTCCTGCATGTATCACTACAGCTTTCGGATTTAAATTAACCACATCGGGCTTAAACCTTAACAGCATTTGAGATGAAGTTTGCCCGCTAATACCACGACCTACATAATTGTTTTCATTGAAGAAATCGGCATGAAACATCACCCATTTTTCGGTGATAGAGTTCCCCATAAACACCACTCTATTTTCCTTTTTAGTTGGTGCTTTCAATTCTTTATTTGCTTTTCTGTACCTTCCAAAATTTGCCCAATCATCATTAGGTATTAATTGAATTTTAACAACTGAAATTTGAGAGCTAGGTGCCTTTTCAGGTAATAAAACAGTTAATTTATCATCAATCAATTTTATTTTTATTTTTTTATCAGGATCACAAAGTAATCTCGCCTCTCTTGGTTTAATGGCTCTATCTATAATTAGTTTACCATTTTCTGGCCAATTAACAACATGTGCCATTAAAAAACCTTCTTCACCTTCAGTATATGCCCCCCATTCTGGTTTTTCATAAGGAATGGTTTGAGCAAATCCAACACCAACATTTAATGTAAAAGCAATTGTAAAAATTATTAACGCCTTGTAAACATTCATCTTTTATATATTTTATGTTTTACTAGTTTAAACAGACAAACAACCCGAAGGTTGTATGTCTATTAATCACTATATAATCTACTTAATACTTCAATTAGTTTGCTAACTCAATTTTAACAACAGAAACCGTAGCGTCTGGTGCTAACATTGGTACATCTACTAATACATCTCTAGATGTTGCTAAAGCATTTAATGTTTTACCAGGAGCTGATAATAACGTTGCTTTTTTAACTTTTATTTCTTTATTTAATTTTAATACACCATCTTTTGGCCAATCGAAAACATGAGCATAGATAACATTACCTTTTTTAGTATAGCGTCCCCATTTTGGTTTTTCAAAAGGACTTGCAGAAGCACCATAAACAGCTTCACCGTTTATTTTAGTCCATTCTCCCATAGCATTTAAACGTCTAATACTTTCAGCAGGAAACCTACCAAAACCATCAGGGCCAATGTTTAATAAGAAGTTACCACCTTTAGAAACGATATCTACTAATTTCTCAATTAAATCTTCACTACTTTTCCAGTTATTATCCGATGGTTTATAACCCCAAGACCCATTCATAGTCATACAAGCTTCCCAATCCGAATCAATTCCTGTATCTGGAATTTCTTGCTCTGGTGTTCCAAAATCTCCAGCAAATTGTCCTGGTTTATTGTTCATCCCATCCATTCCTGTTCTACCTTTATCAACTCTATTATTTACAATAGTGTTAGGCTGAATATCACGAATAAAACTGTAAAGTTCTTTTCCCATTTCGGTAGTATAATCAGAAATCCAATCTCCATCAAACCACACCACACCAATATCTCCATAGTTAGATAAAAGTTCTTTAACCTGAGGTTTCATATAGTTTTTAAAATACTCTGGAAATTCTGGATTCACAACCGATGGATCATCATGCTGTGCAATGTTGTAATTTGGATACAAGTTTCCTTGTGCTTGTGGATGGTGCCAATCTACGATAGAATAGTATAAACAAAATTTAATACCTTGTTTTTTACAAGCTTCAGATAGTTCTTTCACAATATCACGCTTAAAAGGTGCCGTATCCATAACATCATAATCAGACACTTTAGAATCCCATAATCCAAAACCTTCATGGTGCTTAGAAGTCAATACAATATACTTCATCCCAGCATTTTTAGCCATACTTACCCAGGCATCGGCATCAAACATAACAGGATTAAACATTTCTGGAAATTTCTCGTAATCTTTAACGGTGTAATCTAACTTATCCATGGCCCACTCAGCACCACCTCCAGCTATTTTTGTACCACGTTCTCCACCAATGATAGAATACGCTCCCCAATGGATAAACATACCGAATTTAGAATCGCGCCACCATTCCATACGCTCGTCATCAGACAATTTTTTCTTGCTGGAACTTTGAGCAAAACCCACATTAGTGTTTAATGCAACCACCAATGCTAGCAATAGTATTTTGTTTAAATTTTTCATTTTCTTTTATTTAGTGTTTATAGTTATTTTCTTTTCCGATTGATTACGCATAATAACCAAGTCTAATTTATTCGTTTTATTTTCAACATTAATTTGAAAAAAGTCTTTTACAGTTTTCACCTTTTTACCGTCAGCCTCAAGAATCACATCGCCTTTTTTAAGTCCGTTATTTTTCACAGCAGGGCTACCCGACCAAACTTTTAAAAGAATAACACCTTCTGGAGTATTTAAACCATAAGCCGATTGTTCTTGCTCAGATTCTACACTTTTTAAGTCGTTACGTAACCAAGCCACAACAAGAGTTCCTTTTTTATTTTCTTCGGAAGGATCTCGCATCACTGGAATTTCTGGAGTTTTGGCCATTTTTTTCAACTCTGCATTCTGAACTCCAAATTGATCCATAGGAAAGTTTTTGAAACCTATTTTTAATGCTGGCGAATTTTCAGCAACCGAAAAATCTAATGATGCTGGATCTCTAAACATCGGATCGCCAAAAGCACTGTGTAAATCTCTATTATAAATTTGTGCTTTCAACATCGATTCTTCATTCGGAAAAAAGTTGTAATCCATCTCTTTTCCCCAACCAGACAATCTTACATCTTGATAGCTTTTTTGAACAATATTATGTTTAAAAACATCTTCACTATTAACAAACCAAACATGTGGATGCAGAGAATTATTCACCATAATATTATTTTCGGCAACACGATTAAAACCTTCACGCAGTTTTAATCCGCTATTTAGCATCAAATTGTTATAAATATGATAATTCGATGAACCATCGTCTAAATCAACATCCCAACCATGATCGCAACGAAAACGATTATTTCTAATAATAGTCGTTTTTATGGCGTCCCATTTTGGCATATCTGCATTAGCTGTGGTTAAACTATCCATAATACCACGGTTTGGATGCCAAAAACGATCTCTTCCCCATGAGTTAAACGAACCATGATCGCTAGTTTCTAAAACAGTATTAAAGACATCGTTAAACTCTAAAATATGTCCGCCCCAAGTACCATCTCCAATATTAATACCTGCTCTTGGTACATCGTAAATACTATTACGACTCACCGTAATATCCATCGCCATAGCAATTTGCACACCGGCCGTTTGTTTTTCAACACGACCAATACGGTGAATTAAATTGTTATCCACTAAACATTCACGCGGATACAATTCACCTTTAGGTCCAGAAACAGTATCCATTTCTGCAACAGGCACAAACTCTCTATAAGTTAAAGCTGGCGATCTTACAGCCGACACATCACCAACAAATGAAACAGCACTTGCTCCACAATCGTGAATATAATTATCTTTAATTTCTAGTCCTTTATTATATTTACTCGCCATAATAACGTTACCTCCTAAATTGGTAAATTCACTATGTTCTACTTTACAGTTTTCAGTGCCTTCAAAAAAGACAACAGCCCCACGGTAAATAGTCCAATCGCTACGTAATAACGGCTCGAAATCTTCCATAAATGTACGTGTAGTATTTTCGAATTTAATACCCGAAATGGTAACATCTTTTACAGGATTTTCCAAAGTTCCAACCACTTGAATTAAATCTTTTAATACTGACACTTCAAGGTTTAAATCGTTAATAGCACTTATACTTTCTGGCCAATAGAATAATTTATTTCTTTTTTTATCTAAAAACCACTCACCTGCACTATCAAGCTCTTCAAACACATTTTCTACCATACGGTATTCTTCATGCGGTTTTGAACCTCTATTGTTTTGTTGCCCTCCTCTTAAAATTGGTGTTCCATCATCGTTAACTCCTGTTATTTCAAAATGAAAACCTCCCCATCTTCCGTTGTGTAATGCATTAAAAATTGCGCCTTCAGGATTTGCCCAAGTTGCAACACGCTCTTTAGAAATAGCATCGGCAGCATAACCTTGCCAATATTGAGCACTCTCATCATAATTTGGATAACGTGCTAAAATTTGTGGTTTTCGGTTTACTAAAAACTGATCGAAATCTAAACCTGTAGGAATGTCGGTTACAAAAATATTATTGCTAAAAGTCTTCCATTTAGCCTCTAAAACCTGAGACCCTTTTATACTAACTTCCGAAGCACCGGCTCCTTTTATAGTTAAACCACTTAATGAGGCCGGTATTTTTATAGCTTCCGATAAACGATATGTTCCCGGTAAAATATTAATAACAACCTTAGCTTCCGTATTAGCCGATTTTATTTCATTTGCTTTTTTTATAGCTTCAGAAATATTTGAAAAAGGCGCATCCTTACTTCCGTTTGCATTTGCGACTTCATTTTGAGATACATAAATTTCCGTAATGTCCGTGGTCGACGAACAAGACATCATAAAAACAAAAAATATTACAATTACACTTAGTTTTTTCATCTTAATTTTCAGCTTTAGTTATTGTTGCTTTTCCTTTTAAATAGCCCAGCGATTGTAAAAACAAATCGGCTTCATAAACCGTTTCATAGTAATATTTACCTTTCTTTTTAGACTTATTAAAAAAGCCATGTTCTTGCCCTTCATATATAAAAAGATCACATCGACTTCCTACCGCTTCCATTCTAGATTTATATTCTTTTCCTGTTGCAACCGGTATGTGTTTATCATTATCTCCTAAAAAGAAAATAGTTGGTGGTGCGCCTTTTGTAATATTATGCATTGGTGAAATTTCCATATAACGATCGCCAATACGCTCGTAACCATAACCACCTTCGCCATTATCTATTACTGGGTTAAACAAGATTAAAGCAGTCGCTTTGGGACTTACAGAAAGATCATCTGTAGATTCATTTAAACCCGGAAGCAATGTCGTTGCAGCTGCTAAATGTCCTCCTGCAGACCCTCCAGAAGCCACCATTTTCTTGGTATCGATTCCGAAGTCTTTGGCATGAATTTTTAAATAGCGCATAGCCGACTTCGCATCTTTTACAGCATCAAAAGGTGTGGTTTTATTACGGCTTTTTACACGATAATCTACCACCGCAGTCACCATACCTCGCGATGCAAAATATTTAGATTGATCTTCAAACTGCGTAATAGTTCCGCCATTCCATCCGCCTCCAAAAAAGAAAACTATAGTTGGATATTTTTTCTTCTTTTTAAAGTTATCAGGAAAATAAACACGAAGCATTAAAGAATCGTTATTCACCACTTTGTAAATCGCATCTTTAGTAACAACATCTTGATTATTTTGACCTTTACATGATGCAAAAATCATTAAACCTAATACTGTAAAAAGCGCTTTTTTAAAATTCATTGTCTATCTATTTTTAATTTTTATCGAATATAATTTCTGCGTTTTCATAACCTTTCTCTATTTTAAAAACTAACTGGTCGTCTCTATTACGGTTGGTTGTTCCTTTCCGACTTCCTACTAATTTACCATTTTCGTATAAACGTAATTCCGCAGATTTGTCTCCTTTTACAAAAGGCATGTTTATAGTGATTGCTTTATCGGTTTGAAACTTAAACCCTTGGTCTGTTTTTTCAATAGATAGAGTAAATGGCTCGCCAGCTGCTACAATATCCCAACCGTTATTTTCAAATTTATACATTCCTGAAAGGAATAAAAACTCTAATTTATCACTTTGTTCCGATTGTCTTGTAACAGAAAGTAATCCTTTTTGATATAGGGCATCATTTTTAACAATATCAGATTCTGAAGCATTAAGAATGATATGATCCTTAGTCGATTTATCATTCATTAACACATTAATAACTTGCGTATTTGGATAGTCTTTAATAGTTGAATATGATACTGCATTAACCGGATTTTCTTCACCTTCGAAATAAGGATTATAAACCATCGCGAATGGGTTTGCCCAAGCTGATGCATTACGTTTTACAATTAAAGTTTGTATAGAATCGCCAATAACCTCAGCAGGTGCTGTACCAGAACCTCTTTTTAACACGTTAGATTTTGGAGCCAAAGCCGTGTAAATACTTTGGTTCTCACTTCCTTTAATCCAAATTTTCATTAAATTATCTAGTGCGTCGCTTGTTTTCAATCTAAAAAGTGCTTGCACATCTTTGGTTGTTTCCAACTTCTTTTTATTTGTGATATAATCGTAAGCTTTAATATCTCCCTGTTTACTTCCAAAATCTGAGGTTGATTTTAAAGCAAGTGCTTTAGAATTCGAATCTAAAATTTGAAGCGATTGTCCTAAATTATGATAAAAATAATCGTGACGTTGTTTACCACTTTCTTCTTTTTTAGAACGAAATACATCTAAAATATATCCTTTTTTACTATTCGATTTTATAAGAGCTGTAAAACGTTGTTGGTTTGCTTTTGTCTTTGGTTCAAAAAACGACACCTTAGAAAAAGTTAACTTATCAAAAGCAGGTGTTGTGCTAACTTCTGGGAAGTTATTATCCAATTTAAAAGGATGGTAACCACGCATGGCATTATAATCTGATACCCCATCGACAACAACCGTATTGTGAGCCGGAAATCTAGAATAATATTCTCTATGGTCTGTATGCCAATAACTAGAACCTTTACCCATATCTAGACCTAAAGCATATTTATTAGCAAACAACTCGATTGAAATACCATTTACATGGGAATGGTTTCCGAAGGAACCAGCCGTAGAAATCATCATAGCATCATCGCCTTTGCCTAATCTTTGGTTAAACATACTCACGTTAGATGCGTAAAATGTTGGTGAGGTTAACTTCTCTAAGCCATTTTCATTCGCATCTCCCTTTTTTAAATGATCAACATAAAAAAACAATTGAAATAAATCGTTTGCCTCACGCTCATATTCCCCTTTAGAAACCATTTGGTCTAATAAGCCAGAAATAACCGCTTCTTTTTCTTCATTGTTATATTTACTATAATTTGAAATTAAAAGTTCAAAATTTTCTGGAGGTAATGTTTTATGATTAGAATCGCCAAAACCTACCGTGTAACCACTAGGAAATAAATATTGAAACGATGCTAATGCTGCTTTCTCTATAATAGGAAATTTAGAAAGCTCATTATTGTTAGTCGAATTATCTAATAAAGTAAAAATATTAAGTAAAGTAGTAATAACATGCACAGAATATGAAGCGCACTCCGGCCACATACCATTTTCTTGATCGTAAACTAGCAGCGATTCTTCAATTGATAATTGGCGTTCTGTAGATGTAGTAAACGTATGGTCTAAAAAGTACTCACGACCTTTTCCGTTTTTGTAAGCATCATTATTATCTAAAGTTAAAGCGACGTAAGTTAAAAACCGAGCCTGAAAAAGATTCCAGTTATTATCTGGTATACCGTTAGTAATAATTTGATCGCCCCATTTTTGAAATACCGCTGCACTATGGTCTAAGTTTACTTTTTCATCTTCAAAATAATCATACAGAAAATCGTATGTTGTTAATAAACTGATTAGAATTTTTTCATGAATCACTTCAAAGGTGGCCAAGCCAGAAATACGCTGTTGTGTACCGTTTTCTAAATCGATAGGTGCATCTCTGTAATACATGCCTTCTATATAAGTTTCGAAAACTGGCTTTGCAAATTCAGCATATTTTTTATCACCAGTAACCCAGTATAAAAAAGATGCATCTTCAACCAAACTCATTATATGGCGGTTGGTGCCCTCAATGGCGTGGCCTATTTTTGATGGGTGAAGCCATTCTTTTTTCTTTGTTTTTTTATGGGCTAAATAATAACCACGAGGATCATCAAAATAAGGTTCAACGTCTTCTAATTTAGGTGAAGAATATTCGGTGGCCCAATCTCGTGTTCCAGAAAAACGAACGGTTGGTACAGGTGCAGTTCCTTCAGAATAAGCAAACTCCCCACCTTTTAGAAACACTTTATTATGCTTCGTTTTCCAATTCATTTGTAATCTAGAAACTAGCCATGTTGGGTCGTTCTCCACATACTTTAAATACTTTTCTAGATTAGCAATTTTCTTATCGACTAAGCTTTTTTTCCACTCAATAGATTTTATACTGTTTAAAAAATCCTTTTTAGCGGCATTGGTAGCATAAATTCTAGGATGTCCAGATTCTTGTGCTTGCAACATTGAAGCACAACACATGATACCAATCATTAGGGGAATTAAAAAAAATTTCATTCTCATTTTCATACTCTTTTTTTTGCTATTTAATTTCGATATGTTGTCCCTCAGGATATGTTTTAGACTTCCCTTTTTTAAGTTGAATTAAAACAGGTTGATTAGAAGAATAGAAATATTTACCATTTTCAATTTTTAATTCTGCTGTTACCGTATCATTAACCGCTTCAATTTTTAAATCGCCTTTTTGGATATATTTTCCTTTTCCTAAATACAAATATTGAAACGCATTATTTTCTTCGGAAACAACCGCAAATGTGCCTTGAAACTCTATGTCTTGAGGTGTTTGACAAACCTGACTATCTGCAGCATTCAAAATATATTGTGTGCTATTTTTAGAGTTTACAGCGATACTCACAAAATGCTCTGAAGTTTTTATTTTTTCAATAGTTTTAATTGATTTCTCTCCCGTTTCATAAGATTCAAAAACAGATACAAACGGATTTTTAGCACCGTTAATTCCGTTTTGACGTATAATTAATGTTGGTGTTGTATCAGGGCTTTTATTTACTTGCCCAGGCGTAATGTCACTACGTAATGTTGTTGGTGGCGCATCTACCGAGTAAAGTGCTCTGTTGTTTTGCCCCATCATCCACATGTTAACATGTAATGCAGGTGATACGCTGTTGATATCCCAAGTGGCATTAAAATCTTCGGAATAGTTTACCTTTCTTTGATTTTTGAAGAACTTATAATTATCATCATATTTTACACCTAAATCATCAACGTTCTCCAAGTTTAAAGCCTTATTTGATGCGTTTTTAAGTGTAACGGTATTTCCTAAGTTATGATGAATATAATCGTTATCAGCTTGATCCGATCTAAAAACATCTACATAATATCCAGAAGTTTCCGAAGTACGAATCATAGCTACTAAGCGTCGTTTTTCATCAGCAGAAACATCAGAAAATGAAACATTCTGAGATGTTTCCGAAGTATTGTAAAACCCATTTGTAATGTCTACTGCTGGATCCATAGCGTTTATGGTAATATCACCTTTTCCATATCCAGGAACAATAGTATTAGAACCTGTAATTCCCCTGTGGTAACCTGCATCTGAAGACCAATACGATTCGTAAGCTGAAGCATCAGGCGCTAAAGCCCAACCTTTACCATAGAATTGCATAGCCAAACCATTTTCTGCCAAATGCGACTGGTATTTCCCTCCATACAAAGTAAACATTAAACCGTTGTTTTCATCATTTCCATTTCTCATAATAATGTGTTTATGAAAAGGAGAATACGCTGATTTGTGAAAAGGCAAATCGCTTCCTGAACCTTGTAATGGTTGGTTTAAAACTATGCCTTGCCAGTTAGACATATTTCTATCATACTGACCAGAAGCTATATTTTTACGGATTACGGTTGCCATTTTTTCAGCTGTTTCCGTATCACCTTCCCAAGTGGCATAGGTTAATAAAGACTCAAAAGATGAAATATTTGCAGGACCACCACGCATATCACCAAAAACTACTAAATTTCCGCGAGCATCAAGCCAACCTAAATTTGCCAATGCTGCTTTAGAAATAATTGGATTTCCGGCCAAAGTATTGATTCCTGATTTATATAACTTAACACCCATTTCTAGAACCAAAGGAATCATAGATGAAGCATAACCTGGAGATTCTGGCCATAAGCCAGTAGTTGTATTATAATAATCCATTATTTCTGGCAAGGCTGCACAGTAATCACTCGATTTTTCGGTGTAAAACGGAATGTAAAATTCCTTTCCTTTTCCGTCTTCATAAAAATCGTTAGACTCTAAAACAAGCATACTACCCAATACATTCTTATAACGGTTTACGTTCCAGTTTCCTTTTTTACCACCACGAATAAGTCCGATATCTATAAAACGTTTAAAAACAACACCTGCAACATCGGCTGGTGTTTTATCAATAGCTTTTAAATGCTCATGCGGGTTTTCATTTAAATAATCATAAAGAAAATCGTAAGCAATAGCAGTTGGCATTTGTCTATCATCGTGAATCACTTCATAATCATAATACCCCATGATACCACCTGGCTCGTAACCTCCAGGACCTTTTGTTGATTTTTTCGGATCTAAAGGTGGCTCCATATAATAGGTACCTAATAACCAAGTCCATAAAATATCTGAAGAAAATTCAGCATATTTTTCATCTTCGGTTACATAATAAGCAAACGCCGCTTGTTCGGCCAACGTTAATATTTCCATATTATTAGCACGTATCATGTGTCCTGTTTCCTTATACGGAATTAAAACAGGCGTTTTATCGGCACTAGAACGACTAATACCTAGTAAATCTCCCGATTCGTTATAGGAAATTCGATCTTCTAAAGGTACGTTTATATAATCGTTCCAAGTACGCATACCCGGTAAACGTACGGTTGGTAATGGCGCATTGCCTTCACCATAATCCCAGTTTTGATTTTTAATATAACATTGTGTGAAATGAGCTCCATCTTTCCAATACATCGCTAATCGAGAAACTATCCATTCCGGATCTTCAACATGAAGATTTACATGCGGATCTATTGTAGAAAGTAAATTTTCCCAAGAGGCTTTTGCCCAAGCTTCATTTTTAATTTTAGCAACTATAGAAGCTTTATCCGATTTAGTAGCATAAAGTTTTGGATGGCTTGTTGCTTTTTGCCCATAACTAGAGCTTCCAATCAAAAATAAAAGGATTAATAAGGGGGTTAATTTTGATAATTTCATCTAACTAAAAAGCTATTTTATGATTTCTATTGTATGACGTCTAAATATAAATATTATTTCTAATGCAACGGCACCGTTTCAATATCCGGGTTGTTCTGAGCTTCAAGATATTTTCTAAGAATTTCTTGATCTAACTCCGAACTATCTCCATACTGTTCACGTAATTCCGCTAGTTGCTTTTTAAGCTTTACAACGACATCAGCGTAAGCAGGATCGTTTACTACATTTTTCATTTCTTGCGGATCATTTTTGCGATCGTAAAGTTCCCATTCATCCACATCATAATAAAAATGTGCTAGCTTATATTCTTGTGTAATAATGGCATAATGTCTTTTCACCATGTGAATACCAGGATATTCGTAATAATGATAGTAAACGGCTTCTCTAGTCCATTCTTCTTGATTTCCTAATAAAAGAGGTATTAAACTTTCACCTTGCATATCGCTAGGTGCTTCAATTTGAGCAGCTTCTAAAATGGTTTGCGCAAAATCTAAATTCTGTACCATTTCGGTATTTGTAATTCCTGGCTCAATAACGTTTGGCCATTTAATTAACAATGGTGTTTTAAACGATTCATCATAAACAAAACGCTTATCAAACCAACCGTGCTCTCCTAAATAAAATCCTTGATCGGATGTGTAAATCACCATAGTATTTTCATCTAAACCAGAATCTTCCATGTAATCTAACAAACGCCCAACATTTTCATCAACAGATGCTATACACCCTAAGTAATCTTGCATGTAGCGTTGGTAACGCCATTTCATTAATTCCTTATCATCCATTTCTGAATATTTGGCTTTGAAATCTTCCATAACAGGACGATAAACAGAATCCCAAACAGCACGTTGTTCTGCATTCATGGCGCCTACTTCACGCTCAAAAGCTTCTAAATCCCAACCAGACTCATCTTTTAAACCTAGCTCTGCCATAAGCTCAGGATAAATTTTAGCATCTCCAGCCCAGTTCATGTGCTTTAACAAATTCATTTCTGCAGTTTTTGCTGCAGTACCTCTACCTTCGTAATCATCGAACAACGTTTCTGGCTCAACAAATGTTTTTTTAGTGTATTCTTTAAAATGTCTTGGTGCTGGCAACCACTCTCTATGTGGTGCTTTTTGCATTGAAAATAACATGAATGGTTGCTCGTCGTCTTTATTTTCTTCTAACCATTCTAAAGTCATGTCCATGATGATGTCGGTAACATAACCTTCAACCGTAATTTGTCCATCATTTGTATTGAAAATAGGGTTGTAATAACGCCCTTGCCCTGGTAAAATTTTAAATTCATCTACACCTTTAGGGTTGTTTCCAAAGTGTAATTTCCCAAACATAGCCGTTTTGTAACCCGCCTGTTGCATTAACTGTGGAAAGGTAGTTTGTGACTCATCGAAAGGAAATACGTTATCTACTTTACCATGAATATGGCAATGTTTACCTGTTAAAATAGTAGCTCTAGATGGCGCACAAATAGAGTTTGAAACACAGGCATTGGTGAATTTAATTCCCTCGTCTGCAATACGATCTATATTTGGCGTTTCAATTAAATGATTGCTGTACGCACTAATGGCCTGATATGCATGATCATCAGACATCATAAAAATAATATTTGGTCGTTTAGCAGGAAGTTCTTTTTTAACCACCACAACGTCCTTTTTTTCTTTTGATTTACAGGAAACAATTCCTATTAAAAGAAATACCGTTAATAATTTTAAAATAGAGTTTTGACTCATCATTCTAGTTAATTATAGTTTAGTAATACGCATAGCAAAGCCGTTATTGCTTTTTACGTTTAAATTTAATTTTGATTTATTTGAAACTTCAATCGTCTCTATTTTAACATGCGTTCTAGTTTCGATAGTCTCGTCGTCTGTATATAATTTAGCTTTGTAACTTTGATTTTCATCTAAAAAAGAAAAATCTAACAACACGTTTCGTGCCGCTTCCCCATTAATTCCACCAATATACCAGTCGTTTCCTTTTCGTCTAGCAATAACACCTATCTCTCCAATTTCTGCTTCTAATACTTTAGTTTCGTCCCAAGTGGTTGGTACACTATCAAAAAACTCTAATTCCGGTTCATTACCAATAGTCTTGGTATCTCCCCAAAGTCCATCTTCTTTAACTGGAGCTAATGGTGCTTTATCATACCAATATAAAAACTGTAACGGACTAAAAATACAAACCGTTTTTGCTAATTGAGAGGCATGCGACCCCATGGTGTTCACTCGAGAACTATAATAACAAACCGTATTATCCGATGCACCAGCAAGTGTACGTGTAAACATACTAATAAGGGTGTGCGCGTTAGGAACAGATTCCTCATCACCACGAATACCTTCTTGAGTTAAAAAGTTTGGATACGTTCTAGAAAAACCTGTTGGTCTATATTCATCGTGTACATTAATAATCATTTCATATTGCGCCGTTTTTTTCACAGCCTCGTGCATCCATGCCGTAGCATCTTGATCGCCTACACGAACAAAACCGTATTTAATTCCGGCAACACCCCATTTTTTCAATAATGGTAAAACCTCATCTATTTGCTTTTCTAAAGCACGACGGTTTATATATAGAATTAAACCAATGCCTTTTTCTTTTCCATAAGCTGTTACAGCTTCCATATCTAATGGGCCTTTAGATCTTTTTGGGTCTAAAGTTACCGTTGTCGCATCTGAGCTGTTCTTCATTTCATCGCCATACCAACCCGCATCAAACATAATATATTGCATATTATGCTCGGCTACAAAATCGATAGCGGCATAAGCGCCTTGTGTGGTAAGCGTAGTTTCTCTTAAAACTTTACCTGGCTTAATCCAAGATTCATCAGCAATAGCAGAAGGATCATTTAAATTTTGAATTAAATAATTATTCTCTAATAATTCACCTTCATTTTTAGCCATCATAACAACACGCCATGGCGATTGAAAAGGTAATTTTTTATGCACTTTGGCTCCAACTTCTACGCGTTTAGAAATGATAGCTCCAGAAATGGTATCTTGTTCTTGTTTCCCCATTTTACCATCTAAACTAGAAAGAATACTATATTTTGAAGACGTCCCTTTATCGAAACTTAAACGTGCATAATCCACCAACTTTGCCTCAGCTAAAGCAATTTTTAAACTATCGTGAATTTCGATTACAAGCGGACGCTCACAACCTTTTTCGAGTATAGATAATGGGATTTTTTTATACTCACCTTGTGCCGTTAAAACACCAGGACCACGTTTTGGTGTAGCCCAAACGTTATAATCTTCCTTAAAATTGTAGTGAATATTTTCGGCTAAGCCTATTTCTTCAATATTTTGTTGCTCCGGAATTTCATAGGCAAAGGCAACACCTTCGTTGTATGCTCTACCAATAATATTTACCTGAGCTTCACCCAATTTTAAAAATATTTTTATTTGATTATAGTGGTCTGTAATTCTGCTTAACTCAGCAAAATTAGATTGCCACTCGCTATTTTCTGTGGATATTTCGGTTTTTAATATGGACAAATCACCAGAAAAATCAATCTCATTAGATAATAACTCCAATATTGAAGATTGAATAACCTCTTGCTCTCCATATTTTACTAAAAAGGTAATCGCATCACTATTTTCATCATTCAAAAATGTGATATTATTAATACCGTTTGGGGAACTAACTGCTGTTATTTCGGCTTTTTTACAACTAACAAACAACATCAAACAAAGCAACCCTAAGCCATAATCTTTTAATATTTTCTTCATCATTTTTTTATTTTAATCCTATTGAAATTTCTTGAAAATTCATGGCTGGCACTTTAAAGCTAACCACATTTTTACCATTCATTTTTAAACGCTCACCTCTAAATTGTTTAAAACCAAACGTTAAAACCACTTCGCCTTTTTTATAAGTATCTGGAACGGTTAGCAGCATAACATCATCACAAGTTAATTGCATATTATTGCCATAAACTAAAGTTGCCGCACCTGATTTTTTACCTAAAATTTGGATAGAAAAATCATCTTTCTCAATAGATTTACCTGCGCCTAAAAAAAGTGTTGTTTTGTTTTCTTCTGAAGTCACCATCCCGAATGTGCCGTTAAAATTGATGTTTTGAAAAGCGTATTTACCAATAACATCGGATGAAAACACAATATCTGTTCTATCCTGAAGGCTTTCTATTTTTAACCCCACAAAGCTTTTATTTGAAGGACTTCCAAAGGTATCAACCTGCTTTATTGTTGAAGGCTCACTTGTTGTTGATGGCTCGTATATGGCTACAAACGGACGATTCCAAGCTTCTCCATATTGTCTAACCACTGTTGTTAAAAGCGGCGCTTCTTCTATATTCTTCGGAATCATGCCGTGACGAAAAGCTTCAGAAGGTGGCGATTTCACTTTAAAAATCTCACGGTTTTCATTGCCTTGCATCCACATATTCATATGTACCTGCTCTTCCCCTTCAATAGATAAATTATAGGTCGCATTTAAAGTGTTATTCGTTTGGGTTGAAACTTCGTCCCATAGATAATCGTAAGCTTTAATATTACCAGCTTTGGATGTAAGCTTAGAACTTTCAACTAAATTTAAAAACGCTCCATTTTCGGATGTTAACTTTAATTTCTGACCTAAATTATGATAGAAATAATCGTGATATTCATCTTTTCCTTCATTTTGTTTAGATCGAAACACATCAATATAATAACCCGAAGTTTCTCCTGTACGCACAATACTCATCACACGATTTTGATCGGAATTTGTACTCGGTTCATTAAAATAAATATCAGAAAAATTAATATTTGGATAATATCCTGTTTTACGTTCTGATGCTGGATATAAACGCTTCACCTCAAAAGGATAATAGCTACGCATTTTGTTATACTGCGATTTTCCGTTAACGGAAACCGTATTGTGCGCAGGAAATTGCGAATAATAGTCTTTATAATCTGGTCTAAAATAACTAGAACCACGACCACCTTCGGGAGCTAAAACATAGTTTTTACCATAAAGTTCCATGGCAATTCCGTTGGAATGTGCATGATTTCCTAAAGACCCAACTTGAGACACCATTAAGCCATGCTTTGAACTTAATCCGTTTCGCATAGCCACCCAACTTACCGTTGGTGCGTAAAAGGAATTCGTCATAAAATCACTTTTATCCGCAGGCTCTATGCTTTCATCTAAATGCACTTTAGTGTTATGTAAAATATCGTGAATGGAGTTTTTTTCATTCCTTTTATGCTCACCTTGATTTTTATCTTGAAGCATATAAAGTAACGCCGTAAACGTTTCCTCCTGCTCACGGTTATTAAACTGTTGCGCATTGGCAACAAGGTCTAAAAAAGGTTCTGTTTCCAGCGGTCCATAATGTGAATCGCCAAAAGCAACAATATAATTATTTGGATATAAATATTGAGGCATAACCGCAACAGCTTCCGGTATTACCGGCATAAACTGCATCACATCAATATCTAAGGCATTTTGTAATGTGCGCGCCAAATGCGTATAGCCTTTTGCTACACTTAATGCGTAACTAGAACTCTCGTTCCAAACGCCATTATCTTGATTGTATCCATAGTCTAAAACATCTTTAACCGACCACTGTCTAGCTTCCGATTCGTTAAAAATACGGTTTAAGTAATATTGACATCCTTTGCTATCGGCATACATTTTATCTTCATCTAAAACTAAAGCAATTTGTATTACAAAATTGGCTTGGTGTAAATTCCAGTTATTATCTGGAACGCCATTTTTTATAATTATTTCGGCTAACTTCTTTAAAGATGTTGCGTAAATTTCGTTTTCAGATTTATGTTCCTTTTGAATATAATGGTAGAGAAAATCGTAACATTGGGTTAATTCATCTACAATATTTTCTTTAATAACCTGAAAAGAAGTTAGACCAATAATGTTTTGAACGTTCCCTTTTTGCATATCAATAGGCTCATTTCTATAATACAAACCTTGCATATACACATCGAATAAATGGGTAGCTAGTTTTGCATAATCTGCATCACCTTCAATGAAATAAACCAGTGCTGCATCGCGAGCAATACGCATAATTTTCTCATTAGTATTTTCAATAATTCTTCCGGTTTTAGATGGTTTTACCCACTCCCACGTCTTTGTTTTTTTATGCTGAAGAAATAAACCTCGATCATCTTCAAAATACGGCTTCAAATCTTCTAAATTCGGCGTGTTGTAATCGGTAACATAGTCTCTTTGCCCCGTAAACCGAACAGTTGGCACCGGCGCTTTACCTTTGGCATGCGAATAAAACTCGCCATCGACATAAACATCTGTAGCATGAGAATTCCAATACATTTGAAAACGAGATGATAACCATTCTGGATCCGTTTTATACTGCACTACATATTTAGAAATCTTGCTTTTTATAGCTTCATAAGATTGTTTAACATCTTTAGAATTTTCTATATTTTGAAGAATATCTTCTTTGGAAACTTTAGATGAAATTAAACGCGGATGTTCGCGCTCAATACTCTTAGGAAATATGAATTGCCCATAATTTACCTGTACAAAACAGAAACTAACACTAATAAATAGGACTATTCTTCTCATTTCACTAAATATCTATTCGTTACGAACCCAAATATGACTTTCGTTTAATAAATCTTTATACTGTACTAAAAACTCAGCTTTCATTTTCTCAAAAACTGCTGGTTCTTTAGAAGCTAAATCTTCAGATTCACTGATGTCATTTTTCAAATTGAATAATACAAAATTGGTGAGTTCAGCATTTTTAACATAAGCTTCATTACCATCGTATAGGTTATGAATATTTGGAAGCACTTTATTGTCCGACTCCAAACGTGCCATAATTTTCCAATCGCCACTTCGCATAGCAACTCGGCGCTCATTAATAGCATCATAAAATGCCCATATTAATGGCTTTTCGCGCTCCAAATCACCTGTACTTAAAAACTTTTTAATGGATTGCCCATCTAGGGTTCTTTTAGGTAGTTCCGCACCAGCGATATCAACAAACGTTGGTAAAAAATCTAAGGCAGACACCACTTTTTCTGAGGTTCCGGTAAAAGTTTCTTTTCCTAACCAGTTTACAATACAAGGCACTCTAAAACCAGCTTCGTTAGTCCAAAGTTTCATACCTTTTAATTCTCCAGGTGTTCCATAAGAATGTTTCGCTTTCGAATATCTCATAAAAGTTTCTGGTCCGTTATCCGAAGTAAAAATCACTAAAGTATTATCGCCATATTTTTCCTTTAAAAACGCTACCAAACGCCCCACAGCAATATCTACATTTTCAACATTTGCAAAATATTCTGCTTGTTGAAGGTTGTCTGCCAATGGTAAATATTTTTGAACTAAATCTTCTGGTGAAGCAATAGGTTCGTGCGGTTCGTGAAATGCCACTTCTAAGAAAAAAGGCTTATCACTTTTTTTGTTTTCAAGCCAATTAATAGCTTCACTAACTACAATTTGACTACTAAAACCTTCTATTTCGCCAACTTTCTCACCGTTTCTAACAAAATTCTTTGGGTTTTGATGACTTGGAGATGCATTATTGTGTGTTGAAAACCAATGATCGAATCCAAAATCGTTAGGCTGTGGCTGTTCTTTAGAATTAAAACGAGAATTACAATGCCATTTTCCTGATAAGCAAGTATCATAACCCGCCTTTTTCAACAAGGCAGGAATAGTAACCTCATCGGCCTGCATGTGTACTAAATCACGATTATCCTTACTCTTTTTAGGACCAGGAATAAAATCATAAACACCAGCTTTATTTGGGCTTCTTCCCGTAAGTAAACCTACACGAGAAGGCGAGCACACCGGTGCGGTAGAATAGAAATTAGTTAGTTTAATTCCTGTTTTAGCCAATGCGTCTAAATGATGGGTTTGTATAATGGAATGCCCAAAAGACGATAAATCTCCATACCCTAAATCGTCACACAAAAGCAGAACAATATTAGGTTGTTTAATGTCTTCCTTAACTTTACTTTCAACCGTTGTTTTTGTTTCATTTTTACAAGAAAAACTTACTAAAAGACAAACAACAGCTAGATATTTTACAAAATTAAAATGCATACTTATTTTTTAGTTGAATTAAAAAAGTCTTTAAAAAACACCATTTGATAGATTATTGAATTCGCCCAATATTGATTGGTATGTGCCCCAGGTCTTTCGATATAATCGTGAGGAATTCTACACTCTAAAAGTTTTTTATGCAAACGCACATTAGCATCGTAGAAAAAATCGTCTACGCCACAATCGAACATAAACTTCAGATTTTCACCATCGAGTAAGTGCGTCATATTAATAACGGTATTCTGCTCCCAAGTTTCTGGTGAATCGGCATAAACTCCTAAACGTTTTGCGATTTCCCATTGCAATGGAAAACCTCTTATGTCTAAACCACCACTCATACTAGCAGCAACACCCCAAACATCGTGATGTCTAAAAGCTAAATATAGCGCTCCATGACCGCCCATACTATATCCCGTAATGGCACGATGATTTTTATCGGCTATGGTATTGTAATTACTATCAACCCCAGTAATAAGCTCTTTAGAAATATAAGTTTCATATTGCATATTACTCTCTATTGGACTATCAAAATACCAACTGGTTTTATGCCCATCGGGACACACAATAATCACATTATATAAATCGGCATAAGCTTCAATATTTGGAGCTTTACCTAACCAAGCTTTGTGGTCGCCACCTGCGCCATGAAGTAAATAAACGACTGGCAATTTTGGTCCGTTTTTTTTATAAGAATCAGGGGTTATTACCACATTTTTTATGTCTTTATTCATGACTGTACTATGCACAACCAACGTATCAATTTTTGACGCATAAAGCGATAATGATGCACAAAAAACGAGTAAAAATCCGATTAACTTTTTCATAAAATTTAACTTATTATTTTTTCTTTAAAATGATATCTTCTAATTCTTCTAAAGTTTTTCCTTTAGTCTCAGGCATCATGAAAGCAACAAACAATAATTGTAAAACCATCATACCTGCGAATACCAAAAATACAACACCAGCCCCAATCATTGGGTGGTTAAACAAAAATGGAATTAAAGAAGGAATTAAAGCCGCTAACACCCAGTGCGTTGAACTCCCGAAAGATTGTCCTGATGCACGTAAATGGTTAGGAAAAATTTCTGAAATAAACACCCAAATTACAGCGCCTTGCCCAATAGCATGTGCTGCAATAAATAGAAATAAGAAAATAGGCACTGCCATTCCCGTCCATCCTAAAAAGAATGCCGCAGATACTAATCCTAATGAAATAATGTATCCAACCGAGCCTATATACATTAAGGTCTTTCTTCCTAATTTATCAATTAAAAACACGCCCAATAAAGTAAAAACAAGGTTAGTAACACCAATACCAACACTACTTAAAAGTGCTGTACTTTCTCCCAAACCAGCTTCTTCAAAAATACGTGGTGCATAATACAGGAAGGCATTAATACCTGATAACTGATTGAAAAAAGCAATTAAAAACGCTAAGGTTAATGGAAACCTATATTTTTTTATAAAAATAGTTTCGGTTTTATCGCTAGCATCAGAATGTGCTGTAAACTCTCTAATTTGTTCGTTAACATCTGCATTAGGATCTATTAATTTTAAAACTGCTTTAGCTTCTTCAGTTCTAGATTGAGATAATAACCAACGTGGACTTTTAGGAACTTTTAATGCAAATAAAATATATAAAACTGCTGGTATAGCCTCTACACCTAGCATCCAACGCCATGCATTTTCTCCAATACCACTTAATAAGTAGTTTGATAAAAAAGCAATTAAAATACCAAAAACAATATTGAATTGATATAAGGCTACTAAACGGCCACGATCTTTAGCTGGAGCAATTTCTGAAATATAAGCAGGAGCCGCAATGGTTGATGCTCCAACGCCAATACCACCAATAAAACGAGCAAAAGCGAATACATATGGATCGTTTGATAAAGCAGAACCAATGGCCGAAACAGCAAATAACACACCAATAGCAATTAAGGTGTTTTTACGTCCGTATTTGTTTGTTGGAAAGCCTCCAAAAATGGCTCCAATTACCGTTCCCCAAAGCGCCATCCCCATGACTACCCAACCATGAAAAGCATCTGATGATTCCCATAAGGCTTGTAGTTTTTTATCGGCTCCCGATATTACTACAACATCAAATCCGAATAAAAATCCTGCTAAAGCTGCAGTAATAGACCATAATAATATTTTCTTGTCCATGTTATATCTGTATTTATTGTATTAAAATATTTAGTTTAGTTATGTTATTTTTTAAGAGGAATAACCATATTCCAAGTTTTTGTACCGTTACTAAATCCGCCAGGGCCATCCATGGTGGCAAAGAAAATATGTGTAGGCTTTCCGTTTTCTACAAAAACAAAAGGTCTTTCTAACTGTCCTTGTTTAATGGTTTTTCCATTGTTCCATTTTACTTTTTTTGTGTAAGCTCTTGGATTTTCATCTATTACCCAGTCGATACCGTTTTCAGAATGTGCTACCAATCCATCACCTTTTCCTCCAGTAATTAAACCTCTTTGGTCTTTTGCTATCATGTGGTAACCAGCATTATCACTCCATAAATGTGGATCTTCAACCTCTCCAAAACGTTCCATAGAAAATAATGGTTCGTCACCGATTACGGTATAGTCACCATCAAAACTAGGTGCTGTGGCCACGCCGATACTCATATCGCTTTGCGAAACGCCATCTTCCTTATAACTTCTTCCTTTAAAAAGTAAAACTACCGAACCATCTTCTTTAATTAAAGGTGACGGATTGGAGGTTAAAAAACTATAATATGAATTTGGTTCCACCTCTAGAATTGGTTCGTTCTGACGTTTCCATGGGCCATTCGGATTTTTAGATGTTGCTATACCAATACGTTTTCCCCAACGCGCAGCAATACACCATTTACTTGATAAATCGAAATCGCTTAAATTTTCTTCCGTAACGTCCTCAAAAGGATGTGTAGATCCCATATAGTAAAGAATGTAAGTATCTTTATATTTTACAATTTTAGGGTTATGGCAAGATTTTCCATCCCAATATTGTGTACCACGATCGCCTAAAGCAATATCTTGAAATTGATAAGGTCCTTCTGGAGTTTTTGATGTGGCATGCACAATTTCTGAAGCCACCATCCAGCCTGGATGAAACGGTAACATTTTTGGCCAGCGCGATGCGTACATATGGTACAAACCATCGTCTCCCTTAATAACAGAACTGCCCCAAACCCAATAATCGTCCATTTGCAAACCGCCATCAATAGGTGCTTCATCTAAATTATTATAAAGACTATTTTGTGCACCGCAAGAGAACAAACATCCAATAAACAAAAGAAAAATATATTTCATCATTTTATAAATTCAATTAAACGGTGATTATTTTTTTAAGGGTTGAAGTTTAATGTCCTTCAAATTAATTCCATTCCATTTTCCTGCTACAGGCATTAAATAAAACTCATATTTACCAGGTTTATCCACTGTAAATTGTCCTAATTCTGCTTTTTTAAATCGTTTTGGATTACTTCCTGTTGCGGCAACGTTTACATTTTTAGAAGTTCCTGCAAGTGCTACTGTAATTTCAGTAGATTCACTTCCTGAATAGCCAAGCTCCACATTAAATGTGCCTGGTTTATCAATTTCGAAAGACCAATATACTCGAGCTGTTTCGCTATCCCAATCGCCTACACAATCCCACTCTTCTTTGTATAGCGCGCCTGGCCCTTGTAAGTTTTCATATTGCGCTCTGTAAGCTGTAAGTACAGCTAATCCGTTTTCATCTTGCCCTAAAGTTTTTACAGGTAATGCATTAGGCATTTCTTTCAACTTTAAAACAATAACAGAAGCTACGCTATCTGGCGCTTTTCCTGTTAATTTCACCTGAATTCCATTATCCAATGTTTCGGTTTTAAACGTTCTACTTTTATCAGTAAGTAAATAACAAGATTCTACATTGTTTTTTAATCGAATTGGTAATTCTGCTCCATCTTCCCAGTTGTAAACATGAAGATAAAGTAATGCTTTATCGTCAATAGTTTTCATGGTAATACGTCCCCAGTCTGGTTCGGTAGAAGTTGGACTTGCTTGTGTACCGTAAATCGCTTCGGAATTTGTATCCATCCAAGCACCAATGGCTTTCATGCGCTCAACAGCTTCGGTTCTTAAAATGCCTTCTCGGGTTGGGCTTACATTCAATAAATAATTTCCGCCTTTACTACTCTGATCAATTAAATTATGAATTAAAGTAGGTATCGATTTAAAATTATCATCGTCGCTACGATATCCCCAACTGCCACTAACGGGTTGACATAATTCCCAATATTTAGCTTCGGGTTGATGTCTTGGACCGTTTCTTTCAAAAGTTTTATGGTCTCCGGGATAATCATCACCCAAACGGTCGTTTGTAATAATCCATGGTTGTAATGCTGTAGTAATATGGTGCAGGCTATCGACAACAGATTTTGTCATTTCACGAGGTGTATCCCACCAAAAATTTGATATCGGTCCGTATTCTGTAAGTAATTGTTTTACTTCTGGCAATGCTTTTTCGTAAACATACTCGTCGCTACTAACACGCTCAAAAGATTTATCCCAGCTATTCCCTAAACCACCCGGATGGTGCCAATCTTGAGCTTGCGAGTAATAAAAACCGAATTTAAGGCCTTGCTCTTGGCAAGCGATAGATAATTCTTTTAAAATATCACGTTTAAAAGGCGTGGCATCTACAATGTTATAATCGGTGGCTTTAGAATGGAACATCGAGAATCCATCGTGATGTTTAGCCGTGATAATCATGTATTTCATTCCGGCTTGTTTAGCTAAAGCCACAAACTCGTCGGCATTAAATTTTGTTGGATTAAATTCGTCGGCAAATTTCTCATATTCAGCAACCGGAATTTTACCTTTATTCATAATCCACTCCGCACTATTTGTTTGTGCTTCGCCGTTATAAAAACCAGCAGGAACCGTATAAATCCCCCAGTGAATAAACATACCAAATCGGGCGTCTTGCCACCATTCCATACGCGCTTCATCTGTTATATTTTCCGGATCGATATTCGCCTCGGCAACTACAGCTTTTTCTACTTTAGAACCACATGCTGTTCCTAAAAGAAAAACAAACAACATTGTACAAATACCTATTTTTTTCATCCTTGGATTTTTTATTATTTATTCTAAAAAAACATAATAGATACAATAATAAAAATTAAAGACTTTTTACGGTATAAATCATGAGCCTTTCCATATAAACTATAGCTTATTTATGCGCTATATTAATGAAATAGGCTACTAACAAGCCGTTGATCGATTTTAAACAAAAATAAAACGTTACATTTTACATAAAATTAAGCAAACCTTTTTATGGATTTTCTATACAAAAAGAACGAAATAAAATTAAGGATTAGTTACCTTCAAAATAAAATCTACAATAGGTTTTGGATCTTTTAAAGAATGTGGATGATGCCCTACTTCTGGTTTATGAATCATGTTTAACTCCCAACCTAAACTATTTAAACGTTCTTCTAATAAAGCACTATTTTCTGCCACAGGAACAACCTTATCTACATCGCCAACAACAATTAAAATAGGCACTTTTTGAACAGCAATATATTCCATGTGATTTATAGGATTTCCAGAAAATTGAGACGCTACTTCTTCAGTAAAATCATAGCTAACTAAGCAGGCTTCCCATGCTTTTTTAGAGCCATCGTCTGTGCCTTGTCCAGCAGGCCAACTTTTAAAATCGCAAACTGGTGCGTCGGCATAAATGCAAGCTACTTTTTCGGCATTTTGGTTCGCCCAATTAAAGATAATTAAACCACCTCTACTCATGCCTTCTAGCACGACTTTAGGGTTTAATTTATATTTTTTTATAATGAAATCGTAAAATTCATTCCAAATATTAACAGCCTTCGGACTTCCGAATAAATTAGCCACTTCAATATAAACCACATGAAAGCCTGCATTTAAGAGCGCAATATCTGTTTGTGGTTCATGACCCCAGAATCTAGCACGCCATATCCAATTTTTACTAGCGTTCGCTTTCTTTGGAAACACCACTTTATAATCCACTCCATTTAAGGTAGCTTCCTTTATTTTAAAACCATTCCACTCCTTTTTTACGGCTTCATTTTCTTCGGAAATATTTCTAATTGAAGTTTCAAAATTAGCTTTTGCTTCCACAGAACTTATTTCAGAAGAAAAACAATGAAAACTGATAAATATGATGATGAATAAACTGATTTTTTTTTTCATTTTTGAATTTTGTTTAATGTACTGAATTTTCGATAATTGCTCTTGCATCCTCAGGACTTGTTTTTTGTTTTCCGGTTAATAGATAAATAATCATACCAGCATCCGACGGATCAAAATCTCCCTTTTTAACACAAGTTAATTGCCTTTGATACAACCAATCTAATTGTTTTTTCGCTTTTTCCGAAGTATTTCTTATTGGTGAAGTATTTATCCAATCGAACATGGCTTTTGGTGCTTTCATACCTTCGTAATCTTTCCCGCCATTTTGATCGGATATTCTATCGCAAATCAATCCGTAGGATTCAAAATTCTCCTTAATTTCATTCCAAGTCCAACCAGAATGTTCTTCCCAGTCGTAAGGTTTATCAGAATGTCTATCGTTCCAATTCGAATGAGAAATAATTCTGACATATTTTAATTTTGCTTTTTTAGACTGAGAAATCGCAGAGCCCACAACATGCATAGGCCCTGCAGCGACAATAGTTAACGGATTGCTCGCCTTAGATTTATTAATTTCTTTTACAATGGCATTAATGGATTTTGTAGAATCGGCAACCGCTTCCAAGAAATTACTCTTTTTAAAATTATATATTTTTTGACCTTCTAAAGCACTGATTAACATTTCGGCTTTTCCTTTTTTCATTTGATGGTCGCTACCCCAAATATGGTCACTAAACGTGTAAACAGTAAGTTTATCCTGAAGGCCTTTTGCCGCCAATAGCGCCAATGTAAAAGGTGTAGCAGCCCAATCGTCATGATCGTGCTCATTACCATCGGAACTCACTACAATACGACCAATAGAATACGGTACAGTTTGTGCGAAAATATTAGAACTAAAACTTAACGTGATACAAATAAGAATAAAAGCGAGCTTTTTCATTTTAAAATGTAGTATTTATTAAATATTTTCAAGTTTCTTTAATCGTAATAAGGCTTCCATGTAATAATAATCGGCGTAAATAATTGGCACATCCATTTCTTTATTCTTCGGATGATTTCCTGTGGAATGCAATAGCAAGGCATCATTTTTGGCATTACTCAAATAAGCACTAGATGATAGATTTTTAACCAGTGTTTTTCCTGCATTGAAATATTTAGATTTTAATTTTTCATCTTGAACCAAACCTGATAATTCCATTAAGCCACATGCTGCAACCGCTGCTGCAGAAGCATCTTTTGGAGCATTAGGAATTTTAGGATCGTCAAAATCCCAAAACGGAATACCATCTTCTGGTAAACGGTCTAAAAATTTATCTGAAAGTTTTATGGCAGTATTTAAAAAATTAGAATCACCAGTTTCACGGTATGCCATTGCAAAACCATAAATTCCCCAACCTTGCCCGCGTGCCCACATAGACTCGTTAGCATAACCTTGGTGTGTGTATCCTTGTAAAAAGGCTCCTGTTTCTATATCAAAAGATCCGACATGAAATGCAGAACCATCTTCTCTCACCAAATACTTCATGGTTTGTTCAGCATGACTTTTGGCTATATCGTACAAACTTTTATCTCCACCATTTTTAGCTGCCCAAAAAAGCAATTCTAAATTCATCATGTTATCTATAATGGTGTTGTGTTTATAGCGCTTAATTTGAGAAGGCCAAGATAAAATGCTACCAACTTTCGGGTTGTATAATGTAGCTAATGTATCGGCTGCCACTAATAAAATTTCCTTGTAATTTTGGTTTCCTGTTAATCTAAAACCATTACCATAACTGCAATATAATTGAAAACCAATATCGTGATTTCTCGCAGGACTGTATGCTATGGTTTTTAATGTTTCGGTGAATTTAATAGCTTTATTTTTTAGGACCTCATCTCCAGACTCTTCATAAGCATACCATAAAATCCCAGGATAAAAACCACTACACCAATCTTTTGTTTTAACATAGCTCCATTGTTTGTTTTTTTCATCTATATGCCTCGGGAAACTATCGTAAAATGTAAGTTTTTGAGTTACTGTTTTTATTTTGTCTACGTTTTGATTTAAAACCCTGTTTAAATCAAACTTTGATGATTGATTTATACCTGTTTCTTTCTTTACAGAATTACAGGAGAAACACACAAATAGCATTAAAAACAATATCGATTTTATTAAACGCATTTTTTCAGTTTTAAAACATTTACATCAAATTTATAAACCAACCTGATGTTTCTTTAATATTTATGCAATTTAAATATTAAAGCATTCTCTCTCGTTAAATTATCATTCGAAAACTATAAATTATGGTTTAAAATTACGATTTCTGATATAATTAAGAGTTAGTTTACCACTAACATACCTTTTAGCTGTGCATAAAGAAAATTAAAATTCATTACGGTAAACAGCTTTCACACTTTTACCTAAGAATACTTCTAAAGAAAACACATAAAACCTCTATCCCTCGTAATGATGGGCATTTCAAGAAAAAAGAATCATAATTTACATTGATTGGTCTATAAGTTATCATGAACAATTAAAATTTTAAATACCATTGTAATTCTAAAACTAGATTAAAACCACTCTCAAATTTTGATATGATTTAAAAATAAATATTTCATTACTAAATCGTAGAAAAAAACAAAAGAGTATCTAAACAAACAAACTAATTATTTATGATGAAAAAAATCAAAAATCAGACCAGTCTGAAAAAACCACTAAGCCTATTTTGGATGATAGCTTTTTTGGTTTGTAGTATGACTAATGTTGGGTACGCAAATACAAACCCGACAAATGAGCAAAACAAAACTATTACTGGAACAGTTATTAGCGCAGAAGATAACATGGGAATTCCTGGAGTAAATGTAATTGTAAAAGGCACCTCTACTGGCGCCGTAACAGATTTTGATGGAAACTACAGTATTACAGTACCGTCAAACAGTTCGGTTCTTTCGTTTTCTTACATAGGGTATTCTAGCAAAGAGGTTACAGTTGGAAGCAACTCTACTATTAATGTAACGTTAGAATTAGACGTTGCAGCCTTGGATGAAGTTATTGTTGTAGGTTTTGGTACTCAGAAAAAAGCAACACTTACAGGTGCTGTTACGCAAGTAAAGGGTGATGATGTTTTTAAAGGAAAAGGAACATCAAGTGCAGCATTAGCTCTACAAGGAGAGGTTCCTGGTTTAGTTGTAACTAGAACATCATCTCGTCCTGGTAATGACGGTGCGAATATCCAAATTCGTGGAGATATTTCAGTAAATAACATTGGGCCACTTATTTTGTTAGACGGACTAGAAATTGCAGAATGGCAATTAGCAACTATTAATGCAAACGATATAGAAAGCTATTCTGTATTGAAAGATGGAGCCGCTGCTATTTTTGGAACCAAAGCTGCTGGTGGTGTTATTTTAGTAACCACTAAAAAAGGTAAGCAAGGTAAAATGAAAGTGAATTACAAAGCTGAAACTCAAATGAATTTTGCTGGAGACATGCCTGTTTCAAGTTTAAAAGATTGGGGAAGATTATGGTTACTTGCAGGAGAAAACGACACCTTTGGATATACCGATGGTAATGGTGTTGCACAACAAGCAACAGGAACATATCGCTTTTTCACACAGGAAGAAACACAAGATATTGTTGATGGAACTTATCCCCTTGCACCAGAATCTGTTTTTTGGCTAGGTAAAGACCACCGTTTGGATGATGTTAATCAATATGATGCCGTTTACGGAACTACAATCTCTGAAAGACACGATTTATCTCTTTCTGGTGGTAGTGAAAATGCAACTTATAGAACCTCGTTTGGTTATGCTAACGAACGCTCTCCAATATCATTTGTTTATGATGGAGCTAAACGTTACAACTTTCGAACAAACTTAACATATAAAATGAGTGATATGGTGAAAACGGATTTCAGCGTATCTTACGATAGTAGAAAAGTTGACGAACCCACTCAAGGTGTTGGTCACGGGGTACAAGACATGTACTTATTTCCG
This sequence comes from Algibacter lectus, assembly GCF_900112395.1. Taxonomy (GTDB): domain Bacteria; phylum Bacteroidota; class Bacteroidia; order Flavobacteriales; family Flavobacteriaceae; genus Algibacter; species Algibacter lectus. The sequence goes on from NZ_FOLN01000005.1 coordinate 155,429, forward strand.
CTTTACAATCCACAAGGTCAATATTACGATATCTTTGGAGCAAACAACTTGTTAGCAAAATTAGATGAAGGTGGGCGCACAGTAAACAGAGAAGAAATTTTTAGACTAGGAGCGAAAATCACTTTAGATTTAAATCAATACGTTGAAGGTCTATCTCTTACCTATAATGGTAATATGAGTTCACGTAACGGAACTAGAATGGAACGTACTACATCTGTTACTATGTACGATTGGGACGGAAACGTTTCTAGCACACCTACATCATTATTAAACTCTGGTGTTAAATATTTTGATACTGATATCCGTTTCCAAAACCATGTATTACAAGCAAATTATTTAAAATCTATTGGGAAACATAATTTCGGTGTTCTTGTTGGTACAACAGCAGAACAACAACAAATTAACAGAGCGTATACCGCAAGAACAAATATGCTAAGTGATGAATTAGATGATATTAATACAGGAGATATTACTACTCAAGTTACGGGAGGTTCTCCTAAACAATCTAACGGAAGCACATTTAACTCTGGTAGTGAAGCTGTTGGTTTAATATCTTACATTGGTAAATTTAACTATGATTATAATGGCATCTATCTTTTAGAAGCTTTAGGTCGTCGTGATGGATCTTCAAGATTAGACCCTGATTATCGTTGGAAAAATTTCTTTAGCGCATCTGGAGGTGTTCGTTTATCAGAATTAAGTTTCGTTAACGACTTAAATATTTTTAATAATTTAAAAATAAGAGCTTCTTATGGAGAAACAGGCTCTGTAACAGGAATTGGCGCTTATGATTACTTATCGAGCATCAATACAAGTTCTACCATTTTTGGAGCTGCTCCTTCTTTAGCTAACACTGCATGGGTTGCTGGCTTAACAACTACTCAACGTTCTTGGGAGCGCGTAGCAACAACAAATTACGGTTTAGATTTTACAATTTTAGACAACCGTTTAAGTGGTACTGCTGAAGTTTTCCATAGAGAAAACAACGACATGTTAGTTCAAATTACTTACCCTCAAATAGGCGGCTTTTCTGCTCCAGACACAAACAGTGGTGATTTCGTTTCAGATGGTTACGAACTTTCATTAAACTGGAGGGATCAAATAGGAGATTTTAAATACAGAGTTGGTGTTATGTTTTGGGATAGTAAAAGTGAAGTTGCACGTATGGAAGGACAAACTGCAATTACTTATGGTGTAAACCAGATTGTAGAAGGCGATCCATTAAATGCTATTTATGCTTATAAAACAGATGGATTATTTCAAAATGAAGAAGATATACTAGATTACTACAACCAAGTTGGTTTTAGCGATGTTACTAGCCAATCTATGAAATCGGGATCTTTATTACCCGCCTACAGAAGTGCAAACCGATTAACTCCAGGAAGTGTTAAACGTGTAGATGTAAACGGTGATGATACAATTACTACAGATGATTTGGTTTATGTTGGAGATGCCAACGCACATAATAGTTATAGCTTTAGTCTTGGGTTAGAGTATAAAGGTTTCGATTTTAGTGCCTTTTTTCAAGGTGTTGGAAAACAAAACATAGTACGTGATGGTGCTTTAGCATATCCTTTTCGTTCTTGGTGGACCAACCAAAATCCAACTTACCTAACATCTTCTTGGACACCAGAAAACACCAGTGCTTCTAATCCTGTAATATCTTACAACGGACAAAGAAACAACTGGAACTACAGACATATCAATGATATCAATGTTATTAAAGCGTCTTACCTACGTGCTAAAGTACTTTCATTAGGTTACACATTACCTCAAGATATTTTAGAAAGAGTTGGTTTAGATCGCATTAGATTGTCGTTAACCGGAAATGATTTATTTGTAATCGACAATATTAAAGATGGTTTCGATCCAGAAAAAGGAGATTCTGCAGGACAAGGTAGTACTGTTCCTTATACCTCTACTATGGTATTAGGACTAGAAATTACATTTTAATAAAAATTAGTTTAAAAGAAATATATCAAGAATATGAAAAATATAAATAAAACCTTGAGAACCATATATCTCCTACCTGTTTTAGCTATTTTTATGCTAACGGGTTGTGACGACTATTTAGATCAAGAACCACAAGACGCACTAACAGAAGCCCTGTACTTTGAAACGGCTGAACAATTTGAAAACTCTGCTAATTACCTTTATACAAGATTAGGTTTTGATTATGAAGGTGATCAAGATTCACAAGGAGATGCATCATCCGATTTATCAGGAAATATACCTGCAACAGATGCCTATGGACAAGGGAACTCGACAACTCCAACTACCGATAATATTTGGCAAAACAACTATACTTATTTACGTGCTGTAAATCAGTTAATTGAAAAAGCCGAAGATTACCCTGGAAACCAATCAGATATTGAAGGGCCTGTAGGGACAGCATACTTTTTTAGAGCGTGGCACCACAACAATTTATTGAAACGTTTTGGAGGTGTACCTATTGCTATTAAAGCTTTTGATGTCGATTCAGAAGAACTATATGCACCTAGAAATAGCCGTTATGAAGTTGTAGCACAAATGATTGAAGATTTAGATATGGCTATTGCTTTATTACCTTCACAAAATGCATTATCAACATCAGACCAAGGTAAGCTATCTTTAGAAGCTGCTAAATCTTTAAAAGCACGCGTTTTACTTTACGAAGCTACATGGGAAAAATACGTTGGAACAACTACTGATGGTGATGGAGTTGCTACAGGTGCAGGATCTAACAAACCTACCGGATACCCTTCTACTGAAAACATGCTTGCAGATGCTAAACAAGCTGCTTTAGAAGTTATTAATAGTGGTGCGTTCGAACTATGGGATTACAGAGATGAGCTAGGCGAAGAACATTTATTCTACTTATACAACTTAGAAGATGGCGGATCCAACCCTATTGGTTTAACGAAAGCAGAAAATAAAGAATTTATATTTCAAACCGTTTTCGATTTTAGCTTAAGAAAAATAGGAAAGAATTTAACGCATGCTAAACCGGTTACTCCTTCTAGAAAAATGATGGATATGTATTTATGTACAGATGGTTTACCTGTCCAACACTCATCTGTTTTTGAAGGCTATGATACGATGCTGTCTGAATTCCAAAATAGAGATTTTCGCTTAAAAAGTTTTGTTAACGAACCTTTAAAAGAATATTGGGGATGGGGATCTAACACTAATGGTGGTGGTGCTCAATACGGTGTAGCTTTTTCAGAAAGTGGAGTTGCTTTTGATTATCGCTATGTTCCTCAATTAACATCTCCTGGTGCTGGTCGTAATATCGGATACCAAGGACGTAAATTTACAACTGAATATATTCTAAGAGAAACTAATCAAGAGTCTTTTAATTATCCACAAATTCGTTTAGCTGAAGTTATGCTTATTTATGCTGAAGCTACTGTAGAATTAGGAAACGGAGCTATTAGTGATGGTGACCTTGATATATCTATTAATAAAATTAGAGAGCGTGCAGGTGTGGCTCCTTTAACAAATGCTTTAATCGCTCCTTTTAGTGATTTAACTATGTTAGGTGAAATTCGTCGTGAACGTGCTATCGAACTAGATGGAGAAAACTTCCGTTTTGATGATTTAAAACGTTGGGGAACTGCTGTTGAAGAATTATCTAGAAATGTTTGTACAACTTATATTGAAGGAACAGAGTACGAAACTGCTGAAAACCCTAAAAACCCAGGAACAAATATTTGGTTACCAAGTGCTTTCCCTCTTGGTTTAACCCAAGCCGAAGAGCCTGTTTCAACATACTCAGGAATTGCTTCAACAAAACCAGGTGCTTTAATTTTAGATCCGTCAGGTAATAGAATATTTTCATTAAAGAACTATTTAGATGCTATTCCAACTAATCAAATAGATCAAAATCCAAACTTGTTACAAAATCCAAATTGGTAATATAAAATAGAAATATTTTAAACAAAGTTTTTTATTAAACCGGCAAATCGAAGATTTCGATATGCCGGTTTTTTTGTTAGAATAAAATCTACTCTATGATAAAAAAATCATAGAAAGACTTTCATTAGCGGTCATACCTAGGGAGAAGAATCATGAGTTATAGCTACTTATTAATGATTTATAAAAACTCCTGTGTACAATTTTTAACATTGTAGTTCTAAAACTATTTAAAATTTCCCTTACCGTAAGAAGCATTGAATCTTAAAACATCAATAATTCAAACTAACCCTAAACTTCGAAGATTTTAAAGTATTAAACTAAATTATTTATGATGAGAAAAATTAAAAATCAGACCAGTCTGAAAAAACCACTAAGCTTATTTTGGATGATAGCTTTTTTGGTTTGCAGTATGACACATATTGGATATGCAAACACAAGTCCAACAATTGAACAAAACAAAACTATTACAGGGACGGTTGTTAGTGCTGAAGACAACATGGGGATTCCTGGTGTAAATGTAATTATAAAAGGCACCTCTACCGGATCCGTAACAGATTTTGATGGAAATTATAGTATTTCGGTACCAAATAATAGTGCTACACTTATTTTTTCATATGTTGGTTATGTTTCTCAAGAAGTAAACATAGCTAATAACTCTACTGTTAATGTAACATTAGAGTCGGACATCGCTGCATTAGACGAAGTTGTTGTTGTTGTTGTTGTTGTTGTTGTTGTTGTTGTGTAGGTTATGGTACTACAAAAAAAGAGACTCTAACAGGTTCTATTGAACAGATTAAATCTGAAACATTTGAAGATCGTGCTGTAACTAACGTAGCTTTGGCATTACAGGGTCAATCTCCAGGTTTAGTTGTTAATAGAAGTTCTTCAAGACCTGGTAATGAAAATGTTAATTTACAAATTAGAGGAGCAACTTCTGTAAATGGAGGAAGTCCATTAATTGTAATAGATGGTGCGCCGGCTTTTGACACTAATGAATTTTACCAAATGAATCCCGACGATATTCAATCAATTAGTGTACTTAAAGATGGTGCCGCATCGATATATGGTTCAAGAGCAGCAAATGGGGTAATTCTTGTTACTACTAAAAAAGGAAAAGGTAAAATGAAGGTTGAGTATAACTCTATGATTAGAACCAATTTTCTTGGTTTAAGACCTCCTGTTTCAACTTACCAACAATACGGACAATTATGGGTAGACGCAGGAGAACAAGATACCGTACCTTATTACTGGAACTGGGGTGAAGATGCTGTAAGAGGATTTGCCGCTGGAGAAGAAGGCTTTTTCCAAACCGTTCCTGCTGTATGGGGGTATAACGGAAGTATATACATGGGATCTGCAGATCGTTATGAAGAATTGTACGGCTCTAATACTGGAAATCAGCAGAGTTTAAGCCTTTCTGGAAGTTCAGACCAAGCTAGGTATAGATTATCTTTTGGTACTTCAGAAACTAAAGGAGCTTTAAAAACGGCTTATGATGTTTTAAAACAATATTCAGTAAGATTGAATACTGATTTTGATATTACAGAAAAATTAAATTTAGGAGCTAATGTTTCTTTAAACAAAAATGTAACATCAAGTCCTTCTTCTTCATTTGGACGTGCATTAGTTACGCAAGATCCCCCTGTATTTCCTTCAAAAAACCCTCAAGGTCAGTGGTATGCTAACTTTGGTATAGGTAATACCAATTCTATAGCTGGTACCGTAGATGGTGGTAGAAATAATTTAGAAGAAAATTTGGCCAAACTTTCTTTAAACCTAAATTGCGATATAGGATATGGTTTTAGCGTAAACGCCAACGCAACTTACAATCATGTAAATAGTAGAGAACAAACTACAACTTTAACAGTACCGCTTTATAACTGGAATGGAGAGTATTCTAATGCTATAAACTCGAACTCAACTATTGAAACTAGACATGTAACAAAATCTTACCAAACTTATGGTAGTTTTTTAAATTATGAAAAGACTCTAGGCGACCATAGTATGAAAGCCTTGGTAGGCATAACTGCAGAAAAAAATGAATTTGAAGAACTTACAGGAAAAAGAACAGATATCGTGGATGAAGGTGTTTACGATTTAGATGTTGCAACGGGTGTTCAAACTAACGAAGGAGGACAGCAACATGAAGGCCTATATTCTTATTTAACAAGAATTAATTATGATTTTCAAGAAAAATATTTAATTGAATTGGTTGGAAGGCGAGATGGTTCTTCAAGATTTGCTTCTGGCTTTAAATTTAATAATTACGGTAGTGTATCTTTAGGTTGGAATATTTTCAAAGAAAAAATTTTAGAAAATTTTGATGAATTAAGTAATTTAAAACTTCGCGGTAGTATTGGTTCTAGTGGTAACCAAGTAGGTATTGGTCCTTACGATTACGTATCAACTATTGGTACAGGAACCGATCTTTTTGGTACAGGAGGAACACTTAGCCCAACAGCTTATGTAAATGGATTAACAACCACTACCCGTACATGGGAAGATGTGATTATGAAAAACATTGGAATCGATTTTGCTTTTTTCAACAATAAACTATCTGGTTCTTTTGATACTTACGAAAGAAAAAATAATGGCATGTTAGTTAGTGTAACTTATCCTGAAGTTTTAGGCGCTACTGCTCCGGAAACAAATAGTGGTAATTTAAAAACTACAGGTTGGGAAGCTGCATTAAATTGGAGAGGTCAAAAAGATGATTTTTCATACAATATTGGCTTAAATATGAGTGATAGCAATAACGTACTAGAAAACCTCGAAGGAGGAAATGCCATACAAGCAGGACTACGTAATACAGTTGAAGGATATCCTTTAAATTCGTATTTTGTTTGGGAAACAGACGGACTATTCAAAACACAAGAAGAAGTAGATGCTTACAATGCACTGTATGCTAAATCTGGGTCTGAAGTTCCTACCGGTGCCGCAGCCTTACGTATTGGCGATACTAAAAAAGTAGATTTAGATGGAAATGGTGTAATTAACGATCAAAATGCTGATGACCCTAATGGTAAAGGCCAAGGTGACGTTAAATTTGCAGGAGATTCTCAAGCACATTATGTATTTGGTATAAATTTAGGAGCTAAATATAAAGGTTTTGATTTTACAGCATTCTTTCAAGGTGCTTTAGAACAAACTGTAATTAGATCTGGAGTTGAAGCCTTCCCTTTTTCGGTGCCATGGTCTAACCAAACAACGGCTTATAACGGTATCACTTGGACACCAGAAAACACAGGTGCTACTTACCCTAGATTATCGGCTCAAAGAAATCTAGCAAACTGGAACTGGGGAAACACAGATGTTTTTGCTCAAAACAACAAATACATTCGCCTTAAAACACTAGTAATAGGTTATTCTTTACCTGATACTGTTCTAGAAAAATTAAAAATGGATAAAATAAGATTTTATTTCTCAGGAAATGATCTTTTTGAATTCTCTTCTTTAGTTGATGGTTACGATCCTGAAGCTGGCAATACTGCAGCAGAGAGTGATGGCACTATTAATTCATCTATATACCCTTTTCAACGTACAATTGCTCTTGGAGTTAATATAGCATTTTAGTCTATGAAAAAGGAATTAATAATTAATGTAAAAAATATAAAAATGAAACAAACAATAATCTTATTCTCAATGGCCTTCTTATTATTGGCTAGTTGTGAAGATACATTTCTAGACCTAGAAGATCTAGATAGCGTAACCGAGGAAGTTTATTTTGACACACCTAAAAATTTCGAAGATGCTGCTAACTATTTTTACAGAAGCTTACATTCTCCCAAAGCGACAAACAACGATGGCTTTGATATGATAACCGATTATGGAACAGAATTAAGTGGGTATATACAAGAATACGGCCAAGGTATTAATACAGCCACAGATGAAGATATATATTGGAGCAACGGCTACACTTACCTAAGAGAAGCTAACATATTAATTGCAAAAGCAGATGAATATGTTGCTAATGGCGGTAATGCTTCTGATATTAGTGAATCTGTTGCTACAGCGTACTTCTTTAGAGCGTACCATCACTTTAGATTACTAAAACGTTTTGGAGCTGTTCCTATAGTAACAGAAGTAACCAATGTAGATTCAGACGTTCTTTACGCCCCTAGAAATAGTAGATATGAAGTAGTTGCGCAAATTCTTGCTGACTTAGAAATAGCCATCAGCGATTTGCCTTCAACAGCTACCGGAGAAAGTCTTGGAAAAATTAGTAATATAGCTGCGATGGCTTACAAAGCACGTGTTCTTTTATTTGAAGGTACTTGGGAAAAATATGTTGGTACAGCAACAGATTTTGAGGGATCTGGAACCGATAATAATTCAGAATCATACATTGCAGAAGCGGTTACAACTGCAAAAGCAGTTATGGATAGCGGTATGTTTAGTCTTTGAAACAAAAACAGTGACCCTAATATGGATAACAACTCATACAAATGGTTGTTTTCATTAGAAGGTGCTAACTCAAACCCTGGAGGCTATACTAAAGCGTCAAATAATGAATTTATATTCGATTTCGAATCAAACAATCAATTAGGCAGCCAATTTACCCAAATTAATTTTGGTAGAAATGCACCGTCTCAAGTTGCTTTAGACATGTGTAGATGGGTTACCAATAGATAAATCAACTCAATTTGAAGGTTATGCTATACAATCTGATCAATTTAAAAACAGAGACAGAAGAATGTGGGCAAACTTTGGAGAATTAGTAATTGAAGATGCCTCGTTAGAAATACCTGCTATATCTGGAGTTAACAACTCTAATTTATCTAATCAAAAATTCACAACATGGAATGGTTATAGACTTGTTAGAACAGAAGCTTACAATTACCCTCATTTAAGATATGCAGAAATACTACTGACCTATGCTGAAGCTTTATATGAACGTGATGGCTCAATTTCAGACAATGACTTAGATATATCTGTTAATTTAATCAGAGATAGAGCTGGCATTGCTCCTCTAACAAACAGTCTCGTTGCTGATAATAACTTAGATATGCTAGAAGAAATTAGAAGAGAAAGAACAGTAGAGCTCTATATGGAAGATAATAATCACTGGAATGATATACGCCGATGGAATACAGCCGTAGACTTACTTAGCACGGACATAATTGGGTATGTTATCGAAGGTACTGAGTATGATACTAATGCTGATCTTTTTGATCCATCAATTGCAATTTATGGTTTTGATGATGATTACCCATCTGGAGTAGGACCTGTAAAAGCCTTAATTATTGACCCAGCAGAAAACAGGCCTTTTAATCTAAAAAATTACTTGTGGCCATTACCAATAAATGAAACGGTGATAAATACCAATTTAAAACAAAACCCAGGTTGGTAATAATAATAATAATAATCAATTTAATCCTTTATGATTAATTATTAAATCTAAAAAACCAGCAAATCGAACTTTTCGATTTGCTGGTTTTCTTTTTAATCCACTCAAAATAAAACTTTAAGAACATTACATTTAAAAATACATTATAAGTTACTTTCCTATAAAAACTGTACACACACCTCTCAAAACCCTTAAAATAACTGATAATTTATAGATATAGAACCATAAATTATAGTCGGCAACCTTAAAATGAGATAATATTGTAAAAGGAAGTCGTTAGCATATCATTTTGATTTCAGTTGATATAAAAACGATAACCTTCATAAAGTTTGAAATTAAGTATTATATAGTTTGAGTTAGTTTTTTTTTAATTGAAAATAAGCAGTTATAATTTTATAGCTGCTTTTTTTTTGTCCTTTTCCCAGATACCATTTCATATTAAAACAAAAAAAAGCCACCTACAAAGGCAGCTTTTATTTAGAGTGACTAACTCAAAATAATTATATATGCTAATAATTATTTTTTCTTTTTCTCAGCTAGAGTTTCTTTAATAATTAAAGCCGCATCTGTTGCGCCATGAATTTCGGCATATTTAGCAGCTGTCATTTTTTTAGAATTCTTAGTTTTTAAATCTGCTCCATGTATTATTAAAAGTTCCAGAATTTCAGTTCTGTTAAACTTTGCAGCATACATAGCCGGCGTCATGCCATTAGAAATTTGATTCACATCTTCACCTAAAGATAATAACTTCATAACAGTATCAATATCACCTAAAGCGATAGAGACGCAAAAAGAATTCACTTTAAAATAGCGTACACTTTCTAAAGTATTAGGAGTTGAATTTAAAGGTGTTGCATTTACTGTTCCTAAAGAAAAGCATAAGGCGATTGCGGAAATAATGATTGATTTTTTCATGATGAAAGATTTTTGATTTGATTAAATTGATTATGTTTTTTGATATACTTAAAAGACGACGGAAACTTAAAAGTGTTACATAAAAAATAAATAATATTGAGTTTTCATCATTTAATTTCAATATAATTAAGCAAAACCTCCATTTTCAAACAGATTAACAAACCCCTATTAAATAGGCTATTTTCAGGCTATATTTAATGGTCACTTAGGCCAAGTTATGTATCTTTGTAGTGTTTCATAAAATTTTTAAATAAAATGAATAAAAAAGTAATCTTAATGATTCTAGACGGTTGGGGAAACTCTCCAGACCCAAAAGTTTCAGCTATCGATCATGCAAATACACCTTTCATAGACTCTTTATATAAAAAATACCCATTCGCGACCTTAAGGACCGATGGTTTACATGTTGGCTTGCCAGAAGGCCAAATGGGAAATAGTGAAGTTGGCCACATGAATTTAGGAGCTGGCAGAATTGTGTATCAAGATTTAGCTAAAATTAACTTAGCTATAGAAAAAGATACACTAAAAGATGAAAAAGTACTAGTAGACGCTTTAAAATATGCTTCTGATAATAATAAAAACGTTCACTTTTTAGGTTTACTAAGTGATGGTGGCGTACATGCACATACAAGCCATTTACGTGGTTTTATTGATGCAGCTAATAAAGCAGGCGTAAACTCTTATGTACATGCCTTTACTGATGGTCGTGATGTAGACCCAAAATCTAGTAAAGGTTATGTTGAAGACTTACAAAAATATACAGAAGGCACTAAAGCTAAAATAGCAACCATTACAGGCCGTTATTATGCCATGGATAGAGATACGCGTTGGGAACGTGTAAAACTAGCCTACGATGCTATTGTAAACAATGTGGGTACTAAAACAGATAATCCTACTGCCGAAATTCAGGCTAACTATGATAATGATGTTACCGATGAGTTCATCAAACCATTAATTATTACAGAAAACAATGAACCTGTTGCTAAAGTAGAAAAAGATGATGTTGTAATCTTCTTTAATTTTAGAACAGATAGAGGTCGTGAGTTAACCGAAATGTTAAACCAACAAGATTTCCCAGAATACGATACCCAAAAATTAGATTTATATTATGTAACCATCACAAACTATAGTGATGCTTTTAAAGGTATAAAAGTGATTTTCAATAAAGATAATATTACAGAAACACTTGGTGAGGTTTTATCCAAAAACGGAAAAAAACAAATTAGAATTGCCGAGACTGAAAAATACCCGCACGTAACATTTTTCTTTTCAGGAGGACAAGAAACTCCTTTTGAAGGCGAATCTCGAATTTTAAAAAACTCGCCAAAAGTAGCGACTTACGATTTACAACCAGAAATGAGTGCTTTTGAGTTAACTGATGCTTTAGTTCCTGAATTACAAAAAGGAGAAGCCGATTTTGTTTGCTTAAATTTTGCAAATGGTGATATGGTTGGGCACACAGGTGTTATGGAAGCTGCAATAAAAGCTTGTGAAGCTGTTGATACTTGTGTAAACAAAGTAGTAACAACAGGTTTAGAAAACGGGTACACTACCCTATTAATTGCCGACCACGGTAACTGTGAAACCATGATTAACCCAGATGGTTCTCCAAATACAGCGCACACAACAAACCCAGTGCCCGTTATTTTAATAGACAACGAATTAAAAAGTATTAAAGATGGTGTTTTAGGAGATATGGCTCCAACTATTTTAAAACTTATAGGCGTAGAACAACCAAAAGCAATGACGCAACATCCTTTAATTTAAAATACAATAACTTAGGCTTTGTAAACTACCGTTAATAATTATGAATTTTAATAACACTAAAATAATTGCTGTCGATTTTGACGGCACGATAGTAGAAGATGCTTATCCTAAAATAGGAAAGCCTATGATATTTGCTTTCGAAACGTTAAAGAAGTTACAACAAGAAGGACATCGTTTAATTCTATGGACCTACAGATGTGACAGTAGATTAGACGAAGCCGTTGCTTTTTGTGAAGAAAACGGCATCAGTTTTTATGCAATAAACAATAGTTTTTCTGGAGAAGAATATACTACTGATATTAGCAGAAAAATAAATGCTGATATTTTTATTGATGATAGAAACATTGGTGGTTTTATTGGTTGGGGAGAAGTTTATCAAATACTTACCAACGAAACACCAGTAATTCCTAAACAGAAAAAAGGCTTTTTTAGCTTCTTGAAATAGTTTGAATTTGAAGTCTCTTCATTTCAACCAAAATTCAATCTTAGCGATTTAAGTATCTTTGCCATTATTTTTTAGAATATGATAGTAATAAAAACAAAAGAAGAAATTGAATTAATGCGCGAAAGTGCCTTAATTGTATCTAAAACATTGGGCGAAGTTGCCAAGGCATTAAAGCCAGGTGTAACAACGCTTCAACTTGATAAAATTGCCGAAGAACATATTAGAGACCATGGTGCTATACCTGGTTTTTTAGGGCTTTACGATTTCCCGAATACACTTTGCATGAGTCCGAACACACAGGTAGTACATGGTATTCCTAATAATACACCTTTAGTTGAAGGTGATATTATTTCGATAGATTGTGGTGCTTTAAAAAACGGATTTTATGGCGATCACGCTTACACTTTTGCTGTAGGTGAAATTGCTCCCGAAACCGAAAAACTACTTCAAGTTACTAAAGAATCTTTATACGTTGGTATCCGCGAATTTAAAGCGAATAACCGTGTAGGCGATGTTGGTTATGCCATTCAAAAATATTGTGAAGATCATGGTTATGGTGTCGTTCGTGAATTAGTTGGTCATGGATTGGGTGCAAAAATGCACGAAGATCCAGAAATGCCAAACTATGGTAAACGTGGTAGAGGTAAAAAGTTTATAGATGGTATGGTAGTTGCCATAGAGCCAATGATAAACTTAGGTACACACCGTATTAAACAACATAGAGACGGTTGGACTATTACAACTTTAGACGAAAAACCATCGGCACATTTTGAGCACGATGTAGCATTAGTAGACGGTAAACCTGAGTTACTTTCAACTTTTGCTTACATTTATGATGCTTTAGGTATAGTTTCTAACGAAGAAGATGAATTTCGCCAAAACGCATTAGTACTTTAAATGAATACATCCATAAAATCTATTGAACTCGCACTAAAACCGTTGCGAGAAAAACTCAATTCGCATAAACTATACAGTGATTTAGCCTCGGTTGAAGATATTAAAACATTTATGGAACAGCATGTTTTTGCTGTTTGGGATTTTATGAGTTTGCTAAAAGCGCTTCAAAATCATTTAACTAACACATCAGTACCTTGGACCCCTGTAAAACATCCTTCTACGGCTCGTTTTATAAATGAAATTGTTCTAGGTGAGGAAAGTGATGTTAACGAGCTAGGCGAGCCTTACAGTCATTTTGAAATGTACTTAGATGCCATGCAACAAATTGGAGCAAGCACAACAGATATCGATAAATTTATAAAAAACATAGTAGCTGGCACTTCAGTTTCTAATGCGCTAACTGCTTTAAATTTACCTAAAGAAACTCTAGAATTTGTAGAGTTCTCTTTTAAAACCATTGCTACTAATGCACCGCATAAAATTGCTGCCGCTTTTACCTTTGGAAGAGAAGATGTAATTCCCGATATGTTTTTTCAAATTATTAAACAATCGGAACAACAACATAAAGCCTCTTATAGTAAACTTACTTATTATTTGGAGCGCCATATAGAGCTAGATGGTGATGAGCATGGCCCATTATCTTTAAAAATGGTTGAAGAATTATGCCAAAACGATTCTCAAAAATGGGACGAGGTATTAGAAACCGCACAAGATGCGCTAAAATATCGTATTGCGCTGTGGGATGGTATTTCAAACTTAATTTCATCAACAAAAGCTCTAGAAGCATAAACATTGAAAAAACTTTTTAAACTTATATTGAATACCATTCCGAGACCCTTATTAATAAGGTTAAGCTATGTTATTCGTCCGGTTTTAGCTTTTTTTTTAAAAGGAAATACTTTTACCGACCCTATAGACGGAAAGGGTTTTAAAAGTTTTTTACCATACGGTTATGGGCAACAACGCAATAATGTTTTATCGCCTTCTACTTTAAGTTTAGAGCGCCATAGATTACTTTGGCTTTACCTAAAGAATGAAACCGACTTCTTTTCTTCGGAAAAAAAAGTGCTTCATTTTGCTCCCGAACAGTGTTTTTTGAAACGCTTTAGAAAATTAAAAAACTTAGATTATACTACTACCGATTTGCTATCGCCTATTGCTGATGTAAAAGCTGATATTTGCAATTTACCTTTTGAAGATAATAGTTACGATATTATTTTTTGTAATCATGTTCTAGAGCATATTCCAGATGATACCAAAGCCATGCAAGAGCTTTACCGTGTTCTTAAACCTGGTGGCATGGGCATTTTTCAAATTCCGCAAGATTTATCTAGAGCCACTACTTTTGAAGATGATACTATTACCGACAAAGCAGAACGTGCTAAAATATTCGGACAGTATGATCATGTTCGTGTTTATGGCCGAGATTATTTTGATAAGCTACGCAGCATAGGTTTTAAAGTAGATGAAGTAGATTATACCGCAAACCTTTCCGCGGAAGCGATAAAAGAATACTGCTTAGCTCCAGGTGAAATTATTCCTGTAGTTTATAAATAACATTTTTAGTTTTTCTCAATATTATGACACAATCTATTATACTAGCAACAGGTGCCATTTTTGGTATGTTATCTGTTATTTTTGGTGCTTTTGGAGCGCATGCTTTAAAAAAAATACTATCTGCAGACCAATTACAAAGTTTTGAAGTTGGAGTAAAATACCAAATGTATCATGCTATTCTTTTAGTGGCGTTAGGTTTGAATCCTGAATATGTAACGATGCCAATTTATTGGTGCTTTACCATTGGTATCGTGTTGTTTTCTTTTAGTATTTATGGATTAATACTATCAGATGCTCGAGGTAAGAAGTTAAAATTTCTGGGGCCTATTACTCCTCTAGGTGGTTTACTTTTAGTAACCGGTTGGTTACTTTTGTGCATTGCTGCTTTCTAATAAAATTAAGGCTAATCACTTATTTTTAATTTTCTCCAAAGCCATTCAAACTCAACGTTTCGAACTCTTTTCTATCATTTTCAAATATTAGGAACACTTTTAATTCAGGATGCGATTCTAAAAAAGTCTTTACCCTTTCTATTCCCATAGCTTTAAATGCGGTAGCATAAGCATCTGCAGTCATACAATTGTCGGCAATTACAGAAATGCTTAATAGGTTCGTTTTACTCGGATAGCCAGTTTTAGTATCGATAATATGTGCATAGCGATTACCGTCGGCATCTATTTTAAACTTTCTATAAGTTCCTGATGTTGCCATGGCTTTATCTTTTAAAGAAAGAACCTTATTAATAGATTGTGTGCCATTAAAATTAGGGTTCTCTACACCTACTGTCCAAATCTTTCCACTAGCTTTATTTAAACCTCTTGCTCGTAATTCTCCTCCAATATTGACTAAATAGTTTTTTACGTTTCTGCTTTCTAAAAACTCTCCAACCACATCTACCCCATAGCCTTTTGCTATAGCATTGAAATCAATAAAAGTTCCTTCTGGCTTAATAATTTTATTTCCTTTTAAGGACACCTTATCCAACCCCACAGATTGCATGAGTGTATTGATTTTAAGACTATCTAAATCCATTATTTTTCCTTCTGGACCAAAATCCCATGCATTTACTACAGCGCCAATAGTGGGATCGAAAGCACCATTAGTTGCTATATAAATAGCTTCGGAATTAGAAAAAACTGTTTTAAAGTGATTATCAACATCAATCAACTCATTTCTGTTAAGTTTTGAAATATCAGAATTATCAATATAGGTAGACATTGATGTATTAATTACAGCAAATAAACTATCGAGTTGTACTTCATAATTAGCATCTGTATCGTAAGTTACTTGGTAAAACGTTCCGAATACAGAACCTTCTAGTTGGGTGTTTTTAAAACTTTGTTCTGTATAATTAGAAGGCGCCTGCTTACAAGCACAAATCACGAAACAACAGAGCACTAATTTTAATATATTCATTTAGTTTAAATTAGTTTCTAAAACCTGAATACCATTATATTCTAATAAATACTCTTCGTTTAAATAAAGCGGCTCGTTCTCACCTTTAACACTACCTATTCCAACACCCGCGTATAATACTTTAGCATCATTTTCCCTAGCGTGCTTTTTAAAGCTTTCCATCCAAACTACATCATAATTATTAGGGTTCTCAGGAAGAATAACTGCTCTAACAATTACAAAGAAATACTGCTTAGTTTTATCCATGCAAACAAATTGCGGATGCCTTTTTAGTTTACTATTTATAGCTATAAACTCGAAACCACGGTGTTCTAAATCTTTACCAACATGGTTCATGGCTAAATTATGAAGTTCTTGTTTTGATAATGCTTTGCTCATAGTGCAAAAATAAGTAACCCTATTTAAACCGCACAAATTTAAAGCTAAGAAATGAATAATATTACGCGCTCATAGGTAGCGAAAAACAAAATGTAGTACCCATACCTTTTTCTGAAGTAAACCATATTTTACCAGAATGCGATTCTACAATTTTTTTACAATGTGCTAAACCAATTCCAGAGCCCTCGTATTCTAATCTGGAATGTAATCTTTGAAAGATGGCAAAAACCCGATCTTGATATTCTGTAGCAATACCAATACCATTATCGGTAACCGAAAATTTCCAGTACTTCTCTGCTCCATTATTAGCATCTTCTCCTTCTGAAATTTCGGTACACTCTATATTAATTCTTGGTTTTACATTAGGGTCTCTAAATTTAATACCATTTGTAATCAGGTTTTGAAAGAGTAAACGTAACTCAACTTCATTACCCTTTATAATTGGTAAGTCTTTGTAGCTAATTTCCGCTTCACTATCTTTTATTGTGCTCTGTAAATCTGCCGTTAAAACATCTAATAATGGCATGCAATTAACATCTTCAAAAACTTTAGATCTACCTAATCGCGAATATTGTAAAAGCGCATCTATTAATTTTTTCATTCGCACACTTCCCTCTTTGATAAAACCTAAAATTTGCTGACCATCTCCATCGAACTGGCTATAGTAGTCTTCATTTAAAACATCAATAAAACTAGAAACCGTATTCAATGGTTCTTGTAAATCGTGACTGGCTATATACGCGAATTGCTCTAATTCCTTATTTTTTGAGGTTAATAATACAGATTGTTTTTTAATTTCTTTATGCTGAACATTCAAGCGTGTATTTAATTTTTTATTTTTAATATAAGCAAATAGTAACGACAGACAGGCAATAAATAACAAACCAGATAATATCGATAAGATGATATTATGCTTTCGTTGTGTATCAATTATAATATTCTTCTCTTCTAATATGGCCGTTTTTTCCTTTATGTTACTTGTTTGAATTTCTAATGTTCTTTTATGATTCAAAATTTCATTATTTACAGAATCTATCTCATTTTGTTGATCAATTATTTGATTAATTTGTTCGTCTAACCTTTTTTCTAACTCTCTTTCTAAATTAAGGTTTTCGGCTAATTGTTTTGCTTTTAACTCACTATCCAGAGCTAGTGTTTTTAAGGAATAATCTTTAATATAAATAACTTCATCCTTTTCATTAATAGCATTAATTTGATTACCAATTGTTTTTATTTGACTTTCAATAATCTTCTTCTGCTCTTTATTTTCCCTAGTAGCGATGTAAAGTTTTTGCTCTGTTTTTTTATAGAGAGATTCTTTAATTTCTTTGGAAGTTACAGCATGACCTGCAAGTATTGGTGTGATTTTCAGTTTGGCTTCTCTTATGTACTTTCGGTTTATATCATATTTATAGCTATCGTCAACTTGTACCATGTTAATCATTGAGGAATTTGTTGGATAGCCTTCGGTAATAATTAGTACTTCCAGCCCCTTACTTTCTTCTAAAATAGATTTTAATAAATACTCGTAGGTGCTATTTACATAAACAACATTATAGTTTTTTATATCTTCAAGTTTATTTATTCGATCTACTTGAATAAGTTTTTCAAATATTCTTCTGTTTTTAGAAATTTTAGATAAGCTATTTTTAATAGTATCAGGTCCCATAACTCCTATTTTAAAGGTAGTAATTTGAGATATTTTAGACCATTTAACTTCTTCTGTTAAATTTAAAACCATAACAGCGCGCTGTTCATCTACAGAAGTAACCTTATCATTTTTTACATCCTGCCCATAAGATATTACGGTAAATAAAAACATACACAGGAGTAAACCAACATACTTTGGAAACCAAATTGCAGTGTTTTTAAAAGCGACTATAGCTAAGCGCATATCGTCAATTAAATATTTAAAATAATTGTTTAGCATTCTAATTACTCCATCCAAAAAGCACCTTTAAAAGAAAATTTAAAGAGTATTGTTAACGTGATATTATTATTGCATAATATCAGTATCTGTTATTTATTAATTTTGAGGGGACAAATGGAATAACTAACTCGAATTGTTAAGCTATATTTTAAACTTAACTATTACTTATTTATAAATTTATTAACTACATACTTTCAATAAAACATCATTGAATAATTTTGAATCTAATGGTTTCTTCACAAAATCTAAAAGTGTATTACGACTTTTAAATTGATTTATATCACTAGGGTCATCTGAGGATGACAGAATAACTATTTCTATATCCTTGATTAATCCTGAATCTATTTTATAAAATACATCTAAAAACTCCCAACCATTCATGGCAGGCATATTAATATCTAAAAAAATAATATCGGGTCTATCCTCCGGGTTTACTATTTTTTTCTCAAGGTAGTCTATAGCTTCAAAAGCGCTATCTACTAATACAGTAGAACTAACGCTGGCATTTTTTTTAGCGATATGTTTATTTAAAAAATTGGTCGCTTTATCATCATCGATGAATAAAATTCTCAATTGTTTATCTACAATACTCATATTATTTAGAAAATAAGTTCTTACCTATAAAAAATTCAGATGAATTCCTACTTGCTAATTTAATCATTTTATCGGTTATACGCCTTTATTTTCGACGAAATACACAGTTTTTAACTATTCAATCATTTATAACCAAGAACCCTACAACAAAAAACCTCTCAAAATCAGAGTGTAAGAACAAAAATTTAACACAATTTAAAGCAAAAAAAAACCAACACTATCGTGTTGGTTTTTTATAATACCTTGAATTTAGAGATTATCCTCCAAAATCATCAAATCTAATATGCTCATCAGGGATTCCGAAATCTTCACCCATTTTTTGAACTGCTTTATTCATTAACGGTGGTCCACAGAAGTATAATTCTATATCTTCTGGCGACTCGTGTAATGATAAATAGTTATCGATAACACAATTGTGAATAAATCCAACAAAACCGTCTCCTGGCGCATCTATATTCTCTTTTACTTTCCAGTTATCTTCTTCCATTGGTTCAGATAATGCTAAATAGAATTTAAAGTTCGGGAACTCTTTTTCTAACTCGTAAAAATGCTCTAAATAAAATAACTCACGTTTAGAACGTCCACCATACCAATATGTTACTTTACGACCTGTTTTTAAGGTTTTAAATAAGTGATATAAATGAGAACGCATTGGTGCCATACCTGCACCACCACCAACGTAAAGCATTTCACTCTCAGACTCATTGATGAAGAATTCACCGTAGGGTCCAGAAATAGTTACTTTATCACCTGGTTTTTGGTTAAAAATGTAAGAGGAAGCTATTCCTGGATTTACATCCATCCAGCCACCTTTGGCTCTATCAAACGGTGGACAAGCCACACGTACGTTTAACATAATTTCTCTTCCTTCTGCAGGGTAAGAAGCCATAGAATAAGCACGTTCTATTGTTTCCGTATTCTTCATAACTAATGGCCAAAGCTTAAACTTATCCCATTCTGCTTGAAATTTGTCTGGAGTTTCGTGTTCTTCAGGGTGTGCTGTAATATCCATATCAGAATATTTTACTTCACATGGAGGAATTTCAATTTGAATATATCCACCTGCTTTGTACCCCATATCTTCAGGGATTTCAACAACAAACTCCTTAATAAATGATGCTACGTTATAGTTACGAACTACAACAGCTTCCCATTTCTTAATTCCAAATACTTCTTCAGGAATAGTGATGTCCATATCTTGTTTCACTTTAACTTGACAAGCTAAACGTGCACCATGTTGTAATTCTTTTCTTGTAAAATGCGGCACTTCTGTTGGTAAAGCTTCACCTCCACCAGAGTTTACGTGACACTCACATTGAATACAAGTTCCACCACCACCACAGGCAGATGGTAAAAATATTTTAGAATTTCCTAAAGTTGAAAGTAAACTCGCTCCTGAAGCTACTTCTATCTCCTTCTCACCATTAATGGTAATCTTTACAGGTCCCGATGGTGATAGTTTTTGTTTTACAACTAATAATAAACCAACGAGTAAAAGTAAAATGATTAAAAAAGCAATTACTGTTACTCCAATTGTTCCTATTGTACTTGCGGCTAATATCATATTACTCATTTACTTTTATGTTGTTAGCTAACACTTCTTTGTTATCCTTTGCAGAATTTACTTTTGCAGTTGTTTCTTCCTTTGGTGCTTCTTCATCACCTCCAGTTAACATACCTCCAAAACTCATGAATCCAATCGCCATTAATCCAGTAATGATGAATGTAATACCTAAGCCTCTTAATGCCGGTGGCACATTTGAATATCTAATTTTTTCACGAATAGCTGCAATAGCTAAAATCGCTAAAAACCATCCTATTCCAGAACCTATACCGTAAACTGTAGCTAAACCTAAAGTTGGTATTTCACGAGATTGCATAAATAATGATCCCCCTAAAATAGCACAGTTTACTGCAATTAATGGTAAAAAGATACCTAATGAATTGTATAATGATGGTGAGAACTTCTCTACCTCTATTTCTACCAATTGTACCATGGTTGCAATAGTTGCAATGAACATGATGAATGATAGGAAACTTAAATCGTAACTTGCATACTCTTCACCTAACCAAGATAAAGCTCCTGGCTGCAATAAATACTGATCTAACAACCAGTTTAAAGGCACGGTAATCGCTAGTACAAAAATTACAGCTGCTCCTAAACCAACCGCTGTACTTACTTTTTTAGATACCGCAAGGTAAGAACACATTCCTAAGAACGTGGCAAATACCATGTTGTCGATAAATATTGATTTGAAAAATAACTCTATATATTCCATTTTTTTTATAGTATTCAGTTTTCAGTTTTTCAATTTTCCATAGACTTAAAAAGCTAAAGTAAATTAATTTAACTGCTCACTAATTAATGATCTTCTACTAATGCTGTATTTCTGCTACGTTGTATCCAGATGATTATTCCAACTACTATTAAGGCCATTGGTGATAATAACATAAAACCGTTATTCTCGTAACCAATAGCATATAATCCGGTTTTTTCAATTGGATCTCCTAATACCTTAAATCCTAATAAAGTACCAGAACCTAAAAGCTCTCTAAAAAATCCAACAATAATTAAAATTAAACCGTAACCCGCAGCATTACCAATACCATCTAGAAAAGATCTCCAAGGTTTATTTGCTAATGCAAAAGCCTCAAAACGTCCCATGATGATACAGTTAGTAATAATTAAACCAACAAATACAGAAAGTGTTTTACTTAACTCGTAAGCAAAAGCTTTAAGTACTTGGTCAACTATAATTACCAAAGCGGCAACAACAACCAATTGTACAATAATTCTAATTTTAGAAGGAATAATATTTCTCATTAAAGAAATAACAACATTCCCTATTGCTAATACGGCCATTACTGAAACAGCCATTACAATAGATGCTTTTAGCTCAGCAGTAATTGCTAAAGCAGAACAAATACCAAGTACTTGAATAGTAATTGGGTTATTATCTGCTAATGGATCTGTGATTAACTTGGCGTCTTTTTTTGATAAAAGTCCCATAAATTAATTGTTTTTTAAGTTTTTAAAGAACGGCTCATAAAGCTTTAAATCGCTTTTAATCATTGCTGCAACACCATTACCTGTAATAGTAGCTCCTGCAATAGCATCGACTTCGTTATCTGTTTTATCCTCGTTTTTTGGATCGGCATTACTTTTAGAAACCTCAATACCTTTAAAACGGTCTGCGTTATCTAATAAATGCTCCCCAATAAAATCGTCCATAAAGAAACGTTGCTTAATATTAGCTCCTAAACCAGGCGTTTCTCCTTTATGATCAAAATAAGCACCTTGTATTACCATGTTTTCGTCCATAGCAACATAAGCCCAAATAGCATCCCAAAGCCCTTTACCACGAATTGGTGCAATGTAAAATGTTTTACCATCCTTTTCACCTTTTAACAAAGGTAAACGTCTTGCAATACCAGCTTTAGCGTTAGCTTGTTCCTTTTTAATATCAATTAAATACGCTTGGTCATCTTCGGTAACCTTACCATCTTGAATAACCAATTGCTTCTTAATATATTTCTTGAATAATTCTGGTGCTTTATCTGTTGAAACAAAATTAGCACTAGTTTCGTCATTCTCGTTCACGCCCATAGCATACAAAATGTTTTGTTGCTTTTCTAGACGTTTATTTTCATCAATACTAGGTTTCAATGATGAAGCTGTAAAGGCTAATAATGAACCTACAACCAACACCATAACAACGGCGAAAATTATAGTATATGAATTTTTATCTGTTCTATTCTCCATCGTTATGCAACTTTAGCTTTTAAACGTTTCATTCTTTTCTTCACATTTCCTTGTACCACGTAATGGTCAATTGTTGGTGCAAACACATTCATTAATAGAATAGCTAACATCACACCTTCTGGATATGCTGGGTTGAATACACGAATCATAATAGAAAGAAATCCTATTAAGAAACCATAAATCCATTTCCCTTTATTGGTTTGCGACGCCGTAACTGGGTCGGTAGCCATAAACACGGTACCAAAAGCAAAACCACCAATAAGTAGGTGATGCCAAAATTCAGTACTCATTAATCCGTAAAATTTACTTGTTTCAGTAATCCATCCAGAACTAACAACACCATTAAATATTAAGCCCATTACTATAGCCCCAACACACGATGATAACATTATTCTCCAGCTTCCAATTTTAGCAAATACTAAAAATAAACCACCTAAAACAATAAGTAACGTTGAAGTCTCTCCTACTGAACCAGGAATAAACCCTAAGAACATATCGGCAACAGAGTGTGTTACAGCTTTACCTTGAGCTAGAGTTCCTAAAATAGTTTCACCAGAAATGGCATCTAAATTAGCACCGGCTGCAATTTCATTTGTTCTTTCAACTGCACCTTCAACCCAAACTTTATCTCCAGACATCCAAGTAGGATATGCAAAGAATAAAAAGGCCCTAATAGTTAAAGCTGGATTTAAGATATTCATCCCTGTTCCACCAAAAACTTCTTTACCAATAACAACACCAAATACAACTGCAACTGCTAACATCCATAACGGAATATCTACTGGTACAATTAATGGCACTAACATTCCTGTTACTAAATAACCTTCTTCTACTTCGTGACCTTTAATTACAGCGAATAAGAATTCAATTCCTAAACCAACACCGTAAGACACGATTACTAAAGGAATAATTTTCCAGAAACCGATCATGAAGTTATCTAAAGCCCAAAACTCCGGACTAAAGAAACCTACTGTTACTGCTTGAATTTCTCCAACCTGTAAGTTATGCTGGTAACCAGCGTTAAACATACCAAACAATAAACATGGCACCATAGCCATAATTACTGTATTCATGGTACGCTTTAAATCGTCGGCAGCTTTTATATGAGTTCCATTATGTGTGGTCTCATCTGGCAAGTATAAAAAGGTATGGATTGCATTAAATGCAGGAGCCATTTTTGTCCCTTTATACTTTAGTTTTAATTTATGTAAATTATTTTTTAAACCCATTATCCTATCTCTTTAAGCATTAAGTCTAAACCTTCTCTAATAATTTTTTGATGCGGTTGTTTAGATACACATACAAACTCGGTTAAAGCGAAATCTTCTGGTGCAACTTCGTACATTCCTAAAGCTTCCATTTCATCTAAATCTTTATACATACAAGCTTTTAATATTTGCATAGGATAAATATCTAAAGGAAAAACTTCCTCGTAAACTCCTGTAGTAACAAAAGCACGGTGTTCACCATTAGTATTGGTGTTCAAATCGTATTTTTTAGATTTACTTAACCATGAGAATGTCATAGCTCTAGAAGTAGAGATTTTATTAAACACAGGTTTGTTCCATCCAAAAAGCTCGTAATCATCACCTTCAGGAATAACAGATACTACATTGCTGTAATAATCTAAATTTCCGTCTGGTTTAATTTGCTTTCCAGATAATACATTTCCAGAAATAACACGATCGTTACCACCTTTAGAAACACCTTTATCGTAAATTAGAGTAGAAATTTCGCTACCAATAATGGTTTTAAAATATCTTGGTTTTTCAACCGAAGAACCTACTAAAGCTACAATACGTTCAGCATTAAACTTACCAGTTAATAAAAGTTCACCAATAATAACTAAGTCTTGAGCATTAACTGTCCAAACAACTTCGCCTTTATTTACTGGATTCACTTTATTGATAAGTGTACCAACATTCCCTGAAGGATGTGGCCCTGAAACCTTGTGCGTAGTAACACCTGTTAAACCAGCAAGTGGCGAGCTAGAAGTACCAACCGAAATGTGCACTGCACCTTCTGTTAGTTTCCCTAAAGCCGTTACCGCAGCCTGCAATTCAGCTTCTTTACCTTTTAAGGTAAAGTCTAAATCGGCAGCCAATGGTGCGCTAGCATACCCCGAAATAAAAATCGCTTTTGGCGGCTTATTCGGATTTGCAATCACATCATATGGGCGTTGTTTTACAAACGGCCAGCATCCTGATGCTAACAAATGTGCTTTTACAGATTCCGCTGTGGCACTGTTTAAATCAAATGCTGCTAAATCTGCATATACTTGCGATTTATCGGCTTCAATTTTAATAGCGTCTATGCGTCTTTTTGGTCCACGTTGTACTTCAATCACTTTCCCTGAAACTGGCGATGCGAACATAACCGATTCCTGAGATTTATCGAAAAACAAAGTATCTCCAGCTTTTACTGAAGTCCCTTCTTTTGCAACAAGTTTTGGAATTACGCCGTGAAAATCCTCTGGCCTTATAGTGTAGTAGTTACTGATAATCGCTTGTTCAACGGTTTTATCAGCTTCACCTATAAGTTTAATGTCCAGACCTTTTTTGATACGGATGTCGTTTGACATATTTATTTTTATTGAAATTAGTTGTCTAAAAATCGGTGCAAAAATACAAATAAATACCTAAATTATTCGTCCTAAAAAATGCATATCATTTATTTATACTAATTCTAAATAAGTAAATTTAATTAGGCATAGATTTTGTTTATATTTACACACAAAACTATAATGAATATGCATTCTAAGGTAATAAAAAAAATTCTCATCGCCCTCCTGCCCGCTCTGGTTTTTTCACAAGTTCAAGAAGTAAATCCACCAGATTATATTAAAACTATAAATTTTAAAAGTAACACGCCTGAAACCCAACTTCCTATACTAAAACTGGGCGAATATGTAGTTTTAGAGTTCGATGCTTTAAATGGTGAAGAAGCCGATTACTACTATAAAATCGAGCATTTCAATTTCGACTGGACACCTTCAACACTTATTAAATCAGAATTCCTGAGCGGCTTTGACAACCAACGTATTCGTGATTACGAGAATTCACTAAACACCTACCAAATATTTTCGCATTACAAACTCACTATCCCTAATCAATTCACCAAAGGATTACTCGTTTCTGGAAACTACATGATTTCGGTTTATAATGACAATAATGAGCTTCAGTTCTCTAGAAAATTTATGATTTATGAAGATAAAACCGCTGTTGGCGTAAGCGTAAAACGCTCTAGAAACATCGAATTTATAGAACAAAAACAACGTGTAGAACTCATAATTACTTCAAATAACATACAATTAAACAACCCCACTCAAACCGTAAAAGCTGTTATTATTCAAAATAATAATTTAAACAATGTTATTACCAACATAAAGCCGCAATACACGCTTGGCAACCAACTTATTTACAGATACGACAGTGAAACAAGTTTTTGGGCAGGTAACGAATTCCTGTTTTTCGAAAATAAAGATGTTCGTGCCGCCAATACAGGCATCCAGTTTATAGACCTAAAAGATCTTTACCACAACTACCTCTACACCAATATACCGCGCGCCAAAATGCCGTACACATACAACCCAGATATTAACGGTAATTACCTTATCACCAACGTAGATGCCGATGATGCCAGCATTGAAGCCGATTACGTGTGGATGCATTTTTCTCTACGTGGCGACGACTTTTTAATCAATAAGAACGTACATATATATGGAAACTTTAACAACTATGCTATAGACGATAGCACAAGAATGATTTTTGATGAAGTCAACAATCGCTTTATCAACACCATGCTTTTAAAACAAGGTTTCTACAACTACAAATATATTGTAGTTAACGATGATGGTACTGTAGACGATGGTGCAGTGAGTGGTGATTTCTGGCAAACCGAAAATAATTACAAAGTGCTTGTTTATTACCGCGATCTAGGCGCTCGATACGATAAAATAATTGGTTTAGGCGAAGCCAGTTCAGTAAACATCACAAATTAATACGTTAATATTATAAAATCGACAAAATATAGGGTAAGAAATGCATTTCAACTAATTTATTCGCCAAACCCGTTGAAATCACGCACTAACTCTTTAATATTTATTATTTTAGCAAAGTAAATTGCTTAATCAATCATGGTACAACAAGTTACATCTGGCATTAAAATTTCGGTAGTTACAAACTTCGAAGGTTCATTTTATAAAAACTATAAAATGCAATACGCCTTTGGTTATACCGTAACTATAGAAAACCAAAGTAAAGATTCTGTGCAACTTTACGCGCGTCATTGGGAAATTCTAGACGCCTTAAACAATGTTGAAACCGTTATCGGCGAAGGCGTAGTAGGTAAAAAACCGGTTTTAAAACCTGGAGAATCTCACACTTACACCTCTGGCTGCCTACTCACCTCTCCTTTTGGTGCTATGCAAGGGCATTACAACATGGTTAATTTTACAACCACTAGAAAATTCCAAGTTACCATCCCTACATTTAAATTGAGCGCTACTTTTGCTATCAATTAATTTCTGAATTTATTTTATTTTAGCGTTACCCGAAAAGGGTCGGGCTTTCCGCTATATCTTTATTTGTGCAGTATTATTTCGGCTTAGCAACACGCTATTTTCTAAATCCAAATTTTGGAGCTTTCAACTAATTAAAAGGCTTGCACAAAAAAGGATGCCGCATCAATCCCTAACGCAATTATCCGCAAATATTTTCACATCACCCAAACCTATTCTCATCCGCGTATCAACACTGCATTTCACAAATGGATAACACCTTCTTAAAAAATAAAACCCCGCTTCTACTGTAACATTTTAATCCAAATTGTTACTTATATATAAAGCAGCTACTTTAAATATTCTTAAGATTATAACCAATAATCTTAAACACACTTTTTTGAATATCTCAATAGTGTTTCACTTTAAAATATAAATTATGGGAGGCGAAGGATCAATGATGGCTGCAAACCAGTCATTAAAAAACAATAGAAGTTTAACCTCAAAACGCAAAGAAAAAGGAGCGTTATCTGGCAGTTATGCCAATATAGAATTAAAAGAGTTTCCAAAAGCAACACAAGAACAACTAGACACTATAAAAGCACAAACCTTAACAGATAACAAAAAAGCTCTAATACAAACCATTGCGTTTTTTATAATCGCCAGCCTAGGTTTACTTATCGCTGTACACTACTTATTCTAACAAAAAAAGAGCTGCTAGATTAAAAAATCTAGCAGCTCTTGATATATAAAAGTTTTTTAAAGAACTAGCTTACTACTTCCTTAATACGCTTAATAGCTTCAATAATTTGATCTTGCGAAGCTGCATAAGAAATACGAATACAGTTAGGGTTACCAAAAGCATCACCTGTTACTGTTGCCACTAATGCTTCTTCTAATAAATATAAAGAAAAATCGGTAGCATTATTTATTGTTTTTCCTCTTAACGTTTTTCCGAAGTAATAAGATACATCTGGAAATACGTAAAACGCACCTTCTGGCGTGTTTGAGTTAAAACCTGTAACATCGCTCAATAAGTCTAAAACTAAATCACGACGCACTTTAAATTCATCTATCATGTATTTTACAGCACTCGGATCTGCGTTTAAAGCAGTAATTACAGCACGTTGTGCAATACAGTTAGCACCACTAGTAATTTGACCTTGCATTTTATTACATGCACGAGCAATTTTTTCTGGAGCACCAATAAAACCAATACGCCATCCCGTCATAGCAAAAGCTTTCGAAACACCGTTTACAGTAATAGTATTGTTATACATATCATCAAATTCCGCTATACTTGCGTGACCAGAACCATAGTTAATATGCTCGTAAATTTCATCTGAAACTACATAAATATTAGGATATTTAACCAATACATCGGCTAGAGCTCTTAACTCTTCTCTACTGTAAACAGATCCACTTGGGTTACATGGAGAACTAAACCACATCATTTTGGTTTTTGGAGTAATAGCCGCTTCCAATTGTGCTGGTGTCATTTTAAAATCTGTATCGATAGATGTTGCAACCTCAACTGGCACACCACCATTTAACTTAACAATATCAGAATAACTTACCCAGTAAGGACAAGGTAAAAGCACCTCATCACCATCATTTAGCATAACAGCTGCTATATTTGCCAAACATTGTTTAGCTCCCGTAGAAACAACAATTTGTGGTAAAGTATACGTTAAATTATTATCACGTTTAAACTTTGTAACAACCGCCTCTTTCAACTCTACATAACCATCTACTGGTGAGTAAGAATTGTAATTATCATTCACAGCCTGAATAGCTGCTTCTTTAATAAAATCTGGGGTGTTAAAATCTGGTTCCCCAAGACTTAAACCTATAATGTCTTTTCCTTCGCCTCTTAATTCGCGAGCTTTGGCTGCCATAGCTAACGTTGCCGAAGTAGCCATGTTTAAAATTCTTTCAGATAATAATTGCATGAATTGTGTTTATGAAGTAAATATAAAGTTTAGGCAATGTTAGGATTTTTCCCAAGTACCTTTAGTTGATTATAATGTTCTGAAACGGCTTTCCAAAATGTGTTGTATTCATTATATGGTAAGCTAAATTCGTTTGCTGTTTCCTTTACTATTTTTGCTATTTTGCTATAATGCACGTGGCTAATATTTGCAAACAAGTGGTGCTCTACTTGTCTGTTTAATCCACCCGTATAAAACTCGGCTAACCAACTTTTAGGTGAAAAATTACATGTAGTAAATAATTGGTGAATAGCCCAAGTATTTTTCATGTTACCATCTTCATCTGGTAAAGGCATAACTGTACTTGGTACAACGTGAGCCAATTGAAAAACCACACTTAAAATAATTCCTGCTGTGTAGTGCATAATTAAGAAGCCAATTAATACTTGCCACCAAGTAAAACCTACAACTAAAGGTAATGCTACCCAAATTGAATAATATACAATTTTACCAATAATAAGTTTAGTCCATTGCGTTGCAGGACTTGGTAACTTACCGTAAGCTAATTTACGCTTTAAGTATTTGTAAGTTTGTATAAAATCTGTTGTGATAGCCCAGTTTGCAGTAAGCAAACCGTATAAGAAAAACGCATAATACTTTTGATATTGATGAATTTTAAACCATTTTGAATGTTTAGAAAAACGAATAATTCTACCAGCATCAATATCTTCATCATGCCCTTGAATGTTTGTATATGTATGGTGCAATACGTTGTGTTGCACTTTCCAGTTATAATCGTTACCAGCTAGTATATAAATACTGCTTCCCATTAATTTGTTAACCCACTTTTTACTAGAAAAAGAACCATGGTTAGCATCGTGCATCACATTCATGCCTACACCAGCCATACCAATCCCAACAACCACCATGCATAAAGCTTGTAGCCATCCAGACATTGGAACAGTTAAAATTAATACTGCAGGAACAATTAATAAAGCAAACATTATTATGGCTTTTGTATATAATTCCCAGTTTCCTGTACGTTTAATATCATTTTCCTTAAAGTAATCATTAACACGTTTATTCAACGTTTTAAAGAACTTCGCGGGGTCTTTTCTCGAGAACGAGACGGTTTGTTTAGTCATTCTAATAATTTTAATATGATTTTAAAAATGTTTTTTTGATCATACCTATCTGCAAAGATATGAATAAAGCTATTTAAGTAATCCCAATTTTTTGTAAAATTATGTACTTAAAAAGTATATTTTTGTTGAAAATTTAACATAAATGAAACTGCTTTTAAAATATTTCCCTAACCTCACCGAAGACCAAATTGAAAAATTTACACTTTTAGAATCCCTATATCAAGATTGGAATTTGAAGATAAATGTAGTTTCACGTAAGGATATCGACGAGTTATATTTACGTCATGTATTACACTCTTTAGGTATTGCCAAAGTGATAGAGTTTAAAGATGGTAGCCACATTTTAGATGTTGGTACAGGTGGTGGATTTCCAGGAATCCCTTTAGCCATTATGTTTCCTGAGTGTTCTTTTCATTTAGTAGATAGCATTGCTAAAAAACTAAAGGTTGTAAATGAAGTGGTTGAAGGCTTAGGCTTAACCAACGTTAAAACAACACACAGCCGTGTTGAAGAAATTAAAGAAAACTACGATTTTATTGTAAGTCGTGCCGTTGCCGCTATGCCTACTTTTGTACATTGGGTAAAAGGAAAAATTGCAAAAGAGCAAAACCACGAATTGAAAAATGGCATTATCTATTTAAAAGGTGGCGATCTAGAAGAAGAGCTAAAAGATTACAAAACCACTACTATTTATAATTTAAGCGACTATTTTGAGGAAGATTTTTACGAAACCAAAAAAGTAGTACACTTACCTTTAAAATACCGTGGATAGTTTATAAAACACTTGTTAAAAATAAAAGCCAGTAATAACAATCGTTATTACTGGCTTTTTTATGTTCTGTATAATGACATTAATATGATAAACTAATCACAATGCAGCCACACCTATCAACTTATTGAAAACTTAAGCTTTCTCAGGTATTTCTTTTAAAATCTCAATAACGAAATCCCAATATTTTTGAGCCGATGAAATTTGAGCACGTTCATCCGGAGAGTGCGCACCTTTAATAGTTGGTCCAAAACTAATCATATCCATATCTGGATAATTGGTTCCAAGAATTCCACATTCTAAACCTGCATGACATGCTGCAACGTGTGGCTTCTCATTATTTAATTTTTCGTAAAGTTTTGTCATCACTTTCAAAATAGCCGAATCCATGTTTGGAGACCAACCAGGATAATCACCTGTGCATGTAACCTCGCAACCTGTTAACTCAAAAGTTGAGCGTAGTGTATTTGCTAAATCCCATTTAGAACTTTCTACAGAAGAACGTGTTAAACAACCAATTTTTACAGCGCCATCTTTTACAATAACTCTTGCTATGTTGTTTGATGTTTCTACCAATTCAGGAATATCTGCACTCATACGGTACACACCATTCCAAGCGGCATAAATAGCACGTGTTAAACCTTCTTGAACTCCTAAGTCCATAATTTTTTCTGGAGTTTCAACTTTAGAAACCACAATTTCTAAGTTAGGTTCCATAGTTTTTAACTCAGCCTTTAACATCGCTTCTTGTTCTTTTGTTTCTAAAAGAAAAGCTTCTTCGTGTATAGCATCGATTGCAACAATAGCATTGCTTTCACGAGGAATGGCGTTACGCAAACTTCCGCCATCGATTTCCGAAATACGTAAGCCAAAATTCTCAAAACCATCAAATAATACACGGTTCATTATTTTATTAGCATTACCTAAACCTTCGTGAATTTGCATTCCCGAGTGGCCACCTTGTAAACCTTTTACAGTTATTTTGTAACCTATTTTAAATTCTGGCGTTTCCTCTTCTTCGTAAGTTCTAGTAGCAGTAACATCGATACCACCGGCACAACCTACTCCAATTTCATCATCTTCTTCAGTATCTAAGTTCAATAGAATTCCTCCTGTAAGTAATCCGCCTTTTAAGCCCATTGCTCCTGTCATTCCAGTTTCTTCATCTATAGTAAACAAAGCTTCAATTGCAGGATGTGCAATATCTGTACTTTCTAGAATAGCCATAATGGTGGCCACACCTAATCCGTTATCGGCGCCTAAAGTGGTACCTTTTGCACGAACCCAATCACCATCAACATACATTTCAATACCTTGAGTATCAAAATCGAATTCAGTATCATTATTTTTTTGATGTACCATATCTAAATGCGATTGCATTACAATGGTCGTTCTATTTTCCATACCTGCCGTAGCTGGCTTTTTGATAATTACATTACCAACTTCATCTTCTATAGTTTCGAAACCAAGTTTTTTACCAAAGTCTTTCATAAAAGCGATAACACGTTCTTCTTTTTTAGACGGACGCGGTACAGCATTTAAATCGGCAAATTTATTCCAAAGCTGTTTAGGTTCTAAATTTCTTATTTCTGAGCTCATTTTGTTTACATTTTAATGCAAAGTTAGCAAAAATACACAGATATTGGTAGCTACTCCTGATTGATGTGGCATCCTTTTTTTTGAATACCGAATAGTTCTCCAAAAACTCCAAGTTTTAATAATTAAGATTGATGTTACCTAATAGAGAAATGCGTACATTAAAAAAAAGATATAACTGAAAGCAGGAAGAAACCTTTATAAATATGTATAACCTTTGGGTACAAATTTTTACTATTTTTGGTCTATGCTGAAAGATAAAAAAACGATTATTGCGCTGCTGTTGATTCCGCAGTACTTTTTAGTGAAATTATTAGGGAATTACCCCGGTTTTGTGGAGACTTTCTACAGTAACGGACTTTATGTATATATATCCAAAATGTTTCGGTTTTGCTTGGGTTGGTTGCCTTTTTCTTTCGGCGATTTGTTTTACGCAGCAGGTTTAATTTATATTTTTAGATGGTTTTATAAAAATTGGAAACGAATTAAAATCGATACCAAACAATGGTTTGCAGATGTGTTTTCGGCAGTTTCTATATTGTATTTTGCCTTTCATTTATTTTGGGGATTCAATTATTACCGATTGCCATTGTACAAAAGTTTGGATTTAAATCCGGAATACAGCACAGAACAATTAGTTAAAGTTACAGAGCAACTTATTTTAGAGGCAAACGCTTTACATTTTGAAATCACAAAAAACGATTCTATAAAAGTAGATGTTCCGTTAACCAAAAGCGAGATTTTAAAATTGGCTCCAGATGGTTATTTGGGATTAAAACAGGTGTTTCCAGATTTGGAATATTCGCCTAGAAGTGTAAAAAAATCCTTATTTAGTTATCCCTTAACCTATATGGGTTTTAGTGGCTACTTAAATCCGTTAACCAATGAAGCGCAAGTTGATGGCCTTATCCCTACTTTTAAATTTGCCACTACCACAACACACGAAATTGCACATCAGTTAGGTTTTGCTGCAGAAAACGAAGCTAATTTTATTGGTTGCTTAGCAGCCATAAACCATGAGAATATTTATTTTAGATATTGCGGTTACACCTTTGGCTTACGCTATTGCTTAAATGAAATTTATCGACGCGATCAAGACCTTTACCAAAAAACGGTTGAAAATTTAAATATTGGTGTTTTAAAAAATTACGAAGAAGTGCGATTGTTTTGGGAAGCACACCAAAATCCGGCCGAACCCTTTTTTAAAAGCTTCTATAGCGGCTTTTTAAAAGCAAATAAGCAAACTAAAGGCATGGAAAGCTATAGCTATGTTGTTGCATTATTGGTCAATTATTTTGAAGAAAAATGAGAAATTCTTAAAGATTACAACTTTATATGTAAAGGAACTTTGATTCTAGATAGATATCCGTATTTTTAGCTAAAACTAACAGATTGTATCTATGATTAAAAAATGTATTGGAATCTTGAGCTTCTTTTGCTGCAGTTGCTTATTCGGCCAAGATTATTTTCCAAAAAATGATGGTGTTAAAACTACAAACACCAACTACACAGCATTCACGAATGCAAAAATCCATGTTTCTAGCGGACAAATTATTAACAAAGGCACCTTGTTAATACATAATGGAAAGGTAATTTCTACCGGAACAAATGTTTCGATTCCAAAAAACACTAAAATTATTAATATTGAAGGTAAAAGCATTTACCCTTCTTTTATTGATATGTATTCCGATTTTGGAATTGAAAAACCAAAAGCACAACCAAGAAGCAGAAGTCAGGCTCCACAATACGATGCCAGCAGAACAGGATATTATTGGAACGACCATGTGATGCCAGAAAACGAGGCACTTTCTAAATTTAACTACGATTCTAAAACAGCCAAAGCATTATTAGATGCTGGGTTTGGCGTTGTAAATACACACATACAAGACGGTATTCATAGAGGAACCGGTGCTTTAGTAGCGCTTAATACTAAGGAAGGTAATGAAACACGTATACTAAAAGAGAACTCGGCACAATATCTATCTTTCGATAGAAGCGCCACGTCTCGACAAGCTTACCCAAATTCTATAATGGGTAGTATTGCTTTGCTACGCCAATTGTATAACGATGCGGCATGGTATAAAAAAGGACTTAGTAAAACGAAAGATTTATCTATTGAAGCCTTAAACAGAAACCAAGATTTAATTCAAATTTTTGAAGCTGGAAGTAAAGCCAATGCACTAAGAGCCGATAAAATTGGAGATCAGTTTGGTATTCAATATGTTATTTTAGGTGGTGGTGACGAGTATGAGCGTATTGATGAGATAAAAAACACCAATGCTGCGTTTATACTTCCCGTAAACTTTAAGGATGCTTACGATGTTGAAAACAGTTTTTTAACAAGTTCATTAGCACTTAGCGACATGCGCGCATGGAGCCAAGAACCAACGAACCCAAAGGTTTTAGCCGATAACAATATTAGTTTTGCACTAACAACGCATACTTTAAAATCGCCAAGTGAATTTAAAGGCAAATTAATGCAAGCTATTAAAAACGGACTTTCTAAAGAGAAGGCTCTAGAAGCATTAACGCTTGTACCTGCGCAATTACTTGGGCAATCTACAGCAATAGGAACACTTAACAATGGTGCTTATGCTAACTTTTTAATTACCTCGGGCGATATTTTTGAGAAGAAAACCAAGCTTTACGAAAACTGGGTACAAGGTCAACAACACATTGTTACCAACATGAACACTATAGATATTGTTGGTGATTATGAGTTTAGCGTAGATAATACGGCTTATAAAATGACTGTAGAAGGCGATATTAAAAAGCTGAAATCTAAAATTACAAGCGAGACTAAAACCTTAGGTTCTAAAATTAGTTATAATAATGACTGGGTTCAAATCTCGATGACTACAAAAGATTCTACGTCGCAAGATTTTATTCGTATTGTAGCTCATGTTGAAAACGATACTGCTTTAAAAGGAAAAGCTACTTTACCTAATGGTAATGAAATTCCATTTTCAGCCAAAAAGAGTACAAAAACCGAAGACGATTCCGAAGAAAAAGATAAAAAGGACGATGATTCTAAAAACAACATAGCCTCTATCTCCTACCCTAACACTGCTTACGGATTTAAAACACTACCAAAACAAGAAACGCTTTTGTTTAAAAACGCAACGGTTTGGACTAACGAAACCGATGGTATTTTAGAAAACACAGACGTGCTTATTAAAAATGGTAAAATAGTTAAAATCGGTAAAAACCTCAGCGACGGAAAAGCTCAAATTATTGATGCTACTGGCAAACATTTAACGGCTGGTATTATAGACGAGCATTCGCATATTGCAACCGCCTCTGTTAACGAAGGCGGGCAAAACTCGTCTGCAGAAGTAAGCATCGAAGATGTTATCGACAATGAAGATATTGGCATTTACCGCAACCTTGCTGGTGGTGTAACCTCTATACAAATATTGCACGGTTCAGCCAACCCAATTGGTGGACGTTCGGCTATTATAAAATTAAAATGGGGCGAATCTGCCGATAATTTAATTTATAACGATTCACCTAAATTTATAAAATTCGCTTTAGGAGAAAACGTAAAACAAACTAGATATTCTAATGGTGTGCGTTTTCCACAAACTAGAATGGGTGTCGAGCAAGTTTACATCGATTATTTTACACGCGCTAAAGAATATGATGCTTTAAAGAAAAGTGGTAAACCTTATAGAAAAGACGTCGAAATGGACGTGCTTGCTGAGATTTTAAACAAAGAGCGTTTTATTTCTTGTCACTCTTACGTTCAAAGTGAAATTAATATGCTTATGAAGGTTGCAGAACAATTCGATTTCAACATTAATACATTCACTCACATTTTAGAAGGTTATAAAGTAGCCGATAAAATGGTTGAACACGGTGTTGGTGGCTCTACATTTAGCGATTGGTGGGCGTACAAATACGAGGTTAACGATGCTATTCCATACAATGCTGCCATTATGCACAATGCAGGCGTTACGGTTGCTATTAATAGTGACGATCCAGAAATGTCTAGACGTTTAAATCAAGAAGCTGCAAAATCTATTAAATACGGAGGTATTAGCGAAGAAGAAGCTTGGAAGTTTGTTACTCTAAACCCTGCTAAACTTTTACACATCGATAACCGTGTAGGAAGTATAAAAGTTGGTAAAGATGCCGATGTTGTTTTATGGACCGATCACCCAATGTCTATTTATGCTAAAGCAGAAAAAACAATTATTGAAGGTGTCACTTATTTCGATTTAGAGCGCGATACTATGCTGCGTTCGGAAATTAAAAAAGAGAAAAACGAGCTTATCAACCAAATGCTAAAAGCTAAAAACAAAGGCTTAAAAACGCAACCTATTAAGAAAAAGGAAAAAGTAGATATGCATTGCGATTTTATTGGCAATATAATTAACTAAAACATAGAAAATGAAATATTTCAATTTATATATAGCGTGTGCCTGCCTCCTATTTTTCGGATCCATACACGCCCAACAAACCCCAGCAGACAAACAAAGCAAAGCTATATCTATAGAAGGTGCCACGGCACATTTAGGTACAGGTGAAGTTATTGAGAACGCCCTTATTATGTTTAATGAAGGTAAAATCACTTTCGTAGGAAGTGCTAATATGAAAATTGCTCGTATTGGTGATGTTATCGACGGTAAAGGCAAACACGTCTATCCTGGTTTTATTATTCCGAATTCAACTTTAGGTTTAGTTGAAATTGATGCTGTAAAGGCCACTGATGATGATTCTGAAATAGGAACATGGAACCCTAACATTAGAAGTATAATTGCTTATAATACGGAATCTAAAGTTGTAGAATCTATGAGACCAAACGGTGTTTTACTTGGGCAAATTACGCCACGAGGCGGTCGTATTTCTGGCACATCATCTGTAGTGCAATTTGACGCTTGGAACTGGGAAGATGCTGCTGTAAAAACAGACGACGGAATTCACATAAACTGGCCGAGCAACTTCAAAAGAGGACGCTACTGGTTAGGCGAAGATCCTGCATTAAAAGTGAATAAAGAATACGGCAACCAAATTACAGAAATAGAAGACTATTTTAATAATGCCAAAGCGTATTTAAAAGCAAGCCCTTCTATCACCAACTTATCTTATAAGGCATTAGAAGGTGTTTTCAATGGTTCTAAAAAACTTTACATTAATGTAGACGATGAAAAAGGCATTATTGATGCGGTTAATTTTATAAAGAAAAACGCCATTCCAAACATGGTTATTGTTGGCGGAGCAGAAGCTTATAAAGTAACCGGTATTTTAAAATCGAATAACATCTCTGTGGTTTTAAACCGTATACACTCGCAACCAAGCCAAACTGATGACGATTACGATTTACCATATAAATCGGCTAAGCTATTAGTAGATAACGGCATTACAGTAGCCTTACAAGCCAACGGACAAATGGAACGTATGAATTCTAGAAACCTACCATTTTACGCAGGTACAACCGTAGCTCACGGATTAACAAAAGCACAAGCGCTACAGTTAATCACATTAAACCCAGCAAAAATACTGGGTATCGATGCGCAGTATGGTTCTTTAGAAACTGGCAAGAGCGCCACCTTATTTATAAGTGAAGGTGACGCCTTAGATATGCGTACCAACATAATTTCTCATGCTTTTATAGACGGACGCTTAATTAGTCTAGAAACGCACCAAACAGAATTATGGAAACGTTATTCCAAAAAATATCAATCCAATTAATACCAACAAAAAAAGCAAGCTTCTCAGCTTGCTTTTTTTATTTTATATCAATTGTTATTTAAAACTTACTTAGCAACCTTAGCGGTTTCAGGAGTTTTAAATACGCTACTATCAGGAGCTTCTGTAGATAGTTTTACGTTTATAAATTTATCTTCACGACCAGCAGCTGTTGGTACATTCTCTTCAGCTTTATAGCCAACCATCGCTTCTACTACATCTAAGCCATTCACATTTTGCCAAGCTGTATAGCGTCTAAAATGTAATTCGCTACTTTTCTCTTTAGAGAAATACGTAACTGTATAACCTAACCATTCCATTTTGTAGGTTGTTGGGTTGTAGTAAAGCACATAATCGTCACCCGACGATTCACCAACACCATTTTGGTAAGAAATTTTTATCCCAGGATACGTAACACCTTCAAAAGTTAAAGGCTCAGCATCACCATAAATAATACCATCATCAGCTAAAACAAAAGGCATCGCATAGAAATAAAACATTAAGTTATAGTAAAAACGAGGGTTTCCTTTAAACGCTTTCTCTCCTTTAGTATTTAACCAAACATCCTCATCATTAGCACCAATAGTATGCTCTGGCATATCTACAACAATGTTTCTATTCTTTAAATTAGTAATCGTAGATACATTGCCACTTTCTTTCACTTGTGTGTATGCTAGAGATTGCATCTTATTCCATGTGTCCAATCCGCCATGCGCATCGAATACTTTAACTAAAGCTTCAGGGTATTTTTTAGTTGGAGCCTCTACTGTAGTTTCAGAAATAATTTCTGGCTTTGCAGCATCTTTTTTTGTTTCATTTTTACACGAAAACATTGAAATAGCAAGTAATAATAAAAAAGTGTGTTTCATAGTGGTTTTTTAATTTGTCCGTAAGTCGGAAATAAGCACTCAAAATTACATTAAATAAATTATTTTTGTAAAATATTATGATGAAAGCAATTACAAGCATCCAGAATGCATACATAAAACAACTCGTTCAACTAAAAGAAAAGTCTAGGGAACGTAAAAAATCAGGCCTTTTTCTAATTGAAGGCATTCGCGAAATAGAATTAGCCATAAAAGGTGGTTATGTATTAGACACCGTTTTATTCTACCCGGGACTCTTTTCGGAAAACGAACTAGAAGCGTTAACTACAAGCCAGGATTCAACTATTGAAATATCTAAAGACGTTTACGAAAAACTTGCTTACCGAAGCACTACAGAAGGTGTTCTAGCCGTTGCCAAACCAAAAAGCCACCTAATAAGTGATTTAAAATTTGACACCCAAACGCCGCTAATCTTAATTGCTGAAGCTCCAGAAAAGCCAGGTAATATTGGCGCTATTTTACGTACTGCCGATGCTGCCAATGCCGATGCCGTAATAATAGCCAACCCAAAAGGCGATTTATACAACCCAAACATTATTCGTTCTAGCGTAGGCTGTGTGTTTACCAATACTATAGCAACGGGTTCTACTACCGAAATTATAGAATTTCTAAAAGCGCATAACATAAATATTTACTGTGCCGCACTACAAGCTTCGGTAGACTATCACACTCAAGATTTCACAAAAGCTACGGCCCTTGTTGTTGGCACAGAAGCTACAGGTTTAAGTGATCAATGGCGCGTAAATTCCACTCAAAATATCATTATACCTATGCAAGGCGAAATCGATTCTATGAATGTTTCTGTAGCTGCAGGTATCTTAATTTTTGAAGCCAAACGCCAACGTAATTTTAAATAATTGTAAATTACCAAAAATACGTCCCTCCAAATCAACAATCTTTTTTAAGGTTGAAACATAACAAACATGACCGCAAACACGCTTTTCTACATCATTTTTGCACTAATAATCATCAATTTTATAATTGAGAAAGTTTTAGATGCATTAAATGCGAAACACTTTAATGATGCGCTTCCAGAAGATTTGCAAGATGTTTACGATGCTGAAGAATACAAAAAATCTCAGCAATACAAAGCCACCAATTACAAATTTAGCTTACTAACATCGACCTTTACCGTAATGCTTACTTTAGGATTTTTATGGTTTGATGGTTTTGAATTCATTGACAATATAGCACGAAGCTACAGCGAAAACCCAATAATTATCGCACTTATATTCTTCGGTATTATTACCATTGGTAGCGATATACTCAACACACCATTCTCTTATTACAGCACATTTGTAATTGAAGAAAAGTTCGGCTTCAATAAAACCACACAAAGCACTTTCTTTTTAGATAAGCTAAAAGGCTGGCTCATGATGGCCATTGTTGGCGGAGGTATTTTAGCCATAATTATTTGGTTTTACCAAGTTACAGGAAACAATTTTTGGTTATATGCTTGGGGATTAGTGGCTGTTTTCAGTTTGTTTATCAATATGTTTTACTCCAAACTTATTGTACCACTTTTTAACAAACAAACCCCATTAGAAGCCGGTAGTTTACGCGATAGCATTTCGAAGTACGCGAACACAGTAGGTTTTAAAATTGACAAAATATTTGTTATAGATGGCTCTAAACGCAGCACAAAAGCCAACGCTTATTTCTCTGGTTTTGGTAGCGAAAAACGTGTAACGCTTTACGATACTTTAATAAACGATTTAGATGAAGATGAAATTGTTGCTGTGCTAGCTCACGAGGTTGGCCATTACAAAAAGAAACACATCATTTTTAATTTGGTAACCTCTATTTTACTCACCGGTTTTACCCTATTTATATTATCCCTTTTTATTTCTAACCCATTATTATCAGAAGCTTTAGGCGTGCAAATACCAAGTTTCCATATTGGGTTGGTGGCCTTTGGGATGCTTTACGCACCTATTTCGGAAATTACAGGATTAATCATGAATTGGTTTTCTAGAAAGTTTGAATACCAAGCCGACGATTACGCCAAAAACACCTACAAAGCCGAACCTTTAATAACCTCCTTAAAAAAGCTTTCTAAAAATAGCTTAAGCAATTTAACACCTCATCCCGCTTATGTTTTTATGCATTACTCGCATCCTACGCTGCAGGAACGCATTGGGAATTTAAGACGATAATTATTTTAACTTAAAAAACACAAACCCCATGAACTGGAAAAACACCTACCTACTATCGATAACAGTAATAATACTTACAGTAGTAGCAAGTATAATAACCAACTACCAATATGGATTTACCCCTAACCTAATTGGTAACGCATTAACTTTCATTAAACTTTTTATATTCTTTAGTTTTATAAACATCTTAAATAAGTCTATCACAGCAAAAGCTATAAAAAAATACTTAAGACCTCTTGAGTATGCATTATATATTTTTATTACACTTAATATTATTGCTGTTGTAACATTAACTTTTCAGTTAATAACACGTCCCGACCTATTTGCGCATTTCCAAATCATTATAAGTTATGCACTGCAAATTTTCACAATTTACTTAGCTATTAATGCTTTTTATTTAAGAAAAAAAATATTAGGGAAATACAATGCCATTCAAAAAATCAGCTACACGCCTACCGATGTTAATGCTTTAAAAACCAAAACATACAACACCATTGATGATAGATTGAGCCTTTGTAAAAGATGTGTAAATAAAGCTTTTGACTCTAAAACTGGGTTAATTTGTAGTTTAAATAATGCTAAACCAAGTTTTGATACATATTGCACCGATTTTATAGTTAATGAAGCAGAGACAGAAAGAATAGACAAAACCGAAGCCATTGAAAAACCAGGATTTTTTGGTAGTTGGAAAGGCGCTTTAGTGATGTCGATTCTTGGTTTTGCACGATTTGCGATGCGCGGACTCGATGATCCTTTTGGTGTAGTATTTCTTGCTCTTGGTTTAGGCTGGCTTGTAATTGTATTAACAAGCAGAAAGAGTAACTAATTTATCCAAACCTTATTGATAAACTTCTATTTATCAATAAAAAAACAATTATGGTAATTTGGATTTATAGGTGGTGATTACACTAAAACCACCTATAAAACCGAACCTTTTATTATCTTAAAGAAGCTTTCCAAAAACGGTTTTAAGCATTTTACACCACATAAGCTGACGCCTTCATGCATTACGCGTACCCCAAACTTTTACAGCATATCAATAATTAAAAAAACACTTCTAATGTTTCTATTAGGTTGATTTTGCTAAATAAATACTCCAATGACTTCATTTTTCGTAACAAAAATAAATATACAATCGCTCCAAAATAAAAAAAACATAATGCCTAAACCTCACCCCCAGCCCAACCCCGCGTTAACGATTGCAGCGGCATCCTTTTTAAAAATTTAAGCAGCCAAAAACTTTGTTATTTCTACAAACATTCTAGATAAACACTACCATACGGAAAGCTCTAAATTTTTAAAA
The DNA here is from genome assembly GCF_900112395.1 of Algibacter lectus. Taxonomy (GTDB): domain Bacteria; phylum Bacteroidota; class Bacteroidia; order Flavobacteriales; family Flavobacteriaceae; genus Algibacter; species Algibacter lectus. The sequence goes on from NZ_FOLN01000005.1 coordinate 198,311, forward strand.
AGATATAGCGGAAAGCGTGTTAAAACGCCCAAAAAATTGAATATCCAAAAAATTGATTACCTTTGCAGCTTGAAACTCGGGAAAAATCGAGTTTATATTCCTCAGAGAGAGGATGTGTTACTGGAAGTTTAAGGTTAAGTATGTCGATTCGCTTTCTTATGTAACACCACATAACAAAATCGAATACTTATACAAGAATGAGCACATTCCAAGAATTAGGTCTTAATGACGACCTATTGCATGCAATTACCGATTTAGGATTTGAAAAGCCTAGTGAAGTTCAAGAAAAAGCAATCCCAATTTTATTAAATTCTGAAACCGATTTAGTGGCACTTGCCCAAACCGGAACAGGAAAAACAGCGGCATTTGGTTTTCCAATGTTAGCTAAAATAGATGTAAACAGCCGCACAACGCAAGGTTTAATTTTAAGCCCAACACGTGAACTTTGTTTACAGATTACCAACGAAATGAAACAATACGGTAAGTATTGTAAAGGTTTAAATGTGGTTGCCATTTATGGTGGATCTAGCATTACAGACCAAGCTCGTGAGGTAAAACGTGGTGCACAGATTATTGTAGCTACACCAGGTAGAATGAAAGATATGATTAGCCGTAGATTGGTTGATATTTCTAAAATTCAATATTCGGTTTTAGATGAAGCCGATGAGATGTTAAACATGGGTTTTAAAGAGGATATTACCGATATTTTATCGCATACTCCAGAAGACAAAAACACATGGTTATTTTCTGCAACGATGCCTAGAGAAGTAGCTAGAATTGCGAAAAAATTTATGGACAACCCACAAGAAATTACGGTTGGAAATAAAAATGAAAGTACAAGTAATGTAACTCACGAGTATTATTTAGTAAACTCTAGAGACCGTTACCAAGCTTTAAAACGCTTAGCAGATGCTAACCCAGATATCTTTTCTGTAGTATTTTGTAGAACAAAACGTGATACGCAAAAAGTAGCCGAAAACTTAATTGAAGATGGTTACAGCGCTGGTGCATTACACGGCGATTTAAGCCAGAACCAACGTGATTTGGTTATGCAATCGTTTAGAAAAAACCAAATACAAATGCTTGTTGCAACAGATGTTGCGGCTCGTGGTATTGATGTTGATGATATTACACACGTAATAAACTACCAATTACCTGACGAAATTGAAACGTATACACACCGTTCTGGTCGTACCGGACGTGCTGGTAAAAACGGTATTTCTATGGTTATTGTTTCGAAAAGTGAAGTTCGAAAAATAAAAAGTATTGAACGCATTATTAAACGTGAGTTCGAGAAAAAAGAAGTGCCAGATGGTATGGAAATTTGCGAAGTGCAGTTAATGTCTTTAGCAAATAAAATACATAATACTGAGGTTAATCATGAAATTGATAAATACCTTACTAGTATTAATGAAATGTTTGAAGAAACTAGCAAAGAGGAATTAATTAAGAAATTTTTCTCTGTAGAATTTACACGTTTCTATAACTATTACCAAAAATCTAAAAACTTAAACGTTGCAGAAGGCTCTAGAGATAGAGAGGGCGGACGCGAAGGTGGTCGTGATTTTGGAGGAAACTCTAACTCTACTAGATACTTTATTAATGTTGGTGAGAAAGATGGTTTTGATTGGATGAAATTGAAAGATTTCTTAAAAGACCAATTACAACTTGGTAGAGATGATGTATTTAAAGTGGAAGTTAAAGAGAGTTTCTCTTTCTTTAATACTGAAAATGAAACTAAAGATAAAGTTTTAGCTTTCTTTACAGACTTTAAACATGAAGGACGTTTTGTAAATGTTGAAGTTTCGGAAAATCGTGGTGGCGGAAGACGCAACGATAGACGTGGCGGAGGCGGAAGACGCGACGATAAACGTGGTGGCGGAAGACGCAGCGATGATAGAAAAGGTGGTTCTGGAAGCAGAAGCGACAGACGTAGAAGTAACGAAGGTGGAGGAAGCTCTAGACGTTCGGACTCTGATTCTGGTGGCGGAAAATTTGCTGGAGCTAGACGTTCTAGAAGATAGAACTTAGTTTTATAATATATAAAAAGCTGACTGAAAGTAAATTTACTTTTGGTCAGCTTTTTTTTTATGCTTAAATTTTAGCGTTTTAATGTAAAGTGTCCGTGGTATTGGCGATTTTTACTTGGCCGGTTTACTACAAACCAATAATCGGATGTGGCCAGCATGCGCCCATTAAAGGTTCCATCCCACCCTTTTGAGTGCGGATTTAACTGAATAATTAATTTACCATAACGATCGAAAATATGAACTTCTAAATCGGGTTCGGTTTCTGCGAATTCTATTTTCCAGTAATCGTGGTAGCCGTCGTTATTTGGCGTAAAGTACTTTGGATAATTCAGTAGATAGATATCTTCGGAATATACCATGCAGTCGCTCTCGCTAGTAACATATACCGTATAATCGCCAGCATCTAGATTATCGAAGATATTACTGCTTGTGTATATATTACCATCTATAGAGTATTTAAACGCACCAGCGCCCTCGGTTGTAATAATTACAGAGTTGCTGTTTGTCGTCCAATCGTTAATTTCAATATGTACCGCGAGTGGCAAACTAGCATCTACTACCCTAACAGTCTTAGTTATGCTACATCTAGAGTTACCTATATTAAAGACTGTAATGGTATAATCGCCAGCTTGATCGACCATAATACCAGAGCTTGTTTCTCCGGTGTTCCAAAGATATTCGTCGTGCATAGAACTCACATAGACTTGCACACTTTCACCTGGGCATAAATACCAAACCTCATCGATATCAATAATCGGTTGGCTACTTACTCGAATAAAAAATGATGTAAGTGCATAACATTCTGTATTAGACGAAAGTTCTACGCGCGCAAAAATTTCTTCTGTAGCACTTTGGTTCTCGTAGTTTTCTGGTAATATATTAGATTTAGTTTCGGCTTCAGTTTGAGATTTATGGTAAGTAACATTTCCGGCTTGACCGTTTAAAATAGTTGCCGTTTGATCGCCTAGATTAAAAAAGGCTTTACCGCCATTAGAGCCATCGTCACAAATAAATAAATCTTCCGCCACATAGGCCGTTGGCGTGTCGTTGATAATAACATTAAAGCTCGATGTTGAAAAACAGTCTGTTGCTTTATTTTCTAAACGTGCAAAAAGTCCTTGGTTGCTGCTAAATGTTGTAAAAATACTGGTATTCAAGCCTGGACCACCTGCATCGGCTTCCGCTTGCGATTCGTAATACGTTACTTTGTATTCGGTTGGAGGTGCATCGTTTAAAACCTCATCATCAAACTGAGATAAACTAAGCGTTTCAACACCATCGTTAGAAACATCATCACACAAAACAAGATCGATAGGAGTTCCCGCTGTTTCTGTTTCTATTATTAATTTAAAACTCGATATATCGTAACAATCGGAACTTAAGGTATTGCTAATTTTATAATAAATATCTTGAGCGTTACTCGTATTGGTGTACATACTATTCAGCATATTAACACCATCTGTTGCATCTTCAAAGCTTTCAAAATAACTTACCTCAAAAAGTGTTGTACTTTGTGCCCCCATAATATCGGCGGTTTTACTACTTAAATCGAAAGTTTCAAAACCATCATTTCCAATATCTTCACAAAATACATAATCGGTTACGGCGTTCGCTATTGGCATATCGTAAATTGTGAAATTTTTAGCCACACTATAGGTGCAACTTCCAGATTTAAAAATAGCCTTAACCAAATAATCGCCTACCGCTGCATAAGTATGCTCGGGTTTTATTAAAGTCGATGTTGTGCCATCTCCAAACTCCCATAACACAGAATCTATAGATTCGCTCGTTATTAAATCAAACGCTACGGCATCATTAAAACAGGTGTTTTCAACTTCTATTTTACCAACAAAAAACGACTGAATAAAAGAGGGCAAACCAAAAATAGCGCTGCGCCCACTAAGGTTTATTGTTCTATATTGGTAATCGCTGCTCAGGCCTTTATTATTAGGCGCTTCTATAACACTTAAATAAGACGAGAATGTATTAGACACATATATTTTACCATCTGGTCCTAATTGCAAACCCGCAATTAAGCGTCGTTCTTTAGCGAGAACCACATTGGATGCTTTTATGGCGCTTGGCGTAAACACACTCAAATCTAATTGATGCAATTCTGAGGTGTAATATTGCTGATTTAAATCGCTAACGTAAAGGTATTGGCTATTTGTAGAAAACTCTAAACCGTAAGCACCATCTAAATAATCTGCTCCAAAAAAATTATCGATTAAAACAGGATTAGACACCACGCCAGTTTCTTTATTAAAATCGAATAATTCTACAAAACTATTGGTACTCCATTTAGCAACTGCTAATTTTTTTCCGTTAGGCGAAAACTTCATACAGCCAATAACATTAAAACCCGCTCCACCGTGATAGCTTCCAACATCTGATATTACTGGAGTAGCTTCTACACCGGTTGCTGTAATTTTAAATGTTGCAAAACTACTACTATCCCAAAGATGCGCAGTAACCCAATAATCTACACCGTTACTATGCTGTACTGCCGATATTTTCTCAGTGCCAGGAGCTACTAAAAACACATTTTTTTGAGATGTTACAGCGCCATTACCGCCATTTAAACTCATATCGACTTCTGAGTATTGTAGGCCTTCGGCTTTAAAAAAATCTATAATTGTAAAAATATAGTAAATTGTATCAGAATTTGGCTTAGGCACAATAACAGCCGATTGCGTACTCGACGGATGCCCATTTAAACCATTACCATTTGGCATAATATTATGGTTTCTATCCCAAACATTAACACCGTTAGTATAAAATAAAAGTTCGCCTTTTTTATTGGAAATTACCGAACATCCTTCGTTAGTAGAAAGCGCTCCGTCTGTAAGAGAATTTACCCCACCATCATTAAAATTAACGCCCGCATTAAAACCAAAATACCAGTTAGCAGCTTGGTCTTGCGCATTAGAAAAACCCGGAAAAAACAAGACCACAAAAAAGCACAATAAAGCTATGTATTTTAAGCAGTTAGCAAACTTAAATTTGCAATTAAAATTCAACGTTTTGGAAGGATTTATTAATTTCCTTCAAAAATAAGCATCTGTAATAATATTCTTAACAAAAAACTTTTAAATTTTCATAAAAAAGCCATAATCTTCGTTAAATAGGCATAACTCAAGCCTTTCAAAGTTAAATTATATTAAAATATATGGTTATATTTAATAGTTTAGTACTTTTATAAAAAATTTGTTGATGAGAAAATATGTATTACTCCTTTTTACTTTTGCTTTATTGGTTGGGCAAACTCACGCCCAAGATGCCGAAAAAGCTATTGGTGTAGTTCTTAATGCATCGACATCCACTCCACTAGAAGGCGTTAATATTGTAAACCTTAACCAAGTAAAAGGAACCACAACAAACGACAAAGGAGAATTTGCAATTACAGCTAAAGCTAACGATACCTTGCACTTTTCATATTTAGGTTTTAAATCTATTAAAGTACGTGTTACTAACGACTGGTTAAAATTTGGAAGCTCCAACATAAACCTTACCGAACTTGCGCTTGCCTTAGAAGAAGTTGTGGTAAGCCAACTAAAATTAACAGGTTTTTTAGAAGTTGATATAAAACAAGTACCTGCCGTAAACAGTAATTACCGTTACAGTATTTCTGGTATAGAAGGTTCTGGTTACGAGGCCGATAAAAAATCTGGATTAACTAAAGTTATTGGCTCTATTTTTAACCCAGCCGATTTTCTACATCGTATGTTTGGTAAAAAACCGAACGAGCTTAAAAAGCTTAAAAAGATGAAAGAAGACGACGAAATTAGAAACCTTTTAGCAAGTAAATTCGATCGTGAAATGCTTACCGTTTTACTACAAGTAGACCGCGTAGATTTAGACGAAATTGTAAGCCAATGTAACTACTCAAAAGGATTTATACAAAAGGCAAACGATCTACAAATTCTAGATGCCATAAGCGAATGCTATGAAGAGTACAAGCTATTAAGTCGCGGTAGAACACGTAAAATATAAACTATTTGGGCGTTACCACAAGGGTCGGGCTTTCCGCTATATCTTTTTGCAAACACTTGTCTGTATTTAAAACTACTTACTTTTTTTAAACACCAGTTTCAACAAAACTTAATGTGATTAACCTTTGCAAAAAGGATGCCGCATCAATCCCTAACGCACCCATCTGCCAAATTTAGCTTCAAAGCAATAATTAGTTAAAACTTTACTAATTAACACTTTAAAAAAACTTAAAGACACAATAGACTAAACAATAATTGATTTAATTTGATATTCAACCATCAAAATAAATCATGCCGTATAGAAAAACACTACTTTTCTTTTTATTACCTGCAACCATGATTTCTCAAAATATTACAGGAAAAATCTACGACTCGGAATCTACGGTAAAAGGTGCTAAAATTTTCAATAAAACAAAAAACACCACAGCATATTCCGATGCAAACGGAAGTTTCAATTTACCAGCAGCACTAAATGATACTATTACCATTAGTTCGCTTTTTCATGCTACTAAAACTCTAAAAGTTGACACCTTTCATGTGGAAAACGAATTGGTTATTGAATTAAAAAAACAAGTAAACCAACTACCAGAAGTGTTGCTCGCCGATAAGCAAAACGATTTAAAAACGTTTGAAACCAACAGTGATTTAGGAGCTGTGTTAGCATACGACTTAAAAAACAATACAGAAACTTGGTACAAAAATATGCCTAAATCTGGAATAGATTTTGTTCAAGTTTCTAAACTAATAGGTAAGTTACTAAAGCTTAAAAAAAAGAAACCTGTAGAAATAACAACAATAAATCATAAAACATTCGACTCTCTATTTGCAACACACAAATTTTTCAATGCAGAATTATTAGCAAATCAATTAGAAATACCCGAAGGCTATGCGCCTTTGTTCTTTGACTATTGCGAAGAACAATATGTAAACAGTGAATTACTTTTAGAGAAAAATGAATTTATGCTACTAGATAAACTGCTTAACTGCAGCCGCGATTTTAGAGAACTATTAAAAACGACCGAAACCGATTAATTCGTTTCATAAAAACGTTCGGTAATTTTCTCGTGACTTTTAATGGTTTTAGTGCACCAATCTAAGCGTTTTTGTAAAATTTCATTTTCGGTTAAATGCCATTCTAAATTAGACGCTCTAAGTTTAGAAGTAGCTTGTTGCAGAATAATAGCTGCAGAAACCGATATGTTCAAACTCTCGGTAAATCCAACCATAGGTATTTTTAAATAGCAATCTGCCTCATCTAAAACTGCTTGAGATAAACCTTCCGTCTCTCTTCCGAAGAAAAAACAAGATTTTTTAGTAACATCAAAATCCTTAATATCGCAATCGTTAGCATGTGGCGTAGTAGCAACAATTTGGTAGCCTTTAGCTTTTAGATCGATAATACAATCTTTTACATGGTTGTAACGATTTAAATCGACCCATTTTTGAGCGCCCATCGCTATTTCCCTATCAATATCTTTAGAGTTTCGTTCTTCTACAATATTAAGTTCTTGTATTCCAAAAACATCACAAGTACGCATTACCGCACTAGTATTATGCAGTTGGTAAACATCTTCTGTAGCTACCGTAAAATGTTTGGTGCGCTGTGCTAAAACTTTGGTGAACTTTTCCTTTCGTGATGGCGTAAGGAAGGTTTCCAAATGCTCTAAGAGTTTTATATCGATCATGCGTCAAAAATATAAAAGTATTTTAAATCACGAACTCACAGGTAGAGAAGATTTTAGAATTAAAAGAAAGTGATCGTCTTTAAATTAAAACGGAAGCCGTTCTCAATTCATTTTAAATTTATATTTTTAACCGTATGAAACATATTGTTGTATTATCAGGAGCAGGCATTAGCGCAGAAAGTGGTATTAAAACATTTCGCGATGCCGATGGTTTATGGGAAGGTCATGATGTTATGGAAGTTGCCACTCCACAAGGGTTTGCAGCAAACCCAGAATTGGTTTTAAACTTTTACAACCAACGCCGTGCACAGCTAAATACCGTAACGCCTAATAAAGCACACATTGGGTTAGCAGAGCTTGAAAAAGATTTTAAGGTAAACATTATTACCCAAAATGTAGACGATTTGCACGAACGCGCCGGCAGTACAGACGTAACCCATTTACACGGCGAATTACTGAAAGCGAGAAGCACCTTTGATGAAACCGATATAAAAACATGGAAAACCGACCTCAACCTCGGTGATTTATGCAAGCAAGGTTATCAAATGCGTCCGCATATTGTATGGTTTGGCGAAGATGTCCCGATGATGGATAAAGCCATTAAAATTTGTGAAACTGCCGATGTTCTAATTATTATTGGTACTTCTATGCAAGTGTATCCTGCGGCTAGCTTAATGCATTATACTCCAGAAAACACCGACACCTATTTTATAGACCCGAAACCCAATATGGTGAGCTCTAAAAACATTACTGTAATTGCAGAACCAGCTACCGTTGGTGTTTTAAAATTGACCAACATATTAAAACAGCCTTGATTTTCATCGGATTTTTACTTCATTAATCATCGTTTCAGCAATTTATATAAGAAATAGTTCCGTTACAAATTCGCAAACTGATATAAAAGACTATCTTCGCGCAAAATTTAGAATTACGATTTATGAAACGTATTAATGAATACAAGAAATTATTTGGTGCCGAACAAGATATGAGTTTAAAAGCTCTAAAATCTTCTTACAGAAACTTAGTAAAAGAATGGCACCCTGATAAATTTCAGGCTGGAGATGAAAAAGCTATTGAAGCTGAATTAAAAAGCAGACAAATTATTGACGCTTACCACTTTTTAGTTAGTATTGCTCCTGAAACAAAAGCAGCTAATTTAGATGAATTTAATGCGACTATTGCTACACCTATAATGGATTGGCAACATAAAGGGTTACTTCTAGAAGTTACTTTTTTAGACGGAAATACTTATGAGTTCTTTGGTGTAAACAAAGCATTGTATATCAAATTTTCACAATCTGATAAACAAACACGTTTTGGTAAACGAAACATCTTTAACTCATTTACCTACAGAAAAATTAAGAAAAGTGAAGTAGAAGCTTAGGCTTTATTCTTCTCTTCAATCCATCGGCTCATAAATTTGGTGCTCTGCATGCTATGATGATGTAGCATTTGACCCATAAAATTATTTTGTCGATGTATATTTAAATCATCTACAATCGATTCAATTCGCGATAAGAACATCTTTTTATGTTTTTGCGAATTGAATCGATTGTTTATTATAGCAAATCCGTTCTTCTGCATTTTACTCCAAAGCACTTCGTTTTGGCATAATGCGATGGCTTGGTTCGCAAAACTATTGGCATCATCTTCAATAAACCCATTAGGTTCAAAATCGCCAAACATACCTTCTGCTCCAATAGTAGACGTTACCATAGGTGTACCATTTTGCATGGCATCTATTAATTTACCTTTTAAACCTGCACCAAACCGAATTGGCGCCAAACACACTTTAGCCTCTTGCATAACCGTATGCACATCTTCGGCAAAACCTTTTATTATAAAACCTTGCTTCTCGTTGTTTAACTGTGTTACTTTTTGAGATGCATAAGCACCATAGATATGTAATTCCGCTTGCGGTAATTGTTTTTTAATTAATGGCCAAATAGTATCTTTTAGATAAAGTACTGCATTATAATTAGGTTCATGCAGAAAATTACCAATGGTTATAAAATCCTGTCTGGTTTCAAACTTAGGAAGCTTAGTAATGGCATCCTCAGAAATTGGCTCTAACATAAACGGTAAATAAAGTAACAACTCCTCATCTACTTTAAAGTCGTTTTTTAAAATATCCATTTCCGCTTCCGAAATAATTAAGGTTAAATCGCAACGGTGAATACTTGCTATTTCTCGTTTTGCTGTATCGTTAAACAAATAGCTTTTATCGAACAAAATATTATCTTTAAATGCCTGATGGCGGCCTTTACGTAAACTATGTAAATCTTCAGTATCTAAAATCTTTATAGCATTTGGGCAGTTTTCGGTAACACGCCAGCCAAATTGTTCTTCCATCATAAAACGATCGAAAAGCACAAAATCTGGGTTAAAATCTTTTATAAACATATCGAAACTAGAATTATTCAATTCGATAGCCGTTTGTAAAACACCTATACTTTCTAAATTAAAAGCATTATCGCTTTTTGCACACGGACTCGCAAACGTGATGTTGTAATCTTGACTTTTAAAGGTTTCAATTAACTGCATCATTCGGCTACCTGCAGCAGAACTTTTAGGCTCTGGCCAAACAAATCCGATAATTAATACTTTTTTATTCACTTAAATTATATGATATTAAACCGTAATAACTGCTCTCCTATTCTAATGCAACCGATAATATGACTGTGACTAAACCTACTCAGGCTTGGCTTCCATTCCGTATTTAATACGCACCAACTGCGCCCAATCTACAACAGCTTGTATTTGCGCATCGCTAAGTTTAGCTTCAGAATGTGTAATAGTGTAAGATTCTAAAGGCATTTCCTTCTCCTCTACCATTTCTATAATTTCTTCAAACTTATGGTCTTTTCTTTTTACTGAATTACCAACCCAATTAGAAAAATTAAGTTCTTCTTTACCTTCTTCTACATGGTGGGCTAACCAAAAGTTAACGGGAGTTATATTATTGTACCAAGGATATCGGGTAACATCACTATGGCAATCGTAACAGGTTTCTTTTAAAATGAGTTTTACATCTTCTGGCGGATTTGTTTCAGCTAAAAAAGCATCTACCGAAGCTAAATCACCTTCATTTTTGTCTGGACCAAAAAATTGACCGATCACAAAGGCCACTAATAAAAACAACAATACTTTTTTTACTATCTTCATTTTAATTAAATTTAAAGCATAAAAATAAGCAATCCATTTGACTACCGAGCAACTGTACAACGAATTAAATTACGTGAACCATTCTAGAGAAAAGCGCTTGTTTTATTCTAAAATGGTGATTAATAATCCCGCATTAATCCCGAAGTTACTGGATCTTCTTTTTATGGTAGACGATAAACTATCGCCAAGAGCAGCTTGGGTTTTAGAGTTTATGTGTACCGAAAACACCGCTACTATAGCGCCTTATTTAGAACCTTTTACCCAAGGTATAAACAAAGTGCATTTAGATCCTGCAGTGCGCCCTGTGGCAAAAATATGTCAAATTTTAGCACAGCATTATTATTCAAAAGAAGATAACCTGATAAAAACAACTTTAACAAAAACACAACAAGAACGTATTATTGAAACCTGTTTTGATTATATGATTAATGATGAAAAAGTTGCCGCTAAAGCCTATAGCATGGTTGCGCTGTTTTTATTTGGAAAAGATTTTGATTGGATTCATTCAGAATTAAAAATAATTTTAGATCGCGATTATCCTACTCAAAGTGCTGCATTTAAAGCACGAGCACGAATTATTCTAAAAAAAATGAAGAAAAAATAAATTTAAAAACCGTTAAATCTTCAAGCATCCGACTTCGGACTTCCAACGAAAAAAACTATCTTTACAGCTTCAAAAAAATCAAATAAACTATGTCATTATCAGCATTAAACGCCATATCACCAATCGATGGTCGTTATAGAAGTAAAGTAAATGAATTAGCACCTTATTTTTCGGAAGAAGCTCTCATTAAATATCGTGTTTTAGTAGAAATTGAATATTTCATTGCACTTTGCGAAATTCCTTTACCTCAATTAGAATCTGTTGACAAAGCTGTTTTTGATGATTTAAGAGGTATTTACAAGAATTTTTCTTCGGAAGATGCACTTGCCATCAAAAAAATTGAAAGTGTAACCAACCACGATGTTAAAGCGGTTGAATATTATATAAAAGAAAAATTTGATGCTTTAAACCTTTCTGCATACAAAGAGTTTATCCATTTTGGGTTAACCTCTCAAGATATAAACAACACAGCAATTCCTTTAAGTATTAAGGAAGCGATGAACGATGTTTATGTACCTGAATATTTTGTGGTTTTAGAAAAACTAAAAACATTATCTAAAGATTGGGCACACATACCAATGTTAGCAAGAACGCACGGGCAACCAGCTTCTCCTACTCGTTTAGGTAAAGAAATTGAAGTGTTTGTTGTACGTTTACAAGAGCAATTTAATTTATTGAATGATATACCAAGCGCAGCCAAATTTGGTGGTGCAACGGGTAATTTTAATGCACACCACGTCGCTTACCCAAATATTGATTGGAAAGCTTTTGGAAGCACATTTGTTCAGGAAAAATTAGGGTTACACCACTCGTTCCCTACAACACAAATTGAGCATTACGACCATATGGCGGCTTTGTTTGATACCTTAAAGCGTATAAACACCATTATCTTAGATTTAGATCGCGATATCTGGACTTACGTTTCTACAGATTATTTTAAACAAAAAATTAAAGCAGGTGAAGTAGGAAGTTCTGCTATGCCGCATAAAGTAAACCCTATCGATTTTGAAAACTCTGAAGGAAACTTAGGAATTGCAAATGCTATTTTTGAGCATCTTTCGGCTAAATTACCAGTTTCAAGATTACAACGTGATTTAACAGATAGTACGGTTTTACGTAATGTTGGGGTGCCTTTCGGACATACCTTAATTGCTTTTAAATCTACCGTAAAAGGTTTAGACAAATTACTTTTAAATGAAGATAAATTTGCTCAAGATTTAGAAAACAACTGGGCAGTTGTTGCCGAGGCTATCCAAACGATATTACGTCGTGAAGCATACCCAAATCCTTATGAAGCGTTAAAAGGTTTAACCCGAACTAATGACAAAATAAACCAAGCTTCTATTTCTAATTTCATTGATACTTTAGACGTTTCGGACACTATTAAAACCGAATTAAAACAAATTACACCTAGCAACTATACTGGTATATAATATGTTTGATGATAAAACTTCTTTAATACTCTGTGGCGTTCTTGTAGCGGTTATTTTTTGCACGGGTGTTTTACAGGTTCTCGATAATTATATTGTTTTAACCGTAATATCTGTTTTATTTTTAACCATTTTGTATAATATTATTTATACCAAACAGAATTTAAAATAGTTAAAATACACTCATAAAAAAAAGGGACACTTCGGCAAAAGTGTCCCTTTTTACATTAACATTTAACTGTAATAATTACGAGTTAAATCATTTAAAAAAGTTTTGAATATCTTTAAGTTGGTCTTTATCAAAATTGGCACCTTTTAATGCGCCAACCAGAGTTCCCATTTTTGATGGATTCATGTCGCTACCTAAAACACGTACAACACCAAAACCATATTCTTTAGAGCTTCCGAAAATAATAATCTCATCTGCCTCATCATCAGTGCCTATATATTTTACAGCAATCTTATTGCCTTTATCACTAAACTCAATAAGTTCGTTGTATTTCTCATCCTTTAGAATTTTTTTAACCGCAGCTATTTCTACTTTTATATCTTCTGTATTACTTTCATTAGCCTTATAGCCAATAAAGTTTAAACGGGTTACAGAGTTAAAAGCTTCATTTTGCTCTTCGGTAAAACTAGATTTATCTACTTTCAACATAGAAATTGGTAAATCTTGCGAAATAAAATTTGGCGCCTCTTGGTGGTCTACAAAATAAGTTTGTAAAGTTGGCCCGCTGCTACAGCTAACTAACATAACTGTAGCAAAAAGACCTAATAACAAGTGATTAATGGCTCGTTTCATAATTGATGGTATTAATTTGATTGATGAAATTATTTTTATATTTAATTAAAATAGCTGTTAAACAGTATTAAACTATTTGTTCTTATCTAAATGCTTTCCTCCTGGAATATTCATTTTATCGGTAAGTTTAGAAATTTCATTTAAGTCAATATCACCCGTTAGCGATACAACAACAGTTTCAATTTTACGTTCCTTTCCTCCTACTTCAATACCTTCTTCCATAAACTTATCAACGCCGTTTACAAAAATTAAAAGCTCCTTAACGTGGTCGGCATCCTTACCTTCTTTTACGTAAAAATTCACGTTAGTACCATCGTCTTTCACTTCCATTAATTCTTCTAAAGCACTAGAGCGCGATTTTACCCATTTAGCAAGATCTGCTGCTATTACCTTATTATCGGTAATCATGGTTTTAAAACTTGTAATGCTTTTTACCATATCCATATAAGCCTTAGCTTCTTCATCTTCCACATTAATTCCCATTTTGGCAATCATTTGAAACATTTTTGGTTTTATTGATACATACGTCACATCCGAGTTGTCACTATATTTCTCAAAAACATCTTTTTGCGCCATACCTGTTAAGGGCAATAACATCACGGCCATTACGAATACTATTAATCTATTTCTCATTGTATTTGATTTTAATTTATTTGAATTGTTCATTTTTTCTCAATTAGTTTTTAAAAATTAATCCTGTAGCATTATCAATTTCGTTTAGATATCCAAGGGTTGCTTTACCTTTTTCCAATTCGTCTAAATAATTTACTGTAGACACACCTTTATTAAAATTTTGCGAAATCATTTCTAACGATTTTGTTAATTCCATTAAAGCCACTTCCGGATCTTCATAAGTTCCTAGGTCATCATTGTTTAACGAACCACTTCCAAAGTAAAACCCAATCATTAAAACCGCTACTGCAGCTACCGAAAGCCATTTGTAATTAAAATTACGCTTGGTTGCCTTAGTTTCTGTTTCAAAAGGGATATCCTTATTAAATTGCTCCTGCTTGCTTACCAAAAAATAGCCAAACATGGGTTTATACATTTCTAAATGGGGTGCAACATTGTCTCCTGCAAAATAGTTTTTTAACAGCTGCTCTTCCTTTAGGCTTGTTTCGCCATTCTCGTATTTTTCTAGTAAATTTTCTATATTATTTAATACCATAATTATGTGTATTAGTCAGTTTTTCTCTTATTGCTTTTCTTGCTCTCGATAAGTTTACGCGTACTGCTGTATTATTCATATCCAACATTTTCGAAATCTCATCTAAATCGTACTCTTCTATATCTCGTAGCTGAATTATTGTTTTCTGCAACTCGGGTAAATCTTCAATAATTTTCGACACCCAGTTAACGCTATCATTTAATTCAACTTGCTTTTGTAAAGCCGTTTGTTTATCCTCGTAATTTGTATGAACAATTTTAAGATTCTGCGCCTGTTTCGATTTCAACTTATCGAAACAAAAATTCTTAGTCATCGTCATCGAAAAAGCCTCCACGTTTTTATACTCAGCAATCTTTTTCTTATTGTTCCACAACTTAATTAAAACCTCTTGGGTCGCATCTTCGGCTTCTTCCGTCGAAACTAGTAAGCGTTTCGCTAACCGAAACACTTTATCCTTAAAAGGCATTACAACATTTAAAAACTCCGTTTGAGTCATTTTGAATTGGTTTTATTAAAACAGCTTGGTTACGGCTATTTAAGTTACGACGACTACATTTCTCATTTGTTACATCAAATAAAAAAAAACTTTAAAATAATTTGGGCGTATCCCTTTTCCGCAAAAGCTACAAAGGGTCGGGCTATACGCTCCAAGTCCTCGTAATCCCGATTCTCATCGGGCTTACTGTGGGCTTTCCACTGCTATCCCTTACGTAAGGTCTGCCTCCAAAAACAGTCTAAACTAAAAACAATATCGTTAAACGCGGCATAATGTTTGATTTTTAAACTATAACAATATTTTTTATTACACAATAATGTACCTAAATTTAGAGTTTTAAATATCGTGCTCTACTAAAAAAATTAACATGAAAAATATAAAAAACCTTTTCCTTATTACCTTAATATCCTTAGCAGTAACAAGTTGCTTTAAAGATGAAGACGATATTATTGTCTCAGAAACCGAGAAAACCGAAGAAATAAACGACTTTGTATGGAAAGCCATGAACTCTTGGTACAACTGGCAAGACCTTGTACCTGATTTAGCCGACTCTAAAGCTGATGATAATAGCACTTACCAAGCCTATTTAAATCAATATTCTTCTCCAGAAAACTTATTTAACAGTCTTATTTACCAAACCGATGTAGTCGATCGTTTTTCTTGGTTTATAGAAGATTATATCGAACAAGAACAAGCCTTTCAAGGTATTAGTAAATCTTTTGGTTTACGCTTTCAAGGTGTTCAAATAAATACCGAAGGCGATGTTATTATATATGTACGCCACGTAGCCGACGACTCTCCTGCTAGCGCAGCCAATATTAATCGTGGCGATATTATAAACGCTATTAACGGTACGGTTCTAACAACTACAACATACAATACAGCCATAAATGGTCTATATCAAGATGATGTTACTTTATCTTTCGTTTCGGAAAATGCTGGTACTTTAACAGCTATAGAAGATAAAACTATTACATCTGCTGTAATCTCAGAAAACCCGGTGTATTTAACCAAAGTCTTTTCAGATATCGATGGGAAAAAAGTTGGTTATTTAGTGTATAACGCCTTTAGATCATCATACAACGACGAGTTAAACGACGCCTTTGGCTTTTTTAAAGACCAAAACATTAGCGAATTGGTATTAGATTTAAGACTTAACGGTGGCGGATCTGTAGAAACATCTGTTTACCTAGCTAGTATGATTTATGCTAACGCCAATACAGAACGTTTTGCTGAGTTAATTTTTAACAGCAAACAACAAGACGAAAACGATTATTACAACTTTGCAAACACTTTAAACGTATACAACAGCGATAGTGAAAGAACCGGTACACAAACCATTAACCGTCTGAGCACTTTAAACCAAGTCTATATTTTAACTTCCGGTAACACAGCATCGGCTAGTGAAATGATTATTAATGGACTAGCTCCATACATGCCAGTAAAACTTATTGGTACTACAACTTATGGAAAAAACGTAGGATCTATTACTTTATACGATTCTCCTTCCTCTGATTACTTAAATCAAAGCACAGCAAACTCTTCGCATTTAAACGCTCTACAACCTATTGTATTTCAAATTTATAATAAAAATGGAGACAGTGATTATGCTGATGGTTTTATACCTAACCTAGCTGAAATTAAAGAATCTGATTATTGGAATGTTACCTTACCATTTGGTGACGAAAACGAAGCGATTTTAAAAACGGCTTTAGATGATATTAGAGGTATTAGCGGACGAAGTACTGTTACCAAACAAGGCGATTTTAAACTTTTAAAAACACCTTTAACAGGTAACAAATTCGAAAACGAAATGTATATTAATAGCGATTTTATTTCTCGTTAATGCAAAAACATAAAACGTATTTTAATTGGAGCTCGGGCAAAGATTCTGCCTTAGCTCTTTATTATTTACAACAAAATCAAGATTATTCTATAGAGCAGTTAGTAACAACCGTAAACAGCCACTACAATAGAGTATCTATGCATGGGCTTAGAACAGATTTACTATTAGCCCAAACCAAAGCCTTAAACATTAAAGCGAGCCTTATAGAGCTTCCCGAAATGCCTAGCATGGAAATTTATGAGGATGTTATGCTTAAAACCGTATCGCAACTCAAAGCCGATGGTTTTACACACAGTGCTTTTGGTGATATTTTCTTAGAAGATTTGCGTACTTATAGAGAAAACAATTTAGCCAAGCACAACATTAAAACAGTATTTCCTATTTGGAAAAAAGATACTAAAACACTCCTTACCGAGTTTTTAAATTTAGGTTTTAAAACTATTATAGTTTGTGCTAATTCTAAATATTTCGATGCCGATTTTGTAGGTACAATTATAGATGAAAATTTTATAGCTAATCTACCAGAAGGTGTTGATCCTTGCGGGGAAAATGGGGAATTCCATACTTTTTGTTTCGACGGCCCTATTTTTGAAAACCCGATACCTTTCACTATAGGCGAAAAAGTATATCGCGAATATGATATACCTAAAACCGATAACAACACAGTCTGTTCTGCAGATAAATATGGCGTTTGGTATTGTGATTTAGTACCAAACCTAACAACATAAAAAATGCCACCATAACAGGTGGCATTTCTTTTTATAAAAATACAATACGTATTCTATTTAGTTCTTTATTAATTTCTGTGTAAGTACACCTTCCGTTGTGGTTAACTTCACAATATATACACCAGAATTTAATCGAGCAACACTTATAGGCGTTGCTTTATTACTCACCAATTGCTTAAGTACTAATTTACCAGTAACCGAATAAATAGTAACAGTTCCAGATTTAGAAACGTATAATTGAGACGTTGCAGGGTTCGGATACAATCCTAAAGCATTTGTTCTTGTTTTATCATTTAAGCCTAGCGTAACTTGCTTTAACACACCAATAGCATCTAAATCGAAACCAGAAGAAGAAAAAGGTGTCGCGTAAGGATCGTTAACTATATTTCCATAACTATCGTATGATGCATACGCAGGATCAATAGTGCCAATAACATCAATAAGCTTTACATGAGTAATGGCATTTTTGTTCAATAAAGCATTATCTGTAATATCATCTAAATCGAAAGGAGTGCCGTAACTCGCTCTATATTTTCCTGCCAAATTGTTAATGTAAGTTGGGTCTATGCTTCCAAAACCTCCAACTTGAGTATCTGTTTGGGTTTGACTATGCGATGGAAATCTAAAAAAGTTAGCACCATCAGAACTCACTTCAACAAAAGCTAATTCTAAAAATGTATCACTAAAGCTATTTTCAAAAATAGCAAAATCGAACCCCACATTATTAACTATAGGGTTTTCAAAAGTTAAAACCGCAGTTCCTCCATCACCAAGACTCACTATCACACCATTAGACTTTCCAATGGCATTATCTGCCTCTCCAACAGTTGCCAACGGCCCTGTTGGGTTTGCAATATTTTGAGGTCCGCGAACCACTTCTGCACCTGTAGCCCAAGCTACTAGATCTTCAGAATCGCGATGAATAGCTGTTGAGCCATCAGCACCTGCTTTTGGTGCGTAAGATTGCGCATTAACAGATAAACTAAATAGTACAAAAAGTAATAAATTGAGGGAATTTTGCTTCATGATTTTTTAAATTAGGTGTAAAAAAAACAGTCACAAAGTGCAACTGTTCTTAATATGTTATTGTTGTTTTTCTAAAAGTGCTCTGATACATTAGGATGCATCAGGACTTGTAAAAGTTTAGATTTTAGTTAAAGTAAATTTTCGATGCACCAAGACCAACATTAAAAGTCTCAAGTAAAGTAGCGCTATCTAAATCGTAAATTAACAACTCACTTTGTGCTGTAAAACTTGCGTTTGTTACATAAATTTTATCATCATCAACAGATAGTCCGTAAAGATAAATATCAGCAATTTCCAAAATAGATGTTGTTGGTAAAGTTGACTCATCATCATCCAACTCGTATATTTTATTACTCATAGAATAATAAACCTCGTCATCATCATGTGCCATTTGGCTTGGGTGTAAACCTGCTGCAAACTCAAGAGTTTCAATAACAGTATTTGTAGTTGTATTAATTCTTGTAATAGAGGCCGCTGTTTCTACATAATCAGCTACCCAAGATCTGGTATCACCACTACATAAAACAACTAAGTTTCCGTTAGAATCAAAAGCTATTTCATCTGGAGCATCATTAACTATTATAGTTTCAATACTATCATCTGTAGTATCAATTACAGAAATAATGTTATTAATATTATAACCTCCTTTGTGCGATACATATAAATTATCGCCTTTAGCCAAAATTCTTTCTGGACCTTCACCTATTGCAATAGTACTTGTTACAGTGTTTGTAGTTAAATCGATTTCAGCAATAAAATCATCTGTAGTATCCGTACCGTCTCCCCAGTTTGTTACATACCCTTTACCGTTTAAAAAAGTAATGTATCTTGGAGTTAGTAAACCTGTTGAAATTTCAGCTTGTTTTAAAAATGTATATCTATTTACTACAGTAATTGTGTTAGCGTTATCAGAAATGATATAAGCTAAATCGCCGTTAAAACCAATAGATTGTAAATACACGCCTAAATTTTCTGAATTTACATTGTAATAAATTTCATTCTCTACAGTCATGTAATCATCTGAAATATAAGATACAGATGCTGGTCCGCCTTCCGAACTAACTAAAATACCATTATCATAGTCGCCTAATGGTAATTGCACATCGCCATCATCGTCATTAGAACATGAAAAGACAAAAAGTGATACTGATAAAAGTGATAAAATAATTTTCTTCATTTTTGATTTATTAGAATTTATAGTTGATTTGAATATTAAAATTTCTATTCGGCATAGGCCTAAAAGCTACGTTTTCGTAAACTTCATTAAATATATTTTTCAGAGTAATCCCTATTTTTAGTTCGTTTTTTGTGTTCTTAAAAAAAGTGTAATTACAACCTATATTCCCCACATCATAACCGTTTAAAGAAGTAAAACGTCCTTCTAGATTATCTGCTGTAGTAAAAACATCACCATTAAACATGTGCTGATAAAAAACTGTGACAGCTTTATAATTGTAGGCCAAGGCTAGATTCCCTTTATGAAACGGCACATAAATAAGTTGTTTATTGGTTTCTAAATCTTCAGAAACAGTGTAAGAGTAATGCCCAGAGACATTAAATTGATGCTCATTAATGTTGTAATGCGATTTCACCTCTACTTCGGCACCATAACTTGCTACTTCTCCAATATTTATAGGCGACCATAGGCCAGTACTGTTTGGTTGCCACTGTATCATATCTTCAGTATTGATATAATAACCATTAAGTTTTACATTAAAATTAGGGTAATTAAAGTTTTGCCCTAAATCTATTTGGTAAGACGATTCTGGAACCAGATCTAAATTTCCGCCTGGTTGCCAATACAAATCGTTAAAAGTAGGAATACGGTAGTTTTTAGAACCGTTTATTTGAATCTGATAATGTTCAAATAAATCAAAACCAGCATCAACTGAAAATACAAAGGGTCTCTCACCTCCTGTTGTAAAATCTTGTCTTAGGTTAACGCCATAACTTATCGAGTTATTAGGTTTGTGATTAAGCAACGCTGTTGTAGAAAATACGTTTCTTACCGGTTCCTTAAAACTATCTCCGTTTCCTTTTGAATTTGAATATTCTAATATGGTTTTAAATTGAAGTTTCTCATTAAAACTCACATTAAAACTATGATTAATTAATAATGTATTTACTTTTCCTAAACTATAATTATCTTTATCCTTGTTCTCGAAATATTTAAACATTTCGTGTAAATGAACCACTTTTAATCGTGAACTAAATTTACCAATAATTCTCGACCATTCCAACATAGATCTAAAGTTTTCGTCCTCATATTTACTACGAGAAGGCCCAACTAGAGTGCCAGAAAAATTACGCTCGCCAATATAACTTTGGTGGTATAGTTTTAAAATATCCTTATCGGAAATAAAAACGCCCAAATTCACATTCATATTTAAATTATGGAACTCACCGTTTTCATTTACACTATCGGTACCAAGGTATTTATAGTCGTTATCAGAGTCTACATAATCTACTCCAATATTTGCCGTCCAAGCTTCACTTCCAAAGGAAGAATTAATACCTAAATTTTTAGAATTAAAACTACCATAACCCGTTTTTATGCGAGTTTCAGCATGATTACTAAATTTTAAATCATTATTTAAATGAATGCTACCACCAATAGAACCACTGCCATATTGCACGCTACCACCACCACTTCTTATATCTATAGAACTATAATTTGAAGTATTTACGGTATTAAAGTCCGTTTGGCCGTTTAATTGTGAATTAATATTAATTTCATTCCAAATTACGGCTGTTTGCGACGCTGTTGTACCTCTAAAAGAAGGCGACGACACCATACCGGCACCATTTTCTTTAAAATAAATATTAGAGTTAAAAGCCAATAAATTGGTTAAAGATGTAGCATTATTGCTTAAAACAGAATCGGTAAGTTTTTCAATTTTTATACCAGCAGCATAGTTTTTTAATTTACTATCACTTAAAATTACAGCATCTAGTTTTTGAACAGCATCAACCTGTGCTCGCACACCGCTACAAACGCCTAAACCTAAAATTAAAAATGTAAAAATCTGTTTCATAAATCTTTAAAACTCTTTACCCGAGAGTTGTTTTAGATGATGAAAATGGCAGGTCTCCTGACTTATTTTATGTTATCTTACCTTCCCAGTTAATACCAGTGGTTTTGAAGTTAATAACACCTTCTAAAGAAGTACCGAAAATATTTCGATAAAAACTTACAGTTGCGGGAACAGTCCTAGATTTTAACTAGATTCCCTTTTAATTCATTCAGCACGTACTGAATGAAACCAAAATTCTCTGCAAAAGTAGATTCTTTTTTAAATGCAGACTAATGAAATTCACTTTTTCTTGTTCAATTTATAAACAAGGTAAATAAAACCAATTAAAAAATGTAGTATTATAATTCCTCCTACTATATATATTGTTAAATTTGAACCGTTTCTCATAATAGAAATTTTATCTAAAGTTAAAAAAACCACCTCATATCAATGTCACTATTGTTACAAAAAAAGTACGTATCTTCTATTTTATTTTTTATTCTAATCGGCTTTTTTTCTTGTAAAAAAAAGAAAGAAAGTACTACAGAAGCTTTTGTAGCAAAAGAAGTGAAATTAAAATACGCCAAAGGCTTCTCAATAAAAGATCTTGGCATGTACAAAACTTTAGAAATAAAATCTCCATGGCCAAATGCCGAAACTACTTTTAAATACGTTTTAGCAAATTATGGTGATGACAGACAAGCGGATAACACAATTTCCTTACCCATTAAAAAAATTGTGGTAACATCTACCACACACCTTCCGGCTTTAGAACTTTTAGGCGTAGAACAAACTTTGGTAGGTTTCCCTGGCACAAAATATATTTCTTCGGAAAAAATAAGATCTAGAGTTGATAATGGTTCCATTAGAGAACTTGGCAAAAATGAAGGCATAAACACCGAAGTGCTTTTAGAATTAAACCCCGATTTAGTGGTTGGTTTCGGTATCGATGGTAATAATCGCTCTTTAGACCTTATTGCGCGCGCAGGAATCCCCGTAATTTTTAATGGAGATTGGGTGGAAGAGTCGCCACTTGCAAAAGCCGAATGGATTAAGTTTTTTGGTGTACTTTACAACAAAGAAAAAGAAGCCGATTCTATTTTTAACCGCATTGAAACCGAATACTTAAATGCTAAAAAACTAGCTAAAAATGTAAAAAACAGACCTACTATTTTAAGTGGCGCCATGCATAATGACATATGGTATTTACCTAACGGAACAAGTACAGAAGCACAATTACTAAGAGATGCTAATACCGATTATTTATGGAACGATTCTAAAGGCACAGGAAGTTTACAGCTTAATTTTGAATCTGTTTTTATGAAAGCTCAAGATGCCGATATTTGGTTAAGCCCATCCAATTATTCTAGTCTAGAAAAACTAAAAAATGCAAGCGCTCACAATGCCGAATTTAAAGCTTTTAAAAACAAAAACATTTACACTACAAACAATACAACTGGCGCCACAGGAGGCGTTTTGTATTTTGAATTAGGCATGAGTCGTCCAGATTTAGTATTGAAAGATTTGATAAAAATTTGTCACCCAGAACTATTAACAGACTACAATCTTTTTTTCTTTAAACCTTTAGAGTAAACCATATTTCACACAGTTTTTAAACACAAATAATGAACAAAACCTATACCTATTCATTTTTAGCATTGGCACTAACTTTAGTGTTGTGCTTTTTCGTGAATATTAGTTTAGGCTCTGTTTCAATACCGCTAAAAGCTGTTTTTAATAGTTTACTAAACAGCAATGTAGAACAACAAAGTTGGCAACATATTATTTTAAACTACCGCTTACCAAAAGCCATAACCGCCATAATTGTAGGTTCGGGTTTAGGTATTTCTGGCTTATTGATGCAAACATTATTTAGAAACCCTTTGGCAGGGCCGTTTGTTCTCGGTATAAGCTCGGGAGCCAGTTTAGGCGTGGCTTTAGTAATTTTAGGTTCTGGTGTGTTTGGAGGCGTTTTAGCATCACTATTTGTATCCAAATGGGGCATTGTAATTGCGGCGAGTTTAGGTAGTTTTTTAGTTTTACTAGCCGTTTTAATGGTTTCTATTAGAGTTCGAGATACCATGGCCATACTTATTATTGGCCTAATGTTTGCCAGTATTACCGCTGCCATTGTTAGTGTGCTTTCTTATTTTGGATCGGCAGAACAATTACAACAATATGTATTTTGGGGTTTTGGTAGTTTAGGAAATTTATCGTGGAGCGATCTCACCATATTTTTAATTATTTATGTACTCGGGATTTTAGCTAGTTTATGCTCCATAAAATCGCTTAACACCTTACTTTTAGGAGAAAACTATGCAAAAAGCTTAGGATTGAATATTAAAAAAAGTCGTTTAATAATTATAATCGCTACCAGTTTACTTGCCGGAACAATCACCGCTTTTACTGGTCCAATTGCCTTTATAGGCTTAGCGATACCCCATTTAACACGACAAATATTTAATACCTCAAATCATAAAATATTATTGCCAGCCGTATTTTTACTAGGCGGAATTGTTATGCTAGTTTGCGATAGTATTGCTCAATTACCAAATAGCGATTACACCTTACCTATCAATGCCATTACCGCTTTAATCGGAGCACCCGTTGTTATTTGGCTTCTGGTTAGAAAACGTGGCATGGTATTTTAGTATTATAAAAAAGTAGTAGACAAAAGCAGGAAACCTATATTATATAATGAAAGAGCAAAATCCACATATCATTTTAAAAACCGAAGATTTATCTATTGGTTACGCCTCAAAAAAGGCAAAAACGGTTGTGGCATCTCAAGTTAATGTTGAATTAAAAAAAGGAGAATTAATCGGACTTATTGGTGCAAATGGCATCGGGAAATCGACACTTTTACGCACCTTAACACATGTGCAAAAACCTCTTTCTGGAACTGTATTTATTAATGAAAAATCTATTTTAGATTACAATCCGTTAGATTTAGCCAAAGTTTTAAGTTTGGTTTTAACCGAAAAAATAGCATCCAAAAACTTATCTGTTTTTGAACTTATTGCACTAGGTAGACAACCTTATACCAATTGGGTTGGTAATCTATCTGAGCAAGATAAAAACATTGTAAACCAAGCTATTCTTCAAACAAATATAGAAGATTTACAACATAAAAAATGCTTCGAATTAAGCGACGGTCAACTTCAAAAAGTTATGATTGCTCGCGCCTTAGCCCAAGATACCGATTTAATTATTCTAGATGAACCCACCTCGCATCTCGATATGTATCACAAGGCTTATATTTTAAAACTACTTCAAAGACTCGCTAAAGAAACAGGTAAAACCATTCTGTTTTCTTCTCACGAAATAGACTTAGCCATTCAACTTTGCGATACTTTAATTGTAATGAATGCCGGAACTGTAGTTTCCGATCAACCTTGTAAACTTATAGAACAAGGTGTTTTTGAAACTCTTTTCCCTAAAGATTTAATTGCTTTTGATAAAAACACGGGGAGTTTTAGGGTTAAGAAGTAAAAACCTAAATTAAATTTTAGTTGAAGCTTCTTTTTTAACTTCAATCTTCAACCTAAAAAAATTATCTTTGAACCTATACCCTATTTTTAAATGAACGACAGTCTCATCTTAATCCTCGCTATTATTATTTCCGCAGTTATTGGTGGTTATTTAGGCATGCTTTTTACTAAACTTAAAAGTAAGAGCGAAAAAAGTACTTTAGAAGAACGTAACAGCAATTTACAGCAACAATTTGAAGCCTTCAAGCAACATACTGCAACCGAAAAACAGGAACAAAAAGTAACAATTTCTAAAATTGAAAACGACCGTGAAAATATTCGTCGTGAAAAAGATTTTTTAAATGCTGAATTAGCAAGAAGAAATACAGAGTTTGAAAACTTACAGGCCTTAAACCTTAAGCGCGATGCTGAATTAGAGGAACGCCAAGAGCAACTGCGTAAAGATTTTGAAATTTTAGCAACCAAAATACTAGATGAAAAATCGGAGAAATTCACACTTCAGAATAAAGAAAACATTACTAATATTTTAAATCCGCTTCAAGAAAAAATTAAGGTTTTTGAACAAAAAGTAGACTTAACACAAAAGGAAAGTATTAGCATGCATTCCGCTTTAAAAGAGCAATTGTTAGGCTTGAAAGATTTAAACCAACAAATGACAAAAGAGGCTACCAACCTAACACGCGCCTTAAAAGGTGATAGCAAAATGCAAGGAAACTGGGGAGAATTGGTATTGGAGCGTGTGTTAGAAAAATCGGGATTAGAGAAAGATCGCGAATATTTTGTACAACAAAGTTTTACCTTAGAAGACGGATCTCGTGTGTTGCCCGATGTGGTTTTAAACCTACCGGATGGTAAAAAAATGATTATTGATAGTAAGGTGTCTTTAACCGATTACGAACGTTTTGTAAATGCCGAACTAGAAGATCAGCCCCAGTTTTTAAAAGCACACGTCAATTCGATTAAGCGTCACGTAGATCAACTTTCAGAAAAAAATTATCAAGATTTATACGATATTGAATCGCCAGATTTTGTACTTCTTTTTATCCCCATAGAACCTGCTTTTGCTGTGGTTGTTAATGAAGATAATTCTATTTACAACAAAGCTTTTGAGAAAAACATTGTTATTGTTACACCATCGACCTTATTGGCGACATTACGCACCATAGACAGCATGTGGAACAATGAAAAACAACAACAAAATGCTATTGAAATTGCACGACAAGCTGGAGCACTTTATGATAAATTTGAAGGTTTGGTGAAAGATTTAACCAACGTTGGAAAGAAAATTGACGCCGCTAAAACCGATTATTCATCAGCAATGAATAAACTGGTTGATGGCCGAGGAAATATAATTACAAGTGTAGAAAAACTCAAAAAAATGGGGGCTAAAGCAAAAAAGGCATTGCCCGAAGCTATTATTAAACGTGCTCAAGAAGATGAAATAGATTAGTTATTTTCGCATAACGCATTGATATATTATTAGCCTAGCAAAACGATAGCTACGAAAATCATTTTTTAAAAGTAGATTTTTATAAAACTTCCTAAAAATTAAATACCTTTATTGATTACGTTTAATATATTTTTATTTTAGAATATATTTCGCAGTATTATTTAAAACTAAACGACTAAAATTTTATGTTCAAGCATCCTAAAGAATCTCAAGTTTCAATTACAGAATTAATGCTTCCGTCCCACTCTAATTTTAGTGGAAAGATTCATGGTGGACATATTTTATATTTAATGGATCAAATTGCATTTGCCTGCGCTTCTAAACACTCTAGACACTATTGTGTAACGGCTTCTGTAAACAAAGTAGATTTCTTAAACCCTATTGAAGTAGGGCAATTAGTTACGCTTAAAGCTTCTGTTAATTATACAGGAAGAACCTCTATGGTTATTGGCTTGCGTGTAGAATCGGAAAATATTCAAACAGGAGAAGTTAAACATTGTAACTCATCATATTTTACAATGGTTGCTAAGGATGAAAATGGAAATAACGTACCAGTTCCTGGCTTAATTTTAGATACAGAACAAGGCGTTAGACGCTTTGCGCGTAGTATTGTAAGGCAAGATCAAGCTAGAAAAAGATCGTCTCGATTTAATTCTTCAGATTTTAAAATTGAAGAACATATCGATTTTGTAAAAACTCAAAACGTACAAGTAAATTTATAAGAAGATATCTTCTTTTATAAATTCAAGACATAAAAAAAGTTCAATTAACTGAATAAAACACTTTCAGTTAATTGAACTTTTTTAATTATTATAATAACCTCATTATAATCGACTTAATAATTCGGCTTTCTTGTTTTCAAACTCTTCAACCGAAAGTATATCTTTCTTTTTTAGATCTGCCAATTTTTCTATTTTCATAAAAATATCTTCCTCTAAAGCGCTATTGTTATTGTTATTATTATTTGTGTTTACTGGTGCTTGCTCTACAAATATAGGCTCTGGTTGATTTTGAATAATGTTATTATTCACCGGTGCTGGTTTAGGTCTATTATCTTCACCCGATACAATTGGTAGCGTACTTAAATCTACCGTACCATATTGACTTGTAAACGTCACAGAATAATTTCCGCCTTGTTGTTGCCCTACACCTCCAATTTGGTTGTCTAAAGTATCAAACACTGTTACTTTTCCGTTTTGTTGAATCGCTAAACGTCCAATATTAGAAAAAATAGCATAGCTCGTTCCGTTTTGGCTTCCTGTAGAATTAGGAAAACCTAAATTACCCCACCAGTTACCAGATCCAGATTGAAATCCGTTTTGGTTTTCTACTTTCGGTAACGGTTTATATTGTATACCACCTTGATTTATTAAATTAGATAATTCAACACACAGACCATCTACCGTAGATTTAAGCTGATTGTTAAACATATCGCCTACCATGGTCATGCCACCTTGCATCCACTGACCTCCGCCGCCTAATTCGGAAATATTAAATTGAGCCATTGTGCCATTACTTCGCATAAGGGCTTGCGTTAAATCTGTTACGGCATTAGTGCTCACTCCATAACGGTTTGCTACATTCGTCATATTCTGAAAGCTAGCATCTGTGAATATTGAATTCATAATATATATTCTCTTTTTAGTTCAAATTGTTAACTTAACAATTTTGCGGTAAAGGTAATCTATAGTAATACCAATAACCTTCTTTTATACAGAAGTTTAGCTTTTATTTTACATTAAAGAAGAAAGAAGTTTCTTTCTTAACAGTAGCGTCATATTCTAAGTGAAAAATCTATTTTTACAGCATGTAATTTGAAGTCAATTTTTGGTAATCTGCTATTTCCTGCGTTTCCCAAGCTTCATCTTTTCCGAGTAATTCTCCCATTATTTTAGCTACTTCAGGAGCCATTCTAATACTTTCTTTAGCATCAAGTAATTGGCAACGTACTCTACGCGCTAGAAAATCTTCTACTTTCCTTGCCATTTCATGCCTTACAGCCCAAACGACTTGAGCTTGTATTACAGACATGGAAGTACTTATAGATTTATCCCATCCGTTTTGTTTAGATAACTCAAGAAGTGCATCTTCATCACTTCCGTAGAAATATAAAGGATTATCAAAATTAACGTCTTCCTTATAACCATGTATTTTTAAATCTCTGGTTTTTGAAGGTTTATGTTCCCATTTATGGTTTTTCTCTGCTTTATTCACTAAATCTTCGCCCATTTTTCTAAAAGTGGTCCATTTGCCACCAACCATAGTTAAAAGCCCCGATTTTGATGTATAAATTTTATGACTTCTAGAAATCTCTTTTGTTTTATTGCCTTCTCGTTTAGGGGCCGCCAATGGTCGTAAACCAGCGAAGACACTTAATACATCACTTCTTTTAGGCGCTTTAGTTAAATAACGACTTGCGGTATTTAAAATGAATTCAATCTCCTCGTCGAAAGCTATGGGTTCCAAAACTCCGCGTTCTACAGGAGTATCTGTTGTTCCAATAATAACTTTATTATACCAAGGCACTAAAAAGAGTACGCGACCATCATCTGTTTTCGGAATAGTAATCGCATCTTTTCCTGGCAAAAACGATTTATCTAATATTAAATGCACACCTTGGCTAGGAGCAATTGTTTTTCTAGAACCAGGAGCATCCATTTGTAACACATCATCTGCAAAAACACCGGTAGCATTAACAACTTGTTTACCTTTTATTTCGAATACATCTCCAGATTCTTCATCCTGAACTTTAACACCCGTTACATCGTCCTTTTCATTTTTAACCAAAGTATTTACAGCACAATAATTAAGAACAATAGCTCCCATTTCTGAAGCACTTTGAAGCGTATTTATAGCCAATCGCGAATCATCGAACTGACCGTCGTAATAAACAACACCTGCTGAAATTTTCTTCGGATTAATTAAAGAAATACGTTCTAAGGTTTCTGACTTTGAAATATGTTTAGATCGGCCTAAACTCAGTTTACCTGCTAATAAATCGTAAACCGTTAAACCAATGGTGTATAAAATTTCATCGTACCAGCCGTGTGTTGGAATAATAAACGATTGAATTTTTACGACATGAGGTGCATTACGCAACATTAACCCACGCTCCACAACTGCTTCTCGCACTAAAGCAATATCACCTTGCTCCAAATATCTTACGCCGCCATGCATTAACTTGGTGGCTTTACTTGATGTTGATTTTGTAAAATCTGATTTTTCCAATAACACTACCGAGTAACCTCGTGCTGAAGCCTCTAAAGCAATCCCTATTCCGGTTGCTCCACCGCCTATAATTATAAAATCGTAAGTTTTAGAATCGGTCCTTAACTTATACATCATGTCTTCTCTGTTCATGTAGACTTACTTTATTTTTAGGAGGGCTATTAGTTACAAACGAAGTTAATGAAATTACAACCAACTAGAATAGGTTTAAAAACAAAAAACCCCGCATAATTGCGAGGTTTTTAATATAAATTGACTTGATATTATTTACTTAAGTACATTTTACGTCTTGAATATAAATCATAAAAAGCATCATCTTTTAAACTATCAATAAATAAGATACTTTCTCCCGTACTCTTCATTTCTGGTCCTAGTTTCTTATTTACATTATGGAACTTATCAAAAGAGAATACTGGTTGCTTAATAGCGTAACCTTCTAATTTAGGGTTGAAATTAAAGTCTTTGACTTTCTTTTCGCCTAGCATTACTTTAGTTGCATAATTTACATAAGGCTCTCCGTATGCTTTTGCAATAAATGGTACTGTTCTAGAAGCTCTCGGGTTGGCCTCAATAATATAAACCGTATCATCTTTAATAGCAAATTGGATATTGATTAACCCAACTGTATTAAGTGCTAAAGCAATTTTTTTAGTGTGATCCTTTATTTGTTCCATCACTAAATCACCTAAGTTAAAAGGTGGTAGTAATGAGTTACTATCTCCAGAGTGAATTCCGCAAGGTTCAATATGCTCCATGATTCCGATGATGTACACATCTTCTCCATCGCAAATAGCATCAGCTTCAGCCTCGATAGCACCATCTAAATAATGATCTAGAAGTAATTGGTTACCTGGCATTCTGCTTAATAAATCTACAACGTGCTTTTCTAACTCTTCCTTATTAATTACAATTTTCATACCCTGACCACCAAGAACGTACGATGGACGTACTAATATTGGAAAGTCTAATACATCTGCAATCGCAGCCGCTTCATCAGCTGTTGTTGCGATATCAAATTCTGGATAA
Source organism: Algibacter lectus (assembly GCF_900112395.1). Taxonomy (GTDB): domain Bacteria; phylum Bacteroidota; class Bacteroidia; order Flavobacteriales; family Flavobacteriaceae; genus Algibacter; species Algibacter lectus. Next base: position 229,492 of record NZ_FOLN01000005.1, read on the forward strand.
GGAATATTATTTTCTTTAAGCATGTTTGAGAACAGTCCGCGATCTTCAGCTAAATCTAAAGCTTCAAAACTTGTTCCTAATATCTTAACACCGTATTTAGTTAATTTCTCCGCTAATTTTAATGCAGTTTGACCACCTAACTGAACAATTACACCTTCTGGTTTTTCATGTTTAATAATGTCGTAAATATGTTCCCAGAATACAGGCTCGAAGTATAATTTATCAGCTGTATCAAAATCGGTAGAAACCGTTTCTGGGTTACAGTTAATCATGATGGTTTCGTAACCACACTCAGCTGCGGCTAAAACACCATGCACACAACAGTAATCAAACTCGATACCTTGACCAATTCTGTTTGGTCCAGATCCTAAAACAATTACTTTTTTCTTATCTGTAACAACACTTTCGTTATCTGCATAACGATTACCGTCTGCAGTTTCCATATCACTTTCAAAAGTTGAATAGTAATAAGGAGTTTTTGCTTCAAACTCAGCCGCACATGTATCTACTAATTTGTACACACGGTTTATACCAAGTTCTTCACGTTTATTATATACTTGACTTTCTAAACAGCCCAACATGTGCGCTATTTGGCGATCACCATATCCTTTTTGTTTAGCCTCTAATAATAAATCCTTTTGAATGGTATCTATTTTGAAGGTAGAAATTTCGTTCTTAATCATATGAAGTTCCTCATATTGCTTTAAGAACCACATATCAATTTTGGTGATTTCGTGAATTCTGCTTAGCGGAATTCCCATTTCGATAGCATCATAAATAATAAAAACACGATCCCACGAAGCATAAGTTAATTTTTCAATTATTTGTTCGTAGTTTTTGTTTTCTTTACCATCGGCACCTAAACCATTTCTCTTAATTTCTAGAGATTGTGTTGCTTTGTGTAAAGCTTCTTGAAAAGAACGCCCGATACCCATAACCTCACCTACAGATTTCATTTGAAGTCCTAAAGTTCTATCTGAACCTTCAAATTTATCAAAGTTCCAACGTGGTATTTTTACAATTACATAATCTAATGTTGGCTCGAAAAGTGCCGATGTAGATTTAGTAATTTGATTTTTTAATTCATCTAAATGATATCCTAAAGCCAATTTTGCTGCAATTTTAGCAATTGGATAACCTGTTGCTTTACTCGCTAATGCTGAAGAACGAGATACACGTGGGTTAATTTCAATAGCGATAATATCTTCATTCTCGTCTGGAGAAATAGCAAACTGTACGTTACATCCACCTGCAAAATCACCAATATTACGCATCATATGGATAGCCATATCACGCATTTTTTGGAAGGTTTTGTCGCTTAATGTCATTGCTGGAGCAACCGTTATAGAATCTCCTGTATGAATACCAATTGGATCCATATTTTCGATAGAACAAATAATAACAACGTTATCATTAGAATCTCTAAGCAACTCTAACTCATACTCTTTCCAACCTATTAAGGCTTTATCAATCATAACCTCGTGAATTGGAGAAATCTCTAATCCGCGTGTTAACAACTCATCAAAATCTTCTTCTTTATATACAAAAGAAGCACCTGCTCCACCTAAAGTAAAGGATGCTCTAATAATTAAAGGGAAACCAAATTCTTGAGCAATTTCTTTACCTTTTAAGAATGAAGTTGCTGTTGCTTGTGGTGCCATTGGAATACCAATATCCAACATTAAGTGTCTAAACTTCTCTCTATCTTCGGTAATATTAATGGCATCAATATTAACACCAATAATTTCTACACCAAAATCTTTCCAAATTCCTTTTTCATCAGCTTGAATACATAAATTTAAAGCCGTTTGCCCACCCATTGTTGGTAAAACCGCATCAATTTGAGGATGATCTTTTAAAATCTGAATTAAAGATTTCGTAGTCAACGGAAGTAAGTAAACATGATCGGCCATAGATGGATCGGTCATGATAGTTGCTGGGTTGGAATTGATTAGAATTGTTTCTATCCCTTCTTCTCTTAGCGATCGTAACGCTTGAGTTCCTGAATAATCAAATTCGCAGGCTTGTCCAATTACAATTGGTCCTGAGCCAATAATTAATATCGATTTTAGTTTTGAATTTTTTGGCATTTTTACTCGTTATTTTATTGTAGCTTAATGAATTGCAAAAATAGTAATCAGTTGACATAAAAAAAGGCATTACACTTAAGTAACACCTTTAATTTATCAACAATTGTTAATCATTTATTTCTTATGTCTAGTTTCAGTAGAAACAGATAATTTTTTTCTTCCTTTAGCTCTTCTACGTGCTAATACCTTTCTACCATTGGCAGAAGCCATTCTTTCTCTAAAACCGTGTTTGTTTCTTCTTTTTCTCTTAGAAGGCTGAAAAGTTCTTTTACTCATTATCTTGTATCTTTAAAACTGAATTGTATTTTTTTAAATCTATGGCTCTGAGTGTTCCCCAAAACTGACGGCAAATATACGAAGACTTTTCACTTTGACAAATGTTATTAGAAAAAAAGTTATATTATTTTTATTCTGAACAAAAACATAGATAACACCGCAATATATTTGACTTCGTTAGTCTTTTTTATGATAAAGGTTTCATTTGTTTTTCATAAAAATTTAGTTTCTTTGCACAACTAATAGTTAAATAGAAGGATATTTTCTTCTAATTTCATACCAAAACTCAACCATGTACAATAAAATTATAAAACTTATTATCGCTGCAGGTATTATTGCTTTTGCAGTTTATCAATTTACAGAAGGTTATATAGGTAATGGCATTATGCTTATTTTACTATCGCTAATTTTCATTTTCTTATACTTTAAGAATGAATTTATTTTATTAGCTTTTTTAAAATTAAGAAAACAAGATTTTGAAGGTGCTACAAAATGGTTAAATAAAATTAAAAACCCAGAAACTGCTTTAGTAAAAAAACAACAAGGTTACTATAACTATTTGCATGGTATTATGGTATCGCAATCTAACATGAATGATGCTGAGAAATACTTTAAAAAAGCAATTTCTCTTGGTTTATCTATGGATCACGATTTAGCGATGGCTAAATTAAACTTAGCTGGTATTGCTTTTTCTAAACGAAGAAAAATAGAAGCTCAAAAATTACTTACTGAAGCAACAAAACTTGATAAACAAGGGATGTTAACCGACCAGATAAAAATGATGAAGGATAACATGAAACGTGCCGTTGGACCAACACAACATTATGGTGCTGGAGGTTCTGTAAGATCTCAAAAACGTAGAGGATAACATTATTTAAATACTCCATAATAAAAAAGCCAATACTTTTAAAAGTATTGGCTTTTTTATTGATATCTACTACCGACTAGTTGTAATATCCTTCTTCAGGAATATCGATATAATATTGTTTTCTAGATCTATTGTTTAAGTGTGGCTCACGTAACCAAGGGTTATGTAACTTTAATATTTTGTAGTTTATACCATAATTTTCGGCAAACTTAGTAAAATCTGTTACTGCTGTATCTACTTCTACTTTGTAAGTTGGTACAGGCGTGTATAAATCTTTATCTCTAAAATTGAAACCATATGTATCTGGGTTAGATAAAATTTCTTTTAAAGCTACAATTCTAAACATATAACGCCCTGTTTCTTCACCTAAAAGCAAATCGTAATACTCACTTACATTTTGTTCTTTTAAACGCCTAGAAACACCTGCATTTCCAGCATTATACGCGGCAGCTGCTAACGTCCAAGATCCTAATTGCTCTTTCGCTCTTAACAAATATCTACAGGCTACTTCTGTAGCCATTTCTAAATTGTAACGCTCATCAACATTATTGTTTACTTCTAAACCATTTTCTCTACCTGTTGCAGGCATAATTTGCCAAAACCCTCTTGCTCCTGCTGGAGATACCGCATTGGTTAAACCACTTTCTATAACAGCTAAATATTTAAAATCGTCTGGCACACCATGTTTAGCCAAAATAGGCTCTATAATTGGGAAATACTTTTTAGAGCGCTTAAACATTAATAAACCATTAGATTGCCAATACGTGTTTACTAACAACTCTCTATCCATACGTTCTAAAATATCTGGATTATCAAGTGGCATTGGCTCTCCTGCGAAATCTAATTTTTCTGGAACTTGCAATGCATAAACATTATAATCGTTTATTAATTTAGTTTCAAAATTCTCATCGGTAGGAGCTTCTTGAAAAGCATTAATAAACAAGGCGCATAAGCTTAATAAGCCTACTAAAGCTAAGGTTTTCTGTACTATTTTCATTTTTACTTCTTTTTATTTTAAATGTAAGTTTTTTATTTAATTTTCTAATATAATTTTTGGTAAATTTTCGTTAAACCATTTATACTTATTTATAATCGCAATATGTGTTCCGTTTTTAACAACCATACAGTTTTTTATATTTTTAATAGGAAAAACCCCATCGGCATCACCATGGATATGTACTATATCTTTTGGAGCCTCTTTTTGCTCCCAGCAAACCATTTGCTCTATAGCCCAAGATAAATAACGACTATCATTAACCGAAAGGTATTTTTGATAAAGTTCTATACGTTTCTTAACCACATTACCTACTGCATATTTTTCGAATACATCAATATTTGAAGCCAATTGTGTTGGCACTAACTTATAAGCCTTTGTTGTTTTAGCCAACAACATACGTTTTGGCAATTCGTCCATAGATTTAACACTCGATGCAATAATTAATTTCCTCGTTTTTATATGCTTAGCCATTTCTTGTACTAAAACACCTCCAAAAGAGACACCTAATAAAACAATATTATCGTGTTTTACACCCTGAGTCATTCGCAAAGCATAATCACTAAGCGACTCATTTTCAATAGGTATCATCCATTCTAACAGATGAATTTGAAAGGTTTCTTCTGGTAATTTTATGTTTTCAAAAATTAACGGACTAGCAGCCATTCCTGGCATGAGGTAAACATGTATTAGCTCTTGATGCATAAGGGATTAACTTCTATTTAACTATAATATAATGTTTTTTTTTCGTACTTTTGCACGACAAACTTATACAAAAATAGTTCTCACTATTTCAAGTTTGCAAATAATTTTAAAAATTTTATGATATGGTTGAAGCTGCTGAATTGATTGACAACGATTTTTTACGTCAATTTGAAATTAAAATCGATGACCAAATGGCCATAATCGAATATTCTCTACAAGAACGAAAGATTTTTTTAACAAAACTTTTTATTCCAGAAAGCATAACGGACGAAAACTTTAGTAAAGATTTTTTATCTGCTGTATTTGATCAAATAGCTGAACGTAACTTAAGCGTGATGCCTACTTGCCCAGAAATAGCAAAATTTGTTAGAAGCAACAGAAAGTACAAGCGCATGCTACCAGTAGGCGTAAGAATCTAATTTTAGAAATAACCTAAAACAAAAAATCCGAAGCAAAGCTTCGGATTTTTTTATGTTTTATATTCAACGTTGACTATCAATAATAATCTGAATAATCATTAGATATTTTATCAAGAACAACCACACCTGCAGAACCAGTTAACTCAAGTTGTCCGTCATCATTTATTTCATAACTATTTCCAGAGACATCTGTATCTAAAAGCGTAACCACTTTACCATTTAGCTCCCAATTAAAAGGCTCTAAACTTGAAGTCTCTTCACCTGTATTCGTTTCGATAGCATAAATACTTAATCCGGTATTATTGTCTCCAAAAACTAATGTAAATGTTGTTGTAGCTTCTGTGGTAACCTCACTGGTTTGCCAAACTCCTAATAAAATAGAATCTTTATCGTTATCATCATTGTCACTAGAACAAGACATGAACAGAAAAACAACTAAGAGAGAAGTTAATAATTTTAAGTTTCTTTTCATAATTAATAAATCTCGATACTTTATACCGAAAACACTTGATGTAAACTTACATCAGCAAACAACATTTAGCAAAATAAAATCGTTTAAACTCAAATAAACCAATGCAAGATGAAAAAGCAGTTATTAAGCAACGCTATCTTGCTTAACAAAATCGAAACGCACTAAGCCATCATCATCAATTTTCGTAAGATTTACCGCATGTAAAGTATTTACCAATTCTGGGTTCCATGGCGTTTTTACTTTTACATAATTTTCTGTAAAACCATGAATGTAACCGCTTTTATTTTCACTTTCAAACAAAACAGTTCTTGCTGATTCTAATTGACTTTCATAAAATGCACGGCGTTTTTTAACCGATAAGCCCCGCAACATCTTACTTCGCTTACTACGTACATTACCTGGAACAATACCATCCATTTCTGCAGCTTCGGTATTATCTCGTTCCGAATACGTAAACACGTGTAAATATGAAATATCTAACTCGGTTAAAAAATTATAAGTTTCTAGAAAATGCTCATCAGTTTCACCCGGAAACCCAACAATAACATCCACACCAATACAGGCATGAGGCATAACTTCTTTTATTTTAGAAACACGATCTACATAAAGTTCACGCATGTAACGGCGTTTCATTTTTTTAAGAATTTCATTACTTCCAGATTGTAGAGGAATATGAAAGTGTGGTACAAAAGCTCTAGATTTCGAAACCAAATCAATGGTATCATTCTTTAGTAAATTAGGTTCAATAGACGAAATTCGTAAACGCTCAATACCTTCTACTTTGTCCAACTCTGTTACTAAATCTAGAAACGTATGCTCATGTTTTTTGTTTCCGAATTCACCTTTGCCATAATCACCAATATTAACACCGGTTAAAACAATTTCTTTTATATTTTGTTTTGAAATATCTCGTGCGTTTTTCAATACGCCTTCCATAGTGTCACTTCTAGAAATACCACGTGCTAAAGGAATGGTGCAATATGTACATTTATAATCGCAACCATCTTGAACTTTTAGAAAAGCACGTGTTCTATCTCCAATTGAATAAGAACCAACATAAAAATCGGCATCTTCAATTTCGCAAGAATGCACTTCACCAAAATCGTTTTTAGATAAATCGTTTAAATAATCTGTTATTTTAAATTTCTCTGTAGCACCAAGCACCAAGTCTACTCCGTTTACATCGGCTAGTTCCTGAGGTTTTAATTGTGCATAACACCCCACTGCAGCTACAAAAGCATTTGGATTAGATTTTTGAGCTTGCTTAACAATAGTTTTAAAACGTTTGTCTGCATTTTCGGTTACCGAACAGGTGTTAATAACGTAAATATCTGCCTTTTCAGAAAAATCTACGCGACTAAATCCCTCATCGTCAAAGTTTCTAGCTATAGTTGATGTTTCGGAAAAATTCAGTTTGCAACCTAAAGTATAAAATGCGACTTTTTTATTCATTATATTTTGTTATCCTCTGCTTGTTTCAAGATCTTTTTAAAATTATCTTTACATTTAAAAAGTCTGCAAATTTACAATTAATAAGTTATATGATAAAACATGTTACTAGTCAAATAATAAACTATCTCTCAATTAGTTGCGTTGTTTTATTCATTTTTTCATGTGAAAGCGATACAAATACAGCCAAAGACCATCTTGTTTTTCGCTATAATGAGCATAAAAATATAGGATCTCTAGATCCTGCTTTCTCTAAAGACATTGCCGATATTTGGGCAACCAACCAACTATTTAATGGTCTGGTACAAATGGATAACAACTTAAAAGTAATACCATGTATTGCAAAAAACTGGACAATCTCTGAAGATGCAAAAACATATAACTTCAGCCTTAGAAATGATGTCTATTTCCACAAACACGAACTATTTGGCAAAGACTCCACCAGAACCGTTGTTGCTACAGATGTCGCTTATAGCTTAAACAGATTATTAGATAAACAAATTGCATCTCCCGGAAGTTGGATTTTAAATAAAGTAGACCAATTTAATGTGATTAACGATACTACGTTTCAAATTAAATTAAAACAACCATTTCCCGCGTTTTTAGGGTTACTAACCATGAAATACTGCTCGGTTGTGCCTAAGGAAATTGTAGATTTCTATAATTCAGATTTTAGAGCACACCCTATTGGAACAGGGCCCTTTAAATTTAAACGCTGGGAGGAAAATGTAAAGCTAGTTTTTAGAAAAAATGAAAATTATTTTGAAAAAGACCTTGACGGAAAGCAGCTACCTTACCTAGAAGCTGTTGCCATCACCTTTTTACCAGACAAGCAAAGTGAATTTATGCAATTTGCGCAAGGAAACATTGATTTCGTTTCTGGTTTAGATGCCTCATATAAAGATGAAATTTTAACGGCTGATGGTAAATTAAGAGCATCCTACGAAAAAACATCGCGCTTAATTCGTGGTCCATATTTAAATACCGAATACTTAGGGTTTAACTTAGATTCTGAAACCTCGGAAACACAATCAAAACTATTAAGACAAGCCATTAATTACGGCTTCGATAGAAAAAAAATGATGATTTACCTGCGTAACGGTGTTGGAATTCCCGCAAATGGCGGCTTTATACCTAAAGGTTTACCTGGTTACAATGCGACTACAGGTTTTAACTATAAGCCAGAAAAAGCTAAACAATTAGTTGAACAATATAAAAACGAGACCGGTAAACAAAACCCCGAAATTACAATTACAACCATTGGAAACTATTTAAGTTTTTGCGAATACATACAACGTGAACTACAAAAAACGGGACTTATAGTCAACATTGATGTTATACCTGCCGCCACTTTAAAAGATGCTAAAGCGAACAATAAATTAGATTTATTTAGAGCGAGTTGGGTTGCCGATTATCCTGACGCTGAAAATTATTTATCTTTATTTTATAGTAAAAACTTTTCACCAAACGGACCAAATTACACGCACTTTCAAAATCCACAATTCAACTCTTGGTACGAACAAGCTTTTACTGAAACTAATCCGGAAAACAGAGAACAACTTTATTCTAAAATGGATTCATTAGTTATGCAAGAAGCTCCAATTATTCCTTTATTTTATGATGAAGTGGTTCGATTTACAAGGAAAAACGTTCAGCATTTAGGCATAAACCCTATCAACTTACTAGAATTAAAACAGGTGAAAAAATTAAAAGAAAATATTTAGTCTATTTCAACTGGTTTAATTAAAACTTCTTCTAAAACACCAAGAATAAAAAGATATTGTCCCAACTCATATAAAACAAGAAGCGTTGGACCATCAAAGGCAAAACTATTTCCGTAGAGTTTTACAACCAACATACTTTCTGATATCACAAAAAATAACAAGCCTAAAAACACCAAAACATAACTCTTGTAGCAAACAAATTCCTTTCGAACAAAAGCGAATGCTAATAAAACTATAGAAATAAAAAAATAAATAACGATTATTATAAGTTGATCACCTAACTTTTCGTAAACCTCATTAACAAGCACGAACATATACAAACTAAAAAACAACAAGAAAAAGAATATTCTCTTAAAGCTAAAATCATGATTTTTCGCTAACCTCAAGGCATAGAAAAACTTGCCAGCAACAAAAAAAACAAAAGAGAGTAAAAAAAATATTTGATTATTATTCATAAGTGTACCAAAACACCCACCAATAGTAAAAAGAACTAACCCAATAATTACGGCGTTAGATTTTAATTTTGGTACCTTATCATTCTTGTTTACCAAATAGTAAACTAACAACAAGCCTGTTACTAAACTCTTAGATATATGTCGATTAAAGGATGTATCGAGATTTTGTTTAATTAAATTATCCAGCACCACTGCAACCAAAAACACTACAGAAAACAAGTAAATATTTTTAAAAAAAATATTCATATAATATATTAGTTGTCTTATTTTTTTTCAAGATAGGCAATTCCCTACTTATTTCATTTTAAAAACATAGATATCATCGTCTCCTTTTCCGCCTAAGCGTTTCGACGATAAAAAACCAGAAGTATTATTTGCATTCATTATTAAAGACAAATCGTCCTTAACACTATTTAATGGTTTTTCAAGTTTTTCTGCTTTTTCATAAGTACTATCTTCATTAATTTTACATTTATACAAATCGTAACCTCCAAAGCCATTAGGTCTGTTGGATGAAAAATACAATGTATTATCACTAGCTATAAATGGGAACATTTCTTTTCCATAAGAATTCACCTTGGAACCTAAATTTTCTGGTTCACTAAATGTGTTGCCATCTAAAATATCCACCTTAAAAATATCTGAACCTCCTTTTGTAGTAGCCTTACCTCCTTTAATATTTGCGGTAAAAAACAAAGTTTTACCATCGGGACTTAACGCGGGGTGCGCATAAGAAAACCGAGGTTTACAAAATGGCAAAACTTTAAAATTAGTAAAACCAACACCGGCTTTAAACTCCCCAACTTCTAAATGAAAATTAGTTTCCTTAAACCTAACGTTTGGTTTATTTTTATTGGTATAAACTGTAGTGATATAAATAAGACTTCCGTCTCGAGATAATGTTGCGCTAGTAATTTGCGGTACACCAGCTTTGGGATCGATTTGAACAGTTGATAAGTTTTCAATAGTCTCAGAATTCTTAATCTCACCTTGAAATATTGTTAGTTTTGGCTGGCCTTGAACGCGCTTTACTCTTCCTTTTTTATCAAGTTGAAAAGATGTTACTATAACCGCATCGGCAACTCGCATTAATCCAAAATGAGGATTTTCATTGTTCAAACTTAAATTCTCAACAACATAATTTTCATTTTGAGCTAAAACTATTCCGTTACAAAACAAAAAAACACAGACTACAAATTTCATCATAAAAAACTGATATTTAAACAAATATACAAATACCTGTGTAATTCAAAAGTTTACAAAAAAACTTCGTCTGTTTATTTTAAAACATAAATCTATTCTCTTCTAAACTTTTTTGTTTCCTCAAAAACATGAGTTAAAATAGCCTCTTCTTGCTCGGTAAATTCAATACCGCGCCTACTCATAACAATTTTAGTTACCTCAAAAGCTTTCTTTGTTAAGTAAGTGGTAAAACCACTGCTTCCGCCCCATGAAAAACTTGGTACAAAATTACGAGGAAACCCCGTTCCAAAAATATTTGCACTAACGCCAACTACAGTCCCGGTATTAAACATGGTGTTTATTCCACATTTACTATGGTCACCCATCATTAAACCACAAAACTGTAAACCTGTTTTAGCAAAACCTTCTGTTTGGTAATCCCATAAGCGCACTTCGGCATAATTATTTTTAAGGTTAGAATTGTTAGTGTCAGCACCTAAATTACACCACTCACCTAATACAGAGTTCCCTAAAAAGCCTTCATGTCCTTTATTAGAATACCCAAAAATAACCGAATTATTAACCTCGCCACCAACTTTACTAAAAGGCCCTACTGTTGTTGGACCATAAATTTTGGCTCCCATTTTAATAGTAGAAGATTCGCATAAAGCAAAAGGCCCACGAATAAGCGCACCTTCCATTATCTCCGCATCTTTAGCAATGTATATAGGTCCGTTTGTAGCGTTCAACGAAACATATTCCAATTTCGCCCCTTCTTCTATAAAAATGTTTTCTGGAGCTATAAGGTTATTGGTTTCCGAGATAGTTTCAGACTTTCTATCTTCTGTAATTAATTCAAAATCGGCCTTGATTGCATCGCCGTTTTTAGAAAAAATATCCCAAGTATTTTCAATTTTTAATACATCGCCATCAAACTCAATGGCTTTGTAGTCATCAAAATCAATATCTTCTTGTCCTTCTACTGCAAAAAAAGCAATAACATCGTCTCCTTGAAAAATAGCTTGATTTTCTTCTAATGTTTTAATTTTAGCAACCAATCCCTCATTTGGCAAGTACGACGCATTAATCATAACATTAACTTCCATCTCCACCATCGGATATTTATCTGCTAAATAATCTTCAGTTACCGTAGTTGTTGTGCAACTTAAATAGCTTTCCCACTTTTCACGAATAGTTAATATGCCTACTCTAATATCTGCAACAGGCCTTGTATAAGTAAAAGGCAATAGATTATTTCTTGAAGGACCGTCAAAAAGTATATAATTCATTTTAAGTATAAAATTAAAAGCTTGCCAACACAAACTTTAATTATGAATTCAAATGTAATTTAAATATAGAAAACAAAAAAGCCTTCCATATTAAATATGAAGGCTTTATATATTAAATGTAGGCTAAATTTATTTTTTAAACTTAGCGTATTTGTTTTTGAACTTGTCAATACGACCAGCTGTATCTACTAATTTAGATTTACCAGTGTAAAAAGGATGAGACGTTCTAGAAATTTCCATTTTTATTAATGGATATTCAACACCGTCAACCTCAATAGTTTCGTTTGTATTTGCTGTAGATTTTGTTAAAAACACATCTTCGTTAGACATATCTTTAAACGCTACTAATCTATAATTTTCTGGGTGTATACCTTTTCTCATCGCTAAATGCTTTTTATTCTTTTCAATTTTGGAAGTGCAAATTTAAGTAAATTTTATAAATTCACAATCTTTTTTGCATTTTATTTTTTACTGGTACAAATGTAACGTTTTAGTATCTTTGAACACTAACAATTCAACTAAAATAATTTAATCAAAATATCATGGAAAAAACTTTAAAATCTATTGCTACTAATTTCGGATTGTATTTAGGAGCTTTTCTAGCGCTAATCACTATAATTCCTTACGCCGTAAATATTGAATTACTTGCTAATACTTGGCTAGGTGCCTTCATTTTAATTGCTATTATTGTTTTCGGAATTGTTTCTGTAGCCAAGGTTAAACAAGCTCAAAACAGTTATGCTACTTTTAAAGAAGCTTTTACAGCCTATTTTATTACTGTTGCCCTAGGGTTACTAATTAGTACTTTAGTATCTTATATATTATTCAATTTTATCGATCCAGAAGCTGCAACCGCTTTAAAAGAGATTACTATTGAAAAAACAGTACAAATGATGGAGGGCTTTAATTCACCAACTGATATTATCGACCAAACCGTTGAAAACATGGAAGCTCAAAACAATTATTCTTTAGCCAACATCGCTAAAGGTTTGGCCGGTTACTTAGTTATGTTTAGTATTATTGGTTTAATAGTTGCGGCAGCAATGAAAAAAAAGAACCCTGACGCAGAATAATTTCAGTATTTTTGAACTTTATTATCTGAAAAAAATTACATGGATATATCAGTAGTTATACCACTACTTAACGAACAAGACTCTTTAACCGAATTGCACGATTGGATTGCTGGCGTTATGCAAAAGCATCAATTTTCGTACGAAATTATTTTTATTGATGACGGAAGTAAAGATGAGTCATGGAATATCATCACCTTACTTTCAACGCAAAATAATAGCGTAAAAGGCATTCGGTTTTTACGGAATTTTGGAAAATCTCAGGCTTTACATGCCGGTTTTGAAAAAGCGGAAGGCGATGTAATTATCACCATGGATGCCGATTTACAAGATAATCCAGACGAAATTCCGGATCTTTATAATATGATTACAAAGGATGGTTTCGATTTGGTTTCGGGCTGGAAAAAGAAACGTTATGACTCTGTAATAGCTAAAAACATTCCATCAAAACTATTTAATTGGGCTGCCAGAAAAACATCGGGAGTAAAACTGAACGATTTTAATTGTGGCTTAAAAGCTTATAAAAAAGAAGTTGTAAAAAACATTGATGTTAATGGCGAAATGCACCGTTATATTCCGGTGCTTTCAAAAAACGCAGGCTTCTCTAATATTGGTGAAAAAGTAGTACAGCACCAAGCCAGAAAATATGGTGAAACTAAATTTGGCATGGATCGTTTTATTCATGGTTTTCTAGATTTAATTACCATTTGGTTTCTATCTCGTTTCGGAAAACGCCCTATGCATCTCTTTGGAGCATTAGGCTTTATAATGTTTGCCATTGGTTTTGCATTTGCAATTTATCTTGGTATTGATAAATTATTTCTAGATCGCGCAGGTAGGTTAATTACGCAACGCCCTCAATTTTATATCGCACTTTCTACCATGATTATTGGTACACAGTTTTTTGTAGCTGGGTTTTTAGGAGAAATTATCTTGAGAAACAGACCAGATAAAAAACGGTATTTAATTAAAGATGAATTAAATTTAAACTAAAATCATTAAGAAATAGTTAAAAACACTTTTAAGAGCATCAAAATTGCCTGTTTTTAAAAATTATTCTTCAACAATTGTTTACTTTTGTTCTCATTTGTTACACAACTAATTATACATATATGATACACATTGAACCAAAAATTTTAGACAGAATAAACGCCTGGTTAACACCAGCTTTTGATGAGGAAACGCAAAAAACTATTAAAGATAGTATTGCAAACAATCCAAAAGATATACAAGAAAGCTTTTATAAAGATTTAGAATTTGGTACAGGTGGTATGCGTGGTATTATGGGGGTTGGTACAAACCGTATTAACAAATATACTTTAGGTAAAAGCACACAAGGTTTAAGTGATTATTTGCATAAATCTTTTCCAGATGAAACACCTAAAGCTGTAATTGCTTACGATTGTAGACACAACAGTAAATCTTTAGCAAAATTAGTTGCCGATGTATTTTCTGCAAATGGTATTCAAGTTTATTTATTTGAAGATTTACGTGCTACACCAGAATTATCTTTCGCAGTAAAACATTTAAACTGTCACTGTGGTATTGTATTAACAGCATCTCACAATCCACCAGAATATAATGGTTACAAAGTATACTGGCAAGATGGTGGGCAATTAGTACCTCCGCATGATGGTGGTGTTATTGGCTTAATTAACGATTTAGATTATGCTGATATTAAGTTTGAGGCAAACAACGATTTAATTCAATATATAGGTAAAGATGTTGACGATGTTTTTATCAACGCATCAGTTCAAAACGGTTCGGTTGGCGCAACTCAAGCCGCTAAAGACGATTTAACTATTGTATTTACATCATTACACGGTACATCAATTACCGCAGTTCCAGAAACATTAAAACGTGCTGGATACAAAAATGTACATATTGTAAAAGAACAAGAAGTGCCAGATGGTGATTTTCCAACAGTAAAATCTCCAAACCCAGAAGAACCTGCTGCTTTAAAAATGGCTTTAGAATTAGCCGATAAAGTAAATGCAGATATCGTTATTGGTACCGATCCAGATTGTGATCGTTTAGGCGTAGCCGTTAGAAATGCTGATGGTGAATTACAATTACTAAACGGAAACCAGACCATGTTAATGATGACGGATTTCTTACTAAAACAATGGAAAGAAGAAGACAGAATTAAAGGTAAAGAATTTATTGCATCTACAATTGTATCTACACCTATGCTAACAAAACTAGCTACATCTTACGGTGTAGAAAGTAAAATTGTTTTAACTGGTTTTAAATGGATAGCTAAATTAATTCACGATTTTCCAAAATTAGATTTTATTGGTGGTGGTGAAGAGAGTTTTGGTTTTATGGTTGGCGATTTTGTTCGCGATAAAGATGCCGTAACCTCTACCCTATTAGCATGCGAAATTGCAGCTATCACAAAATCTAACGGAAGTTCTTTCTTTAATGAATTACTTCAATTATATACAGAACATGGTTTTTACAAAGAGAAATTAATTTCGTTAACCAAGAAAGGTATTGAAGGTGCTGAAGAAATCAAACAAATGATGACGGATGCTCGTAACAACACACTTAAAGTTGTTAATGGTTCTAAAGTTGTAAAATTTGAAGATTACGATTTATCAATTTCAAAAAACATGATTACTGGTGAAGAATCTACAATAGACGTTCCAAAATCTAATGTACTAATTTACTATACTGAAGATGGAAGCCAAGTAGCATTAAGACCAAGTGGAACCGAACCAAAAATTAAGTTCTACGTAAGTGTAAACACAGAGCTAAAAGCTGTTGAAGATTTTAAAACAACCGAAGCTTCATTAGACGCTAAAGCTGAAGACATCTTAAAAAGCATGAACCTTATTTAAGGATCAGAACAATTTAAATAAAACAAGCATCAATTTAGATGAATCATTTTTATAACATACTTCGGTATGCCAAACCATATAAAAATTTCGCCATAGGACACATTATCGCTAATGTGTTTTATGCGTTATTTGGTACACTTTCTTTTATAGCATTAAAGCCTATGCTAGACGTTATTTTCGACGCAAAAAAGGTGGTTCCTACATCAAAACCTGTTTACACAGGCATAATGAAGCTAGGAGAATATGCTGAAAACTATTTAGCGTTCGAAATGAATCAACTAACTGGTGGCGATAATGCCAAAGCATTAGTTTATGTGGTTGGCTTAATAATTGTTATGTTTTTCCTAAAAAATATTGCCGGTTATTTAGCAAATTACTTCTTAGTGTTTTTAAGAAATGGGGTTATTCGAGATTTAAGAAATAGCGTTTACAAAAAAACAATGGAGTTGCCGCTTTCTTATTTTTCAGAACAACGTAAAGGTGACATCCTATCAAGAGTAACTAGTGATGTTTTAGATTTACAATACTCTTTTCTATCGGTTTTAGAATTAATCGTAAGAGAGCCTCTAACTATTATTTTCACACTAATAGCCATGCTATACATTAGTGTAAACTTAACATTATTTGTATTCGTTTTCATCCCTATAATGGGCTTTATTATCTCAAGAATAGGAAAAAGTTTAAAACGAAAATCCGATCGTGTTCAAAAAGAGCAAGGTGTTTTCTTATCTACTTTAGAAGAGACATTAACAGGATTACGTATCATTAAAGGTTTTAGTGCAGAAGACAACTTCAATACAAAGTTTCAAGAATCAACAACTAGATTTTACAACTTCTCAAACAAGCTACTAAATCGTCAAAACCTAGCATCGCCAAGTAGTGAGTTTTTAGGTATTTGTATGATTGCCGTAATTTTATGGTATGGAGGAAACTTAGTATTAAGCGGTAATGCCGATTCCTCATTAACGGGCAGTACCTTTCTTGTTTACATGGGGCTTGCTTATAACATTTTAACACCTGCAAAAGCGATTAGTCGCGGTTTATACAAAATAAAACAAGGTAGCGCTGCTGCGGAAAGAATACAGGAAATTATTGATACACCTAACCCTTTAAAAGATAAAGAAGGTGCTATCGACAAAACGAGTTTCGATTCTGAAATTGAATTCAAAAACATTTCCTTTAAATATCAAGATGATTATGTTTTAAAAGATTTTTCATTAACCATTCCTAAAGGAAAAACCGTTGCTTTAGTAGGCCAATCTGGTAGTGGTAAATCTACAATTGCCAACTTAATCACTCGTTTTTACGATGTAAACAAAGGAGAGATCTTAATAGACAGCATCAACATTAGTGATTTAAAAACAAGTGCTTTACGTGCGCAGTTAGGTATTGTAACACAAGATGCTATTCTATTTAACGAAAGCATAAAAAACAACCTAAAACTAGGTAAACAAAACGCTACCGACGACGAGGTTATTGAAGCCTTAAAAATTGCAAATGCCTGGGAATTTGTAAAAGATTTACCAAATGGTATTGAAACCAATATTGGCGACGCAGGAAACAAGCTTTCTGGCGGACAAAAGCAACGCTTAAGTATTGCGCGCGCTGTACTTAAAAGCCCTCCAATTATGGTGTTAGATGAGGCGACCTCTGCCTTAGACACCGAAAGCGAACGCTTAGTACAAGTTGCTCTAGAAAACATGATGAAAAACAGAACATCTATAGTTATTGCACATAGACTTTCAACCATTCAAAATGCAGATCAAATTGTTGTTTTAAACAAAGGCGAAATAGTAGAGCAAGGTAAACACCAGGAACTTATTGATAAAAATGGCGTTTATAAAAAACTTGTAGATATGCAAAGTTTCGAATAAACTTCAAAAACATGTTGTAAAATATAAAAAGGATAGAGACTTGGGGGTTTCTATCCTTTTTTGTAGGTTAATGCTAGATTTGGGGCATCTAACAACTTAAGCAGGTTTCTGAAGCAAATTTAAGACAATTAATCTTACAAAACAAAATAAATATGCTTTTAATCTAAAATATATGCTTTTTAACGGTAAAAACAAACAAAATCTATAAAAACAGAGCGTTTTATATTTTTAAAAAAAACATTATAACGTATTAAACCTTTTGTATATTTATAAGTCTAAGAAATAAAGAAGTATTAGTGACGGACGAAATACAGCTCATAGAGCAATTAAAATCGGATACCCATAAAGAATCCGCCTTTAGAGAGCTAATAACGCTTTACAAAGAGCGACTGTATTGGCATATTCGAAATATTGTAAAATCGCATGATGATACTGATGATGTATTGCAAAACACCTTTATTAAAATCTATAAAAACATAGGTAATTTTAAAGGTGATAGTAAACTTTTTTCCTGGATGTACCGTATAGCTACTAACGAGTCTATTACGTTTATAAACAAAAATGCTAAACGTTTGCAAACAAGTAACCAGGAAGTACAAGATTCAGCTATTAATAATTTAGCTTCCGATGTTTATTTTGAAGGCGATGCTATTCAATTAAAATTACAGCAAGCCATTGCTACGCTTCCGGAAAAGCAACAATTGGTTTTTAATATGAAATATTTTGAAGACATTAAATATAAAGATATGTCTGAAATTTTAGAAACAAGTGAAGGCGCTTTAAAAGCATCGTACCATTTGGCAGTCAAAAAAATTGAAGCGTTTTTAACCGAAGATTAAACCTTTTAGAAAAACACAAGTCTTAATAATAAGATGAAAACAAATAAAATACATAACGTAACTAATTCAGGCTTAAAAGCTCCCAAAGATTATTTCGATAATCTAGAAGATCGCTTAATGGCTGAAATTAAGCTAAATGAAACCGTGAGTGATTCTGGTTTCAAAGCTCCCGATGGTTATTTCGATACCCTAGAAAGCAGTATTTTAAGTAAAGTTTCAGAAAAAGAAACGACAAAAGTGATTCCTTTGTTCAACAAAAAGAATCTACTTTATTTTTCAAGTATTGCTGCCGCAGTTCTATTATTATTCAATCTTTCAATTTTTGAAAAAGAAACAAGCTGGGACAGTCTAGACACCGAAACCGTAGAGAACTATATTTTAGATGAAAACGTAGGCTCTTATGAAATCGCCTCACTATTATTAGTAGACGATATATCTGAAGATGATTTTGACTCTTTAGAATTTGCAGACGAAGCTATGGAAGGCTATTTTCTAGAAAACACTTCTGTAGAAGATTTAATTATAAAATAACAAAACATGAAAACATACATTTCAACCTTATTCGTACTCTTATTTACCGTAAGTGTATTTGCTCAACATAAAGATCGCGAGCGCATACAAGCGTTAAAAGTATCCTTTATTACCGAAAAGTTAGACTTAACAGCTAAAGAAGCGCAAGCATTCTGGCCTATTTACAATGCCTACGACGAAAAATCTAGAAAATGTAAATATGAAGATATGCGTGGTATTCGTAAAGAAATAAAAGATAATGCAGCTACACTTACTGATGCTAAAGCTGAAGAATTATTAGAGAAATTTGTACAGGCCGAAAACACATTGCACCAAGAGCGCGTTAACCTTATTGTTAACTTAAAGAAAATAATTTCTCCAAAAAAGATAATTTTACTAAAAGCTACAGAAGATGATTTTAACCGCAAATTATTTGACGAATACAAGAAGCGTAAACGCGAAGGAAAGAAGGAATAACATTAAAGATTATACATTAACAATAAAGTCTTTTTCCGAAACTTTATCATAAACATCACGGCTAAAAACATACAATTTGGATGGTTTTTTAGCCGTTCCTTTTTTAGTTTCATTTAATGGAACAATATATATTTTCTTCAATACTTTCTTTCTAAAGTTTCGGTTATCGAGTTCTATTTCTAAAACCGACTCGAAAGCAAATTGCAATTCATTTAAAGTAAATTTATTAGGCATTAAATCGAATATTATGGGCTCTACCATAATTTTCTGTTTTAAATCCTCGTGCGCATCTTTAATAATTTTACTATGATCGAAGCCTAGCTCTGGCAACGCATCGATAGAAAACCACTTAAACTGATCTTCATCAACAATAATGCTTTCTATGGGTTGTGCAAAATAATAAGCAATAGTCATAGATTGCGTTTTTACACCATGGCTACGCACCCAAAGTAAATCTTTATCAGATTTTAATCGTGTTGGATTTCCGTAGGTTCTAAATTGAGTTCTGTTAAATTCATTATACCCCGTAATACCTTCAAAAATTACATTGGCAGACTCCTCTAAGGTTTTACTAATAAAAACACGTCCACCGGTAATCATCCAATCGTCAATAACTGGGTAATTTTCATCAAACATATTCAAGGTTCGCTTTCGCAATAAAACGTTTAAACCCAAATCATTTAATCCAAAAATCACACAATCTACCGATACATTATCTCGCTTCCTAAAATCCATTTTTCACCTTAAAAATTCATCTGTAAAAAAAACAATAAAATATTTTTATATTCTCTAATATACAATGAAACCGCAAATTTTCAATGCAAATCAATATTTTTTTATGTAAATTTAAAAAGAATTTAAACACCCACACAATACCAAAATAAAATGCCCAATTCTTTATATTTAAACATGGAAAATATAGAAGCGATAAAAGAAAACGCTTCTACCCCTCTGTTTGATCGCGACCAAGTTAAAACAAGTATTGCACATATTGGCGTGAGTAATTTCCATCGCTCTCACCAAGCCTATTACATGCACAATTTAATTGAAAAGCATCATGAATTAAGCTATGGTATTTGTGGTATAGATTTATTGGATTCCGATAGAAAAACTTATAATGTTTTAAAAGACCAAGACGGGCTTTACACCCTAATAACCAAAGATGCCACTAGCGTACATAAACCTAAAATAATTGGCTCTATTGTAGAGTATTTTTTTGGACCAGAAAACCCAATGGCGGTTATTGAGCGCTTGGCAAACCCTGATATTAAAATAATTAGTTTAACCATTGCAGAAGATGGTTATCACTTAAATGAAATTACTGGTGAATTTAACCAAAAACATCCTGCAGTAGCAGAAGAAGTTATAAACCCGTTTAACCCGAAAACTGTTTTTGGATACTTAACACAGGCTTTTAAACTTAGAAAACTTCGCGGATTATCTGGTTGCACCATTCTATCTTGCGACAACATTAAGGATAATGGAGACACCATGAAGCTTTCGTTTTTAAATTACGTAAGTAAGAATGAACCCGACTTACTACCTTGGCTAAAAAGCAATACAACCTTTCCAAACACAATGGTTGACAGAATAACACCAGTTACCCACCACAAAGATTTAGATGCGCTAAAAAACGACTATTTAATAGAAGACCAGTGGCCTGTAGTTTGCGAATCTTTTACAGAATGGATTATTGAAGACAACTTCTATAAACAAAAGCCAAATTGGGAACAAGTAGGTGTTCAATTTGTAAAAAATATTGCACCATACCAAAACATGAAATTGCAGCTTTTAAATGCTGGCCATAGTATTTTAGGCGTTTTAGGCACTTTACACGGTTACAAAACAGTACAAGAAGCTGCCAATGATGATGATTTTATTTTATTTCTTGAAACTTTTATGGACCTTGAAGTAACACCAACTTTGGTTGATGCCAAAAACAAAACTATAGAAGAATATAAAACAACTTTAATTTCTCGGTTTAAAAACCCGAATATAAATGATAGTCTGTCTCGGATTTGTAGTGAAAGTTCGGCTAAAATTCCAATTTTTATTTTGTCAACACTAGATATTCAGCTTTCAGAAGAAACAAAAGATTTTAACCACATTGCTTTTGTAATTGCAGCTTGGTGTAAATATAACGATGGTATTGACGACCAAGGCAACCCTTACAACATAAACGATTCTATCAGTAATACACTAATTAGAATGGCAGCACTATCTCAACAAAACCCTATTAAGTTTTTAGAAATAAAATCGATTTTTAAAGACTTAAGTAACCATTCCGTTTTCACGGAAAAGTATTTTAAATATTTAAGCTACCTAAGAACACACAACATTAAAGAAAGCATTATAAACTTCAATGCTAATTTAATTTAACTCTATAAAACGAGAAAAGCTTTATGACCAAATTCATAAAGCTTCTCAAGCACTATTAACAAAAAACAAATTCTTAGCTGTTAATCATTCGCTTTATATCTGTTTCTTTAATTTCGGGATTTGCACCTTCGCTACTTGCTACAATGGCACCAACGGCACAAGCAAAGTTTAAAGCGTCTTGCGGTGCTGTTTTATTTAATAATTGTGTAACAATGGAAGCCAAAAACGAGTCGCCAGCACCAACCGTATCTACAACTGTTACCTCATAACCATCGTTATAATAAAAGGTATTATTAAAATACAAAATAGCGCCTTTACCTCCTTTAGTAACACAAATAGTTTTTGCCTGAGTTTCTTTCGCCATAAACTGAATAGCGTCTTCTAAAACATTAGACTTTAAGCCCAAATCACTTGCTATCTCTAAAATTTCATCGTCGTTAAACTTTACAAAATCAGCCTGACTCATTAAGTATTTTAGTACCTCAGCAGTATAATATGGCTGTCTTAAATTAACATCAAATATTTTATATTTTGCTAATTTCAAAAGCGCATAAAGCGTTTCTCGAGAAACATCACCTCTAGCTATTAAACTACCAAATACAAAGGCATCACCATTAGATACAATCGCTTTTACCTGATCGTTAAGCTCGATTTTATCCCAAGCTCTAGGAAACATAATATCGTAAGAAGCAGAACCTGTTTCATCTAATACTACTTTTACTTTTCCTGTTTTGTGAGTTGAATCTACTTGAACACCATCAACATTTACGCCTTTTGACTTAATGAATTTAACGATCTCCTCGCCATTTTCATCTTCACCAATACGACTAATCATAGACACATTATTTCCAAAAGATTGCAACCTAACTGCAACATTTAATGGAGCGCCTCCAATTTTTTTCATGGTTGGAAAAACATCCCACAAGACTTCTCCAAAACTTGTGATATTTGCCATTTTATATAAAATTTACACGATTAATATTCATTTCTAAAACACATTTTTCGACACCATGCTTTACAATGTCTTTATAAGCGCTAGTATAAGCTTCCGCAAAAAGTTTAGAATCTTTTAATTTTCCGAAAACAGATTCGATTTCTAAAAACGTGGTTGGACAATTTTTAGATTCCTTTGCCTTTTCATTTAAAACAGATGCCATAACATCTTTAACATTTATAGCCTTTCCGTTTTCATCACTACCCAAACTGTAAATAGCCCATGCCGCAGTTACTAAAGCTGCATGCTCAATATGGCCATCTAATTTTAACTGCGCATTTATAGTTGGTAAAATAAATATTGGGAATTTAGCCGAAGTTTCCGAGCAAATTCGATCAATTTGATCCTTAATATAAACATTACCGAAACGTTGTAGTAAAGATACTTCGTAACTTTCTAAATCCACACCTTTTAAGTCACTTAAAATTGGAGCAACTTCTCTACCCATATAAGCTCTTAAAAATGCATTTACACTTGGGTTGTTAGCAGCTTCATCTATAGTATCATACCCCATTAAAGCACCTAGAATTCCTAAAACAGAATGACCAGCATTTAATAACTGAAGTTTCATTTTTTCGTAAGGCTCCACGTTTGGCACAAATTGAGCGCCTACATTTTCCCAGCTTGGTCTTCCTGCAGAAAAATAATCTTCTATAACCCATTGTTTAAAAGGTTCGCAAACTACTGGCCATGCATCATCAATACCAGAAGTTTCTTTTAGGCTTGAAATATCCGAAGGACTTGTTGCTGGCGTAATTCTATCTACCATAGCATTCGGGAAAGATACATGCTCTTCTACCCAAGCAACCAATGCTGGCTCGGCAACGCCTACATAACTTAAAAGCATTTTTTTAGTCATGTGTCCATTACCTTGTATATTATCACAAGACTGAATAGTACAACCTTTTAAGCCACGTTCCTTTCTTAATTTCAACGCCTGCGTTAAGTAACCAAAAATAGTTTTTGGAGCTTCAGCATTAGCTATATCGTGTTGCACTAAAGGGTTTTCAAAATTGAATTCACCTGTTGCCTCATTATAGTTATAACCACCTTCTGTAATTGTTAGACTAATAATTTTAACATCTGGGCTAGCCATTTTTTCAATTACTTTCTTAGGATCTTCTGGCGCATACAGTACCTCAACAATAGAACCAATTACACGCTTAGTAAGCGTACCATCTAGCTCTTTTACAACTAGAGTGTATAGGCCATCTTGTTCCTTTAAAGTATTATATATTTTAGCATCAAAATCTAGCAATGCTACACCACAAATACCCCAATCTGCATTCGATTCATCATGCAATAATTGATCGGTATAAAACGCCTCATGCGATCTATGAAACCCACCAATACCAACATGTACAATTCCAGTTTTCACATTATTCCTGTTATATTTAGGAATAGAAACCTCACCCTCAAACCTTGATAGGTTCTGGTTATTTAATTTATAACTTGTCATTTTTTCTAAGTATTATATGATATTATTTGCTATCGAAACGTTGAAGTAACACAGCAAAAATAATGATAGCTCCTTTTACAACTTGCTGCGGATAAGATGGTACATTTAAAAGGTTTAGAATATTTCCTATTAAACCTAAAATAAGCACACCCATTAAGGTATTTATCGCGGTACCTTTTCCGCCATTTAAACTTGCTCCACCAATTACAACGGCAGCGATAGCATCTAACTCCCAAGCCATCCCCATGTTAGGCGACCCTAAGTTGGTTCTTGATGCTACAATTACAGCAGCAGTTGCTGCTAAAGCTCCAGAGATAGCATAGACTAAAAACTTGTATTTATTAACTTTTATACCAGATAAACGCGATGCTTCTTCATTACTTCCAATAGCAATTATTAATCGTCCAAAGACGTTGTAACGCAACATAACCATAGCTAAAATCACAATTAAAAAGAATACAATGGCAATATTTGGAATACCTAATGTAGAATTATTTGCAAAGTTAGACATAAACTCTCCTCCTGGAGTTTTGAAAGTAATTGGAGATCCTTTAGAATAGATAAACCCTAATCCTCTAGCAATCGTCATTAAAGCCAAAGTAGCGACAAAGGGTGCCATTTTTTGAAATGCGACCAAATATCCGGCAATACTCCCTAAGGCAAAACCAATAACAATAGTTAGTACAATTGCCAATGGTAGCACCACAATATTAACTAGAATTGCAAAGGTAACCGCCAGTAAAGCTACCATAGAACCCACAGATAAATCGATTCCTCCGGTTAAAATAACAAGCAACATACCGATACTAATAATACCTATACCCGAAACTTGTTTTAATAAATTTGAAAGATTTGTTGATGTAAAAAATACATCCGAAATTAATGCTGAAAAAACAACCAGCAATATGAAAATGAAAATTGTATTATGTTTTACGAGAAACTTAAGTATACCGCCAGGGCTACTAAGTTGTTGTTTTATTGTTAATGCCATGATTTTTGTTTTTTGTTATAGTTTTGTTAGACTACTTGTTTAAGTTTTTCGCCAATAGAATAGCGTAAAATGTTTTCTTCGGAAAATTCTTCTTTGGTTAACTCTCCGTAGAATGTACCTTCGTGCATCACTAAAATACGATCTGCTATCCCCATAATTTCAGGCATATCAGAAGAGATTACTACAACTCCAACGCCTTTTTTAGCAACTTCATTAATAAGATTATAAATTTCAATTTTCGCCCCAACATCAACGCCACGTGTAGGCTCGTCAATAAAAATAACTTTACTGTCTATACTTAACCATTTTGCTAAAGCCACCTTTTGTTGGTTTCCACCACTTAGGTTTTTAACATCGACCTCTGAACTTGGAGTTTTTATATTTAATTTTTCAATTAAACCTAACACATTTTTATACTCATCGTCCACATTAATAAAGCCTAGCTTTCCTGAAATACCTGCAAAATTGGTTACACTAATATTTCGTCTAATGGACAATGGTAAAAACACACCGTCTTCTTTTCTATCTTCTGAAACAAAACCAATTTGGTGTCCAACAGCACATACTGGTGAATTTGTTTTTATTTCTTTTCCGTTTAAAATTAAAGTTCCCGATTTTTTCTTGTGAGCTCCAAAAATAAGTTTTGCGGTTTCCGTTCTCCCACTTCCTCCTAAACCTGCAATTCCAAGCACTTCACCAGGACGTACCGAGAATGATACATCGTGAACTAAAGTATCTTTTGCTGTTAAGTTTTTAACTTCAAATACAGGAACATCTCCTATTTTCACATCACGTGTTGGATATAAATCTTTCAATTCTCTACCAATCATTAAACGAATTACTCCATCCGTATTTGTATCTTTAACAGCCATACTTCCAGTATCTACACCATCTCTAAGTACGGTAACAGAATCTGCAATTTTAAAAATCTCATCTAAATGATGCGAAATGTAAATAATAGAAATTCCCTTATCTCTAAGCTTAAAAAGGTTATCGAATAATTTTTTAGTATCCGTTGGATCGAAAACCGTTGTAGGCTCATCTAGCACCAAAACTTTAGTGTCTTCAGAAAGTGCTTTGGCAATTTCAACCACTTGCTTTTGCACAATACTTAAGTTTCTTACGGTTGCAGATGCATCAATATCAAACCCTAAAGAATCTATTAATTCTTGAGCATCTTTAGTAATTTGCTTCCAGTTCATCCAAAATTTACTTGCACCAAGTTTGTGCAGATATATGTTTTCGGCTACCGATAAATCGTTTACTAAAGATAATTCTTGATACACAACACTAATACCTAAAACCTGCCCGTCGTGAGTGTTTTTAGGACTAATTTCTTCACCATCTAAAATTACTTTTCCAGAATCTTTTTGATGCACACCACTAAGGATTTTAACCAAAGTAGATTTACCCGCACCATTTTCGCCAAGTAAAGCGTGGATTTCTCCAGGCTTTACTCTTAAATTTACATTTTCTAGTACTGAAACAACACCAAAACTTTTTGATATTCCGGTCATTTCAAGACGGTATTCATTATCTGAATTATGCATATCAATAAAATTTTAAAAGATTAAAATAATGCTTTTGGATCGTAGTACTTAGCAGCGTTTTCTTTTGTAATTAGTAAAGGCGCTGTGAAAGATGTTTTTTGGAAATCTCTTTTTCCGTTGATATATTCAATAGCATATTGAACAGCATTTTTACCAATTTGCACTGGGCTATTCATTGCTGTACAACCGTAAAAATCGGTATCCATAATATACTTAATAGCCTCTTTTTGTCCGTCTGCACCAGCTACAATTAAAATATCGTCTGTTTTACCAGCTTGAGCAATTGCTTTAATAGCTCCTAATACACAAACATCAGATTCTGTAATTACTACATTAATATCTGGGTGCGCTACTAAAATATCTTCCATAGCTTTTAAACCACCAGCATAAGACCACTCTGTATAAGCTTGCGTTTTTACATTTAAATCTATTTTACCTTGCGTTCTTAATTGCTCTTCTGTAATACCTTGCAATAAACCTTGCTTGCGAGTTCTTCCAACAGGGTTACCAGCGTTACCACTTAATAAAGCAATATTCATTGTTTTGTTTCCCATTTTTTTAACTAACCACTCACCTGCTAATTCTCCGTTTGCTAAATTGTTAGACTGTATAGTTGTAACATAGTCTGCGGAAGGATTTATAGAACTATCAATAATAAAAACAGGAATACCTGCAGCTTTTGCTGCTCTTGTAACACCTACTAAAGCATCAGGATCTTTTGGGTTTAGCAATAAAGCGTCAACACCTTTAGTAATTAAATCTTCAACAGCTGCAACTTGTTTGTTAATATCATCTTGACCATCGGCAGATAAAAATACCATACCATTTTTTTCTGTATTAGCTTTTATACTTTGTAATAAAGCTTGATAATAAGGAGCATTTAAAGATGGTGTACAATACCCAATTTTCATTCCAGTTAAATCTACATTACTTGCTACAGTAACACCTGTATCTTCTGCAGAATTTACAGTGGCACTTGTAGAACCTGTTTGCTCTACACAACTAGATAAATTAAATATTAATGCAAGCACCATTAATGGCTTTAAACATTGCTTTAGAACCGAAGTTTTGTTTTTTGTTTTCATAATGAACGTTTTAAAGAATTATTTTGTTTAGTTATTGGTTATTAAAATATTGTAAAATCTACTTGAAGTACCGTTTTCTCTTTTTCTGGATTCCACATAGCAGTTACTCCAATTGGTAAATTATAAGTACCTAATTTAACATTTTTATTGAAGGTTGCCCCTACATTTATTAAATTACCAGCTCCTTCGGTATAAAAAGTTTTATCTGTTACAAAAGACCATGCGCCTCCTGCGAAAAGTGATAAGCTAGAATCTCCCTTTTCCCAAACCTTACTACTCACCTCAAAGTAATGCGTCCAAGAGTCTTCTAAAGAACCATCAGTTTGCACTTCGTAGTCTCCAGAACCACCACCAAGAACGGTAGCAAAGTATAATAACGTGTTTGGCGTAACATTGTAACCAAAGTTAAGATCTACAAAGTTATACCCTTGTGTCTTATCATAACTCCAGTAATGTAACACATCACCACGCTCTTCTACACCTGTATAGTTATTATGAGTAACCGCTTCGATAAAGAACTTATCAGAAAAACGATATTTTGTATAAATAGAAAATTCTTGATAGTGAGCACCAACATTTTCACCTGTAATTTTATTAGTGACATCTACTGTTGTTAAACTCGCACCGCCCCAAACACCAAAAGTGAATTTAGCATCTCTTGAATTAAACTCCAAATTAGTAGCAAGCATAGCACCTGGGTGCACAACAAACCCATGCCATAAGTGCATGTTTTTTAAATGAGCACCAGCTGTAAAAGCTTTATAATCATCGTTTACTACATCGTCTTGTCCCTGTACAGAGTTAAAACCTAAAAAAAGCACAGCTAGTAAAATAGCTTTAATAGAAGATAAATTAGAATGGTTACTAATTCTTTGAAGTGGTAGTTTCATAATTTCAGTATTTAGTTTAGTTTTTTTTAATAACGTACTTTGGACGTTTATTTTTTCAAATATATATAATTATATTTAATATTTCCAAATAAAAAATAAAACAATACACTACAAAACAGATGATTACAGTGTTATTATTGCGTTAAACAAACCAAAACCCTTTACAAATAAGAGGTTTAACGTATTTATAACGCTTGTAAATAAAATAAGAAAAATTTAAAAAAAATAGTAGAATTTTACCGAATTCTAAATAAATGAAGTAAAATTCATAAGACTTGACAATTCCCAAGATAAACAAAAAATATTATTTTTCCTACAAATACATTTCTAAAATGAAGACAATCTACTATTTAAAATGAAGTTTAGATACTCTTCCCGCTCCAGCAGCATAAGCGATTGAATCGCTAACAAAGCGTATAGTATAAAAACCATCATCACTAACATGTTTCCAAGTATCACCGGCATCATTAGAAATATCGATACCTTTAAAACCTACTGCAACCAATTTTTTCCCGTTAGACTGAGGAACATATTGCACACAACTCCGGTATCCAGGGTTTGCTCCACTAGCAACAACCTGCCATGTTTTACCTCCATCGGACGTTCTAATTTTATTAGCAACATTAGCTTCAGGCTTCGTGTAATCGCCACCAATAGCAAAACCATGCTGGGCATCATAAAAATCTATTGAGTACATCCCTGTAGTTTCTGCGCCTTGTATAATAGGAGTTTCAAAAGCTTGCCATGTTTTTCCTTTATCCGGAGAATACAATATTCTACTCGACTTTCCTCCTGTTGCAACCCAAGTATGTTTACCTACAATAGAAATGTTGGTGTCGCTGGCAGCAAAAGCAGCTTCACCTTCTTTAGCTTTTGGTAAATTTTCGCATGGAATTTTAGACCAACTATTTCCTCCGTCTCTAGTAACTATAATACTTAAACATGTATTGGTAGGATCTCCAATAGCAACACCTTCTTGGTCGTTCCAAAAATCTAGAGCATCGTAAAATGCTTTTGAATGGTTTTCTTGATAAACAAGCCGCTTCTCGTCGTTTTTAACTTCATACAATCTTGCCGGACTCTCAATAGATAATCCGAAACCGTTTTTTGAAGTTACAGCTAAAGATCTAAAATTGTTTTTAATTGAATCTGGCGCTACAGCAATCGGGTAAACAATATTTAATCTTTTATCAGTATCACTATTATAAATATGTCCTGCTTTTCCGTTTGAAGTTAAAAAGAAAACCCCATTATTTTCCTTAACAATTTCTAACGCTCTAACGTTTAAAAGTGAATCTACTAACAAATGCCTAACCACAACGGTACTAAATTGTTTTTCTGGTAACTGATAATGGTTTCCACAAGACAACAAACTAAGTAACACTAAAACAATAAGGCTCATATTTTTCATAGGTACAAATTTAGTCAAAAATTAAAAAGGCTCCAGCTTTACGCGTGGAGCCTTTAGAGCTATTAAACAAAATTTAACCTACTATTAATACTGACCTAATCAAATAGCTATATTTATATTTCTTGTTTTAAAGCTTTAACATCGGTAATTAATTGAGCCATGGACGCTCTATTTAAACCATTATAAATTCCTCTAATATGTTTATTTTTATCAATTAATAAGAAATTTTCGGTGTGTAAAAAATCATCAATACTTTTTACTTCTCCTAAATCACTTTCAACAAAATAATAATCTCTTCCGAGGGTATAAATTTCATCTCTACTACCTGTTACTAAATGCCATTTATTATCTATAACATCATTTTTATTGGCATATGCACGCAAAACACTAACAGAATCTGTACTTGGCATTACGGAATGTGATAACAATAAAACATCCTGATCGTTTTTAAATTCCTCTTGAATTTTCGCCATATTGCCCGTCATTTTAGGACAAATACCTGGGCAGGTTGTAAAAAAGAAATCGGTTATATAAATTTTACCTTCAAAAGTATCTTGAGTAACTGTTTCTCCTGATTGATTTGTTAATGAAAAATCTGGAATTTTATGAAATGTTTTTTCTTCTTCTGTATTTGGCGTTAACCAATGTGGTGTAAAAGATTCATCGTTGTAATACGGCAAATAATCTACTCTACTATTTTCAACAACTTTAATATTTTCTTTTTTAACTTCATTCTTACACCTTGCAAAAACAAGCAGCACTGCAATTAATAGATATTTCATAACATTATTTTTTCCTGATAATTACTTCATCTTCTAACCTAACACATGATGTTGCTCTTCTCATACCGAAAACACGACCATTTTTGGCTTCATAATTAACATACATTTTGCCATTAGCTAACCAAGCTTTTTGAAAGCCATGTTCTTTTCCATCAACAAAATTTCTTAATTTATTCAATTGCCCATCTGAAAACCATTTTCTTTCCACACCTTGCTTTACGCCGTTTTCATAATAAGTTTCACCAGACAAAACACCATTTTCCCACCATGTTTTGTAGCTACCTACCAACCTATTATTTTTATAATAAGATTCTAATTGAAGCTTTTCGTTTCTAGTCCAACGTTTTGCAACACCTTCTCTTTTACCATTATAAAAACCCCATTTTTCTTCTAAAACACCGTTTGGGTAGTACTTTAAAGAATAACCATTGTAAGGCTGACCTTTATAATACCATATGCCTTTGTTTCCGTTAAGAACCAATTCTTCTTTTAAAACCTCAACACTATCAATAACGATTAACTCACCTTCAACAGCACTAGCTGTTTTACCAGATACACCTTTCTCACAACTCGTGATTGATAAAGTAATAAGTATAAAAAAAAGAATTGGTTTCATAATTTTAAAATTTAATATCCTTGAAATGGCCCTGCAAAAAGAACATACGCTGGCTGATATGCATAATTTCCCGCAGCGTACACTTCATTAATAATATGATAATGATACTCCTCTACACCATCTGTATATTGCGTAACAGATGTATGACCACCTGAAGCATCTAAATCTGTAGGCGTTCCTCCTGTAGAATTACATTGTCTTCCATAAATAAAAACACCATCAAGCAATATTCCAACTAAACTATCATCATCGCTAGTAATTGGTGTAGGCTCTAAGTGATAATGATATACACCAGGACCTTTATGAGCTCCAGCCCAATCTAAACTTCCGGCAGCTTGATCTAAATCTCCTGCACCTTCTTGATCGTTAAATATAGATGCCCCACTAACCGCTATACCAATAGTATTTAATTGTGTTGCAACAGTTGCTCCAGTTAAATCTGGTGTAGCATCTACTGTAAAACTCGCCGCTTCACCTTGCCCTCCACCTATATAAGTATCCTGAGTTGTTTTTGAAACATCTGGCTCATCGATGTAAAGCGCATTATCTGTTTCCCAATACACTGAAGTATGGTCTGGATACCCAGTGGTTTCAATGTAAACTTCCGTACCATCATCAGATAAAATAGCCGTAACCGCATCTGAATTAAATGCCGCAAAAGCGGCGTGCAATTCTGTTACTGCCTCTTCTCCATCATCACTATCTGCTTCTTCAGAGCTACTATCTTCACTACTACTACACGCTAGTACCGACATTAATATCAAAGCTAAAAAGCTCGAATACGACACTATTTTTTTAATTTCCTTTTTCATTTTAATCTATTCTTTAAAGTTATATATAATTGATATGCTTTTTTAGATGTGTTTATAAAAATAAACTTGCGCCAATTTTCACTTTTTTTTGATAAAAAAGAGAAACACCCCAAAAACATTGATTTTTTGAGGTGTTTTTTCTTAAAACTATTTACTAATATTAATCATTTAAGTAACTACTTACTGCAGATGCTCTGCTCGACACATGACTTTTTAATCCACTTACAGCAGACTGAAAGTCTGAACTTGAATTTAAAAACGTATAACCCGAAACCTCGGCATTTACATATTCTTCTAGTAAAGATGAATAAGAATCATACAAAGCCTGCATAGCACTAGTTTCAAAAGGACCATCGACAACCTCCTGAACGTACGTATCGTATTTTGCTCTGTAAACCTCATCACTATAGATGTAACCAATTAATGGCCATGTTGATGAATTTAATCCTGAAAAATCTAAAGACAACGCACCTCCTTGTTTCCCTGTTTGTAAAGACTCGTTGTTATCCCAAGGAATCCAGTTTAATTTACCGGTATCAGGGTTATTATACAAAAAGTAATTATGCGTCATCCTACCATAAGTATCCCAGTTTTGAATAACCGTATTTACAGCTAAATATTTTAAATACACATCGGTATCAAAAACCGTTTCTAAACTCGCTCTCCATGCCTCCGCATCGCTTGTTCTAGAACTATCATTAATAACATCTAACAAGTTTGCAACATCGGTAAAATCAGCTTCATCTTCGTTTGTTTTTTTAACATATTCATCTTCATCATAAGTTCCGCTAGCAAAACTTGCCGCATCTCCGTCTGGTTTATATAAATTACCGTCGTTATCAGCATATTGCGTATCAATAACCGTATCATCAACCTCTTCCACCAAAGTATAAACTCCAAAATATTGCGGTCCATCACCATGGTCTACATACACCGTATAAAACGCGGTATGTGACGCTACTAAACCTGCATTTCTAAAGACATCTGTCGCCACTTTTTCGCGCATCATAGAACTATCATCATAATTATTTTTAAGACTCAATTTCTTAAAGCCATAAAAGCGTTGGTTTTTTATTTGTGGATAATCATCTTCAAATTCATCAAAGTCAAGCTTGAATGACAACTTCAAAATACCAGCCTGCCAAGCACTTTGCAAGCTTGAATTTCCTTTAAAACGAATACCAACACGATACCATTCTTTATCTTGATAAAAAACTTCACCAGGAACAAAAACAGGATCTTCATCTGAAAAACCAGAACTACCACCTCCTCTAGAACCGAATGTTCCGTAAAGGTTAGTCATATCATCAAGCATAGCCTCCCAACGTTCTTCCGTGATTACAATATCCAAACGTTTCACAGTGCCATCCTCGAACACCTCATCAAAATCACCATCAACATCATTACTATGTGTTTCCGTTGTCCAATCTGTCGCTTCAAAATCAGTATCATCTGTAGTTATTACAACATCGTCTTCTTCGCCTGCCGATTGAGCGAAAGTACTATCATTAGCGCAAGAAAAAGCAAGCGCTAGAAAAGTAGATAAAAATAGGGTTTTTAAATATTTCATGTTTTTAATTTTAGTTTGTTAATTTTTCTTTTTTTTCGATTTATTCTTAATTGTATACATATATTTTAGACCAATTATATTGGTAACATCGGGTAAATCGACATTCAATTCTTTTTCAAAACGATAGAAAACACCAATCTCTCCAAAGTTTTTAATTTTATAATCTGTACCAAACGTTAATCTGTATTTGCTAAAGCCATTGTCATCTTCTTTTTCAAAATGATTAAATAGTTCTGCTGAAAATTTAGGATCCAATCTCCAGTTATTGATATTATATTCTACAGATGCTTTTAAACGAACATTCTGATTTGCATAATCACCCTCTTCTGAAGACACACCTAATTCATTTTTATGTTGATAACGCAAACGATAACCTAGTTTAAAATCATCTATTTCGTGTTTATAACTAGCATCGATATTAAAACGAAAATG
Source organism: Algibacter lectus (assembly GCF_900112395.1). Classification (GTDB taxonomy): domain Bacteria; phylum Bacteroidota; class Bacteroidia; order Flavobacteriales; family Flavobacteriaceae; genus Algibacter; species Algibacter lectus. The sequence goes on from NZ_FOLN01000005.1 coordinate 263,999, forward strand.
ATTCTCGTAACCTTGAATATTTCCTTGATTATCATTCTGACGAATATATCTAAGACCTCCTGCTAGTTTAAAATCTTTAAACAACTTATACTCAGCATTCAATTGAGTAAAATATTCATCTATCACAGATATATCCTCCTTTAACCGTAACTGCTCTTCTAAACTAAACGTCCATTTTTTATCTAATTTATACTCTAACCCTATGGTGTTCCAAGATCCCCAATCACTATCACCAGACTGTCCAAAACTTAAACAACCACTAAGCATAGCAACCCATATAACATTTAATAAGAAGCAATGCCTTAACCTAACCCCTTTAATTTGATTCTTCATATTATTTTCTGTTGTAGTAATAAATAGTTAGTACTGCTGTATCTCTTAAAAAATCTACGTTACCAATCGAAACATTGTTAATACTTAAACCTGTTCGATCCTCCAAATCGGTCTTAAGTAACTCATAATTCTCAGGTTTTATATTTTCTATATTTTCGTAGACAATCTCTTTAGTAACTTCGTGCTTTAAATGCCAAAACTTTTCAATTATAGCTATAGAAATTACCACAACAGTATTGGCTAGAAGAATTTCGGAATAACTCATTTTTTTGTTAGCCAAAGAGTTCATTACAGAAACACCAATAACAACAAACAAATAGGTCATTTCTTTAATATCGATAGCATCTGTTCGGTACCGTATAATACCGAAAATAGCAAAGAGACCTAGAGCCATACCAATATCTAACTCGAATTTTTTAAGCGTAAAACACAAGAAAAACACGATAAAACTTATCATATAAAAAGTAAACAAATAATCTTTTCGTCTAGAAGATGTATAATACAACCAGCGTATAATTAGCGTTAAAAACCCTAAGTTTATTGTAAAACGGAAAGCCATTTTAAAAAAATCGTCGTCGAAAATTGGTATCTCTAAAAACTCCATAGTTATGCTGTAATGTTATTGATTTTTATTAATTTCTTTTTAAACACATTGTACTTTACATCATTGTACAAGCTTATCATACCAATACAATATTTACTTATACTATAAGGATGCTGGCGTAAAGATTTTAAGGCTTTTACTATTGCCGAATTTCTATTGAAACGTTCTTGCTTAACTTCCACAACAACTAAATCATTATAGTTTTTCTCTGTTTCGTTAATTTTAAAAGAAAGGTTTAAATCTATAGTAACACGCTCTTTACTTTTTAAATTCACTAAGGTTATTCGGTTAAAACCATTCCAGAGGCTAGGCTCTAAATTAAAGTCTTCGTTTGTAGTTTCTGCGATAAAGGCTTCTGATGATTTTGATAAATTCAATTCAAAATCTTTTACAGGAATTCGTGTTTTATTCGTTTCTCCCTTACCATTCTTTTGCTTAATCTCAAGAAAACAGAGATTAGATTCAACATATTTACGCTGTCTAATTTTTGTTCTATTATTCTTCCCGTTATGGTGATCGTTGTAAAATTTATTATCTACAGTATCAAAATACAATGATGAGTAACTCATTACTCTATCCGTATTAATTTCTAAAACTCGATACTCCTGCTCTATCGAATGTAAAATAGAAACCAACTGCTTTTTATTAATTACAAACTTAGTATCGGTTCGCTTCATTAAGGCTACACTATTCATTTCATCTAACGAAATAGAAGAAAACCTACTCATTATTTTTTGAATGTTTTGCGGCATATTATCAACTTATTTAATATTAATAGAATGTTATTAAATTGTTACATAAAGTTTAGATGCCCATCTGTTTTAAAACTTGCGCTTGTATTATGTTAAAAAAATCTTAACAAAAAAAAACAAAAAAAAAAGACTCAAAATTTTTAAATTTTGAGTCTTTAAAAAAACTACAATGAGAGTTATAGTTTGTATTATAAATAATTAATCAATTACCTTCTTTGTGGACGCTCTGGCTTTGGAGCATTTTTTAATTCTGCCTCAGATAAAAAACCATCTTTATCAGTATCAACTTTAGAGAAATCGTTTTTCAATGGCCCCTTAACTTCACTTTTAGACAGTTTACCATCCTTATCAGCATCCATTTGTTCTAACAACTCCGTGTAAGTTGGCATACCTTTTCCTTGACCTTTACTCTTCTTTTCCGATTTTGCTTCTTTTGCCTTCGGTTTCATTTCAGCTTCAGTAATAAAACCATCTTTATCCGCATCAATTGTAGCAAACTGTTCTTTTAAAGGTCCGTCTACTTCATTTTCCGATAGTTTACCATCTTCATTAGCATCTAGCTTTTTCAACAACTCACTAAATGATGGCGGTTTTTGATTTCCCTTTTCTTCCGACTGTGCAAATGTTTGAGTCGAACCTAATAATGCCAATCCAAAAACTAAGGCACCTGTTTTAAATGTTTTATTTTTCATCTTAAAAATTATTTTATTGTTTATATAAGTTTAGATGGTATTATTTGTATAAACTCGCGCGCAGTTTTGTTAATATAATCACAAAAAAAAAGACACTCAAAATGAATGTCTTTTCTTTTATATTAATGCATTGGCGGTCGCCCTTCGTGCTCTCCACCCATTCTTGGTGGTGGCGGTCCGTTTCTATCTCTACCTTCTTGATCAGGGCCACCTTCTCTATTATTCGGTCCTTTCTGAAGTGCTTGTTTCATTATACTCTTAAATTTTTCTTTTTGTTCAGCATTGCATAATTCTTGAATATCTCTAAAATGATAAAATGCCATTTTATCAAACTCCATTTCCTTTAAAGCAATTTTACGAGCTAAAGAATCTACAACATTAGAATCTAAATCAGTCTCAGATAATTTACTAAACAAAGCATCCTTCATTTTTTTGATACCACTATTGTTTCGCATCATATTTTGACGATGCTCTCTATTTAGAATTTGCACAGCCTCTAGTTGCTCTTCGTTAAAGTTCAACTCATCTATAATAAAACTCATAGGATCTTGGCGCTCCATCTTTTGTTTCCCTATAGGCTTCCCTAAATAATTAAAGAGAAAAAAAGCATTAACAGCTACCAGAAAAACAAGTAGAATGTATAAAACTATATTTTTTTTCATTTGATTTTTAATTTAAAAATGATGTTGTCGAACTAGACGACAAACCGTATGTTTCTGCAAATTGATTCAAGTTCTCATCATAACTAGAGGTTCCCGAACTATTATCTAACTGCGTAAATGCAAGCACGTTTAAAACAACAACACATGCCAAAGTAGCCAATTGTAATTTTGGCGTAAACCAACTCGATGCCACAACAACCTCTTCCTTTTCAGAAAACAAACGTTGCATGGTTTTATCCTTAAAAAAAGGCGACACATTTACGGTTTCAATACCATCGACAGCTTGTAAAGTACTATCTATTTTCTGTTGTATATCTTTATTAATATCCATATCTTTTGTATTATAAAACTTTAGATGCAATATTTTATTAAAACTTGCGTTAGGCTGCTCATTTTTTTTTACTTCATGTCATTTTTATAAAAATCACCCAAAACATCTTGCAAGTTTTTTTTCGCCCTAAACATTAACGACTCTACCGACGACAAACTTTTTTCTGTAATATCACAAACCTCCTGATTACTAAGCCCATCTATTTTACTAAGCGTAAAAACCACACGCTGGGCATCGGGCAATTGGTTTATAGCTTTAAAGAGCGTTTCACTCTTTTGTTTATTCTCTAATAAAACTCCCGGATGGTTCATTTCTGTAAAATATTTGGTTTTATCCATAGGGATTTCATTTCCCATTATAGATTGCAGAAAGGCAAAACGCTTTTTCGTGTTTTTCTTCCTAATAAACTCCAAACATTTATTGGTGGTAATTCGGTAAATCCAAGTTGATAATTTCGAATTCCCTTTAAATTTATTAATCGAATTGAAAACCTCAACAAAAACATCCTGCGCAATATCTTCGGCATCTTCTTTATTGGGTACAAACGAGATACAAGTTGCAAACACTTTTTGCTGAAAGAGATCTAGCAACTTTCCATACGCAAATTGCTTACCTGCTCTTAAATCGTTTATAAAATCTTGTTCTTCCAAATGCGTTAATTAATCGCTGCAAATTAAGAAAAATTATTAATGAATAAAGCGTAACTTTGCAAACTCTAATAATTAATGCAGTTTGGATGAAAGATGGATAACTTTTGTTTGAAAACTTCCAACTGAAAACTGAGAACTAGAAAAAATGCGATTACACAGAAATTTATGCTTTGCGGTTATTGACGGTTTAACCCTAATCTTCAACGAAGGAAAATACGCCGATAAGGTTATACAACAACTTTTAAAACGCGATAAGCGTTGGGGAGCGAGAGACCGTGGTTTTGTTGCCGAAACTACTTATGAAATGGTAAGATGGAAACGTCTATATGCCGAAATTGCCGAAGTAAAAGAACCTTTTGACCGTGACAACCTGTGGCGTATGTTTGCTGTTTGGGCAACTTTAAAAGGTGTAAAATTACCAGATTGGAAATATTTTGAAGGTACACCATTACGCCGTATTAAAGGGCGCTATGATGAGCTTTCTAACAATAGAAAATTTAAAGAATCTATCCCAGATTGGATGGATGAAATTGGAGTAAAAGAATTAGGTAAAGAACTTTGGAGCAAAGAAATTGAAGCTTTAAACGTGCAAGCCGATGTTATTTTACGTGTTAACACATTAAAAACAACTAAGGAAGAGCTACAAACCGCCTTGTTTGATTTAGATATTGAAACCGATTTTTTACCAGATCACCCAAGTGCTCTAAAATTAAAAGAGCGTGCTAATGTATTTTCTACTGAAATGTTTAAAAACGGACATTTTGAAGTACAAGATGCCTCGTCTCAATTGGTTGCCGAGTTTTTAAATGTAGAGCCTGGTATGCGTGTTGTAGATGCTTGTGCCGGCGCTGGAGGAAAAACGTTGCACCTTGCTTCTTTAATGGAAAACAAAGGACAAATTATTGCCATGGATATTTATGGTAATAAATTGAACGAATTAAAAAGACGTGCAAAACGTAATGGTGCTCATAATATTGAAAACCGTGCTATAGAATCTACTAAAGTTATTAAAAAACTTTATGACAAAGCCGATCGTGTTTTAATCGATGCGCCTTGTTCTGGCTTAGGTGTTTTAAGAAGAAATCCCGATGCTAAATGGAAACTTCAGCCCGAGTTTATTGATAAAATTAAGAAAACACAACAGGAAATCATTCAGCAATACAGTAAAATGGTTAAGCCTGGCGGACAAATGGTTTACGCAACGTGCTCGGTATTACCTTCGGAAAATCAAGACCAAGTAGCTACCTTTTTAAAATCGGAAGCGGGAGAAAATTTCTCTTTAGTAAAAGATAAAAAGGTAATGGCTCATAAATCTGGATTCGACGGATTTTACATGGCACTTTTAGAGCGTAAAGTGAACTAACACCTATTCACTTAAAATATAAATAAGAAAGACTATCTGAAAAGATGGTCTTTTTTTATTTATAAAATCTTCAAACACATTATAAAAACAGAACAAGTTCGACTTCACAATTCCTTAACATAAGAGCGAGAAAAAGATTTTAACTTTGCGAAAAACTAAAGCACACCCTTAACTTGTGTTTTCATCTTATTTTTATAATTAATTAATCTATTCACCTCTATGAAGCACTTTTACTTATTCTTTTTATTTGTTACAACTTTAAGTTTTGCACAGCTAGCACCGCCACAAAACTTACAAAGCTATTACCAAGATGTAGATTTTTCGCAAACAGGACTAGATCTTTTTAACGATTTAGCTATAGAAACAGCTGCAAAACACACCCAGTACCTTACATATACGCCAGGTATTTGGGAAGCCAGTAAAATAACCGACCAAGATCCAGACAACCTCAATAATGTATTATTAATCTACGGCTACAGCGATACCGATGGCAACTACGTTACAGACCGAACTCGCAGTAACACTTCAACAGGTGGTAATCAAGGTACCGATTGGAATAGAGAACACACGTTCCCAAACTCTTTAGCCAGCCCTAAATTAGAAAGTACAGGTAAAAATGTACCTCCCTATGCCGATGCTCACAACCTGAGACCTTCCGATGTTAGAATGAACTCTAACCGTGGAAATTTAAAATACATCACCAATATTGGAGCAGATGGTAACCCAATTACAACTACAGCTGCTAATATTTCTGGAAGCTGGTATCCAGGAGACGAGTGGAAAGGCGATGCTGCTAGAATTATAATGTACATGTATTTAAGATATGGAACACAATGCAAACCAGTGTTTGTAGCTAATGGAGAAACCAACGCTATCGATTCAAACATGATTAATCTTCTTTTGGAATGGAATGCACAAGATCCAGTTTCTATAGTTGAAGACCAAAGAAACGCTTATCACGGAGACGTTAATAATGCTTACGGACAAGGAAACAGAAATCCATTTATTGACAACCCATATTTAGCAACAGCTATTTGGGGCGGACAAACTGCTCGTAACCGTTGGGGAGAATCTCAACCAAGCGATACACAAGCACCAACAGTACCGGCAAATTTAGTAGCAAGTAACGCAACGAGTACTACAGTAGATTTAAGTTGGGATGCTTCTACAGATGATACAGGTGTTACTTCATATCAAATTTATGTCGATGGGGAATATTTCATTTCTTCGCAATCAGAAACTTCTTTAACACTTAATGGTTTAACTCCAAAAACATCATACAGTTTTTCTGTACTTGCTGCAGATTTAGCAAATAACAAATCGGATTTAAGCGATGCGGTAAGTGCTACAACATTAGAAGATTCTACGCCAGTAAGTGGCGCATGTATCACAGAAACTTTCGAAAACCTAGTTTCCACAGTAGGATCTAATGACAGCCAATATACTGACAGAACATGGACAGGTAATGATGGAGACATATGGACAGCTACTTTAGCCAGAATCGATCAAGTAATTTTACCTGAAAGCAAAGCCATTACTTTTGATGTACGAGGCACTAAAACGGGTAAGGTCACATCTCCAATGTTCTCGGGGGGTATTGGTAGCTTAACAGCAACGACTCAACGAGCTTACAGCGGAGGTTCTGGAAATTTAGACGTTATGGTAAATGGTAACGTTGTTGGTTCACTACCTTATGGAGACTCTGCACAAACAACAACCATTTCTAATATCAATATCACTGGCAATGTAACTATTGTAATTACAGAAAACACAAGTGGCGGAGATCGTGTAACTCTAGATGATTTATCTTGGACTTGTTACACCTCATTAAGTACAGATGATAAATTTTTAGAAGACCTAAAAATATACCCAAACCCAGTAAAAGGAAGCAACATTAATATTGACACCAACGAACCTCTAGAATTTGGTATCTACGATATTCTTGGAAAGCAAACCAATAGAGGCGTAATTTCTTCTTCTGCGCAAAGCATAGATGTAGCAAACTTAAAGCAAGGTGTATATATTTTAAAACTTTCTTCAGAAGCAAGAAGCATCACTAAAAAAATAGTTAAACAATAAGCACACAACTACTCTTACCAAAAGCGGCTTTTTAAAGCCGCTTTTTTTTGTTTAAAACCTCGTGAATAACTCTCTATTTTCCTTCGCATTTTTTTAATAGAAAATCGGCTAAAAAAAAGTAAATTTGCACTTTCTTTAAACTAACAACACACATATAATGATTCATTTCTTTGGAAACGTAACCAGCAAGATATTTGCTGTTCAAACAACAAAAGAATTATCTACAGAAACCATAACAAAATTGTCTTGGTTATTTGGCGACCAACCTAAAATAGAACAAGCATCTTTAGATGCTTTTTTTGTTGGCCCACGAGCTGCGATGATTACACCTTGGAGTACTAATGCTGTTGAAATTACTCAGAATATGGGAATTTCAGACATTATCAGAATTGAAGAATTTTCAGCTTCAACAGAAGAATTCATGGATTTCGATCCTATGATTTCAGAAAAATTCGCAAGCTTAAATCAAGATACTTTTACTATAGATATTAAGCCCGAACCTATTTTAAACATTGAGAATGTTGGTGCTTATAATGAGCAAGAAGGCTTATCTTTAAGCACTGAAGAGGTTGAGTATTTAGAAAGTGTTGCTAAAAAAATTGGTCGTCCGCTAACAGATTCTGAAGTTTTCGGATTTTCTCAAGTAAACTCAGAGCACTGTCGTCACAAAATTTTCAACGGAACTTTTGTAATTGATGGAGAAGAAAAACCAACATCACTTTTCAAATTAATTAGAAAAACATCCGAAACAAATCCAAACGATATCGTTTCGGCTTATAAAGACAATGTTGCTTTTGTAAAAGGACCAGTTGTTGAGCAATTTGCTCCTAAAACAGCTGACAAACCAGATTTTTACGAAACAAAAAATTACGAGTCTGTTATTTCGCTTAAAGCGGAAACACATAACTTCCCAACAACCGTAGAACCTTTTAATGGTGCTGCAACAGGTGCTGGTGGAGAAATTAGAGACCGTCTTGCTGGCGGAAAAGGGTCTTTACCTTTAGCAGGAACGGCTGTTTACATGACATCGTATTCTCGATTAGAAGAAAACCGCCATTGGGAACAAAAGTTTAAAGCTAGAAAATGGCTTTATCAAACTCCAATGGATATTTTAATAAAAGCTTCAAATGGTGCTTCAGATTTTGGAAACAAATTTGGACAACCTTTAATTACGGGTTCTGTTTTAACTTTTGAACATGCCGAAAACGCATCATCTAGCGATTCTGAACCAAGGAAATTAGGTTTCGATAAAGTAATTATGCAAGCTGGTGGTATTGGTTACGGTAAAGCAGACCAAGCCTTAAAAGACACACCAAAAGAAGGCGACAAAATCGTTATTCTTGGTGGTGAAAATTATAGAATTGGAATGGGAGGCGCTGCGGTGTCTTCTGCAGATACAGGTGCACTTTCATCTGGTATTGAGTTAAACGCAGTACAACGTTCTAATCCTGAAATGCAAAAACGTGCTGCTAATGCCGTTCGTGGTATGGTAGAAAGCGATGAAAACTTCATTGTTTCTATTCACGATCACGGTGCCGGTGGACACTTAAACTGTTTATCAGAATTAGTTGAAGATACTGGTGGACATATCGATTTAGATAAATTACCTGTTGGAGACCCAACACTTTCTTCAAAAGAAATTATAGGTAACGAGTCTCAAGAGCGTATGGGCTTAGTGATTTCTGAAAAACATACAGAAACCCTAAAGAAAATTGCAGACCGTGAGCGTTCGCCAATGTATACTGTTGGAGAGGTAACTGGTAACAATCGTTTTACTTTCGAATCTAAAACCAAAGGTGACAAACCAATGGATTTAGCTTTAGAAGATATGTTTGGTAGCTCACCAAAAACCGTTTTAACAGATAAAACTGTTATTAGAAATTATAAAAACCCACGTTATAAAACCAAAAACTTAAAAATATACTTAGAGCAAGTTTTACAACTTGAAGCTGTAGCTTGTAAAGATTGGTTAACAAACAAAGTAGACCGTTGTGTTGGTGGTAAAGTAGCTAAACAGCAATGTGTTGGTCCTTTACAAATTCCTTTAAACAATGTTGGTGTTATGGCACTAGATTTTAAAGGTAAAGAAGGTGTTGCAACCTCTATTGGCCACTCGCCTATTTCTGGTTTAATTAACCCTGTTGCAGGAAGCAGAAACTCAATAACAGAAGCACTTACAAACTTAGTTTGGGCACCTTTAAAAGATGGTTTAAATGCGGTTTCGCTTTCAGCAAACTGGATGTGGCCTTGTAAAAACGAAGGTGAAGATGCGCGTTTATATGAAGCGGTAAAAGCCATTTCAGAATTTTCTATAGATTTAGGAATCAATGTGCCAACCGGGAAAGATTCACTTTCTATGAAACAAAAATATCCTGATGGTGATGTTATTTCTCCAGGAACGGTTATTATTTCTGCTGGTGCTAACTGTAATGATATTACTAAAGTTGTTGAGCCTGTTTTAAAACAAAACGGTGGTAACATTTACTATATCAATATTTCTCAAGATGATTTTAAATTAGGAGGAAGCTCTTTCAACCAAGTCTTAAATGCTATTGGAAATGAAACGCCAAATGTAAAAGATGCAGCTTATGTAAAAGCGGTTTTTAATACTATTCAAAATTTAATAACAGAAGATAAAATTGCAGCTGGTCATGATGTGGCTTCTGGTGGTTTAATTACTACTTTATTAGAACTTTGTTTTGCTGATGTTAATTTAGGTGCCGATTTAAATCTTTCTAAATTAGGTGAAGAAGATGCTATAAAAGTACTTTTTGCTGAAAACTCAGGAATTGTTTTTCAAGCAGATGCTTCTGTAGAAACTATTATGTCAGAAAATAAAATAAAGGCTATTAATATTGGTTCTGTAAACAATACAGGACAATTAAACATCAAAAACAACGACGAGAGTTTCTCTTTCGATGTTGCAGAAACTAGAGATGTTTGGTATAAAACGTCTTATTTATTAGACCAAAAACAAACGGCAAATAATTTAGCTGAAGCACGTTTCAAGAATTATAAAAATCAACCTCTTCAATATACATTCCCGAAAAATTTCACAGGAAAACTAGAAGCTTTTACTGGCAAACGCCCAAAAGCAGCTATTCTTCGTGAAAAAGGATCGAATTCAGAACGAGAAATGGCTAACGCTATGTATTTAGCTGGTTTCGATGTTAAGGATGTACACATGACAGATTTAATCTCTGGTCGTGAAACCTTAGAAGATATTCAGTTTTTAGGAGCTGTTGGTGGTTTTAGTAATTCTGATGTACTTGGTTCTGCAAAAGGATGGGCAGGCGCTATTAAATACAACGAGAAAGCAAATAAAGTAATTCAAGATTTCTTCAAAAGAGAAGATACATTATCGGTTGGTATTTGTAATGGATGCCAATTGTTCATGGAATTAGAAGAAATTAATCCAGAACACGAAGTACACGGAAAAATGATTCATAATGATTCTCATAAACACGAAAGTTCTTTTACTTCTGTAAAAATTCAAGATAATAACTCTGTAATGCTCTCAACTTTAGCAGGAACAGAATTAGGCGTTTGGATTTCTCATGGTGAAGGTAAATTTAGCTTACCACTTTCCGAAGAAAACTATAATATTGTTGCTAAATACGGTTACGAAGGCTATCCAAATAATCCAAACGGATCGGATTATAACACGGCAATGCTTTCTGATAAAACAGGGCGTCACTTAGTAACTATGCCACATATTGAGCGTTCTACGTTTCAATGGAACTGGGCAAATTACCCAGAAGGAAGAACGGACGAAGTTTCTCCTTGGTTAGAAGCTTTTGTGAATGCTAGATTATGGATCGAAAAAAAGTAAACTAGTATATAAATTATAAAAGCGGTTTAAGATTAAGTTCTTAAACCGCTTTTTTATACGTTAATTTTAATTATTTCCTTTAGATTTTCTGTACCGCTTTATTTGCAAGCCTCTCTTATGCAATTTTCTTTGTTTTCTTATAAGAGGAAAACTTAAACTAACCAAAAGTGCTATGCACGCAGCCGAACCTAAACCTCCACCAAAACCATAAAAAAAGCTACTGGTGTTAAAAAAAATAATGGTGAACACTATTCCTGAGAACCCTATTAAAAAATAGTTTGATAATACTTTAGACGACACCATACCTATAAAAGATGCTCCAAAACAAACTAATGGTAAGTTTTGAGTTAAATACGGTGACAACAAATCAGGACAAACTAAAACAAACACGCCAACCAAAACACCTACTAAAGAAGATGCTCTAACTGGTCCTTGGTTTAAATCTACATGCAAAAAGAACGTAAACATTGCAGAAACCCCACCAACTAAAAATAATATATATTGTTCTATACCCATTGAGAAATAAGAGATGTAATTAAAAAAGCAAACACAACACCAGCAAAAGCTAAAGTCCCCAGTTTACCACCAACTCCATGAAAAGTATCCTTTGTTCCAACCAAAAGCACCCCAGTAGTAGCACTCGCTATGCTTATAATAATATAATCGGTAGACACACTTATATTTGTCATTCCCACAAAAGCTCCGCAATATACAGCGGCTGGTACACCTTGAGCAAACGTGCTTCTTTTAAATAAACTAGGAATAAAACTCGCTATTAAGCCAACTAAACTAGCCGATAAAACACGGTTTAAACCAAAAGAACTAGATAAAACATAGGTTATTATAGCTCCAAAGAAAACAAAAGCAACAATTAACACATGCTCAAAACTATGATCTACAGAGTTTAAGGGTGTTTTCTTGTAAGTAACAACAAGCAATACTAAGGACATAACAATAAAAATCGAAACAAAAATATTATTCTGATTTTCAAATAAAATTGCAGCTAAAAACCCTAAATGGCATAAAATTATCGAAAAGAAAGAAAGCTTTTTTACATGTTTTTTAAACATACAAATTGTTTAATAAGAGCATCAAAAGTACAGAATATCAAGGAAATCTTCTCAATAAACCGCTAGGTATTTCAACAAAAAATGATACGTCTTAAAAGCAAGTTAAAACAAACTTATATTTAACCATAATATTGTATATTAATAACTGCTAAGCAATTAAAGCACTCAAAAAACTAAACTCATAGAGAATACAAAATTGACAGAAATCAATAAAGTTTTATACGAATACAATACTTTTTTGGTACATTATTTGATAATCTTATTTTATTTCCTATTTTGCACCCTAGAATACTTATAGCCCATGACCAAAATCACCAGACTTTTTGACTTTCCTTATTACCAATTAGAAACATACAATTTAGATAAGGCTTTTAACACAAAACATAATGGAAAATGGCAATCTACTTCTTCGCAAGAATATGTAGATCAAGCCAATGCCATAAGTCGTGGTTTATTAAAATTAGGTATAAAGCCTAACGATAAAATTGCGGTTATATCTTCTACAAACAGAACAGAGTGGAATATATTAGATATTGGAGTTTTACAAGTAGGTGCGCAAAACGTACCAATTTATCCAACAATTTGCGCCGAAGATTATGAATATATCTTAAATCACTCGGAATCTACATATTGTTTTGTTTCAGATAAAGAAATTCTAATTAAACTAAATTCAATAAAAGGAAACACAAAACTGAAACACGTGTACACTTTTGATGATATTCAAAACGAATCTAGCTGGAACGAAGTACTTAAGTTAGGTGAAGATACAAGTATACAACATGAAGTTGAGGCTAGAAAAAATGATGTAAAATCTACAGATTTAGCCACATTAATTTATACTTCGGGAACTACAGGAAGACCGAAAGGTGTTATGCTATCTCACAACAACCTCGTTTCAAATGTTTTAAATAGTCAAAACCGTGTTCCTTTTGAATATGGAGTTGCGAAAACACTTAGTTTCCTTCCCGTTTGTCATGTTTTTGAACGCATGATTCTTTATTTATATCAATATTGTGGTGCAGAAATTTACTTTGCAGAGTCTATCGACAAAATGAGCGATAACCTTAAAGAAATCAAGCCAAACGTAATGACCGCTGTACCACGTCTTTATGAAAAAGTATACGATAAAATTATAGCTAAAGGCAGTGATTTAACTGGATTAAAAAAATCACTTTTCTTTTGGGCAGTTAATCTTGGACTTAGATATGAACCTTACGGACAAAATGGTTGGTGGTATGAGTTACAACTTAAAATCGCTAGAAAGCTTATTTTTAGCAAATGGCAAGAAGGACTTGGAGGAAACCTAGACCTTATGGTTTCTGGCAGTGCCGCATTACAGCCAAGACTTACTAGAGTGTTTGCTGCCGCTGGTTTACCTATAATGGAAGGTTATGGATTAACAGAAACGTCTCCTGTTGTCTCAGTTAATGATACCCGAAACGGAGGTTTTAGAGTAGGAACTACTGGTAGAATAATTGATGATGTTGAGGTTAAAATAGCCGAAGATGGCGAAATACTTGTAAAAGGCCCAAACGTTATGATGGGGTATTTTAAAGATGAAGCCAAAACAGCCGAAGCTATTAAGGACAATTATTTCCACACTGGAGATATTGGAGAAATAGATGCTGATGGTTTTCTTAAAATCACTGACAGAAAGAAAGAAATGTTTAAAACCTCGGGAGGGAAATATGTAGCACCTACCCTACTTGAAAACCAATTTAAACAGTCTCGATTTATAGAACAAATTATGGTTATTGGTGAAGGCGAGAAAATGCCAGCAGCTTTAATTCAGGTAAATTATGATTTTGTAAAAGAATGGGCCAAACGTCATAACATTCCATTTACAACTAATGAAGACATAATCTTAAACACCCAATTACTAGAGAGAATTCAAGAAGAAATTAATTTTGCCAATGCCAACTTCGGCAAATGGGAACAAATTAAAAAATTCGAGATTACTCCAGATGTTTGGACTATAGATGCCGGACACTTAACGCCAACCATGAAAATGAAGCGTAAAGTTATAAAACAAAAGTACCTTTCTCTTATCGAGAAAATCTACAGAGGTTAGTCAAATCTTCTCTTATTAATAAAAGATTAACTAAAATTATTAATAATTTATTATGCATGCATAATAAATTTTACTATATTTGGGAACAACAACCTCTCAACATGAAAGATAGAACCATCGATTACATTTTAAGAACAACATGGCTGGCCGTTCAAAAAATGTATAACGAAGAAGCATTAAAATTTGATAGCACTATGGCAACGGGATTTACCTTATTAAGCATAGACCCAGAAAAAGGAACACCATCAACTGCTTTAGGCCCCAAAATGGGTATGGAAGCAACGAGTCTTTCTAGAATTTTAAAAGCTATGGAAAAAAAAGGTTTGATTGACAGACATCCTAATCCAGAAGATGGCCGTGGTGTAATTATCAAGCTAACACCTTTCGGAGTTCAAAAACGCACCTACTCTAAAGATCGAGTTTTAACTTTTAATGAGAAAATTAAAAATAACATCTCCGATGAAAAACTAAAGCACTTTAATGAAGTAGCCGATGTAATTTTAGAGATGGTTTCTAATAAAAAAATATATACACCAAACGACAACTAGTTAAATAAAATGAGCAAACGTAGAATAAAAAAAATCGCAATTATTGGTTCCGGAATTATGGGGAGCGGTATAGCTTGTCATTTCGCTAACATTGGCGTAGATGTCCTGTTACTAGACATTGTTCCAAGAGAACTAAACGACAAAGAGAAAGCTAAAGGTTTAACTTTAGAAGACAAAATAGTAAGAAATAGATTGGTTAATGATGCACTTACAGCATCGTTAAACTCTAAACCATCTCCAATTTATCATCAAGATTTCGCTAGTAGAATTACCACCGGTAATCTAGAAGACGATATTGCGAAAGTAGCAGATGTAGACTGGATTATGGAAGTTGTAGTCGAAAGACTAGACATCAAGAAAATGGTGTTTGAAAACTTAGAAAAATATCGTAAACCAGGCACATTAATTACATCTAATACCTCTGGTATTCCTATAAAATTTATGAGTGAAGGACGAAGTGAAGATTTCCAGAAACATTTCTGTGGAACACACTTCTTTAACCCAGCGCGTTACTTAAAATTATTTGAAATCATTCCTGGACCAAAAACAGATGCTTCTGTATTAGAATTTTTGAATGGTTACGGTGAGCAATTTCTTGGAAAAACATCGGTAGTAGCTAAAGATACGCCTGCTTTTATTGGTAACAGAATTGGAATTTTCAGCATACAAAGTTTATTTCACGCAGTTAAAGATTTAGATTTAACTATTGAGGAAGTAGATAAATTATCAGGACCAGTAATTGGTCGTCCAAAATCGGCTACCTTCCGTACGGTAGATGTTGTTGGATTAGATACTTTGGTTCATGTTGCAAATGGTATTGCAGAAAACTGCCCTAACGACGAACGATTAGAGCTGTTTAAACTACCAGATTTCATCAAAACAATGATGGAAAACAAATGGTTAGGAAGTAAAACAGGTCAAGGTTTTTACAAAAAACAAGTATCTCCAGATGGGAAAAAAGAAATCTTATCGCTTGATTTAAATACACTAGAATATCGTTCTGCTAAACGTGCAAAATTTACAACTTTAGAACTTACGAAAACGATTGATAAGGTTGTCGACCGATTTAAAGTTTTAGTTAAAGGAAAAGATAAAGCTGGCGAATTCTACAGAAAAAGCTTTGCTGCCTTATTTGCTTATGTTTCAAATAGAATTCCTGAAATAACAGACGATTTATATAAAATTGATGATGCTATGAAAGCGGGGTTTGGATGGGAACATGGTCCTTTCCAAATTTGGGATGCCATAGGCGTTGAAAAAGGAATTGAAATTATGAAAGCTGAAGGTTTAGAGCCTGCTGCTTGGGTAAACGAGATGTTAGCATCTGGAAATTCTTCTTTTTATACTATTAAAGAAGGCGCAAGTTATGCTTATGATATTCCTGAAAAATCACAAGTAAAAATACCAGGTCAAGACAGTTTCATTATTTTGGATAATATTAGAAAATCTAAAGAAGTCTTTAAAAATTCTGGTGTTGTTATTGAAGATTTAGGAGATGGCATATTAAACTGCGAATTCCAATCTAAAATGAATACTATTGGTGGAGATGTTCTTGCAGGGTTAAATAAAGCTATTGATTTAGCCGAAAAAGATTTTGCTGGTTTAGTAGTTGGTAATCAAGCTGCAAACTTCTCTGTTGGTGCCAACATTGGAATGATTTTCATGATGGCTGCAGAGCAAGAGTACGACGAGCTTAATATGGCTATTAAATATTTCCAAGATACCATGATGCGTATGCGTTATTCTTCAATCCCAACTATTTCTGCTCCTCACGGAATGGCTTTAGGTGGTGGTTGTGAATTATCATTACATGCAGATAAAGTAGTTGCAGCAGCAGAAACTTACATGGGACTTGTAGAGTTCGGTGTTGGTGTTATCCCTGGTGGTGGTGGTTCTAAGGAAATGGCTTTAAGAGCATCAGACACTTTTAGGAAAGGAGATGTTCAGCTAAATACACTTCAGGAATACTTTTTAACTATAGGTATGGCAAAAGTATCAACTTCGGCTTATGAAGCTTTTGATATGGGAGTTTTACAAAAGGGAAAAGATGTTGTTGTTGTTAATAAAGACCGCCAAATTGCAGTTGCTAAACAACATGCTATGTTAATGGCTAATTCTGGTTACACACAACCGGTAAAACGTACTGACGTAAAAGTACTTGGTAAACAAGCTTTAGGTATGTTTTTAGTAGGAACAGATTCTATGAAAGACTCCAACTACATTTCTGAACACGACATGAAAATTGCTAATAAATTAGCTTACGTTATGGCTGGTGGAGATTTATCTGAGCCAACTTTAGTTAGCGAGCAATATTTATTGGATTTAGAGCGTGAAGCTTTCTTAAGTTTATGTACAGAACGTAAAACTTTAGAACGTATTCAGCACATGTTAACAAAAGGTAAACCTTTAAGAAACTAAGAAAAATGAAAACAGCATATATAGTAAAAGCATATAGAACCGCAGTTGGTAAAGCACCAAAAGGCGTGTTTCGTTTTAAAAGAACAGATGAATTGGCAGCAGAAACCATCAAATATATGATGAAAGAATTGCCAAATTTAGATCCAAAGCGTATCGATGATGTTATTGTTGGTAACGCCATGCCAGAAGGTGCACAAGGTTTAAATATGGCACGTTTAATCTCTTTAATGGGATTAGATATTGTGGATGTTCCTGGTGTAACTGTAAACCGTTTTTGCTCTTCTGGAGTAGAAACAATTGGTATGGCAACTGCAAAAATACAAGCTGGAATGGCAGATTGTATTATTGCTGGAGGAGCAGAAAGCATGAGTAGCGTACCAATGACTGGTTTTAAACCTGAATTGAATTATGATGCAATTGTAAAAGCAGGTCATGAAGATTATTATTGGGGCATGGGAAATACTGCAGAGGCTGTTGCAAAACAGTTTAAGGTATCTCGCGAAGACCAAGATGAGTTTGCATTCAATTCTCATATGAAAGCATTACGAGCGCAGGCTGAAAATCGTTTTCAAGATCAAATAGTACCAATTGAAGTTGAGCAAACTTATATTGATGCAAACGGAAAGAAAGCGACTAAATCGTATACGGTAACTAAAGATGAAGGACCTCGTGCAGGAACTAGTAAAGAAGCTTTAGCGAAACTTAGAGCAGTATTTGCTGCTGGAGGAAGTGTTACAGCTGGTAACTCGTCACAAATGAGTGATGGTGCTGCTTTTGTAATGGTTATGAGTGAAGACATGGTTAAAGAGCTAGGTTTAGAACCAATTGCAAGAATGGTAAACTATGCAGCCGCAGGTGTTGAACCTCGTATTATGGGTATCGGACCAGTAAAAGCAATCCCGAAAGCATTAAAGCAAGCAGGATTAAAACAAGACGATTTATCTTTAATTGAGTTAAATGAAGCTTTTGCTTCTCAATCTTTAGCAGTAATTAGAGAGTTAAATCTTAACCCAGATATTATTAACGTAAATGGTGGTGCAATTGCATTGGGTCACCCATTAGGATGCACAGGAGCTAAATTATCTGTACAACTTTTTGACGAAATGCGTAAGCGTGACATGCAAGGCAAATATGGTGCAGTTACCATGTGTGTTGGAACAGGTCAAGGGGCTTGCGGAATATTTGAATTTTTAAACTAATAAAGAACTTAATACAAAAATATAAAATGGAAGCAAATGAAAAAGACATCTTAAGAGGTGGTCAATTCTTAGTAAAAGAAACAAATTGTGAAGATGTGTTTACTCCTGAAGATTTTTCAGAAGAGCAAACAATGATGAAAGAATCCGTAATGGAATTTAACGATCGTGAAATCATTCCTCATAAAGCACGTTTCGAAGCTAAAGATTATGCACTAACTGAAGAAGTTATGCGTAAAGCTGGAGATATGGGCTTTTTAAGTGTTGCTGTTCCTGAAGCTTTTGGAGGTATGGGAATGGGCTTTGTTTCTACTGTATTAACGTGTGATTATATTTCTTCTGGAACAGGTTCTTTCAGTACTGCTTTTGGTGCGCATACAGGCATTGGCACTATGCCAATTACTTTATACGGCACAGAGGAGCAAAAACAAAAATACGTACCAAAATTAGCGTCTGGTGAGTGGTTTGGAGCTTACTGTTTAACAGAGCCTGGAGCTGGATCTGATGCAAATTCTGGTAAAACAACTGCTGAGCTTTCTGCAGATGGAAAATCATATAAAATTAACGGTCAAAAAATGTGGATCTCAAATGCAGGTTTCTGTAGTGTGATGATTGTTTTTGCTCGTATTGAAGATGATAAAAATATTACGGGATTTATTGTAGAATATGATGGA
Source organism: Algibacter lectus (assembly GCF_900112395.1). Classification (GTDB taxonomy): domain Bacteria; phylum Bacteroidota; class Bacteroidia; order Flavobacteriales; family Flavobacteriaceae; genus Algibacter; species Algibacter lectus. The sequence continues at coordinate 283,274 of NZ_FOLN01000005.1, forward strand.
GAAAATCCTAACGGAATTACTTTAGGTGAAGAAGAACACAAATTAGGTATTCGTGCGTCTTCTACACGTCAAGTATTTTTTAACGATACTGTAGTACCTATTGAAAATATGTTAGCTGGTCGTGGTGAAGGATTTAAAATCGCCATGAATGCACTTAACGTTGGCCGTATTAAATTAGCTGCTGCTTGTTTAGATTCTCAAAGAAGAATTTTATCTACAGCAGTAAATTATGCTAACGAGCGTAAACAATTTAAAACGCCTATTTCAGACTTTGGAGCTATTAAAGTTAAATTAGCTGAAATGGCAACTAATGCTTACGCAGGTGAATCTGCAACTTATAGAGCTGCAAAAAATATTGAAGACAGAATAGCAATGCGTGAAGCTGCTGGAAATACACATCAAGAAGCAGAACTTAAAGGTGTTGAAGAATATGCAATTGAATGTTCTATTCTAAAAGTAGCGGTTTCGGAAGATGTACAACATGCAGCTGATGAAGGTATCCAAATTTTTGGTGGAATGGGGTTCTCTGAAGAAACGCCTATGGAATCTGCTTGGAGAGATGCGCGTATTGCTCGTATTTACGAAGGAACTAACGAAATTAACAGAATGCTATCTGTTGGTATGTTAGTAAAGAAAGCTATGAAAGGTCATGTTGACCTATTAGGCCCTGCTCAAAAAGTTCAAGAAGAATTAATGGGAATTCCTTCTTTTGATACACCAGACTTTTCAGAATTATTTTCTGAAGAAAAAGTAATGATTAATAAGTTGAAAAAGACTTTTTTAATGGTTGCCGGAGGTGCTGTTCAAAAATTTGGCCCAGACCTAGACAAACACCAACAATTACTTATAGCGGCTGCTGATATTTTAATTGAAATATATATGGCTGAATCTGCTATATTAAGAACAGAAAAGAATGCTAAACGCTTTGGAGCCGAGTCTCAATCTGTACAAATTGCGATGTCTAAATTATACTTATACCACGCTGTAGATATTATCGAAGAAAAAGGAAAAGAGAGTATTATTTCTTTTGCCGAAGGTGATGAGCAACGTATGATGCTTATGGGACTTAAACGTTTTACTAAATATCAAAACTATCCAGACATTGTAGATTTACGTAACGAAATAGCCGAAAAAGTAAAGGCAGAAAACAAATATTGCTTTTAAGGGATTAAAACAATTCATTAGTGACTAACTCAAGTGTTAATAGGCGCTTCAAATTAATTTTTGAAGCGTCTTTTATTTAATATAATTTCATAGTTCTTAATTTTCACTCAAAACGATATTATATTCAAGTCCTTTTCTTTTTTGTATTTTTAAGAAAAAAAACTGAATGAAAAAATTAATACTCCCTTTACTCCTACTTTCTATATCCATTAGCTCTGCCCAAACCAATCAAAAAATATACGATATCATAGATGATGTTTCTGCGGAACGTATAGAAATAGACATTCAAAAACTGGTTGATTTTGGAACTAGAAACACCTTTAGCGATACTATTTCAAACACTAGAGGGATTGGTGCGGCAAGACGTTGGATTAAATCTGAATTTGAAATAATATCATCTAATTGTAAAGATTGTTTGGATGTCTTTTACCAAAAGGACTTTGTTACCAAAGAAGGCAACAGGCGTGTACCTCACGACGCTTGGATTGTTAACGTTGTCGCTATTCAAAAAGGAACGAAATATCCAAACCGCTATATTATCATGAGTGGAGATATAGACTCTCGTGGTAGCGACACTATGGAGTTCACAAAAGATGCTCCTGGTGCAAACGATAATGCTTCTGGTATGGCGGGAACTATTGAAGCTGCTAGAGTACTTTCTAAATATAAATTTGAAAACAGTATTATTTATGTTGGCTTATCTGGTGAAGAGCAAGGTCTTTTTGGTGGAGGCGGTTTAGCCAAATATGCTAAAGAGCAAGGTTGGGATATTATCGGAATATTTAATAATGACATGATTGGAAACATTGAAGGTGTAGATGGAGTAATAGATAATCGTACATTTAGAATATTTTCAGAACCTGTGCCTGCTAACGAAACCGAAAAAGAACGCAATTTAAGACGTTTTTATGGAGGAGAAGTAGATGGGATCTCTCGTCAATTAGCACGTTATATACATAAAACAGTAAAAACGTATATGCCAGAAATGAACCCGATGATGGTTTATAGACTAGATCGTTTTGGACGTGGTGGACACCACAGACCTTTTAACGACTTAGGTTTTGCAGGAATTCGTATTATGGAAGCACACGAAAACTACACGCAGCAGCATCAAGATATTAGAGAAGAAAACGGCATTAAATACGGCGATGTTATTGAGCACGTTAATTTCGATTATGCCAAGAAATTAACCACGGTAAATGCCATTAACATGGCTAGTTTAGCTTGGGCACCACCAGCTCCAAAAACAGTTGCTATTGGTGGTATTGTAGATGCATCGGTTAAATTTAAATGGGATAAAGTAGAAGGAGCTGTTGGCTACAAAATATACTGGAGAGATACCACCTCGCCTACTTGGGATAAAAGTCGCTACGTTGGTGATGTTTCGGAGTTTATGCTTGACGGTATTGTTATCGACAATTATTTCTTCGGAATTGCTTCTTTGGGAAAAGATGGATTTGAAAGCCCTGTAGTTTTTCCTAATCAGATATTAAGATGATTTCCATCTAGAAAGTCTTCACTATTAATCTAACCTTAATATATTTAATTCGACAACCCCGCTTTTAGATAAATATAGAATAAAAAAAAGAACCCAAAAGGGTTCTTTTTTTTATTCACTTAAGAAAAGCAAATATTTATTTTTTAACTACAGCAGGAGCATTTAATTTAGTGCTCATTTCCATAGAAATTGCCGAACGTTCAAATTTTACTTTCCCAGACATTGTTTCGATAACACAGCTACCGTCTTTGTCATTAAGCTCTAAAATTTTGCCGTGTAAACCACTTTTGGTTATAACTTTATCGCCACGTTTTAATTCGGCTGCAAATTTCTTTTCTTTCTTTGCTCGTTTCATTTGTGGTGCAATCATAAAGAAATACACTACTACAAACATTAATACAAACGGCAATAAACTACCAATTCCTTCTCCCATTATATTTTAATTAATCGTGATTATGACCTTCGTGGCCTGGTTGTGTGCTAGATTTAACAGCTCTTGATGCTGCCGCAGCAGAAATACCAGGAACTGTTTGCGTACTTGTAGCTTTCGGAGCTGCGTTGTCATCTGTTTTAACAAATGCCGTAATTTTCACAATCTCTTTACCTTTTTCAGTATTTGCTGTAAGCGTTAAACTCTTAGAGATTTTCCCTTTACCACTACCGTTATATTTTACTGTAAACTCACCTGTTTCTCCAACAGCTAAAGGCTCTCTAGACCAATCTTCAGGTACTGTACATCCACAAGACGTTCCAATATTAGTAATTACTAATGGTGCTTTACCTGTATTTTTATATTTAAAAACTGTTTCAACAGATTTTTTAGCTTCTATTTCTCCAAAATCATGAGTAGTTTCTTCAAACTCAATTACAGGAAAGTTAGATGCGCTAGCATCTCTTACCGCTGCTGCAGTAACATTTGCTTCTTCAATTTTTTTAGCTGCATTTTCTTCTTTACAAGAAGTTAAAGCTAATACACATAATGCACTTAATCCTAATATAACCTTTTTCATTTTTAATATATTTTTTAATTGAAGCTACAAAAATAACAATTATTTAGTCGAATTGAAATTTTTGTAATACTCTTAACATTAATTACATTAAACCTCTACCAATTTTATTTAAATTTCCCGCTTCGGTATACTCTTTTACAAGCTTATCTAAAATACCATTAATAAATACGCTACTTTTTGGTGTAGAATATTCTTTAGCTATTTCTAAATACTCATTAATAGTAACTTTTGCTGGTATAGAAGGAAAACTTTTAACTTCACAAATAGCCATTTGCAACAATACGTAATCTACATTAGCAATACGATCTGAATCCCAATTTTGAGTTTTAAGCTCAATCTCTTTGTTTATTGCCGTTCTATTCAATAATGTTTTTCTAAACAAATCGATAGCAAATTGCTTATCCTCAGAGTCCTTATATAAACGTGGTGTAAAATGATTTTCCGAAGAAGTTAACTTTACCTTTCTAAGTAATTTTAAAATAGTAGTATTTACAGTAGGCAAATCATCTAACCAAGTTAAATTTTTATCTTCTAAATATTCGTAAAGTTTTTCATTTGGAGCGATAATTTCTTTAAAAACATCCACTAAAAACTCTTTATCTTCCTTAAAGCTAGAAGTATCGGTTTCCATGTAGTTTTTATATAGTTCGCTAGATGTAATGGCTTTAAAAATAACCTCTACATACTCGCTATCCAATTCCCAATCCTTAATATTATAAAGTTCTAATTTGTCTTTTAAGTCCAAATTATTCAATAAAATTTTAAAAACTTCATTGTTTACAAACTTACGGTTTGGATCTATATCTTCTTTTGTGGCAAGGTGCTTGTTTTGTTTTTTCACTAAGTTACTCTCAGCTCTTTTTTGAACTTCAATTATAAGTGAAATAAGTAATAAGTATAAGTTATACATATTATCTATGCTAAATAGCAAGAATTTTTGATCTTTACTAAAATCATCACTTTCACTACCTTTAAAGGCATACATGGTTTGCATTACTTTTACACGAATATGTCTTCTATTTAGCATCATTACAAAGAACTTATTATGGTTTGAAAATTTTTATTGCTTTCGTGCGGCAAAAATAACACTATATTTAAATAAAAACCGCTTTTAAACACTTTATTATTTCGAAATACTTTAAGCTATATTTAACAATTGCTTATCGCATATCAATATCTCAATTATAATGAATACCCTATATTTGTATCTTATTTCCTTTAAAATTAATGAAAGAATTACAGCACTTAAATAAGTACTTTCTAAAATACAAAACCAATCTATTAATCGGGATTTTTATTACCATAATTGCCCGTATGTTTTTGTTATTTACGCCTCGATATGTAAAAAAAATATTTATTGTAATAGAAAAATATTTCAATGAAGAAATGCCTATTGAAGCCTTTAAAGCCGAGCTCCTTGAAGCTATTTTATTCATTATAGGTGCCGCAATTATTGGTGGTATCCTTACATTTTTTATGCGTCAGTACATTATAAATGTATCTCGATATATTGAATTCGATTTAAAAAATGAAATTTACGAACAGTACCAAAAGTTATCTTTAAATTTCTATAAGAAAAATAGAACGGGCGATTTAATGAACCGTATTAGTGAAGATGTTGGACGTGTTAGAATGTACGCTGGCCCGGCTATAATGTACAGTATAAATACAGTAACCCTTTTTGTAATTGCGCTAATATATATGTTTGAAGAATCGCCTTCTTTAGCGCTATATACCATAATACCTTTACCTATATTATCGATTGTAATCTACAAGCTAAGTAAAGAAATACATAGGCGAAGTACTATTGTACAAGAGTATTTATCCAAACTATCCACCTTTACACAAGAGTCTTTTAGCGGCATTTCGGTAATAAAAGCTTACGGCATAGAACCACAAACTTCGGCCAACTTCTCTACCCTTGCGGCAGAAAGCAAAGAAAAACAAATAGATTTAGCCCGTGTGCAAGCTTGGTTTTTTCCAATGATGCTATTACTAATTGGTGTAAGTAACCTAATTGTAATTTACATTGGTGGTATGCAATATATTAATGGTGAAATTGAAAGTATTGGTACCATAGCCGAATTTATAATTTATGTAAACCTGCTAACTTGGCCGGTAGCAACCGTTGGTTGGGTAACATCTATTATTCAGCAAGCGGAAGCTTCACAAAAAAGAATAAATGAGTTTTTAAGAATAGAGCCCGAAATAAAAAACACTGTTGAAACAGATACCGAAATCACTGGCGATATTGAGTTTAAAAACGTGACGTTTACTTACGATGACACTAATATTACCGCTCTAAAAAATATCAATTTCCATGTAAAAGAAGGAGAAACCCTTGCTATTATAGGAAAAACAGGATCAGGAAAATCTACTATTTTAGATTTAATTGGCCGTCTATATGATATTGATGAAGGTTCTATAATAATCAATAAACAAGAAATTGATCAAGTAAATTTGTCGAATTTAAGAGACAGTATTGGTTATGTACCTCAAGAAGCCTTCTTGTTTTCCGATAGTTTAAAAAACAACATTAAATTCGGTAAAGAAGACGCTACCGATGAAGAAGTGATTGAGGCAGCAAAAAATGCACAGGTTCATAAAAATATTATTAAATTTAATCAAGGATACGACACCGTTTTAGGTGAACGTGGCATTACACTTTCCGGCGGACAGAAACAACGTGTTTCTATAGCCAGAGCGATTATAAAACTACCTAAAATTTTACTTTTCGACGATTGTTTATCGGCTGTAGATACCGAAACGGAAGAGAAAATCCTTAAAAATCTTAATAAAATTACCGAAGGAAAAACCACGATTATAGTAAGCCATCGTGTATCATCGGCTAAAAATGCAAACAAAATAATTGTTCTAGAAGATGGTGAAATTGTACAACAAGGTACACACGATACGTTAATAGATATAGATGGCTATTACAAACATTTATATTTAAAGCAATTAAGCGAAACCACTTCAAAATAAAACACTTACAGTTCTATTTTGTTTATCTATGGCAATTAAATATTACTTTTTGAAAAGAAACTCCTTAAAAGGTTGGTTTGTTTAGGTTTTTTTTAGATTTTTGAGACACTAGAATTAAAAACAAATTTCTATATAATTATGAACAATAATGGTATGATGGAGAAAGAGGAGATTTTTTCAAAGGTATTGAGAGCAGGAAGGCGTACTTACTTTTTTGATGTAAGAGCAACGAAGGCAGAAGATTATTATTTAACAATTACTGAAAGTAAAAAGTTTACTAATGATGATGGCTCGTTTCATTATAAAAAACATAAAATTTATATTTATAAAGAAGATTTTACAGAGTTTAAAGATATTCTAGCCGAAATGACCGATTATATTATAAATGAAAAAGGAGACGAAGTTATAAGTGAGCGTCACCAAAAAGATTTCAAGAAAGAATACGATAACACAGTCGACGATGGATCTCGCGTTACTGAAGCAGAATTAAAAACACCAGAAAGCTTTACTGATATTAGCTTTGATGATATCTAAAACGTTTCAAAACATATAAATAAAAAATCCGTTGCTAAAAAAAGTAACGGATTTTTTTTATGTCTTAACCGCAAGTAGCGCCAAAAATAAACTACCTAAAATATAACCAAGTGCTATTTGCCATCCGAAGGCTGCAAAAATAATTCCAGAAACCGCTAACAACCAAATAGGCACCAAAGTAATGGCTATTGCAAAACGAAAGGTCCCAATAAACTCAACATCACTAACTTTAGGTTGAGCAATAAACTTCCAAACTAAATACGGTAAAATCAAATTACAAATTAGTAAAAACTTTAATCCGCTTTTCAATAAAGCCGGTTTTGTATATGTATTAATTTCAGATGAAGTGCCTCGGTTCTCTAAAAAATCATGAATTGCTTTTGGATTAGTAAAGCTTACATTCAAATCGTTAAGCTTCATAATCGTTTTCGTATATGTTTCTGTAGGTATGTGTATTGTAAGTTTTGATATTTCAGAATGAATTTTAGTTTTTAAATTTATTACTGCTTCGTTTCTTTTTTCCGAAGCATAGTCTTTTGCTCTAATAGTATCACCGAAATATAACGAAGCCGAATCTCCAAACTGCTCAGCATGCTGGTAATTTAATCCAACCGGAATAAGTTGTAAATCTATATCAGGATAAGTATCCAAAGTATCAAAAACAATACGTGTAAACCCTTTACTTAACGGACGTACGGTTCGTTTTAAATTATGGTTTCCTTCTGGAAAAATAGCCACCATTTCATTCTTATTCAATATGCCCGAACAAGCCTCGAATATAGCTTTGTTATTATTGATAGTGTTCCAACCATCACGAATTCTATAAACGGGTAGCATTTGCAAGCTTCTCAATATTTTGCCTACTAATGGTTTTTTAAAAACAGCTGCTCTCGTTAGAAAATAAGGAAACCTTCCCGACTGTGTACCAATTATCAATGCATCTAACAACGCGTTTTGATGATTCGATAATAGTAATAAAGGTTTATTTTCAGGTATGTTTTCAGCATTAAAAACATCGATTTTCTTATAATAGAAAAACAATCCTATTTTAATATACAACCGTACACTATGTAACCAAATTTTATTCAATAGTACTTTTATTATGTTTTATTTTTTAGACCAATACGTAGCCAATAGTAGTCCTGAAATAATATGCCATATTCCCCAAAACGCTGCTAAAATAGCCATTCCTCCTAACCCATTAAAAAACGAAAATATCAGTAGCAAGCCCAATCCTGAGTTTTGAATACCAGTTTCTATCGCTAACGTTTTTTGATCCAAAAACGACAGTTTAAAAGCCTTCGCTAATAAAAACCCAAGTAAAATAGCGAGTATATTATGCCCTATTCCTAATATTAAAACATGATGAATATAGGCATTAAACACATCTATATTTTTAGAAAAAGCAATAATAACAATAGCCGCAAAAATAACAATAGATAATGGTTTTAGTAGTTTAGATAACTTAATAGCCCATCTCTCTTTATAATAGCGTAATAACATGCCCAAGATTAAAGGAACACCAAGTATCATCAACACTAATTGTATTAAATCGAACGGGTTTAGTGCCACATTTTTTAAAATTTGCGCCGTTGGAGGATACAAATTTCCATAAAACTGAAAGTTAAAAGGTGTCATAAAAATAGCTGCAAAGGTTGCAAATGCCGTTAAACTTATGGATAACGCCGTGTTTCCTTTGGCTAAATGCGTCATGAAGTTAGAAATATTTCCACCAGGACAAGCTGCCACCATCATCATACCTAAAGCAATGCTTGGTTGGGGTTTCACGATATAAACAACACAAAAAGTAATGAATGGTAATAATACAAACTGACTTAAAACACCAACTAAAACGGCCTTAGGTTGCTTAAATAAAATTTTAAAATCGTTTAGACTAATACCTAATGCAACACCAAACATAACAACGGCCAATGCGATGTTTAAAACCCATAGCCCATTACTATCAAAGTTGATTTTCACATCATCGAGTTCTTGCATATGTTATGAAACCGTTGTTCCGTTTTTTACTTTATGTTCCGGATTTAACAATACAACATCTTTACCATCTACAGCACCAACAACCAAACATTCACTCATAAAATTAGCGATTTGTTTCTTCGGAAAATTAACAACAGCCACAATTTGCTTCTGTATTAAATCTTCTTTTTTATAAAGTGTGGTAATTTGTGCCGATGTTTTTTTCATGCCTAAATCGCCAAAATCAATAGTTAATTGATAAGCGGGTTTCCTTGCTTTTGGAAAATTATGCACCTCCAAAATAGTACCGACTCTTAAATCCACTTTTGTAAAATCTTCGAAAGTTATTGCTTGGTTCATTTTTTAAAAATACAAATAATCCCGAACTTAGCATAAAACTTTTAACTATGGCTCAAACTCCTTCCAACATGCTTCTTTTAGGAACAAAAGCACCTCATTTTTCATTGCTAGATACTGTATCTGGAGAAACTCTAGATCTCAATGCTTTAAAAGGTGAAACCGGTACTGTAATTATGTTTATTTGTAACCACTGCCCTTTTGTAATTCATGTAAATGAAGAATTAGTAGCCATAGCTAACGCGTATTTAGAAAAAGGCATTAAATGTATCGCTATTTCTAGTAACGATGTGGTTAACTATCCGCAAGATAGTCCTGAAAAAATGAAGCTTCATGCGGAAACAGAAGCGTATCCTTTTCCTTATTTGTACGATGAAAGCCAAGCTGTAGCAAAAGCTTATGATGCCGCTTGTACACCCGATTTTTATGTATTCAACAGAAATTTAGAATTAACTTATAGAGGGCAATTAGATGATTCTAGACCAGGCAACAGCGTTCCTGTTACCGGTAAAGATTTACGCCACGCCATAGATTGCTTAGTCAATAACACGAGTAATAATGCGCCACAAAAACCAAGTATTGGCTGCGGTATAAAATGGAAAATGGCTTAATTAATTTTTAATTGAAAAATGCCAACATCTAGCCAAGTGTCAAATTTGAAGCCGACTTCTTTTAAATGTGCCACTTGAGTAAAACCAAACTTTTCGTGTAGCTTAACGCTTGCAGGATTCGGAATGGTTAACACACCCAAAACCGATTTAAAATTACGTTGCTTTAATTGCTCTAGTAATTCAGTATATAACTTAGAACCTATTTGTTTACCATGCGCTCCATTTTTAACATATACTGTAGATTCTACAGTATAATTGTAGGCAGGTTTTGGTCTAAACTTACTACCGTAAGCAAAACCTAAAATCTCATTATTGTCTTCAAAAACTATACAAGGGTAATCTTTTAAAATAAGCTCTAACTTTTCGGTAAAAGCACTTAAGGATAAAGCCGATTCATCAAAAGTAACCGTAGTATGTATTACATAATAATTATAAATTTCTAAAAGTGCGCTGGTATCGGCAAGAGTTGCTTTTCTTATCATTTTAAATCCAACCTTTAAGTTTCATTAAATTTTCAATGTGCGCGTAATGGTGGTTACTATGCCAAGCGTAATTACCAACATTAAAATTTAACGGCACTTCACTATTGGTTTCCGGATGAATAAAACTAGCTTGCAAAGCTTCTTCCGATAAGGTTTTTAACAAATATACTAGTTTAAAATGGATGGCTCGTAAATGCGCTAGAGACATGTCTATAGGCGCAGATTTAGAATCTATTAATTCTGCCCAACGCTCTTCAAAATAAGCTTTTATTACAGGCTTATCTTCTGTTAAAGCCCATTTAAAACGTGTATAACTATGGTGATGACTATCGGATAAATGGTGAACAACTTGCCTAATCGTCCAGCCTTCTGGTCTATATGGGGTATCTAGCTGTTGGTCTGTTAAGTCTTTAACTAAACCTTCTAACCTATTAGGAAAGTGCTCTAATATCGAAATCCAGCCCGCTAGATGTTCTTTAGTAATATTGCTAGGGCAAGAAAATTGACCTATTGGGTATTTAAGCTGTTGGAGTTCTTTATCTGTCATAAAAACAAATATAAAACAATGCTAGCTAATTTCTACCATATCATTTTCTACAAAATTTATGGCCATATCTAACTCTTTAAAATGCTTTATAGTACCTTTAAAAAAGAGCTTTTCGATAATGGCATTAGATAGGCGTGTTTTATCTGAAACTACAATATAAGATTTTAAGAAATAACTGTTTTTAAAAAACCTTATCCAATCGGAAGCCATAACCGAATACGAATTAATTCTATTAGATATAAAATTAATAGTTGCCCCATCTGGTGTACCTAGGTATCCAAAGACATCGTCAATAATTCTTTTTGCATGTACATCCCAAGTAAAGTCAACACCTTCATTAACTTCAGAAACAACACATTTTTCGAAAATAAAAACGCTACCAAAGTCGTAATTAAATTCTTTCAATACCATAGGATAAAAATCCGATTCTGTAATACTAATCATACTACAAAAATAAATTTAACCAGAAAATTAAAAGAATAAAATCGTTGAATTAAAAAAATTATCAGTCCTTTGGTATCGCCAAAATACAACAATAAAAAAGCACCCTAAAAAAGAGTGCTTATTTTTATTAAATCTATATAAATCATTGTTGCTAAGCCTAATAATATCAAGAAAACATAACATTTACCATGTTTACTTTTCAATCATTATTCAACTTAAAAACTAAGTCTGTTTAGCTTATTTTACATCCATAAGTTCTACATCGAAAACCAATGTAGCATTTGGAGGAATTACACCACCTGCTCCAGCACTTCCGTACCCTAAGTGACTCGGAATTACTAAACGTGCCTTATCTCCAACTTTTAACAAGCCAATACCTTCATCCCACCCTGGAATAACTTGTCCTACTCCAATTGCGAAATCAATTGGCGAATTACGTTTGTATGATGAATCGAAAACAGTACCATCAGCCAATTGACCTTTATAGTGTACAGAAACCGTTTTACCTTTTTCTGCTTTTACTCCATTACCTTCTTGAATAATTTGGTAGCGTAAACCACTTTCTGTTTTTTCAAACCCAGCAGCCAATTTATCTAATTCTGCTTCACCAGCAGCTTTAGCCGCAGCTAATTTTGCCTCACGAGAACCTTCAAACGTTCTAAATGCTTCAACACCGTTAAAAGCTTCAGCTTCCGCACCAACTCTTACAATCTCTAAGGTATCAATTAAATCACCTTGTGCAATAGCATCAACTATGTTTTGTCCTTCTACAACTTTACCAAAAACAGTATGCTTACCATCTAACCAAGCTGTTTCTACGTGCGTTATAAAAAACTGACTTCCATTAGTTCCAGGTCCTGCATTTGCCATAGACAATACACCTGGTCCGTCGTGTTTTAAATCTGGATGAAATTCATCATCAAATTTATATCCAGGACTTCCTGTTCCTGTACCTTGTGGACATCCACCTTGGATCATAAAATCTTCAATTACTCTATGGAATTTTAATCCATCGTAATAAGGTGTTCCTTGTGGTTTTACTTTGTTTTCAAGATTTCCTTCTGCTAAAGCTACAAAGTGCCCAACTGTTCCTGGCGTTTTTTTGTACTCTAAAGCAACTAGAATTTCTCCTTTTGTTGTATTAAATTTTGCGTATAATCCGTCTTGCATGATTGTTATTTTTAAGAAAGTGCAAATATACGGAAGTAAGTTTGTAGATAAGAAACTTGTGGTTTATTTTTTCGCTTTCGCGGAAAGAGAACATCGCCAACACTTTATATCGTTAAAACTATGTTCCTTTTTATAATTTTTAAGAGTGAGATGGTTTGCTTGGATTTGATAGTTTAAATTCCGGTTTTATTGTTTTTGTAACCATACTCTAATTTCTTTTCTTAAAGAAACCTCAGGTTTTGGTAACGGAATTTTTTGTCCAAATTGTTTACTTTTATTAAATTTTGAATACATAATTTTATGTTTTTTCCACGCTTCTGGATACAATTCCAAGAACTTATTAAAAAAACTTTGCTCATTAATTTTTCCTTCTATTTTAGAAAGTACGTCTTTAAATTTTTCTTCTTGTTCTATAATCATGTTGTTATTATGTAGTAATAAATAAAACTTTTGTAGTCTCTGTTTTTATTTCTCTTAATTGTGGTTAATGGGTTTATATGCACCGATTTTTCTATGGAAAACCTGATATAACAGCATGCATTTACTCTTGATTAAGCACTAAACTAAGTATTATTTTTATATGGTATAAGGTTATATTTCTTTTATTTGAATACATCTTTAATTCTGTCTAAAATTCCTTTTTTCTTTGGAAAAACTTTCTGTTCTCTATTTTTATTTTGTTCCGAATATTTATTTTGTTTTTCTATTTCTTTTAAAAATCTAGGTGTATCTGCTAATAACATTTCTCTAGAATATTGGATTTCATCATCTAAATAATAAATCAAAGCTTTACACTTGTCAATTAAAGCAACTGAAATAAGTCCGATCGAAGCTCCAGCTGCAAAATCAGCTCCCCAAATAAATGAAACAGCAGTATCTTGGTCGGTTAAATCTTTTGTTATAAAATCAGATTCTTTTATTATTTCTGCTGGAATATTAAAATAAATTTCAAAAAATGTTTTTTGTCCGTTTATCCTACATTCAATTCCATCTATTCCATAAAAAGTTTCAAAATCATCGAGGATTTCAAAGTCACAACCAAGTTCGTTAATATTATTCTCTATTTCCTCTTTAGTTGGTAAATCCGCTTTTTTTAAAAAAGCTACTTGGGTCATTGACATATATTTTCTTTTAAATATTTTTTAAGGATTACTTACAACGACCTCTGATTAAGCCTAAAATATCAATTATTTTTGCACGGTGCCATAAGTGTTTTCTACATTTCAAATACAACTTTTATTTATACTTTTTACATAGTTTCCTATCATCGAAAAACTCAACTTTTTTAGTTTTAGGATTAATCACGCCATAAACGATACCATTTTCTTTTTCGATTCGAGTATTTATATTTTCAGACAGTTTATCATTTGGATAAGATTCATAATTTTCAATTACTAAATCGAATAATTGGTCAATAGCATCTTCCCAATCGGTTTTATCTAATTCATTATCAAACAATAACTTAATATGTCTATTATTTTTTGTTTGTAATTCGATAGAAACGACAACTGATTGATTATAGTCTTCGGATAGTTTTTTTGTTGATTGTTTAGCGGCAATAAATCTTGCTTTAATGATTTTACCCTTTTCTACAATTTTTTTTAATCCGCTTTTTAAAAGTAAATAGTGGTCTTTTCCAGCCTCTTTTAAAAATGAATCAAAATATGGTTTGAGAATATAAACTCCGAATGCAGTTGGTACAACCCATTCAAATGCCATCCAAGCATCTTTTTCTGCTTTTTGAACTTTGAGATTTAAATGACTTGAATAAAATTCTTTGATTTCATCCTCAATTAATTTATCGGGACAATCATCTGGATAAATTAAAACAATATCAGGTATTTCTTTACTGTTCATTGTTTTTGTTCGTTAAGTGTAAGACGCATAGGGCAGTTAATAAGCACTTTCGTTTCGATTTATTTCATAGCTAAATACAAATATTTTGCTTTTATCTTTTCTTCCATAAATGCCAATTTTTATATTTAGCGGACTTTATTATTATTATTATTATTATTATTATTATTATTATGCACGGAACTTTCTATTTATCACAAACGCCCTATGTTTTTTATACACTGTTGTAACACGTTTTTATTTTTCCGTTTTTACTAATTCAGTATATTTTTCATTGAATACATAAATTAAAATTGCGATTGTCAGAAACATAGTTTTTTTCAACAATTCAGAGGTTACAATTTCGTCTCCAAGAAATATTTTTATTGATTTTCCGATTAAGGAAAGTCCGTGACCAAAAATTAGGATTATCGCACCAATTTTAATTCCGTTTTTAGCATATTTATTTTCTGTTAATATTAGAATTAATAGTAATCCTTGAATTCCACAAGTAATTATTGCGAATAAATTCCCTGTTCCAAGGACATATAAATTCCAGGTTGATAGTAAAATCAGATATCCAATTAGAGAATATTCGAAGATTTTATTCTTAAATATTGTTTTTTCCATTTAGTTTGGTCAAATGTGTTACAACGTTTAGTATAAGCATAGTCTCGTATTTATTTAGCCTAAAATAGTAATTATTATAAAACGTTTTATTCACAATCTATGTCTGAGATGTTTCTGGCTTCCAAAATTTTTACCACCTCATAGGTGCTATCATAATCAGCAGCAAATCCATCTTCTGATTTTCCTTTATCAATAATTTCAATACCCACAAATATTGGAGAGTAAGGCGCTTTATTTTTTGTTAACTTGAAATATAACTCAGTCAGTTCCTCTTTCGCTATAATCCAAAATTCCTTATCATCTCCACAAGGGGAAAAACTACTAACCTCATGACCCAACGTTATTCTTCCTTTTAAAATATTTTGTGTACTATCAGATTTAGATTCGTGTTTTTCAGAATAAACCGGGAAATCTGTATTAATTTCTGAGTTTTGTTCTAGTATTTTTTCGTTTGTAACATTTTCAACGATTGTTTTTTGCTTTTCCTTACAAGAAATTAAAAATAGGTTAACAACAAATAGAACTAATAACGGTTTGTATATATCTTTTAATTTCATGTTTTTTTTATGATAATTATCTTTTTATCAAATGATATACAGCTTATCTCTAAGACTATTTACGTTTATATTTAAGCCCCAATTAGCAATTATTTCTAGACCTTATTAGATACCATTTTTCAATCCCTTCCATAAAAGAACTAAAGCAATTAATGCTATCCTTAAATTAAAAAGAAGGGAAACCTACTTCACCTTCAACTCATGAAATTTATTTCGAATAACCAAACCAATTGGTCGGTTCTGAATTTTAGATTCTAACCAAGAAATAATATCTAGATATAAAAACGCTCGACTTTGGTAGGGGTCGTTTTCGTATTCCTTTAGTTTTTTATGCAGTTTCTTAAATTCGTTCTTCACCTCATGCGGATAGATATCTCCTAAACCTCTTAAAAACTTGATAAATTCTTTTTGTACTTCATATAAATCTTCCATTTTAATTAAAAACTTATACGTACTCTTTATAAGCACATCGAGGTTGTAATCTAAACCAGCTTCGTAATGCGCCACAAGATTTAAAATACGAGAAAAACACAGCAAATCTTCACGCATTTGTAAAGACTTATTGCTTATAATTTTATCTAAAAACTGAATACATTTTTTGTTCTCGCCAGCTCCAAAATACATACTCGCCATTTTGTAATAAAACACCATAACATGATGCTCATCAATACGGTTTTTGTAGAATTTCAATTCGTCCAAAACAGTATCTACAAGCGGTAAGCCTTCGTCAAAGCTTCCTTCAATAAAATGTAAATTAAACTTGTTGTTATAAATATACAGAAAGGCTAACCCGTCTAAGTTATCATCTTTAGGGAACCATTTTTCTTTGGTTACACCTTCAAACTTAATTAAGCTCTCTTTAAACTTATCGTATTTTCTTAAAAAGTAAAGCGACTCTAATAAATAATTATTTCCACTTAAGAAAAACACCGGATTCAAGGCAATCATCTCTTCTTTCTCATAAAATAAATCTACCCATTTTAGAGAGTATTTATAACACGACAAAAAATCGACGGTTAAAAAACTATACCACAGGTAAGATTTGTATAACCATAGCTTTTCACGAAAACCTAACTCGTGTATATCGTATTTTGGCAAACGATCGTTGAAATATTTAGTAACCTGCTTATAGTCTTCATCATTCTTTATGTATCCTATTTTTAGATACAAGCCGTACAATTGCAGAGATAAATTAGATAGCTTACTAGCCAAAACATTGTGCAAACTAAGCTCCTTGGCTTGTATGGTAAGCTCATCGGCACGGTTACTTAAACTTCGGGTAATATATTGCGACTCGATTACTTTTTCGAGCTCCACAACCTCGTAAGCCACATTTTTTTCTTCGTTTAAAATGGCTAAGCTTTTTGCTTTATCCAAAATTTTCAAACTCTGTTTGTAAAGTCCTTTATGATAAAGTATGGTTGCAAAATCGAGTTGTTCGCGTATTTGTAGTCTAATATCTTTATGCGACGGGTTTAACCTTAAACTAATTAATATTTGTTTATAAAGATGCGCCTTTAAATTAGAGAGTTGTTGCTTTTTAACAATACCCTTCTTTAAAATAAAAGCCTCATCATAAACCGATAATTTATCGAGAATATTAAACAGCATTAAAAACTTAGAGTCCTCATTTACTCCCAATCGTCCTACATAAAGCTTAAATTGTCGCTTTTCGGATTTAGAAAGTGATTTCACTAGCACAAACAAATTATCTTTTTGCTCTTTCGTCATAGGTATAAAATCAATGTTAATTGATTGATTTTTAATATATTAACTACATAATTACAACTTTAAACATCGTAATAACCCAAGGTTGTATTATCCTTTTCGCTAAGCAAAATATAACTTCGTAGAACAATAAGAAAATATATTTTAATAAATGTCTGATAATAAAGTCCAAATTTTCGATACAACGCTAAGAGATGGTGAACAAGTCCCTGGGTGTAAACTAAATACCGAGCAAAAATTAATAATAGCCGAACAGCTAGATTTTTTAGGTGTTGACATTATTGAAGCTGGTTTTCCCGTTTCGAGTCCTGGTGATTTTAAGTCGGTTGAAGAAATTTCTAAAATTGTAAAAAACGCGACCGTTTGTGGTTTAACACGCTCGGTAGAAAATGATATAAAAGTAGCTGCCGAAGCTTTAAAATATGCTAAATTACCTAGAATACATACAGGTATTGGCACATCGGATTCTCATATTAAATTCAAATTTAAATCTACACAAGATGATATCATAGAACGTGCCGTTAGAGCCGTTACTTATGCTAAATCTTTTGTGGAAGATGTTGAATTTTATGCTGAAGACGCAGGTAGAACTGATAACGAATATTTAGCACGTGTTTGCGAAGCCGTTATTAAAGCTGGAGTAACAGTATTAAACATACCAGATACTACAGGCTATTGCTTACCTAGTGAATATGGTGCAAAAATTAAATACTTAAAAGAAAACGTAAAAGGTATAGACAAAGCAATTTTATCTTGTCACTGCCATAACGATTTAGGTTTAGCAACCGCAAACTCTATAGAAGGAGTAATTAATGGTGCACGCCAAATAGAGTGTACTATTAACGGTATTGGAGAGCGTGCTGGGAACACCGCTTTAGAAGAAGTTGTTATGATTTTAAAACAACATCCATACCTAAACTTAGATACCAACATTAAAACAGAAATGCTTTATGGCTTAAGCCAATTGGTATCAGATAGTATGGGGATTTACACACAACCTAACAAAGCCATTGTTGGTGCTAATGCTTTTGCACACAGCTCAGGAATTCACCAAGATGGTGTGATTAAAAATCGTGAAACTTACGAAATTATCGATCCTAAAGATGTTGGTGTAACAGAATCTGCTATTGTATTAACAGCCCGTAGCGGTCGTGCAGCACTAGCTTACAGAGCCAAAAATGTTGGCTACGAGTTAACAAAACTTCAATTAGACGTGATTTATACAAATTTCTTAGATTACGCCGATAAGAAAAAAGAAGTTGTAGATAGCGATATCCATAAAATAATAGAAAGCAGTAAAATTTATAACGAAATTGTTTCGTCGTAATTCAAAAGTAACGCCCTACGCCTAACCTTTGGTAAAAATATAAATACCTAACACATGAAATTAAATATAGCCGTATTGCCAGGCGATGGAATTGGCCCAGAGGTCACCGCGCAAGCCGTAAAGGTATTAAAAGCCATTGCTATGGATTTTAATCACATATTTACTTTCAACCATGGTTTAGTGGGCGCAGGTGCCATAGACAAAACGGGGAATCCGTTGCCACAAGAAACCATCGATATTTGTAAAAAAGCCGATGCCGTACTTTTTGGAGCCATTGGCCGTACCTCTTTCGATTTAGATCCGAATGCAAAAATACGTCCAGAACAAGGCTTATTAGGCATCCGTAAAGAATTAGGCTTACATACAAACATACGCCCAGTAATAGCTTACGAAGATTTGCTAAGCAAGTCGTCCCTAAAAGTGAAGCAAATTAAAGATGTAGATATCTTAATTTATCGCGAACTTACAGGTGGTATTTATTTTGGCGATCGTACGCTAAGCGAAGATGGCAACACAGCAACCGATACTTGTACCTATAACAGATACGAAATCGAGCGCATAGCACATGCCGCATTTAAAGCTGCGCAAGCCAGAAAAAAGAAAATTACACTTGTAGATAAAGCAAACGTTTTAGAAAGCTCACGCCTTTGGAGACGTATCGTGCAAGAAATTGCACCACAATATCCAGATGTAAAATTAAAATACATGTATATTGATAATGCTGCTATGGAACTCATTATCAACCCAAGACAATTTGATGTTATTTTAACCGAAAATATGTTTGGCGATATCCTTTCCGAAGAAGCCAGTGTTATTGTAGGTTCAATTGGCCTATTGGCATCGGCATCATTAGGCGACAAATACGCCATGTTCGAGCCTATTCACGGCGCTTACACCAAAGCAGCCAACAAAGGCATTGCAAACCCAATAGCATCAATTTTATCGGCCGCTATGCTGTTAGATCACTTTGGTTTAGACGAAGAAGCTAACCGTGTTCGCGAAGGTGTCGACAAATCATTAAAATTACATATTACAACACCCGATTTAAATAACAAATACGATAACATTAGCACCACCAAGGTTGGAGATTTCATCGAAGATTTTATAAACAATCCCGACGAAACCAATCTAAACTTTACCAACATACACTTGGGGCAATCTACTATTATTTAATTATTTTAGTTAGAGTATCTAAAACCCATACCAAGCGCATTTTTTTTTAAAGTGCGCTTTTTTTATACCATTTTTTTCGGGGCGTTACCCAAGGGTCGGGCTTTCCGCAGTCGCTTTTTTGTGTTGCAATAGGTGCAACAACACAAAAAGAGCTCCAACAATGCTGCAATCCCTAACGCAAGTATCCGCTAAGGTTCTAGAACAAGTATTAAGTAATTGTTTCTTTGTAGAAATCTACACTTGCAAAACAGAATATACGGTATAAAACCCTAATCTTCCCGTTTAGACAATCGTGTTGCTATTATGGTAATAATTAATATTTGCGACGCATGAAACAGCATTAAAGGCAATAAAACAATACCAATAGAAGCCATATTCCCAAATATAATTTTAGAAAACACCGTACCATGTACTAAAGATTTCTTGGTGCCGCAAAACTGCGCCGTAATCTGGTCTTCCTTGTTAAAATTCATTTTTCTAGATAAGAAACCGATCAAAACAAAAATAATAAAAAACAGCACTAACACAACTACAAAAAGCAATAACAAATCGAATACCGAAACCGAACTAAATATGTTTCCTGTAAAAGATTCAGCAAAACTCTTGTAAATAATAAGCAGAATAATAGATTTATCAAAAAGCGTAAGTTTCGCACTATGCTTTTGAACAAAGGCTCCAAAATAGCGCTGTAACCCAAGCCCTAAAACAACAGGTAAAATAATTTGAACAATAAGCTTAATGTAAATAGCCGTAAAGTCAAAATCGGTTTGAGCATCATTAACAAAAAGCCCCATCCAGAGTGGCGTTAAAGCAACACCAATAATACCAGAAATACTAGCATTAAAAATAGCAGCAGGTATATTGCCTTTTGCCATAGACACCATAACCACAGATGATGACACGGTAGACGGCAACGCTGCTAAAAAAAAGAACGCCAACCAAATGGTTTCTTGAGCCTCATTTTGTACTAACGGACGCAAAGCAAGTACTAACATCGGGAAAATTAAAAACGTAGCACTTTGCACTAACACATGTAGCTTCCAGTTTTTAAGTCCTGCTTTTAGCTTTGCCGGACTCAACTTAAGCCCGTAAAAAAAGAATATAAGAGAAATTCCTATCGCACTAATCGTGTCGATAGGAATTTTGCTTTCACTTACGCCCCATTGCGGGAAAAAATAAGCGAATATTATAACAACAATAATAGATAAAACAAATTTATCAATTTTAATTTTCTGCATCTTTAAAATTATAAAATACGATACAATATTAATATAGTTAAGTGTTTAAGAATAACATTTTAAGAAAACAAGTTCTTCAAAATAAATCTAACTTTTATTAGCAAAGCTCTATTTCGAATTAAGATTTATAATTTCTTCTACAAAACTGTTATAATCAAATCTTCTTTCTAAAACTATACTTTGTAATACCTCATAATCGTTCAGTTTCTGAGCAATTTTTTTCTTGTTTTTCAGTTTTCTAAAGCCAAAAACCTTAAACATAACAAACTTATTGTCAAAATCTAACAACAAAATAGGGCTTTTCAAAGAATTTGAACTTTCTTCTGTAGTTTCGAATAAGGTAAACCTACCTTCATCTATTAATTTAGCAAATTTATAGTTACCAAAACCGCCTATTTTTTTTATAAATCTTTTTAGATAAAGTTCTTCTTTAACCTTGTAGCCTTCAATTAAATCAGGTGTTAAATGCTCCGTAGAGCCATCCATACTTTTCTTGAATTTAACACTATCAAAAGAAATACTTTTAGTTTTAACAAATCCCTGAATAGTATCTGTTTTAGTAAATACTGATGCTTTAATCCAATTACCATTTTCTTGTGAAAACGTTATTTGTGTGAAAAATATAAATAATAAAACAACTGTTCTAAACATTATTTTCATAAATTGTATAAACTAGAAACAATAATAAAATGCGTTCCGACTAAAATTAAACAGGGAACTTAGCACGAATTTTATCTAAACATAAGTTATGGATACTTCCGGCATGTGTGTGCTTTTTAGAGGTGTCAGGGACGTAAGTACCATCTTGCACCTGTCCGCCAATTTTTTGATAAGCCTCTCTAAAACTTTGTCCTTCTACAACCAAAGTATTTATATTATCAACTGTGAAAAGGTATTTATATAAATCGCTATTTACATCAACGTCTTTCACTATAATTTGCTGAATAGAATAGTTAAAAATATCCAAGATATCTTTTAATTCTTCGAAAGCAGCAATCATGTTTTCTTTCAATAATTGGTAATCTCTGTGGTATCCACTTGGTAAATTATTGGTTATTAAAACCATTTCACCTTGTAAGGCTTGTATTTTATTACACTTACCTCTAATTAACTCAAAAACATCTGGATTTTTCTTGTGTGGCATAATGCTACTTCCCGTTGTTAATTCGTCTGGAAAAGAAATAAACCCAAAATTCTGACTCATATATAAACAGGTATCCATTGCAAAACGAGACAGTGTGTTACACAAACTACCTAGAGCCATAGCAATAGTACGTTCGTTTTTACCACGGCCCATTTGTGCTGCAACCACATTGTATTTAAGTGTTGCAAAACCCATTTCTTTAGTCGTTAATTCTCTATCGATAGGAAAAGAGCTTCCGTAACCAGCAGCCGAACCTAACGGATTTTGATCTACCGTTTTTATAGCAGCATCTAACAGAAACACGTCATCAATCATTAATTCTGCGTATGCAGAAAACCACAACCCAAAAGATGATGGCATAGCTACTTGCAAGTGCGTATAGCCAGGTAAAACCTTATCTTTATAAGTATCAGCTAAATCTAAAAGTGTATTAAAAAACGTTTTAGTTTTATCTTTTATAACACTCAAATTATCTTTATAATATAAATGGCATGCCACTAAAACCTGATCGTTTCTAGAACGCGCTGTGTGTATTTTTTTTCCAACTTCACCTAAAGATTTGGTAAGCTCGAATTCAATTTTAGAGTGTACATCTTCAAACTGTGCATCGATAACAAAAGTACCATCTTCAATTTGTTCTTCTAAAACTTTTAAACCTCGTAACAAATCGACTAACTCTTCAACAGAAATAATTCCGATTTTTTGAAGCATTTTAGCATGTGCACGCGATGCAATTACATCGTACTTTGCAATATGAATATCAATTTCTCTATCGTTTCCAACAGTAAATTGCTCTATTTTTTTATCTATTGAAATACCTTTATCCCACAACTTCATCTTAATACTTTTTTTTCTGTTTCCGCGAAAGCGAAAATCTATTATTTTAAAGAAAGAAGAACAATCTACTTTCCGTTTTTTTTTATTTTACGATAACCTTATCTAGTAATTTAATATACAAATCGACACCTTCTACTATTTCATGTAAATGAATAAATTCATCCGCTGAATGCGAACGCGTACTATCTCCAGGCCCTAGTTTTAAAGATGGACACGTTAATGTGGCTTGATCTGATAATGTTGGCGAACCATAAGTAGATCGTCCCATTTCGATACCTGCTTTCACTAAATCGTGATCCATTGGAATACAAGATGAATTTAAACGTAAACTACGAGGCGTAATACTTGTACATGGCGATTTTTCTTGTAAAATCTCAGCGATTTCTGTATTGGTATATGCATCGTTTACACGTACATCGACAACCAAATCTACATGGCCAGGCACCACATTATGCTGAGATCCTGCATTAATTTGTGTTACCGTTAACTTCACATCACCTAAAGCTTCAGAACCTTTTTCGAACTTAAAATCTTTAAACCATTGTAAAACTTCTATGGTGTTATAAATAGAATTATTATCGTTTGGATGTGCCGCATGACTTGGCGTTCCAGCTACAACAGCATCAAAAACCACAAGTCCTTTTTCAGCTACAGCTAAATTCATTAAAGTCGGTTCGCCTACAATAGCCACATCAACGTGTGGTATTACAGCCAACATACTATTTAAACCATTTGGCCCGCTGCTTTCTTCTTCCGCGGAAGCGACAATAACCAAATTGTATTTTAAATTATCATGATTGTAAAAATGAGTAAACGTCGCAATTAAAGATACCAAACATCCTCCAGCGTCATTACTTCCTAAACCGTATAATTTACCATCTTCTACAATGGCTTTAAAAGGATCTTTGGTATATGCTGAATTTGGTTTTACGGTATCGTGATGTGAGTTTAAAAGTAATGTTGGTTTACTCTCATCAAAATGTTTGTTTACTGCCCAAACATTATTTTGTGTACGTTTAAAATCAATATTATAACGCTTAAACCAATCTTCGATATGTAACGCCGTTGGATCCTCTTCCGAAGAAAAAGACTGTGTTTCTATCAGCTTTTTTAAAAGTAAAATGGCATCATTTGTTAAATCTTGCTGCGTCATTTTTATAAAGTTATTTTTGTAAAATTATCATTTTCTTGGGTTAACATTTCTGTATTCCCCATGTTTATTGTGCTAACGCCATTTTTTAAAGCAGCAAAGCAGTTTTCTAGTTTTGGTAACATACCATCGGCAATAATACCTTTTGCTAACAAATCTTGGTACAGGTTGGTATCAATATGTTTAACAACCGATTTTTTGTCGTTAATGTCTTCTAAAACCCCGTTTAATTCAAAACAATAATAAATAGATGTATCGTATAATTTACTCATTCCAATAGCCACTTGAGACGTTATAGTATCGGCATTTGTGTTTAATAATTGCCCATTACCATCGTGAGTAATAGCACAAAATACCGGTGTAAAATCGGCTTGAATTAATTTATCTATAGAGTCGTGAGCGACGCTTTCTACATCGCCAACAAAACCAAAATCAATATCTTTCACAGGGCGTTTAACCGATTGAATACTATTAATATCTGCACCTGTTAATCCAATAGCATTGCTATTTAAAGCCTGAAGTTTGGCAACAACATTTTTGTTAACCAAGCCACCATAAACCATAGTTATCACCTCTAAAGTTTCGGCATCGGTAATACGTCTGCCATTTACCATTTGAGACTCAATTCCTAATTTTGATGCTATATGTGTAGCGCGTTTACCACCACCATGCACTAAGATTTTCTTACCTTCCAAATTAGCAAACAACTTTAGAAAAGCTTGTAATGAGGTTTCGTCTTCAATGATATTACCTCCTATTTTTATAATTGATAATTTTTCTTTCATCTATAAGTTTTCTAAAATCTTCTTGAGTACTAATTGCGCTGCAAATGTTCTATTATTTGCTTGTTGAATCACTAAAGAGCTATCACTATCTAAAACAGCATCTTCCACAATTAAGTTTCGTCTAACTGGTAAACAGTGCATAAATTTAGCTTCACCAATTTTCTCTTTGGTAATCATCCATTCCGGATCAATATTATCAACTAAACCATAATCTTCATAAGAACTCCAGTTTTTTGTGTAAACAAAATCGGCATCTTTAAAAGCATCTTCTTGATTGTGATAAATTGGCGTATCGCCCGTAATTCCCGGGTTTAAATTATAACCTTCTGGATTTGCAATTACAAACTCCACATCCATTTTTCTCATGGCTTGCGTAAAACTATTTGCAACCGCATGTGGCAACGCTTTAACGTGTGGCGCCCAACTTAACACAACTTTTGGTTTAGACACTTTAGCGTGCTCTGCAATAGTAATAGCATCGGTTAAACCTTGTAATGGATGACCTGTAGCACTTTCCATACTTATAACAGGCACTGATGCAAACTTTTTAAAAGACTCTAAAACATATTCACTTTCGTCCAATGCTCTATCGGTTAAACTTGGAAATGCACGAACTGCAATAATATCGCAATATTGAGATATCACAGCGGCAGCTTCTTTTATGTGTTCCGCTGTACTACCATTCATAACAGTGCCATCTCCAAACTCAATTCCCCAAGCATCGCCAGAAACATTCATTACAATAGGATTCATTCCTAAATTTAAAGCCGCTTTTTGCGTGCTTAAACGTGTACGCAAACTAGAATTAAAAAACAATAAACCTAAGGTTTTGTTTTTTCCTAATTCAATGCCTTGTAACGGGTTTTCCTTTAAGGCTTTCGCTTCTTCAATCCAAGTATGGATGTTATCGATATCGTTAATGGATGTGTAATGTTTCATTTTTTAAACTTATTTTTTAAAACTTCTTGGTTTCGAAAACCCCAAAAAGTCTTGTACTTTAATTATTTATTTCAGGCTACATTCACCTAAAAATTTTCACTATTTTATTTTAGTAAAGGGCACTTTATTATCAAAAGCGTTGGTTATAAAATCGTCTTCCAAACCGTTTACAATCCAAGTTTCTATATTAGCTTTCTTGGTAACAGCAGCAGCTTCAATTTTAGACTCCATACCTCCACTTCCGTGGGAAGATTTAGAATTTACCACTTGAGCTCTCAAACCATCAAAGTCGGTAACCTCAGCAATAGTTTCAGGCACACCTTTCTCTATAGACTCTTTTGTATAAATCCCATTAGTATTAGTCGCTATTACAAGTAAATCCACCTCCAAAAGAGAAGCTGTTAAAGCAGCTAATTTATCGTTATCACCAAATTTAATCTCATCGGTAGCTACGGTATCATTTTCATTGATAATAGGAATGTAATTGTTTTGCACCAAAACATTTATGGTGTTTACAATATTGGTTTTACTTTCCTGTTTTTCAAAATCGGAATACGATAATAAACACTGAGATGTTAATAAACCGTATTCTCTAAAAATTTCTTGGTAAATACGAATTAAATGTGGCTGACCAATAGATGCCAAGGCTTGTTTTACAAAAACATCTTCCTGCTTACTTTCTAACTTTACAAACTGTTTTGCTACAGCTATTGCGCCAGAACTTACAATAATAAACTCGCAAGTATCTTGAAGTTTTGCTATTTGATTGGCAACATCTTCAATTTTACCACGGGAAATATTGTTGGTCTCTTTGGTAAGTGTATTAGATCCTATTTTTAATAAAATTCGTTTCTTTTTCTGCATGCTATCTTGTTTGTCCGTTACCATGAACATACCATTTGTTGGTAACCAAATGCTGCAAACCAATTGGTCCGCGTTGATGTAATTTATCTGTACTGATAGCCAATTCGCCACCTAAACCTAATTGTCCACCATCGGTAAAACGTGTGGATGCATTATGGTAAACTGCTGCCGTATCTACATTTTCCATAAACATTTTAGCTTCGTCATTATTTGTAGTAACAATAACGGACGAATGTCCACCAGAATATTTATTAATCATGGCAATGGTATCTTGGTTAGATGCTATTTCACCAATAAGTATTTTATAATCTAAAAATTCTTTATACCAAATATCATCTGAAGTAATTGCTTCTACCTCATGATTTTTTGAAATACTAGCATCACCTAAAACTTCAATATTAGCTTCTTTTAATTTTGCAATTAATCGATTTACAAATGTCGCTTTATCTGCAAGATTTTTATCAATTAAAATTTTATCAACCGCATTACACGCAGAAATTTTAGATTTTCCATTCATAATAACATCAATAGCAATATCTAAATCGGCATCTTTATGCACATAAACAAAATTATTACCACGTCCAGAGATAATCACTGGGCACGTAGCATGCTCTTTTACAAAAGCAATTAACCGCTCGCCACCACGTGGTACAATTAAATCAACTTTCTGCGTTGGCTTTTCTAAAAAAGCTTGAGTTTCTGTACGGTTAAATTGTAAATACTCCACCCAATCGGTCGATGCACCTTGCTCTTCTAAAGCTTGGTGCCATAATTCAACAATTTTTAAATTTGATTTTAAAGACTCTTTCCCGCCCTTTAATAAAATTTTGTTTCCTGATTTGAATGCAATTCCTGCTGCTTCTACAGTAACATCTGGACGAGATTCGTATATAATTAAAACCGTACCAAACGATGCTGTTTTATTATAAACCTGCATCCCGTTATCATGCTTAAAACTAAAACGCTCTACACCAACTGGATCTTCCTGCGAAGCCAAATGCGTAACAGATTTTATCATTTCATCAACTTTAAAATCATCAACCTTTAATCGGTCGAACATTGAAATATCGTCACCTTTATAAGCTTCTAAATCTGTTTTATTAATGCTAATTATCTCCTGACGCTCCTGTTCTAAAAGCTTTGCCATTTTTAACAAAACAGCATTTCTAGTTTCTATGGATAATAGGGTGTTCATTTTTTAATATTCAGTTTTTTTTAGTAAACAGACCTCAGTCTACCGTAATTGGTGTAAAATTTTTGAAAAGTATAGATTAAGCCATTCTCTTATTTCATTAATCTTCCGTCTATTTTCTTTTCTCTTTATTCTATCTTTTAATTTTCTACTTCTAATTCCTCAACCTCGCTTAAAACTTCAACTAAAGCTTCAAAAAACATATTAATATGCTCTTTTCTAATGGTTAATGGAGGTAAAATTCTCAACAAGTTTTTATTCATGGCACCACCAGTAAAAATATGATGCTTATATATTAACTCTTTGCGTAAATCGCCAACTTCAAAATCGAACTCCAAACCAATCATTAAGCCTTTACCTTTTATGGCTTTTATCTGCGGAATTGTTTTAGCCAGTTTCACGAAATAACACGACATCTCGTTTACGTTATCCATTAATTTTTCGCCTTCAATCACACTCAAAACAGATAAACCTGCAGCACAAGCCAAGTGGTTTCCACCAAACGTAGTACCTAACATACCAAATTTAGCTTCGATGCTTGGATGAATTAAAATACCACCTATTGGAAAACCATTCCCCATACCTTTGGCTATAGAAATAACATCTGGTGTTACATTATAATGTTGAAATGCAAAGAATTTTCCCGAACGGCCATAACCAGACTGAACCTCATCGGCAATAAAGAATGTATTGTTTGCTTTACAAAGCAAATCTACCTGTTCAAAAAATTCAGCAGTACCTTGATCTAATCCTCCAACACCTTGGATAAATTCAACAATTACAGCACAAACATCACCTTTTTCAAGTTCTCTTTTTACACCTTCAATATCATTTAAAGGTAAAATAGTTACGGCTTGTTGCGAGTTTATTGGCGCTATAATATTTTTATTATCGGTTACAGCAACAGCTGCCGATGTTCTACCATGAAATCCATTGCTAAAAGCAACAACACGTTTTTTGTTTGTTTTAAAAGATGCCAATTTTAAAGCATTCTCATTTGCCTCTGCACCTGAATTACACAAAAACAACTCGTAACCTTCACAGCCAGAAAGCGTTTCTAATCTTTCAGCCAGTGTAACCTGTAACGGATTTTGCACCGCGTTAGAATAAAAACCAAGCGCAGCAACCTGATTAGAAATCGCTGCCACATATTTTGGATGTGCATGTCCGATAGAAATTACGGCATGACCACCATAAAGATCTAAATATTCGTTTCCTTTTTCATCATAAACATAGATGCCTTTGCCCGATACAGGCGTAACATCATACAACGGATATACATTAAATAGTGGCATAACTAATTATTTTTTATCTGATTAATTTTTTCAAAAGATGCATTTATTCCTTTTATCAGCGACGAACTTAAACCGCGGTGTTCCATTTCATTCAAACCTTCAATAGTACAACCACTAGGTGTAGTTACACGGTCTATTTCCTCTTCTGGGTGCTTACCCGATTCTTTCAATAAACTAGCTGCGCCAAAACATGTTTGCATTGCTAATTGATGAGCTTCGTGTGCCTCAAAACCTAATTGAACCGCTCCTTGCGTTGTTGCACGAATTAAGCGCATCCAAAAAGCAATACCACTCGCACAAATTACTGTAGCGGCTTGTAATTGTTCCTCCGGAATTTCCAACGAAGTCCCCAAACTATTAAAAATAGTCATAGCTAAATCAATTTTTTCCTTCCCTTTTTTATTGGTAGAAATACAAGTCATTGATTGTCCCACAGATGCCGCAGTATTCGGCATAGCGCGTACCACGTAATTATCTTCACCAACAATAGCCTCAATTCTCGCAATAGCAAAACCGGTAATAACAGAAATTAAAACATGTGCTTTAGTTAAATGTGGTTTCAGGTCGTTTAAAATACCCTCAAAATGTCTCGGTTGAATGGCAAAAATTAAAATATCTGCATGTTTTACGGCCTCAACATTATCGGTAGTTAACGTTACTTTTTCCGAATTATCAAAATCTTTTAAAGCGCTTAAATTTCGTTTTGTTAAATACAAACTCGTCAACGCTTCCGAACTTAACAAGCCCTTTGCAATCGACTGCCCCAAGCTACCTGCACCAATTATGGCTACTCTCATAATGCCTAATTTTATATAAGTTTTTTTATTTCCGTGACAACGAAAACTTAATTTTCAGTTCTGTTTTGACGTTAGCACAAGAGTCCGGCTTTATTCGTTGATTTCTATTTCGAATCAAAGAAATCATGAATATAAATGTTTCTCTACTCGCTTCCTTACGTTGGTCGCGGAGCTCAAACATGCCATTCTATTCCTAACACGCCACTGTTATGTGCTTACTCTAGTTCTAAAATAATATTCTAGAAATAAGTAGCTTTTAAACCTAAGCCAGTAGTTTCTTCTAAACCAAACATCAAATTCATGTTCTGCACGGCTTGTCCCGAAGCTCCTTTTAATAAATTATCGATAATACTAGTCACCAATAATTTACCGTTATGCTTATGTAAATGTATTAAACATTTATTAGTATTTACTACTTGTTTTAAATGTAATTGATCATCCGATACAAAAGTGAATTTGGCATCTTTATAAAAATCTTTATAAATTGTTTTTGCGTCTTCAATAGTACCTTCAAAATCGGTGTAAAGTGTTGCAAAAATCCCTCTAGGAAAATCACCTCTATTTGGCATAAATAAAATCTCAGTAGCAAAATCACTTTGCAATTGCTTAACCGATTGATTTATTTCACCTAAATGCTGATGCGTAAATGGTTTGTAGTATGAAAAGTTATTATCTCTCCAAGTAAAATGTGTTGTTGCAGACAACGATGTTCCTGCACCAGTAGCACCTGTTACAGCATTAATATGCACATCTTTACTTATTAAACCTTTACCTGCCAAAGGCAACAACCCTAACTGAATTGCCGTAGCAAAACACCCCGGATTTGCAATATAATTTGCAGTTTTAATAGCTTCACGTTGCAATTCTGGTAAACCGTAAACAAATGTTTTACCATCAAAAACCTCATCGGCTTCTAATCTAAAATCATTTCCTAAATCTATTATTTTTGTGTTATCAGAAAACGTATTGTTCGATAAAAACTTCACCGAATTCCCGTGACCTAAACATAAAAATAAAACATCTACATCTAGGTTAACAGTATCGGTAAATTCTTGATCCAACGTTCCTACTAAATCTTGATGTATTTTACTTATTTTGTTTCCGGCATTCGATGTGCTAAACACAAAATTGATATCTGTATTTGGGTGATGGATTAATAAACGAATTAACTCACCAGCCGTATAACCAGCACCTCCAATAATTCCAACTTCAATATTTCTCATTATATACTATTTTTGTTCATTTCGCCGTATTAAAATTATGTATTTTCTTAATACTTCGAAATAACTCAATTATTCAATTCAAGTTCTATTCCTGAGAATTTACTTGTCTGTATATTTTATTTTGGTTTCCAAAAATCTTAATAAAACCTTTAGCGTCATCTGCCGTCCAAGCTTTGTTTTCTTCACCGTAAGTACTAAACTTACTCGACATTAAATCGTGATCTGAAACAATACCATCCAAAGAAAAGTGATAAGGTTTTAAAGTAACCACAACATTACCAGAAACCATTTTCTGAGAACTTTGTAAAAATGCTTCTGTATCCCTCATTACTGGATCTAAATATTGCCCTTCATGCAAATGCATACCGTAAAAACTAGACAAATAATCCTTATGTTGTAATTGCCATTTTGTTAAAGTATGCTTCTCTAACAAGTGGTGTGCTTTTACTGTAATTAAAGCAGCTGCGGCTTCAAAACCAACACGTCCTTTAGTTCCAACAATAGTATCTCCAACGTGAATATCTCTACCAATAGCATAAGCCGAAGCTATATTATTTAAATTTTCAATATTTACTTCTGGAGCATTTTCCTCACCATTAAGCGCAACAAACTCACCATTTTTAAAGGTTAGTGTTACTTTCTCTTCTCCTTCTTTTTCTAATTGAGATGGATAAGCTTCACTTGGTAAAGGTTTTTCAGACTTTAACGTCTCTACACCTCCTACACTAGTTCCCCAAAGCCCTTTATTTACAGAGTATTTTGACTTTTCCCAAGGCATATCAATACCTTCAGATTTTAAATAATCTATTTCCTCTTGTCTAGCTAATTTTTTATCTCTAATTGGCGTAATAATTTTAATATTTGGTGCTAAGGTTTGAAAAATCATATCGAAACGAACTTGATCATTACCTGCTCCTGTACTACCATGTGCAATATATTCTGCATCAATACTTTTAGCATATTCAATAATTTCTATAGCTTGAATAATACGCTCTGCACTTACAGACAATGGATATGTACCGTTCTTTAAAACATTACCGAAAATTAAATACTTCACTACTTTTTGGTAAAACGTAGCTACGGCATCAATATTTTTATAAGTTGAAACCCCCATTTTATAGGCATTACTTTCAATATGTTTAATTTCTTCAGTTGTAAAACCACCAGTATTTACACTTACAGCGTGTACATCATATTCTTTTGATAAACTTACGGCACAGTAAGATGTATCTAATCCTCCACTGTATGCTATGACTAATTTTTTCATTGTATAATTTTATATAACTTATTCTATAATTTAAATTTGTTTTAATTGACCTATTTCAGACTTGAAACAATCATTAACGTAATATTTGAAATTCAACTCATCACGTAATTTCCCCAATTTCTCAAGCTCCTCAACTAATACTGTAGACATTTTTGCCAAGGTAACGTGCGTCATCCCTAACAACTCGTTATAGTGATGTACTTTAGGTGTTTGGGCTACGGAAATAAGAAAGGTATCGGAGAACAACTCGGTCATTCTAGACATTAGCAATAACCCAAGGTTACAATTACGGCAATCGCGATCTACCCATAAAGAGGTACGTTCGTAAACAGAATGCCCTTTTACTTGATGTTCGTGAACAAAAATATGCCCATAAATTCTATCATTTTTTTTCAATATAAAACAGCCATTTTCAGCACGTGTTCTTAACATCTCGACATCTACATAATATAACGTAGCGAGCTCTTTAGATCGTTCTGAAATTAATTCTAACGTTTTATTTGAAAGTTTATAAACAAGCTTTATTTCTATCTCTTCCTCAGAACAATAGGCCTCAGCTTTCTCTATAACACTCTTGATGTCTGCGTTCAATATAGTATCCATTTTACAATACCTTCAAGGTATATTTTTACTTCATTCAAAACCAATAAATGATTTTAAAACAAATGATTAGCTTAAGTATTAAATACTTAAAAAATCTTTAAAAAAATAACGAAAATTGGAAAGCAAATAGCTTTCTTAATTGAAAAGCCCCATGGGGCGAATTTCAGGAATACGCACAACAGTTGTTTTAGTATTTGCTACTAAAACAGAAGAGATAAGAGATATGTTGTTTCCTGTTTTCACTGAATAACTACCTTAACTATTAACTCTAAATCGTCGGCGTGAGCCCCTTTCGTTAATATAAGCCGCAAAATTACAACTAATTATGAATTACACAACATTAAACATAAAAAATAGAGTAGATTTATATTTAATGTTGTGCAATTATATTAATCTGATATTTTTGCTATCAAAAACATTAATAAATTACTATTTCTTGAATAATTCAATAACCTCTTATTTTGCTAAATTGAAATTTCTTGTAGATACATTATCGGCAGATGGAAAATCTGCTGGCAATTCTATTTGAGTCACTTTATTAGTTGCAGCCCACTCTACCCCGCGTTTTAACAAGGTGATAAAACCAACACACTCAAATGATTTTGTATCGTGCCCCAAAGTAGTATGAAATATTCTTCCTTTACCATAATCGACAACCATAGCTACAGGTTCTTTTTGTTCTAGCTCTGGTTTTTTCTTTGTAGATACAGCAGTTGATAAAATGGTTACATTCTCGGCAGGCCCTCTAAGAAACGCATAACATTCATCTGGCGCATGCATCCAAACCTTTGGCATTCCTTTAGTAATTGGATGCTCGGTATTGTAGTTTGTTACGGCAAAAGCCTCTCTTTTACCATGAGTTCCTCCTTTTCCTGGACTATAATCTTTCTTTGGCTTATTGTCTTTATCGACATATAAATAAGGACCATGTTTTTCGGTACGACCACCCCAACCGCCTATAGCAATCATTTCGTTATAAGCTGTCCATTCTGGAAAGCTATTATCAGCAGCATGCACACTAACAAATCCGCCTCCT
Source organism: Algibacter lectus (assembly GCF_900112395.1). Taxonomy (GTDB): domain Bacteria; phylum Bacteroidota; class Bacteroidia; order Flavobacteriales; family Flavobacteriaceae; genus Algibacter; species Algibacter lectus. The sequence continues at coordinate 317,671 of NZ_FOLN01000005.1, forward strand.
TTTTTAATATATTTTTCAAACTTCTTTTGAACTTTCTCAGGCCATGATGCTGCTTTGTATCCAAAATTAGAAATTACCACATCGTACTTTGAAAATTTTGGGTTAAAACCAGGATCTGTTTTAGGTTTCCCCTCAATGCCTTCACCTACGTTTGCCAACGCTAACCAATCTTTATTTTCCTCACTATTATTTAAATATTTCGTTCTAGCAATATCTACAGTAAACATACCTGTTTCTTCAAGGTACTGCTTCATCATAATCGTTGATTTTGGCCAAACCGTATGATTATTTTGTCCGTCTACAATGAGTACTTTTATTTTACTTTTAATTGGATTACACGAATAGCTATTGCTAATAAAACAAAGACTAATTAGTAGTACAACAATACGATTTATCATAATTTCTATTTTTTTTTTATAATTCTCTAACCCAAATATTTCTATAACTCACACCGCTATTATCTCTGTGGTCTTGCAACTTAATTGGCGCTTTTCCGTGCGGTTTATTTTTAGGCCACCCAATAAACTGAGTTGTTCCTTTAATTTCATAATGGTCTTGTATTAACACACCATTGTGAAGTACAGTTATTGTGCCGGATTCAGTTTTTTCTCCTGTTTCATTAAACACCGGTGCATGATAAATAATATCATAAACATTCCATTTTCCAGTTTCTGAAGATGCTTTAGCCAACGGAATACCCTGCTTATATATAGAACCAACTTGGCCATTTACATACGTTTCGTTATCATTATTATCTAAAATCTGCACTTCGTACCTGCCTTGAATAAACACGCCACTATTAGAACGACTTTGTCCTTTTCCTTTTATTTCTTCGGAAGATTTCCATTCTATATGAAGTTGCATATCACCAAAATCACGTTTGGTTTGAATATCCCCTGCCTTATTTTTAACAGTCATGCTTTTATCAGGGTTTAAAATCCATTCAACATTTGAAGAATCATCAGAAGATACCCATTCGTCAAAATTCTCACCATTAAATAATACAATCGCATCCGACGGAATTTGAGTCTCCTCATCCACCTCAACAACTTTAGGTTTAGGTTCCCAAACCTCGGTTTCCGAAGGCTTTGTAGGTTCTATTACATCTTCCGAAGTTTCAACCTGTTGTTTAGAATCTACCATTACAAGCCTTTGACTACAAGACGCAAAAACTAAAGCTGTTAAAATAATTAAACCTTTATTCATTAAATTCCGAGTATACTTTTTAAATAAGCTTCATCTGGTTTCGCTCCAGCAAAATCGTCGAAACTACGCTCGGCTGCCTCAATAATATGTTGCTGAATAAACGGAGCGCCTTCTCGAGCACCTTGAGCCGAAGATTTTATACAACATTCCCATTCCATAACCGCCCAAACATCACAATCGTATTTAGTAAGTTTTGTAAAAATACTTTTGAAATCGACTTGGCCGTCACCTAAAGATCTAAAACGACCTGCGCGATCTTGCCAATCCGAATAACCTCCGTAAACCCCTTGTTTTCCAGACATATTAAACTCTGCATCTTTAACATGAAAAGCTTTTATACGCTCGTGGTAATAATCTATAAATTTTAAATAATCTAATTGTTGCAATACAAAATGACTTGGATCGTAAAGAATATTGGCACGTTTATGATTTCCTGTTGCCTCTAAAAAACGCTCGAAAGACACGCCATCGTGCAAATCTTCACCCGGGTGCAGTTCATAACAAATATCAACCCCTTGCTCATCAAAATGATTTAAAATAGGTAACCAACGCTTTGCCAATTCCTTAAAGCCCATTTCCACTAAACCTTGCGGACGCTGTGGCCAAGGGTACATAGTATGCCAAAGTAAAGCACCCGAAAACGACGCGTGAGATTTTAAACCTAACCGCCCACTTGCTGTCCCCGATTTCTTAACAAAATCGATAGCCCATTCCGTTCTTGCTTTTGGGTTTCCTTTTACAGCATCGGGAGCAAAACCATCAAACAAGGTGTCATAAGCTGGGTTTACAGCTACTAATTGCCCTTGTAAATGTGTAGATAATTCTGTTATTTCTAATCCATAAGAATTAACTTTTCCTTTTAAATCATCGCAATACGTTTGACTTTCCGCAGCTATTTCTATATCGATTAATCCCGTTTCCCATGTTGGAATCTGAATCCCTTTATATCCTAAATCTGCAGCCCATTTACATAAGTTATCTAAAGTATTAAATGGCGCCTCACTTCCTGCGAATTGCGCTAAAAAAATTGCTGGTCCTTTTATTGTTTTCATATTTTATCTTATTTTTTTTGGCGTTACCCTAGGGTCGGGCTTTCTCTACTCGCTCCCTTCCGTTGGTCGGGGAGCTTAAACAGGCCGTTCAATCCCTAACGCAGCATCCGCCAATAGTAGTTTATATCGTTATTCTATTTTTGTCCAAGCAGCGTTATTCTTATCACTTTCAACGGCTGCATAAATAAATTGCATACCACGTATGCCATCTTTCACCGTTGGATAATCTGGTTTATCAATAGTTTTACCATTTAAAACAGCCATTAAATGTGTTGCGAAATTTTTATAAATAGTTGCAAAAGCTTCTAAATATCCTTCTGGATGTCCCGCAGGAATACGAGAAACATTTAGAGCTTCTTCATATAAATTATTACCGTTTGGCGTAAATATTTTAACAGGCTCTTCTAACCAATGTGTAATTAATTGGTTCGGATTTTCTTGATGCCATTCCAAACTTCCTTTTTCACCATAAACCTTTATAGCTAAATTATTTTCTTCACCTAAAGCAATTTGCGAAATAGACATGGTTCCCTTTGCTCCGTTTTCCATACGTAGTAATAAATTACCATCGTCATCAAGCACACGGCCTTCTCCAAACTTACCTAAATCTGCAGCAAGTTCTTCAATTTTTAGTCCTGTAATATATTCAGCTAAATTTTCTGCATGCGTTCCAATATCACCTAAAGCACCGCCAATACCCGATTTACTCGGGTCTACTCGCCAAGAGGCCTGTTTCTGTCCGGTTTGCTCTACTGCCGTAGACAACCAACCCTGTAAGTATTGCACTTGTATTTTTCTAATTTTACCCAAATCACCTTTCGCAACCATAGCTCGCGCTTGCTTTACCATCGGGTGCCCCGTGTAATTATGCGTTAAAGCAAAAAGTTTCCCGCTTTTTTCAATTATAGTTTCTAACGCAATAGCTTCGTCTAAAGTTAACGTCATCGGTTTATCGCAAACCACATTAAACCCATTTTCTAAAGCTAATTTTGCAGGAGGAAAATGCATATGGTTTGGTGTTACAATGGAAACAAAATCCATACGAACACCTTCAGGAAGTTCCTTTTCTTTTAAAATCATTTCCTCAAAACTACCATAGCATCTATCTTCAGGAAGGTATAATGCTTTGCCCGATGTTTTAGACTTTTCTTCATTACTACTAAAAGCCCCACAAACTAATTCTATCATGCCATCGATGGCTGCGGCTCTGCGGTGTACATCTCCAATGAATGATCCGGTGCCGCCACCTATCATTCCCATTCTTAATTTTCTTGTCATAACTACTTATGCTTGTTCTGTTTTATTTCTTTTTTTCATATAAAAATTTAAACCTAAAAAGGCCACAATAAGAATTGCTGGCAAAATAGACATGGTTCTTAAAGCTTCAGAAGCATTCGCATCATCCATCAATTTCCCCATAATTGGTAATACTAACGACACAGAAAACATACCTGCTCCACCCATAATTGAAAGTCCAAGCGCTCCTGTTTCTGGTAAATATTCTGCCACAAAGCCCAACATGGTTGGCCAAAAGAATGTAACTCCAATAGCAAAAACTGCTGCTGCAACAAAAGTCATTCCGCCACTAGTTACCGTTAACAACCATAAACCTATAAAAGTAAATATTGCTGAATACAACAACATGCCCGAAGGTTTTAACCTATGTACAACTTGCCCTGCGAACAGTCTCCCTAGAGCCATAATACCGTTGATAAACGCTAATACTAACAGTGGCACTGCAACAGATTCTTTTAAAAGCGATTCTATACGCTGTGTTGTTCCTAACTCTGAAGCCGCCGTTAAAAGCATGCAAAACACCATAAAAATGAATAAAGGTTTCCCAACGCTAGAGAACATTTTTTTATTACTAATTCCCATCTGTACACGCTCGGTAACCGGAAATTCTTGTCCAAAAAACAATACAGCATACAACACTAAAGGTATAAATAACGTTGAAACCATAATTTGCCAACTTAAGCCCATAACATCCATAACAAGCCACCCAATAATGGAACCAATTACGATACCACCAGGGAACCATACATGAAATCTATTTAGCATTTTTGTTTTTTCATTAGTATACATTGATGCTACCATTGGATTTAACGCTGCTTCTACCATACCATTACCGATACCTACAAATAATGTTGCTAGAAATAACGACGTCATTGAATCTGCCATAATAGTCCACACAATTCCGACGGCATGCATAGTAAAAGCAATCCATGTAATTTTTTTAATCCCGAGAAAATCGACTAAAGGTCCTCCAAAAATCATGGCAATTGTAAAACCGAAAAAAGCCGGCGTAAACGCGTAACCAATTTGTTCTAGTGTTAGCCCAACGCCTTCAGGTCCAAAAACAGTTTCTAATCGTGCGCGAATGGCAAATGTCATTGCCGTTGTAATTAATGCTAAACAACTCGCAAGAAAGAGTCGTTTCTTATTAATGTTTTCCATTTTAAAAAATTTAGTTTAGTTTGGTTGGTATAGAAATTACAGACTCTTATTTATCATTACAATACAGAACTGTTCCTTTATAAAATCGTTAACGTTATAAAGTACAGACTTTAAGTATTCGAACAAAAAAGCACAGTAATTTCTACCTAGTGAAAATATAAAATAGAATTTTAAATAGCGTGTATTATTATTCAGTGAAATAATTTAAACACAGTCTACCGCATTTACAGCATACTTTAACCTATAAGTATTAGGCGAGCATTTTTCATGCTTTTTAAAAACCGTTGCAAAGTATTGGCTTGTTGCAAAACCACACATATAGGCTACTTCTGCAATAGTCAACTCGTTGTTTTCTTGAAGGATTTTTTTAGATAAATCCAAACGCTTCATGGTTAGATAGCGCATAGGCGTTACATTGGTTAAGCGCTTGCAATGATGTGTAAACCTTGTTACTCCCACACCTGCGGATTCTGCCATTAGTTCTACAGTCCAATTTTCGGATAAATTATTCACCAATTCATCTAAAAAAAATTTTACGCTTCGTGAACTATCAGTTAGTTTTTCATCTAAAACAACATCGTCTGTATTTAATAAATCGAGTAAAAGGATCAATAAATAATTAACTAACAGTCTTATTTTAGAAGCATTGCTCCCATTTTCATCGGTATTGATCGCCTTGTTAATCCTAAGAAAACAATCGCGAACTGTTTGATCGGTTTTCCAAATAGATTTTTCATTCTGCCTTAAAATAGTAGTTAATCGTCCTAAATCACTCGGTGTTAATGTGATCCAATCTGGCCAAACCCATTCTTGATGAGGCCTTCGCACGCCTAAATCGATAATAACCCAATAGAATTTCCCCATACCAACATATGGGTTTCCTACTTTATGAGCTTCCCACGGACGTGTAATTGTTAAATGATTTGGAGTAAGCAAAACTTCTTTATTTTCCTGAGAATACGGCATGGTGCCCGATTCTAAAAAATGAAACTCAATACCTTCGTTGCGGTGCCAATCTAAACCCCAATCTTGCGGTTCGTTTGCATCCCAATAGCCAATACTGTTTAGCCCCATGGTATTTTCATCCAATCGATCACCAGGATAAGTATGCCTAGCTAAAGCTTTAAACTTTATTTTTTTTCTGTTAAACGCATCAATTAATGGCAAACAAGTATCTGCATGATATACAATACCATCAGCCTCATAAGGCTCAATATTTATTTTGTTTACTTTCACTGAAATTATTTGAACATTAACACCACGCAAAATACACATTTTTTATGAATTAAAAATTTGCCTTTTATTAAAATTGGAACAGGACGTTATTTATTACCAATTGATAGACCTGTTTGAATCCTTTCAGTGATAATATATAAACAGTAATGCGGATTAATTTTATAAATTTGTGTTCAAAAATCAACCAACTATTTTTACTCTCTATAACTTATGAATAGCATTAAATTACTAATATCGTTTTTGATATTGGGCCAAACCTTGTTAATTAACGCACAATCATCTCTTAACGGAACAATTACAGACAGCAACAATAATCCTATATCCGGAGCTACTGTTTTTTTAAACACAGAACCAATACTTTTTAGCATTACAGATACTGAAGGCAAGTATTATTTAACAAATACACCTAAGGGAAATTATATTTTAAGTATTTCGTATTTAGGATTTAAACCTATTAATGATAATGTTAGCTTAAATGGTAATAACACCGAGTTATCATACAATTTAGAGAGCGACTTATTAAGCCTACACACTGTAATTATTACAGGAAATTTCACACCTACAATACAATTAGAATCGAGTACCTCTGTGAGCACTTTAAACACCAAAGACTTAAAACAAATAGTTCCGCAAGGCACTGCAAACTTATTGCAGAACATCCCTGGAACTTTTGTTGATGCTTCTGCCGGAGAAGTTTTCACAAGAGTTTACATGCGTGGTATTTCGGCTGCAGCCGAAGATGATATGGGTTGGTATTACGTATCTTTACAGGAAGATGATTTACCTGTAAGCTTAGTACAACACTCGTACTATGGTCCAGATTTATTTCATCGCGCAGATTTAATGACAGCAAACGTTGAGGCCTTAAGAGGCGGTAGCGCATCCATAACAGCCATGAATGCTCCTGGAGGCGTTTATAATTTTATTTCTAGACAAACAAACTCAAAAGAATTAACTGGTGAAGCACAATTACAAACTGGTATTAAAGGTGAAGGCAATCCTTATTACAGAGCAGATGCTGTTTTAGGTAGCCAATTAGGAAATAATTGGAGTTTTAACGCTGGTGGACATTACAGACATGATGAAGGTGCAAGAAACACAGATTTTACGTTTAGTAAAGGTGGACAATTTAAATTCAACTTAACTAAAGTAAACTCTCGTGGATATTTTAAACTTTACGGAAAATATTTAAACGATTATACTAATAGATATAACGGTGTTGCGGCTACAAACTGGGACAATCCTGAAGCTGCTTTTGGACAAGATTTCAACTCCTCTGCTCTTTTAATGCCTTCTTACAATGCATCGATTCCCGATGGTCGTTATTTAGAAGACGGAAAAACAAATCGTTTTAATCCATCAAAAGGTGTACATGCAAAAGATTTAGCGATTGGATTAGATTTGTTTCAGAGCCTAAACAATAATTGGTCTATTAAAAACAATATGAAATTTTCGACCAAAAATGCAAATTGGCAAACCTCTATCAGTAACGCTTTTGTATCATTAAGCGACCCTACAACGTATTATTTACCAAGTAACGGAAATCCTTTTCCTGTTGGTCAAATTGTTTTTAAAAATACTCGAACAGGAGACGAAATGGCAAGAATTGATAACAGTCCTATTTTTGCAGGAAGCCCAATAAACTATCTAACCGAAAGCACATTACCTAACGATGCCGTTTTAGGAACATCTACTTGGTATAAAGATAACGATGCCGATGAGTTTATGCAGCAATTAACTTTATTGAAAACTTGGGATAACCACGATTTTAGTTTCGGTTTTTCTACAGGTATATCTAATACTTCCGTTTTTACACAAGGTAGTTTTGCGTTTTCTACTTATGAAAATAACCCAACCATGTTAGAGGTTACTTTAGAAAACCCCGGTGAACCGGTTCTATATTTATCTGATGAGCATGGTGTAAGTAACTATGGTGGTTTATTTTTCACAAACAGTCGTGCTGATGTTTTTCAAGCAGCTACGTTTGTTAATGATGTTTGGGCAATTTCAGATAACATCCAATTAGATTTAGGACTTCGTTATGAATCTATATACCATAAAGGCAGTAATGACCGTAGCGCTCCTTTTACACAAAATGGAGGTTTAGATGGAGATGAAACTACTATTTATGATAATAATATTTTACAACCAACAGGTGACCGTGATTCGTTTAATTTTAACTATAATTACTTATCATATTCAGCAGGTTTAAATATCAAATTAACAGAAGATGCTTCTCTATTTGGACGTTATTCTAGAGGAAACAAGGCACCAGAATTAAATTATTATTTCAACAATTTTGCTAACGTACCTATTATTAATGCAGGTGAAGTACAAAAAATAAAACAAGCAGAATTGGGATTGAAATCAGCTTTAAAAGATTTCTCATTTACAACAACACTTTTTTGGAGTGAATTAAAAAACATTGGAGTTTCTAATTTTGAATTTGATGATAGTACAAGCAGTACTTTTTACACACCAATACAGTTTAACAACTCACAAACATTTGGCTTAGAATGGGAAACCATTTACAACCCTATTCAATATTTAACCTTTCGTTTTAATGGTGTTTTACAAAACCCAAAGGCAAGAAAATGGAATATTTATGACGCAGCAGGATCTGTTGATATAGCAGATGATAGTATTATAAACTATTCTGGAAATAGATTACCATTCAACCCGAAATTACTATTTAATCTATCTGCAGAATTTGAGAAAGACAAAGTATCATCTTTCATTAAATGGAAATACACAGGCAAGCGTGAAGGTAACGTAGCCAACGCTTTTCAATTAGCCGCTTACAGTGTTTTCGATGCTGGTATAGGTTACCAAATAAACAAAAACTTAAGCGCTCGCGTATTAGCTAGCAACCTTTTAAACTCTGACGGACTGGCTAACTTTTTTGGAGCAAATTCTTTTGGAGCAAATGCCAATGGAGTAACTCAAGACTACATTAATGACAACCCAGATGCTAGTTTTATTGTAGTTCCTGTTTTACCAAGAAGTACCATGTTAACACTTAATTATGCGTTTTAAGAACCATATTTTGCATATAATAAGCCATATGAACAACGGGTAACAACTAAAAGCAGATACTTTTACGCAAGTCAAAAACAACCAACTTTATATAAACAAATAAGCATATGAAAAACAAACTCCTTTTTCTTTTTGCTATTTCGTTGATAATTTCTTGCGAAAAAGAAGAAACAAAACTGCTAGAAACTGTTAATGAAAAAGAAGAAACACTCAACGCATTACCGTTTACTAATATTGAGTTAGAAGACTTATCAGATTTTAGACCAACTACTAAAAACTGGCAAATAGCCGGAAGTGTAGTGGCTAATAGAAGTAAAGAAAAAACACTTATACCAAATGAGGGCAAAGGCGTTTTAATAAATAAAAACGACCAAGAGCAGAACAAACATATATTTTCCAATTTCGAACATGGTGATATTGAGTTAGAACTTGATGTTATGATGCCAATAAAATCTAATTCTGGCATTTATTTTCAAAGTAGATATGAAATTCAGCTATTTGATAGCTGGGGTGTAGAACATCCTAAATACAATGATATTGGAGGTATTTACCAACGATGGAACAAAGATGCTGAAAAAGGAAAAGAAGGCTACGAAGGACATTCGCCTTTAGTAAATGCCGCCAAGGCCCCTGGTTTATGGCAACATTTAAAAATTATTTTTCATTCACCAAAGTTTAACGAAAAAGGCGAAAAAATTAAAAACGCGTGGTTTGAAGAAGTTAGGTTAAATAATATTTTAATTCAGAAAAACGTAGAGGTTACTGGATCTACTCGTGCTAGCGCTGCAAAAGAAGAAGTGCCTTATGCTCCATTAATGATTCAGGGCGATCATGGACCTGTTGCTTTTAAAAATATAAAATATAAACTTTATGAAGACAAAAAAATTGGCATCGAAAAATCTGAGCTTAAAATTTACGATAATTCTAAAAAGCTTTCTGTTGTAAAAAACATAGAAGATCTTAAACTTCTTGAAACACATACAACAGACTCTATTTCTCCTTTAATGAGGATTGATGTAAGAGATCAAAAAGTATTAAGTTACTCAGGGAAGCTAGACATACCAACATCTGGCGACTATTTATTTGAAGCTGCGGTTAATGGCGGTACGTACTTAATCATTGAGAATGATACTGTAATGAAAATGAACGGCGACTTTGATATGAATACGACACAGTTTAATAAAGTCCATTTAAAAAAAGGCCAAGTTACTTATAACCTAGTATATAACAAACCCATAATATGGCGCCGTGGTTTCGACTTTTTTGTTGAAGGACCAAAAATGCAACGTTATTCATTATTAAAAACAGGAACTACAACTTTAAGCAAGAACAACCCAATAAAGCCAATAACCTTAAACGTGACAGAAAAGCCGCTTACACAACGTAGTTTTTTAAACCACAAAGGTGTTAAACGCTCGCATTGTATATCGGTTGGATTAGTTGAAAAACTGAATTATAGTTTAGATTTAGAAACAGGCACTTTACTCCATGTTTGGAGTGGTGATTTCTTAGATGCTACACAGATGTGGCACTCTCGAGGGGAACATCAACGCGGAGAACCTATGGGCTTTCCCATTTCATTGCATGGCGATTTAGATTTCGCTTCATTAAATTCTAAGAATGACGCATGGCCAAAAGCCTTAGATAACAACCAAACATTTAAACAAATTGGTTATGAATTTAAAAATGAAGGTTTACCCGTGTTTTCATTCGAAATTAATGAAAATGAAATATCACACAGCTTTAAAGCCTCTGCAAAAGCAAAAAGAGGTATAGATCGAATAATTACTTCTGAATCAAAATCTTCAATGTGGCATAAAATTGCAGATGGAGAAAGTATAAAAGCATTAGAAAATAACACGTTTATTATAAACAACGAAAGCTATTATATTGTTTTCCTAGATGGAGAAACGATTAAACCAATTATTAGAGACAGCAATGGAAAAAATGAATTACTTATAGAAATTCCTAAAGGACATTCAACAATAAATTATACTATAATCTGGTAAACTAAAACTTAAAAACATGAAGATTATCAATAAAACAATAGTAATAATAGCCGTCCTTCTAGTAAATCAATTTGGATTTTCTCAAAAAGATAAAATGTTAAACTCAGATCAAGCTAAAAAAGAAGCTGAGTATTATAAAATTGTAGACGTCCCGATACCTAATGATATCAAATTAGAAGTTGGAGGTTTAGCATTAACAGATAAAAACCAACTGGGTGTTTCTACCAGAAGAGGTGAAGTTTGGCTTGTTAACAATCCATATAGCAAAACACCAGTATTTAACAGATTTGCACATGGTATGCACGAAACGCTAGGTTTAGCATATAAAGACAATGGTTTTTATTTAGCACAACGTGGTGAATTAACAAGGCTTGAAGATAAAAACAATGATGGCGTAGCCGATTTATACAAAACGGTTTACTCATGGCCACTTTCCGGGAATTATCATGAATATTCATATGGTCCAAAGTTTGACAAAAAAGGCGACATGATATTAACGCTAAACGTATCATGGTACAAAGGCGGAAAAAGTTTTGCTAAATGGAGAGGCTGGCTTGTAAAGGTTACTACAGAAGGAGAATTCACACCTCTAGCTGCTGGACTTAGGTCTCCAGCTGGGTTTGCAATTAATGATAATAACGATATTTTCTATACAGAAAACCAAGGTGACTGGGTAGGCTCTGGACGTATGTCGCATTTAGAAATAGGTGATTTTGCAGGACATGCAGAAAGTTTAAAATGGACAGACGAACCAAACTCACCATTAAAATTAAAACCAGAGGATATTGAAAAACAATCTGGACTTTCAATGTATGATTATGCTAAAAAAGAAAAGGCATTAAAATCTGCCGCAATTTGGTTTCCGCACACCATATTAGGTATATCGACCTCAGATATTTTATACGACACTACTAATGGTAAATTTGGTCCGTTTGAAGGCCAACAATTTGTAGGAGATCAAGGGCATAGTAAAATTATGCGTGTTTACATGGAAAAGGTAAATGGTGTATACCAAGGCGCTGCTTTTGGTTTTGTTGAAGGTTTTTCTTCTGGAGTTTTAAGGATGATTTGGGGTAAAGACAACAATATGTTTGTTGGTATGACGAGTCGTGGTTGGGCATCTACAGGAAAAAAAGCCTATGGATTACAACGTTTAGTTTGGAGCGGTAAAACACCTTTTGAAATTAAAACGATGAAAGCGCTTGATGACGGTTTTGAATTTGAATTCACCAAGCCTATCAACAAAAAATTAGCTGAAGATCTTTCGAACTATAAGATGTCTACGTTTACATACAAATATCATGATACTTACGGTAGCCCAATTGTAGATCAACAAAAATCTATGGTTCATAAAGCTGAAATTTCCGCTGATGGTTTGAAAGTAAAATTAACGGTTCACGGCATGCGTTTAGGTTTTATTCATCAAATAGAAATGCCTAAACTAAAATCTGCATCTGGAGAATTATTATTACACAATACGGGCTATTACACTTTAAACCAAGTACCTGGTGGAGAATTAAAATCGCCACAAATGCATATAGCTAAAACGTCTAACAAAAAGGTAGACCAACCTAAGCGAGTTAATACCATGCCGTCTTCATGGGGAGAACATGGAGCAGATGAAAAAGTGGTTATTGGTACAATTCCTGGATTAAAATATGATACAGAAGAAATCACTATAAACCGAAATAGCAAAATACAACTTACCCTGAATAATAATGACGACATGATACACAATGTGGTTATCACCAAACCAGGTAAAGAAACACCACTTAAAATTGGAGAAATGGCTCTTAACCTTGGGTTAGATGGTCCAGATTTAAATTATGTTCCGTTTAGCGACTTAGTTTTATTTCATTCTGGAACTGTTGGACCTGAAAGTAACGAAACTATCTACTTTACATCTCCTAGTGAACCCGGTGAGTATTGGATTGTTTGTACCTTCCCCGGTCATTCATTTACTATGAGAACTAAGTTGATTGTAAAATAAAAACTTAATTTTATATAAAAAAGCCTCAGAGTTAAACTATAGTTTAACTCTGAGGCTTTTTTTTTATTTTTATTACAGGATTAAAAACACAACACCTCTGTAACTCACTAATAATCAAAATAAATTTTAATTTTTATATTGAATTTATTATTATTATTCAAACAAACAAAAAAGCTGGATTCTCATCCAACTTTTTTTGTCCACTATATTAAAAAATTTAATTACTCTTTATAAAGTTCTTCTAAAGTCCAATAATCTTCTCGATCTTTTGATTGTGCTCTAGCGTTTCTAACAACTTTTTTATCTACATTATCTTCATCATTCATTGCTCTAACATAACTCAATACATTTGCAATCCACTCATCACTATTATCTTTTAAAGGCATCATGATACCATATTCTTTCCCTTCAATTGGGCCAATAAGTCCGTTTAATAAAATTTTACTCAGTACACCTTTATCTCCAATTACCCTACCACTACCAATTAAGGATGGCGCTATAAGACCACTATCTTCCGTAGGCAAACCTTTTAAATCGGCACCATGACAGGTAATACATAGTTGTTTATAAGAGTCATAACCCTTCGTAATACTCAACCTTGCCCCTAAACTTCTTCCAGAAATTCGCTTTTTAAGTTGCGCTAACTGAGAGTCATCTTTCTTTAAACTTTCAACAACAGCATGAGAGATAATTTCGTGACTCTCATATTTTTCATTAATGGTTTTAAGTAATTCTGTAGCCTTTTTATCTTTACTGTAGCGTAAACTCAAAGCCAATTGATTTACTACGTTTACATCAACATCAGAAATTAATTTTTCCAAATCTTGAAGAATATCCGTATCTCCAGCTTTCATGAAATTCTCACTTAGTCTTATCGCTGTAAGTCTTACACGATAATCTTCATCTTGTAATTTTTCAGTAATTAAGGTTTTATCAATATTATCCAAACCTTCTAGTGTCCAAAGTGCAGTGACGCGCTCCAAACCAAAATCTTTATCACTATTAAACAAGCCATCGATAAAAGATTTGTTATCTCTAGCTAAAGCCTGTAATTCTGGAATAACAGACTCATCACCTCTTAAAACAATTAATTTCTGAGCCGTATTTCTGTACCAACCATTAGGATGACCTAAATATTCTATTAATTCTGAAGCTTTCTTCCCTATTAAATTAGGTTTTTTATCAAGTTCAATATCTTCATGCACAATTCTATAAATTCTACCTTTACCAATATTTTTATCTAACCCTTTGCGCTCAATAACAGGTCTTAAAAAACTTCCTTTTTTAGTCCAATTACTTTCTTGAATAATACCACGATACATATCTACAATATAAAGCGCACCATCCGGACCTGTTTTAGCTTGTAATGGTCTAAAATTCAAATCTGTAGATGCCATAAACTCAGCTTTATCGTAAGCGTTATAAACTACCTTTTTACCATTTTCATTTTTTATTTTTGCTCTACGAATTAATCTACCTACAGGCTCAGGAATAAAAAGATCACCATATAAACTAGGAGGTAATTTATGCCCTCTATAAATTTCTTGTCCTGCAGTTCCTGTAAAATGGTTAAGGGTACCATCTTCTCTTAATCTTTTTGGACCTCCTTGAACATCTGGAGTACCAACTACTGGCCAAGGTTCTACAAAACCTTCTGCCAGTCTACCTTTTGCATTAAACTCTCCATATACTGGTGGCTGTTGAAATCCGTAAGCCGGATTTTCACTACCCGCAGAAGAGTAATACATATTCCCTAAATCATCTTGAGTTAGTCCCCATTGCCCTCTATTAGGCATATTTTCTAAAGAGTCTACCTCTACTTTCCCATTACTCTTAAACTTAAATCGAATAGGATTATACGTTGTATATAACCAGTTATCTAAATTCCAAATTAAACCACTTTGTTGGTGTTCTAAATTTCCACCACGACGATTTGGGTTATAATAAACGCGTTCTTTCTTATCGGCTACACCATCTCCATTGGTATCTTTATAGCTCCATAAATCATACGAAAATGTCTCATTAACAATCAATTCATTTTCAAGGGGTAAAATCATTCGTGGTAATAATAAACTATCAATAAAAACAGTGCTTTTATCCATTTTACCATCACCATCTAAATCCTCAAGCATTTTGATTTTACTAATCGATCTGTTAGTTCCTGTTCCATCTACATCTTGCATGTAAGTATTCATTTCAGCAACATACATACGGCCATTTCCATCCCACGCAATGGTTACAGGCTCATCAATCATCGGTTCGCTTGCAACAAGCTCTACTCTATAGCCTTCTGGTAGATAAAAAGTTTTCATACTTTCTTCTGGTGAAAGAAATTGTGAAGATGCTTCTTTAACTATTTCTGGTTTTTCGTAAATTTTATCGACATACTCCTTTTTCTCACAATTGTAAAAAGATAATAAAACGAGTAATGACGAACTAATTTTTTTAATTTTCATGTTGGTTAGTTTTTTTTATTGGAAACATAGCATCTTGGATAATGTTATGCTTAAGAGGGTAAATTTATAATGAAAACAAGATTATAGCTATAAAATATAGTTTTAAGCCTATAAAATATGATTCAGATAGAGAGATTTTCGAATTAATATAAATAAAGGAAGTAAAACAATTATTAAAATTGAAGTTACTCTTATCCTAAAAAATTAAAGTCCTTATTTCTGTTAAAAACATTACAGAGATTAACAAAATAAGGACTTTAAAAGCTTTTATAATCTTCGTGATTTATTCTACTATTAATTTCCCTTTCATCATGGCATAATGCCCTGGGAAACTACATAAAAAATCGTATGTTCCTGGCTCAGGAGCATCAAACTCAACTATAGATGTTTCTCCTGCTCCAACAAGACCTGTATGAGCAATAACATCCTTACCATTTTCCGGAATATAATCTGAAGCTTTTGCTGTAGCCGCTTTATTTCCAAAAGCGGAAACGCTTACACCCTTTTTAAGTAAAACAAAATTATGTCCCATAACATTTTTATCCATTTTACCAATGTGCTTTAAAGTAATTTTAATTTTCTCGCCTGCTTTAACCTTAATTTCGGTCTTATTAAACTGCATGGCATCATTACCCGTAATAACAACATCGTTTGCGTTACTTTCTACAGGTTTAACAACCTCTGTTTTTTTCTCATAAGAAAAGCCTTCTTTCTTCTTTTCATCTTTTCCTCCACATCCTATTAATACTACTGCAGAACACGCAGCAACTAATACATACTTTGCTATTTTCATTTTAGTTATTTTAGTTTAAATTAAATTTTTACAGGAATCTTTAATGTATCAAATATACATATATAAAGGCTTCCAGTAGTGCAATATTTTTCAGTGAAAAATTCTGCACTACTGGAAGCCTAAAGATAAAATTATTTTTTTAGATAATTTATGTGATCTTCTCTTTATTATAGAATATAATCTGTGCTAATAAAGTTAGAAGTTTTCTTCTCTAATAATTCTTTTAAAATAGCATTATTATAAGCATTATCTTTTGAAGCAACAAAGGTTCTAATTGAAAAAGAACGTAATGCATCATGCACACTTAATGTTCCGTAAGCCGAATCTTTTCTTCCTGTAAAAGGATAAACATCTGGTCCACGTTGACAAGAACTGTTTAAATTTACACGACAAACTAAATTAACTAAGGTATCTATTAATGGAGATAATGTATGAACATTTTGACCAAACAAACTCACTTGTTGTCCGTAATTAGACTCTGCCATATCATGAAGCGGCTCTTCGATATCTGAAAAAGAAACCACTGGCACTACTGGTCCAAATTGTTCCTCTTTAAATACACGCATATCTTTTGTTACTGGATAAAGCACTGCTGGAAAAATAAAGTTCTCGGTAGTTTCTCCTCCTTTTTTGTTTAAAATTTTAGCGCCTTTTTCCTTTGCATCATCAATTAGTTCTTGAATATAACCAGGCTTTTCTATTTCTGGAAGTGGCGTTAATTTTGCACCTGCCTCCCAAGGGTTTCCAAATTTAAGTTGATCTACTTTGAAAGCAAACAATCTATTAAATTCCTCTACCACAGATTCGTGTACATAGATTACTTTTAAAGCAGTACAACGCTGTCCGTTAAAAGATAACGTTCCTGCAATACACTCCTCTACTGCCAAATCTAAGTCGGCATCTGGTAAAATAATTGCTGGATTTTTAGCTTCTAATCCTAAAACCATACGTAACCTATTTCCTTTCGGGTGTTGCGCTTGCAATGCATTTGCAGATTTACTATTACCAATTAATGCTAAAACATCAACTTTACCCGATTGCATTATTGGAGTTGCTAAAACACGACCACGACCGTAAACAATATTCACCACGCCTTTTGGAAAACTCTTTTGAAAAGCTTCTAATAATGGAGAGATTAATAATACACCAATTTTTGCCGGTTTAAAAACCACAGGATTCCCCATGATTAATGCTGGAATTAAAAGTGTAAAGGTTTCATTTAAAGGATAGTTGTATGGCCCTAAACATAGCACCACACCAAGTGGTCCACGACGGATATGTGCGTAAACGCCAGAGCTTTTTTCAAATTTTGCTGAGTCTCTATCAATTTGCTTGTAGGCCTCAATAGTATCGTAAATATAGTCTACTGTTCTATCAAATTCCTTTTGAGAATCGGGTAAGTTTTTACCAATTTCCCACATTAATAGTTTTACAACTTCTTCACGCTTGGTTTTCATTTCTTCAACAAACTTTTCCATACACGCAATTCTATCAATCACTTTCATGGTTGGCCATAAACCTTGCCCTTTGTTGTATGCAGATGTTGCCGAATCTAAAGCTTCCAATGCTTCAGCTTCGCCTAACTGAGGAATTGTTCCTAATACAGTTGTTTTATACTCTTTAGTAGATGAAATAGTAGAATAAACTTCTGCTGTTTCGCCTTCCCAATGTTTTAGTTCTCCATTAACCAAATATGTAGATTGGTGTAATAATGAGTCTATTTTATATTCGTCTGGAATGTCTTGAAATGCTGTTTTCATATTAAAATATATTGTGTTATGTAGTAAAGTAAAGGTATCAATATTCTCACTGAAATAACACTAAAACAGAGCTATTGTACGAAAAAATATCAAATTCTTAGCACTTCAATTACAACAGTTTCATATGTATACAACTCAAACGTTTTCGAAAAGAAATACATTAAAACTTTCACTATTTAAGCTAAAACCATGCGAATTACACTAAAAATTGAAACAAATCGGGTTTATCATTTAAATAATCGCCAAAAAATTTACGTGCCTTCATTTTAGCAATAAGCGGTTCTAAATCTTCAGAAGATTTTAACTGAATACCAACAACTGCTGCTCCATTTTCACGGTTTGTTTTTTTAGTATATTCAAAATGGGTAATATCATCGTTAGGACCTAAAATATCCACAACAAATTCCTTTAATGCTCCTGCCCTTTGGGGAAATTTCAATATAAAATAGTGCTTTAAATTAGCGTAAAGCAAGGCTCGTTCTTTAATTTCAGCAGTTCGGGTAATATCATTGTTACTTCCAGAAACAACACATACTACGTTTTTTCCTTTTATTTCTTCAGCATAAAAATCTAAAGCTGCTATGCTTAAAGCTCCAGCAGGCTCTACTACAATGGCATCCTTATTATAAAGTTCCAAAATAGTTTGGCATACTTTTCCTTCGGGAACTGTAATCATAGCATGTAAATTTTGCTTACATATAGAGAAGTTTAAATCTCCAACGCGTTTTACAGCCGCACCATCAACAAATTTCTCAATATGTTCTATCTCTGTATTTATATTATTTTTAATTGAAGTAGACATCGAAGGAGCGCCTTCTGGCTCTACACCAATAACTTTGGTATTTGGAGACAATGCTTTAAACACAGTTGATAAACCAGATGCTAAACCGCCACCACCAACTGCAACAAACACATAATCTAT
The DNA here is from genome assembly GCF_900112395.1 of Algibacter lectus. Lineage (GTDB taxonomy): Bacteria > Bacteroidota > Bacteroidia > Flavobacteriales > Flavobacteriaceae > Algibacter > Algibacter lectus. Next base: position 336,588 of record NZ_FOLN01000005.1, read on the forward strand.
AGGTACTGTGGTTTGCTCTAAAACCTCTAAACCAACTGTACCTTGACCTTCAATAACTTTTTCATCATTAAATGGATGAATAAACATTTTACCCAAAGCAGTACATTCTTGAACGGCTGCATGGTTTGCATCGTCGAATGTATCTCCTTCAATTTTAATTTCTATATAATCGCCACCAAACATTTTTACCTGTTCTATTTTTTGGTTTGGTGTTGGAGACGGCATATATATTGTGCCTTTTATTTTCAGCAGTTTACAAGATAAGGCGACACCTTGCGCATGATTTCCTGCACTGGCACACACCACCCCTTTTTGAGATTCTTCAGAAGTTAAAGAGCTAATTTTATTGTAGGCACCACGAATTTTATACGAGCGTACTTGCTGTAGATCTTCGCGTTTTAATAAAATATTAGCGTCAAAAAATTCAGAATAACGAAGGCTTACTCCTAAAGGCGTAACTGCCGATACATTTTTAATAGTATCGGCAGCTAGCTTTATATTATTAAGACTCGGAAAATAGGTATTGCTCTCCTTACTCATTGCTTTATAATTTTAAAAACCTACAAGCTTATACAGCTTGTAGGTTATATTAATATGTAAAACCTATTAGTTCGTTTAAACTAATCGGGTTTTATAAATATGTTTAAAGAATTAAACTATTGGCTTCATAGCCGTCATAGATGCTCTTAAGAATGTACCAACCTTTTCTACTGGGTGATTTCTTAAAGCTGCATTTATTTCAATTAATTTAGCATTATCAACACCTTCACCATTACTTGTTGCGTAAGGCTTACCGATAATATCTGTATCAACAGTTTTCATGAAATCTGCTAATAAAGGCTTACAAGCGTGATCGAATAAATAACATCCGTACTCAGCAGTATCAGAAATTACGGCGTTCATTTCGTATAATTTACGTCTTGCAATAGTGTTTGCAATAAGTGGCGTTTCGTGTAAAGACTCGTAGTATGCAGAAGCTGCAATAATTCCAGAATCTGTCATAGCTTCAAAAGCTAATTCTACACCTGCTCTTACCATAGCTACCATTAACACACCATTATCATAAAATTCTTGTTCAGAAATTTCAACATCACCAGCTGGCGTTTTTTCGAATGCAGTTTCTGCTGTTGCAGCTCTCCATCCTAATAAATCTTTATCATCGTTAGCCCAGTCTGCCATCATACCAGCAGAAAAACGACCTTCAATAATATCATCCATATGCTTTTGGAATAACGGACGCATAATATCTTTTAATTCTTCTGAAAGTTCAAAAGCTTTAATTTTTGCTGGGTTAGATAAACGATCCATCATGTGAGTAATACCACCATATTTAAGACCTTCTGTAATAGTTTCCCAACCGTATTGAATTAATTTAGAAGCATAACCAGCATCAATTCCTTTTTCAATCATTTTATCGAAACAAAGAATAGAACCTGTTTGAAGTAAACCACATAAAATAGTTTGCTCTCCCATTAAATCAGATTTTACTTCAGCAATAAAAGAAGATGCTAAAACACCTGCTCTATCACCACCAGTTGCTGCTGCATAAGCTTTTGCTTGAGCCCAACCTTTTCCTTCTGGATCATTTTCTTCGTGAACCGCAATTAAAGTTGGTACACCAAAACCTCTTTTATATTCTTCTCTAACTTCGGTACCTGGACATTTTGGAGCTACCATAATTACTGTTAAATCTTCACGAACCTGAGTCCCTTCTTCAACAATATTAAAACCGTGAGAATAAGATAACGTTGCACCTTTTTTCATTAAAGGCATAACAGCTTTTACTACACTTGTATGTTGCTTATCTGGCGTTAAGTTTAACACTAAATCTGCAGTAGGAATTAACTCTTGGTAAGTACCAACAGTAAAACCATTATCACTTGCATTTACAAAAGATTGACGTTTTTCTGCAATAGCAGCATCACGAAGTGCATAAGAAATATCTAAACCAGAATCTCTCATGTTTAATCCTTGGTTTAATCCTTGTGCGCCACAACCTACTATGACAATTTTTTTACCTTTTAAAGCATTTACACCATCTTCAAATTCTGAAGAGTCCATAAATCTACATTTTGATAATTGATTTAATTTATCTCTTAATGATAAGGTGTTAAAATAATTTCCCATTTTTTAATTTAATTAGTATTTATTATTGAAGGCATGCAGCACTTCTGTTACTTTCATTTCGTCTTTAGTTACAGCAATACGTCCGGAACGTACAAATTGCATAATACCAAATTTGGTTAATTCTTTACGCAATGCTTCTATTTCGTTTCGGCGTCCAGATTTTTCTAAAACAAAAAACTCTTTGTTTACCGTTACAATTCTGGCATAACTTTCTTTTATTAAATTCTGAATTTGAGGTTCATCAAACAATAATTCGGATTTAATTTTGAACATACTCGATTCAGTAAAAATAGTATCATCTTCAGTATGATAAAATGCACGAATAGTCTCTACTTGTTTTTCTATTTGCTTCACTATTTTAATAGCTTGCTCTTCACAAATATTTACAACAATTACAAAACGATTTACACCATCGATTTCTGATTGTGATGTTGTTAAACTTTCTATATTTATGTGTCTACGCTGAAAAATAGCTGAAATACGATTTAATAACCCGATATTATTTTCGGTATAAATTGAAATCGTAAATGATTGTATATCTTGATTCATTTTATTTTAGATCTTAATTTATTAGCACAATCTTACTTCTGAAACGGAAGCTCCTGTTGGAATCATCGGAAAAACATTTCCTTCTTTTTCCACGCATACTTCTAAGAAATACGACTCTTTAGATTCAATCATTTCCTTAACTGCATCTGCCAACTCTTCACGTTTTACAACTTTTCTAGCTTTAATGTAATAGCCTTCTGCTATGGCCACAAAGTTAGGATTTGTCATTTCTGTAGAGGCATAACGTTTATCGAAAAACAGCTGTTGCCATTGACGCACCATACCTAAAAATTCATTATTTAAAACTACAATTTTAACAGGTGTTTTTTGCTGAAAAATAGTCCCTAATTCTTGTATGTTCATTTGGAAACCACCATCTCCGATGATTGCTACAACTTCACGCTCTGGAGCAGCCATTTTTGCACCAATAGCTGCAGGAAGCGCAAAGCCCATAGTACCTAAACCTCCTGAAGTAATATTACTTTTTGAAATATTAAAATCGGCATAACGACAAGCAATCATTTGGTGTTGTCCAACATCTGAAACTATGGCAGCATTTCCTTTTGTTTCAATATTTATTTGTTTAATAACCTCGCCCATAGTTAAACCTTCTTTACTTGGCGTAAGATCTTCTTTTATTACTTTTTCAAATTCAATAGCATACAAGTCTTTGAATTCTTGTAACCATGCATCGTGTGAATTTGTTTCTAATAAAGGCAATAACTGTGATAAGCTATCTTTAGAATTTCCTAAAACGGCAATTTCAGTTTTTACATTTTTATCAATCTCTGCCGGATCAATTTCAAAATGAATCACTTTAGCCTGCTTAGCATAGGTATTTAAACTACCAGTTACACGGTCATCAAAACGCATACCAATAGCAATTAAAACATCACATTGATTCGTTAAAACATTTGGAGCGTAATTACCATGCATACCAACCATACCTACATTTAGCGGATGAGATGTTGGTACTGCTGAAGCTCCAAGAATAGTCCAAGCCGAAGGAATTCCTGCTTTTTCTATTACAGCCTTTAATTCGGCTTCTGCTTTACCTAAAATAACACCTTGCCCCCAAACAATCATTGGTTTCTTTGCTGCATTAATTAATTTTGCAGCCTCTTTTACGGCTTCTGTATCGGTATCTGGTATAGGATTATAACTTCTTACACCTGTACATTTTTCATATTTAAAATCAAATTCTTCTAACTGAGCATCTTTAGTTATATCTACTAAAACAGGACCTGGACGGCCGCTTTTAGCTATATAGAATGCTTTTGCAATAGCTTCTGGAATTTGAGACGCTTTCGTTACTTGGCAATTCCATTTAGTAACTGGTGTAGATATTCCAACAATATCAGTTTCCTGAAAAGCATCACTACCTAACAAATGAGAAGCTACTTGACCAGTAATACATACTAGTGGTGTAGAATCTATTTGAGCATCTGCAATACCAGTAATTAAATTAGTAGCTCCAGGGCCAGAAGTAGCCATAGCTACACCAACTTTCCCAGAAATACGAGCATAACCTTGAGCTGCATGTGCTGCACCTTGTTCATGTCGTGTTAAAACGTGATGAATTTTATCTCTAAACTTGTATAATTCGTCGTAAACGGGCATTATCGCACCTCCCGGGTAGCCGTAAAGAATATCTACGCCTTCTGCTAATAAACAATGAATAATTGCTTCGCTACCAGAAATACGCATAGTTTTCTGCGTATTATTTGCTTGTTTTTTTATGGTTTGAGTGTCTTTCATCTCTATATATTTTCTTCTTGCTCTTGTAATCGTTACTTACTATAAATCTGTTACACAGCCTTTAGAAGCCGATGCCACAGATTTTGCATATTTGTATAATATTCCTTTTGAATGTTTTAAAGCTGGTTGAACCCATTGTGTTTTTCTTTCTGCTATTTCTTCCTCAGAAAGTAAAACATTAATAGAGTTATCTTCGGCGCTAATTCTAATTTTATCACCTGTTTTTAATAACCCAATGGTTCCACCTTCTTGAGCTTCTGGTGTAATATGCCCCACAACAAAACCGTGTGTTCCTCCAGAAAAACGACCATCAGTAATTAACGCTACAGATTTACCTAAACCTGCTCCCATAATTAAAGATGTTGGTTTTAACATTTCTGGCATTCCAGGACCTCCTTTTGGCCCCACATATCTAATGACGACAACATCACCTCTTTCTACTTCTCCGTTTGAAATTCCAGTATTTGCCGCTTGTTCTCCATCGTAAACCACAGCTTTACCTTCAAATAACAAACCTTCGTTTCCTGATATTTTTGCTACAGCACCTTCAGTCGCCAAGTTTCCGTAAAGAATTTGTAAATTCCCTGAAGATTTTAAAGCTTTATCCTTCGGAAATATAACGTCTTGATCGTCTTCAAAAGTTAGAGGCTCAACATCTGCTAAATTTTCAGCTAATGTTTTTCCTGTTACTGTTAAACAATCACCATGTAAATAACCATTATCTAATAAATATTTCATTACTGCAGGGGTTCCTCCAACGCCATGAACATCTTCCATTAAATATTTTCCAGATGGTTTTAAATCTGCTATCAAAGGGGTTCTATCACTAACACGTTGAAAATCTTCTAATGTGAATTCGATATCTGCAGCATGCGCAATAGCTAGAAAGTGTAATACTGCATTGGTAGAACCTCCTAAAGCATTGACAAGTGCTATAGCATTCTCAATAGATTTTTTAGTAATAATATCTAAAGGCTTTAAGTCTAATTCTAAAAGGTTTTTAATAGCGATTGCTGTTCTCTCACTTTCAGATAATTTATTAGGATTTTCTGCAGGAATAGAAGAGTTATAAGGTAACGCAAACCCCATACACTCTATAGCCGAAGCCATTGTATTGGCCGTATACATACCTCCACAAGCTCCCGCTCCTGGAATAGCACTTTTAATAATTTCTCTATATTCTTCTTCTCCAATTTCACCTGCTACTTTTTGACCTAAGGCCTCAAAAGCAGAAACGATGTTTAATTTTCTTCCTTTATATTTTCCTGAAGCAATTGTTCCACCATACATCATAATAGATGGACGATTTAACCGTAACATAGCAATAACGGCTCCTGGCATATTTTTATCACAACCAACAACAGAGATTAAAGCATCATAACTCTGTGCATTCATAACCGTTTCTATAGAATCGGCAATAATGTCACGAGAGGCTAAAGAGTAGTTCATTCCTGAAGTCCCCATAGAAATACCATCAGAAACACCGATAGTATTAAACCCTAAACCTACTAAATTTGCTATTTTACACTCAATTTTCACTTCAGCAGCCAAGTTATTCAAATGCATGTTACAAGGGTTACCATCGTAACCTGTACTAGCAATGCCAACTTGGGCTTTTTTCATATCTTCATCAGTTAAACCTACCGCGTATAACATCGCTTGAGATGCTGGTTGAGATTCATCTTGAGTTAACCTTTTACTATGTTTATTGAGTTCCTTCATTTTTGTTGCGGATAATTTTATCTTTTACTATACTTTTATTTTAATAATTTAGGTTTTTATGAATTTCATTAAAAACTCTTCATTCTTTTAAATAATGCTCGAAATTAATTTATTAGCCATTTAAAACCATTTATATTTCATTTTTTAGGTTAAATTCACAAACCTAAAACAACAGTCAAAATTTTGATAATCAGATATTTAGACTGATTTTTTTACTATGTCCAAAAAATCAAAAATTAACAATAAAAAAAGCCTTCTCTGAAAGGAAGGCTTTTAATCATATTTAAGATTTAAAAAAACGTTCCGAGTGCATCATGAAATAATCACAATGACATTAATAGCCGTTTTAATTAAAGAATTATTTTTCATTACAAATTCAATCACTTCTCTCTAAAACATTCTATATATAGGCAATGCTGAAGATTTGATTCATCAAATATTTATAAATAAAATTTATTAAGCAAATTTTAGGTTAAAAAACTCTAAATGAATTCGCAATTCCTTTTATTTTTCTATTTTTGCAGCCACATATAACAGAGGAAAGATTTGACTGATTGCAACCTCTTTGTAGTAAATAAAGTTTCAAAAACATTGAAATTAATTTTCTACAAATAAAAATGCTAAAGGCAGTGTAAACTTCCTTCGACGTTTTCGTCAAATCTTGCTATAAAATAATATAATATGGCTTATTTATTTACTTCAGAAAGTGTTTCTGAAGGACACCCAGATAAGGTGGCGGATCAGATTAGCGATGCGTTAATCGACAATTTTTTAGCTTTTGATACCGAATCGAAAGTAGCATGTGAAACTCTAGTTACTACAGGACAAGTAGTGCTTGCTGGTGAAGTTAAATCGACGACTTATTTAGACGTTCAAAAAATCGCTAGGGATACCATTAACAAAATTGGATATACCAAAGGTGAATACATGTTTGATGGAAATTCGTGCGGTGTACTTTCTGCAATCCACGAACAATCAGACGATATTAGCCAAGGTGTAGATCGTGGTACCAAAGAAGAACAAGGTGCAGGCGATCAAGGTATGATGTTTGGTTACGCTAGTAACGAAACAGAAAATTTTATGCCATTAGCTTTAGATCTATCTCATAGAATTTTAAAAGTTCTAGCTGAATTACGTCGCGAGAACAAAGATATTACTTATTTAAGACCAGATTCTAAAAGTCAAGTAACTATTGAATATAGCGATGATAACGTACCACAACGTATTGATGCTATTGTTGTTTCTACACAACATGATGATTTTGATGCGGATGACGTGATGCTTGCTAAAATTAGAAAAGATATAGTTGAAATTTTAATTCCACGTGTAGTTGCAGATTTACCTAAAGCTATTCAAAATTTATTCAACAACGATATTAAATATCACATCAACCCAACTGGTAAATTCGTTATTGGTGGACCTCACGGTGATACTGGTTTAACCGGTAGAAAAATTATTGTAGATACTTATGGTGGTAAAGGCGCACACGGTGGTGGAGCTTTTTCAGGAAAAGACCCAAGTAAAGTAGATAGAAGTGCTGCTTATGCTACAAGACATATTGCTAAAAATTTAGTAGCAGCTGGTGTTGCTAGCGAAGTTTTAGTACAAGTCAGTTATGCTATTGGTGTTGTAGAACCTATGGGGATTTTTATTGATACCTACGGAACTTGTGCCTTTAACATGACCGATGGTGAAATTGCACAGAAAGTAACAGAACTTTTTGATATGCGTCCATTCGCTATTGAAGAACGGTTAAAGCTTAGAGCTCCAATATACAGTGAAACCGCTGCATACGGCCATATGGGACGTAAAAATGAAATAGTTACTAAATCATTCTCACAACCAAACGGTGAATCAATAACATTAGATGTTGAATTATTTACTTGGGAGAAATTAGATTATGTAGATAAAGTAAAATCCGCTTTCGGATTGTAATATGTCTGAGCAAAGGTTAAATAAAAAAAAGTGATCAACTGAGTTGATCACTTTTTTTTATAATAATATCAAATGCTGTTTCTACATAAATATAGCTTTTAACGACTAAATTAATCTACAGTAAACAACAAATCCTCTTCTGTTGGTGCTAAGCATCTAATGTCGTTACATACCATAAAATTAACCACACCTTCTACAGTAAAACTTTTTTTAGTTTTAACCTTTATACGCTGCTTAAAAATGGCCTTATTATCAAAATACTTAATCTTCATTCCAAAAATAGGATCATCTACAACATGACCTTCATCTTCTTTGGTATTACCTTTCTTTAAGAATTTGCCATTTCCAACGAAACTAAAACTTGTCGCTATCGGACCTCCTTCCGGAACCGTTTGCGCATATAAATGCCAACCTGCATCAATTGTTGCTGTTGATATTAAGTCAAACTCTGTATCTGACACTCTATTAACTGAAGTTTCCCATTTTACAGGCTCTAAAATTTGAGCTTGTGATATATTCAAAGTTAAGACCGTAATAATTATAAATATAGTTTTCATATAATAATATTTTTTCAAGATTTCCTAAAAGATTAAATCAACTATTAAGCCATAAATTAAAATTACACCATGAAATAATACAACCTCGTAATATTATAATAATAATTAATTGAAGTAAATCTACAAAAACTTATAAGAACCATAAGATTAAAATAAAAAGAGATTGTAAGTAATCTATAAAACTAATTAATTCTGAATATTTGTTAGGCCAATTAAAAAGCAGATTATCTATAAAACGCGAAAACTCCAAATCATTACGATTCAGAGTTTTCATTAATTCTCCCTAAGAACTAATTAATAGCATTACAAATATAAGACAAAAACCACTTACAAAAAATGAGTAGTTGTACGTATTTTTCTATTTCAAAATGTGTTTAAAATAATAACTCCAATTTATTCATTGTAACCTCCTCAAATAACAAATTAAATCCTATCGCTTACGCGGAAGTATAACGGAGATTGTTCTCTTAAGCGTTACTCTATTCGTTATTTCAATAAATAATAAACAAAAAAAATCCTCAACAAATAAATGTTGAGGATTAAAAAAGGCAACGACCTACTCTCCCACAAATGCAGTACCATCGGCGCTAATGGGCTTAACTTCTCTGTTCGGAATGGTAAGAGGTGAGCCCCATCGCTATAACCACCTTAAGTTATAGCTGCTCGCTATTAGATCTAAATCCTTTAGCATACAGCGTTTATCACATAGGATAAACAAATATCTTAACATATTGAAATAAGAGACATGACTTGTAAATAATATAATATATTGTTCTCGTTTTAAAAAAACAGGCGTACAATAAGCCTATGGGTTATTAGTACTACTTGGCTATGACATTACTGCCTTTACACCTATAGCCT
>NZ_FOLN01000018.1 GCF_900112395.1 Algibacter lectus
AAATAAAGAATATCTAATCGCAAACTGCAATGGTCTATTAATTTTCGGTCGCTGGTGATATTCTCTAAATAACCTACTAAACAGAACTTGAAGAATACAACCGGATCTAAACTTTTTTGTCCACAGTTTCCGTAATAGATTTTTGTCTGATTCCGTAGAAATTCCAAATCTAAAACACAAGATAATCGTCTATAAAAATTGTCTTGGGGAACCCGACTACTCAACTGAAAATTGCTGAATAATTTCTCTTGATATATTTTTGTGCCTTGCATTACTAAATATACGAAATTTCTGTATATTTAACAACACGTTGTGCAACAGGCACAATGGCTATAAGTAATTGCTTGTTCTCGCCTACTTCTGAAAATCCGCGAGGATTTTCAGTTTGGTGTGTACTTGCAAAGTTAAGTGCCAACCCACGCAACTACTCATAGCCGAGACGTTAGAAATAATATGACAAATAACATTATGAAAATAGTACATTTTATATTCATCCTTTTTTTCGTTGGAATTAATGTGGTTAGTGCTCAAGACTCTTATACCGAGAACAATTCTGATAACGAAGAATTAGCTAATAAAATTTGTATGCATGGTTATAGAGCATGGGGAAATACTGATCCAACTGATGAATTTGATAGAATAATTTTACGAGAAGTTGGAAGTGATTTAAACGACCCTAAAAGAAAGAAAAAAGTATCCGATTATTTAAATAAGTATAGTAATATACTAATCTGTGGTGATCATGGCACAGATGGCATACATGAAAGAGAACAATTACTTAAACGATCTGTTTCTAGTGGGTTATATGGATATTTAGAACAATTAGCAATCGATGAGGAATATTCAATTGATTTTAATAAATATGAAATTATTGATGGAGAAAAAGAAACCCTTCTAGATTATATTTATCTTATTATAAACGATGAAGAGTTAGCTAAAGATTATGATATTATTGAGCTTGAAGCTTTAGCAGGTGCTATTGAAGAGAGAGGTGGAAAAAGAGGAAAAGATCTTGAGTAAAAACTAATGATAATAATAGAAAAACGTTTCACAACACCGTGTTATCTAGACACCATGAATAAACAAAACAAAGTACAACATAGGTTTAACAAAAAACAACTTCCCTTCTCTTAAAGGATTTCTTAAAATAACCTCAGTTTATAGAAAAATTCTATTTCGTTTACTTTTTTAAGCAACTTTTTAATATATTTAAACATATTTTCTTCCCTAAAGAATTTCAATATGATAGCTTATGTATTCATATTGAATCATTTAAAAATTAATAGTTTTAATAATACCATAATAAAGATATATAGTTAATACTAACTGTATGCTTTGTAGTGCTTAATTATCAGAAACCGCTAACCAATGATAAAATTCTTTAAAAAAGAACGACTTCAAATACAAATTACGCAAGGCTTAGTGTTTGATTTAGTAATAGATATAAGGAAGACAAAACGACAGATTCTTTACTACTCTAGCTAAGTTATAGGACGAGCATTAATTAACTAAAACTAATTACAACTATCATGACACTACGATTTTACAAATTAAACATAATAATTGCCTGTCTTTTTTTAAGTTCATGTGCTAATAATAAAAAAGAATTTGGCACCATAATTATTCATGGAGGAACCATTTATACAGTAGACTCTACACAGACAACAGTAGAGGCCGTTGTAACAAAAAAGGATAAAATTCTCTTTGCTGGAAGTTTTGAGGAAGCCAAAAGCTATCAAAACGAACAAACGGAACTTATAAATTTAGAAGGTAAGACGATGACGCCTGGCTTAATTGAAGGTCATGGTCATTTTATGGGCTTAGGCTATAATGAATTAGAGCTTGACCTGATGAATACAAGCAGCTATCAAGATATTGTAGACGCTGTTGCTGAGAAAGTTAAAACTACTAAACCAGGCGAATGGATTCTTGGTAGAGGTTGGCACCAAAGCAAATGGGACAGTATGCCAGCAAACACGGTTAAAGGATTTCAGACGCATCATTTACTAAGCGAAGTATCACCAGATAATCCTGTTTTTTTAAGTCATGCAAGTGGTCACGCAGGCTTCGCAAATGCTAAGGCTATGGAAATTGCAGGTTTAAAAGGCTTACGTAAAGAGGGAATCCAGACGTATAATATGGAAGGAGGAGAAGTTATTGTTGATCAATTTGGTATGCCAACAGGTATTTTCAATGAACATGCAATATCTATGATTTACAAGTATATCCCAGAAGAGACGCCAGAAACAAACATTCAAGCTTTTAATCTAGCTATGGAAGCGTGCCATAAAAATGGTATCACTAGTTTTCATGACGCAGGTATTTCAAGTAATACAATAGCACTCTACGATGACATGAAATCGGCCGGAAAAATGAATATTAGATTGTATGCCATGCTAAGAGGTGGTGAAGAACTACTTAACGAATGGTTAGAAAAAGGTCCGAGGATAGATCCAGATCATCGTTTTACTATACGTTCAATTAAATTAAGTTGTGATGGTGCTTTAGGCTCCAGAGGTGCTTGGCTTTTAGAACCTTACACAGATCGCCCAGGTCACTATGGCCATGAAACGCTTCCTATGGACATTGTAAAAGAAGTAGCAATAAAAGGACTTCAAAACAATTTTCAAGTCTGTTCGCATGCTATTGGAGATCGTGCTAATAGAGAAATTCTTAATCAATATGAATTAGCGTTAAAAGAATTAAATATGTTAGATACCGATCATAGATTCCGTATTGAACATGCACAACATCTACATCCGGATGACATACCTCGTTTTGCAGAACTGCATGTAATTCCTGCAATGCAGGCCATACACTTGTCTTCCGATAGACCTTGGGCCATTGACCGTTTAGGTGAAAAACGAATTAAAGATGGCGCTTACATGTGGCAAGATTTATTACAGAGTGGCGTTCCTATTGTTAATGGAACGGACGTGCCTGTAGAACCTCTTAATCCTATTGCTAGTTTCTATGCTAGTGTAAGCCGAAAAACACTTAAAGGAACTCCTGAAGGCGGTTATGAGCCAGAACAAAAAATGACACGAATGCAGGCTTTAAAATCATACACTTTAGATGCTGCGTATGGCGCCTTTGAAGAAAACATTAAAGGTTCTATTAGCATTGGTAAGCTTGCTGATTTTACAATTTTCAATCAAGATTTGATGACAGTTAAAGAAAATCAGATTTTAGATACTGAAATCGTCATGACTATTTTTAATGGTAAAGTAGTTTACAAGAAATAGCAAAATAACGAAAGTACAACAACACGTATGATTAAATGCTTGTTTTTAGACTACTTACAAAAGCCCTTGCGGACTTTCTATCTGTGATTTATTTGCTAACTTTAGTGCACAAATCGCGCAACTAACCATACGCAAACCGTTGTGCTTAATTAAAAAAACTGATTTGAAAATAAAAAACATAAGGCTAAAAATATTTGTATCAATTATGATTCTTTTGTCGTTTTTATACTTTTTATTCATTAATACAGACCTTTTTTTACCTTCAACGAAGGAAGTCGAAAATTCAAATCAATTAAAGACTGAAATTGTTAATGAAATTGCTAGCAGCCTGAGTAATAATGATACTTTATATTTAGCTACAAAGAGAGAATATGGTGTCTGTGGAAATGACTCTAGATTTGACGGAACAACTACTTTTCCGGAAAGAATTCAAGAAATAAAACATCTTTTAGACAACCCTTTTTATCTTGATTTATCAAAGGATTTTGAAATGAGTAATTCTTTAAATGGTAGCACTATTATTGTTGGAATTATTTTTGATAATAATTTTATGTCAGAAAAATATAATTTTGAAATAATATTAGATTCATCAAATCAAAAGAAAGAACTTTATGAAGTTAAAGATATATCCATAAAAAAGGATACCGTTATAATTTATAGTTATTCTCTTCATAAGTCTGAAAATGATAAAGTGAAAATGGAATTTATTAAAGTTGATTCGAAATGGAAAAGAAAATAAAAAACTAAGCATAACAAAAGCTATAATTGATACGAGTTTTGGTGCTAAACCGAAAGTTTAATGTATTTTTATGAAGTCCGCCAAAGCTTTTGATTTGGCATTTATAATAGAAAAAATAAAAGCAAAATATTTATATTTCGCTAAGTAATAAACCGAAACGATAGTGCTTATCACCTGCCCTACGTTTCTTAGACGAGATGCTAACCACAAGCTAAAGAAGCCAATGAACACTGAAGAATTTGTAAAAGCATTTTACACCGAAAAAGAGGGGTTTTTAAAAGAATATTTATCTGAAAATTCTAAAACCGAAGTTGGACAATTAATTAAGTCTCTTAATCTCACTGACCAACAAACTGAAATAATAAAAAAAGCCTTAGACGCTTCCTTTACGGACATTTTTTATACAATCCTACTTGGGTTAGATGGGTGTACTTCAATCGGAGATTTAGAACAGCAGACTTATTCTATTTTTGATGAAAATAACAACCAAGTCTGCGGAGGTAAATTAAGTGGAGAAATTGAAGGAATGGCTCATGAATATTTTCATGAATTGGACTAAAAAATCAGAATAAAACCCTTTATAAAATGAAAAAACATATTTTATTATTAGCTATTTTAATAACAAGCATCTCTTTTATAAATTGCGAAAGTGATCCTTGCGATGAAGGCTATACTCAACTAGATAATGGAGTTTGTGTGCCTGATTATATAACAGGAATAGAACAAAAAACCGAATTAGGCAACGTGTTTTTTCATTCAGAACTAGGTGCTGTAACATACAAAAATGGCAGTTGGTTCGATGAAAACAATTCAGTTATCAAGAACATTAATAATTAAAAAAGTATGAGAAAAACACTTACCCTTTTAGCCATTCTATCATTTCTATTTATCAATGCACAATCTAAGAAAGGCACTATTTATTTAAAAGACTCAACAGAATTAAAAGGTTTAGTTAAGGCCAAAATGTTGGGAGGTATAAAATATAAAGCAAATTTAAATTCAGATATTATTCATTATGAAAATAGCCAACTAAATGGTTATGATATCGAAAGAGAAGATAAGAGTGTAGAGCGATATAGATTTAAACTGGTGCAAGGAATTTCTCGTAAAATGAAAATAGTACAATTAGGAAAAATTAATCTATATAGTGTTTTTGTTACAAATTCTGGCTCTGCAATGGGAATGGGAATGGGTGCAGGAATGAGCCTACCTGCATCGTCTGGTTATGTTTATTTTTTAGAAAAAAATAATGTAACAATCAGAACAGGAGCTTGGCTTAAAAAACGAAAATTTAATCTAATTGAAGATTGCCCTACCTTAATAGATAAAATAAAAAAGAAAGAATTTAAGAAAAAGCAGGTGGTTGATATTATCAATTATTATAATAAAGAATGTGTTTAAAAATCGACTCGTTTTAGTTTACCAAATGCGTAACTAAATATATCCAGAACCATTCGTCACAACTCAAAGAATGATATTTAAAAGAGACCATCTTAAGAACAAAAAAACGTTTTACACCCTTCTAATATTTGTTGAAGTTAGCTTATATCTCTCATTGTTCTACTTCAAAACTCTTTTGATAATTAGCTTATTAATATTTCCTTTTTTATGCATTGAAATGTTTAATTGTAAATTGTAAGCTAGATGAGGATTTTATTTGATAAATTCCCAAAGCTTTAGCGATTTAAAGAAACTATGAAAATTTACTAATAGTCAAGTTTATTTTGGATTCTTAATTTTTATAACTCAATTTATTCTCAGACAATCTTAAATCAACCATTAAAGACCGTAATTTTTTAGAAACTTCATTTAAATCGTCCGAAATTGAAAACACCTTTAGATCACCTACAATAATTAGCTTATGTTTTGCTCTTGAAAGTGCCACATTAACTAATCGTTCCCCTTGAATGCCTTTGTATAGCATGCCTATATTTTTTTCACAATTATCTACTATATCATAAACAATAGCATCGAAACCCGAACCTTGAAAAGAATGTATTGTACCAACCGTTACATTTTTAAGCTGATTATCGAAAAGCATTTTGTTTCTCAATTTTCGTTTTAAATTTATTACTTGGCCATTATAGGGCGTAATAACACCAATTATCATCGCTTCATTTTCTATTATTAAGCTTTCTACAAGTTCGGTTACAACCTGAGCAGATTTATCATTAACTCTAGATCGTCCTTGCGTGGTTTTTACAACAGCTCCATTTTTTGGCTCTACAGGAATAAAACAATACGGCGTATTAATAACTCCAAAACTAGACTTAATTGATGTGAATTTCTCTTGATAATTAGAGGTTAATAAACCATTATAAAACCTATCATTTATTAACGAACAAATGTCTGGATGCATCCTGCGTTGCTCCGAAAGCATGACTCTAATATTTTCATCATAGCCTTCAACATCGTCCATATATTCAAAAACATCTTTATTAAACCAATTATTTACAGCTTCTGTTTGGCCTGTACTAATTGGTCCAAGTTGTTTAAAATCTCCTGCAACAACAAATTTGTTTTTTGAAAAACTCGCCATAGTTAGCGTTTGTATCAATGGCATCATCCCTACTTCATCAACAACTACGAGATCAAATTTTTCATGTTCAAAATTATCAGCTAAAAAGCACTGTGCCGCTGTGGTAAACACTAATTGAGAATTAGCAATTCTTGTTTGATTAATTTGTTTTATCTCATTTTTAAGCAAAATTTGTTTGTTTCTGGCTCTGGCAATGTCTTCCCTATCGGTATTTTTAGAATGACTTCTTAAATATTTTAAAACTGTGCCGTATTCTTTCCTTACGCGATCTACTTCTTCTTTTTCGGGGTAAAGCCTGCTATCATTTACAATCTCTGATAAAACAGGATAACCAAACCTTAAAACCTTTCTGTCTTCAAGAAGTTTCTTTGAACTTTCTGAGAAATTTTCAAATTCATTTATAATTTCTTTTCCTAGAATATCAATAGAAATATTTGAAATACTAACGGCTAAAACGCGCAACCCGTTTGTACATGCTTTTGCTATAATTTTTGAAAGTGTATATGTTTTTCCTGTTCCTGGTGGGCCCCAAATAAAAGTGACATTTTGAGAGAATACACTTTGCACTGCCTTTTGCTGCGATTGGTTTAATGATGCATCTATTATTCCACCTTTAAAGTCATCATCTATTCTAATATTCCTTTTAAAAAAGAACTTATTTGTAAGGCTGAGTTCGTCATATTTTACAGCGTTAAACCGATCTTTTATATGTTTTAAAAAATTAATAGCCTTGGGTTTAAATTTAAATGTAGTATTTAAATGCTCGGCTGTTAATTCATTTGAAACTCGAAATATTATGGTTGAAATACTTCTATAATATGCTAAAAAAACACCTTGAATATTGTTTTGTTTAGCAACATCTTGCCACCATAAATTTATTGGTATGCCTTCTTGCCCAGGACTAGAAACACCATCAGGCAGAGAAATAACAGCTTGGTACAAAAATCCGAAATCGGAATTTGAAATCTTCTTATCAATTTTGGCTACAACCCATAACCTAGCATTATCGTCCTCGATAGCATTTTCTTCGTCTATAAAAGCCTTTGTAATTTCTTGCTCTTTACCATCTACTAAATTAAACCAAGAAGGAAAATCTCTTATAAGCTTATTCCATTTTGGACTATATAAATATCGTTTTACGCGATCAAAATAAACTGAATAATCACTGAGTGTTTTTTCAATTAATTCGAGTTCAATATTTTGCTTGTATAATAAATTAACAAGTTGCTTTTCGTTATAAGCCTTTTGTTTATGGTGATCTTCGTTCCATTTAAAAATTATTTCCTTAAAAATATATTCCATTAATAATACGCTTTTATGTGAGCCTAAGCCCTATCAAAATAGAATTTGATCCCTATGTAATTTATATTTCAGCAAAGCTATACAAAATGACTTTTACAGCGTGGTTTTATTGAAACTTGTTTGTTACTAAATACTAATAGACCCAATATAGTTAACTATTGTTTTCCTAAAATTTATTATTTATATCTTAGCTTGAATAAGTAAGAATACAGGTCTATTTTGTAATCAGGCTAGATTGATTAATATATAAGTTCAATATTTTAGCCTTGTGCGACAACCAAAAAATAATTTTAAAAACTTACTTTAATTGTTATAAATAAGAATATGAAAAAGCTTAAAATTTGGACATTAATATTGCATTCATTCATTTTTATAATTCATAAAAACACTATCTCTGTAATGCTATTAACTGAGTATTTCACTTTAGATAGGTGGCTTTCAAGCAGTGGTTTTTCCGATTCTTTTGCTAACCTGCTACTTGGCGCTTCACTACTCTCTCTTCTCGGTCAATTACTTATCCTGTTAAGTATAAAAATCGAAAAAGTTGTTAATAAGCACGTAATCGGTATTTTAGGGCTAATTGCATTATGGTTTTCATTTAGATATTTAGCATATCCTAGTGTGAACAACACCGATTTTCATACATGGGCGTTTTGGTCTGGAGTACCCTTCATTATTGCTTCTATACTTTTATATCACGAACAATATATTATACTAAAAGATATATTTAGAAAAAAGAAGAAAAGCAGCTAATGTTTGGGTAGACTATTTATTTCCCAATACAGAAATCAACTTTTCTTTATTTACAAGGCTTAACGAAAAATGAGGTACAAAACGACCCAGAAAGTGACCGGAAATTAGCACTACCATTTCAAAGGTAATAATTAGTGCTATTTCTATGATGAAAATAGCTCAAAATTGTTAGTTTTTTTTTTACACTAAAAAACTTAATCAAGATTTCAAAACAAGTTATACTTCTTCTCTCCTATTAATTTTACTTAAGATGTTAAGCTAATAATTACTCTTAGTTACCCCTAAAACCAACATTAAAAAACAATTTCAGTATTCCGAATTTTAATAAAGACATCCAGCATAATTATTAATTATAACCACATAATTTTGGGTAATTGTGTATAATTTAATAAACTTACGTCTAAAATGTTAAAAGGCAAAAATCTCTAAATCCTAATTAATAGCAAATTATTGAGGTCTATAGGTTTTAAAATGTAGCGCTACTTAAAGTAAGTTACATTTAAATTAAAAGAATTATGAAAAAAGAAACAATAGACTTATTTAAAGAAATATTCGATACGAATAAAGAATATAAAAATACTATCATAGAACAACACATTAATAAACTAATAGAACTAGATAAATATTTACCAAGAACCGAGTCTTTTTTTATTGTAACCAACACTTCATTGCAAACCTACCCATTTGTTAGTAAAAACTTTGAGCTTACGTTAGGTTTAGATATAGAAAAAATGACTTCTATTGGACCTCAATACTGGCTTTCTCACTTTCATCCAGATGACCTAGTTGTTTGGATGAAGGCCTTACAAGATTTAATGACTTTTACAATGACCAAAGTAAAAAAAGAAGATCGAGAAAATCTAAATTACACTTGGAATTTTAGAGTAAAAAATAGTAAAGGCGATTTTTGCAATATTTTGGAACATCAAACCCCTACATATTTTGATGAAACCGGAAAACCTATTATTGGAATTGCCCATGCCACTGTTATTGGGAATGGAGAATATAGACCAATAATTTGCACTGTAAAAAAATTAAACAAAAACAATGAATACGAAACATTATACTATAAAAATTATGATCAAAACTTATTAGCTACCAACAGCCTAAGCAATAGAGAACAGGATATTCTACGATTGTTAACACTAAACCAAACAAGTAAAGAGATAAGTAAAAAACTTTTTATTAGCTCACACACAGTAGATGGACATAGAAGAAGTATACTAAAAAAACTGAAGTTTTCTTCAA
This sequence comes from Algibacter lectus, assembly GCF_900112395.1. Taxonomy (GTDB): domain Bacteria; phylum Bacteroidota; class Bacteroidia; order Flavobacteriales; family Flavobacteriaceae; genus Algibacter; species Algibacter lectus. The sequence goes on from NZ_FOLN01000018.1 coordinate 9,827, forward strand.
CTCAAGAATTAGTCCAATATTGTTTATTAAATCAAATTATTTAATAAACACTCAATATTGAGTGTTGCAGTATTAAATAATTTATGTTTTTTTTGTTAAAAACCTAAATATGAAAACCATTCTATTAAGCTTATGCTTAACTATCACATTTTTTTGTAATGCACAAGATGCTTCTAATGATGCTACTTGGGAGGAGACAATTGATTTTATTAAAAAGTATAAAGATGAAGTTAACGAATATGGTGTTAGGAATCAAGAATCTCAAGAAAAAATAATAAATATAGAATTTAGTAACTCTACAATGACTATTAATATTGATCCAGATGAATATTTTTGGGGTCATAGAGAAGCTGATTATACTTATACATCACTTTATGCAGAAAGTATAATTATTGATTTGAAAAACCTTAAGAATATAAGTTATACAACTAAATACTCTGGAATTTATTTGTACACACACAATGATGATGTAACATTTAAAAATGTTAGAAAAAATTTTCGTAACAATAATAACTATGAGCCCTATTATTCATTTCGAAATATTGATGATCAGAAATACGATGATGTTCGAATATTTATCGATGGTGACGAAATGAGCAACCGTATCGCCAAAGCTTTCCAACATTTAGCTTACCTAGCCACAAAAAAACGAGAAGAAGAACGCAAAGCTTCTGGAGATAAATTTTAAAAAAAACATACTATTAAAAATATACTTCAAATTTCAAATAAAAACAAAACCTTCTGTTTGTTTCTATTTCTTGGGTTTTACTTTAATTCTTTTTATGCGCAAAGCGCACATTATTATGTTTTAATTAATAATACAAAATTAGCCCCTTGGTGCTCTGTAGATACCGATTTTAAAACCTTTATGCTACCAACAAAATTAGATGCAGAAAAGCGTAATAAAATAATTGAAGTTTTTAAAAAGAGATTAAACCCCAGTGAAGATAGCAATATAAAAAAAGTGGATTTATATGTAGGTGAATCAGATTATGTAGTTGTCTATGAATATATTATTAAAAGTGATGACTGCCCCTCTAAAACCTTTAAATACATTAAAGCATTTAAGGCTTCCAGTAAAGAAAAAGCAATGGAGGTTTTGCAAAAAAGAATAGAAACAGCATACACCAAAGACCGTTATATAAGCCATAAAATACTTTTAGAAACACAGTCTTTTTTAAAAAACGAAACAAATTTCATCCTAGATGCCAGTCAGTTTTTAAGAGAAAACTCTAAAAAAGACACTATTAAAAACACTAAAAAAGCTACCGGTATTGGGGTTAGGGGCTAAAAAAACAATGAAAAAACTAAACCTAATTGTATTTACACTATTAATTTTTTCTGCCAATAATGTGCATAGCCAAGAAAAACAAAATGATGCGACTTGGGAGGAAACTATTAATTTTATTTCTGAAAACTTGAAGTATACGGTTATAGAATCCCTGCAACAGAAGTTCAACCAACAGAGTTTCGATAATGAATATGCAACTATAGCAAATAAAACCAAACATTCTATTAAAGACAATTTTTTAAATACGAAGTTTTCTTCAACATATAACAAGGATAAATCAGTTTCTTATGTCTATTTTGAAACACCTTTGAATAAATTAAAAAAAGTTACGTTAGAAAAGGCAATAAATGATGAATTTACAACCTTTAACATAGGGTTAAAGCTTACAGGGAAATTTGCAAAAAGAACATCTGATGATGAAGAAAAATTCTTTGATAGTATTCTTCTAAGTTTTGATGATCATACACTAGCAAATCGAATGACGAAAGCCTTTCAACATTTGGCATATCTTGCTAGCGAAAAAAGAAAACAAAGTAAATTCTAAAAATTCCCAACTTGCACAAATTAAATTTTTATGAAAACAATACAATTAGTAATCCTTACAATATTTTTAAGCATAGCAACAGTTGCTAATGCACAAGACAATTTAACCCAATACACGTATTCAATCTATATTTCTAATTCAAGCAGTCAAATGTGTGTTAGTGAAAGAATCGCATACTTTAGCCCAATAATTACGCATAAATTTGAAGATGACTTTAGGTTATTTGACCAAAAGAAAGTTGTTGGTTCTCAATTGGCTACGCGTTGGAAAAACAAAGTGTCTGTACACTTTAACATAAACAAGGATTATTGTTATGCGCATACAACAGATTATTGGGAAAAATCTTTTACCAAAATAGATGCCGTTAGGGATAAATGGATGAAATTCTATAAAGATAGTGGCTATAAAATTTATTCAAACTACACATTTGGATTTAGGTAAAAAATAACAAACGCACAACAAAGCACGAAAAACAGAAATTATATTTGATAATTTTTAAAAGATCAAAATGTTGAGTATCTACATAAGCAAGCAATAACTTATGAAATTCTTAGTAATAGCAATAGTTTTACTAGTAGCTGTATCAGCAGATGCACAACAGCTAGTTTTAAGCGATAATTATAAATCGCAATATACACAAGAAGCTGTTTTGCCTGTGTCAAGCCATGCGTATGTATTGGTAAAAGATAGTACCGCTTTCTTATACAATGTAAATGCCGTGCTACCTTATAAAAAACAGATACTAAGCGATATTTATATATTAAATGATGTAGAACAAAAGTTATACACTATAAGTTTAGTACCGCAATATGTAGATCAAATAGAAGACAATACACAAGAGATAATTACGCTTGTAACCTATGTTTACAAAACAAACTATGCCATTTTAGATAAGGCTAAAACAAATGAATTAGTAAAACAATACGGCCACTTTATCCCAAAAACGGAGGTGCCAAATATAGTTTTTAATCATACAATACATATTGACGATAGCTATGCTACAAGTATTTATCAAAATCATCACCTATCGCTACCATTATATTCTATAAGGATCGATAAAAACAACATTCTAGCTGTACACGCTAACGGAGATCTTGTCCTTACCGAAGTGAAAAACCATAAAGTAAATAGGTTAAAAAAATGGACAAATTTTAATAGTTCTATAAGTCTTGTTAGCTCCGTAAAAATTGGCGATATGGTTCGTGTTAAATTCCAACGATATCAGCCAGAGACAGATGAATTAGAAGATCTCTGGAGCATTCTAGATATAAAAAATCAGGCTTTTGTAAGCATCAATTTAAAAGACTTTTATACTAATTTAAAGCACTTACAAGAGCAAGATGCAGCACTACTTAATAGTACGCCTTATTTTCACAAAGCCATAAACGGTAGCAATATTAGGATGTTTGTACTGCCTAATGAAAACTTTGTTTGGTTAGATGACGAATCGTACTATTATAGTTCTGATAACTTGTTTGAATACGCCAACATGCAAAAGGAAAACAAAAGTTTTAGTCTTGATACGCATGCATACCTCTTTAATTATCCATCACGTATCTTACGAGCAATTGCACCACAAAAAAAAGATACAATAAGAATCTTAGAAAAGGCATATGTTAAAAATAAACAGAAAATAATAGTAGAACGCTGTAAAAATTGAAATGATTTTATCATCAAACTCATTTACAACCAATACCCCCAGCAATACCCAGATCTATTTTAGCTAAATCATGATCTACTATAAACTATACGAGGTTATTAAAAATTAATCTGATAAGAAGTACTCCGTCCATCACCTTCAATTTCGGAAGTTTTAATAGCTTCAGCTACCATAATATTTATCATAGCCTGCAAATGATCCTCTCTTGTCATGGCTTTTAAAATACCACTAATACGTCCTGATTTTTCAATAAAAGCGTAGAGCTTATCCTCTAGTGTGTTTATATCATAGCTAAATTTTGTCTATTCTTTTTGCTACCAATTATAAGTCATGAGCCGATTATCTAAATTAATCGGCTCATTATTAAACTATGCCTTCTTAAAACACAGTATTATTTTTACTATAAACTAAATATATAACAGACAACCCCCTTTTTACATCCTATTAATTTAAACGAAGCTATTGAGTATTTAAAAATTTTCTGAATTAATAAACTCGCATTCATAATAGAATCGAAATCCTATTATTAGGATTATAAATTTTTTAATAAAAAACTAAAAAATCTTTACAGTTTATTTTTTTTATTTATATTTAAACTCTAATAAGCTATAAGCAAGCCTATTACACTCTCTCCCTATTTATTTTCATAATTATAAGCAAAAGTCAATTTTAGTAATTAATACTAAATATTGTCGATGAGTTATGTTTTTTTACTGGCTCTTTGATTAATGTTTAGATTAAGGTAAATAGAATTAATTTATTCTGTTAAAAAGTAAAAATATCGTTTAACATAAAACCAATAACATGAAGCATTTTACTTATAAAGTATTTTTAATTTTCGCAATATTTGTAGTTTACCAACCTCTTTTCTCTCAAGACAGAACTATCATAATGGGGACCGCAACAATAAAAAACATTTGTAAGGATGGGAAAGTTTCTGGTGAAGGCGGTAAATGCGTTTTTGAAGTAAAATTTTACCCTCAGGATAATTTAACTCTAGATCAAGCTAAAGCTAAAGCTGCAGAATTTGGTTTGTCTTTAGCAACCCCAGAAGAACTAACCGAAGCTTATACATATTTAAAATTAAATCAACATTCATATGGTCTATTAGCAAATGGCCAAATGGCAGTTCCAATTCAAGCTGATATCAGCACCTTTAAAAAAGGACCAAATATTGGCATTACAGGTGGTAATCAAGGTTTCTTTTATACTATGAAACCAGGTACTCCCATTGTAGCGCCTCCAAAACCAATTACAACTACAAATTCTGGATCTAATGTAATAAAACTTAGCGGAGACGCAGGTACCCCGGTAGTTATAGACCAAAGTAAAGATGGTTATTACAACCGTGAGTTTTTTAAATTAAATGGTATTAACTATAGTGATAGTCAAGCAGCAGTTTATGATGCATACAAAAAAAAATATGCAAATGGTGTAGGTAATATTATGCAAGATAAATGGGATGATGCTAATTATCAGCATATTTTGAACCGTTCGCTAGATCAATATATAAATGAAAAATTCCCTAACCGCTATAAAAACAATACGACTCACTTAAAAGGCTACCTAAAATATTTAATTACCAATAAAGATAACACCTGTAAATCGTGTAAATTAACACGATATGAGTTTGTTGGTTTTTTTGTTCCTGAATATTTAAAAACCCTAAGAACTGGAGCAAACCCAGTACTTAGCAAGCAATTTTCAGAATATGTAAGTTTTCATTTAGCTAAAGCAAATAGATACACGCTAGAATCTTGGAAATACTACTCTAGAAGCACAACTGCAGAATTAAATGACACCCCATTTATTCCGGGTTTACAATTTAATGATGGTCCCACGCTAATAGATAGAGAAGATATAGAGCCTATAGTTTATGATGACTCTGGTAGGGGAAGATTTATAAAATCAGGTATTCCATTAGGAGATAAAACGGTAAATGAGTTTAAGAGTAAAGGTATGAATGGCAGCCCCATGTATTTTACCCACGAGCAAAATATGAAAATATTAGATTTTTCAATGCCACTTGTAGCTCAGTCATTTCCTGATGATCCTAGTGTAAGTACATTATTAAACATTCCTAATTACTTATCGTCAAATTTGAGCGCAGAAGCACAAGCCCTAAATATAGTATCAAGTCATGCTCAGAAAGCAGGAATTAGTCTTGCTACAGGAGCGACAGTATTATTTTCAGCTCAAGCATTAAATGCCTTTTCAGTAGCACTAACTACAGCAACGAATTTATCAGGAGGTACTATAGATGGTGTTACCATGACTTATACTATTATCAGTTCTAAATTAGGAAGCAAAGCCATTGGGCCAGCATTATCATCGGCAATAGGGCCTGTTGCTGTAGGGGTAAGTGTTTTTATGGTAGGTTTTATGCCCACTGGCGGAAAGGCTATTGAAATTGCTATTTTTGAAAACAGTTTAAAAGAAGGTTGCTATATAAAACCTCGAAATGAAAATTGGCAAACAATGAGTGATCAAGAAAAAATTGAAAATTTTACTTTCTTATTCAAAATGCTTGTTCTTGATGCTAAAGACTTTACTTACTTAATTCCTGATCATATTGCTAGTATAAGTGAGCAACGCAAACTAGAAACTGAAGCTGCAAATATGGTATCGAATCCTGAGCTTAAAAGTAAAATACTAGCAACTATGGATGCTAGATATAATACCCCTAACATGTACTATTATAGAGAAGTAAACCTTACATTAGAACAAGCTATAAACAAAGCAAACTTTAATCGTTGGCAATTAGCAAAAGAAGATGAAGTAAGAGAAGCTTGGATTTCTGGTTTCGACGCTTATGCGTTTCTACGTATGGCAGATGGTCGTTTTGCTGTACCTGTTCAATCTGATCACAGTAACTTTAAAAGAGGCGCTAATATAGACGCAAAAGGTGGTAATCAAGGTTTTTTGTATACTGTAAACAGAAAAGACTATAAGCGAATACAGAGCAGATTTAAAAAGCATTTATACATTGCAAGTCAAAATAACTCTCCTTTGGAGGCGATTAAATCAAATGAAGACGAGCAACTATGGAAAGTTATACCTGCTGGCAATGGCTGGGTAAGAATACAAAACCTAGAAAACCCAGAATTGTATTTAAACTTCAGCGGTCATAAATTAGAAGTTGTTAAAATCTTACCTAACTGGGCAAGTGCTTTGTGGAAATTTCAACCTGGTTATGGTGAATATATTAGAATACAAAATAATTGGTATCCTGATAAATATATTCACAATGAAAATGGAAAATTAGAGGTAGGTCCAATAACAGATAATATGTGGAGTGCGATGTGGAAATTTGAATAACTAAATTATTTTATTTATAAATATTATCAAAAAATGATAATGAGCCGATTAACAAAATTAATCGGCTCATTATTAAACTATGCCTTCTTAAAACACAGTATTATTTTTACTTTAAACTAAATATATAACAGATAACCCCATTCTTACCTCCTATTTAATTTAAACGAAGCTATTGAGTATTTAGAAATTTTTCTGAATTAATAAACTCGCATTCATAATAGAATCGGAATTATGTGTTTTTTTAATAAAAAGAATAAAAAATCTTTACAGTTTATTTTTTTTATCTATATTTAAACTCCAATAAGCTATAAGCAAGCCTATTACCCTCTCTCCCTATTTATTTTCATAATTATAAGCACAAGTCAATTTTAGTAATTAACGCTAAATATTGTCGATGAGTTATGTACTTTTATTACTGGCTCTTTGATTAATGTTTGGTGTTGTTACGAGAATAGAATTAACATGAACCAGCTATTATGAAAAACATTATTCTTGCATTTTTTTCGCTCTTATCAATCAATATTATAGCACAGGAAATTAACATTAGCAAATCGCTTAAAGGTTTTGATAAGTATATGTCTGATGTTTTGACTGATTGGAATGAGCCAGGTGCAGGTGTTGCAATTATTCACAATGGAGAACTTGTATTCGTAAAAGGATATGGCTATAGAGATTATGGAAATAAACTTCCGGTTACAAAAAACACGCTATTTCAAATAGCCTCTAACACTAAACTTTTTACAACAATAGCTGCTGGTATGTTAGTAGAAAAAGGAATTTTCAATTGGGATAAACCTATTACAGAATCTGTTCCAGAACTTCAGTTTTACAATGATTTCTTAAACAGTAATGTTACACTTAGAGATATGTTGGGGCATAAAACCGGTATTTCTAGACATGATATGATTTGGTTTCAATCAGACTTTTCACGGAAAGAACTTTTTGAACGTATTAAATACCTAGAACCATCTATCCCCTTACGCCAAGACTTTATATACAATAATCTCATGTATACAGCGGTAGGTTATTCAATAGAACTCAGAACCGGAAAGACATGGGAAGAATATGTCAAAGAAAATATTTTCACTCCACTTGAAATGAATAACACTGTTTTTTCCATTGCCGAAATGCAAAAATCAAGTGATCATGGAATTCCTTATAATGAGATAAGAGACACTACGCTTCTATATAAAATCCCTCTTAAAGAAGATGGTGCAGGTGTAGGACCTGCAGGAGCTATTATAACAAGTTTAGATGATCTTTCTCACTGGGTAATTGCACTTATGAAAGATGGAAAGTATAAGAACAAAGAGGTAATACCTACCTCCATAATTAATGAAACCTTGAAACCAGGTATTGCGTTTAGAAATTCAGAACTAGAAGAAAAAGGCTATAAAGAAAAGCTAAATTCCACTTATGGTATGGCAAGAGAAATTGAGGTTTATAAAGGTAATGTATTAACAAAACACGGTGGGGCAATGCCAGGATTTCACTCTCAAGTAATAATACTTCCTTATGATGATATAGGAGTTATAACGTTTTCAATAGGTGATCATGGAGCAAGTTTAGGCAATACAATTATAGCATATAACCTTGTTGATAGGCTTTTAGGATTGAAGCAAACAGATTGGAATGGTCGATTGTTGGCTGATCACCTTAAAAGGAAAGAAATGGGTAAAAAAGCCAGAGCTCAAGTTGGGTTTGATAATGTTAAAGGAACCTCTCCAACACATAATATAAATGATTATTTAGGCACTTATGTTAACGAGGTCTATGGTGAGTTCATTATTGGAAAAGAAAATGACTCCCTTTATTTCAATTTTAGGAGAACAATTTTACCTCTGCAACATTATCACTACAACCGATTCGACACGCCAAATGATGAAATTCTAGGAAAATGGAGTATTAATTTTAGTGTTAGTCCACAAGGTGAAATATCTACGGCCGTGATTTCAATAGATGAAGGCCAAGTTACATTCAATAAAAAAACAGATGAATCTTTATCGAGCCCAGAAATATTAAATCTATACACTGGGACATATGAATATGCTGGCTCCGAGTTTGAAATAAAAATAAAAGATAACAAGCTAACCATGTTAGGAACTACAGACGAGGTACTTATCCCTTATAAAAAACACATATTTAAAGTGGAAAAATTCGACGATATGCAAATTGAATTCACAGAAAAAAACAATAAAATTTCTGGTTTAAAATATAAAGCACCATCTGGAATATTTGAGTGTAAGAAGATAAAATAGCTTTAATAATATCATGAAAAATAGTATTAACCATAAATAGATATATAGTCAACACTAACTATATACAATTATTACCACAAATTAAAACATAACACAAAATGAAAAAACAACTACTTTTACTATTTATTTTACTCTCTTCGTCTCTAGTATATTCCCAAAATGTACCTAGTTTCAAAATTCTAGACAATCCGACCGAAGGGAAAACTTTTCCTGCCGACTCTAGCTTGGTAGATGGCAAAAAAGTTTTCAACTACTACAAGACCTTGAATAACATAAAAAAGAAGAGATTACAGAAACAAAAGACTAAACTGGATTCAATATACAGCAATGCCTTAACAAAACTGGACGAAAATGCAGAAGGCAGATTAAACCTAACGAATCAAGAATTAATAAACTATGAAAAGCAACTTAAAAATTCTAAAGACTCAATTAGAATTTTAAATCCAGTTATTGATAGTTTATCAAATGAATATGTGAAAGAATACCTTCAATATTCCACTTCTAAAATTCTATCATTTGGACCAAAACGGTCAAGAGCATTTTTTGATATTTTATATGATGATAAGGGTAAGCGATTTAGTGTTTTAAACAATACAGGTTTTAATATTGGAAATAACACAGGTTCAATTTATTCAGAATTAGTTAGTGGTAACCTTTCAGTTTTGAGAGTTAGTTTAGGTGCTATGATTTCTAGTAGTTCTTCTGATAGCCTATCTGTTGCGAAGGAAGATGAAGCGTATCAAAGATTAGTATCTAATGGAGGTAATACAGTTTTAAACATAGAATATCCACTAGCATACATACATTCAAGAAACAATCAATTTAATTTTATTTCAAGATTAAGAGCTAAAGGAACTGCTGATTTTCCTGAATTTGGGACTACTACAGAAGAATTTGCTGGAAGTGCATCAATAGGGATTGACTTTTATGCTGATGCGGCCTTAACAAATAATAAATTAAGATTTTTTGGTGCATTTAACTTCAATCAAATTTATGGAACCGAAGAGTTTTCTAAAAATCTTGGAATTGAGAATTCAAATTTTTCGTTCGGTCAATTAACGCTTGGACTCGTGTTCAATAATATTAAACTATCTTTCATTGTAGCCACATTAAGTTCTGAAAGTAGTTTAGAAAATAGAAATGTAATAGCTGGTGGGCAAGTTTTACATTAAAAAACTTGTGGTAACACCGTGTTATCTATACAAGATAAATAATCACCTATATATCAGCTAAATAAATAAGAAAAATAAAAAAAGGTACAACATAGGTATAACAATAAAATAAATTTCTATTCCCTTGCAGTATTATTTAAAATAATCACGGTTTGTAGAAATATTTTATTTCATATACTTTTTTAAGTAACTTTTAATATATTTAAAAATATTTTCTTCCCTAAAGAATTTCAATATGAATACCTACAGCTTATGTAATCATATTGAATCATAAAAAAACTAATAGCTTTAATAATACCATAAAAAAAGTATTAACCCTAAAATAGATATATAGTTAGTACTAACTATATACAATTGTTAGCTGTTATTAGAAAAAAGAAATTCAATGAATGAACAAGAATTAACTAGCAAATTTTACGAATTTCTAGAAAAAGAGAAAAACTACCCGAGTAAAAGTCTTTTAAGACAAACACCTGCTTATTCATTTAAAGGACAAAGGATTCAACCTGACTTGTTAATATTAGATACTAGAATAGGAGAATATATTGGATTGGTTGAATTTAAGGAAAATATAAATCCAAACATTAAAAAATCTGTTAGAATAAGAATTGAAAGTTATCTACTTTCACTTAAAAACGAATCGCTTCCATATTATTTAGTTTTTCCTTTAGACTCTAATGATTTTCAAATATTGGTAATCGGAGATGAAAATGAGTGGATTCCCATTACAAAAAAGGAATTCCCTGAATTTGAAACTTTATCGGCAAAGAAAAAAATAGAAGAGAAAGAAATAGAAAGAGAATTAGAAAAAGAAATAGTTGTTGAATTAGAAAAGAAAAAAAAGAATAAAGAAAAATTATCATTGTGGACCTTAACAAGTTTAACTGTTGGTATTTTAACTGCTATTATTTCTTTCTATACTTCATCTTCTATAGACTATATTGGAAACGACAATTTAAAAATTGAAAAAACAAGGTTAGAAATTGAGTTTTTAAAAGATAAAATATTAAAATTAGATTCTCTGAAAAACAACACTTTGAGTTACAAGGATACTGTTTACATTAAAGATTCTTCAGCTACCTTTAAAAATGTCGAAAAAAGATTATCAATAATAGAGAAAGGATTATTATCTAACCCGAAGAAAACTCTTGAAATTGAAAACATTTATGATGAAATAGATTTAATAAGTCAAAAAATTGAAAATCAGAACGAAATAATAACTTTAAAAAATGAAAATTTAAAGACAAAAATTGATTTACTAAATGCGTTAGTTTTAGGAATGATTTTAGCATTATTTGGTTCTGTTATAGGATATGTAATTACGAATTTAACTGAAAAAAGAAAAAACAACAGCTAACACCGGTAACCGTTGCACAACCCCTTAAAAAAGTATAAAAACAGCTTAAAATCTTTGTTTTTAAGCTGTTTTTATTTTTGATACTCCATATTTTCTCTAAAATATAAGTGGCTTAAAACATATCATTCGAACGCTTATTAGGTGTTTTTTTGTGCTTTTAATAATAACAAGTATTCCCGCTATACTTTCTGACAGGTTTTTCATATATTTTAAATATTTTTTAAGATTATAGGCTGTTGCTGATACATGCATACACTTATTAGCTTGTTTAATCCCAAGGGTATTCACTTTCCCCAT
>NZ_FOLN01000002.1 GCF_900112395.1 Algibacter lectus
GAACGCTAACTCAGTTTTTAGGCATGGGGAAAGTGAATACCCTTGGGATTAAACAAGCTAATAAGTGTATGCATGTATCAGCAACAGCCTATAATCTTAAAAAATATTTAAAATATATGAAAAACCTATCAGAAAGTATAGCGGGAATACTTGTTATTATTAAAAGCACAAAAAAACACCTAATAAGCGTTCGAATGATATGTTTTAAACCACTTATATTTTAGAGAAAATATGGAGTATCAAAAATAAAAACAGCTTAAAAACAAAGATTTTAAGCTGTTTTTATACTTTTTTAAGGGGTTGTGCAACGGTTACCATTGTTAGGCATAGTTTTTATTTTCCAGATAATCTTATTTTTTCTTGTTCTAGTTCTGATATTTTTTCTTGTAATTCTGTCAGGTTATCTTCTAGCATAGACAATTCAATAGCATTATTATGAGCGAAATCATCTGCTGTTACAGAGTATAAATCATCTACATACTTTCTGTAGTTTTCTACATACTTAGTTTCGGACTTAAGTATCAATTTCAATTTTTCTAACTCTTTACTTAAATCTAAGGTTTTATTTGATTTTTTTTCATCATCATCTTTTTCATTTATAAAATTTGATAAAAGGTCAATATTTTCTTCTTCGATTTCAGTACCAAGATATTTATTTGCATTGTGTAAAAATTGAGCTTGATTATACATCCAGAATTCAACACCTGAATTGTCATATATTTCTTTGATAAGTTCTTTTCTTGGGCTTTTTATTCTTTTATTTTCTTTTTCAAGAATACACCAATCTTCTTTAAGGTCATTGCAAATGAATATTATAGGCTTTTTATTTTCTTTAGAAAAGTCTAAAATTTGTTTCCAAATAATTAAATCTCCAAATATTTGAGTTCCTTTTTTGTCTTTTAAGTCTTCATAGCCAGGAGGAATAGAGAATTCATATCTATGTTTTCCTTCTTTTGTTATTTCAATTATTTCATTGAAATTATAATCATTACCAATTTTAAAAGAACTCTCAAAAGCATTTAATACATCGTCATTGGAATGTAAATCATTTATTTCTTTTTCGATATCATCAATTTGATTATTAATATCCTTTTCAAATTCTATTGAATCTTCTTTTAGTGAATTAAAACTTTTAAAGAAGTCTTCAATTTTATTTTGTTTTAAAAAAGGATGTTTATCATCATTAGATGTTCTACGTTTTAAATCCTCTATTTTTTTTCCAATAGTATTTATTGAATTCTTTATATCTTTTAGGGTTTCTGTTTTTAGAGGTTTATATTTTTCATTAATAGGTTTGCTTATTATCCTTTTTCGATTTTTTAAATATTCATATTTAACGTGTGCAGGAGACCATAGTCTATCTTTCAGTTTTATATTGAATAAATTATTAAAGATATTTTCCCTTGTATTTTTGGGTAAGAAATAAAAGTCTAAAAGAGCAGATGAATCGAATACAATAAATGAATCTTCCCACATATTTTTTTCTTTTGAATCAGTTAATTCGTAGATATTATATTTCATCTTTTTATTGGAGAATTTATTTTTTAATTATGCCTAACTATTATATATACTCAGTTTTATTAATCATATCCAGCTTATAACAACACTAAAAGCAAGAACCTGCAATAGGTTTTTCAATGCAATTTCCTGCGCCAAAACAAACGGTTTCTGTTTCGCAACCGCCTTCTTCTTCGGTGCAAGAGCTAAAGCTTAAGGAAATTGTTGTTACGAGTATAATGTGTTTTAATATCTTCATCTGTTTCATTTTATGTTTTCTTCATATTTCAAAAACATAAGCAACGAATTTACTTTGTTTCTGTAAAAGAATCAATACGTATAACTGCGTATTTTTCTTTAACGGTGAGCAAATTACAAAAGTTTGTTTAGTCAACTTTACGGAAAACCGTAATTGTAGAATAAAAGCATAAAAGAAGCCCTAAATAGGGCTTCTTTTTTATTTGTAAGTACTAAAAATGTACTATTACTAATGGGTTTAAGCAATAGTTATTCTTTAATAATTTTCAATGCTTTTGCATTTTCTGTTTTCAAGATATAGATTCCGTTAGTTAAGTTTCTAAGATCTATTTGTTCTTTTTCTTGTATAGAACCGTTTAAAACGCTTTCACCAAGTATATTGTAAATGGTATAATTTTCTTTTACTTTAAACCCTGAAATTTCAATAAAATCTGTAGATGGATTTGGATAAGCGGTTATTGTGTTTGAATTATTTTCAAGTTGATTTGTAGATAATGTTGATTTATCAAAAATAGAAACGTTATCAATTAATACTTGCGCGCCAGCATCTCCACGTGAGTATATAAAAGCTTGAACATTTTCTGTATCGGTAGCTGTATATTCAAATTCTCCTTTTTTCCACTCTGTTGTAGATGAGTCTGTATAGGGATTAGTTAAAAAAGTAGTTGGAAAAGCACCTGGAGTATGAGATAAATTAAATTCAACCTGAGTTAAATTACCAGAAACAGCTTTGTAATAAAAAGTACAAACATAAGTTACACCAGAGGTGAATGACATATTATCTGTATTTATATAGTTAAATGTTCTACTTGAGGCAATTTCTAATTGTAGACTTGCTGTACCATTTTGAAAATCGGCACTTTTTTCCCATAATCCGTCAAAAAATCTAGTCCAATCATCTGGGTTTGTATCAAAAGAATCCCAATTCTCCATATCTCCATTAGGAACAAGGTTTGTTTGCGCATTGATATTTAATGTTGCAATAAATAAAAATAGAATAAGTAGTTTTTTCTTCATAATTGTTTTGTTTTGAGTGTTTTAAATTATATTGTTTGATTACCTCTGTTCCTTAAACCTTTTTATAAAACAAATGCTGTTATGTTTTATGCTGTTTTTAGGACTTAAAAGTGATAGCAAGTAAATATTTATATATGAAATTACGTAGTTTTAATTGTTAAATGTAGGATATAGTGTCATTGTTTTACTGTTCGTCGATAAATGTTGTTTTTTTTGTGTGTTAGGAATAAAATGTTGGTTATTTAATTTTAGTTGTTTTTCTGGTTGTAAATTCGAAGAACATGTTCTTTATAATAACTTAAATGGAAGAGTAGGATTGTTTAATTACGGTAAAAAAAAGTATAGTAATTTAATTTGTTATATATCGATAAATTTATGCTAACCTTAAATTGGAGAAGAGTAGGTGTTATATTTTTTTATATTTAATTTTTGAATCAGATTGTAGTCTTATTTCTGAAAATAAATCGATGTATAAAGTTGCTCATTTTTGTTTTACACGTAGTTGTTATTTAAAACAGAAACGCCTTAAAATATTAATTTTAAGACGTTTTATGCTAAGATTTAGGAATGTAGTAAAATATAATTTTTTTTTAACTATTCTGTAAACTCAATAACTTGTGCTGAAACAGTAACGAGTTTTCTACCGAAAAAAGGAAAACTTGATCCTTTAATTTCAACTGTTTCATTGATAACTGCTTTTGCTCCTCCTTCAAGATTTGCATTTTGAAGCATCTCGGCTTTTGCTTCTGTTATTAACGCCTTTTTAGATAAACCACCAATACCAAAAATATAGGTTACGCTCGCGTCTCCGCTAACGCTATTTATTACTTTAAAGTTCTTTTTTGATAAAACAACTTGAGTGGAATGATTGTTAACATTGGATGTTAATCCATAATGTCCTGCACAACTGGTAAGTGAAATTGTTCCAACGAGAGTGATAATAATTGATAATTTTTTAATCATTTTGATAAATTTAGGGTGCCTACTTCTGTTTTAAGTCTGTTTTCGACTTATTCCGACTTTATTTTTAATTCTGATTTTATTTGATTTTACACTATAAGGTTTGAGTTTTCCTTTAACACCACGCAAATTATAACAGTCCAACCAATCAAATTTACGGGTATCCGTAATTGGAGAATAAAAGGCCTAAAAAAAGCCCAAAAAATTGAGCTTTGTGTAGTTTGTCGATATTGAAATGCATTATTAAGCGTTCCAATCTTCTTTTATATATCGAAGGGCTTCTTCCAAAACTTGTTTAGATGGTTTTGGGTTAAAACCTAAAACACTTTTAGAAGCACTAATATCATAATCTTGTTTTAAGCCATAAAACATATCGAGATAATGCCGTTGGAGTAGAGGTTCTTTACCTGTTATTTTACTACTAAATTCCATAAGTCCAGCAACGGCGTATAATAGACATTTTGGAACTGTTTTTGGGGTTTTTAGTTTTAATTCGGGATACAAATTAGCGGCAATTTTCACGCTGTCTTGCAAAGTGGTGTGTGTAGGATTGGATAGAATGTAACGGGTTTGATTTTCACCTTTCAGCATGGCTTGGTAAGCGCCAAAGGCGACATCTTTAACATCGACCCAGTTTAAGGTTACATTGGTATCTACAGGAATTTCGCCTTTTAAAATTTGATGCACCAAATGGTTAGAGTAATTTAATTTGTGAGCATGGCTGCCAATCATGGCGGATGGTAAAATGAGTACGGTTCTAATACCGTATTTTTGGCCTAATTTTAAGGCCAATTTATCGGAATCGTTTTTAGAATTGTAATACCAATTTCTACGGTCTTTGTTATAACCATTATTAACGTTTGCGGGCAAGGTGGTAAAATCTAAAGAGGCTACCGAACTTACGTAAACAATATGTTTTATACCGCAGGCTTTCGCAACGTCGAACAGGTTTTGGGTGCCTTTTAGGTTGTTGTCGTAAATTTCTGTTTTTGGATCTTTGGCCCACATGCTAAAGTTTGCCGCTACGGCGTATAAGTGGGTTACATTTTTAAATGCTTTTTTTAGCGAGGCTGTATCTAAAAGGTCGGCCTGTACAACATCGCAATCTAAACCCTCAAAAGGAGCAGAGTTATTGATATCTCTAACTGTGGTTCTAACATTTTGATTTTTAGATAGTAGTAAACGGATTAAATTATTGCCTAAATGGCCGTTTCCGCCTGTAACTAATGCAATATCTTTACTTGTGTTTTCAATGTTATCTTTGCTCATGTTTTTATTTTTTGTTTGAGCAAAGGTCTGTGCTTATTGATGTTTTAAAAATAACATTTGTTAGAAAGTGATTTGTTTTCTAATACGACTTAGCGATTGTGGCTCCATGCCTAAAAAAGATGCTATATTATCTATAGAAACGTTTAAAGCTAGGTTTGGATGTTGTTTTATAAACTTCTCATAACGTTGTTTTGCTGTTAATATCTGAAAATCTTTAACGCGTTCGAGTTTACAATTTAAATGTTCGTTTGTAACGGTTTTTATAAAATCGCTCCAAAAGGTAGATTGTGTCTGTAATAGGTTATAATCGGGTTTTGAAATTTTTAATAGTTTGCAATCGGTAATGGTTTCATAGTAATCTGGAGCAGGCGTTTCACTCATAAAACTATCTAATGAGGTAAAAAAATCTTGTTCTGGTACTAAATGCTGTACTACAATTTTGCCATCTAGGTTTTGATACCCTTTTACAATGCCTTCACTTAAAAAATAAACATAGCGTTCTACTTTTCCGGCTTCTAAAAGTTTGGTTTGTGCAGGTACGTGCTCGGTAATAAAATAATGTTGAACTAAACGAGTATCTTCTTCAGTTAAAGTAAATCGCGATTGAATATAGTTTAGCAAATTTTTCATGATTGTGCTTTGGATAGGGCGGACGTTAGAAAATGGATTATTTAGACGCCGTTATTATTTCCGAAAAGACGAAGATAATCCAAATTGATTTAAAGGCAAGTTCCCGTTAAACAAAAAAAAACCACCCTGTTTTCACAAGATGGTTTTAAAATAAATACAAATTTTTCTTTTTCAATTATTTGTCGATAGAACCCAACACGCGTTGCATAAAACTGTTTACAGCTTCTTTTTTCGGGGTGCCTTCTTTTATCATTTTATTCACTTCAATGGCGCCGTACATATTAGAAATAAGTTCGCCAATAACATCTAATTCTTCATCTTTTAGAGAAGAAACTTCGGTTAAAGCTTCAAGTGTTTCAATAGTTTCAACAACGTAATCTTCGTCGTTTTCTTCAATAAATTGTGTTAAATGTTTTATTACTGGTAATTTCATTTTTATATGGTATTAATCACGCTTTCGCGGAAAGGTCTTCTACTTTGTATTATATTACTTCGCTAACTAATTCTTTTAAAACATCGAATTTGTTAGTTTGTACTTGCTTAACTAATTTGCCGCCTTTAAAGGTTGCAAACGTTGGTAAATTATCAACCGTAGCTAGTTTTCTAGATTCAGGAAACTTTTCAGCATCAACAATAACAAAAGATACACCTTCGTTTTCTGTTGCTAATTTTTTAAATTTAGGTTTCATAATTCTACAATTTCCACACCATGTGGCAGAATATTGAACAATTACTGTATCATTACTCGAAACGATTTCACCTAAATTATCTTGGTCTAATTCATTTATCATAACTATATTTTTTTTTGGAGTGTGTTATTTAAAACAATCTAAAAGCTGAAAGAAATAGCTATTGCTGTTTTAAATAGAATTTTGAAGGCCTGCCTAAATTAATTATGAGAGACAAACAGGCCTTAAAATTATTTTTTTAACTAGTTAGCTGCTAAGTATGCTGCAGTTCCTTTTGCATTTGGAGCCATAGCTTCTTTTCCTTCTTCCCAGTTTGCAGGACAAACTTCACCTTTTTCTTGTACGTGAGTTAAAGCATCTACTAAACGGATGTATTCACCAACATTTCTACCTAAAGGCATGTTGTTAATACTTTCGTGTTGTACAACACCATCTTCGTCAATAATGTAAGTTGCTCTGTAAGTTACGTTATCACCTTCAACTTGTACAGTTCCAGTTTCTTCATCAAACGTTTCGTTAGTGATATCTAAAATACCTAAGATGTTTGATAAGTTTCTGTTACTATCTGCTAAAATTGGGTAAGTTACACCTTCAATTCCACCGTTATCTTTAGCTTGGCTTAACCATGCAAAGTGTACTTCTGGAGTATCGCAAGATGCACCAATAACAATAGTGTTACGTTTTTCGAATTCTGGTAAAGCCGCTTGAAATGCGTGTAATTCTGTTGGGCATACAAAAGTAAAATCTTTTGGGTACCAAAATAAAACTACTTTTTTCTTGTTGTTAACTGCTTCTTCAAGAACGTTTACTTTAAAAGTATCGCCCATATCGTTCATTGCGTCAACGTTTAAATCTGGAAATTTTTTTCCTACTAATGCCATGTGTTTATGTTTTTATTTGTTAATTGTTTTCTGGGTACAAATATAAAACACATTTAAGGTTTTTAGTAAAATCCGAAATTTTAATTTCTTATTACAGAATAGTTTTTGTCTATGGAATTAAAATTTATTGATAATTTAATTCTATTTAGAGGCGAGTTGTCTAATTTTAATATTTAAAGCCGCAAAAAGGAGTGTAGTAAACGGACTTAACCAGTTGAATATAGCATATACAAAATACTCTGATATGCCGACACCCAAAACCCCAGATTGATAAGCTCCACAGGTATTCCAAGGGATAAGTACCGAAGTTACCGTCCCGGAATCTTCTAAGGTTCTACTTAAATTTTCAGGGGCTAAACCACGATCTTCATAAGCTTTTTTAAACATTTTACCAGGAATTACAATAGCTAAATATTGATCGGATGCTATAATGTTTAAGCCTAAACAGCTAATTACTGTACTAGCAAATAAACCAAATACAGAGGTGGCTATAGATAGTAACCCTTTTGTTATTCTAGCCAAGGCACCAATGCCATCCATAATACCACCAAAAATCATGGCACAAGTAATTAAATAGATGGTCCAAAGCATACCTTTCATGCCACCAGCAGAAAAGAGCTCGTTTAGTTTTTCATTATCGGTAGTAATTTGTGTATCGGTTAAAATAGAGGTTGTAATTGTAGAGATTTTAGAATCTCCTAAACCATTAAGAATTTCTGGTTGAAAAACAAATGCAAAAACAGCCGCTAATAAAACACCCGTTACTAAAGCAATAAGGGGTTTTGTTTTTAAGAGAATTAAAGCAATTACAGTAACTGGTACTAAAAACAACCAAGGTGTAATATTAAATGTACTCGCTATAGTGACCAATAAACTTGAAACATCGGCACTTCCGGTAGTATCAACAGATAAACTTAAAATAGCAAAAACAACTAGGGTAATTATTATGGTAGGTATGGTGGTAAGCGTCATATACCTAATATGTGTAAATAAATCTGTTCCAGCCATGGCAGGAGCAAGGTTAGTGGTATCACTTAATGGCGACATTTTATCTCCAAAATAAGCACCAGAAATTACAGCACCAGCAATCATTCCAGGAGGAATTCCTAAAGCGGTACCAATACCAACTAGAGCAATACCAACGGTAGCCGATGTGGTCCAAGAACTTCCTGTTGCAATAGAGATTACGGCAGCAATAATAACAGATGCTGGTAAGAATATACTTGGGCTTAGCACTTGCAAACCATAATAAACCATAGCAGGAATTACGCCACTAACAAGCCATGTACCAGCTAAAGCTCCAACTAAAAACAAGATCATAATCGGTATAAAAACACTTTTTAGGTTGGCCCAAACTTCGGTAACCATGCGGTTAACAGATACTTTGTTGTAAAAACCAACTACGGCTGCAATGGCACCACCAATAAGTAAAATAAATTGATTAGAATATTCTCCAAACCATTCGCCATCCTTATAAGTGATGTTGTAAAATAATAAACCCATTAGAAGAATTACAGGAATTAAAGCTTCCCAAATATTCAATTCTGAGTTTTCAATAATTGTTTCATGGTCTGCTTTTATCTCAGAAATATTCTTGTCGTCGTGCATGCTATCAATTTTGTACCGTAATGTTACGATTTTAGTTGAATGTATGCAAATAGAAATACTTGCTTACTTTTGCCATTCAATTCAAAAAATATTATGGATTCATTAACTCAAATCGTTTTAGGTGCTGCATGTGGCGAAGCTGTGTTAGGCAAGAAAATAGGTAATAAAGCGCTGTTATTTGGTGCAATAGGCGGCACGATTCCCGATTTGGATGTTATTGTGGGTGGCATAATTCATCAAAATAAAATTGATGCGATGTTATTTCACCGCGGGTTTATGCACTCCATTTTATTTTCTGTTTTGGCGGCTTTTTTCTTCGGCTGGTTGGTTTTCAAGTTCTATAATACCAAAAAACGTATAGATACAACAAGCCAAAGTGATTGGGTACGTTTGTTTTTCTGGTCGCTTTTAACGCATCCCATATTAGATTGTTTTACACCTTATGGTACGCAATTGTTCGCACCATTTAGTAATTATAGAGTAGCTTTTAATAATATTGCTGTGGTCGATCCGTTGTATACCGTTCCTTTTTTAGTATGTATTATTGTCTTAATGTTTTTTAAACGCACATCAGTAAAAAGAAGCATTTGGCTTAAATGGGGTATAGGGATCAGTTCGGTTTATATGCTTTTTACGGTGGTTAATAAATTGTATATCGATTCAGTTTTTAGAAGTTCTTTGGCAGAAAAAGAAATAGAATATTACCGTTACAGTTCTAACCCCGCACTTTTAAACAATATATTATGGTATGGCATTGCCGAAACAAAAAAGGGTTATTTTATCGCTAATTATTCACTTTTAGACACTAAAAGTAGCTTTATTAATTTTGTGGAATTGCCAAAACAACGCGATTTAAAACCAGAAGCTTATCAAGATATAAAAGATCTAGCTTGGTTTAGTAATGGTTATTATAGTGTGTATAAAATGGAGGACAATAATTATCAATATAACGATTTGCGTTATCCGTTATTAGATGACAAAGATCCGAACTCTTCAGTATTTAAAATGAAACTTTTTAAAGAAGGCGGCCGCCTAAACATGATACCTTTTGAGCCAGAATTGAGAGATTTTAAAGCAGCTATCGCGAATCTGTGGGAACGTACAAAAGGAATTTAATCTTCTAAAATTTTGGTGTCAAAACCATCAATACTTTGGGTGTTGTTTTCTTTCCAGTAGTTTTCAATACGGGCTTTGCCTTGTTTTTCCGACCAAGAATTTAGCATACCACGTTCTTCTTTAAAATCCATAAAAGGAATAGAGTAGCCGCAAGATGTTTGTACAGATTCTATATCCATAACAATAATTTGTCTAGAGCCTGTATTTCTTTCAAACAAACCAATATGCTCATGGTATTCCGCATCGCGCTCATGGTAGGTTATTGCACTACCATAAAGGCGTAAAATCAAAGGTTTACCTTCAAAAGCACAAAACATAATAGTCATTCGGTTTTTTTGCAGTAGGTGAGCAGCTGTTTCGTTGCCACTACCTGTTAAGTTCAACCAAACTATTTTATTAGGCGATAAAACCCGAAGTGAATCATGTCCTTTTGGTGAAATATTTATGCGTCCATCACTAGCCGCTGTACCAACAAAAAAGATATGTTGGGCTTTAATAAAATCTTCAATTTCTGGAGTTATACTCGGTTTAAAATCACTCATTTAAATGGTGTAAGAAATTAATCTAAATATTTAGAAGGAATCGGGTTTAACCAAGTTTCCTGAGTCCAGTACATATTCAAAATCCACCAACGCTCGCCATCATTCAGTAATTGTATACTGTTAATGCCTCGCATTTCAGAGTCTTCTTTATTTTCATCTTCCGTATTATAGGTTTTATAACTACTAAAAACATGCGCCATACGGCCATACTCTTCTGTTTTTCTGCGCATTTCTTTTTTTACAAAACCATTAGATGTAATCCATTTACTAGAACTTTTTACATAATCTGCAGCACCCATAAATTTCACCTGAAACTCTCTATCATTATTTCTTCCTGCTGTAATTAATTTTGCATCTGGGTGAAACAAAAGTTTAAAAAGTTTCCAATCACGTTCTTCATTCTTTTTCCCCGAAACCACATCATAAAGTGTATTAACCACATTATTTACGGTTGCATAATTTTCCGAGTAGTCAATTGGCTCTACAGCTTTTTCTTTGCCGGTTTCCTTTCCCTTTTCTTGTCCTTTTTTAGGCCCTTTTTGCGCCTGAGCGGTAATAGAAATTGCAGTTAAAAAAAGTATAAAAACGTATTTCTTCATGGTTGCTTATTTGTAAATTTTCTTAATTCGATCTAAGTTTCGTTTATTATCACGATCTTTTATAGTTTCACGTTTATCATATAGTTTTTTACCTTTAGCCAAAGCAATAACTAATTTAGCGTAACCTTTTTCGTTAATAAATAAACGCAACGGAATTATAGTTAAACCTGTATTTTGCACTTCTTTATGCAATTTTTTTAATTCCTTTCGGTTTAGCAGCAATTTTCGTTCCGCTTTTGGCTTATGGTTATAATAATTCCCATAGATATATTCCTCAACCGTCATATTTATTACAAAAAGTTCGCCAGCCTCGTTAAACTCGCAAAAACTTTCGGCAATAGATGCTCTACTACTTCTAATCGACTTAATTTCAGTACCCGAAAGTACAATTCCTGCGGTGTACTTATCTAAAATCTCGTATAGAAAGCGCGCCTTTTTGTTCTGTATGTTTATCTTATTTTGCATGACCAACAAAATTACAAAAATTATTATGGCATTCCCTTTTTTAAAGCTAGAAGATTTTCGAAAAATAAAATCTTTTAACTTTAAAAAACGTCGGGCTATACGCTACAAGTCCTCGTGCCACCAATTACCATTGGCATCACTGTGGGCTTTTCACTGCTATCCCTAATGCGAGCGCCAAGGTTCTGGATTTCAATAAGTACTGTGGCCTCCGCGCAACATTTTACAATTTTAGAAAACACGCTAATCATAGCGTTTTCTTAAAATAGAGTCGTCTATCAAAAAAATAAATTACATTTACAATACTAAAATTATTGTCCGGTATACATGCGTAAATTCTCCATATTTTTAATCTCATTTAGTTTCTGTATTTCATGCGTAAGCGTTAAAAAACATAATGCACAAATAGAAGCATTACACACACCAGAGAGCTTGCATATGGATATAGATCGAGTTTATAATCAATTAAAAAAGCACCATCCAAATCTATATCAATATACCTCTAAAACCGATTTAGACTTTAAATTCGACAGCCTAAAAAGAGCCATAAACTCACCAATTAATTCGCGAGATTTTTATAAAAAATTAGCACCAGTAGTAGCGCAGGTAAAGCAAGGGCACGTATCTTTAGGGTCGGCATATACAGAGTATACAAGAAAAGAGCTTAAAGCATTAAAAAAGAAAAAGTTTGAGTTTTACGATCTCGATTTCGAATATTTAGACCATAAACTTTGGGTTATAGAAACTAGAGGTAAAGATTCCTCTTTAGTAGGAGCAGAAGTGCTTAAACTAGAAAACGAAAATGTATCCGATTTAATAACTGGGTTTAAATCACGTTTTGCTTCCGATGGTTATAATCAAACTTTACAAAACAGATTGGTAGGCCGAAATTTTTCAACATTTTATTTTAAAGAGAAAGGTTTTATCGATAGTTTACAAGTACAGTTCAAACTAAATGATTCTGTGTTTATAAAAACACTAAAGCGTATTGATAAAAAAGAAAAAACTAAAGAAAACGATTCCATTGCTCCAGAGCCAAAACCTATAATAAAATTAAGTAAAGCGAAAAAAAAACAAAATAGAATTGCAGAACGAAATAAGCGCAAAAAGCATAGAGAGTTAGGTTTTATAGCTAAAAGTAAAGAGTACACACGTAATTTTAGTTTTATTGGTAAAGACAGCGCCACGGCTTACATTAAAATTAGAGGCTTTAATAATGGTAACTACCGAAAGTTTTATAAAAAAAGTTTCAAAAAGTTAGATTCTGCTAAAACCAAAAACTTGGTACTCGATTTAAGAGATAATGGAGGCGGGCGCATAGCCGAAATAAACTATTTATACAGCTATCTAGCGAAAACAAAATACCAATTTATGGCACCTGCCGAAGTAAATAGACGCTTGTCTTTTTTTCCGGCGTTTATGAATAACACCTCTTCGGTTGCTACTAAAATATTTATGGGTATTGCATCACCATTTATAGCGGTAGACAATCTTTTAAAAACAAAAAAGCAAGATGGAAAGCTCTATTATAGATTTCCATATTCCAAAGAAAAAGAACCTAGAGACCAAAACTACACAGGGAATTTATATGTATTAACAAATGGAAACTCGTTTTCTGCATCGGCTTTAATTTCTACGCATTTAAAAGCAACTAAAAGAGCTGTTTTTGTTGGTGAAGAAACAGGTGGCGCTTATAATGGTTGTGTTGCAGGTTTGTATAAAATTTATCAATTACCAGAAACGAAGTTAAAAATTAGAATGGGGCTTATGCAAATAGAAGCACCGTTTAAACAAAATCCTGATGGTTTTGGTATTAAGCCTAATGTTGAAATAACGCCAACCATTTCAGATAGACTTTCCGGAAAAGATCCTGAACTTGAATGGATTTTATCAGACATTTCTAAAAATTAAAAATATTTGGCAATGTATTTGCTTAAAACAATTTGAAAACAATAATTTCGTTTTCAAATTGTTTTACAATCTACATACAACAAGATTTTCCTTATGAAATTAATAAAATTATCAACCTTACTATTTTTTGTTTCCACGTTAATTCTTTCTGCGCAAAGTATTAATCAATTGGATAATGCAGGAAAACGAGATGGCGTTTGGAAGAAAAACTTCGATAATACCGATGTAATTCGTTATCAAGGCACTTTTCTACATGGTAAAGAAGTAGGTGAATTCAAGTTTTATAAAAACGTTAGAGGTAAAGCAGTATTATCTGCAACAAAATTGTTTAATAAAAATAATAACATTGCTAAAGTGGTGTTTTTAGCCTCAAACGGAAAAGTAATTAGTGAAGGTGAAATGGATGGTAAAACCTATATTGGCACCTGGAAATACTATCAAAAAAGTAATAATAATCTACTCATTTTAGAACACTTTGATAATGCTGGTGCGTTAATTGGCGAACGTTTGGTGTATTATAAAAATGGAGAAATAGCCCAAAGAGAGAACTATAAAGCCGGAAAACTTCATGGCGAATCGTTTTGGTATTCAGAAAATAAGGTGGTTTTAAAATCTTATGTTTATGAAAATGGCGAAATTCATGGACCAGCAAAAATTTATAATGGCAAAGGCGAATTACTTATCGATGGCCAATACAAACGCGATAAAAAACATGGCGTTTGGAAATACTACGAAAACGGCAAACTAACAACCGAAAAAGATTTTACATACGTGCCAAAGTACATTAAAAAACAATAATACGCTTGCTCTTTTTAGGCTTACAAACTGTATGTGTTTTACTTATAAATAGGATAGTTATTTACTATCGAAATTCAATTTAAATACAATCCATAATACCTACCTTTGTAAACTAATTTTTTTAGACAACAAACCATTAATTAAAACAATGTATTTGCTGGTTTTTCTAGGTTATATCTAGATTATCGGTACATATATTTTATTATATAAAGCATGAAACGAGTTGTAATTGGACTTTCGGGAGGTGTAGATTCTAGTGTTGCTGCATATTTATTACAGGAGCAAGGTTATGAAGTTATCGGACTATTTATGAAAAACTGGCACGATGATACGGTTACCATATCAAATGAATGTCCGTGGCTAGATGATAGTAATGATGCAATGTTGGTTGCCGAAAAGCTTGGTATTCCTTTTCAAACGGTAGATTTAAGTGAAGAATATAAGGAGCGTATTGTAGATTACATGTTCAATGAATATGAAAAAGGACGTACGCCAAATCCTGATGTACTTTGTAATAGAGAGATTAAGTTTGATGTTTTCATGAAAATCGCTCTAGATTTAGGTGCAGATTATGTTGCTACAGGGCATTATTGCCGTAAAGGAACACTTGAAAAAGATGATGAATCTGTTTATCAATTATTAGCAGGTGTCGATGGAAATAAGGATCAATCTTATTTCTTATGTCAGTTATCACAAGAGCAACTTGCAAAATCACTGTTTCCTATAGGGGAATTAACTAAGCCAGAAGTGCGCGAAATTGCTATGAGTTTAGATTTAGTTACTGCAGAGAAAAAAGATTCTCAAGGACTTTGTTTTATTGGGAAGGTAAAATTACCCGATTTCCTTCAGCAACAGCTAAAACCAAAAGAAGGTGTTATTGTTGAGATTTCTAATGATCTTGATATATATAAGGAAACAGAGCAGAGTTTTGCTTCCGAAGAAGAAAAATTGGCCTATTCATCTCGTAAAATTGATTATAAAGTTGATTTAGGAAAAATAGTAGGTAAGCATCAGGGTGCGCATTATTTTACAAAAGGTCAACGAAAAGGTTTAGGTGTTGGTGGTACTATCGAGCCTTTATTTGTAATTGATACAGATGTAAATGAAAATGTAATTTACACAGGTCAAGGAAAAGCACATCCGGGATTATTTAAAAGGGCTCTTTTTGTAACCAATGATGAGTTACATTGGGTGCGAGAAGATTTAGCTATCGCGAATGGGGAAACCATGGAAGTACTAGCTAGAATACGCTATCGCCAAGCTTTAGAAAAAGCTACTTTACATAAAGTAGAATTGGGTATGTATGTAGAATTCGAGAATCCGCAATCGGCTATTACGGAGGGACAATTTGTAGCATGGTATTTTGAAGATGAGTTACTTGGTTCCGGAGTTATTTCGTAACTTAGTGCATCTAAATCTATTACATTGAAAAAAATTATACTTTCCCTCAGTTTATTCGCTTTTTCATGTCATTTATTTTCCCAAGAAGATGCTTGGGTGTATTTGGCAGATAAAGAAAATGAAACCACTTTTATTGCCAATCCGTTAACTATGCTTACTCAAAAAGCACTGGATAGAAAGGCTAGGCATGGTGTGTCTATAGATGCACGCGATGTACCTGTAAACGAAGACTATATTACAGCTATTAAAAATGCTGACGGCATATCCGTTTTAGCGAAATCTAAATGGTTCAATGCTGTACATGTTCGTGGTGAAAAAACAGCTATTGAAAACTTATTTATCAATCAAAATAACTTGATTGAGCCTAAAAGAACATTTATAAGTAAAATTGTTTTTGCAGATAGATCTCAAGGCGCTTTAGAGAAATCGACCAATGAAAAACGAAGGTATAAGTTCGAAACTATTTTAACCGATTATAATTACGGTAATGCCAACCAAAATAATCAGATTAAAATGATTAATGGCGATGTGTTACATCAAACAGGTTTTACAGGTGAAGGGATGACAGTTGCCATAATGGATGGAGGATTTCCAAATGTTAATACCATGAGTTCGTTTGAAGCACTTCGAAATAATGGAAAACTACTTGACGATTACGATTTTGTAAACCGTGATGATGATGTTTACACCAATACATCTACAAATCACGGGACTTTGGTTTTAAGTGCTATGGCCGGATATATTGACACTGCAACTAAAAATTACGTTGGTACAGCGCCCAATGCATCATATTATCTATTTATTACTGAAGATAATAATGATGAAAACCCAGTAGAAGAAAGTTATTGGGTGGAAGCTGCTGAACGTGCAGATAGTTTAGGGGTAGATATTATAAATACCTCTTTAGGGTATGATGATTTTGATCCAGGAACTAAGTACGATTACGAGCCATCGGATATGGATGGGCAAACAGCATACATTACAAAAGGAGCTAATATTGCTTTTGAAAAAGGAATGCTCTTAGTAACATCGGCAGGAAATGCTTGGGGAGCTAGTGTTGGTGCGCCGGCAGATTCTCCAAATGTTTTAACTATTGGAGCTGTTGATTCTAATGGTGATTATGCCATTTTTAGTTCCATAGGTACGACCTATCAACCTACTCTAAAACCCGATGTTGTGGCACAAGGCGCTAGTAGTTATTTAATTAATGAATTTGATAATATTATCACCAATAGCGGTACATCTTTTAGTGCGCCAATTTTGGCTGGTGGTATTGCATGCTTGTGGCAAGCTTACCCAAGTTTAACCAATTCTGAAATTATGGATTTGGTTAG
Organism: Algibacter lectus; assembly: GCF_900112395.1. GTDB lineage: Bacteria > Bacteroidota > Bacteroidia > Flavobacteriales > Flavobacteriaceae > Algibacter > Algibacter lectus. Next base: position 16,973 of record NZ_FOLN01000002.1, read on the forward strand.
AGAATCAGCATCACAATACAATAACCCTGATTTTTATTTAGGTTATGGTATTCCAGATTTAGAGAAAGCTTTGTCAAATATCTATGCGCTTGATACTACAAATGCCAGTATGAACGATAAAATTACGCTGTATCCTAACCCAATGAATGCGCGTTTGTTTGTGAGCCTTCCTACCGATGATTTTGCAACATTAAATCTCTTTGATGTTTCAGGAAAAAAGATTAATACGTATCAAGTTTCAAATGAAAATAATTGGATCAATACTTCAGAATTGGCCAAAGGCCTTTATGTTGTTAGGCTTGAAACTGTAAATGGAATTGATACCTTTAGACTTATAAAAGAATAATGGCAAATAGAATTACCGAACTTTTTGGAATTAAATACCCAATTATTCAAGCAGGAATGATTTGGAATAGTGGTTGGAGATTAGCTTCAGCTGCTAGTAATGCTGATATTTTAGGATTAATTGGAGCAGGATCGATGTATCCTGAGGTGTTACGTGAACATATCCAAAAATGTAAAAAAGCAACAAATAAACCTTTTGGAGTAAATGTCCCAATGTTATACCCTAACATTGAGGAAATCATGAATATTATAGTTGAAGAAGGTGTTAAAATTGTGTTTACTTCTGCAGGAAATCCAAAAACTTGGACCTCTTGGTTACAAGATAGAGGTATTACTGTTGTGCACGTGGTGAGTTCTGTAAAGTTCGCTTTAAAAGCTCAAGAAGCTGGTGTAGATGCCGTTGTTGCCGAAGGTTTTGAAGCTGGTGGACATAACGGACGGGATGAAACAACCTCCTTGACATTAATACCAATGGTTAAGGAAAAAATAACCATACCACTAATTGCCGCAGGCGGAATCGCAACAGGTAAAGCCATGTTGGCCACTATGGTTTTAGGAGCAGATGGTGTTCAAATTGGGAGTCGGTTTGTTGCTAGTACAGAAAGTTCTGCACATGCTAACTTTAAACAAGTGGTTGTTGATGCTAAAGAAGGTGATACGCAGTTAACGTTAAAAGAATTAGCGCCAGTACGTTTAGTAAAAAACGTCTTTTTTAATGAGGTACAAGATTTATACAAAACAGCTCCAAGTGTAGATCAATTAAAAGAATTACTTGGTCGCGGACGTGCCAAAAAGGGTATGTTTGAAGGTGATTTGGATGATGGTGAACTAGAAATCGGGCAGATTGCAGGTATTATTCATTCAATAAAACCTGTGGCAGACATTGTTACGGAAATCATCACTGAATTTGAAGATGCAAAGCGTGATGTTTCTCAACTTTAAAACTCATAATTTCACCAATAAATAAACTTAAATATTTCCTCTTAAATTAAGAACACAAAATTGCTTTAAACAAAGCATAAGTTTACTTTTGCCAAATGCAATTAACCGACTACACCAAAGAATTTAAATATAACTGGCAGCTTGCAGCTCCCGTTATGTTAGGCATGTTAGGCCATACTTTTGTAAGTTTTATAGATAATATTATGGTTGGCCAATTAGGTACAGCCGAACTTGCAGCTGTTTCATTGGGGAATAGTTTTATGTTTATTGCCATGTCTTTAGGTATTGGTTTTTCTACGGCCATTACGCCATTGGTAGCAGAGGCCGATGCTGAAGGAAATTTTGGTAAAGGAAAATCATCTTTTAAACACGGCTTATTTTTATGTACCGTTTTAGGAATATTGTTGTTTTTGGCGGTGGTTTTTGCAAAGCCGTTAATGTATTTAATGAAACAACCTATAGAGGTTGTGGAATTAGCAATTCCTTATTTAGATTTAGTGGCATTTTCACTTATTCCGTTAATTATATTTCAAGCTTTTAAACAATTTAGCGATGGATTATCATTAACTAAATTCCCTATGTACGCTACTATTTTAAGTAATGTTATAAATGTAGTTTTAAACTATTTATTAATTTTCGGAAAGTTTGGTTTCCCAGAAATGGGTATTGTTGGTGCGGCTTATGGAACTTTAGTATCTCGTTTTGTAATGGTTTGGTACTTGTGGTATTTATTAAAAGGACGAAAAAAATCTAAAGAATACGTTACAAATATCAAGTTGTTTGTACTTGATAAATTAATGCTGAAAAAAATTATAAATTTAGGCACTCCAAGCGCCATGCAAATGTTTTTTGAAGTGGCTATTTTTACTTCAGCGATATGGTTAAGTGGTTTGTTAGGTAAAAATCCACAAGCAGCTAATCAAATAGCATTAAACTTATCGTCCATGACCTTTATGGTAGCCATGGGATTAAGTGTGGCTTGTATGGTTCGTGTTGGAAATCAAAAAGGTTTAAAAAAATATATAGATTTACGTCGTATTGCCTATTCTATATTTTTGTTAGGCGTTATAATTGCCTTTGGTTTTGCGGTTATGTTTTTCTTGTTGCACGACTATTTACCAAGACTGTACGTAGATTTAGGAGACCTTAAAAACTTAGCCGATAATACAGAGGTGGTTAGCATAGCATCCAAATTAATGGTTGCGGCAGCTATTTTCCAAATAAGTGATAGTATACAAGTGGTTTTTCTTGGGGCATTGAGAGGTTTACAAGATGTAAAAATCCCGATGGTTTTAGTATTCATTTCGTATTGGATTATTGGCTTTCCTATAAGTTGGTTTTTTGGATCGGAAGATGCTTATGGAAGTTTCGGGATTTGGCTGGGCTTATTAGCTGGTTTAACATCGGCTTCTATTTTGTTGTATATAAGGTTCAATTATTTAACAAAAAGATTAATTTTGTCGAACGTCGAGTAGTAAGGAAGTAAGCAATTTATAATATTTAGTCTGTTACTAAAAACTAGTAATTAACAAAAAAAGAAAACATGACATTACCAAAATTTATATTAGGGGATAACACAGAGTTTCCAAACGCTATTTTTGTTATTCATACTGAATTTCCAAGATTTATAATTAACCTTGAAGATGATGAAGTTGAATGGTTTGAAGATTTCGATGCTGATGATCAAGAAGAATTAGAAACAGAAACAGAAAATGCAATTAAGGAAGCTACTGCTTTTTATGATGCAGAGGTTGCTAAATACGACGAGTAATTTGTTTTTATAATGCCTTACAGGAAATAATAATTAACGAGTAAAACAGAGGCCTTGGGCTAATGCTAAAATAAAACAGTAATGATAGATCAGCTTTTAAAAAACGACACCGAGTTATTTGTATTTTTAAATAATTTGGGTTCCGAACCTTGGGACGGCTTGTGGTTGGCTATTACAGATAAGCTTACTTTTATACCATTGTACGCTGTTTTGTTGTATTTACTTTATAAAAAGTTTGGTTTAAAATCGCTATTAATTTTCGTGGTGGTTATTGCTTTAATGGTAACCTTTACCGATCAAATTACTAATGTATTCAAACGTGGTTTTCAAAGACCAAGACCTTGTGGTGCGGCAGATTTGGTAGATAGAGTTCGTTTTATTGCAGTGCGCTGTGGTAAATATGGGTTTTTCTCTGGGCACGCATCTAACACTATGGCTGCAGCTGTTTTTGCAGGTTTAACATTAAGACCATTTTATAAAAATTTAATTTATATAATGGTGTCTTGGAGTCTTATTGTTGCATTTAGCAGAATATATGTGGGCGTACATTATCCGTTGGATATCTTATGCGGATTAACTTTTGGAGCAATCTCTGGAGTGTTATTTTATAATATAGCTAAGTATTTATTGAAGCGATTTGTTAAGACTGAGTAGATAGTCTGCTGCAGCAAAAGGCGTTGTTTTGTTGGTTTCAATTAATTTTAATTGTGCTTCGAGTGCTTCTTTTATTTCTTTTTTATTGAAGAAGGACCGTTTCAATTCATTTTCTATCGTTTGAATAAGCCAGAATTTATTTTGCTTCGTTCTATTGGTTTCAAAATAATTATTCTCGGTAGTTTTAGTTTTATATTCTAAAATTAATTTCCAAATATCCTTAATGCCTTCATTTTGTAATGCACTGCAAAGCATCACTTTTGGAGACCATTGCGATGGTTTAGGCGGATAGAGGTGAAGTGCTCTATTAAATTCAACCTTGGCTAGTTTAGCTTGTTTCAGGTTCTCTCCATCGGCTTTATTAATGGCAATAGCATCTGCCATTTCAATAATACCGCGTTTTATTCCTTGAAGTTCATCGCCAGCACCAGCCAATTTCAGTAGTAAGAAAAAATCAATCATGCTATGTACAGTGGTTTCACTTTGTCCCACGCCAAGAGTTTCAATTAAAATCACATCAAATCCTGCGGCTTCGCATAAAATAATACTTTCTCTAGTTTTTCTGGCAACACCACCTAAAGAGGTTCCGGAAGCCGATGGACGAATAAAGGCATTTTCATCTTTGGCCAAAGTTTCCATTCGTGTTTTATCACCTAAAATACTACCTTTTGTAATGGAACTTGTTGGGTCTATAGCAAGTATGGCAATGCGTTTACCTTGCGATGTTAAATGTTTTCCAAAGGCTTCAATAAATGTACTTTTTCCAACACCAGGAACACCTGTAATGCCTATTCTAATAGATTTGTTGGCATGTGGTAAACACGCTTTTATTATGGTGTTAGCCTGTTCTAAATGTTTATGGTTTTCACTTTCAACTAAAGTAATAGCACGACTTAAAGCCGCTATGTTTTTATTGAGAATAGAAGAAACTAAAGTGTTGGTGTCAATTCGGGCTTTGCGCTTCGCTTTGAGAGTTTCAATGGCATTAGAACTTGTAATTTCTGGAGAAGAAATCCCTGTATGTTCAGAAAGCGCCGATTTGTTTTTTTTAGTCAAAATAATCCTTTTGGAACTTCAATTTACAAATTTATTCAATAGCGTATTTTGATTTTCTTTAGAAGAATTTTTTAGTGAAATTATTTTAAAGGCACAGACACTTTTACAACATCCCAAGCCATGGTTAAAAATAAATCGTCTGTAGAGTTATCAAAAGCAATGGTAAACTGTTCTACAGGTTTCTTTAAATCTCTAACAGGAACCTCAATGCTTAAAGCATCATAATTAGGATCCCACATCGGTTTCATTTCAGAATCGACACCCCAAGAATATTGCTTAGTGTTAAAAATTACGGTCCAAACAGAATCTTTTGGTACAGTCCATAAGGTGTATTTTCCAGCAGGTAATGGCATACCCTTAACTTCTAGAGGTTTATTGGTTTCAAAAGTTGTCGCTTCGTTGGCACCCGTTCTCCATACTTTATCAAAAGGCACTAAAGCTCCAAATATTACACGGTTTTTCTTAGATGGGCGATTGTAAAACACCTTAAGCTCTAAGTCGTTTAACTCAAACTTCACGGTGTCTTTTGGACTTAATCGAGGAGCAAATATGTTTTCAACGAAAGTGGAATATAAAAATAATCCTAAAGCTATTACAGTTAAGGATATTAAAACGCGTTTTAAAAAGGTGTTCATTTACGGAGCAATTTATTAAGGCAATAAAGATACTTTAAAAAGTATTGATTACTAAAAAACCTAACGCACATTTGCACAATTTTGGTATATTTTAAGTAAAATTTAATAGTTTTTGCAACACTTTGTTTTTTTTGTCGTCTTTTAAACGAACCTAAGCCAATATAATGATAAATTGGCCTAACCAACCAAAAGCAAAATTAGTATGTTTCAAGTTGACATTATCGAAAAATGTAAACAAAACAATCGGAAAGCGCAATTGCAGTTATACAACCAGTACTGCGACGGGATGTATATTGTTGCTAAACGATTTTTAAAAGATGCTAACGATGCCGAAGATGTGGTGCAGGAAGCTTTTATAAAAGCATTTACAAAACTGGATCAGTATAAAGCAGAAGTTACTTTTGGAGCTTGGTTAAAACGTATTGTTGTTAATAAAAGTATCGATTTCTTGAAATCTAGAAAGCAAGAACTTGTGGAACTAGAAGAGGTGCACCTGAAAGTGATTGATACTACAAAAGACGACAAATGGTTAGTTGACGATGCGGTAACGTTGCATGATGTAAAAGAGGCTATTAATAAATTATCACAAAAATATCAATATGTGGTGATGTTATATTTAATTGAAGGATACGACCATCAGGAAATATCGGAAATTTTGAACATAACACAAGTAGCATCGAGAACGCAACTATCGCGGGGAAAATTAAAATTACAAGAACTGTTAATACACAAAAATAATGGCACAAGATATTAGAGACTTATTTAAGAATGAAAAGGTTGTACATGATGAAATGCCAACCAAGCATGAAGCGCGTTTTCTTGAAAAATTGGATAAGGCTTTACCTGAAGCTCCTAAAAAATCTGGTTTGGGCTGGATGCAAATTGCAGCTAGTGCTGTTGTGTTTTTAGGTTTAAGTTTTGGTGCTTATTCCTTTTTTGAAGGAGACATTGAAACCATCGAAACTATTGAGACCGTTGCAGCTACTAAGGTAACGGAAACAAAAACTTTAGGTGATGTATCTCCGGGGCTTAAAAAAGTGGAAGACTATTATTTAGCGAGTATTAATTTAGAATTATCTAAAATGAAATACACGCCAGAAACCAAAGAATTATTCGATGGGTATTTGGCGCAGTTAGACGAATTGGATAAGGAATACAAGCGATTATCGTTGGATCTGACAGAGTCTGGGCCATCGGAATTAACAGTGAATGCATTAATAGATAATTTAAAATTCAGATTAAATTTAATGTATCGATTACGCACACAATTAAAAGAATTAAAATCATCTGATGCTTTATCAGAAAAAGAACAATCAATCTAAATCAATCAAAAAATGAATAGTACAATCATAAAAATCAAATTATTAATACTGAGTTTTGTTTTAACGGCAAGTGCTTTTGGACAACAAAAGTTAACAAAACTAGAGCAAAGTATTAAGGTAAATAAAGATGTAGTTATCGATTTAAATACAAGCCATTGTAATGTTGTTTTCGATACATGGAATAAAAACACCATTGAAATTGAAGCTTATGTTGAAGGTGAAAAAATATCGAAAGAGGCGCTTGAAAGTGTTTTAAAATCTTGGGATGTTGATGTTGATGCCACTTTTGATAAGGTTTCGATAAGTACAAATAAATCAAAGCCTAATGTGGTTTGGGTTGAAAAGAACAATGATAGCGATGGCGATTTATTAACCATAATTTTTGACGAATTAAAATACGAATTGGCCGATTTACCTCAAGCTATCATGAACGGGTTAACCGTTGACGTGCCTGAAATTCCTGCTATGCCAGAAATGCCACAGTTACCAGAACTTCCTGCAGGCGCACATGCTATGGAGTTTGATTATGAAGCCTATAAAAAGGATGGTGAAAAGTATCTAAAAAAGTATGAAGAGAAATTTGAAGCCACTTACGGAAAAGATTTTGAAGCTAAAATGGAAGCTTGGGGCGAAAAATTTGGAGAAGAATGGGGAGAGAAGTTTGGCAAGCGTATGGAAGCCTGGGGAGAAGCTTTTGAAGAACGATTTAATGAAGGTGATTTTGAAGAGAAAATGGAAGCATGGGGAGAACGTTTTGGAGCGCAAATGGAAGCACAAGCAGAGCGTATTGAGGCGCAAGCCAATCGTGTTGAAGCACAAAGTAAACGTGCAGAGGCTAATAGAGAACGCCATGAAGAACGTGCAACTTTAATGAAAAACCGCCAGAAAGAAGTTGAAAAATTAATGAAAGGGCATGGTGATTCTAATATTAAGAAAACCATTAAAATAAAAATGCCAAACCACGCCAAGTTAAAGGTTAATATTAAATATGGTGAAGTAGAATTTGCTTCTAATGTTAGCGATTTAAAAGCTAATTTATCACATTCAAAATTTACAGCATATAGTGTTAATGGGAGTTCTACTTCCATTAATGCTTCTTATTCGCCGGTTAATGTAGAATTCTGGAATTTAGGAGAACTGAATTTAAATTACGTAAACAATGCAGAAATAAAAGAGGTAAAGCAGTTAGTTTTAAATGCCACATCATCTAATATCGATATCGATAAATTAAGCGGTAGCGCTATAATTGATGGAAATATTGGTGATTTAAACATTTCTAAAATAGAAGATAGTTTTAGTAATTTAAACATTATTCTTCAAAATAGTAATGCCTTTATAAAATTACCAAGTGTAGATGCTAACGTGCAATATAAGGGAAGTTATTCTAAATTCTCGCATCCAAATCAATCGGCTAAAAATCAATCGTCGTCTTCTTTTTCTAAAAGCGGATCTAGCGGAAAAAGTATTATTATAAATGCAAAGTATAGTAATGTTGAAATGGAGTAGGTTGATATAATTAACCTTAATTTTTCAGCATAAAAAAAGCGCCTTAAAAAAGACGCTTAAATTTTATTATTGATATCTAAATGTATTAGAATTGGTATCTTAAACTTAATGCGATATCAAAAAGTGTATTGTCTGTAAAACGATTGTTCCCAATTTCTGGTCTAAAATCTAAAGAAATTAATAACGGAATATCAAAATCGTATTCAATACCAACATCTCCAGCAGCAAAAAATCCGAAATCATCATCTAAGTTATTATCATTTCTTCCAGAGTATGATGCTAAACCTGCACCAGCACCAGCATACCAGTTAAATCCTCCGTCGATATTCCATACCCATTGGTATAAACCTGCTAATTTAAAAGCGCTGTAATCGTTTCCGTTTCTCCAACCTAAATCAGCTTCAATTCTATTGTTATCACCTAGAGCACGTTGGTAAGTAATTTCAGCTCCTAAACCATCACTATCTCCAAGACGTAACCCTAAAGCGTTATCTGCAATATTTTGTGCGCTAGAGGCAAATGTAAAACCTAATAATGTAATTGATAATAAAAATAATTTTTTCATAGTTTAAATAGTATTTGTTATTGATATACGGCCTTTCATATTAAAAAGACCATGCTTTGTCTACATATTAAATGCACTGCAATAACGTGAAATTTCGAATTATATTTAAAGAAATATTGCGTAAGCGGTCTTTATTTGTTTTTTTGGGTTAAAAATGAGAGTTGGGGAGAGGTTGGAGGTTGGTTTTAGTGTTTATATGTAAGAATAGTGTGTTTTTGTATGATAGGATTTTCATAAGGAATTTCAAAAGCCAATAAGTAAAGAAACTCATATTTATTAGTATAAAACTAGCTGTCTTTTATTATTACTCATATTTTTCAATTTTTGTAATAATGTTATTTTTAATTTCTATTCCTAAAGAATCAGTTTTCTTCTTATCTATTGGTTCTAATGTTAATTCAAATTCAGAGCTTTTATCATGCATTGGATAGATAGCAGATAAATAAAACTCATTTTTCCAATTAGAATATTTTGCAATATTATCAATTCCGCTAGCGTTAATTTTATTTTCAATTTTAGGTAAATACTCATTTTCCCAATTCGTCACTAATTGACTAATAAAATCTAGGTGATTAGGAAAAGGACTTGTATTATTTCCTTCTAAAATAATTATTGTTTCAAGTAGTTGGTTCTTTAAGAATATATTACCATGCCAAGTATAACTTTTAGCAGGATTAACACCTCTAATTCTTTGACTTTTCAAAACTCCAATTGTAGGATGTTTAAAAGTCTTTTTTTTTCCAAAAAGAGAATCAATTATATTCATATATTATTTTTTGGGTATGTTACTAGTATTAGCGTTTATGTATAAAATTGTGCTGTATGCGAGGATTTTCCGCAGGAAAATCAGACGTAATAAACTTGCAATTACCTTTGGTTAAGCCCAAAATCTAGTAATTATTTTTATACATTGTTGCAAATGTTTTATTTTTTAATTAGAGATTATTTCTCTCTTTACAGCAACACACAACCAAGCAGGATCGAAACTATAGAAATGAGCGCTATTACTTTTTTATAAACGAGATTTAAAACTCAATACCAATCTGCTACTTGCAAAACTTATTCAACAATTCCTGCATTGCATCATTAGGATACCCATAACCACGTTTCTTTTTACCAAGAACGCTTAAAATCTTTTCATTAATATTGGAATTCAATTCGCCCACGTCTATATCATCAATATTGTCACTATAGTCTTCGGTAATATATCTCTTCATATCAAGGGTGGCATCCTGTATAGCACCCAATACCTTTCTATTATTATTGGTAGTTAAAAAAACAGGCTGTAACTCTTTCGTAATTTTATCTGTAAATTTAGATGGAAAGCTTATCTCATCATTTTCCAATTGCTTAAAAAAGCGCTCAGCAAATACTTCATGGAAATTCAATAAATCCTTTTTTTTAAAATCAATTAAAAGTACAGAATAATAAGAAACATCATTCATTAGTATTACACAGTTTTTCCTGCTAACCGTAAACACATTAGCGTTCCAGTTACCAAGAGGAGAAGATTTATCCGATTTAACTATACGTGATTTACCAACTACAGTTTCAAATTTTTGGGTACAGTATATTATTGCCATTATTTAAATTTCAAATTATCATTTATCTCAAACTCGTACTGCACCGCTTAGAAGTAATCAAGTGCATTTCAATTCGTTTGGGTAAGCAAAGTTACAAATAATATACGTTGGGTTACTAATCAAAACACTACATGGTCCGACAAAGGTATACTAAGAGATGGTAGAAAATAACAAGCTACTTTAGGGTAAAAGTTTTAAGTAAAATATTTATCAGTACTTAATGTATGATAAGGGACATCCTTTACACTAAGTCTTATTTATATTTGGCAACGTTTATGTATGACAAAAATGCAATGACCTTTAGTTAAGCCTAAAACAGCAATTATTTTTATACTGTGTTGACAATAGTATTTTATTCCACAATATTTATTTTTCCGGAGTTCAAATACTTTTTTCCAAAAATACCTTTCTGAAAACCTATCTTTATTGTGTCTCCTTCTTTTATTTTATTCAGGTCAGATTCTGCAAACTTTTTTTCAGTTCTTTCAAAATATTGGTCTTCTAATGACCTAATTCCGACTTCTCCATTTTTCATAACGTAAGTGATTTCAAAACGTTCCGTCACGGTATCAGTATTGGTCATTCGGTTTATAAATAATCCAGAAGTAATTATGATGCTTTGAATCCAAATAAAATATACAAATCCCATAAATACAGAAAAAGCGAAAGTCTTCATTATTCTAAGCGTTATTTCATTTTCGATTGATAAAAACCTGTAAAAAACGAAAACAGAAATCAAAAATACAATTCCGATAACGATTAGCGTATCAGTCAGCTCAAAGTCAATCAAATCTCTTTCTAAATAGAAATTATATTGGTAAGGAACAAGAATTTTATAGATGAGAAGGAAAATTCCAATCCCAACTAACCATTTCCAATTTCGTTTGAGTCTTTCCATATTGTTGCCAACTTAGGGATAAGCTTATATCTCAATAAATTTTCCTAGTATTATTTAATCCTTCTTGCTTGCGTTGCAAATGATAAGCCTTGTTGGCCTACAGTAGAATTCATAATTGCTTCAAATAAAGGTTCTGGGCAGTCTTTAGGTGTTTTCCATTCAAATACAAAATTAGAACCGGTACCTCCAGAGTTATCAATTTCATCAATAATAATTTCACAGGTTTCCATAGGCGCTAAAAAGATGGCATGGCCAATGTAAGGGCGCACATGTTTACCGTGTGTATCAAAATACTTAGCACTTAGCACATAAATGGTATCTACATCGCTTGTGTTTCTTAAACTAACCATAGTGGTTAAATTGTGTGTTTTATGCTCAGACATACTAAAAATTTGAGAATAGGTAGACAAGTAAGACTTTCCGTATTCTAAGGAATCTGAAAGCGTTTTAGAGACTTTACGTTTCGACCAATTTTCGGTGCTTACCGAACTCATTTTAGTTTCGTTGTTACAACTTGTAAAGAGTAAAGCTGTAAAAATAATAAGAAGGTATTTAGATGTATGCATAGAAGACTTTATTAACATGAATTTATACTTTTAAAATAAGACTTTAAAATAAACTTTTTTTACTGTTAAAGAAATTTTAAACCTATTATTTAAGCTGTGATATATACAAAGATAATGAAGTAAAGGCTTTAATAATTGTATCTATTGATATTTTAGAATGTAAAATTTTATTTACAGAAATAAAGAAAAGCACCAAAATGAATAACATATTGGTGCTTTTTTAAAAGAGCATTTAAAATGCCAAATTATTTTATTTTAGAAACAATAAACTGTGTACGTCTGTTTAGTTCGTGTTGAGCTTTAGAGCATTTAATGCTACCATCACATTGGTTTACAAGTTGTTCTTCTCCCAAACCTTTAAAGGACACAATTCTATCTTTATTCACCCCATGTTCTATGAGGTAATTGTAAGTAGATTTTGCACGTTTAACAGAGAGCCTTTTGTTGTATTCCGCAGGTCCTCTAGAGTCTGTATGCGATTCAATTTCGATTGCCATTTCTGGATACGTGTTAAGCATTAAATCTACAATTCTATTTAGCCCATCAGTATCTTGATCTCTAATAGTAGATTTATCGAAATCGAAGTAAATAGGAGCTAACTCCACAATTGGATAAGGCTCCACAGTTGGTGTTGGTTCCTGTATTTTATTAAGAACAAAATCTTCGGTAATAGTTGATACATTCTTATCTACATTTTTAGAAGTTATATCGCGAGAGTCTTCAATATATCCGTCTTTAGTAACTTGTAGTTTGTAATCGGTATCTCTATCAATATTAATATCGTAGTTACCATCGCTATCGGTTTCAACAAAAGCAATAGGTTTTCCATCGGTATCCAATAGAGTAATGGTTGCATTTTCTATAGGAAGATTGGTTTGGGCATCGGTTAATTTACCGGCTATTTTTAATTGAGGTGTTTTATCGAATGCATAAATATCATCGCTACCTACACCGCCTTCACGGTTTGATGCGAAGTAACCAGAAAGTCCATCTTCATTTAAAAAGAATGAAAAATCGTCTTTACTAGAATTTACAGGAACGCCTAAGTTAGCAACGTTTGTAATGGTTTTGTCTTTACTGTAAACGGTTGCAAAAATATCCATTAAGCCTAAACCTTGATGTCCATCGGAAGAAAAGAATAATACATCTTCACTATTTACAAAAGGGAATTTTTCGTTTTTATTGGTGTTTACAATTTCACCTGCGTTTGTAGGTTCTCCTATGCTGCCATCGGCATTAATATTTACGTAATAAATATCCGATCCACCAAATCCGCCAGGTCTATCTGATGCGAAATATAATTTTGTTCCGTCGCTATTTAACGCTGGATGACCAGTAGAGTAGGAACTGTCGTTAAAAGATAATTCTTCTAAGTTTTTCCATTTTCCATCTGTAAGCGTGGCACGGTATATTTTTAAATTGGTAATGCCTTCTGTATTTTTACCTAAGACATTTTTATTGAAATCATTTCTAGAAAAATAAATGGTTTTTCCGTCTTTGGTAATTGTAATAGGTCCATCGTGAAAAACAGAATTTATATCACCTTTTAGTTTTGATTTATGATTTATTAAAGAATCGTTAGTCCCTTTTTCGGTAACATAAATATCTAAAAATGGTTCTTTATTCCAACCGTAAACATGTTTTGTTAATGCACCTTTATCTCTAGCAGATGTGAAATAAATATTGCCATTATGTTCAACGGCTCCAAAATCGCTAAATTCTGAATTAAACTTTACATCGGTTAAAAAATAACTTTGCTTTGCATTTACTACAGATTTTAAAAAGTCTTTATCGCTTGCTAATTGGGCTTCATTAATAATACCACCTTTATCTTTATACTCACGCATCCATTGGCGATACCCTTTATAATCTTTTACACCTCTTAAAGCTTGTGCATAATTATAATAGTATTCTATAGGCACATTTGCTTGTTCTACAGCTTTTTGATAATATACCACAGCACTGTCTGGGTTTCTCATAAAAGCATAAGTATCGGCCAATTGCCTAGTGGCATAATCGGTATTAAAATCTTTATCAATTAACCTAGTATATACCTCTGTTGCATCAGCAAAAGCAAATGTATTGAATAGTTTATCCGCTTTTTTTTGCATGCCATATTGTGCGAACACCGTTATGGAAACAAGCAAGAACATACTTGTTAAGCAGTAATTTTTTAATTTCATGGGTCTATATTTAATTAAAAAAATATAAGTAGGTTTTAGGTAGAGTAAAACACATGCGATTAGCTGTATTTACTATTCCATTTTTATCACTATAAACTGTGTACGTCTGTTTAACTGGTGGTCTTTTTCTTCACAATTTTGCCCATCTTCACAACCATTTGTTAATCTACGCTCACCAAATCCTTGATGCTCTGTAATTCTTTCTGGTTTTACACCTTTAGAAATTAGATACTCGTAAGTAGAGTTTGCTCTATCTATGGATAGTTTATCATTGTAAGATAGTAGCCCTCTAGAATCGGTATGCGATTCAATTCTAATTACCATTTCTGGATAAACATTCAACATTAAATCTACAATTTTATCTAATTCTAAAGCCGCATCCGGACGAATGTTATGCTTGTTGAAATCGAAATAAATGGTGTTTAATTCCGCTAGCTTTATAACATCTGGTACAGGGTTTAAAAGTAAATTGGCTGTAATTGAGGTTAACTCGGTTTGCAGGTGTTTAGATGTAAATGTTCTGTAATCGTCGATGTATTTTTTCTGACTTGCAATAATTTTATAATCTTGATTTCTGTCTATATTGATTTGATAGAAACCATTTTTATCCGTAGTCATGTAAGCTACTTTTTCTCCTTTTGAGTTTATAAGTTGAATAACTGAATTTGGAATTGGTTTAGAGTTAATAGCATCGCTAACTACACCTTCTACATGTAGAACAGGTTTTCTGTGGTAGGCATAAATATCATCGTCACCACGACCACCAACACGATTAGAGGCAAAATAACCCGTAATACCGTTAGGATTCATACTAAAAGAAAAATCATCTTTATTCGAATTAATCGGAACACCTAAATTGATAACATCTACAACTTCGTCTGCTTGATCATCTTCACCTTTAATAGTTGCAAAAATATCTAACAAACCTAACCCTACATGACCTCCAGAAGAGAAGAATAAGGTTCCTTCATTATTAATGAATGGAAAACCATCGGCCTGATCTGTATTAATTACCGGCCCAACATTTTCAGGTTCACCTAATGTACCGTCAGCATTAATATCTACAACGTAAATATCTGAGCCACCATAGCCACCGGGTCTATCTGATGCAAAATATAACTTGGTATCATCATTATTTAAAGCAGGATGTTGTGTTGAAAAATCGGCGCTATTAATAGATAAATCTTCAACATCTGTCCAAAGACTATCACGTAGTTTAGCTCTATAAATTTTCATATTGGTTAAACCTTTAGAGTCTTTTTCTTCAACTTGATCTTTGTAGTTGTTTCTAGAGAAGTACATGGTTTGTCCATCTTTGGTAATCACCACAGGCCCATCATGATAAATAGAATTTACATCACCTTTAAGTTTTGCTGTATGGTTTACGTTACGTCTAGTGCCCGCTTGAGCCACATAGATATCTAAAAACGGCTGCTCATTCCATCCGTAAACTCTTTTTACGGCTACACCTTCATCTCTTGCTGAAGCGAAATAAACTTGTCCGTCTTTTTCAAAAGCACCAAAATCACTATACTTAGAATTGAATCTAACTTTATCTAAAAAGTATTGTTGTTTTGAATTGAAAACGCTTGTTATAAAGTTTAAGTCTTTAGAAAAATCGTTAGAATTTATAACGCCACCAGAATCTTTAAAGGTTTGTAACCATTGGCGAGAATCGTCGTATTTTTTCATACCACGTAAAGACTGTGCGTATTTATAATAATATTCTACAGGAACATTATCTTGCTTTACAACACTTTTGTAATATCTAGAAGCATTTCTAGGATCACGAAGTAGGGCATAGCAATCTGCTAATTGCCTAGTAGCGTAATCTCTATTATAATTATTTTGAATAAGTTCTCTGTATACTTTAGCAGCCTTAACGAACGAAAATTTATTAAAAAGGGTATCTGCTCTTTTTTGTTTTCCTTGTTGAGCAAAACCATTAATACTTAATATTAAGGCTATACAAACTAATATGTAATTTTTTAGTTTCATATATAGGGTTTTATTTCTTTTTAGTTTGTTAGTTAAGCCGATTGCGTTGAAAATTTTTATTATGCCATTTGGTAGACATAGTAAAGTTTTTTTAGAAATAACGAGGAGATTTTAATTTAGAGCTCAAGAATTTGAATTCATAAATTAAAAGAACCTCATGTGTTCCTGTTGTATAATCGGCAATTTCTGAAATTGGTTTTTCGTAAGCATAACCTAAACGTAATTGTCTAGATACTTGAAAGTCTACAATACCACCAATAGCAGCTGTTTGTTCGTTTATTCTATAAGATCCGCCTAACCATATTTTTTCTTTGTAAAGGAAATTAGCAGTTAAATCGTATGACACAGGTGCGCCATTGGTAGCTTTAATTAACGCTGCTGGTTTGAACTTAAAATCTTGACTAATATCTAAAACACCACCAACAGTAAAGTAATAACTAACACGCTCTAAGGCTTCGAAGTCATTTTTATTGTTAATGTCATTATTTAGGATTCTCGGTGCAGATAAACCTGCGTAAATACGATCTGTACTCCAGTAAACACCAGCACCAATATTTGGTGTCCATCGATCTTCAGCTCCAAAAATTAATGGATCGGATAGGTTAGAGGTTTCTAATCTAAAATCGGTATCGAAACTAAACTGTGTAAAACCACCCTTTAATCCGAATGCCAATTTACCGTTTTTCCCTGTGGGGATTGAGTATGAGAAATCGGCATATAAATATGAAAAGTTCTGGGGTCCTAAATCGTCTTCAATAAAAGATAAACCTAAACCAATACGATCGTTTCTTAACGGTGTATGTATCGATAAAGTTTGTGTAATTGGTCCGCCTTTAAAACCAACCCATTGGCTTCTGTGCAATCCAACAATGCTTAATGCTTCTCTACTACCTGCATAAGCCGGGTTTATAGAGATTGTATTGTACATGTACTGGGTAAATTGCGGTAGTTGTTGCGCAATTCCAACTGTACAGCTAAACAATGCAATAGCTATTATGTTTTGTTTTAAAAATTTCATAGGTTAATATTTTATTTGGTTCCTAAATATATTGGGCCAGTTAAAGGAGCTAATCCACTATCCTGTAAATGAATAATATAATAATATGTTCCGTTAGGTAATTTTCCATTGTTTCCTATTGCCGATGTAGGAGAGTAACCATCCCAATCGCCTTCACTACCAGAAGTAGACATGCTACCTAAAGTGTAGTTAGAAGATTCGTAAACAATAGCGCCCCAACGGTTGAATATTTTTACGCTAGCAACAAAGCCACATAAATCTATTCCAGAGATATCGAACGTATCATTTATACCATCACCGTTTGGTGTAATAGCCGTAGAGATTTCAATATCGTTTTCACCACAAGGTAATACATCACAATCCGCATGGATATTCATGGTAATTTCTGTAATGCTAATACAGCCATTGTTTGTTGTAGAGTATCTGAATAGATAATCAATACCACCATCATTAGGTAAGAAATCTGCGCTAAGCTCTAGAGTAGAAGGATCGAATAAGTTATTTGTTAAAGTAGCTCTTAAATCACCTTCTAATAACTCCCAAGTACCATCGGTATCTAAGGCGGGATCAATAAATTCATTTAAATCTAAAACACCTTCTTTGTAACACCAGTCTGGAGCAACGATATCGCTATAAATTTCGTCTAAAGCAACGTTTAATGTTTGTGTATAAGTTTCACTGTTATCACAAGCATCGGTAACTTTCCAAGATCTAACAATTTGGTAATCTACTAAAACTGTTTTATCAAATGAATTTGTTTCGCTGTATTCTATAGTAACATCATCTGAACAATTATCTGTAAACTCAATTGTTGGCACTTCTGGAATATCTGTACAACTTACATCTAGTACTGCATCGAAAGTAGTAGTAGGTGTTGGTGCTGTAGTATCTGTAACAGTAATTATTTGTGTATGTTCTGCTACAAGACCACAATCGTCTGTTGCTGTCCAAGTACGTGTTATGGTGTAGTTAGAAGGACAATCGCCATCTGTTCTTACATCATTCACTTCTACACTAGCATTGCCACAGTTATCAGTTGCTGTTAAAGTTTCAGCATCAGGAATGGCATCACATTCTACTTCTAATGTTTCAGCAGGTAAAGGTGCATCGAACACAGGAAGCGTGGTATCACGAACTGAAATTATTTGCGTGTAAGATGTTTTGTTTTCACATTCATCTTCCGCAGTCCAAACTCTTGCAATAGTATAATTAGATGCACAATCACCATTTGTAATAATATCTTGTACCGTAACTGTTGCTGTTCCACAAGAATCTTCAGCAGTTAATGTTTCTGCCGTAGGAACTTCATCACATTCAGTCACTAAATTAGCACTAGGTAAATCGCCAACAAATGTTGGAGCAGTGGTATCTTGTACTGTTATAGTTTGTACAAAGCTAGTTGTTAAATTAGCTGCATCTGTTACTGTCCATGTTCTAACTAAAGTATAGTTGTTTGTACAAGATCCGTCTGTGCGTTCTTCATTAAAAGTAACCGCTGGTGTCGTGCAATTATCAGCTCCTGTAAATGTTTCAGGAGTAGGAACGACGTTACATTCAATAGTGATTGTTTCTGCAGGTAATTCTTCAACAAACGTTGGAGGGATATTATCTACAACTGTTACAGTTTGTGTACAGTTACTAATATTTCCTTCAGAATCTGTTACCGTCCAAGTTACTAGCGTATCTCCAATAGGAAAAGTTTCAGGCGCATCGTTTACTACAATAACGCTTGTGCAATCTTCAATATCTAAAGTACCTAATTCTACATTTGTTGCGTTACAAGAATCTGCATCTACAAATACTGAAACATCTTCAGGGCAAACAACCTCTGGTAAATTACCATCTGTAACTGTTACTTTTTGTTCGCAAGTTGTTTCGTTTCCTGATGTATCAGTTACTGTCCAGGTTACAATTGTTTCACCTAAAACAAATGGCTCTAAAGCATTATTTGTAATAGTGGCTACTTCACAATTATCAGTTGTTGTTGTAAGGCCTAAATCTACATTAGTTGCAGTACATTGACCAGCATCAGCCGTTATTACAACATCTGAAGGACAGGTGATAGTAGGAGCAATATTATCTTCAACAGTTACTGTTGCATCGCAAGTACTTGAGTTTCCGTTTACATCGGTTGCTGTTAATGTAACAATAACATTTCCAATGTTAGAACAATCGAAATTAGTTTGAGAAGCTGTTAATGAAACTGTTCCACAAGCATCTGTAGATCCACCATCGATATCTGATGCCACTATAGTCGCTAAACCACTGCTATCTAATTGAACCGTGATATCTTGACATAATACTGTTGGTGCAAGGTTATCTTCTACAGTTACAATGGCTGTACAAGTACTTACATTGTTATTAGCATCTGTTACTTCTAAAGTAACATTGTTATCTCCAACATCTGTACATGTAAAAATGGTTTGAGAAGCAGCAAGAGTTACAGTTCCACAATTATCGTTAGAACCATTATCTAGATCACCGGCAACAATAGTAGCGCTACCGTTAGCATCTAATTGAATAGTAATGCTTTGGCATATAGCTTCTGGTGCAATGTTATCTTCAACAGTTACAATAGCAGAACAGGTAGAAATATTATTGTTGTTATCTGTAACGGTAAGTTCTACTGTGTTGTCTCCAATATTTGAGCAATCGAAAGTTGTAATGTCTAAACTAATATCTTGAATTCCACAAGCATCATTAGAACCATTATCAATTTGGTCAGGCGTTATTATTGCATTGCCATCAACATCTAATTGCACTGTAATAGCTTGGCATATTGCTGTTGGAGGTGTAATATCTTCAACAGTAACAATAGCATCACAGAAACTATCGTTTCCATTTACATCGGTAACAGTAAGTGTTACTGTGTTTTCACCAATGTTAGAACAATCGAATGTGCTTTGAGAAACAGAAAGAGAAACTTCGCCACTACAATCTGCAGAACCATTATCAACATCTTCCGGTAAAATTGAAACTGTTCCTGTATTATCTAATTGTACTGTTATGTTTTTACATTCAACTGTTGGATCAATAGTATCTTCAACAGTTACTGTAGATGTACAAGTATCTTCGTTACCACTAGAATCTGTTACGGTAAGGGTAACGGTGTTAGCCCCAACATCTGCACAAGTAAAGTTAAGTTGAGATGCGCTTAGTGCAGGAATACCACAATTATCGGTAGAACCTCCATCTATATCACTAGCAACAATATTAGCATTTCCAGCACTATTTAATTGAATAGTAATGTCTTTACAAATGGCTTCAGGAGCAATAGTGTCTTCAACAGTTACAATAGCTGTACATGTTGATACGTTATCATTATTGTCTGTAACAGTAAGTTCTACAGTGTTATCTCCAATATTTGAACAGTCGAAAGTTGTTATATCTAAACTAAGATCTTGAATACCGCAGGCATCATTAGATCCATTATCAATTTGTTCAGGTGTTATAGTCGCATTTCCATCGGCATCTAATTGAACTGTTATGGCTTGACAAATAGCTGTTGGAGGAACAATGTCTAGTACTGTTACTAATGCATCACATGTACCTGCGTTTCCATAAGCATCTGTAACCGTCAATGTCACAGTGTTTGCGCCAATATTAGAACAATCGAATACGGTTTGAGAAGCTGCAAGTGTTACCTCACTGCTACAATCTGAAGAACCATCATCAATATCACTTGGCTCGATAGTTACAGAACCTGTTTCATCTAAACGTACTGTAATATTTTTACAAGCAATAACAGGAGCTACATTATCTTCAACAGTTACTGTAGCATCACAAGTAGCTTCATTACCATAAGCATCAACAGCTGTTAATGTTACTGTATTTGCTCCAACGTTCGAACAATCGAAACTTGTTTCAGAAACACTAAGTGTTATGTTTGTGCAGGTATCGTTAGAGCCGTTATCTACATTTTCAGCAGTAATGGTTGCAATTCCAGAACTATTTAATTGAACAACAATATCTTGACAAATAACAGTAGGAGCAATGTTATCTTCAACAGTAACTGTTGTTGTGCAAGTGGCGCTGTTTCCATTTATATCGGTTACTGTTAATTCTACTGTGTTGTCTCCAATATTTGAACAATCGAAGGTTGGAGTGTCTAAAGTTAAAGAAGCTATATCACATGAGTCGCTAGAACCATTATCTATTTGCTCTGGAGTAATTGTTACGTTACCTGTGGCATCTAACTGAACCGTAATGGCTTGGCAAAGTGCAGTAGGTGGTGTTACATCTTCTACCGTTACTGTTGTAGTACAAGTTGAAGTATTTCCGTTATTATCAGTTACTGTTAATTCTACCGTATTTGCACCAACATTATCACAATTGAATGTTGTAATATCTAATTCAGTATTTGCTACACCACATGAATCTGTAGAACCATTATCAATTTGATCTGGAGTAATCGTTGCATTACCAGTAGCATCTAATTGAATTGTTATAGCTTGACATAGAGCAGCAGGAGGAACGTTGTCTTCAATTGTTACAGTTGCAGTACAAGTTTCTGAATTTCCATTTACATCTGTAGCGGTCAATGTTACCGTATTGACACCAATATTATCACAAGTAAAATCTGTAACATCTAAAGTAAGTGTGTCTATTCCACAAGCGTCATTTGATCCATTATCGACATCGGCAGCACTTATTGATACATTTCCTGTAGCATCTAGTTGAGCTACAATGTTTTGACATATAACAGTAGGCTTAATATTATCTACAACGGTTACAACTGCAACACAACTATCTACGTTGCCCACATTGTCAGTAACAGTTAAGGTAACATTATTATCTCCTAAATTAGAACAATCGAATGTAGTTTGCGATAATGCTGTAGAACTAAGTCCGCTACAATCACTAGAACCATCATCCACATCTCCAGGAACAATAGTAGCTAAACCATTTGCGTCTAATTCAACTGTTATACTTTTACATGCTACAGCTGGTCCTTGGTTATCTACAATATTAACTGTAGTTGTACAAGTGTCGCTATTACCTGAAGCATCGGTAACTGTTAATGTTACAGTGTTTGCACCAATATTACTACAATCAAAATTTGTTTTATCTATAGTGATACTATCGATAGAACAATTATCCGTAGATCCATTATTTATATCGGCTACAGTAATTGAAGCATTACCAGCACTATCAATAGCAACATCTATTTCATTAAAGCATATTGCTTCTGGAGCAATACTATCAACAACAGTAACTTCTGCAGTGCATGTAGTTTCTAAATTATTACCATCCGTAACCGTTAGTGTTACTATATTTACGCCTAAATCATCACAATTAAATGTTGTTTTAGAAGCAGAAAACGTAATTGTTGAACAATTATCACTAGAACCGCCATCAATATCTTCAGGATTAATACTAGCGTTACCACTAGCATCTAATTGAACTGTGATATTAGCACAAATAGCTGTTGGAGGTATATTATCTACAACAGTAACTTCTGCGGTACAAGTAGAAACATTATCACTATTATCCGTTACGGTAAGGGTTACGGTGTTTGTTCCTAAGTCTGTACAAGAAAAAGTGTCTTTATCAACTTCTAAAGATTTGATGCCGCAAATATCGTTAGAGCCATTGTCTATGTCGCTTGGAGCTAATGTTGCTACGCCGGCCGCGTCTAAATAAATTGTAACAGGTTGGCAAAGCGCTTCGGGATCGATGTAATCAATAACAGTTACCGTTGCATCACAGGTTGCTGTTTGTCCACTGACATCTGTTACGGTTAGTGTAATGGTGTTTACACCAACATTACTACAGGTGAATTCAGTTTGTGAAGCAGATAATGTAACAGCACCACTACAAGCAGAAGACCCATTATCTATTTGATCTGCAGTTATAGTTGCATTTCCGGTAGCATCTAATATTACATCAATATCTTGGCACATTGCTGTTGGAGGAGGCGATGGCATTCTGGTAATTTGTTGTGTTACGTTAGTAACATTACCACAATCATCGGTAATACTATATGTTCTTGTAATAACCTCTGGTGTTGCGTTGTTTGATACATCTTCAACAAAAGCAACTATAGGTGTTTCACCTGAATTATCTTGTAAGTTAGTAACTAAGGCGGTATCTGCAACAGGAATAACTTCACCACAATTAATCATTATATCCGCAGGAGCATCTCCGGTAGGAGGAGAGTTGACATAATTTTCATAATTAATAGGGATAATTATTGGAGCAGCAATACTAGAGCCTATACAATTTCCAGACATTTCGTAACCCTGAATAAGAGTAAGATCGAATGGTGCACCAGAGATAGCTCCAACACCACTAATTTTTCCATTTACAGAAACAACTTTATCAGCACGATCTTCGTAAAAATCGCAATCTGTTGTTACCGTTAAAGAGAAACTTATACTTGCTAAAACAGTATCTGAATCTGGTGCTACAGGTAGCGTTCCAATATTCCATACAATAGCTCCATTTGTTCCAATACTCTCATCGTATACATACGGCGTATTTACAAGCACATAAGGAGGAGTTACTTTCGTGTTTACATTTAAGTTATCCGGATCTACAGAATCAGGTAGAGGAATTGTTAATGTTGTATTATTGGTAGGTTCAGAACCTCTGTTTGTTATTTCTATAACATATTCGGCACTTTCCGTTGGTTTTAAACTACTTGGGGAAGCCCCATTAACAGTTGTCGCGGTTAAAACACCTTCTGGTTCCGGTATATAAGCATCTACAGCAAAAGTAGCATTAAAAATTATGTAGGTATCTTGTGTAGAATTATACTTAAACCGAGTGTAATCTTGTCCGTTATCAATTAAAGATTTATCTGAGTTTTCAATATTGAATATTGCAATATCTACACCTGTATTATTTTTTAAATCTGGAGTTCGTTTTCCCGGAACTCCATTATGTGTATAAATTGATGAGTTAAAAAAGTTATCAACTGTATTTCCAGGATGTACTAAATCGCGATAAGAATTGTTTAGAAAAGTAGTAGGTATACCTTCAACATCATCTGCATCAGGAATAATCATGGAAAGTCTATCTCCACCAACACCAACATCACCTTCACCAGCCATAACACCTAGCTTGATATTAACATCACCTGTTTGTACAGCTTTAAACCCGCTTACGTCAATAAATTCGTCACCACCACCAGAACTCACATAGGCAAAACCATCAAAAATGGTAATATCACGCCATTTCATTTTGTAGTTGTCATAAACCACAACTAAACCCCAACCACCAGAATAGCCAGTAGGGTAACCATTACCTTCTATAGTTGCAATATCTCCAACGGTATAAACACCTGCACCAGCATTATCAATTACTAATTGAGTAACATCAGCAAAAGCAGCATACATGTTGTTGGATTCATCGTCTGGAAACTCAATACCTGTTGCTGTAATTTCTTGGTAATCAAAGCCAGGACCTTTAAATAATACTTTAGTTTTATCGAAGTTTTTTGTTTCTGTACCTTTAGTTACGGTAAATGTATTAGGATTTCCATCACCATCTTCGTTTGCATCTGGTCCGTCAAGACTAGCTCTACCCGTCCAATAAAGTCCAGCATAAATAATATTAGAACATTCCGGAAGTGCTCCGTTTTCTGTTGAAAATTCTAACAGCGAAGAAGATGAGTTGAACGTTCTAGAGTCTCCATCGATATCCACATATCGCATGTCTTCACCATTACTAGAAGTTTCATCGTAATCAGTAAGCGTAAGGTTGGTATTTCCAATCATGGAAAAATCACCCTTAATATTAAACGAACTTACTCTAGGAGTAAATTCAACTGCTTGACTATAACCATTAAAAACTGATAATAGAAGCAATACAGTAAAACACATCAAACCAAGTGATGTGTTAAATACTGAAAATTGTTTAGTGTAGATTTTTTTCATTTCTTAATTTTTATTAAAATCGAAATATTATATTATGAAGGCCTAACAGAAGTATAAAACACACGCACATTACTGTTTGATATGTTTTTTACAAAACTTTTAATTTGCTCATTATTACAGTCAAAATAGCATCTTATATAGAGGTACTTTAATTTTGACAATCCTGAATCGTTAGATAAAGTTATAGGCTTGCTTAAATCAGCAATACTATTTAAAGTAATCGTAATTAATTCAACGTTATCAAAGTTTCCTTTATCTTGTTTAATCAAGTTTAAAGATGCAACATCGTCTAGGGTAAGTTTTACAACATCACCATCACCGTATGTGTTCTTTAATTTATTGTTAGCTAGATAAGCTGTTGGGTGAAGTTTTTGAGAAAGATTGTAAAATTCAGTTCTAGTATCCGAAGTTTTAGATTTACTAGCTGTGGCTCTAGAAAATTGGCTTGAGGCGTTTAACTCATAAATTCCATTTTCTTGAGCATTACTTTCGTAATTAAATAAAAGTACTACGGCACAAAACAGCGTAAGACTTTTAAGTAGGTTAGATAAGTTGTTTTTCATAATCATTCAATCAATTTTTAATATATACTAACACGCTAGGGCACATCTAAGTTCAAATCAGTCTCAGGTATGCACTATTTGTGTCTTTCAAATAATATGTTCAACGTCTTCTTAGGGAAGAAACAAAATGCCAAAGCACTGTAAAACAATGCTGATATCAGGTTTAAAATTAGATTTGGGATCATAATTTTTTATATTTTATAGGTTCATCAAAAGAAAGCATTGAAAGCATGTTAAAAAAATATAAATGGTAAATCACTAATAAACTCGTTGTAAGGTTTCTTGCTTTCACTTAATCGGTTATTAGTATGTTTTGAACGATTGCTAGTACTTCAAATAAATATATTTGAGAGAAATTCTTAGCAGGTCGTTTTTTTTAATAAATTTATGTGCAAATAAATTGAATTTCATCGACTTATTGGTTTATATGTCGATGAAATTTAGTGTTTTATCGATAAAAATGAAAAAACTTATACTAGTGCGCCATGCTAAATCTTCATGGAAACATAATGTAATAGACCACGAACGGCCCTTAAATGAACGCGGATTGGAAGATGCAAGCCTCGTTTCTAGTCACTTCAAAGACTTTCTTTTAATGCCTGATTTAGTGATTTCTAGTGATGCTACACGAGCAAAAACCACAGCAGAGATTTTTATTTCTGAACTTAAAATTTCTTCTGAAATCGTTCAGTATAACCATGAAGCGTATGACTTTTCTGGTGAAATGTTAATACGTGTTATACAATCGTGTCCAGAATCTATAAACACACTCATGATTTTTGGTCATAATCATGCTATTACAGATTTTGTAAACTCCTATGGAAGCATGTTTATAGAAAATGTTCCTACTTGTGGTTTGGTTATTATAGATTTTAATATAGATAATTGGAAAGCTATCGAAAAAGGAGAAACTGTAACTGTAATATTTCCAAAAGACTTAAAATAAGATAGTTAATGCTTTGTAGGTTTGGTTTTTTATAATTCTTCGATAAAATGTATTTGTCAATGGATAAAAATTAATTAAATTCCTTCAAAATTAAAAATTTGATAACCCTAAATTGCTGTTTTTTTACATGTAAATAGAATATATTTGTTTTTTACATGTTTTCAATTAAAAGTACAATGATAAAAGCTGAACCTGTCCATAATAATAGTTATATAAATAGAGAAATAAGTTGGTTACAATTTAATGCACGCGTATTGCAAGAAGCCACTTGTAATAATGTACCTTTAATAGAACGACTTCGTTTTTTAGGTATTTTTTCTAATAATTTAGATGAATTTTTTAAGGTGCGTTATGCCACAGTTAAGCGAATTGTAGAAGCTGGTAAAGGTGGAAAAAATGAGTTAGGTGGTATAAAAGCCAAGGAATTATTGGATATTATTACGCAAATTGTAATTAAGCAACAAAGTGAAAGTTTAGATATTTTAAATGATGTAAAATCTAAACTAGAAAAGGAAGACATTTACATTATAAACGAAACTCAAATCGATGAATCTCAGGAGGAGTTTATAAGGAATTACTTTATTAAAACAGTAAGTCCTGCTTTGGTTACCATTATACTTAACGATTTGGTGGTGCTGCCAAACTTAAAAGATAGTGCTGCATATTTAGCCGTGCGCATGCTTATGGCAGGCGATCATAAGCAATTTGCTTTAATTGAAATACCAAAATCTATAGACCGTTTTGTAGAGTTACCAAAACAAGGTAATAAAAGCTATATTATATTAATAGACGATTTGTTACGCTATTGCTTAAGAGATATTTTTAATATTTTTGATTATAAAACTATTTCGGCACACATGATTAAAATCACTAGAGATGGTGAGTTGGATTTTGATAGTGATTTAAGTAAAAGTTTTATTGAAAAAATATCCGATAGTGTAAAGCACAGACAAGTTGGCGAGCCTGTTCGCTTTGTTTACGATAAAACCATACACAAAGAGACATTACAGTATTTAATGTCTAAAATGGGGATTGATGATACCGATAGTATCATTCCTGGTGGACGTTATCATAACCGCAGAGATTACATGGGCTTCCCGAGTTTAGGTCGACAAGATTTACTTTATGATAAAATAGATCCTTTACCCATTAAAGGTCTTACTTTTCAAGAAAGTATTTTTCAAGCCATTACTAAAAAGGATTATTTGCTTTATGCACCTTATCAAACATTTTCTTATGTTGTTAAGTTTTTGCGAGAAGCGGCATTAGATCCAAAAGTAAAGACTATAAAAATCACGATTTATCGTTTAGCTGAAATTTCTCATATTGCGAGTTCACTTATTAATGCTGCCATTAACGGTAAAGCGGTTACCGTTTCTATTGAGTTACGTGCCAGGTTTGACGAGCAAGCTAATATAGATTATGCCGAGCAAATGCAAAGCGAAGGCATTAACCTTATATTTGGTGTAGCAGGGCTTAAGGTACACAGTAAAATGTGTATTGTAGAGCGCGAAGAAGGGAAAAAACTTAAGCGTTACGGTTTTATAAGTACAGGGAATTTTAATGAGTCTACTGCCAAAATTTATACCGATTACACACTGTTTACAGCAGATCAACGTATTTTAAAAGACGTAAATAAAATATTCAGTTTCTTCCAAGCGAATTATAAAATCTACAGCTATAAACATTTAATAGTTTCACCACATTACACTCAAAAATCTATTTTCAAATTAATTGATAAAGAGATAGAAAATGTAAAGAATGGTAAAGAAGGATTAATACGTTTAAAAATGAATAGTGTATCGAGTTATACTATGATTGATAAATTGTATGAAGCTAGCCGTGGTGGTGTAAAAATTCAAATGATTGTTCGCGGTATATGTTCTTTAATCCCTGGGATTAAAGGCATGAGTGAAAATATTGAAGTAATTAGTGTTGTTGATAAATTTTTAGAGCATTCAAGAGTATATATGTTCGGAAATGATGGCGACATGAAAATCTATATTTCTTCTGCCGATTGGATGAGTAGAAACATAGAAAATAGGGTAGAAGTAAGTTGCCCTATTTATGATGAGGATGTGAAAAAGGAAATAATAGAAACCTTCGATATTAGTTGGAACGATAACGTTAAAGCTAGAATATTGAACGATTCTCAAGAAAATCAATATAAAGTAAATGATAAAGAGCCGTTGAGATCTCAGTATGTGGTTTACGATTATTATCTTAAAAAATTAGAAGAGTAATATGCTTTCAATAAAAAAATATGCAGCCATAGATATTGGTTCTAACGCTGTCCGGTTACTTATATCAAATATTATAGAGCAAAAAGGCAGGCCTGTTCAGTTTAAAAAAAACTCATTGGTTCGTGTGCCTATTCGTTTGGGAGCCGATGTATTTATTAAAAACAAAATTTCTAAAGAAAATACAGCACGTATTTTGGATACTATGTTGGCTTTTAAATTACTTATGAAATCTCATAAAGTGGTTAAATATAAAGCATGTGCAACCTCTGCCATGAGAGAATCTGATAACGGAGCTAAAGTGGTAGAAGCTGTTTTAAAGCATGCAGGAATAAGCATTGATGTTATTGATGGTGAAGAAGAAGCTGCTATTATTGCAGCAACAGATTTAAATAAATTTATAGAACCAAACAAAATATATTTGTATGTAGATGTAGGTGGTGGTAGCACGGAGTTTACCGTAATAGATCATGGAAAACAAGTAATTTCTAGATCGTTTAAAATCGGTACCGTAAGGTTATTGAACGATATGGTTGGAAAAGATACTTGGCAAGAATTACAAAATTGGATTACTGATAATACCAAGGTTTACGATAAAATTGAAGTTATTGGTTCTGGCGGGAATATTAATAAAATATTTAAAATTTCTGGCAAGGCAATGGGGAAACCACTAACGTATTTTTATATGACTTCTTATTATAATACACTTCAAAGTTACTCTTACGAGGAACGTATTACGGAGTTAGATTTAAATCAGGATAGAGCCGATGTAATTATACCAGCTATGCGTATATACATGTCTGCCATGAAGTGGAGTGGTGCCAAAAACATTTATGTTCCTAAAATCGGATTGGCCGATGGTATCATAAAAAGTATTTACTATGATACGGTTTCGAGTAATACACAGTAAAATCTTGCACTTTACCTACATTAATTGTATGCTTTTAATTTTATAATATATATTCGCACACATATTGTGGTATAAATTACAAACCCAAACCTATTTGTTATGAAAAAAATATTACTCTTTACTCTTTTACTAAGCCTGTCTTTTTATGGTTTTTCACAAGATATAAAATACGGAGTTCGCGGTGGTTATAATATTTCTAATTTAGATTTCGACGAACCATATTCAATAGAAAATAAACATAGAAACAGTATTTATTTCGGTGCTTTTGCAACCATTAGCTTAAATAAAACGCTATCATTAATGCCGGAATTTCAATTTTCTGCTGAAGGTGCAAAGGAAGAAGTAATTAATCTAGATTATTTACAAATGCCTATTTTATTGCGTTACAGAATAAGCGAAAAGTTTCACGCAGGTCTTGGGCCACAAGTGGGATTAAAAGTCCATAAGTACGAAGATGGTATTCGCAACTTTGCGTATTCTGGAGTTGCCTCTGTAGAGTACAAAATTAACTTAATGCTTTTTGCAGATATTAGATATACTTATGGTTTCTCTAATATATTTGATGAGCACTTAGGTATTGGTGCTAAAAACAGAAACATCCAACTTGGTGTTGGTTACAAGTTCTAAACACAAAAAATTATTAAGCTTAATTAAGTTGAAAATACAAGGTGGTTATTCTAACCATGTATCGTTTCAGACTTACTTAAATTAAGCATAATTTTAGCCTCATATTCAAGAAGTTGCTGCCATTTGGTGTCAACTTCTTTTTTTTCGCCATATTGTCTGGCAAAACCTAAGAACATAGTGTAATGGTTCGCTTCACTTACCATTAAATTTCTATAGAATTCAGCAAGTTCCTTGTCTTCTAATTCTTCAGAAAGTAATCTAAAGCGTTCACAACTTCTGGCTTCAATTAGAGCTGCATAAAGCAATCTATGCACCAATTGTGTTGTTCTACTTCCTCCTTTAGGGAAAAATTTTAAAAGCTCAATAACATAGTCGTCACGACGATCGCGTCCTAAAACCCAACCACGTTCCAAAATTTTATCGTGTACCATTTTAAAATGGCTAATTTCTTCTTTTACCAAAGCTACCATTTCTTGTACCAGCTCGGTGTATTCAGGAAAACTAACAATTAACGAAATAGCTGTACTCGTTGCTTTTTGCTCACAAAAGGCATGGTCTATTAATATTTCTTTAATGTTTTTTTCTACAATATTTACCCAGCGTGGGTCGGTTGGTAATTTTAAGCCTAACATATTAAATAGTATTTGAGAGCAAATTTATTTCTTTAATTTCAATTGATCCTAAGGAATTAATTAAAATACTAAAGTCTTTATAAGTTTCGGTTTCTAAAACTCGAAAAGAGGTGTTTAATTGCACATATTGATCTGTAGAATTTTGATAATCAATCCAAACATGTTGCATTATGGCTTGTTTCCAGAATTCCACATTAGCGTAACCTTTAAACAATCTTTTATTTATTAAACCTTCAGTAATTAATTCGCCATGTATTAAAACCCTTAACTCGGCTTCAAAATCTTTATAATGCGTTTCTTTAGCGCTTAGATCTTCATCTGTAGTAATATTTGATATAAAGTTGTTTTCAAGCGAATGGTATTTTAATTTCACTTCAAAGCCTGTGCTTAAAATGGTATCGGTTACAATTTCAACAGGTTCATTAGGTGTATACTTTACTTTTTTAGAAAAAGATTCTAATAAATTCGAGCTTTGTAAAACATCACGGTTATTGCTATACTTACGCTCTTGTCCATCCAAATGTGCAAAAATAATGGAAATGATAAGTATTAAAAATATAAGTTTCTTCATGTTTTTTTATAGAAATTAATACGACTAAAGACCTTCAAAGATACCAAAAATCAAGTGAATGCTCTAATTGATAAAAGAGCGATTAACTGAAATTTTGATAAAAATAGCTTGGTTTAAATTCTGATATTTTTATTCATTGATAAGTATTACCTTTAAATCCATATATTAGATACCCTCAATTAGTTTGATTAAGAAAAGTAATTTAAATTTTTATAAAAACATTTCTAAAAGCAGTCTGCCATTGGCTGAACTTTTAAAAGATGAAACCTTGTTCTTCAATGTGCCAGAAAACTGGTCTATAGTAGTAACAGATATTGAAAATTCTACAGATGCTGTTGCTCGTGGATTTCATAATGATGTAAATTTAAGTGCCACCGGAAGTATCATTACTGTATTAAATACTTTAAAATTTGTAAATAGTAAGCTTAAAATTCCTTATTTTTTTGGAGGTGATGGTTCTATTTTTATTGTCCCAAATAGGGTTTTAAAACCTATACTGTTGGCTTTAAATAATTATAGCCAGCATATTAAAAGATCGACAGAGTTAAATTTAAGAGTAGGGTATTTAGGAGTTGAAAAGGTTTATGCAAATAATGTAAACTTGAGAATCACTAAACTTAGGCATAATAAATATTTAACCACACCAATAGTTTTAGGAAACGGCCTTAAATATGCTGAGCAGATTATAAAAGATAGTTTTAAAGCATCGGATATTTATAGCGAAAAAGCAACCAAGCTTAATCTAAATGGTATGGAATGTCGTTGGGACGAAATATACCCAAACAAAACCGATAAAAAGGTAATTTGCTTACTTGTAGATTGTGATGATGAAAGTATCCAAGCTGAAATATATGCTGAGATCATGGCTGAAATTGATGAAGTTTTTGGGACTTTAATTAACCGAAACCCCATTTCTAGTGATAAGCTAAAACTCGATCCGTCTTTAGGGAAAATTAAAAAAGAAATGTATGCTAGAATTGGTAAATACAGCCTGAGATATTTAATTAGTAATTGGTTAATTACTTTAATTGGCGTTGTTTCTTTTAAGTTTTTTAAAGTTGGAAAACTTCAGAAAAAGCGTATTGCTCAATTAACCGATACCATTATGCTCGATGGGTTTTTAAACACCGTAATTTCTGGAACAGAAGCTCAGGTGGAAACCTTAAAAACGTTTTTAAATAGGTTAGAGGCCGAAGGAAAAATAATTTACGGTATACATATTACGCACGCCTCTATAATGTCTTGTTATATAGAAGATCGTCAAGAAAAACACATTCATTTTGTAGATGGTACAGAGGGAGGTTACACCAGCGCTGCTATTATGTTTAAAGAAAAAATGAAAAAGTTCCAGTTAAGACGGTAACATCTGTTTTCTTCTTTTAAAAATGTCAATATTTCATTATTTTAAATGAATTTCTGACAAGTATTCTGAAAAAATGACAGAAATATTTGATAAAAAACCGAAACTATGCTTTTGGTATTTTTTTTGTTTTATACACCTCGAAATCAATAAGGTTTCAAGTTTGAAAAACATGTTTAATTTAAAATTTTGTAATTATGAGCAATTTAGTAAATGTTCCTAAAAACGGAAGTTTAGCAAACACAAATTCAAATGTAAGCTTCCCAAGTAACTCTAATTGGTTAGATGATATTTTTAACAGAGACTTACCTTCTGTATTTACCTCTAATTTTAATACAGGTGTCTCTTTACCAAAAGTTAACATTAAGGAAACTGCCGATGCGTATGTAGTTGAAATGGCTGTTCCTGGGTTGAAAAAATCAGATTTCAAATTAGATTTAGATCATCACGTGTTATCTATTTCTACAGAGAAAAAAGAAACGCACGAAGAGCAGCAAGAAAACTATACGCGTAAGGAGTTTGGTTACTCGGCCTTTAAAAGAACGTTTACTTTACCAGAAACGGTGGACGATGATAAAATTTCGGCCAATTACCAAGATGGTATTTTAAATATTCTTTTACCTAAAAAAGAAGAGGCTAAACAAAAACCAGCGAGACAAATTAAAATTTCTTAACAGTAGAACTAAGCTTTAAGCAAACGGATTATTAGATTATTAGTGAGGCTGAATTTTTTCAGCCTTACTTTATTAAAGCCTTTTTGTTTAGTAAACTATGTCGTTTTTAGATATAAATAAATGTTTAACTCAAAATTTAAAATCATGAAAAAGTGTGTTTTATTATTAGCAGTTGCATTATTAAGTGTTAATTGCAACGGACAAAAAAATAAAGATAAAAAAGTAGAAATTAACGAAATAGAGAAACCAAAAGGATCTTGGAAAGTGGATAAAGAATTTGATGAGAATGGAAATTTAATTAAATACGATAGCATTTACTCTTGGTCTTCTAACAATAATATGGAAGGATTATCGGCTATGGATCGTGATAGTTTAATGCAAAGTTTTAAATCGAAGTTTTTCAAGAATTATTCACGATTTGAACATCAAGGCTTTGAAAATATATTTTCTGAAGATTCTCTTTTTAGTAAACATTTCTTTAATGATGATTTCTTCGGAAGTGATTTCGGTACAGACTTTATGGATATAGATCAAATAACTCAAGACCTGTTTTCAAGACAAAAAAAGTTTTTAGAAAAGTATCAGTCTGAGTTTGTTTTACCAGAAGAAGATGAAGAATAGCGAAAGCTATTCTTTATGAGTTAGTTGTTAATACTTGTATTTGATCTTTTAACAAATTCGTTTATGAATTCTTAATTTCGTTTTTTAAAAATAAAGTATCTTTTCTCGAATTTAATCTATATTCTAGAATAAAATCAGTTTCAAGCTCAGGAATAAGGTTTGTTAGTTGAGTATAATAAATTTTCGTTTCATCATTTTTCCATGAGAATTTAGTAGTTCTTCCCCATGAATCAGATATTAACGAATCCTTACAAAATTGTAATTCTACAATATTTGAGCTTTTTGTAGATTTCCAATTTCCTAGTAAGTCATTATTGATGTTTTTTGATGAACAACTAGGTAAAAGAATTATTATTAATACAGTTAGAATTTAGTTTTTCATTTAGGTTAATGATAATTTAAGGCTAGTATTAGCTCTATGCCGACGTTTAATTTTTTTTAACCAAATTTCTCCCAAATTTTAGGAAGCTTAATAGGGTAATCTTTTAATGAAAGTGGAGTTCCAGAAATTTGTAAATCAATATTAATTGTTGGTAATAACTCATTCGTTTTAAGCTTATATTTTTCTTCAATAATATCTCCAATAGTTTCATAAGAAAAACCAATAATTTCCTCTTTAACAATTAATTCGGGGTTTTGACAGGCATATTGAAAATAATTATCTCCTTTTAGAATAAAAAGATTCATGAGCAAAGTTGTTGCTCTAAATTCAGAGGTTTTAAAGATTATTTGTGAAGCAGCAATAATGGTATGACTGATTTTAGAAGAAATAAGTCTATTAAGTAAATTGTCTATTTCTATTAAATCATCTGCGGAATGATTTGTTAATAAAGTTTTCATTACCCCAATTTTGTTGTTATAGTTATTACCAGCTGTTTTGTTAGCTTTATCAACTAACTCCCAAAATTTAGATTCGTTATATTCGTTTAAGTTTTCTCTTGGTTTTATTTTTTTTAATAATTCGGTATATTCGTTTTTCAATTCGTTGTGTTTTTCGATTGTCCTTTGTTTCTTTAAATAATTGAACAACACGATGGTCAAAATAATTAATATTGGTATTAATGGATGCATAAAAATCTAAAAAGGTATTAATTTGAATTAATCAAGATATTGAATTCATAAGGATTATTTTATTTTCACTACAAAGCAACCTCATTCAAACCATAAACTTAACAAATAAAAAGCAAGAAAAACCTTATTTAATAGCTTAGTATTAAACAAAGTAATTAACAAATAGGATACTGGTAATAGGACGTGAATTTTATAAATCTAAATCGAAAGTACGACGTAAAAGCTCTAGGTTAGGGTTGGCTTCGACAAGTTTTTCGTATTTATCTTGAGGAGTAAAAACATACTTTTTATCCATTACCTCGTTTACGGTAATAACTAAGCTAATATCAAAATTACTTAGTTTAGTTCTAATGTAAGTCATGAGGTCGTATTGACCCTGCATCACTTCTTTTTTATTGGTTTCTGTAGGGAAGGTTAAATGAATATCAGTGCCTTTTAGTTTAGGCTTGTCCATATTTAAAATAGACGATAGATTGTGCTTTCCATCTTTTTTAAGCTTATCCAAGAAGAAGTTCCAGGCTTCCATAAAGGCGTCTTCTGTAAAGTCTTCAGTAGGTAGGTTTTCTTCATCAACAACAACTTCTAGCTGTTTTATTTGATGTTCTTTTTTAGCACGAATACTACTCAAAGATAATCCCGATCGGCGTTTACTACCTGATGCTAAATCTAATTTTATACGGGTATTAATAGCAGGTTTTGCTTCTGCTTTTTTGGCTGCAGGAGCTGTAGTAGTTGTTTCGGTTTGAGATACTGCGGCAGTTTGAGCACTTGGCTTAACCGATGGAACCGTAACCGGAATAGGAGTAATACCCTTTTTTTTAAAGTAAGAGGCCGGAATTATGTAGTGTTTGCTATTTTTTTTTTCTCCATCGAAAGTGATAGAGGCAAGCTGCATGAGACAAAGTTCGACGAGGAGTCGTTGGTTTTTACTGGTTTTATACTTGAGATCGCAGTCGTTAGCAAGATTTATTCCTTGCATTAAAAACTCCTGTGAGGCTTTTTTAGATTGCTCTAAGTATTTTACCTGTGTTTGCTCACCAACTTCTAGCAGTTCTATAGTTGCTGGTATTTTACTTACTAGTAAATCTCTAAAATGTGAGGCTAAACCAGCAATAAAGTGATGACCATCGAAACCTTTAGATAAGGTATTATTGAACTGTATAAGTAAATCGGGTATTTTATTCTCGAGTATTAAATCGGTGCTTTCAAAATAGGTTTCGTAATCGAGTACGTTTAAGTTTTCGGTTACGGCTTGTCTGGTTAAATTTTTACCAGAGAAACTTACCACACGATCGAATATAGAAAGCGCATCACGCATGGCACCATCGGCCTTTTGCGCAATAATATGTAATGCATCGTCTTCGGCTGTTATACCTTGTTCTTCTGCAATATATTTTAAATAGTTTTTTGCATCTTTTACCGTAATACGCTTAAAGTCGAATATTTGACAACGCGACAATATGGTTGGTATTATTTTGTGTTTTTCGGTAGTTGCAAGAATGAAAATACAATGTTTTGGCGGTTCTTCTAATGTTTTTAAAAAGGCATTAAAAGCGGCCTGAGATAACATGTGTACCTCATCAATAATATAAACTTTGTATTTACCAACTTGTGGTGGTATTCGAACTTGATCGGTTAAGCTTCTAATATCATCTACAGAGTTATTAGATGCCGCATCGAGCTCAAAGATGTTAAAAGCAAAATCTTCGTCGCCAGTTTCTTTTCCATCACTGTTTATCATTTTAGCCAAAATACGCGCGCAAGTTGTTTTACCTACACCACGCGGACCTGTAAATAGAAGGGCTTGGGCTAAATGATTATTTTCTATAGCGTTTAACAAAGTATTGGTAATGGCTTGTTGCCCAACTACATCTTTAAATGTTTGAGGTCTGTATTTTCGAGCCGATACTATAAAATGTTCCAAATTTTTGTTGCTATTGAATAAGTAACAAAGTTAAAAATTCAAATTGGATTATTAAATTGTTAAGACGAAATTTAAAGGGAGTTATTAACAACGGCGTTTTTTAGGGTGAATTAAGATTTTTAGATGTATGAAACAAGATGATAAGTTTTGAATATGTCTTGTTTATTGATGCTGTTTTTATCTTTAAGAAAGCTCGTAGTTAACTCAAAACCAAAAACCTTTAGGGACTTGCCCGCGTTAGGGATTGCAGCATTGTTGGAGCTCTTTTTGTGTTGTTGCACCTATTGCAACACAAAAAAGCGACTGCGGAAAGCCCGACCCTTGGGGAACGCCCAAATTTTATTTTGTGTTTTAAGTTTATAATGTTGCATTTTAATATTTGTTTGTTGTAATTTTGGCGGCTAGTAGATCGCCTTATCGCTGTTTTAATTTATTTTAAAATGGAGGAAAGTCCGGACACCGTAGTTCAACATAGTGGCTAACGGCCACCAGCCGAGAGGTTAGGACCAGTGCAACAGAAAGAATGTACAGATTATGCTGTAGTGAAACCAGGTAAACTCTATGTGGTGCAATGTTATGTAAACCAGTGCTTGAGGGTTGAACGCCCGATGCTGGAGGGTAAGCAGCTAAAGTGTTTTGGTAACAAAACACTCAGATAAATGATAAGGGCTTTTTAAGTTTATTTTGGGTTTTACCTAAGGTGGTTTAAAGGGTACAGAATTCGGCTTATAGATTTACTTACCTATAAAAAAAAACCTTCTTGGCTTGCGCTTCGAAGGTTTTTCTGGTTTAAATTGATTTAGTTTAGTTGTGGTGTTTTTATGCGTTTTCGAAAAAACTAAACATATTGCCACCGTAACTTTTAGAATGGCTATAATTGCTTAGTTTAGATAAATCGGTATGTTTTGAGTGTTCTATAATTAATACGCCTTCGGGCAATAACATGTTGTTTTTAAATACCAATTCGGGAATTTTTCCAAATTTATCTTCGTCGAAATTGTATGGTGGGTCGGCAAATATAATATTGCTTTGCAAGGTCGATTTTTCTAAAAACTTAAAGACATCACTTTTAATGGTGTTTATTGGCATATCGAACTGTTCGGCCGTTTTGTTTATAAACTTAATGCATCCAAAATCTTGATCTACACAAGTAATTTGTTCGGTACCTCGTGAAGCAAATTCGTAGCTTATATTTCCGGTGCCTGCGAATAAATCTAGTACGGAAACATCGTCAAAATAAAAGGTGTTGTTCAAAATATTGAATAGCGATTCTTTAGCCATATCTGTTGTTGGGCGAACAGGTAGGTTTTTTGGTGCTAGTATTTTTCTACTTTTATATAATCCTGATATTATGCGCATTAAAAGCTATTTGTTAAAGTGAAATTAGAATGGTTTGTTTTTTGTTTTTCGGTAAATACATAGTTGTTTTTTTTGTCTCCAAAGCTAACATGGCGTATGTATTTATAGGCTATATTGTATAACGCATCGTCTTTAATTACATGGCCAAGTAGAATGAGTTTTAAAGTTTCTGGGTTGTATTTTAGTTGCTCGGCTGTAAAGAGAATGTAATATATAAAATCTTCTTTTGTGGCGTACTCAAAACTATTATAAAATTGAAGTTTACCTTCGTTTACAATAATTATTTGGAACCGATTATGGTTTACGTTTATGTAAAATTTTGGTTCTAACGTATTTTTATCGGACTCTAAAATGGTTTCTATTAAAACGGTAGAGGCGTGTTTGTATGTGAAATCACCAAATAAATCGAAAATATAATTGTTGATATTTACATAGGGAATGTAAACATTTACACTTTGGTTGCGCTCTATGGCATCGAAGGTTACAAAATCCGACTTTAAAATTTTAGAATTAAACTTTAAATAGTCGGCTATGGCGCCTTCATTAAAAATAGCTTTTGGAACTAGGGTAGATAACTCGTTGTCGTGAATGATGTTTACGGCTTCGAATTTATTTTTAAGCATAGGTTCTGTATCAAAACATGCTTTCAGTTCTTGGAGTAATTCTAATGGGTTTAACTGCTTTTTAAAGCGAACTTCCTTTAAGGTTGATATGGAATTATTATCTCGATGTAGGATACAAAAAGAAAGTCCACTCAAGCTTATTTGAATGGACAGTTCTAAATTTGTTAATTTGCTAATAATAGCTGTATTGTTATTCGTTATCGCCATAAGTTTTTGGCCAGTTTCCGTTTGTTTTAACTTCGTTCATAGAACCTACTTTTATAGCATCTCCATTAACACCGTCTACCGCAATTACTTGGTTTTCTTGTGCTACTAAATCTGGATTTTGATCGTATAACAGAACTTCTTTTTTTACTGAAGCTTCAAATACAGGAATGTTAATATCGTTTTGATTAATAAAACCTGCTTTTAAATCGAAGGTAGCACCTTCTTTACCAACTGGTACATTCATCATAGTTTTATAACGATTAGATTTTTTAAATAAAGAATCTCTTACTGATACAGTTCCTAATGTATCAAGAATCATGATATCTTTAAAAGTATCAACACCGTAACGTTTTGTTAACTCTTCATCTACAACACTAGAATCACGACGTTGCGTAATAGTATATTCTGCAGTATCAATAAACTTAATTAAATTATCAAAGCTATCAGTAAATTTACCTGTTACTTGTCTGTGCGCTAATTGAGAATCTCTAATATCCTTTAAACTTTCAATAACAACTACGTAACGCTCGTTTTTTAATTTGTTGAATTTAATTGGCTCGTAAATCGACATGTACGTCTGGTAACCAAAAAAGGCAATTAATGCCCAAAGCACAATATTTAATACAGGCTTTAATTTATTTGGTACAAATTTATCTACCAGCTTAACTAAGGCGATTGTCCCTAAAATCACCGCAACCACAATAAGAATAAATGTCAACATAATACGTTATTTAATTTAAAAAGTTTATTAATCGTTATTTAGCAAATCTACAATTTTTTTTTAATCGTAAAAACCAAAGCGAATAAAAATCATTCTATCTTTGAAGAATTTCTAAAATTATTTTCAATTAATGACAGCATCCGAATTCTATTCCCTTATAAAACAGCAGTTTCCGTTTAATCCAACAATTAAACAAAATATTGTACTTCAGCAATTATCAGAGTTTATCTTTAAAAGTGATAAAAACGCCTTGTATTTGCTTAAAGGCTACGCAGGTACTGGGAAAACAACGATTGTAGGGGCTATTGTAAACAATTTATGGAAGGCAAAAAAGAGTGCCGTTTTAATGGCGCCAACCGGCCGAGCGGCCAAAGTTATCGCTAATTATTCTGGAAAAGAGGCGTTCACTATTCATAAAAAAATATATTTTCCAAAAAAAGATGCTGGAGGTGGTGTAAAGTTTGTTTTACAACCCAACAAGCATAAAAACACCATTTTTATTGTAGATGAAGCATCGATGATTCCAGATACGCCAAGCGAATCTAAATTAATGGAAAACGGATCGCTTTTAGACGATTTAATGCAATACGTTTATGCTGGCCATAATTGTAAGTTATTGTTAATTGGAGATACCGCACAGTTGCCTCCGGTAAGATTAGATATTAGTCCGGCTCTAGACGAAAACACCTTAGCTTTAAACTACAACAAAGAGGTAACTAGAATGGAATTGGACGAAGTGGTTAGGCAAGGTCAGGATTCTGGTATATTAGTTAATGCAACTATACTAAGAGATGTGTTGGCAAGAGAGATGTACGACTATTTTAAGTTTGATTTAAACGGCTTTAAAGATATTGTAAGGCTAGTTGATGGTTACGAAATTATGGACGCTATAAACGACGCTTATAGTGAATTAGGAAATGAAGAAACAGCAATAATTGTGCGGAGTAATAAACGTGCTAATATGTATAATCAACAAATTAGAAGTCGTATTTTATTTAATGAAAACGAATTGTCTGCTGGTGATTATTTAATGGTAGTTAAAAATAATTATTTTTGGTTAAAGCCCACTACAGAAGCTGGTTTTATTGCTAATGGAGATATTATTGAAGTTTTAGAAATTTTCAGTATTCAGGAATTGTATGGTTTTCGCTTTGCGGAAGTTAAAGTGCGCATGGTAGACTATCCTAAAATGCAACCTTTTGAAACCGTGTTACTTCTAGATACTATTGAGGCCGAAACACCTTCGCTTCCTTACGAGGAATCAAACCGATTGTACCAAGAAGTGATGAAGGATTTTGAAAACGAAACCTCTAAGTATAAAAAGTTTCTAAAAGTAAAAAGCAATAAGCATTTTAATGCCTTACAGGTTAAGTTCTCTTATGCGATAACTTGCCATAAATCTCAGGGTGGCCAATGGAATACCGTTTTTGTGGAGCAACCTTATTTACCAAACGGGATAGATAAAGATTATCTACGGTGGTTATATACTGCCGCAACGCGTGCAAAGGAAAAATTATACTTAATTGGTTTTAAAGATGAGTTTTTTGAGGAAGATCCACTTTCTTAGAGCTATTTTTCGAAATAACATAGAGGCACAGTTCTTGATAAAATCAATAATTAGAAACAGATTT
Source organism: Algibacter lectus (assembly GCF_900112395.1). GTDB lineage: Bacteria > Bacteroidota > Bacteroidia > Flavobacteriales > Flavobacteriaceae > Algibacter > Algibacter lectus. Next base: position 58,575 of record NZ_FOLN01000002.1, read on the forward strand.
ATACATTACAGTAGGGTAGCGATCGTCAATGTTTTTTTATTTATATTTAATGATTGATATAATGAAGAATTTCATTTAAAAAGATTTAATTTTTTATGGCAGTAGAAACAATAATAAGTATTTTTTTAGGTATCGGGCTTTCCGCCTCGGTTGGTTTTCGAGTTTTTATGCCCTTGTTCGCTTTAAGCTTAGCTGCTTATTTTGATGTTTGGGAACTTAATGAATCTTGGCAATGGGTTGGTAGTACTGCGGCCATAATAACGCTAGGCGTTGCTACATTGGTAGAGATTTGCGCATATTTTATTCCTTATGTTGATAATTTACTAGATACTGTTGCCGTACCATTAGCCGCCTTGGCTGGTACGGCAGTTATGTTGTCTACTGTTGCCGATTTGAGCCCCGTAGTAACTTGGGCATTAGCTATTATTGCTGGTGGAGGTACAGCTGCAGCAGTGGCCGGAACTTCAAGTACTACGCGTTTAGCTTCCACAGCAACAACGGGAGGTTTAGCCAACCCTATTGTAGCCACTTTAGAGACAGGAACATCGGTGGTAATGTCGGTTGTGTCTATATTTATGCCAATTCTTGCTATTGTTTTAGTGGTTCTTATATTATTCATAATTTTTAAGGTTTATAAGAAGTTTAAGCCCAGTAATCCTTAAAACATTCTATTATTTATCTTATTTTTGGTGAAGATTTAAAGTTTAGTTGAATAATGGCTTTAATGAAAAACTAAAATACAGTTTTAATACACAGTAACATTTCACATGAAAATAATATCAATGATTCCTGCACGCTATAGTGCATCACGTTTCCCAGCAAAACTAATGCAAGACCTAGGAGGTAAAACTGTTATTCTTAGAACTTACGAGGCTACCGTTGCAACCAAACTTTTTGATGATGTTATTGTAGTTACCGATAGCGATATTATTTATAATGAAATTGTAAACCACGGCGGAAAAGCTATGATGAGCAAAAAGGAGCACGATTGTGGTAGCGATAGAATTGCTGAAGCTGTAGAACTTTTAGATGTTGATATTGTTATTAATGTGCAAGGCGATGAGCCTTTTACTGATAAAGAATCGTTAACTAAACTTATTGAGGTATTTAAACAAGACCCTAATAAAGAAGTTGATTTGGCATCATTAATGGTACATATTACCGACGAAGAAGAAATTAAAAACCCAAATACAGTAAAAGTAATTGTCGATCAGGCAGATTTTGCACTTTACTTTTCAAGAAGCCCAATTCCTTATCCACGTGATAAAGATGTTGGTGTTCGATATTTTAAACATAAAGGTGTTTACGCATTTAGAAAGCAGGCTATTATGGATTTCTATAATTTACCAATGCTATCTTTAGAAGCTTCGGAAAAAATAGAATGTATTCGTTATTTAGAATACGGTAAACGTATTAAAATGGTAGAAACTGATGTACAAGGTGTAGAAATAGATACACCAGAAGATTTAGAACGTGCAAAGAAGTTATGGAAATAAATTACGATAACATAAAAGTAATTGGTTTTGATGCCGATGATACACTTTGGGTAAACGAAACTTATTTTCGAGAAGCCGAAGATGAAATTGGTAGGTTATTATCAAAATATGAAACGCCTAATAAAATTGATCAAGAACTTTTCAAAAAAGAAATAAGCAATTTACCCTTATACGGTTACGGTATAAAAGCGTTTACGTTATCGATGGTAGAAGTAGCGTTGGAACTATCGAACTATACCGTTTCTAATAAAACCATAGAAGCTATTTTAAACATCGGAAAAAATATGCTTAATAAGCCTGTGGAACTTTTAGATGGCGTAGAGGAAGTTTTAGAAAATCTATCAAAAAAATATAGACTTATTCTAGCAACTAAAGGCGATTTACTAGATCAGGAACGCAAATTAGAGAAATCGGGTTTAACCCATTATTTTCATCACATTGAAGTTTTAAGTGATAAGCAAGAAGATAATTATTCTCAAATGCTAAACCGTTTAGAAGTGAAGCCTTCAGAATTTTTAATGATAGGAAATTCCTTAAAATCGGATGTTTTACCCTTAGTGAATTTAAAAGCTCAAGCTATACACGTACCTTTTCATACCACTTGGGCACACGAGCAAGTTACGGAAAAGGAAACCAACGGTAAAGATTACAAAACTATAAATACATTAACCGAACTTTTAAAACTTATTAATTAATTTGAAAGTAATCGATATCAATACTTGGAATAGAAAACAGCATTTCGAACATTTTTCGGGCTTAGCCGATCCTTCGTTCGCTGTAACTATACCATTCAATGTCACCAAGGCATATCAAGTTTCTAAGGAAACAAAAACAAGCTTTTTTACTCGGTATTTGCACGATTGTATGCGTGCCATTAACGCGATAGAAAACTTTAAATATAGAATTGAAAACGGGGAGGTAGTTGCTTATGATGTGATACATACATCCCCAACAATTTTAAGAGATGATAATACCTTTGGTTTTTCATTTGTGACTTATAATGAGAATTTAGAGACATTTTCTATAAACTTAGACGCAGAGAAAAACCGTATAAAAAGTACAACAGAATTGTTCCCGCCAATTAATGGCCAGGACTGTATTCATTGTTCCGCATTACCTTGGGTCAATTTTATAGCACACAAAGAACCTAATTCTGGGCTTGTAGATAGCATTCCAAAATTATCTTTTGGGAAAGCAACTCTTATAAATGATGAATTAATTATGAATGTGTCCGTGCATGTAAACCATGCCTTAGTTGATGGATACCACGTTGGACTTTTTTCTAAGAAATTTCAGCAGTTTTTAAACCAGTAAAATTTAAATTAATAGTATTTTTACATTTCGTAAAAGAAAACCTAACAAATGAGTTACAAAAACTTTCCAATGGTGCCTAGAGTTATATTTGGCAGAGGTAGTTTCAATCAAATAAACGACGTTTTAGCCCCAAAACGATCTAGTATCCATGCGCCTTTTATTTTCTTAATAGACGACGTTTTTAAAAACAACGCTTGGTTAACATCTAGAATAAACCTTTCTTATGATGACAGAATTATATTTGTTTCATCTAAAGAAGAGCCTAAAACCACACAAGTCGACGAGCTTGTTGAAGATATAATATTAAAATCTAAAGAGCGCCCATCTGGTATTATAGGTATTGGTGGTGGTAGCTTATTAGATTTATCGAAAGCCGTAGCGCTTTTAATAACAAACGAAGGCGAGGCTCACGATTATCAAGGTTGGGATTTAGTAAAAAACGCAGCCATTTATCACGTTGGTATTCCTACAATTTCAGGAACAGGAGCAGAGGTATCCAGAACAACTATACTTACAGGCCCAAAACTTAAATTAGGAATTAATAGTGATTTCACCCCCTTCGATCAAGTACTTTTAGATCCAGAACTAGCCAAAGATGTGCCAAAAGACCAGTGGTTTTACACAGGTATGGATTGTTATGTACATTGCGTAGAGTCCTTAAATGGTACGTACTTAAATGAGTTTAGTAAAACTTACGGAGAAAAATCTTTCGATTTATGTAAAGAAATATTCTTAGATGGAGATTTATCTGAAGAAGAATCTCAAGATAAATTAATGATGGCTAGTTGGCATGGAGGTATGAGTATTGCTTATTCTCAGGTAGGCGTTGCACATGCTATGAGCTATGGTTTATCGTTTTTACTAGGTGTAAAACATGGTATTGGTAACTGTTTAGTTTTCGATCATTTAGAAGAGTTTTATCCAGAAGGTGTTGCCATTTTTAAACAAATGAAAGCAAAACACAACATAGAATTGCCAACAGGTATTTGTGCTAAATTAACCGATGAGCAATTTGACACCATGATTCGTGTGGCATTAAGTTTAGAGCCACTTTGGGAAAATGCTATAGGTAAAAACTGGAAAGAAACTATAACGCCAGAAAAATTAAAAGGAATTTATAAAAAAATATAATATGCAATGGCTAGCCAAAGTTATCTATTTCAAGGTCTTAGGCTGGCAAATTGTTGGTAACACAAATTTCTCAAAAGATACGGTTAAAAAAGCGGTCATTATTGCCGCACCACACACCAGTTGGCACGACTTTTACATTGGCGTTTTATTGCGCGCTGTAATTCAAGTTAAAACCAATTTTGTTGGAAAAAAGGAACTGTTCGTATTTCCAGTAGCTTGGTTTTTTAGAGCCTTAGGAGGTGCCCCAATTAACCGTCAAAATAACGAGAATAAGGTAGATGCTATAGCCAAACTTTTTAAAGAAAAAGAAGAGTTTAGAATGACGTTAGCACCCGAAGGTACAAGAAAAAAAGTAGATCAATGGCGAACTGGTTTTTACTATATCGCTAAACAAGCTAACGTTCCGATAATTATGTTTACGCTAGATTTTGAAAATAAGCAAAACAAAATTTCAGAACCATTTTATCCAACCGACAATGCCGAAGCAGATTTCGAAGAGCTTAGAGCATTTTTTAAAGATGTAAAAGGAAAAGTATCCAAATATTCATAAGTCATTAAAAATGGCATAATATTTGAAATTAATAGTTTAGTTGCGAATCCTGAAACATAAAGTAAACAATTGTTTGTCCCTAAAAAGAAACAGAATTTTCAACTAAAACTCCAAAAGCTATGTCTCTCAAAGAATATAGCTTTTTTTTATTCCTAATTTTAGCATGTTGTCTGTAATGGCGTTCCCCAATGGGCGGGCTTTCCGAAGTCGCTTTTTTGTGTTGAAATAGGTGCAACAACACAAAAGAGCTCCAACAATGCTACAATCTCTAACACAATTTATCTGGTAACAATATGCCAAAATAATGGCCAGTTGTTTTTTAGGAAAAATTCAACAAAAAATAATAAAAAGAAAATATAGAATCTATTATATTTTTTTATCTTTAATAATTATGATAAAAGACACAAAAATTGCCGTTCTAATCGATGGCGACAACATACCATCTAGATATATTTCTGAAATGATGGAAGAAATAGCCAAATATGGCACACCAACAATTAAGCGAATTTATGGTGATTGGACCAAACCGCATCTTTCCAAATGGAAAAATGTACTTTTGGAAAATGCCATAACGCCAATACAACAATACGGCTATACAACAGGGAAGAATGCTACAGATTCAGCAATGATTATTGATGCTATGGATATTCTATATTCTGAAAAGGTAAACGGTTTTTGTTTAGTATCATCAGATAGCGATTTTACAAAATTGGCAACCCGATTGCGAGAAGCCGCTATGGTGGTTTATGGCATGGGTGAAAAGAAGACACCGAACCCTTTTATTGTGGCTTGCGATAAATTTATCTATCTAGAGATCCTTGCAAAGGATAGCGATGAAGATGAAGACACCAATAAGGACAAGAAAGGAGCGAAGCCTAAAAAGGAAAACTTATACAACATAACACCAAAAATTATTAAGTTGTTAAAGAACTCTGTAGACGATGCAGCAGACGATGATGGTTGGGCATTTTTAGGAGATGTAGGCTCTCTAATTCTTAAAAAGCAACCTAACTTCGATTCTCGAAACTTTGGTTTCCAGAAGTTAACACCACTGTTTAAATCTCTACCACAATTTGAAATGGAGCAACGTGATCAAACTAACGGACGATTTAAGTTGATTTACGTAAAAAACAAATAGTAAAGTAGTATTTAGAGCTTATCTAAAATTTTATCCATTACCCAACTGGTATGCAATGCTGTTTTTCCTGTAGAAGGGTGTGCAGTCAATTCATTGAACAAAACCGTTTTCATGTTTTCCACATGTGGTGTTTGTATATGTTTTGGGTTTTCAATAATCAACGATTGGGTTTTAGATTCGCTTTTTAGTATAATGGGGTTTTCATGAAATACAGAGAATTCAATGGTGCCTTTACTACCATAAATAGTAACATGATCTACATGATCACTACATCCAAAATTCCAGGTTCCAGAGCCTGTAATACCGTTTTTGTGTAACCAAGATGCGGTAACGGCATCTTTGGCAGAATATAAATTTTGTTGGTTTAAACTAAAGCCTTTGGCATTTTCAATATCACCAAGAAAGAAGGCGAATAAATCTAATCCATGGCTCGCTAAATCATCAAAATAACCTGCGGGTGCAATTTTGGAATCTGTTCGCCAATTATCTTTTTTCAATAAATCGGTTTGGTTTGCAGGTTTGCTTAAATGTGCCGATATATGCCTAACATCTCCAATAAAGTTATTGTCTAACCATTCTTTAACTTTTAAAAACCGCGGTAAAGATCTGCGATAATAGGCTACAAATAGTGGAATGTTTTTTTCCATAAAAGCATTACATATTTCTAAACTATCAGCATAACTTGGGCTTAGTGGCTTTTCAATACAACATGGTTTTCCAGCGGTAGCAACCTTTAAAGCATAAAGTTTATGGCTATCAGGTGGCGTTGCTATATAAACGGCGTCAATGCTACTATCATTAATAAGTGCATCTGCATCTGTATATGTTTTATTGATGTTGTGACGCTTAGCATAATCTTCAAGTTTTTCTCGATCACGACGCATCACGGCTTCAATATTAAAACCACTTGTAAGTTTGTAAGCAGGTCCGCTTTTAACTTCGGTTACATTCCCGCAACCTATAATTCCCCAGTTTATTGTTTTCATATAAAAAGCAAAAAAAAGAGAACCGTTAAGTTCTCTTTAATATATTAAGTTGAATATTACTCAGCACTTTCTTCCATGGTATGATATACGTTTTGTACATCATCATCTTCTTCAAGTTTTTCTAAAAGTTTTTCTACATCGGCAGCTTCATCTGCAGATAGTGGTTTTGTAACTTGTGGAATACGTTCAAATCCAGAAGATAAAATTTCAATTTCTCGAGATTCTAATTCAGCTTGAATGGCTCCAAAACTTTCAAAAGGTGCGTAAATTAAAATACCATCATCATCGGCAAATACTTCTTCTGCGCCAAAATCGATAAATTCAAGTTCTAATTCTTCAGGGTCTAATCCTTCCGCATCAATTCTAAAATTACAAGTATGGTCGAACATAAAAACTACAGAACCAGAAGTACCTAAACTACCATCACATTTGTTAAAATAGCTACGTACATTAGCAACTGTTCTGGTGTTGTTATCTGTTGCAGTTTCTACTAAAACAGCAATACCATGTGGTGCATAGCCTTCAAAAAGAACTTCTTTATAATCGCCTTGGCCTTTTTCACTTGCTTTTTTAATGGCACGTTCTACATTATCCTTAGGCATATTTACAGCCTTAGCATTTTGTATTACAGCACGTAAACGCGAGTTACTTGCAGGATCGGGTCCTCCTTCTTTAACCGCCATAACAATATCTTTACCAATACGTGTAAAGGCTTTGCTCATAGCAGACCAACGTTTCATTTTTCTTGCTTTTCTAAATTCAAAAGCTCTTCCCATAATTACATTCTTTTAGTTGATGTGATCTTAATGCATCTGGATATTTTAGATGTACCAACTTCACTATTATTGTTATATTTCCGCGAAAGCGAAAACACGTCTATTATTTTAATCGCACAAAGTTAAAAACCTTCAGCAGAAATACAAATTATTCCTCATCTTCAGGTACTACAATGCTATCTATAGCTTTGGCCAGTTTAAAATCTTTGGCTGTTACACCATCTGCATCGTGTGTAGAGATAGAAATATTGAGCACGTTGTAAACATTACTCCAATCTGGATGATGGTTTAAAGCTTCGCATTCAAAGGCTATACGGCTCATGGCGCTAAAGCAATCTTTAAAATTATCGAATTCAAATTCGGCGTGAATTGCATTTTCATAATACTCCCAATCTGGGTATTGAAGCAATCTTTTTTCTATATCGTCTTCGGAAAGTTTCATCATTATTTATATGTTTTTGAAGAGACTAAATTAGTGATTTATTTACGGATAATATGCTCATTTTTTTAATTCTGATAAAATATCCTGACTCACCAATTGTAAGTGTTTTGGTAGCTTGTTGAATTTTGGTAAAACAGCTAAATAACGCTCATCATTGGTTGTAAAAACTTGTTTGTATTTGGCTTTATGTTCTAGATGAAGGGTTTCTATAATTTCTTTTATAAAATCGTCGTGATGTACTAAATCATTACTTCCTAGGTGGAAAACACCCGATTTATTCCGGTTGATGATGTAATGAATTTGCTGTGTCAATTTGTTATCAGAAGTGATATTCATTACTAAATTAGGAAAAACTTCAATAGGTTCATTTAAATCTATAAGTTGAAGTATTTCTGTTAACCTTGGGGCATGTGGACCAAAAACCATAGGTAACCTTACAATAGCCACTTTCTCTTTTGGTAGGCGCAATAGCATGTTTTCAATTTTAATTTTGAAGTGTCCATATATACTATTACTAAGCGTTTTATCTTGTTCGTAACTTGGGTATTTGCTGTAGGCATCAAATACGTTTGCTGAAGATAAAAAGATGAGTTTGGTGTTTTCTAATAGTAAATACTCGGCCAAGTGCCGATGAAGCATAACTTGTTTAGAAAAATCGCCACGAAGTGCTGAAATTATGATAGTTGGTTTTACAATATCTAGAATTTCGTAGATATCATCTTCTTCATAATTATAATGAAAAAACTGACGATTTTTTTCTAAGGTTTTGTTTGAAGTATTATAAGTGCCCGAGGTTCTGAAATAGGGAAAAAGCTCTTTATAAATGGCGCTTCCTAAAAAGCCACTTGCTCCTAAAATTAGAATTCTATGTTTACTTTCTCGCTTTATCATACATCAAACTTCTTAAGCCATTTCTAAGTTAATAGTAACTTAGAAAATGGATAACTTTGTTTTAGTCGTAAAAGCCTCTAAAGCCAACATGCCAAGTTTAGAATTTCCTTTTTTATTGAGTCCTGGAGACCATGTTGCAATAGTAAAATTATCTGGCAAAAGTGCTACAATACCACCACCAACACCAGATTTACCTGGTAAGCCCACCTCAAAAGCGAACTCTCCAGCCTCATCGTAAAATCCACAAGTAAGCATTATGGCATTTATACGCTTTGCTTGAGTTTCGGTAAGGCGTACTTTATCTAACATACAGGTGCCTTTATTTGCCAAAAACGAAAATGTTTTTGTTAGTTGGCTACACGTCATTTCTAAAGAACATTGTTGAAAATAAAAATCTAAAACATCGTTTACCGGATTGTCTAAATTTTTAAATGATTTTAGAAGATTGGCGGCAGCATAATTTTTAAAACCTGTTCGTTTTTCAGAATCTGCAACTGCTTGGTTATACTCTATAGTTTGATCGTTAGTTAAATCGCGTACGTAATTTAAAAAATCTTCTTTTGGGTTTTCTAAATTTGAAAGTAGAATATCTGCTATTACAATAGCTCCAGAATTGATAAATGGATTTCTGGGAATACCATTTTCAATTTCCAATAAAGCCAATTGATTAAAAGGGTGGCCAGAAGGCTCGACATCCATACGTTTCCAAATATTTTCACCAATTAACGACATGGCTTTAGATAGTGCTAAAACTTTAGAAATACTCTGTATGGAAAAGGGTTTATTAAAATCGCCTGCACCATAACTTTTACCATCGGAAGTGCGTAAATGAATTCCGAAGTTATCCTTACTAATATGGGCTAACTCCGGAATATATGTTGCCACAGCACCTTTATCGGGTGCTTCTGTAGCGTTTTTTTGAATGCTTTCTAAAATAGCTTGAATATCTAGCATAGACTATTTGTAAAACGGTAATTTAACTACTGTTGCAGGTACCGCTTTTTTTCTAATTTGAATATTTATTTTACTGTTTACATCGGCAAAAACCGTTGGCACATAACCTAAGCCAATACCTTTACCCAAACTAGGAGACATGGTTCCAGAAGTTACCACTCCAATTTTGTTACCATTACCATCAACTATATCATAATCATGACGAGGAATGCCACGCTCATCTAATTCGAAAGCAATTAATTTTCTTTCCGATCCGTGTTCTTTTTCTGCTTTTAAAGCCTCTGAGTTTGTAAAGTCTTTGTTGAATTTTGTAATCCAACCTAAGCCAGCCTCAATAGGAGAGGTGGTGTCATCAATATCATTTCCGTAAAGGCAATACCCCATTTCTAAACGTAAGGTATCACGTGCTGCTAAACCAATAGGCTTAATGCCATAATCTGCACCAGCTTTAAAAACCTTATCCCAAACTTGTTTTACTTCGGTGTTTTTACAATAAATTTCAAATCCGCCACTACCTGTATAACCAGTAGCCGATATAATCACGTTTTCAATACCTGCAAAATCTCCAACTACAAAGTTGTAAAATTTAATGGCAGCCAAATCGTGACTTGTTATAGATTGCATAGCTTCAATAGCTTTTGGCCCTTGAATGGCTAATAATGAATAATCTTCACTTAAATTTTTCATTTCTGCCCCAACATCGTTTTTAGATTGAATCCAATTCCAATCTTTTTCAATATTACTTGCATTAACAACTAAAAGGTAAGTTTCTTCTTTTATTTTATAAATAATTAAATCGTCTACAATACCACCAACATCATTTGGTAAACAGCTATATTGTGCTTTTCCTATAGTTAATTTAGAAGCATCATTACTCGATACTTTTTGAATTAAGCTTAGCGCATGTTGACCTTCAATTAAAAATTCACCCATGTGAGATACATCAAAAACACCAACGCTGGTTCTTACCGTTTCATGTTCAGCATTTACACCTTCATATTGAACAGGCATATTATATCCTGCAAAAGGTACCATTTTAGCTCCTAGAGCTTCGTGAGTTTGGGTTAAGGCTGTGTTTTTCATTAAGGTTGTGTTTTTATGATTTTATAAAAATTAGTGAATCGTTTCAGAAAACAAATGTATTGAAAAAATATAGATTTAGTTTTAATCTATTATGATGAGATATTAAAAACATATAATAGAGACTGTATTGATAATTATTTCAAAAAGAAAGGAATAGATTATAGATTAAAAGCATTATTGACTAGTTTTTTTGAAAAAATATTTTACCAAACTTGCATTTAATCGATAAAATCGTTTCTTTTGTCTGTAGCAATTTCCAAATGGAACCAACAATAAGGACTCTTAATTTTAAAGATTTAAAGCGTAAAACTTTTTTTAAGCACGCTATCCGTATTTATTTATCTACTACATTCTTTACTGCCGCCTATACTTTTTTAAACTATTATCAAGGGTTAGCGGCCTCTGCTTTATTGATTGTGTTACCACTAATTAGTTTTTTTATTAGTGTTTATGTTTTTGTAATACGTCGTAATTATATAGCAGGTCCTTATATAGTATATATTACTTTAGGAGGCGCATTGGTGGGTTTATCTTATTTAGAAGGTTTAATGTCTGGTTATTACTGGTTTCAATTAGTTATGCTTTTTTGCTTACCATATGTTATTAGGCATGAAAAGTATTTCCAAAAGCATACCAATATTTTATATGCGCTAATTATATCATTAATGATTATCTCTGTGGTGGTATCTCCTTTATATTCTAATTATTATGATCATTTAACTAGAAGTGAAGTACATTATAAATTTGTTTTAAACTCATCAGTGGCTTTTATTTTGATTATGATTTTCTCGCTGCAAGCGCTTGGCCAAAGTAAATCTTTCATTAAAAAAATATTTAGTGATAAAGAAGAGGCTGAGAATGAGAAAGATAGAAGAACGCGAGTGTTGTCTAACCTGGGACACGAATTACGTACCCAAATTAATAGTATAAATGGGGTTACCCAGCTAATTTTAGGTAATGATAACAATGATGTTACGACAAAAAAGTACTTTGAGATTTTAGATTATTGTAATGATAATATGCTGTTATTGGTTAATGATATGTTAGATATTCATAAAATTGAATCGGGGCGTTTTGAGTTGTCTAAGGAACCAAAAGAGCTTTACGATTTTTTGAATAAAATTACTATTGCTTTTATTAATAAGGCAGAAGAGAAGAATTTAAAGCTTCATACTTATATAGATGAAAAATTAAAAGATGTTGTAGTTAACGTAGATGGAAAACGTTTCGCTCAAGTTATACATAATTTGATATCGAATGCTATTAAATTTACAGAACAAGGAAAAATCACATTTTCAGCTGAAGTTGTTGAATTGAATCAAGAACAGGTATCCATACATTTTAAGGTGGAAGATACAGGTATTGGTATTGCACCAAGAAATTTAAAGAAAGTATTTGAAAGTTTTCATCAAATTAAGAACGAGAAAAATCCGGTATACGGAGGAACAGGTTTAGGTTTAGCTATTTCTCAATCGATTATATTAGCTATGAATTCTGAGATAAAAATAGAAAGTAGAATAAATAAAGGTACGCGATTTCAATTTCCTTTAACTTTGGAACGCGTTGAATTAACTCCCAAGAAAGTGACAAACAAAGACACATTCAATGATGATTTTTCATTGAATTCAACTATATTATTAGTAGAAGATAATATGGTGAGCATGATGTATGCTAAAAAACTATTAGAAAAGCATGTTCCGAAAATATATAAAGGAACAAATGGACTAGAGGCTGTTGAAAAAATAAAATTGCATAAAGATATCGATCTTGTGCTTTTAGATTTAGAGATGCCTAAAATGAATGGTTTTAAAGCTATTGGTCATATTAAAAAATATAGACCAGATGTAGTTGTTATTGCCTTTACAGCAAACATACCAAGTACCGAAATTATTGATAAATTGGATACTTTAGGTTTCGATGATATATTATCTAAGCCTTTTAGCAAAGAAGACGTTTTTTCAATTTTGAAAAAGTACGATAAGGTTTTAATGGCCTAATCTGATACATATCTATTTAATAGCAGGCCTTTAGTTATAAAAAAAAAACGGTTTTACAATCAAACACTCGAAAGTGTTTAAGTTTGTAAAACCGTTTTTCACGTTTATTTCTTTAAAGTTTTAGCTCAATAAGAAGTCTTTTAAATCATTATAAGTTGCAATAGAAACAGCAACTTTTTCGCGTCCCATAACCGATTGTATTTGCTCAGGAAGTGGTTGTTTTTCTTTTATAACTTTTTCTACAACATCTAAGAATTTTGTTGGGTGAGCAGTTTCTAAAAATACGCAATGTGCGTTAGGGGTATCTTTTAAGTAGTTTTTAGAACCTAAATATCCTACAGCTCCATGCGGATCTGCAACATAATTGTATTTATTGAAAATTTCTAACATCGCTTCTCGAGTTTCATCATCTGAAAAACTATAAGAAGAGATGTTTTCTTTTAAAGCACTAAAGTTATTTTTATAAATTTCCTGTATACGAATAAAATTACTTGGTGCACCAACATCCATAGCATTACTAATAGTTTGTACTGATGGTTTTGGCTCGTACTTTTCAGAATCTAAATAACGTGTAACCACATTGTTTTCGTTATTAGAAGCAATAAAATGCTTAATAGGCAAGCCTAATTGTTGTGCCATCATTCCGGCACAAACATTACCAAAATTTCCACTTGGCACAGAAAACACAATGTTTTCGTGTGTATTATGTAGTTGCTTGTAAGCAAACATAAAATAGAAAAGTTGTGGTAACCAACGTGCCACGTTAATCGAGTTGGCCGATGTTAGTTGCATTTTGCTTGTTAAGGTTTCGTCTAAGAAAGCTGTTTTTACCATAGCTTGGCAATCATCAAAAGTGCCATCTACTTCTAAGGCTTTTATATTTTGCCCTAAAGTGGTTAGTTGCATTTCTTGAATATCACTCACTTTTCCGCTAGGGTAAAGTATCACAACATTTACACCTTTAACTCCTAAAAAACCATTAGCAACAGCACCACCAGTATCTCCCGATGTAGCGACTAAAACGGTAACCTCATTGGTGTTGTCTTTGTTGAAATAGCCTAAGCAACGCGCCATAAATCGAGCACCAACATCTTTAAAAGCCATAGTTGGCCCATGAAATAACTCTAAAGTAGATATATTATCATTAAGCTTAACCACAGGGAAATCGAAAGACAAAGTTTCTTCAACTATAGTTTTTAAAACATTTTCAGGTATTTCTGGTGAAACAAATTGTTTAATAGCTTCAAAAGCAATCTCAGTATGCGATAAATTATCAATATTATCGAAAAATGACTTTGGTAAAGGTGTAATACTTTCAGGGAAGTACAAACCTTTATCTGGCGCTAATCCTTTTATAACCGCATCTTTAAACGATGTGTTTTCTGCTTCTTTATTTAATGAGTAGTAATTCATAATTTATGAAAACCTGCCTAAGCAGGAAACTATTTATTATTAATTTATATTTCTTAAGTGTGATTTTAATTTGTGTCGAAAAGAGGAACTAAATCAAACTTATACTATTTTAACGCCTTCTGTGTTAATTTTAGAAACGTGAATATCAAATTCAATTCCTGTTTTTGCATAAACATTATTAATGGCTTCCTTTATGTTGTTTGCTGTTTCCAAACCTTTGCTCAATGAAAATATTGATGGTCCAGAACCTGATATTCCACAACCTAATGCGCCTGCTTGTAATGATGCCTGTTTTACATCATTATAATGCGGTATTAACTTGCTTCTGTGTGGTTCTACGATAACATCATGTAACGAATCTTTAAGTAAATTGTAATCATTAGTATGCAAGGCATGTACTAAGCTACCCACATTGGCCCATTGGGTTATAGCATCGCTAAGTGCTACTTCTTTTGGAAGTACGGCACGAGACTCTGATGTTTTAATTTCTATCTGAGGATGTATAATGGTTGCGTACAAATCGCTGGGTGACGGAATTTCTAATATTTGAACAGGATTAATACTCTTCACTAAAGTAAAACCACCAAAAAGAGCAGGAGCGAGGTTATCAGCATGTTCGCATTTGCTTGCAATAGCTTCACCTTTAATAGCAAAAGCTGTTAGTTCTGTTTTATTAAACGGACGTCCTAAGAGTTCGTTCATTCCAAAAACACTACCAACGGCACTTGCAGCACTGCTTCCAATACCACTACCAGGTTTTATATTTTTGTAGATTTCAATTTCAAAACCAAAATCGACATCAATCGCATTGTACATGGCTAAAGCCGAAACGCCAGCAACGTTTAACTCAGTTTCATAAGGCAAATCGAAACCAACAATTTTAGTGATAAAAACTCCTTTTTTATCGGTTTTTCTAATCACCATATCGTCGCCAACACTATCTAAACAGAATCCTAAAACATCGAATCCGCAAGATACGTTGGCAACGGTTGCCGGTGAAAATATTTTTATTTCGTTCATTCCAAAAGTTCTTTTGTTATTTCCACGAAGGTGGAAATCTCATCAAGCAATTATTTGCTTATTTAATCGTTTCCTATTCTAATTATATCTGCAAATAAACCAGAAGCAGTAACATCTGCACCAGCTCCAGCACCTTTAATAATCATAGGTTGTTTTGGGTAACGTTGTGTATAAAACATAACAATATTGTCGCTACCTTCTAAATTATAAAATGGGTGTCCTTCAGGAATTTCTTGTAAACCAACACTTGCTTTACCATCGTTAAATTGCGCTACATATTTTAATTGGCAATTGTTCGCTTTTGCGGAAGCATATAACTTTTGGTAATGTGCTTCGTCTGCGATTAAAGTTTGATAAAAATCATCTACAGAGTCACTTTTCAATCCAGCTTCCGATAAGAAAGATGTGTTTTCAATATCTTCTAAATTCATTTCAACACCACTTTCTCTAGCAAGGATTAAAATTTTTCTAGCAACATCTACACCACTCAAATCAATTCTAGGATCTGGTTCAGTATAACCTTCAGCACCAGCTTGCTTTACAACATCGTAAAACTTAGTTTGATCGGTAAAGTTGTTAAACACAAAGTTTAAACTTCCTGATAATACAGCCTGAATTGAATTTACTTTATCTCCAGAAGCAATTAAATTATTTAAGGTGTCAATAATTGGTAAACCTGCACCAACATTAGTTTCAAATAAATAAGGCGCATTGTATTTTAAAGATAATTCTTTAAGTAATTTGTAGTTTTTAAAATCACTAGAACATGCAATTTTGTTACACGCTACTACACCAATACTTTGGCGTAAATAATTAGCATAAAGGTTTGCAACATCTGCATTTGCTGTAACATCAACAAATATGCTATTACGTAAATTTAATGCTTTAGTGTTTTCAAAGAAACCTTGCAGAGTAGCTTGTTCGCCATCTTCTAGTTGATCTTTCCAGTTTTTTAAATTGATACCTTCTTCATTAAAAATCATCTTTCGAGAATTTGATAATCCAGCAACACGAAGATTAATTTTAAGGTTTTCTTTTAAGTATTTCTTTTGTTGTTTTATTTGTTCAACTAAACGCTCACCAACATTCCCAACACCAGTAATAAATACATTTAATTGTTTAGTTTTAGATTCAAAAAACTGCTCATGTAATGTGTTTAGAGCTTTCTTAACATCGCTTTCTGCTATAACAGCCGATATGTTTTTCTCTGAAGCCCCTTGAGCAATAGCACGAATATTAATGTTGTTTTTCCCTAAAGTACTAAACATTTTTCCGCTTATACCTTGGTGGTTTTTCATTTTATCACCAACAAGCGCAATAATAGAAAGACCGGTTTCAACAAAAATTGGGTCTATTTTTTCTAATGCAATTTCGTTTTCAAAAGCAGCATCAATTGCTGTTTTAGCGCTATCTGCTTCTTTTTCGTCTATACCTAAACAAATAGAATGCTCTGATGAGGCTTGAGTGGTCATGATGACATTAATTTTTTCTTGAGAAAGCGTTTCAAATAAACGTTTAGAAAACCCAGGAATACCTACCATACCGCTACCTTGCAATGTCAATAAGGCAATATTGCTTATGTTGCTAATTCCTTTTACAGGAGTAGACTCTTCAACAATTTCATTAGAAATGACTGTACCAACAGCTTCTGGTTCCATGGTGTTTTTAATATGAATAGGAATCCCTAAACTTAACACAGGTTGTACCGTTGGTGGATATAATACTTTAGCTCCAAAATGCGATAATTCCATCGCTTCTTGATACGAAATCTTAGAGATCGGGTAGGCCTGTTTTACCATTTTTGGATTAGTGGTGTACATACCGCTAACATCTGTCCAGATTTCTAATTGATCTACTTTTAGTGCGGCAGCAACAATAGCGGCCGTAAAATCCGATCCGCCACGTCCAAGTGTTGTTTGTTCTCCTAATTTAGATTTTGAAACAAAACCAGGTAAAATAGTGATATTTTGAACTGCCGTTTTAAAGTAATCTTGAATATTAGCATTTGTGATTTTAAAATCAACTTCTGCTTTTGTAAAGTTAGAGTTAGTAACAACTAGCTCCTGAGAATTTTTTCTATCGGCTGATAAACCACGATTTTTCATAGTTTCAGCAATAATAAAAGAAGATAGTTTTTCACCAAAACTTACAAGTTTATCCGATGTTTTTGGCGACAATTCATTTATTAAATAGATGCCGTTTAGTAAATCTTCTAATTCTTGAAATTCATTATCAACCACTTTCGTGATGTTTTCACCGGTACCCAAGTTTAATTCATTTATAATACTAAAATGAATATCCTTAATTAAGTTTAGCGTGTCTTTATAGTTAATGTCTTTGTTTTGAGCTTGCTTACCTGTTAAAAGTAATTTATCTGTAATACCACCAACGGCAGATACAACACAAACAACAGCATCTGTTTTGCCATGATTTTCTAAAATACTAATAACTCTATTTATGTTTTCTGAAGAACCTACAGAAGTTCCTCCAAATTTTAAAACTTTCATGTTTTAATGAATTGAAAAATTAAAAAAAATATTTTTGATTATGCGATTTATAAAATCGCATATATTGCCTGAAGAATATATAATTAGCAACCCCAAAGGGTTGTAATGTTTGTAGTTGTAGCCAAAATAGTAGCTGTTCCTTTTGTAGAAAAAGAAGTTGTAGCATTTATATTTTGGTTGAAATGAATCATTATAGTTATATAATATGTTTCAAAAGTATTACTTTTAGCCTTATAAAAAAACTAAAACAAATTTTTTATAGAATTCTTATATAGTAGCGATTTTCATAGAAAAAAATCGACAAAGTTTAAGAAGGATTGAAAAATCAATAATAATACTATTAATGAAAATATTTTCAAAAGAGCAAATTTACGAAGGCGATAAACTTACAGCCGAAAAGCAACAAATTTCATCAACCGATTTAATGGAGCGTGCAGGAAGTCAGATTTTTAATTGGATCGATTTACGTATGCAAGGCGCCCAAGTACCAATACATGTTTTTTGTGGTATAGGTAATAACGGTGGCGACGGTTTGGTTTTGGCCAGACATTTAATTTTAGCCGGTTACAACGTAAATACTTTTGTGGTAAACTGCAGTGATAAACGATCTAAAGATTTTTTAATTAATTACGATCGTATTAAAAATGTAACAAAAAAGTGGCCAACACTTTTAAAATGTAAAGAAGATTTTCCAGCAATAGAACCACAAGATATTATTGTAGATTGTGTTTTTGGAATTGGTTTAAATAGGCCTGTAGATGAATGGGTTAAGAATTTATTTCTTCATTTTAGAGCCTCTAAAGCGTTTACTCTGGCTGTGGATATTCCTTCAGGATTATACACAGATAAAGCTGTTACAGATGAGGATGCTGTGGTGCATGCAGGCTATACGCTTAGTTTTGCTTCACCTAAACTTGTTTTCTTTCTGCCAGAAACGGCTAAATATACAGTACAATGGGAAGTTTTGGATATTGGTTTAGATCCTGAATTTTTATCGACTACACAAACAGAAGTGCAATTAATTGGTAAGAATGAAGTATTACCTAACTATATACCTCGCGAAAAATTTTCTCATAAAGGGCAATTTGGGCATGCTTTAATTATTGGAGGTAGCTATGGTAAAATAGGTGCTGTTTCTTTAGCGAGTCGTTCGGCACTTTCGGCAGGATCAGGTTTAGTGACTGCTTATATTCCAAAATGTGGTTATAACGTTTTACAGACTGCTTTGCCAGAAGTTATGGTAATTACAGATGCTGATGATGAAAAAATTACAAATATAGCATTTGATATAGAACCAACCGTAATAGGTATTGGGGTTGGTTTGGGAACAGATACTAAGTCTCAGAAAGCTTTTGAAGCCTTTTTGAAAACCAATAAAACGCCACTTGTTATAGATGCTGATGGTATTAATTTACTAGCTAAAAAGAAAAGCTTACTAAAACAATTACCAGAAGAAACCGTTTTAACTCCGCACCCAAAAGAATTAGAACGTTTAATAGGTCGTTGGGAAAACGATTTTGATAAGTTAGAAAAAGTTAAAGCCTTTTCTAATAAATATAAAGTTATCATAGTGGTTAAAGGTGCTAATAGCATTACTGTTTTTGATGATACACTTTATGTTAATACCACCGGAAATCCAGGATTGGCTACAGCCGGAAGCGGAGATGTGTTAACGGGTATTATTACAGGTTTAATTTCTCAAGGTTATCATCCTGTAGTAGCATCAATTTTTGGCGTGTACTTACATGGCAAAGCTGCAGATATTGCTGTTGAAGATTATGGTTACCAAAGTTTAATTGCTAGTTATGTTATTGATAATATGGGGCAGGCGTTTATCGATTTATTTAAACAGCCAGAACAACCGGAACAAGTAGAAGCAGAGGAGCCAAAACCTTAAATAACCTACGTATACCAAGATTTTTAATAAATAAAAAAGCCCATTTAAACATTTGTCTAAACGGGCTTTTTATTGCTTTATAAGTGATTATAATTTGTGTGTTAAGGTTTCGTAATTCACTATTTCAGGAATAATATTTAATGCAAATAATTCCTTTTGCACATTATTCAGTGTCTCTTTATCTATTAATTCCTGAGACCACTCTGTAATGCCTAACCATTCTTGAACATCGTCTAATTGTTGCTCATAACGGTTAGCTATAGTTTTATCTATACTTGGGATATCTTTAAACTCTCTAGTCGTGTTATTAATTATATCAAGAATTGTTTTTAATTCGGCTTCATTATTTTTTATAAAATCTTCGCGAACTGCAATTACAAAACAAGGCCATGGAGACGGACAATTATCAATTCGTCTAAAAATACCATTATCTACTAAAGGTTTAGTCGTGAATTTTTCCCATAAAAAGTAATCGCCTCTACCTTGAGTTAAGCCTTCTACAGCACCATCAAGATTTTTTATCACTTCAAAATCAAGATCTTTTTCTAAATCCCAGTTGTGGTTTTGTGCACTTATATATGCCATTAAATGAGAACCAGACCCATAACGGCTAATAGCTGCTTTGGTTCCTTTTAAATCTGCTACGGTTTTGTATGTAGAATTTTGCGCGACATGCACGCCCCAATGTAATGGTGTTTGCACAAATGTTTGCACAATTTTACTAGGGTTTCCAGCAATGATATCTTTTACAATACCCTCTGTTAATATCACGGCAATATCAATATCTCCATCGCGCAACGCTTTACACATGGCGCCAGTGCCTCCATAATAATCGTGCCAACGAAGGTTTATGTTTTCATCTTTATACTCACCTTCTTTCAGGGTTAAATACCAAGCTAAATTAAAGTGTTCTGGCACACCGCCTATATTTACTTTTGTCATGATTATGAGGTGCTAAGCAATTATTTTATCTAATGAAAATTGAATTAAACTATTAACGATTTTTTCAGGGTTTTCGCTGAAGGTACCGTTTGCTCTATTCGCGATAATAGCGTTAAGAGATACTGCACGATGCCCCAATAGTTTAGATAAACCGTAAATGGCAGATGTTTCCATTTCAAGATTGGTAATACGGAAATCGTTGAATTTGAAACTATCAATTTTGTTATTCAATTCTGAATCTCGAAGCGGTAAACGAAGCACACGACCTTGAGGACCATAAAATCCGTTAGCCGTAACTGTAATACCTTGATGAAGCTTTACATTTTCATCTTTAAACTTTTCAGCAAGTTCATTACTTTTTTCAACAATAACAGGTGTCGATTTGTTTTTATCCCAATCGCTATGTGCAACAAAAGCATCCTCAATATCAGGATGCGAAATGTGTTCTGTTTGATAAGCATGAAGCATACCGTTTATATCCATACCGTGAGAACTCATTAAAAATGAATTAACAGGAATATCACTTTGTAAAGATCCTGAAGTTCCTATTCTAACAATATCTAGGCTAACCAAATCGTTATTAATTTCTCTAGTTTCTAGATTTATGTTTACTAAAGCATCTAGTTCATTTATAACAATATCAATATTATCGGCACCAATACCTGTAGAAATTACAGATAAACGTTTACCTTTATAAAGGCCTGTTTCTGTTTTAAACTCACGTTTATGAGTTGAAAATTCAATTGAATCGAAATGCTCGGTTATTTTTGAAACACGATCTGGATCACCAACAAAAATGATGGTTTGTGCTATATTTTCGGGTTTTAAATTTAGATGATAAACACTACCATCTGGATTTAATATAAGTTCAGATTCTTTAATTGGCATTCGATACAGTTTTTACTAGTTTGTTTAATGGTTTACTAAATTGAAAATCATACTTTTTAACACCGCCAAAATACATTTCACTATCAATTTCTTTTGAAAAATTATGCTGACTTAAAAGTGCCTCGTAACCATCTCGGTTTAGAGTAATACTATTTTCTTCATCAATTAAAAATACGCTCAGTTTATCAATAAATCTGGCCAATTGTAAATCACGATAGCCGTAATAACCTTGATAGTTTAAAGCATAACCCAATAAATGATGTTTAGATTTAATAGTATTGTCTCTAACAATTTCAAGAATGTTACGTTCTAAAATGTTTAAACCATCTTTAGAGTTTGGAAAGCGCTCTAAATGGGCTTTTAAACAATTACTTAAATATTTAAAACTCGAGCTTTTTACAATAAATGGTTTTAATAAATTATGGTCTTTTCCGCAGTAAATACCCCAAACGGTAGTAGCCATATCTATATCATCTTCATTTAAATCAACTTTATTTTTGTATTGGTTTATAAGTTGAGATGTATTTAATTCGGTTAATCCGGTAAGGCTTTTATTACCAGGAATGCGACCGCTACAAACTAAAGATATAGGAAGTTTTATTTTCTTCTGATAAATTAGGCTAATTACAGCCAGCATGTTGATATGCGAAAACAAATCGTAATCGAACCACAAGATAATTTCCGAATATTTAACTTCCGCATCATCTAGTTTTTCTAGTTCAATATCTACTTTCTTTAAATCTAAATCCACATCATAAAAATCGTGCAAAAAGGTTTTTCGAACTTCTATAGATTCTCTACAATGAATGGTTTCTAATGTAGGACCTTCGCAAAATAATTCTTGCCAAGTTAATTGTTCTCCTGGAATTTCTAATTCCGTTAAACGGCCAGACAGATGTCCGCTGTTTGTAATATGCAGTAACTGTTTGCTCATAAATTAACCTCCAACGCGTTTTACGTTAAACCCTTTTTCTTTTAACATGCCCATAATTTTATCTCTGTAATCGCCTTGGATAATAATTTTATCGTCCTTAAAACTACCACCAACACTTAGTTTCGTTTTAATTTCTTTTGCTAAAATTTTAAAATCTTCGGTAGCGCCAGTATAGCCATCTAAAATAGTAATAGGCTTTCCTTTACGCTTTTCATATTTACAAAGTATGGGTTCGTCTTGCATCCATATATAAGATGTGTTCTGCTCACTTTCGGGAGTTTCTTCTTCAATATGTTCTGGAAACAGGTTTTTTAATTGGTCTTGTAAATCCATAATTTATTTTTGGGTGGAAGTATGAGTCGTAGTCATTGATTTTTCAACTAAAAACTACAACTTAGGTATTTACTTTTTCTTTAATCCTAATTCAATTAAGCGTTCGTTTAGAAACTCTCCGGCTGTAATATCATCAAATTGTTTCGGGTTATTTTCGTCAATACAACCTTCTAAAACATCTAATTTCATGGCACTAACTGGGTGCATAAAAAAGGGAATAGAATAACGAGATGTTCCCCAAAGTTCTTTAGGTGGGTTTACAACACGGTGTATAGTCGATTTTAATTTATTATTAGTGTGTCTAGAGAGCATATCTCCAACATTAATCATTAACTCATCATCTTCAGCAATAGCATCAATCCATTCACCTTTATGGTTTTGTACTTGCAAACCACGACCTTGAGCACCCATTAAAAGGGTAATTAAATTAATGTCACCATGAGCAGCAGCTCGAACAGCTTCTTTAGGTTCTTCTGTAATTGGTGGATAGTGAATTGGGCGCAAGATAGAGTTCCCGTTATGTATGTAATTATCGAAATATGTTTCTTCTAAATTAAGGTGTAAAGCCAAAGCGCGTAAAACGTACTTAGCTGTTTTTTCGAGCATTTGGTAAGTTTCCTTTCCTATTTTATTAAACTCTGGAAGCTCTTCAACTATTACATTTTCTGGGTATTCCGCTTTCAGTCCGTCATTATCATCAACATACTGTCCAAAATGCCAAAATTCTTTTAAATCGCCTTCTTTTTTACCTTTTGCACTTTCTTTTCCGAAAGAGATGTAACCACGTTGTCCTCCAATTCCTGGAATTTCATATTTACGTTTAGTTTCAGTATCTAACTCAAAAAAGTTTTTTACTTCTTGGTATAAATTTTCAACTAAAGTATCATCTAGAAAATGCCCTTTTAAAGCAACAAATCCAATTTCTTCATATGCTTTACCAATGGCATCTACAAATTGTTGTTTTTTGTCGATATCGCCAGAAATAAAATCTTTTAAATTAACGCTAGGTATAATATTCATTATAAAATAATTTTAATCAATGTAATACAAATGTACAAAAACATTGGGGAGTTTAGTAATCTCTATTTCATATTCATATTTCTGATAATTATTGATAAATACGTTATATTTACTACAATAAACTGATTATATTATGACTTCAGGCCAATTTAATTATCAAAACCATAATTTAGATAACGTAATTCTATTAGCACTTTACAAGAATATGCTAAAACCGAGGCTAGTAGAAGAGAAGATGCTTGTACTGTTAAGACAAGGGAAAATCAGTAAATGGTTTTCAGGAATTGGCCAAGAAGCGATTTCTGTTGGGGTAACTATGGCTTTAAATTCTAACGAATATATTCTGCCAATGCACCGCAATTTGGGAGTTTTTACAACAAGGGAAATCCCGCTAAGCCAATTGTTTGCGCAATGGCAAGGTAAAGCTTCTGGTTTTACAAAAGGACGAGATCGCTCGTTTCATTTTGGTACGCAAGACTATAAAATTATAGGCATGATTTCGCATTTAGGCCCACAATTAGGTGTTGCCGACGGGATTGCTTTAGCATCTAAGTTAAAAAATAAAAATGAAGTTACAGCTGTTTTTACAGGAGAAGGCGGAACGAGTGAAGGCGATTTTCATGAGGCTTTAAACGTCGCTTCGGTTTGGGAATTACCCGTTTTATTTTGTGTTGAAAATAATGGTTACGGATTATCTACACCAACAAACCAACAGTATAATTGCGAAAATATTGCCGATCGCGGACTTGGGTATGGTATGGAATCGCATATTATTGATGGTAATAATATTATTGAAGTTTATTCTAAAATGAACACAATAGCAGAGAGTGTTCGTCAAAACCCAAGACCTGTTTTAATCGAATTTAAAACCTTTAGAATTCGAGGTCATGAAGAGGCGAGTGGTACAAAATATGTTCCAAATGATGTGTTAGATATGTGGTCTAAAAAAGATCCAATAACTAATTTCGAGTTATTTTTGAGAGATAGCAATATTTTAAATGAAGAAGAAAATAAACGGTTAAAAGCAGATATTTTAAATGAAATTAATAAACATTTAGATATAGCATATAGTGAAGATGAAATAATACCAAATGAAGCTAATGAGTTAAACGATGTATTTCATTCTTTTGAAAATAAAATAGTTAGTAGTTGTTCTGGATTTAAAGAAATACGTTTTATTGATGCGGTTTCCGAAGGTTTAAAACAAAGTATGCAACGTGATAACAGTTTAGTTATCATGGGGCAAGATATTGCAGAATACGGTGGTGCGTTTAAAATTACCGAAGGTTTTATTGGAGCCTTTGGAAAAGATAGAATACGGAATACACCCATTTGCGAATCAGCTATAATTGAAACCGCTTACGGTTTATCTATTGCGGGAATTAAAAGTATTGTAGAAATGCAATTTGCCGATTTTGTGAGTTCTGGTTTTAATCCTGTTGTTAATTTATTGGCAAAATCGTATTACAGATGGGGACAAAATGCAGATATAGTGATTAGAATGCCATGTGGTGGCGATGTTGGAGCAGGCCCATTTCATTCGCAAACCAATGAGGCTTGGTTTACTAAAACGCCGGGTTTAAAAGTGGTTTACCCTGCATTTCCATATGATGCCAAAGGATTATTAGCTTCATCCATAAACGATCCAAATCCGGTGCTATTTTTTGAACATAAAGGATTGTATCGAAATATTAGTCAAGAAGTTCCAGTAGATTATTATACACTTCGAATAGGGAAAGCGTCTTTAATAAAAACAGGAAAAGAAATTACTGTTATTAGTTATGGAGCAGCCGTGCATTGGGCTTTAGAAACTTTGAAAAAGAATCCTCAAATTTCCGCCGATGTTATTGATTTAAGAACATTACAGCCTTTAGATTTAGAGGCTATATTTAATTCAGTTAAAAAGACAGGGAAAGCTATTATTTTACAGGAAGATTCGTTGTTTGGAGGTATTGCTAGTGATATTTCAGCACAAATTATGGAGCAGTGTTTCGAGTATTTAGATGCGCCTGTAAAGCGTGTAGCGAGTTTAGATACGCCAATTCCGTTTTTAAAAACTTTAGAAAATCAGTATTTACCAAAAAATAGATTTGAAGCCGAGTTGATAGCAATTTTAAAGTATTAATATAAAGAATATTGAGTTATTCTGTTGCCGCAAAAGAACTCAATATTCAAACTAGTAATAATTTTTACTTCGTTTCGGCTTCTGATAGGATAAACGGGTAAGCTTTTTTAACCTTCTGTAAATCTTCTTTACTCAAATTATCAACCGATTTCTGTAAAACATTAGCAGCGTAATTGCTTCTTAATTCAAAATAAGCTTTAGATAATTCATTTTGAACCGCCACAAATTGCTTGTAAGTAGTTTGTTGTCCGTTTTGAAGTGAAACCACAGCATCTTCTGGATTGTCCGATGCATTGGGGAACTTATTCCCATTGCAATACAAACAAGTACCGTCACCGTTATTATCTAAAAAGGCTTTTGTAGCCTCTTTTAAATCGGATAGATTAACCTTTTCATTTTCAACCATAATTTCATCATTATTATTAATAACAATGCGTAAAATGTTGCGCTCATGTTTTAAGCTTTCACAATCTCCCGTTGGGCATTCGGCTGGCAAAACCCGATTGATTCCTGCATCGGAGGAAATAGTTGCGGTTACTAAAAAGAAAATTAGTAGCAAAAATGCAATGTCGGCCATGGAGCCTGCATTAACTTCTGGTGCTTCTTTTGAATGTCTCATAAATGTTAAAATTTAAATGTTAATATGAAATCAAGACACACAAAAACAATACCATAAAAGTGAGAAGAATAATTGAAAAAGTTGGATTTTGATGTTTAAGCGAGCTTTGTTGTATAAATCGTAAGGAGCTTTAAATTAGTCTTTAATATTTATTTTTAATCTAAACATAAGGTTTGTAAGGTTGCTACTCTAAATGACATAAGTAATATAAATTTGGCTGTGGTTTTTGAATGATAAATATAATTTCACCTTAATTGCAAAGTGTATTTTAATTAAAATTTAATATTTTGTCGCTAATAATCATGCAATTATAAACGTTGAGATATTTTAGGAATGGTTATTGTATTAATTTTTTCCTAAATAGAAACACGTATAATTGTGATTTAAATGATAACAATTATCTTTGAAGCATAATTATAGCAATTTTGTTTCCTATTATAATTAAAAGACGCCGACAAACCAATGAAGTTTCATTTTTCATTTTTTATATTTTTAGTTTTTACTATCTCTAGTTTTGCTCAAATAGATAGTAGAAATAAGTCTACGCCATTTCCTGTTATTGAAAGCAAAAAAGATTCTTTAAAAGCCGAAATACCAAAACCATCTACACCTATTGAAGCCAAAGCAGACCCTTTAAATGGTTTGAATGCACCAAGAGTTTCAGTAGATTTAAGTATACCTAAAAGACAATTATCTATGTTTCCGGAGGAAGAATTTGGAAATCCAGGCGAACTATATACTAAAAACTTAGACCGACAAGCCAAATCTGTATTGCCAGATGGTTATGGTGAAAATAGTGGTTTAAAAGAAGATGCTTTTTGGGGCGACTACCATACAAAATCTTTATCGGTACAGATTAAGTATAGAGATCATAGTGCTATTGATGGCGATTTATTGCGTGTTTATGTTAATGGTGATGTACTGAGGTCTAACGTGTATTTAGGTAGGAGTTTTAGTGGTTTTACTTTGAAGTTGGAAGAAGGATCTAATAAAATTGAATTCTTTGCTATAAACACAGGTTCTTCTGGACCAAATACTGCTGAGTACCGTATAGTTGACGAAACTGGTGCTGTTATAGCGAGCAAAGTTTGGGCGTTAGAAGCAGGAGTGAGAGTTACTGTGGTTGTGGTTAAAGATTAGACGAGGATCTTTTAATTATATCTTCTTTTAGTAACCAAGTATTCCTCTCCATTTACTGTTTTATACTTTTTAGTCCAAAGACCTTTTTTGTTGTATTCATATCTAAAATACTCATATTCATATAAAAGTGGTCCGCCAGTAATTTGAATGGGAAACTCTTGTTTTGGTTCAAATGCTCTATGAATTTCAATTACGTTATTATGCTCGTCGTATTTGTAATTAGTTATAGATTTTTCATTCTCAGGCTTAGGAGAAATATCACTATTTTGATAATCACTGGAAGTAGTAGATTTGATAATGTTTCCTACAGTATCATACACAAGTAGTTCTCTAGTGAAGGGTTTAAGCAAAACTAATTCCTCTGTTTCAATCAGTTTTGGTTTTCCGAATTCATTGAAATCGGAATATTTTTCAGTCTTTCCAAAACTATACTCTCTTCTTATTAGCAAAGAGTCTTTATATACCAATTTTATATTTGAAACATTATTTTCATTTTCTTTATTAATATTATAATTGTTAATTTTTCGCTCAATATTTCCAAATTCGTCATATTCAAATTCTATTCGGCTTCTTAATTCACTTCTATAATAATTTTCTTGTATAGTAATTAGTCCATTAGAAAGGTAGTATTTCGTTTTCCATTTCTCCTTTTCTACGTTGCTCTCAATATAAGAATTGTACTTGCTTAATAATTCCTTTTCGCTTTTTTGAGCAAAAGAAATATTAAAAAATAAAAGCATTATAATGATTGGTAGTAGTTTTTTCATTTTGATAATCAACGCATTTTTATTCTGTTGGATTTATGTTTTTAGTCTCTATAATTTACTTTCTAGAATCAACCATTCTTCTTTAAACTATACAAATTTGAACCCATTGTTTTTCAATTGGCAATGTTAGCAACCTACTTATAAAAGGGAAGCCTGATTTCCAAACTTTTAAGCTATCTTGATTCTTAAAATCAATTAAATATTTCCCTTTTTCTAGAACATCAAGAGTCATGATTTTTTTTGCTCTTTCCCCATCTTGATAAGATTGTACACGCCATTGTGTAACTTTTGGGTTAATTACTCTTCCCGTTAAAGTATTTGTAAGAGAAAAAGTAAAATCGTCAACAAGAACATCCCAACCACCGAGCACATAAACATCAAAAGTGCCAGTATAAAGTTCAACTTCAATATCTGATTCGATTATTCTTATTGGCTTAATCATATTTTCAGTATTAAAACACTTCGCCTTTTTAAGAAAGCACCTCTTCAATACGTTTTAATTCTTCCTCTGTAAATTCTAAATTATCTAAAGCCTTTACATTTTCTTTTAATTGATTTGCAGAACTCGCACCAATTAATACCGATGCCACTTGCTTTTGCCTTAAAATCCAAGCAATAGCCATTTGCGATAGTTTTTGTCCGCGAGATTCGGAAATTTCAGCAAGTTTTTTAATCTTTTCAATATTTTCGTTTACAGTTTCAGTATTTAAATACGTTAAATCTTTTGCCGCTCTCGAGTCTTTAGGAATACCATTTAGATATTTATCGGTAAGCATACCTTGGGCTAGTGGTGAAAAGGTAATACAGCCAACACCGTTATCTTCTAAGGTATCCAAAAGGCCATCTTCAACCCAGCGATCTAACATAGAATATCTTGCTTGGTGCAATATAAAAGGCACATTATATTCGCGTAATAATTCGGCTGCACGTTGTGTTTCTGCTGGCTGATAATTAGAAATACCAACATATAAAGCTTTCCCTTGTCGAACAATATCAGCAAGCGCTCCCATAGTTTCCTCTAAAGGTGTATCAGGATCTGGACGGTGATGATAAAATATATCTACATAATCCAAATTCATACGTTTTAAACTTTGGTCTAAGCTCGAAATTAAATATTTTCTAGAACCTAAATTGCCATAAGGCCCAGGCCACATATCGTAACCTGCTTTGGTTGCGATGAACATTTCATCTCTATAATTTTTAAAATCATTTTTAAATATGGTACCAAAGTTTTCTTCGGCAGAACCGTAAGGAGGGCCGTAATTATTGGCTAAATCAAAATGCGTAATTCCTAAATCGAAAGCACATCTTAACACTTCTCTGGCATTTTGTATATTATCAACAAAACCAAAGTTATGCCATAAACCTAAAGAGATGGCAGGCAGCAATACTCCGCTTTTTCCAGACCTTTTGTAGGTCATGGTATCATATCGTTTTGGGTTTGCTAAATAGCTTTGAACTCCAGACTTATCGTTAATTTGCATATTCTTATTTTTTTGATACTGTAAATGTATAAATTACTTTTTATATTTAGTAGAAAGCAGTGAAATCAAACTTCATTTAAAATTTTCATCAAGAACATACCATAAAAACCCTTTAAAGGTGTTATTTTTGCAGCCACTTTAAAGAATATTTCATGTCCGTTTCCAAAACCGAATTAGAAGAAAGAAAAGCAGGGAAAGATTTATATAGCTACCAAAAAGGTGCTATTGACAAAATTTTCACAAGTTTTGAAGAGTCTCCAGCCGATTATCATTTACTATATCAACTTCCAACAGGAGGAGGGAAAACAGTTATATTTTCAGAGATTGTTCGTCAATTTTTGAAAACTCACAAAAAGAAAGTGTTAGTAATGACGCACAGAATTGAATTGTGCCGTCAAACATCAAACGTACTTACAGAGTTTGGTGTAAACAACAAAGTGGTTGATAGTAAAGCCGATTTAAGCGATCAAGCCGATTATAGTTGTTTTGTAGCTATGGTTGAAACCTTAAATAATCGTTTAAATGATGATAAACTTGATATCTCTGATATTGGTTTAGTTATTATTGATGAGGCACACTACAACTCGTTTACTAAGTTGTTTAAATTCTTTAGCCAATCGTTTATTTTAGGAGTTACAGCAACACCTTTAAGTTCGAGTATGGAATTACCAATGACCGATAATTATGATGAGTTAATTGTTGGAGAAAGTATAGAATCGCTTATTGAAAACGGGTTTTTGGCGCGTGCCGAAATGTTTTCGTATAATGTTGGTTTAACCTCTTTAGTTGTTGGTGCCAATGGTGATTATACCGTAAAATCTTCTGAAGATTTATATACAGCCAGCGATATGCTTTCTAAGCTTGTACAAGCTTACGAAGAACGTTGTAAAGGCAAGAAAACGCTTATTTTTAACAATGGTATTAATACCTCATTACATGTTTACGATTCGTTTAGACGTGCCGGTTACCCAGTAGCTCACCTAGATAATACAAACACGAAAAAGGAGCGTGCCATGATACTAAAATGGTTTAAGAAAACGCCTGGTGCTATTTTAACATCGGTTAGTATTTTAACCACTGGTTTTGATGAGCCTACTGTAGAAAGTATTATTTTAAATCGTGCAACAAAATCGTTAACACTTTACTACCAGATGATTGGTCGTGGTTCTCGTATTTTGAAAGATAAAAAATCGTTTTCTGTAATCGATTTAGGAAACAACTTCCACCGTTTTGGTGCTTGGGGAGAAGATTTAGATTGGCAACGTATTTTCCGTTCACCAAACTACTATTTAGATGCTATTTTAAGTGATGATGAATTAGAGAGTAATTTTAGATATGAAATGCCGGATGCCTTGCGCGCCGAGTTTGCAAACTCTAAAGATGTGTATTTCGATATTCAGAAAACGTATGTAAGTTCTATTAGAAATGGAGAATCTTCTAAAGTTGTTTTAGAGCGTTCTATCGAGCATCATGCAAAAATTTGTATCGAGAACAGTGAAGATGTTTACGATGCATTAGGCTTAGCCAAAATGCTTGGAGACGATATCGACTTTCGCATACAGCGCTATACCAAGTGTATTAGTAAAAGTACATTTAACTTTGTAGAGTGGCTAAAAGGGGATTATCGTAAAAAGCTAAATGCTTATTTACGTTCTAATTTTGATGAAGTTTTTGAGGAAATTCACGGACATCCACCAATAGAGGAATAATCATTTAAACTTTAATAGTTTTTTCAAACCATTATTTGTTTTCTGAAACTTTTAAACCTTTTTAGGATTTAAATGTCTTATTAGAAAATATCTAATGATGACTAAATATATCCCTATTTTAATTTTCTGTTTAAGTTTTCAACTTTTTTCTCAATCTCAAAATGAGTTAAAAGCCACCATTATTGGTTCGGGTTCACCTAAATATAATACGGAGCGGGCAGGACCTTCTGTTTTAATGTCTTATAAAAACACGAATATTTTAGTGGATATGGGAAATGGTACTCAAGGTAATTTAGATAAATTACAGGTAAAAAGTAAAGATTTAGATGCGCTTCTGTTTACACATCATCACTTAGATCATAACGAAGAGTTCACGCCTATTTTTATTAAAACCTTACTTGCCGCTGGTCAATTTAAAGTCGTCGGACCTAGGCCAACAACCGATTTGGTAAACAGTGTTTTAAGTAATTACGAAGAAGATATTGCTTATCGGTTATCTAAAAAACAACGTACTTTTAGTGATGTTGCCAATAATTTTACTGTAAACGAATTAGAAGGTAATCAAAGTTTTACTATTGGCGATATTGAAATCTCTTGTACACCAGTAAACCACACCATTGCAACCATGGCTTATCGTTTTGATGCTGGTGGAAAATCTATTGTTATCTCAGGAGATTTATCTTATTCTGAAAGTTTACCAACATTAGCAAAACAAGCCGACTATTTAATTATAGATTCTGGAGGCGCTATTGAAGAAGGAAAAGCTAATAACAGAACAGGTAAAAGCAAAAACAGAGGAAATAAAGAACACGCCCATGTAAATTTAGATGAAAGCTCTCGTATGGCAAATGAAGCTCAGGTTAAAAACTTAGTATTAACGCATTTAAATTTCAATAATGTAGATGAAGTGGCCACAAGTAAAGCTCTAAAAGAAAACTATAGCGGATCTATTTTTTATGCTGAAGATTTAATGACGTTTCCAAAAGCTGAAAACAATACTAACACACCAACACAAATTACAAAAAAGGCAAAAAACAGTCAAGCACCTAATTTCGGAAAAATGCTGAAGCGTTTAGATACAAATAAAGATGGTAAAATAGCTATAACTGAATCAAAAGGAAAACTAAAAGAAAATTTTGACAAAAGAGATGCAAATAAAGATGGTTTTATTACGGAGAACGAGTTTGGAAGAGGGAAGTAGAAGTTTCATTTATTTTAGAATTTCAAGCTTATCTGAATGCTTTTTAGCTCTATAATGTCTGTTTAAACCTGTTGAAAGAGTAAAACAATAAGAATCCATTAGCTGATAATATCTAAAAGTATAGAAAGAATAAGGTTTGCTTGATTCTAACTATTTTTATTTGAATAGATTTTTAATCCTCTGAATATTATCGCATCATAAAAATAAGCCGTATCTTTACCCTATATTAATATACAAAAAAAAGTAGGATATTTTAAACTATGGCAAAATCGCAAGTCACATTTAACAAAATTGAAAAAGAAAAAAAACGCTTAAAGAAAAGAGAGGAAAAGCAAAAAAAGAAGGACGCTCGTAGGGCAGAAGCTAAAGAAAACCCACAAGGCATCCAGTTTGCTTATGTAGATTTTAACGGAAATTTAACCGATACGCCGCCAGATCCGGCAATGCGTGAAAAGGTTGAAGCCGAAAGTATCGAATTGGGAATCCCTAAAAAGGAAGACCGTATTGAAGAAGAACCAGTAATTAAAGAAGGAAAAGTATCATTTTTTGATCATTCTAAAGGTTTTGGTTTTATTATCGATAGCGTGAATCAAGAGAAATATTTTGTTCATGTTAGCGGTTTATTAGACGATATTGAAGAAAACGACAAAGTAACTTACGATCTTGAACGTGGTCAAAAAGGTATGAATGCCGTTAGAGTAAAGAAAATATAATACACTCGTTAAACAGCTCTTTGTAAGGAGCTTATTGCGTTTTATTTAAAGTAAATTTTAAAATAATCCTCAACAGTTTTACTGTGAGGATTATTTATTTTTAAAAAGGTTTTTAATGGCTGTTTCTCGTAAAACGATTTCCATTGTTTTGGCATTTTTTGCTATTTACGTAATTTGGGGTTCTACTTATTTACTTAACAAAATAGCGGTAACAGAATTGCCGCCTTTCATGTTAGGCTCTATGCGTTTTATAACAGCTAGTATTCTTATTTTTATAATTGCTAAAATTTTAAAATTTGATCTTTCCATAACAAGAAGACAATTAATCAATGCCATTATTGCTGGTTTTTTGTTTCTAGCTTTTGGAAACGGTGTTGTTGTTTGGGCGCTTCGGTATGTGGATAGTGGGTTTGCTGCCCTAGAAATTTCGGCGCAACCACTTGTTGTGCTTCTTTTAATGAGAATTTTACAAGGTAAAAAAATATCAACAATGTCTTACATTGGTGTCGCCTTAGGCTTTTTAGGGATATTTCTATTGGTAAGTCAGAAGCAAATCATTAACAAAGACGGACAAATATTAGGAATGATCATGATTTTTATCTGTATGATTAGTTGGGCTTATGCCTCTATATTTGTTGGGAACGCCAATTTACCAAAAAACTTTTTTGTGAACACAGGCTATCAAATGCTTTCTGGTGGTGTAATTCTAGCCATAGCAAGTGTTTGTTTTGGAGAAGAGTGGACATCGCCAACAACTTGGAGTACGCCAGTGCTTTGGTCTATGCTCATGCTTGTTATTTTTGGTAGTATTATCGCTTTTACAGCGTTTAATTATTTACTAAAAGAAGTTTCACCAGAAAAGGTGTCAACGTCAACTTATGTAAATCCAGTTATAGCCTTGTTTTTGGGTTGGTTTATTTTAGATGAAAATTTAACCACACAATCTATTGTTGCTGCCGCTATACTATTAACTGGTGTCTATTTTATAAATTCGAAACGTAAATTTAAACCCCGATCTCTTGGACGTTAAAAAAGCTATACAATTCATGCTTATTAGTACGCTAGCCTTTGCTTGCATGAATACAACGGTTAAATATTTAAGTAATTTTAGTGCCTTTCAAATTGTTCTGTTTCGTTCTGTAGGTTCACTGTTTTTTACATTTGGATTCTTATTAAAAAACAAAATTTCATTGGCAGGTAATAATAAAAAATTATTGATTTTACGAGGGGTAGTAGGCGTAACATCAATGAGTTTATTTTTTATGGCTACTAAATATTTACCTATAGGTAGCGCTGTATCTTTAAGGTATTTAGCACCTATTTTTGCTGCTATTTTTGCTGTGTTTTTACTCAAGGAAAAAATTAAATTAATCCAATGGTTCTTTTTTGCATTAGCATTTGCTGGTGTTTTGGTATTAAAGGGCTTCGATAAAGAAGTCAGTGGTTACGGGCTTTTGTTAATCTTTATTTCGGCTATTTTTAGTGGTTTTGTTTATATTATATTGAGTAAGATTGGTAAAAGTGAACATCCAGTAGTCGTGGTTAATTATTTCATGATTATTTCAACCTTAGTTGGTTTGTTTGGCTCTATAAACAATTGGGTTATGCCAATAGGTAAAGAGTGGCTTTTACTTGGAATACTTGGTGTTTTTGGTTATTTCGGACAGGTTTACATGACGAAGGCTTTTCAAATGGCTTCTACAAGCCAAGTAGCGCCTTTAAAATATATTGAAGTTGTTTTTACCTTACTTTTCGGGACTTTTATTTTCGGAGAGGTTTACACTTTTTGGAGCTTACTTGGTATTGCTTTAATTGTTGGCGGGCTTATTTTAAACATTAGATATAAAGAGAAAAACAAGGCCTAATTGTTTTTTTGCCAAGCTTTGCGCTTATTTGTAATTTTACAATCTTATTTTTAGATATTTTAATAGATGACTTTTAAAACACGTGTAAACAAAGTAAGAAGAAGAGTAATGCGTAACATTACCAAAAATGTTGGCAGTTCTTATACTGAACCTCAAAAGGGGTCACTTAATATAGAAGATATTAAACGCGTTTTAATTATTCGTCCTAATCACCGTTTAGGTAATCAGTTACTATTAACGCCATTGGTACAAGAGGTTTTAAATACCTTCCCAAACTGCGAAATAGATTTATTTGTAAAAGGAGGTGTCGCCTATCCTGTTTTCGAAAATTATAAGCAGGTTTCTAAAATTATTCAATTACCAAGAAAACCATTTAGCAACCTTTTTAAATACGCTAAAAGTTGGGCTTCTATTAAATCTAATGCTTATGATTTGGTTATTAATGGTGATAAAAACTCATCTTCTGGGCGTTTATTAACGAATTTAGCTAAGGCAAAAATTAAAGTATTCGGTGATGTAAACGAAAGTATACAGAACACATATAGCGATCATTTACATATTTCTAAATACCCTATTTATAATTTAAGGTATAATTTACACCGTTTAGGTTTCGCTAGAAATGATAGTTCAATTCCTGTTTTAGATATTAAATTAACAGATGCTGAAATAGCAAAAGGAAAAACTATTTTAGATGATATTATTAAGAATGACAAGAAAACCATTTGTATTTATACCAATGCTACGGGAGATAAATGTTATTCTGAAACGTGGTGGGAAACTTTTTATGAACGTTTAAAAACTGAATATCCAGATTTTAATATCATTGAAATGCTGCCTATTGAGAATATTTCAAAGATCAATTTTAAATCTTTAAATTTTTATAGTCAAGATATTCGTGAAATGGCCGGTATTATGAGTAATACAAGTGTTTTTATTGCAGCAGATAATGGTGTGATGCACTTGGCTAGTGCGGCTTTAACGCCTTGTGTCGGCTTCTTTTCTGTAACTAATGAAAATATCTATGCACCTTACGGAAATGGAAGTGTGGCTATTAATACAAACCATACCGACATTAACGATTGGATTAAATCAATAGATGGTATTTTAAGATAAATTAATCTTTAGAAATTCCATTAACGTAATATTTTATAACATCTAGTTCTTGGGCTTGTTCAAATCCTTTGAAGTCAATAATATCGGCGTAACTAATATTAGCATTATAAAACTCTAAATAAGTTTCAGCTAACGGCATGTAAGACCAATGCCATTTTTCCTTATTATAGCCGGTTCGTCCATGTGTTTTTTCGGTGTAAACCTGCTTAAAACCATACGCTTTGGCATGCTTTAATAGCCAATTGTAAATTTTTAAACCTTCACCTTTTTCAAAATAACTATTGTTTAGGTTATTCAAATCCATGTCTGTTCCCCAATGATGGCGTGAAGATGTTGGCATGGAGCTATATTCCAAAATTTTCAAAGCACGTGCATTTGGATCTAAGCTTTCGTATTTTTTCCATTTACGCTCCCAAATACTTTTTTGTTCGTAAAAGTTTCGCGTTCCTGAAATAATTTTTAAATTAATACCATCTGCCTTAGCTTGTTTGTACATGGCCTTAAAGCCTTCATAACAATTTTTATTCAAGTAAATTGTTTTAGAGGAATGGGAAGCGCTTACTTTTTCAAAAGCGTCATGCTTGGTGTAATTGAATTTTCCGAGAACAAAATCTTTGGTAATCATGCTGTCTATTTTTTTCTTCGGAATTTCCTTAACTATAGTTTTTACTATTTGCTTATCAACTAAAACAGGTTGTTTTTCATCTTTACAAGAGTGAAGTATGCACAATATCATTATAAAGGTAAACAATACAAGGTTCTTCATATAAAATAATTTAATGTCTACGCCCAGAAAACTCCATGGCTTCACCTTTTCCAAAACCGTAGCTTACACCAAAAGTAATAAAACGACCGCGTTTTCGGCTGTTGTATAAATAAAACTCTGCTTGTGAAGTTTCCGATTGATTTACACGTGAAGCAAAAACATCTCGAACGCTCATATTTAATATTACTTTTCCCTTTAAAATCTTCTTTCGAAGACCTAGATCGGCATAAAGATTATCATAGGTTTCACCTTGTAAACTTTTAAATTTAGATTGGTAATCGCCAGACATTTCTAAATCGAAATCTAGAGGTAGTTTAAATTTTGTGGTTAAACTCGTCGTCCATCGGTTACCTTTAAAATCGAAAGACTCAGATTCGAAAACACCTTGTCTGTCAAAGAAATTTATATTGAATTCGCCACTTAATGAAAACCAGTTTATAGGATTGTATTTTCCGTTAAATTCAAAACCAGTAGTGTTACTTGTTCCAATATTTTCAGGACGTGAAATACTTACGTCATCTTCATATTCGGTAATGTTTTCAATAACATCGGTGGTATAACGGTTGTATAAACTGAAGTTTAAAGAGGCTTTTCCTATTTTATGAATACTGGTTAACTCATAAGAATTTGTATATTCCGGTTGTAAATCTGGATTTCCAGTAGAAATATTGAAGTTATTTCTAATATTAGAAAACGGATTTAATGATCGTAAATTTGGCCGATTAATACGTCGTGAATAACCCGCTTGTAAAGAAAAATTATCACTAACAGTATAAGACGTATGCGCGCTAGGGAAGAGGTCTGTATAATTCTTGGAGTCCTTCTCATCGGTGGTTTCCAATAGGGTTTCAATTTGTGTGTCTTCTAAACGAATACCCATTTTAATACCCCATTTTTCACCTTCATAAGCAGCGGTAGTATAAACACCAAGTACATTTTGGTCAAAATTAAAAATATTTGTTAAATCGGTGTTATCGACCCAAACACCTTCTTCAAAATCGCTAACAGCAAAATCGTTTGAGACTTGATTAATAACATATTGAGAACCTGTTTCTATAGTGTAATGCTCCAAAAAAGGATGCACATAATCTAATTTAAAAGTATAGTCTTCCAACTTGTAATCGGTTCTTGTATTTTGAAGTTCATCGGGCAAATCACCAATGCTAGTTGTATTATTAAAATTAGACGATTGATCTTTTCTAAAAGAACTTCCCAAAGCGCTAAAAAGTAAACTTTGATTTTCGTGACGTTTAAAATCCTTTTTATATTGCAATTCATAACGCAATTTTGGATTGGTAGCCTCAGTTTTTTCATCACGAAGCCAAGCATCGGTAACACTATTGGAAGCATCTAAACCAGTATAGTGTTGTTGAGAACTTTGATCTTCAACCTCGTAAGCGTAAGATCCTGAAAGGGTAATCACGTTTCTGTCGTTAATATGATAATCGGTACCTATTAAAATATTACTGAATTTTTCGTCAAACTCACTATCTCCAATACTGTTTATTTCTGTATTGTTTACCAAGTCGCGGTTAATGCTTTCAGTTTCTCCAGGGTAAGTACGCAAGCCAAAACCTAACTGACTAAATAGATTAAACTTTTCGGTTCTACGGTTTAAGCTCAACCCGAAACTGTTACTATTTGGCACTCCAACATTTAATGACGCTGAACCATTTAAGCCTTTCTTTTCAGATTTTTTAATCACAATATTTATAATACCAGAAGTACCTGCGGCATCATATTTAGCTGATGGATTAGTAATAACTTCTATTTTTTCAATCATATCGGCAGTAATAGTGCCAAGCGCATTACCGTCGGCACTAGCTAGTACAGAGGGCTTCCCATTAATTAGAATTTGTACACCCGAATTTCCGCGTAAGCTAACCTCGCCTTCAATGCTCACATTTACAGAAGGCACATTATTTAAAACTTCTAGTGCACCGGCTCCTGTAGCACTTAAATCGGAACCGACGTTAAACACACGTTTATCTAATTTAAACTCGGTTTGCGATTTTTCTGCTCTTACCAAAACTTCACCCAAAGATTCTAAATCTTCCGAGAGGCTAATGGTTTTTAGATCAATAATGTTATTTACTATATTAAAAGTTTTAAACGTTTTGGTTGTAAAGCCTAAAAAGCTCACTTCAATGTAAAAATTATTAGCTTTCACATCTATGGAAAATATACCTTTTTCGTTAGTTATTGTTCCGGTTAGAGGTTTCTTAGTTTCACTATCTAATATCGATATGGTAGCGTATTCTATAGTTTGCTTACTTTCTGTTTCTATAACTTTTCCTTTAATTTCTATAGTTTTATTTTGAGCGTTACCCAAAATACTTCCTATAAAAAGGAAGAAATAAAGTATGTGTTTTAAACGGTTTAATATCATTAAATGAGTTATTTGGCTATCTTACAAATATAAAATGCATCGCTTTCTTTTTATGTTAATTTTGAAGCTTTTTTCTGAGGAATTTTAAAATATTTAGAAAAAAAAGACTCATTGGCGCAAGTATTTAAGTTTTTTCTTATCTAAATAAAAAAACAGTGTAAAAATGAATTATAAAACTACTTTATTAATAGGTGTAATTACTTTGTTTTATGGTTGTCACGCCCAAAAAAGCAATACAACTACAGAACAAAATGAAACTGAAATCTCTAATAATTATTTTGGAAATTATAACATTGACAACAGTACATATGGCACGAAAACCACAATGTCTATAGAGGACGATTACCGGGTAATGACAACCAATGCGTTGCCAAACCACGCGACAGGAGAGTACCCTAGACAGGGAAACCCTAACACCATTTCTGCACAAAAAAAATCTTATAAAATTCCTTTGAAACCAACCTTTACAGGTGTAGCGAAATGGGTGAGAGAACCAGGTGTGGCTCTAAATGGTGTAAAGTTTGAACCAGAAACGGCAGAAATGGTAATTTGCGATAGTGGAGAGAATTTTAGAGTTGAAGCTGTACAAGATTTAATTAATTTAGGTTTAGATTTTAATAACGCACACGTTCAACCTACAGGAGAATATCACTATCACGGTATTTCGGAAGCGCTAGTAGAAGCTTTTGATTCTGGAGAAGATTTGGTGCATCTTGGTTTTGCCAAGGATGGTTTTCCTATTTATTATTCAAAAAGTGGAGCGTTTAAACCTAGTTTTCAAATAATAGACGGAATTTATTCTGCTACAGATTGTACGTATTCTAATCCTAAAACAAGTATGGATGTAGAGTTAGAAAATGATGAGTTTGATGGTACGTTCGTTTCAGATTGGGAATATGTTAAAGGT
Source organism: Algibacter lectus (assembly GCF_900112395.1). Lineage (GTDB taxonomy): Bacteria > Bacteroidota > Bacteroidia > Flavobacteriales > Flavobacteriaceae > Algibacter > Algibacter lectus. The sequence goes on from NZ_FOLN01000002.1 coordinate 99,085, forward strand.
TTAGGGGATTTAGATGAGTGTAACGGTGTTTATGTTAATGGAGGTTATGTATATATGGTTACAGATTCATATCCATATGTAGGTCGTTGCTTAATGGGAGAATTTGAGGAAGAAAGACATCCTGCTGGGCCTCCTCCAGGACAGGGTGGTAGAGGACAAAGACCACCAAGAGGGCAAGGGCAAAATCAAAGACGATAAAAAAATATTATATTTTAAGAGAGTAGGAATTATTTCAATATGAAATGGTTCCTTTTTTTGTTTAGATTTTATAAGAGAAGAAATAACTAATATTTTAATAGCGGATAATTTTGTCTTTTATTAAAATAAACTATCTTTGCGAAGTAAAGTATTCATACAATTATCTATAATTGGGATTAAATAAAAGATAAAAAGGTCTTTTAATCCATTATAGAGAAAAAGATTAAAAAATACAACAGTACATTACTAACACTTTAAATGAAATAATTATGAAAACAGCATCACTTACAGAAGCACTTATTTATACCGAAGATAAACCAAGTATAAGCTTATTATTAAAAACAGATACCACAAAAGAACTTAGAATTGTTTTAAAAAAAGGACAACTAATGAAGGAGCATAAAGCGCCATACCCAATAATAGTTGAAATTTTTGAGGGTGAAATAGAATTTGGAGTAAACGGAGAACAAAAGATATTGAAAAAAGGAGCGCTCATAGCCTTAGACGCTAATGTGCCGCACGATTTAAATGGATTGCAAGATTCTATTGTTAGACTTTCCATTTCTATTGCAGATACCGTAGAACGTGTTGAAGACGTCGCAAAACTATAATTATTTCTAGAAACTAATAAAAATCAATCATAATGAAAAAAGTTTGGATCGCATTTTCCAGCGTCGTAATACTATCCTTTATCGCATTAATTTGGGTAGGGACAGAAGTTTATCAAAAACAACCGCCAATCCCTAAAACCGTTATCATACAAGAAACCGGCGAAACTGTATTTACTATAGAAGATATACAAACAGGACAAAACGTTTGGGAGTCTATTGGAGGTATGGAAGTCGGTTCTATTTGGGGACACGGTAGTTATGTTGCTCCCGATTGGAGTGCCGATTGGATCCATAAAGAAGCCGTTTTTTTACTAGAAACTTGGGCGCAAAGAGACTTTAATACAAGTTATGAAAGTTTAGGAGTTGAGCCAAAAGCAGCCCTGAAAGCGCGTTTAATTAAAACTATTAAAACAAACACGTATAACCCATCAAATAAAAGTGTTACGATTACAAAAGATCGGTACAGCGCTATTGTAGAAAACGCAAAACATTATGCTGATATTTTTTCGAACGGACACGAAAAATATGCTATTCCAGAAGGTGCTTTGGTAGACGTTGAAAAGTTAGGACAATTAAATGCATTTTTATTTTGGACCTCTTGGGCAGCAAGTACAAATCGTCCTGAAAAAGATTACACCTATACATCCAACTGGCCACACGAGCCATTAATTGGGAATACTATTACTGCCGATTCTCAAATTTGGTCTGGATTTTCAGTAGTGCTTTTACTTCTTTTTATAGGGGTTTTAACATATTACTACCTTAGAAAACATGAAAAAGGTGATGCTATTGTTCACCCAAAACAAGATCCTTTAGATACACTTGTTCTTGTAAAATCTCAAAAATCGGTTTTAAAATACTTCATTGTGATTTCATTATTGATTGCCTTACAAGTTATTTTAGGTACATTAACTGTGCATTACACTGTAGAAGGTCAGGCCTTTTTTGGTATGGATTTATCTAGTATTTTACCATATTCTATTACCAGAACTTGGCATACACAATTAGCTGTATTTTGGATTGCTGCCACATGGTTAGCTACAGGTTTATTCTTGGCACCAATGATTAGCGGTAAAGAAATGAAATTTCAAGTATTTGGAATAAACTTCCTTTTTGGAGCTTTACTCGTTATTGTTTTAGGCTCATTAATAGGTGAGTGGTTAGGTGTGCACCAATTTTTAGATTTAACAACCAATTTCTTCTTTGGTCATCAAGGTTACGAGTACATGGACCTCGGTCGTTTCTGGCAAATATTTTTAGCAATTGGTCTTGTATTATGGGTAATTATGGTGGGCAGACACGTGGTTTTTGCTATTAAGAAAAACGACGATTCTAAACATTTATTAATCATACTATTGATTTCTGTAATTGCCATTGGTATGTTTTTCTTTTCAGGATTAATGTATGGTGAAAACAGTAGTTTACCAGTAATTAACTATTGGAGATGGTGGTTGGTTCACCTTTGGGTAGAAGGATTCTTTGAAGTTTTTGCAACCGTAATTATTGCTTTTATTTTCTTAAGAATGAAGATTCTTTCAGCGAAAACAGCTGGACGAGCTTCTATTGCATCGGCAACAATATTTTTGGCAGGTGGAATTATTGGAACACTTCACCACTTATATTATTCGGGAACACCTGTACAAGCTATTGCTTTAGGAGCCACGTTTAGTGCTTTAGAAGTAGTGCCGTTAACATTAATGGGCTTTGAAATTCGCGAAAACTGGAATATTTTAAAAGAGCATAAATGGATGCAAAAATACAAATGGCCTATATTCTTTTTCATCGCTGTTTCTTTTTGGAATATGGTAGGTGCAGGTGTATTTGGTTTCTTAATAAATCCTCCAATTGCCTTGTATTATATTCAAGGTTTAAATACTACAGCAGTACACGCACACACCGCATTATTTGGAGTTTACGGGCTACTAGGTATGGGATTCATTATTATTTGTTTACGTTTTTATTCCGATCGTGTTTGGAATTCTAAAAAACTAAAACGTGCCTTTTGGTTGCTAAATATTGGTTTAGTTGCTATGGTTGTTTTTAGTATGTTACCTGTTGGAGTTATACAAGCATATACCTCGATAACAAAAGGATATTCGTTTGCTCGTAGTGCCGATTTATTATACTCTCCAACGGTACAAACTTTAAAATGGATGCGTATGATTGGTGATGTGATTTTCTCTGTGGGGATATTTTATTTCTGTTGGTTTACCATAGGAGAAACTATTTACTGCTTAAAAAGAAAAACTAATACTTTAAAATAGAATGAAGAACATAGAAAACAGAGGAGACGTAAATAAACTAGTATCCGAGTTTTATACCATAATTAGAAAGGATAATATGTTAGGCCCCATTTTTAATCATCATTTAACTGATGAGCAATGGCCGACACATATTGAAAAACTTACCAATTTTTGGGTTACTAATTTGTTCGGGGAAGTCTGTTTTAAAGGTAACCCAAGCAAAGCACATATTGAAGTTGATAAATACTTAAACCATGGTATGAATCAAAATCATTTTAATCGATGGTTACAACTTTGGACTACAACGATTGATCGTTTGTTTATTGGTGCATTAGCAAAACGAGCAAAAGAAGCTTCGGAACGAATGGCTATTGGGCAATTTGCTTATGTTTATAAAAATAGACCAGAACATTGTAAATTTTAAAAAATGAACACATAAACTGATTATTTAATTAATGTTCCTAGTAAAAACGGGTTCTTGAATTCAATGCTTAACTTATAAAAAACTAAAATCTAATTAAATGGATTTGTGGTTTAATACGGTGAAAGTTTTGAGTTTTAGAATCTGTTTTTTTATTTACAAGAAATAACTAAGCTCTAATACTAGAAGCGCAAGCACCTCGCTTAAGTAGCATATATTCACCATTATTTTTAAACTCACGAATAGAAGTGCCTGCATAACGTTTAAAGGTTTTAGAAAGATGACTCACATCTGTAAAGCCTAATTCGTCTGCAATTTGAGTTAATGTAAAATCTGAGTTGAGTAAACGTATTTCTACTTGTTTTAGCTTTGCTTTGATTATATATTCTCGCAATGGCATGTTTACTTGTTTTTTGAAAAATTCACTAACATATGTTGGAGACATCATAAACACATCAGATAAGTTTTCAACTTTCAGTAATTCTGTTTTGTCAAGATTTTCGTTAATATAGGTTAGCATTTTAGTAATTCTATCATCCGAATTATTTTTAGGCAATTCAAAATAACTACTCTTTTTAATATTTCGTATTAGTAACTCTAAAACACTAGTCATTAAGCTGGTTACAAGATTTATAGACGATTCTCCATAATTTCTAGATTCTTGTAAAATCATACTGATTAAGCTTTCTAGATGATTTCTGTCGACCTCATTTTTTATAATATCACCGGGTAATTGATTGTAGTTTGATAGTATATACGAGGCTTCTTTAAACCATTCATTTCTATCAATAGTAATGCGATTTATGTTTTTAAAGAATGAATCTGTGAATTTCAAAAACACAAACTTTGTAGGTTGTTCAATAGAAAAAGAGTGACATTTTAAAGGTGGTAATAAAAAGATACTCCCTTTATTATACTGATGCTCGTTGTAGTTAATACATTGTGTGCCTTGACCTTCCTTTATCAAAACCAATTCGAAAAAGCTGTTTTTTACAGGGCGCTGTTTCCATTCTGTTAATTCTATTTCTTGTATTTCAAAAGGTTTATAAGCTTCAACTACTTCCATTTCAGTATGATTTATTGAGAATTCTATTCAAATTTAGCTAAAAAAGAACTACGAATGTATATTTTCATACTTCAAACCTTTATTTATACCATATTATCCTTTTGATATACATTTCCAGCCGACGTCTCACTGAAATCAAGCCATATTTAATCACATTTAAATACTAATCTCTATTTTTACAAAAAAGCTATAATTTGATTTTAAAATATTTTAGAAAACATACCATTTTATCAGTTTCAATCAGCATCATATTTACTTTTACATTAATCGTGTTTTTTGCTACTGAAACGAGCTATAAAGCTATTGAAAGCACTTCTTTATGGGTTAGAAACTACTTTGGCTATTTTTACTTGTATTTAGGTTTTGGCTGTGTTTTAGCGCTATTAATTATAGCTTTTTCTAAATATGGGAAAATAAAATTGGGAAAACCATCATCCAAACCAGAATACTCGTTATGGTCTTGGACTGCTATGCTGTATAGCGCAGGAATGGGTTCCGGAATTTTATTGAGAGCTGTGCAAGAACCGGTTTTTATGCATCAGAACCCACCGTTTAGTTCTAATTTATCTGCGGAAACAGTAGCTCTAGAGTTTACGTTTTATCAATGGGGACTTACAGCTTGGGCATTTTATGGCTTATTTGCAGTTATAGTTGGTTACGCCTTACATGTTAAAAAGAAAAAAGTAAGAATCAGTTCGACCATTGAAGATTATTCTAAAAGTAAAACACTTAAAAACAGTGTCGATATTATAACCATTATTACAACGGTGTTTGGGCTAATTGCCGCAATTGGCTTAGGAACCACACAAATTAATGGTGGCTTAAACCATATTTCAAATCAAGATTTCGGACTAACAACAACCATAATTTTATGTGTGCTTATTTCTGCAATTGCTTGTTATTCGGCTTGGCAAGGTGTTAATAAAGGCATTAAAATATTTTCTAAATTAAATATTATTGTCACTTTCGCGATTTTGTTATTTATCTTTTTTACAAGCGATATAAAGGCTATTTTAATAGCATTTGTTACTTCAACCTATAATTACATAATCGATTTTGTACCTATGAGCTTAGCGCTTGGGGATTACAATCCGGGTTTAGATTTTTTAACAGGTTGGACCTTTTATTATTGGGCATTTTGGTTGGCTTGGGCACCGTTTACAGGAATATTTATTGCACGTATTTCTAAGGGGCGTAGCATAAGGCAATTGCTACTGGGAGTTTTAATTATTCCATCATTAGGAACCTTTTTTTGGTTTTCAGTTTTTGGAACTTCGGCTTTTCAGTTAATAGAAAGTTGGGGGGCTTATAATAACGAGTTTGGCAATGTGTTTTCCTCAATTTTTGTGTTTTTTGAACATTATCCGTATGCCACATTTTTAAATATAACATCTATTGTTTTATTGATTAGTTTTTTAATTACTTCAGTAGATTCTGCGGTATTTGTACTGAGTATGTTTACAGATAAAGGCGCTAAAAACCCGAGTAAAACACATCGTGTTATTTGGTCTGTTTTTATTTTATTAGCAACCATTGCTTTAGTGCTTTTAGGTAATATTAAAGCAGATATAAATGTATTAGAAGCTGTGCAGCGCTTGTTAATTATCACGTCGCTGCCATTTTCGTTTTTCATAATAATTATGCTTATCTATTTTATAAAAGACATTTTGCAGCATAACACGATAATTGATAAAACATAACTGTTAGTTTTTACCATTTTTTACGATTAAACTTTAAAGGAATGAATCATGGATTTATTTAAACAACCCAACTTATTTTCTACAAATGAAATTATAAAAACGGAATTTAATCTTCCCGGAGCGGAGGTTATATTATTTGAAAATTTTTTCTCTGTAGAAGAAAGTGATCGCCTTTATCACAGCTTAATAGAAAATACCATTTGGGAACAGGACCAAATGACTATTTACGGAAAACAGGTAGATTTACCTAGGTTAACGGCATGGTATGGATCTGAGGATGAACTTATGGTTTATGCTGAAAGTGAAAGTAGAATGGTGCCTTGGAATGCTGATTTACTATTTATAAAAGAACGAATAGAGCAGGAGGTTGATATTAAATTTCAACGTTGCTTACTTAATTATTATCGCGATGGAAATGATAGTGTAGATTGGCATCAAGATTATGAAGCCGATCAACGGAAAAATACCGTTATAGGTTCTGTAACTTTTGGTGAAACTAGAAATTTTCAGTTAAAACACGCCACACGCAAAGATTTAAACCGTGTTGATATTCCTTTAGAACACGGAAGTTTCTTAATTATGCAAGGCGCTACGCAAGACAATTGGAAACATAAAATACCAAAAACCTCTAGAAAGATTAGACCCCGAATTAATCTAACGTTTAGATGGATTGAATAAATTTAAAGGTAGTAATAAAGGGTTTGTTCTTATTTTATGGTACAAATAGAAGTCCATAAACATGTTTAAAGTATCAATTTTATCGAAAAGCATCCTTTTTCTTGTTTAAAACCTCGATTTATACCTAATTCACCTTTTTTTATACTTCAAATTAAAACTTAAACGCGCATATATTTGCACAAACATTAAAACATCAATTAAAAAAATATAAAATGAGTACGCCAAACATTGCAAAAGAAGATATTTTAAACGCATTTAATTTTAGACATGCTACTAAGGAATTTGATCCTACTAAAACGGTTTCAGATGAAGATATTAATTTCATATTAAAAACCGCTCAATTATCACCAAGTTCATTTGGTTTCGAACCTTGGCATTTCATTGTAGTTCAAGATAAAGAATTACGCGAATTATTAAAACCAGTAGCTTGGGGAGCACCTTTAAAATTAGATACAGCAAGTCATTTTATTTTAGGTTTAGCCATGAAAGCGCCTATGGTAAAGCATGATGCAGATTATATTATGCACATGATGAAGGATGTAAAACAGTTACCTCAAGATGTTATAGATATGTATTCTACTTTTTATAGAGAATTTCAAGAGCGTGATTTTGATTTAGATAGTGATAAAAAATTATTCGATTGGTCTTCTAAGCAAGCTTACATCGCTTTAGGAAATATGATGACAGCTGCCGCTTTAACAGGTATTGATAGTTGCCCAATAGAAGGTTTTCATCAAGAAAAAGCAGAAGCTTTATTACAAGAAAAATTTGGTGTAGACACAAATAAATATGGCTTAGCTTACATGGCAGCCTTTGGATATAGAAAAGAAGATCCGGCGCATGGTAAATCTAGAAGGAACTTAGATGATATTGTAACTTGGAAATAAGTCTCTAATTACCAAGTTTGTAATAATCAATTTTGTTAAAATGCTGAAATTAATTTTTTAATTAATCTCAGCATTTCTTATATTAAACCAATTCGTAAAATAAATATTAAAAATAAATTAAAATTGATTTGGTGAAACAGAAGTAATTCAAGTTCTTTCCAGATTAAAATTTTCGCATTAAATGGATAACCTAATTACCTTTGCAATAACCGTATTTACTGGTTTTTTTGCTATTACTAACCCTATTTCAAACATGACTGTTTTTGTATCCTTAACACAAGGTGCGCATAAACAGACCAAAGATGCCATCAATAAAAAGGCAAATATCATTGCTTTTATAATTGTTGTGGTGTTTATTCTTTTGGGAAAATATATTTTTGAACTATTCAATATTAGTATTCCTGCCTTTAAAATTACAGGTGGAATTTTAATATTTTTTATAGGTTTCGAAATGTTACAGTCTAAACAATCGAATGTAAAGAGTTTAAACGATGTCCATATTGAAGAAGATATTGCCGTTTCGCCATTAGCAATACCAATTTTAGCAGGTCCAGGAACTATTGTAACAGCCATGAACTTTGTATCAAACGCTGCACCATTACAAATGTTTATGGTGATTCTTATTTTTGGATCTATGAGTTTAATAACCTATTTCACTTTTAAGTTAAGCGACCATATTGTTAAGTTTGTAGGGTATAATGTTATTTCTGTAATAGGAAAAATAATGGGTTTAATAATTGCCATTATTGGGACAGGTATGATTATTCAAGGTATTAAAATTTCTTTCGATTTAATATCGAACTAGTTCTTTAACTTTAAATGCTGGAAAGCAATAAATTGATAGTCATATGAAAAAAATATTAATTTTGTTTTCGCATCCAAAGTTTGAAAAATCTAGGGCAAATACAATACTTGTTGATCATGTAAAAAATAAGGAAGGCGTTACTTTTCATGATTTATATGAGAAATATCCAGATTTTCATATTAATGTTAAAGCTGAAAAAGAACTACTAGAACAGCATGATGTTATTATTTGGCATCATCCGTTTTATTGGTATAGTTGTCCGCCTTTAATGAAGCAGTGGATCGATATGGTTCTGGAGTTTGGTTGGGCTTACGGTCCAAACACTAATGCTTTAGAATCTAAAACCTGCCTAAATGTAATTACTACAGGAGGCTCTAAGGAATTATATTGCTCTCAGGGTTCCAATAGTTTTACAGTAAATCAATTCTTAAGGCCTTTTGAACAAACAGCTAATCTGTGCGGTATGACTTATTTTCCGCCTTTTGCTGTTATGGGGACGCATAATTTAGATGATGAGGACTTAATAAATCACGCTAAACAATATAGCGATTTAATCGATTTATTGCAGCAAGATTACACCTTAGGAGATTTTAATGGCTGTGCTTTTTTAAATGATATACCAGAACTAAATAACGCTTAATTATTATGACAGGAAGTATCCTTTTTGAAGCCATTGTATTTTTAGCAGGAGCCATTATTTGCGTATCTATCGCCAAACGTTTGGGCTTAAGTTCCGTTATTGGTTATCTGCTTGCCGGGGTTTTAATAGGGCCTTATGTTTTTGGTTTTATTGGTACTGAAGGTGAGGATATTATGCATTTTGCTGAATTTGGCGTTGTTGTGATGCTATTTTTAATAGGATTAGAAATAGAGCCAAAAAACTTTTGGAACATGCGGAAAACCATTGTAGGCATGGGTGGCATACAAGTGGGTGGCACCATGTTACTCTCTTATATTTTATTTACTGTTTTAGGTTTCGAATGGAAAGTGGGTTTAGTTATTTCCATGGCCGTAGCATTATCATCTACCGCAATTGCTATGCAAACTATAAAAGAGAAAGGTTTAATGGAAACCACTTTTGGATCTTCGTCATTTTCTATTTTATTATTTCAAGATATTATAGTTATTTTCATGTTGGGTTTTATTCCGTTATTATCTAATACAGATGCTAGCGCTTCCGCGGAAAACGTGAGCGACCATACCAACTTGTTAGATGGTTTACCATTAGGTTTACAAACTTTATCTATTATTTTATCGGTAGTTGTAATTATAGTCGCAGGCCGTTATTTAATAGTACCTATGCTTCGTAAAGTTGCCAAAACTGGTGTTAGAGAATTATTGATAGCAGCAGCTTTTTTAATTGTTTTTGGTATTTCACTTTTAATGGAATTTGTTGGCTTAAGTCCTGCTTTAGGCGCTTTTTTAGGTGGCGTTGTATTATCCAATAGTGAATTTAAACACGAGTTAGAAAGTACCTTAGAACCTTTTAAAAACTTAATGCTAGGCTTGTTTTTTATGGCTGTAGGCGCATCAATAAATTTTATTGTTATAGCAAATAGTCCGTTAGAAATTGGTGGTATTTTGGTTGCTATTATTATATTAAAAGGTATTGTATTATATATTACAGGCCATATTTTTAAACTGAAATTAGATCAAAAACTACTGCTTACTTGCAGTTTGGCTCAAATTGGAGAATTTGCTTTTGTATTACTATCGTTTGCTTTTGGATTAAATATTTTAGAACAAGAACAAATGGATATGATGTTGGTAATAACGGCACTTAGTATGTCTTTAACGCCAATTATTGGTATTATTAACGAACGTTTTATACTCCCAAGAACAGGCACAAAAGAGTCTTTAAAACGACCAATGGATCATATCGCGAAAACTCAAAAAATTATATTAGTAGGTTTTGGTCACTTCGGAAGTACTATTGGGCGTTTTCTGCGATCTCATGGTGTAGAAGCTACTATTTTAGATCACGACTCTAACCGTGTTGATTTTCTACGGAAAATGGGATTTGAGGTTTATTATGGTGATGCTACACGTCTCGATTTATTAGAATCGGCAGGTATTGCAGAGGCTAAAATTGTTATTTGCGCTACCAATAAAATCTCGGTTTCAAAAGCCATTGGTAAAATTATAAAAGAGAAATATCCACATGTAGAATTCATGATTCGTACTAAAAATAGATATGATGCTTATGAACTACTTAACCTTGGAAATGAAAATATTTACCGAGAATCTTTAGAAACTTCACTTACGTTGGCTAAAGATGTTTTGAGTAAAATGGGCTTTAGAAAATATACTTTAAACCGACAAGTTCAAAATTTTATTAAGTATGATGAGGATAGTTTAAGACGTTTATCGCAAGAGCCTAAAGACGAAAAAAACTATATATTCAAGGCTAAAAAAGAACTTGAGCAACAAGAGAAATTCTTAAATGAAGATTTTAAACGCGGCATTGTAGAATACGATAATCACTGGGATAGCGAACATATTAGAAAGGTTTTAAACAAAACTAAAAAAGGATAACTTTTCTTTAAAAGTTATCCTTAATTTTAAATCTTTAATTTTTATCGATTTACCAGCCATCTAGCACACATTGCATGGTATAAGGCGCTGTTTCATCTAGAGGTAATTCTTCTAAATTATCTCCCAAATAGTTTCCGCTAGCAAAACCTGTGGTGTTTTTAAAACGGTAAGACCAGCAATATCTCAGGTTGGTGAATTCTTCAGAATAAGTAACAAGATTATCAATTAAAGTAACATTTTCAAAATCTGAAAACGCTACAAAATATCCTAAAAATTGGTTGCGTCTTACATCGGCATCCGAGCTGTTATACATGTACATGCCACAGTTATTCATTATGTTTTCGTGTACGTAAGTGGTTTTGTTGTGGCCTTTATCACCACCGCTAGAATATTGAATATAACCTAACCTGCCATTAGCAGAACCACTAACCATGGTTACCGTATTACGTGCAATAATATTATGGGTTTTATGCCAGCTTACTATTGGGCCATCGGTATATTCGCTATCGTCACCTTGCTCCATAATATTATCGAGAATATATACGTTTTCTCCTGTTGCATTTACTATATCGCCTCCAGAATTATGATGAAAATAATTGTCTTCTATTAAAATATCTTCGTCCACACGACCCGGACCTTCTATGTCAATGCCAAATTGTGGCGAGGTTCCGTTAATGTGGTGTATTTCATTATTAGTTATTTCAATACGCACACCACCAACAATAGAAATTCCTTGGCGTCTATTATTATAAATGTTGTTGTTAATAAAAGTTACATCGTTAGAATCGAGAACCAAAGATCCGTCGCCTGTTACATCATGGATTTCCATGTTTTCTATTAAAACATTATTGTTGTCCCAAACGCAAATACCATGGCCTTCATCATGAGCGGTACTTCCATCATCACGAGTTGTAAAAGTGTGCGAATCACGTTCACCTTTTATTTCGCCATCTCTTACAATTATATTATCGCCGTTTAAGCGTAAAACGCAATAATTCCATTTGTTATTGGCATCAATAGATAGCACAGCATTTTCACTAAAAACAAACTCAGTATTATCATATATTTCTATGCCACCGTAATAAATATCGTTAATGTCTTCGCCAACCAAATAATTGCCATTTGGTAAAATAACGCGAGTATAACCTTCGTTATGTGCCCAATCTATGGCTGCTTGTAAATTTTCGGTAGTTTTAATAACATCCGAATTTGTATTCGGAATATCCCAAAAATCCAAATCGATTGTGTATTCTGTTATAAAAGAAATTTCAGGTAACTGCGCATTAAAAGTTCTAATAGGCAAACCTTCTTCATCTAAATCTTCTTGATTTACGGGTTCAGTTTCATCATCTGTAATGCCTTCATATTGATCATGTCCACAAGAACTTACTAGAATAAAAATTGAGAATAATAGGTAATAAGGTAAGGTTTTCATTAATTCATTTTAAAATAATAATACATATTGAACAAATTGATAAAGCATATTTTTGATTATTAATAAGCATCAATTTAGTCTAAACAAGAAAACGAATGTTATTTCAGAATAGTATAAAATGCTTAATTTTTCGATAAACGACATATTCTTAAATCATGTCATTTATAAAATCTTAAAAAACAAACTGTTCCAATCTAAAATAAAAAAGGCTATTTCATTCATATAAAACAATCATTTTAGCATCTTTGTATATGCATCAATCTATAACAAAACACATACAAAATCATATAAAGCCAACAGTTGCGGATATGCAATTATTTTACGCGGCTCTAAATGAAATTTCTGTTGCTAAAGGTCAGTTTTTACTAAAACCAGGCACTACAGTAAAACATGAATATTTTGTAGTTAAAGGCTGTTTAAAAGGTTATTATATAGATGAAAAGGGCAGTAGACATATTATTCAGTTTGCTGTAGAGAATTGGTGGATTGGTGATTTTGATGCCTTTTACAACCAAGTACCATCGAGATTATATATTGAAGCAATTGAAGATTCTCAGTTATTATCTATCAATTATGGTAGCCTTCAAAACATATATAATAAAGCGCCAATTTTCGAACGTTATTTTAGAGTTTTGGTTACTCAAGCTTTTATTTCTCAACGTAAACGCATTCTATCTACTTTAGAGAAAAACACTAAAGAACGATATATAGAATTCTGTACATCGTATCCAAATATTGAAAACCGAGTTCCTAATTACGACATCGCAAATTACTTAGGTGTATCTCCAGAAAACCTAAGTAGAGTAAGGAAACAGATGAAAAGTTAAAACTTTCTTAATTGATATAGGTCAATGAGATTGGCAAACATGTCTTGTAACTTTGTTCTAAGTAACAATTTACATTACAACATGAGCAAGCAACCTTTATTAGTACCATATAACAAGAATATAAATCTTAAAAACAGAGTCGTAATGGCTCCCATGACACGTAGTCGTGCAAACAACGAAGGTAAAGTAGCAACCGATGAATTACAAGGCTTGTATTACGAGCAACGTGCTTCGGCAGGTTTGATTATTTCTGAAGGTTCTCAGGTATCTGAGCAGGCCGTTGGATACATTAATACACCAGGAATCCATACCGATGCCCAAGTTGAAGGCTGGAAAAAAGTAACAAAACGTGTGCACGATAAAGGCGGAAAAATCTTTATTCAGTTATGGCACGTTGGGCGTATGTCGCATCCAGATTTTCATAACGGAGAATTACCGGTTTCGGCGTCAGCCTTAAATCCGCACGCAAAATCATTCACTCCAGAAGGTTTTAAAGACACTGTAGCCGCTAGAGAAATGACTATTGAAGACATTAAACAAACGGTTAAAGATTTTCAAAATGCAGCAGCAAATGCTGTAAAAGCAGGTTTTGATGGTGTAGAGATTCATTCATCAAACGGGTATTTATTTCACCAATTTTTTAACGGAACATCTAACAAAAGAACAGATGAATACGGCGGAAGTTTTGAGAACAGAACTCGTTTTTTCTTTGAAGTTCTAGAGGCTATGAAAGAGGTTATTCCGCAGGAAAAAATAGGTGTTCGTTTTAATCCTTCTTTAGATGGATTGTTCGGAATTACGATGGATGAGGAAACCATTCCAACGTTCGAATACATTATAAAAAAACTAAACGATTACAATTTAGCATACGTACATTTATCTGAACCTTTTACAGATGTATCTGAAATTCCTTTTGCTGTAACCGAAATAGCGAAACATTTTAGACCCTTATACAACGGTACTTTAATGATTAACACCGCTTTCGATCAAGAAAAAGGAAATAAAGTGCTAGAAGATGGTGATGCCGATTTAATAGCTTATGGTAAACCTTTTATTTCAAATCCAGATTTAGTAGAGCGTTTTGAAAACAATTTGGAATTAGCCGAATGGGATCAAGAGACCTTTTACACAACCGGAGCAAAGGGCTATACCGATTATCCAAAAGCTTCTAAATAATTAGAAGTTTAACTTAAAACACACAACATGAAATTTACAAGAAAAGCAAATGCCGAATGGAAAGGAAGTGGTAAAGACGGACAAGGAAATATCTCTACAGGAAGTAAAGTTTTAGATAAAACACAATATTCATTTCATACACGTTTTGAAGATGGTGAAAAAGGAACAAACCCAGAAGAGTTAATTGGTGCAGCACATGCAGGCTGTTTTGCCATGCAATTGAGCTTTTTGTTAAACGAAAATAATTTTACAGCAACAACTTTAGATGTTGATGCTACCGTTAATTTTGAAGATGGCGCTATTACAAAAGTTACCTTAAATTTAGTAGGTGATGTGCCTGAAATAGATGCTGAGCAATTTCAGCAAATAGCACACAAGGCAAAAGAGGTTTGTCCAATATCGAAGTTATTAAATACAGAAATAGAACTTAAAGTAACATTAAAAAAATCATAATAATGGCAACTACAACAGTAAAAGCATATGGTGCAACAGCATCAACAGAAGATTTAAAACCTTTAGATATAGAAAGAAGATCGGTTGGAACCGACGACGTAAAAATTGATATTACTTACTGTGGTGTTTGCCATAGTGACATTCATACAGCAAGAAACGATTGGAAAGGTTCTACGTATCCAGTAGTTCCGGGGCACGAAATTATTGGTCGTGTTGTAGAAGTTGGTAACGGTGTTAGTAACTATAAAGTTGGCGATTTAGTTGGTGTAGGTTGTTTGGTAGATTCTTGTCAAACCTGTTCTTCTTGTGAGCAAGATTTGGAACAGTTTTGCGAAAAAGGAGCAACTTGGACTTACAACAGCCCAGACAAACATATTGAAGGTGCACAAACTTACGGAGGTTATTCTACATCCGTAGTTGTCGATGAAAAATTTGTTTTAAGTATTCCTGAAAATTTAGATGAAGCAGGAACGGCTCCTTTATTATGTGCAGGTATTACAACATGGTCGCCATTGAGCCACTGGAAAGTAAAAAAAGGAGATAAAGTTGGTGTTATTGGTCTTGGCGGATTAGGACACATGGGCGTTAAATTTGCACACGCTTTAGGAGCGCATGTTGTTATGATTACAACGTCTCCAGAAAAAGGTAAAGATGCTAAAAGATTAGGTGCTCATGAGGTATTGGTATCTAAAGATGCCGAGGATATGAAGAAACACCAAGGGAGTTTCGATTTTATATTAAACACCATTCCTGTTGGTCATGAAATGGATCCATATTTAGGATTGCTTAAAATTGATGCTACTATGGTTTTAGTTGGAGCTGTAGAACCTTTAAAACCTTTCCATGGAGGAAGTGTTATTGGTGGACGTAAACGTATTGCTGGTTCTTTAATTGGCGGTATTAAGGAAACTCAAGAAATGCTAGATTTTTGTGGAGAGCATAATATTACTAGTGATATCGAGATAATTGATATGCAAGATATCAATAAAGCTTACGAGCGTGTAACAAGCAACGATGTAAAATATCGTTTTGTAATTGATATGAAATCGCTTAAATAATAGCGAATAAGTTTATAAATATTAAAACAGCATCTTTTTAGTTTAGATGCTGTTTTTTTTATGTCTAAATATTTCTCTTCATTTAAATAAACGTTGTTAAATCGAAACATTTAAATGAATAAAACCAGCAAAACTCTACTATCTTTGCACAAAATATAATTTATGTCACAATCATTTTCTAGTTTAGGTATTCACGATGCATTGCAAAGCAGTTTAGCAGCATTAAATATAACTGTACCAACCGATATTCAAGAAAAAGCCATTCCGGTAATTTTAACTAAAACCGACGATGTTGTTGCTATTGCGAAAACAGGAACAGGGAAAACAGCAGCTTTTGGATTGCCATTGCTTCAATTAATAGATAGTGATAAAAGCAATATACAAGCGGTTATTTTAGCCCCAACTAGAGAATTAGGACAACAAATTTATAACAATTTAGAGTCTTTTAATTCAGAAGAACTTAAAGTCTCTATAGCGGGTTTATTTGGAGGAATACCTATAAAACCTCAAATTGAAAAACTTAAAGCAACTACACATATTGTAGTCGCAACACCAGGACGTTTAGCCGATTTAATTGAAAGAAACGCAATAAACGTTAAAGAGATTAGCTATTTTATTTTAGATGAAGCTGATGAAATGGTAAGCGCTCATAAAGAAGGTGTAGATGCTATTATTAAGGTTTTGCCTAAAAATAGAAGAACCCTATTGTTTACAGCAACTATGCCTGGTACTATTAAACAATTAGTGCAAAATAGTTTATCAAAACATGTGGTAACTATTGAGGCTAATATGGAAACTACAGGCCATCAAGGTATAGATCACCAATATGTGGTTGTTGAACCTATTGAAAAACTAAATGTTTTAATGCATTTTTTAAATTCGAATGAAGGCCAACGTGGTATCATTTTCTGTAAAACTAAAGCGGCAGTAAATAAACTTGCTAAAAATTTAGCTATAAATAAATTCTCTTCAGGAGCCATACACGGTAGTTTATCGCAAGGTATTCGTGATCGTATAATGGGACAGTTTAGAGAAGGACACATCAATATTTTAGTAGCTACAGATTTAGCTGCTCGTGGTATTGATGTTAAAGATTTGGCATTTGTTGTAAATTATCATTTACCGGATACTTATGATGCTTATGTCCACCGTAGCGGACGTACAGCTAGGGCAGGAGCTACTGGTTTATCATTAAGTGTTATTCAGGAAGATGAAGTGCAAGATATTCCAGAATTTGAAGAAGAATTAGGAATTAAGTTTAAAGCTTACCAAAAAGCAGATGCTAAAAGTATCGAAGAGAATAACGGGTTAATTTGGGCTAGAAAAATATTTAAAACTAAGCCAAACCGAGATATTCCAGAAGATTTTAAAGCCAAGGTGAAAACTATTTTTCATCATTTAACAAAAGAAGAATTGGTTGATAAAATTTTAGCGAATTACATTGCCGAAAACAATACAATAGTTGAAAAACCAGCAGTGGTAAAGAAGAAAAAGAAAAAATAAGTAATGGATAATTTTAGAAAAACTAAACAACATATTTTAGATAAACTAAAAATTAAAGCGCTTAATTCCATGCAGGAAGAGGCGTTGTTATCTATTACCAATGTTGAGAACACCGTGCTTTTATCGCCTACCGGAACAGGTAAAACACTTGCGTTTTTATTACCAACCATTACAGCTTTAGATAAGACCTGCGAAAACGTACAACTCTTAATTTTAGTGCCATCACGTGAGTTAGCTATACAAATTGAGCAAGTGATTCGCACCATGGGTTCTGGTTTTAAAGCGAATGCCGTTTATGGTGGTCGTAATTTCTCGAAAGATAGAATAGATTTAGCACATACGCCAGCTATTTTAATTGGTACACCTGGTCGTGTTGCCGATCACTTACGTCGTGAAACGTTTATAGTTGAAGATATTAAAACATTAGTTTTAGATGAATTTGATAAATCTCTAGAAGTTGGTTTCGAGAAAGAGATGAGTGAGATTATCAGTAATCTACCATATATTCAAAAACGAATTTTAACTTCGGCAACTCAAGATATTGAAATCCCAAAATTTGTTGGATTAGAAAACGAATTGGTGATTGATTATTTAGATACGAAAGTTTCTAAACTAGAAATTAAAAAAGTAATATCTCCAGATAAAAATAAGCTTCAAACTTTAGTCGATTTATTAAATCATATAGGAAATAAACCAGGCATTATTTTCTGTAATTTTAAAGATACTATTCAATATGTAAGCGATTTTTTAAATGATAATAAAATTGGTCATGGCTGCTTTCATGGCGGTATGGAGCAAATAGATAGAGAACGTGCTTTAATAAAATTTAGAAACGGAACTCATCAAATTATTATTGCTACCGACTTGGCTGCACGTGGATTAGATATTCCGGAGCTTAACTATATTATTCATTATCAACTTCCTTTAAAAGCTGAAGAATTCACTCATAGAAATGGTAGAACCGCGCGTATGAATACAGAAGGTACAGCCTATGTATTACAATGGGAAAAAGAAACCACGCCTGAGTTTATTGAAACTACCGAAACCGTAATACCAAAAGGAAAAACAGCTAGAATTACAAATCCATGGAGTACACTATTTATTTCTGGTGGTCGAAAAGATAAAATATCAAAAGGCGATATTGCTGGTTTACTTTTTAAACAATGCCATTTAGATAAATCGGAAATTGGTGTTATTGAGTTAAAGCAAGATTGTGCCTTTGTTGCGATACCTAAAGCAAGAGCTGAAAGTATTATTGATAAAACTAATAACATGAGGTTGAAAAAAAGAAAAGTACGTACATATATTATTTAATAATACATGTTACTTCTAATAATTAAAAAGCTGCTATATGCAGCTTTTTTTGTTTTTCTAAATGCGTAAATGTTATAAGGTATTCCTGTAATTATGTAACAGCGTGATTAAGATAGCCGGTATCTTTACATTAAATAATTTTATAAATATTATCTGTAAAGGTTGTTGTCTAAAAACGACAAACCTTATAGTTAATGAAAACAAAAAAACGCAATGATTAAACCAAGAGAAAAAGCACCAGAATTAGAAGTACAATTAGTTAATGGTACCACATGGAAATTAAGCGAACAGTCACCAGAAAACTTCACATTAGTTTTATTTTACAGAGGTAAACACTGTCCTGTTTGTAAAAGTCAGCTAGAAGATTTACAAAAGAAATTGGATAAATTCACAGAGCGTGGCGTTAACGTTATCGCTATAAGCACAGATACAGAAGAAGTTGCAAAAGCAACACATGAAGCATGGGATATTGCAGATATACCTTTAGGTTATGGCATATCTATTGAAGATGCCAGAAAATGGGGCTTATTTATTTCAGAAGGCATTAAACAAGAACCAAAACATTTTGCAGAGCCTGGATTGTTTTTAGTAACACCAGAGCAAATAGTTTACTGGGCATCTATACAATCGATGCCTTTTGGTAGACCAAGTTTTAATGATGTTTTAGGTGGTATTGATTATATATTAAAAGCAGATTATCCTGCAAGAGGAGAGGCATAAGCTTTAATAGTATATCGTTTTCTTTATTAGAGATTAATTTCTCAATAAATAGGATTGATATTTAAGTTAGTAATTTTTTAGAGAGAAAAGACTGAGTGTAAACTTGGTCTTTTTTTTGTTTAAAAATTTAACTTATTTCTAATAAAAGCACACTTAATCGTCATAAAAACAATGTCTTAAGTTGAAGTGTATAGAATAAAATATTAAATTTAGCGGTAATTAATTGAAAACTAATAAATTTATGCAGGCTGTTTTAGATTATTTTCAATCGCTAGACTCATTTAGTGTTTTTTCACTTCTTATTGGAATTTTGGCGTCGTGGTATATTTCTAAACACTTTTTTCTAAAAAAGAAACCCTCCTTAATTCAAGATGCCAAACGGCATAAAACTACCAATTATGGAAGCTATAGAAATGTTGCTAAGGAAACAGAATCTACAATTGTAAATAGCGAATATTTTGGATCTTGGGCTATAAATGCCAATGGTACGGTAACAGATAACATAAATAAACTAACATGGATTAGGGCGCCTTGGGGAACTATTTGGGATGGAACTGATTTTGTAGGAAATCCAATTGCCATAAAATGGCGTGATGCAAGCGATTTATTCGGAAAAGGTATTTTTATTAAAAACCCTTTTCCAGTGCTAACGTTAACACAAAGACCAACTAACTTTAAAGAGAACTATACTAAAGGAAGTTGTAAAGTGTTTTTCGCTGGTTATGATACTTGGCGCTTACCAACAGCTGCAGAACTCGATACACTTCAGTTTAATATTTCACAAGAGTTAAATCACGATTTGTCCAAATTATACGCTAAAGAACGTTCAAATTTAAAGTCTAAATTATTTCCTTTTTTAACGGCATTCACTAAACAAGATATTTTAAAATATAAATTATGGACAGCAGATATGGCAGATGTACATTCTGCATGGTCTCACCATGGGACAACATTAGATGATACTAAAATCGATGAGCAGTGTTATGTACTTTTTGTAAAAGATTATTAATATCGATGTTTTTAAAGATGATGCTCGAGAAATACACCTATAATTTTTCTCCTTTAGGAAGCGTAAAATAAAATGTAGAACCTTTTTCTATTTCACTTTCTACCCAAATGGTTCCGCCATTGTTTTCAACCATTTCTTTACAAACACGTAGACCTAAACCAGTTCCTTTTTCGTTTTGAGTTCCATAGGTTGTAGATGTTTCTTTCTCAGAAAAGATGTTAGTTAGCACATCTTCACTCATACCAACGCCATTATCTTTAATTTGTATTTGCCAAAACTCATTTTGTTCGATGGCTGCAACGGTTATCGTGCCATGCGCTCGCGTAAACTTTACAGCATTACTAATTAAGTTACGAATAACGATATCTATTTGATCTCTATCAGACCAAGTAATTACATGGTCTTCAACTTTATTTATGGTTGAAATAGATTTTACATCAGCCTGTTTAGAAAGTAATCGTAAACTATCTTCTACTAATGTGTTTACATTAATAAAGTCTGGCTTGGTAGATAAGCCATTCATTTGACTTTGTCCCCAAGTTAATAAATTGTTTAGAGTAAAAGCAATAGATTCAATGTTTTCGCCTATTTGCGGCATAAAATGCATAAATTCTGTTTGGCTCACTTTACTATTATTAAATAAATCTAAAAGTGATTTAAATGAATTTATAGGACCTTTTAAATCGTGAGCGATAATAGAGAATAGTCTAATTTTAGTATTATTAGCTCCATTTAAATGTATTTCATTTTTTTTAAGTGCATGCGTATTTTCTATCAGCTTTTGGTTTAAGCTATTTTGAATTTTATTATTCCTTTTAAGAATAACGATGATAATAGTAAAGGCTAATATAATTAATATTGAAAAGTATATATAACTGCGTTGCAAGA
Source organism: Algibacter lectus (assembly GCF_900112395.1). Lineage (GTDB taxonomy): Bacteria > Bacteroidota > Bacteroidia > Flavobacteriales > Flavobacteriaceae > Algibacter > Algibacter lectus. The sequence goes on from NZ_FOLN01000002.1 coordinate 120,612, forward strand.
GATTCTTTTGTTCATTATCAGAGATATATTTTTCTTTTTCTTGTTCAAATTCTAAGTTCGATTTAAGGATGCTTAATTCCTTAATATTATTTTTTTTGTTAATAGTGTCAGAGATTGCTTTAAATTCTTCTAGATAAGTTAAAGCTTGTCCAAAATCTTCGTCTGCTTTTTTGATTTCATATAAAATTTTTAGAATTTCATCTCGGTTCTCTAAATTATTAAGGTCTTTAGATATTTCTAGTGCTTTTACCGCATAAGATGCTGCTATTTCGTTACTCCTAAGCCCATAGTATGCTTTAGATAAAAGCAAGTAAAGTGGTATTTTATATCTGGTTTGATCGATGTTTTTATGGAGTACTTCACTTTTATTCAACCAAAATAAAGCATGATCATATTCATTTTTTTTAAGGAATATTGTGCCTTTTATTTCATAAACATAGGTTAACCAACTGTTCTGTTCAAGATCTTCAAAAATAGTAATGGCTTTATTTACAGGTTCTTTTGCGTTTTCTATATTTCCTATTTCAATATATGAAAAAGCTAAGTTTGATAGTATGATACCTGTTAATCTTTGATCATCATTTCGCTCATTAACATCCAAAGCCTTTTTTAAAAAGGACACAGCTTGTTCGTATTCTTTTTGAAGACTGTATAGCACAGATATATTTATATAAAGAATAGGTAACCATTTGTCATTTTGGCTGTCTTTAGCAATTTCAATACCAGTTAAAAATGTTTTTAAAGACTTGGCATATTCATCTTTGTACATATATTCTTTGGCCAATTCACTGTAAGAATAGAGGGTTAGATCGGTATCATTAATCGCTCTAGCCTTTAAATTAGCTTTTATAAAATAGAATATAGCATCATCTTGTTCTCCTATGTCTGAATAGTAACCACCTTTAATAATATAGCCTTCAGTTTCACCTTTATCATACTTAATGGCTTTACTTAGTTTAATGGTTTGGTTGGAGATAATTAGTAAACTATCTAAGTTGTACTGGTTGTATTCTCTTATTAATTCATGTAATAAATTTATATATGTTGTATCTTTTTCAAAATGAGGTGTTTCTTGTATTTTTTTAATATCCCTTTGTATTTCTTTTTTTAGTCTCTCTTTTGAGTACGCAGAGAAAGCATTAAACAACGTAAACACAGCTATGAATATGAATATATGCGGAAGGTTAAGTTTTTTTATGTGTAATACATTTGGCATAGGTAAATTTGATGAGCTTCTTTGTAGGGTTTTAGGGTTTGTTTTGCAATATAGTTTGGAAAATAGAACGCGCCAATGATATTATAATATTTATGTATTTTTCACACATTAATTATCGATAAAACACTTATTTAATCGATTAAGTGTCTTTTTATTCAGTTGAAACGTTAAAAATGTACATGAAATATAGAAGTCTATTTTGATAGAAAACAGGTTTGTTTATCTTTAAAAGAGAAATAACATTTTGAATAATTTAGAATATAAGAAACGGAACCATAGAAAGAAGAAGGTTAAACTTTTTTGGTTTTGGGAAGTGTAAAGGAAAATATAGAACCTTGGTTTATTTCACTTTCTACCCAAATACGTCCGCCATTGTTTTCTACCATCTCTTTACAAACACGAAGTCCCAAACCTGTTCCTTTTTCATTTAGTGTTCCGTAAGCAATTTCTGTTTCTTTTTCGGTAAAAACGCTAGTTACAGCATCTGTATCCATACCTACACCATTATCCTTAACTTGTATTTTCCAAAATAGATCTTCTTCAACAGCGCAAACTGTTATTGTACCATGCTCACGTGTAAACTTAACGGCATTACTTATTAAGTTACGAATAACGACATCTATTTGATCTCTATCAGACCAAGTGATAACATTGTTGTCAATATCATTTATGGTTGCAATAGATTTTACTTCGGCCTGTTTAGAAAGTAAGCTAAAACTTTCATCAACCAATTTTTTAATAGAAATAAAATCTGGTTTGGTAGATAAACCATTCATCTGGCTTTGTCCCCAAGTTAATAGATTGTTTAAAGTAAATGCAATAGAGTCTATGTTTTTACCAATTTCTGGCATAAATTCCATGAATTCTGTTTTACTCAACTCTCTGTTATTAAATAAATCTAAAAGTGATTTAAATGAATTTATCGGCCCCTTTAAATCGTGGGCAATAATAGAAAATAATCTAATTTTAGTATTATTTGCTTCATTTAAATGCGTTTGATTGTTTTTAAGTGCCTCTGTATTTTCTAATAATTTTTCATTTAACCTATTTTGAGTTTTGTTATTCTTTTTTAGGATAAATATGATAATTGCAAAGGCCAAAATAATGAAAATAGAGAAGTATATATAACTAAGTTGTAAGGTATGCTTTTGTTGACTTTCTGAAATATATTGTTCTTTTTCTTGTTCAAATTCTAAATTAGATTTAAGTATTCTTAACTCTTTAATATTGTTATTTTTGTTTATCGTGTCCGATATCGCTTTTAACTCTTCTAGATAGGCGAGTGCGTTTTCAAAGTTGTCATCTGCTTTTTTTATTTGGTAAAGTACTTCTAAAGTGAGATCTCGCTGTTCTAAAGTATTTAATTTCTTAGAAAGATGAAGCGCCATTAAAGCGTAATCTTCTGCCGTATCATAGTCTTTAAGGCCTAAATAGGTTTTTGCTAAATTATTGTACAAAGGAATTTTATATCGACCTTTATCGATATTAGCGTGAATTTTTTCACTTTTACTTAACCATTGCAAAGCTTGATTATATTGTCCTTTTTTAGTGTGAATAGACCCTTTTAATTCATAAGCATAAGCAAGCCATGAATCTAATTTTACTTTTTCAAAAATAGAAATGGCACGATCAATAGAAGTAGAGGCACTATCTAAATCTCCCATTTCAATATAGCAGGCCGTTAAATTGTTTAAAGTTTTGCCTACTTGTACTTCATCGTTGCTGAATTCGTTTATTTCAAGTGATTTAGATAAGAATGAAATGGTTTGCTCATATTCTTTCTGAACGCGATATATGGCCGATATATTTAAATAGCATTTAGATAAATATACTTCATTATTATATATTTTGGCTATTTCTATGGCATCTAAGTAATGCTTTAAGGCATTCGCATAATCTTCCTTATACTTATATTCTGCTGCCAATTTAATTTTAGACTCTAATAACAAATTGGTTTCAGAATTAATAATAGCGAGCGAAACAGATTTTTTAAAATACGAAATAGCACGATCTTGTTTCCCTATATTGGAGTAGTATAAACCTTCAATTATATATCCTTGAGCTTCGCCTTTCGGGTAGCGCATAGATTTACTTAATTTAATAGATTCATTCGAAATAACAAGTAAGCTGTCTAAATTGTATTGTGCATATTGCATACCCAATTGATACAGTAGATTCACATAAGTAGTATCTCGTTGAGATTTATTACTTTCCTTGTGTTTTCTTATTTTTTGTTGAAGACTTTTCTTGATGTCTTCCTGCGCACTGGCAGAATTACTAAAACCAGAAGCAGTGAAAATAACCCACAAAAATATACTGCAAAATTTGAAATGATGTATATTAAAATAGGCTTGCATGGGTATGGGTATACTTTTTTTAGATTAGGGTAATTGGTTTTTAATACAAGATAAAACCTAAATAAACGAGAAAAAATATTAAACGTACTTTTAACGGTTTTTTATATATTAAAACAGTTAAAAAGCATATTATTTAGATGAAGTGCTATTTTTAATCGATTACAAACGGTTTATCTCTTTCTGGCTAAGTGGGAGAATTTAGCTCATTCTAACTGAAAGGAGTAAAACATTTAAATCAAAAAAGGTTGTCCAAACCATGGACAACCTTTATAATATATAATGATGGGTCTAAATTATTTTAAACTCTCTAATAATTTTTCTGCAACTAATTCTGAAGATGCTGGGTTTTGACCCGTAATTAAATTACCATCTTGTACTGCGTATGGTTTCCATTGGTCTAAATTAGAATACAATGCTCCATTTTCAATAAGCATATCTTCTAATAATAATGGTACAACCTCTGTTAATCCAACGGCTGCTTCTTCTGAGTTAGAAAACCCTGTAACACGTTTTCCTTTTACTAAAGCTGTTCCGTCTTCATTTTTTACATCTTTCAATACAGCTGGTGCGTGACATACAAAAGCGATTGGTTTTTCTTGACGATCAAAGGCTTCAATTAAAGCAACCGATGTTTTATCGTTAGTTAAATCCCATAAAGGACCGTGACCACCTGGATAAAATACCGCATCAAAATCGTTAGAATTCATATTGGCTAAAACCTCAGTGTTTGCAATTTTTGCTTTTGCATCTTCGTCTTTATTATAGCGATCTGTAGAAGCTGTAGCAGCATCTGGAGAATCACTACTTGGGTCTATTGGAGCCGCTCCACCTTTTGGCGTAGCAATAGTAATTTTTGCACCTTTATCTAATAATGTGTAATATGGGCTAGCAAATTCTTCTACCCAAAATCCTGTTTTTTTCCCTGTATCTCCTAATTTGTCGTGAGATGTTAATACAAATAATATTTTCATGTCGTTTTGTTTTTTTAATTCTGTTTTTACTTCTGAAACTTTTTCAGAAGTTGTTTCTTGTCCTACGTCTTTACAACTCGAAGCTGTAATTATTGTAAGTGCTATGGCTAATGTTTTTAAAGTCTTCATCAATAAAATTAGTAAGCCATTTTTACAATTTTTTCAACTTTATCTGGCGATAAACTTTGGTGTTCACCTAAGCCTAACCAACCACGATCTGTAAAACGTTTAGAGATTTCTTCGGCAGTGCCTTCGTAATCCTTAGTGTAATCGGATAATTTAGTATCTATACCTAATTCATTAAAAAACGCTTCCGTTCTTTCAATAGCAGCATATGCTTTATCGTCCATGTTACCTTCAGTAATATTCCAAACGCGCTCACCGTATTGAGCTAATTTTTCTTTTTTAGCTTCAAAATTATACTTGTAATGGCTTGGTGCAATTACAGCTAAAGTACGTGCATGATCGATACCGAATAAAGCCGTTAATTCGTGCCCCATGGCGTGTACTGCCCAATCGTTAGGAACTCCTTTTTGTATTAATCCGTTTAAGGCCATTGTACAACTCCACATAAAGTTAGAGGCTGCTTGATAATCTGTAGGATCTTTTAAAACCTTTGGAGCAACTTCTATAATGGTTTGTAAAATACTTTCAGCAAAACGATCTTGCAATAGAGCACCAACGGAATACGTCATGTATTGCTCTAAAACGTGTGTAAAGGCATCGGTTAAACCGTTTACCAATTGGCGTCTTGGAATAGAGGTAATCACTTGCGGATCTAAAATTGAAAATTCAGGAAATAAACCAGGACCACCCATAGCTAATTTTTCCTTTGTTTCTTTTCTAGTAATTACAGCACCAGAATTCATTTCAGATCCTGTAGCTGGCAAAGTTAAAACGGTTCCAAAAGGCATACCTTTTTCGGTTCTAATATTTTGGCTTAAAATATCCCAAGGTGTATCACCTTTAAATAATGCTGCAGCCGATAAAAATTTGGTACCATCTATTACAGATCCACCACCAACAGCTAGTAAATAGCTAATGTTTTCATCTTTAATAACCTTTAAAGCATCCATTAACACAGCATACTCAGGGTTTGCAGGAATACCTCCAAACTCAATAACTTCAACCTTTGTTAAAGCTGTTTTAACCTGGTCGTAAATACCGTTTTTCTTAATACTTCCGCCACCATAAAGCAATAATACTTTAGCGTTTTCTGGAATTTCATTTTCTAATTTTTCAATAGAATCTTTTCCAAAAATAATTTTGGTCGGATTTTTAAATTCAAAATTGTTCATCTTCTTTCTCTTTAATTTTTTAAATTTTCACTATCATTTTTCCTTTGTTTTTACCTTCGAATAAATCGATAAAAGCATTAGGAATATTATCGAAACCATCAACAATAGTTTCAGTGTAAGTTAATTTACCTTCTGCTAACCATCCTGATAAATGTTTCATAGCTTCTGGGAATTTTTCAGCATAATTAGAAACAATAAAGCCTTGCATTAAGGCACTATTTTTAACTAAAAATGGTTGTACACTAACGCTTTTTGGTAATTCTGTTTCATTATAAACCGAAATAGCACCACATATAATCATACGTGCAAAACGATTGATGTTGAATAAAACAGCATCCGAAATAGGCCCACCAACATTATCAAAATAAATATCGACACCATTTGGCGCTAAAGCTTTAATGTCTGCATTAATATCTTTACTTGTATTATAATTAATACCAGCATCGAAACCAAATTTACTTTTAAGCATCTCGATTTTCTCGTCGGTTCCAGCAATTCCTATAACGTGAAGTCCTAGTATTTTTGCTATTTGCCCAACTACAGAGCCTACAGCTCCAGCAGCACCAGAAACCACAATAGTTTCTCCTGCTTTAGGTTTTCCTATTTCGTTTAACCCTAAATAAGCCGTTAAGCCCGTCATTCCTAAAACACCTAAATAAGTACTTAATGGTGCTTTATCGCCATCAACTTTTAAAAGGCCTTCACCTGTAGAAATTTGTTGTGTTTTCCAACTTAACAATCCAGAAACATAATCACCTTCAGCAAAGTTTTTGTTTTTAGAGGCAACTACTTTTGCAACCACTCCAGATTGTACGGGTTTATTAAGTTCAAAAGGAGGTACATACGATTTTGCATCGCTCATACGTCCTCTTAAATAAGGATCAACAGATACATAAGCAGCTTCTAACAAGATTTCTCCTTCGCCAACTTTTAATTCAGTATGGTCACTAACAAATTCAAAATTTGAAACTGTCGGTTTTCCTTTTGGTCTATTGTTTAATAAAATTGTCTTTGTCATTTTTCTTTTTTTTATTCAATTACAGTCACTAAGTCTTCCATAGGTTTTCTAACCTTTACAAGATTTACTAACCAATCTGCATCATCTTTTCTATAACCCATTGGTAATAAAACGGCACTACGTAAACCTTTTTCACGTAAACCTAAAATTTGATCTACAGCATCGGCATCAAAACCTTCCATTGGGGTAGTGTCTACACCTTCGAAAGCAGCAGCAGTAAGCGCTTCTGCGAAAGCTATGTAGGCTTGTTTTGCGGCATGATTAAAGTTTTCTTCCGCATCTTTTAGAGGGTAAGAGTTTAAAAGCATTTTACGGTAATCTTCCCAACCTTCGTTTTTAAAACCACGAATATCATTGGTTAAATCGAACATATAGTTAATTCTTTCAGGAGTATATGTGTCCCAAGCAGCAAAAACAAGTAGGTGAGAGCAGTCTGTTACAACAGATTGATTCCAAGCTACAGGCTTAATTTTCTCTTTAACATCTTGGTTTTTTACTACAAAAATTTCAAAAGGTTGTAAACCGCTAGATGTTGGTGCTAAACGAGCTGCTTCTAAAATACGTTCTACTTTATCTTCAGCTATTTTCTCGCCATTCATCGCTTTTGCAGCGTATCTCCAGTTTAATTTATCTAATAATTCCATATCTTAAATTTATTTTTTAGTTATTGTTTTGAAATTTGTTTTATATCGTTTGAAGTTATAATCACTTCGGCATTACTTCTGTTATTTGCTAATTTTATCATCGCTGTTGCAATGGTTTCGGCATCTATAATTTTATACTGTTTTAACTTCCCTATAAATAAGGGTTCAATGACTTGGAAAACAGCCAGTCCAATTTTTTCTAATAGTCTATGTTCTTTTCTTTCGCCACCAATTAAAGATGGTCTTAACACAAAAGTGTTTTTTATATTTCGTTTTAAAACATCGTGCTCCATTTGGCCTTTTGTTTTATTGTAAAACACATTACTGCTTTCATTAGCACCCATAGCTGATATCACTAAAAACGTAGGTATGTTGTTTTCTTTTGAAAGCTTTGCTGCCGTTACCGGAATACCATAATCTATTTTTTTATAGAGTTCTTTATTTGGTGTTTTCTTGGTAGTTGTACCAATGCAACAATAGACTTCGTCTGCTTTGAAATCGGGTTTAAAATCTTCTAGGTTTAATAGATCTCCTATAAATTGTTCTACCTTATCAGGTAATCCTTCTATTTTAGAACGAGAAAACAGTTTGATGGTTTTATATCTATCATCTTCAATTAATTTATGAAGAATAATATTCCCTGTTAAACCGGTTGCGCCAAGTATAATAGCTGTTTTTTTCATATTATTTACAAACTTTTATACTGCTCCAGGCAGATTGATAAGCTTCTTCTAAAAGGTCTTTATCTAATTGAAACACGCCACGCTTTTGTATCATCATTAAAAACGATAATGGGTTAATGGCATAAGCATATAAAAGATAATCTGATAATGGTTTTATAACGCCTTCCTTTTTACCACGTTTCCACAAATCGAGTAGGGGTTGCAAGTGTTTTATACCTTGTTGGCGACTTGCTTCATCAATCATAGGCGAATTATCACACTGTGCTAAAAACATAGCGTGTTCACATTCCTTTAGTTTAAAATCGGCAATACGTTTCCATATTAATTCAAAGCCAGCTTCAACACTCATGTTTTCATCATAAGTTTCAAAAGCATACTTTGTGTATTCCGCTTTTACATCTATATAAGTCTGATTTACTAAATCTTGTTTATTTTCAAAGTATAAGTAAATAGTTGCAGGCGAAACATTGGCCATTTTAGCTATTTTACTCATAGGTGTTGCATGGAAACCATCGTTGTTTACCAACTCTATGGTTGCTTTTACCAATGCATTACGTTTATCTATACTTTTCTGTAGCTTAGCCATAATTTATTGATTTTTTGTAAATTTATAAGCCAACGCAATTAATACAAGTTGCAATGGCAATCTAATTAATGCGGCTTCATGACTACCAATTGCAGGGTTTGCAGAAAACACATCCCAAACATGTATTGGTAAAAAACATATCATTAATACAAAAATACCGCTAGCCGCTGTGCGTTTGTATTGTGGTATAAGTAATAATATACCTAGCATTACTTCTATAACTCCCGATGCGTAAATAATAAATGCTTTGTACACCAGAAAATCTGGAACAAAGGCTTTGAAAAAGTCAACATTAACAAAATGTTGAGCACCTGCATATATCATAAATATGGCAAGTAATACTCTTAAAATGTTCCAAAAAAGTTTCATCTCTATGTTTTGTGAGTACAAATATATGTAAAAAATGAACGTTCATTCTTTTTTTAACAAAAGTTTATATTCAATAGTTGAAAATTAAGATGAGTGACGTTATTTTACCGCTAAAACTATTGTTATAAGATGTTTAGAAATATGAAATATATTTATACTATGAATACAGAATAAGAAAAACACCTAGCATAATGCCAACAAGTGGTACTAATTTCTTGCGTTTATTCTGTTCTTTGAATATTAAACCACCAACAACCACGGCAATTATAATCTGACTTCGCTTAATAGCGGAAAGTAGCATAATTAAAGCTTCAGGATCTTGCAGTGCTTTAAAATAGAAATAATCTGCCGATGTTAAAAGAATTCCAACAGCCGGTATAGTCCATCTCCATTTAAAGGCTTTTCTTTTGTCTGCAAAAGGAAACCAAGTTATCGATAGTATCACTAAAAGGATTAAAATAACATAAAAGCTAAACCAAAATAATAAGGTTTGTGGATCTAGAAATAAACTTTGTATTAAAAATTTATCGTACAATCCACTAGAGGCTCCTAAAAACGTAGCTGCTATAATGGCAAAAATCCATTTGTTTCGTTTAAAGTTAATACCTTCTTTTTTTCCAATTTTGGAATAGAGCATAACCGAAAATATAATAAGAAAAAAGCCTACCCATTGTAATCCGTTAGGTTTTTCATCATAAATAAGAATAGCGCCTATAAACGTGAAAAACGGACCTGCAGACCGAATAGGAGTAACAATGGTTATTGGTAAATGTTTTAGAGCTTGATATGCTAAAACCCATGAGCTTGCCATAATAGCCGATTTTATAAAAATAAACCCATGTGTTTGCCACGGAATAGGTTCTATAAAAAAGCCGAGCCCTTTAGTGAATTCAGGATAATAAATTGAACCAATGAAAAATGGCAAAAGAAAAATAAAACTTGAACCTACCGTACCTAAAAGCACCGGAAACACTTCATTGCCTTGAACGGCATGCTTTTTACATAAGTTGTGTAATCCTAAAAATAACGCGGCTAAAAGCCCTAAATACATCCACATCGCGCGAAGATAATTTAATCTCTAATTCTACAATAAAAAATATAAGATATCTTGGCGTTATTAATTGCAATACAAACTTAAAATAAGGAGTAATTTATAATTGTATAGATTCAATACATTGTTCCATTTCGCTTTTAGCATAAGTGAAATCTGCCATTTTTTTACTTTCTCCAATATGGATAGGTATATTATTCATACGGCTTGTTAAATCTTTAATGGGCATAGCTTCTAAGCTATTAAATTCATCTTTCCAATACTCTAAATGCGAAAGCCTATCGTTTTGAAAGCCTGTAGTTTTTCTATCATTATCAGTCCTAAAAAAGGTTATTTCACCAATAAGTGAATTTACTATTTCAAAATCTATAATAATACCATCATAGATTAACTGCGTATAAAATGCGTTCTTAAAAATGTCTGAAATATTTTTTAAATCCTTCGCTTTTATATCTGTTAAAATTATAGAGTATTGTGTTTTTGCATTAGCCACAAGCCAACACTTTTTTCTATTAACATGAAAAATAGTAGCATTCCATTTTCCTAACAAACCTAAGTTTTTTATCGGTTCTGTTTTAATTAGTTCTTTAATTAATTTTTCTAATTTAATAGATGTATATATTGGGGTTGACATAATCTATAAATATTTTAAAATTTAATGTTCTCCATAACCAACATCGTCCATTTTTCCTCTAAAGACTTTATATTGAATAAACATATATACAGCCACTAACACAATAGCGATAGCAAACCAATATACACCAACAGATAAACCATACTCATCTGCTGCTACGTTATAAAGCGTTAAATCTGGATTAATATCATTTGTTGAAGGCAATACTTTAGGGAAAATTGACGATACGGTTGTGGTTAAACCTCCAAATAAAAATAAAGATGAAAATATAAAGCCATAGCCATCTTTCTTAAATGATTTAATTTTGAACAAACCCAATAACCCTGTTAATGTTATAATAGGGAATAACCATAACCAAGGGTATTTAAAAAAGTTGTGAAATGGTTTTGGTTCTATTAAATGCCAGATTAAAATTGAGATAATTACTAAAACTAATAGTACAATATTTAAGTTGAAAATCACCTTTCTAAGCTTGGTGTTTAAATCGGAATTGGTTTTAAAAATAATCCAATTTGCACCATGGATTGCTAAAGATATCACACCAATAACACCTAGTAAAAGTGTAAACCAATCGATAACACCTAAGGCTTCTGCATGTGGACTAAATGTTGGGTTCCAAAGTGGTAAAAAGAAAAAATGCGCTTCGTGCGTAGATACACCATTTACAACATTACCTAAATTAACACCACGAACAACATTACCTAATGCAACACCAAAAAACAAGGCTAAAAGCAAACTAGATATTCCAAAAGCTTTATCCCAAATGGCTTCCCATATGCGGTTGTGTATTTGTCCGCGTAACTCTAAACCAATAGCTCTAAAAATTAGTAACCATAAAATCATAATTAAGGGTAAATAAAAGCCACTAAACGATGAGGCGTACAACGTTGGAAATGCAAAAAACAAGATCCCACCAGAGGCGATAAGCCAAACCTCGTTGGCATCCCAAAAAGGACCTATAGCGTTAGTTATTGCTTTTTTATCTTTTTCTGTTTTAGCAAAAAACAAATGAATAATTCCTGCTCCAAAGTCGTAGCCATCCAAAATGACATAAACAGCCAACATGGTCATTAAAACGATATACCAAAATAATTCCATAATTAATGTGTGTTGTTAAGTTGTGGACCTTTGTTAATTATTTTTCCGGCTAGCATTAAAAACAGCAAACCTAAAAGCAAATACAAACCAATAAAACCAAGTAGTGTAAATAACGTATTTCCTGCCGACACGGTTGGTGATGCACCATCTGCGGTGCGCAGCAAGTTATACACTAACCAGGGTTGTCGGCCTAATTCTGCAGTATACCAACCTGTTGTATTGGCGATATATGGAAAAGGAAGCATAAACATAAGTGCCCACAGAATCCATTTTGTAGTATATAGTTTTTTTCTGAAAAGCTGTACGGCCGCCAATAACATTAACCCTATAAAAATAGTACCTAAACCAACCATAATATGATAAGCATAATAAAGCCCAGGTATGTTTGTTGGGTGTGTGCTTTTATCAAATTCATTTAAACCTTTAATCTCCGCATTCCAGTCTTGATAGGTTAAAAAGCTTAGAATATTTGGAACGGCTATTTTATTATCTAGTTTTTGCTCGAGCATATTAGGTTGTCCAATTAAAACAATTTCCGATCCGCCTTCTTCGGTTTCAAAAATTCCTTCCATAGCTGCAAAGGTTACCGGTTGGTGTTTTACAACGTTTTTAGCTACTAAATCTCCTGTTGGGAATGCCACTAAAATACTAGATACTAAACCGAAACCAACTCCAGTTTTTACAAAGAGTTTTCCGAATTCGCTGTGTTTATTATTCAGAATATAGAATGCGCCAATGGCAGCCACAACAAACGATGCCGTAATTACCGATGCTAATTGATTATGGAAATAGGATGGTAATAACCATGGATTTGAAAATAGGGCACTGAAGTTGTTTAGAACAAATCGGCCGTTTTCCAAAATTTCATAACCCACGGGATGTTGCATCCAGGAATGCGTAGCAATAATTAAATAGCCGCTGGCCCAAGAACCTAAAAAGACTAAAAACCCAGTAACAAAATGGAGTTTATGCCCTAGAAGCTTTTCACCAAAAATAAAAAGTCCTAAAAACGAAGATTCTAAAAAGAACGAAAACATGCCTTCCATAGCCAGAGTTTGGCCAATAATACCACCGGTAAGCTCCGAGAATTTCGCCCAATTCGTTCCAAATTGAAACTCCATCGGGATTCCGGTAACCACACCCATAGCAAAGTTTAGCGCGAAAATTTTCATCCAAAACTTGGCAGCGTCGTTATATTTTTCAATTTCTGAATAAAGATATTTCCCTTTAAAGTAAACCACTATAAGCGATAAGCCCATAGTTAATTGCGGAAATAAGTAGTGAAAGGTAATGGTAAAAGCAAACTGCATTCTATCATAAAAAAGCATGTCTTCCATAAAAGCAATAATTTGTATGTGTTGCCGACGAAATTATTCGATTTTAATATAAAGCACGGTAACTTTTGTTACAGATAAAAGTTTCAGTAAAAAATATAAAATCGTTAATTCATCAATTAAATTTACTACAAACAAAGTTAACGATTACGGATTGTTTCCTTGGTATAATATCCGTTAAATAAAGCCCTTAAATCAAGTTTTATCAAAAGTTCAAAGGCTTTTATCTATATTTCAATTATCTGCAATAGTTATAAAAATCTCGTCGATAGAATAGGGGTTTTGGTATAGTCAATTCCATCAAACTTCTATTACTATTTTATAAGGATGTATTTAGTTTCATTTTTGAAGTGTAAAACAAAAACACCTTAACAAATGAAATTATATATTATTATCGCAAGCTTTCTATTTGCACAGATTTCAATAGGGCAAGAAACACCTAAAGATGTTAGCTCGAATGTGTGGTCTTTAGAAGATTGTATCAATTATGCTATAGCACATAATATTAGCGTAAAAGATGCTTCTTTAAATACAAATCTTGCCGAAGTAGATTATAGTAAAGCAAAATCGTCTAGATTACCAGACTTATTTGGTAGTGCGTCTCAAAGTTTTTCTAACGGAAATACTATTGACCCTATTACAAGTAGTTATGTTACCGATCAAATACACAGTACTAATGTGGGTATAAATAGTTCTGTAACGCTGTTTAAAGGCAACCAAATAAGTAATCAAATTAAGCAGAATAAAATTCTTTTAGAACAAAGTATTTTTTTAGAAGAAGAAGCAAAAAACAGCATTGTTATTAGCCTTTTAGAAAACTACTTGCAAGCACTTTTCAGTAAAGAAGATATTGCTATTGCCGAATCTAATTTAGAAGCCTCTAAAACAGAAGTATTGCGAGCAAAAGCACGTTTAGATGCAGGAACTATTGCTTTAAGTGATTATACAGAATCACAGAGTCAAGTAGCTACTAATCAATACAATTTAATTGCAGCTAAGAACAATTATCAACAGTATATTATTGATTTGAAACAACTATTAGAGCTAACACCAATGGACGATTTAGAAATTGAGTCTATTGACGAAAATATGAATCTAATAAACTTAGAATTAGATAGAATTTCCATATATAACAACGCCTTAAATTACTTGCCAGAAATAGAAGCTAGTAAGTTAAATGTAGCAGCAAAAGAGAAAGAACTCGATATTGCTAAAGGAGGATATTCGCCAACATTATCACTTTCCGGAAGTGTAGGTTCTGGTTATACAAGTATAAACGATAATACATTTTCCGATCAGTTTGATGTTAACTTTAATCAGAAGTTAGGCTTATCATTAACCATTCCTATTTTTAATAGAAACGCAACAAAATCAGCAGTACAATCGGCTACCATAAATATTGAAAAGGCTGAAATTCAGAAACAAATTACTGAAAAAATTCTTTACAAGAAAGTAGAAACGGCTTACCAAAACGCATTATCTGCACAAGAACAGATTATAGCTGCGGAAGCTTCCAAAGAAGCATCAGAACAAAGTTACAAACTAGCTCAGAAGAAATATGAATTAGGCGATTTAAGCACAACCGATTTAGTAATTAGCCAAAACACGTACACTAATGCACAGCAAAACTATTTGCAAGCAAAATACCTAAATATTTTATATCACCAATTATTACAATTTTATCAAGGAAACGATATCAAACTTTAATCTAAAGGATCATGAAAAATAAAAAAAACATTATAATAAGTAGCATTGTCATTGTAGTACTCGCTATTGTAGGATATTCATTTATAAAAGCTGACGACGCTATTATCATTGAAGCTAAAACAATAGCAGTAAAAAAAGCAAACGTCACTACCATGGTTACTGCAACAGGTACAATGGAACCAATTACACAAGTTGAGGTTGGTACACAAGTCTCTGGTGTAGTTGAAAAAATATATGTGGATTATAACAGTGTGGTTACGGAAGGACAGTTGATTGCTGAATTGGATAAAACTAATTTAAACGCAGCAAAAACGCAAGCACAAGCAGCGTATGATAATGCGGTTAGCCAAAGAAACTACACGCAAACGATTTACGACAGACAGAAAACGTTATTTGATAATCAAGTGATAAGCAAATCTGATTTTGATGATGCTACTTTCAACTATCAAACAGCAAAAGGAACGGTGACGCAACGTTATTCAGATTTACAACAAGCCAGAACTAATTTAGGTTATGCTAATATTTATTCGCCTATCGATGGTGTGGTTTTATCTAGAGCGATTGACGAAGGGCAAACGGTAGCAGCAAGTTTAAGCACACCAACGCTATTTACTATTGCACAAGATTTAAAAGAAATGCAAGTAGAGGCAGATGTGGATGAGGCAGATATAGGACAAGTAAAAGAAGGGCAACGCGTCACTTTTACAGTGGATGCTTACTTAGGAGAAACCTTTGAAGGTGAAGTCACACAAGTAAGATTAGACCCAACTGTTACTTCAAATGTAGTAACGTATACAGTTGTAATTAAAGCAGATAACCCAGATTTAAAACTAAAGCCAGGATTAACAGCAACTATTTCAATTTACACATTAGAATTAAATGATGTATTAACTGCGGAAGCTAAAGCCATCAACTTTAAACCAGAAAAAGAAGTCTTTGCAAGCTATAATTTACAACACCAATTAGAAACTAATAACACTGAAAGAACTAAAGAAGGAACGACACTTTGGGTATTAGGAAACAACGGAGAAATTACTCCTAAAGCAGTAACGCTTGGTGCAAGCGATGGTGTAAATGTACAAGTGTTAAATGGAGTTTCTGAAGGAGAAAAACTTGTGTATAGTTTAAAAGGGGTTTCAAAATCGGAGGCTAGTGTTTCCGCTAAAAACGAAAGTCCATTTATGCCACAAAAACCAGGAGGTAACAGAAAAAAATAGATAATCATGAGTAAAGCAATCATAAAAATAGAAGATTTAAAACGAGAGTTTACCATGGGAACCGAAACGGTTCATGCATTAAGAGGTATTTCGTTTGATATTAAAGAAGGAGAATTTGTCACTATAATGGGATCAAGTGGTTCTGGAAAAAGTACGATGTTAAACATTTTGGGATGTTTAGATCAACCAACTTCAGGAACTTATGAAATTGATGGTGTAAGAGTAAAAGACTTATCTAGAAATGAATTGGCAACTATTCGAAATGAAAAAATAGGTTTCATTTTTCAATCTTATAATTTATTAGCAAGAACATCGGCTGTTGAAAACGTAGAATTACCACTGTTATACAACAGTAAAGTATCTACAGAAGAACGCAGAAAACGTGCTATTGAAGCTTTAGAGAAAGTAGGATTAGGCGAACGTTTACATCATACACCAGCACAACTTTCCGGAGGACAACAACAACGTGTGGCTATTGCAAGATCGTTAGTTAATAATCCAGTAATGATTTTAGCTGATGAAGCAACAGGGAACCTAGATACACGTACATCTTACGAAATCATGTCCTTATTTCAAGAGTTAAACAAACAAGGTATTACCATCACATTTGTTACGCACGAGCCGGATATTGCTACGTTCAGTAGTAGAACTATTGTATTAAAAGATGGTGCGGTTATGAAAGATTATAAGAATGAAAACATTCAATCTGCAGCAAATGAATTGGCCAAATTACCTAAACAAGACGATTAATTATGAGACTATTAAATTTATTTAAAATCGCTACAAAAGCCATCATCCTTAACAAAACAAGAACCTTGTTAACCATGCTTGGAATTATTATTGGTGTGGCATCTGTAATCGCTATGTTAGCCATTGGAGAAGGTTCAAAAGAAAGTATTCGTACTACTATTTCTGCTATGGGTTCCAATATGATTACTATAAAAGCAGGAGCCGACACAAGAGGAGGCGTGAGACAAGAAGCTAGTGTTATGGAATCGCTTACTTTAAGTGATTATAAAGCAATAAAAGCACAATCCAATTTACTTAGTTACAGTACACCTGTAGTAGAAGGAAAGGGGCAAGTTATTAATGGTTCTAACAACTGGCCATCTTCAATTTACGGAGTAAATCCAGAATATTTAAGCATTAAAGTAGTCGATTTACAAAGCGGAAGTATGTTTACAGATGCAGAAGTACAAACCGCTGCTAAAGTCGCCTTAATTGGGCAAACTGTAGTAGATAATATCTTTCCTGATGGTCAAGAACCAGTAGGACAAATGATTCGTTTTAATAATATTCCGTTTAAAGTGATTGGTGTTCTGGAAGAAAAAGGAGAAAACACCTTTGGGCAAGATCAAGACGATGTGGTTATTGCGCCTTACACCACTGTACAAAAACGTATTTTAGCAATCGATCATTTAAATCAGATTATGGCATCTGCGATTAGTGAAGAAGAAGCGCCAAATGCGGTAATAGAGCTCTCTAGTATTTTACGCGAGCAACATAAATTGGCAGATAGTGAAGATGATGATTTTCACGTACGTTCTATGGAAGAACTAATTTCCACCTTTAGTTCTACTAGTGAAATGCTAACTATCCTATTGGTTGCAGTGGCAAGTATCTCATTATTAATTGGAGGAATTGGGATTATGAATATTATGTATGTTTCCGTAAAAGAGCGTACCAAAGAGATAGGTTTGCGTATGGCTGTAGGAGGAAAGGGCTCTGATATTTTAATGCAATTTTTAATAGAAGCTATTTTAATAAGTATTACAGGTGGAGTTCTAGGTGTATTATTAGGACTTGGAGCAACGGTGTTCATAGAAAAATTCTTAAATTGGCCTACAAGCGTGGCTATGTATTCTATTGTGATTTCTTTTGCCGTTTGTGCTGTAACAGGTATCTTTTTCGGATGGTATCCAGCTAGAAAAGCATCGGCTTTAGACCCAATCACTGCTTTGCGTTATGAATAAAGACTCGGAATTCTAATAAATAAAACTGATAAAGATGAAAACCAATAAACGTTTAAAACCTTTCTTACTTTTAGCATCTATTGCTGTGTTGGCTTCCTGTAAAACCAATAAAAAAGCAGAGCAAATAGATGGAGTTAAAGTAGTTTCTGTAAATCCAGATTATTTTATTGCAGATAATATTATAGGTGAAATTACTCAGAAAACAGTGGACTTAAACGGAACACCAACGTTGTGTTATGTGTTTAAAACCAACTCAAGACCATCGGAACATCAAATGGGGCCATGGTGTCCAAGACATATCGATGATGCTAAAGAAAAAGGTGGTATTTGGTTTAAAGATGGAAACGTGTATGATGTGGATGGCCATTTTATTGCGGAGCTAGCTGATTTTTATGAAGATGATCAATGGAAAGTCTTTAGAGAAGATGGTAGCGTAAAATATACAGCAACACAAGAAGAATGCGAAGGCGCAGCCAAACCTGATGTAGAAGAAGCCTACCAGAATTACTGTGTAGAATGCCTCCCTAAATATTATAAAGATCAAATAACAACCTTTACTATTCCTGTTACTCCAGTATATACAGATAGAGAGCAACGATTAGGAAGAGGTGGTCTTGGGGTTGCTTTTAATGGTGTTAACTTTGATCCGCCAGCACCAACACATGCAATATTAGCAGCGCATACTATTGCTCCCTTAGATGACCATGGTGGTCATGTAAACCCTCATGGAGGTTATCATTATCATGCAGCAACTGGATCTACAAAAGAAGTTAAACAAGCAGATGTGCATTCGTCAATGATAGGTTACGCAATTGATGGATTTGGTATTTATGCGCTTTTAGATGAAAACAAGAATCAGCCAACAGATTTAGATGATTGTGGCGGTCATGTAGATGAAACACGTGGTTATCATTATCATGCAGGAGAACCCGGAGGTAACGAAATTATAAAATGTTTACATGGTGTTCCTGGTAGCGTTCATGTTCAGGAGTAACAATTTGTTTCAGTAAAAAGTAGAATAATAAAAGTAAAGAAAGAGTTAATGTATAAGAACAAAACAATAACGGTAATATCACATGTGCTAGTTTGGTTAACATTATTTTGTTTGCCTTATTTGCTATCATCTGGTGAGGAACAAGAAATGAATAGGGTAATTGCCCATTTTTGGATTCCTTTATTTTTTTCTGCCATTATATTTTACTTAAACTTTTTTGTTTTAGTAGATCGTTACTTGTTCCCCAAAAAAACAGTGGAGTTTATTCTGCTAAATATCCTAATTATAGCATTCTTTTTATTTTTAAAAGAATACATAGAAGATAATTATTTTCAGGATATTTTAAAAAAGCGTCTCGCAAATACCGAGAGAACCGAACCTCCTTTTAAAATGGCTATTTACATACAATTGTTATCGTATTTAGCACCTTTGTTCTTTTCAGTAGCACTAAAATCTACTAGACGTTGGGTTAAAACTGAAGCCGAACGCAAGGAAGCTGCTAATTTCAAATTAAAGTCGGAGTTACAGCATTTGCATTATCAATTGCAACCACATTTCTTTTTTAATTCGTTGAATAACATTTATTCTTTAGTTGATATTTCTCCCGATCAAGCAAAGTCTTCCATACACAGTTTGAGCAAGTTGATGCGTTATATGTTGTATGAAACTAACTTAGAAGTGGTTCCGCTTAGTAAAGAAATAGATTTTCTTAAAAAGTATATCGATTTAATGAAGTTAAGAGTATCGGATAAAACAAGTGTTAGCTATAGCTTTCCTGTTAAAGAAACAGGTATACAAATTGCACCTTTGTTATTTATTTCATTGATCGAAAATGCCTTTAAACATGGTGTTTCGGCGACTAAACCAAGTACTATTGATATTAGCATGACTTGTGATAATAATACCGTTTTATTTTCTGTTGAAAACCATAATTTCCCGAAGAAAACAGACGATAAAAGTGGCTCTGGTATAGGGCTTCAGAATTTAGAGAAGCGTTTAGAGTTATTGTATTCAGATAAATTCAATTTTAAAACTATTTTAAAAGATGATCGCTTTTTGGTTACCTTAGAAATTAAAACCAACTAAACGTATGAGCAATATAAAAATCACTTGTGTTATTGTAGACGATGAGCCTATGGCACTTAATTTAGTTGAAACTTATGTGCAAAAAACGCCTTTTTTAGAACTAAAACAAAAATGTAGTAGTGCTATTGAAGCTATGGAGTTTATAAAAGAGCAACCTGTAGATTTATTGTTTTTAGATATACAAATGCCAGATTTAACAGGTATTGAATTTTCAAAAATGTTACCAAAAGAGACACGTGTGGTTTTTACAACTGCATTCGATCAATATGCTTTGGAAGGTTTTAAAGTGGAGGCTTTGGATTATTTATTGAAACCTTTTGATTATGCTGAATTTTTAGCTGCAGCAAATAAAGCAAATCATTATTTCTCGTTGTTAAAAGGAACACCGCAAAACGAAGTTTCCGAAGTAAAAGAATTTCTTTTTGTAAAATCGGAATACAAACAATTACGAATTAAGCTTTCGGATGTCCTATATTTTGAAGGGTTAAAGGATTACATTAAAATTTGGTTAAAGGATAATCCGAAGCCTATTTTAACCTTAATGAGCTTAAAATCTTTGCAAGAAGAATTACCAGAATCTCAATTTTTACGCGTGCACCGTTCTTTTATTGTGTCTTTAAAAAACATTGAAGTTATTGAGCGTAGTCAAATTATTATTAACAACCAGCGCATAACGGTTTCTGAGCAATATAAGTCTGCTTTTTTAGAATTCGTAAATAGTAATTCTTTATAATTTATAGGGCAAATTTCACCTATATATTTCCAAATAATCATCCATGAAACTATTCCGTAAATTAAGAAGAAACCTAATAGCCTTCGGTAAGTTCAAATCTTATTTGGTATATGCTATTGGCGAAATTATACTAATTGTAATTGGTATTTCAATTGCTTGGAAAATAAACGATCTTAATGATATTAGAAAAAATAATATTGTAGAACAGAAAATTTACCAGAACTTAAATGAGGAGTTAAACACTAATTTACATCTACTAAAAGGTTTAATAGACGAGTATCCTAAAACAATAATTTATTTAGAAAACACCTTAAAATATGTTGGCAAAGCTCCAAATGAAATAACTCAAGGCGCAAAAGATACCATAATTAATATACAGCACAAAGATGTTAGTTTGCTTGACAACTCTGTAAATTCTATTGTAAATACTACTAAATTTGAGATTATTGAAAGTGACGATCTTAAAGATTTAATAGCTGTTTACCCAAGTAAAATAAACGGATTTAAGGATCAAGACGATAAAATTAAAGCGATAATTAGCGATAGGTTAAAACCTGTTTTAGAAAAGCACATTTCTCTTATTGATTTGCTCCCTAAAGAAAATGCAAATTATCGGCATATTAAAGAATTTGGTAGCAAATCAGATTATATTACTCTGCTCAATAATAAAGAGTATCAAAACAGTATAATAGATCGCTTATTACAAACGCAAATACAGCTCAACAATGCTAAAATGCTACGTGGTAAAACTAAAATATTAATCACCAAGTTAAAAGAGGAACTAGAATAATTTCTTCTAAAGTCTATCATTTCTATGTTCTGATAAGTTGATCAGGAGCATGTTTTTTTTTTTATTTCTAACAAATAGATAATCAGTTGTTTTAAATATACTATTCTCTTTATTGGGAATTTTCTTTGTTTGAATTTAAATTTTTAGCAGATCAAACTATAGAGTTTACAGACCCTGGTTACTTAACAAGTTCTTATTATGAGTTGAATGGTGATGCATTAATTATCGAAACCATATACACATTACCTTCTGGTAGCAAACGTAAATTTACAGGCAACTATCTATATTCTGAAATTGATGGTAATTTTACAGGTACTAATTCATTTATTTCTTACGATGAAGATGAAAATGACACGAATTGGACTTGTGAAGGAACGGCTAGTGTTTTTAGATAAGTGATAAAGAAAACGAAATTAGTAGCTAAAACTATTTCGTCTAAAAATCTACTTGTTTAAAAGATGAAAATGCGGTGTTGGTATATTCCTTTTCTCAAAAGCCGTGTGTAGTAATATATTTGTTCAAAATAAATTAAAACCTATTATGAAAAAAGTAATACTATCGCTAGCCGTTGTTGCAAGTTTAACAAGTTGTAACAGTGTAAAAAATATGGATACATCTAGCATTGCTAGTGCAGCAACTTTATTAAGTTCTTTAAGTTCAAACTCTACAGTGCAACAAATATCTAGCTTGTTTACCTTATTGGATGCCAATAAAGATGAAGCCATTAGCTCTACAGAAGCAATCGGCTCTGTTTCAGAGAACTTTAACACATTAGATGTCGATAACGATTCTAGTTTAGACCTATCGGAATTAACAGGATTATTAGCGCTTTTAAAATAAAACGCACATTATAAAATTATCTATTTTGCTTTTGCAATATAGAATAGTAAACCTTTCATAACTATTGATATTATTCAATTTTTCTGAGAGGTTTTTGCTTTTATATTATTAAACATGAAAGAATTTATAAGCGTAAAATTTAGATAATTCAGAAATAAAACACAATCAAGTGATTTTACTTACAAATAGTTTTAAATCTATAACTATCTTTAAAGCGGAAAGACACAAAACAGATCATGGCACAAGAATTAGATAAAAAATCAGAATTCACTCCTTTTGAAAACATAGGGCTTTGCTTTAGTGGCGGCGGTTATCGTGCTACTTTTTTTGCTTTAGGTGTGTTGGCTTATCTCGATCATGTTTCTTATAAAAATAAATCTTTATTAAAATCGGTTAAAGCGCTAAGCACAGTGAGTGGAGGCACGCTTACAGGTGTTGGTTATGCTAAAGCAGTACAAATGCCTAATTATAATTTTAAAGCTTTTTTTAAGCAGTTTTACAATACGTTTACACCAGAAAACGATGTGTTATTAGAAAGCGCTATTGCTAAGTTAGAAAATGATACAGTTTGGAAAGCTAATCCGTATAAAAACAGATCGCTAATAAATGCTTTTGCTCTAACATATTCAGAAATGCCTGTTTTTGAAGGCGCATTTGGTAAGTTTGAAAAAAGCAAAATAAAACAACTAGAACAAGTATGTTTCAATGCTACCGATTTTTCGTTTGGATTAACTTATCGTTTTCAAAACCGTGGGTATTTTGGAAATAACCCGCTTTACAGAAACAATCAAAAAGAAATTAACGCTTTACGAAATGAGATTGAATTAGGAGATGTTATTGCCTCGTCATCATGCTTTCCTGTTGGGTTTGAGCCGTTAGTGTTCCCTGACGATTATTTTAAAGATCACAGCAGTTCTTCATATAAAAACTTAAAAGGTTTAGATACATTTATCGAAGGTGTAGGTATTATGGATGGTGGTATAGCCGACAACCAAGGTATTGGTAGTATGATGCTTATTAACGATAGAATGAAAGACAAACTAGACTTAATTATCGTGAACGATGTAGGTAGCTTTAAAATGAAACCTTGGAAACAAGATGCTACTAAAATTGAAAAGAAATCGACCGCCAAACGAGTTATAAATAAGGTATTGCAATATTTTTCCATTAAACCTATTTATTGGACTATTCTATTGGTTGGTTTAGCAATTTTACTTTTGAATAATATGAAGATTTTTGGGCCAACAGATTATGTGGGTTGTTATATTTTAGGAAGTGCACTTTTGGGTATGGGGTTGCTTTTAACTATTTTTGGCCTTGTAGCATCATCAGTAAAAATAGCTGTACTTTCTAGGTTGAAACATCTATTTAATAAAAATATTCCCGAAGCTTTGCTTGATGATATTCTAACCTTTGAAAAACTGGACATTAGCTTAATACAAGTGATGCTATCTAACCGCGTAACATCTGCTATGACCATGATAAACGATGTGTTTTTAAAACAAATGCGTCGCGTTAATTACGATTTATTCTATTCTAAAAACGAATTAAAAAACAAACGTATTACAGCAACGGTTTATAAATTGAGTGGTAAAAAATCGCCATACATGAAAACGCCAGCTTATAATAAAGGTATAAAAGCACCAAGTAAAAACTTAGAAAGTGTTTGCCTAACAGCTTCTGAAACGCCAACTACATTATGGTGGGATAAAAAAGATATTGTGAAAAACAGAATGCAAACATTAATTGCTTGTGGGCAATTTACTGTGTGCTACGAACTCATGGAATATATTTTAGAACTTAGAGCAGATCCTGATAGCAACATAGCCGATTTTACTGAAATAGATAAGTTGTATGATGCTTTAAAAGCCGACTGGGTATCATTTAATAAAAAACCACTTTGGTTGGTGGAGGAGTTGTGTGATTAAAGCATTATTAAAACTATTCTAAATTATTTAAAACTCGTAATAAATTCGATTTACTGATAAATAATTGATACTCCACATCGATAGCTTTTAGTTGGCTTTCAATGAGTTTAACTTCTCTATAATTTACTAAAAATAGAGAACCTTCACCTAAACTAAATTTACGTTCTTCACTCTTAACAAACGCCTTGTAATCTACTACAATATCTTGCAATAAATCGTATTGCGTGTTATACGAATCTATTTCTTGTATGGTGGCATTTACTTTATTTTTTAAGCTCACTTTGGTTGCGGAAATATCAAAACCTATATCCTGAAGTTTCAATTTAGCGAGTCTTAAATCGGCACGTTCTTTTCTTAAAAACAGAGGGAAACTAATGTTTAACCCGCTTTTGTAGTTAGCGGTATTAAAACTATTTATATTCTCATAATCGCTCGACAGAAAGTTATATTGCAAATCTATTTTTGGCAATAAGTTGTTTGTTTTTAAACGCTTATCAACCGTTAAAATTTCTTGTTTTATCTGAAGACTTTGTAGTTTTGGATGATTTGCAATTAATTCATCAGTACTATTTAAAACCGAACTATTCAGTACTACATCAATTTTATCAATGGTAGTTGTATCAGGAGAAATGCCTTCTTCTAACTCTAAAGGAATGTTGTTTTCTAACCACAAATAATTAGAAAGTTCTAAAGCTGATTTTATATAACCAATTTTAGCTTTTTCATAATCTAGCTTTCTACTTTTAAAATTAATATTAGCCTCTAGCGTATCAATGGCAGGTTTATCGCCCGCAAAAAAACTGCTTTTAACATTCTTTAACCGGGTATCTGCATTTACCAAATAATCGCTGTAAACCAATTTTGCTTGGTAGTTTTTTAACCAATTAAAATAAGTAGTAATAGCATTATACAAAATGTCGTTAATAACAAGTTTTTGTTCCGCTTGAGCGTATTTTAAATACAATTTAGACTGTTTTAAAGTTGCCATACGCTCATTGGTTAATAAGCCTTTTGCTAATGAAACAGATACACCTGCGCTATATAAACCATCGTCTGGCGTATTGTATTCCGGGTTTAAATACGTACCATCATTGTTTTCATAATTAGCTTTAAGCTCAACGCCATACCATGTTGGAATTTTAAAGGTGCTATTTAGCTTATCATAATAAGTCGTGGATTTAAACTTTTTACGATTATAATCAACTTCTAATTTTGGATCAAAAGCACCTCTAGATTTCAATAACTTAGCCTCACTTTCCGTAGTGATTAGTTGAGCCTGCTTCACTATAGGATGGTATTTTTTTACATACCCTAAATATTCTTCTAATGATAGCACAGTATCGTTTTCTTGCGAAAAACCTACGGAAGACATTAAAAACAGTACAATAATTACAAGTTTATGCATTCAGTTTATTTTTTATCTTTAGAGTATTCAGTTTTACTATCTGGCTTATAGAAATCAGGAGGGAAGCTATTTATCTGTCTCCAAAGTTCAAACCAAATTGGTACATCATTAAGTAGTGCTATACTTTTTGCTCCAGAACCTACACGAATGGCTTCTGGCCAAGCTACATCATCAGCATCTGGTTTTAGTAATACACGGTATTTACCATTGCTACTAATATAATTTTCGATAGCTACAATTTTTGCGCCATAAGTACCGTAAGATACATTTGGCCATCCGCTAAAAACGATAGCAGGCCAACCATCAAACTGTACACGTACATTTTCACCAGTGTGTATTAAAGGTAAATCAATTGGGCGTACATACATTTCAACAGCTAAATCGTAATCTGCCGGCATAATACTCACCAATTGCTCTCCTTCTTTAAAGGTTTCACCAATACCAGCTTTAATGGCCTTGTTAATGTAACCATCTTGTGGAGCCGTAACAAATAATAAACTAGTACGTTTGGTATAATTTGCTAAACTTGTTTCTAATTTAGAAACTTCGGCTTCTGTATCATATCCGCTAGATTGCGCAGTATACAAACCACTTTGAGCTTTGGCCAACTTATCACCATAAGTTGCGCTAATAGTCGAGATTGCAATTTGCGCATTAATCAATTCATTTTTAGTGCTTAAATACTTGTTTTGTTGTGAGATAAGTTTAGCATCTGCTTCTTGCAGTTTTGCTCGTTTTTCTTCGACATCTTTAACCGCTTTCAAGCCTTCTTCTTGTAAGGAAATAGTACGCTCGTATTGAATTTTTGCAATATCGGCTTTAATTTTTGTCGCCTCGAAATCCATACTATCTGTGGTGACTTTTAAACGAGATTGCAACAATTTGTTTTTGGCAGATTCTAGCTTTAATCGACGTTCTTGCTGTAAAGCAGAAATTTGATTACCTAAAGCAACTACCTTGTTTTTATAGGCTTCAACAGAAGATGATTTTACACTAAGTTGATCACCAGTTCGTTCTGCTAAACGAGAATCGAAATAATCACTTTTTACTTCGGAAATACGAATAATAGTATCTCCTTTTTTTACAAAATCCCCTTCTTGTACAAACCATTCTTCAACACGTCCTGGTATTTGAGACTGTATAGATTGAGGACGTTGATTAGGTTTTAAAGTGGTTACTAAACCGGTACTCGATATATTTTGAGTCCATGGTAAAAAGACAATCACTACAATTAGTATTGAAAATACCTTTAGAAACTTTTTAAATCGTTTATGGTATTGTACGGTAAAAATTTCTTTTCCAGATTTAAAGCTTTTTATGTCTATATATTCTGAAACTTTATTGTTTGTTATATTTAACATAGCTTACTGTTTATTGATGATAACTCCATTTTTAAGCACAATTTGCTTATTACATTTTTCTTCCCAAAAGCCGTTGTTACTTACTACAACCAAACTCCAAGGACACTTAGGACTCGCTAATAAATCGATAAGTATTTTAGCTTCATCTTGATCGAAGTGATCTAGCGGATTTTCTAGAATTAATAACTTTGGCTGTTTAACTAATGCTCTAGCAAGTATTATTTTTTTAGAAATTGTGTAAGCCATTTGCTTACCTTCTGGTTTTAAAATAGTGTTTAATCCTTTAGTTTGCTGTTGTAAAAAAGATGTTAAATTTAAACGCTCTAAAACCTGGTAAATAGTATCATCACTAATATCTTTATTTCCAAAAGTGATATTTTCTCTTAAAGTGCCTTCAAAGGGAGATTCTTCAGATAATGATAACCCTAAATTAGAACGATATTCATTTTTAACCAAACTCTGTAGAGATAGGTTGTTTACATAAACATACCCAGAAGATGGAGAAATTAGTCCCGCAATAAGCTGTAATAAACTAGATTTTCCAGAACCACTTTCACCTTTAATTAAAATTTTATCTTTAGGTGCAATGGTGAAAGATACATCGCTTAAAATAGGTTTGTAGCGGTCTTCAACTTGATAAGATACATTTTGAAACTCAATGGTTAAATCGGTATCTTTTTTAACAGCTTCACCTTTTTGAGCCTCTAAAGACATATCAACCACTTGGCCTAGTTTCTCAATAGACGTTAAAACATCGTAAAAAGATTCTAAACCTCTAATTAGTTTTTCAACCGAATTTATAATTAAGATGATAATAATTTCTGCGGCTACAAATTGCCCGATGTTCATACGTTGGTCTAAAACTAAGAAGCCACCAATTAATAATAAACCTAGTGTTACTAATACTTTAAAGCCTATTAATTGTATAAACTGGAGGACCAAAACCTTAAAGTGTTTCTCTCTAGAGTCTAAGTAACCAGCTACTAAGTCGTCACTTTTATCTATAGCTAAACTTGTTTTTCCTGAAAGTTTAAAACTTATAACCGTTCTAGAAATTTCTTGCAACCAATGCGCTACTTTGTATTTGGCTTTAGATTCTTTTAAACTCGTTTCTAAACCGCGTCTAGCCGTATATTTAAAAACAACATAGATAAGAACTAATAATAGTAAACCAAAAATTATAAAAAACGGATGGTAAAATGAAAGTAGAAGCAAGGCGAATATAATTTGTAATAACGCCGAAGGAATATCTACTAAAATTTTTGATAATCCTTTTTGAATCGTTAACGTATCAAAAAATCGATTAGCCAATTCCGGAAGATAATATTGGCGTAATTCCCTCATTTTAATCTTCGGAAAACGATAACTTAATTCTATGGATGCACGTGTAAAAATACGTTGCTGTATTGTTTCGATAATACGCATTTGCATGAGTTTAAGCACACCAGAAAAGGCTACACCAGAGGTTACCAACATGACTAAAACCACCCAAGATGTTGAGATTTGGGCACCTTGTAGTAAGTTAATAATAGCTTGAATTCCTAACGGAAGCGATAAAGCTACCAAACCATCGAATACAGCATAATATGCAATTTGGTAAATATCTTTACGCTCTAAACGTAGTAAACCTATAAAGCGTTTCCAAGGTGATAAAGTAGTATTATCCATTTTTTATTAATGTTTTTAGGGCTAAATCTGTGAAAAAATCAGTTTGGTTTTTATCTCCATCATAATTAGAAATGGATTTAAAATGTTTTTTTATAAAATGTTGTTTTAACGAGCCAACTATGATAGTAGAGGAAAGACTTAATGGATAGTCATACGCAGAGTTGTAAGTTATTATAATATCTGATAAGCGATGCACCACACGTTTAAAAGGAAGAAAAAGACCTTCTTCATTTTCTGTATCTACATCTTTAGTAAGATACGATTTTGAATTTTCTTCTATCACAATTTGATTAAGTAATACTTCGT
This sequence comes from Algibacter lectus, assembly GCF_900112395.1. Classification (GTDB taxonomy): domain Bacteria; phylum Bacteroidota; class Bacteroidia; order Flavobacteriales; family Flavobacteriaceae; genus Algibacter; species Algibacter lectus. Next base: position 149,879 of record NZ_FOLN01000002.1, read on the forward strand.
TAATATGCGTGTATTTATCATCCTGCTCAGTGGTTTTGGTAACAATCTCAATGGCCTTTTTTAATTTCTCTTCAATATTAGTCATGCTGTAGGTTTCCAAAACTAATTGATATTCCAACCAACTCCAATACCACGACGTTAAATAAAGTAAGACTTTGTGTTTACTTTCAAAATAGCGATATATAGAACTTTCGTTAGAACCTATTTCTTTTCCTAATTTTTTAAAATTAAAATGTTCAAAGCCAATATCTTCAATAAGAATAATGCTATGTTCAATAATTTTTTTTCCTAAAGTAGAAGATTCTGGGTCTTTTAAATAAATACCTTCTGGCAGTTCAATTTTAAATTTCAACAGTAAATCTTTCATAATTAAAACTTATTTACGCAAATATAATAGTAATACTATCATTTTTGCAAATTCTAATTACTAATGACACCATAGAGATTTACTATTTAAGCATAAATAAAGCCGTGTTAAATGAGCAAAATCAATACTTAATAGCTTTTTTAACTAAAACACATCTAATATTAAGTTAATGTTAAATTTCACAAAGTTTTCATAAAACGAGTATTTAAGCACAAGTTAAAACAGAAAAGTCAATCTAAAATAACATATAACAATCAATAATAAAAATCTTACGCTCATGAAAACAAACAAAATAGTATTAAAAAGTTTTATCCTTTTTTGCATGATTATTTTATCATTTACAGCGTGCAATTCCGATGACAGTAGCACGACAGATTCCGAAACAACAGAAGAAAGTGATGATTTAGTTTTAGACGTTGATGCATCACTATTTTTAACAAACACATCGGCAGTAACAATCATTACTGTACCTTGTACTTTATCAGATGGTACGAGTACCAATTGTTACGAAATAGTTGCAACCAGTGCACCATCTGATCACGAAATGGGGCCGTGGTGTCCAGGTAATATTTCCGATGATGCTTCTGCAGGCGGAATTTGGTTAGAAAGTGGTGAAGTGTATGATGTTGATGGCGATTTTATAAAAAATATGGCCGATTTCTATAACGATACCACATGGCATATGTACGACGAAAACGGTGATATTTACACAACCGAAACCGAAGATGATTGCGCAAATGCTGCAAACCCTAATGTAGGTGAAGCATATGAGAATTTTTGTGTGGAGTGTTTACCTTCTTACGTTACCGATATTACGCAAACGTACTTAATACCTATTACTCCTATAAAACAAACCGCACCGGTTAATTTTAGCGGTGGTTTTGGTCCTGGTGCATCAGGTCCATCACAACGAGGTGTTGCTTTTAATGGCGTTGTTTTCGATGCTCCAGCACCAACCGATGCTATTTTAGGTGCTTACACTTTAGCGCCTTTTGATGATGCTGGCGGACACATTAACCTGGCTGCAGGATATCATTATCACGCGGCAACTGGTGTTAGTACTCAAATAGCACAAGAGGATGCGCACGCCGCCATGATTGGTTATGCCTTAGATGGTCATGGTATATATGCACAACTAGATACCGACGGAAACGAACCTACAGATTTAGATGCTTGTAGAGGCCATAGTGATGAAACAAGAGGTTACCATTACCACGTAGATGCAGCTGGAAACAACAATTTTATAGATTGTTTATACGGTGCTTACGCCATTTAAACCCATTAATTAATACGTGCTGTTTTGTAAATGGCACGTATTTAAATCGCTTTCGCGGAAATTAATATTGCAACACTTACTTATTATGAAAAAATTAGCCTTAATTATACTTTTCTTGAGCTCATCTAATTTAATGCAAGCCCATCAGCCCGATATATCGACCACTATGTTGGTAGAACAAGATAATCAAACTTGGGTATTACAAATTAGCGCATCGTTAACAGCATTCCAAACCGAAGTCCGTAAACAATTTGCCAATACACCTTACAAAACGCCAGAAGAATTTCAAGAAATGGTGTTGGAACACATAAAAAACAATATAAATATTACCATTAATAATCTGAATGCTGAAGTAAAATTAACTCACGGTGTTGTAAAACTAGGTCACGAAACTAAAGTGGTTTTCCTAGTAATGGGCGTTCCAGATGATATAAAACAAATAGAAGTAAGCAATACTGCTTTTAGCGATATTAACCGAAGCCAAAGCGCTTTGGTATTATTAAAATCTGGGTTTAATAAAGAGCATTTTGTTTTAAATAAATCGAATAATTTTTCAATAAAGTTGAAAACCGAAGGAAACACCTTTGTAAAACAAATCGATAATCAAGCTTCTTTTTTATCAACTAAAATATTACTAGGTCTATTTTTGACCGCCTTAATGGTGTTTCTAATTAAGAAAATAAAAAGGAAAAAACATATTCCTGTGCCTGTGCAAGATGCTGTGCTTATTATTGTTAGAGATTAAGCTTTTTGCATGAAAGTTTAGGGTGAAATTTATTGTTATATTTAACTGCAGACGTTACCCTAGAAAATACTTGTAAGCCTTAAAAGCTATAAGAAGTAATAGTTATTTTTATAAAGAATTTTATTAAAAAAAGTGTTCTAGTGGTTTTTTGTTTCCAATGTTAGCCGATGTGATATTAATTGAAAATGTTGTCTTAAAAGACAAATTAAATGGAAGAATAATTGTGCTTATATTAATATATAATTAAGGATAGTTTTAATGCTATCTAAAAATAATTCCTATTTTAGATTCTAATAAAACCGCAACCTTTCATATACAAACACAACATGACAGTTACAGATTTCACATTACGCCTTGCCGTGGCTGCTTTAGCAGGTTTAGCGATTGGTTTCGAAAGACAATTACGTCAAAAAACAGCTGGATTAAAAACCAATATGTTAGTCGCTTCTGGAGCAGCTATATTTGTTTTACTATCATACATGATTAAAAATGAAGATGCTACCGTAGATGTTACTCGAATAATTGCTCAGGTTATTACAGGTGTTGGATTTTTAGGTGCAGGAGTTATATTTAGAGAAGGCGCCAATGTACATGGTTTAGGTTCTGCCGCAACTATTTGGTGTAGTGCAGCTATTGGCTGTATTGCCGCCACAGGTTTTTATAAGGAAACCGCGATTTGCACAACACTAATTCTCTTTATTAATTTAACCATAGAACCATTAGACAAATGGTTAAAAGGTAGACGATAAAAAAGAAATCATTAATGGCGCAAAAAGTAACTTCAACTAATAAAAAAATAGGACTTGTGCTTTCTGGTGGAGGAGCAAGAGCTTACGCACACATTGGTGTATTACACGCCTTAAATGAACAAGGAATTTACCCAACACATGTATCTGGTTCTAGTGGCGGAGCTATGGTTGGTGCTTTGTATTGTAATGGCTACACGCCTTTAAAAATATTAGAATTAGCTAAAAGCCACGAGTTTTTACAAATTTTCAAAATAGGATTGGTCAACAAGGAGTTAACGGAAATGACACGTTTAAAATCTTTTCTAAATCAATATTTAACCGATGATTTTAATAGCTTAAAAACACCTTTATCCATTTGTGCGTCTAATATAAATGTAGGAGCTTACGAAATTCGCTCGTCTGGAAAGTTAATAGAGTTCATTGCTGCATCTTGTGCCATTCCGTTATTATTTAAACCTATCAAAATTAATAATCAGTTGTATGTAGATGGCGGATTACTAAATAATTTACCTGTAGAGCCCTTGTTACAAACCTCAGAAAAAATAATAGGTGTAAGCGTTAATGAACACGAACATAAAGATCAAATTAAAGGCACCTTACAAATTACCCAGCGCTGTTTGCAGTTGGCCATTTGGAGTAATATGCAAGAGCGCATAGACAAATGCGATGTTTCAATACGTATTGATAAACATTTAAATTATAACATGTTTTCTATTAGTAAATCGCAGGAATTGTTCGATATTGGCTACAAACAAACTATTGACAAAATGGATAGTATTTTAAAGGCTATAAGCTGAGTTTTAAAATACGTTTATTCATTATTTGTACTACTCCATAAACCCCTTCCAAATAGTACTAGTCTGTATTTTGCTTTTGATTTGGCCTTTACTAAGCTCTTTTATATTTGGCACCTTAACATTGAAAGGCGTAGAAGTTAAAGTAATTTCATCAGCCTGATTATCTGCAACATTAGTTTCAAGTTGCGTTAAAAACTTCACGACACGCTCTTGGCCTAATGCGCTTGCAACATCCATCATCATGGTGTTTATTTCAGCTTCATAATTATCACAATTAACTAAAGCACCAAGCATATTAATTAAACCAAACTCGCTAGTTGCAAAACCATTATAAGCATAAGCTTCAGTAAATAATAAATCTTCTTTATCGGTTTCTATATCTTTTTTGTTATCCGATACAAAAGCAAAACCTTCCACAGATTTCACATATTGTATGGCTCCAAGGGCCATAGGATATTCCTTATTGGCCATAATAATATCCAGCTTGTAATGCAAAGCAAAATGGCGAATATTTTCTACAGCTTTCTTTTGTTTTTCATCTAAAGTTTTAATGCTCGCTTTAATAGAAAAAGCTTCGTTTACAATGTACTCTAACTCTTTAAGAGCCTCATTAAACGTATCATTTTCAAGATGCGTAATAAGGCTGATTGCTGTAGTTTGGTAAGTGTCATCTTTAGAAAAAGCCTCGGTATTACCAATAATTAATACTGCTTTTATAAAATCATTTATAGCATTGGCATGATGAAATATATTATCATCAATTTTAAAACTAGCTAATTTCTTATTGGGCTTAATTGTTTTAGAAGATAGGCCAGAGGCTGTTTTTTTAGAAACGGCATTTTTCATTAAACTTTTGTAAAAATCAGAACTTAAAATAGTAGCTCGGCAAGAACTAGGAGATTCTACAAAGGGCGAAAACTGGATTGTTTTTCCGCTAAAATTATACTTCAAATTATATCCTTCACCTTTCTGTATGGTTTTAAGCATAGCTTCTAATTTTGGTAAAAACACGATAGCATCAATATAGGGTTCGTATTCTTTTAAAGTTTTGGTTACGTGGTCGCCAAAACTTTGCTGGTTCATCAGGTTATGTAAAAGGTGAAGCACAGCCATATCGTAATTTTTGAGCTCAAAATAAGCTTCCGATACATCGAACTCCATTCTTAAAAAGTCTTTATTTATAGTAGTTCCACTCGTTCCTGTAGGCGCATGTTTAAACATAGCTTTATCGTAAAAAGCAATAGCCTGTTTGTAGTTTTCTGCTGTAAAATAAATATCTGCCAAAGCATGTGTAGCTACGTGATGCATATTGCCCATCTCTTTTGTGAAGTGAAATGGTGAATAATATTTCTTGATGGTTGCTTCGCTTAATTCGAGCTCATCGGCTATATATTTTAAAGTGGTTTCGTAGTTTTTAATGTTATAGCGATCAAATGTTTTAGGTAACTTTTCTGCTATTTCTAAAAAAGTGGTATTATTGGCATATTCTTCGGTAGTTGCTAAAAATTTAATGTTTTCTCGCATCATATCTATGGCATGATTATGATACATACTAGGTTCTTCTGATTGGCTCCATGATACGTAACTATATAGAAAACAAAACAATAATATACTCTTAATACCTTTTAGGTTTAAATTTGATGCAGAAAACAAACTCATTTGTATGATTTTTTTTCAAAACTATAAATAATATGTCAAGAAACAGGCTTTTTTGGGTGTAAATAAGTTCTGAAAATCTCCAATAAATCACTTAAAATATTAACAAATCATTTCAGTAAATCTAGACTTAGGTATCGTTATCTTTGCACGAATTATTTTTTATATCAACCCTATTGCGATATATCACTTTTATATATGCCAGAAGAAGATAAACAAGGCCAGACGGCTAACCACAAGATTGTTTCTCCAGAAGAAATAGATCAATGCATTGCCATTTTAGAGCAACTAAATGCAGATACTAACCAAATGTTTGAGCTTCCAGAAGCGCAACGTAACGCGCTGTTTAAAGCTTCCGGCTTGTTATCTCGTCCAAATCGCGATGAGTTCCAGCGTCGTAGAAAAGATGCTAAAAAAGCGGCAAAGCGTAAAATGATTGCTAAAGATAAGCATGCGCGAAAATCTACAGGTATTCGTTCGGCAAGAGAATCAGCTTTATTTGTAGCGCCTAAGTTATTAGCTGCAGCAGCCATTTCTGAAGATACTCCAGAATTAGAATCGCCTAGAAACTGTTACGTTTGTAAAACGGTATTTACCAAATTGCATCACTTTTACGATACCATGTGTACGGAATGTGGTGATTTAAACTATGCCAAACGTTTTCAAACTACCGACTTAAAAGGTCAAGTAGCTGTAATTACAGGTTCGCGTTTAAAAATTGGTTATCATATTACATTAATGTTATTGCGCTCTGGTGCAACGGTTGTAGCTACTACACGTTTTCCGGCAGATTCTGCTATTCGTTTTTCTAAAGAAGACGACTATAAACAATGGAGCGACCGTTTACATATACATGGCTTAGATTTACGCCACATACCAAGTGTTGAAATTTTCTGTAACTATATAGAGCAGAAATACGATCGCTTAGATATTTTAATAAACAACGCCGCACAAACAGTGCGTCGTCCGTCTGGGTTTTATTTCCATTTAATGGAAAACGAAAAACTACCTGTAGACCAATTACCAAAATTAGCACAAACCTTATTAAACGATCACGTAAGCTGTTTGCAAGAACTTACAGATTTAAGTGTAAACACAGCTAAAACGAGTAAAAATAATGTATTGCCAGTAACATGGCACGGTCCGGAACCAGGTATTGGTTTGCGTAATTCGGCCGAACTTTCTCAAATACCTTACAGTTTTGATAATTCGTTACAAACCTCAGAGGTATTTCCAGAAGGAAAATTAGATGCCGATTTGCAGCAAGTAGATTTACGTAAAACCAACAGTTGGCGTTTAAAATTAGGTGAAATAGAAACTACCGAAATGGTAGAAGTACAACTTGTAAATGCCGTAGCACCTTTTGTGTTGTGTAACCGTTTATCAAATTTAATGATGAAGGAAAACACAGGAAAAAAACACATTATAAATGTTTCGGCCATGGAAGGGAAGTTCCATAGGTTTAAAAAACAAGACAGACATCCGCATACAAACATGGCAAAAGCAGCTTTAAATATGCTTACACATACCTCGGCAGCTACCTTTGCAAAGTCGGGAATTTACATGAATGCAGTCGATACTGGGTGGGTAACCGATGAAGATCCGGCCGAATTGTCTAAGAAAAAGGTAGAAGTTCACGATTTTCAGCCTCCGCTAGATATTGTTGATGGTGCCGCGAGGGTAATGGATCCGCTTATTGACGGCATTAATACCGGAAAACATTGGTCAGGTAAATTTTTAAAAGATTATTTTCCTATAGATTGGTAGTCCTTATCTATAAATTGGCACTACCTTTACACAAGTAATTATAAATACAATACTATATTATTATGAGTAAAGGAACAGTAAAGTTTTTCAACGACGCTAAAGGATTCGGATTTATTACAGAAGAAGGTGTAGACAAAGATCATTTTGTACACATTTCAGGTTTAGTAGACGAGATTCGTGAAGGCGATGTTGTTGAATTTGATTTACAAGAAGGAAACAAAGGACTAAATGCAGTTAACGTAAAAGTTATCTAAATATATACTTAAAGTTTTTAAAAAGGCCCATCAATTTATTTTGATGGGCTTTTTTTGTTTAAAATTTTGAAAACTCATTAAGAACATTAAATTCTTTAATCCATTAAAATAATCTTAAATCTCCATCAATAAAACAGCAAATAATCTGTACTTTTCGGAAAAATTAGAAGAACGATGTGCAAAGAAAAATTTATGCAGGAAGCTGTAAATGCAGCTTTAAAAGGAATGAACAACAATGAAGGTGGCCCATTTGGCTGTGTAGTTGTTAAAGACGGAAAAATAGTTGGTCGTGGCAATAATAAAGTAACCTCTACCAACGACCCTACAGCACATGCCGAAGTTACGGCCATTAGAGATGCATGTAAAAACTTAGACTCTTTTCAACTAGATGGTTGCGAAATATATACCTCTTGCGAGCCTTGCCCTATGTGCTTAGGCGCTATTTATTGGGCGAGACCAGATAAGGTTTACTACGGAAGTAATCAAGTAGACGCGGCTAATATTGGTTTTGACGATGAGTTTATCTACAAGGAAATTCCGTTACCATACGAAAAAAGAAGTATTCCTTTTGAGCAATTAGCTCGTGAAATCGCTTTAGAGCCATTTAATGAGTGGACTAAAAAAATGGATAAAACGGAGTATTAGATAAGTTTGAGGGAATTACAATTCCGTTGAAAAATTAATTTAAGTATTTCTAATGGTAAATTTAGAAGATCAATTAAAAAATCCAGTTTGGTATTCATTAAAAGAAACACATAAGAAACTTGCCGTGGTTTCTGATGGGGTACAATTTTATCACCACGAGGTTTGCCCGTTTGGGGCTTTTTTCGATGAAACAAAAACGGCCGAAGCTTCAAGTGAGTATGTAAAAAAATCAGATTCATTTTTCTTTGTTTCAGAAAATCAGACCCCAATAATAGACAAAAACAACGTGGTCTTAGATAGAAAAATCGACGGCTGTCAAATGGTATTAAATCAACTATCAGATGTTGAAATAACAGAAGATATTGTATTGCTAGATGAAAGTTATATCGAAGAAATTTACAATTTAGTTTGGTTAGTTATGCCTGGTTATTATAAAAAGCGAACCTTTGAAATGGGGAATTATTATGGCATAATCAAGGATGATAAATTAGTAGCAATAGCTGGCCAACGTATGCAAACCGATCTTTTTATAGAAGTTAGTGCTGTAGTAACACACCCTAACTACACAAGAAAAGGATTTGCTAAACAACTTATAGCGCACAATACAAAAGAAATTCTGAAAGTAAATAAACAACCTATTTTACACACAAATAAAGGTAACTTAGCGATTCCGCTTTATCAAAAATTAGGATATGAATTAACTCGCGATATGAACTGGTGGTTGTTTCATAAGATATAATTTTAAAAAACAGGAACTTCACTACAATTTAAAAAACGGATATTAAAATGGATAATAAGGAAATAATAGAGAAGTTTTACACATCATTTTCTAATGGGAATTTTGAAGGCATGCTAGAATGTTATCATAAAGATGTTGTATTCGAAGATGCTGTATTTGGAAGGCTAGAAGGAGAAAGCGCTTTTAAAATGTGGGAAATGTTGCTTTCACAAAAAAAAGGAGATACTAAAATTAGCTTTAACAATATAGAAGCTAATGCTGAAACCGGAAAAGCAAATTGGGTTGCAGAATATTTTTATGGAGAGAAAAAAAGAAAAGTTATAAATGAAGTTAGTACTGCCTTTAAATTTAAAGATGGTAAAATTATAGAACATTTTGATACTTTTGATTTATGGAAGTGGACCAAACAAGCCATGGGAACTCCGGGATATTTATTAGGTTGGACATCTTATATGAAAAGTAAAATTCAACAAACCACTAACAAAAGGTTAGATGCGTTTATGAACAAATAATATGAGATTCTTAATAATTGTACTGCTGATTTCTAATTCTACTTTTGCCCAATATTGGGGAGGACAAGAGATTTCTGAATCTAATTTAATGCCTTGGGTTCCTAAATTTGAAATGGAGTATCAAGGCTCATATCATTTTGGTGAAAGCGAAATGGAAACGAATTTAAATTTATTTTTTTCTGGAGGCTTCATAATTGGCCAAGTAGAAAATGGCTCTTGGGTAGATGATACAAACCAATGGAAAAGTAACTACATCAATCTCACAAATATCAAAATTGATAAAACAGGCAAGTTTTCTAGCGATCAGCATACTGGGCAATTTGTTCATTATAAAACTGAAAACGGAGCGCTTTATAAAAGTTTAAAAATTGATAATCCTTGGTCTAGTTGGATTGAAGACAGCAAGTTTGAAATAGGAACAAAATCTGAATTAATTTTAAAAGAGTCTTATTCTGGAAAATACATAGAAGCTTCGTATAAAAAATTACAACCTGCTGAATTACATGCTATGCATCCTGACGACTTGCAGATTATGAGAAATGAAATATATGCACGCTATGGCTATATCTTTATTAAGAACGGGAAAATGGATCTTTACTTTAGAAATCAAGATTGGTACAAACCAGAACACAAAAATGTAAATAATTTTTTAAGCGATTTAGAACGTTATAATATTGGTTTAATTAGAAGCATCGAATAATAACAAATGCCTCAATAATTTCAATCTTCACAAAGAAAGACTTTCTAAAGCATAGAATAAGCGATTCTTGGCATTATCTTGCGATCCAAAAATAGAACGAAACAGTTCGCCTTTTTCCGAAATAAGCAACCATTGTGGTGTGCCTTCAGATTTGAATTGATCGTAAACCTGATGATGCTTATCTATATAAATAGGAAATGGATTTTCACCACTTGTAAATATACTTTTAATAGACGCTTTTGTGCCTTCTCTATTTACAAAATCGGCATGTATACCAGCAACCTGAATCGATGGGTATTTCTGTTGAAACTCATAAGCCAAAGGTATAGCACGGCCCGTGCAACCCAAACAATAATTGTTATAAATAATGATTAGTAAAACCTTGTTTTTATACAGCTCCATTAGGTCTGTGGCCACACCATCTAGGTCTAAAACATGTATGCTTTCTATTTCTGTATTCATCTTTAAATTCCAGATTAAGGTTTCACAAATTTAGGAATTTCTTAGGATAAGTTTTTTATTTAAAGAAGTACTTTTGTGCTATTGAATTTTCCTCAAAGAACACTTACTTCAATAGATTATTAGCACATGAAAACACAACATACAAAGTATTCCATTTTAGATCTTGCATTAGTTTCTCAAGGGCATACACTTAAACAAACATACAACGACGTTTTAAGTTTAGCTCAACATGCCGAAACTTTTGGATATACACGCTATTGGTTGGCAGAACACCATAACGCACACAATATTGGTAGTAGTGCCACATCGGTTTTAATAGGCTATGTCGCTCAAGGTACCAACACGATTAAAGTGGGTTCTGGAGGCGTTATGTTACCAAACCATTCACCTCTAATTATAGCTGAACAATTTGGAACCTTGGGATCTTTATACCCAAACCGTATCGATTTAGGCTTAGGTAGAGCACCTGGAACCGATAGAGAAACGGCGCAAGCCATTCGTTCGGATTTTATGGATGCTGCACATGCTTTCCCAAACGAATTAGACAAAATACAGACTTATTTCTCTAAAGAAAATGCGACGTCTAAAGTGCGAGCTACAGTTGCCGAAGGCGTAGAAGTGCCCATTTATATTTTGGGTTCTAGCACAGATAGCGCACATTTGGCTGCTAAAAACGGATTGCCTTATGCTTTTGCGAGTCATTTTGCAACTACACATTTATGGAATGCCATAGACATTTACCGTAAGGAGTTTAAACCTTCTAAAGATTTAGAAAAACCTTACGTTATGGCGGGTGTCAATATTATAATTACAGATACCGATGAAGAAGCACAACGCTTATTTACATCATTAATTCGTATGATTGTCGGGATCTTTACCGGAAAACGAGACTTTGTACAACCACCAACAGAAATGACGCCAGATTTAGAGGAGATTATTAAAAATCCGCAGGTTCATCAAATGTTGAAGTATTCTTTTGTAGGAAGTAAAGCTACTGTAAAAGCTCAAGTTAAAATCTTTATGGAGCAAACTCAAGCAGACGAAATTATTGCTGTCACTAACATTTATGATGTGAAAGATAGAATACGATCTTATGAGTTGTTTTCTGAAATTATGAAGGAATTGAATTAAAACTAAAATTAATGTGTTTTCAACTTTAGGAATAAGCACGTTATAAAGTAAAATAATAGCAGAGCGTCTTTTAATTGAAATATGAATCTATATTTTAGATCACATTTTCGTTAAAAGACGCTTTTTGCATATTAAATCTATATATTTTATTCTTCTTTTTATCTAAAATATATAATCTTAAAGATAAGTATTACATTGCGTACTATTATTTGTAGCACTTAATACATCCAACCCGTATGGAATATACTCTTTCAGTTATAATTATACTTTTATTAATCTTTCAGAATACTAAATATAGTAGAGAAAGAGAACGGTTAAAGGGAGATATAAATGATTTAAGGGATAAATTAAGCGGAATTCAAAAGCTATTATCAAGAGAGCGTTTTGAGCATTCCACTCAAGAAGAACCTATTCATGATAATGCTTTTGAGCAATATGCTAAAGAAGAATATGTTGAGGAGGATGTTCCTGAAACCGTTATTCCACCAATTGAAACACCTGTAGAATTCCCTGAAGTTGTTGAAAATGCAACGGAAGAAGAATACTTGCCAACTTATGCTAGTGTTACTAAATTGAACACTAAAGATGTTGATATTATTAAGAACATTTTAGCTACTGCAAAAGTGTCTCAAGACTCTGAAACGTTACATAGATTAAGAAATAAAATGGTTGATGTTCTTGGCATTAATGAGGTTAAGGAAGCTAGTGATTTGGAGTTTATTAATACGTTGTTAAATGATTACAAGTTTTACAACAACGAAATTATAGATCATGAAGCCGTTGAAACTTTAGAAAACGCCAACACTGAAACCTCTTTCGTAAATCAAGACACTACTTATGTGGCATCTGCCGCTCCTATTCAAAAGGAAGAAAGCGAGCCTGCTCTGCCACTTTGGGATCGTTTTAAACAGAAAAATCCAGATTTAGAAAAGTTTATTGGCGAAAACCTAATCAACAAAATTGGTATTCTAATTCTAGTTTTAGGGATAAGCTATTTTGTAAAATACGCCATAGATAAAGATTGGATTAACGAACCCGCTCGTGTTGGTATTGGTATTCTGGCTGGTAGTTTAGTGCTCTTTATTGCACATAAATTACGTAAAAAGTACGCACCATTTAGTTCTGTGCTTGTTGCAGGTGCCATTGCTATTTTCTACTTCACTATTGCCATTGCGTTTCATGAATATAAATTATTTGGACAAGAAGTTGCGTTTGCTATCATGGTAGTGATAACTGCTTTTAGTTGTCTTATTTCATTATCATATAATAGAATGGAATTGGCTGTATTATCACTTATTGGTGGTTTTGCTGTCCCGTTCATGATTAGTACAGGTAGCGGAAATTATGTTGTATTGTTTACTTATATCGCCATTTTAGATATTGGTATATTAACATTGGCCTATTTTAAAAAATGGAATCTATTACACATTCTGGCGTTTATATTCACCATATTATTATTTGTTGGTTGGGTCACTAAAGATTCACTGAGCTTAGAGCCACATTATTTTGGTGGTTTAGTTTTTGGTTTCATTTTCTACTTAATATTCTTAATAATGACTACTATAAATAACCTACGCAATAAGGGGAGTTTTAGTGGTATTCAATTGGGGATGTTAGCAAGTAATAACTTTGTGTTTTACGGTATTGGTATGTTTATTTTATCTCAATATAAACCAGAGTTAAGAGGTTTATTTACAGCCTTTTTAGCTATAATGAACATGGGCTATTCGCTATTGTTATTCAAAAAATTCGGTTTAGACAAAAAAGGCATTTATCTATTAATAGGTTTAAGTTTAACCTTTATAACTTTAGCAATTCCTATTCAATTTTCAGGAAACAACATTACCATGTTCTGGGCAATTGAAGCGGTTATGTTAATGTGGTTGGCTCAAAAATCTCAAATTAAAAGTTACCGTTTTGCATCTGTTATTGTACAAGCTTTAATGATAGGTAGTTTGGCTATGGACTGGGAAGTTTACACTAATGCAGAAGATTTCAATATTGTTCTTAATCCTGTATTTATTGCAGGGCTATTAGTGGTATTATCTCTTGTTGCGGTGCACTTATTATTACGCAAAGAGACAGAGAAACTAGAAAAATTTGGTTTAGTTTTCAATCCGGTTATTTATAAAAAACTAATCCGAATTGTTGCCGTAGTTATGGCTTACTTTGTTGGATTGACGGAAGTGGTCTATCAAGCAGATCAACACTATATGTTTAATGGCTTATTATCAATTTGTTTACAGTATCACTTTCTATTTACTGCTGTGTTATGCTTTGTTTTATACCGAAACAGAACAACCGTTAATGATAAAATAATTAATGTTTTAGCTATTTTTAATATAGTCATATTTAGTTTTGGTATGGCAACATTACCAATGCAAGAAATTGAAGAATATATACTTTATGGCGATACTTACAGGATATCTTATTATATGCATTTTGTTGGTTTAGCTTTTATTATGTATTTCTGGTATTTGGTTTACAACAGTAATAAAACACAAAAAGTGTTTACCATTTTCAATGGAAAATTCACCATTTGGATTGCCGTATTTGCTTTAGTACTTTTAGCAAGTAACGAAGTGATTTTACAAGGACTTCACCTTATGGATTTCTCTGCAATGCAAGACCCACAAGTTAATAAGTATACTATATTTTCAACTGGCCAAAATAAAATAATAAAAACAGGACTTCCCATATTATGGGGTGTTTTAGCCTTTGTATTATTACTTTGGGGTATTAAAAAACAATTAAAACCTTTACGAATTATTGCGCTAACCCTTTTAGGACTCACCATTGTTAAGCTTTTTGCTTATGACATTAGTAACGTATCTGAAACAGGAAAAATTATCGCGTTTATACTATTAGGAATTCTTATTTTAATTATTTCATTCATATATCAAAAAATTAAAGTTTTGGTTATTGATGATGAGAAAACAACAGAAAATGAAAACATCGATTAAACTACTTTTTATGTTATGTGTCACTATGGCTTTTGGTCAAAAACACACCGTAGAAGGAGAAATAAAACCTGTAACAGAAGCTGGATTACATCACATCCCTGTGCCTTATAATTTTCGCACGCATGCTACAGCCAATTTACGTGACCTTAGAATTTTAGATGCTAAAGGGAATCAAGTGCCTTATTTTTTAAAATCGGTAACGGCTTTTAAAACAACTCAAGTTTCAGATTTTACAGAATTTGCAATGGTTTCAACATCACAAGAAACCGATAGTAGCACTACGTATATATTTGAAAATCCAGATAAATCTATCAAACAAGCCGTGTTTTTAATTGCAAATTATCAAGGTTCTAAAAATTACAAACTAGAAGGAAGTAACAATAAAACAAAATGGTTTGGTATTGTAAACAACGGTCAATTGGATAATTTAAGTCATCCAGAAGATACCCAAGTTTATAAGGTTATTAATTTTCCTTTAGGGGCTTATCGTTATTTAAAAGTGGTTTTTAATGATAAACATTCGTTACCAATAAACCTTTTAAAAATAGGGAAGGTGAGTGCAGAGAAAGAAACTATATCGCCAATAAAAATGGATGATATTCCTGTAAAAACAATTTCTTTTTCAGAGGAAAACAAAAAAACACAAGTGCATATTACTTTTGAAAGACCAGAAGTAATCCACCAAATGAAACTGAATATTACAGGGCCAGCACTTTATAGTCGTAATGCCACGTTGTATGCTTTAAGATCTCGTGAAGAAAAACGCAACATCGAAACATATAGAAAAGTTATTAGCTCGTTTTCATTACGTTCAGATAAAGACCTTGTTTTCGATATTCCGCCAATGGTTGAAGGTGAATTATATTTAGAAATTGAAAATAAAGACAATCCTAAACTTCAAATTAGTAACATTGAGTTTATGCAAAAACCTGTGTATATGGTTGCTGCCTTAAAGTCTCAAACCACATATAAAGTTAGAGCCGGAAACAAAGCCCTAAATTTTCCAGATTATGATATTTCGGAAGTCGCAAATACTTCTCGAAAGACGTTACCAATAGCAACGATTACATCTATAAAGACTGTAAAACCAACTAAAGAAATGGTAAAAGAAACCTCTTTTTGGCAACAGCCTTGGTTTATGTGGTGCTGCATTGGTGTAGCCGGATTATTTATTGCCATCTACGCTTCTAGCTTAATAAAAGATTTAAATAAGAAACAGAGCTAATTAAAAAATGTTTCTTTTAAGAAAGTAAATTTGTGGAATGAAAATTCTATGGGTTTACTTTTTTTTTGCTTAATACGTACAAAACCTGTTTTAAAATGAGAATAATTAATCTTAATTATTCTGATGAAATGCCAACTCGTATCTGCATTCTAAGCTTATTAAGATGTCTGCGTAGTATTTTATTTCATTTCACTTAAACTTATATTTTAATAAGAAGATTCTAAATATTATCTTAGTCAAGTAATATAGACTATGTTTTATTTTAAATCTTAATAAGTCGAATGAAAGCAGAACACCAGGATCACGCAAAATCAATTTCAGAAACAGGTTTTAATCAAGAAGAAAAAGATAAAATTATAGAACGTCAACTGCGTTTTCAAGACTTATTAATTAATATTTCTACTACATATATCAATTCAGATTTATCGGATATTGATCAGCTTTTAAGAAAATCACTCAAGCAAATTTGCGAGTTTGTAGAATCGGATAGAAGTTACATATTCTCTTACGATTTTGTAAACAATACCACCTCCAACACCTATGAATGGTGCGCAGAAGGCATAGAGCCGGAAATAGAGCACTTACAAAATATACCTTTAGATCATATTACACAATGGCTAGAGGCTCATAAAAAAGGGGAAGCTTTCTTTGTTGAAGATGTAAGTTTATTGCCCGATGATGGCGAGTATGGTTTAAGAGCCATTTTAGAACCACAGGGGATCAAAAGTTTAATTACTATTCCCAAAATCAAAAACAACGAGCTTATCGGCTTTATTGGTTTCGATTCGGTTAAAAAGATTAATAAATACAACGATAAGGAAAAGGAAATTCTATTTGTTTTTGCAAACATGTTGGTAAATGTTAAGCAGCGAAAAGAGTATGAAGACCAAATAAAAGAGCAAGAAAGAAAAAAAGAAGAGTTACTTAAAAGTTTATCGCAACAAAATGTGGAGTTAAATGAGTATGCTCACGTGGTATCTCACGATTTAAAGGCGCCATTAATAAACATACACACCTTGGTGGGGTGGTTTATGTACGACCATAAAGATAAAGTATCCAAAGAAGACATGAAACCACTAGAGCAAGCCCTGTTTAATGTGGAAAAAATGGACTTTTTAATTAAAGGAATTTTAGATTATTCTACAGTAGAACGTTTAGGCTCTGAAGATAAACATGTTGATTTCAATGAAATGATCGACGAGGTACTTCAAACCGTTTTAACACCAAGTGATACTACCATTACGGTTCAAGAAAATCTACCAACTTTGTTTGGAAACACATGGAGATATAAGCAAGTTTTCCAAAACTTAATTCAAAATGCTATTAAATATAGCGATAAGGACCACGGCATTATTGATGTTGGATTCTCGGAAAAACCAGAGCATTACGAGTTTTATGTAAAAGATAATGGTATGGGAATTAAAGCAGATTATTTCGATAAAATTTTCAAAGTCTTTACCAAACTAGAAAGTACAGGTGCATCATCTGGTATTGGCCTTTCTATTGTTAAAAAGATTATCACATATTACAATGGTTCTATTTGGCTAGAAAGTGAAGAGGGAATTGGTTCTACGTTTTTCTTTACTCTGCCTAAAAGTTAATCGTATTAGTTTATTATCAGTGTTTTAAATAGTTCCTTCAAGGTTATCAATAATCATATACCTTAAATTTGTCTTTTTCAATAATTAAGATAAATCAATAACACGATGCCAATTTGTTTCAAATTCATGGCATTAATTACTTGCCCCAATTTCAAAAATCTTCTAGTAATTTAACTAGTTTCTTATAAATAGTCTTATATTCACAACTTTTAATCGTTAATATTCGTATTTAATCGATTAAAATAATGAAAATGAATATTAATTTTAACTAAATTATGAAACCCCAAGACATGAAGAAACACTTAATTTCAAACCTACTATTAGTCTCTGTAGTATTCGTCCTTTTTGGATGTACTAAAGATGAAACAGAAAAAGAAGAAGAAGCTCCAGACACTGAAATTGTTATTATTGTTGAAGATTTTGCAACTGCCATAGACGAAAACGAAGAAAACGAAACCAGTTTAGGTACCGTAACAGCAAGTGCAAACGAAGGTGATATAACTTTCAGTATTAAATCTCAAACACCAGATGGCGCAGTAAGTATTAACCCTACTACTGGCGAACTTTTAATTGCAGATAACACGGCATTCGATTATGAAGCAAATACTGAAATTACTGGAGTTATAGAAGCTAAAGTAAATACAGAAACCGAAGATATTAACTTCACTATCACGATAAATGATGTTTTAGATTCTAGCTTAGTCATTACTTCCGATTCAGCTTTTACTATTGAAGAAAACGCTGCTTCTGGTACAGTTATCGCAGTAGTAACTGCAACAACAGATAGTAATGAGGCATTAGTCTTTAGTATGGAAAGTGTAACCGTAGATGGTGCTATCGAAATCGATTCTTCTACAGGAGAAATTAGAGTTGTTGATAGTAGTTTGTTAGATTTTGAAACCTTACCGGAAATAATAACCACTATTGTAGTAACCTTAGAAAATACAGATATTATCTTTGCTCAAGAAATAACAATTGGTTTAATCGATGTTATAGAAGCTTTAACAGCGAGTACGTTTGCAGGTTCTACTGAAGGGTACGTAGATGGAGATATCTCTATAGCAACTTTTAACAGACCAACAGGAATGGCTACCGATGCTGCTGGAAATATTTATGTTACCGAATACGGAAACCACACCGTTAGAAAAATTACACCAGCTGGTCAAGTTTCAACTTTAGTAGGTGGTTTTAATGGTTTTGCAGATGGCACAGGAACCGATGCTAAATTATTCCGTCCAACAGATATTATTATGGGTGTAGATGGTTTTCTATACGTTGCAGATAGCTGGAATAATAGAATACGTAAAGTAAGTTTAGCCGGAGTAGTTACTACTTTTGCTGGTGGCTCTTCTGGCTTTGTAGATGGTATGGGTAACGCTGCTAAATTCAACAAGCCATCTGGTTTAACTACAGATGCTGACGGTAACATTTATGTAGCCGATCTAGAAAACCAAAGTATCAGAAAAATTACAACAGCAGGTGTAGTGAGTACGCTAGCAGGAGGAACCGAAGGTTATAACAATGGTACAGGTAGCAGCGCTCAATTTAAAGATCCAAGAGCCATTGTATTAAGTAATAATAACGAATTAATGGTTACCGATCAATTTGGTCGTACTGTTAGAAAAGTAACTTTAGCTGGTGTTGTAACTGTTTTTGCTGGTAATGGTGTTTCTGGTTCTAGCGATGGTGTTGGAACAAGTAGCAGTTTTGGTGTGCCAAACGGAATTACTATCGATAATGATGGTAATTTATTAGTTTCGGATAGATCGGAACATAACATTAGAAAAATAACTCCAAATGCAGAAGTAACAACTATTGCGGGTACACGTTCATCAGGTAGTAATGATGGTGTTGCTTCTCAAGCAACATTTTACAATCCTGCAGGTATGTTAGTAACCGCAGATGGTACTATTTATATTGCAGATTATGATAATCACAGAATTAGAGTTCTAAAATAATACAGAACCTTAATTTATTTCATATTAAAAAACCTATTAAAGCTCATGTTTTAATAGGTTTTTTCTTTTTAATATATCTTGTGCCAAACAACCACTTTTTAGCAGTTAAATCTATTCTATTTAAAGTTTAATCGAAATAAGACTGCAATTCCTTTTTTAAGTTTTGCCATTGGTCTTTATCTCCAGTAATTACTTGTCCGACTTCTTTTAACTTAGATGTTCCAAAACCAATAGCTTCTTTAACACCTATATGTGGTGGTAAAGACAGCGCGCCACTACTAACTACAGCATCAATAATAAATGGTTTTTTACTATGTTTTGCTTGTATTATAGCCGCATCAATATCTTTGGCATGTTCTACGCGCACACCATCACCACCACAAAGTTTGGCATATTCAGCAAAATTCATATTCGTTTCATGCAAAGCATCTAAACTGGCAGCAAGACCAACTTGTTCCATTTCTAGCTTTACAAAACTAAGTTCGGAGTTATTAAAAATCAATACTTTTATAGGGAGTTCATATCGAACAGCCGTAATAAAATCTTGCATCGCCATATTAAAAGCGCCATCACCACTTAAACACCAAATCTCTTTATCCGGATTTGCCATTTGTGCTCCAATAGCCGAAGGCAAACCAACTGCCATAGAACCATGATTAAAAGAACCAATTAAACGTCTCTGTTTATTAAACGAAATATGATGCGTTGCCCAAATAGCCGAAGTTCCAGTTTCCACGGTAAAAATAGCATCGCTAGAAGCATGTTCATTTACTAAATCGGCAAATATTTGTGGGTGCAAAGGTTCATTTTCACGAGTAGGCGAGGCCTGTTCCTTCATATTATGTCTCCAATTATTAAAACTCTCTTTTAGTTTATCCATAAATTGAGAATCTTCCTTTTGATTTATCTTCGGATTAAGCAGCTCTAAAAATGATGAAATATCACTCCAAACACCCAAAGTAACGGCTGTTCTATTTCCTATATTTTCTTGTCTAATATCAACCTGAATGGTTTTCGTATCATGCGGAAGAAAATCGATATACGGAAAATCCGTTCCCAACATCAATAGTAAATCACACTTCATCACGGCATTATAACCCGATGGATTTCCAATTAGACCTGTAAGTCCCACCACATTTTCGGTATCATGATCAAATACATCACTAGAACGCAAACTGTGGGTAATGGGCGCGTTTAGCCGCTTAGATAAAGTAATTACTGCCTCACGACTTTCACGGCAACCATCACCAGCCAAAATACCAACTGTTTTGGCATTATTTATTAAATGTACCGCTTCTAAAATCACAGCTTCATCGGGAACTAAATTCGATTTATATTTTAGTATTGGGTGTATAAATTGATCGTTTTCAGCTTTCATTTCAGCAATGTTAGCCGCCAATTCAATTCTACAAACCGAATTGTTAGCCATAGCAATTTTAATAGCACGTTGTATTACCATAGGCGCTTGCTCGGGCGTTTCAATAATAGCCTGATAATCGCAAACATCATCAAAAACCTTTTTTAAATCTACCTCTTGAAAAAAGCTCGTCCCTTGTTGTTTTTGGTTTATTTGTCCGGTAATAGCAATAACAGGTGTGCGTTCTTTTTTAGCATTATAAAGTCCGTTAATTAAGTGCAACGCACCAGGACCAACAGTTCCTGCACAAACCGCTAAATTATTTGAGGTTTGGCTATGACCAAAGGCAGCGAAAGATGCATTACCTTCATGTTTCATTCCTATCCAATCTACGCCATCGCGCTGTTCTATTGCTTTTACAAAAAAGTTAAGGGCATCGCCAGTAACTCCGTATACTTTCTTTACGCCAACACTCAATAAAATATCAAGTAATTGTTCTGATACATTTTTAGACATAATTTAATGTTTTTAAGTTTATATTTTATTTACCAATACCACTTTGGCATTCGTAAACCAGATTGTTATACAATTCCAAATTGGGGTTATTTCCCTATTATTTTTACGGTTACAATACCAAACACAATATGGCCAATAAGCATAGCTATTAATCGCATAGGTATGCTGCCATCCATAGGTGGCATTTCGAAAACCATCCCCATTAATTTCATACCAATTTGGGCAACCACCACAGCAGCAATACCAAATACAACACCTTTTATCAAAGTGTTTTGTATATTAACACTCGGTGCAAAAACATAGCTATAACCAAAAGCTAAGAGTATACCCATTACAAAGTGTAAAATCCAACCTTCTATCACGGAAACAACCAATGCGCTCGATAGTATTTTCCAAGGTGCCATTTCGGGCATTCCTATATTTGCTGCCATAAGCATAATAATAGTCATGACTGCCGTTGCTATAATACCTGCGAATACTGATTTTGAAATAGTTTTATTCATTGTAATTCTAATTTTAAAAATTTATGATTCTTTCTTCAATGTAATTTTAATATTGAATGCTGCGTTTTGAGTGAAGCTAAAGACGAAACCGAACAGGCTCTTTTATTAAAGCATTGATTATAAGGTGCAAAGTAACCGAAGTTCGAGATACAGATTGCCTCGTACAATTTCATTTTTACCTCATTTAAAAAGGATAATCCATGTTCGTTTTTTTATAAGATGTATGTATATGAAGTAAAATAGCAGTATTAAAGCTATAGTTTCAACGGAAAGACATGGTAGAAAACCATGATAGATCTATATAAATTAATAGTTTATATCTATTAAGTCAAGTATATTAAAATCAATTTATTACAATGTTTTAAGTGTTAAAAAATCACTATCTTAAACAAGAGAACGAAAATCAACAAAACCCTAACTAAAATCTGTCCACAAAAAAAACCTTGTTCTAATTAAAGAACAAGGTTTTTTTATGATGTTTTAAAAGTGCAGACTACTATTTATCGGCACGTTTTTTAAACTTATAAGTAATACCAAAGTTAATTCCGAAAGAAGAATATGGCACCTTTTGAGATAGCTTTTTAGAATCATCGGTATTGGTATTCGATAAATTATCGACATAGGTTGTTTTTCTAACTGTGCCATCTGGCAAGTTATCTAGCGAGTAAAAACTCTCTACAGCAACCGTTCCATCAGGCAGTACAATATTGGTATTAAACTCAGCAAGTTCTGAGTCTTTACGCTTTAAACTAATACCGTAATATTCGGCCTCTACAAACAAACTGAAATTAGAATCTAAATCGAATTTATATCCCAAAGCACCAACAAAACCTAACGGAAAATGCCCGTGGAAATCCTCAGTGTAATTCGTTTCAGAATACGATCCCTCTGGCACACCAAATGCATCTGCTTCAGCTTCCGAAAACACCGCTTTTCTATACACCACAGCTTCCGTTTTTCCGCCTAATTTTAATAAGGCTCCAAAACGACCGTAAATGTTATTGGTGAATTTATACACCACAGACGTTGATGCTCCAAAAGCACGCGCTCTAGCCACCGCATTTACATCTGTATTTGGCGTATTAACCTCCGATACCGTTTGGTCTGTACCTTGTAAATACCCAAAACTTAAATCGGCACCAAAAGACTCATTAAAAAAGTAAGTTCCTCTTATCTGAACATTGGCTCCCTCGCCATAACTCCCGTAAGAGTTTCCTGTTTCCGAAACGTTTACCGTTTCTCCTAATTTCATCCCTGCACTCGAAAAGGCGTAACCTGTACTCACCGAAACCTGAACTTGGGCATAAGCCAAACCGCTCATTACAATAGCTGTAAGTGCTATGATTGAATGTTTCATAATGTATAATTTAGATTAAAAATTCACAAAAAAATGATTGAAGATTATGACTTAAACATTAATCTAAAAAGCACTTATTTATATAAATACTTAAAAGTTATAAAATGATGTCATAATTTACAATCGCTTACAAATATACTTTTTTTATAAGATTAGTTAGGCGTATTAAATATAAAGATTATTGAGCCAAATAGATAATTCATTCTGTTAATTTTATTAACTATTCTTCTCTGAATTAGTATAGCTTAGTAATGAGTAATTTAGAATATCTTTATACTATTATACCGATATATAACTTTAAAACTAAGATAACCGATTAACAAAGTATTCTGGAGTATACTTTAGTTAGGGAATTAAAGTTTATTCTACATAAATAATGGCGTGTTTTTTATGTGGTTGAGTAGGAGGGAAGGCTTAAATAGAATATTACTAATTTTGGCGTATAAAAAAAGTGATACTTCCATTAATAGAAATATCACTTTTTTTATTTAAGAAGAGAACCAATCTTCAAACTATAAACCCAATATTAATTTGAAGCTATAATTTCATCAATTTTCAATCTAAAATCAAGATTTTTTGCGTCTTGAGAATTAATAAATGTTTCAGAATCTGAACCTTTAGAATACACATTAAAGAATAAGCTGTTACCGTACCAATTCTCTAAATCTTCATTGTTAGGTTTGTTTTTTATAAAAATATTTCCGTTACTGTTATTGAAATACATTTCACTAAACTTTAGCTTATTCAAGTTTTCAGTAGATAACTCAATTTCATTATCTAATATTACAGCTGGATTGAATCCAGATATAACACTTTTACTCATATTTAAAGATGCATCTTTAGATACATAGATACCTTCTTTTACTAAGCCTATTTCAATAGCTGAAGCTAAATCGTTACTTAAATTAATTATCGATATGTTCTTAGCAGTAACCAATGTGGATTTTTTTGAATAATCTACTTCTTCTTTTCTGTTATAAGATGAAATAGACATAGATCTAGATTCTTCTGAACCTGAAACATAAGGAGAGCGTATAGCTAATGAGTTTGTTATGTTACATTGAGTACCATAATTAAAATCAAAATCATTACCATTACTTCTATAAGAAACCATTTTATCCAAATTAACGACTCCTCCAATAACATTAAAAGAATTTCCTTTACAGTAAGTCACCATAACGTTTTCCAAGACAGTTTCGCTTCCTACACCAGCCAAAGTAATACCGCTAAAATAACCATTATCTTTAGTTCTTTTTCCTGCGTACTCTATTCTTACATATTTCAAAACACCTGAATTACTTCTAGCATTTTCTCCTCCATAAAGAGCATTTTGATTGGATACTTGTTGAAAACCATATTTTACATTAGATACACCACCCACTTGATTAATAGGAGCATCACCAAGAATAAATAATCCACCCCAATCACCACTTTTCTTAATATCTTTACTTGACGTAAAAACAATAGGATCTGTTTCTAGACCTTCAGCAATTAAAGTTGATCCTTTACTAATAATTAGAGAACCATTAGATTTAGAATCTCCCATTATAATAGTACCTGGTTCTATAGTAAGTGTTGCGTTTCCTGTTACAAAAACATTTCCTACTAATAAATAGATTTCTCTTTTAGTTAACTTAGTATCTTCAGTAATGTTACCAGTTAAAATTTGACTAGGTTGACCATAATCATTTGTTTTAGGTTTGAAATCTGTCCAATAACTAAGCCAGTTATCATTACCGATTATTCCTTTTTCTTGCTGCGCATAGATACAGCCTACGAATAACATAGTTATAAGTATTAATGTTTTTTGGGTTAAGTTTTTCATAGTTTTTATTTATTCATTACAACATAATCAAGATTAATACCAAATTCAGAATTAATCTAGAAAACAACTTTATCATGATTTGAGGGCCTAATGATAAAATTTTTAAGCGTAATAATTAGAGAGATATTTAAAGTTGTTCTATTTATAAGACACCTTTAAATTTAATAAGTCACAATTTTTATTTTATATTTATTATTAACTGGTACAAAAATATTTTAAATTATTGAGAAGTGCTTTTAAAATTAGTTGAACGGTTGTAAAATAAAGTTTAATAGATAAACGGTTATTCAAAAAAGCATAATAAATGTGTTTTATTAAAAGTTTTACTTTAATAAAGTATAAAAAAAAGAGGCTATAGTTTTTTTTTGTTGAAATAAAATAACACTAATCCATTTGTTAATAGCTATATAATAAGTTAATAAGTGAAGGATTACTTTAATAAGCAGATAATAATATTAGAACAATTATGCTCTGTTAGATAGCAATTAAATCGCTTTCTTAATTATTTAATATTTACATTTTACTCACCTTCTATTATGAGTATAATATTAAACACTTTGATAAATCATTTTTTCAATATATAGCGATGTTACGAATTCTAGATTAACCCCAACGAATTCTAAAACCCACTTAGATTAGCATGGCTTCTCTTTTAGATTTGATGTATAAATAACAACAATCTAAAAAATAAAACCATGAAATACTTAGTTACACTCTTACTTTTTTGTTCCATCTCTTTAGGTTTCGCACAAAATAACGATAGTCCATATTTATCAGTTTCAACTAAAAATGCTGTAATTCCTTTAAAATCATCTAAAACAGAAGTCGAAATTTCGGGAACTATTGCGCACGTTAAGCTTATACAAGTGTATCAAAATAAAGGAGAATCGCCCATAGAAGCTAAATATGTTTTTCCGTTATCTACTCAAGCCGCAGTTCATAAAATGCAGATGACGATAGGCAATCGTATTATAAATGCTAAAATATTTGAAAAGCAAGAAGCTCAAAAAGTTTATGAAACGGCTGTAAAACAAGGTAAGCGAGCAGCTAAACTAGACCAACACAGACCTAATGTTTTTCAAATGGATGTGGGGAATATAATGCCCAGCGATGAAATTACTATTGCTATCTATTACACCGAATTATTAGTTCCTATTAATGGCACCTATCAATTTGTTGCTCCAGCAGTAGTTGGTCCAAGGTTTACAGGAGAAAATAAACAATCAGAAGATACCTTTAACACACCATATACACCAAAAGGATCTGCAAGTACTTTTAATTATGATGTTAAAGTATCACTTAATGCTGGAATGATTATTCAAAATATAAATAGCAGCAGCCACCAAGTAAACATTAATTATCCAGATCTAAAAACAGCAGAAGTATTTTTGTCAAAAAGTAATAAAAACTCTGGAAATAGAGATTTTATATTAAACTATAATCTTCGTGGCAACAGTATACAATCTGGTTTATTGTTATATGAACATGGCGATGAGAACTTCTTTGCGCTACAAATGGAACCAACAAACAAAATTAATTTTAAAGATATTCCATCTAGAGAATACCTTTTTATTGTTGATGTTTCGGGATCTATGAATGGTTATCCTTTAGAGGTTTCAAAAGAACTCATGCGTAATTTACTTTGCGATCTTAGAGCTACAGATACTTTTAACGTTCAGCTATTTGCTTCTAGCTCTACTGTTTTCAGTACAAATTCAGTTGAAGTCAATGAAAAAAATATAGAAGCTGCTATTCTTTTTCTTTCTGAAGGACAAGGCGGAGGCGGTACAGAATTACTCAACGCTTTAAAATTAGCTTACAAATTACCAAGAAAAGACTCAGGCAGTGCGCGTTCTATGGTTGTAATAACAGATGGCTATGTGAGTGTAGAAAAAGAAGCTTTCGAGCTTATTAAAAACAATTTAGACCAAGCCAATGTGTTCACTTTTGGTATAGGTTCTAGTGTAAATCGATATTTAATAGAAGGTATGGCAAAAGTATCTAATAGCGAATCTTTTATAGCAACCTCTAAAACGGAAGCTTTAGAAACAGCAAAAGCTTTTAAAAATTATATAGAAACGCCTTTATTAACACAAGTAAAGCTTAAAGCAAAAGGTTTTGAAATCTATGATATGGCTCCAAGTAGTATTCCAGATGTTTTTGCAGCTAGACCAGTTCTTGTTTATGGAAAATACCATGGTAAAGCAGAAGGGAGTATTATAATTACCGGTTACCAGGGCAAAAAAAAAATTAAACAAGAATTCCAGGTGTCTCGAAGTAATTTAAGCTCTAAAAACAAAGCCTTACGTTATTTATGGGCAAGAAAACGAATAGAGGAACTAGACGATTACAATAAATTATTTTCTGATGATGTAAAGCAAGATGTTATATACTTAGGAATAAAATACAACCTGGTAACCAATTACACTTCTTTTGTAGCTGTCGATGAAACCATTGTTAATGAAGACGGTACATTAAAAACGATAAAGCAACCACTTCCTATGCCTAAAAATGTAAATAATTCGGCTGTTGGAGCAGAGGCAGAAGTTTCTAAAAAAACAACATTCAAAAGGTCTTTTTCTATAACAATGAATGAAAACCTATTGAAAATCGATAAAAGAAAAATTAAGATGGAATTTAAAGCATTATACACAACTTTAGTAACCAAATACTTAAAACAATATGATAGCCTGCGTATTAAATTTAATGCCGAAGGTGAAATTACAGAAATTGAAGTTCTAGACCATGGTACTTGGGTTTATGCATCATCTGTTCTTAAAGAGTTTACAGGCTTATCTGTGAAAACATTAGATGTGAATAGAAGTATAACTTTAACCTTAAAAAGATGATAAAAACCGTTTTAAAAATAGCAGTTGTATCATGTATCGCGTTAAATATTTATATGATTTTAGTGAGATGTCACTACATTGATTTTTATTTAAATACTAAATCAGTACAAACCCGAGATAGTGTGTGTAATTTTAAACAACAAAACACAAAAGCGGATGGTAACCTTGATTTAGAATATCAATATGAGGAATTTGTGGAATAATAGTTTAACGATTGATTTTTTTTTAATTGAAGTTGTTATTCTGGATAGAAAATAAAACAATTATCACCCTATAATTTCAAAAATTAGAAGAACCTGTAAGGCTTAAAAACTTTACAGGTTTTCTTTTTATAGACCTAGTTAAATGATGATAAAATAACGATCGAAATAAGTATAAATCATCAAATAACAACGAATTCTAGTTTATAGCTAACGGATACTAGAAGCGACCAAATAAACCCTTAGTTCTCCCTTAATTTTGAGGTATAGAAACATAAAAACCTAATATATATACCATGAAAAATCTAATTATTCTTTTAATCACAGTAATCAGTTTTCAGTTTACAAATGCACAAGAATTTACAGTAACCAGTAAATATAAAGTTGCAAATAGAATGGATACTAAGCAACAAGAATATGCTACAGCACTGTTCGATATTGTAGCAACAGAAGATGCTTCTGTGAAAGTAGCCACTTTAAGCATTCTAGATCTTGATCTTTTTGAAGATGTTACTATTACATTATTAACCAATCCTAACCTAGATAACATTAATGAAATTATAAAAGTAGACATCAATTATAGCACATGTTGCTACCATGCCGAAACTCATTATTACATGATAACAGATACTAACGATTCTATTTCATTACCATATATAGAAAACGAATTTTGCGAGAATACAACAACAGAAGTTCAATATATATTCCCAGTACAAAAACTTGGTAAAGAAGCCATAATACTTAAATCAGAGGTCAGCTTTACAGAAAAACACACTATTAAAGATCTTAAAATTCTACAAAGTTTTGCGTGGAATGATGATGACTTTAATGACAACGAATCAGTAGCCTATTCAGGCATTGACAATAATTAATATTAATCTTTAAATTTATTCAAAATGAAAAATGTAAAAAACAGTATCCTAGGATTATGCCTAGCAGCAATGTCAACCATGTTTGGCCAAACAGAACCACAAGTAAATTTTGCAACAGCAACACCAAGTACCACGGTAAGCAAAGTAACTTATGAATACTTACTTGCAGATCACGTTTACTTACGTGAAAATCCATCTATAAAGGGAAAGGCAGTAGCATTATTACCTATTGGAACCAAAATGGTTATACAAGAAAAAAGTGAACGTGAAGATACCTTAGATGGTATTAAAAGCAACTGGTATCGCGTAAGTATTGGTAACGACTCTGGCTGGGTTTGGGGCGGTTTAATAGCTCAAAAAACCTTTGGTAGTGAAGCAAGCCACAACGTTAAATTTGCTTATGGCTTTGAAAGTGCTACCGTAAATGAAGCAGGTGAAATTGAACAAAAACATCAATTACGAGCTTTTAAAAACGGTGTTCAAATAGATAAAATTGTTTTCAACGGACATCAATCTAAGGCTTTAGAAATAAAAAATATTGGAAACAAAGGGTTGTTTAATGTTGAAGATATTATCGCTCTTGATATTCCTGCTACTGAAGGAAATCAAAATAAAGGCAAAATGTACATTTTTTGGAATAACGGAAAATTTACAAACGTAGCAAGTTTAATTGATCACAGCGATACATCTTATAGTAAAACCGAATCTTTTGTTTTTCCATCGGATATGGAAGGCGTAAAAAGTAGATTGGTTTTAGAAACCTTTATTACCGATCATAAAACGATAGCTAATAATGATAACGCCAAAGAGGATAAAAAACTAATTATTAGTGAATACAAATGGAATGGATACAAATTAGTTAAAGTTGAGGATACGCCAGAAAGCACGGGAGATTTAGTAGCTAGTGAGCATTTAAACCCTAATAATTTCTAAAAAAGTAATAATGAAACTATATTCAATATTAATCTTTTTAATTCTAATATTAGGCTGCAAGAAGCCGTTTTCGCAAACACCGGAAACGGCACTTGCTTTGCCTATAGAATTTACAGAACAGACAGAATCTATTGTTTTTATTACTGGCTTTGATGAAGGTGACAACACCTATTACACCAATGCAAAACACTATTTTGAAGCACAAGATATACAGGTTGTAGATCATTTATTTTCAATAGAAGAAATCATCAGCTTTCTTAATAAAACTGCTGGTAAAACATACGATAAAATTCACATTGTAAGCCATAGTAATCCTTGGTTAGGCATGTCTTTAAAAACAACAAGAAAAGGTGAACGTATTACAGTAGAAACCTTATCTCAATCCAAAAATAATATACCCGTTTTAAAATACGGTATTAATAATATCACGCAAATTGTTTTTCATTCCTGTGGTTTAGGAGAGAATAAAGCACTTTTACAGGCGTTAAAACAAGTTTTTACAACAGTAGAATCACCAAAAATAATTGCGTCTTCATATTTTAATGTATTTGGAGGTAAATATGCGGGACACTATTTAGCTAAACCTTATTACGGATATTACCCAACAGCCGAATCTCCAGGTCCAGCAGCACTTTCAAAAGATTTTAAAGCGAGTTATCCAGAAACTAAAATAGATTGGTTTACAGCATTAAAAACAAGAAAAGAAACAGGTTTAGGTGGCATTTATAGTTACAAGTTTAATATTCCTGTAGAATGGGAGTTTACTTTTAATAATAAATCAGAAATCCCAAAGCTTAGCGATAGAGACGCTATTATGGATTGGGTTTCCGAGTCTTCAGAAATGGCAACTATTTTATACAACCTAAATATTCCTATAGAAAAATACCGTTGGAAAAGTGAAATCCGTGGCAACAAACTTCTTATTAAAGGAAAAACAACAGTGCTTTGTGTGTTACAGCCCATTTTACAGAAAGATGATGTAACAGAATATAGAAACACAGCAATAAACGATACTAGTTTATACCAAATGCTATAAAACACAATCAAATTCACTCTTAAAAATTAGATAAAAAATGGATCTAAAAAAAATATTTAAAACCATATTAGTATGGTTACCATCAGTAATAATAACATTATTCTTTATACCCAACGCTTTAGATAAAATATTGCATTCTAGTGAAATGAACAAAATTATCACAAACAGCATTATACTTGTCATAACGGGCATTTTTCTATTAATAGCGACAGCTTTATTTTTGTACAATAAAACGATTGTAATCGGAACCATGCTATTAGCGATTTACATGACGCTCATAGTTTTTATTCACATGTACAAAGGAAAACCATACGAAGTTGCTATTTTAATGGTTATGGCTACCATATTTGCGGCATATATTAGAAGTCCGTTTACTTTTCAACCAAAACGAAATTATTAAATTGAATAAAACGAGATACTAGAAAAATTTCACCAATTCAATTAAAAATGAATAAGGGTTTAATATCTAAATGGAAGGAAGTAAACATAAAAAAAGTTTATATTTAACCGAAAATCTAGTCATCGACAAATATAAATTTTAAGCGCTTATAGCAAGTAAAATATCCTTTATAACAATATCCCTATTTGAATAAACACACAACATACGTCCTATTATTTCTGCTTTTTATAAGCCCTTTTATCGGTGCTCAAAACAGTCAATTACGATCGTATTCTATAGAAGATGGTTTACCACAATCTCAAGTATACGATATTGTTCAAGATGAAATAGGTTATTTATGGTTAGGCACACAAGGTGGCGGACTTTGTAATTTTGATGGCACCAATTTTTCTATTTGGAATGAGAATGATGGACTGCTTTCCAATTATATCCATGCTTTATACACGAGTAATGATAGCCTATATATTGGAACAAATCTCGGGTTATCTATTAAAATAAAAAACAACTTTTCAAACTTTAAATGTCCGCAAGTCAATCATTTTTATAAATTAGAAAAAGGACTTTATCTAGGAACAAAACAAGGGGTTTACAGTTATTCTAACACTGAAAAACTTAAAAAACTAAGCATACACACAGACATCGATTCTAGTATCGTAAATGCTATTGTTTTCGACGGCACATTTTATTGGATAGCAACGAACACCGGACTTTGGAAAACAAATAAGCTAGAGGGCACAACGCTTCAAATAGAAAAAATTGAAGAAAATAATTTCAAATCCCTAGCTTACAATAATCATAAAATATTTGCCGGAACCTATAGAGATGGTATTTTAATATTAGATCCAAAAGATAATGAAGCACCTATTTTATTACGAGAACCACTCGGCATTAATTCCATGGAAATTCATAATAAAAATGAATTATGGGTGGCAACAGATAACGATGGCATAACCATTATAGACACCCAAAATTACTCCGAAAAAAGAAACATAAACAAATCCAAAGGGCTTTCGGTTTCTCATATTAGAAAAACGTTTACCGATAGACAATCTAATATTTGGATTGCCACATCTGGTGGTGGTTTCTATAAATATTTCCAAAACAATTTTCAACATTTCGATGCATCGTCGGGCTTAAAAGGCAATCGTATTTATGCTGTGCATCATGCAAAAAATAGCCTTTGGATATCGAGTTCCGAAGCTGGTTTAACAGAAATAGATACGTTAGGTATTCATCATATACCTCAAATTAAAGGGTTTTCGAATATAAAAATTAAAACCATAACAAGTGACGATCATGGAAATATTTGGGCCGGATCCGATGGTAATGGGATGCTTTTAAGAACCACGAAAACAGTAGATAGTTTAGTTCCCGATTATAGCGATTCTTCAAATGTTGTCACAAAAGTATATACCAAAACAGTAATTAAAAACAAGGTTCTAAATACCGAAAACGGTTTCCCTTTCGATTGGATTCGTAAGCTTGTTAACGGACAAAGCACCATGTGGGCAGCAACTTATTCTAGTGGTATTATACAGTTTAATTACGATAATGAAAGGGATAGTTTAGTTATCAAAAAGCGATATGGTAAAAAATCTGGCATCACCGATTTATACATAAAAGACATCGCATTAGATAATCAAAACAGATTATGGTACGCCACACAAACAGGTCTTTTAGGTTATATTCAAAACGACAAAAACACGACACTCGGTGCTGTATTAAATCAGCAAACCACAATAAGAACCTTATTATTTCATCAAGATAAATTGTTTCTAGGAACAGCTGGAAAAGGTATTTGGGTTTCAGAAATTAGCGATAACACTCCAGTTTTTAAGCCTTTAAAAGGAGCTAAAAAAATGTCTTCAGAAAATATATATCAATTAATATTTGATAATCAAGGTTATTTATGGGCAGGAACAGAACGCGGTGTAGATAAAATTCAATTAAACCAAGATAGCGATATTGAAGACATCTATCATTTTGGAAGAAACGATGGTTTTCTAGGTATAGAAACTTGTTTAAATGCCGTAGATAAAGATGAAAAAGGTCACCTTTGGTTTGGTGCGCTTTATGGCTTAACCGAATATATACCAAGTGCTGCTAGCAAAAGTACTTTAAAACCCGAAATCTATTTTAAAGATGTGCAAGTTGCATATAAAAGTGTCGATTCTATAAACTTAAAAGCTTGGACCAATACAAACAAAGTCCTAAAGTTAAACCCCAACCAAACCCAATTAAGTTTTGCCTATAGAAGTGTGGATATCGATCATCCCAATCAAATAGAATATCGGTCTAAATTAAACCAAAACGAGTGGAGCCCGTGGTCTAAAGAAAACAAACAAAACTTTGCAGGTTTAGCTTATGGCGCGCATCAATTTTCTGTACAATCTAGAAATTACAGATGGGAGGAAAGCACACCCATAAAATTCAACTTTTTTATCGATAGTCCGTTATACAAAAAAGCAGCGTTCCAATGGGCTGTAATAGGCTTCGCAATCCTACTTTTATTAATTCTAGGTTGGCTATACATTAGAAGAATAAGATTAAAAAACAAAGCCGATAAAGCGCAATTACAAATAAAAAACGACCTGCTTACTCTAGAACATAAGGCGTTGCAATTGCAAATGAATCCGCATTTTATCTTCAATGTTTTGAATGGTATAAAAGCTATGGCAATCAACAAACCAGATAAAATGAATGCCACAATAAATAGTTTTGCAACCTTACTTAGAGAAACGCTAAATAACTCCAGAAAAGACCAGATTACTTTAGGGCAAGAAATTAAAACCATACGCCATTATATTACTGTAGAGCAGTTAATGGCAGCAAAACCGTTTACGTTTACAATTACTAGTAACTGCGAACTCGATCCAGAAGAAATTCTTGTTCCTCCTATGTTAATTCAGCCCTTTGTAGAGAATGCCATTCGCCACGGTATTTTAAAAGGAAACAAAGCAGGAGTGCTTCAAATTGAATTTAATACTACCGAACATTATTTGCATTGTACAGTGATCGATAATGGTATTGGTATTTTTAAATCTCAGGAAACAAAAATAAAAACAGACCACCAATCTATGGCGCTTACCGTTACAAAAGAGCGTTTAACATCCATTTCGGGCGAAAATGCACTACAGATTACCGAAATAAAAAATGATGACGGTACTATTGGCGGAACAAATATTACCTTTAAAATTCCTTTATTAACAGATTATTAGAGAACCTATGCTTACAGCCATTATTGTAGAAGACATGATTGATGCTTTACAACTTTTAAAAAGCGATTTAGAAACCAGGCATCCCGAAGTTGAAATTATAGCCACCGCACAAAGTGTTGTAGAAGCAGCAAAGGTTTTACGTAAAAAACAACCCGATATTCTATTTTTAGATATTATGTTAGGCGATGGAACTGGTTTTGATATTTTAGAGATTTTTCCAGATTTAAAATCGAAAATTATCTTTGTAACCGCCAGTGATGAGTTTGCTATTAGAGCCTTTAAATTTGCGGCTATAGATTATGTTTTAAAGCCGTACGCTTACGAGGAATTGGATTTGGCTGTAGATCGTGCTAAAAAGCAAATACAACCTAATAAGGAACGATTAACCATTTTAAAAGAAACACTTTCCGCTCCAGAACAAAAGCCAGATAAAATATCGTTACACACACTAGATAAAATTATTATTGTGAGTTTAGATGATATTATTCGTTGTGAATCTGATAGTAATAACACCATTTTTCATCTTCAAGACAAGCGAAAGGTGTTTGTAACTAAAACATTGAAGTATTTTGCAGATATGCTTAAAAGCTACAGTTTTATCAGAATTCACCAAAGTCACTTGGTTAATTTAGATTATGTGAGTGAATACATAAAATCTGATGGCGGTTATTTAATGCTGAAAAATGGCGAAAATGTACCAGTTTCTGTTCGAAAGAAAACAGAGATTATTGAGATTTTAGATACGATGCATAGGTGAATGGTTAATTTTTTTAATGATGTTTTTGCCTTTAATTTCAATCGCGGGCAGATATATTTTTTTTTGCTTGAAAATAGGTGAGGAGTGTTGGGTTTCTGCTAAATTTGATTAATTAAAGAATTTATCTTTTTTAGTTATAAAGCCTTTTT
The DNA here is from genome assembly GCF_900112395.1 of Algibacter lectus. GTDB lineage: Bacteria > Bacteroidota > Bacteroidia > Flavobacteriales > Flavobacteriaceae > Algibacter > Algibacter lectus. The sequence goes on from NZ_FOLN01000002.1 coordinate 185,398, forward strand.
CTTTAGCATAAAAAACAATTGTTCCAAGTGATATAGAAGAAGCCTTTTCTAAATTTCTATTGTTATAACAATATTTAAGAATATTTTTACTTTCGAGTTCATTATGCTTTTCCTTATCTAACTCACATAGACTTAAAAAATATTTTTCGCCTAAATCATAACTAAAAGTACTTGCAATAGCTAAAGCAACTCTTAACCATTCATCAAAAGAATTTGTTATTGAGAATTCTTTTCTTTTTAGATATTTAATTATGAGGTTAATCATTTTCCTATGTTCAGATTTATTTAAACCTTCTGTAGCATAAGCACTTTTATTAAGAGACTTATTTAAAGTTGATTTTTTAGATTTAGTTTTTTCAACTGTTTCTTCGATTAGTTTATCTTCATAAATTTCAGAATTTGTATTTAAATATAAATCTTCATCCCAAGAAACAAAGCATAATCTTGTTACATCGCTACCACTATTGTCTAATTCAATATCATATTCTATTTTAAAATATTCTTTGAGAGAGTTAAAACTTGACTTATGATCTTTAGGGCTACTATTTATTTTCACTAAAGCCTTTAGCCCTTCGTTAGATGGAGATAACCAAACTGAATAAATGTATTTGTCATTAGTTAGTTTATTTTTAATATTATTTAAGTTAGATAAATCAATATGGTCAATATCTAAAATCATAATATTGTTGTAAACATCCAAATTCTCTAGTTTTCTACCATTTTTAAATGTTCCACAAAAAGTAACTATTGGTAATTTTATTTTTAATGTTTTATAAGAATCATAATCTTTAATGCTAGTAAAGTATCTACATTTTTCTATAATATTCTTGTATTTACCTTCTTTTATATCAATGAGTTCATCCAATAAATTTGTTTGGACTATAGATTTTGTATAGAAGTTTTGTAATCTAGAAACTTTCATATTTAATGATAATTATTAAGTTATAAATATAGTATATTTGATATTAAGGCGTAGGCAAGAGTGAAGTTTACTTCATTATATTGAACAGGTATAAGAATTTATTCTTTAGGTGTTAGTAGCATTAACTATTTTTAGTTATAATCGAAGTCACTGAAACAATTTACGAGCCTAATAATCCTGATGCTTATGGTCTCTGCTAATTTGTATATTGGCAATGTATCTCAATCAAATTGAATACTACGCTTACGCCTTATTTTAAGATGAAAAAGTTAGAAAATTATTATACTAATTCTGCGATAATTAAAATGCTCTGTAAACATAGAGCAGGAATATCTCATAAAAGACATAAGAAACATATGTCTAGAGATATTAGTCTTCATAATAGAACTAATAAAATTATTATTTCAAATAAAGATTTAGATTTTAAAACTATTCAACCTTTATTTCCTACACGTAGAAATTGGAAAAAATTAAGCCAAAAAGAAAGATTAGACCCAAATAGACTAACTAATAGTTTAGAGAAAAATCAAATGAGGCTATGGAAGTCATATAAATTAGAAAAATATCTTGTTAATTTTAAAAATAAAACGCCTGAAGATTGGTATATAAAATTATTGAAGTATTGTGATGAAATTAGAAAAAAAGTAAATGATATCTCAAAAGATAAATATATACTTAATAAACCTTCAATATTTCCTTTACCTAAATCTAATGAAAAAGGTAACTATATTTATAGACCAATTGCGAAATACACTTTAGAAGATAAAATAATTACTTCTTTATTCTCTAAATACCTTACAATCAATTTTGATAGTGTTTTTTTAGATTGTTCATATGCTTTTAGAGCTAGAAAAAATGGTGCTGTACCAAATCACCACGATTCAATTATTGAAATTTTAAAGTATCGAAAAAAGAATAAAAAAATTTGGGTCTCAGAATGTGATATACAAAAGTTTTTTGATACAGTTCAACATACACATCTGATTAAAATTTTTAATGAAACTATAAATGAATTATCTTTAAAAGGAATAAAAATATCTTCTAATGCAATTAAGTTGTTTTCATTGTTTTTAGATTCCTATTCTTTTAATAATGATGTGCTTACTAAAAATAATACTTCAAAATATTTTAAAAAGAGTGGAGTGCCCGTTGGTCAATTTGGCTGGGTCGAAAAAGAACTAGTAGCTAATTATTCAAAAGATTATATTAAAGATTATAAAATAGGTGTACCACAAGGAAATGCTGTTTCTTGCTTTATTGCAAACTTGATACTGAATAATATTGATAAAGCTGTAAAAGAAGTTGATAAAGACATTTTATATGTAAGGTATTGTGATGATATGGTCTTAGCACATAAAGATGTTAATATTTGTAAAAAAGCTTTAGAGGTTTATAAAGAAGGAATTAAAGAGAATTATCTACTTTATCACGAACCAAAAAGTTTTAAAAACTATAAAAATTCTGCAAATGACTTTTGGAAAGTTAAATCAAAAGAGCCATATTTTTTTGGAAATAAATATGTAGATGAGAAAAATATTCCTTGGCTTTCTTTTGTAGGTTATCAAATAAATTATAAAGGAGAATTAAAAGTTAGAAAAAGTTCTATAAAAAAAGAAATTAGTAAACAAATTGAAGAAACACAAAAGATTTTAGTTTCTTTAGGTCTAGATAAAGACAGGAAATTACCTGATATTAATAAATATTCAAGAAAAACAGTTAATCAAATTGTTTTTAGCTTACAACAACGTTTAATATCAATGTCAGTTGGAAGGGTTACTATATATAATTATAATAAAAACCTAGAACAAGGACTTTGTTGGACTAATGGCTTTCATTTACTGAATGAAAATAAAATTGTTTTAAAGCAATTAAAAGAATTAGATAAAAGAAGAGAACAGCAGATTCTATACTTGAAAAGAATTATTTCACATTTAGATATAGAAACAAATGATGTAGATGATTTACCTAAATATATGGAAGAATTATATTTTGGAGTTCCTTATAGCTATTTCAACCATATTAAGTAAATAAATATATGTTTTATCAGGTGCTAATTACTACCATAACTGAGATAATATTAAGAACCTCGATCGCTCAATTTGAAGAGTAATATATTATAGTGTAAAGTACATGGAATGATTATAAATTAAATATTTTCTCATTTAAGAGTTTGGATAAATTAATATAATTTACACATTTGCAAATGAAACCAAAATCTTAATTATATCATGAAAAAGTTCCTACTTATAATGTTTCTTACCTCTTTATCTTTTAGCTGTATAGATAAAGAAACTCAAAGAAAAAACGATGAAGCGGCACAAATTCAATTCGAGATTGAGTCTGAACAAAAATTTCCAAGTTCAAATATTGATGCCAAAGGCTCTTATAGAAAAAGAATTTTACATTCTGGTTATGAAATTAATTTTGAGATTATTAACAAAGCTAAATTTACAACTTATAAAGATCTTGTAATACAGCTTTCTTATTATTCAAAAACTAAAACATTACTTCATACAGAGAATATGAAAATTTACGAAATATTAAAACCTAACCAAGTTTTAAAAATAGAAAAAAACACAAAAGGCGGTAATATCGAAAATACTAAAACTTTAGGTTGGAGATGCATTAGCGCTTTAATAGTAGAGTAATTTATATAAAAAAAGTAACTCAAATAAAAAAGGTACTCAATCTGAGTACTTTTTTTTATGCTAATATTACTTACGTCAGAAATTATATTATTATTCAATACTTTCACATCCAAACACCAATCCCCAACCAAGTAATGTTCCATCACTTTCTACGACCAAAGGCTGCATCAATCGTATAGTTTGTACTTTTGTAAATACAAATTATTTCAGCAATTATAGAAAGCTACATGCAACAACAACATCATAAACTCAATATATTTAAGAGCGTAAATTTCAATAAAGGGATTTACGTTTCTTTGTTTCAATTAATACTTCTAGTTTCCGTTTTTACTCAGGTTACAGCAGGCGCACAGATAAAAGACAACCGTTTACCCATTATTATTGATGCCGATACCGCTAATGAAGTAGACGATCTTTATGCTATAGTGAGAGCCATTAAAGAACCAAGTTTTAATATTTTGGGGATTACTTCGGCACAGTTTCATACATCGCCATTGGCAACCGAAAACACCGTACAAGAAAGCCAAGATATTAACGAAAAGATACTGAACTTAATGGGGGATTACAGCATTCCGCTACCACTAGGAAGCAATGTACCGATAACCAATAATACAGAACCAGCGAGTTCTCCGGCATCAAACTTCATTGTTAAAATGGCGCATAAATTGCCCGCTGGCGAAAAGCTAAACGTGGTTGTTTTAGGATCGAGCACCAATGTGGCGAGTGCTATTTTAGAAGATCCATCGATTATAGAAAAACTAAAAGTGCATTATCTTGGTTTTTGGCATACCGTGGAAACCAACACTTATAACAAAAAGGAATTCAATACAGGCAACGACCCAAAAGCGGTGGATATTCTACTAAATACCAAAGGTCTAGATTTGAGTATCATGACGGCAACAACCAGCCAACACTTGGTGTTTACTAAAGCAGAAGTAGATGCGCAATTAAAAAACAAAGGTGGCATTGCCGATTATTTAATAAACCGTTGGGACACCTACGAGCGTTGGTGGACCAAAGACGATCCGGAAAAGAAAAGCTGGATTATGTGGGATGTTGCTATTATTGAAGCGCTCGCACATCCAGAATTATCGAAAATTGAGACCTTTTTAACACCTCCAGAAAACACACCTCGCTTAATAAACATCCATACCAAAATAGATATAGACCTTATGAAAACGGATTTCTGGCAAAGCTTAAATAAAAAATAACCTATGTATTTAGATATTAATAGTTCCATTTTAGATTTTGAGACGTCTTTAAATACCATGGGGTTTTTAGACCTAAAACAAGAACGTATTCTTTCTATAGAAAAGCCTGGTGAGGGCAACATGAATGTGGTGCTTAGAATCCGTACCAATACGCGGTCTTTTATTGTAAAACAATCGCGTCCGTTTGTTCAAAAATATCAAGATATTACGGCACCTATTGAGCGTATCGATGTGGAGTTTCAGTTTTACAAAGCGATTACCAATAAGGCTATTGCGCCACATATTCCTAAAATACTAGCTTATAATGCGGATAATTATTTGCTTATTCTGGAAGATTTAGGCGATTGCCAAGATATGTCGTATCTCTATGAAGATAGAACAATGCCCAGCTCGCAACTGCATGAACTTATAGATATTGCCGCGGAAATTCATAAATCTAAACCAACGGCATATCCTCAAAATATGGACTTGCGTTTGCTTAACCATCAACACATATTTGTTTTGCCTTTTTTAAAGGATAGCGATTTTCATTTAGATACCATTCAAAACGGACTTCAGGAATTGGCTTTAATTTACAGAAATGATGCCGCTTTAAAAATAGAGATTGCAAAGGTTGGCGAGCAATATTTATCTAAAGGTGATACGCTTTTGCACGGCGATTATTATCCTGGAAGTTGGATGACGAAGGCAAACCATACCTATGTGATTGATCCGGAATTTAGTTTTATGGGTTTTGCCGAATTTGATATTGGCGTTATGGCAGCACATACTATTATGATCACCATGAACATCGATTGTTTAGAAAGCATAAAAAATAGATACCCAAAAACCTTGAACGCCAATTTGCTTGCCAAAGTTGCCGGAATAGAAATTATGCGTAGATTAATTGGTTTGGCACAATTGCCTTTAAAAAGATCGATTGAAGAAAAAAAGTCACTTTTAGAAATGGCACGAACGCTTATTTTGAATTAGAGATATCTAGATTTAATTTTTTCAGTAAAAACATCGAATTTCGTCGTTCGCTGAGAATCGCGTATTTGAAAAAACTTTAGTCCTTGTACAGAATATTCAATTTATGCGAAACATGAAAAATAGCTGTTTTTAGTTCCTAAAAGAGAAAAAAATTCGAATTTGGTATCTCGCGGAAATAAACTTACTATTTTCATACATTTGTAATATGACACATGATTTACCTAAAATAGAATTTAAATCAGCTTTTGAATTAGATATTGAAGTCATGACCTTTGCCGAAACTTTTGAAAAGTTAGGTTTATCTACAAGTCATGATCCGTTTTCATCACATAGAATTTTATTTCATCTTATCATCATTGTTACCAAAAACACTTATGAGCATGTTGTCGATTTTAAATCTTACACCTTAGTTGAGGGAAGTTCTATCTTTATTTCTAAAAATCAAATCCATCATTTTAATAAAGAACTGATAAACGCGGAAGGCTATTGTATTATTTTTAATAGTTCGTTTGTAGATAAATCACATTATTTATTAAGCACTTTAAATTTAAATCGGTTATTTAATTACCATATTGAAACACCCGTAATTCACCAAAGTAAAACCGATCATGATAACCTGATTAGTACAGCACATAATTTGCGTAATGAGTATATGTTCTCTAATGGTTTTGGCAAGTCGCAAATATTAAGTAACCTGCTTAATGTTTTACTACTTAAGGCAGAACGGACCAAAGAAAACCAATCTGTTAAAGACATTAATATGCATTGGTTAGAGAAATTTACCGCATTTAAAGATATACTTGAAGATGAGTTTGCAAATACTAGAAGTTCAAGATATTATGCTTCAAAATTATTTATTTCTTATAAGTTTCTAAACGATATTGTTAAGACGCTTACTGGCAAGACTGTAAAAGCGTTTATAGACGATTTTGTAATTATTGAAATTAAGCGCTACCTAGTTACAACCTCACTTTCTATTAAAGAAATAAGTTATAAAACCGGCTTTGAAGAACCTGCAAATATGGGTAAGTTTTTTAGAAAAAACACAGGCTTTACACCACTTAAATTTCGGAATAAAACATAAATACAAGGTTACACTTTTACCTTTTTTATCATCATTTTGATTAGCTTAATACTGCGGCGCTAATGCATCTTTGCAGTATAATTATTAATCTAAAAATAAAATGATGAAATCTTTCAAATTAAAATTTATGGCCATTATTGTTTTGGCTATCACTATTGTCTCTTGTAATAATGATGACGATTCTAATGCTCAAAAAACAGTTGATTTTGGAACTGCACCGTCAAGCTCCATGATAACTTTGGGCACTGTAGATGTTATTACAGAAAACACAGTAAGATACCACACGCTTAATTTTGATACCGCTCCATACACAGTAACTATTGTAGAAACAGAAAATACTGTTGTTTTAGTAGATTTAGGACCTGCACCAGTTTTTGCAGACGAACTAAAAGCTTATGTAGATGCTATTAATAAACCTGGTGCTGTAATAATTACTCACAACCACGGCGATCATTATGGTGGTGCTGGAAATTTTGCAGATTTAGATTTTTATGCTGAAAGTACTGTGGCTACACAATTAAACAGTACAGCAGACTTTACAAGCTTGCATCCTAATGCGGTTATTGGGGTGAGCGATTTTCAAGAAATAGGCGATTTAACTTATGTTTTTGATAAAGTATCTAACGCAGAAACTGGAGAAAACGGTTATGTTTATAATGCTGCGCATAAAGTTCTTTTTGCTGGAGACCTTATTTACAATCTATCGCATCCATATTTAAGAGAATACACGCCAAATAGTGGTGATGATGAAATTGATAACTGGATTGCTGGTTTAAATGTATTGAAAGCCAACTTTGCAGATTACAACCATATTTTTGTTGGTCATAATGGTTCTCGTGCTGATGTTGAAACGTCTATCGACGAAAACATCGACTATTTACAAAATGCACAAGGCCTTATAAAAGGTACACAAACTACTACTGGTGGTGGCACAGCGACAACAAACCAAGAGGTAATTGACGAGCTGGAAGTATTGTACCCTAACTATTTAGATGGTGGTCTTTATTTATCGTTACCTGATGCGTTCTTCCCTGGAGATACAGGAGCAGATTGGTTTTAATACCAAACACCAAATTTATTACCCCTACATTAAATTTAAAACACATTAATTATGAATATTAAATTAATAGCATTTGCAATAATAGGTTTACTAGTTAGTAGTTGTAGTAATACAAAATCTGTTTTAGAAGTAACAACCTTTAAAACAAAATCACTAAACAACATATCTGTTTTTAATAAGCTTGATGCTGAAGTTGAGACTAATTTTACAGCAAAACAACCAGGTTTTATTAAGCGCCAAAGTGGAATAAATGAAAATGGAGAATATGTGGTTTTGGTATATTGGGAATCTCTTGAAAACGCTAAAGCGTCTATGGAAAAATTTATGACTGATCCCTCTGTAGCCAAATATGCTTCTATGATTGATGGAGTTTCCATGAAAATGTCGCGCTATCATATTGAAGATGATTTTAATGCGGCTCACAGTAATTTTGTTTAAGTAATGTCTTTTAAAACTAAAGCAGATATCGACATGAAGGCCTTCGATAAAACCAATAAAAACGTAGAAAACGTATTCACATCTAAACAAGATGGATTTTTACAACGTGTTACTGGTGTAAATGAAAATGGCGAACAAATTGTTGTAGTGTATTGGGATAATAAAAGCCATTCTGATGCCGCTTTACAACCTTTTATGAACAACAAAATTTCTAAGGAATTTATGGGCATGATGGATCAATCTTCAATATGGATGGGTCGCTATCAAAAAATTAAACCAGAGCTTGAATATTAAAGAGCATCTGAAAGTAGCATGAAGGGATATCAACTTGGCTTTGGTATTCCTTCTTTTTAAAAGAAAAATTATGATAAGTTCACAACAAAATCAAATAAACACCACCATAAACGGGCTCTTTGAAGATTCTAAATTCGATGTGGTAAACATTATGAAAGGTGTGGCAAAAAGCGTTTTTAGACCCATGCAACCTTTGGATTTTAAAGATGCCTATTTGTCTATTACAAAAACACAAGGTGAAGGCTTGATAAACTTAATTGAAGATAATAACCTTAAAAACATTGTTGAGTTTGGAACATCCTTCGGGATTTCTACTCTGTATTTAGCGCAAGGTGTACTTGAAACAGGCGGCCGCGTTATCACTACAGAGTTACTCGAATCGAAAGCTAAAAAAGCCATTAGTAATTTTAAAAGCGCAGGTGTACACAACCTTATTGATGTTAGAATTGGAGACGCCATGGAAACCTTAAAAAACCATGACGAACCTATTGATCTATTATTGCTAGATGGTTGGAAAGACTTGTATTTACCACTTTTCCAGATGCTGGAACCTAATTTCCATAACGGTACATTTATCTATGTCGATAATGCAGAAATGGCCGAGTCTAAAGCCTTTTTAGAAGTGATTAGTCAAAATAAAGCGTATAAATTGCAGTCTCTATTTGGAGAAAAAGTAGTATTAATAACAGTTAAAAAATAAATATATTATGAGTCAAGTATCAAATTGCCCAACATGTGGAGGCAAATCAAAAATAAAAGAAACAAATGGTGTTACCACTTATCAAGCACTTCAAGATGAAGACGTTTTGAAAAAAGTAGGACAATTAAAAAAAGCTATGAAAACATTTAAAGCTAAAGCAGAAAAACTTGAAAAAGACCTAGAAACTTTAAAGAACAGTCAAAAATAAGAAGCTTACAAAATAGAGTAAGATGTAAGTTTTCTGAACTTTATAACGTTTCAGATAAATAAAGGTAGTTGGCTTTTAGATTGGTTAGCCGTTTTTAAATTCTTAAATTTGGGTAAAACCCTTAAAAACATGCTAACACTATTTAATACATTCATTTTACAATTACCCATGGGAACACCAAACCCCGACGATAACCAACCATTAGATTTATCTGATCCGTTTGAGTTGATTGTGTTTATTGTTTTACCCGTTTTAGCGGTTTTCTTTTATATACTTTGGAGAAAGAAACGAAAGGATAAAAACTAGTTTAATAAATAAAATAGCGGTTTATTATTTAAGGATAGGTTGTAAAACCTCCCACACATTCTTAGCCAATATTTTATGACCTGCTTTTGTAGGATGAATGCCGTCCGATTGATTTAAATCTGGAATACCGCCAACATCTTCTAATAGAAAAGGCACTAAATGTAAGTTGTTTTCTTTAGCTAAATCGGGAAACATGTTTTTAAACGCTGTAGTGTAATCTTGTCCCATATTAGGCGGAATTTGCATACCAGCTAAAACAATAATAGTCTCTGGATATTTGGTCTTTACTGCATCTATAATAGTTTGTAAGTTGGCTTTAGATTGGTCTAAAGGCACACCACGTAAACCATCATTAGCACCCAATTCTAGAATAAAAATGCTAGGTTCTTCATTTAAAACCCAGTCAATTCTATTTTTTCCGCCAGAAGTGGTTTCACCGCTAACACCCGAGTTTACAATGCTATACTCTAAACCCAAAGCATCTATTTTATTTTGAATAATACCTGGGAATGCATCATCAACATCTTCCAAACCATAACCAGCTGTTAAGCTATCTCCGAAAAATACTATTTTTTTAGAGCTTGTGCTTTTGGTGGTTTCAACTTCAGTTTCTGGCGCAGTTTCAGCTGAATCCATAGTATTTTTAGAAGCATCTTGTTTACAAGACAATAAGAATAGTAGTACGTAAAAACAACAAAATTTTAAGAAAACCTTTTGAGTTCTATTGTTGATATTTATTATCAATTGTCTATTTTTCAACATCGGGATTTTTTAGTAAAAACATTAAATAAGCGTCATGTCAAATATATTAAAGATTAATGATTTAGAGAAAACTTATACCAGTGGTTCTAAAAAATTAACAGTAATTAGCAATATCACTTTTGAAGTAGAACAGGGGAGTGTTTTCTCTATTGTAGGACCTTCAGGAAGTGGAAAAACCACGCTTTTAGGTTTGTGTGCAGGTTTAGATTATCCAACCTCAGGAAGCATAGAATTATGCGGTACGGCTTTGCATGATTTAAATGAAGATGAACGCGCCGCTTTACGAAATAAAGAAGTTGGTTTTATTTTTCAGAATTTTCAATTACTACCCACTTTAACGGCATTAGAAAATGTGATTGTTCCTTTGGAATTGCAAGGCGAAAAAAACGCTTCTAAATTTGGTATTGCTTTATTAGAAAAAGTAGGTTTGGGAGATCGTTTACATCATTATCCATCGCAATTATCGGGTGGAGAACAACAGCGTGTTGCTCTGGCGCGTGCTTTCTCTAACAAACCGTCTATTTTATTTGCCGATGAACCTACAGGGAATTTAGATGAAGAAACTGGTGAAAAGGTGATTCAATTACTCTTTGAACTTAATAAAGAAGCCGGAACGACTTTGGTGATTATTACCCACGATTTAGATTTAGCAAACCGCACCCAACAAATTTTAAGATTGAAAGGCGGTAAGATTATTTCAAACGAAAAAACAAGCGCAATTTAATGAGTAAGATCTATTCAAAACCGAATTTTCAATGGCTTTTAAAAATGGCTTGGAGAGATGGAAAAGCCAGTCTTTCTAGGTTATTGCTTTTTATGGCTTCCATAATATTGGGGATTGCTGCAGTGGTTTCCATCCAATTATTTAGCGATAATTTAAAGCAAAATATAAAGCTACAATCGAAAGCCTTAATGGGTGCCGATTTTGTAATTGATAGCAAACAAAAACCTACCGAAAAAACACAAGCCATTATAGATTCTTTAGGTGCCGATGCATCTGAAGTTAACTTTGTGTCTATGGCCGCTTTCCCTAAAAATAACGGCACAAAATTAGTAAAAGTGAGAGCGATTGAAGGCGCATTTCCTTTTTACGGAAATATCACAACCACACCAAAAGATGCAGGTGCTACTTACCAGAACTTAGGTGGCGCATTAGTTGATGCCACATTACTTTTACAATATAAAATAATACCTGGAGATTCTATTAAAATAGGAGAGTTAACCCTACCTATTATTGGTGAATTAAAAGCCATTCCGGGTAGTACAGCTATTTCATCTTCTGTGGCGCCAACCGTTTTAATTCCGTTTCGTTTTTTAGATGAAACCGAATTATTGCAATATAGGAAGTAGAAAAGAATATCAATACTTTTTTAAAGATCCGAAAGCTAATTTAGACGATTTAAAGAAAACATTAGAACCCGTTCTTGAAGCGGAAAACGCAGATATTGACACACATATTAGCACGAGCAAACGTTTAGGCAGACGCTATGATAATGTGAGTCGATTTTTAAATTTAGTCGCTTTTATAGCGCTTTTATTGGGTTGTATTGGTATTGCAAGTTCTGTGCATATCTATATTAAAGAAAAGCTAAAAAGTGTTGCTGTTCTAAAGTGTTTAGGAGCTTCTAGAAAACAAACCTTTTTAATTTATTTGTTGCAAATTATTAGCATTGGACTTATTGGAGGTTTAATAGGCTCAGGAATAGGAACGGCATTGCAATATGCATTTCCTTATATTTTACAAGACTTTTTACCTTTTAGTGTTGAAATTTCTATTTCGGCGCAGCCTATAATTATGGGGGTTACTTTAGGGATTTTAATGTCGGTTTTATTTGCTTTATTACCTTTATTAGGGACTTGGTATGTATCGCCTTTAGAGGTTTTAAGAGGCTCGGAAGATAATCTTCAAAAACCTAAAAAAGCGAGAATTGCCGTTATGTTCGCCATTGCTCTTTTTATCTTTTTGTTTGCGTTTTGGATGCTAAAAGATGCCTTAAATGGATTATTTTTTACCGTCGGAATTTTTATCACAGTTGCTATTATGGCTGGGATAGCGCAGATATTTATTAAATTAATTAAAAAATATTTCCCGAGTTCTTGGAGTTATACTAAACGTCAAAGTTTATTGAATTTATTCCGACCAAACAACCAAACCATGGTACTGGTATTAGCGATTGGACTAGGGACATTTTTAATAAGCACGTTGTATTTTACCAAAGATATTTTATTGGCTAAAACCACTATAGAAAACAAGCAAAATGATGCCAATATCATTTTAATGGATGTTCAAAAAGAACAGGAAACGGCGCTTTTAGAGACTTTTAAAAGTAAAGGCTTGGAGGTGATTAATAACATTCCGATTATTACAATGCGCATGCATAGTATTCGTGGTAAATCAGTAAATGAAATTCGCCAAGACACCACTATTAAAATGCGTAAATGGATTTTAAACCGAGAGCTTAGAGTAACTTATAGAAATGCTTTGGTAGATACCGAAGAAATTTTGGAAGGTGAATGGACAGGTAAAATGGAACCCGGAAACCCCATCTATATCTCAATAACAGACAATATTGCCAAAGATGCTAATTTGAAAATAGGGGATGCCGTTGTTTTTAATATTCAGGGTGTGCTTAAGGAAACCGTTGTTGGTAGTATTCGTAAAGTGGATTGGAGCAGTATGAAAATAAATTTCAATGTTTTATTTCCGGTAGGTGTTTTAGAAAATGCACCAACTTTTAATGTCATGACGACGCATGTACCAGATGAAGAAAGTTCAGCTGCTTTGCAAAGCGATTTGGTTCAGAAATTCCCGAATGTTACTATTTTAGATTTACGACAAGTGTTTACCATTGTTGAAGATATTCTAGATAAAATATCATGGATTATTAATTTTATGGCCTTTTTTAGTATTCTTACTGGTTTTATTGTACTTATTGGTTCTGTTAGAAATAGCAAATACCAACGTATAAAAGAAAGTGTGTTACTGAGAACTTTAGGAGCAAAAAGTAAGCAAATTTTACAAATTACGGCTCTAGAATACTTTTATTTAGGTGTTTTAGGAAGCTTAACAGGAATTTTATTGGCTTTTATTGGTAGCCAATTATTAGCCACGTTTTTATTTAAAGAACCGTTTGTACCATCGGTAATTCCGTTTTTGGTTTTTCTGCCAAGTATTACGTTTTTAGTTGTTTTGGTTGGATTAAGTAACTTAAAATCTGTATTAAAAAGTCCACCTTTAGAGGTGTTGAGGAAGGAAGTATAATTTTAATAAAAGTAAACTACCGCCGTATTATTGTGCTCATTTTACAAAGCAACAATATGAGAGAAGCGGTAGAATACAAAATATATATTTAGTATCCCATTTTGCTAAGAATTACTTTTAATTTGGTTTATTTCATTCTAATGTACTGTACATTAAAAGTGACAGGGATTTCTTATCTGAAATAAAAGTAATATTTAATTCTAGCTTAAAAATTGTGTTTCGCTAAGTTGAGTTTTAATTGTGGTGAGTGGCGGAAAAGTGTCGACGGTTACTGATAGCAAATTGATGTTTTGAAGGCTATTTCTTAACGCAGATCATGAAGTGCACTCTTATTTTCGATTAAAAATAATTTTAACAGATAGTTTTAGCCCTGATAGCAGCGGCATCCTTTTTTGTGTTATTTAATAGGACTAAACGTAGGTTGAAGAAAAGGGTTTTAGATTTAGAACAACCTTAAGGTTATCTACAAAAAAGATATAGCGAATAGCAGGAAATAGCTTCTAATAACTATTGTTTTTATTGCTTTTCGCTTAAATATTTCCAGTAGCGTTTGGGTACATGTTGAATGTGGAGTTTCATGTTTTTTCGCGACTTGATGTTTGTGCTTTTAAAATAGTCTTGCCACAGTTGTTGAAACTCTAATTCAATAGGTGCGAAAAATTCTGTTGATGTTTTAGAAGGATCAAAATTACGATCGAGTTCGAGGCTAATAAGTTCTACGGACTCTAAATTGTAATAAATGCCATATTTTCGGCTTAAGTCGTAAATAAGCCATTTTTGATCTGCATAGCGTTTTTCGAAATGTCTTTTTATTAAAGGTAAAACATTGAAATCGGGTTCTATATTTGCAAAATAAATACCGTCTTTGGTGAGTTTAAACCTTACAAAAGCTTCCATTCTATGTTTTTCTCGACTTACATTTTTAGTGAGTTTTGAAAGTTGTAAAATATGAACGTTTCCAAAATCTGAGGCAACGTTGTTTTTAGATTGAAATACATATAAAATAGCTTGGTATATAGTGTTTTCTACGGTTGGTTTTTCGCTTAAAAAGGCATAGTAAAAGCGTTGCAACTCATTGGCAGACATTTTCTTTTTTAAACCCGCCCAAACCCGGTTTGCTTTATCTGGTTCAGTATTAACCAAATCCCAATTCCCGAACATAGGCTCCTGGAAATGCTTTTCTTTAACGATAGAGACTGCTTTTAATTTCATCTCATACGCCATAAAAACGCAAGTTAAAAACCCATCGAATGTGCCATCGTAAACTAAAGTTGTTTCCATAGTAATGCTATCCAAAGAGGTTTAATTGGTTACTAAGCATTGATGTGTACTTGCTTTTAGAGTTTTGAAGTATTAAACCTTTAATTTTTTCTGGAGTGAGATCACGCTTTTCAAATTGATTTGAAGCACAGACCATAAAATATTGCGCCCGATTGAAAGCAACGCCAATAGCTTTTAAATGATCCCAGTTAAGTTGCCTGTAGCGCCTTGCATTTAAAATTTTAAAAACCGATTTCATGCCTAAACCAGGAATTCTAGCAAGCATGCGTTTATCGGCTTTATTGATATCTACGGGAAATTCATGCATATTACGCAGTGCCCAACCTAATTTAGGGTCGATATCTAGATCTAGACTTTGGTTTTGTTCGTTTAAAATTTCTTCAATATTAAAGCCGTAAAAACGCAGAAGCCAATCGGTTTGATACAATCTATTTTCTCGCAACATCGGGACAGGTGTGCCAATTTGCGGTAATCGCGTATCGTAACTAATAGGGACATAACCCGAATAATAAACCCGTTTTAAATTAAAGTTTTTATAAAAATAATTGGATGTGTACATGATTTGCATATCATTCTCGCCACTTGCTCCAACAATCATTTGCGTGCTTTGTCCGGCAGGAGCATATTTGGGTGTGCTTCTTATTATTTTCTTTTCACTTTTATATTGAATGATTTCATTTTTAACCTTTTCCATGGGTTTTATAAAATCGGCTCTATTTTTATCAGGTGCTAAAAGTTTAAGACCTTTTTCGGTTGGAATTTCAATATTAACGCTTAACCGATCGGCGTACAAACCAGCTTCACGCATTAACTCATCGCTCGCTCCGGGAATGGATTTTAAATGAATGTAGCCATTAAAATTCTCTTCTAATCTTAATTTTTTAGCCACAGCCACTAAGCGTTCCATAGTGTAATCGGCACTTTTAAAGATACCAGAACTTAGAAACAAGCCTTCAATATAATTACGTCGGTAAAAATTCATGGTTAAATCCACCACTTCCTGAACCTTAAAAGCAGCACGTTTAATGTCGTTACTTTTACGAGTAACGCAATAGGCACAGTCAAAAATACAATGGTTGGTTAGTAAAATTTTTAATAAGGAAACACAGCGACCATCTTCTGTATACGTATGACAAATTCCGGAAGCCGAGGCATCACCTAATCCTTTGTTTTTATTAGTTCTGTTACTCCCGCTAGAGGAGCAAGAAACATCATACTTTGCAGCATCTGCAAGGATATTTAGTTTTTCTTGTACACGTTGAAAAGACATTAGGAGGTGTTTAATTTGAAGCCCAAAGATACAATCTAATCAAATATAAAATGAATAATTTTGATAAAAAACCTCATATTAGTTATAATTAACATCTCATTATATGATATATAAATATTTATTGTTTAAATTAGTGCTCTGAAACCAATGGTTTAATTATGAATCGTATTAAAGAAGTATTAGAAATAAAAGGCATAAAGCAAACTTGGCTCGCTACAAAGCTCAATAAGAGTTACAATATGGTGAATTCTTATGTGCAGAACAGAAGGCAGCCTAGTCTAGAAATGCTATTTGAAATAGCAAATCTATTGCAAGTTGAAGCCAAAGAATTACTGGACGCTAGCCCATTGGTATCAAAAGAATCTAACAGCAGTGATACTGTAGAAATCCCGTTGATTGGTTCCGTAGCTTGTGGCTTACCTATTTATGCTGAAGAAAATATTGAAGCAAAAATTTCCATCTCTAAGACATTGGTTAAAAATGTAAGTGATTATTTTCTTTTAAGAGCTTCTGGTGATTCTATGAATAAAAAAGGTATTACTAGCGGAGATTTACTGTTAATAAAACAACAGCAAGTTGCTAACCATGGCGATCTGGTGGTTGCTTTAATTGATGATGATGCTACCGTAAAAGAGTTTATAGATAATGGAGATACTATTGTATTAAAACCACATTCTACAAATTCGAAACATCAACCTATAATTCTAACTACGGATTTTAGAATACAAGGTATTGTTGAAAAAGTAATAAAATTATAATAGGGAAGAGGCTTATAAAAGAAAAGCCTGCGCTATTAATTAGTAAAAAAAACATTTTTGAGCATTGAAAACGCTCATTTAATATGAAATTTTATTTCTATTATAACTTAAATCAATATTAAAATAATTATAATCAATTGTATATATCCTTAATGTATCTTTTGTTTAATTATATTTATATAGAAATAAACAAAATGCAAAACTATGGAATTGATTAACGAAGCAATTGAGTTTGAAAACGCGAAAATGAGTAACATGTCTACAAGTGACAGAGTAGTTGCATCGCGAGAAGCAAAGCGTTTAATACTCGCCTTAAACGAAATTTACAAGAAGTCTAAAGATACTAGCGTAATGGATATCATGAAGCGCTTAACTGAAAAGAAGAAAAAAATTGAAAAACGTTTGAAAGGTAGACCTGAACCTGCTTTTTAAATTATTAAATTTAAAGTAATCGTTACAAAATTGATACCCTATTGTAGAAATTCTACAATAGGGTATTTTAATTTTATAATAAAAAGAGTAAAAGATTTATATTAATTTTGTGTTTTAAATACCTTCATAAATTCTGAGATTTGTTAGAAAAAAGACAACAATTACCCCAAGAACAATTAATAGATACCGATTATTTCATTTACTGTTTAGAAGCGGTTGAAGATGTAGAAGTCGATACCGTTACTGAAGCTCAAAAAAAATTAGATCAATTAACCACGCAATATGGTGTAGCTAGTATTTATAATACTTGCGACACCATTGAAGGATTAGAAGACAACTTAAACGCCTTGGTTTTAGGTGATCATAATTTTAAAGACTACGAAATAATTTACTTGGTTATTACAGGTGAAGCAAATAGTATTTGTTTAAACGACTATTACTATAGTTTACAAGAAATTGCAGAAATTTTTGAAGGACGATTAGATGGAAAGATTTTACATTTTTCCAACGCAAAAGTTTTAGATTTAGACGAAGAAGAAGCTCAATACTTTATAGATATCACTGGAGCAAGAGGTATTTCAGGGTACGGTAATGCCTCTAATGGAATTACTAGCTCAAGTCTGGATATTGCATTCTTTAACCTATTTAACGAAGATGATAACATGCTAGATGTTGTGGAAGAATTACATCAAAGACATTACAAACTTTGTAAACTACTTGATTTTAGATTGTATTATTAAGGTGAGGGGTTTTTAACATTATATCATTTTCTTTATTTTTTTCTTGACAAATGTTTCTCGACGATGTTAATGAAACTCGTATGGAATAACTTAATTCTGTGTATAGTTTACAACCAAAGTTCCATTTATTAGTCTGTTTTCATTATCAATACCACTAAAAACACCTTCTTGTGCACCACTTGCATCTTTCAAAAAATAGGTTTTAATATAGATATTTACACGCTCCAGCGCTATAATACCCGAAAAACCAAACCGGAAATTTATCACAGAGCCTTTATTAATTAATTCAAAACGGTCTTTTTCAATGTATACATTTTCGGTTAAAGTAATAATCTGATAATTTGTTGGTAAAATTTTAAACTTTAAAGTCTCTTTAAAACCAGTGTCAAAATTAAAAGTTAAGTCATAAGTTCCAGCCAATTTGCCATACAAAGAGGCGTATGGGCTTTTACTTGATAATTCTAAGGCGTTTCTGGCAACAATACTATTATTAACAATGCGCTTGTTTCTAATTTCTAAAGCAATATATGGCGGAATAAACGCCGATTTAGATTCTAATTCCATAATCTGTTTGCTTTCACATTTTTCAAGAATGGAACGTCCTGCAACAGAATTAGTGAAAATATCGAAAGTACAATACGTACCTATAAGATAATTTAGGTGTGAAGGTGATTTATGACCTATATAATAAATCTCGCTGGCACCATCAATATACCTTTCTCCAGAAAGTGTATTGGTTTTTATGGTAATGGTATCTCCCTGACGTTTTATACTTCCATTACTATAATGTTCTCTAAAAGTACCATCATCTAAAGGATATATAAAAATATGTTGAATGGTTTTCCAGTTATTAGATATGATGGTTTGGCCTTTTAATATAGTGTCGTCTTCACCAAAATAGTAGTTAACGTAGTAATAGGTGATATCCTCGGTATCCTTATAAACTAAATCATATTGCTTTTCATATTCAATATCAGATGTTTTATGCGCATCCAAAAAAAGTTTAAAATCTTCATAACCTAAATAAAGTAAAATAATGTCTTTGTAATATTGGTTAAGCTTAATTAAGAGCTTACCTTTTTCAAACTGCCTTGATTTATCATAGAGGTATTTTCCGTTAATAAACTCCGATCCAATATCTTCAAAATCTTGCTTCAGGTTCGGTTTTGTATCATTATAAGCACCATAACCGTATAATTGTAATGCTTTAGGAAGTTTAACCAGTTGATGCTTATTCATAAAGGTTTCATGAACCTTATCAAGCATTATTTTGAAGTATTCTGAGGTTAAAACTAGTGATGATTGGCTCGTTTTCATAAATTCCTATTTATTCTTTGAAATTATTAAAAATATTTTTAATAATTAAAATTAATAATAATTAATATTTGAAAATTACTTTTATGGAAACGAAACAATGCTTTTAACTAATAATTTATAAAATGAAACAGACTATATTATTGTTATTTCTTTTGATAACAACGTTATCCTTTTCGCAAATTACCGTATCAGGTAATGTGACAGATAATAATGGAGAGCCGATAGCAGGAGCCAATGTGATTGTAAAAGGGACTTCTAAAGGGGTTATTTCAGACTTCAATGGAAACTTCCAAATTAGCACAACATCAAACAATACTATTTTGGAATTCTCATTTCTTGGATTTGAAAATCAAGAGGTTAAAGTGGATGGAAAAAGTATAATAGATATTATCTTAATTGAATCTTTAGAATCTTTAAATGAGGTGACAATTCAAGGGTTCTCCGGCGTTATTGGTAAATCTAGAAAACGTACAGAAAACATTCAAACTACAGCGGAATCTGTAACAGCTTTAAATAGTGAAGGTATTGAGAGTGCAGGTATTACAGATGTGAGTTCATTTTCGGCTTTGGTACCCAATTTAAAATTTAATTCGGCACAAGCGGTAGGTTTAAACTTTATAACAGTGAGAGGAATTCCTCAGGTTAGGGGAGGCGATGCACCTTTAGCTTTTGTTATAGATGGTGTAACTATTCCAGATCCAAGTTTGTTAAGTCAGGAGTTGTACGATTTAGCTTTAGTAGAAGTCGTTAAAGGACCTCAAGGAGCATTATATGGAAAAAACGCTATTGGTGGCGCCATAAATATTTATACAAAAGAGCCAACAAATAAAATGTCTAATCGCGTTAAATTTGGCGTTGGTAATGGTGGGAATCTCCAAGCACAATTTGTGTCTTCGGGAGCTATTAAAGAAGATAAAGTCTTCTATCGTTTTTCTACACAATACAAAAATTTTGATGGCCTATTAACCAATGAATTCCTAGATAAAAAAGTAGATTTCTCTGAAGATTTTAATATCAGAGGTCAAATAAAAGCAAGGGTTACAAATAATTTTACAATAGGAGCAACCTTTCAACATTTTAATATAGATGGCGGTGCCACTTATTATTCGGTAAATCCAATTGGTACAGATGGAGAATTTACAGGAGGTGTTCTTAATCCAAATCCTTCGGAAGGAGATAATGTTATTGTATCAGATGTTTTAGGACGTTCTGATATGAAAAATAATTATGGAAATATTAAGATGGATTACAATCTAAAAGGAGCAAACCTGCAAAGTATTACCTCTTTTAATAAAGTAGACCGCTCTACAATTGGCGATTTAGATTTTTTAGAACTTGATGGATTAACACAAGGGGAAGAAATTACTACGAAAACATTTAATCAGGAATTAAGGTTAAGCAATACAAATACCGACACTAAATTCGATTGGAGTTTAGGTGGTTTTTATCAGAATATTAAAAAAGATGTCTATCAAAACGGAACTACTGGAGTTGATTTTGGTGGTCCGGATGCATACGATACTGCAGATTACGTTAATGAAACGAATACCGTAGCCTTATTTGGATTTGGAGATTATAAAATTACAGATAAGTTTACTATTTCTGCCGGTTTTAGATACGACATAGATAAATTTAGTCAAGTAGACGATTTATTTGTTACTAGTTCTGAAAGAGACAATAATGAATTTCAACCTAAAGTATCATTGTCTTACCAAGCTTCAAAAAAGGTATTGTTATACGCAAATTATGGTAGAGGTTATAGAAATGGCGGTTACAATGCAGACCTTACCGATTTATTTAATAGAGAATTTGACGATGAAACATCAGACAACTACGAATTTGGATTCAAAACAACCACATGGAATGATCGTTTAATCTTTAATGGCTCTGTGTTTTCTTCCAAATTAACCAATCAGCAACAATATATTTTAGACCTAAATACTTTTATTGCTGGAGTCTATAATTATGATGAAACCAAAGTTTTTGGGTTCGAGTTCGAAACGCGTGCGCGCTTAACAAACTACTTAGATGTTTTTGCAAGTTTTGGATCTTCTGATGCCGAAATTGTGGAAGGTGGAACTACTGGAGGAACAGATGGAACTACAACAGACAACTCAAATTATAATGGCAACAAAACACCGTTTGTCCCTGTAAGTACCTTTGGGATAGGTTTAGAATCTTCATTTAACATTACCGATAGCGTCAAGTTTAATGGATTTATAAACCTTGATACAACAGGAAAAACATACTATCATGAAAGTAATTTAGCAAAGCACACAACAGATGCTTATTCTTTATTAGATGCCAGAATAGGGTTTTCTTATAAAAACTGGAAGCTTGATATTTGGGGCAAAAACTTAACAGATAAGCAGTATTACCAAGAATTTTCACCAGGAGAATTTGTTGGTAGTCCGGATGATGTGGCGTGGAGAGGAAGACCATTATCTATTGGAACAGCAATTTCTTTGAGGTTTTAAACTAAGAAATAAAACCGCTAAGTATATTATTTTATACAATATTAATTATGTTGAATTAGTAAGGGGGAATGCATTATTCCCTCTGTTTTTACAAAAATCATGATAGAAAATTTACAATCAAAAATAGCAAGAGTATCCAAAATATTAATAGAAGATATGTTTCAAGTAAAACCCGGAGAAACAGTCGCTATTACAGCAGATTTACCGTCTGATAGAGCTATTGTAGATGCCTTCGCGGCAGCTACTTCTGTAGCCGGAGGAATACCAATGATTATATTGGTACCAAGAGCAGAACAAGAAAGTCAGGCAGGAATGCCTTATTGGCCTTCAGAAGCTTTAACAGCTGCTTTATGTAAAGCCGATGTTTGGATTGAAGCAAATTCTATGGTGCTATTGTATTCCGACATTTGGGAAACTGCCATGCGAGATAACAAAAAACTACGCTATTTAATTATTGGAAATAGCTCTATAGAATCATTGGATCGCATATTTACAGGTTTTGATATTCAATCATTAAAACAATTACTTACTAAAACGCGAGAAAAAGTATTAGCTTGTAACACCGTTAAAATTACAAGTAAAAATGGGACTAATGTGTCCTATGACATTGATTTAAATTATGCTTTTGATATTGATGATGGCGATTATTCTAAACCAAAATTTGGAACAGCTCCAGGTTTTGTAAACATTGTTCCTAAAATAGGAAGTATGAACGGTACTATTGTTTTTGACTTTTTACAGAACGGAGAACAAGGAAGCCCCTTAGAATTTGTTATGAAGCATAGTGAGATTGTTGATGTAAAAGGGGAGAAGGAAGCAGCAGAAAAATTTAAAACATACTTAGGCTCTTTTAATGATCCAAATATGTATAAAATATCTCATAATATGCTAGGTTTGAATCCTAAAGTAACTACATTAAGTGGAGATGTAGCGGAAGATGAACGTATTTGGGGAGGCGCTGATTTTGGTTTTGGACATACAAGTCCAATGGATATGCCGCCATTAGGGCAAGTTGCAAAATCTCATTTTGATGGTGTGGTAACTAATGTGAGTGTTTTTTTAGATGATATTCAGATATTTGATAATGGCGTAGTTTGTCATCCAGATTTAAAACCATATACTCTTAATCTTTTAAAAAATTAAATGGAAGATAATAATAATCAATACGCAACCACAAAAGTTCAACCAAAAGACTTTGTATCAGGTTGGGTTGTTGGTTTCATTATTGCGAGTACAGGATTATCAGTTTCTACACTATTTTTAGGTTCAGAAATTGCACTCAATCTAGGCCTTAAGCAAGCGCTTATAGCATTTGGTGTTTCTACATTTGTGTTAACTATAATGTGTATGGCAACCACATTAATTGGTAATCGATCTAGGTTATCAACTTACATGATTCTACATTTTAGTTTTGGAGAATATGGAGCTAAAATTGTCAATTTTATTTTCGGTGTTACATTAATTGGTTGGTTTGCAGTAGCCATAGAGTTATTGGCAATTGCCATTTATGATACTTCAATTAGTACTTTTAACTTTGTTGTATCAAAGGCGCTTATCATTATCGTAACTAGTCTATTTATAACCATTACAACAGTTTATGGCTTACGTAGTATTGAAAAGCTTGCCAATTTTTCTATTCCAATTTTAACAGCGTTTTTAGGGTATGTTTTTTACCGCTCTGTTGCAGATTTAGAAAGTCTATCGCAACTTTTCGACTATGTTCCAAAAGAAAATTCAATGACTCTTTTTGAAGCAATATCTATTTTAATAGGTGCTGCGGTTTTATTTCCTGTATTAATGGCAGATTTTTCTAGATTTATAAAAACAGATAAACAAAGTTTATTTTCAGTATTGGGTTTAACCATTGGTACACCTTTGGCCTATATGCTTAGTGCTGTACCATCTATTCAAACAGGTGAAGTCGATATTATTAAAATAATGGAACAATACAACTTGGTAATTCCTGCGTTTTTATTATTGTTTATAGCGACTTGGAGCACCAATGCTACTAATTTATATTCCGCAAGCCTAACGTTTTCTACAATCAACAAAAATTGGACGTTCAAAAAGGTAGCTATTGCATCTAGTTTATTCGGAACTATATTGGCATTGCTAGGTTTTGCTACCTATCTTTTTGATTTTCTTGAATTCTTAGGAATTCTAGCACCATCAATATCTTCAATATATTTTATTCATTTCTTTTGGATTAAAAAGCAGAAGTATAATCTAGAAGATATAAATAAATGGGAATTTCCAGCATTAATAAGTTGGATACTAAGCTCTATTATTACTGTTTTTACGTATTTAGAGGTTTTTCAATTAACACATGCGTATTTTATAGATTCATTTGTTCTTGGTGGATTAATCTATGTGATTTTAGAAAGGAAGCGCATTTTCTGAAATTTTAGATTTGGCGAGCTTTGGATAATTATTCGCTGATATTTGTTATTTTAATAAATCGAGCTCTTGGTAGCGGCTATTTTACATAACGGCTAATTATAGATACAATAGTATAAAATTATAGCTTACGAATTTTAACAAACATCATCACGTAAAACAGCTGTTACATAAATGCTGACGATATAGACCTAAAGGCACTATATCCGCATTTATGTAAAATAGAACAGAAACAGTTCTATTCGCCGTTTCAAGCATATAATATATTTGTACTATAATTAATATTATGTAAAATAGAATGTTTTAAACCATACTCTAGTATCTTTCAAACTACACATAAAATATAGAAAACACGAATAACGAAATCCTGTTAAGCCACATTCATTTGTATAATATCTTTAAGTTGAGCTTTACCAATAGGTTTATTAACAATACCATTCATGCCAACGGCCATGCATTGTTCCTTAACTTCACTAATTTCTAAAGCCGTTAACGCAACAATATTACAATCTGGTTTAAAAGATTTTATAGTTTTAGAGGCTTCAAAACCATTCATTAAAGGCATATTGATATCCATAAGTATTAAATCGAAATCGTCCGTTTTACAGCGTTCTACAGCTTCTAATCCATTATGTGATATAGTGCAAATGTGCCCAATAGAAACAATAAGTTTATTGGTAATCATTTGGTTTATTTTATTGTCTTCTACAACTAAAACCTTTAATGGCTTCTTTCTATTATGTAAAGTACTTTTAGCAATAACATCCGGCGTAGCAATTTCACAAGGAATTACAAACGAAAATACACTACCCAAACCAAGTGCGCTATCTAATTTGATTTTGCCGCCTAAGGTTTCTACATGGCTTTTCACAATAGATAAACCAAGACCAGAACCAAACGATGTATTTTCTTCTATGGCTTGTTTAAAATTTTCGAATATTAACGTATGGTTTTCATTAGCAATACCAATACCAGTATCTTCAACTTTAAATTCTAAATAGTCGATATCACTATCTGTATTTACAAGGGCTACGCTAACATCTATTCTTCCTTGATTTGTGAATTTTATAGCATTAGAAATTAAGTTATCTAAAATTTCGGTAAGTTTTAAGCTGTCTAAATAATACAAATTATCTATAGCAGCCGGCATATTTAAAACCAACTCATTATCTTTTTCTTTAGCAGAATAATTAAGTGAATTTATAAGGTCGCTTATTAAAACTTGTAGATTAATAATTGTTTTTTTCTCCGCTACCCTATCCGATTCAATTTCGGTAATTCGTAATATTTTATTAACCAATTCGTGTAATCTATTCCCAGAAAACTGTAAGGAATTAATTAAGTTCTTGTGTTCTACACCTAAAGTTTTATCATCGGCTAACATTGAAGTTATCCCCATAACACCGTATAAAGGTGTACGTAACTCATGACTTATATTACTCAGTAATTCCGATTTTAAATTCGTTAAATGTTCGGTTTTAGATCGTACAGCTTCAAGATCTTTTCGTCTTTGTTTATCTTTAAAAGAATGCACAAGAAAAAGCATTAACAGAAAAAATAAAACAAATGAAACTACAATAGCCGTAATAATATTATTTCTAGAATTAGAAGTTTCGGTTTCTAATTGCGCCTGTGTAATTTCTTTTTGATATTCACTAAATTTAAACTGCGCATTTAGATCTTCTAATTTTAATCGTTTTTCGGTGTTAAAACTTAAATCCTTATAAAACTGCTTATTTTTTAACGCCTCTATTGCCGCCGTATAATTGTTTTGGGCTTCAAATATTTCATATTGTAAATTGTAGCTATCTATCAATTCAGGATATAAATCTTCTTTTTTAGCAATTTGAATAACTTTTTCTAAATACGTGTTAGCGGTATCAAATTCCAGTTTCTGTTTATTATAAAGTCCTTCTAAGTAATATAATGTTGCTATATAAACAGGATCGTCAATATCATTATCAGTTAAGGTTTTAGTAGCAGACTCTAAATAAGGTAAGGCGTCGTCAGTTTTGTTAAAATCTAAAAACAAACCCGCCATGTTTAAATGCCAAGCAGCAATATTATCAGGGTTACCATGTTTTTCAGCATAAACAAAGGCCTCGTTATAATGTTTAATAGATTTATCTAAGGTGCTTTCATCTTTAGAATAAACGCTTCCTAAACCGTTTAAGGCCGAAGCAATAATGTAATCGCTTTCTAATTCTCGACCAAATTTAAGGGTTAGTAAAAAGTATTTTTCAGCACTTTCATCATCATTTAGCATTTGATATGTAGTTGCCAAACTATTATAAGCCCGAGCTTGCTTTTCTGTTGTATTAGAAATGTTTGCTAATTTTACAGCAATAATAGAGTACTCTAACGCTTTTTCGAAGTTAGATCCAAAATTTTCTTTACGAGCCAAATCTATCAATACACTTATGCTATCGCCCACCTTTTTTGTTTCATTTTGAGGTTGACCATAGCTAAATATAAAGCTAAGCATTAATAAGATGACAAATAAAGTTCTATTCAAGCTAAATTTATTTAATTTCCTTGGTTAAGGTATCGATATAATTTATGAAATGCAAAATACCGACATATTATCTTACGAACCAATTAATTATCGGTTTTTGTACGCTTATTAATTATTTAACACATTTCATCCGTTTTTCTCATCATTATTGGCATAATTGTTGAAATTATAAATGTTAAAGTACTGTTATGTAACGTTTAGCTTTAGTCTACGACTAAAAAAATAATCTTATATTTGCTAGCCCAAAATTTTATCAAAAATGAAACCGGATCCAAAATCAAAAGCGAAGAAATCTAAATTCAAGCTTTTACATCAATACTACTCTTACACAGGGTTTTACAGCTTTGTTTGGCAAGCAGTAAAGAAGGCTTTACCGTATATTATTGGTATTGTTATTTTGGTATATGTGGTGAATCATTTTTTTGATATCAACAAAACACTAACGCATTTAACAGAAATACTTCCGGCTTACGGTGTTTTAAGTTTCTTTTTTGTTTCAGAAACACTTTTAGGCTTGGTACCACCAGAAATTTTTATTGCCTGGGCAGGTAAAATGTATAGTCCGTGGTTTTATTTAGGTGTTTTAGCTGTTTTATCTTACGGTGGCGGTTTAGTCTCTTATTGGATGGGACGTACTATTACTAAAATTCCATCGGTACATAATTACATTGAAGTAAAAATGGAAAAGCAACTTAAAAACTCAAAAAAATGGGGTGGCTTTTTAATTATGGTTGGAGCTGTATTGCCTCTACCCTTTTCTATTGCTTGTTTGGCAGCCGGAATTATCGAATTTCCGTTTAAAAATGTCATGCTTTTTGGTTCGCTTAGATTTATCCGTTTTGCGCTTTATGGCATTCTTATTTTTAGTGCGCTTTAATAGGGTTTTGCTTTAACGAATTTCACCTTCTATTTATCTTATTTTTAACGATTATTATGAAGGGATTACAACTTTAGAACCTTATTTTTGCTGAAAATTTACAGTATGTTTTCATTATTAAATATTTTCAGAATTGTAGCCTTTTTAGAAGGTGTATCTTATCTTCTTTTATTATTTATTGCTACTCCAATTAAATACATCTCCGGTAATCCTGAATACGTAAAACTTTTAGGAATGCCTCACGGAATGCTTTTTATTGTCTACATTATTTTAGCTTTTTTAATTAAAAGTGACATGAAATGGACTAGCAAAACATTTTTAATTGTGCTTGTAGCTTCTGTTATTCCTTTTGGAACTTTTTATGTTGAAAGTAAACTTTTAAAACCAACGGTTTAATGAGTGGTTTAAAACATAAACTTTATGACTATTTAATTTTAAGTGGTTTTACCGAAAACTCTGCCAAGTATCTAAATATGCTTGCGCTATTAATTGCGCTATTAATAGCCGTGTTTATTATAGATTATGTAACACGAAAAATACTAGTAAAAACCTTTGCTCAGTTTGCTTCGGTATCTAAATCTAATTTTGACGATTTATTGGTTGCCAATAAGGTGCCTCGCAATATAGCGCACATCATTCCGCTACTTGTGGCTATTAGATTTGTGCCTGAAGTATTTGGAGATTTTCCAACTTTTGAAGATGTTTTTGAGCGTGGCTTAGAAGTTTTTGCCATTATTTTAATCCTTTGGATTGTTAGAAGCTCACTTAATGCTTTAAAAGACTACCTAAAAACCTTACCACGTTTTAAAGACAAACCTATTGATAGTTACATACAGGTTTTCATGATTTTCTCTTGGCTAGGTGGTATAATGTCGGCTATTGCCATTTTAACAGGTATTGAATTTATAAAATTTGTTACCGGTTTAGGCGCTATTTCTGCAGTAATTATACTTGTTTTTAAAGATACTATTATGGGCTTTGTTGCTAGTATTCAAGTATCTATTAACGATATGGTGCGCATTGGCGATTGGATTACTTTTGAAAAATACGGAGCCGATGGTGATGTTATCGAAATTAATTTAGCCACTGTAAAAGTGCAAAACTTTGATAAAACGATAACTACGATACCAACTTATGCTTTAATTTCCGATTCGTTTAAAAACTGGCGTGGGATGACGAATTCTGAAGGGAGACGTATTAAACGAGCGCTTTATATTAAGCAAACTGGTGTTAAATATTTAACCGATGCTGATGTTGAAAAACTAAAAGGTATCCATTTAATAACGTCTTATTTAGAAGGCAGACAAGCAGATATCAAAACTTACAACAACGCGAATAACGTTGATAAAAACCTACTATTAAACGGACGTAACCTTAGTAATTTAGGTGTTTTTAGAAAATATATAGACACTTATTTAAAGCAGCACTCTGCGGTAAATAAAGATATGATGATTATGGCTCGCCAATTGGCACCAACTACTCAAGGTATTCCATTAGAAATTTACGCTTTTAGTAGCGATAAACGTTGGGAAAACTACGAGTATATTATGTCGGATATTTTCGATCATCTTATAGCAGCTCTACCCTATTTCGATTTAGAAATTTTTGAGTTGCCAAGTCATGGCAGTTTTAAAGCTTAGACTAACAAAGACTATATTTTATAAACTATATATTGCTGCGTAACCAGTAATTTCACTTAAAAAAAGTAAAAAAACGCTATTAGATTTTAAAAAATTTAATAGCGTTTTAAAAGTTATTATTATTTCATGAAAAAAGTTATTTCTCTCATATACTTACTTGGTGTTTTTCAATCTTTAACCGCTCAAAATAAAACCGAAATAAAACAAAAACTAGACTCTTTAGCCAACGTTTACAAGGAATACAGACTAAATAATCAGTTACAAAAAAAACGATTTGAAGCCACAATTACTTCAGAAAAATGGGATAGTATCAATTTCGATCCTTATAGAAATGACATTAAAATTCAACCTTTCGAAATTACATTTTCAGATAGTACCTACACCTCACCTATCGATGGTAAAAAAGTCATTACATCGCGTTATGGTTGGCGCAGAGGTCGTGCCCACCAAGGTATAGATATTGATTTAGTTACCGGAGATTCTGTTCGCACTATGTTTGATGGTATTGTGAGGTTTGCAAGATATAGCTCTGGACATGGACGTATTGTAATTGTACGTCATTATAATGGCTTAGAAACAGGTTATGCCCATTTATCGGAATATCAAGTAAAAGCCAATGATACCGTTTCTGCCGGAGATATTATAGGTATTGGTGGTAAATCAGGAAATGCAAGAGGGAGCCATTTACATTTAATTACAAGTTATAAAGGCAATTACATAAACCCAGAATATTTATTCGATTTCTCGGAAAGTAACGCCGTTAGAAACGAAAATTTATGGGTGACTAAAAAATGGGTAACGGCTCAATATCATGGTTCTAAACGACAAACTGAATTAGAACTTCTAACCACTAAATCTTTAGCAGAGGCTAGCCATAAAGAAGATAACAGAAAAAAAATACACGTGGTTAGGAGTGGTGAAACACTATCTGGTATTTCTGATAAATATAGAATTTCTGTATCTAGACTTTGTAAAACGAATTCCATAAGAAAAACGAGCCTCTTAAGAATAGGACAAAAACTAGTTGTTAGTCTATAATTACTTAAAAAACAACTTGTTTTTTAATAGAGATACACCTTTTTATCGTCTTAAAATCATTGGTTTTTTAAGCTTAGAAGCTTGATAATAAAAAACGCTATCAATTTTATAGGTTTCAAACAGTTCTGCTGCACCTCTAATTTTAAGCTTATCTCTTATATGTAATAACCAATCGGCGCGATCTACTTTTACGCTATCTAAAACCACATTGGTTAGGTTTGCTCCTTTTAAATTTGCTCTAATTAAAAAGGCTCCTGTTAAGTTAGCACCTTCTAAATTGGCATTAATTAAATTTACATCGTCCATATCTACATGCGATAAATTGGTGTTTTTTAAGCTGGCATTTTGTAAATCAACATTCATTAAATCAGATCCAGATAAGTTGGCTTCATTCAAATTAATATCCCTTAAAGTAGCGCCTCTTAACTTAGCATTCATTAATTCCGATTTAGTAAAATCACTTTCCTGTAAAATTTCATCTACAAAAAACGATGACGAAATTTTACTTTTACACAACGAAATAAGTAACTGTCCACGCTCTGGACTAATAGGCTCATCAATAAGCTTATCGCCTACCATGTATCTATACGGTTTCATGGCGCGGCTTAAGCCAATAATTCGTCCTGCCAAAGTATTAGAAAGCCTAGAAGAACTGCTATTTTTTAATTCGCTATTTACATCACTTAGAACCTCGCCCATAATAAACATTTGAGTAGAACGACGAGACGCCTCAGCTAAATGTGTTTGAGTTTCTATTTTACTATTCTGAATTTTTAATAAATTGTTTTGGTAAAACATTAAAGTTGTTGGCAAAATAGCCAACAATAAGCCAATAACGCCAATTCGGGTAATACGCCTAATTAAACTCGCTACAAGGTTAGATGTGGTTTCTATTGATATTTTATGTTGCTGATTAAATTCGTTAATAGAATTATAAATACTCTTTTTAAGATTTTTACCAGCAATTAGAGTACCAACAAACTTAAAAATACCGCGCTTATTAGATCGTTTTTTTTTAGAATCTAGTTTTTCGAGACGTGCCTTTAGGCGTTGATTTTCTCGTAATAAGTCGTCAATATGTTCACTCATTTTTAAGTTTTGGGGGTTAGTTATTTTTCGGTAGAAAACAAATTTACTGCTTTAAATTTAATTGAACTTCATTTCTGTTTTCGCAGAGTTTATTGTTTTTAATAAGTAGTCTATAAATGCTTCCTTTATTATTAGTTAAAACCTTTCCCTGCAATATAAATAATCTTTTTATCAAAAATCGACACAAACATATTTTCATCGACGAAATACACTTTTAAATAGGTGTATCTACGTATAAACACGATTAAGTACAAATTTAAACGATTTAACGCAATCTGTTTCGCTATGTTTGTCGCTTATTAACCATAACCAAATTTAAATGATGAAATTAAAAATTAAAATTACCGGATTATTCCTAATCTGCTTACTATCTACATTTAACAGTTTAGCCCAACAGGAAACTTTTCTTGGGGAAGTAAAAATGTTTGCAGGTAATTTTGCTCCCCGAGGTTGGGCACTTTGTCAAGGACAGTTATTACCAATATCACAAAACGATGCATTATTCTCAATTTTAGGAACTACGTACGGCGGAGATGGCAGAACTACTTTTGGCTTACCAGATTTGCGTGGTAGAGTTGCTATGGGACCTGGTAATGGTCCTGGATTGTCTACTTATAGAGAAGGATCTAAAGGAGGAAGAGAAAATATTACTTTAACTGTTTCAAATATGCCTTCTCACAATCATACCGCTACATTTACCCAAACATCCGGTGTTTCAACTACGCCTGCCGTTGCGGAAGAAGCAAACTCAGATGATCCTACAAATAATAGTCTAGCAATTCCTAGTATTGGAGGAGCTAACAAAATATATAGTAGTGATACTCCTGATGCGAACTTATCAAATGGAAATGTTAACGTCGAAGGAAATGTTAATATTCTTAATAACGGAAACCAACAGCCTTTTGATATTAGAACTCCTTATTTGGGTATTAATTATATAATTTGTCTTCAAGGCATATACCCATCACGCAGCTAATTAAATCAACACAAATCTTTAAAATATGAAAAACAATTACACATTAAAGTTTTTAAAAATAACATTGTTATTTTTTGCTCTGTCACTTACAAGTTTGCCTGTGTTTTCTCAAACTGTGTTAACTGAAGGTGATATAGCTTTTACACGTATCAATATAGATGATGAAACACTCTCCTTTGTTCTTTTAGTACCAATAGCTAATTCAACTAAATTTATAATAACTGATGAAGCATGGAACGGAAGTTCTTTAGATGCTATTGAATCCTCGATTGAATTTACAGCTACATCAGATTTTTTAGCAGGAGAAGAAATTTCTATTGATACAAATATCTTAAGTTTTACTTCTTCAGGTTCCGGAACAGCCTCACTTTTAAGTATAGGCGCTTACAGTCCAATTAATGGAAATATGTTGGGAGCTGCAGGTGATAATCTTTTTATTTATCAATCTACAGGAATACCTACAGCGACTGATTTCGTGGCTGGTATTAATGCAAATAGCGGTGTAATGGGATCTCCCGGAAATGCGTGGAGTACTTCAACTAGTAGCTCAAACTCACTTTTGCCAAACGGTTTAACTAATGGTACAGACGCTTTAGGTCTTTTTCCAAATGGAGGTGCACAACCAGAATTTGATAACGCACGTTATATGCCTACATCATTGCACACAGGTGATAAAGCTACAATTCTAGCTTCTATAATGGATCTTTCAAATTGGGAGTTTGATAATGATGTGCCTTTTCCTGTATCTTCAGCTACATTTAACGTTACAGTGCCTTGTACAGAGCCAGATATACCCACCATTAGTTATGCTCCGGGAACTATTTGTGATGGAAATAGTGCTTTACTAAATATTTCTGGTGATTTAAATGATGCCACAACATGGTATGTCTATACAGGTTCTTGTGGAGGCACATTAGTTGGTACAACAACAGGCTCAAGCATTATTGTAACACCAACCCCACCAAGTACAACCTATTATGTTAGAGGAGAAGGTGGCTGCGCTACTGCAGGCTCATGCGGTAGTGTAACAATTACAACCACGCCACGTGAAGACGCTTCTTTTAGTTATAGCGCTACTGCTTATTGTGCTGATAGTTCTGACCCTACTCCTACAATCACTGGAGTATCTGGAGGTACTTTTACATCTTCAGGAGGATTATCATTAAATGCTACTACAGGTTCTATTGATGTATCAGCTTCCACGCCTGGAGCCTATACTGTAACTTATAGCACTTCTGGTTTATGTGATGGATCAGAAACTGCTTCTGTTACAATAAATACTTTACCAACAGTAACCTTTACAGCTCCTGAAGACCTATGTTTGGATGCTGGCATTCAAGCTGATTTAGGTGGTGGAACAGCTACTGGAGGTGTGTATTCTGGTACTGGTATTACTGACGATGGTAATGGAATGACTTATTCTTTTGACCCAGCTGCCGCTGGTGTTGGAATTCATACTATAACATATACGTTAACCAATGCTAATGGATGTACAAATGCTGTTAGCGACGATATTGAAGTTACTAATACCGATGCCCCTAGTGTTGATATTATTACTGTTGGTTTAACAGGAGATTGTGCTGAATTGAGTACTGGTTTCACTAAAACAGATATTCTAAATGGTAAAAACGTTTATATATCTAATTTAGACAATTTTCCTCTTGCAGTTGGTTTTGACGGCACAAAATGGGTTTTATTCGCTATGGACATTGAAAATACAGGATTTGAAAACACGAGTGTTCCTGCGGGGTTAACTCCTCCACTAACAGGATGGGTTCCAACTCAATGTTTTGACGGCACGATGGATATCTACCTAGGAGCATATGTTTGCCACGGAGGTACTATTGCAGACTTATCATTGCTTTTCTCTGAAGATAATATAAAAATTTATGTTGATGCTACTACAGAAACTCCTCTAGCAGAAACAGACTTAGTCATAAATGGAAATCAATACTATATATCAAAAACAATTAATGGTTGTGAAAGTGATAGATCTGTGATTGAAGTAACCGTAGGCTCTGAAATTAATAATGAGGCAACATTAAATGCGGGAGTAATAACAGCAACACAATCTAATGCATCATACCAATGGTTTGCTTGTACTGGTGAAGGCGATGAATATTTAGATGGTGAAACAGGTCAAAGTTTTACAGCTACGGAACCTGGAGATTACAAAGTATGGGTTTCTGTTTTAGGCTGTTCAGTAGAATCTACATGTATTACCGTATCTACTCTAGGAACAACGGAGATTACTGATAATAAATCTAATTTTTCAATGTATCCAAACCCTAGTTCTAGCCAAGTGAAAATTAAATCTAGTTTAGGAGGTCAATTTAAAATTATTAATCAATTAGGACAAACTGTAAAATCATTCAATGCAACAGCAACCATTGAAACTACAGTGTATGTTGGAGACTTAAGCGAAGGTATGTACTTTGTGCAAGGCACCGATGGCGCTTCTGAAAAGCTAATGATTAAAAAATAGTTAATATACATTTTAAACAAGCATAAAAAAAGCGTGAATTCTAGTTTAGAATTCACGCTTTTTTCTTTTAATAATGTTAAGCTTATTAAAGCATCGCTCCTACTTAGGATCTAAAATAGTATTAATACGCTCTAAACAATCTTTATAGTGGTATTTTGTTGTAGTGTCAGTAGAACGATAAGATGCGTTAATAACAATCTTTTTTAACACAGATAATTCTCCTCTTGCCAAAGCTCTAACATCTGACGGTTCTGTCATTAAAAAAGCCATACGCTCAATATATGCACGTTGTAAATTACGACGATAGATATCTACATTTTTTGTCGCGTTAGCTTCTATCCAAAGTCCTTTACGAACATCTTGTAGTAACTCTAAAGCAGAATAATTGTTTGCGTCTATAGTTTCATGATCAATTAAACGTTCTAAAATCTCGTGACTCAATAATTTATTTAAAAAACTACTTTGGTATTTACCTAAACGCGCTGTGTAACCTTCATAATCTGTTCGGCTTAAAAGTTCTTTTTGAACTAACCAACTCGGTGTTGTAAATGCATTTTCATGTAACCATTGTACGGATGCTTTTTGAGTTTCTTTAGGTACAGCTTCAAACGGAATACCAGACTGGTTCGGGTTAATTAAATTCTCATGTACACCTCCAACATTGGTTAATACATGACTGATATAACGACGCCACGCTCCAAATAACTCATCATATAACTCCTCTAAATCATCGTAATCATTAGTAACATCACTAGTCCATTCTGGTAAATGAATAGAAACATATTTTAAGTTTTTAAGCGCATAAGTACTCGCTTTTATAGCATCGTTTCCTATATCTTCTGTTTGTGATGTAGGGTCAAAACGGCTTCTTTGTTTTCCGAAGATATATTTTGGGTCACCAGCTTTTTCAAGAATCCAACCATCTAGAGTTATTAGTTCTGCCTCTGGAGTATTGGCCTCTGGAATAACACGGTATCCCCAGTTAATAGCATAATCATCATAAGCTCCTAATTTTCTAATAAATCTAATATTTTCATCACCAGGTTGGGCAATATAATTATAACGCGCATAGTCCATAATAGTAGAAGCAATGCCGTTCTTTTGTGTAAAATCTCCATTTCTATAGCTTTCAACATCATAAGCTTTACTTGCACTCATATTATGCGGTAAACCTAAAGTGTGCCCTACTTCGTGAGCTATTACCATTTTCATCATTTCACCAATATCTTCTTTCGGTGTATTTAAAGTTCTAGCCGCAGGATTAGCCGCGCCCGTTTCAATTAAATATCGATTTCTATACGATCGTAAATGGTTATGATACCAAATAATGTCACTTTCAATAATTTCTCCTGTCCTCGGGTCCGATACGCTTGGTCCCATAGCGTTTCTAGTTGTGCTCGCTACATAACGTATTACAGAATAACGAATATCTTCTGGACTAAAATCTGGATCTTCTTCTTTACTTGGCGGATCTTTAGCTATGATGGCATTTTTAAAACCAGCTTTCTCAAAAGGACCTTGCCACAGCTCTACGCCTTCTTTAATATATTTACGCAAGTTTTCTGGTGTAGCCGGATCTAAATAATACACAATAGGTTTAATAGGTTCTACTAATTCACCACGATCATAAGCTTCTGGATCTTTAGGTTCCATACGCCATTTACGAATAAAAGTTTTAGTATCAGACTTTAATGCTTCACTGCCATAGTCTACGTGATCTAGAGTAAACCAACCCACGCGGTCATCTGAAAAACGAGATTGCATAGGTTTTTCTGGTAACAAAATCATAGATTGATTCATTTGTAAGCTTATAGACTCACCACTTCTAAAAGATGGTGGTGCAGATGCATTGTAAGTCATATCTTGTACCACTTCAATATTCTCGGGAAAACTCTTAACACTGTTTATAAAACTTCTAGAAGCGTCTAAATTTTTTACCTTATATTCACTACGCATATAAGACGGTAAACCACTTATGGCTTTAACATCACTAGTATAAAACTTAGTAACATCTACAACTATTGCTGTAGAATCTTTGCTAAACGCACTAATGTCAAAAGCAAATAATGTAGGTTCGTAATTATTAGATTTAACCGAAATGCTAATTGGTAACTCTTCATTAGCTACCGAACTATAAGATTTCTCTTTAATCAGTATTTTATTTTGAAAGCGCTCCCATGTTACTAAACGCGAATTGGTTTTAGTTCCCGCATTAACATAGCCATCGCCCATATTGGTTGGCAATTTCGAAATTCTACTTACTAGAAGCATATCTTTCCCTAAGTGTTCCATAGGAATTTCAAAAAAATACGATTCTCCAACTTGGTGTGTTTTAAATAAACCATCATCTGAAATGGCACTTTTAGTAATTACCTCGTTGTAGGGTTTTATTTTTCCCTCTTTTTTCTTTTCAGGAGGTTTAGATATTTCACTTTTATCTTTTTTATTCTTTTTCCGTTTAGATTGAGCGTAGTTGCTTGTAGAAGCCAAGCACATTATTAATGATAAAGTTACAAGTATTATTTTTTTCATAAGGAAAGAGTTAGATACATAATCTTTAAAAATAAAAAATTAATACCATTAGCACTTTTTTTTTCACAAAATTTTAAGGCAAATTAATATTACAATTACGGATTTATTATTTTGAAAAGCTTTTAGTTAGAATTTAATATTAAAAAGCAAAACATTTACTAGTTTATCATGACTAATATTTTCGAGTTTCTCACAGCAACTTCTCCATATTTCCATATTACATCATTCAAGTAAATAACCTGTCATCACTTTAAAAACCAATAAGTTATTAAATTAAGTTAGAAACAATATAAATTTCTTACTAATTCTCATTTCTATAATACTTTATATAAGGATTACTTCTCTATCACCCCCAATTTTATATCTTTGCATTTTACGCTATAGTCAACACTATAGACACTTTATAAATTTAAAGATGAATGAATAAACATTTAAATATAAAAACAATTTGCTTTGTAGGTTTAGCCTATATATTGTGTTTTCAGGTAAAAGCACAAGGTGTAGATTTTTTATTTAACGAAGAGTTAAACACTTTAATGACTCAAAAAGAAGGCGGTTCTCCTTATACTTTTGAAATAATTAGTGTTGTTTATACAACTGTAGGTGAAAAACCAACAACTAAACGTTTAACAACTTTCTATAAAAAAGCTTTAGCATTTACTAACAAAGCCAAAGCTGATAGCACACGAATAGCTAACCTAAATAAAGAATCAAAACTTACACCTGCCGTTAAAAAAGAAATCACAGATGTTAACAATCGATTAAGAATAGCGCGAAGAACCTTAAAGTCAGTAAAAAAATATGAAATTGTACCAAGCCAAGTTTCTGTTGGAAAGTATAATAAATATAAAATAAGAAGAAGTGTTTTTAAACCAGAAAACATCTTTGTAGGTGCATTTAAAAATTTAGGTTCATTTTATGTTACTAAAAGTATAGATGGCTATAATGAGAGAGACTTAATTTCTGTTGCTAACGCGAAAAGCAATAATTTAACAAGTGAATACTTTCTTTTCGAAAATCAATTTGTTCTAATTGAAAATATTCAAACCAAGGTTGTCTATATGGTTTACCCAGATTTTTTAGAGAAATATGCCATTAATAAAATAGCAGCTCAAGAAAAGTATAAGGGTAAAATTAGTTTACCTAAAAAGGAATACATCCATGATTACGATAAAAAGATAGACTCTATAATTATAGATTATAATTACAAGGAATATAGTCGATCTATAAATATTAAAAATAAATTATAAAGATTGGATGTTCCAAAATAAATATGCGATACATATTTAAAACCTAAAATAATTATATAAAAAAAACCTGTTAAGAAATTTCTTAACAGGTTTTTTTTATATAATTGAGGTATTAACTCTCTAGATATTTGCAGCTAAAAAGTCACCAACTTCTTTAGTACCGTAAGCTTTTCCGCCATCGGCTAAATCTTCAGTAACAATACCTTCAGCTAACGCTTTGTTTACAGCATCTCTAATAACTTTTCCTTCTTCTGGTAAGTTAAAGGCAATTTCAAACATCATGGCTGCCGATAAAACCATGGCCATTGGGTTCGCAATATTTAATCCAGTTGCCTGTGGGTAAGATCCGTGAATAGGTTCGAATAAAGCAATATCAGATCCCATAGATGCCGATGGCATTAATCCCATAGATCCAGAAATAACTGAGGCCTCATCCGTTAAAATATCACCAAATAAGTTTTCAGTAATTAAAACATCGTAGCTATTTGGCCATTGTACTAAACGCATAGCAACTGCATCAACCAACTCGTAACTTACTTCAACTTCAGGATAATCTTTTTCCATAGCCTGAACAGTTTCTCTCCACAAACGAGATGTCTCCATAACGTTAGCTTTATCAACACAACATAATCTTTTAGAACGTGTCATTGCTAATTCAAAACCTTTTTTAGCCAAACGTTGTACTTCAACACGTGTATAAACACAGTTATCAAAAGCCGTTTCACCACCATCTCTTCTACCTTTTTCTCCAAAATAGATTCCACCAGTTAACTCACGTAAAAACACTAAATCTGTTCCTTCAATACGCTCTTGTTTTAAAGGTGATTTATCTAATAAAGACGGAAACGTAAACGTTGGTCTTAAATTAGCAAATAAGCCCAATTGCTTACGCATTTGAAGTAAACCATTTTCTGGACGTACTTTTGCCGAAGGATCATTATCAAAACGAGGCAAACCAATAGCTCCAAATAAAACAGCATCCGAAGCCAAACAAACTTGGTGCGTACTGTCTGGGTAAGGTTCTCCAACCGCATCAATAGCAGCAGCACCTGTTAATGCTGGCTTCCAAGTTATTTCATGTCCAAATTTTTGCGCAACCGCTTCACTAACTTTTTGTGCTTGCTCCATTACTTCAGGTCCAATACCGTCACCTGCTAAAACTGCAATATTAAATTTCATCTTTATTAATTTTAAACTTTAAATTCTATTTATTTTTTTGGCGTTTCTTTTTGCTCATCCCTGTGAAGTGTAGTACCAAAATAAGTTTTGAAGTACACTTGTCAGCATCGCAAAAAGTCGGACTTTCACTACTCACTTCCTCCTACCGTCGGCGAGCTCAAACAAACCGTTCAATCCTTAACGCGGGTCTGTCTACAATGTTTCTGTATAGCGTTAACAGTTTCAGTTTACAATAAACTCATTTAGCTCACCACTATATTCATCATCTTTTCAGTAGCCTTAATTGCCGAAACTGTTTGATCGGAATCTAAACCACGTGTTTTAAATTCTTTTTCAGCACTTTTCCATGTAATAATGGTTTCACAAAGTGCATCCGAGTTACTTCCAGGTGGTATACGTACTGCATAATCCACTAATTTAGGTAACTTTAATTGTTTCTGTTTAAAAACACTTTTAATAGCATTCATAAACGCATCAAATTGGCCATCGCCATGAGCGCTTTCTTCAAAAACTTCGTCGTTTATAGTAAGTGAAACCGTAGTTGTAGGTTTTAAGCCCATAGCATGCGTTAGCACATATGCGTTCACTTTCACTTTTTCCTCATAACTTCTGTCTAAAACATCCGAAATAATATAAGGTAAATCCTCCTTGGTAACTACTTGTTTTTTATCGCCCAACTCAATAATACGTTGGGTTACTTTTTTAAGATCTTCACCATCAAGCTGAAGTCCTAATTCTTGTAAATTCTTCTGTATGTTGGCCTTTCCAGACGATTTCCCTAAGGCATATTTTCGGGTTCTCCCAAAACGTTCAGGCATTAAATCACTGAAATATAAATTGTTTTTATTGTCACCATCTGCATGTATTCCGGCAGTTTGCGTAAATACATTAGCCCCAACAACAGGCTTATTAGCAGGAATCATAAAACCAGAAAAGGTTTCAATCAACTTACTAATGGTATATAAAAAATTCTCATTTACACCAATTTCTACATCGGGCATAAAATCGTTAATAACAGCAACAGTACTAGCCATTGGCGCATTTCCTGCACGCTCACCCATACCATTAATTGTTAAATGCAAACCATCTGCTCCGGCTTTTAAACCAGCCATAACATTGGCAACACCTAAATCGTAATCGTTATGTGCGTGAAAATCAAAATGTAAACTCGGGTATTTATCTTTAATTTCTTTTACAAAATTAAAAGATTCCTCTGGTGTTAATACGCCTAAAGTATCAGGAAGCATAACGCGCTTTACAGGTTGTGTTGATAAAAACTCTAAAAATTCAAAAACATAAGCTTTAGAGTTTCGCATACCATTACTCCAATCTTCTAAATAAATATTAGTTTCAATACCGTGTTCTGTGGCTTGAATAATATTTTCTTTAATTTCTATAAAGTGCTGATTTGGAGTTTTTTTAAGCTGATGTGTTAAATGGTTTAACGAACCTTTAGTTAATAAGTTTTGAACCTTTGCTCCTGCTTCTAGCATCCAATTAATAGAGATCCCTTTATCAACAAAAGTTAAAACTTCAACAGCATTTAAATAGTTGCTTTCCTTAGCCCAAGCTGTAACATCCTTAACCGCCTGAAGTTCACCTTGCGACACACGTGCCGAGGCAATTTCAATACGGTCTACTTTTAGTTCTTCTAATAAAAGTTTAGCTATAGTGAGCTTTTCAGAAGCAGAAAACGACACGCTCGAGGTTTGTTCACCATCGCGCAATGTCGTATCCATTATTTCAATTCTTTTTACTTCCATTTTCTAGAAAGGACGAGATTCAGTAAATGCCTCTATCTCGCTTTTCATGTTTTGTAAATAGTCGATATCATCAAAACCATTTAACATATTGTCTTTCTTATAACCATTAATATCAAAACTTTCTTTCGTTCCAGAAGAAAGTAATGTAATAGTTTGTGCTTTTAAATCAATTTCAACTTCCGTTTTTGGATCTGCATAAACAGCTTCAAAAATTTCATTAGAAAATTCTGGGCTAATTTGCACAGGTAATACTCCAATATTTAAACAGTTATTTTTAAAGATATCTGCAAAGAAACTAGATACTACACAACGAAAACCATAATCGTAAACCGCCCAAGCAGCGTGCTCACGAGAAGAACCAGAACCAAAGTTCTTTCCTCCTAATAAAATTTTTCCTGTGTAAATTGGGTTATTTAATATAAAATCTTCTTTTGGTGTATTATCACCATTATATCTCCAGTCACGGAATAAATTATCTCCAAAACCGTCACGAGTGGTCGCTTTTAAAAAACGAGCTGGTATAATTTGATCAGTATCTACATTCTCTATTGGTAACGGTACTACGCTACTCGTTAATGTTGTAAATTTATCGTATGCCATTTTTTTAATATTCAGTTTGCCAGTATTCAGTGGACAGCAAGCTGCCATAAACTGACGATTATTTTTTTATTCTTTTATAAAATCAACATATTGTTCAGTTTATTAACTTAACAACTGTTGACTATACACTGCCAACTTATAGTAAATCTCTAGGGTCTGTAACTACGCCTGTAACTGCTGCAGCTGCTGCAACTAACGGGCTCGCTAACAATGTTCTAGATCCTGGTCCTTGACGACCTTCAAAGTTTCTGTTTGATGTACTTACCGCATATTTCCCAGCAGGAACTTTATCATCATTCATTGCTAAACAAGCAGAACATCCTGGCTCTCTTAATACAAAACCAGCTGTTTCAAAAATATCTAGTAAACCTTCTTCTTTAATTTTAGCTTCAACAATGTGAGAACCTGGTACTAACCATGCCGTAACATTATCTGCTTTTTTGCGTCCTTTTACAATAGAAGCAAATGCACGGAAATCTTCAATACGTCCGTTAGTACAACTTCCAATAAATACGTAATCGATTTTCTTACCGATCATAGATTCATTTTCTGCATAACCCATATAAGCTAAAGACTTATCATAAGTAGACTTTCCTCCTTCTACAGATTCTGCAGATGGTATATTTTTAGAAATTCCCATACCCATTCCCGGATTTGTTCCGTAGGTAATCATTGGCTCAATATCTGCTGCATTAAATACTAATTCTTTATCGAAAGTAGCATCTTCATCAGTTT
Organism: Algibacter lectus; assembly: GCF_900112395.1. GTDB lineage: Bacteria > Bacteroidota > Bacteroidia > Flavobacteriales > Flavobacteriaceae > Algibacter > Algibacter lectus. Next base: position 228,616 of record NZ_FOLN01000002.1, read on the forward strand.
TTAAAGTTTTCCAATAGGTCATTGCTTTATCCCAATCGGCTCCTTTTGGAGTCATGGCACGACCTTTAATATATTCAAATGTTTTTTCATCTGGAGCAATCATACCACCACGTGCACCCATCTCGATAGATAAGTTACAAACCGTCATACGACCTTCCATAGTCATGTTTTCAAAAACATCCCCAGCATACTCAACAAAATATCCAGTAGCACCAGAAGTTGTTAATTGAGAAATAATGTATAAACCAACATCTTTAGGCGTAACACCTTTACTGAGTGGCCCATTAATGCTAATACGCATTTTTTTAGGTTTTGGTTGCATTATACATTGTGTAGTAAGCACCATTTCTACTTCTGAAGTACCAATACCAAAGGCAATAGCTCCAAAAGCACCGTGAGTAGATGTATGAGAATCTCCACAAACAATAGTTGCTCCTGGAAGTGTAATACCGTTTTCTGGTCCTACAACGTGAACAATACCATTATTTTGGTGACCTAATCCCCAGTGACTAATACCGTATTGATTAGCATTATCTTCTAAAGTTTTTAACTGATTAGCAGATAACGGATCTTCAACAGGTAAATGCTGATTAATTGTTGGTGTATTGTGATCGGCAACAGCAAATGTACGGTCTGGGTACAATACACTTAAGCCTCTACTTTTTAAACCTACAAAAGCTACAGGACTTGTAACTTCGTGAATTAAGTGACGGTCTATATAAAACACATCTGGTCCATCTGCAATGTTTCGCACAACATGCGAATCCCACACTTTGTCAAATAATGTACTACTCATAAAAAATTTAAATTTTTGTATTAAAATAGCTTTAAAGCTATAAGAGTAACAAATTTAGAGTTTATTACAGTATTTCAAAACTTTATAGTCCTTAGTTACTTTATTTTTATAAAATCACCAACGGAACCGATATAATTTGAATTTAATGCAATGAAATCTTAAAAATGATTATAATTTTTAAAAGAATATTAAGGCTAGATTTTATAACCTATCGGCTACATATTCAATTTCTGTTTTACCATGTGGTAATGCTTTACCATCAGGCCCAATATTAACCATTACAATGTTTGAAATTGTTATAATAGTTTCTCGCGTCATTTTATTTCTAACCTCTGCTCCTAACACCAATGAAGCCCTTCCAAATTTTACAACGTCGATACCAATTTCTACAATATCACCTTGCTTTGCCGACGATTTAAAATCAATTTCACTCATAAATTTTGTTACCACTTTTTGGTTCTCTAATTGAATAATAGAATAAATAGCAGCTTCCTCGTCGATCCACTCTAATAAACGACCGCCAAACAATGTACCGTTGGCATTTAAATCTTCGGGTTTAACCCATTTTCTAGTATGAAATCTCATATTTTATATCTTTAATTTTTAGTTCTTTTTATAAAATAAAGGTACTCTAAAAATCAGCATTAAAACAACCATTTTAATTACTCTTACTTATTCTAGTATGTGTTTTTATTATTAACTTAAAATAAGGATTGCTGTTTTTCTTCATTCGGAATATTTAAAGCATATCCTAACTTTTCGTTAACCTGTTTTATAAAATATGCTGAAAGCAAAGGCGATTCTTCTTCAATGTTTTGATGAATGAAAAAATCGACTTCTTTAACACCTTGTTCTTTCCAAAGTTTTAAACGCTCAATCCAATCGTCTAATCGTTCATAATCCGAAGGATGATTAGCTCCAACATAGCGCACAAAAGCTGTAGAATTAGTTAATCGCATGTGCATTAAATCGCGACGCCCAGCGGTATCTACAATAACATTAGAAATATTAAAGTCTTCTAAAAGTTGATACAAGGCATCCGCAATCACTTTGTCGTTATACCAATCGCTATGCCTAAATTCCATCGCTAAAGGAATGTTTTTAGGCCAGTTTTTAGCAAAAGCAACCACTTTATCAAAATCTTTAGGAGTGAAATTACTATGCATTTGTAAAAAAACAGTGCCTAGTTTTTCTTTTAAATGCGATGCATTGTATAGATATTGATCAACGACGCCTTCAACATTTTGTAGGCGTTTGTAATGACTAATTTCTTGATTCAACTTCGGAAAAAACTTAAACCCTTCTGGTGTTTTATTATACCAGGTTTCAAATTGTTCCGCAGGAAAAATGCGATAAAATGTAGCGTTTAGTTCTATAGAATTAAATTGCGAAGCATAATATTTAAGTTCATCTTTTGTACCACGAGGATAAAACCCCTTAAGATCTCCCCTATTCCATTTTGCACAACCTACATAAATATCTGGCATATTATCATCCTTTACCGTATTTAAAATGCGCTTAGTATCTATATGATCTTGGGGTAAGGTAAAATCAATAGTATCAGGATTTGTAACACTGCCAAATTTCATGTAAAACGTTGTATTAATGCGGTTTAAAAAGATGTAAAATAATGAGATTATAAAGATAAAAATATTAAATGTTAATAACCTCGTGAATAATTAAAATACACAAATACTATTACAGCCCTAATAATTTCTACCTTGAGTAAAAATCAAAACTATGAATTCAAGAGACTTTAATTTGAAGAGTATTCGTCCAGAGATTTTAACAGCAACCATTAATGATGCTATGAGCAGCGAGGAGCGTTTCCAAAACCTAGTACTTCGGCCATGCATTAAGATGCAAAACGATTTACTTGTTGCTGCTTTTAGAAATTACATTATAAAGCATAAATCGGTTTTTTATGGTTTAACACTCGATAAACGTATGGAATATATTGAAAATGCCATTCAGAAAAACATGAAATTCAGAAACTCTCTAAAAGGCATGATTATCGGTGTTTTTACTGTGGAAGAATATTTAATTTATACCGAAAATTCATCGGCGCTAAACAAACGCATGATGAATATTGTAAAAGATAGACTTTTAAGCAATATTCAACTTTTTGATAAACCGGAATTACTAACTGCTGTTTAACTAAATTTTAAGCGTTATCTTTTTATTTATTTTAAAATGAAATAGATAAAATGTAATGCCTTTTGTTTTGGAAACGTAAATTAGGTTTTAATTATTTTTAAGTTTTCTTTGTTATCGATATTTAGAAAATAAATTCCGGCTTTAAAATTACTTAAATCTATTTTTACGCTTAAAGAATTTTCGTTTTTAGATAGTAAAAGTTGACCGTTAATAGAATACACATTTATATTTCTGTATCTTGATGTTGTAAATGAAATGTTTAGATCATTTAAAACGGGATTTGGATAGAAACTAAAAGAGTTTTGAGTATCAGCTTCAGTACCCAAAGTATTGTTTGAAATTGCATTATACATGTTTCCTGATAATGCAAACATATAAATAACTCTTAAAGTAGCTCCAAAATAGGCATTTGTAGGTTGGTTTTTTAATTCGGAATAACCATTATTTACAAAATTTTGATTAGATGCAGACATCGCTGCTGCGGCGTACGCTCCTGTAAAAGTGGGGTCTTTATAAGATATATCTATAGCAACGCCTTGTTGAGAATAGCCTGGGTAAATTTGATTAAAACCACCTTGAGCATTTACAAAATCATTACATAAAGAAGCGTAATTAAGAGCTTTCGAACCTCCATACCATATATAGTCTAAAGCTATTCGCCAAGGTGTTCTAGCCGCATCATAATAATAAGATTTCCCTTCATCGTAAGCCCAGGACACTTCATTTGAATATGTTCCATCAACCTTACACCAATCTGAAACTAAATTATAAGATGCATTGTTGTTAGATAAGTTGGCATTTAAAATATCATAACTTTTATCGCTTACAGCCTCCCAAAAGGCAACATCATTAGAATAAGTTCCAAAAACCTTAAAATATCCAGGTGATAAATAAGAGGGATTGGTATTGCTCGACCCGCCCCAAACATCTCCAGGTTTTAGAACGTAAGTACCATTTTCTATTTCGTGGTTTTTAATGGCGTTTATTAAAGTTAAAGCATTTTCTTTATAATCTAAATCACCTAAACTGCCCCATTTTTTATCTGCAACAATTAAAGCGTAAGCGGCATCTAATTCTGCATCAGATGCTCCGTTAAAACCAATAACGGTTGAACACTCACTAATTTTCCAGTTCATCACACCATTATTATTAGAGAAATCCTTATAATACAGCCATAAACCATCGAATAATTCCTTGTCATTGGCATAAACAGAAAGCAACATACCGTATCCAATTCCTTCAGATACAGTTTCTGATGGCGTATCAAATTTTATACGGTAGCGTCCATTCACGCAAGTTTCTGCAAAAGTATTTCTCCAGGCAAGGTAGGCATCATAAATATCACTAGACCCTATGTTTGTAGGTTGAACTCCATAACTATAATCAGAATTAACAAAGTTAACCTGATTTATTTGTGAAAAAGAGCTAAGTGATGTTATTAAAATAAAGCAAATTGATAGTAAGTTTTGGTTTTTCATATGTTTAGGGCTTTTAAATAAACATATACGCCTAAACTAATAAAAAAGATTATGTTTTTCGAATTGAATCAAAAAAATGAATACTCTCCTTATTTCACCTAATTAATCAATCTTCTATTAATGAAACTCCATTTAAATCAGTAGTTAATACATCGCTCATATAATCAAAATACGGACGAATTATTTTAAAAGCAGAACTTACTTCGTTTATAAAATTAGAATCTAAAACTTCGGCATCGGTATATTTTTTAATAAAAATATATTGTTTCTTCTTTATTAAATCGATCGCCTTATCTTCTTTATTAAACCCGCGTGGTGCCGTTTTCACTTCGTCACCAACAAAGCCTCCCCAAGTTGTTTTAAACGTTTTATCGTTAATAATATCACGAATCTCAGAATCGTCCATTTCGAATTCTTTTCTAATTCGCATTAAATCGGCCGGAGCTGGATCCCAAAATCCGGTCGCTATAAAACTCTCGTTATTTGGTTTAATCTGTACATGATAACCACCACGCAATCTAGGTTTTACTCTATGGTAAGAACCGCTAAAATGCGTTTTATATGGAAGTTTATTTTTAGAAAACCTAACATCTCTGTAAATTCTAAAAATTTTCAGTTTATCGATTTCATCATGTGCATTTAAAGCTTCTAAAAGCGCATTATAAAATACTTTTATATCTTTTTGAACGGATTGAAACTCTAGTTTATGCTCTCCAAACCATTCGCGGTTATTATTTTTTTCTAATTTTTTTAAATATGTAAAAGCCGCTTTCGGCACAGAAACACTCATATATATTACTTTACTTTTATTGAACATCTAAAATACAAAAAACCCCAAATGAATCGGGACTTTTATTAATAACTTACATGGTTATTCATTATAGTTTTACTGGTTTGTATGAAACCATTTCTATACGATCAGAATTGGCATTGTAATATTCTACAACAAACTCACTTTTCTCGGTTAAGTAACCAATACCGTTATATGTTTCTCCTTTTACAATATAACTCCCAGGATTTTTTGTGCTCCACGCTTTACCAACAACCACAAATTCATTATCATTATTATCAAAAATAATATTGAATCCGCCGTCACTAGGCGAAAATTTAAAGCTTTTATCATTGCTTATATAGTGTGTCTCTTTAGATAATAAATCGTAATCGGGATCTAAATCATCATCTACCATCACCATGGTCTCAATCTTTTTAGTTGTTGCAACACGTTGTTGATCTACCTTTTCTTTATCATCCAAAGCCAATTCCACGTTAGATGTTTCTCGAGAAATAACTTTAAGTTTACTTTCCGTAACTTCTTCGCCATTATTGTATTTAACCGTTTTTTCAATAGTTTCTTGTTTTACTTCTATGGGTTTTTCTTGTGCCATGGATGTACCACAAACCAGCAGTACAAACATGTATATATAATTTTTCATTGTTTTTATTTTTAATAATTTGAATTAATAATTTATCACGGATGATAAATCCACTCTAGTTGTTAGAGAATTCATTCTGCTTAGCTACTTGCTCTCCTTCTACAGATAATTTGTTATCAAATTGTAACGTTCTAATAGGGAACGGGATGTTAATTCCAGCCTTATCGTAAGCTTTCTTAATTGCTATAATAGCCGATGTTTTTGCTCTATATTTTTCAAGTAAACTTTCAGAATCAATCCAAAATCTACATAAATAATTAATAGAACTTCCTCCAAATTCTTCATAATAAAACTCAACATCATCTGCACTTTCTACTTGGTCAAAAGTTTCTGCTATAGTTTGTTTTGTTAATCTTTTTACTTCTTCCAAATCAGATTCATACCCAACACCACAATTTAATGCGACACGCATTCTGGTTGTTAAAGAATAATTTTTTAAAGGATTTTCTAAAATCATTTTATTAGGAAGAATCACAATATTATTATCGGCTTCCTTTATAACAAACTCTTTTAAATTTATATCCATTACCTCTCCAGAATGGCCATTGGTTTCTACCCAATTTCCAATTTGAATTTTCTCTCTAAACGAAAGAGATATACCAGCAACCGTATTACTTAGCGTATTTTGTAATGCTAAACCAATAGCTAAACCAGCAACACCTGCTGTAGCTAATAACGAGGTTAACGTTTTACTTAAATTAAGTATCCCTAAAGAGATATATAAACCTATTAGCACTACAACTACTGCAGCAATCCGAGACATCATTTTAGAAACAGAGTCTTGTTTTACTCTTTTTGAAATAATTTTATACGTAAAATTATTAACATATTTCGCTACAAAATATGCAGCTACTGATACTAAAATTGCTAGTGCTATATTTGGTAAATAATGTATTATGGTTGCAAACCAACCCTCTAATTTTGTTACAAGGCCATCAAAAGCCTCACTAAATGCTGTATCCATTTTTGTAAATATTTTTTTTTATGATTTATTAATTAATTTTTAAGAAAAATTAACAAAACTTAAATAGCCTCCGCAGATTCAGGATGTGCAATTTCAGATGGCTTTTTTGTCCACGCCTCTAACATCCAACTTGTTTTTTCAAGTTCACAAATGTAAGCACCAATTAAATCTGCAGTTCCTTCATCGGAAGCTGTTTCTGCTTTTTCCATTACTTTCCCCATTTGTTCTAAAAGTAATTTGTGATCATTTAAGGTTTCTAAAACCATAGCACGATCGGATTTTAGTACGGCCTTTTCCTTTATAGTTGAAGATTTAAGATAATCTTCCATTTGGCTCATTGGGTGATAACGCAGCGTTAAGATACGCTCTGCGATTTCATCAATTTTAATACGAGCATCATTGTACATATCTTCAAATTTTTCATGTAAATCGAAAAAATTTCTTCCAACAATATTCCAATGGTTGCTTCGTAATTTTTGATAATAAACGTGGTAGTCAGCTAATAAAATATTCATTTCTACCACCACGGGTAATACTTCTTCATCGTTCATTTTTAAATAGCTCATAATTTATTGTTTGTGTTCCCACTCAATATAAGGGCTATATAAAAATTGTCAAGTGCTTTAACAGGCTTTAACGGTATTAAGATTTATTTAACTTAAATTATGTTAAATAAAACCCAAAAAGTTAAATTAATTAAGAAGAAAAGATTATAAATTAATCTATAAAATCGATGTTTTTTAGAATTAAACCAGATGCTGGAGCGATATAATTCATTTTAATATCATTATCAGGTTTTAAACTATCCTTTATGTCTTGAAGTGTTAATTTACCTTTACCTAAATCTATAAGCGTTCCCATCATTAAACGAATTTGGTTTCGCATAAAACCTTTGCCTTGTACGCGTAGAATATAGGTTTTTTTAGGAAAATAATTAGCAGTATATAGTGTGTTTTCTACCAATTCACACAGCATAATTTCACGTGTGTAGATACCATTATCGGTAGGTTTGTAGCAGTACGTTTTTAAATAATTCTCACCTTCGAATAATTTCGCACCTTCTTTCATTAGCTCAATATCCAACTCATCAAGAATAGTGGTCATTATAGGCGCGCAGAACGGATGACATTTTTCGCCATGAGCAAATAAATATAAATATTCTTTAATTTTAGAATTCTGAATAATATTGAACTTCGCATCAACTTCCTTAATATCTAAGGCGCGAATATCTTGAGGCAAATTACGATTAAAGAGCTCTAAAAAAGCAGATAGATCTTCAATAGGTTCAAATAAAAACAACTCTATTGCTGCACATTCTGCAGACACCATAGCATCTGTTCTACCAGAACTTAAACTTTTAAAACGTTTACCTTCTAAAATAAAATTAAACGTTCTATCTACCATTAAATGTAACGTTTTCACGTCTGGCTGTTTTTGCCAACCATGAAAACGATAGCCCAAATATTGAATGGTAATTAAATAAAAATATTTTTTCAAAAGGAACGGTTTACTTGTGTCTGCCTACTAATTCCTTTTCAATATCTTTTAACGTGAAGCCTTTAGCTTGAAGCAACATCAGGTAATGAAACATTAAATCAGCAGATTCGTATAAAAACAACTCATCGTTATTATCCATAGCCTCAATAACCGTTTCTACAGCCTCCTCGCCTACTTTTTGTGCCACTTTATTAATGCCTTTTGCAAACAAACTCGCTACATAAGATTTTTGAGTATCCTTATTAGCAACACGTTCGGTTATAACATCTTCTAAAGTTGAAAAGAACCCGTAATTAGATTTGTTTTCTTCTTTCCAACACGTATCAGTTCCGGTGTGGCAAGTTGGTCCAACAGGATTTACTTGTATTAAAAGAGAATCGTTATCACAATCGTTTTTAATATCGACTACATTTAAAAAATTACCACTTTCTTCACCTTTAGTCCAAAGACGTTGTTTGCTTCTGCTAAAAAAAGTAACTGTCTTAGTTTCTAAAGTTTTCTCGTAAGATTCAGCATTCATATACCCCAACATCAATACATTTTTTGTTGTTGCATCTTGAATAATTGCAGGTACTAGTCCGTTACTGTCGTATTTAATAGTCATAATAAATTTTTATAGGTTACTGAATTAGATTCAGCATGACGACTAAAGTCGTACTTCGATATTATTTGCTTTTAATTCTTTTTTTAATTCAGGAATTGGAATTTCACCAAAGTGAAAAACACTAGCAGCCAAAGCCGCATCCGATTTTCCGATTTCAAAGGTATCAATAAAATGTTGAACATTACCCGCACCTCCCGATGCGATTATCGGAATATTCAAGCTTTCTGATAATTTAGCTAAAGCTTCATTAGCAAAACCGTTTTTTGTGCCATCATGATTCATTGATGTGAATAAAATTTCACCTGCACCACGAGTTTCAACCTCTTTTGCCCATTCAAATAAATCAATATCCGTTGGAATACTTCCACCAGCTAAATGCACTTTCCATTGTCCGTCCACTTGTTTAGCATCGATAGCGACAACCACACACTGACTTCCAAATTTATTTGATAACTCGTTTACTAATTCAGGACGTTTTACTGCCGATGAATTTATTGATACCTTATCTGCACCACAGTGTAAAAGCTCGTCTACATGCTCTACAGAAGAAATCCCACCACCTACTGTAAACGGAATATTAACTTGTTCTGCAACACGTAAAACCATATCTAACGTGGTGCCACGACCTTCTAAAGTCGCCGAAATATCCAGAAAAACAAGTTCGTCTGCACCAACATCGGCATATTGTTTTGCCAATTCTACCGGATCTCCAGCGTCGCGTAAATCTACAAAGTTCACACCTTTTACAGTACGACCGTTTTTAATATCTAAGCAAGGAATTATTCTTTTTGTAAGCATTATTTTTAATGTTGTTGGTTTTTAGTTGTTCACTATCAATAAATAACCTTCTAAAAACGGATTAGGATTTATTTAAAATGAAATCCTCTAATTGTTTTAAGCTTATTTTATTCTCGTAAATGGCTTTCCCGATTATGGTGCCTTCGCAGCCTAATTCGGCTAATTTTGGTAATTCGTCAAAGGTTGAAATACCTCCACTTGCAATTAATTTTATATTTGGAAGCTGTGCTAACATTTTTTCATACAAATCGAAAGACGGACCTTCTAACATACCATCTTTAGCGATATCGGTACAAATAACATACTGCACACCATCTTTTTGATAATTTTGAACAAAGGGAATTAAATCTTCATCAGATTCTTCCAACCAACCACTAATAGCAATCTTTTCGTTATTGGCATCTGCTCCTAAAATGATTTTATCTGAACCAAATTTGGATAACCAATTTTTAAAAATATCAGGTTGTTTTACCGCAATACTACCACCAGTAATTTGACCAGCACCAGATTCGAATGCAATTCGTAAATCGTCATCCGTTTTTAAACCACCACCAAAATCAATTTTTAAACTCGTTTTAGAAGCTATTTCTTCTAAAACTTTATGATTTACAATATGGCTAGCCTTAGCACCATCTAAATCTACTAAATGTAAAAACTCAATACCATGAGCTTCAAACTGTTTAGCGATTTCTAAAGGATGCTCATTATATATTTTTTTAGTGTTATAATCACCTTTTGAAAGTCGTACACATTTGCCGTCTATAATGTCTATTGCTGGTATTATTCTCATTTTTTTTGGTTACTTGTTGTTGGTTATTTGTTTTACTCCGTTGTAATTACCTAGGATGTAAACTAAAGGTCCAAAAAGTTTTGTAAAATTTTAGCGCCTTCGGTTCCACTTTTTTCTGGATGAAATTGTACACCATAGAAATTATTGTGTTGTAAAGCCGATGCATAATTTAAGCCATAATCGGTTTTTGCAATGGTTTCATTACAATGCTCAGCATAATAACTGTGCACCAAATACATGTATTCGTTGTCTTTAAGACTTTTGAATAAATCGGATTTTAAATCTTTAATCACATTCCAACCCATGTGCGGTACTTTTACAGAATGATCAAAACGTTTTACATCGGTTTGAAAAATGCCTAGTCCTTTGGTATTACCTTCTTCTGTGGTTTTACACATGAGTTGCATACCTAAACAAATGCCTAAAACAGGTTGTTTTAAAGTCGGAATTAAATCGGCTAAACCACTTTCTTCTAACATTTTCATGGCAGAACTTGCTTCTCCAACACCTGGGAAAATAATTTTATCGGCCGCCAAAATTTCTTCAGGATCGTTCGATAAAATAGCATCGACACCTAAGCGTTTAAAAGCAAACTGTATGCTTTTTATATTTCCAGCTCCGTAATTTATTATAACTAATTTCATTTTCTTGTTGTTCGTTTTTGGTTTTTAGTGGATGATTATACTAATAACCATCCACTAAAAACCAAAACCATTTTATAACATCCCTTTTGTACTCGGCAAAAACATTTTGTTGGAATCGCGTTTAACCGCCATTTTCATTGCTTTTGCGAAGGCTTTAAAAATACCTTCTATTTTATGATGCTCGTTTACGCCTTCGGCCTTAACATTTAAATTACATTTAGCACCATCGGTAAACGATTTAAACAGGTGGAAAAACATTTCAGTTGGCATATCACCAATTTTTTCACGTTTAAATTCCGCATCCCATTCTAACCAGTTTCTACCACCAAAATCCACAGCTACTTGCGCTAAACAATCATCCATTGGTAAACAGAATCCGTAACGCTCAATACCTAATTTATTACCTAGAGCTTTATTGAATAACTCCCCTAAAGCAATCATGGTATCTTCGATAGTATGGTGTTCATCAACATTTAAATCACCATCTACTTTAACTGTTAAATCCATAGCACCATGACGCCCAATTTGATCTAACATATGATCGAAAAACGATAAACCCGTATTAATATCATTCTTACCAGAACCATCTAAATTCAACTTAATATAAATTTGAGTTTCATTGGTGTTTCTCGTAATTTCTTGAACGCGATCTTCTAGTTTTAAGAAGTTATAAATAGCTTCCCAATCGTTACTTTCTATAGCTATATAAGGGTCTAGCGCTTCACGCTTCACCGTAATTTCATCAGTTCCTAAGTGCGTTTCATCATTAATGAAAATGCCTTTGGAACCAAGGTTTTTAGCTAATTCAATATCTGTTAAGCGATCACCAATTACAAACGAATTTTCTAAATCGTAATCATCTGAAAAGAACTTGGTTAATAATCCGGTGTTTGGCTTTCTTGTTGGTGCATTATCTTTAGCGTAAGTTTCATCGATATAAACTTCTTTAAAATCGATGCCTTCATTTTTGAATGTACTTAATACAAAATTGTGAATTGGCCAGAATTTCTCAGAAGGATTATCGGATGTTCCCAAACCATCTTGGTTGGTTACCATGATAATTTCGAAATCTAATTCTTTACAAATCTTACCTAAAAATTGAAATACTTTCGGATAAAAAACCAGTTTTTCAAATGAATCTACTTGTTCGTCTGCCGGCTCCTTAATTAAGGTGCCATCACGATCTATAAATAATACTTTTTTCATATAACTTGTTATAACCCTGAATTTATTTCAGGGTCTTTTAATTAATCATGATACTTTTTAATTCTGGATTGGCTTCTTTTATTAAATTCCATTTCCATTCTTTATGCCAATTTTTTAATTGTTTCTCCCTTGCTTTAGCCTCTTTTTTTTCAAAAAATGCTTCAAAATAAATTAAATCGGTCACATTATATTTCTTAGTAAATAATGCTCCGCTTCCTTTTCGATGTTGATTAACTCGTCTTTCTAAATTATCAGTATAACCGATATACAACACCGTTCTATTTTTATTTGTTAAAATGTAACAGTAATATATTTCATTTGAACAAACCTCCATCTTTCATTTATTAAGTTCCTGAAACAAGTTCAGGATTTCGAAAGTAATAAAAGATTTTTTATTAATTCCTCATTCTCCTCCTTAACTCCAACGGTAAATCTCAAACACTCTTCACAACCAAACTGCGTGGTCCTATTTCTAACAACAACCCCTTTTTCTACTAGTTGATTATAACGTTTTGTAGCATCATCGACCTTTGCTAAAATAAAATTAGCATCAGATGGATATATTTTTGAAACAAAAGAAACATTCTCTAGCTCTAAAGCTAGTTCTGTTCGTTCCTCAAGAATACTATTAATTTGATTTTTGGCTAAATCACTGTCTTTCAAAAGCTCAATGGCTTTCTTCTGACTTAATTCATTAACATTATACGGCGGCTTAATGGTGTTTAAAACAGCAATTATTTCTTCGGAAGCATAACAAATCCCGAGTCTAATTCCAGCCATACCATAAGCTTTTGAAAGCGTTTGAGTAATGACTAAATTAGGAAATTCTTCTAAACGTGTTAACCAACTTTTTTCAGTTGAAAAATCGATATACGCTTCATCAATAACCACTAAACCTTTAAATGCTTTCAATAATTTTTCTACAGACTCCGTTGAAAAGCTATTCCCTGTTGGGTTATTTGGTGAACATAAAAACAACACTTTACTATTCGTATCGCTCGCTTCCAAAATGGCATCAACTTTAGGTTGAAAGGTTTCCGATAAATTAACTTTACGAATTTCAACAGCATTCAAATTCGCTAAAACCTCATACATACCATAAGTTGGCGGTAAAGAAATCACGTTATCTTGATGCGGCTCACAAAAGGCTCTAAAAATTAAATCGAGTACTTCATCACTTCCATTCCCTAAAAGAATATGTTTTGCTGAAACCCCTTTAATTTCTGATAAAATGGCTTTCACCCCTTTTTGTTGCGGATCAGGATAACGATTTACACCGTTATTATACGGGTTTTCGTTAGCATCTAAAAACACCATAGCATCACTGTTCCCTTGAAACTCATCTCTTGCAGACGAGTACGGCTTTAATGCTTTTATGGTTGGCCTTATTAAATTTTGAATGTTCATTATTGTGCTACACTGCATTTATCACAGCGTCTAATTATTTGTGTTTTGCTGAAACAAGTTCAACAACTTATTTATTTTAAATCTTTTAATCGAATAGAAACAGCGTTCTTATGAGCTTGTAAACCTTCTGCTTCTGCCATTAACTCAATAGTTTCACCGATATTTAAAAGTCCTTCTTTAGATATTTTCTGAAACGTCATTTGCTTTAAAAAACTATCTAAATTCACACCCGAATATGCTTTACTAAATCCGTTAGTTGGTAAAGTATGGTTAGTTCCTGAAGCATAATCTCCTGCACTTTCTGGTGTATAATCACCAATAAAAACAGAACCAGCATTGCGAATACCATCAACATAAAAGTCATTAGCTTCAGTACAAATAATAAAATGTTCTGGGCCGTAATCATTTATCATCTCTAAGGCAACTTCATGATTTTCAACATAAATTAGCTTAGAATTAGCAATCGCTTTTTCTGCAATCGCTTTACGCGGAAGTACTTCTAATTGCTTCTCAATTTCAACAGAAACCTTTTCAATAATATCATTTGAAGTTGAAACCAAAATAACCTGACTGTCCGTACCATGTTCAGCTTGACTTAACAAATCTGAAGCAATATAAGCTGCATTTGCGCTCTTATCGGCAACAACCAATAACTCACTTGGTCCCGCAGGCATATCTATAGCCACACCGTGTTTGGTTGCTAACTGTTTAGCCACGGTTACAAATTGATTACCAGGTCCGAAAATTTTATAAACCTGAGGTATACTTTCTGTTCCAAAAGTTAAACCAGCAACAGCTTGAATACCACCAACTTTTATGATTTTAGTAACACCACATAAATTTGCCGCAAACAAAATTTCTGGCGCCAACTCCCCTTTTTTATTTGGAGGAGAACATAAAACAATCTCTTTACAACCTGCAATTTGTGCTGGAACTGCCAACATTAAAACCGTTGAGAATAAAGGCGCTGTTCCGCCAGGAATATACAAACCTACTTTTTCAATAGGTCTTTTTTCTTGCCAGCACGATACACCGTTTGTTGTTTCTACTTCAACTTTCGATGTTTGCTGTGCCCTATGAAAAACTTCAATATTTTGTTTTGCTTTTTTAATGGCATTTTTAAGTGGTTCTGCAACTGTTTTTACAGCCGCTTCAATCTCTTCGGTAGATACAATATTCGATTCTAAGTCTACACCATCAAAACGAGCGGTGTATTCTTTAATTGCTGCATCACCACGATTTACAACGTCTTTAAACACGCTAGTTACTGTGCCTTCAATATCGTTAACCGTTTGGGTTGGACGTTTTAAAATTTCCGACCAATCGCTTTTATTTGGATTGTTTATTATTTGCATACTCTTACATTTTGAGATTTCCGTTTTAACGGAAATAGAAAAACAAATTAATTAAAGCACCATTTTTTCAATTGGACAAACTAAAATACCTTGTGCGCCATTTGCTTTTAGGCCTTCAATAATATTCCAGAAATCGTTTTTCGGGATTACCGAGTGTACAGAACTCCATCCTTCTTGCGCTAATGGCAATACCGTTGGACTTTTCATTCCTGGTAGTAATGAAATAATAGCGTCTAATTTATCGTTTGGTGCATTTAAAAGCACATACTTAGAGTTTCTTCCTTTTAAAACCGATTGAATTCTAAATTGAATGGTATCTAAAATAGCTTGCTTTTCTTCACTTAAAACTGGCGAAACCGCAAGTACTGCTTCCGAAGTTAAAATCGTTTCAACTTCTTTTAAATTGTTTTTAAACAGTGTACTTCCACTAGAAACAATATCGCAAATAGCATCGGCTAAACCAATATTTGGTGCAATTTCTACAGAACCATTAATAATATGAAGGTTTGCTGTAATACCATTTTTCTTTAAATACTGTTGTACTGTATTTGGGTAAGATGTTGCAATACGCGTACCATCTAAATCTTTAACACCATTGTAATCGGCGTCTTTTGGCACAGCAATACAAACGCGGCATGAAGAAAAACCTAATTTTTCAACCACATTGATACCTTCTCCTTTTTCAATTAAAACATTCTCTCCGATAATAGCGGCATCTACAACACCATCTTTTAAATATTGAGGAATGTCTCCATTTCTTAAATAAAACACTTCTACAGGAAACCCTTTAGCCGAAGCTTTCAATTGGTCTTTACCGTTATCGATAGAAATACCGATATCTTTTAGAAGCGCCATTGAGTCTTCGTTTAAACGTCCTGATTTTTGTACTGCAATTCTTAAGTTACTCATTTTATTTGGTTTATGAGTTTGAAACAATCTCGTTGGTTTTAAAAAAATAAACCCGCTTGATTGGCTCAAACGGGTTTAAATATATGTTGATTTTATTCAATACATTTTCACTTCGCCTGAGAGCAAATTTGAAAATGATGATGGATTTGAATAAAAGTCATGTCTTTTGTTTTTATAACGTTACAAATATGCAAAATATATGTTTAAAACGCCAAATTATTCAGAATTAAATTTTCAACATTTATACTTTCCTTAGTTTTATTTAAAAAAGATTAATTAATCTTCAAAATAAGGTTTAAAATACTGAGTTGTTTAATCCATACTGCTCATTTTAATTATTGATTTCCTAAAATAATAGGTAATCCACTATCACCAGAACCAATAATAATAGTTTTACTGTTTGGAGATTCTGATAATTTTACTGTAGCTTCAATACCTTTATCCTGAAGTATTTTATCTGTAAGCGATGCACTTAAAATTCTATTTGCATCAGCCTTACCTTGCGCTTCAATAATTACTTTTTCTGCTTCTTTTTTCGCGGTAACTAATCTAAACTCGTATTCTAAAGATTCTTGCTCTTGTTTAAGCTTGCGCTCAATAGCATCTTTAATAGTAGTTGGTAGTTTTACGTTTTCTACAAGCACACGTTTTACATTTACAAACTGACCATCTAACTCGTTTCTTACTTCTTCCAAAATCTCTAATTCAATAATATCCCTTTTACTAGAATATAATTGCTCTGGCGTATAACGCCCTACAACACTTTTTGCTGCCGCATTAATCGCTGGGTTTAAAAGCTCACGAATATAATCTTCACCTTTTGTTTGTATTAAATTACCTAAGTTTTTAAACTCTGGCTGAAACCAAATTGTTCCGCTTACAGTAATATCTAAACCATTTACAGAAAGTACATTCATGTTTTCTGAAATAGATTGCTGGCGTACCTTTTGAACAATCATATCGTTCCATGGTGCTACAATATGGAAACCTTCACCATAAGTATGTTCCGTATTAACACCACCTCCTAAAGGCTCAAATAAAACACCACCTTCACCAGGACCAATGGTTACTAAAGATTTTGATACAACTATAATTAGTACAATTATTCCAATAATAAAGGGAAATGCAATTTTTGGTAATTTTTCCATATTTAATTTTTTATTTAGTTCTCAAAGATAAGGTATTTAAACAGGTTTAACGAATTAAAAACCAATTATAGACACCACAAATCAAGTGTTAAAACTATAGCTAATTCCTTCTAAAATTCTTAATTTTAATCTAGATTTTACACCCTAAAACTATAATGTTATGAAAACAATTATCATATCATCCGATTTCTCGGAAGAAGCACAAAATGCAACCTTATACGCCATACAAACCGCTAAAAAAGTTAAAGCTAAACTGGTGCTTTTTCATTTACATATTTTATCTATACATGTTGTGCAATCTAGATTGCCTTACAAAAACATATTACAATCTATAGATTACGCAAAAACCAAAATTGAAAACCGTGCTAAAAAACTTTCTGAAACTTACGGTATTGAAATTAAGGTGGATTTCGCCATGGGAGAATACTTTAAACAACTGCAGCGCTCTATTGAAGAACATCATGCCGATATGATTATTATGGGTATGCATACAAAAACCATAGAAGGCGATTTATTAGGCAGTACAACCTCTGAAGCAATTAATAAAATTCAAATTCCTATTTTGGCTGTGCCAATAAAAGCGAAATTTACAAGTATCGATAAAATATTATTCGCTTGTGATTTGGATAAAGGATTAACATCTAATATCTTAAAAGAAATTAAGAAGACTACTAAAAAGTTTGATGCCGAACTGAGAGTGTTTCATGTAAATAATAAAATATCAGAATTAGAAAGCAACGTTGAAATTTTAAAACCATTAGAAGAAGTCTCATATTATTACAAAAACGTGCAATCTGAAGCTGTTATAGACGAAATAAGAAACGAAATGCTAGAATACAAACCCGATATCCTAATTATGGTGCCTTACGAGTACGGCTTCTGGTCTTCGTTAATTCATAAAAGTAAAACACGTATTATGTCTTCTGGATTAGATATTCCATTATTATCAATACGAGGATAATACATCTCAAAGTTTTAATATAAAAAAAGGAGTGAAACTTCAATTAAAATGAAGGTTTACTCCTTTTTTTTCAATTAAATGAGACCTTTATATTTACGTAAAAACCACTCTGCAGAAAGCGCCAATGCAATAATAGCCAATAAGTACTTCCAATCTATTAACGGACGACTCGTGTTATGGCTTTTTTGAATAGGCTGATAGCGATCATCACTTAATAAATCTGTAATTAAACCTTTATGGTTATCAATGAAATAACTCTCACCATTACTATTTACAGCCAATTGTTTTAATTTTTTAGAATTTGCATTTAAAAATTGCTGCTCCACATTGTATTCTAGAATTTGAAAACTACCAGATTTCGATAGGTTTTCTTTTGACGTACGAACAGTAAAACTATATTCTGAAGGCGGTAAACTACTTAAATCTACTTGATAGTTATTATTTTTAAGAATAAAAGGAAACGTTTTTTCTTCTTTTGAAAGCTTATCAATTAGCTTTATCTGAAGACTTTCGCGCGTATCGAAAATAAAATTCTTGTCAAAAAACTCAGCTTTAATAACAATATTTCCACTTCCATTATAAAAAGATTCATAATCAACATTTAAACGATTTCTCTTTTTATTTGAAGCTAAATATTGAATAATCTTCCCAAGGAAATCATCAAATTCATTAAACGATTTTGAATTTAAAAAACTCTGCGAACGCCATTTCCAGATATTCTCACCAAAGAGAATAGCTTCTCGCCTTCCTCCTGTTTCCAACGTTACAAATAACGGTTCTTGAGTTGAAATACCATTAACATTTTTATATAAAATAGTTTCAAACGGCACCGTAAAAACAATCGATCCATAATTTGATTTTAATGGCGGAAACGATTCAAAATTAATATCATCTACTAAAAAAGACGTGTAATTTAAATTTAATTGAGCCTGATAATTTTCTGTTTGACCTGTTATTTCATGATCGTAAGTTGTATTGTTTTTATTCAGAAAATCTAAATCAGTATTACTTCCTTCTATTATAAATTTATTCTTGTTTTCAGCATTCAACTTAGTAATCAGCTCTTTAAACTTATTGTTCGGCTGATACAATATAACTAATTGAAAGTCATTTATTTTTGAAACAAATTCATTTGGCTCAAAAAACGAAACTGTACTACGCTCATTACTTTCTATACTTTTTTTAAGACTCCCCAAATCTGGATGCGAAAACGTAGAAACTACAGCAATATTGTTTTTTTGATCGATAACTTCTACAGCGAAATTCTTGTAATTATTAACCTTATTTTTTTCGTTTTCTATTGGAACTAAATATGCTTTATAAGCACTAACCCCTACTTGAGAAGCTGGTAAATTAAAATTAAGAAGTGCTGAATTATTGTTTTTTGAAAAAGACACGTTTTGAGAAAACACGGTAATATTACCTTGCTTTACAACAAACTTAGAAGTTACATTAGAGTTTCCGCTGTAAACCACAATGGCTTCTCCCGGAAATTTATTTTTTAAATAAGCATACTTATTAACGTTTAACTGCTGGATTTTTAAATCGACATACGTAATAGTATCACCTAATATTATTGAGTAAACAGGCTGCTTATAAGTATTGCTCGCAAACTCATAATCGTTCCCTAATGTTTGATTTCCATCGGAAATTAAAACTGTTGGTGCATTACTTGTTTTATAAATTTGCGACAACTGAGTAAAGGCTTCATTGATGTTCGATTGCTTTTCTGTAAAAGTAAGAGAATCGGAAGCTTTAAAGGTTTCTCCAAAAGTGTAAAAGGAAAGATTAAATTTGTTTTTTAATTCTGAATTTTCAGAAATTGTTTCAACTAAAGTTTTAACCTTTTCACTTTGATTAAGATGTTTTATAGAATTCGAATTATCTACAGCGATAACCAAGTTTGGCTTTTCTGTAGTAAACGTAGTTTGGTTGAATTTTGGATTTATTAATAAAATAAGAATTGAAAATATACTAATAAATCGCAAAAAAGCGAAAAGCATGTTCAATTTAGACATGCTTTTCCTTTTATTGATATACTGAAACAGAGCTAATGAAAGCGCTACTATTCCAGCGAGTATAATGTATAATAGAGTTTCTGAACTCATTAAAATTTTTGATGTGTTTTGATGAAATTCCCTCTTGCGAGAAAATGGAAAATTATTTTAAGTTAGCATTCCGCCATCAACATTTAATGTTTGCCCTGTAATATAAGCAGACATATCACTCGCTAAAAACACACAAACATTTGCGATATCTTCTGGAGTTCCTCCACGTTTTAATGGAATACCTGCTCTCCATCCTTTCACGACTTCTTCATCTAATTTAGCTGTCATTTCAGTTTCAATAAAACCTGGAGCAACTACGTTACTTCTAATGTTTCTTGAACCTAACTCTAAAGCTACAGATTTAGAAAAACCAATAATACCAGCTTTTGATGCCGCATAATTGGTCTGCCCAGCGTTACCTTTAACTCCAACAACAGAACTCATGTTAATGATAGAGCCTTTACGTTGTTTTAACATGGTACGTTGTACCGCTTTCGTCATGTTGAAAACCGATTTTAAGTTCACCTCAATTACAGTGTCAAAATCATCTTCACTAATACGCATTAATAAATTATCTTTAGTGATACCTGCATTGTTTACAAGAATATCAATACTTCCAAACTCAGCAACTACATCTGCCGCTAATTTTTGAGCATCGTCAAAATTTGCAGCATTACTTTGGTAACCTTTAGCTTTTACACCAAGTGCAATTAAATCTTTTTCTAATGCATTAGCTGCTTCTACAGACGAACTGTATGTAAACGCTACATTTGCACCTTGTTGTGCAAAAACTTCGGCTATACCTTTCCCAATACCTCTACTTGCACCAGTAATTATGGCCGTTTTTCCTTCTAATAATTTCATGTATTTACTTATTATTTTTACTTGCCATTTTTTTAAGACTCTAAATAAACAGGTTTTAACCGCTTATTTGCTTCTAAAATGGATTATAAATTTTTAGTTGATTTCTAACTCTGTCAATGATTATTGTTAACCTTTAACCAAAATCAAATATAAGAATTCCTATTATAACTGCACATAAAAAAAGCCGATAGGTTAAAAAACTTATCGGCTATTTGTTTACATTTTTAATTTTTCTGTCTTTTCATAATTAAACAGATAATCTACATCCATTTCTTGGACTTTACCAAGCTCTTTTAAAGCTTTAAAATCGATGTCTTTTTTATTTCCTATAACCATTACATTATAGTTTTCACCTTTTATATTACTATTAAAAAAGTCGCGTAAATCTTCAATAGTCATATCTTTTATGGTATTATACATTTCCTCTCGGTTATCATTCTCAATACCACGTTTTTTCAAACTTTCATAATTCCAGAAAATATTAGATTTAGTAATACGCTGTGCTGCTATTTTCTTTAGAGTTGCCTCTTTAGCTGCATTAAACTGTTTCTCAGCTTCAGGCATATTAGTCATTAAATCCATCATGGCACTTACAGCCTGTGGCATTTTGTTAGCCTGCGTACCCATATATGCCATAACGTAATTCGCATTTTCTTTTTCATCAGCCATTTGGTAACTAGAAAAAGCAGAGTATGCTAAAGATTTAGATTCGCGTATTTCTTGAAATACTATGGACGATAATCCGCTACCAAAATAAGTATTGAATAACGTTGAAGCTGCAATATTTTCTGCTTTAAAAGGTTCTCCTTTTGCTAAAAATAACATTTCCGACTGTACCATGTCGAAATCTACAAAGTAAACATTTCCACCTGTTTCTTGTTCTTCATAAACTAAAGCTTCTGGATACTCTTTTAAATCTTCAGGAATGGTATGACTTGAATTAAGAGCCGCTACAACTGCATCAACATCTTTTCCATAATAAAAAACACGTTGATTGTAGTTTTTCATATCCTTAACAATATCAACCAATTCTTTAGGGTCAATAGCGTTTAACTCATCAGTTTTATAAATATTTCTTAAACGAGATTTTTCGCCATATTTACCATAACTCATTAAACCGTTCCAAAGAATACTTCCTTTTTGTCCTTTACTATCTTGACGTTCTTTTATAATAGATTCTACGTATTTTTTATATGCATCCTGATCTGGAACCGCGTTATTCCATAAGTGTTCTAAAAGTTCTAACCCTTTTGGTAAATTTTCTTTTAAACCGTTGAGACTTACATAAGTTTTATCATCTCCAGCAAAAACATAATAACTTACTCCAAGCTTGTAAAACTCCTTTTTTAGCTCCTCGTTGCTATACTTAGCCGTTCCCAAGTAATCCATGTAATTAGCCGCTAGCTTTAGTTTTTTATCGTTATCGCCACCCATATCGAAAATGATATTTAAATCGAATAAATCATTCAATTCATTTTCAATGTAAGATACCCCAATCCCGTTAGTGGTTTCTGTAGTTTTAATAGCCGTTTTGTAATCTATAAATTTGGGTTTTAAATCCTCAGACTCCATACTATTGAAAGCGGTTAAAAACTCAGAACTTTTATCTCTATTTAAATGAACCGGGGTAATACCTGGGTTTTGAACCTTAACAATATTAGAATCTTCACCTTGACGTTTGTAGGTAACCACATAATTGTTTTGGTAAAATTTGTTGGCAAAATCTACCAATTCTTGTTTCGTTACCTTTTTTAAATCGTTTAAAAACTTCACTTTACTAGCCCAATCTTCATGATGAATAAAGGCGTTATAATATGCAGAAGCCAAAGCTGTACTGTTTTCGTATTGTTTGGTTTGACTCAGTTTTAAGTCGTTTACCACAGCATCAATCATCCAATCATCAAACTCGCCTTTCTTTAATTTTTCAATTTGTTCTAATAAAAGAGCTTTAACATCATCCAAAGACTGTCCTTCTTTTGGCGTCCCTGTAAATTGGTGGTAACCATAATCATTTAAAAATGTTGGAGAACAACTAGCATTTTGTACAACCTGCTTCTGGTTTAAATTTAAATCTATTAAACCTGCGTTTCCATTAGCCAAAATCATATCTGCTAAGGTTACAAATTTTTGATCTTCACTCCCAATGCCATTAGCTCTAAACGCTATAGATACATTTTCAGCTGTTGGGCCAAAAACTTCTTTGATTACCGGAGATGTAAGTGCGTCTTCTTTTGGTAAAACTGGGTGAGTAACTTCTTTATTTTCAAATGCACCAAAAGCTTTATTAACTTTTGCTATGGTAGCATCAAAATCTAAATCGCCAACTAAAACCATAGCCATATTATTAGGCACATAATACGTGTTGAAGTAATTATGAATATCTACTAAAGATGGGTTTTTTAAATGCTCGGCATTACCAATTGTGGTTTGTTGACCATAAGGATGATTAGGAAATAAGCCTTTCAACATAGCATAATATCCTTTTCTGAAATCACTATCTTGAGTTCTATTGAATTCTTCAAAAACAGCTTCTAATTCTGTATGAAACAAACGTAAAACCAGCATACTAAAACGCTCACTTTCTACAGTTAACCATTTATCCAATTCATTAGCAGGAATTTTATTTTTATAAACCGTTTCTTCAAACCAAGTATGTGCATTAGTTCCTGTCGCTCCTAAAGAACTAATCATTTTATCATACTCATTTGCAACACTATAGTTAGATGCTTCTAGAGAAACTTCATCTATCTTTCTGTATAGTTCTTCTTTCTTATCAAGATTCGTTTCTGCGCGATGCGCTTCATATAAATTAGAAATAGAATCTAAATATACTTTTTCCTTCTCCCAATCTAGCGTACCTATTTTGTCCGTACCCTTAAACACCATGTGTTCCAGGTAATGAGCTAAACCGGTAGATTGCTTAGGATCGTAATTAGAACCAGCACGAACAGCAATATAAGTCTGGATTTTAGGTTCATCGGTATTTTTACTTAGATAAACTTTTAATCCGTTTTCTAAGGTGTAAAGTCTTAAACCGGTTGGGTCATTTTCGGTAATTTCATAAGAAAACCCATTAGCATCTGTATGCGCTGTTGTAGCAGCAGCAACTTCTGAGTTTTGATCTGTTTTACAACTAAAGCAAATAGCTAAAATTGCTAACACAAAAAGTGTTTTAATTTGAGTCATAGATTGAAGTTTTTAGATTGTGTGCTTAAAATTAAGCATAAAAAAAACGTTAACTTAAATAAGTTAACGTTTTTTCAAATGAATTATATTTGAGTTTCAGTAATTATTTACCTAAAACTTCTGCAATTTTCTTTCCAATTTCAGCAGGAGAATCAACAACGTGAATTCCACATGCTTTCATAATTTTCTTTTTAGCTTGTGCAGTATCATCACTACCACCAACAATAGCTCCAGCGTGTCCCATTGTACGACCTGCAGGTGCAGTTTCACCAGCGATAAAACCAACAACTGGTTTTTTACTTCCACTAGCTTTATACCAATTAGCAGCATCAGCTTCTAATTGACCTCCAATTTCACCTATCATCACAACAGCTTCAGTTTCTGGATCGTTGATTAATAATTCAACAGCTTCTTTAGTAGATGTTCCAATAATTGGATCTCCTCCAATACCAATAGCTGTAGTTATACCTAAACCTTGTTTTACAACTTGGTCAGCAGCCTCATACGTTAAAGTTCCTGATTTAGAAACAATACCTACTGTACCTTTTTTGAAAACGAAACCTGGCATAATACCAACTTTAGCTTCACCTGGCGTAATAACACCTGGACAGTTTGGGCCGATTAAACGGCAATCTTTACCTTTTATATAAGTAGATGCTGTAATCATATCAGCAACAGGAATACCTTCAGTGATTGTAATAATAACTTTTATTCCAGCATCGGCAGCTTCCATAATGGCATCGGCAGCAAAAGCTGGCGGTACGAAAATAATGGTAGTATCTGCTCCTACTTGCTCTACTGCCTCTAATACAGTATTGAAAACAGGTCTGTCTAAATGTGTTTGACCACCTTTTCCTGGTGTAACACCACCAACAACGTTGGTTCCGTATTCAATCATTTGGCTGGCGTGAAAAGTACCTTCACTACCTGTAAAACCTTGAACTATTATTTTTGAATCTTTGTTTACTAAAACGCTCATAGAAGATTTTTTATCGTTATTTTATTTACTTAACAAAAGTAATTTTTTGAATTCTATTTTTAAAGTAAAAACCGAATTACTTTTTGTTATTTTTTTATTGATTTTAATATTTCTGGAATCTTTCTAATATAGGCTAATTCCTTAAATTTTTCTCTAGCTTCACCCGCAGGTGAACCAAAATATGCTTTGTTCGCATCGGTTGAATGTCCTAAGCCAGATTGCGCAAAAAGCTCAGTACCTTTTGCAATAGTAATTCCGCTTTTTACACCTGCTTGTCCCCAAATTACAACTTCATCTTCAACAACCACACAACCCGCAATACCTGCTTGTGATGCAATAAGGCATTTTTTCCCTAAAACGGTATCATGCCCAATTTGAATTTGATTATCTAATTTAGATCCGTAACCAATACGTGTATCGGCTGTCACACCTCTATCTATAGTACATGCAGCTCCGATATCAACATGGTCTTCAATAACCACACGTCCGCCCGATTTTAATCTATCATAACCATCAGGACGTTTTTTATAATAGAATGCATTTGCACCTAAAACAGTTCCTGAATGAATGGTAACATGATCCCCAATTACGGTATCATCATATATACTAACATTGGCATGAATTACGCAATTTTCGCCTATTTCAACATTATGCCCAATAAAACAATTTGGTTGAATTACTGTGTTTTCTCCAATTTTAGCGGACCCTGAAATAGCACTGTTAGCCGACTGAAAAGGCTTAAAGTGATTGGTTAAAGTATTGAAATCTCTAAACGGATCGTCACTTACTAATAACGCTTTCCCTTCTGGACAATCTACCTTCTTATTAATTAAAATAATAGTTGCTGCTGAGTTTAAAGCTTTATCGTAATATTTTGGATGATCTACAAAAACAATATCACCTGCTTCTACAACATGAATTTCATTCATGCCTAGAACAGGAAAATTTAAATCCCCAACAAAGTCACAACCAATAAGATCTGCAATTTGTTTTAAAGTATGTTGTTTTGGAAATTTCATAGGTTTAGACAGCTATTACAAAGAATTGTTTTACTCTTTTACACGTTCTTTGTAAGTTCCTTTTGCTGTTTCAACTTTAATTTTATCACCTTCATTAATAAATAAAGGTACATTTACAGTTGCTCCAGTTTCTACGGTTGCAGGTTTTGTAGCATTAGTTGCCGTATTACCTTTAACACCAGGTTCCGTTGCTGTAATTTCTAAAACAACACTTGCTGGTAAATCTACAGAAAGTGGTGAGTTATCTTCAGTGTTAATTAATACGGTTACAACTTCGCCTTCTTTCATTAAACCAGGGTTATCTAAAGCTGCTTCTAATAAACGAATTTGAGTATAATCTGCTTCATTCATGAAATGGTAAAACTCACCATCATTATATAAATATTGAAATTTATGAGTTTCAACACGAACATCTTCTAATTTATGACCTGCAGAAAATGTGTTATCTATAACCTTTCCGCTTGTTACACTTTTCATTTTAGTTCTTACAAATGCTGGACCTTTTCCTGGTTTTACATGTAAAAATTCTACAATTTTATATATATCATTATTGTATCTAAGACATAAACCGTTTCTAATATCACTTGTAGTTACCATAATTTAATTTTGAAATTTAATATTTGTTTTAATCTCTTTTTTGAAAGATTAAGTAATCGTTTTAATTTGCTTTGAAGTATCCCTTCATGATACCTCTATGAGAATTTTTGATA
Organism: Algibacter lectus; assembly: GCF_900112395.1. Taxonomy (GTDB): domain Bacteria; phylum Bacteroidota; class Bacteroidia; order Flavobacteriales; family Flavobacteriaceae; genus Algibacter; species Algibacter lectus. Next base: position 255,569 of record NZ_FOLN01000002.1, read on the forward strand.
AACTGAAGAATTTCATCACGTTCTGGAGTTGCTTCCATTTCTGCCTCAATAATTTCAGCAGCTTGCGTATTGTTATAATTCTTCTGATATAAAATTCTATAGATATCTTGAATTTCTCTAATTTTTTCGGTGATATAACCTCTTCGTCTTAATCCAACAGAATTAATACCCACATAAGAAAGTGGCTCTCTTGCTGCTTTTACAAAAGGAGGTACATCTTTTCTAACTAAAGATCCGCCAGTTACAAAGGCATGATTACCAATAGATACAAATTGGTGTACAGCCGTCATACCTGCTAAAACCACATAATCACCAATAGTGATATGGCCAGCAAGCGTACTATTATTAGAAAAAATACAATTATTTCCAACAATACAATCGTGGGCAACGTGGCAATATGCCATAATTAAACAATTATTACCAATAACTGTTTTCATTCTATCGGTAGTACCTCTATTTATGGTTACACACTCACGAATAGTGACATTGTCGCCAATTTCAACAGTGGTATCTTCGTCGTTATATTTTAAATCTTGCGGAACTGCAGAAATTACAGATCCTGGAAAAATATTACAATTCTTTCCAATACGTGCACCTTCCATAATGGTTACGTTACTACCTATCCATGTGCCTTCACCAATAATAACATTGTTATGTATGGTAGTAAAAGGCTCTATGACCACGTTTTTTGCAATTTTTGCACCTGGATGCACATATGCCAATGGTTGATTCATTTGTAAGTTTTTAGTTTAGTCTTAATAAGTTAAAGCAGGAATTACCCACTTAGACCTACTTATTTTACTTTTGATATTTGAGCCATTAATTCTGCTTCTGCACAAAGCTTACCGTTAGAATAAGCATAACCTTGCATATGACAAATACCTCGACGTATTGGTGTAATTAACGAACATTTAAAAATTAATGTATCGCCAGGAACAACTTTTTGTTTAAACTTAACTTTATCCATTTTCATGAAAAATGTTAAATAATTTTCTGGATCAGGAACTGTATTTAAAACTAAAATACCGCCCGTTTGTGCCATAGCTTCTACTATTAAAACACCTGGCATAACTGGAGCGCCAGGAAAATGACCTTTAAAGAACTCTTCGTTCATGGTAACATTTTTCTGAGCGATTACATGACTATCAGACAGTTCAAAAACCTTATCGATTAATAAAAATGGCTGACGGTGAGGCAACATATCCATAATTTGATTAACATCCATTAAAGGTGTTTGATTCAAATCTATTTTAGGAACATTGTTTCTACGTTCAATTTTAATAAGCTTAGACAATTTTTTAGCAAACTGCGTATTAATATAATGCCCAGGTTTGTTAGCGATCACTTTTCCGCGAATGCGTGTACCAACTAAAGCTAAATCTCCTAAAACATCTAATAGTTTATGGCGAGCCGCCTCATTTGGGTGATGCAATGTTAAATTATCTAAAATACCGTTTGGTTTAACGGCAATATTATCTTTCTTAAAAGCTATTCTTAACTTCTCCATAGTTTCTGGAGATAAGGCTTTATCAACATAAACAATAGCATTGTTTAAATCGCCACCTTTAATTAAGCCATGCTCTAAAAGCATTTCTATTTCATGAAGAAAACTAAATGTTCTTGAGTTAGAAATATCTTCTTTAAAATCTGAAATTTGATTTAAAGTTGCATTTTGAGTTCCTAAAACCTTAGTACCAAAATCTACCATAGTAGTAATTTGATACTCTTTAGCAGGCATTACCAAAATCTCACTACCAGACTCTTCATCTGTATATGAAATAATATCTGTTACCTCATACTCTTCTCTAAAAGCATCTAGCTCTACAATTTCGGCTTTTTCAATAGCTTCCACAAAGAACTTAGACGATCCATCCATAATTGGAGGCTCGGCTGCATTTAATTCAATTAAAGCATTATCGACATCTAACCCAACAAAAGCAGCTAAAACATGCTCTGATGTTTGAATTGACACTCCGTTTTTCTCTAAACATGTACCACGTTGTGTACTGGTTACATAGTTGGCATCGGCCTCTATTACAGGTGCGCCTTCTAAATCTACACGTTTAAAACACAACCCAGTATTAGCTGCAGCTGGTTTAAAAGTTAAGGTTACATTTTTACCTGTGTGTAAACCAACTCCTGTTAAAGTAACGTCTTTTAGAATGGTTTTTTGTTTGATCTCAGTGTTAACTATTCCCATTTATTTTTTCTAAATCATTTATATTTTTAACAATCTTAGGAAGATTTTTAAAGTGAACATACGACTTATTATAATCGCTAATAGCCAAAGCTGGTGAGCCTTGGAGAATTTCATTATCTTTTACATGTCTAGCAATACCAGACTGTGCTTGTATTTTCACATTGTTACCAATAGTAATATGGCCTGCAATACCAACTTGCCCACCAATTTGGCAATGTTCGCCAATATGTGTTGAGCCAGCAATACCGGTTTGTGCGGCAATTACAGTGTTTTTACCAATTTCTACATTATGTGCAATTTGAATTTGATTATCCAATTTAACACCTTCTCTTACTATGGTTGAGCCTAATGTTGCTCTATCAATAGTTGTACCTGCGCCAACATCAACAAAATCTTCTAGAATTACATTCCCTATTTGTGGAACCTTATTGTATCCGCCATTCTCATTTGGAGCAAATCCAAATCCGTCGGCACCAATAATAGCTCCAGAATTAATAACACAGTTTTTACCTATAATAGTTTCTGAATATATTTTGGCTCCTGAGAATATAATAGTATTGTCACCTAACGTTACATTATCACCTATATAACTATTAGGGAAAATTTTTACATTATTTCCAATTACCACATTATCGGCAATATAACTAAAAGCTCCTATGTATAAGTTTTCACCGTACTTAGCAGATTCCGAGATAAAAGAAGGCTGCTCTACACCTACTTTATTAAGTTTTACCGAATTGTAATATTCTAGTATTTTAGAAAATGCCATATAAGCATCGTCTACTTTAATAAGTGTGGTTTTTAGATCGTTATCTGGTTCAAACGTTTTATTTACAATAGTAATAGACGCTTGTGTTTTATATATATGTGCGGTGTATTTAGGATTGGCTAAAAAGGTTAAAGAACCTTCAAACCCTTCTTCTATTTTTGATAGTTTAGAGACTTCAGCTTTCGGGTTCCCGACAACTTCTCCCTCTAAAATACCCGCTATTTGTTGTGCAGTAAACTTCACACTAAAGATTTATTGTTTTGTTTAATTTTTGGCAAAAATAGGAAAAATGTGTTAAACTTTAACCTTAGGGTAACATATATAATATTTGGTAACCCGTTTTGATAGTGCTTTTAAATTAAGCTGGTCGGATGCTTTTACAATATCTTCTATTTTCCCAGACTTATGCAAGATGTTAATTCCTTGCGTTTCTAACTGATATGCTTGGTTAGAAATACTTCCTGTAAACACAAAGTAGTCAGCCTCTTCTCTAGTTATATTATGCTTATTTACAAAGAGTTTAATCTGTTTTTCTAACGTTGTTTTCTTAACAGGTTTATTCTTTAACTTGATTTTTAAAAGATTCCTATTAATAATCATTTCGCATATATTTCTTAAAACAAAATCGTCATTAAATTGCCAAGCCTTCATTGCTGAAATAATATCGTAATCATCCAATTGAGAAAACACGTTTAACACTTCATCATTAAAATCATCAATAGAAATTTCATTTTTCAGAAAATACTGCAATGGTTTGCTCGCTTCTAGCTCTACTCCTTTTAATGTTAACTCTTTGGCGCGTTTTAAAACACGTATTAAAAGTTGCTCGGCCACAATACCTGTTTTATGCAAATACACTTGCCAATACATTAAACGGCGTGCAATTATAAACTTTTCTACGCTGTAAATCCCTTTTTCTTCAACAACAAGTTTATCATTAACCGCGTTTAACATGGTTATTAAACGTTCGCTATTAATGTTTCCTTCGGCTACACCGGTATAAAAACTATCCCGTTTTAAATAATCGGCACGATCCATATCAAACTGACCAGAAATTAGCTGATACATGAACTCACGATGATAATTCCCCTTGAATATTTCAATGGCCAGCGTTAAACTTCCGTTAAATTCTTCATTTAAACGCTCCATAAAAAGCATTGAAATTTCCTCGTGAGACACGTTATTTACAATACTATGCTCCATGGCATGTGAGAACGGACCATGCCCAATATCGTGCAATAAAATAGCTATATAAAGCGCGTTTTCTTCATCTTCTGAAATGCTAACCCCTTTAAAACGAAGTACATTAACCGCTTGTTGCATTAAATGCACGCAACCAATAGCATGATGAAATCTGGTATGGTGTGCGCCCGGATATACCATATATGACAAACCCATTTGCGTAATTCTACGCAAGCGCTGAAAGTATTTATGTTGAATTAAATCGAATATTAGCGAATTTGGAATAGTAATAAATCCGTAAATTGGGTCGTTTAATATCTTTAGTTTGTTCAAACTTTAAGTTTTTACAATTATTATTTACAAATATAGGTATATGATATGAGCCACACTAAAATTTTAGCGCTCGTGAATATCAATGATATCTTAATATTTTAAACTTTACAAACCGTTACAAAAACATACAAATGAATACAATAAAAATACTTTGGGTAGATGATGAAATTGATTTACTAAAACCACATATTTTATTTTTAGAAAAGAAAAACTACCAGGTTACTAAATGTAATAGTGGATCGGAAGCTATTGATATTTTAGATGATGAAAATTTTGATATTGTATTTTTAGATGAAAACATGCCAGGTTTAAGCGGCTTAGAAACGTTACACGAAATTAAAGAGAAACGCGATAGCCTTCCGGTAGTAATGATTACTAAAAGTGAGGAGGAATACATTATGGAAGAAGCTATTGGTAACAAAATAGCAGATTACTTAATAAAACCTGTGAACCCCAATCAAATTCTACTGAGTTTAAAAAAGAATTTAGATCACTCCCGATTAGTCTCGGAGAAAACGACTTCTAATTACCAACAAGAATTTAGAAAAATTGCTATGGATTTATCCATGGTAAATAGTTACGAAGAATGGGTTGCACTTTATCAAAAACTAGTGTATTGGGAAATTCAGTTAGAAGACATTGAAGATGTTGGCATGTTCGAAATTTTGGAATCTCAAAAAAACGAAGCCAATGCTCACTTTGGAAAATTTATAGATAAGAATTATGCGGATTGGTTTGAACCTAATACTGATGCGCCCATTATGTCGCATACGCTATTTAAAGAAAAAATTGCTCCTGAAATTAGTAAAGAGCAACCAACTTTATTGGTTGTAATTGATAATTTACGCTACGATCAATGGAAAGTTTTCGAACCAATAATTAACAACTATTATAAAAAAGAAAAGGAAGATGCCTTTTTCAGCATATTACCTACTGCTACACAATATGCGCGAAATGCTATTTTTTCTGGCTTAATGCCAAGCGATATGGAAAAGCTTTTTCCTGAATATTGGAAAAACGATACAGATGAAGGTGGTAAAAATTTATTTGAAGCGGAATTTTTAGAAACTCAATTAAAACGCTTAGGCCTTAGTAATTTAGAGCATGAGTATTACAAAATAACCAACTTAAAATCGGGAAAAAAATTAGTTGATAATTTTAAAAGTTTAAAAAAGAACGATTTAACGGTAGTGGTTTACAATTTCGTAGATATGCTTTCACACTCTAAAACGGAAATGGAAGTTGTAAAAGAACTAGCCTCTAATGATAAAGCTTATCGCTCCTTAACGCATAGTTGGTTTAAAAACTCACCTTTACTCGAAATGATTCAGCAAGCGCAACAAATGGGCTTTAAGCTTATTTTAACCACCGATCATGGCACTATAAATGTAAAAAACCCATCTAAGGTTATTGGCGATCGCGATACTAGTTTAAACCTGCGTTATAAAACAGGACGAAGTTTAACTTACGAAAACAAAGATGTTTTTGAGGCAAAAGATCCTAAAGAAATCCATTTACCATCTATTAACATGAGTAGCTCGTTTATTTTCGCGAAAACTGATATGTTTTTTGCTTACCCAAACAACTACAACCATTATGTAAGCTATTTTAGAAATACATATCAACATGGTGGCGTATCGTTAGAGGAGATGATTATTCCATTTGTGGTATTTAATCCAAAAAAATAAACCCTACATCCCCTTAACAAGAAGAATGTTATAAATACATAGCCATTTTAGTTTTTAAATTATAAAACTGAAATGGCTATTTTTAGTATAAAAAACATACGTTTGCCTACTTAGAGTCCATTTTGTCAAGGCTTTATATAAATTTAGAAGCACCATGCAGAGTGAAAAAAGTGTAAGAAGCTAATTCTCCAAACTACTATAAACTCAATGAGAATGGCTAGCAGTCGATTTTTTTATAAGAAAAATCACCTAACAACTGTTTTTTTACGGGAAAACCGTATCAATTTTTTAAAAAAAACACGTTTTTAACATAATTTTAACATTTTAGTATCATTTACATCTCTCTCTTTCTTTAGATTTGGAATATAATTATTTAAATCCCTATAGAATGAAAACAAAGAATTATTTAATCGCAGCGGCGATTTTCGGAGGAATGTTATTTACAGCTTATGCAGCGAATTCAATTGAACAAGATGAGCAGCAAACCGCTAAAATTCAAAGAAGTGCGATTCGCGTACCGACGCACGGATAAAAATTTTTAATTATAGTTTTACTATAATTTTACAATTAATATTCCTCAAAAGTGCTCTAGATGTTAAAACATCTTGAGCACTTTTTTTATGTTCATAAATTAAAATATAAAAACACTCAGTTAACTATTATAATAAAGCTTGAATAATTATGTAAGGCATTTCATAAATACCTATATCAAAACCAAGACTAGACTGATTCGGATTAGAAAGAATCATACTACGTTTTACAAAAAAATATGTGCGAGCAGCGATAAACACTAATAAGTTTAACATATTTTTTGGTGTTTTTAAATTATATTCCTTAATATTGTTAAGTTAAAATTTTCGAATTGAATATAATTTATACAATAGACGAGGTTGAACAAGTTGCAAAACAACTTATTAGTTATACATCTGGTAGAACCCTATTATTTTACGGCGACATGGGTGTTGGTAAAACAACATTAATCAAGGCCATTGTAAAAACTTTAGGTAGTAACGACGATGTTAGTAGTCCTACCTTTTCTATTGTAAATGAATATAAATTGAATGAAGAAAAAATTTTTCATTTTGATTTGTATAGAATTAATGATTTAGAAGAAGCCTATAATTTTGGTATAGAAGATTATTTGGATTCTGATAATTGGATAATTATTGAATGGCCTGATATTATAGAACCAATTTTATCGGGTGATGAATGCGTTATAAAGTTATCAATTCAATCGGAAAATAAACGTCAATTAATAGCAGAATAAACAGTATCAACCCTAACAACTATAGCTAGTAATACGCTATAACAACCAAAAAAGTTCCTAAAAAATAATGTTTTACGGGAAACCCACAGCGGGAATTTTTAAAAACAATGTTTTTAACATAATTTTAACATTTCAGTAGGATTTACAACTCGGTCTTTATTTAGATTTGAATTATAAATTTTAAAACCCCTACAGAATGAAAGCAAAAAATTACTTAATCGCAGTTGCGATTTTCGGAGGAATGTTGTTGACAGCTTATGCAGCTAACACAATTAATCAAGATGAACAACAAACTGCAAAAATTCAAAGAAGTGCAATCAGAGTTCCAACGCACGGATAAACAAAGTTTGATAATAGGAAGTATAGTCGCAACGTTAATTGCAGCTAGCCCCTATTTATTTTACCTATATGAAAGTGTCCCAAATACACCAACTTGGGATACTTTTTTGTTCAGATATGATAGTAGATATTACGGAAGTATGCTTACTGTCGCTTGGACCATAATGGGAAAAGCAATGCCCCTATTTTTACTGTTTATTTGGTTTTTTACTTGTCGCCATTGGTGGTACCACACATTGTTAGTGCCAATTTCGATGTATATTTATCAAATATTCACAACAATAAATGATGATTTAAATTATGTGGATTCAAACCAACTCGTGTATTTGATTCCGATTATGGTTATAATCATTCCCTCCATTTACCTAATAAGAGCACAAATATTTAATAAGGTAAATAACGCAAACAAGTCCCTACAAGATTTAGAGGACGAATTTAAAGTGTCGCCAACAAGTTTTTGGCATAAAGTAAAAGAATATTTCTAATAAGAACTAACTACTCTGTAAACAGTATTTCTTTTATTGAAGCTTTATGAAAGATTTCCTAGTGTTATCAGGAAATAGTATTTAAAAATACATGAAGATCATATAAAAAAGAATCCGCAAAGCCAAATTGGTTTTGCGGATTCTTTTTTTATGAAAGCTTTTAACGTGCTCAAAAATAAATCTCAACATAGGGTGAAAGAAGTTGTCTAAATATTTAGGAGGAGCTTTAAAATTGAGTTTATAGTAATAAGTTTTAAGCCAGCTTAAAGAAGTAATACAAAATAGCAATCATCGAATGAAACTTTAGCCTAATTAATTTAGTCTATCACGTTCAATAGACTCTATATCTTTCTTATTTGTTTGTAACCTGAAATTACCAAACTTATAATTAAAACCAAACGTAAACATTCTGTTTTCAATTCTAGAATTTAATAATATATCCTGATTTAAATACTTTGTGGTTTGTGTGAAATTTTGAGTGTTAAAAATATCTGTAACGCCCATAGTTAAAGACGCTCTATTATTCCAAAACGTTTTACGAAAACTTATATCTAGTCCCGTTCTATTACTAACTTCACTAGGTCCATTCACTAATGGCGAAATATAAGTTAACACTACATCTGCGGTTAATGTTTTATCCTTTAAAAAAGAAAAATAATTTACCATTTGCAAATACACAGACCATTTATCGGTAGTATATAATTGGCTATTGCTTTCTAAAGCAGTAAATCTATTTTCATAATAAAACAATGACGAATATGCATAAACATCCCAGTTAGACATCACGGGGGTAAATGTTGTGAAATCCAATCCATAAGATATACTTCTATCTATATTGGTATCAATATTTTTTAACAATTTAGAATCATTATCTTGAAACGTAATTTGTATTGAAGGATCATTCTCGTTTCTATAATAAAGCTCGAAAGTATATTTTGAATTTAAAGTATAACCTAAAGTAAAACTATCTTCAATTTGCGGTTTTAAATTTGGATCTCCAGTATTATATGAGTTATCACTTAAAAAGAATTTAAAAGGGTTTAACTGGCTATATCTTGGTCTATATATACTTTTATTATAAGTGAAATAAATTTCATTATTTTCGTTTAAAACATTCATAATATGAAACGTAGGGAAGAACTTAATATAATCAGATTTATTAGTTTGATTTTCAGATAGCGAATTCCCTTCAATAGTTGTGTATTCTGTTCTTAATCCTGCTTTTAAACTCCAATTATCCCAATCTTTACTATAACTACCGTAAAGAGCTAGATTAGCTTCATCATATAGAAAAGTGTCAGAATTTGTAAAATCTTGTTCCCTAGTGCCGTTTTCAATCAAAAATCGATCTATAACACTCTCCGAGTTTATAAATGAAGCCTTCCCTCCTGCTTCTAAAAAAGCCGAGTCGCCAATAGGTAACTCATAATCTACCTGCCCAGTGTAAAGCCTAATATCTTGGCTAGATAGCGATTCAAACACATTGTTTCTAATTAAAGATTTATCAGGAAATAGATATTCTGTATTTACAACTTGGTCACTATCGAAATTAAAATTGGTGTGATGTACGCTAAATGATAATTGTTCTCCATCTTGATTTAATTTATGAACATAATCTAATGTAAATGCGGCATTAGTCGTTTTATCTACAGCAGTATTCATAGTATTAAATGTAGAATCTAATACACCTGTTGCACCATATACTTCCGTTAAAGAATTAATATCAGTCTCAGTTCCCGATTTAGGCAAAAACATTAAATTAGCCGAAAAACTTAAGATGTTATTTTCATTAATAGTATAATCTATGTTACTGTTTATATTTTGGTTTGATGATTTTCGAGTTCTATTATAATCCGTTTCCCAACTAGAAGTAGTTGCATCATTATCGATAAAATTTATAAACTCATCCGTATGTCTAAAATCTCTTCTCGGACTAATATTATAATTAACATAAGCATCTATTTTTTCTCCTTTAAAAAAATGACTTGTTCCAACCGAATATTTTGGAAATTCAAATCCTTGTTTAAAATTACCAAAAACACTTCCGTTATATCCTGAAACCAAATTTTTACTTGTAATAAAATTAAGTACAGCTCCTCCTTCGGCCTCATATTTAGCTGGTGGCGAACTTATTACTTCAATAGATTTAATATTATTAGCAGGCATACTCTCCAAAAGCTGTATAACCTCTGTGGTAGACAAATGCACCTTTCGGTCGTTAATGTAAATAGTTGGGCTTGCATGTTTTACAGAAATACCATCATTATTTACCATAACTCCAGGTGTATGCTTCAAAACATCAAGCATGTTATTATTAGATAATGTAGAATTTTCAACATTAAAAACTAAACGATCCACTAAACGCTTTACTGTTGGCTTTTTAGCAACAATAAGCACACCATCTAGTTCTTGTTCTTCATCTTGTAAAACAACATCGTTAAGAGAAATATTTTTATCAACCTGAACTTCAATAGTTTGGGTTTTATATCCTAAAAAACTAATATTCAAGGTGTACTTTTTACTTTCTAAATTATCTATTTCAAAATCTCCAGTTTCATTAGAAATAGTACCTTTATAATCTGAAATGTTTGTTCCGATAGAAACAACTATGTTAGCAAAAGCAATAGGATTATTTTTTGTATCAACAACTTTTCCCTTTATTTTCAAGCCTTGAGACAGGCCTACGATTGAAAATAAATATATAAATAAAGTAACAATTTTTCGCATCATATATGTAAACTTAATGCAAACTTAAAATAAAAAAACGAATATAATTTGCGGTATGTCCTTACCTCGATTAATCAAAATTCCTACATTTCCACGAAGGTTTATATTTCTTCGTTTTAATTCTATATTTAGATGAATTGAATTACAAATTTTATTTGTAATTTGTTTTTTTTTAATAAAAATATGAATAAAATACTTTCACCTTTTACAAAGCAACAACTTCTACCTCAAGAGGAAACTCTGGAAATATTCAAGAAAAAAGGAGATTTATTTATAGGTATACCAAAAGAGACCGCATACAAAGAAAAACGCGTGTGTTTAACACCAGATGCTGTTTACGCTTTAGTTTGTAACGGTCATCGTGTTTTACTAGAATCTGGTGCCGGAGAAGGCGCCAATTTTAGCGATAAAGATTATAGTGAAGCTGGGGCTGAAATAACAAAAGACACCGAAAAGGTTTTTGCCTGCCCAATGATTTTAAAAGTGGAACCACCAAGTTTAGAACAAATTAAGCTTATAAATCCGCAAACCATAATAATTTCTGCCTTACAGTTAAAAACACAACATAAAAAGTATTTTGAAACTTTAGCAGCTAAACGCATTACAGCATTGGCTTTTGAGTTTATTAGAGATTCTGACAATGCCTATCCTGCGGTAAAATCGTTAAGTGAAATTGCAGGAACAGCTTCTGTACTTATCGCTGCAGAACTATTATCTGACGCCAACACTGGCAACGGACTCATGTTTGGTAATATTAGTGGTGTACCACCCTTAGAAGTTGTTATTTTAGGAGCTGGAACTGTTGGTGAATTTGCAAGTAGAAGCGCCATTGGTTTAGGAGCTAACGTAAAGGTATTTGATAATTCATTAACAAAATTGCGTCGTATTCAAACGCATTTGGGGCGTCCGCTGTATACATCAACTATTCAACCAAAAAACTTAACTAAAGCCTTAAAAAGATGCGATGTGGTTATTGGTGCCGTTCGTGGCACTAATAGAGCTCCTATTGTTGTTACAGAAAACATGGTCCAGCACATGAAAAAAGGTGCTATTATTATTGATGTAAGTATTGATATGGGCGGTTGTTTTGAAACCAGTGAAGTTACATCACACAAACACCCCACTTTTGTAAAACATAACGTTGTTCACTATTGCGTTCCTAATATTCCTGCAAGATATTCTAGAACCGCATCGGTTTCTATTAGTAACATTTTTACGCCATATTTACTAAAAATTGCAGAAGATGGTGGTTTAGAAAATTCACTACGTTTTGATCGCGGTTTAAAAAATGGGTTGTATTTTTACCACGGGATTTTAACGAGTAAATCTGTGGGAGAATGGTTTGGATTAGAATACAGCGATATTAATTTGCTTATATTCTAGCCTACTTTCCTTAAATTATTATCAAATTATTTTAAATGAAACTTATTCAGCGTATTGGCTATTATCTTGGCGGATTTTCTATTGGCTTAATTATTTTAGCATTCTTTTTAAACGGAAAAAAAACATCATGTAGCTATGGCCCAGATGCTCGAGTTTTAAAAAATATCAACTCCAAAACTATTGTTTTCAACTCTTTAGTTTTTAATTATATTGATGATAAAATTATTGATTCTACCGAAATAAGACGTATTCTTAAAAAAGGAGATATTAATTTTTCTAACAGCGACCCTAGAAGCAAACCTTGTGGTGTTTATATGGTAGAAGGTGAATATAACGAAAAAGATGTTGTTTTAACTGTTGAAAACTGCGATAGTATTGCAACTATTACCGATTTAAAAATAGAAACTCCTTAATGATAAAACGTACTTTCGATGTTGTTTTCTCTTTGCTTGGCTTAATATTTCTATCGCCTATTCTACTTCTTTTGGCTATTATTATAAAAATAGATTCAAAAGGACCAGTTTTTTTTGTTCAAGGACGTGTTGGTAAAAACAATTGTGATTTTAATATTTTCAAGTTTAGAACCATGAAAATACAATCACAACAAAAAGGCTTATTAACACTTGGTAACCACGATTCTCGCATTACTAAAGTTGGTTATTTTTTACGACGTTATAAAATAGACGAATTTCCTCAACTTATTAATATTCTAAAAGGCGATATGAGTTTTGTTGGCCCTAGACCTGAACTTAGATATTATGTTAATTTTTATTCTGAAGATGATATGAAAATTTTTCAGGTACGTCCCGGAATTACAGGTTTAGCATCTTTAAAGTATAGAAATGAAGTTGAACTACTGAAGGCTTCTAAAAATCCTGAAGAGTTATTTATAAAAACGATAATTCCGGATAAATTAAAATTCAATAAAGAATATATCATAAGGCGGAATTTCTTTTTCGATTTAAAACTAATTGGTCTAACCATTATAAAAGTTATATTCAAGTAGCTCTTTTTTGCTAAGTTTTGTTCTTAGAAATTATTATCAGTAATTTGCATAACAGCAGATAAAATTTAATGGATACAGCAACTCAAAATCAAATTGATTATTTACTTAAAACATCAGGTTTATTTCCTGAAATAGAAAAGCCTTCTAGAACTATTTTAGAGTTTGATTTTAAAAATGAAACCATTCTAATTACTGGTGCTGCTGGCTCTATAGGTAGCGAACTTGCTAAACAAATAAGCAAATACTCATTTAAAAACCTAATTTTAATTGATATTGCAGAATCTCCATTACACGATTTAATTAACGAACCAGAATTTGAAAACAGAACAAATGTTAATTTCTTAATTCTAAATATTACTCAAAAAGAAAGCTTAGAACATCTTTTTTTAACTCTCAAACCTACTGTTATTTTTCATGCGGCAGCTTATAAGCATGTACCGTTAATGGAATTAAATCCTTTTGAGTCTATAAAGGTAAATATTTTAGCAACTCAAATACTTGCCGATTTATCTGTTATTAATGGCGTTAAAAAATTCATCTACATATCTACAGATAAAGCTGTAAATCCAATAAGTATAATGGGAATTTCTAAGCGTATTGCTGAAGATTATCTGCTTTCATTATCAACTTCTAAATCTACCATATTTATTGCCACGCGATTCGGGAATATATTTGGTTCAAACGGATCTGTAGTACCGCTATTTAAAAAAAGTATTGAAATAGGAAAGCCTGTTATAATAACGCATAAGGCTATTTCTAGATATTTTATTAATAAAGAAAAAGCTTGTGAACTCATATTGAAAATATCTCAAAATAAGTATCAAGAAAATACTTTGTTAACTTTTAATATGGGTAATTCTATAAAAATTATAGACTTAGTAGAACGTCTTACTTTATTTTGCAATAAAAAACAAGTAGACTTAAAATTCACGACATTACGACCAGGAGAAAAACTTCATGAAGATTTGGTTTCTGAAAATGAAATACTAATTCCTTCAGAAGATAAAGATATTTTAATAGTGCAAAAGAAAACCCAAAGCATATTTCCTATTAACTACTTAAAGCGTATTTCAGAAATTAAAGCCTTTACCCCTAATAAAGAAGTAAAAGCCCTTTTAGATAGTTACTTTAAAAATTAAATCGATTTTCTTCGTTTTTTCTCTTTAGACAATAGCGCTAGTTCACGCCCTGTTTGTCCAGCGACAGAAGTATTTTCCTCTGCACGACGAATTAAATAAGGCATCACATCTTTCACAGGACCAAATGGCATGTATTTAGCTACATTATAACCTTCATTTGCAAGGTTAAAACTAATATGATCACTCATACCATATAACTGGCCAAACCAAACACGAGCATCATTATTGGCAATGCCTTTCTTCCTCATTAAATCCATTAATAAGTAAGAACTGTCTTCATTATGCGTACCAGCAAAAACAGACATGTCATCTAGGTTTTCTAACATATAATTAAGTGCTGTATTAAAATTTTGATCTGTCGCAGCTTTACTTACGCATATTGGAGATAAATAGCCTTTATCTTCTGCTCTATCATTTTCTTTTTCCATGTAAGCACCGCGAACCAATTTAAAACCTAAATAATAATTTCCAACTTTAGCTTTTGCGTGTTCAGCTTCTAAAAACAACATACGATCATGGCGATACATTTGTAATGTATTGTAAACAATAGGTTTTTCTGTATTGTATTTCGCCATTAATGCTCTTACTAAATCATCGGCGGCATCTTGAATCCAACTTTCTTCTGCATCAATTAACACAGCAACATCATAAGCTTTGGCCTTGGCACAAACACTATCAAACCTTGCTACAACTCTGTCCCACTCTTCTTGTTCCTTTTCTGTTAGAGTATCCCCATTTGATAATTTTTCATATAAATAAAAACGTCCAAATGCAGATGGTTTAAATACAGCAATAGGAATAGCATCAAGGTTTTTAGCGAATTCTATAATTTTTAATAACTTATCCTTAGCGCCATCAAATTCCGTTTCACTTTCTTTTCCTTCAACAGAATAATCTAAAACAGAGCTCACTCCTTTTTCGTACATATTATTAATAGAGACAAGGCAGTCATCTTCACTAACCCCACCACAAAAATGATCGAAAACCGTAGAACGAATTAATCCTTCAATAGGCAAATGCGCTTTTAAAGCAAAATTGGTCGCTACAGTTCCAATACGAACCAAAGGTTCTATAGAAATCATCTTAAACAAGAAGTAAGCTCTTTCTAATTCGGAGTCACTTTTCAAGGAAAAAGCGATTTCGGTGTTATTAAATATCAAATTCGTATTCATTTGCCGTTTTTTTTGCAAATATAATTATTGCTAAGTTATCATTTTATATAAAATCTCCTTAATTTCACATTCTTAAAAAGTTTAAATATTTTATGGATTCTATTAGCACAAAAAACTGTACAATACATTTTAATAACACTTGTTATTCTTCACTAAACAAACATCTTAAAGATAATAATTTTTCTAAAATTTTCATACTTGTTGATGAGAATACACATCAATTTTGTTTACCTCTTTTTTTAGAAAAAATGGAAACAACTGCTGTAATTGAAATTATGGAGATAGAATCTGGCGAGATAAACAAAACTATTGACACGTGTGTTGGTGTGTGGAATACCTTATCAGAATTAGACGCCGACCGCAAAAGTTTACTTATAAATATAGGTGGTGGAGTTATTACAGACTTAGGAGGTTTTGTGGCTTGTACCTTTAAACGCGGTATCGCTTACATAAATGTGCCAACAACATTACTTTCTATGGTAGATGCTTCTGTTGGAGGTAAAACCGGTGTAGATTTAGGACATTTAAAAAACCAAGTAGGAGTTATTAGCAATCCTGATTTGGTTTTAATAGATACTAATTATTTAAACACATTGGAAGTAAACCAAATGCGTTCCGGATTAGCAGAAATGTTAAAACATGGTTTAATTACTGGAGATAGTTACTGGAGTAAGTTCGAAGATTTATCTAAACTATCTTTAGATGATTTAGATGGATTAATTTACGAATCGGTAATTATTAAAAAGAATGTTGTAGAAGAAGATCCTTTTGAAAACGGTTTAAGAAAAACACTAAACTTTGGGCACACACTTGGACATGCTATAGAATCTTATTTTTTAAGTAATCCGAATAAAACAACGTTGCTTCATGGAGAAGCTGTAGTTGTTGGAATGATATTAGCATGCTATATCTCTACAGAACTTACAAATTTCCCTAAAGAGAAAACCTTAAAAATTAAAGAACTCTTCTTAAGTTACTATGGCAAAATCACTATTGAAAAAAGTGAACTTCCAGCCATAATTGAATTACTTAAATACGATAAGAAAAACCATCACGGTAATATTAACTTTGTTTTACTAGAAGATGTTGGCGTTACTAAAATAGACTGCTTAGTTGATGATAGTATAATACTAGATGCTTTTGAATTTTATGCTAATTAATCATTTATAACCAAAGCCTATATCATAAAAAAACGCGTTAAAGTAAATACTTTAACGCGTTTTTTATTTAAATCAATGGATTAATTGATTAGATATTTAAGCTTTTTTTCTGCTAAACCATCCTTTCTTCTCTGGCGCACCGTAGTAACCATATCTCGCTCCGTAACCGAAGTTAGACTGGTCTACATCATTTACTACAAGCATCATACCGTTCAATTTGTTATCAGCATGAATCTCCTTAGTAAAGTTTAAGATCTCTTTTTCAGTATAGCCTGCTCTAGTTACATAGAATGTATGTCCAGCATATTTACTAATTAACAACGTATCGGTTACAAGCATTGATGGAGCTGTATCTACCATAACGTAATCATAATCGGCAGCAACAGTATCAAACAACTCTTCAAGACGATCGCTCATTAATAATTCTGCAGGATTTGGAGGGATTTTTCCTGAGAATAAAATATCAACCTTTATATCGTTAATGGTATGTTCACTAATAATACTATTTAAATTAATTGATTTATCAGCAATATAATCAGTTAGTCCTGCTTGTGCTGTTACTTTATCTTCAATAGATCTAATAGCAGAGAAAATTTGTGGGTTTCTAATATCTGCACCAATTAACAATACCTTTTTGTTCGTGCTAGCCAATGTTAAAGCCATATTCATACTGAAAAAAGACTTTCCTTCACCATTAATTGTAGAAGTTACAAATATAATGTTGTTGTATTTGTCTACATTTCTACCACGACTAACAAAATCAAAGTTTGTTCTAATAATTCTAAAAGATTCTGATAAAATAGAACGGTCATTGCGCTCTACTAAATGTTTATCACTTTTAGCTATTCTCGGCACTTCTCCAAGTATAGACATATTATCAATTTCTTTATGTAAGTCTTCTCTATTATGAATTTTAGTATCCAATAAATCTTTAGCATAAATAAATCCGAAAGGAATTAAAAATCCTAAAAATAAGGCTCCCATATATAAAATAGAACCTTTAGGAGAAACTTGCCCGTAAGAATAAGCTGGATCAATAACCTTTACATTAGATGATGTTACAGTTTGAGATATAATTGCCTCTTCCTTTTTCTGTAGCAGATATAAGTAAATAGATTCCTTAATACCTTGACTACGCTCAATAGACTTTAACTTGTTCTCCTGTCCAGGAACAGAACTAATCTTAGAATTTACCTTTTGGTACTGGTTCTGTAAACTATTTAATTGAATATTTAATGTTCTAGTTGTAGCATTAATATTTTGAGATAAATTGTTTTTAACATTAGATATCGATTGATCTAACTGTTGCACAATGGAGTTTTTTGCTCCCGCACTTTTCAATTTATTTTCTCTTTGACTCAATAAAGCATTATATTGCCCCGATAATGCACTAATCGTTCCATCTCCTAAGTTTGACGGTACAGATTGAAATGAACCAGAACTACTTGATAAGCGATCTTTAGTATAGTTTAATAATTTTAACTGCGTTCTAATATTTTCAATCTGCTGCTCGTTTTGAAAACTTTGAGTCATATATTGTCCTGCTTGAGAACCAACATCAGTTACTTTATTGCCTATTTTAAATCGAGCAATACTAGCATCTACATTTTCTAAATCTGAAAACACACGAGAAATACGATCATCAATAAGTCTTGATGTTCCTTCCGATTTTCTGTTTTTTATTTCCGAGGTATGCGCATCATATTCTTCGACCAACGTATTTAAAATATCCTTAGCCTTTTGTTCAATAGGGTCTACTAATGATAACGTTAAAATACGAGAACCTTCTTGTCCTCCAGAAACATTTATTCGTCCTCTTAACTCTTCAACAACATCAGCAACTCGACTAACTTGTAAACGAATATCACGGTTCAAATAAGTATTTGTTCCATCTACTCCTGGCAAAATCACAACGTTTCCAAAATAAGTCTCTATTGGAGTTCCGAACTCTTTCGTTGATGGCTCATCATCTTCATAAACTCTATATTGAAAAGACGTTTCTGAAATTACATTTACGAAACAATTAAAGTTAACATCTGTTGTTAGCGAATCTGAAAACATTAAATTAACCTCAAAAGGTGTTCTATTATAAATTTCATTTTCTAAAACAACACCTTGTGTAAAATATTGCACGTTTAAATTTAAACCTTCAACAACATTTTTAAGTACTTTTCTAGATTTAAAAACTAAAATCTCATCTTCCATAGAAGCATCTTCTGCTCCTGAAGACAATGATAACTCATTAAAGATTTCGTTTGTACCTTCATCACTATCGTCAATAACCATAACTTCTGTTGAAGCTTGATATTGAGGTACCGTATATCTCAAAGATACATAAGCTAACGAAACGAAAATTAAAACAGATAAAACAAACCAAAACCAATGTTTGGTATAGAGTCCTATTGTTTTTTTTAAGTTAAATTTTTGATCAATTTTTGATGAAGAAAAGGTATTGTCCATATCTGTAATAAAATTATCGTGTTAATAGAATTACTGCAGAAACAGCTATTGTCATTAAAGAAGATATCAACCCGATTCTAGAATCTCCAGAGGCACTACTTATAGCAGCTTTATTAGGTTGTACATAAACAATGTCATTCTGTGTTAAGTAGAATACAGGTGAGTTAAACACCTCTTTACTCGTTAAATCTATTTGCGTATATGTTTTTGTACCGTTAAAATCCCGAATCACTAAAACATCCGTTCTTTTCCCATTAATATTTAAATCTCCAGCCATAGCTATGGCTTCTAAAATAGATATACGCTCACTTAAAATAGGATAAACACCAGGGCTAGACACACCTCCTAGAATAGAAATTCTGTAGTTTTTAATACGAATCATAACCACAGGGTTTACTAATAAATCACCCTCTTCGAATTTTTTCTTCAATAAGTTTTTAGCATCCTCAATAGTTAAACCTACTAATTTTACCTTACCTAAAACTGGGTAGTCAATATTCCCATCAACATCTACCAAATAATCTATAAGTTTACCACCTCCAGCATCTCCACCCGCTGCTTCAACTAAATTATAAGGCTTTGTAACATCTAAATCAATTGTAGAAATGTTAATACTTAAAATATCGCCTATTTTAATTTTTGCCTTAAACGTGTCTGTTTCAACTATAGTTTCAAAATTTTTAGCATCTTGAAAATAAACAATATCTTTTCTAGTGTAGCAAGACGACGCTAAAAAACATAAAAGTATAATTGCCAACCTACTGACATGTTGTTTGTACGAGAAATAATTCATTATTAGTTCTATAATTATTTGGGGAGTTATTAAAATTTTGAAATCAATTAACTATTAGCATAGTTTTTATCGGTTTTAGGAGTTCCTAAACCTTTGTTTTTCTTGTATGTTTGAACGCGTTTATCAAATCTTTCGTAATCTGAATTGTTCGATTTATACTCCGGAATTAAACGTTTCATCTTAAGTACGATGTTATTATTTTGGAAACGATTCGTAATACATAATTCTTCTATTGAAGTCTTAATTTTTTCGTAATCTAACTCACGAGTCTTACTAATTAAAATTTTCTTATGATATGTAGATAAGGTATTTTCACCATTTGCCAATAATTCTTCATATAACTTCTCACCTGGTCTTAAACCTGTAATTTTAATATCAATATCTTCTGGGTACTTTAAACCAGATAATTTAATCATGTTTTTCGCTAAATCAAATATTTTAACAGATTCTCCCATATCAAATATGAAAATCTCTCCACCTTTCCCCATAGTTCCAGCTTCTAAAACCAATTGAGAAGCTTCAGGAATGGTCATAAAATATCTTGTAATTTCACTATCAGTAACTGTTAATGGTCCACCTTTATCAATTTGCTTTTTAAATAATGGAATAACAGAACCATTAGATCCTAATACATTTCCAAATCTTGTGGTGATAAATTTTGTTTTACTTTCTTTTTGAAGGCAAGAAATATACATTTCAGCCATACGCTTTGTAGCGCCCATTACACTTGTTGGGTTAACCGCTTTATCAGTAGATACAAAAACAAATTTCTTAACACTATATCGTGAAGCTGTATCGGCCAATAACTTAGTCCCGTTTACATTAATTTTTATAGCCTCGTAAGGTGTTTTCTCCATTAATGGTACATGCTTGTAAGCTGCCGCATGAAACACCATAGTTGGTTTATATTCCTGAAAAATACTATCAATTCTTAATCCATCACGAATATCTGCCACAATGGCTGTGTAACTTCTTTTTCCTGCACGTTTTAAGTCTTGCTCAACATCGTATAAAGGAGATTCTGCTTGATCAACTAAAATCAAATGCTTCACATTAAATTCAGCTAACTGTCTTACCAACTCACTACCAATAGAACCAGCAGCACCAGTAACTAAAACTGTTTCACCACTAAATTCATTCTCTAAATTCGGATTATTTATTTCAATTGGTGCACGACCCAATAAATCTTCAATTTGCACTTGTTTAATTTGAGTTGAACTCAACTCTCCATTAATCCAATTCTCAATAGGTGGTACTTTTGTTATTTTAACATCAACATCAGATAAATTATCAACTAAAGCAATTAATTTCGCTGGTCCTATGCCTACAGAAGCAACAACAATTTCATCAATATTATTTGCTGCGGCAAACTCAGATGTAATACGATTAAACGCCATAATAGGCACACCGTCAATATTTTTTCCTTTTTTCTTTACATTATCATCAATAAAACCAACAACAATATAGCTAGATGCTGTATTATTCAACAAGGCATTATAAGTAATAATTCCTTGATCTCCTGCTCCATAAATTAAAATACGCTTTGTTGATAATAATTTACATTGCACATGCTTGAAACCCATTTTAAAGATTAATCGACTAGCACTTAAAAACAAAAAACTAATAATAGCATGAAAAGCTATTATCGTTCTGGGTATGGTAAAATTAGAAACAAACTGAAATTTATTATTAACTAAAACAAAAGCACAAGTTATAACAGCAATTAATGCTACTGCCTTAAATAAGTTAACCACATCTGTAAAACCTGTATGGCGTATCACACTTTTAAATGAGCCTATAATTAAAAAGCTAATTAATGCCACTGTAAAAACAAATGGTAACTGTAAAGTAAATTGCTCTACATTAAAATCTAATGAAAAATTAAATCGAATAAAGTAGGCCATACAAAACGTTGTCATCACTATCGCTAAATCGATAGCTAAAACAAGCCATTTTGAGGCGTATTTCTGAGAGTATAAGGCAAAGTAATTTTTAATCATAAGTTTGGGGTATTATTGATTATTTCTAAAATTCTATTTAAGTCGTCGTTAGTTAAATTCGAACCACTTGGCAAGCACAATCCTTTTTCAAAGAGATCTTCTGATGTTCCATCAGAAAAATGCAAACAATCTTTAAAAACAGGTTGTGTGTGCATAGGTTTCCATAATGGTCTCGATTCTATATCGTCTTCTAACAACGTTAATCTTATTTTTTCGCGAGTTTCAAACGAGTCTGTTTTTATACAGGTTATCCATCTATTAGAATAACTTCCAGCAGGTTCATCTACAAATTCGATGGTATTAAAACCAGATAAGTGCTTTTTATAAAATTCATAATTAGCACGTCGCGCTGCTACTCTATCATCTAGAACTTCCATTTGTCCGCGTCCAATTCCAGCCAAAACATTACTCATTCTGTAATTATAACCAACATGAGAATGTTGATAATGAGGAGCATCATCTCTAGCTTGTGTCGATAAAAACACGGCTTTATCTTTTAAAGCTTTGGTTTTCGTAATTAAGGCACCACCACCTGAAGTAGTAATTATTTTATTTCCGTTAAAAGATAAGATTCCAAAATCAGATAGCGTTCCACAAGCTTTATCGTGGTAAGTACTTCCTAAGGCCTCTGCACTATCTTCAACAACAGCAATGTCATATTTTTTTGCAATGACGTTAATTTCATTCGCTTTATATGGCATACCATATAGATGAACCGCTACAATTGCTTTTGGTTTTTTATTTTTTTCTATTCTGTCTTTAATAGCTATTTCAAGTAATTCCGGAGACATATTCCATGTATCCTTTTCACTATCAATAAAAACAGGAGTTGCTCCTAAGTACATAATAGGGTTTGCAGATGCCGAAAAAGTAAAACTCTGGCATAATACTTCATCGCCTTTTGATACGCCTATTAATTCTAAAGCTAAGTGGATCGATGCTGTTCCAGAACTTAGAACGGCAACCTCATTATTAAAACCTAAATAAGATTTGATGTCATCTTCAAAACCATTTACATTTGGTCCTAAAGGTGCTATCCAATTTGTCTCAAAAGCATCGTTTACGTACTTCTGCTCATTACCACCCATGTGTGGTGACGACAAATAAATTTTAGTTTTTGTTAGCATTTACATTTTATTTAATAACATTAATTATGCCAGCTGTTATAAATTTTAACAGTATTCCAAATAAACATTTGTTATAATATTTTCCCTCTACAGACATATCACCAAACATCTAATCAAAAATTGGCCTAATTTTTTCTAAAACATTCTATAAAACCCACTTTAAAAATCTAATAAATCAAGGGTTTCAAATTGAATGACCTTGGAGAGTATTAAGCAACTTTATAAAACATATTAAATCAACTTGCTATTAATCAATTTAAATTATGCATTCTCTGATGGTGTAAATTTACTAATTGTTTTTAAGTAGAAATGCTACTTTAGTTGGAATTCGCTAAAACTATTATAAAAATCGGTTAAATACAGTTAGCTGTTTAGTTCATAGTGAATCTTTTGTAACTCATCGATAACGAAAAAAGCTACAAAGCAAATTCACCCTCATAAAACATAAGTAGATACACGTATGCAATGGCGAGTTAAAACAAATTCATACTTCATTTTAATTATTGTTCCTTAATAATGCTCTTTAGATATTTCATAACGAAACCAGTCCTTATATTAAAGAATAAATAACCTTTATCTTATTTTACCTGTTAATTCATTTAATTTTTCAAATACTTCAGAACTATTATTAAGTGACATAAAAACAATATCATCAGTGTATTGAACATAAATAATAAACACAAAACCTCTCCCCTATTCTTTAACAAACATCTATTACTAAATAAAAATTAAACATCCATTAGAAAGAAAACAGCAAAATAAATCTTAATAGTATAAATCTACGCAGATGCACTTATAAAATAATACAGCACCTAAAGGCTTTATTTTAATTAAATTCTTCTTTTCAAAAGGATACTTCATCGGGTATTTTAACATAATAATGACTTTCATCGGTAAAAAGGCAACCTTAATATAGTTTACTAAACGAGTTAAATATATTTTTCACATATTTGCTCATTAATAAATTAAAATCCCATTTTTATATGACTGCTGACTTAATAAAAACTTTGAAAGGAAAACACATTTTAGTTACAGGTGGAGCTGGCTTTATTGGTTCCAATTTAATTGAAGTTTTATTAGACCACAATATAAAGGTTACCTGTTTAGATAATTTTTCTACCGGAAAAAGAAAAAACATTGCACCTTTTTTATCAAACACAAACTTTAACCTTGTTGAAGGTGATATTAGAAAACTAGACGATTGCCATAAAGCCTGTAACACAGTCGATTTGGTATTGCATGAAGCTGCTTTAGGTTCTGTACCACGTTCTATCAACGATCCTATCACTACAAACGACGTTAATGTTTCTGGGTTCTTAAATATGTTAGTCGCTGCTAGAGACGCAGGGGTTTCTCGTTTTGTATATGCAGCAAGCTCATCTACGTATGGTGATCATGAAGCTTTACCTAAAGTTGAAGAGACTATTGGCAAACCTTTATCACCTTATGCCATTACAAAATATGTTAACGAGCTGTATGCCGATATTTTCCATACTACTTATAATTTAGATGTTGTTGGGCTGCGTTATTTCAATGTTTTTGGAAAAAGACAAGATCCTAACGGTGCTTATGCCGCAGTAATCCCGAAATTTGTTCAACAATTCGTGAGTCACGAGTCACCTATTATAAATGGAGACGGAAGTTATTCAAGAGATTTCACGTATATCGATAACGTGGTTCAAATGAATTTACGTGCGCTTACCACAACAAATAAAGACGCCTTAAACACCGTTTATAATGTTGCTTATGGCGAACGTACAACATTAAAAGAATTGACTACGCTTTTAAAAACATATTTATCAGAATTTGATGATAACATAAAAAACGTAGAAATTAAACATAGAGACAACAGAGCTGGAGATATCCCTCATTCTCTTGCCTCTATCAATAAAGCAAAAACATTATTAGGCTACGCGCCAGAATTCGATATTAATACCGGTTTAAAAGAGGCGGTATCATGGTATTGGGAAAATTTATAATTTTATGAAAGTAAAAAGTATATGCTGCATAGGTGCAGGTTATGTTGGTGGCCCTACTATGGCCGTTATAGCAAAAAATAATCCACATTTAAAAATTACCATTGTAGATATTAACCAAGCCCGTATTGATGCTTGGAACGATGCTGATGTCTCTAGGCTTCCAATTTACGAGCCAGGCTTAGCCGATATTGTAAAAGAAACACGTGGGAAAAATTTATTTTTCTCCACAGATATAGATCAAGCTATAGATGAAGCTGAAATGATTTTTATATCTGTAAACACCCCTACTAAAACCTACGGAAAAGGAAAAGGTATGGCGGCCGATTTAAAATACATCGAATTATGTGCCCGTAATATTGCCGATGTTGCTAAAACTGATAAAATAGTTGTTGAAAAATCGACTTTACCAGTGAGAACAGCCGAGGCTATTAAAAGTATTTTGCACAACACAGGTAACAATATTAATTTTCATATTTTATCGAATCCTGAGTTCTTAGCAGAAGGTACAGCTATTGAAGATTTATTAAACCCAGACCGTGTTTTAATTGGAGGAGAATCCGAAGAAGCTATTGAAGCTTTAGCGCATATTTACAGCAGTTGGGTGGCAGACGATAGAATTTTACGAACCAATTTATGGTCGTCGGAGTTATCTAAACTTACCGCAAACGCTTTTTTAGCACAACGTATATCGTCTATTAATTCTATTTCAGAATTATGCGAGCTTACAGGTGCTAATGTTAACGAAGTTGCCAAAGCGATTGGAATGGATTCTAGAATTGGATCAAAATTCCTTAAAGCTTCTGTTGGTTTTGGAGGTTCATGCTTTCAAAAAGATATTTTAAACCTCGTTTATATTGCTAGAAGTTATGGTTTAACTGAGGTTGCCGATTATTGGGAACAAGTGATTATCATGAATGATCACCAAAAACGACGTTTTTCCGATCGCTTAATCAAAACACTTTACAATACCGTTTCCGGGAAAAAAATAGCGCTTTTAGGTTGGGCTTTTAAAAAGGATACTAACGATACCCGTGAATCTGCGGCTATTTATGTGGCAGATCATTTATTAAACGAACAGGCCAACATTACGGTTTTCGATCCCAAAGTACCACATGCTAAAGTGCAAACCGATTTAAATTATTTAAACACACGTAGCGAAGCAGAAAATGAATCAGGCGCCATAAGCGTAGATTCTGCTTACGAGGCTGCAAACGATGCCCATGCCATAGCGATTATGACAGAATGGGACGAGTTTAAAACTTACGATTGGAAAACAATCTACAGCAACATGAAAAAACCTGCCTTCATTTTTGATGGTAGAAATATTTTAGATAAAGCTGAAATGGAACAGATAGGATTCGAATATTATTCAATAGGACAATAAATTATTATGAACAAAGATAAAATAGCTGTTATAGGTTTAGGATATGTAGGTTTACCACTTGCACGACTATTTGCGACAAAGTTTAACGTAGTTGGTTTCGATATTAACCAATCTAGAATAGAAGCCTTATCAAAAGGAATAGACGCCACTTTAGAGGTTGAAGAAGACGTGTTAAAATCCGTTTTAAAAACGTCTCAAAACGATGAGAATGGCTTAATTTGTTCTTCTAATTTAGATGATATAAAAGATTGTAATTATTACATTATTACAGTCCCTACACCTATTGATAAAAACAATAGACCTGATTTAACACCTTTATATAAATCGAGTGAAACCGTTGCCAAGGTGCTTAAAAAAGGAGATATCGTGATTTACGAATCAACTGTATATCCTGGTGTAACCGAAGATGAATGTGTACCTGTTTTAGAGAAAATAAGTGGTTTAAAATTCAACCAAGACTTTTTCGCTGGTTATTCCCCAGAACGTATCAATCCGGGCGATAAATTACATACCGTAGATAAAATTTTAAAAGTAACTGCAGGTTCTACACCAGAAATTGGTAAAAAAGTAGATGCCTTGTACGCGAGTATCATTACGGCAGGTACACACCTCGCTCCTACTATCAAAGTAGCCGAAGCTGCAAAAGTTATCGAAAATTCACAACGTGACATTAATATTGCCTTTGTTAACGAGCTAGCTAAAATATTCAACCTTATGGATATCGATACCCATGCCGTTTTAGAAGCTGCTGGTACCAAATGGAACTTTTTACCTTTTAAACCAGGTTTAGTCGGCGGGCACTGTATTGGTGTCGATCCTTATTATTTAGCTCAAAAAGCGCAAGAAGTAGGTTACCATCCCGAAATTATTTTAGCGGGACGTCGTGTAAACGATGGTATGGGACAATACGTTGCCTCAGAGATTATTAAACTGATGGTTAAAAATGATATCCGTATTAAAAACGCTCGTATTTTAAATTTAGGAATCACCTTCAAAGAAAACTGCCCAGATGTTAGAAACACAAAGGCTGTAGATGTGATTAACCAATTGAAGAGCTACGAAACCGACATGACCATTTACGACCCATGGGCAAACCCAGAGGAAGTAATGCATGAGTACGGCTTAGAAACAGTAAAACAATTACCAGAAGGTAAATTTGATGTTATTGTACTTACCGTAGCGCATAAAGAATTCTTAGATATTAACTGGAACAGCTTATTAAAACCCGATGGTATTTTATACGATGTTAAAGGGATTTTGAAAGAGAAGGTTAACGGAAGGTTGTAATTTAAACTTAAACACAAAAATTTTGAGTCAAATCAAAAAAGGAGCTTTCTTAGCATATATAAATATTTTCCTAACAAATATTATTGGGTTAATTTTGACCCCGTTTATTATTAAGCATTTGGGGCAATCAGAGTATGGTCTTTATACTTTGATAGGTGCTTTTGTAAGCTATATCAGTTTATTAGATTTTGGTCTAAACAATACAATTGTGCGCTTTGTAGCAAAATATAGAGCACAAAAGGATAAGACAGGGGAAGAAAACTTTTTAGCTGTCACAATGATTATTTATGGTGTCATTTCGGTAGCAATCGTTATTATCGGAATGGTATTATATTATAACCTTGAAAATATTTTTTCCGACTCATTAAGTACTAATGAGTTAGTCAAAGCCAAAGTGATGTTTCTAATTTTCATATTTAATTTAGCAATAAGTCTTCCTGGAGGAGCTTTCACTGCTATTTGTATTGGTTATGAACACTTCGTTTATCCTAAAACAGTAAATATCGTACGCTATATAATTCGTTCTATATCCGTAGTAGGATTATTGTTATTAGGAGGGGATTCTATTGGCCTCGTTATACTCGACACCGTTTTCAATATCTTAGTTATCATTGCTAGTCTTATCTATGCCTTTAAAAAGCTAAAAATAACATTTAAATTACATTCCTTTGAATTACCCTTGATAAAAGAGATATTCTCATATTCTATTTGGATATTTTTAGGGGCTCTTATTCAGCAATTCCAACTTCAAGCAGGCCAAATAATATTAGGAATTAAAGCCAATACCGATTTGATAGCAATTTATGCAATAGGTATTATGCTAGGAGGTTTTTTAGGAGCATTTTCTGGAGCTATTACAAATCTATTTCTTCCTAAAGTTACCAAACTAGTAATATTAGAAGGTAGTAATGATAATTTAGTTTTTGAAATGACTCGTTTGGGAAGATTATTATTTATTATGTTATCATTTATTTTAGGAGGTTTTTTGGTACTAGGAAAACCATTTATTCTTCTTTGGCTAAATGAAAACTATATAGATTCATGGTACATTGCCCTTTTAACAATGTTCTCATTAATATTACCTTTATCACAAGGAATGTCGGGACTAATTCTACAAGCAAAGAATAAATTAAAATATAAAACTTTAATAAGTTTAGGTTGCAATACTTTTGGTGTTATTCTAGGTTATTTTTTAGTTGACCCTTTTGGAATAATAGGAATGGCTATTGGAACTGCTACAGGTATTACTGTATCATTTATAATACTTAATTTTTACTATAAAATTTCTTTAAAACTAAATTTGCAATATTTCTTTGAGAACATACTGCTTAAGGTTTTACCTATCAGTGCCATCATAATCACATCAATGATGATTCTTGCGAAGTACGTAACAATTTTAAGTTGGATAGAATTTCTAATGTACGGAATAATTTACTCGCTTATTTTTTGTGCCGCTATTTATAAATTTGTTCTAAACAATTACGAAAAAAGTTTAATACCATATATAACAAAAAATAAATGATTAAAAAAATCATAAAAAACATTTTACCTAAAGAATTTTCTAAAAAAATCCCTTTAGCCATCTGGGAGTTTAAAAATAAACTTAGACATTTTTTTAGTCGAAGAAAAAGTTTTGCTTCATTTTTTTATTCTTTTCTATCAAAGGAATTCAACAGAGAACAATACGCTGTAATTCAAGGTATAAAAGAGAAAAGAGAACAAAAGGTAGATCAATACCTACTTCGTAGAAACGTGCACAGAATTGAAAAAGGTTTAGCGATGAGGCCTAGAAGACCTATATTTGGAGAAGGCTTTATCGAAGATACTTTACATGAATTTAATAAACTCTCAATATCTAATAACGAAGAATATATTTGGTTTAGAGATGTTTTAGGAGAATATTTTAATGTCACTGGTGATTCTCCAATTATTACACCTCTAAGAAAAAATTTTCAAGATAAGTTTAGTAATAACGACCTTACTAATATTAAGCCTTATTCTCGAAAAAACGCTGTTTTTAGTGATGTTACTTATGATCAAATTTTATCTTTATCACAGCAAAGAAGGTCTGTACGTTGGTATAAAGATATCAAAGTACCAAGAGATCTAATAGAAAAAGCATTAAAAGTTGGATTAAATGCTCCTAGCGCATGTAACAGACAACCTTTTGAGTTTTTAGTATATGACGACCCGAAAAAAATAAAAAAAATAGCAAGTATTCCAATGGGTACTGTTGGATTCCATCAACAATTCCCAATGGTTATTGTTGTTGTAGGCGACTTAAGCGCATATGATAATGAACGAGATAGACATGTTATTTATATCGATGGATCATTAAGTGCTATGGGATTCATTTTAGCTTTAGAAACATTAGGGCTTAGCTCCTGCATGATTAATTGGCCAGATATAGAACCTTTAGAACTTAATATGAATAATGAACTAAACTTGCCAGTCTATAAAAGGCCTCTTTTCTTGATATCAGTTGGCTATGCAGACCAAGAAGGCATAATTCCTTATTCAATGAAAAAAGACATTAACGAAACAGTAACATACAATAAATAGAAGAAGATTATGAATATAGAAATTTACGGAGCACTTTTCAAAAATAAGGGTGCAGAATTAATGCTTAGATCTATATGTGAAAAAGTTGAAAACAATTATGAAAACGGCAATGGCATTGTTTCTTTTTCTTATAATTATTTTTTTGATTTTAAAAATACAGACATTCTAAAAAGAAGATTCCCTGGCTTATCTAAAGTTTTAGATAAAACACCTAATTTTATTCTTAACAAATTCAAAGCAATAAAAAATGCAGATTTAGATTACGTTCTAGATGCTTCTGGGTTTGCTTATGGTGATCAATGGGGACTAGAAACTTCAAAATATACACTTAAACAAATTAAAGAATGGAAAGCTCTTGGTTGCGGTGTTACATTATTACCGCAAGCTTTTGGCTCTTTTGATAAACCAGGGATGAAAGATGCTATTAAGGAAATACATAAAGAAGTAGACTTTATGTTCGTTCGTGACAAAGTATCTCTAAAATATGTTCATGATGTGATAGGCCCCTCTGATAAAATTGAGCTTGCAACAGATTTTACTAATTTGATTGAAGGTGTTGTGCCTAAAACATTTAAGGATAAAAATGGAATTGCAATTATCCCTAATTGCAGAATGTTAGACAAGACTGAAAACTCAGATACCTACGTAAAATTGCTTGAAGATATTGCAAATCATTTTATTAGCAAAAACCTTAATCCTTTTTTCCTAATTCATGAAGGTGAAGATGATTTAAAAATCGCGAACGATATTAATGATCGTATTACCTCAAAAATACCTGTTTACTTTGGTTATAATGCCTTAGAGATAAAAGGAGTTATAGGTCAATCTAAATTTGTTGTAAGTAGTCGCTTCCACGGTCTAGTGAGTGCATTAAGTCAAGGAATTCCTTGTTTAGGTACTGGTTGGAGTCATAAATATAAGTGTTTATTTGAGGATTACGAATACAACAATGGACTCATTGAATTAAATAATTGGAAAACTATTTCCGACGTTTTACTAAAATCATTGGATACTGAAAACTATAACGCAACAAGAGCAGTCTTATTAAAAAATAGTAAGCGCCTAAAACAAGAATCGGAAAATACATGGAAGAAAGTATTTAATATTATTGATAATCATAAAAATAAAATTGCTCAATAATACATACTTATGATTTCAATTATCATCCCTACATACAAGCGAAGTAATAGGCTATTAAACGCCATTGATAGCTTACTCAAACAAACATATCAGGACATTGAAATCATAGTTGTTGATGATAATGGTAATAATGAACATAGATCTAAAACTAAGAAAACAATACAATCATATATTGAGCAAAATTTAATTAAATATATAGCACACGAAACAAATCAAGGTGGTTGTATTGCCCGAAACACAGGTGCTTTTTCTGCTACAGGTGATTATATTGCTTTTTTAGATGATGATGATTTTTATGAACCACGTAAACTTGAATTACAACTCGAATTTCTTGAAGCCAACAAAAATTTAGATGCCTGTATGTGCTCTATGTTTCGTGTAGATGAAAATGGAAAACAAATAATTTCTAGAGAAAATTCAGCGCGTGGCATAAATTTAAAAGATACTATTTTGGATGGCAATCTATTTACGTCCATGCTATTGATAAAAACGGATGTCTTTAAAACGCTTAAAGGGTTTTCAGATATCCCTAGGTTTCAAGATAAGTATTTTCATTATAAATTTTTAGCTCAAAATTATAAAATTGGTGTTCTTGACCAGCCTTTACTAACACTTGTTGAGCATACTGATATTCGTATTTCACTAACTGCTAACCGCAAAGTTATTGATGCACTATCTATTTTAAGAGCTTTCGAAATAAAGCATCAATCTATTTTTAACAAAAAAGAGAAGAAATACTTAAGTCATCGTTTTTATTATAACAAAGCCTATAATTTGTGCGAGGGCAATATCAATCAAAAAATAAATGGCTTTTTCAATATATTAAAATCGTTGCCATATTACACGGGGCATTTTAATCTTTTTAAACTGACTATTAAAACATTGACTCCAAACTTTATTTTAAATTACAAAAACGCTAAAGCATGATTCCTAAAATTATTCACTTTTGTTGGTTAAGTAACGATGAGTTTCCTCCGCTTATCGCTAAAACTATGGCAACATGGAAAGAAGTGTTACCAGATTACGAGTTTGTGCACTGGGATACCAATAAATTCGATTTGGAGAGCAATACTTGGGTAAAACAAGCCTTTGAAACCAAAAAATATGCTTTTGCCGCAGATTATATCCGTCTATACGCCGTTTATAATTATGGTGGTATTTATTTGGATACCGATGTTGAAGTATTAAAAAGTTTCAATGATTTAATAGAGCGCCCTTACATCGCTGGTGCTGAAATTGAAGGTGTTATTGAAGCTGGGGTTTTTGGTGCTGAAAAACATACACCATGGGTAAAGCAATGCCTAGATTATTACGATGATAAAACCTTTATAAACCCTGACGGTACATTTAATACGCTTACGTTACCACGTATTATGATGCAACAAATTAACCAAACGTATGCTGTTAAAGAGTTATCTCCTGAGCAAATAACCGTGAATGATCAGGTACAAAATAAAGACACCCTGTATTTATTCCCTAAAGATTATTTTTGCGCAAAAAATCATGGTACAGGACAGTTAGAAAACACGAAAAACACATATACCATTCACCATTTCGCTATGTCTTGGGTGTCTAAAAATCATACATTTTTACCTAATTTAAAGCGGAAATTGATGGCCATATTAGGAGTTGGTTTCATAAACAATTTGATTAAAGTATTAGGCTTAAAAAAAATAAGACAATTTATGTCTAAAAAATAAATACATCATAAAATGCTATTCAACTCTTTCGAATATTTACTATTTCTACCTACAGTTTTTATATTGTACTGGTTTGTATTTAAAAAAAATCTTAAATTACAGAATGCTTTTTTATTAGTTATAAGTTATTTTTTCTATGGTTTATGGGATTGGCGCTTCCTTTCTTTAATTATATTCAGTTCTATAGTCGACTTTTATTGTGGTAAGGCTATAGATAGCGCCTCGAAACAATCATCAAAAAAAACCTGGCTAACCATAAGCATGTTGGTTAATTTAGGGTTTTTAGGTGTTTTTAAATATTATAACTTTTTCGCTAAAGAATTTGCTGAAGCTTGTAGTTCATTTGGTTTTCAAGTAGATGCTTTAACCTTAGATATCATATTACCTGTAGGTATTAGTTTTTATACCTTCCAGACCATGAGCTACACCATAGACGTGTATCGAGAAAAATTAAAACCTTCTAAAGATATTATCGCCTTTTTTGCATTTGTCAGCTTCTTCCCTCAACTTGTAGCTGGGCCTATTGAAAGAGCCACTAACCTACTACCTCAATTTTATACCAAAAGAAATTTTGATTACAAAAAAGCCGTCGATGGATTAAGACAAATACTCTGGGGCCTCTTTAAAAAAATAGTTGTTGCAGATAATTGTGCCGAAGTGGTTAATCATATTTTTGAAAATCAAGCAGATATTAATGCCAGTGGGTTATTTGTAGGGGCTATCTTTTTTGCCTTCCAAATTTATGGTGATTTTTCTGGATATTCAGATATTGCCATTGGAACTTCTAGACTTTTTGGTTTCAATTTAATGCAAAACTTTGCTTTCCCTTATTTTTCAAGAGATATTGCCGAATTCTGGAGACGTTGGCATATCTCCCTCTCTACTTGGTTTAGAGATTATGTTTATATTCCTTTAGGTGGTAGTCGTGGTGGCACCTGGATGAAGATTAGAAACACCTTTATCATCTTTTTAGTAAGTGGTTTTTGGCATGGATCAAACTGGACATTTTTAATATGGGGTCTCTTAAACGCTATATACTTTTTACCAATCATGTTACTAAATCGAAACAGAATAAATACAGACACCGTTGCACAGGGCAAATATATCTTTAGTATTAAAGAATTTTTTCAAATATCGATAACGTTTTTCTTAACCATAATCGCTTGGATCTTTTTTAGAGCAACTTCTGTAACCGAAGCTGTTCAATATATTGGATCCATGTTTAATGCGAGTTTGTTTCAGTTTCCTAATGCAGATATTAAACCATTTTTGTACATTCTTATCTTGATAACTATTGAATGGTTCCAAAGAGAAAAGCAGCATGGTTTAGTACTGGACCATATTAAAATAGCCCCAATTAGATGGGCCATTTATGCTTTTATATTTTGTTTAATTTTATTTTTCGGAGCAAAATCGGAATCATTTATTTATTTTCAATTTTAAATTATGAAAAAATTCTTATATAAAAGCATTTTATTTTTTGCTGTTGTTACTACCATAATAACATCTGTCCTTGTTTTTTATGGAGGTTATGTCGATTATTTTTACAACAAATTTACCACACCAAAGGCATCCTCTATGATTTTTGGTGATTCCAGAAGTTTACAAGGTATTCAGCCAAGAATCATTAATGCTCATTTCGAGGGATCGGATATAGAGCTTCCTATGTTTAATTATAGTTTTACTCTAGGGCAAATAGCTTATGGTAAACCTTATCTTAACAGTATTAAGAAAAAACTCGATACAACTACAACAAATGGACTTTTTATTATTACTGTTCACCCCTTCACTCTATCCAATCGCGGAGACAAAGAAGGCACTTATTTTGAAAAAGATATGCCGCCATATAATATGGAATATGTTAATTCCAATCCCAACTATGAATATCTAATTAAAAACTGGAATTTTTTCCATTTTCGCGGTATTTTTAGACAATCTTCTAATACGCATAAAGATGGTTGGATGGAAGAAAAAAATTTACCAAAAGATACGAGGCTTTTAAACCAATGGAAAAACGGACAAATATCCTTATACACTAGATATAGTAAAACTTGGACAAAATCGAATACTCGATTAAACGATCTTAATGAATTAGCTAATTATTTAAAGAACTTTGGACAGGTGTTTTTAGTCAGACTACCTATTGATAAAGAATTATTTGAGATAGAAAATAGATATTGGCCAAGTTTTAACGAAGAGATCTTAAAAATCACTAATAAAGAATCAATCAACTATTTAAATTTTTGTAAAGAGGAAAACTTCTTCAAAACCTACGATGGTATCCATATTGATAAGTTTTCGGGAGTTGAATTTACAAAAATATTATCCGACTCTATACAACATCATCTTCCTAAATAATCATATATAATGAATCAAGAAAACAAAAAACGTATTCTCTTAATAATGCCTTATGGGAGTGTTGGCGGCATGGAACGACTTGCTCTCAGTTTTTATAACTTTTATATGAAAAAAGGTTTTTATGTAAAAGCATTAAAATTTATAAAACTTGAAAACGATATAATTAATTTCAAGGAAGGTGAGTTACATTTGAGCGATAAAGATTTCTCTTTCATGTCTAAAAAAGATCGTCTGCTGTTTTATTTTAAAGCGCCACGAGCGATTAAGGCCATCGTAAAAAAGCACAACATCACACATTCTATCGCATTTGGTGATATGGCTAATTTATTTAGTTCTCTATCTTTTAGTAAAGAATATAAAATTGGTAGTATTCATGCCTTAAAAAGTGCTGAATTCCAGCACAAAACTATGTTTCATAGGTTAACAAAATTAGGCTATAAAAGCAGTTACCAGAACTTAAACAAATTAGTTTGCATCAGTAAAGCTATTAAGCAAGACTTAAAGCAAAACTGTGGTTATAGCTTTTCTAATATGGAAGTTATTTACAACCCTCATGATGTTGATGCTATTCATAATCTATCAATTGAACCAATCACAGAACAAAAAGAAGTTGACATATTTTCAAAAAAAACAATATTATTTCTTGGCAGATTATCTGTACAAAAATCTCCTTGGCACTTTATAAAGGCTTTTCATAAAGTATTAGAAAATTTGCCAGACATTAATTTAGTTATTATTGGAGATGGTGATCCAAGTGTAAGCAATTACGTAAATGCCCTTATCGATAAGTTAAATATAAAAAACAAGGTCTTTTTACTAGGACGAAAAAGCAATCCTTATAAATACCTTAAAGCTAGTGATGTCCTAGTGCTTAGCTCCTATTACGAAGGTACTCCAAATGTTATAGTAGAATCTATTGCAGTAGGCACTCCCATAGTATCGTCTTACTGTACAAAAGGCATCATTGAGCTTATGAGTAAACAAGACCACCAAGAATCTAACAATAATATAGAAACCGAATCTGGTATCGTCACGCCTAACCTATTTAAGGGGGTTTTAAAAGTGCCCGAACGAATTACTACAACTCTTTTAGATGAAGAAACTAAACTCGCTGAAGCATTAATAAAGGTACTTGGAGATGATAATTATATAAAAATCTTGAATAACAATAAGGAGGCCTTGCTTGACAAATTTGATATAAACAAAGTAGCCATATCATATTTAAAATAAATTATTTCATAAAATACTTATAACAATTTGATTAATTTTTTTCAAAATCATTTATTTATTGCGAATACATTTTTCTCTTTTATTTTACTAGAGTAGGTAACAAAATTCAGGTAATTAAACTAATTTAATTGCTTTTTAACTCTTTTCAATATTATATAGTTACTCCTATCGTATTTTTACTTTCAAAATTAATAGCAATAGTTTAAAAAAACAATATTATGGAATCATCTCTTTCCTTTAGAGAACTTAACAAAAAAGCTAAAACATACAAAACTCCTGAAACAACTATTAGAATAGCTGTTTTAGGTAATCATACAACCACTTTCTTTTCAAAATCTCTAGCAAATAGTTTAAAAATAGCAAACTTTGATCCAGAAATTTTTGAAAGCGATTATGATCAAATTGATATCACTATAATAGATAATGAATCAAAATTATATAAATTTAATCCAGAAATAATAATATTATTTGAATCGACCTTAAAAATTAAAGATAATTTTTACTCTTTAAGCGAGAATAGTTCAAGGTCAAATTTCAATTTAGATGTCCAAAACTCTGTTCAAAATAGAATTTCTATTTTAAGAGCTAATGGTTGTCAAGCAAAAATTATTAATTTTTCTTACGAACTAATAGATGATAACCTTTATGGTAATCTATTTTCAAAAGCATCTCACAGTTTTTACAATCAACTCTGGAAAATAAATAATAATCTAATTGATATTTCTCAAAACACTGATGATTTCTTTATTTTTGATGTAAATAAATATTTAAAAGATTCCAATGATTACAGAGATTGGCCTTCTTATATAAACTCTGACTTACATTATTCCATTGATACTTTTGCCAAATTTAGCCAAGGTGTTGCAACCTTTATAAAAGCTATAAAAGGGAGCTTTAATAAATGCTTAATTTTAGATTTAGACAACACAACTTGGGGTGGAATAATTGGAGATGATGGTATAGAAAACATACAAATTGGATCTTTAGGAATAGGAAAAGCTTTTACAAAACTTCAAAAATGGGCAAAGGAATTAAAAAACAGAGGTATCATTTTAGCCATATGCTCTAAAAA
Organism: Algibacter lectus; assembly: GCF_900112395.1. Lineage (GTDB taxonomy): Bacteria > Bacteroidota > Bacteroidia > Flavobacteriales > Flavobacteriaceae > Algibacter > Algibacter lectus. The sequence goes on from NZ_FOLN01000002.1 coordinate 293,511, forward strand.
CACGGAAAATATTGCTAAAGATCCATTTATAAATCATGAAGAAATGGTGTTAAGACTGGACGATATATCCGTTTTTGTCGCAAACTGGAAGAACAAGGCAGATAATATTAGGTACATAAAAGATGTTTTAAATATTGGTTTAGATTCTATGGTATTTATTGATGATAATCCTGCTGAGCGAGATATTGTTAGGCAGGTTCTGCCGGAAGTAAAAGTCCCCGAGTTACCAGAAGACCCTGCTTTATATTTACCTTTTCTCTCCAGTTTAAACCTATTTGAAACTGCTTCGTATTCAGAGAACGATAAAGATAGAACATCTCAATATCAACAAGAAGCTGAGAGAAAAAAATTAGTGAATACAGTGACTAATATGGATGATTATTTAAAATCATTAGAAATGGTCGGAGAAATCACTGATTTTCAAATAGACGACATACCAAGACTAGCACAACTAACACAGCGTTCAAATCAATTTAATTTGAGAACAAAAAGATATGGGGAAAACGACATATCTAATATGGTTGAGTCCAAAAATCATATTACATTTAGTGTAAAACTAAAAGATAAATTTGGTGATTACGGATTAATATCTCTAATAATTTTAGAAAGAAAAAATGAAAACACTTTTTTTATAGACACCTGGTTAATGAGTTGCAGGGTATTGAAAAGACAAGTCGAATATTATGCAATGAATAAACTAGTAGATGAATTGAAAAAAATAAATTGTGAGTTTATTTTAGGAGAATACCTAGAAACACCAAAGAACAATTTAGTTGCCGATTTATTAGACAAATTATCATTTGATAAAGACATTAAAAATAATAATCAATACAAATTAAATTTAGAAAATTTTAAAACCTTTAAAAATTATATATCATGAATGAATATTTAAATGACTTATCAAACCTTTTTCGTGAAGTTTTAGAAAATGACGATATTACTCTAAACCCTGAAACCACAGCAAACGACATAGAAGAATGGGATTCTATTAACCATATTTATTTAGTCGTAGAAATAGAAAAAACGTACCAAATTAAATTTAAAAGTTCACAAATTCTAGAATGGAAAAATGTAGGTGATATCGTATCTGCAATTATTGAAAAAAAATCTTAACATATGCTTTTTAACTCTATTGAATTTTTTATATTTTTACCTATAGTATTTATTTGTTATTGGTTCTTTTTAAAAAAGAATATCAAATATCAAAATTTTTTTCTTTTGATAGCCAGTTATGTTTTTTATGCTTGGTGGGATTGGAGGTTTTTATCATTAATCCTTTTTAGCTCTATATTGGATTATCTCATAGGCCTTAAAATATTTGAAAATAAAGATAGAGAAAAAAGTAAAAAATATTGGTTATGGATTTCAATGACTATCAACTTATCTATACTCGGCTTCTTTAAATATTTTAATTTTTTCATTAGTTCTTTTATTGATGCCTTTGATACTATAGGTATTAGTTTAAACCATTATTCTCTTAATATAATACTGCCTGTAGGTATATCTTTTTATACTTTTCAAACAATGTCTTATTCTTTGGATATAAGTAAAAACAAAATAGAACCTACTAAAGATTTTATTGCATTCGCTACGTTTGTAGCTTTTTTTCCTCAGCTAGTTGCTGGTCCTATAGAGCGAGCCTCTAACCTTTTACCTCAATTTTTGAAACAACGAAAATTTGATTATAAAATAGCCCTTGATGGTGCTAGTCAAATATTGTGGGGATTATTTAAAAAAATAGTCATTGCAGATAATTGTGCACCTTATGTAAACGAGGTCTTTGGGAATTATTCAGATCAACCAACATTAACCTTAATTACGGGAACTGTAGTTTTTGCATTTCAAATTTATGCTGATTTCAGTGGGTATACAGATATAGCTATTGGTGTAGCAAAATTATTTGGTTTCGACTTTAAACAAAATTTTAACTACCCCTATTTTGCAACAAATATTTCAGATTTCTGGAAAAAATGGCATATATCACTTTCTAGCTGGTTAAATGACTACGTATTTACACCATTAGCCATAAATTTTAGAAATCACAAAAAGCGGGGTATATTTTCTGCTGTTTTTATTACTTTTTTGGTTTCAGGCCTATGGCATGGGGCAGGTTGGAATTTCATAGTTTGGGGTGGATTACATGGCTTGTTTTATTTACCAATTATATTTTCAAAAAAAAGATTTACGGCCATTTCAACAGCTAAAGGTCCTAAAAAAAACACAGCAAAAATTTCAGATCTCCCAAAAATTATTAGCACATTCACATTGGTATGTATTACATACATATTCTTTAGATCAGAAACATTAACCGATGCTCTATTATTCATTAAATCTATATTTTATAACCATTCTATAACTCGAGCTGCTACAATAGAAACATCTGTTATTTTATTTATCATTTTATTAGTTTTAGTAGAATGGCTACAAAGAGATAAACAATATGGACTACAAATTCAAAGTTTAAAAATAAATAGAATTTTTAAATGGTCTATCTATTATTTAGTTATCTTTTTCATTTTTTGGTATGGAGCAGAAAAACAAGATTTTATTTATTTTCAATTTTAATATTACATGAAAAAATTTGTTATCAATATTTGCTTATTCTTATTTGGAATTATATTTTTCATTACACTCGGTATATGCCTTCCTAATTTAGCGACTACTAAAAGTAATGATTATAGTATAATTGAAAAGCATCAGCTTTTAAAAAAAATTGAATCTCCAAGATTAATTTTAGTTGGAGATTCAAATGTCGCATTTGGCTTTAACAGTCAGTTATTTGCAGATTCCCTAAATATAAACCCCATTAATACGGCAATACATGCCGGATATGGATTAAAATATATATTAGACGATACTTACGATTTTATCAAAAAAGGGGATATCATAATTGTTTCTCCTGCATATTCACAATTTTATGGTAATACATTTCTAGGAAGAGAACCTTTATTATACTCTCTTAAGGCTCTACCTAGTAATGTTCCGTTGTTATCTTTAAAACAAGGCTATAATCTTTTACAATATATTCCTAAATATAGCATTCAAAATTATAAAGGTTTTAGCAAATCAATTTTAATGGAAGAAAAAAAGCTTTCTAAAAATGACAATAATTTTGTTTATAGTAGAAAATCTATTAATAAATACGGAGATATGGTATCGCACTGGGGACTCGCTAAAATTGATTTTGAACCATACGTAATAAAAAAAACGGATAAATTTAATGAAGAATCTTTTAAATATTTAAAAGATTACATTACTAAAGTAAATTCAAAGGGAGCACAAGTCTTTTTCTCATATCCAAGTTTAATGAAAACATCTTATGTGCTTAACAAAGAAAAAATAGAATATCTAGAGAAATTACTGGAACAAAATAATATATCAACAATTGGTTCACCGACTTCATATTTTTACGGAGACAATTACTATTTCAACTCTCCTTATCATCTCGGCTTTCAGGGAGCTAATAAAAGAACTCTTTTACATGTTGAGTTTTTAAAGCACTACTTAAATCATGATTAACTTTATACCTTTAGAAAATTATTATGATTTTTTAATTTACATATTAATATTCTTGGTACCAAGAATATATAATTGAAAGTTTGATATTAGGATAAATTAAGTACACAAAATAAGTGTTTTTTATAATATACTTAACTTCTTATTTTTGTTCCCCAAAATATAACTAAGTCATCAATCAATGCTGTAATAACAGCTTGTTTGCTTCTGAAAGCAATTAAAAATAATGAATAAATGATAAACTTCTTTCCTTTAAAATATTACTACGACATATTTGTTTATTTTTCTTTCATTTTGGTCGTTATAAATTTATTTCATGCTTTTACATTAAAACTTAACGATGAAAAAAATATAAAATTTTTAAGATCTACTGGGGTTGTATTACTCATATTAATTATTCTATATCTAGGTTTACGCCCTGTTAGCGGTAAAGAGTTTGGAGATATGGTGACATATGCGAGGTATTTTAGGAACTATTCAGAAGGAGCTTCAGTAAATGTAACTAAAGATATTGTTTTCCATTACTACATGAAAACCTCCTCACATTTTCTTGGACTTCATGGTTTCTTTTTATTAACCGTTGCTCTATATGTATTACCTATGTATTTTCTTTCGAAAAGAAATTTTAATAAATACTGGTTTTACTCGTTTTTTATGTTTGTAATCTCTTTTTCGTTTTATACTTACGGCACAAATGGTATTAGAAATGGTTTAGCAACCTCATTTTTTTTATGGGGTTTATGTTATAAAAATAAAAAGATCATCATGATATTATTTTTTATTTTATCTGCATTATTTCATAAAACTTTATTACTTCCTATAGGAGCATTTAGCCTTACATACTTGTATAACAACCCAATTACGTACTTAAAATCGTGGCTAATTTCCATTCCTTTATCTTTATTTTTGGGATCTGTTTTTATATTATTATTTACAAGCTTAGGGTTTGGAGATGATAGATTAGCTGGCTATTTGACAGGAACAATGCAAACAGATACCCGTTTTAGATGGGACTTTTTATTTTATAGTGCATTTCCTATTTTTGCAGGCTGGTATTTTATAGTAAAGCAAAAATTTAATGATTCATTTTATAATCAAGTATTTAGTACTTATTTAATGTGCAATGCCTTTTGGGTTTTGGTAATTAGAGCCAATTTTTCTAATAGATTTGCCTATCTATCCTGGTTTTTAATGGCATTTATAATAATATATCCTTTGCTAAAAAAACAATTCTTTAAAAATCAGCAACTTATTATAGCAAAAGTTGTAACTGCATATTTTATGTTTACCTTTTTAATGTTTTTTCTCTATTACGCCGACAAAAATTAAATTATGAAAACTATTACAGTATTTACTCCTGCATATAATAGAGCTTATTGCTTAAATCAATGTTATGAAAGTTTAGTAAGACAAACCGAACAAGATTTTTGCTGGCTTATTATCGATGATGGTTCTACAGATAACACAAAGACTTTAGTACAATCTTGGATTGATGCAAATTTAATTGATATTCAATATCACTACCAAGAAAATCAGGGTATGCATGGCGCTCACAATACAGCATATTCCTTAATCAATACAGAGCTAAATGTATGCATAGATAGTGATGACTTTATGCCTGATGATGCCATTGAACAAATTGCTAAGTGTTGGTGTAAAGTAAAGGGTAATGAAAATATAGCTGGGTTAATTGGTTTAGATTCTTATAAAAACAGTGAAATTATAGGGCAAAAAATACCTAAAGAAATTAATGAAACTACTCTCGAAGATTTGCATAATAAATGGCATGTAACTGGAGATAAAAAATTAGTCTTAAGATCAGAAATTGTAAAAAGATTTCAACCTTACTACCCTATTTTTCCTGATGAAAGATTTGTTCCATTGGGTACATTATATTTATTAATAGATAAGCAGTATAAGTTAAAACCATTGAATAAAGTATTATGCATTGTTGAGTATATGGAAGATGGATCTTCGCGAAATATATTAAAGCAATACCGAAGACACCCGAAAGGTTTTCAATATGCCCGTATTTTAACTATAGAACATTCAAAATATTTAAAGGTGAAATTTAAAAACGCCATACATTTAATAGCTCATAGCATACAGTTGAAGGATTGGAAAGTTTTTTATAAAACACCAAATTTAATACTAACTCTATTAGCAATACCTTTTGGGATAATTCTATATACACACGTATACTACGTAAATAATTTAAAAAAATGAAAATATTACAAATTGTAAATAGTTTAAGCTCTGGAGGTGCTGAAAAACTAGTTGTTGATACTTCAATAAGATTTCAACAAAAAGGACATGATGTGACTATACTTTTATTAAATGGTACAACAACTCCTTTGTATAACAAGATTAAAGAAATACCAGAAATTACCATCAAAGCAATAGCTATTGATAAAAATATATACAATCCAATTAATATACTTAAAATTAAAACTTTAATATCAAAATACGATATTATTCAAACTCACTTATTTCCTACATTTTATTGGGTTGCCTTTGCTCAATTAATTTCTTTAAAAAAGAAAAAAATAATTTTCACTGAGCATAATACAACTAATAGAAGGCGGTCAAAAAGCATTTTTAAATTTTTAGATAAAATTGTATACAGACAATTTACAAAAATTATAACTATCTCTGACGCTGTTGATAATAATTTAAGAAAACATCTAGGGGGCGAATTTAATAAAATTGATAAAATTTATAATGGTATAGACTTAGAAGTTATTAATAATGCAAAACCCTACAATGTTTCGCAATTTAATTGTCATACAAACCAAACTCTTATAATGCAAGTTGCTAGTTTTACAACGCAAAAAGATCAAAACTCATTAATTAGATCCCTAAAACATCTACCTGAATCATTTGTTTTATTGTTAGTTGGAGATGGCCCGTTAATTAAAGACAGTAAAGCTCTTTCTAAAGAACTTAATCTAAATAATCGTATACAATTCTTGGGCATTAGAGATGATGTCCCTAGTCTATTGAAAACCGTAGATATTGTTGTTTTATCCTCTCATTACGAAGGTTTATCTTTATCATGTATTGAAGGAATGGCGTCAGGAAAACCATTTATAGCTTCTAATACCCCTGGGCTTGGAGATATAGTGAAAAACGCTGGTTTAATATTTGATGATAATAACGATGTTAAACTTGCCCAACATATTAAAACCTTATCAGAAGACCCTCAATTATATCAAAATATAGTTAAAAGCTGCCAACAGAGAGCGAAAATATTTGATATTAATATTATGGTAGACAAATACATTAAACTTTACGAACAAATTTATTCTTATTAACTCGTAATGTCTTAATTGAATTTATAAAAAAAGCATGTAATACTTTAAGTATTACATGCTTTTTTTATACCAAAAATACAACTTACACTATTTACATGTATTGTTAATATTAATTAACTTTAAAATATCAGAAGCTAAACTTAAACAAACAGTATTATTTTCTATATTTAAATTTGAGCAGCCATCTCCTATTTTGAAGTCTTCAATAAAATTACCAGTTATTGAAGCATTTGCAATATCTATTGCTCTAATATCGGTATTAATAACATTGTCGTGCATTTCGAAATTATTAATATCAATTAACCATAAATTAGCCCCGTTTTCAATGATATTATTTTTAATAATAATCGAATGAGTATCGGAATTTTCGATTTCTTTAATTCCATTAAAAACAATAGCATTTCCAACTACATCTATCACGTTACTTTTAGCTGATTCATTATTTTCGTCTAATCCAGAACCAATTATTAAATTAGATATATAATCATGAGTATGGTTGCTAATACCTCTACTATTTGCTGTAGTACTCTTTATAGTATTTCCATAAATTCTAGAATCCTTTGAAGTATTTAATGAAATACCAACAGCACATTCTAAAATATTATTATTATAGACATTTAAATTAGTATCACCTACTTTTATTCCTATAGGATAGCCATAAACTGTATTACCATAAACAGAGTTATCTTTAGATGACGCTTTGTTTTGAGCTATAATTCCAGTTGTTTGACCTCTTAATGCTGTTTCACTATTTGATTTTAAATTGTTATTTTTAATAACACTTCCAATGGTACCTGCATATGCAATAGAATTCTCCATAGTATTACCATCGATAGTCACTCGGTCTCCAGTGTGTATAATGAAACCTCCATATTTACTCCCTCTTTCTACATTATTTTTTATTAAAATATCTTCTGCTATTTCAAAAATTACACCACTATTTCTTACAGCTTCAACATCTATAGCCCAACCTGGTGCTACACCTCCAGAAAGTGATGTGCTAACACCTGAATCAATAAATTCATTATCTTCAATTACAATATTTCTACCATCAGTTATAGAAATACCATTTCTTCTACTTCGATAAATTTTATTATTTGTAATTAAAAGATTTTCAGTATATGTGTAATGCGAATTATATGCATGACCATAGGCGTGTATATCAATACCATCTCCCCCAGCATCATAAATATTCATATTTTTAATAATGACATTTTTAGATGCTCCAACTCGAATACAGTGTCCCCATTCCTGACTAGTAGAGGTATCACTATAATCATGAGTATCACGATCACCATGTAAATTACCACCTTCAATAATAGTATTGCTAATTAAATAAGCAGCAAGTAGAGTAGCCCTTTTATTAGCATTCGGCTGTTGACGTAAATGTGTGTTATCCGTCATGATAAGATGAAAGTCACTAGGTACATTTATTGCAGTTTCTGCAGGGTGATCTGTAATATGGTCAGTTTTAAAATAAGCATCCATTTCGTCTATTTTAAATGTATCTATACCATATTGTTTTGCAAGTTCCATGGTATTCTCTAAAATGTCCCTGTTACTAAAAGCCACTTCATCTGAAACAACACCCTCAACAATACCCCATCTCTTAGGATCAAAAGCAAAAGCCGTATCTCTTAAAGCTGGTTTTGTTCCGCCAACCTCAAGTGTATTACCTAATAAATCACCATCAATAGAAGACCCTTCAGAAAAAACAAGCGTACCATTAATAATATCTCCACCTTCGTATAATAGAGTTACGTTTTCTGGTAAATCTAAAGATTCACCTTGTAAATCTATAATACAGTTAACAACAACTGTTGAATTAGCTTCAAGATTCTCTAAAGTAAAATCACAAGGACTATTAACATCAGTAACAGCATCATCGACATCTTCATTACTCTCATCTTCCATCACAGCAAGAGGTTCTTCATACAATTCTTCGTTGTTACAAGACCATGTGCCCAATACACTCATTCCGATTAATGCGACTAACATTAAATTCTTTAATTTCTTCATAATTTAATTTTCAAAAGATTCAACGAGACAATATTATAAGAAATATCGTTTAAAAACATATTTTTTCGATGAAATGCAGTTTTCTGTAGGTGAATACTCGATAAAATACATTTTTCAACGATGAAATACAGTCTAGCTGTTTTCTTTCAGTTATACTTCTAATTAATTACGAGGCTAAGAGAGATTTGGACTATCTAAATTTGCAAGTTGCGAAAATAACTATGTTAAAGTTAAAAAAAAGCCTTTGTTAATAACTTTTTACAACTTGACTTGTTGGCTTGTAGGAATTTAATTACCTATAAATCAATCAGTTAAGTCATTTTACTTACACAGTCCTATTTTATGATCCACAGACTTGTTCACAATAATTAATATGACAAAAAAAAAGCTTATAATTATAAAATACAAGTCCTTAATATTAAGCCAACATTAAGTTTTATATATTTGTCGAGATTTACAACGCCCTATCGATAAAATGAAAAAAAAAATAATTAGAATAACTACAGTCCCATTATCGCTTAGCGGCTTATTAAAAGGACAACTTCGCTTTATGTCTCAATACTTTGACATCTTAGGGATATCATCTAAAGGCGAGGATAATCATTTAGAAAAACTGATTGAATTAGAAGGCATACCAACCGTAGCTGTAGAAATGACACGGAAAATAACGCCGCTTAAAGATTTAGTGGCTGTATACCAACTTTATAAAGTATTCAAAAAAGAAAAACCTTTTATTGTACACTCCCACACGCCAAAGGCAGGCACATTAGGTATGCTGGCCGCGTTTTTAGCTGGCGTTCCGCACAGATTACATACCATAGCCGGTTTGCCACTTGTTGAAGCTACGGGTTTAAAACGTACACTTTTAAATACCGTTGAAAGCATTACCTATAGCTGCGCCACTAAAATTTATCCGAACTCTTATGGCTTAAAAGATATTATTCTAGAAGAAGGTTTTACCAAGGCATCTAAACTAAAAGTGATTGCCAACGGAAGCTCGAATGGTATTGATACCAGTTTATTTGATCCGCAACTTTTTAATGATGCCGATAAAAACCAAGCTTTAAGAACCACACTTAATATAAAACCTAGCGATTTTGTTTTTGTCTTTATTGGACGTTTGGTAACAGACAAAGGAATAAATGAACTTGTTGCTGCTTTTAAAACGTTACACGCTAAGCAAAATCATATAAAATTACTTTTAGTTGGCCCTTATGAAACGGAGCTTGATCCTTTACTTCCTGAAACCTTAGAATTTATAGAACAAACCGATGCCGTAATGAATACAGGTTGGGTTGATGATGTTCGCCCGTACTTTGCGATTTCTAACGCCTTAACTTTCCCGAGTTACCGTGAAGGCTTTCCCAATGTAGTCATGCAAGCTGGCGCTATGGAATTACCTTGTATAGTAACCGATATTAACGGATGTAATGAAATTGTAGATCACGAAAAAACAGGATTAATTATTCCTGTTAAAGATACCGAAGCTTTACTAAAAGCCATGGAAACCGTTTTAGAACTTGGTGACGCGTCTAAAACTATGGGGAAATTATGTAGAGCGCATATTGTTAATAATTTTGAACGCCAAGTGGTTTGGGATGCCTTACTGAGTGAATACAACACACTAAAATAATAAAGACATGCTTTCGAGACTGAAACACCTAAACGTATACTTAAAGGATTCGAACAAAAAACCTTTTAGACAAGTATTAAAGGAATCTATTTTGTACGGACTCGATAAGCAAATGATTCCAACAGATTATTTTAGAAAATATCTGTACCGAAAAGATGTTGTAAACTATAAGAACTATTTAAGTTTAAAAGAATTTTACCAAATTGTTGGATCTCAAAAAATGGTTTTCCCAGAGATTACAGCGATTTTAGCAAACAAATTAAGTTTTTATAATCACTGCGTTAATTTAAACATACCAACCCCTACGCTATTAAGCTACAACTTTAATAGTCGTTGGTTTTACAATAATATTGGTTACACATTAAATACTAAAGAATCTGTTTTACAATTCTTTGCTCGTGTATTCAAAGATTCACAAAACGACTTTCTGTTTTTAAAACCGACGCTGGGACAAGGTGGCCAAGGTTGTTTTTTACTAAAAAAAGAAAATTTAGACTCTCAGATTGAAAATATATACCCTGCCTTAATTGCGAACAGCTATGTACATCAAGATTATATTGAACAGCATGACAGTATTAACAGTATCTTCAGAAATTCGGTAAATACAATTAGAATAGATACCTATATAGATGCTAATAACGAAGCACACGTACTCTCTGCCCTTATGCGTTTTGGCATGGGAAACACCTTTACCGACAACACACATACTGGAGGGTTTTATATATCTCTAAATTTAGAATCGGGTAAACTACAAGGTTTAGGCCGACAAGATGTTATGGAAGGTGGAAAAGAAGTTACACACCATCCCGATAGCCAAGTGGCTTTAGATGGATTTCAAATTCCATTTCATAAAGAAGCCTTTGAACTAGCATTACAAGCCGTAAATGCGATGCCAAACCGTATTGTAGGTTGGGATGTTGCCATTACAAACCAAGGCCCATTACTTATTGAAGGTAATGAAGTACCTTCTTTACATGTTACCGATGTGGCTTGCGGTGGTTACCTCAATAATAAGCACATTAGAGACGTGCTTTTTGAGCTTAAAAATTAAAATGAATGAGTAACGTTGTTTTAGAAAGATTCCGCAACACTTTATTTTGGTGGTTAGATACTTTAAAAGGTAGTCCGATAAAAAAACACTTAAACGACATCAGTGATACGCTCAATAATTTTGAAATTACAAAAATTAAACGGGAGCAAAACTTAGCCAAACTTTTAAAACACAGCATACAAACCACGCCTTTTTACAAAAGCCTTAATCTTTCTGAAAAGGATTTTGAACAGTTTCCGGTTATAAATAAAATTGAGATAACAGAAAATCAAGAGCTTTTTAAATCGAGTGTTTTTCTGAATAAAAAAAACATAACACGCTCTACTAGTGGCTCTACAGGTACGCCATTTAAAGTGCTTCATAATACAAATAAAATTTATAGAAATAGTGCTGACACTATTTATTTCTCTGAATTAGCAGGTTTTAAAATTGGCTATCAATTGTGGTATTTGAGATATTGGGGATTAAATTTTAAAAATTCAAACTTTAAAAACTGGGCGCAAAACTTAAAACCGATTGAGGTTATCAACCTAGATAACGAGCGTATTGAAAAACTCATTGCACAGATTAAAAATTCATCGGGACACAAAGGCTGGTTGGGCTTTCCTTCTGCTTTTGAACAAGTTTGCAAATTCCTTGACGATAAAGACGAAAAACCAATAGACGCTAATTTTAAATCTATTATAGGAATGGCAGAAGGTATCAGCGCATATACCAAACAGCGCATGACCTATTATTTTAACTGCCCTATGCTCTCGCGCTACTCTAATATGGAAAATGGTATTCTTGCACAGCAAACACCAAATAGCGAGGCATTCCAAATTAATTGGGCGTCTTACCATATTGAAATATTAAATCTCCACAACAACGAAAAAGCCCCAAAAGGCGAATTAGGACGTATTGTAGTTACCGATCTATTTAGCTACGCTATGCCGTTAATCCGTTACGATACCGGAGATCTGGGTACAATAGATTTTACAGTTAGTCCGCCAACTTTAAAAAGAATTGAAGGACGAAAAACAGACACTATTTACAATACCAAAGGTGTGATAGTATCGTCGTTTATTATGATTAATAGTGTTCATTTTGAAGGTATTAAGCAAATTCAACTTATTCAAGAGAGTAAAACCAACTACACTATTAAATTGAATTGCTCTGGAGATTTTAAGTTTAAAAACCAACTTATAGGAAAATTTAAAAGTTTCCTCGGTGAGGATGCTGTGATAAACATTATAATGGTTGATGAAATACCTTTGTTATCTTCAGGAAAACGAAAAATGACATTGAACAACTATATCACACAAAATTAAGAGTAGAACTTCTTTGGTATAGATTTTATTAATATTTTTAAAGTCTCGAGATTAAATAACATATATCGTTTATAATTATGTCGCATACTAAAAGTGATAAAAAAGGCTATGGTTCTTTTTTTTCTTATATAGATCCAGCTTCAAAACATTTAGCAACGTCTATAAATAACTTTCAACCAGAAAATAATAAACTATTTTATACGGGCCGACATGCGATAAAGTACGTTATAGAAACTATTAAGTTAGATTCAAACATTAACACTTTTTGGTTGCCAGAATATTATTGCCAACACGTAGCACATTGGCTAAAAAGTAACTACAGCAACATAAAAACGTATAAAGTAGACCCTTCTGCCCCTAATTTCACTATTGAAGCTAATGAATTCACCCAAAGCAACGATGTTATTTTAGTCAATAACTTTTGGGGGATTTCAAAATGTAATATTACCTGTGATACTAATAATGTTACTATTATTGAAGATCATTCGCACGGTTGGTTAAGCTCCGCTTGTTTAAACAGCAAAGCCCATTTTTGCGTGGCATCACTTAGAAAATCAGTGCCTGCTCCGCTTGGAGGCATGGCATGGAAATCAAACGGAACTTCTTTAAAAGTTTTAGATCTAGACGATTCTAATATCTTTACAGATATATGGGACACAACAGATTTAGCTATGCGGAAAAAAGCTTTATTTGAATCTCAACATCATGATGATCATGAATTGAAAACAGAATTTCTAACGCTCGTCGGTGAAGCTGAAACTAAAATGCATCATAATTACGATTTGGTTGAACTTAGCGAAACCAATAAAAAAACATTGGAAAATTATTTAAAAGTTGACTATTTACAATTAAAAGCAAAGAACTATGAGGCGCTAAAACATGTATTAAAAACGAATGAAAACTTCAAGACAATAGAAGGCTCAGAAACACCTTTTGGACTCACGCTACATTTTACAGATGAAGCTATAATGTCGCGTTTTAAAACACATCTTATCAAAAACAATATTTATCCGTCCCTTTTATGGCCGAATAATCCGGAAATTTATGGTTTCTATTTAAATATACACATAGATTATAGATATAATGAAAACGACATAATGTACATGAGTGAAATAATCAACCTATTTTCTTCTTAAATTTTCGATAAAATCGACACACAGATGGAATAAAATTAAAACATCGATAATATTGAAACATAAACGTGTTTTTAATTAAATCCTTAAAAAAATACAATACTTTTGAACCTGAATTAAGTTTAATGAGAAACACTTATTCAATTAATTTTAATCCTATTACATGTATTTTATAGTTAAAAGATTTTTAGATTTTATAATTGCGCTTACCGCTTTACTTCTACTCGCTCCTATTTTTTTCGTAGTTTTTGTATGCTTATTAATCGCTAACCAAGGGAAAGCTTTTTTCTACCAGCAGCGTCCTGGTAAAAACGAAAAGGTTTTCAAAATTATCAAGTTTAAAACCATGAATGATAAAAAGGATGCAAATGGAGAATTTCTACCTTTCGATCAGCGTGTCACCAAAATTGGAAATTTTATAAGAAAATATTCTTTAGATGAAATTCCTCAGCTCATTAATGTGCTTAAAGGCGATATGAGTTTAGTTGGTCCGCGTCCACTTTTAACCGATTATTTACCTTTATACAATGAAGAACAAAAAAAACGTCACAATGTAAAACCAGGTATTACAGGTTGGGCTCAAGTAAAAGGACGTAATTCTATTTCTTGGAATCAAAAATTCACTTATGATGTTTGGTATGTTGAAAATATTTCATTTTTACTAGATTTACAAATCATGCTTTTAACGGCTAAACGATTGGTTGTGCCACAAGGCATAAACAGTAGTGACGGTCTAAACATGACCACATTTACAGGTGGTGCAGATGAATAACCTAACGTTGATTCATTTTTAAATTGGAACGTTAAATTTATCTTTATTCTAGCTTTAAGAATATTATTTCATGTATTTTAGAGTCGTAAAAATTTTACAAACCCCAAAGCTAGTTTCAAGTTAAATGCAATTACATTCTACAGAAAAACCAAACATCGTTGTTATAGGTGCATCTGGCCATGCCAGCGTAATTATCGATATTATCGAAAGGCAAAATGCATATAATATTTTTGGTTTAATAGACTCTTTTAAACCTATAGGATCCAAACTTTTTAATTATGAAGTTTTAGGAACTGAAGATAACTTACCCGATTTAATACAGACAAACCATATTATTGGAGGCATTATTGCTATTGGTGATAATTTTGATCGTCGTCAAATGCATTTAAAAATCGAAGCCTTACAACTAAGTTTTAAATATATTTCGGCTATTCACCCCAATGCTATTATCGGAAAAAATGTTTCTATTGCTGAAGGAGTTTCCATAATGCCTGGTACCGTAGCCAATGCCAACGCTTCTATTGGTGCATTTTGTATTTTGAACACATCCTCTTCTTTAGGCCATGACTGTGTTATGAAACCTTTTTCTAGTTTAGCACCTGGCGTTAATGTAGCAGGCCACGTAACCATACAAACCTGCAGCTCTATCGGGATTGGTTCTTGCGTTATTGGAGGTGTAAGTATTGGCGCACATACACATGTTGGTGCGGGATCTACTGTTATCAAAGACATTAACAGCTTTAAAATTGCTTACGGCAACCCTGCTCAAGAAATGAGAGACCGACAAGAAAACGAAGGCTATCTTAACAAAAAGAAAGATCTTTCGTCGTAGAGCACTATCTGTTTCCAATGTGATTTCTTCATCACAACTTTTAAGGTTGTCTATAAAGAGGAAAGTACGTTTTACTTGAAATTTTTGATTTTGGTGTACCCGCTTCTTTTGGTCCGTTTACCATTTTGTCTAAAGCCTTATAAACTTTAGTATTTACAACCTTTCTTCCTGTATAAAATAACACATCACCATCATTAGGGAAAAACGTCTTTTTATAATGATACAAGTTATCATCATCTTTTCTTCCACCACCCAAAACATAATACTCATGCCCAACTTTACGCGCCCAATTCATCACTTCTATTTTCAAGAAATCGTTTGGTCGGAAATTAAAATAGTCTGCTAATGTACCTCCTAGATATGAATACATGGTAGTTCTTAAAATCAAGATAAGCTCAACGGAAATAGCAATATCATCTTTATAAACAAAAGCTAAGGCAAAATTATCTTTATTTCGTTGAACGATATTTTTAAAATATTCTAAAGAATAAAAGTACTCTGAAGTAGCACCAATACGCGTCATGGTTTCAATATAAACATTATGAAAGCATTCCACGGCTTCTAAATTCGTACTATCTTGGGTAATTTCAAAACGCAAACCATTGGAAACCGCCTTTCTATAATTATTTCTTACTTTTGGTTTAAACGCATCCCATTGTGCTTTTTCATCAGCCATAATATAGCCTTTCACATTAGATAGTGTTGGCACTAATTTACCAGAATAGAATTGGTAATTATTGTTTAAACTGAAGCGTATAAATTCACAAACCACATTATGTTCCTTGTACCACAAATCAACTTGGGTCCAAAAATCTAATAAATAAGCTCGCGATGTATTTGTATTATATAAAGGACCACTATAGCCGTAAGGTGATATCACATCATAATATGTTTCTCCTTCAACCTTATGCTCTATTTCTCGTAACCTAAAAGGCATTAGAATTAAAATGTTACCATTTTCTTCTAATGTAAAATACCCCAGTTGGTTGTCATTTAACTCATCTATGTTTCCAACTATAATTTTATAAAACGGATATATTTCTTTAAATAAATTTACCTTGGAAAGGTATTCGCTTAAATCTTCCTTGTTTTTTATTTTCCTATAAACTAAGTTCATTAAAATTATTCAATTTTTTTAAAATTTCTGGAATTTGCTTTAAGCTATTAATAACAAATAAGGGTTTTAATTTTTTTTCTAAATCGAATGTTTGTTTATGTATATTTTCGCCACTATCTCTTAAACAGATACTTATCCAATTTAAAGCGTTGGGCGCAATGAAATCTTTTTTAGTATTATCACCAATATAAATGTACTTATAATTTTCGCCGTATTTATCTAAATAAAAGTTAAAATTTTTAACATTAGGTTTTTCTGATCCAAACTCTTCAGAAATAATAATATCATCAAAATACTCAGTTAAACCTAAGGCTTTCAATTTACTTCTTTGCTGAATACTTCTGCCGTCTGTAATTAAACCTATTTTATAAACATTCGTTTTTAAATAAGTTAAAATTTCTTGATGAGAGGCATTTAGAGAGATGTTTGGTTCGTGGTTTCTATAAATATCAAGCAATACAGATATTGTAATTTCTTCAGAATGAACAAAGTCTAAAACCGTTTGAAAAGGATTATCACCATTATAATAAGATGTAATCATTTTATCATAAATAGCTTCCGACTCAAAATCACTTTTTGCAGAAATATATTGAGATATTTCTCTATAGGCAGATTTTAAAAAATCTATTTCTTTGTACAGTGTATCATCTAAATCAAATACAAATACTATCTTATTCTTTGTAGTCATGCACCAAAACTTCTTTATCGTAACGTAGCATTAATAAATTTTCTTCCCAATCGGCAAAATACTCAATAGTAATATCTTCCTCTTGTAAATACTCTTGTATTAACCATTTTGGATAGTTAGCACCAACAAAATAAGATAAAGGATATCCGCCTCCAAAACGTGCGTTTATTTCGATACCGAAGATTTCATTAGTTTCTTTATGCTTGAAGAACTGAGCTGTTAAACACCCAATAGCGCCATCAATAAAACTTAATCTTTCTTTTAGATAATCTACTAGAGCGCCTTTTTCGGCAACACATTTATTAACTTCACCATCTCTTACTTCAATACGTTTTCTAGGAACAATACATTTTAAGTTATGTGTTTTATCGTAGTACAAATCACAAGTATATTCATCAAATTCATTATGATCTAAATATTTTAAAAACATTAAATCATCATTTTTAAAATGATACTTTGTTAATTGTTCATGCTTGGTAATCGTATATGTATCTATACTCCTACTTCCATTTTTAGGCTTAATAAAAATAGGTAACTTATAATCGTATTTAGAATACTCTTTCGCTATTTGTACATTGTGATTTTCAAAAAACACGTGAATTTCACGTTTATCTCGACACATTTGAACAAACTCTTCAGAAGCAACAATCACTTTAATTCCGTGATCTAAAAATTGTTTTTTCTTTTTAGCTAATAAAAGTAATTCGGTGTCTATAGTAGGAATGACTAATTTTATATCGTTATCTAAACAAACCTTAAGTAGGCGATCGAAATAACCTGCATCACTGACTAATGGCATTTGAAAAGATTGATCTGATACTTGACATGCCGCAGATAGTTTAATGTTAAAATCGGTTGTCATCACTTTTCCTTGCGGAAATACAGCGGTTAATTCTTTTTGAAACGCTTCAACTAATGAAACGCGTCTTCCTGCTGATGTAATTAATATATTCATAATAAAATATACCTGTATATGATTTGTTTGTAATAAATTAAATTTGCTACTTATCTCGGTAAGATAAATAAGCGACGTGCCTCCACACAAGACCCCAAGTATATACGAGGGAAATCAGGGTTTAGACTTTTTAATTTAACGCTTTTATTAATTTATTAATCCCAATTTAAAACCGTTTTAAGTACAGATATCTACCTTAAAACGCCGTCTATTTTTTTTAATATGTGGTAAATATAGGGCAATAATAAAAAACGAATCAAAATTATTCTTTAAAATACTTTTAACAGGGTCAACTTGTTTGTTATGAAATTTTTTACTACAATTAATTAACAGAAAATCTTTTAAACGCATTAACAATACACTCAGCAATTAGATTTCGACCATGATTATTCCAGTGTTGATCAAAAACTAAAGTTGGTGGTGTTTTTGAGCTATTTAACGACTCTCCAAAATCAATATATTTAAAACCATGATTTCTTAAGTAAGTTAAGAAAACCTGCGGCGTTTCACTCTTATCCAACAATAGTACGTATTTAGATTTATCATAACCATATTTTTCAACCAACGACTCGAAATTCTTAATATACTTAGCCTGCTTCTCCTCTATCTCTTGAGCTGTTTCTTGTTTAGGCTCCACAACCACTTTAGAACTATTTTTGAAAAAAGAAATAAGTTTCCCCGGAAATTTTTTAACTGGGTCTAAAATCCCAATGCCTTGTGCATATACTAAAAGCTTTATTTTTCTAGCATTTTTATACATAGAAGATTCTAAACGCATACGGTCGTAAATAACTTTATATTCATCACGAAACAAATCGTCACGAAAACGAATACCCAAAACCACATAATCAATTTTATCAAAGGTATCTTTATATTGATGCATTAAATGAAGTTGATCTGCAAAGTCGTAACCGGCATAACCATACTCGTAAACTTCAACATCATCCAATTGGTTTTCAATTTTCTTACCAACAGAATCGTAATAATCTTGATGAAAGCCTTGAATGAAAGAATCGCCAACTAAAGCAATTTCTGTTTTATCTAATGTGGGATTAAATTCACGATACGAATTATAACCCGAGTTATTAATATGGTACTCTGCAAAATTCATCCTTCTATTTCCTGTTACCGAATAACCACCTTGATTAGGCACCCATTTTTCAACATTAAACTCATCGATATAACGTGCAGGACTATCTTTTCCTAAGTGCAACACACGAACAAAAAGCTCTAACGCTACTAGGATAAGCACGAAATAGAGTCCAGATTTAAATATTAGTTTTCTCATAAGGATTAAAATTGGAAATATATAAATGAACGATCTATACCACTATCATAAAACAACATCATCGCGAAAACCATAATGGTGTAAACCAAAAACCGAACATACCTGTTTTTAAAGTTGAACGGTGCGCGCTCATCTCTTCTAATAATAAATTCATAACACAAAAACAGTACAACCAGAATATAATAATCTGCCATTCTGTAACCATTTGGATGAAAATATGGTGCTGTAGAAAACTCTGTTAATCCACTAATAAAACTAAAAGCATCTCCAATAGATGCCGACCTAAAAAATATCCAAGCAATGGTTACAATAAAAAAGACACCAAAAATACTCAAGAGTTCTTTTACAGAGGGCAACATACTATCTTGCGCTATCACTGTGTTTTTATACTTGGTGTTATTCCCTAAAAGCAAAACAGGAATAAATATTAAAGCATGCACTAATCCCCATAAAACAAAGGTCCAATTCGCACCATGCCAAATTCCACTGACTAGAAAAATAATAAATACATTTCTAATGGTTTTTAATTTCCCTTCTCGAGACCCTCCAAGTGGCACGTAAATATAAGCCTGAAACCAAGATGATAATGAAATATGCCAACGACGCCAAAATTCAGCAATATTTCTTGAGAAATATGGAAATTTAAAGTTAGACATAAGCTCTATACCAAACAGTTTAGCTGTACCGATAGCAATATCTGAATATCCACTAAAATCACCATAAATCTGAAACCCGAAGAATATCGCACCTATTAATAAGGTTGAACTTGGATAAGAACCATAGTTAGAGAAAATATCGTCGACAATTGGTCCTAGAGCATCTGCTATTACTACTTTTTTAACCAATCCCCAAAGAATTAATTTTAAACCAGAAACAGATTGCGCATAACTAAAATGACGCTTATTTGAAATTTGAGATAATAAGTTTGAAGCACGCTCTATAGGCCCTGCAACCAACTGCGGAAAGAAACTTACAAAAGCCGCAAAAGATAGAAAGCTTTTGGTTGGCTTAAGTTTTCTATAATAAATATCAAAAGAATACGACATGGTTTGAAACGTATAAAACGAAATCCCTACCGGAAGAATCACTTTTAACGTCCAAGTACTTTTCATGGTGTAACCTAGCCTAGAAGCTAAATCTACCCAAGAATCGATAAAAAAGTTATAATATTTAAAGAAACCTAATAAGCCAATATTAAACACAACACTACACCAGAGCCATCGTTTTCTGCGCGTATCATCATCGGTATCATGTATTTTATGACCAATAATATAATCGACAATAGTGCTTAACAGAATTAATGAGAGAAAACGCCAATCCCAGATTCCGTAGAAAAAATAACTAGCAACAAGCAAGAGTATATTTTGCCCTTTTAGGCTTTTCTTAAGGACAAACCAGTATAGAAAATAGACAACAATAAGGAATACAAAAAATTCAAATGAATTAAATAACATGGGTTGGTTTTGGTTAGCTTACTCTGTATTACCAGGAGCAAAGTAAATATCCTACATAAAAATTATAAACAAAAAATATTTCTACAAAATACCTATTATCAGCTACAAGAAACCGTTTCCATAAAAAAAGCCCTTTCTATTTAAATAGAAAGGGCTAACATTTATCTTTTTTAATGCGTTACCTACATATCACTGAAAATAGAATGCATCAGTCGTTTTTTATCATTAATACTTTCTTCTAATGATATCATTGTTTCTGTTCTATAAACACCTTCAATATCATCTAGCATAAAAATAACTTCTTTCGCATGCTCTGTACTTCTAGCTCTAATTTTACAGAAAATATTGAATTTTCCTGTAGTAATGTGTGCTACAGTAACATAAGCAATCTCGTTTATACGTTCTAAAACGAATTTAGTCTGCGAGGTGTTGTTTAAATAAACGCCAACATAAGCAATAAACGAATAACCAAGTTTTTTATAATCTAATGTTAAAGACGAACCACGAATAATTCCTGCTTCCTCCATTTTTTTAACACGCACATGCACAGTACCTGCAGATATTAATAATTTTTTTGCAATGTCTGTAAACGGAATTCTTGTGTTATCGATTAACATATCAAGAATTTGGTGATCAATTTCGTCTAACTTTATTTTCCCCATAATTAACTATTCTTAAATAAAAAGCGAAAATAATACATTTTTGTTAATAATTACACACTTTAACTGCGCTTTATTTCATTAATAATGATATTTTTTGGTTATTAATTATTACGAAAACGTTTTCGTAACCAACTTGTATATCAATTCCTTCCTCATCTAACACAGCTAAACCTTTAGCATCAAATTCTTTATGCCCATAAAAGTTGTTTAAGTTTTCAATTTTATCAACTTTTGGTAAAAATTCAATTCGGTTATCAACTAATTTCTCTTGATATAGAATACCAATATCTATACTTTTTTCTTCGGAAGCGTTTTCGGCTTTTACGTTTCTTATAATAATATCATAAAAACACTTTCCGTTCTCAGGAATATTAAAATAAGCCTCGTACTTATCGCCAGTAACGTCCTTTTTAGCAATGTAATCTAAAGACGCTAAGTAAGAAGTGTAAATCAACTCACGAGTCACCTCACGACCGTAATCATCCTTACAATGTCCCGCTTCAAACAAAATAGTTGGCACATTTTCACATTGAAACGTATCACCAACACAGTTTAAGTTAAAAGCATCATCATAAACACCTACTCCATTTGGTATTATAGCTTGTAAAGCTTTGTCCATTACAGCAATCACCTCCATAGCGCGTTTTCTATTAGGTGTTACCGTACAAGCCTGATCTTGTGCAGGCGCTAAAAACGATACGCTAGCTAACTTATTTGTGTTTCCGGCACTAAAAATAGTACGCTGCCCGTGCAAATTATAGCAAAAATGTGGTTTAAACTTAGTAAATACGTCGCGTAACACCTTACTTTCTGGTTGCGTAAGGTTTTGTGCATCTCTATTTAAATCGACCTGATTGGCATTTATACGAGTATAAGCGTTAGCGCCATCAGGATTTAAAATAGGTATTATATATAAGGTACAGTTTTCTAAAATGTGGTTTAAGTTAGAATCCTTATCCAATAAGCTGTTTAATAAATCAAAAATAGCTTTGGTTGTTGTCGATTCGTTTCCGTGCATTTGCGACCACATTAAGATGCGTTTTTCACCTTGCCCAATTTTTAGTCCATAAATAGATTCATCCAAAACAGAGGCTCCAATCACTTCAATAGCGATCTCTTTTTCTAGGTTTTCTAAAAGTGGTTTAATATGATTGTTGGTGATATAACGATGTGATAAACGCAATTCTTTGTGTTTTAAAAACAAGGATTTTATAACTTCTAATTTCATGTGTTTTATTTATGATACAAATGTAAACAATTACTAATTTACAATTGTAAACACTAAAAATCAATACATTTGTTTACATTCGTATACAATTCCAACCTGCGATTACATATAAAAACCAATGTATTCATAAAAAACTAACTAAATAGCTTATTTTCAGATAAATACACATAAACATTTAAAGTTTAACTTATACGTTACCAGCAGTTTTAACACATTTAATGTTACCAATTAACATATAATTATTACATTTGTAACACCAAACATTAGAAACCCGAATTTACAATGATAAACAGCGAAGCTTTCATTAAAAGACTCCAAAAAGTGATGGAATACTACGGAGAATCTGCCTCTTCTTTCGCTGAAAAAATTAGTGTGCAACGCTCTAGCATTTCACATATATTGTCTGGCAGAAATAAGCCGAGTTTAGAATTTGTTCTAAAAACCCTTACCGCTTTTCCGGAAGTAGAATTGTATTGGTTAATGAATGGCAAGGGTGAATTTCCTGCTCAACAAAAAACAGCTCAAGAAATTAATACACCAACTCCACCTCAAAATACCGCCATTCCAAACCCTCCTAAAACCGAAAGCATCCAGAATAGTTTAAATCTTCAAGTAGATAGCGATAAAACAATTGAGCGTATTGTTATTTTTTATTCCGATGGAAGTTTTAAAAACTATCAGAATTAAAGTAATTTTGCATTTCAAGATATACCTATGAGATTTCTATACCTTTTACCTGTGCTTTTTCTTTTTAACTGTTACGAGTCTGCTCGCGAATGCAAAGATTTTAAAACGGGCGCATTCTATAGCGAAGTCACTATTGATGATGTAATCTACAAATCGAGGTTTAAACGCAGTGAAACACTACAAGTGGAAGTCTATGACGGTAAAACAGATTCGTCGCAACTAAGATGGATTAACGACTGCGAGGTGATCTTTAAAACCATAAACCCAAAGAATATGGCAGAACAAAAAGATATTCACTTAAAGATACTAACAACTACCGATTCATCTTACACTTATGAATACTCGTACGTTGGAGAAACTAAAAAACAAAAAGGAATTGCTTATAGAGAAGAATAATCTATGGCAATGGATATAAAAACGACTCTACTAAATTAAACTTGAGTTCTTTTTCTTCAGTAACGCGATACGTTATAAAAAGCTCACCCCAGAATTCACCATCCGAGAAATCAGCAATAATCCACTTATGGTTTAGCATTTTTACTTTATTAATTAACATACGTCGTCCTTCGCTAGATGCATAAGGAATTAACGGATGCTCACCCTTCACTTCATTCAAAGCATAAAGTTCATCTTTTATAAACGGAATTAATTCCTCAACATTAAATCCATCACGCTCAAAATAACTCAAAGCATCTTCATTACGTTCTAAATTGAAATACGACAAATTTGAAATTTCAGTATTCAACACCAAAACAGAATCTTTATACTTTTCAACTTGCGCTTTTTGCTTGCCGAGTTTATTATTCATATCCTCAAAAACACGTTTCGCGTTAACGTATTGAAACAATACAAGCAACATCGCAAACACAAACAAATACATGAAAATCTTTTTCGTCATGGGGTAATTTTATAAATTTAATTCTAATTCATCATAAGCCAAAAACACATTTTCAGGAAGCGTTTTTTCAACCTCGTCATGAAAACCTAATAAATGACTAATATGCGTTAAATATGCTTTTTCAGGATTTACTTTTTCTATAAAAGCTAAAGCTTCCTCTAAGTTAAAATGCGAGTGATGTGGTTCAATACGCAACGTGTTCACCACTAAAATCTTTACATTTTTAATTTTTTCAATTTCAACAGCTTCTACACGCTTCATATCGGTGAGGTAAGCAAAATCTTTAAACCTAAATCCAAAAACTTGCAAACCGCCATGCGTTCCATTTACGGGCACAACCTCTAAACCTCCAAGACTAAAAGGCTTATTTTCAATTTCGTTTACCGTAACAGCCGCCGCGCCAGGATATCGATTTTCTGTTTTAAACACATAATCGAAACGTTGCTTTAGAGAATCTAAAACCCGCTGATGCGCATAAATAGGAATATCGCCTTGTCTAAAATAAAAAGGACGAATATCATCAAACCCCATCACATGGTCAGAATGTTCGTGCGTAAACACAATAGCGTCAATTTTTTCACAACCCGACCGCAGCATTTGATATCTAAAATCTGGCCCGCAATCTACAACACACGTAAACCCATTCCATTCTACTAAAACAGAAACACGTAAACGCTTGTCTTTTTTATTATTACTTAAACAAACTGGGTGCTTACTCCCTATTATTGGAATACCTTGCGATGTGCCTGTACCGAGAAAAGTGATTTTCAAAAGTGTGAATTTTGAAACAAAAATAAACTTATTTTTTTGTTTAGCATACTTATTTAATACCTTTGTCAGTACGGACCTAACCTATATAATATATGGATATTACCATTAAAGGCGATAAAGAGTTTAATGATATTCCCTCGTTAAAATCTAAAGCTCTACGGATTAACTTAAACGAAAACATTTACGGAACATTTGCCGAAATTGGCGCAGGACAAGAAACTTGTCGTCATTTTTTTAGAGCTGGTGGTGCCTCAGGTACTATAGCTAAAGCAATGTCCGCTTACGATAAGGATTTTAGTGATGCCATTTACGGTGTTGAAGACGATGGGCGTTACGTAACAGAAGCACGTTTACGCAAAATGCTTACCCATGAAATGGACCTCATGGAAAATCGTTTAACTCGTGAAAAAAATCCGAATAAAATATTTTTTACATACGCTAACACCGTAGCAACCATTGATTTTGCTAAGCAATTCAAAGGTCATGGTTGGGTAGGTATTAAATACCAAGTTGAAGCCACTGGCGAATACAACGAAATTATTTTACACCTCCGTTTTAAAGAAACCGATGCACGTTTACAACAAGAAACACTTGGTGTTCTAGGAACCAACTTAATTTACGGCGCGTTTTACAAATACAACGAACCTAAAAAATTACTACGTTATCTATACGATCACCTAGATAAAGATCAAATAGAAATAGACACCATAAACTTTTCGGGACCTGTATTTAAAAATATAGACAACCGTTTAATGAGTTTACAACTTGTAAAGAACGGCATGACCGATGCAGTAATGTTCGGACCAGATGGTACAAACGTACTTCCTGCTCGTGTATTCTACAAGAAAAACATTTTAGCGCTACGCGGAAGCTTTAGACCGGTAACTAAAGTGAACATGGCCATGTATGAGAAATCATACAAAATGTTCATTAAAGAAAACAAGGTAGATGAAGATAAAACGGTTGTAGTTTTCGAAATTACTCTATCTAATTTAAGAGCAGAAGGTGAAATTGATGAACAAGACTTTATAGATCGCGCAGATTTACTATGTTCTCTTGGACAATCAGTTATGATATCCAACTTCCAGGAATACTTTAAAGTTGTAGAATACTTCTCTAACTACACCAAAGCAAGAATGGGTCTCGCTATGGGTGTTAGTAATTTGGTTGATATTTTCGACGAGAAATATTACAGACATATTAGTGGTGGTATTTTAGAAGCCTTCGGAAAGTTATTCTTTAAAGATTTAAAAGTTTACTTATACCCAATGAAAGATCCTGCAACGGGAGAACTTATTACAAGTGAAAACTTAAAAGTTTATCCACGAATGAAGGAGCTTTACAAATTCTTTAAATACAACGGAAAAGTTATTGATATTGAAGATTACGATGAATCTATCATGAATATTTTCTCGAGAGAAATCTTAAATAAAATAGCAAACGGAGAGCCAGGCTGGGAATCTATGGTTCCAGAAGGCACCGAAGATTTAATTAAAGAATACCGTTTATTTGGTTACACCAGACGCCCTTTAACGCTAAGCAGAAAAAGAAAGTAACACTTTACATAAAACACAAAAACGGCTATATTTCAATAATATAGCCGTTTTTTTATTTCTAATTTTAGCGTTTACTCTAAAATTTGAGCTGCATGATCTTTAGTTTTTACTTTTTCAATTACGCGCTCTACAACACCATTTTCATCAATTAAAAAAGTCATTCTATGGATACCGTCGTAAACGCGACCCATAAACTTTTTTGGTCCCCAAACACCAAAAGCGTTAATTACCGTTTTATCCTCATCAGCTAATAACGGAAATGGAAATTCGTGTTTATTTTTAAAATTAGATTGGCGTTTAGCAGAATCTGCACTTACACCCAATAAAGCATAACCTTTTTCTTTTAAAACCTCATAATTATCTCTCAAATTACAAGCTTCTACCGTACAACCTGGCGTGCTTGCCTTTGGGTAAAAAAACACGACTAGCTTCTGCCCTTTATAATCGCTTAACGAAATGGTATTTCCTTGTTCATCTAATGCCGAAAAATTAGGAACGGCATCACCTTGTTTTAGTGTGTTCATAGTATTAACTTTGGTTTCTAAAACAAAAGTACAATTTATGACTAAACAAGAAAAGGTAAACTTTGTTATTAATACACTTTATAAACTTTACCCAGAAATACCAATTCCTTTAGACCATAAAGATCCTTACACACTACTTATTGCCGTGTTAATGTCTGCACAAAGTACCGATGTGCGTGTCAATAAAATTACACCTCTATTATTTGAGCAAGCCGACAACCCTTATGATATGGTTAAACTTACCGTAGAAGATATCCGCGAGATTATAAAACCCGTTGGTCTATCACCTATGAAAAGCAAAGGTATTCACGGTTTATCGCAAATATTAATCGATAAATACAATGGCGAAGTCCCAAAAACGTACGAAGCTTTAGAAGAACTACCAGCCGTAGGCCACAAAACCGCTGCTGTAGTATTATCTCAAGCCTTTGGAATTCCGGCATTCCCTGTAGATACACACATTCACAGATTAATGTATCGCTGGAATTTAACCAACGGAAAAAACGTAGTACAAACCGAAAAAGATGCCAAACGTCTATTTCCAGAAGAACTTTGGAACGACCTCCATTTACAAATTATTTGGTACGGACGCCAATATTCTCCAGCACGAGGTTGGGATTTAGAAAAAGACATTATTACCAAAACCATTGGCAGACAGTCGGTTCTTAATGAATATTACAGTAAAAAGAAAGCCTAGCACTGCACCTTTAAAGAACTTAAGTAAACATTAAGTTTGATAAAACTTATTTAGTATTTTTACAAACCAACACCAAACTAAACAGCATTCACTAAAGCGAAGCGTTTCCTATATATTATTTCTGTTGAAAATTTAAAAGCATACGCCTTCGCAAAACATCCTATTAATAAAATAAAACATAAAATATAATGTCTACAGCAAAAAAAGAATACAAAAGAATTACGGTAAAAACATTGATTGACATGAAAGCCAATGGCGAAAAAATATCAATGCTAACCGCTTACGATTATACTATGGCCAAAATTGTAGATGGCGCTGGTGTAGACGTAATTTTAGTAGGTGATTCTGCAAGTAATGTTATGGCAGGTCACGAAACCACGCTACCAATTACTTTAGACCAAATGATTTACCATGCATCATCTGTAATTCGCGCCGTACATCGCGCACTTGTTGTAGTAGATTTACCTTTCGGAAGCTACCAAAGTGACCCAAAAGAGGCGTTGCGTTCTGCAATTAGAATCATGAAAGAAAGTGGTGCACATTCAGTAAAACTAGAAGGTGGTCGTGAAATTAAAGAGTCTATTAAGCGCATTTTAAATGCAGGAATCCCAGTAATGGGCCACCTAGGTTTAACACCGCAATCTATCTATAAATTCGGAACTTACACCGTTAGAGCTAAAGAAGAAAAAGAAGCAGAAGATTTAATCGAAGATGCAAAAATGCTAGAGAAAGTAGGCTGTTTTGCTATTGTATTAGAAAAAATACCTGCAGCTTTAGCTAAAAAAGTAGCCGAAAGCGTAAACATTCCTATTATAGGTATTGGCGCAGGAAACGGTGTTGATGGTCAGGTTTTAGTTTTACATGATATGATTGGTATGACGCACGAATTCCACCCAAGATTTTTACGTCGTTATTTAAATTTATATGAAGACATGACGGGCGCACTATCTCAATACGTAGAAGATGTAAAATCGAGTGATTTCCCAAATGAAAGCGAACAATACTAATTGTTTGTTTCATTTAAATTTCATCTAAAACATTAAGCATAAACCCGTGCATTTTATAAATGTCTAGCAAAATACTATCAAATAAAGACAACCTTCAGGTCATTTTTGAAGATAATCACATTATTATCGTCAATAAACGCGCCGGAGATATTGTACAAGGCGATAAAACCGGCGACAAACCGCTAAGCGAAGTTGTTAAGGAATATATTGCTCAAAAATATAACAAACCAGGCAACGTCTATTTAGGCGTTGTCCATAGGTTAGATAGGCCAACTACGGGAATTATTGTGTTTTCTAAAACCAGCAAAGCCCTACCGCGGTTAAACAAGCTTTTTGCCGATAAGGAAGCTAAAAAAACCTATTGGGCTGTAGTGAAAAATGCGCCACCGAAAAACGCAGACACGCTTACGCATTGGCTAAAAAAGAACCCTAAAAATAACAAATCTTACGCGCATAATAAAGAAGTGAATGAGAGCAAAAAAGCCATTCTTCATTACAAAACGCTAAAGAAATTAGACCGTTATATCCTGTTAGAAATCAATTTAGAAACAGGCAGACATCATCAAATACGCTCGCAATTATCAACTATTGGTTGCCAAATAAAAGGCGACTTAAAATACGGTTTTGATAGAAGTAATAAAGACGCAAGCATCCATTTACATGCGCGACATTTAAGATTTATTCACCCTGTAAAAAAAGAACCTATTCAAGTTACAGCACCTTTACCTAAAGATCCAATTTGGGATGCATGCACTGCTTAAAATCAAAATGTTACCATTTTTAAAAATACCTTTTAACTTCAACTAAAAACCTCTCGCCATTTGAAAGCTATTCCTGAAATTATCGTCAAGCAAAAAGAGTATTTTAAATCTGGAAAAACAAAATCTGTTGCGTTTCGAATTTCAATATTAAAAGCTTTAAAAGAAGAATTAGAAGCTAACGAGCAAGCGGTTTTTAACGCCCTAAAATTAGACTTTAAAAAATCGGAATTTGAAACTTACCTAAGCGAATACAGCATGGTAATGTCTCAATTAAATTTGGTGATTAAAAAGCTAAAAAAATGGGCAAAACCACAACGCGTATCTAGTAGCCTGCTCCTATTTCCGGCAAGCAGTTTTATTTACAAAGAACCTTATGGTAGCGTTTTAATTATTTCACCCTGGAATTACCCGTTTATTTTAGCTTTAGAACCTCTAATACTAGCCATTGCAGCAGGAAATACTGTAGTTTTAAAACCAAGTGAACTTACCGAAAATACTTCGAGACTTATTTCTAACCTAGTAAAAAATGTGTTTCCTGAGGGATTAGTAACTAGCATAGAAGGCGGCGTAGATGTTGCCACAGCCCTACTAAACCAACGTTGGGATTATATTTTCTTTACAGGAAGTGTTTCCGTTGGAAAAATTATAGCTCAGGCCGCCGCAAAACACCTTACACCAGTTACTTTAGAATTAGGCGGAAAATCACCATGCATTATAGATGATACTGTAGATTTGAAACTTACCGCCAAACGCGTCGTTTGGGGCAAATTTTTAAATGCTGGACAAACCTGTATTGCACCAGATTATATTTTAGTTAAAAAACAGATAAAGGCAGATTTTACAAAGGCTTTAATTGAAGAAATAAAACAAGCTTACGGCAACGATATTAAAGCTTCGGAAGATTTTCCTAGAATTATAAACCGGAAAAACACCCAGCGTTTGGCAAATATGCTAAACCAAGAAACCATTAGTTTTGGTGGAGAAATAGATGAAACCACGTGCTACATAGCACCTACACTACTAGATAATCCCGATTTGGATAGCCCTGTAATGCAAGAAGAAATTTTTGGACCTATTTTACCGATACTTACTTTTGAAACCGAACAAGATATTGAATCTGTAATTTCTAAATATGAAAAACCACTTGCCTTTTACGTATTCTCGAACAGCAAAGCCTTTTCTAAAGGATTAATTGAAAGGTTTAGTTTTGGTGGCGGCGTAATAAACGATACGCTTATGCATTTCGGAAACGATAAACTCCCCTTTGGAGGCGTTGGTTTTAGCGGCATGGGAAATTACCATGGTAAGTTTGGTTTCGATACATTTTCGCACCATAAAGCCATTGTAAATCGTAAAAACTGGATAGATCCGCCGGTGCGCTATGCGCCATACCAAGGCAAACTTAAATGGCTAAAGTTATTTTTTAAATACTTTACATAAAATTAAAAGAAAATAAAACGAGAAATATTACAGCAACGGGTAATTTAAAATTAAGGTTACACCATGCTCAGGTTGCGATTCTAAACTAAAAGCGGCGCCAATTAAATTAGCACGACTACGCATATTAATTAAGCCAGAACCTTTCTCTACGGTATCCATATTAAAGCCTACACCATCATCTTTAGCTGTGATTTTTAAATTTTTATCGGTGTATTCTAAAACAACATTTAAGTTCTCGGCTTGAGAATATTTCACGGTATTAGATAAAAACTCCTGAATAATTCTAAATATAATAATTTCGTGCTTTCTATCTTCAAACTCAATCTTGTCTCCAATAACTTTTAATTCCGCGGAAGCGAACTTTAGTTTATTAAGTCGGTTTAACTCATTAGAAATCGATTTCTCGAAACCAATATTTAAAACCACTTCATTATTTAGAGTTTTAGAAAGCGCTCGTACCTCTGATAAGCTCTCACTTATTGCAGCAGTAGTATCTTTAAATTTATCACGCACATCGGCATCTACTTGCATTTTTAAAATACTTAATTGCATACTTGCAAAAGATAATAACTGCCCAACATTATCGTGCAGCTCCCAACCTATATTCTTTAAGGTTTGCTCTTGCGTTTCTGTTTGCGCACGTGCAATTTCCGACTCAAAAGCCTGTTGCTGCTTTATACGTTCTTCGAGCAATTTGTTTTTTCGCTTTAAAAACACCACAAAAAACACCACCACTAAAGCCGTGATAATTACCAAAACGGCAACCATATAAATTAATAAATATCTCTCGGAAGCCGTACTCGCTAATCGTTCTCCGGTTTGCACCATATTAAAGCAAAGGTAAAAGTTAAATACATAGTAACATTAGCAATTAAATAAATTTGCCATCTTAAAAAGATAAAATTCCAATCTAACCCACTCATATACACATCGTAAAACACCAAAGGTGTAATAATTAGCCACCAAATAAAAATAGCAAAACTAATATAGAAATTTAGCGATTTATAAAAGGTGAGTATTTTATCACTTTTCAATACCTCTATAAAATAGCAAACCGTACATAAAAAAATAATAAAAGCCCCAAAAACATTGATAGAAGGAAAAAACATAACAAAATAATCGTCCCAATTAAAAGCAATATACCCTATTGAAAACAACAAAAAACTAAAAGCAGCTATTTTAACCATTTTTTTTAAAACATCCGTTTTCAAAACTCTATGATAATAAAATGCAAAAAACATAATAGCCCCAATTTTCCAATACAAAGTACTCCACCAATAATTTTTAACAAAGACAGTGCCTTGTAAAAGGCTAAACAATCCTCCATCTTTAATACAGAGAGGATAAAGTGCAATAAAATCACAAAACGTTAAATACACCAAAAAGTATATAAAAAACTTAGCAACTGTAGGTTTATACTTTTTAAAAAAGTATAAACCTGTAACAGCTGCTAAAATTTCCACACCAGTTGTAATTAGCGCTTTATATGCTAATAAAAATTCGTTCAAGATGTTTTTTTTATTTGGGAGGGTACCCAACTTCACCCCCATTACCATCATTCAAGGGGTCCACTGGGATATCGTCATCTGCATCTCCAAAAAATGAAACATTTAAACTACTTGCTTTATCTGTTTTTTTGTGCCCAGTTGGTACAATAAACATGGTATTTCTGTTTTTCTTACCAGGTTTTCCGTTTTTTCCGTAATTACCCAAGTATACGCGTAAACCCGTCATGGTATAGCCTACACTGTCCGATTCTTTTTCAGCGAAAGCGATATAATCTTCAATGTTTTTTAAGCTCCACATTACAGAACGCATGGGCTTTCTTTTAGAATTATCGTCTAACTCTATTGTAGAGTCTATTTCTTTTGGGTTGTTTTTCTCCCAATTCGCACTTAATTCTGTAGCTTCTAGAATTGTAATGGTTCCGGTTGGGTTATCAATTTCTACCACAGTACCTTCTAATGGCCTTGGACAAAAATAATAAGTTAATGCAGCTCCTATAACAAAGCCTAAAATAATGTACACTAAATTCTTCATAAATATTTGGTTAAAATGGTTAGGTTTTCGCTAATGTAGTAAAAAGATTTATCCATCTTAAATTAGTTGAACACAATTAGAAAATAAAGTAGTTTTCCGTATGAAAAACCTTAAATATTAGCTTAAATAATAAAATTTTCGGCTAAAAATTAATCGCTGTAGTATATTTCACTTCATTAATAACAAACATACTATGCGTACTTCCTATATGATTTATGGAAGTTAACTTCTCTACCATAAAGGCTCTAAAGGCCATCATATCTTTAACGACAACCTTAAGTAAATAGTCGTACTCACCACTTAAATGGTAACACTCTAGCACTTCGTGCAGCTTAGCCACTTCTTTTTCAAACTTTACCACATAATCTTGACTGTGCTGCACGAGTTTTACATGGCAAAACACTACAAAATCGCGTTCAATTTTACTTTTATTTACTAAAGCAATATAACCCGATATAAAACCCGCTTTTTCTAGTTTTTTAATACGCTCGTAAACCGCTGTTACCGATAGGTTTAATTTATTAGCAAGCGCCTTATTGGTTTGTTTACTGTCTGTTTGCAGGTACTCTAGCAGTTTTTTATCGGTAGCATCAAAAATCATAATCGAAAATATTTCTTAAAAACAAGGTTTAAACAACAATGTACTGAAATATATTCCGAATAATTAAATTAAAATAGATTTATTTTCCTATAAAATAGAATTAACTTGTTTTACAATCTAATATAAGCCTACTTTGTGTAAAACATAAAACAACCACCTATGGCTTTTAAACCCGCAAACAACATACAAGATTTACAATACTTTGGAGAATTTGGAGGTGTCAACCCTTCCATTTCCGACTCGTCCACATACACCTTTCTATCAGCAAAAACCATGTTTGATACCTTTGAAGGCAATGCCGATGGTTGCTACCTCTATTCGCGCCACTCCTCGCCTTCTAATTTATATTTAGGCGACGCTTTGGCTGCTATGGAAGGCACAGAAACCGCAAATGTTTCGGCTTCTGGCATGGGCGCTATTACTCCGGTTTTACTACAATTATGCGGTAGCGGCGACCATATAGTATCGAGCAGAACCATTTACGGCGGCACGTATGCGTTTCTTAAAAATTTTACACCGCGTTTTAACATCGCTACTAGTTTTGTAGATATTACTAAGCTAGACGCTGTAGAAGCTGCTATTACCGAAAAAACTAAAGTATTGTATTGCGAGTCTGTTAGCAACCCGCTGCTAGAAGTTGCCGATATTAAAGATTTAGCGGCTCTTGCTAAAAAGCATAATTTAAAATTAGTGGTAGATAACACGTTTTCACCACTATCTATATCACCTGCCATTTTAGGTGCCGATGTTGTAATACACAGTTTAACCAAGTTTATTAACGGATCTAGCGATACGGTTGGTGGCGTGGTTTGTGGTACACAAGAGTTTATTAACGATTTAAGAAACGTAAACAGCGGAGCTTCTATGCTTTTAGGCGCTACTATGGATAGTTTGCGCGCATCGTCGGTATTAAAAAACCTAAGAACTTTACATATTAGAATACAGCAACACAGTAAAAACGCGCTGTATTTAGCTGAAAGATTTGAGCAATTGGGTTTAAAAACCGTTTATCCTGGTTTAGCCTCACACCCATCGCACACGCTATTTAAAAGCATGATGAACGCGGCTTATGGTTTTGGCGGTATGCTAACACTAGATGTTGGTTCTGCTGAAAAAGCAAATGCGCTTATGGAACTTATGCAGAATAAAAACTTAGGTTATTTAGCGGTAAGTCTTGGATTTTATAAAACGCTTTTTAGCGCTCCAGGAAGCTCAACATCGTCCGAAATTCCAGAAGACGAACAAAAAGAAATGGGCCTATCGGAAGGTTTAATCCGTTTTTCTATTGGCTTAGATGATGATATTGAACGTAGTTTCCAAACCATGAAACTCTGCATGATTTCCTTAGATATTTTAAAGTAATTTTCAATAAAAAAGAGTAAACCTGAGCGTTAAACTAATGGTTTACTCTTTCAAATTAAAATAAAGCATATCAATATTTTAGAATGAATAAAAACAGACTTAGTTTTTATCTCCTAGTAAGGGTACAAATCTAAACTCACCAAACTCTTCTTGCTCAAATTCCTTAGGCCCTTTTCTAATAAAAAGTGTCATAATTTGAACATCATCTCCCACAGGAATAATTAAGCGTCCGCCAATTTTTAACTGACTCAACAATGGTCTTGGCACAAAAGGCGCACCAGCAGTTACAATAATACTATCGAAAGGCGCTTCGGTTTTTAAACCAACATAACCATCGCCAAAAATGAGTTTTTTAGGTCGGTAACCCAATTTAGGTAAAAACTTGCTCGTTTTTTTAAACAGCTCGTTTTGGCGCTCTATACTATACACTTTAGCTCCTAATTCACACAAAACTGCGGTTTGATATCCGCTACCTGTACCAATTTCTAAAACTTTATGCCCAGGCTTTATTTGCATTAACTCGCTTTGGAATGCTACCGTATAAGGTTGTGATATGGTTTGGTCTGCAGCAATCGGGAAGGCTTTATCTTGATACGCATGATCTAAAAAACTAGAATCCATAAACAAATGCCTTGGTATTTTAGCTACAGCAGCCAAAACCGCATTGTTGGTTATGCCTTTGTTTTTTAATACATTAACGAGTTGTTGTCTTAATCCTTGGTGTCTAAAAGTGTCTTTCAATGGTTGGGAGGTTTTACAGGGTTAAAATTAGTCAAAGATTTCTAAGGGTAAAACAATTTTATAAGAATTTATTTTTAACAAGAATCCGAAGAAAATTTTAAGCCCAATTAAGCAAAAGGACGTTTTAAATATGTTATTTTTGTTGAAAACCTATTATTATGCTAAACGCTGGAGTACTTGGTGCTGGTCATCTTGGAAAAATTCATTTAAGACTACTTAAACAATCAGAAAAATATAATCTTGTCGGGTTTTATGATGCCGATGAAGCCAACGGAAAACTTGTAGAAGCCGAGTTTGGATACAAATTTTTTAGCTCTATAGACGCCTTAATCGACGCTGTAGACATGGTAGATATTGTAACCCCAACCCTATCGCATTACGATTGCGCAAAGCGAGCTATAGCAAAGGGTAAGCATGTTTTTATTGAAAAACCAATTACTAATACCGTTGAAGAGGCTGAACATATTAGAGAACTTTTAGCCGAAAACAATTTACGCGGCCAAGTTGGGCACGTAGAGCGTTTTAACCCAGCTTATTTAGCCATAAAAAACGATATAAAATCACCGATGTTTATTGAAACGCATCGTTTAGCAGAATTTAATCCGCGTGGTACCGATGTACCTGTGGTTTTAGATTTAATGATACACGATATCGATATTATTTTAAGCGTTGTAAAATCTAAAGTAAAACATATTTCCGCCAGTGGTGTTTCTGTTATTAGCGACACACCAGATATTGCCAATGCACGTTTAGAGTTCGAAAACGGCTGTGTTGCCAACCTTACAGCGAGCAGAATTTCACTTAAAAAAATGCGTAAAGCACGTTTTTTCCAAAAGGACGCTTATATTTCTGTAGATTTTCTTGAAAAGAAATGTGAAGTGGTTAAAATGAAAGATGCTCCAGAAGTACCTGGAGATTTCGATATGGTGTTACAAAATGCTGAAGGCGTTAAAAAACAAATTTATTTTGACAACCCAAAAGTAGCCGATAATAACTCTATTTTAGATGAGTTGGAAACTTTTGCACACGCCATAAACACCAACACCACACCAGTTGTAACCCTGCATGACGGCACAGAAGCTTTGCGCGTTGCAACACAAATTATTAATTGCTTTTAATACAACTGTAGCTTAAGCAATAGAAATTCTAAATAGTTTAAAGTTTTCGCTTACGCGGAAATAAAAAAAATTACCAGAATGAAAAACATAGCAGTTATTGGCGCAGGCACCATGGGAAATGGCATTGCGCATACTTTTGCGCAAAGTGGTTTTAGCGTAAACCTTATCGATATTAACGAAGCAGCCCTTAAAAAAGGCATGGATACTATTGCGAAAAATTTAGATCGCATGGTGACTAAAGAAAAAATTACCGAAACCGATAAAAACAATACGCTTGCCAATATTACCACACATACAGCAATACCTGATGGTGTAAAAAACACCGATTTAATTGTAGAAGCAGCAACCGAAAACCTCGATTTAAAGCTGAAAATTTTTAAACAACTGAGTGATGTTTGCGAGCCTAACTGCATTTTAGCAACCAACACCTCCTCTATTTCTATTACGCAAATTGCTGCCGTAACACAGAAACCAGAAAACGTAATTGGTATGCATTTTATGAATCCGGTGCCTATTATGACTTTAGTTGAAATTATTCGTGGTTACAACACCAGTGATGCGGTTACTAAAACCATTATGGATCTTTCTGCTAAACTTGGCAAGACACCTGTAGAAGTTAACGATTACCCTGGGTTTGTAGCAAACCGTATTTTAATGCCTATGCTAAACGAATCTATAGAAACCTTATACAATGGGGTTGCTGGTGTAAATGAAATAGACACCGTAATGAAACTTGGTATGGCGCACCCTATGGGGCCGCTACAATTAGCCGATTTTATTGGCCTAGATGTTTGTCTTTCTATTTTAAACGTAATGTACAAGGGTTTTAAAAACCCAAAATATGCACCTTGCCCACTATTAGTCAATATGGTTAATGCAGGAAAACTGGGTGTAAAATCAGGTGAAGGTTTTTACGATTATTCCGAAAACAGAAAAGCCGAAAAGGTTTCAAAACAATTTTTGTAGGCGCTATTTACAAAATAAACTACAAGCAAAATATATAATAAAATGAGTGTTAGCGACAATCTCCTTCATATAAAATCAACTTTACCAGAACACGTAACGCTTGTTGCTGTTTCTAAAACCAAACCAGTGTCTGATATTATGGAAGCTTACAATGCGGGACAACGCATTTTTGGTGAAAATAAAATTCAGGATATGGCAGACAAATATGAAGCCATGCCAAAAGACATCCAATGGCACATGATTGGGCATGTACAGCGTAATAAAGTGAAATACATGACGCCTTTTGTTGCTTTAATTCATGGTGTTGATAATTTTAAACTACTTGAAGAAATAAACAAACAAGCGTTAAAACACGATAGAGTTATTAATTGCTTGTTGCAAATAAAAATAGCTTCGGAAGATTCTAAATTTGGCTTAGCGCCTCAAGATGCTATCGATATTATACAATCGGAAGCTTTTTTAGCTTTAAAAAACGTGAATATTACAGGCGTTATGGGCATGGCGACCTTTACAGATGATGAAACTCAAATTGAAAGCGAATTCAAATTACTGAAATCCACTTTTGATGATTTAAAAACAATAAACCCCAATAATAGCGCCTTTACAACCATTTCCATGGGAATGAGTGGCGATTATAAATTAGCAATTCAATGCGGAAGTACCATGGTTCGTGTTGGAAGTAGTATATTTGGTTTAAGGAATTACTAATACACATGATGGCCCGCAGTATACAGACGGTAATTTAAGCACCGCCAATTACACACGGACGATTACATACTAAAAGAAAAGCATTTGTACGCAATAGTAGATATTGAAACCACAGGTGGTAAATTTAACGAAGAAGGCATCACCGAAATTGCCATTTACAAGTTTGACGGCCACGAGGTTGTCGATCAATTTATAAGTCTTGTAAATCCGGAACGTGAAATCCAGCCCTTTGTTGTTAATTTAACTGGTATAAACAGTAAAATGCTACGAGATGCGCCTAAGTTTTACGAAGTCGCTAAACGTATTATCGAAATTACTGAAGATTGTATTTTGGTGGCGCATAATGCGCAATTCGATTATCGTATTCTAGGCACGGAATTCAGACGTTTAGGTTATGATTATAAACGTAAAACACTCTGCACTGTAGAACTTTCTAAAGATTTAATACCAGACCAAGCTTCTTACAGTTTAGGCAAGCTTGTGCGCTCTCTTGGTATTCCGGTAACCGATAGACACCGTGCTTCCGGCGATGCACTGGCTACCGTAAAATTATTTAAACTTCTACTTGCTAAAGACACCTCAAAAAATATTATTCAGCAATCTGTAAAGCTTCATAAAAAAAACAAGCTAGATTCTAAGTTTTTAAACATTTTAGACACCCTTCCATCGGTTACTGGCGTATATTACATACATAATGCCGAAGGCGATATCATCTATATTGGTAAAAGCAATAACATTAAAAAACGCCTAAACCAACACTTCACAGGTACCAACTCGAAGTCTAAAAAACTACAACGTTTAGTAAGTACTGTCACCTTTGAATCTACCGGAAGTGAACTTGTAGCACTTCTAAAAGAAAACGAAGAAATAAAACAAAACAAACCGCTATTTAACAGAGCATTACGCCGTTCTATTTTTACACATGCTTTATATAGTTTTGTCGACGAAAACGGCTATATAAATTTGAAAATTGATGTGGCCGATGGTCGTAAAAAAAACATAACCACGTTCACCAATAGACAAAGCGCAAAGAGTTTTTTAACAAACGTTGTTGAAGAATATAAACTGTGCCAAAAGCTAGCCGGACTCTACAAAACCAAAACCAGTTGCTTTAGTTACGATATTAAAGAATGTGCAGGTGCTTGTATTCAAAAAGAAACTCCTGAAGCATACAACAAACGTGTAAATGCTTTAATTGAAAAGCATAGCTACGTTAAAAAAAACATGGTAATTATTGATAGAGGTCGCGATGTCGATGAGCGCAGTGCAATTTTAATTGAAAACGGTGTTTTTAAAGGACTTGGTTTTGTTAATTTAAACTATCAAATTAACAACATCGAGGTATTAGAATCCATTATTACTCCTATGGAAAACAACCGCGATGCACAGCATATTATCAAGAATTATGTTCGTAAAAACAAACGTTTAAAAATTATAAACTTCAACTAACACATGAAGCAAATTACGCTAATCCTCTCCCTGTTAAGCACTCTATTTATTTCCGCACAAGAAGAACCTTACAGCTCCGACACTTTTACAGTAAGTCTCGAAGATGTACAAACAAGAACTTTTGCAAAAGATTCTTCCGCAAACGCCTTAGTGATTTACGAGCAAGGCGACAGTTATGTAGATAAAGAAGAATACGATTTACACACCAAAATAAAACACAAAGTAAAACTACTTAATACAGAAGGTTTCGAGCATGCCAATGTTGCTATTTACTTATACAAAAGCAAGAACAGTAAAGAGAAAATTGAAAATATTAAAGCCATTACCTATAATAACGTTGGTGGTAATTTAATTAAATCTCACCTTTTAGAAAAAGATATTTATACGGAAGATTATAACGAGAACACAACTTTGGTTAAATTCACTTTACCAAATATTAAAGAGGGCTCAGTAATTACTTATAGTTACGAGGTTATTTCACCGTTTATGTTTAAATATCACGGTTGGGATTTCCAGAGTGATATTCCTAAACTCTATAGTGAATACAAAGCGAGCATTCCAGCAAACTGGCTGTATCACACAAAATTAGTCGGTCAAGAAAAACTAGATGTTGCAGAATCTGAAATAAAAAAAGAATGCTTAGTGATGCGTAATGGCGCAACCGCAGATTGTGAAAACAGTACCTTTGCCATGAAAGACATTCCGGCTTTTATTGAAGAAGATTACATGACGACTAAAAGCAACTATTTAGCACGTATAGAGTACGAATTAGAGACTTTTAGAGGTATGGATGGCTCTATTAAGCACTACACGAAAACATGGAAAAGCGTTGATAAAGAACTAAAATCGGAAAAAGAAATTGGTAAACAAATTAGAAGGCCTGTTGATTTAGAAGATCTTTTAACAGCTGATATTATCAACGAAACCGATGCTTTAAAAAAAACTGAAGCTATTTATCAATACATGCAAGAGCAATATACATGGAATGGCGATTATAAAATTTTTAAAGATGTATCCATAAAAGATTTAATAGAAACACGTTCTGGCAACGTTTCATCTATAAACATCCTACTTCATAATATATTAAGAGAAGCCGATATCGATGTAAAACCAGTACTACTTTCTACTCGAAATAACGGATTCCCTACCGCTATTTACCCTGTAATATCTGATTTTAATTATTTAATAGTACAAGTCACTATTGGTGATGACACGTATTTTTTAGACGCTACAGATAAGTTTTTAACCTTTGGAGAAATTCCTTTTAGATGTCTAAATGAAAGAGGACGTGTTATAGATTTTAAGGCTGGCAGCGAATGGGTTGATATTACGCCAAAATACCCAACCACAACCATGTACATCACAGAGTTAACTCTAAATAATGATGCAACCGTTAGCGGAACTGTAAAGGGTAAAAAAACAGGCTACCACGCCTTAAATGCTAAAAAAGCTTATTTCCCGAATAACGACAACTACATCAATAAACTAGAAGATAAACACCCGAATTTAGAGATTACAAACCACGAGGTATTAAGTGAAAGCCAAATCAGTAATGGGTTTAGCGAATCTTACAACGTCGATTTAGAGTTTGATAATCCTGACGTTAATTTACTTTACTTAAATCCGTTTATAGCAAAGTTTTTTACAACCAATCCGTTTAAACTACAAGAGCGCTCCTACCCTATAGACTTTGGGTATGCCGACACCTATTTCTATACCTTAAAATTGAAGTTTGATCCCGAAGTATACGAAGTTTCTGAAGCTCCAAAAGGCGTAAATCTTGCCATACCAAATAGCAAAGGCAGTATATCTTATTCATCGGCTGTAAAAGAAAACCAAGTGCAACTTATGTTTAAAATACGCTTTAACGATGCTCTATATCCGCCGGAATATTACCCGTATTTAAAGGAAATGATGAATAAAGTTGTCGATATTCAAACAAATTCATTAATATTATTCAAGAAAAAATAGAAAATCATTTCTTACTTTTGAAATACTATGAGTCAAACATCAAAAAAACATTGGAAAATCCGTCTTCACGAAATCATTTACGAGGCCGACACCCCAAAGGGTAAACTTTTCGATGTTATCCTACTCATTGCTATCATTGCGAGTATTGTGCTCGTTATGCTCGAAAGTATTAAGAGTTTCGATGCTAAATACCACAATTTACTAAACAT
This sequence comes from Algibacter lectus, assembly GCF_900112395.1. Lineage (GTDB taxonomy): Bacteria > Bacteroidota > Bacteroidia > Flavobacteriales > Flavobacteriaceae > Algibacter > Algibacter lectus. The sequence goes on from NZ_FOLN01000002.1 coordinate 335,989, forward strand.
TTCAGAGTGGATTATTACCATTCTATTCAGTATAGAATATATCGCCCGTATTGTTACGGTAAAAAAGCCCTTAAAATACGTTACCAGTTTTTACGGCATCATAGATTTATTATCAACAACTCCAAAATACATATCGCTTTTATTCGGTGGTATTCACGCACTTGCCGCATTACGCGCTTTACGTTTATTACGTGTATTCCGGATCTTAAAACTAGCACGTTTTCTTGGCGCATCACAAGTTCTTACTAATTCGTTAAAAGCCAGTCGCGCAAAAATATCGGTATTCCTGTTTGCTGTACTTATTTTATCTATTATTTTCGGGACACTTATGTACCTCATAGAAGGCGAAGTTAGTGGATTTACAAGCATACCCGTAAGCGTATATTGGTGCATTGTAACCCTGACTACGGTTGGGTTTGGCGATATCGCACCTATAACACCAATTGGTCAATTAATAGCTGCCATTATCATGATTTTAGGTTACGGTATTATAGCGGTTCCAACTGGTATTGTTTCAGCCGAATACGTTAACCAGAGTAAAGACAAAAACGCAACACCACAAAAACCTAAAGTAAATTTAAACTCACAATCGTGCCAAAATTGCCTAGCCAGTAACCATAAAGACGAAGCAGAATTTTGCTACAACTGTGGCAATAAGTTACATTAATTTTTGGGCGTTACCCTATCGGGTCAGGCTTTCACTGCGCGCTCCCTCCTAAGGTCGGGGAGCTTAAACAAACCGTTCAATCCTTAACGCACTTATCCGCCAACTTTTGCTCTTCAATTAAGTCTTGTTTTTCTTAAAAGTGTATTTTCAAAACCATTTTAAAGAAGCTAACACCACAATACTTTCTTATTTCATTAAAAAAACTCCTTGCTTTTCTCTATTTTTGAAAACTCTAAAAAAAGAAATCTCATCAGCACAACACCAAAATATCTCATTTCTATTGTTGGCCCAACCGCCATTGGAAAAACAGCTCTAAGTATAAAACTAGCACAGCACTTTAAAACTGAAATTATTTCGGCCGATTCTCGTCAGTTTTTTAAAGAAATGCAAATAGGTACAGCGGCCCCAAATGTAGAAGAACTTGCTGGCGCAAAACACCACTTTATTCATCATAAATCGGTGCAAGATAATTACAATGTTGGCGCCTTCGAAAAAGATGCTACAAGTTGTTTAGAGCAAATTTTCAAATCTAATGATGTCGCTATTATGGTTGGCGGCTCTGGCTTATATAACGATGCCGTAACCAAAGGTTTAGATTACTTCCCTGAAGTTAAACCATCTATTCGAGAAGAACTTAATAAGCAATTAGAAATTAACGGATTAGAACATCTAGCAACACAACTAAAAACATTAGACCCAACGGCATACAAAACCATTTCTATAGACAATCCTCACCGTGTAATTCGTGCGCTAGAAATATGTATTGGAAGCGGAAAACCGTATTCTTCATTCTTAAATAAAGAAAAAAACAAGCGTCCGTTTACAACAATTACCGTCGGCTTAACAGCCGATCGTGAACTGATTTACAATCGTATAAATCAACGTGTCGATATCATGATAAATAATGGTTTATTAGACGAAGTTAAAACACTACTTCCCTACGAAGATTTGAATGCTTTAAACACCGTAGGCTATAAAGAATTGTTTAGATATTTAAGCGGAGAATGGACTTTAGAGTTTGCTATTTTAGAAATTAAAAAAAATACGCGCCGTTTCGCTAAACGTCAGCTTACCTGGTTTAAAAGAAATGAAAGCACACTTTGGTTTGATTACGAAAGTGATTTAGAAAAAATAGCAACTTCAGTACAAGCACAAATGGTTTAATAAAAAAAAAAAAAAACGTAATCTTATATTTACTTCCTGATGCCTCTGGTACTTTCTTAATCATTAGGCAAATCAATATTTACCAAACTAGATTGTCTTTTGAGCTTTTAGAGCACGCTGTGCTATGCGTATTTACAAAAAGTATAATGAATTCTTTTTTTAAAGCAATTACATCACCACCATTTTTACTTTAGCCATCACTTTTTTTTGAGTTTTAAAAAATAAAACATCAGATTTATCGCTTTCATTTTGTGTCATTTAACCGATTATTTTACTTTTTAATTGAAAAAAATGATCTAAATGCGTATTTTTAACGTAAATCCTTACGGAAACCTACTTGTATAATTTAACGTAACCCCAAAAAAAATGAAAAATTTAAATCTATTTATTTTACTACTATTTAATTCCGTTTTATTTGCTCAAACTCCTTTTATTAAAGATGATATTGAGTATACAAACGCAGGACAACCTGCTCTTGCAGTCGAAATCAAATCTTATAAAGGTACAGCGACATCATTGGCATTACCGAGCTCTGTAACCAATGATGCTAATTCAACAACCTATACGGTAGCATCCATAGGCTTTGGAGCTTTTTTTGGTTCTTCTTTAACAAGTGTTACTATACCCAATAGCATTACATCTATTGGCAACAATGCTTTTACTAATAGTAAATTAGAAAACATTGACATCCCTGACACCGTAACATCTGTTGGCGCTTATGCTTTTAGTGATAATTCATTAAAAACCGCAACAATCTCTAATACCATAACTTCTCTTGAAGATCATGTGTTTTCTAATAATGATTTAACAACTATTACAATACCAAATAGTATAATTTCTGTTGGAAGCAATGCTTTTAGTTTTAATGCTTTAACAAGTGTAATTATTGGTGATAATGTAGAACTTATTGATAACAATGCTTTTTATAACAATAAAATAGCAGATATTACAATTCCTTCTAACGTTACCTCTATTGGAGATAACGCATTTATGGGTAACGAATTAAAAGAAATCACCATTCCGAATAGCGTAACTAGTATTGGAGAAAGCTCTTTTTCAGAAAATTATTTAACACATGTTGTTTTAGGGAGCAACCTTACATTTATTGGTAATGAGGCATTTGCAGATAATCTTATCACAAATGTAGAATCTTACAGTGCTAATCCTCCTATTTTACCCTCTGATGCCTTTAATGTTAACGCTGCAATAGATTTATTCATTCCTGAAGGAACGACACAAAAATACGAAGATGCTGGTTGGACAGGATTTAAATCCGTTACCGAAGATCCTGCACTAACTTTAAGTACAGATAGCGCATCTTTAAAAAATGAATTTACAATAATTAATACGGAAAATGACATTCGTGTTAGTGGCCCAAAAGGAATTAATGTCGAAGAATTATTAGTTTTTAATATTTCTGGAGTTAATGTATCAACAAGTAAGCAAACTTTTATAGAAACTACCACATTACCTCATGGTGTTTACCTTTTACAAATAGTAACTAATAAAGGTAGCGCAGTTAAAAAGTTTTTGAAATAATAAATCTTAAAAGCAAAAAAAACCAATCTCGACAATAGTTTAGATTGGTTTTTTTTTATTCTTATTCAATTGGGGTTAAACACGCATTTTTGTTTTAAGTAAATTAATAAAATGAAACATCTACAAATTAAAACAAAGTTGTTTGTGATTCATCATCTGAAGCCTCTTCAGAACCATCAACAGTTTCCTCACCATTAACCTCAATATCCTCTGCATTCACCTCTTCTGGAGATTCCACAGGAATTGGATCTAACAAATTAATTTGATTTACCTTGTCTTTGGTTAATTGATTTCCAAGAGCACTAATACCTTTTATAGCTATAAATTCTTCTAAATTAACTTCTAAGTTGTCTTTTCTGTCTTTACCACGTTCTTTAGCAAACACAATCTCTGCCATAGGTTTCCAATCTGTAGAAACAATTTCTAATAAAGAATTTGGATGATCGGAAATAAAATGCTCCTCTTTCCCCTCTTGCTCTATTAAAAAACGTTTGACATAATACATTTCTTTTTCACCATTAAAATATACAGCTGAAATAGGTTTATTTGGCACCCATTTTTCCATGACAATCATATCATCATCAAAATGCATAGTAACTTCTGGAGTTACTGTTTTAATTACTCCAGATTGATTAATGATTAGAAGTTTATCTTCACCTCTAAATTCACCAATAAGTTCACCACGACCATCAACATTTAAACGTTGCACGGTATCATCGAACCAAATTTTACGAGGTTTTAACGTAGAAACCCCTTTTTCCTTTAATTCTATGCGTTTTATAGGGTATTTAGTTACTAAATTTCCTTTAGAAGCACGTCCTTTTATTAAGATATCACTAAAATCGATATCCCATTTTAATTTTTTAATACTTCCAGCCTGACGTAACAAAACAGATATCACTTCTGCTTCTCCATTAGGATTGGCAGAAAAATATAATGATGCCGAACCTTTATTCCCGTTGGTTAAATCATACTCTCTATCTCGCGTTACCGCTGTAACAGCAAAACGTTTAATATACGACGGGCCGCTTTTCCCATCACGATAAATCATGTTGTAAATAGTACGTTTATCTTTCTTTTTAAAGATAGCAACGTGTATAATACCTTTACCTATAAAGGTTTTGGTATCTACTTTTGTTACCATCATGATACCAGCTTTGGTAAACACGATAATATCGTCAATATCAGAGCAATCGCCCACATATTCATCCCGACGCAGCGAGGTTCCTATAAACCCTTCTTCTCTATTTACATAGAGTTTTGTGTTTCTAATAACAACTTTGGTAGCATCAACATCATCAAAAACTCTAATTTCTGTTTTACGCTCGCGACCTTCACCATATTCTTTTTTAAGACGAGTGAAATACGCGACAGCATAATCTATTAAATTAGCTAAATGATGTTTAATTTCAGCAATTTGATCTTCTAAAGCATCAATTTTTTGTTGTGCTTTATCAATATCAAATTTTGAAATACGTTTAATTCGAATTTCTGTTAAACGGGTTATATCCTCTTCGGTTACCGCACGTTTTAAATGCTTTATATGTGGCTGAAGCCCCTTGTCTATGGCATTAATTACACCAGGCCAAGTTTCCTCTTCCTCAATATCGCGATAAATTCTATTTTCAATAAAAATACGCTCTAGAGACGCAAAATGCCATTGTTCTTCAAATTCACCTAAACGAATTTCTAATTCCTGCTTTAAAAGGTCTACCGTGTTATCCGTACTTCTTCTAAGCATTTCTGTAACCCCTACAAATAGAGGTTTATTATCTTCAATAACACAACCTAATGGAGAAATTGACGACTCGCAGCTTGTAAAGGCATAAAGGGCATCAATGGTTTTATCTGGTGATAATCCAGACGGTAAGTGCACCAAAATTTCAACTTCGGCAGCCGTGTTATCTTCAATTTTTTTAACCTTAATTTTACCTTTATCGTTAGCCTTTAAGATAGAATCTATTAAAGAACTGGTTGTCGTTCCAAAAGGCAACTCGGTAATTACTAAAGTATTTTTATCTAACTGTGATATTTTTGAGCGTACTCTTACCTTTCCGCCACGAAGACCGTCGTTATAGTTCGAAAAATCGGCTATACCGGCAGTTGGGAAATCGGGTAAAATTGTAAAACGCTTGCCTTGTAAATGCTTAATAGATGCATCTATAAGTTCTATAAAATTGTGTGGTAATATTTTTGTAGACAGACCTACCGCAATACCTTCGCCACCTTGCGCTAATAATAACGGGAACATTACCGGTAAATTAACCGGTTCCTTTCGTCGACCATCGTAACTCGCTTGCCACTCGGTAATTTTAGGATTAAAAACAACATCTAAGCCAAACTTAGATATACGTGCCTCAATATAACGTGAAGCTGCCGCACGATCGCCTGTTAAAATATTCCCCCAGTTTCCCTGAGTATCAATCAACAAATCTTTTTGACCAATTTGAACCATAGCGTCGGCAATACTAGCATCTCCGTGAGGGTGATACTGCATAGTATGCCCAACAATGTTTGCTACTTTATTGTACCGACCATCATCTAAATCCTTCATGGAATGCATGATCCTACGCTGTACGGGTTTAAAACCGTCTTCGATTGCAGGCACAGCACGCTCCAGAATTACATAAGATGCGTAATCTAAAAACCAATCTTTGTACATACCCGTTACTCGGGTGATGGTTTCTTGGGGTTCTTCTTCTTGGTTGTTAATTAAATCGTCGTTTTCGTCTTCTGCCATTAAAAATGATTACTCTTTTGGTTTACCACTAAGGGTAACACGTCCAGTTTTTCTACGTTTCTTTGCTTTACTTGTCACATCGTGATTGTGTAAATAGTCATAGGAACGTCTTTTTTCTTTACTCTTTTCTTTAATATATAACATCTTTATAAAATTTTTAATACTTACTTTCAAACTCAATTCAAAACAGCTTGACTGTAAGTGGTTTATGATTATTTTCAATATTTGTAGTGCAAAATTACTAAATATTTAAATTTAAACATATAAAATTCTCAATTTGATAATGATAAGATGTTATTCGTCTATTAAATCGACCTCTACTTTAAGGTTATCTATTATAAATTCTTGTCGTGTTGGTGTATTTTTGCCCATATAGAAGGATAATAAATCTTCTATAGACATATTATCATCTAGCATAATAGGATCTAAACGAATGTCTTGACCTATAAAATGCTTAAACTCATCTGGAGAAATCTCACCTAACCCTTTAAATCGGGTGATTTCTGGCTTTGGTTTTAACTTCTCTATAGCACTACGGCGTTCATCTTCAGAATAACAATAGATTGTTTCTTTTTTATTTCGCACACGAAATAATGGTGTTTGTAATATATAAAGGTGACCTTCTTTTATAACTTCTGGAAAAAACTGAAGAAAAAATGTAATTAACAACAATCGAATATGCATACCATCGACATCTGCATCTGTAGCTATTACTACATTGTTGTAACGTAAATCTTCTAAGCTTTCTTCTATATTTAATGCGGCTTGCAGTAAATTAAACTCTTCGTTTTCGTAAACTATTTTTTTTGTTAATCCGTAGCAATTTAAAGGCTTTCCTTTTAAACTAAAAACGGCTTGTGTATTTACATCTCGAGATTTGGTGATACTACCCGATGCAGAATCCCCCTCGGTAATAAACAGCGTGCTCTCTAAGTTTCTTACGTTTTTAGTATCGCCAAAATGTACACGACAATCGCGTAATTTTTTATTATGAAGACTGGCTTTTTTAGCACGATCTTTAGCCAGTTTACGAATACCCGATAATTCTTTACGTTCACGCTCTGCTTGCAGAATTTTGCGTTGAATTTTATCGGCTGTATCTGGGTTTTTATGTAAATAGTTATCTAAATATTTTTTAAGGAAGTCGTTAATATAAGTTCTAACGGTTGGCAACTCGCCTCCCATATCTGTAGAACCTAATTTAGTTTTTGTCTGACTCTCGAATACCGGCTCCATAACCTTAATAGCAATGGCAGAAACTACAGATTTTCTAACATCTGAAGCATCGTAATTTTTACCATAAAACTCACGAATGGTTTTTACCAAGGCTTCACGAAAGGCTGTTAAGTGCGTTCCACCTTGCGTGGTATTTTGTCCGTTAACAAAACTATTATACTCTTCACTATACTGCGTTTTACTGTGTGTAAGCGCCACTTCAATATCATCACCACGAAGATGAATAATAGGATATAGTAAATCTGATTCGTTTATTTTTTCGGCTAATAAATCTTTTAATCCGTTTTCACTGAAATATTTTTCGCCGTTAAAAACTATAGTTAAACCTGGATTTAGGTATACATAGTTTTTAAGCATTTTAACGATATACTCGTTACGATACTTATAATTTTTAAAGATAATTTCATCTGGAACGAAAGATACTTTAGTTCCTTTACGACGCGATGTTTCTTCTAAAAACTCCTCATTGGTTAAGTTTCCCTGAGAAAATTCCGCGGAAGCGCTTTTACTATCACGTGTAGATTCTACTCTAAAGAAAGACGATAAAGCATTAACAGCCTTGGTACCTACTCCATTTAAACCTACCGATTTTTTGAAGGCTTTAGAATCGTATTTACCACCGGTGTTCATTTTAGACACTACATCGACTACTTTTCCTAGTGGAATTCCACGACCGTAATCACGAACCGTAATTTTTACACCTTGTATAGAAATTTCAATGGTTTTTCCCGCTCCCATCACAAACTCATCGATAGAGTTATCCAAAACTTCTTTTAGAAGAATATAAACACCATCATCTGGCGAACTACCATCACCGAGTTTACCAATATACATACCCGGACGCATTCTAATATGTTCCTTCCAGTCGAGTGAGCGTATATTATCTTCGGTATAGTTAGATTCTTCTGCCATTAATATTTCGTGATTTTGGGATTTAAAAAGCTAAGATAGCACAAGTAAATAAAAAATAAAATAGCAAGCAAACAAAGTAATGAACAATAGAGTGTTTTTATTATTTAAACCCCATTTTCAGTCTTTTTTCCTGCTTTTTATCGACATAAACACAATACCACCAATTACTATTAACGCTCCAAAAAACTGAAGCAAAGTGAGCGACTCATTTAAAAAGATAGATGCTAATATTATTGTTGAAATAGGACCAATACCAGCAACAATGGCAAAGTTGGACGAACTTATCATCTTTATAGATAATGACACTAAAAATGAAGGAATTACCGTTGCAAAAACGGCAATTAAAAACCCTAGCAGATAAACCTCCCAAGCAAAGCCAAATAAGTCCATTTTACCTATAAATCCGTAATGGATAAATACACAGAAACAAGACACCAGCATAGCATAAGCTGTAAATTTTATAACACCAAATTTAGGTATTAACCAACCGCTACCTACCAAATATGAAGCATAAGTTATGGCGCTTAACAAAATAAAGAAACCTCCCAAATAAGCATCGGTTCCTGAGACGTTCACTTCATCGGAAAAAGCAATAATAATCCCAACGTACGTCAAACCTATAGCAATGGCTTGTATTTTTGAGATCGCCTGCTTTAAAAATATGCGATTTAACAAAATAACGATGGTTGGGTATAAAAATAAAATAATACGCTCTAAGCTCGCCTTTATATACGTTAAACCAACAAAATCAAAATAACTTGCTAAATAATAGCCCACAAAACCAAAGAAAACCACCCAAGCGTAATCTTTATGCCTAAGGATTGCACCTTCCACCTTATTTCTATAAACAATAGCAATTACAACATAAAAAGGAAAAGAAAACAGCATACGCAATAGTAAAATACTTATAGCATCGACTTGATACTTATAAGCTAATTTTACCATGACGGCTTTAGAGGAAAATAAAACAATTCCTAAAACACCAATAGCGATACCCGACCAAAACTTTTTTGTTGCTTGCATACCGCGAATTTAGAATTCTAATATTGATAATAATTCAGAAAAAGACATAATTACAACGTTCAAATTAGATTTTCCGCAACATATCTAGGTGAAAGCATTTCTATAAACATTATTTTATTCAATTTTACTTCGAAATTCGTACCAGAGCTTTAAAGCTAATTTTCTTATTAAAACCTACATATTTAACACCTTATTTTTCAAGTAACAACCTCATGTTTAGACATAAAAAAACTTCATTCCTAAGATGTAGAAATGAAGTTTTTAAAATGCAATATATTATATTGTTATACGTTGAATAAGAAGTGCATAACATCACCATCTTTAACAATGTAGTTTTTACCTTCAACACGCATTTTACCTGCTTCTTTTACTTTAGCTTCACTACCGTAACTTGCAAAATCCTCATAACCGATAACTTCGGCGCGAATAAATCCTTTTTCAAAATCGGTATGAATTACACCTGCCGCTTGCGGAGCCGTAGCACCAATATCAATAGTCCAAGCACGAACTTCTTTCACACCTGCTGTAAAATAAGTTTGTTGGTTTAATAACTTATAAGCCGAACGAATTAATTTAGCCGCTCCTGCTTCTTCTAAGCCAATATCAGCTAAAAACATTTGGCGTTCTTCATAATCATCTAACTCATTAATATCTGCTTCCGTACCAACAGCTAAAACTAAAACTTCTGCGTTTTCATCTTTAACTGTCTCACGCACTAACTCTACATAAGCATTACCAGAAACAGCAGAACCTTCATCTACGTTACAAACGTACATTACTGGCTTATCTGTAATAAACTGAGATGGTTTTACGAATTCAATATCATCTTCTTCAGAAAATTCTAAAGCACGAACAGATACTCCTGCTTCTAAACCTGCTTTAATTTTTAATAAAACAGCTTCTTCTTTTTGAGCGTCTTTATTTCCTGTTTTAGCAGCACGTTTTACTTTATCAAGTTTTTTATCAACTGTTTCTAAATCTTTAAGTTGAAGCTCCATATCGATAGTTTCCTTATCACGAATAGGATTTACATTACCATCAACATGAACAATATTATCGTTATCAAAACAACGTAAAACATGAAGAATAGCATCGGTTTCACGAATATTCGCTAAAAACTGATTTCCTAAACCTTCACCCTTACTAGCTCCTTTTACTAAACCTGCAATATCAACTATTTCTACAGTTGCGGGTTGTACACGCTCTGGATTTACTAATTCTTCTAACTTTTCTAAACGTGGATCTGGCACATTTACCACACCAATATTAGGTTCGATTGTACAAAACGGGAAGTTTGCACTTTGCGCTTTTGCATTAGATAAACAATTAAATAAAGTCGATTTCCCTACGTTTGGTAATCCTACGATGCCTGCTTTCATTGAAATATGTATTTTATTATTCCCGTAACGTGGGAACCTATATTTTTCGAGTGCAAATATAGGGTATATTGAGAGTATTTCTATTATTTATTTTTAAAGAGAATAGATTACACATAATTCAACAAAAACAAACTTTAACAGCGTATTAAGCACGTTTTTATGCGAGAATCAAATGATTTTAATATAATTTTAACATATATTAGCTTTAAATAACTCAAAAACAAAATTAATTAAATTATGAAAAAACTTTACACGTTAATACTGTGCTTAGGGAGCTTTATGTTTTCGTATGCACAACAGGTCGTCAAAGGTAATATTTCCGATGCATCGGGAATGCCAATTGCTGGAGTAAACGTTGTGGAAAAAGGAACAACAAATGGTGCTATTTCAGATTTTGATGGAAACTTCAGTATTTCGGCAAATGGTAACTCAACACTCGTTTTTAGCTATGTTGGTTACGATTCTAAAGAAATAGCCGTAAACAACCGTTCAACATTTAATGTAACCCTAGATGATGGGGTTAGCTTAGATGAAGTGATGCTTGTAGGCTCTCGTAGCCCGAAACGAACTGCTATAGATACTGCTGTTCCCGTTGATGTTATTAATGTTGCTGATATTGCTTCTAACACCGGAAAGGTTGAAGTTAATGAAATTTTACAATATGCCGCACCTTCTTTCAACGCCAGTAAACAATCAGGCTCTGATGGTGCCGACCATATTGTTCCGGCATCTTTACGTGGTTTAGGTCCAGATCAAACTTTGGTTTTAATTAACGGTAAACGAAGACACCAATCGAGTTTAGTAAATATTTTTGGAACTCGTGGTAGAGGAAATTCTGGAACAGATTTAAACGCTATTCCTGCAAATGCTATTAAACGTATTGAGGTTTTAAGAGATGGTGCTTCGGCACAATACGGATCGGATGCCATTGCTGGTGTAATCAATATTGTTTTAAAAGATAATACCGATGGTTTTACTGGTGGTATTACTTACGGCGCGTATAGCACAGCTATTGGTGACGGTTGGGAAGAAGCTACAGGCGAAACTTTAAGTAATGTTGAAGGTGAGAATCGTTTAGATGGAAAAAGTAAAAGCTGGGACGGAGAAACTGTAAAAATTGATGCTAATTATGGTGTATCTTTAAACGACGCTGGTGGTTACATGAATTTCACAACAGAGTTTTTATCGAGACAAAACACACTTAGACCAGGGTTTTCTTGGCGTCAAGGATACGGTAGCGCAGGTGTTGATGGTTTTAATTTTATGATTAACTCGGCTTTACCAATTAACGATAATACCGAAATTTATGCTTTTGGTGGTAGAAATTACAGAGATACCGATGCTTACGCTTTTTCTAGAGATAGTTTTGCAAATGGAGATAACAGATCGGTACCTAGCTTATACCCTAACGGATTTACACCTAGAATTACCTCTAACATTACCGATGTTTCGGTTTCGGTTGGTGTGAGACATGAAATGGAAAATGGATGGAATGTAGATTTTAATAATACCTTTGGAAGAAACTTTTTTCACTATTATATAAAGGACAGTAACAATGCTTCTATGCAAGATTTATCGCCTACAGATTTTGATGCAGGTGGACATTACTTATCTCAAAACACTACAGGTTTAGATTTTAATAAATATTTAGATGATGTCGCTTCTGGATTAAGTTTAGCTTTTGGTTTTGAATATAGAACGGAGAACTTTGGCATTTTTGCAGGTGAAGAAGCTTCTTACGGGCTTTATGATGAAAATGGCGTGATAATTACAAACCCTGCGGTACAAACCGTTGCAACAGACTCTAACGGTGATGTTTTATCAGGAAGTTCACAAGGTTTCCCTGGTTATAGTCCAGATAACGAAGTAGACAGAAGCAGAACAAATTATGGCATTTACTTTGATACAGAACTTAATGTTTCCGAAGCATTTATGCTTGCAGGAGCTTTACGTTTCGAACAATACAGTGACTTTGGAAGTACCTTTAACGGAAAATTAGCAAGTAGATTAAAAGTTACTGATAACTTCACTTTAAGAGGCTCTATTTCTACAGGCTTTAGAGCGCCATCTTTAGCTCAATTGTATTACAACCTAAAGTTTACCAATATTGTTGCCGGAACTTCAGTGCCATCTTTACTATCAGCTAATAACAGTACAGTAACCAAAGCTTTTGGTATAGGACAGTTAAACGAGGAAAAAGCCTTTAACGCTAGTATTGGATTTACTTATAAAAAAGGAGGTTTTACAGCAACTATTGATGCATACTCTATTTCGGTTGATGATCGTATTATTTTAACCGACAACTTTACAGATCAAACTGTTTTAGGACCATTGAATGTAGATGCTGCGCAATTTTTTGCAAATGGTGTAGATACCAGAACCAATGGTTTAGATATTGTTTTAGGTTATGGAACTAGCGTAGGTGATGAAGGTAAAATTCAAGTAGATTTAATTGGTAATTTAAATGACCTAACCATTAAAGAAATCCATAATGGTGCTCTAAATGAGTTTACATTTTTCGGACCATTTTCTCAGGCATACCTAGAAGCTGCAGCTCCAGATTATAAATTTGGGTTAAACCTTGGATACACTAACAAGAAATTCAATGCTTCCGTAGCTTTAACTCAATTTAGCGAAGTAACACTTCAAGATTTTCAATGGGTAGATTCTCCTCCAACAACACAAGCTGAAGCAGATGCGCTTTTCCCTGTAGCTACCGATGTTTATGAAGCAGCTTTAATTGTAGATTTAAGCTTAGGTTACCAAATTTCGGATAAACTAAAGTTGAGTATTGGTGCTAACAATTTATTTAACACCTACCCGACTCCACAATTTGATGGATGGACAGATCAAGGTGGTTTAGCCGATTCTGTACAAATGGGATCTGATGGTACATATGCCTTTGCTAGATTAAACTTTAAATTATAAAAAGTATTTTAAATATCTTACACAAAAAAGCCGAGCAATATTGCTCGGCTTTTTTTATGTTTTAGAATCTATTAATCATTAATAAATAAAAATAAATTTCCCGTTTTAAAAGTAATCAAAATATTATCTATTACAGCCTTATTACGAGTACCTATGCGGTCTCCAAAAGCCAAAGTTTCATTGTTTAAAGCATATTTCAAACCTACAGTTACAATACCAGTAGCTTCCGGCAACGGAATTAACGACACCGTTTTATCTAAGCAATTTTTAATTTCCGAAGATTTATCAGCTAAAAAATAATAGCCATGATTATCGAAAAAAGTTAAATCGAGCTTTGTTTCCCATTGTAGTGCGGTATGTAAATTTCCTAAAAAATGGTCTTGCTCCTTCCCGCTTGCTCCAAAAACATGAACCGTTTTAAATCCTTTATCAAAAAGAATCTGCAAGACTTTATCAAAATCTGTAAAATCTTGATTTGGCGTATGGATTACTTCTACAGCATCTGGTATAGTTTCAATTGAATCAAAATCGCCACTAATAAAATTAGGAACAATATTATTTGCCTCTAAAAACTTGTAAGCACCATCTGTGGCACAAACTATTTTATAACTTTCTAAATCTGGAATAGATTTAGGTTGCTCACCATTTAAAAACAAACATACTTTTTCTGTATTCATCTATGCAAAAATAAGAAAGTTATAGCACATAAATTTCTATACTTTTTTAAATAAATAGCATAATTAGAGTCAATACAACACCAAAAGCAGTGAAATACATTCCTTTTTTAAAGATTTTAGTTTTAGGCATAAACATCCAAAAAGATGAAATTGCAAAAAAGAAAAGCGAAACACCAGAAAATACATTTAACCAAAATAAAGGCTCTGCCGATGTGGCTTTATGCAAATGCGTCATTCTATTTAGCACATAAGGCAATTCCTTATTTGTGTATTGAGCTAAACCTGTAGCTTTATTGTATTGTCCATTTTTAAACAAAACTAAATCGCCTTTTGTTTTTTCAACTCTAAATCTTTTAATTTTTAAAGCACGACCAAGAGCTTCTCCTCTTAAATTTGGCTTTATTGTTTTTTCTACTTTGGTCTCACTTTTTAAAAAGTCGGTATTTCTAAAAATTAAAATAACTCCACTTAATGAGTATACAATCATTACTCCGATTAAAAAAAATCCTAAATAACGATGTATAATACGCATCCACTTTTTGGTCATAACTATATTTTTTTTGGGGTTTGACTAAACTATCTTTAAAAGGTTTAATACTGAGCAAAAAAAAACCGTCTAAAAAACTTTAGACGTGTTTCAATTTAATTTCACATAAAAAAACCTAAGCGCAAACTTAGGGATTTTATTATTTTTATGAAATACGTTTCTATTGAAAAGAAATAGCTTTTTGATTTCCACCATAAATAAAGGGCTGAAAGTTATCATCCATAACTTGGCAATCTACAGTAATTGAAGTACCAACTGCATTTCCAAAAATACTAGCAACAGCAGAATCTGCGGCATCTCTACCATTTGCTATTTTTACTAGTCCGTTTACAGCAACTAATTTAGTCGAATCAAATATAATCCAATCGCCATCGATATAAGCTTCAAAACACGCATGAAAATCAGGCGGATTTAATTGATACGCGTAACCAGTAAAATATCTTGCCGGAATAGATAAAGCTCTACAAAGTGCAATCCCTAAATGTGCAAAATCTCGACAAACACCAACACGCTCCGTAATAGTATCTATGGCCGAAGTTTGAGAATCTGTACTACCACTAGTATATTCAATATTATTGTAAATCCATTCGGTTATTGCTAAAACTCTATCGTACACAGTTGCATAGTGACCGAATTCCTTAAAAGAAAACTTCATTAACTTATCAGATTGACAATAACGACTTGGATATAAAAAGGAAGCGATGTAACTATCAAGTTCTACAACAGATACCAAATTCTCAGAATTGTTTTCATCAATAATTTTATAACTCATGTCCACAATTGCGGAATATGACATCGAAAAATTACAAGGCTCCTGTATTTTTAATCTCATAAATTTAGAACGACCATCATGAGCTGTGAAAACATCATGATTTATAGCAGGATCTATCGTTAAGTTTTCTTCTAAAACCGTTTGACTAGATGTATTCAAAGCATGAATATTAAAAATAAATGTGGTGGGACCATTTACATTGTAAGACAAAGCGCTTTTTACATTAAATTTCATACTAAAAGGAGTTTACGTCAAATCTTGAGACTATTCAATTCAAAAATACACCCATTCCGTGCTTAATATGGTCTTTATTAGATTAATAAATATCATAATTGAAGTAAAATTTAACTCAATCGAATTTCTTACGAATTAACAACAAAACGCGGCCGAGACTTTCCAAATACCTAAAACAACTCCTTATTAAGGTCTGTTATTTTACTTAAGTTTAATACAAAAAAAAATCCTAAGCGCTAAGCCCAGGATTCTTTTGTATTTAAAACGTTTTTATTTTCTATCCTTCAGGATGCATAAAACGTTGTTTAGCCAAAAGTTCTTCTTCTGTTTCTACAACATCCTCATCTGGCACACAACAATCTACAGGGCAAACTGCAGCACATTGCGGCTCATCATGGAAACCTTTACACTCTGTACATTTATCTGGTACAATATAATAAAGCTCGTCGCTAATTGGCTCTTGCGCTTCATCAGCGTCAACCTCTTGCCCGTTTGTTAAAACAACCGTACCATCTAAACTTGTTCCATCTTTATAGCGCCAGTCGTCGGCACCTTCATATATTGCTGTATTTGGGCACTCAGGTTCACAAGCCCCACAATTTATACACTCGTCTGTTATTATAATTGCCATAGTAATTTTTATTTTTAAAATTTAAGAACTCTATTACAGTTTCCTTAAATTTGCAGTTGCAAAAATAAAGCCAAAACTATTCATAACCAAATTAAGAATGAATTTACAAGAAAGAATTAACGCTTTTGTAAAATTAGGAGAATTTTTAAGTCAATTTTCTAACGAAGTGATACAAAAGAAAGATAATATTGAACATAACGATATGTTTTTCGATGGTTTTAAACATCAACTAAAACTTGCCGAAGAACATAACGGTTGGTTTACTAAAGAAAACATGGCTTTCGCATTGCAAG
Organism: Algibacter lectus; assembly: GCF_900112395.1. Taxonomy (GTDB): domain Bacteria; phylum Bacteroidota; class Bacteroidia; order Flavobacteriales; family Flavobacteriaceae; genus Algibacter; species Algibacter lectus. The sequence goes on from NZ_FOLN01000002.1 coordinate 352,731, forward strand.
GTTGGGCAGATAGTTTAACACCCGAAAAGCTAAACACATGGCTTAATGCTTATCAGTTTAATAGCGTAACACCTAAAAAGGTCGCTATTATTATGGCCGGAAACATTCCTTTAGTTGGGTTTCACGATTTTCTTGCTGTATTAATTTCAGGACACCAAGTTATTGTAAAACAATCTAGTAACGATAAGCACCTACTACCCTATTTAGCTAAATATTTAGAATTTGTAGAACCTCAGTTTAAAGGTAAAATGACCTTTACGGAAGAAAAACTTACCGATTTTGATGCCGTTATTGCTACCGGAAGCGACAATACAGCCCGCTATTTTGAATATTACTTTAAAGGAAAACCTTCTATAATAAGAAATAATAGAAATTCGGTTGCGGTTTTAACCGGAAATGAAACTGAAGAAGATTTAAAAAACCTATCGGAAGATATTTTTATATATTATGGTCTTGGTTGCAGAAACGTATCTAAACTCTATGTACCAAAAGGATATAAATTTGACGGCTTTTTTCAAGGTATTTACCATTGGCATGATATTGTAAACAAAGCAAAATACGCCAATAATTACGATTATAACAAAGCCGTATATTTAATGAGTGAGTTCGATATGCTAGAAAACGGATTCTTCATGATAAAAGAAGATGAAAGTTACGCTTCACCTATTGCAACCCTATTTTATGAGTACTACGATTCTGAAGCGGCTTTAAATGAAAAATTAGAAGCAGATTCGGAGAAAATACAATGTATAGTCGCCAAAGGATTCGCAAAAAACGAAATCGCATTTGGTGCCACTCAAAAACCAGAACTTTGGGATTATGCGGATAGTGTCGATTCTGTTGAATTTTTGTTAGCGATTTGACGAAAAAATTATCGAATTTTTAACACCAATTCAGCAATTAATTAGCAACTTTGTATCTTACATTTTTTGAAAATTTAAATGAAACATCCACATTTTTAAACTATAACAAAATGTATAATTTGGATGATATTTAAAACCATAAAAAAACCATATAACTTTACAAATGAAAAAACATAACTTTAGTGCAGGACCAAGTATTTTACCTCAAAGTGTATTATTAAAAGCTTCCGAGGCTATAGTTGACTACAATAATACAGGTTTATCTTTAATCGAAATATCACACAGAAGTAAAGAGTTTGTTGATATTATGGAAAATGCTAGAGCTTTAGCTTTAGAATTATTAGGTTTAGAAGGTAAAGGTTATAAAGCATTATTTTTACAAGGTGGCGCAAGTACACAGTTTTTAATGGTAGCTATGAATCTTTTAGAAAAAAGAGCAGGTTATTTAAATACTGGAGCTTGGAGTGCCAAAGCTATTAAAGAGGCAAAAAAATTAGACGACATTTACGAAGTAGCGTCTTCTGCCGATGCTAATTACAACTATATCCCTAAAGGTTACGATGTTCCTTCGGACTATGATTACTTCCACTGCACATCCAACAATACTATTTTTGGAACACAAATGAAATCGTTTCCAAAAACAAGTGTACCTATGGTTTGCGACATGAGTAGTGATATCTTTTCTCGTGTTATAGATTATTCTCAATTCGATCTTATTTATGCTGGAGCTCAAAAAAATATGGGACCTGCAGGAACAACTTTAGTTGTTATTAAAGAAGATATTTTAGGAAAAGTATCTCGCGATATTCCTTCTATCATGGATTACAAATTACACATCAAAGCAGGTAGTATGTTTAACACGCCTCCTGTATTCCCTGTTTACACAACTATGTTAACTTTAGAATGGTTAAAAGGTTTAGGCGGTGTTGCAGCTATTGCAGAAGAAAACGAAAAGAAATCTCGTTTAATGTATTCTGAAATTGATTTGAACCCATTATTTAAAGGTTTCGCAGCTAAAGACGATCGTTCTATGATGAATGCAACCTTCAACCTAACAAACGATAACTTAAAAGAAACGTTTGAAACTATGCTGAAAGAAGCAGGAATTAGCGCTGTTAACGGTCATCGTAGTGTTGGTGGTTACCGTGCTTCTATGTACAATGCTTTACCTTTAGATAGTGTAAAAGCACTTGTAGAAGTTATGAGTGAATTAGAAGCGAAAGCTTAAAACTCAGCTTTTTGATTTCTGCGTTAGCAGAAATATAATAAAGACAACAACTATAATTAAATATAAAAAATTTCCACTTATGTGGGAATAAAAAACAATTACAATGAAAGTATTAGCAAACGATGGCGTTTCTCAAAGTGGAATTGATGCCTTAGAAAAAGCAGGTTACGAAGTAATTACAACAACTGTAGCTCAAGAACAATTAATAAACTATATCAACGAAAAAGACATCGCTGTTCTATTAGTACGTAGTGCAACTACAGTACGTAAAGATTTAATAGATGCTTGCCCAGGATTAAAAATTATTGGTCGTGGTGGTGTTGGTATGGACAACATTGATGTAGAGTATGCTCGCGAAAAAGGACTTTCTGTAATTAATACACCAGCTGCTTCTTCTCATTCTGTGGCAGAATTAGTATTTGGTCACTTTTACGGTTTAGCTCGTTTTTTACATAACTCAAACCGCGATATGCCTCTAGAAGGTGATAGCAACTTTAAAGGTTTAAAGAAAGCTTATGCTAAAGGAACTGAGCTTAAAGGAAAAACTTTAGGTGTTTTAGGTTTTGGTCGTATTGGTCAAGCCACAGCAAAAGTAGCTTTAGGAGCTGGTATGAAAGTGGTTGCTTTCGATCCATTTTTAGAAAATGCGAACTTAGAGTTAGAATTTTTTGATGGTCAAAAAGTAAACTTTGATATTAAAACTATTTCTAAGGACGACGTTTTAAAACAATCGGACTTTATCACGCTTCACGTTCCTGCTCAAGACGATTATGTTATCGACGAGGCAGAATTCAAAATAATGAAAGATGGTGTTATTATTGCTAATGCAGCACGTGGTGGTGTAGTTAACGAAGTAGCACTTGTTAAAGCTATTGAAAGTGGAAAAGTAGCAGGAGCTGCTTTAGATGTTTTTGAAAAAGAACCTAAACCAGAAATGCAATTACTAATGAATTCTGCGTTATCGCTTACACCACATATTGGTGCAGCAACTAACCAAGCGCAAGATAGAATTGGAACAGAATTAGCAACTCAAATTATTTCTATTCTTGGATAAGAATTAGTAATAATTTAAATTTATAAAAACCCTCTTAACATTTGTTTTGAGGGTTTCTTCATTTTAAATGTGACCTATCGGGAAATTATGTGTCCTAATATTAGAAGTAAGGACTTTTTTTGTACCTTGAAATCCAATTTATAAACCCTAAATACCTTTTTCTTCTAAATAGGTATTACTTAAAAACAAAACAAATGTCAGGAATTTTAGACTTATTAAGCAGTGACTTAGGAAAATCAATCATTAGCGGTGTTGCCGGATCAACAGGAAACGACGCAGACAAAACAGGAAGCGTATTAACAATGGCTTTACCTGTTTTAATGAAAGCTATGCAACGTAATGCAGCAACACCAGAAGGTGCAGCAGGACTTATGGGTGCTATTCAAAGTAAACAAGACGGTAACATTTTAGATAATCTTGGCGGATTATTTAGTGGTGGTGTTGATGATGCTGTAAAGAACGATGGTGAAAAAATATTAGGTCACGTTTTAGGTGCTAAACAAAGTGGTGTAGAACAAGTTATTGGTCAGAAATCTGGTTTAGATGCTGGTTCTGTTGCTAATATATTAAAAGTTGCTGCTCCTATTTTAATGGGTGTTTTAGGCAACCAAGCTAAACAACAAAACGTGAGCGATTCTAATGGAATTGGTAATTTATTAGGTGGTCTACTTGGTGGAAGTTCTGCAGATAAAGAACAAAGTTTCTTAGAGTCTATTTTAGATGCAGATGGTGACGGTAGTGTTGTTGATGATGTAGCTGGAATGGTACTTGGAAGTGCTAACAAATCTGGTGGTATTGGAGGTCTTTTAGGAGGTCTTTTCGGTAAATAAATTCCTGAATTACATAAATATATAAAAAGAGTCAAGTTAATAGCTTGACTCTTTTTTTGTTAAAACCATTTAGTTTATCTGTATTAAGGAATGGTTTTTGTAAATTTAAAATGAACTTAAAGCCGTTCGCTCAGTCAAAAACACGGTTTACTCATTCATCTTTTTTAAACAGAGTAATGAAGCCTAAATTTGACTAAACAATATTTATTATGAAAAACTTTATATACCTTTTATTAGTTTGTGCCTTTGTTGCTAGTTGTAATACCAGAAGAACCGCTGTTCCAAACAAAACAAAAAACGAACAAGTAGCCAACGAAAAACTTAGTGATACTGTAACTATTTCAAACGACGATTTAGAATACGAAATTATCATCATAGAACCAGGTTTTAACTTTTGGTTAGCTAGCCAAGCACGACCAGAAGGCTTTTATTCACAGCAATATTTAGAAACTAGAAATTATCAATACGTTATTGAGTGGAATCAACGCGTCAATCAACCATCTCGATTTAATAGTAATTTATACGAGTTACAAATTGATTATCAAAGCCATATAGATTATGGTTACGAAGTAAACTACAAACTTTATAACTACTTCATTTACTTTCAACGAACTTATAAACAAAGATTAGGGCCTTACAATCCTCGTATTTAAAACACTTTACCTATTTTTGCATTTCTAAACGTAACATGTGCAAAAATTTAAGGCTAACTGGCAAATAACTAAAAATTGGCAACTTATCTTTCCTTTTATAGGTTTGGTTGCATTAGGCTACTCATCTTTTAAATTGGCAGGCTTATTTATTTCTAAAGAAAACCTAGCTATTTTAATAGGTTTAGGAGCCGTAATATTCTTTGTTCTTCTAAAATTCATTCTTAAAATTTTCGAGAAACTAGAAAAAAAATGGGAGGTCAATTACCGATGGGAATTAATTAGTATTTTCTTGGTTTTTGCTTCTACAGGATCTTCTTCTGTTTTTGTAAGTCGTCCGTTAATAAAACTTATGGGTATTAACCGAGACAATTTGCCAACATTTGCATACTGGTTTTTATATATTGTTATTGGTTTTATTTTTTACCAAATCCTTCTTGTTTTAATAGGTTGGATCTTTGGGCAATATAAATTCTTTTGGAATTTCGAAAAGAAAATGCTCCGTAGAATTGGTTTAAAACGTTTGGTAGATTAATTGAACGCTATAAAAAAACATATCATTTTTAAGTCACTAACAGTTTTGTTAGCACTCATGCTGTTTGTTCCAGCAGGTGTAAAAATGGCTCATGTTTTTGCACATCATCATCACAAAGTATGTACTAATGGTGATAATTTGCATATTCACCAAGTAGATTTAGATTGTGAATTTCATAAGTTTCAAATCAATAACAACTTCTCTTTTTCAGATTACACTTTTACATTCTTTATTGAAAAAGAAACACCAATAGAACTTGTTTCTCAATACAGTTTTATTAGTGAATTTCAACGCTTACAGGCCTCTCTTCGCGGCCCTCCAGTATTAATTTAATTATATCTCATCCCGGATTTCTTCGGTTATATTATTCATTAAATTAATACGTTTTCTTTTAATTCATTTTAACAAGAAAGCGCAAACTCTCTCATTATGCGAATATTTTTAAGCGCGTTGCTATTTTTAGCAATCTCGAGTGTATATGCTCAAAATACAATAAGTGGTGTCGTTTTAGATGCTTCAAACCAAGATCAGTTAGCCTTTGTAAATATCTATTTCCCAGATTTAGAAAAAGGTGCTGCTACCGATGAAAACGGACGCTTTTCTATCGAAAACTTACCTTCTGGTAGTTATAATATTTTATTTTCTATGATTGGTTATGAAACTCAATCTCTAAAATTAATTATACCATCTACAGAAGACATTGAAATAAAGTTAACTCCATCTGCCATAGAAATGCAGAGTATCATTATATCAACGCCTTTCCATAAATTACAGCGCGATAATGTTATGAAGGTTGAACAAAAATCTATTAAAGATTTAAAAACCAAGGGCGCTGTAACTTTAGCCGATGGAATAACAAATATTGCAGGTGTAGAAAGTGTAACAACCGGTATGGGTATTGGTAAACCTGTAATTAGAGGTTTAAGCTCTAACCGTGTTGTAGTATACACACAAGGTGTTCGTTTGGAAAATCAACAATTTGGAGGCGAACACGGCCTTGGATTAAGCGATGCTGGAGTTGAAAGTGTAGAAGTTATCAAAGGCCCTGCTTCCCTACTCTATGGTAGTGATGCTCTTGGTGGAGTTTTGTATTTAAATCCAGAACGTTTTGCTGAAGAAGGAACATCTAGTGGTGATTTAGGAGCAAATTACTTTAGCAATACACAAGGCTTTAACACTAGTGCTAGTTTTAAAACTTCAGAAAATAATTGGAAATTTTTATTTAGAGGAAGTTTAGCTGAACATTCAGATTACGATACCGAAGATTATCGCGTAACAAACACACGTTTTAGAGAACAAGATTTTAAAGCAGGTGTTGGCTATCAAGTTTCTAAATTTAAAACTGAATTTCGTTACAATGTCAACCATTCTAAACTTGGAATTCCTGAAGAAATTGGCGAACAATCTACAAACAAAACGCCTCTATTACCTTATCAAGATATTACAAACCACGTGATGAGCTCTAAATCGACCGTGTTTTTTAACGATTCTAGATTAGATATTAATTTAGGCTATATCTATAATGATAGAAAAGAGTTTGAAGAAGAACATGACCACGATGAAGATGAGGAACATGAAGAAGAAGATCATGACGAGGAAGAGCACCATGATGAAGAAGATCACGATGATGATATTCTAGAAGCAGCCTTGCACATGAAGCTTAAAACGGCTAACTATGATGTTAAATATAGCTTACCACAATTAGGGAAGTTTGAGACTATATTTGGTGTACAAGGTATGCACCAAACCAATTCTAATTACGGTGAAGAAGAACTTATACCAGACGCAACAACTAATGATTTTGGTATTTTAGGAACATCGCATATTCATTTTGAAAAAGCCGATATACAAATTGGAGCGCGTTTTGACACCAGAACTATAGATGTGCTAAACGGGTTAAATAAAAGCTTTGAAAGTTTTAATGGTGCTTTTGGAGTTAAAACAGATATTGCTAAAAACTTAACAACTCGTGTAAATTTAGCAACCGGGTTTAGAGCTCCAAACTTATCAGAATTAACTTCGGAAGGCAGTCATGAAGGTACAAACCGTTATGAAATTGGAAATGAAAACTTGAAAAGTGAACAAAACTTTCAAGCAGATTTGTCTTTAGAATTTCAGAATGAACATTTAGAGCTTTTTGCTAATGGATTTTATAACAAAATAAATAATTACATTTTCTTATCTCCAGATGGCAGCTTTGTGAATGATGATCCGGTTTTTCTTTATTTACAAGACGATGCTTACCTATATGGTGGAGAATTTGGTTTTCACTTACACCCACACCCTATAGATTGGTTACACTTTGAATCTAGTTTTGAAATGGTTACAGGAAAACTTGATGATGACAGCTATCTACCTCTAATTCCTGCAAATACTTTAACCAATATGGTGAGAATAGAATTTGAGAAAAACTGGATTCAAGATGGTTATGCCTTTGTAAAACTCCTAACCGCTTTTGACCAAAACAACGTTGGTGATTTTGAAACAGCAACTGATGGTTACAGCTTATTAAGTGCAGGACTAGGCGGTAGTTTTGAGGTTTTCAACAATGACGTTCAGGTTACAATCTCTGGTACCAATTTAACAAACAAAACATACATTAGCCATCTATCTAGATTAAAAACCGATGGTATTTACAATATAGGCCGTAGCATTAATCTAGGGTTTATTTTTAAGCTTTAGTATATAAAGCATCTCTCTTTAAAGGTCTGTAAGTGTAAAAACTTGCAGATTTTTTTTATGTTTTAATAAATCTTGAGACAAGATTTTAAAATTTACATACTTATATGTAAAAATACATTTATCTCCCTTAGAAAGGCCTAGATTTTGCGTTAAGGATTGAGCGGCTTGTTTGAAATCCTTTTTTTAGGCTATACTCTAATTAATAAATATATTAACATTATTATCACGGCATGGCATAACCTTTTATCAATGTGCCTTAACTAAAAAAAGATTGAGTAGCGAAAGCCTGACCCTTTTGGGTAACGCCCAAGATTTAAGAAAAGAAAAAGCCCATAAACTAATTAGTTCATGGGCTTTAAAATTATATAAAAAGTTTACTTTATTTCTTTTTATTCTGAGCTTGCTTTTGTTGTTCTGCTTGCTCCATCATTTCAGCCATTTTTTTCTGAAATTTGTTTTGCTTTTTAGGCTGTTTTTTCTTCTCTTGAATTTGTGCATGAATCTTATCTTCATCTAAAATAAAATTCTTAATCACTAATATAATTCCGATACTAATTAAGTTCGAGATAAAGTAATATAAACTTAATCCTGAAGCGTAATTATTAAAGAAGAATAACATCATAATTGGTGAGAAATACATCATGTACTTCATCATTTTTGCCATATCAGGCATACCTTCTTGCTGTGGTTGCGATTGCATGTTTTGCCCTGTTGTTAATTGCATATAAAAGAAAATTGCAATCGATGCTAATAACGGAAATAAACTTACGTGGTTTCCATAAAACGGAATGTTAAACGGTAAATCTGCAATAACATCATAAGATGATAAATCGTCTGCCCAAAGGAAAGATTTTTGTCTTAAATCGAATGCAGAAGGGAAAAATTGAAATAAAGCATAGAATACAGGAAGCTGTATTAAAGCTGGTAAACAACCTGCCATAGGGCTTGCTCCTGCTTTAGTTTGCAACGCCATAGTTTCTTGTTGCGCTTTCATTTTATTGTCTTTATGCTTTTCGCGAATAGCATCTAATTCTGGTTTAAGAATTTTCATTTTCGCTTGCGATAAAAACTGCTTGTACTGTACAAATGATAGCATTAATTTAATTAAAACCGTCATAGCAATAATAGCGATACCGTAAGGTAAAAAGCCTCCTAAAAAGCCGAATAATGGCGTAAAGATATAACGGTTAATCCAACCGAAAAGTCCCCAACCAAATGGCACTAACTCGTCTAAATTACGATCATAAGAGTTTACAACGTCAAAATCATTAGGACCAAAATAGAAATCCATAGACTGGTTCAGCTCTCCTGCTTGTAATGCCAATGGCATTTTAGAATCGAAATATTTTGTATAGACCGTATCTACAACTTCATCATCAACTAAGTTTTCAGATTTAATCTGTGCTGTTTTAAATGCTGTATCTGTTAATAATACAGATGAAAAGAAGTGTTGCTTATAGCCTATCCAAGTTACATCTTCTAACTCCTCATCAGCATCACGAGCACCTGTGTAGTTCGCTTTGCCATCTTCATACTCATAATGAATATCCGTATACCTGTTTTCATAAGAAATACTTTTAGCGTGTCTATATCCTTTTAAAGCCCAGTCTAAATTAATAACTTGAGAGCTATTAATAACATCGCTTAACCCTTGAGAACGTACCGTAAAGTCGATCATGTAATCGTTAGGTTTAAGCTCGTAACGGTATTCTAAAAATTTAGATTCTGATACTTTAAGTTTCATTGAAACTACAGTATTCTCTCCACTTTTAGTTACAGATGGCGTAAAGTATAAATCTTTAGTATTTAAAGTTCTACTATCTGTTGTTCCAAAATTAATATTGAACACTGAATTACGATCCTTTATGATGTAAATAGGAAGTGAATCGTAATTAACAAACTTTTTAAGTTGTAATTCTGAAAGGTAACCACCTTTGTTGCTAAATTTTAAAGCGAAAACATCACTTTCAACAAGGGTTTCTTTATCTGAAGCCGTTGATGCTGCATAAGCAAAAGCACCAAATTTATTTTTTAAGCCAATCAATTGTAATGAATCTGAAACACCAGCAGCTTTAAAATCGTCTGCCGTAATTACTTTGGTGTCATTTTGCTTGGCACTATTTTCTGCTGCAATTTGTTCTTGCTTTGCTTTTTCTTGTGCTTCAAGCTCTTCTGGCGTTGGTTTATTCTGCCAAAGCATGTACGCTAATATTCCGAAAATAAGTACAAAACCAATAATCGAATTAACGTCTAATTTCTTTTCTTCCATGTATTCAAATTTTAGACCTGACAAATTAAAACATCCATCAGGCCTTTTTCTATTATTTTTCTTAAATCAAAAAACTATCCACTATTCGTTTTGTGCCATCTTGGCACTTTTACGCTTTTTACTAAAGTTTAATCCTGCTTTTACAAAAGCTACAAATAAAGGGTGCGGATTGGCCACTGTACTTTTGTATTCTGGATGATACTGCACACCAATAAACCAAGGATGCGTAGGGATTTCAACGATTTCAACTAAACCTGTATTTGGGTTTAATCCTGTTGCTTTCATTCCGGCAGCTTCAATTTGTTCTTTGTAATCACTATTAAACTCATAACGATGTCTATGACGTTCGCTAATACTTTCCGATTTATAAATATCACGAATGGCCGAACCGATTTTTAAATCGCAATCCCAAGCTCCTAAACGCATGGTACCTCCCATATCGGTAACACTTTTTTGCTCTTCCATTAAACTGATAACCGGATTTTTGGTATCCGGACTCATTTCAGTAGAATCAGCATCTTTTAAATTCAGTACGTTTCTAGCAAATTCAATAACTGCCATTTGCATACCTAAACAAATTCCGAAAAACGGCACATTGTTTTCACGTACATAACGTACAGCATCAATTTTACCTTCAATACCACGTTCACCAAATCCTGGTGCTACTAAAACACCATCTAAATGGCCCAGTTTTAGTTTAGCATTATCTTCATTTATATATTCTGAATGTACAGATTCAATATTAACTTTTACTTCATTTTCCGCTCCAGCGTGAATAAAAGCTTCTAAAATTGATTTATAAGAATCTTGTAATTCTACATATTTACCAATTAAACCAATAGTAATTTCATACTTTGGATTTTTATGACGATGTACAAATTTATTCCAGTTCGAAATATCTGGTACAATGCTTTCTAAATTTAACTTTTTAAGCACAACTTTATCCAGACCTTCTTCTAGCATTAAATTAGGTACATCGTAAATAGTTGACGCATCTATAGATTGAATTACAGCCTCTTGCTTAACATTGCAAAACAATGCAAGTTTACGACGTAATTCCATAGGTAATTGGTGCTCGGTTCTACAAACCAAAATATCGGCTTGTACTCCACTTTCCATTAATGTTTTTACACTATGTTGGGTTGGTTTTGTTTTTAATTCGCCAGCCGCAGATAAGAATGGTACTAAAGTTAAATGAATAACAATACCGTTATTTTCACCTAAATCCCAACGTAATTGGCGTACAGCTTCTATGTATGGTAAAGATTCAATATCTCCAACAGTACCACCAATTTCTGTAATTACAATATCGTAATCGCCAGATTTACCAAGCATTTGGATACGCTCTTTAATCTCATCGGTAATATGAGGAACCACCTGAACAGTTTTTCCTAAAAATTCACCACGGCGTTCTTTTTGAATTACACTTTGGTAAATACGACCTGTAGTAACATTATTTGCCTGACTAGTTGGCACGTTTAAAAAACGTTCGTAGTGTCCTAAATCTAAATCGGTTTCGGCACCATCCTCGGTAACATAGCATTCACCATGTTCGTAAGGGTTTAAAGTCCCTGGATCGACATTGATATACGGATCTAGTTTTTGAATAGTTACTCTATAGCCTTGTGCTTGTAGAAGTTTTGCGAGCGATGCCGCGATAATCCCTTTTCCTAGGGATGATGTAACCCCACCGGTTACGAAAATGTATTTTGCTGTAGTTGTCATGTTGCGCTTATAAACGCAGGCAAATTTACAAAATTTAAATAGTTATTTAGGAATTGTTTTAGGCTAATTTGAAAGTGATTGATTAATAATGATTTTGAAGTAATTTTGAGCTCAAATTTATTACTAAAATCACTAAATTTTAAAAGGAATTATTGTCTAGAAATAAATAACCTATAGCACTTGAAACTATTTTCCAAATCTATAAATTAATACAGTAAAGCTTCTCTTAAAACACTAATAGGATGTTTTGCAACACGGCCTGTACCATCTTTAATTTGATGGCGACAACTTGTACCATTTGCGGAAATAACAGTCTCTACAGCTGCTTTTTTAATGGCAGGAAACAACGTTTGTTCGCCTATTTGCATACTTACTCTATAATGTTCTTTCTCGTAACCAAAACTACCTGCCATACCGCAACAACCACTCGGAATTATGGTTACTTTATAATTTTTTGGCAAATTAAGAACGGTAAAACTAGACAACTGATTGCTATCAGATTTTTGATGACAATGTCCATGGAATTTAATGGTTTTAGCTTCCGAAGTAAATTGTTCTGCTTTTATATTCCCTAATTCAATTTCTTTTTGAATAAACGCTTCAATTAAAAATGTGCTTTTTGCTATAGATTCTGCTGAAATTTTATCGTCTGCTAATTTTAAATATTCATCTTTAAAAGTTAGAATAGCCGAAGGTTCAATACCAATTAGAGGTGTGTTTTCTGAAATTATATTTTTAAAAATATTAATATTTTTATTAGCTGCTTTTTTGGCTTGCTCTAATAATCCTTTAGATAAATAGGTTCGTCCAGACTCCTCATTTGCAACCATTTCAACCTTGTAATTTAAAGCATTTAAAAGCTCTAAAGCGTCTACTCCTACTTCAGTATCTAAATAATTTGTAAACTCATCATTATATAAATAAACAGTTTTAATATATCTTTTAGAAGTTCTAGTTTTAGAATGAATTTTATATTCTTTTTCTAAATTTTTACTTGAAATTAATGGCAATGTACGTTCGGGAGCAATACCAAATACTTTTTTTAATGTTGAAGATGTAAACCTGTTTGAAAACATGAAATTAGTTACACTTGGCGCTACACTTCCTAATTTATTTAATTGATTATTATAAGCGAAAAGTTTTGTTCTAAACGGAATACCATGTTCTTTTTGATATTGATATTGAAACTCTGCTTTTAAACTCGCCACATCAACACTACTTGGGCATTCCGATGCACAAGCTTTACAACTTAAACATAGATCGAACACAGATTTTAACTCTTCATGATCAAATTTATTTTCTTTATCAGAATTCGTTAAAAACTCTCGTAGAGCATTAGCACGTGCTCTAGTAGTATCTTTTTCGTTTCGAGTTGCACGATAACTTGGGCACATGGTTCCGCCAAACTCTGGTAATTTTCTACAATCTCCAGAACCATTACATTTTTCAGTTTCTCTTAAAATGCCCTGGGATTTCGAAAAATCGAGCATTGTTTTTATTTCAGGTTCTTTACGGCCTACTTCGTAACGCAGTGCTTGATCCATAGGAAAAGCATCTACAATTTTACCTTGATTGAAAATATTATTAGGATCGAAAACCGATTTTATACGCTTTATTAATTGGTAATTTTCTTCACCAATCATTAAAGGAATAAATTCAGCACGTACAATACCATCGCCATGTTCGCCACTCATGGATCCATTATATTTTTTAACTAAATTAGCTACATCGGTTGTTATCTTACGAAATAAAACAACATCTTCAGCCTTTTTCAAATTTAAAATAGGGCGTAAATGCAGTTCTCCTGCACCAGCATGTGCGTAATAAATGGCGTCTTGATTGTAGCCTTTCATTAAAGCAGTAAACTCAGCTATATAGTTTGCCAAGTCTGGTAAAGCAACTGCAGTATCTTCTATACACGCTGCCGATTTTTTATCACCAATCATATTTCCCAACAAGCCTAAACCTGCACTACGTAAATTATTTGCTTTTTGAATATCATCTCCAAACAGCAATGGGTAAGCATAACTAAGATTTGATGTTTTTATAGCTTCAACTAAAGCTAAACCTAAAGCTTCCACTTCGGCAACAGAATTGCCTCTTACCTCGCACATTAAAATAGCTTTGGGATCGCCTTCTATAAATGCTCTATTTTCTTCTTGGGTTTTATTTTGTTTAGTACAATCTAAAATGGTTTTATCCATCATTTCGCAATTGAACAAATTATATTTCATAGTTAATTCTACAGCACTTAAACAGTTTTCTATACTATCAAAATGTGCCGCAACCATAATGGCTTCGCTAGGTGGAAGTTTATCTAATTTTAAAGTAATTTCCGTTGAAAAAGCCAATGTTCCTTCACTACCAGAAAGCAGTTTACACATATTGAATTTCTCAGGAGTTTCCGAAAAAACATTCGATTTTATTAACTCATCAATAGCATAACCTGTGTTTCGTCTATGAATTTCTGGTTTAGGGAAGTTTTCAATAATTCGGTTTTTGACTTTATCCTGTTTTAATTCTTCGTAAATCGATTTATAAATCTTTCCCTCTAAAGTATTTTCTGTTATTTTCTTTTTAAAATTATCAGAAGTTAATTCGCCAAAAACAGCTTCACTTCCATCACTTAAAATAGTTTCTAATTGTAATACTTTATCTCTGGTAACACCGTATTGAATAGATGTTGTTCCAGATGAATTGTTACCAACCATCCCACCTATCATACATCGGTTTGAAGTCGACGTATTTGGGCCGAAAAACAAGCCGTGAGGTTTTAAAAAATTATTAAGCGCATCGCGCACAACACCCGGTTGTACCGTAACGGTTTGCTCCTCTTTATTAAACGCTATAATTTTGGTGAAATATTTTGAAATATCTACCACAATACCTTTACCAACACATTGCCCTGCTAAAGATGTTCCTGCTGTACGCGGAATTAAAGTTGTATTATTAGATTTTGCGAAACTAATTAGCTTTTTTATATCTTCTTTATCCTTTGGATATGCAACCGCCATGGGCAACATTCTATAAACCGAAGCATCTGTGGCATAAATAGATTTTGATAAATTATCGAATAATAATTCTCCAGATAACTCCGATTTTAAATCAGCTAAAGTCATTTTATGTATAAATATAGTTTCGTTAAATACAACGGGCTTTTAAGAAAAGCGCCGCGCCATTAGAATAACTAAATTCTAATAATATCAAAGTTATTAGTTTTAATTAAAAAGCGGCTAGTAATCTTAATTAATTTATGCAGATTTTGAAAATGAAGACGCGCATAAACTATAACTATTTATTTAGGATACTTACGCTGTATATTTCTAATTAAATCTTCCAAACCATTTAATTTAAGTTCATAAACTTGTTTAAGCATATCGCCTAACTTTCCTTTTGGAAACCCTTTATTATGATACCAAACCACATAATATTCGGGTAAGTCTATTAAGTAACGATCTTTATATTTACCAAAAGGCATTTTGGTATGGGCTAATGTTATCAGGAAATGTTTATCTGGAACCACAGGGTTATTCTATAAGTTTAAATTTAGACAGCTTATCAAGTTCTTTCTTAATAAAAAGTTGCCATCGTTGTTGAGCATCGATTTTTTTAGAGTGATCTGTTTCCGCATCATAGCGTTTTTGCATCATTCCTAAATCGGTAACATGTTTTTTGTAAATTACTTTTAATTTAGCCTTAATATCGTTTGAAACTTTTTGTTGAGCAATTTCTTTTCTAAATTTTCTTGCAAACAATTCTGTTATATCAAAATGCAATTGCTCATGCTCTAAAATATAATCACTGGCTTTATCTTTATGAAACCAAGATTTTTCGACACTAAAATAAGCATGTACTTCAGTTGTATAACTTACAATATTAGAGTTTAATTCTTTAACAGAAAAACCAAAGCTAATTCCTGATGCAGTTTCTGCAACTGCTCCTGAATTCTGCTTTGGTTTTCCTTTAAAATCTGACCAAGACAATTTATAATCATCTTCCCAAGAAATAACAGCTTCTCCTGTTTGGAAGCTTATAGTACAAAATAAAAATGCTAATATTTTAATCACAATAAAAAATTGAATTTATTAATATGATATAAAACAATTAGATTATATCTTGGTTTACTTTTAATTACTTCACTTCTACAATACGTAAATTTTGATGTTTTACTAAATAGATACTGTCGTTATAATACCCCCCAGAAATATCTTTTTTATAAGCAAATTTACTTTCAATATATTCTGTTAATGGCGCGTCGTTAACCGACTCATACAAGCTATTTGAAGATACCAAACGTAAAACCACATCCATCGTTAAATCGAAACCACGAACAGCTCTTTTGTTTGGAGTTGTGTTATACATACTTTCATATTTTTTAACAAAGCTATTCTCCGTTTCATCAAACCATTTTGAAGTTGCTGCAAAATGAAAATTTAATTTAGATAAATGCTCGTTAGAAACCTGATCACCTTCAAAAGCATCATTCATATCGGTTGTAACCAAAGTGATTTTCTTTTTGTCGTTATTTTTTTGTCCAGGCTCTATAGTATTATTAACCGAAGCTAATAAACTTGTTACATTCGATACAAAACCAGCATTAGTGGTTTCTAAAAACACATAGTTATTACCTGCTTTTAATGAACCTACAATATCATTAACAAGTACATAATTTTCATCTTGCCCTTTTTTATTCTTTCTTGAATAAACAATAGAAGCTTGATTAAACGTACGCTTTAATTCGTTTGCTATAGATACGTGTTTAGAATCTGCCACAATAATAACATTATTACTTAAGGTGTCTTTTTTAACGAATTGTACAATTCTACTTTTTAATAATTCTGTTTTAGGTCTAGATTGAAAAACGTTAGAACGTAATTGTAAATCTAACCCAATTGGAGAAACTACTGGTACATTGTTTACTTGTAATTCTGATGCTACTTTAGCAAATGTGCTTGGCGTTAATGGGCCAATAACAGCATCTACATCACTAAAATCGTTAGCTGCCAAAATTCTGGACACTTCACTTACTTCATATTTGGTATCATAAACATCAACTTTAAGAGAAAGACCTAAAGCTTTTAAAGAATCGATAGCCATTAAAACTCCAGATTGAAAATCTAAAGATGCATTTAAATACGGATCACTTTTAATACTTTTTTTAGTGTCTGCAGTGGTATCAAACTCCACACGATTTAATCTAAAAGGTAACATAACAGCGATATGCTTAGTACCGTAATCTTTTATCTTCATTTTTAGATCAGAAGACGTACCATCATAACTTGCGTTTACAACACCCGCTAAATTAGTATTGCCTTGTGGTGTTTTTAAAATCATACCAACTTTTAATCCCGTTTCTTTTAATTCAGGATTTAAAGCTTCTAGCTCTTCTTGAGTTAAACCTAATTTTAGTTTTAGACGATAAAATCCTTCTTTAGGTAATACTTTATAATAACCGTAAGTTTCATCAACCTTCTTAATTTCTTCTTTCTCTAAATTAGGAACATTAATTTGTTGCCCTTCTTGAAGTACAGCTCCCATTTTAGGGTTAAGTGCTTCCAATTCTTCTAAAGTAATTCCAAATTTATAAGCAATACGCCACTTACCTTCTTTGGCTTGTACCAAATATGGTTTTGTATTCTTTACTTCATCAACAACTTTAGTTTCTTTTAAAATAGGAATTTGAAGCTTATCACCTTTACGAAGTGTATTGGCATATAAAAACTTGTTGTACTTTTTAATATCATCTTCCGATACATCGTACTTTTTAGCTAAACTGTATAACGTTTCTTTGCGTTTAGTTTTATGTGTTCTAAAACCTTTTAATTCCTTTACCGTAGTAACTGTTGGCTTATTAGCTTTAGAAATAGGAATAATTAAAATAGTGTTTGCCTTTAATTCCTTTTTAGCATCTGGGTTTAAAGTATAAATATCGTTCGCGGTTATATAATAACGCTTAGCAATACTCTCTATAGTTTCCCCGGCTTTTACTTGGTGTGTACTAAAATTTTGTGCTTGTAATGTGCCAAAACTACACATTATAGCAATTAAAATAATGGAAAAGAATTTACTCATTTATGTTTTTTTAAAATTACCTAATTGATGCTTGTTTTTATAGATATAGCACATAACATGCCAAAAAACTTAAACATCAATTAGGTATTATCATTATTTGGATATACGTTCGTTTTTAACAAAACAGCCAACTAATTACTAAAAATTATAGGCATTAGTGTTCTGCTTGCCAAAACAAAATTCCATAGGATTAAAATTGGTTACAAACCCCTATTCCCATTCAATGGTTGCTGGTGGCTTAGAACTAATATCGTAAACCACACGGTTTACACCTTTTACTTTATTAATAATATCGTTTGATGTTTTTTGTAAAAACTCATAAGGTAGGTTTACCCAATCAGCCGTCATACCATCGGTACTTTCTACAGCTCTAAGTGCAACACATTTCTCGTAAGTACGCTCATCTCCCATTACACCTACACTGTTAACTGGTAACAACATAGCACCTGCTTGCCAAACCTTATCATATAATCCCCATTCTTTTAAACCATTTATAAAAATAGCATCTACTTCCTGAAGCATTTGTACTTTTTCGGCTGTAATATCACCTAAAATACGAATTCCTAAACCAGGGCCAGGAAAAGGGTGACGACCTAATAATTCTGGATCGATACCTAAAGTAGCACCAACACGGCGTACTTCATCTTTAAAAATAGCACGAAGTGGCTCCACAATTTTAAGTTTCATAAAATCTGGTAATCCACCTACGTTATGGTGACTTTTTATGGTTGCCGATGGTCCGCCTGTAGCAGATACACTCTCGATAACATCTGGATAGATAGTACCTTGAGCTAACCATTTTACATCAGTTAATTTGTGAGCTTCATCATCAAAAACTTCAATAAAAGAATTACCAATGGCTTTACGTTTTTTCTCAGGATCCTCTAGACCTTTTAAAGCTTCTAAAAAACGCTCAGACGCATCAACGCCTTTTACGTTAAGGCCCATACCTTCGTATTGTTTTAAAACTGATGTAAATTCATTTTTACGTAACAATCCATTATTAACAAAAATGCAATATAAGTTTTCACCAATCGCTTTATTAAGTAAAACCGCTGCTACGGTAGAATCTACACCACCAGAAAGCCCTAAAACTACTTTATCATTTCCTACTTTCTCGCGAATAGCAGCTACAGTTTCTTCAACAAAAGAATCTGGAGTCCAGTCTTGTTTTAAACCAGCGATACCCACTAAAAAGTTTTCTAAAAGTTGTTTGCCATCTGTAGAATGATAAACTTCTGGGTGAAATTGAATGGCATAAGTTGTTTCTCCTTCAATTTTGTAAGCGGCATTTTCTACGTCGTTTGTACTAGCTACTAAAACACCATTTGTTGGTAATTTTTTAATAGTATCAGAGTGGCTCATCCAAACTTGACTGCCTTTGCTAATGTTTTTCACAAAAGGCTCATCAGTTTTTATAAACGATAAGTTCGCTCTACCATATTCTCTGGTATTCGATGGTGCTACTTCACCTCCAGAAAAATGCGCTAAATATTGCGCGCCATAGCATACGGCTAGCATTGGTTTTTTCCCTCTAATTTCTGATAAATCAGGATGCAAAGCATCTTCACCTCTTACAGAGTTTGGACTTCCCGAAAGAATAACCGCCTTGTAGGTGTCTAAATTGGTTGGAATTTTGTTAAATGGATGTATTTCGGAGTAAATGTTGAGTTCCCTAACTCGACGGGCAATAAGTTGTGTGTATTGCGATCCGAAGTCTAAAATAAGTACCTTGTCATGTTGCATGCGCAAAAATAACGATTGATTTTAAAATGACGAATTAGCACCGCAACTTTTTTAACTAAATTGTTAACAGTAAAAAATCGCCTTTTAAAGGTTGTAAGTTTTTTATTAAGTTTGGTAACAATTGCTCGCCATATTCTAAATAAAATTCCGAAAAATTAGTGTTTCGTTCCTGTAAACTACCACCCGGAAAAAGTTCGGTTTGTAAGTCCGTCATTCTCGAAACGGCATCTTTCAATTTACGTTTTTGAGCTTTAAGTAAACGATTCTCTAAATGCTCTAAACCTTGTAATTGCTTTACTTCTTGAGCTTTTACAGCACCTAAAAACGATTTATCGGTGTCTTCGGCAATTTTATACATACTTTCAAATTGCTTTATCAAATGTTTCTTTTGTTCAGACAAATCGATATCAATATTTGATATTTCTCTAACTTTTTTATTAATGAAAGCACTTCGCTTTAAGAAAACATCTTCCTTAGAAATATTTAAATTTTCAAGCTTTTTACTCTGACTTTCCGTTTGAATTAAAACTGAATTTCTTAATAACAATACCGGAAAAGGTACATTTACTGTATTAAAATATTTTTTTAATTGAAACCAATACGCCAATTCTCCTCCTCCACCTATGTAACACAGGTTTGGTAAAATCACTTCTTGGTATAGAGGTCGCATAATCACATTTGGTGAAAAATGCTCCGGATGTTTTTTTACTTCATCCAGAATAGCCGCTTTTGTCCAAATTATATCGGTATTTATCGCTTTATAAACACCTTTCTCAAAAACAATACGTTCTCTTAAATTTTTATTAAAATAAAATAAGTTTATTTCTCTTGGGTTTACTTGCGCTTTATAGCCTTCAGAATAATTATTTAAATCTTCTATAGTTTCCGTAACCGCCTTAAACGATGTTTGGTTCAACAATTCGGTTTCTATAAAAGGGATAAACTCTTTTTTTAATGCGGCATTATTGGCTTCAACAATTACTAAACCATATTCGTGAAACACAGCGTTTGCCAAATATCTGGTAGCATCGGCTAAATTATCGTGCTCTAAATAAGCCTTTTGAAAAAGACCTTTTAAATATTCAGCATTTTTAGTATGTCCAATTTCATTTGAAAATACTTCAAAAACATCGGCTAAACCTTCGGTAGATAATTCTCCTACAGCTCCGCTAGCGTCCTTATTCCATTGCACTTTTTTTCCTCTGAAATTAAAATAATTTATTTCATCAAAATCATGATCTTCTGTTGCCATCCAATAAATAGGAACAAAATTTTGATCGGGATATTTTTCTTTTAATTCTTTTGAAAGATTAATAGCCGATACTATTTTATACAGAAAATACAGTGGTCCCGTAAACAAGTTTAGCTGGTGCCCTGTTGTAACGGTAAAGGTGTTTTCTAATTTTAATAAATCTATATTTTGAAGTGTTAATACCGAAGCTTCAACCTTTTTATACTGTTCAGTTAGTACCCCATGCAATACTTTTCGAGATTCTGGAGTAAAATGGGCTCCCTTTTCTTCAATTTGATTTTTGAAATTATCAAGGTTTGGAAAACGGTTGTAAAATGGTTTTAACTCTTGATTTTCATCGAGATAATCGCAAATTAAACTTGAAAAATATCCTGTGTTTTTAAACGAAATACAGTCTGCTGGCATATTAAAATAGATAGAAAGTGTAAATATAAGCTTATTCAATTTTGCAATTCTAAAAATTTCGTTAAGAATTAACAGGAAATTGAACCACCAATTTTGTCGTATTAAATTTAAGAAACATTCATTTTATATTCACTTAACATTTCAGTGCCTAATTCTACATGTTGTTAATATTTAAGTAATCTTTTTAACACTAAGGTTACTTAAAATTAAATTAAGCACAGCAGTTAGTTAACACGGTTGTTTGATTCAAATTCTAATTTTGAACCGAATTAATTAACCAATATTTATATATTAAATGATGAACAAGTACATTAAATTATTTTTATTCCTTTTTATTGTAACATCTACAAGTACAGTAATAGTTAGCTGTGATATCGAAGATGGAAAAGATGGTATTAACGGTGTTGACGGAAAAGATGGCGAAGACGGAAAAGATGGTGAGGATGGTGAAGATTTCACACCACCAGAAGCTATGTTTAGTAACAAATCGTCTTTAGCTCCTTTAGTAAAATTACACAGTGAATTTAGTACAGTAGAAGCTTTTTCTTTATTAAGTTCTACCGATGTGCTTTCTAACGGTTTTCGTTTAGTTGGTGCTCAAGATGGTGCAGGATTTTTAAAAGATGGTGATGAGTACATCTATGTTGTAAATGCAGAAGATGATTATGCTGTTTCTAGAATTCGTTTTGATAAAGACCTTAATCCTATTTCTGGCGATTGGTTATTAAATAGTGGTGTTGCAGATTATGCAAGACAATGTTCTGGTACTATGTGGGAAGCTGCTGTACATGGTGGTGATAAAGATATCTTTTTATCTGCTTCAGAAAGTTACGCTTACGATGTTAAAGGAATTGATCCTTGGATTGAAACACCTACTCCAACTGCAGATTTTGGTTTAGATGCTTTAGGTGAATTCTCTTGGGAAAACGCTGTACCATTACCAAAAGGTGCTTATACTGGTAAAACGGTAATTATTGGTGGAGATGATGATTCTAGCGGGTCTGAAGGCCAAGTAACTATGTATTTATCTGAAAACGGTGATGCAGATTTAGCAAACGGAAAAATTTATGTTTTAAGATTTAAGCAAGTTTCTGATGGTGCTGGCGGAACTATGGATGTTGCTGCAGATCAAGTTTACAACGAAGGTAGTTTAGATTTTCAAAAAACTTACGACATCGAATTTGTAGAAATCGTAGATGGTGCGGCTTTAACTAAAAGTGAAATGGAAACCGCTTGTACTAATGTATTTGCTTCTCAGTTTATGCGTGTTGAAGATGTTGATTATAAAAAAGGTAGCGATGCCAATGCAAGAGACGTATTTTTTGCGGTAACAGGAAGAGGTCCAGGAAGAGGAACTTATAACGATTGGGGAACTGTTTACAAAATTGAACTTGATGAAACTAATCCATTAGAAGGTAAATTAACTCAAATTATTAGCGGAAACACTGATACTAACAATCAAGATGGTAACCTTGCAGAATTACAAAGTCCAGATAATATTTGCGTTACAGAAAACTTTATCTACGTGCAAGAAGATCCAAATTCTTTCTCTAGAAACCATGCTGCACAAATTTACCAAGCAGATTTAGATGGTAACAATAATAAAGTTGTTTTAGAATTAAAAGTTGAAAATAACTTAGACCCAACAGGATCTACAGGATTTTCTGGTGAGTTTGGTGCTTTAACTGATATCTCTGATAAAGTAGGTGTGCCAGATACATTTATTTTAAACTTACAACCACATTACTGGGAAAGCGATGATTTTGTTTCTAGCAGTTTACCACATAACCAAGGTGGACAAATTGTATTATTAAAAGGCTTAGCTAGATAGTAAACACAATATTTTTTTAATATTAAGAATCTTCATTTTCACAATGAAGATTCTTTCATTTTTATAACTTTCACACATGTTTCGATATTTAAAATCGCTATTCTTCTTAATTATTTGCATTTCAATAACTGGATGCAAACAGGATAAAAAAGAAACCATTTCTGTAATAAATTGGTCGACTGCACAAAACTATTACTCCCAAAACATAGATTTAGCTTTAAGTTATATCGATAGTTTAGAAACGGAAGGTATGCACGGTAAAAAAGCCAAAACCTATTTCGCTTTATCTCGTGTTGCTTTCAAAAAAGCCGAACCTTACGCATCGTATTTAAATCCGGAGGTTGGCCACAGAGCAAACGGCCCTGCCCTACCTATTTATAAAGAAGACACCGGTAAGATTATCAAACCAGTTGGTTATCAAAAAATAGAAGAAAGTGTTTTTGATAATGAAACTTCCGAGGCCGATTTTAAACAAGAACTATACGTGCAAAAAGGCATGCTTTCTAACCTTAAAAAAGCTATTGACAAAAGAGATCTTAATCCACAACGCTTTTTTATAGCCACACACCAGCAACTATTACGTATAGTAAGCTTAGCCATATCTGGTTTTGATACGCCAGTAAGTCATTTAGGCATTGATGAAACTATTGTTTCACTAGAAAGTTTACAAACCGTCTATAAGGCTACCATACAAAATAGTATTAAACTTAAGAATGAAAAATTAGACTCCGATTTTAATGCTAATATTGAAAAAGCTATTGCTTTTATTAATAAAAATCAAGATTTTGATACTTTCGATCGCTTTACATTTACACGCGATTATATGAATCCGATTACTCGAAATTGGGTCGATATTAGAAAATCTAGTGCACTTTGGGAACCAATAGACACTACTCCTTTTAATTTTGATGCCCCTACTTTTTTTGAAGACGATAGTTTTAATTTAAATTATTTTACAGCTGCTATCAACCAAAACCCAACTGAGAAACAGATTACTTTAGGTAAAAAATTATTCTCAGACCCTAAACTTTCCGAAAACGGAAAAATGGCTTGTATTACCTGTCATTTACCTAATAAAGGCTATGCCGATAATGTTGCACTAAATTTAGATAATCAAGGTAAACCATTGCTACGAAATACACCCACACTTATAAATACGGCATTTCAACAAAGTTTCTTTTTAGACGGACGCTCAAACACCTTGTTAGATCAAATTTCATCTGTATTTACAAATGATAAAGAGTTTAACTCCGATGTGCATAAGTTCTCAAACGCCATTCTAAAAGACTCAACTTATACCACTCTTTTTAAAGATGCCTTCGGAAAAATTTCATCAAATAATACGGATGTTATAAAAGCCATTTCATCATATATTTCAACCTTAAATGGTTTCAATTCTAAATTTGATAAAAACATAAGAGGCGAGGAAAATAACTTTTCAGATGAAGAAAAACTGGGATATAATTTATTTATGGGAAAAGCCTTGTGCGCTACTTGTCACTTTATGCCTTTAACCAACGGAACAGTTCCTCCTTTTTATACTGAAACAGAAAAAGAAGTTATTGGAGTTCCGGAAACAGCAGAAAACAAACAACTTGATGATGATTTAGGTTTTTATTGGAGCTTTAAAGAACCACTACATAAAGGCATGTTTAAAACACCAAGTATTAGAAACATTGCTCTAACAGCGCCTTACATGCATAATGGTGTTTATAAATCTTTAGAGGAAGTTGTAGAATTTTACAACCTTGGAGGTGGTGGCGGTCTAGGTTTCGATTTAGAACACCAAACTTTGCCATTCGATGAACTTAATTTAACAACTGAAGAACAAAACGCCTTAGTCGCTTTTATGAAAACGCTAACGGAAACAGTTAGTGATGTGTATTAAACATTAGCTCTAAAACTTTTAGAACACAATAATGAAACTCTTAAAAATCCGTCAATTTATGGCGGATTTTTATTTTATAAAAAACCAACCATGACTACCAGCAACTGCTCCTGCCGTAGTTATTAAACTTAATATTAGTAAAAACCAATGCGCCTTATGAAGTATTGAAAATGTTTTTGAAGGATTTTCTTCTACATATTTTTTGAATAATTTATGCAATATAAGCGGCTCTAAAACATATAAAATAAGAGTAAAAAGTACCCAAACTAAAGTCATAGCATGAATCCACCAAAACCGATAATCAAAATATCGATCCCAAGCATCGAGCACATATAACATATAGAAACCAGAAAGTCCGGTTAGTAAAGTTGTTACTTTAGCTTGTATAGCAAATTTACCTTCTAATGCTTCGAAGGTTTTAATTTGATCTTCTTTGGATTTTAGCTTTTTTACGGCCGGAATAATAACGGTAGTTACCATAGAGACTCCACCAATCCATAAAATAACAGCTATAACATGAATAACGCGTGCTAAAGTGAATGTTTCCATTTTCTTTTAATATGAGTGGATTTAAAGCTGAGTTATTTTTATAATTTTAAAGCACCAAACACTTGGCTAGTGTTTTTTCATAAATTTTCTCGTACTGCGGTACAATTTCGTGTAAGTCGAATTTCAAGGCTTCTTTTCGAGCGTTTTCTTTGAAGGTTTTTAATCGATTTTCATCGCTTAAAATATGTATAGCATTTTTGCTCATATCTTCAATATCCCCCACTTCACTTAAATACCCTGAAACACCGTGCACATTAACTTCTGGAATACCACCCGTGTTACTTGAAATTACAGGAACACCAGATGCCATAGCTTCTAGAGCCGCTAAACCAAAACTTTCCGTTTGAGAAGGCAATAAAAATAAATCACTAAAGCAAAGTATCTTATCAATTTCATTACTTCTTCCGAAGAAAATTACTTTATCTGTAATACCAAGTTCAGCGCATTGTATTTCCATCTTTTCCTTTTCAGGTCCTTCACCAATAAACATCAGTTTGGCTGGCATTGCTTTTTGAATGTTATAAAACACACTAATAACATCTTCTATTCGTTTTACGGGACGTAAATTACTAATATGTGTTATTATTTTTTCGTTGTCTTTAGCCATCATCCCACGTTGACATTCTGTAACGCTATGATGCTTATATTTTTCTAAATCTATAAAATTAGGCACTACATCAATGTCCTTTTTTATATCAAACAAACGTAGTGTATCTTCTTTTAAACTCGCTGAAACCGCAGTAACAGCATCAGATTTATTGATACTAAACGTTACAGCTGGTTTATAAAACGGATGACTACCAACAAGTGTAATATCGGTACCATGAAGTGTAGTTACAATTGGCACATAAATATCTTCTTCAATAAGCATTTTTTTAGCCATATAAGCCGCGTATGCGTGCGGAATAGCATAATGTACATGAAGGATTTCTATTTTATGAAGCTTCACCATATCAACCAATTTACTCGATAAAGCTAACTCGTAGGGTTGGTAATGAAACAATGGATACTCTGGTACATTTACTTCGTGATAATGAACGTTATTGCCTAATAATTCCAATCGCACAGGTTGGTTATATGTAATAAAATGGATTTCATGGCCACGCTTAGAAAGCTCTAAACCTAATTCTGTTGCTACAACGCCACTACCTCCAAATGTTGGATAACACACTATACCTATTTTCATGCTCTTCAATTTAAAATTTTAATCTTCAATCGCTTCGTAAATTAAACGCTGAATTTCTGTTCTAATATTTTCTTTTAACAACAAGTTTTTACCTGCATTTGGGTAGGTTCTATTTGCTAAAAATACATATACAATTTCTTCATCTGGGTCTGCCCAAGCATAAGTTCCTGTAAAACCAGAATGCCCAAAACTCTTCATAGATAAACAACCACATGTTGGTCCTACTGTTCCCAATTGAGGTTTATCAAAACCAATTCCTCTTCTGTTATTTTGAGCTTCAAAATAACGCGTATTAAACTTATCTACGGTTTCTTCTTTTAAATAACGCTTTCCGCCGTAATACCCTTTCTGCAAATACATTTGCATAATTTTCGCAACATCGTTGGCATTACTAAAAACCCCCGCATGGCCACCAATACCATCTTGCATGGCGGCTCCCATATCATGCACGTAACCGTGTACTTTTTGAAAACGATAATAATTATCCTCTTCCGTAGGTACTATTTTTTTACTACTTATTTTATGGTACGGATTATACATGGTGTTATTCGCACCTAACGACTCATAAAAATGCGCTTGCGTTAATTGCTCTAACGTTCTGTCGTAATACTCTTCAATAAATTTCTTTAGAATGTAATAAGGGAAGTCACTATAACGGTATCTCAAGCGATCTAGCAATTCTGAATCTTTAATTATCTTCGGAATAGAATCTTGATAATCAGTTCTTAAAAACAAGTTTTTGGCCACTTCAACATTAAATTCTGGACTTCTAATTTTTCTATAATATTTTGCACTAGGGCGTTTAGTTACTGTATCTAAAGTATGATAATAGAAGGGTTCCCATGGACGTAATTGAGCATAATGCGAAAGCATCTTCTTAAAAGTCACATTCTCTTTGTTAGACCCTTTGTATTCAGGTAAAACTTCTACTAATTTAGTATCTAGTGAAATAACATTTTGTTCTTCCAGCTCCATTACCAACGGCAAGGTTGCTAATATTTTTGTTAGAGATGCTACATCATAAATATCATCAAAACCCACTTTTTCTTTTCCGCTATAGGTGTGTTTCCCAAAATTTTTATTGTAAATCACTTTCCCTTTTCTAGCAACCAAAAGTTGAATTCCGGGTGTCATTTTATTGTTTACAGCATAATTAGCGATAGAATCTATTCTGTTTAATTTTTCAGAATTCATTCCCACACGCTCTGGAACAGTGTATCCCAAACGTTTTATAGCTTCACTATCTATACCTTCGCCAGCATTATAAAACTGTCCAATAGAAACAGGAAGTGTTCCTTTTGCTGGAATAGCTCCAAAAATAAGTTGTGCAGATTTTTGTTGTGCAATAGCACTGTTTTGGTAACTTACTATAACACTCTCAATATTTGCCATAGTTCTTAAATCGGCAAGTGCATATGGTTTAACAAACACATCTAAAATTACGTTGTGCGATCTAGAAATTTCGTGCAACCAACTAATCTCTTTCTCTGTAAACTTATAGCTTTTCCATGGGTTAGCATTAGAGCGATGTAAACCAACAATAACGGTATTATAAGGTTCTAACCTTCCCATTAATTCTTCTAAATTATTTCCTTTTACGGCATGTACTTTACCATACTTTTTAAGTTCATTAAAAAATACATCACCAGAATCGTCACCTAAATTAACATAAGCTATCGATTTAATTTCCAACTTTTTTAAAGGGACTAAGTTATTCTCGTTTTTAACAACAGTAATGGCATTTTCTAGTAGTTCTTCATATAAAATATCATCTTCTGGTCTGTTTAAATCTTTGCCAAGATTATTTAAACTAATTGGTTTATAATTCTGTAAACCAACTTTGTACTTAGCCATTAAAATCTTTTTAACCGAAAGTTCTAATCGTGCTTCTGTAATTTCACCTCTATTATAAGCTTCTTTAATTTTAGAAATACCAATACTTACATTTTCAGACATTAGCATCACATCGTTACCAGCTTTAAAAGCAGCTAAATCAATATCGCCGGTTTCATCAAAATCGGCAGCACCTTTCATAGTTAAGGCATCAGTAAAAATAAGACCTTTAAAACCTAATTTCTCCTTTAAAATATCGGTAACAATATGTTTTGATAAAGATGAAGGCACACCAGAATTATCTAAACCAGGTACATTTAAATGCGCCACCATAACACTAGAAAGTCCTTCGGTAATTAATTTTCTATATGGATATAACTCTATAGAATCTATGCGTTTTTCATTAAAACTAATAGTTGGTAATGTTAAATGTGAATCTTGATCGGTATCGCCGTGACCAGGAAAATGTTTTGCATTAGCCAAAACTCCAGCGCCTTGCATTCCTTTCATGAAAGCAGAAGCCTTACGAGTAACATTATCTCGGTCTTCACCGAAAGAACGGTTACCAATAATTGGATTTTTAGGGTTAGTATTAATATCTACAACAGGTGCAAAATTAAAATGCACACCTAAACGTTTGCAATGTTCGCCAATATATCGACCAGCCTCTTCAACTAATTTATCATCTTTAATGGCTCCAAGCGTCATGTTCCAAGGAAAAGCATAAGTAGAATCTAAACGCATACTTAAACCCCATTCGGCATCCATACCAACTAAAAGCGGGATTTTTGATATCGCTTGCAGTTGATTATTCAGTTTGGCTTGACGGTATGGTCCGCCATTAGAATATATTACACCACCAATATGGTTGTTTCTTACTAAATTTTCGACCTTAACTTTTGTTGCAGCACTTTGGCTAGACATGACCTGAACCATGTACAATTGCCCTATTTTTTCGGATAAGGATAGTGAAGCATACACACTATCTACCCATTTATGTTGAGCTTGAGGGTTGGCTGTTTCTAAGGGGTTTTTAGAATTTTGACCATAAATAGAAAGTACTGAAAACAGACAAACTACGGTAAATTTTATATGACGCATAAAAAGAATTAATTAAGAAATTACTAGTCGTTTAATACAATACTAATAATCATGCCAAAATAATACTTTTAAAAAGAAGATGAAAAGACTTTAAGATAGATTTATACAGAAGTTTGTAACAGATTTTAAATTTAAGTTGAAGTAAACCTGCTTAATCTATTTTAAAGTCTAAATAAAACATTGAATTAATCACCATCATTATCTGTTGTTGTGATAATAATAGATAAAATACTACGTACATCTACACTAAATAAAACACCTAACTCACCAAGTTTCTCGTGTAAATTCTCAACCTCTTCTGGGTTACTTGTAATAGCCGTATAAAAATTAGTTGGTATGGCATCAATAGCTGCATAAACTTCTGCTATTTTAGCTTCTACAGCATTGTTTAATTCATCATTATCAATTGTAGCGTATACATAATCTGAAATACCCAAACCATTTGGATTAAAATATACCGCCTCTAAACTTTTAATGTTATTTTCGATAATAGCTAATGAAGTATGACTAAAGTAAGCTTGTGAAATTTCTGGATTTACATTATCGGAATTCTCTAAACCTGCAGGCTTACCTATTTTGGTGATCTTGGCATTATCAATCAAATTAAATAAACCGTTGTATAGTAAATTGAACGATCCTTTTATTCCTGTTTCTTGATTGGCTATAAAGGTTGAAGCATAAGCACCAGAGTTTACAGTACCCCAAATACCTTGAAGTCTTTCCGATTGCGTCTTTAATTCCAAAGCCGTATATTTTAAATAATTTCTTCTTTTTTCAGATGAAACAAAAGCAGCATTAACCGTTGCTAAATCGTCACCAAAAAGCAAATATTCTAAGCCTGAAAGTGTTTTTATTTGTGGACTTAATCTTAGTACAAGCGCTTCATCCACAACTTCGTTATTAATCAAAATGTTTTCTATAGCCGTTGGTAATGTTGGCCAATTGAATAAAGCCTGATGCATAAACTGACCACGAACATCACCAATATTAAAAGCATAAATACTTCCATACGCTTTCGCGGAAACTTGCCACTGCACACGTAAAGCTTCTAAATTAAATTCTGTAGAAGCTGCTAAATATGTTTCTACAGCCGTATTTAAATTAACACTTTCTGAAACAAAATGCTCTACAGCAGGTAGAATATTTTGGTTAACAACATCGACTAAAAGTAAATCGACTTTAAATGATGCTTTTGTATTATCGTCCGACGAGTTACAAGTGAAAAGTAAAAAAGTCAGAAATAATATTGATAAATTTCTCATGTTTTTTAATAGTGTTTTAGTTTTAATATGAAACTAATAAATAAATCATTTTTTTAAAGTGAATTCACAAAACTGATAAGGTTTTCACGATCATCAACCGAAAGGTTTTTAAAATCTTCTCTTATATTTTCTGCTTCACCACCATGCCATAGTATAGCTTCTTCAATATTTGCGGCTCTACCATCATGCATTAAATTAGTATGGCCATTTACTGTAGAAATAAGGCCAATACCCCAAAGCGGTTGTGTTCGCCATTCATTTCCAGTTGCTAAATAATCGGGTCTATTATCTGCCAAATCATCTCCCATATCATGTAATAAAAAGTCAGAATATGGTTTTATAGTTATATTTTTAAGATAATCACTTGCCGCTTCCGTACCCGTTTTTTGATTAATAGCGTGGCAACCAATACAATTTAATGAAGAGAAAAGTGCTTTACCTTTCAGTACGTTTTCATCCTTATAATTTCGTCTATTAGGTACTGCTAAATGCGCCTGATAAAATAACATTTTATCTAATTGTACATCGGTAACTTCTGGAGTACCACCATTAATAGCATCGGCACAATCTTGCTGTGGTGACGGACAATTAGAATCTGAAAATAATGATGTGGTTAACCCCATATCTCCATGTAAGGCCGCAGCAACTTGCTGTTTTAATGTAGGCGCATTGGCTTTCCATCCGTATTTACCTAAATCTCTCTCGTTTATTTGATAATTATAAACATAATTTGCTCGACCCGAGATACCATCGTTATCACTATCGGTTTCATCTTCAAACTTTGTAATTTCTTCATCTGGCAAAGCACTAATTAAACCTAAACCAATAGTTTGTTGTGCTACTCGAGGAGACATTAGCACACCAGAAAGAGAACCAAAGGCTTCTTGAGAAAAACTATAAATTGGTTTTTGTAATTGATAAGACGTTCCGTCGGCATATTCTCCATTAATAACTTCGTAAGTTACATTAACCTTTGCTTCAAACGGAATACCATTATTTGCTCGGTCTTGAAGTTGAGTTCCATAGCCCAAAACAGGCAAAGCATCTCCATTACTATCTTGTCCTGGCATACTTATACGCATTAAAAAGCCACTAGAATCTTCACCATTAACAAAAGCTTTACCACGACCATCTTTAAAGTGACAGGTTGCGCAAGCTCTTGCATTAAATGTTGGACCTAAACCATCTCGACCTGTTGTAGAGGCCGGCGAGGAAACCCAAGTTTGATTAAACAAAGAGTTACCTGTAGCAAATTCGGCTTGCTCAACAAATGATAATCCACTGATTTCAAAACCAAAAGCATTGTTACTTGTTGAATTAACTCCTAAATCACTAGTAAGAAACTCTTCGCCTTCTTCATATTCAATTTTAGATGTAGCCGTATAATCATCATCGGAACAACTGTATAAGCAAGTTATAATTATGGAAATAAATACGATTTTCAGTTTCATTTTAATCATGATTTTAAATAGCAAAATCCCGAATGTATAATTCGGGATTTCACTTTAAAAATGGGGTGTTATTCTATAAATTAATTCCTATTACAGTTGCGGATGCGCTAATTTCATCTGCCCAATCTTGTAAAGCAACAACACTTTGCATCACTACACCAAAGTTAGCATCTGTTGAGTTTTCTAATGTAATTAGATAATCAAAAGGTTCGCTATTATTAGCTATTGCATTTACTTTTGCCATAGCCTCGTCTGCCGCATCTTTTAACTTTTCAGCTTGAGCTGCATCTTTTTCTTTTACTAAATCGTAAAAAGAATCTCCAGAGACATTACCATAAGCTCCAAAAACTACGTTATAAACACCTTGCGCATTTGCCCAAATATCTTTGTGCGTATTATCACTAAAGCATGAATGCTCATCTTCTTGTCCTAATCCATCAATACCATCTGTAGAATCTACAGGGGCGATTATACGTTCCGAGCTTAATTCGTCACCAGCAATAAAGAAAGCACCGTTAATAAATTGCTTTAACGCAACATCTTCATCTAAAGCTTCAAAAACAGTTCTATAAGTACCATTTGGAGCCCAAGTTGTAGTTAATGCATTTAAATCGCTTACTAATAAATCGGTTGCTGCTTGTAAATAATCAGCTCTACGATCTGCATCATCTGCGGTAGTATAATCGGTATACTCACGTTGCCCAGGTAAATCTTCACTTGGTAAAGTATTGTCTTGTCCCCAAAGTAAAAACTCTATAGCATGCCATCCTGTACTGATAGATTTATCGGTGGTTTCTTCATTTAAAGAAGCTAAAGTCGCTTCATCTATGGTTACACTCGTATCAGAAATAATACTTGTAAAACTACCCGCATAAGCTTCTGTTCCAGATGCTACATAATCAATATAACTTTCGTCTATTGGCCAAGCATTAAGTTGTCCTTCATTACCAACACTCCAAGCTTCATTTTCTGTATCTATAGGACCGTTGCATTCTCTATAAGCTTCGGTTTGCCCATAAATATCTCTAGCACTCAACCAAGCCGTTTTTGCTGCTGTAAAATTAGCATCAGTTGGTGTTTCTATAAAAACATCTACCGCAGTTTGTAACGACACAGCTCCTGTATAACTATCTAAATAAGATTGATAAACAAGCTTGGCGTAGTTTTCAATAACAGCAGACTTTTCGATGCTTTCACTTGTGTCTCCTCCATCATCATCACTAGAACAAGATGCTACAAAAAGTGTTAACGTAAAAAGATAAAGCGGGTTAAATAATTTGAATTTCATAATTTATTTTTATTTAGACTTGATATAAATAGAATTGCAAATATATTTTCTTTTTAAAGAAATCAAAGCTTATTTAGATTAAATCTTAATAAAATATCAAAATGAACTGTTAACCTTTTTTAAATCAATCGTTTAAAACGTTTATTAAATCTTTAGAAAATATAGCACATTTACACCAATCACTTCTACCCTAGTATTGATTTACCAAATCAAAAAAGTTTAATTAATAAATACACTTTTTCTTAAAAACAAAACTCTTCTACACCTCTGAATTTAATAGATTTAACAGTAATAATATTTAACTAATTAATAAACATTATATAACATATCATATTGTTTTAAATACGTTATTTACCACCAACATAAAAAAACAACCAGACCAACATTATCAATGGATTTTTCTACAATAGTTATTTATCTTGGCTTTACATTAGCCGCCTATTCTGTAATAGGTAATGATACCATCCAAACGTTAGGGACTTTTCTAAGCTCTAATGAACGAAAAAAATGGTGGGTGTTGTGGCTTTATGCAGGTGGTATTCTAACATTTACCCTAATCTATGGTTACATTACTCATGACGGCGATGTCTCTTATGGACGTTTAGAAAAATACCCTATGCCAAACCCCTTTTCATGGTATTATATATTACCTCCTATTATTTTAATGATACTTACGCGTACCGGAATTCCTGTAAGCACATCATTTTTAATTCTTACGTTTTTTAACCAAAAGAATTTAACCGATATGGTTTTAAAATCCGTTTCTGGTTATGCGGTTTCTTTTGTTGCCGCCATTATTTTGTATTTGGCCATATCCAAAGTACTAGAGAAAAAATTTATAGAAAACCCAATTACAGCAAAAGAAAACCAAATATGGACCGCTTTACAATGGGGTTCTACCGGTTTTTTATGGTCGCAATGGCTTATTCAGGATTTTGCCAATATTTATGTTTACTTACCAAGACAACTCGAATTATGGCAGTTAATATTCTCTTTAATTATTATATTAGTGATGCTCGCTTTTATTATCGCGAAAAAAGGAGGTGCCATACAAGGCATTATTAAATCTAAAACCAACACCGTCGATTTAAGGTCTGCTACGCTTATAGATTTTACATACGGTATTATTTTATTCTACTTTAAGGAGTTAAATAATGTGCCAATGAGTACCACCTGGGTGTTTATAGGTATTCTGGCCGGTAGAGAAATTGCCTTAAACTACATGCTTAGAAAAAATGAACCTAGAAGAGCTATGTTTAGTAATTTAGGTATGGATTTGTTTAAAGTTTTTATAGGCCTTGTAGTGAGTATTGTTCTAGTTTATGCTGTAAAATATTTAGCAACGCTATAACCTTACTTTCATTTTAAAATTAAAACATAACCCTAATCGTTAAAAAGATGAAAAGCATATTATTTCCAACAGATTTCACCGAATTATCCTTAAATGCTTTTACATATGCTATGGAATATGCACAAAAGTCTAATTCTAAGTTAATTGTGTATCACACTTATACTGCCGGAGATCCTTTAAATGAAGATGCTCAGGCTGTTTACAATAAAGTAGATATACAGAACTTTAGAAGTAAAAAGGATAAATTCCCTCCATTTGAAAAACTTATTAAAAACAGTAAGGCAGGAAATTTAAACGTAAAATATGTTGTAGATGAAGGTACTTTTGTAGAGTCTTTAAAAAAGTATATTTTAAAAAAAGAAGATAAGATTGACTTGATTATTATGGGTACACAAAGTAGCCAAAATAGCCTGTTTAACATTTTTATGGAAACCAATACCATTAAAATATTAGAAGAAATTAGCAAGCCCGTTATTGCCATACCAGAAAAAGCTGTTTTCGATGGTTATTTGGATAATATTGTATTTCTAGTGGATTATAAGGAAGATGAAATTATTCCGTTAGGAGATGTTATCGAAAAATCTCAAGAATTCAATTCAAAACTACATGTTATTCATTTCGATTTAGCACATGTAGAATCAATTTCTCCTTTAATGGAAACCTTTAAGCAATCGTTAGATTTAGCCCACCTAAATAATGTAGAGTTTATTTCTATAGATTCTATTAACCTGAAGAAATCGTTAACAGAATACTGCATTAACAACAAAATAGATATGGTTTGCTTAATAAACCATAAACGGAATTTTTACCAACGTCTATTCTCTTTTAGTTTAACTGAAGATTTGCTAAACAATTTCGACATCCCGATAATGGCTATTTATCGTGACTAACAAAATATAATCCATAAAAAAAGCTCTAAAAATTTTTAGAGCTTTTTTTATTCTATAATACCAAGTAAATAATCTTTACTCAATTAAATCAATATGTCTGTCGTGATAGCCTAACAAGTATAAAACACCATCTAAACCAATGCTAGATATAGAACTTTGTGCATTATCTTTTACTTTAGGCTTCGCATGAAATGCAATCCCTAACCCCGCTAAATTGAGCATAGGTAAATCGTTGGCACCATCGCCTACCGCAATAGTTTGGCTAATATCAATACCTTCTTTTGCGGCTATTTCTTTTAAGTATTCTGCTTTTTTATTACCGTCAACAATATCTCCTAAATAGCCACCAGTTAACTTACCATCTACAATTTCTAATTGATTAGCATAAACATAGTCCATACCTAATTCTTTTTTTAAATACTCACCAAAATATGTGAATCCTCCAGAAAGAATAGCAGTTTTAAAACCGTAACTTTTTAATGTATCAATTAAACGGCGAGCTCCTTTTGTAATTGGTAAATTTACAGCAACATCTTGTAAAACTTCTTCACTTAAGCCTTTTAAAAGCTTCATACGTTGTTTAAAACTTTCGTTGAAATCAATTTCTCCTTGCATAGCAGATTCAGTAATTGCTTTTACTTCATCACCAACACCAGCAAGTTCTGCTAATTTATCAATAACTTCAGCCTGTATCAGCGTAGAATCCATA
This sequence comes from Algibacter lectus, assembly GCF_900112395.1. GTDB lineage: Bacteria > Bacteroidota > Bacteroidia > Flavobacteriales > Flavobacteriaceae > Algibacter > Algibacter lectus. Next base: position 389,381 of record NZ_FOLN01000002.1, read on the forward strand.
TCGAAACAAACTAAACGACGGTTTCTACGGTAAATATTATCTTCCTGAAAAGCGATATCAACATCGAGATCATTAGAAATCTGCATAAACTTCGCAGTAACTTCAGCTTTATTATCAATTTGACCACGAATGGAAAGTTGAATAGAAGCACGTGGATATTCAGATTGCTTTTTTAAAGATAAACGCCCTGTTAAACGTTTAATAGAATCAATATTTAAATTCTTTTCTGAAATTACTTTCGTTACTTCAGATATTTGTTTGGCTGCTAATTTTTCACCTAAAAGTGTTACGATATAACGGTCTTTACCTTGAAGCGTAACCCAATCTTCATATTTATCTAAAGAAATTGGAGTAAACTTAGCCGAAATACCAAGCTCATAAGCCTTAAAAAGTAAATCTTTTAAAACGGCTGCCGATTTCTTTTTAGATTTTATTTCGAACAAAATACCAAGCGACAATGTATCATGAATATTGGCCTGACCAATATCTAAAACTTTTGCGCCATATTCGGCCAAAACGCCAGTTAAACTAGATGTTAAACCTGGTTTATCCTGTCCTGAAATATTTAATAAAACAATCTCTTTAGCCATAATTTAGTTTTTACTTTTTCAAAGATGTAAAAATCATTATTCTATTTGAATTATGAAAGTTTTTTATAGAATAATACACTTTGCCCTATTCTTGTAAAATATCAAACTGTTTGGATAAAAAAACACCCACAAATTTTAATTATTTGTGGGTGTTTAAATTTTACTTTACAAATCTACTATGCCAGCTTTCACTTGCAGGAACTTCCCAGTTTTCTTTAAACTCACCAACATTGGCAACTAAGTTATTGAAAACAATAGTATTTTTAGAAACAGCTTTGTCTTTTGCCATTTTACGGAAATCTGTTAATGTTTTATAAGCTACGTATTCACCTTGCTTATAAGACACGTTCATTTTATCCATTAAATCGACGTTGTAATCCTTTTCTAATTGCTGAATAAAATGCACCGAAGCATCTATAGAACAACCTGTAGCCTGACTCATAGCTTGGTTAACACCAATAACGATAAAGCGTTTATACTCTATAGTGTAACCCGATTGTAAATCGCTACCGTGTGCCGTCCAGTTTTCTATAAAAACATTAAGTTTGGCCTTAATTTCTTCTAGCTCTTGTTCGTTAAACGAACGATTAGCTTGGTATATCCAAACGCGTGATTCTGGTGGTAATATATTAAAATCTACTAGCATTATTTTTTTCTTTATAAGATGAATAACGTTCGGGTTAATTAAACCTAAACATCCTTCATTTATTAAATTGAATTATTTATAAACCTTGAGACTGTGCAATTAATTCTGCAATATCTAAAACGGTTATTTCACTTTCTTTTTCTTTCACTTTTACGCCATCGCTCATCATTGTCATACAATATGGACAAGCCGTTGCTATGATTTCTGGGTTAGTTTTAAGCGCATCTTCTGTACGAAGTTCGTTTATTTCCTTATCCCCTTTTTCTGCATCTTTAAACATTTGCGCACCTCCTGCTCCACAACATAATGCAGTAGATTTGCTTCGTTTCATTTCGAGAAGATTTGCGTTTAATGTTGCCAATACATCACGTGGTGCATCATATTCTGAGTTTGCACGACCTAAATAACAAGGATCATGAAAAGTAATGCGTTTTCCATTAAACACCCCGTCTTTTATCTCTAATTTCTTAGATTCTATTAACTCTTTTATAAATTGTGTATGGTGTAAAACATCATAATTACCACCTAAACTTGGGTATTCGTTTTTTAAGCAATTAAAAGAATGCGGATCGCAAGTTACAATACGTTTAACCTCGTAAGCATTTAAAACCTCGATATTCATCATGGCTTGCATTTGAAACAAAAACTCGTTACCCGCACGTTTTGCAACATCGCCTGTACAAGTTTCTTCGGTGCCTAAAACAGCAAAATTAACGTTGGCTTTATTTAATATTTTAACAAAAGCACGTGTTATTTTCTTGGCTCTATCATCATAACTTCCAGCGGAACCTACCCAAAATAAAATATCAGGTTGTTTGCCTTGAGCCATGAGTTCTTCCATGGTTGGTACGTTTAGTTGTTCGCTCATTTTTATTCTTTTATAAATTAAAATGGTTTATTTTAATTATTTGTATTTATGTCTTCTTCTTCTATATCAAAATTTTCTCTTTTTAAACCCGCTAAATCCTTTTTTGAAACTCTAATATATAAAGCATGTTTAAATGTGCCGTTTGTAAGTCGAACATTTTTATCATTACGAATTAAAAACGTTCTTCGGTAAGCCTCTTCTGATAGTTTTTCTATTTGAAACTCTGAGCAATAATCACAAAATACTTTTTTAACCTTAATTTCTGATGGATGACTATCTACATAGTCAATCGCAGCATAAACCTTTATTTGCAGTGAATCTTTTTGGTATCCAACCTGAGATTGAACCCGATTAAAACAAAATAAATTTATAATTAATATGGTTAAAGCGTATCTCATCCATTATTTTTCATCTTTCCAATTCAAACGGTCCATTTGGTTGTATGGCCATGGCGCTCCGTTGTTCTCAATATTCGTCATCATGTTATTAAGTTCTGTTGGTGCCGCACTTTGTTCCATCACTAAATAACGACGCATTTCAATAATTATTGATAATGGATCTATACTCACTGGGCAAGCCTCTACACAAGCGTTGCAACTAGTACACGCCCAAATTTCTTCGTTTGTAATGTAATCGCCAAGTAATTGTTTCCCATCATCTTTAAATTCACCATTGTTGGCATCGATATTTTTACCAACTTCTTCTAGACGGTCACGCGTGTCCATCATGATTTTTCGTGGTGATAATTTTTTACCTGTTAAATTTGCAGGGCATTCGCTAGTACAGCGTCCGCATTCCGTACATGTATAAGCATTTAATAAACTTACCCAACTTAAATCTTGCACATCGCTAGCTCCAAATTTAGCAGGAACTTCATCAACATCACCTTCTGCAGGTGCAGCAAATGGATCGGCATTCGGATCCATCATTAGTTTTACTTCATTAGTTACCGATTCTAAATTGTTGAATTGGCCTTTTGGTGTTAATTTGCCATAAAACGTATTTGGGAACGCTAATAATATGTGTAAATGCTTTGAAAAATATAGATAGTTTAAGAAAATTAAAATACCAACAATATGTATCCACCAAGCACTACGCTCTATAAAATGCAACGTTGTTTCAGGTAAACCTGAAAACATTGGTGCAATATATTGACTGATAACGTTTCCTGAGTTTAACCCTTGGAAATGCAAATCGGTAGCATTCATTATTAAGAAAAGGCTCATTAAAACCATTTCGAAATACAGAATGATATTTCCATCGCTTTTTGGCCAGCTAGTCATTTCACTTTTCCAAAAACGTTGAATTTTAATAACGTTTCTACGTATCCAAAATACAATTACAGATACAAAAACTAGACATGCTAAAACTTCAAAAGTCCCTATTAAAAAACCGTAGACAGATGTTGGCAAAACACTTAAACCTATACGGTGTGTTCCAAAAAGTCCATCGATTATAATTTCTAGAACTTCAATATTTATAATAACGAAACCGACATAAACCACAACGTGCAGAAATCCTGAAACAGGACGACGCACCATTTTACTTTGTCCAAGAGCAATGCGTGCCATGTTTTTCCAACGTTCGGGTTTGTTATCGCTAACATCAACATCTTGACCGAGGTTAATGTTACGGAATAGTTTTTTTACATTTTTTGCAAAATATCCAATGCCACAAAATAAAATTATAGCGAATACTATGTTTGGTAAATATGTCATTTAAATCTTAGTTAGTTTCTGGTTCTTGGTATGGAATTTCTTTCTTAGAAAGAATTCTAGTATAGCGGTTTGGGTGTAATTTAAAATCTAACAATAGAGACTCTAATTCTGCGGTTGCACCTTCTAAATTATCGTATAAATCGTCGTCTTTTAATAGTTTGCCCATGGTACCTTCTCCCTTTTCTAGGTTTGCCATAATGTTTTCAAAACTCGCTAGCGTAGTTTCTAAATTCTTCATGGTAGCTGCTAAATCTGTTTTAGAAAGTTCTCCTGTCATTTTAGCCAAATCGTTACTTGCACTTTCAGCATTAGTTAAAACTGTAGTGATTTTAGATTGATTGGTTTGCATGATATTATTTAAAGCTTTTGAAGTGCCTTGAAAAGAATTCATGGTTTCACTCAAACTAGCCAAACTAGACTTTAAGTTTGCCTTTCCTTTTTCATCTAAAACATCATTTAAATTAGAAATTAAAGCATCGGCACTTGTAAGCATAATTTCAATTTTAGCTTGTAACGGTGTTAATTGGCTTGCTAATGCATCTGTTAAACCTGCTTTTACTTTTCCTGTTAACATAGCTCCATTTTCAGCTGTTTCTGCATTATCAAAAGCCGGTATTATAGCCACGGCTTTTCCGCCTATTAAACCAGTATCATATAATTGTGCAGTACTGTTTTTTGAAAATTCAAAATCGTTATCCACCAATAATTCTACTAATAATTTGCCTGAACCATCGCCTTTAAATTTCAAACTAATAACTTTTCCAACGTTAAGACCATTTATAGTTACAGGTGTTGCAGGTGCTAAACCTTCAACATTATCGTAAACTGCGTAGTAGGTTTTAGAACTATCTAACAGGTTTTGCCCTTTTAGGTAATTAAAACCAAATATGAAAAGGATAATTCCTAATAATACTAATATGCCTGTTTTTACTTCTCTAGATATTTTCAAATTGTATTTTCTTTAAATAACAAAGACAAATTTAAGATAATTTTAAAAAGAATGCTCTTATTTTCTGAATTACCTTTTTAAAGCTTCAGTAAGACTTATCTTTTTACCGTTCTTGAAAGCTACAACAAAACTAGATTTATAGCCTTTACTTTTTGCATCGCTCACCAATTGCTTTGTTTGTGTATAATTTGATGTAGAACCATAGTAATACTTGTATAAGTTACCTGTTTTTTCTTTAGAAATGGCAGATAATCCTTTAAAATTATAAGGTTTTGTAGCTATGGATTTTGAACTTGCCGCTATTTGTACTTTAAAAGTAACGTCCTTATATATGTCATCACTTGTTGATGCCGTTTCTTCAACTTCATCTTCAAAAACAGTATGGGCTACATTTTGTTCTATTGATGCCTTATATTGCAAAATAGCATCTGTAATAGCCTTAGACATATCTTGTTGTCCTTTTTTCGAATTTAAATACGCACCTTCTTTATTATTTGTTAAAAACCCCAACTCTACCAAAACACTTGGCATTACCGTTTGATGTAACACAATAAATCCGGCTTGCTTAACACTTCTATCTTTTCGTTTTAATTTACCAACAAAATTACTCTGAATTAAACTTGCCAATTGAATACTTTGATCTAGATAATCTTCCATACCCATCATGATACTAATTGCCGATTCTGGCGAATTAGGATCGTATCCCGCATAATTTTGGTGATAATTATCTTCTAATAAAATCACCGAGTTTTCCTTTTTAGCAACTTCAAAATTAGTATTGTTTCTGTGTAAACCTAAAACAAAAGTACCTGCTCCATAAGCTTGAGAAGTGTGAGAATCGCAATGCACAGACACAAATAAATCGGCCTTAGCCTTATTTGCGATTTTACCACGAACAAATAAATCTATAAATTTATCTTCCTTTCGGGTATAAATAACTTCAATATTTGGGTTCTTTTCTAAGGCATTTCCAATAGATAAAACCACTTTTAATGCAATATCTTTTTCTTTATATCCATTACCCATATTACCAGGGTCTTTACCGCCATGCCCTGCATCTAGTACAACAACAAACTTATCGCCGTCGTTATTTCCATTATTTGCATATGAAGAAAATGTTAATACTAATATAAAAGATACGAAAAGTAATAAGGTGTTCGTTTTCATGAGATAAATCAGATTGTGTTTTAAACCGGTGTATTAAAAAATACGGCTATTTTTAAAATTAAAAGCATGCCATTTAAAAAATAGTAACGATTAAAATACTCGGTTTAGTTTAATTTAAAATTTTTCTAAGAATATAAAACATTCACAGAAAAATATATGTAATTTTGGCTTTTCAAAAACCGAGCCATACTTTTACAAAAATACATTTAAAAGCGTTGCAGACAAACAACTTTAATATACTTTTTGCACTAAGTTTTACCATGTTTATTAACATGCTAAGCTTTGGGCAGGACATCAAAAAAAAGACGGATTCTATTAAACCTTCTGTTGAAAATCGGGTGACAATAAAAACCGATAGTGTACTAGCACCAATAATTGATGAAAAAGTTCAGGATTCCACTAAAACCGATTCTATCAAACCTAAAAAAGGTCTTTTAGAAAATAAAGTGGTTTACAGTGCGGTAGATTACACCACCTTCAATCAAATAAAACACAAACTGTATTTATATAATCAAGCCAAAATTGATTATGGTGACATGAACATTTCTGCAGGAAGTATTATTGTAGATTATACAACAAACACCGTTCGTGCTCGAGGTATTATTGATACTACTGGTGAATACACTCAAAAACCTGTATTTACACAAGGAAGTAGCGTGGTAGAGCCCGACTCTATTGTTTTTAATTCAAAATCTAAAAAAGCACTTATATATAATTCTAAAACCGAGCAAGGTGAAGGGACTGTAATTGCTAGTATCACAAAAAAGGAAAACGATTCGGTTTACTTCTTAAAGAACGCAAAATATACAACAGCTGAAAACCTTGAAGATCCAGATTATTATATTAAGCTAAGAAAAGCAAAAATTGTTCCCGGTAAAAAAATTGTAACAGGCTTAGCTAACTTGTTTATTTACGATGTACCAACACCAATAGGATTACCTTTTGCCTTTTTCCCTCAGACCGAAACACATACATCAGGTGTTATTTTACCTAGTTTCGGTGAGCAAAACGATCGAGGTTTCTTTTTACAAAACGGTGGATACTATTTTGCAATTAACGACCATGTAGATTTAACTGTTTTGGGAGATTATTACACTAATGGAAGTTACGGACTAAGAGTTGAAAATACTTATGCAAAGCGCTATAAATACAGAGGTAATGTAGCTTTTAGATATGAAAGTTTAATAACGAGTGAACTTGGTTTTTCCGATTATGCTAAAAACACCTTATACAACTTAAGATGGTCTCATAGCCAAGACGCTAAAGCTAATCCTAATTCACGTTTTTCTGCCTCGGTAAACCTTGGTAGTAGCAATTATTATAGCGGCTCTTTAAACCAAGTGAATATTGCAAACCGATTTAATAATACATTATCATCTTCGGTTTCTTACTCTAAAACTTTTCAAGGGGAACCACAGGTTAATGTTAGCTTAACAGCGACACACTCTCAAAATACGCAAACAGAAACCATTAATATGACGTTGCCTACACTGCAAGGTAGTATTGGTAGAATGTACCCTTTTGCTCCAAAAACGGGTTCTAAAAAAGGGATTATTCAAAATATAAATTTACAGTATAATCTGCGTGGGGAAAATAGAATTGAAACTACAGATTCTTTATTCTTTAAAAAGGAAATGTTCGACGATGCTCAAGCAGGATTTCAACATAGTATCCCGTTAACCACAAACTTTAAGTTATTCAAATATTTTAGTATGAGTACCAGTGCAAACTTCAATGAAGTTTGGACATTTAAAACTATTGATAAAAGTTTTGATACTACAACTAGAGAAACCGTTACTGAAACAGTAAATGGCTTCGATTCTTTTAGAACTTATAATTTCTCTACTAGTTTAGGTACAACTATTTACGGTATGTTCGATTTTGAAAAAGAAGGTAAAGATCCTAAAATACAGAAAATTAGGCACGTTATGCGCCCTGCTATTAGTTATAATATCAATCCTGCTTTCGATAAATATTATGATACTTACGAGGTTGTAAGTGCAGATGGCGAAACCAAAGAAGATGTATCCTTTACTAGATTTGAAGAAAGTATTTTTGGCACACCAGGTCAAACATTTTCTAGCTCTATGGGTATTTCATTATCCAATAATATAGAAGCTAAAGTACGCGATAAAGATAGCACGGCTACCGAGCCTAAAAAGGTGGTTTTACTTAATAACTTAAACTTTTCTACATCTTATAATTTTGCTGGAGATTCTTTACAATGGAGCCCAATAAGAATGAGTGGTGGTACACAACTTTTCGATAATCAATTAAGTTTGAATTTTGGAGCAACTTTAGATCCTTACGCTCTGGATAACAACAATAATAGAATTGATACTTTTAATGTTGATAACGGCGGAAGCTTATTTAGATTAACTAGTGCAAACATGACTGCTAGTTGGTCGTTATCTAGTGATAAAAAAGGCAAAAAAGATTCTAAAGACGACGATAGAAATCGTGATGAAAACTTGCAAGGTGGTGGTCGAGACGATGACATGTTTGGTGTATCTCAAGATTTCTCTAAACCTATCGCTAAAAAAGACGATGAAGATAAAGACACTAAAAGCGCCCTTTATCGCTATAAAATCCCTTGGAGTTTACGTTTAGCGTATGCAGTAAATTATTCTAACTCTACAAGGCAAAACGAAATATCATCGCACTCATTAATGTTCTCTGGAGACATTCAATTATCAGATAAATGGTCTATTGGAGCATCATCTGGTTACGATGTTAAAAACAATGGCTTCACCTCTACTCAACTACGTTTTGAACGTGATTTAGAAAGCTGGAGAATGAACTTAAGCTGGGTTCCTTTCGGAACGTATACCTCATGGAACTTTTTCATCGGTATAAAATCTAGCCTTTTACAAGATCTTAAATACGAAAAACGTAAATCTGCCGATGTACAACTTTAAAGTTAAGATGTTATATTTTTGTTTACACAGAAGTATATAATTCTTATTTTTATTGCTGAACTTAAACGATTTTCAACCTGATAAATAATTTTACTGATGAAAAAAATAATCACTACTACTGAAGCTCCAGCGCCTATAGGCCCATATAACCAAGCTGTATTAACAGGAAACACATTATATACTTCTGGGCAAATAGCTATTAACCCAGAAACTGGTGAGCTTGTTTTAGAAAATATTAAAGCTGAAACTACACAGGTAATGAATAACCTAAAAGCAGTTTTAAAAGCTGCTGATATGACTTTTGAAAATGTTATTAAATCGACGATTTTTATTAGTAATATGGACGATTTTGTAAACATCAACGAGGTTTACGGAAGTTATTTTGACGACGCCACAGCACCTGCACGCGAAACCGTACAAGTCGCTAGACTGCCTAAAAATGTAAATGTAGAAATTAGTGTTATCGCAATAAAATAGATAACACCCTTAGATTCTAAAGCGCATACTTATCCAACAACTCTTTTAGTTTTGGTAACTCAAGAGGTTTTGCTAAAAATTCATTAGCACCGGCTTGTTTTGCGCTTTCAATATCTTCTTCAAAAGCACTTGCTGATACGGCTATAATTGGTGTTTTATGTTGTTGATACTTTTTGGTTTTTATAATCTCACGGGTGGCTTCATAACCATCCATATCTGGCATATAGATATCCATAAAAATCATATCGAAATCTAATATTTTATAAAGTTCTACAGCTTCTAAACCGTTTTTCGCAAACGTACAATCGGCACCTTGCTTCTCAAGTAAAAACTTAATTACTTTTTGATTCATTCTATTATCTTCCGCAACCAACACATTAAATTTAGCATGAAGTCCAGGTGTTGCTTCTTCAACCATTTTAATATTAAGTGTCTTTTTTAATTGAAGACTAAAATAAAAAGTTGAACCTTCGTTCTCTTTACTTTCAAGCTTTAAGGTTCCCCCCATTAGCTTAACTAACTTTCTCGAAATAGAAAGTCCTAAACCAGCACCGCGATAATCTTTAATAATAGAAGCCGGAATATTAGTATCATCATCAAAAAAGCGCTTAACCTCGTCAGATCGCATCCCTACTCCAGTATCCTTTACATAAAATGTTACAATCTGTTCATGATCTATTCCCACAGTTTGATCGATAATAATAGAAATCTTCCCTGCATTAGTAAATTTAATAGCGTTATTAATCAAGTTAATTAAAACCTGTTGTATTCTAGACGAATCGCCATATACTAAAGATTTATCTTTTTCTTCAAACAAAAATTTAAAATCAAACTCCAATCCTTTTTCCCAGGCTTGGTATTCAAATACTTTAAATAGGTTACCTAAATCTTGTTTTAAGTCTATAGCGATAAAATTCAGTTTAACATCAGCACTATCAACTTCTGCATTATCCGTAACCATTTTCACCAACTGCAATAAATGCATGGATGAAAATTCTGCAATTTCTACCTGAGCCACCTGATCACTATCCAAATTGGTTTGTTTTAGCATATTTAGCATACCTAAAACCGTGTTAAGAGGCGTTCGCACCTCATAACTCATGTTCGCTAAATAGATTGATTTATGCTCGGCTAAATTTTCAGATTTTTCTAAATCTGTTTTTAATTCCTTTATTCTAGATGTTAAGTTTTCTTTTATTACTTCATTCTTTAACAAACTCTTTAAGAAGAATTGCAGAGCAAAAACCTGAATAACAGCTACTATAAAAAGAAATAAGGCCGCTAATTCCGCATAAATTTTATCATCAACAAAAAGATAACCAATGATTAAAATAGCCGCAATAGAAGTGAATATTGAAAAAGATAATTTCTTTTTAACGGTAATATACTTTACAGACTCCGGGATAAAATTCATTTATAATTGGCAGGTTAACAAATCAAAAAAGATAATGATTAAAACACTAATATAATTAATTAGTCATTCATTGTTCTATTCTTTTTGTTTAAATTTAAATTTTCTTTTAATAATTTTCAATAAAACACAATCGATAGTAATGCGCATAGAAAACGAAATAAAATTAGGCTTTAAAGATGTTATGTTCCGCCCAAAAAGATCTACTTTAAAAAGCAGATCTGAAGTAAGTTTAGAGCGTGAATTTAAATTTTTACACAGCACTACAGTTTGGAACGGCATCCCGATTATGGCTGCTAATATGGATACGGTGGGCACTTTTGAAATGGCCAAATCTCTTGCTAAAAAAGGACTTTTTTCTGCCATACATAAACATTACACCGTTCCTGAATGGAAAGCTTTTTTATCTTCAATTTCAGAAAATCATTTAAATCATATTGCAGTTAGTACAGGTATTGGTAAAAACGATTCAGAAAAACTTGCTGCTGTATTTGCATTAAAACCAGAACTAAAATTCATCTGTATTGATGTAGCAAATGGCTATTCGGAATATTTCGCAGATTTTGTAAAAAGCACCCGAAAACAATATCCAGATAAAGTAATTATTGCTGGCAACGTAGTTACTGGCGAAATGGTAGAAGAACTAATTCTATCTGGTGCCGATATTGTAAAGGTTGGTATTGGTCCAGGATCTGTTTGTACTACTCGTGTAAAAACCGGCGTTGGTTACCCACAACTTTCGGCAATAATAGAATGTGCAGACGCTGCTCATGGATTAGGCGGACACATTATTAGTGATGGTGGTTGCACAACTCCTGGTGATATTGCCAAGGCTTTTGGCGCAGGAGCCGATTTTGTTATGCTCGGTGGTATGCTTGCAGGACACGACGAAAGTGGCGGTGATATTATTGAAAAAAACGGCAAACAGTTCCGAAAATTTTACGGAATGAGTTCCTCAACAGCTATGGATAAACATGTTGGAGGTGTGGCAGAGTATCGTGCTAGTGAAGGCAAAACGGTTGAAGTGCCCTATAAAGGTCCTGTTGACGTTACTTTGCAAGATATTTTAGGAGGTTTACGAAGTACCTGTACTTATGTTGGGGCATCTCGATTAAAAGAACTTACCAAACGTACCACATTTATTAGAGTTAACGAGCAGGAAAATAGATTTTACAATCATTAATATTTAGTGATTTAAAAAATGATTTATCAAAAAAGGGATAAACAATCCTAAAACTCATCAAATCATCATTTTTTATCTGCATAATTTTCAATGTTTTAATACTTATAGTAAAGCGTCTAGTTTTATTCAAAACCACTATTTTACAATGAAAATTAATGTATTTTTATAAGAATCTTTTTTACTAATAAATTCATTCATAATAAACCAAGAAATTTATGGCGTTAAAAATTGTAATCTCACACAAAACAAAGTACAAGTATGATAGACCTATAAATCTATCTCCACATATTTTTAGATTACGTCCTGCCCCACATAGCAGAACGCCAATTGAGGCTTATTCAATAAAAATTAAACCCGAAAATCAATTTTTTAACTGGCAACAAGATGCCTTTGGTAATTATTTAGCGCGATTAATTTTTCCTGATAAAACGACCGAACTTTCTGTTGAAGTTGAAATTATTGCCGATTTAAAAACCATAAATCCTTTTGACTTTTTTGTTGAAGAAGCTGCGGAAGAATACCCGTTTACTTATAGTGACACCATTAAAAAGGAACTTCTACCCTATTTAGAAATTACCGATAATGGTCCGCTTATTCATGAATTTATTAAAACTTTAGATTATACGCCAAGAAAAACAATCTATTTTTTAATTGATATTAATCAGAAAATATACGAGTTCTTAAGTTATAATATTAGACTCGACCCTGGAGTACAAACTTGTGAAGAAACATTGCTTCAAAAAAACGGATCATGTCGTGATTATGCTTGGCTCTTTGTACAAGTATTGAGACATTTAGGCTTTGGAGCACGTTTTGTTTCAGGTTATTTAGTACAATTAAAATCTGATGAAAAATCGCTTGATGGCCCTTCTGGTCCTGAGGAAGATTTTACAGATTTACATGCTTGGGCAGAGGTTTATTTACCTGGTGCTGGTTGGATTGGTTTCGATGCTACATCGGGATTATTAGCCGGAGAAGGTCATATTCCATTAGCTTGTACCCCTTCATTTGAAAGTGCTGCACCGGTTTCTGGAATGACAGATATTTGTGAAACTGAATTTGAATTTGAAAATTCTGTAAAACGCATTTTCGAATCGCCTCGTGTAACAAAACCCTACACAGACAAACAATGGAACGACATTTATAAACTTGGTTTTAAAGTTGAAAAAGAACTAGAAAAAGGAGATGTACGTTTAACCATGGGTGGCGAACCGACTTTTGTTTCTATTGATGATATGGAATCGCCTGAATGGAACACAGATGCCGACGGACCACATAAAAGACAACTAGCAGACGACTTAACGAAGCGCCTATTTAATAAATTTGCTAAAGGCGGATTTTTACATCGCGCACAAGGTAAATGGTATCCTGGAGAACCTTTACCACGTTGGGGAACGGAGCTTTGCTGGCGTAAAGATGGTAGAGTAATTTGGCATAACGAAAAATTACTTTCAACCTTTGCTGATAATAAAATTGTACCCGAAAATGCCGATAAAATATTCTTAGAAACCTTAACCAAATATTTAGGTGTTACTGATAAAACAATAATGCCTGCCTTTGAAGATGCTTTTTATTTCCTTTGGGAAGAAGGTAATTTACCAACAGATATTGACCCAAGAGAAGATAAAGATGGCTCGTTAATTCAAAAGAAATTAGGAGAAATATTAGAGCAAGGCACAAATAAAGTTGTTGGGTATTTAATGCCTTTAAACAATAGTTTTGGTCAATGGCACACGTGTACATGGCAATTTAGACGTAATCATTTATTTTTAACGCCTGGTAATTCACCAGTTGGTTTACGTTTACCTTTATCATCATTAGTGCATAAATCGGAATATGAAGAATTTCCAAAATTCGAACCCGATCAATTTACCAAACGTGGCAGATTCCCTAGCTATAAAAAAGTAGCAACCAATAGATATGCAGCTTTTGTTAACGGCGAATTAGAAAGTCCGAAAACTAATTATTTTATTAGAACCGCACTTTGTGCCGAGGTTAGAGATCAAAAACTATATTTATTTTTACCGCCATTAGATTGCGCTGAATTTTACCTCGACTTACTTTCTTCTATAGAAGCTACAGCAAAAGCATTGAACATACCGGTAATTTTAGAAGGTTATCCAGCACCAAAGGATAACAGATTGGAGTCCTTAAAAATCACTCCCGATCCTGGTGTTATTGAAATTAATGTGCATCCAGCCAAAAACTGGGACGAGTTAACTAAAAACACTTTTACGCTTTACGAGGAAGCAAAACAATCGCGTTTAGGTACCGAAAAGTTTATGCTCGATGGAAAGCACACGGGGACAGGTGGCGGAAACCACGTAACTTTAGGAGGCATATCTCCTGCGGATAGTCCATTACTCCGTAAACCTAGTTTATTACGAAGTTTATTAACCTTTTGGCAACATCATCCGGGGCTTTCTTATTTATTCTCAGGATCTTTTATTGGTGCAACCAGCCAAGCACCAAGAATAGATGAAGCGCGTATGGAAAACCTATACGAACTTGAAATTGCCTTTAGTCAAATACCTAAAGACGGCGAGGTTCCATTTTGGTTAACCGATAGATTGTTTAGACATTTATTAACCGATTTAACCGGTAATACACATCGTGCAGAATTTTGTATTGATAAACTATATTCACCAGATTCATCATCGGGGCGTTTAGGTATTTTAGAGCTTCGTGCTTTCGATATGCCACCACATCCACAAATGAGTTTAATGCAAAATTTACTGGTACGTACTTTGGTGGCTTGGTTCTGGAAAAAACCTTACGAGCATGATTTAGTACGTTGGGGGACAGAATTACACGATAAGTTTTTAATAGAACATTTTGTGCGAGAAGATATAAAAGACATTGTAAACTCTCTAAACAAAGCTGGATACCGCTTTAAAGAAGAATGGTTTAATCCTTTTTTCGAATTTAGATTTCCTTTACATGGTATGGTAACTATAAACAACATTCATATCGAACTTCGTGCAGCCATTGAGCCTTGGAATGTTTTAGGTGAAGAAATGACTGGCGGCGGAACGGCACGTTATGTAGATTCATCTTTGGAACGAATTCAAATTAAAGTTACTAATTTTACAGAAGAAAGATATGTTGTAACTTGCAACGGTGTTAAAGTAAACCTTAAAGCAACCTCTGTAAAAGGAGAATTTGTGGCAGGTATACGTTATAAGGCATGGGATCCGTATTCTGCATTACACCCAACTATTGGTGTAGATTCTCCTCTTGTTTTCGATATTGTTGACACATGGAACAAACGTTCTATTGGTGGTTGCACCTATTTTGTATCACATCCTGGCGGACGTTCTTACGACGTACATCCGGTAAATAGTTACGAAGCAGAATCTAGACGAATTAACCGTTTTTGGGAATCTGGGCATACGCAAGGAGAAATCGATCCGATAAAAGAAACTATAACAGATGATAATACATCAAGCATTACCGTTAAAAAGAAAGGAAGTTCTAAAAAATTCAATTATAAAGAATTACCTGTTAATTTTGAGTTTCCTAACACAACAGATTTAAGAAAAAAGTAATTAATAAATTAAATGACCATAGATTCAAATACACTATTTCAGAATTATTTTACCAATCATAAAAATTATGATGAAGTATTGAAATCTAATATGAAAATTAACCCAGAATGGGGTGATTTACTATCTAATTTAATCACCGCAGGTCCTGACGAATTAATTTCTAGACAAAAAGAAATTGATTGGTTAATGGACGAAAACGGTGTAACCTACAACGTTTATAACGACCCAAAGGGCTTACACCGTGCTTGGGATTTAAGCATTGTGCCTTTTTTAATCCATGATAAAGAGTGGCTAACCATTGAAAAAGGTTTAAAACAACGCGCTGAGTTACTCAATTTAATTTTAAAAGATGTTTACGGTAAACGTGAGCTTATAAAAAATGGTATTGTACCTCACGAAGTATTGTTTGCTCATCGTGGTTTTTTACGCCAATGCGATCAAATAAAATACAACACCTCCAAAGATTTACTAATTCATGCAGCCGATTTAGCAAGAGGCCCAGATGGCCGTATGTGGGTGGTTAACGATCGTACGCAAGCACCTTCTGGTTTAGGTTATGCTTTAGAAAACAGATTCGCCATGAACAAGGCGGCATCAAATTTATTTAACGGTATAAATGTAAAACAACCAAGCGATTTTTTTCAGGATTACAACCAAATGCTTATTGATGCGGCTCCTAAAGATATCGATAATCCAAACATTGTTATACTAACATCTGGTCCGCATAACGAAACTTATTTTGAGCATGCCTACATGTCTTCATTTCTTGGCTATCCTTTAGTAAAAGGAAACGATTTAGTGGTTAGAAATGGTAGAGTTTGGATGAAATCTTTAAAAGAATTAAAGCAAGTTCATGTTATTTTAAGGCGTGTAGATGATGTTTACATGGATCCTTTAGAACTTCGTGAAGATTCTTATTTAGGCATCGCAGGTATTCTAGATGTTATTAGGCAAAAAAACGTAAGCATTGTAAACCCAATAGGTAGCGGTGTTTTAGAAAACTCTGGACTTATCCCGTTTATGAATGCTATTTGTAAGTATTTTTTTAATGAAGAATTACTGCTTCCGCAAATAGCCTCTTGGTGGTGTGGACAAGAAAAGGAACGAAATCATGTTTTAAAGAACATAAAAAAATATGTTGTAAAACGAATTGATCGCTCTAATAGAGAAAGTATATACTTCTGTGAATTTTTAAATGAAGCTAAACTAAATAAATTAAAAGAAGAAATATTAGCAAATCCTTATCGATTTGTAGCACAAGCAAAAATACAATTTTCTACTGCGCCAGAATTTATTGAAGGTAAATTAGAGCCGCGCAAAATAATGTGTAGAACCTTTGCTATCGCCAAAAAAGATGGTTACAGCATTATGCCAGGAGGTTTAGTACGTGTTGCCGCAGAGCGGGAGAACTTAATAGTATCCAACCAAAGAGGTGGCATTAGTAAAGATTTTTGGATTGTTAGTGATACGCAACAAAACTACTTCCATAATTATGCTTGGGATAATACATTTAGAAACCCTGTATCAGATATAAATGATTTACCTAGCCATACCGCAGAAAACTTATTTTGGTCTGGTCGTTACTTGGGGCGTGCTCTAGTCACTTCTCGCCTATTGCGCATGTGTTTAAATAGTATGCAAAGTTCGCAATATAAAAATGGTGAAGTTCCTCCCGAAAATTTAAAAATTATTTTTGAAGCCATAACAGGAATCACCCATACTTTACCGGGCTTTGTGGGTAAAGGCAAAGAAGACGTGCTTAAAAACCCTTTAAAAGAACTAAACGCACTTGTTCTAGACAGTTATAAAGTAGGTTCGTTAGCACAAACTTTAGGTAGTTTCAATAATTCCTATTACACCTTAAGAAATTTATGGTCTAAAGATATGTGGCGCGTATTCGATGGTATCAAAAAACTATGGAATAAGCATGATAAAGACAAAGAATACTCGGTAGCAGCATTAATAAAATTACTCGATAGCACCATTACTCGCCTTATTGCTTTTATGGGGTTAATAGAAGAAAGTATTTTAGTAGACCAAGGTTTACTTCTTTATTTTATTGGTTTGCAAACCGAACAAGCAAGTTTAACCATTGCAAAATGCAGATCTTTAATTGTAGCGAGTTATGACGAAGATTTAGAATATGAAATGCTTGAGGCTTTATTATCTAGTCATGAAAGTTTAAATATTTACCGTTACAGTTACCGATCTTACCTAAGTGTTGAAAACGTGGTAAAATTAGTTATACTTAACGATAAATACAGCCGTTCTCTCACCTATCAATTAAGTCGTATTTTAAAAGATATTGGCAAATTACCATTACCAACTGGGATTACGGGTAACTCAAAATGTTACGATTTAATTCATGAGGCCAATCAAATAATTCTAAAATCTAATATCGATACATTATTAGAATTAGATGAAACAGAAGCTGTAAGAGAGAATTTAGAAGATATGCTTTCTGAACTTAGTGAATTATTGCATCAAACATCTTTATCTATTTCTGATACATATTTCAATCATTCATATCAACAAAATCAATTGGTTAATCAAAACTTTCCACTTCAATAATGGTTTTTCAATTATCACATACCACAAGTTACAAATACGGCAATGGCGTAACATTTTGTCATAATATCGCGACCTTAAAACCACGTGATTTTTTGGGACAAACCATTTTAAGTTACGACTTGGAAATTAGTCCGAAACCAACAGAAATATCTGAACGTACTGACTTTTTCGGAAACACCATCACCCGTTTTTCCATACAGCAATACCATAAAGAATTAAAAGTAATTGCAAAAAGCAAAGTGCTTCGTGATTATACTTTGGCTCCTGATATACATAAATCTGAAAGTGGTTTAACTATTACTTTAGATGAAGCCAAAAAGGAATTAAAATCTATTTCACCTGAAATTTTAGAAGTAAAACAGTTTTTATTAGAATCTATTTTAATTGCTAAAATATCCAAAAACATCAGAGACTACGCCTTAAAGTCTTTTAAGCCAGACCGACCTATATTCGAAGCGACTTCAGAATTAATGTTACGCATTTTTACCGATTTTGAGTTTAATTCAAATGCTACCAATGTGGCTACTCCTATCCAAGAAGTTATGGAAAACAAGAAAGGAGTTTGTCAAGATTTTGCGCAAATAGGGATTGCATGCCTGCGATCTATTGGCTTACCAGCTCGTTATGTTAGTGGCTATATAGAAACATTACCGCCTCCTGGAAAAGAAAAACTAATAGGAACCGATGCATCTCACGCATGGTTTTCTGTATATATTCCAAAATTTGGATGGGTAGATTTCGACCCTACAAATAATCAAATACCACAAAACCAACACATTATTGTGGCTTATGGTCGTGATTATTATGATGTACCACCATTAAAAGGTGTTATTTATAGTTCTGGTGCCAATAAAATGAAAGTAGCAGTAGATATTAGACCTGCGGTAGATTAATCGATTACACGCCCTGTAGAACCTTGTTCTGTTGGAAGTAATTCATAAATAAAATCAGGATCTAAATTAGCTTCTTTTCTATGAGATACATATAGAATAGCTGTATCAGTTTCTGTTGCTATTTTATTAATCAATTCGCAAAATAAAGCGGCATCACTATCATCTAAACCATTAGTAGGTTCGTCTAAAATAAGCAACGGAGGGTTTTTAACCATCGCTCTTGCTATTAAAACCAAACGCTGATGTCCGCGCGAAAGCGATAAAAAACATTGTTTTCTAATATCGAACATATTTAAAACCCGTAACCAATGCTGCGCGATTTTTATTTGCGCATTGGTTGGTGTTTTATACAAACCAACGGTATCAAAAAAACCAGAAGCAATCATGTTACCAATGGCATCTCGGCGGGTAAAACCGCGAAGCATTTCTGAAGAAAAATAACCTATTTTCTGTTTAATATCCCAAATACTCTCGCCACTCCCCTTTTTTACCCCAAATAACGTAATGTCTTGTCCGTACGCTTTAGGATTATCCCCAAAAATCATACTTAGTATCGTACTTTTACCAGATCCGTTTGGTCCCATTAATTGCCAAAATTGTCCAGATTTTATTTCCCATGAAATGGAATTTAAAATAGAACGTTCGCCGTAATTAATAGATACTTGATTAAACTTAACTAAAGGATTTAAAATTTCGGGTTTATCATGATACTCTACCGTAGGCAAAGCTTCAATAAAATAAAAAGGTTCTGTTTTATTTTCTGTATTTGAAAACTCAACTAACTTATTATTTTCTACCTGATATATGCATTTTATAAAAGGAAGAACATCTAATTTTCTATTTGCTATTTGAACAATTGAAGTTGTTTCGCTTAAAGCAGCCAACTCCTTTTCAATATATGCTTGTGTAGCAACGTCTAAATTGCCAAAAACATTATCGATTACTAAATAATCGGGTTTTTGAGCTATTATATGATCGAGAAGTGCTTTTTTTCGTTCACCTTCTGAAGAATGAAGTAAACTATTTTTTGTTTGGGTAGCTACGTTCTTTTTGCCGTGACGTATTTCTTCATCTATAAATTTATTTAAAATTACTTCAGAAAAAAGTGCACCCTTTAAACTTGAAAAACCAGAAATTAGTTCTCCAAAAAAAATAGTTTTGATAAGGCTTTCCTTATCAAAACTATTAGATATATAAATTGCTAAATGCTTTTGCATTTATCTTTTACTTTAAATTATTGGTATGAAATGGCACTAAACCATCAATAGGTCTACGCTCAAAATTTCCAACTGTAAAGCCCATTTCTTCTCCAACTTCTCTAATTTCTTTTTGAGCAAAAAAGGCTATAGATCCTGCAAAATGTACAGGTGCTGTTTTTAGCTCTTCTTTAAATTGGAAAATCATGTTTTTTGCAAACAAACGAATACCATCTTTAATTAAGTTAATGGTGTATTCTGAATCTTTATGTAAAAACATAAATTCAGCAAATCCCGCTAAATACGCATTAGGACTTGGTTGTTTGTATAGGTTGTATTTAATAAAATCTGCCTCCATGTTAAACTTAGCACCAAAGGCTATTTTAACATTTTCTGGCATGTTACCAAAGTAATAATCTCTAATTAACTGCTTACCATAATAATTACCAGAAGCATCATCCATTAGCGTGTAACCAAGTGATATAACGCGTTGGTGTAACACTTCACCATCATAATAACTACAGTTAGAGCCTGTACCCAGAATGCAAACTACAGCAGCTTCCTTTGGATCGTTAATAGTAGCGTAAACGGCAGCTAATGTATCTTCGTTAACTTCAACATGAGCATTAGTAAAAATATCTTTTAAAACGGTACTTAATAAGTCTTTTGCATTATCTGTACCACAACCCGCGCCATAAAAGAACACGTGTGTTACTTTATCGGCATTAGATTTTAATTCTTTACTTTTCTTAATTAATTTATTAAGCTTTTTCTCGCTTAATATGGCTGGGTTTAATCCTTTAGTTCGGATTTTATCCATTAATCTATTTCCGTCTTTATCTACAGCCAGCCAATCGGACTTAGTAGAACCACTATCTACAATTAAAATCATAAGTTCTTAGAATAAAAAAATCCACAGCATTATTCAAAATAAATAACACTGTGGAAATATATAAATTATTTATTATATTGATCCGATATGTTGAGCTAAATCAATTAATTTAGTTGAATAACCAAACTCGTTATCATACCAAGAAACTAATTTTACAAAACCGTCATTTAATGCCATACTTGCGTTTGCATCGAATGTACTTGTTTTTGGTTCAGACACGAAATCTTGAGATACAACACCTTCTTCAGTATAACCTAAAATACCAGCTAATTCACCTTCAGAAGCTTCTTTTAAAGCCGCTTTAATTTCAGCCCATGGAGCTGGACGCTCTAAACGACAAGTTAAATCTACTACAGATACATCAACAGTAGGGATTCTAAAAGCCATACCAGTTAATTTTCCGTTTAATTCAGGAATTACTTTTCCAACAGCTTTTGCAGCTCCAGTAGAAGCTGGTACAATGTTGTTTAAAGAAGCACGACCTAAACGGTAATCTTTTCTAGATACACCATCAACAGTAGATTGTGTAGCCGTTGCAGCGTGAACAGTTGTCATTAAACCTTCAGCAATTCCGAATTTATCGTTAATTACTTTAGCTAATGGCGCTAAACAGTTAGTAGTACAAGATGCGTTAGATACGATAGTATGTGCAGCAGTAATTTCTTTATGGTTTACACCCATAACGAACATTGGTGCATCAGCAGATGGTGCAGAAATTGCAACCTTTTTAGCTCCAGCAGTTATATGTTTTTGAGCACCTTCTAAAGTTGTGAAGATACCAGTACAATCTAAAACAACGTCTGCTCCAATAGCATCCCATTTTAAATCTTCAGGGTTACGTTCTGCAGTAACTCTAATTGTGTTTCCGTTTACTACTAAGTTACCATCTTTAGTTTCGATAGTTCCATCAAACTGTCCGTGAACAGAATCGAACTTTAATAAGTAAGCTAAATGATCAACATCTAATAAATCATTAATTCCTACTACTTCAATATCATTAGATCTAGAAGCTGCTACTCTAAAAGCAATTCTACCTATTCTACCAAATCCGTTAATTCCAATTTTTAATTTTGACATATTCTTGTTTATAAATGTTAAGTGCTCATGATATCTGAGACACGCAATAATTCTAAGTTAATTTTTGTTTTTCCTTTTATGGCATTATCTAAAGGAGTAAGCTGCATTTTATTATTAATTAAACCTACCATATAGTTAGATTTACCTTCTAATAAAGAATCTACGGCTTTAACGCCCATTCTACTCGCTAAAACACGATCGAAACAAGATGGTGAACCACCACGCTGCATGTGCCCTAACACAGATACTCTAACATCGTACCCTTCCATGTTTTCATCAACATAGTCCTTAAGTTCAAAAATATTTTTACCTATTTTATCACCTTCGGCAACCACTACAATACTAGACGATTTACCTGATTTTCTACTTCTTTTTAAAGATTCTACCAAACGTTCTAACCCTAAGTCTTCTTCAGGAATTAAAATCTCTTCAGCACCACCAGCAATACCTGTGTTTAAAGCAATATGCCCAACATCACGCCCCATAACTTCTATAAAAAATAGACGGTTATGTGAACTTGCTGTATCTCTAATTTTATCAATAGCTTCTACTACGGTGTTTTGAGCCGTATCGAAACCTAATGTATGAGACGTTCCAACAATATCATTATCGATAGTTCCTGGAATACCCATTACTGGGAAACCGAACTCTTCGTTAAAAACCAATGCGCCGGTAAACGTACCATCACCACCAATAGCAACTAAAGCATCAATTCCTGCTTTGTTTAATTGATCGTAAGCTTTTTGACGGCCTTCTTTGGTTCTAAACTCTGTAGAACGTGCCGATTTTAATATAGTTCCGCCTTTATTGATAATTCCTTTTACGCTACGGGCATCCATCGATTCAAAATCGCCTTCCATTAAGCCTTCGTAACCTCTATATATACCAATACATTCTATATTGTAGTAGGCACAAGACCTTACTACCGAACGTATGGCGGCATTCATACCTGGAGAATCTCCTCCTGATGTAAACACTCCTATTTTCTTTATTTTATTTGGCATTTATTTCTTATAATTAAAACGTAAATTTAATAAAGAAAAAGAATATAATCATACTATTAACACTGTTTTATTAGTAGTTTGATACTATAACGTTTTAGTAATAAAAAAGAAATAACATGCTATTTTAACCCCGAATTATTCGATTAAAATCAAATTGAGGTAATTTTATTGAGAATTATTGAAAAAAAATTAGTTTTTTGAAGCTGGCTTTACAGAAATATAATCAGGTAGTGCGTTTTCCGCTTCCTTTTCAGGTCGCTCTAATACATCATCTTCTTTGTCGGACTTCTTTGTAAATATTTTTCTAAGCAACTCCTTAAACGTATCGAAATCGACATTGTACGAAAGCCCTACACCTTGCGTGTACCCAATATCTTCACCAAAATTACGAATACTGTTTTCTCGGTTAAAAACTTTAGCGGTTAACGTACCATCTTCATTTAAAAGAAAAGAGACTTCCACATCGCCAGCAATAACTGTATCGGTTGCGCCACCAACAGGCACACCTACTTTACCATTGATAAGTACACGATCGCTAATTTGTGTTTGCAGTGTTAAACCAACACGATCATCGGTTTGATAATCTGGAGTATTTTGTCCCGCCTCATAATTTAGACCTAAACTTAGTTTACTATCTCCGTTAGAAAACACACTATTAATTATACCATTAAGACGCTCTGCAATGGTGCCCGAAAAATTAAGTTCATCTAAACCTCCAGAAAAAGAACCTGTTGAAACAAGATACAAGGCCTGATCCTGACGATCACTATCCGACTCTAAACGGTAATTTAACTCCGATTTTATGGTAGAATTCACATTAGGAAACTCAAAAGTAAATTCTGGAACAGGGTGCTCCAAACTTCCTGTTAAAGCAATATTTAATTCTACAGGTATACTTCTATTAATTGGTGTATCTAGTAATGGTGATGGATTTGCCTGGGTTTTATAAATAGCATTCATGTTTATCTCTGCATCTAAAGGCGAACCTTCCCAAGCTAAAGTTCCACCCGGCTGAACCGTAAATTGCTTTTGCACAAAACCGCCATAAGCAAAATTATAGAGTCCTTCGAAAACCGCGAAATCTCCCCACATATTAAACTTTCCGTTAGTATTAATTTCAACTAACAATCCGCCTCGCCCTCTACCTTTTAAGGAGTGCCCTGTGGCTTTATCAATTATAATTTCTACTTCGGCATCTTCGGTTACATCTAAATCGAAATCAAGCTCTAAACCTTTAATTTCATCAAAAATGAGTTCTTCTCCTTTGTTACGTGCCTCTTTTTCTTCCTTAGTAATAAAATGTATAAAGGTGTTATCTCCAAAAGATTCGGCATCATTCAATGGTATTTTGAACACCGTTCCTGGCTTAGTTTCCCCAATAACATTTATCCTTAGCTCCTCGGTTGGTCCCGAAATACTAGCTTCACCTCCAATAAAACCTGTGCCGTAATACAGCGCATCTTCCGTTTCCTTCGTATCTAAAATTAATAAGTTTTTAGTTGTAATATCTAAGCCTAAACTCCATTTAGCAAAGTTAACATGGCTTAAATCGCCTTTTAGCAATCCTTTTGTTTTGTATTTTGTATCGGTAATATTGATGTTGTTGAATATAAAACTTTGATTTTTTAAAGTCACAGAAGCATTTTCTGCAAAATCGTAATTCACGTTTAGAAACGGAATTCCTAATCCTGCTTTTTTCACTATAAGTTCACCATTAAAATTAGGTTTTCGTAAATCGCCAACAACCTGTATTTCTCCTTCGGCCTTACCTCGAATATCACTTAAAACATCTCGTAACAAAGGGTTTAATGGATATAAATCGAAACCATCAAACACCAAACCTACGTCAATTCGAGAAGCCTTACCTGCTACATAAATATCACCTTTTGCGGTAAACGAATTAGAATCATCGTTTTTAATTGTAGCATCAACAGTGTAATTTGTTAACGACTCATTACCGCTAATATTAGCATCGAAAGAACCTAACAGAAAATCGTTAACCCTAAAGTTATTAATAATGATACTTGAATTAGGCAAATAATTCCCGTTTTGCTGCACTAAATCTAGTTTACCATTAACGTTTCCAGATAAATTTAAACTATCAATATCCGGCGTTATTTTAGCTAAATCGACATTAGTAAAGTTAAGTTTTATATCCTTTTCTGTTGAATCTCTCAAGAATCCGGAGAGTTTAATTTCTTCATTTTCATGATTAATTCTAAACTTATCGATATTAAACTTCGTTAGTTTTTTATCAAATGATATTTTATGAAACTTATCTTGTAACTCATTAATATTCCATTTATTATCCTTAATTGTAACATCCGATTGTTTAAACCCAATAACCGACTCGTTGGCTTCGTTGATAGTATGATAGAAACTTAAGTTGAAATTATCTTTATTACGTTTTCCTCCATTAAATTCCGATCGCATAAATAGCGTATCATTAACCGTTACATTAATTAAATTAAAGTTAGAAACATTGTAATATTTAGTATTTAAACTATCTATTTCTACGTAAGTATTAAAAACTGGATTACTGTTATCTACTTGTAACTCGATGTTGTTAGCAAAATAATTTTGAAGCTTAATTTTAGGTGATTTAAAGGTGAGTTTAAATTGACTTTCATCACTCTCTACTTGCCCACGAATAAAGGTGTTTTTTGCCAACTGAAGCTCTGGATAAATAACTTCTACAATTTTATTATAAATGGTGAAATTAAAATCGACGCTTTGGTTCGCTTCTACCTCATTCGGTATATAATTGGTATAAATGTAACCAATAGAATTTTCGAATAATTTTTTAAGCTCCTTAAATTTAAATTTTCCTTTAAAATCACCTTCTATAATATCTGGTGAGTTAATTTCTATATAACGTAAACCTTCGCTAAAACGCGATGAAATATCGAATTCATCGAAATAATAGGTGTCATTTTCGTTTTTATAATTAGTTTTTCTAAATGAAATTTTACCGTAAGCATCATCATAATTACTGGCATTCATATTCATTTTAACTGTACTTTTAAAAATAGAAATACTATCTTTTTTTACGAAGTTTAAAGCGTTTAAATTGGCATATTCTACCTTAGCTTCAAAATCATATTTATTTACAGTTTCAGAGAAATCTACAAGGCCTGTAAAGTTTAATTTCAGGTTTCTATCATTAGCGATAAGGTTTCCGTCAAAAATATTATTTCTAACATTTCCGGCTACTTTTACACCTTGATATTTGTAGTTATTGTACTCAACTTCAAACACATCACCTTTTACTTGTGTATTAATAGTTTTAGTAACAAAACCATTACCATCTACATCAAAATTAAGAGATGCTTTACCAACGGTTGGAGAGTCTAAAAATGTTCCAAAATCGAATTCCTCAAAAATAATATTACCTTTATAAGCCGCATTATCAATATCGTTAATTTTACTTATTCTTAAGTTAGAATCGACAAAACCTAGCTCGGTATCTATTTGAATATCTGCAACCACCGTAGACGATGTAATTTGAGAATTTCCAACTACGGTAAAATACCCTAACCTATCAAAAGATGACGGAATAGCTGCGCCTAGTACGTTTGGTAACAAGGCTTTTAAATCTTTATATGTAGAAGATAAATTTCTGAATTTCCCGTTCATATAAAAATTACCTTCCTCCTTATTAAAAAGGTTTTTAAAACTAATATCTCCGTAAATTCGAGTATTTCTGTTGGTGTTTAATTTTAAATTAGAGGTTTGTAAATCATTTAAAGTTCCTGAAAGATCTGTACTAAAAGTTGCTGTTTGGTTTACACCAAATTCATTGTAAAACGTATTTAATTCGTCTAACTTAACTTTAGAATCCTTAAAACTAGCCGAAACCAAAACCTTATCGGTAAAGTATTTAAAATCTGCTCTATCATAAGAAAATTTCAAATCGCCTTTTAATTCTGAGTTTGGGGTTTTAATACTCAAATTAGCGAAAGTCAT
Source organism: Algibacter lectus (assembly GCF_900112395.1). Taxonomy (GTDB): domain Bacteria; phylum Bacteroidota; class Bacteroidia; order Flavobacteriales; family Flavobacteriaceae; genus Algibacter; species Algibacter lectus. The sequence continues at coordinate 416,455 of NZ_FOLN01000002.1, forward strand.
ATCGGTTAAGGTATAACTAAAATCGGTCATCATATTTTTAACGGTAACACCACGACTATCAACAAAATTAAGTGTATTAATTCTGGCATTTACATCGCTTCCGTTAATTAAAAAATTGGTAGCGTTTATGTTTAAATCTTCAAAATGCAGCAACTTAGTTGTTTCTCTATTTTCATCTATAAATTTAAAAACACTGTTGTATATGGATACATCACTACTCGATAATAAAAAATTACTTTTCTCCGATCTTGGATTATCACTATCAAAACGTGCCACAAAAACATCTAAATTAGTATCCGTTTCGTCTTTATAAGTTTTAATATTAAAATTAAGATTTTCAATATCAATATCTCCAAAAACCAATTGTCCATTAATTAGGTTCCTAACACCTAGAATAGATGTATTTAATTCGGCAATACTTATTAAGGTATCCTGTCTATAATCTTCAATGTAAATTTGCTTAAGTTCAACATCTCCATTAAATTGAAGACTAACTTTATCTACATTTATATTGGTCTTAAAATCACTATTAATGCGCTTAGTGACGTAATTACCTAAACTTGTTTGTATGGCAGGAATAGAGAGAACCAACACCAAAATGATGAACAACAATAGCAATATACCTGCTATTTTCAATAATATTTTTAGAAATTTTTTGATACCCTTAACGTTATAATTTTATTTAGAATAAACTATTTTTGCAATCACAAACAAATAGAATTTCTTAATTCGGTTACTCGGATTCAAAATTAACAATTATTGTGCCTAATATTCACTAATGAAGGAACAAAATATTTATATACTCGGAATTGAGTCATCTTGCGATGATACAGCGGCTTCCGTAATACACAACGGTAAAATTTTAAGTAATGTTGTCGCTACCCAAAAAATACATGAAGAATTTGGCGGTGTAGTACCAGAATTGGCGTCTAGAGCGCATCAACAAAACATTGTACCTGTAGTTCACCAAGCGTTAAAAAAGGCAAATATTACCAAAGAACAACTTCATGCTGTTGCTTTTACACGTGGCCCAGGATTAATGGGTAGTTTATTGGTTGGTACATCGTTTGCAAAATCTTTAGCCTACGGATTAAATATTCCGTTAATTGATGTAAACCACATGCAAGCGCATATTTTGGCTCATTTTATAGATGAAGAAGGTTTTGATAAACCACCTTTTCCGTTTTTAGCCATGACGATTTCGGGCGGACATACACAAATTGTGCGTGTAGATTCTTATTTTGATATGACGGTAATTGGCGAAACTATTGACGATGCCGTAGGTGAAGCCTTTGATAAGAGCGGAAAAATTTTAGGGCTAGGTTATCCTGCAGGTCCAGAAATTGATAAACGTGCCAAACTAGGAAATCCTAAAGCTTTTAAATTCACAAAACCGAAAGTAGATGGATTAAATTTTAGTTTTTCTGGTTTTAAAACAGCTGTGCTTTATTTTATTCAGCGTGAAGTTAAGGCCAATCCTAACTTTATTGAAGAAAACTTAAACGACATCTGTGCCTCTATTCAATATACTATTATTGGTATTCTAATTGATAAATTAAAACTTGCCACTAAAGAAACAGGTATCAGTCATATTGCCATTGGTGGCGGTGTTTCGGCCAATTCGGGAATAAGGCAAGCTTTAAAAGATGGTGAACAAAAGTTTGGTTGGACAACCTACGTGCCAAAATTTGAATTCACTACAGATAATGCCGCTATGATTGCTATTGTTGGTTATTTAAAATTTTTAGAAGAAGATTTTGCCGAGCAAGATGTAGTAGCATCAGCACGATTAAAAATCTAAATTTCATTATAATATTTTTTCAAAAAGAGCCGCATAATTTATGTGGCTTTTTTGTTTTTCAAAAGCTCCATATGCTTCGTTTTCTTCGGAACGGGCTATGGATTCATCCTTTTTTACAGTTCTAAATTGAATAGCTAGGCTTTTATTTATTCAGCCTAAAGCTGAAAAATAACGCACAACTTCAATAATCACCTTGCTATTCAACGTAGTCAAAGCAAAAAAAATATAAATTAACGCACTCAATTTAAAGCAATTAACAACATATTCTTAATAACTTATAGCCTCTATTTTCATATCACAAACATTAACTTTAAATTTGGCTCTGAAAATATACCCCAAATATTATGACCAAACTTTTATTTATTTCAGCCTTTATAGGCTTTTCATCTTTTTTGAACGCACAAAAATCAATCGAAAAAGAATTAGAACTTGTTGAAACTCCAGAACAAATTGAACAATTTCTAGAGTCGAAAAACTCTAAAAAAAACAAACTTATTACCTTTAACGAGGAAAAACACAAAACAAATTTAGCAAAAGAGCTTTTCGATATGCGCCTTGGAGGTACTAAGGTTAACGAAAACGAATACGAGAAAACAGTATATAAAGTTGTTAAAAAGAATAAGAAAACCTATTACAGAGTTGCGTATATTTATCTAGATGGCACGAAATACCAACTAGATGAAATTAATAACTTGCGTGATAAAATTATTGCAAAATACCATAACGGAGCACCATTTGATTTTTTATCTAAACAATACTCCATGGATGAAAACGCCAATAAAGGAGGCGACTTAGGTTGGTTTTTATCAGGAGAAGTACATCCAGATTTTGAAAGCGCAATTGTAAGTAGCGAACATCACTTAAATGATATTTTCACAGTGGATGTGACTGAAAAAAACTGGTATTATGTAGTTTTAAAAACACATGAACCCAAAGACATCGCAGAAATTGAAGTTTTAAAAATTGTTGAAGCAAAAAACTAATGCAACTATTCTATAATCCCGACATAAACGAAAACACAACACAATTTTCTTTTGAAAAAGAAGAAAGCAGGCATATTGTAAAAGTGCTTCGTAAACAAGTTGGAGATACTTTGCATATTACAAATGGAAAAGGTTGGCTCTTTTCTGCTCAAATATCGATACCTAATATCAATAAATGCACAGCAGAAATTGTATCCAAAACATTACAACCTAAAAAAAATTATAACCTACACCTAGCGGTCGCTCCTACTAAAATGAACGACCGCTATGAGTGGTTTTTAGAAAAAGCCACAGAAATTGGTATCGATAGTATTACCCCTATTATTTGCGACCATAGCGAACGTAAAATCATTAAGCCAGAACGTTTTGAACGCATTATTCAATCGGCAGCAAAACAATCTTTAAGTTGCTATTTACCAGAATTAAAAGAGGCAGTACCTTTTAAAACCTTTGTAAATCAAGACTTTTCTGGACATTTATTTATTGCACATTGCGAAGAAACCGATAAGAAATCGTTAAAGAACGAACTCCAGTCGAATCAAGATATCACTATTTTAATTGGTCCGGAAGGTGATTTTTCGGTTAAAGAAATAGATCTAGCACTTCAAAACAAATTTATTCCTGTAACTTTGGGAGAAACACGTTTGCGCACAGAAACTGCTGCTATTGTTGCTTGTCATTCTGTTGCGTTTATTAATGAAATGTAATACACTTAAATCATGAAATTCATTACTTCCATTTTATTTTGTCTGCTTTCGGTGGTTTGTACTGCACAAGATTTGGCGATTTTAAAATATCAAGGTGGTGGTGATTGGTATGGGAATGCCACGGCTTTACCAAACTTAATTACATTTTGTAACGAAAATATTAATACCAAAATAAACCCTAAAGTAGAAACTGTTGAAGTGAGCAGTCCTGATATTTTTCAATATCCTTTTATTCACATGACGGGACATGGTAATGTGTTTTTTAATGAAACAGATTCCGAAAATTTACGTAACTATTTAATTTCAGGTGGTTTCCTGCATATTGATGATAACTATGGCATGCAGCCTTATATTATAAAGGAACTTAAAAAAGTATTTCCGAATAAAGATTTAATCGAATTGCCAGCCACTCACCCTGTTTTTAATTCGGCTTTTAGTTTCCCTAAAGGTTTACCAAAAATACATGAGCACGATGGCAAACGCCCGCAAGCATTCGGTTTATTTGAAAAAGATAGATTGATATTGCTATTTACTTATGAAAGTGATTTAGGCGATGGTTGGGAAGACCCACAAATACATAACGATCCTGCAGATGTTAGAGAAAAGGCTCTAAAAATGGGAGCTAATATTGTAAAGTATGCTTTTGAACATTAAATTAAATTATGGAAACTATAGTTCATCTTGTTTTTCAGTTGGTTGAACCCTTTTTTAAATCCAATTCTTTAAATGAGAAACTGTCTAAAAAAATAAAACGAACACTTATTGGGTTTATATTATTCCTAATATGTATGCTAGTCCTAATTAGTTATATCGTAATTTCACATGAGAATTTCTCAATTACACGCTAACCATTCAAACAAAAAAATTGCAACTCACCCACTACACCACCAACTTCAAAAAACGTACATTTCCAATCACTTTGGTATGCGATAATGTTACCAATGCACCAAATATTGGTAGTTTATTTAGAATGGCAGATGCTTTTGGAATTGAAAAATTGGTGCTTTGTGGTGAAAACATTCAGTTGGGACGAAAAATATCAAAAACATCACGAGCAACAGAAAAAGTGGTTAATTATGATATATGTCCATCGGCTTTAGAGGTTGTAAAAGAATTAAAAGAAAACAATCATCATATTATTTCTTTAGAAATAACGGATAAAAGTGAACCGATTCACACCGCTAAAATTTCAAATGAAAAATCTATTGTTTTAGTTATTGGTGATGAAAACTTTGGTGTATCCGAAGCTATTTTAAATCTATCAGATGCAGTATTTCATATTGATATGTTTGGCCAAAATAGCAGTATGAATGTTGTGCAAGCCACAAACATCGCCGTTTACGAAATTACAAAGCAACTTTAATAAATTACTGTTTATACCTTTTTCAAAAAAATGAATGCTCTCAAAATTTCAACGTAAATAATATTATATTTACAAGATGAATTCGAACACCATTTCAAACGGTATACTCAAAGCTATTGGCATTATTTTAGGCATAGCACTCATTTTATATTTTCTATACCAAATACAATCGGTGATTGGTTACGTGGCCATAGCAGCAGTAATTTCATTAATTGGCCGACCTATTGTTCTGTTTTTAGAACGTAGATTGAAGTTTAAAAATACCATTGCCGTTATTGTAACTATGCTTGTTTTGTTAAGCTTATTTATAGGTTTGGTTGGCTTATTTATTCCGTTGGTAGTAAAACAAGGTCAAAATTTATCGCTTTTAGATATTGACTTATTACAAGAAAATATCGAAAATTTATATATTGAAATCCTCAAGTATTTTGATTTACATAAAATTGATGTAGAACAATCTTTAAAAGACTCTAACCTACTGTCTAAAATTAATTTCGCTATGATTCCGAACTTTTTAAACTCGGTTTTAAGTGGACTTGGAAGTTTTAGTATTGGTTTATTTTCAGTATTATTTATTTCATTTTTCTTCTTGAAAGATAGCCGTTTATTTGAAAATGGCATTCTAACATTTATTCCCGCTAACAAAGAGTCTCGCTGGAAAAACTCTTCAACTAAAATTAAAGATCTACTATCCCGATATTTTGTAGGGCTTATTTTTCAAATACTAATTCTATTTATTATTTACACCATCGGTTTACTTATTATTGGTGTAGAAAACCCTATTGTTATCGCTTTTCTATGTGCATTGTTGAACCTTATTCCTTATGTTGGTCCGTTAATTGGCGCGGCATTAATGCTTACTTTAACCATGACTAGTAACTTAGGCGAAAGCTTTAACGACGTTATTTTACCTAAAACATTTTGGGTATTTATTGTGTTCATGATTGGGCAACTTATTGATAATTTTGGCAGCCAACCCGTAATATTTTCTAAGAGTGTAAAATCGCATCCGTTAGAAATATTTTTGGTGATTTTAATTACAGGTATTCTTTTTGGCATTATTGGTTTAATAATAGCCGTGCCTGCTTACACCGCTATTAAAGTGATTTTAAAAGAGTTTTTAGCTGAAAACAAGATTGTAAAAAAACTAACTAAAGGTTTATAAATTCATTTTGAATAATTCTATACTACATACTGAGATTCAAAATTTTATTTATGCTCATTTAAAGGCAGATATAAGCTCCGTTTTATTAAAAGGCACCAATTTTGAAGCTGTTGAAACCAACGAAATTATCGAACAAATTGAAGCAAAAAAACGAAGCGAAAAAAAGTTAGCTACTTGGTTTAATGCTGAAAACATTTATTTTCCTAATAAATTAAACATAGAGCAAACCTCTTCTGAAGTTACAGCAAAACACAAAGCTAATTTAATACAAGGCGATGCTATAATCGACTTAACCGGTGGCTTTGGAGTAGATTGTTATTATTTCTCAAAACACTTTAAAAAGGTTACTCATTGCGAAATAAACCCCAAATTATCTCAAATAGTTAGTCATAATTACAAACAATTAGGTGTTGAAAACATAGAAACACAAACTGTTGACGGTATTGAGTATTTAAAAAGCCTTGATTCTCAATTCGATTGGATTTACATAGACCCTTCTAGACGACATGATAGCAAAGGAAAAGTTTTCTTTTTAAATGATTGCTTACCTAATGTACCTACGCATTTAGATTTACTTTTTAAAAGAAGTAAAAATATTATGATTAAAACATCACCGCTTCTCGATTTGTCCGTTGGTATTGGCGAATTAAAGCATGTAAAAACCATACATGTTGTAGCTGTAAATAACGAAGTAAAAGAATTACTTTGGATTTTAGAAGCTGATTTCAATGGAGATATCGGTATTAAAACATGCAATATTAAAAAGGAAAAAGAAGACCTTTTTAGTTTTATTTTAGATGAAGAAAAAACGACTGATTCTAATTACAGCCTACCACTCACCTATCTTTACGAGCCGAATTCGGCTATTTTAAAATCTGGCGCTTTCAATTCTATTTCTAATCAATTACAGGTTTCTAAACTTCATAAACATTCGCATTTATACACCAATGCGACTTTAATAGATTTCCCTGGAAGGACTTTTAAGATTGAAGACATTTTACCGTATAACAAAAAAGAGATAAAAAAAAGAGGCTTAAATAAAGCGAACATCACCACGAGAAATTTCCCGGAAACGGTACAAAATATCAGAAAAAAATTTAATATTAAAGATGGTGGCGATCTCTACGTATTTTTCACTACAGACTTAGGCAATAACAAGGTGGTCCTGATTACTAAACGGGTAACTTCTTAAAAACTACTTCAAAAAAAAATCTCAGACCATAAGCCTGAGATTTTCCATATTACCAATTTATAAAATTGATGCTTAATTGATATACCCGAAATTTTGACTAATTTCAGCGGTTACATCGATAGTAGCCTGAGGAATAGCATAAACTCTTAAATACGGCTCCGTAGTTGGTTTGGCTGTATAAGGTTTATCAAAAGTTCCAAAACGTATCATTTGTTTTCTACGATACATCTCCCAATACATTTCAAAACCAATTTCGTTATAAAGTGTTGTTTCATCTAAAGAAGTAATAGCAACACCTGGCGCATTTCCGAAGAGTGCTTCACGCGTTCTACTTGTTCTTAACATATTGATATCGGCAAGTGCTAAAGCTGTTTCTCCGTTACGGAAATAAGCCTCTGCACGCATACAATACATTCCTCCTAAACGGTATAATGGCACATCTACAGCAGAGTTTCCGTTACCGTAGTTAGGGTCGAATTCCCATTTAAAGTTACGTACACCACGATTAATTTGATCTTGAGAAAACACAGCTTCTACAGGGTTACTAAAATCTAAATCTGGAGTGTAATCCATTGGTGTTGTCGTGTTTTTTTCCATGTACAATTTACTGATTTCAATACGTCCATCAACTGTCATATTAAAACCACCTTTTCCGTCTAAAGTTGGGCCATACTGCTGCCCTACTTGTAAACCACGGTTAAAATGTACAAGTAACTTTCCGGTATCTGTTCTGCTATCTTCAGCAGGTACACTCCCTGTGGTTCCATCGTTCATAAACCAAGTACCATCACTATATTGGTAGTAACGGTGAAAACGAGGATCATCATGATTTCCATCCCAAGTGTAGTAAAACTCAGGTTCTACGCAAGATCCGTTTGTACCACGATTATCTGGTGTTTGCTTTTGTGCACGCCCTGTAGACATGTATGCAAAATCGTTATCACTACTTCTAATGTTATCATTTTCTTGAACAATGGCAAAAATAATTTCAGAACCGCTGCCATTATCTATATCAAAATTCTTGAAATAGTTGCTCTCTAAACTAAAGCTACCATCAATTAATAATGATGTGTAATAAATAACTTTATCCATATCGCTACCATTATTATCTACAGCAGGTTCCGTAAAATTAAAACTAGAACTGGCATTATAACGATCTTTAAAAACAGCTCTATTTAAGTACATATCTGCCAGTAATGCATAAGCCGCCTGTTTTGTAAAACGCCCATTATAGGTTTGTTGTTCACCTAAATTAACAAGGTTTGGTATAATACTTTCTACATCGGCAATAAGGTTATCGATTTCAGTTTCTCCTTGAAGAATTTCTAAAGGCGCACCCGCTGTAAACGGGTCTCTGTATGGCGCTTGGTTAAATAAATCTAACGTATTGTAAACATATAAAGCCAATAAACCTTGAGCTTCTGCTAAAAACAAATCGTAATTTGCATAATCTGGATTTTGCTCTAAAGACTCAATTGCCGTTAAGGTTTTAGTGATTCCGCTCGTTAAATTATTCCAAGTACCGGCAACTGCAGCATTGTTTGTTCCCCAAGTAAACTCGGTTAATGCACGCCATTTTCCACCATCGCCCCAGTCACTTCCGCGGGTTGGCAGCATACACTCATCGGTTGGATATTCTTGCAAACCAAATACATTACCGTGATCGGTAAAGGTTCTATTTGCTAATTGACCGTAAGCCGCAGCCATGGCGCTTTCTGGGTTAGAGCTTTCTCCACCAATAACTTCGTCTATCACTTCTTCATTCAAATCTGTACAACTAAAAACGAGTGCACCAACCATGAATACGGAAGCTATTTTTGATATTTTATTTGAAATTTTCATAAATTATAATTTTAAAGTTGCACCAAGTAAAAATGATCTTGAGGAAGGATAAGTAGTGTAATCTATACCAATAGATTGATTTCCTCCAGAAGCACGCGGACTATTAACCAACGGATCGAATCCTGAATAATTAGTGATTGTGAAAATATTTTGTCCGCTAACGTATAGGTTTAAACCTTGTAACCACGTAATATTAAGCGCATCGGTATCTATAGAATAACCAAGTCTTGCATTGTTTAAACGAATGAAATCTGATTTTTCTAAGTATAGTGTAGACAATTGTGGTTGGTTTGTAAAACTTGCACCATCGTTATAAAACTGAGACAATACATTTCTATCTGAAACAATATTGTTGATGTTTAATGCCAAGTTGGTATTATTAACCAATAAACCTCCTGTTTGCCCAATAAAAGCAAGACTTAAATCCCATCGTTTGTAGCTTAAGTTTGTATTTAAACCAAAGGTGAAATTTGGAAGTGCGCCTTCAAATATTTGACGATCTTCAGTATTAATAACGCTATCATCATTAAAATCTTCAAAAATATCGTTTCCATCAGCATCAAAACCTAAATGTTTCAGCATAAAGAAAGAACCAGCCTCGTATCCGCTTTTATAGATATTGGCAAAAACCCCAGATAATCCAGGACCTGCAACACTCCCTGAGTATAATTCTGATACTGGTAGATTTTGTATTTCATTATCTAAAGTTGCACCGTTGACATCTACACTCCATGAAAAATCTTCGGTATTAATAATTTTACTACCTAAAGCAAACTCAAAACCTTTGTTTACAATTTTTCCATCGATGTTTTTCCAAACCGTTGTAGTAGGACTTAATGGTTCCGAAGAAATATTTAAAATAGCATCGGTTGTCGTTTTATTGTAATAATCTAAAGATCCGTAAAGCTTGTTGTTCCATAAACTAAAATCTATACCAACGTTAAGTTGTGTTACCACTTCCCATTTCAAATCTGGATTTGCCGTACGATTTACAACAATTCCGTTTATTAAATTGTAATCGTCATACAAGTAATATCCACCTGAAGCCGATTGCGAATAACTCGCTTGAGTAATTTTATTCTGAACTTCTTGGTTACCAGTTTCTCCCCAACTCATTCTGAATTTTAATTGATCGATATCGTCTATTTCACTAATAAAGTTTTCGTTATCTAAATTCCAACCTAAAGCAAACGATGGGAAATAACCGTATTTATTATTTTCTCCAAAACGTGTAGAGCCATCGGCTCTTAAAGAAGCTGTAAGTAAATATTTATCATCAAAATTATAGTTTAATCTTCCAAAATAAGATTGCAACTCATTTCTTTGCGCATATCCGCTAACTCCAGATTGCTCGCCAGAATAACCAGGATCGTATTCTGGAGCTACGCCTGTACCTTTTTCATCTATACCTATTAAAGAAAATGTAGTTCCAGAGAAATCGAATTCTTGATAAGAGAACCCTCCTAAAACTTCAAACTTACTTTTGTTTAAACCAAATCGGTAGGTTAAATAATGTTCCATTAAAACACTTTCAGACTCTAAATTATTCTGAACATAAGCACCATCTGGCGTTCTATCGGTAGCATTTGGATAAATAGTAGAATTTCTTTCGGAAACCGAACGATCTATACCATAATTAAACTTGTATTCTAAACCATCTATAATTCTGAATGTTGTTTCTAGATTTCCTAAAACACGTAGCGTTTGCGTATGGTCATCATAAATATCCAACAAATACATTGGGTTATAATTCTGGTTTAAGTTGAAATTGGTAAAATCGCCATCTTCAGTAAAAACAGGTTGTGTTGGGTTTGCCATTAATGCATGAATAATTAATTGCCCATCCGATCCAGCATCTGCTCCATTTGGAACTCCTGTTTCGTTAATTTGACTGGCCGTTAAATTCACTTTAACTTTTAAACGTTTGTTGTCTAAAAATGACTCTTCAGCATTTAAACGTGCTGTTGTTCTTTTAAAACCACTCGTTTCAACAATACCTTCCTGATCCATAAAAGATAAAGAGGTATAATAGTTTCCGCTGTCCGTCTTTTTAGCAAACGAGAAGTTGTTGTTATGCGTAACAGCACTGCGCAATAACTCGTCTTGCCAATCGGTAGACCCACCATGATCGTAAGCTACATCTGTAATAGCGTTTCTGTATTCACTAGCCGATAAAACATCTGTTTTTTTAATCACAGAAGCGATACTTAAATAAGAATCTACGGTAATAGACGCTTCTCCAGTTTTTCCTTTTTTAGTAGTGATAATTACAACACCGTTAGAACCTCTAGCGCCATAAATAGCTGCTGCAGATGCATCTTTTAAAACTGTAATAGAAGCAATATCGCTAGTATTTAAAAAGTTTAACGGGTTTTTAGCGCTAGAACTACCCAAACCAACATTTGGGCTGGCAGCACTAACGTTTTCGTTACTTAGCGGTATACCATCTACCACAAATAATGGCGAACTACCACTACGGATAGACCCTACACCACGAATGGAAACATTAACACCTGCACCAGGCTCGCCACTAGATTGCACAACGCGTACACCTGCTACTTTACCTTGAATTAAATTATCGGGTGATACATTAACTCCCTTTTTAAAATCGCCAGTAGAAAGCTGAGTTACTGCACCTGTTAAATCCTTTTTTGTTTGTTGACCGTAACCTACAATTAGAACTTCATCTAACATGGCGTTTAACGGCTTTAAGTTAATTTTTAAATCTGTAGAAGTTACATCAACGTACTGAGATTCGTAACCTACAAAAGACACCTGAAGTGTTTGCCCTATTGCGGCATTAATAGAAAATACGCCATCAAAATCGGTAGAAGCACCTGTTGAAGTCCCTTTTAAAATAATGGTAGCTCCAGGTAATGGTACTCCAGATTCGTCTAAAACAATACCCTTTATAGTTGTTTGAAAGGTATCATTTTTGAAATTTAAATCTCTATTAGGCATACTATTTGCGTACCCAGTTTGGTATAAGAGAATAGATAAAACTAAAAAAGCTATGTTTTTTAGTGTAAAAAAATTATTTTTAGTGTACATTTTTAAGTGATTGGTTTTACAATGCTTAATAATTTAGCCGTAGTTGTTCCAGCAACTACGGTTTTTAATTTGTAAATTAGGGTTGCTATTTAATTATTACATAGAGTCGAATTTTTTAAGTTATAGGTTTAATGTTTTAGCATGTTGTTATGCTCTTAGAGATTGCAAAAAAAGAAAATATTAAGCTGTTCTAATTTACCTTATCGTTATCTCATTATTAAATAAACCATAACTTACAATTCCGACCTTAAATCGTTAAAAAACACAAAATCAACCAACTAAACATCTTTCAAAACATTAATATGAAAGTAAATATTCATGTTTTGTTTTCAATTTATTAACATAGCATTAAACTTAACAGTCTACTTTTGTGCCTCTAAAAAACCCAACTTATTTTATGAAACATTACAACACTTTACTCCTTCTATTTTTTAGTTTTAATTTGTTTGCGCAAAACGATGCCTTACATATTAATCAAATACAAGTTATAGGTTCTCACAACAGTTATAAAAAGGCTATTGAAGATAAATTGTATACCTTTTTAGAATCACAAAGTGATAAGATGAAATCTCTACAATACGATCATATCTCAATACCAGAACAGTTAGATTTAGGCTTACGAAATTTAGAAATAGATGTTTACCTTGATACAGAAGGCGGGAAATTTGCAAATCCTAAAGGTTTACAATTTGCCGAGGCGCAAGAAGATTTTGACCCTAATAAAGATATGATAAAACCAGGTTTTAAAGTTTTGCACATGCCAGATATCGATTTTAGATCGCATTACAATACTTTAGAAGCGTGTTTAATGGCGATAAAATCTTGGTCTGACGCCAACCCAACGCACGAACCTGTATTTATAACTTTAGAAGCCAAAGATGGAGATACTAATAGATTTGGAACTACACCTGAAGCCTTTACGGAAGCTGGTTTTGAAAAATTGGATGATGCTTTAATAGCTGGTCTTGGAAGAGATAAACTTATAACTCCGGACGATGTTAGAGGTGAACATGCTACCTTAGAAGAAGCTGTTTTTAATAATAACTGGCCTACTCTAAAAGCTTCGCGTGGAAAGTTTCTTTTTATTTTAGATGATGCAAAAGCTAAGCGCGCTTTATATATTAAAAACCATCCGTCACTAAAAGAGCGTGTTTTGTTTGTAAATGCAGAACCAGGAACTCCAGAAGCTGCAACTTTAATCATAAATAACCCAGAGAATGAAACCATATCTGGTTTAGTATCTAAAGGGTATATTATTAGAACACGTGCCGATGCCGGAACAAAAGAAGCGAGAGCAAACGATTATAAACATTTTGAAGATGCAAAAAAATCTGGTGCACAAATTATAACAACCGATTATTATTTACCAAGTCGATTTTTTGAAAGCGATTACCACATCTCTTTTGAAGGGAAAACATATGTACGTGAAAACCCTATATCATCTAGACAATAAGATTTTATAGTATAAGAATTAGAAACGTCTGAAAATAAATTCAGGCGTTTTTTTGTTAAAAAAGTCTGGTGATTTAAATGGAATTTCTTTCAATATAATTAAAGACATTTTTTACTTGATTTTTTTTATTATTTAAAACCAAATAAGCCGCTTGGTCACCCATAGCTTGAAAATCTGTACTAACTACGTTAATTCCTAAAAGATCTTTTAAAGGTGTATCGTTGTATGAAATAATACCAATATCTGTTCCTAAAACCAAATTCTTTTTACGCACTTGGCGTACTAAGTTTACCAAATCGTTTTCTTCAATAATAATAAAAGCATCTTTGCTGTCAAGATCCATATGATCATAAATTTGATCTAAAACTTCAAATTCAAAATTAAACTCCGCGCAAAATTTCTGAAAGCCATGCACAATACGTTTTGGATATGGATACACCAACTTATCGGGATATACCAAAACAAGCTTGTCATAGTTTTTAAGTCTCTCTAAACCTTCTTGTAGCGCTTCATAAATATCTTCCTTAAAATCTTGATAAACGGCTGCAAAATTACCAGCGATATCAATTTTACTATTATCTAGAATAACTAATTTATCTTTAGGGACTTTATCTATAGCCAATTTAACAGGCGTAGTTGTACTAATATGCTTAGAATCTTGAGATTTAAAATGTGGCATGATTACATAATAATCAAAGGCGCCTAAATTTTTCTCTAAGGTTTTAATAAAAATAGATTCTTCGCAGTGATAAACAGATAGTGTAACAAGGGCATCGCTTCCTAAGCTTTTTACAAACGAATTATAAATCATCATTTTGTAATTACTCAGCTTGTTAATCATGAAAAACACATTAACCTTAGAAATTAAATCTGTTTTCGCTGTATAAAAACCTTTTCCTTTAACTGATACGATAGCTTTCTGTTCCTTGAGTTGTCGGTATGCTTTTTCTACGGTATCTCTAGATAAATAGCAAGATTCACTCAACTCATTTATAGATGGTATTTTTTCACCAACCAATAGTTTGCCTCTCGAAATATCGTTTACAATAGAATCTACTATTTGCTTATATTTTGGTACACGAGAGTCCTCGTTAATTTTTATTTCGAATGGTTTATCCATATAAATTGCAGTAAAAATAACTATGAAAGAAACATAATAATCTAATTTCAGGTTGTACCTATATTTTAAATGTAAATCAAAATTATTGGTATTATAAATGTTCTATTTCGAATACTTGTTATTTGTCTTATTTTGTTTAGTAAAATTACAATAATCCACCGGTTTACTTAAGGTTTTAACATAAAAGTCAAACAAAGGGACTTATAAATTTGAAACTTTTGCTAAGTCTCAAATTGAAGGTTCAAAATGTGTTAAAGTAAATAAGGTTGAATTTTTAGAGCCTCGATAAAATTGTGAGCTTTCTAAAAATTCAACCTTAAAATTATAATTTAATATTTACGGTTACAACCCTAAAAGTCGTGGTAAATACATTGAAATTGCAGGGATATAAGTAATTAAAAGTAGTACAACAACCATAATTACTAAAAATGGAATTAATGGTTTTATTACTTGCGATACCGAAACATTGGCGACTCCACTACCTACGAAGAGAATGGTTCCAACGGGTGGTGTACACAAACCAATACAAAGGTTAAGTACTAAAACAATTCCGAAATGCACAGGGTCCATTCCTAGGGCAACTACTACAGGTAAAAATATTGGTGTAAAAATTAAAACCGCTGGCGTCATGTCCATAAAAGTTCCAATAATTAAAAGTACCAAGTTAATCACTAAAAATATAACTATTTTATTACTAAACTGTTCTAATAAAAAGCTACTAATAAGTTCCGGAATACCTTCAAAAGAAAATAACCAAGACATCGCCATAGACGTACAAATTAAAAACATCACTACTGCTGTAGTTTTTGCACTCGTTAATAAAATAGAAGGAAAATCTTTAGGTTTCACATCGCCATAAACTAATGCTAAAACACCAGCATAAAGCACAGCAATAGCAGAAGCTTCGGTTGCTGTAAAAATACCAGCAACAATACCACCAACTACAATTACTAATAATAATAAGCTAAAAAATGCTTTTCTAAAATACTTCCAAATTAAAGATATTGGTGCACGATCTCCTTTAGAAAACTTACGTGTAATAGCCACAAAAGCAATGTACCCCATGATAGCAACACCTAATAAAATACCTGGTAAATAACCTGCAATAAATAGCGCTGCTACAGATGCTGTACCACCACTTGCTAGGGCATATACAATTAAAATATTACTTGGGGGAATTAACAATCCGGTAGTTGCAGAGGTAATATTTACCGATGCACTAAATTCTCTTGGATAACCTTCTTCTTCCATTCTATCGGTCATGATACTACCAATGGCAGAAGTTGCTGCAATAGCAGATCCAGAAATAGCACCAAATAACATAGAAGCTAATACATTAACATAAGCTAATCCTCCTGGTAAACTTGCTACTAAAGATTTGGCGAAATTTATTAACCTATTGGCTATACCTCCTTGCTTCATAATTTCACCTGCCAATACAAAAAACGGAATGGCCAAAAGTGCAAAACTATCAATACCGGTCGTCATTCGTTGCGCAATGGTTGTTAGACCTGGTAATTTGTCAATATTCAACAATAAACTTATAGTTGTGGAGATACCAATACTATAAGCTACTGGTACTCTTAACATCAATAATGTAAAGAAACTTACAAATAAAACGATGATACTTATTACTTCAATACTCATAATTATTCGGTTATTTCGTTAGCATTAATTTTTCCTAAATGGTATACAGAAAAACACATAATAAAAAGGCCACTTATTGGTAAAATAGCATAAATGTATCCTAAAGGAATACGCAATGTACCAGACAATTGCCCTAAATGTAATGTGGTATAAACTAAATTAAAACCACCAATTACCATAACGACCAATGCAAATAATAAAATACATATTTCGATAAATATGAGTGCTTTTTTCTTGGTTTTACTCGAAAATTTTTGATATAAAAAGTCCATAGATAAGTGCTCTCTTTTTCCGCTTAAGTAAGCTGCACCAAGTATAGACAACCATATTAATGAGAAACGCGCTAACTCTTCGGTAAATGCAAAAGATGTATTTAATACATATCTAGAGAACACCTGACTTAAAACATCAATAACCAATAATCCGAATATGAAGACTAAAATAATTTCCATAATCCGACATACTTTTTCAAAAAGAATATCTGCTTTTTTCATACTTATTGATTTTTGATTTTATTGATGATTTCGCTCATTTCTGGATGATCTTTCACAAAAGCCTCTAATACAGATTTAGATTGCTCTTGAAACAATGATTTATCCGGAATTATAATTTCTACACCAGCTTTTCTTGCTGTCTCCATAGATTCTTCAACTGAATTCTGCCAAAACACTTTTTCGGCTTGCGATGATTCATCGGCCGCTTCTTGAACCCATTGTTTTTCTTCAGCAGTTAATTTCTCCCAAAATTTGGTTCCAATTAACAACACATCAGGCACTGAGGAGTGCTGATCTAAAGTATAATATTTACTTACTTCGTAATGATTTGAAGATACAAATGATGGCGGATTATTCTCCGCGCCATCTACCACACCTTGTTGTATAGCAGTGTATAATTCGCCATAAGCCATCGGTGTTGGCGAACCTCCAAGAGCCTCTACCATATTAATAGCCATTTGGTTGTTCATCACCCTAATTTTAAGGCCTTTTAAATCTTCTGGCTTACGTATCGCTTTATTCGATGTATAAAAACTACGGCTACCAGCATCATAATAACACAAGCCACGTAGCCAAAATTTACTTCCTTTTTCTAAAATAGATTTCCCTACTTCGCCTTCTAAAACATCGTATTGATGTTGTTTATCTTTAAATAAATATGGAATACCTAAAATATGATATTCTGGAACAAAGTTAGATAAGGTGGCTGCACTTACTTTTGTAACTGCAACACTCCCTATTTGAAGTAATTCTAAAGCTTCACGCTCGGAACCTAATTGGCCATCAGGAAAAATTTTAATTTGTATTTTTCCGCCAGATTTCGCGTTTAATGCCTTTTGAAATTCTAAAATCCCTTTGTGAACGGGATGTGTTTGCGGTAATGTATGTGCCAAATACATCATTTTAATATCGTCGTCTTTTTTGCAACTCTGCATAACGAACAAAATTAAAAAGGCACATAATATTCTATTCATCATTCTTATTTAGTTTAGTTTAGTGTTTGGTCTAGTCGTTGAATTTAAAATATTTCACAGCATTAAAATAGCAAATGTTTTGAATTATTTTTCCTATAAATTCTAAATCATTTGGAACAAGTCCATTTTTAACATCTTCTGCCATAAGGTTACATAAAATACGTCTAAAATACTCATGCCTAGGGAATGATAAAAAGCTACGGCTATCGGTTAGCATACCAATAAAGCGACTTAATAAGCCCATATTAGACAGCGTATTTAATTGTTTTTCCATGCCGTCTTTTTGATCTAAAAACCACCAACCAGAGCCCCATTGCATTTTACCTGGCGTATCAGCACTTTGAAAATTCCCCATCATGGTAGCGAATACTTCGTTTTGCGATGGATTTAAATTATAAGTGATGGTTTTTGCTAATTGATTGGTAGATTCTAAAGCTTTAAACAATTTAGACATAAATTCTGCTACCGGAAAATCTCCAATAGAATCGCAACCAGCATCTAGACCAATTTCTGCCTCTAGCCTAGTATTATTATTTCTAAGTGATCCTAAATGATATTGCTGTGCCCAATCGAATTCGTGATATTTTTTTCCTAAATACAGAAATAAAAATGAACGATAAGTTGTGATTTCTGAAGTTGAAAGTATTTCTCCTTTTAATTTTTTATCGAAAATTAAAGCAACATCTTCTTCAGTAAAATCTACAATATCGAGATGTTCTCCTAGTCCAAAATCTGATAATTTACAGCCTAAACTATCAAAATAAGCAATACGCTGATCTATCGCTTTTAAAAAAGCATCAAAAGAATTAATAGTAATTCCTGAAGCATCTCCTAAACGAATTAAATATTTAGAAAAACTTGGCTTTCCTATCCAAAATAAATTATCCGATCTAAACGTTGGTAATACTTTGGTATAAAAATCACCTTCTGCAATTTTTTTATGATCCATTAAATCATCAGCAGGATCGTCCGTAGTACAAACTACTTCCACCTTCATATCTTCTAAAAGTTGTGCAGGTGTTTTATGCTCTAAAATACTATTCGCTTTCTCATAAATAGCATCAGCTGTACTTGGTTGTAGAATATCATCGATATCAAAATAACGTTTTAATTCCAGCTGAGTCCAGTGAAACAAAGGGTTTCTTAAAGTATAAGGCACTGTTTCTGCCCAGCTTAAAAACTTATCTTTTAGCGATGCCGCACCGGTAATATTAAACTCTTCAATACCATTAGCACGCATGCCGCGCCATTTATAGTGATCGCCTTTTAACCAAACCTCCGTTATGTTTTTAACCGGTTTATTATCGGCAATTTGCTTAGCCGATAAATGGTTATGATAATCTATAATTGGTAAATCTTTAGCGTACTGATGGTACAATGTTTCAGCTATATCAGACTGCAACAAGAAATTATCAGTTATAAAGTTTTTTGAATTTATAGTACTCATAATTATATGCTTTTCGAAATTCCAAACTCCAGTCCTCTTAACTCTGCTAAACCACGCAATCTTCCAATTCCAGAATAACCTGGGTTTGTTTTCTTATGTAAATCATCTAACATTTGATGTCCATGATCAGGACGCACAGGAATTAAAGCATCTTTCATACCTGCAGCTATACGTCTTCTTTCTTCTAAAACAACCGCTTTCATTACGCTATACATATCAACATCACCTTCTAAGTGGTTGGCCTCGTAAAAGTTTCCTTTTTCATCACGTTGCGTACTTCTAAAGTGTAAAAAGTGTACACGATCGGCAAAACGCTCGAATATTTGAACCAAATCATTATCTGCTCGAACCCCTAAAGAACCCGTACAGAATGTAATTCCGTTAGATCGATCTGGTACTTGCGCAAATAAATAAGCATAATCTTCCTCTGTACTCACAACTCTAGGCAAGCCTAAAATAGCGTAAGGTGGATCGTCTGGATGAATACACATTAACACCTCATTTTGTGAAGCTACAGGAATAATTTCTTTTAAAAATGCGGCTAAGTTTTCTCTTAATTTTTGCGCATCAATATCAGCATAAGTATCTAATATCGTTTGAAACTGCTCTAAAGTATACCCTTCTTCTGCTCCTGGTAAGCCTGCAATAATATTATTAATTAATTGCGTTTTATCTTCTTCGGAAAGGTTTTCGGCGTAAACTTTAGCTTCGGCTTGTAATTCTGAAGAGTAATCGTTTTCTGCACCCGGACGTTTTAATAAAAACAGCTCGAAAGCAGCAAAAGCAACCACATCAAATCGAAGGGCTTTAGAACCATCTTCAACTTCAAATCCTAAATCGGTACGTGTCCAATCTAAAACAGGCATAAAATTATAACATACAATATGGATACCACAAACTGCTAAATTCTTAATGCTGGTTTTATAATTTTCAATATACTCTTGAAAATTTCCTGAACGTGTTTTAATAGTTTCGTGAACAGGTACACTTTCTACAACACTCCAAGTAAGACCCGTATTTTCAATAGTATCTTTTCTTTTTTGAATTTCTTCTACAGTCCACACTTGTCCGTTAGGAATATGGTGTAATGCAGAAACAATACCTGTTGCTCCTGCTTGCTTTATATCGGATAACGATACGGGATCATTCGGCCCGTACCAACGCCATGTTTGTTCCATAATTTTTAATATTTTATTATAAACTTACAAGATTAACACCTTGCAGAATTTGATTTATTTAAACACCACTATAAGCGCTAAAACCACCATCAATAGGGATTACTACACCTGTTACAAATGATGCGCCTTCGCCACATAACCATAAAGTTGTACCTACTAAATCTTCTGGTTCACCAAATTTACCCATTGGTGTTTGCTCTATAATTTGATTACCACGTGCTGTTAAACTACCATCGCTTTCGGTAAGTAAACTTCTATTTTGATCGGTTAAAAAGAAACCTGGTGCTAATGCATTTACACGAATTCCAACTTTAGAAAAGTGTACCGCTAACCATTGTGTAAAGTTTGATACAGCAGCTTTTGCACCACTATATGCAGGTATTTTAGTTAAAGGTGTAAAAGCATTCATAGATGAAATATTTAAAATACTACACCCTTTTTTACCTACCATATCTTTAGCAAAAACTTGAGTTGGTAATAAAGTCCCTAAAAAGTTTAAATCGAATACAAACTTAATACCTGTAGGATCTAAATCGAAAAAGGTTTTAAAACCTTCTGCTTTATTTTCTAAATCTGCTTCAGCAAAATGAGGATTAGAAGTTGTTCCTAATGGGTGATTCCCTCCTGCTCCGTTTATCAAAATATCGCAAGCACCTAATTTAGCATTCACAATATCTTTAGCTTCTTGCAACGATTCTTTTTCTAAAACATTGGCAGCAACACCAATTGCTACACCGCCAGCGGCATTAATTTCGTTTGCAATAATATCTGCGGCTTCTTTACGCAAATCTAGAACGGCAATTTTATGACCTTCTTTTGCTAATGCTTTGGCTAATGCGCCACAAATAACGCCTCCTGCTCCTGTTAAAACAATTACTTTACTCATAGTTTTGATAGTTGAATTTTTCTTTAATTTTGCGTTTTCGTGTACGCACACACAAATGTAACGAAAAAAAATAGTGTGCGCACACAAAAAATAAAAAATATTAACTAAATTGCTTGAAATTAAAGTTATACATTTCAGTTTCTAATTGCTTCGTATAAAGTTAAACGTGACCTATTTAAGATGATTACAATAAAAGATATAGCAAAAGAAGCCCAAGTTTCTGAAGGTACCGTAGATCGCGTTATCCACAATCGCGGTGGTGTGTCTAAAAAAACAGAATTAAAGATTAGAGAAATTCTAGATCGGCATAACTTTAGTGTAAATCCTATTGCGAGTGCGCTTGCCATGAAAAATAAGCACACTATTGCAACGTTAATGCCTAAACATAATGCTGACGATTTATTTTGGAAATCGCCACATATGGGTGTTTTAAAAGCAGCCGATGATTTAAAAACGTTTGGTATTCAGGTTAACAATTTCACCTTTAACCAATACGATGCACACTCCTATTTCGAAACTTTTAAAACTTTATTAGAATCGGAACCTACGGCAGTAATTATGGTGCCAAACTTTTCGAAAGAAACCAAAAAGATAGTAGCACTTTTGGAAGATAAAAACATTCCTTATTTATTTTTAAACATTGATATTGATGGCTTTAAAAACATGGCTTTTGTTGGTCAAGACTCATACAATGCTGGATATATTGCTGGAAAATTAATGCATTTTAGTAGTCCGAATGCTGAAACTTTTTTAATTCTACAGGCACGACATAACATATTAAAAAACAACGCGGTATCGAACCGAATAAAAGGCTTTAATGATTATTTTTTAAAAAACAATGTGAGCTCTAAAAGCCAAACATTAAAGTTGGAAAGCTTAGATAACACGGTAGAAACTAAAGAAAAAATAAACAGTTATTTAATTGAAAACCCTGAAATTAAAGGCATTTTTGTGCCTTCGAGTAGGATTTATATTATTGTAGATTGTATTGAAAATAAAACTTTAGAAAACATTAAACTGATTGGTTTTGATAATACACCACAAAATATAGAATGCTTATTAAACGACTCAGTGTCTTTTTTAATATCGCAAAAGCCATTCGATCAAGGCTATGAAGCTGTGCGTATATTAACCGATTATTTGGTTCAAAATAAAGCACCAAATTCTAAAACATTTTTACCTATCGATATTCTTATAAAAGAAAATGTAAAATATAACGAACGTAGTGAATATATGTTTGAAAGTGAGCAGAGTTAAAACTAACTTTTCTCCTCTTTCGAACGTTTTATAATTTCCTTTAATCGCTCTTTTCTTAAAGCAATTTCGGCTTTTTTCTTATTCTTCTTTTGATCCATTAACCTAGAATGCTTTGCTTTGTTTTTCGTGTTTTTATCACGCCCTGTTTTTCCCATGATGCTACTTAGATTTCAGTAATTTATTTTGCTCTTCCATTAAATCGGTAAGGCGTGCTAATAATTCAATATCTTTAGGTGTTGTAACCGTTTTATCTTCAGAGTCTTGTGCTTTATTTCTTAATCTATTCATAAACTTCACCACGATAAAGATAGTAAAACCAATAATTAAAAAATCGATTAAAGCTTCACCTAACGCGCCATAACCAATAGCAACCTCATCGGTTAAAATTTCTCCTGAAGCATTAAGAACAGCATCTTTAAGGATAAGGCGCTGATCTTTAAAGTTAACACCGCTAGTTAATAAAGTTAATGGAGGCAAAATTACTTTTTTCGCTAAAACATCGATTACCTTGTTAAAAGCAGCACCAATTATAATACCGACTGCCATGTCCATCATGTTACCTTTTACGGCAAACTCTTTAAATTCTTTAAATAACTTCATACCCATATTAAATTTTTATGCAAAGATATTAGTTTGAATTTTTAATTTTCCTCGCTTTTAGAATTAAAGCAGAGAAATAGTAGTTAATTACGATATACATCCCATTATAACCTTAAACAAGCATAAATACAAATATTACCATATTAAGGAATAAAATCAAATATTCTATTTTAAAGGAATATATTTTGAAGTAAACAAGAAAAGTAATACATTTGATGAAGAAGCCCATAATAAAATGACTAGCATAATAACCGGAGATATTATTAACTCGAAATCGAGCGAACCAAAAAAATGGTTAGATGCTCTTAAGGAGGTTTTAAACCAATATGGCCGTCAACCCAAGCAATGGGATGTTTTTAGAGGAGATAGCTTTCAATTAGAAACAGCTCCAGAAGACGCTTTAAAAGCAGCCGTTTTAATAAAATCGAGTATTAAACAATTCAAAAATATTGATGTTAGAATTGCCATAGGTATTGGCGAAAAAACCTATACATCGGACAAAATAACAGAATCTAACGGCACCGCTTTTATAAATTCTGGAGAATGTTTTGATGATTTAAAGAAAACAACTCTAGCCATTAAATCGCCTTTTAAACAGTTTGATTTACAAACCAATATTATGTTCGAATTGGCTTTACTGACTATAAACAGCTGGACTACAACCTCAGCAAAACTTATAAAAACGGCTCTAGAAAACCCAGAACTTACTCAAGTAGAGCTTGCCAACCATTTTGAAACCACACAAAGTAATATTAGTAAAGGCCTTAAACGTGGTGGTTTTGACGAAATTTCTAAACTATTAAACTACTATAACGCACAAGTAAAAACACTATGATTATACTTTTTATAAAACTCATACTTGCTCATTTCATAGGTGATTTTCTATTACAACCTCAAAAATGGGTTACACATAAAGAATCTAAAAAGCATAAGTCTAAATATCTATATTATCATATTTTAGTACATTTTGCAGCTTTACTTGTGGTGCTTCAATTTAACTTTGAGTATTGGCTGGCGTTTGTGTCAATTATATTATCTCACTACATTATAGATCTTATTAAGCTAAGGCTGAAAACAAAATCTAACGGACGCCTGTTATTTGGTTTAGATCAATTAGCACATTTAATAGTGATAGCTATTGTTGTTAGTATTTATCAACCTTACGAGCTAAACATAAACTCACTTTACAATCCTAAATTCTTATTATTTATTACTGCACTTTTAGGTGTTACCGTGGTTTCATCTATCATTATGAAAACTGTAATTTCTAAGTGGTATTTTAAAGAAAACAACAGTAATCTATCTTTAGAAAATGCTGGTGCTTTTATTGGTATTCTTGAGCGTTTGTTTGTATTTGCATTAATTATAACACAACATTGGGAGGGTATTGGTTTTATAATTGCAGCAAAATCGGTGTTGCGTTTTAGCGATTTATCTAAAGCTAAAGACCGTAAGCTTACCGAATACATCTTAATAGGAACTCTGTTAAGCTTCGGTTTAGCTGTTATTTTTGGAGTAACTTACGAGTATGTATTATCACTTATTCAATAATTTTAATATCTATAGACGTTCTAGCTTGCCAACCTGTTAAATCTGTTACCGAGTAAGCGCAGTGATAATCGCCTGTATCAATATCATCAGGGATGGTTAAACTAATATTTATTTCATAAGAAGTTAAACCTTCTTCTATAGTAAAATTTTCGACGTAGATAAATGGATTAACTGCTGCTTTCACATCTCCCAAATCGCAAGTTTCTTCTTGATCGTCGTGCGTATGGTGGTCAAAATTATGATGAATATCCAAACTATAAGCAGCCAAGGCTAAATTATCGGTAACCATTGCTTTAAACGTATAGGTTTCGCCTTTTACAAGTTCTGTGCAGGCCTGTGGAAACCCTTCGGTGTAATTAATACTTATTGTTGGTTTTTCTTCATCTTTATTTGCACTATCATCTACGGAGCAGGATGCTAATATTAAAACAAACAATATGCTTAGGTAATTATATTTTGATATAAATTTCATTTTATTGGTTTTAAAAACCGCATAGCACCATGAGCTGCTATGCGGAATAATTGTATTTATTCTACTGTAATATCTATATGAGATTCGTATGTTTTTGTGTTCCCTTCTTCATCTTCAACAACAAAGCTTAAATGATATTCTCCAGCTGGTGCTGTAGCAGGAACATCAAAATGCTCATGGAATTCTATTTCAGTTTCTTCATGGTAACCATCTAAAAACTCTTCTTCATAATCCCATTCTACTTCACCTTCACCTACAGTAACGCCATGAGCATGAAAATCAACTGTAATATTATGGATGCCATTTACTGCATTAATCATAAATTCTACATGAAAATCGTTACCTCGTACCACTGTAGAATCGATAGACGCCTCACTTATAGTAATGCTATCTAAAATTTGAAGATCGCCTTCAATCTCTGTGCTATTACCTTGTGTATCAACAACCGTTAATTCTACATGGTATTCTCCAACAGGAATATTATTTGGGATATCTACATGCTCATGAAATGTAGGATTGATCACTAAATAATTAGCATCTGTAAATACTTGTTCAAAATCCCAATCTACCTCATCCTCACCTGGAGTTAAATCGTGAGCATGAATAGAAAGCGTAATACTACTTACTACGGCTTCGGCAGAAATAACAGCTTCTAGATGAATATCTGAACCTTTATAAGCTACTAAATCTGTAGAATGTGTAGAACCTTCGCCATACTCAAAACTAGAGATAACAGGAGCATCTAGTGTTTCAGTATCATCGCTACTACACGAGTTTAATAGCAGTCCGAAAATAGCTGTAACGGCTAATACTTTAAAATTTGTTTTCATAATTGTTGTTTTCATTTGTTTGTTTTTAATAATTAATTTGAATTTATTTAAAAAGGTATTGTTAAAGAGAGTGATATATTCCTGCCCGCCTCAGGCACATCGATTAACCTATAGAAACTGGTGTGGTCGAAATACGTTGTGTGGAATACATTATTTAATTTTAATCGCATTTCTATAGGGAGGCTATTTTTAGAGCTGTTAAGTTTAGAAACAAAAGCCATGTTTAAAACCTGATAGCCAGCTGTTACTTGCTCTGGTGGTACAATTTCGTTTTGAGCTCCTGCTACTTTTAATTCGGCACTTAATTGCGGACTATTAAAAAACAACAAATCTTTAAATTGATAATTAGCCGAAAGCCTACCAGATAATGGTGGGGAAAAAGGCAGTGTAAAATTCTTTTTGGGTCCGCTAGTTTGTCTAGAGTACACATATTCTGCAGAAGCATTTAGCGTTACATTTTTTAGCACCGTACTACTTGCGCTTAGCTCACCACCAACCCTAAAAACCTTAGCTTGTGTATACTCGTAAATTTGTAACGTTTCGTAATAACTAGACGTTGGGTTTAAATAGATATAGTTATCGAAAAAGTTAACAAAAGGACTTAGGGCTACACTAAACTTTTTAGCACTATAATCTACCTCCATATCTAATTGATAGGATGCTTCGGGATCTAAATCTAGATTCCCTTTTTCGTAACGATACATATGATAATTAACCCCATCTGAAGCCAACTCATTAGATAGAGGCATTCTAAAACTCTTTCCTATATTAATTTTATACGTTATTTTATTACGTAAATAACTAAGCCCTACAGAAGCACTTGTACTTCCAAAATTCAAGGTTTTATCTTGAGACCTCTGCAGATAAATATTAGAGATTGTATTATCGTCATTATTTCGAGTAGACGGATACCAATCAAAATAAGAGTGCGTATCTACAACACCAAAATCATATCGAATACCAGCTTGTAGATGTAAGTTTTTATTAATTTCAAATTGATCGTAACCAAAAGCACCAACAGTAAAACGAGTATATTCTGGAATTAAAAAACCCCAACCGCCAATATTGTTATCTTGATATTCCATATTCACCCCCAGAACCACATCATGCTTAGCATTAGGTTTAAAAACATCTTTAACATTTAAAGTGTACGTGTTT
The DNA here is from genome assembly GCF_900112395.1 of Algibacter lectus. Taxonomy (GTDB): domain Bacteria; phylum Bacteroidota; class Bacteroidia; order Flavobacteriales; family Flavobacteriaceae; genus Algibacter; species Algibacter lectus. Next base: position 443,626 of record NZ_FOLN01000002.1, read on the forward strand.
TTATTAAAAGCACGCTCTTTACTATCTGGTGGTGTTGGCATATAACCATGTGGTATAGGCTCGGAGTGTTCTTCTCTATTATTATTTTGGTAACCTAAATCTAAATGAAATGTATGGTTCCCTAAATCTAGCGATGTATTGTTTGTAATTTTAAAATGATTCACCTTGTGGTATGGTAAATCGACATCTCTACTAGAACTATCATAATCTATACTAGAAGTTCTAACTTCTAAGCCATGAGCATTAGCAAAAAAACCGTTTTTAGCGTTTACGTTACTAAATGATGTTTCCGTAGTAAACCCCTCTGAAGAATACCCAATATTAAAACTAGCATTAGCCTCTATACCTGCGGTATTTCTTAAATGATTGTCATGCAATTCAAAAATGTAATTTTCGTAATTAATTTTATCTGTAGGCACTTTGTAATCACCATAATCTCTTAATGTTAAACGACTACGATAAAACCAACTTTCCTTTCTCGCCTTTACTCCTACCGAAACACCTAGTAAATCATTATTACTTTCACCTAAAAGATTAACCTCTCCATTAAATGAGTTTATAGCAGGTATTTTATTAGGCTTTATATCTACAACACCCGCAATAGCATCGGCCCCATATACTAAAGATGCCGGACCTTTAATTATCTGTATATTCTCTATACCATATTGATCTATTTCTAAACCATGATCATTTCCCCATTGTTGTGCCTCGTGTTTTATTCCATTTTGCACTACCGCTACCCTATTAAACCCTAAACCTCTAATTACGGGTTTAGACTGCCCAGAACCAATATTAATGGTACTTACTCCAGGGATTTTACTTAAGGTCTGCATAAGACTGTTTTCCCGGTTTTGATTTAGAAATTCTTTGGATACCTTATAAGAAATTGTTGAAGACTCCTTATCTCTTCTTTTACTTGTCTTTCCATTAACCTCAACAGCATCTAAATTTGTTACAGCTTCATCTAAAGCCACATAAATAAGATCCATATTACGCCATACGTGCACATTAACAGTTTTAGGTGCATAGCCTATATGAGACACATTTAAAACGTAATTACCATTAGTAATGTTTTTTATTATGAATGAACCATCTGAGGATGAAATAGAAAAAAAACCGTCTCCGATAATATTGACACCTTCAATAGGTTGTAAAGTTTTTGCATTTACTACCAAACCTTTTATAATTAAAGAATCTTGGGTACATGCCATGGCGTATAGACTAAAACAAAGCCAAATACTTAATGTTTTGTAAAACATATTAATGTTATAAGATTGAAAAAATAGCCCTTGAGAGCGAGCGAAAACCAAACCTAAACATGGAATTTATTAAGACAACATGGCTTATCTAAAACCTCATTATAAAAAAATGAAGTTTTACATATATGCCATAAGGGTTATATAAACCCTTAGGCATAATGTTGCTATTAAAAAATTAAACGAAATAGGGTATTATAACAAAAATGGTGGAGGTCTGGAAAAGAGCTGATCTTTGGAAGACGAGCTTGCCAGTATAAATTTATAATTCTGACTAATTTCTTTAGGAAGAAGATATTCAATATCATCTAAAGAAAAATTAGAAAAAACAGGAGTAATTAAAGGTGTTAAGTTATTGGTGATTGCATGATCGCATATGTTACAATGTATGGCATGATCATCATCGTCAGCATGAGACAATACATGAAACCCTGCCATTTTCATTGAGAAGAAAATAACAAGTAAAAAATAAGTAATACTATTTTTTATGCGATTGGTTTTCATTATTTGTATTAACACTACAATTAAACTGTAATTTCTAAAACGTATTTTTAATGTTTATGATTTTCTTTTGTCTGTAACAACTTCCAATTAAAATAATGTGCTAGCGATACTAAAGAAGCTCCTGCAACAGTATTGCTTACTTCCCAAAATTCATTTAAATCTAGCCTGCCCAATAAAATAAATGAAAAGCCTAATAAAGCATACAGTAAAGGTTTTAATTTAAAATGTGTTTTTTTATAACTCGGCCAAAGAGATACTAAAACAAACACAATACCAAAAGCTATAAAGGTCCACTCTATTATAGGGTTTCCTAAAAAATGTAAACTACCCAATGATGAAAATGAAAGTATCAATGGTATTGTAGCACAATGAACCGCACAAATTAACGAACTAGAAAAAGCAATAATATCTACAGTGTTATTTTTAATTTTCATCTAAAATTTATAAAACATGTTATTTAACTAGTAAGTAAACGTACTATTTGTTAACTTTCTCTCATTATTTCGACACATTAAATGCAATGTTGTCGCATTAATTGGTTTTGCAAATATATTATGTTTTTATAATATTGCAACATAATCGCAATAAATTATTGCAAATAAATCGCATTAATAAATGAAAAGAAGAAATACACCAACAAAAGAGGCTGTTTTGGAGGTTTTAACAACAACCGGAAAAGCGATGAGTCAGGATGCGATTGAACAAGAAATAGATATTAATATCAATAGAGCAACCATTTATCGTGTTTTAAATAGATTTTGTGATGATGGTGTTTTGCATAAAATTGTTGCTGAAGATGGTAAACAATATTTCGCATCGTATAACAAAGTTGGTGAACAAGAAATAGCAAAGAATCATCTTCACTTTAAATGTTTAATTTGTGAAACTATAGAATGCTTGCATGCTGAAGTTAATTTCTCTATCCCGAAGGCATACATTGTTCAGGATGTTAATTGTGTTTTAACTGGTACTTGTAAAAACTGTTCTTAATAGTATTGACATAAATTAAAGCTTTTACATAACATTATGCCATAAAAAAACCGCCTATTAGGCGGTTTTTACTTTATATAAATTGGGTTACAATAACCTATTCGAAATCACACTCTTTACCTAAGTGTTCAAACTTAGCTAATTCTTCTATTAATCCGTTATTTACTTTTCCGAAAACTTCATAAGCAATTTTACCTAAAGGTAAATGCACTGGAGCTTCTTCTAACTGAGCTAATTTGTAAATAGCATCAGCCGCTTTTTGCGGATCTCCTGGTTGGTTTCCACTTAAATTTTGTAAACCTCTTATACGCTCACCAACCGTACTTTCGTAATCTTCTATTTTAGTATTATCATAAGCTGCAGAACTTCCAGCCCATTCTGTTCTAAATGGTCCAGGTTCAACGTTTGTTACTTTAATGTTAAGTGGCTTTAATTCTGCCGCTAAAGCTTCCCCAATACCTTCTAAAGCAAATTTAGAACCATTGTAAATCCCTAAACCTTGAGAACCTACACGTCCTGCAATAGAAGTTATGTTTATAATATGTCCAGAACGTTGCTTACGCATTTGTGGTAAAACCGCTCTAATAGTCGTTAAAACGCCAAAAACGTTTACTTCAAACTGTCTTCTTACTTCTTCATCAGAAATCTCTTCAACACTTCCCATAATACCATAACCGGCATTATTAACAACTACATCAATTTTTCCGAATTTATCATAAATGGTTTTAATACCATCAACAATCATTTGTGTAGAAGCAACATCTATAAGTACACCAAAAGAATTCCCTGGGTTTTCATTGTTAAACGCCTCTACTTGGTCTTGTTTTCTAAAAGTTCCTACCACAATTTGTCCTTGTGATAAAACCTCTTTAGCTAACTGTTTACCTAATCCTGATGATACACCAGTAATAAACCATACTTTTTTGTCTGTACTCATTTTTGTTTTGCTTATATTCTGTAAAAGAAATTGTTTTTTTTGCAAAACTACTAAAAAATTATTTAGTAGTTTAAGTTTTATTGATATCGAATTTCTCACTCTACCAAAGCTCCCCTTATCGACCTAAACTATTGTATTAAATAACCTTTTAATATAAAAACTATTTATATTAGCGACACCTCCTAGAACTGCTATTTAATTATTCTAAATACTTTTAATATTCAACTATAAAAGCATCCAAATTTAGTAGGTAACATTAGTAAAACATGCTTATTAATACAGAAAATATTTAAATCTTAAAAAATAGATTTTACTTAATTTTGAAGTCATACGTGTAAAATATATTATAATTTTGCCTCCAAACTATAACAAGCGCATTTACCTATGGTACAATACAACCCAAAAGATTGGATTACCTTTATTTTTAGATTTCACAAATCGGATACGTTTAGAAAGCTTTTTCCTTTAATGATTTTTATTGGAATTTATACCTATGGAGTTGGCTACATGGAACTAGAATACTGGAAACTTTCAGAAAAAAGTCATTTATCAAATATTACGGTAATGCATGGTATGTTGGGTTTTGTTATTTCATTGCTATTGGTTTTTAGAACAAACACTGCTTACGACCGCTGGTGGGAAGGTAGAAAATTATGGGGAGCACTAGTTAATAACAGCCGAAATTTAGCCATAAAACTACATGTTATTTTAAAAGAAGAACACGATAGAAGCTATTTTAAAAAGTTAATACCGAGTTATGCCTCTATTTTGGTAAAGCATTTAAACAATAAAGAAACGAGTTTGCAACTTTTTGATCATGAAGATTTAAAAATAGACAAGCACAAACACCACCCGAACCAAGTTGCTAAAATGATTTTCCAAAAGGTGAACGATTTACACGAACAGAAGAAAATTACGGGCGATCAACTTATCGTTTTAAATGCCGAAATTCAATCGTTTACCGATATTTGCGGTGCATGCGAACGTATTAAAAACACACCAATTCCGTATTCATACAGTGCCTTTATTAAAAAATTCATATTTTTCTACATCATGACTTTGCCTTTTGGCTATGTGTTTAGCCTAGGATATTATGCAGTGCCTGTAGTCGTTTTTGTTTTTTATGTATTGGCGAGTTTAGAATTAATTGCTGAAGAAATTGAAGACCCTTTTGGTTTTGATGCTAACGATTTACCTATTGATAAAATAGCTACAAATATTAAAAAACATGTGGAGGAAATATTTTAGTAAATCTACCCTAACCAACCCTCGCGATCTAAACTACGGTATTGTATAGCCTCACTAATATGAGAACCATTTACCTCTGCAATACCCTCTAAATCGGCAATAGTTCGAGATACTTTTAGTATTCTATCATAGGCGCGAGCCGATAAGTTTAAGCGTTCCATAGCCGTTTTGAGCAACTGTTTCGAATTCTCATCTAGAACGCAATGTTTTCTAATTTGCTTCACATTCATTTGGGCATTATAATGTACTTTATCAGAATCTTCAAAACGTTTTGTTTGTATTTGCCTAGCTTTGGTCACACGCTTCCTAATATCTACCGAGCTCTCTCCTTTTCTATCATCCGATAATTTATCAAAAGGCACAGGCGTCACTTCAATGTGAATATCAATTCTATCTAAAAGCGGTCCCGACACTTTACTTAAATAACGTTGCATTTCTGCAGGACTAGATGTTACAGGTGCATCGGGATCATTGAAATAACCACTCGGACTCGGATTCATACTCGCTACCAACATAAACGATGATGGATAAGTAACCGTGAATTTTGCCCTAGAAATAGTAACCTCGCGATCTTCTAGTGGCTGACGCATAACTTCTAGAACTTCACGCTTAAATTCTGGTAATTCGTCTAAAAATAAAACACCATTATGAGACATAGATATTTCACCTGGTTGCGGATAACTTCCGCCGCCGACTAATGCCACATTTGAAATTGTGTGATGTGGATTTCTAAATGGTCTTTGAGCCATTAAACCGGTATCTTTTACTCTACCCACTACAGAATGTATTTTAGTAGTTTCCAAGGCTTCATGCAATGTCATAGGTGGTAAAATACTTGGTAATCGTTTAGCAAGCATCGTTTTTCCTGCTCCAGGAGGACCAATTAAAATAATATTATGTCCGCCAGCAGCAGCGATTTCCATACAGCGCTTAATGCCTTCCTGCCCTTTTACATCTGCAAAATCGAACTCCGGAAAATCTAAATTCTGCTCAAACTCTTTACGTGTATCTATTATAGTTTGTTCTATAGCTGTTCCCTTATCAAAAAAGTCTATAACTTGCTTTATATTATCAATACCATAAACCTCTAAGTTATCTACAATAGCAGCTTCTTTGGCATTCTCGGCTGGCAATATAAAACCTTTATAACCTTCTTCCCTAGCCTTAACAGCTATAGGCAATGCACCTTTAATAGGCTGAAGCGTACCGTCTAAAGACAATTCGCCCATTATTAAGTATTCTTCTAAACCTTCTGCTTTAATTTGGTCTGTGGACGCTAAAATACCAATGGCTAAAGTTAAATCGTAAGCCGAACCTTCTTTTCTCAAATCGGCAGGCGACATATTAATAATGATTTTTTTACCAGGAATTTTATATCCGTTATTCTGAAGTGCTGCCGCTATACGAAAGTTACTTTCCTTAATGGCATTATCGGGTAATCCTACAAGATGGTAACCAACGCCTTTATCTACATTCACTTCTACCGTTACCGTTGTAGCCTCAACACCAAAAACGGCGCTTCCAAAAACTTTTTTAAGCATAAATTAAGTTTGTTTGATGCTTAAATGTAATAAATGTATTTGGAATTTTATAATTTATTAGGAATCAAGACTTTTTATTAGAACAATTCTGCTGCCTAAACACCTAATTTAATCTAGAGTTTTACTCATTGTTCAAACACTTTATTCTCTGTTTTTATAAAGCGCTATAGCTTTCAAAAATTTGATTCCGCCAGATTCTGTTTGGTCGTGTATAAATCCATTCAATTCAGGATTGTTTTTATCAACCCAGCTTATAAGTCGGTTTTTGTTCATTTCCCATGTAGCTTCTCTAAAATCCAAATATTCCGTTTCAATACTAATTATTTTTTCCTTTTGAAACTTTATAGTTTGATGCATTATAAATGGCACTTCCTGAAGAAAAGCAATTCTTTTATCTATTTTTGAAATTTTCACTTTCACTATTCCACCCGCTTCCTCTATTTCAAGTATATTATAGTTAGGGCTAAAAACAGCATCCCATTTCAATAACTCTAAATAATCCTTTTTAGAATATGTTACCTCGTACTCACCTTCAATTGTAGTTATACTATCTGTAACGCAATTAGATATTTTTGAGTAATCCGAATCGCTAAGAGCTTTGAAGTATTGTTTAGAAATTTCAATCTTGTCAATTTGCTTTTCTGAATTTTTACAGCATGCAAACCCCATTACCAATATTAATAATAAAACTATCAGTTTCTTCATGAGTTATTGTTTAAATTAATGACATTTCTGGTTGTAAATAAAAAGCGAACATTAATAATTAAGATCCACAAACATCCAAATATAAACAATCAGTTTTAGTATAATTACTATACAGAAAGCAGCTAGCAAACTAAATAAAAACTTCTTCTTACTGGTTTTATATTTTGGTTTTAAAAAATAAACTAGAAGTGGTATAAAAAGTAAAAAAGCAACCAAAGCTATACCGATAGCCACAAATGAAAAACCAACTATTGCTAATTCTCCAAGGACATTAAAAGAAGCATGAGATAAAGCAAAAAAATCATCCAATGAAGTAACACCGCTATTACCGCTGTAACTCGTATTATTCTTCTTGAAGAACAGGTTTATTTCAATAAAAAACACAACAATATTGAATGCTAAGTATAGTATTAACCAAATTGCTTTTGTGAATATCTTTTTCATTATTTCAATATTACTATTTAACTACAAAAAAAACAATCAAACACAAACACCTAAAATAACGGCAACTTAAAATATATATTCAAATAAGGTAAGCAACAAAACTTAAAATAAAAGGAAGTATTCCGAAAAGAATAATACCTGTTATAGAAACCCAATATTGATAATTTTTTTTCTCATTTCTAATACTACTAATTACAATAAATACTATACTCAGAAATAACAAAATATTAGCCAATATTCCAAGATACAACAAAACAGAAATTGTGTTATTTTCTAATCCAGGAAAGTCAACAAGGCTTATTGTTAGATAGATTATAATAACATTAAGCACTAAAATCCAAATTATAAAATGAAATGCCCATTTCTTAAAGCTAATTTCTTTCATATTTACATTTAGTTATATGCCGAGTAACGGTATTTTATGGCAGAATTAGCCACAGCTAATAGACAACAAATTAGAAACTTTTTTATTATATTTTACTAAAATCTATATATTCTATAGAAGGCGCATCTTCACCATCACATGGATTAGAATCTGCACCTAGTTTTAATGAACTTTCGGAAATTTCAAATAAACTAGCTTTTAAAGCGGTAGTTTCTTCACTATTTCTAATATATAATTCATCATCTATAAATTCCCATGTTCCATTACTTTCTCCATCGATAATACAGTCTCCCATATATTGAATATAAGGAATATCATAATAAGTTCCATCGGCATTAAAAGTGATTGATCCATTTTCCTTACAACCAGAATACGCTTCAAAGCTTTCACTTCCAGAAGCACATATAACGCCTATGCCATTTTTTTTCCATTCTCCTATTAACAATTCTTCTTTACTTCGTTTTTCGTTGTTATCATCATCTGAAGAACAAGATGATAAATTGAATCCGATAATAAATAATACAACTAATAAGCTTACTTTTTTCATTTGGGTTTTATTTTTAATGGACTGTAAATTAATCATCTAAAAAAAACAGCAACTATTATCCAGAAAAAAAGAAATAGTTTCAACTAAACTTTAGCAATAATTAAAATACTAGCCGCTAGTTAATTTCCTACATAGATAGTGTTTTTTAATCATTCTATAAATTTTTATTAAGAAAAACTACTCTTCAATTAATCACTTTTCATTATTCAAAACAACCAACTTCCCTTGCTTATCCCCTTTCAAAACCCGCACCGCATAAGAAACAACAACCTCATCATCAATCAACACATGAAAATCATAATGACCTCTTGTTTTAAAACTATAATTTAGCTTCAGTATCCCATCTACAAAAGTAAAATCATCATTCTGTACAACTTCCTTAGTAACGCCATTACTCACAGAAAGTTGAACATCATTTAAATTAATATCTTTTAAAATTTTCAGTTGAAAGGGAATCGTTCCTTCTTTAAAAACTTCAATCTTTAGAGTGTTTGGATATACCGGAACTACGCCATATTTAAAAGAACTCCCATAAGCCATCGGCCCATTAACAAACTGATTACTATCTATAGCTTCATCTAACAACAACCACTTTAAATCTAATGGAAAGTGACTTTTAGAAAATTGTTCTGGTTCGGCTAAAAAATAACCGTCGTTATAACTCTTAATAAATTTGTTTTCATTCACATTAAAATAACCGCTCGCTAAAGTAGCATCTACCAAATACCATTTATTATTCAGTTTCACCGCGTTCCATGAATGATTAGCTACACCAAGCGCTCCTATCTGGCTACTTGGTGAACGACTATAGCCATTTACAATCCCGCACGCTATACCCGATAGAGACGCTAATTCTTTAATTAAATAAGCATAACCCGAACAAATAGTCTTTTGATTTTCTACCAACTGTTTAAACACTTTTTTCTGTAAACTCTTGTTCCAATCAGTAAAAGCCAAACTATCATTTTTTAACTTTTTCCGCTTACGAGTCGTTTTTAAATAAAAACCATAATCACCTTCTATATTGAGGCAAACCCATTTGTAAATGGCTCTAAATTTTTCGACATCAGAATCTAAATGAAACGTGAGGTTATGCGCTAAAACAGGTAAATTCTTTAAAGCGGTATTATTGTACAATACAGAAATACTATCGGCTTCTTTAAAATCGATAGTATTAAAATCTGACTGTTGAGATACCGATGTAAAACCAACTAAGGTTATAAAAATGAATACAAAGCGCTTCATCTAAAATATACCTTTAATTTTTTGCCATAAGTTTGGCTTAGACTCATAAACTTCTTTTACAGCTACTTTACCAACAAGTATGCAAACGTCATCACGCATTACAATATCTAATGGTTTTTGATTATTTTTAATTACAATTTCTTGTGTTTCGAAACCAATGTAACTTATAACCAAAATATCTCCTTCCTTTAAGGTTTCAGGAAACTCAAACTCACCATCAAAATTAGTGCTTGTACCAATAGTAGTCCCTTTTAATATAATATTTACACCTGGTAACGGACTAGACGTATCAGAAACTGTTCCTTTTAAAAATTCAGTTTTAGAAGATGTTCTTTTCACTTCCGCTTCGCTACTAAAAGCATTTACTTTTTGTACCGTTTGCGTTGGCCGTTGTATTTGTTGCGCCTGTATATTTTGTAAAGAAATTAACGAAATAAAAGCCACACTTGCCACTCTTAGAAAATTAAAAGATGATGTATTGCTTCCTGTTTTATCTTCTAAAGTATATGTCTTTAACTGCGAAGTCGCAAAAATGCCGCAAGTGTTTTCTTGGTTGGTTTTAAAATAAGCCGTTAACTTTTGGTCATTCATTCTTCTAAAATCTATCACTTCCTTGTCGCAGGAATTACAAAACCCGCCACAAGCCGTAGGTTTAAATTGATTATAATCTTCCGAACATGGTTGCTTAACCGAAATACTTAATTGTTGTTTCATAATATATATTTTTCTTATTCGAATATATCAATAGGATGAGGTATAAACCATCCTTAATGAGTTAACGGTGTTTTTCACTGCGTGTAACTTCTTTTTCAGTTAGGCTGATCTTTAAACAAAAAAAATCCCGCCAAAAGCGGGATTCTTAATATTTTGAGTTTCTTTAAAAGTAACTTAGTTTAAAAACTTAGGCTTAATAACTAACATAGCCCAGGCCCAGTTTTGTACATCGGCAGCAGCAGCTTCTGTAACACCTTTAAGCTCGTACATACCATCACTAGCAAACATATGAGAATACCCTATTTTTAAAGCATAACCTTTAAAGGCTTTAGAATATACTAAATCTAACTCTGTTCCTAAAGATTTCTCGCCACTAGCTAACTCTTGCTCACCACTAAAGTTTAATGCTTTAACCATTAAGCTAGAGGTTTCGTTAAGTTTAAAGTTTGCACTTACGTGTATATCAAATAAACCAACATTGTTAGCATGATTTCCTACGTAGAAGTAATCCATAAAACCATTAAATTTATGATTGGTTCCGTATAGCGGGAAGAAAGCTTCAGAATCTGCAGTTGTAGTATCGTTACCACTAATAAGTTCCATACCAGCACCTAAACCAACTTTAGCAGATGCTTTGTAAGTAAACTCTAAGCCTAATAAATAAGCACCATCAACAGTATCACCCATTTGAGTAAAAGCATTTAATGCTGCTCCAAAATCGCCACTTTTATAATCTAAGTGTGTTCCTAAAGTTTGAATGCTGTTTACACCATCTGGAGTTACACCATCTGCTTCATATTTCTGAAAACCATTGTTTAAAAATAATAAGCTACCAGAAAAACTATCCCAAGATTGTTTTAAATAAGCATATTGCATGGTTTTATAAGAAAAATATCCTGTAGTACCGTAAGCTGTAGAAGTCGATTGAAATCCTGTTGGGTTCGAGTAATCTTGATTAAACGCTAAACCAACATCTAATAAAAATTTTCCTTTTTTATATTTCAATAATGCCGCATCATGGTTACGCCCTTGTTGTGCCCAGTCTAAGCCTCCAAAAATACGTTGATCGTCGTAAGAAATAACCTGACGACCTAATTTAGTAGTAAATCCTTCGCCTAATTTCACCTCTGCCCAAGCTTGGAATACAGCAAACGAGTTATTCTGGTCGTAAGGTAAAATTTGTCTGTTTTCTCCCCAAACCATAACATCTTGTAAGCTTACATAAAACTTATAATTCTCTGTAGAGTAACCTGTATTTAAACGTATTCTTGTTGAAATTCCAAAACCAGGGTCTGCTGCATCTGGAATAATACCACCAAAACCATTACGGTATTCGGTTCTTGGCCTAAACTCACCATCTAAAGTAAACTGTGCTTGTGCAAATTGAACCATTAAGGCTAGTATGCTTATAGTTAAATAAATTTTTTTCATAATTTTAATTTTACGTTTTTAATTATCTAGTGATTGATTGTTGTAACTTTTTTAATGTTTTAAGGCAAATGTATAAGACTATCCTTTTTTACTTTATGATAAATCTCATGTTTATATTACTTTTTAATGCTCCAAAAAGTCTATTAAGTGTTTTCTATACTTGTAGTAATCGTCGTGTTCTAAAACCGATTTACGTGTTCGTGGTCTTTCAAAATCAATATTTAAAATATCACCAATTTTCGCTTTAGGCCCACTCGTCATCATAACCACGCGATCTGCTAAAAAAATAGCTTCATCTACATCGTGCGTTATCATAACGGCTGTAATTTTTTCTTTATTCCAAATTTCAATTAAAATATCTTGCAACTCTCCTCTTGTTAGAGAATCTAGCATACCAAAAGGCTCATCGAGCAATAATACTTTAGGTTTAATAGCAAAAGCACGAGCAATACCAACACGCTGTTGCATTCCTTGAGAAAGGTCTGATGCCTTTTTATCAAACGCATCTTCCAAGCCTACTTTCTGTAAATAATACTTAGCAATATCATGCCTTTGTGCTTTTGTAGCATGCGGAAACACTTTATTTACGCCCAACAAAACATTCTGTAAAGATGTCATCCAAGGCATTAAACTCGGCGCCTGAAAAATAACACCTCTATCTGGCCCAGGGCCTTTTATATGCTTTCCTAAAACAGATATATGTCCGTCCGAAATAGGGTTTAATCCAGCAATCATAGAAAGCATCGTTGTTTTCCCGCAGCCCGAATGCCCAATAATGGTAACAAATTCTTCCTTTCTAATCTGTAAGTTTAAATCTTCCAAAACCACATAGTCACCCTTTGGGGTTGGGTAAACCTTTTTCAGGTTTTTCAAATCCAACATCACTTCATGAGAAGGAAAAATTTGTTTTTTAAGTATATCGCTCTGTTTATTTTCAATTATAACGCTCATGCTTTTTACTTTTAAAATTGATTAACAAAATCCTTAGGACTCAAATCCGGAAGCACAATAGCTTCCTTAGCCTCAGTTTTTCTCTCATTTCCAATATCCATTAAATACTCAATAATGGCATTTCTTGTTTTTTTGAAATTCGGATTATCATTCATTTCCGTTTTATCTCTAGGGCGTTCAATATCAATTTTAAACTCAGGACCTAAAGTTGCATTTGGTCCAGGACGTAATGGAATAATGCGGTCTGCCATGTAAATACCTTCATCTACATCATTAGTAATTAACAGCGCTGTACGTTTATCTTTTCCCCAGATGTTTAAAATTTCATCTTGTAAATTCCCACGCGTTAAAGCATCTAAAGCACCAAGAGGTTCGTCCATAATAATCATTTCTGGTTTCATGGCTAACGCTCTAGCAACCGATACACGTTGGCGCATACCACCCGATAATTCTTTCGGACGCTTATTAATGGCAGGTGTTAAACTCACCATCTCCACATAATCGGCTACAATAGCATGCAACTCCGCTTTACTCTTTTTAGGAAAAGCCTCCTTAACAGCCATATACACATTTTGTCCTACCGTTAACCAAGGCAGCAACGAATAGTTTTGGAAAATAACACCTCGCTCATGGCTAGTTCCCATAACAGGCTCACCTTTAAATAAAACCTCACCTTTAGTTGGCGTAATTAAACCGTTAATTAAGTTTACTAAAGTGGTTTTTCCACTACCAGTAAACCCAACAATAGCAACAAATTCACCTTCTTCAATCGATAAATTAATGTTCGATAGCACTTCCGGTTCGTTTTCGCCTTTACCGTAAGTTTTATAAATATTATTTAATTCTAAATATGCCATTTTTCTAAGTTTTATTTGGGCGTTACCACAAGGGTCGAGCTTTACGCTACAAGTCCTCGCTCCGTGCCTACGCTGTGGGCTTTCCACTGCAATCCCTAACGCAAATTCGTCTGTTCAATTAAATCCCTTCCGTTTTATCAAAAGACACCCAGTTTTGTATGGTTAGCATAATGCGATCTAATAAAAAACCAATAATTCCAATAACAAACATGGCCACAATAATTTTTGCATTAGAATCGTTTGCCCCATTCTGGAATTCTTCCCAAACAAACAGACCTAAACCAGGACTTTGAGCTAATAATTCAATAGCAATTAAAACCATCCATGCTACCGATAGGGTAATTTTTAAACCTGTAAAAATTAATGGTAAAGACGATGGTAATACCACTTTAAATATTTTTTGAAACGGTCCTAACTTCAATACTTTAGCTACATTAATATAATCTTTATCTACCGTAGCAACACCCATAGCAGTATTTACCAAAGTGGCCCACATAGAACAAAAACCAACACTAATAAACGATATAGTAAACGAGCTATCCTCGCTAGAATCGATCAATAATGTTTTTACAATCATAAAAACAAGTAAGTACCAAACTACTGGAGATACCGGTTTAAAGATTTGAATAAACCAGTTGAATGCGCTTTTTAAAGTCGGACTCAACCCAATGAAAATACCTAAAGGCACCGCAATAAATAAGGCTAATAAAAACCCAGCAAACACTGTTTTTAAACTTCTAAATATTTGATCTACAAAAGATGGTCGCCCAGTATATGTAATAGCATCTTTACCTTCTGCCAAACGTTTCTCGTTTAAAACAGCTGTTTTTTCAATAAACGCAGCTTTATCAGCTTTTATAATGTTATGATCTCTTAATAACGATTTATAAGAATCCCAAACCTGACTCGGTGATGGCAACGTGTTAGGTTGGCAACTAGAATCTCCCGATGCTATGCAACTACGCAAAGCATCGGCAGCTTCTGGACCTTGATCAGTAAGGGCTTTTTCAATTTTAAATTCTGCTTCTATGTTGTACAAAGATTTTGCACCCAAATGCCACAGCCCAATAAATAATAGCATAGAAGCCAGTGGAACAACGGTTTTACGTAGGACATTTTTTAAATCTTCTCTTTCTAGTTTCCCAGTAAATAGGTCTTTTAAGGTGCTTAAAAACCCTAACCCTACAAAATTGGTTACTTTTCCTAATGTTATACTTTGCTTCATGACTTCTCTATGTATTGGCTTTACTAATTATTGTATCGCTTTATCTTTATTTCCTATTTTAAAACTATTGATGTAAGAAATTGGATCTTTACCATCGTAAGTTGTACCATCTATAAAATCTGCTGTTGCTGGTTTAAAACCATCTGTAGTTGGAATATCTCCTGCAGGAATGTTTCCTTCTTCAACTAAAAGTTTAGCGGCTTGCGTCCAGATATCTGGTCTATAAATACTACTAATAGTTTCTTTATACCATGCTGCTGGCTTAGCTTCAGGAATTTGTCCCCATCTACGCATTTGCGTTAAGAACCAAATACCATCAGAATAAAATGGATAAGTTGCATTGTATTTGTAGAATACATTAAAATCTGGCATATCACGCTTATCACCTTTCTCAAACTCAAAAGTTCCTGTCATAGAATTGGCTAAAACCTCTTCTGGCGCACCAACATATTGAGACATTGATAATATTTTTACAGCTTCAGCTCTATTACTTGGCTCATCTAACCATTTACCAGCTCTAATTAAAGCTTTTGTTACAGCAATAGCCGTGTTTGGGTTATCTTCAACAAACTTCTTTGTCATTACAAAAACCTTTTCCGGGTTGTTTTTCCAGATATCGTAATTTGTTACTACAGGAACTCCAATACCTTTAAATACTGCTTGCTGGTTCCATGGTTCACCTACGCAATATCCATGAATAGTTCCTGCTTCTAACGTTGCTGGCATTTGTGGCGGAGGTGTTACAGATAGTAAAACTTCAGCATCAATTTGTCCTTGAACATTATCGGCCGTATACATACCCGGGTGAATTCCCGCTGCTGCTAACCAATATCTAATTTCATAATTATGTGTAGACACCGGAAAAACCATTCCCATTTTAAAAGGCTTACCTGAGTTTTTATACTCTGTAATTACTGGTTTTAAAGCTTCTGCTTTAATAGGGTGCACAGGCTTTCCATCTTCTCCTGTTGGTACGTTTGGTTTCATTTTAGCCCAAACATCGTTGGATACTGTAATTCCATTTCCATTTAAATCCATTGAAAAAGGCGTTACTAAATCGGCTTGACGACCAAATCCTGCTCCCGCAGCAATAGGCTGCCCGGCTAACATGTGCGAACCATCTAATTGACCATCAATAACACGATCTAAAATATTTTTCCAATTCGATTGTGCTTCAACTGAAACAAATAAACCTTCATCTTCAAAAAATCCTTTTTCTTTCGCAATAGCTAACGGCGCCATATCTGTCAATTTGATAAAACCAAATGTTAATTGTGGTTTTTCAATATCTAATGTTTTTGTTTTAGAAACTTCGGCTACAACAGTTTCTGCTATTTCTTTCTTTTTCTCTTTGCCTCCGCAAGCACTTAATGCAACCGCTAAGGCAACAACTAAAGAGGATTTTGTTAATAATGATTTCATGTTGAATTGTTTTAATTAATTACTAAGTATTAATACTTACTTGTTGCAAATATATAAGTAGAACTCAATTTAATACATGATATTCCCCATATAACAATAGCTTTTTTATCATATAAAAACCTGCGAAAACACAGTTAAAACAACCAATAGCTTAATTAACAATAACTTAAACACACAAAACAAACTACGTAAACCAACATAGTAAACATAAAAAACTACGTATAAAAACACGTATTTATAAAAATAAAGTTGAAATAATGTTTTTTAGATGAAGAATAACTTTTACAAACTAAACGGTCTTTAACTTGAAATCAAGAAAATCTAAAAGTGAAATAAAAATATAATTTGAATAACTTTAAAATGATGCTTAACTATCTAAGAAATAGTTATGTTCGCTAATTTCATTTTTAAGTACTTGCACATTAGGAACACCAATTTTTTTTCCTTTAGCAGAAATTAAACCTTCCTTTTTTAACAAAGAAAACACACGGATTACCTGCTCTTCTGTGGTTCCTGCATAATCGGCATATTCTTTTCGGCTTAGTGGCAAATTGAGATAACCACGTAAATCGCCAAACTTTCTATTAATATACAACAATGTGTCAATAACTCGCTCACGAACCGTCATTTGAGAAATAGACTTCACTTTAGATTCGCTGCGGTTAAGCTCGTTGGCATAAAACAACATTAATTGATAACTAAACTCAGGGCTTTTTCTTAAAGCATCTTGTAAACTATCTTTAGAAAAATAACAAAGCACAGTATCTTGCAAAGCCACGGCACCAATAGAATAATATTCTTCCGTTCCAAAACCACGATGGCCAATAATTTCGCCTTCTTTCGCAAAACGAACTATTTGCTCACGACCATTAATACCGGTTCTAAAAACCTTAACAGTACCTTTGAGAATAAAAAACAAGCCATTAACTGGAGCGCCCTCTATTATAAACTGTTGGCCCTTTTTACAACGAATGTCACTCTTTTCTTTTTCTAGAGTTTTAGGACCTAACGTTTTTAAAACATTTTTAATTAAACAATCGGAATTATCACATACTTCGCAAGCCGTTCTCGTGAGCGATCTCACGTTTGGCGGTGTTCTATATGTATTTACAACTGTATTTTGCATAAAAAGCTTTAAGCGAATCACACAAATATAAGTATTAATACTTACTCATCAAGAACACTACTTATTTTTAATAATTACGCAAATAGTTTCTAAAAACAATAAAGACATCATATATTTATGATGTCTTTATTGTTAAAACCGTAATTTAAAAATTAGATTTTATGTATATCTTTCTATCGATTAAGGGTTTAAATCTATTCTACTGCTCTCATTTTTACGACAAAAAGTCTTCTTTCTGTAATACGCCAAAAGCGTTACAATAATCATAAAAGCAGCCAAAACATAAACAAAATTAGGAATTGGTAACGGATCGCCAGCGGCATAGCTATGCAAACCAGACAAGTAATAGTTTACTCCAAAAGACGTCATGATAATAGACCAAAAAGCAAACATACTCGCTACGTTTATAATAAAGTTGTTGTTCAGTTTCGGGATAAATCTTAAATGCAGTACAATGGCATAAACAATAATACTTATTAAAGCCCATGTTTCCTTTGGATCCCAAGCCCAATAACGTCCCCATGATTCATTGGCCCAAACACCTCCCAAAAACGTACCTACAGCTAATACAAACAAACCAATAGTCATGGCTATTTCATTAATATAAGTAAGCTCTTTAATTTTAATTTCTATTATCGCCTTCGTTTTTGGTGTTTTAAAAATATAAAGTAACAACGCCATTAAACCTAAAATAGCAGACAATGCTAATGGCGCATAACTACTAACAATGGTTGCCACATGTATTTTTAACCAATACGACTTTAAAACAGGCATTAAATTGGTAATCTCCGGATTTAACCAATCTAAATAACTTACAAATAATAATGCCCCGGAAAATAAGGTAGCAAGTGGTAAAGAAAAATCTGATTTTCTAAACGTAAGTAGTCCGCATAGCAGTAACACCCAAGACACAAAAACTAACATCTCGTACCCATTACTCCATGGCGCATGTTGTGCCACATACCAACGTAAAATGATATTTCCTGTAAAGCATAGAAATGAAACTAGAGTTAGCACTATAAGTATATTATTGAAAAACTCTATACCTTTTTTCTGCACAAACATTTTTACAATAGCCAGAACGAGCAATATCAATCCAAGCGCAAAAAACACTTGAAATAACCAAAAATTAATATTGGCCTTATTGTACCAAAGTTCTGCTTCTATGCGCTCCGGAGTTGGTATTACACTTGCGCCTAAAACCTCTTGATATTTTTTAATGTACATTAATTTCTCTTGAGCATCATCATACTTAAGCATTACAATGTCATTAAAATAAGATGGAATAATGCTTTGCGCGAACTGAGCATCTTCCTCTGGGAAATCTCTAAAATGATGTTTAAAACTAAACCAAGTATTATTGGCATCATTCTTATTTGGGAAGATCTTTAAATAATTTCCAGCAAATAAATTATATAAAATATTAAATCGCTCATCAACTTTTAAAACCTCTTTATCAAACTCATTACGTTCTGCAGGCTTTTTCTTGTTAGCTTCTTCAACTTGATTGGTTAAAATATAATCGCCTTTAGCATCTAGCAAGCTAGTGTAAGGCAATAGATTATTTGTACCAACTACCACATCTTTAAAAAGGTCGCCTGTTTTATCAAAATCGGCCTTAACAAGCGGTATTTTCTGCCAAACGTGCGGTGCTATATGCATGGCTAAAAACGTTTGATTGGCATCAAAAGTCACTTTTTCACCATTTACTTCATAAGAAAAACTCGATTTTCTTGATATTTTTCTCAAAAACTCAGAACCTAATGTATTTACAGGTTTTATTCTACCATCAAGGTCTTGCACCAAAATTCTACCAAAATAATCGGCATGTGCGCGATCTACTTCTTGCGATTTTACTAAACGCTCTATTTGTTGTGCTGTAGAATCTTTTAATTGCTGCGCAAATGAAGCTTGTAAACTAAAAAGCAACATTACAACAGCTACATGTTTCTTTTTTAAATGTTTCAGTTTTTTATTAATTAAATGAAAACGAGATGCTTTTCCGAAAAGGGTAAAAAACATACCCAACGTCATCAGTACATATCCTAAATACGTAATCCAAGTTCCTAAACTATCATGATTAACAGAAAGAACAGTTCCTTTTTCATCAGTATCATAACTAGCCTGAAAAAAACGATAGCCTCTATAATCTAGCACATTATTCATAAAAATTCTAAACGGTGTTTTTTCATCGTTATCTAAAATAGTAACTTCACTAGCATAAGCTGATGGACTCGATGAACCGGGGTAACGCTCTAACTGAAAATCATTTAACTGAATAGAAAACGGCGTTTCTATTGCGCCCGCTCCATAAGATAAAATCACTCTTAAATTGTCGATATTGACTTCGTGGTGTGTTGGTAAAAAGCCTTCGCGATACAATATATTTAAAGGCTTTTCAGTATCATTTACAGATACATTAACGAGTAATGCATCATCCTTCATTTTATCGTTTTCTTTAGAATCTTCAGATTCACTTTTTAAATGAAAAATTCCGCTTTCGAAGTACGTTAATGGTACAAATGAAATATCGCCCGATCGGTATAATGTTCTTAATGTAATGGCATGCAAGCTATCCTTAGGAATAACTCCTGCTTGTTGTGACGACATGATAAAGAAATCTAAATTGTGAGGAGAATCTATACTAAAAGCACCATTTTCTTCAACAATATTAATAATACCTTTTTTATCAGAATTGAAACCAATTTCATGCTGATGCTCTCCTATCTTTTCAATTTCTCCTTTTTTAAGGTATATGGTATTTCTACCATTTCCTTCGGTAACTACCATTTCTAATAGGGGCTCACCATGTTTTTCATCTTCTACAACTTCGGCAATGGCATCTTCTACATAATCTTTGTAAGATACCGCTACTGTTGCGCCTTCAAAATCTGTTTTTAATGTGAAATCGTTATTTTTTATAGATGAAAACGATCGTTTTTCTTTTACCGTTTTAGACGTTTTTCCATCAGTAATAGTTACTGATAAAAAATTAGTATCTGAAATAACCACATTAGACGATTGCCCTTCTCGAATACGCATAACGCCACCATAAGAGGTATAACGTGTAATTCCTGCACCAAGAATGATGACAATGAAAGATAAATGAAACAGTAAAATGGCCCACTTCTCTTTCTTTAATAAATTATACTTAAAAATATTGGCGATGAATGAAAAAGCTAAACCAACCATAACCATCTCAAACCACCAAGAGTCGTAAATGATTATCCAAGCTGTTTTTGTTCCATAATCGTTTTCAACAAATGTGGCTACAGCCATTGATACGGCAAATGTTAGCAATAAAAGTAGAGCCAACCTTGATGATGAAAAAAACTTGTATAATTTCTGCATAAAACTTTATTAAAAAAAAGAAAGATAGTTTTGGTGATATCACTAATCATCAAAAACTATCTTTCCTAATTATTAAAAACTAATACTAATCTTTAATTATTTAAAGACACATCTTTTGCGCCATATTTAGATTCTCTTTCTTTAGCAGCCTCTAACCATTTTGGTACTAGGTTTTTCTTAAATTCTGCTTTCTCTTTTCTCAAAGCTTCCATATCTAAACCAATATACTCTTGAGCTTTTTCTTTAGTAGAAATATCTGGCATAGTTACAGCTTCATTATGGCCCAACTCAGCAAGTAAACGTGCTAATTTAACACGACCATCTTGAATAATAGTAAAACCACTACCGATAACTCTAGCGGTTTCTACAGGCGAGTGAAAAGATGCACCGTGAGATGCGGCGGCATAATCCCAACGCCATTGTGCGTGACGGATATCCATTAAAATATCTTTCATTTGCTCTTCTGTTGCTCCTAAATCCCAAGCTTTTTTAGCTTCTACGTGAGCTTTAACTAGAAAACCTTCTAATTTTAATCTGTTTTCGGCTGTTTTACGTTGACGATCGTAAACATTCATCTTTAACTTATCAGCATCTTCTCTATGGCATACTTGGCACGCATTAGATACATTGTTTAACGGAGATTGTATGTGGTGATCTGTAAATTTTTGTCCGCCCTCACTCTTATATGGCATATGGCAATCTGCACAAGATACACCACGATCGGCGTGAACTCCTGTTAAGTAAGTTTCATATCCTGG
The DNA here is from genome assembly GCF_900112395.1 of Algibacter lectus. Classification (GTDB taxonomy): domain Bacteria; phylum Bacteroidota; class Bacteroidia; order Flavobacteriales; family Flavobacteriaceae; genus Algibacter; species Algibacter lectus. The sequence continues at coordinate 465,263 of NZ_FOLN01000002.1, forward strand.
GTGCTGTGCTTTCAACATTGGCGCACGGCTTAATTTATGTGTCCAATCGCTAAATTCAATAGCATCATAATACTCTTCCATAGCTTCTACAGACATCCCATTTTCCCAAGGTAATTTTAAATAAGGTACACCTTCTTTTCCTGGTAATTTTTTATCAAAATAATACTCTACGTGACATTGTGCGCATACTAAAGAACGCATTTCTTGGTGTGTTGCTTGGTTAATATCTTTCCCCATAGCATCAAAAGCTTCAACCAAAGCAGGGCGAGATATGGTTAATTTCATAGTTTTAGAATCATGACAATCTGCACAACCAATTGGATTTACAATCTCATCGCCTTTATCTGCCCATTTACCAGAATAAAATTCGGCTATACCTTTTTCATTCATTAAACGTGGTACATCGGGACTCTTACACGTCCAACATGTAGCAGGCATTGGTCCATCACCTTCTCCTTTAGGTCCACCAGTTCTAAGTGAGTTTGTTATATCTTTAATAGCATTCATGTGACCACGACCTTGACTATAATCTTTAGAAAAACCATAACCAGCCCATAGCACAACTAAATTAGTATCCTCATCTAGCATATCGCGCATAGCAGAACCACCCTGGTAAGTTGCAAAACTAGTGTCGGCTGTTTGTAAAAAGGACTGATACTCGGCTGGATAATTTTTTCCCCATTCGGCATTTCTTGGCTCATTATCTCCAATGTTAACCTTTGGAACATATTGATATTTAGCCTCGTTTTTCCTATTAACAATACTTGATGCTAATAATCCCAGTAGAAATACGACTACTACTGTCACAATAAATAAAACCTTGTTTTTCATGTATTAAGTGTAATTTATTTTAAAATCTATTTGGTTTCCATTTCTTTTTCCAACCAGCTTGGTATTACAGCCTCTTCCTTATCTGTTGGTATTGGAGCTATATTACTTTTTATTGTTGAAATACCATGTACCGTACCATGAGGCACTTCTTGATGGCAAGACCAACATTGCCTTTCCGTTCTATTTTTAGCATGATCTTCTATATATCCATCATACTTTACTTGTGTAACTTGCTGCACATGGCAACGAATACAGTTATTTTGAACCACCTCTTGAGATGCCTCTCTCATAAACATCACCTCTGGCTCTGCTCTTAACGTAAAAACCGATGCATGAAACAAACCATCTTTCGCTTTAAAGTAGTACTTATTAAATATGTTGTTATGTGGTACATGACAATCATTACAAGATGCCCATTCTCTATGTGAACTATGCATCCAACTGTTATAAACCGGCGTCATGACATGGCAGTTTACACAAGCTAAAGGATCATCAGACATGTAAGAAACCAATTCCGCTTCTTTCGTCATAAATAAACCTAAACCTGTGATAATAGCTATAAAAAAAACCGCTATTGTTCGCCATCTAGATTTTTTATTTGGTAATAATTTGTTTTGTATATCCACAAGTATAAATTATTCGAGTTTATTATTTAACTGCCTTTTCTTATTTAGTTGTAAAAAACTAACTACTAATATTATGTTAAAATACATTTTTTTTCTTGTTGAACCAATAATAAAAATGCAATTCCCCAATGACTTCGCAAAAATGTTAATTTTTTTAACAGAATAAAATGACAAATGTCATGTTACAAAAAAAGTTGAATTAAAAATTAATATCGTTATATTTGCTAATACATAACGATATTTATAATATGATCTCCATAGCACAAGCCATATCTACAGTAAAGGCAAACACCAATGCTCTAATGAAAACAACTATTAAAACAGTTGAAAAAGCTGGTGGCTATATACTTTCTAAAGACATTAAATCACCGATTAACATGCCGCCGTTTAATCAATCGGCAATGGATGGTTACGCCTTAAGCTTACACGAAAGCAATACTTACCGCTTAATGGGTGAAATTCAAGCAGGCGATGAACACCAACCCATATTAAAACCAGGAGAAGCCTACCGAATTTTCACAGGTGCAGCTGTGCCAAAAACTGCGAATGCAGTGGTTATGCAAGAAAAAGTTACTGTTGAAAAACTATTAATAAAAATTGAAGGTGATGTCTCTATAAACCAAAATATTCGTCCCTTAGGAGAGCAAGTAAAATATGATGATTTAGCTTTAATAAAAGGCGCAAAACTGACACCTGCAGCCATTGGGTTTTTAGCATCTTTGGGCATTACAACAGTTTCTGTATACAAAAAACCATCTATAGCTATTATCACCACAGGCAATGAATTGGTAGACCCAGGAACCAATTTAAAATACGGAAAAATATATGAAAGCAACTCAAAAATGTTACTGAGTGCGCTTTACAATTTAAAATTCTACGATATTAACCTATATAATGTTGCTGATAATTATGGAAGGACAGTAGCTCAGTTAAAAACGGCGATTAATGAAAACGACCTCGTAATTATTACAGGAGGTATATCGGTTGGAGATTACGATTTTGTTGGTAGAGCCTTAACCGAATTACATGTTGAAGAACTTTTTTATAAGGTGAAGCAAAAACCAGGCAAACCTTTGTTCTATGGAAAAAAAGGAGCGACTCAAGTTTTTGCATTACCGGGTAATCCTGCTGCGGCACTTACTTGTTTTTACGTTTATGTTCACATAGCCTTACAGCAAATGATGAATCGTGAGGATCTAGAATTAAAGCGGGTTTCAGCTAAATCTGCAACACACTTTCTAAAAAAAGGTGATAGACCTCAGTTTTTAAAAGCCATTTATAATAATGGTGAAGTTGAAATTCTAGAAGGACAAAGTTCAGCCATGCAACATACCTTTGCCTTGGCCAATGCCTTAGTTTTTATGGATGAAAACGAACAAGAAATTACCATAGGAAAAACAGTTGAAACCATAATTTTACCCGAATAATATGAGCTACAAAATTAAAAGTAGAATTTGGATAGAATCTGAAAACCATGTGCTTTTAGGCGAAGGCCGCGTACAATTATTAAAAGCTATTGAAACAGAAGGTTCTTTATCTAAAGCAGCAAAAACATTAGGGTTATCATACAAAAAAGCATGGTCGCTAATAGATTCTGTAAACAAATCGGCTAAAAAACCTGTAACTATAAATAGTACTGGCGGTAAAGGTGGCGGAGGTGCAGAATTAACGGATTATGGCAAACAATTAATTGCCGTGTTCGATGAAATAAATAAAAACTGTTGGAATTTTTTAGATGAACAAATTCAGAAACTTGATGAATTATAGTATTCAGTAAAAAAAGTACTCAGAATGCAGTCTCAAGATGTCTTATAAAATAATCCAACAATCATAAACAAATAATCAGTAACTAAACAAAATGTTACAAACCGAAAACATAACCTTGTTTCTAATTATTTTACCCATTGTATCCTTTTTATACTCTAGTGTTGGACATGGAGGTGCAAGTGGCTATTTAGCCCTTATGGCTTTGTTTTCGTTTGCTCCAGAAACAATGAAACCCACGGCCCTATTGCTTAATTTATTTGTGGCAGGAATTTCATTTTACTATTATTTTAAAGCAGGATTTTTTAATAAAAAACTATTTCTAGCCTTTGCAATAACCTCTATTCCATTTGCTTTTTTTGGCGGTACTATTGAAATCGACGCTTCTATCTATAAAAAAATATTGGCCGTTTTACTCATTTTTGCCATATTAAAAATGCTTAATGTTTTTGGAAAAGAAAGTGACAATATAAAAGAAGTAAAACTTTGGCAGGGCCTCTTTTTCGGAAGTATAATTGGTTTTTTCTCCGGGCTCATTGGTATTGGCGGAGGCATTATTTTAAGTCCGGTAATTTTACTATTTCATTGGGGTAAAATGAAGGAAGCCGCAGCCGTTTCTGCACTATTTATTTGGGTAAATTCAGCATCAGGATTGGTTGGTCAACTATATAGTGGTGTAACACTTCAAAAGGAATCCTTTTTATTAGTAGGTATTGCTTTAATTGGTGGTGTTTTAGGTGGTTATTTTGGAAGTAAAAAAATAAACAACATGCAACTGCGCTATATTTTAGCCTTTGTATTAATTATTGCCTGCGGCAAATTATTTTTCACTTAAATATGATAGATAAAACGAACATAACGGGTATTATTCTTGCAGGCGGAAAAAGCACTAGAATGGGTACTGATAAAGGCTTTTTAATGCTGAATGGCAAATCGTTTATGCAACATAGCATCGATGCTTTAAAGCCGGTAGCTTCAAAACTTATAATAGTATCAAATAATACAGATTATGATGTTTTTGGCTTAAACCGTGTTAATGATTCTATTGAAAATGCAGGACCTTTAGCTGGGATTTATTCTGGTTTAAAAGAATCTAGAACAGATTATAATTTGGTGTTAAGTTGCGATATTCCTTTGATAAATTCGGATGTTTTAAGACAGTTAATTTCGGCTGTTGAGAACACTTCCGAAGTTATTCAAATAGAAAGTAATAATCGAAAAATGCCACTGATTGCACTTTATAGTAAATCTTGCAAAACTAAATTTGAGAGGCTATTAAACTCGGGTGAACGAAAATTACAATTTGCAGTAAACCAATGTAGCGTTAAGAGTATTTCTCTAAATAAAAATGAAGCCAAGTTTACAACAAATGTGAATACTAAAGATGAATTAAAACAGCTAAAACGCATGCAGATACATATAAAATATTTTGGGAAAATTTCTGAAATCACAGAGATTACAGAAGAGCAAATTGAGTTTTCAGGAGGTGATGTTTCGGCACTTTTAAAGTTTCTTTATTCCAAATACAAAAATTTAGAATCTAACGATTTTAAAGTCGCTCAAAATCAAGAATTAGTTTCGGAAAACGCTAAGCTTACTGGACAAGACATTGCATTATTACCACCTTTTGCCGGCGGGTAAAATTTTCAATCTAATATAAAAAATTACATAATTATTGAATTAGTAAAAAATGAATAACAGATACAACAGACATATTATTTTATCGGAAATTGGTCAAAAAGGCCAAGATAAAATTTCTAATGCTAAAGTTTTAGTTATTGGCGCAGGTGGCTTGGGCTGCCCTATTTTACAGTACCTTGCCGCTGCAGGCATTGGCAACATTGGTGTTATAGATTTTGATGTTGTTGATATTTCAAACTTACAGCGTCAAATTTTATATGGTACCTCAACCTTAGGCAAAAATAAAGCCGAAGCAGCTAAAGCCCGTTTAGAAGATTTAAATAATGATATTTCTATTAAAGCGTATCCCGAAAAACTAACGCATAAAAATGCACTTAATTTATTTGAAGCCTACGATATTATTGTTGATGGTTCTGATAATTTTGAAACTCGATATCTAGTTAGCGATGCTTGTATTATAGCAAACAAACCCTTAGTTTTTGGAGCTATTTATAAATTTGAAGGTCAGGTTTCTGTATTTAATTACAAAAATGGCCCAAGTTATCGCTGTTTATTTCCTGAAGCTCCAGAAAAAGGGACTGTACCAAATTGTTCTGAAATTGGTGTATTGGGTGTGCTTCCAGGAATTATTGGTACCATGCAAGCGAATGAGGTTTTAAAAATAATTTTAGAACTTGGCAACACACTATCCGGAAAACTATTTTGCTATAATGCCTTAACATTAGAAAATACAACCTTAAAGATTAAACGGTCGGAAATTGCCATTAAATCTGTTCTTAAAGACAAAGAAAATTTTCATTTAAAAGCGATTAATTTGAATTGTGAAGTTGAAATTATCTCAATTTCAATTGAAAATGTTTTATCAGAAAAAAACATTCAATTTATTGATGTTAGAGAAACTCATGAACAACCAAAAATTGATGATTTACCTGTTACGTATATTCCGTTAAGTCAGCTAGAAAATCAACTAGACCAAATCGATATCACAAAAAAGAAGGCCATTTTCTGCCAATCAGGAATGCGAAGTAAACGCGCCGTAGACATATTACTAGAACATAACATATTAAACTGTTTTAGTATTGTTGAAGGTGCCGCCGAAATACAAAGTAAAATAAAAGAACATAATAACATGTTACTAAATGAAAGATAAAAAACCTAAAAGCGTATTTAAAGAAGGTCCAATAACATCAGACTTTATAGGGAATTCTATTTATAAACATCAAACAAAAACAAGTATTGGTGCTCATAACATTTTTTTAGGACAAGTTCGTGCCGATGTTATCGATAATAAAACGGTAGCAGCTATCGAATATACGGCTTACGAAGATATGGCAAATAAAAAATTTCATGATATTCGAGAGGCTGCTTTTGATAAATTCGACCTTACCTGCATGCACATTTACCATAGTTTAGGTACTGTAAAAGCAGGTGAAATATGCTTATTTGTATTTGTATCATCACCAAGACGTAAAGTGGTTTTTGAAGCTTTAGAATTTATAGTTGAAGCGATTAAGGCTGATGTTCCTGTTTTTGGAAAAGAGATTTTTGAAGATGAAACACATCAATGGAAAATAAATAGTTAAACAAATCAACGATTAAACATTAGAAAATGGTCGACATCACCCATAAAAGCACAACTTTACGCACTGCAACCGCTCAAGCTGTGGTAAAAGTAAGTAAACCCGAAACTATAGAAGCTATTAAAAACGATACAGTGCCTAAAGGGCATGTTTTTGCGATGAGCAAAGCTGCAGGGCTTTTGGGAGTAAAACGAACGCCAGATATTTTACCCGATTGCCACCCTCTACCTATTGAATTTACCGGTGTGGAATACGATATTAACGGATTGGAAATCACCGTGCTTTTTACAGTAAAAACCATTTACAAAACAGGTGTTGAAGTTGAAGCCATGCACGGAGCAAGTGTTGTGGCCTTAAATATGTACGACATGCTGAAACCGATTGATAAAGGCATCGAGATTCACGCAATTAAGTTATTAGAGAAAAAAGGTGGGAAATCGGATTTTAGAGATCGTTTTAGAAAAGATTTAAAAGCAGCAGTAGTTGTTTGTTCCGATACTATTTCCGCTGGACATAAAGAAGATAAAGCTGGGAAAGCTATTATTGAAAAATTAGAATCTTGCGATGTGAAAATTTCAGAATATGTTATTATTCCAGATGAAATTGAAGATATTCAAGCTAAAGCCAAACAATATGAGGCCGAAGGTATCGATATGGTTATTTATACAGGAGGCACAGGACTTTCTGGGCGCGATGTAACACCAGAAGCTTTAATTCCGTTGTTAGATAGACGTATTCCTGGAATTGAAGAAGCTATTAGAAATTACGGACAAGACCGTACACCGTTTTCTATGTTATCACGCAGCGTTGCTGGTACTATAAAAGACACATTAATTTTAGCTTTACCTGGTTCAACAAATGGTGCTAAAGAATCTATGGATGCTATTTTTCCTGCTGTTTTACATAGTTTCAGGATTTTGAAAGGCGCTAGACACGATTAGTTTTTAAAAGATTACTTCTGGTTTTTTAAACCTGAAAATATAGAATAAATTAAAATAATAGTAATGAAGAACGAAATTCCCGTATTACAAGATTTACACGGCAGAGATCACGCATATTTACGAATTTCGTTAATAGAACGCTGTAATTTACGTTGCTCCTATTGCATGCCTGCAGAAGGTGTTCCGCTTTCGCCTAAAAGCCACTTAATGACTTACGAGGAAATTTACGATATAGCAAAAATCTTCGTAAAACATGGCGTTACTAAAATTAGACTAACCGGCGGTGAACCTTTAATTAGAAAGGATATCCCTGTAATTCTAGAACAACTATCATCACTTCCTGTAGAATTATCAATTACCTCTAATGCGGTAATTATAGATAAGTATATTGATATTCTAAAAAAGAATGGAGTTAATAATATTAACGTAAGTTTAGATTCTTTAAATGCCGAAAAGTTTAAGCACATTACAAGGCGAGATCAATTCACAAAAGTTTATAACAACATTTTACTTTTAGTAAAAGAAGGTTTTAATGTGAAGCTTAATGCGGTATTGATGAAAGATTTTAATGAAGATGAAATTATCGATTTTATCCATTTCACTAAAGATTTACCCATTGCAGTTCGGTTTATAGAGTTTATGCCTTTTGATGGCAATAAATGGGATATGAGTAAAATGGTATCTTATGCCGATGTTATGCTATTGGTTAACGCCGCTTTCCCTGAAAAAGATATTGATAGACTAACCGATGCTCCAAATGACACTTCTAAAAACTATAAAATAAAAGGCTACCAAGGTAGTTTTGCTATTATTAGTTCTGTTACTAATCCGTTTTGCGATTCTTGCAATAGATTGCGTTTAACAGCAAACGGACAACTAAAAAACTGCTTGTTTTCATCGGGAGAATCGGATCTACTAACAACTTTGAGAGCAGGAAATTCTATTGAGCCAATTATCCAAAAAGCAGTACAAGCTAAATTTAAAGTGCGAGGCGGTATGGATACTTTAAAAAAATTACAAGAACCCAAACTACACAATAACAATAGGAGCATGATAACTATTGGTGGTTAACCGCATTGTAAAGAATTTTATAAAAATAAAAAACGCTAAAATCTGGGGAAGATTTTAGCGTTTCGTTTTTAAAACAACATAAGTAGGAACTGTTTTTTATTTAAATTATATTTTGAAAAACACAGGTTTCATTTTGTTTGTGCTTTCTACTTTATCTGCTCGAAAATTAATCATTGTTTTTACAAAATTTTCTATCTCATTCATTAAATAAAACAAATCTTCAGATACTTTTAAATCTGATGTGGTAGAATATCCAAAATATTTTAATTTATTCTGATTAAAAAAATATCTGGCACCCGCTTTAATAGCAAAGTTTATTCCTTTATCTTGTTTTATATCTATTAGTGTACAGTTTAAGCCAGATGTGTCTATCAACATTTCTAACTTATCCAGTGTATCATCTCTACTGCCATTATTTATAAGGCACAATTTAACTTCACTTCTAAAATTAAATAAACTGTCAAATAATCCTCTTTCTATCTCTAAAGCATTATTATTAAATACTATTATTACTCCAATCTTCATGACAACTATTTAGGCCTTCACTCGAGAAGCCTTAACTGTTTTATCATTAGATTTCTTTCCTCTATATACCCAAGCAATTTGAGCTAGCTGTCCCACGATTTTCACAGAATCTTTCATGGATAGCTTAGATCCATCAGCATGAATCCATCTTTTTAATGGCTGCTCACAGATATAATTTTTTGCAGTTTCAGTACCAAAATGTAAAGTCATTCTTTTAAAAATTTCAACATCAAAAATCCATTGAGTAACAAATTTTTCTCTAAAAGAAAGCTCTATAACATCCTTACTAAAAATTTTAGCACCACATTGCGTGTCTTTGAAGTCCATTCCCAGTATTTTTCTGATAATGAAATTAATAGTCATACTAATAATTTTTCTTGCAGACTCCTTAGTAATGTTTGCCCCCATTCTACTAATTCTAGAACCACTAACAATTTTAAAATCTGTAGTTTCAATAGTTTTTACTAAATCGTCAAAATCTCTTAAATCTGTAGATAAATCGGCATCTAGAAAGCCTATATAATCTAAATCATCACGCTTAGCCATGTGCAACATTCCTAACCTAACGGCTTCGGCTTTACCTCCATTTTTTTCGCAATCGTAAACTGTAATAAAATCTTCTCTACCTTTTCTTAAATCGTTTAAAACACGTAAGGTATCATCTTTACTACCATCGTTTACAAAACACAAATGGTATCCTGTATTTGTGCTTATATAATCGGTAAATTCTTTACTTAATAAGCGCTCCTCCTCATCATAACAAGGTATAACCACACCAACACAACGGTGTTGTATTACACCATCTCCAGTAGTATCATTTGTACTTACAACATCTGACTGACCTATTAATCGTTTTACTCTTGCCGAAATTTCATTTAAGCTTAACGGCTTTTTCATGTAATCGTTAATACCTAAATCGAAGCCTTCAGTAATGACTTTATCTTCTGTATTACCGGATAGCACCATAATTGGTGTATCCCCATTTTTAGAGTTTCTTACATATTTTACAATATCTAAACCAGAAACTCCAGGCATATTAATATCAACAATTACTAAATCTGGATTAAAGGTATTGTAAACCGAAATTGCTTGATTAGCATCGGTTTCAATTACAACTTCGTATCCCAAATCGGTTAATCGCTTTTGGAGCGGTAGTAAAACTAGCTGTTGGTCGTCTATGGCTAATATTTTCATAACAAAATTTTTAAAATTCGTAGGTTAAATGAATTGGTTAATGGGTTCTAAAATAAATATTTATACGTTTAATGCGATCACAGATCTCATTTAAGCTTATTGGTTTCTTTAAATAATCATTAATTCCAAATCTAAATCCTTCTGAAATAACTTCGGCACTTGTATTTCCTGAAAGTACTATTATTGGTATTGACGAATTTTTAATGTCTCTAATATACCTGATAAATTCCAAACCTGAAAATTTTGGCATATTAATATCTACAATTAAAAGGTTGGGTTTGAAGCTATCAAAAATTTCAAAACCTTTTTTAGGGTCTGTTGAGGTGCAGACTTTGTATCCTAATTGTTCTAATTTTTTCCTTAGCGGTAACAACACTAACTGGTCGTCGTCTATGGCTAATATTTTCATTTTTTTTAATGTTTCAGTGGATTATACTTCAAAAATACATCTGAATTCCATGTTAAAATTTATATTTAGATTAACCTTAGCTTAACTGTCGATGAGTTGCAGATTTCTGTAGATAAATAAATTATGTGCCTTTAGGAAATTATTTATCTTTACCATGTAGCTCTTAGAGATTTAAACCACTTAATGAAAGAAACATCTAATAAATATTTAATAGTAGCCTTACTAGTTGGCCTCGCATTTCATGGCTCTTCTATTTTCTTTACATTAGAAACCACTTACGATGCTTTAATACATTTATTTTTTGCTGATCATTATGCAAACAGTTGGTTTGAGCCTTGGAATTACGAGTGGTATACGGGGTTTACAGTTCAAAGTTATCCGCCGTTAGTACATCAATCCATTGGTTTTTTCTCCTTAATTGGAGGTCTAAAATTTGGTATGTTTACTGTAGCTCTTATTGCTATTGTATTATTTATAACGGGATCTTACCGGTTTTCTCTATTAATCACATCGGATAAAACGGTGGCAGGATATGCTTGTGTTCTAGCCGTTTTCTCGTCTTCTTTTGTAGAAACGTTACATATATTTGGTCAGTTACCTAGTATTATAGGTGTATCAGTATTGATGCATGCCTTACCCGAAATATATTTATGGCTTAAAACGGGTAAACTTTGGTACTTAGTTACCTCGCTATCGCTAATATCGGTAACTGTAACATCGCACCATGTAACACCTATTTTCGGGATGGTCTTCTTCATATTCCCTTTAATTGGTATGGTTATTATGGATGTATCTCGAGAGCAGGTAAACACCATGAAAGAAGTAACCTTTAAGGTTTTTTTAAACAGTTTTTTTAAACTCTTTAAGCGTATTGTAAGTTTCGGTATGCTATCGCTGGTTATTATTATTTTCTGTATTCTGCCATATTGGATAAACTCTAAAGCAAACCCTATTACGCAAGTCCCTATACCACATGGCTCTCGCGATAATTTCCTTGAAATCACATCTTCTGGTTTAGTATTCTTTTTGATTCCTTGGGGTACTTTACTTATTGTTTTGCCTTATATATTTTATAGATACTATTCTAAGCGGTATTTATTTTTTGGTTTATCTATAACCATTTGTACCATTTTAGGAACTGGTGGTACCACACCTGTACCGTTAAAGATACTTGGTGAAACGGCATTTAATATTTTAACCTTAGACCGTTTTACGCTGTGGGCTTCCATTATGTCTATCCCTCTGTTTGGTGAATTTGCTTACCGGTTTGTACAAGGTGATTTAAAAGAACTTATTCAAACTAAATTTGGAGCTGTTTATCACAGAATTATTGGCGGTATACTTGCTGGTTTATTTGTGTTTATGGTTATGTTCACCATGAGTTTAGGCTACTTTAGGCCATCGCAACCTCAAAAAATAAAAATGCTTCCTATTGTGAATTTCTTAAACCAAGATGATCACGATAAATGGCGATTTTTAACCCTTGGTTTTGGAGACCAGATGGCTTGGTTAAGTGCACAAACAAATGCCATGACGGTTGATGGGAACTACCACTCTGCAAGACGATTGCCAGAATTAACAACGCGCCCTATAGAACGTTTAGAAAACTCTAAATTTAAAGGTGTTGCCGGTATTGGATCTCTTCAGCAATTTTTAACCACACCAGAAAAATACAATCTAAAATATATATTTTCTAACGATAAATTTTACGACCCCATTCTCTACTATTGTGGCTGGCAACGTTTACGGCAATTAGAAAATGGTATTATGGTTTGGGAGCGTTTAAATATTCCGCCTGTTCCTGCTATTTTACCAAAGGAAGATGTAGCCAAATGGTTAAAAATTCTTTGGGGTATTATGCCTTTTTTAACGGTATTAATTGCTTTTGTAATTAACATACAAATGCTATGGGTTAATGCTTTAAAAACAAAAATTAAAGAAAAACCAGACTTTTTAAAATACCCTACGCGATACATTAAATTCCCCAGAGGTGTATTGTTTATAACGCATATTTGGTCGCTTATATTGGTGTGTGTTGTTGTTTATGGTATCTATTTATTCTACCTTAAAAACGATTCGCAGCGCAGTCCAGAAAATGCTATTATGGCTTATTATGATGCGTTAGATTTTAAAGAATTTGAAACAGCACATGGCTTAATTGACCCTGACAGTAATCTGCCTATAGCACAGTATATGCTAGAAATATCGGTTACCGATGGTTTACTGAGTAGTTATGCCAAAATGGATGCTATAGAAACCGAAGTCACCATGCATAATGATAGCACAGCATCTGCAAAAGTGACTACACAATGGATTACACCATTAGAAAAAATAGAGAAGATTGACTATAAAACCTTGTCTAGCCACAAAGGAAAATGGTTTTTACAACCCGATGATTTAAATTCCGATTTACCTCCAGACCAGCTATATTCTAATAATGTAACTAAATATTTTAACCAAGGTAGAAGGCGTATTACAACAGAGCAAACGCATCATGAAGATATTTTAAAACAACCTGTTTTAGAAGTACTTTCTGCTAAACTTGTAAAATATGATAACCACTATGCTATTATTGGTGAAGTACAAAATATTGATAATGTACCTGCCGATGTTATTTTAAAAGGAACACTCTATAATGATGATAATAAGCAATTAGCAACCTATAATGCCAAATACCATATAAAGCATAAATTAATGCCAAAGGAATCTAGTAGTTTCCGAATTAATTTTGAAGGCATTGCTTGGTCTAAAACTCAAGATTCTATTCCAGATACTTTTAATCCAGATGAATTTACGCCCGTTGAATTTGAAGAGCAACCAACAAAATTCAATTTACAAGTAGCCGGTAATGTATCGGGATCAGATTTATACAAAAATATTGTTTTAAGTGAATTAAACATTGAAGATGGCGTTATAAACGGAAACTTATTTAATAGCGGCATTCAAGAAATCACAATTCCTCAGTTATTGGTAACCTATTACAATGAAGATAAAAATATGCTTTGGGTAGACCATATGTTTGTAAAAGAAGGCATAAGGCAACAAAGAAAACTTCATTTTGAATACCCGATTCTAAAAAATGGTACGGTTAAAATTATTAATGATGATATGACCAATATTTTTATTAACGGTTTACCAAACGATGCTATTTCAGAGAAAATAGTGCCCAATCGAATTGAAAACCATGCGAATACTCAGTTTCAAAAAATTGAGCATCCCGATTATAGTTATATTAAAATTGAAATGAATACTTATATAGGCAGCCCGAATTAATGCAACTAAAACGTACATATCTATTTATTTTAGGATTGATTTTATTATCATCCTTTACATCTATACACTCAAATACAGCGAGCATAAAACTACTAACCTCACAAACCGATTATATTGTTGGTACCAACGTAGTTTTAGAGTTTTCGACTACCGATGCCGTGCAACCTATGCTGTATTGCTCAAACAGTTATGGCTCTACTTTAATTAGCCCAACATTAGAAAACAAGAAACTCCGTTATCAAATCCCTGCAAATATTTATAAAAAAGTTGGAGTGGTAAATTGGTCGCTAATCTATAAAAGCAACACGCTTTCTGGAGTATTTCACATGGTACCTAAGCCCGAAGTAGCAACAATGGAAACCTATATTGGTCCGCCAAGTATAGAGGCTGGAGGTAAAGATTATACCATGCTCGTTATTATCCCAACAGATTCTTTAGATAATCCCGTTCCGAAGAATACTACTGTAAATGCAAAGCATCAATTTTTAGCCTCAGAAGAAGTCGATAATATTGTTACCAATAACTTAATTGCTTTCAAAAATATTTATTCTAAAAAAGAAAGCGGACGCATGCTCATATCATCGGAGTGTTTAAATATCAATTCCAAAGAATTCACTATTAACGTTATGCCTGCCGTGCCTGTAGATTTTGAAATTTCGGCACACAGACCTCACAATTATGCCGATGGTAACCAAGTGACCACCTTTTCAACCACAATAATAAAAGATAAGCAAGATAACGTTGTAAGCGATGGTACTTTTGTAATATTCTACATCACAAATAAAAGTGGAAACATTTTAAAAACTTCAGGAACAACGCTAGATGGCATTGCTACGGCTAAAATTATTCATCCAGATTATGGCGACAATTGGAGCATTAAAGCCTACGTAGAAGGTATGTCTGAAAGTAACACCATAACCATAGCATACACACAAGTTATTGAAGATTTTATTGTTGAATTTTCTAAAGACGGACGAGACATCAATGTGGGTCCACTCCAAAGTTTTATGCAACAAATGATTCCTGATGGCTTACAAGTAAAACTTCTAGTTTATAAAAACGATATACTTCTTGAAAAATATACCAAAACATCTGTTGATGGATATGCTCATTTTTATCTAAAATCTGATATCTTTAAACCGGACAACTACAATATCAAAATCCAAACCGCTGGATTAGAAAAAACTTTTAATAATACAAAACTATGGTAAGTGTAAGTAAAAACATATTACGCACCATTTTAATAGCCTCATACATTATGCTTGTAGCATTAATAATTTCTGGTGTAAGTGCTTTATTTAGCTACTTAAACACGGGTGCAGATAGAAGTACTATGCTGCATACAGAAATACAAAAAGTAGAACAATATTTACCAAAAGTTACTTGGGCGCCTTTAAACAATGAAGGACGCCCAATAGATTCGCAAAACTTAAGTGCCTTACAAAACAACTATCTCGATGCTTGGTATGTAAAGCAAATAGCCTACAAAACCAATAAACCAGCAGGTATTAAAGATTATTATACCGATAATGCTCGCGAAAATTTATTCAACTTTATAGAACTAAACAAAGCACAAAACATCACCATAGATGCTACAACTTTAGAACACCACCCTACCCTAGAATTTTATAGTGAAGACGGTCAACTTGCTGTAGTTACCGATGATAATGTTGTAGAGTACAAGAGAGTTTTTAAAAACGATACCTTAATTTTAGAAACCACAGAAACATCTACCTATAAAATGGTATTTTTATTAGAAGATGGTTTTTGGCGTACAAGACATTTAGTTAAAGAAAACACGAAAATCCAGGAATTGGATAACGCTCAAATATCTCTTAATAATTTTAAAATAAAAGGGATTAATTATTATCCGCAAGCTTCCCCATGGAATATGTATGGCGATAAGTTTAATTTAGATACCATTTCTAAAGATTTAAAAATTATAAAAAAAGCGGGTTTAAACACGATACGGATTTTTGTGCCTTATGAAAGTTTTGGCAAAGCAACAGTAGATTACAAAAAACTAGATCGATTAAAGCAAACCCTAGATGTCGCTGAAGCGGAAAAACTAAAAGTTATTGTTACGCTTTTTGATTTTTATGGAGATTACTCTGTGCTAGACTGGACACTAAACCAACGTCATGCAGAAACCATTGTAGCGGCATTAAAAAGCCATGAAGCCTTATTAGCTTGGGATATTAAAAACGAACCTAATTTAGATTTTGAATCTAGAGGAAAGGATATCGTTATTGCTTGGCTAGATAATATGATAAATTTAGTGAAATCTGTTGATAGCGAACACGCTGTAACTGTTGGGTGGAATAATATAGATAGTGCACCCATACTTAAAGATAAACTAGACTTTATATCCTTTCATTATTATGAAAGTTTAGATGTATTGGAAGAAAAATACATCCACTTAAAAACAGAAATACCAATAAAACCAATTGTTTTAGGTGAGTATGGTATGTCTTCCTACAATGGGTTTTGGAAGCCTTTTGGAGATAACGATGAGGATCAGGCTGTGTTTCATAAAAAAGCACAAGACATATTTAAAAAACATGATATTGCTTTTATATCTTGGACTTTATACGACTTTACAGAAGTACCAAAAGAAGTCGTTGGTAGACTTCCTTGGAGAAAACGAGCTCAGGAGCATTTTGGTTTTATCAACAAAAATGGAGAGACCAAGCCCGCGTTCAGATATATATCCAATAATTAATCAACACTTCGAACGCGCTAATATTAAGCGCGTTTTTCAATTATTTTATTGAACGTATTTAAATAAATTTGAGCGATTTGAGACATTGGGTGTGCCGTTGCCGCTTCGTAATTTGTTTTTCCTAATTCTCGTCTGTAAGTTTCATTAGTAACAATATTTTCAATAGCCGTTGCTAAACTATCAACACTTGTTGGATCAAAAAACTCACCACGGTAACCTTCATCTTGCACTAGTAAAGCTAAATCACCTAGATCTGGCATAACCACTGCTTTACCATAACTTCCAGCTTGATGTAAAACTCCAGAACTTCCTGTAGTCGATGTATATGGAAATACAACTACAGCACTATCATTAAATAATTTTGGCACTTCATTTTCTTCAACATAACCTGTAAAACGAACTTGTGGTACATGCTTATAATCTTCTCGTACTTTAGCTAAATAGCCTGGTACGTTAGGGTTATCGGTTCCTGCAATTACAACTTCTAAATCCAAACCTGTAGAGTTTCTAACCTTTTCTACAGCTTCTATCATCCCTTCTACCTTTTTGTACGTTCCAAATTTCCCGAAGGTCATAATTTCCATTGGTGAAACAGGTACATTAAAATCTGGAATTTCAGGAATTTCAAAAGTACCGTGAGGTATCAATTTTACATTTTTAGCATTGTATTTGTGCTCTAATATATCAACATATTTTTGCATAGTTACTGCCACAACATCAGCTTGTAAAATCAATCGTGTTAAAGTAGAACCTATAAATCCATATACTTTTTGCATTAATTTACTCTGTGTAAATCCTGCACTTCCTAAATCAACTTCTTCTAAAATATTATGCAATAAAACAATACTTGGTATTTTTTTCATTTTACAAACCAAAGGCAACATTAAGCCTAAAGCTGCGGCAACTTTTTTATCACCAAACTTCATAAACTGTAAATTGAACAATACAGCATCTGGTTTAACATTGTTTATAGCACGAGTAACGCTTGTTATATTGCTGTAGCTATTAAATTCCCAACATTCTTTAATT
This sequence comes from Algibacter lectus, assembly GCF_900112395.1. GTDB lineage: Bacteria > Bacteroidota > Bacteroidia > Flavobacteriales > Flavobacteriaceae > Algibacter > Algibacter lectus. The sequence continues at coordinate 482,869 of NZ_FOLN01000002.1, forward strand.
GTAATTTTACATCCATCTTCCGTAAAAGCAACATCCTTTGGCTCTTCGGTTTTATCGGTTAACAAAATTAACTCTGTAACCTCTTCTTTTTGTCTAAAATGTTTTACCAAATGGTAAGCATACTCATTTAGAGTGACTTTACTTGGCGGATATGCAGTTACAATTGCTAACTTCATTATATGGGGTATTAAATGATAATTAATATCTACAGTGCAAATTTGGGTAATTATTACTAATTAAAAGGGTTACTGTAGACCGATGGTCGTTTACTGTCGATAAATGGAAACTTACTTAAGATTAAGCGTTTTAGCACTTTTACTAGAATCGTATTTAAAATAGATTAATTGTATCACTAACAGCAGTAACATAGCTACAATTTGCATATACACAACCTGTTCTAAACTATCATGAAAATAGATAACTAATAGCATTTGAAGCATACCAAATACACCAGAAATAACTACAGGCACATACTTATCTAACGATAAATAGTAATAAGCAAAAATATTAGAGATCGCGAACATCGATGTGGCAATAGCATATTTCCATAAAAGAGGAGCCATAGCAATGTAACTATCTCCAAATAGAAGTGTAATTATAGTTTCAGGGAAAGCTAAACAAACCAAAATTATAGTAATAGAAATAGCTGCAATGTAACCCACGTATTTAAATAAAATAGGCGCAGTTTTTTTTCCTTCCTTTTTTAGCTCCACCACAGTTGGTAAAAGCAACATAACAAACATCCAGGCGATGAAATATACAATACGACCAATTAATGCTAAAGATGCATACAAACCGGCTTCGTAAGATTCAAAAAAGTGTTTTACTAAAAGAATATCACTGTTATTTATTATAATTTGAGTCAGCTCGTAAAAGGCCGTAATTATAAAAAAATGACGAATATCTTTTGAATGTGTTTGACTCAATACTAAAGCTTTCTTCGGAAATAAATTTTTATACTTAAAGGGAAATAAGCCAAACACAAACGATGCCAAGATCCCGACAGCAATAACCACAGAAGATTTTATATCGAATAATAATATTAAACCCAGTGTAATAACTAGACGGCTTAACATTTCGGTTTGATAAGTTATCGATAGGTTTTTAAATGATTTTTTTCCCTGAAACACGCCTCGGTTTACACTCATTAAAAAATATAAAGGCACTCCAAAACCAAATACAACAAACATATTTGAAGATGATGTATTAAATACATTTTGTAACGCTCCGGCAAATATTATAATAAGGGCACCAAATGCAAGGCCAACGGCTAGTGCGTTTTTATAAACTTTAGAAATAAAACTCTGAAAAATATCATTTTCGAATAATACCGAGAATTTAGCCGTTACTAACTGAAACGTCATGGCGGCAAAACTTAAAACTAATAAAAAGGTTATAAGTACAGCGGCATCAGCAAATTGAGCAGGACCTAAAATACGACCTAAAATTAAGTTATATAAATAGTTACCTCCGTTTACGGCTAAAACACTAAGCATAAATAATTGCTCAGGTTTTATTTTTTTTTCTTTAATTTGGGAAAAGAACTGCATTGGTTTGGGGTTTTAAATGATTAATTCTTTAGTAGAATAATTTATTTCCAGTGCAAAAATCAGCGAAGAATCAACAGAAGGCGCTTAAATTTCGTTCAGTGACGGTTTGCTATAGATGAATGATTGCATACTATTGATTAACTTGCAACAAGATAATAAAAATATAATTATGCCTTTAAATTTTCGCCTTTTATTCGTTTTGCTACTTACAAGTATTTTTGCCTTTTCGCAAGATATGCAAACGGGGTTTACTTACTTAGAAACAGGAAAGTATGCTAAAGCAGAAACGTTTTTCGAAACTGTTTTAAAAGATTACCCAAACAATAAAACCGCTAAATTGTGCTATGGGCGTGCTATAGGATTACTAGGTGAATCTGGCAAAGCTGTTAACATTTTTACAGAATTATTGAGCAAATATCCTGACGATTTTGAAATAAAATTAAACTATGCCGAGTCTTTACTTTGGGATAAAAATTATCCTGATGCCAAATCTTACTACGAAATTTTAATAAAAGAAGATTCTAAATCTTTCGCTGCCCTATTAGGTTATGCCAATACGCTATCCAACCTTAAATTATATGCCGATGCTTTAATCTATGTGAATAAATCGCTCGAAGTTTTGCCAGGAAACCCAAATGCTCTAACCTCTAAAAAATATATTTATTTAGGCTATGCTTACCAAAAACAACAGCAACAAGATTATGATGGTGCCGAAGAATTATTAAAAAAGAACTTAACGCTTTTTGAAGGAGATAAAGACACCTTACTTAATTTGGCTAATCTTTATTTAATTTCCGGAAAATTCGACGAAGCCGAAAATACATATAAAACGATAGCTGAGAATCCAGACAATAAAACCATTGCATTAAACGGCATCGCTTTAGCGAAACACTTAAAAGGAAAAGAAAAAGATGCGCTTAATGTAAGTACAGAAGCTTATAGTTCTATTCCGCAATTAACAGATGAATCACTGATACAACAAACTCAAGTTCGATATATTCAGGCTTTAATTTGGAATAAAAAATATAAGGAAGCTAAAGTTTTAATTGATGATTTAATTGAAAAGCACCCTAACGAAAACTGGATTTTAGCATTACGTGCAACTTTAAACATTTACAAAAGTAACTTTAAAGATAGTGTTGTAGATTACAACAGTATCTTAGAAAATGAAGAAAGTTCTTTTGATGGTAATTTAGGTAAAGCAAACGCTTTAAAAGCTATTGGAAAATATGATGGCGCCTATAAATCTGCCGAAAACACCTTAACATTTTACGATAAACAAAAAGATGCCTCTAATTTTATAAAAACACTAAATACAACCTTCACTCCTTTTTGGGAAACTAAAGCATCTTATTCTTTTGATAATGGTGACAACAAAGCCTTTTCAGTTAATACCAATATAGAGTTTCCAACGTCTACAAAATTTAAGTGGTTGGCAAGCTACTCGTATAGAACAACAAGTAATAAGGTTACGGATAACGATGCCACATCTAACGATTTTTCATTAGGACTATCTTACCAGTTACTACCTAACATCACTTTTAAAGGAACCGCCGGAGTGACTTCCGCGAAAGCGAACACAAGCGACTACACACAATTAGTGAGTGATATTTCTTTAAATATAAAACCTTTTAAACTTCAGGTTTTAGATATTGGTTTTAAAAGTGAAATACAAAGTTTTAATGCTGAATTATTAGATAGAGAAATTGTAATGAATAACCTTTATGCCAATTACAACTTAAGTACAAATTTTAACTTAGGATGGTTTACTCAGTATTTCTACACATGGCAAAATGATGACAATGCTAGAAATTTACTTTTCACATCTTTATACTATAACATATTAAGCAAACCAGCCTTAAAAGCAGGCTTAAACTACCAATACATTACTTTTAAAAACCAAGTACCAACTATATATTTTAGCCCTGAAACATTTAACGCTGCTGAGGTTTTTGTAAACATTATAAAAGATGAAAGCATTACTAAGCCAAAAGCCTGGTTTTATGAGCTTACCGCAGCAACAGGTTTACAATATATTGAAGATGGTAGTAGCCAAAGTACTTACCGCATACAAGGAAAATTAGGTTATAAGTTTACAGAACGTGCCTTATTAAACTTCTATGGTACACGAAGTAATATTGCATCGGCAACAGCTGCTGGTTTTACGTTTAACGAAGTTGGTTTGCGTTTTAAATGGTTACTTTTCGATACACCTATTTTTAGAGAATAGATCAAAACTTATTATATATTTTAGATATTTCTATAATATAATTACTGAAATATTTTCCACTAAAAAAAGCTCCAATGTATTGGAGCTTTTTGCTTTTCTATAAGTATCGAAATCAATGATATGTTTTTGTTTTATAATGAAAACACAAGGCCTAAACCTCTCTTCTGTTCTTATAAATTGTTGTACTTAGCCTACTCTACTTAAACGCTTTAACACTACTAAGAGTAACGCTTGGCTTAAGTACTTACGCTTCAAGATTACGTATTAAATTGCAATACAGCCTCAGCATATCAATTAAAAAATTAGAATAGCTCAACTGCTTATGTTTTAAATGAAACTGTCTGGTTATATTAACATGAAGATAGATTTTAAACTACTTTCTTTATCTTCCTATTCAAAAGGAAATTAAAGCCACAATCTTAACCATATTTAAATGAGTATTTAATCTATTCAAGATGCTATTAATTTAATTATATCAATGTAGTTTTAATTATATCCCAGAAAGAGATATTTAGACGCTCATATTTCATATTAAAAGGAATAATAATATAGTATTCTATATAAAGCCTTCAACTAAAAAACAAGTTAAACTGATTAACAAAAAAATCACAATAAACGAATACTATTCAATTAATTAAACAAAAAAACAGGAACAGATTCCCTAAATATTTAAACAAAAAAATGGCAAAAGACTCGCGCCTTTCGCCATACTACAAGAGTAATGTGCTATTAATTATTCTAGGAGTAGTTTTGTTGTTTTGTAAAGAGATACACTACTTTTTATTTTACAGAAATAAATACCACTGCTTAAATCTCCTCTATTAAGTTCAATTTCATTTACACCAGGTGTTGTACTAAAAGCTATTTTATTAACTAGGCTACCAAGTTGATTATAAACTAAAAGTTCAACATCTTCAGCTTGATTTGCTGTAAATTGTATGCTTGTTTTAGATGTCATTGGGTTAGGCGTTGCCATAGTTGCTAATCCATCTTCCTCACTTATTGTTGATACAGATAAGGTTCCTGCTTTTGCAAAACGTAATTGTTCTAATGTCATTTCTTTTGATACTGTTTCACCATTTTCAGCAAGCATTGTAAATACTATAGATGTTACATCGTTAGCATTTAATGGCTCTCCATTAGTAGATTCGAACTCAGCAAATGGTAAAATAAAACTAGACATAGTGTTTGTTAAATTAACCGATGCTTTATACTGTGTTTCCCAGTTATCAACACTTTCTTTTACTAATCTTACAATAAGAGTTCCTGTACCTTTAGCTTCAAATTTAAAGCTGTTATAACTTGATAAATCAATTGGGTTGAACTTAGGTGTTAAAGCTCTGTAAGCTGCAATATACTCGCTAGTATTAGCCTTTAAAGTAATGTTACGTTCTATATTAAAGTCTTCATCATTTAAGTCTTCAGTGTTTGTCGCTACAATATATTCTGTAACCTCTGTACTTGTTGCCGCATCATCATATCCCCAAGGCCCATCAGACATGAATAAGTCGTCCGGAGTTTGTATACCATCACCAATTCTAAACCCGATATCAAATAAGCTTCCAGCATCAACTTCAATATTAGAAATATAATCTCCACTTAAATCAATATTAGTAGAAACATACTCTACATCGTGTGTTTCTGTAGATCTTACACCAGCATCAAAAACAACACCTTCACTTCTATTTGTATTTACAATTTGTAGATTTAATCTACCATTGTTATAATGCCCTGTTCTAACAAACACCGTTGGTGGCGTTGAGTTATTGTAGCTATCTATTGGTTTTTGAACTTCTAAAAGACTTACAACTTCTTCTCCTAATTTTAATAAGTCATCCAAAGAATTAGACCAAATTTGAAAATTATAAAAGCCTACGTTATCTTCATATTTATCTAAATTCCAGTGACTTTCTATTCCGAAATTTTGATTATTATTGATTGATTTAGCCGAAAGACTTAAAACAAACTCTACAGTACCTTCTAGAGTTCTAATTAAAGATTTGATAAACTGTTGTTCGTTAATTTCAATAGTTGAAACAGAAATTAATTGTGCACCTAATAAACGATCACAAATATATTTTGTGTGCTCATAAACACCATCTTCCGTTTTTAATAATAAAATTGAAGCTACAGATTCGTTATTTCTAATATAATCTACCGAATAAACCTCGGTTGCATTTGTAATTCCTATTAAATCTGTTGGAGACGATTCAATCACGCTATCTTCGTTAATCGCTTCTAAAGGCATTAAATCTGATAGTTGAAAAGATCCGTTTTTCGTAGCTGTAGATCTTCCGTAGTTTTTAGACTTCGTTAAACGCTTTGCAAATGTTTGATTAAATTTATAACTACTTTTTGCTCTATTAAAATTACGTTTACTTATTTGTTGAGATAATCTATTGTTACTTTCCAAACCTCCGTCGTTACCACTAGACGTAGATGATACTTGTAAAACTGGACAACCTGTGTAACCTGAGCAAGATGGATCTTCACAATCAATTAACCCATCACCATCATCATCAATACCATTATCGCAAATTTCTTGAGCCACAGGAGCAGTAGGACAACGTGCACCATCGTTACTTGCACTTGATGGTCCAAAAGCAAATAAATTAGAATCCATTGTAGATTCTGAAGTTAAATTTTGAACACTTTGAATAACATAAATAGTTCCTGTTTGATTTGCTGATACGTAAAAACGTCCATCAGCATCAAAATAGACAGCACCATAAGTATAATTTAATCCTGCTAAAATTGGAACTTCTCCTAAACTTTGCACAGCACTAGTTACCGGATCAATTCTGTATAAAATATTGGTTCCTTTTTCTAAAGCATATAAATTACCATCTACAGCATTAAAAGCCCAATCGTGAATACTAATATTCTGAGATAACGTTTCTGTAGATAAATATTTTGAGTAATTATCAGATTCTGGATTTAAATCCACTTTGTAATAAGTGCTTCCTCCACCCTTCAAAAAATAAATACCATCTGGATTAACATCTCCAATATACTTGTTTTTAGTATCAAATTCTGGAATGTTAAAGGATGTTGTTTTAAAATCTTTTCCTATTCTAACAATAGTTTGAGCAGGTGTACTTACATACCCCCAAATATAACCATCTGCAGGATTGTAGGCTGCTGCATTAATATTTCCTGGAGTAACATCTTCTGCTGCAAGAAATGAATTTCCCGAAGCTAAATCAATAGCATAAACATCGTTATACTGAAAAAGATATGCGCTATAATCACAATTAAATGGAGTATTTTGTGAAGAACTTATTAAACTAAATAATAGTGCAGTAAGTACTACTATTTTGTTTTTTAAGGTAGGTAGTTTTGTTGTCATGGTTTGGGGTTTTATGATACTGTAAATTTACTCTAGAAATACGTTTAAAATTTTATTTTTCGCTTAGTTCAATTTTGGTGTAGACGAATGGTAGATTAATGTCGTTGAACCGTTTATGCTATTATCTTTTTACAAAGATATTAGTAAAATAACTTCTTCCATTTTCATCTTGTTGTGATGAAATTCCCATATCGGTAAAATTTGGATTTTCTAGGTTTTTTCTATGCTCTTCGCTCTTCAACCAAGCCTTAACTAAAGTTTTTGCCGTACTAAAACCATACCCTACATTTTCCGAAACTGCTATAGCATTAGCCTCCTTTTTTAGATTCTCAGAACGTACGTAAAAAAAATCGTGACTTGGAGTTCCTTTTTTAACCATGTACGTATTGTGAGAAATGGCTTCCTTTGATGCTCTGTTTAAAATATTAAGTTCGTTTAATCCTTTAGAAATTCTGTGCTCATTAATTAACTCTGCAATATCATAATCCATTTGAGTATACTCTATATTAATGGTTTCTGAATTATATTCTTCTGGTGTGTTAATATCCTCTTCTACAGAACAAGACGTTAAAAAAGTTGATAATAAAACTGCGGTTATAAGTAATAATTTTTTCATCGTGATTGGATTAATTTGATGACAAAATTATAAGGAAAGACAGTTGAATTTTATGTTTTTCGATTAGCTTAATTTGAAGTGTCGACGAATGGTAAATTTTAAAAGACGAATACTTTCAACTACATTTCAACGATAATAAGCAGATAAAAACGCTGTAATACACGATTTACTTTATTTTATTGGAAAGGCAAACTACATCAACAAACACTTAACACGTTAAAAACAAGACAATTAAAATAAATTCAATTCTCAAAAGAAGTCTAGATTAGTTGAGTAATTTAGAGAAATAACAATGTTTTAATCATTATTATCAGATATTTATAAAAACAATTAAGAAGGATGAAAAAATCAGTAGATATTACTTTTGCGATATAAACTATTATATATCAACGATAATATTTATTTAAAATGGTTGTGCAAATAGTTTTACTACATTACAATTCCTATTAATATTCTATAAATTTGGATTGAATTATTTTTAAAATAAGGCTTCATTTTATAAGTTTTTCAATAATAAAGACACAAAAATAAACACTTCTAAAATTACCCAAAAAACAAATTAAAGCAAGTTTAAACGCTTCATAAGTTCTGGTCTATTAGAGCGACTTACAGGAATAACATCCTTTTTTATAAGTACACTATTATCTTCAATATCAATAATTTTTTTGATATTTATAATGTAAGACCGGTGTACTTTCAAAAACAAATCATCTGGTAATTTATCTTCAATTTTCTTTAATGTCGAATGTACTGTATAGTTTTTATCTTCTGTTTTTACTTGAATATAATCGCCTTTGGCTTCAACCAAATAAATGCTTGGAATATCAATTTTTATTAAACGTCTATCAATATTTACATAGAGGTGATTGCCAGAGGTTGTTTCAGCTTTATCCGTGTTAGAGTCCGTTTTAACAGGAGTAACTTGCTTTGCCTCTGCTTTTAAAATAGCTTTATCAAAGCGTTCTTGCGACACAGGTTTTACCAAATAATCTACAATACAATCATACTCAAAGGCTTGAATTGCAAAATTTGGATCTGATGTCGTTAAAATTATTTTTGGTGGATTTTTTAAGGTATCAATAAAATCGAAACCTGTAAAATCTGGCATGTGTATATCTAAGAAAATTAAATCTACTTCATTTTGATTTAAATATTTTATGGCTTGCATGGCATTAGGGAAATCTTCTAATACATTAAGACTTGGCACATTGGAGCATAGTTGAGAAATAATTACTCTAGCTGTGGCTTCGTCGTCAATAACAATACAATTCATAAATAATATTTAGAGGTCTTCAAGATATATAGTTATGGCATTTAAAATAGCTTCAAACTCCTCTTTTTGGTCGATTGAACCTTCCAATAAATTGGTTTCGTAAGCTACAGCAACATCATAACTCTTTTCAAGGCCTAAAATACTAATTTTATGTTTAAGTTTATGCACATTATCTGCAGCTAATTTAAAATTTTTAGCATTATAGTTATCAAAGTACACTTGCTTCTCTTCTGGGTACTCTTTTTTAATAATATCTATTAGTTTTTGCTTGAAGGCTTCGTCTCCTCCAGATAAACTATCAATGTAAGTTTGGTTCGGCTGTTCCATTTGGTGATTTTTTTAAAGTGAAATAAAAAGTGGTTCCAATATCAACTTGAGATTCTAACCAAATTTTCCCACCGTATAATTCTACTATTTTTTTTACAATAGATAATCCAATTCCCGAAGATTCTGGATTATTTTCTAACTTAATAAAGGTTTTAAAAATTTTATTAAAGTAGGTTTCTTCAATTCCTTTCCCGTTGTCTTTTATATGAAATTGCCAATATTCTCCGGCATCTTCTACTCCTACTTCAACTGTTCCTTGAGCTTTATCGTTATATTTAATTGCGTTACCTATTAGGTTTTGAAACAATTGCTGTAACCTATATTTATCACCTTTAAGAATAGGTAAATTAGCTTTAGATATGCTAATATGTTCTGGGGCTTGAATTGTTTTTATAATATCGTCTATAAGTTTATCTACATCAACATCATAAACATCAATTTGATTTTTACCTATGGTAGAATACTCTAAAATACCCGTAATTAAGGTATCCATTTTTTCTACATTCGACCTAATAAGATCTAATGTTTTCTTACCATTTTCATCAATAGAACCAACGTAGTCTTCTCTTAACCAAGTTGTTAAAGTTTCAATACTACGCAGTGGAGATTTTAAATCGTGAGATACCATATGGGCATAATCACTAAGCTCTTGGTTTTGATGAGCCAACTCTGTCAAAAGCGATTGCTTTTGTTTATTCATTTCGATAATCTCTTTAGTTTGATTATCAATAAAATCGACAAGCTTAGGTCCCGATAACTCTGCGTTTTCAGGCTTTTCATCTTCCTTAAGATTATAAAATTTTAAAGTATCAATTACATTTTTAAGTTTATCGATAACTTCTTTTTGCTCATTAGCCTCTTTTTGTAATTTTCGATTTGCGGAATATAATTCATCCGAGCTTATAGACATCGCCCTTTGAATCATACTAGATTGTTCGTCAAAATTATTATAGGATAGATCTACCGCGTTGAGAAACTCAGATAAATCTTCATTGTTTTTTAATTCTTCACTTAAAAATTTACGTATTTGTCTTTTCAGTAATGAATTCATTATTTATTCGCTTATAAGCGTTATCGTCATAGTTTGATTATGTAATTGGCATGCTACTTCACCGTGAAAAGGTGCAATTTCTCCATAGGAATAAAATCCACTAATAACGGCATCGCTACCAATAACCTCTATAACTTCTTCTATTTCCTCTTCAACACGTTGATCTAAAACCAATTTTCTACCAATACAACTTACAAGTATAGCAAGTTGTGGTTTGTTTTTCCTGTATTCCAAAGCTTGCCTAGCAGCACGTTCTGATGCATTTGCAATATTATCAACATTAGTCATCATCAGTTGTACTTTAGCATTTTCTTCAATATCTCCAGCTAAAATTACAGCATGCTTTTCTTCATCAATATTTAATATAGAACGCACAATAGATTGCTTCTCATCTTCACTTTTTACATTAAAAGGATATAATAATGCAGCACCTGGTAGGTCTTTTGCTTTTTCACCCAAATAATTTTTATACAAATCTAAAGCTGGTAAACCATCAAGTTCATAAAGAATATTACCCTCAGATTTTGTTACAATACGCTCTGGTCCAAAAGGTGTCCACCCGCCGTGAATAGAAAAAGATACTTCTAAAGTTTCTCCATAAAAACCAACAGCAACTAACTCGCCTTCTTTAGGGGTTTCGTTATAAGATGCTAATGTTTTTTCAAAACGCGCATCGTCACCACATAAACCTCCAGTAATAATTAAATTATCATCTGTAGAAGCACTCATACCTTGAGTAAGCTGGCTACCGTTAATAAAACTACCTTCCGAGACTACAAACACATATTTTAAACCTTCTTGTGGTAATTGATTAATTAGATCTTTTCCGGTTTTATAACTGTCTAAATCTGCATTTAAAACGTTGCTTGTTTTAATAACAAAGTTACTTTTTTCAAACTCTATAGCCGTAACCGTAATACTATCATCGTTTACAGTATTAGATGAAATTTCTGCACAAGATGAAGCAAAAATAATATGTCCGTCGGGAAATTGCGCTCTAAGCTCTTCGTAAATAGTACCGTTTTCTAATAGATATCTATTTCCAAAAACAAGAACTAAAGGTTCCTTTAATTCTTGTTTTTCGATTACGTATTCCCAATCTTTATCTTTATGTTTTACTAATTGTACTGTTTTCATGGCTATTTTTTTAATGTGAAATAAAAAGTGGTTCCCATATTAGGCTCGCTATCTAACCAGATTTCACCTTCATGTAAATCGACGATTTTTTTAACAATCGATAATCCGATACCAGACGAATCTTTACTTTTCTTTAAAGAATGGAATATTTTAAATATTTTATCATGATATTTTTTATCAATACCAATACCATTATCTTTTATTGAAAATTTATAATGACTTTTCAAATCATCAAAATCTACTATAATACTACCTTCTTCTTTATCTATAAACTTAACCGAATTACTAATTAAATTTTGAAAAAGTTGCTGTAGTTTAGTTCGGTCGCCCTGTATTTTTGGCAAGGGCTTTTGTATTTTAATTTTGATATGTTCTGGAACATATAATATAGTAACGAGCCCATTTAACATATCGTCTAAATCGACCTCTATTTTCTCTGCAATATCCGATCCAACACTCGAGTAATTTAAAACATCGGTAATTAATTGCTCCATTTTCTCTAAAGTGGTTTCAATAAGTGCAAAATTTTGCATACTCATGTCATCCAACTTATCTTTATTATCTTCTTTTAGCCAACTTACCAAGGCATCAATACTTCGTAAAGGTGATTTTAAATCGTGAGAAACAATGTGTGCATACTCTTGTAACTCATCGTTACTTTTTTCTAATTTTTCAAGAAGTTTTTCTTTTTGAAGCTCTAAATTTTTAATTTCGGTAATATCTAAATGTATTCCAATAGATCCTATAACTTTACCTTCTATATCGTAATTGGGTGCTCCACTTATTAACCAATAGCGAATATCTCCCGCTTTGTTTTTAGCTTTAAGCTCGTAAGAACTAGATTGTCCTTTTTTACGTTTTTCATTTTCTGCTTCAATTATTTGTCGAACATCTTCGGCGGCAAAAAACACACCTGCATTTTCACCTTTTACCTCTTCTTCTGTATAACCAGACATATCAGTAAAACTCTGGTTAATCATTAAAATCTCGTCGTTGTTATTGACCTCAACAAGACCTAAATTCATGTTAGCAATAATGTTATAATATTTTTGCTTTTGAGCTTCTAAACTATCTCTATAAGTCCTTTTTAAAGTAATATCTGTAAAAGTCCATAAGTAACCTTTATACTCATTTCCTGTTATAATAGGCATGTAACTCCGCTCTATTATTTTTCCATCTACCATTTCGAGCTCATCGCCAATAACATTTTCTTTGGCCGCATCAATTTCTTGCATTCTTTGAATAAATGCCTCAGGCTCTTTAAATAAAACTTTATTTCGTTCTGCCGCAGCTTTACAGTCCATACCAACTAAATCTGCTGGGTTTGCATCTATACCAAAAAGCTCACAAAATTTATTATTTGTGAGTACTATATTTCTATCTTCATCCTCTAGAATGATACCACTATCTAAATTTATTATAAGTGTAGATAGCCTATCTTCTGATTCTATTAATTTTTCTGCCGATCTTTTTTGATCGCTAATATCTCTAACAATACCTTGAGCGGCAACTGGTTTTTTATCTTTATCAAAAATAATACTGGCATTAATATGCACCCATTTTACCTCTTTAGATTTAGTGTAAACACGTGCTTCGTAATCTTTAAAAAAACCATTAGTTGTTAACTCTATAAAAGAATTTATAGCATACTCGTAGTCTTCTTTATAGATTAGGTTATTAACGTTTACTTCTTCCTTATCAATATCGTAACCAAATAATTTTGTGGCAGCTTCGTTAAATTTTATAACGTTACCATTAATATCCATTACAACATAAGCATCAATAATGTTTTCAAAAACACCTTGAAGTTGTGAAGATTTTTCGTCTAGTAAATTTTTTAATTTTTGGGTAGTAAAGAAAAGTTCTCTCGATTTTTCTTCAAGTATAGATTCAGCAGCTTTTCTTGCTGCTTTTTCTCTTTTTAGGGCGCGTTGTAATATTTCAGCCTGATCCTGACTCATTAATTTCTTTGAATAAAAAATCTAACTTCTGTTCCGTCCTCTTTTATTTTTTCTAAATCTATTTTAGCTGTTGAATTAAAATGCTCAAATGTTTTGTTCATTAATCCTAAACCAAAATGGTGCATAGCACGACTTGATTTATAAATAAGTACCAATGAATCTTCGGTTTTATCTAACACCTCGAAAGTAGGTAACTCGGCATCTGGATAAATTTTTCTAACCTCAACATGAATATGGTTTTCTATTGAAGAAATCATTTCTATAGGGTCTTTGTATGTTGCTAAAAGCCCTGGGTAACTTTTCTCTATTACACTAAAAAAGTGTTCTGCATAAACTAGCAGTAAATTATCTATAGATATACCTGTGTTTTCACTTAAATGCTCTAATAACTGCAGCATTTCGGAGAAACTATATGTACCCACAGCTGTGTAAACGCCATCGGACTTTAAAGTTGAAGCGGTTATAATTCTATCGACCATTTCTAGTCCAAACTTATCTTCAACTAAATCTAAAAATTCAGTAAAAACAATACCTTTCATTTATATTTGTTTTAATTCATTAATACTCCAATACGCTAAAAGCTTTTCCATTTTAGAAACGTAATCTTCATATTTCAAAGGTTTTAAAACATAGCCAGCAATTCCAATTTTGTAACACTCCAATAAATCTTTTTGATTTTGTGAGGTTGTTAAAATTATAGTTGGAATATATTTCAACACATCATCCGACTTAAGAATGTTTAAAAACTCGATGCCATTAATTTTCGGCATATTCAAATCTAACAAAATTATGTCAGGTAATTCGTCTTTTTTCTCTAAAATTTTTAGAGCTTCTTCACCGTTATTAGCTTCTATAATTTTGTGATCTAATTTAAGAGATGAGATTGTTCTTTGGAACTTCATCACTTCAATCATGTCGTCTTCTATTAATAATATGTTGAGAGTTTTCATGGGTATTATATTTTTTTACTTTGAATTTGATGTAAAAATAGTTCTAAACAACGGTTTTAAAATTGTAATTCGCCTAATTGAATTTTAATGGCGCTGAATAGCTCTTTAGTGTCGATGAATGGTTTTTGATAAATTAAAGATGTTATCTAATTTTTAAAAAAAACTTCGATAAGCCCCTAAAACACTGTAAGTCTTTTAAACTGATACCGTTTTAATGTAAGTATTATCTTTAAACACAGATTACCTTGCTAGAACAGGTTTTGTACTTAGGTATTACAAAATGAAAACGTTGGAATTTAAAATAATGATAACGGATAGTTTAGCCCTGATAGCAGCGGCATCCTTTTTTGAATGTATTGATGCACCTGCTATTTACTAAAAGAATTTGCTTTAAAAAATGAACAATAAGCTCGAGGTTGGTCTACAAAAAAGATATAGCGAATAGCAGGTAATAGCTTCTAAAAATTATTATTTCACTAAAAGTTTTTTCTGAAAATTACTTTTTGGCGCTTCGCAAAGGGAGCATTCGTAAGTTTCATCGAGGTCTTCGAAGCGTGTATTTGGGTTAATATCTTGAGTGATATCTCCAAAGACTTCATTATATATAGTTAAACAATCTTGACATTGGTAAACGTTCTCTTCGGTAGTTTCTTTTTTAGGTTCTACGGCTTTCACTTCTTCACGTTGCGTACCGAGTTGCTCAAAATAGAGTTTACTTAGCTCCATTAATAAACCCGGAAGCTCTACCTTATCTACATCTTGCACATGCATAATGTACTCTCCCGTGTTAGGATCGAAGTTTTTAGCATAAAGTAAATTGTAGGTGTCGCGAACAATAAAATCGCCTAAAAGCTCTGGCTTTTTGTTTTTTTCTATAACTACAGATGTGAAATGATAAGATTTGCTTTCGAAGTTTGAAATCCCGAATGTTAATCCATAGGTACTTATATCGTTTTGATCGAAGTTTGTTACTAAATACTTTTTTAGGTTTAGCGCATCTTTATCATTTACGGGTAAATGCCAATTAAGTTCCAACATAGAGTGGCGCACATTAATACCGTAACTACCAAGAAATTTTTCCCATTTTAACTTAGAATCGATTGGCACACCTTTTACTATAAAAGATTTCCATGGGGTGATACATATTTTACCTATTTTACTTTCTGCACACAAATCGCACATGTCTTTAAGGAAAGTTAAATCGTATCTATTGTTTCTCCAATACAAACCAAGCCAGTATTTGTCGCCAAAACGATTCATACCTTCATAATAAGGAAATGGGTAAAAAGGAACTTCTAAAGGTTTATCTACCGTACGGTTATTTGTTTCTACGGCATCGTTTACTAAATCAAAAAGCGTTTCGATGGTTTCTGGCTCTTCTTGCAAAACCTGCTCTATGGCAAGCTCTACCTTATCCATATCCCAACTATAAATTAAAGCAGGATACATTTCTGTCTTTTTCCACTCGGGTAAACGCACGTATAAATACCAATAATCTTCACTTTCTGAAGCGATGAAATTTACATTACCTGTAAATAAGGGCACCAAACGTTGCTTAGGATCTATAATATTGATGCGTAATTTTAAATCGTGCTTAAATTGTTCTAATATATATAGGTAACGATCGCTAGTAAGCCAAGAGGTACTTGGCAAAATATCTGCCGATACGTACGATGATACAATATTTTCTATACCATCGCGCTTTGGTTTTATAAACTGAATTTTATCGAATTGAGAAAACTTCTCTTTATCTATCTCCTCTGGAAAAATAATATCTTGTCGAGACCCGAAAGAAATAGCATCTAAACCTAAACTTTCTGCGGCTTCGCAAATATATTTTAATTCACCTGGTGATAAAACACCTCCGTTAATTCTAAGTCTATATGGTTCCATAATTATGCTAATACTTTGGTGTTATTCAAAATTTCTTTTACTTCTGTTTTACAACTTCCGCAACCTAAGCCTGCTCCTGTTTTATTGCAAAGTTCTGTAAAATCTTTACAACCTTTTTCGATGGCTTCTACTATATTTCCTTCGCCTACTTGACTGCATGAGCACACTAATTTACCTATAACCGGTACATCGTTTGAAGCGCCACGAAGCAACGTATTTCGTTTATCGGCCATTTCAATTTTACTCTCAATCATGGTTTTAAACTCGGCAAACTCATTTTTATCGCCCATTAAAACAGCACCTATTAACAAATCGTCTTTTACAATACATTTTTTGTAATAGCGTTTTGATATATCGGTAAATATAATTTCTTGATAACTTAAATCGTTTTCCGGAATATTAATTTCTCCAATACTACAAAGGTTTAAATCGTTGAATTTTAAAATATTCATTAAAACAGAACCGCTGTACGATACACTAATATCGCCAGCTATAAAGTTTGCTAAAATATTAGCCTGCTCTTCTGCTGCCGATGTAATACCGAATAATTGATTGTTGAATTCTGCAATTTCACCAATAGCGAATATATTTGGAATAGACGATTGCAAATGCTGATTTACCTTAACGCCACGTCCGCACAGAATACCATTTTCTTTGGCTATCTCTATATTAGGACGCGTACCAATAGCATAAACAATAGCGTTTGCTGTTAAAAACTTTCCACTTTTAAGAGTAATATTAATTTCGCCTGTATCATCATCATCAAAAACAGTGCTAACTTCATTATCAAAATAAATTTGAATACCTCGCTCCTGCACATCTAATGCTAAAAGTTTACTAGAAACCTTATCTAACTGACGTTCCATTAAGCGTGATGCGCGTTGAATTATAGTGATTTTTACGTTTTTATGTTTCATGGCTGCTGCCAACTCTAAACCTAATAAACCACCACCTACAATTACAACATGTTGCTCTTCTGGAGGTAAACCCGTAGCATCTAAATAAGCTTTAAAACTATCGGCATCTTGCTTATTTCGCATGGTAAATCTACCTGGTAAATCTATTTGTACACCGCTTGGTATAAATGCACGACTTCCCGTTGCCAAAATAAGTTTACTATAGCTATGTTCTACGCCATTACTATCGGTAACAACGTTGTGTTTAGAATCTATATTTGAAATAGAGGTTTCTGGATGAACTGTTATTTTAAGTTTTTTTAATTCTAATTGTTTAATTTTTAAAAGCGCATCCCACGTTAATTCTTCAGTAATATACTCTGGTAATAAAACGCGGTTATAGAATAAATTAGGCTCTTTTGAAAATACATGAATTTCATCGACCTCGTTAGATTCTCTATAATTTTGAACAAACCTAAAAGCGGCTGCTCCTGCACCAACAATAATAATTTTATCTACTGGCTTTTTATATTTATTGACAGATACACAGGTAAATTTAAAATCAGGTTCTTTAGAAACGG
The DNA here is from genome assembly GCF_900112395.1 of Algibacter lectus. Classification (GTDB taxonomy): domain Bacteria; phylum Bacteroidota; class Bacteroidia; order Flavobacteriales; family Flavobacteriaceae; genus Algibacter; species Algibacter lectus. The sequence continues at coordinate 500,683 of NZ_FOLN01000002.1, forward strand.
GATCTACATGGGTATTTGTTAAGTTGTTTGCTCTATTTAAATTACTTTGAAGTTGTTTACCCCAATGCATTGGAAGAAATACAACGCCTTTTTTAATAGTGTCCGTTACTTTTGCACGAACACGCACAACACCGTTTGTACTTTTTATTTCTGAAATATCACCATCTTTAATTTTATTTAAGAACGCATCTACCGGATTAATTTCTAAAACAGGCGTTGGATAATGCGTTTTTAAACGCGATACTTTACCAGTTTTTGTCATGGTGTGCCATTGATCGCGCACTCTACCGGTTGTTAAAATTAAAGGATACTCGCCATTAGGTTGCACCGAAGTATTCTCGATGGTTGATGGTAAATTGAATATCGCTTTTTGAGATGGTGTATAAAATTTTTTATCTTCAAATAAACGTGGTGTTCCTTTATGTCTATATTCCGGAACTGGCCATTGAAAGGTGCCTTCGTTCTTTAATCTATCGTAATTTAAGTAAGATACATCAATATTTGTTCCTTTGGTCATTGATGCGTACTCATCGTAAATTTCCGAAGCATTATTAAAATTAAACCCTCGGAAGCCCATACGTTGTGCAAAATCGCAGAATATTTCAACATCTGGTCGCGCTTCTCCTGGAGCTTCAATTTCTTTTGGTAAATATGAAATACGACGCTCAGAATTTGTCATCGTTCCTTCTTTCTCTAACCAACCTGCTGCTGGTAATACTAAATCGGCATATTCTAAAGTATCCGATTTATGCGAAATTTCTTGAACCACTACAAACTTCGCCTTTTTCATGGCACTTTCAATTTTGTGGGTGTTCGGCATACTCACCAATGGGTTAGTACAAGCAATCCAAACCGCCTTCAATTTTCCGTTTTCTAAAGCATCAAATAGTTCTGTAGCGGTTAAACCTGGTTTAGGTGAGATTTGATCGACGCCCCAAAACTGAGCTACTTCACGACGGTGTTCTTCGTTGCCTAAATCTTTATGTACAGCAAGTAAATTTGCCATACCTCCTACTTCCCGCCCGCCCATAGCGTTAGGCTGACCTGTTAATGAAAACGGTCCTGATCCTGGTTTTCCAACCTGACCCGTAATTAAAGATAAATTAAGTAGTGATACATTTTTATCGGTACCAACCACACTTTGGTTAAGTCCCATGGCCCACATACTAATAAACCCTTTAGAAACACCAATAATATCAGCTGCTTTTCTAATATCTTTTTCCTCAACACCACAAAGTTTTGAGGCTTGCTTTAATGACGTTTTAAATATTAATTCTTTATAATCTTGAAAACCTTCAGTATGTTCTTTTATAAATTTTTCATCTATTAAACCTCTTTTATACAAACATCTTCCGATGGCATTGTATAAAATAACATCGGTTCCTGGAAGTAATTGTAAATGTAAATCGGCAAAATTAGCAGAATCGGTTTTTCTAGGGTCAATAACTATAATTTTCACCTCCGGATTTGCTTCTTTACGCATTTCTATGCGTCGGAATAAAATAGGATGGCACCAAGCAGGATTTGCACCTGTAATAAGGAAACAATCGGCCAACTCAATATCTTCGTAAGATACCGGCACACTATCTTCTCCAAATGTTTTTTTGTATCCAACCACTGCAGAACTCATACACAGCCTAGAGTTGGTATCAATATTATTAGTCCCTATAAAACCTTTAGCAAGCTTATTTGCGATATAATATTCTTCGGTTAAACTTTGTCCCGATACGTAAAATGCAACGCTATCCGGACCATGTTTTTTTATAATCGATTTAAAAACACTCGCTGCACGATCTAAACCTTCGTCCCAACTTACACGCTCTCTTGGATGTGAACGACTCCAACGCATTTCTGGGTATAGAATTCTATCGGAAACATCATTGGCTACATAATGTAAATTCATACCTTTTGAGCACAACATACCTTTGTTTACCGGATGATCTTTATCGCCCTCAACCAGCACTTTACCATTGCTATCTTTTTTAACAATAATTCCGCAGCCTACACCACAATATGAACACGTTGTTTTTACTTCGTTTTTAATCATTGAGATTCACATTTTACACTAAGTAACATTATTTAACTTCAGAAAACAAATTCATTTTTTATTATTCTGAATACTTTAAAAAAGATGCATTTAATTTATTATTTATTAAAAACACCTTTGTAATACTACCTTTTACTTTACCAGAATTAAGTTCTCTGGTTTTACTAAACCATCTACTTTTGCAACTTTCTCATCTTCCGTTGAAAAACGAATAGATAAAGAAACTACCGCAGTTATAACTACTGTGACACCAATTATGAAATAGCCACTAGAAACTGCGGTAGCTGATGCTGCTGATTGTGCGGCTTTAATAGCCTCTTCGCCTAAACCTTGACTAGCAATGATGGCGCCTTTTTCCGCTACGGCCGATTGTGATTTTAATAGCATTGCTGCTAAAAACGCACCTACATTACCTCCTGCTCCAACAATTCCTGAAACCGAACCTATAGCTTTTTTATTTATAAATGGAACTACCGAAAACGTTGCACCTTCTGCCATTTGAACTGATAAACTAAATAATATTAAGAATGCCACACCAATTACAATACTTGTTGTAGTAGAGAACGTAATTAACATTAAACCTTGTATAGCTAAAATGAATGCTAAAAACAAAACTCGCCCTCTTAATCCTTTTAATTTCCCGAATTTATCTCCAAAGAATCCGCCCAATGTTCTTGCAAAAATATTCATTAACGCGAACGACAACACAATATTCCCTGCTGTAACACGCTCCAATTGAAAGGTGTTTTGAAGATAATCATCCATAGTACCATAAACCGTTAACTCGATACCAAAACTAGCTGCATAAACCACAAATAAAATCCAAACTCTATAATCTTTCAAGACTTCTAAAAACCCAATTTGATCTTTTTTAGTTGAAACCATTTCTCCTGAAGCTCTCAAGTCTTTAAAATTTCCGTTAAGTGTATCTTTAGTAAAGAAGAAATAAATAATCCCCATACAGAAACAAACAATTCCTGCAACAATCATAGAATATCTCCATGCATCAGCATCGGCAACACCAAAACTAACAACAGCGGCAGCAATTAATGGCATACCTAATCTGTTCGCTCCTCCACCAAGGTTTCCCCATCCGGCAGATGTTGCATTTGCTGTACCAACAATGTTTGGCGCATACATTAAAGATGTATGTACTTGCGTGATAACAAATGACGCTCCAATAAAACCAATAAATAATCTACAAATTAAAAACTGCGTTGGCGTTTGTACCAAACCACATAATATTACAGGTATCGCTCCAATAGTAAGTAACCAAGTATAACATAACCTTGGACCATACTTATCACATAATTTACCGATAAGCAAACGCGCAAACACGGTTCCTGACACGGCTAAAATTATAGAATTCCATTTTTGATCTGGTGTTAAACCTAAGTCTTTAACCACATCGGGCATAAATGGAACAATACCGAACCATGCGAAAAAACACATGAAAAACGATATAGAAGTTATCCAAAATGTTCGTGTAGAAACGCTTTTAAAATCTAATAAACTTAGTGTTGTTGACTTTGCTTGTGCTAAATTTGCCATAATTGATAATTTTATACTTACAAAACTAAGTATAATTACTTAATTTATACGTAAAACATATACGTATTTATAAATTTATACTAGATTAACAATTTTAGTTTAAACTTTTTGAGGATCTGGTAAAATGGTATTAAATTTTAAGAAGAAACTTATATTATGATAATTAACAGAAGACAAGAAACAGCTTAATTATTTATAAATTAAACCATTATACATAATAATTATAACAGTTTTAAATAAAAATAAAGCATAAAAAAAGAGCTGATAAGTTTATAAAAACCTAACAACTCTAATATGTAAACACTACTTAAAAATTGTAAGTAGTTATCGTTAATTTGTTTACTCTAATCCGTATTCCTTGGCTTTATTAGATAGTTCCATTAAATTTTTAACCTCTAATTTTTTCATAAGATTAAACCGATGCACTTCTGCTGTACGTTTACTAATGTTTAGCTCGTCTGCAATATCTTTATTATTTTTAAGCTGAAGTACTAAATTAAGTATTTGTTTTTCGCGCTTTGTAAGCTTAAAAGGATCTTCTACAGGTTTTACTTTTGGAGCAACAGCTGTATTTGTATTACCGTTAACAAAGTTATTCATGATAATAGCTGACACATCTCCTGTAAAATATTTTCCACCAGAAGCTACTTTATTCAAAGCTTTTAAAAACTCTTCCTTACTTGCTCCTTTTAATAAGTAACCATCGGCTCCAGCTTGAATGGCTTGTAACACATACTCTTCCGAATCATGCATAGATAGTACAAGTGTGCGAACATCTGTATATAATCGATTAACCTCTCTAACAGCATCAATACCATTCATTTCTGGCATACGTATATCGATAATTAGCACATGTGGCTTATTGGTTTTAAGAACTTCTAAAGCCTCTTTTCCGTTTGAAGCTTCGTCTATAACAACTACACCAGACTGATCTTCTAAAAGCGCCTTTATTCCATCACGAACTAAAACATGATCATCTGCTAATACAACATTAATAATATCCATAAATAACAATTATAAGTACAAAAGTAAGACTTTTTAAGTAATGCTACGTAATTTGAATTTGATTGTTGGCTTAGTGTTATTAGAAATCACATAACTAAATTAGAAACCTCACTCTTATGTGATGTCTCGATGCCTTGACATGACAAAAGAAAATAAAAAACTAATCATCCCTTAAAGGAATATTCAAAGTAACTCGAGTTCCTTTGCCTTCCTCAGAGCTTAGAAACAAACGGCCATCTATATATTTTATACGTTCTTTCATAAAAGTCATTCCCATACCTCCATCAGCATTTTTAAAGTTTTTTACATTTTGAGGATCAAAACCTTTACCGTTATCATCAATAACAATGCTTAAAATATTTTTACTATGAGAAAGCGACACTAAAATATGAGTGGAATCGGCGTATTTTATCGCATTATTTATCGCTTCCTGGGTTATTCTATAAATATTAATTTCAACTAAAGAATCTAAGCGGTCAGAAAAATCGGTTTTATTAAAAAACACAATTTCTTTTGCTGTAAGTCTAGCTAATTCTTTTGTGAGTTTAGTTATTGCTGGCACTATACCATGATCGGATAATTCTGGCGGTGTTAAATTAAATGTTGCCGTACGTACACCTTTTATAATATTAGTGGTAAGCTCTTTTAGGTGTTCAATTTTGGAAGCCGTTTTTTCAATATCGTTTATATTTATGCTTTCCAAATTATATTTTAAACCTGTAAGCATTTGCCCAATGCCATCATGAACATCTTTAGCTATACGGTTCTGTTCTTTTTCTTGATTCTCAATAATTTTACTTGAAATAATTTTTTGCTGACTTATCTCTTCTTGAAAATTCTTTTTATTTAAACGTTCAATTTCCAATTGTCCCGCCTTTCGCTCCGTAATTTCAGAAGCTATAATAAGAAGTTCGGTTTTCTCATCATTTGGACTAAAAGGAATTATAGCCATTTCTAACCAAATGCTTTCTCCTTCTTTAGTAGTTGCTTTTACTTCACCTTGCCAACCCGTTTTTTTATATTTTGTTACTAAGTTTTCTAATGCTATTTTCTCACTTTCTATAGTAGACATCACATTCCAAAACATAGCCGTATCATTAAATCTAGAAAATTTAAAACGTCTTGAAAACTTATTACCAATATGGATAATTTGACCGCTAGATAAAATACGAGCAAAAAGCAAGGTCTCATCCATCGCCTGACTTAAAGCACGTAATTCTTTAATAGATTTTTCTTTAGCATAACTAAGCTCATCAGCATCGAAAGCCATTTTTTTAGCATGCTTTTCGGCCTTGAGTAATTCTGCTAAAGTTGCACGAACCGATTTTGCTGTTGGCCAAAATATAAACAGTAATTCTCCTAATAAAATAACTAACGTTAAAACCATTAAAAGCGTCTCTAGTGTGCCTAGCCAGCGTACTTTTTCGTCCGCCTCTAAACTATACTGATTCACTATTTGATCCATGATTAATAAGAAATCACCCTCATTATCTCTAACCAAGTTAATATCTTTATTAAAACTTTCAAGAACCAAACTATCCTTACTTTCGATACTAGTAATAATGCGCTGTGCAGCTTTTTCTATAACTTCAAAAACAACATTTAAAGCTTTAAATTTTATGGAAATATCTTTGCTATTTTCCGCAGGTAGACCTAATTCAACATCTCCTTGTTGTAAAGCATTATGAGATAATTGCCAAAGTGACAATGTTTCCTTTAACCGGTCTTTAATAACAATACTTGCCCTAGGAGTTTCTGCAGTAGCTAGTAATAAAATTTCTTTGGTAAGTTTCTGACTCAGCATACGTTGCCTACCCGCAACATTTATAACTGTAGAATCACTCTGCTGCGCCTTTAAATGCTGACGAACAAACATATTACTTACAATTACCGATAAAGCAATGGTGCTTAAGGCAATAATATATAAACGACTCAATTTACCAAACGTACGCTGATCTAAAGAATTGCCGTTTTTTGTCATTTATTTTAATTTTTAAGAAATAGCTTCTTTTACCAAAGCTAAACTCTTTTCGGAAAACTTAATTTTCAATGCCTCGGCATGGCCTTCATCAGACATTTTCTTCCAAGTTTTTTGTAGAATATCAATTATTTTTTCATCGCTGTGTTTAGCAGCGAACTCATCGAAGTAAAAATCAAGAAACACTAAACAAATAACATCTTCAATAGTTTGAGATTCTTTATTTTTCTTAATTAGTTTTTTAAGTACAATAGCCTTAACACGGTCTATAAATTCATCATCGTAACCTACTTCTTTTAAAATGTCACCAGTTAATTCTGCATGCATTTGCTTTAAATCTTGGCGCCATTTTAAATAACCAACACGATCCATTGGGTATTCATTTCTAGCAATTTTCCATCTGCAAATATGCTGAGCTCTAGCAGCTATCTGCAAGGCTTTAGAAGCATTCGGGTCAAACTGCAACAAGGTTCTACTCATGCGTTGTGAGTACAATAATTCTTTCGGATATTCCATACCCGAAACCGAATACGTATTTACATCTTCAGCATTTTTTTTATCAATTAAAGCAATCGCAGTTTCAAATCTTGTAGGTTTCATTTTTTCATTTTTTAATCTGAAAAGCCAATATACACATTTTCTCCTTCAATTTTAACAGGATAAGTTGCAATGGGGTCTAAATCTCCATTTAAATTCTCTCCTGTTAGTAATGAAAATGTTTTTTTATGCAACGGACAAGCTATTTTTGGAATTCCTTTATGATCGCCTAACATACCTCTAGATAAAACCATTTCTTGTTTTTCTGGAGACAAATTTTGACAAGCGTACCATGTATTTAATCTAGAAAAATTGAAAACAGCAATTTGCAAATCTTTATACTTTACACATGCTCCTCCATCTTTAGGAAAGGCATCTACTGAAGCTGCTTTAAACCAAACTTTTACGTCTTCTTCTTTTACTGTTTTGTATTTTGATAATAAAGTTTCCATAAATATATCTGTTTGAAATAAGAATTATTTTTAATTTTTCCAGTGTTCTGGCATTTTTTGATCTCTCATAGGAACAAATACTAAATTATCATCTCTATCATCTGAATTCACAAAATGATTAAAACGCTTTTTAGTGTTTTCATTCTCTATAGCTTGTTTCCATTCACACTCGTAAGCATCGATCAAAAACTGCATTTCTTTTTCTAATTCAGAAGCAATATTTAAGCTATCATCAATTACAATTTTTTTCAATTGTTCGATACCACCTTCTAACTTATCTAACCAAGCAGCAGTTCTCATTAATGGAGCAGCTGTTTGTATGTAATACATTAAGTAACGATCTAAATATTTTAAAACCGTTTCATTATCTATTTTTTCAGCTAATAACTCGGCATGTCTTGGGGTTGCACCACCATTTCCACCAACGTATAAATTCCAACCACCTTCTACAGCAATTACGCCAAAATCTTTTCCTCGAGCTTCGGCACATTCACGAATACATCCCGAAACCCCACCTTTTAATTTATGCGGAGAACGCAAACCTTTATATCTATTTTCTAATTCTATAGCGAAAGAAATACTCTCATCTAAACCGTAACGACACCAAGTAGAACCTACACAACTTTTTACTGTTCTTAAAGATTTACCATAGGCATGTCCACTCTCGAAACCAGCATCTATTAACTCTTTCCAAATAGCGGGTAAATCGTTTAATTCTGCTCCAAAGAAATCGATACGTGCACCACCGGTAATTTTTGTATATAAATTGTATTTAGAACCAATTTGACCTAGAACAATTAAACCTTCGGGTGTAATTTCTCCACCAGCAATTCTTGGTACTACAGAATACGTTCCGTTACGTTGAATATTGGCTAAGAATTTATCGTTTGTATCTTGTGTAACATCTTCTTTATTTGGAGTGAAATTATATAAACTAGCAAAAATAGAAGATACTAATGGTTTACAAGTTTCGCAACCATGACCGGTTCCACAAGTATCAAGAACCTCATTAAAAGAGGTCAGTTTTTTAATTTTTATAATACCATATAATTCTTGACGACTATATTCAAAATGCTCACAAATGACATTTTTAACCGTTTTACCAAGAGATTTCAACGTTTCGTTTACCAAATCGGTAACCATAGGTTTACAACCTCCACAACTTGTACTGGCTTTAGTAGATGAAATTACACCGGCTAAATCTTCGCAAGAACCATCTTTAATAGCACCACAAATTTGACCTTTACTCACGTTTTCGCAAGAACAAATTTGCGCCGTATCCGGTAAATCTAAAGCACTACCAAAAGCACCGCCTTCGGTTGCTGGTAATATTAATTGTGCAGCATCTTCCGGGATAGCCATACCATTTAAGTATACTTGATGAAGCATATTATAATCGGATGCATCACCAACTAAAATCCCTCCTAAAAGACTTTTACCGTCGAGACTTACATTAATTCGTTTATATAAATGTTGTGTTTTATTTTCAAAAATAACAGAATGCCCTTTTGATGCCGGCATAAAAGGTTCACCAAAACTCGCCACATCAACACCAATTAATTTTAATTTGGTAGACATATCAATTTCGGCAGGCATTAAACTTTCGGTTTTACCTAAAATTTGATCGACAGCAACACCAGCCATATCATAACCTGGAGCTACTAAACCAAAAATCATTTGATTGTAAAGAGCAATTTCACCAATAGCATAAATACTATCGTCCGATGTTTGCATCTTGTTATCAACCACAATACCACCGCGTACCCCCATTTCTAAACCGCAAGTTTTTCCAAGTTCATCTCTTGGTCTAATTCCTGCTGAAATAATAAGCATATCGCAATCTAAAACGTCGTCTTCTCCAAACTCCATTCCCGTAATTGCTTTATCTCCTAAAATTTGATTGGTTGCTTTACTTAGGTGAATATTTAAACCGATAGACTCCAATTTTAATTGAAGCACTTGGCTACTGCGTGAATCTAACTGCCTTGGCATTAATTTAGAAGCGAACTCTACAATATGCGGCTCTAACCCCATATCCATAGCAGCTTTACCAGCTTCTAAACCTAATAACCCACCACCAAGCACAGCAGCTCTAGGGTTAGGATTTGTCTTTTTAACCTTTTCTGCATACGCCAACATGCCTTCTAGATCTTCAATAGTTCTATATACAAAAACACCTTCTTTTTCAACACCTTTTATTGGTGGAACAAAAGCAGATGATCCCGTAGCTAAAACTAAGTAATCGTATGAAAATTCACGGTCTTTAACCGTTGTTATGGTCTTTTTTGAACGATGAATATCACTAACACGTTCACCTGTTATTAATTCTATACCATTTTCGGCATACCATTCGGCAGGTGCCATTTCTAAAGCTTTAGCATCTTGATTTTCAAAAAACTCACTTAAGTGTACACGATCGTACGCTGGGCGAGGTTCTTCACCAAAAACCGTTACTTTAAATGCTTCATTTCCAGATTGTGCTACAAATTTTTCACAAAATTTATAACCAACCATTCCATTTCCAACAACTATGATATTTTTCATAAACTACGTATTTAATACAAAACTAAGTAATTTTACTTAATTTTAATACTTAAACATATAGTTTTTTACGTAGTGCCCTAATAATTACATATTTCCTAAATTGACAATCGTTTAATTAAGTATTAGGCAAAAAACAGGATTATGAATTATCAAAATATCAGGATTTAAACAGATGCTTCTACCGTAATCACCACACTTTTAGATGCTGGAGTCTTTGCGGTATGCGCAAAACTATCTAATGGTACCAGCACATTAGTTTCAGGAAAATATGTAGCACAGCAGTTTTTAGGGATATCATAACCAACCACTTTAAAGTTGTTAGCATGGCGTTTAACACCTTTAAATTCTGACTTTAAATTAACCACCTGATGTTCTTTTAAGCCACGTACCTCCATGTCTTCACGATTCATAAAAATAATACGACGTTCGTTAAAAACACCTCTGTAGCGATCATCTAATCCGTAAATTGTAGTATTAAATTGATCGTGACTACGTATTGTCATCATAATCAGTTCATCATCCTTTAATTTCCATTCAGGAAGTTTATTAACCGAAAAATTAGCTTTTCCTGTTTTGGTATTAAATTTTCTAACGCGAGCCCCATTTGGTAAATAAAAGCCTGAAGGATTTTTTAAACGCGTATTGTAATCCTCAAAACCAGAAACCACTTCCGCAATATCATCACGAACCAATTTATAATCATCTTTATAAGATAACCATTTCACCTTAGTTTTATGTTTTAAAGTCGCATGTGCAACACCACAAACTACAGCTACCTCACTTAATAAATCATCAGAGCATGGTTCTAAAATACCTTTAGTAGATGATACCACACCCATTGAATTCTCTACACTTTGCACCTGTTCTCCAGATTTTTGATAATCTTTTTCGGTACGCCCTAAACATGGTAAAATCAAAGCTTCTTTACCGGTAACCAAATGCGAACGATTTAATTTTGTACTCACATGAACCGTTAAGTTACAATTAGCTAATCCTTGAGCTGAATAACCCGTATCAGGCACAGCTGAAATAAAATTACCACCTAAACCAAAAAAGACTTTTACCTTTTTCTCGTACATGGCTTTAATGGTTTCAATAACTGAAAAACCATGTTTTGCACTAGGCTTAAATCCATACTTAGTTTCAATTTTATCCAAAAAAGCTTGTGGAGCAGCTTCCCATATACCAACCGTTCTGTCGCCTTGCACGTTAGAATGCCCGCGTACAGGACAAGTTCCTGCGCCTTCCTTACCAATACTTCCTTTTAACAAAAGTAAATTAACAAGTTCTCGAATATTATCAACTGCATTTTCATGCTGCGTTAACCCCATGGCCCAACAGACAATAATTTTTTCATTGTTTAAAATTAAATCAAAAGTTTGATTAAAAATATCTACAGAAACACCGGAAGCTTTTAAGCATTCATCAAAATTATAAGTTTTTAAATTTGCTATAAACGCCTTGTAATCACTAGTATATTCCTCAATAAAATGTTTATCAAAAACATTACCTAGCTCCTCTTCTTTTTCTAATAATTTTAGAAGAATTGCCTTTATAAAAGCCACATCGCCATTTATAGTAATTGGCACAAAAACATCGGCTAATTTTGTACCACCTGTTAATAATTTTATAGGATTTTGAGGATCGGTGAATTTAATTAAGCCCGCTTCTGGCAACGGATTAATCGCTATTATTTTACCGCCATTATTTTTACATTTTTCTAAAGCACTTAGCATTCTTGGATGGTTCGTTGCTGGGTTTTGACCAATAACCATAACCACTTCAGCTTTATATAAATCGTCTAATTTCACCGAGCCTTTACCAATACCTAAAGTTTCAGTAAGCGCACTTCCACTAGCTTCATGACACATATTCGAACAATCGGGTAAATTTGAAGTTCCAAATTCGCGTACAAATAATTGATATAAAAAAGCCGCCTCATTCGTTGTTCTTCCTGAGGTATAAAAAGCAGCTTCGTCTGGATTATTTAGCGCATTTAAATGACTTCCTACTTTATCAAAAGCAGCTTCCCAAGAAATGGGTTGGTAATGCGTAGCCCCTTCCGGCAAAAACATAGGTTCTGCTAAACGACCTGATTTACCAATTTCAAAATCGGTAAAATTTGCCAATTCATCAACAGAATATTTTGCAAAAAAATCGCGATTAATAGTTTTATTCTGTGCTTCTTCAGCAATAGCTTTCATACCATTTTCACAGTATTCACCAATAGCAGAACGCTCATCATCTGGATCTGGCCAAGCACAACCTGGACAATCAAAACCACCTTTCTGATTTATTTTCAATGATAACTTCAACGCATCAGAAGCTTTCATGTATTTATTAACTTGTATTGCAGCCGCTTTTAGAGCACCAAAACCTACCGTGTTTTTTGGAGGGGCTTCCGTTTTTAAACTGGTAAATCCCTCTGGTGTTTTTGCTTTATCTTTTGCTGAACTGCTCATAAATAATAGTGGTTTCTGTTTTAATTATCTAAAATTACATTTTTATATAAGACTTAATCAAATTGAAATAAAAATATTTCATAGCTAAAGAATGATTAAATAAAACATAAGACACAAAAATATCTTTATTCAAACGGAGATTTATCCTCTATTTTGATAAAATCATACTCTAAAACAGCTACAAACAAATGAATAAGCTATTTTTTAAAAATTTCCTTATGTAGATAATTATAATCTTCTTTAGAATCGATGTCTAAATTTTCAAATTGAGGTTTCAAAGAATTCACCGAATTAGCATACGTTTCCAAGAGAGTTTTAGCGCCATCGTCATCATTCAAAAGCATTAATTCTTCAAAATAATATTTATCAAAAATAACTGGCACACCACGCTTTCCGTTTTTATATGAAGTGGTTATGATCTGGTTATTATTAGGATTAAATGCATTACATAATTCTCCTAAAAACCGAGAATCAATTAATGGCTGATCAGCTAATACAATCATCACACCATCTACTTTATAGTTTAACTTCTGAATATATTCAACCGCAACAGCAATAGATTTTCCCAAACCCACCTTCCAAGATATATTATTTAAAACTGTAACCGGATATTTATAAATCTCACTTTGTATAATCTCAAAATTAGCACCTAAAACAACAACAACTTCTGATGAATTTAGCTCTAAAACGGTGTTTAAAGTATGTTCCAATAAGGTTGAATTGCCCCAATTTAGTAATTGCTTAGGACTTCTCATTCTTGTCGAAGCTCCTGCTGCTAGAACTACAGTGACTATATTTTGGTTTTCTTTTTTCATAAAATGAAAAACCTATTCCTGAGCATGAATGCGTCCTGATTTCTTACTTAAAGACATCGGATTCTGATTTCTAACAAGAGCTAAAATTTCCGAAACAATAGAAATGGCAATTTCCTGAGGTGTTTCTGCTCCAATATTTATTCCTGCTGGCCCATGAATAGCATCCAAAAAAATATCTGATATTTCTGGAGTATATTCCAAAAACTGATTTAATAAATCTTCTCGCCTACGTGATGGACCAAGTAAGCCAATATATACAAGGTTCGTTTCTTTTAAAGCAACCAAATATCTTAAATCCGTCGCAAAATTATGAGTCATTAAAACTACAGCGGTTTGGTTATCTATTTTACTAACATTCATTTCTTCCGGAGAAACTGCATAAAATGTTTTCGCTCCAGGGAAATTTTGAAGAGATTTAGGTTCTAATGGTCCTGTAATTATAGACACCTCCCAACCTGTTAATGATGCATATTTGCATAATTGAACCGCATCATGTTCTCCACCAATAATTATTAATTTAAACCTTGGCGGCATAGTTTGTTTGAAGACGGATAATGATTCTGATTTTGATAAATTTTCTTTTTCTTCGGAAATAGGAAACACTGCGCTATTATCAAATTTCACGAACGAACCAATTCCATCGAAAACACCTTCTTTTTTATTCAAATATGAAATAATTTCAAAAGAATATCTCTCATCAATACACTTATAAAACATATCTAGAAATACATCAGAAAACTGAATAGGCTCTATTAAAATATACAAAACACCTTCACAACCTAAGCGATATCTACCATCATAAGTCATCATCTTAGCTTGTCCTGTTTTAAAAACAGAAGCCGATTGTCTTAATATTTCTTTTTCCACGCAGCCACCACTTACAGCACCAACCATACCACCATTTTCATCGATAAGCATTCTTACACCTGGCCTACGATAAGACGAGCCATCGAGCGCCACTACAGATGCTAAAACGGACTTTAAATTTCGTTTTTTAGCTAGCAGTGATTCATTAATAATGTCTATAAATTCGTGTGTCATAAAAAGTATGAGTAATACACTTTATCCTAAAACTTTTTCTTTAGGCTCCAAGTTATTTATAAGCGGTTGTTTATTAATTCTGTTTCCTGTGGCCGCATAAATAGCATTAGCTACAGCAGCACCAATAGGCGGTAGTGTAGGCTCTCCCAATCCTGTTGGATCGATATCACTTTCAATAAAATGCACATCTACTTGTGGCGTTTGCCCCATTCTAATCATCTGATAACTATCAAAATTATTAGATTTAGGTACACCATCTACAAACCCAAAATCGGCATACATAGCATGTCCAATACCATCCAAAACACCTCCTTTTATTTGGTTCATTGCTCCAAACGGATTAACCACAATACCACAATCTACAGCACACGTAACTCGTTTAACACTTGGCACACCATCTTCCATGGTAATATCTGCAACCTCCGCGACATGCGTATTGTGGCAGTAATAAACAGAAAGACCTTGAAAAACACCTACTTCGGTTTTACCCCAATTCGATTTTTCAATAGCCAATTGCAACACACCTTGTAATCGCTCCGGACTGTATTCTATATTAGCATCTGGATTATTTTTAACATTATCCAATAAATCCATGTGCATTTGCACACGATCTACACCTAATTCTTCGGCTAATTCATCAAAAAAGCTTTGTTCTGCACTTGCCAAGAAGTTGGTATAGGGCGCTCTCCAAGCTCCTGTGGTAATATTACTTTTATAATTTGCGGTATCTACTTGGTAGTTTTCAATTGCTCCTGCTGGAAAAAAGTTAGGTATTAAACCATACATATTTCCGTTAATAGAAGCTTCTTTTAAATGATATCCCGTTATTTTGCCACTTTTAATTGACGCTGATATTTTATATTTCGAAGAAGGACGATACACACCCATCGTCATATCATCTTCACGGGAAGACACTAATTTTATTGGTTTTTGAATTGCATTAGAAATCTCGGCAGCTTCATAAACAAAATCACCATACAATCGGCGTCCAAAACCACCACCCATTCTCGTCATATCGATACTTACATCTTCAAGATCTCTTTCCAATAAATCGGCAACCACTTGAGCGGCTGCTTCAGGCGTTTGCACAGGCCCAACTAAACGCACTTTTTCGGGAGATACATTAGCAAAGAAATTCATAGGTTCCATGCAATTATGAGGTAGAAATGGCGACTCATAAACACGTTCAAGAACCTTATCGGCATTTGCAAAAGCTTGTTTTACATTTCCATCTTGCCGTCTAGTATTAAATTTATTTCCTTCCAATAAATCTAATAGAACTTTATCATGAATTTCAGAACTCTCAAGAGCAGTTTCGGTTTTCCAAACAGCCTTTATGGCCTTCTTTCCCTTCATGGCATCCCAAGTCGTTTTCCCTATCACAACCACTTTATCCGTACCACTCATTGGCATCGTCCAGCTATTTTTTCCACTATCGTTATACGCTCTTACTTTTTCTCCAATAGTAATTACATCAACCACTCCCGGTAAAGCCCTGGCTTCAGAATCATCAAAAGATTCTAAAATTTGACCAAAAGCAGGAGGCCTTAAAACTGTTGCATAAAGCATTCCTTCTTCTTTATAATCTAACCCATAGAGCGGTTTTCCTGTTATAATTTTATCAATATCAACATTCCCTTTTCCTTGGCCAATAATAGTAAAATCTTTAGGATCTTTTAAAGTTACATCTTCTGGAACTTCAAGCCCTGCAGCTTCTAAAACCACATCACCATAACCAAGTTTATCTCCTTTAGCGTTAGTAATAACACCATTTTTAGCAGAACATTCTGAAGCATCAACGCCCCATCTTGCAGCCGCAGCATTAACCAACATTTGCTTTGCTGTGGCTCCTGTTTGGCGCAATGGCTCCCAACCAAAACGAATAGACTGGCTTCCACCAGCTACTTGCCGTGTATAATTTTTTGTATCCAAAGGTGCTTGAACCACGTAAACATCTTCCCAAAGCACATCTAATTCTTCTGCGATAATCATCGGCATCGATGTTTTCACTCCTTGACCAATTTCTGGGTTAGGTGAAAAAATAGTTACTTTTCCTTCTTCGGAAATTTTAATAAACGCATTAAAATCATTGTAATTTAAAGCGCTCAAATCTACAGGAAGTTTTGCTTCAGGTTTACAAGCATTGAATAAATTAAAACCTATTATCATACCACCACTAGCTAAAGCCGATGATTTTAAGAACGATCTTCTACTGAATGTCATTTTTTTTGAAGGTGCCATTTTGTGTATATTAGGTTGATTAACTTAATTTTTCTGAAGCCACTTTTACTGCTTCCTCAATACTATTGTAAGCTGCACATCTGCAAATATTCCCATGCATGGCATCTCGTATTTCAGTTTGTGAAGGACTAGGATTTGTTTTTAAAAAAGCCGAAGCTGTCATAATTTGTCCAGCTTGACAATAACCACATTGCGGAACGTCAACCTCTTTCCAGGCTTGTTGAACCGGGTGATCGCCATATTCAGAAAGCCCTTCAATGGTCGTTATATTTGCACCTTCAGCTTGAGAAATTTTCAACAAACAACTTCTAGTCGCGTTACCATCTACATGAACTGTACAGGCTCCGCACTGTCCAATACCACAGCCAAATTTAGTGCCAACAAGATTGATTTTATCTCGTAACACCCACAATAAAGGCGTATCGGCATCGGCTTCGACCGTATGTTTTTCGTTGTTAACTTTTAAGTTGAATGTTGGCATGATTTATATTTTGGTATTAAGATATTAAAAATACAATGAAAATGTTGCGAACTTATTATTTTAACATGAGATTAACCGACTCTTAATTATCTCTCCTTCCTTCTATTTTACCCTTTAAAAAAATGATACTATTGAAAATCGGCAAAATAATGGCATGAATTATTAAATATAAAATATTGTTTAGTCTTTAGCGTATTTGAATATTAGAAAGCAATAGCCTCAAAAAATTGACAATACGAACTAATTTGAAAACCCAAAAGTTATCCTAAACTATTTACAAACTCCAAAGCACGTTGCTCATTATAATAAACATTGTTTTTAGAAATAAAACCAACATGACCGCCATGTTCAGGCATTTCTAAAAATAAATTCGGATTGTTTTTTGCTTCTTTTACAGGATAACATTCGGGAGATAAAAACGAATCATTTAATGCATTAATAATTAACGTAGGCGTTTTTATATTGGGTAGAAATTGTCGGCTGCTACTTTTTTCGTAATAGTCCGCAGCATCTACAAATCCGTGTGCTTTTGAGGTATAAACATTATCAAAATCTCTTAACGTTTTAATAGAATTAAACGTTTCTAAAGACATTTCATTTGGAAATTTTTCCATTTTTAATTTTAGAGACGCTTTTAAATGACTCAAAAAACGACTCGCATAAGCACTATTTTTCAATTTATGTAATTCTACACAGGCACCATTTAAATCGCAGGGTGCGGAGATTGCGATGGCAGCTTTAACTTCCGTGGGAACATGATCCCGTTCGCCTAAATATTTTAAAATAATATTAGCTCCCAAACTAATCCCTTTAAGGTAGATGGTTTCATATTTTTTTTCTGAAATAAGGTGTTGAACAATATCAACCAAATCTTCAGTAGCACCAGAATGATAACTTCTAAACTTTGTATTAATCTCACCCGAACAACCTCTAAAATTAACTGATACTGCATCTATTTCATTCTCATTAAAAAGCTTTGCAGCACCTGTTAAATAAGGACGTTGCGCATGCCCTTCTAAACCATGAAGCAACACAATACAGGCGTTAGATTTTTTAGGAGAAAAACTCCAATCTAAATCTATAAAATCGCCATCAGATAATGTTAAACGCTCACGTTCTTGCTCTAAATAAATTTTACGAACCAGCCCAGAATATATCGTAGAAACAAAGCCACTTTTAAAATAAAATTTAGGTTTGTAGGTCGATGTTAATATTGGCATTATCTATAATTATTAGTTGTTAATGAAAAACAAATATTTTTTCTTCTAAAGAACAAAAGTAGTTAAATTACAAACAGTTTTATTTTATTCTAGCATTTCTTAAAAGTGATTATACTTAGTTTACATTCTCACTAAAAAACTTATAAGAATTTTAGTGAGAATGTAAAAACACAAGATAAATTAAAAGTAGTTTAACTGTTACTTTTTCGACCGATAAGCACACTATTTGTTCCTTCAATATTTTTAAAAAGTGATATTTCAAAGTAAATTGACTTTTCAAAATAAGCAATTACTTGCTCTGTTTTCTTTGTCATTTTTCCTTTTAAACCTAAATTAAAAATGAAATATCCATTTTCGTTAACTAATTTTGAAATATTCTCACAAAAAATAACAGAATAAAATTGATCAGGAACTTCATTATTAATAAATAAATCAATAATAATCAAATCATGTTTTTTATTATTCTTTTTAACAAATTTGTAAGCATCATATTTACTTATCGTTAGGTTGTGCGCAGTATAAATATCAAAATCATTTTTAGCAATGGTTATAATCTTTTCGTCAATATCTACCGCTTGAATATACCCATTAAAGTCAAACTTTTTTCTTAAGGAAGATATAACGCTACCGCCTCCCAAACCCAATATAAGAACATGTTTAACATTATCAAACTCAATTTTAGAAAGTGCATATTCTAGAATTTTCTGAAGGGATCCATAAGAATAGTTAGCATCTTTAGTATTGAGCATTTTTTTACCATTATAATAGGTTATTTGTAACTTCCCATTGGTATCAGAATCGATAGTTTTAGCTGTTATAGGCCATATATAACTTAATATTTTTTTCATTGAATAGAAATTACAGCTAATGGATTACGTTAAATTTAGATTGTTATTAAGCAGTTGAAATCCTAAACTTCTAGCGGTGTAAACTTAAAATCTGTTCCGTTAAATAAACCTTTATCACTTAGTTTTAACGACGGAATAACTAACAATGCCATAAATGAAAGCGTCATGTAAGGCGCATTTAAATTAGAACCCAATTGTTTTGCCACAACATCAAGATCAGCATATTGTTTACCAATAGTTTCACCATCTTTATCGCTCATAATTCCTGCAACAGGTAATGACACTATTTTTTCTTCGGAAGCAGTAACAGCACAAATACCACCTTTATTTTCTATTAGTAAATTAACAGCTTTGCAAATCATTTCGTCTGAAACTCCAACAGCAATAATATTGTGAGAATCGTGACCAACCGATGATGCTATAGCGCCTTCTTTTAATCCGAAGTTTTTAATAAATGCCATGGCTGGTTTTTGATCGTTGTAGCGATTAACAACCGTGATTTTCAAAATATCTTTTTCGGTATTTGAAACAAGATTACCGTCTTCAATTAACGAATCTTCAATTAATTCATTGGTTACAAGCTGCCCTTCTAAAGCCTCAATAACTCTTATTTTATCTGATGATGACGCCACTTTAAAATCTAAAATTTCTTTTTTAGTACAGTCGAAATTATTCAAGTTTGTAAAAGAAACTGGCTTAATTAACGGCTTACCGTTATCTGAAACCAATTCACCATTTATATAAGTTTGAAGTGTTTTAAAATCTTTTAAATCTTCTACCACAATACAATCGGCAACATCATTAATTTGTAATAAACCCACATCTAAATTATAGTGCTTCACTGGGTTTATGCAAGCCGCTTGCAATACTTTAAAAACATCGATGCCTTTGGCAACGGCTCTTGCACATAATTTATTAATATGATTAAGAATTAAATCGTCAGGATGTTTATCATCACTACAAAACATCATGTTTTCGAAATATTCTGGTAATAAATCGATTAAAGCTTCAAAATTTTTGGCTGCACTTCCCTCTCGAATTAAAATTTTCATACCTTTTTGAAGCTTCTCTAAAGCTTCATCATAAGTAAAACATTCATGATCTGTAGAAATTCCTGCTCTAATATATTTTGAAACATCATCACCTCTTAATCCCGGTGCATGTCCATCAACAGGTTTGTTAAAATATTTTGCCCAAGCTATCTTTTTCATAACTTCATCGTCATTAAATAAAACGCCAGGATAATTCATCATTTCTGCCAAATATTTAATATCTGGATTTTCTAAAAGGATTTTGATATCATCGGAATCTATAACAGCTCCAGCCGATTCAAAAGTTGTTGCAGGCACACAAGATGGTGCTCCAAAGTTAAATTTAAACGGTACTTTTTTTCCGTTTTCAATCATAAACTCTACACCTTTTACACCTAAAACATTGGCAATTTCGTGCGGATCGGAAACTGTTGCAACAGTACCATGAGTTACAGCTAAACGCGCAAACTCACTAGGCACTAACATAGAACTTTCTATATGTATATGTGCATCTACGAAACCAGGAAGTATGTAATGATTAACATTATGTTCTGCTTCTGTTATAGATGAAATTTTACCGTTTTCAATGGTGATTTCACCTTTATAAATACGCTTATTTTGTATATCGACTATTTGGCCTTGTAATATCATGACTTATATGTTTTGATAGTTTTGTTAATACTCCAAAAGCTATTTTGGAATAAATTGAACAAACTATTGTAATGTAATTTTTAAAATATTTTTAGTGTTTTCGGTAACCTTAAAACGATTGTCTGCACGCCTATTTACAACCCAAACAATAGCATTGTTAGAGCACAACACCCAAACCTGCTCCTTATCTAAAAGTGATAGTTTCTCATCTTTTAAATATTTGCTAATTTTCTTTTTACCCGACATCCCTAAGGGATGAAAAAAGTCGCCGTCTTCCCATTTTCGCAAAATTAATGGGTACTCTAAAGTATCTGCATCGACATAAATAACCTCAGTGCGTTTTCCAAAAATAGCATCGGCTTCATCAAAAAACAATAATCCAAAAGGAGATTCTATTTGTTTTTCTTCTTTTGAAATTAAAATATTTTCTTCTGTTTCGTTATTAATTTCACTTAATAATAAATGCTCCCTATTTTTAATTAATCGGTATGTTGCAGAGAACAATTGCTTTCCAGATTCGGCATCGAGTAAGTTTAAAACATCATTCCATTCGGTAAATCCATAATCTTTAAAAACTTCGAATAAATACGCTTTTGGATTCCTTAAGCTTTTAAATTCTGAAATTTTAAATACCGTTTTATCATCATCTTGAGAAACAATGGCTTTACTTAAAAGATTATCCACACTATCTTTTACAAGATCCGTGGTGTCGTTTAAATTACTAAGCGTTGTTTGAAAGCTTTGTAATAAACTTGGGTTTATTTCTTTTAAAATCGGTATTAAATTATGACGCAACTTATTGCGTACATATTTAGTAGAAGCATTACTGCGATCGTCTCGCCAAGCGATAGTATTTACTTTGGCATAATGCTCGATAGCTTCACTAGAAAATGGTAATAATGGACGAACAAAAATAGTATTGACTTCAGGAATCCCCGTTAACCCCTCTAAACCTGTACCTCTTGTAAAGTTTATTAAAAAGGTTTCGAGATTATCATCGGCATGATGTGCTGTTAAAATATAATCGAATTCTAATTGATTTGCTAAATCTTCGAACCAATTGTAACGTAACTCTCGAGCTGCAATTTGAATCGATTGCTTATTGGTTTTAGCATAATTTTCGGTGTCAAAATTTTGAACAAAAACTTCTAAACCTAATTGTTCTGCTAACTGTTTTACAGATTCTTCATCGCCATTACTTTCTTCTCCTCTTAAATGAAAATTACAATGTGCTAGTGCTATATTAAGTTTTAATTGATGGCATAAATGTGTTAAAACAACGCTGTCGATTCCTCCAGAAATAGCAATTAGGATTTTGCTTTCGTTTAAAAATGCAAGATTTTTATTGATATGGTTTTGAAGGTTTTTAAGCATGTTTCAAATTTAGTGTTTATTTTGATTATTCGTAAAGATTTACAGGGCTTATAAGAAGTAAAAACAAATCAATTGCGCAAATAAACCATTGTTTAAAGTTGTTCTAAACCTAACGGATATACGCGCAAGGGATTGAACGGTTTGTTTGAAATCCTGCTTGTTTTCCTGAAAAACAAGCAGATTGAGTAGTGAAAGCCCGACCCTTTTCGGGTTGCGCCCAAAGTAATTTAATTCTCTAAAACCGTACGCATAGCTTTGGCTTTTACCAAACATTCTTCGTATTCCTTAAGCGGATCACTTTTTGCTGTAATAGCGCCACCAACGGAGTAAGACACGTATTTTTGTGTAGCATTGTATAAAATGGTACGGATAACCACATTGAAATCGAAGTCGTTTTCGGGTGTAAAATAACCGATGGCTCCAGAGTATAATCCGCGTTTTGTAGCTTCGAGTTTCTCGATGATTTTCATGGCAGAAATTTTTGGTGCGCCCGTCATACTCCCCATCGGGAATGTACTTTTTAGAATGTCTACTGGGTGCGTTTCTGGTTTTACTTCGGAAGTAACCGTAGAAATCATTTGATGTACTTGATCGAAGGTATAAATTTTGCAAAGCTCCTCTACTTTAACACTGCCTTTTGTGGCCGTTTTTGAAAGATCATTACGTACTAAATCTACAATCATAATATTTTCGCTTCGCTCCTTTTCGTCTGCAATTAATTTGTTTTTCAACTCATTATCTTCCGTTTTATCTAAAGATCGTTTTGCTGTACCTTTTATAGGTTGCGAAATAAGATGCTGACCTTCTTTTTTGATATAACGCTCTGGCGAAGCACTTAAACCAAATTTATCGTAAAGTTTTACGAAAGCTGCAAAAGGTGGTTTTGAAATCGCATTAAGCTTATTATAGGTTTCTAAAGGCGAAATTTGGGTGTTTTCGGCATAAAATTCTTGACAAAAATTGGCTTCGTAAATATCGCCACTATGGATGTGATTAAGAAGCGTATTTACTTTTTCGAAATACTCATCCTTATGTATTTTAAGCTTTATTTTTATGTTGTTTTCTTCAGGGTTTGTAACAACTTTTTGAGTGTTTAGAATATCTTCTAAATCGGTTTGAATCTCATCATCTACAAATTTTAAATACTGAATTTCAATTTGATTATCTTTAAATAAAAATATTTTTTTAGGTTGAAAAAAAGATAAATCGGGAAACTCTAAACTGTCGTTATTCTGAGATTTTAGAGCCTCTACATCGTTTTTTAAATCGTAGGTTAAATACCCAAAAACCCAATCGTTTGCTAAGGTTTGATATTCTTTTAGTTTTTCGAAACCATCGTGGTAATCGGTTTGAATACTTGTAAAAGCTTCTACCGCCAAAATAGCATCGTAACTTGAGTATTGTTGCTCGTATTGATTGGAATCTAACCAAATAACTTCGTCGAATTGCTGACTCCAAATCAATAATTGATTTTTAAAATCGGCGGCATTTTCTGGATTATAAATTTGTTTTGTTCTCAAAAGGGAATTTAATAAGCTATTTTTCTGGTTCTAATATTCTAGATCTATTCGATTAAAAAATATTATTTGGTAAAGTTAATGAGTTTCCATAAAAAAATGTAAATTTTGTCCATAATACCAATTTTAAAAATAACTATGTACACTTTACAGAATAAATTACTTAAAATAGCCATTAATAAAACGGGAGCCGAACTAAGTAAAATAACATCGGTTAAGGACAACACTGATTTTATGTGGGATGGTAATCCAGATGTTTGGAGTGGTATTGCGCCAAATTTATTCCCAATTATTGGTGCTCTAAAAAATAATACTTACACTTTTGATAATAACGAATACAGCTTGCCTAAACATGGTTTTGTTAGGCATAGTAACGACTTAGAAATCACAGAACAAACAGAAAATAGCATTACTTTTAAACTGACTTATAACGATGAGTTATTGAAAATATATCCGTTTAAATTTGAATTTTTTATCTCTTATATTTTAACAGAAAATACGCTTGAGATAAAACATACCGTTAACAATATAGACGATAAATCGCTCTATTTTTCTCTAGGCGGTCACCCTGCTTTTAAATGTCCTGTTTTTGAAAATGAAACTTATGAAGATTATTTTTTAGAATTTGAACATGCCGAAAATTCTAAAACGCATTGTATTAATATGGAAAACGGTTTAATTTCATCTAAAACCGAACCTGTTTTTAACAATACAAACTTGCTACCACTGAAGCATGATTTATTTAATGATGATGCCCTTGTTTTTAAAGATTTAAAATCGAGACGTGTAAGTTTAAAAAGTAAATTGAATGGAGAAATACTAAATGTAAGCTACCCAAACTTCCCGTACTTAGGTATTTGGGCCAAGCCAAGTGGAGATTATGTTTGTATTGAGCCTTGGTTAGGCATTGCAGATAACGAAAATACAAATCAAGGTTTCATGACAAAAGAAGGAATTCTAAAACTAGATTCTAAACAAAGTTTTACAGCAAGTTACCATATTACTATTGCAAAAGCACATTTATAGTAAACACGTAAATGACGGATAAACTTAGCTCGTAAAACAACAAGTTTTCAATTAGCTAAGGTTCTAAAAAATAGCTTAACTTTGCCGCTTAAACTTACCATTGTGACTTTTCAAGATTTAAATTTAAATACACCATTATATAACGCTCTAGACGATTTGGGCTTTACTACGCCTACACCGATACAAGCAGAAGCTTTTAACGTTGTTAGCTCGGGTAAAGACGTGGTTGGTATTGCGCAAACAGGTACGGGTAAAACGTTTGCCTACATGTTACCTATTTTGAAAAATTTAAAATATTCAATGCAGGAAAACCCGCGTGTTTTGGTTTTAGTACCAACGCGTGAACTTGTTGTACAGGTTGTAGATGAAATTGAAAAATTATCTAAATATGTTAACACTCGCGTATTAGGTGTTTATGGTGGTACTAATATTAACACGCAGAAAAGAGCTATTGCTGAAGGTATCGATATTTTAGTTGCCACACCAGGCCGTATGTACGATTTGGCTTTGAGCCGTGTTTTACAACTAAAATCTATTCAGAAATTAGTGATTGATGAAGTTGATGTTATGCTAGATTTAGGGTTTAGACATCAATTAATTAATATTTTTGATATTTTACCTCCTAAGAGACAAAACATTATGTTCTCGGCTACGATGACGCAGGATGTTGATGTTTTACTTAACGATTTCTTTAAAAACCCAGAACGCGTTTCTATCGCTGTTTCTGGTACTCCTTTAGAAAATATTAAGCAAGAGCGTTACAATGTACCTAACTTTTACACTAAAGTAAACCTGCTTTCTCACTTATTGAGAGATACAGAAAAATATAGTAGAGTTTTGATATTTGTGGCTTACAAACGTATGGCAGATCGATTATTTGATCAATTAGATGAAATTTTTCATGATGAACTTTGCGTTATTCACTCTAATAAAACACAAAATTACAGACTTAGAAGTATTGAGCAATTTAGAGAAGGGCAAAACCGAATTTTAATTGCAACCGACGTTATGGCGCGTGGTTTGGATATTGACAACGTATCTCATGTTATTAACTTTGATACGCCAGATTTCCCTGAAAACTACATGCACCGAATTGGTAGAACTGGTCGTGCTGAACGCGAAGGTGAATCTTTATTACTATCTACTGTAAAAGAAACCGTGCTAGTTGAACACATTGAAGCTTTAATGAATATGCAAATTCCTGTTTTGGAAATACCCGAAACTGTTGAAATTTCTACAGAGCAAATTGATGAGGAACGCGCACAAATAAAAGAACACTACAATCCTACTAAACGCACGGACGAAGACGCTCCTGGACCTGCTTTTCATGAGAAATCTGAAAAGAACTCTAAAGAAAATTTAGGTGGATCGTACAAGTTTAAAATTGCCGCGAAATACAAAAAACCTAAAACACGTGGTGATAAAAACTACAATAAACGTAACAAGAAAAAATAAAATTTACACTTAATTAGAATACAATAAAAAGAGATTAGCTGAAAAGTTAACCTTTTTTTTGTTTTAATAATCTGTTACATGTTTCCAGTTTGCACCAGAAGCAACGCGATATACTTGCATTTCTGATATCCCGAATTGTTTAGCTATCATTTTAATACGTGTACGCCGATTTGGGTCGTTTACTTTTCTTCTAATTAATCGAACCCGACTTTCGGTAAGCTTAGCATAAGATCTGTTTATTTTTCTGTTTTTATAGTTTTCACCAGAATATTGATGCACTTCCTTTTCTCGTTTTGTTGCCCATTTTAAATTATCGATATGATTGTTTTCCTTATCATAGTCCAAATGAATAACATAAATCTGATCCTCTTCTTTTTCCAAAAAGTGCTGTGCAACCAGTTTATGGATATATCGACCTGTACTTTTGCCATTTACCCGCTGCTTTAAAGAAATACTAGGGTAACCATTTGTAAGCGACAATTTAACTAGTTTCTCTTGGTCGTGTTTGCAATTAATTAACCGACCATAATTGGAAATCTTGTAGTTTTCAAATTCGGCTATTTTGTCATCAAAAACTACGTGTTTCCATTTTTCTAATGGATAATCACGTATCATATTTTAATATTTAGTTAAGGTTAACTACAATATAAAATTTATTTCCGTAAACACATCATTTTTAAAGCTTAATTTTCTCACAATCAAACAGATATATTCTCATTAAATAATTATAATGAATTGATCTTAATTTTATCAAAACATAAAACCTCCATTTAACTATTATAAATGGAGGTTAAAAATTATTTTATTTATAGCATTATTTCGCTCGAAGTGATTTTAAAACTATAATTCCAATTCGTATCAATATAAAAGTAACGGTTCCGAATACAGTTGTTAAAAAAGATACTTTAAGTCCTGCAGCGAGCATTCCGGAAGAAATACTCCCCATACTTTCTATAGCATCAAAAGCGGTGATTAAACCAATTATGGACCCTAAAAAGCCAAAAACTAATCCTAATAAGCTCGCTTCAGAAGCTAAACTCGTCATTTTTATAGATTTTGATTCATCTTTTTTCAAATTTACAAAAGCCTTGATAATAAAAAATAAGGCTAGTAAAAAGCAAATTAATATTAGCGACATAAAAAGTGGCCCGCCTTCCATAAAGCGATCGACAAAAACATTTGAGACTAAAAAAGTTGACAATAAATACATAGAAATTTTCATAATTAATAGTTTTAATTTAACATATCGCAAACCTAGTCGCTTTGGCCAAGCTACAGGATAAAATGCGATGGATTGCCAATTTAGCACCTGTTATAACTTTTGGTTAAATCCCCAACAGAATCAGTTATCTATCTATAAAACACCTTTAAAAATCAAAAATATAGTATTATTGTAAGGCTACAACAAAGGTATGACAACAAAAATAATATTAAATAAAACAGGTCAAGTATTGCTACACGCTATCTTTTGGTGTGGTGTGCTCCTATTTTACACTTATTTTTTTGGTTTTAATAGCGCCGATTTTAATTATGTGTTATCGTTTTCTTTGTTTTTAATGCCTATAACTATTGCCACCACTTATGTTTCGATATATAAACTTATTCCAGATTATTTTGTAAAAAAACGATATGCTTTGTTTGGCTTATACAGTTTGTACACCTTTATCATTTCAGCATATTTAATTGTAGTTTCTGTTTTTTATGGTCTCATTTATTTATCAAATTTTCAGTTTAACAATATGGCACCTATCAGCAAAAGCTTGTTGCTAGTTGGTACTGCAGTTTATTTGGTTGTTATAATTGTTAGTGCTTTTAAATTATTAAAATTGAATGCAAAACACAGCAATGAAACCAAAAAACTTGAGACTAAAATTTTAGAAACTCAACTAAAATTAAAAGAACAAGAATTAAACTACTTAAAAATGCAAATTCATCCGCATTTTTTATTCAACACCTTAAATACGCTATATGGTTTTGCTCTAAAAAAAGCAGACGAAACTCCGGATATGATTTTAAAACTATCCAATTTGTTAGATTATTTACTCTATCAAACCGATAAACCTTTTGTTTCTTTAACAGAAGAAATACATCATATTGAAGATTATATTGCTTTAGAGAAAATGCGTTTTAATAACACGCTAAACATTAATTTTAAGACCAGTACAGTTTCCGAAGCATTAAAAATAGCGCCCATGTTATTACTTCCTTTTGTAGAAAATAGTTTTAAGCATGGTGTTATAAAAAATGGCGAATTATCTATAAATATTGATTTACGTTGTGACGAAAATAAAATACACTTACAGATTGTAAACACAGCTTCTAAAGCTATTTCATCTAAAAGTGGTATTGGACTGGATAATATAAAAAAACGATTGGATTTGCTGTATTTAAATCAATATGAATTAAAAATTGATCAAACTGATGATCTATTTACAGTAAACTTAAACCTAAACTTAAATTAAGCATGGAGCAGCAGAACAACATTTCGTGCATTATTGTTGATGATGAAAGTATCGCTAGAGACGTTATTGCTAATCATCTTTCTAAAATTAATAACATAGATATTGTTGCAAGTTGCAGTAACGCTATTGATGCCTTTAATTATTTAAATAAGCATAAAATTGATTTAGTATTTTTGGATATCAATATACCAGAAATATCAGGGATTTCCTTTGCTAAATCTATCAACAAAGACATCAAAATTATTTTCACAACAGCCTATCGCGATTATGCTGTTGAGGGGTTTGAGCTTCAAGCCGTAGATTATTTACTAAAACCTATTTCATTTAATAGATTGCTACAAGCTGTTACCGCTTATTTTGATACTTACACAACTGCCAACAGCACTAAAGCTACAATATTAGAACAACATAACTTTATGTTTGTAAGAGCAGACAGACGCATGATTAAGGTCGATTTTGCCTCTATACTATATATTGAAAGTTATAGCGACTATATAAAAATTCATCTAGAAAATGAAACGATTGTAACTAGAGAAACTATTAGCGCTATTGAAGCTAAATTACCTAGTGATGCTTTTTTAAGAATACACAGATCGTTTATTATTGCACTTAAATCTATTACATCTTTCACCAACGAAGAAGTTACTATCAATAAAACGTCTTTAACTATTAGTAGAAGCTACAAAAAGGATGTTTTAAAGGTTCTTGAGAAATTTTAAAAAAACCTTTATAAAACAAAAAAGCTTCACATTTCTGTGAAGCTTTGAGTGAGCCCTGAAGGATTCGAACCTTCGACCGCCTCCTTAGAAGGGAGGTGCTCTATCCAGCTGAGCTAAGAGCCCGTAGTTTTTATGTTTCTACGAAAACATTGTATTAATAGAGATTTTCTATTTTCTACAATTTATATTAATTGGTTAAATATTTAATAAATAACCTTAATTTCAATATCTAATTTAAGAACTTAAAAGTAATGGGTTTTACTTTATCGGCTGCAAATATATAACTTATTAGAGTTCTAACAAATAAAATTTACTTTTTATTTTAAATAAATTCTCTATTTTAAATTTCAATAAATCTTCTTCATTTTATTCTTCAACTAAATTAAATAGTAACACACTGAAGTACAGAACATTTTATCTATTTATATAAATTTGAAGATTTTTAACACTCGAAAAAAAATATAATTATTTTATTTTTTTTAGCGTTCATTTTTAAATTCGGCTGGTGACTTTATGATATTTTCACAATTATTTCTGATCATTTCGTTATTTACATCATACAATGGAATTGTGAAAAAGAAAGAACTTCCTTCTCCTAAAGTTGAATCTAGCCATATATCACCTTTTAAAAGATTAACCAACTTTTTTGCAATAGTTAATCCTACTCCTGCCCCTTCGTAAGGTCTGTTTAAATCACTATTAACCTGAGTAAAACTTTTAAAAATTAAATCCTGATATTTTTTATCAATACCAATCCCCGTATCTGACACAAAAAATACAATATACTTTTGTTCATGTTTTTCGCAAATTCTAAACCCATAATTTATTGTACCATTTTCCGAAAACTTAATGGCATTCCTTAATAGGTTAACCAAAATGTTGGTAAGCTTTAATTTATCGGTATAAATGGTTAAGTTTTTATGAATTTCTGGTATTACTAAATTAAAATCTATGTGTTCCTTTTTTAATCGTTCTAAATAAATCTTCATGTTCCCATGAATTTCATTCATAAAAACACCTAAATCAATATCCTTAATGTTGACTTTAGTTTTCCCGGATTCAATAAGAGAAACATTAAAAAGATCGTCAATTAATTTAAGTAAATGCTCTCCGCTATTATTTATTATTTGTGTGTACTCAATAACCTCATCCATAGATGTATCTCGATCTACCAAACCAGATAAGCCTATAATTGAATTAAGAGGTGTGCGTAACTCGTGAGACATGGTAGATAAAAATTCCGATTTTAATCGATCACTTTCTTCTGCATTGTCTTTAGCAATAGTTAAATCAAGGGTTCTCTCTTTAACAAGGTTTTCTAAATGATTTCTATAGGTTTCTAATTCCTTATTTTGAAGTATAATTTCTTGCTGCTTTTCTAGAAGCAAAATGTTATTATTTTTTAGCTCTTGTGTGCGTAACTGTACTTTGTTTTCTAGAGAAGCACTTAGCTCTTTAAGCGCTTCATTTTGAGCTTTAAGTTGATTTTCTTGATCGTAACTTTTAAGCGCTTGCTTTACTGTTAATACAAGATCATTAGTATGCCAAGGTTTAGAAATATAACGATATAAACCAGCGTGATTTATAGAGTTTATAACCCCTTCAATAGTTGCTTGCCCAGTTAATAATATATTTAAGGTCTCAGGGGATTTACTATGAAGATTCATTAAAAACTCATCCCCTTTCATAACTGGCATGGCGTAATCTGCAATAACCACTTGTATTTTATAACCTAAGCTCATTAAGTTCTCGATAGCCTCTAAAGCTTCAGTTCCCGACTCTGCAGTTTCTATAATATACTTATTACCGAACGCATTTTTCAGCTCGGTTTTTAAACTATTTAAAACGATTTTTTCGTCATCGACACAAAATATTACATCCTTTTTCATTCGCTGTAATTTAAGTTAATTGCAAACCAGAATCAATACATGAAAATAACTCAGACCGAACCCAAGGCTTTTTAATGCATTTATATAAATCTGCTTCATCTTCCGTTTTCTTAATCGATTTATAGTCCGCATGACCTGTTAACATTATTTTTAATGCATTAGGATACATCTGGTGTACTTTAATTAAAAATTCATCACCCTTTATAACCGGCATTAACCAATCGCTAATTATTATTAAATTGGTGCTTAAATCTAGTTCTAAATCTTCAATAATATCTAAAGCTTCTGTTGCACTTTCGGCAGTTTCATATAGAAATAAGTTACCGTAATTCTCTTTTAACTGCGCTTTAATACTATCTAGTATAATTTTTTCATCATCGACACATAATATTACATTTTTCTCCATAGTATTATTGTTGTGGTTTTATAGAATCTTCATTGTTACTACCTGCTATTGGTAGGTAAACACTAAAGGTTGTTTTTCCTGGTTCGCTTTGTACTTCAATTTTTCCGTGGTGCTTTTCTACTATTCGTTTTGAAATATCCAAGCCTATACCTGTACCTTCACCTGTTGGTTTAGTACTAAAGAAAGGATCGAATATTTTATCAATTTCATCTTTAGGAATACCTCGTCCGCTGTCACTAATTGAAACTACAACCCAATTGTTTTCTGTGTATGTTTTAATAGTTAATTTACCATTAAGCTCCATGGCATAAATGGCATTATGTAAAATATTGGTCCATACTTGATTTAATTCATCATAATAGCAAAGAATCTCGGGTATTTCCTTGTATACTTTTGCTACTTCTATACCTTGTTTAATTTGGTTGTTGTATAAAATTAAAACACTTTCAATGCCTTCTGTAACATCTGCTAAAACCTGCTCTTCGTAATTATTTACTCTAGACGAATTCTTTAGTGCAAAAACTACTTTTGAAGCCCTGTCGGCTGCAAATTCAATGTTTTCTGTACTTCTTTGTAATCCTGTAATTTTATAAGCTGTTTCTATAATTTTTTCAGAATTTTCGTTTTGCAATAAGTCTAAATAGTTTTCTACATTTTCTACTACCATCATATCTACAAAAGTATCTGCAAATGAATAGGCATTTTTAATATCGCGCTTTTCAAATATTTTAGATATTTTCTTTTTAAGCGATCGTTCTTCTTTTGACGTAAGCATGTGCCTATTTTTAAAAGAATCTTCAACTAAATTTAAGAAGTTTTCCTTTAACTCTTTTGGCAATTCATTTATAAATATAGGATATTCATTTAACACAAAACATAACGTTTTATTGATATTGCCGATAGATGAACGAATGGCTCCAAGTGGTGTGTTTATCTCGTGTGCAACACCAGCAATTAATTGACCAAGTGCTGCCAGTTTTTCTGAATTAATAAGTTTTTCTTGAGTTTGCTTTAAATCTCCTAGAGTCTGTGTTAACTCATTTGTGCGTTGTTTTAAAGCCTCTTCTCTAACATAGATTTGAGATAGCATTTCGTTGTATTCATCAACTAGATCTCCAATTTCATCGTTACCTTGTTTATGCACTCGTAGTTTATAATTTCCTTCTTGAGAAATTTCTTTAGTAGCTTTTGTTAAATTCAATATAGGTTCTGAAAGAACTTTTTGCAACCATGTAGCAAGTATATAGTTAACTAAAAGTAAGCAAACCAATAAAATAGCCATTTTAACTAAATAGTCATTAATTTTCATGGTTAGCTCTTCGGTAGAAACTCTTAAATAAATGGTTCCCGCAAATTCTTCATCGCTAAATATGGGTTTAGAAACACTTAAATGATCGTCTTCAAACTTATTCCATGAGCCTTTTACAAAAGTATTAGAAACGGGAATTTTATTGCCATTTTTGTAATATTCCGCAAAAACCTCATGTTTATCATTATAAACTATGCCAACCTCTAGCGAAGGAATATTTTGCAATTTGCCTAGCGTTTCTGTTGCACTTTCTGACACATCAAAAACCAAAGGCACAGCACAATAATCGCCAACGAGTGTAGCGTTAATTATAGTATTATTCTTCATGTCTTCCTTAAAATCATCTATATTACTATAGACAACATAAGAAAAACCTATCAATAGAGAAGACAACGATACTAACTGAATAATCAGCATCATTTTAACTTTAATTGATAGATTTTTAAAGATCATAATTTATATAAATTAACTTATCTGGAAGATTATGTTTTAATACTTTCTTATATAAATGTTATTGTAAGCTCGTAATCATCTTCACCAAACGTAGATTCAATAGTACCTACTATTTTTGATGATGATATAGAGACAATATCAATGCTAGAAAACCCCATTTCGCCAACTACAGGATAGACGTAAACAATTGGTTCTCCAAAGGATAAAATGGTATTATCTGAGTTTAAAGACCACGTACTTTCAAATAGAACTTCTCCAGTTGCATCATACTGTTCAAAAGTACCATCAGCATTAAATTTAAATGAATAGTTTCTAGTTTCTTCTGATTCGAGAATCATGATATCGTCTATCTCTACACCTCCATAATTTATAGTAGGTGAAAGCATTTTACTTTCTATCTTCCATGTTTTAGAACTCACCATATCACTGGGTGTGTTCGCATCGTTAGAGTCACTAGAACTACAAGAGGTTAAAGAAATAAATAAAGCGATAATAGCAGATAAATAATAATTGTTTTTCATAAAGATTTGAGAGTTTAATTTTAATATTTCCATTGTATGCCTATTAAGAAAAGAGAACCAATGTTGTCTGCAAAACCATATTCACGGTGTTTTCCTAATATGTTTTTTGCTGTAACATTAACAGACATATTTTTATTTAATTGATAGATTGTTTTGGCATTTAAAATCATGTTGGTTCTAATATCCATCTGCACTTTAGCATCATCAATATTATCTACATTTGATATTTGATAATAGTTATAGTTAGCAAATTCATGATCTGCATATATGTAAGCATCTGTATTAAAACTCCACTTTTTATTAGGTTTATAATTTAATGAAAAACCTCCAAAAAAGGATGGCGTCGCTTCTTCGCTCCATTGGGTAGGGTTTGTTCTATTGCTTAAAGTAGTTGTTAAAATATCTCCCTCAGCATTAGGTTCAAAAACAATATCAGTCAATTCAATCTCAATATCTTTTCTACCAGAAATATTAGTTTTTTGATAAGTACCGAACACCTTAGCTTGAAAATTATCACTAAAATCATAGTTTAATGTAAATCCTGCTCCAAACTGGTTTGCTTTTAAATCGTAATTTTCGAATATAACAGAACCATCAGCATGTATAGCTAAAATTTCATCTGGCTCACCCGCTTCATTTATTTCTTGTGTAGTAACATAATCATAATATGCATTTGGATTTACAAAATTGTCTACTTTAGAATAAAATGCCTCAAAATCTAATGTTAAATTTGTTTTCAATTTCGTTCTCCAACCGATTTCAAAACTTGTAATAGTTGGGTATTTTAAATCTTCTTGGCCACTAACTGTAAAATCTACAGGTACATCTAAATTAGTAGCATTACTCGCATATTTTACAGTTAAATCACTATTTAGATACGTATCAAAAAAGAAAGGTGATTTACTGGCTCTAGAATAAGCAGCTCTAACTAAATTGTTTTTATTTATTCGATACGTGGATGCTATTTCAAAATTGGTGAAATAATTTTTATTAAACCCAAATTTATCAACTCGAATAGCTCCAATCATTCTAAGTTTAGATATTGGTTTCCATTCTGTTAATACAAAAGCGGAATAAGAAAACGTCTTTTTTGGCTCATCTTTAAATTCGAAGTTAAGCTCATTAAAACTAAATCCGTCATCGTAAGTAAACGGACTATTATATGATAAAAACTTATAATTAACTCCTGGTCTAATACTTACGTTTTTAAATTCTTTAAAATACTCTAGATTCCCCTCTATGTTAGTAAACTTATAAGAATTAAACTTGTAATTATTTTCATCTTTTCCGGTGTTAATATTAAACTGTCCGCTAAAGTTGTTGTGATTTATTTTTGCATTGAAGTAATAACTTTCCGACTCTGTTTGAGATAATGGTGTTGCCAAATTTACAAAGCCTGTTCTTTGACTTTGGGATTTTTGTGCACCAACAGCAATATCAAAATTAGAACCTTCTTTAAAATTATGGGTTAAAAATATGTTTCCTCCTACTCTTCTTAAACTGAGATCTTCATTATAATACGCACCGAGTTCTTCTTGATATTCTAAAAACGTCCAAGGCTCATTGCCATTTACATCTTTTACCGGTGACACAAACATGGTTAAACTATCTACAGATGTATAACCTTTCCTTATGAAATCAAAATAATCCGTATCAAAACGGTGACGTTCTGTAAAATTACCAGAGAATGAAAGCTTTGTTTTATCATCCCAATTATAACCAATATTTACACTAGCATTTTTAGCC
This sequence comes from Algibacter lectus, assembly GCF_900112395.1. Lineage (GTDB taxonomy): Bacteria > Bacteroidota > Bacteroidia > Flavobacteriales > Flavobacteriaceae > Algibacter > Algibacter lectus. The sequence goes on from NZ_FOLN01000002.1 coordinate 536,464, forward strand.
TCGTTGGTTCCAATTTGGCTATTAACAGTAATGTTTTTACCTTTTTTATTAGCATGAGAAGTGATGATGTTAATTACACCAGTAACAGCATTAGGCCCGTATAAAGCAGACGCAGGTCCTCTAACAACTTCAATTCTTTCAACATCAATTAAATCTACAGGTAAAGTTTCCCAAAATGTTCCTCCACTAAAATAACTGTATACTATTCGGTTATCAATCATCACCAATATAGTCGTATTGTAAGACAATGTTAAATATACATTTTTTGTAATATCATCATACCCTCTAATATGTATGTCGTAATTACCTGGAGTAATTTCTCTAACAATTAAACCTTGAGATAAACGCAATGCTTCTGGAATACTTGTAACTCCAGAATTACTAATTTCCTCTTTACTAATAATAGTTGTAGACAATGGTGTTTCAAACAAATCTTCTGGGTGTTTAGAAGCAGTTACCACAACATCAATATCCAATAACTCCTCAAGAGTCATTTCATTATAAACTTTATCTTTTTGCGCGAAAGTTTCGAAACATAACAATGATGTTATGATCATAATGAATAAAAGTATTTTTTCCTTAAAATTCATAACTGTGTTATTTAAAAATTTTTCCAATTCTCAATATATCCGAAGAGAACGATTGTCCTTCCATATCTAGAGATGTTAAATTCACCAATATCTTGGGTTTACTGTTTTCAATTCCAAATCCTAGGGAAATTTCCCCTTCTTCTACAAACCGTGTTGTAGCCGTTACTGATAAAACTTTATTACTTCTGCATAATTCAGAAAACCCATTAATGCCTTCCATGAAATAAACAACATCAAACTCAGAAATATTTTTCGCTAATTCTCTTGTTGTAATGGCTTTAAAAGCCATAGAACTTCCTAGTCCTTTAATAAACTCGTCTTTATCTAGGATAGTATTATCATTGTAAACCACTAAGATTTTAATTTGACTATTTTGAGGAATTTGAGGATTATACTTTAAAACCTTAGTTAATAGTGCCGCTTGAATATTTTCTGGCACAGCAATTTTTTGTCCAAAACAAGTGTTGCTCCAACAGATAAAAATGACAATAAGAATTATCCCCTTAGCTAGGCAGCTTATATTTTTGGAGAATTTTAAGTTAATCATTCGTAGGTTTCATTTTACTTTAAAATACAGTTATGCAAATTATATTTTTTTCACATAATCAAGTATGATTTTTATCATGCTCATATTTTACAACACATATACGGGGCTTTGAAAGAGAGCAATCAACAGTGTAAGCATATTAGCTTAATATAGAAAAAATTGGTTTTTCGGATAGTTATTTTACTATCCATAAATTATCATAGACTTTATTAAATAGGTATAAATTCAGCTATGCTTCTTATTGAAAAGAACTTGAAGCACGAGAGTTAGCTTTTTTTAATAATTGAACTAGTAATATATTTTTACTGTGTACACTCTTATATAGATAGAATAGTAAACGGTTTGGTTATAACACTTCTTTTTAATTTCATTTGGGACTATTTTATTCAAGCAATCGATTAAATCTAGGCTAAATTTGTGCCCTGACGTAAGAATCGCAACGTTAATTATTTGCTAAAATAAACATTTAATCCGATATAAATGTTTTTAAACGACGTTTTAAGCTTATTTATTATGAAAATAAATAAAAAAGAAGATAATTACTACATACAATTAATGAATAACTCTCAATATTTACAAAAACCAAAAACAAACCTCATACAAAACACCTCTATCTACTTATTAAAAAGATAAAGCTTACTGAAATGATGTGAGAGTTAAATTTTGAAATAATAATACATTGTTTAATTTCTAAACAACAAGAAAAAATATTTATTAAAAAAATTATGTAGATAAAGTAAAATGCATTTTTAAAGAAGCAGAATAATAGGCTAACTATTATAGTTTGGTCGATATAAAAAAACACCGCTAATCAAAAGATTAACTGTGTTTAGTATTCCTATCTCTAGGTTAGTCGGGGTGGCAGGATTCGAACCTGCGACCTCCGCGTCCCAAACGCGGCGCGATAACCGGGCTACGCTACACCCCGAATTGGTTATCTATATTTTTTTCAAAATATTTTGCGGAGAGACAGGGATTCGAACCCTGGGTCAGTGTTTCCACCAACGACGATTTAGCAAACCGCTCCTTTCGGCCACTCAGGCACCTCTCCAATAATTGTTCTAAGAACTCAGCACTAATATTGTAATGCGGGTGCAAATTTAGGATTTCATCTTAAATCTAACAAACATTTTTTCATTTTTTTTCAAAAATTATTCAGGGTATTCAATTCTTAAATGGTAAATGTTTGCTAGCTTGTGTTTTAGCACTTTTTTAATCGACTCAATTTCTTTAAAAGTTATGTTCGCATTTAAAAATTGTCCCTCTTCTATCTGCTTATTTATTATATTTTCCACAAATGCGTCAATTTTTGTCGAGGTTGGCTCCTTTAAACTCTTAGATGCAGCTTCAATACTATCGCACATCATTAAGATTGCCGTTTCTTTACTAAAAGGCTTCGGACCAGGATAGCTAAAATCTAATCGATCTACATCATCATGGTTCTTTTTTTCCTGCATATAAAAGTAATACACCACGCTAGTACCGTGATGTGTTCTAATAAAATCTATAACACGATCTGGCAAATTATTTTTCTTAGCAATTTCTATTCCGTCAATAACGTGATCGGTAATTATTCTCGCACTTTCTTTAGATGATAACTCATCATGCGGATTAATTCCGGTAGATTGATTTTCGGTAAAGTAAGTTGGGCTCTTCATTTTACCAATATCATGATACAAAGCTCCTACCCTAACTAACATGGCGTTTGCTCCAATTTCATTTGCAGAAGATTCCGCCAAATTAGCAACGTTTAAGGAATGATGAAACGTGCCAGGTGCCTTATTAGATAATTCTTTTAAAAGCTTAGAATTAGTATCGGAAAGCTCTAACAATGATACATCGGATACCAACCCGAAAACTTTCTCGTAAACATAAATTAAAGGCTGCACAAATAATGTTGCTAATCCACAAAGTACAAAATAGCCAAAAGTTTTCCAGTCTAGAGTTTCAACCGTTCCTTCATGAATTACAAAAAACGCAAAATAAGCTATAAAATAAATAAGTGTAATTTGCCCAACCGAAATAAACAAATTAGCACGCTTGTAAAGCTCTTTTACCGTTAATATAGTAACAATACCAGCTATAATTTGCAAAAACATATACTCGTAACTATTTGGTACTACAAAACCTAAAAGCAACACGGTAATAACATGAGAAAACAACCCTAAGCGTGCATCGAAAAACGCTTTAAAAACTAAAGGCAGAATACATATTGGCACCACGTATATAAACTTTGAATTGTAGTTTACTACCATAGTGGTTAGAAAGATTAACAAAAATATATTGAAGAATATAAAGGTAACTTTGGTATTATTTTCAAATACACTTAATCTGTATTTCATTAAAAATAATAGAAGCATAAGTAACGCTAAGGCCACTAATAACGTGTATGCAAATAAAATCCAAATGTAGCTAGATTTGCTCCAAACCTGCGATTCGTATTCCGATTGTAAAGACTTTAATATTTGATATTTATCGCCCTGAACAACTTCTCCTTTAGAAACTATTAAAGTTTGTTTTTCAATACTTCCTCTAGCATAAACTATTTTATCTAACTCTTCTTGCAAAGCTTTGTCTGTGAAAGATTTATCGAAAGTTAAATTTGGTTCTACTAAGTCGTAAAACAATGAAACAAATTCAGTTTTATTAGAAGATAATTTATGCTTTTTTAAAACTTTTTCTATTACAGAAGTCACTTTATCCAATTTAATTAAATCGAAATAAATACCCTCTTGTTTCTTTACACGTTCGTCTAAAATTACAATTCTTTTTTCTTCAGAAAAACTATAACTTTCATTTAAAACACCAAACGCATAAAGTTGAGAAATAATATCAATTCCTGTTTTGTATAATTCACTAGATGATGTTAACGAAATAGTATCGGAAAAATTAGTAGTAAACTCCTTTTTAAAGGCTGTTTTTACTTTGTTTTCAATGCTACTATCAATGCTGAAATACAAAGTTCCATTATTAATAATATCTTCTTTTTCTTTATTAATTTCACTCTCAGATTTTTTAATAGCAAAATCGAAAGGCGCATACAAATTCTCTGACTGCCAAGGCTTTCCTTTTTCAAAATTATATTTAAATTTCCCGCTCTTCGGAAACAAATAAACAATTAAAAACGTTGTACAAATAAATAAGAGAACCTTATATATTAAAGAATGGTTTCGGTATAATTTATTTAAAAAGTCTTTCACAGGTACATTTTCTAACTAAATATAGATAAAAATTTAGTTAATGATTTCATTTTCAAATGTAATAAAATATTAGGCTTTCACCACCTTTTATAATGAACACATCTCTGTATATTATTAAAAAAATCGTTATTTTCGCAATGAATTTATTCTATTTTTAATTTTTCATTATAATATAAAATACATTCAAACTAAACCAAAGTAGATCATTATGAGCAAAGAAGTCGTTATCGTTTCTGCAGCAAGAACACCAATTGGTAGTTTTTTAGGAAGTTTATCAACCATTGCTGCCCCTAAATTAGGAGCTATTGCAATAAAAGGAGCATTAGATAAAATTAATTTAAAACCAGAATTGGTAGATGAAGTTTTAATGGGTAATGTGGTGCAAGCAGGAACCGGACAAGCTCCAGCAAGACAAGCTGCTATCTACGCAGGTATACCTAACACGGTGCCTTGTACAACGATAAATAAAGTTTGTGCTTCGGGTATGAAAGCTGTTATGCAAGCCGCTCAAAGTATTGCGCTTGGTGATGCAGATATTATAGTTGCTGGTGGTATGGAAAACATGAGTTTAATACCTCATTATTTACATGCTAGAACGGGAACTAAATTTGGACCAACATCTTTAATAGATGGTTTACAAAAAGATGGTTTAGTAGATCCATATAGCGAAGATGCTATGGGAGTTTGTGCAGATGCTTGTGCTAATAAGTATGAGTTTTCTCGTGAAGCTCAAGATGCTTACGCCATACAATCTTACAAACGTTCTGCAGCAGCTTGGGAAGCAGGAAAATTTGATAACGAAGTTGTGCCTGTAGAAGTACCACAACGCCGTGGTGATGCTTTAGTTTTTTCGAAAGATGAAGAGTTTACCAATGTTAAAATGGATAAAATACCGCAACTTAGACCTGCTTTTAGTAAAGATGGTACAGTTACAGCTGCCAATGCTTCTACCATAAATGATGGTGCTGGAGCTATGATATTAATGAGTAAAGACAAAGCAGAAGAACTTGGATTAAAAATTCTAGCGACCATAAAAAGTTATGCAGATACTGCTCACGAGCCAGAATGGTTTACAACAGCACCAGCAAAAGCGCTACCAAAAGCCTTGAACAAAGCAGGTATGAAACTTGAAGATGTAGATTTCTTTGAGTTTAATGAAGCTTTTTCGGTTGTTGGTTTAGCAAATATGAAAATTTTGGGTCTTAACGATAGCAATGTTAACGTTAATGGTGGTGCCGTTTCACTTGGACATCCACTGGGTTGCTCTGGTGTTAGAATACTGATTACATTACTGAATGTACTTGAACAGAACAATGCAAAAATTGGTGCTGCTGCAATTTGTAATGGCGGCGGTGGCGCATCGGCAGTAGTTATAGAACGCCCTTAAAAAACAATATATAAGTTAACTTTAAAAGCTGTTGCCTGTATATTAATTTGAATAAAACAGAGCTTTATTTAAAATATTAAACAACGATAATTGATTAATGCAATACGGAATTTGTAATTTAAGCATTGTACCTTTAAGACTAGAACCATCGGATGCTAGCGAATTAATTTCGCAAGTAATTTATGGTGATGTGTTTAAAGTTTTAGAACAACGTAAAAATTGGAGTAAAATTAGAATTGCCTTTGATACTTACGAAGGTTGGATAGATAATAAACAATATGTTGAATTAACAGAAGAGCAATACACTAATTTAAATAGACAGCCTTTGCAGCTTTCTGGAGATTTGGTTGAATTTATTCAGGATAAAGACGAACAACTCCACCCTATTGTTTTTGGCTCTAGCTTAAACGGAATCTCTTTATTAGACCACCACTATGATGGAGGGGTAATTTCTGGTACATGTCCTAAATCGCAAATAATACAAACCGCATTCACATACTTAAATGCACCTTATTTATGGGGTGGAAAAACACCTTTCGGGATAGACTGCTCTGGTTTTACACAAATGGTTTATAAATTAAATGGTTACAAATTACTTCGTGATGCCTCTCAGCAAGCCACGCAAGGCGAAGCTTTAAGTTTTATAGAAGAAAGTGAACCTGGAGATTTAGCTTTTTTTGATAATAGCGAAGGCACTATTACTCATGTTGGCTTAATAATGGAGGACAATTACATTATACATGCGCATGGTAAAGTAAGAATTGACCGCTTAGATCATTCTGGAATTTATAACGTCGACAAAAGAAAACACACGCATAAACTACGCGTAATTAAAAAGATTATTTAATATTTTTTTAAAATATACTGCATAAAAAAAGGTCGCAAATTGCGACCTTTTTTATTTTATGAAAGTGACCTTATAATTATTGAGCCCCTTCTAAAGCTTCAACTTTAGCTTTTAAACCTTTAGCTTTATCAGATTCACCTAAAATATTATAGATGTTCATTAAAGTTTTTGCTGCGCTTAAGTTTTCAGTATCTATCTCTAAAGCTTTCGCTAAAAATGGTACTGCTTCTTTATATAAGTTTTGACGCTCTTCTCTTAATTCATCGTAACGTAAATCATCTTTTTTAGAACTTCCTAAACCATTCATTTCAGTAATAAGTGGCTCTTCTCTCGCTAATACAAGAGCAGAAATATTAATATAAGCATTTACATAATTAGGATCTAATTCAATTGCTTTCTCATAATAAGCCTTAGCCTCTACTGGATGATCAGATTGAGATGCAATTACACCTAAGTTATATTGTAACTCAGCATTTTCTGGCTCTAATTCTGTAGCTTTAGTTAAAAGCTCTTGAAACTTTTCAGTGTTACCCATTTTGAAATGAATATTAGCTTCAGAAAGAATTAAGTTTACATCATCTGGATTCTCATCTCTAGCTTCTTTCATAGCCTCAATAGCCTTCTCATTGTTACCTTCGCTAACATAAATTAATGCTACATTTTTAACAATTTCTGGTTTTTTAGATTCCGTTAAACGTTCACCTGGCTTAATGTGACTCTTTGCTTTTACATAAAGATCACGAGTTGCTTTATCTAGAATTTCTTCTTCTCCAGTCTCTTTGTTAATTGCAAAATATTGCTTTTGGATACCTGTATAACCTAAATTTTTAAGTTCTTCATATAATCCTAAAGCTCTATCATACTCTTTTACGTTTACAGCTGTTGCAGCTGCATAATAAAGATAAACAGTATCTTTTTCTTTTACTCTATAAGATTTTTCAAAATACTTAGAAGCATTAGAATAATCTTGCTTTTCGTAAGCAGCATTACCTTTAGTTAAAAACTTGTTAGTAATAGTTTGCTTTAAAGCAGTTACTTCAGATCCGTAAGCACTTTCTGCTTTTGTAAAACTTTCTAGAGCCGTTGCAATATCTGCATCAGACCCTTTTCCATCAGCATAAAGTGCTTGTCCTAATAAGTAGTAATACTTTGCTTTAGATTTTTCATCCATAGCACCTAAAAGACCTTCTGCTGTAGTTGCTGCTGCTTTTGCTGCTGCAAAATCGCTCGATTTAATAGCTTTTTCTACTGCCTTCAATTCTTTCTTTTGTGCAAATGAAAATGCACCCATTGAAATGGCTAAAGCTATGATTAATTGTTTTTTCATTTTAAGTAATATTAAGTTTAAATTTCAGTGTTATTATCTTCTAAATTATTATCAAGAGTTGTGCCATCTTCAGAAAAATCAGTGTTTTCAACACCTTCAACGCCTTCTACAGAAGTTTCACCTTCTTCTCCTTCAAGTACAATCTCTTCATCTTCATGCATTACTTTTGCAACTGCGGCAATAGAATCTTTTCCTTTAAGGTTTATTAATTTCACTCCCTGAGTTGCACGTCCCATAACTCTTAAATCGGCAACTGCCAATCTAATTGCTACACCAGATTTGTTGATAATCATCAAATCATCATCATCCGTTACGTTTTTAATAGACACTAGATTACCTGTTTTTTCTGTAATAGAAATAGTTTTTACACCTTTTCCTCCACGGTTAGTAATTCTATAATCTTCTAAACTAGAACGTTTACCATAACCATTTTCAGATACTACAAGCACGTTGCTTTCCATATCGTCAACAGCAATCATTCCGATAACTTCATCTGTTTCTTCATCTTGTAAACGAATACCACGAACTCCAGATGCACCACGACCCATCGGACGCGTTTTAGCTTCTTCGAAACGAATAGCTTTACCAGATTTTAATGCTAACATCACTTGGCTTTCACCAGTTGTAAGTTTAGCTTCTAATAAAACATCATCGTCCTTAATAGTAATGGCATTAATTCCGTTTGTTCTTGGACGAGAATATTGCTCTAAAGAAGTCTTTTTAACCTGACCTTTTTTAGTAGCCATAATTACGTAATGACTATTAATGTATTCTTCATCTTTTAAATCTTGAGTACAAATGAAAGCCATAACTTTATCATCTTGTTCAATATTTACAAGGTTTTGAATAGCACGTCCTTTAGATGTTTTAGATCCTTCTGGGATTTCGTAAACACGCATCCAGAAACATTTTCCTTTTTGAGTGAAGAATAACATATATTGGTGGTTTGTACCCACAAATAAGTGTTCTAAGAAATCTTCATTTCTTGTTGTAGATGCTTTTTGCCCTACACCTCCTCTATGCTGTGTTTTGTATTCTGTTAAAGATGTACGTTTAATATAACCTGCATGAGAAATTGTAATAACCACACTCTCATTAGGGATCATATCTTCGATACTTAAATCGCCACCAGCATATTCTATTAAAGAACGACGCTCATCACCATATTTATCGCGAACAACAACTAATTCTTCCTTAATAATATCCATTCTACGCTCTTTGCGATCTAAGATATCTTTAAGGTCAATAATAGTTTTCATAATGTCATCATATTCAGCACGCAATTTATCTTGCTCTAAACCTGTTAACTGACGCAAACGCATCTCAACAATAGCTTTTGCTTGAATTTCTGAAAGTTTGAAACGTTCAATTAAGTTATTTCTAGCCTCATCTGCATTATTAGAAGCACGAATAATTTTTATTACTTCATCTATATTATCCGAAGCAATAATTAATCCTTCTAATATGTGCGCGCGTTCTTCTGCTTTACGTAATTCATAAGTAGTACGTCTAACAACAACTTCATGTCTATGCTCTACGAAGTAATGAATTAACTCCTTTAAGTTTAATAACTGTGGACGTCCATTTACTAATGCAATATTGTTTACACTAAAAGAAGACTGTAACGCTGTATATTTAAAAAGTTTATTTAAAACGATATTAGGAATCGCATCACGTTTTAAAACGTAAACGATACGCATACCATTTCTATCAGATTCATCACGAATAAGTGAAATACCCTCTAGTTTTTTATCGTTAACTAAATCGGCAGTTTTTTTAATCATATCTGCCTTATTGACTTGGTACGGAATTTCGTCAACAATAATACATTCACGACCGTTTACCTCTTCAATATTAGTTTTAGCACGCATAACAATACGTCCACGACCTGTATGGAAAGCTTCCTTTACACCATCGTATCCATATATAGTACCACCTGTTGGAAAATCTGGTGCTTTAATATGTTGTATAAGCTCATCAATTTCAATATCGTTATTTTCGATATAGGCAATTGTACCATTTACAACCTCTGTTAAATTGTGAGGAGGCATATTAGTCGCCATACCTACAGCAATACCCGATGCTCCATTAACTAAAAGACCTGGAATACGTGTTGGTAAAACCGTTGGCTCTTGTAAAGTATCATCAAAGTTTAACTTATGATCTACGGTTTCCTTATCGATATCTGCCAACATGTCTTCTGCAATTTTACGCATACGTGCTTCTGTATAACGCATTGCTGCAGGACTATCACCATCAATCGAACCAAAATTCCCTTGTCCATCTACTAGCATGTAACGTAAACTCCACTCTTGAGCCATACGCACCATTGCATCGTAAACCGAAGTATCGCCGTGTGGGTGATACTTACCTAAAACTTCCCCAACTATTCTTGCCGACTTTTTATGTGCTGTATTTGCTCTAATACCTAGTTCATGCATACCATAAAGTACACGTCTATGAACGGGTTTTAATCCATCTCTTACATCTGGTAAAGCACGTGACACAATAACTGACATTGAATAATCAATGTAAGCTGATTTCATCTCATCTTCAATATTAATTGGAATAAGTTTTTCTCCTTCTGCCATATATATTTTAATTAAGTTTTATGTAATTTTCAAAACATGCTAATATAACAATTCCAATAGTTATACTAAGGGTTTTATAATCATTTTTTCATGTTTTTTATTAACAATTTCACATCTCTTTTTAGTTAATAAGTATGTATTCCAAAATTTTGGATTTATATCCTTTTTTTCGTCAATTAGCATTTTACACACAAAAAAAGGTATAGTTTTTGTCGTTGGTAAAATGTTTTAGTATTTTTAATGCAGAAAGGACACGAATATGGATGATAATTTTTCCCCAAGAGTAAAAGATGTTATTGCTTACAGCAAAGAAGAAGCCCTAAGGTTAGGTCACGATTTTATCGGTACCGAGCACCTTATGCTTGGTCTTTTGCGTGATGGTAATGGCAAAGCAATAACAATTTTAAACGCTTTAGATATTGATTTAAATCATTTAAGGCGTAAAGTAGAAATATTAAGTCCTGCAAACCCCAATATAGCTGTAGGTTCTAACCAAAAGAAGAACTTACATTTAACAAGGCAAGCAGAACGCGCACTAAAAACCACGTTTTTAGAGGCTAAATTATTTCAGAGCACCTCAATAAATACAGCGCATTTACTGCTTTGTATTTTAAGAAATGAAAATGACCCAACTACAAAACTTTTAAATAAATTAAAGGTTTACTACGACAATGTTAAAGAACAATTTAAAATTATGATAACAAACGATGATAGTTATATAGAACCGAAAGCTGAATTCCCGGATGATGATTCTAACATAGAAGACGAATCTTCTAAAGACAGTATTTTTAATGCACCAACAGGTGCTAAAACCAACAAAAAGTCTAAAACTCCAGTTTTAGATAACTTTGGGCGCGACTTAACAGCAATGGCCGAAGAAGGAAAACTAGATCCTGTTGTTGGTCGTGAAGAAGAAATACAACGTGTTTCTCAAGTTTTAAGTAGACGAAAGAAAAACAATCCGCTATTAATCGGTGAACCTGGTGTTGGTAAATCTGCCATTGCCGAAGGTTTAGCGCTTAGAATTGTGAAACGTAAAGTATCCCGAATTCTTTTCAATAAACGTGTAGTTACTTTAGATTTAGCCAGCTTAGTTGCCGGAACAAAATACCGCGGACAGTTTGAAGAGCGTATGAAAGCCGTTATGAACGAGCTTGAAAAAAATGATGATGTTATTCTATTTATAGATGAAATACATACTATAGTTGGAGCTGGTGGAGCTACTGGAAGTTTAGACGCTTCCAATATGTTTAAACCTGCTTTAGCAAGAGGCGAAATACAATGTATTGGTGCCACAACTTTAGATGAATACAGACAGTACATAGAAAAAGATGGTGCCTTAGAGCGTCGTTTCCAAAAGGTAATTGTTGAGCCTACAACGGTAGAACAAACTATTGAAATACTTAACAACATAAAAGGTAAATACGAAGAGCACCATAATGTTGATTATACACCAGAAGCTATTGCGGCTTGTGTAAAATTAACAAATAGATACATGACAGAGCGCTTTTTACCAGACAAAGCTATCGATGCTTTAGATGAAGCGGGTTCTCGCGTACACATTACTAATATTGAAGTTCCAAAACAAATTCTAGAACTAGAAAAGAAACTAGAAGAAGTTAAGGAAACCAAGAATACTGTTGTTAAAAAACAGAAATACGAAGAAGCTGCAAAACTAAGAGATGATGAAAAACGTCTTGAAAAAGAATTAGCTGTTGCACAAGAAAAATGGGAAGAAGACACCAAACAACATCGTGAAGTGGTAACAGAAGATAATGTTGCCGATGTGGTTTCTATGATGACTGGTGTGCCTGTAAACCGTATTGCGCAAACAGAAATTAATAAGTTAGCTGAATTGCCAGACCTTATAAAAGGAAAAGTAATTGGCCAAGATAATGCTGTTGCTAAGGTAGTTAAGGCTATTCAAAGAAACCGTGCTGGACTTAAAGATCCAAATAAGCCAATTGGGTCATTTATATTTTTAGGGCAAACAGGTGTTGGTAAAACACAGTTAGCTAAAGTGTTATCTAGAGAATTATTCGATTCTGAAGAATCTTTAATCAGAATTGACATGAGTGAATACATGGAAAAATTCGCTATTTCTAGATTAGTTGGAGCACCTCCGGGATACGTTGGTTATGAAGAAGGTGGACAACTTACAGAAAAAGTACGTCGTAAACCTTACGCAGTTATTCTTTTAGATGAAATTGAAAAAGCACATCCAGATGTATTCAATATGCTACTTCAAGTTTTAGATGATGGTTATTTAACCGATTCTTTAGGTAGAAAAATTGATTTTAGAAACACTATTATCATAATGACTTCTAATATTGGAGCTCGTAAATTAAAAGATTTTGGTACCGGAATTGGTTTTGGAACAGCATCACAAAAGGCTCAAGAAGATGCGAATGCAAAAAGTGTTATCGAAAATGCTTTGAAAAAATCCTTCGCACCAGAATTTTTAAATAGAATTGATGATGTAGTTGTCTTTAATGCTTTAGAAAAAGAAGACATCAACAAAATTATCGATATCGAATTAGAAAAACTTTTAGATCGTATTAAGTTATTAGGTTACAACCTAACTATTACAGAAACAGCTAAAGACTATATTGCCGATAAAGGTTTCGATAAACAATACGGAGCAAGACCTTTAAAAAGAGCCATTCAAAAATATGTTGAAGATGCTTTAGCTGAAGAGATTGTAGCTTCGCATTTACAAGATGGCGATAACATCAAAATTGATCTTGATGCTAAAACAGAAGAGTTGAGTATTTCAATTATAAAAGCTGAAAAATCAACAGAGTCTTAAAATAAAATTATAAATAAAAAAAGCTCGAAATTAGTTTTTCGAGCTTTTTTTTATTCATCAAAACACCATTTCATATAAATGATGCACATAGTAAAAACATCAGTTGGGGTCATGCAGGTTTACGAAAACTACGTTATTGGTATTGTTAACGAAGGAGAAACCGTAACCGACCTGTCGAATGCCGACCTATTCAAAATAGCAAAAACCCATTTTAAAAACAAAAAATTTGTTTACATCTCACACCGCATAAACTCGTATGCCGTAGATCCCGTTATTTATATTCAAGCCTCAAAAATTGAAAACTTAGTAGGTTTTGCCATAGTTTCATCTAAAAAAATAGCACGTATCAATTCTCAAATCGAACAAATATTTTCAAAAAAACCATTGAAAACATTTACAGAAATAAATGATGCTACAGAATGGGCAAACAATGCAGTCCGCGAAGCTGATGATAAATAGTGTAAATTAAAACCCAAACTTAAATGGGTACAGCATAAGAATTTTTAATTTCGCCCATTACAAAAGTACTCTGTGCACTACCAATGTTTTTAACGCTTCCTAAATGGTTTAGAACAAAATTCTGATACTCCTTCATATCTTTTACCAATATTTTAAGTAAAAAATCATAATCTCCCGAGATATTATAACACTCTACAACTTCTTCAAGAGACACAATATCCTTCACAAATTGATTACCTATAATGCGTGTATGCTCTTTCAAAGTAATATTACAAAACACTGTTAAGCCCTTTTGAAGCTTTTCGGCATCTAAAACAGCAACATAGTTTTTAATATAGCCTGCCTTTTCTAATTTTTTGATACGCTCAAAAACTGGCGTAGTAGATAGATTCACTTTAGCTGCTAATTGCTTTGTTGTTAGGCTCGAATTAGCTTGCAACATTCTTAATAAGCGCAAATCTATTTCATCCAATGGTAAAGCAGAATTATTTTCTGGTAAACTCATATTTAACTAGATATAAATAACATTATTCTATTATACTACTCAAAAATAGGTAAATCATCTTAATATTAGCTATAATTTCTCACTTACATGCTGTAATACTAATTTTGAACAGCAATAAAATCTAATATTTAATTATGAAAACTACCCTTTTAGGACACCCAAGAATTGGACGCCAACGTGAATTAAAAAAAGCATGCGAAGCTTTTTGGTCAGGAAAAATTAATCAAACAGAACTACTAAACACTGCCAAAGAAATAAAAAAACAAAATTGGCTACAACAACAAGACTTAGGTGTTGATTTAATTCCGTCGAATGACTTCTCTTTTTACGATCAAGTTTTAGACGCTTGTTTAACTTTTGGTTGTATTCCAAAACGTTATAACAACATTGATAAAAGCAACTATTTAGAGTTGTATTTTGCTATGGCGCGTGGACTTCAAAAAGATAATATAGATGTTACTGCCATGGAAATGACAAAATGGTTCGATACTAATTACCATTATATTGTTCCCGAATTTGAAAAAGAACAAACATTTCATTTCTTTTCGAATAAAATTATAGAAGAATACAAGGAAGCTTTAACATTAGGAATAAAAACAAAACCTGTTTTAATTGGTCCGGTTACATTTTTACTTCAAGGAAAAGAAAAAGAATCAGGGTTTCATAGGTTAGGTTTATTGGATAAATTATTACCCGTTTACTTCGAAGTTATTGAAAGACTAGAGAATTTAGGTGCAGAATATATTCAATTTGATGAACCTTGCTTAGCATTAAACCTTTCTGAAAAAGAACAACAAGCTATTACAAAAACATACAACAAAATTGCCAAAAAATTCCCGGCATTAAAAGTGTTTTTAGCTAACTATTTTGATTGTTATGGCGAAAATTTAAATATTGCTTTACAACTACCCGTCGATACTTTACACTTAGATTTGGTAAGATGCCCTTTACAATTAAATGATATTTTAGAATCTGAACATTTTAATCCAAAAACAAAACTATCGTTAGGTGTTGTAGATGGTCGAAACATTTGGAAAAATGATTTTGAAGCTTCAATTAAAATTATAGAAAAAGCGAGTAAAAAATTAGATCCAGAAAATTTATGGATAGCGTCCTCTTGTTCTCTACTGCACACGCCATACGATCTCGATTTAGAAACTACTCTAGAACCCGAAATAAAACAATGGCTAGCTTTTACTAAACAAAAAATTGAAGAAATTGTTGCGCTTAAACATTTATTAAAAGCAGATAACGATGGTTATTTACATTTGTTTGAAGAAAATAAATTAGCAAACCTCACCAAGAAAAGCTCAAAACTAATCCATAATGATTCGGTAAAAACGCGAATTTCTAATTTAAAATCTTCCGATAGTCATAGAGAAAGTACTTTTTCTACACGTCAAGTTTTACAAAAACAAGCGTTACATCTTCCTCTTTTCCCAACTACTACTATTGGCTCTTTCCCGCAAACCAAAGAAGTTCGTAGCTGGCGTCTAAAATTTAAAAAAGGAATTTTATCTCAACAAGAATACAATACATTAATTGCCAAAGAAATTGAAGACTCTATCCGTTTTCAAGAAGAAATAGGCTTAGATGTTTTGGTACATGGTGAATTTGAACGAAATGATATGGTTGAGTATTTTGGAGAAAAACTAAACGGATTTGCCTTTAGCAGCTACGGCTGGGTACAAAGTTACGGTAGCCGTTGTGTAAAACCACCTATTTTATTTGGCGATGTATCTCGCGAAAACCCAATGACCGTAAAATGGTCTGAATACGCACAATCTTTAACTGATATTCCTGTAAAAGGCATGCTTACTGGTCCGGTTACTATTTTACAGTGGTCTTTTGTTCGAAACGATCAGCCTAGAGACGTTACTTGTAACCAAATTGCATTAGCGATTAGAGATGAAGTTACAGATCTAGAAAAAGCGGGTTTAAAAATTATTCAAATAGACGAACCTGCCATTCGTGAAGGATTACCATTACGAGAGGAAGAATGGAAGAATTACCTAAATTGGGCTGTAAAAGCGTTTAGAATTTCGGCAAGTGGTGTGCAAAACCAAACTCAAATCCATACGCATATGTGTTATTCGGAGTTTAATGACATCATTGCAAGTATTTCTGATATGGATGCCGATGTAATTACTATTGAAACATCACGTTCTGAAATGGAATTACTAGATGTTTTTGTTGATTTTAAATATCCGAATGAAATTGGACCAGGTGTTTACGATATACATTCGCCACGCGTTCCTTCTTTAGAAGAAATTGAAAACTTGCTTACAAAAGCCAAAAACGTTTTACCTAAAGAACATATTTGGGTAAATCCAGATTGCGGACTAAAAACTAGAGATTGGCCAGAAACCAAAGATGCTTTGAAAAATTTAGTGACTGCTGCTAAAAATTTAAGATCCCAAACGTTGGAGCTCGTTTAAGCTTCCCCTAATTTGAATAAATAAGACTGTTTTTAGAATGTATTTTTACTATTCTAAGGCAGTCTTTTTATTTTCGTTCGGCACTCTAAACAATAAAATAATACCACCTATAAAAAAGACAACAAGCACCAAAATAGCATTTCTCATGGTTCCGGTAATTTGGTCTACGGTAGCAAAAATAACCATACCAATTACAATACCGATTTTCTCAGCAACATCATAAAAACTAAAGTATGATGTAGTGTCTTCCGTTTCTGGTAAAAATTTAGAATATGTAGAACGCCCAAGTGATTGCACTCCTCCCATAACCAAACCAACAATACCGGCCGCAATATAAAACTGCATTGGTGTATGCATTATATAAGCATAAAAACACAAAAACATCCAAACAAAATTAACAGCGATTAGTGTTTTAATATTTCCAAATTTAGATGATGCTTTTGAGGTTACATAAGCGCCAAGAATAGCAACCAGTTGTATCACCAAAATACTAACAATTAACCCCATTGTTTTTTCACTATCTGTTCCCCAAGAAATTTCTTCTTCTCCAAAATAAACAGCAACCAGCATAATAGTTTGTACAGCCATACTAAATACAAAAAATGCATATAGATAGCGTTTCAATCTTAAGTTTTGCTTTAACTCTTTCCAAACTTCTCTTAATTCTTTTAAACCATTAAAGATGACGGCTCGAGTTACTTTATGTCCAGATTTTGTTCCTTTTGGTAAAAAGTAAAATGAATATTGACTAAATAAAGCCCACCAAATTCCAACAGTAATAAAAGATATTTTCATAGCCTTAAACGAAGCTGCGTCTTTAGCCGCATCCATAGCTAATTGAATTTCAGCCTCGCTTCCTCTTTCTGTAATAGATGGATCTATACTTAAATCGAATCCAAAAAACTGCGGAAACATCACCATCATTAAATTGAATATTAACAACAACACACTTCCTAAATACCCCATGGAAAACCCTTTGGCACTTATGCTATCTTGTTGCTCTGGATATGCAATATCTGGTAAATATGAATTATAGAAAACCAAACTTCCCCAGTACCCAATTAATCCCATAAAATAGAACAACAAACTCAGGTGAATTTGTTCTAAATTAAACCAATACAACCCAACACAACCTACGCTACCAACGTAACAGAAAAACTTTAAAAAATTCTTTTTATTACCAACATAATCGGCAATTCCGGAAAGTATTGGCGAAGTAATCGCTACTACCAAAAAGGTAAAAGCTGTTACAAAAGTTATAAGTGCAGTACTTTTAAATTCGGTACCAAAAGCTCCAACAGTTTTAACTTCTGAAAGAAATAATGCCGAATAAAATATCGGAAAAATTGAAGATGCAATAGTTAAAGTATAAACCGAATTTGCCCAATCGTAAAATGCCCAAGCATTTAATAGTTTCTTACTTCCCTTTTCAAGTTGAATCATATAAAAAATTTCGCTAAATAAAAAAGCTGCTAATAATTAGCAGCTTCTAAAGTAAACAAATATTTTATTAAAATGTTATATCGCTCTAAACGATGTTACGCCAAATTTTGCAGCTTCCTTTTTAGCATCTGGAGCCCATTGCGTTAAGTTATTAATTCGCGTATCGTTAGATGGGTGCGTACTCATAAATTCTGCAGGCGCATCTCCTCCACTATTAGCTTTCATACGTTTCCATAATTCAGCAGCTTCATCTGGGTTATAACCAGCAACAGCCATTAAGTATAAACCAATTTTATCAGCTTCAGTTTCATGACTTCTACTAAAAGGTAACATTCCTAATACATTTGAACCAACACCATAGTACTGGTTAAAAGCATTTCTAGATTGCTCATCTTGTATAGCTACATTTCCTGCAACCGCTAAACCTTGTTGTACATATCCAGCACTCATACGTTGCTGTCCGTGGTTTGCTAATGCATGCGCAACCTCGTGCCCCATAATGGCAGCAACTCCTGTTTCGTTTGCTGCTATTGGTAAAATACCTGTGTAAAATACAATTTTACCACCTGGCATGCACCAAGCATTTACAGTTTCATCATCTACCAAATTATATTCCCATTTGTAATCATTTAAATAACCAGCATTTCCGTTTGCAGTTAACCAACGCTCAGCTGCAACAGCTATACGCTGTCCTACTCTTGTAATCATTTCTGCATCTTTAGTACCTGTTACAACATTATTATCCGTTAAAAACTGATCGTATTGAGCAAAAGCAGTTGGAAACAACTGAGCATTAGATACAAATGCCATTGTTTTTTTTCCTGTAAAAGGGTTTGTTGCACAAGAAAATATCATGGCACAAACTCCTAAGGATATTAAAGTAACTTTTAGTTTCATCATATTGGGTTTTATTAGATCTCAAAAATACAAAAACTGTATGTTTAATATTGAGACACATTTTTATTTAATTAGTCACATTCAAATTTAACAAACTTTGAACATAATAAAAGCGCTTTTTTATGAAAAATATAACTTTAATTAAATTCTATTCTGTTATTTTTAGATTTACACTACGACTGAATTAAAAAACAAATTTAAATATGAATAAGATAATTATAGTACTTGCTTTATTTTTAGCTTTTAGTTGCAATTCTACAGCACAAAAGAAGAAAACCGAGACAAAGAAAACTTTTGAAGTCACGAAAACAAAATCTGAGTGGAAAGCACAATTATCTGATGTAGAGTATTACGTTTTACGTGAAGCAGGAACCGAACGTGCTTTCTCAAGCGCTTTAAACAATAACAAAAAACCAGGAACTTACGTTTGCAAAGCTTGCGAAACACCTTTATTTGAAAGTGAACACAAGTTTGATTCCGGTACGGGATGGCCAAGTTTCGATAGAGAAATTAAAGGTAATGTCGATTTTTCTACCGATTACGATTTAGGATATGCTAGAACCGAAGAACATTGTGGAACTTGTGGCGGACATTTAGGTCATGTTTTTAACGATGGCCCAAAGCGAACAACCGGAATGCGCCATTGCATTAACGGTGTCTCTTTAAAATTTGTACCTACAGAATAAGCTTTTTTGAAAGTTACCTTCTCCATTTGCTTTTATTGCCTTGATGGATTACATTTATCGCATGGAAAGTTATTTAGAAAGTATTAGAAAACAGTTTGAATATTATAAAGGTTTAGGCGACAAAACTTTTGATCAATTATCATTTGATGAATTACAAAATGAAATTGCCCAAGATGCCAATTCTATAGCCATTATAACAAAGCATCTTTCTGGGAATATGCTAAGCCGTTGGACAAACTTTTTAACTGAAGACGGTGAAAAACCTTCGAGAAACCGAAATCGAGAATTCGATGATACTTTTGAAACCAAAGAGCAATTATTAGAAAGTTGGAATACTGGTTGGGACTGCCTATTTAATGCTATAAAACCTTTAACGGAAAGCGATTTAGAACGCATAGTTTATATCAGGAATGAAGGCCATACTGTTACAGAAGCGATAAATAGACAATTAGCGCATTACTCTTATCATATTGGTCAAATTGTTTTTTTAGGTAAAATTTTTAAAGGAAAAGATTGGCAGATTCTTTCCATCCCTAAAGGAGGATCTAAAGCTTATAACGATAAAAAGTTTAGCGAAGAAAAATCTAGAAAGCATTTTACTGATGATTTATAATGGTGGTATTTTGTAATTTAAATTTCGATATTTTAAATTGAAGTGCTTACTGTGATATGATGTCTCCCAGCGTCGACATGACGAAACAAACCCAATAATATAAATACTTAAAACATACTTTTGCGGATATGCCCTGCGAGAAGGATTGATGCGATATCCTTTTGTTTTACGTTGATTAACTTGTACTTTCGAGTTTAGAAAAAACGAAAACAATCAAGCCATCACTCTCCTTAAGAAAAAAAACAAAAGATATAGCGGAAAGCCTGTTTGCCATTTTTCATGGCAACTCGCTATAAACATTAAACAAAAAAGAGAGAATTTATAATTTAAACTTCTTTTTAAACGGACGAATAATTAAACGTGCTTCGCGATCGAAACGTATGTAATTATACACCCAGTTTACAAAAACAACCATCCGGTTTCGGAAACCAATTAGGAAAAACAAATGAACAAACATCCAAACATACCAGGCAAAAACACCTTGAAATCTCAATGTTTTTAAATCGACCACTGCTTTGTTTCGTCCTACTGTTGCCATAGCACCTTTGTCTTTATATTCAAAAGGTTTCATGGGTTTTTCCTCTATAAGTTTTAAAATATTACTCCCCAATTGCTGACCTTGTTGTATGGCGGGTTGTGCCATCATTGGTAAGCCGTTCGGAAACTCATCGGTTGCCATGCAAGCGATATCGCCAATGGCAAAAATATGCTCGAAGCCTTTTACTTGGTTGCATTGGTTTACTAAAATACGGTTACCACGAGTAACAAAATCTTTAGCATCTAGTCCTTTTATAGTTGCACCTTGTACTCCTGCTGCCCAAACTACGGTAGCTGTATCGAAGGTTAAATCGGAATTTGTAGTTACTGTTTTACCATCGTAATTAGTTACACGAACGTTTTTCCATACATGAACGCCAAGTTTCTCAAGAAAGTCTTCGGCTTTTGCCGATGCATTTTCACTCATACCCTTTAATAAGCAACCTCCAGATTGTATAATATTAATCTGCGCTAAACGAGTATCTAAATCGGGATAATCTTTTGGAAGAATACCTTTTTTAATTTCGGCTAAAGCACCTGCAAGCTCTACGCCTGTTGGACCACCACCTACTATTACAAAATTCATGAGAGCAATACGCTCATGCAAATCAGTCGTTAATAGAGCTTCTTCAAAATTCTCGAGTATTAAACTCCTTAGGTTTAGAGATTGTGGTATGGTTTTCATGGCCATACTGTGTTTTTCGATTTCCGTATTACCAAAATAATTAGTTTTAGATCCCGAAGCCACCACTAAATAATCAAATTTTAAATCGCCAATATTCGTTTTTATGGTATTGCAAGTGGTATCAATTTCATTTACTTCTGCAAGCCTAAAGTGAAAGTTTGGAAAATCTTTTAAAATTTTACGAATGGGATATGCTATGGAGTCTGGCTCTAGTCCACCGGTAGATACTTGGTATAATAACGGTTGAAATGTATGATAGTTATGTTTATCCAAGAGTACCACTTGTACTTCTTGTTTTGATAATTTTCTTGCTAAGGCAATTCCTGCAAAACCGCCACCAATTATAATAATTCGTGGGTAACTTGTTTTAGGTATGTTCATAAATAATAACTTGCAAAGCAAAGGTAGTAAAACAAAGGTAAATTCCATTTATTACTGGGGCTTCTAATTTATTGAAAACCAAAAGGAACAGGAGCGTGCTTTTTTTTTCGATTTAAGGCTTTGTTAATTCATTATTACATTTCGATTTTGTAAATTCGTAACCTAAAAATTAACAAATGAGTAAATACGATATTATTGTTCTTGGAAGTGGTCCTGGTGGTTATGTAACAGCTATTAGAGCATCACAATTAGGTTTTAAAACTGCTATTGTTGAAAAAGAAAATCTTGGTGGGGTTTGTTTAAACTGGGGTTGTATTCCAACCAAAGCCTTATTAAAATCTGCTCAAGTTTTTGAATATCTAAAACATGCTGAAGATTACGGTTTAAAAGTAACAGATGCAGAACACGATTTTGATGCTGTTGTAAAACGTAGCCGTAACGTTGCAGACGGTATGAGTAAAGGTGTTCAGTTTTTACTAAAGAAAAATAAAGTAGACGTAATTGATGGTTTTGGAAAACTTAAACCAGGTAAAAAAATAGATGTTGATGGTACTGAATATAGCGCCGACAATATTATTATAGCTACAGGTGCTCGCTCTCGTGAGTTACCAAACTTACCGCAAGATGGTAAAAAAGTTATTGGATACAGACAAGCCTTAACGTTAAAAGAACAACCTAAGAAAATGATTGTGGTTGGTTCTGGAGCTATTGGTGTTGAGTTCGCATACTTTTACAACTCTATGGGAACTGATGTAACTATTGTTGAATATTTACCAAACATTGTACCTGTTGAAGATGAAGACGTATCTAAATTAGTTGAGCGTTCTTTCAAAAAATCTGGTATTAAAGTAATGACTTCTGCTGAAGTGACTACTGTTGATACATCTGGAGAAGGTGTGAAAGCTACAGTTAAAACTAGTAAAGGTGAAGAAATTCTTGAAGCTGATATTATTTTAAGCGCTGTTGGTATTAAAACAAACATTGAAAACATTGGATTAGAAGATGTTGGAATTGTTGTGGATAGAGATAAAGTAATTGTTAACGATTTTTACCAAACTAATATTCCTGGATATTTTGCTATTGGAGATATTACTCCTGGGCCTGCTTTAGCACACGTTGCTTCTGCTGAAGGTATACTTTGTGTAGAAAAATTAGCTGGACAACACGTTGAAGCTTTAGACTACGGAAACATTCCTGGTTGTACTTACTGTACTCCTGAGATTGCATCTGTTGGTATCACTGAAAAGCAAGCTAAAGAACAAGGTTTAGATGTAAAGATTGGTAAATTCCCTTTCTCTGCTTCTGGAAAAGCTAGTGCTGGTGGAAACAAAGAAGGTTTTGTAAAAGTAATTTTTGATGCTAAGTACGGCGAATGGTTAGGATGCCATATGGTTGGTGCTGGTGTTACTGATATGATTGCTGAAGCTGTTTTAGGTAGAAAATTAGAAACTACAGGTCATGAAGTTTTAAAAACCATTCACCCACACCCAACAATGAGTGAGGCCGTTATGGAAGCTGTTGCAGCTGCTTATGATGAAGTAATACATATCTAATACTATTAGATATTATAAATATAAAAAGTGCGATTCAATATATTTTGAATCGCACTTTTTTTTTAGAATTTATATTTGCCGCTTAGTTTAAAAATAGAATTTGTAGTTGGTAAGTTTGAATTAAATGGCGCATCATCGGTTAAATTATAATTTAGCCTAGCCTCCATTAAAAACGATTCAGTAAAATCGTATTGCACACCTAAAGTTCCTGATGTAGATACATCTTCAATAACACCATTTTTTAATAATAAACGTGTTGTTGGCCCAAACATAACACTAAATTTTTGAGTAAAACTGTATTTTGCAAGTATTGGAAATTCTTTCACCTTATAGTTTGTATTAAAACCTCCAAAGTTGGTTTCAATATTCTCTGCACGGATGTTCCAATTATCACTTATTCTATATTCCGAAAAGTAGTTTGAAAATGGTAAAACGCTGTTGTTTATGTTAACATCATCGGTTATCTCAAAGGCATCTTCCTTCTCTTTAGAATTTTCTTGAGCATTTACAATAAAAAATACAGGGCAGATAAAAAACAGAATAAGTAATTTTTGTTTCATATATAAATTATCGTAAACTTAATACTACACAAATTTAACCTTAATACCTGTTAATCTTTCACAATTTATTTATAATTTAAACTTAAAAGATTTTTACAAAAAGCTCTGTATAGCCAATCCGTAACTTGCCATACCAAAACCTAATATAACCCCTTTAGCATTTGGTGAAATGTAAGACTGGTGACGAAAAGCTTCGCGACCAAATGTATTAGAAATATGTACTTCTACAACAGGAGTGGAAATTCCTTTTATAGCATCGCCAATACCGATGGATGTGTGCGTATAAGCTCCTGCATTTAAAATAATACCATCTATACTAAAACCAACTTCGTGCAACTTATCTATAATCTCTCCCTCTATGTTAGACTGAAAATACTCTAAACTTACCGATGGATACTTTTCTTTTAATTCACTAAAAAAAGCTTCAAAAGTTAAGCTACCATAAATTTCTGGTTCGCGTTTACCTAACAAATTTAGATTTGGCCCGTTGATGATCATTAGTTTTTTCATATGGTAAATATATTTAATTTTTACGCATAAAAAAAGGAAGCCTTTACGACTTCCTTTTTTTTATTTTCAATAACTATTATTACTTAGAATACGAATAATACTCCAAATTTAGCAGTTCCACCAAAAGGATTGTTTACTTCACCTACTCCAAACTCAAAACTGTTTGTAGCTTTAGCTCCAGATACATCTACTTTAGAAGAAGAGTATGCTAAAACATTATCTAATCCGAAAGTAAGTGCAATGTTTTCTTTTACAAAATAGTTAAGACCTAAATCTAGACCAGCTCCAATTGAATTCACTTTAACATCAGAAATTTTGTCATCTAATGTGTTATACCCAACACCAAGTTCAGTATACGTTTTAAAACGTTTTCCTAAATCTAAAAAGTAATAACGTCCAAAAGCACCAATTCCAACATTTGAGTTTTTAGAAGTGTCAGTTCCAGAAGCAGAAGTTTTAGCTGTACCAAAATCTAATTGAACACCAACTGCTAAATCATCATTTAAAAAATAACCTACTTTTGGTGTAAAGTTAAAAGTGTTAGATTTTGTATCAAAGTTTTTGTCATTAGTACTGCTAAAACCTAAACTTCCTTCAACAAAAACGTTACCTTCTCCAAAACCAAATTCAGTAGTATCATCTTGTGCATTTACTGTAGTAAATCCGAAAACTGCAATTGCCGCAGCAAAAAATAATTTTTTCATAATTAAATTGTTTTATTTTAAATATTCCGCAAATTAAAGACTGTTTACCCGTTAAATTAACACTTAATCCCGCTTTGTGATAATTTTAACATTGTTTAGACTACAACTCATTGGTAATCAATATCTACAGAAAAAACTTTTTTTTTAACATAAAAAAAGCCGAAAATCAGTTTTTTTTCATCCTTAAATACACTGTGATTTCTTATTCATTTGTTTATTAAATACTTCCAAAAATATGAGCAATCCAATCTCTATTTAATCCAAAAAATTCTTTACTTTTATCATAATGAAATGGAGTCAAGCTTTAAAAGATTATACCTTTTATCTAAAAATAGAAAGAGGGTTATCTCAAAATTCAATTAACAGCTATGTACTAGATGTTGAAAAATTAATATCTTTTTTAGAGGAAAAAGATATTAACGAAACAGCTATTTCAATTACAGATGAAACCATTAGAGAATTTATCTATAACACCTCTAAACATATTAACGAGCGTTCACAGTCTCGATTAATATCTGGTTTACGTAGTTTTTTTAATTACTTGGTTTTCGAAGATTATAGACCAGACAACCCTTTGGAGCTTATAGAATCTCCTAAAATAGGAAGAAAACTTCCAGACACCTTATCAGAAGAAGAAATTGATAACCTTATAAAAGCCATAGATTTAAGCAAACCAGAAGGCGAACGTAATAGAGCCATGTTAGAAACACTATATGGCTGTGGCTTGCGTGTTAGTGAATTGGTGAATTTAAAACTATCGGATTTATTTTTTGAAGAAGGCTTTATAAAAGTTACCGGTAAAGGAGACAAACAGCGTTTTGTACCTATTATTGATGTTACTAAAAAATATATTGATATTTACAGAAAAGATATTAGAAAACACATGAACATTCAAGCAGGTTTTGAAGATACTTTGTTTTTAAACCGTCGGGGTAAACAATTAACAAGAGCCATGATTTTTACCATTATAAAACAGTTGGCAGTGAAAATAGATTTAAATAAAAGTATTTCTCCACATACATTTAGACATTCTTTTGCAACACATTTACTTCAAAACAATGCAGATTTAAGATCGATACAGCTTATGCTTGGGCACGAAAGTATAACCACCACCGAAATCTATGTGCACTTAGACAGAAACCATTTAACTAAGGTTGTAGAGAAATTTCATCCAAGAAAATAGTGCTTTTATCCGAGAAATATTGTTTCTTATGTAAGATTTGAAACAAAATCAAGACCAAAACTGTGACCTATTACTATTTAATGCGTCTAAATAGCACCTACTTATAATTCATATTACATTAATAACCCTAAGAAAACCAAATGATTAAGCGTATATTCTCCCCTATTCGTCGTCTATTTGAACATAGAACTAATTCTAATAACTCCAATAGTTTAAAATGGCAATTTGCTGTTGAAAACTCTAAAATTGGTGTTTGGGATTGGGATGCAAAGATGAACGAAGTGTTTTATTCAGTTGAATCTAAAAATATTTTAGGATACAATGATCATGAAATTGGTAACCATGCCGATGAATGGAACAAACGTGTACACCCAGAAGATAAAGCTGCTTACAATAGCGATTTTCAAAGACATATTACAGGCGAACTAGAACTCTACAAAAATGAACACCGTGTACTTTGTAAAGACGGTAGCTATAGATGGATTCTAGATAGCGGAAAAATTGTTAGTAAAGATAAAAACGGTAAACCGTTACGTATTATAGGTACACATATAGACATTACATCTCGCAAGCGGAATGAAGTGCTTCTAAATGAAAACTTCAACATAATTACAAGTCAAAATAAAAGACTTTATAATTTTACGCATATAGTTTCTCATAATTTAAGAACCCATATTGGTAACTTTAAAAACGTACTAGAGTTTCACGAGTCCTCTACAACGCAACAAGAAAAAGATGAAATGTTTAATTATTTAAAAACCATTTCGTCTGCGTTAACGACTACTATCACCAATTTAAATGACGTTATTAGTGTAAACTCAGAGTATAACGACCTAAACAATAACATAGGCATAAATGGTGTAGTTAGAGAAACATTAGGTAATCTATCTATTGAAATAGCTACAAAAAGAGCGACTATAAACACAGACTTGCCTTCTAACTTATATCTTAAAGGAAACTCGTCTTATTTAGAAAGTATATTCCATAACCTAATTTCTAACGCTGTAAAATACGTTCACCCTCAAAAGACACCAATAGTAAATATTAAAGGTGTTCAAACAGAGGAAGGCTTTGAAATTTCGATTTCGGACAACGGTATTGGTATTGATTTAGAAAAATATAAAGAGCAAGTTTTTGGAATGTACAACACATTTCACGAAAGCAGTAGAGACGATTCTGAAGGCATAGGTTTATATCTTACTAAAATACAAGTTGAAGATTTAGGAGGTAAAATTACTATTGATAGTAAACTAAACGAAGGCACGACATTTAAACTCTTTTTTCCAAAAGAAAAAGCTTTCCTTCTTAATAAAAAAAAGGAAAGCTTTAATACGTCTTCTACTTTAAACCAGTAGTTTATTTTGCAATATTAACTGCTCTTGTTTCTCTAATTACAGTAACTTTTACTTGTCCTGGATACGTCATATCTGTTTGGATTTTCTGAGAAATATTAAACGACAAATCAGCAGCTGTTTGATCGTTAACCTTTTCGCTTTCTACAATCACACGTAGTTCTCTACCGGCTTGAATAGCGTATGCTTTTTTAACACCACTAAATCCGAAAGCAATTTCCTCTAAGTCTTTTAAACGTTGAATATAACTATCTAATACTTGTCTACGTGCTCCTGGTCTTGCTCCTGAGATTGCATCACAAACTTGTATAATTGGCGCTAGTAAAGATTTCATTTCAATTTCATCGTGGTGTGCTCCAATAGCATTTATTACATCGTCTTTCTCACCATATTTCTCAGCCCATTGCATTCCCAATATAGCATGTGGCGTTTCCATATCTGTTTCAGCATCTGGCACTTTTCCAATATCGTGTAATAACCCAGCACGTTTTGCAAGTTTAGGGTTTAAACCTAATTCTGCTGCCATCACTCCACAAAGCTTAGCAACCTCACGTGAGTGTTGTAATAAGTTTTGTCCGTAAGATGAACGATATTTCATTCTACCAACCATTTTAATAAGTTCTGGGTGTAGATTATGAATACCTAAATCGATAACCGTACGCTTACCAACTTCTATAATTTCCTGTTCTATTTGTTTTTGAGTTTTCTTAACTACTTCTTCAATTCGTGCAGGGTGAATTCTACCATCTGTCACTAATTTATGAAGTGATAATCTTGCTATTTCACGACGTACAGAATCGAAACAAGATAAGATAATAGCCTCTGGCGTATCATCAACAATAATTTCTACTCCTGTAGCTGCTTCAATGGCACGTATATTTCTACCTTCACGACCAATAATACGTCCTTTAACATCATCAGATTCGATATTAAATACAGATACACAGTTATCAACTGCTTCCTCTGTTCCAATACGCTGTATGGTGTTTATTATAATTTTCTTAGCGTCCTGTTCAGCTGTAAGCTTAGCTTCTTCTATAGAACTCTGTATAAAAGCCATCGCATCATTTTTAGCTTCACCTTTTAAAGACTCTACTAATTGCTCTTTAGCTTCTTCTGCCGAAAGACTAGAAATAACTTCTAATTGTTGTACTTGACTTCTGTGTAATCTTTCAACCTCTTCTTGTTTGCTTTCTAATACATCAAGTCTGTGGTTATAGTCCTTTATTTTACTCTCTAAACTATCGTTAGCTTTTTTACTCTTGGAAAGTTCATTTGATACTTGAGATTCTTTATCTCTAGTGCGCTTTTCAGCTTCACTCATTTTTTTATCACGACTTAAAATAACCTTTTCGTGTTCTGCTTTTAGCTCTAAGAATTTTTCTTTAGCCTGTAGCATTTTATCTTTTTTAATACTCTCACCTTCTAGGTTAGCTTGTTTAAGTATTGATGCTGCATTTTTTTTAGCGTTTTTTATAAGTTTAGACGCATTGTTTTTTTCTAACGTTTTTGCTATAATAAA
Source organism: Algibacter lectus (assembly GCF_900112395.1). GTDB lineage: Bacteria > Bacteroidota > Bacteroidia > Flavobacteriales > Flavobacteriaceae > Algibacter > Algibacter lectus. The sequence continues at coordinate 565,790 of NZ_FOLN01000002.1, forward strand.
GCCTATTGCAAGCCCTAATATAACACCACCTACTGCAAATATAATTGAGTTATCCATCGTTTAAATTAGTTGATTATAATATATAAAAAAAGCCTACACTAGCATAAAGTTTTGTATAAACTCCTTAAAAACAAGTTTAGGGCTAACAAGCTGATCAAGGATCTGTCTAACACTAAATAAATTTAGTGTTGCAGCCTGCTTTTACAACTTAAACTCACCCTTTTTAAAGAATTAACGTTGAGTTTATCAAAAAAAATAACCAATGTAGGCAGTAACTTTTTAGTTTATTTTAAAGAACGAATTAAGAGCCTATGTGAGAATCTAACAAACTATTAAGCGCAACAAGCTTTTCTTCAACATGCTCGTTTATATTTGTTTTATCTATAGACTTCTGCTCTACTTGAGATGCAAATTGCAAGGCACACATAGCCAAAACGTCTTGTTTATCTCGAACAGAATAACTTTGCTCAAATTTTTTAATCATTACTTCAATGTTCTTTGCCGCCTTACGTAAACCTTCTTCTTGACTTGGGTCAATAGTTAAAGGATATACGCGATTAGCAATAGATAGCTTTATTTTAAGCTTGTCGGACATTGAATTTAATTAGCACTATTCAGATAGTTGTCCAATACAATGGTCAATTTCTCTAATTAGGGCATTTATTTTAAGCTTAGTTTCTCTTTTATTATCGTCACCACCAAGCATTGAATTTGCAATTTTAAGAGCTTCATATTTTTCTTCCCAATTAGCATTTAGCTTTTTTTGGTTCAAAATTTCCTGCTTTGAAACTTCTAATTCTTCATTTAATTTCAAATTAGTTTGCTTTAAAAGCTCTATTTTATGTAATACTTTGCTAATTTTGTTTTCTAACGAATCTACAATATCCTCAATATTACTCATTTACAAATTTCAATACTTATCTTACAAAGTTAACCAAGTTCGCTATAAATTACAATAGTTTTTCAATAAATTTTTAGATTATTCCTTTAAACTCCTTTTAAATACAATGGCTTAGTTTTTGCTTTATTCTTTGTGTTTTCATCTCAAATTAATATTTTAGCAGTTACATTTATTCTATGAAATTTATCCTTTCCCTTCTTTTGTTCTGTTCGTTTTTATTGAACGCCCAAAACAACTATCCACAAGATTATTTTGCAAATCCTTTAGAGGGTACTTTGGTACTCGCTGGTACTTTTGCCGAACTGCGGTCTAATCATTTCCATTCCGGACTCGATATTAAAACCAAACAACGCATTGGCTTAAAAGTAAATGCCTCGGCAAGCGGATTTGTAAGCCGTATTAAAATTGCACATTACGGTTACGGTAAAGCTCTATACATTACACACCCAAACGGTTATACTACAGTGTATGCGCATTTATCAAAACTATCTCCAGAAATTGAAGCTTACATAAAAAAGAAGCAATACGAGGCCGAAAGTTATGAAATTGAGCTATTTCCTACTCCAGAAGAATTACCTGTAACACAAGGTGAACTTGTGGCTTATAGTGGAAACACGGGCAGTTCTGGCGGTCCTCACCTACATTTTGAAATTAGAAACAAAGACGAGCACCCCATAAACCCAATGCTTTTTGGCATTGACATTCTAGACACTAAAGCCCCTGTTGTGCAATCACTTTACGTGTACCCTTTAGATAGCACTTCATTTGTAAATAAGAAGAATAAAAAGCAAAAAGTAAGATTGGTGCCTCTAAAAAATGGTGATTTTGTTACAGAAAAAATTGACGCCATTGGAAATATTGGTTTTGGAATTAAAACTATTGACCGACAAGATTTGGCAGGAAACTCTAATGGTGTGTACAACATACAAACCGTAATTAATGGTTTGCGTAATTTTGAAATTGATTTTAAAGAATTTTCATTCGATGAAACAAAACACATTAATGCCTTAATCGATTACGAGCATTTTAAAACTAAAAGAGAACGCATTCAACGTTTGTACCGACAAGACAACCAATTAAGCTTGTATAAATCGGTATCTAACAATGGTATTTTAACTATAAAAGATAGCACCAATTCCGTTTACAAAATTAGAGTATCCGATTATAAAAACAATTCAACCTGGATTACCGTTAATATAAAGGGAACAAAAAAGACCATTACCGAACCCAAGGAAAAGAAAATAACACCTTATTTTATTAAAGCTGACCAAGTAACCAATTTAAAACAAGATAAAATTACTGTCGATTTTTATAAAGATACTTTTTACAACGATTTTTATTTAGATTTTGAAGTAAAAAACGACACCTTATTATTGCATGACGATACGGTACCAACACAAAAAATCTTCAATATCTCTTTTGATGTTAGCCAATATAACGATGCCGATAAAAGCAAACTATTTATTGCTCGTCTACTTGGCTACAAAGATTACCCAGCTTATTCTACAACAAAAAGAAAAGGCGATATTTTATCGACTACCACAAAATATTTAGGAAAATACGCGTTAGCAACAGATAGCGTTCCTCCTACTATTAAGGCAGATAATTTTAAAAATAAGCAATGGTTAAGTAATTTTAAATATCTAAAAGTTAAAATTAGCGACGATCTTTCTGGCATTTCTAATTACCGAGCAACCATTAACGGGAAATTTATTTTAATGGAATACGAATACAAAACAAATACTTTAACTTACGATTTTAATGATGGCGATTTTACAGACACTAACAATAATTTAAAAGTTATTGTTACTGATAATGTTGGAAATAGCTCTACTTTTGAAGCGTTATTTTACAGGAAATAACACGAACTAACTCATCAATTCATTTGAAAACAAAACTTTTAATTTTCAGTTTATTTTTTTTGAACCTTTACAATGGGGTTGCGCAAACAGCAACTATAAAAGGTATTATTTTAGATGAAAACAATTTACCCGTAGAACAGGTGAGTATTAAATCTGGTACTCAAGGCACCATTAGTAATACCAACGGGTTTTACAGTTTAACTATAAATATAAATGAAGATGTTTTAGTTGAATTTACACATTTAGCTTTCAAGAAAATATCGAGTACTTTTAATTTGAAAAACGGAGAAATCTTCGAATTCAATCCTGTAATGAGTACTTCTTTAGAGCAAATAGCAGCTGTTGTGGTAACGAGCAACCGCAGGAAAGATATTGAAGGTATAATTACTATAAAACCAGAAACCATTAGAAAAATACCCGGTGCCAATGCCGGTGTAGAAAACCTATTAATGACCTTACCAGGCGTTAGTAATAATAACGAATTGAGCACACAATACTCTGTTCGCGGTGGAAATTACGATGAGAATTTGGTTTACGTGAATGATATAGAAGTCTATCGTCCGTTTTTAATTCGTTCCGGCCAACAAGAAGGTCTAAGTTTTGTAAACTCTAATTTGGTGCAAAATGTTGATTTTTCAGCAGGTGGATTTCAAGCTAAATATGGCGATAAATTATCTTCAGTTTTAGATATTACCTATAAAACACCTTACCAGTTTGAAGTTAATGCCGATTTGAGTTTACTTGGCGGAAGTCTTTCCGTAGAAAATATTAGTAAAGATTCTAAATTTACAAGCATTATAGGTTTACGTTATCGCGACAATAGTTTGCTAGTTGATGCTAAGGAAACCGAAACTAATGTTAAACCAACCTTTGCAGATGCTCAAGCATTTTTGACTTATAAATTTACCGATAAATTTCATTTGAGTTTTTTAGGAAACGCCTCTATCAATAAATACAATTTTGAACCGCAAAGCCGACAAACCAATTTTGGAACACTTGCCGACCCTATTGCACTTTTAGTGTTTTATGAAGGACAAGAAAAAGATGAATATCAAACCTATTTTGGAGCTTTTAAAGGAAGCTATTTTGCAAATGATGATTTAACATTAAAGTTAATAGCCTCAACTTACCACACTACAGAAGAAGAGTATTTTGATATTTTAGCACAATATAGATTAGGTGAAGTTAATAGTAATATTGGTGACGAGAATTTAGGAGAGGTAGAATTTAGCGAAGGTGTTGGTAGTCAATTAAATCATGGCCGAAACGATCTTGACGCCTTAATTACAAATATTGAGCATAAAGGCGATTTAAGAATTGAAGATAACCATATTGAATGGTCTATAAAATATACTCACGAAGATATTAGAGACCGCTTAGTAGAATGGGAAACCATAGATTCGGCAGGATTCTCTATTAGGCCTCCAAAAACAGTAGCAAACGAGCAACCTTATACGCCATTTAGCGGTCCGCTAGAACCTTATCAAAATATTAGAGCTACAAATAGCACACAAATTAATAGACTGCAAGCCTATGCGCAATGGAGTAAACGCTCTACTATAGGCAATAGCGATGTTTGGTACAATGCCGGAGGGCGTATACATAGTTGGTCGGTTTCGGGAGATGGAATATCTGGAAGCAATCAAATCGTATTTAGTCCGCGTGCACAATTCACTATAAAACCTAATTGGGAAAAAGATATGCTATTTAGAGTAGCTACAGGTTTATATTATCAGCCACCTTTCTATCGTGAGTTACGTGATGCTTCGGGAACAATTCAGCCTGATGTTAAAGCTCAAAAATCACTTCATGTTGTATTAGGAAACGATTATAGTTTTAAAATGTGGGAACGCCCCTTTAAATTAACTACCGAACTTTATTATAAAGGCATTACCGATGTTAATCCGTACACTTTAGAAAACGTACGTATCCGTTATGCTGCCAATAATAATGCTGAAGCTTATGCATATGGTTTAGATATGCGCTTAAACGGAGAGTTTGTTCCTGGAACCGAATCTTGGTTTAGTTTTGGATACTTAAAAAATGAGGAGAATATAGATAATCGTGGCTATATTGCACGCCCAACAGATCAGCGTTTAAAGTTTGCTGCCTTATTTCAAGATTATGTACCTAATGTACCAAACATGAAAGTGTATTTAAATCTAGTTTACAATACAGGCTTACCTGGTGGATCGCCAAGTTATGCCGATCCTTACGATTATCAAAACAGATTACCAGATTACAAACGTGCCGATTTAGGTTTACAATTTGTGGTAGTCGATGATAAAAAGCAATTTGATCGTGGTTGGAGAAAGCCTTTTAAAGCTTTGTCTTTTGGGTTTGAAATCTATAACATGTTTGATGCTCAAAACTCTATAACTAACACTTGGGTACGCGATGTATATAGCAAACGCCAATATGCGATTCCTAATTACTTAACACCGCGTGTTTTTAATGTGAAAACTAGTATGAGGTTTTAATATTAACGTTTTATTTAATAGATAAATTCTCTGAAAAAACAGCAAGTTCATCTGTCCCTGAACCTGTTAAGCGCTGAACATAAACCTCTATACTTTCACCTGCTATTAAATCAATATCGGCATTTAATGACACATTTTGAATTTGAAGATTACTATCAATACGTACAACTGCGTTAGATTCAGTAACTAAAGCACCTTCTTTAGCAATAACAAAAGCGTAAAAATTACCCACAGCATCATCTACACGAATAGACATCGATACATTTACTTGAAATTTTCTAGGTTTAATACCATCATAGGTTAATTTATTATTCCCTTCAGACGCTATAAACCGAAACAATCTAGGAGCATCAAAACCACCTGTGCCTTGTACTTCAACAGGAGTGCCGTTAGATATAAATTGAGAGAAACCCGTTGTTAAAGTACCATTAAAGTAAAAATTACCAGATGCTACCCCATCTGTTTCTACGGGAATTCCCGGGCTATCCACATCCCATTTATTAGAAAAATCGTAGCCAGTATAAGGAGAAGAACCATTAACATAATTGCCTCCTCCATAAAAATTAACATTACTTATATTTCCACTAGTCAAAGCTGATACTCCTGTGATATCGATTGCCGCTGTTGCGCCCACTACTTTACTAAAACCACCTTGTTTGGCTATAATATCAAAGTCACCTGTAAAAGTTTGATAAATACCTGTATTATCACTAGCCCATCCTTCAGAATTTAAAAGTAACTGGTGTATATCATCAAAAGTAATTCCTGCTGCATTATTTACGTACTGTACAATACTAATAAAAACTAATCCATATGAAGAAATAGTACCAACCGAAGTTGAGTTCGCTACAACACTATCTCGAAACACAAAACGCTCTGTTCCAGTACTACCCGTTAGATTAAATACTGCTGCTCCAGGTCCAGAGGCTACTAAAGTAAGCCCCCTAATAGAACCGCCAGTATCACCTTCAAAAATAGTACCTCCAACTCGCATTAAAATATCTTCGTTTGTATCCTCTCCAACTAAATAAGCACCATTTAAATTAATTGGTGCAGCTAAAGTTATTGTGCCATTAATTTCATACATAAAGTCGGTAGTAAATAAGTATTCGGTTCCACCACCCGCAGCAAGCTCATCGGCCAAATCGGCTGCAGATTTCACTAATTTATAATTATCTCTAGTTACTGATCCTTCTAACTCAACCCAAACTGTTCCGTCAAAATAGAAAAAAGAACCTTCATCGATATCGAAAACCATTAAACCTTCTGCAGGAGAAGCAATAGCAATTCGCTGTGCAGTTGTCATTCTTGGTGTTAAAATTCCTTGAGTTGTAGATTCTATATCTAGAATTGAAGAAGCATCAGGAGTAGTTGTTCCTATACCTACTTGTGCATATGTTGGTATCTGAAAAAGGACTAAAAATAATAATCCGATAAAAATAGTAGTGTTCTTCATGTTCGCTTAGCTTTAAGTTACTCTAAATATAATAAATAAAGCGCAAAGTTAAGCATAAAAAATCAGTTAAACACTACAAAAACACATTTAAACGTTAAAAACAATCATTTAATCGGATTTATTATATAAAAACAAATTATTATTAAGCGAATTCCTTCAAAATAGAAATCACATAGTCAACCTCCTCTTTTGTATTAAAAATACTAAACGAGAACCTTAAAGATGGTCTCTCTAAATCGTCACCAGATAATATTTCGGATAAAACATGCGATTTTTTATTACTTCCACTTTGGCACGCACTTCCTTTAGAACAAGCAATACCTTTTAAATCTAATTGAAAGAGCAGCATAGCAGATTTATTTGCCGGAATTGGCAAGCAAACATTAATTAAGGTATAAGTGCTTTTTTCTAAATTCTCTGATTCTCCATTAAAGGTAACACCCGGTAAAGCCGCCTTAATTTCATTTATAAAATATAATTTCAGGCCATTAATATATTCATGCTCTTCTTCTGCACGTTCGTGACATAATTTTAGAGCCGCCTCTAAACCAGCAATATTATGCACACTCTCTGTACCTGCTCGAAGTCCGCGTTCTTGCTCTCCTCCAAAAATTAAAGGTTTAAGGTATCCTATATTTTTTCTGATAAAAGCAAAACCAACACCTTTTGGACCATGGAATTTATGACCTGCTGCAGCTATAAAATCAACTTGAATATCTTGTAAATCTAAATTATAGTGCCCTACAGATTGTACGGCATCACTATGGAAAAGTGCATTATTAGCTTTACATAAATTAGAAACATGCTTAATATCGGTAATGTTGCCAATTTCATTATTAATGTGCATTAAGCTCACCAATGTTTTGGTTTCTGTTTGTAATAAGGATTCCAAATGATTAAAATCCAAATTCCCTTTGCTGTCCAAATTAACAAAACTGACATCAATGTTATGGCTTTCCTGTAAAGCTTCTACTGTATGTAAAACGGCATGATGTTCAATTTGTGTGGTTATAATATGCTTAACGCCTAAATCGCGAACGGCACTATTCAAAATTAAATTATCAGCCTCTGTGCCACCCGATGTAAAAATAATTTCACTAGCCGAAACATTTAAACAACTCGCTATGGCCTTTCTAGATTTTTCGATTAAAGATTTTGAAGACCTCCCGAAACTGTGTGAAGATGATGGGTTTCCGAAGTTTGCTTTCAAAACTTGAGCCATAACATCAATAACTTCATCTCTCAGTTCTGTTGTTGCGGCATTATCAAAATATACTGGTTTCATATTACTTTATTAAGCAACAAAAATACTTCAAATAAAATTATTTCTAATATCGTTCGTTATTAGTTTGAAATGAATTTTACAACATTGCAAAATTCAGTTTACTCATTATTTTTTATTACATATTAAGTAGGTTAAAAAAATGATAAAAACGAATTTAATCTGTAATTTTGAAGTTTATTTGTTATCAATATCAATTCCACTATTTTTGTGGCAAAATAGATGTCCATGCGTAAGTTAATTTATATTTTTATTGCTGTTTGTTTAATTTCAATCCAAGGCTGTGATGATGGTGATATTATTACCGTAGAGCTTGAATTCGACGATGAGTTTAGCGCATGCGAAGGTGTATCAGATCTTGTTCTTTATAAAACGAAAGACGATCCATCAGAATCTTTATCAGTATTAATTTCTGATTTGACTTTAGATGAAATTCTAGCGGTAGAAAGTAATGATTCTCTAGAACTTGCCTTAGGTGCTACGTTTTACTATAGAACTTATAGTGATGAAAGTTTACCCTCTACCTTATTTTGTAACGATATTCCTGATGAAGTAACGATTACTTCTAGTGAAAGTGATGCTTGTACTGCGGAAATTTTAACTATTTTAACTAAAGATGATGAAGATGGAATTCTTGCAGATCTTGAAGACGTTAATGGAAACGGTGATTTAACTGATGATGATACCGATGGTGATGGTTTACCAAATTATATTGATTGGGATGATGATGGTGATAATATTTTAACTGAAGATGAAAACCCAGACCCAAATGGTGATGGTGATTTAGAAGATGCTCAAGATACCGATGGTGATGGTATTCCTGATTATTTAGATGCTGATGATGATGGCGATGGTGTTTTAACTCGTGATGAAGAAAATGACTCACAAGATCAACGTCCAAATAATGATATTACTAACAGTGATGTTGGTGCAGATTATTTAAATCCTGCCGTTGCAGAAACAGTTCCGGCAACAGCTTATAGAGAACATACAATTTACTACACCTATTTAGTAACTGTAAACTTGCAAGAAATTAGCTTAAGCTTTTTATCTCAAGACGATTTTGATTTTGGTGTTTTAAGCGATAGTGGTTTAACATCATCGGAAAGTGTAACACCAGATTTTGAGTAGGCTTTAATTAGCACTTACATTTTGGTAAATATAAACTTCGGTGGCGCCTAAACCATATTTTTGGTAATTGGCGTCGTAATATTTAACGTTGTTGTAGCGACCAAATAAATATTCTAATTCCATTTTAAGCACACCTTCTCCAACACCATGGATAAATACAATTTTCTGTATGCGTTTAGAAATAGCCCAATCTAGCTTATACCTTGCTGTATCTAATTGGGTGGTTAACATATCGTGATTACTCATGCCTCTAGAGGATTTTACAAGTTGATTAATATGTAAATCGACCTCCATTGTAGGTTCAAATCTTTCTTTTGGTTTTACTCTAACAGATTTTCTGCGACCTGGTTTTTCTTTTTCATCTAAAACAGAACTTAAACTTTTATGAGAAAAAACACCAGTAGAAAAATCGCTCTTTGAAGTATCTTTAACGAGTTCTTCGGCTTCAAAATCTAACAAAAAACCATCGATTGTTTCAATAGATATTGTATTTCCGGCAATAGATTTTATATGCCCAGACAGGTTTTCATCTAAAACTAAAACAAAATCGTTTACTTTAAATTTCATAGTAATTAGTTTTCTATTGAGTCGTTGTTTTCTAAATCTTCATCCCTTTTACTTGGTACTAATTTAGAAATTCTATAAACTCCCATCATTAAAAAAACAATACCAACCATTAGTAAATACTGGTTCTGCTCTGCACCAACTTTAGCATACATAGCAACTACTGCTCCAACTAAAATTAATATATAATTTAAATACTTCATTCGGCAAATTTAAACAAATACTAATCAAAATAATTGAGATTATAATTTCTTAAATTACTCAAAAACATTAAATCATTAATTATCAAACACTTAATTTTTAACCATTTTATATAAATAATATGATGTTAACAAAGTTTTAGTATATTTGTATTGTTCCATATTCATTAAAAAACTATGATAAAACCTACACCAAACATCCGCAAAACGCTTTTTAGTTCGTTAAAATGCAATTTAACGAAAGAAAAAACAACTATTTTATCAATTAGATTTGGTCTGTTCTTCACAGTATTATTATGTCAATTTGCAGAAGCTCAACTAACTGTAAGAAACAATGCATATGTTTATGTAAATGATGAAATTGTATTTGTTGAAGATGATATTAACCTTGTTGAACCTGCAAGTACAATATATTTAAGAGCCGAAGCTCAAATAATACAAGGTATTGAAACTACAGTAAACTCAGGGGAAGGCGCATTAAGTGTTTACCAAGATGGAAATGTTGGAGCTTACGAATATAACTATTGGTGTTCGCCTACAGGACTTCCTGCTGTTGCTACTGGAAATGGCTTATTTGGCATTACACTACTTAATGACATTGTAGATGATGTAAATTCTACTTCTGCAGGTACAACCCACCAGCCTGGCTATAATGGAACATCTGCCCCTTTGAATATAGAGCCTTATTGGATTTGGACTTACCCTGCAGGAACAGACTATACAGGTTGGGTATACGCAGGGGACGCAACACTTATAGCTCCTGGATATGGCTTTTCTATGAAAGGCACTGTTGGCTCTGGAGAAAATCAGAACTACGATTTTAGAGGTAAACCAAATACAGGAACAATTAGCATAACTGTTGTCAATGGCTCCGAAACTCTTGTTGGAAACCCATACCCTTCTGCAATGGATGCTCACGCTTACATATGGGATGCTGAGAATAGAAATGTTTTTGATGGCGTTTTACGCTATTGGGAACAAGACCCTACTACCGATTCTCATAATTTAGCAAGTTATGATGGCGGATATACAACATATACTATTGATGAGTTTTCTTTCGCCCCTACTATTGTTCCAGCTGTCTTTAAAACTTATAATACAGACGGTACTGAAGCTGGAAATAGTGGCACAACCAATACAGGCAAAATACCTGAACGTTATATTCCTATTGGACAAGGATTTAAGATTTTAGCTAATGCTAGTGGAACCTTGAAAGCAAAAAATAGTCATCGTGTTTATGAAAAAGAATCTGGCGGAAATAGTGCTTTTTTCAAATCGGCTAACTCCAAAGGGAAAAAAACTGAAAATTCAATTTTCACAACTGTAGCTGAGGACACGAAACGCTTTAGATTAAATATTAGCTTTAACAACCTTTACTCAAGACAACTAGTTGAGACTTTTAATGATCGCGCTACTGAAAGTTTTGATCGTGGATTAGAAATTAAACAAAACGAAAATGATAAGCTTGGATCTGATGCTTACTGGCTCTTGGAAAATGAAGCTTATCTCGCTCAAGCACTACCTTTTAATGAAGCAATGAAAATACCTTTACATATTACGGTAGCTAATGATATGCCAGTAAACATTAAAATCGCAGATGTTCAAAATTTCGATTCAGATTTACCAATTTTCATTCATGACAAAACAACTGACCTATATGTTAATTTACAAAGTCAAGACTTTAGTGTAAACCTCGATGCAGGAAATTACACGGAACGTTTTGAAGTTACGTTTAGAGCAGACGTTACATTAGCTACCGAAGAACATCTTGTGGATAGCATGGACGCTATTCAAAATAACACAACAGATATACTTAAGGTTTTAAATCCTTCGAATTTAGATATAAAATCTATTTTGGTATATGATGTTTCAGGAAAACAAGTAATAACAGAGAGACCTAATGACATTTCTAATGCTTACGAGCTTTCTACAAAACAACTTAGTACAGGTGTTTATATTGTAAAAGCAACACTAGATAACAACACAACATTCAATAAAAAGATAATTATTAATTAAACCATTTTAATACTGGTTAAAAAAAGCCAACTAACAAAAAATCCATAAAGCATTTTTTTGTTAGTTGGCTTTTATTATTTTAGCATACTTAGAACAAATAAAACATGCAATCTCTAGAAAAATACATGCTTCCATGCCTTAATAAAAAACTATTTGGTGTAGAATGTATGGGCTGCGGTATACAGCGCTCTATTTCATTAATTTTTCAGGGTGACTTTGTTGCTGCTTTTAAAATGTATCCTGCTATATACCCTTTAATATTTCTTTTTATTTACATAGGAAGTAATATGGTCTTTAAATTTAAGAACTCAAATATTATCACAACAATATTAGCTATAGCAACAATCGTGACTATTGTAACAAGCTATTTTATTAAAATAATTAATTAAAATTAACACATGGAACAAGAAAAACTGAACCCAACGCTAGTATATGTATTAGCAATTATCGGACTATTATGCTGCTGTATTGGAGGCTTCGGCTTTATATTGGCTGGTATTGCCTTTTTTATTGCAAATAGTAAATTAAATGCAGCAAAAGCAAACCCAGAGAAGTACGATCCTGCAAGCGTAAAAGCGATGAATACTGCAAAAATAGTAGCCTTGGTTATACTTATAATAAACGTACTATACCTAATATCTACTATTTACCAAATTGCTACGGTGGGTTGGGATCAAGTTATGATGCAATCTCAAGAGATTATGGAACAATACCAAAATCAATAATTATTATTGATTTATTACAAATAAAAAAGCGACCCATAGGTCGCTTTTTTTATTTCATTAATTACTAAAACAATTATTTTTCAAATTGAGATAGTGTTTTTGTTATAATTGAAACACAATCTAATAATTGTTCCTTCGTCATCACCAATGGTGGTGCAAAACGAATAATATTACCATGTGTTGGTTTGGCTAATAAACCATTATCGCGTAAAGCTATACATATATTCCAAGCCGTATCACTTTCTTCTGTATCGTTTATTAAAATAGCATTTAGAAGACCTTTTCCTCTAACACCATTTACTATAGAACTTGTTTCTATAAATTTAGACAATTCCGATCGAAACAATTCACCTAACTCAAAAGCATTATTAGCTAATTCTTCATCTTTAATAACATCTAAAGCTGCGATACCAACGGCCGCTGCAATTGGATTTCCTCCAAAAGTACTACCGTGATTCCCTGGCTTTATAACATTCATAATTTCGTTATTAGCTAAAACCGCAGATACAGGGTATGCACCTCCAGACAAGGCTTTTCCTAATATTAAAATATCAGCTTTTACTTCAGGAGTTCCAGAACAATGTTTATCTGCACAACTGCAGTTTCCACAAGTTGCTAATAAACGCCCTGTTCTTGCAATACCTGTTTGCACTTCATCTGCAATAAATAAAACATTGTGCTTTTCACAAAGTGCTTTTGCTGAAGCTAAATAACCTTCGCTTGGCACATAAACTCCTGCTTCACCTTGAATTGGTTCTACAAGAAAACCAGCGACGCTTTTATTATTTACTAAAACATCTTCTAGCGCTTTTAGGTTATCGTATTCAATTTTAATGAATCCTTTCGTATAAGGGCCAAAGTTCTTTCTAGCTACAGGATCGTTACTAAAAGAAATAATGGTTGTGGTACGCCCATGAAAATTATTTTCACAAACTACAATTTCAGCTTCATTCTCATCAATACCTTTTACTTCGTAAGCCCACTTTCTACATAGTTTCAAAGCTGTTTCTACAGCTTCTGCACCCGTATTCATTGGTAATAACTTATCGTAATTAAAGGTTTCAGTAGCGTATTTTTCAAACTTACCAAGCACATCATTATAAAATGCTCTAGAGGTTAAGGTTAATGTTTGCGCTTGCTCTGTCATGGCTCCAACAATTTTTGGATGACAATGCCCTTGGTTTACTGCTGAGTAGGCAGACAAGAAATCGTAATATTTCTTACCCTCTACATCCCATACATACACACCTTCTCCTCTACTCAACACTACTGGTAGTGGATGGTAATTGTGTGCACCATACTTGTTTTCTAAATCTATCGCTTGTTGCGAAGTTAATTGGTCTAAAACAGCCATTTTAAAAAAATTTAAACGTTTATATCCAAAAAAATGGATATTATAAAATAACCATTCCTTCTCTACCTTTATCCTTTCGAAGTTTCGAAAATTCAGCGTGGGAGAGAAATCATCCCTAGGAATGCCAAATTTATGAAATATTCAATTAAAATGTGTCTTTTTAATATTTAATGTGTCCAAGTAGTAACTATTACTTAATCAATAACAAAAAATTATGGACTATTTAACAAATGTATTAGAACAACTTTCACAATCTATAGGTGGAAATTTATCAAGTGCTTTAAGCGCTTTAATTATCATCATTATAGGTTGGTTTATTGCCGGATTACTAAAACGAGTTATTTTTAAATTACTTAGCAAAACGGGAATCGACAATAAAATGAAAAATTCCAAAATTGGAATTTCAGGCTTTATAAGCAAACTGGTTTACTTTTTAGTAATGATTTTTGTTTTCACTTTGGCTTTAGAAAAATTAGGAATGAGTAGTGTACTCGACCCTTTAAAAAATATGCTAGACGAATTCACTGGGTTTATTCCAAATATTATTGGTGCTGGTTTAGTTTGCTATATTGGTTACATGCTAGCAACTATAGTATCTGAATTAGTTGAACTTTCTGGAGATTCTATTCAAAAACTAACTCCAAAATTAAAATTACCAGAAAACATTGATATTGTTAACGTGATTAAAAAAATTGTGTTCATCTTTATTTTTATTCCGTTATTAATTTCAGCATTTAATATCCTTAATATGGATGCCATCTCGGAACCTGCAACAACGATGTTAAAGGATTTCTTTAGTGCTATTCCAAAAGTAATTTTAGCTGCAATTATTATTATCTTATTTGTAGTTGGTGGTCGTTTTTTAAGTGAACTTATAAAAGACCTACTTAACAGTATGAATTTGAACAACTTTTTCAACAAAGCTGGTTTAGGTGCAGTTACAGGAAACACTAACCTAGTAGCCATTATTGGGAACTTAGTGTATTACTTTATTATTTTATTTGGACTTACAACCGCTGTAGACAAATTAGAATTCGGCTATTTAACCGATATTTTATATACTATTACAAACTATTCTGGTAAAATAATTTTCGGACTTATTATTTTAGCCATTGGAAACTGGATAGCTTCTGTTGCTGCCAATAACTTTGCAAAAAATGATGATAACGCTTTTGTTGCATCTATCATTAGAATTGCCATTATTGCCATTTTCTTAGCCATCGGATTAAGAACTATGGGACTTGCTGATGAAATTATCAATCTTGCCTTTGGTATTTCTTTAGGTACAGTTGCACTAACTATCATACTATCTTTCGGACTTGGTGGACGTGAAGCTGCAGGAAAACAAATGGATAAAATACTTAACAAATTCAATAAAAAATAGTTTATCGCCCTCAAAAAATTAAAAGCTGTTCAGTAATTTACCGAGCAGCTTTTTTTTATGTAGAATATTTTCTTATTTCATTCTAAAAAATTAGAGATTATTAAGCTTCTCCTCGCCTTCTTCACCTAAAAACCATCTTATATTCTAGTTGAAATTAAAATTCCATTAAAGTAATTGAAAATAATATGAAATTTATTTCTGGCTATTAGTATTTTTGCAGCATGTCTAGAAGAAAAACAAGAAAACAAGTTTTTGAAAACGTTGAAGTAATTGATGCCGGAGCTAAAGGAAAAACCATAGCCAAAGCACCCGACGGAAAAGTTATTTTTTTACCTAATGCTGTACCTGGCGATGTGGTAGATGTGCAAACCTTTAAAAAGCGTAAAGCGTATTATGAAGGTAAAGCTACGGTATTTCATAAACTATCGGATAAAAGAACCACGCCTGCTTGCGAGCATTTTGGCACTTGCGGTGGTTGTAAATGGCAAGATATGGCTTACGAGCAT
Organism: Algibacter lectus; assembly: GCF_900112395.1. Lineage (GTDB taxonomy): Bacteria > Bacteroidota > Bacteroidia > Flavobacteriales > Flavobacteriaceae > Algibacter > Algibacter lectus. The sequence continues at coordinate 581,651 of NZ_FOLN01000002.1, forward strand.
CAGCTGTTTTACAAACAAAAAGAAGTTACAAATAATTTAACCCGTATTGGGCATATAGAATTACCAGAAGTTACTCCTATTTTTGGTGCTGAAAATCAGTATTTCTATAGAAATAAAATGGAATTCTCATTTAGTGATAGCCGATGGTTAACTCTAGAAGAAGTGCAATCGGATGAAGATTTAGGAGACCGAAATGCTTTAGGATTTCATATTCCTGGTATGTGGGACAAAATTTTAGATGTAAAAAAATGTCACCTACAAGCCGATCCTTCTAACGCTATTAGAAATGCCGTTAAAGCATTCGCGCTTGAGAATAATTTAGAATTCTTTAATACAAGAAACCAAACCGGATTATTACGTACCATGATGATTAGAACATCTAGTACTGGTGATATTATGGTAATGATCCAATTCTTTAAAGAAGATAAAGAGAAACGTGAACTAATATTAGATTATTTAGGTGAAACGTTCCCGGAAATTACATCATTACAGTACGTTATTAACGGGAAAGCAAATGATACTATTTACGATCAAGAAGTGATTTGCTACAAAGGCAACGATCATATCTTTGAAGAAATGGAAGGCTTAAAATTTAAAATTAATGCCAAATCATTTTACCAAACCAACTCCGAGCAAGCTTACGAGCTTTATAAAATCACTAGAGATTTTGCAGGACTAACTGGTAATGAGCTTGTTTACGATTTATATACCGGAACCGGAACCATTGCTCAGTTTGTTGCCAAGCAAGCTAAAAAAGTAGTTGGTGTAGAAGCTGTGCCAGATGCAATTACCGCAGCAAAAGAAAATGCACAATTTAATAACATAAACAACGTTGAGTTCTTTGTAGGCGACATGAAAAATGTTTTTAATGCCGATTTTATTGAAGCCAACGGTACTCCAGATATTATAATTACCGATCCACCTCGTGATGGTATGCATAAAGATGTAGTACAACAAATATTAAATATTGCTCCGGCAAAAGTAGTTTATGTAAGCTGTAACAGTGCTACACAGGCTAGAGATTTAGCCTTAATGGACGAGCAATACAAGGTAGTTAAAACACAAGCTGTAGATATGTTTCCACAAACATTTCACGTGGAAAACGTAGTGCTTTTAGAAAAACGATAATTTAGAATTTAAGCGTTCGTTTTTCTTTTAATTTTAGGAATACATTGTAATAAAGTATGAAATATTTTAAAATTCTTTTTATCCCCATAATGATATTAATTGTGGGGATAACTATAAGTTGTGAACGTGATGATATTTGTCCGGCTATTACACCTACAACACCTAATTTAATTATCGATCTTTTAGATTATACCGACGAAGATAGCAGTAAAAATGTTTTTAAATTAGTAGTAATTGGTGTTGATAATGATGAAGTTTTATCGGGGTATGAAATAGTAACAAGCAACCAATTGGTACTTCCGTTAAAAACTACCGATAATACAACACAGTATGCGCTTATTAACAATTATGTTCTAGACGATAATGATACCCCAGATGATGATACAGACGATTTTCTCTCCGATGAATCAAACATAGATATTATTACCATAAACTATAGCCGTACCGAAGTTTTTGTATCGCGAGCTTGTGGTTACAAAACTATTTATGAAAACGTAACGGTACAAATAGAAAGTGATGAAGATAATTGGATAGAATCCATACAACCCCTAAATTCAAATCAATCTGTAGAAGATGAAACAGAAACACACTTTAACTTATTTCATTAATAGCGTAATGCTATTAATATTTTGTGTGTCTGTAAATGCACAAAACGATAGTATCCCGGAAACAGTTACCGACTCTACTAAAATCAAACAAAAATACGGTATTCGTATAGGTGGAGATATTAGTAAACTAGCACGTTCTTTTGCTGAAGATAACTATAGTGGCTTTGAAATAGTGGCCGACTATAGACTAAAAAAAGATCTTTATGCTGCAGCTGAAATTGGATTTGATAACAAAAACACAATAACAGATTATTTAGATATTACCTCCAAAGGAAGTTATATTAAAGCAGGTTTCGATTACAATATGTACGATAACTGGCTAGATATGGATAATATGGTTTACACAGGGTTTCGTTTAGGCTTTAGCTCCTTTAGTCAAGAACTTAACAGCTACACCATATATAACACCAACCAATATTGGCTGCCACAATATTCATCTAGCGATTTACAAGAGTTTAACGATTTAACTGCTGTTTGGGCAGAAGTCCTTTTAGGTATGAAAATTGAACTATTCAATAATTTATATGCTGGCGTAAACGTGCAACTAAAATTTTTAGTAACAGAAACAGAACCAGACAATTTTCAAAATGTTTACATTCCTGGTTTCAACAAAACATACGATAGCAATAGTATTGGCGTAGGTTTTGGCTATACATTATCTTACCGCATTCCACTTTACAAAAAAGACAACTAGTATATTTTTAACGCGTTTAATACCACTAGAATGAAACGTTCCTTTTACTTTATATTCACCATAGGTTTTTTAATGCTTTGGAGCTCTTGTCGTAAAGATTTTGAGTTTTCTCCAAGCACGGGGAATCTAACATTTTCGAGAGATACGGTATACTTAGATACTGTTTTTTCAAAAATTGGTTCTAGTACATATAATTTAAAAGTTTATAATAAAAGTGATAGCGATATATCTATTCCTTCGGTAAAATTAACTTTAGGTGAAACTTCTAATTACCGCTTAAGCGTAGATGGTATTGCTGGTAAATCTTTCGAAAACGTTGAGCTACTAGCAAAAGACAGTCTTTATATTTTTATAGAAACTACCGTTGATATTGAAAATGAAGCTGCAACATCAGGCCAATTTTTATACACCGATGCTATAGAATTTGATAGCGGAACAAAACAACAAAAAGTAGAATTGGTTACCCTTATTCAAGATGCCATTTTTATATATCCTAATCGTGATAATACCACAAAAGTAGTTGAAACATTAACTCTTAACGTTGATGGAGAAACTGTAGAAACCGATTTACAAGGTCGAGAATTATTACCAAACGAACTTAATTTCACAAACGATAAGCCTTACGTTATCTATGGTTTTGCTGCAGTACCAAACAATGAAACCTTAACTATAGATGCCGGTGCGCGTATATATTTTCATTCGGAATCAGGACTATTAGTAACTAACGGAGCTTCTTTAAAAGTGAATGGAGCTTTAAGTAACGACAAAGAAACATTAGAAAATCAAGTTATTTTTGAAGGCGACCGATTGGAACCTGACTTTTCTGAAACTCCAGGGCAATGGGGAACCATTTGGCTTTTTGATGGTAGTATAGACAATATTATCAATTACGCCACTATTAAAAATGCCAACGTTGGTATTTTATGCGATGGAGACCCAAACGCTACAAACCACAAATTAAACATAACAAACTCTCAAATTTATAATTCAGGTAGTTTTGGTATTATGGGCAGAAACACCTCTATTGCTGGAGAAAATGTTGTAATTAATAATGCCGGACAATCTTCTTTTGCTGGAACTATTGGTGGCAGATACAATTTTACACATGCTACTATTGTAAATTATTGGGATAACGGCTTTAGACAATTACCTTCTGTGCTTTTAAATAATTTTGTTTTAGATGAAGATAACAATGCTACCCTAGCCGATTTAGGTGAAGCAAATTTTAACAACTGTATTATTTACGGCAATGATAATCCTGAATTTTTATTAGAACAAATAGAAGACGAAACCGTTGCATTCAACTTTAAATTCACCAATTGTTTATTGCGTTTTCAAGATGATAGCAACTTCTTCTCAGATGAAGTATACAACCTAACGGATACTAATCACTTTGAAAATAACATCTTTAATAAAACACCCGATTTTAAAGATACCGATTTAAATGAATTTATAATTGGAGCCAATTCCGAAGCTATAAACCAAGCTAATGCCACGTTTGCGGCACAAGTACCAACCGATATTTTAGGAGTAAACAGAACTACCTCTGCAGATATTGGAGCATACCAGCATATTACATTTCCTGAGGAAGAATAAGAACTTCATTGTTTTTAATAGTTATTCAAATGTTTTTTATAATTTAAAACACATAACAAAACTCAACTCTATTCAATTAAATATATGAGCATATTCTCTTATCACCTTGTTAGAATTCCATTTATATTGGCGATAAAAGGCTTGCTCTCAGCCCCTATTAAAAGAAACACTAAAGGACTAATTCATTCTGAATACATGACAGCAATGACATTAGGCTCTCCAATTATTTCTACTTCCAGATTTCTTATAAAACAGGTCGCTATTTTTGCACAATGGGAAAACGAAGAAGCTCTTGAAGATTATTTAAAAAAAGAAAAACTTGGTAAACTCCTGGCTAAAGGTTGGCACGTTCGGTTAGAGTTTATGAGGGAATGGGGAAAGATAAGCGGATTCAAAATCCCTGAACGGAAAGCAACATTAGAAAGCGAGCTATCTCCTGTTGTGGCCGTTACAATTGCTAGAATGAAACCCTTAGCAATTCCAAGATTTTTGCATTGGGGAAGACCTGTTGAAAAATTAGTTCGTGACCACGAAGGTACTTTACTTTCATTAGCCTCAGTAAGGTTTCCTAATACAGTTTCTACCTTTTCTATTTGGAAAACAGAAGAGGAAATGACCAATATGGTTCACGGCCATAGTGCCATGCCTAAACCAAAAAGACATTCAGACGCCATGAAAGAGCGGGAACGAAAAGATTTTCATTTTGAATTTACAACTTTACGTTTTAAACCTATTTCTGAATTTGGCTCTTGGAAAAACAAAGAGAATTATATTCCTAATCTTAAAAAGAATTAAATGGGAATTGCTATTTTAAAACAAAACTTACAAGATTTAATTACCCAACAATGGGTCATATTATTTGGAAAAAAAATCACCAAGAATCAATATGAATGGCTTTTGGGTCCTTTTGGAACCACAAAAGGCATTGGTGTGAAATTTATTAAGCAACTAGCTAAAAACGAGCAACTAACAATAGATGAGAAAGAAAATGATAAAGGAATATTATCATCTATAAATCAGCTAAATTTATCTAGTGAAGCACAACATAAATTATCTAAAAACGTCATTGATTTCTACGAAAACACAAGTAATTACGATTTCGATTTAAAAGTAAAGTGGAATCCTTTTTTTAAAGTATTCGGCATATTATTGAGATTATTATTTAGTAATCGTATTGAACAGCTAAACGTTCCTATTGAGAATATCGAGGATTCAAAATCATTAAAAAGTGATATAATTCATTTGTTAGATGCTAAAACAAAAAAAGTTAAACGCACTATATGGCTTAGAACTTTTAAAACATCAGGAGAAGTAGTGTATTCAGGTGTTTATGAAACTTGCGTAATACCATCAGGACAAACGTGTATTAAAGCCATATTTCCTTTACCAAACGGAAACGCTACAGTCATTTTAAGTCCAAGTGTTGGAGAAAACGGCGAACTCATTTTAACATCCTCAGGAAAGAAAATTGGTGATAGTGGTTTTTACTTTTTGCTAAACGACTCCAAAGGAAACTTATGGACTAAATTCATCAAATCATTTAAAGACGAGCTCGTAGTTGGTTCTAAAAATGAAAACATTACGGCTCTACAAACCTTAACGTTATGGAATTTAAGAGTGCTACAATTTCAATATACAATAAATAAAAAAACGTCTGAAATATAATTTCAGACGTTTTTTTTATTTTTTTAATTTAAGAGCGTTTCAAACTCCAGATTGTTATATTTCACAACTTTAAGCGCTTTGGAATAGTTGAGAAGAAAATTAATAGTCTCCTCCTTGGGCTCAAGTTTTTCTGGGTTTCCAATAGATTTCTTAGAGTAAATTTTTTCCATTTCTTTCAAATTAAAGTTAATTTAAATAGTAAACGCAGCAAAATTCACTTTATTGTATTTAGTAAAACTAATCGGTTAAAACAATGTTATGCTTCTCAATTATTTTACGTAGGTTTATTAAAGCATAGCGCATTCTTCCTAAAGCTGTATTGATGCTAACGCCTGTTCTTTCAGATATTTCTTTAAAACTCATATCATTATAAATACGCATTAAAAGCACATCACGTTGATCTTCCGGAAGCTCATCCACCAAACGGCGCACATCGTTCTCAACCTGTTCCTTAATAATTGCTTTTTCAGCATTTAAACTGCTATCACTAAGCACCGAAAAAATACTAAATTCACCTGTGTTATCAAATTTAGGCATACGGCTGTTCTTTCTAAAAAAGTCGATTACCAAGTTATGCGCAATACGCATTACCCAAGGTAAAAATTTGCCTTCTTCATTGTAAGCTCCTCGTTTTAAGGTTTTAATAACCTTAATAAAAGTATCCTGAAAAATATCGTCGGCAACATCGCCATCATATACTTTCGAATAAATAAAACTGTAAATTCTTTGCTTGTGCCTTTTTATAAGTACTTCTAAAGCACATTCATCGCCTTTAATGTAGTTACTAACTAAAATAGCATCTGTAGTAGGTTCGTGTTTCATAATCATTACTTTATGGTAAAGAAAACTGGGTTTTCTCAAAAATTAAAATTTTTAAAGTAATGTTATGCGATAGGCAGGTGTTGATTTATAATTAATTAGCTGATTCAAAGATAACAAGAATCGTTCCTAAAAAACAAAAATTAATTATTTTTTTTTAACATTTCTTTACTAGTCATTCTATTTTTTATGCTCACAGACTTATATTATCTTTGTGAAATTTGCATACAAAAGCCTATGACTACTAATCTTTCCGAAGTTGATCCAAAACAAAACATCATTATAAAAGGTGCCAAATTACACAACCTAAAAAATATCGATGTTGTTATACCAAGAAACAAATTGGTGGTTATTACGGGGCTTTCAGGCTCTGGAAAATCGAGTTTAGCCTTCGATACGCTTTACGCGGAAGGCCAACGTCGCTATGTAGAAAGTTTATCTAGTTATGCGCGCCAGTTTTTAGGGCGTCTAAACAAACCAAAAGTAGACTATATAAAAGGTATTGCGCCAGCCATAGCCATCGAGCAAAAGGTAAACTCTACCAACCCAAGATCTACAGTAGGTACTACAACCGAAATTTACGATTATCTCAAATTATTATTTGCCAGAATAGGTAAAACAATATCACCAGTTTCTGGAGATGAAGTTAAAAAAGATACGGTTACCGATGTTTTAAATTACTTAAAAACATTTCCTGAACGCGAAAAAATGCTACTCCTCGCTCCTATTCATTTAGAAGAAGGACGAACTATAGAAGATAAATTAAAGGCTCTAAATCAACAAGGTTACGCTAGAATAAAAATTAATGAAGACGTTGTTAGAATAGACGACGCTACAAAAATTGGTAAAAAAGACAAAATTTTATTAGTTGTAGATCGTATTATTACTAAGCACGAAGAAGATTTTTACAACCGCTTAGCCGATGCCATACAAACTGCATTTTTTGAAGGTAAAGGCGAATGTACCATCGAAACTTTAAAGGATAATAAACAACGTACTTTTAGCAATAAATTTGAGTTGGATGGCTTAAACTTCTTAGAGCCTAATGTGCATTTATTCAGTTTTAACAATCCTTACGGAGCCTGTCCAACATGCGAAGGTTATGGAGATATTGTTGGTATTGACGAAGATTTAGTTATTCCAAACACCGCTTTATCGGTTTACGAAAGCGCCATTTTCCCTTGGCGTGGTGAGTCTATGAGTTGGTATAAAGACCAATTGGTAAACAACTCGCATAAATTTGATTTTCCAATACATAAACCTTATTTCGAACTTACCGAAAAACAGCAACAACTTATTTGGGATGGTAATAAACATTTCGAAGGTTTAAACGGCTTTTTTGCAGAGTTAGAATCTAAAGCATATAAAATTCAAAACCGCGTGATGTTATCCCGTTACCGCGGAAAAACTAAATGTAAAACCTGTAATGGCAAACGTTTACGCGTAGAAGCTAACTATGTAAAAGTAGGCAGCGCTAGCATTTCCGATTTAGTAGAAAAACCCTTAGATCAATTAGCCGAATTTTTCAATAACCTAGAATTAAACGAGCACGACACCACTATTGCTAAACGTTTATTGAAAGAAATTAATAACCGTTTAGAGTTTTTAGCCAACGTTGGTCTCGATTACTTAACCATAAATAGAAAATCGAACACACTTTCTGGTGGGGAAAGTCAGCGTATAAATTTAGCAACCTCTTTAGGTAGTAGTTTAGTGGGCTCTATGTATATTTTAGATGAGCCTAGCATAGGCTTGCACCCAAAAGATACCGAACGTTTAATAATGGTTTTAAAGTCCCTACGCGATTTAGGTAATACCGTAATTGTTGTAGAGCACGACGAAGATATCATGAAGGCTGCCGATAGCATTATCGATATTGGTCCTGAGGCAGGAACCTTTGGCGGACACGTTGTTGCGCAAGGTGATTACGATGCTATTTTGGCTTCCGACTCGTTAACAGCTCAATACTTAAACGAGACTTTAAAAATTGAAGTTCCTAAAAAACGCCGTCAATCTAAATACTACGTCGATATAAAAGGAGCTCGCGAAAATAACCTTAAAAACATAGATGTTCGCTTTCCATTAGGTATGTTAACTGTAGTTACAGGTGTTTCTGGTAGCGGAAAAAGTACGCTCGTTAAAAAAATATTACACCCAGCTTTACAGAAAAAGCTAACCGATTTTGGTGACAAACCCGGACAATTTTCTAGTTTAGAAGGCAATTTTGCAAACATAAAACAAATTGAATTTGTAGATCAAAACCCTATTGGGCGTTCATCTCGATCCAATCCGGTTACTTATATAAAAGCTTACGATGATATTCGTGCCTTATTTTCGAAGCAGAAATTAAGTGTTATTAGAAACTATCAAGCCAAACACTTTTCGTTTAATGTAGATGGTGGACGTTGCGAAACCTGTAAAGGTGAAGGCGAAGTGACTATAGAAATGCAATTTATGGCCGATGTGCACCTAGAGTGCGAAACCTGTAAAGGCAAACGCTTTAAAAAAGAAGTGCTCGAAGTTACCTTTGCAGATAAAAATATAGACGATATTTTAAACCTAACTATTGACGATGCCGTGGCTTTTTTCGAGGCTAACGATCAGGCTAAAATTAAGAACAAACTCCAACCGCTGCAAGATGTAGGTTTGGGCTATGTAACCCTTGGGCAAAGCTCCTCTACCCTTTCTGGTGGCGAGGCCCAGCGTATTAAACTAGCGTCATTTTTGGGTAAAGGCAACAAAAAAGAAAAGGCACTCTTTATTTTCGATGAACCTACAACGGGACTGCATTTTCACGATATTCAAAAACTATTAAAATCTTTTAATGCTTTAATTGAAAACGGACATTCTATTATTGTTGTCGAACATAATATAGAGCTTATTAAGTGTGCCGATTTTATTATCGATTTAGGACCTAAAGGTGGTGAAACCGGTGGAAACCTTGTTGCTGTAGGAACTCCCGAAGAAATTATAAAAATTAAAACTTCGGAAATTGGAAAGTATTTAGCTGAGAAAATTTAGATTTATTTTTTGGGCGTTACCCGAAAAAGGGTCGGGCTATCACTACTCAATCTTTTTGTTTTTTTAAGGAAAACAAAAAGGATTTCAAACATGCCGTTCTATCCCTAACGCGGTGAAGTGAACCATTTTTTAAGTAGGCAATTTTCAGTCGCGGTATTCAGTACTCATTTAGATAACTGAATACACTGTATCAAAAACAAAACAATACTTTTCCAAAACAAGAAGCACAGCTATACGAACTATCGCTGCAAACTATGCGCAAGGGATTGCAGAGTAAAGCCCACAGCCTGACGAAGGAAGTGCGAGGACTTGCAACGAAAAGCCCGACCCATTTCGGGTTGCGCCAAAATAATTTATATATACAGAATGAATTACTATAGCTGAGTTACAAAAAATGTATATCAGGTATAATTATTACTAATATCCACCACGAATTTCTTGATGAATTTGTGTTTTGTATAAATCGATTAACGCCTCCTGAACCTCTTGTGACAATGCTTCTAAAGTTGAAGCTTCCGCATTAGAAATAACATGTTTTGGCGAGCTCGCGCCCGGAATAATAGTACTCACCGCCTCATGATCGAGCAACCAACGCAAGGCCAATTGCACCATGGATAGGTGGCTTGGTAGAATATCTTTTTTTATAGTTTCTACAAATTCTATACCTTTTTGAAATGGCAGACCTGCAAAGGTTTCGCCCACGTTAAAGGCTTCTCCGTTTTTATTGTAATTACGATGGTCGTTTTCTGGAAAAACCGTGTCTTTTGTAAATTTACCCGATAATAATCCGCTTGCCAAAGGTAAACGTACAATAATACCAACACCTTTAACCTGAGCTTGTGGCAACAAATCCGTAACCAGTTTTTGTCTGAATATATTGAATATTACTTGTAGTGAAAGTAAGCCTTCTTGCTTAAGGCAAATTAAACCTTCTTCCACGGTTTCTACGCTAGCACCAAAATGTTTTATAAGTCCTTCTGCTTTTAATTCGCGTAACCAATCAAAAACATCACCGTCTTTTAAATATTGAATTGGGATGCAATGGAGTTGTAGTAAATCTAAAGCTTCGACACCTAAACGTGCTATAGAAGCTTCTACACTTTGGCGTAAAATGGCTTTGGTATATTTATTTGGGTATGCATTGTCTGCGCGACCAAATTTAGTTGCTACACGTATTGGTGTTTGGGTTGTTTTTAGAAATTCACCAATTAAGGTTTCACTTTTTCCGTTACCATAAACATCTGCGGTATCAAAAAAGGTGATGCCGCTTTTTACGGCTTCATTTAAAATCTCGAAGCCAGCTTCTTGAGATAGTCCTTCTCCCCAATCTGCTCCTAATTGCCAACAGCCTAAACCAACTTCACTAACTTTAAATCCGTGTATTCCTAATTCTCTTTTTTGCATACCGTAAAGTTATGCTTAAAAAGAGAACTGTCGAAAAAATTAAAACGATTTTAACACAACCTTTCTTTGAAACTTTAATTAAAAAAAAACACCTTTCATGACATCATGAAAGGTGTTTTTAATTTTTAATAAAGAGTATATTATTAGTTTATGCGTTTACCTGTAATTTCTCGTCCACCTTGCAATAGCGTTACACTTTCTATGTTTCCAGAACTACCTTTATTAAAAGTTAGCTGTGCGGTAACTACTTTTAAATAAAATACGTTTTCAAATTTAGGAAACACATCAAACACGGGTTGTCCTGTTGCTTGAGTTTTAAGTTGACTGCCTTCTCGAGTAACAGCAAGAATAAACCCAGGCATAAGTTGATAATTACCAATGTAGGTTTCTAAAATAGCTTCTGGCACTTCAACATCTTTTAACAAATCGCTTACATCTTCTCCTAATTTTTTTAAAAAATCTATGCCGTTTTGATTGGCTGGATTTAACGTGACCGATTTTTTATAATTTGTAATAGCTAAGTCTTTTTTACCGGAAGTCATTAAAGCTTCAGCATAGCTATCATAAGCATTCGACGATTTTGGAAATTCATTAACAATTAACTCAAATACTTTAACCGAGGCTTCTATATTGTTAGACCCCATCAGTTGGTATCCCATAGCATTTAAGTCACTTTCTTCTAAATTATAAAGTTCGGAGTCTTTAATTTCATTGTAATGAGTAATTCCCGCATCGATACCTTTTGCTTCTATAACGGTTAGCATAGCATCTGCTACCGATTTTTTAGGCATGCTATACGTTTTGTTATTTATAATACCCAAAATAGCATTTGTTATGTTACTAAGTGGAGCGCCTCCTGTATTATTTAAAAGAACTATTAATGATTTATCTGAAGGTGTTCTAAGTATATTGGTATTAAATCCGTTAATTCCTCCTCCATGCTGAATAGCATAAATACTATCTGTAGAAGTCCCCATTTTACTGTAACCAACACCCCAACCGTAAGCGTAATGACTGTTGCCCCAAGCAGAAATTTGAGGTTTAAAATAGAGTTCCATATATTTTTTGGATAGCAGTTTATTTGTGTACAATGCTTGATCCCATAAATATAAATCTTCGGCTGTTGAATACATCGAACCTGCCGCATAAGGAATAGACATATCTAAATACTTCGAGTTTTTATAACTACCTGCATTTTTCTCGTAACCTGTTGCTCTATTTTTTAAAATATAGCTGTGGTTATCAAAACCTGTAGCATGCATATCTAATGGTTTAAAAATCTTTTCGCTTAATAAAACCTCATAGCTTTTACCTGTTAATTTTTCAGCAATAACACCTAATAAAAAATATCCAGAATTACTATAACTGAAACGTTCTCCCGGTTTAAAGTCTAAATTTTTATCTTGAAATTTTTCAATAAACCCTTCTGGAGTGTATGGGTTTCGACTTTCATCTTCCATAAACCCAGGAAAAGAGGTGTAATTTGGAATGCCCGACGTATGCGTTAATAAATGATGTATCGTGATTATGTTTCCCGTTTCTTTTGGATAATCTGGAAGATAAGAGGTTATTGGGGCTTGTAAATCTAGCTTTCCATCTTGAGCCAATTGTAAAATAAGCATTGCTGTAAACTGCTTAGTTATGGAACCTAGACGGTGTTTTGTATTGGGTGCATTTGGCATATCCCATTCCATATTTGCCATTCCGTAACCCTTTTTAAAAATAACCTCTCCTTTATTTGCTACTAAAACAGAACCATTAAACTTACCGTACTCAACATATTTACTTATAAGTTGGTCTATTTTATCTGCCTTGGTTTGTGCAAACGTAACATGACAAACTAACAATACCGCTAATGCCAGGAAAACCTTTTTTAGGCTTAAAAATTTTGATTGTGATTTCATAAGATGTTTTTTGATTGATTGATTGATTGATTGATTGATTGAACTTATTATGATTATTAATGTATGACGATTAATAACACCTATAAGTTACAGTAAATTTCAAAATAAACTCTTTAAATTAAAAAATGATTGAAGTTTACAAATACAAAAAGTATATAATCGCTTTGATAAGCTAGGTTAAATTAGTAGCTATTTTGTGTTAGCGAAAAGCATAAGCAGAACTTAATAAAAACAATAAACATAGCTTTATAAACCACAGTTGCAAACTATGCGCAAGGGATAGTAGTGAAAAGCCCACAGTAGTAACAATGGTAATTGTTGCTACGCGGACTTGTAGCGGATAGCCCGACCCTTTTCGGGTTGCGCCAAAATTAAAAAGAAGCATACTATTCGACCTACTACTAATTATAACCGTTTTGTTTTCATTTGTTTATCGTAACTTGCGATCCGAAAAATTAAATTGCAGTATGTTTACTCCTCGAAACAAAAAAGCGAGAATTCTCTTTTTTAAAACTTTTTCCTTTTTATTAATATTCATTCTAACAGGTTGCTATTCCTATAAATGGGCCAACTATAATGGCACACTTTTAAGCGAAGCTCCAAATGCAATAAAAACTTATTTTGATGCTTCTCCAAACGGTATTATGACTATAAATGCCATTAGCCCAAGTGAGGATTATGCTTTTGATGCTTGGGAAAAAGATCGTGTTTATGCAAAAGATAGTTTGGCTATGCATTTTAATACTGTAGAGCTAAAATTACATAACACCATGCCGGAAGGTACTGTTATTGTTGACTTTACTTTTATGGACGGCAAAGGAAATAAAGTAATTGTTTCTGATTTTGATTTACTTAGAATTGTTCCTAAATTTAATTCTAACGGCCAACATTTGTATCCTGAATTACTTTTAGAGGAGTTTAATAGATACGGGGTTAGCTTAAGAAAAGAGTTTAATGAATTTAGTATTATTACTCCAGAAACAACTTCAATTGAAGATAAAAATGCACTAAATAGAGTGTACAGAACAGGTATTACAAATGGTTGCCTTTCTGGAGGTAAATGGGAATTTAACTTGAATACGGAGGATTTTTCAGATTTCGATAGTCGCCTTCATAATAACATCAATTTTAACCAATCGAAAATTTTAGCGCACTCTTGGTTTTTACTCGATAAGTCTTTTTACAAACATTTAATCGCCCTTAAAAACCCTAACATTGATTTAAAAGATGTTGATTTAACGGGTTTTAATTATGATACACTATCTGAACAATCGCAAAATATTGTTATTGATTTTGATGCTTTAAGAAATCCGATAAAAAAAGTATGGAAAACAGAAATGCTCGAGATAGGCTATAAGTCTGAAAGACCAATTGAACTATTGGATATGGAAGAACATTATAAAATTGAATACGGCTTATTCCTTAATAATAACTTAGCGAGTATTTCTAAGGAAACGTATAAAAGTATTTTAGATCCGGAAAAGCAACCTATAAAATTAGCCCAATTTAGAGATGAAGGTTTCTACTCTAATAAAACGCCGTTAACCTTTGATATGAATTGGTTAAAACACCTAGACAACATATCTATAAGTGCTATTGATATAAAGGATACCGAATGCTTAAGTGAGATACAAATTACAGGAAAATGGGCTCCATTTACGCTTACCATAACAAATGTAGATTTAGCAATGATACAGGAACAAAAACTTTATGGCCTTCATTATGGATTTAATGTTTATCCAAAAGGTCGCCGCTATAACCCTGCGCAACCTACAATAAATTTTGATAGTGATTTAATGCCAAAGGCTTATGAGCAGTCTTTACTTTTAACGGATAAGCATACCGGTAAATGGGTTGATAATTTTAAAAAAGGACTGAGTAAAGTGTACCTAACCTACCCTACTTTAGAAAAAGATGTGCTCGATATTTATTTAATATCCTACGAGCGTATTCTGCCTTTATGGATGGGTCGCGTAAAATTACCTAATGAATTAAGAGAAAAAGTACGTATTAGAAACCAACTTTACAATTACTAATAGTATACACCTAGTCCAAATTTTACTATAATGAAAAAATATATTTATACGCTTACTCTTATTTTTTGTTTCTTACTTTCATCTACATATGCACAAAGCTCTTTAAAACGCTCTAAGCAAGACCACCGATTTCATTATTTACAAGCTAATATCCATTTTGGATATTTGGATGGAGATACTTCAAATTTTGACTTATCAACGTCTGGACCAAAGAATAGATTGGTTTATCAATATTTTACAAAAAACCAACGCTTACAACAAAAAGGCTATATAAGAAACGTCGCTTTAACCAGTTTTAAATCTCAAATATCTTTAGATTTCTTAGGAAGTTTAAATGATAAAACCTCACTTAATTATCAATTAAAATTACAAAATGTAGGGTTATCTTTTGGAACAAAATGGGATAGAACAAGCTTTTTTGTAGGCTATTCTAATATAAAATTTGGACATAACCCCAAAATAGATCCCGTAACATCTTTTATAGCAAATAGCCTGAGTCTCGATTTAGGATTCACTCAAGATTTAGGAGCTACTTTTAAAACAGCAATTTCTGAAAAACTTGATTTTGAAGCTGGCTTTTATTCTGGAGGATTATTAAGAGATCCATTGGTTAGCTATGCACCAAACCTTACGGATGCTCAAAAAATAAATAGAAGTGCTGTAGAATTTATAAATCCAAATTTTAACGGCTCTTGGTTAGGTACTGCACGTATAGGTTCACCTTTATTCAAATCTTTTGAATATGGTTTAATTGCCATGACTGGAAAAACTGGAGATGGTATTAACGAACGTTACTTAACAAGAATTGGTGCAGACGTTGTGAAAAAATTAGGTGAAAAACTTAAGTTTGAATCACAACTGCATGGTGGACCTAATTTTTACCAAAACCGGGATAACAGTATAGATTTAGCACTACAAAACAATATAGAGCTTTATATTAAAGGTGTTTTTGTTATTAATACATCTAACGCTATATTATTAAACCTACCTAATAATAGTAGCGACAGAGAAACTAAAGGAAACCTTGTAAACAGTTTATCTTATGTAGTTTCTCCACATACTCGATTAAGGTTAAATCATTTTTACAATTATGGAAAACTGATTAACAAAAACTGGGGATTAACTTTTCAATTAGTAACTGGTATCGGGAAACGCTAAAATCTTGTATTAATACTTTAATATCATTTTTAATTGGTTAGTTTTTCTACGATGGCCTTTATGGGTAATATAGCATTGGTATGCGATATACTTGGCCCCGCAACCCAAACGGTTTTATAAGTCGCTTTAGTGGCTGCTTTTTCGGTTGCTTTCATTCCGATAGAAAAACGAATCATTTTCACCCATTTTTTCAAGGTTTTACTTTTATTTAAAACAGATTCTATCCAAGTTGATTTTGTTCCAATTTTTTGAACATAAGGTGTGTTTATTACGGTACATGGTGTTCCAGAAATACGCTCTGTCATTACAATATCTTCCGCTCCATAATCTACACAGGCTTGTTTGTACTCTTCTGTTACACCTGCTTCTACTGAGGCTATAAATGGGCTTCCAACCGAAACTCCATCGGCACCATAACTTATCATTTTATCAATATCAGCTTTACAGCCTACACCGCCAGCAGATATTACCGGGATATTTAAATTGGATTTTAATTCTTTTATCAGTGCTTCGGGAGATAATTTACCTCTATGTCCGCCAGCTTCATTATTTACAGCTATAGCAGCATCTGCTTTTAAACCCTCTACTTTTTTAGCAAAATGTAAATCTGTTACATCACAAAATACTTTAATACCAGCTTTGTGAGCTTGGTTTATAGTTTCTTCTGGACTTCCTAAAGATGTTATTATGAAATCGCAACCTTCCTCGCAAAGTACGCGCAGTTGTTCTTTATACTTTATGTTCGATTTATTCACTATTAAATTAAAACCAAAAGATCCACCTTCCACTTTAGCTGCTTTTAATTCCTGAATGGCTGCTTTTAGCTCTTCTAGCGTTCGGTAATTTAGAGCAGGAATACATCCAGCAATACCACTTTTCATGGCTTCGATAACCATAGCGGTATTAGATACCAGAAACATTGGTGCCTGAATTATTGGGTGTTTTATATTAAGTAGTGTGGTGAGCTTAGTTTCCATTTGGCTGTATTGATTTATACAAATATAGTAAAATATTATGCACGCATAACATTTATTCTATTTCCTCAATTACCAACACCTAATCTATAAATCGATAATAAACCGTTTTTAAATAAGCTCCCTCTGGAAATCCTACAGGATGATCTGTATCATGCTGAGTTTTTGAAAGGATTTTATAATTACGTTTTATAGAGGCTAACACGTCACTATTAATATCATAAAATTCTTGAGCAAGAACACGAGAAGAACAAGACGCTAAAACAAGCATACCATTTTTGGCTGTAAGTTTTTCACCTAATTCCGCTAATTGCGCATATTTCTTTTTGGCTAGTTCTATTTCCGAAGCCTGTTTTGCAAAACTTGGCGGATCTATAACAACCACATCAAAAGTAACCTTATCTTTTATTAATTTTTTCAATTCTAAAAAAGCATCGCCAGCTATAGTGTGGTGTTTCCCTTTAAATTTGTTTAGCTTACCATTTTCGAGGGCTATTTCTAAAGCTTGTTTACTTATGTCTAAACTAGTAACTTCTTTGGCGCCGTTAGAAAGTGCATGTACTGAAAACCCACCGGCATAAGAAAAAACATCTAGTACCGTTTTACCTCTACTCAACTCGCCTACTTGTTTTCTATTGGCACGATGGTCTAAGAAATAACCTGTTTTGTGTCCTTTAATAACGTTAGCAGAAAAGTTTACGTCGTGCTCAACAAACTTAACAACTTCATCTTTTAAAGTTCCAAAAACCACATCACCATTTTCTAGTTTATGTTTTTTAGAATTTTCTAAACTTCGACTTAGCCTAATAACAACTGTTTTACAATCTGAGATTTCTTGCAAATCCGGAATAATAGTTTCTATATAAGGTAACCAAATTTCAGAATATATTTTCACGACCAAAACAGATGCATAAACATCGGCAATTAAGCCAGGGAAACCATCATTTTCGCCAAACAACAAACGGTAACTGTTTGTATTTGTTTTTAATAACGATTGACGTTTACTAAAAGCTTTACTAATCTTATGCTTAAAAAAAGCGGCATTAATTTCTGCTTTTTCTGTACTACTGTGTAGCATTTTAATTCGAATTGGCGAATTAGCATCATACAAACCTAAACCCACAACTCGGTTTTTGTTTTTACCAAAAATAATAGCTAAATCTCCCGATTTCGCATTATCATTTACTTTGGTAATATTATCTGAGAACACCCATGGATGCCCCTGAACCACAAACTGTTCGCCTTTAGCGTTTAGTTTTACAGCTAATCTTTTTGGATTATAATTAGATTTTATTTTTGAAGAAAATAGCATGCTTAAAATTTACTGTAAAAGTACTCGTTTTCTTTTGGATAAAAAGTAAAATATGCAAGTGAAAATAAAATACTTCTTATTAATTGAAAATAAAAAAAGCGCAACCAAATTAATGATCGCGCTTAAAATAAAAGTATTATAGTTCTATCTTGTTAGAATAATTTCTATTTTAATTTCTGTGATACCGCTTGCACTTGCATTTGGTATAGCTTCTAGGCTATTTGCTGTAAGAACTAGCTTATTTTCTGTTAACTCTGTAATTTGGTAAGCAACAGTTTCCGTACCATCTGTTAGCAATAATTGGTTACCATCTCTAGTCCAAGTACTATTATTTTCAAATGAAAGATCTTCAAAATTTTGTGTTTGACTCTGCCCTAGCGTAGTTGAAACTAATTCTAAACTATAATTACCTTCTCCAACAACGTTATTAGGCATTTCTGTAAAGGTCATGGTAAAATCGATATCATAACCTTGCGCTACATAAGTAGACTCTATAGATTCTCCTAAAACTTCTGTAATTATAGTTCCGTTGTAGCTAATGGCTTGGCCATTCCACGCTCCTGTTAATTCTGCAGAAGTAGACGCTGTATCATCATTTGAGCATGACAATAAAACCATTGTAAACGCAATAAATAAAACACTTAATTTTTTCATAGTCTGTTTTTGTATATTAAATAATTCGGCAATATTAAGAAACAAAAAAAACGCAACCAAACTAATGGTTACGTTTTTAATTTTTACGAAATGTTTTATAAAAATTCTAAATAAATTCAGAATACAATATTCACTCATTTCGATTTAGCAAAATATAATTTCTGCTTATTTTACTTCTTCGAAATCTACATCTTCAACATCACTTCCTTCAGCTTGAGCGTCTGCTCCAGCATCTGGTCCTGGTTGTGCTCCACCTGCATCGGCTTGTGCTTTGTACATTTCTTCACTTGCTACTTTCCAAGCTTCGTTTATTTTATCTAAAGCTGGTGTAATAACAGCAACATCTTTAGTTTCGTAAGCTTTTTTCAATTCTTCTAAACCATCAACGATTGGTTGTTTTTTATCTTCCGATAATTTATCACCAAACTCTTCTAATTGTTTTTCTGTTTGAAAAATCATAGAATCAGCTTCGTTTAATTTCTGAGCATTTTCAGCTGCAGCTTTATCAGCTTCAGCATTTGCTTCAGCATCAGCTTTCATCTTTTGGATTTCTTCTTCAGTTAAACCAGAAGATGCTTCAATACGAATATCTTGTGTTTTATTTGTTCCTTTATCCGTAGCTGATACTTTAATGATACCATTAGCATCGATATCGAAAGTAACCTCAATTTGCGGTGTACCACGACGTGCTGGTGGAATATCATCTAAGTGAAAACGTCCAATAGTATTATTATCGGCAGCCATAGCTCTTTCACCTTGTAATACATGTATTTCTACAGATGGCTGGTTATCTGCCGCTGTTGAAAATACTTGCGATTTTTTAGTTGGTATTGTAGTATTTGCTTCAATTAATTTAGTAAATACATTACCCATAGTTTCAATACCTAAAGATAAAGGTGTTACATCTAAAAGTAATACATCTTTAACATCTCCAGATAATACACCACCTTGGATACCAGCTCCTAAAGAAACAACTTCATCAGGGTTTACACCTTTACTTGGTGCTTTTCCGAAGAATTTCTCAACTGCCGCTTGTACTGCAGGAATACGTGTAGAACCACCTACTAAAATAACCTCGTCAATATCAGATTTAGATAAACCTGCTGCTTTTAAAGCTGTTTGACATGGCTCAATAGTACGTTTTACTAAGTCGTCAATTAATTGCTCAAATTTAGAACGTGTTAACGTACGTACCAAGTGTTTTGGTCCACTCGCTGTAGCTGTAATATAAGGTAAGTTAACTTCTGTTTGTGCAGAAGATGATAACTCAATCTTAGCTTTTTCAGCAGCTTCTTTTAAACGTTGTAAAGACATTGGATCTTTTCTTAAATCCATGTTTTCTTCAGCCTGAAATTCATCTGCTAACCAACCAATGATTTTCTCATCAACATCATCACCACCTAAGTGCGTATCACCATCTGTAGAAAGTACTTCAAATACACCATCACCTAATTCAAGGATAGATACATCATGCGTTCCTCCACCAAAGTCAAATACTACTATTTTTTGGTCAGTTCCTTTTTTGTCCATACCGTAAGCTAAAGCAGCTGCGGTTGGTTCGTTAATAATACGTCTAACTTTTAAACCAGCGATTTCACCAGCTTCTTTAGTTGCTTGACGTTGACTATCGTTAAAGTAAGCAGGTACAGTAATTACCGCTTCAGTAACATCAGTTCCTAAATAATCTTCTGCCGTTTTCTTCATTTTTTGAAGAATCATAGCCGATAATTCTTGTGGTGTATATAAACGACCATCAATATCAACTCTAGGCGTATCGTTATCTCCTTTTACTACTTTGTAAGGAACACGTTCCGCTTCGTTTTTAGACTCAGAATATTTGTTACCCATAAAACGTTTAATAGAATAAACCGTTTTTGTTGGGTTAGTTACAGCCTGACGTTTTGCAGGATCACCAACTTTAATTTCACCGCCTTCTACAAAAGCGATTACCGATGGCGTTGTTCTTTTTCCTTCTGCATTAGGAATAACTACTGGCTCGTTACCTTCCATCACAGAAACGCAAGAGTTGGTTGTTCCTAAATCGATTCCAATAATTTTACTCATAATATATTTTTTTATTGTGTTGAAAATTCATTTTTAATTTCGAGTTGTATAAGTCAATCATTATGCCAACCAAAAATAACTGACACAGTGTCATATTTTTAATTTTCAGGTGCCGTATCACTTTACAGACCTAGTTATATGCAGCAAAACGCCGGTCACCTGTCATTCACCTACTGTCAATTTAAATATTTGGGCGCATCCCAAAAGGATCGGGCTCTCACTACTCGCTCCTCCTTAGGTCGGGAGCTCAAACAAACCGTTCCATCCCTTGCGCATATATCTGCCAACTTTAGTAAGCCAATCCAATAAATTTCAATTTGCAATGGTTTTACATTTTGTTTATAAAAAATTGACACATTATTTAAACCTTCTCTTAAAACATTATATATATTTGTCTCCAAATACAACGTTTTCGTAACTATGGAATGTATCTCTGTTTTCGACATGCTAAAAATAGGCATTGGCCCATCAAGTTCTCATACCTTAGGGCCTTGGCGTGCCGCCGAGCGCTGGATTAGCGAATTAAAAGCGAACAGCACTTTTAGTAAGGTTGAAACTATTCAGGTCGATTTATATGGATCATTATCCCTAACTGGAAAAGGCCATGCTACAGACTATGCTGTAATGCTTGGTTTAACCGGTGCCGACCCAGAAACATTGCCTATAGAAACTATAGAAACCACTATTGCAGATATAAAAGCAACTCAAAAAATACATTTTAACAACGAGAAAATATTAGATTTTACACCAGAAACAAATATTGTTTTCAATAAAAAGTTTTTACCATTTCATTCCAATGGCATCACATTTAGTGCTATAATCAATGGCAAAAGAGCGAAATCGACCTTCTACTCTATTGGTGGCGGATTTGTTGTAAAAGAAGAACGTAAAAATGCTAAAAAGAATTTTGAAATAAAATGTTCTTTTCCCTATCCTATTGATAAAGGAACAGAATTATTAAAATTCTGCAAAGATTTAAATAAACCCATTTCTGAAGTTGTTTTAGAAAACGAAAAATCTATTCGTACAGAAGAAGAAATAGATTATGAGTTAAAACGCATTTGGGATACCATGCTAGAATGTATGTATACCGGCTGCCATACCGAAGGGCATTTGCCTGGAGGTTTAAACGTGCGCCGTAGAGCATTTGACATGCATAAACGCTTACAAGGATCATCTCCATACTCAAATCCTGTAGAATGGATTTACTCCATTAGAAATACCGAAGTTAAATTTAGACAAATATTAAAATGGGTAAGCTGTTTTGCATTAGCTGTAAACGAAGTTAATGCGGCATTAGGTCGTGTAGTTACAGCTCCTACAAATGGTAGTGCTGGTGTAATTCCGTCTGTATTAATGTATTATTTAGTAATAGAAAATCACGATGGTAACTTTGAGGATATTAAAAAATTCTTATTAGTTGCTGGAGAAATTGGCAGTGTCTTTAAAAAAGGAGCCACAATATCGGCTGCCATGGGCGGTTGTCAGGCTGAAATTGGAGTATCATCTGCAATGGCTGCTGGAGCATTAACAGAATTACTTGGTGGCTCACCAGAACAAGTTTTAGTAGCTGCCGAAATTGCTATGGAACATCATTTAGGTTTAACCTGTGATCCTATTGGAGGTTTAGTACAAATACCCTGTATAGAACGTAATGCCATGGGAGCCATAAAAGCTATAAATGCTGCAGAACTAGCTCTAGATACCGACCCAAACAACGTAAAAGTACCTCTAGACAAAGTGGTTAACACCATGTGGGAAACAGCAAAAGACATGAACTCTAAATACAAAGAAACCAGCGAAGGAGGCTTAGCTGTTGGAGTTAATATGTCTGATTGTTAATTCTATTTTAATTACTTCTTTTTCTTCTAAAAGACATCTTTTTAATTTCACTTAAGTTTTAATCAAAAAAAAAGTCTCTTCCCAAATTAATGAGAAGAGACCAGTAGAAAGTGGTTCGTAATACAAAATAGTAACCAACCAAATTTTAACCCTAACTTAAAGTTAATCTTGCACTCTTACTTGACTTTCCACTATATCTTTAATAGGAATTACTATTTTTCCTGTTGTTGTTTTTAAGGTTACCGATATACCATCGATAGACTCTATTTCTCCTTTTATATCGTTGAACTCAATAATTTGTCCAACTTCGTATATTTTTCTTGTGTAGAACGTTCTAAACAAATCGCCTACTACTTTTTGCGCTCCTAATCCAACAGCCAAAGCAAATGCTAATAAAAAGGCTGCCAAAATCATGGTAATGTTACTTGTAATTATTTCAGTATCTACACCAGCTTGGTTTAAAGCTGTAATAGAAATAAATATAAGCAGTAACATAAATATTGACTGACTTATCATTTTACCGCCAGACAATTCCATAGACTCAAAGAACGATTGCAAAGATTTTTTAACAAAATTCGCAAACAATAAACCAATAACAAATATGGCTAGAGCCGTAATTAATCTTGGTAAATAACCAATAACACTTTTAATACCATCAGAGATCATTGTTAAATTCAATAGATCTGTAACAATCATTATTAAAATAATGTAAAGCATCCATTTAACAAATTTCGCTACAATATCAATAACATTAAATTGTATCTTCTTATCACCAAATAAGTCAATTTCATTTAATTTATCATCCAGCTTATCAGCCTTCACAAATTTTAATGACTTCCTTATAATATTAACTACTAGTTTAATAATTAATATTCCAATGATTATACCAATTATCGCTCCTGCGATAGTAGGTAATACACTTACTATACTTTCCCAAATTGTACTTAATGATGCTTTTAAGCTGTCGACAAGGTTCATTTTATTTAGAGTATTTTGGTTACTTATTTTCTACTTCTCATGGTAAGCTCTATCACGC
Organism: Algibacter lectus; assembly: GCF_900112395.1. Lineage (GTDB taxonomy): Bacteria > Bacteroidota > Bacteroidia > Flavobacteriales > Flavobacteriaceae > Algibacter > Algibacter lectus. The sequence continues at coordinate 605,566 of NZ_FOLN01000002.1, forward strand.
TGGATAAATTGTACGAAAACAATTCGGCTATTTCCATTATTAACTTGGCCATGGCAATATCGCTCATAACCTTAGCCTTCAGTTCTTGTGGAACTTCCTTTAATGGCTTATTTATGTCTAAAAACGGGTTTTCCATTATCCAAGGTTATTATTATAAACGGTCACTAATTTATCCTTAGCTCGTTTAATTCGCATTTTTACTGCACTTTCTCCTATTCCAAGAACATCTTCAATTTCTTTTATAGTTAAGGAGTCTTGATATTTTAAAAGCAAAATCATTTTTTCCTCCGGAGAAATCAACTCTAATGCTATTTTTAATTTATCAACTTTCATACTTAGAAAGCTACTATCATCTTCCTCTTCTTCATAGAGGCTTTCTACATTTTCTGCATCAGCATAATCTACTGATTGTTTTTCTATTTTTTTTGCTGTATTTCGGGTTACATAATTTACACAATGATTATAAGTGAAGGCATATAACCAAGTTGAAAATTTAGAATTTCCTTTAAAACTTGCTAATTTAACAAATAACTTTAAAAATACATCTTGTGTTAAATCTTTTGCTTCATCTTCATCTTTAGCAAACCCCATACACTTGTTATATACTAAGGTGGCATACCTATCGTATAGAACTTCAAAAAGCAGCGTATCGTTGCTTTGAACGATGCCTTTGATCAAATCCTCGTCGGATTTTTTATTAATTTTTGGTAGGGTTTTCAAATTTAGCTTACGCTAGTTTAATGGTTACAATTGTTAAGACACTCATACATTTAAAAGGTCACAATCTTTTTCATATTTCTTTTTAAAAACACGAAACAAGACTGTAATCACCTAAAATGAAGACGATTATAGTTTAAAATAAAAATAAATGTTTTTTGGAATTCATCTTTGAAGGAATAAGCTCTAACTGTTTAATGTAAATTTAACACAATTTTAAGAAAATAACACTTTCTATCTCTTCTTTTTTATAAGAAATAAAAAAAAAGGCTGCTAATCGAAATTAGACAGCCTTCAAAATGTTAGCAATAATTCAATATTAAATTAAATACTGAAATTTATATATGTAATGCTCTATCTTCAGTTGCAGCTAAGGCGGCTTCTTTGATAGCTTCTGTAAATGTTGGGTGCGCGTGAGACATGCGAGATACATCTTCCGCGGAAGCGCGATACTCCATAGCAACAACAGCTTCAGCAATCATATCGGCAGCACGAGCGCCAACCATATGCACTCCTAAAATTTCATCTGTAGTTTTATCGGCTAAAACTTTTACAAAACCATCTAGATCCATACTCGCTCTACTTCTACCTAAAGCACGCATTGGAAATTGACCTGTTTTATATGCCACGCCAGCTTCTTTTAATTGCTCTTCTGTTTTACCAACAGTAGCAACCTCTGGCCATGTGTAAACAACACCTGGAATTAAGTTATAATCTATATGTGGTTTTTGCCCTGCAATAGTTTCTGCTACAAAAACACCTTCTTCTTCAGCTTTGTGAGCTAACATCGCACCTTTAATAACATCTCCAATAGCATAAATATTAGATGCACTAGTTTGTAAATGCTCATTTACATCTACTAAACCACGATCTGTTAATTTTACACCAGCAGCTTCGGCATTTAAACCATCTGTATAAGCATGACGTCCAACAGATACTAAACAATAATCACCTCTAAACTCTACTTCTTCTCCTTTTTTATTATCTGCTTTAACGATAACTTCATCGCCAACACGTTCCACAGATTTTACTTTGTGAGATGCGTTAATTTTGAATTTTTGTTTCTTTAAAACTTTATTTAATTCTTTAGATAAACCAGCATCCATTGTCGGAATAATACGGTCCATATATTCTACCACAGTTACTTCTGCACCAAGACGTTTGTAAACTTGTCCTAATTCTAAACCAATAACTCCTCCACCAATAACGATTAGGTGTTTCGGAATTTCTTTTAATTTTAAAGCTTCTGTAGATGTAATTACACGTTCTTTATCTAAAGTGATAAATGGTAATGTAGATGGTTTACTTCCGGTAGCAATAATGGTATTTTTTGCTTCAATCTCGATAGTTTCTTCACCAGCAATTGTGATATGCGTAGCATCTTTAAAACTTCCTAAACCTTGATAAACATCAATGTTATTCTTCTTCATTAAAAAATCAATTCCGCCTGTTGTTTGATCTACAACAGCTTGTTTGCGGCTTATCATTTTTTCTAAATTCACTTTAATTTCACCAGGAATTTCAATACCGTGCTCTTCAAAATGTTTTACAGCATCATCATAATGGTGCGAAGAATCTAAAAGCGCCTTACTCGGGATACAACCTACATTTAAACATGTACCTCCAAGGGTACTATATTTTTCAATAATTGCAGTTTTCATTCCTAATTGTGCACAGCGAATTGCTGCTACATAGCCTCCTGGACCTGAGCCAATAACGGCTACATCGTATGAATTCATAATATCTTTTTGAAATTTATCATTGTAATTTGAAAATCAAAAATACGAATGTTTTATGGGAAGTCAATAAAAAAAATAACATATCAAATAGAATTATAATTCTTCTATTTCTTTAGCCTAATTATTTAAAATTCACTTATAAAAAGGGTTAAATGCTATATTATTCACAGAATTGGTTAACCAATTTAGAAATATCTCTCTAAACCTCAATAATTGTTTCTTTTGCTTTGTAGACATAGGTGTAAAGCCACATAAGCGTGAATGTTGGTATAACATCTAGACCTGGCGCTGCTTCTTCTAAGAAAGAAATAACGGCTGCAATTTTACCTGGTTTACCTTTGTAAAGCTTCGCCATTAACCAAGCTGAAACAGGAGCCCATACCACATCGGTAAATTCTCCAAAACCTGGGATTACGAAAGAGACATAGCCTAAAGCATCAAAGGCAATACTAATTGCTAATTTTTTGTATTTGTTCATGTAATAGTAATTTATACTTTTGGATAAACAAGAAACATACCAAAATTATTTTTTGCCTACTTCCCTATTAATTTTAAGAATTCGTTTCTAGTTTCAATTTTCTCAAATTGACCTCTAAATCCAGATGTTGTAGTTATAGAGTTTTGTTTTTGCACACCACGCATCATCATACACATATGTGACGCTTCTATTACTACAGCTACACCTTGAGGCTTTAAAGTATCGTTTATACAGTCTAAAATTTGTTCTGTTAAACGCTCTTGCACTTGTAATCGTCTGGCAAAAACATCTACAATTCTCGGTAATTTACTTAAGCCAACAATGTGTCCGTTTGGAATATAAGCAATATGTGCTTTTCCAAAAAAAGGTAAAATATGATGCTCGCAAAGTGAATACAACTCGATATCTTTTACAATAACCATTTCATTATAAGACTCCTTAAACATAGCGCCTTTTAATATTTCTACAGGATCTTGATCGTAACCTTGTGTTAAAAACTGCATAGCTTTTGCTGCCCGTTCTGGAGTTTTTACTAAGCCTTCCCGCTCGGTATCTTCACCTAAATCTTCAATGATGTTTCGATATCTATTTTTAACATCATCGGTAACCTGCATGTTGTATTCTTCTAGCTTTCTGTAAGGCATCTTGTACTATAATTTAATTTCGAAAATAAATATAAGTCTAAAAATGGACTATACAATAAAATTGATTCAAAATTGTACGGTATAACTTAAAGTAGTAATTTCACGCCTATATTTTATTGAGATGATTAAAGCAAAAAACATTCAGAAATTCTACGACGATTTACAAGTTTTAAAAGGCGTTGACATACATATTAAACCTAGCGAAGTAGTATCTATTGTAGGAGCTTCGGGTGCGGGTAAAACAACTCTTTTACAAATTTTAGGAACCTTAGATAAGGCATCACCTGTTGCCGATTTTGAATTAATTATAAACAACATCAATATTGGCGAACTTAACGATAAGGCTTTAGCTAAATTTAGAAACGAGCATATTGGGTTTATTTTTCAGTTTCATCAATTACTACCTGAATTTACAGCCATAGAAAACGTTTGTTTACCTGCTTTTATTAAAGGAACTAATAAAAAAGATGCCGAAAAACGCGCTAAGGAGTTGTTAGATTTCCTTGGCTTATCACATCGTTATAACCACAAGCCAAATGAATTATCTGGAGGGGAACAACAACGTGTTGCTGTCGCAAGAGCCCTTATTAATAGTCCTGCTTTAATTTTTGCAGATGAACCTTCGGGGAATTTAGATAGTGAATCTGCTGAGAATTTACATAGTTTATTCTTTAAATTAAGAGATCAATTCGGGCAAACCTTCGTGATTGTAACCCATAATGAAGAACTTGCTAATCTTGCAGATAGAAAATTAACTATGGTAGATGGTAATATTGTGAGTTAAGATCTCTTTAAAAGCCCAACAAGACCTAAAACGGGGCCAATAGCAATAAACAAAAACAAATATTTTACAGCCATAACATCTATTAAACTGCTAGCCAATTGAATACTTACAATGGTTACAGCAAACCCAATAGAGTTAACAATAGTCAATGCCGTGCCTTTATGTTCTGCATTAACATTTTGCGCGACTAAGGTTGAAAATAATGGAGAGTCGGCCACGACAACCATACCCCAAAACACCAAAAATATTATAAAGCTAATTTCCGATTCTAAACTAAAAAATAACGGAGATACTAAACAGCAAATACCAGAAAGTGTTAATGCCATGGCTCCTACCTTTTTGATTCCAAACATTTGAGATAAATAGCCCGAAATTACACAAGCAATTCCTCCAGAAGCTATAATTATAAAACTTAGTAATGGAATGTTAAACGTTACGCTTCGGTGATACTCCACATAAGCACTTAAAAGTACGGGAACAAAAGCCCAAAAGGTATACAGTTCCCACATGTGGCCAAAATATCCAAATGCCGCCTTTCTAAACTCGCGCACTTTAAACACGTTAAATAGCACCGAAACATCAAATTTAGCTGCCGATTTCCTATAAGCTCCATTTGGTACAAAAGCAAACATAACACCACCTCCTAGCACAGCCAAAGCAGTTGTTGTATAAATGATGTCTTGCCATAAAAAACCGCTTCCAAAGCCTTTTAAAACGTGAGGGAAAGCAGTTCCTAAAACTAAGGCGCCAACCAAAAACCCTAAAGATTTCCCGAGGCCTTTATTGTAATAATCGGCAGCAATTTTCATTCCTACGGGATAAATACCAGCTAGAAAAAAACCTGTAAAAAACCGAAGCATTACTAAACTCCAAAGATTATGATTTTCTAAAACAATTAAAACATTAAAAACAGCCGCCAGAACAGCACTTATAAAAAATACTTTTGAAGGTGCAAAGCGATCGGTAATGGTTAAAAGTGCAAATAAAAAGGTTCCGATAATAAAACCAAATTGCACAGCTGATGAAAGATGCCCTAAAGCCAAACTATTTAAATTAAAGTTAGTTACTAAATCTTCAATAACTCCATTTGTAGCAAACCACAATGAGGTGCAACAAAATTGAGAAAAAACAATAATTGGTAAAATATACTTGGCTGGCTTCATTAAAATAAATAAGAAAACGAATTTAGTTTTTAATTGGCTAGTAAGACGGATGAAAAGTCAACTTATTACAATATTTTTGCTAATTTTATAAAGCATATCCCTATTAACTTAAAATTAAATAGTAATTAGATAAAAATATGAACTTATCGAAATGGTATCAACTTATCAAGCCTAATTTCAGGTTCTATAAAGATGGTTTTTTTGAATTTCCTTATTTAGCAAACACACCCGAATTATTCATAGAGTCAACTATAAAAACACCGGGAAGTAAGCATGCTGCTGAAGAGCAGGTAGTTTACAGAAACAATCCATTTATTAATGGAGAAATGCATTATAGACAAATTGAAGAGGGTTTATGGCTCACTATCACTAATTTAAAGTTTAAGTATGATACCGTTATTAAATCTAATTACGCCAATGGAATTCCTAGCGATCACTATTCAATAACTTTTACTGTATTTGAAAGCGAGGTTAAACTTCAAAATGTATTTATAGACAAAGTCCCTTTTCAAAACAAATTCTGGAGTTTTAAAAAACCAGGAACCGATGTAGGTGCTTGTTTTTATAAAGGATCAAAATGCCAGTTTTACATCTATTACATAAGTCCTAGCTGGTTAGAAAAACACGTTCCACTAGACATATTGGACCGTAAAATTCCATTTAAAAAATTTTTAGATTCAAGCAAAGGGTTTATTTCTTATCAAGATATTGTCCCTAATGCCGAAGAATTGTCGCATGATATACTGCAAACCTTCAAAACATTTAATAATGATGCTTTTAACTCTACAATATTAAAAGCACAAACATTAAGTATAATAACTACATTTTTTAAAAATGTTTTTACAGATACTAGAACTGATAATTACCAAGAAAAAAGCTCTGTAGATTACAAAGCTATCGCAAAGTGCGAATCGATGATTTCAACAAAATTATCCAAACCTTTTATAGGAATTGATGCACTTGCCAAAGCATTCAATATGTCTTCTTCTAAACTAAAAGCGGATTTCAAGTCGGTTTACGGAACATCAATACTTCAATATAATATTGATAAAAAAATGGAACTAGCTATGCAGCTCGTCCTTAATACAACTATGCAAATAAAGCATATAGCTAAGGAAGTGGGTTATGATAGTTCTAGTAAATTTAGCGCTACTTTCAAGAAAAAGCACGGAAAACTCCCTTCAGAATTGCGTTCAGTTAGTAAATTGGAATAAAAAATCATTTAATCTTAAAACTTCTCAAAGACTAACTACCCCTTATTTTAAGAGGCACAGAAGAGTGAATTCGACTATTTAAAAAAAATCAAAACCACCGACAAAGTGCTACTTAAATCCGTTTAAATGTCTTAATGGACTATCGTTTTGTCCGAATGGGCTACTCAAAAAATAATCGAGCCTATAACTTTGCGGCTTTAACAACCCTTAAAAATAATTTAAACCAAATCTTATGAAAAAATTTTATTTTTTTATTCTACTCTTTTTAAGTATCAATTATGTTAAAGCACAAAGTCAGGCAGACTATTTAAATTTTGATGGTGTAGATGATTCAGTATCACTAACAAACACATATAGCTCTGTTACCGATTTTACAATTGAAGCTTGGATAAAAACAGATACTGACGGAATAATTTTATTTAGTATTTCTGGTTATGACAGTAGTTATTTAGCAGTAACTAATGGAAAGCTAACTTATACAACAGGTCGACATGGCTACGGAGGTTTTATTCTTACATCTAATCAAAATGTTGACGATAATACTTGGCATCATGTAGCATTTTCTACAAGCTCAATAAACACAAATGGTCAAGGTAACTTATATATTGATGGTGTTTTAGATAATTCAGGTTCATTCGGTGTATATACAGTTCCAATGGGCTCATTAATTGTTGGAGGTTTTAATAATTCACACTTTAGTGGTTCTATAGATGAATTACGTATTTGGAATGTAATCAGAACTGCTACAGAAATTAATAATGCAAAAAGTAGCGAAATACAATGTAATGAACCGGGTTTAGTAGCCTATTACCAATTTAATAAAGGTATTGATGCAGGCGAAAATACTAATGTAACTAATTTAACTGATATAACGGGAAATGGTAATAATGGAACGTTAACGAATTTTGCTTTAACTGGAACATCTTCAAATTGGTTGGCTGGTTCACCAATAACCTCACTTTCATCTCCACCAGATGTTGTTTCACCAATAGCATATGCACAAGATGACACAGCAACAGCATTAACTGCAACACCAGGTACAAATGGTATAAGTTTATTATGGTATACAGATGCAACGGGAGGAACTGGATCAGTAAATGCGCCAACACCTTCAACTACAACGCTTGGAAATACTACTTACTATGTTTCTAGCGTTAATGCAAATGGTTGTGAAAGTGAAAGAGCAGAAATTGTAGTTACAGTAGCATTACCTGGAACACATTTAAATTTTGATGGTGTTAATGATTATGTTGAAGTGCCTTCAGGAATAAATATAGCTAACTCATCATTTACAGTTGAATTTTATGCTAAACGTGCTTCAAGTGATGTGAATAGTATGGTATTAACCCAAGGATATGAGGTGAATAACGGTCTATTACATATTGGGTTTAGAGACACCAATGATTTTACATTTGCTTTTTGGTACAATGATATAAATATACCAGCTACTAATTATGTTTCTGATAATGCTTGGCACCACTGGTCTTGTGTTTACGACGTAATTAATAGTACAAGACAAGTATATCAAGACGGTATTTTGGTTGGGGAGGATACAGGAGTAGCAACATATAATGGAAATGGAATTCTTCAAATAGGGAAAAGAAATAGTCGTGATTTTTTTAATGGAAATTTAGAGGATCTTCGCATTTGGAATGTTGCACGAACAGCAGAACAAATTAACGGAAGTAAAAATTGCGAATTACAAGGTACTGAAACAGGTTTAATAGCCTACTATAATTTTAATCAAGGTGCCAATTCAGCAACTAACACTTCGGAGACTACAGCTATAGATGCAACAGGTGCAAACAATGGAACATTAACAAATTTTGATTTAACAAGCACAACTTCAAACTGGTTAGCTAACTCTCCAGTAACTACAGGTTCAATAATACCTTCTGAGGCTACAGTTACTACACCAGTAACATATAAGCAAGGTGATACCGCATCACCGTTAACAGCTACAACAGGTACAAATGGTACAGATTTATTTTGGTACACTACTGAAACGGGAGGTACAGGAACAACAACAGCTCCTACACCAGATACTACAACAGTTGGCTCTACCTCTTACTGGGTTTCTAGCGTTAATGCAAATGGATGTGAAAGTGAAAGAACAGAAATTGTAGTTACAGTAGTACTACCTGCAACACATCTTAATTTTGGTAGTTTGAATGACTATGTAGATTGCGGTAACGACCCAAGCTTACAAATTACTGGAAACACAATTACCTTAGAGGCCTATGTGAAATTCAATACTTTTGGTTCAGAACATTGGTTAGGTAATATTATTAATAAAGCAGCACCAACTTCTAGTGGTTATATGCTAAGAGCTGGTGGTAATGGTGCCGTTAATTTTGTTGTAGCAAATTCTGGGTGGCATGAATTAACTACTCCAGATAATACAATTACTCTAGATACTTGGTTTCATATTGCAGGGGTGTATAATGGTACGACATCAAAAATTTACATTGATGGTATTGAGATTGCTTCAACTAATATTGCAATGGGTAATATTGGTAACTCTAATTTTAATGTAAACATAGGGAGAGATCCTCAAGATACAAATAGAGGATTAGATGCATCATTAGACGAAGTTCGTATTTGGAATATTGCCAGAACAGCAGAACAAATTAACGGAAGTAAAAATTGTGAATTACAAGGTACTGAAACAGGATTAGTAGCCTACTATAATTTTAATCAAGGTGCCGACTCATCAACGAATACTTCAGAGACTACAGCTATAGATGTAACAGGTACAAATAATGGAACATTAACAAATTTTGATTTAACAGGCACAACTTCAAATTGGTTAGCTAGTTCTCCAGTAACAACAGGTTCAATAATACCTTCTGAAGCGACAGTTACTACACCAGTGACTTATAACCAAGGTGATACTGCGTCACCATTAACAGCTACAACAGGCTCAAATGGTACGGCTTTATTATGGTACACTACTGAAACTAATGGAACAGGAACAACAACAGCACCTACTCCAGGTACCACAACAGCAGGTTCTACCTCGTACTGGGTTTCCAGCACAAATGACAACGGTTGCGAAAGTGAAAAAACAGAAATTGTAGTAACCGTAGAATCGACGCTTAGCTCTAATAATTTTGATATTAGCAATAAATTAAAAATATACCCAAACCCTGCAACTAACACTATTACTATTGATGTTGATAATTTAACCACTGCAAAATTACAAGTATTAGATCTTACAGGTAAAATTATCAATAACGAAACTCTAGAAAGTATTACAAACAGCATCGATATTACGAAGTATCCTTCTGGAGTATATATGTTTAAAATAATTACAACCGAAGGTACCACAATAAAAAAAGTTATTAAGCAATAATAAAGTTTACAGAAAACCAACTCTATAGTTTTGAGCAATTACTTTATTTGCTAGTTATATAAACTAAGAATGTTTCCTTTACTAGAACGGCTGTATTTTTATGTACAGCCGTTTCTTTTTTTTAAGTTAATACAATCTTGAAGTAAAACCACAGCCATAAGCACAAAAAATCATTTGTAACCTTAACATCCTTTATAAAACATAAACCTATACTATCAAGCTCTATAAATTATAAAACAACTCGTTTTTATAGTATTTTTGCTTTATTATGAAAGAGCAATCAAAAAGGTTAAACCAACAAGAACTTAAAGAGTTTTTAGACGCTAAGGTTTACGAATTTAATAGTCCCAAATTTATTGATAGTGATCCAATTCAAATTCCTCATCAATTCTCTAAAAAGGAAGATATTGAAATCGCAGGGTTTCTAGCCGCAACTATTGCTTGGGGAAACCGAAAAAGCATTATTAATAACGCTAATAAGTTAATGACACTTCTAGACCATTCTCCTTACGATTTTATTATAAACCATACAGAAGGTGATCTAGAAAAACTACTTCCTTTTGTACATCGCACTTTTAATGGTGACGATTGTGTTCAATTTATAAAATCGCTACAGCATATCTACAAAAACCATAATGGTTTGGAAGCTGTTTTTGCAAAACATGCCGATAGTGCTTTTTTACAGACTTCTATCTCTGAGTTTAAACGTACTTTTTTTGAAATTGATCATTTAAAACGAACTGAAAAACATGTAAGCGATCCGTTAAGAAAATCGGCTGCCAAACGTATTAACATGTTTTTACGCTGGATGGTAAGAAACGATAACACTGGTGTAGATTTCGGTATTTGGAAAAACCTATCGCCTGCCCTACTATCTTGCCCTTTAGATGTACATTCCGGAAATGTTGCACGTAAACTTGGCCTGTTAGATAGAAAACAAAATGATGCCAAAGCACTTTTGGAATTAGATACTAACTTAAGAAAACTAGATAAAACCGACCCCGTAAAATACGATTTTGCACTTTTTGGTTTAGGCGTTTTTGAAGGATTTTAGCTTCTATTTTTTTATATGAATAATTGAACGGTTTAAGAATTTAATAATAACACAATACTTTTACCTTCTATTTTAACTGTTTTATTATTTTTTTAGCATTAATAATACTAAATTCTAAGTATTTTCGTGTTTCGAAAATACTTTAAGCCCCTAAAGATTCCCTTAAAATGATAGCACCAGATTTCCCTAAAAATGAAAGAGAACGCCTTGCGCAAATTAATAGATATAAACTACTAGATACACTCCCTGAAAGTGATTTCGATAACATAACGAGTTTAGTGGCTACTATTTGCGAAGTTCCTATATCGCTAATTACATTACTCGACTCTGATCGTAATTTTTTAAAATCACATCATGGTATCGACATCCAAGAATCTCCTCGAAATATTTCTTTTTGCGGGCATGCGATATTGCAAGATGATATTTTTATTGTTGAAGATGCTCGAGAAGATATACGCTTTAAAGACAACCCGCTAGTCGCTGGCGTAAATGCTATTTTTTATGCCGGTGTACCGTTAATTACTAAAGAAGGCCTTGCGTTAGGTACTTTATGTATATACGACCATGTACCTAGGAAACTAACAGAAACACAAAAAAAGGCATTAATTACTATTGCCAAGCAAGTTTTAAATCTATTCGATTTAAGATTAAATAATAGATTACTTGCAGAGTCTAAACAAGAATTAACGGACAGAAATAATGAACTTGGAAGATTTGCAAGCCATGTATCTCATGATTTAAAATCGCCTTTGGCTAACATCATGTCTTTAACTACTTTTTTAAAAGAAGATGAAGCCAATACGTTTTCTGAAGAGTCTATTGAATATATCAGTTTTATTGAAGAATCTGCTGAGTCATTGAAAGACTATATAGATGGTATACTTATTCATTATAAGGCGAACGAGTTACTGAATGCTGATAAAGAATACGCAACATTAAATTCTGTTTTTGAAGAAGTACAACGCATTCATTTATTAAATGATAAACAATTAAAATTCAGTAATTACGCAGATAGTGTTTTTATAGTAAAAGCTGCTGTAACACAGGTATTAATTAATTTGGTGGACAATGCTTTAAAGTATAACAATAAACCAAATCCTGAAGTTATTTTAGGGTTTTCTGAAAACAAAAATAATTATACTTTTACAATTAAAGATAATGGTAATGGCATTGCTGAAGCACAACAAGACCAAGTTTTTAAACTATTTAACAATAACAACCAAGTCGATGTTAAAGGTAAAAAAGGAACTGGTATTGGTTTGTTTACTGTGAAGAATTTAGTTGAAAAATTAGGAGGTACCATTACTCTAAAATCTGAGTTAAATATAGGAAGCATCTTTACTTTTAGTATCGCAAAATAAAGCTAATCGTAAATCTGATACATTTATTTTAAGAAAAAAAAGAAGCGCTACAGATACAAAAAAGACTTTATTACGTAAAATGTAGCTCGCAAATAACTGCGTTAGGGATTGCAGTGAAAAACCCACAGTAAGACCAATGGAATTGGGCTTGCGAGGATTTGTAACGTAAAGCCCGACCCTTTTCGGGTAACGCCCAAATTAAAGTTTTCTACAAAAGTAAAACCCGGCCATGTTTACTTAACGTTTTTAAGTAAACATGGCCGGGCTTTTATAAAATAAATGTTTGTATTTATTTAATCTCTAAAACTTCAAGATCGAAAACAAGATCTTTACCAGCTAAAGGATGATTTCCATCTACAACAATAGATTCGTCTTTAACTTCTACAACAACTAAATTAAATTCTTGTCCATCTGGAGATTTAGACACTAAGCCCATACCTACTTCTGGAGCCATTTCCTGAGGAAGTTCTGATTTTTGAACCTCTTGAATTAAATTCGGGTTAATTTCCCCATATGCCTCTTCTTTAGCAATTGTAATGGTTTTTTTCTCATTCAGTTTCATATCGATTAACCCTTTTTCAAAACCAGGAATTAGTTGTCCTTGTCCTAAAGTAAACTCTATCGGCTCTTTTCCTACTGAACTATCAAAAACTTGTCCGTCTGTTAATTTACCTGTGTAATTTACTTTTACCGTGTTATTCTCTTTTACTTGACTCATACTATAATACTTAATTTTTTAAAAATATTCTTTACATAATTCTTACGCAGCAAATATTTTAGTTTAAACTTTCTAGGCCTGTAGCCACCAAAACCAAGCCAAAAGCCAAAAAGTGAGAATGAATATTAAAAAACTCATGATTTGTTAAATTATTATTCAAAAAAAACAGCTTGCAGCCCTTTGGTAGCAATACTCGATGGTTTTTAAATAATTTTAGAAATAATGGTGATTAAAAATTAAATAATCAGTAAATGTGTCAGTTATGATTTAAAAAAATCATTAAAAATGCACTTTCAATCTTTATTGAAATTCCAAAGTATGGTCTAATTCTTTACAAAACTCATTATTATCAACACAAAGTATGCTTAATGTTTCAATTAATAATTGATTTAACCTTTCGCTTTCTGGATTTACTTTATAAGCCAATTTAAACTCAGAATACGCACCAAGAGGATGATTATTTAACAACCGATTTTCACCCGAATTTACAAGAAAAGAAAAAGTTTCTAAATCTTTTTTCTTTGTGATATTGATAACAGCTTGTGTATGCTTATCGGAATAATCTATAAAATGTTTAATTGTAAAAACGGACAGCAGTAAAGTGCAAAAAACAAAAAGAACTGTTATCAATCCGTTTAGTTTTTTGTTCTCTTTTCTATTAACCTGTAACTTAAATGTTCGTGAATATTTGGGTAACGCCGTAAAAGATTTCAAAGGTTGCTTCTTGAACATCTTTTTTTGCGGATCTCTAGAATAAATCCACTGCTGTAAGCCTAAACCCATGTATCCTCCCATAATATATCTTTAATATATAGGTAGATGTTTAGAATAAAATGTTACAGTTTTAATCAAAAAAAACCTTCCAGAATAAGTAATCTGAAAGGTTTTTAAAGTTCTATTTAGAAGCCGCTTTTAGCGAATCTATTTCTTTCTTTAATTTTTCAATTTCTAATACCTTTTTCTCTTCCTGAAGTTGTTTTAGCAACTCGTCTGTAGAAACTGGTTTTATAGAATCTGTTGGTTGTTGTACAGCATCAATTTGCTTAGTTTCTTCTAGAAAATACTTACCAATACCTTCACTAGAACGCCAAGCTTCATTTAGCTGATCGTAAACTGTTTTATCCCATTGACTCGGGTGTTTTACATCAATCCAAACAACATCGCGATATTCACTATCTACTAATGCCAAATCTGGAGTTGCAGAACCATCAAAATTATTAGAATCTTCACGAATTGCCGATATAGTACCTAAGAAAAACATTCTACGACGTCCTGCGATATCTTTGATATAAGGACGAAACTCAACAGGTTTATTTACCGACCAATCGAATTCCTTACGCGACTCAATAACCTTCAAAGGCATAGCAGAAACTCCGGCATAACCTTGTTTTTTAGATGCATGATCGTAATAATAAAAAGCATTACTACCATCTGCAGGCACAAAAACACTATACGATAAACTGGTACGTTCATTCCCTACAGGCTCTAAACCAAACCAATGATAAAGGCCGCTGTAAGCGTTTGTATTAGTATCAGAGAAATCAAAATCGGTTACAAAAGGTTGTTTGTTTTGATCATCGGCTAAATTCGGGATCTTAACAGCTGTTTCCATATTCCATGGTAACGGATCGCTAAAACCACCCAAGAATTTTAAAGATTCGGCCTGTAAACGTGATACCTTTTCGGCTAAGGTATTTTGGCCAATTAAGTAAGGATGATTTTTCATCTCCTCGGCACTAATATAAGTTCCTTTCCCAATTAAAATACGCTCAATGTAATCGTTAAAATCGTGCTCTCCACTATCTATAACCATAACACCTCCATAAGTTGGGTAAGGAAACAAAAAACCTTTCCATTTTATTAAACTCACTACTTCTACCCATTTACCAGCATCATTTTTCATGTAATAGGTATCACTAGGTTCCATGGTAAATAATTGGAAAATATTAAAACGTTGCACTACGGCATTGTAAGTGTTACGGCTAAATTTTAAAGACTCGCCAATAGAAAATGTTACAGGAATACGATTTTCACTAGAAAAACGAGGAAATGGCGTTGTACTAGACACAGCGAACACCTCTTCCGTATTATCCGTCATACCTTGCCATCTGTATTTCTCAGTGGGTTGTATGGCCATAGTCCATTTATTTTCGGTTCCAACACGAACCAAATGCGGTAATGAAACATCTTTAGTTTCACCCACACTTTCATTCGCCATAGAATACACGTTGCGCATAGGTTGTATACGCTCGTTTTGTGTTAGCGGCAACTCGTTAATTTCAATGCGGTTTAAGTTATTGTAAACGTTGTAAGTTTTCATGTATTCGTACATTTTAAACTGCCATCCAACCACATATAATATTCCGAAAAATATTATTAAAACAACCAGCATACCTAATCTACCACCTGTACTTACCGAGTTTCTAAACTTGCGCAAACCAAAAAATAAAACCACAGCACTAAGCAGAATAACAAAAATGTATTTTCTAACAAATAGTAAAGCCGGTTGGTAATCGTCTCGTAAAACAAATAATAAAATAAGTAAAACTAAAAAACCAATTACGGTTACTGTTTTTTGCTTTTTTCCTTTATTCCAATAATTTTTAATCATTTCTATATTGTAAAATTTTTATTCTTTTTGTTTTGGTTTACACTTAGCGCGAAACCATTATAAACCTTGCTGCAATACGTTTTTCATTGCCATTCTTTCCATTGAAAACGTATCGGAGTTTTCATCTAAAAAGTTAATCAAAAGTATATTTTTTTTAATCAATTCTATGGTGTTAAAACCAGTTGTTTTATCCATTTGCTTTGCCTTTTTCAAAACTTCAAAAATAAGCTCTGTTAATCTTTCAACGTGTTCTTCATTTAGATCTTTAATTACGCTTTTAAAATCATCATTAGGCATTATAGAAATAGCATTTAAAGATAAATCAAAAGTACTTTTTAAAACCGTATCAGTTTCCTCAACAGCAACATCAATGTCGTTAGGTTCAATGTCTACAACTTTACTAATTAATGTTTTTAAGAGCAATGTTAGACGTTGAATTTCTCTAAGTAATGTATCTTTCTCGTTAATCACAATTCCTTTTATTTAAATAATATAAGTTTCGTTTTTCAAAACAAAAAATATTACAAAAGCCCTTTATCTTTCAATCTCTCACGTGCACTTTTTTCTTCAACTTTTGGCTGCTCTCGTTTTACAGTTTCTATTTCGAGATCATCTTTACTCGTTAAATCTTCAATAAAATCCTTTCCTTTTTCAATAGTGTCTTGCATAATATCTTCAAGCGAATCCGTTTGCTCTTCAATAACTTCACTAGATTTAAAAATGAAATTAGCCAAATAAGTCCCAATTATGGTACCTACTATCATAGAAGCAAATATAGAAATTGTAGCTACATCTATCGGAATTAAAAAACGAACAATTACAATACCTATTAAAAACAGAAAACCAACAAAAACCAAGCGCAACAAAAACGATTGCTTGTACACAAAACCCGTTTTATCCTCAGGTTTCATTTGTAGAGCTTTCGAGTTTATAACCTTATTAAAAAAACGATAAAGTCCATTATTTCTAGATTCTCTCCAGTAAATAAAAATTCCGAAAAGGACAGCTGCAATAAAGATTATAAGTTCTAATGTCATGATGTTTTGTTTGTTTTTATGCTATTTTATATCGCTTTCGCGGAAAAAGAACAAGCTTATTTATAGTGTTAGTCTATTTGTTTTAAATGTTGTTACTAATAGTTTCTATAGCCCAATCTTTTAAGGATTCATCCCAAGTTTCAAAACTACTGTAAAATGCTTCTTTATCGAACCAATACATAAACAATACATCTTTGGGCGAAATATTTACCAATAGCATCCAAATTAAATCTTGATGTTTGGCAGATAAAGACGAATGCGGTTGGTGCAGTGCTTCGTACATTTTAGAATCTACAATATCGGAAATTTTATATTGATTACTCGTTTCCAGCTTTTCTAAATAACGCTCTACACTCATTACTTTTTTACGAGCTTTAATGTCGAGTTTATTTAAATAACTTTTATATAAAATCGGATCGTTTAAAATATCTTTTATAGGGTGTTGCGTATCTTTTAAATACGTGGCCATCTCATATTTTTTTACACGTTCGTAACGTTTGTCCTTTACAACCTCGTCTAAATTGCATTCTATAATAACGTGATCACGAAGCTTAGCCATAAGTTCGGGTTGCGAAATATGGAATATTAAAACATCGTAATTAGTATCTTTTATAGCTTCCTTATGCCAAGTTTCATCTTCAAAAACAACAATAGGCGTAATAAAATCTCGCAATACATAAACACCTCCAAAAGCACGCGTATAAAACGAACTTGTGGAATATTCAAGTTCGTGTAAATCTAAATCGCGTTCGCGTAAATCGCCATGCTTCTTTGCGGATTGTAATAAAGCAGCCTGAATATTTTCGTCTATAAAATTCTGATCCCTATTGAAAGTTTTAACCAGTTCGCGTTGCTGTTTTTGAACGTTAAGCAAATCGTTAATTAAATGAAAATGGATGTTGATCGTTTTGTACTTTAAAACATCTAAAGGCTCGTAAAACGCATCAATACCTTGATCGAAATCTAAACAAATAGCGCAATCTCTAGTGATATCTTTAATTTTATCACCATGATTTTTAAATACAAATTTCATGAGCTCTCTATCGAACGTATGAAACGGTAAATACACCGGTTTCCCTTTTTGTAAAGGTGAAATTATAATACCATGTGGATTCGCCTCACCGTTATTCAGGTAATTTATTTCACCCTTTTCTTCTGCTACTTGCGGACTCCAACCAATACCATCAATTTGAAAAGACTTTAATTTGGTTTCCGAAAAACCAAGCTTTACCAAACATTTATTGTAACGCTCGACGAGTTTACCGCTCACTGAAATGAGTTCGCTTCGATATAAATTCGCTTCTAGTAATTTTTGCATTTGTTTTATTTTAATACGTTGAGCTTATTACGACTCTTAGTACACTTTTTTGAGGTTCCGAAATATTAATAAATTTTTAGAATATTTTATTTTACAAATTGTAATTCAAAATCATCCGCTTCTCCATCGCCGTCGATATCAACTGAATCAGTTTTTATTTTTAAATTAGAATCCGACAATTCTAAAATCTCAAAAATATAAGTTTCGTCTACAGTTAAATCTCCAACTTGAGAGTAGTTCATCGTAATTGTCGAATTCTGAATAGTCCAATTTCCTAGAGATGGGTTAGCCTCCACACAATCTTCTCCTACTGGATCCAATTCTGTTATATAAAAAGTACCATCCATTTTAAATTCTGTTGTCTCAATAGCCTGACACTCATCTTCAAAATCTAGAATATTGTCATTTAATGATTGCTTATCTATTTCCCATATTCCAACTATTAAATTAGAAAAATCAGGATCGGTTGATGAGTCTTCGTCATCGTTGCATGAACTAAAAGTTAAAATTGAAATTAGTGCTGTAAATAATAATGTATTTGTTTTCATATTTTTTTTCTTGTATTTAAATTTAATAATAGTCAAGTTTTTTTACCTTTTACCCAATCCATTAATAATAGCATACTGCAACAAAACAATAGTGCGCATATCTTGAATTTCACCATTATTAAGCATCTCTATCGCTTCTTTAATGGGTAATTCTAGCACTTCAATATCTTCGGTTTCTGCTTCTAAGCCACCACCTTCGCTCACTTTCATATCATCGGTATACTCCGCAATAAAAAAGTGCATTTTCTCGGTCATTACACCAGGCGACGTATAGGCTTCGTAAACTTTTGTTACTTTATTTATACGGTAACCTACTTCTTCTTCGGTTTCTCTAATAATACAGTCTTCCGGATTGTCTTTATCCAACATACCAGCAGTAATTTCTACCAAAAAGCCATCCTCATTATCGTTTTGATATGTAGGCATTCTAAACTGTTTGGTTAAAATAACCGTTTGCTTTTCGGTATTGTAAAGTAAAATTCCTGCGCCATCTCCTCTATCGTAAACTTCGCGCATTTGGTTAACCCAAGTACCGTTAGACATTAAATAGTCGAAGCTTAGTTTTTTCAGGATATAATAATTATCAGAAAGCAACGTGCTTTTTATATTTTTTAATCTATTAGATGCCATTTTCAAAAGTTTTTCTTGCTGCTGTTTCTATATTTAATTGGTTTACTCTAGCGTCAACTTTGCGCTTAAAATCGGTATCGGCAATAGTGGCAACGTTATCTAAATAACGTACTACTTCCTGACGTCTAATTTCAGAGAAATCTAAACCTTTCATATTCCCTTTCATCACTTCCTGAAGCATATTAAACTTAGTGTCATAATCTTGTTTGAAATAAGTTTCAGGGTTTTCAAACCAGCTTTCTTCTAAATCAAAATCGGTAAGACGTAAAGAAATAGCAGATTGAATATTTCTAACATCACGAGATGAAAAGAACGGGAAAGCCTTTTGCATTTCTTGATACAAATTGGCATAAAACAAATGCTCGTTACTTTTAAATTTAGCTTCCACCTTATCGCAAATAGCATGCACTCTAGCTTCACTAGGTTTACTAGATGTGTTTAATATTTCACCCATATTTTTTGAAAGCCCTTGATCGCTTAAATACTTATAACTCTCAGGATTTTCCATGTTTACAAAATCGGGTAAAGATTGGTTTAATTTATTCCACCAAATGTAATCTTGATCTAAAAAATCGTGCTCCGTTCGGGCTCCATCAATTTTAAAACGACCTTGTACACGAGAAATCACGGCTTTATCTAACATTTCGGGTAAATTGGTAAACAAACCAATAGAACTGTTACCGTAATTTACGGCATAAGCGCCTTCTGTATAACGTAAAAACACGCCAATAACTTCTTTTACACCTGCAGATACGCCTTGAGCTGTACGCTCTTGTAAATTGTTTTCGGCATCATCAATAGGTGCGAAAATCAATTTTGTAGGATCTTGCATCGGTTTCATCCACTCTACCATTTTTTCTGCCGATCCACCTTGGAATGTTGAAATTAAAGTATCTGGCATAGGGTGAAACAAAAACGGGATTTCTAAATTATCACAATGCTCTTTTAAGCGTGTTGCAATAGCTGCAATAAGCATACTTTTTCCTGTACCAGGAATTCCGTAGCCCATAAAAACGGGCATAAACCCTCCAAGTTCCTGAAACGGATTCTTTTTTGCCGTAAAATCGTAACTCAGCATACGCTCTGTTAAACGACGGGCAAAGTGCTTCGCATCGCGGTTACCTACAATTTGTTCAAATTTTATTTTGTTGAATTCAATACTTTTGGCAGTTCCCGAAAACACATTATTCCAGCCAGATATAGCAAACTCCGATTTTTCGAGTTTATACGTTCTATCTTCAATGGTTTCCGTATACTCTAAACTACTTTTTCTAAGTTGAATTTCGCCAATTAAAGCCTCAAAATATACCACTGTAAAATCGATAACATCTTTATCAGACTTTACAATTTCCGGGTGTCCAAGGTATTTATCAAAATAAAACAAACTACACGCAATTCCTTTTAAAGGTGATAACAATGAAACCTCCGGAATACCGGCAAATTTCTGTTTCATAACCGATAAATCGTCTGAAGCAAAAGGTTTTAAATCGTTTAGAATTTTATAAGCTGTAGAAAACAACATGAACGCCGTTGCAGTATGCATTTTACTTTCGAACTCACGTTTTCCGTTAGAATCTAAAGCCGATTTATTTTCGTTTAAACTAGATAATCCTGAAGCATCATAATAACTATCCTTAATCCAAATACCCAAAGTAATCCCTTCCTGCACTGCATAAAGGGTTTGATTTAAATGAATAGGAAGCGCCACAGAATCGGGTAATAATCGCTTTTTTAAGGCTAAAATCGTTTTAGAAACCGAGGTAATATCTACCGAAGAACCGCTATTTGCTCTAGATAAATAGAGTAAAATAGATTCGTCTTTAGCATCCTTATCTTTATTTTTAGCTCTTGAGCCTTGCTCCCATTGCACACTTTTTAAGTATGATGAAGCCTCGTCGCGAAGCATATCGAGTTCGGTAAGTTTTATCGGGAAAGTTGAGTTGTGTTCCATTTTTTTAGTTTGCAGTATTCAGTTTTCAGTAATCAGTCACTAATACTCAGTAAAACAGTTCTCTGTATTAACGTATTGGTATCTAATCTTTCTTTAAATATTCTCTGCTTTTTTTAGTTAAACTTTTCTGGGTTTTTCATCATGTAATTAATGAGTTTCCCTATTTCTTCATTTTTATATTGTAATTCTTGTCTTTTTTCTTTTGAAATATAATCGCAAGCTAATGCAAAATCGAGCCATAATTGTGTTTCGGAATTTTCACTATCCGCATCGGATAGTTTACTTTTATAATGTTTTCATACTGGCGTTTTCTATAACCCTCAGCAATATTTGAACATACCGATCGACTTGATCTGACTATTTGAGAAATTAAAGCATATTGCTCAGAATTAGGAAAGCTTTTAGTGAGATGAAATATTTCCATCGCTAAATCGAATCCTTTTTGATAAGCCAATAATGTTTTAAAACTCATTTTATTTCAATTCTTCTACTTTATACTTTTTTCCTCCTTCACATTCAAATACGCTATGACTGCCTACTGAATACTGCAACTGAGTACTTTTCTACTTTTTAATATCTATTTTTAAACCCGAGACTTCAAACGGTGCTTTCGCTAATCCGTCTAACAACTCTGGCGTTTTATTGTATAATAATTGAATAATACGGTGTGGTGCAAAAATGTATTTCTGCTTAAATACCGTATCCCATTTTTGGAGGGTTTGCTTGCTAAAAAAACTACCTTCTTTAAATTCACTTCCAGATGCAACTTCGTCTATTTCTAAAGAAATGGCATAAGACTCTAAGGGAATTTCCTTTTTAGCAATAGATTCTAAAATAGTATGGGTTACTAAGTTTTCATCTTTTGCAAATACGTTGTGTATAGGTCCCAAATCAACACGCTTTATAAGTTTAGGAGATACTTTAGGCAATTTCCTATCTATGGTATACGCCATAGTATCTAACGACATTTTACGATCTGATGTGTTTTTTAAGACCTCGTAAATTTCATCCTTGTAATCGTTTATTCGGCTACCATCATAATTAAAGTACATAAAACAGATAAACGGTCTGTTTAACGACACATCAAAAAACGACCAGCTTATTAATAAGTCTGCTATCGAGTTCTGCGGTGCGCCCAATATTTTGCCTTGTACAAAACGATTAAAAATATATTCTTTCTTTACTGATGAATAATACACAATAGATGCCGCTTGAAACAACTTTCGTTTAGAAATTGGTTGTTTTTTGTGCATTAGAGTGTTTAAAAAATCTTCTTTTAAAGTTGCTATTGGTGTTAGCTTTTCTAAATATTCTTGGCGCAATTCTAGATCGTTAAACAGATACCGGAATTCTAAATAATTTGGAAAACCAGACTCGGTTAAATCGACTTTCATATTATCTTCATCGTCATACATATATTTAATACGCATGGCTTCGATGGAATATAATAGTAAATCTGAATATTGCTTGAATAACTGAACTTCTTGCTCATTACAAAGTTTTTGCCTTTGCACGGCCACTATAAGTTCTTTAAAAACAAAGTCGACCATTTTATGATAAAAGACATACTGCTCCTTGGAATCGAGAATGGCAGAGTCTAATGGTGTAACTATTTGGTTTATTGACATTTATTTTAATTAAATATGAATCTTTACAGATTGTTTATTTTGATGTTCTTTCGAAAATAACATCGCCTGTTTTTAATAACACCTTTCCTGCCTTTATGCTTCTGGATAGGTGAATTACACTTAAATCTTTTCCGTTTCTTAAATATTCAAGAATAACCCCATTTTCTAAATTGGCGTTTGGCCCCATAATTTTAATGGAATTCTCGGTTTCTCTAGTACTCCAAGCCCCTATAATCGTTTTAATTTCATCGCCTTTGGAAATTAAAAAATGAGCAGTATAATCTTTTTTGAAATCAATTTCGAGAATAGAACTAGCTCTATATTTTTTAGCGGCTGGTGAATAACTATTTTGAATCCACTTACCAATAAAGTCCTTATCATCCTGATTTTGGTTGATACTTGTTATTGTATGGTTTGTTCTAGGTTGAAAAGCAGCTTTAGTTTTAAAAGATGTTAAGGTGATAAAAGCAGATAAAACAATGATGA
The DNA here is from genome assembly GCF_900112395.1 of Algibacter lectus. Taxonomy (GTDB): domain Bacteria; phylum Bacteroidota; class Bacteroidia; order Flavobacteriales; family Flavobacteriaceae; genus Algibacter; species Algibacter lectus. The sequence goes on from NZ_FOLN01000002.1 coordinate 629,002, forward strand.
TTTGTAATGATTTCATTTGGCTATTTTAAAGTAACATCTGTTTTAAAAACTGGCCTTTGATATAATCCTGCGTTAAGGATTGAACGGCCTGTTTGAGCTCCTCGACCTTAGGAGGGAGCGCGTAGTGAAAGCCTGACTTTTTATGATACTGCAAGGTTTACTAAAAAAACCTTGCAGTGTTGTAAAAAGGAACGCCCACTTTTTTATAAGTGTTTTGTTCTTTACTTTTTTAGCTTAGCAAATCGTCTTCGGTAGCTTCTGGTTTTGGCTTTCCTGCTGGTTCGCCACCATCACCTTGTGGTGCATTTGCATCTGCTTTGTAATAATCTTCGAAAATTTCTTTCATGTCGATACCATAACGCTCTGCAAAGTTTTTTTGAATTTCACCATCTTTAGCACGAATTTCTTGTAAAGCCTCTGCATAACTGCTGTAAACACCTTGCATAACTTTTTCGTGAACAGGTATATTGTCCATCATATCTTGACGCGCTTTAGCACTTGCAGTATGCATAGATGCTAAGGTTTGGCCAATATGCTCATCGGTTTTTACACCTAAATGCTCTAGAATTGCAGCAAATTCTTGATCGGTTCTAGCTTTTAAAGCCACAACATAACCATCGTAATATTTAAGACGTTCTTCGGTATCCGACTTTAATTTTGCACGATGCGTTTGCAAGTTGCTACGTAAAGACGTTAATACTTTTATTGTTAAATTATGCTTGTGCACAAAACTATCTTTACTGGCAGCTAGCGTAGTATAAGCGTTTTTAAGACCTTCTAACTCTTCTACTTTTTGCTCTAAAGCCGTCATTTTACCAATAGCCTCAGAATACTCAGTAGATTGTTTATCGGCAATATCTTCTAGTTCTTGGCGCGCTTGTTTTAATAAAGCGTACTGCTCTTCTAGCTTTCCTTCTACTTCTTTCTTTTTCTCTAAAGCTTTAGTATGGTTTTTAGAAGCTTCTACAATAGCATCTTTTAGTTTTTCTTCAACCTCTTTAATTTCTACTTCACGATTTTTTAAACGTGTTACAGCAGCTTGAGATTTGTATGACAACTCACTTAAAAGTGTTTGTATATCGGCACTTTCTATACGCTCTTGAAACATAGCTTTTGCCTTATTATCGGCTCCTGCACGTACTTTCTCGGCTTCTTTATATTCGGCTTGTTCTTTTTTAATTTTGCTTTTACGTCCCCATAGATTATTCCACCAAGTGTCTGCCTTATTTTCGGCATCCTCTAACTCTATTCTAGCACGCTCTAATGCTTTTTGAGCATCGTCGATTACTTTTTGTTCTGTTGGATTTAATGCTGAAAATTTTTCGAACATAATACCAACTTCATCTTGATAATCTGTTAAATCTTTAATAGCATCTAAAAGTGTAGAACGGTCTTTTTCTGCCATATGAACAACATCGTCCAAGGTGGCGTTTAGAATTTTTTGACGCACTTCTGGGTCATCCTCTTGAGACAATTTAGATTTCATGGTGTCTATGGCTTTTCCCCAATTGACATCTACTTTTTCTGTTTTTTCGTTGGAAGAGGTTTCTAATAAATCAAAATCGTCGGACATACTGATACTTTATTATTTAAGATTAAACATTTTTTTTGCGTAAGCAATTTCGGTAAAATTTGTGAGTTGTAAAAGTAAAACCAAAATATAGTTCTTTTGGTGTTTAAATTTCACTTTTAATTCCTACAAAATATAAGTCTATCACTTTAAAAAAATGTTACACCTCCTTTTATATTTTTAGTTTAAACCCCTACTGTAAAGACAAATAGAAACTCCTTTTTGTAGTAAAAAACTTTGATAAAGTTGTGAATAATAATTAAATAGAGGAAAAACCTTATAAAAAAAACATTATCTTTGGTGAGCTATTAATTATACTTTACGAAAAACATGTTGAATTTTCAACTACATATAGTATCGTTAACAATTGTACTTGTGTCCCAATCTGCAATCGCAACTATACTTACTATTGTACTTATCTTTTTTGCCGCACTGCTATGCCTTGGTGTGAGAAAATCTTATTTGCTACAGAAGGAGAATGAGCGCTTAGAAGCCATGAATCCTCAAATAGAAGATGAAAAAGATAAGCCTTACAAAGATTTTACACAAAGCCACATGTACGATAAAAAATAGCTGTTTTGAATACTAATATTATTTTAAGCGTTTTTAGATTACAAAGAAAACAAACTGTTTTTTTAGAAAATATAAACCCATGAATTTATAATTCGTAAACCCCATAATATGCAGAATACAACAGAGCACCTAAATAGCTTAAACACTCTAATTTCAATTCTCTCTATCGCATTTATTACAATGTTAGTTTTATTTACATTAAACCTATACAAGGTATATAAATTAAAAAAGAAAAACTCTCTACTAGAAACGGAATTGAGGGCGTTAAAAACAAACGCAGAACACGCTTAAAAAAAAACCATTTACATAGAATTTATCATAAAAAAACACCCACTTTTCAGTGGGCGTTTTTTTTAATTTTATACTGTAGAAAAATTATCTAACTAGTTTTTTGTACTTAATTCGTTTTGGCATTAAATCTCCACCAAGACGTTTCTTTTTATTTTCCTCATAATCAGAGAAACTACCTTCGAAGAAATAGACTTGCGAATCGCCTTCAAAAGCTAAGATATGTGTACAGATACGATCTAAAAACCAACGGTCGTGACTAATAACAACAGCACAACCTGCAAAGTTTTCTAAACCTTCTTCTAAAGCTCTTAATGTATTTACATCTAAATCATTGGTTGGCTCATCAAGAAGCAATACGTTTCCTTCTTCTTTAAGCGTCATAGCTAAATGCAAACGATTACGCTCTCCACCTGAAAGTAATTTCACCTTCTTGTTTTGCTCACCACCAGAGAAATTAAATCGACTTAAATAAGCTCTAGAATTCACTTCCTTTCCGCCCATCATTACCAATTCTTGCTCATCACTAAAGTTTTGCCAAATTGTTTTTTCTGGATCTATATTAGAGTGTTTTTGATCTACATAAGCCAACTTAGCCGTGTCTCCAACTTTAAACTCACCTTTATCTGGAGTTTCCTCACCCATAATCATTCTAAAAATAGTGGTTTTACCAGCACCATTTGGCCCAATAACACCAACTATACCAGCTTGAGGTAGGTTGAAGTTTAAATTATCATACAACAACTTATCATCGTAACCTTTGGCAACACCAGAAGCTTCGATAACATTGGTACCTAAACGAGGTCCGTTCGGGATGTATATTTCTAATTTTTCGTCAAGTTGTTTTTGATCTTGACTCATTAATTTGTCGTAATTATTTAAACGCGCTTTCTGCTTCGTTTGGCGCCCTTTTGCTCCTTGACGTACCCATTCTAGCTCACGTTCTAACGTTTTTTGACGTTTAGAAGCTGTTTTGCTTTCTTGAGCCATACGTTTAGATTTTTGATCTAACCAAGATGAGTAGTTTCCTTTCCATGGAATACCTTCACCTCTATCTAGTTCTAAAATCCAACCTGCTACGTTATCCAAAAAGTATCTATCGTGCGTTACAGCAATTACAGTACCCTTATATTGTGCCAAATGATGCTCTAACCAATGTACAGATTCTGCATCTAAGTGGTTGGTAGGCTCATCTAAAAGTAATACATCTGGTTCTTGTAAAAGTAAACGACATAATGCTACACGACGCTTTTCTCCACCCGATAATACACCAATTTTTTTATCGCCGTCTGGAGTACGTAACGCATCCATAGCAATTTCTAATTTAGTATCTAATTCCCAAGCGTTAGACGCATCGATTTGGTCTTGAAGTTCCGCTTGGCGGTTCATCAATTTCTCCATTTTATCAGCATCAGAATATACTTCTTCTAAACCAAACTGATCATTAATTTTGTTGTACTCATCAAGAATAGCAACCGTTTCGGCAGCACCTTCACGCACAACTTCTATTACAGTTTTATCATCATCTAATTGTGGTTCTTGTTCTAAATACCCAACTGAATAATCTTGAAGAAACGTAACATCACCTTGATAGTTTTTATCGACACCGGCGATAATTTTTAACAAAGTCGATTTCCCCGATCCGTTAAGACCTAAAATTCCAATTTTAGCTCCGTAAAAGAAACTTAAATAAATGTTTTTTAATACAGGTGTATTTGCACCCGGAAATGTCTTGGTTAAACCAGACATTGAAAATATTATTTTTTTATCGTCACTCATTTTTTGTAATTATCTATTTAAAATGGTTTAAGATTTTAATTATTGTGTTTAAATTCTAAATTTAAACACGTCCTTTTAGCGCGTTAAACACCCAAGCCACAGCAAAAAAGCCGAAACCTACAGCTGCAAAACCCCAGCCAGCAACATCATCATATCGAAAAGCGCCTAATGCTATTAAACCTAATCCTACGAAAATCATTATGATTGTAGCCCAAGCTAAAACCGTGTTTTTATTCATTGCCATATTCTTTCTCTTGTATTGATGGTTAGTCTAAAGGCAAATATCGGATTTTTACCAGTAAAACTAAAGTTCTATTCATTATATTTTTTAAAGATTACTTATTCATGTATGAATTAGAAATATAAGAATAAAGCAAAACACGAACGCCTTTCTTATTCTTTTAATCACTTTTCACCAATTATATTAAACACTTCTCAATTAACTTTTATTTAATAATAAAACCATAATCAACACCGCTTGTAACTCCTATTTTTGCAGTTGATTAAAATCTAATTGAATGAACAAAGCCCTACTTTCTTTAGCTATTGGCGGATTCGGAATTGGCCTTACCGAATTTGTAATTATGGGTATATTACCCGATATAGCAACCTCTTTTGATATTAGTATCCCTATGGCCGGACATTTTATTTCGGCTTATGCTTTAGGTGTAGTTGTTGGTGCGCCAACACTTACCGGTTTAGGTAGCAAATGGCCGGCACACAAAGTGCTATTGCTTTTAATGCTATGGTTTACAGCATTTAACACCTTATCATCTTTCGCAACTGGATATAATTCTTTTATAGTCTTACGTTTTTTATCAGGCTTACCACATGGTGCATTCTTTGGAATTGGAGCTGTAGTTGCCGGGAAATTATCTAAAAAAGGAAAGGAAGCACAAGGCATCGCCATAATGTTTAGTGGTTTAACCTTTGCGAACTTATTAGGAGTTCCGTTAGGAACGTATTTAGGTAAGCATTTTAACTGGAATGTTTCTTTTTTAATGGTTGGTATTGTTGGTGTTTTGGCTGTTTTAGCAGTTAAATTTTGGATGCCTACTTTAAAACAATCTTCAGAAAATAGTTTTATTAAAGAGTTTAAAATCTTTAAGCGTTTAGAACTATGGCTTATTATATTACTAACAACCATAGGTACTGGAGGCTTCTTTGCTTGGTACAGCTATATTGCTCCATTAATTACCGACGTTGCAGGGCATGATAAACAAGTGGTGTCTTATGCCATGATTCTTGCTGGCTTAGGTATGGTTATCGGTAACGTTATAGGTGCCAAACTTGCCGAAAAACTCCAACCTATAATGGCGGTATTAATCACACTTGTATTTATGGCTGTTTGTTTAGTATTAAACACCTATTTAGCTTCCGATAAAGTTATGGTTTTAGTGATGACATTTGTAATTGGCATGGTAACATTTTGCTTATCAACTCCAATTTCGCTAGCCATTATAAATGCTTCTAAAGGCGCCGAAACTTTAGGCTCTTCACTAAACCAAAGCGCCTTTAATGTTGGTAATGCAGCTGGTGCTTACTTTGCGGGCTTACCAATTGCAATGGGTTATGGTTATACATCGGCCGATTGGGTTGGCGCAGGTATGGCGGCTTTTGGTGTTTTTATTGCCTTCGGAATTATTCTATATAGAAATTATCGCTTTAAGCGGAAAAATAAAATGAAAGCGTGCTACTCTTAATAGCAATTTAAAATATTTTCAAAATGAAAAAGACTGTCTAAATTTAATTTAAACAGTCTTTTTTTATATCTTAATTTTCAAAGTTTTAGAACAACATCGGTACTTCTATAAAAAGTAAACTAGCATCTTCTTTTGAGTGAATTTCAAATGTATTTGTTTCTGAAACACCTATGGCATCCCTAGAGTTTAAAATTGAATTATTGATGATTACTTCTCCAGAAATCGTCATGACATAAACACCATGATTGTCAGATTTCAAATTATAACTGAAGGTGTTGTCTTTATCCAAATCTATTCGAGAAATTACCGCATCTTGATGAATTTTTAAACTTTCATCATGGACTTCATCTATTGAGGTTACCAAGATTTGAAGTTTGTTTTTCCTTTCATCTACATTGAACATTTTTTGATCATATCTAGGCGTTACGTTTTCCTTATTTGGTATGACCCAAATTTGAAATAAAGATAAATGATCGTCTACCGAACCATTAATTTCAGAATGTTCTAAACCTGTTCCGGCCGACATAATTTGAACTTCACCAGGTAAAACCGCCTGCCATGCATCGTGCATAGAATCGCGATGTTTTAGCACGCCTTTTAACGGAATAGTAATAATTTCCATATTATCATGCGGATGCGTGCCAAAGCCCATTTTAGGAGCTATAACATCATCATTTAAAACACGTAAAGCTCCAAAATTTACTTTTTCTGGATTATGAAAATTAGCAAAACTAAAAGAATGATTGGCCTGCAACCATCCATGATTAGCAAACCCTCTACTATCTGCTGTATGAATTATTGTTTTCATAGTATTATACGTTTTTATTAAAACCTCAGCTTAAAATTTCAAAAACTATTTAAAGTTAAAAAGCTGTATTATTATCTCATTTTATCAAGCAAATCGCTTAATTGTCCTGCTTCTTCTTCATTTAAATTTTTAAACAAATCAGAATTCAATGTATTTGGTATAGATTCTAATAAATCAATGCCTTTTTTGGTGATTTCTATATTAACCACACGCCTATCTTCCTTAGAAGGCAAACGTTCTATATAATCTTTGGCATACAATTTATCCATTAATCGTGTTGCATTAGGTGCACGCTCTACCATCCTATCTTTTATCACTTGCACACTTAACGGCTCTTTGGCACCATTTAAAATTCTTAAAATATTGAATTGTTGTGCAGAAATACCAAAGGGTTTAAAAAACTCAGTTTGGTAACTCGCAATCCAATTAGCTGTGTAAAGAACGTTAAGCATCGCTTTTACCCTATTGCTGGGGAATTTCGAATTGATATCTTTACTTATATCGCCCACAATTATAGACTATTTTGAAGTTTATTAACTGCTTCTTTTAACTGAGCATCTAGTGCGTTGTCTACTATTTTATTTTCCTTAAAATTTTCACCGAAAAAAGGAAGTGAAAAACTCTCTACAATGTTTCCATCATGAAAAGGAAAACGGCCTTTAGCAATCTCTAAAACAGATAAACCCCCTCGCCCACCTGGTGATGTTGCCATAAGTAACATTGGTTTTTTGAAAAATAATTTACCTTCAATTCTAGACATCCAATCAAACAAGTTTTTAAAAACCACAGAATACGCCCCATTATGTTCTGCTAACGATAATATAATGCCATCTGTGCTTTTAAGCATTTCTAAAAACCGATGTGCATCTTTTGGAATGCCATGTTCATTTTCATGATCCATACCATAAAGTGGTAAATCAAAATCGTTTAAATCTAACACAGTAGTTTCTACATTTTCAACCAAACTCGCTGCGTAAGTTGCTAACTGCTTGTTAATAGATTGTTTACTATTACTTCCTGCAAATGCTATAATTTTTTTCATAATTATTTATTTATTCTTTTATTAAAAATATACGATACTATTAAAAACACTAACGCTAGTGCTGCTGTCATGTGTCCGCCATCATTCACCATTATATGCGCAAAAAAAGCTAAAACGAAAGCAAAAAAGAAACCTGAATAAGCCCACTCTTTTAATGCCTTAAAGTTAGGATTCCATACTGCAAATAAACCAAGTAATTTTAAACCTGCATACGGATAAATTAAATACGGCGGGTAACCTAAACTAGTAAATGCGCCAACAATAGCTTCATGTTTAAAAACATACATGTAAACCGAAAACAATACAATTACAGATAATAAACCTGTTGCGATATAAAATATAATTTTATCTCTTTTCATCTTATTTTTATTTCAATATTAGAGTACAAAACTAATCAAAATAAATTTATATTCCAAGGAATATATTTCCATGTAATATATTTTAACAAAACATTCGCTTTAAAATTGATTACGGGTTTTGTAAATTCGTGCAAATAAAATTTCGACCATGGACATTAACTTCAATAAAAACGAAGATCATAATAAACTCTTACTTTCCGAATTAAAAAAACGCCTTGTTAAAGTAAAACTCGGTGGCGGAAAAAGTCGTATCGAGAAACTGCATAGTAAAGGTAAAATGACGGCTAGAGAGCGTATTGACTTTTTATTAGATCCAAAAAAGAAATCTATTGAAATTGCCGCCTTTGCCGGTGAAGATATGTACGCCGAACATGGCGGATGCCCTTCTGGTGGTGTGGTTGTAAAAATGGGTTATGTAAAAGGTAAACAATGTATTGTGGTTGCTAATGATGCTACTGTAAAAGCTGGAGCTTGGTTCCCCATTACTGGGAAGAAAAACTTGCGTGCCCAAGAAATTGCTATAGAAAATAGACTGCCTATTATCTATCTTGTAGATTCTGCCGGTGTGTATTTGCCTTTACAAGACGAAATTTTCCCAGATAAAGAACATTTTGGACGCATTTTTAGAAATAACGCTATAATGAGTAGTATGGGTATTACTCAAATTGCGGCCGTTATGGGAAGTTGTGTTGCTGGTGGTGCTTATTTACCAATTATGAGCGATGAAGCTTTAATTGTAGACAAAACAGGTAGTATATTTTTAGCTGGGAGTTACTTAGTAAAAGCTGCCATTGGTGAAAGTATAGATAATGAAACTTTAGGCGGCGCGACAACACATTGCGAAATATCGGGTGTTACCGATTATAAAGCTAAAGATGATGCCGATGCTTTAAATACTATTAAAAATATTATTGATAAAATTGGTGATTTTGATAAAGCGGGATACAACCGTAGTGAAGCTAAAAAACCAAAAGAAAACCCTGAAGATATTTACGGAATCTTGCCTAAAAGTCGTGCCGATCAATATGATATGTACGAAATTATTAAGCGCGTAGTCGATAACTCGGAGTTTGATGAATATAAAGCTGGTTACGGACAAACCATAATTACAGCTTACGCGCGTATTGATGGTTGGGCTGTTGGCATTGTTGCCAACCAACGTAAATTGGTTAAAACTGCTAGTGGAGAAATGCAATTTGGTGGTGTTATTTATAATGATAGCGCCGATAAAGCCACACGTTTTATTGCCAATTGTAACCAAAAGAAAATTCCGTTAGTATTTTTACAAGATGTTACTGGCTTTATGGTAGGTAGTAAAAGTGAGCATGGCGGTATTATAAAAGATGGTGCAAAAATGGTAAATGCAGTAAGTAATTCTGTGGTGCCAAAATTTACTATTATTATAGGAAATAGTTACGGTGCCGGAAATTATGCCATGTGTGGAAAAGCCTACGACCCAAGATTAATTGTAGCTTGGCCAAGTGCTGAACTTGCGGTTATGAGCGGAAACTCTGCTGCAAAAGTATTACTTCAAATAGAAAAAGCATCTTTACTTAAAAAAGGAGAAGAAATTACTCCAGAAAAAGAAGCTGAACTTTTTAATAAAATTAAAGATAGATATGATAGTCAAGTATCTCCATACTATGCGGCTGCCCGTATTTGGACCGATGCTATTATAAACCCACTAGATACAAGAACCTGGATTAGTATGGGTATTGAGGCTGCTAACCACGCTCCTATTGAGAAGCCATTCAATTTAGGGATTTTACAGGTTTAAGGATTCAATCTTCTTATAAAATAAAAAACTCTCAGGCTAATTAGTAACCTGAGAGTTTTTTGTCTAATTCAAAATATGTTTTCTATTACATACTTACGGTGCCTACTTCAATTTCATCTTCTTTTTTATTTAAGCGCAATATTCTAATTTCCTTCTTTTCATTTTTTCTTCCATAATTAGTAAATATGGTCACCTTTAAAGTTGTTGGTCCAGATATTTTTTGAACCTGATCGGCATAATAATCTACAAGAATTTCATAATCTCCTTTCGAAGCTTTTTTAATCATGAATTCTTCTGGACCATAACCTTCAGTTATATCTTCAGAAAGTCGCCCGCCATCTTTAGAGGTCTTATTACTGTAGAGTACTTTTTCGTCGTTAGGATTTTCAACCCAAAGATCTAAATCTGTATCATTATGGTTCCAATCTATCACAACTCTAATATCTACATCAAATGTTTTAAGTAACTTTCTTTGATTTTCAGTTAATGTTATCTCGTCTTCATGTTGCGACGCCAAGTGGCACGCTTCTACATAGGCAATGTGCTCAATACCATAAAAACGTTCATCTTCATCTTTTTCTAGTAATTCGCCCTTTACAATTCTAAATAAGATGTCAAAGGCTTTTTGATATTCACCTACGGCTTCATAAGCTAATGCTAAATCGCGATAAGAATGAGGTTCTTCTGGTCTTAATTTCAAAATCTCTTGAAAAACATAAACCGCTAAAGCGTCTTCTTTAAAATACTGCAATTTATAGGCTAAGGCTCTACTAAGTTCATGGTTATCTAAATCTATTTCAATTAAATTAGTTACAATCTGCACCGCTAATTCCCTTTGATTAATAGAATCGAAATACTCTGCGATATCCATAAAAAATGTTGGTGTGTTTTTATACGTTTCTCGTAATTTTAAATACGCATTATAAGCTATTTCCGGAGTTTCAGATTTAGATAAGTTTACCAAGTACTCTGCTTTAGGCGACCAGGGCTTGAAAACAATTTCTTCGTCAATCTTTCTATTTAATGCTTCAATTTTTTCTTTGTTTTCCAGTATTCCGCTTTTAGTTGAAATGAGAATAACACCATTTGAAGCTCTACTTCCATAAATAGAACTCCCTGCTCCATCTTTTAAAACTCTAATATTATCAATGTTTTTTGCCGAAATATCTTTAAAATCTTCCTCTGAATACACGATACCATCAACAACATATAATGGTGCATTCTCACTATCATTCAAATTTAATCCATGAACACGAATTGAAGCATCATCTGTATTGTTCGGTGCTCGTTTTGACTCCATATTTAATCCCACAACACGCCCTTGCAAAGCTTCAACTACTATATTTTCGTTTTCTATACTTTCCGAAGAAACTGCTGTAACAGCGCCAGTAACATGAGTTCTTTTTTGCACGCCATAACCAACCACAACAACTTCATCTAAAGACGACGTATCTTCTTTTAAAGCTACATTAACAACAAAATTTGAACCAAGAGTTACTTCTTCAGTTAAAAAGCCAATGTAAGAGTAGACCAAAATTGATCCGAACTCTGCATTAATCATATACTTACCATCAAAATCTGTAACAGCAGCAAAAACATCATTTTTCACATAAATATTTACACCAGGAAGCGGTTCTCCGCCAATACTCGTAACATAACCACTAATTATCCTTTTAGTAGAATCTATAACTCGCGTAAAACCTGAATTTGATGTATTTGAATTTACACCAGGTGCTCCATTATGCTGTGACGGTGTTGTATTCGTTTCTGTTCGCTCTTGTCTAGGTTTTTTAAAATCTTTTATATTTTTAGAAAAATCTTTACTGTACCATCTCATTAAATCTTTGTATTCCGAAAGCAAATCATGTTTTCTACTTTCTACTTGTTTTAATCTATATGCTTCGTTGGCTTCTTCTTGTTTTATAAGCTCTTTATATCTTGCTTTCAATTCTGTTGGAGGTTCAATTTTATAACGTGCATAATCTTCAACACGATCTAAAATTATCATAGAGGTATATGCTGTAATCAAATGTTTTTTTAATGCTAATTGAATAATTTTATCTTTATTTTCTTCGGAATTTCCTTTTAAATAATTCAGCTTTTGCTTTGCCCACAAACGTTTTACAATTGGACTATTTTCTAGATTTTCTAGATTAACCTTTACCCTATCTATTACATCATTGTTATGGCCGAATAACAATTCTATGGTTGTATTGGCTTTAAACTTTCCCGATAACGAAAAATCTTCATTTACAATAGTGTTTTTTAACGGATAGACTTCATATATCTTATCATTTTCAGCAACTCCTAAAAACTTATAATTCTCTCTTGTAATAGTTTTTATAGCTTGTTTCACCTCAACGTTAGATAGGTTTACATAATTTGCTTGACTTGTATGCGCCAACTGAGAAAGCCTGTTATGGTTTGCTGATGTTAAAGAATTAATAGCATAAATAGCACCATGATTTGTTGGCTTAAAATCGCCTAAATTAAACATACCATCTGTAAAGAGTAAATTGGTTTCAGTAATATAATTTCCTAAATCAATGTAAGATGTGCCACCATCGTAAACTACATTTTCGAGGGCTTTTTTAACCGCGTTCCAATTTCCGTTTTTTATATTATATGTAGTATTACTTCTAATTTTATTATTAAACACAACCACATTCAATTTAACATTTTCTAGATATTGTAAATAGGCATCTAACAACTCAAATTCTTTATCTAGTTTTCTGCGTTCCATAGAATATGATGCATCCCAAAAAACAGTAATAGCCTTTGGTTTCGATTTTAATCGTGATTTTGGTTTAAAAGATTTATAAAAATTAAAATAATCATTGTAAGTGGTTAAGTTGGCTTCATCTTCCAACCTCATTTCTAAAGTAATGGTGTTTCTAGGAATAAAATTTTCAGCTTTAAAATGCGCTTTTTTAACTCCTAATGCATTTTTAAACTTCAAATTATTATAGATAGAAGTATCTGTAATTTGAATATTTTTCTTTCCGAAGGCATTTATTTCTATAGAAAAATGAGATAACTTATTTTCAAAATTTAAAGGTATTTGGTAGCTGTGCTTTTGGTTATTGGCAACAAGTGTTTGCTCGTAAGTTATTTCTATCTCTTTATAACCTCTAGCTGGAATTGGGTAAACTCTAGCTTTATAGTTGTTCCCTTTTGTCATCTCTAACAAACCCGGATCTATGGTTTTTCTTATTGTGCTTTCGTAAGCTACGCGTCCTAATTCTTTTTCTACAATAGCAGCATGCCTCATGCTTCCATTAACATCCATAGCGAAATCTGTAACCGATTGTCCTTGACCTAAAGGAAACGCCAACTCGCCTTCTAATACAGTATTTGAGCCATTATAAAATTTCATTTTATAAGTGGTTAAAGCCACATTACCTGTAATGTTAACCTCAACATTTAAATTAACAAGTTTTAATGTAGAGTTATCTTTTAATTTAACTTCTGGAATGTTTTGAGCATACAAGCTTACACTCAAAAAAAGACATAATAATTGGAAGTAGTACTGTTTCATAATAAGTAATGAATTTTAGGTTCTAGATAAAACTATGCTTATTACAGCACTTAGAAAAATGACGATGAGTGAAACTAACTTTTGATTGAGTGTAGAGTAAAAAATCGTCATATGGTTCAAAATTACCCATTAAAAGTCGAATTAAAATTTAAATCTTATTTTTGCTTCATATAGCTATAACTCCCTAACATGAAATATTTAATTACCCTACTCCTTTTATTATGGAATATCTCTGTCTTTTCGCAAACAGAATTTACCTCCATTTGGAATACAGCAAATACTGAATCTGGATCTTCTGCCGATAATGAAATTTCCATACCTACTAATCCTAGTTACACTTATAATTACACCATAGATTGGGGAGACGGACAAACAGACTCCGCCGTTACTGGTGATATTACACATACCTACACAGCTCCAAACACATATACTATTAAAATAAGTGGAGACTTTCCTTCTATTTATTTTAATAACTCGGGCGATAAAATAAAAATAATAGAAATCTTATCCTGGGGCACTATTGAGTGGCAAACTATGGAAAATGCTTTTTATGGTTGTGAAAACTTAAATTTTGACGCCATAGATTCTCCAGATTTATCGCAAGTGACCACTCTAAGGAACATGTTTAAAAATGCTGAATCTTTTAATGGCATTATTAATAATTGGAACACAAATACTATTACAGATTTATCAGGATTATTCTATGGTGCAGTAATTTTTAACAGACCTCTAGATTTATGGAACACCGGTAATGTAACCGATATGTCTGAAACATTTTATCTCGCTAGAACTTTTAATGAGCCATTAGATAATTGGAATACAGCACAGGTAACAAACATGGCCGACATGTTTCATTCTGCATCTAGATTTAACCAAAACATAAATAATTGGGATGTTAGCAGAGTGACAACAATGGCAAACATGTTTTATAGTGCAAATAGCTTTAATGCGCCTTTAAATAGCTGGGTAGTTGATACGGTTACCGATATGTCTGGTATGTTTTATTCTTCAGATTTTAACCTTTCACTTTCTAGCTGGAATGTTAGTAATGTAACAGACATGTCTAGAATGTTTGGACAATCGGAATTTAACCAACCTATAGAAAACTGGGATGTTAGTAATGTAACAAACATGAGTTCTATGTTCTATAGACACAGAACATTTAATCAACCTTTAAATAATTGGGATGTTAGTAAGGTAACCAATATGACTAGCATGTTTGATGGTTGGATTTGGAGCGGTATATTTAATCAACCTTTAAATAACTGGGACGTTAGTAACGTAACAGAAATGACATACATGTTTAGAGATAATGCTTTTTTTAATCAGCCTTTAGATAATTGGGATGTTAGTAATGTTACTAATATGAAAGGGATGTTTGAAAACACCAAAGTATTCAATCAAGATATTACCGGTTGGGATGTTAGTAATGTTACAGATATGAGCTCAATGTTTCAAGAAACTGACGACTTTAATCAACCTATCGATATATGGAACGTTAGCAAAGTAACCAATATGAGTTCCATGTTTAATTCGGCTTTAGCTTTTAACCAAACATTAAGCACTTGGGATACCGCTGCGGTAACCAACATGTCTAGTATGTTTAGTTCTTATAATGTAACAACCGTTTTTAACCAACCCTTAAATAGTTGGGATACTGGCGCTGTCACTAATATGTCTAGCATGTTTAGAAATACTAGTACCTTTAATCAAGATTTAGGTTCATGGAACGTAAGTAATGTTACTAACATGAGCATTATGCTATCTGGTTCTGGACTTTCGCAAACCAATTATGATAATACACTTATAGGTTGGGAAGCACAAACGGTTAAAAACAACGTAACTCTAGGTGCTAGCGGCCTCAATTATTGCGATAGTAGAGATCAGCGTCAAAATCTTATAGATAACTCTGGCTGGAGTATCGATGGAGATATTATTAACTGTTCGTTTGTACTTTGTACATCTTTAGTTTCTCCGGTAAATGGAGATGTTAACGTGCCTTCGAACGCTAATTTAATTTGGGAAGCTGTACCCGGAGCTACTGGTTATAAAGTGAGCTATAGAATAGAAAATGGTGGTGCTACTACATTTACAGAAACCGATAAAGATGTTGGTAATGTTGTTGGTTTGGATTTCACATCAGACTTAACACCTGGCGATACCGTTTTTGTAACCATTGTACCGTACAATAATACCGATGGTGATGCCGTAGGTTGTACCGAAGAAAGTTTTAGCGTTATACCTAGTTGGGTAAATGACACAACTGCTTTTAAACTCACATTTGATACTAGCTTAACAGAAAGCTATACCTCTGCAGCAAACCAGCTTGAAATAGAAACCAATTCTGGGTATCCAGATTATTTAACCTACAACTATTCTATAGATTGGGGAGACGATCAATTTAATAACGACGTTACCGGAGACATCACGCATACCTATCTTTCGCCAGGCGTTTATACGGTAACCATTATTGGTGAATACCCTGCGCATTATTATTCTTATTTTTCAGATAATGTAAAACTAATATCTGTAGACCAATGGGGAACTCAGCCTTGGAAATCCATGAGAAACGCATTCTATAATTGCGAAAACATGGAGTATAATGCTACCGATGTCCCAGATTTGTCTCAGGTAACCAATATGTATCAAATGTTTTATCAAGCCAAACTTTTTAATGGCGATATTGATAATTGGGATGTTAGCAACGTTACAGATATGGGGATTATGTTCGCCGGAGCATCGGCTTTTAACCAACCTTTAAATAGTTGGGATGTTTCCAATGTTACCAATATGCAACTTATGTTTTTGTCTGCTACAACATTCGATCAACCATTAAACAATTGGATTACAAGTAGTGTTACCAATATGTCTAGAATGTTCGAAACGGCTTCTGTTTTTAACCAAGACATCAATTCTTGGAATGTTGCGGCGGTTACAACCATGGAAAAAATGTTCAATAGAGCTACTCTTTTCAATCAACCTCTAGATACTTGGGATGTCACGTCTGTAACCAATATGGAAGCCATGTTTAATTCAGCTTCAGCTTTTAATCAACCAATAAGTAATTGGAATGTTGCTGCAGTAACCGATATGAATTCTATGTTCAATTCTGCTTCAGCATTCAACCAAAATATAAATAATTGGAACGTAAGTGCCGTAACAAACATGAGCTCCATGTTTAATAGAGCATCCACATTTAATGAGCCATTAGATAATTGGAATGTTTCCTCGGTTACCAATATGCAGTCTATGTTTAATAGTGCAGACCTTTTCAACCAAAATATTAATACCTGGAACGTTACTAATGTTATCAATATGGCATCTATGTTTCAATCTGCCGAAATGTTTAATGAACCTTTAGATAATTGGGATGTAAATTCTGTGGTAAACATGTCTTCCATGTTCGAAAATGCAGAAACCTTTAATCAACCTATAAATACTTGGGATGTTAGTGCTGTGGCTAATATGACGTCGATGTTTGAAAATGCCTTAGCCTTTAATCAAGATTTAAATAATTGGGATGTAAGTTCTGTAACTCTAATGCCTTCTATGTTTGAAGATGCCCATGCTTTTAACCTACGGATAAATTCATGGAATGTAGCCTCTGTAACCAACATGGAGAGCATGTTTAAAAACGCTTTAGTTTTCAATCAAGCTTTGGATAATTGGGATACAGGTGAAGTTTTAACGACTTCTGAAATGTTTAGTGGCGCAGCAGATTTCAATCAAAACATAGACAACTGGAATGTTTCTTTTGTAAACACTATGGAAGCCATGTTTAAAAACGCTACAAGCTATAACCAAACCATGAATTCATGGAACGTAGCCTCTGTAACTACTATGGAAGATATGTTTAGTGGAGCCTCTGCTTTTAACGAAACCATTGATGGATGGAACGTAAGAGCCGTTACTACCATGGAAAACATGTTTTATAACGCAACCAGTTTTAATCAAACTATAAATAGTTGGCGAATTACTAATGTTTTAAACATGAGTGGTATGTTTAGAAACGCATTAGCCTTCAATCAAACTTTAGACCGTTGGGATATTGGAGCAACTAATATGCGCTATATGTTTAGTAACGCTACCGCCTTAAATCAAGAATTTACAGAGTGGGATGTTAGTCGAGTTACCAACATGCAATACATGCTAGATAATACCGCACTAACAAGAGAAAACTACGATGCTACATTAGTAGCTTGGTCTAAGCAAACCTTAACGCCGGGTATAAATCTAGGTGCTCAAGGATTACTGTATTGTGATGCTTTAGAAGAAAGACAATCTATGATAGATACTTACGGTTGGTCGTTTACAGGCGATATTCTAGATTGTCCTATTCCGGTTTGCACACAATTAATTTCTCCTACTAATGGAGATACAGACGTACCTGTTAACACCAATTTAAGTTGGGAACCTGCGCTTTATGCTCGAGGATATAGACTAACTGTTACAACACAACCTGGAAATATTGTACTAGTAAACAATGAATCAGTTACCGATCCTTCCTTTCAATTTACATCAGATTTTTTAGGAGGTGAATCTGTAGAAGTTACAATTACACCTTTTAATGACGAAGGAGAACCTACTGGCTGTATTACAGAAAGTTTCACTATTACCAACAATAGTGTACCAACAGTTCCTGAGTGTACCAACCTAACATTACCAACAAATGGTAGTATAGATGTGTCTGTTGAAACTAATTTAGAATGGATTCCAATTGCAAATGCAGACGGCTACCGCATTACTGCAGGAACAAATTCAGGAGCTACCGATTTACTAAATGATATAGATGTAAACAATGTAACCGTTTATGATTTACCAACAGATCTTCCGGAAAACACAATCATTTATGTTAGTATAACGCCTTATAATAGCACTGGAGATGCAATAACTTGTACTGAAGAAAGTTTCACGACAGAAATTATTCCTGTTGCTCCCGCATGTACTACTTTAACGCTTCCTTTAAATGGAGATACAAATGTATCAACAGATACTAATATTAGCTGGAATGCCGCACCAAACACTACAGGATATTTACTTACCGTAGGAACTACAGGAGGTGGTATTGAAATTCTGAACAATATTGATGTGGGCAATTTTACAACTTATGATCTTCCGGATGACTTACCTCCTAATAGATTAATTTTTGTTTCAATAACACCATATAATGAAGTTGGCGATGCTACAGGTTGTGATGAAGAAAGCTTTAGAACAGGTGCTTTTTCAGCATCAGATCCACCAAGTTGCACAACACTATCTACTCCCTTAAACAATGCAACCGATGTAGACGTTACAACAAATTTAACCTGGGATACCGCAACCAACGCCACAGGATATAGAATTTCCGTAGGAACAAGTGCTGGCGCTACCGATATTGTAAACAATGAAGATGTTGGAAACAACACTACTTATAACTTAACTTCAGATTTACCTGAAACGTCCACAATATTTGTCACTATTACACCTTACAACACCGTAGGTGATGCTACAGGATGTAATGAAGAATCTTTTACTA
>NZ_FOLN01000008.1 GCF_900112395.1 Algibacter lectus
ATCACATTCTTATTAGCATTATTAGTAGCAGTATTCACATCATGCACAGAGCAAGATTTAAACGATGACAGCTTATTAGCAGGAGACCAAACGGAAGTAAACGATACAGGCGGAGATATTGATGAATTTACAGGTGGTGACATCGACGAGTAGAACATTATTAACAAATAAAAAATTCACCTTAAAAACATATATAAAATGAAAGCATTAAAAATCACATTCTTATTAGCATTATTAGTAACCGTATTCACATCATGCACAGAGCAAGATTTAAACGATGACAGCTTATTAGCAGGAGACCAAACGGAAGTAAACGATACAGGCGGAGATATTGACGAATTTACAGGTGGTGACATCGACGAATAACTAGTTAAAAATTTAATCAACTAAGAAAATAATAATACATTTGAAGTAATCATAAAATGCATTATTGTTGAGACTCAGTATATTTATAATATTATTTATCTGTAATTTTTCCTTTTGCCAGCAGGAAGATGCATTTTTAGAAATAGATTCGTTAAAGAAAACCATGTTTAACATTAAAGAACAGGATTCTTCTTTAATTGCGGATACCGATTATTTAATAGCTCAGACATTTAGAAAGAGTACTACCTATGCCGATAGTGCATACTTTTACTACCAAAAAGCTGAAAAGATATATCGGAACTTAGGTGATAATTTAAAATTAGCGCGTACTATTTATGGTGTTGCTGTTATATTAAAAAATGAAAAAGACTTTATAGGTAGTGAGGTTGCTAGTTTTGAAGCTATAGCTTTGTTAGAACCTCTTTATGAAACTAGATCGGTTGTAGAAACCAAGTCTTATATTTATAATAATTTAGGTATTGTTTTTAAAGAACTGGATGAATTTGATGAATCAATAGAATATAATAAAAAATCACTTGAATTAAAATATAGGTTAAATGTTAAAAGCAGTATTGATGCTTCTAAAAACAACTTAGCCAATACTTATAAAAAGAATAAGCAGTATAATCTAGCTTTAAATTATTACAGTGAAATTTTATCCAATAAGGATCTTGTTAAAGAACGTCCACGGATATTTTCATTAGTGCTTGATAATTATGCGCATACACGATTTCTTTCTGGTAACTTAAGAGAACTTCCAGGACTATATCACAAAGCCCTAAAAGTTAGTAATAGTGTCGGTGAAGACGATTACTATTCCATAATTATAAACCAACATTTAGCAGAGTATTACTTTGATAATAAAAGAAATGTTGATTCTGCTAGATATTATGCTTACCGAGCAAAAAATATTTCAGAAAAATACTATACCGACGATTTATTAAAATCTTTACTATTGCTATCTAAAATAGAAGAAGATCACAAAGCTGTAGAGCACTTTAACGCTTATATTAAATTAAGCGATAGTCTACAAAAAAATGAACGTGCCATTCGTAATAAATTCGCACGTATTCGTTTTGAAACAGGCCAGAAAGAAAAAGAAAACATACAACTAACTAAAGAGCGTATGTGGCTCTTTATTATATCGGTAGTTGTTGTAATATCTTCATTTTTATTATATCTCGTAATAACACAGAGAAATAATAATATCGAACTAAAATTTGTTCAAAAACAACAAGAAACAAACGAAGAAATTTATAATCTCATGCTTTCTCAAAATGAAAGTATAGAAGAAGCCCGAGATTTAGAAAAAAAACGTATTTCTCAAGAACTCCACGATGGTGTTTTGGGACGCTTATTTGGTACTCGTTTAAGTTTAGATAGTTTGAATAGAAATAATAGCGAAGAAGCCATTAAATCGAGAGATTTATATATAACCGAGTTAAAAACCATTGAAGAAGAAATTAGAAAAGTATCTCACGAGTTAAATACAGATTTTGTTTCCGGTTCAGGATTTATAGATATTATTAAAACACTTGTGGAAACCCAAACATTGGCTTACGGTTTAGGTTATGATTTAAAGCACGATGAGTCCATAAGTTGGGACGATGTGAACAATAAAAAGAAAATACACATATACAGAATTATACAAGAAACATTGCATAATATTTACAAACATGCCAATGCAGAACATGTAAATATTAGTTTAGAATTAAAAAATGATGTAATTTGCTTGTCGATTATAGACAACGGTTCAGGTTACGATGTAGAGAAAGCAAGATCGGGAATTGGTTTAAAAAACATGAACTCAAGGATTAACGAAATTAACGGTATATTAAAAATAACTTCAATTAAAAACCAGGGAACAACTGTAATGATTGAGGTGCCAATGATCTAACCAAGAAAAATGATTGAAAAATTAAAAATATTAATGATCGATGATCACCCGATGATTATTGAAGGGTATCAGAATACATTGCTTTTTACTAAAAAAGAAAATCAAGAATTAGAAATAGATATTGCAAATAATTGTGATGAGGCCATTATGTATATGGATCAGGCCGTTGAGAAAAACTCACCCTATAATGTACTGTTTGTAGACATTAGTATACCGCCTTCTAAAGATGGTATTATGAGTTCTGGAGAAGACTTAGCCGAATACGCTAGAAAAGTATTACCAAAAGCTAAAATTATTATTCTAACCATGTTTAATGAGTCTTTTAGAATACATAATATTATAAAAACCATCGATCCAGAAGGGTTTTTAATAAAAAGTGATTTAACATCGAGTGAGTTGGCTAGTGCTTTTCAGGCTGTAATTTATAATCCGCCTTTTTATAGTGGTACGGTTAATAACCATATTCGTAAATCTATTGTTAGTGATATTGTTATTGATGATAAGAATAGAAAAATACTTCATTTATTATCACAAGGTGTAAAAACTAAAAACCTAGCATCACATTTAGACATCTCTTTAAGTGCTGTAGAAAAGCGTAAAAGGCAATTAAGAGACATTTTTGATGTGCAAGATGGTCAGGATGAGACCTTACTGAATGAAGCGAGGAAAAAAGGATTTGTATAGTTTTTCTTACGTAAGTGTTAAATTTATAAGTTTTTTAGTAAAAATTTAAATTTTTTTTATTCCCGAAAGTAGCATTATACTTCATTTGTCGTATTTGTCTATAAATCCATTACGGGTTTCCCTCAGTTTGAAAAGAAAAAATATTTTTATCTTTGATGCATCAACACTTCGAAAATTAATTAATCCCTCAATTTTTTTGTTGATAATAGCAATTTACATAAACCCTGTGGAGGTGAGAGACCCACAGGGTTTCTTCTGTTTAATAGTTTAGTAGGCAAAAATAGCACTTCCGTAGTCTATTAATATCCCAATAAAAAGACCTAAATAAATAATAGCAACAACAAACTTTATAAATGTTGAGGTTAAAAAACCTATAAACGATCCAAAGGCTGCTTTTGTTGCGGTTTTAGCATCATTTTTATTAATAAGTTCTCCAATTAAAGCTCCAAAAAAAGGGCCAATAATAATTCCTCCCGGGATAGGAGCAAATAAACCTACAATAAGGCCTACCGTTGTACCTATTACTCCATATTTAGTTCCGCCAAAACGTTTTGTGCCAATAGCTGGAATAATATAATCGAGCACCCAAATGGCAATCGCGATAAGCAATGTTGTAATTAAAAAAGATTTATTCATGGGCACAGCATCCGTAAAATGTGCTATTAAAAGTCCAAACCAACTAGTTATTGGTCCAGGTAAAACAGGTAAAAAGCTCCCAATAATACCTAGTAGTATAAAAAGAGTGGCAATAATAATTAAAATAATATCCATATAAAGTGTTATGTTTTCTAGTAATAAGACGAAATATTATGCCAAATGTTACATTTTAAACTAAAAAATTAGTTTGAACTAAATATTTAGTTATATTTGTTGAACTAAGTTTTTAGTTGAATAAATAATTCTTATCAAAAATGAAGCAACTTACTAAGGCAGAAGAAGATATTATGCAAATACTGTGGCAATTAGAAAAAGCCAACGTAAAGGCAATAATAGAGGAGTTTCCAGAGCCAAAACCAGCTTATAATACAGTATCGACTATTGTGCGTATTTTAGAAAGTAAAGGTTTTGTAGATTATGAAAAAGCAGGAAAAGGCCATGTGTATTTTCCGTTAATGCAACAACAGGATTATAGTAATCAATCTATAAATAAGTTAGTCGATAATTATTTTCAAGGATCATTTAAAAGCATGGTGTCTTTCTTTATGAAGAAAAATGATATCAGTTTAAACGAGTTAGAATCGGTGTTGAGCGAGATTAATAAAAAGGATAAATCATGATACATTATATTATTCAAACCATTGCTTTTCAGGTGTTCTTTCTACTCATTTACGATGTGTTCTTAAAGAAAGAAACCTTTTTTAATTGGAATAGGTTTTATTTAATAGTCACGGCGTTAATGTCGTTAGTGATTCCTGTCGTGGAAATTGAAAGTTTTAAAAATGTTGTTCCAGAAAATTATATCATTAGGTTGCCTGCAGTTATTTTGGGGCAAACACAAGCAAATGTTAAAGCCGAACAAATAAATCAAACCATTTTACCTTCTAGCTTTTCTGTTTTAGAATTAATATTTTATGTTGGTGTTGGAGTAGTCGTATTATTGTTTATCTATAAGCTGAGTAAACTTGTAAGGCTAATTCAATCAAATCCTAAGGAGTATAAAGACCAATTTATTATAGTTAAACTTTTAAATAGTAGTGCTTCGTTTTCATTTTTTAAATACATTTTTTTAGGAGAAAGACTTAGTAGCGAAGAAAAAGAAATCATTTTAAAACATGAACAGATACATGTAAAACACTGGCATAGTCTAGATTTAATGTGTTTTGAATTGTTACGCGTTCTATTTTGGTACAATCCGTTAATTTATATTTATCAAAGTAGAATCACAGAATTGCACGAGTTCATCGCCGATGCGGAAGCTGTAAAAATAGAAGAGAAATCAATTTATTATCAAAGCTTATTGGCTCAAGTTTTCGATACCAAAAAAATATCATTCATCAATCCATTTTTTAATCAATCATTAATCAAAAAACGAATCGTTATGTTACAAAAATCAAAATCAAAACAAGTTTATTTATTTAAGTATGCACTGTTAGTTCCTATGGTTTTCGGTATGCTGGTTTATACCTCATGTGCTGATAATATTGGAGAGAAAGAAGTGCCCGAATTAATTAGTCCTGACAATAATCAAGAAACAGAGTTAGTTAAAACAGTTAACGAAGTAAAATATCAAATACAAATTCAAGGTGATATTAGTGATCAGGAAGAAAAAGGATTAGATCTTTTACTTCAAACTGTTAAAGGTTCTGGGTTAAGTAGCTCGTTGGTAAATGATGTGCAAGAATTTATAGCAAATAAAGATGAAACTAAACTAACCGAAAAAATTTCTTATGTCTTTGAGCAAATTCAAGCTAAAGGTGAAGTTAGCGAAGCGGAAACAAAAGCCTTAAAAGGTTTATTAATTTTAACTAGTGATGATGGGTTTAATGATCCGTTTTTTGCTGATGTTTTAAAGGATGTTGAAATACCTTTCGGAATTATCGACCAAGTACCTATGTTTCCAGGTTGCGAAGATTTAGAGTCTAACGCTGATAGAAAAGCGTGTATGTCCAAAGGAGTTCAACAATTAGTTATTCAAAATTTTAATACTGATTTAGCTGATGATTTAGGGTTGAAAGGTAGACAGCGAATTAATGTAATTTTCAAAATAAATAATGAAGGAGATGTTGTCGATGTTAGAGCTAGAGCACCGCATCCAGAATTATCTGAAGAGGCCATTCGAGTTATAAAAACACTACCTAAAATGATTCCCGGAGAACAAAAAGGTAAAAAGGTAAATGTACCTTATTCATTACCAATAGTTTTTCAAGTGCAGGAATAAAAATAAAATCAATACTATTTTTAAAACCGAAGTGGGAGCTTCGGTTTTTATTTTGCTCTAATTTTTGAAATAAAACGCCATACATCGCTATTAAGTGCCTTATTTTGAACAAAAAGAGTTTAAAAACCAAAAAAATCGTACTTTTCGGCTTTAGTTTTAATCTATGAAACAAATTTGTGTTTTTCTATCTGTTTTAATGCTTTGCTCTTGCGAGTATTTTAATGTGAAAAAAACATCATCAGAAGCCATTTTGAAAGAGGAACTACAAACCTTTAATTGGAATGATGTTGATGCTTATCCTAGTTTTTCGGAATGCGATTCGGTAGAAACTAAAACCGATAAAAAATCTTGTTTTGAAAATGTTTTAACACTGCATATTTGGGAGTTTTTACAACGCGAAAAAATTGTGGTCACTAAAGATGTTAGCGATACTATTATTTTAAGTTTTCGAGTTTCGGAAACAGGCGATTTAAAGCTAAGTAATGCTAAAATAGATTCTGTAACCCGCCGTGAAATACCAGAAATAGAAAAGCTGCTGTATAAAAGCTTAGAACAATTACCTCCTGTTTTTCCTGCAACAAAACGTGGACAACAAGTTAAAACTGAATTTCAGTTACCAATTATTATAGATATTCAGTAAACGTTTACAAACCAATTTCAAACTAGAATACGGAGTCTTTATTTTTTAAAGGTTCTGCCTTTCCAATTATAGGTTTTAAAAATAGATAAGAACGCAACGTACACGCTAAAAAACGGATAGATAAAAAATGAAGGCATATAGCTTTCAAAAACCTTTTTCTGATTGAAAAAAGTAGCTGTTTTACTTATTAAATAAAAATCGATATTGAATTTAATAACCAAAACATAAAACAAGGCTTTTAAAGGGAAGCATCCGAGTAGTAAAAGTATAATTACTGATATGGTTAAAACATTCATGAGTAAAACAATAAGGCCGGTAATTTTTCCAAAAGTACTGTTGTACGCACTAGTTTTAGAAGCCCATCTTAAGCGTTGCTCTATTAAACTACCCCATGTAGGTTGGGCGTTTGTTTTAACTATGGCTTGCTCGCATTTTAAATAATGAAGCTCGTTGGCACGATTTTTAGCAATTTTTTCTAGCATAAAAACATCATCACCACTTGCAATATCTGTATTACCTTCAAAACCATTTATTGTTTGAAAGATGGCTTTTGTGTAGGCGAAATTGGCACCATTGCATAAAAAGGGTTTTTTAATACCAAAGCCACCAATAGTTGCTCCTTGTAAACTTAAAATGTCTAAAGTTTGGAATCCGTTTAAAAAAGATTTCTCAAGATTGTAGGTTACTGGCGCCGCAATGCATGCTGTATTTGTGGTTTGGATAAATTCATCAAAACTATCTAACCAATATTTTGGCAAAAAACAATCGGCATCGGTAGTAACAATCCATTCATGTTCGGCTATGTTTATAGCTGTAGTAATAGCATCCTTTTTTGGGGAATGTGTTAATCGGTGGTTGGGAATAACTTTAAAATTCTGTTTCTTCTTTTTAAAAAAAGATGTTATTATTTCCGAAGAATCATCGGTAGATTCATCGTCAATAAAAATAATTTCAAAAAGATGAGTTGGATAATTTAAGTTTTCAATAGATTCTAGTAATCTTGGCAGGTTTTCGGCTTCATTCCTAAAAGGAATTAAAACAGAGAATTTAGTTGTGTGTTCTAGGTTCTTTAAAGTAAAATCGGGAATTTTACCAAAGCCATAAACAAACCTCCATATCAAAATGAGGTAAACTAAACTTATAGAAATGCTTAATAAAATCATGAGTTTGTTTGGGGTTTGGGCATTTTAAATTGGATTACAAAATAGCTTCCAATAAGGCTTGGTAATACAAAGTTGAGAATCCACATAATGGTGATCACACTTAGAATTACCAAATCATTTACGCCCAGAAATTCAAACAAATATACGGCTACGCTACCTTTAATCACAACATCAAAGATAAAAATTGTAGGAATAATAGACACGAGTAAATACATGGTTGTAATAACCATCATACTATCTAGATAGCTAATTTCAATTTGAAAAATTTGTAGTAGATAGAAAAATTGAAATGAAAAAATTGCATATCTCACAAGAGAAAGACTAAAACCAATACGTATTTTCTCTCCTGGAAAGTTCTTAATGAATACTTTTAGCTTTAGTAAAGGAGTCCATTTTATGCCGATTTCATATTGTGCCAATCCTAACAAAATAAGGCTAACCGTAATTATGCCAATCACTACAGTTACAATAAGACGACCATAATTTGCTTCTAAATTGTAAGTATTAATAAAAGCAAATAAACCAATAGCACCTAAAATGATGGTAACACTCATTTGTTGTAGGTTGCTTATTAAATTTGTAAGCATAACACGTTTGCGTAATTTGGGTGGGTAAAACATGGCTTTTGCTCCATATTCTCCAATACGGTTTGGTGTAATTAGCGATGCAGTTAATGATCCTAAAGTTTGTTTTAGTGCTTGCTTTAAACTTGTTTTTTTTAAGTTTGAAATTAGAGTTTGCCATTTTATTATTTCAAAAAACCAATTAAAGCCGCTTAAAATCAATAGAATAAGAGTGTTTTTAATTGAAAAAACAGCCTTTGCCGATAGAAATGAAATAAAATTAGAGAAACTGAGTTCACTGTTGTAAGCTAATTTTTGATAGATAAAATAAAAAGCGACAACAACTATGCTCAATTTAATGAGCACAAAAAAGAATTGTTTAGTTTTGTGAAGTCGCATTCAATTAAAATAGTCTTCCATTTAGGTTTGGCAAATCGCATTCGTTTTTAGCCACTTTTCCGGAAGAATAAAGTGCAAATTAAATTAATATTATAACATGGCTCTTATTTTCAAATTAAATAAGCAAAAGCTAATCGCTTTAGTTTTTGTTTCGTTTTCATATTTAGGCTTTTCTCAAAGTGATACTAGCACGTTTAAAGCACAGTTTGCCTTAGGTGTTAATAGTCCGTCGAGCAAAGGTTTTGTAACTAATTTTGAAGCAAACAGCGTTAATTTTCCAACTATTAATTTAGGCTTGCAATATATGTTTAAGCCTTTATTTGGTTTAAAGCTAGATTTGGGTTACAACCGATTTTCTAGCGCAGACAACTCACCAGAATTTAAAACCAATTACACACGTGTTAATGCGCAATTGGTTTACAATGCATCCAACGTTTTAGGTTTATATAACAATCTGGGCGTATTTGCTCATGCAGGTCCTGGTATCTCCATGATAAAACCATTGGGAGATTATGGTGAAAACAAAACGAGCTATTTAAACGCTATGGCAGGTTTGGAGTTTCATTATGCGGTTTCAGAAAAATTATCACTGTATTTAGATACGGCTTATATTTTAGGATTCAGGAAAGATTTTGACCCAGTAAATGATGGTTTTGGTGCGTTTAACGGGAATTTATTAACTATAACTCTTGGTGCATCTATTTCGCTAAGTGGTTGTCAATATTGCGAAGAATGAAGCAGGAGAGAATTATTTTAGGTATCGACCCGGGTACAACCATTATGGGTTTCGGTCTTATAAAAGTGGTTGGTAAAAAAATGGAGTTTTTGCAATTAAACGAGTTGGATTTAAAAAAATATAGCGATCATTATTTAAAATTAAAACTCATTTTTGAGCGTACTATAGAACTTATAGAAACGCATAACCCAGACGAAATTGCTATTGAAGCACCATTTTTTGGTAAAAACGTACAAAGTATGCTTAAGCTTGGTCGAGCTCAAGGTGTAGCTATGGCTGCAGGTTTAAGTCGCGAAATACCAATAACGGAGTATTTGCCTAAAAAAATAAAAATGGCCATTACTGGGAATGGAAACGCTAGTAAGGAACAAGTTGCTAAAATGTTGCAAAGTGTGCTAGGTTTAAAAACGCTACCAAAAAATCTGGATTCTACTGATGGATTGGCAGCGGCGGTTTGTCATTTTTATAACTCGAGTAGAGTGGAAGTAGGTAAAAGTTACACCGGTTGGGATGCTTTTGTAAAACAGAATGCAACCCGAGTTACTAAACGAACTTTAAAAAAATAAGTGCTAGAAATAACTAAAACTCAAAACAGTGGCAATTCCGAGACATCGGAACAAAAGGCAGGCGCCATTTATATTCATATTCCGTTTTGTAAACAGGCTTGTTTTTACTGCGATTTTCATTTTTCTACATCATTAAAAAAGAAGAATGAATTAATTCAATGCTTAGTAAAAGAGTTAGAATTAAGAACAAGCAAATTTGATGCGATTACCGTAGAAACCATTTATTTTGGAGGAGGAACACCAAGTTTATTATCTACGGAAGAAATTCAGCTTTTAATAGATACAGTTTATAATAATTACAAAGTTGTAGACAATCCGGAAATAACTTTGGAAGCTAACCCGGACGATTTATCAACAGAAGTTATTCTTCAATTAGCAAAAAGCCCAATAAATCGATTAAGCATTGGAATTCAATCTTTTTTCGAAGACGATTTAAAAAGTATGAATCGTGCTCACAACAAAGAAGAAGCCTTGCGTTGTTTGGAAGAAGCAACTAAGTATTTCGATAATATTACTATCGATTTAATTTACGGAATTCCAAATATGAGTTTACAAAAATGGAACGAAAACTTAGAGATTGCTTTAAATTTCGGTATTAATCATATTTCTAGTTATGCTTTAACGGTAGAACCAAAAACGGGCTTAGATACGTTTGTGAAAAACGGAAGCTACCCGCCAATAGACGAGGCTTTAGCTTTAGAACATTTTAACCATTTGGTTGAAAAAACGGAAGCGAATGGTTTTGTTCATTATGAAATTTCAAACTTTGGGAAACCTAATTACTTCTCTAAACACAACACCAGTTATTGGCAAGGTAAGCCGTACTTAGGTATTGGTCCGTCGGCACATTCTTTTTATGGAAACGAACGTAGCTGGCATGTGGCTAATAATACAAAATACATACAGGCAATTCAAAAAAATGAATTACCTAAAACCGTAGAAACCCTTTCTAAAGAAGATCAATTTAATGAATACGTAATGACGGGTTTGAGAACCATTTGGGGTGTTTCATTTAACAGAGTTCAGGCTGAATTTGGAGATGTATTTCTTCAGCATTTAAAAAAATATTCAGATAAATTTATAAAAGAAGACTTGTTAGTTATTTCTAATAAAAAAGAGCAAATGTCTCAAAGTAAATTGGATACCGATTTAAAAAGTAACGCGAGTAGCCAAATTTTGAAAACAACCCAAAAAGGTAAGTTTCTTGTTGACGGAATTGCTTCCGAATTATTTATGATTTAACTATATTTGATGATATGCAAACAACAATTCAATATAATTCCAGAAAACTTCAAATAGATTTAAAAAAGCCTATAGATATTTCAATCGCAATTCAGGCTTCTAGTAACAGCGTAAATGCATGGTACATCGATGGCCCAAAAATTGAGCCTGCTGTGGATGGCGAGTGGATTGCAAGTGTGAAAGAAGGTGCGGCTGTTAATTTTAATAACATCAATTTTAATCCGCATGCGCATGGTACGCATACCGAATGCGTTGGGCATATTACCGAAAAGGTACATTCTATTAACCAAAATTTAAAGCAGTTTTTCTTTTTGGCAGAGGTTATTACTGTAGCGCCAGAGCGTTTAGATGACGATTTTGTAATTTCTAAAAAGCAACTACAATATGCTTTAGGGAATAAAAAACGTGATGCGGTAATAATACGTACTTTGCCAAATACAAAAGGGAAATTATCGCGTCAATATTCTAACACAAACCCAACTTATATATTAGAAGAAGCCGCTATTTACTTGCGTGAAAAGGGGGTGAAACATTTATTGGTAGATTTGCCAAGTGTTGATAAGGAAAAGGATGAAGGCGAGCTTTTATCGCATAATGCCTTTTGGAATACCAGCGGAAAATTACGAATGGACGCTACAATAACTGAATTTATTTATGTAGATAATAGCGTGGAAGATGGCGAGTATTTTTTAAACCTACAAATAGCATCTTTTGAGAATGATGCAAGCCCAAGTAAACCTATTTTATATAAAGCGGAGCCAGTTTAATAATTTTGGAACAAAACTTGATTTCAAAAAACTAAAAACGAATTAATGGAAGCATTTTTAGGTATAATAATTGGCATTTTAACAACAATGGGCGTGGTAACTTATACCAAATCGATCAAAAAGAAAAGTTTGGTAAACGCACAGTCGGTTTTATTGTTAGATAAAATTAAAAAAGTGTGCAAGTTTATTACTGTTGAAGGTGATTTTGCTGAAATTTACCATTATGAAGATGTGAAAGAACGTTTTTTGAAATTGGTAAGTAGCCGAAAAAAAGCTTTGGTAATTATTAATGCTAAAGCCCATGTGGGGTACGATTTGGCTAAAATTGATTTAAAGGCCGATACTGAAAATAAAAAAATTGTTTTAGAACATTTTCCACAACCTGAAATTTTATCGATAGAAACTAACTTAAATTATTACGATAAATCTGATGGCATTTTTAATCGTTTTGAAGCTTCAGATTTAACTGGTTTACACCAAGAGGCCAAATTACATATACAAGAGAAAGTACCGCAAAGCGGACTGATAGAAATAGCTCAAAAAGAAGCTTTAGAAACCATTTTACTTATGGAAACTATAGTTGAAACTATTGGATGGAAATTGGATTATTCAGCTTTAAAAATTGAAGAAAAGGGGACAAAGTTGATTAAATAAATTGATTTCATCATGATTGAAATTTCAACAGATAAAAGTAAACTTCAAATAGATGTTATTCATCAGTTTATCACCAACGCTTATTGGGCAAAAGGCAGAACGGTTGCTGAGGTTAAAAAAACAATAGAACATTGTTTTTGTTTTGGTGTATATCTAGATGATAGGCAAATTGGTTTTGCAAGAGTAGCCACAGATTATACGGTTTTCGCCTATTTAATGGATGTTTTTATTCTTGAAGAACATCGCGGAAAAGGCTATTCAAAAGCATTAATAGCACGTATACATGAAGCCGAAGAATTAAAATCATGTAAAGTATGGATGTTAAAGACGGCCGATGCTCATGGTTTGTATAAACAGTTTGGGTTTACAACGCTAAGGAGTCCAGAAAAAGTAATGGAGCGAATTTTGAAATAATTTCAACTTAAAACCATTAAAATGAATATTGAACAACTCCGTAACTACTGCTTGAGCAAAAAAGGAACTACAGAAGACTTTCCGTTTGATAAAGATACTTTGGTGTTTAAAGTATTGGGAAAAATGTTTGTTTTGGCGGGCTTGTCAAAATGGGAGCGTGGCGAAGCATCCATAAACTTAAAAGCAGATCCTGAATACTCCCAAGAATTGCGCGCGGAATATGAAAGTATACGCCCAGGATTTCATATGAGCAAAAAACATTGGAATACTATTTATATGCACGAAGGAGAATTATCTCCTGAATTTATCTATAAACTTATCGATCATTCTTACGATATGGTCTTAAAAGGAATGAGTAAAAAAGTGCGAAACTCGTTGCTTGATTGAAATGTATGTATTTGTGATTTAGTTATTTTGTTGTATGTTTGTGTGAATATATATCTCTCTTCGCAATAAAATTTTAGCATAATCTATCTAGGCTTCTAAGCCTTAAAGTCGTAATTAATTAACCATTATATTAACTTTAAAATTAACAGATTATGAAAAAAACGAATCAATTATTCGCTACAATTGTTGTGTTGTTATTGTTTTGTGCACCAACTCTCCAAGCACAAGAAAAAAAAGAAGTAAAGTATGTTACAGTAACTAAAAGTCATTGGAATCTCGATAAAAAAGATTTTAAAATGTCCGAATGGAAGGCTGCTGAAAAAGAATACTTAGACAAAGTAATCAAGAAAAATGAATATATTTTGAGTGCTTCAACATATATACACAACTTAACGCCCGATAATACTGAAGTTTTAAGTTCTATGAGTTACGCTTCTTGGGAAGATATAGACAAGCAAGTAGAACGAAGTGCTGAGCTTGAAAAAGAGGCTTGGCCAGATGAAGCTGAAAGAAAAGCATTTTTGCAAAATTTAAATTCATACTATTCTAATCAACATTCCGATGAGATTTATAGTCCGCTTTTTGGGGCAAAGTTTTTAACTGAAAGACCAAATAAAGACATGGTGCTTTACGTTCGAAAAAGTTATTTGGCATTTCCAAAAGATGGGACTATGAAAGAGTTTGAGGACTTAAGATTAGAAGGTAACACAATAATCACTCAAAAAAACGAATATATTAAGGGGTATTTTCCTTATGTTCATGCTTGGGGAGCCGATAAAACCGAATATATAGAGGCTTATTTCTTAGATTCACTGGAAGATATAGAAAAAATGTTTGATGAAGATGATGAGTTGTTTAAAGCTGGTTATGCAAGGAGTGAAGAGAATAAGGTTAAATTAGAAACGTGGAATACTTATTTTACGGGTGTTCATGGAGATTATGTGTATACTTTTATCCACGACCTTTTAAAATAAATAATTAGTATTACAATATAAAAAAAGGACGCGCTATGCGTTCTTTTTTATTTAATAAAAATATTACAGAATCCTAAATTTGTACAATCCTCGATTTTGCTGTACTATTGCAAAAATCAAAATTATACTTATGAGCGTTTTACAAACATTACAAGAGCGAAGCAATTCTAGTTGCGAATTATGTACTTCAAAAGAAGACTTAAACCAATATACAATTCCGCCGTCGTTGAACGAAAATGTAGGGAACGATGTTTTGGTTTGTAAAACTTGTTTAGATCAAATTAACGGTGATGTAGATATGGATGCTAACCACTGGCGTTGTTTAAACGATAGTATGTGGAGTGAGCATGTTGCTGTGCAAATTATGGCGTGGCGTATGTTACAAAGATTAAGAAATGAAGGTTGGCCAAAAGATTTATTGGATATGATGTATCTTGATGATGATGCTATGGCTTTAGCAAGAGCTACTGGAGAGCATGAAGATGCAGCAAGTAAAATTATTCATCGTGATGTAAACGGTGTTATTTTAGAAGCAGGAGATAATGTAGTGTTAATAAAAGATTTAAAAGTAAAAGGTTCTAGCATGGTTGCCAAACAAGGTACAGCTGTTAGAAATATTAGGCTAGATCATGAAAATGCTGAGTTTATAGAAGGTAAAGTTGGACCAACACAAATTGTAATTATTACAAAGTATGTGAAGAAAACATAATTTTTATTCAGCTTACAAATATTTAAACGGTTAAAGTTTTATTGATAATTTCAATAAAGTTTTAACCGTTTTTTTCTGTTTTATTCTGAATACCAAATATGTCTTATTGATGCCGGCTTTCTACAATGTTCTAAAAGGTGTAATGTTTTTTGTTTTATATGAAAATTGACAGTTGAGTCTCAAAAAAAATACAATTGGGAAATGAAAAATTCTGTAAGTTGAAGAATAATCTCAAATTTGAAGTAACAAAACTAATTAACTACAAATGGAAGAAGCAATTAAAATTTTGATTTACGTTCATGCCTTTTTTGGGGGCCTTGGATTAATTACAGGAATAGGAAGTGTTATTGTAAAAAAGGGAAGTCCTGCACATAAAAAAATGGGGAAACTATTTTCTATTGGTATGCTAGTGAGTTCTTCTATTTCGTTACCAATTTCATGTATGCCAAATCATGAAAATGTGTTTTTATTTTTAATTGGCTTATTTACAATTTATCTCGTTTTAGCAGGGAATCGTGCATTAACTTTTAAAACAAAAAAAGAGACTGACATGAAAGATAAATTGATTTCGGGTTCTATGGTGTGCTTTTCGGTATTAATGATCTTAAATGGTGCTTATGGCATTCTAAATGATTCTTCTATGAGTGTTCTGTTTCTATTCTTTGGTGGTTTTGGGTTGTTTATGAGTATTCAAGATTTTCGATTCTATAAAGCGCCTAAAAAAGTTAAGAATACTTGGTTGCGATTACATATCGGAAAAATGATAGGTGCTTTAATTGCATCCATTACAGCTTTTATTGTTGCTGGTTTGGGCATGGGCAATATAGTCGCTTGGACGTTGCCAACCATTATCGGGACACTATATATTATATATTGGAAAAGAAAACTGAAACTAGTAGTGAAGTCTTAAAAGGCTAAAGATTTAAATTGATAACCTTGCTCGCTAAAATGTTTTAAAACCTTTGGGAGTGTGTATTGCATGTTTTTTGAAGCTTTTAAGCTATCATGAAAAACAACAATGCTACCACTTTTTGTTTTTGAAATAACGTTTTTTAAGCAAGTTGCTTCACTTATTGAGTTTTGCCAATCGAAAGATAAAATATCCCACATTATTATTTTATAGCCAAGTTTAATTAATTGTTTGCCTTGTGCTCGTTTTATTTTACCATAAGGAGGGCGAAATAATTTAATATCGCTAGGTATTGCAGTGTGCTGTTGAGCTTTTTCTTTTTGAATGTTATTCTCAGCGGCATCAACTTCAGTTAAATAATCGGCTGTTTTAGTTTTCCAACCTTTAACATGGTTTTGAGTGTGGTTCCCAATGGCATGCCCGTTTTCTATAATGCTACGGAAAATTCCAGGATGCTTTTCAATGTTATTTCCTATACAGAAAAATGTAGCTTTCGCTTGATAAGCTTTTAATGTATCTAGGGTCCAATTTGTTATTTCTGGTGTTGGACCATCATCAAAAGTAAGATAGATTGTTTTTTCATTTGTTGAGATGTCCCAAATATAATTTGGGAACATCTTTTTTATAACAAATGGTGTTTTTACAGGTGTTAAGGTCATGCCTTATTCTATAGGTTCAATGGTATCTGTGCTTACGTTTGCAGGAATATCTTGGTTTTCTTCTGGAGCGTATTCATCTTGGTCACTGTCACCATAAAAATATTTAAACATTTTTAGGTGGTCGTTAAAAATATCGCCTTCAGTTTCTGCAAAAGGAATGTCGTATTTTATTAAAACATCAACTAAGCCTTTGTAGCGTTGTATGTCGGTATAAATATCTTCAAATAAACGTTCTTGTTTATCTGTTTTTAACTTACTGTAATATACTAAATTTTCTTGATATTTTTGAGCAACTTCTTTAAATAAACGTTGCGCTTTTTCTTTGTTTCCTACTTCGTAATAAGCACTAATGTAAGGCTCTAAAAGTGTGTAATAACCAAAGAATTCAACAGGCATGTTTTCCATAGCTATATCTGCTATTTCTTCAGCTTTATCTATTTTATCCTCATTGATTAATTGCTCGGTTAATCGTGCTAAATTTCCACGATATGTAATTGAGTTTTTACGAGTTTCAACATCGTGGTAAATATCTGGACTTCCGCTATTTCCCCAATCCCATTTTTTAACTTTTTCATACATCAAATCACTGTCTACACGTCCCATATCAAACGGGTTCGATCTATCAACTTCCGTTCTAATAGGTACTAGTTTGTAGCACATACCATCAAGTTGAAGGTAATCTTTCATCCAAATATAATCATCGTCACCAAAGCTTCCGCCTGTAAAATAGATTGGGCGATTCCATTCGTTGTTAGCTACAATGTCTAACATAAGTAAACGGTTTTTGTATAGCGCACCGCCTTTAATTGTAAGGTCTATATAAGGCACAATTTTATCAGCATCTTCGGGTTTAACAATACCAGAGTTTAATGCATTTTGTTTATTTACCGGCAGACGTAATGTTTCGGTAGGTAAATAACTAGCTTTTAGATCTTGTCTTCTTACTTGAGAAATATCGACACCTTGCTGCTCTAAAACATATTTGTATTTAGTTTTAGGATTATCACTTGCAATGAAGTCCAAGAATTGCTTCACCTCAATGGTATCTTTAGTTACAGGCTCTATCACGATATAATCGTTAGTGCCGTATTTGTATAAATCGTGCGTTAATTGAGACGGTACAGGGTCACTTTCGTAAGCCTTGCGTTTCATTTGGTCGATGTACCAATCGGTTTGGAATAAACTTGTGTTTACTACACGTACATCGGTTCTGTAACCTTCAATTTCTTGAGCATACCAAAGTGCGAATGTATCGTTGTCTCCAATGGTAAATAGAATACCATTTTCTGCACAAGAATCTAAATACATTTTAGCCATAGCATTGGCAGTGTATTTTCCAGAACGGTCATGATCGTCCCAGTTGCTAGCAGCCATAATTCCAGGAACTAGAATTAAACAGGCTATAGTAACTATTGGTGCGGTAAGTTGTTTTGGTAAATATGTTTTAAAGAAATCGTACAATGCGTAAACTCCAAAACCAATCCATAGAGCAAATACGTAATAAGATCCTACAACCGAGTAGTCACGCTCACGTGGTTCAAACGGACGTACATTTGTGTAAACTTGTATGGCGATTCCTGTAAACAGAAAGAATACAAGCATTACCCAAAATAATTTTTTGTCTTTATTGTAAAGGAAGAATAAACCGATAATACCTAGAATAAGCGGTAGCATGTAGTATGCATTTCGCGCCTTGTTGTTTTTAACATCGCTAGGTAAGTGGTCTTGAGAGTAGCCTAAGTGCCATTCGTCAATAAATTTAATTCCTGTTATCCAGTTACCGTGATTATCATAACGGCCTTGAATATCATCTTGTCTTCCAGAGAAATTCCACATAAAATAACGCCAGTACATGTAACCCAATTGGTATTCAAACATGTAAATAACATTACTAATTATCGAAGGTTTTTCAACTTCAATTAAACTTTTTTCCTTTTTCAAGAAGTTGTTATAATCTTCGTAATCTACATTGCCTTGTGCCACCTGATTTTTAAAATCATTAAGTTGGGCTTTATATTTTGTAATTTGATTTAAGGCATAAGTTTTAGCTTGTTCCTCGGTTGCTCCAGCGTTAATAGCACTTCTGTAATATGTGTTTTGCGCATCTGGTTTTACTTTGAAATCTAAAAAGCCAGAAAACATCATGTAATTTTCCGCATGCTCGGCACTCCACATTCTTGGTAGAATAGAAGCGTGTTTAGAGTTGTAGTTCTGTTTTGCTTTTTTCCAATCGTTTACAACAACGTATTCCCCTTTTTCTTCATCTTTCTCATACTTAGGTTTGTCGTCTATGTACGGATTGTTTTCATCTAAATAAGCATATTGATCTGTAAATTGAGGTCCGTAAAACAAGTGTGTTTCAGGGTATTGTTCTAAGTTGTAATACGCTAACAATTCTCTAGCACTCGATGGGTTGTTCTCGTTAATAACCACATTAGCATTCGCACGAATTGG
Source organism: Algibacter lectus (assembly GCF_900112395.1). Classification (GTDB taxonomy): domain Bacteria; phylum Bacteroidota; class Bacteroidia; order Flavobacteriales; family Flavobacteriaceae; genus Algibacter; species Algibacter lectus. Next base: position 19,063 of record NZ_FOLN01000008.1, read on the forward strand.
TAACATTAACCACGTAGAGAAACCAATAATAACAAAGGTTAAACAAAGAATAGCTGTGTTTAAATGTACAAAGTGTTTCTTTCTAGTGTATTTTAAGCCGTAAGTAATAAGGCCAACAAGTAGTAAGCCTGCAATAATAGACCCTGAATTAAAAGGCAAGCCAATAGTGTTCACGAAAAATATTTCGAAAGCACTAAATATTTTAAGAATATTAGGAGCCAAAAGTTTAAAAACGAATAACAAAATACCAACCGAAGCTATATTTGCAATGATGAAGTTTTTTATAGTTACGGTTTTATAATTCTTGAAAAAGTAAACCAACCCTATGGCAGGTATGGTTAATAAGCCCATAAAGTGAACTCCAAAAGAAAGTCCGATAACAAAGGCAATTAAAATAAGCCATCGATTTCCTCTTGGGTTATCCATATCTTGTTCCCAACGTAAGCCTAGCCAGAATAAAACAGACATAATTAATGTCGCCATGGCATAAACTTCGGTTTCTACAGCATTAAACCAAAACGAATCGGTAAAAGTAAAGGCTAAACTACCAACTAAACCACTACCTAAAATGGCATAAGCTTGGTTTTTATTTATCTCACCATCTGCTGTAACCAGTTTTTTTAATAGAATTGTTATGGTCCAAAACATAAAAAGAATAGTGAATGCACTAGAAACAGCACTCATCATATTCATCATCCAGCCAATTAAAGCATTATTTCCAAATGTGAAAATGGAGAAAAAAGCACCCAACATTTGAAATAATGGCGCTCCCGGTGGGTGGCCAACTTGTAGTTTAGAAGAAGTTAAAATATATTCCCCTGCATCCCAAAAACTCACTGTTGGCTCAACAGTTAAGCTATAAGTAATAAGTGCTATTAAAAAAGAGAACCATCCTAAAACGGTATTCCATTTTTTAAAGTTAAAATTTGCCATAAAAATCTATACATTAATTGCTTTGGCGAATTTAATAATAAATACTTAATACCTTATGTTTTTAAGGAAACGTTAAGTGTTCAAAAAAATAATTGAAAAAAAATTTAAAAAAGTTTGCACAAAGGAAAAAAAGTTCTAAATTTGCCGTCTCGAATAAAGAATGGCCCATGGTGTAACTGGCAACACGTCTGTTTTTGGTGCAGAAGAGTCTAGGTTCGAGCCCTAGTGGGCCAACTCTGAAACCAACCCTGATTACGAAAGTAATTGGGGTTTTTTTTGTGCTTTACTTTTGGAGTTTTTACAGATGAAAAAAAGCTCCATGTAAAATTTATGGAGCCTTTAAAAGTATAATTAGCAATTGGTTTTGCTGAAATTTAAAAAAAGAGTTAATCAATATACTCGGTTTCTAGAAAGTAATTTACAATAGCTTCTTTCATTAAAACACTTTGTTCGCCAGCCTTTAAATGTGGTAAAGCTTCTAGCGCTGTGTAATGTGGCCAGCCATCTTTATCTACAAAATCGAGTTGGTAATATCCGTAAGGCATTAATAATTTGCAAATAGCAATATGCATTAAGTCTAATTTTTGATCTTTTTTAAAAGCGCGCTCCAATTGTCCGAGTTCTTGTACGCCTATTAAATATATAATAGCGTCAAGATCTAAGGTGTCTCCATCTGCAAATTGATCAGATAGTTTTTTAACAACCAAGTTCCAGCGTTCCTTTAATTCTTCGTCTCTTGCCATTTTTAGTTTTTGAATTGAAATTTTTGGCAAAGTTAACGAACCTTTTGTTATTCTAAGATAACATAGTAGGCCATTTGCCGTTATTGTTTGTATCAGCAGGATTAGTGTGTAAATTCTTTTATTTTATATTTGCATTAAATTGTTACTATGGGTGTTATTGATATTGTTTTAGGCGCATTAATTCTATTTGGCTTGGTTCGTGGTTTTATGAAAGGGCTTTTTGTTGAGGTTGCCTCACTGGTTGCTTTGGTGGCTGGAGTTTATGGAGCTATCCATTTTAGTGATTTTGCTGCCGAATTTTTAAATACTAAAACCGATTGGGATGAAAAAACCATTAGTATTACCGCCTTTGCTATAACTTTTGTTGTTATCATTTTGGCTATTTCACTTGCTGGTAAAGCCTTAACTAAATTGGCCGATTTTGCGGCACTCGGTATTATAAATAAATTAGCGGGTGGCGTTTTTGGAGCTTTAAAAATTGCAGTTATTTTAAGTGTGGTTTTAATAGTTTTCGATAGAATGAATAGTACAATTACTTTTGTAGAAGAAGAAAATGTGGAAGATTCTATGCTTTATATGCCGGTGAAATCTTTAGTGCCTATGATTTTTCCAAATATTTTAACACCCAAAGAAGATATTGAAGAGACTGATGTTGAAGTTTAATTTAGCTGATTTTCAGAACGAAAAAGCGTCACAAATAATTGAAATTTACCAAGATAATCGGTATTAATTGCTAAAGCGAAAATCTTTGTTTTTAGTCTTTAGAATAATCTTATCTTTACATCTTGAAGTTGTATTTAGTAGATACACTTCATCAACCGTGTTATACTCTTGCTTTCATAGTAAAATAACTGTAAAGTAAAGATTCAAAATAAATAGTTATAAACCTTCTTCTGGTAAAACTTTGGTTTTATTCAGAATCAATATATAAAATATATGGCTTGCGCAAGTTGCTCAACAAAAGACGGCTCTCCTAGTGGCTGCAAAAATAATGGCACCTGTGGTACAGATAGTTGCAATAAATTAACCGTATTCGATTGGTTAGCAAATATGTCTCTTCCAAGTGGCGAAAAACCATTCGATTGGGTAGAAGTACGTTTTAAAAACGGACGAAAAGACTACTATAAAAATGCCGAAAACTTAACATTAAGTATTGGTGATATTGTAGCAACACAAGCACAATCTGGTCACGATATTGGTATGGTTACCCTTTCGGGGGAATTAGTACGCGTACAAATGAAACGCAAAAATATCTCGGTAAAGCCAGTTGAAACATTAAAAATATACAGAAAAGCAAGTCAGAAAGATATCGATATTTGGCAAGCGGCCCGTGATAAAGAAGAGCCAATGAAGGTTCGTGCGCGTCAGTTTGCAATAGATTTAAAGCTCCAAATGAAAATTTCGGATATCGAATTTCAAGGAGATGCTAGTAAAGCCACGTTTTATTATACAGCCGAAGAGCGCGTAGATTTCCGTGAGTTAATTAAGGTTTTTGCTCGTGAGTTTAGAACACGAATAGAAATGAAACAAGTTGGTTTTCGTCAAGAAGCTTCACGACTTGGAGGTATTGGTTCTTGTGGACGTGAATTATGTTGCTCTACGTGGTTAACAGATTTTAGATCGGTAAGCACATCTGCAGCGCGTTACCAACAGTTATCACTTAATCCTCAGAAATTAGCAGGGCAATGTGGTAAATTAAAATGTTGTTTAAATTACGAATTAGATACTTATTTAGATGCTTTAAAAAGTTTTCCAAAAACAGATATTAAGCTAAAAACAGGAAAAGGAACAGCTGTTTGTCAAAAAACAGATATTTTCAAAGGACATATGTGGTATGCTTATGAAGGTGAATGGATGAACTGGCATAAAATAACTACAGAGCAGGCTAACGAAATTATTGAAGCTAACAAAAAGAACGAACCTATTGCCAGCCTAGAGGAATATGCATTAGATGTTTTAGAAGATGTTAAAACAGAGTTCGAAAATGTTGTTGGTCAAGATAGTTTAACACGTTTCGATAGTCCAAAACGTAATAATAAACGTAAAAATACTAGAAAGAAGCCGAACCAAAAGGGGGCTTCAAATTCTAATCAAAAGCCAAGGCCTAACGCTAAGAGTTCTAATACGTCGCCAAAAAGACAAAACCCAAATCAAAAAGGGCCGAATCAAAAAGGTGAAGGAACTCCAAAAGCGGCTCCTAATAAAAGAGCTCCTAAGAAAAGAACAGGAGATAATGGCCCAGCAAATACGGATAAACCAAACACTAATTCGAATAGGAATAACCGAAACCGGAATAATAAAAGAAAACCAAAACCAAAATCAAAACCACAAAGCAATAATGATGCTGCCGAATAATAGCTTCTTATTTTTTTTAATAACCGCATTGCTGTTTACATCATGCGATTCTAATCGTGTTTTCGATGAGTATCAATCGGTTCCAAATACTTGGAATAGAGAGAATGTTGTGAGTTTCAATATTACTCCAACCGATTCTATTAAACCTTATAATTTATTTGTAAATCTGAGAAATACAAATGCTTATAAGTACAATAATATCTTTTTAATTGTTGAAATGATAAATCCGAACGGAAAGATTCAAAAAGATACTTTGGAGTATAAAATGGCCGAACCTAGCGGGAAACTTTTAGGTACAGGTTATACAGATATAAAAGAAAATAAACTTTGGTATAAAAAAGGTTTTGTGTTTAACGAAACTGGCGAGTACAAGGTTAATATACATCAAGCTATGCGCGAACGCGGCAAAGTAAACGGTGTTGTAAACCTAGACGGCATAACCGATGTTGGCTTTAGAATAGAAAATCCCACAATACAGTAATCCCTAATTTTAAAACTTAAATCGCTCTTAATTTAAGGCTCTTAAACCATGGCAAAAGCAAAAAAAGAAACAAACACAGTTCAAGATTTTACAAAATACATTCGATGGTTTTGGGTGATATTTTTAGGAGGTATTCTCTCTATCGTTTTAGTGTTTTTATTAGCATCTTGGGGTGTTTTTGGCGAAATGCCAGATCACACCGTGTTAGAAAACCCTAAAACAAATTTAGCAACAGAAATTCTTTCTTCCGATGGGCAAACCCTAGGGAAGTTCTATTTTAATGATAACAGAACACCTGTTGGTTATAATGAGTTGCCACAATATTTGGTTAACGCATTAATAGCAACAGAAGATGCACGGTTTAAAGATCATTCTGGTATTGATGCCAAAGGAACTTTACGTGCTATATTGACGCTTGGTAGCGGTGGTGGAGCAAGTACTATTTCTCAGCAATTGGCAAAGCAATTATTTCATGGTGAAGGCTCTAAAAATATTGTAGAGCGTGTTTTGCAAAAAGTGAAAGAATGGATTATTGCTATTCGTTTAGAGCGCCAATACACCAAAGAAGAAATTATTGCACAATATTTCAATATTTACGATTTCTTAAATAATGCCGATGGTATTCGTAGTGCCTCACGTATTTATTTCGGTAAAGAACCTATAGAGTTGGATTTAAAAGAATCTGCGATGCTTGTTGGTATGTTTAAAAATTCATCTTTATTTAATCCAAGAAAACGAGTTGAGTTAACTAAAACCCGTAGAAATGTAGTGTTAGCTCAAATGGAGAAATACGATTTTATAGATGAAAAAGTAAAAGACTCTCTTCAAAAAACAGATTTAGATTTAAACTATTCTCCAGAGTCGCACCGTGAAGGTATCGCTACTTACTTTAGAGGATATTTAGATGGTTTTATGAAAGATTGGATTAAAGAAAACCCTAAGCCAGACGGAACAAAATATAATTTATATAACGACGGTTTAAAAATTTATACAACCATCGATTCTCGTATGCAAAAACACGCTGAAGATGCTGTGCAACAACATATGCCAAGACTTCAAGCTGAGTTTTTTAATCAGAATAACATTAAAAAAAATCCTACAGCTCCGTTTTTAGATCTTAATAAAAATGAGGTTGCTTCGCTATTAAGGCGAGGAATGAAACAGTCTGAACGTTGGAGGCATCTTAAATACGATTTAAAAAAATCGGATAAAGAAATTGAAGCTTCATTTAATGAACCTGCAGAAATGACTGTTTTTGCATGGGAAGATGGTAGAGCGTCAGAAATAGATACTATCATGAAACCTATAGACTCCATGCGTTATTATAAATCATTTTTGCGTACAGGTATGATGTCTATGGATCCGCAAACAGGCCATGTAAAAGCTTGGGTTGGTGGTATGAATTACCGTCACTTTCAATATGATATGGTAAACCAAGGGAAGCGTCAAATTGGATCTACATTTAAACCTTTCGTTTATACAGCGGCTATGGATCAGTTGCATTTATCACCTTGTGATGAGTTGCCAGATACACCATTTTGTATCGAAGCCAATAAATACGGAAACCCAGAAGAATGGTGTCCTAAAAACTCAGGTGGTGAGTATGGTGGTACACGTTCTTTGAAGAATGCATTAGCTAATTCGGTTAATACCATTACAGCGCGATTAATTGATAAAGTAGGACCACAAACGGTTATAGATTTAGTTAGAAAATTAGGAATCGATTCTGATATTCCTGCTGTGCCTTCTATTGCTTTAGGAACACCAGATATTAGTGTTTACGAAATGGTTGGTGCTTATTCTACTTTTGCAAACCAAGGGGTTTATACCAAACCAGTTATGGTAACAACAATTGCCGATAAGAACGGAACTATTTTATATCAATTTAAACCAGAAACACGGGATGTTTTAAGTGAAGAAACCGCTTATGTTACCGTAAAACTTATGGAAGGTGTAACACAATCTGGTTCTGGTGCACGTTTAAGAGGTAAAGGAAGAGATTCTTATAGAAGTGATTATAGAAAAGTAATTACAGGATATCCATATGAGTTTACAAACCCAATTGCAGGTAAAACCGGTACTACACAAAACCAAAGTGATGGTTGGTTTATGGGTATGGTTCCAAACTTAGTAACTGGTGTTTGGGTTGGAGGCGAAGATAGAGCTGTCCATTTTCCTGGTATTACTTACGGGCAAGGTGCAGCAATGGCTCTACCAATTTGGGGTGTTTACATGAAGAACTGTTATGCCGACAAGCATTTAGAAATTTCTAAAGATGCTTTTACAAAACCTAAAAATTTATCTATTAATGTAGATTGTTCTAAGGTTGATAGCGATTCTGATAGTAATCAAGATGATAATACACCTGAAGATTTAGATTTTTAAATCTTAAGAACTTAATGTAATGTATTAAAAACCATTCTGAAAAGGATGGTTTTTTTTGGTTTAGTTCGTAGCTAATTTGTTAAGTCTTGAATAGGTTTCTTTTCAATAAATTTTTCCGTGTAAACGATACCCATAAATTATTGGAGATGAAAGATTTTATGGTTCAATTCTATTTAACTAAAACGTTGATAATATTATTTGTTTAAATTTTAATATTCTTTTGAATTATTCGTAAATTTAAGCAGCTTTAAATGATGTTTTTATAAAAACATGAAGCTTAATTCTAAAACGGATTCATAATGATAAATAAAAAAGTAGCTAATGTTGATGCCGCGCTAAATGGTGTAAAAGACAATATGACCTTTATGTTAGGCGGATTTGGACTGAGTGGCATTCCCGAAAATGCTATAGCTAAGTTAGTAAAGCTTGGAGTTCATGGTTTAACCTGTATTTCTAATAATGCAGGTGTTGATGATTTTGGGTTGGGTTTACTACTTCAAAAAAAACAGATTAAAAAAATGATATCTTCTTATGTTGGCGAAAATGATGAATTTGAACGCCAAATGCTTTCTGGAGAACTCGATGTTGAACTTATTCCGCAAGGTACATTAGCTGAAAGATGTCGTGCTGCTCAAGCCGGATTCCCTGCTATTTACACACCTGCAGGTTATGGAACCGAAGTATCCGAAGGTAAAGAAACGAGAGAATTCGATGGTAAAATGTATGTGTTAGAACATGCGTTTAAAGCCGATTTTGCTTTTGTTAAGGCCTGGAAAGGCGATGCCGCTGGTAATTTAATTTTTAAAGGAACAGCTCGAAATTTTAATCCGGTAATGTGTGGTGCTGCAAAAATAACTGTTGCTGAGGTTGAAGAGTTGGTACCACTAGGGGAGTTAGATCCTAATCAAATTCATATTCCTGGTATTTTTGTACAGCGTATTTTTCAAGGAGAACGCTATGAGAAACGAATTGAGCAACGCACAGTAAGATCGCGCGGTTAAATTTGATTATCCTTTTAGATAAAGTTTAAAATTAAGAATCCAATTAAGAGGTTTTCGCTTTCGCGGAACTAATAAAGACACAAAATCATGTTAGATAAAATAGGTATAGCAAAGCGCATTGCAAAGGAAGTTCAGGATGGTTATTACGTTAATTTAGGAATTGGCATTCCAACGTTGGTAGCAAATTATGTTAGAGAAGATATAGAGGTCGAATTTCAAAGTGAAAATGGTGTTTTAGGCATGGGGCCTTTCCCTTTTGAGGGAGAAGAAGATGCCGATGTTATAAATGCAGGAAAACAGACTATAACAGCGTTACCTGGTGCTAGTTTTTTCGATTCGGCTTTAAGTTTCTCAATGATTCGAGGTCAGCATGTCGATTTAACTATTCTAGGTGCTATGGAAGTGGCGGAAAATGGGGACATTGCAAACTGGAAAATCCCAGGACGCATGGTTAAAGGTATGGGAGGTGCTATGGATTTGGTAGCAAGTGCCGAAAATATTATCGTCGCCATGATGCACACTAACAAAAAAGGCGAATCTAAACTTCTCAAAAAATGTACGTTACCATTAACAGGTGTTGGGTGTGTAAAGAGAATTGTAACCAACCTTGCGGTGTTAGAAGTTACTGCGGTTGGGTTTAAACTTTTAGAACGCGCTCCAGGTGTTTCGGTAGATGATATAAAAAACGCAACAGAGGGCACTTTAATTATTGATGGAGATATACCAGAGATGCAATTTTAATAAGCTGTTTTTAGTTGTTTGTGGGGCTGAACTGAGTTAAATGTTAAAATTTAATGTATTTCAACGATAATATGTGTTTTTAAACCGATTTATTCAAAGAAAAGAATATCTTTACAGGGAACAAAGAAACCAAGTTTAATTATAGATTTCCCCCAAATCTACCATAATCTAACCCTTATGAATTTTGCACCAAATCTACCTGAACAACCTACATTTAAAACAAGTAAATTTCAAGAATCTGTACAAGGAAACTTGCAATTTTTAAAAGGCCTACTTTACTTGACCAAGAAAATTTTCATGCTATAACTTCCCCAAGTTATAGCGTGAATCTATTTCACAATTCTTATTAAATCCCTTTCGGAATAGCTTCAATAAGCTTTTTTGTATAATCCTTTTTAGGAGTTTTGTAGATAGTATCGGCGTCGTCCAATTCTTCAATTTTACCTTTATTCATAACCAATAATTGGTCGCTCATATATTTTACAACAGCCAAATCGTGTGAAATAAAGATATAAGTAAAACCGAAATCTTTTTTTAGCTCATTTAATAGGTTTAAAACTTGTGCTTGTACTGATATGTCAAGTGCAGAAACAGACTCGTCGCAAACAATAAGTTTGGGCTGTAAAGCAATGGTACGCGCAATACCAATACGTTGGCGCTGCCCGCCAGAAAATTCGTGAGGATATCTATTAAAATAATCTTCCGATAAGCCAACACGGTTTAAAATATCAATAACTTTTTCTTTCCTTTCTTTAGTAGAGTTGAATAGTCCATGGACTTTCATAGGTTCCATAATGGCTTCTCCAACAGGCATTCTTGGATTTAATGAGGAGTAAGGATCTTGGAATATAATTTGAATATCTTTTCTAAGTTTTCTAGTTTCAGTTTTATCTAATTTGGTAATATCAATGCCGTTATACAAAATTTGACCTGCCGTAGCTTTATCTAGTTGCAAGATGGCGTTACCAAGTGTAGATTTCCCGCAGCCAGATTCACCTACTAATCCTAATGTTTCACCAGGATATAATTTGAAACTAACATTATTTACAGCCTTGAAGGAGGTGGCCTTTTTAAAGAATCCGGCACTAGATAAATATTCCTTTTCAACATTAATAACTTCTAATAACGGTGTTTGTCTATAAATTTTTTCATGATTTACTTGCCTGTCATGGTCGGTTACAATTTCGGTAGAGGTTGTGTCTTCCAAAAAATCTTTTATAGTTGGTAAGGTTTTTAGGCGTGTATCTAATGATGGACGCGAGTTAATTAATGCTTTGGTGTAATTGTGTTTTGGGCTTTTAAATATAGTTTTAACCAAGCCTTCTTCAACTAAGTTTCCTCTAAACATAACCAAAACATGGTTCGCTATTTCGGAGATTAAAGCCAAATCGTGAGTAATGAAAATAATACTCATTTTGGTTTCAGCCTGTAGTTCTTTCAGAAGCTTTATTATATCTTTTTGTACTGTAACATCTAGTGCTGTTGTAGGTTCGTCGGCAATTAAAACATCGGGTTTACATGCAATAGCCATCGCAATCATAACGCGTTGTTTTTGGCCTCCAGATATTTCATGTGGATATTTGGTGTAGGTTCGTTTTACGTCGGGTAGCTTTACTTTTTCGAATAAAGATAATGTTTCGTTTTCGGCTTCTTTTTTAGATAAATTGGTGTGCTGTAAAAGAATTTCTTGTACTTGCTTGCCACAGGTCATAGACGGATTTAAAGAACTCATGGGTTCTTGAAAAATCATGGCTATTTGTTTCCCTCTTATATTTTGAAATGCTTTGGGTGATAGTTTGGTTAAATCTTCATTATTAAAGAGAATGCTTCCTGAGGTGATTTTAGAAATTTTCTTCGGAAGTAAACCTAAAATGGCTAATGAGGATACCGATTTTCCTGAACCCGATTCGCCTACAATACCTAGGATTTCATTTTCCTTAAGGTTGAAAGATATGTTATGGATGACTTCATTGCCATTAAATGCAATGGATAAATCGGTTACGCTAAGTATGTTTTTCTTCATTAAATATGAATAATTTCGTCGTTTTTTAAAATGGCATCACCTCGTAAGCGTAAAAATACCTGTGCTACGGCAATGGTATCTTTTTCGCAATAGGTTACAATTCTATCAATTTCTTTGTCTTCGTAAAATACACGATAAACCTCGCTGCCATCAATATCATCTTTTGGAGACGGAATCCCTAATACGCTGGTTAATAGTTTTAACGAGGTATAGGTTTTATAATCGCCAAATTTCCATAGTTCTAGCGTGTCTAGATGTGGTACTTCCCAAGGTTTTTTGCCAAATAAATTTAATTTTTGTGGTATTTCAATATCGTTTATAATCATGCGTCTAGCAATAAACGGAAAATCGAATTCTTTACCATTGTGACCGCAAAGTAAGTGTTTTGCTTGATTAAAATGTGTGTTTAATAAGGTTTTAAAATCAGTTAAAAGTTTAACTTCTTCTCCATGGAAAGAAGTTGTTCTAAAACTTCGAGACTCATCCGTGATTTTAAAATAACCTACCGAAATACAAACTATTTTACCAAACTCTGCCCAAATTCCGGCATGGTTATAAAATTCTTCGGCGGTTTCATCTTCTTTGCGCTGGTATTTCGATTTGTGTTCCCAAAGCGCTTGTTTTGTTTCGTCTAAATCAGAGAAATATTGTGTTTCCGGAACGGTTTCGATATCCAGAAATAAAATGTTTTCTAAGTTAAGTTTACGTATCATTTTTCTAGCATTTTATAGGCTTCGTTTATATACACAGAAATATCATCGGTAAACGTAGCCACTGTTTTTATTGGCCCTTTAGAGTGACCTAGCCTTACTATAATAACATTATCGTTCGGTTCTACAATAACGTATTGCCCTAAGTGGCCACGCATCATAAAAAAGTGTTTATCTTTTATTGTTCTTAGCCACCAACCGTAACCATATTCCGGACTGTTTTTAAAGCGTGGTTTAATTGATTTTGCCACAAATGTGGAGTCTAAAATTTGTTTGCCGTTCCACTTTCCGTGGTCTTTATAAAGTTTACCAAAGCGCGCAAAATCTTTAGCATTACTCGCTATGCAGCAATAGGCTTTTACTAAATCGTAAGTTTCGCTGTCTACTTGCCATAGGGTTGAGTTTTCAGAGTTTAGAGGTTTCCAAAAACTTTCGGTTAAATAATTATAGAGTTTTTTGCCTGTAGCTTTTTCTATCACCATGGCTAACATTTGCGTGTCTCCACTAGCGTATTTAAAATACTGACCAGGAGTATCTACAACCTTTAGACTGTTTGTTACTTTCGCTAGGTCGTCATCAAAATAAGCACGTGTTGTAATAGATAGAGGCGAGTAGTAGGCTTCGTCCCAATTAGTGCCAGAAGCCATACTAGATAAATCTCCAACCGTCATGGTTTTGGCTAATCCGTCGCAAAATTCAGGTAAAAAATCACAAACTGGTTGATCTAAATTTTTTATATAATCTTCTTTTATTGCTTTACCTAAAAGTCCCGACACATAGCTTTTTGCCATAGAAAAGGAATTGGATTGTGAATTTGCGTTAAAACCGTCGTAGTAATTTTCGAACCAAATACTATCGTTTTTAATAATCACGTAGGCAATGGTTCCGTTTTGTGAATTGATTTTAGATAGTGTTTCGGTTTCTTTTACAGAATTATAATCTGTATGGTTTGGCCAAGGGATAGGTGTGTCCGTTTCAACCACTCTGTTATCTAGTTCTTTATAATCTTCTAAGAAAGCTGTGGTATGCCCTTTTAGATATATGGTTCTAACGGCTTTTATTAAGTAATCTGTATCGGTGATATAAAGCACAGCAATAAGTAGAACGATTATTATGGCGAGCCATTTAATAAGTTTTTTAAGGAATGTCATTTATTTGGTTTAGTATAGAAACTAAAGATAATAAAATTCTATTCTAATAAAAAAGAAGGTTTGTTTTAAGCGGGAGAATTCGTTTTGCGTTTTCGTTTATTTTTGTAAAATACTTTATCGGCAATGTAAATAGTTTTTGATAATTCGGCGATAATAGTGCCGTTTTTATCAACGATTTTTGGGGTTTTTACTAAGTTAAATTCACCGTTTTTAGAAACTTCAGTTTTAATAAGATTTAAATCTTCTTCGGAAAAAATAAATTCTGAAAACACTGTTTCTTTTGCAGGACGTTTAAAGTTTATGGTGGCGCTTTTATCCCAAACTACATAGTTGTCTCCAAGAATATTCATGAGTTGAATCATGTAAATCGGGTCGGTTGCCGAAAATAGACTACCGCCAAAAATAGTGCCTACAAAATTTCGATTTTTAATACTTAGCGGGATTTTAATTTTAACGTACATTAAATCTTCCGAAACCGTAACTAATCGACCTGTTGATCTTCTGTACATTGGTGACCAGTTGAACCCGTATTTATAAATTTGAGCATTGGTAAAAAAGCGTTTTGCAATCTTGGTTATGGTTCTGTACATTCTAAAAAAGCGATTGTTGTTTGTATGGGCTCTCGTGTTCTATGAGCCATTTTTTTCTGTGAAGTCCGCCTGCGTAACCTGTTAAGCTACCGTTACTTCCAATAACACGATGGCATGGTACAATAATCCAAAGCGGATTTTTACCGTTAGCATTGGCAACTGCTCTAATGGCTTTTACATCTCCTAATTCTTTAGTAAGGTCTAGGTATGATGTGGTTTTACCATACGGAATTTGCTCTAAGGCATCCCAAACACGCTTTTGAAAATCTGTTCCTTGCGCGTTTAGTTTTAAACTAAACTCTGTACGTATGCCTTCAAAATATTCTTGAAGTTGTGTTGCACATTCTTCTAATTCTATAGGTATAATATCGGTTTCTTTTTCTTCAGAATTTAAAACCGTTACTTGAGTAATACCATCTACATCACCAACTATTTTGGTGAAACCCAAAGGAGATTTGATGATGCAGGTTTCCATTAGTTTTCAGGATTTTCTTCCTCAAAAATACCAAGTTTTTTAGCTCGTGCTTCCCAACTTTTTCTGGCCATGGATTGTAAATCAGATACGTTATCACTCTCGTCCATAATCTCTAAACCTAAAAGCGTTTCAATAACATCTTCCATAGTAACCAAACCACTAACAGATCCGTACTCATCGACCACTAAAGCCATATGGTTTCTAGTTTCTACAAGTTGTTCAAAAAGTTTTGGTATCGGTAAATTACGGTCTACAATAATTATATTTCTGGTAAGTTCAGATAGTTTTTTTGTGCCGTTTCCTAGAGCCATTTCTTTAAAGACTTCATCTTTTAAAACTAAGCCTGTAATGTTATCAGGGTTCTCAGAAAAAATAGGGATTCTAGAAAAACGCAAGTTTAAGTTTCTGTTAAAAAACTCTTCTACTGTAGCATTTTGATCTTCAGCAAGCATAACCGTTCTTGGGGTCATTACGTTTTTAGCAAAGACCTCTTTAAAGGTTAATAAATTCTTTATTATTTTACTTTCATTTTCTTGAAAAACACCTTCTTCTTGAGCCATATCGGCCATTACTAAAAAGCCTTCGCGACTTAAAACACTACCGTGACCTTTACCGCCAATAAGTTTAGTAGTAAGTTGTAGTAACCATAAAATCCCAGTCCATTTTAATGGGAAAATTAAAACAACTAAAGCTTTAGAAGTGAAGTTAGCAATTTGTTTCCAGTATGTAGCGCCAATAGTTTTCGGGATAATTTCCGAAGCAACCAAAATTAAAAACGTCATTATTGCAGATACTACACCAACTGTGTTAATGCCCCAAAATTCTATTTTGTATGGTAAACTTTCTGCTTGGATACCTACCATCATAGCACCTAAAGTATGTGCAATAGTGTTTAAGGTTAAAATAGCAATTAAAGGTTTGTCTACATCTTTTTTTAAAGTCTCTAATGTTAATGCGTAATCTTTACCCTCTTGTTTTTTAACATTTATAAAGGTTGGCGTTACACTCAGTAAAACAGCTTCGAGTATAGAACATAAAAATGAAAAGAAAATAGATACGGTTGCCCAAAGGATTAATGCGGTCATTAATAATGATTTTGTTAAATGCTAATTTACAAAATCAAATCAATTTAAAGATGAAATAATACAAGTACCATAAGAATATTATAAAAGCACCCTATATGGCGTATAAAAAATAAAAAAATCGCCAACCTAAATATTAAATTATCTAAGTTGGCGATTTGTGAAGTTATATGTTTTTGAAACTAACCGTTTAATATTTTAACGACATCTTTAGCAAAGTAACTTGCTATAATATCGGCACCAGCACGTTTAAAAGCCATAGTGGTTTCCATCATAACTTCGTCGTGATTTAACCAGCCTTTTTCAGCGGCCGCTTTTATCATAGCATATTCGCCAGAAACTTGATAAACAGCCACAGGTACGTCTACTTCATTTTTAATATCTCTTAAAATATCAAGATAAGATAAGCCTGGTTTTACCATAACAATATCCGATCCTTCATCAATATCCATTAGGGTTTCGCGTATAGCTTCTATTCTATTTCCGCAATCCATTTGGTAGGTTTTTTTGTCTTTTGGTACATCAACCAAATCTACAGGAGCAGAGTCTAGAGCATCACGAAAAGGCCCGTAAAAAGCCGAGGCGTATTTTGCTGAATAACTCATAATTCCCGTATTTTTAAAGCCTTCGTTTTCTAATAATTGACGGATTTGTAAGGTTCTGCCATCATTCATGTCACTAGGCGCTACAAAATCGGCACCTGCTTGTGCATGTGTTAAAGCCATTTGCGATAATACAGCAGTCGACTCGTCGTTTACTATCATACCATTCTGCACAATACCATCATGCCCAAAAGAAGAATAAGGGTCTAGTGCAACATCTGTCATCACTAACATATCCGGACAAACGTTTTTTATAGTTTTAATGGCGCGTTGCATTAATCCGTTCGGGTTTAAAGCTTCAGTGCCTTTATTATCTTTTAAATGATCTGGTACTTTTACAAAAAGTAAAACCGATTTTAGTCCAAGGCTCCAAAGTTCTTTTATTTCACCTTCTAATAAATCTAAGCTATACCTAAAATAGTTTGGCATCGATGCTATTTCATCTTTAATACCTTTCCCTTCAACCACAAAAAGTGGTACTAAAAAGTCGTTTGGAGTTATTACAGTTTCACGAACTAAACTACGAATAGCTTCATTAGTTCTCAATCTTCTATTTCTTCGTAATGGATACATAGTTTTTATTACTTTTATCGAATACAAAGTTAATAATTTAAACCCTTTTTATCTTGCTCGAATCGTTTCGATTTTTAGAATTTAACTTTCCTTGGCGAAGTTATCAGGCTAATTTGTTAAAACACTTCAATACTCATATTGAGGACAATCATTTTCATGTTATTGCACCTCCAGGATCTGGGAAAACCATTCTAGGCATTGAAATTATTAGAAAGTTAAACAAGAAAACCTTGGTTTTAGCACCAACTTTAACCATTAGAAATCAATGGGAGAGCCGCTTACAAACCTTTTTTACTAAGGGTGAAAATTTTAAGTCTTTCTCTTTCGATTTAAAAGCACCCAAAGATATTACCTTTTCTACCTATCAATCGTTACATGCTTTTTACAAAACCTTTGAAGATAAAAATGATTATTACGCCTTTTTTAAAAAGCATAATATTCAAACTTTGGTTTTAGATGAAGCACATCACTTAAAAAATGCATGGTGGACTTGCTTAATAGATTTAAAAGAAAATATTCCGTTTCATTTAGTAGCCTTAACTGCTACGCCTCCTTATGATAGTGATAGAACGGAAGTTGCTAAATACTTTAAGCTTTGTGGAGAAATAGACGATGAAATTGCAGTGCCAGATTTAGTTCGTGAAACCGATTTATGTCCGCATCAAGATTTTGTTTACTTTTCTAAACCTGAAGATTTAGAGATTAATTTTATAGTTGAATACAGAGAAAAAATAGCAACGTTTAAAGATGAATTAATAGAAGATGAAACTTTTATATCTTTTCTGAAAGCTCATCGTTTTTATAAAAGCCCGAAGTATCATTTAGAAGCTATTTATAGCAATACTGAATATTTTTCGGCGATTCTTATTTTTTTAAATGCCTGCGGAATTAGTATTGAAAAGGAGAAACTTGAATTTCTTGGTTTTGAGGGTGATGAGACGATTCATTTTCCAGAGCTACAATTAGAATGGTTGGGTGTTTTATTTCAGAATTTATTAGTGTCCGATCGAGAGCTTTTGATAGATCACGAGGTGTATTTGATGAGATTGGAAAAGAAACTCCGCCAATTAGATGTGTTTAGAAAAAGAAGAGTAGATTTTATTGGTGAAAATTTGCTGTATAAATCACTCTCAAACAGCCCGAGTAAATTAAAAAGTATTGTTGATATTGTAAAGGCTGAACGCGAAAATTTAAAAGAAGATTTGCGTTGCGTTATTTTAACTGATTACATTCGGAAGGAATTTTTAAACACGCAAAAAGAACTTATAAATAGTATTGGTGTTATGCCAATATTTCAATTTATAAGAAGTAGCTGCTCGCATAAAGAAGACCTAGCGGTGCTTTCAGGAAGCTTAGTTATTGTGCATAAAAATGTGTTTAAGGCTTTTGATAAGATTGAAAGTTGTGATGATTTTTCCTTTTCCTCTTTAGAAATTGATACGGATTTTTTAGTGGTTTCATCTAAAATTAAAACAAAAAATAGCATTGTTAGTATTATCACAAAGCTTTTTGAAGATGGAGATATTAAAGTTCTGGTGGGTACAAAATCGTTGCTTGGTGAAGGCTGGGATGCACCTTCTATCAATAGTTTAATTTTAGCTTCCTTTATTGGTTCGTTTGTTTCATCTAATCAAATGCGTGGTCGTGCTATTAGAAAAGATGCCGATAAGCCAGATAAAACCGGAAATATTTGGCATCTAGCTTGTGTAGATGTTACAGATGCAAGTGGTGGTCGAGATGTAGAGGTTTTAAAAAGACGTTTTGATGCTTTTGTTGGTGTTACTAATAATGATATTCCTTTTATTTCTAATGGTATTGATCGTTTAAATTTTCCTGAGCATTTTTTAGAAGAAGATATTGATGTTTTAAATGAAGTGACTTTAAAACGTGCAAAAGATAGAGGTGAAACAACCAAAAAATGGGAAGACTCTATTGGTAAAGGAACAAGATTAACCAAAGATGTGAGGCTGTTTTATATAGGTGATAAACCTTTTGCTAGACAGCGACAATTATATTACTTTGATGCTATTCGCTTTTTTGTAGTCGAGTTAATGCTTGCTATTTCTGTGTTTTATGTCGAGTTTATTTTAAGAGGTATAAACCTTGTTGTGCAACGTGGTGTGTTGTACTTTATTTATGCCTTTCTAGCTGCTTTTTTATTTTCGTTTGGACTTAAATTATATCGTGCCATAACGCTTTATGTAAAACATGGGTACCTGTATAAAAAGATACAAAATATGGGACTTTCCATATTGGATACTATGGTTGAGTTGAATTATATAACAACGAATAAAGAGGCGTTAATTGTAACATCTAGTCTTGTAAATAAAGGAGATGTATCGTGCAGTTTACTTGGCGGAAATGCTTATGAAAGTGCTGTATTCTCTAAAGCGTTAAGCGAAATTATAAACCCGATAAACTCACCAAGATATCTTATAATTAAAAGTAGTTTCTTTAGAAAACGACTAGATATTGAAAATTTCTACCCGGTTCCTGAGATCTTCGGAGATAAAAAAGCGAAGGCCTTAGTTTTTCAAAAACATTGGAACACGCATATTGGTAAAAGTAAATTGTTTTACACAAGGCATAAGGAAGGTCGAAGATTACTGTTAAAAGCTAGATTGGCGCATGTGCATAATGCTTTTAAGAAAGTATCAAAAGAGGTGATGGTTTGGAAGTAATTAAGTTAAAAAAACTTAATCTAAATTTCTTATAAATTTATCGACATTAATATAGACATCATCTTCACCTTGCTGATCGAAAGGATTTTCTAAATGCGATTGTATATTGTCTAGAGCAACTAAAATTACACTGAACATAATAGGTACAGCAAACTCCAAGCCATAGTTATAACTTGTTACGTTGTGAGCAAAATGTGGTCCGTAAATAATTGGTAAAAGCACAATGAAAATATCACTGTAGGTACGCAGTGTTCTTGGTGTTCTGTATTGGTAAATATGCTTGATACGCTCGAATGAAATCATCATTTTGCTTAAAAACTGATTAGAACGTGATGCTTCTCCCGAAGGTAAGCCGTGTGCACGCATACTTTTTATAAATTTAGATAGATCTTCAAAACTGCTGTAAACTCCTTTTTCGTTTTCTTCTAGTTGTTCTTTAGGGTGGCTAAAAACGTGTTTACAAGAGTTTAAAAGGTTTCTTAGGTTTTCTTTTAATTCATCTTTAAGTTCTTGAGGAGGATTTTCTACCCAATCTGAAACTGCGAAAAATAACGCGCGACCATGAGCTTTTATTGAGCCATATTCATCTAAAGCAACTTCACGACGTTTATAAGCACCACCAATAGAAAAAACAATTGGGAACACAATAGCAGTACCAATTAAGGTTAATGGGAAATCTGCCTTAATTTCAAAATGTAAACAAAACGCTGTGGAAGCAATGGATAAACCCGTAATCAAGAGTGTTTTAAAATTAATGATTAAAAACACGCGTTGAAATATTTTACTCATAATGTAATGTGTTTTCTATTTACTTAGTCCTAAATACGACCAAAGATTGTTTTCTCGTACAAAAGCCGATTTTTCGTGTATCACATCTACTTTTCCGTTTTCGAAAAAATATGCGTTAAATGTAACCGTACCTTTAGCATCGTTTTCTTGTCCTTCGGAAGTTTCTAGAACTTCTAATTTTATCCATTTTACAGATTTCGCCCAGTTTACTATCGCTTTTTTTTCTTTTATTGGGCGTGTAGATGTATGATGCGTAGCCATTAAATAATCGCCATTGGCTAAAACAAAAGCACTGTAGCGCGAGCGCATAAGTTGTTCTGCTGTTTTAGCTTCGGCAATATTATGGTGCGCTTTTTGGCAACAATCAGTATAAGGTTTTAAATTTCCGCAGTGGCAATTCATGGTAAAAGCATCAATATTTTAAACCCAATCTATAGGGTTTTGTAATACGTTTATTAATTTTTCTTCCTCACTGCCTGCTTCTGGATGGTGATCGTAAACCCATTGCACATGCGGAGGTAAGCTCATTAAAATACTTTCTATGCGCCCGTTGGTTTTTAATCCAAAAAGGGTGCCTTTATCATGTACTAAATTGAATTCTACATAGCGTCCACGACGAATTTCTTGCCAAGTGCGTTGTGCTTCGGTATATGGTAAATCTTTACGTTTTTCAACAATAGGCACATAAGCTTCTAAAAAACTATCGCCAACTTCGGTTACAAAATTGTACCAGTTTTCCATGCTCATGGTTTCGGTTTCTTTACAGTAATCGAAAAATAGACCCCCTAATCCACGACCTTCATTTCGATGTGCATTGTAGAAATACTCATCGCAACGAGCTTTGTATTTAGGATAAAATTCTGGGTTGTGTTTATCGCAGGCTGTTTTACATGTTTGATGAAAATGTTTAGCATCTTCTTCAAATAAATAATAAGGCGTTAAATCTTGTCCGCCACCAAACCAGCTACCTACGATCTCTCCACTTTTATCATACATTTCAAAATAGCGCCAATTAGCATGCACGGTTGGTGCCATTGGGTTCGTAGGGTGAAGTACTAAGCTTAAGCCACAGGCAAAAAAATCGACATCGCCAACTTTAAAATAGTCTTGCATAGACTTTGGCAACTTGCCGTTTACCCCAGAAATATTTACCCCTCCTTTTTCGAAAACATTACCGTTTTCTATTACTCGCGTGCGTCCGCCACCACCTTCTGGGCGTTTCCAAATATCTTCTTGAAAGGTTGCTTTGCCATCAATTGCTTCTAGTTTAGAGGTGATATTGTCTTGAAGGTTTTGAATATATTGGTAGAATTTGTTTTTCATTTTAAATTATTCCATTTCATAATACAACTCATAAAGTTCCATGTCTAATGGGCTTTCGTTTGGAGGTGTATGTTCGTTTTTTAATGTTTTTATCCAAGTGAAGCTATTATTTATCGCTACAGCCACACTGGCATGATTGTCTTTATGTACTATAATTTGAAGCGTCTTTAAACCTAAAGATTCAAAAGCATAATCGGATAATATTCCAACGGCTTTAGTGGTTATTCCTTTGCCCTCAAATTGGTAGCCAATGCAGTAAGCAAATTCGGCTTGTTTGGTTGTCCAGTCGAGTTCTTTTAGATAAACTAGGCCTGCCACATCGTTCGATGCTTTTTCTTTTATGGTGAATAAAAACTCCTTTTTTAGTTGAAATTGCTTCACTTTTTTATCGGTGAAATTTTGTGCTAAATCTGGTGTTAAATTCTGTTGTAATGTTTTAGGAAAGTACCGTTTTAAACGGTCGTCATTAGCAGCTATAAAATTACATAATGGCCAAGCATCTGTTGCTTTTATAGCATTAATGGTGAGGTTGTTAAAACTAAGCGTTACCATGTGTTGTATTGTTTTTTAATTCTAATGCATTAACTGTTTTTACAGTAGCTGCAGTTACCGATAAAGGTAGCACTAAAATAACACCAATAATTGGAATTAGTAAAAATAGAATAAAAACAATACCATTACCAATGGCTAAGCCACGGTTTTTACGTACAAATTGAACACTTTGTTTGTATTTGAAATGGCGCTCTAAGGTGTAATCCATATTACCAAAACCGGCATAGTAAGCTTGTAAAAGGAATAGGAGTATGGCTGAAAATATATTTACAACAGGTATGAATTTTAAAATAAGTAGCGGAATAGTTAATAGAAGTTCCATTAATAAATTTCGTCCATTTATTTTTATACCACGCATTAATTGTTCTAAAAACGACGTGTCTCGATGAGAATGTGGAGCGTTGCCTGTTAGGTGTGCTTCAATTTTTTCTGAAACGGGACTCATAAATGGCGCAGATAAAGCCATTATAATGTGTTTAAATAGTATTAAACCTATTACTAGAATAACAAGCCCACCAATAAAAGTGCTGATAGAGGTGAAGGTTTCTTTCCCCCAATCCCAGATCCAAATTTTAGAAATGAAATTACCAACATTATCGGATAGCCCATAGGCTGAGCCGAATATAATGGTTGCTGTTACCACGCTAATAAGCATAGGTACTGCAAAGAATTTCCAGAGTTTGAGTTTTGATATTAAGCTGAAAGCACCGAAGTATGCTTTTATTCCTGAAATTATATTTTTAATCATGACGTTTATCTTGCGTTAGCGATTGAACGGTCTGTTTAAGCTCCCCGACCTTTTCGGGAGGGAGCGAGTAGTAAAAGCGCGACCTACTTTTTTTACAGCTATATGTATGCTGTTTAGATAGAATGTTACTAAAAAAAAGTAGGTAACGCCCAAAAAACTTTAAACTTTATATTCTTTCACTGCATCGATAAATGCGCGTGCATTTTCAATTGGGATATTTGGTAAAATACCATGCCCTAGGTTTACAATGTATTTGTCTTTGCCAAATTCGTTAATCATTTGGTGAACCATTTTCTTAATTTCTGCTGGTGGCGAAAATAGGCGTGTTGGATCGAAATTACCTTGAAGTGTAATATTGCCTCCTGTTAAATAACGTGCATTTCTAGCCGAGCACGTCCAGTCTACACCTAAAGCGGCAGCACCAGAATTGGCCATTTCGTTTAGGGCAAACCAACATCCTTTACCGAAAGCGATAACTGGAGTTTCGTCTTTTAAAGCATCGATAATTTGTTGGATATATTGCCAAGAAAACTCTTGGTAATCTACTGGAGAAAGCATGCCTCCCCAAGAATCGAAAACTTGTACAGCGTTAACACCGGCTTTTACTTTTTCTTTTAAATAAGCGATGGTGGTGTCTGTAATTTTTTGCAATAAATTATGTGCTGCAACTGGGTTTGTAAAACAAAACTCCTTAGCTTTATCGAAGTTTTTACTGCCTTGGCCTTGTACGCAATAGCATAAAATAGTCCATGGAGATCCGGCAAAACCTATTAAAGGAATGTCGTCGTTTAGTTTTTCTTTTGTTGCTTTTATTGCTTGGTAAACATAGTCTAGAGCTACAGTAACATCTGGCACTATAACGTTGTCTACATCTTTTTGTGAACGAATTGGGTTTGGTAAATATGGACCGAAATTGGGTTTCATTTGTACCTCGATGTTCATGGCTTGTGGTATTACCAAAATATCACTAAATAAAATGGCAGCATCCATACCAAAACGGCGAATGGGTTGTAAGGTAATTTCACTCGCTAATTCTGGAGTTTGGCAACGTGTAAAAAAATCGTATTTTGCTTTAATTTCCATGAATTCTGGTAAATATCTACCGGCTTGGCGCATCATCCAAACTGGTGGACGCTCTACGGTTTCACCTTTTAATGCTCGTAAAAATAAATCGTTCTTTATCATGTTATATGTTTTTATTTCTTAAATCGTATTCTTCTTGTCCAATACAGTAATTTTCGATGTCTTTGTTATTACCATAAACCACTAAAACATCGTTTTCGAGTACTAAGGTTTCCGAAGTAACACGACCAATACTTTCTTTTATTATTTGTTTTTTTCCTAAAAGACTATGCTTTTCTCTTTCTCTAATTATGGTAATTAATGTAAGCTGAAATTTGTTTGTTGTATCTAACTCTTTTAATGTTTTTCCGAAGAATGCTTTTTTTGCTTTTACTTCCGAAATGGTGAAATTATTATCTAATTGATAGTTTTCTAAGGTAGATTTAAAGTTTATTTGTTTGGTTAATCTATTTGCCGAATCTTGCTCCGGATGAATAATGCTATGCACACCCATGGCTTCTAAAACGGTATCGTGAATAGGGGAAAGGGCACGACTAATAATTTTTACATCGGATAATTTTTTTACAATGGCCGTTGTAATTATTGCAGCGCCTTCGTTTTCACCAATGGCTACCACAACCTTATCTGCATCTTTTAAAGGTACAGCGTTATAGGCAAGCTCGTTTGTTGAGTCCATACAAATGGCATGAGAAACTTGATCTTTGAGCAGGTTAATTTTCTCCATTTGTTTGTCTATGGCAATAACTTCGTTGCCTGTTTCGGTAAGGCTTATTGCTAAGGCATGTCCGAAATTACCAAGTCCGATAACGATTATTTTCATTTTTAAAATTATTTATTTTTGAGTAACTATTAGTTAATCAAAATATTCTCTTTTGGATACTCGTAAAATTGATGGTTTATTTGACGTAATAAACCAATCATTAAGTTGAGCATACCTATACGACCAATAAACATGACTAAAATAATAACATATTTACTAGGTTCTGTTAAAGTTGGTGTAAAATTTAAACTTAGACCAACGGTGCTGTAAGCTGAAAAACACTCGAAAGCCACCGTTAATAAAGGTGTGCCTTTAGGTTCGAATATCAATAATGCCATTATAGAAAAACCAATAACGATAAGCGAGATACATAAAATAGCAAAGGCTCGGGATGTAGACTCTGATGAGATTCGTTTTCCAAAAATTTCAATACGGCTTTTTCCTCTAGCCACTGCAAATATATTTAATGTTGCCAATGCAAAGGTACTTGTTTTTATACCACCCCCGGTTGATGCTGGTGAAGCTCCAATCCACATTAAAAAGATAACGAACAATAATGATGGTATAGTCATTTTACTGTAATCTATAACATTAAAGCCTGCTGTTCTCGGGCTTACTGAGCTAAATGCTGCATTGGTTAGTTTACCAATTATTGTGTTGTGCTCTACCATGGTGTTATTGTATTCTGTTATAAAGAAAACAACCCAACCCACAAATAGTAAAATAGATGTGGTATAAATTACAATTTTGGTATTTAAAGTAATTATAGGCACACGTTTATGTATGGCTTTTTTTTGAAACAGTTCTAAAAAAGAAATTTTCACTTTTTTATAGAAGTTGAAAATAATATTGTGTCCTAGACCGCCAAAGATAATAAGCATCATAATAATCCATTGGAACCCATAATTAAAACGAATGCTTTCTTCAAACAATCCTGATGGTAAAATAGAAAAACCTGCATTACAAAAAGCCGATATAGAATGGAATACGGAAAAGAAAAATTTATCTTTTATAACCTCATTGTCAAGAACAGAAAAATATATAAATACCATACCTACGAGTTCTAGCGCGACGGTGAATGTTACAACGTTTAGTGCAGCTCTAAAGACGTCTTTTAATCCTTCTTGAGCAATAAAATCTTTAGTGTTCAAGCCTTCTTTGAATGATGAGCTTCCTCTGAAAAAAAACGCGAAAAAAGAAGTGAACGTTAATATACCTAAACCACCTAATTGGATTAAAACAAGTATTATAGATTGCCCAATAATAGTGAAATCTTGACTTGTATCTAGTACTGCCAAACCGGTTACGCATACAGAGCTTGTTGCTGTAAAAAGTGCATTTGTAAAGCTTATGCCGTTTGTTGTGGCACTTGGTAGCATTAATAAAAAAGCACCTAAAATAGCTAGTATAAAAAAACTGCCAACAAAAACAATAGCCGGATTAAAGTATACGGCATATATGTAACGTACAAACACAAGTAGCCTTAGTAGAAAGTATAAAACAAGCCCAAGTTCGAGTATGGGTTTTATTTTTTGTAAAACAAAATGATAATCGTTACTACTGTGTATCAACCAAACCACCAAAGAACTTAAAAGTAAAATGGAGATAATTGCTATGTTAACTATGGCTACACGCTTGTTGTTTTTGTACTTGTAAATAAAAAGTTTTACCGTATTAAATGCTAGTAATAAAAGCGATAGCGTAAGTAAGCCGAATACATGTGGCGATGTGTAATTATCGGCATGATCGTAACCAAAATCAAAAACAATAAAAAATAATACGATTATATCGAAAAAGCGATACACGTAATTTAATAATGATTGTTTTTTTAATTTAGGCATTTTAAATGTACTGGTTTAAAAGTAAACCTGTTTTTAAAATAAAAGCTTAAGTACTAAATATAGTGCTCGTTTACTAACTCAATAACGCTTTCTACCGTTGGTACTTTTGCTACACGTACATCATCAAAATGCTTTTTAGCTTCCTTTGCTGTAGTTTCTCCAATACAAAAAGCAATAATTTCTTTATTGTTTTTTTGAGTAAAACTTTCAACTGTAGAAGGGCTATAAAACATAACAGCTTCTACCGAATCGTTAACTTTTACACCATCGTATTTGGTTTGGTAAGCCTCAATTTCGTTAACTTTTATATTGTTTTCGCTTAAAATAGTTGGTAAAGCATCTAATCTAATGTCGCTGCAGAAATAAGTTGCTTCTGTACCTTCCATGTATTCTACCAAGTATTCCGCTAGTTTTTTAGCGTTGTTTTCGGTATGTGTTACTTTTCCAATTTTATTTTCAACTAAACGCTTGGTTCTGCGACCTACACAGTAAATGTTTTTAAACTGCAATTCAATCGCTGAATAATTTGTAGTAAGCGATTCTACTGCGTTTTTACTAGTAATTATTACGTTTTGTATTTCTTGCTTTAAAAATCTTGGGTGAATACGGTTTAAACTAATTTTAACCACATCGGTACTTTCAGATTTTACTTTTTCATGAAACAACAAGCGTTGATCTTCGGTTAAAGATTTTGTAGAATATACATTCGTTTTTCTATCGGCATCTTTTATGCTATCCATTAAGCGTTTTCCGCCACGTTCAATAACAAAATCGGCACAATATTGTGCAATATCATTGTGCTCGCCTAATTTTTTAACACGAGTAACATCAATACGTTTTGTACCGTCAGGACTTAGTAAAACACCTGTAAAGGTTATTTCTTCGTCTTTAATAAAGGCTAAAGCTCCAATAGGTGCTGTACATCCGCCTTCTAATTTGTTTAAAAATTCGCGCTCTATGGTTGTGCAAATTTCAGTTTCTTCGTGGTTTAATTCTGCGCAAATAGCTCGAGTTTCTTCATCGTCTTCTAGAGCTGTAATCATAATTGCACCTTGTGCTGGTGCAGGAATCATCCAATCTAAATTAATAGCGTCTTCTGGTCTAATTCCAATACGTCCAATACCGGCAGCTGCAAAAATAGCACCGTTCCAATCGCTGTTTTCTAGTTTTTCTAAACGCGAATTTACATTGCCACGTAAATCTGTGATAGTATGGGTTGGGAAACGATTTAACCATTGGGCACGTCTACGTAAACTACCTGTCGCAATAACGGCGTCTTTAGAGCCTAAAAATTCTTCATTGTCTTTAAAAACCAAAGTATCTTTTACATTACCACGTTTTAAAACGGCTGCTTGTACAATACCTTTTGGTAAAAGGGTAGGCACATCTTTTAAGGAGTGTACAGCAATATCGATATCGTTATTTAGCATAGCGATATCTAATGTTCTTGTAAAAATTCCGGTAATACCTAACTCATAAAGAGGTTTGTCTAAAACTAAATCACCTGTAGATTTTACAGGGACTAATTGTGTTTTGTGACCTAAATGTTCGAGTTGACTTTGTACTATTTTGGCTTGCCATAGCGCTAATTCGCTATCACGAGTACCAATTTTTATAATTTTAGACATTTTTTGTAGAAGGTTCTAGTTGGAACACTTTTTTAATAAGTTCAAGACTTTCGTCTGTAGAAACGTCATCATCCTTTAGGTGATGCGCAAAATGATTTGTAATTTTCTGAATGATGTTGTTGCTGATAATTTCAGCTTGCGATTCGTTAAAATCAGATATTTTTTTACGTTGTGTATCTAATTCAGCAGTTGCAAAATCGTTCAGTTTATGTTTAAGAGCTTTAATAGTTGGTGCAAATTTTCTTGTTTCTAACCAACCATTAAATTCTTCTTTTACTTCTTCTATAATCGCTTCCGCAGAAGGGATATGTTGCTTTCTAGCTTCTAGAGTTCTATCGGTAATTTGAGATAAATGATCTAAATGTACCAATTTAACACCTTCTAGTTCTAATACGTTTTCGTCTACATTTTTAGGAATTGACAAGTCTAAAATTAAAAGCGGTTTGTTGCTTTGTATAATGTGTTTGTCAATAGTAGGGCGTTGTGCTCCTGTAGCCACAATTAAAATATCCGAGTCGGTTATTTCTTCTTGTAAATTAGAATAGTCTTTAACTAATAAATTGAATTTTCCGGCTATTTGTTCAGCCTTCGTTTTCGTTCTGTTTATTAAAGTAATGTGTTCGTTTTTGGTATGTTTAACTAGGTTTTCGCAAGTATTTCTACCAATTTTTCCTGTTCCAAAGAGTAGAATGTTTTTATTGGTAATATCTTCAACTTCATTAAAAATGTATTGTACAGAAGCAAAAGAAACCGAAGTGGCTCCCGATGAGATTTCAGTTTCATTTTTAATACGTTTACTTGCTTGTATTACGGCATTTATTAATCTTTCGGAAAAAGGATTAAGTAATCCGTGTTTTCTTGAAAGTTTAGCGCTAATTTTTAATTGACTAATAATTTCGAAATCACCAAGAATTTGGCTGTCCAAGCCAGATCCAACACGAAACATATGCGATATCGCTTCTTTGTTTTTGTATATGTAGGCCACCTCTTGAAATTCTTCAACAGTACCGCGTGTATTATCGCAAAGTAATTTAATAAGTTGGAAAGGATGCTGTGCAAAACCGTAAATTTCAGTTCTGTTACAAGTGGAAGTTACCACCAAACTTTCAATATTATTTTCTTTGGCTTGATTTAAAAGTGCAAGTTTACCTTCTTCGCTTAGACTAAAATGTCCGCGAATATCCGCATCGGCCTTTTTGTAACTAAGGCCAATAGCGTAAAAGTAACTACTTTTCGAAACGTTATACTTTTGCATGCGTTAATTAAAAATGTGTGGCAAAAATATACGGATGCCGACTTAAAAAGTAACGCTCAAAGAACTTTTAGTGTCGTTTGTGGTTTTTTAACGTTGTTTTTGCTCGAAATGTGATAAATATCATATTTTTGTAGTGAAATAGGATGATTTGGAGTGATTAATTTAGAACCAATCTAAATAAGATGAATAAAAATAACGCTGAAGATACCGGTAAAAGTAACGCTCAAAGGTCGTTTTTGGAGACAGAAGTTGGCGAGGGGTTTGTGGTTTTAATGTATAAAAATGATGAAAGCGAAACGCAAAACATTGTAAAAGATATACATAGCGACTTTATACAATTTCACTTTTGTGTAAAAGGTTCTAGCCAGTTTGTTTTTAATGAAGGGCGCTACACTTTAAATATTCTTGAAGAGAACTCATTGCTTTTGTATAATCCACAACGCGATTTGCCAATCAACCTAAAAATTGAACCTAATTCTTGGATGGTTTCTATATTAATTTCAATCAAGAAGTTTCATGGTTTGTTTTCTCAAGAAGCGGGTTATATCACTTTTTTAAGTGATGATAATAAGGATAAAAAGTATTATAAAGATGGTGTTATTACGCCTTCTATGGCTATTGTTTTAAATCAACTGATAAACTATAATCTTAACCTGTCGATAAAAAACTTATATTTCAAAGGTAAAGCGTACGAGCTTTTAAGTCTTTATTTTAATAGGAATGAAGATGCCGATGTTGAACAATGCCCGTTTTTAGTAGACGAAACTAATGTAATAAAAATTAGAAAGGCAAAAGATATTGTGATTTCTCGAATAGCAGAGCCACCAAGTTTGCAGGAACTTGCTGATGAAATTGGATTAAACATTAAAAAATTAAAAGAAGGTTTTAAGCAAATTTATGGTGATTCAGTTTTTAGCTTTTTATTCGACTATAAGATGGAAGTGGCAAGAAAACTACTTGAAGCTGGTAATGATAATGTAAATGAAGTTGGTTTAAAAGTAGGTTATAGTACATCGAGTCATTTTATAGCAGCTTTTAAAAAGAAATATGGCACCACGCCTAAAAAATATGTGATGTCTTTAACATCGTAAACAGTAGAAGTGATTATTTAACAAGGTTTCTTCTGAAATAAATTATAAAAATGAAATATTTAACACCAGAAATTGCAGCTTTAGCGAAATTTGCAAACACGAAAACTTTAGCAAGGTCAAGTACATCGTGCGGAATTTTTCAAGATTGTGATTACACAGAAGAGCGACCTAAACTATACCACGAACAGCTAAATACAAACAAATGAGAGTATTATTAATTACATTTTTAGCATTTTTTACAGTCAGTACTTATGCTGCCGAAAAGGTGCTAGTTTTTTCAAAAACAGCGGGATTTAGACATAAATCTATTGAAACAGGTATAAAAACCATTGAGGCTTTAGGCTTACAGAATAACTTTACTGTAACGCATACTGAAGATGCTGCAGTGTTTTTAGATAAGAAATTAAAAAAGTACGATTTAATTATTTTCTTAAATACCACAGGCGATGTTTTGAATACTGAGGAGGAACACGCTTTTAAAAAGTATATTAATAAAGGAGGAAGCTTTTTAGGTATTCATGCGGCTACAGATACAGAGTTCGAGTGGGCTTGGTATGGTAAGTTGGTTGGTGCGTATTTTATAAGTCATCCAAAACAAACGGAAGCTACCATGCATGTAAAAGATAACAAGCATGAGGCTACAAAACATTTACCTAGTCCGTGGACGCATTATGATGAGTGGTATAATTTTAAAAATATTAACAAAGATTTACATGTGTTACTAGAATTAGATGAATCGAGTTATAAAGGTGGTGAAAATGGTGATTTTCATCCGATAGCTTGGTGCCAAGAATTCGATGGCGGTAAAATGTTTTATACCGGAATGGGGCATACTGTAGAATCTTACTCAAATCCAGAATTTAAGCAACATCTTTTAGGTGGAATCTTATATTGTTTAGATAAATAAAATAAATGAAAAAAGGTATATTACTTGTCAATCTTGGTTCTCCGGAGAGTCCAGAACCAAAAGACGTTAAAAAGTATTTAGGTGAGTTTTTAATGGACGAGCGTGTTATCGATATTCCATATATAGCAAGAGCAGCCTTAGTTAAAGGTGTCATATTAAAAACGCGACCAAAAGCATCAGCCGCAGCCTATAAAAAGATTTGGTGGGAAGAAGGCTCTCCGCTTATTGTGCTTTCGGAAAGGCTTCAGAATAAAATTCAAAAACAAGTAGAATATCCTGTTGCTTTGGCAATGCGTTATGGAAGCATGACGATTAAAAAAGGACTTCAGGAACTTGTTGATAAAGGTGTAGAAGAGGTTTTGCTTTTTCCACTTTATCCACAATTTGCTATGGCAACTACCGAAACTATTACAGTTTTAGCAGAAGAGTTGCGACAAGAATTTTTTCCTAGTTTAAAAATAGAATCTGTGCCTGCGTTTTATAATAAGGCAGATTATATTGAAGTGCTTTCAAATTCTATTAAAAGGCATTTAGAGGGTAAGAAATACGATCATGTTTTATTCTCGTATCATGGTGTTCCTGAACGCCATATTAGAAAAAGTGATGTTACGCAGTCACATTGTAAAATCGATAAAAGCTGTTGTGTAACGCCTAGTAAAGCGCATGAGTATTGCTATAAGCATCAATGTTTAGAGGTTACAAGGTTGGTGGGTGAAAGACTTCAATTTAAAAAAGGGGCTTTTTCCACATCCTTTCAGTCTCGTTTAGGTTTCGATCCATGGTTACAACCGTATACGGATAGAACTATTGAACGTTTAGGTAAGAGTGGTGTAGAAAATATGGCGATTATTACTCCGGCATTTATTAGTGATTGTTTAGAAACTCTCGAAGAAATAGCAATGGAAGGTCAAGAGATTTTTCATGAAATGGGTGGTAAAGATTTTACAACTGTACCGTGTTTAAATGATGATGATGAGTTTGTGGCGTTACTTTCTAAATGGATAAATACTTGGGCTGAGTCTAAAATCACTGCTTAATAATGGCAAAAGTATCCTCCGATGGTTTTGGTGAGCAATCGATAAGTAAGTTATTGGTTAAGCAAGCTGTTCCTGCGTCTATTGGTCTGTTGGTGATGTCGCTAAATATTTTGGTCGACACTGTATTTGTAGGTCAATGGATTGGGTCTATCGCTATTGCTGCCATAAATATAGTATTGCCTGTGTCGTTTTTTATAGCGGCTCTAGGTATGAGTATTGGTATTGGAGGTGCTTCTATAATATCGCGTGCGCTTGGCGCTTCAAATTACGAAAAGGCTTTAAAAACTTTTGGGAATCAAATAACACTTACGTTGTTAATTGTGGTTTCTATGGTTGTTTTAGGGTTGCTCTTTGTAGACGATATTATTTTATCCTTTGGAGGAAAAGGAGCTATTTTTGAGCCGGCAAAAATCTATTATAAAATTGTACTTTATGGTGTGCCGTTTTTGGCATTTTCCATGTTAGGTAACAATGTAATGCGGGCAGAAGGAAAGCCTAAATTTGCTATGTATGCCATGATGTTGCCTTCTGTAGGTAATCTGGTTTTAGATTATATCTTTATTAATGTAATGGGGTATGGCATGGAAGGTGCTGCATGGGCAACTAGTGTTTCTTATCTGTTTTCTTTCGTTTTTATTGTTTGGTTTTTTAGTTCTAAAAATTCAGAATTAAAAATTAGTGTAGCGCATTTTGGTTTAAATCGTTATGTTGTAAAGGAAATAGGTTCTTTGGGGTTTGTTACTCTTGCTCGCCAAGCTGTAGTAAGTGTAACCTATTTATTTATGAATAATATTTTATTCGATTTAGGAGGTGAAACATCGGTTACTGCTTATGCTATTGTTGGTCGTATGCTTATGTTTGCATTATTTCCTGTTTTTGGTATTACTCAAGGTTTCTTGCCTATTGCAGGTTTTAATTATGGTGCTAAAAATTACGAACGGGTAAGAGAAAGTATAAATATTGCTATTAAATATGCCGCTATTTTGGCAACACTTATTTTTATCTTACTCATGGTTTTTCCGGAGACAATAACAAGAATATTTACTACAGATCCCGATGTTATTGCACAAACCCCAAATGCTATGCGTTGGGTTTTTGCGGCGACGCCAATTATAGCTTTACAGCTCATTGGTGCTGCTTATTTTCAGGCTATTGGTAAAGCTACGCCAGCATTATTACTTACATTGTCTAGGCAGGGTTTCTTTTTTATTCCGCTTATATTAATTTTGCCGAAATTTTATGGAGAATTAGGGGTTTGGATGTCGTTTCCAATTTCCGATGTGTTATCAACACTGGTTACTGCATATTTTTTAAATAGGGAAATACGAAGAGATTTAATATTGAAAACTACAAAATAACTCACTTATGGAATATTATAATTATATAAAATCGTTTCATCTTATTTTTGTTGTCACTTGGTTTGCTGGTTTGTTTTACATTCCGCGATTGTTTGTGTATCAAATAGAAGCACATTATAAACCATCGCCAGATAAAGAGATTTTA
This sequence comes from Algibacter lectus, assembly GCF_900112395.1. Lineage (GTDB taxonomy): Bacteria > Bacteroidota > Bacteroidia > Flavobacteriales > Flavobacteriaceae > Algibacter > Algibacter lectus. The sequence continues at coordinate 52,106 of NZ_FOLN01000008.1, forward strand.
GGTAAGCAATTGCAAATAATGGCAAAGCGCTTATGGTATATTATAACTTGGCCATCGGCTATTTTGTGTACTATTTTTGCTGTTTGGTTAATGATTTTACAACCGTTTTGGTTGCAGCAACCCTGGATGCATGTTAAGCTTACTTTTGTGGTATTACTTTTTGTTTATCATTTAAAAACACATCAATACTTTAAGCAGTTGCAAAATGGTATAGTGAATAAAACATCTAGTTTTATGCGTATTTGGAACGAAGGTGCCACGTTTATACTTTTCGCTGTTGTGTTTTTAGTTATTCTGAAGAGTGCAATTAATTGGGTTTGGGGTGTAGTAGGAATTGTTGTTTTAGGTGTTTTAATTATGCTTGGCTTTAAAGTCTATAAAAATATAAGAAGTAAAAACCCTGATGCCTAATTAAAAAACAATCTGCCTTAAGTTTTATTAAAGCAGACTGTTTGTGTTTTTAAATTTTAAAAGTAATTACAGGGCGTTTTGCGTGGTTCACTAAATCTTCACTAATACTGCCATTAAAAAAGTGTGAAATACCTTGTCGGCCATGAGTGCTCATGCCTATTAGGTTTGCTGAAATAGATTCGGAAAAATTCATAATTCCACTTTCAATACTAATGTCGTTATAAATGTTTTTGCTGAGTTCCGGAAAATCGAAAGCATCTAAGAATGTTTGCATTCTGCCATTTGCTTCTCCCGAAGTCATAAAATTATTTGGAGTGTTCACTAAAAGTAAATGTACCTTAGCATTGAAAATTTTGGCAAACTGGAGTAGTTTTTCATAACTAGGTTTGCTTTCATCTTTAAAATCGGAAGCAAATACGAAGTTATCAACTTTAAATGCTTTGTGCTCATTTTTAATAACTAAAACTGGGATTTCCGAAGTTCTTACAACCTTTTCAGTGTTACTTCCAATAAGCATTTCTTTTAATCCGCTTACTCCATTAGATCCCATGATGATTAAATCAATATCATGCTTTTTACTTACATGAAAAATGCCTTTAAAAATTTCGTGAAAATCAACTGTTTCATGTACTGTTATATCTTTTAGGTAATCTTTCTTTTTTAAGGCTTCAAATTTATTGTGAGCTAACTTCATGAAAAACAAAGCTTCTGGGAAGTCACTATGCGAGTTTATAGCATCGTCTTGGTCTATAGGTAATTCAATAATATGTAATAAATAAATTTCACAATCATAAGTTCGGGCTAGTTGTGCGGCAACCTTTAGTGCATTCTCAGCTTGGTCGGAAAAATCTGTGGGTACAAGAATTTTTTTCATAGAATTATGGGGTGTTTAGTTATTTGGTAAGGCATTATCTGCAGAGCAGATATAAAGCTTAAATGTACACTTATTTGTTTGTAACCTAAGCTGTGGCATAGCTAAATTTATGAAATATTCCTTTAAAAATCAATAAAATGTTATATATTTGCACCGTTGAAAGGCGAATTAAGAAAATGAGGGGACGGAAAGTCCCCTCTTTTTATACTAGAAAATGTTAAAAACTACCGTAAAAAACTTACTCGAAGAGGCATTGACAGAGCGACAAGATTTATTTCTTATCAGCTTAACGATTAGTGCAGAAAACCATATAAACATTGTTGTCGATGGTGATAATGGTGTTTTAGTTGAAGACTGCGTTTTTATTAGCAGATTTGTTGAGAGTGATTTAGATAGGGAAGAGCAAGATTATTCTATTGAAGTGATGTCGGCAGGAGCAACAGCTCCATTGACGCATCAACGCCAATATGTGAAAAATGTAAATAGAACGCTTAGTGTGCGTACAAGTGCAGAAGAAATTGAAGGTGTTTTAACAAACGCTACCGAAAACGATATTCAACTAGAATGGAAAGCTAGAGAACCTAAGCCAGTAGGTAAAGGAAAAGTGACGGTAAATAAGCAAGCGAATATAGCTTACCAAGATATTGTAGAAGCAAAAGTTGTGATAAAATTTTAAATCGAAACCAGTTATGGAAAATATTGCGTTAATTGATTCTTTTTCAGAATTCAAAGACGATAAGCTTATTGACAGAGTAACGTTAATGGCTATTTTAGAAGATGTTTTTAGAAGTGCTTTAAAACGAAAATTTGGAGATGATGATAATTTTGATATTATTGTAAACCCGGATAAAGGCGATTTAGAAATTTGGAGAAATAGAGTCGTTGTTGCTGATGGTGAGGTTGAGGAAGAAAATCAAGAGATTTCGTTATCGGAAGCTCGCAAGATTGAACCTGATTTTGAAGTTGGTGAAGATGTATCGGAAGAGGTAAAACTTATCGATTTAGGTCGCCGTGCTATTTTAGCATTACGCCAAAACTTGATTTCTAAAATTCATGAGCACGATAACACAATTGTCTTTAAACATTTTAAAGATTTAATTGGTGAGATTTATACAGCAGAAGTTCACCATATTCGTCATAGAGCAGTAATTTTGCTTGATGATGAAGGGAATGAAATTGTACTTCCAAAAGATAAACAAATTCCATCGGATTTCTTTAGAAAAGGAGATAACGTTCGTGGTGTAATTGATAGTGTAGAGCTTAAAGGAGCAAAACCAACTATTATTATGTCGAGAAGTTCCCCTGTGTTTTTGGAGAAATTATTCGAACAAGAAATTCCAGAAGTTTTTGATGGTTTAATTACTATTAAAAAAGTAGTAAGAATTCCAGGTGAAAAAGCAAAAGTAGCTGTAGATTCTTATGATGATAGAATTGATCCAGTTGGAGCTTGTGTAGGTATGAAAGGATCTCGTATTCACGGTATTGTTCGTGAATTAGGAAACGAAAATATCGATGTAATAAACTATACTAGTAACTTACCATTATTTGTTACTAGAGCATTAAGCCCAGCTCGTGTAACTTCGGTTAAATTAAACGAAGAAACAAAACGTGCTGAGGTAATATTAAAACCAGAAGAAGTAAGTAAAGCTATTGGTAGAGGCGGTCATAACATCCGTTTAGCAGGGCAACTTACAGGCTTCGAGATTGATGTATTTAGAGAAGGAGCAGAGGAAGATGTAGAATTACGTGAGTTCTCTGATGAAATCGAATCATGGATTATCGAAGAATTTAGTAAAGCTGGATTAGACACCGCTAAAAGTATTTTAGAGCAAGAGGTGAAAGATTTAGTGAAAAGAACGGACTTAGAGGAAGAAACCATTAACGACGTTATTAGGATTTTAAGAGAAGAATTCGAAGAATAATATCGATTTCATAAAAATTATAAGAAATTATCGTTAGATGTTTCTTAATTTTATGATAGAATTGGTATAATATATATATTTGAGTATTTTAAAGGCAATTATGGCTGAAACAATTAGATTAAATAAAGTATTACGCGAGCTTAACATCTCTCTAGATCGTGCCGTAGAATTTTTAGATTCTAAAGGTGTCGAAATAGAGAAGCGTCCGACTACGAAAATATCAAAGGAAACCTACAAGTTTCTTTCTGATGAGTTTCAAACAGACGCTAGTAAAAAAGTGGCATCTTTAGAGGTTAGTGAAGCAAAACTAAAAGAGAAAGAAGTGTTACGTGAGCAACGCGAGCGTGAACTTGAAGAAAAGCAAAAAGCAGCTGCCAAAAGAGAGGAGATTATCAAAGCGACTAAAACTCTTAGCGGACCTAAACAGGTTGGTAAAATTGATTTAGACGGTAAAAAAGAAACTCCAAAACCAACAATCGAGGAGAAACCAAAAGTGGTTGAGCCTAAAGTTGAAAAACAAGAGGTTGTTAAAGAAGTTACTAAAGAACAGGTAAAAGAAGTTGTTAAGGAAGAAGCAGTTGTTCCTAAAACAGAAAAGCCTATAGAAGTAGCTAAAAAGGAACCTGTTAAAGTTGAAGAAGCTAAGCCAAAAGTTGAAGAGAAGCCAGCGGCAAAGGTTATTGAAAAACCTAAAGCGGAAGCAAAACAAGTTGCTACAGAAAAAATAGAAAAACAAGAAAGCATTATAGTTGATGGTGAAATTGTGACTCCTGAAGAAAAGGTGAAAACACAATACCAAAAACTTACAGGACCAAAAATAGCAGGTGATAAAATTGATTTATCTCAATTTAACAAACCTAAAAAGAAACCTGTAGAAAAGAAACCAGCAGCAGGTGCAGCGGCAAACAAGAAAAAGCGTCGTCGTATTAGTAAAGCTGGAGCTCCCGGAGATAACAGGTCTGGAGGAAATAATAGACCAGGCGGAAACGATCGTTTTAAAGGAAAACCAGGAACAGGTGTAGGACGTCGTAATGTTGTTAAAGAAGAGCCTAGTGAAGAAGATGTAAAGAAACAAGTGCGTGAAACACTTGAGAAACTTCAAGGTAAATCTAGCAAAGGTCGTGGTGCTAAAAACAGAAGAGATAAAAGAGATAAGCATAGAGAACAAACTGAAATTGATCAGCAAATAGAGGCAGCTGAAAGCAAAATCATTAAAGTTACTGAGTTTGTTACGGCAAGCGAAATGGCAACAATGATGGATGTTGGTGTAACTCAAATTATTTCGGCTTGTATGTCGTTAGGAATGATGGTTACCATGAACCAACGTTTGGATGCTGAAACATTATCTATTGTAGCCGATGAATTTGGTTACCAAGTAGAGTTTGTTACTGCTGATATCGAAGAATCTATTGAAGAAGTAGAAGATAAACCAGAAGATTTAAAATTACGTGCGCCGATTGTTACGGTAATGGGTCACGTAGATCACGGTAAAACATCACTTCTAGATTACATTCGTCAAGAAAATGTAATTGCTGGAGAGTCTGGTGGTATTACACAACATATTGGTGCTTATGGCGTAGAATTAGAGAATGGTCAAAAAATTGCCTTCTTAGATACACCAGGTCACGAGGCCTTTACAGCCATGCGTGCTCGTGGGGCCCAAGTTACCGATATTGCTATTATTGTAGCAGCAGCAGATGATGATATTATGCCGCAGACAAAAGAGGCTATTTCGCATGCGCAAGCTGCCGGAGTACCAATTGTATTTGCAATTAATAAAATAGATAAGCCAGATGCTAATCCTGAAAGAATTAAGGAACGTTTAGCTCAAATGAATTTACTAGTAGAAGATTGGGGTGGTAAAATACAATCACATGATATTTCTGCAAAAGTAGGTACTGGTGTTAAAGAATTATTAGAAAAAGTATTGCTAGAAGCTGAATTGTTAGAGCTTAAAGCAAATCCTGAAAAGGCTGCAGTAGGTACTGTAGTAGAAGCATTTTTAGATAAAGGTAGAGGTTACGTATCAACTATTTTAGTACAGGCCGGAACACTTCGCGTTGGTGATTATGTTTTAGCAGGTAGAAATAGTGGTAAAGTAAAAGCAATGCATGATGAGCGTGGAAATGATGTTGCAGCCGCAGGGCCATCAACACCGGTTTCTATCTTAGGTCTAGATGGTGCACCACAAGCAGGTGATAAATTTAATGTATTTGAAGATGAGCGTGAAGCGAAGCAAATCGCCTCTAAACGCGCACAGTTACAACGTGAGCAATCTGTTAGAACACAGCGTCATATTACATTAGATGAAATTGGTCGTCGTATCGCACTTGGTGATTTCCAAGAATTAAATATTATCCTTAAAGGTGATGTGGATGGTTCTGTGGAAGCATTAACCGATTCGTTCCAGAAATTATCTACTGAAGAAATTCAAGTTAATATCCTTCATAAAGGTGTTGGAGCCATTACAGAAAGTGATGTATTGTTAGCTTCGGCTTCCGATGCTATTATTGTCGGCTTTAACGTTAGACCTGTTGGAAATGCAAGAATGATTGCAGATAAAGAAGAAATCGATATCCGTACATATTCTATTATCTACGATGCTATTAATGATCTTAAAGATGCAATGGAAGGTATGTTATCTCCAGAGTTGAAAGAAGAGATTTTAGGTACAGCAGAAATTAGAGAAATGTTCAAAGTATCTAAAATTGGTACTATTGCAGGTTGTATGGTAACTAATGGTAAAATAACACGTAATGCAGGTATCCGTTTAATACGTGATGGTGTAGTTGTTTACACTGGTGAGTTAACATCGTTAAAACGATTTAAAGATGATGCTAAAGAAGTTACTAAAGGTTACGACTGTGGTATGCAAATTAAAAACTACAACGATATTAAGGAAGGCGATGTAATAGAAGCATTCCATGAAGTAGAGGTTAAGAAAAAATTGAAGTAATTCAATATTAACTTTATAAATTATTAAAAAAGCCAGAACGTAAGTTCTGGCTTTTTTTTGTTTTGTAGATTGAAGTAATAGCGCTACTTTTATTACTATGAAAACAATTGGCTTAATTGGAGGCATTACTCCCGAATCTACAATATTGTATTATCGCATTCTAAATAAATTGGCAGCATCTAAATATGGTGAATCACACTCCGCAAAAGTTATTGTTAACTCGGTAGATTTTGGTGAAATAGCCCAGTTACAGTCCGAAAACCGTTGGGATCTATTAAACGAAATAATGAGTAAAGCGGCATTGAGTTTAGAACACGCAGGAGCATCTTGTATTTTAATTTGCGCCAATACCATGCATTTGTCTATTGAAGCCGTTAAAGCAGTTGTAAATATCCCTGTAATTCATATTGCAGAAGCAACTTCAAAACAAATAATAACTAAAGGTTTGAAAAAAGTAGCGCTTCTTGGAACGAAGTACACTATGGAAAAAACATTTTTTATTGATGTTTTAAAAACCTTCGGGATAGAGGCTATAATTCCTGGTTTGGAAGATCGAGACGACGTACATGGTATCATTTATAACGAGTTATCCAAAGGGGTTTTAAACCCAGAATCTAAGCTTATTTACCAGGAAGTCATTAAGCGTTTAATAGCTCAAGGAGCACAAGGTGTTATTTTGGGGTGTACTGAAATACCTTTGCTCATTAAGCAAGAGGATGTAAGCGTACCTGTTTTCGACACCACAAGTATTCATGCAAGTGCAGCTTTCGATTTAGCTTCTAATTAGCTAGAAGTTTTATAAGAAATCAAGGCTCTCGGCCCCTCTAAAACATCTTTTATAATTTGTAGTGTGCCATCATCTTTCGTAGCTATGCTCCATTTGATAAGCGATATTTCCCCGTTTTCAATTTCTATACCTGTAATACTTCGTGGGTGTACACAGCTTCCGTCGTTGAAAAAGGCAATATCGCCAGGTTCAGGAAAACGAGGTCTGTGGGTATGCCCAACTACGGTTACTAAATTATTATTATCCGTAATCCAATTTTTTGTTTTTCGTTCTACTTTTATAAGTTCGGTATAGTTTTTAGCAGGACTTGTAGGATCTGCAATACCCATAACATTTAAGGGTTTCCATAGCACACGAACCATAAATCTACTCCATTTCCAGAATAAATAATTCCACCAATCGGCTTGGTGACCATGCGTTAAAAAAACTTCTTGATTTGTAGAACAGTGTTTTAAAATTATGCCTTCATGATAAGTAATGTCTTTAAATAACTCTTCATCTTTACCTGTTTTAGCATCGAAATACGTTGATAAGTGCTTTTTAACATAATCAGGGTTTCTGTATACCATATCATGGTTGCCCCAAATCATATGTAACCTATTTCCTTTATGAAAATTTTTCAAAAGCATATAAACGTTTTTGTGAGCGTCTAAAATAGATTTAAATGATAGGTTTTCCCATAGTTCATCACCATCTCCAATTTCACAGTATTGAAAACCTTCATCAAAATAATGCTTTAAAGCATGATAATAGATGTTTCTGTTGTTCGAGAAATCGTCCGCAAAACTATTGTCACCACGGTGACAATCACTAAAAAGTATAAACTTACTATCGTCGTCGAACTCAACAACCTTAGCGTTGTTATAAGCGTTATCTAATCTTTTTTTAGCTGAAAACATAGGAGTAAATATAAACAAAAAACGATGGCAGTTTATTTATGCAAACGCGGATTTTGAAATATTTCTATTTTTAAAAGATAAGAGTAGAACAAAAATAATTTTATTCTACTCTTAAAATTATTTTCTGCACAACGGATCTGCTCCTATAGTACCGATTAAGCTATTCAAGTAATTTTCAGATTTAGACTCACTATACAAAGCTTTTACTCGGGTTAATCGATCTTCAATTTTCATGTCATCAACTAAAATTTTATTACTTGGTTTTGCAATAAAGTCTTCTAGGTATTTAATTTGAGAACTATAGAAGTTAATATCCTTTTGTTGTTTTATAGACAATCGTTCTTTGTACCAATCGCTACTTAAAACATAATCTCTATCGAAGTATTTTCGTAATTCTAGATCATTAATTTGTTTACCTTCATAAGAACCATAAGCCATAATATTTAAAAGAATTTTTAATGGTGGTATGGCAGAATTAATACTTCCGTCTTCAAAATAACGAAGTGCTACTTTTTCTTGAGCTTCAACTATATTATTAATACCATCGACATAATCTTCTAAACCTTGAAGTTCTGGTTTTAGCATCTTTTCGTTAAAAACAGCGGTAGGCTCATCAAATAGGCGGTTTAAACATCTTAAAGAAAATATTTTAGTAATTCGATATCCTAAACGGCTGGCTAAAATAGTTTTACCATCATGCTCGAAATCTTCAATTTTTTCAAGAGCGCCATGCTCAATTAATTTTTTAGGATCTCTATCTTCCGGAGTTAAACGCGACCAGATTTCTGGAATTAATAAGCTGATGTCGTGGTCTACTTTATTCTCGCCACCTACATAACCTGCGGCCGTGCTGAAGGCATCATAACCTGTTAATATGTGAGATAGTAAAGCGTTGTTTAAATCGGTTGTTGGTGTTAACATATTGAAAGGGCCTTTAGTTAAAGCACCTTCTGAGCCAGCTCCTGTTGTTGATGGCGATTTACCTGTTAAACTACAAATAAAATCCATGAATAATTCTGGAGTTTCTTGGTAGTGTATTGGGTTATAAACAGCCAACGGACGTATACCTGATGCTTTATCGGCAGGGTTGTTTCTTCTGCCTGGTAACACAGCATTTACAACTTGAACTACAGGATCGGTAGATTTTATTTTTCTGAATAAACGAACACCAATTTCACCTAAATAACTTTCTCTTGTTTCTTCAATATTAATATTTCGTTCTAAATATCTTGGGTTTTTGGTAGGCTCACCATCTACAATTCTGGTATGTGATGGTAGTGCAAAATATTCTTCGTCATTGGGGCTTTCAATAATACTTGTGATTAAATCTTTTACAGGTTGTGTGTATTTATCAAAATTAATAGTGTCTTCGAATATCTCAATGGCATCTTTCTTTTTGAGTAATTCGTAATTGGTTAAATATGTGTTGTCTGAAACAATATCACGTTCTGCATTTTTATCATATCCTCTTACAATGGCTTCGTCTGGACGTTGAAATAAATAAGATTCACAATTTGCCACAACTTTTAAACTCTTGTTTTGGAATTTAGGACTCATATTATTGAACCTTTCGCGAGGCAAGGTGATAGATGCTGATATATCATCTTCAGTTTGAACTTTTATGCTTGCAGAAAAATCGGACCTTAATTTATTTAATAACCAGTTACCGTTTTCATTAAAACCAATTCGTACATAACTACCAACTACACGTGTATTGTGATATAATAAACCCGTGCCTTTTTTGCCATTAATAAATTCTACCGACATACAATCTTTCCAGTTTAGTTCAGCATGATCTTGACGATATAGTCTTTTTACAAATAGTACCAGGGACCGAATATGTACAGGTATATTAGATACAAACGCGTTGTACTCATCTGTGTTTTTGTCCGATGGTGTTAATAATTTAACGGCAGAGCCTAACGTTCTTCCTTTACTCAAGAAAGAGCGAGATTGTGGTAAAGTAGGATCGTAATTTGCCCATCGTTTAGCGTAATTGTATTCTATTATTTCGTCTGCTTTTTTAAAATCTTCATCAATATCTCTTATGTTGAATGCACTGTAAGTAATGGCATTTAGCATAGATTTAGATATTTCAGATTTACCACCTCCAGAAACAGTACATGGTTTATGACAAAAAATCCCTTCTGCCATGGTATTAACTATACGCCATAGTGGTATGGCCGGATGTTTCTCTAATGTGAATTTGTTTCCCGTTGGGTGAACGTATTTTTTCTTTGGATTTAATTTTAGTTTTTGTTCCTTCCCATTATGTTTCCAAGTGATGCTATTGGTGTTTGTGTTGATGTAAGCCGACTCTGGAATGTAAATAATATTCGGATATTTTTTATCTACAGCATAGTACTCTGGCATCACTTCAATTCTGTCTCCTAAAAGGGTTTTAACATCTTCAAAAGAAAACTTATCCCCGTGTTTTTTAGAGAACGACACACCGTCTACAATATCTCCCATAACACCACGAGGATAGGCAATGGCTCCACCAGAATGTTCTTCTTCTACTAAACCAAATAAATTAGCAGAATAGCTTATTTGTGTTTTTATTTCTTTTTTAGAATAGCCGTAATAGTTATCTGCTATAATGGTAACAACAACCCCACGATCATCTCTACAAGTAATTTTGAAGGCACCACCATCGTTGTAAAGTTCGTCTTCATTTTTCCAGCACATACCATCTCTTTTTTGACGGTCTGTAGCATCATCAACATTTGGTAACCCTACATCTTTCTTTTTTAAAGTTCTTAATTGAGGGGCTAAAATTATACAACCTGTGTGGCCTGTCCAATGTTCCGTATCTAATCCAGCATCGTTTTGTGCTAAGTTCGGGTTGCCGGCATTTCCAAAAATAGACTCTACAAAGTCTAGATTACTTACTAAGCTTCCGGGCGCAAAAAAGCGTACTTCTAAAGATTTTTTAGAAATAATTCCTTTTACTTCTGGGCAAACCATGGGTCTTAATAACATGGAGACCATTGTTTTTGCTTTATCTTCTTGATTAGATGTAAAGGGCAAGGTGTTTAATTCATCTGAAGGATTAAATGCCGCATGTAAAAAATGAGGAAAAACAACCTTCGGAACTTCTTGTTTATCTAAAGGAACAGGAAGAGGGCCTTCAACAATATGGAAGGTGCCTTTAGTTGTTCGTTTATCATGCAACGGATTGTTTAAAATCCCTTGTTTTATTCTATGCGACGTTACATTATCACTTTTGAAAGAGTTACCATTAGGAGGTAAACTCACTTCTCTGGCGTGTCCTTTTTTTGATAAAATTAAAGTATTGTTAGGCAATACATAAGTTTTATCAATAGCTATGTCTTTAAAATAATTGTTTATAAAATTTTGAATTCTAGAATCGACAGGAGAATGATGCGAGGCTAAAAGTCTCGATTGCTCGCGTAATGTTTTTATTAAACCACTTGTTAGTTCTTCAAATTTAGGATCGCAAAATTTTTCGGAATTCTGAGTTTCATCATGGTAAGTTGGCAGTCCTAATGATGATAATTGTAGATTGATAAATTGAACAACGTCTTTTCTAGATTCTTCCATGCTTGTCTTGTTATTAGTCCTAATTTTATAAAATAGGATTATTATTCAATCCAAATTTACAATTAGATTAATTTACAAAACATGCTAAAAGTCAGTAATTCGAAATATTTCGTTTTTTTATTGAAAATAAATAAAAAGTGTAGTCACTTAAAAATTAGTTATTTAAATGCATTTAGACCTGTGATATCGAAACCGGTAATCAATAAATGTATATCGTGAGTACCTTCATAAGTAATAACACTTTCCAAATTCATGGAGTGCCGCATAATAGAATATTCGCCAGTAATTCCCATACCGCCGAGCATTTGTCTAGCCTCGCGAGCAATAGTAATAGCCATATCAACATTGTTGCGTTTTGCCATAGATATTTGTGCAGATGTGGCTTTATCTTCATTACGTAAAACACCTAAACGCCAAGTTAAAAGTTGAGCTTTGGTGATTTCTGTAATCATTTCGGCTAGTTTTTTTTGCTGAAGTTGAAATTGTCCAATAGGTTTTCCAAACTGTATACGTTCCTTACTATAGCGCAGCGCTGTATCATAACAATCCATAGCGGCTCCAATAGCTCCCCAGGCAATACCATAACGTGCAGAATCTAAACAACCAAGCGGAGCACCTAAACCAGATTTGTTTGGTAATAAGTTTTCCTTCGGAATTTTAACATTATCAAAAATTAATTCACCAGTAGCCGAAGCTCTTAACGACCATTTATTATGGGTTTCGGGAGTAGAAAAACCTTCCATACCACGCTCTACAATTAAACCATGAATACGTCCACTTTCATCCTTAGCCCAAACAACTGCAATCTGTGCAAAAGGCGCATTCGAAATCCACATTTTAGCACCATTTAATAAATAGTGATCGCCTTTATCTTTAAAGTTAGTCACCATGCCTGAAGGATTACTGCCATGGTCGGGCTCGGTTAAACCAAAACAACCAATCCATTCGCCACTAGCTAGTTTCGGTAAATATTTTTGACGTTGTGCTTCATTACCATACTTCCATATTGGGTACATCACTAAAGAGGATTGTACGGAAGCTGTTGAGCGCACACCAGAATCGCCGCGTTCAATTTCTTGCATAATTAAACCGTAGCTTATTTGGTCTAAACCGGCGCCACCATACTCCAAAGGAATGTATGGCCCAAAGGCTCCAATTTCTGCTAAGCCACCAATTATTTGTTTAGGAAACTCTGCTTTTTGAGCATATTCTTCTATAATAGGAGAGACATCGCGTTTTACCCAAGCACGAGCTGTATCTCGAACTAATTTGTGTTCGTCGGATAGTAAATCGTCTAAATTATAATAATCGGGAGCTTCAAATAAATCTGGTTTCATAGCTAAGATTTAAGTTTTATTCAAAACATAAAGCCTAGTAGAAATAGAATTCTAATAACCACGGTGTACATATAAAAAGCAAGCGTGATTATAGGTTCTTTACTAAAAAACTTATTTTTTTAAGAATAAAACAAATTATGCTATCAAATTTAAAGAATAATTAGTAAATCGATTACATCTTTAAGTAGAAATCTTTAGTTAAATTAATGTAATCTTGGGTGTATTGATGTCTTTCGGTTTCAATAATAAGTTCTGTGGTAGTAGTTTCGCTTTCGTGGAAGGAAAACGCTAGCATACTTCGTTTAACTTCAGTTTCAGGATTACCTTTAATACGACAGATTCTATTAGGGAATAAAAGGAAATTATTTGCTAGTTTGATAAATTTTTCTTCCTCATTAAAGGGAATAATAACATTGAAACTACCTTCTGGAGCCAGTAAAATAGATACGCTTTCTAATAAATGATGAAAAGGCATAGCATCTTGAAAGCGTGCTAAATCGCGCGATTCATTTTCGGTTTTATAATCTTCGGCATAAAATGGCGGATTGCAGATTATTAAATCGTATTCATCATCGATTTCTTCGGCAAATTCTTCTAAAGAGGCATGGTAGCAAAATAAACGATCGCCCCATGGAGATAGCTCGAAATTATCAACACACTGCTCGTAAGCATCATCATCAATTTCTATAGCATCAATAACTTCAGCATGGCTACGTTGTGCTAGCATTAAGCCCAAAACACCTGTGCCGGCACCAATATCCAAAATAGCAAACGGATTTGCATCTAAGCTAGCCCATGCGCCAAGTAAAACAGCATCTGTACCAATTTTCATAGCACATTGATCTTGATTAACGCTAAATTCTTTGAATTTGAATGGCTTGCTCATAAAAACGTTTCTTATTTAAAAAGAGTTATTCTTCTAGGTATAAATCAATTAAACCTTCTGGAGTGTCTACTATAATTGTTTTGTTTTTGCGATCTACTTTATTGATGAACTCATCGTTCATGGGTATTAAAATTTCAATACCATCTCTGTCTATTTCAAAAAGTGATTGTGCCGTAGAATCGTTAATAGCTTTAATAATTCCAACGGTTCCAAAATTCACATCTTCAACAGTAAAACCTATAACTTCATGAAAATAAAACTTATCACCTTCTAGTTTTGGTAATAAATCTAGAGGTAAGTAAAGGCCACTTTTCATTATAGCATCGGCATCGGCTTCTTCATCTACATCTTCAAACTTTATACGAAGTAGTTCAGATTTGTGTAACTGAGAGCTTTCAATAAAAAAAGGTACCAAGTTATTGCGAAGCTCTAAAAATATAGCATCTAAGTTTTCGTAAATATCAGGTTCGTCAGTATCTAGTTTAGCTAAAACTTCTCCTTTAAAACTGTATTTTTTTACAATTTTACCTAAGTAAAAACAATCTTCTTTTTTCATGGGATGGTTGGCTTTTTTCTATTTCCGCATAGGCGAAAATCTCATTTAACAAATGAGTGTCAAAAGTAATTAAATTTTACAATTAAAAGTACCCGTAATCTAACAGGGTTGTTTTCTGAAATTTAAATTTTAGAAAATAAAAAACTCCGATATTGCTATCGGAGTTTAAAAGTATAAAAAATTTTGTTTTTTATTCTTCTTCGTTTGATGCTTCTGCTTCAACTTCAGGAGCAGCTTCTTCAGCTACCTCTTCAACAGCAGGAGTTGCCGCAGCAATTCTAGCTTCGTTAACCGCTTTTTCTGCTGCTAATGCATCAGCTTTCGCTTTTGCTTCAATTTCAGATAAACCATCAGCTTTCGCTTGAACTTTTCCTGTTTTTTCTTCTAACCAAGCTGCAAATTTTGCTTCTGCTTGCTCTTCAGTTAAAGCACCTTTTCTAACACCACCTGCAAGGTGATTTTTAAGTAAAGCGCCTTTGTAAGACAATAAAGTTTTAGCCGTATCGGTTGGTTGTGCACCGTTTTGTAACCATGTTACAGCACCATCAACGTTTAATTCAACAGTTGCTGGGTTTGTGTTTGGATTGTAGATACCTAATTTCTCTAAGTATTTACCATCTCTTTTTGATCTTGCATCGGCTGCAACGATCCAGTAAAAAGGTTTTCCTTTTTTACCGTGTCTTTGTAATCTAATTTTTACTGCCATAATAATTAATTATTTGAGGTTCGCGACCTCGGTTATTAATAAGGGCGCAAAGATACTATAAAAATTTAATTATCAGCTTATTATTTCTTTTGAAATAATTCTCAAAATATATTCTTTTACTAGAATAGTAAACAAACCGGTGTTGGTACTGCGTAATCTTTTAAGAATGTGAGCTTTCCGTTGTTTGAGTCTATGCTAAAAATAGCGATATTATTACTTCTTCTATTGGCTACAAGTACAAACTTGCCAGTAGGGTCTAAGGTGAAGTTTCTTGGCCAATCGCCATGCACGCTAATATTTTGAATTTTATCAATGGTTCCTGTTTTTGTATTCCTTTTAAAAACGGCAATGGAGTTTTCGCCACGGTTAGACCCGTATAAAAAACGCTCGTCTTTAGATAAATGAATGTCTGCGCAAGAATTTTTTCCGTTATAGTTTTCGTCTACAGTAGAATCGTAATCTATTTGTTTGAACTCATTTTTTGTTCGTTTCACTGTCGTTATGGAACTTCCGTATTCATTTATTATATAGATATACTTTCCGTTTTTACTAATAGAAAAGTGTCGAGGTCCAGGATTACCTTCCATTTTTATAATGGCAGGAGATTTTAATTGATACTCGCCTTTCTTTAATTGGTATTGGTATACGGCGTTGCGACCTAAATCGGCAACAAACAAATCTTTTTTATAGAATTGCGCAGAATGGGCATGCGATTTTTCAGAAGGAGAATTTTGGTCGAAAACTTGTGAGGCTTCATTTAAACTTCCATCTTTATTGATGTCGAATAAAGAAACCGTGCCGCCTGTGTAATTTGAAACCACAGCTTTTTCTCCTTTTTTATCGATAGAAATGTGGCAAGCGGCAGCACCATGAGCTTTGGCGGTGTTTATGATAGAGAGCGTGCCGTTGTCTAGAATTTTATAAGCCGAAACATAATCGTCTTCAGTCTTAATAGCAGCTCTGTTTACGCTGTAAATATATTTTCTATCTGCAGAATATGATAAAAACGCAGGGCTAGATGCCTTAACGACTAAGGTTTTATTTGTAAGTTCTCCTGTTTGGGTGTTAAATTGAAGTTGATAAATACCTTCACTTTCCATGTCGGTAAAGGTGCCCACATAAAGTGGCGTATTTTGCGCGTAGAAGCTAAAAAAGGATAAGGATGTGAGTAATAAAAATATTTTTTTCATGTGCAGTTGATCTGTTTTTCTGAACTTAATTATGCTAATTTATGATAAAATAACTTGTGTTTTGTTAATCAATCATAAAGTAATTTAAAATACTGTTAAATGGTTTTACAAAAGGTGTTTACGAGATTATATTCGTGTATGTGATGCTATATAATAAGCATCTTTAAATTAGTTGTTGAATTTTTAAATGAAACATGATTATGGATTATTCAGAAAAAATATCGAAACAGTTAAATAAATTATTAGTTAAAAATTACGATGCCGAGAAAAGCTATCTTAGTGCTGCTGAAAATGTAGAAAATAGAACGTTAATAGAGTTTTTTGTTAGAAAATCGGTAGAGCGTAGGTTGTTTGCTCAAGATATAAAAAAAGAAATTCTACGTTATGGTAAAGAGCCAAAAACTTCAGGAAGCTTAATGGGCGATTTGCATAAAATTTCTATGAGTTTAAAAGCTATGTTTGCATCAAATAATGTGGATTTGATTTTGCAAGAAGCGGTAAAAAGAGATGTTGCTAATTTAGCTAAATATAACGATGTGCTTAAGGATAGAATTTTACCAACACGCATTATAACGTTGTTGGTAAATCAAAAAAACGCCATCGAAATTGCTATAGCTTCGCGCAAATTTGAAATGAAACTTGTAAGCTAATAGGTATTGTATTCTATAAGTGCAATTTATGGCGAGATACCAATTTGTTTAAAACTCTTTAGGGTATCAAGCCAAAAAAGAAAAAATTCTCTGTATTTTTATAAACTTTTTCTACTCAAATTTTCGTTGTAAAAACAAAGAAGGTTTTAAAGGTTAAATAGCTTAATTTCAAAAGACTAAAATACGGCATGTACTTAATTTTCGATACAGAAACTACCGGATTACCAAAGCGTTGGGACGCACCGATAACAGATACAGACAACTGGCCAAGGTGTATTCAAATTGCTTGGCAACTACATGATGATATGGGAAACTGTATTGAGCATCAAGATTATTTGGTGAAGCCCGAAGGCTTTAATATTCCTTATGATGCTGAAAAAATTCACGGTATTTCTACGGAATTAGCAGAAGAGCAAGGTATTCCGTTAGCCGAAGTTTTAGAGAAATTTAATGAAGCATTAGGTAAAACTAAATTTGTTGTTGGGCAAAATGTAAAGTTCGATTTAAATATTATGGGTGCGGAGTTTGTACGGGGTGATGTGGAAAACCCGTTGCAAGAACTTCCTGTTTTAGATACTTGTACCGAACATACAGCTAAGTTGTGCGAGATTCCTGGTGGGCGTTATGGTAAGTTTAAATTGCCAACATTATCAGAATTACACGAGCATTTATTTGGTGTAGGTTTTTCTGAAGCGCATAATGCCACGGCCGATGTGGAAGCAACTACACGTTGTTTTTTCGAGTTGGTTCGTTTGGGACAGTATACCAAAGAGCAATTGGATGTTGATCCTGAGTATTTTCAGAGTTTTAATGAGGCAAATCCGGCTACCATTGATCTTATTGGTTTAAAACACATAAACCTAAAGCGTGAAAGTGCCAAGATTCTTGCGCGTATAAAGAAAAGTGAAAGTAGTGGTTTATCTTCCGAAGATATTAAGCAAAACGTTTCAGCTTTAGCCGATGTCGATTTTGTTCATCTACATAATCACTCGCAGTTTTCGGTATTGCAATCTACAATGGGTGTTGCCGATATTGTTTCCGCAGCAGCGGAATATAATATGGAGGCTGTAGCACTTACCGATCATGCTAACATGATGGGGGCTTTTCACTTTGTGAATGCGGTAAATAAACATAACGCGGGTGTAAAGTCTAAAAAGAAGGAGGCCGAAATTACTGGAGCGACAGTTACTGCAAAAGAAATGAAGCCTATTATTGGGTGCGAGTTTTTTGTGTGTGAAAACCATTTAGATAAGTCGAGGAAAGATAACGGTTATCAAATTGTGATAATCGCCAAAAATAAAAATGGGTATCATAATCTAGCAAAATTATCATCGCATGCCTTTGTAAATGGGTTCTATTATATACCAAGAATTGATAAGAAGTTAATTGAAGAATATAAAGAAGATTTAATTGTTTTAACAGGAAATTTATATGGTGAAGTGCCAAGTAAAATTCTGAATATTGGTGAAAATCAAGCCGAAGAAGCATTGCTTTGGTGGAAAGAACAGTTTGGAGACGATCTATATGTGGAAATTATGCGTCACAATCAGGAAGATGAAGATCGTGTAAATCCAACATTAATTTCTTTAGCAAGAAAGCATGATGTTAAATTAATAGCTTCTAATAATACGTATTACAGAAAGAAAGAAGATTCTAATGCTCACGATATTTTATTGTGTGTAAAAGATGGCGAAAAACAAGCAACACCAATAGGTCGTGGTCGTGGATACCGTTATGGTATGCCAAACAAGGAGTATTATTTTAAATCTCCCGACCAAATGAAGGAGCTTTTTAAAGATGTTCCTGAGGCCATTTCTAACGTGCAGGAAGTTGTTGATAAAGTTGAGGCTTATCAATTAGCTCGAGATGTATTATTGCCTGCCTTCGATATTCCTGAGCAATTTGTTCATGAGGAGGATCAAGTGGATGGAGGCAAGCGTGGTGAAAATGCATTTTTACGTCATTTAGTTTATGAAGGTGCTAAAAAACGTTACGGAGAAGAGCTTTCGGAGGTTGTTATAGAACGCCTCGATTTCGAGTTAGGTGTAATTGAAAAAACAGGATACCCTGGGTATTTCCTTATTGTAGAAGATTTTATTCGAGAAGCGCGGAACATGGATGTTTCAGTTGGTCCTGGTCGTGGTTCTGCAGCAGGATCGGTTGCTGCATATTGTTTATGGATTACAAATATTGACCCGCTGAAGTATGATTTACTTTTTGAGCGTTTCCTAAATCCCGATCGTGTAAGTATGCCCGATATTGATATCGATTTTGATGATGAAGGTCGAAGTCGTGTTATGGATTATGTAATCGAGAAATATGGCTCCAACCAAGTGGCACAAATTATTACATACGGTACCATGGCGGCGAAATCATCTATTAGAGATACCGCACGTGTATTAGATTTGCCATTATTTGATGCCGATAGAATTGCGAAGTTAATCCCGAATATGTCTAAACTCGGAAAGATTTTTGGTCTTTCGGAAAAGGAACTCGGACAAAAATTTAGAGCAGAAGATTTAGAGAAAGTTAATGAGCTTTTAAATATTGCAGACGGTAGTGATTTGCAAGCCGAAACTTTAAATCTAGCTCGAACGCTAGAAGGTTCGGTAAGAAATACGGGTATTCATGCCTGTGGTGTTATTATTACACCCGATGATATTACCAAATTCGTGCCGGTTTCATTGGCGAAAGATTCCGATTTATATGTTACCCAGTTTGATAACTCGGTGGTGGAAGATGCTGGATTACTAAAAATGGATTTCTTGGGGTTAAAAACATTAACCCTGATTAAAGATACGGTTAAAATTGTAAAAGCGAAACATGACATTCTTTTGGATCCCGAAACGTTTCCTTTAGATGATGAAGAAACTTATGCGTTATTCCAACGTGGAGAAACGGTTGGGGTGTTTCAGTATGAATCGCCTGGTATGCAGAAACACTTACGTGATTTAAAGCCTACTGTTTTTGAAGATTTAATTGCCATGAATGCCTTGTATCGTCCGGGGCCAATGGAATATATTCCTAGTTTCGTTCGTAGAAAGCATGGTGATGAAGATATTGAGTACGATTTACCAGCAATGGAAGAGTATTTAAAGGAAACTTATGGTATTACCGTTTACCAAGAGCAAGTAATGCTACTCTCACAAAGTTTGGCTGGGTTTACCAAAGGTGAAGCCGATGTCTTGCGTAAGGCAATGGGTAAAAAGCAAATTGCCGTTCTTGATAAAATGAAACCTAAGTTTATTGAGCAAGCCAGTGCCAATGGACACGATGCTAAAATTCTAGAGAAAGTTTGGAAAGATTGGGAAGCCTTTGCGAGTTATGCCTTTAATAAATCGCACTCGACATGTTATGCATGGATCGCTTACCAAACAGCTTACTTAAAAGCGCATTACCCTGCTGAATATATGGCGGCTGTTTTATCGAACAACATGAACGATATCAAACAGGTTACATTTTTTATGGAAGAATGTAAGCGTATGAAGCTAGATGTTCTTGGTCCTGATGTTAATGAGTCGTTTTATAAGTTTTCTGTTAATAAAGATTACGCCGTTCGTTTTGGAATGGGAGCTATAAAAGGAGTGGGGCATGGTGCTGTAATGACTATTGTGGAGCATAGAGAAAAAGATGGTCCATATAAGTCTATTTTCGATTTAGCAAAACGAATAGATTTACGGGCTGCAAATAAAAGAGCTTTCGAGAATTTAGCTTTAGCTGGTGGTTTTGATGGTTTAGCCGATACACATCGAGCTCAATATTTTCATGATGATGGCGATGGTATTACTTTTTTAGAAAAGGCAATTAAATACGCACAAAAACATAAAGAAAATGAGAATTCTGCACAAGTAAGTTTATTTGGTGAAGCTAGTGATGTGCAAATACCAGAACCCGAAGTTCCACCTTGTGAAGAGTGGGGAACTATGGAAAAGCTGAGTAAGGAGCGCGAAGTGGTTGGGGTTTATATTTCAGGACATCCGTTGGACGACTTTAAAACAGAGATGAAAACATTCTGTAATGGAACTATTAGTATGTTTAATGATTTAAATCTTTACGTAAACCGAGAAATTGTTTTTGGTGGTGTGGTTACCGATGTGCAACATCGTGTAAGCAAGCAAGGTAAAGGTTGGGCAATGTTTACCATTGAAGATTATACCGATAGTTTTGAATTTAGAGTTTTTGGTGAAGAGTACTTAAAGTTTCGACACTTTTTTATGATTAATAGTTTCGTGTTTGTGAAAACCTTTGTTCGAGAAGGTTGGACTAATAAAGATACAGGTAAGAAAAGTGATCCACGATTACAGTTTAATAGTTTTCAGCTATTACACGATGTTATGGAAAATTATGCCAAAAAATTATCTATTCAATTAGATGTTAGAGATTTAACAGAGCAAAAAATTATAGCTTTAAAGGAGTTGCTGAATGAGCATCCAGGAAGTCAAGCGCTTAATTTTTTAGTTTATGATATGAAAGAAAAAATTAAGTTACCTATGATTAGTAGAAAGCAAAAGGTGAAAGTTTGCCAAGAGCTTATAACAGAATTAGAGGTACAACAGGTTAAGTATAAGTTGAATTAGTTTAGAGGATTTAATCAAAATCCAAAACCCTAAAACCCATTCTAAATAGCGCTAGGGATTGAACGGCGTGTTTAAGTTCTCCGACGATAAGAAGGAGCGAGTAGTGAAAGCGCGACCCTTGCGGTAGTGCCAAAATATATCATTAAATAGCTCTGCTCAATGCCGTTATAGGTAAAACAAATGATGGCTTTGTAAGGATTCGAGAATTTTTTGACTAAATTTGTGTTATTAAAATGAATTAAGAACATTAAAAATATAAATATTATGGCATTAGAAATTACGGATGCAACGTTTGAGGAAACGGTTTTAAAAAGTGATAAACCGGTATTAGTTGATTTTTGGGCAGCTTGGTGTGGACCATGTAGAATGGTTGGACCAGTTATTGAAGAAATTAGCAGTGAGTACGAAGGAAAAGCCGTTGTTGGTAAAGTAGACGTAGATGCAAATCAAGAATTTGCTGCAAAATACGGAGTGCGTAACATTCCTACAGTTTTGGTTTTTCAAAACGGTGAGGTTGTTGGTCGTCAAGTAGGTGTAGCGCCTAAAGCGACTTACGCAGAAGCGATTGATGCGCTTTTATAACATATACTAAAAGAAAAATTGAAAAGGTTTGCCGTAATGGTGAACCTTTTTTTATTTTAGATGAAAATTAAAAGATATTAAAAAGATGAGTGGACATAAAAAAATTCAAGACGCAATAGATAGTAATTTTATAGAGCAACGTAAAGTGTTTTTATGGGGCCAGGTTGACGATGATTCTGCTAAGCATGTTGTAGATAGATTGATGTATTTAGATGCTTTAGGTACTGAAGATATTACACTTTATATTAATAGTCCAGGTGGTTATGTAACTTCTGGTTTTGCTATTTACGATTGTATTAAGTCTTTAAAAAGTGAAGTTTCTACAGTTTGTACTGGTTTTGCAGCATCTATGGGGTCGTTAATTTTGTCGGCAGGGCAAAAAGGAAAACGTTTTATCCAACCTCACGCTCGTGTTATGATACACCAACCAAGTGGTGGTGCTCGTGGACAAGCTAGTGATATCGAAATTACGGCTAAAGAAATTGTAATTACTAAAGAATTAAGTGCTCAAATTTTAGCAGACAATTGTGGGCAAACATTTGAAAAAGTAATGAAAGATTTTAATCGTGACCATTGGATGGGTGCAGATGAGTCTGTGGCTTACGGTATTGTAGATCAGGTTGCTAAATAAAAAAACAATTTTTTAGAACTATTAAACAGACTGGCTTGTTGAGTTAAACTTCACAATTAGGTCTGTTTTTTTTGTTTAACAAGTAAAGTGTAATTAACTGTTGTGATATGAATTTGCAAAACGAACTAAATAAAGCTGAGGGTTTTAAAAATCTTGGATTACTTGCAAAGCAGGTAGTCGAGGGGTTTATTGCTGGTATGCATAAAAGTCCGTTTCATGGATTTTCGGCAGAGTTTGCAGAGCATAAAATTTATAATCCAGGAGAAAGCACAAGGCATATTGATTGGAAGTTATTTGCCAAAACGGAAAAGCTGTACACCAAGCGATATGATGATGAAACTAATTTACGCTGCCACATTATTTTGGATAACAGTAGTTCTATGCATTATCCGGAGTTAAATAATTTTTCTATTACTGAATTAAATAAAGTTGGATTCTCTGCCTTAGCATCTGCAGCTCTAATGTATATGCTAAAAAAACAACGTGATGCTGTAGGCTTAAGTATATACAGCGATGCTTACGATTTTTATGCTTCGGAAAAAGGAAGTGAGCGCCACCATCAAATGCTTTTACATGAGTTAAGTAATGCGGTACTCTCGAAGCCGCTAATGAAGCAAACGGAAACTTACAAGTACTTGCACGAAATAGCTGAAAACATCCATAGACGCTCCTTAATATTCTTGTTTACTGATATGTTTCAAACTTCGGAAGATGAGGTAAAGCTTTTTGAAGCATTACGTCATTTAAAATACAATAAACATGAGGTAGTTTTGTTTCATGTTTTCGATAAGGAAAAAGAATTGAATTTTGATTTCGATAATAGACCAAAACGTTTTATTGATGTTGAAACTGGCGAGCATATTAACCTGTATGCCGATTCCATAAAAGAAAACTATAGTAAAACGGTAAATAACTATTTTTCTAATTTGAAGTTGAAATGCGCACAATACAAAATAAAATACGTTGAAGCGGATATAAATAAAAATTTTAGTAACATCCTGACAACGTACATGGTAGAGCGACAGCGGTTTGTTTGATAGAAATTTTTTCAAAAAAATAATAAAAAAAGTTTGTGTGATTTAAAAAAGCGTGTATCTTTGCACTCGCAATAACGCAACGGTCTGGTAGTTCAGCTGGTTAGAATGTCGCCCTGTCACGGCGAAGGTCGCGGGTTCGAGTCCCGTCCAGACCGCTAAAATTGCAAACAAAGAAGCTCTGAGAAATTAGGGCTTTTTTTGGCAATAAGAAGTTGTGTTGTTCCCGAATTTATTCGGGGAAGTAGTTTGCCAAATTCAATTTGGTAATCCAATGAGAAGCTTTCCTTTTTTCTGTGAAGAAGATTGGGATGCTTTTTTGTTTTAATTGTAAAATTAAAATTGGTTAGATTATAATAATAGTGTATATTCGCACTCGCAATAATGCAACGGTCTGGTAGTTCAGCTGGTTAGAATGTCGCCCTGTCACGGCGAAGGTCGCGGGTTCGAGTCCCGTCCAGACCGCTAAAATTGCAAACAAAGAAGCTCTGAGAAATTAGGGCTTTTTTTGTGCAATAAGAAGTTGTGTTGTTCCCGAATTTATTCGGGGAAGTAGTTTGCCAGATTTAATTTGGTAATCCAATGAAAAGCTTTCCTTTTTTCTTTTAAGAAAATCGGAATGCTTTTTTATTTAGGACATAACCTTCAGAATAATATTTAAAAATTAAAAGCCGTTTTACATCTGTAAAACGGCTTTTTTTAACTAAAAAGATCTGCTATTAATCTATTTAAGTATTATTTCCAACCTCCACCTAATGCTTTATAGATATTTACATGGGCCAATAGTTGTTCTTTTTTTGTTTCTATTATTTCTATTTGAGAATCTAGAGCCTCTCGTTGTGTTAATAGTACTTCGGTGTATTCTGCTCTAGCAGATTTAAAAAGTTTCATCGCGATATCAATAGATTCATTTAAAGCCTTTACTTGTTGGTCTCTCAAAGCATAACTTTTATTTAGATTATCTATGTTCGAAAGGGCATTAGATACTTCAACATAAGCATTCAGAATCGTTTTTTCATATTCGTAAACAGCTTGCAGTTGTTTTGCATTGGCATTGGCATATTCAGCTTTAATAGCATTTCTATTAATTAACGGTCCAACCACATCACCAACTAAAGAATAAACTAAAGATTCTGGTGTGTTTGTTAAAAACTTTGGTTTAAAAGCTTGTAAGCCTACACCAGCAGAAATACCAACAGAAGGATAGAAATTGGCTTTAGCAACTTTTGTGTTTAGCTTTAATGCAGAAAGTTCTAATTCGGCTTTTCGGATATCTGTTCTGTTTTGTAATAACTGCGATGGAATACCCGCGTTTATAATTCCGATATTTTTATTAATGAAGTTTTTAGAACTACGATCAACATGTTGTGGATAGCGCCCAACTAAAAAGTTGATTCCATTTTCAACTTCTACAATGTTTTGCTGAATATCGAATTTGCTACTTTGGTTTTTTAAAACTTCAGCTTCAAATCGGCGTACAGCCAACTCAGTTGCTCTAGCTGCCTCTTTTTGAATTTTCACCATACTTAAAGCGTTTTGTTGTAGCTCTAAATTTTGGTTAATAATATCTAGTTGATTGTCTAAAGCCATAAGTTCGTAATATGAATTGGCAATTTCTGCAACAAGATTTGTTATCATAAAGTTTTTTCCTTCCACAGATGATAAATACTCTAAAACAGCGGCCTTTTTGCTGTTTCTAAGTTTTTTCCAAATATCGAGTTCCCATGACGCGGAAAGTCCAATAGAATAATCTTGTAAAGGTTCAGGAAAAGCATCTTCTTCATGCACTTTTAAGTTTTTTTCAACAGCGCCATTTCGAGTGAATTCACCAACTTTTTCTACTTCCGCTCCAGCGTAAGCATTTACAAATGGTAGGTACTCGCCTTTACGAGCTTTAATTTCGTTTTTAGCCAAGTTTATTTGCTGCAACATCATGTTAAGCTCTTGGTTATTGGCTAATGCTGTATCTATTAAAGCCGTTAAATTGGGATCTGTAAAATAGTTTTTCCAATTTATGCTTGCTGTATTTGTGGTGTCTAGCGATTGGTTTTTAAATCCCTTGGGTGTAGATGTGTTTGCTTCTCTTATGTTTTTTGTTGGCACACAAGAAAACACCGAAACCACAATAAAAACACCAACCAACATAGTTGGCAGATGTTTTAATCTGTTTTTTATGTTATGCTTCATCATTATTTTTTTTAGTGAGTTTTTTCAATAACTTGGTAAGCTTGTTAATTTTGGTAGCGTTTACTTCACTTTGGTTTTTATTTTCGCTTAAATGCATTAATTCGTCTGTTACAGAGGTTAAAGCTTCATCTTTAATAAGGCTTCTGCCATCGGCAAATTTTGCGAATACATAATATAAACCAGGAATAATGAGTACTCCAAACACGGTACCTATAAACATACCTCCCATGGCAGATCCGCCAATGGTTCTGTTTCCGATAGCGCCTGCTCCAGAAGCCATGACTAAGGGCACTAAACCTGCGATAAAAGCGAAAGAGGTCATTAAAATGGGGCGGAATCTTGCTCTCGATCCTTCGATAGCGGCTTCTAGTATGCTAGCCCCTTGTTTGCGTTTTTGTACTGCAAATTCTACGATTAATACGGCATTTTTACCGAGTAACCCAACAAGCATAATAACGCCAATTTGAGCATACACATCATTTGCTAAGCCCATACCTTTTAGTAGAATAAACGAACCAAAAACCCCAACAGGAAGCGATAAGATTACCGCAAACGGAAGTAAGAAACTTTCGTATTGAGCGGCAAGCACGAAGTACACAAAAATTAAAACAATTGCGAAAATATAGATGGATTCGTTACCACGGCTTGCTTCATCGAAAGTTAAGCCTTCCCAGCCAATATCGTAACCTCTTGGTAATTGTTCTTTAGCTACTTCTTTAATTGCTTTAATTGCGTCTCCACTGGTGTAACCTGGTGCAGGCAAGCCGCGAATAGCTGCAGAATTATAGAGGTTGTAACGGGTAATTTCATTGGGGCCTAAAGCTTTTTCCATAGTCATAAATGCAGAATATGGAACCATTTCGCCAGATTCGTTCTTCACGTAAAGTTTTTGAAGATCGGAAGGTAATCCTCTATATTCCGGAGCGGCTTGTGTATAAACTTTAAAGAAACGACCAAAACGGATAAAACCTTGCTCGTAAGTACTACCTATTAGAATATTGAGGTTTTCCATAGCTTTACCAATAGTAACGCCTTTTTGCATCGCTTTTTTATTGTCAATTTTTAATTTGTACTGCGGATAGTTTGCAGAGAAAAAGGTAAATAAACCCGTTAATTCTGGTCGCTTGGATAGGGCTGCCATAAACTCATTGTTGATTTTTTCGAAATGATGATAATCTGTAGAGTTTGTTTTATCTAATAAACGCATAGCAAAACCTCCCGAAGATCCAAAGCCTGGCACGGCTGGTGGCTCGAAGTATTCAATTACGGCTCCTAAGTCGCGAGTTTCTTCTTCTAATTCTTCCATGATTTCGTGTACGGTGTGTTCACGATTGGACCATGGTTTTAAGTTAATTAAACATGTTCCTGCATTAGAGCCACGACCTTCCGTCATAATTTCGTAACCTGCTAAAGAGGAAACAGATTCTACACCTTCGGTTTCTTCACAAATTTTCTGAAGTTTTTTTGCAACTTCATTCGTACGTTCTAAAGTCGCTCCTGGAGGTGTTTGAATGATGGCGTAAATCATCCCTTGATCTTCATTTGGGATAAATCCAGCCGGTAACACTTCATTTGTAAAATAGATACCCGCGCAAAAAGCGATTAGCATTCCAAAAGTAATAATGCGTCGTGCCGCAATTTTATTTAATAAATTAACATAGCGACCGGTAAGACGTTCGAAGCCTTTATTGAACCAAGCAATAAACTTATCTATTATGGATTTCTTTTTTGCTTTACCGTGATTATTTTTTAATAGCATGGCACAAAGTACGGGTGTAAGTGTTAAGGCTACAATAGCTGAAATAACAATTGATCCTGCCATGGTAATAGAGAATTGACGATAGAAAACCCCAACAGGACCTGACATAAATGATGTTGGTATAAATACCGAAACCATAACTAATGTAATTGCGATAATAGCGCCTCCAATTTCACTTAGTACAGCAGATGATGCTTTGTAAGGTGAAAGATGTTCTTCTTCCATTTTAACGTGTACGGCCTCGACGACTACAATAGCATTATCGACCACAATACCAATGGCGAGTACTAAAGCGAAAAGTGTAATTAAGTTAATGGATAGCCCGAAAAGTTGCATAACGAAAAAGGCACCAATTAATGATACGGGAACGGCGATAATAGGAATTAAGGTAGAACGCCAATCTCCTAAGAATAAGAAAACCACAATAGCTACAAGAATAAAGGCATCGCGTAGTGTGTGGATAACTTGCTCGATGGAAGCGTTTAAGAAGTTAGAGACATCATAACTAATTTGAAAATCCATACCCGGTGGTAAGTCTTTTTTTAACTCGTCTAATTTTTCTTTAACAGAAGTAATAACGTCGCTACCATTACTTCCAAAAGTTTGTTTTAATACAATGGAGGCCGATGGTTGTCCGTCTAAATTTGAATAAATATCGAAAAATTCACTACCAAGATTAACATCGGCAATATCTGATAGTTTAATGATTTCACCTTCTTCATTCGCTCGAATTATGATCTCTTTGTATTGATCCGGCTCGTTATAGCGGTTTTCGTAGGTTAGTACATATTCTAAAGATTGTGCTGTTTTGCCTGAGCTTCTACCAATTCTACCCGGTCTAGCCAAAATACTTTGGTCTTCCATGGCTTCTAGAACTTCTTCGGCCGAAATATTATAGGCACGCATACGGTCGGGTTTTAACCAAACACGCATAGCGTATTTTCTACTTCCTAAAATTTTAGCACTTGCTATGCCATCAATACGTTGAATTTCTGGTATTACTTTAGTGTAAGCGTAGTTGAATAAGAATTTTTCGTCGTTGTCTTTCTTCTTACTAAAAAGATTTACATACATCAGCATACTTGGTTGCACAGGCGTAATAACTACGCCTTCTCGCTGTACCAATTCTGGTAACAACGGCATAACCTGATCGACTCTTGTTTTTACGCGAACTACAGCCTCGTTGGGGTCGGTTCCGGGTTCGAAAATAACACGTAAAGTACCTTCTCCTGCACTGGTAGCATCAGATGCTATGTAGCGCATATCTTGCACGCCATTAATAGCGGTTTCTAGTGGTATTAATGTTGAATTTACCAATACATCGGCACTAGAACCAGGATAGGCGATAAAAATATTAACAGTGGTTGGTGCAATTTGCGGAAATTGCGAAATGGGTAATTGCTTAATAGCAAGCAAGCCAGTAAATACGATAATGACCGAAATGACGATGGCCAAAACGGGTCTTTGTATAAATTTTTTAAACATGATTTTTTTGAGATTTAGTAGAAGTGATTACTCTGCATACATTTCTAAGTTTGCTAATACCTCGTTAGGTTGAATAAACGTCGTGGCAATTTTTTCTTGGTCTTTAACGATTCTAATGCCTTCTAGTAAAATTTTATCGTTAACGGATAATCCTGTTTGTACCACAAATAAGTGAGGTAGCTCGGCTTCTACTGTAATCTCTCGCTGTTTAACCACATTGTTTTTGTCGATTACAAAAACATATTTTTTATCTAAAATCTCAAAAGTTGCTTTTTGCGGAATAATGATAGCGTCTTTAAAAGGAACTTTCATTAAAACACTTCCGGTTTCGCCATGACGTAAAATGCCATCAGGGTTCGGGAAGGTTGCTCTAAAAGCAATGTTACCAGTTTCGCTATTGAATTCACCTTCTATAGTTTCTACTATTCCGGTCTGGTTAAAAGGTTTGTTGTTTGCGAGTAATAAACCAACTTCTTTTTTTACATCTTTATCTTTACTAATAATATAGTCTAGGTATTCGGCTTCGGGTACGTTAAAATAAACCCACATTTTACTGTTGTCTGATAAGGTTGTTAGTAGTTCGCCTTCGTCTAATAAACTTCCTTGTCGTGCTTCGAGATGATCCATAATACCATCGAAAGGCGCCCTAATGTCTGTAAAACCTAAATGGGTTCTAGCAAGAGAAACTTCAGCTTTAGCTTTTTCAACATTGGCTTTTGCTAAGGCTAATTCTTTGCTAGAAACCACGTTGCTATCTGCTAACAGTTGTGTGTTGCTTAATTCTATTTCTGCAGTGTGTTCTTCTGCAGTTGCTTTTTGTAACTCTGCTTTGTACACGTTTGGTGAAATTTGGAACATGTGCTGTCCTTTCTTTACGTGTTGACCTTCATCTACAAAAATTTGTTTTAAATAGCCTTTTTCGAGCGCTCTTACTTCAATATGTTGATAGGCGTGTATTTGACTTATATAATCTTTTGTGATTGAGGTGTCTTTTTTTATAGGGTTTGTTACTAGAAATTTAACTTCTTCGGCTTTCTTTTCGTGTTTTTTTTCACAGCTTGTATTAAATAGAAATACAAGCGCACCAATGTAAATGAAGGTTTTCTTCATGGTTATACGTCTTTAAATAAGTGGTTAGATAAAATGATTTGTTAAGACAAAAGCATCATTTGTAGATGCATTATCTCAGTGTTTTAATTGAAATACTAATGTGTAAGTAATTGACAATCCATTAAGTTTTGGATTGTTTTAAAACAAAATCAAATTATAAAAACCTGAAATTTAGCGTGAAGCGGTATTGAAGATTTGCTATAGTTGTAAATATAGCGTTGGGTGTTTTCTTTTAGTTCGCAGGTTAAACCATCAAGTAGTTGCGCATAAAAAATAGATGCTATTGGGCAACTAAAATTAAATGGTTTAAAATCTACGTTTAGTTTCTCTTCATCATCTTCTTCAAAATTTTCTTCATCTACATATTCCGAATACGTTTTGCGTTCGTTGTTAGAATTAGAGCTATTAAATTGAAGTTGATTAAAACTGTGTGCGCTAGAAGATTTGCTGGCGTACACCGAAGTATTACTAACTTTAAGAATAGCTGTATTCTGTATATCTGAGTTTGCGTATAGATTAGCAAATCCAGTTAACAGAATGATGTTTATTAAAAACAAATATTTCTTAAATGCGTTTTTCATCTAGGCTGTAAAACTATATCAATTGAATAATATTACCAAAGGAAAATTTTATTAAAAGCTTCTTGATCTTAATAGTTTATATAAAAATTAACATTTGGTAAGGAATATTAAGTCTTTTTAACATTCGCAGAGTTTTATTTAAGAATATCCTAAAAATAGGGTATAAAAAAAGCCACCTTAAAAAAGTGGCTTTTGAAATTTTAAAGTAATAATAAATATTAGTGCTTTAATTTATCAGCTTCAGCTTTTACAGCGTCAGCAGCTTTGTCTAATTTTTTACCAGCAGCATCAACAGTTTTGTCAACAGCTTCACCAGTTGCTTTTGCAGCATCATTTACCGCTTCACCAGTTGCGTTTGCAGCATTTCCAGCAGCCTCAACAGCTCCGTCAACAGCATCACCAGTTGCTTTTGCAGCACCTTCTACAGCATCACCTGTAGCTTCAACAGCACTATCAACAGCCTCTCCAGTTGCAGATGCAGCGTTATCAACAGCCTCACCTGTAGCTTCAGCAGTATTCTCAATAGCGTTTCCAGTTGCATCAGCAGCGTTTTCCATTGCGTCTTGAATAGAATCTCCTTTTTTCTCATCTCTACAAGATGTGAAAGATGCACTTAAAGCTACTAATAAAGCTGTACTTAATAATAATTTTTTCATTTGTTTGTGTTTTAGTGTTTTATTTTAATTCTACAAATCTAATATCTTTTAAATCAGATTTGTTAAAATCTGTTAATATTTGCAATTTTCATACTAGATTCACGTTATATACGCAGATAATCGAGGATTTGGATGACGGCACCCTTATTTTTTTTGATAAAAGAAGAATTATTTTGTCCAGATTGTTCGCGAAAATCAGAATCTTCAATCAATTTGTCTAGAATAGTGTTAAATTCCTGTTGTTTTTCTATTGAAAATAAGCCTTTTGCGTTTATCATGGCTTGAGCTTCTGGAAATTTTTCATGATTATTTCCAATTATAATTGGAATTCCAAACACAGCAGGTTCTAAAGTATTATGTAAACCTGTAGTTCCTAATGCGCCTCCTACATAAGCAATATCGGCATAACTGTAAATTTTTGTAAGGATCCCAATGGTATTTACAATAAATACCTGTGCGGCTTTAAGGTTTTTGTTTTCTTTTTCTGAAAATAGAACCGAATTAACCTTTAAGTTTTGCTGTAACTGATTTATTTGTGGGGCCTTTATATTGTGAGGCGCAATAATAAATTTTACATAATCTAGTGGTCGAGAATTAATGTAATTGGTTAAAAGTTTTTCTCCTTCTGGCCAAGTACTTCCCGCAACAACACAAAGTTTATAGTCTTTAAAAGTTTCAATAAAATCTAAGTTGTTATCTAATTCTAACTGGCTAGTAACTCTATCAAAACGCGTGTCTCCAGATACTGAAACCGAATTGTATTGTATAGACTCTAATAAGGTTTTTGAGCTTTCGTTTTGTGTAAAAATGTGCTCGAATGCAAATAAGGCATTTCGTAAATTTCTACCATAGAATTTAAAATACGATTGATTTTTTCGGAATGCAGCCGAAATAAGAATAGCACGCAGTTTTCTTTTTTTAACTTCATTTAAAAAGTTTGGCCAAATATCATATTTCACAAAAATGGTAAGTTCCGGGTTTACAAGATCCAAAAAGGTCTTGGCGTTTTTTTTTGTGTCTATTGGTAAATAAATTACCACGTCAGCAATTGGAGAGTTTTTCCTGATTTCGTAGCCCGATGGCGAAAAAAACGAAAGTACAATTTTATGCTTAGGGTAGTGCGTTCTTAATTTTGTAAAAACAGGCAAGCCTTGCTCATACTCCCCTAAAGAAGCGCAGTGAAACCAAAGGGTTTTGTCGGTTTTTTGGAGTGTGGTTTTTAAAGTTTGAAACGTGTTTTGTCTTCCAATAACGCCGCTTTTAATTTTTGAGTTAAATGGCGAAATGGCTCTAAGCGCACCGTCTGCAAGTTTTATGAGTATGTTGTAAATAAAAGCCAATTTTTTTCTTTGGCGCTAAAATACATTCTTTAAAAGGAATTCATTGCTTAACGTTTATGAATTTTGTAATTTCGTAGCTGTTTAAATCAAAATAAACAAACTAAAGGAGTTCATTAAAATGAGTCTTTCATTCAGAAAAAAAGACTTTAATTTATTTTAGATGAAGAAAATTCAAATGGTTGACCTTAAAGGTCAGTACAACGATATTAAAGATGTCGTTAATCCTTCTATACAAGAAGTTATTGAAACCACCGCATTTGTAAACGGACCACAAGTTCACAAATTTCAGAGTAATTTAGAGCAATATTTAGGAGTAAAACACGTAATTCCGTGTGCCAATGGTACCGATGCTTTACAAATAGCCATGATGGGGTTAGGCTTAAAGCCAGGTGATGAGGTTATTACTGTAGATTTTACCTTTGCAGCTACCGTTGAGGTAATTGCTTTACTGCAATTAACACCTGTTTTGGTTGATGTAAACGAAGATGACTTTAATATTAATATTGAAGCTTTAAAAAATGCTATTACACCAAAAACTAGAGCTATTGTGCCTGTGCATTTATTTGGACAATGTGCCAATATGGAAGCGGTAATGGAAATAGCAGAAGCACATAATTTATTTGTAATTGAAGATAATGCGCAAGCTATTGGAGCCAATTATACTTATAGTAATGGTAAAAAAGTAAAAGCAGGAACTATTGGTAATGTTGGAGCAACGTCTTTCTTTCCTTCTAAAAACTTAGGGTGCTATGGAGATGGTGGTGCTATTTTTACAAACGATGATGCTTTGGCGCATACCATTCGTGGTATTGTAAACCATGGTATGTACGAGCGTTACCACCACGATGTTGTTGGTGTAAATTCACGTTTAGATAGTATTCAGGCAGCAGTTTTAAATGCTAAATTGCCACATTTGGATAACTACAATAAATCGAGACAGGCATCTGCTAGAAAATATAATAAAGCTTTTAAAGGTATCGCGAGTATTGTGACACCTAAAGTTTCAAATAATTGTTCTGAAATTTGTGACACATGTGATTGTCATGTTTTTCATCAATATACTTTGCGAGTAAAAGGTATCGATCGTGATGCTTTGGTGAAACATTTACAAGCGAATGATATTCCTTGTGGTGTGTATTATCCTATTCCGTTGCATAAACAAAAAGCATATTCAGACGCTCGTTATAACGAAGCTGATTTTGGTGTAACCAACCAATTGGTTAAAGATGTTATTTCGTTGCCTATGCATACTGAGTTAGAAGATGACCAAATAGAATTTATAACATCAACTATAATAAAATTTATAAATGGATAAGATATTAGTAACAGGAGGTCTCGGTTTTATCGGGTCTCATACGGTTGTAGAATTACAAAACGAAGGTTACGAAGTTGTAATTATTGACGATTTATCAAACTCTTCAGAAAAAGTATTAGATGGTATTGTTGCCATTACTGGGAAGAAACCCGTGTTTGAAAAATTAGATTTAAAAGAAAAAGATAAAGTTGAAGCCTTTTTTGCAAAGCACAGCGATGTAAAAGGTGTAATACATTTTGCAGCAAGTAAAGCGGTTGGAGAAAGTGTAAATGAACCATTGAAGTATTATGAAAATAATATTGGAACGTTAGTTTACATTTTAAAAGAATTAAGAAAACTGCCATCTGCAGGATTTATTTTTAGTTCATCTTGTACGGTTTACGGACAAGCAGATGAATTACCTATAACAGAAAACGCACCGGTAAAACAAGCAGAGTCTCCTTATGGGAACACGAAGCAAATTGGTGAAGAAATTATAAAAGACACGTGCAAAGTATCACCTAACTTAAAAGCGATTGCTTTACGTTACTTTAATCCGGTTGGAGCTCACGAATCTGTTGAGATTGGAGAGTTGCCAATAGGAGTGCCGCAAAACTTAGTGCCGTTTATTACGCAAACTGCTATTGGTTTACGTGACGAACTTTCTGTTTTTGGTGAAGATTATCCAACACCAGATGGAACGTGTATTCGTGATTATATTCACGTTGTAGATTTAGCAAAAGCACATGTAATTGCTTTAAAACGTTTACTGGAAGGTAAAAACAAATCGAGTTATGAAACATTTAACTTAGGTACAGGAACAGGGAGTTCTGTATTAGAAGTTATAAAATCTTTCGAGAAAGTTTCTGGTAAAAAACTGAATTATAAAGTTGTAGGTAGAAGAGAAGGTGATATTATTTCAGCTTATGCGGATACCGATAAAGCAAATAATGAATTAGGTTGGAAAACAGGATTGTCTCTAGATGATGCTATGCGTTCTGCATGGAAATGGGAGTGCAAAGTAAGAGGTAAATAGATTCTTAAAGAATTAATATAATTAAAAAGCCTTTTGAAACAAATGTTTCAAAAGGCTTTTTAATTTGGATTCAGTTTTACTTTAGTTTTTTAAACTTTGGTAAACGGTACGTCTCATTTTTTTGCTGTTAATAAAATGGTCGCCATAGCCTAAATCGTCATATGTTTTAGTTAGCGATGTATTTTCGGAAACTTCATCTTCGGTTTTCCCGTTTTCAATTTCTTTTAAAACAGCGGCTTTAACTGTTTCTAGCATGTTCAAAAACGTTAAGTATTCCGCTTTGTTTGATAGGTTTCCGTGTCCGGGAATAATTTTAGTATCATTATCAATAACCATTAATCCAGATTTAACTGCATTTATATAGCCGTTTATGCTTCCGCCAGAATTAATATCTATATATGGATAACGCGCGTTAAAATAAGTGTCACCAGTATGTAAAACATTACTTTCTGTAAAATATAGCATAGCATCACCATCGGTATGTGCATTTTCAACATGAAAAATAGCAACCTGTTCGTTGTTCATTTGTATGTTTAACTTGTCGTTAAATGTAATTACGGGTATTGCCGATTTTGTGCTTTTTTCTAAAAGACGCTTTCTAACATTTTCGTGTGCAATAATAGTTGCTCCTGAGTCTCCGAGGTTTTCGTTTCCACCTGTATGATCGCCATGATGATGGGTGTTTGCTACAATTTTAACGGGTTGGTCGCTTAGTTTCTTTATTGCTGATAAAATTTTTGGTGTTAAGGGTGCAAATTGTGTGTCGATTATAAACACGCCATCATTCCCAACTGAAACACCTATGTTGCCACCACTGCCTTCGAGCATGTAGATGTGATTGGATAATTTTGTTGTTTTTATGTTAACTTTATCGAATTTCGATTGGGCATTGAGAGAAACATTGAAAAAAAGGAAAAAAATAATGAGGGATAATTTTAAAAATTTCATGATAAACGGTTTTACTTAATTTATAAAGGTATTAAAAATGCAATCAACATTGCTCAAATTATTAATATAGAGTATCTTTGCACTCGCAATACAAAATGCACTATTACAGACAAGTTTGAGCAGATCGAAAACAACTATAGAAAATCCTGGTTTAATTTCAGATTTTAAGGAAATTACAAAAATGCGATTAGCATTAAGTGTTGTGTTTTCTTCACTTGCTGGTTATTTGCTTGGTGTCGATACAGTCGATTTTAAAACCTTAACCTTACTTGCTTTTGGAGGTTATTTTATGGTAGGCGCTTCTAATGCCTTTAACCAAATTATAGAAAAAGATTTAGATGCTTTAATGGATAGGACTAAAAATAGACCAATTCCTGCAGGGCGTATGTCTGTAAATACCGCATTTGCTATAGCAACTATATTTACTGTTTTGGGTATTGCTATTTTGTATAGCATAAACAAGCAAACCGCTATGTTTGGTGCTATTTCCATATTTCTATACACTTGTGTTTATACGCCTTTAAAAACAAAAACGCCTATTTCTGTTTTTGTTGGAGCTATTCCGGGAGCTATTCCGTTTATGTTAGGTTGGGTAGCAGCTACTAATGATTTTGGTATTGAGCCAGGAACGTTATTTGCTTTGCAGTTTTTCTGGCAATTTCCACATTTTTGGGCTATTGGCTGGTTTTTGTTTGAAGATTATAAACGTGGTGGCTTTTTTATGTTACCTACAGGGAAACAAGATAGAGGTACCGCTGTACAAGTTATTATGTACACCATTTGGACCATTTTAATTTCAATAATTCCGGTGTTTGGATTTACTGGGCGTTTGCAGCTTTCTATTGTTGCGGCAATTATTGTATTTATTCTTGGGTTGGGCATGTTGTATTATGCAATTCAATTATTTAAAAAAATGACAGAGCAATCTGCAAAACAACTTATGCTATCTAGTGTAGCTTATATTACGTTGGTGCAAATTGTTTATGTAATCGATAAATTTATAAGTTAATCATGGATTTAACTCAAGGAACTAGAGAAGAGAAAACAGGCAGAGCAAAAAAAATGATGCTTTGGTTTGGTATTATTTCGTTAATCATGTCTTTTATGGGGTGGACGAGTGCTTTTATTGTAAGTAGCTCACGCCCAGATTGGTTGAGCGATTTTAGATTGCCAAACGCTTTTATTATTAGCACAGTAGTTATTGTGGTTAGTAGTATTACTTTTTTATTAGCAAAAAAATCGCTTAAAAACGGCCAACATAAAGTAACAAGTTTGTGGTTGTTGGTAACCTTGGTTTTAGGTGTTGTATTTATTTATAACCAGTTTGCTGGTTTTAGACAAATTATAGATTTGGGGTATAATTTTACCGGACCAACGAGTAATGTTACCATGTCGTACATTTATTTAATTGCTTTAGTTCACATTTTACATGTTGTGGCTGGGTTAATTTGTCTGTTGGTTGTAATTTATAATCATTTTAAACAAAAGTATAGTGCAACAAATATGTTAGGTTTTGAGTTGGCCGCAACCTTCTGGCATTTTATAGATATTCTTTGGGTTTATTTATTTTTGTTTTTATACTTTGTAAGATAGGTTTTTGTTTACTCATTAATCGTGATCGCTTATTTTTAAAGGCGTTTAGCGGTAAGTTCGTCGATGTAAATAAACCTTGAATGTTAAGTTGAAATTTTACAAGTAGGGTTGCGTTAGGGATTGAACGGCCTGTTTGAAATCCTTTTTATTTTCATTAAAAATAAAAAGATTGAGTAGTGAAAGCCCGACCCTTGGGGAACGCCCAAAGGTTTTCGAGGCAGGAATATGGGATAATATTAATTTTTATTGTTTCATATTTTATTAGATAAATAAATTGATTATTTTTGTCCAACTTTTAAATAACAACCAATTATATATGAGTACAGCAGTAGCAGAAGGTAAAACTTGGAATGGCGGGAATGAACCGTTAAAGGCAAGTTACGGTAAAATGATGATGTGGTTTTTCATCGTTTCGGATGCTTTAACATTTTCGGGGTTTTTAGCAGCTTACGGATTTTCTAGATTTAAATTTATTGATGCTTGGCCAATTGCCGATGAAGTGTTTACTCACTTTCCATTTTTACATGGTGTAAATGCACCAATGTATTATGTAGCGTTTATGACGTTTGTACTTATTATGTCGTCGGTAACGATGGTATTAGCGGTAGATGCAGGACACCATTTAAACAAAGGTAAAGTTACTATTTACATGTTTTTAACCATTATTGGTGGTATAATATTCGTTGGTTCTCAAGCTTGGGAATGGAATACGTTTATTAAAGGAGAATATGGGGCAATACAAACTAAAGGTGGTAATATTTTACAGTTTGGTGAATATGTAGAACAAGATGGTGAACAGGTGTTTAAGCGTGTTTCTGTTAAAGATTTTGCTGTTATCAACAACCATAAAGATAGAACGATACACGAAAAAAAGAATGGTTTGTGGTTTGTTAATGAATCTACATTACCAGCTTATACTATTGATGAGGTTGTAAGCGGTTTAGAAGCTCATGATAATGTTTTAATTAGAACTCAAATTTTAAATGAGGAAGGTGAAAAAACAGTGTTAACTAGAGCTGAATCTTTAAAATCTTTAAAAGATAATGGTAAGTTATATGTTGAGGGTGCTAACTTACAAGTTAACGAATATGGTTCTCCGTTGTTTGCCGATTTCTTTTTCTTTATTACAGGTTTCCACGGTTTCCACGTATTATCGGGTATTATTATTAACATCATTATTTTCTTTAATGTGTTATTAGGTACTTACGAAAAACGTAGAAGTTACGAAATGGTAGAGAAAGTTGGTTTATACTGGCACTTTGTAGATTTAGTTTGGGTATTTGTATTTACATTCTTCTACCTAGTTTAATAAAAAATATATTTTTCAGTTCCTTTAATTAGGAGATATAAAAAGCATTTAAAATGGCACACGAACATAAATTAGAAATATTTAAAGGTTTAGTTAAGTTTAAATCTAATACTCAAAAAATTTGGGGCGTATTAGCGCTACTTAGTTTTATAACTATTGTTGAGGTTGTATTAGGTATTATTAAACCAGAAAGTTTAATGGGATATGTTTTTGGTATGAAAGCCTTAAACTGGATATTCATTATCTTAACAATTGTAAAAGCTTATTACATTACTTGGGATTTTATGCACATGCGTGATGAAACTCCTGGTTTACGTCGTGCTGTAGTATGGACGGCTATTTTCTTGATATTATACCTAGTATTTATTTTATTACAAGAAGGTGGTTACGTTTTTAGAGTATACGATAACGGATATATTAAAAGAGATTTTTAATAAGACACAGAGAATTTAAACAGTGCTTTTTAGGCCTTTTAAATAATAGATTTAAATTAATCCCGCTGAAAGGCGGGATCTTTTTTTTAAAGTGATCTTATTAAGATAAATTAACAAAGTAAAGACGGTTTTTAGACCGTCTTTTTTTATTTTTGCAGCGTGCTAAATAAAGCCAAAAACGGAGTGAATTATGGATAGAAAAAAAGTGGGCCGCTATGCTGTATTGGGAATATTGTTTTTTCTTCCTGTTGCGTTTTTATTGATTTTATATCCTTCTACGCACAATTACCAACCATTAGATATAGTACAAGAGCAGGTTTTAGATTTGGAAGCCTTTACATCGGATACCGATGAGCCTGTGGTTTTAAAAGACCATATTACTGTTTTAGGTTTTTTAGGTACAGACCCAATGAAAAATGCTATTGAGGCATCTAACCTTAAAGAATTAATTTACGATAAGTTTAAAGGCTTTAAAAAGTTTCAGTTAGTAATATTGATGCCTAAAGGAACCGAAGAAGCTGTAAAGGAACTTATAGCTGAAATAAACTCTTATGATGATATAAGGTTCTGGCATTTTGTTTATGGTAACCCTGCAGATATAAAACGTGTTTATTTTAGTTTGAAAAGTAAAACAGATTTAAAACCAGATTTATCTACTGCCGATGTTTTTATTATTGATAAAGACTTAAATCAACGTGGTCGCTTAGACGATAGAACGGATAAAGAACTAGAAAAAAATAGTCCGGTTTACGGACTTAACGGGTATAATTGTATTGAAGTTGCGGAAGTTAAAAACAAAATGAGCGACGATTTACGTATTGTATTTACAGAGTATAGACAAAAACGTAAAGGAGAATTTAATTCGGATATTAGACGTGCAGGCGATTTAAAAGGGAGCACAAAATAATTTTTTAAAATGAAGAAAAAGAATAACTATTCATACATCGGTATTGCTTTTGTGATTTTAGTTTTTGGAATTATTTTTATTCCTGAAATTGTAGATCGAATTTCTAATAATGATGTGTCTAGGCAATCAGGAAGAAGTGATCAAAAATCAGCGACTTCTAAAATGTCCGATTTAGCTTTTATTGAAATAAATGGTGAAGCTAAAAAAGTACCCGCTTTTGCATTTACTAATCAAAACGGTAAAACTATTACCAACAAAGATTACGAAGGTAAAGTGTATGTTATCGAGTTCTTTTTTACAACTTGCCCAACAATATGCCCGAGAATGAGCCAGAACTTGGTTCAAATTCAAAATACTTTTGAAGGATTTGAAGATTTTGGAGTGGCATCATTCACCATTAATCCAAGTCATGATACGCAAGAGGTTCTAAAAACTTACGCCGAAAAATACGGTGTTACTAACCCGAACTGGCATTTAATGACTGGTGAAAAAAAGGCTATTTATGATTTGGCTAATAAAGGTTTTAACTTGTACGCTGCGGAAGCAGAAGATGTGGCAGGAGGCTTTGAGCATTCTGGAAACTTCGCGTTAATTGATAAAAATGGTTTTATTAGATCTAGAACAGACGATTACGGAAACCCAATTATCTATTATAGAGGTATTGTATCGGAATCTGAAAAGGTGGATGAGGATGGCGTAAAAGAAGAAATTAGTGCATTAAAGACAGATATTAAAAAATTACTGAATGAATAAGGAAAATAATACTCTAGACGATAAAAAATACAACAAACTTATTGTTGTGCTTTCTGTGGCTATTCCAGTGGTTGTGGCTATTTTATTTGGGGTTAAAATTGATGCAGAATTACCTGTGTTTTTACCACCTATTTATGCGTCGGTTAATGCGTTAACAGCTTTTGTTTTAGTATTAGCGTTTATTGCAATTCAGAATAAAAAAGTTAAACTGCATGAAAAATTAATGAAGTTTGCTATCGGGCTTTCTGTTTTGTTCTTAGTGATGTATGTGGCTTACCACATGACGAGCGATTCTACTAAATACGGTGGTGAAGGCTTTATTCGCGTGCTTTACTATTTTATATTAATTACGCATATTTTAATGTCTATAGTAGTTATTCCTTTTGTGTTAATCACTTATGTACGTGCTATTACAAATAATATAGAAAAGCACCGCAAAATTGCGAAAATTACATTTCCGCTTTGGTTATACGTGGCAGTATCAGGTGTGGTTGTTTTTATGATGATTTCACCTTATTATTAAATCGTTTGTCTTAGTAAGCTTATGTTGTAATCGGTTGGTTCGGCTAGCCCATTAATAAATAATATGAAAACTAAAATAATATTTTTTCTATTTACACTGTTTTTCTTTTTAGAAACTAATGCGCAATGCGCTATGTGTAGAGCGGTTTTAGAAAGTGAAGAAAGTGGAGCAGCAGCCAAAGGTATAAACGATGGTATTGTTTATTTAATGGCTGTACCATATGTATTAGTAGCAGGAATTGCTTTTGCTATTTATAAAAAATATAGTAAAAAAGAAGTGTAATTATTTGATTTTTAGATTTCTATTTTGTTTTTGATGCTGTTAAAAAATTAATAATAATTTTTTTTATCGAATATTGTAACATTTCTTTGTTTGAGTAGTCTTACTATAAAGTCGTTCTTTTTAACCAAAAGAGAAACGATTTTATCAATCAATCAAAACATATGTTAGAAATCCGTCAATTGCACAAATCCTATCCCATAGGAGATTCAAGTTTACATGTTTTAAAAGGTATCGATTTATCGGTAGAAAAGGGAGAAATGGTCGCTATTATGGGCTCTTCTGGATCTGGGAAATCTACATTACTGAATATTATTGGTATGTTGGATGAGGCTGATGAAGGCGAATACATTTTAGACGAATTACCTATTAAAAATCTTACCGAAAAAAAAGCAGCTGTTTACAGAAATAAATTCTTAGGCTTTATTTTTCAATCTTTCAACTTAATAAATTATAAGTCGGCACTTGAAAATGTGGCACTTCCTTTGTACTATCAAGGTATGAAGCGTAAAGAACGTTTAGAGTTGGCTATGTTTCACTTGGAAAAAGTTGGTTTGGCCGATTGGGCAAAACACTTGCCTAAAGAACTTTCTGGAGGGCAAAAACAACGTGTTGCTATTGCGAGAGCTTTAGCGGCAGATCCTAAATTGTTATTAGCCGATGAGCCAACAGGAGCATTGGATACTAAAACATCGCACGAAATAATGGATTTTATCCAACATCTTAATGATGAAGGAAAAACTATTTTAATGGTTACTCACGAAGAAGATATCGCGGCCATGTGTAAACGTAATGTTAGACTTCGTGATGGTGTTATTATTGAAGATGTAAAAGTAGAACAAGTTAGAGCCAAGTTATATGTTTGATTTAGATCTCTGGCGAGAAATATTCCAAAGTATTAATATGAATAGAACTCGGAGTTTACTCTCTGGGTTTACGGTGGCTTTCGCTATTTTGTTATTTGCTATTTTATTTGGTATAGCAAATGGTTTACAAAACACGTTTCAGGAGGCTTTTGGAACCGATGCCAACAATTCTATTATTGTTTATCCAGGAAGAACAACCAAAGCACACAAAGGTTTGCAGGTTGGTAGAAGAATTCAGTTTAAAAATGAAGATCGCGAATTCTTAAAAGAAAAATACGGCGATAAAGTTCAGTTTATAACATCTAAAGTGAATAAAAGTGTTAACGCTTCTTTTAAAGGTGAAAAAAACAATTATCAACTTCGAGGTATTTATCCAGAATACATGTTTATTGAAAACAATGAAATTAAAGAAGGCCGATACATTAATCAAAACGATTTAAAGCATAAAACTAAAGTTGTTGTTATTGGTAAAAAGGTTGAAGATGAATTGTTTTTTAAAGAAACCGCTATTGGAAAATATATTAACCTTAGCGGAATTCAATACAAAGTAGTTGGTGTTTTTACTGATGATGAAGGCGATAGTGAAGAAAGTATCATTTATATGCCAATAACCACCATACAGCGTGTTTATGGTAATAACGATTTGGTAGATTTATTGCATTTAACGTATAACCCAGAAATGAATTCTACCGAGGCCCTTGCTTTTGGAGTTTCTATTGAAAAAAGTTTAAAAGAAAAGTTTGATGTTGCCAGAAGTGATCAACGCGCAATCCGAATTAGGAACATGGCGCAAGGCACACAACAAGTAGATATGATGACAACTAGTTTATCAATTATAATCCTTGTTATTGGTTTCGGAACTTTAATTGCGGGTATTGTTGGTATTAGTAATATCATGATTTTTATTGTTAAAGAACGTACTAAAGAAATTGGTATTCGAAAAGCTTTAGGTGCATCACCAAGATCAATTGTCTCCATCATTTTATTAGAATCTATAATTATCACAGCCATTGCTGGATATGTTGGTTTATTGGTGGGTGTTGGTGTTTTAGAACTCGCCACACCAGTTTTAAAAGACTATTTTATAAAAGATCCAGGAGTAAGTAACAGCTTAGTAGCAGGAGCAACCATAACATTAATAGTTGCGGGAGCCATTGCAGGGTATTTACCAGCAAAAAAAGCATCACAAATTAAGCCTATTGTAGCTTTAAGAAACGATTAACTATGTTTAAATTTTTACTAGAGAAAGATACCTGGCAAGAAGTTTTCGATAGCTTAAGCAAAAACAAACTACGGTCTATTTTAACCATGGTTGGTGTTTGGTGGGGTATTTTATTACTTATTGGTTTACTAGGTTCGGCACGTGGTTTAGAGAATTCTTTTAACGTGTTGTTTGGAGATTTTGCAACAAACAGTGTTTTTGTTTGGGGGCAAAGTACAGGAAAACCTTTTAAAGGTTTTCAAGAAGGTCGAGAGGTGAAGTTATCTTTATCCGATGCTAAAAAAATAGAAGAAAATGTTGAAGGTATCGAGTTTGTACTTCCTAGAAATCAAAGAAGCGCAACGGTTACAAAAAACTTTTTATCTGGTAGTTTTCAAATGGCAGGCGATTATCCGCTTTTAGATAAACTTCAGAAGAAAAAATTAATACACGGCCGTTTTATCAATCAGAATGATATTGATGACAATAAAAAAATTGTAGTCATTTCAGAAGATGCATATAAACAGCTTTATGAAAAAGATGCTGAAGCAATTGGGACGTATTTAATTATTAATGATATCAATTTTAAAGTTGTTGGAATGTTCGATTCTGGTAATGTTAATATGGGGCCATCTACAGATATGCATATTCCGTTT
This sequence comes from Algibacter lectus, assembly GCF_900112395.1. Taxonomy (GTDB): domain Bacteria; phylum Bacteroidota; class Bacteroidia; order Flavobacteriales; family Flavobacteriaceae; genus Algibacter; species Algibacter lectus. Next base: position 96,585 of record NZ_FOLN01000008.1, read on the forward strand.
ACTACCTATCAGCAAATTTACAATCAAGGCGATCGTATAGGTTGGATGATGATTACCGGAAAGCCAGAATATGATATTAAGCAAATAGAAGAAGATTCTAAACTATTACTTAAAAACTTAAACAATATTCACCCAGAAGATAAACGTGCATTCGGAAGTTTTAATTTAGGAAAAGAGTTTTCTAAAATGACAGGTTTTTTAACTGGGATGCAATTTTTAACATGGTTTGTGGGTATTGCTACATTAATAGCCGGTGTTTTTGCTATTGGTAATATTTTATTAATAACCGTAAAAGAGCGTACTAAAGAAATTGGAGTACGTCGCGCATTAGGTGCAACACCATTCGAAATTAAAAGACAAATAGTTGTTGAGGCTGTGTTTTTAACACTAGTAGCAGGGCTATTTGGTATTATTTCGGGAGGCTTAATTTTAATACTACTCGATTATCTTTTTGGGCAAGGAGCAGATGCTGCCTTGGTAAACGCATCTGTATCTATAGGTGTGGTATTTACAGCCTTATTGATATTAGTAGTTCTAGGGACTTTAATAGGCCTAATTCCAGCAACAAAAGCAACAAGTATTAAACCAATAGAAGCTTTAAGAGAAGAATAAACAATCAAAAAAATGAAAAAAACAGTAAAAATTATTGCAGTAATAGTAATCATCTTACTATTAGCCTTTGTATTAAAGTATTTTAAGGATGCAAATTCTAAAGGTATTGAAGAGTTTAAGGTTGAGTCACCTTTTTACACATCAATTAATACAAAAGCCGTTGCCACAGGGAAATTAAATCCTGAGGAAGAAATTGAATTGAAACCTCAAATTCCTGGTATTGTAGATAAGATTTTAGTTGAAGAAGGAGACAAGGTTAAAAAAGGAGATTTAATTGCTACTATTAGAGTAGTACCAAACGAGCAAAGTTTGGTAAGTGCAAGTAGCCGTATATCATCTACCAAATTGTCTTTTGAGAACGCAAAAGTATTGTACAATAGAAACAAAGCCCTTTTTGAAAAAGGTGTTATTTCTAAGCAAGATTTTGAGAACAGTGAGTTAAGTTACAATCAAGCCAAGGAAACTTACGGACAAGCGCAAAACGATTATCAAATTATTAAGCGTGGTTCTATTTCTGGAGGAAGTTCTGCAAATACTAATATTGTTGCTCAAATCCCTGGTACTATTTTAGAAATACCTGTAAGAGAAGGCGATCAAGTAATTCAAAGTAATAACTTTAATGCAGGAACAACTATCGCAACTATTGCCGATATGAGTTTAATGATTTTTGAAGGTAAAGTTGATGAAGCTGAAGTTGGAAAATTAAAAGAAGGGAAAATAATTAAAGTCGTTTTGGGGGCTATTGCTAACAAAGAATTTCCTGCAAAATTAACCTTTGTTGCACCAAAAGGTATTGAAGAAAACGGAGCGGTACAGTTTACTATTAAGGCCGATGTTGAAATAGATTCTACAACAAATATTAGAGCAGGGTATAGCGCTAATGCGGAAATAGATATTGAAGCTAAAGATAGTGTGTTAGCAATTAGAGAAGCTTTACTACAGTATAACAGAATTACCGAAAAACCTTTTGTTGAAATATTTGAAGGTGATAATAAATACCGTAAAGAAAACGTAGAGTTAGGCTTATCTGATGGTATAAACGTAGAAATACTAGAAGGCGTTAAAGAAGGCGACAAGATTAAAGTATGGAATAAAGCATCAAAAGATAACGAAGATGAGGACGAAGATGAAAATTAAAAACACCAAGTTACAAGGTTTTAAAAGCCTAATCGTTTTAGCTATTTTATGTATTTCGGTATCTTCCTTTTCGCAAGAAAAAATATGGACGTTACAGGAATGTGTTAATCATGCACTAGAACATAATATTACTATAAAGCAGGCTGAAAATTCGCTATTAACAAGCGATCAAGATATAATTGCAGCAAAAGGACAATTTTTGCCATCGCTAAGCGCGAGTACATCTCAGGGTTTAAGTTTAGGAACGTCTTTAGTAGCAGAAGGTATATTTGCCAATAGAACCAGTCATTCTACCAATGTTGGATTAAGTGTTTCTCAAACGGTTTTTAATGGTTTTAGAAATTTAAATAACAAAAAATCGGCGTTGTTAAATCGTGAAACCAATGGGTTAGAGCTTAACAGAATTAAAGATGATATTTCACTTAATGTTGTAAATGCATATTTAAATGTGCTTTTTAATAAAGAAAATTTAGAAACTGCTCAAGCGCAAATACTGTTTAGTGAAAAACAACTAAATCAAGTAAAAAGCTTAGTTGATGCTGGAGTGCAACCTAAAGCTAATATTTACGATGCCGAAGCTACTTTAAGTCGCGACGAACAACAAGTAACTTTAGCCGAAAATAATTTCAACTTAGCATTATTATCATTATCACAACTTTTGCAAGTGCCTTACAATGGTTTTAATGTTGAAATAATTGATATTGATTCACCTTCTGAAGCGGTAATGTACGACAGTGTAGATCCTGTTTTAAATTATGCTTTAGAAAATAGAAATGAAATTAAAATTGCGGAAAAGAATATTGAAAGTGCAGAGTTAAATACCGAAATTTCTAAAGGAGGTTACTTGCCATCGGCATCTTTAAGTTACGGCTTTGGTACCAATGCTTTTTATTCGAATTTAAGTGCTAATGAAGAAGCTTTTTTAGACCAGTTAAATAATAATAAAGGACACAGTTTTAATTTAGGTATTAGTATTCCTATCTTTTCAAGATTTCAAAATAAAACGAATGTTGCAAAATCTAAAATTCAAGAAGATAATTCTAAATTGCGTTTACAACAAGCTAAAATAGATTTAGAGTCTAATATTCAACGTGCTTATACCGACGCACAAGCAGGTTTAAAAGCGTATTTAGCAGCGAAAAAATCTTTAGAATCTCAAACTTTGGCGTTTAATAACTCTAAAGAGCGTTTTGATATTGGTGTACTAACCAATTTTGATTTAGAGCAAGCTCGTGTACAGCTTATAAATGCAGAATCGTCGCTAATTAATGCCAAATACGATTTCGTTTTTAAAACCAAAGTGTTAGATTTTTACATGGGTAAATCGTTAATAAACTAGTTTTCGGTTTAGTTCAATTTTAAATAATAAATTAAGGCTGTCATTTTAAATAAATGATGGCCTTTTTACTTTTTATAGAACAGTAATATTTTTCTAATAATAAAAACAATATTTTTGCAATTCCAATGAAAATGAAAACATGAGTACATTCATATTAAATATAGAAACAGCAACTACAAATTGTTCGGTATCCATTGCTAAAGATGGTGAAACTATTGTTTTAAAAGAAGATAACGATAAAAGTTATTCGCATGCCGAGAGACTTCACGTTTATATAGACTCCGCTTTAAAAGAGGTAGGAATTACAGGAGCCGATTTAAGCGCGATAGCGATTAGCAAAGGTCCTGGGTCTTATACTGGTTTACGTATTGGGGTTTCTACCGCTAAAGGGCTTTGTTTCGCTTTAGATAAGCCATTAATTGCTGTACCAACCTTAGCTGCTTTGGCAAAACAAGCAGCTATGGATCATGGAGTGGTTGTAGCTATGCTAGATGCGCGTCGTATGGAGGTGTATTCTGCTATTTATGATTCTAATTATAATGAGATTAGAGCTACTGAAGCTCAGATTTTAGATGAAAACGCTTTCGCGGAAAATTTACAGAACGGAAAAGTATATTTTATAGGAAATGGTGTTGAAAAAACAAAAACACTTATTACAAACCCTAATGCCATTTTTATTGAAAATAAATTACCATCAGCTAATGAAATGAGTGCATTGGCTTATAAAAAATATCAAAGCAATAATTTTGAAGATGTGGCTTATTTCGAACCTTATTATTTAAAAGATTTTGTGGCTTTGAAGCCTAAGGCGAAAACAAAGTAATACTAATAGAGTTTATTTTTTATAAAAAAAGACCTGATAGCTTAAACTATCAGGTCTTTTTCAATTAGTAAGCTTAAAGGCTTAAGCTTCTTTATGTATTTCAACTTGGTGTGGGTAAGGAATTTCAATTCCAGCCGCATCAAGAGCTTCTTTTACATTTTCAGTAATACCAAAATAAACATCCCAGTAATCTGCAGTTGTACACCATGGTCTAACGGCAAAGTTTATTGAACTATCAGCCAATTCTGATACGTTTACTGTAGGAGCAGGGTTTTGTAATACTTTAGGGTGCGATGTTAATACATCCATAAGTACTTGTTTTGTTTTCTTAATATCAGAGTCGTAACCAACACCGAAAGTTAAATCTACACGACGCGTACCTTCCGTAGAATAGTTAATTATATTTCCGTTAGATAAAGAACCGTTTGGAATAATAATTTCTCTATTAGATAAACCTGTTAATTTTGTAGTAAAAATTTCAATTTCTTTAACAACTCCAATTTCACCTTGAGCTTCAATTAAATCACCAATTTTTATAGGTTTAAAAATCATAAGTAAAACACCTCCAGCAAAATTCCCTAGAGAACCTTGTAAAGCTAAACCAACAGCTAAACCAGCGGCAGCTATAATAGCAGCGAAAGATGTAGTTTCTACACCAACGGTACCAAGAACAACAATAATTAAAATAATTTTTAATGCCCAACCCGAAAGATTTAATAAGAATTTTTGAAGACTTATATCGTAATTTCCTTTAGACATAACCTTTTCGGCTGCCTTCAATATTTTTTTAATAACCCAAGAGCCAATAATCCATATGGCAATGGCACCAATAATTTTAATACCATACTCTGCTGCTAGAGCAATCCATTTTTCTGTGTCAATGTTTTCTAAATCCATAAATTCTTTTGATTTGTTTTTCGCAAAATTAAAAACTAATATGCTGCTTTGTTTACTTTTTTATGATAAAAAATTATTAAATAAATGAAACTAAACTTAATATTGGTGCAATAATTAAAAGGAATAAATTACGCCTAAATAAGTTTAACCTGCTTTGTGAAATTAAGACACATAAACACCTTAAATAGTCACATAAATTAGAAATAAAATTATAAAAACTAAATGTACTCTACTGCAAAAATTATTTTAAGAATGAATGTCAGAGTTTTCTTGTATGTTTTATCCTTTTATTTGGTTAGTAATGTTTTGGCTTCACCTATCTCCGAAACTGGGAGTTTACAAGCTTGATTAACACATACGTAAATAAGAGTTTTATTGGGGTTAAATCTATTTTGTAGTAAAGGCATATTGTTTTCTGTAAGGCTACCTGCTATAAGTTTGTTAGGTATATAACTTTGGTTGAGTTTCTTTATTTTTTCTTTTGCTTTCGGACCAACTACAGCAACTTCGTAAAACGGATTGGAATAATTGAGCATTAAATCGAGCCAGTTGGAGTAGCCAGAAGCATACTCTTGTATTTCCGGTTTTACGTTATTTAACATGTTTTGTGCTGTAGTTTGATAATGTGCATCGTCAAAATAATGAGATAATTTAAACAGGTTTTTAGCCATGATTGAGTTACTTGCCGGAATTACATTGTCTTGATATTCAATACTTCTGGTTACTAAAGAAGCATCACTATTAGAGGTGAAATAAAACATGCTGCTTTGAGCATCATAAAAATAATCGAAAGTATATTTAGTTAATTTTTTTGAGGCATTAAGCCATTTTTCATCTAGAGTGTTTTCATAAAGCGCTAAAAAAGCATCGATAGTTGTGGCGTAATCTTCTAGATAACCATTAATGTTGCTTTGTCCGTTTTTATAATTGTGAAATAAGCCGCCATCCTCTTTTAATTGCGTTTTTAAAATGAAGTTACCGTTTTTTTCCGCGGAAGCGAGATATTCTGGATTTCCAAAAACACGATACGCATCAATGTATCCTTTAAGCATTATAGCATTCCAAGATGTAAGTGTTTTATCGTCTAATCGTGGTTTGTCCCTTTTGTTTCTAGCTTCTAATAGGGTTTGTTTCCAAGTGCTTTTCTTTTCATTTAAAACCTCTAGCGTTATTTTATGTTTTTTAATAATAGTGGCATCATCGTCTTTTCTAATTAACACATAGTTGTTGTGTTCCCAATGGCCAAAGCTATTTATATTGTAATAATCGGCGAACAATTCAAAATCTGTTGTTATTAAGGTTTTGAGTTCATCTTGTGTCCAAACATAAAAGGCGCCTTCTTCAAGTTCGCCTTCGGCATTGTGACTATCGGCATCTAATGAAGAATAAAAAGCACCATTTTCGGCAGTCATGTTTTGTTTTACATACGCTAAGGTTTCTTCAACTACATTTTTATACAGTGTATTATTAGAATTTAAATAAGCATCGGCGTATAAACTGACTAACTGCCCGTTATCGTAAAGCATTTTTTCAAAATGAGGTACATGCCATTTATTATCTACAGAATATCGAGAAAAACCACCACCAATTTGATCAAATATACCTCCATGAGCCATTTTTTGAAGCGTTAGGTTTATGTAGTCTTGTAGTTTTTTATCGTTAGTTTGGTAAGCATAGCGTAGCAGAAAATGATAGTTGTTTGGCATCATAAATTTAGGCGCGTGGTCTAGGCCTCCAAATTTATAATCAAATTGTTTAGACCATTTAGAAACGGCCTCAGCAATAAATTCCGCTTCAAAAACAGGCGCATTGGTATTCACTTCTATAACATCCATTGATTTTATGCCATGTTCTAATTTATCAGCATATTCTTTTAGTTTTTCTGGTTTTTCAATGTATAATTTTGAAATTTGATCTAAAGCATCTAACCATTGTTCTTTTTTAAAATAGGTGCCACCCCAAACAGGTCGGCCATCGGGTAGTGCAATAACATTCATGGGCCAGCCGCCACTTCCTGTCATGAGTTGTACGGCACTCATGTAAACCTGATCCACATCTGGTCGCTCTTCGCGATCTACTTTTATGTTTACAAAGTTTTTATTCATTACTTGTGCCACCAAACTATCTTCAAAGCTTTCTTGTTCCATAACATGGCACCAATGGCAGGCGGCATAACCTACACTTAACAAAATTAATTTGTTTTCGGTTTTGGCTTGTGCTAAAGTTTTATCGTTCCAAGGATTCCAGTTTACGGGATTGTGGGCGTGTTGCAATAAATAAGGACTCGTTTCATGGATTAAAGCATTGGTGTGTTCATGTTCCATTGGTGAGGCGTTTTGACCTTTGCAACCTATGATTAAAGTAAAGAATGCGAGTAGTATAAGGTGTTTCATTTATCAAAGTTAGGGAAATATTGTTAAATCATATCAGGGTTATTTTTCTCAAAATTTAAACATAAAAAAAGCGTTCTATAAAATTTATAGAACGCTTTTTTTTATTTTAAAATGAAATTAGTTCACTTCAAAAGTAATTTTTAAGTTTACCCTAAAGTCTGCCACTTCGCCATCTTTTACACTTGCACTCTGATCTTGCACGTATACCGAACGAATATTTTTAACGCTTTTTGATGCGTGTTTTACTGCTTTTCTAGTTGCATCTTCCCAGCTTTTTTCTGAGTTTGCTAATACTTCAATTACTTTTAATACTGCCATGATATAAAATTTATTTAGTTAAAATAATAGTTACCTCTAAAGATAACTAAAATTAAGACCCTAAATAAATTAAACCGTCACTTTTTTAGCCATTAATAGCTTCTACCATAGCGACTTTGCCTGGTAACATTTCTTTTAACATGTTCTCAATACCACTCTTTAAAGTGTATGTAGACGATGGACAACCACTACAAGCGCCTTGTAAAAGTACGCTTACATTTTTTGTTTCTTCATCATAAGATATAAACTGAATATTACCACCATCACTGGCTACAGCAGGTTTTACGTATTCTTCAAGAATATTTATAATTTCTTTAGATGTATCATCAAGCGTTTCAAAATGTGTATCAACGTGTTCTGTAGATTTTTTTAGAGTTTCCACTGCTTCTGGTAAAACAACTTCTTTTCCATCTTCAATATAACTTCTAATAAATTCACGAAGTTCTAAAGTAATACCATCCCATTCGGCAATATCATATTTTGTAATAGAAACGTAATTTTCATCAAGAAAAACGCTTTTTACAAAAGGAAAATGAAACAACTCGGTAGCCAATGGCGAAAGTTTAGCCTCATCAATAGAAGTGAATTCAAAAAGAGCTGTAACTATTTTTTTGTTAGCAACAAACTTAATAACAGCAGGGTTTGGTGTACTTTCTGCGTAAACAGTAACCGGAACTTTTTTAGGAGCTGCCGATTCTTCCATTACAATACCGTTATCATTTAAATAGGCTTCAATTTGTTCAGCCATTTCATCTTGCACATCGGTCCATTCTACAATACTGTAACGTTCTACAGCAATAAAATTACCAGAAATGTAAACCTTTTTTACAAAGGGTAAATAAAATAATTGTTGTGCTAAAGGCGAACCTTTTGCCTCGTCAATATTATTAAATTCAAAACTTTGGTGCTGTGTAATAAATTGATTTAACTCAAATTTTACTATGCTATCGTTAGATGTTTCTTTAATAGAAACCTTGAAATTACTCATTTTAGCTATTTTTTTACAAAAATACTAAAAGAAAACTTTAGATATCCATATATTTGAGTTTTGTTGCCCAATTGTAGAACTGAACCAAGTATGTAATTACTAGTAAGTTTAAGGCTATAATTTTTTAATAATCAAGGCGTTTATAATAGCAAACATACCTCGTGTACAAGTTATGAGATTAAAATTTAGTTTTATGGTAATTGCAACAATGTTGTTTTCCAACATGGCAACTTCTCAAGAAGGATTACCAATTTATACAGATTATCTAACCGATAATTATTATTTAATTCATCCATCTATGGCAGGAGCCGCAAATTGTGCAAAGCTACGCCTTACAGCTCGCCAACAATGGTTTGGGCAAGAAGATGCTCCAAAATTAATGACCATGAGTGTTAATAGTCGTATTGGCGATACACCATCGGCAGTTGGGGGAATTTTGTACACGGATAAAAACGGATATCACTCGCAAACGGGTGCTTATGCAACTTATGCGCATCACCTTATGTTTTCGCGTTCTCCGGTAGATTTAAATATGCTTTCTTTCGGTTTAAGTGCCGGAATTATTCAGTATAAATTAGATGAAACTTCTTTTCTTTTCGATGGTCCAGATCCAATAATCGATGGTACAGTACAAAGTGAAACTAACTTTAATTTAGATTTTGGTTTTTCTTACCAGTTTTTAGATTATTATGCACACGGTACGGTTAAGAATTTAATTAAAAACTCAGGAGTAAATAGCGACCAAAATATTACAAGTAATTTAAGACGCTACCTGTTTTCTCTAGGAGCTGTTTTTGGTAGTTATGGAAGTACTTGGAGTTACGAGCCATCAATAATGTTTCAATATCGCGATGCTACAAAAGAGGGTGGTATAGATATTAATGCTAAGGCATACAAACAAATGGATTTTGGTAAAATTTGGGGAGGAATTTCATACCGTCAAAGTAGTGATGGCGCGGAATATTTAACCTCTACCAATTCGGTTAAAAGCCAAAAACTACAGCAAATTACACCAATTTTAGGTGTTAATTTTAATGAGTTTATGTTTGCTTACACATACACCTATCAATCAAACTCTTTAGTGTTTACAAATGGTGGTTTTCACCAATTTACGTTAGGTTACAACTTTAATTGTAGAAAAGAAGCTTACCATTGTAACTGTCCGGCAGTTAATTAAAATAAAGACATTACAATTCAATACATAACAACAAATCCCACTAAGTAATTAGTGGGATTTGTTGTTTAATAACTTCTTAGATTGGGCGTGTCAACTCCTAAGGTCGGTGCCGGGCTTTTACTACTCGCTCCCTTCCTTTGGTCGGGGAGCTCAAACAGGCCGTTCAATCCCTCACGCATTATCCGCATCGGTAGTTTACTAAACTATTAATACGGTTTACTTCCAAGTATAATTTTTCTTTTGGGCTTGTGCTTTAATAGCGTTAGTCATAGCATTTTCTAAACCATTATTTCCCTCTGTTTTTTGTTTCGAAATATAAACTTTACGTTTCGCATTAAGTTCTTGTATTTCATTCTGAATATCTTCACGTTCCTTACGTTTTGTGTCAATATAAACTTTAATTTCCTCAGTAGATTTTCCTTTTAATTCTGCTGGTAAAGCATCATCTTTTAAATCCGATATAACAACTTCGTCCATTTCTTCAGCATCTACTAAATCCCAAGATTTGTTTTTGTACAAATGCGAACTTTTACTAACCGATCTACTCACGGCATTTGCTTTACTGTAACCGGCAGCATTTTTATCTTGTTCGGCTTGCATTTCCATTTTGCGTTGCCCTTTAGAACCGTAAGTCACGTAAGTATTATTTAGTTTTTTGTTCAAAATTAAAATAGTATCATCATAAGGCGATGCAATATGTACCGTTTTGGTGTTTTGTTCAATAGCCATATAGTCGCCTTTTGTTAACTGGGCACCAGCTTGCCATTTACTAGAAATACCTTGTCTGTAATTACCGCAAAAAATGGTGTTTACAGTAACATCTTTTTCGTTTGCATTTGTGGTTGCATCTTGGTAATTCACCTTTCCTTGTGTGAAAGCTTCGTTTCCAGCAATAAAAATAAGCTTTAAGTCGTCTGGGTTTTTACCCCAATTTAATTGGTTTAATGAGGTTTGGATAACCTGTCCGCAATATTCTTCACCGCCATTTGTAGTTAAGGAAAATAACTCTTTAGAGATATCATCTAAATCATCACTAAAAGCTAATACTTGTTTTATGTAACCTTCATCTCCGTTTAAATTATCATTGCCATATTCATATAGAGCAATTTGTAAATTTGGCTTGTTTGTTCCGCATTTAGCATAAGATAGCTCGTTTACAATATCCCAAAGTTGAGCTTTAGCCTGATCTATTAAACCGTCCATGCTATTACTGGTGTCTAATAAAAGCGCCACTTTAATGAATTGTTTATTAGGTTCTTTGTCGTTCTTTTCCTTTTCAATTTCGTGCTCAACGGTATGTTCAGTATAAAGTTTAGGTTGTTTTTTATTATTAGCGTTACAAGAGGTGAAACCAATTAATGCAGCGCAAAAGGCGAATGTTTTTAAGTGTGTTTTCATAGTTTTTGTTTTTTAAATGAGAAAGATTTCAATACTGTAAAACTAAATTCAAACCAGTTCATAATAAAACAGTAATGCGTAGCACGGGCATTTCAATGCGTGACATTAACCTTTTAATTAGTAAACGCTACTTTTAGGCTGTTAAAAGGCTATTATTTCTAAAACCATCATTTTATTATACCAAGTAAAGTGCGTAAGTTTATCGTTGTGAAAATTATAATGAATACTTATTTAAAATATATAGCGCTTTTAAGTTTTGTTCTGTTCAGTACGTTCGTGTTGGCACAGAATAACGGTGGATTAAATATTCAGGGTGAAAGATTTACTGTGCGTGGTTCAGTGATTGAAAGTGATACTCGAAATCCAATTCCAGATGTAAACATTGAAGTTAACGGTGGCGGATATGCAACTACCGATATAATGGGCGATTTTAGAATCGAGGTACGTATTGGTGATGAGCTTACCATTCGATACAAAGATTTTGAAACCGTTTATTACACCATAAAAAGTAACGAGCGTATCGAAGTTCAGGTAGAGACTAATAAAGAGAAGCGGACTTTATCTAAGTATAGTAAGCGATTACGAAGTAATCCTGAATCTTTTAAATCGCTTATTGATTCTGCAGATGTCTATTTAAAAAAAGATGCTCGAAAAAGTATTCAATTTATTTCTGAAGCTTTAGTTGAAACCAATTCTGCCAAAGAAAATGGTATTGCTTACGAGTCTTTAGGCGATATTTATTTTTATTGGAAACAGTACGATTTAGCGGTTTCTAATTATAGAATAAGCCTCCAAAGCGCCAACAGTAACGAGGTGTCTTTAAAGCTTGCAAATGCTTATAAACTCAATAAAAACTATCAAGAAAGTATACAAACCTATAAAGCACTCAATAAAAGAGAACTTACCAATTGGCAGTTAGTATCGCTTTACGAAGGTTTGGGCGATGTGTACTTGTTAACTAAAGACTTCAATACATCTATAGATAATTATAAGCAAGGTTTAACCGTGGCTCAAAACCATTTAATAAAACCTAAAGAAACGGATTTAAACTCCAAAATAGCGCAGGCTTACAGTGCAAAAGGAGATGCGGATAAGGCAAAAGGCTTTTTCTATAAGTCATTAAATCTTGCGAATAGTGAAAATAAAAAAAGAGCCGTTTCAGAAAAATTAAAGGTAGCCGATTTTCAAAATGATATAAGCGATTACTCTGAAGAAATTCAACTTAGAAAAGAAGCCTTAAATACTATTAGTGAAATTGAAGCCGATTCTGTTTTCGAAAATGAAAGTCCATTGACACCACAAAAGCAAAATTATAAAATAGGAAATGCTTACGCTTCACAAGGTGATGTTGGTAATGCCATAAGCTACCTAGAAAAAAGTATTGTTGAAGCCGAAAGTAAATCGGATTTAATTGTAAAAAAAGATGCCACTCGAAGATTATCTGAGGTTTATCAAACAGCCGAAGATTACGAGAAATCTTTAAAAGCATTCCAAGATTATGTAGATTTAGTAGATCAGGTTTATGCTAAAAAAGAACAACAAATTTCACAGGCTGCACGTTTTAGTAAGGAGTTGTCGAATAAACAAAATAGAATTACTAGCTTAGAGAGCGATCGCGAATTATCGGAAAGCAAATACCAACTTTCTACAGAGCAAACCAAACGTCAAAAACTTATTATTTATTCATTAATTGGTGGTTTAGCTTTGTTATTACTTGCCGCTTTTTTAATGTTTAAGTATATTAAACAACAACGATTAGCGAATAATTTGTTGGCTTTAAAAAGTTTACGAAGCCAAATGAATCCGCACTTTATTTTTAATGCGCTAAATTCTGTAAATAGTTTTATAGCTTCTAACGACGAACGTACGGCTAATAAATATCTAACCGATTTTTCATTGTTAATGCGTGCTGTTTTAGAAAATAGTGAGCAAGATTTTATTCCTTTGGAAAAAGAAATTAAGCTGTTAGAGTTGTATACTAAACTAGAACATTTTCGATTTAAAGATAAGTTTGATTATACCATTAAAGTGGATAAAAACATCAATGTAAACGATTTTGTAATTCCGCCTATGTTACTTCAACCTTATATAGAAAATGCGGTTTGGCACGGATTGCGTTATAAAAAAACAAAGGGAAATTTAGAAATAGCCATTAATCAATCTAACCCAAATGAAATTACGATAAGTATTATAGATGATGGTATTGGACGCGCACAATCTAAGGCTTTAAAAACCGAGCATCAGCAAAAACAAAATTCAAAAGGGATGGGGAATATTAAAAAACGTGTTTCTATTCTAAATGAGATGTATAAAGATAAAGTTGATGTGTCTATTAGTGATTTTCAAGAGGAAGTCGATACTGGAACAAAAGTTATTGTAACGCTCAAAAAAGATTAAAATAAGCTTGAAGATTATAGCAGAAATTAAATAGTTCTGCTGAAAATATTCAACTTAAAATTCATAGATATGAAATTAACTTCCATAATTGTTGAAGACGAAGAAACCAGTAGAGAAATTCTAAAAAATTATATCAAAAAATACTGTCCAAATGTTGTTGTTTTAGGTGAAGCATCAAACGTGGAAGAGGCTTTGGTTTTAATTCGAAATAACGATTTAGATTTGGTATTTCTAGATGTGGAAATGCCTTATGGTAATGCTTTCGATTTATTGGATAAGGTAGGCGATGTTAATTTTGAAACCGTATTTGTAACAGCTTATAATCATTATGCTATCGAGGCTCTAAATGCTCACGCGAGTTATTATTTAATGAAACCAATTTCTATTGATGAACTTATAAAGGCAGTAGATTATGTTACTGAAATAAGAACTAAGGAAAATGCATTGCAGGATGAAGTGTTGGTACCGAAAACCAATAGTATTAGTGGTAAAATAACGATTCCGCAACTAGATGGGTTCGAAATTCTGAATACAGCAGATATTTTATATTGCAAAGCCGATGATAATTATACTGAAATTTATTTGAACAATAATAAAAAGAAACTAGTTAGTAAAACACTTAAGTATTTTGAGGAAGCGTTAACGGATTCTAGTTTTGCTCGGGTGCATAAATCGTATTTGGTAAATGTAAACGAAGTTGTAAAATACTTAAAAGGAAAGGGCGGAAGTGTTTTACTTAGCAACGGAAAAGAAATTATGGTTTCAGCATCTAAAAAAGCTCAGTTATTATCTTATTTTAAATAGTTTTACAATATTATTTCCGCGAAAGCGTAACCTTAAAAATTCAATTTATTATGCCTATTATAAAAACTATAAACGGAAAAACACCTCAATTACCAAGTGATTGTTACATAGCAGAAAATGCTGTAATAGTTGGCGATGTTACTGTTGGAACACAATGTAGTATTTGGTTTAGTGCCGTAATTCGTGGCGATGTGCATTACATAAAAATGGGTAACAAGGTAAACGTTCAAGATGGTGCGGTAATACATGCTACGTATCAAAAATCGCCAACAACTATAGGTAATAATGTATCTATTGGGCATAATGCCATTGTCCATGGTTGCACCATTCACGATAATGTTTTGGTTGGAATGGGCAGTATTATTATGGACGATTGCGTAATTGAAAGTAATAGTATTATTGCCGCCGGAGCTGTGGTTACCAAAAACACACGTGTAGAATCGGGTAGTATTTATGCTGGTGTGCCTGCTAAAAAAGTTAAAGATATTAGCGAAGAATTGATCTCGGGAGAAATAAATCGTATAGCCGATAATTACATTAAATATTCGAGTTGGTTTAAAGAATAGTCTCTTAAAATGAGTTTATTGTGGTCTGAAAAACAAGGTGTATATGGTGCCAGTTGTTCCTGCACCACCGCCAACATTTATAGCCATAGAACCATCTCCTTTTAAATCACCTCCATAAGAAATTGAACGAGAAAAACGGCCTTCGGCTTCTAGTGAGAGATTAAAACCGCCTTCGGTATTATTTATTCTATCGAACGATTTTACAGTTTTATCGGCGTTTAAATACAGCACATAACCCCAACCTTCGTATTGTTGGTTTGCACCCGTAACTAAATCGGCTATACCATCGCCATCTATATCGCCAGGCGCACACATAGCATGACCTAAGTTGGCTCCAAAAGTTCCGTTAGGATTAATGTCTGTAACTAATTCGTCTGTAAAGCCATTTAACCCTTCTGTTATTTTTGTTTTAGATACAACGTTGTAAGTTGTAGAATCTAAAGATAGAATCCAGATGGCACCTTTTCCATCATCGGACATAAAAGCGCCTACAGCTAATTCTTTATTGCCATCATTGTCGAGATCTCCGAGCATTGCAACTTCTCGACCACCAAACTGATCGTTATCTTCTAAACCTTCGCCAAAGCCACCTTGTGTTGAACTAATGGTTACTTTATTGGCATAAATTACTTGAGAATTGGCATTTAAAAATAAAATATCTATAGCGCCTCTATTACTGCCGCCGTCGCTAGAGCTGGGAGCGCATGCTACTAAATCGATTCTGCCATCGTTATTTAAATCGCCTATAGCAGATAGGCCATTGGCATTAATGTTTTCGTTTTTTACAAAGTCTTTAACAGTACCATCGGTTTTGAGGTGAATAATATATAATGCATTGTTTGGTGCAACGGGGGCAGCAACGGCAATATCAGGAATGCCATCGGCATCATAATCTCCAATGCCTGCAACGCCATACCCGAAAAAATTGCCTTCATTTAAAACTTCTGAAAAGCCTCCGGAAAGCATCGATATTTTTTGATTTGCTTTTACTGTACCATCATTATTCATAAATAAAATGTAAACGGCTCCCGCATCGGTTTCTCCATCATCATCAGATCGAGCCCCAACTACAAAGTCTATAACCCCATCTCCATCAACATCACCAATTTTATCATGGTCGCGCCCAAAGCGATCTCCACTTTCTAAACTAGCGACTAAGCCTCCAGAACCTTCTGTGATAGTAACAGAGCCTTCAGGTTGATATTGTAATATGTTTTCAGGGATGACTTCTTCAGAATCATTTGAGTTTTCATTATTAGAACAAGATATAAAGGTTAGTGCTACTAAAAGTACAGTTAGAATTTTCATGGTTTGTATTTAATTAACACTTAGACCTGAATTTTTAGGAAAGGTTTAATTTGCCGCGGTTCGACTAACTATCAATCGGCATTAGGATGAAAGTTTGGAAATTACATCTTTAAGTGTACTTACAAATTAGAAATCGGCAATTTCAATATTGAATTTTTGGTTTAAAAGGGTATTCATGGTTTCTGGATTTCCGTTGGTTAAAAAGCGGTTTTTTGCAAGACTTGTTGATGTGTTTAATAAGTTGTTTTGTTGCAATATAGCTTTGGTTTGGCGCGCCACGGCTTCACCAGAATCTATAATTTTAACGTGATTTGGAAGAATGTCTAGCAGTAATGGCATTAAATAAGGATAGTGCGTACAGCCTAAAACCAGATGGTCTATGTTGGCAGTTATCATGGGGTTGAGGTAGATTTTTAATAGTGATCTCATTTCTGGTGAATCTAATTTTCCGGTTTCAATGAGGTCTACAATACCTTCTCCAACCTGTTCGATAATATGTACGCTTTTGGAAAATATCCCAGCTGTTTTTGAGAATAGTGCACTACTTAATGTGCCTTTGGTTGCCAAAATACCAATGGCGTTTGTTTTAGTTTGTAGGGCTGCTGGTTTTATGGCAGGTTCAATACCTATAAACGGAATTTTGTATTGAGCGCGTAGGTAATCTATAGCATTTGTGGTTGCTGTATTGCAGGCTACTACTATTATTTTACAGTTTTGATTGAGTAAATATTCGGTGTTTTTTATGCTTAAATTTATAATGGCATCTTTACCTTTAGAACCGTAAGGAGCGTGTTTGCTATCGGCTAAATAAAGCGTGTTCTCGTTTGGTAAAAGCGCGTTAATTTCTTTCCAGATGGAAGTTCCGCCAACTCCAGAATCGAAAATACCTATAGAGTTTTTATTCATTTTAAAGCTTGTTTTTTTGGGCGTCGCGTATTTCTTTTTCGAGATGGTCTAAATATAAAATACCACTTAAATGATCGATTTCGTGTTGAAATATTACGGCAGTAAAATCGCTTATGGTTTCATTTTTATGTTCGGCATTCATGGTATCGTATTCAATTTCTATTAAAAAGGAACGACTATTAAGCATATCGCTGCGGTTCGGGATGGATAAACAGCCTTCTTTTACCGATTGTTTCTCTGTTGAATATTTGGTGATTCGTGGATTTAAATAGACCTCAAACGGGTGGTTCTCTTTATCAAAACGCTGTACCCAAATAATGTTTTTTAAAATGCCTACTTGCGGCGCGGCAATACCAACACCCATAGATATACTGTCTCTAACTGTAGCATAGAGTCTGTTAACAAAGGTTTTTAAAACAACATTGTTTGGCGATGGTTTTACGTATGCACTTTTTGAACGTAATAAAAGTGAATCTTTTTTGTTAGTTATTTTAAAAACACGCATGGGTACTAAACTATCGGCACTTGAAATTAATTGCGTTTGTTCTTTAGAAAAACTTTGATTTGTAAGAGATTTACTGCTAGAACAGCTAGCTAAAATGATTAGTAATAAAAGAGTGTATATTTTATTTTTCATTAGAGTAAACATAATAAAATAAGAACGGTTAAACTACCATTCGTTTATTTTGTTGGAGTCTAATTTAATAAAAATAAAGATTAAAATAGTAAATGCCCAAAGTCCAGAGCCACCATAACTAAAAAGCGGTAATGGAATACCGATGGTTGGAATTAAACCCATAACCATGCCTATATTAATTAAAAAGTGGATAAATACAATGGCCGCAACTCCATAGCCATAAACACGACTGAATTGCGATTTTTGAAGTTCAGCTAAGTGTAATATACGCAGTAGTAATAGTACAAAAACGATTACTACAAAGGAGCTGCCAATAAAACCCCACTCTTCGCCAACGGTGCTGAAAATATAATCGGTATGCTGTTCTGGTACAAATTTACCAGTGGTACGTGTGCCTTCCATAAAGCCTTTACCAGAAAGCCCGCCTGAGCTTATGGCTTTTTCTGATTCGTTGAGGTTATATGCAAAAGTTTGCTTCATTTTCTGAAGCTTAACAGGGTCTTTCTCTAAGCGTAACCATAGGCTTATACGGTCTTGTTGGTGTGGTTGTAAAATGCTTTGATAGAAGAATTTCACCCCAAATGAAACAGCTAAAGCCGCTATTAAAATTAGTGTTAATTGATAAAGTCTAAGTTTTCTTTTGTTTAGAAAATGATAAGAAATTACTACTATGATAGAAATTATTGATGTTATTATAGCTCCAAATTTTAAAGATAAAATGGAGAGGAGTATAACCGAAACTGCTAGTGTTAAATAGTATTTGGGTAAGCCTTCGCGATATAAAACAAAAAAGAAGGCGCCATAAACAATGGTACTTCCGGTATCATTTTGTAGTAATACAAGAAAGGCAGGTGTTATGATTATAGCAAACGTTTTAATTTGATCACTAAAGTTTTTAATGTTGGTGTTTAAATCACTAATATATTTGGCAACGGCCAAGGCTGTGGCTGTTTTTGCAAATTCACTAGGTTGCAACGTCATGCCTCCAATGGCATACCAAGATGTTGCTCCGTTTACGTTTTTACCGAATATAAAGAGCCCAACTAAGGACAACATGGATATAATATAGATAAGGCTAGAGAAACGCTCGTAGAACTTAGCATCTATGGCTAAGAGTAGTATAATTAAACCGAAGGTTAAAAAAATAAAAATAAGTTGTTTCCCGAAGGGTTGAGAAAGATCGAAATAATCTAAAGTTACTCCGGTGTGTGATGCCGATAAAATATTAAGCCAACCAAAACCTACTAAAAGAAAAAATAGAAAGATAGTAATCCAATCGAATTTAAAATGTCTGTTAGTGTCTCTAACCATTAATTTGCTGTTTTATTTATTTTATTCAGCTCTGTTTTTAGTCGATTGTATTCTTGATCGTCAACAATTTGCAAGCTTGTTTGTCCGTTAATTCTAAAAGACTCACCAGAATAAGGTTTAGCATATTCGTTCTCTAAACTATGCTTTAAAAGCCACTCTTCTAAATCTTTTCGGGTAATTTCTTTTTTAATATGTTTTTCAATCATTAAACTAGCAATTCGTCCAGCAAAACGACTTCCCCAATATCCGTTTTCAACAAAAACAGCAATGGCTATTTTTGGATTATCTTTTGGAGCAAAGGCTAAAAATATAGAATGGTCGGTAAGCTGTGTTCTTACGCTATCAATTTTTACAAAATTTTCTACAGTTCCAGTTTTTCCGCAGATGTCAATATCTTTTACTTGTAAAGATGCTGCTGTACCTTGTTTGTAAACTTGTAGCATACCCTTGATAACAGGTTCGAAGTTTTGCTTGTCTATAGTAGTTATTTTAGGTTTTGTAAACTGTTCTGGTAAAGTTTCGTTTTCAATACTTTTTATAATGTGTGGCGTAAAATAATGCCCGCGATTGGCAATAGCTGCAGCCATATTAGCTAATTGAATTGGTGTTGTGGCAACTTCCCCTTGCCCAATAGCATTAGAAATGGTATAGGTAGAGTAGAAAGTGTTTGGGTAAATATGCTTGTAATATGCACGGTCTGGTATACGTCCTTTTTGGCCTACATACAAATCGTTATTTAAAAACTCGCCTAATCCAAAACTTTTAGCATGATTGCTCCAGGTATCAATACCTGCTGAAGCATTACCATTTTTATCTAAAATTTTTCGGTATGTAGTAGCAAAGTATGCATTGCATGAGCGTTGTATACCAGAAATCATATCATTTCTAGTACCGCTATGGCAGTGGCATTTCATAAATCTATTTCCATATTTATAACCTGCGTAACAGGTAACAGTTTCATCTGGGGTTACAACGCCTTCTTGTAAAGCGATTAAGGCATTCATTAATTTAAATGGTGATCCTGGCTCATAAACGCCTTGTAAACTTCTATTGAAAAGCGGTTTCGCAATAGAATCGTTATAGAGTTTTGTGAAATTTTTAGAACGATTTCTTCCCACTAAAATATTAGGATCGTAAGTTGGAGCCGCAACCATGGCTAATATTTCTCCAGACGATGGTTCTATGGCAATAACACCACCGCGTTTATTTTGCATAAGCAATTCACCGTAGGCCTGTAAATCGGCATCAATTGTGATTTTGATGTCTTTACCTTGTTCTGGGGTAATATCGAATTCGCCATCTTTATAAGGGCCGATATCTCGATTGAATCTATCTTTTTGAATAAATTTTAAACCTTTAACACCACGCAACGTTTCTTCATAAGAGGCTTCAATACCTTGTTTTCCGATAAGGTCACCCATTTTGTAGTAATCGTCACGATTTATAATGGCATTGTTTACCTCTCCAATATCACCTAAAACGTTGGCGCCAATAGTGGTTTCGTAATGTCTAAGTGAACGTTTTTGAATATAAAAACCTTTAAACTTACGCATTTTTTCTTGTAGTACTGCGTAGTCAGATTTTGATAAATGTGAAACAAAAACAGATGATAATCTAGGGGAATAGCGACGTGCTTTGTTGTATGTTGTGATAAATTTTTCTTTATCAATTTTTAAAAGATTACAAAACTCTAAAGTATCTAGTGGTTCTACTTCTCGAGGAATTACCATAACATCGTATGATGGTTGGTTGGAAACTAAAAGTTCACCGTTTCTGTCATATACAAAGCCTCTTTTTGGGTAATCCCATACTTTTCTAATGGCATTATCATCGTATAAACTATCTGAATTCGAGCTGTACACTTGAAGATAAAAAAGCCTAGAAATAAATAAAACACCAACAAGAATGATGGAGATAAAAAGTAAAAATTGTCTCATTTCGTTTTCCTACTAAAAATAACTGTAATTAGAATAATCAATATAATACTGAATATACTTGAGAATAACGCCTTTTGAAGGATTAAAATTATTTTTGAAAAGTTAAATATTTCTAAACTAAACAAAACAAAGTGATGCACTATGGTTAATAATGAGATATAGGTAAGTTTAGCACCAAAGTCTACTGTATTGAAACGGATGGTTTGGTGTTCGTAAATCATACCGAAAGACGATTTTAAAAGAATAGGGCGAATGTAAGCGATAAATACGCATGCTGCCGCATGAACGCCTCCTGTGTCTAGAAATAAATCAATCGACAATCCTAAGAAGAAACTAATAAAAATGATAACAATACGATTATTTCTAACCGGGAAAAATGCAATTAATAAAATGTAGATATACGGATTTATATATCCTAAGAAATTAATGTGGTTGAATATTAATACTTGAAAAAGGACAAGGATAATAAATCGGCTAGCTTGGGCGAAAAAAACACTATTCATTGCTTATGCCGTTTAAAAGGTTTTTAATTTCAGGAAGATTGATGTTTTTTATAATGTAAACATGCTCAATATTCGTCATGTCGTTAAACAACAATACATTTATTTCGTAGTAATTCTCTGTGTTGTCTAGTTTGAAATCGTTAACGGTACCAATAGGAACGCCTTTAGGAAAAATAGAAGATAGGCCAGAGGTTACAATGGTATCTCCTGTTTTAAAGTTTGCAATTTTAGGGATATCTACTAATTGGGTAATTCTTGGGTTTTTCCCGTTCCATTTTAAAGACCCATAATGGTTGGTCTTTTTTAACTTGGCACTAATGTTACTAGTTGTATTTAATATTGAAATAACGGTTGCGAAATTTTTACTCGTTTTATTTACAATACCTAAAATGCCCTTACTTGTAATAACGCCAAAATCTTCAAAAACACTATCGTTTTTACCTTTGTTTAAAAGTAAAACATTATCAGGTAAAGCATAACTGTTTTTGATAATGTTGGCCGAAGTAAATCTGTATTTATCATTAAAAGATAAGCTATCTATATAAACTGAATCTTTTGTAGCTTGGTTGTACAAAAGAGATTTTAGATGTCTGTTTTCTTCTGATAACAGATTGTTTTGAGATCTTAAATTAAAATAATCTGAAATATTATTTACAGAATTATAAACACCACCAGTTAAAAAGTTAGCCGAGTTAATAAACTTACTTTTATGGTAGGAGTGTGACTGAATTGTAAAAACAATAGAAATGCTAAACAGCAACAAGAACAACAAAAAGTTTTTGTTTCTTATTAGAAAATTAATAATCTGTTGCATGGGTTATAGACCTATTTTATGCTTTTATTTTATCAATACACTTTTGTATTTAGGTAAGTTTTTAAGAGTGATACCTGTACCACGTACTACAGCACGCAACGGATCTTCGGCAATGTAAACCGGTAAATCTGTTTTTAAAGATAAACGCTTATCCAAACCACGTAACATAGAGCCACCACCAGCTAAATAAATACCGGTGTTGTAAATATCTGCAGCTAATTCTGGAGGCGTTTGAGATAAGGTTTCCATAACGGCATCTTCAATACGTAAAATAGATTTATCTAAAGCCTTAGCTATTTCTCTATATGAAATTGATACTTGCTTAGGTTTTCCTGTTAATAAATCACGTCCTTGAACGCTCATATCCTCTGGAGGTAATTCTAAATCTTCGGTAGCAGCACCAATTTGAATTTTTATTTTTTCAGCAGTACGTTCACCCACATATAAATTGTGTTGCGTACGCATGTAATAAACAATATCGTTTGTAAATACATCACCTGCAATTTTAACCGATTTGTCGCAAACAATACCTCCAAGAGCAATAACAGCAATTTCTGTTGTACCACCACCTATATCTACAACCATGTTTCCTTTAGGTTGCATAATATCTACGCCAATACCAATTGCAGCAGCCATAGGCTCGTGAATTAAGTAAACTTCTTTACCATTAACACGTTCTGCACTTTCTTTTACTGCTCGCATTTCTACTTCTGTAATTCCAGAAGGAATACAAATTACCATACGTAAAGCAGGTGTGAAGAACTTCTTTTTTAATGCTGGTATATTTTTAATAAACATACTAATCATTTGTTCCGAAGCATCAAAATCTGCAATAACACCATCTTTTAACGGACGGATGGTTTTAATATTTTCATGGGTTTTACCTTGCATTAAACTGGCTTCTTGCCCTACGGCAATAATTTTACCAGAAATTCTATCTCTTGCCACGATAGATGGTGCATCTACAACAACCTTATCATTATGAATAATAAGCGTGTTTGCGGTACCTAAATCTATGGCTATATCTTCGGTAAGGAAGTCAAAAAATCCCATGTGCTATTAATAATTAATTATGGTTTAAAATACGAATCCCGTAAAAGTACTAAAAGTTACTAAATATTCTGAGTTTTATAGGGCTCAAAATTCTGTTTACCAAATGTATTCTTAGGTTATACGTAATTTATTAGTTTATGGACGGTTTAAAACTTGCGTTTCCTGAAGAAACGAAGTTTAAACCGTCTATAGAATTTAGTGTTTAAAATGGCGTGTTC
The DNA here is from genome assembly GCF_900112395.1 of Algibacter lectus. GTDB lineage: Bacteria > Bacteroidota > Bacteroidia > Flavobacteriales > Flavobacteriaceae > Algibacter > Algibacter lectus. The sequence continues at coordinate 120,121 of NZ_FOLN01000008.1, forward strand.
CTGTCATAACCATGGCTACATTGTTGCTATTACAATAATCAATACTTAATTGATCTTTTATAGAACCACCTGGCTGAATTACCGAAGTAATACCTGCGTTTTTTGCTATTTCTACACAATCAGGGAAAGGGAAAAAGGCATCACTAGCCATAGCAGAACCGTTTAAATCGAATTTAAAAGTTTGTGCTTTGTGTATGGCTTGCTCTAAAGCATCAACACGACTAGTTTGTCCTGTTCCACTGGCTAATAACGTTTTGTTTTTTGTTAAAACAATAGTGTTAGATTTGGTATGCTTACAAATTTTAGAAGCAAAAATTAAATCGTCCACTTGTTCGCTTGTTGGTGCTAAAGTTGTTACTGTTTTTAAATCTTCAGCCTGATCTGTAATGTTATTTCTATCTTGAACTAAAACGCCGTTTAAACAACTTCTAACGTTTGTTTGTGGCATTTCAATATCATGTATTTCTAATAAAATTCTGTTCTTTTTACCTTTAAGAGTTTCTAGCGCTTCCGCAGAAAAAGAAGGTGCGATAACAACTTCACAGAATAATTTGTGTATTTCTTCAGCTGTAGCTAAATCAATTTCTTTATTACTAATTAAAACACCACCAAAGGCAGAAACAGGGTCTCCAGCTAAAGCATCTATATAAGCTTGGTGAAGCGTATCACGCTGTGCTAAACCACAAGCATTATTGTGTTTTAATACAGCAAATGTTGGTGCGTCATTTTTAAATTCGTTCATTAAATTAACAGCGGCATCAACATCTAAAAGGTTATTGTAACTTAATTCTTTTCCATGAAGTTTAGTGAATAACTCATCGAAGTTTCCGAAGAAAAATCCTTTTTGGTGTGGGTTTTCACCGTAACGTAACGTTTTACCGTTAGTCTCGCTTATTTTTAAAACTGTTTCTTCATTGTTTTGGTTGAAGTAGTTAAAAATAGCAGTATCGTAATGAGAAGATACGTTGAATGCTTTTCCCGCAAAACGTTTTCTGTTTTCTTCTGAAATGCTTCCGTTATTTTCTGAAATAAGTTCTAAAAATTCAGCATAATCATCAACTGAAGATACACAGATAACATCTGAATAATTTTTAGCAGCAGCACGAATTAAAGAAATTCCTCCGATATCAATTTTTTCAATAATATCTTGAGTACTTGCTCCAGAAGCTACTGTTTTTTCAAAAGGATATAAATCAACAATTACAACATCAAGTTGTGGGATATTATATTCGGCTAATTCAGCAACATCACCATCATGGTTTTGTCTGTTTAAAATACCACCAAAAACTTTTGGGTGTAATGTTTTTACACGACCACCAAGAATAGAAGGGTAAGATGTAACATCTTCTACAGGAACAACGTCTATACCTAAATCGTTAATAAATTTTTCAGTACCACCGGTAGAATAAATGGTTACGCCTTGTTCGTTTAACTTTCTTACAATTGGTTCTAATCCGTCTTTACTAAATACTGAAATTAGTGCCGATTTAATGGTTTTTTCGTTGCTCATTGGTGTTGTGTTGTGTTTAAGAGTGCTTTTTTATGTGAAATTTTGTTGTTTTTCAGTCTTTTACGCTGAAAATTTAAAATATTTGCAAAAGTACTTATTTAGTTTAAAAAATGGGTTGTGAAATAATAAAAAAGACGCTTCAGTTTTTAACTAAAAACAGAAGTTGTTAACAAGTGGAATGCAAAACGCAAACACCACGTGCTAACAACTTAAATAAACTTGCTATATTTTAATTTTTTAATAGAGAATTTTACTAAAGTATAGTTGCAACTTGCGCGCAAACAAACTCCAGAAAACGTTCGTCTAATTCTGTAAAAGGATCTGGCGTATTAGAGTCGATATCTATTTGGCCAATGTTTTCGCCATTAACAAAAATAGGAACTACTATTTCGGCTTTAACAGTAATGCTACAAGCAATATAATTATCTTGAGCAGCGACGTCTGGCACAACAAAGTTTTCGTTGCTAACGGCTACTTGTCCGCAAATACCTTTTCCAAAAGGAATTACAGTATGGTCTGTTGGCGCACCAACATAAGGACCCAAAAGTAGCTCTTCTTTTTCGCCGTTTCTAAAATAGAAACCGACCCAGTTATAATATGTTATGTTTTTATCGAGTAGTTCGCATATTTTTAATAGACGCTCGTTTTTATCTAGGTCTTGGTTAGAAATAATTGCTGATACTTGGGGTTTTAGAGTTTCTAAAATCATAATTTGAAAAGTTTTGGCAAAAGTATTTAAAAAGATGTAATTTCGGTACTTTGTTTATAGCATTTTAATTTGAAAACACTCTTTATAAAATACAGGTCGGTAATAAAGTTTATACTTACATTTTTGTTGGTGTACTTATCACTTTCTGTAATTTATAAATTTTATTTACAATTTTCTGATGGTTCTGAATTTTATCCAGATTATTTCACGCATTTGGTTGGTGAGCAAAGTAAAGATTTGCTAAACACATTTGGCTATGCTACCGAAATGGTGCCACATCTAGAAGAGCCTTCTTTAAAGGTAATGATAGGTAATACCTATGTAGCTAGAGTTATTGAAGGGTGTAACGGATTAAGCGTGTTAATTCTATTTATCTCTTTTATTGTTGCATTTTCAGGAAGATTGAAAGCTACACTTTTGTATCTGCTTTCAGGGAGTGTAATCATCTATGTGGTTAATGTTTTGCGCATTGTAATATTATCGATTTGGCTTTATAAATACCCAGAACAATCGGAGTTTTTACATGCCGTAGTATTTCCAGCTATTATTTATGGTGCTGTATTTTTACTTTGGATTTTTTGGGTGAATCGTTTTTCTAAATTAAACCAAAAAAATGTCTAAATCGGTTAAATATATTCTGCTTTTTATATTGATAACCGTATTGGTGTTAATTCGATGGTTTGAGAATGAATTGTTTTACGATCCATATTTAACCTTCTTTCATAATGATTATTTGTATATTGATAGTCCGCGTAGAGAAGTATTAAAATTAGTAGCTTTTACAGTTTTACGCTATGTTCTAAACGGTTTAGTTTCCTTAGGGATTCTTTATGTGGTTTTTAAAGATAGAAGCATTATTAAGTTTTCAGTTTTGGTTTACGCTATGGCTTTTATTATTTTAATTTGTGGCTATTTGTATTTTGTTATCAACCCGAAACAAACCGATTACTACTTCTTTTTTAATTTGAGACGCTTTTTAATTCAGCCTGTAATTTTAATATTGTTACTGCCTGCTTTTTATTATTACAAACTTACCAAAGATTTAAAGTAGATTTTATTCTGAAGCAGTACAGGCTCGTTTATTTCTCTAGGAACACATGGAGTATTTCAATTTTAAACACAAAAAAAGGTGCTTATTTAGTTCGAAAACCTCATAAACACCTTAAGTTATTTTAATCTGTATTATTTATTTTATTAACCCAGCACGTTTTAATAAAGCTTCAGGTTTTGGTTCTTGACCTCTAAAACGTTTGTAAAGTACCATTGGGTTTTCTGTTCCACCTTGCGACAGTACGTTGTCTTTAAATTTGGTAGCAACTTCTTTATTGAAAATACCAGCTTCTTGAAAATATTCGAAAGCATCGGCATCTAAAACTTCAGCCCATTTGTAACTGTAATACCCAGATGAATATCCACCTTGAAAAATATGAGAAAATGCGGTACTCATGCAAGTCTCTTCTGTTTTAGGATATAAGTTGGTGTCTTTAAAAGCTTCAGTTTCAAAATCTTTAACATTTGAGATGCTTGATGGATCTTGTCCGTGCCATTTCATATCTAAAAGACCAAAACTTAACTGACGTAATGTTTGCATTCCTTGGTGAAAACTAGCCGAATCTTTTATTTTTTCAACTAAATCCATTGGGATAACTTCTCCAGTTTCATAATGTTTGGCAAACAATTCTAAAGCTTCTTTTTCGTAGCACCAGTTTTCCATAACCTGACTTGGTAATTCTACAAAATCCCAAAACACACTGGTTCCAGATAAACTTGGGTAAGTAGTGTTTGCTAGCATACCATGCAATGCGTGTCCAAATTCGTGAAATAGGGTAGTCACTTCGTTAAAGGTTAATAAAGATGGTTTGCTTTTTGTTGGTTTTGTAAAGTTGCAAACTATAGAAATGTGCGGGCGGCTATTTTCGCCATCTATTACATATTGTGGTTTGTAAGATGTCATCCAAGCACCGTTTCTTTTTCCTGATCTTGGGAAGAAATCGGCGTAAAATATAGAAACTAAATCACCGTTTTTATCGGTAACTTTATACGTTAAAACATCTTCGTGATATTTATCAATAGTATCAATTTCTTCAAAACTTAAATCGAATAATTTGTTAGCGACCGTAAAAGCGCCATCAATTACATTTTCTAATTTAAAATACGGTTTTAGCTGTTCATCATCTAAACTGAATAATTTTTGTTTCAGTTTTTCAGAATAATAAGATCCATCCCATTTTTCTAATTGGTCTATGTTATCTAATTCTTTTGCAAATTTCTCTAAGTTTTCAAACTCCTTTTTTGCAGCTGGTTTTGCTTTTTCTAACAACTCATTAGAAAAATCTAAAACTTTTTCAGGGGTTTGCGCCATACGTTCTTCTAGAACAAAATGCGCATGCGTTTTGTAACCTAATAAATTAGCGCGTTGGTGACGTAGGTTTACAATTTGTAATACAATGCCTTGATTGTCTAAATCGTCACCCTTAAAGGCTTTGCTGCCTGCCGCTAAAGTTAGTTTTTTACGTAACTCTCTATTGTCTGCATAGGTTACAAAAGGAATGTAACTTGGGTAATCTAGAGTGAATAACCAACCTTCTTTTTCTTTAGATTCTGCCAATTGTTTTGCAGCTTCTATTGTGCCTTCTGGTAAACCGGCTAAATCTTTTTCGTCTACAATAAGCATTTCAAACTTATTGGTTTCAGCTAAAACATTTTCTCCGAATTTTAAACTTAATTGACTCAGTTTTTTGTCTATTTCGCGTAATTTTTCCTTTTTGTCTTCGGGTAAATTAGCTCCGTTTCTAGAAAATCCTTTATATCTTTTATCTAATAAGGTTTGTTCTTCCGTAGTTAAATTTAACTCATTTTTATTATCGTAAACGGCTTTTACACGCTTAAATAAGTCTTCGTTTAATGTAATGTCATTACCAAATTCTGATAATAAAGGAGAAACTTCTTGAGCTATTTTTTGGATAGTTTCATTGGTTTCAGCAGAATTTAAATTGAAAAATATACTCGAAATTCTATCTAATTGTTCTCCGGAAAAATCTAATGCTACAATGGTGTTTTCAAAGCTAGGTGCTTCGGTGTTGTTTACTATCGCATCAATTTCAGCTTTGGCTTGCTTTATGGCTTCCTTAAAAGTAGGAAGATAGTCGTCGTTTTCAATAGCTAAAAAAGGAGCTGCGTTGTATGGGGTTTGGAACGGGGTAATTAAAGATGCTTTTATCATTTTAATTAAATATAAGTTAAAATTATAATTTAGTATGTATGCATAGTAAATTATTGTAAATTTGCTGCAACAATTTTAGAGTGACTAACTCTTATAGGATTATTGTTAATAGCTAGAAAAACCTTGAAATTTATATTTCGAGGTTTTTCATTTTATAGTATTAGCTTAAATCTTTAGCCGATTCGTTAACCTTTACTTTCAAGTCTTCTTTGTAAGCTATTATTTTTTCGCGAACATATAAATCGCTAGCTCCTAAAATTTGTGCTGCTAATATTCCTGCATTTTTTGCGCCATTTAAAGCAACTGTTGCAACAGGAACACCACCTGGCATTTGTAATATTGATAATACAGAATCCCAACCATCTATAGAATTACTGCTTTTTACAGGAACTCCAATTACTGGTAATGGTGATAGTGATGCAATCATGCCTGGTAAATGTGCAGCGCCACCAGCTCCGGCAATTATTACTGCAAAACCTCTGGTGTGTGCATTTTTACCGTAGTCGAATAATTTTTCTGGTGTGCGGTGAGCCGATACAATATCAACTTCAACATCAACACCAAATCCTTTTAAAATATCTATCGCATCTTGCATTACTGGCAGGTCGCTTTTGCTTCCCATGATGACTCCTACTTTATTCATTTTTTATATGAATTAAATTTATAATTATGTTTTATTCTGAAATTACTCGGATGGATTTCTTAACCTCTTCGGCAATCCGTCTCGCTTCATTCAAATCTTCATTTACAATAGTGACATGTCCCATTTTTCTAAACGGACGTGTTTGTTTTTTGCCATAAATATGCGGTGTAACACCATCCATATTCATTATTTTTTCTATGTTTTCGTAAACTACATTGCCGCTAAAACCTTCGGCGCCAACAAGGTTAACCATAACACCAACTACTTTATTGTCTGTGCGACCTAAAGGTAAATTTAAAACGGCACGAATATGCTGTTCAAATTGAGAAGTGTAACTCGCTTCTATCGTTTGGTGTCCTGAATTATGAGGTCTTGGAGCGACTTCATTTATTAAAATATCATCGTTTTCGGTTTGAAACATTTCAACAGCCAACAAACCAACATGGTTAATAGCTTCTGAAACTTTTAAGGCTACAGCTTCTGCTTTTTTAGCAACAGCAACATCTATACGCGCAGGGCAAATAACATACTCTACTTGGTTGGCTTCTGGGTGAAATTCCATTTCTACCACAGGGTAGGTTTTTGTTTCTCCCGATGCGTTTCTTGCAACAATTACGGCCAATTCGTTTTTAAAGGGTACTAACTTTTCTGCAATACATTCTACGTTAGGTAAATCTTTTAAATCGTCAACGGTTCTAACAATTTTTACGCCAGTACCATCGTATCCAAACTGAGCGCATTTCCAAACAAAAGGCAAGCTTAAGCCACCATGATTTAGAGCTTCTTTTATTTCTGAAGTAAAAGCAAAACGAGTAAAAGGTGATGTAGGAATGTTGTGATCTACATAAAATAATTTCTGTGTTGCTTTATTCTGGATAATACGTAATGTTTTTGCCGATGGATATACTTTTACGCCTTCTTTTTCAAGCGCTTCCAGGGCATCGATGTTTACGTTTTCAATTTCAATAGTTAAAACATCTACTTGTTTTCCGAAGTTGTAAACGGCATCATAATTCATTAAATCACCAAGGTGAAATTCGTCGCAGGCTGTCTTGCAAGGCGCCTCGTTACTAGCTTCCAAAACACAGGTGTAAATATCGAATTTTCTGGTGTTGTAAAGTAGCATTTTACCGAGTTGCCCACCACCTAAAATGCCGAGTTTAAAATGAGAAGAGAAGTAATTCATTTGCTTGTTTTTAACTAAAGTATCTTAAATTGTAAGCAAAAATACGTTATAATCTTAAAATAGGCTTCAATTCATAAATCAAAAAAGCCTAAAACGTTAATCTATTGATTATCTTTGCAACTTCAAAAATTAATAACGGTGATAAAGTTACACGACAAATATTTTAAACCATTTATATCTGCTGCACAAATTGATGATGCACTAGCAAGAATGGCCGATGAGATTGCGAGCGATATTGGAGATGAAGTTCCTGTATTTGTTGGTATATTAAACGGCTCGTTTATGGTGGTAAGCGATTTTGTTAAAAAATACCCAAAACCTTGTGAGGTTACTTTTATCAAATTAGCATCGTATGAAGGTGTGAAGTCTACTGAAGATATTCAACGTTTAATTGGGCTAACCCAAGATTTGTCTGGCCGCACTGTTGTGATTTTAGAAGATATTATAGATACCGGAAATACGCTTGCCGAAGTACATCGTATTTTTAAAAACGAGAATGTTAAGGCTTTAAAAATTGCTACTTTATTTTACAAGCCTGAGGCCTATAAAAAAGACTTTAAACTACATTATGTTGGTATAGAAATTCCTAATAAATTTATTGTAGGCTACGGCTTAGATTATGATGGTTTAGGAAGAAATTTACCAGAAGTATATCAAATAAAAGAAACACAACACATGACAAATTTAGTGCTATTTGGCCCTCCAGGAGCAGGCAAAGGAACACAAGCAAACTTTTTAAAAGAAAAATACAACTTGGTACACATTTCTACCGGTGATGTTTTTCGATTCAATATTAAAAACGAAACAGCTCTCGGTATGTTAGCAAAATCGTTTATAGATAAAGGAGAGTTGGTTCCAGACCAAGTAACTATTGATATGTTAAATGCTGAAGTTGAAAAAAATGCCGATGCAAAAGGATTTATTTTCGACGGTTTTCCTAGAACAAATGCACAAGCAGAATCTCTAGATAAATTAATGGAAGCTAAAGATTCGCAAATTAATGCAATGATTGCGCTAGAGGTTGACGATGAGATTTTAGTTGGTCGTTTATTAGAAAGAGGAAAAACAAGCGGAAGACCTGATGATGCCGATGAGTCTATTATAAGAAATAGAATTACCGAGTATTATAATAAAACAGCTGTTTTGAAAGATTATTACAACGCACAAGAGAAATATTTTGGTGTTGATGGTGTAGGTAGTATCGAAGATATTACTGTACGTTTAAGTACGGCAATTGATAAATTGTAAAAAAAAATACTAAAGAGTAAATCAAGATACTCCTTATGCTATTGTTACTTTGGTTTGCTGCTTTTTATATTTTGTTAAAGGCAAATTAAAACATAATAATATTTAACAAAATAAACTTTTCGCTTACGCGGAAAAAATAAAGGAACAACTGCTATTTTAAGCGTTGTGCTTATTAATATTAAATTGGAAAATGACAGAAGGAAATTTTGTAGATTACGTAAAAATGTATGTAAGCTCAGGTAAGGGTGGCCGTGGATCGGCGCATTTACATCGTGAAAAATATATTACAAAAGGTGGTCCCGATGGAGGAGATGGAGGCCGTGGTGGTCACATTATTTTACGTGGTAACGCTAACTTATGGACTCTTCTGCATTTAAAGTATAAAAAACACTTACGTGCTGGTCACGGAGAAAATGGTGGGAAGAGTAGAAGTTTTGGTGCCGATGGTGAAGATTTTTATTTAGATGTACCATTAGGAACCGTAATTCGTGATACTGAAACTAACGAAATCATTCTTGAAATTACCGAAAATGGTGAAGAAAGAATTATTGCCGAAGGTGGAAAAGGTGGTTTAGGAAACTGGCACTTTAGGTCGTCAACGAACCAAACGCCTCGTTATGCGCAACCTGGTTTGCCAATGGAAGAGAAGTACATAACATTAGAGTTAAAAGTACTTGCCGATGTTGGTTTAGTAGGTTTTCCTAATGCTGGAAAATCAACACTTTTATCTGTAGTAACTTCTGCAAAACCAAAAATTGCCGATTACGAGTTTACAACCCTAAAACCAAATTTAGGTATTGTAAAGTATCGTGATTTTCAAACTTTTGTAATGGCAGATATACCTGGTATTATTGAAGGTGCTGCTGAAGGTAAAGGATTAGGGCATTATTTTTTACGCCATATTGAGCGTAACTCAATTTTGTTGTTTATGATTCCTGCGGATGCGGAAGATATTAGAAAACAATACGATATTTTACTTGATGAGCTTCGTCGTTATAATCCAGAAATGTTGGATAAAGATCGGATTATCGCTATATCAAAAAGCGATATGTTGGATGATGAACTTCAGGCTGAGTTAAAAGTAGAGCTAGACAACGAATTGCCAATTCCGTACCTATTTATTTCGTCTGTAGCCCAAAAAGGTATCACAGAGTTAAAGGATGTACTTTGGAAAATGTTGAATTAATAAAATAATCTAGACGAACCTGTAAAATGGAAAGTCCTTTTTTTATAACATTATTTAAGCCGCTAAGTCTTGTTTTTTAACAATACTTGGCGGTTTTTTAATTCAGAACAATAAGTAATGCATATTCGGAACAATTTTTGTTTAAATTTATATAAAAAATAAGACTATGAAATTTGTTAAAACTCTCGCTATATTATTTTTAGTAGCATCTTGTGCTCCTATTTATGTAAACTACGATTACGAAAAAGGTACAGATTTCACCAAGTATAAAAGCTATAATTATTATGCCGACATGAAAACCGGTTTAAGCGAGCTGGATACTAAGCGACTTTTAAATGCTCTAGATGAACAACTGCAAGCTAAAGGTTTTGCATTGTCTGATACGCCAGATTTTTTTATAGACATAAAAAGCACCGAATTTCAAGGCGCACAAAGGCAAACCGTTGGCGTAGGAGTTGGCGGCGGAGGCGGTAATGTTGGCGGAGGTATTTCTATAGGTTTACCTCTTGGGCAAGCACAGGTTACACGGCAAATAACAGTCGATTTTGTTGACGAAAACATCAAGCAACTTTACTGGCAAGCGGTTAGCGAATCTAGTTTTAATCCAAATAGCTCGCCAGAAAAACGTGAAGCACGTTTAAGTGCTATTGTTGCTAAAATATTAAAGAAGTATCCGTCTAAAAATTAGGTGTCTAGATCCTGTTTCAAATATAAAATATGATTTTTAAATTGAAGGAAATAATCAAATTAGGGATTCTAGTTATAATTATTAGCTTATTTGTTAGCTGTGATTATGAAGATAAAGTGATTGTTGATAAAACTCATAAAGTGTTATCAAACGGGAAGCGTTTGGAAGTTGAAAAAATAACAACGCTTTCAACTGCTATAGGTCTGTTTTCTGGGCATAATTACGGCACTACACATCGATTTACGTATAAACTAGGAATACAACCAGAAGACATTAATTGGGATGGTGGTAGTGGTGAGCCAAAAGCGTTACTCTTCCATAGAGACACTACATATATTTATTATTTAAAAGAAAAAGTTATTCGAACTGCCTATACTGATTCGGTAACAAATACTTTAAAAGAAGATAATCATACAGAAATACAAGCGTTTTATGAGAAACATGTTGATGAGCGCTTTTTCTTTAAGTTGCTTGGTGATGATTATTGGGTAGGCGTTCAGGCTGAAGATTATGATGCTGCCAAACGTTTTTCTGATGAATTTATCGTTCCTAATGATAATGAGCTAAGCGTTAAGATAAATGATAGTATTGATTTTTAAGAAACAGCTTATTTTCTTATTAGCTTTTTAGTTGCTAAAAGTACCTTGTTAGCATAAAAATTAGTTAAATAAATCCCTGAAGGCAAAGCGCTTAAATTAATAGAGTTTACTGTAGAATTGGTAAGCGTTTCCGATTTAATTTTTCGACCATCTATCGATATAATCTCTACGGTTACATTTTCGGTGTTATCACTTTCAAATTTCAAATTAACAACATCTAAAACTGGGTTAGGATAAATTGATACGGTAAAGGTGGTGTTACTACTTTCAATAGACTCAATGCCTAGTGTAGAATGTTCTATCGTCCAGGTTACGGTGCTTACGTGCGTTGTTTCATGGTTGTCTACCTTTAAAAGTTCGGTGTTATCTATAATTACCGCGGTTAAGGTATTTGTACCTATGGTTAAATCTTCTTCTTGTATGCTAACCAAATCTTGATTAGTTGCGAAAGATGCACTGTTTAAAGTCCATTCACTTTCTAGAGTATTTGGTAGAGGTTCAATTAAATTTAGCTCAAATTCTAAAGGGAAAGCGGCATTACTAATTGCGTTGTCGTTATTTGGTGTAAATGAGTTAATGGGTGGTAGTAAATCATGAATTTTTTCAATAATGCCTTCTGTGCACACCGGGCAAAACGATTTGTTTATGCTTTTCATAATGCAGTTTTGGTGCGGTTTATACCATTCGGCACAATTACCAGTATCGCAAGTGTATTGATAAACACCAACATTATTTGTGCCTACCCAGTTTTTCCATTTCACAAGAGTTTCGTCACTTTCTCTAGTCATGTTTATGGCTTCTTCTGTAAATAATTCACCTGGATAATATTCGTCTTTCAGGTTAAACATAGAGTGGCCAAGCTCGTGAAGTACAGTTTTTGGACCCCAATACCCTGTATAGCTCATAGGGAATTCACCTCCGCTGGCTCCGTACTCATCAGAGTTTACTAGTATTAAAGCTTGGTCGTAAGTAGGGAAGTTATCGGCTAAAACGCTGTTGATTTTTACTTCAGTTTGGTTGGCGTAATTACCGTCTGCTTCGTAAAAAAGCCTTCTGTGTGCGCCGTAAGAATCGTAAGTTGCATTAAAATAAGTATCTGCACTAGTTATTGGTGACAATAATGCATCTGGAGTTTCTTCCGGATCAAAACTTTCTCCAGGATGATCGGCACCACTTTCGTTTGATGGCACGTAAATGATATGAACGTTGAAGTAATTGGAGTATTCTTTAAAAGGCGATTCGTTAAACATGTTGTTTGTATAATTAACAGCATCGGTTTTAAATTTGGCAAACTCACTAACTTGGTAGCCTTCGCTTAAAATTACTAAATTGAGACGCTTACTGTTGTCACCGGAATTTTTGATGATTTCCGTAGTAAAAACTTGAGCCCCTGTAAACTGAAAGTTTACTAATACAAAAAATAAAAAGAAGACGTTTTTCATATTATTCAATATTAGAGGTAATAAGCGTTTTTGTATTTTGTAGAGAGTCTATTACTTCTTTAATTCTAATAAATTTAGTTGAAGTATTTAACTGAATACGTAGGTTTAACGGTGCTTGTTTTATAGATACGTTTCGCTTTTTGAAATTAAAAGAGTCGGTTGTGAATTCAATAGTTTTTAATAATGGATTAGATATGGTTTGTTCGGAAATTAGCGTTTTATTTTTACTAAGTTGTGTACAAACTAAATCGCCTGGAACTCCGGATTTTATATATTTAGAATCGCTGTTTCGTAGTTTACCGTCTACTATTTTTTTATCTATAAATTCAATAGATTTTTGGCCTTTTGAATTTTGAGAAACTCGATAATTTAAGAATATAAGCTTTGGGTCGCTTTCTGGAACTTCTGCGTTTTGAACAAGACTAGTTTTTGTGGCACAAGATATGCACACCAAAGCGAATAGCATTAAAAATGCAGTTTTAGGCTTGTAAAAGTTAGTATGTTTTGGGGCAACCTTTTTCACAATTGAAATAAAATATTTAAACAAAGTTACGGAATATTGTCTTTTAAAGCCATGATATAACGATGAATGCCTTAGTTTTGGTTGCAAACCCTACAATTGTATCGTTAAAAAGCGTAAAAGAATGATAAGTATAAAAAGAACAAATTCTAATGATTTAGATTTTCAAAAACTTGTTGAGGCTTTGGATATTGATTTAGGTGCTTACTATAAAGATGAAAAACAGTTTTACGGAAAACTTAATAATATTGATGAAATTAAGCATGCTGTTGTGGCTTACGATGAAAATAATACCCCTACTGGATGCGGGGGAATTAAAGCTTTTTCGGAAGATGAAGTTGAGGTTAAGCGGATGTTTGTGCCTGTTGAATTTAGAGGAAAAGGTGTTGCTAAATTGGTTTTAGAAGCTTTAGAAGATTGGAGTGTAGAATTAGGTTTTAAAAAATGTATTCTTGAAACTTTAAAAGAGAAACCTTATGCTATCAGGTTTTACGAGAAAAATAATTATCATACTATTCCTAATTTTGGTGATTATGTAAAAGCCAAAAATAGTATTTGCTTCGCTAAAAATTTAAAATAAACGGATATGGAAACTTATATTGCTCTGTTGAGAGGTATTAATGTTGGAGGAAAGAATAAAATTTTAATGGCAGAGCTTCGCGATTTATTATTAAATATGGGGTTAAAACACGTACAAACATATATACAGAGTGGCAATATTATTTTTAATTCTGAAGAAGGAAACGCTTCGGAATTAGAATTTCAAATTACGGAAGCTATAAAAAAACGTTTCGAATTAAGTGTTCCTGTGCTTGTAATAACTAGTGATGCGTTAAACACTATTTTTAATACTTGTCCCTTTTCCGAAGAAAAAAAGCAGAAAAGTTACTTTTCATTGTTATATACAGCACCAGAAATCGATTTGGTAAATGAAGTTTTAAGTATGAAATTTGAGAACGAGGAGATTAATATTTTAGCTAATTGTGTTTACTTTTATTCGTCTATTGGCTACGGAAAAACGAAATACAATAATAACTTCTTTGAACGTAAATTAAAGATTACTGCCACGGCTAGAAATTATAAAACAATGGCAAAGCTTTTGGAACTATCTGAAAACGCTAGTTGAATTAATAATTTGTTGACAATAATAGTGAATTGCTGAATTCGATAAAAATAGCAGAGATATTTCTTATTTTTGCCAAAACTAGCTGTATTAAAGCTTAAAATTTAAACATGACTGAAACCGATTTTATCCCAAAACCATATTCGAAGCATATTGAAAGCGGAGATTTTACATGGAGTTCGCCAAGCAATATTGCTTTAGTGAAATATTGGGGGAAAAAGCAAGATCAAATACCAGAAAATCCATCTATAAGTTTTACGCTAGATTATTGTAAAACAACCACGAAATTAAGTTTTTCTGAAAAAGAAAATAAAGAAAATTTTTCGTTCGATGTGTTTTTGGATAATGAGAAAAAAGACGATTTTAAACCTAAAATAGAAACCTTTTTTAAGCGAGTGGAGCGTTATTTACCGTTTTTAAAAAACTATCATTTTAAAATAGAAACATCAAATTCATTTCCTCATAGTTCTGGTATTGCATCATCGGCGTCTGGCATGAGCGCTTTGGCTTTGTGCTTGATGAGTATTGAAAAGGTATTGGTTAATGATGATTTAAAAATAAATTTCATTCAAAAAGCATCTTTTTTAGCGCGTTTAGGTTCTGGTAGTGCTTGCAGAAGTTTGGAAGGCGATTTGGTAGTTTGGGGTGAGCATGAAGATGTAGTTGGAAGTTCCGATTTGTTTGGTGTAAAATATCCGTTTGAAGTTCATGAGAATTTCAAAAATTATCAGGATACTATTTTATTGGTGGATAAAGGAGAAAAGCAGGTGAGTAGTACGGTTGGACATAATTTAATGCATGGCCACCCATTTGCGCAACAACGTTTTGAGCAGGCTAATAAAAACCTTAAAGACATAAAAAATATTTTAAAATCGGGAGATTTAGATGCTTTTATTGGTTTGGTTGAAAGTGAAGCTTTAACACTGCATGCTATGATGATGACGAGTATGCCTTATTTTATTTTAATGAAACCGAACACGTTGCAGATTATAAATAAAATTTGGGCATTTAGAGAATCTACAGGTTCTAAAGTGTGTTTTACTTTGGATGCGGGTGCTAATGTACATGTTTTGTATCCTGAGAATGAGGCGGAATCTGTACTTAAATTCATTAAAAGTGAGTTAGTTACCTTTTGTCAAAAAGGTGAGTATATTATCGATAAAATTGGATTTGGGGCAAAACTGTTGTAATTTTGCATTTACCAAGTCTATTATAGCTTATGAAAGGACCATTATTTTACTCAAAAATATTACTCTTCGGAGAGTACGGAATTATCAAAGATTCTAAAGGTTTATCAATACCTTACAGCTTTTATAATGGGGCTTTAAAAACGGATAAAAACCCATCGGAAACAGCAATAGCTTCTAATGCAAGTTTACAACGGTATGTTGGGTATTTAGAGAATATTAATCCAGAATTGGTTGTTTTTGATGTGGCTTCACTAAAAAAACATGTAGAGGCTGGTATGTATTTCGACTCGTCTATTCCGCAAGGTTATGGTGTTGGTAGTAGTGGTGCTTTGGTTGCGGCTATTTACGATAAGTATGCACAAGATAAAATTACAGTTTTAGAGAATTTAACTCGTGAAAAATTACTAAAGTTAAAAACAATTTTTTCAGAGATGGAATCTTTTTTCCACGGAAAATCTTCTGGTTTAGACCCTTTAAATAGTTATTTAAGTATTCCAATTCTTATCAATTCAAAAGATAATATCGAGGCAACAGGTATTCCTGCTCAGCAAAATGATGGTAAAGGTGCTGTGTTTTTATTAGATAGTGGTATTATTGGGGAAACCGCACCAATGGTAAGCTTATTTATGGAAAACATGAAGCAAGAAGGGTTTCGTAGTATGTTAAAAAATCAATTTATTAAACATACCGATGCTTGTGTAGACGATTTTCTAAAAGGAGATGTTAAGTCTTTATTTAAAAACACCAAGAGTTTATCTAAGGTGGTTTTAAGTCATTTTAAACCTATGATTCCGCAACAGTTTCACGAGCTTTGGAAAAAAGGTATCGATACTAACGAATACTATTTAAAACTTTGTGGCTCTGGTGGAGGTGGCTATATTTTAGGTTTTACCGAAGATTTAAGTAAAGCAGAAAAAGCACTTTCAGGTTATAAATTAGAAGTGGTTTACAACTTCTAGATTTTAGGTTTTATTATAAAATTTCGAAAACTTTTCGGGATTATTTGAGAATTCTTTTCAAAAGCAAGATTTTATGCTATCCAGAAAACAAAAGCACATTTTACTTAAGTTTTTTAGCATGTTCTCTGTAGTACGAGGTTACAATATTCTTATTGTAGTTATCGCACAATATCTAACGGCTATTTTTATTTTAGGGCACGATTTACCTGTGAAAGATGTTGTTCTGGATTTAAACTTACTCATGCTTGTTTTAGCTTCGGCAGCAACTATTGCTGGTGGATATATTATTAATAATTTCTACGACTCTGAGAAAGACTTAATTAACAGACCTATAAAGTCTAAGTTGGATAAATTGATAAGCCAAAACACCAAGTTATCTTTCTATTTTGTTCTTAATTTTTTAGCTGTTGTAATGGCTAGTTATGTGTCTTTTAAAGGTGTGATTTTCTTTTCTATTTATATTTTTGGTATTTGGTTCTATTCGCATAAGCTTAAAAAAATGCCATTTATTGGTAATTTAACTTCAGCGACATTAACAATTACACCGTTTTTTGCCATTTTTATGTATTATAAAAACTTTGAACATGTGGTTTTTGTACATGCTATTTTCTTGTTTTTAATGATGTCTATGCGCGAACTCACTAAAGACTTAGAAAATATTAAAGGCGATTTGGCTCAGAATTATAAAACTATACCGATAGTTTACGGCGAAAAAGCATCTAAAGTAATGCTGACTATTTTGGCAGTTTTAACCTGGGTGCCTATGAGCTTGTTACTTTCTCGTTACGATGTTGGTTATATGGATCTGTATTTTTACTTATGTATACCGTTATTATTGGCCTTTTTATTAATATTATGGATGTCTAAAACAAAAACACATTACTTAATACTTCATAATATTTTAAAATTTATAATTGTTGTTGGTGCCTTTAGTATCGCGCTTATAAAGATTAGTGTGGTTTTAAATAGAATTTAGTAACGGAGGCTTTCTTCAGCATATAAGCAAGTATCAAGATTTCTTAATAAAACATTGCTATTAAGGGCGTTCGTGATATTTAAAGAAAACAAAAAGTAAAACTTAAATCGTCAATCATAATTTTAAATATATCTTTGCAGAAAATTATTAGTCATGAACAGAAATCAAGGAACAAGCGGAAAAGGGAAACCTTCAGGAAGAGGTAATCAAGGTGAAGCTAAAAAAGGCGTTGCTAGAGGAGGTGAAGGTGGAAAAAGTAAAAGTTTTTCTAGAGGTAATGCACCTATTAAAAAGGGTAACCCTACACCTAAAAAAGCGAGTAATCCTGATGAAATTAGACTAAACAAATACATAGCAAATTCTGGTATTTGCTCTCGTCGTGAGGCTGATGATCATATTGCTATTGGTTTAGTAACCGTTAACGGTAAAGTAATTACCGAAATGGGATATAAAGTAAAGGTTGCAGATGAAGTTCGTTATGATGGCGCCCGTATAAACCCAGAGAAAAAAGCTTACGTTTTATTAAATAAACCTAAAGGTTTTGCTACAACAACTAGCGAAGGTAAAGGGAGAACAGTAATGGATTTGGTTGCAAATTCAACAAGTTCACGTATTAAGCCTATTGGGCGTTTAGGTAGAAATTCTAAGGGGTTAATATTATTTACAAACGATGATGCTATAGCAGCTAAGTTTACCAATTCTAAACATGGTGTGCCACGTTTATTTCATATTGAATTGGATAAGAATTTAAAATTAGAAGATCTTAAAAAGATACAAGCTGGTTTTAAAATTGAAGGAAAACTTATTGAGGTAGAAGAGATTAGCTATATCGATAATGCGTCTAAAAAAGAAATTGGACTTAAAATTAAAAATACTGGAAACACAATTATCCGTAGTATTTTTGATTACATAAAATACGAGATTGTTAGTTTAGATTGTGTTGCTATTGGGCACTTAACTAAAAAAGATATTCCTCGCGGAAGCTGGAAACATTTAACTGAACAAGAGTTGAATACTTTAAAGATGTTATAAAACTTTTAAGTTTGGCCAAATATTTTAATCGAGTGTTACGTCTTCATGAGAAGGTGTAACACTCGATTTGGTTTATAGTGTGTTGTATGCGTTTTTTTGTGTTATGTCGACGCTAGGAGACATCGCATACTGTTTTATAAAGAAATTTTCTTTTTTTATTATGAAATTTTCCTTTTCATCGGAACAATAAGCTCTTGCAGTATTGTTTTTTATCTGTATTTTGAGGGTAAATAATGTCGCTAATTGTTTAGAATGTAATTTGGTAATACACCCGCGTTAGGGATAGAACGGCCTGTTTGAGCTCTTTTTGTGTGGTTGCACCTAAGCAACACAAAAAAGCGAGTAGTGATAGCCTGACCCTTGTGGTAACGCACCCTAAAAAATATTTTAAAAATAAATACAAAAAAAGTTTGTAATTCAATTTTTTGTATTTCATTTGCACTATTATTAGCTGAACGAATTGAACTCTGTTTCTGTGTTCGGGCTTTTGGACATTAGGAAGTCATTTTCAAAAGCAGCTTACCGATTAAGCGACCGAATTTTAAAGCTAACTTCCGTATCTGCCATATATGCTATCCAGTATAAGTACGGCTTCGTACCTACTACTCAACCTGAAATTCAAATTTGATTTTAATTTTTTTACGGAATTAACATGTAGTTAATCTACAATTTATATCTTTAAATATCTTAAAATAAATACATTGAATACAAAATATATTGATTTAATCAATCAGACTTATGATTTTCCGCAAGAGGAATTTGCATTAGAAAACAAAACATTACAATTTCACGGAGTAGACCTAATGGAGTTGGTAGAAACTTATGGTGCACCATTAAAATTTACATATTTACCTCAAATTTCTAACAATATTAATCGTGCAAAAAAATGGTTTGCCGATGCTATCGAAAAGAACGATTACAAGGGTAAATATAATTACTGCTATTGTACAAAGAGCTCGCATTTTAAACATGTTTTAAACGAGGCTTTAAAGAATGATATACATATTGAAACCTCATCGGCTTTTGATATTGATATTGTTGAAAACCTTAAAAAAGAAGGTAAAATTACAGATGATACCTTTGTAATTAGCAATGGTTTTAAGCGTGCACAATATGTAACTAATATTGCTCGATTAATTAATAACGGACATAGAAATGCTATTCCTATTATTGATAATTACGAGGAAATTGAATTGCTTTCTAACGAGATCGATGGCGACTTTAATGTTGGTATTAGAATTGCTTCGGAAGAAGAACCAAAATTTGAATTTTATACCTCACGTTTAGGTATTGGCTATAAAAACATTGTGCCGTTTTATAAATCTCAAATTCAGAATAACGAGAAGGTGAATTTAAAAATGCTTCACTTTTTTATTAATACTGGTATTCGTGATAATGCGTACTATTGGAATGAGCTTACTAAATGTTTGAAGGTTTACACAAACTTGAAAAAGATTTGTCCGAGTTTAGATAGTTTAAATATTGGTGGTGGTTTCCCTATTAAGAACTCTTTAGTTTTTGATTACGATTATGCTTACATGGTTGAAGAAATTGTAAATCAAATTAAAATTGTTTGCGAAGAGGAAGGTGTAGATGTGCCAAATATTTTTACGGAATTCGGTAGTTTTACTGTAGGTGAAAGTGGTGGTGCGGTTTACGAAGTTTTGTATCAAAAACAACAAAACGACCGTGAAAAATGGAACATGATTAACTCATCTTTCATTACAACATTACCAGATACTTGGGCTATTAATAAACGTTTTGTAATGTTGCCTTTAAACCGTTGGAACGATAGTTACGAGCGTGTTTTACTTGGCGGCTTAACTTGCGATAGTGATGATTATTACAACAGTGAGCAACACATGAATGCCATTTATTTACCAAAGTATGATAAAGATAAACCTTTATATATTGGCTTCTTTAATACAGGTGCTTACCAAGAAACTATTGGTGGTTTTGGAGGTTTACAGCACTGTTTAATTCCATCGCCAAAGCATATTTTAATAGATAGAGATGAAGATGGAAACATCACAAAAAAAATATTTAGTGAACAACAAAAAAGTGAAGACTTACTTAAAATTTTAGGTTATGAGCAATAATACCTACGCTGGAATTGCAGAAGAGTTTGCAAAAAAGGAAACTGCAAAGATTGTTTTAATTCCTGTGCCTTATGATGGTACAAGTACATGGCAAAAAGGTGCAGATAAGGGGCCTAAGGCGTTTTTAAATGCTTCGGAAAACATGGAGCTTTACGATATTGAAACCGGAACGGAAGTGTACCGCCAAGGGGTGTATTTAGCCGATGCTGTAACCGAGAATGCATCGCCAGAAGCTATGGTGGAAGCTGTGCATAAAGCGACTAAAAAATATATTAAGAGAAATAAGTTTGTAACCATTTTTGGTGGAGAACATTCTATTTCTATAGGTACTATTCGTGCTTTTAACGAAATGTACCCAAGCTTAACGGTTTTGCATATTGATGCACATGCAGATTTACGTAAAGAGTACGATGGTTCTACGTGTAACCATGCTTGTGCTGTTTACGAGGCAAGCCAAACAACCAATTTAATTCAAGTAGGAATTCGTTCTATGGACGTTATGGAGAAAACCGTTATGGACGAAGAGAAAACTTATTTTGCACACGATATGGCTGTGGATGATACTTGGATGGATTCGGCAATCGATCAAATGACGGACAATGTGTTTATTACTTTTGATCTGGATGCTTTCGATCCTTCAATTATGCCAAGCACAGGTACACCAGAACCGGGTGGATTATTATGGTACGAAACCTTAGACTTTTTAAAACAAGTTTTTAAAGAGAAAAATGTGGTAGGTTTCGATATTGTGGAACTTTGCCCAAATAAAAAAGAAAAATCATCCGATTTTTTAGCCGCAAAATTATATTACAAAATGCTAAGCTATAAATTTATGGATGAGTCGGTAAACGACGATTACGATAACGCATACGATAATACAAAACAAAAAACTAACGCTTCTAAATTCAGTGACAACGATGAGTACTAAAGGACCAATTTCGCAATTTATAGAAAAACATTATTTACACTTTAACGCTGCTGCTTTGGTGGACGCTGCAAAAGGGTACGAGGCACAGTTAAACTCTGGGGCTAAAATGTTAGTGTCTTTGGCAGGAGCTATGAGTACTGCTGAATTAGGCAAGAGTTTTGCTGAAATGATTCGTCAAGATAAGGTGCAAATTATTTCTTGTACAGGTGCGAATTTAGAAGAAGATATCATGAATTTAGTAGCGCATTCGCATTACAAACGTGTGCCTAATTATCGTGATTTAACTCCTGAAGATGAGTGGGATTTATTAGAAAAAGGCTTAAACCGTGTAACTGATACTTGTATTCCTGAAGAGGAAGCTTTTAGACGATTACAAGAACATATCGTTAAAATTTGGAAAGATGCCGAAGCTAATGGTGAACGTTTTTTACCTCATGAGTATATGTACAAAATGTTACTTTCTGGAGTTTTAGAAGAGTATTACGAAATTGATTTAAAAGATTCTTGGATGTACGCTGCAGCGGAAAAAAACTTGCCTATTGTTTGCCCAGGTTGGGAAGATAGTACTATGGGGAATATATTTGCAAGCTACGTTTTAAAAGGAGAATTAAAAGCAAGTACTGTAAAATCTGGTATTGAATACATGACGTTTTTAGCAGATTGGTATACTGATAATTCATCTAAAGGTATTGGCTTTTTTCAAATAGGAGGTGGTATTGCTGGCGATTTTCCGATATGCGTGGTGCCAATGTTGTATCAAGATATGGAACGTACAGATACACCATTCTGGAGTTATTTTTGTCAAATTAGCGACTCTACAACCAGTTATGGTTCGTATTCTGGAGCTGTACCAAACGAGAAAATTACTTGGGGTAAATTAGATATTAATACACCTAAATTTATCATCGAAAGTGATGCTACTATTGTTGCGCCATTAATTTTTGCATACCTACTAGGTCAATAGCAATGGACATAAACAATATTGAAAATATAGAATTAAAGTATCTAACTGTTGATGATTTTGAGGAGTTAAAAGCAGCAACGTTAGAGTCTTATGGCGGTGTGCTAGATTCTTATTGGAAAAAAAATCACATTCAAAAATTAACCACCATGTTTCCAGAAGGACAGGTGGTTATTAAAATTGATGGAAATTTAGCGGGCTGTGCGTTGTCTCTTATTGTCGATTATGATAAAATAGATGATAACCATACTTATAGCGATATTATTTCTGGAGAATCTTTTAAAAATCATGATCCAGAAGGCGATGTGCTTTATGGTATCGATGTGTTTATAAAGCCAGAATATAGAGGGTTGCGTTTAGGTAGAAGACTCTACGATTACAGAAAAGAAGTTTGCGAAACGTTAAACTTAAAGAGTATTGTATTTGGTGGGCGTATGCCAAATTATCATAAACATAGAGATTTAACGCCTAAAGAATATATTGAAAAAGTTAAGCGTAAGGAAATTCATGATCCGGTTTTAAACTTTCAAATATCTAATGATTTTCATCCGGTAAGGGTTTTAAAAAATTATTTAGAAGGCGATACAGCATCAAGTGAATACGCAGTTTTAATGGAGTGGGATAATATAAATTATACCAAACCTAATAAAAAAGCAAGTAGCATAAAAACGGTGGTGCGTTTAGGTTTAATACAGTGGCAAATGCGCCCCTATAAAGGCTTGGACGATTTAATGCAGCAAGTAGAGTATTTTATTGATAGTGTTTCGGCATATCGCTCTGACTTTGCAGTATTTCCAGAGTTTTTTAATGCGCCTTTAATGGCTGAGTTTAACCATATGCATGAACCAGATGCTATTAGAGAATTGGCAAAATTTACTGAAACTATTGTTAATAGAATGAAACAGTTATCTATTTCATATAATATTAATATTATTTCAGGAAGTATGCCAGAATTGGTTGGTGATAAACTGTATAATGTTGGGTATTTATGCCGAAGAGATGGTAGTTTTGAGCGTTACGAAAAAATACATGTAACACCAGATGAAGCTAAGGTTTGGGGTATGCAACGTGGTGATAAATTAAAAACCTTTGAAACGGATTGTGGTAAAATTGGTATATTAATTTGTTACGATTCGGAGTTTCCTGAATTATCACGTTTATTGTCTGATGAAGGCATGGATATTCTATTTGTACCATTTTTAACCGATACGCAAAACGGATATTCTCGAGTGCGTTTATGTGCGCAAGCACGTGCTGTAGAGAACGAATGTTATGTTGCTATTGCTGGAAGTGTCGGTAATTTACCAAACGTAAATAACATGGATATTCAATATGCGCAGTCCGCTGTGTTTACACCATGCGATTTTTCGTTTCCAAGTAATGGAATAAAAGCTGAAGCGACAACAAATACAGAAATGATTTTAGTTGCCGATGTAGATTTAAGCTTATTGCGAGAACTACATTCTTTTGGAGCTGTTAAAAACCTGAAGGATAGACGAAAAGATTTTTACGATGTAATTCGTGTAAAGTAATCATAAATAATTATATTTATCTTGTGGCTAAATAATGCCCAAATCTAAAAAACAATTAACCCTGTTTAATGAGAGTAATATGTCGTTAAATAGAGTACATGTGAAACCTAATAATAAAATAAGAACCAACACATGAAAAATAGAAATGAAAATTTAAAACGTGTCATTGTTGATTTTAAAAAATTGACACCTGAGATATTAGCCTTATTAGTAGAACGCTATCCTGATGGATATGATGATGATCAAATTATTTCATTTAAAAATCAGCATAACGAAATTATAGAAGCGGTAGAAGTAACCACCGAGGATACTAAATATTTAGTAAAAGTAAGTTCTAAATTAGCAGTAACCATGGAGAATTATGATGAAGATGATTATGAAGATTTTGATGATAATGATCCGGAAGCTGTACAAGACCCGAGCTTAGAAGACGACGATAACGATTAACACAATTTAATATTATGAGAACAGCTGTTTTTAAATCTTTCGAAAACGGTTATTTTAATTTTTGGTTTGAAAACGGCGAGGAGCTTGCTTTTGAGGAAGTGCATCCACGTGTTTTAAAGCAATTCGATTTAAAAAACGATGAGTCTTTGGTTGATAAAGAATTCAGAATCACATTTGTTGAAGATGCTGATGGTGACGATGCCATCTATCGCGTTCAGAGTTTAAAACCGATAGATTAATTCATTTAATAAAATATTTTAGACCTGATGGGTTTTCAAAATCTGTCGGGTATAAAATTCCCTACTCTAAAAATAACAGAATACTTATAGAATATAATGTACCGCGTAGTTGCTTACCAAGTAGCTAGTGCTATCCAAATAAAAGCTAGTAAACAAGAGTTGCCGTGGCAATTGGTGTTTCAGGATAGCGATGAACTTTATTATAAAAGTTCAAATCAAAAATTTATTTACATCTTTCAATACGGGATGGTGTCTTTTTTCAATTTATCTCACGATGAAATTGAACAGGCATTAAAGCAAATAAATCCTTTTTGTTCTAATTATTTTACTGAAAAACTTTCTGAATCTGTTTCTGTAATTGTAAAACCAGAGACGTTACGAGTTACCTTCGATGATGTTGTGCTTCCTGAACTGGATCAAGAAATGATACGTTTAGTAATGCTTAATACATCGCAATCTGTGGCTTTAGATCGTTATGCGGAAATAACAGAGGAGCTTCTTATAGAAACAAATAAGCATACCTTGTTTTTAGAAGAAAAGGGAACGCTTGATATTTCGGGAAATAAATTAAAACGATTTATTGGGAAGATTTTAAATATCAAAAATAAAATTTCGGAGAACTTATATATTTTTGATTCTCCTGAAATTACCTGGGAAAATGAACAGCTTAATAGGCTTAATCAGGACTTGAAACGGACTTTTGATTTACAAGATCGATACCGATTAATTCATGATCGAATTGAAATTATTAAAGATAACCTAGAGCTGTTTAAGGATATTATGGACCATAAGGAGAGTAGCAGGCTAGAATGGATTATTATCATTCTAATTGTTATTGAAGTGGTCGATATGTTTATCGGGAAGATTTTAGGCTAGTAGTTTTTATATAAAACAAAAGCGCATTTCAATAATCTGAAATGCGCTTTCTCATTAACTATCAATCAATCTAACAAAATTCTTAGTCTCTTTTGTGGTTCTTGCCTTTTTTATTATCGCCTTTGTTACCACGTTTATTCATGTCTCTTTTTTCTAAAGATTCTACCCATTTAGTATATTGCTCATCGTTTAAAATCTTTTTCATTTTAGCTTTTTCAGCAATTTTGTGATCAAGCATATCATTCATCATTTTTAAACGCTCTTCTTTAGTTGGTTTTTCCGCAGTTCCAGCTTCTTTTTTAGCTTTGCGTTCTTCCATCATTGCTTTACGTTTTGTGGCGTTGTCTAAATTTATGGTGTAAATTTTATTTTGTTGTCCTTCATCTAAATCTAATGCTAAAGTCATTTTTTTAGTTTGAAGTGTTGCCATTTCATTTGCAGTAAGATTCATCATTTTTTCTCCTCTGTCATGATTTCTTGGTCCGCCTTCTTTTCTTTGAGCAGTTGCTTGTAATCCAATAAAAGCTAATGCAATAATTATTAATTTTTTCATCTTATTTAAGTTTTAATGTTTATTTGCTATTAGGACTTTCGCATTTCAAAAAGGTTTAAAAAGGTTTTGAAATTTAACTAGCTTTTAACAAAAAAGGCTCCCGTTATGGAAGCCTTTTTTAGGTGTACTAATTATGTAACTTGCTTTTATTTAGGGTCTAAAATAGCATTAATTTGTTCTGCCATATCTCTAAGGTGAATGTTTGTAATAGCGTTTCTAGATCCAATACGTGAGCGTACTAGGTTTTTTAAAGTAGTAAGTTCGGCACGAGAAATAGCTTTAATATCTGAGTTGCTTGTGCTCGTCATTAAATAAGCTAACCTGTTAACGTGTGCACGTTGTAAATTACGTTTGTAGGTGTCTATATTCTTTCCGGTGTTTAATTCTTTCCAAACGCCGTTTCTTAAGTCACGCATCATGCTTGTAAGTGCGTATGCGTCGTTTCCGTTAAGCGATTCGTTCTCTATCATTCGTTGCATTCTAGAGGTGCTTAAAAGGTTGTTTAACGTTCGTGTTTGCACGGCATTAATACGTTCTATTATTCCTGAAGCCTTAATTTTATCATTAATCTCTGGAGAAATTAACCATTCTGGTGTTTCAAATAATTGATCGTTTATAAATAGTAAACAATCTTTTTGATGTTTTTTATCTACATGGCTGTAAACAGCACCTTCTTGATCGGCTGTTTTATAGTTTTCGTAAACACCACCAACGTTGTTGGCAACATGCCCCATATAGCGGTTAAATTGTGAAAACACATGGCCATACATGGTTTTTAAATCTTCATAATCAGAGTTGTTTTTAGTAGTCCATTCAATTAAGTTGGGCACTACGCGTTTTAGGTTTTTTATACCATAAGTACTTGCTAAAACAGCATCGTCTCCTAAATCTTCAGTTTGCGAGCTAGGATCTATAGTTTCTCTTTGTTGTTTACCAAATCTATAAAGTGGATCTCCGTCATGTGCCATAATCCAACTGTCTAGAGTTTCTTTTTCTTCTTCAGCAGTTTTATCTAAAATAGGTTTATAACCCCAAGCAATTGAATATTTATCATAAATACCAATATTTGGGAATAAAGAAACGCCAACATCTTCGGGTTGCGCGATGTAATTAAAACGAGCATAATCCATAATAGAAGGAGCAGTTCCGTATTTTTTAGTGAATTCAGGATCACGTAAATCTTCTACTTTATAAGCAGAGCTACTTCCCATGTTATGTGGTAAACCTAAAGTGTGTCCAACTTCGTGAGATGATACAAAACGAATAAGTTCTCCCATAACCTCATCACTAAATTCTGAGTTTTGAGCGGCTTTGTTTGCAGCGGCAGTTTGAGTAAAGAACCAACCGTTTACTAAGCTCATTACGTTGTGGTACCAGTTAATATCTGATTCTAGTATTTCACCAGATCTTGGGTCGCTAACGTGCGGGCCATTTGCATTTGGTATTGGTGATGCTAAGTAACGCACAACAGAATAACGTGCGTCTTCTGGTGTCCATTCTGGATCTTCTTCTACACTTGGCGGATCTTTAGCGATAATGGCGTTTTTAAAACCTGCGGCTTCAAAAGCAGTTTGCCAATCTTCAATACCTTGTTTAATATATTTTCTCCATTTTACAGGAGTTGCTCTATCTATGTAATAAACAATTTGCTTTTTAGGCTCAACCAGTTCACCATTTTTAAATTTTTCTAGATCTTCATCTTTTACTTCTAATCTCCAGCGGTCTAAATACGTTAGTCTTTTACTTTTTTGAGCTTCTAAACCATAATCGGTTTGGCTACTTGTAAACCAACCAACACGTTTATCAAAATAACGACGCTTCATTGGTGTTTTAGGTAGTAAAATCATGGAGTTATTGATTTCAATACTAATAGTCCCTGTGCTAGAGTTTGATGGAGGGTTTGATGCGTAGTATGTTTTTACATGGCGCGCTTCAATGTTTAAAGGGTAACTTTTTACAGATTCTATGTAAGATTTGCTCTCGTCTAATCGAGATACTTTATAGTTCTTTTTGTTTCGAACGCTTAAGCCTAGCGAGTTTACATCTTTTTTGTATAAATCGGTAACGTCGATAACTGTTGCAGTAGAGTCTTTACTAAAAGCTTTTATCGGAAAAGCATATAAAATAGGTTCGAAATTAGAGTTTACAACAGCCTCGTGGATTGGTAAAGATTTATCGGCTACTACGTTGTTTGATACCACGCGTAGCAATACTTTTTTATCCTTTACTTGCCAGCGTAGCACTTGTGTGTTTTCTTTTCCGCCGCCAAAGCCAAGTCCGCTCGCTGTTTTTGCAATTCGGGTAACCATAAGCATTTCTCTATCGAAAAGAGAATCTGGAATTTCATACAAATATTTATCGTCTATGGTATGGATTTTAAATAAACCTATATCCGTTTTTGCATCTTTAGTAACGATTTTACTGTACGGCTGAATTTGTTGCTTTTTCAGTTTGTCAGCCTTCGCTTTTTTTGCGAGCATAACTTTTCTAGCCGCATCGGCTTCTGCTGTCTTTTTAGCAGAATTACAAGACAGTATTATTGTTGTTAGAGACAACAATAATAGTTTGGTAGTTTTTTTCAAATTATTATTGGGTTAGTTAATAACGTGAAAATATTTATTTTATATAAAATTATAACCTATAGTGGTAAAAATTAACGAAATTTTAATTAAAATTAACAAAAACCTGATTTTTTATTAATTAAGTACTGGTATTTTTATGTTGAATCCGGTTTGGAAATCTGGTGCATTATTAACCAGAAAATCTTCTTTTACGTAAAAAGCCAATTGCATATCTGGTATGCCGTAAGTATAGGTGAAATTCCAATTGGTTAATGTTTTATAAAGCGTGCTTACACCATGTTGCCAACCTCCATTTATTTCTTGCCATTTACCAATAAGTTTATAGTAGCCAGCTTCATCTTTTTTGTTGTAACGCGATTGTAGTTGGTAATTAATGCTAAAGGCATTATAGTTTCCTTTTTTAGTGTATTTTGTAATTTCAACAGTGCTTTC
Organism: Algibacter lectus; assembly: GCF_900112395.1. GTDB lineage: Bacteria > Bacteroidota > Bacteroidia > Flavobacteriales > Flavobacteriaceae > Algibacter > Algibacter lectus. The sequence continues at coordinate 149,004 of NZ_FOLN01000008.1, forward strand.
TGTAGTTGCTAAAAAAGGGTTATTACCCAAATCTACATTGTCTTTAAAATCTATAATGTTTTTGCGTAATAAATTTGCACCTAATGCAATATTAAGTTCGTATTGGTTTTTTAATTTAATATGTTTTACTGCGTTTGCTGAAACTCCGAGGTCTATAGCAGAATTATATTTTGAAGTATTTAAACCTAAATGACTTCCGAAGTTTATAAAGATGTTGCGACTTTTATTTATTAAAAACTCTGGATAGTAATAGTGGTTAAGTTCAATACCACCAATAAAAAAATCGTTATTCTCAAATTCTAAAACTTTTCCGTTTCTATCGGTGTACTTAAAGTCTACTTTATTTAAGCCGTAGTAACGCCTTCCGTAGGGATCTTCACCACCAGCAATATTACTATGGAACCACTCTATACTTTCGTCACTTGTGAAAGGTGAAAAGGGATATTTGCCTTTTGTTATAAGGTGAGAGCGAAGCGATATACTTAATTCATGATGTTTAGATAATGCTAGGCTTAAACTAGCTCGAAATTCTTTAATTACTGCATCTACAACAATGTTCACGTAATCGGCAGGTGTGGTTTCTTGATCAATAAAATAAAAAGGGCGATCGTGCCATTTTACTTGGTTAAGTTGTGTTCTTGTTTCCGGGTCTTTAGGTAAATAAGCCTCTACAAATGGGTGAAAGGTATTTCCGTTAGATATATTGAAACTAAAAGTATTACGCTTAGGAGCGTGAAATTTAAAGTTAGTAGAAATTCTTGAGCTAAACATACCAAAATGATGTGTCGCTAATTGATTTGGGCTATCTATGCCGTTTTTAAAAACGATACTATCATTTTGTTGAGCTTTAAGAATAGAAGATCCTAAGAAACAGATTATTAGTATAATAGCTTTATTCATTATACAAATGTAAATAAACTAATTAAAATAGATTGATAAAAAATAAGAGGAGCTTCAAGTTTTTAGAAACACTCTAAAACCTTCAAAATAAAAGCATGTTTTTCTTAAAAAATTAACAAGTGATGCCCTTTACTCTTAAAGAAAAGATAAAACTCTGGCTAAGCATGTTAAACAAATCTAAATAAGTATTATGTTTTCAAATTTAGGCTGTTTCTTTGTATAGAATTTAAGGAGTAGTTAACCTTAAAATTTAATTTTCATAAAAGTTGATTAGTTAATTAGTTAGTTAAAAGAAGCCCGTGATTTGAATAAGAATCACGGGCTTTTTTGTGCTTATAAACCAATGTTTGCTTCTTGTTTTTCTTAAAAAATTAACAACTCGTCGAGTTTAGTCTTAAAGAAATTATAAAATACATCAAAAGTGTGTTAAACAAATCTAAACAAGTATTATGTTTTCAAATTTAGGCTGTTTCTTTGTATAGAATTTAAGGAGTAGTTAACCTTAAATCTCAATTTCATAAAAGTTGATAAGTTAGTTAGTTATTAAAAGGCCCGTAATTTTAGTTAAATTACGGGCCTTTTTATGTTGTAAAATATTTTAGTGATTATACAGCTTCTACAAATAAGCCATCATCGGTTTTTGTAACCTTTGCCAAATTATTTTTTGTTAAACCTTTAATAGTTTTATCCCATTTTTTATTAGATAAACCACTTTGTGTTTTTAAAGCATTTAAATCTATTTTTTCAACCTTTTCAATTAATGCAAGTAAAGCTTTCTCATCGTCGTTCAATTCAATCGAAGACGCTTTCTTTTCAGGTCGCATTTGCGGAAAGAATAAAACCTCTTGTATAGACTGGTTGTTTGTTAAAAACATAATTAAACGATCCATCCCAATACCCATACCAGACGTTGGAGGCATACCGTATTCTAGAGCTCGTAAAAAATCTTCATCAATAAATTCCGTAGCTTCATCATCCCCTTTTTTAGCAAGCTTTAATTGATGCTCAAAACGCTCACGTTGGTCAATAGGGTCGTTTAATTCAGAATATGCATTTGCAATTTCTTTACCACAAACCATTAACTCAAAACGCTCAGTAAGTTCTGGGTTATCTCTATGCTCTTTACATAGTGGGCTCATTTCCTTTGGGTAATCTGTAATAAAAGTTGGTTGTATGTAGTTGCCTTCACACTTTTCCCCAAAAATTTCATCAATTAATTTTCCTTTACCCATGGTATCATTCACCTCAATATGCATGCCTTTTGCAGCAGCTCTAATTTCATCTTCGGTTTTACCAGTAATATCAAACCCTGTAAAGTGTTTAATAGAGTCTGCCATGGTAACACGAGCGTAAGGTGCTTTAAAATCAATTTTATGTTCGCCAAAAGTAGCTTCGCTAGTTCCGTTTACGGCAATAGCACAATGCTCTAAAAGTTGCTCGCAGAAATCCATCATCCAGTTATAATCTTTGTATGATACGTAGATTTCCATAGCTGTAAATTCAGGGTTGTGTGTTCTGTCCATCCCTTCATTTCTAAAGTTTTTCGAGAATTCGTAAACCCCATCAAAGCCACCAACAATAAGTCGTTTTAAATACAACTCGTTGGCAATTCGCATATACAACGGAATATCCAAACTGTTATGGTGTGTAATAAATGGGCGAGCCGCAGCACCACCAGGAATAGGTTGTAAAACCGGAGTTTCAACCTCAAAATATCCAGCATCGTTAAAAAACGAACGCATGGCATTAAATAATTTAGTACGCTTAACAAATACCTCTTTTACGTGGGGGTTAACCACTAAATCGGCATAACGTTGGCGGTAACGTAATTCAGGATCGGTAAAAGCATCAAATACTTTTCCGTCTTTTTCTTTTGGTAATGGTAATGGTTTTAAAGCCTTACTTAATAAAGTAAAATCTTTAACACGAATAGTTTTTTCGCCAACCTTAGTTGTAAACAAATTGCCTTCAATACCAACAAAATCACCTAAATCTAGTAATTTCTTAAAAACATCATTGTATTTGGTTTTATCTTCACCAGCGCAAATTTCGTCACGGTTAAAATATAGCTGTATACGTCCTTCGCCGTCTTGCAACTGCGCGAACGATGCTTTACCTTGTATGTTTATTGCCATCAATCTACCAGCAACAACCACCTGTTTTTCTTCTGTAAAATCCTGTTTTATCGATTTCGATGTGTGGGTTACAGGGTATAAATCCGCCGGATATGGGTTAATGCCCATAGCGCGTAATTTTACTAATTTCTCTCTTCTTACAAGTTCTTGTTCTGATAATTGCGACATAGTCTAAAATGCTCTAAAAATTTTAAAGGCACAAAGATAAACATTTGGTTGTCCATTTTCCATTAACAATTCCTCATTTTTTTTTGGGCGCTACCACAAGGGTCGGGCTATACGCTACAAGTCCTCGTAGGTCCAATTACCATTGGCCCTGCTGTGGGCTTTTCACTGCTATCCCTAGCGCGGGCCATTTAGCTAAGTTATTTTTTTAATAGCAATGTGTTTTTGTAATTAGGTAAATTCAATATCTGAAACTCTTAAACTTTAAAAAAAAGCTGTAACAAAACGTTTAATAAAACGTCAAATAATTAAAATCATCAATCAAAATCAAATCATTATGAGTTTCTGGAGAGTTTTACTTTCAATCATTTGTCCGCCATTAGCTGTTTTAGATAAAGGCTGCGGATCTATAATAATCGTTTTCTTGCTATGGCTTTGTGGCTGGGTACCAGGCGTCATTGCAGCGTTAATTATTTTAAATAACCCTAAAAACTAAGTTTTAGTTTATTAGAATAAAAAAAGGGTCGTTGCAACTATTAGTTGCAACGCCCCTTTAAAATAAGATTAGATATGTCTTATTGACAATAAGGCACTGTAAATGTACCTTCAACAGTTTTATCAGAACTAGAATCGGCTTTAATTTTTACAGTAATTTCAGTCTCAGTAAGTGATGTTACTTCAACAGTGGCATCTAAATAGTTGTATGGCGCTTCTCCTTCTTTATTGAAAACAACATTTATCCCTTCATAAACACCTACTTCAGGTGTAACGTAAGTAGATATTTCTAGGTCATAATCAAGAACAGAAGATTCGCAGTCAGCTACTATATTTGTTATGTTTACAGAAATATCTTCACCAGAATCGAATGCTTTACCTCCTAAAGCTGTAAAATCATTTCCAAATACTTGTCCTTGTAATATTTGATTAGAAATGTTATCTCCTGAATTGTCGTCGTCCGAACAACTTATCATTAGAGAAATTAATAATGTTAATGAAATTTTAAAGTAGGTTTTCATGGGTTTTGTTTTTTGTGAACAGCAAGGTTAATGATAATATTTGATATAATAAAATTCTTTCATTTATTAAATAATCAGTTTTTCTAATCACCCTAAATTGATGGTTAGTCTTGTTTGTCTGTAATATTTCAGCTTATAAATTCTATTCTGTAGGTTTGGAGTGTGGGGCTAATGGGTTGGTTTTGAGAATGGTTTGTTCTTTTTTTTGCCTGAATCCTTGCGGAACAAAAACGGGTGAATTCATCGAAAAAAACAAAATATTTCATTATTTTTGCACTTCATTTTTAATAAGATAGCATGCCGTTAACTCTTGGATAGCCAACCATGGACTGTCAAGTGCGGATTGCCAACTCAATACTTAAAAACCATGTTCAATAATTTAAGCGATAAATTAGATAAAGCCTTACACGTATTAAAAGGTCACGGAAGCATAACCGAAGTAAACGTAGCCGAAACGTTAAAAGAAGTTCGTCGTGCACTTTTAGATGCCGATGTTAACTTTAAAATAGCCAAAGATTTTACTAACCGAGTAAAAGAAAAAGCGCTAGGGCAAGACGTTTTAACCACTCTGCAACCAGGGCAATTAATGGTTAAAATTGTAAAAGATGAGCTTACCGAACTTATGGGTGGCGATGTAGAAGGTATTAATTTATCTGGTACGCCAAGTATTATTTTAATGTCGGGTTTACAAGGGTCTGGTAAAACAACCTTTTCTGGTAAACTTGCAAATTATTTAAAAAACAAGAAAACAAAAAAGCCTTTATTGGTAGCCTGTGATGTTTATCGTCCGGCGGCAATCGATCAGTTACACGTTGTTGGTGATCAAATTGGTGTAGAGGTTTTTAGTGATAGAGGTAATACAGATCCTGTTGCAATTTCGCAAGCAGGTATTGCTCATGCAAAAGCAAACGGACATAACGTGGTTATTATTGATACCGCTGGTCGTTTAGCTGTAGATGAGGCGATGATGACCGAAATATCGAATATTCATAAAGCTATAAGTCCACAAGAAACATTGTTTGTAGTAGATTCTATGACGGGGCAGGATGCTGTAAATACTGCAAAATCTTTTAACGATGTCTTAAACTTCGATGGTGTTATCCTTACTAAATTAGATGGTGATACGCGAGGTGGAGCAGCAATTTCTATTAAATCGGTAGTGAATAAACCAATTAAGTTTATTGGTACTGGTGAGAAAATGGAAGCTATCGATGTGTTTTATCCATCACGTATGGCCGACCGTATTTTAGGTATGGGAGATGTGGTGTCTTTAGTAGAACGTGCACAAGAGCAATTTGATGAGGTTGAAGCAAGAAAACTTCAAAAGAAAATTGCTAAAAATCAATTCGGTTTCGACGATTTCTTAAAGCAAATTCAGCAAATAAAGAAAATGGGAAACATGAAAGACCTTATGGGTATGATTCCTGGTGCTGGTAAAATGCTTAAAGATGTCGATATAGATGATGACGCTTTTAAAGGTATTGAAGCTATTATTCATTCTATGACGCCAAGCGAAAGAACAAACCCAGCTATTATAAACGCAAGTAGAAAAATAAGAATAGGTAAAGGTTCTGGTACTTCTGTACAACAAGTAAATCAACTTTTAAAGCAATTCAACCAAATGAGCAAAATGATGAAGATGATGCAAGGTGGTGGTGGCAAAAAGATGATGCAGATGATGCAGAATATGAAATAATTATTTAGTTTACAGTCTCAGTCTCAGTCTCAGTCTCAGTCTCAGTCTCAGTCTCAGTCTCAGTTTACAGTTGAAGTATGGATTTTAAAGAATTATTGGCCTATAAAAAAGCATTCGATTTGTCAATGCATATTTTTAATGTGTCAAAAGGTTTTCCAAAGGAGGAGACTTATTCTTTAACCGATCAAATTAGGAGAAGTTCTCGCTCTGTTTGCGCAAATATTGCAGAGGCATATCGTAAAAGGCGATATCCTAAACATTTCATTAGTAAATTAACAGATGCAGACGGAGAGAATTCTGAAACGAATACGTGGATAGATTTTGCTTTGGCTTGTAATTATATATCATCGGAAGATTATATGCATTTTTCGGAACAAGGAAAAGAGATTGGTAGACTAATAAATTACATGATAAATAATCCGGGGAAATTCGGAGTAAAAATAGAAGGTTAAAATAAAAATAACGCATGCTTGAAATTTTGAGTATGCATATAAGAGTGAGCACTGTGACCGCGACTGCCACTGAAAACTATATTTTATATGACAATTTTAGACGGAAAAAAAGTAAGTAACGACATTAAAGATGAAATCGCCGAGCATGTAAAAGCTATGGTTTCTAAAGGAGAAAAAGTGCCACATCTTGCTGCTATTTTAGTTGGTACAGACGGTGCAAGTATGACTTATGTAAATGCAAAAGTAAAAGCTTGTGAACGTATTGGTTTTAATTCTACTTTAATAGATTTACCAGATTATACTACTGAAGAAGAATTACTTCAAAAAATTGATCAATTAAATACCGATAACGATATTGATGGTTTCATAGTGCAATTACCATTGCCAAAACACATCGATGAGCAAAAGGTTTTAATGGCTGTAAACCCAGATAAAGATGTTGATGGTTTCCATCCAACAAATGTAGGTAAAATGGCTTTAGATCTGCCAACTTTTCTACCTGCAACACCTTATGGTATTATGGAGTTGTTAGAGCGTTATCAAATTGAAACCTCTGGTAAGAACGTTGTTGTTTTAGGACGTAGTCATATCGTTGGTCGCCCAATGAGTATTTTAATGAGTCAGAAAAGAAAAGCTGGTGATGCTACCGTAACTGTAGTGCACAGTCGTTCTAAAAACTTAAAAGAAATTACTTTAGAAGCTGATATTGTTGTCGCTGCTATAGGTATTTCGGAGTTTTTAACAGGAGATATGGTTAAGGAAGATGTTGTAATTATCGATGTTGGAATTACACGTGTGCCAGATGCTACTAAAAAAACTGGGTATAGATTAGCTGGAGATGTAGAGTTCGAAAGTGTAAGTAAAAAAGCAAGTTATATTACACCAGTACCGGGAGGTGTTGGCCCAATGACGATTGCAATGTTGCTTAAAAATACGTTATTGGCTCGAGAAAGAAATTTGCAATAAACGCTTAAACATTAATAAAATAGATAGAATATGCTAGATGCATTAATATTAAGATATTTAACAAAAAAAGGTGTAATAGCCTATTTCGCGGGACAAATAATATTTTTTGGTTTGTTAGCGTTTTATATTTTTGGAATAGAAGATAGCTCTATGGATCAGGGAGAAACACCATTTTTTATAGGAATGGTTGTTATCGCTTTAGTTTGGGCAGGTGTATGCTTGTTGTTTTGGAAGAAGCCAAAGGAAACTAAAGATTTGAATACCGCGGAAACTGAAAGTTAAAACATAGAAATAAGAAATAAAAAAAAGCCTCAAATTTAAATTTGAGGCTTTTTTTTATGCTTTGCGTTTTTTATTGTCTTCATAAGTTTTTGTGGAATCTTCCAAAAGCTTATTTAAATCAATAAATTCTTCTTTGCTTAACTCGCGATATTCGCCAATAGGCATATCGAGTTTAATATTCATAATTCTAACACGTTTTAAAGTCTCTACCTCGTAGTTTAGGTAATCGCACATACGACGGATTTGACGGTTTAAACCTTGTGTTAAAATAATTTTGAAGGTATAAGTGTTTATTTTTTGAACATCACATTTCTTTGTGGTTTTGTTTAGTTCTTCTAGAGGAATACCGCCTGCCATGCGTTCAATAAATGTTTGAGAAATTGGTTTGTCAACCGTAACTATATATTCCTTTTCGTGATTGTTACTAGCACGTAGAATCTTGTTTACAATATCTCCATCATCGGTTAAAAGAATTAGGCCTTCACTTGGCTTATCTAATCGTCCAATAGGGAAAATACGTTTCGGGTAATTTATAAAATCAATGATATTATCTTTTTCCACGGAAGTGTCTGTAGTACAAACAATACCTACGGGTTTATTGAATGCTAAATAAACAAACGATGTTTTAGTATTTGTAATTTCTTTGCCATCAACGCATACTACATCGTTAGGCGCGATTTTAGTCCCCATTTCTGGTATGCTGCCATTAATTGTTACGCGTCCGGCATCGATTAGCTTATCGGCTTCTCTGCGCGAGCAATAACCAACTTCACTTAAAAATTTATTAATACGTTTTAATTGTACTTCCATCTTGCAAAAATAGGTTAATTAAGTGTTTAAAAAGTCTAAAATATGATTGTAAACTAAATCTGATTTTAAACCATGTCCAAAACCTTTAGTAGAAACAAACTCACCATTTGTGTAGTTCTGTTTAAATTTCAACCCATCTTTATAAGGAATAATTCTATCTTTTTTATCGTGAACAATAAGTCCTTTGGCTTTAAACTCTTGAGTAAATTGTGCTGCGTTAAAATATTCAGGTAAATTATTAAAGCGTTTTAAAACATAGGTATTCATTGCTTTAGAAACGCGTTTGTTGTAGCCCATCATATCTATATATCTGGAGAAAACACCTGTAAAATCTGCAGGAGCTCCTAGAAGTACAAGTTTTTCTACATGGTCTATTGGTAAATTATAATTACCAAAAGCAGTAGCCATACCACCAACTGAATGCCCGATAATAGTTGTTGCTTTAAATTTTTTGGCCACAGCGAGTATACATTCAGAATAAATTAAAGCGTTAAAAATTTTTCCGCCAGAACTTCCGTGTGCAGGAGCATCTAGTGCAATCACGTTATAATCTTCAGCTTTTAGAAGTTCAATTAAATCTTTCCAGCGGTAGGTGTTGCTTTCCCATCCATGTGCCAACAAAATAGTGTCTTTTTTACCGGGCCACTGGTAAGTTTTTATTTTAATATCGTTGCAAATAAGTTCGTCTTGTTGTGCACTTTTTAAGTAAGCGGCTTGCTTTTCGTTAGTTTTACCTTTTTTAGGAGAAGAAAATAAAACGATTGATAGGTGTGCAGCGTATTTTGGAGTTAAAAAACCAATAGCATTTATGCCGTTGCCAATAATTTTAGGGATATATTTTTTCATTTTTGTTTACGCTTCTCGGTTTACTAAATCTATTGAAAAAGCTGGGGTGCAAATAGCAATATATTCGCAAACTTCGGTAAATGGATTAGAGTATTGTACTCTAGTATTGCGTTCAATTTTTATAGATTGTCCCGCTTCTAAAACAATAGTTTCGCTATCGATAATAAATTGTTTTTTACCACTAATAATAAAGGTAAATTCATCGAATTCTGGAGTTTGAAAAGGCTCACTCCAACCTGCAGGGGCTTTCATGTGTGCAATGCTGATGTCTTTATTGCCATCGGTTGTGTTTCCAAAATGCTCTTTAATGATTTTGCCATCGGTTGTTGGTACAATAAAGGGATTGGCTTGAATGGTATATTTTTTTTTAGACATATCTTTAATTTTACTTTTGTCTTATTGCTGTTTTACGTTAATCTTTCTCCTTAAAATATTGTAATTTTGCAGCCTATGAATAAGCAAATTGAACTGCAGGATTTAGGCTATAAAGATTATAAAGATACTTGGGATTACCAAGAGGCTTTGTTTAAGGGTATTGTTGATGCAAAAATAAAGAATAGGAGAGAGGAAACCGCTCTAAAAACCAAAAACTATTTTTTGTTTGTTACGCATCCGCATGTATATACTTTGGGTAAAAGTGGCGATTTGTCGAACTTGCTTTTAAATGAAGCACAGTTAGCCGAAAAAGGCGCGAGCTTTTATAAAATAAATAGAGGAGGAGATATTACTTATCATGGTCCAGGGCAAATTGTTGGTTATCCTATTTTAGATTTGGAGAATTTTTTCACCGATATTCATAAATATTTACGCTTTTTAGAAGAAATGATTATTTTAACTTTAGCAGAATATGGTTTAAAGGCAGAAAGAAGCCCAGGTGAAACAGGAGTTTGGCTTGATGTTGGAACACCTTTTGCTCGAAAAATATGCGCTATGGGTGTGCGCGCAAGTCGTTGGGTTACTATGCATGGATTTGCATTAAATGTAAATGCTAATTTGGGATATTTTGATAATATTATACCATGCGGTATTCGCGGTAAAGCAGTGACATCACTTAATGTAGAGTTGGCTCAAAAAACAGTTGATGAGGTTGAGTTAAAAGAGAAATTACTAAAACATTTTAAAGCTCTTTTTGAAGCTGAATTTGTTTAAAAAGAATCGCGATTATTTAAATAATAAATTGTTTTTACTTTAAAAAATTAAATTTGATATCACCAGCATCCATAGATTTAGTATTTGAAACCGCCCGAGTAGAGGAGGTTATTGGCGATTTTGTAAACTTAAAAAAAGCAGGAAGTAATTTTAAAGGGTTAAGCCCTTTTAGTGACGAGCGCTCGCCAAGTTTTGTGGTATCGCCAGTGAAGCAAATCTGGAAAGATTTTTCAACAGGAAAAGGCGGTACATCTGTGTCTTTTTTAATGGAGCATGAGCATTTTACTTATCCGGAAGCGATAAAATATTTAGCAAAAAAATATAATATCGAAATAGAAGAAACCGAGCAATCTAATGAACAAAAAGAGCAGGCTAATGAGCGTGAAAGTTTGTATTTGGTTAGTGAATTCGCAAACACCTACTTTCAGAAAATTCTTCATAAAACAGACCAAGGAAAATCTATTGGTTTAAGTTATTTTAAAGAGCGCGGTTTTACAGAAGAAACTATTAAAAAATTCGATTTAGGATATTCGCTAAACGAATGGCAAGGTTTTACCGATGAGGCTTTGAAACAAGGCTATAATATCGATTATTTAGCAAAAACAGGGTTAACCATTGTTAAAGGAGATAAGCGTTTCGATCGTTTTAAAGGTCGTGTGTTGTTTCCTATAAAAAGTATGAGTGGCCGTGTGTTAGGTTTTGGTGGTCGTATTTTGGTGCTTGATAAAAAAGCAGCGAAGTATATGAATTCGCCAGAAAGTGATATCTACCATAAAAGTAAGGTGTTGTATGGTATTTATCATGCTAAGCAAAGTATTGCAAAAGAAGATAACTGTTATTTGGTTGAGGGTTATACCGATGTGATTCAGTTTCATCAAACAGGTATAACAAATGTTGTGGCATCTTCTGGTACGGCATTAACACCAGATCAAATTAGATTAATAAATAGGCTTACCAAAAATATTACGGTCCTTTTTGATGGGGATGCAGCAGGTATGCGAGCGTCGCTACGTGGTATCGATTTAATTTTAGAGCAAGGCATGAACGTTAAGGTGTGTACCTTCCCAGAAGGTGAAGATCCTGATAGTTTTGCAAAACAAAATACATTAGAGGAAGTTTCTACATATTTAACTGAAAATGCTAAAGATTTTATTCAATTTAAAGCATCTATTTTATTCGAAGAATCTAAAAACGATCCGATTAAAAAAGCAGATACGGTTAGAGATATTGTAAATAGTATTTCTAAAATTCCAGACCAGATAAAGAAGGAAATTTACATTCAAGAATGTGCGCGTATCATGGATATGAGTGAATCTGTATTATTCAGCACACTTGCGCAAATTAATAGTAAAACAGCCAAAGATAATAGCTCGAAGCCAGCAACTAATAAACAGAATTATAACATGGATCCGAATATGGATCCAAATCAAGACCCAAGAGAAGGTCCTCCGGATAATTATCCGTTTGAGGTGATTACAAATAAAGAGCCTGTAAAAAAAGTAGATGTTCAGTATCTTTTAGAACGAAAGATTATTGAAGTGCTTCTGCTTTATGGTAATGAGGTAGAGGAGTTTGAAGATTTAGTTTTGAAAGAAAATGAAAAAGGCGATTTGGTTTTAGAACCTGTTGTGCATGAGGCAAAAGTATTCGAAAAGGTGTTTTTAGATTTGCAGGATGATGAAATGGAGTTTACAAATACACAATTTAAGGAGCTTTATTACACCATTATTGATAGATTAAATCAGGATACGAAGTTTGAGTTAAAGACCTTCATCAATACCGTAAGTACAGATATGTCTAGCGAAATTACTACTATTTTAATGGATGATGATCGCTATGCGCTAGACGATTGGAATAGAATGAATATTTTTCCGAAGGAGAAAAAAATGAGTATAGCACAACTAGTAAGCGAGACCATACTTAATTTGCGTTGCTTTTTAATAGATCAAAAAGTAAAAGAGTTTCAACAAGAAACGTTGCAAAATAAAAAAGACTCGAATAGAAACATACTAGAAGAAGTAAGAGACTATTCGGGTCTTAAAATGTTGTTATCTCGAAAATTAAACCGCGTACTATAGGTGTTCTGCTAGTTTCGCTTGGTTAACTAAATCAATAAGGTTTGTTACTTTAAGCTTACGCATTAAACGCGCTTTGTAAGTACTTACTGTTTTTTCGTTAATGTCTAATTCTTTAGAGATTTCTTTGTTTTTTCTACCGATAGTTAAAAGCTTTAAAACTTCAGCTTCTCTAGTGGATAACTTTTTGTAAAACGTTCCAGAGCCTTTATTCACTCTGTTCCCAAACGCTAGTTGTTGGGTTAGGTCATTACTTAAATAAATACCACCATCGTAAACTTTTAAAATAGCTTCGTTGATAGTAATCACATTTACAGATTTATGGATAAATCCAGAAGCTCCTGCTTTAATAGCATTTATAGCATAAACTTCTTCAGGTTCACCGCTAAAAATCACGGTTTTAATGTCGGGGAAATCATTTTTTAAATAACGTAAAAGGGTTAAACCATTAAGCTTAGGGAAATCAGCTTCAGTTAAAATAATGTCCACTTCGTTTTTTCTAATGAAATCTAAGATGTCATTTCCATCTTGTAAACTTCCAACAATTTCGATGTTTGGTGAGGCAGAAAAAAGCACCTCTAGTCCCTTCCTAGTAATAGGATGGTTGTCTGCTATTAATAATTTTATCATAATTTTCCGAGCTTTCATTGTAAAGGGTTGAGAGAATATACTACTTGAAAGAAAAAAGCTCGGGGGCTAAAGTATGAGTTTTTTACGTATTTTACAAAAATTACATCAAATTATCAGGAATATCACAGATTGGGATGGCAATCATTTTGTGTTTATTACTAGAATTAAATCTTTTGTAAATTTTAAAAACTTCAAGCTCGCGTCCAGAAAATTCTGCAGCTGTTTTGCCAGCTTCATCCATGGACATTGCCCATTCTAACTCGGGATACGAGGCTCCAATTTGATCTTCATCACTTCTTGTATCTCCAAAAAGCCCGTCGCTAGGAGCAGCTTTCATAATAGATTCTGGAACTTCTAAAAACTCACCAATTTCGTAAACTTGAGATTTTAATAAATCTGCGATTGGACTTAAATCTACACCTCCATCGCCGTATTTTGTGTAAAAACCAACACCAAAATCTTCAACTTTATTACCTGTTCCTGCAACTAATAGTTTATAAAGTCCGGCATAATAGTATAAAGTGGTCATGCGTAAACGTGCTCTCGTATTGGCTAGTGCCATATCGACTGTAGCTTTATCTCCGTCGAAAAACAATTCAGATTTAAAAGACTCAAATACTGGCGTTAAATCGGTTCTTGTATCGCTAACATTATCAAAGCGTTTAGAAAGTTGTGCAATATGTTCTTGTGCACGAGTAACGTGGCTTTCGGCTTGGTGTATTGGCATTTCAATACATAAAACGTTTAATCCAGTTTTGGCGCATAATGTCGAGGCAACTGCCGAGTCTATTCCGCCAGAAACACCTATTACAAAACCGTTTACTCCAGCTTTTGTTGCATAATCTTTTAACCAATTTACAATATAATCTACTACTTTTTCTGTTTGCATTTTAGAAGAGTTTTGATATAAGAATACTACCTTTGCCAACAAAAATACTGTAATCACTCAATTAATAAAAATTTAAAACGTTTAAGTTTTAGTATGAAACAACTGTCATTAATAATCCTTGTTGCTATTTGTGTTTTTTCTTGTAAAAAGAAAAGTGATGTAGAATTGGCATTGGAGAACAACAAGATAGATATTTCTGTAGAACGCTTCGATCAGTTTTTTGCACAAACTAATCTCGAAGAATTGCCTAAATTAAAAAAGGCTTATCCGTTCATGTTTCCGGCAGCTATACCAGATTCTATTTGGATAGAAAAAGTGAACGATACTTTGCAACAGGAGTTAAGTGGTGAGGTTGATAAGGTGTTTGTCAATTATCAAAACACGGAAGAAGATCTAGAGGAATTGCTAAGTTATATTCATTATTATTTTCCTGAATTTAATACGCCACGAGTTATAACTACAACTAGTAATGTAGATTATAGAAACCGAGTAATTGTTACCGATACTATTGTTTTGGTGGCTCTAGATGCCTACTTAGGGAAAGATCATTATTTTTATCAAAGTATTCCAAAATACATTTCGGAAGATTTAAGGAAAGAACAGATTGTTGTAGATGTTGCTGAAGAATATGCTAAGAAACATGTTTTTCAACCGGAAAGAAAAACACTTTTAGATGAAATGATCTATTTTGGTAAAATTCTATATTTTAAAGATCAGGTTATTCCTTTTAAGTTAGAAAACGAACGAATAAGCTACACTCAAGACGAGTTAACTTGGGTTAAAAATAACGAAAGTTCTGTTTGGCAATATTTTGTAGAACGTGAATTATTATACAGTACAAATTCTAAATTACCTAACCGTTTTATAAACCCAGCTCCATTTTCTAAATTTTATTTAGAAGGCATAGATGGCGAATCTCCCGGGAAGATCGGGCAGTACATAGGTTGGCAAATAGTGAGAGCATACATGGATAACAACGACACATCTTTTAAAGATATGTTGATTATGAATGCCGAAGAACTCTTTAATAAATCAAAATTTAAACCAAAAAAAAAGTAATGGCTAATATAAAATCTAAAATTGAATTAAATGTGGAGTTAGATGAAAATCGAGTTCCAGAAAAATTACATTGGACAGCCCAAGATGGAGGTATTTCAAATGCTGAAGCTAAAGCCATGATGCTATCGGTTTGGGATTCTAAAACCCAAGAAAGTTTACGTATTGACCTTTGGACAAAAGATATGCCTGTAGATGAGATGAAAGTCTTTTTTCATCAAACACTTGTGGCTATGAGTAACACATTTAATCGTGCTACGCAAGATGAAAAAATGACAGCAACCATGAAGGATTTCTGTGATTATTTTGCTGAGAAATTAGAGATTAAAAAATAGTTTTTCACGCATATTCGAAATTTTTAATTTCTTTTTACGTCACAAAGTAGCGGTGTAAATTGAAAAAAAATAACGGCTTTAGTTGTAGATATCAACTTTTAGCTTACATTGTTGCGTTCAAAACTTTAGATTTTTCAATATTTAAGATGAAATTTAAAACAACTTTTTAAAGCTTCTAAAATTGAAAAGCTAGTTATACTAATAAAAAAACATATGAAAGAAGTAAAGATAGAATCCACCTTATACGTTTATGATGATTTAAATGAAACACCTGATGATGTTGTTGCATTAATGGCAAAAGCTATAGAAGCTCGAGATAAAGCTTATGCGCCATATTCTAAATTTCATGTGGGCACTGCCATACTTTTGGATAATAATGAAATAATTACAGGTAGTAATCAGGAAAACGCATCATATCCGTCAGGTTTGTGTGCTGAGCGTACAGCAATATATTATGCAGGAGCAAAATATCCAGAAGCAAAAATTGTACGTATGGCTATAACGGCGGGTTCAAAAGTAAAAACAACGTTATCACCAATTCCGCCATGTGGAGCTTGTCGTCAATCTATTGCCGAATATGAGGTAAAACAAGATAGCCCAATAGAGATTTATTTTATGGGCGAAACAGGTAAAGTGGCTAAGTCGAATTCATTGGCTAATTTATTGCCTTTAGGTTTTGATAAATCAGCACTTTAGATTTTTAAAAAATCAGTATTCGTTCAAATTATTTGAAGATAATTTAAAGGCGTTCTCAAATTAAGTTTTTTTAATATTTTTTTCACTTTAAGGGCAATGGGTTTTTACAATTACTTGCAATGTGTTACTTTTGTCTTTCGCGAAATAAAAACATTAATACTAGTCGATGCAAAAAATCACAAAAGAGGTTTACCTCAAATGGTATGAAGACATGTTATTCTGGAGAAAGTTTGAAGACAAGCTAGCTGCCGTTTACATTCAACAAAAAGTAAGAGGATTTCTTCACTTATACAATGGTCAAGAAGCTGTTTTAGCAGGTGCTTTGCACGCTATGGATTTGACTAAAGATAAAATGATAACTGCTTATCGTAATCACGTTCAACCTATTGGTATGGGAGTAGATCCTAAACGTGTTATGGCAGAATTATATGGAAAAGTAACGGGAACGTCTCAAGGTATGGGAGGTTCTATGCATATTTTTTCTAAAGAATTTCGTTTTTATGGTGGTCACGGTATTGTTGGTGGTCAAATTCCTTTAGGAGCAGGTATTGCATTTGGCGATAAGTATCATGGTAGCGATGCTGTAACTTTATGTTGTTTTGGTGATGGTGCTGCAAGACAAGGTTCTCTTCACGAAGCATTCAACTTAGCAATGCTTTGGAAATTACCAGTGGTATTTGTTTGTGAAAACAACGGTTATGCTATGGGAACTTCAGTAGAAAGAACAGCGAATCATACTGATATCTGGAAATTAGGTTTAGGTTATGACATGCCTTGCGGGCCTGTAGATGGTATGAACCCAATTAAAGTTGCTGAAGCTTTTGATGAAGCTATTCAAAGAGGTCGTCGTGGTGATGGTCCAACTTTCTTAGAGTTGAAAACTTACCGTTACAGAGGGCACTCAATGAGTGATGCGCAACATTACAGAACAAAAGACGAAGTAAAGGAGTACAAGAAAATAGATCCAATTACGCAAGTAAAAGATGTTATTCTTGAAAACAAATATGCTACGGAAGACGATATTAAAATAATCGATAAGCGTGTTAAAGATCGTGTTGCAGAATGTGAAAAATTTGCAGACGAATCTCCATATCCAGAAAAGCAACAGCTTTACGATATGGTATACGAACAAGAAGATTATCCATTTATACAACACAAAATATAAGCTATGGCAATAGTAGTAAATATGCCTCGTTTAAGCGATACCATGGAAGAAGGTACCGTTGCAGCTTGGTTGAAAAAAGTAGGAGATAAAATTGAAGAAGGCGATATTTTAGCCGAAATTGAAACTGATAAAGCCACAATGGAGTTTGAGTCTTTCAATGAAGGTACTTTACTTCATATTGGTGTTCAAGAAGGTGAAACTACTAAAGTAGATGAGCTTTTAGCTATTATTGGTGACGAAGGTGAAGATATTTCGGCGCTTTTAAGCGGTGGTGATGCTTCAGCGGAAGCGACTGAAGAAAAAACAGAGGAAGCTGCTCCAGCAGTAGAAGAAACTAAAGACGAAGCGCCAGCATCGGCAGAATTGCCAGAAGGTGTTATAGTTGTTACCATGCCACGTTTAAGTGATACCATGGAAGAAGGTACTGTTGCAACTTGGTTGAAAAAAGTAGGTGATAGCGTTGAAGAAGGCGATATTTTAGCTGAAATTGAAACGGATAAAGCAACAATGGAATTTGAATCATTCCAATCTGGTACTTTATTATATGTAGGTCTACAAGAAGGCGATTCTGCAAAAGTAGATGAGCTTTTAGCTATTATTGGCCCTGCAGGAACAGATGTTTCTGGAGTTGCTTCTAGTTTTAGTACGGCTGTACCGGCTGCTAAAGTAGACGCTCCAAAAACTGAAGCTAAAAAAGAAGCACCAAAGAGTGCTCCTGCACCAGCTACTCCTTCTAAACCTAAAACAAGTGCACCTGCTCCAACGCCAGTAACGGCAGATGGGCGTGTACATGTATCTCCATTAGCAAAAAAGTTAGCTGAAGATAAAGGTATTAACTTAACAAAAATACAAGGGTCTGGAGAAAACGGACGCATTGTAAAACGTGATATAGAAAATTACGAGCCAGCAACTTCTGCGGCGGCAGCGGGTAAATTTGTACCTTCTGGTCAAGAAGATTTTGATGAGGTTGATAATTCTCAAATGCGTAAAGCAATTGCTAAAGCGTTAACAAACTCTAAGTTTTCTGCACCACATTATTATTTAAGTGTGGAGTTCGATATGGAAAACGCTATGTCTTTCCGAACGCAGTTTAACTCAATTCCTGATACTAAAATATCTTATAACGATATTGTCGTTAAAGCTTGTGCTTTAGCGTTAAAACAACATCCTCAAGTAAACTCTCAATGGTTTGCAGATAAAATGAGATTGAATAATCACGTACATATTGGTGTTGCAGTAGCAGTTCCAGATGGTTTAGTTGTACCGGTTGTTAAGTTTGCAAACGAGCAGTCGTTACCACAAATTGGTGCTGCGGTTAGAGAGCTTGCAGGTAAGGCTAAAAACAAAAAATTAACTCCAGATGAAATGCAAGGTAGTACATTCACTGTATCTAACTTGGGTATGTTTGGTATCGATACATTTACATCGATTATCAATCAGCCAAACTCTGCAATTCTTTCTGTTGGAAATATTGTTGAAAAGCCAGTGGTTAAAAACGGACAAATTGTTGTTGGACATACCATGAAGTTATCATTAGCATGCGATCATAGAACGGTTGATGGTGCTACAGGTGCTTTATTCCTTCAAACATTAAAAGGATATATTGAAAACCCGGTAACTATGTTAGTGTAACCAGATTTTTAAAAATCTAAATATAAAGACCTGTTTCATATTATTGAAGCAGGTTTTTTTTATCTTTAATTTTTAAATCGAAATATGAAAAATATATTAAGTCTTAGTTTAGTAATGTTTGTTTTTAGCTGTGCTGCTCAAAATAAAATAGAAGAAAAATCTATTAAAACAAGTTTAGAGTATTTAGCATCCGATGTTTTGGAAGGCCGGAGTACAGGAAGTATTGGTATAGAAAAAGCGGCAGTTTTTATAGAGAACTTCTTTAGTGAAAATAATATAAAACCTTATTTTGAAACTTATAGAGATACCTTTAATGTAAAAGATATCATAGGTTATAATGTGGTAGGTTATATTGAAGGTAATGATCCTGTTTTAAAAGATGAATTTGTGATTTTAGGTGCGCATTACGATCATATTGGTACGGCAAAAGAAGTTAATGGCGATTTTATTGCAAATGGAGCTAACGATGATGCTTCGGGTACGGTAGCTGTTATGGAATGGGCAAAATATTTTTCTGAAACTAAAACTAATAAGCGTAGTGTTTTGTTTACGCTTTATGCTGCAGAAGAAATGGGCTTAAAAGGTTCTGGGCATTTAGCTGAGCGTTTAAAAAGCGATAGTTTAAATGTATATACCATGATTAATTTCGAGATGATTGGAGTTCCTAGAGCGGAAGGAGAAATGATGGCTTATGTTACCGGTTTTAAAGAATCGAATATGGCTGAAAAATTAAACAGTTACGCTAATGCTGAAATTATAGGGTTTCTGCCAAAGGCCAAAGAATTTAATTTGTTTAAACGTTCAGATAACTATCCATTCTACAAATCTTTTCAAATTCCGGCGCAAGCCATTTCAACCTTCGATTTTACAAATTTTGATTTTTATCATCATGTGGATGACGAAACTGAAAACATGGATTTTAAACACATGACGAACTTTATAAATAAAATGATTCCTGCTCTAGAGGGGATGATAAATGCTTCAACTAAAGAAATAAAACTTACCAATGAGTAAAAATATAATTGTTACAGGAACAAGTAGAGGTATTGGTTTTGAGTTGGTACAGCTTTTTGCAAACGAAGGGCATAATGTATTGGCGCTTTCGCGGAATGAAAAAACTATTAGTAATTTGAATTTAGAAAACGTTACTTGTTTTTCTTTCGATTTAAATGACGAAAAGGCTTATGTGAAAGTTGAAACTTTTATTTCTGAAAATTGGAAACAAGTTGATGTGTTAATTAATAACGCTGGAGCTTTACTAAACAAACCATTTTCAGAAATAACAATGGCAGATTTTGAAGCGGTTTATAAAACAAATGTTTTTGGTGTTGCTGAAATAACTAGAAAAGTACTTCCGTTTATGCAGGCTTCAAGCCACGTGGTTACTATTAGCTCTATGGGAGGTGTGCAAGGTAGTATGAAGTTTCCTGGCTTAGCAGCTTATAGTTCTAGTAAAGCAGCCGTAATTACGCTTACAGAGCTCTTAGCAGAAGAATATAAAGAATCTGGTATTGCTTTTAATGTATTGGCATTAGGAGCTGTGCAAACCGAAATGCTGGAAGAAGCTTTTCCTGGTTATCAAGCACCAACTACAGCTTTAGAAATGGCTCAATATATTTTCGATTTCTCACTTAACGGAAATAAGTATTATAACGGTAAAATGTTACAGGTTTCTAATTCTACGCCGTAATGTAAATACGCTTTAGAGTTTGTTTTTATTAAATTGTGAATTATGTTAAAATGTTTTGGTGGAAGGAAAGTCTTTCAGGTAGTGTAATTCTAATAAATCTATTCAATGCGTTAAACTGTTTAGGAGGTTTAAGTGAGTAAATTTAGATAGGTTAAAGATGGTTTAGGAAAGAAAATGGAAAATCCGATAATCTGTTTTGTGTTTAAAAAGTGATTTTTTTTAGATATTTATGTTAAATTTTCAGACGATTTTGTAAAATTTAATCGTTAAAATGCATAAATCATAGATATTATGCGTTAAATTTTAACTTTTTCCTTCATTTTTTAGTTGTAGGTTTTTATTTTCTACACCTTTGCTCATGCATTGGAAATAATACTTTGCTTAAAACCTAAATTAACTCAATTGAAAAAAGTCCTCTTTTTGGCTTTTGCTCTTCTAATATCTTGTTTTGCAAAAGTACATGCGCAATGCGATGAAGTAGTAACTTATAATGTTTGTGACATGACAATCGTTGATAAGGATGCTGACGGAACGCCCGACGGAATAATTAATTTATACGACGTTTATAATGCTCTTCCTGGAGTTTCAACGCCAATAACATCGGCTTCGGGTACTTGGTTCGATCCAAATTATAATTTCTCCCTAGATGTATCTACTGGTGATTTATATTTATGGGATTTAAAAGATGCTTCGATTGATGTCGATTCGTACCAGTTTCAATTAATCGATACGTCTAGTGCGTGTCCCGATGGAATAAAAACACGATTAAATATTGTTCTCGGCCCTTTTGAAGGTAAACCTTTGCCGCCCGCAGGAGTTAACGATGCTAATGTTACGGTATGTCAAGCAGTATTAGCTGGTTTCGATTTATTTCAAGTTTTCGAGTCGCAACCATCACCTCACAAAAATGGTGTTTGGGAGTTTGTAGGGAATATGGGAGACCCAAGTAATTTTAAAGGCTTAAGTGTTGAAGGTAAGTTTAATGCCGAAATTCCTTATGAGCCTTACGGAGATCTAGTAGAGTTTGATGTTTTCGAATTTAAATATACCGTTTATGGTGTGTCGCCATGCGATTCTGAAAAAGTATCTTATTTTAAAGTAGAAGTTATTCGTGATGTACTTTCTGGGGAACCTTCAACTTATGATATTTGTGAAAGTGATATATTATCTGGAATATGGGATGCAGATATTGATTTAACCGATGATAGATTCCTTGTAGGTGAAGATGTAGAAGGTACATGGAAATCTGCTTTTGATCCTACAAACCAAATTTCAAACCCAGCAGATTCTAATATCAATATTAGAGAGGTTTATGATAATTTAAAAAGTAGTACTTCTAATTTTGGTTGTAGAGAATTTACGTATACGTATTCGGTAGAAGCAAGATCTTCTTTAACCGATTGCCCAAGTAAAGAATCGGAAGTAGTATTTAGAATTTACGAACCTATAAAACCTTTTTATCAAGTTGAGCCTCTAGAAGTGTGCTTAGATGATAATAAGCCGGCAGGTATAAGTTTATACAATGAATTAATTTTTACAACCGAAAACGGGATATTGTATGATTATGCGGAAGCATCCAGCTGTAGTTCTTGGAGTTTTGTTTCGGGACCTTCAGATATTAGAATAGATACCGATTCTGGATATATCGATTTAAATACACTTACTCAAGCTAATGCCGGTACCTACGTTTTTAGGTACTATGTTTCTAGTTTGTGCAATGCTTGTGGAACTAGTGGTACATCGCCATGCGATCCACAATTCGCTAATGTTACTATTATTTTATTACCGAAAAATTATGCAGGTGAAGATACTGTGGGGATGGAGTTTTGCGAAAACGATCCGTTAATAGCAAGTCCTTTAAATCTATTTTCTCGTTTGAACACTAATAGTATTGACGATCCAATTTACCAAGGACCTTTAGGAACATGGGTTGATAATATTTCTGGAGAAACTATTACAAATCCAACAACCTACGAGTTGCCAGAAGTAAAGGGTAGCCAGTTGTTCGATTTTACATATTCAACCTTAACAGATAAAGGTTGTGTGGCTAGTGCAAATTTATCGTTTACAGTTTATGAAGAATATACTGCTGGTGTTGATACACTATTAGATGTTTGTGATAACAATGGTGTTTTTGATTTGTTTGATGAATTAGAAGGAAACCCTAGCGGAACAGGAACTTGGACAGGGCCAAACGGATTTGTTACAACCGATTATAAAGCTGAATTTGATCCAACAACGGCAGATGGTGGAGTTTATACTTATACCGTTCCGGATAATGTAACACCTGCAGGAACAACAATGTGCTCTGGTAGTGAAGCAACTATTACGGTAACCCTTTATAAAAGCCCAAGTGCAGGAGAGGATGTTGCTTATGATGTGTGCCGATCTGACTTGGAAATCGATTTAATAGATTACCTAGATGATACAGCGAATAGCGGAGGTGTTTTTATAGATGTAGATAATGGTAATTCACCTATAGGGAGTTTATTAGATGTTTCTCAATTAGTGGCAGGAGTTTATAATTTTCGATACGAAATTCAAGGGCATGCGTCATGTCTTTTAGATACAGCCTTAATAGAAATTACTATTTCTGAGGTTGAGGTGCCAACAACATCTAATCAAACTTTTTGTGCTGTAGATGGTGAAACTGTTAATAGCTTAGTCGCGAATAATGGATATGATTTTAATTGGTATGATACAGCCATTGATACAACTCCGTTGCCATTAGGAACTGTTTTGATAAACGGCGAAGACTATTTTGTTGCTGCTTTAGATGAAAATGGTTGCGAATCTCCCAAAATAGTCATGACGGTTACTATCCTACCTTTTGGAGATGATAATTGTGAAAGTTGTATTAAAGATGGTATATCGGTTAATGGTGACAATGTAAACGATGTTTTCGATTTATGTAATTTACCAGAAACCTATCCAAATTTCGAATTAAATATTCACAATAGATATGGAGTTACCGTATATAAAGGTACAAAAAGTACACCTTTGTTTTCTGGTAAATCGAATGTTTCAGGAACACTTGGGAAGCAATTGTCTTCTGGAGTTTATTTTTATGTTTTCGATCCGAAAGACGGGATGACTAAACCTTTTCAGGGGAATTTTTATTTAAGCAAATAAGTTGATGAAGATAAAATTATTTATACTATTTATAGTTTGTAATCTGTCGGTTTTTGCACAACAAGAACCACAGTACACACAATATATGTACAATATGAGCATGGTGAATCCTGCTTATATGATAAACGAGCCAAGCCTTGTAGAAGTTGGTGCTTTGCATCGAACACAATGGGTCGGTATTGATGGGGCTCCAAAAACAACTAATGTTTTTGCTAATATTCCGTTGAATGAAAAAATAGAATTAAGCGTTAATTATTTAAATGATAATATAGGTGGAAATGTAAATACAAGTGAAAACGTATTTAATGTAGATGCAGCTTATAAAATTAATTTAAATAAAGAGCTTAATTTGTCTTTTGGATTAAAAGCCGGCTTCGATCATTTAAATTTTAGTGCTATTGGTAGTAATGTGTCTGCCGATCCTTCTTTTGGAAACACTAATAAAACGGTTTTAAATATTGGAGCAGGAGCCTTTTTATTTCATAAAAATTATTACGTCGGGTTATCGTCACCAAATTTAATTCCTGCCGATTTAAGTGTTAATGATGGTGTGATATACAACAACAGTATTCATGGGTTTTTAATTGCAGGTTACATTTATGAATTGAATGATTTGTTTAAAATAAAACCATCAACTGTTATGAAATTTGCTGGAGGAGCGCCTTTGTCTTTTGATGTTTCTGCAAATGTTCTTTATGATAATAAATTCGAATTAGGGGTGTCTTACCGATATCAAGACGCTGTTTCTGGTTTGGCTGTTTTCAACATAACACCAGATTTACGCATCGGTTATTCGCACGATTTTAATACGAGCCAATTAAAAAGTTACAACAATGGAAGTCACGAGTTTGTTTTGCTTTATAGGTTTGATGTATTAGGTTTAAGTAAAAAATATTCATCTCCAAGATTCTACTAATATGATTAAGAAAATAACTTTAATTTTTGCAATCTGTTTTATGTCTCAGTTGGCCGTTGGCCAAAAATCTAGAGGCGATCGTTTTTTCGAAAAAGGAGATTACATCAACGCAGCAAAATATTACGAAACGGCCTTAGAAAAGGAACGTCATAAAAAAGATCTAGAAAATATAGCGGAATGTTATTACAATACGTTTCAGTATCGATTAGCATCCCGACATTTAAAGCAATTGGTAAAAGGTCGATTTGGCGAAAAGGATAAAAGCTACAACAATGAATACAACTTCAAGCTGTATCAAATACTTTCTGCCTTGGGAGATTATGAGGTTGCTTTGGTGTATTTAAAATTGTATAAAGAGAATAATTCTGCAACGTTAGATGTTGCCGAATCTATCGAAACCATTGAAGCTTTCAAACTTAAAACACCAGATTATAAAATTGAAAAAGCGCATTTCAATTCTGAAGCTTCAGATTTTGGAGCGGTAAAGTTTGGGGATAGTGTTTATTTTACTTCCGATAGAGATGTAAATCAATTATTCGGAAAAACTTATAAATGGACGCATCAGCCATTTTTAGATATTTATGTAACTGCTGTAAACAAAGATCTTGATACTGTTGGCTATACAAAAGCATTACCGAAAATTATCAATTCTAAATATCACGAAGGAAATTTCTGTTTTAGTAAAGATGGTAATACCTTATATATTTCAAGAAGCAATATTGTAGATGGTAAGCGTGAATTTAACGATGCCAAAACCAATGATATTCACATTTATAAATGGGTAAAAGAGAATGGAAAATGGTTGAAGCCAGTGAAATTAGCGTTTAATAAAAACGGATTCTCATATCAGCACCCAGCTTTAAGTCCAGATGGTAGCAAATTATACTTCTCGTCTAATTTAGAAGGGGGTTTTGGAAGTTTCGATTTGTATTACGTTACTTTAAGTGAAGATGAAATTAGCGAGCCCGTAAACTTAGGAGCTGAAATAAATACAGAGAATAGGGAGCATTTTCCTTTTATATCAGAAGAAGGACATTTGTTTTTTGCGTCTAACGGACATTTAGGTTTGGGTATGTTGGATAATTTTGTTTCGGAGTTGGTGGATAATGTATTTACTGCGCCAACAAATTTAGGTGTGCCAATCAATTCTCAATACGATGATTTCGGAATAAATTATTACAACGAAAATGAAGGCTTTTTTGCTTCGAATAGAAATAAAAAAGACGATAATA
The DNA here is from genome assembly GCF_900112395.1 of Algibacter lectus. Taxonomy (GTDB): domain Bacteria; phylum Bacteroidota; class Bacteroidia; order Flavobacteriales; family Flavobacteriaceae; genus Algibacter; species Algibacter lectus. The sequence continues at coordinate 174,869 of NZ_FOLN01000008.1, forward strand.
TTTTCAAGTTTAAACAATCGGGGCCAATATTTATTAGAGAGTATATCAATACATTTGAAATTCGAGATGCTGTTACAAAAGAATATATTCCTAACGCTCAAGTTTTTTTAAGCAACCGCAAAAAAGCAGAGATTTATAGCAATACCTTAGATGATACTTCTGTTTTTAACATGAATTTGTTAGCAGATCATTACGAGCTTAAAGCTGAAAGTGAAGGGTATTATGCAAAAACACTCCCAGTAGAAGTTCTAGAAAAACAAGATCAAAAACATGTATTGTATTTAAAGCAAATCCCGCCACCACCACCTGTAGTTGTAGACCCTGTGGATGCTATAATTACAGAAAAGAAAATAGATAAGAAATTAAAAGAAGAAGATCCAACGAGGTTTGCTTTGCTTACCGATGTCGATGGACCACCGGTTATAGAGAAAGATGGTAAATTGTTTTTTAAGTTAGCACCTATTTATTTCGATTTTGGTACTTGGAATATTAGAGCAGATTCTAAAAAAATATTAGACGAATTATCTGCGAAATTAGAACGTTATCCTGATATATATTTAAAAATTAGTGCACATACCGATAGTCGTGGTAGTGCAAAATACAATCAAATTTTATCAGAGCGTCGTGCAGAATCTACAAGAAATTACATAGCTTTGGAAGGTTATATTAACGCTCGTAGATTATCGTTTAAAGGTTTTGGAGAAATGGAGCCTATTGTGCCGTGCCCTATGCTAAATTGTACAGAAGATGAGCACCAGCTTAACAGACGAAGCGAGTTCGAAATTATTAAATATTAAAGTTTTATGAAACAATATAAATGTGTCATTTTCGATTGCGATGGTGTTTTGGTGGATAGTGAACCTTTAAGCATACAGGTGTTAGTAGATATCGCAAATGAATATGGAGCGAATATTGATTTAGCTTACGGAATGGAACATTTTAAAGGAAGTTTCTTCGATGCCTGTAAACGTATGATTTCTGAATTAGCACAAAAAGAATTACCAGATTCTTTAGAGAGTGAATACAGACAGCGCAGTTTTGAAGCTTTTAAAAAAGATATGAAACCCGTTGAAGGTGTTAAGGGGGTTCTGAAAAATATAAATAGGCCATTCTGTGTTGCGTCTAGCGGTCCAGAAGATAAAATAGAACTTAATTTAGGGCTTACCGGTTTGTTATCTTTCTTCGAAAATAAAATATTTAGTTGCTATAAAATCCAAAAATGGAAACCAGATCCAGCAGTGTTTTTATGGGCAGCCGAAACTATGGGGTTTAAGCCAGAAGAATGTGTTGTAATTGAAGATAGTATATCAGGAGTTCGTGCGGCAAAAGCTGGTGGATTCGATGTTTTTGGCTACGTAGCTCACGATTATAATAACCAATTAAAAGATGAAGCGACCCAAACTTTTGATAGTATGGATAAGCTTTTAAGTATGATTTAAAACACCTTTTTGTTACATGAGGCTAGAATATGGGCTTCATTGAAATAATAAAAATCACAATTTCCATTAAAAATATATCTATGAAGAAAAAGTACACTTTAATTGCATTTCTGTTTTTGTCTTTAAATGTTATGGCGATGCAAATTTTTGTTAAACTTAGTGATGGTAAGACTATAGCCTTAGAGGTTGAAGCAAATGATACAATTGATAATGTAAAAGCAAAAATTCAAGATAAGGAAGGTATACCTCCAAATGAACAAGTTTTAAAATACAACGGTCAGACTTTAGAGGATGGACGTACGCTAGCTGATTATAATATTCAAAAAGAATCTACTTTGTTTTTAGAGTCGTCTACATTATCAGTAAATAATTTAGCGAATGTAGAGTGTAAATTATCCGTATATCCGGTGCCTGCTAAAAATTATATTTCTATTTCTAATTTAAAAGAAGTTAAAACATACCGTATTCTAAATGTACTAGGACAAGGAGTTCAGGAAGGTGTTGTTTCTAGTGGTAAAGATCGAATTGATATTCAAAGTTTAGATAGAGGTTTTTATGTTTTGAATTTTAAAAATGAAGAATCATTACGTTTCTTGAAAGAATAAGCGGTTTCTTTTTATTGAAATCTCTAGACGGAATCTTTCTGTCTATTCCTTTCTTAAATTATTGATAGCATTTACAACAGCACTATGGCTAACAGGATTGTTTGCAAAATGTTCAACTAGAATCACTTTTTCTGCATCATTAGCTTCAAACTGATTTAAAATATTCATAAGGTGCATTTTCATGTGTCCTTTTTGAATACCAGTAGTTGTAAGCGAACGCAATGCTGCGAAGTTTTGTGCTAATCCTGCAACTGCTACAATAGACATCAACTCTTTTGCCGATGGTTTATGGAGTAATTCTAAAGCTAATTTAACCAAAGGGTGTAAGCCTGTTAATCCGCCAACGGTACCCAAAGCTAATGGTATTTCCATCCAAAAGGTAAATATGCCGTTTTCAATTTTAGAGTGCGATAAGCTACTGTATTTTCCGTTTCTAGAAGCATAAGCATGTACGCCAGCCTCTACAGCTCTAAAATCGTTTCCGGTGGCAAGTACAACAGCATCAATACCATTCATAATACCTTTATTATGAGTCACGGCTCTATAAGGTTCTACTTCTGCAATATTTACAGCTCTCACAAATTTTTCAGCGAAAGCTTTACCAGAAATGGCTTTATTTTCACTTAAATCTTCCACCTTACAACTTACCTCGGCACGCACTAAACATTCGGGTACGTAGTTAGAAAGGATGCTCATCACTATTTCTAGATGCTTTTCTTCTTCACAAAAACCAGAAAATAATAAAGCCTCATTTTTAAAGGTTTTTGCAAATTGCTCTAGACAAGAATTTATAAAATTAGCACCCATGGCATCTAGCGTTTCAAAAGAGGCGTGTAGTTGGTAGTAGCCTTCAATATCGGCTGTTTTATCTCGTAATTCAATATCTAGAATACCACCGCCACGAGCTTCCATGTTTTTGGTAAGTGGCTTAGCTTCGGTAATTAATTTTTGTTTTACGGTGTCGAAAAACGATTTTAGATTTTCATAATCACCATGAAACATAAAATGAACTTGTCCAATTTTTGTAGTAGAAATTACAGTAGTTTTAAAACCACCTCTGTCTAGCCAAAATTTTGCAGCTTTACTTGCTGCGGCTACAACAGAGCTTTCTTCAATAGCCATTGGTATGGCGTAAAGCGTTTCGTTTATTAAAAAGTTAGGAGCAACACCAAGTGGTAAATAATAATTACTAATGGTGTTTTCTATAAACTCATCATGTAATTGCTGTAGCTTTTCGTTATCATTCCAGTATTGTTTTAAAACAGCTTTCGTGTTTTCTGCATTGGCAAAATAGGTATTTGCAATCCAGTCAATTTTTTTAGATTTAGATAATTTTGAAAATCCAGCAATCGTTTTACTCATAATTTGTTCATTTAACGGTGTAAAGATAATACTCTTCTTATAATTAATCGTGAACTTGAGTTTTACTAGTTATTTATGTGTTAATATTATCGTTTTTTTGAAGTATTTTTACTAAACTTGCCGGTATTATGAGAAATAAACATCAATTTTAATGAAATACCTAAGATTCAGCTTTCAAATTTGTCTTTTTTTTACAGCCGTATTATCTGCTCAAAATAAAGAGGTTACTCTAGAAGAAATATGGAACGGAACATTTAGAACTGAAAGGCTGGATGCTTTACATTCTATGGCTAATGGTCAGCAATATTCTGTTTTAAATTTTAATCGTGAAGCACGAAGTACTTCTATAGATATCTACGATTATAAAACCTTAGAAAAGGTAAATACTTTGGTTAGTTCTAGTGATTTACCGAGTGTAGATTATTTTACGGATTACACGTTTAGTGCGGATGAAAGTCAAATTATATTAGCCACAAACGAGGAGTCCATCTTCCGTCATTCAGTACTTGGGCATTATTATATCTACGATGTAAAAAGTAAAAGTTTAACTTTAATTTCTGAAGAAAAAATACAAGAGCCAACGTTGTCTCCTAACGGAGATAAAGTAGCTTTTGCCAGAAATAATAATTTATATATTAAGGATTTAGTAACAACTGAAACTTTTCAAATAACCTTTGATGGTGTAAAAAATAAAATTATTAATGGTATTACAGATTGGGTTTACGAGGAAGAATTTGCCTTTGTTCGCGCCTTCGATTGGAATGCCGATGGAACTCAAATAGCATACATTAGATTTGATGAAACCAACGTGCCTGAATTCTCGATGGATGTTTATGGTAAGGGGCTGTACCAAACACAAGAAGTGTTTAAATATCCTAAAGCTGGTGAAGCTAATTCTAATGTGTCACTTCATGTTTATAACTTGAAAACGACAAAAACAGCTAAAGTTAATTTAGGAGAAAAGATTGAATATATAGCGAGAATTGAATGGACTAAAAACGCTGATGTTTTAAGTGCCCAGGTTTTAAATCGTCATCAAAATAAATTAGACTTATTAGCTTATAACGCTGCTGAGAATAAAACTAGTGTATTGCTAATTGAAGAAGATAAAGCTTATGTTGATGTTACCGATAATTTAACGTTTTTGAAAGATAATAGTTTTATCTGGACGAGCGAAAAGGATGGCTATAATCACATTTACCACTACAGTAAAGATGGTAAGTTGATAAACCAAATAACTAAAGGAGCTTGGGAAGTAACCAATTACTATGGTTTTAATGAAAAAGCGAAAACTATTTTTTATCAATCGGTAGAAAATGGATCGATAAATCGTGATGTTTATTCTATTAAATTAAACGGTAGGAGCAAAACAAGACTAACCCAAGATGAAGGAACAAATGGGGCCGATTTTAGTGCCGATTTTTCATATTTTATAAATACATTTTCTAACGCTTCAACACCACCAAGATATACTTTAAACAGTGCTTCTTCTGGTAAGGTGATTAAGTTGATAAAAAATAATGAAGCGCTATCCAAAACGCTTTCAGAATATAAAATTTCTAACAAAGAATTTAGCACAATTGCTATAAACGGAAACGATTTAAATATGTGGACGGTTAAGCCTACAGATTTTGATCCTTCAAAACAGTATCCGTTATTAATGTTTCAGTACTCTGGACCAGGTTCGCAACAAGTTGCAAATAGTTGGATAAGTTCTAACGATTATTGGTATCAATTATTGGCGCAAAAAGGCTATATTGTAGCCTGTGTTGACGGACGAGGAACTGGGTTTAAAGGTGCTGATTTTAAAAAAGTAACTCAAAATGAATTAGGGAAATACGAAGTTGAAGATCAAATTGCTGCGGCTAAGCAGTTAGCGGCTTTACCTTATATAGATGCCGAGCGTATTGGTATTTGGGGATGGAGCTTTGGTGGCTTTATGAGTAGTAACTGTTTGTTTAAAGGGAATGATGTTTTTAAAATGGCAATAGCTGTTGCGCCGGTAAGTAGCTGGCGTTTTTACGATTCTATTTACACAGAGCGTTACATGGCAACACCACAAGAGAATTCAAGTGGTTATGATGAAAATTCGCCTATAAATCATGTTGAAAAACTTAAAGGAGATTTTCTTTTAATTCATGGTTCTGGAGATGATAATGTGCATGTGCAAAACACAATGCGTTTGGTTGAAGCCTTAGTGCAAGCAAACAAACAATTTGATTGGGGGATTTATCCAGATAAAAACCATGGTATTTATGGTGGTAATACAAGGTTGCATTTATATACAAAAATGACCAACTTTTTAGATAAAAATCTAGGTGATAAAATAAGCAAGAAATAATAAAAGCATAATTAACTAACAACAAATTTATGGCAGCTAAGGCATTGCAACCACATCAAAAGGAGTTATTTGGACAACCAATAGGACTGTATATTTTATTTTTAACCGAAATGTGGGAACGCTTTTCATACTACGGTATGCGTGCCTTATTGGTGTTGTATATGACTACGCAAACTACGGGAGATGCTAGAGGTGCAGGTTTAGCCTGGACAGACCAAGAAGCTTTAGCGCTTTACGGTTGGTATACTATGCTGGTTTATGTAATGTCTATCCCAGGAGGAATGATTGCAGATAAATTGATTGGTCAGAAAAAAGCCGTCCTATATGGAGCCGTTATTTTATGTATTGGTCATGCCGTTTTAGTACTTACTGATATTTGGGCATTTTATACCGGTTTAGGTTTAGTTATTCTAGGTGTTGGTTTATTAAAACCTAACATTTCTACTATGGTTGGTGGCTTGTATAAGGCAGGTGATATTAGACGTGATAAAGGATTTAGTATTTTTTATATAGGTATTAACTTAGGGTCGCTTTTAGCAACTATGATTGTTGGTGGTGTTGTTGCAAAATGGGGATGGCATGCTGGTTTCGGGTTAGCAGGTGTTGTTATGGTTCTTGGATTAATAAACTATATCGCTGGTCAAAAATATTTATCTCAGGTCGGTAACTTTATACCGAGCACAAATGATAAAAACGAGGTGTCTTACGGTCAGTTGTATTCTGAGTTGTTTAGTTCTCCAAAACAATTAATGTTTGCAGGTGTATTATTAGCGGCATCTTTATTTGGTTGGTATGCTATGGGCTGGGGTTATGGTCTATTGTTTTTGTTTTTAACAGCAATAGCGTCTTTATTAATGATGATTTATAAAGATTTAGATACGCAAGTGTATAAAGATCGTTTTGTTGTGTTACTGCTATCATTCATTATGGTAATTATCTTTTGGGGCGCTTTTGAGCAAGCCGGAGGGTTAATTAATTTATATACAGATACTAAGACGGATAGAGTGTTGTTTGGTTGGGAAATACCAACAGTTATGTTTCAAAGTTTAAATGCCGGATTTATTATTCTTCTTGCAACTACTGTAGCTGGTATTTGGGCTAAACGAAAACTAAAAGGAAGAGAAGCTTCTTCTATATTTAAAATGGCAGCAGGTATTATAATCATGGGCTTTGGTTTTCTATTCATGGTATTTGCAGCCATGGAGTTTGAAAAATCTGGAACGTCTAGCATGATTTGGTTAGTGTTAGCTTATTTATTTCATACCATTGGAGAGCTTTGTATTTCGCCAGTTGCGCTTTCTTTTATAACAAAATTAGCGCCTGTTAAATACGCTTCATTAATGATGGGAGTTTATTTCGCTGCCACTGGTCTTGGTAATAAAGTCGCTGGTGTTATAGGTGAATCTGCAAGTGAATTTGGAGAGCTTAATATTTTTGCAGGAATTGTAATTTTTACTGTAGTTATTGGTGTATTATTTATAATAATTTTGAAGCCATTAAAACGGTTAACTCATGGAGCGGAAGAAAGCGAACGCGTTTTAAAAAACGAAGAAGCTGAAGGTTTCGAATTAGCTGAAAACTAAAAAGTACATAACCCTCTTTTGAGGGTTTTCTTCATTATAACCATTAAATATTCTTTTTATGAATACAGATATTGAAAATCTATTTAAAGACAAAGTAATAGGGCATCCTGCAGGTTTGTTTATTATTTTCTTTACAGAAATGTGGGAACGTTTTTCATTCTACGGAATGCGTATTCTTTTAGTATTGTTTTTAACTGCACCTATGCTTGGCACTAATCCAGGTTGGGAGTGGCCTCGTGAGCATGCTTTGGCTTTAATTGGAACTTATGGTTCTATGCTGTATTTAACCCCTATTATTGGTGGTTGGGTCGCCGATAAAATTACGGGTTATAAATGGGCTGTAATTATTGGTTGCTTCTTCATGATGCTTGGTCATTTATCTATGGTTTTTGAAACACCTTGGTCTTTGTATTTAGGTTTGGCTTTATTAATTGTTGGTACAGGTTTTTTTAAGCCTAATATGACTTCTATGATTTCTGAAATGTACAAAGGCAAAGAGTCTAAAAAAGATGGCGCTTATACTATTTATTATATGGGTGTAAATGCTGGAGCTTTCTTCGGAATGATGCTTTGTGGTTATTTAGCAGAAAATATTGGTTGGAGCTATGGTTTTGGACTGGCAGGTATCTTTATGTTACTTGGTCTAATTCAGTTTTGGTTAGCAAAAGACTTTTTTGGACAAATTGGTGAAAAACCATCTAAAGTGCATGAAGTAGAATTGCCTCAAAATATTAATGAAAGAAATCCTAAAGAACAAGATGCAACAGAGCATGTTGAGAAGTTAAATCCTTTTACTTCTGTAGATAAGGTGTTGATAATTTTATCTGCACTAGGAGGCTTTTTATATCTTTTAAACGATCCAATTTCTAAGATAGGAAACGTTAATTTGTTAAACTTCAAATTAGGAGGTTTAGATGGTTCTAGTGTTACTGTTTTAACGGCGTTAGTTCTGTTTTTATATTTAATAATAACACGTATTTCTCGATATTCTAGAATTGTGCGCGATAAAATTATTGCAGTGTCTGTTTTTGCTGTATTTACAGTAATATTCTTTGCAGCTTTCGAGCAAGCTTTAGGCTCTATGACGCTTTTTGCTAGAGATTATACAGAGCGTGCCCTTACTGGTAGTTCTGCAACAATTTTTAAAGTTATCGATTTAATATTAACTGTAGGTCCATTAGCAATTATCACTTATGTTTTACTTTTGCTTTTCAAAAAAACATATAAGAAAATCTTATTGTCAAATATAATTCTGAGCTTGTCTTTTGTGTTTCTATGGTATATTGTTTATTATAAAATTAATAATGAATTCAGTAAAGATGCTACTGAAGTACCTGCAACTTGGTTTGGTATTTTAAATTCATTTTTCATAATTACATTAGCACCATTATTTTCTAGATGGTGGGAAAGTAAATATAACCCGAGTGCAGCCACAAAGTATGGTATTGGTTTATTGCTTTTAGGTTTAGGTTTTGGTGTGTTAGTTTTTGGTACATTGGGTATTCCGCAAGGCGCAAAAACAGCATCGGTTAGTATGGTGTTCTTAATATTGGCTTACCTGTTACATACTATGGGAGAATTGTGTATTTCTCCGGTAGGTTTATCATACTTAAGTAAATTAGTTCCGGGTAGAATGATTGGGTTTATGTTCGGTATTTGGTATTTAGCCATTGCTATCGGTCAAAAAGCAGCGGGAACTATGGGAGGCATGATTGATAAGATTACTGCAGAGTATTCTCTAAGTAGTTTTTTCTTGATATTTACTATTGTTCCGGCAATATTTGCGTTAATTTCATTAGTGCTGAATCCTTTACTTAAAAGGCTTATGCATGGTGTACGATAATAAAATAAAATGTTAAAATATATAAGAACGCTCCTTTTTTAGGGGCGTTTTTTGTAAGTTAGGTACGGCTTTTGTTACTTTTGTAACAGGTTAACAGTTTTAAATAATAAATATGAAGCTGAATACATTAAAATTAATTGCAATGAAAAAAATAACATTCGTGTTTTTATTGACGCTTATTACTACGGTTTACGTAAGCGCACAAGAAATTAACTGGTTAACTTTAGATGAGGCTATAGCGCTTCAAAAGAAAGAGCCAAAAAAAATTATGATGGATATTTATACCAACTGGTGTGGGCCATGTAAAATGTTAGATAAAAATACGTTTCAAAATAAAGAAGTAGCAGACTATGTAAATAAACATTATTATGCTGTTAAATTAAATGGAGAAGGAAATGATGTGGTAACGTATAAAGATAAAGCATACGGTAACCCTAATTACGACCCGGCAAAAGCAAATAGGCGTAATTCTGCGCACGAATTAGCGCGCTATTTCCAAATAAACGCCTATCCAACAGTTTTGTTCTTTGATGAAACAGCTGAGGTTATTACGCCGTTAAGAGGATATCAAACACCTCCGCAATTAGAGTTGTATTTAAAAATGTTTAAAAACGACGATCACAAAAATATTAAAACACAAGATGAATTTAATACGTATTACAATGCGTTTAAAGCAGAATTTAAAGGGTAGTTATAGTAGTCCTGAATAGATTCTAATATTCAATTATAAAAGCTCCCTTTTCATGCGTGTCATGGAAAGGGAGTTTTCGTTTTTTACAAATAGCTTTCCATTGTTTGGTGTATGATTTATAATTGCTGCCATCTGCAATTATGTATTTGGGGTGAATAGAATCGATTAATCTATTTAGGTTTATTTTGGGTGATTGACGTAGTAGAACATAATCGGGATTAAACGATTTGACATGGTAGGTGTTTAAGCTATCTACAATTAAAAGTTTTTTGTTTTTCAACAGATAAATAGATTGAAGTTTATTGTATTCAATGTTGTTAATAGAATGGCCTACGGTATAGGTTTTTATAGTTGAATTTTTTAAAAGGGCCATGCTATCTAAATCATGAGCTACGCTTAATTTGTTTTGCATCGTGTTGCTAATCATGCTAAAGCGACTTTTATGAAACACCACAAATTGATTAGAAGGTTTTCTGAAATTTGTGTAAATAAGAGCACACTGAAAACTAATTACAGCTAAAAGCGCCCATTTTAAAATAGAAAACTTATAATTTTTACAGATTTGTATTATTGAAAAAATCATAAGATAAGACGTTAATACATGCCAGATGGTAAAATGAATATCGTTGAAGATAAATGAATCTTGTTGAGAAATAACACTCATAATATAATTCATGCCGCTAATAATATATCTAAAAAAGTCTGCTAAAAATGGAGGTAATATATTTAGAGATGCCATTAGAATCACAACAATTCCTAGACCTAAAATAATAGCTAACGGCGGAATAATAATGATGCTGGATAACAGGAATAGTCCCGCGAATTGATGAAAATAAAAGAGTAGAAGCGGAGCAATACCAAATTGAGCCGCGATACTTATAGTAATAGTATGCCAATAAATATCTAGTAATTTGTTTTTTGGTTGCCATAATTTATAAATCATCGGGTCTATGTAGACAATAGCAAATACAGCCATATAGCTCAATTGAAAACCAACATCGAATATGTAGAGTGGTTTCAGTAATAAAATAACGAAAATTGAAATAGCCAAAGTGTTGTATATATTAGTTGGCCTTTTTAAGTTGTTTGCAATGGCAACAATACTAAACATGGTTACTGCTCGAGTTACCGATGCTGTTAAGCCAGCAATTACCGCAAAACTCCATAGAATGATAAGTATTAAAATTGTTTTTTGAAGTTTACCAAATTTTAAGCGTTCCATCGGTTTTAAAACCCAGTTTAGGAGAATTAGTATAACTCCAATGTGGAGTCCTGAAATAGCCAATATATGTATAGCTCCTGCATTTCTGTAATCGCTATAAATGTCTTCACTGAGGTCTTGTCTTTGCCCCAGAAAAAGCGCATTAATTACAGCGAGTTCGTCGGGTTTAAAATGATATTTTTTTAATTTTGAATTAATAAATTGTCGAGTAGCATTTGCGTATCCAAATACCGTATGTGTGTTATCGCTAATTAAAAATAGCTCGGTAGGTTTTAAGCTGACTTGGTGATAAATGTATTTCTTTTCTAAATACGATTCGTAATCAAATTGAAAAGGATTTAACGGATAGCCTAAGCTTTTAAAATTGTTCTTTGTAGAGAATATAGCGTCTACGTTAAGTGTCGGTTTTAAAGTGTCTTTTGCTATGCTTAGTAGTAGTTTTCCTTGGGTTCGGTTAGTGTCAACTTGTAAAACATCAATAATATATTTGTCGTAAAAAGTATTGGATTTTAAAACTTCTCGAATTCTGAAAGTGATAGCATGAGCAGAGTCATCTTCATTTAAAAGATATTGGCTGTAATGGTTGTTAAAATTTTGTTGATTATGGATGTTTACAGTGAGAATTCCAATCGAAATCATTAAGGTAAAAGCAGTAATCCCAAACCAAATAGTTTTAAAAAACTGTTTTCTAGATATAAAATAAGTGAAGCCTAACAGTAATGATGCAGCTAGTGTAAAATACATAGCCATCATTATTGGAATGGGAATAAAATACCCAATTAAAATGCCTATCACTAGGCAAATGGTTAGTTTAATTATGGTAAAATTGAGGATTTTCATAATTAAACTAAGATATAAAATATCTTATAAAATCCGACGAGCTTCGTAAAAAGCTTTATGCCAGTAAGTTTCGTTTATCCAAGAAGTCATTACGCCTTTGCTGCTCGTGGCGTGTATAAACTCAATGTCGTTGTTTTCTATAGAGACAATAAGTCCAACATGGTTAATTGCATTTCTTCTATTGCCGGTTTTAAAGAATAACAAATCGCCTTTATGAACATCTTTTAAATTGATTTTATCGCCACGCTTGGCCATGTCTCGGGAAATTCTGGGTAAATTAACGTCATAAGCTCTAAACGATTCGTAAATTAAGCCCGAACAATCCATTCCTGCTTTTGTAGTGCCACCCCATTTGTATCGAACGCCTTCAAAACTTTCAGCATATTCAATAATGTTGTCGGCTTTGGTTCTTCTGCTATTTGCGTTTCTTGGTGTATATTTTTTTTCTTCGGAAGAAATAACTACTCGACCATTTTCGTTTGCATCCGATTTTTTTGTTATTATTTTAGAAGAGGAATTTGAACTTCTTTTAGATCGTTTTGAAGATTTACAGCTGCTAAAACTAATGAATAGGGCGAGTATAAAAATGATTTTTTTCATATAAAGATTAACCTTTTATGGCGTTGTATATTAATTTTGCGGTTTTTTCGCTAGCGCCTTTTCCGCCAAGGGCTTTTTCCAATTCATAATACTCTAAAAAGAGTTTTTTTCGGCCTTCTTTGTCCAAGATACGCTCTAACTCTTTTTTAAGATTTTTTTTATTAAAATCCCCTTGAATAAGCTCTGTTACCACTTCGCGGTCCATGACTAAATTGACTAAGGATATAAACTTTAATGTAATAATGCGTTTAGCAATTTGGTAAGATATTGCGCTGCCTTTATAGCACACCACTTGTGGTACTTTAAATAATGCGGTTTCTAGTGTAGCCGTTCCTGAGGTGACTAAAGCTGCTGTCGAAATACTTAACAAATCGTAAGTTTTATTATCAATAAATTTTACGTTAGCCGATTTAATAAAGGTTTTATAGAAACTGTAATCCTGACTGGGAGCCCCGGCAATTACAAATTGGTAGGTTTTAAAATCGTTAACAAGACTAAGCATTACCGATAGCATTTTTGTGATTTCTTGCTTTCGGCTTCCGGGTAATAAGGCAATAATAGGTTTGTCGCTAAGTTGGTGTGTTTCTCTAAATGCTTTTTCGCTTACTTGCTCACGGTTGGCAATAGCATCAATAAGTGGGTGGCCAACAAAATGAACGTTGTAATCGTACATTTTATAGAAATCCTCAACAAAAGGAAGAATAACATACATGGCATCCACATCGTGTTTTATATCTTTAACACGACTTGCTCGAGAGGCCCAAACTTGTGGTGAAATATAATAGTGTGTTTTAAAATTGGCAGCTTTGGCCCATTTCGCAATGCGTAAATTAAAGCCCGAATTATCAATAAAAATAACAACGTCTGGTTTATAGTCAGTAATATCTTCTTTACAAAAGCTTATAAATTTAGATATTTTTCGAAGATTCATAATAACCTCTATAAACCCCATAAAAGCACGTTCCTTGTAGTGAGTTACTAAAGTGCCGCCAACGGATTGCATGAGGTCGCCGCCCCAAAATCTAATCTCGGCATTTGGGTCTTCTTGAAACAAGGCTTTCATTAGGTTTGAGCCATGTAAATCTCCCGATGCTTCACCTGCTATTATGTAATATTTCATGTGCTATAACTTTTAAGTTGGGGTGATTTTAATTTCTAAAGCATTTTAAAAAGAAACGTAAACACAGCAATAAAAACAGTGACTAATAAAACACCTCTGGCGCGATAATCTTCTTTTCTTCTTATAAAAATAAAAAAACTAATAAGGTTTAAAACCGCACCTAAGCTAATTAGTTTTCCTAAAAAGCCTTCTGCGGCTGCAGCTTTAATTACAGTTGTAAAATCGTCACCTCTACCAAGTAGCGTTGCGGTTAAAATTAAGCCAACAGCATTTGCTATTAATCCAACGAGCATGCCTATAAAAATTTCTTTTTTCATCTATTTTAAATTCCAAGTATTTAGTTGTTGTATAAAGTGGTGTGCGGTTAAATCGAACTGTACGGGAACTACAGAAACATAGTGGTTTTCAAGCGCCCATTCGTCAGTGTCTTCACCGTTGTCTAAGTTTACAAATTTACCCGAAAGCCAATAGTAATCTTTCCCTTGTGGATTTTTGCGTTTATCGAAAGATTCTACCCAATTCGATTTTGCTTGTCTACAAATTTTGATGCCTTTTATGTCTCCACTTTTAGCATTTGGTATGTTTACATTTAGAACAACTCCTTTGGGTAAGCCTGATTTTAGTACATTTTCGGTAACCTTTTTTACGTAAGGTTTAGAAGCTTCAAAGTTAGCATCCCATGCGTAATCGAGTAAAGAAAAACCAATAGCCGGAATACCTTCAATACCTGCTTCAATAGCGGCACTCATGGTGCCAGAATAAATAACGTTTATGGCAGAGTTAGATCCATGATTTATTCCCGAAACACAAAGGTCTGGCTTTCGTGGCAGTAATTCTCTAATGGCTATTTTTACGCAATCGGCAGGTGTTCCAGAACAGCTAAACTCTTTTTGTGGCCCTTTACTAATTTCTACGTTTTGAGCAAAAAGCATAGCGTCTAACGTAATAGCGTGCCCCATGCCACTTTGCGGACTATCAGGAGCTACTACAAAAACATCGCCTAAATTAACCATAACTTCAATTAAAGCTCTAATTCCTGGAGCAGTAATGCCGTCATCATTCGTAATTAAAATAAGGGGTTTTTTCGACATAATTTGTTCTTAAATTATAATGCTAAAATACATAATTTCGATGGTAAACGTCTTATTTCTTCTGTTTAACAAAAAATTAGTAGCAAAAACCGATTGTTGGCATAGTTTTTTCTCTATTTTAGTAAAATGATATAAAATTCCCTAAAGAATTTTGAAATACAGAAGATGAAGAATATTATGAAAAAGAATTTTAAAGTACTATCGTTGTTAATGGTTTTGGCTTTTGCCTCGTGTAGTTTTACTTCTAAAAAATTCGATAATCCAGATAAAGATAAAAAACTAATAGAACTTATAACCTTTGTTATTGAGCGCGGACATTTTGATCCTATTGCTTTTGATGATGCCTTTTCGGAAGAGTTGTTTTCCGATTATTTAGAGATTGTAGATCCTGTAAAAAGATATTTTTACGCTTCGGATTATAAAGAGTTTGAAAAATATAGAACAAGTTTAGACGATCAATTAAAATCGGTAGATATTTCGTTTTTTAATTTGGTTCACGAGCGTGTTTTAGAGCGTATAAGTGAAGCAAAAGAGATTTATCACGATATCTTGGCGAAGCCTTTTGATTATACTGTTGATGAAGATTTTGATACTGATTATGAAAATACTGGTTATGTAAAGAATAGGAGAGAAATGAAAGCTCGTTGGAGACAGCAATTAAAGTTTTCGACACTTTCTAATTACGATGATATTTACGAAGAAGAAAAACGTGCCAAGGAAAAAGATCCGAAGTATGTTATGAAAACGGATAAAGTTATCGAGAAAGAAGCTCGTGAAGCGACTTTAAAATCTATCGATATTTATTTTAATGATAGTGTTGATGATTTAGATCGTGATGATTGGTTTGCGGTTTACGTAAATACGATAGTAGAAGAGTTTGATCCGCACACATATTATTTAGCACCAAGAGGTAAAGAGAATTTCGACCAACGTATGTCAGGAAAACTTGAAGGTATTGGAGCGAGATTACAAAAAAGAATGGATTACATTAAAATTGTAGAATTAATTTCTGGAGGGCCAGCTTGGAGAAGTAAGCTTTTAGAAGTTGAAGATGTTATTTTAAAAGTAAAACAAGAAGATGAAGATGTTGCTGTAGATATTGTTGGTATGCGTATTAACGATGCTATTAAATATATCAAAGGGCCTAAAGGGACTAAGGTAACGCTTACTATTAAAAGTATGGATGGTACGGTTAAAGATGTAACTATTACTAGAGATGTGGTAGAGTTGATGGAAACTTATGCGAAATCATCGGTTGTTGAAAAAGAAGGTGGTCGTTTTGGAGTGATTGATTTGCCTGCGTTTTATGCTGATTTTCAGGATTATAAAAATATAAATGCAGCTAAAGATGTAAAGGAAGAAATTTTACGTCTTAAAAAAGAGGGTATTGAAGGTTTGGTATTAGACTTGCGTAACAATGGTGGTGGATCTTTACCAACTGTTGTAGATATGGCAGGTTTGTTTATCGAAGAAGGACCAGTGGTTCAGGTACGATCTACAGGGCAAGCAAAAGAAGTTTTAAAGGATAGTGATAAGTCTATTGTTTGGGATGGACCTTTGGTTGTTTTGGTAAACGAAATTTCAGCTTCAGCATCAGAGATTATGGCGGCGGCCATGCAAGATTATAAGCGTGCTATTATTATAGGGAGTAAACAAACTTATGGTAAAGGTACCGTTCAAAATGTCATAGATTTAAATAATGTTTTACGTAGTAATACAGGAGGAGATCTTGGAGCTATAGCGTTAACCACTAAAAAATATTATAGAATTAATGGTGGTTCTGTACAGTTAGAGGGTGTTAAAAGTGATGTGCAAGTACCAGGACGTTTTAGTTATATTGATGTAGGTGAAAAGGATAAAGATAATCCGTTACCTTATGATGAAATTGATGCGGCCGATTACAAGCCTTGGACGGGTTATTTCGATTATAATACAATTGTAGCAAATAGTAAAGCGCGTATGGCGAATAATGCTCAATTAAAGCTTATTGATGAAAATGCTAAATGGGTGAAAAGTAAAATAGATGACACTAAGTTTTCATTAAATTTTGAAAAGTATAAAGAGCAATTGGATAGAAATGAGGAAGAAGCAAAACGTTTTGATGCTATTTCAGATTATAAAACTAATTTAACTTTTAACTCAACAAAATACGAGCAATCACTTTTTGATAAGGATACTACAGATTTAAAAGAAAAGCGCGTGCGTTGGCATGAGAGCTTAAGTCAAGATGTTTATGTCGAGGAAGCTTTAAATGTTTTAGAAGATTTAAAAAACTTTCCAATAGAAAAAGTTGCTTCTACACACGCTCAAGCTAAAAATTAGAAGAAATAAAATATATGAGTTCAAAATCTAGCTCACTAAAACAATTAGCACTCCAAAAATTTAAAAAGAATTTTTGGGGTGTTTTTAGTTTATGCTTTATTGGTTTTGTTGGTGTTGTTTCGGTGTTTGCATATGCCTTTGCACCCGATAATTCTCAATATGCGAACCAAATGCATTTATCAATTCATTCTAAAAGGCCAGGCTATACAGTAACAATGCTTACTATCCCCTCAGAGTTGAAAGTCAATCAGAATATGTTTGATAAACTCTTTTTTGGGAAGAAGAATACAGATTCTGAAATTCCTATTTCAGAATATCATATAGATGGTGAGACTTTGATTTATACTGAATATGCTTCGGATGGTTTGGAAGGTGTGAAAAAAACAATGGAGTTAAGTCGGTTTCCAAATAGTGATGCTGTATCGTTTATAAAAGAAAAATCATTCCTTTTTGGAACTGATAAATATGGACGTGATTTGTTGAGTCGCGTGCTAGTAGGTGCTAGGATTTCATTTTTTATTGGATTTGTAGCGGTGTTTATTTCATTAGTTATCGGCATTTTTATGGGGAGTATTGCGGGCTATTTTGGTGGTAAGGTAGATGCTGTTATTATGTGGATTATAAATGTAACCTGGTCTATACCTACTCTGCTTTTGGTAATAGCGATTACTTTAGCATTAGGCAAAGGTTTTTGGCAAGTGTTTATTGCTGTCGGTTTAACCATGTGGGTGGAAGTGGCTAGAGTAGTTCGTGGGCAAATAATTAGCACTAAAGAAATGCAATATGTAACAGCAGCAAGAGCTTTAGGTTTTAGTGATTACAGAATAATCACAAAACATATCCTTCCGAATATTATGGCACCGGTAATTGTAATTTCAGCAGCAAACTTTGCCGCAGCTATTTTAATAGAAAGTGGTTTGAGCTTTTTGGGTATTGGTGCGCAACCACCAATGGCTAGTTGGGGTGCTATGATAAAAGATCACTACAATTATATCATTTTAGGGAAGCCTTATTTGGCTTTAATTCCAGGGCTTTGTATAATGAGTTTGGTAATGGCTTTTATGCTTATAGGTAACGCGTTACGCGATGCGTTAGATGTTAAAGGTTGAGATCTTGTTGTTTTTGGCATGGTTTATGAAAAACGGTAGGCTTAACTTATGTAATCAAATTTTAATAGAATGAAACACATTAAAAAGTATCACGCGTTTAGTTTTTTAATTATTGCTCTGGTTTTTTTATCATCATGTAGTTCTAATGATGATTCTGATAAATCGGAAGATAATGAGGTTATTGCAGAAAAATTGGCTATAACTAGTTTTAAAATGTTGTCTAGCAACCATACGTTTTCTGTTATAAAAGCACATACGCAACCGTTAGATTCTTTAGTTGTTTGTCTGTTTCCTTCGGCTGTAGACTATTCTAATATATCGCCCATAATAGAATTTGAAGGTGCTAGTATTGAGTATAGAATAAATAATGAAGCTTTTCATGCTTATAATGTGAGTTTAGAAGAATCTATTGATTTTAGTTATCCAAACACGATAGATTTTAAAGTTGCAAATTCCGATAATTCAGACTCTAAAGTTTATAGAATAATTGTTGATACAGAACGGCCTATTGTATTTAATAATATCGAAATTGAAATACCTGATTCACAGGTAAATGTTAGTTATAGTGGGCTGGGAATTTCTACATGGACAAATGTTGGAAACTATCCTATTAGGCTAGCACTTAGAACCACCGAATATGTAGATGTTGTGACTCCTGAAGCAGGCTTAAATAATGCTTTTAGTACAACGCTTACAGATCAATCGGATTTTGCGCAGCCTAACCAAAGCGGAGATGTGAATGTGTTTGCGGGAGCTACGATGGTTGGAGCATATAGCGCAACAGCTTTGTTTAATCTTTACTTTAATGAAAATTTAGGCTATCTTGTTTATGATGATATCGCTAATGAATATGTTAAAAATATTGGTTATCAGAAAGCAGCGTTAAAGTTGAAAGGGCAAATGATAGAATAATTCTCATACGTTCGCGATTTTAAACTTGTGTTTGTTTTGTAACTTGAAGTAAGCAAATACTCAACTACCTTTAGCTAAGTCCAACATAGTGATTTTTAAAAACTGTGAACGTAGCAGTTGTTCTAATCTATATACAATTAGATGCTTTTCCGGATCCTACTCAGCTAGTAATAAACTTATTTCTTTTTTTAGATTTAGGATTTGAAAAATTATAAAAGACGAGAGTGTTTTTCTTGTTTGCGTTACAACATTATATTTCGCAACAAGCTTTTATTGTTTTCTTGAATTCCGATAAGTTTAAGTATGTCAAACCCCTTTTTTTTGGGGTGTCTGTTTGGGAAATCTCAATGAATTTTTCTTCTTTTTTCTAGGTTTCGGTTGTGTTGCAGTTTATATTAGGATATAATAAATCATCACATATCTTAGTCAAATATAAAAATAAAAGGCTGTCAACTAAAGAAAAAAGAGGCGTAACTTATAAGTGAAGTTATTGGCGGCTGTCTAAGTCCATATTTTCGTTAAGATCATCGATATAGCCTAAAACTTCGTCTTTTCCTATGTCTTTAGATGATGATGTAATAAAATAGTTAGGCATCTCTTCCCAGGTTTCTAATAAAATAGCTTTGTAGGCATTAACGTGATCTTGAATAGCTTTTGGTCTTAGTTTGTCGGCTTTAGTAAAGATGATAGAAAAAGGAATCCCGTTTTCTCCAAGCCATATCATAAAGTCAGAATCTACAGGTTGAGGTGTGTGTCGAATATCAACTAAAACAAACGCTGTAACAAGTTGTTCTCGTTGTCCGAAATAATTAGTGATAAATTTTTGAAACACCTTTTTAGAGCTCTTAGAAACACGAGCATAGCCATAACCTGGTAAATCTACTAAGTGCCAGTTTTTATTAATTAAAAAGTGATTAATAAGCTGTGTTTTCCCTGGTCGTCCAGATGTTTTAGCTAAGCTTTTTCGGCTAGTTAGCATATTAATCAACGACGATTTTCCTACGTTACTTCTGCCAATAAAAGCGTACTCCGGCAGTCTGCTTTTTGGGCATTTTTCAACTTCGGAATTGCTCATTACAAATTCGGCCGATTTAATATGCATCTATCTTAATGTGTTTAATGTTGGGAATGTTTTATGCTAGAAAAGTGTCTAGAATTGTCTTTTTTCTAACCAAGCATCCATGATTTTATTGAATTCATCAGGGTGTTCCATCATGGCTGCATGGCCACATTTGTCAATCCAATGTAATTCAGAATCAGGTAAAAGTTCGTTAAATTCTTCGGCAACTTCAGGTGGCGTTACGCTATCATTTTTACCCCAAATAATACAAGTGGGCGTTTTCATGTTAGGTAAATCTTTTGCCATATTATGCCTAATAGCACTTTTGGCAATAGCTAAAGTTTTTATTAGCTTATTACGGTTATTTACGGTTTCGTAAACTTCGTCTACAATTTCTTTGGTGGCAACTGCGGGATCGTAAAAAACATCTTGTGCTTTCTTTTTAATCACCTCGTAATCGCTGCGTTTTGGGTAGCCTCCGCCCATAGCACTTTCGTAAAGGCCAGAGCTTCCGGTTATTATTAAGCCTTTTACAGTGTCGGGGAACATTTTTGTATGGTACAAGCCAATGTGTCCGCCAAGCGAATTTCCTAATAAAATAACCTCATCATAACCTTTAAAAATTATAAATTCGTGTAGGTATTTGGCAAAGCTTTTTACGTTAGTTTTAAGCAGTGACATGCTGTAAATTGGGAGTTCGGGGATCAGGACTTTATATCCTTTTTGGCTAAAAAAATCAGTTACGGCATCAAAATTACTCAATCCGCCCATTAATCCGTGTAGCACAATAATTGGTGTACCCTCTCCGGCTTCAATATAGCTGTAATTACCTTCTTTTTTTAAACTATGCGTCATTAATCAGTATTCATTGCATGAGAAACAAATATAGTTATTTCATTGATATTTCAAAGGTTTTAATTCCTTCTGAAAAAAGAATAATTTTTCTGCGTCAAGAATAGTGTTTTGAATTAAGATTTTTCTTATAAAATTAATTAAAGAATAGTCAAGTTTGCTTACCGTTTTTATTGATCTCGTCGATTGTAGGATGTATTTCGTCAAAAACTTGTTAACAAAGTGGGGTAAAGTGGTAAAATGTGGTAAAATTTTCAATATATTTGAATCTTAAACGTTTAAACCATAGCGAAATACTATTGGACTTATTAACAGGAACATACGATTGTAAAGTTGATGCCAAAGGCAGACTTATGATGCCTGCTGCGATAAAAAAGCAGCTTGCGTCGGTGCTAGACGATGGTTTTGTTTTGCGAAGATCGGTTTTTCAGAAGTGTTTGGAGTTGTATCCAATGCAAGAATGGCAGGCGTTAATGCAGAAAATGAATAAGCTTAATAAGTTCAAGAAAAAGAACAATGATTTTATTCGAAGATTTACTGCAGGGGCAAAAATTATTGAAGTTGATGTTAATGGGCGCTTATTAGTGCCGAAAGATT
The DNA here is from genome assembly GCF_900112395.1 of Algibacter lectus. Lineage (GTDB taxonomy): Bacteria > Bacteroidota > Bacteroidia > Flavobacteriales > Flavobacteriaceae > Algibacter > Algibacter lectus. The sequence continues at coordinate 196,458 of NZ_FOLN01000008.1, forward strand.
TAACAGTTTTTGCTAACATTTCGAAAAATATTGTAGTGGCTTCGGCAATCAATATTATTGAAATTTGGGATAAAGATTTATATGAACAAGCCATTGATGATGCGGCAATCGATTTTGCAGATTTAGCCGAAGAAGTTATGGGGCAAGATGATGAAGACTATGGAATATCATAATCCAGTATTATTAAAAGAAACGGTAGATGGTTTAAATATTAAACCTGACGGCGTTTATGTTGATGTTACTTTTGGTGGTGGCGGACACAGTAAGGAGATTTTAAAGCGACTTGGTGAGAATGGAAAATTATTTGCGTTCGATCAAGATTTGGACGCTCTTGAAAATACAATTGACGATACTCGATTTACATTGATAAACGAGAATTTTAGATTTATAAAACGTTTTTTGCGATTTCATGGTGTAAAAAAAGTGGATGGTGTTTTGGCAGATTTTGGCGTATCGTCACATCAATTTGATGTTGCAGAACGTGGTTTTTCTACTCGGTTTGAGGCTGATTTAGATATGCGGATGAATCAAGAAAAGGCATTGTCGGCATTTCATGTTATTAATGAATACGAAGAAGGACAATTGAAAGATGTGTTCTTGCAGTATGGTGAATTGCGTGCGGCGCCTGCTATGGCTAGTTTAATTGTTGCGCATCGTGAAAGTGAATCTATTGTTACAAGTGAACAATTGAAATCTGTTTTGCGAAAATTTTTACCGCCAAGACATGAGAATAAAGTTTTAGCTCAAATATATCAGGCTATTAGAATAGAGGTGAATCAAGAAATTGAAGCTCTAAAAGAGTTTTTATCTCAAACACCTGAGATTTTGAATGAAAACGGAAGGTTAAGTTTTATATCGTATCATTCTTTAGAAGATAGGTTGGTAAAAAGATTTATTAGAAACGGACTGTTTGAGGGAGAGCCAGAACGTGATATGTTTGGCAATTTTGAAGTGCCGCTAAAAAAGGTTGGTGGCTTAATAGTGCCTACTGCTGCAGAGATTAAAATAAACAACAGAGCACGAAGTGCAAAGTTAAGGATTGCTACAAAGGCTTAATTTCAAATAAATAAAACGAGAGTGCTAGATCCAATACCGAATTGAAAAAGGAGGTTTTTGTGTCTTTAATAATAAGAGTGGTTTTTCCGCTTTTTTGAAAACATCATATTTTAGTCATTAAAGGTGAAAAATAATATATACGACATATTAAAAGGAACATTTTTAGTCAGTGACGATTCGTTTAAGAATTGGCGCATGATTTTATTTGTTTCCGCTTTAGCGATAGTTATGATAGCGAGCTCGCATAGTGCAGATAAAAAAGTTTACGAAATATCTAAACTTAATAATGAAGTAAAAGAAATGCGTTCGGCATTTGTGGATGGTCGTTCTAAATTGCAGCGTTTAAAAATGGAATCGACTGTGTTGGCAAAAATGAAAGAAAAAGGTTTGGCGACTTCCACAACGCCAGCAAAAAAGATAAAAGTAAAATCTCAAAATAATTAGAATACCTTGGCTGTAAACGATAAGGGCATATTAAATAGACTATATTTTGTAGCGGGATGCATGTTTGTGTTCGGGCTTGCTGTGCTGTTTAAATTGTTCAGTATTCAGTATTTGCAAGGTGATAAATATAGAGCGCTAGTTGAAAAACGTGATGTTCAAAATATTACTATTCCTGCAAATCGTGGTAACGTGTATTCTGATAATGGTGGTTTGTTGGCGACATCGATCCCGAAGTACAATATTGCTATAGATGCGGTAGTGTCGCCAACTAAAAAGTTCGAAGAATTTGTTGGGCCGTTGTCCGATTCGCTTTCTAAATATTCAGGAAAATCATCATCATATTACGAGAAGTCTATTAGAAAAGCACGTGCGAATAAAAATCAATATTTGCTATTAGCAAAAAACATTAATTATACCGATTATGTGCGTTTTAGAGGGTTTCCGCTTTTAAAATTAGGCGCAATTCCGGGGGGGCTTATTGTAAGTCAGAAAACAAAGCGTGAATTTCCAATGGGTGCTATTGCACAACGTTCTATTGGTTACGAGCGATTTGATGACGAAGGAAATGTAACGCGTGCCGGAATCGATGGTGCTTTTGGAGTAAAATATTTACGTGGTACCGATGGTAAGCGTTTAAAGCAAAAAATAGGAAAAAACAAATGGAAACCACTTACCGATTATAACCAAGTGGAGCCAAAAGATGGTTATGATGTTTATACGACTATTGATGTAAATATTCAAGATATCGCACATCATTCGTTGTTGGGGCAGTTGGAGTATTACGAGGCTGAGCATGGTTGTGTGGTAGTTATGGATGTTAAAACTGGCGAAATAAAAGCTATTTCGAATTTAGCAAAAACCAAGAGTGGCGAATATTACGAAAAACGAAATTATGCCGTTTGGGAGTCGCACGAGCCGGGGTCTACTTTTAAAGTTATGGCGCTTATGGCTGCTCTAGAAGATAAGGTGATTGATACGGCAACGGTTGTAGATACTAGAAAAGGATCTAAGCGTTTTTACGGAAGAACAATTTATGATTCTCATCATGGTGGTTTCGGTAAAATTTCGGCAGCAAGAGCTTTAGAGGTGTCTTCAAATATTGGTTTAGCTACAATTATCGATGAGAATTATTCTAAAAATCCTAAGAAATTTATAGATCATATTAAGGATTGGAATCTTGATAAGCCTTTGGGTGTTTCAATTAAAGGTGAGGGGGATCCTGATATTCCAGAGCCAGGTGATAAAAAATGGAGTAGAAATGCTTTGCCGTCTATGGCTTATGGTTATAACTTAAGTTTAACGCCGTTGCAAACACTTGCTTTTTATAATGCAATTGCTAATGATGGTGAAATGGTAAAGCCAAGATTTATAAAAGCAGTTAAGGAGTTTGATGAAGAAATTGAGGTTTTTGAGAAGGAAGTAATTAATAAAAAGATTTGTTCTGATAAGACTTTAGGTGAAATTAGAGAGATATTAAAAAACATAGTGGTGAGAGGTACAGCAAGCAAGTTGTATTCTCCAAATTTCTCAATGGCAGGGAAAACGGGAACGGCGCAAACAGAGTATTGGATGGCTGATTGGAAAAATAATAAAAGATATATTTCGTCTTTTGCAGGTTATTTTCCAGCGGAAAACCCAAAATATTCTTGCATTGTAGTTATTCATAAACCAAGTACAAAAAAAGGGTATTACGGGGCCGATGTTACAGGGCCGGTTTTTAAACGTATTGCGCAAAAAATATTTACAGACACGCCTTTAATAGATGAAGTAAATTCTTTAGATGTAAAAGTTGCTTCTGTAGAAGATGAGTATAATAAGTTTTACGAAACTACAAAAACATACAAAACCATTATGCCGAATGTTGTAGGCTTGCCTGCTATGGACGCATTAGCGCTTTTAGAAAATATGGATGTGAAGGTTAAGGTGAAACTTAACGGAAACGGCGTTGTGAAAGAACAATCAATAAATAAGAGTGCCAAGTTAAAAAACAATCAAACGGTTACATTAAAAGCATCATGAGTTTATTAAAAGACATATTGTATAAGGTTACTTTAAATGCTGTTGTTGGAAACACGAGCATGGATGTAAACAACATTCATTTCGATTCGCGCAACATTGTTAAAGGTGATGTGTTTGTGGCTATCCGTGGCAGTGTTGTGGATGGGCATAATTATATAGATGTGGCTATTAAAAATGGTGCGACTGCAATAGTTTGTGAAGCGACTCCGGAAGATGTTGTTGATGGTATAACTTATGTAGAAGTTGATAATTCTAGTAAAGCTATGGCTATTATGGCATCTAATTTTTATGGTGTGCCATCCGAGAATTTAAAACTTGTTGGTGTTACTGGTACTAACGGAAAAACAACAGTTGCTAGTTTGTTGTTTCAGTTGTTTAAAAACGCCGGTTTTAAGGTTGGTTTGCTTTCAACTGTAAAAATTATGGTAGATACTGTAGAGTATAAAGCAACCCACACTACGCCAGATTCTTTAACTATTAATAAGTATTTAAAGGAGATGAATGCTGCAGGTGTCGAGTTTTGTTTTATGGAAGTTAGCTCGCACGGTATTCATCAATTTAGAACAGAAGGGTTACATTTTGAAGGCGGGATATTTACCAATTTATCGCACGATCATTTAGATTATCATAACACTTTTGCAGAGTATCGCGATGTTAAAAAACGTTTTTTCGACGGTCTACCATCAACAGCTTTTGCGTTAGTGAATACCGATGATAAAAATGGAGCAATTATGCTTCAGAATACAAAAGCTAAAAAACAGACATACGCCTTAAAAGGCTATGCTGATTATAAAGCACAAATTTTAGAAAACAGATTAAGCGGTTTATTGCTTAAGGTGAATGATAGTGAGGTTTGGACACGGTTAATCGGGAATTTTAATGCTTATAATGTATTAGCTATTTATGCTACAGCGGAATTGTTAGGGCTCGAAAAAGTAGAAATCCTTCGTTTAATTAGTGATTTGGAAAGCGTGAGCGGACGATTTCAGTATTTAATTTCAGATGAAAAAATAACAGCGATTGTTGATTATGCACACACACCTGATGCATTGAAAAATGTATTGGAAACTATAAATAGTATTCGTACTAAAAATGAAGAGCTCATTACCGTTGTTGGTTGTGGTGGAGATCGTGATAAAACAAAGCGTCCAAAAATGGGGCATATCGCTACGGCGTTAAGCACAAAGGTAATTTTTACGAGTGATAATCCGCGAAGTGAAGAGCCACAAGCTATTTTAGACGATATAGAAAAAGGGGTAGAACCTCAAAATTATAAAAAGGCCTTAACGATTTCAGATAGAAAACAAGCCATTAAAGCGGCTTGCCAAATGGCGCAACCTAACGATATTATTTTAATCGCAGGAAAGGGGCATGAAGATTATCAGGAAATTAAAGGAGAACGTTTTCATTTTGATGATTATGAAACCGTGCAAGAGATATTAAAGCAATTACAGAAGTAATTAAAATAGATAAAGAATGCTGTATTACTTATTCGAATATTTAGAAAAACAGTTCCAGTTTCCTGGGGCATCACTCTTTGGGTTTTTAACCTTTAGAGCAGCATTGGCTATGATTTTTGCTTTGCTTTTTTCAACAATTTACGGTAAAAAAATAATTAGCTTTTTATCTAGAAAGCAAATGGGAGAAACCATTCGCGATTTAGGTTTAGACGGTCAAAAGGAAAAAGCCGGTACACCTACAATGGGTGGAATTATTATCATTCTAGCAACGTTGATCCCTGTGTTGTTATTAGCAAAGCTTTCAAATATTTACATCATTTTATTAATAGTAACCACTATTTGGATGGGGATTATTGGTTTTATAGACGATTATTTAAAGAAGTTTAAAAATGATAAAGACGGTTTAAAAGGGCGTTTTAAAATTTTAGGACAAGTTGGTTTGGGAATTATAGTGGGTAGCACATTGTTTTTTCATCAAGATGTTACTATGAAGGAAAAATTGCCAATAGAGCAACAACGAGCATTATTGGTAGAAAATCCGGATATAGCGCCGTCGAAGTTGTTCGCGGCCGAAATGAAATCGACTAAAACAACCATTCCTTTTGTGAAAGGAAACGAGATTGAATATGCGAAGTTAATCACATGGATTAGTCCAGATTTAGAAAAGTACGCTTGGATTATTTTTATTCTAGTTACCATTTTTATAATAGCCGCAGTTTCAAATGGTGCTAATTTAACCGATGGAATCGATGGTCTCGCGGCAGGAACATCGGCTATTATTGTGCTTACATTGGGGATTTTTGCTTGGGTTTCTGGTAATATTATTTTCTCAGAATATCTCAATATTATGTATATCCCACGTGTTGAAGAAATTACAATTTATATCGCTGCCTTTGTAGGTGCGCTAATTGGTTTTCTTTGGTATAATACCTATCCGGCACAGGTTTTTATGGGAGATACAGGTAGTTTAACTATTGGAGGTATTATTGCTGTAATTGCTATTGCGGTGCGTAAAGAATGGTTAATACCGGTGCTTTGCGGAATCTTTTTAGCTGAAAACTTATCGGTAGTAATGCAGGTAAGTTGGTTTAAGTATACAAAGAAGAAATATGGTGAAGGCCGACGCATTTTCAAAATGTCGCCATTGCATCATCATTATCAAAAATCGGGATATCACGAAAGTAAAATTGTAACACGATTCTGGATTGTTGGTATTTTGCTAGCTATTCTTTCAATTGTAACATTAAAAATTAGATAGTAAATGTATGGTTTCCGCGAAAGCGTAGATTATATAAAATGATAAAGAAATGGCAGAACAAAGACTAGTCATATTAGGAGGAGGAGAAAGTGGTGTAGGAACTGCGCTTTTGGCTAAAACTAAAGGCTTCGACGTTTTTGTTTCCGATAAGGGAAAAATAAAAGAAAATTATAAACAAGTTCTTGTACAAAATGATATTGAATGGGAAGATGAGAATCATTCTGAAGAAAAAATTCTGAATGCTAACATCGTCATGAAAAGTCCTGGTATTCCTGATAAAGCGCCTTTGGTAAAACAAATTCGTGAAAAGGGAATTAAGGTGGTTTCGGAAATTGAATTTGCAGCCCAATATACCAATGCAACAATTATTGGTATTACGGGAAGTAATGGTAAAACAACAACGGCAACACTGGCGCATCACATTTTAAAAGAAGAATTGAATGTGGGGTTGGCTGGTAATATTGGCGATAGTTTTGCTAAGCAAGTTCTAGAAGAAGATTTTGATAATTACGTGCTAGAAATTAGTAGTTTTCAGTTGGATGATATTATCGACTTTAAACCTAAAATAGCTGTAATAACAAATATTACTCCAGATCATTTAGATCGATACGATTATAAATTTGAAAATTATATCGCATCTAAATTTCGAATTGCCAAAAACCAGAGTAAGGACGATTATTTAATTTATGATGCCGATGACGAGGTGATTGTAGATTATTTAAAAAAGAATCCGGTTCAATCAACATTATTGCCGTTTTCATTAGTGAAAACAATAGAGAATGGCGCGTATTTAGACAAAGAAAATAACATTAAAATAACAATAGATAACACCCAAATAATTATGCCAACAAACAAAATAGCATTAGAAGGAAAACACAACGTAAAGAACGCTATGGCGGCTTCTACTGTTGCGCATTTACTAAAAATTAGAAAACAAACCATTCGTGAGAGTTTAGAAAACTTTCAGGGTGTAGAACATAGATTAGAGCAAGTTTTAAAAATAAATAAAGTACAGTATATCAACGATTCTAAGGCAACCAATGTAAATGCTACATATTTTGCTTTAGAGAGTATGAGTGCACCAACAGTTTGGATTGTTGGAGGTGTAGATAAGGGTAATAATTACCAAGAGTTGTTTCAGTTTGTAAACGAAAAAGTGAAAGCTATTATTTGTTTAGGTGCAGAAAACGAGACTTTAATGAGCACTTTTGGAAATATGGTGGATGTTATTGTTGAAACTCAGTTTATGAGTGAAGCAGTAAAAATTGCTTATAAATTAGCTGAATCTGGCGATAACGTATTGTTGTCTCCGGCTTGTGCAAGCTTCGATTTATTTGAAAATTACGAAGATAGAGGTCGTCAGTTTAAAAACGCGGTTAGAAATTTATAAAACACTTAATGCTGTATAATAAGCGGAATAATAGAAAAGCGAGATAAGAAAAAAAGTAAATGCAAACGCTATTTAAAAATATAAAGGGAGATCGATTAATTTGGGCCATTGTAGCGCTACTAGCTATATTGTCCTTTCTGCCTGTGTACAGTGCGGCGAGCGATTTGGCATATAGTAAATACGATGGAAATACATTTATTTCGTTCGTAAAACACTTTATGCATTTGGTTTTAGGGTTTGCAATTATGTATGGAGTGCACAAAATTCCGTACCGTTATTTTAAGGGGCTGTCATTAGTGATGCTACCTGTGGTTGGGGTTTTGTTATTAATTACCATGGCTCAAGGCACGGTAATGGGTGGTGCAAGTGCGAGTCGATGGATTAAAATACCGGTTGTAGGTTTGTCTTTCCAGACATCTACTTTGGCCTTTGTGGTTTTAATGGTTTATGTGGCGCGATATATGTCGAAAGTAAAAGATGAAGTCATAACATTCAAGGCTTCTATTTTGCCGCTTTGGGCACCTGTATTTATTGTGCTGGCTTTAATTTTACCGTCTAACTTTTCTACGGCTGCTATTATGTTTTTAATGGTAATGATTTTGGTGTTTTTAGGAGGTTATCCCGTGCGTTATATGGCTATTATCTTGGGTTCGGGCTTAGTTGCTTTAATACTCTTTATTATGGTAGCTAAATTAACAACAGGGCCTTTAAATGTTAAAGTAACAACTTGGGAGAATAGAATTAAGAATTATTCTGATAGTGAAGATACTGATGCCGATTATCAAATAGAAAAAGCGAAAATAGCTATTGCTTCTGGAGGAATTACTGGTGTTGGACCAGGTAAGAGTATTCAGAAACATGCTTTGCCTCAATCGTCTTCCGATTTTATTTTTGCTATAATTATTGAAGAATACGGTTTAATTGGAGGTTTTTCAATCATGATTTTATACATGTGGTTATTGTTTAGAGTGGTAATTGTTTCTCAAAAATCGGATACTATTTTCGGGAAATTATTGGTGTTAGGCGTTGGGTTGCCTATTGTTTTTCAAGCTTTAATAAATATGGCTGTTGCTGTAGAGCTATTTCCTGTAACGGGGCAAACGTTACCATTAGTTAGTAGTGGTGGAACATCTATTTGGATGACCTGTTTAGCTATAGGTATTATACTTAGCGTAAGTGCTAAGCGTGAAGAAATGAAGGAAAAAGAAATAAATGAAGATAATCCGTTAGAGATTCTTTCGGAGGCTATATAAATATTGAATTAAAAAAGAAAAGAAATTTTCCCTTTGCGAGGAAAAGTTTAAAAAGGAATGAAACCATATAAAATTATATTATCTGGAGGTGGAACAGGCGGACATATTTATCCGGCTATCGCTATTGCAAACGAATTAAAGTTGCGTTATCCTGATGCTCAATTTTTGTTTGTTGGTGCAAGCGATCGTATGGAAATGGAAAAGGTACCACAAGCCGGTTTTGATATTAAAGGACTTTGGATTTCGGGTATTCAGCGTAAGCTAACCTTTAAGAATTTAATGTTTCCGTTTAAGTTAATTAGTAGTTTGTGGAAAGCTAATACAATTCTGAGACGTTTTAAGCCGGATGTGGCTATTGGAACGGGCGGATTTGCAAGCGGACCATTATTGCAAATTGCAAACTCTAAAGGAGTGCCTACTTTAATTCAGGAACAAAATTCGTATCCAGGAATTACAAATAAATTTTTAGCTAAAAAAGCTAAAAAAATATGTGTAGCCTATGATAATTTAGAACGATTTTTTCCTCAAGATAAAATTATAAAAACTGGCAATCCGGTGCGCCAAGGTTTGTTAGATATTGATACCAAAAGAGAAGAGGCGATAAAGCATTTCGATTTAAAACCGGGTAAAGTAACTCTTTTGGTTATTGGTGGTAGTTTAGGTGCGAGACGCATTAATCAATTAATCGAGAAGAAATTAGATTTTCTCGACACACAGAATGTACAAATTATTTGGCAATGTGGTAAATTATATTACCAACAATATAAAATTTATGGTAATATAAAAAATGTGCAAGTTCATGAGTTTTTAAACAACATGGATTTAGCCTATGCTGCTGCAGATGTGGTGATTTCGAGAGCGGGAGCGAGTTCTGTTTCGGAACTTTGTATTGTTGGAAAACCAGTGATTTTTATTCCATCGCCAAATGTTGCTGAAGATCATCAGACCAAAAACGCTATGGCTGTCGTAGATAAAGATGCGGCCATGATTATTAAAGAGGAAGATTTGGATGCCGATTTTCAAAATAAGTTCTCGCAACTTATTGCAGCACCCGTTCGTCAAGCAGAATTAGGACGAAACATAAAAGAATTGGCATTAGTAAATGCAACAAAAGATATAGTAAATGAGGTTGAAAAACTTCTAAAGAAATAAATGAATTTAAATAATATACATAACATCTATTTTATTGGTATTGGTGGTATTGGCATGAGTGCTATAGCGCGCTATTTTAATGCGAATAATAAGCTTGTGGCGGGTTATGATAAAACTCAAACTGCAATTACTGATACTTTGGTAGAGTTAGGTATGCAAGTCCATTTTGATGATGATGTAAAGCAGATTGATTCGGCTTTTTTAAATTTAGAAAACACATTGGTGGTTTATACACCAGCAGTGCCGAAAAATCATTCGGAATTAAATTATTTTAAATCGAATAATTTCAACGTATTAAAACGTTCTGAAATTTTAGGCTTAATTACAGAAAACACAGTTTGTTTAGCCGTTGCTGGAACTCACGGAAAAACCACAACAACAAGTATTCTTGGGCATTTAATGCATGAGTGCCATGTTGAACTTACTGCTTTTTTAGGAGGTATAAGTGAAAACTATAACTCTAATTTAATTTTAAAAGGAACAAGGGTTTCTGTTGTAGAAGCCGATGAGTTCGATCGTTCGTTTATGACCTTGTCTCCGGATTTCGCAGGGATAACATCTATGGATGCCGATCACTTGGATATTTATGGTGATGCTTCAGAATTAAAAAAGACTTTTGAAGATTTTACAAAACGATTAAAACCCAACGGAAAACTGTTTGTTAAAAACGGATTGCCTTTAAAAGGAATTACATACGGTATTGAGGATAATTCTGATTATGCTGTTCAAAATATAAAAATAATAAATGGCGCGTATGTTTTTGATGTAAAAACACCAACTACAGTGCTAGAAAATTTGGAGTTTAACCTACCAGGAAGACATAATTTGTCTAATGCATTATTGGCTTTGGCGATGGCTGTAGAATATGGTTGCCCGTACCAACAGCTCGCCAAAGCGTTAGCATCTTACAAAGGTGTTAAGCGTAGGTTTACTTATCAAATTAAAACGGATAGTTTGGTGTATATCGATGATTATGCGCATCATCCAGCAGAAATTAATGCTGTGCATCAAGCGGTTCGCGAAATGTATCCAGGTAAAAGCGTGTTGGCTATTTTTCAGCCGCATCTATTCAGCAGGACTAAAGATTTTATTGACGATTTTGCTCAAAGTTTATCTCAGTTCGATGAGTTGATGCTTTTAGATATTTATCCTGCACGAGAATTACCAATGGAAGGTGTAACATCGGAATGGTTGTTGAGTAAGGTTAAAAGTGATAAAAAGCAGTTGGTGAGTAAAGCAAACCTGCTAGCTGAAATTAAAAAAAGTGAAGCTCAAGTTATTTTAACTATAGGAGCTGGAGATATTGGAGAACAAGTAAAACATATTAAAAAAGAGTTGAGTTTTGAAAGTTAATTGGAATTACATAAAAATGGTAGCTTTGTTCTGCTTGGTGGTTTTTCTATTTGCTTTTGCATCGGGAAGAAATAATGCTAGATTGATTACAGAGCCTGCTATAAAATTTACGGGAGAAGACAACTTATTTGTTACTAATGAGACTGTTAGTAAGTTGTTAACACAAAATTACGGTGGTACTCAAAACGTTGCCAAAGAAACTTTAGATTTGAATAAGTTGGAAAATGTACTCAAATCGAACCCCATGATTAAGAGTGCCGAAGTGTATGTTGCAGTAAACGGAACGCTTAACGCGGAAATAAAACAAAAAACACCAATAGCAAGAGTTAGTACAAATGCGTCTTATTATATCGACGATCGAGGCTTTTATATGCCTTTATCTAGTAATTATTCGGCTAGAGTACCGCTTGTTACGGGTTATGTTGAGAAGAATAACTTAGAAAATATCTTTAAAATAGCAACAAAAATTAGAGAAGACGAGTTTTTAAAAATGAACGTTATAGAAATTCATCAAAATGCTAATAATAAGCTGTTTTTAAAATTAAGACAGTGTAAGTTTTTAGTGCAATTGGGTGATTTAAACTTATTAGACAAAAAAATTAATAATTTGAAGGCATTTTATCAAAAAAACATCAAAGAAAAGACGCTAGATAATTATAGCAAAGTAAATTTGCAATTCGATAACCAAGTAGTATGTACCAAAATATAAGCCATGGAGCATAACATATCAGTAGGATTAGATATAGGAACCACAAAAATTGTGGCTATGATTGGTCGTAAAAATGAATACGGCAAACTTGAAATTTTAGGCATAGGTAAGTCTAAAAGTTTAGGCGTGCACCGTGGTGTAGTAAATAATATTACACAAACCATTCAATCTATTCAGCAAGCAGTTCAAGAAGCAGAAGCGGCTGCCGAATTAAAAATTGACGGTGTAACGGTTGGTATTGCAGGACAGCATATCCGTAGCCTACAACATAGTGATTATATAACCAGACCACACTCAGATCGTGTTATTGACGATGAGGATATAGATCGTTTAATAAACCAAGTGCATAAGTTAGTTATGTTACCTGGTGAAGAAATTATCCATGTCTTGCCTCAAGAATATAAGGTAGATGGTCAGGCCGAAATAAAAGAGCCTATCGGGATGTACGGTGGTCGTTTGGAAGCTAATTTCCATGTAGTTGTTGGGCAGGTATCATCTATTCGTAATGTTGGTCGTTGTATACAAAGTGCCGATTTAAATTTAGAAGGTATCACTTTAGAACCTTTAGCTTCAGCTAATGCCGTTTTAAGTCAAGAAGAAAAAGAAGCTGGTGTTGCTTTAATTGATATAGGTGGTGGTACAACCGATTTAGCTATTTTTAGAGATGGTATTATTCGCCATACCGCAGTTATTCCTTTTGGAGGAAATGTTATTACTGAAGATATAAAAGAAGGTTGTTCAATTATTGAAAAACAAGCCGAATTATTAAAAATAAAGTTTGGTTCAGCATGGCCAGGCGAGAATAAGGATAACGAAATTGTATCTATTCCTGGTTTACGCGGTCGTGAACCAAAGGAAATTACATTAAAAAATCTCTCAAAAATTATTCACGCTCGTGTTGTCGAAATTATAGAGCAGGTTTATGTCGAAATTAAAAATTACGGTCACGAAGAGCAAAAGAAAAATCTAATTGCAGGTATTGTGTTAACAGGAGGAGGAAGCCAGTTAAAACACTTAAAGCAGTTGGTAGAGTATATTACAGGTATGGATACACGTATAGGGTATCCTAACGAGCATTTAGCAGGCGATAGTAATGAAGATGTTACTAGTCCGCTTTTTGCAACAGCAGTAGGCTTGGTTTTAGATGGCTTAAAGCGTCAAGAACGTAAAAAAATAGAACAGCAGGTAGAAGAAGAAGCTGTCGTTGAAGAGGAAGAAGTAGAACATCCTACCGAAGACGTAGAAGAAGAAATTAAAGCAGAACCGGTTAGAGAAAGACGTTCTTTTCTTGATAAATTAACCGATCGCGTTAAAGATTTTCTAGATAACGCAGAGTAAAAGTATAGATTAAGAAATCCATTGAATAAAAAATATTTAGTACAAAACCCCAGTAAAACAGAGTTTATGAGCAGCAACAAAGAATTCGAAAACATCGCATTTGATTTACCTAAAAATCAATCAAATGTTATTAAAGTTATTGGCGTTGGTGGTGGCGGTAGTAACGCTATCAATCACATGTTTCAACAAGGTATAAAAGGTGTCGATTTTTACGTATGTAATACCGATGCACAAGCCTTGCAAAACAGTGGTGTGCCAAACAAAATACAATTAGGTCTAAACTTAACCGAAGGTCTTGGTGCAGGAGCAAATCCTGATATCGGAGAGCAATCGGCAGTAGAAAGTTTTGAAGACATCTCTCAAATGTTAGATTCTAATACTAAAATGGTATTCATAACAGCCGGAATGGGTGGTGGTACAGGTACTGGTGCAGCACCTATTATTGCTAAAATGGCTAAAGATATGGATATTTTAACTGTTGGTATAGTTACAATGCCATTTCAGTTTGAAGGAAAAATGCGTATCGAGCAATCTCAAAAAGGTATTGAGAAATTGCGTGGTATGGTTGATTCATTAATTGTAATTAACAACAATAAACTTCGTGAAGTTTACGGAAATCTTGGTTTTAAAGCAGGGTTCTCGAAAGCAGATGAAGTGTTATCTACCGCTGCTCGTGGTATAGCCGAAGTTATTACACACCACTATACACAAAACATCGATTTACGTGATGCTAAAACCGTATTAAGTAATAGTGGAACAGCTATTATGGGGTCTGCATTAGCGTCGGGTCAAAACCGTGCGCAAGATGCTATTCGCAAGGCTTTAGATTCACCATTATTAAACGATAATAAAATTACAGGAGCTAAAAATGTACTGCTTTTAATTGTTTCTGGTGTACAAGAAATTACTATTGATGAAATAGGTGAGATTAACGATCATATCCAAAATGAAGCTGGCCATGGTGCTAACATCATTATGGGGGTTGGTGAAGATGAATCTTTAGACGAATCTATTGCTGTAACTATTATAGCAACGGGTTTTAATATTGAACAACAAGACGAAATTTCTAATACTGAAACTAAAAAAGTAATTCATTCTTTAAGTGAAGAGAAAGAAGTAGAAGCTAAAGCGGTTAAAGAAGAAGTTGCGCCTGAAGTGATTGCTCCACCAGTTGTAGTAGAGAAAAAAGAAGAGCCTAAAGTTGTAAAACATACGTTGGATTTAGATGAAGAGGAGGAATTCACTTTTTTGGAAAAAAGCGTGATAAGAAAGGATAAATTATCATCGCCGCCACAAAATATTAATTTAATTCCTACCTCAGAAATTTTAAAAAACATGAATGTTGTTTATGATGAAGTTCGTGTTAATGTTGAAGATGAAGACGATTTCATTATAAATTCTGTTAACAATCAAGATGAAGACTACAACGAGATTGAAGTATTAGCAGACGAATTTGAAGAAGAAAAACAAATTACTTTAACCTTCGATTTACCAATTAGTAACGAGACTAAAAAGGAACCGAAAAAGGAAGAAGTTGTAGAGAAAAAAGTAACGTTTAGTTTAGACGATGATGATATTAAAGACATCGCTGTTAACGATCACGTAGAAGTATCTGCTGCAAAGCCAAATGAAAATGGTGATATTAGATATACGTTAGATGATTTTTCTGAGGTAGAATCTTCATCTAACAAAAAACAAACTTCAAGTCAGGAGATTGTAGAAGAAATAGAAGAAGATATCGTTTTCGAAAGAAAAGTGGTTCAAAAAGAAGAAGTTGTTAAGCATAGCCTTCCCGACGAAGAAGAGGATATTGACCCGATGAATACGCCAATTTCAGAATTACTGAAAGAACGTGCGGCTGAACGTCGTCGTAAAATGAAGGACTTCAACTATAAATTCAATAATGCAAAAATTGACGACATAGAAAAAGTGCCTGCTTACAAACGTCAAGGTGTAAATTTAGAAGATTCTAAACATTCATCTGATAACGATTTTTCAAGAACAAGTATTGGTTTAGATGATAATGATGATTTACAAGTAAGAAGAAATAACTCGTTTCTTCACGATAATGTAGATTAGTGCATATCACTAAACTTAACTAAATTATAAGCCCGGAAAGTTAACCATACTTTTCGGGTTTTTTATTGTGCTTATTATAGGGTTTACTATTAAAACTAATCGGGATTCGGGTATTTTAATACTAAGTTTTTTTTATCTTCGCATATTAAATAAATTGAAAAAATGGCTCTACAACAAGACATAATGACGGCGCTTAAAACCGCAATGAAATCAAAAGATCAAACTGCTCTTACAGCTTTACGCGCTGTTAAATCGGCTATTTTATTAGCTCAGACAGAAAGTGGTGCAAAAGAAGAGTTAACGGAAGATCAAGAGCTTAAAATACTTCAGAAGCAAGTAAAACAGCGTCGTGATAGTGCTGCTATTTATTTAGAACAAGGTAGAGAAGATTTAGCTGCTCCAGAATTAGCAGAAGCAGAGGTTATTTCTCAGTTTTTACCAGAAGCATTATCTGATGAGGAAATTGAAAAAGTAGTTGTTGCAACTATTGAAAAAGTAGGAGCGCAAGGTATGAAAGATATGGGTAAGGTTATGGGTATGGTAAGTAGTGAACTTGCTGGGAAAGCAGATGGTAAAACCATTTCTAATATAGTAAAAGCAAAATTGTCTTAAAAAAATATAAAAATTTTTTCGCTTGCGCGGAAATAAGGCTGCGTAGTTCAACTGGATAGAATATCAGATTTCGGCTCTGAGGGTTGGGGGTTCGAATCCCTTCGCGGTCACGAATAAAAACCGTTAGTTAATTGTTATGCAGTTAGTTAGCGGTTTTTGCTGTTAATGGTTATAGTGAATTGGTACGATAAATGGTACGATTATGTTAACCAGTTGCATTAAGTATCTTTTTAAAATAGAATTGTTAATATCTTTTTTTATAGTACCGTTATCATTTGCCGCTAAAAGTTTTTTGTATACTTATCTAGTAGATAGCCAGTTTTAAAACTGTTTATTTCTGTGATCTTGTTTAGGCTAGAATTATAAACAACCTCAACAAAAAATAAATCAATTGCGTAAAGATTGCATTTTTCCGATTCTGTGATATGATTATTTAAAAATGCACCGTTTTGGTTTACGGCTTCCATACGATCGTTTAAATCAAGTATATTAAATTCGTATAGGGTCATTTTAAAAACATCTTTATTAACTCATAAGCGCCAACACAAACCCCAAATATTAGCATAATAACTAAGCCGTATTTCATCCTTTGTATAGCCCACCAATTAGGATCATATTGTTTAAACTCTTTTTTCTTTTTTTCGCCAAGCATAGATTAAAGATAAGAATATTTTTTTTATTTAGTTTATAGCGTTGTTTGCTGTTCCTGCTGTTGTGGCTATAATATACGAATACATATATAAAAGGGTCTTAAATGCTTTGTTTGTGTGGCAATGATTATACATAATTATAAGATCTAAACGCTTTATATATTGGCTGGTGTGGTGGTGGTGCTTTGCTTATGGCTAATGGTTAATACTTCTTAGTAGATTGGTTTAAGTGTAACTACTTGATAACGTGATGGTTAAAAAGGTACTTAGAAAAGTACTCAATATTCCGCAATGTGTTTTGCTGCTGCATTTTATATACAGTCCGCATATATTTCAACCTTGTTACATCTGATGTTATTTGTAATGATTATTAATAAGATTTGTTGTTAAGAATAGCTATAAATAAAGGGTTAATGGTAGGTTGTGTTAAGATGTAACACCTTTGAATTTGTTACAAAATAAAAAAAGACTTGCTATAAAATAAATATATAACAAGCCTTTAATAGACAAACAGAAAACAAATTTTTAATCCCGATACATTAACACTAGCAAACCAGCATCATAAACAAACGGGCTACTGTTAATTTTAAAACCATCGAGAGCCATTTTGTTTATTTTACTCTCTAGATCTTCGGGCTCATAAGCTTTAATTACTTTGTATTGTATCATGATTTTATTATTTTAATTTCAAATAAACCGTTTTGATTTTTTACGACGTTACCAACTGGTAAAAAACCAAATTCAGCATTTTTAACCATCTGTACTTCTAATTCAGCGCGTGTACGTTCTTTTAATGTTATCTCTTGCATCTACTTAATATTTAAAATTTGTTCATTATCGAAAGTTATTTTATAATCACTGCTTAGGCTCTTAACAATTGATCCAGTCATTTTTAAAGTATCATTTATATTAGTTTTGCGCTTCTTAGCAATTTTTACTATTTCTTTGACCTCTTCAATTTGCGTGGCTTGATTTTCGTTAGTTAAGTACAGTTTAAACAGCTCAGGATTAACAGTTACCTTATAGCTATCTTTTGAGATTTTCAAAAAGTCATCTAAATTGTAAACCTTTTTGGTGGGTGCTTCTTTTAGCTTCTCTACTAAACCAGGATTTAAGCGGCCAGCTCTACCTTCAATACCTTGCCAATAATCGTGGTTGTGAGTGTAAAAAGGATACTTAATATCTAGTAGCTTTTTGTAACGTGTTTCCATGTCTGCTAGTTTATCTGCATTAATGCCGCATAACTTTAAATATTCGTTATGATCTGCATCGGGGATAAATTTGTTTTTTTGGCTTTCGTGATAATTGGTAAAATGTTTAACAAATTCACCGTTTTGAAGATCGCTTAATTTTAAATTATGCTTTACTTTTTGTTTTGAAAGTTCATTTTTTGCTGCTTCCAGTATTTCCGGAACTAATTGTATATTTTTAATGAATCGTTGTTCATATTCTTGATCGTGTTGTAATAATTCTTTATTTCTCATTGTTATATTTTGCCTTAGATAAGGGCTTTCATTTTTGCCGCTCTTATTTTTTATACGGCTGTTATGTTTTAATATGTTATTCGTATTGTGGGGATTAGTGGCAAATATCAAGGCGGGCGTGTATAGTGCATTTTATTTATTGAAATTTGTAAATAGTTAGGAGTTTGTTAATTATTCAGACTAAAGGTGTAGCGTGATACACTTATGTAACTTATTAACTAATTGATTTATAAATACTTAAACACATGTTACACTGCTACACCCTATTTCAAACCCTTGTATTTTTTATACCCTATACCTATATACTATATATTATAATAATAAGTGTAACAGTGTAACAAGGCTAGTAATAGCAAGGGATTGAACGTTTTTTTAGGGTGTATCACGCTTGTATCAATGCGTAACGCTTGTATCATTAATTAAATAGTTTCTCAAGCTCGCTGTCTGTAATTGTAGTTTTTTCTGTTGGTAGCTCAAAATCCTCATTTAGATTATATATTTCGTCCTTAGTAAAATGATAGTATCTACGTTGTTTTATGTCGTTGCTAATACTGGTAGTATTGCCGCTATAAGATGAAATAATTATACTGTGAAAAGGGTTTCGTTTACGCTTAGCATAGGATTTTTTATTAAAGTGCTTTTTAACGTCTCTGGCGAACCAACTCGAGTTCCAACGCTCATTCCTTCCAAAGGCTGAAATAAATTGATCTGCGGTAAAATAAACCTCGTTTTTAGTTTCATTTTCTAAAAAATAATCTGTGAGGTTTTCAATTATTGCCTTAATTAGTTGAGGTCGTGCATTCGCCTGCATTTTCTTTGCCGCATCTGTTTGAAACGTTTTAGGGTCTAGCCATAATCGGCTGGCTCTCTCAATTGGTTTATATTCATTAACTAAATAATAAAAAAACGCTGGTACTTCTTTAATTGCCTTTTCTAAAATATCAAAGTCA
>NZ_FOLN01000001.1 GCF_900112395.1 Algibacter lectus
ATAAAGAATATCTAATCGCAAACTGCAATGGTCTATTAATTTTCGGTCGCTGGTGATATTCTCTAAATAACCTACTAAACAGAACTTGAAGAATACAACCGGATCTAAACTTTTTTGTCCACAGTTTCCGTAATAGATTTTTGTCTGATTCCGTAGAAATTCCAAATCTAAAACACAAGATAATCGTCTATAAAAATTGTCTTGGGGAACCCGACTACTCAACTGAAAATTGCTGAATAATTTCTCTTGATATATTTTTGTGCCTTGCATTACTAAATATACGAAATTTCTGTATATTTAACAACACGTTGTGCAACAGGCACAATGGCTATAATTAATACGGGTTTTCGTGCTTAACCCAAAGTTTAGAGCTTTTAACTAAGTCCGCCAAATCTTTTTGATTTGGCTTTATAAAGAAAAAGATAAAACAAAATAAAAAGTTTTGGCTAAGTGCTTAATCGGAAATTCAGAATTTTAATCCCCGTACTAACCATAGCCTAAACGTTACCTAACATATGAATAAACTAATTCCGATAGAAGAAAGAGAATCTAAATTATTAAAATTTGGTGCACCTAAATTGTTTATTGATAATATTGGTAAAATTCCTGAATTAGAATTTACCGTAGAATATGTAACAAATGCTTATAGTTATATACCAGACATATCTTATTATGAAATCTTAAAAGGGTTTAATGTTATACCAATCTATGATGAAGGAGAGTCTTTTTATGTTTTTTTATATAACGATAAGGTTAAAAAAATAATCCATTTCGAACTTGAAAATGATGAAATATATAATTCTTATGGGCAAAATTGGAATCACCTACTTCTAGATATTATGATAAATTGCTTTGATTTATATCTTGAAGACGAAATTACACAGAAAGAATATATTGAAATCGGCAATAAAATTGGATTTGAACAAACTGCTGAATTATTTAAACTTAGAAATTTACCCAAAGAAGAATTAAATAAAAAATTTGAAAACAATGATGAATGGGAAATGGAAATAGCGAAAAAATTAAAAATACTGTAGGTAACACGGTGTATAAAACACAGCTAATAGTTGTTAAATCGAAATTTTTGTGCTTATCTAGAAGACCTCCAAATTTTTAAATTTGGCTTATAAGACAAAAAAAATAAGACACAACATAAAAATTCGGATTTATGTTAATCCGAAAAGTTGGTATTTTTATATACGCTACGTTTCATTCACTAGACCGTTGTACATAATTAAAAAAAATGATTGATTTAATAAAAATAGAGAAAGAATTAAAAGTTAAACTACCCGATTTCTTTGTTAAATTTCATCTAGAAAAAAACAATTTAATCAAAGAATTGATAAACGATTCTTTTGAACTTATACTATATTCTGATTCAGATATAATTATTAATACAAATAAGAATCTTTTTAAAATTCCAACTGACAAAGGAATGTTCCGCAATAAGATTTGTATAGGTGAAGATGGTTGTGGTAATTACTCATTTATATCAACCATCAATAACGACAAAAGAGTTTTCTTTTTAGACCACGATATTGCTGGAGAGTTATTCAATGAAGAAAAATATGAATTAGATTGGGAAAATGAAAAACTTCAAAAACACAAATCCATAGGAGATTATTTAAAATATCATATTTAAATTAACAAAAGATTGATGTGAAAAAACATGAAAAATATCCAAAACAAAAAGTTTGGAAGTCTATCTGAAGGAAATAACTATGAACAACACAGTATATATTTTATTGCTAGTCTTAGCTTGTTTGGAAATTCCTTCGGATTCCCCAATGTTACAGGTTTTATTTACTAATTTAGTGACTTAACCCACGCAACAAACCATATATATAACCGTCGTAAAACATTTAACCAAAACCTAGTGAATAGAGAATATCATTTATCATTTTGTAAAATTTGCACGAACAGAAAAAGGAATTTAGAAAAAGGACTTATCTGTTCTTTGACTAATAATATTGCTGATTTTAAAGATAATTGCTCAACTTTTGACCAAGACAAAGCGGAATTTAAAAAATATAAGAAAAGGTTTGAGGATGAAGTTAATGATAAATATGCAACGAATAGTTTCGAGAAATTTTTTAGTGAATCTTCATTTATTAAACCATCGAATTCTAGAAACCCCAAATTTAGTTCTGTCGACAAAACTCATAACTTGAATTTGAAAAATAATGTTGCTCATGATAAAGCCATTTTAATTCTAATGTGTTTAGCAATGGCTTATGTCTTCTTTGTAAACTATAAAGACATAATAAATTTAACAGTTGAAAACGGAGTTTTAGCTGGATTTGCATTTATGCTTATATTCATCAGTGTCCTTACCTATCGAGCATATTTCATGCAACACAAAATTAAAATATCTATTACAAAAGACGGAATCGAATATCACGGAAACAAACTGAACTGGAACAACATTGTTGACTTTGGAATATTAAAGGCAAATAGTACTAGTGTTAGTGAACATAAAATTATTGTTGGTACTATTACAAAAGGTATTATTGAAATAGATTTAACCGCATTAAATATAAGTCCAGAAGAATTTATAAATATAATGAGGTTAAATACAAAAAATGTTTTACAACAAAATATATAAAAAAATGCAGCTTTTAACTTAACCAAAGTTTGTTACTTTGTTTGCTAGCTTCTAATTTTCCTTCCGAAAATCTTCGCATACAAAGCCGCAACTATTCTTATACATAAACGTTGTGCATTAGATAAAAAAAATGAATGAAAGTCAATAAAGATAAAATAATAGGAGTAGTATTTTGTATTCCCTTATTTATGCCAAAAGATGATTGGAAACTGAAAGTGAAACTGACAAAAGATGATTTATCTAAAAACTTTGCGTTTGGAAGAGTCATAGAAACAAGTTCTTCTGTTTTAGTGGAAATTTTCAACTACATCGGTTGTGCTAATTCAGATTTAAAACAAGTAATAAATTCTGGAATTATGTATTCACCTATTCAAATATTCTGGGATGGAATTATTAAGAAAAGGTGGAAAATAATCGAACAAACTGAAAACTATGATAAATATAAAGATTCAAACTACAATAACCTTAAAATGGTATTTGGAGGTATCGGATTTAGATTGAGAGATTTTAGTACAAAAAAAGAAACTCCAATTACAAGAGAGGAATTGAAACTTAAAGGATATGAATTTTCAACTGTATGGTTTCCTATTGATTTAGAAAATAGAATATTAAAACGACTTGAAGAAAGCCGAACGCACAACAAAAGTACCATGGTAAAAAACAAGTAAAACCCAATAAATTTTAGCTAAAGCCCTTCTCTAAAAACCATCAAAAAATAGTATTGATTTATAATTTGTAAAAGACTTAATTCAATCTAATTTTATAAAAATTATAATTCTCCCTCTAAAAATTACAAACTAAAAACATGCATAAAATATTATTAATAGCCACAATTTTCATAACTAGTTTTGGATATACTCAATCTGAAAAAATTATAATAAAATCGGATCAACTTAATGAAGCTAACTATCTAACAGCCGATGATTTCTATTTAACACATTATCTCTATATTGATTTATTTTTACGAGAGAATTTGTTTCCAATGGCAAGTACAGAAGATGTTTTGTCTATATTGAAAGCTATAAAAACGTATGTTTCAGTAGAAACGCCTTTAGAAATTGAGATTGAAAAACCAGGAGATAGAAATTATTTAATAAAAATGGCTATTCTTGAAACAGACGATGGCCATGAGCTTTTAGTTGCATATACAAACTGGAATACAAGAAAACAACTATTTGAAAAAGAAATAGACATCGCGAATGATTCTTATACGCGATGGTATTTTCTAAATGGCAACAAAATGACTTACAGACTAAACAT
Source organism: Algibacter lectus (assembly GCF_900112395.1). GTDB lineage: Bacteria > Bacteroidota > Bacteroidia > Flavobacteriales > Flavobacteriaceae > Algibacter > Algibacter lectus. Next base: position 3,866 of record NZ_FOLN01000001.1, read on the forward strand.
GTCTGATAAGAGTGATTATTCAGCTAAATCTAAGCCTAATTTAGCCCAAGCTTATTTATTGGATGAATTACCAGAAAACGACGGGAAAATAAAAAGTACCATTGATGATATTCTAAAAGAAAAGAACTTAAATATTTCGGACAAAATATTGGCTAATTTGGTTCTGCTAAAGTATCACATGTATTTAAGAGATAGTAGTAGCGTGGTGAAACAAGCCAAATACTTGAATGAACTATTTGCAGAACATCCACAAGAACCTAGCATACTAGGTTTAAAAATGGCTTTTAATGCGGCAGAATTTCAAATAGAATTAATGAAATAAACACATTGCATTTAAGAACAAATATTAGATTTGAGTACAAAATTTAAAAATTCATTATCAACCATAATCTCCAATAATTTATCTATAAACCAATTAATAACAATGAAAAAACAACTTTTATTTCTTTTAGTAACCATTTTAAGTTTTAGCTCTTATTCTCAAATTTCTTTTGAAAAAGGCTATTATATTGACAACGCCAATCAAAAGGTTAATTGTTTAATTAAGGATACCGACAGAAAAAATAACCCAACCGAATTTGAATATAAACTAACAGAAACTGGCGAATCTAAAATAGCCACCATAAAAACAATTAAAGAATTTGCTATTGGTACATCTTCAAAATATATAAAGAAGACAGTAAGTATGGATAGATCTAGCGAGAGCGTTAGTAATTTAAGTAAAGATAAAGCCCCTACTTTTAATGAGGAAGAACATTTTTTAAAAGTATTAATTGAAGGTAAGGCTAGCTTATATGAATATATTGAAGGTAACTTGAAACGTTATTTTTACAGCACAGAAACATCTGATATTAGCCAATTAATATTCAAAAGTTATAAATCTCCAGATGATAAAATCCATAAAAATAATAGATTTAGACAACAATTATGGGTTGATTTACCTTGTCCGGATTTTAAAATGAGTAAAATTGAAAATGTAAGTTATAAGAAAAATGACTTAGTCCGATTTTTTACTGAATACAGTGAATGCCACAATAGTGAATTAACTAATTTTCAACAAAAGCGAATTGGTAATCTATTTAATTTAACGATTAGACCGCGAGTAAATAGCACATCATTATCAATTCGTCAAGATTCTAACAATCCGCAAGATGCCGATTTTGATAATAAAACAGGGTTTGGATTAGGTTTAGAAGCTGAGTTTATTCTTCCTTTTAATAAAAATAAATGGGCTATTACTCTAGAACCTACATTCCAAAGCTACAAAAACGAACAAACTTCTGAAAGCAGTATCGTTTCTGGAGGTGTGTTAATAGCTAATGTAGATTATACTTCCATTGAAGTGCCATTAAGTTTAAGGCATTATTTTTTTATCAATGATAATTCTAAGATTTTTGTTGATATCTCTTATATTTTTGATTTTAGTTCAAGCTCTTCAGTTACATTTAAAAGAGGAGACAATACTGAATTAAGCAACTTAGATATTAATGCATATCCTAATATAGGTTTAGGTATTGGTTACAAGTACAATGATAAATACAGCTTACAATTTCGTTTTCAACCAGATAGAGAAATTTTATCGGATTATGTTTATTACGATTCAAACTATAAGACCTTCTCTGTAATATTAGGATATTCTTTATTCTAAAAGTATCCTCATAAAAAGAAAAAAAATTCTACAAAAAAACGGAGATTAAAACCAGCCTTATTACAAGCACGTTTTAATCTCCGTTTTCATTATAATTAATCTCTACTTCTATTGTTTCAAAAGCGCAACCATTTCGGTAAACTTCTTTTCTTCAGCGTAAGCTAAAGCCGTTTTTCCTGCGTTATCTTTTATAGTTTTATCAGCATTATGCTCTAAAAGTAGTTTAACAATGTCTACTTTGTTGTATTGTGTAGCAAAGATTAACGCTGTGGTTCCGTTGGTATTCACTTCGTTTAAATCGGCACCGTTTTCAATTAAATATTTAGCAAAAGCCACGTTACCTTTAAAACTCACACCAATTAAAGCGGTGTTTCCTGAGGCATCTTTAGCGTTAATAGGTGCTTGGTGTTCTACTAATGTTTTTGTTGCAGCTTCGTTATCAAAATAGGTCGCTAAAATTAAAGGTGTAAAGCCACGCTCGTCTGTAGCTTCGGCTAATTTAGGATTTTCTGATAGTAAGTTTTTTAGAGTTAAAATGTCTCTGTTTTTTATGCTTTCAAATAAGTTATTAATGTCTTTCATTTGGATTTTTTTTATAAAAAAAGGAATGGCTATAAAAACCATTCCTCTAAAATCTATGTTTAATGTTATTATTTTATATCGAAACGATCTGCGTTCATCACTTTTGTCCAAGCAGATACAAAGTCTTTTACAAACCTTTCCTTGCTATCGTCTTGAGCGTAAACTTCCGCGTAAGCGCGCAAAATAGAATTTGAACCAAATACTAAATCTACACGAGTTGCGGTAAATTTAACTTCGCCAGTTTTACGATTTTTAATTTCGTAAATACCGTTGTTAAGTGATTTCCATTCGAAAATCATATCCGTTAAGTTTACAAAGAAATCGTTTGTTAAAGCGCCTTCATTTTCTGTAAACACACCATGTTTAGTTCCACCATAGTTGGTTCCCATAACACGCATACCTCCTACTAAAACCGTCATTTCAGCAGCTGTTAGGCCAAGTAATTGTGTTTTATCTAGCAACATTTCTTCTGGGCTAACCACATACTCTTTTTTCTGCCAGTTTCTGTAACCATCTGCAAGCGGCTCCATAGACTCAAAAGATTCTACATCTGTCATCTCTTGCGATGCATCGCCTCTACCTGGTGCAAAAGGCACATCTACAACCATACCGGCTTTTCTAATGGCTTTTTCTACACCAACATTACCAGCTAAAACAATAGTATCTGCAATGCTAATACCAAATTCTGCAGCAATAGGTTCTAAAACAGACAATACGTTTTGTAATTGCGCTGGCTCGTTACCTGCCCAGTTTTTTTGTGGCTCTAAACGAATACGTGCTCCGTTTGCTCCACCTCTAAAATCCGATCCCCTAAAGGTTCTTGCACTATCCCAAGCGGTAGATACTAATTCTGAAATACTTAAACCTGTAGCAGCAATTTTAGCTTTTACAGCTTCAACATTATAATCGTAATTTCCTTTTGGAATTGGATCTTGCCAAATTAACTCTTCTTGTGGTACATCTGGTCCAAACCAACGATCTTTTGGTCCCATGTCACGGTGTGTTAATTTAAACCAAGCACGTGCAAAAGCATCAGAAAAGGCATCAAAATCATTTTTAAATCGCAATGAAATTTCTTTATATATAGGATCCATTTTCATGGCCATATCAGCATCTGTCATCATTGGGTTATGCTTAGTCGTCATATCCTCAACATCTACAGGCATATCTTCTTCCTTAATGTTTATAGGTTCCCATTGGTGTGCTCCTGCTGGACTTTTACGTAGTTCCCAATCATGGTTAAATAACATTTCGAAAAAGCCATTATCCCATTTTGTTGGGTTTGTAGTCCAAGCACCTTCTAAACCACTAGTAACCGTATATCTACCCTTACCCGATTTTGTTGGATTAGACCAACCTAAACCTTGCTCTTCTACATCTGCACTTTCTGGGTCTGGACCTAAAATACTAGCATCTCCATTTCCGTGTGTTTTTCCAACGGTATGTCCACCAGCTGTTAAAGCCACTGTTTCCTCATCGTTCATGGCCATACGCTTAAACGTTTCTCTAACTTGTAGAGCCGTTTTTAATGGATCTGGTTTACCGTTTACACCTTCTGGGTTTACGTAAATTAATCCCATTTGTACGGCTGCTAATGGGTTTTCCATAGTATCCGGATGATCTACATCTGAGTAACGCTCGTCACTTGGTGCTAACCATTCTTTTTCTGCGCCCCAATACACATCTTTTTCTGGATGCCAAATATCCTGACGACCAAAGGCAAAACCATAGGTTTTTAAGCCCATGCTTTCGTAAGCAATAGTTCCTGCCAAAATAATAAGATCGGCCCAACTTACTGTATTACCATATTTTTTCTTAATTGGCCAAAGTAAACGTCTCGCTTTATCTAAACTGGCATTATCTGGCCAAGAGTTTAAAGGTGCAAAACGTTGGTTACCTGTACCACCGCCGCCACGACCATCTGCTAATCTATATGAACCTGCTGCGTGCCATGCCATTCTAATCATTAAACCACCATAGTGTCCCCAATCTGCAGGCCACCAATCTTGGCTATCTGTCATAAAATCGTGTACATCCTTCTTTAAAGCGTCTACATCTAATTTTTTCAGTTCTTCTTGGTAATCAAAATCTGCACCTAACGGATTTGTTTTTGTATCCTGTTGGTGTAAAATGTCTAGATTAAGTGTGTTTGGCCACCAATCTGTTACTGTTTTTTCGGTTGTAGTAATTGCGCCTTGCATAAAAGGACATTTGCCCATGTCACCGCCGTTGTTATGATCCATATGATATAAATTTTTACGTTTTAATTTTTGATAAAATTACTCTATTACTAAACTTAAAAACGATAAATAAAATTGATTGTTTTTATTTTATCATAAGTAATTCTTATACCGAGTTCCGTTATCTGTCTCTAAATTTACGCAAACCTAACTTATGGAACAAAAAAAAGCCGCTTCAGTTTGAAGCAGCTTTCCCATATAATCTTAATAAATCCCTAGTAAATTAAGATAATCGTAATATTATAGCATTAATTAAATCGATTCTGTATTCCTTTTATTTTAAAGGTGTTATAATTATTGCTTTCCTAAAGCCCTAATTATATGCTTTCTCCTACATCTACGGAGCTTAGTCGTAATTGGTTTAGAATTATTTACGCTTTAACACTTTATTAACGCTTAGCCATATACATTTATTTGATTTGTAGTGATTTAATCTCAAGCATAAGTATTAAAAAAAGATTAAACAAATAGTTTAAACATCTTATTATTCTTAATTTTACAACACAATTAATAAAACATAAAATAATGGCAACAGTAACATTAAAAGGTGGTGCAATACATACATCAGGAAATCTTCCTGCAAAAGGAACAAAAGCACCTGATTTTGCTTTAACAGCAAATGATTTATCAACAAAAAAATTAAGCGATTTTGCTGGTAGCAAAGTAGTTTTAAACATATTCCCTAGTGTAGATACAGGTACTTGCGCAACATCTGTTCGCGAATTTAACCGTGAAGCTAGCGAACTAGAAAACACTAAAGTATTATGTGTATCTCGCGATTTACCATTTGCTAATGCGCGTTTTTGTGGTGCAGAAGGTTTAAATGATGTTGTGAGTTTGTCTGATTTTAAAACAGGAGATTTTGGTAAAGCTTACGGTTTAGATTTTATCGATGGCCCATTAGAAGGTTTACACTCTAGAAGCGTTGTTGTTTTAGATGAAAAAGGAACTGTTTTATACACAGAACAAGTTGCAGAAACTACAGAAGAGCCTAACTACAAAGCTGCTTTAGAAGCTCTTTTAGATGCGTAACAAAAAGGAATCTTTTTTAGTAAATAGATTAAAAAGTGTTGGCTTTGCTTTTAAGGGTGCAGTATTGCTCCTTAAAACCGAAGCCAGCATTAAAATTCAATTTACACTCGGCGTTATCGTGACTATTGCTGGGTTTTACTACAATATATCTACTACCGAGTGGCTTATTCAACTATTGGCCATTGCTTTAGTAATGTGTGCCGAAGGTGTTAATACGGCCATTGAAGCTATTGCCGATTTTATTCATCCAGAACATCACGAAAAAATAGGTTTAATAAAAGATATTGCGGCCGGAGCTGTATTTATTGCAGCAATCTTCACCTCTATTATCGGCCTTATTATTTATATTCCTAAAATTTTCTAGACAATCCTCTTTTAAAATTGAGTTAATTAAAAGTTTGCTCTGCAATTTTTTGAAATATAGTTTCGTTAACGTTAGTAATTTGTATTTTTGTGTCGTTATAAATATAATGACATCTTTGAACTCGCTTCAAGACCTCAATCATGAAATCTAAACGCATTAATGGCGAAAAGTAAAACTAAACCTAAAAAAGCACCTCGTAAAAAAGCAGAACTACCTAGTTTTAAATTGTCTAATCAACAAAAACTAGTATTAGGCAGCTTTTTAATTACGCTTGGCATAAGCCTAGCTATTTCATTTATATCATTCTTTTTTACAGGAGAAACAGACCAAAGTAGCTTATCTCATTTTGCAGATCGCGACATAGAAACAGAAAACTGGTTAAGTAAATCTGGTGCATGGTTAAGTGATTTCTTTATTCAACGTGGTTTTGGCTTGCCTTCTTTTATATTTGCCGGCCTTATGTGCCTATCTGGTGTGTATGTTTTAATGAACATCAATAAAGAGAAACTAAGAAGACATTGGTTTTGGGGTGTATTAATTATTATTTGGTCGTCTATTCTTTTAGGGTTTTTCGGAAATAAAAACGCTATTCTTGGTGGTACAATAGGTTTCGAAATTAACAGTTACCTTCAAGATTATATTGGTAAAATAGGTGTTGTACTCCTACTCGTTTTTGGTTTAATTACATATTTAGCTATTCGTTTTAAAGTGACGTTTGAAAGTATTGCAAATCAATTTAAATCGGCTAAGAGTAATCTAAAGAGTGAGTTATCGGATATGAAAGAAGATATTATCGTGCCTTTAGATAATAATTTATCTGAAGAAGCCGAAGATTTCAAATCTACTTTTAATATCTCTGAAGAGGAAGAAAAACCAATTGAAGCACCACTAGAACCTGTAGAGGCTCCTGTAAAATCTAAAATTGAAAAAATTACGGTTGAAAAAGTTATAGTTGAAGATAAAACACCTCTTGTAGTTAAAGTTGCTGAAGAAGAAGTTGAAGAAGAAGATTTAGAAATGAAAGTGGTTAAAGTTGCTGAAGAAGTTTCAGAAACCGACAATTTAGCCAATAAGTTAGTTGAAGATTTTGGACAGTTTGATCCTACTCTAGAACTTGGTAAATATCAATTTCCTCCTTTAGATTTATTAAAACAATATGATACTGGTGGTATTACCATTAATCAAGAAGAATTAGAAAGCAACAAAAACAAAATTGTTGAAACTTTAAATAATTATAAAATTGGTATCGCGAGTATTAAAGCGACTATCGGACCAACAGTAACCCTTTACGAAATTGTACCAGAAGCTGGTGTGCGTATTTCTAAAATTAAAAATTTAGAAGACGATATTGCACTGTCTTTAGCGGCTTTAGGTATTCGTATTATTGCTCCAATTCCTGGTAAAGGTACTATTGGTATTGAGGTACCAAACAAAAACTCAACCATAGTTTCTATGCGTTCTGTTATCGCTTCAAAGAAATTTCAGGCCTCAGAAATGCACTTACCTATTGCTTTAGGTAAAACTATTAGTAATGAAACCTTTGTGGTCGATTTAGCTAAAATGCCTCACTTGCTTATGGCTGGTGCAACAGGGCAAGGTAAATCGGTTGGTTTAAATGCCGTTTTAACCTCATTACTTTATAAAAAGCACCCTGCTGAAGTTAAATTTGTTTTAGTAGATCCTAAAAAAGTAGAGCTTACACTTTTCAACAAAATTGAACGTCATTATTTAGCAAAACTTCCAGACGAAGCTGATGCTATTATTACAGATAATACTAAAGTTATCCATACGCTAAACTCATTGTGTATAGAAATGGATAACCGTTACGAAATGCTAAAAAATGCACTTTGTAGAAATATAGCAGAATACAACGTTAAATTTAAAGCTAGAAAACTAAACCCTAATGATGGGCATCAATACTTACCTTACATTGTTTTGGTTGTTGATGAGTTTGCCGATTTAATTATGACGGCTGGTAAAGAAGTAGAAACACCAGTTGCCCGATTAGCACAGTTAGCACGTGCCATTGGTATTCACTTAATTATTGCCACGCAACGTCCTTCTGTTAATGTAATTACGGGTATTATTAAAGCGAATTTCCCAGCACGTATTGCCTTTAGAGTATCTAGTAAAATCGATTCGCGTACTATTTTAGATGCCGGAGGAGCCGACCAACTTATTGGTCGTGGAGATATGCTTTATACGCAAGGTAATGATATGATAAGAATACAGTGTGCCTTTGTAGACACACCAGAAGTTGAAAAAATAGTAGACTTTATTGGTGCGCAAAAGGCTTATCCTGAGGCTTATCTATTACCAGAATTTGTTGGTGAAGAAAGTGGCACAAGTCTTGATATAGATATATCAGATAGAGATAAACTCTTTAAAGATGCTGCTATAGTTATCGTTACAGCACAACAAGGTTCTGCTTCGTTATTACAACGAAAATTGAAATTAGGATACAATCGTGCCGGCCGAATTATAGATCAATTAGAAGCCGCAGGTATTGTTGGTCCGTTTGAAGGTAGTAAAGCCAGACAAGTGTTAGTAACCGATTTAATAGCATTAGATCAGCATTTAGAAAATGAAATATAATTTAAAATGAAAATGAAGAAAATTATTGCACTTTTATTAATTACCCTTTCAGTTAACGCCTTTGCTCAAAACAAAGGAAAAGCACTGTTGAATGAAGTCTCTCAAAAAGTAAAAAGTTACGATAACATTTCAATCGATTTTAAGTATGTGTTAGAAAACACTGCTGAAAATTTAAAACAAGTGACTAAAGGTGACGTTGTTATGCAAGGTGATCGTTATAAACTTAATATTTTAGGTATCACACGTTTATTCGATGGTAAAACATTGTACAGCATTAGTCCAGAAGATGAAGAAGTAACCATCTCTGAAGAAAATGATGATGAGAACGATGCCATTACACCAAGTAAAATGTTATCTTTTTACGAAGATGGTTATACCTACGCTTTAGATATTGAGCAAAACATGAATGGTAGAAAAATTCAATACGTGAAATTAACACCTATTGATTCTAGTTCTGAAATTAAAACTATTTTATTAGGTATAGATTCTAAAACTAAAAACATTTACAATTTAATTCAAATTGGAAAAAATAATACGAAAACGACTCTTACTGTAAATTCTTTTAAAACAAACGAGACTTTATCGAAAACCTTATTTACCTTTGATGCGAATAAATATTCAGACTATTATATCAATAAACTAGATTAGGTATTCCATTGAAAATATTAGACCGTTACATACTAACAACTTACCTAAAAACTTTTTTCAGCGTGTTTATTATACTCATGCTGATTTTTGTTTTACAAACCATTTGGCTATACATTAAAGAACTTGCAGGTAAAGACCTAGAAATAGGTGTAATTTTGAAGTTCTTAGTTTATTTTATGCCAAAGCTTATACCATTGGTATTACCGCTTACCATTTTACTTTCATCTATAATGGTGTTTGGTAGCTTTGCAGAAAACTACGAGTTTGCCGCCATGAAATCTACAGGTATTTCATTGCAACGTGCCATGTCTGGTTTAAGTGTTTTTATTGTAGGGCTTGGTATTCTTACCTTTTTCTTTGCGAACAATGTTATTCCATGGGCCGAAGTTAACTCTTATAATCTCCGACGTAATATTGCTAAAATGAAACCAGCCATGTTACTTGCCGAAGGTCAATTTAACGAAGTAGATAACTATAACATTAAATTTACCAAAAAACATGGTGATCGTGACCAATATTTAGACGATGTTACTATCCACTTAAAAGCAGCAGATGGCCGTACAAATGCAACAACTATTAAGTCGAAAACTGGAGAGTTGGCTAGTGAGCCCGACTCTAATGTTTTAAAACTAATTTTATTTGATGGAAACTATTACAGTGATATCGCTACTAAAAATAGAAAGAGTAAAGAGAAAAAACCTTTTGCAAAAAGTACTTTTGAAAAGTATATTATAAATATCGATTTATCTAACCTTAATGAGGTCGATATGGACGAGCAATCTCAAACCGATAAATACAGCATGCTTGATGTTGTAGATTTAAATACGGCTATGGACTCGTTAATTGTTAAGCAGAAAAACGAAAATGCTGGTCTTGCTAAAAACTTAATGAACCGCTCTAGCGTTAATAAGGTTTATAGAAATACTAAAAAAGATATCGATACCATTTACACTGGTCCTATTCTAGATGTTTTTGAAACATCGGATAAAATAAAATTAGTAGAGCTTACCCTAAAAGGTGCGGCTAGTACACAGCAAACTGTTAGTCAAAAAATTAAAACTTATAAAATAGCTAAAACCAATTTTAATAGACACATTATTTCGTTTCACGAAAAATTCGCTCTTGGTATAGCTTGTATTATCCTCTTCTTCGTTGGTGCTCCGTTGGGTGCGTTAATTAGAAAAGGTGGTATTGGTCTACCAATGGTAATTGCTATTTTACTATTTTTAAGTTATCACTTTATTGGTATTTTCGCTACAAACTCTGCCAAAACTGGTGATTTCAACCCTGTATTGGCTAGTTGGTTTTCTACTCTTATTATGCTGCCATTAGGTGTTTATTTAACTAAACGTGCTACAGCAGATAAAGGCATTTTTGATTTAGGAAGTATTACGGAACCGCTTAAAAAATTATTCAAAATAAAAGAAAAAGATAGCGTAGATTTTAGATTCTTAGGTGGCTATAAAAATGATGAACTTGCTGATGTAGTTGAAAATTATGAAGCCTTAGGTCATGATGAAAACTGCCGCTACGAAGCGCTCAATATTTTAAATGAACGCGGACATAGCATTAAAGAGTTACAAGAAGCCAATAAAATAACGATTGATAGTAAGTACGTTGCCTCTGAAAAGATAGTAAAAGATTATAAAGACCATAGTAAATTTGCTATTTTTCTTTATGGAACAGGTGCTGTATTACTTATCCTCTTCTTCGTATTTAAAAACAATAAATTATTACCACTCGCTACAGCCTCTATACAATTAAGCATTGTATCCTTTGCGCTGTATGCTATTTACTATTTAAAATCTATTTTAAATTTGAATAGTTTTTACAACTATATAAACAAAAAAGCAAGACGTCCTAACGTAGGTTTACTCATTCTAGGATTACCGCTTTACATGATTACCTACCCTTTATTGAATGATAAATTAAAAGAAGACTTAAAACGTTTTTGTTTAGATTCTTTAAAGTAACACTATTAAAAAAAATGATTACAGAACCTATGAGCAAAGCTTCTAATCCAGATATTAAATTAAATACCATTCACGATGCTATTGAAGACATTAGAAATGGAAAAGTTATTATTGTTGTTGATGATGAAAACAGAGAAAACGAAGGTGATTTTCTAGCTGCAGCAGAAAAAGTAACTCCAGAAGTAATAAATTTTATGGCTACCCATGGTCGTGGTTTAATTTGTGCCCCATTAACAGAAACTCGTTGTAAAGAACTTGATTTAGGTATGATGGTACGCAATAACACAGATCCTATGGAGACAGCCTTTACAGTTTCTGTAGATTTACGTGGCAATGGAGTAACTACTGGTATTTCGGCAGGAGATCGTTCTAAAACGATACAAGCTTTAATTGATCCAGATACAAAACCACATGACTTAGCACGACCAGGACATATTTTTCCATTAGTTGCTAAAGAAGGAGGTGTTTTAAGACGTACCGGACATACTGAAGCTGCTATTGATTTTGCACGTTTAGCAGGTTTGGAGCCCGCTGGTTTTATTGTGGAAATTATGAACGAAGATGGTACCATGGCTCGTTTACCACAACTGTTTGAAATTGCTAAAAAACACGATATTAAAATTGTTTCTATTGAAGATTTAGTGGCTTACAGAATGCAACACGACTCTTTAATTGAGAAAAAAGAAGATTTTGAAATTGAAACACGTTTTGGAAGTTATAGATTGCGAGCTTACAAACAAACTACAAATAACCAAGTACACATTGCTTTAACTAAAGGTTCTTGGACGGATGGTGAAGCGGTACCAACCAGAATAAACTCTACACTTATAAATAACGATATTTTAGGAACGCTTACTAACAACGTAGATGCGCAACTAGAAAACATGTTTAATGTTATTAATAAAGAAGGAAAAGGTGCTATTATCTTTATAAATCAAGAATCGCAATCAATGAATATTTTAAGCCGATTAGCTTTTTTGAAAGATAACCAAAATGGTGAATCGGTTACTAAGGCTCCGAAAATAAATATGGACAACCGTGATTTTGGTATTGGTGCTCAAATATTACACGATTTAAACATACATAAACTACTCCTAATTTCTAATACCGAACAAACCAAACGTGTTGGTTTAATTGGTTATGGTTTAGAGATTGTTGATTATGTGAAGTATTAATTTCACAAATTAATTGAATTAAAAAAGGCTTTAAATTTAAAATTTAAAGCCTTTTTTAGTTATGTAATCAAGAACACTATTTAATTACTACCTTCTTCGTTATATATCTATTATTATTAAATACTTTCAATAAATAGATTCCTGTACTTAAACCTTTTACAGTAATCTCATCACTATTATAATTTTGCTTTACCTTTTCGCCTAAAACACTAAATAGTTCCATGTGATCAATGCGTTCAGAAGATGAAACATGCAATACGTCTGACGCCGGGTTTGGGTAAATATTAATCTGAAAGGCAGAAACTTCAACATCATTAACATCTAAAGTAGGTAACAAACCACCAGTTATAAATCCTTCAGAAATACTAAAATCGCCAGAGATCTGCTCTGCTACATTTACCTCTCCAATAACATATAGTATTTGCAAACCACCCGCAGAAGTAGCTGCGCCACCCGAATCGATACTAAATTTTTCAATTGATTGGCTATATCCACACCATGTGCATAGGGTAATTATCATTAAAGTTAATTTTATAATTTTCATAATTGTGCGTTTTATTTAGAATATCCTATACCACTAAATTGAATAGAGGAAAGTGAAATTATTTGCATACTCTCATCTTCTAATTTGTTGGCTTCAAAAAGCATTTTTATCTTAGAAACTTCGGCATTACCCGAGGCTGTTGTTGGATGAGACAAATCTATCGTTCCAGATATTTTACTTTCAGGATGTCGCTTCCCTCCTTTTACAAGCAACTGGTACATGGCAGTCATTCTGCCTCCTTCTTTTGTAGGCTGTTTTAAATGTACCGATACTTTTTCTAATTGCTTAGTATCACCATCATAAAAAAGTTGCAAGGTTTCCTTACCTTTCTCTAACTGCTTTGTAAACGTGACAATAGCAGTAACTATTCCTGTTTTTTTATGTGTTAATACAATTCCAGACGCTTTAGTGTAACTCCAGTCTTTACCGTTAATTTTACAAAGAAAAGTGCCCTTTGATGTTTTATTGGCTACACTTGGAGTTTCCTTTTCAACTATTTCTGGCGTATTATTCTCAACTTCTGCTGTTTTAGTTTCGTTTTTACACGACATAGTAAGTATGGCGAGTAGTAAGATGAATTTGTATGTTTGCATGAGTTTTAGATTAAAGTTTATAGACCATAAATTGAAATGATGTGCTCGTAGTATTTCCATCTGAATTAAAAATGCGAACCGTAACATTACCGCCGGAGCTACTAATACTAGATGTTCTAAAACCACCTGAAATTGGAGTAATAAAACATACATTATTTTCATGAGTAAATGTTTCATTATCTATATTTATGGTAAAGACATTACCGGTTATACTCGCCGTAAAATTTCCCGTACCATTCAAAATATTACCATTAGATTCTACAAGACCATAAGCTATAGGTAGCATATTAGCATTACCCGTGTTTTTAGTATGTACTTCTGCATCAAAAATTGTGTTACCATTTTTTAAAACCGTTAATGCATTATTTTTATTATCTTGATTAAGACCATTACCTATTTCAAAAAGAGGATCTGTAGTACGCCAAAGATCTGAACTACCGCCGCCTATATTATACTGACCAATTGCCATTGAATTATAGGATTTTGCCTTTGTAGAACGTCCCATTGCTGTTGAATAAGAACCTGATGCTTCTGTTCCAGATCCCATTGCTGTTGAAGCGACTCCCGATGCTTCTGTTCCAGATCCCATTGTTGTTGAATTATTACCTGAAGCTTGTGTTCTAAATCCCATTGCTGTCGAAAAATAACCTGAAGCTTGTGTTTCAAACCCCATTGCTGTTGAAGATTCTCCTGAAGCTAATGTTTCAGATCCCATTGCTGCTGAAGTGTCACCTGAAGCTTCTGTTCCAGATCCCATTGCTGTTGAATTAACACCTGAAGCTAATGTTCCAGATCCCATTGCTGTTGAAGAGACACCTAAAGCCTTTGCATACAATCCCATTACTGTTGAATACTGGCCTGAAGCTTCTGTTAATACTCCCATTGCAAAAGAAGCATAGCCTGTCGCACCATATAAATCTGAATTTTCAACGCTAATACTTAAATCAATAGAGCTGTATCCAATAGAACCAAAGTTTTCAGGATTATTACCTATCAATCTCCAACCTGTTCCTTTTCCTTCATCAATAGTTTCTAAACCTGTAGGTATGGTGTTTGGTTGATTAATTAAATCGTTATAATCGCCACTAAATACATTTTCGGCCACAGCTGCTATTTCAGCGTGTTTAGCATAGGGAACAGACATAAACTCGGTAGCATCAAAATTAATAGTACCACCACTATAGGTTACACTTGTTTGCAAAAAATGAGCATATTTACCCCAAGCTATACTATTAAAATCGCCAATACTTGGTGTAATATCTGTACCTATGCTTAATATTACGAGGCCATTAGCATCGGTGGTATAATTATGATCTTCCTGGTACACGACAGTACCTGTTTCTGTATTTTGATGAATGCTAAATTGTATCGTCATGTACGAATTACTTAATACATTACCACTAACATCTTTTATAATGGCTTTATAGTTAATTCCTTGTTGGGCAAAGGTGAAGATTGAATTCACAAGAATAAAGAGGATAATTGATAGTTTTTTCATGATGGATTAATTTTAGTTTTTAATTATTTACAAACTCTTAAACTAGTTGATGCTAGTGATACACTATTTGCAGAGACTGTGTTTTTAGATTTTAATAGCGGGCGCATAGCATCATTTAATAATCGCTTTGTAACATCTGTTGCAAAAAACCTTTTTAAATCTTTACTTACCATACCGCCTACGTTTGCTGTTAGATTTTTAATAACCTTAGCTAAACCACCACCTTCTAACTTACCAATCATTTCAACTTCTGTTACCTCGAAAGACACAGATCTTTGATAGGTTATAGGTTTTAATGTAAAACGTAGTATTTGTGGCGCTCTCCACTCAATGTCTGGTGCACGGCTATCCTTCATTCTATTTGTTATACACCCTTCACACCTTCCTTTTATTTCAATGCCATTATTTTCAAATTTTACGTCCAGTATAAAACTATTTTTTTTTGAGTCGTACCAAAAATTACTATCTGCACGCCTTACATCCTGAAAAAAATAAGTCCATTCCCTTTTAATTGGACTGATTTTAATGTCTTGAAGATCTAAATTTTGCCTGGTGCCATTAATGGCAACAAACCCATCGGTTCTATCTAGTTTAATATCTAACCTAGGTTTAACTTTTTCGTTTAAATAGTTGGCTATTTCTTTTGTGTTGATATCGGTGCATTGTGCGGTTAAATTGACTGAAACCATTAGAAATGCAATACCAAAGCTGATTAAGTTTTTCATGTTTTTAGTTTTTAATTAGTATTTTCTTTGTTTTTATAGAGTTTCCAAAATTTATTTTAGCCACATAAAGTCCCGCTGCCAAATGGCTTACATCAAGCCTTGTTTTGTTGTTATCAAATAAAATTTGCTTTCCATGAAGGTTATAGAGCGTTATAGACTTCACCTCTTCCAGTGCATTTATATTTATAAAATTTGTAGCTGGGTTTGGGTAAATCGATATACCAGACTCCTTTTCAATAGGTTCCGTATTGCTTAGTGTAATATCAAAATCTTCAGCCATACTCCAGAACGAATCTATACGTACAAAACCTTTCCATGTTGCTGTATCTATATCCCAACTTTGGTAAATAAGCGAAGTTTCATTGTTATCGGTATCAAAAGTTCGTAATTGTCTACTCTTATTTTGCCAAGATTCACTTAAATTATGCCATTCCTGAATTATCAATTCTGTTTGATTACCAAGCGTGTACACATATACAAAACGGCTGTTATTCCTATACTCATCATTTATACGCAATTGCACAACTTGATCTGTAAGTTGCTGCAGAGCATTATAACTAAATAAGGTTTGAAGGGTAGGGAAATTGTTAAACTCACCGTTTCGAGAATTAAACCCAATTTCTTCTACTTTGTGTAATGCGCCAAAAGAGGTATAACTATACTTCATTTTTCGCACGTTTTGCCATACATTAACATCAGCAAAATAAGTTTGTTCTATTTCTTCGCTTAACTCATTACTTAATGTATCATAATTATATAAATATCTCGTTGTAGGCAATAGAGCAGCACCAACATAAGCATTTTCAAAAGTTTTAGAAATAAGCCTACCACTATCATAGGTTTTAACCTCTCTTTTAGTGTTGCCCCAAGTGCCGCCGACTAGAATAGCATATATGTATGACGTTTGGTTATCTAAATCATCATAAGCATAACTTTCTCTCAATTTATCTATCCAAGCACCAGATTCCCAATTTTGTTGGATGTTTTCTATTAAATTATTAGCAGAATTGTATATTTTATTTCGTTGGTAATAATTAACCCAACCACTCGCATTGCCAGTCAAGCGTAATAAATTTGTTTCTTTAATGCCTCCATTTTCATAAGTATAAAGCTCTCTAGTATCGTGCGACCAATCGTCGATATACCAAGAATAAACATGCGTAGAATCTAACCGAAACTCGGTTTGTGCATATAAATTAGAAATTCCTGCAAAGCATATTGCAAATACTAAAGGGTAAAGTTTTTTCATGTCGTTATTTTTTAAAGCTGATTTTTTTAATAATCTTATTTTTGTAAACTATATTTAAGATGTATTTACCATGCTCTAAATGCGTAACATTTAGATAAATTTTATGCTTCGGGAGAGATTCAATTTTACCGTTATAAGTTTTGTTTTTGTGTGCCACTTTCTATTCAGGTAAAAACTATTGCTAATAATTACCTCAAATATAAAACACTAACAATATGGTAGTTATAAAATATGTAACAATACATATAACATATGTAACAAGCTAGTAACAGCTTGATTTAAGAAAGAAATTTCACATGTATTTAATTACAGTAGACACATTTAAGCCTACATGAATATTGAAAATATTATGGACAAATTTTTATAATTATTAAAGAAAAGAAGTCTGCTATTAAATATTTATGAGCTTTCATGCTTTTTGGCATACTCGGTTGGTGTGCACTTGTAAGTATCCTTAAAGCATTTTGCGAAATAAGAATGATCGTTAAAACCAACCGAATATCCAACTTGTGAAATATTAATATCGGAAGTTTTTAAAAGTTGAGCTGCTAATTTCAAACGTTGTGATCTAACAAATTCCGACGCCGATAAACCAGTAAGTGCTTTTATTTTTCGATGCAGTTGCATACGGCTCATACCGACAGCTTTACTAAAGTTTTCGACATTGAAAGAAGATTCTATAAGCTTTGTTTCTAGAACTTGCTGAACTTTATTTAAAAATTGTTCTTCTAAATTAGTAATAGCAATATCTTTAGGTGTTAATACAATTTCCTGACTGTAGCGACTTTGAAGCTTGTGCCTAATAGCAATAAGATTAGATACTTTTGCTTTTAAAATTTTAGAACTAAAGGGTTTAGTTAAATAATCGTCAGCACCAATTTCTATGCCTTCTAATTCGTTTTTATCACCAGCTTTAGCCGTAAGTAAAATAATAGGAATATGACTTGTAAGCTCGTTATTTTTTAGCGTTTTGGTTAGAAAAACACCATCTTTTACAGGCATCATAATATCCGAAATTATAATATCTGGAACGCGTTCTATAGCTAAATCTATTCCTATTTGCCCGTTTGAGGCTGTTAGAATATTATAATCGCTTTCAAAGTTTTGTTTCAATAAACTTCTTACGTCATTATTATCTTCAACAATTAAAAGGATAGGTTTATGGCTTGCTTCAAATTCATCGTCAGTAACTTCAGATTCTTCCATAAGAGGTACTTTGTAACTCGATGTAATATTAGCTGTAGCATTTATAAATTCTTCATCTTTAAAACTGTTTTCATCTATAGGTAGCGAAACCGAAAAGCAAACCCATTCCTTAGATTCACTATCGACATTAATAGTACCTTTGTGAAGCTCCACCAATTCTTTTACTAAAGCTAAACCGATACCAGTGCCTTCATTTTGTGCATCGGTTTGATAAAAACGCATAAATATGTTTTCTAATTCGCTTTTTGTAAAGCCAACTCCCGTATTTTTTACCCTTAATAATAATGTATTATTTTCTATAACTGAATTAAAACTTATATCACCATCTTTTGGCGTATATTTCATGGCATTGGAAAGTAAATTAACTACAATTTTTTCTAAAGCATCTTTATCGAACCAAGATTCTTCTTTACGCTTTTCAATATTTAGTTTATAGGAAATATTATGTTGTTCTGCTGAATATTTAAACGATTCGGCTAAACCAGAAATAATATTTTGAATGTTTCCTTTTTGAATATGAAGTTTAAGTTGACCTGCATCTATTTTTGAAAGATCTAAAAGCTGATTTACCAATGATAATAATCTATCTGAATTACGCTTAGCAACAATAAATTGCTCTCTTTTGTTATCTGAAAGTGATGGATCCGCAATAGCCGCATCAATAGGGTTTAATATTAAAGTAAGAGGCGTTCGAAACTCGTGAGATATATTCGCGAAGAAGTTTGATTTTGCGGTATCTAACTCTTTAAGTTTCTTATTTGTTTTTTGACGATTTCTAAATAAAAGAAAAAGAAATATTCCAGCAAGTGTTGTAAACCCTAACCCAGCTACTAATAAGTTACGTTGATTCTTTTTTTGCTGTTGGGCTAATTCGTTTTCCGCTTTTAAAGATTTTATTTCTTCATCTCTCTGTTCTGTTTGATATTTTCCTTCTATTTCCTTAATCGTTTCAGCAATTTGAATTTGACTAAGCGAATCTTTTATCTTATATCCTATTTCATTGAAATTATTTGCTTTTTCATGTTCTCCCAATTGAATATAGATATCTGCCAAAACAAATGCCAAATCCTTTTTAATTATGCTATTATTAATACTTTTATTTAATTGAATTCCAACTTGAGACCATGATAAAGCTTTTTGTAAACTATTTTTTAATAATGACAGCTTTGCAAGTTCAAGGGCATTTGTTGCGGCTTGTAAATTAAATTTAAACTCCTTATAAAACTCAAAAGATTCTGTAAAATGCGTTTCTGCTTCTTCTATCTTATTTTTCTTTAATTTAATAAGCCCCAATGTTGTACCTATTTCTGCGGCATTACTCAAATCTTTAATTTTAAAAAAGAATTTCTGAGACTGAGTCAAAATGCTATCTGCTAAGTTTAATTTTTGTTGTTTAAAATAGAGTTTACCTAATTCTACATTATTTGTACTCATATAATATTCAGCAGCTGCCGCTGGGAGCTTTTCAAACTGATTGTTTGCTTTTACGTAATACGATTCGGCAAGATTAAAATCATCAAACCCTAAGTAAATATTTCCTAAATTTTGATATGCGGCAGCTATTACATCTGGTCTTAAAGATTTTTTAATGTGCATAGAATCTACCTTTAAAAAGTACATTTGGGCTTTTTTTATAAAATCTTGTTGCTTATAAATAGTTCCCAAGGCTGTATATGTATCAGCTTTGGTCATATAAGAAAGTTCGTCTTCGTTATTAATGTTTAATAAAGCTTTATCGCAAGCAAATTCTGCATCTTTAAATTTGCTTAGGAGGTACAAATTTCTGCATAAACCATTGTAAGCTATTGCCGCCCCAATGTTATACTTTTCATTTTCTGATCTTCTTGCTGAGCTTTGAAAATAATACAAAGCTGAATCCGTTTGTTGAGTCCGTCTAAAATATTGAGCATATAAATACTCAGTATCGGCAATCCCTTTTTGATAGTTACTTTTTTGAGCTACTTTAAAGCTTTTTTTTATATAATAAAGCGCACTGTCGGGCTTTGGGTTTATGTACTGAATTACCTTTGTCTTGTATTTTGCAATTACAGCAGAATCGATTTTTTTATCATTTTGTCCCCAAGAACAAAAACAGACCAAAAATAAAAATGGAAAGGATGCGAATTTCATAAGAATAATTAATAGCTTATTAAATATACGCAATTATATAAAAAACAGATGGTTGCAGTTAAAATGTTTATATCAAAAAGGCTTTAAATTTAAAATTTAAAGCCTTTTTGATGTTTGTA
This sequence comes from Algibacter lectus, assembly GCF_900112395.1. GTDB lineage: Bacteria > Bacteroidota > Bacteroidia > Flavobacteriales > Flavobacteriaceae > Algibacter > Algibacter lectus. The sequence continues at coordinate 24,187 of NZ_FOLN01000001.1, forward strand.
TTATTATATATTCTATTTATAGCCTATAATACACTTTTAATGAGTTCTGCCATCTTATTGGCGCGTTGTTTAACTTCTTCCTCTGTCCATGAAAGTTTAATTAGACATGATATGTTTCTTGAAATATAATGATCAGATTTTTCGAATGTTCTTGTTTGAAGATATTCTAATCCTTCTTTTACTTCTTTAGAGATAGGAAACAACGATTTTAAATTCTTTAGATGATCCCATTTACGAATGTAATGCCAGTTGTTATCAAAATAATTCCAACACGCATCTACTCCTCCATTTTTAAAGGCTTCTATTACTTTTCTAGAAGTTTCTAAATCGGGTAAAAAGAAGTTTAAAAATGCGCAACTTTCTACACCACCTTCTGGAACGGTGCGGAAAACAACTTCTGGAATGGTGGATAAAGCTTCACGTATAATATTAAAATTACGTCTTTGTATATCTAAAAATTCTGGTAAACGTTTTACTTGAGCTAAACCTACAGCAGCATGTAATTCTGAAATTCTAAAATTGTATCCTAAAAACGGGTGTGTTTCAGCACCACGATCGCTACCAACATGATCGTGACCATGATCACTATAATGATCGGCATTGGTATAATATTTCTCGTTATTGGTGATTACGGCTCCACCTTCTCCACAGGTTATGGTTTTTACAAAATCGAACGAAAAACATCCAAGATCTCCAACGCTACCTAATGGCTGTCCGTTAAAAGTTCCGCCAATCGCTTGGCAAGCATCTTCTACTAAAAGTAAGTTATGCTTTTCTGCAATTGCTTTAAGTGCATCCATATTTGCCATACTACCACACATTTGCACCACCATAATGGCTTTTGTTTTTGGTGTAATGGCTGCTTCTACAGCTTCTGGGTTTAAACCTAAAGTATCATCGATATCTGCTAAAACAGGAATAGCACCTAACATCATTATAGCTTCAAAACTAGCTACAAAGGTAAAGGTTGGCATAATAACCTCATCTCCTGCTCCAACACCTGCTGATCCTAAAGCGACAGATACAGCTGCTGTACCGCTTGATACAAGTTGTACGTGTTTAGATTGAAAGGTGTTTTGTAGTTCACTTTCTAAGGCTTTAGCTTTCCAATGTCCTTTACGCATACCATCGAAACCATAGCGCATTAAAACGCCATTGTCTAAAACATCGTTTACTTCTTGTTTTTCTAATTCTCCAAATAATTCGAATCCTGGCATATTATTATTGTTTTATCTTTTTATTCTATGTTGGACGGTTACTTCTGCGTTAGGGATTGAACGGCTTGTTTGAAATCCTTTTTGTTTTCCTTAAAAAACAAAAAGATTGAGTAGTGAAAGCCCGACCCTTGTGGTAACGCCCAAAGATATTAAATTTCTATAACGGTTTGGTTAATTGGTTTTCTAACTTTTTTTAGGGTTGAAAACATATCGTCGTCGGCGCGATATCCTACAGGTAGGATTAATACGGATTTTAATCCTTTTTCCCCGAGTTTTAATATTTGATCATATTGTTCAGGTATAAAACCTTCCATTGGGCAAGCATCTATGTTTTCGATTGCGCAAACCGTCATGAGGTTACCAAGGGCAATGTAGGCTTGGTTTTTAGACCAGCTTTGGCGTTGCTCTACGGTTTTTTTCTGCATCATAACTTGGAGTTGCTCGCGGTATGGGTTTAGGATACTCTCTGGTGTGTTACGTATGGTTTTTATGTTGTTGTAATAGTCGATAACATCGCTATCTTCTATATTTTCTTGAATGCATATTATTAGTAAATGCGATGCGTTTACCACTTGGGGTTGGTTGTAGGAATGCGGTAATAGGGTTTCGCGAAGTGTTTTGTTTTTTACAATAACTAAATTTAAGGTTTGTAAACCAAAAGAAGTTGCGGTTAAGTTAAAGGCCTCTTTTAGCGTATTTAACTTTGCTGGTGTTAGTATTTTGCTAGCGTCGAACTTTTTGGTTGCATAACGCCATTGCAACTGTTTTATAATATCCATTTAGTTTTACTTAATTGTTCTACAAAAGTAAGGTTTTATAAGTTTGTTTTTTTTGAATTACTTAGGAAATGTTAGCATTATGGGTTTTGTTGATTTTTACTCAAAATTTATTTTTATTGTTTTAGTCTAAAAATGAATAGGTTATAAAATAGTTTTAAAAATAATTGAAAAAAACTTTATTTTTATTTGAATACATCGAAAAAGGCTCTTATATTTGCACCCGCATTCAGGGAATAACCTGATGAGGCACTCAGGAGAATTGGCAGAGTGGTCGAATGCGGCAGTCTTGAAAACTGTTGAGGGTCACACCTCCGGGGGTTCGAATCCCTCATTCTCCGCAAAAAACCTCGTAAGCTATATGTTTACGAGGTTTTATTTTTTTATAGTGAAATATTAGGTACCGTTAAGCTATTATTTAATACACTTCTATTTTAAAAAACAGCTATATAAAAAACCCTCTACTTTCATTACTTAGTAGAGGGTTTCTATTTTTTATTATTGATTTTTAGACTTTTAAAAATTACTTTCTTCCGCCATTTTTACTACACCCACCGTTAATATTAAATTTGCGAAGCGGCGTTGTTCACCTGTTTGAATAATTAATGTGGTATTGGGATCTCTAATTTTATCATAGAAGGTCCAACGTTCCATTTCATACCAAGTAACTTCCCCCAATAATTTTTTATAAGCATCGTGTATCTCGGCATTTGCTTCAACAGGCTTTTCCATAACGATTGCTCCTTGAACTGGGCAAACTTCTAGTATGCCTTCAAGTACTGTAATAGCATCTAACAAGCCTGGTTTAAAGTTTAAATGTACGGTGGTTGAGTTAGGTCCCGTCATGGCGCCAACGGGTAAATTACCATCTGCAATTACTACTTGTGCAAAATGGCCCGAACGTGCCAACACTTCCATAATTGTTGGGTGTATAACTGGCGTTTTTAACATCGACTATATCTTACAACGATTAGTTATTAATACTTTTGGAATTCAATTTTTTCAATTTTAAAAAGAACTACATATTGTAAACACCCCCATTAATGTCTAATGTCGCTCCTGTTATAAAACCATCGTACTCCGATGCTAAATATAAAACAGCTCTAGCTACATCGGCTGTGTTTCCAGCACGACGAATTGGAATACCTGAAATTGTTTCATCAGCCGATTCTTTCGTTGTGTGCGTATTATGAAATGATGTTCCAAGGATAAGCCCTGGAGCAACAGCATTAACTCGAATTCCTAGTGGCCCCAGTTCTGTTGATAGCGCTCGTGTGAACGTTAGTATGGCGCCTTTACTAGTGGCGTAAACTAATGAACCAGGATGACCACCTTTACGTCCCGCAAGTGATGCCAAATTAACAATACTACTATTAAGGTTTTTTGCAAGATAAGGTGCTGCAGCTCGCGTTACAAACATCATAGATGTCATGTTGATATCCATAACTTTGTGCCAAAATTCGGCCTCCATTTCATTCAGCATTTTACGTGCTACAAGTGAACCTGCGTTATTAATAAGAATGTCTATTCCGCCTAATACTTCTATTGTTTTATCAACCAGTGAATTTGCATGAAATTCTTTTGTTAAATCGCCACTGATAGCAACGGCATTTTGGCCTTTATTTTTAGCGTATTCCACTAATTCGTTTGCCGTATCTGCACTAGAAAAATAGTGAATAGCAACATGGGCTCCGTTATCAATAAAGTGCTTAGTGATAGACTCTCCAATCCCTTGAGCTCCAGCAGTTATAAGTACATTTTTCCCGCTTAATTTGTCATTTTTTATCATATTATTCTTATATTGATTGAGCTGATAATTTTAAAATTATCGCTTCATATATTTTCATTTTAATGTATTCAATACAAGTGCGGAAGTAGAAAAAATAAAGATTTAAATCACGAATATTTGTTCTTTATTTTGTTCTTACAGTGTTAACTAACGTCGCAATACTCGTATAATAATTTAAAATGCTCTTTCATTCTTTTTTCAGCTAAATCTGGATCTTGATCCTCAATAGCCTCATAAATTTCGGTATGCTCTCTTATTCTCAATTCATCTAAAGTATCATAATCTTTATGGTACTTTTTAAAATCTACAATAATCTGAGGTGTTATACCTATCATAATTTCATTCATTGTAACATTTCCGCTTGCTTTTGCAATTGCTAAATGAAACAATAAATCTTCTTGAACTGCATCTTCTTTCGCCAATAATTTTGCCTTATGGGCATTTAAGGCCTTGTTAATTCTTTTTAAATCTGCATCTGTACGTCTATTTGCAGCAAGCCTAACTGTTTTTAATTCTAGTAAAATCCTAGTTTCTACTAGTGATTTAAAGTTAGGTATACCAAGACTTAGTATATCTTCTACCATACCATTCATGGCAATAGTACCAATGTTTGCTACAAATGTTCCACTTTGTGGCATTGAAATTAATATCCCGTATGATTCTAATTTAAGAATAGCAACCCTTACACTTCTGCGGCTTACACCAAATTTTTCTGCCAATACACGTTCTGCAGGTAATTTATCCCCTGGTTCTAAATGTTTACTAGTAATTAAATCGCTTATTTGAGAAATTAGTTTTTTAACAATACTAGTAATTTCTTGATTTTCATTTTTAGAAAGCACATTTATGTTCATATAAAGCAAATTAAATTGGTACACCAGATTGGTTCGCGAAATTATTAAATTTATACCATTTACAAAAACAAAACATATTATATTCTGTATTAGAAAAATAAAAGGTTACCCTTCCCCTTCCACCCTCAGGTTAGGTAACCTAATACAACTAATCCAACACTAATTTCTTTTATCTATTTTAATATAATTAATACCCTGTGTTTTGAGTAATGATGCCATTTGTGGCAGTGATTTCTGTACTTGGAATAGGAAATACATAGTAGTTACTAGAAATGGTTTGCCCCATTTCAGCATCAACAGTTCCGGTTCTAACCAAATCGAACCATCTATGTCCTTCCAAAGCTAATTCTACTCTTCTTTCTTTTTGAATGGCAGTTTCCACATCAGCTTGCGTTGTTGCAGTACCTACTAAAGAGGTTAACCCTGCTCTAGTTCTAATAGCGTCTAAACCTGCTAAAATAGTTGCAGATTGTGCTCCTGTTGCATTTGTAGATTCATTTAATGCCTCTGCATACATTAGGATAACATCAGACAATCTCATTTCTATAAAGTCCTGATCGCTGTTACCTCCCGTGTACTTAACTCCTTTACCTCCTGCTGCATCAATAGTTAAAGCTTTTCTTAAATCTGTACCTCCACCAGCTGCACTACTAGCATCGAAAGCAGCTGTTAAACGCGGATCTAAAGGTGTAAGTGATTTTGTATCATTTCCTGCAAACCATCCAACAAATGTTGATGAAGACGACGTACCATCGGCATTTGGAATAGAAGATGATAATTGAGTTGCAAAAATAATTTCTGAACTTACATCCGTAACAACATTAGCAAAATTAGGTTCTAAAGTTACACCTTCAACTACGGCATCACTCAAAACCTCTGCCAGCATTGTTGCTGCATTAGCAAAATCACCTCTGTACATGTATACTTTTCCAAGAAATGCCTTTGCTGCAATTTGCGACGCTCGTCCTGTTGCTAATCCGGAATTGGTTAAGCCAGCAATAGCATCTTGTAAATCTGGAATGATAACATTATTGTAAACATCGGCAACTGGTTGTCTTGTTAAATCTACATCAGGAATCTCTGACACGGATGGCTGAGGCGTTAGGATTACAGAAACATCACCAAAAATCATGACTAACTTAAAGTAAGATAATCCTCTTAAAAATTTAGCCTCATTGATTTGGGTATCGTCTAATGAATTTTCAATAACATTATTAGCACTTAAAATGGCTTTATACAAATTACTATAAACTGGACTAAAAAAAGCTCCCGCCATATCGCCTCCTCCTAGATCGGAGTCATAAGTATCTATTGAAGTATGCGGATTTTCTAACATTAACATATTGTCTGCTCTAAAATCACCCATAACCAATTGCGGCATGGCAACGCCTGTTTGATAGTAGTATGCTGCATTTAAAACCGGTTCGAACTCTACCAATTTACTTGCCTCTAAATCTAATTCAGGTGATTGTTCCAAATCATTATCACACGCTGTTAGCAACAGCATAGCTGCAAATACTGTATATATCGTTTTTATATTTTTCATTTTCTCTTAATTAAAAATTAACATTTACACCGAAAGTAAAACTTCTTACAATTGGACTTGCCCCTTCTTGGTATCCATAAGTGGTTGGACCTCCATAACCATCATTTTCAATCTCTATTCCTTCAGGGTTGAATGACGTATAATCTTTACCCATTACATATAACAAATTGGTAGCGGCAAGATATACTCTAAGTGAACCAACACCCATTTTACTAATAAAATCTGGGTTAAGTGTGTATCCTATAGTTAGGTTTCTTAAAGCGATGTATGATGCATCTTGAATCATTGAACCATGTACATCTCTAGTTTGTAAATAATGTAAACCATTATTATCTGCAATACCATCATTATCAACATCAAAACTAGGTGCTGTAGCATCACGGAAATGAGATTGCCAGTAGATAGGATCGATATTATAGACTTCTGCACCTTGAGATCCTTGAAATTGGAATGAAAAATCGAAATCTTTATAGTTCATATTACTTGATAAACCCCAATAAAAATCTGGAGTCGCAGATCCTAATTTTACATAATCATCTTCATAAGTAATTAAGCCATCTTCATTTTGATCTACTACATAATGTACACCACTGGTATATCCAATAGTTCTTGTAGGATCTTCAATATAAATAGATTCAACTAAACCTGCACTTTCATAACCCCACATTTCACCAAGTTCGCCACCAACATAATTTCTAAACTCAGCACCTCTTCCACTTGGTCCTCCATAAATTTGGCGCGGTAACTCATCAACAGAACCTAAACTTGCAATTTTAGTATCAACCGTAGATAAGTTAGCATTCATACTCCAAGTAAAACCATCATTTTGGATGATATTTGCATTCAATTCTATCTCTACACCAGAACTAGTAATATCTCCACGGTTAAGTCTAATAGAAGGTGTACCAAGAACTTCAGAAACACTTTGATTAATTAGCATATTGTTTACATCAGAGGTGTAATAATCTACACTAACTCTAAAACGATTGTTTAAAAACCCAGTATCAATACCGTAATTCGTTTCTTTATTCGTTTGCCAAGTTAAATCTGGATTTGTAACATCTTCTGGAATTAAAAAACCTGTTCCAAAAGCGGTAGGTGTCGTTCCCAAAATACTTAATGAACTATAAGAACCTAAATCTGAAGAGGTACCTAAGGAACCTGTACTAAATCTAAGTTTTAATAAACTTACTGCTTCACTATCTTCTAAAAAAGATTCTTTATGTACATTCCAACCTAACGATAACGCTGGGAATACCGCAAATCTTTCGTTAGATCCAAAACGAGAATCACCATCTCTTCTCACAGATGCCGATAGTAAATAACGATCGTCGTAAGCATAAGCTAGCCTACCGAAAACACCACGTCTTGATTGTGTTTCATCTATTCTATTCGAAATAACATCTTCCGCATTAAAATAAGAATAGTTTAAAGGATATCCTACTGGTACGTTAGTTCCATTTGATGAAAGCCCAGTGTACTTTGTATTTACAAATTCCATTCCTGCTACAGCAGAAATATCATGCTTATCAGCAAATAACTTCGTATAACTTAAAGTTGTTGTACTTAATACAGTCGATTTTTTTATGTCTGACATATCTAAACTAGATGATGTAGAACGCTGTTGACCATCTGATAATACACCATGATATTCATACTCATTAACATCACGTAAATCAGCTCCAAAAATAGTTTTCACCTTTAACCCTTCCATAAGCTCGTATTCTAAATAAGAACTTACATTACCATAAAGCGTTTTCTTATAACGTTGTGAATTATCGAATTTTGAAGCGACGCCTGCATCTCCTGTTCCTCCAATACCATTTTGGTTTCTACCATAATGCCAATCGTTTACAACGTCTCCTGGTTGCAAATCATAAATGCTATGCGCATCATAATTTTGACTTAAATCTCCTCTATAATTACTATCGAAAGACTGACCGATATTATTCCCTGTAAATCCTGAATCGAAAAGTGCTTGTCTCTTACCATCCAATTGCTGAACAAAATCAATAGAGGCTTGTGTATGGTAAATAGGACTAATACTATAAGACCTTAAAAGATCTCTCATTTCCCAAGGCACAATATCTTGGTTACCATAGAACCCATTCATACTTAATCCCGCTTTTAGCTTATCGTTTAAAGTCGCATCAATATTCATACGTCCGTTATACCTCTCATAACCTTGCCCTTTTACAATACCATCGGTATTTAAATACCCAAGTGAAGCAAATGCTTTTATATTTTCAGACCCTCCACTTACACTAAAATCATGACTTGTTGAATTACCACTCTTAAAAAGCCAATCTTCCATACTCACAACATCTGGAGCATTTGCGTATGCATCTAATCTGTATTCCAATAATCCTGGGTCAGTTAAAGAAAGGTCGTAATCACCGGTTTGTAATTCGTTCGCCCATTCTCCTGCAGTTTTAAGCATTTCAATATCCTTTACATACTTTCTTGAAGTACTTGTATAGGCGTTGTAACTAAAATTAAGTTTTCCAGATTTCCCTTTTTTAGTAGTAATTAAAATAACACCATTTGCTCCTAAAGAACCATAAATAGCAGCAGAAGCCGCATCTTTTAAGACCTCTAGACTCTCAATATCGTTAGGGTTTACGGTTGCTAAATTTCCTGAAATAGGAAACCCATCTACAACAATTAAAGGATCGGAATTACTCGAAAGTGAGGAACCCGCTCTAATTTGAACTTTTAAATCTGAACCTGGTTCTCCACTTTGATTTTGAATATTAACACCAGGAAGCTTTCCTGCTAAAGCTTCATCTACACGAGAGGTTTGTACAGCAGCAACATCTTCTCCTCCTATTTTTGCAACAGCACCTGTAAGATGAGATTTTTTTGTTGTACCGTAACCTACCACAACAACTTCGTCTAATTGAGCAGAATCTTCAGTTAAAACAACATTAAGCGTTTTTTGATTTGTTATTGTAATCGATTGCGAAACATAGCCTACATAGGAAAACAGAAGAACATCTCCGCTTTTAACATTAATTTTGAATCCTCCATCAAAATCTGTTGCTGTACCTTTTGTGGTATTAGCCACAATAACATTAACACCAGGAACAGGCAAATTACCCTCGTCTGATACCGCACCTGATAATTGGTACCCGTCTTGTGCATATAACGATATATTAAATATCATTATTAACATTAAAAATAGTTTAGTTTTTAAATTCATTGGTTATTTTATTTAGTTAGTTAAATGCAACGCAAAACACATTGCTCTCGAGAAATTAATTAGATAATTTCTGGCACTTTGGCGGTCATAAATTTTTAGTTTAATTGTTATTTTTTTAAGATTAATAAAATTCAAATTATTGGTTCACCAAATTGGTACTCCAAACTGGTGTACCAAATATATATGAAAAAGTTGTTACTGCAAAATATAATTTTGATATAATTATCTAAAAATCAAAGGATACTAACTATAATTTTGTGTTTACCATAAAAAGTTAAGCGTACCAAGAACTACGAGTATATAGAAATACCTCGAAAATTTAAATTGTTGGAGTAGTTTTAATAGGCTAAAATACTACTCCAACATCTACTATTAACTTCAATCACGCTATTAATTAGTCTTAATAGTTTTAACTTAAATATCAAATAGAAATATTGTAGATTTCTTAATCATTTTTAGTGAAATACTCTTCATTAGATACTGCCGCATCACTCACAGTTATACTCCCTGTTTTAAACCAAACTTCAGCATAATTTCCATCGGCATATTGTTTTTCAATATCACCGCCATGTGTTTCTGCACCAGAACACCAGTTTTTATTTAATTTCGGAGATTTTCCATTGGTTTGATTATAGGCTCCCAGTTTGAAAAAACAACCTTCTCCTGTATATGCTGCTTCACGTTCTACGCCATTTTGACCAATAGGTACAAATAGTTTTTGTGTTTGCTCAGGAATATCTGCGGCTGTTGTGTATTCCGATTCTATTAAGTTTTTTGTAAACGTTCTGGTTTCATGATCTTTACTTGTAAATTTCAAGTTCAGAATACCATCTCTTACTTCAATTTCATAACTAAATTCTTCACCTAAAGCAATACCGTCTTTTGGTTCTTCAGGATATGTATTTTCTTCTAATCCAACAACCGAAAAATCGTTTCCCCAAACTGCCGTTGAATAATCCCATCTTCCTGAATTATCACCACCCGCTGTGTTTATTTCATAATGCCAAAACACAGAACCTTTTGTATGCCCTGGGAATTTTTTGTAAAATATTTTTAGGGGTTCATTCTCATGCTTATCCGCACTATGAATTTGTCCCACAACTACAGCGTGAGAAGCTGCAACACGCGCATCACCCGTAGCAGATACATTCATTACTTTTAATGTTGCCGTCAATTTATCGTTAGCTGCTTTTGGGTACCACTTTTTTATTTGAGCTAATTCTGTTCTAGTATTATTCGAGGTTCCATGCGTATCTCCACCATTTGGTGCTTTAAAAACAATCCAATCATTTTTGCCATCATTAGCTGTGTAAAAGAAATCTTTGTTTTCAAAATTATTTGCTATTCCCACATTAGAACCGTCTCCTAAAATTAATTTCCAATCATCAAAAAAAGGAATAACATCACTAGCGTAAACGGTTTTTATTACTTCTTCTTTAATGGCTTCTTTATTCTCTGTTTTAGTTTCATTTTTACAACTATTTAAACTCAGAAAAAAACTAAGAATGACAAGCGTAGCTCCTGTTGATATGTTTTTTGTATTCATTTTGGTATGGTTTAATTTAGTTTTATTTTTTATGAGTTAAGCATTAGAAATATTCTAAAAGAGCAACTATTCCGTTGTATGAAATCACTAAAGAAAAGAACAATGCAGCATACAACCCTATATAAACACCTAAACTCGTTTTATAATCTTTCATGACTTTTGTACTGCTTAGCATTAGAATAATACCTAACACTACAATTGGTAGCACAAATACATTAAATACTTGAGATAGAATTTGAATTTCAATTGGGTTTGCTCCAAATCCAGGACCAATTAGAGCCACCATACAAGCTACAGCAGTTATTATCCTAAACTGACGCGAATTGGTATCTAATTCTCCCGATTGATAATCTGCAATTAGTAATGGTGCTATTAATAAACACGGAAAAATAGAAGATAATCCTGCGCTTAAGGCTCCAAAAAAGAAAATAGAAACGGCCCACTTACCAGCAACAGGTTCTAGTGTATTAGCCATATCTAAAACTTGAGAAACTTCTTTACCTTGATAAAATAAAGCTCCTGCCGCTACTGCCATAATAACGCCACTAATTACAAATATTAATATGGCGGCAGTAATGGAATCTTTTTTCTGTTGATCTAAATTTTTAATAGTCCAACCTTTTCCTTTTACAAAAAGTGGTCGAGATAGAAATGTAGCCGAAGCCATGGTAGTACCAACAAACGCTGCAACTAGCATTTTACCGCCAGGAACATCTGGTATAGTGGGCAATAAGCCTTTAACTACATCTATAGAAAGTGGCTGCACAAAACATAATGAAAGTACAAATGAGAACCCCATTAAGGTTACAAAAACAACCAATATTTTCTCAAAAAATGTGTACTTACCAACGAGCATTAATAAGTAAAACGTAACAATAATTATAATGGCTGTTATTAAAACAGTTTCATACTTATAAGCGCTTAATCCATCAAAATTAATGGCTAATATCTCATAAATAATGTTTGATGAAATCCCTAAAATTCCCATTAATGAATTCCATTGACCAAACGTAATGCCAACAATAATTAATATGGCTAAAGTTTTACCAAATTTTAAATGTTTTTTAAATCCGTAAAGCGCCGTTTCACTGGTAATCAATGCGTAATTACCATAGGCAAACATTAAAACTCCTGAAAAAACACAACTAATTAAAAGCACCCATAATAATTGCATATTAAATTTACTTCCAGCAACAATCATCGAGGTTACGCTACCAGTACCTATGGTATAACCGATAGCAAAAATACCTGGACCAAAGCCCAAAACTATGGCTACAATTTTTTGTAATAAAGATTTCTTCTCTTTTAATTCAGACATTATATTTAGTTTAGTTCGGTGTATTTAGTTAAAATGGAGTGGTTAATTCCAGTTGGTATGGTGAAACTTGCCCGAATCATCATCGATACGTTGGTAAGTATGTGCTCCAAAATAATCCCGTTGTGCTTGAATTATATTTGCTGAAGAATTTGAGGTTGTATACGCATTTAAAAAATTAACAGACTCACTTAAACAAGATGCTGTTAACTCATTCAAAATGCATTGAGAAACCACTTTATTTATTGAAGGTTTCAGAGCTTTCAGTTTATTAATAATAGTAGCGTGTTTTAAAATATTATCATCCGTTTTTAAAATTGGAATTAATTCTACCATAAAATCAGATTTAATAATACAACCATTGGTCCAAATACGAGCAATTTCACTTAAGTTCAATTCCCAATTATAAGTTCTTCCTGCTTCAGAAATCAGTTTAATACCTTGATAATGATTAATAATTCTAGCAAACTGATAAGCGTTTAAAACATCTTGTATATCTAAATCTAATGAAGATCGTTTTATATTGAAGTTTTGACTAGCCAAAAGCCTTTCTTCTTTATAAAATGAGGTATAGCGCGCAAATAATGCCGACGCGATTAAAGTACTTGGAGCGCCTAATTGCGCTGTGGCTATAGTAGTCCAATTACCTGTACCTTTATTTCCTGCCTTATCTACTATTTTATTTACTAACCAATCATCTCCATCCTTTTTTCTTAAAATATCTACAGTAATTCCTAATAAATAACTATCAGCTTCGGGTTTCCATGATTCTAAAATATTGGCAATTTCATCAGGATTATTTCCCATGGCTTTAAGAATAGTGTAAACTTCTGCCAACAATTGCATCTCTACATATTCAATACCATTATGGACCATTTTAACAAAATGCCCACTACCTTCTTCACCTATATATGTACAACAAGGCAGGTTATTAGCATCTTTGGCAGCGATACTTTCCAAATACGGTTTTATTAAATTATACGTTTCTTTATTTCCGCCAGGCATAATAGAAGGCCCTATTAATGCGCCTTGCTCTCCTCCAGAAACTCCAACACCAATAAAATTGATCTGTTTTGATTTTAAATAATCGTAACGATCTTTAGTTTTTAAGTAATTTGAATTTCCACCATCAATCAAAATATCACCATCTGATAAAAAGGGAATTAAATCTTCAATAACCAAATCTGTTATCTTACCAGCATTCACCATGAGCATAATTCGTCTTGGTGTTTGTAATGAATTTACAAATGCTTCAATATCAGAATAAGCTTGAGCAGTCTCAAGTTCCTTATGTGCTTTTTTGAAATTTATAGCAACATCTTCTTCCGTTCCTTTTTCCTCTCTATTAAACACCGAAATTTTAAATCCTTTTTGAGCCAGGTTTCTACTTAAACTCTTTCCCATAACGCCTAGTCCAAATAACCCGAATTCTGATTTCATCTTTATTTTATTTGTAATTTTTTCAACAATGTCTTCTGGTTTTGAACCGATATTTACAACAAAAGCATTTTCCGGTTCTTCTAAAGTATCAAACTGCGATTGCAATAAATTGGAAGACATAAAATGGTTTTCTCGTTTATTTAATCGTTCTAAAATTTGATTAAAACTTCCTGCTAAATGAATCCATTTTACTTGATTTTGAATACCTGTATTTAAAATATCTCTGTAAGATTTCTTTAAAGCTGAACAAACAATAATGCAACTATTATCTCGTAATTCACTTTTTGCCAAATCGTTAAGCGTAACTAACCAACCATGACGATCTTCATCATTTAATGGCACACCGCTACTCATTTTATCTATATTCGATTGCGGATGAAAATCGTCCCCATCAAAAAAAGGAATTTCGAGTTCTTGAGATAATAACTCACCAATGGTACTCTTGCCACAGCCTGAAACTCCCATTATAAAGATTACATTATTCAAATTCTTAAATGTTTTAAATAAACCTTATATCGTTAAATACTATTATTCTTGATTTGGATCAATACCCGCTCCTAAAGTTCCATTTTTAAACCAAACTTCTGCATAACATCCATTAGCGTACTGCTTTTCGATGTCTCCATTATAAGTTTCAGATCCTGTACTCCAAACGATGTTATCTTCTGGGTTCTTGCCATTAGTTTGGTTATACGCACCTTGTTTAAAATTTTGTAATTCCCCTGCATAAGCCTGTTCTCGTTCAACTCCATCACGACCAATTACTGCGTATAACGTCCATATTTGTTGAGGAATATCTTCTTTTTTCGCAAAATCAGATTTTAGCAAATTTTTAGTAAATGTTTTGGTTTCGTGACCTTCACTCTTAAAAGTGAGGTACATAATGCCTTTGTAAACATTTATTTCATAGCTGAATTCTTCACCTAAAGCAATACCATCTTTTGGTTCTTCGGGAGATGTGGTTGGGCTCGATCCAACAACAGACATATCATAACCCCAAACTGGCGTAGAATAATCCCATCTTCCAGAATTATCATCACCAGCCGTATTAATTTCATAATTCCAAAACACAGAACCTTTGGTGTGGCCAGGGAATTTTTTATAAAAAATTTTTAAAGGTTCATTTTCATGCCCTTCATTTCCATGAATTTGTCCAACTACCACAGAATATGAAGCGGCAACTCTTGCATCTCCAGAAGTTGAAACATGCATTACTTTTAACGAACCTGTTAACTTACCTCCTATTTCGGTTGTCCAATGTTCTTTTTGTCCTAATTCTGTTCTTGTATTGCTAGAGGTTCGAGATGTAATACCAGAGTTTGGTGTTTTATAAATTACCCAATCCGTATTACCATCATTTGTAACATAAAAATAATCTCTATGCTCAATATTGGCTAGTTCTTCAAATTTTGTTCCATCGCCACAAAGAATATGCCATTGATCCATAAATGGTATCACATCACTTGGATAAACGGTAGCATTTGCATTTACATTCTCCGTTTTTTTATTGGTATCTCTGCAACTGCTAGTTAATACCACAAGGCAAAGTATGGAGAGAATTAGTAACGTTGATTTTATTAGTTGAGGTTTCATTATATGATCTTTATTCATTGCAACATTCAATATATTAGATACTAATTAGTGAAACTTCCAATTTAATAAATTCAGAAAAAGTAACTCATTCTTATTAAAAAATATTTGGTACACCAATCTGGTGTACCAAATATAGTAATAAATATTTATATAGAGTTATAAAAGAAAAAAAACTCATAGAACGAAAGAAAAATAAAGCAAAAAACATTAATACCAACCTTAATGTAACGAGCGATACGAACGGGTTACACCTTTACTCATAGGCCTTACCGAGAACAGAACGATAAAAATTAAAACATATAATAGCTCTCTTAATAAATCGAGTTAATTTTATATTTATGAATTTTTCCAGGTTAAATAATCTTGTGTTTTAATAGATTTAAATACAAAAACTTGTTTATTCCCCAATGCAAATAATCTCTTTTAAGGTTCGGTGATAGATGTGACCATTAGCAAAACTTAAGGTGTTTACGGTCCATGTTTTTCCTTTTTCACCTAAATCATTGACCGAGACTAAAGCACGCTCATCAAAACGTTCTGCATTTGCATCGATAACATAAACCATTCCTATGGCATTTGTAAAATAGATGTAATTATTAATCATAACCGGAGATCCTAAAAACGAACGCTGAAAGCCATCGCCCAAAACGCGAGTATCAATACTATGCAATTGTCCTTTGGCATTAAAACCATCATTAGTTTGTGGTGTTTTCCAAATAAAACTACCGCCAGCATTTTTTTCATGAGGTAATTCTAGATGTTCATTTTTACCAGTTACCATATTATGGCGCGCAATAAATGGCTTATGCATAACCATATAAAAGGTATAATTGTTTACAGCCATATTGCAATGGAATTCGTTTTCAGAATTTTTAAGAACAACACCTTCATTTAAATGATAGGTTTTATCCATTTCATCATAAATATATTGATCGACAATATTTAAAGGCTTTTGGCTCATTAGCTCACCAGTATTTGAGTTTACCGTTAAATTTTCTTCACATTTATAAATCCACGATATTTTTTCGGTATCCCAATGTTGGGTATTTAAAGCACCATAACCCGATAGTTTGTTAGGCGCTTCAGGTTCCCAATGCCAAAGAGATTCACCAGCATTGTTTTGCTCTAAGCTTATTAAACTCAAACCAACAGGACGTTCTGGAACTCCATGCGGACCGCCACGACCTATTAAAATTGCAGGTTTTCCTTCGGAAGTTTCCCCAATCACGGGCGTATTATAATGCGTAATAGCTGCTTGAGTTGTCCTTTCGTGATTTCCGGTATTCTTGTTAAAAGCGTGTAGATAATTCCATTCTTTTATTCGTGTAGAATCACTTTCAAGTGGTGGTTCAACATTCAAAATAATATCTTCAAACAACACCGAATCGAACTGTTTATTAAACGGCCTCCCCACGGTAGGCATCCAAGTACGTTTCCAAACCAAATCACCTTTTAATGAAAAACAAGCCATACCACCACTGGCATTAATAGCCCAAACAAACTCACCGTCAGTCATAGGGCACGGCGTTGTGGCATCACTAAAGGCATAATTATAATCGCTAGGTAATAATCCTTTTACAGTACGCGTCCATAGGGTTTCTCCTGTATTGGCATCCATACAATAAAGAACAATATCTGTCCCAACAGGTCTGGTTTTTAATGCTTTTTCAGCTTGTTGAAATTGATTATAACTCTTTAAAACCCTATCAGATTTTGAATTCACATAATCAATTAGTTTTTTATTGGCTTCAGAAAACATACGGCCTGCCCCACTCTTATTTAGCAATCGGTTATAATTAGTCTTCTTTTTTTCAGAAGATAATTTTTGATAATTTTCATTAGAAAGCAAAAAGACTTCGAAAAGATTATGCGCTGTATTTTTCCGGTTGAAAACCGTTTCAAAAGCAGACACTCCTTCTTTTCTTAAAAAGCTTAATTCTTCAGTATAAATAATATCGTAATTAGATTTAGCTTCATCATAATTACTTTGTAACTCAGAAAAAGCGGGCGTATCTAAAGGCGGATTAATAGTAAAAAACAACTTATCGTCCCAAACAGCAATACCGCTTTGTCCGCCAGCAGGAAGTGATTTTTTCCATTTAATATTTTCGTTATTTCGAACCGACCATTGTACTGGAACCTGTAAATCTGTTTTAATTTTATAACTTCCATCCGGTCCACCAGACATAGGCCATTGATTGTCGCTATTGGCAATTTTTACAACACTTCCAGTTTCTTGTTTACAAGACGCTAAAAATACAAGCGTTGCTAATAGTAAAGACTTTAGAAAAAAAATATTGTTTTTTAAGTTCAAATTCATACTAAGAATTACTTACCATTGTTTTTATGCTACTATAACCGTAATAACCAACAAAGGCTAACGATAAAGCCGGTAGAATAAACGATAAATTAACCTCTGGTATATAGCCTAAAAAATTCATATCGGCCAAACCATCGCCACCTAAATCTAAAATAGCCGCCTGCACAATAGGCATAAGCGCTCCACCAACAATGGCCATAACCAATCCGGCTGAGCCAATTTTAGCTTCATCGCCCATATCTTTTAAAGCAATACCATAAATAGTTGGAAACATAATAGACATAAAAATGGAAATAGCTACTAACGAAATTAACCCAGCCATTCCAGGTAACACAATAGCTCCTACACTTGCTAAAGCTCCACCCAATCCAAATAACATGAGTACTTTTGGTGGGTTTACTTTTTTCATTAATGCTGTACCAATCCATCTACCTGATAAGAATAAAATCATGGCAGCCACATTGTAATTTGTTGCCGTAATATTACTTCCTGTAGTTTCATTTAGATTATCAACATAATGAAAAATATAGGTCCAGCACATAATTTGAGAACCAACACATGCCGCTTGAGCCAAAACACCTTTTAAATACGTTTTATTGGCTTTTAATTTTTTTAATGAATCCGATAGACTCATTTTATCTTCTACAGCTGTTTTTGGAATTTTTGTAAACACAATAATCGCCATAATGATTAACACTAAAACACCTAAACTTAAATACGGAATACTAATAACACTTAAATCGTTTTCACGAATAGCAGCCAATTCTGTTGATGCTAAAGCATTGTAAGCTTCCGCTGAATAATCATCGGAACGCAAAGCTTGGAGTACAAAAACTTGAGCGATAATCATTCCTGTAAGCGACCCTACCGGATTAAAAGCTTGAGCCAAATTTAAACGTTGCGTCGCGGTTCTTTTATCACCTAAAGCAAGAATTAATGGATTTGCCGTGGTTTCTAAAAAAGCCAATCCGCAGGTAATCACCCATAATGAAATTAAAAAATAATTATATTCTTCATACTTAGCCGCTGGATAAAACAAAAATGCGCCAATAGCATAAAGCGATAAACCTAAAAGAATTCCCGATTTATAACTAAAACGTCTTATAAATAAAGCCGCAGGAAACGCCATAAAAAAGTACCCAAAATAAAATGCAAATTGCACTAAGGAAGCTTGAATATTAGATAACTCGGGCATTACTTTTTTGAAAGCAGATACCATTGGGTTGGTTAAATCGTTAGCAATTCCCCATAAAGCAAACAAAGAGGTTATAATGATAAAAGGAAATAATAATTCTTTACTTACAACCGGAATGCGCTCTTTTTTATTCATCTATTTAATTTAGTTTGTTATTGAAATTTAGTGTGGTATTTTTTAAAGAATTGAAGGTAATGGCCCAGTACTATCCGAAAAACTTTCGGTGCGTACATCTACTTTGTTTAGCATGCTTACAAACAAATTAGACAGTCGTACTTCTTTTTCATTGAATTTAGTATAAGCGCCATGCTCAACACCAAGATTAGCACCTCCAGCCAAAATAAGCGGACAGTTTCTAGCATTGTGTGTAGAACTACAAGCACTTCCGTAAAGAATAAGCGAGTTATCTAATAAAGATCCGTGTGCATCTTCTGTAGTTTTCATTTTATTAATAAAATAAGCAAAATGCTTAGCGTACCATTGATCCAAGCGTCCCCAATCTTCCCAATGTCCAGTTGTTTTATCGTGAGAAATACTATGATGCCCTTTTAATCCTAAAGCTATTTTAGGGAAATTATCACCAAAGCCCATACCATCTTCTCGCGCCATCATATACGTCATAACACGTGTTGAATCGGTTTGAAATCCAAGTACCATTAAATCCATCATGGAGCGTACATAATCATCTGGAGCCGAAACGGGATCTACATCTAAATTAATTAAGCTTGCATCAAAATCGTCCATGGGCACATCTAGCCATTTTTCATTTCGTTTTACCTGTTGCTCAACTTGGTTAAGCGATGTTAAATATTCATCTAACTTCGCTTTATCATTAGCGCCCAAACGCTTTTCAAGGTTTTTACTATCTTCTAAAACTAAATCGACAATCTTCTTGCCTTGGTTTAAACTTTTACGTCTTTCTGTAGTTGAAGCCCCTCCACTTGGAGAAAAATAACGCTCAAAAATTTCACGTTGTCTATGCTCTGACGGTAACGGTTTTCCTGAAGAATTAAAAGACAATGTTGATGTTCTAGATTTATACCCAACACCGCCATCTGTAGACAATGCTAACGATGGAAAACGGGTGTACTTACTAAGTTTCCCTGCTGCATATTGATCAACAGAAATACTGTTTTTATATTCACCACGTAAATCACCACCAGTTAACCAAGAATCTCCTGCCATATGCCCTAAAACATTACGACTGTATGGATGACTTAAACCGCCCATTATAGATATATCATCACGATAAGCCTTTAAGGGCGATAAGGTTTTGGTTAACTTATAATCGCGTCCTTCATTCACAGGAAACCAACTCCAGTTTTTATGTTGAGCACTTTCTTTTGGTGGAATTCCAACACCATTTGGAAAGTATAGAAAACCTAAACGTTTTGGTATTTCTGGTTCTATAAATTTTGAAAAACTACTCATGGCCATACCTTCAAAATACGGAAGCATACAGGCTACTCCCAATCCTTTAATAAACGTACGACGATCTAAATGCCAAGGTTTTTTGCTCATGATCCAAATATTTTGTTAAACCAACTTTGTTCTTTTTTATAGAATGACGGGCTTAAAACCACTTGTTCTATAACCGTTTTAAAACGATAATCATCTTCTATAACTTCTTTTACTATTCTATCTATTTCTTTTTGATCGGCGAAACTCACATCGCGCCCTAAAGCGTAAGCATAAATATTTTCTACTAATGCACGCGTGAAATCGTCTTGCTTCATTCTTAAAATATAATCTTTAATACCCTGTACACCGTCAATTTCGGTACCATCAGGTAATTTAGATTTTACATCAATTGGCTTTCCTTTAGCTATGGTTTGATATCTTCCAACGGCATCATAATTTTCAAAAACAACTCCAAAGGGATCAATTTTATGATGACAATCTAAACAAGACGTTTTATTTCTATGTAAAAACAACTGTTCTTTCAAAGTCATTTTTTCAAAGCCAGGCGTATCGGTTGCCAACTCGGGTACATTTGGTGGTGGTGGCGGTGGCGAATCTCCCAATATTTTTTCTTTCAACCAAACCGCTCTTTTAATAGGATGCGCTTGTACCCCATCGGAATGCCCATTTAAAAATGAACCTTGCGACAGTAAACCACCTCGATGTTCTTCTTTTGGTAAAGTCACCGGTCTAAACTCATTTCCTTTTACACCATCAATACCATAAAATTCGGCTAAGTTTTGATTCAGCATAGCAAAATCTGAATCAATAAAATTCATGATGCTTAAATCGTTTTTTAATATATGCTGAATAAACTCGTAGGTTTCTTTAAACATATCTTCTTTCACAAAACGCGTATAGTCTTTATACATACCTACATCGGTATCCATACTTTTATGACGATCTAAACGAAGCCACTCATAAGAAAACGAATGAATCATTCTTGTAATTCTTTCATCGTCTACCATACGCTCAATTTGCTCTGGTAACTCATCATATAAATCACCTGTAGATGCCAAATTATTCAGTTTTTCATCTGGTGGTGAATTCCATAAGAAATACGACAATTGCGAGGCTAAATAAAATTCATCTGTAGATTTTTTAGATTTATCGTCCTCAGGAACCTCAGGTTCAAACAAATATATAAAATTAGGGGAGCAAAGCACAGCAACCATAACTTCCTTAACACCATCCTCGTAACGATCAAAATCATCTTTAACACTACGCCAAAAATCCATATATCTATTTAGCTCGCCATCATTAAGCGGACGTCTAAAAGCGCGTTCCATAAAACTAGTTAGCACCTCTTCTGTATATAATTCTGCGTTTGCTTTATTTGGTGAATCGAAAAATAATTGTGTATGGCTATTTGGTGGCCAAACCGGATTATATGGTGCTTCAAACTCTACAGATTTCACTAATAATGGCGGACCATTAAAACTACCATCTTTAACCAAATGATTATTCCAAAGACCAACGGTGAGTATATTTGCTAAATCGCCACTTACTTGTGCACTACCTAGCGGAATTGGTAAATTCTCTAACCTGCCTTTAAACTCAAACATTTGATACTCGCCCATTGAAGCGGTAACTTCAACCGACTCACCAAAGGTTTTATAATCCATACCATCATCGGTTCTTGCACCTGCAAAAACCTGAATAGACGGATTAACATCGGCATACTTTAAATTATTTCTTTCAGCTTCTTCTGCTAGTATTTTTGGTAATGGATCGTCTTCCGGTATAGGTGTAAGTACTATATCGCTAAAACCTACAAAAAACTTACCGCCAATATAGGCTTTGTGTTCCCCTTCAGATAAATATGCCAAAGTTACCGGCGTAATAATTTCATCTGCATTTACAAGACTTTTATCCATGTATAAACGCTCACCAACACGCCCCTCTTTATTATTGCCTAAAAGACTTAATTGATAGGATGGCATAGCATCTTCTGATACATACGGATGTATTAAATCTACCTGATAAATACCTGATTTCGGCACATGATACTTAAACTGAGTTTTTACATTGGTAGCCACATTTTCCGAAATTAACCAACGGTTATCTTTCAAAACAAATCCTTTTGCTTTTTTTATATCCTTAGCAGAAATACGCACTGCTTTTGAAGTTTTTCTAGCTGGCTCAACTTTTCTTAAATCAATTAAACGTTCTACAGATTCCGAAAGATATCCTTTGGAAGCTTCTACACGGAAAACAAAATCGCCCGTTCTTGGAAAATCTTCTTTTACTAATAATTTTAAATTTGGCGAAGGCCCTTGCCAAGATTTTGGTGTAACTTCTCTTGCTGGTAAAGCTGAATTTAGCAACATGCCTTCTGCAACAACACTATAACGGTTACTGGCTGAACCACGCATACCAATACCTATTTTATTTTTTAAGCGTTTTATGGTGTCTTTTTGTTTAGTTGAAGTATTTTCTATTGGATTTCCTTCATTATTTAAAATATCTACTCGTAAATCCTTATTACTTATAGCAGCTGTTTGGTAACCACCATATTCAGCGCCTGTTTTGCCGTCTCCAATATTTTTTCCTAAGGTTACTTTGTAACGTTTAGCTTCTGGTTTTTCTCCAAAAACAATGGCCTTATCTAATGCTTCACGAGCAATTTTTTGATAATAATCGATATGCAGTGCCGATGTTTGAAGAATGCTTCCGTTATTACTATACCCCATTTCAGACTTTCCATCATCTGGTAACACATCACCAAAATTAACGTTTACACCAAGTAATTCATTAAGTGTATTGGTGTATTGCTTTTTGGTTAACCTACGCATAACACCTTTATTAGCGTTGTTTTTTGCAATGGCCGCTTTCTCTAAATTCTCCGTCATCCAATCTACAACAGCACGGCGCTCTTCATCTTTTAATTGTGGCTCATCTTTTGGAGGCATTTCACCAGAATTTATCATATCTAAGGCAGAGTGCCAACCTTCGGCATCGTGACCATTTATCATATCCCAATGCAAAACATCTAAGCGCACATCACCTTTTTGCTTATCAGCTCCATGACATTCATAACAATACGTTTCTATAATAGGTTGCACTTTGGTTTTAAAATCTACTGCTTCTTGTGAAGTCGAATCACTTTCTGTATTAAGTGCAATGTAGTCGCCTTCATTTGCATCGACACCTAAAACGGCTTTTAAACCAGATGGCATGTGTTTAGTTAAGTACGTCGATCCGTGCGTTAAAGAACCTCCATAATGCCCTGTTAAAGACAATAGAACAACATTTATAAATAAAAATATTTTATAAGGTTTGGATACTTTATTTTCCTCTTTATTAACAGATTTTTGTCTTACAACAAGCAGCCATACAGCTATAAGCGCCGTAAACCAGCCTAACCATTTATGAAAACCTAGTACGTCTTCATTATAATGACCTGAAGAAGCTAAAAGAAAACCTAAAATTAGGGTTGGAATTATACTAAAAACCGAAAACCAAAGTAAAAGTTTACATGCTGAATCTAGATTTAATTCTGGACGGAAACTGTTAATAATTTCCATGAAAAATAGTACAATTAAAGCGCCTATTGGAAGATGAAGAATTATAGGGTGAAATCTACCCAAAAAGAATACAAATGTATTTTCTACTTCACCGTCTAGCGGAATCAAGAAGAGTCCGAAAAGGACTATTGTGAAAACAATTGCAATTAACAACGTGCGTTTCATAAAAGTTATAGTTGGTTGGTTTTATAAAAAACAATTTTACCCATAATATAAACACTAATCTTCCAAAATCTCAACCAATCATGATACTATTTTTGCAAATCAACACAAAAACTGTTCGTAAATTAAAAAATAAGTAAAAAAACAACCTTAAAAATAAAGATAAGTTGTTTTTTAACTGATTTTATTAATGATATCTATTTTCAAGTCACGACTTATATAGCAGATGGTTTTAGTATTATTTCTCATACTAATACTAACTTTATTCTCTTGCTTTTAAATCGAAATTAGGCACCGGGTATTCATAAACTTCTGTATACGATTTACCTTTTTTAACACCATAATAATTGATATCACTTTTAGAATTTGATATAGCAGAAATTATTGGTTTTACAGCTTTGTTTGAAGCTAAAACTATAGATTCTCCTTTTTTAAGTTCTATTTGAAATTCGCCATTTTCAACCTTAATAATTTCAATTTTTGCACCTTTAGAAATTTGTATGACTTTTTTCCAATCACTCACTTTTAATGTACATATATTTCCTGCTAGACTTTCAATTTTTACAAATTCAGTTATACCAGCCTTGCGCGATGCACTTACTAAAAAACCACCTTCTGCTCGTAAATCTTTAAAACTTACATCCTGAAAACGATTAGGTGTTGCCGGAAACACTCTAATTTTATTTCCCCAACTTTGTAGAAACAACTCCATAATACTCGAAGCCGCACTTAAAGGTGTTTCTATAACGGGGTTACGTCCATGCCCTTCCATGTAAAATGTATTCGGTAATAACATCGCACTTTGTATATTACCATCTAAAAATTGTTGAAGCATTTTATTAGCATCATCTCCACGACCTAAAGCTGCGTATAATGAAGCTCCACCGGTATAAGAATAACCCACCAAGCCTTTACTATTATCAATTTGATGCCAATGCACT
This sequence comes from Algibacter lectus, assembly GCF_900112395.1. Lineage (GTDB taxonomy): Bacteria > Bacteroidota > Bacteroidia > Flavobacteriales > Flavobacteriaceae > Algibacter > Algibacter lectus. The sequence continues at coordinate 49,071 of NZ_FOLN01000001.1, forward strand.
ACAGATTTATCAACTAAAGTTCTAACTTTTGGATCGTCTGGATTTAATTGAAATAACGGATATAAACCTAATAAATGAGAATAGTGTCTATGAGAAATATCAACAGGTTGATTACTTCCAATCATTAATCCATTTTCATCTTCAGGATATGAAATTAAATCGGCTAAAAGCCCTTTCCATTTTTTAACTTCATTAGTATTTAAATCATGAGTTTCACTAGTATTTATTAAAGTATTTAATACCCAACGTACTAAAGCTAAATTATAGTTTGTATTCGGAAATGCTTTAAAACCTCCATATTCTGGGGAACCCATTGCAGTTAATTCAATTTTGTTATCCACATTTCTAATCATTTTGGTTTCATACACTTCGGCTATTTTCATAGCTTTTGGTAACCACTTATCTCGAATAGCTTCGGCATCGCCTCTGTATCTATAAATTAACCAATAATTGTGCATTGCCCAAGCAAAATCACCAAAGTTTTTACCACGTTTACTTGGCAACATCATATCAAAATTATCGTCTATCAAGGTTATAAAGTTCTCGGCAATATCTAAATGATTACTTGCATTAAATGGCCAATACGTTAACTGCACATTTAAATTCCACCATAAACCTGGCCAACTTGTGTTTTTAAGAAAAGGTCCCATTAAATCTAAAGCAGGACCATCGGCACGCGAGCAAGTTGCCATTTTATATATTTGAATCCAATAAAAAGATTCCATGCGCGCATCTGGAATAGACAAAAACGATTTTTGAAAATAGTTATGCCACCAAGTTCTATGTTCTTCTTCAATAGTTTTCATTGAAGTAATTGCGGCATCTGTAACCGTTTTTGCAGCAACTTTTGCAGAAACATGACTTGCAGGAATTTCATTAGCGACAGCAATATACATTGTAGATTTGTTACCTTCAGAAGGTTTATCCGTCCAAGCTGTAGCATAATCACCTCCCGCTAATAAAGATTGTTCGCAAACATTAATACCATCTACCATTCTTATATCTGGTTTCGGGTTTAATGCGTAATCTTTTTCTTTTAAAGCAGACGGCTTAGCAATAATTCGAGGTGAAATAGGCAAACCAGCTAGCCACTCCCAGCTATAATCTACGGTTTTACTCGATTTAGTTTCGGTAGAATGCACTTCAACAACATTTAACATTCTATTGTAAGGTGTAAATGCTCTAAAAGTAATTTCTCCGAGGTCTGTAATTATAGTTCCGCGAATTTCGGCGTTCCATAAATCTTGACGAACTTTAATATCCAATATTTTCCCCGCAGGTCGAAGCACCATACTTCCAATATCAAGACGAGAATAATCGAATAAATTAGCACCTTTTACACCCATAGAAGTCTTCTTATTAGGCGCTTTTCTATGATCGGTAACATCTTGACGACCAACATGAAAATCTAATCTATTATCATCTAAATTGGCATAAATCATCATACCAACTTGTCCGTTTCCAACAAAACCACCTTCGTTCCATTGCTTAGGAATTTCTTCCCAAACCAAATCGTGTTGTGCCATAAATTCTGGCCAATTTATATCTGATACAATCTGAGCTTTACAAACAAGAACTGATAATATAAATATAATTTGAATTATTTTTTTCATTAAAAACTTATTTCGTTATTTCAGTTTTCACTGTATCACCAAGCGTTTCGGTAATTTTTATCTTCGGAAGCGTTCCTTTTAAATTTTCGATACTTATGATTTGTACTCTACCATCTTTTAAGGTTACCGTAATTTCATTTTCAGAAGCCGATTCTATTTTTTTTATTGAAGATTCCCCTTTGTAAGGTTCAATTACACTCAGAAAAACAACTTCTTTTTCGTTTACACGAACGCCATAAGTGCGTCTATCCGGATTATTTCTAATACGGCGTTGCTTACCGCCATTCGGGTAGTTACTAATTACAATTTCAGATTTTTTAGGCCAAACTGTATGCACATCGAGTTTGTGCTCTCCCTCAATAAATTCCACTTTTGCTCCTTTTTTAGAGGTATACCATTGCGCATGTTCAAAATATTTATAAGGCGAATTTCCATCTGTACTTAACTTTTCAAGTGAATTACCTTTCTTTTTAACACCCTCAATAGAAGAAAACCCTACTGGATGAATTAGCCAATCGTAATTATGTTTTTTATCCGATTTCATATAATCTGCAAGAATTACATAATCGTCTGTAACGATAGAAATTCTTCGTTGCTGAATAGGATTAAAACCGTTAGCATAATCCGTATCGTCCCATGGTGGAAATTTTTCAACATTCCAACGTGGAATTTGTCGCCATCTAGCATTCGTTTCGACAACCGATGCTTGCATGATATCGCCTTTATAAAACAGTAATTGCTCTGAAGGCACAGCCTCTTGCTGAAGTTCGTCAACAATAACCATATTATGAGTTGCAGAAGTTTGTACACACTCTTTATATCCTGGATTTCCGTAACCATACCAAACCATTTCGGAACCAAAATATTTATGTCCGTTACGGTCTAGAGCCGCTAAACTTGCCCTATCAAATTGCCCGTGCCAACCGCCATGCGTACCATATTTAAGAAAGGCTTGAATTTGATTTTCAGGAGTCTCTTTTTGGCCTTGCGAGCGCAATGCTACCAAACCAATATTTTCTCTAAAATCTGATCCTGTTCTAGGATCTTTCACTTCGGGAAGTTCAGGAACCCCATACATTAAAGATACCCACGAATCACGTTCTGTTTTACTAATAACCCAAGCTAAATCGTTGAATTTGTATTCGCGATACGCCAGTTCGTAAAACTCATTTGGTGCTTTTAAATCAGAATCGTTAGTCGATACCAAATACGCATTTTCATCCATAAAAGGTACGTAAGGCGTAACCATATCTTCTAAACCTCTTGTGTTTTTTCCGGTTGGTCCCCAATTGTCAAATTTCATCCCAGTGAAACCTTCTTTTGAGTTTTCGAAATCTTTACTTTTGAATTTAGTAGGAAATCGTCTGTGGTATAAATCCATACCATAATTCTCAAAAGCTTGAGCTACCAAAGAATAACGTTGCACCACCAAATAACAGTAATTCCCTGTTCCTTCAAACCACCAACCATCGGCCATGACTCCTTTACCAATTTGGTCTGCCATGCCACCGTCAGCTTCGGTTAAATATTCTAACTGTGGTATATCTTGTAAATATAATGCAACAAATATAGCCCCTGCATTAGCACTTGCTTGATGGTTCATTATTCCCAAACCATTCATGTGTTTTTTATTCAACTCTAAATAATAACGAAACGAAGCTTCAATATTCTCTTTATCTGTACTAGATAATTCTGGTTCGTTATAAAGAATATCGCAAGCTGCGGATATAAATAAAAAGAAATTCCCTTCATGAACCTGCACACCGTTAGTAGCCGCTCCAATAGATAAATAACCTTCATCTTTATCAAAAATTGCTTTAATTAAGCTAATTACTTTTTGCTTGTAAACAGTCTTTTCCGTTAATTTATAAGCCAATGCCAACTGAAATGCTTTTTCGCCATCGCTTGCACTATAATCAAAGCTTGACCATATTTTGGTTGGCCTTGGTTTACTAACAATTTTACGTTCAGGAAACTCAAACTCATCAAGTTCCTTCAACATATTATCTAAGTTTTGCTTAGCCCAAGTATAGTTTTTTATCTTTTGTTTGGCTTCTTCAAAAACAGTATTAGTTGCCAACAAAAATGGATGCGATTTACTTCTAACAGATATAAACTCTAATGTTTCGATAATATGCCCTTCGGAATCTTTCAGTTCTATTATACTTGCTTCTTGTCCGCCTAAAGGTATTCTATCGCTTACTGTAACTTTTAGTGTGCCATTATAACTTCCGTTAGGTTCTAAAGTTATTGATGCCACACTTAGTATATTTTCACTAGCCAATTCTCTCGGATGTTTCACGTTAAGAGTATAAGTTCCCGAAGTACTTTTTATATTTTTTAGTTGAAAATTATACGTTATAATCTCATTAGCTTTTGCTGCTTGAGTTTGTAACGAGCTGCTTAAAACTACTTCTGAAATAGGCGAACCAGCATAACATAAGACATGGATTAAACAACAAAACAGTCCTAATAAAAACTGTTTTGAAACTACTTTGAATTTTAATGATAAAACGTTCATTTTTTAATTTATTTTATTTGAAAAATGCTAAATATGTTCTGTAAATAATCTAATCAAACAGATCTAAATATTTACATTCAATAACTTTTATACTAGCCTAAATAAGCACCATTGCTTTCCAATGTTTCTTTTAATTTAGCATAAACTACATCATTCGGCATAACTTTACCAACGGCAGACAAACCAGCTAGTGTTCCTGCGCCTTGACCGATAGCCATAGCAATAGGTGTAACACGTAAGCCTGCACTAGCATGATGATCGGCACCAATAGCACGACCAGAAAGCACTAAATTATCTACTTCATTTACCAACAAAGACTCGGTTGGAATATAATAAACTCCATCATCATTTAAGTGTACGGTATCGGTATTTCCGCCATCTGGCGAATGAATATCTAAAGGATAACCACCAACAGCAACCGGATTTTCAAACTTTACTTCGTTAACTAAATCTTCTGCTGATAATACATATTTGGCATGCGGATGACGCGATTCGCGAATGCCGATATGTGGAGCGGTACTAATAAACGTTGCGTTTTCAAAACCTGGCGCATACTTGCGCATAAAATTAAAAATCTCGACGCATTGCTTACGCCCCAAGCTTTCAGCTTTACTTAAATCGAACGGATTTAGAGGGTCGAAACCTAAAACACGTGAGGTATTAAATATGAATTCACCCTCGGTATTTGTTTCAAAAAACAACACGTTATCTCTCGGTACAGTAACTTCTCCGTTTGCTTTGGCTTTGTTCCATAGATCGTAAAAGCCCCAAGTAGAAATACGTTTAGTGCGTTTTAAAACTTCTGCTTTATCGTCACTACGCTCTTCGGCATCAAATTGATCCCAATTGTTTCGCATGTATTCACGTAACTTCTCCGTATCCACATTACCCATTTTTACATTCGTAGTCATGGGTTGCGATTTATTATCTTCAATACGACCTTCTGTAAAAGGCACGCCAGATAATTTTACAATTTCACTATCTCCACTGGCATCAACAAAAATAGTTCCTGGAATTTCCTGAATGCCACCTCTATTATGAATAAAAACCGACTTGATTTTATTGCCTTCTTTAGCAATATCAATTAATCGGGTATGATATAAAATATCGGCTCCAGCCTCTCGTACCATATCTTCTAAAACCACCTTCAACATTTCGGCATCAAAAGGAGTTACTGTAGAACAATAACCTGTACTATCAAAAATATGTCCTGGACTTGCTCCTTTTTCCTTTAACCTATTTACCATTTCATTTGGAGAACCAAACACAAGTTGCTTACCTGCTTTGTTATGAAACGTCATCATGGGCCCAACACCCATAGCAGTTAACGAACCACCTAAAAACCCAAATTGCTCTATTAATAATGTCTTTGCTCCCGTTTTAGCGGCGGCCATTGCGGCGTGACTTCCAGAAACTCCTCCGCCTACAACTATAACATCGTATCCTTCTATTAATTTTGTTTTAAATGTTTTCATTAAACTGTGTTTTATTTTTTAAACTAAATCTGTTTTGTTCGAATTTGAACTTAATTTTGAACCCACTATCGCTGTTATAATTACCACAAGTGCTCCAACTGGAAACCACCAGAAAAAACTAATGCCTTCGAGGTGCATCCATGCAATGCCCAAAATGGCTAAAAAAGCACCAATTAAAATGTTTGTAAAAGTCCCTTTCCGCATAAGCGCTAAAAAAGCAATACCAATTAAAATACCGTACGCATAACCTGGTACTTTAAAGCCTAAGGCTAACAAACCACCATCTTGAAAAAAGCTAAATCCGTAGGCCAGTAATGCTAAAATCACACCCCAAGCAATAATGGCTATTTTAGATATTTTAACCACTTTATTTTCGTCCATGGTTTTTAACTTCGGAAAAACTAAAGTTCCAATCCCCATAACACTTGTTTGAGAAAGGGCTGTTAAAGCAGAATCTAAGGTCGAAATTCCTGCAGCAAACATGGCCGCAATAATTAAACCTGAAATACCATTAGGCAGCTCGTTTACCACATAATATGGAAATATCCTGTCTGGCTCCGCACTTATGGACGCTTGAATTAAATCGGATAACGGATTAATATCATAGTAAGCCACTAAACCGATGCCTACAAAAGCCATAATCCATGTAGTGGCCACGCCAACAACAGAAAAAGCAACGGCCTTTCTTGCTTCTTTTAAATTCTTGCAACATAACGCGCGTTGCGTAACCACTTGATCGACGGCATTTGAACCAAACTCGAAAAAAGTACATCCTAAAATACCCACCCATAAGGTATATGTTTTATGTGGATCTAAGGATAAATCCCAAAGTACCAATTTGGCTTTACTATCGGCAATCGCCATCATTTCTCCAAAACCACCAGGAATATCTTCTACTGCATAAAAAAGCGCAAAACAAGCACCGAAAATAAAAATCACAAACTGAATAGCATCGGTCCAAACTACCGTTGTAATCCCTCCAATATAGGACCAAACTATAGCAAACAGCGCTATAATACAAATACATATTAAAGTACTTTGCCCTGTGATAACACTAAGTACTAAAGCAGTACCTAACAAGCGTACACCTTGACTCATGGTGGCACCAATCATGAAAAAAGTTCGGGATAACTGACTGACTTTTACACCTAATCTTTTTTGAATAAAATCGTATGGACTGTAAATACCTTCTTCGTAATATTCCTTCAATAATACATAAACAAATAGTACGTTTCCTAAAGCAAAACCGATGGTCATTTGCAAATAGGTTAAATTTCCATTCATGGAAAATATAAAAGCTGGAACCGCAATAAAAGTAGCAACACTCGTTTTTGTTGCAATTAATGATAAAGACACTGCCCACCAAGGCAAATTATTTCCGCCCTTAAAAAAAGCATCAAGGCCTTTATCTTTATTTTTAACTAATTCACCAATAACCGTGGTTCCTAGAAGAAACACAATCAATATAATCCAGTTTAGAGTTGAAAATTTACTTGTGGCAATGCCATTTTCGTCCTGAGCAAACAAGTTGAAACAACAAAACAAACTAACAAGTATGGCTATTATTTTTTTCATTATTAATGAAATTATTTTTTTATTAATGACTTAATTGTTAAGCATTCCGTATAAGAAGGAAGGATAATTTTCTCCTGTTATTGTTCCCGCTCCAGAAGCTCCAGAACCTTTGGTTAAAGAATCTCCAAAACAAATAATGTATTTATACTTGCCTACTAAATTATTGGTTTTTAAATAACCGAATACATTTTCGGCTATAAGCTTATACCCTATCGGTTTTAAATGCACACCATCTTCTTTATTACTATTTTTTAAGTTCCTGATGTAATTATCTTGGTTGTGTTGTGGTAATCCTTTTGCTTTAAAAACACTGTAATTGTCAACAAAGAGGGTTTTATTTTCTTTGGAAACCGCTCTCATAATTTGTGTTACTTTTTGCAGTTTCACATTAGGCGTATCGGTAAACATGGCTTCATCATGACGTTTAAACAGATAAAGACTATCTACTCTTGGAGGTGATATTAATAATACTTGTGCATGCTGCTTTTTAATTTGTGTTACAATTTGTAATAGATTGGATTGATAGTCTGTATACGACACAAATTTCTTTGAATTCAGCATATCGTTAGTACCTACCATAACAATCACTAAATCTGGTTTTTCGGCTAAAACATCCTTTTCTAATCGACTTAATAAGTTACGTGTAGTGTTTCCTGCAACTCCTTTATTTTCCATTTTCAAGATGTACTTCTCATTTTTTACAGCTGCTGTTTTACATGCACTAAAGCAAATTATTAATGCCAATACTAAGTAAAAAAACTTATTCATATAGGTACTTTTCATTAATTAGAATTACTCTTTATTTTGTTCTAATTGCTTCAACCTCAATAAGGCCTCCATAAAATAATAATCCGCATAAATAATAGGCACATCGATTTCTGAATTTTTAGGGTGATGTCCCGTTGAATGCAGTAACAATGCTTGATTGTTATTTTTACTTAGATATGCATCGGAAGAAAGAATATCTATAAAACGCTTAGCTGCATTAAAGTAAGTTTCTTTTAATTCCGCATCTTTAACCAAGCTTGAAAGATCCAATAAACCACAAGCTGCAACGGCAGCCGCGGAAGCATCTTTAGGTGCATTTGGAATTTTAGGATCGTCGAAATCCCAAAACGGAATACCATCTTCAGGTAAACGTTCTAAAAATTTATCGGCAAGACCAATGGCAGTGTTTAAGAAATCTTCTCGACCTGTTTCTCTGTAAGTGAAAGCAAACCCATAAATACCCCAAGTTTGTCCTCTGGCCCACATAGAATCATCGGCATAACCTTGATGTGCTACACCACGAATAAATGCACCTGTTTTATCATCAAAAGCCCCTAAATGATAGGTTGAATAATCTGGACGCACCAAATACTTCATACTCACCTCTGCATGGCTCTCTGCAATATCATAGAGCCTTTTTGAACCTCCATTTCTAGCCGCCCAAAACAGTAACTCTAAATTAATCATATTATCAATAATGGTATTGTGAGGGTATTGTGGTTTCATTGGCCAAGAGTGTATAGAGCCAACAATCGGGTTGTACAAAGTTGCTAAAGTATCGGCAGCAGCTAACATTACTTTTTTATATTCTGGGTTACCCGTAAGCCTATAGCCATTACCGTAGCTGTTATAAATTTGAAAACCAATATCATGATCCAAAGCCTTACTATAGGCAATAGTTTTTAGTGATGCCGTGAAATTTTGGGCTGCCAGCTTTAAATCTTCATCTCCAGAAAACTCGTAAGCATACCAAAGCACGCCAGGCCAAAAACCACTGCACCAATCTTTAACGCCTACTTGCTCCCATTTGGAGTGATTTTTAGAAATACTACGAGGAAAACTATCGAATGTTTTTAGATCTTTTAAAGCCTCTTTTACTTTTATTGTATTAGAATTTAATATCTCATCAATATGTTTAACATCTTTCTCTTTTTTTACTGAAGAACAACTTACGATTAGCATTGTAAAGCCTAAAATGAAAATGTTCACTTTAAAAAATTTCATATACATTAATTTAAAATTCTTGTTTAAAACTTCCTTTTAAGAATGTATTTTTTGAATACCCTTTCCGGAAGAAACACAAAGCATATTGCATGTGTGCTTTACAATAGTAAAGAGATTTAATATTGAAGAATATAAATTATTGCTCTAATGATAGTAATTATTACCCAAATAGCCAAAATCTAACAATTACAAGGCCTTAGAGTATATGTAACAGCTAATTAATGTAGTAAAAAACATATAAACAAGCTATAAACACGAGTAATTAGACAACTTTTTAAATAACAAAATGTTATTTATTTTCGTGGTTATCAATATATTCTTTTGGAGTTACTTTAAATTCTGCTTTAAAACTTTTACCGAAATAGGTTGAAGAATTAAAACCAGCTTTGTATGCAATTTCCTTAACTGTAAAGCTACCCTGAAGTAATAATTCCGCAGCATACTTCAAGCGGATTACTCTAATAAAGCCGCTAGGATTTTGGCCGGTTATAGATTGAATTTTTCTAAAAAACTGAGACTTACCAAGACCTATTTCTTTTAAAATATCAGCAATTTTAAAATCGGGATTACTTATATTTTCTAATACAATTTTTGTGGCCTTCTCGATAAAAGCTTCATCTAAAGAATTTGTTGTCAATTCTTTTGAAGGCAGTATAGCACCAAGTTTAGAGAATTTTTGTTTTAACCTTTCTTTAGTATCTAAAAGATTTTTTATTCTAGCTTTTAGCACTGTAATTCTAAAAGGTTTTGATACATAAGCATCTGCGCCTTGATTAAAACCAGATATTAAATCTTCTTCCCTGCTTCTCGCAGTTAATAAAATTATAGGAATATGGCATGTTTCAAACTCCGTTTTTAATGTTTTACACATTTCAAAACCATCCATTTTTGGCATCATTACATCACTAATAATAATGTCTGGATAATGCTTCAAAACCATTTCTAAACCTTTTTTTCCGTTAACGGCTTCTTTTACAATGTAATGATCGCTTAAATCATCTTTTAAATGTGCCCTCAGCTCACTATTATCTTCTACAATTAATATGGTTTGCTTTTTAGCATTCAGAGTTTCAGGTTGTAATTTTTCGGTTGGTAATGTTATATCGGAAGTAAGCATATCGTACTCTACAGCCTTCATTGAGTTTATTAAAAATTCGTTCTTAACATTTTCAACCACTTCTTCTCTACCATTTATATCTAAAGGAATAGCAACTATAAATTTAGAGCCTTTTTTAAGTTTACTTTTTACAGTAATAGTACCCTCATGCATTTCAACTAATGCTTTAGTAAAGTTTAATCCAATACCAGTACCCGACTTAGTAGCATCTAAACTAGAAAAGCGTGAAAACACTTGCTCTTGTTGCTCCTTATCCATACCAACACCGCTATCTTTAATCACAATCTCTACAAAATCGCCGCGTTGTTTCTGTTTTTTAAACACACCTGAAACACGATTTTCTTGAGTTAAACTTGCTATATTAACGCTTATACTCCCGCCACGATCGGTAAATTTAATGGCATTAGAAATTAAATTGGTTATTATTTTTTCGAGTTTATCGAAATCAAAAAGAGATATTATTTCTTCGGAAGAAGATACAAACTGATAGTCTATCTGTTTTTTTTCAGCTAAACCCTTAAATAAATCAAAGATAGATTCACTAAACTTTACGATATCGCCTTTTTCTAATTGTAAAGGCGCCATTCCTGCATCCATTTTTCGGTAATCTAAAAGCTGATTTACCAAGTGTAAAAGGCGTCTAGCACTACGCTGTGCTGATAAAGCAGAAGATTTTACAACGGCAGACTCATTTAAATTAACCAATATTTTTTCTAGCGGATTTAAGATCAAAGTAAGCGGTGTTCTAAACTCATGCGATACATTTATAAAAAACTGAAGTTTCATGGCGTCGAGATTTCGCTCCTGAGATTCTTGAATACGGGCACTATAAAGCCTCATAAAGAACAAAATAAGTCCAGTTATTAGCACTAAATAAATAAGATAAGCCCACCATGTTTTCCATAAAGGAGGTAAAATGTCTATGCGTATTAATGCCGATTCGCTTTTTTCCCATGCACGATCTACAGACGCTAAAACTTCAAATGTGTAACTACCCGGTAATAAATTAGCCTGATTAACCACGCGTGAACTCTCAACAGTTACAAAATTATCATCTATGCCATGCATTTTGTAGGCATACCTAACATGATCTGGATTATTATAAAAAAGCGCTTCAAACTCAAACGAAATATAATTCTCGTCATGCTTTAGCTCTATATATTTTGTTTGAGAAATGTCTTTAGTTAAAAGCACTCTACCATTTACAGAATCGCCATAATTTATCTGTTTATTATTTAAACGAAACCCTGTTATTTTTGGCTTTAAAACTTCTGCAGACTTTAAATTGATGCTTTTAGGATTAAAAATATTAAAACCATTAATGCCTCCCGCTATTAGTTTACCATCCGTAGTTTTATCTATAGACTTACTTTGAAACTCTGCGCCTTGTATACCATCGTGCGTATTGAAGTTTTTAATTTGATCTGTTTTAGTGTTAATAAATGACAGACCATTTTTTGTAGTTGCCCACAAATTCCCATCATTATCCTCCGCCAAACCAACAACAAAATTATTAGGCAGTCCGTTTGCCGATGCATATGCTTTTACAACTTTTAAATTGCTATCTAATTTAAAAACACCATTGTCCGTACCTAACCAAATGTTGTGTAAAACATCTTCGGTGATATAATTTATTTTCTGCCCTGCAACACCTTTTTCTTTTACTTCGAAAACGTCTAGCATCTTTGGTATAAACTCGCTGAGAGCATTTAAGTCTAGAATATTCAAACCTAAATTGGTTCCGATAAGTAATCTGTTTTTAGAATCAATAAATAGTGTATAAATGTTATTACTCGCTAAGTTATTTTTATAACTATGAAACGTTTTATTTTTCGGGTTATAAATATTTAGACCTTCACTTTTTAGCCCTAACCAAATACGCTGATCAGCATCTTCAATCCCAGTCCATACTGAATTTTGTCCAATAGTTAAGCTATCGTTTTCATCATGTAGAAACCTTTCAAACTCGTAATTTTCAGTGTTAAACTTATTTAAACCACCATCGAAAGTACAAACCCAAATATCTTGATTAGAATCTTCAAAAGTGTATAATATTTTGTTTGAACTTAATGCATTATTAGCTTTAGGATTTTGTGCAAAGTTTTTGAAAGTATTAGTTTTTGGATTGTATAAATCTAAACCTCCATTGTAAACCCCTAACCAAATTCTTTCTTTAGAATCTTGTAAAACCGATTGTACAATTTTTTCACTCAGCCCCTTTGGGTTATTAGGTTGATAATAGTGATGCCCAAAAGAGTTTTTAGACGGATCCAATTTACTCACACCTTTATCGTAGCTACCAATCCAGAAAACGCCATTATAATCTTGAAATATTTTTGAAGGCTGATTGTTCGGTAATGAAAACGGATCGAACGGATTGTTAACTATGCTTTGCTCTAGTTTTCCTTCTTGTTTATTGTATAACAACAAACCATGCCCATCCGTAGAAATCCAAATAATTCCGTTTTCATCTTGATAAAAATCTTGTATTGGCGCTTTGTTTTTAACAATAGAAATGTGATTAAAACTATTACTTCTAGGATTCCAAAGTATTAAATTAGAAACATCATTACCAATCCAAAAATCGCCATCTTTATCTATAAAAACTCGTTTAGAGATATGGTTTAGCTCATAAAAGCGTTTGTTTTCTATTAAAACCCTTTCAAAATTATTTTTAACCTTATTATATTTATTTAAATAAGACCCATTTGTACTCAGCCAAATGTTGTTATTCTTATCTTTTAAAACCACGTTAACGTAGTTATTATCTATAGAATTCTTGTTGTCTTCGTTATGTTGAAACGTATTAATTTTTAAGTTAGATGCGTTAACATCATTATCTTTTAAGTCAATTTTTACCGCGCCTTTATTGGTCGCTACCCAAATGGTGTTTTTAACATCATCAAACAATAATTTATTTATAACCTCATTGGTGTTTGAGGTTAAAGATTCACTTTCAAAAATATTAACGCGAGAAAATTGCTGAGTGTTTTTGTTTAAAATATTGAGTCCGTTATTGGTACCAATCCATAAATTACCACTTTTATCTTCTGTAATGGTATTAATCCTGATGTTGCTAATAGAAGTAGAATCGTTAAGATTTGGTCTAAAGACCTCAAAACCATATCCGTTATATTTATTTAAACCATCAATAGTACCAAACCACAGATAACCATCTTGATCCTGAAATATCTCGGAACATGTGCTACTAGAAAGTCCATCTATCTTATCTAAATTCTCAAATTTTAAATTATTGAATTGAGCTAGAGCTGAAAATGAAATAAAAAGAGAAACTAATGCAAAATATAATCTCAAATTCATTTATTTTATTTGGTTTGATGCTTTTGGTTTGTTTAATTTATGATACAAACTTAAATAAATTAACCGGTTTTTTAAAGATGATAGTTTAAACTGGCTACTAAGTCTCGTTTGCATTATTTAGTAGCCAATATAAAATGTAATCTATTTAATTTTTAACTATCTTCTCGGTTATAACAACGCCATTATTTTTAAGAGAAACAAAATAAACACCTCGATTTAAATAAGTAACATCGAATGATTTATTATTATTCTCAACTTTAGTTTGAAGTAATAATTTACCAAGCATATCATGAATTTCTAAAACACTGCCCTGGCTATTTGTTACAGTAAATACATCAATCACTGGATTTGGATACATAGACATTAAAGCATTATTTCCCTCTTCTACAGATAGAGAAATATTATTGTAAAGTCTAAACCAATTAAAGTTTGCTAAAGTTGTGTTGGCCTGACCATTAAAAACCAAAAATACCTCATGAGTCCCAGAAACATGCTCTAAAGTAGCCGAACTTGCTTTCCAATTTTGCGAACCCCCTGTTGTTTCGCTAACATCTATAGTGCCAATTAAAGTACCATTATCACTATCGAGTCTAATTTCTACAAACGTATCTTTAGTTGAAGATTTCCCAATTGCAACCTCAGCCTCATTAATACTATTTTCATCAAAATTGAAAACTCCATAATTTAAAAAATCCCCCTTTTGAATACCTCCAACATAAGAACCTCCTTCTGATGCTGATTTAATCTCAACGCCTTGGCTATCACAATAATCTTCTGCATTTATTTGAGAATTTGCAACTATAGTACCACACGCATCAACCTCATCTTGATTACTAATTAAGTTTACTGTAAAATTATTTAATTCAAAAGCATTATCTACACCATTAAAATAAATTTTTAGAGCTTGTACACCTTTTGTTAAGGTTACATTACTTGCTACGGTAAAATCCTTCCAATCGTTTAATCCTATAGAATGAGCCCCTCCAAAAGGAACAACAACATCGGTTGTTACATCTACTCCTCCAATATTAAATTTTATAGTACCATTGGCATTAACTGATGCATATCTTATTAAAATATCATAAGTTCCATTATTAGGAATGTTTACCGTATACGTAAGCCATTCGCCCGATGCAATATCTGTTACATTATATCCACCTTCCGAGCATTCTTTTAGATCTACATTTTCATCAGTACGGTAGTTATTTCCAGAATTCCCGATAGATATATCATGATATATACGATTTTCACCACTTACTGTTGAATAATCAAAATTCTCTGCTTCTACCGTCATAGGTAAACCATTCATATTATAAATAGGTAAATTATTTCCATCGAAACCAGAAATAGGATCTCCAAAACATTCGTTTGGCCTACGGAAGGTTAATCCGCCATAACCAAGATATGCTCCATTTGAAGGTGCTGTTTCGTATGTTCCGTTAATATCTATAGATTTTTCTCGTGCTCTTAAAGTCCATTTCGCATCATCTTCAGTTTTTAGTCCTCTACCTACATAATGCGCGGTTGGTAATTCCCAAGCAGCAACTGTATGGAAGGTACCACGTAATATTCTAGTTGCATCGGTTCCATATATTGGAGACATAGCTAAAGACTTTGTTCGGTTTGTTCTGTCCATACCTTCTATAAATTCACCAGATTCTACTGTTGGAGTCCATTCTGTTGGTTGATCTGGATATGAAGCTATATAAGAGACACTATATTTCATGTTATACTCTAAACCTAATAGAATACGAGAATCTGAAGCGCCCCAAAAATCGGTTCCTTGATTCCATGCAATCTCGCCAACCGAACATAATAAAGATTCTCCCCACATAGTATGCACTTGATCTCTAGAACTTTCTTGTGACTGTCCATTAACATAGATATAATTAGTTAAAACTCCATTAAAACCGTAATCTGGCGTTGTATTGCCTATGGTATAATTATAATCTACCTGATATTCTGTTGTACTTTTTATACTACCTCTTATATGCGGACCAGCCTGATATGGTAAATCATCCGTACGATGTGGTAATCCCATGGTATATCTAAGTGCTCTATCGTACATAATTTCGTTATCTAAAAACACCCCCATTGCCAAACACGCTCGTATAGCACTTAATTCTTGATTTCCTGCACGTACATAATCAAACAAATAAGCTCGCCAATACCATGTGCCTTGTGTAGTTAAATCTGCTGGTACAGTTGTATTAGAATACCCAGGATACACCAGCATATCTTTAAAAGCTTGAATATCGTTGGCTGCCCAGCCAGAGTAAGTACTTTTTATAATCTCAGCAGCTTCTACCATTTGATATATTAAGCAGCTCGTTAACGCTCTAGTACCTGTATGTTGTAGATAAGTTAAGCCGGTCCATGCGTTAAAAATTTCTACTGCTTTATCGGCATATCGACTATCTCCAGTAATACTCCATTGCAAAGCATTGTAATAGGCTGCTCTGCTATCACTTTCAAAAGCTGAGAGGTTTGTTTTAGGTGAATCTCGATACAAAACCGTCATCGATGTATTTCCTTGAACAGCATAATTATAACTTGCTTTAGAATCGGAAACCATATGTTGATAAGAACTAAACCAAGGATCTATCTCTGCTTCAACCATATATTTCATACGTTCTAAATCCGATTGTTTATGAGATAAACCTGGGTGTACAAATTGAGCATTTATGCTACCGAAATACCCCAAAATGAAGCATAGCAATACAAGTGTTTTTTTTGAAATTGAAAGGGGGTTGATTACCCTGAAAGTAGTTTTCTTCATGTCTTAATTTTTACAATTTTAGTTTAGTTTCGGTTATTTACTTCGTTAAAAAAGAAGCCTATTATTGTAAAAAATAGACACTAATTTAATTCAGTAAATTCATCTAAATTTAAAGATGAGTGGTATTGTAAATCTAAAATTTAAAACAAATTAATAAACGATATTATTACCCCTAGATTAGAAACTATCACCCATTTACAAGACATGGTGAAACAAAAAAGCCCCAAACATAAGTTCAGGGCTTTTTAATTTTATATAAATGTATATACCTTCCGCATTAAACTACAAAAAGCACTATACCAATAATAGCTAATACCGTTCCTACAAAATAGAAACCATATCTGGTTAATTTATCTTTCTGAAAAATATAATTTCCTTTATCTTCATTTTTCTCTTTTACAAATTTAAAATCTTCTTCTCCTTGTTTCATATCTTTTATATTTTATGTTGAATTAATATCTAGACATGTATTACTTCTTCATACTAAAACATGTCTCTTTGAGTAGTTCTTCAAATGTATTTATTAAAGCCTTAACCGATTAACGGAATACTGTTAATTTTTAACGCAATGCATTAATTGAGTAATTCGAACAACTTTATACCTACACAGAATTCAATTGGGTTAACAATAAACGTTTTTGAATTAATACAAAGCAGGAAATAGCGGCACCTTTGAAAAAAACAAATTATGGAAAATATATTAGTAGCTGGTGCCAATGGTACCACCGGAAAAAAAATAGTAAACTTATTAAATGCATCTCAATATTTTAAACCTGTCGCTATGGTTCGTAAAGCCGAACAAGAAGAACAGTTTAAAAAAGACGGTATAGAAACCGTTTTAGGAGATTTAGAACAAGACATCTCGCATACTGTAAAAGGTATAGATAAAGTAATATTTGCAGCTGGTTCTGGAGGAAAAAACGTTATTGATGTAGATCAAGAAGGTGCAAAAAAATTAGTAGATGCTTCAAAAAAAGCCAATGTTAAGAAATTTGTTATGCTAAGTTCTATGGGAGCAGAAAACCCAGAAAAAGCAAGCGACTTAAAAAACTATTTAATGGCTAAACATAATGCTGATGAATATTTAAAACTAAGTGATTTAACCTACGCTATTGTTAGACCAGGAAGTTTAACCAATAATAACGCCACAGACCATATTGAACTAGAAAAAAGCTTAAATAAAAGTGGTTCTATTAGTAGAGCCGATGTTGCGCAAACTTTGGTGAGATCACTTCATGATGATGCCGCAATTAACCAAACTTTTGAAATTATAGAAGGTAATACTCTTATCGGGAAAGCTTTAGACACGCTGTCTTAATTAAAAAATTTATACTTCAAGACTATTAGGTGTGTCTTTTTATTTTAAGAATAAAAAAGGCACACCTTTTTTAATAAAAAGCATGCACTCATTTTTAATCAATCCGCTTTTTAAACTTCATTAAAACTGCGCTGTATTATGGAAGAATTACAAACAACACACCAATTTAGCCTTAAAGAACTTCCTTCTTTAATAAAAGAAACATACACCTCTTGGATGGCCGACGATCCGTTTAGGCTTAGCGCCATTGTGGCCTACTATACTGTATTGGCTCTACCCGCTTTATTGGTGATTATAATAAATGTAATTGGTGCCATTTGGGGTGTTGAGATTGTACAAGGACAAGTGACCGATGAAATTTCGGCCGCATTAGGTAAAGACGCCGCAAGTGCTATAGAGAATATTATTAGTGAAACTCAAAATTCAGAAAGTAATTTCTTGTCTACCGTTATCGGTATTGGTACACTACTTTTTGGTGCAACTGGTGTGTTCTATCAGCTAAAAATATCGCTTAACGAAATCTGGAAGATCAAAACCAACCCGAATGCTAAAATTTGGAAAATTATTACCGATCGTGCTTTAAGCTTTGCTTTTATATTAGTTATTGGCTTTTTACTTTTAGTGAGTTTTATAGTTACTGCAGCCATTAGCGCATTAAACAGTTATATACGTGACGCCTTGCCAGATGTTCTGCTATATATCGCTTACGTTCTAGATTTTACGTTATCTGTTGGTATTATTTCTGTGCTTTTTGCTTTAATGTTTAAGTACTTACCCGATGCTAAAATTAAATGGCGAACCGTATGGATTGGTGCTATACTTACCGCCATACTCTTTGTAGTCGGTAAATTATTACTGGGCATATATTTTGGTCAAGCCGATCCAGGTTCCACCTATGGAGCAGCGGGTAGTATTGTTCTAATTCTCTTATGGGTTTCTTACTCCTCACTTATTTTATTTTTTGGAGCCGAATTCACTTATGTTTATGCAAAACGCTATGGCAAAGGCATAGAACCGAAGACGATTGGTATTATAACAGAATAACTCACAGTTCTATACGAGTTAACTTTTTAATCGATACCATTAATTGATTTCATCTTAAATCCTGAATTTTGATGTAATGGAAAACAAACCATTATAATCACCAACACTTATGAAACAAATTAACCCAAACATTATTAGACAAGTTTTTGTATTACTGCTTATAATACTTATGGGCGTACTTATATTTCAGGAAATTCTACCTTATTTAAGTGGTGTTCTTGGTGCAATAACAATTTACGTTATTCTAAAAAAACCTATGAAAAAACTAACCGATAAAGGTTGGTATCCCAATTTAGCGGCTATAGTTTTAATGATACTTTCTTTCTTATGTATTATGGTTCCTATAGCTGGTTTAGGTGTTATGATGGGAAGTAAAATTCAATACGCAGTAGATAACTCTCAGAAAGTAATTAATGCTGGTAAAGGTCAGTTAGAACGGGTAGAATCATATTTCAATATAAATATGGCATCCGATATAGACACAGGAGCAATTACCTCATGGTTATCAGATAAATTACAAAATTTTGCAGGTGGCACATTCAATATGGTTATATCCATAACTTTAATGTACTTCCTTTTGTTTTTTATGCTTACCAATAGAAAAAAATTAAAAGAATCATTATTTGAATATATCCCCATAAAAGATGAAAACCTAAAAACCATAGGCAAGGAAACTAATGCCAATGTAAAAGCAAACGCCCTTGGTATTCCTTTGGTAGCTATTGGTCAAGGTATTGTAAGCTTAATTGGCTTTCTAATCTTTGGAGTTTCCGACCCGTTTTTTTGGGCAGCCATTGTTACTGTTGGCTCTATGATTCCGTTTGTAGGTAGTGCATTGGGTACTATTCCTGTGTTTTTACTAGCGCTATCTAATGGCGATACTTTTCAGGCTTGGGGAATATTAATTTACGGTATTGTGGCTATTGGGGCCACAGATAATGTGTTTAGACTATATATTTTAAAAAGGCTCGACGACGTACACCCTTTAATAACCTTAGTGGGCGTTTTGGTTGGGGTACCACTATTCGGTTTTATCGGATTAATCTTCGGGCCTTTATTAGTTAGTCTATTCCTTATTGTACTTCGCATTTACAAAAAACAATACGGAGAAACTCAATAAATAGTAATAGAAACAACTTACACGTTCAATACCATTTAATTTATAAGGATTTTATCCGGAATAATGGATAGCATCAAAAAAGAACGGGAACAAGTCAACCCACACCGTCATTGAGTTGTAATATTGAAGTAGTAAGAATAATAAACCTTTCTGAAGCAATTCAGAATATAAAAACATACAATTATGAACATAGGAATAATAGGAAGCGGAAAAATTGGA
Organism: Algibacter lectus; assembly: GCF_900112395.1. GTDB lineage: Bacteria > Bacteroidota > Bacteroidia > Flavobacteriales > Flavobacteriaceae > Algibacter > Algibacter lectus. The sequence goes on from NZ_FOLN01000001.1 coordinate 69,165, forward strand.
GGAAATTTAGGAAAACATTGGGCACAAGCAGGCCATAACGTGCTATTTAGCTCGAGACACCCAGAAGAATTAGGAAGTCTTGTTAAAGAAGCTGGAGCTAATGCCAAAGCCTTAACTGTAACAGAAACTTTTGAAGCTAAAGCTGATGTATATGTATTAGCCATGCCGTTTAAAGCCATTGATGAAATCGCAGAACATTACGCAGGCGAATATGCAAATAGTATCATTTTAGACGCTACCAACCCATACCCATCTCGAGATGGCGACATGGCACAAAATGTAAGAGACGCTAATTATAATGCTTCAGAATATACAGCCATGAAATTTGGTACGGCAAAAACAGCCAAAGCATTTAATACCATACAAGCCGATCACTTAAAAAATCGTGCTTTTAGAATGCAAGATAAACTCTCTGTTCCTTTTGCCGCGCAAGATGAAAGTAGTAAAAACGTGGTAAAAGAACTTATAGAAGATATTGGTTTCGATGCTGTTTACGTTGGGAACTTAAGTGATTCTAAAATTATGGATCCCGATCAAGAAATTTACGGTATGTCGGTTTCTAAATCAGAACTTTTAGATACCATTCATTCTCAAAAATCATTTTAACACCTTAATTTCTTTACATATTTAAAAGAAATTAATTAAAACTAAAGCACATGCAAATTATATATGAATATCACGATGTGTCTGCTAGCAGTAGCTTAGAGGCCATCGCAAAAGACAAACTCGAAAGCTTACAGAAAAAATTCAATTTTGTCCATCGCGCCGATGTATTTTTTAAAGTACAAAATCGCACAGACGATAAAGAACAAATTTGTGACATACGCTTAAGCTTACCTGGCCCGCGAATTTTTGCATCTACACATGCAGAAACATTCGAAGCCGCTATAGCTGAAACTATTAGAGATTTAGAAATTCAGCTAAACAAGACAAAAGATAAAATGGGAGCTAGATAAACGCTTAATTAAAGATAACTATAGGTGGTTGGAAATGGTCTTGACAAACTTTTGGATGTTGAGGCCTATTTCTTTTAAAGCCATCCCATTTTAACATTAACCCTTAAAACTTAATACAATGAAAACTTCAGAAAATATAAATAATACAGATGCAACTTATAATTCTAACATAACAGAAGATGATATTAGTGCCCTAGGAAAAAAAGGACTGAGAGCAGACTCTGAAGATGATAGATTATTACTAGACCGAGAAGAATCGATAGATTTTCAAGGGAAAGATTTAGATATCCCAGGAAGAAGTAAAAGTGGTATTAACACCACTCAAATTATTACAGACGAAGAAAACACCCTCTTTGGACAAGGCGGTGAAGACAAAAAGAATTTAGAAGCTCCAGAACGCGCCAATGTAAGCAGAAGCGAAAAGTAGAACGCGCCTGAGTCCATAAATAAAAACTAGAAAAAGAAAGAAAACATTATGAGTAATACAAACGATAAAACCAATTTTGAGACTATTAATCCGGCAACAGGAGAAACAATAGCAGCATATAAATATATGGACGGCAAAGAAGCTGCCAGCAAAGTAAAAGACGCCCACAACGCCTTTTTGAAGTGGAAATTAACATCTTTAGATGAACGTGCGAAAATTATAAAATCTATTGGTAAAACTTTAGAGAAAAATAAGGATGCTTACGCTAAACTTATGACTCAGGAAATGGGTAAACTAATTTCACAGAGTTATGAAGAAATAGAATTATGTATTGGCATTTGCGACTATACCGCTACAGAAGGTTTAAAACATTTACAAGATGAACACAGACCACTTTATGATGGCGGAAAAGGAACTATACATTATTCACCAATAGGTGTGATTTATGGTATTCAACCTTGGAATTTCCCGTTATATCAACCTATTCGTTATTCTATAGCCAACTTAATGGCAGGAAACGGTGTTTTACTTAAACACGCAAAAAACGTAACAGGATCGGCCATTATGTTGAAGAAAATATATGAAGAAGCAGAACTTCCAAAAGATCTATTTCAGGTACTAGTAATTAATCACGATGTATCGGATGAAATTATTGCCAACGATGCCGTTAGAGGTGTTACATTAACAGGTAGTTCTGGAGCCGGAAAACACGTAGCTATAAAATCTGCCGAAGTATTAAAGAAAACCGTTTTAGAACTTGGTAGTAATGATGCTTATGTTGTTTTAGACGATGCTGATATAGATTTAGCAGCAGAAGTTTGTGCCAAAGCTAGAATTTATAACAACGGACAAACTTGTGTTGCCGCAAAACGATTTATAATAGTTGATAGTGAATACAATGCTTTTAAAGAAAAATTTGTTAGCTATATGGAAGCTATGGAACTTGGTGATCCCACAAAATCGGATACCGATTTAGGCCCTATAGCTCGAAAAGATTTAAGAGAAGAACTACATGATAAAGTAACAAAAAGTGTTGAAAACGGTGCTAAAATTTTATGCGGTGGCGAAATACCGAACACAAAAGGTTACTTCTACCCTTCTACTGTTTTAGATAATGTAAAACCAGGCCAACCTGCATATAGCGATGAGCTTTTTGGACCTGTAGCGTCTCTAATAAAAGCAAAAGATAATGAAGATGCTATGCGTATTGCCAATGATAGTAAATTTGGTTTAGGTGGTGGAATTTTCAGTAAAAACGAAGAGAAAGCTTTAGAATTAGCCAAAAATCATTTTGATACAGGAATGATACATATTAATTCTTATGGCTTAGCATATCCTAATATGCCTTTTGGAGGCGTAAAAGATTCGGGTTACGGAAGAGAACACGGTGGTTTTGGTGTACGCGAGTTTACTAATGCAAAAGCCATTACTCAACAAAAATAAGAAGCTTAGTTTGAATAGATTTTCAAATTAAACAGAATTAAATAACAAAAACCTCATCTTGAAAGTAATTTCAGGATGAGGTTTTTTTATGCCCTAAACGTAAAAAGAGCCCTAATTATAGGGCTCTTTTTATATTAACGCTATCTATTTTATTCGATTTCTATTTCTTGATATATACCGTTTTTTTATTCACAAATTCTAATATACCTTCCTGAGACAATTCGCGTCCATAACCAGAAGCCTTTGTACCTCCAAAAGGTAATTGAGGATCCGATTTTACCATATCATTTATAAAAAATGCGCCATCAGGAATATCACTAATAAGCCTTCTAGCGGCTTCTAAGTCTTTTGTAAAAATCATGGTACCTAAACCAAATTTAGAATGTGTTGCAGTCTCAATGGCTTCTTGCTTATCTGCTACACGAATAATCGCTGCTACTGGTCCAAAAAGTTCTTCATCAAATGCTGGCATACCTGGCTTTACATCTTCTAAAATAGTCGGTTCAAAATAATTGCCATCGTTATTATAACCATAAGTTACTTTAGCGCCTTTTTTAATAGAGTCTTCAACTTGCTTTTCTAGACCTTCTACTAAATCCTTTCTAGCCATTACACCTATTTCGGTATCCATTTCCATAGGATCTCCTTTTTTAATTTCAGCAACACGTATTTTAAAGGCTTCTATAAACTCATCATAAATAGCATCGACCACAATAAAACGTTTAGCAGCAATACAACTTTGTCCTGCATTTTGCATTCTTGCCATTACTATTGTATCGATATGCTTTTCTAATTTTGCATCTTCTAGAATAATACAAGCGTTATTTCCGCCCAATTCCATAACCGATTTCTTTAAATGCTTTCCGGCTAAAGCTGCAATGCTACGTCCGGCTTTTTCGCTTCCTGTTAGGGTAACACCAGTGACGCTTTCATCAGCTATAATAGTTTCAATATCCTCATGCCCTATTAATACGGTTTGAAAACAACCTTCAGGATATCCAGCATCTATAAACAATTGTTCCATAGCCAAGGCACAACCTGTGGTGTTAGACGCATGTTTTAAAATAGCTGTATTACCAGCTGTAAGTGTTGGCGCTGCAAAGCGCATAACTTGCCAAAACGGATAGTTCCATGGCATAATGGCTAAAATAGTACCAGAAGGATCATAACTAATAAAACTCTCTTTTGCATCGGTTTTAATTAATTCATCTGCTAGAAAATAGGCCGCATTTTTTACATAAAAATCACATACAGCACTACACTTCTCTATTTCGGCTATACTCTGTGAAATAGGTTTCCCCATCTCCTTCGTCATTAATTCAGCGTATTCCTGTTTTCTTTCTAGTAGCAATTGAGATACCTTATTAAGCATATCAGTTCTATCACCAATAGTTTTCATTTTCCAATCTTTAAAAGCATTAGCGCCTTTATCAATTATTTCCTGAACTTCAGACTCCGTATGTAATTTATAAGTCTCTATATCCTTATTATTAAAGGGATTATTAGTAGTTATCATAATTATTTCATTTTTAAATATACTTCAACAAGGTATGCACTTATTATTAATAAAGATAACACAATCCATTTACATTTTACCTCATATCCTTCTATGCCGACTAAGTCAATATTTTAAGCGTTTGCGTTAATACTAACCGTAAATAGCTTGCATCTTTGTAACAGAAACAAGAAGTAATATTAATTTAAAACATTTACAACATGAACAATAATGGAAACACATTTTTAGGAGTATTAGCAGGAACAGCAATAGGCGCTGCATTAGGAATTCTTTTTGCACCTGATAAAGGATCTGCAACAAGAAAAAGAATTGCCGAACAAGCAGAATCTGCTAAAGAGAGCATTACAGAAACTACATTAGATATTAGAGATAAAGCTGCTTCTACGGTAGCCTCTAAAAGAGAAACCTTGGATACGCAATTAAACAATATTGTATCAGATGCAAGTCACAAAGCAGAAGACGTTATCTCGACCTTAGAAACGAAATTAGCAGACCTTAAAGCGAAGAATAAAAAACTTCAAAAATCATAATAAGAACTATAAAAAAGAAATCATAAATGGGAATAATTGAAGCATTAGACGAGACCAGCTCGAAGGCCGTAAAAACAGGAGAAGATTATGTGCAAACTTCTAAAAATTACTTTGAATTAAAAGTATTTCAGCAGTTAGCTATTTTATCTACTGCTGGTATTAAGTTAGCCATTTACGCTATACTTTGCACGCTGGGTCTTATATTTTTAGCCGTTGCAGGAGCAGCCGCTTTAAGTTCGTATTTTGAAAGTGCCGCTTTAGGTTACTTATGTATAGCGGGCGTATTCTTCGTTTTAATCGGTATTGTTTATTTACTGAGAAAAAAGATAGAAAATAACGTTATTAAAAAACTCTCTGAAAACTATTTTGACTAATGAAAAAGAAAAATTATAATTCCTTAGAGGAAATTAATACGGAACTACATCTATTGAGTATTCAACGCGAAATTCATTTAGAAGAACTCAAATTGACTAAACATCAATTAAAAGAAGACTTAAGTCCAGCAAATTGGATAAGCACAGCCCTAGCAGGCATTAAAAAATACGGCGTACTAATGCTACTACGCAAAATTATTAAATAGTAAAATATTCCCAAGATTTTTTTACAAAAACAAAAAAAATACAACTAGAACCTTAAAACGTTTTAGTTGTATTTTTTTTGTTTTAATATGAAGGGTGACCGTCTTCCTTATATTATCCTAAGTTTAAAAAACACCTCTTTCCCAAATTTTCAACACAGCGTAAAAACTCACCTTAACAAACTAATAATCAAACTCTTTATCAATAGAGCTAATAACTGAATGGTTTCCGTTAAGGTTAACCTTTCATTAATAGTAAATTTGAGTGTGATATTAAATAGGCTGTATCATTAAAGAAAAGCCTACTAATTAAAAACAAAAAAATACTATGAGTACTTACACAGAAACAATAGGAAATAAACTAAACGAAATTTTAGAAAAAACATACGATGCTGAAAAAGGATATGCCAAAGCAGCAGAAAACACAGATCACTCTTTATTAAAACCATACTTTAAAAAACGTAGTAAAGAACGTTACAATTTTGGACACGAATTGAAAGCCGAAATTTTAAAATTTGGTGAAGAACCAGAAAAAGGTGGTAGCGTTACAGGAACTGTACATAGAGCCTGGATGGATACAAAAGCCTTATTCTCTGCAAACGATGCCGAATCTATGTTAGAGGAATCTATTAGAGGAGAAAAAGCTGCAGTAGCAGAATATGAAGAAGCTTTAAAAGATACCGCTTTACCATTAAGTACGGCAACACTTTTAAACAACCAAATGAAAAGTATTAAATCTGATTTAAACACTATAAAATTTTTAGAAGACTTAAGTTAATATCAAACTTATGCTTACTAATAAAAAAGGGATGCTAAATAGCATCCTTTTTTTGTTTTAAATTTATTTATACTAAAAACATTATCGGCTTTATACGTCGCAACACCCAATTTTATTAGGGTAATTCGCAAATGGATTAACAATAGAACCGATTACGGCAATCTACACGCTACATAAATGGCATCTTTGTATAAAGGAAATTGATAAAGTATCAATTGAAAAATTAATCTTAAAAACAAATTACTATGTTACGTTGGACAGTCACTTTTATAATATTAGCACTAATCGCCGGAGTTTTCGGATTTGGAGGAATAGCAGCAGGTGCGGCAAGCATCGCTAAAATATTATTCTTCATATTTATTGTACTATTTATAGTCTCTTTAATTAGAGGAAATAAAAGGGTATAATTAAACTCACCTTGCAAATATTGGGGCAAGGAAAAAAACTCACCAATAATACATTAACCATTAAAACATATACACAATGAAAAAATCATTTTTATTCTTAGCATACGCCTTATTATTCACCATTTCAATCTCATCTTTCACTAGTTGTAGAGACGAAAAATCGACATCAGAAAAAGTTGAAGAAACTATTGATGATGCTGGAGACAACATCGAAGAAGGTGTTGAAGAAATTGAAGACGAAATTGACGATGCTACGGACGACAATTAATAGTATTGAGAGAAAGAGAATTAATATAATAGCAAACAACGGGCATTTCTACTTAAAGATCTAGCCCGTTGTTTCTTTAAAATAAAAAATCATGGAAAAGAAAAATTTAAAAAGCGAGAAAGATTACATTAAAATGTACCAAGAAAAAGGTTTTACTAGCAATTTCATGATGGTGAACCATAAACTAGTGAGTACCGAAACTAAAAAGGAGTATTACCCTATGGATATAAAAGTAGTTGCAGAACACCGTTTTGAAGGCATCAGTAATCCATCAGACATGTCCATTTTATACGCCATTGAAACAAGAGAAGGTAACAAAGGCACCGTTTTGGCAAACTACAGCCCATCTAGCGATACTAGTACGGCCGAATTTTTTAAAGCGATTCCTAAGGAAAACGTATCTCAAGAAGCAAATTTTTTAAATTGATAGTTTAATTTTTTTATTAAACCCAGTCTAAAAAACGAGTTTTCAAACCTACTCTAAACCCTTAAATTACAAACAAATAAACACAATTAACATACTACAAAACACTTAGACTTCTGTAATATCAACTTCACCCAAAATCACTTTAATTATTTTTGAATAATTAACAGATTTAATTTGTTTTCTAAGCATTTTAAAAAAAAGTTTTGATATCGATAAAAGCACTATATTTATCGAAATAAAATTATACTCAAAAAAGTACATTTTTTTTAAATAATTTAGATCCAATATTAGTCTGGTTTTATGAAAATAAATATCAAATTTGATTATACTTTTATCTGTAAAGCCGTTTTACACGAACAATTAGAAGCACTCGGTTTAGAGTACAAGCTTAACAACTTAGGTGAAGTTGAATTCCAGAAAAAACTCTCTGCATTAGAAATCGAAAACGTAAAGGAAGCTTTTAATAAGTACGGCATTGAAATATTAGCCAATCCACAAAACGTTTTAGTAGAACGCATAAAAGACGTAATAACAGAACTTATAAGCGATCCGGAAAAATCTAGAAAGTATAATGTTTCTAGTTATTTGGCCGATGAGTTAAACTATTCTTATGCACACTTATCGTCTGTATTTTCAGAAATAACCTATTCTTCAATTGAGAATTTCATTATTCTGAAAAAAATTGACCTTGCCAAGCATCTTATTATTCACGAAGACTTTACCTTAACAGAAATTGCACACCAACTAAATTACAGTAGTGTTGCCCATTTATCTGCGCAGTTTAAAAAAACAACAGGCCTTACGCCTTCTGCTTTTCAGCGCATTATTAAAAAACGACAAGAAATTGAATAATAAAACTATAGAGCTATGCCGTTAACTGTTATGAATATTGTTTTGGCCGACGATGATGAAGATGATCGCTTATTATTCGATGAGGCTATATCGGAAATTGATGTAAAAACTAAACTATCGTTATTTAATGATGGTAAAGCCCTTATGGATTATTTGGTTTTACCTGATACCATTTTACCAGAAATTGTATTTCTGGATTTAAATATGCCTATAAAAAATGGTATGCAATGCTTAAAAGAAATTCGTGCTAACGATAAACTTAAAGAGCTTTGCGTTGCTATATATTCTACATCTTCATCTGAAGAAGATATTGAAAACACCTTTGTTAACGGTGCAAATGTTTACATCAATAAACCTAACAGTTTTTCTGCGCTTAAAAAAGCCATAGATAAAGTTTTAAAAATAAACTGGCAATACCACACCTCTGCGCTTAATAGGGACAACTTTTTATTGCGCTTATAACGTGCATTTCTTCAAGGTTTATAGCTGTATAGCACAGAAAACATTCTTTTCTGTGCTCATTTACTATTTTTTTTAACTCAATCGATTACAGGATTAACTGAAACGGTTTTTTAAAAAATAGTTTCCTTACTTTAGCGAGGTTATCATTCATATAAATTCGAATTAGAAGGTGATTAAAACATACAAAATATTTATTGTACTCCTTATTTTGGCCCTATCGGTGTTAATGTATTTAGGCAGTAATAGCTACAAGCAAATTAGAGAATTAGAGAAAACGGCCGAAATGGTAATGCACACCTTACGTGTAGAAACCGAGATTAACAGTCTGTTTTCGCAATATGCCATGATGCAGTCTCGAATTTTTGAAAACAAGTTGCTAAACAATTTCGATCGCGAAACCTTATTAAAAAACCAAAAAGATACTACACTTAAAATATTTAAACGTTTAGATATTTTAACTAAAGACAACGCTAAACAGCAGAAGAATTTAGAAGAACTTATAGGTTTAGAAGCTTCTTTTTATAAAAGTATAGAAGCGTTAAATACCGAGGCTACAGCCGATAAAGAACTACAAAACGCACATTTACGAGATGTTTCGGCATTAATGCGAAAAATAGAAACTATTAAGGCCAACATGTTGGGCCACGAAGAAATTCTGTTGTCGCGTCGCCAAGAAGAGTTTTCGGAATCGAGACGACTAAACCCAATAATGACGTTATTTTTAGGCATGTTTGCCCTGCTTATTTTTATAATCTCGTTTTGGCAAATTAACAAACAGCGTAAAAAAAACGATAGAACTACAGCCTTCCTAGAAAGTGTATTAAAAAACACTGAAAACATAGTTAGTTACTATACGCCTATTAAAGATGAAGACGATAAAATAACCGATTTTAAAATTATTTACGTTAACGAAAATATTGAAGATGTATTAGGCACATCGCCTCTTGTTTTAGAAAACCAATTACTTTCTAAGGTATTACCAATACATTTTGAAAACGGTGTTTTTGATGCTATGGTAACCTGCTACAACACTGGCGAAACCCAACGCTTCGAAAAAACCAATAACTTTAATGGTATCAAATATCGTTTTAAAACCAATGTGGTTAAACTAAACGATGGTGTTTTGGCTACTGCCAGCGATACCACAGAAGAATATGATATTAAGCAAAACTTAATTTCGGCTAAAGACCAACTACAAACTCAAAACCTTTTACTGCTAGATAATCGTGCTTTTTTAAGTAACATATTTAAAAGCACGTCTAATATTGTTATGCACTTTAAGTCTATTAGAGATGCCGCTGGTAAAATTATTGATTTCGATACCTTGTTTATTAACGATGCTATTAGCGACGTTATTGGCGATATTCCCGCCGATGTTAAGCATAAAAAAGCTTCAGAAATTTATCCAACAATATTTGAAAATGGTGTATTCGAAAAAATGGTAACTTGTATTGAAGAAGAACGCCAAATTGAATACGAAACCAACTTTGAAAAAGATGGTGAAACCAAATGGTTTCAAGCTACAGCCATTAAACTTAACGATGGCGTAACGATAACTACCAGTGATATTACACTAGAAAAAACAAGAGCTGCAAAATTAAACGATTTAAATGCTGAACTAGAAATACAAAACTCCATTTTTAAAGATGCCGAAGGTGTTGCAGATATTGGTAGTTATGTTTGGTATTTAGATACAGGAGCTGCAAATATATCGGACAATTTTTATAGAATTTTAGGATTTACACCTAATGAATTTGACGTCACCTTCGATAGTTACCGAGAGCTGGTGCATCCCGACGATTTACCGCGTTACGATCAATTAGGTGAGGAAACTGTAGAAAAAGGAAACTCCAATATACACACCTACCGTGTTATTACCAAAAAAGGAAACGTAAAGCATATTTACGTAAACGGACAAAAAGTAATTAAAGATGGTAGGCCGGCATCTGTTGGTGTGGTTCAAGATATAACCAACCGTGTAAAAACTGAAGAAAAATTAAGAAATAAGAATGAAGAGCTAAAACGTTCTAATGCCGAATTGGAAAGTTTCAACCGTGTGGCGAGTCATGATTTACAAGAGCCTATGCGAAAAATACAAATGTTTATTTCGCGTCTTTCGGATCGTGAACTAGATAAACTTTCCGATAAGGGAAAAATGTATTTTGAAAAAATAGATAGTTCTGCAAACCGTATGCAAACGCTTATTAAGTATCTGCTTGCCTACTCGCGTATTAACCGAACTAAAAAAGATTTTATAAAAATATCACTTAACGATACTATGGAAAAAGTATTGGGCGATCTGGAAGAACGTATTGAGGAAACTGGCGTTGATATTGCTATAGATAATTTACCATCATTAAAAGCCATTCCTTTTCAAATGGAACAACTGTTTAATAACTTAGTTTCTAATGCTATTAAATATGGTAGCACTACAGAGCCTCCAAAAATTGTTATAGACTGTAAAAAGCTATCTAGAAATAAAATCTCTGAGGTTTTTGATAAGAAACGTAAAAACTACTACCGCATATCTATAATGGATAATGGTATTGGTTTCGATCAAGAAAATGCCGAAAAAATATTCGGCCTCTTCGAGCGTTTACATCAAAAAGATGAATATTCGGGAACCGGAATTGGCTTAGCCATTTGCAAGAAAATCGTTTTAAACCATAAAGGACATATTGTAGCGCAGAGTGAACCTGGTAAAGGTTCTACATTCTGTATTTACTTGCCTGCTTAGAGTTGGGTAGCCCGAAATGTTTCCTATAAAACAAAATTACAAAGCGCATCTTTAAACACGATGCGCTTATTTTTTGATTGTTTTTTTCTTCAACTTCATATTTAAAAATTCTACTAAAAGTGAAAATGCAATAGCAAAATATAAGTATCCTTTTGGAATAGCACCAATGGTTTGTCCGAATATTACGGTGTGCGATAAATGCGCTGCTTCAGTAATTAGCATAAAGCCAATAAGTATTAAAAAAGATAAAGCTAGTAATTGCATAGATGGGTGCTCGCTAATAAACTCGCGTATTGGGTTTGCAAACAACATCATTATTAATATAGATATTACTACAGCTATTATCATTAATATAAGGGCATCGTTATGGTGTTCGCCAATACCGTTTGTCATCCCAACGGCTGTTAGTATAGAATCTATAGAAAAAATAAAATCTATAATTACAATTTGCACAATGGCATTAGAAAGTGAGGTTATCTTTTTTCCTTTTAATTCTTGCTCCTCCTGCCCTGGTTCGTCTAGTTTTTCATGAATTTCTGAAGTACTCTTATACAATAGAAAGAGCCCACCGAAAAACAAAATAAGTGCTTGCCAACTTATACCAACTTCTAACCAAGACCATGTAATGGTGTAAAACGGCTCTTTTAGTCCTACAAGGAAAGATACACCTAATAATAATAAAATACGCTGTACCATGGCTAGCATGAGCCCTAAGTTGGTTGCTTTGCGCTGTTGGTGCTCCGGAAGTTTATCGGCCGCTATGGAAATAAACACAATATTATCTATACCTAATATAATTTCTAAAAAAGTAAGGGTTAATAAAGCTACCCAAGCATCGGGACTTGAAAATATTTCGAACATGGTTTAATCTCTTTTTTATGTGTAATTGAATACGGTTTAATATATAGATGAAATTTATAAAAAATTAACCACAGTTTGCTAGAAATACTTCGTTTGCATCAAAATTTAATGGTTTAACGGCCTAAAACAGGCACTTTCCGATAATTATATAACATAATACCAAAATTGTATAACGAAAAAGGTGTGTCTATTTCTGAACTTTGTATCAAACAAAATAGCAGACCAATTATGAAAAATAACAGCCAAAATTACCTAACAAATTCGAGAGTGGGACGTAGATGGTCTAAAGAGACTTTAAACGATACGGAACATAATGTTTCAACCCCATCTGATAGTTCTACAGAAGGAACTAAACAAGATTCAAATTATTAAAAAATATTGACTTTAAATTAATGATATGTCTAAAATATTAAATGTACTCGCTATAGTTCTTTTCGGTCTTTGGGCCATTGGATTTTTTGTGTACAACCTTATCATTATTTCACACATATTTTTAGTATCGGCAACAGTGGTACTAATAATAAGAGTATTAAAAGAAAAATAAAACCCTAACCCTAAAAAAGCATTATTATGAAAGTTATAGATCTTAAAACAAATAATTTAGAACAAACCTTTAACCAACTAAAGGAAGACCTAGGTGGCCGTTTAGATTCAGCAGATAAAGAATACTCTTTAGACATTGATAATAACATCGCTAAGGGAGAAATTAAAGGTGTATCTGTTAACGAAAATATATCTTTCTTAGAATATAATATTACGTTTGAAAACGATACTGTAATCGCTAGAAACACACCAACCACTAACCCTATTTACTTTCTGTATTGCTCAGAAGGGCAAATGAGTCACGGGTTTGGATTAAATAGTAAACAACGCTCTTTAAACCAGTTTCAAACTGGAATATTTGCCAGCGATCCACATAAAACAAGCTGTTTCTTTTTTAGAAAAGGACAAACAGTAAAATTCTCTAACATTAGTTTCGATACGCAATCTAGCACTAAAGATGCCGATGCTATAAACTTATTGCAAACACAACTTTTAAAAACCTTTATGCCTAAAGGTGATAAAGAGATTTTTGCATACATAGGATCTTATAACTTGAGAATTTCAGAAAAAATACAACAATTAGAAGCTATTAAGCAAAAAGGTATTGTTAGACAATTATTAACTAACGGTATTGTACACATGATTTTGGCTTTAGAAATTGAGCAACACAACGAGGATACTAAAAATGGCATAACCAACTTCGGGTCTTTAAGCAGAGGCGAAATGGATACCATTAACGAGTTATCTAACTTTATACAAAACTACCCGGAAATTAAATATACACTGGCTTACTTAAGTAAAAAAGGTGGTATGTCTCCGGCAAAATTACAAGAAGGTTTTAAATTATTGCACAACCGTACGGTATCGGACTTTATTAGAAATACCCGTGTAGAAACAGCTGAAAACCTATTGAAAACAACGGACTTAAATATCTCTGAAATTGTTTACACCGTTGGATTGACAAGTAGAAGTTATTTTTCTAAAATTTTTAAAGAAAAATATAACTGTAGCCCAAAGTATTACCAAGAAAATCAATATTCGGTAGCTGTAACAGCCTAATTAATAAACAAATTTTTGGGATATACTCCCGAAATAACAATGAAAAAATCCGCTAGCTTAGCGGATTTTTTGTTTTTGGGAAGGTTTGGATAGTTATTAACAACCAAATCGTTAAGAACTAGTTAACATCTGCTAATCAGTATTTTGAATTATGTCCAATGGTTTCTATATTTTTGTGTAGATAATTTAAACAAACATTATATTTAAAAATGAGATATGGAAAAGAAAGAGATTAAAAATATAAAAGATGAGTGGATTTTAGACTTATCAGCACTTAGCAAAAATGAAATAGAATTACTCCATGAATATTATTTAGGTAATATTAACTTTTCAAAAAGCGAAGGTTTTGACAAAATAATTATTAAAGTACATAATCAAAAAAAAGAATATTATGCTAACAAAGAAATTGATAGAAGGCAAAAAATTAGTAAAGGTATAATCGATAGTGATACTATTGACAAACAAGAAATATGCGCAAAAACGCATCTTGTAAATAAACTTATAAAATATAACTACAACGAAACATATATAAATTCTTATTCACATGCAATAAACCTAGAGTATCTAGTTAGACTAAGAAAATTTATTTACCTTAAAGATGGAGGGTATCTAAACGAGAACTTATCGAACATAAGAAAATTTAAAGACATAATTGAAGATTTTCGAAGAGCAATAGATATTGACGTAATTAATGAATATGAAAAAACAAAGTTAGCTCCTGAGAAGTTTATATATCCATTAATAATGAGCGAGTATCTAACATGAAAAAAAATAGCTGTGTTTTAAAGAAGTTTTGAATTTTATAAATAAACTGAATAGAAATAACTCCCACCTTTTTATTTGGGATTGTTTTTATATACTTGTTGTAAGTAATTTAAGAACTGCCTCGAAATCGACAAATTCGGTATCTGAATCTTAAGATTTCGCCAATTATAAAATTCTTAACTAAAAATGATTTTTGATTTTTTAACATTGCAACTAACCATAAATCAACGACTTTCATGAAAATTCTCTTCGCAATAACATCAATTTTTATAAGTATAATTCTTCACTCTCAAGAAAAAACAATAATTGGAGAAGTATGGAATTTTGAAAATAATGAACCTCTCTCCTATGTTAATATTGGAATTAAAAACAAAACCGTCGGAACAGTTTCTAATAATAATGGTTTATTCAAACTTTCATTAAATGACAAAGTATCTTCAAAAGACACTATTATTTTTTCATACATTGGTTTTAAAACCGAAAAATATTTGGTTTCGGAACTAAATAAAATAAAAAAACCGATTTTACTTCAACCAAAAAATATGGAATTAGATGAAGTAGTTGTGAGTTCAAAAAAGATAAAAATAAAATCTAAAAAAATTGGAAGAACGTCAAAAGGTCTAGGATTGATGCACTCGAATTTTTACTCATATTATGAAAAGGATATCGATGACCGTTTGAGTAAAGAAAGAGGTATGAAGTTTAAAATGAGACGAAATTGTCATATCAAAGATTTGAATTTTAATATAACTTCAAATGACTTCAAATCTTTAAAATTTAGAGTGAATTTTTATAAAATTAAAGACGGTTTCCCATCAGATTTTATAGTTAAAAAGAATATCGTATTCGAAATAAAAGACAACTTTCTTGGTTGGTTTAAAGTCGATTTAGAACCTTATGAAATTTTTTTCAACAAAGAAATCGAAGAGGTTGCGGTAACAATTCAATGGCTTGAAAGCGTAAAAGCAAATGAAAAGAGTAAATATTTTGCAATTTCAACTGCAACCTCACCAACACATACAGCTTATTTCAGGGAAAAATCGATGGATAATTGGAATAAAGGAGGGCAAAATTTAAGTTTTTATTTAAACGCAATGTGTGAGTAAAAACTGCTTACAACACCAGTTGAAAATAATAACGGTTTAGTGATAAAAAAAAGTAGTTATGTGTTTGCTTCAAATGATTTTATTCGTTAAGCCCTCGTATGCAACACCGTAACTATCATTAAAAAAAACATTGTAAAGCATACAAAGAAATGACAGAAGAAAAATTTTGGAAAATAATAGAAAAATCGTGGCAAGATTCTCCAGAGCTAAAAAAACAGAGAGATGAAGCAAATAATGACGAGAATTCTTTAGAACAATTAAGTTATCAGTTAGAAGAGGATATTACAGAAAACTATATCAAACGATTATCAAAACTAAAAAAAGAAGAACTCACTAAATTTATTCATATCCTTGAAGAAAGAATGTACCATATTGACAGAAAAGAGATTCATACGTATACAGATGGCTCTGATGATGGATTTTTATACTGCAGATGCTTTATTTTAGGAATGGGAAAAAGCTATTATGAATTAATAGATAAAACTCCATCTAAAGCAAAATTTGATTTAGAGGCGGAAGGTTTTGGCTTCTCGGCATATCAAGTATATGAGGAGTTATTTAATGAAGAGTTTGATAGATACTCAAAACACTCTATGGAATCTTGTTCAAATTCTGAAGGTTGGATTGAATAGCATATAATAGCGTTTTCAATAAACTGAAAGTTCTACGGATATTAACAGAACCTAGCCAATAATAAAATTTTAGAATTTAAAGCATTAACTAAATGGAAAAATATAAAATAGCTTTTGAAAACTCTTTGTCAGGAAAAAAGGGTGTAGAAACTACAGTTTCTTCTACTAAGGAAGTCATAGAGCTCTATAAAAGTATCAATTGGTTTGAATTACTCAAAAAAGCAACACCTGAAAACCAGAATGATTCGGATATCATGAATGATAACACTTGGAATTTTTCAATAGAATATGAAAAGTACAAAAAAGAATATATCCTTCATATTTATCCGCACCTTTACCCTACTCCAAGTGTAAAACCCGATGATATAAAATTAGTCGTTGAATTTAAAGAATCTAACATAGTACCGACTTCAAAATTCGTTCAATTTTTCGGAGGTTCGAAAGTGAAAAAAGTTGAACAATATAAAACGGAGGCCACAGATTTATTGCAAGAAGACATATTGGAATATTTAAAAGATTTTTTAAACACCAACCATATGAATTTAAAAAAGCTTAATTCTAATGAATTTGACACCATGTTTGAGAGAATTTGTAAAGTTTATTAAAAATGAAAACTCATCAAGTTATTCTTGAAAAAACATTAAGGAAATCGATTAACCGTCGATATAGATAAATATGATCACGGATTACTTTTTATGACGATAAACTGATTGAGAAAGCCGAAATTTTATCTAAAATTGAAGATATAAAAAACTGTATTCTAGCCGCTACAACAACTTCTATCAATAGCTTACAAACCAGTATTTAAGACTTCGTTTTAGGATTATACATAACGATAATCTGAATTACAATAGCCAAGAACACCAATATAAAAATCTCAATTTGGGTAAATAATTCTACCGAATCAAGCGCACGTTTACTTATAGACATTTGCCTGTTTCCTTCTGTAAGCTGTATTTTAGATAAATCACTAAGGTTGATTTTTAAGCTTTCAATATGTTTAATAATTTGAGCATTATCAGCATAACCAGAGTGTAAAAACTTTGTTTCAGCATCTACCAACAACTTAACATTCTGCTTTAAATCTGTAAATACATTCTCCTCTTGCGAGGTTAATTTTGTTTCCTCAAATCTAGAAACTAAAGCTTCAATATTATGGTTAACTTTTGAGTTTATATTATCAAAAAAAGTAGAATCAGATATGGCTACAGCTAATTCCTTTTCTTGAACAGATTTTAGCATTTCAAAAATTAAATCATTCGCCACTAATCTGTCTTCGTAAATTGTAACCACAGAATCGCGAACACGAACAAAATTGTTCTTATCGATTAAGTTAGTTGCAATGATTAAAACAAAAACCATTAATATTCCAAGTATCCACTTTAATTTATTATAAAACCCCATATTCTATAGCTTTTCGAGATTAAACATTAACTGTAAATATACAAAAAAGGGTGTGAATCACGACTCACAATACGCTCTCAGGAAGAGTGTATTTCCTAAATTTTCGTTAAAATTTTCTGTCTATAATTTGTCTGTAAACTTTGGTGCTTAGATCCCGCTTATTGTGCTTATCCTCATCTTACAAAAAAAACTTCCACTATGGACACAAACAAACTGTAAGAAATAAAAATTAAATTGACTACCTAATGTCATAATAGTAGATATTCTCAAATTATATACATTTACAAATGATTAAAACTAAAAATCTAATGCAACAAGTAACAATCAATTTTTCCATTTTATTCATCTTACTTTTCTCTGTAACAAGTTGTAATAAACCTGAGGAAAAAGCTTCTTCTGATAAAAAAACAAAAAATGAAGTTTTAGTTTTAGGCACAATACACGGTGGGCACCTTACCGATAGTGTTTACAATATAGATTATCTCCAAAAGTTAATAACAGAAATAAATCCAGATTATATATTAACCGAGATTCCTCCAAAGGCATTTAAAACCGCCATGGACGGGTTTAAAAGAGACGATAGTATTTCGGAACCTCGTACCATGCGTTTCCCTGAATATGTTGATGTTATTTTTCCGTTATCAAAGAAAATGAAGTTTGAAATTATACCAACAGCTGGATGGACAAAATATATGGCAGCCGAACGTGGGGCCAAATTAAGAGCCATTCGCCAAGACACTTCGAGAGCTGATGATTGGGCTGAATATGTAAAAGGAAATAAACTTTCAGATTCATTATATTTGGCTAGTGGTAAAGTAAATAATCCATACTTTATCCATACAAATGAATATGATAGCATTCAAGATATAAGCCTGCAAACGTATAATAAATTGTTTAATGATGAGCTTGGCCTTGGTGGCTGGGAAAATATTAATATCGCACATTATTGGAATATTGAAAAGGCTTTAGAAAAACACCGCTATCAAGGAAAACGCATACTAATTACATATGGCGCCGGACATAAAGGTTGGTTTTTAAAGGAATTACGTAAACGTGATGATATTGAATTATTAGAGATGAAGCCTTTTTTAGATGCTATTGAATAAAAAGAAGTTATTGAAACAGAATGGTTAAAGCCAAGCATTGTGATTTATGCGAAGTTTTAAAAGAAATTTAAATACAGGCTTACCTTGTGACCTAACTTATAAAAAACCTGAGGCTTAATATGCTTATCTCATTTAAATTAATTAAATTAGTTATTCACTCAAGTACGGGTAAAATCTATTTATAAACTAAAAATTAAACCATGGAAAAGACTTCGATAATACTTTTAGCAATAAGCCTTTTTGTAGTAATTACTTTTCTGTATTGGAGATTAACTCGTGCTTATGCCGAAAAGGAATACGGTAATAACATGTGGAAACAATGGGAAACACGGACTTTCTATTGGCAAGGTGCTCTATACTTTAGTGGAGGACTTACGGTTGCCTTAATTTTCGTGTTAAAATCGGCAAGTGTCTTAACATTTTAATACATGAAAATCTCTTAAACATTGAATATCTCATCCCTATTAAAATCTCACAAAGAAGAGATTATCTTAAATTTGAGTATTGATGATTTAAAAGAGAAACTCAATGAAGATATAGAAACCTTTCATTTTAGATGGGAATCTGAGACGCGTTTCATTATCAGTTTAAAGTTCTCGTTCGGCTCTAGCTTAACTTTCGATACACATTATCATAACACCAAAAGTGACATCATAGCCAAAGGGAATTTAACCAAATTATCTAGTTTAAAAACAAAAATATCTTTAGAGACTAAAAGTAGATATTGGTTATTATTTTTACTTTGCCTCCCCATACTTATGCTAATAATAGATTTATGGTTGCAAATAGGCATTTTTATACCAGCTTATTTTATTTTCCCTGTAGCCTTTTTAATCCTCACAAAGGTGATTCAGCATGAGTATAAACGGTTAATAATAAATTTTAAAACTTATCTAGATCAAAATTAGAAAACAAAAAAACGGTAAGAGTTTCCTCTTACCGTTTTTTTTTCTAGCAATTTTTATTTTCTATTTAAACGTTTTTAAAGACGAACGTAACATCCAAGCCATTTGCTCATGCATTTGCATAATACCGGTAATAAAATCGGCTGTACCTTCATCGTTATGTGCTTCGGCGTTGTCGCCAATATTTTCTCTTATAAATTTTATCACTGTTTCGTGATCTTCTAATAAAACCTTCATAAAACTAGCACTATCATTAGTGTCTGGTCCGTTTTCTTTCAATTCAGAAAGTTCTATAAACTGTTGCATACTTCCTGGCGAATAAAAGCCTAACATACGGATACGTTCTGCAACTTCGTCAATGGTATTTTCTAGTTTTCCATATTCTTCTTCAAAGAACACATGCTTACTATGAAAATCAATTCCTTCAACATTCCAGTGCGCGTTTCTGTATTTAGTATACATTACATATTCATCGGCAAGTAGTTGCTTTAACATTTCTACTACTGCTTTTCTATTATCTTTCTTAATGCCTATGGCTGCTGTTGTTGTTTCCATTTTCTTTTATTTTTTTTATGTTTATAGTATAAAGATACTAGTAACCAGCAGTTTCAATTAACGCTAAACATTTAATAATTAGCGCTAAAAAATTAAGCCTTTAGAACAGTAAATTTTTCGGCTTAAGTCTCAACTTACTTTTTGTTATCTTCCTTTTTGCTTGCTTTTTCGGCATCTTCAAAATTAATATCATTATCTACAACACCTTTAAAAGCTTCTATCCATCCGTTTTTAAAGACGTTATAAATACTTGGCCATACTTTGGTCTTCACTTGGTTTAAATCGCCAGACAAGGGCACCTTTGTTGCTAAGGTATTATTGCCTTTATTTTTAAGAACAAACTTAAAAAAGCCTACAAAACCTTCCCAAAGCGTGTTTAAAAAACTGTCTTGTTCGGCACTTATTAATTTAGAATCTTTCAGTAATGGTTTTACATAACCAGTTAAAAAACCATCGGCAATGGCTATTTCGCTAAACACATTAAAACTACCCTCAGCAAAATCGATACCTGCGTAATAATTAGTAAAATCGTTTAAAGCCGTTACAGAAGCATCTTCCAAAGAAAACGATACATCCATATCTGGAATTTGCTTTACTAAATCCATTTTTCCGTTTAAGGTAAAACGACCTTCCCCAATAGACATGGCAGTAGCATTAATTTCCGAAGGCAATTCGCGCTCAGTACGTTCTACATTTCTAAGGTTGGTGGCGTTTAACTGAATTTGGTTTAAATTTAAATCGATATTTGGGTCGGCAGTAAGTTGCACAAAGGCTGCTTTACCATCTATAATTTTAAGATTATTAATATCAATAGGCACCAAATCTGTTAAGGCTTTGGTCCAATCGTCAATATCTGGATCGGCGGCTTCATCTTTTTGTTGATCTTCAAAAACATAAATAAACTGAGGACTCGTCATTATAATTTCACTCACTACTCTACCCTTAAGTAAAGAGCGCCATTCTATAGAAATATCTGTTTCGGCTAACTTAATAAATGGCACTTCAGAGCCTGCATCTATCTTATTTAAATATAAATTATGAATTACATAAGCACCACGAAAAAGTGAAATATCAATATCTGAAACCTGACCATAATACCCAGGAATATCAGCAAGTACGTTGTTTACATACTTTTTAACCATAAAAGGTAATAATATTCTAAACAAGATTAAAACACCAATAATAATCACTGGTATGGTATATCGTTTTTTCCTCAAGCCTCTGTTTTTCTTCTTTTCCATGTGTTATGTTTTATTTTTTTCCGTTGCCAACTACTGTATTTTTAAGCCCATCTTTAGTGTTTAACCATAAATAGTTGAAAAATGACTTTGTTCTATCGCGTTCCACAGCAATATCTCCATATCTATAGCCGTTGGCATCAGTTTTAGAGCCATCATTGGTTAAAATATTAACTAAGGCACTAAGTGTTTTATTAATACCCAATTGGTCTTCATCTAAGATAGAGAATTTAAAATCTTCATACTTCATTTTCATGTCTCCCGTAGATTTAAAATTGTTACCATGTATGGTAAAATACATTTCATGAATGCGACCTAAGGCTCTTACATTAGCTTGAGATTCTAAAAACGGATTAATTGTTTCAGCTTCCAAATCGGTTAAAACAGCCGATGCATTAAAAGAATCGGCGGCATCTTTAGTATTAAAATCCCAATTAAACAATATTGGTGCTTTACCCATAAGTTTTGCTTGCACTTTAATGTCAGTTTTTTCAGTATTAGTGTTAGAAACATTGTTCATTTCTGCATCGAGATCTTCAAAAGAAATAGATACCGGGTCGATATCTAAATCTACTTTTTCAGAATAAAATACATTAGCATTTTTAATAAAAAAAGATTCAATATTTAGTTTTATAGGAAGGCTTTCAAGCCGTGTACCATAAAGTGTTTTTACTGTAAAATCGTCTGCTATTAGTTTATTTCTATAAAGATGTAATTCGGAATTATTTAAATTGAAACGCTCTACAGAAACTGCAAAACTATCTTTAGCTGTTCCCAATTCTAAAGCTTCAAAATTTCCTTGAGGAACTTTAAAATCGACATAATCACGCTCCACAGTTAATCGTTTAGAAAGTGCTTCTTTATCATATTTTGAAGCGATTGATAAATCTTCAAACTTTAAATTATTTTCTTTAAATGAAAGACTTGCCACCTTCAATGCTTCAAAACGACTTAAATCTAAATACAGTTCTTGCAACTCGGCATCTAAGGTTTCATAATTAAAAGGGATTTTATTCTGAAGCATTTCCTTGTCTGTTTTCACATCAGATATATTAAAGGATAACTCATCTACGGAAAAATGTACATCATCTGTATCTTCTTTATACGTTGTGATTTTTGCGTTTTTCACTTCAATATTATCGGCTTCAAATCGCTTATCTTTATAAAGTGGCCAATATGCAACATCGGTAATTTTTAAAAATTCTGCAGTTGCTAAAATCTCTATCTTTTCAGTTATTTCATTTAAAGTCTTTAAGTTCAAATTATGAAATTCAACCGACCCTAAAAGGATATTGATATCCAAATCATCATAAGTTAACTTCACGTTTTTAGGCGTTTTATCACTTATGGCTTCTGTTAAAGCGTATTTTCCATAAACCTGTAAACCTAATAAACATAGCAACAATATAATAGCGACCCCAAGCAATACTTGGGGCCATTTTTTATGTATTGTTTTTGTTTTATATTCTGTTTTAGGCATGGTCTTCTTCAGTAAATTGTTGGTCTAAAGGTTCTTTGTTTAAGCCTGCACTATCCGGATCAATATATTGTTTAAATTCGGCTGCACTTTTAATTTGCAAATAGTTTTCACCATCTATCACAATAGGATATTTTAATAATTGTGGTTCATTCTCTAATATTTTCAACCAATCGTGCTGTTCCATAATTGCTGAATCTTTACCATAAGCTTCAATAAAATCGGGATGATCCTTATTTATTAAATCCGATATATTTTTGCCCAAATTACTGGCCAATTCCGCCCATTGCGTTCCGGTAACATTTGTTTTAGATATATCTACTGCATGTAGTTTTTTCTCAGAAGACTTTACATAAGCATACGTTTGCTTACCTATAGAGTGCTCTGAATGATAATAAATTGTAATTTTTCTGTTGTCTGTTGATATCACGCCCATAATGTTTTAATTTAAGTCGAAAGATACCCTGATTCCACTTTTTTAATTAGCGTAATCAAATTCTTTTGTAACTCAAAAGCACGCGCTATCCAACTATCAACGGTACATTAACTATCTTGTGAATACAAAATAAAACAAGGTAATGAACACACTATTATGGACTTTTTACGGGATTGTAACCCTTTGGAGCATCATCAGTATTATACTGCATGGCAGCCGACCAACAAAATCATTAAGTTGGTTATTGGCTGTGGTATTATTACCATTTGCGGGTCCACTACTTTATTATCTATTTGGCGTTAATAGAAGAAAGTTTAAATTTTTCAGGTTGAAGCAAACAGAAAAGCGAAAGCTTTTTGATGAAAAATATAAGGACATTCATGAACTAGAAAATAGTGTTGATTTCCATTCAGCAAAAAACAAAAAACTCTCTAAACTTATAGAAAACGGCACACTACTTAAAGCATATGCCGGTAATAAAGCAACAGTACTAAACGGCGGTAAAGAAACCTTCGAAAGTATATTTGAAACTTTAGAACAAGCAGAACATTTTATCCATTTGCAATATTATATTTTTTCTGAAGGTGAACTTTCAGAACGTTTTTACAACATATTTAAGGAGAAAATTGCAAAAGGTGTCGAGGTGAGATTAATATACGATTCTTTCGGGAGTTCTTCTTTTCGTGGAAACACCATTAAACGTTTTCGTGATCTTGGGGTGAAAGCTTTCCCTATGATGCCAATTCGTTTTGGAAGTCTTCTATTTACATTGAATTACAGAAATCATAGAAAAATGATTATTGTTGACGGAAAAATTGGTTTTACAGGTGGTGTAAATGTAACCGATCAATATATAAAACCTATTTCCGATCTTGGCATCTGGAACGATATTCATATTAAGCTAGAAGGTCCTGTAGTGAAGAGTTTACATAGGGTTTTTATAAAAGATTATTATTTTGCTAGTGATGAAGAGTTACTTCTAAAAGAAAAATATATTCCTAAAATTGAACAAAAAGGAAACCATACTATACAAATTGTAGCTGCCGGACCAGATTCTAAACAGCCAGCCATTATGCAGCAATATATAAGTATGATTATGTTGGCCGAAAAATGCATTTGCATTGCCAACCCTTACTTTATACCAAGTACTGCTGTGCTACAAGCTTTAAAAATTGCAGCATTGAGTGGTATTGAAGTTAGTATACTTGTTCCA
Organism: Algibacter lectus; assembly: GCF_900112395.1. Taxonomy (GTDB): domain Bacteria; phylum Bacteroidota; class Bacteroidia; order Flavobacteriales; family Flavobacteriaceae; genus Algibacter; species Algibacter lectus. Next base: position 93,845 of record NZ_FOLN01000001.1, read on the forward strand.
AAAATATCCGATTCTAAAATGGCAAAATTAAGTATGTTTTCAAATTTTGAAGAGCTTCTTGCTGTTGGTGTTAACATATACCTGAGACCCGATTTCTCACATAGTAAAATGATTTTAATTGATGGTGAAATTGCATCTATAGGTTCGGGTAATTTTGACTACCGAAGCTTCGAACATAATTTTGAAACTAACGCTTTACTTTATGATGTTGAGTTAACCAAGAGCATACAAACAGAGTTTGATACTATTTGCAATAATTACATACCATTAGATTACGAGTCTTTTAAAAACAGACCGGTCTGGAAACGTTTACTAGAAGGTATGGCGAAGTTTTTTAGCCCGCTACTCTAAAGTAAACATCGAAATAAAACGAATGAAATTTTTAATTTATATACTAATATTTATGAGTGTAGAATACACAAAAGCACAACACATTATACCCGAAATTATAAAAAAAGAAGCCACAATTGCGCTAGCTTACTATCCGCAATTAAAAGATACCGAAATAGAGTTTCGCTTTAAAAACGACATCAAAAAATCGACCATGCTGGCGCAACCTGTATTTTGCAGTCTTTTAAAAAATCGTAAAAAAAGAAAGTATTTGGTGTTATTGAGTAGAAAGTTTAAAATATCGGGGAAAGAATTTAAAACTACCGATGTAGATAGCGATATTTTAATTGGATGGCTTGGCCATGAATTAGGCCATATTTGCGATTACCAAAACCGCAGCAGCCTTAACCTTATTTGGTTTGGTATTAGATATTTACTTTCCGATAACCATATTAGAAAAGCAGAACGCACAGCAGACTCTTACGCGGTTTCATCTGGAATGGCAGAATATATTCTAAAAACAAAGCATTTTATTCTAAATAATGCTGAAATCGAAGAAACATATAAAGCCCGTATTAGAAAATACTATTTAGCTCCAGATGAAATTTTACTGTTAGTGAAAGAACGAGAAGCTGTAGAAAACTAATTTCTTACAGCTTGGAGGCTACAAAATCTTCCCATTCGGCAAATTTATCTTGCCCCATAACACGCTCCATTTTTACTTGTCCGCCTTTCTTTTTGTTACTTCCACTCCAATCGTGAAAAACAGAAGGTGATACTGTGTTAACCTTTACACCTTCTAAAGCTTTAGAACGTGCCACTTTATAATTTTTATTGGCATTCTTCAAAAATTCATCTAAAGCATTTACCAATTTATCAGTCTCTATGTTAGACTCTGTACCCAAATACCAGCAGTGGTAAAAATCATCGTTAATTCTATTGGCACATAAGGTATATTCAGGTATTTCAATATCAAATTCCTTTTCTAGGTGTTGCACAGCATCATTCAATTTATTAACCGATAACTGAGAACCAACAGTATTTAAAAAGAATTTTGTTCGTCCCGTAATTTTAATTTCGGCACGTTTAATATCTGTAAACTCAATAGTATCACCTATTAAATAACGCCACGATCCTGCAACCGTACTAATTACCAAAACATAATCTTGATTAAGTTCTACCTCAGAAATAGATAACGACGGTGCATCTTGCACCAACGAACCATCGGCCTGAATGTACTCTGGCTTAAAAGGTACAAATTCAAAATAAACGCCATTATTGGTTACTAACTTCATAGCATCCGTATCTGGTCGTTCTTGGAACGCCATAAAACCTTCCGAAGCCAAATAAGTATCAATAACCGTAATCGGCTTTCCTAAAAGGGCATTAAAACTCCTTTTATATGGACCAAAAGCTACACCTCCAGAAGTATACACTTGTAAGTTTGGCCAAATCTCATGTATATTATTTAAACCGTGATAATCTATCACTTTTTTCAGCATTAACTCCATCCAAGATGGAATACCGCTTAGTGCACCAATATCCCAATTAGCAGCGTTTTCCGCAATACGTTGTACACGTTTATCCCAATCGTCAATTTGAGCAATTTCTTTTCCTGGCTTATAATAATTTTGAAACCAAAACGGGATATTACTGGCGCTAATACCACTAATTTCACCTTCTAGCGCATCATTATGTTCTTCAAGATCTGTAGAACTTCCCAACATCATAATTTCTTTTTCATAAAAATCGGCCGGTAAATCAAAATTTCTTAAGGCGAGAACTTGTTGAATTCCTGCATTTCTAATAGCTTTAACCATGGCATCTGTAACCGGAATACGTTTATTTGTTTTCCCTGTAGTTCCCGAACTTAGAGCAAAATAATCTGGGCTATCTGGCCAAGTAATATCCTTTTCACCAGCTTGCACCTTTTCCCACCATTGTTCTGTAATTTGATTGTAATCGTGAAATGGCACTTTAGCTCTAAAATCACGTTCCATAGTATCCGATTTTAGAATCTCTTCAAATTGATAAGCTTTACCAAACTCTGTATTTTTTGCTGTTTCTAGTAAATCTTTTAGAACCTCGCGTTGTTCTTCTGCAGCATCAAATTCTGAAGAAATGATTTCTGATGCATGAATTATTCCTTTAATTATATTTCCTATTATGGCCATATTTACAGTGGTTTTATCGGTTAATAGCTGTTTTTAAGCGTACGTAAATTGCGTTTGAATTTAATATGAAACGCGCCACGAACTCATCTATCAAAAATCCGCCAAAACCATAGAATAGTTTAGCTGTATCAAAATAATTATTAATCCAAAGCAGAAAAAAATAGCACAAAAAAACCGATGAGCCCCTGAGATTCATCGGTTTTAAAACTACTTAATCTAAAATATACTCTAATCTAAATATCGCTTTCGCGGAAAAGTTAAACATCTGTTTTATTCCTTTTCGAACTAAAGCATTCTACTTCTCAACTTGACTTCCCCACCAATCTTTATTTGGTTTATAATCAGGAGACAGCATCTTTTTACGTTGTTTTTCTAACCTAGGTAACAACTGCGTTCTATGGTTTTCCAAACGTTTTTTTCTAGCTGCTTCATCCCATAACGGATCCTCTTCGGCATACTGCGTATTCATGCTTTCTAACCATTCTAAAAGCTCCGTTTTTAATGATGCTGTTAATTCTTTATTACTATCTGCAACGTCATCGCGTTCCATTAAATCACTATCCAAATTGTACAATTCACTGTGTAAATCTTCCCAGTAATAAATAAGTTTCCAATTTCCTTTTCGGATTATAGAACTTGGTTCTCCGCCTTGATTTCCATAATGTGGATAATGCCAAAACAAAGGTCTTTCATCTATAGTTTTACCCTCTAAAAGTGGTTTTAAACTCACGCCATCCATATGCGCTTGTGGTTCTAATGGTAAACCTGCTAAATCTAAAAGTGTTGGAAATAAATCGGTTCCAGAAACTGGTACATCGATATTGCTACCTTTTTGATCCATCCATGGAACATATACAAAATACGGAATGCGCACGCCACCTTCCCATTGATAACCTTTACCACCACGAATATCTAGCTGTGCTGTAGAAAAATTGTCACCAGAAGTCACACCTCCATTATCCGATGTGAATACTATAATAGTGTTTTTGTCTAAATCTAAATCTCTAAGCGTTTGCATTACAGTTCCAAGCGCCTCATCAACCTGCTCAATCAAACCTGCATAAACGGGATTATCTTGATGTTTTCGAGCTGGTAAAACACGTTCCATTTTAAATCCATTTTCATCAATTCCCATTTTCTCCGCCTTATCTCTATATTTTTTCCATTTTTCTTCAGAAGTTTGAATAGGCGCATGAACTGCGTAAAACGATAAATAAGCTAAAAAAGTAGTGTCTTTATTTTTTTCTATAAACTTTGAAGTTTCTTTGGCAAGCTTCATAGATAACGTCATCCCTTTTTCTTCAGGTAAGTTTGTTAAGTTAGGGTTTTTAAACGGCGAAAAATAACCGCCATTTGGTCCTCCAGATTTGTTTCCTCCTTGGTTAACATCAAAACCATGATCGGTTGGCAAAGAGTGTTGCTCTTTACTTCCTAAATGCCATTTACCAGCAAAAAATGTGCTGTACCCTCCAGCTTTAAAGGCTTCTGGCAACGTAAGCGCATCGAGATCTAAATGTTGTTTAAAATCTGGTGGTAATAATTTTGTATATCGGTTTTTGGCTTTCCAACCCTGTCCAGATTGAGCACCTTCGTATTGCGTGATACCATGTCTCGCTGTAAATTGTCCGGTAAGCAAACTTGCTCGTGACGGACTACACACCGTACATGTGGCATAACCATTTGTAAAAATAGTTCCTGATTTTGCAATTTTATCAATGTTCGGCGTTTCGTAATAATCACTTCCCATAACGCTTAAATCTTGATAGCCTAAATCGTCTACCAATACAAATAGCACATTGGGCTTCTTAGGTTCAACTTCTGCTTTTTCAGATTTACAAGACGTAAAAACCGTACTCCCTAAAGTTAAAGCGAGTACCAAATATTTCGATGCTTTTTTTAATTTCATAAACTTTTATAACTGTTTTTATTTATCTCAATGAAATAGCTCCCAAAAGCTATTTTTTTATTTTAATTTAATTACTGTTCTAGCTCTAAATATAAACAATCTACAACCATTAAAAAACTGCCTTCAACAAACAAAAATTAAAGGCAGCAATTATACTTAAACTAAAACAAAACAAACAAGAAGGTTTAATCTCCTTAGAGGTGAATTCCCCTTGCATCATATCAAAAATAAGGCGTTTTAATATTTTAAAATTCTCAAATATGGGTTCAAAATGAATCAAAAAAGCTCTATAAGCATGATTTACTATGCTAATAGAGCTTTTTTTAGTTTTATATCTATTTTAAATTTTCCTAAAAGGAAAAATATACTCGATAACTTAAATTAGAAAATTATCTAATAATAATTTCATCAATAAACAATCCTTTATCTTCTACTGTTTCTATCTTAATCGTATTAGCACCACGGTCTATTTTAATAGGTAATTTAGCTTTACTCCATGCTTTACCCATGTTGCTAGAATTTGGTAAAAACAATTTATCGTTAACCACTTTTCCGTTTACAGTAACTTTTATAAAAGTCCCAGCAGCTTCCTTTAATTTTATACTATAACGCATATACAAATCGGCAGGACCTGCACCGCCATCATTCTCTTGATACCAAGATACAGAAGCGCCTTGGGCCTTATTCATACTAACAAAACCTTTGCCTTTAAAGTTTGCTCCAATAGTAATTATCTTAGCATTATTAAGCGTGGCTTCCTCAGCTTGCTCTCCTATTTGTTCTCCATCTCCTGTGTTTTTGTTCCAAGTAAAACCTTCATTTTCACCAAAACGTTCTTCTAAAATTTGAGTTTCAACACCATCAACAACAATTAATGCTTTAACGGTAGTTTCTTTTTCAATTTTAAAACTGTTTTGATATTTACTAGAACTTATAGTTGGCACATTGCCATTTACAGTATAAAACACGTCAATTTTAGGGTCTACTTTATCACCTCTTAAATTAATAATTTCTGTATCAATACTTACCAAGTTAGAAGTGATTTGTTTTTTCTCACCTAAAATACAACTCGCTAACAAATTAATAGCTCCATTTTGGTCTGTAGACTCAATATAAGCACGTGTTAAACCGTAAAATGCTGTTCTGTGATTAGGACCAACATGTTGCTCTACATCTACCGGACTACCGTTATCTAGCGCTTTAATTTTACCAGCGCCCAAAACGTTAAAGTACGTTCTGTTTTCCCCGTAAGGATAAAAAACACCTAAACTATCGGTTGTAGAAACACGTACTTGTACAATATCCTGACTGCTATTACCAAGTGGTTCACCATCTATAGATAATTGTATTTTTGAAGGTTGTGCCGCGGTTTGTACAATTTCTTCTGAAACTACTTTTCCTGCTTTATAACCTACAGCTTTTAAAGTTCCTGGTTGCCATTTTACCATCCATTGGCATTGCATTTCATCCCAAGCTGTGCCAGGTTTTAATTTTCCTAATGATGTGTTATTGAAAAACAATTCCACTTCGTCACAATTAGAGTATGCCCAAACCGGAATTTCGGTATTTAAAACCACTTTTGGATGTGTCCAGTGTGGTAAAACATGTACCATTGGCTCATTTGTCCATTGACTTTGATATAAGTAAAATAAGTCTTTTTCAAAGTTAGCTAAATCAATTGCTCCACCCATAAACGCCTTAAACGGCCAGCCACCATGTACATAACCAGCTTCGCCAATATAATCGTAACCCGTCCAACGGAACGATCCTGCGTAGGCCGGAATATCGCGAAGTTGTTCGATGTTTAATCTAGAAGACACACGCACTGTAGCATTATCATAACTAGAATTAAATATTTGTTTTCTATTTTTTCTATCTAATTCATCTACCCAATCGTGAGTAAAGACTTCTTCTTCTGTTAAATCAGGAAGTTCGTATGGTCTTTGATTTTTATTAGGATATCCATCTCTAAACCATGTTTTTGTTCGGTAAAAACCGCGAACTTGCCAAGTATGCGTGTTTTCTGTTCCTATAAAAACTTTTCCTTTTTGCTTTTCAGTTAAATTTTCTAAATACCCTTGCTTTTCACTACTTCCGTTTACACCTAAAACATTCATAAAATCAGAACCTGAATGTCCAGATGTTACAGGTCTTGTTGGATCTAGGAGGTTACATTGTGCTACTAAATCTTTAGCAATAGCCCCACGGGTTTCGTTACCAACACTATAAATTACTATGGATGGATGGTTTCTATCACGCTTAATCCAATCGGTTAAATCTTTCTTCCACCACTGATCAAAAAAATGAGCACCATAATCGTTTTTGGCTTTTTTCATCCATCCATCGAAAATTTCGTCCATGACTAACATCCCAATTTCATCACAAAGCTCATAAAATATAGGCGTTTGTGGATTGTGAGATGTTCTAATGGCGTTTACCCCCATATCTTTTAATTGCTGAATTCTAAATCGTAAAATTTTATCGGGCACCGCAGCCCCTAAAGCCCCGGCATCTTGATGATTACAAACGCCTTGAAGTTTGACATTTTCACCATTAATCCACATACCCGTTTCGGCAATCCATTCAATATCACGAACACCAAATTTAGTTTCCACAACGTCAACTAATTTATCATTCACCAATAATTCACTTTTTAGAGTGTATAAATAAGGCGTTTCGGTAGACCAAAGATTTGGCTTTGAAATAGCCAATTCTGTTTTAGCTGTAGCACTAAGATTCTCAATTTTTTCATCAGAAGATGAAACGACTACTCCACTTTTATCAAGTATTGATGTTACTAAAACTGCATTTTTAACCTGCTCGTTTTCTGGAGAAAATTCCGTTTCAACAAAAACCTGATTGCTTTTGGTTGTTACAAAAATACCATCGCGAGCAATGTTTGTTTTATTTTTTACATCAATCCAAGTGTGAGCATAAATTCCGCTACCGGTATACCAACGCGCTGATGGTTGTTTGTCGTTATCCACATGCACTGCAAAGGTAATTTTATTAGCATTTTCGGCAATTTCACTAATATCGTAAGCGAAAGACACCCAACCATAAGGTCGGTTGCCTAATTTTACACCATTGGCCCAAACCGTGCTATTCATAAACACACCATCGAAAGCAATTTCAACTTGTTTACCTTTCCATGAACTTGGTACATCAATGGTTTTTCTATACCAACCAAAACCTGCCGGTAAGTAGCCACATTGCGCTCCCATAGGGTTACTTTCATCGTATTCACCTTCAATACTCCAATCGTGAGGTACATTTACGGTTTGCCAATTTGCATCATTAAAACCGACAACTTCGGCACCTTTAATATTCTCTTGGATAAATTTCCAATCGGCATCAAAACTAGTTCGTAATCGTGTTTCTATCGTACTACTTTCCTCTTTACAACCAACTAGACATAAGTATAGCAAACTGAAAAGAACAAGCGATATTTTAATATTTTTAATTTGTTTTAGCATATTATTTCTAACATTTTTATCCTTTACGTCTAATGAAAAACCATAAGGCCTATCAACTCTATTTTTCGGCTTTTACCGCTTCAATGGTATAACTATAAGTTAAGTTATCAGCTTCTATTTGATATTCCTTGTGTGGCATTCTACCCCAACTTGTATCGCCGCCAACACCCATTTGTTTGTAATCGATATTGATGCTTACTAAATCTCGTTTTTCGATATCGGTAGTATGGCGTTGTCTTTTATCTTCTCCAGCATCAAAATCGTCGTTGTACTGGTGGTGGGCACTAAATGACACTAAATCTTCCGCAGTTACTTTAATTCCGTTACCAGATTTGTTTGTAAACGTGATCCATCGTGTATCCGTTTTATAACCGTTTTCTTGTGGACGAATGTATGGGAAATATAAATCGCTTACCGATGCTTTATATAAACCAACCAATGCCGATGTATTTCTATCTTGATAATTTTCGTGAGGTCCTCTACCAAACCAAGCAACGTTACTAAACTCGTTATTAATAACCAAATTATTACCAAATCTAGGCAATACAGGTAACTCTCCATTGATACTAGACATAGTCGTGTTGACTAAAATAGTTCCTTCCGAATTTATCGTGTAAACCATTTGTAAAGCGCCATTAACAGCGGCTAATTTATAATTTGCCGTTACTACGCAGTTACCAGAAGCATCTGTTTCTTGCTTAATATCTACAAAACCTTGATTTTTGGTAGCTTCTTTCCAAACGCCCATTTTTTTAGGCATTTTAAAACCATAATCGTTATCGGTTGTTGGGCGCCAGAAGTTGGCTTGAATACCTTTTAAAATAACGTTACCATTACCGTAATCTAATTCATTTAAAACACCTGTAGCTTTGTTGAAAGCAACCTTAATATCTTTACTAGAAATTAATATTTTTTCAGCATCTTCTCCAACAATTAATTCATCAAAAGATTTATTTATTCCAAAATTAAATTGACCTTTTTGAACTTCGAATTGCTCGTAAGCCACCGTATGTCCGCTTGGTACTAAATCTGTCGCTGTTTTTGTTTTTGCATAAATGTTAACATGATATTCTGCATTAGCATCATCAAACTTTGGTAAATCTATATTTACAGTTTTAGCCGTGTATGGCGCTACATCTAAAACAGGTAATTTTCCATCTGCGATTTCAACACCATTTTTCAATAAAGTATAAGAAAAATCTAAAGTATTTAAATTTGTGAAATCGTAAATGTTTTTAATTCCAAACGTTCCTTTTTTAGCATTTATAGCTTTAAACTTAATATATTGATACACTTTTTTAACTTCAAATAAAGCAGGATGCGCCGTTCTATCTGGGTTAACAATACCGTTTAAACAGAAATTTTTATCATTATGTAAATGTCCTGCACCTAAATCGCCACCGTAAGCCCAAAATGCTTCGCCGTCTTCATTTTCAGTAAGAATACCTTGGTCTACCCAATCCCAAATAAAACCACCTTGCATGATGTCGTATTTTTCAATAACATTCCAATAATCTTGTAAATTACCAACACTATTCCCCATAGCATGTGCGTATTCACATTGAATTAAAGGGCGCGTTGGGTTATTTTCAGCATATTTAACCATACGATCAATTGTCCAATACATTGGCGCTTGAATATCTGTATTAGAATATTGTGTAGCTCCTTCATACTGCGTTGGTCTTGTACTATCTTGCTCTTTTAACCATTTGTAAGTTGCAAAAAAGTTTTCACCATTTCCGGCTTCATTTCCTAAAGACCAAGTTACAATAGATGGGTAGTTTTTATCACGCTCAAACATGCGTACCGTTCTATCCATATGCATGGCTTTCCATTCTGGTAAATATGCAGGGTGAACAGACTGATCTTTTTTATTATTATTTAAACCTTGGTTGGTTGTCCCCATACCGTGCGTTTCAATATTTGCTTCATCAATAACATAAAAACCATATTTATCACATAATCTATAAAAATGTGGGTTTTTCGGGTAGTGACTACAACGAATAGCGTTTAAGTTATTTTGCTTCATAACTTCTAAATCCTTCATGGTTAAAGCTTCAGAAATTACGTGACCTTCAGTTTCGCTATGGTCGTGTAAATTTGCACCTTTTAATAAAATAGGCATACCATTTACAAGAAACTGGTTGTTTTTAATTTCAATGTTTCTAAAACCAACTTTAATGGCAGTAGACTCTCCATTAACAGTTAGCAAAAGCGTGTATAAGTTTGGAGACTCTGCGTTCCATGTTTTTACATTCGGAATTATTTTACCAAAACTCAACTCATTTCTTCCTACTTTTAAAGCTACCGATTTAGAATCGGTATAAATTTCTTTATCTCCATCTAATAATTGAATTTTAACAACCTGCTCTGCTGCTTTAGAAGTATTATTATCAACTTTTAAATCTACTTTAAACACACCATCTTGAAAATTATTTTCTAAACCTGATGTTACTCTAAAATCTCGTAACGTTACTTTATTATTAGCATATAAATACACATCGCGCTCGATACCACTTAATCTCCAAAAATCTTGATCTTCCATATAACTAGCATCCGACCAACGTAAAACTTGTACAGCTAAGCTATTTTTTCTTGACTTCACTAAATCGGTTATTTTAAACTCTACCGGTGTTTTACTGCCTTCATTATAACCTACCATTTCACCGTTTAACCATACATACATCGCACCGCTAACACCTGCAAAATGTAAATAAACATCTTTACCATCCCAATTTTCTGAAACTTCAAAATCTCTTTTATAACTACCATTACTGTTTAAATTATGAGGAATAAATGGAGGATTTGGAGGAAACATATACGTTCTGTTTGTATAAATTGGCACACCATGACCTTTTAATTCCCAATTAGATGGTACAGTAAGCGTATCCCATTGCTTAACATCGAAATTTTCTTTGTAAAATTCGGTTGGACGTGCTTGAACACTATCTGCGTAATAAAATTTCCAAACACCGTTTAAAGATTGATATAACGGAGAATTCTCCCAAGATTCATTCCCTAATGCTTCATTTTCATTAGTATATTTATAGAATGATGCCGTTGGCTCTTCTCTATTAATTTGAAATATTTCTGGATTCTCCCATTCTGGATTTTCCCATTTTTCAGCCATATAAACCGGTCTTGTTTCTGTTTTATCACAGGATACTAATGAAATAACAGCGATGATGAGGATTAAATACTTTTTCATTTTATAATTAAGTTAGTGGTTCTCTTTATTTTGTTGCAATATGTTGATTTACCAGAGCACTTTCTAACGTTTTACCTTGTTTAGTAATGAATGCTTTTATGGTATAATTTGAATTTTGTTTCACTTTTGACAAAGGAATAAAGGCCTGAAATTGCTTGGTTTCTTCAGGTCCTCGTGTACCTTCAATTTTAATATCTTCTACATTTAAATAAGATACATTATTGATAATGATACCAAAAGCGTCATTTTCCTTTAGTTGAAGTTTATTAAGTTTCACCTTTACAAGATAACCGTCTTCTTTAGTTTCAACAACTTGAATAGTAATTTTATCATTGTTTTCTGCTGAAAATGCCGTGGCTATATTTGGATAAAAATTACTTTCACCAGCATCGGTTAACCCTTTTACGGTGTAATAATATTGCTTATCATTTACGATATTGTTATCCAGAAAAACGGTGTCTTTTACAGCCGTCGAAATTTTAGTAAACTCATGCAACTTCTCACCACGATACACATTATAGCTTGTGCCTTCCAAGACTTGATCTTGTCTATGCCATTTCACCTCAATGATATTTGATGATATTTTTACAGCTGAAACATTGCGCGGACTAAACGGTATTCTAGAAGATACAGTAACGTTTTCCTTATCGGAAGCTTCGCCTCTACCTAAACCGTTGTATGCTGTAACTGTGAATTGATAATCTGTTTGGTCCTTTAAACCTTCAATACGGTAACCGAAAACATTATCGGTATCAATCTCTATGTCTTTTCCGTTTTCATCAACATAGTGTATTAAATAACCTTTGGCGTTTGCAACACTTTTCCAAAAAAGGGTAACACTATAATCCCGTCTTGAAACTTTAAAAATTTCAGGTTGTTCCGGTTTATTGAATGTTACTGAAACCACATCTGAGATTGGACTTTCGATAGCTTTATTTAATGCTTGTAGCTTAAAATAATACGGTTTTCCTTTCTCTACTGCTTCAACCAAAATGGCTGTTTTGTTTTTTACAGTAATCGACTTATTTAAATTTAAAGCATCTGTACCATAATAAACTTTATACGCTGTAGCTAAACCAACTTCTCCCCAATTTAACTGGATTCCATTTTTCTCAATACTTGCTTTATAAATAGTTGGTTGCGTAAGTGCACTGGAATTCGTTTTCCATTTACTAACCGAAATACTAAATGGTTTTACAGTTATAAGTCCGTTTTTATATGTAGTTTCCTGAATATCTGGGTTTCTCGTTTTCAAAACATCGGCAGAAATATAGTTCGTTAATAAAGTTTCTTTTAATGGTGTGCCGTTAATATTAACTTGAAACTGATTAGATTCTTCACTTCTATTCGTAATCACTAAATAATTAAAGCCATTATTCCCTTTGTAGGTTTGCACAAACATACCATTTGCTTCTATGCCTTTTAATCCCGGAACTTGTACCATTTTAGAGATATCGGTTTTATATAAGAAATTAGAGTTATTAGTAGCCTCATGATATATTTTTAAAGTTTTACCTTCTATATCACGATGAATACCTGTATTAATGGTATCGGTATCTATTTGCTGATTATTTTTAAAAGCGTCTTCTAACAAATTATTTTTATTTACCGCAGGCAAAAACTTGTTACTAACCTCGTGCGCTGCAACATAAGTGGTGTTGGTGTGTTGCAACTGACGCATAATATATTCCACGTTATAAATACCCGAATAAATACCATTTAACGGACTATTCCATACACCAAATTCGGTGATAATCATGGGTGCACCTTTCCAAGTATAATCTTCTATTTCCGACATTGCCGACGGACTTGTCGCTTCTATTAATTTGGTGTTTGCCCGTTTATAAGCTTGCTCTAACGTTTCTTTTTTTCCGGTATGTGGTGCGTAAGAATGCTTTGAAAACGTATTCCAGTAAGCACCATTGGTTTTTTGAAATTTATTAATCTCTTTCATAAAAGTCCATACACCATCCCAAGTATAATTCAAGGCTAATTTAGCATCTGGCAGCACTTCTTGAATAGCCTCGGCATAAGGCTGCATTTTTGCCGCATAATCATAACCATCATTCCACCAATATCTATTTCTATTTGGCACGTAAAAATAGGGTTCGTTACAAAATTGCCAAGTTTCAACTTTAATATTATTGTTTTTACAAAAGCGTGCCAATTCCATCACCATTTCTGGAGTTTCAGAAAAAGCATTCACCGTAATCACTAGTTTTCCGTTGATTTCACTTAATAAATGATATAAATCGGTAACGCGATGTGGACCTTTAACTTCCGTAAAGCGATGTCCTTTTAAATAAGGTTTTTGGTGATCGAACATGGCAATATAATCCAAATCATACTGTCCTGTTGCACTACTAAAAGCATCGCCCATTGTGCCAGAAAAATAACGTAACCAACCTGGTTTTAGCTCTTTTACTGAAGCTACAAAATCGGGATGTGTATAACTCCAAACTTTATCGGCTATACGCACATTGAAGCCACTTGCACCATTTTTAATAGCATGACCAGTTGTGGTATCTATATTTATAGATTCCGGATTTTGCGCATATATTGAAGCGGTTTGCACAAGGCAAACCGCTAAAACCAATTGTATGATTTTCACTTTTTTAAAAGCCATAAATTAAGATTAATCGCTTATTAAATTTTTAAAATGAAACCTGATCGAAGGTAAACACATCCGATGGTGTTCTTGCTTCTTTTAAAATACGCTCCATATCTTTTACAACCTCTGGATGCTCGCTAGCAACGTTATTTTGCTCACCTTCATCTACAGATAAATCGTATAATTCTATAGGTGCATTCGGGTTTTTAAGTACTTTATATTTTACTGCTTTCCACTTCCCTTTTCTAATCGCTTGGCGACCTCCTCTTTCATGAAATTCCCAATATAAATAATCGTGTTGTTTTTGTTCCGAAGCATTATCTAATAATGTTGGCAAAAATGAAATACCATCTAAATTTGATGGAACTGGAACATCTGCTACTTCAGAAAACGTTGGAAGTACGTCCCAAAATGCAGAAATTAAATCACTTTTACTACCTGGCTTAATTTTTCCTGGCCATTTAATCATCATTGGAACACGAATTCCACCTTCATATAAATCTCTTTTAACACCTTTAAAAGGTCCGTTACTATTAAAATATTTTGGATCGGCTCCACCTTCAGTATGAGGTCCATTATCCGAAGTAAAAACAACAATAGTATTGTCCTCAAGACCTAACTCTTTTACTTTATCCATAATTTCACCAACTTGATTATCCATAATTTCAATCATGGCAACAAAAGCAGCGTGAGATTCTGTTTGAGATTCATAAAAGCCTAATCTATATTCTGGCCCATCATCTGTACCTTCAAACACTTTCTCTGGAGCGTATTTACCTCTATATTTAGCTAAAACAGCTTCTGGAGCTACTAATTCGGCATGAGGAATAATAGTTGGCACATACATAAAGAATGTACTATCCTTATAAGTTTCTAAAAATTCGATGGCTTTTTCTTGAATTAATTCTGGAGCATATTGTTCTTTTTTATGTCCTGCATTACCTGTTAAAACAATAGAATCTTGATTAGACCATAAATGATAAGGATAATAATTATGCCCTAAACGTTGACAATTGTAACCATAAAAAACATCGAAACCTTGTTTGTTTGGATCACCTTCTGATCCTGGATAACCTAAACCCCATTTACCAAAAGCACCTGTAACATACCCCCCTTTTTGAAGCGCTTCTGCCATAGTATACGTATTGTCTGGAATTGGATATTGGCCTTCTGGCATAACTTCTTTATTACCACGAACTGGAGTGTGCCCTGTATGCATACCCGTTAATAAAGCTGAACGTGATGGTGCACAAACTGTATTACCTGCATAATGCTGAGTGAACAACATACCTTCTGCTGCTAATTTATCTATATGCGGTGTATTAAATTTTTGTTGACCAAAACTACTTAAATCACCATAGCCAAGATCGTCAGCCAATATATATATGATATTCGGCTTTTTATTCTCTTTTACAACTTCCGCAGAAATTACATTTTCTTTGGTTTTCGCTTTTCCACACGAAAACGCACTTGCAACTAAAATAGCCGACAGTAAAATTTGAATACCTTTTTTCATTTTTATCAATTTCTTTTCTAAGTTTTAGGATCTATTTCCTTTGAACATTTTAATACATTCAAATATACTTGTAAATTAAAGCTTCGTTTTATTAAAATCCCCCTACAAATGTTGCGATACCTGCAATACATGGTTAAACTAAAGGAGATGCAACATTATCACCCCTATTATTTTACATTATTAGGCCTAGCTCAAGCTAATTAAGGGTAAAAAATGATAAAACTTATGTAAATTGTGATGCTGTCAAGAATATTTTATATACAACATAATTACTCCTTTGATTTTTATGAGCATTTTTAAAACCACCATTACCTACATATGTTTAATTATTACATTTTTCACTTTAAACATTTCTTTCTCTCAATCTAATTCTTTAAACTTTCATGAATTAGATATACACGGTGTACTTTTTAACAAGAAGGTAAACGTGCTTTTTAAAGATAGCTACGGTTATTTATGGATAGGAAGTAATTCTGGCCTTTATAGATATGATGGACACGATTTGGAAGAATATCAATATGATGTTTTTGATGCCAATTCTATTCCTAATAATAATATCAATTCTATTATTGAAGACGCCCATAAGAACCTATGGATAGGAAGCGAAAGTTATCTTATTCATTATAATAGAAAAAAAAACCAGTTTAAAGGTTTTTTGAAGAATATTAGCTCGTTTGTAAAAACAAGTAGTAAAACAGGTGATATTTGGGTAAACATCCAAACGGAAGGCTTACTTAAATTTCAATCTAAGGAAGATATCTCTGAAATTAACTTACCCGAAGTTTTTACTAACACCCCTAGCGATAACATATACAAAACTTCTGCCAAAACCATATCTACTGTACTAATCGATAATTTTGATAGACATTGGATTGCTAACGATAATGGCCTATTTTATATCAACGAAAACAATTTAATTACAGCTACGAACTTCAATGAAAAAATTGTTGATATGAAGTTTTTGGCAGATAATAAAATAATGGTAGTAAGTGCAACCAGCATGTATATTCTAGGCACCAATAAAGCAGACTATAACATAGAGATTCTAGAACAATACCCTAATATTAATATAGAATTATCTTCCACTTGTTTTTTAACGACAGTCTCTATAGATGCTAAAAATAATGCCATTTGGATTGGATCATCAGAAGGGTTAATTAAAGCGAATAGAATAGATAATACTTATCATTTTAATTATTTTTCAAACACTAGCAAAGAGGTTAACTTATTAAACAATCATATTTCATCTACCATATTTGATGATTATGGCAATCTTTGGATTGGTTCATTTAAAGGAATTAATAAATATTTAGGCAGAACTTCTTTATTTGAATACAACAAACTCTCACAAAGCAATAGCATTACTACGAGTTTAAGGAGTTTGAACTTAGCCAATATTTTAGTAGGTACACGAGAAGGTCTTTTTCATTTTAATCAAAAAACCAAAGCCTATGTTAAAATTGAAAACGACATCAAGTTTATACAAACCATTACAAGAAATTACGAAAACACCGAGTTTTTAATTGCTGATAATAGATCCATTTATAAAACCAACAATTATAACTCTAACGATACTAAACTAGATTTAATTAAAATTAAATCTTACAAAGAACTTATTAAAGATATTGTACCTATAAATAAAAATGAACTTTGGGTAGCATTATGGAACGGTGGTATTGACATTATTAATAGCAATAAGGCCATTTCTGAATTTAAACAAAATGTAATTAAAAAACTAGAAAATCACCATACCTCTACCCTCTTACTCGCGAAAAACAATAAATTATGGATTGGTACACGTGGAGAAGGTTTATACTGTGTAGATCTGTTAAATGAAACTATAAAGCACTATTTGCCTACCCTAGAAAATGGTTTAACATCCAATGCTATTTTAAGTTTACATGAAGATAATTTAAATAATATTTGGGTAGGAACACGTGGTGGTGGATTAAATATGTATGAAGCATCTCTTGACAAGTTCAATAATTTTAAAGAGAATAACGCCTATAGACCAAAAATAGTTTCGGCTATTGAAGAGGATTACAATGGTAATATTTGGATGAGTACCAGAAATGGCATCACAAAGTTTAATATTAAAACACAACGTTTTATACCTTTTGGTGTGGAAGATGGTATTAACGAAAACCAATTCCTTTTTAACTCCAGTACGGTTAATACTCAAAAGAAGATTATATATTTTGGATGTACCGACGGTTTTTATAGTGTTTTTACAACAAAATTAACACCGCAAACTATATTGCCAACTACGGTAATTACAAGTTTCGCTATTCTTGGTAAAACACAAGAAAACAAAGCTATGAATAGCTTTAAAAACATCAATGAATTTTACACATACTCTGGTGCACCAATAGAATTACCGTACAATCAAAATAACATTGCTGTAAATTTTTCTTCGTTAGACTTAACCACACCTAATAAAAACCAATACGCCTATAAATTAAAAGGACTCAACAACTATTGGGTTTATACAAGTGCTTCTAACCGAAATGCAAATTATAACGATCTCTCGCCTGGCACTTACACCTTTATGGTTAAAAGTACCAACAGTGATGGCGCCTGGAATGATACACCTGCCGAGGTTTCCTTTATTATCAATCCACCAATATGGAAAAGTATTTGGGCTATTATAGCCTATGTTCTTTTAGGTATATTAATTATTTACATAGGTTCTATTTTAATTAGACGTTGGTATTTACTAAAGAAAAACCTTGTAAAAGAAACCATTTCTAGAGAAAAAGACAATGAACTTAACAGAATGAAAATGATATTTTTTACCGATATCTCTCATGAGTTACGCACACCTCTATCCTTAATATTAGGTACTATTGAAAAAGTGGTTAAAGAGAAAAAATTCACATTAAGTCCTTTAACGAGTCAGCGTATTTACAACAATACTCTTAGAATGCACCGCCTAATAAACCAGATTATGGATATTAGAAAGTTTGACGAAGGAAAATTTAAACTCAAGGTCTCTAAAAATGATATTGTTAAAGATATTAATACCATAAAAAACGCCTTTAACGACTTTGCTAAAATTTATGAAATCGATTATGATTTTACGTCTAATACAAAGAAAACATCCGGTTGGTACGATGTAGATTTATTGGAGAAAATTCTATTTAATCTTGTTTCCAATGCCTTTAAATACACCGCTAAAAACGGAAAAATAACAGTAAATCTAGATGTTATAAAACCAAATAAAAACGAGAGTGAGCCTCACCCATTCAATGGTAAATATATAAGATGTAGCGTTCGAGATAACGGTTTAGGAATTCCTAAAAAAGATTTAGAATTTATCTTCGATCGCTATTACCAAGCAACAAAATCACAACGTAATCAAATACCAGGAACCGGAATTGGCATGGAACTCGTGCATAAACTTATCGAGCGTCATCATGGTACAATTAAGGTAGAAAGCGAAGAGAATGTTTACACAGAGTTCACTTTTTGTATTCCTATTTCAAAAGATAAATACAGCAAAAAAGAGCGCATGCAAACTAGTATGCCTCTAAAACGAAATTTCATAAAAAACTCGGAATTCCAAGTCATTGAAGAAGTTTCTACCGAGTTTAATAATAAAAAAAACATAGAACAAAAAACTAAAAAATCTAAGGTGCTTGTTGTTGAAGATAATGATGATTTAAGGCAAATGGTAAAAGAAGAGTTAAGCGATGATTTTGATATTATTGAAGCTCCAAATGGCCAAGAAGGTTACGCACAAGCTATGGCAGAAAAACCAGACCTTATTATAAGCGATATTTTAATGCCTATTCAAGATGGTCTTTCTATGTTAAAACAGATAAAAAAGAATGCTGAATTTAACAATACGCCTATTTTTATGCTTACTGCTAAAAATTCTGACGAGTCTAAAATTGAATGCTTAAGTCTTGGAGCAAACGACTATATAGAAAAGCCTTTTAGTTTAGAATTTCTTAAATGGAAAGTAAAAAACACATTTAAAACGAGACATAATCTGAAGGAAAAATATAGCAAACTTATAACCACAGCGCCTGTTGATAAACACGTAGACTCTAACGACGAAAAATTCATTAAAAAGCTTATCAAAATTATTGAAGATAATATGAACAATAATTTATTAAGCGTAGAATTTTTAGCTTCTGAAATTGGAATGAGCAGAGCAAACTTATATCGAAAAGTACAGCAAATACTGAATGATACTCCTGTAAATTTCATTAAAACCATAAAACTAAAACGAGCTGCTCAGTTACTAAAACAAGATAAAATGTATATCTCTGAAGTTGCTTACATGACGGGATTTAACAACCAGAAATACTTTAGTAAATGCTTTAATAAAGAATACGGCATGAGTCCTACAGAGTATATTAAACAGAATACCGAATAAAATTATCTTTTATAAATTATAAGAAGTTTTTAAATCTCGGTTATACCATATAACTGAGATTTTTTTTGCACCTATTTTGTTAATTTTCAGATACATTCAATTAACATATTTCTCTATTTTTTAGCCGTTTTTCAGAAAAATTATATTTTAATCAGACTAATTTTTACATTATCTCATTATTGAAACAAATCCCCCCCTTTTAATTGATTTTATAGGTAACTAGCTTTAACTTCGTTGCTTCTTAACGGACTCTCTAATTTTTTAAATTTAGCATAGCGAAACCAATGGATCATTATTTAGACCCTTTCTTTGAACTATCGATGGACTGTCTCTGTATTGCAAATTTTGAAGGCTATTTTGTTAAAATCAATCCTGCTTTTGTAGAACTTTTAGGATTTTCTGAAATAGAATTACGTTCAAAATTAATTTCAGATTTTATTTATGATGAAGACAAAAAGCGTACAGCCTCTTACAGGTCTAATTTAAAACAAAACAAACCGTTAATAAATTTTGAAAATAGATATGTAACCAAATCTGGCGCAATTATCTGGCTGCATTGGACAGCAATTCCTGTTGAAAAAGATAAGCTAGTTTATGCCATTGCAAAAGATATTACACACAAAAAAGAACTAGAGAACGAACGCATATCGCACTTAAGTAAGCTTAGTGAAGTAAACGAAAAACTTAAGCAACTTAATTACACAACGTCTCACGACCTGAGATCTCCCGTAAATAATTTAATCTCTTTAGTAGATTTAATTGATTTAAGTAAAGTTGAAGATCCCGAAACCTTAAAAATGTTAAACTACATAAAGGTCTCTGCAGAAGGTCTAAACGATTCTCTAAACACTTACGTAGAAGCGTTTAAACAAAAAAATATCTCAAACGAAACCCTAGACCTTGTTAACTTTAATGCCATTTTCAACAAAGTCAGTCATTCCATAAGTACGCTAATCCAAAAGTCTGGAGCGCAATTCGAAATAGATTTTTCGGTTTTAGAAAACGTTCCTTTTAATCCGGCATATATGGAAAGTATTTTTCTTAATTTTATTACAAACTCTATTAAATACGCACGACCAGAAGTTCCGCTTATCATTTCGATAACATCTAATAACTTATACGGTAAACCCACTTTTAAATATTCTGATAATGGTCTCGGGTTTGATATGGAAAAAGTAGGACATCTAATATTTAAATTAAATCAACGTTTTCACGGAAATGAAGATAGCAAAGGTGTGGGTTTATACTTAGTTTACAACCATGTAACCTCACTTGGCGGAAGCATTCATGTAGATAGCAAGATCAATCATGGCACAACATTCACCATCAGTTTTAATAGCTAGTTCTTCCTATACACATCATTTTGACTACGCTATTATCATTATAAAATCTCAATCTACTACATAGAAAAAGCCCTTGAAATATTCAGAATTTCGAGATCCACTTATTGACTCTAGAATTATTTTGTTTAACTTTTTAAAGAAAACATTAAACATTATTGTATCTTTATAAAATATTTAAAGCAGTTAATTTTTATAAATCATAAAAAAGCACACCAAATGTTTGGACTATTTAAAACAAAATCAGAGAAAGAAATGTTACAAAAACAATATGAAAAACTGATGAATGAAGCACATGCCTTATCTACATCAAATAGAAGAATGAGTGATCAAAAAGTTTTTGAAGCAGAAGAAGTCATGAAAAAACTAGAAAAGTTGAATTAATACATGAGTGAAGAAAAAAAGCCAGATCAGGTCGTTTACAATACAGAAACCAAAAGGTATGATGCTTCTATTAAGCCGTATGCTACTTCTGTTGGTGCACCTGTAATTACTCCAACCGATAGTATTGCTTGGAAAAACAGAAGCATCACAAAAATCAATCATAAGGTTGAGGCTAAATATCTGGAGCTAAAAGCAGAATATGAAAAAATGATTCAAGAATTTGAATACAATAAACTCATATTCGATGCTAAGTTTACTTTTGAACCCGTTATAGGCGAAGTATATCATTTATACAAAAGAGAAAATGGAGAATCTTTTCTATCCATAATAGCACCAGAACATTGCAATTTTAATCCTCTAGGAAGCTTTTATTTAAATGCAGACCAAACTTGGGAAAAAATATAATTTCACGATGACAGAAACAAAACCATTAACAGAAAGAGAACTAGACCGTATTATTGAAATGGCTTGGGAAGATCGTACACCCTTTGAAGCTATTCTATTTCAATTTGGATTACCCGAAAAAGAAGTTATTAAAGTTATGCGTGGTAACCTTAAAGAGTCTAGCTTTAAACGTTGGCGTAAACGTGTAAATAGCGGCGTGAGTAAAAAGCATTTAAAAAAACGAAATCCAGATATTACTCGCTTTAAATGCTCTAGACAAAAAGCAATTTCTAGTAATAAAATAAGTAAACGCTAATTAAATTAATTCACTCACAAATAATAAAAAACACAAACAACCTCTTGAAAAGGCAATCGATAAATATTGTTTGGTTAAAGCGAGATATTCGCTCGCAAGATCATGAGCCTTTACAAAAAGCAGAACAATCAGGTATTCCGTACCTTATTATCTATCTATTTGAACCTACTATAATAGAATATCCCGATACAAGCCCGAGACATTTAAAATTCATTTACCACTCTATTTCGGCGTTAAACACAACATTAGAAACTTATAAAAGATGTGTTGAAGTCTTTTACGGAGAAGCTATTACTGTTTTTCAATATTTGAATAACATATTCAACATCAAATCTGTATTTAGTTATCAAGAAAGCGGAATTCTGATAACTTGGCAACGCGATAAAGAAATAGCCAACTTTTGTAAAGAGAATACTATTTTATGGAAACAATTGCAACGAGATGGTATTATTAGAGGTCTTAAAAACAGAGATACATGGAACAAGCAATGGCATCAAACCATGCATACGCCAATTATAAAAAACAACTATTCCATTTCTGAAATCGAGCCTCTTAATCATAAATTTTGTATACCCGAAAAATTAGAAAATCAATTAAAAGCATATCCTAAACATTACCAACCTGCAGGTGAAGTAAATGCTTGGCGCTACTTAAAATCGTTTGCAGCAAAAAGAGGTTTTAATTACCAAAAACACATATCTAAGCCTACAGAAAGTAGAATGTCTTGCAGCAGACTTTCGCCCTATTTAGCCTGGGGAAATATAAGCATAAAGCAAGCTTTTCAATTTATAGGCACACACCCAAACGGTACAAAAAACAGTAAAGCATTTTCAGCAATGTTAACCCGTTTACATTGGCATTGCCATTTTATTCAAAAGTTTGAAGTAGAATGCCGTTATGAAACACAATGCATAAACAAAGGCTACGAGCTTTTAACTCACAATAAAAACGAAGCTTTCATAAAAGCATGGAAAACAGGCCACACCGGCTACCCTATAATCGATGCTTGCATGCGAGCTGTAGAACAAACTGGCTGGATTAACTTTAGAATGCGTGCTATGGTTGTCTCTTTTTTAACACTCAATTTAGACCAAGATTGGAGAGACGGTACTTACCATTTAGCACGGCAGTTTTTAGATTACGAGCCAGGAATTCACTTTCCTCAATTTCAAATGCAAGCAGGCACCACAGGTATTAATACCGTGCGTTTATATAACCCCGTAAAAAACTCACAAGAACATGACCCGGAAGGTGTTTTTATAAAAAAATGGATTCCAGAACTAAGAGCTGTTCCAACGTTACACATTCATGAACCTTGGAAAATGACAGCTATGGAACAAACGTTTTGCAACGTTATTATGGGTGAAACCTATCCAATCCCCATAATAGATTTACAAGAAAGTGCTAGAATTGCTAGAGACAAAATTTGGGGACATAAAAAACACCCTGCTGTGTTACAAGAAAAGAACAGACTTTTACAAACTCACGTCAATAGAAACTAATGAAAAAGGAAAATCTGCCAGAGAAAATATGTGTGGTTTGCGACAGACCATTTACATGGCGTAAAAAATGGGAGAAAAATTGGAACGACGTTAAATATTGCAGCACACGCTGCAGAAAGAATAAATGAAAAGCATCAACTTAATATTTCCACATCAATTGTTTCATGAATCACCAATTTTTGAAACCACTGCTCCTATCTATATAATTGAAGAATATTTGTTTTTTAAGCAATACCCATTTCATAAACAAAAAATAGCGTTTCATAGAGCTTCAATGAAGTGCTACGCTGATTTTCTTCGGAGCGAAAAAAACCTTGAAGTAAATTATATTGAAGCGATTAGCGATTTATCGGATATTAGAAAGTTAATCGTCCAGTTAAGTGAACAAGAAGTAAAACACATTAACTACGTAGATCCAACAGATAATTGGCTTCAAAAAAGAATAGAAAAAACAAGTGAAGAACAAGGCATTTCAACAAACGTTTATACTTCGCCTTTATTCTTAAACACGAAAGATGAACTGGTTAATTTCTTCCGAAAGGATAAAAAGAAATACCAACAATCTACATTTTATACCGAGCAGCGTAAAAAAAGAAAGATTTTAGTCGATTCTGAAAATAAACCATTGGGAGGCAAATGGAGTTTTGATGCTGAAAACAGAAAAAAATATCCTGCTAAAAAAACACCACCATCGGTTCAGTTTCCTGATAGCGATGCTTATTATTTAGAGGCAAAAGCATACGTAGAAAAGCATTTTTCGAATCATTTAGGGAAGCTTACAGAGCAGGCCTTATACCCTACTAATTTTGAAAGCACAAACAATTGGTTGCAGCAGTTTTTTGAAAAACGTTTTATGGAATTTGGAACTTATGAAGATGCTATAGTTGCAGAAAACTCGATACTAAACCATAGTGTATTAACGCCTATGCTAAACGTAGGTTTAATAACTCCTCAGCAAATAATTGATGCTTGCTTATTATATGCTGAAGAGAACAATGTACCTATTAATTCTACCGAAGGTTTTATTAGGCAAATTACAGGTTGGCGCGAATTTATAAGAGGCGTTTATGAAGCTAGAGGTGGTGAAGAACGCACCACTAATTTTTGGGGATTTAAAAAGAAAATTCCTAAATCGTTTTACGATGGCACCACGGGCATAGCACCCATAGATAAAACCATAAAAAAAGTATTACAAACTGGGTATTGCCACCATATAGAGCGTTTAATGGTTTTAGGGAACTTTATGATGCTTTGTGAGTTCGATCCAGATGAAGTATATAAATGGTTTATGGAACTCTTTATTGATGCTTACGATTGGGTTATGGTAACCAATGTATACGGAATGAGTCAGTTTGCCGATGGCGGATTAATGGCTACAAAGCCTTATATAAGTGGTAGCAATTATTTAATGAAAATGAGTAATTATAAAAAAGGAGATTGGCAAAACACTTGGGATGGTCTTTTTTGGCGCTTTATGCATACACACCGCGACTTCTTTTTATCGAACCCTAGATTAGGCATGTTGGTAAAAATGTTTGATAAAATGCCTTCTGAAAAGCAAGAGCAACATCTTAAACATGCAGAACAGTATTTATTATCCTTAAAAATCTAATATGATGCTATTTAACACAACACAAATTAATGATGCTTTTGTAAAAGAAAGTGACAACCTAGTTGGAAAAGCCTTTTCTTTTTTAGAAAAAATAAAAATGGGAGGTATTGGATCTAGTAGATTTATGATTGAAGAAATAAGCGAAAAACTTCAACCTAAAAATCTACAAACTCTAGCCACAAATTATGCGAATATAGAACTAAGGCCAAAAGGTATAATCGTGCATTTTACAAATAGACTCGATCGTTACTCGTGGATAATCCCCTATTACAGATTAGTTACTTATAGCACAAAAACGTATACTATACACGCTAATGGACATTTTATTAAGTTTAAGAAAAATAAAAATTATGACGATAATAAAAAGTTTATTGATAAAATGATTAACTTAAAAATCAGCTTTTTAAAATTAGATTATTACGATGCTTAAAAGCCATTTCTATTCTAAAACAAGACACTATGAAGCCTTTAATTTTAATACTTTTAATAGCCACTACTATGCAAATAGATACTATATTTAAATTTGAAAACACATCGGATATTACTAATTGGACCGTGGTTAACGATGCTGTTATGGGCGGAAAATCGTCTGGAGCATTCACTTTAAACGAAACAGGCCATGGCGTTTACACCGGCCATGTATCTTTAGAAAACAATGGTGGTTTTTCCTCTTTAAGATACAGGTTTAATGACATTAGCACCGAAGGCTTTTCAAAAGTGATATTGAAAATTAAAGGTGATGGTAAAAATTACCAATTTAGAGTAAAATCTAAACTAACAGACAAACACTCTTATATCGCGCTTTTCAGCAGTTCAAAAACATGGGAAGTAATCGAAATATCACTAGCGGATATGTATCCGGCGTTTAGAGGTCGTAAACTCGATATTCCAAACTTCGACGCAAATAGCATTGAAGAAGTTGCATTTTTAATAGGCAACAAAACTGCTGAAGATTTTAAACTAGAAATTGATTCTATTGTTTTAAAGTAATTTGAATACCTAGTTAATCACGCTTTACAAACAAACTAGATCGAGATGGCGCCGGAACCATAGAACTAAAATATCGCTTAAGCTTTTTCTCATCCTTAATATTTAAAGTATCTAGTTGGATATTCTGCCCGAAACAATTTACGGTATTGAGCCTGTCGGTTTTCACTAAAACAATCGTAGGTTTTACTTCATTTTTATTACTACAACCGCAAAAAAAAGTTGTAAACAAAACCAATAGAAAAATGTTCCGTAGCATAATTATTAATGTTAAATATTTAAAGGCACATATTAAGGATATTACTTTAAAGTAGCATAATTAGACATCAAATAAATTTGTTAAATTCTTATTAAAAGCATGAAATTTGCTTTATTTCATATAAAAAAATAATTTCACATTTCATCTTTAAACAAAAAAAAATCCTGCTTAAAAAGCAGGATTCTTTCATAAATTATATTTTAATAATACTTATACAAACAAAGGTTTATCTTGCATCATAGCATTTACTTTTGCTTTTACTGCTTCTAAAGCGGCATCATCTTCAAAGTTATTAATAACCTCGTCAACAAGCTCTACAATAGCAACCATATCCGTATCATTTAAACCACGAGTTGTTACAGCAGAAACACCTAAACGGATTCCAGAAGTTACAAATGGAGATTTATCATCAAAAGGTACCATGTTTTTATTTACAGTAATATCTGCTTTTACTAACGCTTGTTCAGCATCTTTACCAGATAAGTTTTTGTTACGTAAATCTATTAACATACAATGGTTATCAGTTCCACCAGAAATAATGTTATAATCTTTAGCAACTAATGCTTTGGCCATAGCAGCAGCATTTTTCTTAACTTGTAATTGGTATTGTAAAAACTCATCGGTTAAAGCTTCACCAAAAGCAATCGCTTTAGCAGCAATAATATGCTCTAATGGTCCACCTTGATTTCCTGGAAAAACAGCTGAATCTAATAAAGATGACATTTTACGTAAGTTTCCGTTTTTAAGTTTAATTCCGAAAGGGTTTTCAAAATCTTTCCCCATCATAATCATACCACCTCTTGGTCCACGTAATGTTTTGTGTGTTGTTGTAGTAACAATATGGCAGTGAGGTAATGGATCGTTTAAAATACCTTTAGCAATTAAACCTGCAGGATGAGAGATATCGGCCATTAAAATAGCACCAACGCTATCAGCAATCACTCTAAAACGCTCAAAATCAATATCACGAGAATAAGCTGACGCTCCTGCAATAATCAATTTTGGTTGCTCTTTAGTAGCAATTTCTTGAATTTTATCATAGTTTAAAACTCCTGTTTCTTGCTCTACACCATAAAATACCGGGTTGTAAAGTTTACCAGAAAAGTTTACTGGAGAACCATGAGTTAAATGCCCACCATGAGATAAATCGAATCCTAAAATTTTATCACCAGGGTTTAAACATGCATGGTAAACAGCTGTATTAGCCTGACTTCCTGAGTGAGGTTGTACGTTTACATATACTGCACCAAACAAAGCTTTTGCTCTATCAATAGCTATTTGTTCAACTTCATCAACTACTTCACATCCGCCATAATAACGTTTACCAGGGTAACCTTCGGCGTATTTATTAGTTAACACAGAGCCTGCAGCTTCCATAACTTGGTTGCTTACAAAATTCTCCGATGCAATAAGTTCTATACCGTGTAATTGGCGTTCTTTTTCGGCTTCAATAAGTTCAAAAATTTGTTCGTCGCGTTGCATATTATGAGTTTGATTTTTAATATTCCGCAAAAATAACAAATAGATTACTTAAATTGATGAAAATTTCGTTTTTTACATTTAACTTTTTAACCAATTTATTAACGGTTAAAGAAAATTCATTTTTAAAGTAATTTTTCGTTGTAAAACAAAAAAATTATGTACGTTTGATAAGAATACAACAACCCGAAAACAAAACAGAATATGCCATTAACAGCGAACAACCCAGATAGAAAGTCGTGGCTACACGTCGATAAAAACTCCGATTTCCCGATACAAAACATTCCTTTTGGTGTTTTTTTAACCCGAGATGATATTATAACCATTGGTACCCGTATTGGTGATACTGCTATAGACTTAGGTGCTTTACACCAATTAGGCTATTTTGATGGCATCCCGTTAACCGACGATATTTTTCTTCAAGATACCTTAAACGATTTTATTGCAGATGGCCGTAAAACATGGCGTTTGGTTAGAGATAGAATTGCAGAAATTTTTGATGCAGAAAATGATGCCTTAAAAAGCAACATGCAACATAAAGAGGTTGTTCTTTTTCGTTTAGACGAAATTGAAATGCAACTTCCTGTTCAAATTGGTGATTATACCGATTTTTACTCAAGTAAAGAACACGCTACTAATGTTGGTACATTATTTAGAGATCCAGAAAACGCGTTGTTACCTAACTGGTTGCATATTCCGGTAGGTTACCACGGGCGTAGTTCGTCTATTATTCCATCTGGAATTCCGGTGCACCGCCCTAAAGGTCAAACTTTACCAAATGGAGCAACCGAACCTGTTTTTGGACCAAGCCAGTTAATAGATTTTGAGTTAGAGATGGCTTTTATTACAACCGATGCTAACGATTTAGGAGAACCAATACCAGTTAACGAAGCAGAAGAATATATATTCGGACTTGTACTTTTTAATGATTGGAGCGCACGCGACATTCAAAAATGGGAATACGTGCCACTAGGGCCGTTTTTAGCTAAAAACTTTGCATCGTCTATTTCACCTTGGATTGTAACGCTAGATGCTCTAGAACCTTACCGTGTAGAAGGACCTAAACCAATTAAAAAACAATTGGATTACCTTAAATACAAAGGCAAAAAAAGTTACGATATTAATTTAGAAGTCGCCATACAGCCAAAAGGCGCTAAAGAAACTACAGTAAGTCAATCTAACTTTAAATATATGTACTGGAACATGTCTCAGCAACTAGCGCACCATACCGTAAATGGTTGCCCAGTAAACTCTGGCGATATGATGGGTAGCGGAACCATTTCTGGACAAACACCAGATTCTTATGGCTCTATGCTAGAGTTAACATGGAAAGGTGAAAAACCTTTAAAAATGAAAGATGGTACCGAACGTAAATTTATAAATGATAACGACACCGTTATTATGCGTGGTTATTGTGAAAAAGATGGTACTCGTATTGGTTTTGGAGAAGTATCTACACAATTACTTCCTGTATTCGAACCCAAAAAACCTAAATAACTCTATAAAAATCAAACACTTAAAAGCCCTCAAACTAAAAACTTGAGGGTTTGTTTTTATTTGGCATCAAAATTGAAATTACCTCCAAATAACATAAAACCTATACTTATGAAAAGATTACTACTATTATTGTTATCCATTTCATTTTTAATATCCTGCGGTGGACGCAAACAACTCGAAAAAGCCATAAATACAGGCAACTACAATCAAGCCATTACAGAGGCATTAAAAAAACTTGAAACCAATAAGGATAAAAAACGAAAACAAGATTACATTCTAATGCTTCGTGATGCTTATTACAAAGTGGTCGAAAAAGATTTAAACACCATTAAACATTTAGAAAAAGATAATAACCCAGAGTTATTTGAAAATATTTTTAATGTTTACAAAAATCTAAATACACGACAAGAGGCCATAAAGCCTGTGCTTCCATTATACATTAACGGAAAAGAAGCTAAATTTGAATTTAGCGACTATAGCTCTCAAATTTCGAGCTACAGAAACAAAACCTCTAATTACTTATATGAAAAAGGTCTCGACTTATTAGAAAGCGATAACAAAGAACAAATTAGAGATGCGCATCAAATTTATAGCTACATAGAATCTATAAACCCTAATTACGAAGATACACGCGAGCTTATACAAGAAGCTCATGCTCGTGGTACAAAATACGTTATTGTAACCATTGCAAACCAAACAAAACAAGCTATACCTAGAGATTTGGAAAGCGATTTACTAAATTTCGACACTTATGGCCTAAACCAATTTTGGACTGTATACCACGCATCACCAGAGCGAGCTAGAGTATACGATTTAGCCATGCAATTACAGTTAAAACAAATTATCATCTCTCCAGAACATGTAAAAGAACGTCAAATTCTAAGAGAGCAAACCATAATCGATGGTAAAAAATATGTTTTAGATAAAAAAGGAAACGTAAAAAAAGATAGTTTAGGTAACGATATTAAAGTAGATAATATTATAAAAGTTAAAGCTAAGCTATATGAGCTAAGCCAACAAAAATCGTCTCAAATTCTAGGAAACGTGATTTATAAAGACATGAAAACAAATCAGGTTTTACAATCTTTTCCTGTAGATAGCGGTTTTAACTTCCAAAACATCTACGCAACTTATCGTGGAGATAAACGTGCCTTAACCACCGAAGACTTACAACTTATAAGATCTCGTAAAGTACCGTTCCCTATAAACGAACAAATGATATTCGACACCGGAGAAGATCTCAAACTACAACTCAAAAATATTATAACCACTTACAATCCCGAATAAAATCAAAAAGTCCTCTAAATTTTAGAGGACTTTCTTTTTCAATAAAACTTCAAATTAAATACAGTAAAAATAGTATTACATCGCTGTTTTTGTATAAGTAAATGTTGTTTTACTAGTTATAGTTTCACCATTTACATCAATATAATTAATGTTTCCTTCAGAGGTAAATTCAGTAAAATCATCATTTACCTCAAGTTGGCTCGTTTGACTAAAACAACTAGATACTACCATTAAACCATAAGTTTCATTTAGTTTCCAAGTACCAATAGTAGTTTGCTCATTATCACAATCACTAGTACCACCTGCAACAAAAGAGTAAGCTCTATCGTCCTCAAAACCGTAAACAATATCTTTCTCACAGTCATCATATTGCACAAACAAATCTGTACTAGCATTATCTTCACCGTCATCGGTTAAATCAATTTCATCTTCAGCAACAACAGCAGTTAATACCCAAGTACCACTAAAATTCATTTCTACATCGGTTAATTCCCCCGTTAAACTATCGGTACAAGTTACACCATCACTGTCGTCGTCGTTACAACTAACAAATAGTAAACTAAACACCATTAAACTCTTCATTAATAAAATACTTTTCTTCATAATTAATTATTTTTATTTTCAAGATGATAAATCTCTTCAAAGGTTGCGTTAGAATTATTCGTTTTTTACACAAAAAACCTTACAAAAAGACCTATTAAACTGCATATCAAACTAATAAACTCAAAATTATGGAAACAAAAAAATGCCCGATACATTTATCGAGCATTCTACACTTTATCAAAACAAGTAAGTTATTAAATAAACTTACTTAAATCCATTTCATTAATCGCACCATGGCTTTCATGTGCAACAGCTACACCATTTTTAATTACCAAAAGCTGTGGAGACTGGTGCATAACCTGAAATTTATACCCCACTTCATTAGATATCTCTCTAAAATTCAGTAAATCTAGAAAATACAAATCTGCATCCTTCTCAGTAAAATCATAAGCATCTACAAACTGGCTCATCACCATTCTACTAATTCCACAACGCGTAGAATGTTTAAAGATCATTTGAGTTTTAGTACTCGATTTTTCCTTTATTAAATCCAATTGCTGCATAGCATTCAACGGAATCCAAGGCAATACCTTTTCTTCTTTTCCTTCTCCCGAATCACCAAAAATTTTATTAAATAATCCCATGTTTTTATTATTATACTTCTTTGGGCGTTACCACAAGGGTCGGGCTTTCACTACTCGCTACCTCCTACCGTCGGGGAGCTCAAACAAGCCGTTCTATCCCTAACGCAATTGTCCGCCAAATTAATGTTAAACCCGAAACTTTTTCGAGTATTTGGTTCAAATTTAAGTACTTTTATAATACTCAAAAACAAAACTTACCAGAAATAAGTCGACAGCTAAACTAAAACCTTACAAACCGACAAAAAGTCATTTAAAACTACAATACAACCGCCATTTTGTCTTGCAAATCAACTTGGTAGGGAATTTGAAATATACATTCCGAAATAAAAAAACAACAAGATTTCCCGTTAAACGGAAATCATAAAACATATTAATTATGAACCTAAACGATTATACTATTAAATCGCAAGAGGCCATACAACAAGCACAACAAATTGCGCAAGGTTTTGGCCAACAGCAAATAGAAAACGAACATATTTTTAAAGGCATTTTTGAAGTCGATGAAAACGTGCTACCATTTATCCTAAAGAAATTAAACGTAAATATCCCGATACTAAAACAAGCTCTAGACAAACAAATAGAAAGCTTCCCAAAAGTATCAGGTAGCGAACTTATGTTATCTCGCGAAGCAGGAAAAAGCTTAAATGAAGCCTCTATAATTGCGAAAAAACAAAAAGACGATTACGTTTCTATCGAACACCTTATTCTAGCTGTTTTTAAATCAAAGAGCAAAATAGCGCAAATGCTAAAAGACCAAGGTGTAACCGAAAAAGGACTACAAGCTGCAATTGATGAGTTACGCCAAGGCGAAAATGTAACCTCACAAAGCCAAGAAGACACATACAATTCGTTAAACAAATACGCTAAAAATTTAAACCAGTTAGCTAAAGATGGTAAATTAGATCCGGTTATTGGTCGCGATGAAGAAATTCGTAGAATTTTACAAATTTTATCACGTAGAACCAAAAACAACCCAATTTTAATTGGAGAACCTGGTACAGGTAAAACTGCTATTGCCGAAGGTTTAGCACACCGCATTGTAGATGGAGATATTCCAGAAAACCTGAAAAACAAACAAATTTTTGCTCTAGATATGGGAGCACTTATTGCAGGAGCTAAATACAAAGGTGAGTTTGAAGAGCGTCTAAAAGCCGTTATTAAAGAAGTTACTACTAGCGACGGAGACATTGTTTTGTTTATTGACGAAATACACACACTAGTTGGTGCAGGTGGCGGACAAGGTGCGATGGATGCAGCAAACATTTTAAAACCTGCTTTAGCACGTGGCGAATTGCGAGCTATTGGAGCAACCACTTTAGATGAGTATCAAAAATATTTCGAAAAAGATAAAGCTCTAGAGCGTCGTTTCCAAAAAGTTATGGTTAACGAGCCAGATACAGAAAGTGCCATTTCAATACTTCGTGGTATAAAAGAAAAATATGAAACACACCATAAAGTACGTATTAAAGATGAAGCTATTATTGGAGCTGTAGAACTTTCAACACGATATATTACCAATCGTTTTCTACCAGATAAAGCCATCGATTTAATGGATGAAGCCGCCTCTAAGCTACGCATGGAAATAAATTCTAAACCCGAGGAACTAGATGTTTTAGATCGTAAAATCATGCAACTTGAAATTGAGATTGAAGCTATTAAACGCGAAAAAGACGAAACGAAGTTAAAATCTCTACGTTCAGACTTGGCTAATATCAAGGAAACTAGAAATGAGCTTAACGCAAAATGGAAAAGTGAAAAAGAAGTTGTAGACAATATTCAAAACACGAAGCAAGCCATTGAAAACTATAAGTTAGATGCAGAAAAAGCAGAACGCGAAGGTGATTATGGTAAGGTTGCAGAATTGCGTTACGGAAAAATAAAAGAAGCCCAAGAACAGCTAGAGATTTTCCAAAAGCAATTGGATGAAAAATCGGAAACATCTCTTATTAAGGAAGAAGTGACTTACGATGATATCGCTGAAGTAGTTGCTAAATGGACAGGTATTCCTGTTACGAAAATGCTACAAAGTGAACGCGAAAAACTCTTAAGACTAGAAGATGAACTACACAAACGTGTGGTTGGCCAAGAAGAAGCTATAGAAGCTGTTAGTGATGCTGTACGCCGTAGTCGTGCCGGATTACAAAATCCGCAAAAACCAATTGGAACCTTCCTATTTTTAGGAACCACCGGAGTTGGTAAAACAGAATTAGCAAAAGCCTTAGCTGAATATTTGTTTGATGATGAAAGTGCAATGACCCGTATAGACATGAGTGAATACCAAGAGCGTCATGCTGTAAGCCGTTTGGTAGGAGCACCTCCAGGATACGTTGGTTATGATGAAGGTGGGCAATTAACTGAAGCCGTGAGACGTAAACCATACTCTGTAGTGCTTTTAGATGAAATTGAAAAAGCGCATCCAGATACGTTTAACATCTTATTGCAAGTTTTAGATGAAGGTCATTTAACAGATAACAAAGGTAGAACAGCAGATTTTAAAAACACGATAATAATTATGACTTCTAATATGGGAAGTCAAATAATTCAAGATCGTTTTGAAGCTACAAAAGATATCGACTCAGCTATTGAAGCTGCAAAAGTAGATGTACTTGCTTTATTGAAACAAACCGTAAGACCTGAGTTTTTAAATCGTATTGACGATACCGTGATGTTTACGCCTTTAAGCAAAGAAAACATTGTATCTATTGTTGGTTTACAAATAAAAAGTATCACCAAAATGATAGCAAAACAAGGTATTACTTTCGATGCTACACCAGAAGCTGTAAGCTATTTAGCCAACAAAGGCTATAACCCAGAATACGGAGCAAGACCCGTAAAACGGGTAATACAGAAAGAAGTTTTAAACGCCCTGAGTAAAGAAATTTTAGCAGGAACCGTAACAACAGATAGTATTATTTTACTCGATGCCTTTAATGACGAGTTGGTTTTTAGAAATGAAAATCACTTGGTTAGCGAAGAAATCTAAGTTTTTGATACTAGAATTTAATTGTTAATTTGAAGCAACACAGAACTCGAAATGAGGGATGTGTTGCTTTTTTTTATTAACGGAATAATGTAAAACGCCAATTAAAGATAAAATTCTGATACTATTTTTACGAATTACCTTTCAAACTAAAAACATCTTTTAGAAACACATAAAAACAGTTCATTTTACCGCGAGTCTTTTATAAATAAGCCTTGCCATAGATAAATTATATTACAAACACCATGTTTTTCTTAATTTTTCTATGAAAGTAGGAATTAAGTTACCGTTCGTCTAAAAAATTAAATTTTACCCAAACAACACTCGGTTAGTTTCTAACTTTACAGAAGAATTACCCTAAACTTTCATTATTTAAAACTAATGAAGACTAATTCTGCCCCCTCATAAAAAAATATAGCTTAACCTAAAACTCCCTAACAATGATTATTTCGGAATACATAGACTATACCCTATTATCTCCCACAACAACAGAAGCAGAAATAATAGCACTCTGCCAAGAAGCAAGAAAAAGCAACCTCAATAGCATTTGCATAAACAGCTGCTATGTAGCACTAGCAACAGAGCTACTTATAGGCACGGACGTTAAAATATGTTCTACGGTTGGTTTTCCTGCAGGAAGCGCTTCAACAGCAACTAAAATTTTTGAAGCAACCAACGCCATTAAAGAAGGTGCTAGCGAAATCGATATGGTTATCAACCTTGGTTTATTGAAAAGTAAAAACTACGTATCGGTAATGAAAGATATTAGCGCTGTAAAAACAGCAATTTCGAACATACCACTAAAGGTTATTATTGAAATTTCAGAATTAAATAAAAACGAAATTGTAAAAGCATCTCAAATTTGTTCGGATGCTAATGCCGATTTTATAACCACTTCTACCGGTTTTTCTAAAGGTGGCGCCACATTTACTGCGGTAAAAATTATTAAAAAAACTGTTAGAGATACCATAAAAATTAAAGCTTCGGGAGGTATTACTAATTTAGAAATGTCTCAAAAATTTATAGATATTGGTGTAAGTCGTATTGGAGCTTCTCCAAACTTAAAACTTAGAAAAGCGCTTTTAAAACTAGCATAAAACAAGTTTTATTTACTCAATTTAAATGAAATGGCTTGTCCGGTATATTTCTGTGACAAGCTATTTATCGCAGTTTCACTTAACTGAAGCACTCGTGGATAACCACCAGTAGTTTGGCACTCGCGCATTAAAACAATAAGCTTTCCTGAAGGTGTAAGTTGAACTGTTCCAGGAATAACTGGTCCGGTAATAATCGCTTCTAAATTATTTTGAAAATTTTCATTTAGCTGATATCCCATTCTGCTGTTATTATTTGAAATAGTAAAACGTATAGACAACAATTTCTTTTGCTGAGCATCAGTTAGGTTTTCAAATTCTGGACCTACATAAACTTCCAAATTCGATGAATTTATATAGGATTCATCGTATCGAATTCTAGAATATCTATTTTGATTCTCCAGAGATGAGGCATTAATAGCTAATTCGTCATTTTTAAGCAACCTGCTTGCTTTTGTAATGTTCGAACACATACTTTTACTCTTCATGACTGTTTCGGTTTTAAAACCACCTAAAACAGCTAAATAACACCTAAAACCCCATTTAAGTTTTCCGAAATTTAATATATCTCCAGGTTTTATAGCAATCGAACCATTGTTCGTTATTTCAACATCATTTAACTTAGCGTCCATTTGTGCGCCAGAAAATGCAATATGTGTATTTACAGAAAATTGAAGACTAGCACCTAACATCGTCATTTCTAAAACCGCTTCATCTTCATAATTACCAACTAAGCTATTTGCAAAAGCTGCCGCTTTTCGATCCATAACTCCTGAAAATGGCACACCAAATTCCTGATAACCGTAGCGACCAAAATCTTGAATGGTGGAATAAAAACCTGCTTTTAAAACCTTAATCATTTACTTCTTCGCTTTCTAATTCATATACTCCCGCCTCTACTAAAGTTTTAATATTGTTATACGTTTTTAATGAAACTGAATAAAATTGAACGCGATCTCCGGCTTTCGCAAAACATGGTTTTTCTTTAGAAACATCGAAAAAATTAAGAGGAGAATTACCGATAATATTCCAACCACCAGGACTCTCATTTGGGTAAACTCCTGTTTGATTGCCGCCTATAGCAACAGCTCCTTTTGCAACCTGTAACCTTGGAGTAGATTTACGCGGCATTTGGAGTAATTTATCTAAACCACCCAAGTATAAAAAACCAGGTAAAAAACCTATAAAGTAAACGGTGTAAATAACGCCACAATGTTGTTTAATAATATCATTTTTAGATACCTTTTTTTCAATTGAAACAGCATCCAAATCGAGACCAAAAGCCTCATCATAACATACAGGAATCTTCCACAATTGAGAAGCCACATAAATAGCATTATTTTTACTTGAATAGATTTTATCTATAATAGCAATTCGCTCCTCTAAAGAAATACCTATGTTTTCATAAAAAACTAATAATGAGTTATATGAGGAATTTACCTGAATAATTTCTTTAACATGATAATTTTCGATTTTAGTCTTCAGAATTAAGACATCCTGAAGAACATCTTCTCTAATTTCAGCCGGCCACTCTACTAAAACGGCATGTAAACCTAAGGATTTATAACAAAGTTTAAAAGCCATTTAAACTAAATAATTTTGATTTGATTAAGCTCCAATTTACCTTTTAAATATTCAATTAAATTTACAACATTTGGTTGGTCGCCGTGAAGACAAAATGTATCAGCTAAAATATCGATATCACAACCTTGAATCGTTTTAACTTTTTGTTCAGAAACCATCTTAAAAACATGGTTAAACAAGTCGTCTTTTTCATGAATTAAAGCTTCTTGTTCTTGCCTAGAAACTAAGCTTAAATTGTTGTTATAATTTCGATCAGCAAAAGCCTCGTAAACTATTTTAATATTATTCTCTAAAGCTAAATTTGCAATAACAGACTTATAAGGCACATAAAGTTTAATAGGCAACATAAGTGATTTTATAACCTCGATAATAACGTTTGCTGTTTTAACATCGGTAGCCGCTAAATTGTAAAGCGCGCCATGTGGTTTTATATGATGAAGTCTTGCGTTTTCAGATTTTAAAACAGAAAGCAAATCTCTAATTTGATGTTTAATGGAAGCGTAAAGCGCAACGCAGGACATGTCCATAATCACTCTTCCGAAGTTTTCTTTATCAGGAAATGATGGATGTGCGCCAATTTTAACACAATGCTGCTTAGCTAAACGTGTAACATCTCGCATAATCTCTAAAGTTCCGGCATGCCCACCACAAGCAATATTGCATGAGGATATATGCGGCATAAGCAAACTTTCGTTGCCAATCCCCTCGCCTACATCAACATTAATATCTATAGCTTTAATTTCCACCAAACCAAGTTAGCGAATTTAAATTAATTATTAGAAAGAATTTAAGGCGTAAATAGCGAAAGAGCCTAACCAATGTCCACCTTCGTAGCTATCACCAAAAATACTAGGTAAAGAATGGTTTAAGTGTTGTATAGCCACAGGCTTTAAATGTACATATTCTGGCAAACCTTCTACTATTTTATTTAAACTCCACGCTCTAGAAAAATTTAAACCATCTAAGTGTACTAAATGCCCATCGCTTCTATCGGAAACCTTACCCGTTTCTAAGGAAAAGCTTCTAGATTTCAGTTGCGGAAGAAAATCATTTAGCCATGTTTTATAAGTTTCAACAGGTAACAATCGCTTCATTAAAGCAGCCTCTTCTAAGCAAGGCGATAAAAAATCTGAACCGCCAGGCTCCCAAGACATCGGGCAATTTTCATCATTCAAAAAGAAATACTTTGCACGAGTTTCAATCGCTTTCTTAAATGCTTCATCATTTACCGCAACAGCATAATCGTAAGCAAAAGACATTCCGAAAGCTGTATTCCCATGTGTTCCAACTCGCGTTGGGTAATTTAATTTTGGAAGATAAACGGTATATTTTTCAACAATTAAATTTGTTAGAGGCTGAAGATTTTCTTCTAAAACTCTTGCAGTATCATCGTCCCAAGTATGAAGCTCTTCCGCCAACTTTAACAACCAAGCCCAACCGTAAGTTCGCTCGAAAGACGCATTATGTTTACCTAAAAAATAAGCAACCTCACCTTCAATGTTTTCTTTAGACAAATTAAGCAATAACCTATTCTTTAAATCATTAC
The DNA here is from genome assembly GCF_900112395.1 of Algibacter lectus. Taxonomy (GTDB): domain Bacteria; phylum Bacteroidota; class Bacteroidia; order Flavobacteriales; family Flavobacteriaceae; genus Algibacter; species Algibacter lectus. The sequence continues at coordinate 132,888 of NZ_FOLN01000001.1, forward strand.
GGTTTTTTATATCAGGATTCGTTTTAAGTAAACTCACCAAACTCCAATGTCCATGTACAGCAGAATGCCAATCGAAACAACCATAAAAAGCAGGATGTAATGTTGCAGGATTTTTTAAATCTTCTCCACTTCCTAAGGTTTGAGATAACTTATTTGGGTATTCAGCATTTATACAATGAAGCGGTAAAGCAGCCAATTTATTTGCCTGCTCTAAATCTAGTTTTGGAACATCTTGACTTATAACTTGAACCACATCATGATCAGAAACAATCTCCTGTTTATTTTCTGATTGTTTGCAAGCTGTAATAAATAATAGAAAAAGAATAATAACATGTGGTTTCATATAGAAGCTATTTATCGAGGTAAGAATCTATCAAAAGACTGCCAATATTTATCCTTGTAAATATCAAAAGTAACTTTTAATCTATCTGAGTATTTTGTTTCAATCTCATAAAAAACTTTAGAAGGTTTTCTAAAATCGGTACATGCAAAATATACCTCGCGCATACTATCAGCTGTTTGTCTACCAATATTAAGATAGCCATCAAAATCTTTAAGCTGCGCTAAAACTTCATCTTCAATAACACTTAAAAGATTATAAGTACCTTCATCTGGCATACCATTATCTACAATACCTTGATACTCCATTTCGAGCACTGCAACCCATGGATGCGATGCTTTGCTATCCCATTGTAGCAAATCAGTATTAACAACCGCTAAAAGCGATAAACCAGACTCCATAGTAGCCTCTAACGCCGCATAACGATCTTTATCCGTAGAATGCCGCAATCCATCATATTTTTCAATGAATTCCTTTTCTCGCCAAATTAGAAAATCTTTTAATTTCTCTATAGGCACTAAATCTGCTTGAGCATCAGCGGTATTTACAACATTTAGATTATCGATAATAGAAACCGCATTTAACTCGCCCAAAGCATTATCTAAAAATAGATAAACCCCATTGGTGAAATCTACACGTTGCTCTTCAGTTAAACCATTATGAGTTATGGTGATATCAATTTCGTCAGGATAATCTCCTAAATCGTTAGAATAAAAATGAAGTGTATTTTTACTAAACTCCAACTCACCTATTTGGATGTTCGAGTCATCGAAACCAGATTCCGGTTTTAAAGCTGTAATTTTCCAGCCTTTAATTTCTGGAGCTTCGTTTACCAAATCTTCAACAAAAGCAATGTTTCTTAAATCACCATCGGCCGTTAAAATAAGTTCTGCTGTGTCAGTATCACACATTCCTGCAAGAAACCAAAACCCTTCTTTTAATTCATCTAATTTTAAAGATAAATCATTAAAAAACAAACTATTAACATCACCTTCCTCACTAATCACTTTAAAAAATGATTTTTCTTTTTTAACAAACCACTTCCAAAAATCTGAATAAGATTTTACAGGCATATCTTTCTTTAGTAACTTATTAAAAAAACTCATACCGCACCATTAGGTGATTTCGTTTTAAACAAATATAACAATTGAAAATAAAAAAAAAGAAGAACGTGAGATTACTCTACACGTTCTATTTTGGCACCAATAGCGCGTAAACGCTCATCGATATTTTCGTAACCACGATCTATTTGCTCTATATTCTGTATAGTCGATGTTCCTTTTGCAGAAAGTGCCGCAATAAGTAAGGATACACCCGCACGAATATCTGGAGACGTCATGGTAGTTGCTTTTAAAGTCGATTTAAAATCATGACCAATAACAGTAGCTCTATGCGGATCGCATAAAATAATTTTTGCTCCCATATCAATCAATTTATCCACGAAGAATAAACGACTTTCGAACATTTTTTGATGTATTAAAACACTACCTCTAGCTTGTGTAGCTACAACTAGAATGATACTCAATAAATCTGGAGTAAAACCAGGCCAAGGCGCATCGGAGATGGTTAAAATAGAACCATCTATATAACTTTGAATTTCGTAACCGTTAGTATGTGCAGGAATATGAATATCATCTCCTTGCTTTTCAACGGTGATTCCTAATTTTCTAAAAACACTAGGTATTACGCCTAAATCGTTCCAGCTTACGTTTGAAATAGTAAGCTCACTTTTCGTCATAGCCGCAAGACCAATCCAACTTCCTATTTCAATCATATCAGGAAGCATACGGTGTTCCGTACCACCCAAAGTCTCAACTCCCTCGATAATAAGCATATTAGAACCAACACCACTAATTTTGGCCCCCATTCTATTTAGCATTTTACAAAGTTGCTGCAAATAAGGTTCGCAAGCCGCATTGTAAATTGTAGTTGTTCCTCGAGCCAAAACAGCAGCCATTACAATATTTGCTGTTCCAGTAACCGATGCTTCTTCAAGCAACATATAAGTTCCAGTTAAATACTCGGCTTCTACGCCGTAAAACTGATCTTCTTTGCTGTATTTAAATTTAGCACCTAAATTAATTAAACCTTCAAAATGCGTATCTAGTCTACGGCGACCAATTTTATCTCCTCCTGGTTTTGGAATATATCCTTTACCAAAACGAGCTAATAAAGGCCCTACAATCATTATAGACCCTCGTAAGCCACGGCCATCCACTTTAAAAGCATCAGACTCTAGATAATCTAAATCTACTTCGTCTGCTTGAAAAGTATAACTTCCTTTGCTTATTTTTTCAACCTTAACACCTAGCTTTATTAATAAGTTTATTAGCTTATTAACATCTATAATGTCCGGAATATTATTTATTGTAACCAATTCTGGAGTAAGTAGAACGGCACATAGAATTTGTAAAGCTTCGTTTTTTGCTCCTTGAGGTTGGATACTACCTTTTAATTGGTGTCCACCTTCAATTTTAAATGTTCCCATGCGTAAAAATTAGTAGCGTTTTCTTTGGCGATTGTTATTATTGCTCTTTTTCTGACCGCCTTTTTTGTTGTTATTATTGGCGAATTTCGATTTAGTTCTCAATAAACTAGTAGAATCTGATAAATCTTCTTCAGAATTTCGAAGATCTATTTTTCCTTCAGATAACTCGAACAAATGTCCATAAATTATGGCATCTTCAACGGTATCTTTATTCCAGTTTAAAAAACACTTTTTCATGTGATTTGCAATGGTATAAAGCAACGCTTCTTTTAATTCACCATCTTCCCATGTGTTTGCCACATCGATCATGGTTTTAATATTATTTCCGTAGAAACGATATTTCGGGAAGTTTTGTGGGTATTTTAAAGGCTCAGGACGCTCTTCGTAAATTTCTTTAGTAGGAATTTCATAAGGAGAATCTGCATCTAATTCAAAATTAGACATAATAAAAAGCTGATCCCAAAGTTTGTGTTTAAAATCTGGAACATCGCGTAAATGCGGTTGCATATTACCCATTACAGCAATAATGCCGTTTGCTAATTTATTACGTTCTTCTTTTGTTTCTCTTGTTTTAGCGTAATTAATCATTTTCTGCATATGTCTTCCGTACTCTGGAATGATTAAATGCTCACGCTCTGTGTTGTATTCTAAATCGTCTATCAAAATAATGTGTAGAATTTATATTGTTGCATGTAGTTGTTATGCTTGCGCAAAATACAAAAAAAATTGAATAGCACGATTATTATTACCAAATCAATTATTGCGCGTACTTATTTATTAACCTAACGAGCAAATTATTTAGAAATTCAACCTCATATTCTCCAACAGTTGGCTCTATATGGTCGTTGCCAATTCCACTATCGTTTGTAATAAACACATAGGTTCCGTTGGTTGCAATAGCAAAATAACGCATTAAAAACTCGGTAGATTTATCGATACCACTTGCCGTTACCGGAATAAATTTCACACCATTTTTGGCCGCTTTAATTAACGATTTCTTAATACTTAAATTTACGTCATCGGTTTGGTGTGGTGGCGCATCTAAAAGTAAAAAAGCAATTCGTGTTTTAGAATTTGTACCCCATTGCAAATCGTTTATTGCTTCATCTAAAGCTTCCTCCACGGCCTCTTCAAAATCGCCTCCACCATCTGCGCTTTGCTTGCTAATGAAATCTACAGTAGAAGAAATACTCGTTGTAAAATCTGATCGTTTTGTGACATAATCATCGCCCTGATCTCTATAAAACACCGTAGATGTTAAAATTGTAGAATTGGCATTATCCTCTTGTGCCCGACCAATAACATCTTTTAAATCACTCTTTAAAAACTCTAGCTCGTCGCCCATTGAGCCTGTAGCATCAACAATAAAAGCCACTTCTATTCTATCGGCAGTTGCTGTAGTATTTTCAATATTAAAAACATTTACACCTTCATTAAAAAGAGAAACCCCTTGACTTATTACTTCTCCATTAATTTGAACATCGTAATCGTCAAGATTTACTGAAGAACTCGTTTTTCCGCTATCAAACAAATCTATAAATAAATTAGCTTCACCTAAATTATCTGTTTTAGCTTCACTGATAATTTCGCCATCTTTAAAAAGAGAAAGCGATACATTATTTAAAGGTTGCGAGGTGTTTTTATCTAAAACTTGAAATGCAATACGTTTTGATGTATTGAAACTCCAATTTGCTTGAAATGTAGTATAATCTTGAGAATTTAATAAATCGCTCCAGAAATCCCATTGAGTTAAATCGTTCCATTCACCAGCCGTGATTTGGCCGGCACTTTCACCATTACCACCATTACCAGAATCTCCTGAACCTTTTGAGCTCGAAGATGACGATGAATCGAGTTCATAACTTCCATCGATGGCACTATCACCATTTTCACAACTGAATAAAACAAAAACAGAACATAAAACTAAAGCAATTTTTTTCATCTCAAATATTTTATTTCAAGATGCAAAATTATACAAAAGGTTGCTTCAGAATAAAAAATAAAGTTTCAATTCTATAATGCTTATAGCAATTTCCTTAAATTTTGTAACAAAAAAATAATGCTCCCGTTTTCACGGAAAACAAACACCTACAAGTATTAAAGACTAATTACGCCTTCTACCTTAGAAGATACCTCTTTGTATTTCTCTATAACAGCCTCAGGTTTTTCCATAAAAACATCAATAGAAACACTTGTGTATTTTCCGTTTTTAGATTCTTTTGTTTTGATAACAGCTCCTAACCCATCGAAAATAGTCTCAATTTTTTCAATTTTTTCTTTGTTTGAAAGCACAATGAATTTATATAAGTATTCTGCAGGCCAAACGTCTGTATCGTATAATTGTTCTTTTAATTTATCGTAAAATTCTTCTGAATTTGGAGGTGTGCTCATTACATATTTATTTGGCTGCAAATATACAGTTTAGTTTCCATTTTTTTTATAGATTATAAATTCCGATTTTTACACAAAAATAAAGCAGCATTGAACACTAAAAAGATTGTTATTACGGGCGGTCCAGGAACTGGAAAATCAACTTTAATTAACGAATTAATAAAAAGAGGCCACACTTGCTTAGAAGAAATTTCGCGACAAGTAATTTTAGATGCCAAAAAAGAAGGTATCGATCAGCTCTTTTTAACCAACCCGCTCATGTTTAGCGAACTCCTTTTAAAGGGCCGACAAAAACAATTTGTTGATGCCGAATTATTTAAAAATGAAATCGTATTTTTCGATCGTGGTTTGCCCGATGTACTAGCTTACATGGATTTTATTGGCGATGAATGTCCAGAAAACTTCATTGAAACTTGTAACAAATCTAAATACCACACCGTTTTTATATTAAAACCTTGGGAAGCTATTTACACCAGCGATAATGAACGCTACGAGACTTTTGATCAAGCCTTAGAAATTCACGATCACTTAGTAAAAACCTATGAAAACTACGAATATAACTTAATAGATGTACCTTTTGATACTGTTGAGAATAGAACCAATTTTATTTTAAACAAATTAATGATGTAAGCATCCAAAATGGAACACCCTATTAATATACTAGAACGTTATTGGAAATTCACCGAATTCCGACCAAACCAAGAGGCCATTATAAATTCTGTTTTGGCTGGTGAGGATACTTTTGCGCTTTTGCCAACTGGTGGTGGAAAATCGTTATGTTTCCAAATTCCTGCTCTGGTAAAAAAAGGGATATGCATTGTGGTATCGCCACTTATTGCTTTAATGAAAGACCAAGTACAATCCTTAAACAACAAGGGGATTAAAGCGATGGCACTTACAAGTGGAATTTCATATAAAGAATTAGACACACTTTTAGATAATTGTGTTTACGGTAATTACAAATTTCTATACTTATCTCCCGAGCGATTGCAGCAAGAATTGGTGCAAGACCGCATTAGGTTAATGAATGTGAATTTAATTGCCATAGATGAGGCACATTGTATTTCGCAATGGGGTAGCGACTTTAGACCTGCTTACAATAACATTGCACTTTTAAGACAACTACAACCAACGGTAAACGCTATTGCTCTTACAGCATCGGCAAAACCTGAGGTAATTGATGATATTGTAAAACAACTGGATTTTATTAATCCTAAAATATTTAAGCAGTCTTTTTTAAGACCCAATTTGGCTTATTTAGTTTACAATGAAAATGATAAGTATTACAGAATACAGACGATATTAAAAAAATATAAGCAGTCTTCCATTATTTATGTTAGAAATAGAAAACTAACTATTGAACTTAGTGCTTTTTTAGAGTCTAAAAACATAACAGCTACCTTTTATCACGGTGGTTTACACAATAGTGAAAAGGATAAAAACATGGATGCCTGGATTAATAACCGAAAACAGGTTATGGTAGCTACAAATGCCTTTGGAATGGGGATTGATAAACCAGATGTAAAAACCGTGGTACATATTAGCCTACCAGAAAGTATAGAAAGTTACTTTCAAGAAGCCGGACGGGTTGGCCGAAATGGGGATAAGGCTTTTGCAGTAATTTTGAAAAACAAAAGTGACGAAGCTAGTATTAAAAAACAGTTTTTAGGATCACTTGCTAGTGTCGATTTTGTAAAGCAAGTTTACAGAAAACTATGCAATTATTTTCAGGTGCCTTACGGTGAAGGTGAATATTTAACTTTTGAGTTCGATTTTAACACCTTTTGTAAAACCTACAAGTTTAGTCCGAGTTCATGCTACAGTGCTTTATTGATTTTAGATAGAAATAGTATTATTACGCTTTCTAAACAATTTAAAAACAAGGTTACCGTGCAGTTCATAATTTCTAATGCGGCATTGTTTAACTATTTAGATACACATACGGAGTACAGTATTATTGTAAAATCTATTTTACGTATGTATGGCGGTGTTTTTGAGCAAGTCACCAAAATTGCATTGGCCAAAATAACCGAAAAATCGGCGATAAGCGAAATTAAAATAGTGAACGCTTTAAAGCAGCTAGAACATGATGGTATTATTACCTTAAAACTATCTGCAACAGATGCCGAAGTTACTTTTATTCAGCCGCGAGAAGACAACAAGACTATTAACAGAATAGCGAAAACAATAGAGCAACAAAATAATTTAAAGCAACAGCAAGTAAAAGCAATGCTAGAATATGTTGAAAACGAATCGACTTGTAAAAGCATGCAACTCCTCGCCTATTTTGGAGAAACAGAAATTAGTCCTTGTGGTATTTGTTCCGTTTGTACTCAAAAAAAAGTTAGGGTTACATCAAATGATATCACAACTATAAAAAAGCAAGTTATCGGGCTTTTAGAAAATGGAGATCAGTCTTCTAGACAAATTTCAGCTTTATTAAACACTTCCGAAGAACACATAAAACAGGTTTTAAAATTACTTTTAGAACATCAAATAATAACGATTACAGCTAAGAATACGTATAAGTTGAGCCATTTATAATTCAGCTTAATTATTAAACTCAAATAGAAACTTCAGCTACACCTAATACATAGGGTATAAAAAATAAAATATTAAACATGTATAAGCACAGACTAACATGTTAGGAAAATAAGATTAAAATGAAAGATTTAAAAATAGTATTTATGGGAACGCCAGATTTTGCCGTTACCATTTTAAAAACATTAGTAGAAAACGAACAAAACATAGTTGGGGTAATTACTGCTCCAGATAAACCTGCAGGACGTGGCCGTAAATTAAACGAAAGTGCTGTAAAAGTTTATGCAAAATCGGTTGGGTTAAATATTTTACAACCTACCAATTTAAAGAGTGAAGACTTTTTGGAAGAATTAAAAGCACTAAATGCGAATTTACAAATTGTAGTAGCCTTTAGAATGTTACCAAAAGCCGTTTGGCAAATGCCTGAATATGGCACCTTTAATTTACATGCTTCTTTATTACCTAACTATCGTGGAGCGGCTCCTATTAATTGGGCTATTATAAATGGAGAAACAAAAACAGGTGTTTCAACTTTTTTTATTGATGAGAAAATTGATACTGGCGCTATGATTCTTCAAGAAGAAATAACAATTGAACCGGAAGAACACGCAGGAAGTTTACACGACAAATTAATGCACTTAGGAAGTGATTTGGTTTTAAAAACAGTCAATCTTATTAAGGAAGGCTCTGTAACTACGGTTCCGCAACAAGAAACAGCCGATATAAAAACAGCTTATAAACTAAATAAGGATAATTGTAAAATAGATTGGAATACTTCTATTGATGCTATCCATAATAAAATACGAGGATTAAGCCCATACCCAGCAGCATGGTGCACCTTAATTAATGGTGATGATAACCTAGACATTAAGATTTATAGTGCGAAAAAAGAAATTATTGAGCATAAAGATACCATAGGAAGTATTGTTTCTACCAAAAAAGAGTTAAAAGTCGCTGTGAGTAAAGGTTACCTTATTATAGATGATATTAAGCTTCCTGGTAAGCGCACTATGGATGTAAAATCACTTTTAAATGGCTATCAATTTGAAAGCGATGCAAAAATGCTGTAAAGCCTTATTCCTGCTGATGTTATTAAAAAAACGTTAAATCAACGGCTCTTTATTAACAAATGCGATAAGTTATTAACAAAACCACGAATTTCCCTTGCTATTACTTGTGTTATTGAGTAATCCGTATAAATTTGTATAGGATATAACAAAATGTTTAACCAATTTATTAATAATTAAATTTTATATTATGAACAAGACAGATTTAATCGATGCTATGGCAGAACACGCAGGAATTACTAAGGCTGCTGCTAAAAAAGCTTTAGAATGTGCAATTATTGAAATCGAAGGAGCTTTACAAAAAGGTAACAGAGTTTCTTTAGTAGGTTTTGGTTCTTGGTCAGTTTCTAAAAGAGCTGCAAGAGAAGGAAGAAACCCTCAAACAGGTGATACTATCCAAATTAAAGCAAAAAACGTTGTAAAGTTTAAAGCTGGTGCAGATTTATCTAATGCAGTAAACTAATTATTTGCTTCATAAATATTCAGAAAAGCCTTCAAATTTTGAAGGCTTTTTTTGTATATATACATTAAAGACTTGCTTTTTTAATAAATTAATATTAGATTTAATTACTAATTCCTGAAAATATGGTGACTACACAACCAAAAAAAGGTGATTTATTAATAGCAGAACCAGCTATTATTGGAGACGTTTCATTTAATCGCTCTATTGTTTTACTAGCCGATCATACTAATGAAGGTTCTATTGGTTTTATTTTAAATAAGCCTTTAGAATATACCATAAACGACTTAATACCAGAGCTTGATGCGTCGTTTAAAGTTTACAACGGCGGCCCTGTTGAGCAAGATAATCTTTACTTTATTCATAAAATACCAGAACTTATACCCAATAGTATTGAAATATCTTTAGGTATTTATTGGGGTGGTGATTTTAATGAAGTAGCAGGACTTATCGCTAATAAAACCATTAACGAAAACGACATAAAGTTCTTTTTAGGTTATTCTGGATGGGATACTAACCAATTATCCGATGAACTTAAAGCTAATTCCTGGGTGGTTACCGAAAATATCTATAAAAAAGATGTTATTGAAAAAAGCTACAAATCTTTCTGGAAAGAAAAAATGTTAGAATTTGGAGGAGAATATAGTATTTGGTCTAATGCTCCAGAAAATCCGAGTTATAATTAACTCACTCTAATTTTAATATTTAATTTTTGAATTAAAAGTTTAGATACTTCTGATTTAAAAGTCTTTTTTCTGTATTTACTCACCGCTTGAATACCAACAATAACATTGGTAATAAAAATTTCGTCTGCCTTTTGAAGCTCAAAAGGAGAAATTGCTTCCTCTACCAGTTCATATTCTGGTAAACTCTCTATTGTTTCTATAATTTGCTTACGCATTACACCTTTTAAACAACCGTTTTCTATTGGTGGCGTTTTTATAGTATTGCCTTTTACAACAAATACATTTCCGTTTAAAGCTTCAATAACCTGCTTATCGGTATTTAAAACTAAACAATTGTCTAACTTATTTTCTTTAGCGTAGATGCTACCAACTACGTTTAAAGCCTTGTTGTTAGTTTTTAAGCTTGATAACAAACTTGGAGACACGTAGTAATCTTTAAATAAATCGACCTCGTAGAAGGTGTCTTGCACAATATAAAAATCGGTATCGATAGGTTTTACAGCAATTAGAAAACTAACATCATTAGTTTCGGGTAAATATAAGCCACCTTCATTTCTAAAAACAGTTAATTTCACTCTAGAAGACGCGTTTGATAAATTGTTTTCCGTTAAGGTCTTTAGTATTTGCTCTTCTAAATATTCCATGGTAAAATTCATAGGAATCTCCATGCGCATAATTCGCATAGACGCCATAAGTCTAAAATAATGGTCTTCCCAAAACAACAATTTACCATAAGAAGCTTTAATTGTTTCAAATAAGGCATCACCATATGCAAAACCTCTATTATTAATAGATAACAATGTATTATCTTCTAAAATATTTTCGTTAAAATTTACCATAAAAAATCCCGTTTTCATTAAGTGTAAAAACGGGACAAATATAATCGAATATTATGTTTTTTATATTACGCTGAGCCTAATACTTGCTTTAAACTTGATATTTGGTTAGTCCAAAGCATTTTAGATTCGTCTACTTCATCTTCTTCAGCATAATCAGTCACCATTAAAGATACATCCTTTGTGATTTCATCTACTTGAATTCTGATTTCAAAATAATAAGAATCGCCTTCCTCTTCATCTTCCAACCATCTAAATTTAACACGCTCGCCACTTTTTTTATTTAATAGTTTTGCTTTTTCTTCGCTACCATCCCAAATAAAAGTAAACAGCTCTCCTCTGGAATTTACGTTGTCTGAAAACCATTCAGATAACCCAGAAGGCGTTGATATATACTGATATAATAATTGCGGTGATGCTTGTATTGGAAACTCTATATTATATTTTACTTTCTCGTCCATATATGATTTAATCTTTATGTTGACCAATATATACATTAATTAAGAAGTACCACAGAAAATTTAATAATATTTTTTGCAACTAATGTTTGTGTAATCTAATTATGTTTTTATCTTTGCACCCGCGGAAACGCATATGGCGAGGTAGCTCAGCTGGTTAGAGCGTCGGATTCATAACTCGGAGGTCATGGGATCGTGCCCCATTCTCGCTACTAGTAAAACCAGGGAAAGTCAAGAAATTTATTCTTGACTTTTTTTTTTGCTAAAACATAGCTAAAACATTAGGTATACTTTCTTTAGCACTATACAATCAACATCAATTTACCTCAAATTTTATTACATTGATAAAACTATGGCATTAATTCCTCAGAATAATAAAAATTTGCAGGTAAACCGCCAGTATGCCAAAATAAAATATTAGCCCCTTTTTCTATTTTCTGACTTTTTATATGATCTAACATACCGTAAAAAGCTCTTCCAGAATAAACAGGATCTAATAAAATCCCTTCATTTTCTGCTAATTCTTTAATAGCTGATTTTTCATTGGGAGTTAGAACACCATACAAAAGAGATATAATTAAAAAAGAAAATCCATTTAAAAGAAAATGGTTCTATGGATATCTTGGAATATCTAAACAAGCCTTTTATAAAAAATTAAAAAACCAACAAAAACAACAGCTAGACCATCAAAACTAATCAAATTAGTTAGAGACTACCGTAAACAAGTAGGTTCTAAAACTGGTTAAATAAAACTACGCAAGGAGTTAAAGCAATACTTTATAAACGCTAATATCAAGATAGGTAGAGATAAATTCTATCCGTTCTTAAGGCTTCATAAACTACTTGTGCCTAAAACTAAAAATTACATCACCACTACAAACTCAAACCATATGTATAGAAATTACAAAAAACCGGTAAAAGATTCCGTTCCTACTCGACCAGAACAACTTTATATAAGTTATAACACATACATTAAAACAAAAAACGGCTATAACTATTTGGCATTAGTAACAGACGCCTATTCTAAGTAAATAATGAACTATAAACTCGACAACCATTTAGCTATCACTTTGCCCAGAGGCTCTCGCTATGGCTATTAAAACCAGAAAACATCCTAATCAAAAACTCATCCTTCATTAAGACATAGGCTTCCAATAATGCAATCCCAAATACGCGACATTCGCTGAAAAAAACAATATATCAATGAGTATAACCGAACAATACGCCCCATATGAAAATGCTGTTGTCGAACTAATTAACAGGACTATTAAATATGAATACCAATTAAACAAATCAGAAAAAACACAGATTTAGCTAAAAAAATAACGCATCAAGCTGTATATATTTATAATAATCTAAGAACGCATCTTAGCCTAGATTTAAGAAAACCCGCTGAAGTACATTAAAATCCGAATATCAAATATAAATCCTATAAAAAGTATAATGTAAATTTACCTGAGCTTACGATTTAAGAACAGAATTGGTTAAACTATTTTTCACCTTAAAACGGCTGAAAAAAATCTTTTGAACGTCTTAATATTTAACAAAAAAGAGTCAACCTATATCAGTATAATGCATCTACGCTTTTCCTTATGGAATATTTGGCCTTGACACAATTAAATATATTACTTTCGTATAATTTTAGTATTTTACTTATTGTTTTTCTTATTAATTTTTTTAATCAACTTGGTAACATGTATTTTAGTGTCTTCATCTAAATCGGCTAACTCTTTATCAGCATCATCTGTAGCGATTTTTTTTAACCCTATTACTCCTGCTGCAATCACCGTATAAGACTCATCTTTAACACTTTCTTTCATTAATGATTTATAATGCGTATTTCTTGTATTAGCAAGTTTTAAAATAGCCTCGGCTCTAGCATTGGTTTTTATATCATTTTTAGCGATATCTAGTATGCTTTTTAAGGCCTCTTTTTTTATTTTACGGTCACTTAAATCTATAGTTTTAATACTAAGCGCTCGTATGTCATCTTGTTGATCTTCTAAACCTGCCAATAAAATAAGTTGTGCTTCTGGGCTTTTATCTTTAGCAGCGAACTTTACTGCTTCAATTCGGTTATAATAAGAAGGTACTTTTTTGTATTGATACAAATAATCTGATATATCCTTATTATCTATAATTTGACCTACTAAAATTTTATCAGGATCTAAATCTATAAAGTCTGGCTCGCTAGCGATATCGAAACTAAAATCCTGCGCTCTTTTATTAATTAAAATATCCTTTCTCATTTTATTACCATTCACATAAAAATCCACTTTTAAAGGTAAACTAAAAGTTTGAACGGCCTGATCTTGAACCTGCTTTACAGAAATAGTAGCTTTTCCATTAGCATATCCATAATTAATATCTAAAATTGGACTACCTCCATTGAAGTACCATTGATTAAAATAAGGACTCCAATCTTTTCCCGTCACCTCTTCCATAGCCAAACGTAACTGATGACTTTCTCCTGTTTTAAAAGCATTGGTCGTTAAATAATTATTCAGTGATTTAAAAAAAGCAGCATCTCCCATCTGGTTTTTTAAAGCATATAAAATGATAGACCCTTTTGAGTAGCTGATGTTATCGAACATTTTATCGCTGTTTTTGTAATGAAAACGAGCCAAAACCTCACTATTACCATTTTTTTGTGAACGCAGATAGTTTTGTAATTTCCCATAACGCTCTCTATCTTCCATATCTTGTCCTTTTTCAAATCCATTCCAAAGAATAGCTCCCAAAGTAGCGAAAGATTCATTCATAGTTAAATTAGACCAAGATTCCGCCGTTACATAATCACCAAACCACTGATGAAAAAGCTCGTGCGCAATAGTATTTTCATGATTACTGTCTAGCAATTCTCTTTCGGTTTTTTGAACCTGTGCTCCATGTAAAGTTGCAGACGTATTTTCCATGGCGCCAGACACGTAATCTCTTGCAACAACTTGCGCATATTTCCCCCATGGATACTCTACGCCTAATATATCACCAAAAAAGGCCATCATCGCTGGTGTTTTTCCAAAAATCTGTTTGGCATAAGGCGCATACTTTGGCTCTAGATAATAGCTAACTTCGTTACCCCTATAAGTATCCTTATAAATCTCAAAATCCCCTACAGCTATCATAAATAAATACGGAGCATGTGGTAAACTCATTTTCCAAGTATCTGTACGGGTTCCATCATTATTGTCTTTTTGTGAAATTAACTCCCCATTTGACAAGCTGGTATATTTTGCTTCAACCGTCATAGCTATTTCAGAAGTTGTTTTTTGATTTGGATGATCAATAGTAGGAAACCAAGCTGAAGAAGCTTCCGTTTCACCTTGCGTCCATATTTGAACAGGCTTACCTGCTTTACCGTCTGGGTTTATAAAATAAAGTCCCTTCGCATTAGTGATCGCTTTACCACCTTTTACTTTTAACTCATCCGGTTTTGCTGTATAATTAATAAAAACAGTATAGTCTTCCGTATTTTTATAAATTCTATTTAAAGTAATAGACAGTTTCCAATTATCGTAAGTATATTTTAACGGAATATTATTTGCTCCATCAACAATAGAAATCTCATTAATATCCATCCCTTTAGCATCTAAAACAACCGTATTTGTTTCATAAAAATGAGGACTCAAAGTAAGCCATGCTTTTCCATATAAATACCGGTTAGCATAATCAAATGATACATCTAGTTTTGTATTAATTAAATCACTTTCTTTTGTTGGCGTTACTCTATAGACCGATATGTCATCCGTACTTTGAGCCTTTATACCCAAGGACGTTAATAGAACCAAACTAAAAACGGCACATTTCAAAAAAATACTCTTCATTTTATTTACGGTTACTTTAACCAATTACTCTTTTATTTTTAAAGTCCAATACTAAACCATCCATTTGGAAAGTATATTACTAATTTTAGAATACGTTCTTAAGGTATAAATCAAATTCTCCAACCGCCCAAATAATCTACTTATTATAGAAAGCTTAACCATTAACACTTTACATTATAAGGTTTGAAATGAGATGATTTGACATTAGAAGTTTATACAATTGTTATTTAAAATTAACTTTTTAATAATGCCATCTCACAAAGGCTTCCATAGCGGCATATTGCGCCATACCCAGTTGATCGTATAAATCGGCTGTTTCTTTATTTCTATCTTCAGCACGTTGCCAAAACTCGCGACTATCTGCTCCTTGAAAAACAACACCATCCTTTTGCGATTGGTGCTTAAATATACTTTTTCGTTTTTCTAAAACTTGATCAGGTCCCATAGGTACTGCCATCTCAATTTCATCTACACCCCATTCTTGCCATGCGCCACGATATAACCAAACCCAACAGTCTTTCATAAATGCATTAGGTTTCAAGTCCTTTACAGCTTGAAAAACAGCGTCTAAACACACTTTGTGAGTCCCATGTGGATCCGCTAAATCACCTGCAGCATAAATTTGATGTGGCTTAATTTTCTCTATCAAATCTTTAGTGATTTGAACATCGGCAACACCGATAGGGTTTTTCTTTACTGCTCCTGTTTCATAAAATGGCAACTCCATAAAATGGATTTGCACGTCCGGAATACCTATAAAATGACAAGCCGCACGTGCTTCTCCTTTTCGAATAACTCCTTTTATATAACGTACTTCTGGAATATCGATTTCACTAGATTTTTTATTCACAAGAAATGCTACTGCTTTTTTGTAAATAGCATCGGCCTCATCACTTGAAATTCCAAACTTCTCATTATAATCACAAACAAAACGTGCAAATCGAAGTGCTTCATCATCGGCTACTGCAATATTTCCTGAAGTTTGGTACCCCAAATGCACTTCATGACCTTGCTCTTGCAGTCTTTTAAAAGTGCCTCCCATACTAATTACATCATCGTCAGGATGTGGACTAAAAAGAAGTACACGTTTTTTTGATGGCTCAGCACGCTCTGGTCGTTTACTGTCGTCTGCATTAGGTTTTCCGCCTGGCCAACCTGTAATAGTATTTTGAAGCTTATTGAATATTTTAATATTAATATCATAAGCAGGCCCTGAATCAGCCAATAAATCACTCATGCCATTTTCAATATAATCGTCATCGGTAAGCATTAAAATGGGTTTCTTTAAGTGAAGTGCTAAACTTAAAACCGCTTTTCTGATGAGTTTATCTGTCCATTCAATTTTCTCAACCAACCAAGGCGAATTAATTCTTGTCAATTTTGAAGCTGCAGCAGGATCTATGATAAATGTTGCATTATTATGCTCTTGTAAATAAGAAGCAGGTACTCTACTACTTATCTCTCCTTCCACGGAATCCTTGATAATATTAGACTTACCTTCTCCCCAAGCCATTAGAATAACTCTTTTAGCTTCCATTATTTTTTTTACACCTAAAGTGATAGCTGTTCTAGGTGTATTTTCTAAACCTGAAAAATCACTGCTTGCTGCGACTCTAGTTATATGATCTAAAGCTACCAAACGCGTTTTTGAATTTTGAAGTGATCCTGACTCATTAAACCCAATATGTCCGTTGCCTCCAATACCTAATATCTGTAAATCTATACCTCCTAAAGCTTCTATTCTTACTTCGTAAGAATTGCAATAATCTGCTATAGCTTGTTTAGATAATAAACCATCTGGAACATGATAATTTTCTGGCAAAATATCAATATGATTAAAAAGCTGTTCTTTCATAAAACGAACATAACTATTTACAGAATCGGGTTCCATTGGATAATATTCATCTAAATTGAAAGATATTACATTTTTAAAACTTAAGTTTTCCTCTTTATGCAAACGCACCAATTCGGCATATAAGCCTTTTGGAGAAGAACCTGTTGCTAACCCTAAAATACATGGTTGTTTTTGAGATTGTTTAACTCTAATTAGATCTGCAACTTCTTTAGCCACTGCTTTAGAAGCTTCATTTGAATTCTCAAAAACTACGGTGCCTATATTCTCAAATCTCTTTTCGAATCCTGTGGCTTTGTCAATACTACTTTTTAACATAATATTTTATTATTTTTATTAGAGCACTTTTATGCTCATATATTAAATTAATTTTTAGTCCAGCTCTTTATTTTATGTCCCCAAATGGCATAAAAAAGAACAAAAGCATAACAAGGAATTAAAATCCAATAACTACTTGTTGCTGCAGATGCTGTAGCATCCGCTTCTGGTAATCCGTTCGCTATTAATTCTAGTTTATTTGCATCTACTATTCTACCATATAATGGTGGTATAATAGCGCCACCAGATATGGCCATAATTAATAATGCCGATGTCGTTTTTGTAAATTTACCCAAACCATCCAAGGTTAATGGCCATATGGCTGGCCAAACCAATGCGTTAGAAATACCTAAGGCTGCTACAAATAAAATTGATGTAAACCCTGTGGTATTCAATATGCAGAAACTAAATATAATTCCTAAAATAGCACTCACTATTAAAGCGGTAGTTTGGCTTACATATTTTGGTATTAAAATAACACCCAAAGCGTAAGTCGCTACCATAGCCATTAAGGTGTAGGTTGTAAAATACTTAGCTTCTTCTCCTGTAAAACCTAGAGAAATACCGTAAGATATAATAGTATCTCCCGCAATGACCTCTACTCCAACATAAACAAACAAAGCAATAACGCCCAACCATAAATGCGGAAATTGAAAAATGCTTGTTTTTGTACTTTTTCCTGAAGCGTCTTCTTCTGCTTCTATTGGTTCAACGTGTGGTAATGGTGCTTTTCTTATTAAAACCCCTAATACAAAAAGCACAATAGCCATGACTAGATAAGGCATAAAAACACTATCCGCCATAGTATCTAGAAGTTGTCCTTTTTCTTCAATAGAAACGGTTCCTAATTGTTCTTTTACTTCATCTATACCAGATAATAATAAGGCTCCAAAAATTAAAGATCCTAATGCTCCAGCTGTTTTATTGGCGATTCCCATAATAGCAATACGCTTGGCTCCACTTTCTATAGGACCTAAAATGGTGATGTATGGATTGGAAGCAGTTTGTAACAACGTCATCCCCACACCTTGAATAAAAATACCGGTTAAAAACACCCAATAGGTTCTTGCTTCGGCTGCCGGAATAAATACTAAGGCTCCAACACCCATAATGATTAAACCTAAAGACATTCCTTTTCTATATCCTATTTTATTTAGAACATAAGATGCTGGCAAAGCCATTACAACAAAAGAAATGTATGATGCAGACGCTACTAAATAAGACTGTGCATCAGTCAGCTCATTTATGGTTTTCATAAACGGAATTAACGCCCCATTAATCCAAGTAACAAACCCGAAAATAAAGAAGAGTCCCGCTATAATAATTATAGGTACTAACGTACTGTTTTTACCTGTTGTGTTTTGTGTTTCTGTCATAGTATTCTGGGTTAGGGTTATATTGTGTTTTAATTTAATCGTGTTTTTTAATTTTTCTTAAGGCGGTAATTTCTAATCTAATTCTCTAACCCAAATATTTCTAAAACCTACGGCACTTTCATGATCTTGTAATTTTATTGATGCTTTACCATGTGCTTTATAGCTTGGCAATCCAATATACTCTGTTGCGCCTTGTATTGTAAAATCGTCTAAAACTAAAACACCATTATGAAGTAATGTAATGCTTACTGGGGTTACCAATTTTTCATTTTCAAATTTTGGAGCGTGATAGATAATATCATATGAGTTCCATTGTTCAGTTGGAACCAAAGCATTTGCTAAAGGCACCGTTTGCTTATACACCGATCCCACTTGGCCATTAGTATACGTTTCATTATCATTATTATCCAATATTTGAACCTCATATCTTTCTTGGATATAACCCCCACTATTTCCTCTATCCTGACCTTTATTCCCGGTGTTTCTCGGAGATTTCCATTCTAAATGAAGCTGCACAGAACCAAACTTCTTTTTTGTTCTAAGCGTTGCATTCTTTTTTTCCACACCTTTATCAATAGTCATGGTTTTATTAGCGGCATCCAGTTTCCATGTTGGTACACCGCCACCTCTAACCATAACCCATTCGTCTAAATTACTCCCATCAAACAAAACAATAGCATCACTAGGCACCCCATTCTGACCATAAGGATTTACAACAGCAGGCACTGGAGTATAAACTTCGGTATCCTCGGGTTTTGAATATTTTTTAGTCTCTTTAGAATCTGTATTTCCATTTTTTTCTTGTGCATTCACATAAAAAGAAGAAAACAATAGCGTTACTAATATTAGAAGTCTATTTAAAATCATGAGTTTATTTTTTAATTATTTATTTCAATGAAATTAGAGCACATTTAATTGCCATGTCTAGACATTAAAAAGTTCTATCAGGATGAAAAGGTGATAAATCTAGCGCTGTTTTTTTATTTGAAATAATTTCTGAAACCAATTTACCTGTTGCAGGTCCAAGGCTCCACCCCATCATAGCATGTCCTGTAGCAATGGTTAAATTTTTACATTTTGAAGATTTCCCTATATAAGGCAAACCATCTGGCGAGCATGGACGTAAACCACAACTCGCATACATTTTCTCATTTTCAGAAATTTCGAGATTATTATAATAAGATTTGGCTGCCTTGGCAATAGCGTTAACCCGGTTAGGATTAATACTATGGTTAATCCCTGCAACCTCCATGGTTCCAGCAAAACGCGTAAAACCATCCATAGGTGTTACAGCCACTTTAGCTTCGCACAAAATAGCAGGAATACTAATATTAGTTTCTCTATTAACATTAATACGATAGCCTTTTCCGGCTTGAATAGGGATTTTTAAGCCGAGTTTTTTCGTCATTAAAGGACTCCAACTTCCTGCAGCCAAAACCACCTCGTCACAAGTGAGTACTTGCTTATCTGTGATAACTTTCGAAATAGATTCATTAGACATTTCAATATCTAATACTTTTTCGTTTGGAAAAAAAACAACACCTTCAGATTTTAAGTAATTAATCATTTCTGGCATAAAATGATTTGGTGTCATATGGGCATCAGAATGATAATAAACGGCACCTTTCACATTTAAACCCGCTTTAGGTTCTAACTTATTTGCTGCTTCCGAAGATAAATTTTCAACCTTTAAACCTTCTTTAATACCACGTTCTCCTATTTCCCATTCTTCCTCACCAACTTCATCCGATTTATAACACATTAAAAGCCCTTTCTGTTCATAATGAAAATTGAAATCCGTGGACTTTTTCATAGTTTCATACAAATCGCGACTAAATAGATTGATATCTTTTATAGGTTTGATAGATTGCTCCACCTTTGCCGCAGTTGCCGACTTTTTAAAAGCCCAAGTCCATTTTAAAAAATCTAAATCTAAGCGCGGTTTTACATAAAACGGACTTTCTGAATTAAACATCCATTTTATCCCTTTTGTAATCATTCCGGGCGCTGCGAGTGGAATAAAATGACTGGGAGTAATATAACCCGCATTCACAAAAGAGGCTCCAGAAGTAAAGTCCGATTTATCAATTACCGTAACTTGATGGCCTTCCTTTTGAAGATAATAGGCCGAACACAGCCCAATAATACCTCCACCAATAACAATTATATTTTTACTCATTTGTTTTTAAGCTAAAGTTCCAAATAGGGGTTTCACCTAAAAGATGTTCAACAAAATAATTCCAACGTTTTTTTATAAAATAATTATAATGTTTACCAACATAACCGTGATGTTGACTAGGCAATATCAGTAAATCAAATTCTTTGTCTGCGTTAATTAAAGCTTCAGCAAATTTGAATGTTGCCGATGGATTCACATTTTCATCAATCCCACCATGCACCAACAATAATTTACCTTTTAAATTTTTAGCCATGGTAATATTAGAAACTTCTTGGTAACTATTATCTACCGGCCATCCCATATACATTTCAGGCCACCATGCTTTTTCCATTCTAAAATCGTGATCTCCAGAACTAGCAACGCCCACTTTATAAAAATCCGGAAACGCTACCATTGCATGCCCTGCATCAAAACCACCAGCCGAATGCCCAAATATGCCAACCTGACCCACATTAATCCATGAATATTTTTGACCTAAATATTTAATAGCTAAAACATGGTCTTCTAAATTATTACCCATGTTTTTATATGAATGATTATGAAATGCTTTTGAACGTCCCGAAGTCCCCAAACCATCCACTTGCATCACAATAAAACCGAGTTCAGATAAGGCTTGGTTAGAAAGAGAGACATCAAAAGATTTTGGAAAACGCTGTGTATGCGGCCCCGTATAAGTTGCATCTATAATAGGGTAAGATTTAGAAGCATCAAAATTTGAAGGTTTCCAAATAGCTCCATAAATATCCGTTTTACCATCTTTTCCTATAAGTTTGAAAACCTCTGGAGCTTCCCAACCTTTATTAAATAATGGAGACGCATCGGTTTCAATTAGTGGCGTTAAAACCTTACCAGTTTTGGAGTCTCTTAAAACTGTTTTTGTTGGCGTTTTAACTGTTGAATATTGATCAACAAAGTAACGTCCATTATCCGAAAACGAGACTTGATGATGCATTTTCTCTGGTGTTAACAAGGTTAACTTTCCTTTTAGTGACACCTTATATAGTTGCTGATGATAAGGGTTATTGCCTTTCTCTTTTCCGGATGCTAAAAAATAAATAACTCCCGATTTTTGATCTATATAACTAATCTCATTAATAAAATAATCCCCAGTAGTTAACCCCGTTATTTTATTCGATTTTAAATCTAAATGATACAACTGCCTCCAACCACTACGTTCCGAAAGAAAAACAATGCTTTCCTTTTCACTTAATGTTTTATATGTAAAATTATCAACATTAGTTTCGCTTGTTTCTTTTATTAAAGTACGCTCTGTATTGGTACTTAAATCAACCTCTTTTACAAATTCATTTTTAAAACCACGCGTTTTGTAATTAGCTAATACAACACCCGATTTACCTGTCCAATTAACAGAAACCGAATTGATATGGACATTATTTGGAAGCGCTGTTTTCACCTCTTGTTTTGTTTCAACATTATAAAAAACAGGCTTAACATAAACCATAGTAGTATCGCCCGGAGAACCGCGATAATAAGATAATAATTTAGGTTTATAAAGGGAATCTATACTCCAATCTAGAAGATACATTTTTTCTGCATTCCAAAAATCGATAACATTTGTAGCAATCCATTTAGAGTCTTTAGACCAATTAACAGAAAAGTGTTTAGGCCGTTCCCCATGCTCACCTTCTATAATATCGCCCCAACCATAACGACTAGCGTATTCGTAATTCTTTTCACCATCAAAACTTAATTGATATACTTCTTTTGTTTCTGTAGATTTTATAAAAAGATTATATGCTTCTGAATAAGCCATCCATTTTCCATCGGGCGACTTCTGCTCAAATTCGTTAGTTTTAGATTTACTTTTTTCTTTTTTAAGATGAAGATTATAGGTTTCTAAATTTAAAACTAAAGCCTTTCCTGAAGATGTAAACAACAAATTTTCATTATCCAAATATTCAATATTCGATACTGAAATAGCATTAGCATTTATTTCTTTTTTAAAGAATTCACTTAAAGCACGAGCTAGTTTTTCGTGATTAAATAACGGCTTTACTTTGTAGTCCTTGAAACTTAATTTTTTATATGTTTTACCAGATTCAGAAAATTCTATAAACCAAAGTCCTTTCTCATTATTAAACCAATTCACCTTTGTTTTAAGGTTGAAAACGGTTTTATTATAACTATTACTTGGAAGAAAACTTACAGCTCTATTGTAATCTTGTAATGTTATGCTTTGCGCAGTGCTTGAAAAAGAAATTAAACTAAGTACAATAATTAAACTCTGTAAATATTTCATATTAATTTCTTTTAAAAAATGAATCAAGCTGTTGTTTCTATTTAATTAAATTACTTGAAAACCATGAGCGTATGGATCATCCTCATCGTCTATAACAATCGTATTTTGTCCAAATACTTTTGCCCAACCTTGAATACTAGGTATTACGGCTGGATTACCACCTAAAGTCGTTTCTTCTTCCACACGGCCTATAAATTTGCTCCCTATAAAACTTTCGTGAATAAAATCTTCACCCTTTTTAAGTAAACCTTTGGCGTGACGCTGTGCAATAACTGCTGATGTTCCCGTACCACACGGACTTCTATCAATAGCTTTTTCGCCATAAAAAACAGCATTTCTACCTGAAGATGTTGGATCTATAGGCGCTCCTGTCCATAACATATGCGTTACATCTCTAATGGTATCATTTTCTGGATGAACAAACATATCGGGGTACTTCTCATTTATTCTGCGACGTACCACTTGAGAATACTGAATAATTTTTCCTGCTGAAAAATCTTGAATTCCGGAAAAATTTTGTTGCGGATCCACAATGGCGTAATAATTCCCACCATAAGACACATCAAAAGTTATAGTTCCTAATTCTGGGCATTCTACTGTTAAACTTGTTCCGGCTAGATAACTTTTCACGTTCACTAAACGTACCCAGTCTACTTTGTTTCCTGTTTGTTGATATTCAATTTCTACCAAACCTGCAGGCGCTTCCATTTTTATTTTCCCTGGAACCTTAGGCACTATCAATCCTTCTTCAATACCAATGGTTATGGTACCAATAGTACCATGACCACACATTGGTAAACAACCCGAAGTTTCTATAAATAGAATAGAAAAATCATTCTCCGGGTTGTGAGGAGGATATAGAATACTTCCGCTCATCATATCATGCCCGCGAGGCTCAAACATTAACCCTTTACGAATCCAATCGTATTCTTTTAAAAAGTGCTGACGCTTTTCGCTAATGGTTTTCCCTATCAATTCTGGGCCACCATCTTTAACAACCCTTACTGGGTTTCCGCATGTATGAGCATCTATACAAACAAAAGTATTCCTTGCCATTTTATATTTTATCAGTGGTTTTAGAATTATCGATAACTCTTAAAATACCTAAAGGATTTTCGTTTTTAAGAGCGTCTGGAAGTAGTTCATTTGGCCAATCTTGGAAACTAAACGGACGTACCCATCTTTTTATAGAATCTACACCAACAGCTGTAAATCTAGAATCTGTAGATGCTGGATATGGTCCACCATGATGCATGGCAGCACAAACTTCAACACCGGTTGGCACACCATTAAAAATAATACGTCCTACTCGATCCTGTAAGTTACTTACAACACCAGCGTAATCTGCTATTTCGTTAGATTCAGAAATGACTGTTCCTGTTAATTGTCCTTCTAATTTAGAAATTATGATTTCTAGTTGTGCTACATTTTCACACTGAACCACTAATGAGAATGGTCCAAAAACTTCATGATGCAATGTTGGGTTATTTAAAAAAGTTTCCCCTTCAACAGTGGTTACAACTTGTCTGCCATAATTCGCACTAATTTCGTTTTCATAACCCCCTAAAACCTCTAATCCACTTTGAGATAAAGCAGTTGCTTTATTAGCTTCATAAGCTCCAGAAATATTAGGATGCAACATACAAGATGGTTCAATTTTCACAATCTCTTCTGCTAAAACATTAACAAAAGTGGTTAATCCTTCAGATTTCACACCTAAAATTAAGCCTGGGTTTGTACAAAATTGCCCCGATCCAACAGTTATAGATCCGGCATAAGTTTTAGCAATAGATGCCGCTTTATCATCCAATGCTTTTGGTAATAAAACAACAGGGTTAACGCTTCCCATTTCTGCTAATACAGGAATTGGTTCTTCACGTTTAGCTGCTAAATCAAATAAGGCTCTTCCGCCTTTTATACTTCCAGTAAAACCAACAGCTTTAACTTTAGGATGTTGCACTAATAATTGCCCAACTTCAATACCACTACTATTTAAATTTGAAAAAACACCGTTTGGCATTCCTGTACTTTCTGCCGCTTTAATTATAGCAGAAGCTATAAGTTCTCCAGTTCCGGCATGCATAGGGTGCGACTTTACAATTACTGGACATCCAGCTGCTAATGATGCGGCTGTATCTCCTCCTGCTGTAGAAAAAGCTAACGGAAAATTTGATGCTCCAAAAACCACTACTGGTCCTAATGCCACATTCATTTTACGTAAATCCACTTTTGCCATTGGCTGTCTTTCAGGTTGTGCAGTATCTATAGTTGCATCTACCCAATCCCCAGTTTCAATATGATTTGCAAAGGCCAATAATTGACCCATTGTACGGCCACGTTCTCCCATGGCTCTTCCGTTTGGCAAGCCACTTTCAGCTGTATAAACTTCTAACAATTGATCTCCTAAAGCTTCAATTTCTTTAGCAATAGCTCTAAGAAATTCTGCTTTTTTTGCTCCTGATATTTTAGAATACGATTTAAAAGCTTCTGCCGCTATTTCAACTGCTTGATTAACTTCATCTGCAGATGCTTCGGTAATTGCCCATTTATTTTCTTTATTCAACATGGGATTAAAGGTGTTAAATACTTTATTTCCTTCTGCAGATAATTGGTTACCTATATAATTTTTTCCTGTTATCATTTTTTGTTGTTATTTTAATAGAACTGAACATCAATTACTTACTTTTATACATGTAAAATTCACATATAAATGAACAAATCACTGCTTCATTAAATTAGAAGGCAATGATTTGTTACAATATTAAAGAGTTAGTTGTTATTTAACAACTATCAACTTATTTATACTAATTCCCCAAGATTTTTGTACTCAGGTAATGTTGGTCTAACTGCTAAAGCATCTTTTATAATTTTCTCGATTCTTTCGCGTTCTTCACCTTTTAATACTAAACGTGGTGCTCTTACATATTCCGACCCAATACCAGTATGTACTGATGCCATTTTAATGTACTGTACTAATTTAGAATGAATATCTAATTCTAATAAAGGTAAAAACCATCTGTAAATTTCAATAGCTTCTTTGATACGACCTGCTTTTTGTAGTTCGTAAATAGCCACTGTTTCTGCAGGAAAACCATCTACTAAACCAGCTACCCAACCATCGGCACCAATTAATAAACTTTCTAATGCTAAAGTATCAACACCAGTCATAATCGCTAATCTATCACCAAATCTATTTTTAATTCTAGTAATGTTAGTTGTATCTCTAGTAGATTCTTTTACGGCTTGAATATTTGGACAAGTTTCTAATAACTCAGCAAACATATCTAAAGTCACCTCAATTTTATAATCGATTGGATTATTATAAATCATAATAGGTAATGATGTACTATGCGCAATAGCTTTAAAGTACTCAACAACCTCTTCATCACTAGCTTTATAACGCATTGGAGGTAAAATCATTAAACCTGTTGCTCCATCTTCTTCGCAAACTCTAGCTAACTCAATAGCAGCCTTAGTGGTTTGCTCTGCAATATTCATTAATACAGGCACTTTACCACCAACAAGTCTAACTGCTTCAACTGTAAGAATACGTCTTTCTTCATCTGTTAATGTACTAGCTTCACCTAGCGTTCCCCCTAAAACAATACCGTTTACACCGGCAGATAATTGGGCTTCTATATTCACTTTAAATAAATCTAAATCTAAAGTGTCATCTTTTGTAAAATGCGTTGTTACCGCAGGCATTACACCATTCCATTGTATACTCATAACTATAATATTTTATACTGTAAAATTAACCTACTTATGGCAACATGAATGATGATTTATTATTCAAAACACATACTATATTATCTTATTAAAAAGAAAAAAAAAATTATTTGAATATTATTTATGTATTTTTAACTTTTAAAAATCTGTTAATAACAATGAAAATACTTCCATTTAAAATTCCTAAACCAGAAGATGATGGTTTAGTTTTTCAGATTGACAAAACCACTTTATTTTACGATAAACTACATCAACACGAAGAAATCCAGGTGAGTCTTATTATAGAGGGAGAAGGCACACTTGTTATTGGCGACTCGATAAATCAGTTTGGAAAAGGCGATATTTTAATCATTGGAAGTAACTTACCACATGTCTTTAAAAACGATGACCAATCGGCAACCTCATCACAAATGTATTCCTTGTTTTTCACCAAAACATCTTTTGGAAATCATTTTTTTGAACTTGAAGAGCTAAAGGAATTACAACCTTTCTTTAAACGTTCCAAGCACGGTTTTAAAGCCACTTCTCATATTAAATTAATAAAAGAATATTTTTTTAAACTGGAAGACTCATCAAAATTTAAACGGTTTATCATATTGCTCGAACTCTTAAAAATTACATCAAAAAGCCATTACAAAAGCTTATCTTCATTTGTGTATGAAAAAGAATATTCGGATAATGAAGGTTACAGAATGCGAAATGTATTTGAGTTTACCATGAATAATTTTAACCAAGACATCACTTTAAATACCATTGCAGAAATTGCAAATATGACAAAAAATGCGTTCTGTAAATATTTCAAAAAAAGGACTAATAAAACCTATATTCAATTTTTAAATGAATTACGCATTGAACAAGCTTGCAAACTATTATTAGCAAATAATGATTTTTCGATTATTGAAATTGCCGAAGCTTCTGGCTTTAAAAACATCTCCAACTTTAACCGACAATTTAAAGCCATAAAAAAAGTAAACCCTTCGGAATACAAACACATCCGCTAATTTTTTCACTCTATAAAAAACAGTGTAAGTCTAACGGATTTAATGCTGTTTTTTATTGCAAAGGCTATTGCTATAGCGTAAATTAGAGCTTTAATAACACGCCTTAAAACAACGCACTCCTTCATAATTAAAAAACAAAAAAACTATAAAAATGAAAAAAAAACAGATTCTTTTATCCGTATTATTATTAGTTATTATTATCTCCTCTTGTAATTACAAAAAACCAGAAGTACTTATTGTAGGCGATTCTATTTCTCTTGGATACACACCATTTACAAAAAAGTATTTTGCAGAAAAAGCTGTTATTTCTCATAATAAAGGAAATGCACAACATAGCGGATACGGACTAGAAAATATTGAAAAATGGATTGGCGATAAAGATTGGGACATTATTCAATTTAACTGGGGATTATGGGATTTATGCTACCGACATCCAGACTCCAAAGTACAAGGAAATAGAGATAAAGAACATGGAGGCGTTACATTTTCTCTAGAAGAATATGCAGCAAATCTTGAAGCTATAGTTTCTATTCTAAAAAAGAAAACCGACGCGAAGTTAATATTTGTAACTACAACTTATGTTCCAAAAAATGAAGCTGGCAGATATGAAGCCGACGCCATAAAATATAACGATGTTGCAAAAGATATCATGAAAAAACACGGTATAGCAGTTAATGATATTTATGAGAAATCTATAGCGATCCATAATAAATATGGCCAAGGTTCTCATGATGTTCATTATAAATCTGACGGCTACAAAAAACTCAGTGAATTAATAATTGATTACCTAGAAAAGGAATTAAAAACCTTGTAAACAAATTTGTTTTTACACGTTATAATATCTCAACTTCAGCTAAAAAAAGCAGGATTAAATTATTAATAATTTAATCCTGCTTTTTTATTTCATCTATAAGTTTACACTCCTATTTCACGAAACAAATCATACTATTTACCCTTTAAAACTAAAGCTATATTTTATTTTTCTATTTAGCACAAAAAAAACCTCAGATAAATAACTTACCTGAGATTTTCAAAATTAAACTAAACACTATTTAATAATAACTCTAAACTAACTAATTCTATACTTTTACAAACGTTTTTTGGACACTCTAAACGCTTCAATTTCTTGAGATGTTGTTGGTAACTTATTTCCAAGAAGTCTACTTCCTTCTGCTGTTATTAAAAAATCGTCTTCTATACGAATACCACCAAAATCTAAATAAGCTTCTAAATTATCATACTCCACAAAGTCCATATACATGTTCTGACTTTTTCTAAGCTTTATCAACTCAGGAATAATATAAATCCCAGGCTCAACTGTTAAAACCATACCTGTCTCAAGCTCTCTACCCATTCGTAGCGACTTAAATCCAAACTCCTTGCTTTGTTTAAAACCGTCTGTATAACCTACAAATTGCTCTCCAAGATTCTCCATATCATGCACATCTAAACCCATCATATGTCCTAAACCACATTGAAAAAACAAAGTATGTGCACCGTTTTCAACCGCTTTAATAGGATCACCTTTCATTAAGCCCAAACCTATTAAACCTTCAACAATAGCAACACTTGCTGCTATATGAATATCATAAAATAACACGCCTGGTTTTAATTCCGAAACAGCCTTAGCATAAGAGTCATAAACAATATCATATACTGCTTTTTGCTTAGCTGTAAACTTTTCGTCTACAGGAAAAGTACGAGTTAAATCCCCAACATAATTAGAGCTTATTTCTGCGCCACAATCACACAATACCATATCACCACTTTTTAAAGTGTTACCACGATAATGATTATGTAAAATATGTCCATTGATCGTCATGATAACCGGGAAAGACGTTGCAGTACCTTCGGCAAGCGCTACATTAGTAACTGCTCCATATAAATCCGATTCAACTAATCCTGCTTCAGCCATTTCCATAGCTTTATAATGCATGCTCACTGTAACATTTACAGCTTTTTCAATTTCTTGAATTTCGTATTCCGATTTTATAGAACGAAGTTGCACAATAGCTTTTACTAAATCCACCGAATAATTTCCTTTTACATCTTCAACAGGTATCCCTAATATTGAAGCCAAGAAAACCGAATGCTCTGGACGATAAGGCGGAATAAAATGTATTTTTCTACCTGCTGCAATAGCTTTACTTATATAATCTTTTACACTAGAAGCCGCGGCTACTTTAGCTACTCCTACTTCTGCTGCTTCATCTTCAAGCAAAGGCAATGGTCCTGTAAAAACGATATCGTCGATAGATACATTATCACCAAAAATTATTTCTTTATCTTCATCTATATCAACAACACCTAATAAATCTGGATGATTTAATCCAAAAAAGTATGCAAACGTACTATCCTGTCTAAATGGATACCAATTATCTTTAAAATTAATACTACTCTCTTCATTACCCATAAAAAGCACAACACCATGACCAACAATTTGTTTTAGATTTTGTCTTCTTTTTATAAACTCTTCTTTTAAATGCATCTTAAGATTTTATTAAATCAATATTTCACTATTATTTACCTCCTGCTGGTAAATTATTTTCCCAAAACACTTCCATGGTTTCTCTTAAATGGTGCGAAGTGTTTTCTCTTTCATATATCCCATGAGCACGCATTGGATAAGACATCATGTTAAACATTTTATTATGCTTAATCAATCTATTTACAAGCATCTCATAACTTTGATAATGCACATTATCATCTGCCGTTCCGTGCATAATCATTAAATTACCTTCTAAATTCTGAGCAAAGTTTATTGGAGACCCTTCAAAATACCCTTTAGCATTTTCTGTAATTAAACCCATATAACGCTCTTGGTAAGTAGCATCATATAATTTTTGATCGGAAACAAAAGACACTGCCAATCCTGCTTTATATATTTCAGGATATTTAAACATACAGTTTAACGTCATTTGTCCACCGCCACTCCAGCCCCAAATACCAACTCGTTCGGCATCTAAGAAACTGTAAGTCTCTAATATTTTAGTTGCTATTCTACTTTGATCTTTAGCTGCTAAAATACCAATTTGACCATAAATAGACTGTCGCCAATCTCTACCTCTAGGTGTTTTAGTTCCTCTATTATCTACACTCATTACAATATAACCTTGTTGGGCCATATATTGGTGCCATAGATCACCTCCACTCCACGTGTCTTGTACTGTTGAACCTGCAGGCTCTCCATACACATAAAAAAGTAATGGATATTTTTTTGTAGGATCAAAATCGATAGGCTTAATCATAAAAGCATCAAATACTTCTTCTCCAATATCAACCTTTAAAAACTCTTTAGGATTTAATCCTAAGGCATCAAATTTATCTTTTAAAACTTTATTATCCTCTAAAACTCTTTTTTCTTTATGATTTGGAAGACTAATTAAAGAATATTTTGAAGGTGTAACGGCATTTTGAAATACTTGTATTCCCCATTTAGCATCATTTGAAATTTGATAAGAATTTTGACCAGAATTATCTGCCGGCGTAATTCTTTCCGCTTTGCCTTTTCCATCCATACGACTTCTATACAAATAGCGTTGTGTAAAATTATCTGGTGAAGCAATATAGTATACATAACCTCCTTTTGGATCGATGCAATTAATCTTCACAACATCAAATTCGCCTTTTGTTATAGGCTCTACTACCTTACCATCTCTAGATACTTTATACAAATGCAACCAACCGTCTCTTTCACTAGACCATGTAAAATATTTTTCATCATCCAACCAACGAATATCATCATGCACATCTAAAAAACCTGGGTTTTTTTCTACCAAGATAGTAGTAAGCCCCATAGTTTTTGTATCACCAACCCAAACTTTATTTGTGTTTTGTTTACGGTTTAATTGCTGAATCATTACTTCGCTAGAATTTGGAATAAAATCCATACGAGCTAAATAATTATTTTCTGGATCTCCAGGTATATCAAACCATTTAGTTTCACCACCCTTAATAGCAGCAACACCAACTTTAACAGAAGAAAGTTCTGTACCAACCTTAGGGTAAGGCATCGGTATTGGTTTAGAATAAATAGAATCCACATTATTAATCATATAAAATGTACCTACCTTTTTAGTATCCGATTGCCAGTATGCAATATGCTCACCATCTGGGCTCCATCTAAAACCATCTCTACAACTTAATTCCTCTTCGTAAACCCAATCAAACGTACCGATAATAATATTATCGCCACCGTCTTTTGTTAACGCAGTTACTTTATTATCCTTTAAATCTTCCACATAAATATTCAACTCACTTACATAAGCTACTTTTGAAGCATCTGGAGAAAACTTAGCAAACATTAATGTAGACTCAGGTAAATCCTTCCCTAACTGCACTAAACTATTAGTATCTAAATCTAGTAACCAATAATCGCCACGCGTATTATATCTCCAAACTTTTTTAGTATTAGTAAACAAAAGAAGTTTGTTATTATTGGCAGACCAATGATAATCTGAAATTGATATAGGTTCCTTCTTCCCCTTAGGAATTAACTGAGATGCCGAAACAACTACCGATCTTTTACCTGATGCCGCCGTATATTTTACAATATCCTTCCCGCCTACATCTGAATTTTTTTCTAAAGTTGAATACCCTTTATTATCCTTCATCCATCTTACAGGACCAAAACCTTTTTGACTATAAACATTATTTTTAAAAATATCTTCCAATAGTAAGGGCGCATTATTCTGTGCTTCGCTACACACTGTAAAAACCAAAGCCAAAAGCATCGTGTTTAAAATTCCTTTAATTATCATTTCTATTATTAAATTAAGTATTATTTATATTTCAGTAAAACGTTTTTCTTAAATACATGGTTTTCATACTTATAAAAAACCTACCCAAAACAACATTTACTAACTGCAATATTATTTAAAAAAGACGATTATATTATCCCGCATTTTAGCTAATCTTTATACTATTATGCCAAGTAATTCTAAAAATAAATATTTAGAATTACTACTTTATTCAATTTTAAATGTTCAATATGTTTGTACGATACTCGAAAGGAGACATGCGCATCATTCGTTTAAAATGCTTATGAAAATTAGACAAACTATTATAACCACTACTATAGCAAGCCCCTTCCACAGTCATATTTTCATTATCCAATAACATACAAGCATTCCCAATTCGAATTTCGATTAAATACTGAGAAAATGTTTTATCACTCTTTGCCTTAAAAAAACGACAAAAAGCGGTTGGAGACATACTCGCTATTTCTGCCACATCATTTAAACTAATTTTTTTATGAAAATTTTCTTTTACAAAAGCGTAAACCAAAGATATTTTTGAATTAACCTCGTAGTCTGGATTTTTAGGTGAAGCTATAGAAGATATATACTCCGCATCACTATCCTTAGATACAAGATGCAACATCCTTAAGGACAACAAAATTCTTTTTACACCTTTTGAAATCCCTAATTCCTTTAAGCAGCCGCCTAAATCTCTAGAACAACCTTTTGAAACTTTAACGCCGTAATCGATTTGACTTAATAATTTTTTAATACGATAAGCTTCGTTAACATGCTCTAGTGAACACTCAATTTTATCCTGATTAAACAATAACGATACCGTTTTAAGACCAGAGCAATCTATCGCTTCATTCTTTTTTTTCGAATTAAACAAAACGTTTGGAGCGTTTACTCCAAAAAGAAAAACATCTCCTTTTTTAAATGGAACAACCCGATCCAAAACAATAAACTCCCCCTCTCCTTCAAGAATTAATGTTACTTTAAACTCCTTATAGGTTTTATTTTGAAAACCTTGCATATCATCATTTTTCATAAAAAATGAAGAATTCTCATAAGACGAATATGTATAATTTAAAAAGTTCATGTTTTAAGTTTAAAAAAAATTTATACTGATACTAAAAAAAACTACGAATCAATCAACAAGCATAATCTACCACGTATTGAGTTGGTGTCATTCCTTTTATTTTCTTAAAATGACGATGATAATTAGAAATATTGGTAAAACCCGAATCGTAACAACTTTCTGTAGAGTTGTGAGCGCCTTCTCTTAACAACTTACAAGCTTTTTCTATACGTACTTCTAATAAAAAACTAGAAAAAGTCTGCTGCGTACGTAATTTAAAAAATCGACAAAAAGCACTTGGTGTCATTTTAAATTCACAAGCTATATCATCTAAAGTTATTTTGGTATGACAGTTTTCTTTAACATAATCAAAAACCTCTTTAATCCTATCTATATCACGAATATCAAATAACAAGTCCTCTGCACTGTTTGAATTTAAAAGTTTTACCTCATTACTTAATGATACATCATTCAAAATACTAAGCAATTCTAAAACTTGATCAAAATCATTCATTTTGAACAGGCTACTCATCTTACCATGTAAATTGAAAGACTTATTAAAAGGTAACCTCAAGCCAACCGAAGCTTTATCTAACAAGTTTTCTAACTGAAGGCCTTCATGACTATCGTCAAGATTAAGTAACGAAAGGACAGCATCTAAATTAAAAAAGACACTTATAGTTCTTGCTCTAGACGACTTACTTTTAAAGTAAGTATTTTTAAAAACATGTGGCAAATTTTTACCAAATAAATATGCATCTCCAGAACTAAATTTATACGTAGATGACCCAACCATTAATTCACCTTCTCCTTCTATTACATAAGTGAGTTGATACTCTTCATGATAATGAACCGAATCGTAAAAACATTCATCATCCCACTCTAAAGTACGGACACAATTATTGTTATAAAAAGGAACTTTAAAACCAATTAGTGTATTCATAATTTCAAATATAAAAGTTTGTAAATATATATTAAAAAGTCTAATCTACAAAAAACAATAGAATATATAGCAAGATTTTTAAACCAAAAATTAAAATTAATTTAAAAACCATTATATTGGCTAAAAATTATAAATATATTAAATTACAATACCACTTATTAAAGCTTAATAATAAAGAAAACCATGAAACTATTCCCTAGCATATTTAACGACGTCATTGGCCCGGTCATGAGAGGCCCATCAAGTTCTCACTGTGCAGCAGCATTAAGAATCGGCAGAATTTGCAGAAATATAATGAAAGACACCATAGAAAACGTATATATAGAATTCGACCCTAACGGCTCTTTAGCAACAACACACTCTGGTCAAGGATCCGACATGGGGCTCTTCGGCGGACTACTAGGCTGGAGCGCAGATGATGAACGTCTTAAAGATTACAAAGAACACATTGAAGCCGCTGGTATTAACATAAAAATAGACATACACCCCATTGGCGCCACACACCCTAACACATACAAAATCACCCTAAAAAACAAAACAGAAACACATCAAGTCATAGGCATCTCCACAGGTGGCGGCATGATAGAGATTATTGAAATTGATGATGCAGCAGTTTCCTTAATGGGGGATTATTACACCACATTACTATACACCAATTCTCCAGACGAATTACTCGACACCATCACAAACCTCAACCTAGGTGAAACATCAATACACAGAGGCTCAACCCCTTATATTCTTGTTAATTCTAATATCGAAAACCAAAAAAAACTAATACTTAAAACCGAGACTAAAAAAACAATAACGGACATTAAAACAATTGACGCGGTACTACCTATTAAATCTAGAAAAAACGTTACTGTACCTTTTATAACAATCAATAAACTACTGAAATACAACAAAGACAAGAACAAAAACTTATGGGAATTAGCTGTAGAATACGAAAGCATTAGAGGCAACATCTCTCCGGACGAGGTTATAAAAAAAATGGGAGATATTGTAGACGTTATGCAAAACTCCATCAATTTAGGATTAAAAGGCACCAGCTATAAAGACAGAATACTAGGCAGCCAATCTTTATCTTTTAAAAAGAATATGGATAAAAAAAACCTTGTCCCTGGCGACGTCTTAAACAACGCCATATTATTCACCTCCTCCATGATGGAAGTTAAGAGCTCCATGGGCGTTATCGTTGCAGCCCCTACCGCAGGATCTTGCGGAGCCATACCAGGCACATTAATAGGCACCGCATTAACCCTAGGATTACCAAAAGAAAAAACCACACAAGCTATGCTAGCAGCAGGATTAATAGGCGTATTCATAACCGCTCATGCTACATTTTCAGCCGAAGTTGGCGGCTGCATGGGAGAATGCGGATCTGCATCCGGAATGGCCGCAGCCGGTGTTGTTGTATTAAAAAACGGAACACTAAACCAAGCGCTGGCAGCCGCATCTATAGCACTACAAAGCTCACTTGGACTAATATGTGACACCGTTGCAGATCGCGTTGAAGCTCCTTGCCTTAACAGAAATGTAATGGCCGCCGCCACTGCTATATCATCGGCTAACATGGCACTGTCAGATTACGACCAAGTCATCCCTTTAGACGAAGTGATTGAAACCATGAAAAAAGTAGGAGACGCTATCCCACACACATTAAGATGCACAGGACTTGGCGGACTAGCCATTACTAAAACCGCAAAAGAAATAGAAGCCAGACTAAACAAAAACAAACAAAACACAACCACACCTTCTTTCAAAAACTGCTAACAAAACCTTATTTAAAATCGCAAAAAAACTACAATAATCACGTCAATTAGGAATTATTAAGCCAAATCAGTCAAAAAACTAAGATTTATTATCTCTTAAAACAATTACATGTACTTCTTACTAAATTTTGGTTAAAATAGTATGATTTAATGATAATATAAAATCAGTGCTATGTCGTGAAATTCTATAAATTCATATCTTATTAAAACAACATTAATAAGATATGAAAAAACAATTAAAAACGCTTATAAAAAAACAGCTATCCCTGTTTGGAGCATCCCTATTTTTTACGGCATCACTTTTTGCCCAAAGCCCTACCATTTCAGGAACTATTACAGATGAATCAGGCGTCCCACTACCCGGCGCCACTGTTATAAACCAAGCGTCCGGACAAGGAGCTACCACAGATTTTGATGGGAAATACAGTGTTACCGCAAAAACAAACGACATTCTAACCTTCACTTATTTAGGCTACCTTAAACAATCCATCACCGTAAACTCAAAAACAATTATCAACATCACCATGGAGCCCGATGTAGAATCCTTAAGTGAAGTTGTTGTTACAGCACTTGGCATATCTAGAGACAAACAAACCCTAGGTTATGCAGTACAAGAACTCTCTGGAGAAAAATTAACCACAACACCCGAAGCCAATATTGTAAACTCACTATCGGGAAAAATCGCAGGTGTTCAAGTTACAAGCGGCGGCAGCACAGTTGGTGCATCATCAAGAATAGTTATTAGAGGAAACGCTTCGTTCTCTGGAAACCAACCGCTTTTTATTGTAGATGGCACTCCTATAGATAACTCATCACCAAATCTAGCCGGAGGTGGCGGTGTTGACTGGGGAAACACAGCATCGGACATCGACCCAAACAATATAGAATCCATAAGTGTACTTAAAGGCGCTAATGCTTCAGCTTTATACGGAAGCAGAGCCGCAAATGGAGTTATTATTATCACCACAAAAAAAGGAGGTCCTAACAGCAAAAACCTAGGAATTAGTTATAGCTCTTCTATGGTATTCGACAAAGCTTCCTACTTTCCTAATTTACAAAATGAATATGGAGGCGGAAGAGATGGTAGCGAATACCTTTACGATAAACACAACTCGGACAACAACACCAACCTAAGTTATAATGATTACGCTAAACAGTTTTCATATAATTATGTAGATGGCAATGGCTCGGGAATAAACGACTCCAACCCTACAAACTGGGGCCCAAGACTAGACGCAGGATTACTTTTAGACCAATGGTCTACAGGAGCCAACAGCCCCTGGGTATCACGTCCAGACAAT
Source organism: Algibacter lectus (assembly GCF_900112395.1). Taxonomy (GTDB): domain Bacteria; phylum Bacteroidota; class Bacteroidia; order Flavobacteriales; family Flavobacteriaceae; genus Algibacter; species Algibacter lectus. Next base: position 170,527 of record NZ_FOLN01000001.1, read on the forward strand.
ATCAAAGAATGGTTTGATACCGGTGTTACCACCCAAAACAACATCTCGATTACATCTAATGGAGAAAAATCGTCAGGAAGAATTTCATATAACAACACCGATACTAAAGGAATTATTGATAATACAGGTCAAAAAGAAAACACACTTTCTGCCAACATCAATTTAACACCTACAGACAAACTTACTTCTACCGTAAACTTCACTTATGTAAAAAAAGAAAGTGATAACTTACCTAAAAACGGATATAACTGGGCCGACATTTTCGCTTGGCTTCAAAGAGATTTCCCAACACAATACGCAAAAGATTTATTTTACGAAAAAGGTAACGAAGACTATATTTTCAATCTTGACAACCCTTTTTACAGCTTAAGAAACACCAATGCTTTTAACAGAGAAAGAATATTTGGTAACGTAGCTGTTTCTTATGAAATAAACGATTGGTTATCTGCCAACGGACGTATTGGAATTGATTATTACAACGAAACAAGAAAAACCATTACACAATCTGGAACCATTAGAAACCAAAGACTTGATCGTGGCGGACAATTTAGCGAATCACAATTCAACAAAAAAGAAATAAATACAGACATCACCTTAAATTTCGACAGAACATTTAACGACATTCGTGTAGATGGACTTATTGGAGTTAACAGACGAACAAACACCTATAACAGCATATCTTTAAGCGCATCCGATCTTACAGTACCAAATTTATACACCATCTCTAATGTTAAAGGCACACCTGGAAATTCTATGTACTCTAGCGAATACGAAACCAACAGTGCGTATTTTGCTTTAAACGGTTCTTATAAAAAAATACTTTACTTAGGTATTACAAGTAGAAACGACTGGAGCTCAACACTACCTAAAGAAAGCCAATCCTATTTCTACCCATCTATAAGCGGCGGACTAGACATCACTAACGCTTTCTCAATAAAATCAGACATTTTTACCTACGCAAAACTAAGAGGTGGTTGGGCAAAAGTTGGTGGAGACACTAGCCCATACCAGCTAAACAACACTTATTCCGCAGGAACCTTTAACGGCACATCTGTTTTCACTCCATCAAGAACCTTACCTCCTACAGGATTAAAACCTGAAGAAACCACATCTTATGAAATTGGAGCAGATTTACGATTTTTAAAAAACCGTATCGCGGTAGATTTCACATACTACACACAAACCACTGTTAACCAAATTCTATCCGTAACAACATCTACTACAACAGGCTATAACGGCATGCTACTAAATGCAGGAGAAATAGAAAACAAAGGGATTGAATTAATGCTATCTGGGAAAGCAATACAAAACCCAAAAGGACTTAATTGGGATATTGTTGTGAACTGGGCAAAAAACAAAAGTATCGTAAACACATTATACGGAAACTTAGAATCCTACCAAATATCAAGTGGGTTTGGTGGCGTAAAAACATTAGGCATCCCAGGCGAAGAATGGGGTGTTTTATGGGGTTTACCATTTGTTAGAAATGATGAAGGCAAAGTTGTTGTTAATAGCAACGGAACACCACTAACCACAAATGCTGCCGAAAAATTAGGGAATATTACTCCAGATTGGACAGGAGGCCTAACCAACTCTTTTACATACAAAGGTTTCAACCTAAGCTTCCTAATCGATGCTCAAATAGGCGGAGATATGTTTAGCACAACAGCCTGGCACTCCTACCCAACTGGCGCTTACCAAAATACAGTAAAAAATAACGTTAGAGAAACTGGACTAATTGTTGACGGTGTTTTTGAAGACGGAACACCAAACGACGTTCGCGTTTCTGCTCAAGAATATTTTAACGGATCTTGGGTATGGAATAACCACGAATACTCTATTCTAGACGCTACCTATGTAAAATTAAGAGAACTTGCAATAGGCTATAATTTTAATGTTTCTAAAATAAAAGCAATCAATAAATTAAACCTATCCTTAGTAGGAAGAAATCTTGGCATCCTTTACAGAAGCAAAGACACTAAAGAATACGGTATAGACCCAGAAATTGGTTTTGGTGGCGGCGAAAGCGGTATTGGTTACGAAAACTTCCAAGTACCAACCACTAAAAGTTACGGATTTAAATTAGCAGCTAGTTTCTAAATTAAAAAAAATATATCATGAAAATAAAAATAATAAACTCATTTCTAGTCATAGCCCTTTTATCGCTTGCACTAGAATCTTGCACAAACGATTTCGAATCCATGAACATAAGCCCAAACAGCGCAACTACTGTTCCGGCATCCAATGTACTTGGAAGAGCACTACTAACTTCATCTCAAACACTCTTTGCAGCACGCCTTGGCGCCTATTATACAGGCTCGTTTTCAGGACAAACCGCAGCCATTGGAGCTGGCGATTACGAGTACCGAGTAGGTATAAACAATAGCCAATGGGATGCCATGTATGCCTCAATGACTTATGCTGCTGAAACCATGAAACTAGCAAAAACAGAAGACAACAATAATTTATACGCCGCTGCCTTAACCCTAAAAAGCTACATGGCACACAAAACTTCTGATATGTGGGGAAAAATTCCATATTCTGAAGCTTTTACTCTTGAAGAAAACGGAACGATATACCCAAAATACGACACCGAACAAGAAGTTTATACCCAAATTTTAACAGAATTAAAAACAGCTGCAGACCTATTTGATAACAACGGTGAAGAGCTAGGTGATGGAGATTTCTTATTCCATGGAGACATAACAAAATGGCGTAAATTTTGTAATTCTTTAAGACTACGAGTTGCCATGAGAATGTCCTCTGCAAATGAAGCTGCATCAAAAATTACATTATCTAACGTCTTAGACAACACTGCAATATACCCAATAATGACGAGCAACGAAGACAACGCTTACTTCAATTGGCCAGGTGTAACCCCAGATATCGAACCTTGGTACACCTCCATGGGAGCTTCAGACGGAAACAAAACCTCAGGATACAGAACCAACAATATAATAATCACAACCTTAATAAACAACAACGACCCTAGATTATCTGTTTACGCAGACCCTAACAATTACGGCGCATACAGAGGTTATAAATATGGGCAAAACCAATTGAATGACACCTTAAACAACGCCAACAATACATCACACATTGGCGATAGATTCGGAAACAATCCTTCTGGTTTTTCTCCATTCATGAATGCATCCGAAAGCTATTTCATAATAGCCGAAGCTTACGAGCGCAACTTAATTACTGGCAACCAAGCGCAAGCAAACTATGAAACCGGCATTAAAACCTCTTTAGAAGAAAACGGAATTTCTACCGCAGACGCCACTACATTTTTAGCCGAACCTGAAGTAGCTTGGGATAGTGGTACAACTTCTAATTTAAACAAAATTAACCTACAGAAATGGCTTTCACTTTACAAACAAGGCGTTGAGGCTTGGGCCGAAGTAAGAAGAACAGATACCCCATTAATATTGGAAGTCTCTAGAGATTACGCCAATTCACATAACAGACCCCCGTTTAGGTTTTCTTACCCAGATTCTGAAAAATCATTAAACACCAACTTCCCTTTCGATGTTGTTGAAAAAGATATTTTTTGGGGCACACAACTTTGGTGGGACAAAAGACCAAACGTGAATTAAATAATATTACAAATTAGTTTAGTTAAATAGTGTTTATTTAAAATAGCATCAGGTAAATCTGATGCTATTTTTGTTTTATCACCTCCATTAAAACCTAAGATTATTAAATTCCAAAACTAAAGTCACATCCACTCTATTCAAAACTGCCAACAACAAAACAAATAAAAAACAACACCTTACACACCACCTTTCCACAGACAGTATAACCCTAACAAACCCAACACCACAAGCTAAAAACCTAACATACAAGCAGTAACATAGAAAAACTGAAAGCACAACCATATTAAATAAACACTTTAGAATATCATTTTAATAACAAAACAATAAATATCATTGAAACCACATAATAAAACACAACCTAAACTAATTTTATGCTAAAAAAACAAGATAATATAGCTTAATGACAAGATAAAGGGATGTTATTAAAGCAAAAACTATTACATTTACCACATTATTAAAACTATATTAATAACTTATATAATAACATGATTATATTGAGAACATAAGCATGTTAATAATCTTAATAACCAAAGCATTTATTTGTTGTTAAAAAATTATAGTTTAATTTGAGTTAGTCTATAGGAGTAGTTGAAATTTATTTCAGCTACTCCTTATTTTAAAGACTTACAAACAAACATTACAAATACCAATAAACTTTATAATTATCCATTAAAAATAAAATAAAAAAAAAAAAAAAAACATAAAACCAATAATATACTTATCAGATAACAAATTCTATTTAGCGTAGTATTTAAATTAAACTTATATGAACAATAAACATTTCTTATTTTTTTTACTTTTATGTCATACTGCTATAAGCATTGGACAAAACAATTTTGATACAGGAACAGTACTTTGGTTCGATGAACCAGCCAAAATATGGGAAGAAGCTTTACCTGTTGGAAATGGACGCATCGGCGCCATGGTGTATGGAAAACATGATGTTGAACAAATTCAATTTAACGAAGAAACGTATTGGTCTGGAGGCCCATATTCTACTGTCGTAAAAGGCGGCTATAAAAAACTTCCAGAAATTCAAAAGTACCTTTTCAACGACGAACCTATAAAGGCTCATAAACTATTTGGACGTGCTCTAATGGGATACCCTGTGGAACAACAAAAATACCAATCGTTAGCCAACTTACACTTGTTTTTCGAAAAAGACAGCGTTACAAATTACCAAAGATCTTTAGACTTAAAGACAGGAATGGTTACTGTTACTTACACTTCTAATAACGTTAATTATAAAAGAGAAATTTTCGCTTCTGCTATAGACCAAACTATTGCTATTAAAATTACTGCAGATAAGCCAGGAAGTATTTCATTTGATGCTCAACTTCGAGGTGTACGAAACAAATCGCACTCCAACTATGCTACAGACTACTTTCAAATGGACGGTCTTGGAGAAAACCAACTTGTAGTAACTGGAAAATCTGCCGATTATATGGGGGTAGAAGGAAAGATAAGATACGAAGCACAAATTAAAGCCATTCACGACGGAGGCGAAATTAGTAGAGACGACACCATTCTATCTATAAAAAAAGCAAACAGTGTGACTTTATATTTTGCAGCAGCAACAAACTTTGTAAACTATAAGGACGTATCTGCAGATCAACATGAACGTGTAAAAAGCACTTTAGCAAATCTAGAAGGCAAATCTTACGATAAGATTAAAGAACTAGCATTAAAAGACTATAAAAAATATTTTGATAGAGTTGAATTAACCTTGCCAACAACACCTGTATCTTACCTCTCTACAGATAAAAGAATGGCAGAAATACAATCCAAACCAGACCCACAACTAGCAACTTTGTGTTATAATTTTGGACGATATTTACTTATTTCTTCTTCAAGACCAGGCACGCAACCTGCAAACTTACAAGGTATTTGGAATAAGGACATGAACCCGTCTTGGGATTCAAAATACACAACAAATATTAACACAGAAATGAATTACTGGCCAGTAGAAACGGCTAATCTTTCTGAGCTTTCTGAACCCTTAACAACCATGATCAAAGAACTTACAGATCAAGGTTCTGAGGTAGCAAAAGAACATTACGGCGCAAAAGGATGGGTGCTTCACCAAAACACAGATATATGGCGAGTTGCCGCACCAATGGATGGACCAACATGGGGTACATTTACAGTAGGTGGCGCATGGTTAACAACACATATGTGGGAACATTATCTTTTTACTCAAGATGAAGCATACTTAAAAGACATCTACCCTACAATGAAAGGTGCTGTTGAGTTTTTCATGGATTTCCTTGTTGAATATCCTGAAACCGGCTGGTTAGTAACCAACCCTTCGAACTCTCCAGAAAACCCTCCTAAAGGAAAAGGTTATAAATACTTTTTTGATGAGGTAACAGGCGGCTACTACTTTACAACTATTGTTGCAGGAGCCACTATGGACATGCAAATCCTTAAAGATTTATTTAGCTATTACGACTCAGCTACAAAAGTATTAGGCGTAGATAAAGAATTCGCAAAACAAGTATCTGATGCCAGAAAATTATTCCCACCGAATCAAGTTGGAAAAGATGGCATGCTCCAAGAATGGACTAAAGACTATGAGCAAATGGAGGATAAACACAGACACTTCTCTCATTTATATGGTTTATACCCAGGAAATGTTATTTCATTAGACAAAACACCAGAATTTATTGGCCCTGTAAAAAAAGTATTAGAGCAACGTGGTGATGGCGGCACCGGTTTTTCAAGAGGTTGGAAAATGGCTTTATGGGCCAGATTAAAAGATGGAGATAGAGCAAACAAGATTTTTAAAGGCTACATAAAAGAACAATGTTTCATTTCACTTTTCGCAAAATGCTATAAACCTTTACAGGTTGATGGTTCTTTTGGTGTTACTGCAGGAATTACAGAAATGTTAATTCAATCTAATGAAGGTTACATTGAATTACTACCTGCTCTACCATCAGAATGGTCTGACGGTCAATTTAAAGGTGTTGTTGCACGAGGTGGGTTTGAACTTGATTTTAGTTGGAAAAATGAAAAACTTACATCTGTAGCTATTTTATCAAAAGCAGGAAAACCTTGCCAAATTAAGTTTGAAAATAAAGTAATCGTATTACAAAACGGAAAAAAAATTAAAACTAAAAAACTCTCCAATAGCATCATTGAATTTAAAACCATAAAAGGCAGAACGTATACCGTAGAAACGCTATAATATACAGCGTATACAAAAAATTCCACCTTCCTCTCAGCTTTGGCCCAATTGAAAAACAAAGCCTCTTTTTAAGGATAAAAAATTATGTGTAAACTAAAAACCTATAAATGAAATATAACACACTAGGAAAAACAGACTTATTAGTTAGTAAATTAGGTTTTGGAGCTTCAGGTATCGGTGGTATGTTTGGCAAAACTAATGAAACGGAAGCCATAAAAACCATACACCAAGCCTTTGATCGTGGTATTAATTATTTTGACACATCTCCGGCTTACGGAAGAAACGATTCAAAATTTGGCCCTTTAACATCCGAGATAACACTAGGTAAAGGTTTAACAACAATTGATAGATCTAAAATTGTAATTTCAACCAAAGCAGGAAAAACAGCATCGCTCCCTCCTGAATTCAATTTTAAATATCAATCTATAATTAATTCTGTTGAAGCCAGCCTAAAACGTTTGCAAACCGATTATATTGATATGGTTTTCCTTCATGATATAGAATACGATAAAGGCAAATATTTCAACCTAGCTATGGATGAAGGACTTAAAGCTTTAAGAAAATTAAAAGAAGATGGGAAAATTCGCTTTTATGGGGTTTCCGGTTACCCAATAGAACTTATAACCAGCGTTATTGAAAACCATCAAGTAGACGCTATTTTAGCCCACAACCACCACACTCTAATTAATAATCTATTATTAAAATTAATACCTAAAGCTAAAGAGAAAAAGATAAGTTTAATTAACGCATCCCCTTTTGCTAGTGGTTTACTAACAAAAAAAGGTCCTCCAGATTGGTATCCTGTTACTGAAACACAATTATTTACAGTAAAAAAAGCTATAGATTTCTGCTTAAAAAACGGTGTTCCAATTGAAAAAATAGCATTACAATTTTCTTTGGAAAACCCAGAAATAGCAACAACTTTGTTTAGTTGCACCGAAGAAAAAACACTCAACCAAAATATAGATTGGATTGAAGAACCTATTGACGTGTTATTGATAAAAGAAGTATATTCACTGCTTGAACCACTCAGAAACATGAATTTTGATTTTGGGGACTTTAACAACTAGTATGGAAAATGTAGATTTATTTATTATTGTTTTTTATTTAATAGCCATTCTAGCTATTGGCATATTATCGACAAAGAAAACAATAATGACTTCTGACAACTATTTCTTAGCAGGACGCAGTCTAAATTGGATTGTTATTGGCGCTGCTCTTTTTGCAAGTAATATATCTACAATACATTTAGTTGGGCTTGCCGCTTCCGGATTTGAAGACGGATTAGTTTGGGGTAATTTCGAGTGGATGGCATCAGTAATGCTCATTATATTAGGGCTCGTTTTTGCACCATTCTACTTCAAAAGTAAAATTTCTACATTACCCGAATTTTTAGAAAAAAGATACAGCCCATTATCTAGATCCTTTTTAGCATTTATGGCCATCTTAGGTGCATTATTTGTACACATAGGAATGAGCCTTTATGCAGGAGCCATCGTATTCAAATCTTTTTTCGGAATAGATGTATTTCATTCTATCTTAATTATCTCTGTAATAACCGCAACCTATACCATTGTTGGAGGTTTAAAAGCTGTTGTTGTCACAGAAACGGTACAGACAGTTGTACTAATAGCTGGTGCCGTTATACTAACCATATTTGCCATCGACGAGCTTCCTGAAGTTGGAATCCATTCATTTGCCGATTTTAAGCAACACATAAAACCCAACCAAATAAGTATGATAAGAAGTGATGAAACCTCCGTAAATAAAGGTTTATCATGGTATTCTATTATACTTGGCTATCCTATTTTAGGCTTATGGTACTGGTGCTCAGACCAAACTATAGTACAACGAGTTTTAGCAGCTAAAAGTGAAGAAGATGCTCAAAAAGGACCTATTTTCGCAGGTTTCCTAAAAATATTACCCGTTTTCATTATGGTACTACCTGGTGTTATTGGGTATGTTTTATTTAAAGATAAAATCACAGATAGTAACGAAACACTACCTGTTTTAATAAACGAATTATTACCTATTGGCATTAAAGGTATTTTTGCAGCCGCATTACTTTCTGCATTAATGAGTACTATTGCCGCAGCACTAAACAGCTGCTCTACTTTAGTAGCCATAGACATTGCAAAAAGAGTAAAACCTTCATTATCAGACAAAAAACAAGTGCTTATCGGTAAATATGTTTCCGTAGTAGTCATGATATTAGCTATTGCATGGTCTACCCAAGGAAAAAGGTTTGGAAGTATTTTTGAAGCTATAAATTCAATAGCTGCCGTTTTAGCACCGCCAATTGCCACCGTATTCCTCTTCGGCGTATTTAGCAAAAAAGGCACAAAAGAAGCTTCTCTAGCAACTTTAATTTCAGGGTTTATAATAGGCATAACGGCTTTCGCTGCCGATTTTATACCAACGCTTTCTGGCAAACCAAGTATTATAACAGATCGTTGGGGTATCCCTTTCATGATGCAAGCTTGGTGGCTGTTTTGTATATGCTCTGTGATATATTTCAGTGTAAGCTACATCACACCTAAACCAAGTAAAAAACAATTAAAATACACATGGGACAATCCATGGCAATTTCTTGTAGATAAAAAATTTAAAGGTACAAATGATGTCCGTTTCTATGCTGGCCTATTATTTATATCGCTCATCATTTTATATCTCTTATTTCAATAATAGTACTATTAATTTAACAAAATACAAACTTATTTCGTTACAACACAGACCAAAATACGCCTAGAACCTTATGAGAAAATTCACCTTGCAAATTACCCGTATTCTAACCGTGACATCACTAATTGTCGTGTCTTCCTGTAAACAAAAAACAACTCAAATAGAAGAAGTAGCAAAACAACCCAATATTATTATTTATTTAACTGATGATCTTGGATATGGTGATTTAGGCTGCTTTGGAAGCCCAATAATTAAAACACCATCTATAGATAAGTTTGCTTCGGAAGGCGTTTTATTAACCGATTGCCATTCTGCAGGAACAGTTTGCTCTCCATCAAGAGCAGGATTATTAACAGGAAGAAACCCATACAGAAGTGGCTTTTACTATATTCAAGGTGCTTACGGCGCTTATTTACAAGAAAAAGAACAAACAATTGCAGAGCTATTGAAAAGCGGCGGCTACGAAACTGCTTTTATGGGAAAATGGCACTTATCAAGACTAGAACAAACAAAAAAACACAAAGAACCAACTCCAGGAGACCAAGGTTTTGATTACTGGTTTGCATCCACGCACAACGCCTTTGGAGGGCCAAAAAATTTCGGAAAATTTATAAGAAACGGAGAACCCGCAGGTGAAGCTAATGGATGGTACTGCGATGTACTTACTGAAGAAGCTACAAACTGGCTTACAAACATAAGAGACAAATCGAAGCCATTTTTACTTATAGTCTCCACTCACGAACCACACACACCAGTTGCTCCTCCAGAAAAATACAGTCAAATGTATGATAATGCTGAAGTAGACAGCTTAGAAAAAACAATAAGTTATGGAGGAGTAGATCGACCAGAATACGATATTACACAGAACAAAAAAGACTACTACGGTACCGTTACGCAATTAGATAACGCCTTCGGAAACCTAATGAAAACATTAGATGACGAAAAACTAAGAGACAATACCATGGTGGTTTTCACCAGTGACAATGGACCTGAACACCCCGTTAACTTAGAAGAATCTCAAGGGAATTGGGAAGACCCTATTCGAGATATGTGTTTTGGATCACCAGGTATATATAAAGGAATGAAACGTTACCCTTATGAAGGTGGACACAGAGTACCAGGTATTGTTCGTTATCCTGGAAAAATACCTGCAGGAACAACAAGTAATGAATTAGTAGTAGGAACAGATTTTATTACAACATCTGTAAAACTTGCAAATATAAAACTAACCGAAGAAGTAAGCCCAGACGCCATCGATGCATTCCCAGCTTTTTTAGGTAAAAAAATAAAAAGAAACAAACCTTATTTATGGATTTTCCCAACACATGAAGACACCTTCTTTAGAATGCCACACATGGCAATGCGCTATAACAACTATACATTGCTAGGGAAGTTTCCAGAAAAAACCGAAGATCAAACCATTATAGAATGGATGAAATCATCTGTTCCAACAACCTTTGCTTTATATAATTTAGATACCGATCCTGAACAAAAAATAAATCTTGCGGAGACTAAACCAGAAATGGTTAATGAACTAAAAGGATTAATGACTAAGGAATGGATTGAAATTAGAGATGAAGGTCCTAATTGGCAGACATTAAATCAAGCATCAAAAAAATGAGAAAGAGAAGTAAAATAACACTTTTACTTCTCTTCATAACATCCTTATCGCATATTGGTTGTAAGGCTGAAAAAGAAGAAATAAAACCAAATATTATAATTTATCTAACAGATGATTTAGGATACGGTGATTTATCTTGCTATGGCAATCCTATAATAAAAACCCCTGGCATAGATAAATTTGCTTCGCAAGGGATTTTACTTACCGACTTGCATTCCGCAGGAACCGTATGCTCCCCATCTAGAGCAGGCTTATTAACCGGTAAAAACCCATATAGAAGTGGTTTTTATTACCTGCAAGGTTTCCAAGGAACACATCTTAGAGATAGCGAAACAACCATTGCAGAAGTTTTAAAATCCGGTGGCTACGAAACCGCTTTTATGGGTAAATGGCACCTATCGCGATTAGAAAAAACAGATAAAAAAAAAGAACCCAACCCAGGAGATCAAGGATTTGATTATTGGTTTGCCTCTACACATAACGCCTATAAAGGCCCAAAAAATTTCCAAAAATTTATAAGAAATGGCGAAAATGTTGGAGAAGTAAACGGATGGTATTGCGATGTGCTCACTGAAGAAGCAACAGATTGGTTAACTAACAAAAGAGACAAAAGTAAACCTTTCCTACTTATTGTTTCTACACATGAACCACATGCGCCATTAGCCCCGCCAGAAGCATACAGTGATATGTATGATAATACTATGGTAGATAGTTTAGAACAATCTATTAGCTATGGTGGTGTTGCACGTCCGGAATACGATATTAGCAAGAATAAAAAAGAATACTACGGCACCGTTTCACAATTAGACAAAGCTTTCGAAAACCTAATGACAATAATTGACAAAGAACAATTAACTGAAAACACTATGGTTATTTTCACGAGTGATAACGGTCCTGAATCTCCAGTTAATTTAGAAGAATCTCAAGGCGAATGGGAAGCTCCAACACGTGATAACTGTTTTGGTACTCCGGGAATTTACCGAGGAATGAAAAGATTTCCTTATGAAGGTGGACACAGAGTTCCTGGCATAATACGCTACCCTTCTAAAATACCAGCTGGTTCAACTAGCAATGAAATGGTTATTGCTACAGATTTCATAACCACTGCAGCAAGACTTGCAAACATAAATATATCTAAAGACCTGAACATAGACGGTATTGATGCTTTTCCTGCCTTTATTGGTCAGAAGATTGAAAGAGAAAAACCTTACATATGGTTATATCCAAATCATGAAGACGCATATTTTAGAATGCCACATATGGCTATGCGGTATAATAATTATACTCTAATTGGTAGATTTCCTAAAAAAACTGAAAGCCTTACTTTAATGGAATGGATGAAAACCTCAATTCCTATTAGTTTCGAACTATACAACCTTGCTAACGACCCCGAACAACAAATTAACCTAGTAACTATTCAACCAGAAATGGTAGAACAATTAAAACCTATAATGATAAAACAATGGATTAATATTAGAGATGAAGGACCAAATTGGGAAAAAATAAATACAGATGTTAAAAATTAAACATAAAGATATATTCGAAGGCACCTTTTTAATATAAACACATTATAATACCAATTAAAATATACATTCTACATAAATCAATAATATTAAAATTTTTTAAGCTTCTTTTTCAACATAATTAAAACTTTAATCATGAAATACTTTTATTTATTGTTTTTCTATTTAATCAGTTTACCTATTGCAGCCCAATTAGAGAAAGCCACTTTCAAACCTTACCTCTTTATGGCTTTTTCTGATGATATTCCTGAAACACATATATATGGCGGATTACACTATACTAACATTCATAATACCGTACCAGATAATTGGGTTGGGAGCTTTTATCAAAGCGGCATGATGCATACCTGGTACAGACCTGCAAAAATATACGACCTTACTGATTTCAGCAGAGATAAATATGGTTACCATTCTATAGAAGGAGGAGCCGGCTATAAACCACGTAATAACTTCCACAATTACAAAACGCCACAAAAATTTACTATGGGTGGAGTTTCCGGTGGTTTTGGAGCTTTCAGTAATGGCCCCGCTCAAGGCGCTCCTGGTCTAACAAATTCAAGAAAAACCCCTACACTTCGTTGGGAAGAAAATACCGGGCGTTACGGAGCTGCAGCAATAAGCAACGCTCTACTTTTTCCTTTAGATGGCATTGGGTTTATGGAAGGAGAAAACAATAAAATGTTTGGGTATGGATATTATGCACTTCCATTTACTGAACCGAAAAACACAACAGCGGGAGAAAACAAACCAACAGGAAATAAATCTTGGACACTTTTTTTTAATACTAAAAACTTTAGTGGGCCTGTTGCATTTCATACCCCATACCATTGGTCTAAGCGAACTTTAACCCATGGAAACATATCAGGAAAAACATTCGACAATAGCCTTTTGAAACTATCACCTCGTTTTCAGAGAGAAACAAATAATTTACCTGCAAAAAAATGGATAGATTCTAATGGAGATACGTATTATAAAATTTCTCCTGTATACATGCCCATGGACTCAGATGGTATTGGACGGATAGGAACCATGCCAATGAATTTAGATAATACTATGTGGAACGAAGTAAACGATTGGTTTAATGGCGGGCCTGTTGCTACAACAAATTTCAATGCCCGTAAAGGCGAAATTCATATTAGAACTAATACAAATATTAAGGCATCCTATCGGTTAGACAAAACAAAAAACATCACTACATCCAACTTTGTTTCTAGGGTAAGCGACCCTAACGATACTTATGCAGCCGCATTCAAATGGAAAGGGGAATTAATTGAAAAAGTAGAAGGACGCAACCTTGTTAAGCTACCGGAATATTATATGTTACCAAAAGGAAGTAAATCTCCTATAGCAATTCCTGAAACCAAAGTGCCTGATGAAAGTGGTTTAAAGAAAATAAACTCTCGAACAGATTATGAGAACGATTGGGAATTTGATGACTATAATCGAGATACTATTTATACACCATTGCTTCCTGACTACGCATATAGTGATAAGATTGTAGATGTTTGGACAAAACCAGGTCCTATAGCAGGACCATATTATGCGATATTAGATGATCGAAGTACTACTGTTTATTACTGGTATAAATTTAATGAACAGCCATCTATTTTAAATTCTGACATGGATGAAGCAGAACGAGAACTTATTCAAAAAAGAGTAGAACTTATTCATAAAAATTGGCATAAAGACGACCAATATTTCCCAGATCCTAAACAAGAGAAAATCTCCTTAGACACCAACTTATTAGTTACACCACCTAAAGGGTTAGAAGCAGGATATGTACCTATTTGTGTACACCAACAGTTATCTACAGAAAAGTTACCTAATTTCCCACAGATAAATAGGATATAAAAAACTTATCACGACTTAAAAATAAAGCAGAAAAAACATGCTTAATTAAAGGAACCTAAATGATGGATTTAAATATGAATTCATTTTAATATTTACTTTTCCACGGTTTTGATTTTAGAATATATATAACAACCAAATCTATAATCAACAAAAGTATATAACAAATTATAAAGCAATGAAAAACAAAACCTCGTATCTCTTTTTGATCTTAGTATCATGTTTATATTATTGCACTTATGCACAAAATGCATCACAGCCTAATATTGTCATCATTTATGCAGACGACATGGGGTTTGGTGATTTAAATTGTCAAAACCCAAATTCTAAAATACCTACTCCATTTTTAGACCAATTAACTTCCGAAGGCATGCGCTTTACAGACGCTCATAGCTCATCTGCAATTTGTTCCCCAAGCCGTTTTGCTCTATTAACGGGGCAATATCACTGGCGAAGAACCCATGGTATAGTTAAGTCTTTTGGAGAACCACTTTTTAAAGATACAGATGTTACACTTCCGCAACTTTTAAAAACAGAAGGTTATAAAACTGCAGCTATTGGAAAATGGCATTTAGGTTGGCATTGGAATTTTATTAATAAAGAACCCACAGGTGAACGCACGTATTGGGGCAGATCCCACAAAACTTATTTAGTTGAAGATATCGATTGGGAAGCACCACTAAGAGGAGGCCCTCTAGATCGTGGATTTGATTATTATTTTGGAGATGGCACTATTAATTTCCCACCATACGCATGGGTTGAAAATGATAAATTTGTAGATATTCCAAATGAATTTTTCGAATTCAATCAATTTGAAAGAGACGTAAAAGAAATGGATTGGGATTCGCGTCCAGGCCCTAAAGTAGCAGGTTGGGATCCCTACACCGTACTACCTACATTAACAAAAAAAACAATATCATGGATTGATAATCAAACAAAGGATAAACCGTTCTTTTTATATTTAGCCTTACCATCGCCTCATGCTCCTATTATCCCAAATGATGAATTCGACGGCACATCAAAAGCAGGTGCATATGGCGATTTTATGGTTCAAACCGATTGGATTGCCGGACAAGTTTTAAAAGCACTTAAAAAAAATGGCTTGGAAGAAAACACCATCGTTATTTTTAGTTCAGATAATGGCCCCGAAAAAATTGCTTTCGAAAGAGCAGAAAAATTCGACCATTACAGTATGGGTGATTTTAGAGGTTTAAAACGAGATCTTTGGGAAGGCGGGCACCACATTCCGTTTGTTATTAAATGGCCAAACCATATTAAAGCAGGAACAGTTTCCGATAATCTAATATCTCAGGTCGATATAATGGCTACTCTTTTAGAAATTACTGAAACTAAAATCCCCGAAACAGGTGCTATCGATAGCCAAAGTTTTTTATCTATAATTACTGGTAACACGAACAAAAACAACCAAAGAACAGCAACCATACATAATACCAATGCAGGAGGATATGCTGTACGAAAAGATAATTGGTTATATATAAATAAAGTAACGGGCTCTGTTTCAAGAATGCCCGAATCCTTTAAAAAACTGAGTGGATACAACGATTTTTCAACAGAAGGTTTACTTTTTGATTTAGAAAAAGATCCTGAACAATGTGTCAATTTATTTGAAAAATATCCTGAAAAAATCAGGAACATGAAAGCTTACCTAAAGCTAGAAATGGATAAAGGCTATTTAAATTAATAAAAACAAGAACGACCGAGATATCCATTGAAATTAGAAACAAAGGTTCCAATTGGTCAAAATAAACACATACAAATGAAACGCAGACAATTTATAAAACTATCAGGAGCTGGAGCCACAGTTCTTCCGCTTACCCCGTCTTGGGAGTATCTAGGTAAAACACCTTCCATGTATAGCTTTCCACAAATGATTGGGGAAGTCAGTCAATCTTCTGCTATTTTACAAACCCGACTTACCAAGAAAAACAGCATGCCCGAAACTGGTTTTAGCACTGCTGAAGCTTTAT
This sequence comes from Algibacter lectus, assembly GCF_900112395.1. GTDB lineage: Bacteria > Bacteroidota > Bacteroidia > Flavobacteriales > Flavobacteriaceae > Algibacter > Algibacter lectus. The sequence continues at coordinate 186,975 of NZ_FOLN01000001.1, forward strand.
TAGATTATGATATTGATGGTACTTCTGGCGTTGCTCAATTTGAAATTGCAGACAACCCTAAATTCAGAAAAGCACACACATCACCTTGGATTAGCGCCAAAGCAAACAACGATTTTGTTGTAAAATTTAAAATAGACGAACTTAATCCGGATACCAAATATTATGTAAGAGTACATTACGGTATTACAGAATTAAACACGCAAACCGGACCTACAAGTTCATTTTCAACCTTACAAACACCAGAATCAGAAAAACCAGTTTCTTTTGTTGTAACCTCTTGTATGAACTTAGGAAAGTTTTTTCTTGGAGGTGGTGCCTTAAGAGCAAAAGAAAAAAGTAGAGCCGCCCAAGGTGAAGACAGAAAACTAGGATTTCCCGCATTGGCTGCCATGCAAAAAACAAAACCTGTATTTTGGGTCCAAACCGGAGATACCGTATATTATGACTATCCAAATAAAGGCATCGCAAAAACACAAACCGAATTACGAGCGAAATGGCACCGCCAAATGGCTATGCCTCGTATGTATAATTTTCTAAACGAAGTACCAGTCTATTTCATGAAAGACGATCATGAATACAGGTATAACGATAGCGACAACGAAGAAAATGGTAAAGCCCCATCACCAAGCTTAGCGAGAGCCACTTTTTTAGAACAAACACCTGTAGCCGCACCGGAAGATGAAAACCCGGTAACCTTCCGTACTAGACAAATAAATAAACATTTGCAAATATGGATGCCCGAAGGCAGAGACTATAGAGATACCAATACAATTCCGGATGGTCCGCATAAATCTATTTGGGGAAAAGCACAACTTAAGTGGATTAAACAATCGCTATTAGAAAGCACAGCAACGTTTAAACTGTTTATTGTTGCCTCGCCTTTGGTTGGCCCAGATGATGCTTCTAAACACGATAATCACGTGAGTTATGGTGGTTTCCAACAAGAACGCGATGCCTTTTTCCATTGGTTGAAAAAAAATAATATTGACAAAAACTTTTATATTATTACAGGAGATCGCCATTGGCAATACCATTCCATTCACCCAGCAGGTTTTGAAGAATTTAGTACAGGAACCATTAACGGACAAAACTCCAGACCAGGAAGAAAACCGGGTGATGTAGGCTCTACAGACCCTTTAGGACTAATAAAACAGCCTTACATACAAGAAGACCCAACAGGAGGTTTCCTATTGATTAAAATAGCCCCACCCGAAAACGAAAAAACAGCACAACTTAGTTTTGAAACCATAGACGAAAGCGGCAACCAACTTAATTTGGCTGTGAAAGACGTGAAGTAATTCTGTTTAGTATTTTTAACAAAAAAAAGAGCGGATATATGTAATAGAAAATAACTACTACATATGCCCGCTCTAATTATATGGACTTAAAAGTACTTTTACCTCAATGCCAATTACCTTTTCAAAGGCTTGCTATACCATCCGCTTTATAATCTTCTTGTACCTTACAACAACAACAATGTTCAAGCCTTAAATATCTTCTTTTTACAAAAAACTATCAATTATTAGTGTTCACGGCCATACCTTTATTTAATTACAATTTTTTTTGTTTCATTAAAATTTTCAGAAATTATCTCAAGCAGATATAAACCACTACTCAGACCAGAAATATCTATTTGCCTAACCGCTCCTTTTCTTTTTATTAATTCTTTTCCTGAACTATCAAATATTTTAATAACCATATCATTTGATAGGGAGAGTTGTTCATAATCGACATTAATAAAAGTAGTTGTTGCTGGATTAGGATAAATTAATATATTATTATTTTCATCAAACTCATGTACACCTAAAGTAACTTGTCTATATTCTTCTTGAATGTATGAGGGCGCTGGTGATTCTAAATCTCGATAGAATTCTCCAGTTATATTCAGTTCTCCACCTGTCACACCTCCAATACCAGAATTTGCACCAAAGAAATAATACCAATTATAACGCTCTATAAAATCAGTTTCTTCAAGAGCTTCTGTCAAGCCTTTTATATTAGCATATCCCTTTTCTACTGTAAGATTAGCAGATCCCATGTTTGGATTACCATAGTTATATTCTGTCACCCATATTGGAAGATTATATCGATCATGAAGTGCTTTGAATCGTTCTATAAATGAAGCCTTTGAACGACGTACATAGTCATGAGCTGGAATAAAATCAACACGATAACCACGTGTTACGCAAGAATCCATAAATTCTTGAATCCAAGCCCCGTCATTAAAAAAATCTTTTGTTGTACTATATTGTATATTCTCAACACCAGGAGCACCTATTCTAAGACCAGAGGCCAATAGTTTTGGATAAGCCTCTAAAGCTTGTTCTACCGTTAAATTTGATTGTCCTGAGTTATCTGGTTCATTAAATGCCATGATATGATTCCTAGTCATATTCTCTCCAACCGTTTTCATACTTTCGATCGATGTATAATTATCTCCCTTACTCCAAGCCATGGGAACAAATTGCGCATCTGAACTCTGATTAGTCATTCCTAAGCCCCAATTATAATACCAGGTGGAGTTATAATTATCTTGACTCGTCCATTTCACATCTCCTAAGCTTCCTTTTTTACCTACAGGATACCAAGGGCTCACACGTATGAATGAAATAGTACCTTGCAAATCATCAGGCAAATTAATTTCTAAAGCATGATCCTGAGCAATATATACTTTGCTAAAGCCTAACCCATTAATATCTTGAGCAAAAGTAGCCATATATCCTTGCTCTAACTTAAATGAAACAGCCCAATCCTCGTATTCACCTAATCCTCCATTATAGTAGCCACAATAAATGTCGTGCTCTGCACCCGAAAAACCATACCCATTGTACATTTTAAGAACAGGATCATTTACCCTAGTAGTTGCAAAAATATCTTGTGCTGTTTGAAGCTCTAGAATAGCAGTATCTATAACACTAGAAGCGGCATCACAATTAGCAGCTACTAGATTGGCATTATCAACAGCCAACTGAAAATCATCTACAGCAGATTGTGTATATTGATTGTAAATAGTACCGATAGATGCAGAACTTAATAAACTTTCTGCGGCGGCTACATTACTTATTAAAAGCAAACGATTTTCTTCACCGTCAAACAAAGAAATATTATCAAAATAGAACTGACCATTATTATTATACATAAAAAGCAACTGAATATCAATTTTAGAAATATCTTCAGCATCTTCTAAAAAAGGAACATCAGCTGTCATCAATTCTCCATTACTATAAAAATCGACTTTTTTTGATGCAAAGTCAATTTTAGTAGAAATTGTAAAATTTTTGTTTGATGGAAAACCTACCGCAGGGTCACTAGCTACAAAACCACTAGGAACTCCATCTTCCATTGAAGTTGCATGTTTAATATTAGCAGTTCCAATACCTAAGGCAACACTTGATAAATATTTACCTGAAGATGAAACTAAATGTACTTGACAATTAACAGAGGCCCGCGTAGCAGATACATCAAAAGAAAAAGTAGAATTACTAGATGTAGGACTAAAATTACGGAATGCTGAAGGCATCTCTATATTATGGTTAAACTTTAGCCTGCCACCTTCTACAGTGACTCTCCCAGACGTGTTATACTCTTCCCAATGACTAGCTATAGCGCCATCAACATCAAAAGTTTCATTAAATATCGTTCCGCATACAACATCTTGACCGTAGATAAAAACACCGTATAAAAGTGTTATTAATAAAATAGTTTTGTTTTTCATTTTTTGTTAATTTTCGATATTTTTTATAAAACTAACACTTTAACAGGTAAGATATCACCTCTATTTTATCAAAACTAGATACTATTTCAGTCCTCTTATAAAGTTAATTGATAATAAACCTTTTTAAACCTTAAATAATAAAATGGTCACGAGTATGATTTTCTCAGGGTATTAGTAAGTTCCTTAGGTTAAACAAAATAAGACAGCAAGTTATGTTCATACCTTATTTTATCCGCTTTTTCAATTAAATATTAATAAAGTTAACTTATTATATTCTAACAGTAAGTTTAATTTTCTTTAAATCTTTTTCTAATGAAGATGCTCCAACAGAAATAGTAAACGTACCAGGTTCAACCACCTTTTTCATGCGTTGATTTAAAATATTTAACTCATCAAAACCGAGTTTAAAGCTTACTGTTTTTGTTTCATTAGGCTTTAGACTAATACGTTTAAAGCCTTTTAACATTTTCAAGTAACGTCCAACAGAAGCATAATCATCACGAACATACAGTTGAACCACCTCATCTCCAAATTTATCACCCGTATTTGTGACATTTACTGAAACCGTAGTAGATCCATCTGGAGCAATACTAAGGTCTTCTAATTTTAATTCAGAGTACTGAAATGTTGTATAACTTAAACCAAATCCAAAAGGATATAAAGGTGATTTATCGGTGTATTTATAACGCCCTTTACCCGAACCCACAAAATCTGGACGCTCTAAATAGGTTACAGGAATTTGCCCCACAGAACGCGGAAATGATACGGTTAATTTCCCACCAGGATTAACATCTCCAAAAATAGCATCCGCAATAGCATCCCCAGATCGCATACCCAAATACCACGTTTCTAATACCGCAGGAATATTTTCAGCTATATAATTTATAGATAATGGACGCCCATTTATTAGAACCACAATAACCGGCTTTCCTGTTTTCTGAATAGCCTCTACCAATTCATTTTGAACACCTAATAAATCAAGACCTGAACGATCTACACCTTCACCACCAGTTCTACGAGAACCACCAACAACAAGCACAACAGCATCTGAATTGTTAGCCGCATCAATAGCTTCGGAAAATCCTGCTTTAGAATCTCCAGTTAAGTCACAACCTTGAGCATAGTTAATTTCAATATTACCTTTCGTTTTAGCTTTAAGACCATCCAAAACTGAAACATAATATGGTGGCAGTCCAGAATACCCGCCCAATAAAGCATAACTACTATATTCTACAGGTCGTTTTTCGGTAGCATTTGGCCCAATAACGGCCAACGACTTAATATTTTTAAGATCAAGCGGCAGTAAGTTATTATCATTTTTTAATAAAACAATAGCTTTTTTAGCCATTTCATAAGCATAATCTTGATGTTCTTTTTTACTTACAATAGTATCTTTTTTTACAGCCTTAGGTTCCGAATCGAATAAACCTAATTTATATTTTGCTGCTAAAACGCGTGATACCGCCGTATCAACATATTTTACAAGCGCAGGATTTTTTGTCAACGTATCTTTTAAAATGGTAGAATGATAACTTAATTGCTCTCGAATCTTACCTAAGGCTAAATCCATATCCACCCCAGCTTTTAAAGCTAACAAAGCTGCTTCTACTCTTGTTTCTGGAATAAAATGCATGGTTTGCAAACGACTAACATCATTATTATCGGAAACTACAAAACCATCAAAACCTAATTCATCTCTTAAAACATCATTCAATAACCAAGAATTCATATGGCATGGTACACCATTAAAATCCTGATGCCCCGGCATAATACTTCCTATCTGCGCTTCTTTTACAGCAGCCTCAAAAGGCGGAAGGAAAACCTCGCGCAATCTGCGCTCCGACATATCGCTAAACCCACCGTTAATACCACGTCGGTTTTCTGGATAACCCACATAATGCTTTGCGGTAGACATCACATGGTTTTTATCGAAACGCTCATTTCCCATACCTTGCATACCTTGTATAAAAGCAACACCCATTCTAGAAACCAAATAAGGATCTTCACCATAAGATTCCTCTACTCTACCGTATCTAGCATCTCCAGAAATCACATCTAAATTAGGAGAATAAATATGAGTAATATTTAAAGCACGGGCTTCTAATGCCGTTTGCTCAGCCATTTTTTTAACAAGCTCCGGCTCCCATGTAGACCCTAAAGCTAAAGCTTGTGGATAAACCGTAACCCCATCAACCCACAATCCGTGTAAACCTTCACCAAATTTCATAAAAGGAATCCCTAACCTATCGTTAGCAGGAGCATCTTGAGTGAGTTCTGCTATTTTTTCATCCAAGGTCATTTTACCAACCAGCCGCTCTACTTTTTCTGAAATATTCGAGTCCGCTTGCTTATTATTTTGTGCAATCGACCTGACGGAAAAGCAACTCATTATAACAAATAGAGTTACTCCAATATTTAGTGTTTTTTTCATTTATTGTTGTACTAATTTATTTAATTAAACTTACAATGCGTTCCATACTATTAACAAAAAAAAGAGGCAAACTATGAGGTTTAACCCTTCAGTAGCACTGCCTCTTTTAAATTATATTATAAAATTAATTTATTGACTTTCATCTAAAAAATTAATTCTCTTTGTTCTCCAGGCTTTAAGACCACATCCGTAATCTGGCCTAACGCTCTCACTTTACAAGAACCTCCTTTTTCCGAACTGATATTAACCACTAGCTTCTCTTTACTCCAATCCATATCCAATTCAAAATTACCTCTAGCATGTAAACCGGTAACTTTTCCTTGAGACCATTGCTTAGGAATTGCAGGTAACAGATGAAGAATAAAATTCCCTTTATCATCTTTTAAATGACTCTGAATTAACATTTCTGAAACCCCAGCCGTTGCGCCTAAATTACCATCTATTTGGAACGGTCCAATGGTATTCATTAAACTATTTTTACGACCTCTACTCAATAAAGTCACTAAGTTTTTATGTGCTTTCTCCCCTTCTAATAATCTAGCATGCATTAACAAACCGTGCGCATAAGCCCAGCCCATACCACCTTGTCCGTTCTTTTCTCTCCACTCTAAACTCTTTCTTACAGCTTCAAATAATTCTGGTGTTTCCTCTGTTATTAAAGAGAATGGGTGTACACCTAGCATATGAGAAAGGTGTCTATGACCTGGTTCTTTCTCTTTTAAATCTTCTCTCCACTCCATCATTCTTCCATTTTTTTTAGAAACAGGAAAATCAGGTAATGCTTTTTGAGCTTCAACAATACGCTTTTGGATAGCATCATCTATCTTCATAATAGCTGCAGCTTCTTGAGTGGCTTTAAAAACAGCTTTTATAATAGATAAATGATAGGTTGACGTTGAAGTAATACGAAGCATTTTATTAGACTCCAAGTCTAAATATTGATTTTCGGGTGAAGATGATGGTAAAAAATGAAGTACGCCATTTTTATCCTGAACCATAACGTCTAAAATAAACTCACTAGCTCCAGATAACATGGGGTATAATTCTTCTTTTAAGAAAACCTCATCTTGTGTATATTCATAATGATCCCATAAATTCATCACCATCCATGCGCCTGGCAAAGCATCTAAAACGCCATTATTAAATTGAGATGACAAGGTGGAAGCCGAAGGCGTTACCCGCCCAAACGGATTTGAAGCATGATGAGAAAACCACCCATTAGAGCCATACATGGATTTAGCATAAGGCCTACTTGCTTCAGTAATTTTTTTAAACCATGAAATTAATGGATCCATAGTTTCTGAAACATTAGCCACATCTGCCGACCAATAATTCATTTGCAAATTCACATTTAAATGATAATCTGCTTCCCATGGCGCCCACATACGCTCACTCCATTTTCCTTGTAAATTTGCAGGAAGTACAGAGTTTGAACGCGAACTTCCCATTAATAAATACCTACCAAACTGAAACAAATGCGCTTCTAATCCCGCATCGTTAGGGTTTGCTTTGTAAGCTTTTAAACGAACATCCATAGATAAAGAATCTAAGGCTGAGTCTCCCAGTTCTAGGCTAACTCTATTAAACATCGCTGCATGTTCTTTAGTATGCGCTCCTTTTATTTCATCCCAGGTTTTACTTAAAGCAGTAGCTAAAACGTTTTCAGCCTTCTCTTTCGGATTTATACTTGGGTCAAAATTTAATATTTCTAAATTATAATCGGTTGCTGCTGTATATTTTAAAACAATTTCATTAGCACCGCTTACTTTTAACTTATCATTTTCGGCAGTAATAGTACCACCTTCAATAGCTGTAGAAAGTCGTGCCGCAAAACTCATGTGAGCACCACCTTTACCAGAACCACCTGCATTCTCATCTTTTGCATCAGGGTATTCCACATCAACAATTTGACCATCCATATGAATAAATCCATCTGCTGTAGCAGAAATTTTAACATCTTTTGGACGCTCTAACCCAATACTACAGTTTAATTTTTTATCCCCATTTGTTGAAATACGAATGCACAATACATTATCGATTGCTGAAATAAAAGATTCTTGAGTTATGGTAGATCCATTAATTTCATAGGTAACTTTAGATAAGCCAGTAGACATATCCAATTCCCTTCTATAATTAGCCACGTCTTCTTTACTTCCGAAGTCAATTAACAAATCACCCAAAGGTTCATAAGACCTAAAGGAAGCAGGTCCAGCGGTTAAATATTCCAAACCGTAATCGTTAGCTTCCATACTTTTACCTTCCAAAATTAAATTCTGAACCGTGGTTAGTTTTTCACGAAAACCTTCAGCATATGGATTTTCAGGAACACCTGCCCACAAACTTTCTTCATTTAACTGAAACCGCGCAACATCGGTACCTCCAAAAGACATGGCTGCAAGTTTTCCGTTACCAATAGGAAAAGCATCCGTCCAAATTTTAGCGGGAGAATCGTACCATATTGTATTAACAGCACTTGTAGATTTTTCAGAGATGGATTCACTTTTACATCCCAAAACAACCTGCGACAAAACCGCTGTTATAATAAATAGTTTTAAAAATTTCATTTATAATTATTTTAATGTATTATTTAAAACATGTGTTTCACCTGCTGCTAAAACTAAATCGACAGCCATGTCTCCAAGTTGCACTTTGCAATGTCCGCCATTTTTAGAGAAAATAGTCGTAGATTTTAACATCCCGTTCTCCCAATCTAAATCAACTTGAAAACCACTTCTAGCAATTAACCCAGTAATATTCCCAGATTTCCATGCCGATGGCAAGGCCGGAAGTAAATTTAAAATCACATGACCTTCGTCGGTTTTTGTATGACTCTGCAATAACATTTCTGCTATACCTGCCGTTCCTCCAAAGTTTCCATCAATTTGAAAAGGTGGGTGATAATCGAATAAGTTTTCAGCCGTTGATTTTTGCAACAATGCCTTTACATTTTCGTATGCTTTATCGGCATCCCATAAACGTGCATAAAAATTAATAATCCACGCTCTACTCCATCCTGTATGTCCACCACCGTTTGCCAATCTATGATTGATACTTCTGTAAATAGCATCGATATAATACGGTGTGTCTTTTTTATTAAATTGATTTCCTGGATACAAACCATATAAATGACTTAAGTGTCTGTGACCAGCATCGACCTCCTCAAATTCTTGAGACCATTCCATTAATCGACCATCCGAACCAATTTTCGGTAAGGCTAAGTTTCCTAATGCCACTTCTACTTTTTTCGTAAAATCATCCTCTATTCCAAGATCTTTGGCTGCATCTAAAAGGTTTGTAAAACTTTCGTAAATAATCTCTTGATCCATAGCATTCCCCATTCCTAAATTCACATGTTTACCATCTGTATTATTAGGAGGATAAAACTTATTTTCTGGTGATGTTGAAGGCCCTGAAACTAATTTACCCGATCTTGGATCGATAGTTAACCAATCTAAAAGAAATTTACAAGACTCTTTAATAATTGGATAAGCACGATCGGCTAAAAATTGTTTATCACCCGTGTATTTGTAATGCTCCATAAAATGCCCAGTTGCCCAAGCACCGCCCATAGGCCACATGCCATAACCAACTCGCCCAATTGGCACAGTCCAATGCCAAACATCTGTAGTATGGTGCACCACAAAACCATCATTATTATAAATTTCTTTTGCTGTTTTTTGACCAGAAGGTACTAAGGACTCTATAAAGCTAAAAAATGGTTCATGACATTCAGAAAGGTTTGTTATTTCTGCTGGCCAGTAATTCATTTGCATATTAATATTGGTATGGTAATCTCCATTCCAAGGTGCAATTAAATGATTATTCCAAATACCTTGTAAATTTGCAGGTAGCGAGCCTTCTCTAGATGACGATATTAATAAATAACGACCATATTGAAAATAGATTTCGAATAATCCAGGATCGTCAGCACCTTTTTTAACAGCTTCTAAACGCTCATTTGTTGGTAATTTATCTAACTCAGAATTCCCTAATTCAATTGACACTCTATTAAAAAGTCTTTGATATTCAGCAATATGATCCGACACTAATTTCTTTATCGATTTTTTATTTGCCGCTTTAAGATCTTTAGCATTTTCACTTCCTAAATTATGCGTTAAAGGCGAAAAAGGATCGTTACGATTATAATCGGTTACTGCTGAAACTAAAAGTTTTACAGACGTTGCTTTTTCAATTGAAATAACACCATTTGCTGATGTTAATTTTCCGCCTTTTGGAACCGCCATCACTTGGGTTTCGTACTTAACCCCTAGGTGTTTTCCTTTATGGCTGGCTTGCCCCCACATTTTAATTTTGTTTTTACCTAAACTAGCCACTTCAAAATCTGCAGGTCTATCTAAGCTTAAATCTAAAGAAATAGAATTCGGTTTATCGGCTGTCAGCAACACGACAATAACTTGATCTATTGGCGTTGAAAAAACTTCTCTCACATAGTTTACACCGTTTGCCGTAAAAGTTGTTTTTGCAATAGCATGATCTAAATTAAGTTCTCTTTTATAATTTTGAGACGCCCCTTCTAGATTAAACTCAAGATTAAGTTCCCCCAGTGTTTGATAACTTCTTGGCGCAATACGTCTATCCAAAACATTATCCTGAACCAATGAATTCGCCTTAGCATATTCACCATCAAAAATAAGCTGTCTAGCCTCATCAATAGAAGTCCATGCTCCAGGTTTCCCTGTTGGAATTGGTGGGCCGGCCCAAACCGACTCTTCATTCAATTGAATTTGCTCCTTCTCCACACCGCCATAAACCATAGCGCCTAACCTGCCGTTTCCAACAGGTAATGCTTCCATCCACTCTTTAGCAGGCGATGTGTACCATAATTTATTTTGAAACTCACTTTGCGAATTAATAGACGTTGATTGTCCAAAAATAGCTTGAGGCGAAAAAACAAGTAATCCCAAACAAACAAGTATGGCTTTACTTAAATTTATATTCCTTTGTTTATATATCATAACTTAAAATCAAATTTATTTTGAACTCACTTGAATTGTTGCGCCTTCTAATCCTTTTGAAGTTGCAGTTAACTTAATATCTCCTGCTTTTTTAGTTGTTTTTAAAATGACTAAACACTTCCCGTTAAAAGCAGATCTTTTATTTCCAACGAAAGACTCTTCACTTTTTGGATCTCCATTATCAACTGCTAAAATAGTAGCTTCACCTTCAACATTAAACGTGATATCGTTTAACGCTTTTGGAACAAAACGTCCTTCTGCATCTAAAATATTCACCTCAATATGTACCACATCTGTACCTCCTGTGTTTATAACATCGCGATCTGCCAACAATTCAATTTTATTAGCATCACCTGCTGTTTCAATAACTTTATTTGAAACTACTTTTCCGTTATTAATACCTTTAGCCTCTAGTACGCCAGCCTCATAAGGCACTTGCCATACAACATCCATAGTATCTTTCATGCTTTTTACACCTAAAGATTTGCCATTTAAAAACAGCTCTACACTATCGCAATTAGAATAAGCAACTACAGGTATTTTAACACCTTCTTTACCTTTCCAGTTCCAATGTGGCAGAATATGAACCATTGGTTCTTCTACCCATTGACTTTGATAAAAATAGTAAGTATCCTTAGGAAAACCGCACATATCAACAACTCCGAAGTTGAATAATTTTGCAGGCCATCCAAACATAGATTCACCAAGATAATCGAATCCGGTCCATCTAAATTCACCAGACATAAAAGAGAAATCTCTAGTCATTCTCCAAGAATCTCTAGCGTTAATTCTCACTATAGAATTATCATAAGACGAGCTGTAATATTTACTGATATCTCCAAAAACTTCTTCATCTGAATAGTTTGGCACTTTCATGATACCTCCTAAAGGATTAGCACCTCTGTACCAAGATTGTGATTGATATTCACCACGTGTTTGAAAAGTATGTGGCACTTCGGTTGCAACAAATTTACGTTCTGGATAAGTTTCATGATCTTTTTCATACATAAAAACAGATCCGCCACCGCCGTTATAACCGGTAATATCTAATTGACTAGCAAAACCACTTTCGTTGGCTAAGTGCATGTGCGTAATTCCACAAGTTATTGGTCTAGTATCATCATTTTCTTTTACAATACGCATTAAATTTTTAAGACGTTCGGTACCTTCTACAAAACAAGCATCTGGAATTTCGTTACCAACACTCCAAAGAATTATGGATGGGTGATTTCTATCTCTTTGAATTAATTCTGTAAGATCTTTTTCTGCCCATTCATCAAAATATAAATGGTAACCATATTTTGCTTTTCCTTCTTTAACTTTATTTCCAAAAGGCCAAGATTCAATCCACTCATCAAAAGCTTCATCCATAACCATAAAGCCCATTTTATCACATAAATCTAACAATGTAGCACTTGGAGGATTGTGAGCCGTACGGATGGCATTACATCCCATTTCTTTTAAAATTTCTAATCGACGCTCTAAAACACGATCATTAATAGCAGCCCCTAAAGCCCCTAAATCACTATGATTATTTACGCCTTTTAACTTAATATTTTTCCCGTTTAATGTAAAACCATTATCAGCAGAAAAGCTAAAATCACGAATTCCCATATTGGTTTCAACAACATCGACAAGCTCATTACCCGACATTACTTTTGTTTTTACCGTATATAAATAAGGTGTTTCAGGAGACCATAATTCTGGATTACTTACTGTAATATTCTGAACAATATCTTCTCCTTTATTACTATCTAATGTAGCAGTTGTTTCTTGTGTTGATAGAAGTACATTTTCTGAAGAATAAATTTCATTAACTAAAACATAATCTTTAGACTCTAATTCTTCATTTTTAATTGACGTTTTCACCTCAATTTCGGCTTCGTTACTTTTAAGCGATTTTGTAGTCACATAAACACCGTAGCGGTCAATATGTAATTTCTTTGTTTTAACTAACCAAACATGCCTGTAAATACCAGAGCCTGTAAACCAACGTGCACTTGGTTCTTTAGAATTATTAACACGAACAGCAATAGTGTTTTTACCTTGAAAATTTAAATACGGTGTTAAATCGTAATTAAAACTGATGTAACCATAAGGACGAATCCCTAAATAATGTCCATTAATCCACATTTCACTCTTCATGTAAACACCTCCAAATTCAACACTCACTTTTGAATTTGCATCTGCTTTATCTAATGTAAACGATTTTCTATACCAACCAATACCGCCTGGCGCATAAGCTCCCACATTACCTGCTGGATTTGTTTTTAAAAACGGGCCTTTAATACTCCAATCATGTGGCACATTAATTTGCTCCCATGACGCATCATCAAATTCATTTTTAGCTGCCGCAGGAAAATCTCCTTTGGAAAACTTCCAATCGAAATCAAAATTAATTTTCTCTCTGGGTACACCTTTGGAAGTTTCATTTTGATTGCAACTTACTATGCTAAGCGTACCCGCTAACAACATGGTCAATAGTAGTAATTTTTTCATTTTTTTAATCTTTGCAGTGGTTTAATTGTCGTATCCCTTTTGTTTAAAATAAAAAAAGATAATTCATCCTTTTTCTACTTATTTGTTATAATTACAAAATTTGAGCAGGAATAAATACCCCTACTCAAATTTTTAAAGTTTAAATCTTTTAAATACTCGTTGTTCTAATTCGCATATCCAGGATTCTGCTCTAAAACAGCTTCTGAATTTCTTTCAATTTCTTGTGACGGTATAGGCCATAAGTTATGATAATCATCTATAGTAGAAAGCTCTGGACTAAATTTACCATTATACCAAGGATTATTTGCTCTTACACGCTCAATCAATTTACCTGTACGCTTAAGTGTTAATGTTCTAAACTCTTCAAAACATAACTCTCTAGCGCGTTCATCTAAAATAAAATCAATATCAACATCTCCAGCAGAAATCAAAGGCGCATTAGCTCTATCTCTTACTTTATTAATATCGATAGCAGCCAAATCTGGTTTATTATCCATTAAATAAGCTTCTGCACGCAATAAATAAGTTTCAGCTAAACGCATATGGTAATGATCCCTGAATGTAGAAGATGCATTTCTTGTAACTTCTCCAGTAGATGCATCTACAAATAATTCTTCTGGAAAATTATTTGCAACGGTAGTTTTAGAAAAAATAGCAGACCATAATTTACTAAGACGATTATCATTAGAAATCAGGTTGTTTTCTACCATCTTTTGTCCAAAATAAGGTGAATTCGGATTATCAGCGACAAGATCTCTAATAATATTAGTTTCAGAGTTACGCATATCTCCTGGACTATCTTCCCAAACATCTTCTAACATATAATCTGATGGTGAAAACCAACTAATACCACGACCACCATTTTGAGTCGTTGGGCCTAAAAATAAATTACCTCCATCTGGACCTTGTATATTATAATATCCAGGGCCTAAAAACTGAGTAATAGTACTCCCGTTACCACCTCCAGGTACTAAGTACTCAAACTGTGCTACCCATATAGCTTCTGTATTTCCTGAACTACGGTTTTGATTTCCTCTACGAAACATATCCCAATACACATCGCCAGGCTCATTCATACGTGACCCAAAACGTTGTGTCATCAATTTATAACTAGGATGATCTATAACGGCTGTAGCACTAGCAATTGCCTTATCATATTCTCCAACTGTTATATATAGTTCAGTTAATAAGTGATTAGCAGCAGCTTTAGTCAATCTAACTTCGTCACCAAGCTCTGTAACATCTGGAAGGTTAGCAGCAGCATATTCTAAATCTATAATACACTGTGCATAAACTTCAGCTTGTGTCGCTCTAACAAAATCTCTTTTAGCAGAAGTAACTTCTTCAAGTACTAAAGGCACACCCCCAAATTGGGTTGCTAAATAGTTATACAAATAACCTCTAAAAAAAGAAGCTTCCGCTTTTAATGCAGTACGTTTTGCTTCAGAGGTAAATTCCGTACCCTCTAAATCAATTCTACCCAATACAGTATTAGTATTAGCTATAACAGCATAGTAACGTTGCCAATTAGTTCTAACATGAGCATTGCCTGGTACCAATGCAGCACCGTAGTTGTTAAGGTTTATATTTTGACGGTTAGCTCCAAAAGCAATATCCGAAGTATATAACGAAATAAAGAAATTAGCATTATTACTCCATGAGCTATATTGGTCTGTTTCCTGATATATTTTAGTTACAGCCGCATTAAACTGATCTTCTGTCACGTAAGAATTATCTGCGCTGTAAAAGCCATAAGCTTCTTCTTTTAACCACTCTTCCTCATCACAAGAAACAATACTAAAAAAGAATGCTGATGCTAAAATTAAATATTTATTAGTTTTCATAATCTTTTTTTTTATTTTAAAATTCAACATTAAGACCTAAAGTATAATTCGCCATCAAAGGGGTTCCTGAAGAAAAACCTTGCCCTGTTTCTGGGTCCCAGCCTCTCCACTTAGTAAACGTTGCAATATTTTTACCGCTCAAAAACACTTTAAGGTTACTAAATCCAATTTTGTCTAGTATGCTCTTTTTGAATCTATACGTTAGACTAATATCTTGAATGCGCACAAAGTTACGTTGTAAATACTGGTTAGGCTCATAAGTTCCAGGTCCTTCTAGCGTTCTAAATCTAGCATCTGGATTATTTGGTGTCCAGTAGTCCCAAGCACCTTTAGGTACGTTTTGACTATAGTAACGGTCACTTGCAGTGTTAGCTGCTCCAAAAATTAACGCATCTGTACCGTAGTAATAATCTTTACCACCTTGTATGGTATTTACAAACGTATATAAGCTAAATTGTTTATAGGTAAATGTATTAGCAAACCCCATACGATAACCTGGATCTGTATACCCTAACACTTTTTTATCATTTATTGAAGAATAATCTCCACTATCATCTAAATCTGCAATCTTATATTGTCCAACAGCAAATCTATCTGGAATAAGTCCTGCATCGGCATCTGCTTGTTGCCAAATCCCAAGAATTTCATAATCGTAAATTACTCCAGTTGGCGACCCTATAAATAATCTATTATTCACCAAATCATCTTCTACACCATCTCCATCCTCATCTGCTCCTAAAATAGAGACCACTTCATTTCTATTTCTTGAGAAGTTAACTGAAGATTCCCATTTAAAATCTTTGGTATCAATAACTTTACCTGTCAACGACACTTCTAATCCATGATTAGCAAATTTACCTATGTTTGTATTAACACTAGTAAAACCAGTAGCATAAGGTATTTGAATAGCATATAGTATGTCTTTTGTATTATTGTCGTAATACTCAACGTTACCTCTTAATCTTGAATTTAAAAACGCAAAATCCAAACCTACATTTAACCCTGTGGTGGTTTCCCAACCTAGATCATTATTTGCTAAGGATGAAATATCTTGACCTATTACTGTAGAACCACCATCGCCAAAAACATAACTATTACCAGAAGCAACCTGTGCTAAGGTTTGATAACTGTTTACTGCTCGTCTTCCTGTTGCTCCGTAAGACCCTCTAAGTTTTAAGTAGTTCATCCAATTTGAGCTACTTCCCATAAAACCTTCTTCACTTATCGCCCAACCAAAACCAACAGATGGAAAAACACCTGTTTTTGTTTCGGAACCGAAACCTGAAAATCCGTCACGTCTCACAGTACCAGTCAGCATATATTTATCATCATAGTTATATTGCAAACGCCCCATGGTATATAAACTATTAGATCTTGATTTACCTGAGCTAACACTATTAAGCTCTGCATTACCTGCTTGTAACCTATTATATCCTAGAGATTGATTAACAAAATCTGTAGCATTTGCATTTGTAGATGACGAATTCACCTCTTCTACACCATAAACAAATGTTCCACTTATACTATGTACATCATTAAATGTCTTATTATAACTAAGAATATTATCAAGAGTCCAACTGTAATTAATAGTTGAGTTTTTATAAGCAGTACCTAGGTTATTAGATCCATTAGGGTTGAAATTATCATGATTGGTAGTTCTATAATTTTGAGAAAAATTTACTCGATATTTTAAACCATCGATTGGTAATTTAACATCCATGTGGATGTTAGCAAATAGATTTAATCGTTTATCATCATCAAGAGTTTCTAAATCTAATAATGGATTAGTCCAAGTATTTTGAAGAATTTCTCTTGGAGTCACTCCATCTTCCTCATAAACCGGAGTCCAAGGCAAAACCAAAGAAGATAAATCTGACCTAGGGGCAACACCAGAATAATCACTACTTGTAACAAAAGTTTCAGTACCTACATTGATATAATCATTAATATCAGCTTCCAAGTTCATACGATAATTAACTTTTTTATAGGTATCGTTAACTACAAAGCCTTTTACATCAGTAAGACCTCCTGAGAAGAAATATCTAAAATCTTCAGAACGCCCTCTAACACTTATATTATGTGTATTAATATAACCATCTCCTGTTATAATATCCCATAAACCGTTGTTAGAATCACTATCATAACCATCCTTCATTTCTTGTGTTCCAAGTAATGCTCTAACATCTTGTCCTGGGTAAGCATCAGCTAAAAATTCTTTTAATTCTGTAGACTCCATAGGCTCTAGAGCATTACCTGTAGGAGTTTGCACGGTATAACTCGCAGCGTAACTAATAACTGGCTTACCTATTACTTTACCTTTTTTAGTGGTAATTAAAATAACACCGTTAGCTGCTTGAGATCCATAAATAGCAGCAGAACTGGCATCCTTAAGCACATCAATAGATTCAATATCATTTTTATTAAGGTCAATTAAACTACCTCTGTAAATAATCCCATCTACGACAATTAATGGCGCATTGGCAGCTGCTCCTGAAGTAAGAGACGTTTGCCCTCTCACCGACAATGAAGGGTTTTCACCTGCTGCATCTACAGCTCCAACATTTAAACCAGCCACAGTACCTTGTAAGGCTTGGATAACCGATACATTTGGAATTTGTTCTACCTTTTCGGCATTAAAACTAGCCACAGAACCTGTTAAATCACTTCTTTTAACGGTACCATACCCAATAACCACGACTTCATCTAAACCAACTTCATCGGCTAACATGATAACATTAAGTGTTGTTTGATTTCCAACAACAATTTCTTGAGTTTCCATCCCAACATAAGATAAAACTAAAGTACTCGTTGCTGTTGCTTGTATTGAAAATTTTCCATCAAAATCGGTTAAAACACCTTTATTTGTACCTTTTAATGCAACAGAAACACCTGGTAACGGCATTCCAAATTCATCTACAACAGTACCTGAAACTTGACTTTGAAAATTTTCTGATACCTTCTTAACAACTTGCTTAGGAGATAAAACAATCTGTTTACCATTAACAGAATAAGCAACTTTATCATCCTTGAAGAGTAATTTGAGTATATCTTTTATTTTCTCTTTACGCACCTTGATGTCTACATTTTTCTCAACATCAATTAGATTATTGTTATACAGAAAGAAAAAATCACTCTCTTTTTGTATTTTCTGAAGCACCTCCCTAATGGGTTTATTCTTCATATCTACTGTTAACCTCGTGTTTTGAGAATACGAACTTGTGGGGTTAACACCAAATGATGAGAAACAGATAAAAAACACTATCAGTTTCATGCTAAAAAACGCCGCATACGGCCTAAAAGAATTATAGCCTTCCCGTTGAGTAACTTGTTTTTTCATAATTTTAATATGGAGTTAAGTTAATTGTTAATATTTCTGACTGTTAAGCCTAAACCAAACTTGATTTAAACCATAACAACCATGTAGTTAGTTACTATTTATTTTTAGATTTCAATATTATTTTATGGCTACTTTCAGGCCTAATACTTTTTAATGATAAAACCTCATACTCCATAGGAGAAGACAAACAAAGCAACCTTAACACATTCTCTATACTTTCGTCATGAAACGTTGCCGTAAATCGATAAGATTCCAATACATTATCTTCAATTTGAATTTTCACATTATACCATTTCTCCAACCGCTCTATAACTTTACCCAAAGAAGTGTCATCAAACACCATGTAACCTTCTTTCCAAGCTACATACTTATTAATATTTAGATCTACAGATTTATATAACTTATTTTCGACACTATTAAACTCAACAACATCGGTAGGCTTCAATACTGTTAACTCATTACCTCCCTCTACTAAACTTACTTTACCTTCTAGCAAAGCAACAGACATGGACTCGTAATCATTATAAGAAGACACATTAAATGATGTTCCATATACTTTTACGTCAGCTTTTTCAGTATTTACTATAAAAGGCTTTTTCTTGTTTTTAGTAACCTCAAAATAAGCCTCACCGTTAAGAACAACTTTACGATCTTGCATACTATCAAAAGATTCAGGATAACGCAACGTGCTCCCAGAATTAAGCCAAACTAAAGTGCCATCTGGCAGAACTAATTCTGTACTACTACCGTATTGAGATGTTACTTCTTTAAAAACAATATCTTTAACTTCAGAAAAAACCGTTTCATTATTAAAAAAGCAACTTATTGATAGCCCTAACACAAAGAATATGGGTAAAAAAACCACAGCATATTTAAGGTATGATTGCTTGTTTATTTTCCTCTTGATTTTATGAATTTTATTTTTTGTTTGAGATAAGGCTAACTCTACATCGATAACTTCAGACAACTTCAACTCGTC
The DNA here is from genome assembly GCF_900112395.1 of Algibacter lectus. GTDB lineage: Bacteria > Bacteroidota > Bacteroidia > Flavobacteriales > Flavobacteriaceae > Algibacter > Algibacter lectus. The sequence goes on from NZ_FOLN01000001.1 coordinate 206,756, forward strand.
TTTTTTTTCTAAAGATTGCTTATATTCAATAAATTTCTCTTGATTTTCAACAGACTCTAAAAACCAAGAGTTTAGCCTTGTTTTATCTAACTCTGATATTGAGTTATCAAAGGTTCTCTTAATTAAATATTGAATTTCTTTCTTATCCACGTTTTAGAAAATTGCTCTTAATTACTTACTAGACGAATCCACACAAACAACACCCTACGTTTTATTTAAAAAAAATATATTTTAACTAAAAAACAAACAATCATTTAACAATAAACCTGCGTTTTTACCAACAAATAACGCAAAAACCAAGACAAAGCACAACAACTAAAACCCCTCTATCAAATTAGCTAAAGCTTAATTTCTTTAGCTTTAAAAAACTGATTGTTAACAAAAAAAAAAAGAGTTTAACCTAAGCAATGAACAAGCATAAAAAAAGAAAGAAGTAACCATTAAAATCTTTACGTAATATCCTTAAAGCTCTTCCAACAAGAGCTTCTACAGCTTTACCAGAAATATTCATTTTATCACCAATTTCTCTATAAGTTAGATTCTCAAATCGACTATATTGAAAAGCCAATTTGCTTCTTTTTGGCAATAATAGAATAGCTTTAATTAACTTCTCATCAAACTCACGTTTAAGCAAAGTAACATCGGCTTCGGCAGCTACTCCCGATCGATCGATTTTATCGTAAAGTGCTTTTTCAGATTTTGTTTTTCTAATATAATCAATACACCTATTTCTAACCATAAAAGAAAGGTAAGATGATAAATTTTTCACATCACCAACAGCAGTTCTATTTGTCCATAATTTAACAAAACAGTCTTGAACAAGACTTTGAGCTTTATCTAAATCATAAACATAACTTTTAGCATTTACAACCTGGTTTTTGTAGTGTTTACGGAACAAATAATCAAAAGCGACTTCATTTCCTTTTTGAAGTTCGCAAACTAAAAACGCATCCGAATTAAACTCTTTGACTACCATTTTGAAATCCAATTAAATTAAACACTCACTTCTACCATACACCCTTACACTTCCGAAAAGCAACTGGGTTATTTCTATTTTTTTTTTAAATTAAAACTTGAAACTGAAATCATTAGAGAAACAAAACACCTCTTATTAGAATTTTACACCGACGACTCAAATCATAATAACTGATAACATCCTAATTAAAAGCATGATCTCAGTAAGACCATTATTTTATAGGTCTTAATGCCGATGTCCGCATTACAAACCATCCATTATCAATATCTCCATCGCATGCTTCTATTAAAGCGACCTTTAATTCCTCTACTTTTTCTGGATGGCTAGCAATAATGTTATTTCTCTCTTGATAATCATCTGGCAAATAATACAACTGAAAAATATCTTTAGGTGCAAAATATCTAAGTTTCCATCCATCATTTGCTACTATTGATGGTCCCATAAAAGAAGAATAAACCACATAATTATGCCCCTTAGTTTTCTCACCTAATAATTCTGGCAAGTAAGACTTTCCGTCTTTAGTTTTTGGCAAATCATACCCGACCAAATCCGCCATAGTTGCCATGAAATCATAATTAGCAACTAACGCTTCCGATGTTACTCCTTGTTTTATTTTTCCCGGCCATCTTAATATTAATGGCACACGAACACCACCTTCCCAGTTGGTTCTTTTCACTCCAGCCATACCATCATTACCATCAAAAATATCTCCTCCGAGATCACTATAATATTTGGTGTTAATATCATCAAAAAACTCGCCTGTTTGCATATTCCTAACAGGCTTCAATATTCTCCCTTCTTTAGTATAATAAATTTCATGTCCATTATCTCCACCAAAAACAACCATAGTATTATCATCAATGCCTAAATCTTTTAATTCTTGCATTATAATCCCCACATGGTCGTCTAGCATTTTAACCATAGAGGCATACTCCTTTTCTATTTGCGTTAACCTTTCATCATTTACAAAATCGCTATGAACTTCAGGAATTGAAACAGGCCCGTGTGGTAACTGCGTAGGATGATATAAGAAAAACGGCTTGTCTTTATTTTCTCTAATAAACCCAAGTATTTTTTCTAAGAAAAGATTTTGAGAATAGGTCTTTTTACCCTCCATATTCCATCGCTCAGCATAAGCCTTTTCGGTTTCTTTCTCTATGGTTTTTCCACAATCATTTCTAGTATTCCCTTCTACAGTAACCATTTCACCATTTTCAAAAAGAAAAGGCGGATAAAAACCATGACATCTACCATGATCGAGGTACCCATAATAATAATCCCAACCATGCCTCTTCATCTCCTTATCTGTTGCAGAAAAACCCCATTCTAATTTCCCAACTTCTCCAGTAACATAGCCAGCACTTTTCATAACTTCTGCTAGAAACACTTCATCTTCTGGAACAGGTCCTCTTTGTTCTTCTAGCTTTTGCTCAATTTCCTCTAAAGTAAACTCCCCTGTTAATATTCTTTTATACGTTCCTGCAGCGGTAATCTTCCATTTACCTTTATGCGCATCATGATATCCACTTATTAAACTAGCTCTTGCTGGCGCACAAAACATACTACCATACGCATTTTCAAAACGCATACCCTCATGAGCCAACTTATCGATATTTGGAGTTTTAATAATTTCCTGACCTTCTACTGAAAGTAATCCACGCCCTAAATCATCGGCATAAATAAAGATCACGTTAGGCTTTTTAGAAATCGAACTATCCTTTTTACTTTTCTGAGCACCACTTAAACAACCATTAAATAATACAGCTATTATAATAAAAAAGAACACTCTTTTAAAAACTATTATTTTATTAATAAAACGGCTAACACTTGACTTCATAACTAATTTTAATTAAGACAGATTCTAAAGTAAATAACATAACTATTAAATCTTATTTTAATTTAATTAAAAAGAAAAAATAGCCCTTATAAATATTTACTGCGTTAAAGATATTAAAATAACTTTAATATATCATTACTTAATTTTGGTGAGCGAAACAAAATAAGCTTATTTATTAAAAACCTAACAAATAAAACACAAATTTACCCCGCATATAATAGCGATATAACAATAAATATTATTTATTTTTACACATGCAACAAAAAACAAACACTTTTAAATACTTTATTAAAAAGTAATTTTTTTTTATAAATTTATCGTTTAAGAGTCTTTTTATTTCAGTTTAAACACGTAGCAAACACATGAAGCCCTCATCCCCTTTACTAAAGCACCTCCTTTTAATTCTATTGTTCACTTTTATCACTTCTTGCAAAACAGAACAAAAAAACGTTACCGCTTCCAAACCTAATATACTATTCATCCCCGTAGACGATTTACGACCAGAATTAGGTTGCTATGGAAATACGCTTATAAAAACCCCAAACATAGACGCACTAGCCAAAGCAGGCGTTATTTTTTCCAGAACATACTGCCAACAAGCGGTTTGCAATCCTTCTAGAGCTAGTTTACTAACAGGCTTACGACCAGACTCCATTCAAGTTTGGGATCTAGCAACAAAACTTAGAAGCAACTTACCCGATGTTGTGACGTTACCTCAATATTTTAAACAAAATGGCTATACTACTATAGGTATAGGGAAAACATTCCATAACGACATTCCAGATTACTTATCTTGGACAGAAAGACTACATCTTAAAGGTTTCCCTTATGACCCCGATGCCGTTTATGCCGACCAATTAAACTTAGAACTACTAGAAAACAAAAAACAACAAATAATAGCGCAAGGAAAAAACAGAATCGACCCTTTAGGCGTATGGTACTTAAAAGCGAACGCTACAGAAAGCCCAGACGTTAATGACGACGCCTATTATGATGGCGCCCAAACTACCTACGCGATAAACAGGTTACAAAGACTTGCAACCACAAAAGAACCTTTCTTTCTATCTGTAGGCTACTACAAACCACACTTACCTTTTAATGCTCCAAAAAAATATTGGGATTTATACAATAGAGATTCTATTCCATTAGCAACCAACCAATACCCACCTAAAAACAGTCCTGATTTTACAGTACACGGCGATCAAGAATTAAGAAATTATGATGATAGCCACGATTTGCCATTATCTTCGGAAAAACCTTGGAGCGAAGACAAACAAAGAAAAATAAAACACGGGTATTACGCTAGCGTTTCCTATACAGATGCTCAAATTGGAAAATTAATAGACGAGCTTAAACGCCTAAATCTTTTTGACAATACTATTATTGTACTTTGGGGTGATCACGGTTATAAATTAGGTGAACATAATAGTTGGAGCAAAATGTCTAATTATGATATAGATGCTCACGTCCCTATGATTATGAGTGGCGCTAAAGTAAAAGCGAAAGGAACAAAAACCAACGCCTTAACAGAACTTGTAGACATCTACCCATCACTTTGCGAAATGGCAGGTTTACCTATACCAAATCATTTACAAGGAAAAAGCTTTGTACCCTTATTAGAAAACCCAGAAACGGAATGGAAAGAAGCTGCTTACAGCCAATATTTACTTGGAAGATTTGGTACTGCTGAAACCAGAAAAAAAGAACGTATGGGCTATTCGGTTAGAACAGATAAATTCCGATATATAGAATGGTACGATTGGGATAAAGAATTAAAAAAACGAGGAGACTTCATAACTAGCGAACTTTTTAATCACGACACAGACCCTCAAGAAAACACTAACATAGCCCAAAATCAGAATAATGAAAACACAATAAAAGCACTTTCAAACTTATTAAATAAAAATTTCAAACATTAAATCATACGAATGCTTTTCCCACACCACATAGGGTAACACGTATTCATAATCGTCTTAACATATAACACCTAGTTAATTGAAAATTTCTCATATGCAATCACTTCAGTCATTTAAAAAAGCAGCCCTATTTATAGCTGTCGCGTTATTTCACCTTAACACATCGGCGCAAACCGATAAAAAACCAAATGTTGTTTTCTTTCTTGTAGACGATTTAGGTTGGATGGACATTGGCGCCAACGGTAGTTCGTTTTACGAAACTCCCAACATCGATCAATTAGCTAAAGAAGGCGTTCGTTTTACACAAGCCTATGTAGCATCCCCTATTTGCTCTCCTGCAAGAGCTTCTATTTTAACCGGAAAAAACCCAGCAAGAATCAATTTAACACAATGGATTGGCGGCCCAGGAAACCCCGATTACGAGAAAAACTTAGCACTTGAAGAAGTCCTCTTTCCAGAAGTATTACAAGAAGCCGGATACAAAACCATATTCTTAGGAAAATGGCATTTAAACGACGTTGCTGGCGAAGAAAAATTCTGGCCTAACAAACAAGGTTTTGATATTAATATCGCAGGGCATTTTAGAGGTGGACTTTATATAAAAAACAAATATTTCTCTCCTTGGAATATTCCAAATTTAGAAAATGGTCCTGATAACGAATACATGACGGATCGCCTAGCAGATGAAGCAACCAACTTTATTGACAAAAACGATAAAAACCCTTTTTTAATGTATTTCTCCTTTTACTCGGTCCACGCACCATTTGCAGCCCCTACCGATAGAATTGAAAAATACAACAAAAAGAAAGCCCAATTAGGCTTAACTGATGAAGATCGATTTGCAGTAGAAACCCAAGGCAACAAACCATTTACCTATAGAACAAAACAAGACCACCCAACCTATGCTGCTATGGTAGAATCTATGGATATGGCTGTTGGGAAAGTTTTAAATAAAATTAAAGAAAAAAAATTATCAGATAATACTATTGTTGTGTTTTTTGCCGACAATGGTGGGCTATCCACTTCGGAAGGCACTCCAACTTCTAATGCGCCATTAAGAGCGGGAAAAGGTTGGTTATACGAAGGAGGAATTAGAGAACCTGCTATTATTAAATGGCCAGGTGTTACACAACCTGGAACCGTTTCGGATGCTGTAATTACAAGTATGGATTTCTACCCAACAATTCTTGAAATGACAGGACAACCTTTACGCCCAGATTTACATGTTGACGGAAAAAGCCTTGTACCACTTCTTAAAAATCAATCTAAAAAAACACACGATGTTATGTACTTTCATTACCCACACCGCTCCAACCAAAAAGGAGGACCAAGCAGTGCAATTCGTGATGGCGATTACAAACTAATCCTTTTTCTGAATAAAAATAAATTCGAATTATACAACATCAAAAATGATATTGGTGAACGCCATAATTTAGCTTCGGAATTACCAGAAATAACAAATCACTTATATAAAAAACTATATGATTGGTGGGATGAAGTTGACGCTAGATTCCCTAAAGAATTTGTAAAACAAGCCCCTATAAACTAAAACATCAATTAACAGAGAACGCCCAACATGAAACACATTAAGTTCGCATTTATCATATTCTTTGCATTATCAATATCCTTTGCTAATGCTCAAAAAAAAGAGAAAATAAAAATTGCCTGCATTGGCAATAGTATCACATTTGGATACGGTATTAAAGACAGAATAAAAAATGCCTACCCAGCTCAGCTCGAGCGCATGCTTGGCGACAATTATGAAGTTAAAAATTTTGGCATCAGTGGGCGTACTTTATTATCTAAAGGAAATGCGCCTTACATAGAAACCGGAGCCTACAAACAAGCTTTAGCATACAACCCCAATATTGTAATAATTAAACTAGGAACGAATGATAGTAAAGCATTTAACTGGGTTTATAAAGATGAGTTTACTAACGATTATTTAAAGTTAATTAAATCGTTCCAAAACTTAGAATCTAAACCAAATATCTACTTAAGTCTAGCGGCACCAGTTTATAAAAGAGGTAGAAAAATTAGCGCAGATATTGTTGAAAAAGAGGTAAACCCTAAAATTAGAGCTATTGCGAAAAGTCAGAACTTAAATATAATTGACGTATTCACACCAATGTTAGACAAAGGTGCTTTATTCCCAGACGCTATCCACCCTAATGGTGAAGGTGCAGGTGAATTAGCAAAACTTATTTACAAAGCGCTTACAGGAAAAGAACCTGTTTTAGTTGACCAAAATTTCCCTGGAAAAAAAGAAGCATGGAAAGGCTTTACAAAATACACTTTTAAATTCAATAAAAAAGAAGCTTTTGTAATAGAACCTAAAAAAGCATTACCAGGTAAACCATGGGTATGGCGAGCACGCTTTCCGTGGTGGCACTCAGAAATGGATGTCATTCTACTTTCTGAAGGATATCATATTGCATACATAAATACCGACAACCAATTTGGTAGCCCAAAAGCTGTAAGAGCTTGGGATAGTTTTTATAAATACTTAATTAGATCTCACGATTTTAGTAAAAAAGTAGCCTTAGAAGGTGTTAGCCGTGGCGGTTTATTTGTATACAACTGGGCTAAAAAACACCCAGAACTTGTAAGCTGTATTTATACAGAAGCACCTGTTTGCGATTTCACAAGTTGGCCAGGTGGATTTGGAACCGGTATTGGTTCTGATAAAAACTGGAAAATTTTAAAAGAAGAATACGGTTTTAAATCTGATGCCGAAGCTAAGAACTACGCAAACAACCCTATTGATAATCTTGAAGCCTTAGCAAAAGCTAAAGTTCCTGTGATGCACATGATTAGTTTAACAGATTCTGTTGTACCGCCAAAAGAGAACACATTCCCTTTAATAAAGAAATACTTAGAACTTGGAGGTATTGCAACGGTAGTCACTTGTACCGAAGGAAAACAAACGCTGCACGGACACCACTTCCCTATAGAAACTCCACAAGTTGGTGCCGATTTTATAAAATACCACACAAAAAAAGAGACCACTTTATTAGACTCAAAAACCTATCACAAATTAAGAGCAGGATTACAAAACAGTAAAATCAAATTTGAAAGAGAAAAAATAGGTCGAGTTGCTTTTTTAGGAGGCTCTATTACTTATAATGGCGGTTGGAGAGATAGCATTACAAACTACCTAAAAAACAAGTTCCCGGAAACTAAATTTGAATTTATAGCGGCTGGGATTCCTTCAACAGGAAGTACGCCTGCTGCATTTAGAATGGAACGTGATTTATTAAAAAACGGTCCCGTCGATCTTCTTTTTGAAGAAGCTGCGGTAAACGATGGAACTAATGGCAGAACAAACGACGAGCAATTACGAGCTATGGAAGGTATTGTACGTCATGCACGCTACCTAAACCCTGCTACCGATATTGTCATCATGCATTTTGTAGATCCCGGAAAAATAAAATCGTACAGCAAAGGCATCATTCCAACAGTAATACAAAATCATGAAAAAGTTGCAAAGCATTACAATATTCCAACCATTAATCTTGCAAAAGAAGTAACAGACAGGATAGATGCAGGCGAGTTTAGCTGGGCAAAAGATTTCAAAAACCTACACCCGTCACCATTTGGACAAGGTATTTATGCACACTCTATGTTAACCTTACTAGAGAACGCATGGGTTAGACCCGTAGCTGAAGATGATAAAATTGGTAGCTACCCATTACCAGCACCTTTAGATCCATTAAATTACGATAAAGGTATTTTAGTAGATATCAATACCGCTAAACTAAGTGGCGATTGGAAAATTAACCAAAACTGGGAACCTACAGATGGTAAAGGCACTAGACCAAACTATACCAAGGCACCTATGCTTATTGCTAAAAAAATTAATGACGGCAAAGCGACCTTTTCATTTACAGGAAACACCGTTGGAATAGCAGTTGCTGCAGGACCAGATTCTGGAACAATAACTTACCGTATTGATGGTGGCGATTGGAAAGATTTAGACCTACTTACCAACTGGAGCAGAAGCCTTCATTTACCTTGGTTTTTCACCCTAGCTACTGGTTTAGAAAACACCAAACACAAATTACAGATTAAAATAACAGAAAACATAGACCCGTCTAAAAGAAAAGGAAACGCTTGCAGAATACGCTATTTCTACGTTAACCAATAACACTTTATAATTACAAAATTTCATTATGAAAATACAAATTAAATCCTATTTCAAGAATTGCTTTTTCTTGTTAATAACCTTACAGTTTGGACTAACAGCTAGCGCACAAGAACCTGTTAAGGTTTTTATTTTAGCAGGACAATCCAACATGCAAGGTCATGGCGAAATGGAAAAAGGAGAAAAAGGAAATCTTAACTGGGTTGTAAACCATGATAAAGCAGGCAAATACAAACACCTACGTGATATAAATGGTGATTGGTCCAAAAGAGACGATGTTTACATCCACGCCACAGATAAGTTTGATTCTATAAAATCAGGGAAATTAAGTGCTGGTTATGGCGCATACAGCACCACTATAGGTCCAGAATTAGAATTCGGCCATGTTGTAGGCGATACATATGGTAGTAAAGTGTTATTGATAAAAACCACTTGGGGAGGCAAAAGTTTAGCTGTAGATTTTCGTCCACCGAGTGCAGTAAGCGATAGCGGGTATATCAAATTACCAGCAAAACCAAAAGACACAGGGTATTACTATGTTCAAATGCTTTCTAATATTTATAAAGTTTTAGATCATTTACATGATTATGTTCCAGATTACAAAGGTGAAGGTTTCGAAATTTCGGGACTAGCTTGGCATCAAGGTTTTAATGACCGCGTTACCAAAACAGCCAACAAATACTACGAGGAAAATTTAGTGCATTTCATAAAAGATGTTCGTAAAGATTTAGGCACACCTAACCTTCCAATTGTTATTGCAACTACCGGAATGAAAGGCTGGGAAGATAAAGACCCTAGAGCACTTTCTATAATGAATGCGCAATTAGCAATGCCTAATTATTCAGAATTTAAGAATAATGTATCGGTTGTAGACACAAGAGATTTCTATAAAGAAAAAGCAGATTCTCCTGCCAATCAGTTTTACCATTGGAATAGAAATGCCGAATCTTACTTGATGATAGGTGAAAGTTTAGGTCAAGCTATGGTAGCATTAAAAGCAAAACAAGCGACTAATAATATACATCAAGACATTAGAACGGTTGCCACATATAATAACGATTACCTAACCCCTACACCACCCGTAGGATGGAATAGTTGGAATGCTTTTGAAAAAGATATTGATGAAAACAAAATAAAGCAAATCGCCGATATTATGGTGAGTTCTGGCATGCGCGATGCGGGCTACAAATACCTTGTATTGGATGATGCTTGGATGGCTGCTGAACGAAATGAAAAAGGCCAATTGGTTGCCGATTCAATTAAATTCCCAGGTGGCATGAAAGCTGTTGGAGATTACATTCACAGTAAAGGTCTTAAATATGGTATTTATGAATGTCGAGGCGATTTAACTTGTCAAAATTTACCAGGTAGTTTTGAGCACGAAGATATCGATATGCAGTCTTTTGCAGATTGGGGTGTGGATTATATTAAACTAGACGCCTGCTTCGCTAGAAAAAATGGAAGACTATCTTCCGAAGATTTTGACGTTTATCATAAAGCCATCCTTAAAACAGGAAGACCAATGATTTTAAGTATTTCCGATTTTGGAAGTGGCGCTTGGGCTTGGGGTGGTAAAAATTACGCGCAATTATGGCGTACCTCTGGAGATATTTATCCAAGAATTCAATCTGTTTATCGTTGCGCTGAAACCTCTGGTGGTAACGGTGCTATTCACCCTGCTTTTAAAGGTTTATGGCAATTTGCAGGACCAGACAGCTGGAACGACCCAGATATGTTACAAGTTGGTAACCTAAAAAGCATTACAGAAGATAAAGCTCATTTTAGCTTGTGGAGTATTTTAGCTGCCCCTATTATGGCGGGTAACGATTTACGCGTGATGTCCGAAGGTGTTAAAAACATCATCACCGCAAAAGAAGTCCTTGCCATCAATCAAGATTCAAGAACACATCAAGGGTATAGAGTCTACGAAAAAGATAGCATTGAAATTTACAACAAACCATTATCCGATGGAACTACAGCGGTATTAATGCTGAATAAAGGTGAAAAAATATCGGATATCACAGTCCTTTGGGAACAAATAGGATTATCTGGAGCGCAACCGGTAAGAGATTTATGGTTAGAAAAAGATTTAGGAAATTTCACAAATTCATTTACAGCTAAAAGTCTTAACAAACATGAACATCTATTACTTAAAATAGGAACTATTGGCAGTGAACTTGTTGCTGGTCCAACGCCTATTTCCGAAGAAAAATATACTGTTACAAAATCTGGCACAACTTACTTAAGTGATCTTTACTATATCGCTAAAAAAGGAAATGCGCCGGTAGAAAACAAAACCTTCGACGGAAAACCAATTAAAATGCGCGGTAAAAAATACCCCAAAGGACTTGGTGTAAAAAGTAATTCTGAAATGATGTACCGCCTAAATGGTAAAGCAAATCGTTTCCAAGCTACTGTACAAATCGAAAAATCGTCTCCAAAAAAGACCGAAGGCCGTTTTCAAATTATGGTAGAAGAAAAATTTGGTGGCCGCGTAATTTTTGATAGTGGCAAAATGAAAAAAGGCGATCGTCCGGTTAACATAGATATTGATGTTACAGATCTAGACTTTATTCTACTAGACTTTACTGGTAAAAAAGTATTTGGAAACTGGGGAGATCCTAAAGTAATAAGCAAATAAATAACATAGCATCATTATGAAAAAAATAGCAATTTTAAACCTCCTACTCGTTGTTTTGTCGCTCTCCTCTTTTAGAGCTTTTTCACAAGAAGAAGCAGGCCCGTTCACAAAGCTTGAAAACCGATTAATTTGGGAAAATGAAGGTCAACTGTTTTGGATGGATCCTTTCGGAGAAAACGCTTTACGCTTTAGAAGCTCAAAAAGTTTAAGAATATCTAATGAAGATTGGAACCTACTTCCACAACCCAAAGTACAACTCGAAATAACCATAAGCAAAAATAAAGCTACAGTTATTAACGGTGATATACGTGCCGAAATTGAAGCCAGAAATGGACGCGTTACTTATTACAACAAAGCTGGCGATCTTTTACTAAAAGAAGCCATACACCCGCACCACTTACACTTTGCAAGACAATTTGAAAGTAAAGGAAGTGATCATTTCGAATTAAAAGTAACTTTCGATGCCGACCCAGATGAACACCTTTACGGTATGGGGCAATACACAAACGACCGCCTAGATTTAAAAGGTACCGTTTTAGAGCTTGCTCAAAAAAACACTCAAATATCAATTCCTTTTTTACTTTCAACTAAAGGCTACGGTTTTATTTGGAACAACCCTGCGGTTGGTAGAGCAGAATTATCCATGACGCACACCAGTTTTTATGCTGAGTATGCAAAACAAATAGATTATGTTATTTTCCCTGGAGCGACTCCAGCTTCTTTGGTTGAGCACTATGCAGATTTAACCGGTAAATCACCAAAAATGCCAGAATACGGTACAGGATTTTGGCAATCTAAATTAAGATACCACTCTCAAGAAGAGCTCTTATCTGTAGCTAGAGAATACAAAAAAAGAAACCTCCCTATCTCTGTTATTGTAGCCGATTTTTACCACTGGCCTGTAACAGGAGATTGGAAATTTAATTCGGAATTATGGCCAGACCCTAAAGCTATGGTTGAAGAATTAAGAAGTTTAGATATCGAACTTATGGTTTCTGTATGGCCAACATTAGCTGAAAAAAGTGAGAATTATAAATACTTTACTCAGCATAATTTTACAATTCGTCCAGAATTAGGAAACAACTTATTTTTAAAAGCAAATGACGATTTAACATTTGTAGATGTTACCTATCCAAAGGCAAGAAAAGCCATGTGGTCTAAATTAAAAGAAAACTATTTCGACATGGGTATCCGCATGTTTTGGATGGATGAAGCAGAACCAGAAATTGAACCTTTAGAATATAAAAACATCAGATATTATAGAGGTAACGGTTTAGAAGTCTCTAACATTTACCCTTACAATTTTGCTCAAGCCATATACGAAGGCCAACAAGAAAGCGGTCAAAAAGAAGTAATCAACTTAATTAGAAGTGGCTGGATTGGAAGTCAGAAATTTGGAACATTACTTTGGTCCGGAGATATCAAAGGTGATTTCCCAACCCTTAGAAAACAGGTTAAAGCAGGATTAAACATTGGATTAGCAGGAATTCCTTGGTGGAATACAGATATTGGTGGATTCTACGGAAGCTCAACTTCAGAAGAATACAAAGAATTATTAATTCGTTGGTTCCAATTTGGTGCTTTTAGCCCCGTTATGCGAATGCACGGCGTAATTAGCCCAACAGTGAAACTTGAAGGTCAAATCACAAATTCAGGATCACCAAATGAGGTTTGGAGTTTTGGTGAAAAACCATACAAAATCATGTCTCGTTATTTAAATATTAGAGAACAACTTCGCCCATATATCCAAAAACATATGGATATTGCTTCAGAAAAAGGAACCCCTTTAATGAGACCATTATTCTATGATTTCCCTAATGATGATACTACCTATACTATCGATGATCAATATATGTTTGGCCCAGATATTTTAGTAGCTCCGGTATTAGAAGCTAAAGCTACGTCTAGAACTATTTATTTACCAGAAGGTTCTAAATGGAAAGATGTACACAGCGGAAAAACCTATAAAGGTGGAAAAACAATCACCTACAAAGTATCGATAGAAGACATTCCTTTATTTACAAGAAATGGCTACAATCTAAAACTTAAATAATAAATAGCTAAAAAACATATGAAACTATCACCAAAATTAATTTGGGTTTTAATGCTGTGTGGATTAACATGCACCGTGTTCAGTTGTCAGAATTTATCATCTGAAAAAACAGCGAAGAATTCACTAGAAGAGTCTACGACTGGATTCAATTTAGACAATGCTTTATGGATTACAGATGAAAAACCTTTACCAGAAAAAGACTCTTTATTTTATTTAACTCATCCTGCTCCTATATTCAGAAAAGAATTTAATTCTAAAGAAAACATAGAAAAAGCAACCTTATTTATTACAGCTGCGGGTTATTATGAAGCCACAATAAACGGTGAACGCATTGGTAAAAACGCACTAGATCCAGCTTGGACAGATTTTAGTAAAAGAATTTATGTTGCGGAATACGATATTACTTCGCAAATAAACGAAGACGAAAACTGTTTAGGTGTTACTTTAGGAAATGGTTTCTACAACCCGCTTCCTCTAAGAAAATGGGGACGAAGAAATTTAAGAACAGACCTATCAGTTGGAAAACCTACTGTAATTGCGAAATTAATACTTGAGTATGTAAATGGAGAATCGGAAGAAATCATCACCGATAACACTTGGAAATATAATTATGGAGCTATTCAAAAAAACAGTGTTTATATCGGGGTTGCTTATGATGCAACAAAAGAAATAAATGGATGGAACCTCAATGGTTTTGATGATAAGCAATGGGATGCTGCTGTTATTAATAATGGCCCTGGAGGCGATTTACAAAAAGCATTTTTCCCACCGGTTCAAATAACAAAAACCTTAACACCTGCCGCTATAACATCTCCAGAAAAAGATATTTATGTGGTTGATATGGGCGTGAACTTTACAGGAACATTTAAAATGAAAATGACCGGTAAAAAAGGAGACACTATCAATTATAGATTTGGAGAACGTATTTATGAAGACGGATCATTAAACCCGATGACTACTGTTATTGGCCAAATTAAAAGAAAAGGCGCAGGTGGTCCAGGTGCTCCAGCTATTGCTTGGCAAACCGACAGCTATGTTATTGGCGATAATGAAAACGCTTGGTTCCAACCTCAATTCATCTATCACACGTACAGATATATAGAAATTGCGGGCTTAAAACAAGAACCACAAATAAAAGACATACAAGGCTTAATGCTTCATACTAATGTTGAAAATTCTAATACATTTAGTAGCTCATCAGAATTACTAAACAGCATTCAAGAAATTTCAGAAAGATCATTTTTAACAAATCTAGTTAGCGTACAATCTGATTGTCCTGCCCGTGAAAAATTCGGTTACGGAGGAGATTTAAATGCAACAAGTGAATCTTATATTAACAACTTTGATATGAAAGGCATCTACCGTAAAACAGTATATGACTGGGTAGACGCTATGAAAGATTCTACTTTTGTTGATACGGCGCCTTTTGCTGGTGTGCAATACTGCGGAATTAGTTGGGAATCTGCATACTTAACCACACAGTACTATCTATACCTTTATTATAACGATACAGATTTTGTAAAAGAGATGTATGAAAACAATAAAAAATGGATGGATAAAGTTGCTAGAATTCACCCAAACGGCATGGTAAACAAAGGTCTAAGTGATCATGAATCTTTAGAGCCTGTTCCCGTTGAATTAACAGGTACTTCACATTACAAGCAATGTGCAGAAATAATGGAAACCTTCGCCAAGGTGATGAATGATAAAGAAAATGAATTAAAATATCGTCAACTAGCGGAACACTTAAAAACACTAGTTAAAAATGAATTTTGGGATAAACCGGTAACCACTAAAATTAACCGTCAAACCTTATTTTCTACATTACTTTACCATAACATTGTACCTAAAGAAGAGCTTGCCGCTGCTAAAGACTCCTTACAAAAAGCGATTAACAATGGCCCTTCAAAACATTTAAACACCGGTATATTTGGCACTAAATATGCTTTAGAAGCAGTTTCTAAAAACATTTCACCAAATGCTGTTTTCGATATCGTTAATAGCACCGAATACCCAGGATGGGGCTTTATGGTGGATAATGGAGCAACAACCCTTTGGGAAACTTGGAAAGAAAGCGACGGTACATTTTCTAACAACCACCCTATGTTTGGGTCGGTTTCAGAATGGTTTTACAGATGGTTAGGCGGTATACAACCAAACCCTGAATTTCCTGGTTTCAAAAAATTCATTTTGGCACCATCTACGCCTGAAGGATTAGACTATGTAAACACAACATACAACTCGCCTTTTGGAACAATAACCTCTAATTGGAAGAAACTTGCTCCAAACTCATACGAGTACACTTTTGCTATTCCTACTGGGAGTAGCGCACAAGTTAGCTTAGTATTAAAAGCGTCTCAAGACATAAAAATTTCAAAAGACGGCGAAGTCTTTAATCAAGAAACAAAAGCAGGTCATTTTGATTTGAATGCTGGTCATTACAAGATTGTAATTTCAGAATAAAAAAACAACCATTTAATGAGACGACTTCTTTTAAATATTCTAATTGTACTTGGAGCTTTTCTGAAGCTCCAAGCACAAGATTATAATGAGGTTAAAGCAAAGTTAGAGTACAGCCAACACAAGCCTGTAAAAATTGAGAAGTTAGGCCATGGTCATTATTTTATAGACTTCGGAAAAGCCTATTTCGGAACAGTGACTTTAAAACCTCATGTATCACAAAAGGACTCTATTGTTTTTCACTTGGGAGAGCAGCTGTCTACAGCGCAAACTATTAATAGAAAACCTAAAGGAACAATTAGGTACCAAAGGGTCATGCTGCCCGAGTTAAATAAAGGAGAAGCAACAAAAATTATCCTGCCAAAAGTTATAGGAAACACCAAGCCTCAAGCCATAGCGCTTCCGGATTCCATTGGTGTTATTATGCCTTTTCGTTACTGTGAAATAGAAAATTTAAAAATCCCAATAGACCAACTTGAAATCACTCAAAAAGCTGTTCATTACAAGTTCAATGATAACGCTAGTTTTTTCACCTCTTCGGATACCATCCTTAACCAGATTTGGGACATCTGCAAACACACCATTAAAGCCACAAGTTTTAGTGGGTATTATGTAGATGGTGACAGAGAGCGAATTCCTTACGAAGCCGATGCTTATATCAATCAATTAAGTCATTATGCTTTTGATAATGAATATTCTTTAGCAAGAAGAACTAACGAATATTTTATTTCTAGCCCTACCTGGCCAACGGAATGGATCCTTCATACGGCTAAGATGTTTTATTACGATTATCTGTACACCGGTAATACCGAATCCATTAGTAAATATTACGATAAATTAAAAGATAAAACATTAATTGAATTAGCTCGAACTGATGGTTTAATCACCACCGATAATGAAAAGCTGAACAAGGAATTAATGACCCAATTGGGATTCAAAAAAAGAAAGAAGATTAGGGACATTGTAGATTGGCCCATGTCCGAACGCGACGGTTATGAAATGAAAGCCATAAATACCGTAGTTAATTCTTTTTACTATGAAAATCTTCAAATGATGTCGCGCATTGCGGAAGCCCTTGATAAAAAGGAAGACGTCCTGTTTTTTAAAGAAAAAGCAAACCAAGTTAAAACACTTATTAACGATAAATTATTCGACCAATCTACGGGACTTTATATAGATGGTGAAGGTTCTAGTCACTCCTCGCTTCACGCCAATATGTTCCCATTAGCATTTGGAATAATTCCAGAAGCACGCAAAGAATCGGTCATCAAATTTATTAAATCCAAAGGGAAGGCTTGTAGCGTTTACGCGGCTCAATATTTATTGGAAGGCTTATATAAATCTAATGAAGCCACATACGCCAAACAATTAATTACGACTACAGACCACGACAGAACGTGGTGGAATATGATTAAAACAGGATCTACCATGACTTTGGAAGCTTGGGATATAAAATACAAACCTAATCTGGATTGGAATCATGCTTGGGGAGCAGCTCCCGGGAATATTATAACCAGAAATTTATGGGGCATTATCCCGCTAACTCCAGGTTTCGAAAATGCAGAAATACACCCTCAATTAGACAATCTTAGTTTTTCTGAAATTAAAGTTCCTACTATTAAAGGGGCTATTACAGCAAAATTTAAAAAGAGTGATGCGCATAATTTCACATATGAAGTTACACTGCCAAAATCCATGAACGGACAGTTTAGAATTCCAACCGGACATTGGAAAACGATAAAACTTAATGGGAAATTAATAAACGAAAGCCCCAAATTAAAGCTTAGCGAAGGACATAATATTATTACTCTAAAAAAGTAATTTAAAGCATCCTTTTTAAAATTATGATCATTACTGAAATACAAAAAATAAAATCAATGATATTTAACACGTCACATCACTTTACAACTATGAAGCATATTCTGTTTTCCTTATTTTTCATGTCATTTTTAAATGTAGCAGCTCAAGAACACGTTTTCCCTGGTGCAGATGAAAAAACACCATCCAAAGCACAGTATTTTAGTTGGATAAATAACACAAACGAAGGTCCTACAGACGAGCATACCAAAATTAACTTAGACTTCTTTGGTTGGTTAAAAAGTGAATACGGCATGCAATTAGACATCTATGCTATGGATGCAGGTGCTATTGATGGTAAAAATTTTTACGGCAGTATTTATTCAGATAGGTTTAAAAAACAATTCCCAAATGGCTTCGACCCTATTTATAAACAAGCCAAAGCGCTTGATATTAGATTAGGTGTTTGGGGTGGTCCTGACGGATTTGGAGACACTCCCGAAGAAGAAAGAGCACGTATTGATCAAATGGTGAAATTGTGTAAAGACTACGATTTTGCACTCTTTAAATTCGATGCCGTATGCGGCCCATTACGTCCAGAAAAAGAAGGTGCTTTTATCGATTTAATGAAAGAAGCGCGTTTACATAGTCCAGATTTAATTTTATTAAACCACCGTCTTGGTCTTGATAAAGCCAAACCATACGCGACTACGTTTTTATGGGGAGGTGCAGAAACCTATATCGATGTTCATATGGCGAATACCATGACGGCGCCACACCACAGAGCGCAAGCCATGACTAGAGGACTTGTTCCAGACTTGCAGCGTTTAACAGAAGATCACGGCGTATGTATTTCATCATGTATCGATTTTTGGGAAGACGATTTAATCCTACAAGCTTTTAATAGAGAATTAATTTTATCTCCAGAAATATACGGGAACCCTTGGTTATTAAACGACGATGAATTTTCAAAACTAGCCTACATCTATAATTTACATAAAAAATATAGAGACATTATTGTCGACGGTATCGTACTAGATAAAGCATACGGAGAAAATGCCGTATCTCGTGGTGATGGTAAAACACAACTTTTAACACTTAGAAATTTAAATTGGGACACATCAACATTTTCTTTAAAATTAAATGAAGATATCGGTATTACAGCCCAAGGTGATGTTACATTAATTCAAGTACACCCTACCGAAAAATTAATTGGTACATTCAAAAAAGGAGAATCCGTTCCTGTTGATGTACTTCCTTTTAGATCGGCATTATTTATAGCGACCACAGAAAATTATACCGACCCACTTTTAGCTGGAACAGATTTTCAAACCACAAAAAATATTCCTGGTTCACCGATAGAAATTGAAGTTCTTGGAATGCCTGGAACCACATCAAACATTAGTTTATTAAATAACGATTTATTTAGCACTGCAAAGGTTGATGGTAAATCTGTTCAGAAATTAATTAACGGCGGAAAATTAAAATTACATTTCCCTGGAGATAAATTAAAAAATAATTTTCATCGTAAACTAAATGCGTTTACAGAAACGACCATCCCAAAAGATGTAACAGCACTTTATGAAGCGACCATTTTTGCAGCAGATAACAATGCATTAGAAGTACGCTCTTTAAAACGCTCTGGTGAGACTAAAATACCTGAAGTTAAAGCGGCTCGTGATGCCTTTTTTAATCAAGACGCTTTTGTAAACCGTGGTGTTTGGGACAAAAACTTATTCGACGGTAACCTAGAAACTGGATTCTGGTTTGGTAAAACGTACAAAGACACCCGTATTGATGGTGGTGCTTTTAGATTAGATTTAGGAGAAATCACTTTTGTAGACCAGCTTATTATTACAGTTCCTAACAACTTTGCATTACAACCGTTATTGGTGGGTGAAGGTAATTTTGTTGAAATATCTACCGATCTCCTAAACTGGGAAACCTTAACTTATATCGCAGAAAACCAAACAGAAATAAACATTGGTAAAAACGTTCGTTACCTAAGATTTAAAAATTCACCTCAGCAAATTGTAGAAATTGAAGGTGTTTCTAAAGGAAAAAAATTAGATAGAAGTCAATGGAAAACCTCAAACCTATTTGCGCATCCTAGCAGAAAGAAAGTTCAAAAAGTATGGAAATCTAAAATTGTTTTAGACGAAATAGCAGAAGGCAGTTACTTATGTGTAGCCTTAAACGGAAAACACGGTATTGAAGGCGCTTATGCCGCAGCAAAAATGGGGGATCAATATATTGGCGCTCCAGATAGAGCATCCTCTTACCCTGCGAACAATTGGGAGTTTATGACTGCCAAAAGAGATAAAAATTACACATACTATATTCCATTAGACAAAACAATGGTTGGAAAAGAAATTGAGGTATTTACTATGGGATATGATAAAAACAACTTAGATTTTAATCCGGAATTATGGATTACCGCACATCCACAACCTTGGAAAAAAATTAAACTTACGTTAGACAGAAAATAATAGCACACCATTAAAAACTCAAGCATGTATAAAAAATCCATTTCAAACACTGTTTTATTACTTCTTATTTTTTGCATCACGCATATAGCATCAGCAGAAATTAAACTGCCTGCATTTTTCAGTAGTGAAATGGTTTTACAACAACAAACAGACGCCGCCATTTGGGGAACTGCCACACCAAGTAAAACAGTAGAAATTACAACATCTTGGAATGGAAAAACGTACACCACCAAAGCCGATAAAAATGGAAAGTGGAAACAAAAAGTTAAAACCCCTAGTGCAGGAGGCCCTTATGATATTACTATTTCCGACGGAACACCTTTAACGCTAAGTAACATTTTAATTGGAGAAGTTTGGATTTGCTCTGGACAATCTAATATGGTGATGCCTTTAAAAGGATTCAGTAAACAACCGGTGTTAGGCTCTAATAAAACCATTGCTACATCTTCCAACAATAATATCCGCCTATTTAAGGTTTTACAAAAAGCTAGTCTAGAAAGACTCGACAATGTAAGAGGCAAGTGGTTAGTCTCTAAACCAGAAAACGCTGCTAATTTTAGTGCTACGGCTTATCATTTTGGCAAAATGCTACAGGACGTATTACAGGTTCCTGTAGGATTAATTGTAACGGCTTGGGGAGGTACAAGAATAGAACCATGGATAAGCGAAAGCGGACTTAAAACATTTGATTGGGTGCCTGACCCAGCTGTAGACGCGAAAGGCAAAGTTACCCACAGAATACCTACTACCCTTTTCAACGGTATGATAAATCCTTTAGTAGGTTTTACGATGAAAGGTGTGCTTTGGTATCAAGGTGAATCTAATGCTTCGGAACCAAAGAAATATGAAGCCCTAATGCCTGGTTTAATTAAAAACTGGCGTGAAGAATGGGCTATTGGCGACTTTCCTTTTTATTATGTTCAAATTGCACCTCATGATTATAGCAGCAAACCAGGCGTAAACTCGGCATTACTTAGAGAGGCACAATTAAAGGCTTCTACTAAAACGGTAAATACGGGCATGGTGAGTTTAATGGATGTAGGCGAAAAAGACATCATACACCCAGCTCACAAACAATTAGGAGGCGAGCGTCTCGCATATTTAGCCTTAGCAAAAAGTTATAATATGAAAGGTATTGAATACTCGGGTCCCGTTTTAAAAGATATGATTATTGAAGGCCCTGTTGTGCAACTCAAATTCGATCATGCTAAAACGGGACTAAACACCTTTGGTAAAGATTTTACAAATTTCAAAATCGCAGGTAAAGACAAACGTTTTTATCCGGCCCAAGTTTCAATAAATTGGAAAGGCTTAGTCTTATTCTCTGCTTATGTTCCTAATCCTGTTGCTGTGCGTTATGCCTTCGAGGATTTTACCGTTGGAGAATTATTCAATACTGCCGGCTTACCAGCATCCTCTTTTAGAACAGACGA
The DNA here is from genome assembly GCF_900112395.1 of Algibacter lectus. Classification (GTDB taxonomy): domain Bacteria; phylum Bacteroidota; class Bacteroidia; order Flavobacteriales; family Flavobacteriaceae; genus Algibacter; species Algibacter lectus. The sequence goes on from NZ_FOLN01000001.1 coordinate 228,502, forward strand.
CTGGGAAGTAAAATAATCCATTTTTACTTAAAACAGAATTTACTATTAATTGCCAATAAATTATAAATTGATATGTTACATCATTTAAAAAAAGGACTAAAATCTTTGTTTTCTTGCCACATCCTATGCATTGGAATGCTTATTTTAAATACTTCTTGCAACGAAACAAAGAAAAAAAGTACGGAGGTGAGTAGCATCACTTCTCAAAAACCAAATATTCTTATTCTATTAACAGATCAATGGCGTGCACAAGCCACAGGTTATGCTGGTGATCCCAATATAAAAACCCCAAATCTAGACCGCTTAGCTTCAGAAAGCATCAACTTTAGTAACGCCGTTTCAGGAACTCCAGTATGTACACCGTATAGAGCGGCACTACTCACAGGGCAACTGCCGTTAACAACAGGGATTTTTATGAACGATATTCAGCTTAATCCGGACGCCCTTACTATGGCCGAAATATTTGGCGAGCATGATTATGATACGGGCTATATTGGTAAATGGCATTTAGACGGACATGGTAGATTACAAAATGTTCCTACCGGCGAAAGAAGACAAGGTTTCGAATTTTGGAACGGTAATGAATGTACCCATGATTATAATAATTCTGTTTACTACGACAATGAAAATCCGAATAGAAAAATATGGGAACAATATGACACTTTTGATCAAACCGATGCTGCCTTGCATTATATCAATGACCGAAAAGAAATAGATAATCCGTTTTTAATGGTGGTTTCTTACGGGACACCACATGGTCCTTATCATACCGCACCAAAAGCATATCGTGACCGTTTTGATCCTGAAAACATTATACTGAGACCAAATGTACCCGAAAAATCAAAAAAAAGAGCTAAAAAAGAACTATCAGGTTATTACGCCCATATTGCTGCCATAGATGATATGATCGGAAAAATAACCGAAGAACTCAAAGCGAATGGCCAATGGGATAACACCATGATTCTATTTTCGTCAGATCACGGTGACTTATTAGGATCTCATGGTGAGTTGAAAAAACAACAACCGTATGACGAATCTATTCGTGTCCCAATGTTATTAAAAATGCCTGCTCATGCGAATTTAAAACCAAGTATTAATAAAACGGTTGTAAATTCCGAAGACATCCTCCCTACCCTTTTAGGCTTAACGAATATTGCTATTCCATCCACTATAGAAGGAACAGATTATAGTACCAGCATTAAAAATAACGAAGATGTCGATAATGCAGCACTTATTAGATCCATCCAACCTTTTGGCTCATGGAACAGAAATCGCGGCGGTAGAGAATATAGAGGTTTAAGAACACCAAGATATACCTATACCCGTGATTTAAATGGTCCTTGGCTTTTATTCGATAACCAAGAAGACCCTTACCAAGAAAACAATTTAATTGGCAATAAAGACTATGCAACCATTCAATCTGAACTTGAAACAAAACTTTCACAACGCTTAAAAGCCAACAAAGATGAATTTCTTCCAGGATCAGAATACATAAAAAAATGGGGCTATACTGTAGATAAAACAGGTACCGTTCCATATACAGAATAATGGGGTTTTAATGTTTATAACTAAAAATAGAATGTTTTGAGCAGCTCACAATAACAACTTAAACACGCTACTAAACAGATTAAAATGGCCCATACATCCAAAAACATATTTCTCGCTTTTTGTCCTATATTCTTTTGCTTCATGTCTCAGGATTTAGAAGCACAAACAAAGCCCAACGTTATCCTTATTGTAACGGACGACCAAGGTTTTGGAGATCTTGGATATTACGGCAACCCACATGTAAAAACACCAACAATAGATCGTTTCGCAAAAGAAAGTGTGCGCTTTGATGAGTTTTTAGTGTCCCCTGTATGCGCACCAACCAGAGCAGCTTTAATGACAGGCAGATACTCATTAAGAACAGGAGTTCGCGATACTTATAGGGGTGGCGCTATAATGGCAACCAATGAAATAACCATAGCAGAAATGCTTAAAGCTGCAGGATATAAAACAGGCATGATTGGCAAATGGCACTTGGGAGACAACTACCCATCAAGGCCACAAGATCAAGGTTTCGATTTCACATTAAATCACCTATCCGGAGGCATAGGTCAAGGTGGAGATTGGCCAAATGCGCTGCAAGGTAACCGCCGATATTTTGACCCCATTCTATGGAAAAACGGAGAAATGGTAGAAACCAAAGGCTATTGCTCCGATGTGTTTACAGATGAAGCTATTCATTTTGTTGAAGAAAACAAAGCCAATCCTTTTTTCCTGTATTTATCGTTCAATGCTCCGCACGCTCCGCTTCAAGTTCCCGATGAATATTACAATATGTACAAAGATATTGATCCTTCGAAAGGTTTTGAAAATGACGACAGACCATTCCCTGTAATGGATGAAAAAATGAAAGAAAATGCTCGAAAAGTTTACGCCATGGTTTCTAACATTGATGACAACTTAAAAAGGCTTTTTCAAAACTTAGAAAACATAGGAATCAAGGATAATACCTTGGTCATTTTTATGACAGACAATGGCCATCAGCATGATCGTTATGCTGCGGGTATGCGAGGCAGAAAAAGCTATGTATATGAAGGCGGCGTTAGGGTTCCTAGTTTTTGGAGTCTTCCTTCTCAATTTAAAGGAAATCGTGATATTAAAACACCGGCAGCACACTATGATGTTTTACCCACTTTGGCAGAATTATGCCACGCGCCACTCCCCAATAATAGAATCCTAGACGGAAAAAGCTTATTACCTTTATTAAATAATGAAACATCTAACTTAGAAAACCGAACCTTTGCACGTAGTTGGGTTCGTGGTGGTCCAGAAAAATACACCAACATATCCATTAGAAAAAACCAATACAAACTAGTTGGTAATACAGAACAAACAGCAGACATCAATACATTCGAACTTTATAATATTATTAAAGATCCTTACGAGCAAGACAATATGGTAACCACCCATCCTATAGAAGCTCAAAGTTTAAAAAACGAAATAGATACTTGGTTTAATGCTATGGTTTCAGAAAAAAACTTCATTACAGAGCAGCCTGCTATTATTGGAACCATTCATGAAAACCCAACGGTATTAAACATTAATGATGCTGTATTCACAAGAAACAAGCAACTCAATCAAGATGTGGCAGCGTGGAAAATAGATGTAGCACAAGCAGGTGTTTACAATATAAAAATTCAATTATTTCAAAAAAACATAGACCACCTTAAACTTCTTTTAAAGATAGGAGACGTAGAAATCAATAAAGAGATCCCATCCTTAAAAGATGGCATTATATATATCGAAAAGGTAACATTAGAAAAAGGCTCTACAACTCTAATCCCTTTTATTACTAATAAAAAAGGTTTTTACATAAAACCTTTTTATACTGAAATTGGTACGAATATTTTATAAGTCATTTAATTTCAAACCACTTACTCCTATTACACCTCTAAGCAAAAAAGGGAATCGTTTATAAAGACTTTCTAAAACACTAGCATTTCGTAAAAGCCTATATAAAATCATCTGTTTTCAATTTCTAGAGTCATCATATAGTTCAAATAAGCTTTTATAGTATTTTGAATCAAAAAAATTTCTTGGGATGCTAGACCAATATGTGATATGACCCGAAGCTATTTTACTGTCCTTTTTTACCTAAAAATAATTCTATAGCTATTACGGCTAGTAAACCATTTATAACCATGGTTATCAAAACCTTGCTTTACAAGAAAAAAAATAACATAGAGTTAACTTTAAGAATATTATAAAGTAATAGAAATTTGTTCCTCTTAAAAAACTATGAGTATCAAACAGCAAGCCAAAAACAACACAAAAAACTATAATTCAAGTGATTGCAAAAAAACATAATAAACCGTAAACTTTTTTGACATAATAATAAAAACCAAATATTCTGTTAAAAAATTAAGCTTTTGTTAAAATAGTATATTCATATGTTAACTTTTTGCATCAATCAGCCCAAGTTTAAACATAGTTTTACATAAAACATATTACCCCTATAATGTAATATGTTTTAAGGCACTTTTTTTACTTATCAAGATGAGTTATAGATAGTGCAGCTTTCCTGAAAGAAGATCATTACAATTATGTTTTGATAGTAGTTACAAGGGGAAGATCTAACTAATATTACATATAATTATGCAAAACCCATGGTGTCACCAAATATTATTTAAAACCCTGTTTTATAAAAAGAGATCTTTTTGCTACATGGTTTCACCAGGTTTCGGTGTGATTTAATAAAAATAAGTTAGAACGCTTTGTCTTAAGTTAATAATCGAATTATTAAATTCCTATGAGAAAATCACAAATCAATTATCCTTTTTATCTAGAGGATTGTAAATTATTCATTCAAAAAATAAAAAAGCCCCTTATGGTTGCGTTTTTTATTTTTCTTGCTGATTCCAGCAAGGTATTTGCCCATGATTTGAGCTTCGAAAATGAATCTCTTATTTTAACAGTACAATCAACCAAAACGGTTCAAGGAACCGTTACTGGAACTGATGGTTTAGGTATTCCCGGTGTCACAGTTTCTGTAAAGGGTACTAATAAAGGTACCATAACAGATTTAGATGGAAAATACAGCTTAAAGAAAGTGTCTGAAAATGCCATATTGGTATTCAGTTATCTTGGTATGCAAGGCCAGGAAATCCCTGCTGCAGGGAAATCCATTGTCAACACCATAATGCAAGATGACCTCGATGAGCTTGACGAAGTTGTCATAGTAGGATACGGAAAACAGGATAAATTAAGTGTTACAGGTGCTGTAGCCTCTATTAAAACAGAGGAGATAAAACAGAGTCCATCTCCAAACGTTGTAGGAGCTCTTACAGGACGACTACCAGGTCTTGTTGCAGTTCAAAGTAGTGGTCGTCCCGGAGCTGAAGGTTACGGTATCTATTTGAGAGGGATTAGTACTACCAACGGATCTTCACCACTAATACTTATAGATGGAGTTCCTCGTGACAATATTACTCAGCTCGACCCTAATGAAATTGAAAGCGTTACTGTCCTTAAAGATGCCTCAGCTACAGCTGTATTTGGTGTTCGTGGAGCCAACGGTGTAATTTTGGTAACTACGCGAGTAGGGACAACAGAAAAACCATCAATTAGTTTTTCTTATGAAACAGGATTGCAATTTTTAACTTATAAAACAGAGATGTTGGATTCATGGGATTATGCAGCAATGAGAAACCAGGCTCTTGTTAACGATGGCTATGCTCCAAAATATTCTGAACGCCAAATTGGCTTAATGAAAGCAGGAACCAGCCCTTTCTATCCTAATACCGATTGGTATGATATAATGACAAATGATTTTGCTCCGACAACGAGATACAATGTAAATATGTCGGGCGGAAATAAGCGTTTCAAGTACTTCTTTAACGCTGGCTTCCTCGATCAAAAGAGTTTTTATAATGCTTTATCAAAAGATGACCTTGGGTATGACCCGCAGTTTAAACTAAACCGATATAATTTCAGAACCAATTTGGAAATAAAAGCTAACAGCTGGATTTCTGCAGGTGTTAATTTAGCAGGCTACTTAAGTAAGGTAAATGGAACTACCGCGCAGGCTTCTCAAATATATGTAGGAATTAACTCCATGACACCGGTTACACCCGGCCCGCTTTCTTCTGCAGGATGGGAAGAGTACGGAATAACAGAAGGTAATCCTATTACCCCAGACGGTGTAAGCAATCAGAATCCTTACGCTTTATTGAATTACCGTGGATACAATAGCTCAGAATCTAATAACCTGAACACAACTGCTTATGTTAACTTTGATTTAGGTATGATAACCAAAGGCCTTTCATCTAAAATGATGGCATCTTTTGATACCTATTCTAGTTCTACTCTTAATGGAAAAAAGAGTTATAACAGTTATCAATTCGATATTAATGAAGAACAAACTCTGGACGGTGATATATATGACCTTATAGAATTTACACCAGAACAGGTACCACAGTTTTACCCTATAACATTATCCAAAAGTTCAAGTTTTAGATATAAAACTAATTTACAATGGATTATAAATTATAACCGAACTTTCAATAAAATGCACAAAGTTACGGGAATGATATTGGCTCAACGCGATAATAGTGAAGCCGCAAGTGGAAGTAGTGAAAATTTACTCCCTTACAATTATATGGGTGTTGCAGGTCGTCTTACTTATGGCTATAAAAATAGATACCTAGCCGAATTTAATGTCGGTTATAATGGCTCGGAACAGTTTGCCCCAGGCAATCGTTATGGTGTGTTCCCTGCCGGATCTGTGGGATGGGTAGTTTCTAATGAACCTTTTATGAAATCGCTTGATTTCTTGTCTAATTTTAAGTTAAGAGCCTCTTATGGTAAAGTAGGTAGTGATAATATTGGTGGTACACGATTCCTATACCTAGACAAAATGAATGTTGGTACTTCTGGAAGAATTACAACCATTAGTGATTTGTTTGTCACAGAGAGCCTACTTGGAAATCCTGACATTACTTGGGAGGTGGCCTACAAACAGAATTATGGTCTTAATTTAGCTTTTCTAAAAAATACACTAACACTTTCTGTGGATGCTTTTAAAGAAAGAAGAGAGAACATCTTATTAACCCGTCAAACGGTTCCTGAAGTTACCGGGCTTACCACTATTTATCCAAAAGCTAACCTTGGAATTGTTGAAAACAAAGGATATGAGATTGAACTAGGATACCGTAAGCAAATCAATAAAGATTTCTCTCTAGGTATTCGTAATACCTTTGCTTATGCGAAAAACAAAAACGTATTTGCCGATGAAGCTAGTCAAGGGGAAGATTATTATTTACAATATAGAAAACAAGGCCTAGCTATTGGCCAATATGTTGGTAAGGTTGTCGATTGGAAATCTGAAGGTAATGGGTTTTATATTTCAGAAGATGAAATTAACCAAACTACGTATTCAGGATCAACTCCACGATTGGGAGATTTAAAGTATTTAGATCTAAACCAAGATGGAAATATAGGTCCTGAAGATAACGACCTAATTGGACACTCTCCTGTTCCTCGAATCAGCTACAGTTCAATAATAAACCTTTCATATAAAGGTTTTGATTTATCTTTAATGTTCCAAGGGGTTGCGCAGGCAACCAAAAACTTTACTGCATCAGGAGTATGGGAATATGGAGATCCTGGTTATTATTTTGAGTACCAAAAAGATAACTGGACACAGGAGCGATATGATAATGGAGATGCCATTTCATATCCAGCACTATCCTCTTACAGAAGTAACACCAACCATACTATTAACTCATTTTTCACTACCGATGTATCTTATTTGAGATTGAAAAACGTTGAGTTCGGCTATACTTTTCCAAATAGCTTATGTGAAAATTTAGGAATTAAAAAAATCAGGATATATACCAATGGAAGTAATCTTGCTACATGGACCAATAACAGATTTTCCCACTTAGACCCAGAGATTGGCCGCTCCCCTTTGATTCCGATTACCCGAATATTTAATTTTGGTGTAAACGTGACGTTTTAGATTGGTGTAATTATTAAATTAAAAAAATTAAAAAATGAATATTATGAAAACAAAAATATGGATCACCGTCTTTTCTTTATTTCTGTTAGCGTCGTGTAGTGAGGTTTTAGATATCTCTCCAGATGGCACACAGACCTTAGATGAGATCTTTAAAGACGAATCAACCACAGGTGGTTATTTAAGTTCATGCTACCAGTCATTTCCTGGATTTTCATATCGATACGTTGGCCTTGAGAATTTGCCTACCGCTATATCGGATGATGCTTGGAGTATTGGTCGTAATGGAGCCGGCAGCGCTAGTCTTTACTTAGGAGCAGTAACCACTGTTGGAAACCAAAACAAATTAGGCTATATGAAAGGCTTGTTCGGTAATGGAGTCTCTGGATGGAAATACTTCTATCTAAGAATACGTCGAATCAATGTATTTCTTAGTCGTATAGAAACGGCAGCAGTGCCTTCGGAAGCCGAACGCGCACAGTGGACGGCTGAAGCTAGAGTATTACGTGCTTTTTATTATACCGAGCTTATTAATCGTTACGGTAGCGTATACCTTATTACAGAACCTACTGAAGTTGGGTTTGATGAGTCAACGCTTGTATTATCGACATATAAGCAGATGGCTGATTTCATTATTAGCGAATGTCGTGAAGCCATGAAAGAAGATGAGCTGCCTTGGAGACCAGAATTAAGTGCCGACGCTAAACGTATGACAAAAAGTATAGCGGCTGGACTAAAATCCAAAGTAGCCCTATTTATGGCCAGCCCTTTGTTTGCAGATGGACAAGATTATTGGGCGGAAGCTGAAGCTATTTGTAAAGAATCGTTAGATGAGCTTTTAGCACATGACTTCGAATTATACACAACGGTTCGTAATACTTCTGTTTTTGGAGACAATGCTTATCAAGAATATAGTACTACTACCAGAGATTATTCCTCTTCTCCTCGAGATAAAGAAACCATTCTAACCACGAACAATGTAAGCACCAATTGGAATTATCAAGGACTACCCATTAATAATGCCACATCTGCGGGAATGGCACCTACGCAAGAATTGGTAGATGCATACCCAATGAAAAACGGAAAATATATCCTTGATCTAGGGGCACCTTATAATGATGTCAAGCATCTTTCACCGAATTTTAACTCTAACTCAGGCTATGACGAACAAGACCCATACATTGATCGTGACCCTCGTTTTTATGCTAGTGTTTATTACAACGGCTCAACGGCTCTTAACCAACAAAACCAACAGATAGAGATAGAGATATTTAGAACGGGTAACAGCAGTATTATGGGGAGTAATACCAAACGTACACAAACAGGATATTACCCACGCCGTCACTATAATCCCTTGTCACGTAGAGGTAAAAATGTGGCCATATCATGGCGCTATATGCGTTTGGCTGAGATATATCTAAATTACGCTGAATGTGCGATCGAAAACAACCACTTAACCGAGGCTTTAGCAGCGATTAAACCAATTAGAGATCGCGTAGGCATGCCTAATCTAGATGAAGTTGAAGATGTCACCATTGACCAAGCCAATCTTCGGTTAATGTACCGCAATGAACGTAGAATAGAAATGGCTTATGAAGAGACTAGATATTATGATGTACGTAGATGGACTTCTCCTGGTACCGATATGGACATTATTCGTTATGCTACCGGTATGTGGATCGAAAAAGATCCAAATGATGGTACTTTAAGTCATATGCGTTTTCAAGTAGGAGATGCCTATGATCCGGACACAAAAACATGGGCTGGAGATGGGCTAGAGAAAGCTTGTTATACATCCAAATATTTACTTCATCCGCATGATGCTTTAGAGGTGTCTAGGTTATTAAATAGTACCGGAGTTAATATTCAAAACCCTGGATGGTAATCTAGCATTGAAATGTTTACAATTAAATTTTAAATAAATGATAAATTTAAGAAATAATATGTCATCAAAAATAGTTTCGATCTTACTGATAATCTTCGTATTATCAATAGGTCATGTGAGCGCCCAAACAGAGGGTACTTATTTAGAAGGCTCGGTAAAAGATGTTTTTGGACATGTTTTATCCGGAGCCACAGTTAAAGCCCGAAATAGTTCCATCAGCACTGTTAGCAGTGTTAATGGTACATTTTCCATAAAAGAAGCTTTTCTGGCAGAAGATGAAGTTCTTGAAATTTCTTTAAACGGCTATAGAACACTTGTTCTAACCTTTAAAGAACAAGAAAACCTTCACGTAATTTTACAATCAGATGTTTCTGGGCGTGATAATACCGTATCTCTTTTAACAGGAGATAGGCCAATGAGTTCTGTTGGAGCTTCCGCGGTAACGATATCGCAGGATGTTTTATCCAGAACTAAGACATCATCCTTAGGAAGCGCCCTTACAGGACGATTCCCTGGTTATGCCGCTGGCCTTATAAGAGGCGCTTCTACAACAAACGCAAGAGGTTCTATTATATTGGTAGACGGAATGCTAACCAATACCTATGGTCACCTAAACTTAAACGATGTAGAATCGGTGACGATGTTAAAAGATGCCGCTGCAACTTCATTATATGGTTTTCAAGGTGGTAACGGTATTATTTCGGTAAAAACCAAGAAAGGTTATAATGGTGAGTCCACCATTACCGTGAATGCCAACTACACCATGCAAACACCTATTACAACACCCACTGTATTGAATTCGGGACAACATACCCGATTATATAACGAAGCTTGGGAGAATGATGGCAATACAGACCCTTCTATTTATACAGATGAGGATATTGCCAATTATGCGTCTGGTGAAAACCGCGAGTTGTATCCTAACAACAATTGGTATGATATGTTTATCAATTCATTAGTGGAAACTCAGGACATTAATGTAAGTGGTCGTGGAGGTTCAGATGTTTTTAAATATTATGTAGGAATGGGATATCTTCATCAAAATTCTCCTTACATAACAGATGGTACAGTTCCTGAAACTTATGGAACCAATCGTTTTGATATCAGATCCAATTTAGATATTAAAATCAATGACTACATTAGTGGTTATATGAATATTTCAGGACGAATTAATCGCTCGATGAATCCACAAGCTAGTGACATTTACTCAACGATTTTTAACCTAGACCCTACAGTTTATGGTCCACTTACTCCAGATGGGAATGTAGTTGTTACCGAAACCGAAGGAAATTCAGCCTATGCTAAAATCAACAGATCAGGATATCGTAAAACAACAAGCGTGAATATTTCTTCTATTAGTGGATTAAATTTCGACCTTAAAAAATTACTTCCAGGGCTGTCAGCCGGTGGTGAAATAAAGTACTATACAGTACCAACTTCTTTCATTTCGGGAAATACAGATTATGAAAGATGGGTACGAGATATGACCATAACAGACAACTTAGAATTCACAAGATTCGGTAGTTCAAGAAATGAACCTGTTAGCTTCACAAAATCTACTTCTAGTAGTTACAGAACAGAATACCAGGGCCATTTAAAGTATAAAAACACCTTTGGAGACCACAGCATCAACGGTACTGCTTTAATACAAAAACAATATTACAATTCGCAAGCAGCAGAAGGTTTTCAACCATTTATTAAAATGACTTACGGTTTTAATACCAGTTATGCTTTTAAGGATTTGGTATATGCGGATTTCGTTTCTAGTTACCAAGGGTCTGAACAATTTAGTCCTGAAAACAGATATGGATTTTTCCCCTCTATGTCTTCGGCTTTAGTGCTTTCAAACTTCGATTTCTTAAAGAATGATAAGACTGTAACCTTCTTAAAACTTCGTGGCTCTTATGGTCTTGTTGGTAATGATAATATTGCTGGAAATAATCGTTTCCTTTATAAAGACAACCTAAGCATAACCACTGTCGGAACTAGCATTATTAGAGAAGATCAGTTAGGAAACCCTAATATTACTTGGGAAACCTCTAGAATTGCCAATATAGGTTTTGATATTGGACTTTGGGATCAGTTAGCTTTGTCGTTTGAATACTTCGACGACCAGCGCTCCGATATTTTGGTATCTAACAGAATCATTCCAGCTATGCTTGGTATTGATTCCGGTTCTTTACCTTTAATGAATAATGGTGAAGTACACTCTTATGGATATGAAGCTCAATTGGGTTATCAAAAGGATTTCAACAAGAATTTTGGCTTTAAAGTAAACGGATACGTTGCTTTTAACGATAATAAAGTAGAAAACATTGCAGAGCTAAGTTTGGGAGATGATTATGCTTACCCTTACAGAACTACAGGATACAGTATTGGACAACAATGGGGCTATCTTATTGACTATTCCAATGGAAATGGTTATTTCAACAGTGCTGATGAAATTACAGCTTCAGGACTCGCTTACGACGGGGCATCACCAAGACCTGGAGATTTTATCTATCAAGATTTAAATGACGATGGTATTATCAATGCTCAAGATCAAGCTCCTATGGGATATTCTAGCATACCAAAATTTAGCTACGGAACTGAATTGAGTTTGAAATGGAAACAATTTGACCTTTCTGCCTTGCTCTATGGCGTTTCAAAGGTAAACTCTTTTAATAGTGGAGCTGGCTCTTATGAGTCTTATAATAATGGTACGTTCTTTACGCAGCACCTTAATGCCTGGACTCCGGAGCGTTATGCTAACGGTGAAAACATAACAGCACCAGCTTTATCACTTAACGGAAGTTCTAGTCATAAAGCCAATGATTATTACTATCAAGATAGAAGCTACCTCCAATTGAGAGAAGTAACAGTAAGTTATACTATCCCAGGCAATATAGCTAGTAAATTATCAAGCAAGGAAGCTAAGATTTACTTAAGTGGAAGAAACCTTTTTACAATCGATAATATGAAAAGTGATGACTTCACTGTTTTTATGGGAGGACCTAATAGTTCCCCTACACGTAGAGCCTTTGTTGCTGGACTTAACCTAACGTTTTAAAGAAATAGAAAAATGAGAAAAAAAATTATATTATTACTGATAACCGTCGGTCTATTCTTTCCCTCTTGTGAAGATGCTTTTGATTTTGGATCGGATGGACGCGTGACCTATGATGAAATTTTTTCGGATTACCTGTTAACAGGAAAATACCTTACAACAGCTTATTCCTACTTTCCCTATTATGGGGCAAGTAGCGCAGGCGGTACCTTTCTAGCGTCATTTACGGATGAAGCACAGGATGCTCAAGATGTAGTCCCTGGAAGTAATTCATTAAAATATTACGAAGGAAACATGAATTCCGCTAGCAACCTAATAAAGGGGTCGCTTTACGACAATATGTTTAAAGGTATCAGAACTTGTAATGTGTTTCTTGCCCGTGTAGATGATGTACCATCATTTACTATTCAAGAACACAGAGGTCAATGGAAAGCTGAAGCTTATTTATTAAGAGCCTATTATTATCTTCAACTCATCAAACGTTATGGGCCTATGCCTATTTTTAAAGAGGAACTCCCGTTGGATTATGATTTTTCAACAATGGAAAGACCTTCTTTTTACGAGAATGTACAGGCTATTATAGCCGATTGTGATGCTGCCTTAGCACAGCCTGAACTTTTATATCGTCAGGTAAGCGGTCTTCAAGATGGTTATATGACACGTGGTGTAGCTTACGCTATTAAATCACAAGCTATCCTTTTTGCTGCCAGCCCATTATGGAACGATGGTAATGACCATTGGGCTGAAGCTGCTACTGTAACTAAAGAAGCTCTTGATGCACTTGAAGGTGCAGGTTACGGTTTATTCAACCCATCTAATACATCAATTCCAGGTCTGTATAGTAAATATCAAGAATATTTCCTTACACAGCCAGAAAGTGTAGAGTTTCCTTCGGTAGAGAAAGAAACGATCTTAGGTAAATCAAGAATGACGTTGTGGTCTGGTTATAGTCTTCCTATTTTAGCCGATGTAACTAAAGCAGGAATAAGCCCTTCTCAAGAGCTAGTTGATGCTTATGAAACTATCGACGGGGTACCAGTACTTGATCCAACGATGCCTTATTTAGATGATGCACATTTGCAACCTAATTATAATTCGGCAAACACCATGTATGATCCAGAAAATCCATACGCGAACAGAGATCCACGTCTTTTTTCAACGATTTATTGCAACGGTAATTTCCATAATTTAAGTAATAATACGATTCCTGTTGAAACTTATGTGGGCGGTAGCTCTGAGATTTCGGATAACAGTAATCTAAACACTAGAACCGGTTACTATCTAAGAAAATTTATTCATTACGATTCAAGGAAAAACTCTAACAAAGATGGTTTCTGGCACGATTACAGAATGGCTGAAATGTATCTTAATTTTGCCGAGGCTGACTTTTACGCAAAAGGAGCAGTTACCACAGAAGCGCTTGCAGCTGTTAATACAATTAGATCTAGAGCGGGTATGCCAGACATTCAAATAAGCACTTCTACAAGTGAATTTGAATTGAAATTAAGAAACGAACGTCGAGTAGAACTTGCTTTCGAGGAACACCGCTACTATGATTTACGTAGATGGAAAATTCAAAGCGATTTTGAAGGTATTGTTACCGGCATGAAAATCACTAAAAATGGAGAAGATTTTGAATACGACAGAATTGTGGTACAGGAAAGAAATATTACAGATGAAAAGTACTTGATGTGGCCAATTCCTTTAACCGAACAAAACAAGTATAATGCACTTGGCGTAGAGTTTCAAAACGAAGGGTGGTAATTACATTTTACAACCTGTGAATACTATGAAAATTTGTTTTTAGAACTGGAATTAAAACCAAGGCTCCTTAAGTGTTAAAGCTATAGATTCTTCTTTTAAACACTTCCAGAAGTAACTAAAAACATATATAAAGCAAAAAGGCAATAAAAATCGACGATTTTTATTGCCTTTTTGCTTTTTTAATTTCACGTTGGTTTAACGTTACAAAAAAAAACATAGGCTTTACATACATTTAACTTTAAAACTAAGCATTCTCTCTTTAAAACTTGTAATAGCATCATTCTCCCCTACTCTAAACGAAGGACCGTATTAATTCCTCTCCTATTCTGTTGCTTTATTTTATCGAAACCCGCACTCTCATCACCTCATTACTCATAAAAAAATATCATACTAAATCTTGTTACTTAAACCTAATTAACACTGCACCTCTAGCAAATCCTCTTAAAAACATTTCTATCAACCATTAAAATGTTTTAAATACCATTTTAACAAGATATAAATACAGATGATTTTTATTAAAAAAAATCATGTTAAAACAAGATTATAAATATGTTTTACTTACGGGTATTCACAAAACACCCATAACCTAACGTTTCCTATAGATGAAAACACAGATAACATATCGGTAAAAAAAGCTACCAACAGTAAGTAAAACTTAAAATAATTAACAAAATTTAAAATATTCACATTTATTTAACATTTCCATGTATTAATACAAGATAGTTTCAGAAAAAATTATAACTTTATAAAATGATATTAATAACTTAACTAAGTTTTCATTTCAAAAACAAAAAATCCTATTTTTTTTAACTAACAAACAATCAACATGAAAGAAAAACGACTTAAAAGCAAACTAAAACTTAGCGCTGCAGTCATGCTATTTCTTTTTAGCAGTTTCTGCCTAACAGCTCAAACCATTTCAGGAACAGTAACTTCTAACTCACAACCACTGGCAGGTGCTAGTATTATTGAAAAAGGAACAACCAACGGGGTACAATCCGATTTCGATGGAAACTTCACCATTAAGAGTACTTCAAAAAATGCCACATTAACAGTCTCTTATGTTGGTTTTATTACAAAAGAAATCATTGTTAACAACCAAACTAATCTTTCCATATCTCTTGAAGAGGACGTATCGGGCTTAGATGAAGTTTTAGTTGTTGGTTATGGAAAACAAAAAAGATCGAATGTAACAGGTGCCATCTCGACTGTAGGAGAAGAAGTTTTTGAAGCAAGACCCGTGGCAAACGTTCAGCAAGCCCTACAAGGAGCTTCTCCTGGTCTACAAATAATGACAGGCACTGCAAGTGGAGAACCAGGGGCTAGCATGAATATGACTATCAGAGGATTAGCTTCAATCCAAGGTGGTAATGCACCTCTAGTTTTAATAGATAACATCCAGATGGGGATAAATGACATTGACCCTAACGATATTAAAACCATATCTATTTTAAAAGATGCCGCAGCATCTGCTATATATGGAGCAAGAGCTGCTTTTGGAGTTGTTTTGATTACAACAAAAACAGGAAAGAAAGATGGTGGAGTTAATGTTTCGTATTCCACAAATTATGCCGTTACTTCTCCTATGAATATGCCACAAAATGCCGATGCATTATCTTTTGCATATACTATGAATGATGCGAGAGCAAATATGGGATTAGGACCATACTATGATGCCACTGAACTGGAATATATAGCACAAAATTTAGCAAACCCTGGTAGCGCTCCAGAAGTACAGGAAGCTGCCAATGGATTATCTTGGAATCTTGGTACAGATGGAACTAATGCTTCCGCAGCAACAGACTGGGAAGACTTACTTATTAAAAAGACCAGTTCTAGAGTAAAACACAACATAAGCGTTTCTGGAGGCACAGAAAAATCGTCCTATTATTTATCTGGAGGATTCTATGAAGAAGAAGGGTTACTAAAAGTAGCAGACGACTATTTTACCCGTTATAATATTGATGCCAAAGTAACCACTGAAGTAGCACCTTGGATGGATTTATCACTTTACACAAAATATAAATATGAAGAGCAAGAATATCCAGCACACGCTACATCTGGATCGGGCCGCTCATTTGTGATGCTACTTATGACTCGATTAAAACCAACAAAACCTGCATTTTATCCAGGAACGGATGTTTGGACCGGAAGAATTGGAGAACAAGAGCTACAAAAAACAGTTGATAAGAAGAGGCAATTAATATTTTCTCCACGTATCACTCTTGAACCGATAAAAGACTGGGTTACAAATATTGAATTCACCTACCGCACAAACGACAACAGCGTTCAATCTCGCTTTCCAACAGTACCAAGTGCTGTACCTGATGGACTAGGCGGCTCTATAATAACCGCTTCTCAACAAGAGAACACGAGATACTACACCACCTTACTAACCAACACATATAAATCCCCAAACATATACACTAATTACAAGAAAAGTATAGGAAAACATAATTTTGATGTTACAGTAGGATACCAACAAGAAACATACAACTATTCAAATCTATTTACACAATCCAAATATTTATTAACCGATGCTATACCATCTATTAGTACATCCGTTGGAGAAATAACCGCACAAGATGGTTTAGGCCACTGGTCAACACAAGGTGCTTTTGGACGATTTAAATATGACTTCAAAGAAAAGTATTTATTAGAAATAAACGTAAGAAGAGATGCATCTTCAAAATTTGAAGCAGCGGATAGATGGGGAACATTCCCTTCTCTTGCGGCTGGCTGGGTGTTTTCTAAGGAGGACTTTTTTCCTCTAAAAGACCAAATAAACTTCTTGAAATTTAGAGGATCTTACGGTACTATTGGTAATCAAAATGTAGCCAACTACCTTCACTTCCCTACATTACCAGTTAATCAGTCCTCTTGGTTATTTGGAGGAGAACAAACATGGACAGTTGGCATACCTAGCTTAGCTAGTCAAGATCTAACATGGGAACAAGTAACCACACTAGATTTTGGTTTAGACCTTAGAACTTTAAATAATAGACTTAGTATTGTTGCGGATTGGTACCAATCTGAAATAAGTGATCTTGTAGGAGCAGGAGCCCCTCTACCAGATGTTCTAGGAACATCTGTACCTAAAATAAACAGTGGAGAAGTAACCACTAAAGGATGGGAACTTGAAATATCTTGGAGAAACACCGTTGGCAAGTTTTCATATGGCTTGAAAGGTGTATTATCTGATTATAAATCTAAAATCACAAAATACGACAATCCAACCAAAATTTTATCCAACTATTACGAAGGACAAGACCGCAATGAAATTTGGGGAATGGTAACTGATGGTCTTTTTCAATCTGCTGAGGAAGTTGCAAACTATGAAAATGACCAAATTTTTCTTGCCAATTCCTCTTATCTTCCAGGAGACGTCAAATATGTTGATTTAGATGGAAATAACGTTATTGATATCGGTGAAAACACTGTAGATAACCCAGGAGACAGAAAAGTAATAGGTAACAGTACACCAAGATATCAGTATGGCTTTTCAGCCGATGCTTCTTGGAAAGGGTTTGACGCCTCTTTCACCATACAAGGTATTGGTAAAAGAGATTTAGACCTAAGAGGACTTGGAACCTTTAGAGGTCCTGCTAACGGACCATTACACGCCAATGTTTATACCGAGCATTT
This sequence comes from Algibacter lectus, assembly GCF_900112395.1. Lineage (GTDB taxonomy): Bacteria > Bacteroidota > Bacteroidia > Flavobacteriales > Flavobacteriaceae > Algibacter > Algibacter lectus. The sequence goes on from NZ_FOLN01000001.1 coordinate 246,346, forward strand.
AGATTACTGGAGACCAGAAGATACAACAAACCCTCTGGGAGCAAATACGGATGGTTACTTTCCTAATGCATACTTATCATTTACTGGAGACAACAACAAAAACTATCGATATGCAACAACTAGATACCTTCAAAATGGCGCGTATTTAAGACTTAAAAACGTTCAGATAGGGTATACTATTCCTAAAGAAATACTTAATAAAGCAAATATAAAGAATGCTAGAATTTATCTATCCGGAGAAAACCTACTAACGTTTACCGATTTAATGATTTATGATCCGGAAGCTTTTAGTGGTAGAGATGGACGTGTTGGAGATCAATACCCAATAAGTAAAGTAATTTCATTAGGATTAAACCTTAACTTCTAAAATTAAAACGATGAAAAAGATTTTATATATTTTAACCATAATAATAACCGGAATTTCATTTAATTCCTGTGAAGACGATTTGCTAGACAAAACTCCTCTAGACGGGATTTCTGATGCAGATTTTTGGAAAACAGAAAGTGATTTAGCGCTTTATTTAAACCAACTTTATGGCAATTTCGCTGGCTGGCCAGGTGCCGGCGCTGCACCCTCTTACGATATAGGAACGGATATTATTGTACCACATAGTCAATGGTTTGGTGCATCAAGCACTAACAGAATGGATGGAAAAATTAGCATCCCATCTTCTGGAGGAGGATGGAGCTGGACAAATGTTCGTAGAGTAAATTACTTTTTAGAAAATGCAGAAAGAGTAGAATCTGGTAACTTATTAAACCATTATATTGGCGAAGGACACTTTTTTAGAGCTTGGTTTTATTTTGAACTGTTCAAAAATTTTGGAGATCTACCCATTATAACAGAAGTTGTAGATGTAGAGGATGAAGATATATTATACGGTGCTCGTAGTTCCAGAACAGAGGTTGCCAACTTTATCCTTGCAGAACTTGATTTAGCTATTGAAAAAATGGAATCTGCTAGTCAAGTTGGTGCATCCCGATTAAATAAAGACGTTGCTGCCCAGTTTAAAGCACGTGTAGCAATATACGAAGGGACTTGGGAAAAATATCACCAAGGTACAGACTTTGCTGGAAGCACAGACGGCACAGGTTTTTTACAGCAAGCCGCAGATGCTGCATATAGCGTAATAGAAGGTGGAAGGTATTCACTTTATCAAGGAACCTCGACTGACGAAGCTTATTATGATTTATCCGTACAAACAGATTATAGCGGCAACCCAGAAGTTATGCTTTATAAACATTATGACTATCTTACATACAACATTCAAAACTCGTTATGGAACCAACCAAACCTACAAGGTATGTCTCGTGAAATGACGCAATTATACTTGGCCTCTGACGGAGAACCTATTGCTGTGAGCACTATGTTTAATGGAGATGAAACCTTAGATCTAATAGAAACAAATCGAGATCCAAGACTAGCACAAACATTAATGGCTCCTGGAGATTTGGATATAATAGCCCTAGATGGAAGCCAAAGCTTTTTTACACTACCAGACATGGATAGGTGTTCAACTGGCTATTCCATTGAAAAATGGCGTTCTAAAGAAATTGATGAAAGTAACTTAAGAACGCGTGATATCGGTTATATCTTATTTCGTTATGCAGAGTCATTGTTAATTTACGCAGAGGCTAAAGCTGAATTAGGAACTTTAACTCAGGAAGACGTTAATCTAACGATTAATAAATTAAGAGGACGTGTTGGGATGCCAGATTTAAATATTAACGCTATAACACCAGACCCAAACTGGCCAGATTACGGATATACTATTCCTGACTATTTGCAGGAAGTAAGAAGAGAACGTGTTGTTGAATTATTTGGAGAAGGCAATCGTTTATACGACCTAATGAGATGGAGAGCACATAATCTTTTTGTTGGAAAACGACCTATAGGAACCATGTATACGACAGAAATTGAAGCTAAATTCCCGAATTTAGTAACTAACAGCGAAGGATTTTTAGACCCATTAGTTAATGTCTTAGAAAACGGTGGTGGTTTTGGATTTAATCCAGATAGAGACTACCTATTACCACTACCAATAGATGAATTAACAATAAATGAAGAACTTCACCAGAATCCTGGTTGGTAATATATCAATCTATTCTATATTCTAAAAAGGAATAGAAAAGGTTTAATATAAATTCTAAAAGGCTGTCTTAATAAGGCAGCCTTTTTAGTGTTTTATAGTGTCGTTTTTAAAAATTCAGAATAGCCACGAAACAGAATATAGTGACTAAAACGAAAAACTATGAATCAAATAGAAATGAAAAAATCATTACTATGTATTCTAAGCTGTATTTCACTTTTCTCATATTCAAACAGGCAGAAGACAAAAAGGCAACACCTAATATCGTTATTATTGTAGCAGACGATTTAGGCTATAATGGTATCTCTACCTACGGAAACTTATATATTAAAACTCCAAATTTAGATTTACTAGCTTCCCAAGGTGTGTTATTTACAGATTTCCATTCTAACAGATCTGTTTGCAGCCCTACAAGATCGGCATTACTCACCGGAAAATATCAGCAACGCACAAGTATTGAAGCGGTCATTACAGCCAAAAACCATAGAGATATAGGTTTAAAACAAGATGAAATTACGATAGCAGAAGAATTTAAAAAACACAATTACACTTGTGGCATGTATGGAAAATGGCATTTAGGTTACGATAAAACATACAACCCAACACTTCAGGGGGTCGACGAATTTAAAGACTTTGTAAGCGGAAACGTAGACTATCATGCGCACTTTGATGCTGTAGACTATTTAGATTGGTGGAACGGTAGTAAAACAAAAAACGAAGCTGGCTATACTTCCGATTTAATAATTAAGTACGATGTCGAATTTACAAAAACGCACAGTACAAAACCATTCCTACTCTACCTACCACACGAAGCACCACACGAGCCCTATCAAAGACGTATTGCAAATGCATTAAGAGCTATTGGAACACCCGGAACAACGCGCGTGCCTGGACATAGTATTAAGGGTCTTTACAAAGAAATAGTGGAAGTCATGGGCCAAGGCATAGGTAAGATCATGGATGCTTTAAAAATAGGAACTACCAATAAGCAAACTGTATTCACTATGGATTTACCACCTGCCTTACTTGATTTTATTAGAGAACAACCAAGCGAAAAACACATAGATGGTATTAGTACAAAAGACCACCTTATTAACCAAACAGACCTACCAAAACGAGATGTTTTTTTACGCGTTTCGCAATCAAAGCTATATTAGAAGTGGTGAATGGAAAATGATTAAAACAAACACTGATATTGAAGATAAATTCGAACTTTATAAGTTATCGAGTGATATTGAAGAAAAAAATAATGTAGCACTAAATAACCCCGAATTATTACAGACACTACAGCACAAACTTACCCAATGGGAACAAAATGTTAGAGCCGGAGTACAAAACATTTCGAAATAATATAACACACTATAGTAAAAGCGAAAAGGCTGTCCATACAAGACGGCTTTTTTTAAGGTATATATTTTAAGAGTTATGCAATTTACCTACTCCTATTTACTTCCCATTTTGTTACTAATTTCTCTTAATATATCATTCTGTTCTCTTTTTAGATTTATAAATGTAGTCACCCATTTATAAATTAGATAAAGGATTCCAAATATAACTGCTAGGTAAACAATGAAAAATAGAAAAGGAAACACGGACATAAATAGAATAGGAAACATGGGCGTAATATTATTTTTAAATTAATGATTTTATAAAGAATTAAAAGAATTCGTTATCTCGTTGATAAAATAGTCTAAGTGGTTTTACATGCAGCTAAAAAACCATACGCATTTCAAACCTTTCCCCCAACTGATCAGCACCTTATAAAAGTAATCATTAATTATAACACATCGAATAACAACAAAAGGATTAGTGTAATAATTATAAATATTGAAATTTGTAAACGCCTTTTTCGATTACGTTTTTCTTTTTTTAACTTCAGTTGATGCTCAACCAACTTTGTCATATCTTCTTTGTCCATATCGGAGTTATTTTACCTTCATCATCTAAAAATTAGTTCCATTTTCACCTTATTTCATGAGGCACTTATAAATGTAAGCATTAATATACTTTTGATTTAGTTAATACGAAAGTTATTTTCGATCACATAAAATACGATCTTCTCTGATTTTACACCTGATGTTTTTGCGATTAATTCAACCTTACCACTTTCGGTTGTGGAACGCAATACCACTAGACAGGTTCCATTGGTAGTGCTCCTACTCTTTCCTTGCCAAGCTTCGCCAGAAAAAACATCTGAATTTGCAACGCCCGCTATAGTTGCAGGACCTTTAACTTTAAAATTTACTAATAAATCTTCAGGTACAATAGTTCCGGTTTTATCTCTCAAACTAACTTGAATATAAACAAGGTCTGCTCCATTTGCTTTCAGTTGCATTCTATTGGCTGATAGTTTAATTTGGGTTGGCTTACTCGCAGTGACAAGTGTATCCCTAATCACAATCTTATTGTTTCTTTTCCCTATTGCAATTAGTTCTCCTTCTTTATGATTAACATCCCAATACAACACAGGTTCCTCACCTTGCGCAAGTGTTTTACTTCCCAAAGATTTTCCATTTAATAGCAATTCAACCTCATCACAATTTGTAATCGTCTGAATTTCTAAGAGATCATCTTCACTAAAGTTCCAATGATTTAACATCGGATACCAACTCCATCGTTTATTATCATAATGGTTTTCCCAGGCTTTAAATTTAACTGTATCTGGTTCTTTTACCAAAAGTTTTAGTTTCGGATCTTCACTATACAATGCCTGATAAATATGACCAATAGGTGTCATTTGCTCGTCCATACCATAAAAAGAGCGTTCCCAACTTTTATTTGGCCAAACCGACTCCCCCAAATAAGACGAAGCTGCCCAATAATAATGTCCAACTACATACGATTTATCAAATTCTAACATCGAAATTTTACGATTTCCAAAGTCAAGATTAGTTGCCGTTTCCGAGGCTATAAATAGCATTTGCGGATACTTCTTATGATCTATATCGAAAAAATTACCGGTATAATTCCAACTCACCACATCCATATTAAAAGCCATCGCAGGTGGCAAAGCCTTCATAAATTCATCGTGATTATCCCAATTATTCCATTCCAAATTATCATCTTTTCGTCCTGGAAACAGCGCTGCAGTAACTTTCCTGCTAGGATCTAACTCATGCACATACGCCACCAATTCTTTTAAAACATCGGCTCCTTGATGAGCGCCATCTGCTTCAGTTTCAAATTTCTTATCGAACATTTTACGTTGCTTAGACACTTCATTTCCTACACTCCAAAGATAAATTGAAGGATGATTTCGATCTCTTTTTATAAAACGTTCCATATCCGTCTTCCAAACATCGCGAAAAGCGACTTCACCACCATAATACTGAGAGGTCCATTTATCGTAAGATTCCGAAATCACAAGAATTCCCATCTCGTCGCAAAGCTCGAGTAAGACCCTAGCATGTGGATTATGACTTAACCGAATGGAATTAGACCCCATATCTTTCAATAATTGTAAGCGGTAACGATACCCTTCCTTTAACGCTACAGCACCTAAACAACCTAAATCGTGATGAAAATTTCCACCCTGAGCAAATATCTTATTTCCGTTTAACAGTAATCCGCGATCTGGAACAAACTCGATATCTCGGATTCCAAAACGCGTGTTATAATCCCCCTGAATCTCTCCATTAAAATGTATCTTGGTTTTTGCATAATAAAGGTTTGGCGTCTCGGTATCCCATAGTTCGGGATTGGAAATTTGAAATTCCTGATGAAATTTATGCGTCTTAAAAAACTGCAGATACACCACACTTGTTTTTGAAGCCACCACCACACCACTTGGGTTATATATTTGTGTTTCTAGCGTAATTTCACCGTCCTTTCCAGCTTCATTAATTATCTCTGTTTCTAATGTTACTTTCGCTCTCTCTTTGGTAACGAATGGTGTCATTACATATGTTCCATGGTTAGACACATATACAGGGTTCTCAATTTTTAACCAAACATCTCTATAGATCCCTTCCCCCGTGTACCAACGGGAAGTTCTTTTTTTTCGATTATCGTAGTGCACCACTATAACATTCTCCTTCCCTACCTGTACATAAGGCGTTAAATCGTATTCAAACCCTAGATAACCGTTTAAGTTTCGCCCCAAAAGTTCGCCATTAATCCAAACTTTAGAGTCTCTATAGACGCCTTCAAAATTGATAAACACCTTTTTACCTTTATCCTGCTCAGAAAGCATAAATGATTTGCGATACCACCCCTGCTGAAAAGGCAAATACCCATTACCAGAAGTAGAGTTTTTTTTATCAAATTCACCTTTAATACTAGCATCATGTGGCACGTTTACAATGCTCCAATTCTTGTCTTTAAAATCAGGAACCTCTGCACCTTCTTGCTCATGTAACGCAAATTTCCAGTCCGCATTAAAAAGCTGTCTACTTTGACTATAAGCCGTATTAAGCATGCAAAACACAAATAGAAATGCAAATAAATAGATCTTTTTCATGTCTTTAATTTTAAAGGTTTGAGTTAATTATTAGTGTTTGTTTTTTCGGACAACAGTAGAATGTAATTGCTGAATTTTCCATGTATTATTTTCTTTTTTAGCAATCGCACTTTCTAGCCAATGTGCTGTTCTAATCGTGTCCTTTTCTTTTACGAAAAACGCATAATTATCGTAAGCTACCCAAATCATATTTTGGCTATGTTCAGATTTTAAATACTCAAAACTATTTAACCTTTGAACATTTTGTTTACTAGCCTGCTTTCTTCGAATAAAACTGCGGATTGAATCGTTATTCCATAACACACCATTTTCTAAAAGCACAAAATCGGTTGTATAATATTTAGATACAGTTGTAGAATCGAAATCTGAAAATATATCTTGAAATGAATCTGAAACCAGACTTTTCACAGAATCAATATCTGCTTGTTTTTGACTCTCTGTGAGTTCAATATTTTTTGTAGGCTCAGGTTTTACCGTGTTTTCACAAGAGTAAGCTAAGCAAATACTTAATAGCATAATAATTTTTTTCATTTTCTATAATTTTTTAAATGACTGACGAAAAACACTTTTAATTCATCTAACACGAACAAGACAGCATAAATTAAAACATTAAAGTCCGTTAAATAAAGAAATTATCTAACGGACTTTAATCACATACGGTTATAATAAATAAAAAGTATAACACCTCATTCTACAATTAGTTTTACTTGTTATAAAAAACAAGTCTATACACGGAGAAAAGGACGTTTTATTATTTAATCATATCCTATTCTTCCAATCCTTGTCTCGTTACAATTGGCACATAACCTGCTTCCATTCCTGCTGGAGGCGTTACGATTAGAGCGGGGTCTATATTAGCCAACGCTCCAACTTTTGGTGCCGGAATATACGCTTTGTCTTTTGTCCATTCGCGATGTAATTTCACAACACGCTTTTGTAATTCTTCGCGTTCGGCAGTTGTTAAATCGGCATTCAATAATGCAGGCTGATCCACAAAACGATACCAGCAATACGTTACAGTACTACCATCACCAATTTTAGTTTTAAAAGGGCCCGCAACAGGCCCTGGTGTTTTCCAACTACTTATCGTTTCTTCTGGTGTAAGATAAGGTTCCGATGGTGCATCTGTCGATGCAAAATTAAGTTTATCTAATCCAGATTCTGAAGGCACATCTTTGGCTTGTAATGCTACCCAATACGGTTTACCGTTCGTCCGTTTTTCTAATTTATAATATTCAGGAAGCGCCATTAGTGGTCCGTTTTTTGTTTCCATGCGCTTCACTAATTTCTCGTCCCACTTATAACCAAAAGTCGTTGAATCTAAGGCAATTGGAGTCGCTATGGATTTCCAATCGATTGGCCATCTTTGCTCTTTTGGAGTATTTAAAGGATAAATTTTCCAACTAGATCCTGCAGTTCCTTTAAAGGTATGCACTACCGCTCCTTTAGTATCGATAGTTCCGCTTGCAACAGGACCATCTTTATCTAACCATAATTTTACAGCATCCCAAAGCGCACTCTTTTTATATGCAGTAACTTGGTGCATAAGCATCGATTCCCCATTAGTATCACTAGGAAAAGATGTAGGTGCAACCCTAGCATATACATCTCCATTACGATCTGTGTATTGCACACTCGGAATATGTTGCGTTTCCATTTGGATGGGCTTATTTGGCTTTCCTGGACGTGTATCCAGAAACATACCTACCAATTCCGGCTCTTCTACGATAGGTTTAGAGAAAAAATAAGGTGTAAAAAACGTAACTGGTCCTTTAAAATTTTCAGTGTTTAAAAATAAAGTCCACGAATTATCTCCTGTAGGCACATTTTTTCCAGCCGTAGTCGATTTTGCTTTAATTAATGGAAGCGGCAAATACCCATAACCAAATAATTCTCCATTGGTTCCTTGTTTAAGATTCAGACCATCTGGAGGCCACAATACCCAAGGACTAAGCTGAGCTACCCCATACTTACCGTTTGGCTTATCCCAGTTTCTTCCTTTCCCTGCACCTGGCCCATTGGCCCAGGCACTGAAGTTTAAGGCTACTCCTCCCATAATAAACTTTGGGGTTTCGGTAGCAAATCTCGTATCTCTCCACCAGCCTAATCCGCCCTCGATGTCGTTATACAACTTTCTATCTGGCTTTGTTACGCCATTATAATCTGGATGCATCCAAGTTCCTAAAAGTCCTGTTTGAAAACTATTACCTGGATAATCTTTAACTAAAGGCCATGCCGCAATGTACGTTGAGAAGCCTGCATCATAAGATTCCGGAACTTTATTGACTCCTACCGTAAGATAACCGTTCATAGAACCATTCTGTTTTTCTCCAGAAGCTTTTTGCGAATGCAAATGATTAACACTTAAAATCGATAAATATAAAACTAGCACTTTTGAAACTTGTGCTTTCAAGTACTTATTAATATTTCTCCACTTAACCATTCTCAAGATTTCTTAATATTTTTTTGTGATTTAATATTATCTCATTATTCTACTATCAGTTTTGCTCGCATAACTGCAGAGTGCCCTGGAAAAGTACAAACTATCCAATATTCACCTGGCGTTTTAGGCATGGTAACATAAATAGTTTCAGCACTTATAGGCTTTAAAATACCTGTGTGATATAATACCAAATCGGTATCCGGAACATAATTATAATCGGCTCCTTCTAAACCTAATGATAAAGCAAGCTTACCTACTTCATCTACAGATTCAACACCTTTTTCTGTAATAACAAGATTGTGAAGCATATCATCATTATTATTGAAAGTTAAAGCAATTTTACTACCACGTTTCACATATACTTCTTCAACATCATATTTCAATCCTGGTTTAGTACCAATATCTAATTTCTCATCTATTTTATTGTTCCAAGATTCAGGCATTTTGCTAACACGCTTTGGCTGCACCACTTTTTTATCAGATTTCACAACCATAGTCATAGATGGCGAATTTAATTTTCCACCGGGCACTTCATTTAAAGTATAATACCCTGTATTGTGTAATAATAAATCTCCGGAAGTTGATTTAAGACTAGGTATTTCCAATTGGTGAATATACCCCAAACGCATCCCGTGTATTTTAAGAGTTACAGTAAGTCCATCTTCCGAAACTATAGCCTCATGCACCATAGCTGTTTGTCTATCTATAATATCACTTCCATATTCATGATTATAATTATAAGTAAACGAGGTCATGTTATACATAGCAACATTGGCCGCTAATTTCTTATTGACTGGTGTTGTAAATTCAAGTTTAAAACCATCATCTTGCGCTTTCATAGTTTTAATTTCGAAAGGCGTTTTTCCAGTCCATACTAATCGTTGTAAACCAAAAGATTTTTTACCTGTAGAAGCCCATCCTCTGCTCGTCATTCCTACAAACATACTAGAATCGCTTCCCCATATTAATCTTAAAACACCAGAAGAAAAACCTTCTCTAAAAGGAAAAGCCGCACCTTGATACACCCCATTGACTTTCTCCATAAAAACACGCGTAATCTTACTGTGTCCTTGATCTCCAATTAACATTTGCCCATCAAAAGGTCCGAATTTATTACCAGTAGTTTCATATAAAATATCCGAAGTAGCGATACCTAATATCGTGTGAGGAAACCAAATAGCCGGAGCTTTTAAAGCCGGTATTTTTTTAGAATACTCATAAAGCGAAAGTCCGAGACTTTCATCTATAACATCTTGTTTTAAATCTATTGGAGACAATGGATCCGAAGACCAACGTAAACCTTCAGGATTCCCAGCAAAATCACCTTTTTCTAAATGTGTCATTCTACCAGAACCTACCCAATCGCCTTGATTTTCAGTATAAAACACATCGCCATCTTTATTAATATTAAAACCAGAAGGTGAACGTAAACCTGTAGCAATAGGTTCCATTTCGCCTTCGGGTGTAATTTTTAACATCCATCCTCTCCATTTCACTAAACTAGCACCGTGATCTACCCAAGATAAATTTAAGGTTACCAACATATCACCATTTTCTGTGAATTTTGGCCCATAAGCATAATCATGATAGTTTCCAGATAAAGGCCAAGAGTATATGGTTTTATACTCATCTGCTTTTCCGTCGCCATCGTGATCAAACAATCTAGACAACTCTCCTCTTTGTGTTAAATAGAAACTATTATCTCTATATTTTACTCCCAAAGCCTCATGCAATCCATGTGCAAAACGTGAGTAAATAGGTTTTTGACTATAAGGTTTATCGATAACCCAAAGCTCACCTCTTCTTGTGGTCACCCCTAATTTATCATCGTCTGTAAGTGTTAATCCACCAACTTCCAACGCCACATCCTCAGGAATAGGCACATCTATTATTTTATAATACACAGCTTCCTTTTTATCCATTTCAGAAGGCTCTTGTGCTGATACGTAAGAAGTAAATATTATGAAAACTAGTACTAATGGTATTTTTATATTATACATATTCATTCCTTTATTTTACCAAATAATATTATAAGTTATACTTTGATTTCCTGCAGCTAGCTTAACCACTAGTTCGTCATTTCCATCTACATTTCGAATAACCGGAGTTAAACCATCATTCCCCGAAAAATCTACATAGTAATTTTCGTCCTTAACAATATAAGTGCCATCTGGTAATTCTTTTATTTTTGTGCCATCTGCTATTTTAAACCATATACCTTCGCTCCCCGTAATGGTTATAAGTCTTTTAATACCTCTAATACCTTCTACTGGAACTACTTTATTTACAACCTTAGTTTCATTCATTTGATATGAAAAAGAAGGTGTTCCTTTTTTATCAAAACGATATCCTAATTGTTTTTGAACCACTTGCGTAGGAATAGTATCTGGCCAAACTGTTTTTTCATCTTCTAAAAAAGCAAATTCTGGACCACCATTAAACGATACATTAAACGCATTTGGTACACCTAATTGCGCCATACCTCTAACATACCACATTGGTGTGGCATCTAACAAAATTCCGTCCCAAGCTTTTAAAAGTGAGCCTGATTCTAAATCGAAAGCATAATTAACATTTTCCAATGTTCCCACAGAAATAACATGCGTACGCTTTACACCATTATGCATAAAGTAACTACGTTGCGCTATAACCTCATCTTCAACCTCAACAAAAATGTCGTTTTTAGGATTTCTTTTTCTTGGTAAATAAGATTGTTTTGCAGACAAACTATGTTTTTCCATATTTGGACCTTCCACATAAAGCCCTAAGCCAATATACCATCTACTAATTTTATTATAAATTAATTTAAACGGTACGTTTCCTTTTTTTAGCGACACCATAGCATAACCAGATGTCATTTTTGGATTATAATTTACGATGGTATCGTTATCTACTATTAATACCCCGCCAGCACTGATAAGCTCTAAATCAAAATTATAATCTCCCGCTGTAGGAATTTGAAAATCCCCTGTGTAAACTAAAAACTTTGAAGCTCTTTTCCCAGTAGCCATTTGTGCTGAAATAGAATCCGTTTTCACAGTACGTATAGGTGTTAAGGTATCGAAACTAGGCAAAGACTCCGTTCCACTTTCGTACTCACTCATTTCCACATTAGCTAAAGTCACTCTATTTTTTCCGTATAACTTATACTTGATGTTTTTTATAGCTACCGCTCCGTGATCACCTTGAATCATTAATGGTCCCAATGGTTTTTCTTCATGAAGTTTAGTGCCTCTTGTATACCCAGTAACTTCTACATTTTCATGTATTAATTGACCATTAAGCCAAACCTCCTTAAATTCTGCATTCTTAACCTTATCACCGGCGTCATTAAACTTAGGCGCATGGAAAAGTATTTTTAAATGCTGCCATAACCCTGGCGCTTTGGCTGCATTAATTTTAGGGGCATGACCTTCGTAACCTTTTTCATCTCTGGCATCATCCCACCTTTGATAAATACCACCCATATCAGAAAACGCAACGTCTTCCACTCCCCAACTATCAAAAAGTTGAACTTCATATCTACCCTGAAAATATATTCCAGAATTAGACTTTAAAGGCATCATTACATCAATCTCTAATTCCATATCACCATGCTCGAAAGCTGTGAAAAGATTCCGTCTTGCTTTTGGAGCAGGAAGACTTACTAAAACCCCTGTACCTGGAGTACTTATAAGTGTTCTCTCTTTTTCTTTATCCACATAAGCATCTTCGACAATTTGCCAGTTTTTAGTAGTTTTTTCAAACCCAGACATATCCTCTAAACTTAAGGTTTTAAATGGTAAATATGCTAATGGCGCTTCTACCAATTCTGGTATTGACTCTTTAGTATCTTTTGCACAACCCACAAATACTACTTGGGCAAATACAAGTAAAAAAAGTATTATCTTCTTCATTACGTTCATTTTAAAAAATATTATTTTCTAATTGCTTTAATCATCAACTTTCCCATTTTTTTCCCCAACCAAATATTAGATTCCGAATTAAAATGCGTATTATCTTTTAATGTTTCTAACTTATTAGTGTTAATAATACGTACGTTTTTATCTGCTTTCGCAACACGATCTTGAGCCGCTTGAACAACTTCTGTATAATCAAACACCCAAGGCGTCTCTCTTAAAAGCCCAATTGAAATACGCCCCATTACAATAGGTAAATTAGGTTTTTCAGTTTGCTCACGTACATCTTTATAAAGCACTTTTAAGTTCTCTTCATAGGCATTCGCCCATTCGAGGGTTTCGGCATCCGATTCTCCTTGCATCCACAACATGCCACATATTTCATAAAGCACTCCTTTACTTTGTAACTCCCCTACCGCATTATTTATATTCCTAAGAAAGGCTTTGTACATGCCTTGCTCCGGAAGCCAATGTTTCCATAATTTGGTTCCTCCTCCAGATGTTTTCACTATAGCAATTCTATGGTTAGGATATTTTTTAGCAAGTAAATGTACAAATGCAACTTCGGGACCGAATTTAAACTTTCTTCTTTCTGAAAAAGAGTCCGTTCTTAAAGTTACCCATGCTTTTTTCTTATTATCCCAAATCATGCTGTTTTCTGGAGCCACCAAGTACTCTTCTGGAAGCTCTTCACCTTTTCCAGTACCATCCATATTAGACTGACCACCCAAAATAAATACTTTTACCGGTAATTCTTTTTCTTGACCTTGACTTGGCAGCGCTATAAAAGCCAGTAAAAGAAACAAGGTCAATGCTTTTTTATGTATCACAAACTTTAGTTTCAAATTAATTTAACTTTACATCTGTTACTGTTGTATCCTTATATTTCTCTTGCAACTTAAGAAGCTCTTTGTACATAGATTGCGTAACCTCATTATAACCATCTTTACCATACAAGTTATTCATTTCACTTGGATCTTCTTTTAAATCATAAAGCTCCCATTGATCTATATTATTATAAAAATGAATTAACTTATATCGATCTGTTCGCACACCATAATGCCTTTTAACATCATGTGGCCCAGGATATTCATAATAATGATAATACAAAGCCTCTCTCCATTCTACCTTATCTTCATCCTCTAACATAGACACTAGTGAATTCCCTTGCATTTCTTTAGGAATTTCTGCTCCTGCTAACTCTAAAAAGGTAGGCGCATAATCTATATTTTGCACCAACTTACTCGTTGTTTTCTTCTTAAATCGAGAAGGTAACTTCATCAATAAAGGTGTTCTAAAAGACTCTTCATACATAAAACGTTTATCAAACCAACCGTGTTCACCTAAGTAAAACCCTTGATCGGAAGTGTAAACTACTAATGTGTTTTCTGCTAAATCATTTTCTTCCAAATAATCTAACACCTCTCCAACACTATCATCTACAGAAGCAATACATCTTAAGTAATCTTCTAAATAGCGTTGGTAACGCCATTCCATTAATTCTTTTCCTGTAAGTCCTGCTTCCTTAAAATAAGCAATCTCTTTATCGTATGCTTTATCCCAAACTTTACGTTGCTCTGGATTCATGCGATTAATTTGAATTTCAAAATATTTTCTTAACGGACCATCTATTTCTCCTTCCTTATCATACATTTTTAAATCATTGACAGGGCAAAAATCTTTAATATGCATAGCCTGACTAGCAGCTGCAGTACGACCTTCATAATCATCATAAAAATTATCTGGCAACTCAAATTTTGTATCATTATATTTTTCCAAATATTTAAGATCTGGCATCCAACATCTATGCGGTGCTTTATGATGCATTAACAAAGCAAAAGGTTTTTTTGTATCTCTTTGTTTCAACCAATCTAAACTAAACTTGGTAATAAGACTTGTAACATAACCTTCTACTCTACTTTTTTTCCCCATTTCAATAAAATCTGGATTGTAATAATCACCTTGACCAGGTAACACGTTCCAGTAATCGAATCCTGTAGGATCACTTCCTAAATGCCATTTTCCAATCATAGCGGTTTGATATCCTGTTTCCTGCAATATTTTAGGAAAAGTTACTTGGCTGCCATCAAAGCTTTGACTGTTTATACGTTGCCCATTGAGGTGAGAAAACTTCCCTGTTAACATAACTGCTCTGCTTGGCGAACAAATAGAGTTTGTTACAAAGCTTCGTGTAAACTTAACACCATCGTTTGCTATTCTATCAATATTCGGGGTTTGGTTAAGCGCACCATTATAAGAGCTGATAGCTTGATAACCATGATCGTCCGTCATGATGTAAATAATATTTGGCTTTTTTACTTCTTTAATTTTCTTAGCCTCATCTTTACACGAGTATGCAAACATAGACGCTATAAAAAATAACCTTAATATTTTGATATTTGATTTTCCCATTTATATTACTCTTTAAATATATTTAAGTATTTTAATTAAAACTTCACATCGATTGAAGCAAACCATTTACGTCTTAGATATTCCTCAACACCATTTCTTTCTGCTTCTGTTAACACTCTGTCTACAATAATGATTTCAGCAATAGAACCTTCCCACAAACCTTCGGTTCTTGATAAAGGCACATTAGATTTAGAGTCAAGTTCTACTGTTAACATGCAAAATTCCATTGGATTAGGTGTTATAAACGGATTTACTTGTTTTCCGTTGAGGAAAACTTTTCCATTTTTCGTTTTCGCATCAATAGTTTCACTATCAAAAAGCGAATTTTTTGAGTTTTTACTTTTCCCAATAAAAGGACCAAGCCCTTTAAACAAACTTGTACCTGGGAATGAGACACTACTTTCTTTATAAACCATAATGATTGTTTGGTAAGATTTTACTCTGTTTTCTAAAATAGAAAGCCAAACCTGATCGAAAGCCGCAATACCTTTTCCATTTAATTTATTAGGCTCATATTTTACAAACAATTCATTTCGGTATAATTTAGATTTATCTTTCCAATGCTTTAATGGTCCGCGTTTAGGCGTTTCCTCATCTACCTTACCATTACCGTCAATATCATGAGCATCGAACCACATGGCTATACTTTCGAAACCTAATTCTGAAGGATCTAAAGCCTCTACTTTTTTATCTGCCAAATCTCCAACACCAAAACCAAAACGATTAGCACTTTCAGCAAGCGTTTGATTGTTTTGAGCTGCCACATAATAATTACCTTTTTCTTTTGGTACAAATACATTTCCTGTTGCTAAAGGAAACTCATACAATTCTCCTTTAATTTTTGTAGCATCTTTGGTATACCATTTATAGGTATAAGTTGGCAACGGATTAACCACTGCAACGCCTCCATTTTTATGTACTAACTTAATATCATCAATTTTAAAAGGATACACTTCCGGAACGCTTACTTTTCCTTCCACCGTATTCCCTTTACTATCACTAACCACATATTTGTAATCGTCTGAAGTAAGATTAATGCGTTCGTTTTTGAGAACAGACTTATACCGAACACTTGTAGGAACTCTTAAATAATCTATAGTCGGAATAGATTTCCCATTAGAAATAATAGAAACGTTATTCTTCCCCTCTTTTAAGTAAACTTTTACAGTAGCAATATCCCATCCGGTCTCTAACGGACGTGTTTGATTAAAATGAAATGTCTCTTCCTGTATCTTTTCATTTACAGAAATTAACGCTTCCGATCCCTTCATGATAATACCCCCGTACACTAAACCTATTGGATATATACCACTATTAGCTACTTCAACCTCCCAAGATACAGAACCTTCACTTCCATTATTATCTAAATATGTGTTATTACTTGCACTGAACAGTTTTTTCATTTCATAGTTTGAAACTTTAATCTGGGCGTTTTCAGGCTCGTAAATGGTATTAATACCATAATCATACTCCGCATTTTTCCACTTTACAGCATAAGGAGCTTGCCCTCCAGAAATTTGCAATGCAATAGCTCCATTATCTTTTTTAACATCTGAAGCCTTGACATTAGCAAAAACTTCTATCTCTACTTTATTATTCTTCTTATTTTTTTTATTCGTTTTTACACCTGTTAAATCACTTTCATAAATAGAAAGTTTAGCGGTTTCCTTTCTGAATTCACTATCAACAACTGTTACTTCATAAATTCCAAATCCAACATCGTTTAACGTTTCAGAAACACTACCTGTAGACCATTGATAAGTATATGGCGGTAATCCCCCCATAATACTAGGTTCTACTTTAAAAACCCCTGCCTTCTTATCAACAACCTCAGAATCTAATTTAACTGCTATGTCTTTTACTGTGGAAACTGGAGCGGCATTTATAATAGTCCATCTTACTTCAACTTTAGGAAATTTAGAATAAGGCGGATCAGGTCTAATATTAGGCGTTTCATCTGTAATAGAACAAACTAATTCATACTGAGCAATATCACCAAATTCTACATCGAGAACATCCGGCCCCGTTGCAATTAATTTTCCATTCAGAAACCATCTTACAACCTGAGTATTAGGCTCTGGTTTTATATGATCGACTTCAAAATGGATTTTCTGAGCGCCATTTATGTTTATCTCCTTACTTTCTGGTAAACTACTTTTTACAGGATTAACAAGATCGTAAACCCGCATAGAAACTCTTTGATTACAAACCGGACACATTTTTTCGGTATTATCGAACACTCCAGCACCCATAATACAGCCTTGAGCTGTAGACCTATAATAATCTACTAAATGATATTGATTCCCTTCAAATGCACCAACTTTATCTAAGTATTCTTCTTCATATGGTGTTGGTAATGGCGTATCTGGCTCTATCCATTTCATCCATTTAATCTTATCTCTCGCGTATTCTAAATCTGCACCATAAGTAGGAAATGCTCCCGTACCCGTTGCTCCTGTAGTATATTCATCACCAATACTCATACAAGTATGTGAAATTTCATGAAGCATTTTACCTATTCCATTACCTGCAATAACGGCATTACCAACACGTTTTTCAAGATTTCTAGCAGCACCGCCACCACCATTTTCTCGATTAGGCATGATTAAAAAAGTAGCCCAACCTGTATATTCATTCGTCCAAGGTAAGAACAACTTCTCTCGAATAGCATCCATAGCTTCTAAATCGATACCTTTTTTCCATTCTGGCGCATTAGGCATCCATAAACCATATACATTAAAAAACTCCTTATAGTTCGCGTAAGCTGTTTGTGCACGTGGATCACCATAAGTAAGTGCAGCCACTAAAGACTCTTCAATATCTTTTACAAATTCACCTCTCATTTCTGGTGAATTATAAGGCGCTTCATCTCTAGAAGTCCATTGGTTTACTATTACTATATTAATTCTATTATCTTTATCTCCTGTTACATTAATAGGAATTAATTCTGTTTTTTCCATGAACTTTTCTATCTCAGCTCCAGTCCATGACTCATAAGACGGCTTATTTTTTTGAGAATAGCCATCAAAGACTAATAAAAAAGTTAAACAAACAAATACGCACCATTTCTTCATATCTAGGGGGAATTTAGTTTCAACAAAAACTTATGTTTTAACCTTTGAAAACCCAAAGTCACATCAAGTTATTTTAAAAATAAGTTATTAAAACTATTTTAAATAGATGAAATAGTTTTAATAATCTTCAAATTTAAAGACTTAAACCTTCTGTTTTATCTAAAAAATTAACCAATCACAATACTATATTAACTAAAATAAGAAAAGCTATCACACAATTACCAAAAACCAGCACCTCTGCAATTAATAACAATTCTTTAAAAAGTTGTATTTAAAACACAAAAAGCCCCCCTTTTTCACTTTTCAAACTTATAAAACATGAAATTAAATGCAATCTAAACACAAAAAGAAAGTCGTCTAAAAATTAATTTTCAGACGACTTTCTTTTTAAACAATAAATCTATTTCTCCACCGAAGTGCGGGATTAAAAAAAGGAAACCTCAACACTTTAATTCATACTCGAAATTCTAATTAACTAATTTAAGAGACTGACTTAAACGGTATGATGCCCCTGACTTTGTTTTAGACTCCCACACTTTACCTTTATAAGTTACCTTACATGGCATCCCTGACTCTGAGTGAATTATCAGCTCCCTTAATTCACCATCCTTCCACTTGATATCAACCTCAAATCCACCACGAGCGCGAAGCCCTTTTACAGAACCTTCAGCCCAAGCCGATGGCAATGCAGGAAGCACTTGTATTTCTCCTGCATGACTCTGCATTAACATCTCACAATATCCAGCGGTAGCCCCTAAGTTTCCATCTATTTGAAAAGGCGGATGCGAATCTAAAAGGTTCGCATAAACACCAGCACCACTTTTACCGTAAATAGTTTTTGTTACATCTACTAAATTTATCAAATTACGTAACAGTTTATATGAACGATCACCATCACCTAGTCTAGCCCAAAAGTTTATTTTCCATGCACGACTCCATCCCGTACTCTCATCACCACGCGCATTTAAAGACACACGCGCTGCTTCTGCTAATTCTGGAGTTTTAGCCACACTAATTTGACGTCCAGGATACAATGCAAATAAATGAGATACATGTCTATGATGATCTTCTGGATCGTCTTTATCTATTTCCCATTCTTTTAATTGCCCCCAACGTCCTATTGCGGGTTTTAAAAGATCATTCCGCATACCAATTAGCTTATTTTTAAATTCTTCATCATCTCCTAGAACCTCAGCCGCTTCAATTGTATTGGTAAACAAATCATAAATTATTTCCTGATCGTAAGTTACACCTTCTTCTGGCTCGTATTTATACTGTTCCGGCGACCAACCATCTGGAGTCACTAAAGTACCATCTGGTCGTCTTTTTAAATGATCTTCCCAAAAATGACAAACTTCTTTAAGTATCGGGTATGCTGTTTTACGCAAATAATCTTTATCAAGACCAAATGCATAATGCTCCCATAAATGTTGAGCGTACCAAGCACTACCTGGCGCATTCCATTTCCAAAATGATAAGCCTGTAGCATTATTCATAGTTTGTACCGTCCACCCTCGAACATCACCATATTGCTTCTGGGTATTTAAGGCACTCACCTCACGCAAACTTGAAACATAGTCGATAAAAGGAACATGACACTCACTAAGATTTGCTGTTTCTGCTGGCCAATAGTTCATTTCTAAATTAATATTAGAATGATAATCTCCAGACCATTCAGGCTGATTACTATGATTCCAAACCCCTTGTAAATTAGCAGGTAAAGAATTAGGTCTTGAACAACTAATTAGTAAATACCTTCCGTATTGACAGAATAAGGCTTCCAATTCAGGGTCATGAGATTTATCATGCTTATAGGCTTCAAGTCTTTTTAATGTACTTTTTTCTCGTAAAGCAGAATCTGTTTTTCCTAAATCCAATGTTACACGACCGAAAAGATTTTGATAATCCGACAAATGCTCATCATATAGCTCTTCAAATTTTTTAGAAGATGCTAAATCTACATTTTGAGTTACTTTAGCATGAGGATGCACACCAAGCCATTCCGATTTAAAATCTTGCTTAAAATTAGTTCCTGCACTAATTATTAAAGTTACAGCATCCGCTCTAACAAAACCTAACCCATACTGAGACATCGGCTCTAAACCATTGCTCTCTTGTCTGGAACGTTTCATTTTTAGTTTTTCACCAGTAGTAATTACTTTCAATTGGGATTCATACTCAAACCCATTATTCATATCACCAACGGAATAAAACCTTTGATTTTCTTCATCTAAAGTTATTTTTCCATTGTGCATATCTGTAAGCCAAACATCTCCTGTAAACGCCATAGGTTTGTCGGCTGTTAATTGCACAACGATGACATTGGCCGGATGGCTTACAAAAGCTTTTTGAACATAATGAATCCCCATATAATCGTACTCCACAAGATGCAATGCTTTACTTAAATCTAGCGAACGCTTATAATTTGTTACCTTATCAAAATCATGCCCCAAACGAACATAAACATCGCCAAAAGCCTGATAAGACCCCATATCTATTTCCTTCAACTCTTCTTCTTTCGGCATTCTATCGCCACTCCAAAGACTAATTTCATTAAACTGAATACGCTCCACATTAGTCCCTCCAAAAAGCATGGCTCCTAATGGTCCATTTCCAATAGGAAGCGCCTCGGTCATCCAAGTATCTGCTGGTTTTTCATACCAAAGCGTTAGCTTATCCGAGTCCGTTTCTTTTATATGATTCTGAGCAGTTAAATTTGATATCACTGCCATAAAAAAAACATGAACCAAACAGGCTGCCTTTAAAAAATTCTTTTTCATGTTATATATTTTAATGCTAATTTTATTTTT
Source organism: Algibacter lectus (assembly GCF_900112395.1). Taxonomy (GTDB): domain Bacteria; phylum Bacteroidota; class Bacteroidia; order Flavobacteriales; family Flavobacteriaceae; genus Algibacter; species Algibacter lectus. The sequence continues at coordinate 267,533 of NZ_FOLN01000001.1, forward strand.
TTACGCGCTTTGACATCAACTCAACTACTGAAGAATCACATTTTTTAGAGTATAACGCTACAAGATCTTTATATTTAGGATTGAAAGCCAAGTTATTCACCTCATTAAAGTCGTCTTTTAAGTTATAAAGTTCAATAAAATCTGGAGTTGCTTCATATCGAATAAATTTCCAAGTATCATCTCGAAAACATTCTGTTTTAGGAAGTAAAGACTCCCCTTCACGCTGATGTTCAAAAAAGGCTGAAGCACGCCATTTTTCAGTATGGTTTGTAGAAAATGATGTTAAACTTTTTCCTTGATAAGAGCTTGGTACATCTACCCCTGCTAAATCCAAAATGGTTGGCGCAATATCTAGATTTAAAACCATGTCTTCAAAAGTTTTCCCTCTATTTTCTTCCGGCTCTCTTGGATCATAAATCATCATAGGTATTCTAAGTGACTGCTCATGCATTAACCATTTTCCTGCAAAACCACGTTCACCTAAGTAATAACCATTATCCCCCATAAATATAATTACGGTATTATCTGCCAAACCTTCTTCTTTAAGAGTTGCTCTTATTCTACCAATAACACTATCTACGGTACTAATCATCTTATAGTACCCTTTAACCATTTTTTGACGTTTCTCTGGTGTATCATATCTCCAATACCATCTTTTACGATTCATTGAATGTTTCATGAAATCTGGTAAAGCTTCAAAAAAAGCAGGATCTGCTGTTGCCGGAGTTGGTATTTCATTATTCACATATAAGCTATCCATATACTTAGGCCAGAAATACTGCTCTTCAGAGCCATCATCAGCATGTGGAGACCAAAAAGAAAGCGATAAACAAAAAGGTTTTCCTTTTTCTTCTTTTATAAAATCGATAGCATGGTTACCGTTAATATCAGCTAAATGCACTTCTTTCCCATCAATTTTTTTTAAATAAGGATACCTAGTTTTGGTTATTGAACTATATAAAGAGTCCTCAATACCACGATTCACTCTAATACCAAACTTACCTACATGCCCTGTTCTATATCCAGCTTTTTTAAGTAAACGCGGATAACTATCCATCATGTACTTGCTATTAACACTTGGCTTTCCGAAATTAAAATCGTGTGTACGCTCATACAAACCGGTTAATATAGTTGCTCTACTCGCTGCACAAATAGGCGTAGTCACAAAAGCGTTCTTAAAATACACACCAGAATTCGCTAACGAATCCATATTAGGAGTTTTTATTATTGAGTTACCCGAAAAACCTAAGGCATCCCAACGCTGATCATCTGTTAAAACAAAAATAATGTTTGGCTTTTCTTCTTTTTTAGCAATCTCAACGACTTCCTTGTTTTTAGTATTACAACTAGTTAAAAAAAACAAAGAACACAGAATAGGCATCAACCTAATTAACTTTTTCATGAATTTATTTAAATTTAATATTGAAGTGCATTAATCGAAAAGCACCACTTTTTGTTTATAATTATCTTTTAGAACTCTGTCAGGGTTGGATGCCACATAACTTTCTTTTTCCGCTTGGTCAGCATCGCCTAAATAATTTACATACAAATATGGAGAACCTAAGGTTTTTCCGCTAGCATTAATTTCAAAAAAAGCATCAAGACAAGTAGTCCCTGCTTTTAAATTAACCTCAAACTTTACCGTTTTCATGTCACTAATTATCGGTTTCTTTTTAGAAACATTCCCGATATTAAGATATGCGCTTCCAGCCTCTATTTTCTTATCACCTTCTTTATATTTCACTATACCATATCCCGATTCTTTTGGCGCTCGATTTAGACCTATTTCATATTTACCATCTTGAGCTACATTAATAACCCATATTTTCTTTTTATTACGGGTATGAGCATCATGCGGGTAAAGTGTTACTGGGTTTTCATAAGGCGTACCTATATGAATTTGAGCATATTTATCAAAATCTACCGACACATCTTCCCAATAATTATCATAGCGTTTGTATAAATCATCAACAACATCTAAATGTTTAGAAGCGATATTATGTCTTTGTTCTGGATCTGCCTTAATATTATACAACTCGTTAGTTTCTCGCTTCACCAATCGCCACTGTTTTGTCATGACCTGATATTCTTTATTTTTTACAGGATACTCTACACGTTGATTCTCTATTATTACAGTTCTATCATCATTCCAGTCTTTAGCTTTTCCATGCAACAGAGGTTCTAAACTACGCCCATCCATTTTAAGTTTATCATCGACCTTTAAATTACATAAGTCAATTAGGGTTGGCATCACATCAATATGAGCCGAAATAGCATCAATATCTTTACCACCTTCGATATTTCCTTTTGGCCAACGCATAAAAAACGGTACATGATGTGCATTTTCATACCCCCAAATTTTACCACCGCGCATACCATCCGTATAACCTTCCTCAACAAAGCCTGTTTCAAAATCTATAACCACACCACCAAACCATGGACAAGGCCCGTTATCTGTCATAAAGATAACTATGGTATTCTCCTCTAATCCCATACTCTTAATCTCTCTAAACAAGGTCCCCATATCTTCATCTATCTTACTCACCATACCATAATAATTCGCAATACGGTCGGGCACCTTACCTTTATAAGGCTCTACGTACTTATCTTCTATAATAAGAGGTGCGTGAGGTAAATTTGTTGGGATATAACAAAAGAAAGGTTTTTCCTTGTTTTTTTTAATATAGTTTAAGGCTTGATCAAACCATACGGTATTACAATAACCGTTGTATTTTTCAAATTTACCATTATGTTTATAGGTATCATCTACATAATTATTGCCCCAATAATCTGGGTTTTGACCAACGCCGCCGCCGCCATGAACAATAGATTCTTTAAACCCTCGATCTATAGGCCTGAAAGGATAGTTTTCCCCCAAATGCCATTTTCCAAATACAGCAGTTTCATAACCATTATCCTGAAACACTTCAGGCATAGTTACCATACCTTCTTTCAACAATGATCGACCTCCGATAGTATGCCAAACACCAGCACGCGCCGAATGATTCCCTGTTAATAAAGCTGATCGCGTTGGCGAACAAGACGGGTCTACATGAAAATCTGTAAGACGAACACTTTTATTATAAAATTCATCAATTGTTGGAGTTTTTACGTAAGGATTTCCGTGAACACCCAAATCACCATAACCCTGATCGTCAGTCATTATAAGTATAACATTAGGTTTTTTACGAACGGTTTTTGATGTATTATTTTTTACATCACCCTTACAGCCAACAAAAAATACACTTAAAATTATTAAAACAATAGTATATTTCAACTCTTTCATACTTGGCTTATAATTACTGCTCGATAAGCCCAAAAAGAAATAAACATGATGTTTTAGATTTATTACACTTACCAATATTAAATAATTTATTCTTTTCTAAACACCCGTTAATTCTAGATTTAATATTTTTTCCAAAACCAATGACACTGCTCCAATTGAAGTTGCTTGATCCCCATGTGTACAAGGAAGTATCTTTACTTTGGTATTTGCATCCAACAAGTATTTATCTTTTTTCTTTTCTATTAAATCAAATAGCAATCTCCCATTTAGAGAAATTCCACCACCAACATATACCGTTTCTGGATTTAACAAGTTAGCTATGGTTCCTATTCCTTTACATAAATATTCCGCTACTTCGTCATAAATTTTAATTGAAGTAACATCACCTTTACTTACTGCTTCCGCCACTAACTCTGCAGTAATTAAACTTTCATTATTAGCACTCAATTCTTTTAATATCTCCGAAGTATTATTTAGTAATGCTTCCCTACCTAACGAAGCGATTCTATGACCAGATGCTAAAGCTTCCAAACATCCATACATACCACATTTGCATTGCACTTCGCTATCTGTATCTACAGAAATATGACCAAGTTCTCCTGCAAAACCAGAATAACCCTTAAGAAGATTACCTTCTACAACCAAACCGGAAGCGATACCGTAACCTATATTTATTACTGCAAAATTTTTCTGATTCTCCTTAGCTCCCATTTTCAATTCGCCCAATGCCATAAGGCGGGTTGAATTATCATAGAAAAAAGGTAAATCCAAATGTTTTTCTAATTCTTTTCTTAGATCAACATGAGACCAACCAAAATCAGGAGAAGACTCTATAATACCAGTTTCACTATTAACCAAACCAGCTACACCAATACCAATACCCCAAATTTTAGAATTTGGCTCTTTTCTTTTTTGAAGTTTTTTTATTACTTTAATTACCTTATCAACAATAGAACTAAATCCTTTATTTAATTCTGTTGGTACTTGAATTTCAGAAATAAAATTAGCATTAAGATCCACCATACATCCTCTAATATAAGTAGCCCCTAAATCAATCCCTACTATGTAATTATTATCATTTTTAAATTTAACAATTACTGGAGGTCTTCCTCCACTAGAGTTACCAACCCCAAGACTTTCTACTAAACCATCAACATGTATCAACTCGTCTACTATTCTCGTAATAGACGGCGGGGTTAAACCCGATTTTTTAGCTAAATCTGATCGGCTTATTTGACCATTGTGATTAATTAACTCTAGGACAACTTTCTTATTAACTAAATGTAACAAGCCTACGTCCATTTTTGCATACTCCTTTTTCATATCACTCAAAATTTGTGGGTTCAAAGATATTAAAATAACTTTCTAATATCATTAGTATAATGTACGAAAAATCCTTTTACATTAAAACAAAATAAATACTTTTTATATTAATTTTAAAAAGATAACAATATATTAACTATAAAATATAAATACTTGTTTTGTTTGTCGAAAAAAAACAAATTCCCTACTTCCAACTCCAATTATTCCCCAAACTATTTATTTAATTCAAACTTACCTGTTACACCTTGACTAGAAGAAGTTCCTACCATTATAGTATAAGCACCTTTCTCTAATACTTTTTCTATATGAACACCAGTAAACTCTAACATTTTTGGTGTAATAACAAAACGTACGGTTTTTGTTTCACCGCCTTTAATTAAAACCTTCTCAAAAGCCTTAAGCTCTTTATTTGGGCGCATTACAGACCCAACCTCGTCCTTAATATATAACTGAACAACCTCTTTTGCTAAAATAGCACTGGTATTCTTTACATCAACACGAACTTCAATTTCAGTTTCTGGCGTAATAACCTCTGAAGATAATTTTAAATTAGCATACTCAAAATTAGCATAACTCAATCCAAAACCAAAAGGATACAATGGCCCTTTTTCCATAAAGAGATACTCTTTCTTATTATTTATTTCTTTACCACTATAATGAAAAGGTAATTGACCGATAGACCTAGGCACAGTAACTGGTAGTTTTCCTGACGGCGACACTTCTCCAAAAATAACTTTCGCAAAAGAATTATCTCCCTTTTCACTTAAATCCCAACCATCTAACACAGCATCCGCCAACTCGGAAATTTTATTAATAGCCAACGTTCTTCTATGCTTAAGCACCACAACAATCGGCTTACCTAAAAGCTTCACCCTTTCTAAGAGTTCATCTTGCGAGCCAACAGGCTCAATAGTTGCCCGATCCCCTAGTGCACTTCCAAAAAAAGCTTCTTTAGAAGTAAATCGATCACCACCCAGAAAAAGCACAACCACATCCGACGTTTTAGCAATTTCTAAAAGTTCCTCTATCGCTAAGTCATTTCTAGGCAACAATTTCGGTGTACTTCTATTTTCGTTTGTAAGATGAAACCCTTGATTTGCCACAATCGAAACTTCCGAACCAACAACTTCCTCGAATGCTACTTTAGTCCCTGCTTCAACCAAAGGACCAAGAAGTGCTATTTTTTTCAACCCGCTCTTTTTTAGAGGTAGCAAACTAGCATCATTCTTTAATAAAATTATTGATTCTAAATCGGATTCCTGAGCTAAATTTAAAGAAGACTCCGAACGTACATTCGACGCCACCAACTTGGTATCAATATATGGGTTTTCAAAAAGACCTAAAATAAATTTAGTACGCAGCACTCTTCCCGCAGAACGATCTATCAAGGTCATCAATTCAGGTTTGGTTTTTAAGATTTCAGGCAACAAAGCATAAGCATCTTCAGAATACAAATCAACATCAATTCCAGCTTCCAATCCTAATATTGCAGCATCCTCTTTTGATTCTGCAACTTTCATAAAAGAAAAAAGACGCGCAACATCATTGGCATCAGAAACAACATACCCATCAAAACCCCATCTATCACGTAAAACTCCTGTAAGCAAAGCTTTATTCCCATGACTCGCAATACCATTCAAATCGGCATGAGACGCCATAACACCTAAAGCCTCAGCCTCTTTTACAGCAGCCTCAAAAGAAGGATAAATTTCATCTTCCAATGTTCTAGGCGATATTTCCACCGCAGCAAAATTGGTACCACCTAACACTTGGCCATAACCAGCGAAATGCTTTACCACAGCCCCAATATGCGTTCCATTACCCAAACCAACATAATCACCCTGCACACCTTTTACTGCACTAACAACCATTTGTGTTGTTAAATAGGTATCCTCTCCAAATGCTTCAGACATACGACCAAATCTAGGATCACGAACAAGGTCTGCCTCCGGAGAATGACACATATGCATACCTCTCAATCTAGCCTCCCTACCCACAACATCCCAAACGCGCTGCACCAATTCAGGATTAAACGATGCTGCAGATGCAATAGGCCTACCAAATACAGTGCACCCTTCCGCATCAACACCATTATAAGACTCTGTTACAAAAAGCCCAGGTATCCCCCAACGGTTATTTTTTATAATATATTCTTGCAATTCATTATTAAGCTTCGCAGCTTCTAACGGACTTAAACTTTCGCCAGGGTTCTTAATGCCACCAATTCCAATTCCCAGTTTACTTATGACCTTATCAGACAATTCTAAACCACCTTTACTATTTGCACGAACACCAATATTCGCATGAAATATCCGCATTTGAGCCACCTTTTCTTCTATAGACATTACAGACAAAAGGTTTTCTACCCGTTCTTCTATTGACAAAGTAACATCCTTATAAGCATGCCTTTTTTCTTGAGAAGAACCACCGTTTGAAAAAACCAAAAACACTAATAATATATTGCATTTTGTTTTCACAAATTTTAACCATTTTCCAAAGAGACCATTTATTCCCATAATAAAAATAATGTTTTATCTATTTACACAAATTAAGCTAAGACAAGAAATGACATCATATCAATTTTTTAGTCTAAATAAACCGCCTTATAGCCATGGTTCAAAAATATCAAATAAAAAGTTATTAAAATAACTTTAATAACTAAAATCACATTAAATTAAAGTTAATTATTAATAATAAGCCCTATTTCAATGTAAAATCATGTAAAAAATCAACAATAACACTTTTTTAGAGTCAAATATTTTTTTTTCAATAAAAATATTAATTAAAATTAAAAAGACTTTACAAAGTTTATTTAATTATATTAGATTTGTAACTATTCTTATTAGAAACAGAGTTAATTAAATATATTTAAAATACAAAAACTTAATAATTACTTAAAATGGAAAGAAGAGACCTATTAAAAAACCTTGGGCTTTTAGCTGGAGCAGCTATTATACCAAATGCGCTACAAGCTACTAATCTAGAAGAGCCAATTACAAGTATTAGCGAGCACTTTTTAAACCCACTAAGCCTAGACAAACCCATTACTGTTATAACTATTGGAGCGGGCGCTAGAGGAAACACTTATAGTAATTATAGCGTACATTTCCCAAACCAAATGAATATTATTGGAGTTGCGGAACCTGTAGCTGAAAGAAATAATAGATACGCAGAAAAATATAATATCATTGATGAAAACAGATTTGATACTTGGGAACGTGTATTTGAGCGACCAAAATTTGCCGATGCCGTTATCATCTCTACACCAGATCAATTACATTACGCACCTTGTATGAAGGCATTAGAAATGGGTTATGATGTTTTATTAGAAAAACCGATTTCTCCTTCAGAAGAAGAATGTTTAGATATTTTAAGGTTAGCAAAAGAAAAGAATAGAATTGTAGCTGTGTGCCACGTACTTCGATACGCCCCTTATTTTATTGAGTTAAAAAAGATGATTGATGATGGTGCAGTAGGTGAATTGGTTAGTATTGACCATTTTGAACCGATTGAACATACTCACATGGCGCATTCGTACGTTAGAGGAAACTGGCATAACTCTAAAACGAGCACCCCTATAATTTTAGCCAAATCTTGTCATGATATGGATATCATGAGATGGCTAATAAACGAGCCTTGTGAAAGTATAGCCTCTTACGGCAACGTAAAATGGTTTAAAGAAGAAAACGCACCAGAAGGAAGCACAGCAAGATGTACAGATGGTTGTGCTGTTGAATCTACATGTCCTTATTCTGCTGTAAACAACTATTATAGAAAAAGACAAAGAACGCATGTATTTGATTTACCAAAAGACAAAGAAAAACAAGGGGAATACATCATGGAAAAATTAAGAACCACCAACTACGGTAAATGTGTTTATAAATCAGACAATGATCAACCTGATCATTACGTAAGCTCTATGCAATTTAAAGATGGTATTACAGCTAATTTCTCAATGGAAGCATTTACGGCTTATCACGGAAGGCGTACACGTATCATGGGGTCTATGGGAGATATCGTTGGAGATATGGACACTTACACACACACCGATTTTAGAACAGGTAAAAAAACCGAAAGAAAAGTAGAAAGAAAAAGAGGTGGTATCTATGATAGCCATGGTGGTGGAGATTTACGTTTGGTTGCAGATTGGTTACAAGCGGTTTCTAAACAAGATGCAACCCTATTAACATCTACTATTGATGCTTCTATTGAAAGTCATGTAATGTGTTTCAAATCTGAAGAAAGTAGACTTGGTAGAAAAATGGTTGAAATCAAATAATTGATATTTAATTAAACAACACCAAAAAATATACAAGTTTTCATTTTCAAATTTAAAAGAAAACCTTTATACAATATATAATTTAAAAAACTCTGGATTGAAATCAATCCGGAGTTTATTAATTTAAATATTTATCAAAACATAAAAATCCGATTCTAAAAAGAGCTAAAACGTATGTTAGAACCATTCGGATGATCTGATAACATCAAACATTATAAGATAAAGACATCATGAAAAAACTGAGTAAATTATCCCTTTTTTCGTTAATACTAATAGCATCCATTACCTCTGCGAACGCACAAACTACAGAAAAATCTGTTCCAGTTTTTAAAAATGGAGAAGCTCAAATTGTCCCAGGATTTGACGCCCCTAAAGATTGGATTAGACACGACCTTTGGGTTGAAACAGAATTTGATACCGACGGCGACAATAAACTAGACAGAGTACACGTAGCGGTTACAAGACCAATACAAACCGATACGGAAGGCCTTAAATTACCAATTATTTATGTTTCTAGCCCATATTTTGCTGGAACTGCCGAAAACACGCCTGCGTTATTTTGGAATGTTAATCATGAATTGGGTGAAATGGGAAAACCGCGTACACATACACCCGTTAATAGAAAAGGAAAACGACCAATTATTTCAAATTCACATATTAGAAAATGGGTACCACGAGGTTATATTGTAGTACACTCATCATCTCCAGGAACAGGACTTTCTCAAGGATCCCCAACTATTGGAGGCGATAACGAATCTTTAGCACCTAAAGCTGTTATTGATTGGTTGTGCGGACGCATACCTGGTTACGAATCTCCATATGGAGATAAAAAAGTTCATGCATATTGGTCTACCGGTGTCGTTGGAATGACAGGTACATCATACAACGGAACCATTCCTTTAGCTGCCGCAACAACAGGTGTAGAAGGTCTTAAAGCTATTATTCCAATCGCCCCTAACACGTCATATTATCACTACTACAGATCTAATGGATTAGTAAGATCTCCAGGTGGTTATTTAGGAGAAGATATTGATGTGCTTTTCGATTTTGTCCATAGTGGAGACGAATCCAAACGCGCTTACAATAGTGCCACAGTCAGAGACAAAGAAATGATGAACGGCATGGATAGAATTACTGGCGATTATAACGACTTTTGGGCTGGACGAGATTATATTAATGACATGAAACCTATGAAAGCGGCTTTATTGATGTCGCACGGGTTTAATGACTGGAATGTTATGCCAGAGCATAGCTATAGAATCTACAATAAAGCTAGAGAAATGGGGATCCCTTCTCAAATCTACTACCACCAAAATGGACACGGAGGACCACCACCATTAACCTTAATGAATAGATGGTTTACACACTATTTACATGGTATTGAAAATGGTGTAGAAAATGATCCCCGTGCATGGATAGTTCGTGAAAACGATGACAAAGAAAACCCAACACCTTATACTGATTATCCAAATCCTGACGCTTCTCCAATAACCCTACACCTAAACGCTGGTGCTCCAAAAATTGGACAATTAAGTATCGCTAAACCAGATAATCAAGGCACAGAAACTTTAGTAGATAATTATTCTTTTGATGGATCCTCACTAGCTAGTGCTGAAGAAACGGAACACCGTTTATTATACGTTACTCCTATTTTTAAAGAAAACGTTCATCTTTCTGGAATTCCAAAAATAACTATAAATGTTTCTAGTAGTAAAGCTGCCGCCAACCTTTCGGTTTGGTTAGTATCTCTACCTTGGGATCAACATAAAACGACTAAAATAACCGACAATATTATAACACGCGGTTGGGCAGATCCACAGAATTACAAATCGATACGCAAAAGTGAACCATTAAAAAAAGGTAAGTTTTACCAAGTATCTTTTGATTTAATACCAGATGATCAAATTATTGAAAAAGGCCAACAAATTGGTTTAATGATTTTCTCAAGTGATAAGGAATACACCTTACACCCAAAACCTGGAACTGAATTAACAATCGATTTAGACAAAACAACGCTAGAATTACCTATTGTTGGAGGTCTTAAATCATTTAATAATGCTGTAAAATAATATTTGTAGTTTTTTAAAGACACATCATTAAAATCCAGTATTTTTTTAAATTTATCATATAATTTTAAAAGTACTGGATTTTTATTTTTCAGCTAAACAAAAAGACTTTTAAGAACCAAATACTGCAGATTAAACGAAACGATATTCGAAAAAAATCAAAGCACAACCCTCAACTTGACATGGCTCTATGAAAAAACGACTGCTCTTTATTTTTATAATATTTTACGTATTCCACGCAACAGCTCAAAACGATTGGCAAGCCAATTGGATTACCGATGCTAGCGCTAAAAATGAAGTAAATTCCTGGTATAGTTTTCGAAAAGATTTTTCACTTAAAAAAGTGCCTCAAGAGGCTTTAACTCAAATTGCAATTGACAGTAAATATTGGCTTTGGATAAATGGAGAACTCGTTGTTTTTGAAGGCGGACTAAAACGTGGCCCTACCCCAAAAAACACATATTATGATGAAATAGATATTTCTAAATATCTAAAAAAAGGCGAAAACAATATTTCTGTTTTAGGTTGGTTTTTTGGCAAAGAGGGATTCTCACATAAAAATAGTGGTCAGTTTGGCTTCCTATTCCAATGTATTTCACCAGGCATAAACATCATTAGTGATAGCTCCTGGAAAGTAACACAAAACACAGCTTACGAAAGCTGCCCAGAACCACTTCCTAATTTTCGATTACCAGAATCTAGCATACGCTATAATGCACAAAAAGATATTGGGAATTGGCAAAGCCCCAACTACAAAACAAACCACTGGAAGCAAGCCAAAATAATAGGCAAGCCACCAATGGCACCATGGAATAACTTAGTACTTAGACCAATTCCTCAATGGAAAGATTCAAAATTAAAACCGTATATAAAAGCACCGCAATTCCCTATTCAGTTCGATAGAGACACCACTATTATATGCACCTTACCATCTAATATTCAAATCACGCCCTATCTCAAGATTGAAACCCAAGATGCAGGTAAATTAATCGAAATAAAAACTGAAAACTTTATGGGTGGCGGATCTCCCAATGTATATGCGCAATATATATCCAATAAAGGAATTCAGGAATATGAAAGCTATGGTTGGATGAATGGCCAAACGGTAGAATATAAAATTCCCGCAGGTGTAAAAGTGCTAGACCTTAAATATAGAGAAACAGGTTACGATACCGAATTTGCTGGAAGCTTTAGCAGTTCGGACCCTTTTTTAAATAAAATCTGGAAAAAATCCTTACGCACGCTCTACGTAACCATGCGTGATACTTACATGGATTGTCCAGATCGTGAACGCGCACAATGGTGGGGAGACGCAGTTAATGAAGGCGGAGAGGCGTTTTACGCACTAGACACCAATAGCCATGCTTTGTTAAAAAAAGGTATGTACGAATTAATTAATTGGCAAAGAGCAGACAGCACATTGTTCTCCCCGGTTCCCGCAGGAAATTGGAGTAAAGAACTCCCCGTACAAATGCTTGCTAGTGTTGGCTACTACGGCTTTTGGAACTACTACCTAAACACCGGTGACAAGCAGTCCATGCAAGATTTATATCAAGGCGTACGAAAGTATTTAAAAATATGGCAAACACATGACGATGGCTCCATAGTATTCCGAAAAGGCGATTGGTCTTGGGGGGATTGGGGTAGAAATAAAGACATGAAACTTATTACTAATGGCTTTTATTACCTCGCCTTAAAAGGCGCTTTAAACATGGCTAAATCACTTAATAAAACCGAAGATATTGCTGAGTACAACGCCGCTATGGTACGTATAAAAAAGGTTTACAACACTAAATATTGGACAGGTAAAGCCTATCGTCATCCTCTTTATAAAGGAAAAACGGATGACCGATCTCAAGCCCTTGCCATTGTTGCAGGTATTGCAGATCTAGAAAAACACCCTGCTTTATTAGAAACCTTTAAAACCGAAGAACATGCTAGTCCATATATGGAGAAATATGTTTTAGAAGCTTTATTTCAAATGGGCTATGTAGATTACGGGATTACCAGAATGAAAAAACGATTTGGCGACATGGTAAATCACCCAGACTACACGACCCTTTTCGAAGGTTGGGGCATTGGAGAAGAAGGTTTTGGAGGCGGTACAACCAATCATGCTTGGAGCGGTGGAGCCTTAACGATACTATCACAATATTTATGTGGTATAGAACCTGTTAAACCCGGATATACTGTTTTTCAAATTATTCCCAACCCTGGATCGGTAAAATCAGCTTCAGCAGAAATTCAATCTGTAAAAGGTATCATTAAAAGCAATTATGAAAATTCCGAAAAACTTTTCACACTAAATGTATCTATTCCAAAAGGAACAGAAGCTATAGTAGGAATCCCATCAAGCAACACACAGCTTATAAAAATAAATAATAACACCATTTGGAACCGCGGTAAACATATAAAAAACAAGCATGTATTAAAATATCTTGGCGCTGTAGATAACCATATTTTATTTCGAATAAACGAAGGAGACTACACTTTAAAAGCTAATAAATAACGTTATGTTTTATACCACCAACACCATAAAAACTAAACAAATTAAAACCCCAATTAAGATGAAAAAAATAGTGCTCGTGCTTATTATGTTTTTGATAATTCATCAAACATATTCACAAGATTACACCATAAAATCGCCTAACGAAACCATACAGCTTCACCTTAAAGTAGACAAAGACATCTCTTGGACGGCTTCATTAAAAGGCCACACCATTATTAAAGATGTTAAAATAGGTATGGATTTCACTTCAGGTGAAAATTTTGGTACAAATGCCCAAGTCAAAGCGCATGCTACTAAAAAAACCACTTCAATGATTTATCCTGGGGTACCTCATAAAGATGCCGAAATTAAAGATGAATACACACAATTAGTGCTTACATTCAAAGGAAAGTACCAACTAGAAATCCGCGCTTACAATGATGGTGTTGCATATCAATTTACAGATAAAAACAAAAGAAACCGCAACGTTAAGGCAGAGACATTAAACATTACTTTTCCTGAAGATGCCACTTCCTTTTTCCCAAAAGAAAACTCCATGTACTCTCACAATGAGCGTTTATATTTAAACAAAGTGGTCGCAGAAATACCAGCTACCGAATTTTGTAGCTTACCCGTAGTTTTTAATACAGATACAGCAAAAGTATTATTCACAGAAACCGCGCTTCACGATTATCCTGGAATGTTTTTAAAAGGCAATGGGAATTCAACAGTAAACGCTATTTTTCCAAAATTTGTTCTTGAAGCTGTAGATCATAAAATGGAGCCAGACCGTAACCAAACCATCAATAAAGAAGCCGATTTTATAGCAAAAGCATCGGATAATAAAACATACCCTTGGAGGGTTTTTATAATTAGTGATGATGATCGCACCTTTATAGAAAGCAATCTAACCTATCAATTAGCAAAACCACAAGCTATAGAAAATACCGACTGGATTAAACCTGGTAAAGTGGCATGGGATTGGTATAATGCGAACAACATTTATGGTGTAGATTTTAAATCCGGACTAAATACTGCTACCTATAAATATTATATCGATTTTGCTTCGTCTAATAAAATAGAATACATAATACTGGATGAAGGTTGGACTAAATCTACCACAGAAATTCTCGATTATAGTCCAAATATTGACGTACCAGAATTAATTAGATACGGCAAAGAAAAAGGTGTAGATATTATTCTTTGGACACTTTGGAAACCACTTGACGCTAACCTTACTACTATTTTAGACAAATACAAAAGTTGGGGAGCAAAGGGTATTAAAGTGGATTTTATGCAGCGTAATGACCAATATATGGTAAATTCATACGAGCAAATAGCCATGGAATGTGCTAAACGCGAATTATTAGTAGATTTTCATGGTTCATTTAAACCTTCTGGCTTAAGACGCCAATACCCAAACGTTATTAATTACGAAGGTGTAAAAGGTAGCGAAAACAACAAATGGAGTAAAGATGTTACCCCAGAACATAATGTAACCATTCCTTTTATTAGAATGGCAGCAGGCCCAATGGATTATACTCCTGGCGCTATGAGCAACGGGCAACGAGCAAATTATATAGTAAAAGGAAAACGCCCAATGAGTATGGGAACCCGTGCTCACCAAGTGGCTATGTATGTTGTTTATGAAGCCCCTTTACAAATGCTTTGCGATTCGCCATCCCGTTATTATAAAGAACAAGAAACGGTAGATTTTATTACACAAATTCCAACCATTTGGGATGAAACTATCGTATTGCACGGCGCCATAGGTGACTATATTGCTGTAGCCCGAAGAAAAGATAACACTTGGTACATTGGAGCTATGACAGATTGGTCTCCGAGAGCCTTGGAATTAGATCTCGCGTTTTTAAAAGCAGGAAACTATAACATGGAAATATTTAAAGATGGAGTAAACGCAAACCGCTTTGCAGAAGACTATAAAAAGGACCTAATAGAAGTGAATTCGAATTCAAAAATTAAAGCAAAAATGGCTCCAGGCGGTGGTTGGTCAGCAATAATAACCATTAAAAAACAGGATTAATTAAATACCTATATTTCTAAATTATTAACTACATATTTTCAGTAATTCCTTTTTACAAAAAAGAAATTACTAAATCTAAATAACAAAAACCCAACACATACAAACAGTGAAATAGCCGGGAATTGGTAGGTCTCTTTTCATTATTATTTTTTTCTTGTGGGTTTTAAATGACAACTGAACACTTTTATCATATCATTTTGTTTAAATAGTATGATTTTTGGCTAATAAGTTGCACATATCTTTCATACTACAATTTTAACTTTGTAATTAAAATAGAACCAGAAAGCTGTTTTTAATAATCACTAGCTTTTCTTAAGTTCTAAACTTTTAAAATAATTCCTAAACAATTACTTAATCATGCAAAAAAAAATAAGGGTTAAACATTTTATACTATTGCTCTTGCTTGCAATATCTTCATCATCTATCGCCACTAATAATTTGTTATCAGTAGGATCTACTTCAACAAACATTAAGTCTAGCGAAACAAATAAAGCCAAAGCATTATTAGCACAATTAAAGAAAGTAAAAAAACACCTTTCTAATAAGTCTGTATTATCAACTACCGAACTAGAAACAGTAGGCCAAGCTATTAAAGCTGACGACTTATTATTTGCAGACCATTTTGATGTTATTGAAAGTGCATTAGATATAATTGATTTATATGAATCTAAACATGGTGGTTTATTTACAAAAGGCACCAAATCTATGGGAGGCTATAGCAGAACAGCAGCTGGCTTTGAACTTGAAAATGTAATGCTTGTTATTATGCAAGCTGTTATAGACAACTCTTATACAGAAGCAAACTTAACAACCTATCCAAAACTCTTTAAAAACAGATTATTCAAAACCTCTTCATATTTCCCTGGAGCAGTAGCACAACCTGCTGATGCTTCTCAAAGCTACACCATTAAAATTAATGGAACACACCTAAAAAAACCTGGCACACCAGCTAATTACGAAACCGAAGATGCTAGACGACCAACAGGTTGTTATTTAGCACCGGGAAGCGTTGCAAAAGTAACCGTTCCATCATCACTAGTTGGTATTGGAGCATCTATATTAGTAGGCGCACACACTTGGGACTTAACAAAGAAAAAAGACATTAAACGTATAGATCGTGTTACAACAAAGTACGCCATAAATAACACCACCATAACCATTGCAAACCCACTAGGTGGAGGTGTTTATATAAACGTTCCTTTCCAAAAAGATTTAGGCATTCTAAACATTACATTAGAAAATGTTGTTCGATCGCCTTACTATGCAAGAACAGTTGCAAACCAAACCAGCTTAAGTGATTGGAAAAATATTGAAAGATTACACGATGCCCCTTGGACGGATATTGAAACCGATAAGGTTATGATGCAAGTACCAACTTCTTGGATCTATAATTTTGATGGCATTGAAACAACCATGGACGATTGGGATATGGCTATGGATGCGATTTCAACACTTTTAGGACGACCAACTACACGATCTAAAACAACCATTTACATGCAAGTGGATATCATAAAAAGAGGAAAAGCTAACTTCCCTGGATACCCACAATCTAACGTGTCTTACGATCCGTACAAAGACTACAAAGGTTACCACAGTAGTTATTTAACAGATGGACCAAGAGACCAACGCGGTTATTTAACCAACGTATTATTTCACGAACAAGGACACGCCGAAAAAATATATAAGTTTAAAGGTGAAATTGAATCTATGATTAATTTCCTTTGGGTAGCTGTACATAACAAAAAATATGGTGTAGAGTTAAACAAAGCTTTTGAAGAATCTTTTAATGGCTATGGCATATCGCATTCTATTGAAGAAGCTGCCATAAGCTGGATGATTACCGAAAACTTTAGATCTGGAAATACCATGAGTTCTAAAACAAGAGAAATGCGTCAAGAGTTTTCATACCAACCTAGAGGCCATGCAAAATATGCCGATTTAGTACGTCTTTTTGATTGGAAAGCTATTGAGGACTTTTATGCCAACACAAGCAAAATGTATGACAGAGGAGAGATAAATTTTTCTGAACCAAACCGTGTAAACGAAGTTCCTACAGACGACAGAATTTTAAGAATGTCTCAAGCAGCTGGTTACGATTTACGTCCGCTTATTCACTTTTGGGGTATTCACCCAATAGACTTTAAAAACTTAGAAGCTGATATTAAAAAGAACGATTTAAAAAAATCTACAGCTATTTACGATCAATTATCTTTCTACAAAACTATAGTACCAAAAGATAACGAAGCTTTTAGAGCTTTTGGCCTAGAAGATTTTAAATCTGAAAAAATAAAAAATGCTACGTTTTACGATCATGCCTCACAGAGTTACTATCAAGGTTTCTTAAAAAAATGGTGGAATGATTACAATACACCAGAAGCAGAGAAAACAGTTAACCAAATACAAACTATAATAGACTTGTATTTCCCTAATGGTAGACCGGAAGAAGATAATACATCTTGTGAGCAAATTGCTCCTGTTTCCGTAAAAGCAAGCACAGCTTTAAATCCTGAAAACACTTTAGATAACAATCCTAAAACATCATGGAAAGCACAAGGAAATGATGCTTACTTAATTTATGACTTAGGAGCTATTTATGATATTTGCGACTTAGAGATTAAGTTTGAAAACAAAAAGGATCAGTTCAATTATTTCGATATACAGGTTTCCAGAGAAAACAAAACGTATATGGAAGTGAAACAAGGTTTATCTAGTAGTAAAACAAAAAAGGATTTTGATAACTATTCCATTTCTAGAAAAGCACGCTATATTAAAATTATAGGTCGTGGAAATGAAACCGACGATTGGAATAGTATTAGCGATGTAAAATTCTATGTTCAAAAATAAATAGTAACCCAAAATAATTTAACCCACATTTTCAATGTGTAGTTCTAATTAATTTATACAGATTATTGTAGAACTAAAAACAAGCTAAAAGCCTACACAATAACTTTATTGTATAGGCTTTTTTTTGATTTACAAAGCCCTTTATCAATGCATTCTCATAGAAATTAAAAATAGAATTTTATCAAGATAGTATCATATCACGCTAATAAGGTGTAATATTTTCTTACTTAAAAAACATAATATTGTATAAATAAACACTTTAGCAGTTAATATTTCAAAAAGAACCTTTCTTTATCGAAGTTGCAACCGCACTAAAATAACTTTTAAATTATGAAAAAAAAACTACGATTTAAACAACTTTTAACATGGCTATTATGTGCAATAACAGCACCATCAGCTTTTGCTCAAGACCTGTTTTTCGAGCAATCTAACGGAACTGCAACTACCTTTGGACAAATAGATGCATATCAACAATCGAGTTCTTCGTTACTAGAAAATATTGTTACAAACTCTACTTTTAATAAAATTGAAGACTGGGAATTATTAGCATTAGATGGTACTAATTATTATTACCAGATTACAAATGCTACATCTATTAATTATGGGCAGATTGATATTTGGGATAGCAGCACTGGAATTAGATCTAATTATGGTAATTTAAATAATATTTTTTCTGATCCTGAAAACTGGATATTGGGTGGTGCAGATAATGAGATTCTATACTTTAGCTCTGCAGTTGAAAACAGTGAAATTGTATCTTGGGATGGATCAACAATAAGCCATTTTGCTGTTTTAAAAGATGTTGTAGTTTACCCTCAATACTGGAAATTTGCAGCATTTCATGATGGTGTTATGTATATTGAATGGACATACCCATCAAACTTTTCTACATCTATAAAAACATGGAATGGAACTAAATCTGTAGGAACATACGATAATACAAAGTATTATGCAGCATACGATGATGCCTATTTATTTGGAGTAAGCACCTATATTGTAACCGATAACACTGTCATGTTATCTGAATTAAATAAGGTAAAAAATCACCTTTTAGGCACAGCAACTTTATCGGCTTCCGAATTGGAAGCCTCAGGAAAAGCTATTAATATTGATAACCTTTTATTTATAGACAATCCTGATGTTATCGCATTAGGTTTAGAAATCATTGCTCTATACGAATCTAACCATGGGGGTTTATTTACTCTTGGTTCTACAACAAAGGGCGGATATAATAGAAGCGCATCTGGTTATGAGTTAGAAAACACAATACTTGTAATTATGCAGTCGGTTTTAGATCATTCATACACCACAGATAATCTAGCAGCCTACCCGCATCTATTCAACAATATTTTATTTAAAACATCTGAATATTTCCCTGGTTCGGTTGCACAACCAACTGATCCTACAGAGAGTTTCACTATTCAAATTAACGGAACACATGTAAGAAAACCAGGTACACAAGCTAATTATGAAACTGAAGATGCTAGACGCCCTACAGGAACTTATTTAGCACCAGGAAGTGTAGCAGAAGTAACTGTACCTTCGTCTTTAGTTGGTATAGGAGCCTCTATATTAGTAGGTGCACATACTTGGGATTTAACCAAGAAAACAACCATTAAAAGAATGGACCGCGTAACAACAAAGTACGAGATAAATAGTACAACTGTTACCATAGCCAATCCTTTAGGTGGTGGTATATACATAAACGTACCTTACCAAAAAGATTTAGGTATCGTTGATATCACATTAAAAAACGTAGTGCGTTCTCCATATTACGCAAGAACAGCAGCAAACACAACAAGCCTAACAGACTGGAAAAACACAGAACGTTTACGTGATGTGCCATGGACAGATATTGAAACCGATAAAGTAATGATGCAAGTACCAACGTCTTGGGTTTCTGCTTATGATAGTCTTGAAACTACAATGGACGATTGGGATATGTCTATGGATGCCATTTCTGAACTTTTAGGGCGACCGCTTCTTAGATCTAAAACGGTAATCTACATGCAAGTAGATGTTATAAAAAGAGGTACGGCAAACTTTCCTGGATACCCACAATCTAACGTATCTTATAACCCTTTCACCAATTACGGAGGGTATTACAATAACTATTTAATTAATGGCCCACGAAATGCTAGAGGCTATTTAGCAAATGTATTTTTCCACGAACAAGGACATGCTGAAAAAATGTACAAGTTTCCGGGAGAAATTGAATCTATGGTAAACTTCCTTTGGGTTGCCGTATATAACAAAAAGTTTGGAATAGAATTAAATAAAGCTTTTGAAGAATCATTTAATGGTTATGGATTGAACCATACGCTTGAAGAAGCTGCTATTAGCTGGATGATTGCTGAAAATTTTAGATTAGGAAATGAAATGAGCAAACAAACAGGTCAATATCGCCAAGAATTTTCTTATCAACCAAGAGGACACGGTAAATACGCTGATATTGTTAGGCTTTTTGATTGGAAAGCTTTAGAATCTCATTATGAGAACCTAAGTGAAAGTTATGAGAATGGCGAAATAAATTATGATAGTGATGTGAATAACGTTCCAACAGATGACCGCTTGTTAAGAATGTCACAAGCAGCAGGTTACGATTTACGACCACTCATTCATTTTTGGGGGGTTCATCCTGATGATTTCAATAGTTTAGAAACAGAAATTCAAAATAGTGATGTAAAGAAATCTACAGCTATTTACGATCAATTATCGTATTATAAAACCATAGTACCTATGGATAATACAGCCTTCAGAAATTTTGGCTTAGAAGACTATTCTGAAAGTAAAATAACAAACAGTAGTTCTGTAAACCACGGTAATGTTGCACAAAGTTACTATGAGGTCTTCCTTAATAAGTTTTGGAATAGCTATAGCAATACAGAATCACAAGCTATAATAAATCAAATACAAACCATTATAGACTTATACTTCCCTAATGGTAGACCTGAAGAAAATAATACATCTTGTTTAGAGGTTACGCCTGTATCAGTTGTAGCAAGTTCATCTGCTAGTCCGGAGAATACATTAGATGATAACCCTACAACAGTATGGACAGCTATGGGTGATGGAGAATATTTACTTTATGACTTAGGAGAGCTTTATGAACTTTGCGATTTAGAGATAAACTTTGAAAACGGATTAACAAGATTTGATTATTTCGATATCCAAGTTTCTAGAGATAACCAAACATATTTGGAGGTCATGCAAGATTTATCAAGTAGCAAAACTACGGGATCTTATGACACTTATTCCGTTTCCAGAAAAGCACGTTATATTAAAATTATAGGCCGTGGAAATGAAACTAATGATTGGAACAGTATTAGTGATGTAAAATTCTATTTCAAACTACAAGAAAGTCTTTCTGTTGATGACAATAAACTAGCTAATTCAAATAACATTTTATTAACCCCAGTTCCTGCTAAAAACATTTTAAACATTAGCGGTGTTTCTCTAGACAATACAGCTGTGGAAGTTTATAATATAAGTGGCGTTCTAGTAGAATCTACAGTTATTAATTCCGCTTCGTCTTCCATTGATACATCAAGCTTACCAACAGGTATTTATTTTCTAAAAATGAATGTATCAAACAACACTGTCGTTAAAAAGTTTGTTATTATGAAATAATATTTCAATGTTCCCCTCAACTAATCGACATCGATTAGTTAAGGATAAAATTAGCCTTATAAACGATATCGTTTATAAGGCTGACACCAAAGAAATTTGGTGTATTTAAAAATCTCAGATCATATTTTGATCTGAGATTTTTTTTATTTTAAATTTTATAGTTTTATTTCTTTTAAAACACTTTATAATTAACCTAATAAAAATGAAAAATTAAAGCTATTTTATGAAGCCACCCCCCATCGCTTTTATTGCCAAACAAGCTGGTGGAAAAGCAACGAGTGAATCTAAGCGTATTTTGGATATTATTCCTATAGAAATTCCTCAATATATTCCATTTCTCTGTGGCAGTGCAGAAGTGGTTAAGAAACTAACACATTAAATCTTTAATCAAAAAAATTACTTTCTGTTTAAAGTTTAGCTTGTAATAATGCCTAATTTTATTTGATATAGAAAAAGGTGTGATTTTAAGAACACAAGCAATTTGATTATTCCTTTCGAGTATGGTTGTAAAATCTTTTTGGATAACTCTATCTAGTACATCACTAATATCTTTTAATCTCAAAAACAAACTTCCATCTAGATTTATCCTTTCGTTTAAATTGAAAGGTTCTTCTGAAATAGTCTTTTCAATATTCTTAAACTCTGGATTTTCTTCTTGTTTTAACTTAACTCGAAATTGATAGAGTGATTCGTGAATATTTATAGGTTGGTGGTAACTGACTATTTCTAATGGTTGAGAATTTTTATTAAGAATGAGTTGTTGAGCTTCAATCCATTTATCCAAATTTCTTGCTGATTTTCAATTTCTGATTTTGGCGATATTTCAAGATTACAAAACCTACCATATAATTCATTTAATTCTCTATTTGGGAAATTAGATAGTTTGAAATCTATTAGTTTTATTTTACAGGTTTGGACTATTGTATATTCTTCTGAATTTAGTCATTGAATTTCAGATATTACATTTTTCGATTTTTGATTAATTATTGCGTTATAGTCAAAAGTTTGCTCTTGCCATTCAAAAATAAATTCTATTTACTTTTTTTCAACGTGAAAAACTACTTTGTGTTCATCCTCTCTTTTTTTGAAAGAAACATTTTATTGTTTTATTGTCAATCCATCTTTTTATTTCCTCAAAACTTCCTTTGTTTTGTTTATCAAGCGTATTTACTGATTTATTTTCGAATCCTATTATCAGTTCTATAGGTTCGTCACCAAAAATATCTTCATTATTATGGTATGCCATTAATCTCTTTTTATAAATGCTTTAATTGTTTATCTTCAATTACCACATCATTAATATTTATTTTATAACATTTACAGCAAAAACTCCCTTGAAACATACTATAGTTTCCGTAGTTTATATATTCTGTCATTACGCTTAATTTGATTTTTAAATAAAAACCAAATTAACAGATTTGGCTTACAAACAATAATTAAACATCATTATTCATGTATTTAATCGTTCATTTAAACATTTGAGCGGTTTTTATAAGTTATCAAACTTATAGTTTTCGTAGAAGTAATCTTTACGGAAAACCGTAAAAAAGAAAATAATTTAAAAATTTTAATAAAAAAACCCGTTTTAAGAATAAAACAGGAACATAATTTGCCATAAAGATCTAGCAAATCTAGATATAATTAAAGCGCAAAAATTCATGATTCACAATTATGAGTAGAATCATAAATTGTGATTAGGTTAAATGGAGAGTATAAAATTGCTCGCTGAGCTAAATCAGCTATTTTTATAAACGAATAGAAAGTTCTCGTTTAGATGAACATAAACAAATCTTCATCATCAAAAGTTGATGCTGTAATTAAAGTTCTTGGTTCATTTTTTTTACTCTTTTCAGAATTTAATAATCTTCCAAAATTAAGTTTCTCTAATCTGTTTTTTAATTCTTTTAATGTTTTCATGGCGCATTTCTTTTTCTTGTCATAAATATACGATGCACGCATTGCTTTTAGATGTTTGTTTTGAATAAAAAAACCTCAATATCAAAGAATTATCAATTTTTTAACAATTATATATAATCCAGTTTACATTATGCGACTTTGCCATTTTATGAAATTATTCAATTAGAATAATAAGGAAACGTAGCAGTATAAAATAGACTTATTACTTTCTTACACGATAGCTTCAATACTAAAATTTAAAGCAAAAAAAATACAAAAAACCTTGTCTATTTCAATCTTAAAATCTAATTTTATTGTTCAAAATATTACTAATAATAGTGAACACAAAACTGAACACGTTTTGGAACACGATTTAAAATATGGTGGTTTTTAAATAATTGATAATCAACTATTTAGTTTTATGAAATTTTCTTGTACGAAAATTCATAACTCGGAGGTCATGGGATCGTGCCCCATTCTCGCTACAGGTAAACAAAGGGAAAGCCAAGAATTTTATTCTTGGCTTTTTTTTTGCTAAAACATAGCTAAAACATTAGGTATACTTTCTTTCTCACTATACAATCAACATCAATTTACCTCAAATTTTATTACATTGATAAAACTATTACATTAATTCCTCAGAATAATAAAAATTTGCGGGTAAACCGCCAGTATGCCAAAATAAAATATTAGCCCCTTTATCTATTTTCTGACTTTTTATATGATCTAACATACCGTAAAAAGCTCTTCCAGAATAAACAGAATCTAATAAAATCCCTTCATTTTCTGCTAATTCTTTAATAGCTGATTTTTCATTTGACGTTACAACTCCATAACCTTTCGAATCATATCCATGAATCAATCTAGCATCATCAATAGAATATGTTTTTTTTATTCTCAAACTTTTTTGGCCTTCCTTTAATAATTCCAGGACAGCTTCAGCTAAGGTTTTATATTCGTAACCAATTTTATCAATACTAATTGGCATTAATTTAGTATCCACTTCAAACAAATCAATCCCTAACCTAAGTCCAGCTTGTGTTCCTCCAGAACTTGATGCAAAGAAAATATAATCCATTTTCAAATTCATTTCGGTTAATTGTTCCTTTAGTTCTTTTACTGCATCAACAAAACCGTAGGCTCCTAATAAATTTGATCCTCCATACGGCACAACATAAACTTTCTTCCCTTCTGCTTCTAGTTTAAATTTAAGACTCTCAATATCCTCCCCTTTCCTATTCTCTCCATTAAAATAAATATTCGCCCCTAACAAGTGAGACAACAATAAATTACCATTAAATATTTTTGGTTTTTCTCCTCCTAACAATAAATAACATGCCAATCCTGCCCTAGCACATGCGGCTGCAGTTTGCCTACAATGATTCGATTGTTGAGCACCTGCAGTTATAATTGTATCATATGCTTTGTTTAAAGCTTCATAAATAAAATACTGCAACTTTCTAACTTTGTTTCCTCCTGATGCTAAACCAGAATTATCATCTCTTTTAATAAACAATTGATAGTCCTGATATTTTTTAGATAAATTACTCATCTTTTCCAGTGGTGTTGGAAAATAGCCCAAAGGGTATTTATTAGCTAGCATGACTCTCTTATTTTTAATTCACATTAATAATTGTTACCTTTAATTCATCTAAAAATACGCATAAGTTTTTATTTTTCAACAATTTAGATGTTCCTACTTATTCAAAAATACAAATATACCCCGCAATATGAATATATTTCATCTATGCATTGGATTGTACTTTTTACGTGTATTTTAATAGGGTTCACCATTATATTTCAAGTCTTCTATATCTGCTACAGCAACCAAAAACCAAGTAAAGAAAAACTTAGATATTTATATTTAGCTATACTCTTCCTTTTGTATAATGTATTTAACGGACTGCTGCCTAATACCTCACTACCTGGTCCATTAATTCTGCAATATGTTATTACTTATGGCATCTCCATTTTTATGTGCATTTACTTAATATGGTATTTATATAACGAATTCAACATAATCACTCCAAATTATTTTTTTCAAGTAAAAAATCTAACGGTTATTCTATCGGTCTCTTTCTTACTTTTATTTATAGTTCCATATTTCTTTTCTTATTCGTTAAACTCATCACGCAGTTTATTTTTAATACTACCTATATTATTATCCTCTATCTTTTTTATATACTTCCTCAAAGTAATCACGAAAGAAGTAAAACGTCAACGGTATTTTAAAATTCAGACCTATTTAGGGCTTTGCTCTATTCTATCTATTGTCCTTCTTCCTTTATTAACTTTTTTTGGAGATTTTCAACCCATTACACAACCTGTTGTATCAGCTGCCTTCTTTCTGGTAACAACAATGGAAATTAACAGTTATCTCTACCGCTTAAAAAATACCCACACACTCAAATTAAATGTTGGACGTCAATACAACTTCACAAATAGAGAAAATGAAATAGCTCTGCAAATAATTAAAAAGAACAGCTATAAACAAATAGCCCAAAATATGTTTATAGCTTATGGAACCGTTAGAAAACATGCTTCTAATATTTACATAAAATCAAATTGCGCTAGCCGAAAGGATTTTATCAAAAAATTTAAGAAGTAAACTAAACATCACCTGTTTCAATATGTGCGTAGTAAATTCACATTTCAAATACGCAAAATATACACAGTTAAAAAAGAGAAAATTAAATTCATAGATTATATTTGCCATCACGGAAATAGGAACTCCATAAAAGTTCTATATAGAACTTTACTAACCAAACCATTATTTCTCTCCTAGATTAAAGATTACAACTAAGTAATCTAAACGTCTGTTACTCCTATTTCATATAAAAGGAAACAATGGATTTTAAATTGAAAACTGATACTTTCTTAAATAGTCTTGGAGATATTAAAAATAGCGACCATGGACCTATTGCCGTTTCTAATAAATCAATAATACTCTGCAGAGATCTTCTATATACTTTTAAAAAACAAATAATCAAAAAAGGTTTTAGCACAGAACATGAAGAAATTCAATTCTTTAAACAAGTAAAACAAATACCACTCACCCATCTTATTTATTACACAGAAATACGTTCTTTTGAAATTCAATTTCCTAAAGCCAACAAAGAGGCTCAAAAAAAACATATAACGCATAAGCTTAAAAAGCTAAATCGCTTCTTTTTATATAATATAGATTTTGGGCATTATATGGAATCACAACAATCTCATTTCGATGTGCAATATTATACCCGAAATTATTTAGATAACATACCTATAACATCAACAAAATTCTATTTTCAAGATCCTGATTTCTGCACTGCTCGAGATATGCTCTTAGGTAAATACAAAGCTTATAAATTATTGATTAATTACCTTCAAAATAGATTGAACAAACTCAACAATTTCAATAATGATCAAAATGATTTAAAGTGGACAGCAAACAAAACAGCTTTAACAGAGCTCATCTACGCTTTGTATTGCAACCGCGTTATAAATAATGGAAATAGTGATTTAAAAGAAATAGCCGACTCTTTACAAAACCTCTTCCATTTTGAATTAGGCAATTTCTATAAAACATTTTCTGAGATTAAAGCACGCAAAAACAGTCGTACTAAATTTTTGGACGATCTCTCAACAGGGCTTATAACACACATGAATAAAATGGACGAATAATCTCGTAGTCCGGTAAACCTCCTGCACTATATTCTCATACTTATTATTCAACAATTTCTCAAGCAGTATTCAGAAATCCCGACTTCAAACCTACTTAAATAGCATCAATCTTCAAGATGTTAAAATTCCCCCGGACTACGATTAAATAGTGATAAAAATAAAGCAAACCTCATCAATTTTGTGAAATGAAAGTCAAACAGTACCATAGTTAATTAAATGGCATGTGACTTTCATAAAAAATTCACTTAAATCAATTTATTATGGCTACAAGCATTATCACAACAGACGATCTTCGAGATTTCAAAATAGAACTTATTGAAGATATAAAAAAACTACTTCTTAAAAATAACAATGGGAGTCTAAAGAAATACTTAAAATCTTCTGAAGTTATGAAACTCTTAAAAATTAGTCCTGGTACACTACAAAACCTTCGAACCAATGGCACAATACCATATACTAAAATGGGTGGAATTATCTTTTACGAGACAGAAGAAATCCAAAAAGTACTGCACGCAAATAGAGTATCTCACATAACCCAATAAAATGTATGAACTATATAAAACATCTCAATGCGTGTTTTCAAAAATTTCATGACGATTCTAGGTTAAACCCAACTCATATAAGTTTATACATGGCACTTTTCTATTTCTGGAATATTTATAAATTCCCGGAAAGTTTTTACATAAACAGACAAGAGGTAATGAAGCTTTCTAAAATTGGTTCTAAAGCAACTTACCACAGATGCATAACAAAGCTAAATGACTGGAATTTCATCAAATATATGCCTTCCCATAACCCATATAAAGGCAGCGAAATAAAGATGCTCAATTTAGAGACAACTAGTAAACAGGTAATAAACGAGTTTAAAACTAGCGTAGAACAAGCCTTAGTATCTAATACAAACAGTACTAAACAAATAGAAAACTATAATAAACAAGAGCTTCCAAAAAACAAAATTGAAGTTATTAATTTTTTTATAGACAAAAAATGGCCAAAATTAGAAGCTGAAAAATTTTATAACCACTATCAATCCATTGGATGGAAAATTGGTGGTAAAATAAAAATAGTGGATTGGCAAGCAAGCGCTAGTAATTGGATATTAAAAACTCCAAAACATATAAACCAACTGTCTCAAAACAAAGACAACCTTAAAACCAGTAAAATAAAGAATTATGACCAACCCCTCTAAAATAACCGAAGGTGGCGTTGAATTCTCAATAGGGACATTCAACGGAACGTCTGTAAACTATAATTTCAAAAAAATCCTTGTTTACCTCAACGCCAAAGGTAAGCTGCTCTTTGGAAAACACTTTAAAATCTATGAGGAAGACCATGAAGTCATTTTAAAACTATGTAATTATATCATTAAAGATTACGAAAACTGTGAGCGCAACGGTATAGATCCCAACAAAGGCATTTTACTTTCGGGACCTGTAGGCTGTGGAAAAACAAGTCTAATGAGGCTTTTAAAGTTTATTGTTCCCTTACAACGCCCATACATTGTTATTCCTTGTCGGAATATTGTGTTTGGCTTTAATCATGTTGGATATAAAATAATAGAAGATTATGGTAACACTCAGTTTTTTTGCTTCGACGATTTGGGCGTAGAACCCATGGGTAGATACTTTGGGAAAGACTGCAATACCATGGGCGAAATAATACTATCACGTCACGAGTTACTTTTAAACCATGCCATAAAAACACATGCTACTACAAATTTAAACGCCCAGGAACTAGAAGATTTATATGGCAACCGAGTAAGAAGTAGAATGCGACAACTATTCAACCTTATAGCATTTGATAAAAATGCTAACGATAAACGAAAATAACCGATTTCCAGTTTCATGGAAACAAAATACACTTAACTACAATGAAAATAGCAACATTCAACATCCAGAACTTATTCCATAGAGATAAAAGCCTTTTAGAAAAACCGGTTGGCAAAGTATTTACAGATTGGATAACAGAACTAGACACGCTCATGCTTCAACCTTCAAAAACACTAAGCCAACAAGATCGTATTCGGGAATTATCATTTTTAATTGGTTTCGAAAAATCCAGTCCTAGACCCTATGCCGTTTTACGCAGAAAAGCAGGCTTTTTGTATATGAAAGGAATCAGTCATTCCATTGAAAACAAAGCCGGTGATCTCACAAATTGGAACGGTTGGATAGAACTTCAAACCATCCCAATTCAACCCGATGCTACAAAACATAAAGCCCAAGTTATAGCCGATGTAAACCCAGATATTCTCTTATTACAAGAAATTGAAGACAGAGCATCTTTAGAAGATTTTAATCAACTTATTCTACCTCAATTTAACTGTAAACCATTCGAATATTCCTTTGTTATCCAAGGTAATGATATGACAAGTTTAGAAATGGGAATACTTCTAAGAAAAGACTACATTCTAGAGGCCGTAAGAACTCATAACATAAATACGGAAATTAATGACGATGGCAAAAGTCTTATAGAGTACGAAATCACTACGCCATCGAAAGAAAAAATTTGGTTGTTAAATACCTATTTACAAAAACGCACCAAAGACCATGATGAGTCTGATAGTATTAGAAAAAATCAAATCTTCAAAATCACTGAAGTTTACAACAACCTAATAAGCCAAGGTAAAACCAACGTTATTATCGCAGGTACATTCAACGCTCCATCTTATTGCGATTCGCTCTCGCCTATATCCAAGAATACAGATTTAAAAGATATTACCAAGCATTTATCTTTTGTAGTAGATATGGACAAAGGGGATGATGTCAATTATTTTAGACTAGGCGCTTACAGAAAAGGTGTTAATATCAAACAGAAAGATTTTATGTTCCTCTCTCCTGCTCTATTTAATAAAATGGCCGATAGCGGACTAAACAGAAAGGCTATGTGGCCAAATAAACGTCCGCAATGGTCTACTTATAAGTCTGTAACTAATAAAAGTACGGAGGCTAGCAAGCATCCTTTGGTTTGGGGCGAATTTATTTAATATAACTAAATAATCAAAGACACTATTTATTAAATTCAGACATTCTATGTTTATTTTTCTTTAAGTGATTTAATTACTTCTTCTTTACCAAAAAAAAATTAAATGAAAAGGTCCTTCTTCTAAATCTTTAATTATTTCATCCAAATAATTTTTTTCATTTTCATCATTATCTAACGGTTTATCAATTGAAGTAAAAATTATTGTTTGTTTATTTCTCCCTTTTGAAACTTACTCAAAGAAAGCTATTAAACTACTTAATTTAGTTCTGTGTGGTCCAGACTCATCGAACAGAATTAGCTCAGAATGGTTGTGCCATAATTTCGTAAAGCTAATGTGTTAGCCCAAATATTTCTAACAAAATCAGATGCAAAAGAATTTATTCTTATAGATTAAGGGTTAGTATCATTTTGGCCTCTTTTATATACAGGAAAATATTTAAATGGTTCTTTTCTGTTTATTGAAATTTGATACATTTCATTACTATCATATCGAAATGAATAAAGTAGACCTTTATAGTTTGATTCAAAAGCTTTTAATTTTTTTTCATCATTTGATTTCTCTAGATCATTTAATTTTATATCTATATTATGATGTTTATTAGCTAAGTTAATTAGCTCTTCCTTTAGTTTCTTTAATTGTAGTTCAAACTGTATTAGATTTTCAACTACTTGTTGTAACTGATTTTTTTGAACTACTTCAGTTTCAGACAATGCTCTATCATCCGCTATTAAATCTTTTGAAAGTGATTTTAATAGGATATCTTTATTTCTTAAAGTGTTTTTTAAAATATAGCAACAAACTATCTTTCTCTTCACTAATATTCGCTAAACTTTTTAAGGTTGATTTTATAATTAATTTTTGACTATTTAAGAAGGCTTTATTTTCCTCAAGAGATAAGTCAGTTCGCATAATAAGTGCTCCATTAACTTTTCTGAAGAAAAAAATAAGAAAGAAAAAAACTGAGAGATATTAACAACTTTCGCTATTAACCAAAGCTCAAGTTACATAACGCAGAACATTATAGTACAAATGTCTTTTTTAGTAATTTATAAGTTTTCGCCATTTGATAGCTATAATTCCATATTATATAAAAAATATCCCTTAAGCTCTGAGAATCGTTTAAAATTTAGAACAGGGTCATGAAACTAAATACATAATCTAAAGGTTTTTCAATGTCCGTTTGATTTTTCCGATTTTTGCTTTATTAAGTTCCAATCTTAAACGGTTCTTCCCAAAGCTGCTTTTTACAACCTTTACATTATCCAGTACATAGTTAAAATCATTTTTTATAAAATCCATTTTTATCTCCAAACGTTCATAGCGAATTTTAGGTATTGTAGTTTCTTCTAACCATTCTTCCTCTGGGTTTCCATTAAGAAATTTCTTTTCAATAAAATCAAAACTATCATCAAAATCACTATCGTCAAAGTCACTACCATTTTCCTGTTCTCTAGAATTCTGTTCAAATAGAGAATGCAACATAGCCATAATTGGTAGGGTCTGACTCTTTTCAATATCCTTCATGATAGCTATGGTAGCATTGGTGCGTTTTCGGTTCTTTACGATTTCTTCTACCATGCTCTTCCCAAAACGGTCTGAACGCAAAAAACCGTGCCACTCAAAAAAGTGCATCACCATATCTAAAGTTTTGGAATAGCTATTGGAGACCTTTTTTGAAAAGCTCTTAAACTTTATCAATGTTTTCTTTTTTACTCGTACTGTTTTAAAATCATCCATCTGAGTTATTTTTTACAGTCTATTGTGACAATATTTTTTAATGTTTATCGGGTATTCCAAAGCTTTTGTGACAATTTATTATATTGATTCAAAACACACAAAAACTCAAAACACCCATAAACAGGGGCTTTACGGAGTAAATGAAAAATGTAACGCTGCGCTAGTACGTTACCCTCTTCCTCTTCCATTTTTCTCGATGGTCAAAATTCCGAGTCACCTGATTCAAACAATCAGGTGCTTTTTGGGGGAATGGAAGATAATTTCGAACAGAGAGATTATTAACCCTAATGAAAATGGCTGGTATGTTAATGATAAGCTTGAACTTGATATTATAAAAATAAAAAGAGCAAATTAAACAAAACCTTATTAATAGGTATTCATCCCTTTTTTGAGGGGTTTCCGCACATTTTATTGGGTAATTCGTATTAACAATATACTTTAGAACTTAATGATTAAATATATACAAAAATGAAAAGGATGAAAACTATTTATTATTAGTTAGTGAAAATAGAGGCTATGCAGATACAGAAATACATATAAGACGTATCAATGTTATAGCTGACTTTAAGAGTTATGTACGATTTAATTTCACAATGTAATCAAGAATGAATGACAAGTTTAAAAGCATGTGTTTTAGCTTATCTGTAAACACATATAATTAAAAATAGACTTTACTATAATTTAAACCCCTCGAAATTCGAGAGGTTTTGTTTAAATAATAATTAAAACTACATCATTATGAAACAATTACTGTTCACTTTTCTATTCTTTTTAAGCATTACAAGTGGTTTTGCTAAATTCGATCTTGAAAAGTTGAAAAACAAAAAAGAGACAACAGAAACAACGGAAAAACAAAGCTCACTTACTCTAAGATTTACGAATTTTTATGGAGGTACTACATCAACCCAACCTTGTAATGAAGATTTGGGAGCAACATATCTTTACCATTATTTTACGGGGGTGTATGAACTTGTTTTAAACGAAATAGTATACGCAGATTCAAGCGGAGAAAATCCTTTTAATGGTCAGAATTTATGGTTTAGAGATCCTTACAGAGACTTTACCGTTCAAATAAACACAGAAGGAGAGGTAATAGCTATCCATGAATGCATTTATTGCCCAAATGGAAATAGTCCAGGTTGCAATTAATTTCATTTGTTAGGATCTATCAAGCAACACTTAAGGTTGCTATAGATAGTAGAATAGTATGAGGTGTCAAGCTTGCTATTAATAACAAACAAAAATGTCCTTGACTCTCAAGCTAAGCTAGGGCATTTTTTTTATTTAAAAGAATAAAAAAACATTTA
This sequence comes from Algibacter lectus, assembly GCF_900112395.1. Taxonomy (GTDB): domain Bacteria; phylum Bacteroidota; class Bacteroidia; order Flavobacteriales; family Flavobacteriaceae; genus Algibacter; species Algibacter lectus. The sequence continues at coordinate 301,082 of NZ_FOLN01000001.1, forward strand.
AAACAATTTTAATAATAGCATGATTTTAACTGCGTTGTTTTAACGATGAAAGAGAAAATTTTATTTTTATTTTTATTTTCTTGCTCAATAACTCTATTTGGGCAACAAAAAAAATACACGATTGCCTGGGGAGACTCAAAAGTTCTTTCTGCTGAGAGTTATACAATAGAAATACCTTCTTTTAATAATGAAAATTTGAGTTATGATTTTGAAGAAAGTATACAGTTTGTTGATCAGTGGCAAACAAATCAATCAATAAACGAGTCTTCTGTACTTATTGATAATGTTGTTTATGCTCCTATATCTAAATTCAATTTAAAAGATTTAGATTTAAATAAAATTCCAAATAAATTAGAGTTTAGTTTGAAAAATTCTGAAGCAAGAGATAAACAGTATGCGTTTTTTAAACTCTCACCAATTATTAAAGACTCAAAAGGTAATTACAAAAAGGTTATCTCATTTCAACTAAACTATGAAAATGGAGCTACTGCTAATAAAATCTCTTCATTTAATAAAGGTTTTACAACATCTAAAGTTATTAGTAATTCGGTATTAAGCTCAGGAGAATGGTATCGTTTTTATGTTGATACTACAGGTGTATTTAAGCTATCTAAAAGTTTTTTACAACGATTAGGAGTGAACGTAAATACTGTAGACCCTAGAAACATAAAGTTATATGGACATGGAGGGCGTATGATTCCCTATTCTAATGATGTAGCATATCCTTTCGATGTTCCGGAGAACGCTATAAAATTTATAGGAGAAGAAGATGGTGATTTTGATAATGAAGATTATATCCTGTTTTATGCCCAAGGTCCAAAAGAATATCAAGCAGAGGCTAATACGAATATAAATTGTTATACAGATAAAACATATTATTATATAAACGTAAGTAGCGGTTTAGGAAAACGGATTCAGCCATTTACGCAACCTACTACTGGTGCAGCAAATTTAATTATTGATACATTTGAAGATTATAAGTTTCATGAGTTCGACGAAGATAATATTGCTTTACGAGGAAGACGTTGGTTTGGCGAAAAATTTGATATCGATAACAATCAAACTTTTGAATTTAATTTTCCAGATTTAGTAACATCAGAACCTATAAATCTAAGGGTTTATACTGCTGCCGCATCTACAACAGCGAGTACCATAGGAGTCACTATAAACGGAACCATCGTGACAACACTAAATATGAGTGGTGTAACAGGTAGTAGTTTAGCAAGTGAAGCCTCGTTTATTGGTAATGTTAATATTAGCAACTCTAAAATTGAAGTAGGACTTAATTTTAATAATCAGGGAAACCCAAGTGCTCAGGGGTATTTGGATTATATAGCCATAGAAGCTACGCGTTCATTAAATTTTTCTGGTGAACAATTTCAATTTAAAAATAGTATGGTTGCTTCAACCTCTGGAATAGGACAATATAATATGACAAATGCATCGCAGGTTTCAGAAATATGGGATGTAACCGATATATATAATGTTTCTAACTATGTAAATACAGAAGCAGTTTCAAGTCTTAGTTTTACATCTGTTCTAGGTAGTTTAAAAACGTATATAGCTGTAACACCGTTGGATCATTTTGAACCAATAATAGATTCTGAAACAACTATCGATAACCAGAATATAAAAGGAACCGTTTTTCAAAATAGCGAAGGAGGGTTTCAAGATGTAGATTACATTATAATTACTCCTAATAATATGTTTAGTGAAGCAGAACGCTTAGCAGAAATAAACAGGGTGCAAAATAATTTAAATGTTAAGGTGTTCGCGTTAGATGAAATTTACAATGAATTTAGTTCAGGTAATCAAGATATTGGAGCTATTAGAAACCTGGTTAAATATGTTTATGATAATGCAAGTACACCAGAAAACAGAATAAAGTATGTATGTTTATTTGGAGATGGCTCTTTTGATTATAAAGATAGAATTCCAAACAATACAAATATAGTTCCATCTTGGTATTCTGATAATAGTTTTAGTCTTACCAGTTCTTTTGTTTCTGATGATTTTTATGGTATGATGGATACTGATGAAGGCACCATGGAAACAAGTGATATGTTAGACATTGCTGTAGGTAGAATTTTAGCAGATACACCATTACGAGCTAAAGAAATGGTAGATAAAGTAGAATCATATTACGCTAAGGAAGCATTTGGGGGTTGGCGTAATAATTTTGTAGTTATTTCGGATGATGTTGACGAAGATTGGGAATGGACATTACAAGAAACAACCGATAATGTTGGTAATTTAGTTACCCAGGAAAAGCCATTTATAAATGTTGTAAAAATACATTCCGATGCATTTCAACAAGAAACATCGGCAGGAGGTGATAGATATCCAAAAGTAACAACTGAGATTGCAAATGCTATTAATAATGGCGCTTTGGTTGTAAATTATTTTGGACATGGCGGAGAAGAAGGTCTAGCTCAAGAGCGTATTCTTTTAAAAACGGATGTTGAAGACTTTCGTAATTTTTGTAAATTAAATTGCTTTGTAACCGTAACATGCGAGTATACCAAGTTTGATAATCCGTTTAGAGAAACAGCAGGCGAATTTACCTATTGGAATGAGGAAGCAGGAGCTATTGGCTTAATTACAACGACCAGGCAGGTATTTGTTAATTTCGGAATTACTTTTAATAATAATTTAGGTCAATATTTGTTCTCTTATGGTGATAATGATACATATGAGGATTACGAATACCCTTCAATGGCAGAAGCATTAAGGTTGGCGAAAAACGATACTGCCGTTTCCGGAGATGCTCAAAAGTATTTAGTGTTCTTTATAGGGGACCCGGCTATGAAATTAGCTTTTCCTGAACCAAACATAAGATTAACCGAAATTAATGATGTGCCTATTACTCAGGCTACAGATACATTAAAAGCATTAAGTTATGTAAAATTAGCAGGTGAAGTAGTTGATGTTTCTGGAAATTTAATAACGAATTACAATGGAACATTATCAACAACAATTTATGATAAGTTTATTGATAGGCAAACGCTTGCAAATGATGGGACGCAGCTAAATGGAGAAACAATAATATTAGACTTTGAAACACTTGGAAAAATTATATTTAGAGGTCAGGCATCGGTTAAAGACGGTCAATTCGAGTTTGATTTTGTGGTTCCAAAAGATATTGGTATTCCTATAGGATTTGGGAAAGTAAGTTTTTATTCAAACAATGAAGCATTATCCCAAGATAAGGCCGGTGCAAGCATTAATACAGTTAAAATAGGAGGGTCAAATGAAAATGCAGAAGAAGATAATATAGGTCCTGTTATTACACTTTATATGAATAATGAGAACTTTGTGTCGGGAGGTATAACAAATGAGTCGCCAAGACTATTAGCTAAAATGGAAGATGCTAACGGGATTAATACAGCAAGTGGTATAGGACACGATATTGTTGCTATAATAGATGGTGATGAAACGAACCCGGTAGTTCTTAATGATTATTATCAAACAGAAGTAGACGATTATAAAAAAGGAGTCGTGAGTTTTCCGTTTAGGGATTTAGAGCCAGGGTTGCATACCTTAACTTTAAAAGCCTGGGATGTATATAATAATTCTTCAATTTCAGAAATTCAGTTTATAGTATTTGATGAAGATCAAGAATTAGTTATAAATAATGTGCTTAATTATCCAAACCCTTTTGTAAATTATACAGAATTTTGGTTCAATCACAATAGTTCAGAACCTTTAGACATTTCTATACAGATATTCACAGTTTCAGGAAAATTGATTAGAACAATCAATGGGGTAACAACGGGTGGTATAAAAACAACAAGTTCACTATCTAGGGACATTGTTTGGGATGGGAGAGATGATTTTGGAGATAAAATAGGAAAAGGTGTTTATATCTATAAGCTCACGGTACGTTCAAATTTGTTGAACAAAAAAGTTGAAAAAATTGAAAAACTGGTTATATTGTAAAAATATTTAATGTCGTTGATCGAATATTTTAGGGGGTATAAATCAAATAGGAGATACCATTTTTTTAATGTAAGCATAGTAAATATCTTGTTGAAGATGGCTACGATAACAAACTTGATATAAACGAAACCACAAACTCTAAAAAGTTTTTTTATAATCCCGACTTTCGAAAATCCTCAACTTTTTCCGATTTGTATGAAGGAGCTTATATTAAACAAGGACTTTTCTACTCACCAAATGAAACCATCCATGTTGATGTTGCTGAGTTAAATACCAGTATAAATATTTATAAATCTCAGATGGGAATTATTCTGGCTGAAGAAAGTGAGTATTACATAAGTTTTAATTCTGTCAATTTTAACTCAGATACACCTTATTACTCGGAAAATATAAATATCACTAATTTTTATAAAGACACCCCTGAAACTTATTATTTTATTGTTACAGAATAAGTTTTAAGTATACATACTTCATTCTAAAATTTACCTTTTCAGGATTCACAAAAACACTTTAAATGGACGCAACTAAATAGAAGAATTTGCATCTTATTTAATAAATACAATTACGAAAAATATGAAATTTATTTTATCGCACTATTATCTGTTGCTACTATAGTGTTTTCTTGTTCTTTAGAAAACACTAATAACGACCACATACTAATAACCGATCCAGAATACGGTTATTTAAAAAGATAGAAAGAGATAGAACTAAATATTCGGGCAACAAATTGGGAATCTATTTTCTCTGGAGATACTCTTACACTTTTTTCAAATACTGCTTGCTGATGATGTAAATCCAAGAAGTTGGGCGTACATATATAATCTTACTAAATTGAAAATAGATGAAGACATAAAAGGTTTCTTCTTACAGGAAGATAATCAATTGTCATTTTACCCAAATATAAACACTACGGATAAAAAAACTGTAGAATTTGAATAAGAAGAGAATATCCTTGTTATCAATAACACATCGGCGGTTCCTCAGATGCAGATTAAGTACGAAAAATTAGATTAATGAACCTTATAGCCGTTTAACACAAAAAAAGTTAGGCGCTTGTTTACGAAATCTCCCTTCAGTTCAATTTGCTCTTTAGAGAGTTAAAAAAACTATAAAAAAAATGATGATGGTGAAATGCTTGTTTCCAGTTCAACAATGCCACATGCTATTGCTCAACAATTCCCTATAGCTTTACTTCTCTTTTGCTCAAACCGTTTCAACAAATTATTTATATCCTCACTTATTACAACTCTTATTTTGTCCGTGTTTTCTCTACCTTTATTTTTGGTGGAATCCCATTGCGTTGAATTTACACACCTTTTTAGACTGATTTCTGCTCGTTTTCCTTTTACCGTGATACGGACATAGATGGAAAGTTCATTGGGGTTACTTCTTGATTTTTTAGTAAAAAAAAGCAATAGAAAAGATGCTTACTACCCTCATTTTAAGTGATTTTGATTAAACAATGATTTGTAAAGACAAAAGTCAAATCATACTTCAAAGCTCCATAAAATTAATACAATTTCAGTGAAATATTGCACACCTTTTATATGGTTTTATTTGGCATCAAAAAAAATGTGTAAAAACAAAAAACACTGTTAATCATACGATTAACAGTGTTTTGTTGTGATCTATTTCTAGGTTCGTCAGGGTGGCAGAGTTAAAACTCTATCCATATCCCTCTCTATTCCAGTATTTTATATCTCAATTTTCCAAATAGGACATCAATTAAGACACTAACGAGAGCGTTTTAAGCTTTCTGAATAGCAAAATACGATTTATTAGCCCAAAAGACAACAATTTGAACCAAATTGTAGCACTATGATAAACTTAAATCAGAAGTCGAGTTATCCATCTTTCAAGGGATAGAAACTTGGTATAACAGAAAAGGAACACACTCCACTTTGGAGTACAAAACAATAAAAGAATTTGAAATAGAAATGTTTAATCTTGATGTAGCGGCATGACTCTTATCTAATTGTCCACTTTTTTGTTGCAAGTCCTCTATATAAAAAATCAACAATATTAAAAAAAGTGATAAAAAAAATGTATCCTTTTTACACAGTATCAGTCTACTTAACAACTCTAAAAATATCAAGATGGATAAAACAAAAAAATGTACTTGCACAAATTGCGAATGTATAGCATGTAATTGTATAAATTGCTCACAAAATAATTGCCCTTGTGAGAAATGTAATTGTACAAAATGTACTTGCTGTTAAAGCTAAAAAGGTTGATATGTTATAGATTATAAGTAAGAATGGAATTAAAGACACACACTATCTGGAATGAATACAATACTGAAATATTCTTTTTTATCTTAAAAAGAGTAAAAAACAAAGATTCTGCAAATGAAATAGTTCAAAATTCCTTCGTAAAGATACATATCAACCTCAAAAGCTTAAAACAAGTATCCAAAGTAAAATCTTGGGTTTTTCAGATAGTAAGAAATGAAATTGTAAATTTTTATAATCAAAACGAAACTATTTCTAAAAACTATTCTTTAGAAAATAATCCAATACTTCCACAAGTAAAAAATGATAATTTATGTTGTTTTAATAGATTTATAAATGAACTTCCAGAAAAATACAAAGTAGTTATTGAGAAGATATATTTTGAAAGTAAAAAATCGCTTGAAGTAGCTCAAGAGTTAGATATTAGTCTTGCTAATGTTAAAGCGAGAGTCAGGCGTGCAAAAGATATTCTAAAGCAAAAATTAACAATATGCTGCAAATTCTATTTTGATAAAAATGGTAAGCTTATAGGGGAATCCAATTGTAGTGTTTGTAACTAAATATTTAATCTTTTCAGTTGTAGAATTAGTTCACTTTCTGCTTTTTTATTCTTTTTACTCTTTGTCTTTTAGTTGTATTACAAGCAATATACCAACAAATTAACATGACTCCAGAAAACTATCAGGAAGAATAAAACCCTTTTAATATCTCATGGATCCCAATATCAAGAACATTCTTGGCATCTCCCCGTTAAAACACAATTTACATTTTCAATCAAATATGCATCAGGAATTGAAAAACTAACTTCAGAAGGAAGACATTCTATAGTTTCACATTTTATACACCTAAAGTGAAAATGGTGTAATGGCTTTTCATTTTCATTGCATTTTTTACATAAAGCAAAATATTGTTTCCCATCTTCAGCAACAACCTTATGTAAAATTCCATCATCACAAAAGCGATTTAAAACACGGTAGATAGTAGCTCTATTTATATCAATGTTTATTTTCTGCTCAATCACATCTTGGCTCATTGCTTTATCAGTACTTGCAAAAACAGCTAAAACAGCTTCCTTTGTAGGCGTATTTCTCCTTTTCATTTTCTAATGCGATTTGTTCGCAATAAATTGTTGCGATTTATTTGCAATAATATAAAAAAATAATATATTTGCGAAATATACTAATGCGACATATTCGCATTTAAAATAATTTTAATGACTATAAAAAATAATCAAATAAGAAAAACACCTCATCCGTCAATGACTTTACCTACTCTATTAATCAGTTTTACAAAAAATAACCTTATGGAAAACAATAAAATTAAAAATAATACCATTGACCTCGTTGCTCTTTCTAGTGCAATAATTTGCGCCGTACATTGTGCGGTTATACCCGTAGTATTTTCATTTTTCTCCTTGAACAGTTTACATTTTTTAAAGAACCCGTATATTGAATTGACATTTATAAGTTTTGGTATTGTCTTTGTTCTCACATCTCTTTGGCCGAGTTATAAAAAAGTCCATCATCAAGTAAAACCTTTGCTATATGCCGCATTGGGATTTGCATTTATTGCACTGGGCAGACTTAACTTAACGGAATTATGGGAAATTGTCAATACAGTAATAGGTGCCTTTATAGTGTCTCTAGCACATTATTTAAATTGGACATTAATGCGGGCTAAAATCAATCACAGGCATTAGTTCTTTTTTTTAGGATTTCTTTAACACATTAATTAAATCCATTATTAATTTTATTTGATAATTTTAACCATTAATGAAAACAAGTCGCATTAAGAATAGTATTACTTATTCACTCCTTGTCCTTTTTCTTACAATGAAAATGGCAGGGATTCATGCCTTGTTACATATAGACGATAAAGATCATGCTCCACATTGTGTTATTTGTGACCATACCACTGCGAATAACTTAACTCCAGCAATTACTCCGAATTTACAAGATTTTAAAATTGAAAACACGGAGCCAATTGTTCAGAGAGAGATAATTAAGAACTACAATTTTATTATCTCGTGCACTATTGCTACAGATCAATTATTTTCTCGTCCTCCTCCTTTTTTATTATAAGAGTTCCAATTACATTTTAGTCCGTTAAAGAGTTTTCAAACTCAACAAGTCGCATTTAGAATTTTGACTCTAAATGAGCACGCATAATGTAAATGAGGGATTTGCAACTTGTCTTTACTCTATAAATAAGAGAAAGAGGATGTGAATTTCAAAGCTCTTCCCATACTTCAATTTTTATTTGGACAATCTAATTTGCTTTTACGACGATAAACGCAAAATAAGATAGTAATCAAATATGGACATTCAAAGAATCCCTATGGATCTCGTTTAAATTTTCTCAATGAACTAAACGTTTTTTGAAAGTTTTAGATGCCTATACATAATAGGCACGCATGTCCTATATCCTATAAATAAATGTTTTTACATACTTAAAAATGTTGCAACGAAAGGGGAAACCGAAAACCTTGTAGATAGAGTAGGTATAACTTTTAAACACAATAGTTATGAAAACTAAGGAATCTATGATTTCAGAAATTCTGGCTAATAAGGCAAAGCAACCTAGCGGAAGCACGCATTGCAGCAATTGCGGGCACTGCTCTAGCACCTTATAGTTTCAGAATAATAGCGGTAGGATTAAATCCTACCGCTATTTAAAACATAATACAAAACAGTAAAAACTACCCAGAATATGAACCAAATTATTGAAAATCAATTGGCAAAACTCTTATCCTTTACAGATGAGAATGTTATATCAAGGTTTATGGATATGTACGATGTACCACAAACCGAAGCCCAAGATATCCTTTTGGAGACCCTGAAGTTTTTGCACATAAGTCAAATCCCAGGGATTTTCATTCCTGATGATCTATTAATAGTAGACGAGATGTGGCACAACCTAATTTTATTTACTCCTCTCTACCATAAATTCAGTGTGAAATATTTTAACACCCCCTACTTTCACCACCTTCCCGCTACAAAAGCGGAAAAAAATCAAAGGAAAGAGGATATACGAATCAATCCCGACAAGGCCAGAAAAAAGTATCTCAAAAAACTAGAATTCCTCTTGTCCACTACTTACGATTATTTTGGAGCGGAAACGGTTGAAAAATGGTTCAAAGTATATCCAGAAAAATACAGTAAAGAAAATATTAAAAAATTGAGAAAATAAGAATGAGCATTTTCCCTAAAAGAACCATCCCTGGCAAAACAGTAACTATACATTGGAATTTCAACACATCACATTTAGATGGTGCTCACCTATATCCATTGGTAAAAATAGGAATAAAAGACCCCAAGAATAATATTACTATGCTCTTTGAAGAGCATGTTATCGCTTTTCCTGATCAAAAGAAAAGTAAGAAGGAGTCGCTTCAAAAGCTAAAATATTTGAACAAAAATATTCCGCTCTTGGTCTTGGCAGATTATCTTGAAGGACCTTGTAAACGAGAAAAGCTAGTTGAGATTTTGACCAATATTCAGGCTGGTCGCCATTATTATTTCACTTATACCATTCCTCATGATGCACCATTAGGCAAATACTCTCTAATCTCAGAAGTTCATAATAATGGAAATGTAAAATATTCCAAGACTCGCCTTGACGATCACTTTTGGGTAGAAAAAATTTCTCTTGTCACTGTAACAGGAAAAGGAAAAGACAGAACTGCTGTAATCCGTAACCACTCAGAAGAACGGACTCCGGTAAAAATAGTGAGATGTTCTATTGATTTAAATGGGCATATGGAAAGCGAAATGGAAGCTTTTGAAATGAACCCAAAAGATACCAAGCCTATTTCAATTTCTGAAGAAAAGGTCTTTTTACTCTACAACGAGGAACGGGAAACAGTAACCCTAACAGAAGAAGAACCCATTTATCTAGTAAAAAATCACGAAATACTATCCATAAGTAAAAAAAACGGATTGGATTGCCTTATGGAAAAGGATAATGATGAAGCCTATTGGCTTTCCCCCGAAGCCAAAGATCTATGGGATAAATCAGATGGGTTGCTCAGTAAAAATAGCCTATCCGAAAAAGAAAAAGAGGTATTAAAGGAAATGGAGGAACAGGGACTTATAAAACAAACTAGACTATAATGGCCAAAAATCAATATAAAGTAAAGCATACATACGCCATAAAGAAGCTAAGTATCAGACGCGTTATGAAAATCGTATGTCCGTTGTTTTTAACCTTATTTACAAGTAGCTTGGTTTATTCCCAAAACGGGAAAGTCTTAGGAACAATAACAGACGATCAAGAAGCACCTTTACTTGGAGCCCATATTCAAATAATTGAACTAAATAAAAGAACCATTACTGATGAAAAGGGTTCTTTCAGTTTCGATAAACTTTCCGATGGAAAATATAACCTGGAGGTTTCCTATATAGGTTTCGAAACGAATTATCACACTATTGATATTTCAATAAAAAAACCTAAGATTCAAATCAATATTAGCTTAAAACCCCAACAAAACCAACTTGACGAAGTAACGCTCGTGGGAAAATCAAAAACCCAACGGCTAAGAGAAAGTACAGCCAATGTATCGGTATTGCAAACGGAGAACTTCCGTGATAGAAATACAAATACCAGTGATATCGTAAAACAAATTTCCGGGGTAAATGTTCGTCAAACAGGTGGTTTTGGCAGTAATGCCGAAATTTATGTGAACGGAATGACTGGAAAATCTATTCCCTTTTTTTTGGATGGGATTCCACTCTCTTATTTTGGTTCTGGACTAGGATTAAACGTATTACCAGCAAACCTAATAGAACAAATCGAGGTCTACAAAGGCGTTGTGCCGGTTGATTTAGGAGCAGATGCCCTTGGGGGAGGTATAAATATCATAACCCGAAAATCTTATTCAGACTACTTAGATGTTTCCTATTCCGGGGGATCATTCAATAGCCATAAAGTGAATCTAAACACGCAATTGGTAAACCCTGACACTCACTGGATTTTCGGACTACATTCCTTTTTTAACCATTCCGATAACAATTATAAGGTAGATGTTGAAATCCCTGATGAATTCGGAAACCCAATTCCGGCCACTGTAAAGCGTTTTCATGATAAATTTTCTAACTATCTCGTTAATATTTACACAGGAGTTTATGACAAAGATTATGCCGATCGTTTAGTTTTTAGCGCACGTTATTCAGGTCTTAAAGATGATGTTCAGCACAATGCTATCATGGCTCAACCCTATGGAGAGGTAACCTATGATGAATCAACTCTAGGCGCTTCTTTAGAATATGAAAAAAAGAAGGTTATAAAGAAAACGGATATAAAATGGTACAGTGCCTACAATCGTACTCGAGGTCATTTTATAGATACGACACTAAATGCCTACACTTGGGATGGTAAGATATTTGATAGACGCACGGATGGCGGAGAGATTTCCACCTCTCGCAATCTTTTAGAGCTTACCTCTCAAAATGTCTTGAATCGGATTAACATAAACTACCATCCCTGGGAGAAAGGAAAATTTACTTTGAACCTTTTTACCGCTTGGTTCAGAAGGATGGGCGAAGATCCTATTGCTGCCGAATTTTACGGAGAAGACTTTTTCGCTAATCCGACCCGCCTTTTTAAGAATGCTACGGGACTTTCCTATGAGCATAGTTTTTCACAAGATTTAACAAGCTATACGGCCGTCAAGCATTTTTGGTTGAATGCCGATGGATACGCTATACAAAATCTTGAATTTGTTCCCAACCAACAAGAAGCTTCCAATTTTGGTTTTCTCCAGTCGCTTCGTTATCGTATTACAAACTCTTTTCTATTAAAATCTTCCTATGAATATGCGACTAGACTTCCTGATGAAATTGAACTCTTTGGAGATTTTACATTGGTAAGACCTAACCCATTCTTGGAACCGGAACAAAGTCACAATTTTAATTTGGGTTTTCAACTGAGTACACAAAAATTCAATTGGGACACTAATCTTTTTTACCGCGATACGGATAATGTTATCTGGTTACGAACCTCACAGTTTTATGCCCAATACCAAAATCTATTAAAATCACGCACTCTTGGCGTGGATACGGAAATACGCTATCGCCCATTCAATTTTCTAGATATAAAAGCAAATGCTACCTATCAAGATTTGAGAAACCGTTCACCCAAAAACATTACGGGAGCTGTAGATGATCGCTATTTCAATGCAAGACTTCCCAATATCCCTTATTTTTTTGGGAACGGGGAAATACGTTATCACAAAGGCAAATTCCTAAACACAAAAAACAACATTTCGGCTTGGTGGTCGGCAAATTACGTCAATGAATTTTATCTCTTTTGGGCAGTGGACGGAAATAAGGACTTCAAAAACGTAGTCCCATCTCAATTTATTCAAAATATGGGAGCTACTTTTTCTCATCCTAAAAACCGATGGGCTATTACCGCAGAGGTTACAAATATGCTTAACGAAAAAGTATTTGACAACTTTAGCGTTCAACGCCCAGGGCGGGCTTTTTACATAACCATTAGAACTTTTATTAATTAAATATTAACATCAAATACACTAGAAAAAATGAAAAAACAATTTTTTAAAAAAATCACAGCATTAACATTTTCTACCTTCTTAATCTTTGCAGCAACAGGGTGCAGCGATGATGATAGTCCTACTCCAGAAAACGGAACCGATCCAGTAGTAATAAATTTTGGTCTTACAATGGTAAGTGGAGCATGGCCTAACCAAACTTCATACATTCAAGGTGTAACGGACTTAGATTTTTCAACCATAGGAAACGAAAATGCGGCAGAATTGACAGGAAATGCAGGTGCAGTTTCCTACAATGGCGCATTGTATACATCACCTTTTGGCGCACCCGCCACCCTTGTAAAACATTCATTCAACGATGATGGAGATACTGTTGAAGAAGAACGAATTGTAGTACCTGGAGCAAATACCTTTTCTACCATTTATTTTGAAAGTGAAACCATAGCCTATGGTTCTGTTGCAGGCGGTATTTCTAAACTCATCATTTTTAATCCAACTACAATGCGCATTACTGATGAAGTCTCATTAACGACTGTAACTAGCCGATTTTCCGAAGCCACCCGAACCTATTATTTAGATATGATGGAGCGTGATGATAAACTATTCATGGGCGTACACTACGAAAATAACTTTGTTCCCGTAAACGACTCGGCCTATGTTGCGGTAATCGATTTGAATAATAAAACAGTAGACAAAGTAATCGCTGACCATAGAACTGGAATGGTGTTCGGTGGTCAGGCTGCAAATGCGGGAATGATTAAAACATCTAATGGTGATATTTATGTGCAAGGTTTGGGGACTACCTTGAATGGTGGTAACAGTCCTAGCGGCCTACTGAAAATACCAAATGGACAGACTTCTTTTGATCCGGATTATTTTATGGATATGGAAGATGCTACAGGCAATGTGTGTTATGGAATCTATCAAATGCCAAACGGTCAATCTTTTACTGCGAAGGTAGAGGATGAGAACGATTTTTTTGAGTTCCAGACTGGAGAACCTCAGTTTACATATTTTGAGGTTGACATAGAGAACCAGACGAGTTTAGGAGCGGTTCCTGGCCTTCCCACAACCTATGGATCCCGTAGAATGATAATTCTTCCTTATACAGATCAAAAACTACTGTTTACAACCGCTACCAATGATGAAAATGCTGTATTCAGCTTTGATACCACCTCAAACACATCAAGTAAATTATTTATTTCCTCGGGAGGGTATATAACTGGTTTGGAAGATTTGAATCCATAATTCTTAATACTATGCTAGAAGCCAAAGACCTTACAAAAAAGTATGGTGATTTTACCGCATTAGACACCCTGAATCTTAACATCCGAGCTGGCGATATTTTTTGCCTGCTCGGAGCAAACGGGGCTGGAAAATCAACGACCATCAACTTGTTTTTGAACTTTATAGAACCCACTTCGGGAAAAGCTTTCGTCAATGGTTTGGATGTGGAAAAGAATCCTCAGAAAACAAAACAATGGCTATCTTATATTCCTGAAAATCTACAATTGTACCAAAACATGACCGGTCTTGAAAACCTTCGATTTTTTTGTGGCCTTCAAGGAGGTAATCAAGATAAGGAAGAATTGGAATCTTTATTAATACAATCGGGCTTGCAAAAGGATTTTGTCCTAAAAAGGGTGAGTAGTTACTCTAAAGGAATGCGACAAAAAGTGGGTATTGCCTTGGCAAGGGCAAAAGGGGCTAAAATATTGCTTCTGGATGAACCTACATCTGGATTAGATCCCAAAGCGAGTAATGAATTCTCCGAACTTTTACTCGAAATGAAAGAACAAAAAGTAGCCACTTTAATGGCTACCCACGACCTTTTCCGAGCTAAGGATACAGGAACACATATAGGAATCATGAAAGAAGGTGTCTTAGTGGATAAGATGGATTCTGATCAAGTTTCTTTTCACGATTTAGAACAAAAATATTTAAGACATATGCACACATAGTATGAAACGTCAAGTCTTTTTAATTGCAGGAAAGGAACTTAAAGGTATGGCAAGACAAAACGCCTTAAAAATTTTATTTGCCATAATTATAATTCTACTAGGGTTTGCACTCTATGCTGGGCATATTGCTTACAAACAGCAAAAGGTCATGGTAGAAACAGCTCAAAAAGAAAGAAGAGCCGAATGGTTAGATCAAGGAAATAAACATCCTCATATTGCCGCACACTATGGTACTTATGTTTTTAAACCGAAGACACTTCTCAGTCTTTTTGATTTTGGATTGGACACCTATACTGGAACATCTGTTTACTTAGAAGCACACTATCCACATGAATTTATGTTCAGGCCGGTACAAGGCTACGGCAATATGATTCGTTTCGGGGAATTAAGTGCTGCCTTAGTACTTCAATTGTTATTACCTCTACTTATCATATTCATCACTTTTCAAACTTTTACTAAGGAAAAGGAAACAGGAACCCTGAAATTATTGGTCAGTCAAGGAGTTTCCATAAGGTCTATTTATTTGGGTAAGGTCTTGGCTTATTCCTTAATTGTATTTTCCATAATGGTTCCGTTCTTTACGGGTTTATATATAGTGGGAGTCATTGAAAAAACTAGTGCTGTGATAAATGATATGGGGTTACGTATCTTACTTCTCTTTTGTGTTTACGTTGGGTATTTGTGGGCTTTTACTAATTTTTCAGTTTGGATATCCCTTAAGTCTTCGAGTGCAAGAAACGCTCTTTTGACCTTATTGATATTCTGGATTGCAACTGGAATCATTATACCAAAGACTTCTGCCAATCTTGGCGAAACCTTACAACCCTTGCCATCCATGAAAACATATAAGGAAGGTATACAACATGATATTGAAAATGGAATGAATACTAATGAGACCAAGGAAAAAAGAATGGCAAGACTAAAAGAAGATTATTTACAACAGTATGGGGTCGATTCTCTTAATCAATTGCCTTTGAATTTTGGAGGAATACAGATGCAGGAAGGAGAAGAATATGCCAATAAAGTGCATGATTTTCATGATGCAGCCCTTTACAAAAAATTCGAGCGTCAAAACAAAGCTGGAAGCTTAATGGGTTTTGTTGCGCCTTATATAGCTGTAAGAAATCTTTCCATGGCATTTGCAGCAACTGATTGGTATAGTTTCAATGATTTTCAAGAAAAGACCAACACCTATCGCCGTCATCTCATACGTACCATGAACAATGATATGGCGAAGAACTCACGGTATGGGGAATTTTATGAATATAAAGCAGGAAGGAACTTATGGGAAACCATATCGGACTTCAAATACTTAACACCTAAAGTGACCATGATCTTCAAATACTATTGGATGGAACTTGCTTCATTGTCTTTTTGGGTTTTGATAATGTTCATCCTAATTCCTTCTTCATCCAAAAATAAATTAATATGAAATTGATTTTATTATTATGGCAACGCGAAGGTATTTCCATTATTAGAAATACTTTTCAAATGGTCATGTTGGCCACTATTTTTTTATTGGGTATGTACGCCATCTATTATGGACATTCCAAAATAATGGAACAACATAAGACCATCAAGAATGTCGAACATATTGAGAAAAATAAATTTGAACACTATAAAAATAGTTTTAATAGCGACCATACGTCTGTCAAGGAGAAACAACTATTCGATATAGCTTCAAATCCCGCTTATGCATGGTATCGACATGAGTATCATGCCATCTTACCCCCTCATGGTCTGTCTCACATGTCTTTAGGACAAAGAGATATAGAACCTTATTATTACAAATTGACTGGAACGAGTCTTTACTACCAGTTATTTCAAAGTGAGTTGGCCAATCCCCTAAAACTCTATGTTGGAAATTTTGATATTTCCTTTGTACTTATTTACTTGTTTCCCTTGCTTATTATAGCCTTTACTTATGGATTATATGCGGAAGAAAAAGAAAATGGCATGCTGCCCCTACTTAGGTTGCAAACCATAGGGCTAAGAAAAATACTCTTGATTAGAATTGCTTTTTATTATGCCTTGATTGTCGGATTGGGAATTCTTTTGTCTTCAATTGGTTTTTTTGTTTCTTCAGAAGGGGATATTTTGGCCGTCTCCTTATGGATATTAGCCGTTTTATGTTATCTCAGTTTTTGGTTTGCTTTGATGTTCTTCTTAATCAGTCTTAAAAAAAATTCTTCTTTAACCGCAATTAGTGCTGCTAGCCTATGGCTTCTTTTTCTAATTGTTCTACCAGCCGTGTTGAATGTATATGCAAATATTGTGTATCCTATAGACAATACTTCACTAGCCGATGTTACCAGAAGAAGAAGTCTTGAAAACGAAGAGGACTTGGAGGAGGCCAAGGCAGTAATTCTTGAATATTTGCAGAGTCGTAATGATTTAAAGGAAGCAGATTCACTTCTTCACATAAATACTATGGCCAAAGCCTATGCTGCTTTTACGGCACTTAATGATGACCACCATAGAAAAGAAGTGTCGGACTACTTTACCCAAATTAGACTAAGGCAAAAGAAGATTTCCCTATTTCGATGGGCAAACCCAGCAGTAAATACGCAAGGAGTTCTTAATGAAATTGTTGAATCAGATTCTGAAATTTTTCAATCCTTTTACCAATCAATTGAGAGCTTTCACAAGGATATTACCCACTTTTATGTTGATAAACTGTTTTTGAACAAAGAAATAACAAGTAAGGACTACGAAACGCTTCCTAAATTCAATTTAAAAATTGATAGCCAAGATAGACACCGAAAAATCAAGAATGGTTTAATAGAAGTTATAGTCACCACATTTTTGCTTTTTGGTTTATCATGGCTTCTTTTCAATAAAACTACTTTCTGAAAGGGTATTAAAAATTCGATATATAAATACATTCCTATAAAATTTACAATACGAAAACTTGAAAAAAAAGCCAGATTTCATCAATGACAACCTTTGGGAACTTCTATTGAAGCTTTCTGTGCCCAGCATTCTGGGAATGATGGTGATATCCATCAATGGACTCGTTGATATATTTTATACCAGTTATTTTATAGGAACAGAGGCCTTTACAGGGGTATCAATGTTGTTTCCTTTAATGCTAGTTGTTACAAGTGTCACCGTTTTTGTAGCAGCAGGTTCTGCATCTGTCCTTAGTAGAGCTATAGGTTCAAATCAGGTTGAAGTTCAAAAAAAAATCATCCCAAACATGATGGCCCTATCCCTTATCGGAGCGGCTGCAGTTAGCATCCCAGGAATCATTTTTTCTAAAGAAATAGTTTCTGTTTTGGGAATTTCAGGAGAATTATTCACCTACGCTTTAGAGTATTATAAGGTATACATTTTTGGCGCACTATTCAGCATTTATGGATTATCGGCCAACGGTTTGATACGGGCTGAAGGTAAAATAAAACAGGCTATGCGTTTTACGTTGGTTTCCGTAATTCTGAATATTTTACTAACACCTTTATTCATTGGTGTTTTTCATATGGGTGTCGCTGGTGCTGCATGGAGCAGTATTGCAACAATGTTCCTATACAGCCTATTGACATCCTTATATTTTATATTAGGTAAAGCAACATTTAATACGGGTCGTTTCCGAGTAAGGCTGGAACACAAAATCCTCAAAAATGTGTTGAGCATTGGTTTTTCAGCATTTTCAATGCAATTGTCCAATTTATTTAGGCAATTTCTGCTGTTCAGATTAGTGGTACTATACGGAACTCTCGAGTCAATAGCTTTTTTCAACGCTGCTTTTAGATTGTTCACCTTTTTGGCAATTCCTCTTTTAGGGCTTTACCAATCCATGCAACCGATTATTGGAATCAATTATGGTGCTAATAAACCATATCGGTGCCTAAAAGGAGTATCTATCTATAGATTAGCGGGAATTGTGCTTGGTATAGCAATGATGATTCCTATACTGGTTTTCCCAGAGGTTATTATCAATATTATGTTGCCAAATAAAGTGCTTAATGAAACTGAAATTTTTAATATAAGAATGATAATGGGAGTCTTACTGGTTATTCCAATATCTTCTAGTAGTATAATTTTATTCCAATCAATAGGGGAAGCAAAATTGGCTACTTTGTTACCTATTGGGCGCCAACTGTTTCTATTTGTGCCTATTGTATTGGTTCTTACCAAATATTTTGGCATTGAAGGTATATACTATAGCCTTGTTCTAGAAAATGTGCTTTATGCATTCGTTCTATGGATTATATCCAGAAAAATACTTCAACGGATAGCATTAAGAGCAAGCCTTTAAATACAGTGATTTATTCTTGTTATTTTGTAGAATGGTGTTTTTTCGCAACAACATGAAAAACATGCCAAAACTTTTCTTTACCTGATAAGGTCTTGCCATTTTTTGCAGTTTCCTCGAAATATAATAATTCAAAACCTTCAAATAGCTTTTTTACGGTTTGCAGATTGTGGAAGGTCATATCGCTATTAGAACTCCATGAATCTTTTGATCCAAAAAAGTGCCCACAAAAAAACCCTTCGGGGCTGATGCAATTGATGATATTAAGCCAAAGTTTTTCAAATTGATGCGGATGACAAAAAGGCAAGGAAAAAGAAGCGTTGACCAAATCAGCAGAAGGGAGTTCGTCTAAACTTTCAAAAGAAGAATTTTGAAAATTTAACCGTACCATATCTTTAGGGCTTATCTGTTTTTGTAGAAGCAGTTGAGCGTTTGAATCTTTGTCTATTGCCAATACGTCAAAGCCTTTCTCTAACATTGCAAAAGTATCTATACCATTACCACACCCCAAATCAATGGCCTTAAACTTATCTTTACTAGATATCAGGTTTAAAGTTTGGCTCAATGTATAAGCAGGAGGGTGTTTTTCTTTCTTTATTTTATCATAATGCGCTTTCCACATCTTACAACTCTTTGAATAAGAAACAAAGGTAACGAAGTAATCCTTTTCAAGGTAATAAATGAACTGTTCTATAACATTGCATTTTGAATTTTAATTTTTAGATGCTCTAAAATATTCACCCCTTATTTATAACCCCAAAATTATCTATAGTTGATTTCCGAAGAAACTCCTCATATAACGCTATGTAAACCAAATTAATAGTAGTTTTCTTTAGGTGTTTCCAATTGCTTTATCATCTATCATTCGACTCATTTACTTCTATTGCTTTGGTATTAAACTCAACAAAATCTCCAATTGTATTAAAGCAAGTATTAATAGCTTTTATTCAAATTATATTAACATAATTTTTCAGTTTATTTTAGTAAATTTGTCTTAATGAAATCAAGTCGCATTAAGAATAGTATTACTTATTTGCTCCTTGTCTTTTTTCTTACAATGAAAATGGCAGGGCTTCATGCCCTGTTACATATAGATGATAAAGATCATGCTCCGCATTGTGTCATTTGCGACCATACCACCGCGAATAACTTAACTCCAGCAATTACTTCTAGTCTAGAAGATTTCACAATTGAAATTCTTGAATTTACTGCTCTAAGAGAAAGTATTAAAACCTACGACTTTATTGCCTTAAACAACCTTGCTTCTAGCCAACTTTTTTCTCGCCCCCCTCCTTCTTTACTATAAGTTTCCTTTTCAATTTTAATAGGTAAAGAAAAAGTTACATTCCATATTTTTTTACTTTGTATAAGTCTTTAAGAGGGTAATCTACCTCATTAAGGATGAAATTTGCGATTTATAATAATATCGGATTTTAATAACTTATATGTTCATAATTGTACTTCTACATATCATGGACACGGGATTCAATTAACATTTTAAATTTTCTAAAAACAGAGCCTCTTTCATGGCTTATTATAGAAATAATCCCGCATGGACTTTTGTACTTCAAAAAGCCTTACATCTCTTTATTTTTTGCTTTTGATTTAAAATACATATTGTCAATACAAAGCCGTAGACATAATGTTTACGGCATAAATAATAAACAGAATAAATAAAAAAACTGCTCGTAACCGCTTTAAGCGGTATCTTAGGTGCTGGATAAACCACCTTACTAAACCATATACTGCACAACAAAAAAGGACAACTTATTAATTAAAAAACTTATAACACAAGATTAAAATGAACAGAAGAAAATTTTTTAAAAACGGATCGTTACTCACCCTAGGAACAACTCTATTGCATCCTTTCAGTAGTATTGCCAATACTATTCAATATGATATTGAAGATAAGAACAAAAAAGCAAAGAACATTATCATTATTGTCAGTGACGGAATGAGTACTGGTACCTTGAACATGACCGATCTTTACCTTTCACGAAAGACAGGCAAATGCTCTAACTGGTTACAACTGTACAAAGACAATAGAGTAAACAGAGCTTTAATGGATATGGCTTCCGCAAGTTCCATTGTCACAGACTCTGCCGCAGCAAGCTCCTCCTGGGGAGGAGGAGTGCGTATTAATAATGGCTCATTGAATGTAAGTGAAAATGGAAAAGAACATCTTCCTATTTGGCAAAAATTCAAACAAGCAGGCAAAAAGGCGGGTTGCGTTACTACCGTTCCCATCACACATGCCACTCCAGCTGGTTTTTGTATAAACTCCAAATCCAGAAATACTCAAGAAGAAATAGCTGAAAAGTATTTAGTGCAAAAATTTGATGTCATGATGGGTGGTGGGAATAATTACTTTTCTCCGGAAAAGAGAAAAGATAAAAAGGATATGTACAAAGCGTTTACATCAAACGGATATGAAGTCGTCAAGACAAGAAACGACATGTTTTCCGCTTCAATTGACAAACCCATTTTAGGTGTATTTGAAGATAATGGGCTTCCTTATTCGATAGATAGAGAAAATAACAAAGAATTACTTCAAAAAGTTCCCTCGCTTGCTGAAATGACCCAAAAAGCGATTGAAGCTATGAAAGACCACTCTATGGGTTTTGTGTTACAAGTAGAGGCAGGAAAAGTGGATTGGGCTGCACATGGTAACGATATAGCAGGTCTTATTTATGATCAAGTAGCTCATGACGAAGCTATACAAGTAGCCATGGATTTTGCAGATCAAGATGGGCAAACACTAGTCATAATTACTACGGATCATGGCAATGCGAACCCAGGTGTTATTTATGGAAAAAAGGCAAATGATAATTATGATTCCATTCAGAGATATAGACATACTAATGAATGGGTTTTAAATGGAATTGGGAAAGAAACGTCCTTATCCCAAATAAAAGAAAGGGTACACTTTGCCAATAATTTTTCACTTACGGATGAAGAATGCAAGCAGTTATCAAGCTATTATACCGATCTACAAACAGAAAAGGGTCTTTATAACCCGAAGCACCTTCCATTTAATATTTTGGCTAAAATCCAGCAACAATATAATTCAGTGGGTTGGATAAGTATGCAACATTCTGCCGATTATGTCGAATTGGCTCTATACGGCCCTGGAAGTTATCTCTTAAAACCCTTCATTAAAAATACCGATTTACATTACCTCATGCTAGAAGCAGCTGAAGTCGAAAACAAATTTTAAAAACATTCAACTATAATTATGACATCTCATATCAATATATCCCTTTTGTACTTTTTAGGATTTTTTCCTTGTTTTATTTTTTCACAGGAATTAGAAGTCCAAGGAGTAGTTACCGATATCGAAAACCAAACTTTGCCTGGTGTAACTATTTTAATAAAAGGAACCAATCAAGGAACGCTTACTGATGTAGACGGTAGATATTCTATAAAAACCTTTACAGGGAGTGTATTGGTGTTTTCTTATATGGGAATGACAACTGAAGAGAAAGAGGTAAAAGGCCAAACAAAATTAAATATAACACTGAAGGAAGACCCCCAATCATTGGACGAAGTGGTTCTTACTTTTAAAGAACCACTTGTTGAGGCCGATAAAGGAAAACTAACTTTCAATCTTAAAAATTCGGCACTAACAACAGGACAAACAGCTCTTGATATGCTTAAAAAATTACCAGGTATAAGCGTGGGTCAAAACGATAATATCTTATTTAGGGGAGCATCCGGTATCAATGTAATGATTGACGGAAAAATGACCTATTTATCTGGAAGTCAGTTAGCCAACTTGCTGAAAGGAATGAGTGCAGAAGATATTAATAAGATAGAGCTAATCACATCACCTACAGCTGAATTTGATGCAGCTGGTAATACAGGAATTATCAATATTATACCTATAAAAAACATAAAAAAAGGTTATGCCGTAGATTTACGTACCGCTGTTTCAAAAGGAAAATATTGGATGACCAACGAAAATATATCGGCAAGCCTTCGTACCAAAAAAATAAATCTGTACGGTTCCTTTGACTACAATACACCACACAGGTTTACTCAAAATAATAGTGGAAATACTATTAATGAAGAAGAAAACACCTTTCAACTCAACCGTGAAAATGAAAAAACTTTTAAAATTAAATACTATACTTGGCGGCTTGGAACCGAGTGGCAATTTTCACCAAAACACAATATAGGAATAAGCTATCACGGTTATATTGACGATTTTAAAGGTTTCAATAATTCTACAGTAAACAAGGTTGATAATTCGGGGGAGTTACAATCTTTTATCCTTTCAGATAACAATATTATCGAGCCTTATCACTACGACGCGATAAGCATGCGTTATACATTTGATATAGATTCTCTGGGTAAAAAAATAACTGCCCATGCCAATTATACATCTTACCGTAATTATTCGGATGGGTTACTGAAAACCGATAATTTTGATGCAAACCAAAACAAACAAAACACAGAGGTACTTAAGTCGCACCAACCCGGATCCGTCGAAATTATTTCTGCTCAAGCTGATGCACATTTACCCTTTAAAAAGTATTCCATTAAAACAGGTATTAAATATGCCGAAGTAGAAAATGATAATCAATACCGTTTTGATTCGTTGCAGTCGGGAAATTTTGTCGAAATAGAAGATTTAAGTAATCATTTTAAATATAAAGAACGTATTGCCGCAGCTTATTTGTCGGGTTCAAAAAAAATCAATAAAACTACAATTGATGCTGGCTTACGTTTGGAATATACCCGTGCTGAAGGTTACACCGTAAAACAGGACATTGTCAACGAATGGCAATATACTAAGCTGTTCCCCTCTCTCTCTATAGGGCAAATCATAAATGAAGACAACAGAATGGATTTTTCGCTCAGCAGACGTATCAACCGTCCGTCCTATGCTGATCTAAATCCGGTACGGTGGTATAGTGACCAATATTTCTATTATTCTGGAAATCCTGATTTAATTCCTGAATTGGCTTGGATTTACTCTCTTAACTATAGTCTAAAAAACAAATATATTTTTTCTGCTATTTATAACCGAAGCCTCAATTTCATAAATCGAAAGCTGTCAATAGATGATAATGGGATAACCATTAAAAGTCAAAGCGATAATTTTGGCAATCGTCATCGTTTTGATTTTACAGTATCAACACCGTTTAAAGTATTCCCTTTTTGGGATATACTTTTCTTTTCGGACATCAGTTACACCACGTACCCCATATCAGAGTTTTCAGGTGAAAAACAGCTATCAAAATGGGCAACAACACTCATGCTACAACAGGATATTTCTTTGCCAAAAGAATATAAAATCAATCTTTCCGCCCATTGGTTTTCCTCTGAGCTACTTGGCATCTATAGTTCGCAACCTACAGGTTATGTTGATTTCGGAATTAAAAAAACATTCTTCAAAAAGAAACTAGTCACTCAGCTAACCATAAGCGACATTTTCAATACCAATCGTTATAAGGCGCATTCGCTAAGTGAGATTATCGATTATAGCTACGACGACAAACCTGATTCGAGAAGAGTTGGATTCACTTTACTTTATCATTTAGGAGGGAATCTTGTAAAAGAAAAAAATGGTAAAACAGATGAACAAAAACGATTATGATTTTTTTGAAGCTTAAACCGTATGTACTTATCTATGTTAATGAATTTATTATAAAAATGTTTAAAAAAATTTGAATGAGATAGAAGAAATATTGAAAACACAACCCTTTATATTTAATGCGACAGCCCCCTAATCCAGTTAAGCGAAGGTTTTTTTGGAACGCTACCTAAAATTAATTGGTGTATTTAACCCCACCTTTAAATAAACTCTCGAAAAGCGCTTCTGTAGAGTTTAACTTTTTTATTAACCTGATTAAATAGTCCTTTTAGCAGAGTACATAATTTAGTAATTAAACAAACAACAACTTAGCAAAGATATGCTTATAAGAACTTAGCTCTTAAAGCTCAAATCCGAGTTCCCCGAGAACATAATTGTTAAAGCCCCTTGTTCATAGACCTTCTCTAAGAATAGGATAAAATTAGGACACGTAATAGGACACGTTTATAGTGAAATTTAGTGCGTTTTGGGTCGTTTTATAGTAGTTTTTAAAAATACAAAACCCTGTAAATTAATTATTTACAGGGTTTTACAAAGTAATAGTCGGGGTGGCAGGATGATAACTAAACCGCCACTATGGAGTAAAATCAATACTTTACGAAATAGACTAAAACAGTGTGAACCGAATTGTGAACCTATTGGTTAGATTGAAATAGTATTTTTTATCTGAACGTCTCTATACAAATTTACGATTTTAACTCCATTAAAACCAGTCAATTTACATCAAATGTTATGATTAATCTATCAAATACCTGTTGACTATTTCTTCTTCAATACCACTATATTCTGCGAATTCTTTAATTGTGATAAACTGATAGGATTCTTTTCCAAAGAAGTTTTTAATGTCTTGTAAAAGCTTACGCCCATAACGTTCACTACGTCCTGTGATACGCTGAATGTCTTTTGGATATATACAAGCTCTCTTTTGATTCATGATACTCTATGTATGCTTTATCTATACATTAAACATACTTTATTATTTAATGATGGTGATGATGATGATGATGCGTTGTTAAAATGTTGACAACACGATGGTGTTATCAATATTTTAATGACGTTTTTGGTTGTATCGGAATGAATGTCCAAAAACGGAATACGATTTTTTATTACAAGCTATAAAGTTACGTGATTTGAAATATTAATCAAAAAACAAATTATTATGGCAAAACAAACTGGAATTATTAAACTAAAAGGAACTATAGGTGGTATTTCCTTTTATAAAACATCAGACGGACATCTAGCGCGCGAAAAAGGCGGTGTGGATGCCAGTCGTATTGCGAATGATCCTGCATTTCAAAGAACGCGTGAAAATGGATCTGAATTTGGACGTGCCGGTAAAGGTGGTAAGGTATTACGAAATGCTATTCGTGTGCTTTTGCAAAATGCAAAAGATAAACGAGTAGTGAGCAGATTAACAAAAGATCTTTTAGCTATTGTTAAAACAGACGCTACTAATGAAAGAGGATTGAGAACTGTGCAAGATGGAAATTTGAGCTTACTAGATAGCTTTGAATTCAATTTGAATGGTAAGCTAGGTGCAACTTTATTTGCTGCATACACAAAAGCTTATGATAGAGTTTCTGGAGATGCAACGCTAAATATTGCTGCTTTTTCTCCTGTAGTTAGAATTGCTGCACCAACTGGAACAACCCACTTTAAAGTGGTAATGGGAGCTTCTGAATTGGATTTTGCAAATGAAACCTCAACATTTGAGAATGATGAGACAGCTGTTTTACCATATTCTACAGCTGATACTGCTCCAATAGCCTTAACTGTTTCATTAACTGCTAACTCAATATTACCTGTAGTCCAAATATTAGGTATTGAGTTTTATCAGGAAGTAAATGGACAAATGTATGTACTAAAAAATGGTACTCATAATGCTTTGTCTATTGTTACTATTGACACTCCATAATTATGGAATTGACACTTTACAGAGCGTATTTTAAAGAGGGTACCAATGGCACCCTCTTTTGCTCTGAAAAATTTCTTTGTCACACTATTGAGCTACCCTGGCAAAATAACAAAAGGAATATTTCTTGTATTCCTGAAGGGCAGTATCAAATTGAGCCTCGCTTTTCTAAACGATTTAAACATCATTTGATTTTAAAAGCTGTAAAAGGTAGAAGCTATATTTTATTTCATCCTGCAAACAATGCCTTAAAAGATTTAGAAGGTTGCATTGCTCCAGTAACTTATTTAAGCGGTATTGGCAAAGGCATTTATTCAAAAGATGCGATGCAAAAATTATTGTCTTTGGTGTATCAGGCTAAAGACCGAAAAGAAATCATTTTATTAACTATTAAATCACAAAACCATGAACATTTTAGAACGTTATAAAAAACCAACTCCAAAGTTTTTCAAAACTTTACGAAATATAGGTATTGCTTTAGCCACAGCTGGTGGTGCAATTATTGCAGCTCCTATTACAATACCTGCTCTTTTTGTTACTATTGCAACTTATATGACTGTTGCTGGTACAGTTGTAACCGCAGTTAGTCAGGCAGTTGTAAAAAGTGAAGACACATCAGAAACTAAAGCCAATGCAACTGACGATAGATCATAATACTAAATCTGCCGTTATTGGTGGCACTTTCTTTTCATCAATAGCGAATATTGGTGTTGAAGACCTTATTACAACAATTGTTTTGGCTATTATTGGTGCTGTTGTGAGTTTTGTTGTTTCAGTTGTTTTAAAACATTTGTTTCAAAAGTTTAAAACCAAATCGAAAAAGTAAATTAGAAACTACTAACCCAACAACATTAATTTTTTTTAGAAACTAAAAACTAAAAAAGGGAAAGAGAAAGCAGAGAACACCAAGCACGCTAGTGCTTATCTTTGTTTTCTCTTTCCTTTTTAATATTATAATTCAGATACTATTGAAACGAAGGTAATATTTACCCTTATAATTTGAACGAGTGTAATATTTTACTATATTTACTCTCGTTTAATTTACAGATGTAACCGTTACTCTCGAAAAATGACCAAATTTAGCAGAACCATACCGTATAACAATTTACCTCCATTACCACCGAAGAAGGATTTAGAAACTACAAAAGTATTACGCAAAACTATTGATGCGAGTAGGGCTTTGGCTGAGCTTAATGGGATGCTTACCAATTTACCAAATCCTACGTTGTTTTTAGATACTATACACTTACAAGAGGCCAAAGCTAGTTCTGAAATAGAAAATATTATTACTACTAATGATGATTTGTATAAAGCTATAGTCGCTGATAAAAAATTTGATAATCCTGCAACGAAAGAAGTTATAAGTTATAAAGAAGCACTTTGGGATGGTTTACGAGACATTGAGAAACGCCCTTTTATAACTACTAATTTATGTGTAGACATTGTACAAAGTATAAAAAAGAATACTGCAGGTATAAGAACAACTCCAGGAACTGCTCTTAAAAATGCAAAAGGAGATACTATTTATACACCGCCAACTGGAGAAGACACTATACGAGAAAAACTAGCAAACCTTGAAAATTTCATTAATGGAGAAGACACTATTGATCCACTGATTAAAATGGCGTTAATGCATTATCAATTTGAAGCCATACATCCCTTTAGTGATGGTAATGGTAGAACTGGTCGTATTTTATTGTTATTATATTTAAAGATTGAAAATCTATTAGATACACCTGCTATTTATTTGAGTGAATATATCATTAAAAATAAGGCAGATTACTATGTTAAATTACGAAATGTTACAGAAAATGAAGATTGGGAAGCATGGGTACTTTATATGCTTGAAATGATAGAATTCACTGCAAATAAAGGATTAAAGCGTTTAAAAGATGTAACAGCGCTTATGAAGATTATGGCTGAAGAGGTAAAAGCTACAACACCCAAAGTATATTCTAAAGAACTTATAGAAATCTTATTTAGATTGCCTTATACAAAACGTCAATTTTTAATTGATGCTGAATTAGGTACACCAAAAACTGTTGGTAATTATCTTATGGAATTAGAGCATGCTGGTTTTTTAACTTCTGAAAAAGTAGGTAAAGAAAAATTATATTTAAATCATCGTTTAATGGCTGTTTTAGAGAAAGATTAAGACATCTATTTTATGGGGCAAAATGACGTGGGTGGAAGTAATTATTGATATTGCGGTAGGAAAAAATAAATAAAGGGCATTTGGTAAAATGTTCTTTTTTTATGCGCGGTGTTGAGGTGGGTAAATGAAGTGAATGATTCCCTGATAAGGGATTAAATGAATGTAATTTACTTACCACAGACACATTGGACAATATTAATAATTGCTGTAACCTACACAGCTGAAAAGGGTGGTGGGGAAAGTGGACTTTTTTATTGGTTAACGAAATGAAACAAGCAAAGACTTGAGGTAAGGAATACTTGGACTTAATGATGGTTTTGAGAAGCTTGAATGAGATAAGCAATATTTCCTTTTGAAGTTCGGATGTGAGCGTTGGAAAAGCGGCTATTTAGTTCGCTCTATTTCTATTGTTTTAGAAGTGCTCATGAATAGTCACAATTATTGTTTTAAGTTCTGAATTATGCGGTTGCAAGGTGGCTATTTTACATAATGGCGTTATAGTACAGAAAGTGAATGAATGCTACTATAACAGACCGTTATGTAACTTAGCTTTGGATAGCGTTTAAATTATTAGCTTTTTGCAGAGTGCAGCTCTTTATAGTTGTGAAATGAGGTACGAATGAAGCAAGCTGTAATGTGCTGCAGTAGTATGGCAATTTAAACGCTATAGAGTGTGGAGCGCGGAACAAACCAAAAGACAGAGGCTTTTGAGGAACGAGAAAACTGGGTTTTGGTTTGTGGGGAATTGACTACTAAAATTTTAATTTCATTTATGCATGATTATTAATTTTATTTTAAACTTTTAAAAATTTTATTTTTTAATTTTGTTAACTCATTTTTTTGTTCGTCAATTAAACTTTCTAACTCATTAAATACGTAATCATACCTTTCCTTTTTTGAGGTTTTTTTAAGGTTATCGATATCTACAACTCCTTCTTTTATTGTTATCATCATGTCTAAATGACTTATTATTTGTTTTTCTTCTTCGGTTAAAAATTCTTCATGCTTCTCTAACCATTCTCTATCTTTAAATATTAAATCTTTATTAAAATTTACCTCAATAGATTTATTGAATATTTTCTCTGTATTATTTTTTACTAAATCAATGAAATTTGCCCACTCATTTTTTCTATTTACATGTCTATATTCGAGCCATCGAGGTGAAATCAAAAAATCTTTTTCTTTAAAAACCTCCAGAATCTCAACGATTGGTTGTAAGTTTTGTAAAGGTTTGTTTACAGGCAATACATCTTTATTACTCCAAAGTTTGAGAATAATTTCACAGCATTCTTTTCCTAATTTAGTCTTTTCTTTTTCTGATGAACTATTTTTGAATTTGTAAATTAACTCACTAAGATAATGACTTAACCATCTAGCTAGAGTGTTAACAGTATATTCTAGTTTTAATTCTTCAATTAATGTTTCACCTAATTTTATAATCTTTTCCTCTGAGTGTTCTGACTGTTCCATCTGGTTTTATAAGGTAAATTTTAATATTATTTTCTATGTCTAAATCTTTTCGACCCATTCGATAAATTCTATCTTTTAATTGCCTTTCTATTTCACATTTAATAATCATACATTTATTGATTCTTTTTAAAAATTCTAAAATAAAAGAAAGGTTAACTTTAAGTTCAACTCCATCACTTTCCACTTTATCATTGTATTTATACTCAGTAGTTTCGCTCCAATGTTGGTATTCAGCTATTAGCTCACCATTATAGTAAGCTTTTTTAAAAAATTCATTATAAGTTATATCAAATAAATCTAAGACACTTTTCCCAAAAATGATATAATCTTTTCCAATATCTGCATGAAATGGATCATTAGAATCTAAACCTTCATATTCAGATCTAGGGTTGTTTAACCAACCTAGATATTCAAATTCTGAATCTTCTATTTCAAATATATCTTCATCATTTTCAAAAGGTATTGCATAGTCATGAGTATCTTTAGCTGTTTGAAAAGCTCTTAATAAAGCTTCAGAACCTTTGTTAGACACCAAGGCTGATCTGATAGAAACAGATTCGGAATTCTCACCAAAATACCTACTTCCTCCTCTAAAAGCCACTATGTAATTTTTATTAAAATAATGGTCAAAACCAACTTCAAAATCAAATTTTTCATCTTCAACATTATTTCTCCACCCCTCATCAAATTTTTCAAATTCGTTAAACCAATATTTTTTGTCCAGAGGCAAAGGATCTCTTGAGTCTGATAACCAATAGTCACTCCATGTATTTGATTTTGATTGTAACCAATAATCCCATGTTCCCCATTCTCCGCCGTACTCTGACTTTATAAGAGGGTGTTTTTGTAATAAATCATGAGCAGCACAAAACATAGAATGGTATTCAAAGTATGTTTTTAAGGTTTCAATTGTTGGGATATTTCCTTTTCTATTACTAATAAGTTCATGATAGTTTCTTTCATTTCTTAATTGATTTCTAACATAATCTTCGTTATTTGGATTTCCTCGATAACCCCATTTTTGAGTAATATATTTATCTGCTATATCTGCAACATCATATTCAGACATGTTAAAAGAGCGGCTTAGTCCCTGGTATAAATAAGGAAGAGTATCTAATGAATCAAACTTGAAGTTCCAATTATTATTGGAAGATGATTTCTTATTTCCTGCTTTTCTATTTAATAAATTCCTATCCATTTTCTCAAATGGGCTAATTAAAACATTATTAATTATTTCTTTTTCATCTGCAGTATAAATTTGGTCGTTGTAAACTTTAAGATTGAGACAGGTTTTTTTAATAAAGAATCTAATTAATATATGCGGTAAATCTTCGTTTAGTAGTTCTTTGAAGAATTCATCCTTAAATGAAATTAATGCTTTCGGGTTTTCTTTGCTAGTTCTCTCTATTGCGATCCATAAATATAATTTGGCCGAAATCCAATAAAACATATACTCTTTATTTTGAAATGGATGACAGTCTTTTTTATTTTGAGAATCAAGTAGATTTTTCAATATTTCAGATTCTCCTAAATTAATTAACCTTCTAATCGAATGTATAGCCATCCATCTATTTCTCTTATCTGGATGCCCTAAAATAAACCTTAGAACTCCTGATATTAACTTATTTGATGACTCTGGAGGAGTTAATTCTTCACTCCAAACTCCATCAGCTATATTTTCATCTATTATGGAGTTCCAATTTCTCAAAACCCAAGAAAGCAAATCTTCATTTTCTTGTTTAGTTAGACGGTCATTAATTAAGTTAAAAATGCCATAAATTGATTCATCTGTTAAATACTCTATTTTTTCTGGTAAAATATTCATTAATATATCTACCATATTATCATTTGTAATACAAAACAAATCTGCAAACTTCTTAATATCCCAAATTCTTAGATAATTATCATCATTAAACTCACTAAACCATGTAAGTAATACGTAACGATATTTGTTTTGCATCCATTTTTTTACAGCTGGATGTATCTTCCATTCTGTAATTCTTTCTTTTAATGCTATTTCAAAGGAATAAAAATTTAAAAACTCCGGAGAAACATTAATTAATGCATTTAATTGATTAACATAATCTTGAGGTAAGCATTTGTTTTTTATTTCAGTTAAAAAATTATCAATTGGCCATCTATGATGATAATCTTCATTTGTATCTATAATAGTTTTAATAGAAATCTCAATATCTTGACTAGATAAAACATTTATTGATTCAATATCGATATTATGATGATGGTCTTCTTTTGAAAAAATATTTTCATATTTTGACTCTTTTTCTAACACTTCAACTTTTCTAAACTCAACAAACTCATTAAGTTTTTCTATTACTCCTTCTTTTAGAAATTTATTGTCTTTAACTTTTGAGTATAACTCATCAATTAGCGAGTTATTTTGATCTAACCTTAAATCTCTATAGCTAGTTTCAATAAAATATGATTTGTTATTAATATCGTTTTCAATATTATAAGCATCTATAATTTGATGATATAATTCAATTAATTCATCATGGTAATAGTTACTATTTAAAGGTAGCAATGCATTTGCAACTTTGTGGTTTATAATTTTATTCTTTAATGCTACATTTAATATAGACGGAACATATTTATTTAAACTCAACATATCTCTGTGCTGCCAGCGACACATAATTGAAAAAGCTGATCCAGGATCAAAATTAAAAATTCCTTTTAGGCCTTCTTTGTAAGGGAAATGTTTTTTATCATAATACCCTAGCTTTATATCTGCATACTCTATGAATCGTGCATATTCATAAGCTAATTTTGGATTAAACTTAGAAATTCCCTGTTCACTTAACTCATATAAACATCTGATTTTCGCGAAAGCTTCGTAGTCAATATCTGAAACAGCTTCTACAGCTTTGTCGAAATAATACTTTCCTGTTTCCTTATCTATTTTAGAACCAAATAAAGAACATTCAATATATAATTCTGTGGCCTCTGTTGCTGATAAAGAGCTTTCAATTATGAATTCATCAATTTCATTAAGTAATTTTAAACACAAAACATGTTTTTTTACTAGATGTGAAATGTTTTCTAAAATCCGTAACCTCAATGAAATTCGATTTGATTTTCCATCGTTAAAAGAATTTAAAACTAATTCTATATTTTCATTATTAAACTCTATTAGTAAAAGAAAATCAAGAATACTACTTGCTAGATAATTTAAACGATCCTGTGGCCAATGGGTATAATGTTTAAACTCCCAATCCTTTTCAATGTTATTACAAATCAGCTTAAACCTCTCAAGACATTCTTGAGCGGTTAATCTTCCTGTAATCTTATCTGCTTTTAATTGAAAGATAAAAACCGCATGCTTAAAAAAACTATCAAAATCTCTCTTATCATCTTCTATACTCCTTTTTTTATCATAATCCTTTATCTCCTCTATATTCTTAAAACTATTAGGGTATAAACTTTCTACTTGAATAATTTCTTTATTTAAAGAGGCTTTTAGTGTGTTTATTCTTAGACTTATATCGAGCTCTATTTCAGAATCTTTATATGCATTATATTTATTAGAGAAATATGGAACTCGAGAAGGGTTCTTGTAATTGATTTTATTTAGAATTTCAATTATTTTATTTTTATCAACTTTATTTTCAAAACCTAAGATCTCACAGAAATCAACAATTGAAGAATAAAAGACTCTTTCTAATTTTATTTTTTTACTTAATATTTTTAATAAATAAGAAATAATTATTTCTGTTTCAAATTTATCTGTATCAAGACCAAATTTGAAAAGTTTATTAATAATAAAAATTTGTGTGATAATAGGGACGTCTACTTTTTTTAGCCAAGACTCTATCTCTTCTCTTTTTGAAAACAATAAAATATTATCAAGTAGATAATTTCCAGATGAAATTCTAACAGACTTGGGTGACCACCTGCTAAGCGATTGAAAAGCTTTAGTAGGATCGTTTGTTATTCTTAATACTGCTTCTGTTTCGAAAGCTATATCTAAACTACTTATCGGGTAATTTCTTAATTCATTTTCTTCAACTGAATTACGCCTCCATTCTATCCAATTATGCGCAGTCCTTAAATGTTTTTTTGCTATATCTATAGCAGATAAATTTCTAGAATATATACCTGCCAATTTGAGATGAAATGATCCTCCCCAAGATTTTTCTTCAGAATTTGTGATTAATTTATACAATGAAGCTTCGTCTCCAAACCTTATAACTAAATCGGGGTTATCAACCAATAAATTAGTTAACGCTTTATCAGTTTTGGATTCTTCAGCTGCTATAAATAAAAGTTTAAAAAACGTTAAATTATCAGTTTGATTATCTGCGATTTTCATTGCTAGTTTTGCCCTACTGATATATACTTCTTTATTTCTAATTGGATCAGTTGGATAAAACCTATATTTTTTATCAAGAACAACCTCTTTTAAATCTTCCTTAAACTCTGCTTGAAATAAAATGTCCGCTAAATTAATAGAGGCATATTCGTTTTCATCTGCCTCTTTAAGAAACAATTTGGCAATGCTATTTAAATCCGAATTTGTTGGATTGTATTTTTCTCTAATATAGTTTTCAAAATCTTCATCTCTAAAGCTAAATTTTTTATTATCTAATATTAAACCATGCCAAATGTCTGCAGACAAATCTTGTAAAAAACCCTCTTTTACATTTAATACTTGTGATATAAAATCTAAAGGTACTGGTCTTGGTAGTGTAATTAGATTCGTGAAAAATCTGTCAATCAATTTTCTACCATTATTCCCTATTCTTTTAGCAGCTTCATTTATTCTCTCTTCGATTAAATCTTCAACAATTTTACCATTGGGCTTCAAATAATTGATAACTCTATCTATACCATCTTTTTTTAAATTAATAGCATAGGACTGCACTCGTGGGACTCCTTTTGTTAAAAGATGAAACTCGTCTATGCTTTCTTTTGAACTATTTGGGAAAGAGTGTTCTAAATGTTTTTTTGTTTCATTTGTAGTAAATGGTAAAATTTCAATATCAACATATTCGTGAGGCAAATTAAGACTCTCTTTTCGATGAGTTCTAGTAGTAAAAATTAATTTACAATCCTTAGAAAAAGTTTCTTCTAGTAAATCATGCACAAAAGAATTCTCTTCTTTTTTTTCTGCAGCCGTAATATTATTGTCAGCTGCGTCAATAATAATAACCAAATATGCTTTCTTATTTCTTTCTTTTAAAATTTTGATTGCATCATTAATTCTTCTTTTAAATTCCCTGAGATATACATCTTCAGATTCATTTTTATTAATCAAAAAATTTGTACCAATTCTTTTAGCAATTTCATTGGCAATATGTGGTAAAGCATTCTTGTGTAAATGCCGTCTGTCAGAAGGATCTAAATAAGATCCATTTCCATAACAATCAAAAGTTATACACTCACAAAAATTAGGTATAAAATCACTTAATTGTTGAGTCAATGTGGATTTACCAATACCAGCTCCTCCATGTATACAAATAGGTAAACCTTTATTTTTTTCGATTTTTGATAGTATATCATTTAATTGTTCTCTTTCGATTCTTTTTGTAAGTTTTTCAAAATGCTGAGAGACAGGAAATAGACTTTCTAAACTACCGTTAGTGAAGCCTAAACTTGCAATTATGTCATATAGAGTAAGTCTAACATAATCCTTCGACTCTGGCATCATTTTTTTCCAAATAAGCCTTGATAGATTGTTAAATTGATCTCTTGAAGATATGCTTGTATTACTAATTGCTACAATTAAATCCCTTTCGATATAATCTCTAGAATTTGCTCCACAATCTTCAAAATTAAGTAGACTAATAAAATCAGAAAACTCTGTTACTTTTAATTCTGATGCTTTTAATAACTTTTGGAAAGCACCATTATAAGATTTAAGTTTTTTAAGAAATGGTGTGAAGCTTCTTTTTTTATCTAATGGATATAAAAGCTTTTGAATATTAGAAATTGCTTGTAATTGGGACTCATTAATACTTCTATTACTTACTAATTTGATTTTAACTTTTTCTAAAACTAAATCCCTCCCAAACTCCTCAACAAAGGTTTTATATATACTTGCAAACCTGTGAATTATTGACCCTCTATACGAACTACTTTTTTTTCCTTTATATAAACTTGAAAAAGTCCAATTTTCATCAGCTCTCCTTGTACTATATTTTAATTGCGAAATTATAATTTTGTTAGCATCTAAAAAACTTTCTCCTCCATAGTATTCAACTAAATCTATTCCTAATAATTTTTCTCCATAAGGATCCATTTTAGAAGATAAGGATTTATCTACACCTTCAATACTGACTACTTTCAAACCATTAGAATCAAAATTTAATAATTCTAAGCATTTTTTAATAGTCCATAAAATATGGAAATCATCTCCGGCACTTGATAAATCAGCATCAGGTATTGTTTTTCTGGTTTTTTTTAACATATTTTAATTACTTCATAATAAAAAAGCTAATGAATGAACATTAGCTACTAAAAATTTGATATAATATGAGTCTATTTAGCACCATAAATATACATAAATTATGTGTTCGATTTCTTACGGTTTACCATAATTAGAACATACTTATTTTCTTTTATCAACACTTTCTTTGTCAAAACCAATCAAATTGAATAATTGACGCATTCGAGAACGAACACGATTACCATATCTGTCTTCTAATTCTTGTGCATTTAAATTGGTTGTAGCATGAGTTTTGATATTGCTTTTTAGAAATAAATCGTAACGAGATAAAAGAATTTCTCCCATCACATTGCAGTCTTTCCCGAAATGACGACCAGTTGTTTCTACTCCTAAATCATCAAAGCAATAAAAAGTACTATTACCATATTCTTCAATAGTTTTATAGCCGATATTATTAAAAGTAAATGTTATGTTTCTTGCAGGAATAACTTCATACGTTTTTATATGAGGCACTATATACCGTAATAATTTCATTAAACTAGTTTTACCACATCCTACTGGGCCAGATAATAAAATGCCTTTGTTAGGATCTATTTCTCATTTTTTGCAAGCTTCAAAATCACGAATAAAATAAATGCATAGCTTGTAGAGAATTACCTCATCTTCTTGATAAATCTTAAACTTTTTACCGAATAATAGTTTTCCTTTAGCATCTAGGTATATCAATATTTTCTTGAAATCGTATGAAATATTATTGCCTTTTAATTCTCCTAATCGATACTGAACACTTCCTTCTTGTATGATATGTGGTTGTCTGTTATTCATAAAGGCTCATTGTAATTTTTATTTTTACTCGTCTTAAGGTTGTCTTGATTCTGGCTAACTGTACTTTGTGTTTTTTTGCTTTTTTCTCTCGACTGCGCTCGAGATGACATTATTTCTTCGGCTTTTAGTATCCAATTTTTAGCTGTTGCTTGCCAGTTGACAATTTTTGTTTTACCACCTACTTTCCAACCGATGCCTTGATAATGATTGAAGAATTTTTGAGCTTCAATTGTTGGCCAATTTTCTTTTTTAAAAAAATCAATCACTTCATTTTCATTTTTAGGCTGGTCTAGTTTATTACTATTTTTATTAGTTTGTATATGTTTATTAATAGATACCAGTGCTTGTCCATTTTTGGGACTGTATGTGTCCACTACTTGTTTAGAACTTGTCTCAAAATTGAACATCTTAATTTTACTGCCTTTAAATGGATTGTGAGATGGATAATAAATAATATATTTCCAATGATTTAGTTCTTTAATACACTTATGATAGGTGGATTTGGAACCTATTTTTGAAAAGCCCATGATTTCTTCTCGATTGATATAAAATTCTTCCATAAATCGATTACTATTCCAAATTTGAAATAGTGCTACGTACAGACTAATATGTGTTGGATTTAATCGGTTGTCTTTTGAGAATTGAATGAATACACCTTTTAGATGTAATATGTAGTTTACTTTTTGCATAAGGAGAGCTTCTCGATACAATTTTGCAAAGCAAAATCACTCGAAGTGACATTAGTACTTATTATGAATTCTATTGTCTTCCATTACTTGTTGAATTTCTTCATAGTCGTAATAGATAACCCCTCCAACTTTAGTGTAGGGTAGTGTTCCGTTAATACGAAGATTTTGTAATGTTCCTGGTGAGATACTTAAGAGTTCTCTAACTTCTGGAGATTTGAGCCATTTCTTTTGTTTGAAATTCGATTGAGAATTAAATAATTCTTTGATTTGATCTAATAATTCGTGTTTGAATTCTTGTAAATCTTCGGTAGTAATAATTGTTGCTGCCATAGTAAACGATTTTGGTTAAAAAAGCTACCACATCGAACTTTCGTTTCTCAATGGCAGCTATTAAATTGATTTAGCTCACAAACTTTGCTATTTTATTAAATAGGTGTTCGTGAATCTTCGATTTGACTTTCGTTTGGCAAATATGTTATGAATTAATGAAGCTTGTTCACAACGGAGATTATGTTGTGTACGATTTATTTAAACACCTTCATCGGTGTCTTCCATACGTTTTAAAAGACTACTGTTTAATGATGAAATAAACTTAGCTCTATTGTTTTTTCGTGTTCTAATTTCTAAGAAAGTACGGCGATATTGTCCTAAGTCTATTTCAAAAATATATTCAAAATATTCCGCAATATCTTTTAGATCTGCAGCACCATTATTAAATGTTCCTTCGGTATGCAATGCATATAAAAGTTCGATCAAGGCTACTTTTGGGCTCGTCCAAATCATTTTTAAGTTGGGTTTGCGTTGTGATTTTTCGCCATTGTCTTTATGTTCAATTAATACTAATTGATTTTCTAAATACAGTTGAATTAAGTCGTTAGCCAATATTTTAGCTACCTTAAAATCATGAGAAGTCGAGAAGTTTGTATTTGCCTCAAAATAAGAATTATCTAGAGACATTTTTATATCGAATTTAGTACGCAAAAAATATTTATGGTCTAGATAAGAACTTCCTGAACGATAGTATTTGTAAAACTCTAGTTCATTATCGAAAAAAGCTTTTAGCTTTACTAATTCGTTGTTGTAGTATTTCTTTACAATTCTATTACCTCCATTTGGTCTTTTCATTTCAATTTTGAAAAGTGTGTTGTAATAGATTAATTTTGAGGTAAACTGAGGCTTTATTTCTTTGAAGAATTTAATTTCTTCTGCATCTGTTTTGAACTTGGTTTTTGTTATAGTTGTTTTTAAATATTTTATTGTTTTTAAAATTACTTCAATTGCTTTTTCACATCGAGTAGATTCGTTATCAATTTCTAAATCTATAAAACTTAATTGGTCGTTGAGGTTTGTAAGTAATGTGGAGATTTTTTTATTCAAGGTTAAAAAATTCTTTGGGCTAATAAAGGTAAATTACTTGTAAAAATATTACTTTGTTCAAAAGTTCAAATATCATTTAAAACAAAAAAAACAAGAGAACAGAAATGTCATCTTGCTTTTTCGGATTTTTTTTTATATTCAAAAAATTTAATCACTCTAAAAATTTCAGAAAGAATTCAAGAGTTATTCTTTTATAAATTGTAGATCGATAACAAGTTTAATGGTATCGCTTACTACTATACTTCCAGCTTCAGTTATAGCGCTCCAAGTTAAATCGAAGTCTTTTCTGTTGATATTCCCAGAAATTTCAAAACCTGCTTTAGTTTGTCCATAAGGATCTACTGCTATACCATTAAAATCGGTGTTTAAAGAAACTTCTTTAGTAACATCTTTGATTGTTAAATCACCAATTAATTTATTACCATCAAAAGATTTTGAAGAGAAAGCAATTTCTGGGTATGATTCTGCATTGAAAAAATCACCTGATTTTAAATGAGTATCTCTATCGTTGTTTTTTGTGTTTATAGAATCGGTTTTGGCGGTGAAACTAAAGTTTGCATCTGCAAAGTTGTCATTATTGGTTTCAACAAGTGCATTAAATTTTTCGAAATGTCCAGTTACCGTAGATATCATCATGTGCTTTACTTTAAAGCTAATTTCAGAATGTGCTGTATCTATGTTCCATTTTGTTGTTGTATTCATTTTCTTTACTATTTTAAAAATTAATATTTGATTTACTTATTTTGATAACCACCATAGTATTTTACTGGTGACCAATTTGGGATTACTTCTGGTAATTGAGGACTCATTGCTTGGTATTCTTTATCTCCAAACACAATTTTTCCATCAACGACTGTAAGTACCGCTTTTAAATTATTGATTTTCTTTTCTGGAATTGTAAAGTAATCTTCTG
Organism: Algibacter lectus; assembly: GCF_900112395.1. Taxonomy (GTDB): domain Bacteria; phylum Bacteroidota; class Bacteroidia; order Flavobacteriales; family Flavobacteriaceae; genus Algibacter; species Algibacter lectus. The sequence goes on from NZ_FOLN01000001.1 coordinate 341,322, forward strand.
AAAGAATTGTAAAATCTGCATACATTCCTTTTTCTAGAGTTCCTTTTACGTTTTCTTCTTTAGATACCCAAGCACTACCCTTCGTATACAGGTATAGTGCATCCTCTCTTGATAAGAGATTGGATTCTTCACTTAATTGTAATCCTCCTACTGTTTTTCCAGATATTAACCAGTATAGAGCAGGCCAAGGATTGTAACTAGCGACTCTAGTACCATCTGTTCCCGCACCTAATGGAATACCCATTTCCATTATTTTTTTAACTGGTGGTGCTTGTTTTGCCTTTTTTGCTCCGTATCGTTCTACAAAAAATTCACCAGCATAAGCCATACGCGCTTGAATTGCTATACCACCATTAAGTGCTTTAATTCGTTTTAACTCTTTTTCATTAACCGTTTCAGCATGGTCAAACAGCCAAAGTTCTGAAGCTAATTTCCCATTAGTTTCTTTATTAACTTCCTCAATAACATCTAGCATGCTTGCAATAGTTTCGCCGTAGGTAGCGTGTATTCTAAATGGCCAACCATTATCTACGTGAAGACCTATAATTTTTTTCAAATCTTCTCTCCAAGTAGGTCGGTCTTCTAAAAATGGTTGTGGTGCTAAAAAGTTTTCAAAATCTCCTGCACTCCAAGCTAAAAATTCACCACCACCTTCTAATTCATAACCGTGATCTAAATGAATTTCTCCGTTGTGACCAATTTTATTTGTATCTATCCACTCTTGAAATTCTGCATATTCTGCACCCTTATTTTGAGGAAATAAATAGTATGAAAGGCGTATAGGCATTTCTCCAGCATCTGCCAATAGTTTTGTGCCCGTATAATCTTTTGGAAATTTGTGACCTCCACCACCAGCATCAATACCGCTTGTGATTCCTAAACTGTTTAATTCTCTATAAAATTGCTTGGTAGAGTTTAACATCTGTTCCTGCGTTAAAGGTGGTAATGCTCCTATTCTAGCATATAGTATACTTGGATTAGGTTCTGCTAATAGTACACCTGTTAGATTGCCGGCAGGATCCTTTTCAAAAGAACTACCTACTGGTGCTTTTGTTTTTTTGTCTATACCTAGTACATCTAATCCAGCTTGGTTTAACCAAGCTCTACTATATAAATACAAGACATAGGTTGGAACGTCTCCCGTAGCGTCGTTAATTTCTTGAGGTGTCGGAAATCTTTTTTCTTCAAATTGAAAAGGGCTCCAGCCACCAATTACTCTTACCCATTGCCCCTTTGGGGTTCTTGCTGCTTGTTCTTTCAGCATTTGCAATGCTCTTTTTAGAGATTTTACACCATCCCAACGTAATTCAGCATTATAGAAGCGACCACCTCTGGTTAAATGTAGATGTGAATCATTTAAACCAGGAATTAAGGTTCTACCATTACCATTAATGGTTTTTGTACTTTCATTTTTTAGCTTTAAAATTTCTAGGTTTGACCCTATAGCTAATACTTTTCCATCTTTTACAGCGATAGCCTCTGCAATAGTTTTGTTAGTATCCATAACTGCTACTTTTGCATTAGTAACAATTAAGTCTGCTGTCTCTGAATTATTTTTAGTTTCTTGTTTACAAGACACTAATGCTACAGCAAAAATTAAAATTAGTATGAACCGTTTCATCTTTATTGTTTTTTTGAAAAAGCAACCCGCTAAAAAAAACAGGTTGCTTCTATTATTGAAATAATTAATGCTTAAGCATATCACCTGCATATTGGATACCTAAACCATAAGCACCACCATATTTTTTAGCTAAACTGGTTACTTCAACATATTTTCCTGCTCTAGCCCAATCTCTATGTAATTCTAATAAGTATTGCATAGACGTGATTGGCACTACACCAGCTTGAATCATTCGAGCTATAGCCATATCATGTGCTTCTTTAGAAACACCACCACTAGCATCGGTAATGACATATACTTCATAACCATCTTCTAAAGCAGATAAAGCAGGGAGCGTAACACAGATTTCTGTCCAAAGACCTGCAAGAACTATACGTTTTTTACCTGTTTTTTTAACTGCTTCTACAATTCTTTTATCTTCCCAAGAATTCATTGTGGTTCTATCTATATATTGAGATGCATCATTATAGTACTCTTTAACTTCAGGAAATAATGGTCCGCTAAAAGACTTTTCTGCTACGGTTGTAACTATGGTAGCTACATTAAATAATTTTGACGTACCTGCTACCAAACCTACATTATTACGAAGCGTTTGAATGTCTATTGACTGTACTGCAAAAGCCATTTGACCTTCGTGATCAATTAAGATAAGTGCGTGATCATCTGGATCTAGCAATGAACTTGCCGCTAGTTTAGTGTTGTTGTTAGAGTTTTGAGCAAAAACGTTCATTGTTATTGCTAAAAGAAATACGAATGTTAATTTTATTGTTTTCATTTTGTTTTAATTTGTGTCATTACTGACGGTTATATTTAATTATAAATTATGAAGCCAAAGCCTCATTTTTTTTTTGCGCTAGTTCTATGGGCTCTTGACCTTTACTGTTTAATTGATCGGCTAGAATAAATTCGACATCTGTTATTCCTAGAAACCCTAAAAAATGCTTTACATAAACAGATGCAAAATCTATAAGGCTTCCAAAAGGAGCTCCACCGCTAACCATTATTATGTAAGCCTTTTTATTTTTCAAAAGACCAATAGGTCCATTTTCGGTGTATTTAAAGGTTTTACCAACTCGAGCTATTAAATCAAAATATGCTTTTAAGGAACCTGGTATGCTAAAATTGTACATTGGAACTCCTAATACTAATACATCGGAATTATCAATTTCAGTTAATAGTTTATCTGATATTGAAAGGGTTTCTCTATGCTCATTATTTAACAAGGCTATTGGAGTATTAAAAGCAGTTACCATTTCTTGAGTAAGAAGAGGTATGCCTAACCTTAAATCTCTTTCAATAATATTAGAGTTGTCAGTTTTTAATTTATCGACCAATTCTTCTACCAGTTGTCTACTGATAGAATCTGTAGTTCTTACACTCGAGTTTATTTTTAAAATATTCATACTTAAGTTTTTTATCGTAATGGAACTTCCATCAAAAGAATTTCAGAGTCGTTTTCTGATTTAATGTTAATATGATCTGTATTCCAAATTCCAAATCCGTCTCTTTTGTTTAATGTTTGATTATTAATAGTTACATCTCCATTTAATATAAAAGCATACACGCCATTAGTTTTAGGGGCATTAAGTTTATAACTTAATTCTTTTCCTTTGTCTAATTTTGTCATGTTAAACCAAGCTTTTTGTTGAATCCATACTCCTGAATCGTCAGGATTTGGAGATAAAATTTGTTGAAACTTATTTTTTCGGTCATCAATATTAAGAGTAATTTGGTCGTACCGAGGTGTAACATTTTGTTGATTAGGGATTATCCATATCTGAAGGAATTTTACTTTTCTGTCTTTGTTTTTATTGTATTCAGAGTGTGTAATCCCGGTACCAGCACTTAAAACTTGGATGTCACCAGATTTAATTACCGTAGTGTTTTCCATACTATCTTTATGCTCTAAATCGCCTTCAAGAGGAATTGAAATGATTTCCATGTTTTTATGAGGATGTGTGCCAAAACCCATACCTGGATCTACAACATCGTCATTTAATACACGTAAAACACCAAAGTTCATTCTCTCTGGATTGTGGTAGTTTGCAAAGCTAAATGTGTGCTTTGAGTGTAACCATCCATGATTAGCCTCTCCTCTTGTTTCTGCTTTATGAAGTACTGTATTCATTGTTTTATGTTCTTTGTTGGGTAAATGATTATGACCTAGTTTTTTAGTTTCGGAATTAGCTATATTATTTACCTTATTTTCTTTTGCAAAAGCAGAAACTCCTAAAAGTGAAAGGGCACTTCCTGCAATTGTTTTTTTTAGAAATTCTTTACGTTTCATTCTATTTATTCTTTTGTAAACTCAGCATTAGCAACAATCTCTATTGTGTCGCTTACAATTGCTGCGGGTGTTGTTGTACCAATACCAAAATCTTTACGGTTAATTTCTCCAGTAATCTTAAAACCTGCTACTGTTTTTTTGTTGTATGGATTTTCAGCTGTTCTAATAATTCCATCAAAGGTTACTGATTTTGTAATACCACGCATTGTTAAATTTCCTTTAACTTTATAGTGATTCTTTTTTGATGATTTTTTAAATGAAGTACTTTTAAAAGTGATTGTAGGGAATTTTTCAGCATCGAAAAAATCAGCACTTTGTAAATGACCATCTCTTTGCTCACTATTTGTGTAAATCGAGTTTACTTTTGCAGTCATTTCTGCTACTGCATCAGAAAAATCTGGTTTTGAAGATGTAACAGTGGCTGTTACATCTTTAAAATAACCATCTACATCAGAAATTAATAAATGTGTTGCTGTAAAACCAATTTTTGTGTGTGAGCTATCTAATGACCAAATTGCGTTTATTGCTTTGAATGAGAATAATGTTGTAGCAATTGCTACTGCTAAAATTATTGTTACTTTTTTCATGTTACTTTTGTTTAAATTTTAGGTGTCAATATTGACACTACAAAAGTGCGATGAATACGAACTTAACTTCCTTGAAGTAACTTAAGAAAAAAGGTTAAGGTAGATTAAGATTTTTTACGAAGCTTATCGTTTTTAACCTTAGATAAAAATTCAGGAGTCATCCCTAGAAAGGATGCTAAAGCATATTGAGGTAATCGTTGCGCAACATGAGCGTATTTACTCATAAATTGGTCGTAACGTCTTTCAGCCGGTAATGTTAGGTTACTGGTAATTCTACGTTGAGAAAAGGCTAAACCACGTTCTGCCATAATTCTAAAAATAGTTTCAAACTTATGATTTGTTTCTTTTAGTTCTTTTTGTTTTTCAAAGTGTACACGTAATATGATACTATCTTCAAGTGCCATAACAAAAGATGAAGCTGGTTGTTGGTATATAAAACTATTGTAATCTGTAATCCACCAATCATCAATTGCAAAGGAAGTTGTGTGATCATTACCTTCTTCAGTGACTACGTATGCTCTGAAAGCTCCTTTAACTACATAATACATATGATGCGCAATAAAATTTGGCTGTACAATAAATTGCCTCTTTTTTATTGATACCTCTTCAAAACAACTAGTAAATTGATCAACTTCTTCTTCATTTACTTCAACGAAATTTTGAATGTATTGTGATAGTATTTTTTTAGAGTTCATTGAGGTTAATAATTTGTCAATACAAAGTTAGTTGTTTTTAAATTAAAGGAACTCTATAATAGGCTTTTGGGGCTCATCCCAAATTGTTTTTTAAAAGCAAATGAGAAATGAGATAAATTTTCAAAACCTAAATCAACATAAATTTCAGAAGGTTTCTTTTTCTTCTTTTCTATAAGAAAATAAGCTTCTTGTAACCTTTTTTGAACCAACCAACGATTCGGGGTGTTATTAAAAATTTGTTTAAAATCACGTTTGAATGCAGAGAGACTACGTCCTGTTAAAAAGGCAAAACGATTAAGACTAACATTGAATTTATAGTTTTGATGCATAAACTCTTCCAAGTTTATTTTTTGAGGTTTACCATAGTCAAAAAATACACCTGATAATTCAGGCTGCATCTTTAATAAAATAAATAAAAGCTCCTCTCTCTTTATATCCTGAAAAGCCGTTTCAATTTTTCCGGTACCATTATAGTGTGGCATTAATGAATTAATAAAGTTTGGTATTTGTTTATTTTTAGCCAAAGTCAGAAATGCATCGGTAAAAGAGTGTTTTTCTACATTTGGTGTATGCTTTTCTTGAAATTGCCTAAGGAATAGCTCATCAAATACTACAACTACTTTTTCAAATTCATCGTTTTCTTTTAGCTTGTTGTAGCGTGATAAATGATTCTTACGAGCAATACAATAGTCTCCAGATTTTAACGTAGCAATTTTACTTCCGTCATATCCATTTAAAGTTCCTTTTATCAAAAACAAAAAGAAATGTTCCGGAATAAACTGTTCGGGTGAAATTTCGGGTCCAATATAACACGATTTTATATCCATACGACTCATTTTGATAATTCTCTAATGTTTTTAATTTCTAAAACCTGCTTTGGGTAACCTTTTAATACACTATGTATCATTGCTCTTCCTACTTCACTTAGGGAAAGAGAACGGCTAGGGAATAGGTGAGGAAATATCCAAACAACTGGTTTAAAAAACCATTTTACATTTTGTTGCTTTTTGAATGGCTTCATAAAGCCTGGACGAAAATTATACTGACCTTTCAATGATAGTTTCATCAAATCGTTTTCTGTTTTTCCTTTAACTCTAGCCCACATTACTTTGCCTTTTTCAGTACTGTCTGTAAGATTTCCTGTAACAAAATTAAATATTATCTCAGGATTTAAATGAACTAAGTTTTCTGCAAAATATAGCGTGGTATCGTACGTTATTTTGGTGTAATCGCTTTCATTCATACCCACGGAACTTATTCCTGCACAGTAAAAGCAAGCATCATAACCTGTCAATTCCTTAGCGTATTGTTCTAATTTTGTAAAGTCAGGAACTATTAATTCTTTTAATTTTGGATGGGATAAATCAAAATGTCTTCGATTTACTATTAATATTTCGTTTACATTTTTGTTTTCCAAACATTCCATTAAAACACCTTCACCAACCATTCCTGTTGCACCTGTTATAATCACTTTCATATGAGACTTATTTAATAATACCAAATTTAATTAAACTTTCGGCCGTATCGAGAATGACTTCTTTTTGATTTCTTGGTTTCCAATCTAATATATTTTTTGCTTTAGTATTGGATAGTATTTTTACTCTACCTACCTGTGTAGCAACTGCTTTTAGTTCGGGTTTAAAATTAGCTAGAATTTTCACCAACCAATTTGGTAGTACTTTTGTACTTACCTTTTTTGCATACTCCTTAGGTTGTACGTGTAATAATTTTGCAATTTCTGGTAAAGATGTAGTACCATCAGAAGTAGCTAAAAAACGTTGTCCTTTAGCGAGTGGATTTGTCATGGCTTTAATATGAATGTCAGCTACATCGCGAACATCAACGACACCAAAACTAACTTTTGGTATTGCAGGCATTTTACCACTCATCATTTTTTCTATCAAATTAACTGAACTAGCAAAGTCTTTACCTAAAACAGGACCAAAAATACCAACAGGATTAATAACTGTTAATTCTAAGGTGTTCCCTTCAGTTTCTATGAAGTTCCAAGCAGCTTTTTCTGCCAACGTTTTAGATTTTATATATGCTCCAATTTCTGCATTCGTATCTGTCCAGTCTTCTTCGGTAAAAATATGGTGTTTTGGTTCAATACTATATCCTATAGCAGCAAAAGAAGAGGTCATGACAACACGTTTTACATTTGCTTTTTGAGCTGCATTTAACACACGTAGTGTACCTTGTTTAGCGGGAATAATAAGTTCGTTTTCATCCTTTGGTTCTCCTGAAGGAAAAGGAGATGCCATATGTAAAACATATTCGCAGTTTTTTACTGCCTTGTCCCAATTTTCATCTTTAGTTAAATCTGCTTCTATAAATTCAAGATTATCAAAAGATGTTATACCTCTATTTTTAAGCATTTCGAATACATCTTTTTTTCTTTTTAAGGAGCGAATGGTAGTTTTTACTTTATATCCTTTTTGTAATAATTGAACAATAGTATGTGCTCCAACAAAACCTGTTCCTCCCGTTACTAGAACTGTTTCTATATTTTTCATCTTTTAATTTTTAAACTTTATACCTGTCATTGTTTCGCAAATCTCTAATACTCGATTAGAGGACTCTTTATCCAATGCATATTGCCTTACTCCAAATGGAGCATCACTATCATTAGGTACAACTACAGAAATATTACAATCTTCTAAATACAAACCTCCTTTGCCATTCAATTCTGGACTAACAGCAGCCCAAGCTGTAGTTGCTCCACCTTCTTCTACCGTTTTATAGATGTCACCTATATTTTTAGGACTTCTAAAAAAGTTTAATAATTCTGTGTAATGAATTAATCTCACAAATTTTGATGCAGATTTCATTATATTGACTTTATAATCTGGGGCAACACCTACTAGTGTTGCTGCGAAAAGGTCTGATGAAGGAATTGGACCTGGGTGCACAGCAAAAGACCTAATATTTGAGTTTTTGAGTAATTCATCTAGTTTTATAGACAAAAGAATCAATGCGGTTTTACTTTGAGCGTAAGCGCGCACACCTTCATATTCAGTATGTTCAAAGTTTATATCATCAAATATAACATTGCTTAGACGATGCCCTCTAGATGCTAAGTTTATTATTCTAGATCCTTTTGCTTTTTTTAGGGCAGGAATAAGTTTAACAGTTAGTTCATAATGTCCTAAAACATTTGTAGCAAATATACGTTCATAACCTTTTTCATTTTTTACAAGAGGTGAACTGAAAATTCCAGCACTATTGATAAGGGCATGAATTGGACGATTGGATTTTAAGAATTTTTGAGCAAATGTCTCTATTGATTCTGGTTTCAATAAATCCAAATATTCTATTTCAATATTAGGTAATCCTTTCAAGTTTCTTTTAGCCCATTCTACATCCCTTGCTAATGCAATTACTGTTGCTCCTCTGCTTACAAATGCTTTTGTCGCTTCTCTACCAGTTCCACTATGACCGCCAGTCATTACAATTATTTTTCCTTTTAAATCGAGTCCTTCCACAACATCCATAGCTTCTGTATGATGACCAAACTTATTGTTTATTGGCATTTGAAATTCATCATAAATAACGCGACCTGTAAAAATTGGAGATGAAGCCGCTTTATCTTTGAAGCTTATAAATACTGCAGAGCCAATAATAAGTAGAGTCAAACTGATTGTTGTGATAACTGAAATTTTAACTAATCTTTTGAATATTGATTTTTTCTGTTCTGTTTTCTTTTTGCTTTGTTTTGAATTATTTTCCATTGTTTCATTTTTATGAAGCAAAATTCAGAATTAATAACATAGTTAACTTTGTTTAAAAGTCCATTTTTTTTTAAAACAGAAATAATATTATTAGATGTTTTGAGCTTTTGAGCTATTGTTTTTTGAGATGTTAGTTTTAAATTTATTTCTTAGAATATGCATATCTTCACTGACCTTTCGCTCTATAACTTTTGCATAAATTTGAGTAGTTGCAATTTTTGTATGACCCAATAATTTAGAAACGGTTTCTATAGGAACACCATTACTTAACGTTACTGTTGTTGCGAATGTATGTCTAGCAATATGAAATGTTAAGTTCTTTTTGATACTACATAAATCTGCTATTTCTTTTAAATAGCTATTTAATTTTTGATTAGAAATATTGGGAAATAGTGTTTTAGTTTTCTTGGTTTTAAGATGACCTTTGTATTTTCCTATTAGTTCTTCAGCTATTGGAAGTATTGGAATTTTCACTTTGCTATGTGTTTTTTGCCTATTAGTGATTATCCAACGACCTCTATCAATTCCAATAGCTATATTATCTTCGTTGAGGTTCATTACATCTATATATGATAAACCTGTATAACAGCTAAAAATGAATAAATCCTTAACCAGAGTTAGTCTTTCTATATCAAATTCTTTTTCAATAATGGTTAGTAATTCGTCTTCTCTTAAAAATTCGCGTTCATTTTTAATATAAGTTGGCTTGAATTTTATAAAAGGATCTTTGTCTATCCATTCCATTTTGTAAGCCAACGTTACCATTTTACGAAGTCTTTGAATATGTTTCATTACCGTATTGTTTTCCATCTTCTTTTGATGGTCCTCTGGAACATATAACCTTAGAAATTTTTCGAAGTCAACTAAAAAACGAAAAGTCAATTGAGATAAATATACATCTTGAGTTTTTCTCTTTTTAGCTAAGAATAACTTGATATATTTTTGAGTAGTGAAATAGTTTTTTAAAGTACCATAAGTTAAAGATTCACTCATTTGTGTGTTATGGTAATCAACTAATGTTAGTAAAGAATACTCTTCGTTGTCTTCTCCTAAAAATCGAGCCTTGATACTTTGAGAACAAATGAATGTTTTTTCTTTTACAAGCTGGTCGTGTGCTTCGTAGATTCTGTTTTTAACAAGGTCTAAATATCGATTGAGTAATCGAGATTCTTGTTTGTTTCCTCGTGCTCTTCCTTTGTTAGAATCCCATTCTGATAGAATTACTTTTCGTTGTAAGCTGATATTTGATCGCTTACCGTTTACAGTTACTCTAGCAAAAACTGAAACTTGATTGTTTTTTACACGTGTAGCATTAACCCAAAATGATAGGGTAAAGGTGGTTTGTGATTGCATAGTTGTCGTCTTTTAGTTAAACATTTACCTAGACGAAAGTCAAATCAACTATTTCAATTACAGGGTTTTAAGTATCTATTCGGTTCACACTTTTTACGTTTTAAAAGTGTGAACCGAATTGTGAACCAAATTAAACTATATTAATTCAATTCTTATGATAGTCTAAAAACCATAAAACCTTGTAAATCATATGATTTACAAGGTTTTAGTTTTCTTTGGTATTAATTTTAGTCGGGGTGGCTAAACTTAACCTTTTTTATAATACACTTGTTATAAAGTGTTTCTTTAATATTCATACTAAATTGTTGAAATATGGTATTATTATTTTTTATATGGCTGTTGCTGGGCTTCCTCACCTTGCTCTGAATGACATATTTAAATTTGATGATTTCACAATAACATCGTTTCTCTAGCAATGACGGTTCTTTTGCTTTTTAACAATACTTCACTGCACTCAAACAGCCTTTCCATTATACGATATTTTCAGACTATTGACACTCACCTGCCAGATTCTAGGGCTTTCCTACTCCATTGATAATATATTACTTTATTCTGTGCTCACCATGACATAGATAGTACTATTGCACCATTTTCTTGTAAAAGCGCATTGTTAGTAATGAGTCCCCTTTTATACCCGCTAGAATCTCCGTAGAAGTGGTTTTTTTGGTCTTCTCTATAATCCGTCCATAATCTCATGCCTAAATAAAATTGGATTTTAGAATAAAATTTTGACAGTTTAATATCAAAACCTAAAGCGCCACCAACCGCAGGAAAAGGAGTTGTTTCTCTCCATATTAATCCCAACCGAAATCCGCTATAATACCTCACGACATCGTTATTAAACAAATTAAAATTAATTCCGAATGTGCCTATTAGATCTGTGTAAGACACATCAAAACCTTTATAAGTTGAGGCTCCTATAGAAGTATATCCCCAATGCATAATTTTTTGAATTTCTCCCCCTATTTGAAAACCATTATCGGTAATGGTTGGGTCAAAAACCACGCTTATTTGTGTATAATCTTTATCTATAAATTGAGCATTAGCTATTGTGCTAACTACTACTAATAATAATAATAATATTTTTTTTTTAAAATTCGTCATTAATCTCTTTTAACCTGATGTTATTTCTTATCTTATTACTTTTAATATTAAATAAACGATTAATGAAATTATAACCGACACTGTAAACAAGGATAGCATCGACATTATGACTACTAGAAAGCAGAAAGTTTTTATTTCATTTAATAAAATTTTCCTATGTTTTTTTTTCATGGCGGTTATTGTTATCCTCACGTTAACTCACGCTAGTTATACATAAATCTCTCACAATAAGGATAATGACTATATTTCTGATAATTTTCATATTAAAAAAAAATAATCTTATTGTTTTTCTCTTTGCATTATGTTTCCTTTTAATTGTGCAGACTATACCTACTACCTCTACTCATTTTTTTTGATTTCTTGAATTTAGGTTCAATTACCTCACAGTAAAACATTATTACCAATACTATGCTACTAATATTTGTTTTATTTTAATAACTACTTTTGTTCGTACATTCTTTTATGAATGTACGATTAATGAGATTATAAATAATACTGTACACATAAATAGTAAAACTACAAAGGCACATAAAGCATATAGTTTTTCTTCTTTATATTTCATTTTAAAGTTTCTATGTTGTTTTTATCATCATGCTAACTAGATAGCTACGAATAAACCTCCTGTAATAAGGATGATTATGACAATTTTCATATTTTAAAAAATCCTATTGTTTTTCTGTTTGTATTATGTTTCCTTTTAATTACGAAGACTATACTATACATACTACCTACTCATTTTTTTTAACTTCTTCTTTTAGACAATTCCAATGAATTGAATTTTTCAGGTTAAACAGCGGCACCGCATCTAAAATGTTGAGTTTGTATTTATTTGCTATTACTGGCCGAAAATCATTTAAGCCCTTTATATGTATCTTATTACCTACCACCTTATAAATCTTGTCTACATTTATGATTACCGATCTGTTAACCCTTAAAAAATTTTTTGGTAAAATTTCTAGTATTGACTGCAGTGTTTCTCTTATTAAGTGCTTACCGTTACTTAAATAAATGGTGATATAATTACGGTCGCTCTCTAGGCATAACAACTCGTTTAAATCGAATTTGATTAATGAATATCCTTCCTTTAAAAAAAAAGTCCCATTATTATATCCCAATCCATTCTTTCCTTCTGAATTCATACTCACCATACTATCTGGTGATCCCATCAGAACATTATTATTTTCACTACTACCGATGAGTTTATCAAAATCTACAAAGGGTCTAAAAAAAATCCGATATAAATCAATCTCCATTTTGCCCTTTTGAGTTTCGATATTTTGTGAAATATTACTGTAAAAGGTTATCTTAAATTTATATTGATGAAATAAATGATAGCATACCATATCGCCTCTAAACATATCAAAAAAGCAATAATCAATCAGTATAAAATCGTATTCATTATTCTGTTCTGACATCCATAAATCTTCCCAACTAAAAAAGACTTCACGTCTACGCACCCCGCTTTTTCTTAAATCATCCAACAGCGCTATACAGTCTGACTTCTTTTTAATTAAAATTGCTACTCTATCTTTCATTAACGCTTTTTTTTAATACTTACCTCATCATTTTTAATAGCTGTTTATACATGTTGCTCTAGCGATGTTACCCTACTTCAAAACAAATAAACGCGTCGTTAATTGAAATTTTCGTTTAGCTTTTAACCGAAATAACTCATCCATCTAGATTCATGACATGACATTTTAAGTGAATTTCTATTAATTATTTTGTTTACAAAATTATCTTCATTGCATGTTATAAAACATAGATAATTATCCATTTACCATGGATAATTTATTCTCTGGTTTTTATTTTAAGACTATTGACCTTTAACTTTATTAAGCACACCTTCATCTATAATTATCTCACCGCAATCGTAATAGATTTAATAAATACCAACAACTACTAATCAATCAAACTCAAAATCTAATTTTTTAAATTTAATTATGCCGCTACATTTTTTTTACCTATCGCTGTTTTTATACTTTATTTATTATATTATTTTAAGTTTTTTTTAATTGATCATGTCTATAACCACACTTATTAGCGCAAATATAATGGTGCAGATTTGTACAAGCACCACCAAATACAATAGGTATAATAATATTATTTTAATTAGTTTTTCAGAAGCTTTAAAGAAAGCCATAGGCATGTCATTTTTTTTCATATTTGTTTTAGGTAATTGCTATATTTTACTCATTAGAATTTGTACTACTTAATTTACTATTTGGGTGGTATATAGGCCGCTCGCTAAATGGCCTCAAAAACCTTAATCATTACATGATTTTACCTTACTTATTAAACCTACATTTATAAGTAAGACAACACTGAAGCAACCTATACACTTATTACCACCCCTAGTTATATATATTTCTGTTTATTCCATATATTGAGACTGTCTTTATATTTATAAACACGCACATAATTTATAGCTAGTGTTTGTTTATTATTACCACTATTTTTTTCATAAGCACCTATGAGTATGATAGTATCATTACCCGACAAGCTTATACTATTAAAACCAGATACATCATACCCTGTTGTTTTACCATCTATATCTGCGCCTTTCTGAATCCAGGTATTAGACCTATTTTGATAAGCACGTACATAACTATATCTTACGCCTTTATCATTGTTCATATACGCTCCTATAGCCACGATAGAGCCGTCACTAGATAAACTGAGATTCCATCCTGAAAAATTACCAACTGATTCACCAACAATAGCATCACCTATTTGTAACCAGTTTCCTGACACATTTTTATATACGCTTACATAGCCAGATGGTCTTCCTCCTTGATGAGCACCTATAGCTAGAACAGTCCCATTGTTAGACAAACTCACACTTGCCCCGAAATAATCTTTTGTTGCTTTACCATCTATATTTTGCCCTACCTGAGTCCAAACTCCTGACCTGTTTTTGTAAACACGTACATGTCCCGAATTGTTACCGTTACCGCTATTGAGAACAGCACCTATAGCCACAGTAGCACCATCACCAGACAAACTCACACTATAACCTGACCAATCTCCCTCTGATTCACCATCTATATCCGCCCCTACTTGTTTCCAAACCCCCAAATTATTTTTGTAAACACGTACATGCCCCGAATTTTTACCGTTGCGACCATGGTTACGCTTAGCTCCTATAGCTACCGTAGTGCCATCATTAGACAAGCTAACACTGTAGCCAAACCAATCTCCTTCCTTTTCTCCATTGATATCTACACCTACTTGATTCCAAACTCCTGAATTATTTTTGTAAACACGTACATGCCCTGTATTTTCACCATTAACATTAGCATCATGAACTCCTATAGCCAAAGTTTTACCATCATCAGACCAACTCATACTATAACTTGACAAATTATTTATTACCTCCTTAGTATTAACGCTTATTTGAGCTTGACTATAACTAGTTAAACTTAACAGCCCAAAAAGGATTGCTTTTATATTCCTTAATTGTATCAACTTCTTTTTCTGTTATAATTTCAAAGCAAAGATTCATTCTATTTGGCAACTCTTCTAAAAAAAGTGCTAAAGCATGTTAAAACAGGGATAAAAAATAGTTTTTAAGGGACTTTCTAAAACTGTTTTAACACTTGTATTTAACTTATTTTGTGTGTTATAAAATTAATTTTGCGTTTGAATTAATGAAAAGTGAGTGGTTTTTAATTTAGTCATGACATTGATTACACTAGATACATAGATTTTCACAGTCATGCCTGCTTCGCAATAACATATGCTAGTCGTGTTTATACTTGTATTTATTTGTAAAAAATTGTCCATGCATAAGTTTTAGATATCCATTTCTAGGTCCTTCAATTTGTAACAAATTTGCACTGTAACAAAAATTTAAAAACAATAATATTATGAAACATACAAAAAAAGAAACCATTGGATTATTGGTAACCATGAAAGCTAAACCCAGTAAAAAAAAAGAAGTTAAAGAGTTTTTGCTTAGTGGATTAGCACTAGTAAGTAAAGAACCTCAAACGGTGTCTTGGTTTGCCTTTAGGATAGACGAAAACACTTTTGGCATATATGATGCTTTTGAAGTAGAAGCAGGTAGACAAGCTCATTTAAAAGGAGACGTTGCAAAAGCACTATTGACACATGCTGATACTTTATTGGAAAGCTTTGATGTAAACGTAAGTATTCACCCCGTTAATATCATTGCTTCTAACCATAAATCTGGAACACAAAACAAAGGCTTATTGGTTATTATGAACGCTAAAGCAGGTAAATCTGAAGCTGTAGAAAATTTTCTTCAGGTAGGTAAGCAATTGGTAAATGATGAACCAGAGACCTTATCATGGTATGCCATTAAACTAGATGACACAAAGTATGCCATCTTTGATACTTTTGCGGATGATATTGGTAGAGATGCACACTTAACAGGAAAAATAGCAGCGGCTCTTATAGAAAATGCTCCTGTTATTCTGAAAGATTTTGAAACCTCTGCTATTCAAAAGATAGATATTTTGGTTTCCAAATAATCATAAAAAAAATTAGAAGAAAAAAGGAGCTTCTTAATTGATGCTCCTTTTTCGATATACGGATCTATAACTAACTACAAAAGATTAGCTTGTGATTTTTCTAGTTTAGCGAAACCAACTGTTTTTCTATAAATATCTGGTGAAACGCCTACTTTCTTTTTAAAAAATCGGCTAAAATAAAACTCATCTTCATACCCTAAAGCATCTGCTATTTGTTTTACAGGTTTTGAGGTTAAATAAAGTTCTCGCTTTGCAGCAATAATAATTCTATTAGTTATTAAACATGTAAGGGTTTGGTTTAAATATTTTTTAACCATTCCTGCTAGAGTTTTAGAACTTACGCATAACATATCTGCGTATTCTTTTGGTGCGTGTAGCTTGGAATAATTACTTTCGATAGCATCTACCAAATTTTGCAAGACTTCTGATTGTCTATCTGAAAATTTTAGTACGGTATCTTTATCAAATTTCTTTTTTTGTCTCACAGATTCAATAAGAAACACTTTTAAAAAAGCAACTAGTACTTCATGTTGTGCAATAGAATCTTTATCCATTTCCCTTGAAATTTGATCTATAAGATTAAAAAACAATGCTTCTTCTGAGACTTTAAAATAAGGTAATCCATGAAAATTACCAAAAAGCACGCCTTCTGTTTCAATTTCATTTTGATGGCGGTATGTACAAAAAAAATCGGGATGAAAATTTAATATAAACCCTGAGCACTCCCCTTTTGAGGTTATCATAAAAGGTTGATAAGGAGATAAACAAATCATATGATTTGCTTCGAGTTGATACTCTGAAAAGTCTACTTTTAAATTAAAGCTATTACTGCATAACAGGATAATGGAGTAGTAATTTTTTCGTTGTAAATGATCAAACTGGTTTAGATTATTGAATCGCTCTAACCTAAATGCTAATTCATCATTTTGCTTATTAATAATAATTTGAGCCATGGTAAGTTACCTTTAGTTTCTTTATGCTCCATAAAGATCTTCAAATAATTCTTTTACTTTCTGGGAATTTCAGTTTTTTTTAAGCTGTAATCTACTTTTACTTTAGTTCTTGTTGGGGGTGTCCTTTTAATCTTTCCATTTCCTGCTAAGTTATTAGAGAACGTTTTAGAAGTTTTACACGCAGAATTTAAACTATGCCATTTAACCAACGTTAAATATAAGGAAAATTTTTAATAATTCTGTTAAATTCTTATTCTCAAAACTATTTCTAATATGTGTTGTAAAACATGGACCATTTTCTATTTACCATGGATAATTTTTACTTAGTCGTCGTTTTAAGTTTTAATATGAGCGGAAATCGAAAGAGGTAATAATTGATATCATCAATATTAAAGTGTCTGCTTCATGTAAGTGACATGATGAATAAAAATCTAAAAACAGAAAGAATTAAACCTTAAATAATCCTTAGTTTTTTTTAAAATTTATACAATTTTTAAGGTTGTATCACTAGGCTCTTTCTTTAATAAATAGCTATATTCGATTTTCATCTGAAAGGCTAATAACGCTAAATAAACTTTAATTTCTTTTTCTTTATCACTGACTCCTATAGAAAATAGAATGTCCATGATTTTTTCGGAAACTATTGAAGCTTCTTTTTTGATATCGGCAATCATAAAATCCCTCCTACTAAGTAACTGCAAATTAAAAGCTCTTCTATAAGCATTGTACAAATTATTAACAGAAAGCTTATTTAAAATCAACCTTTCCATCTCTGTATGCTTTCTTTTATTATTAAACTCTAGTTTCTTAGCAATATCCTCCTTATCTACACCTTTATATTTTAGAAGCAAATAATTTAATTCTTTATCATTGAATAGTTTTACTGTATGAGCTTGTATCATTTTAAAGTGATTTTCATTTTTTTTAGAGCGAGCGTTATGGAGTTATCAAAATCAAATATAGTCTCTTTAGGAAGCTTATATCTAGAAGGTTTACTTTTAAAATCACCAACTATTTTTGAAGCATAATCTAGTGCTATTTCTTTTATGGCTGGATCGACATAATCTCGTTCCTGTAAAATCCCAAGTTCAAATGCTTTTTGAATTAAAACGAACCAATCTTTAGTCTTAAATTTCATTTTTAAGGTTCTTTTTATATAGCTCAAATCTTTCTTTTCCATTTCAAGGAAATTTGAAATGTATTGATCATCATAATTATGGACAAATAATCTCAAAAAATACCTTTCATTATTTGATAATTCAATACTGCCATCCTCATTTATTAATTCAATTGTACTACACTCCATGTTTTTTTTATCTTAATATTTTACTAATTCCACTATAAAATCAACATCTAACACTTTCACAATCGTAATTTTCTCTTATTATGAATGTCCTCTAGCATGTTATTTATTTCTTTAAATTTTGGTGTCAATTCTATTAAATCACCTTTACTATTTGTAGTCAATTCCTTTTTACAATTATTACAGCTATATTCTTTTACATAAGACGTTACGTCTCGAGATACTTTGTAATCGTGTCCAAATATCTTGCAATACATATTTCTCATTTTGTTTGTAACTTTTTTTCTTAAGGAGAGACTGTCAAAATATTTGAACTAAACCATGACTAGTTAAATTCACTAATTCTATAAAAAATTAAGGATGTATTCCCTTCATATTTTTTTAACTTAGGTTTAATGTTTTCAAAGATTGATTCTTTATATAAATTATTCTAAAAAAAGTGCTAAACCAGATTTAAAGTGGGACGAATTAGTAAGTTTATAGGATTTTAAAAAACGTTTTCTAGCTTTAGATGTTCTTTTTACACTTAAAAAATTAAAGCCAATGTAATGTACCAGGTGTTTGGAACGGGTTTATTGGGATTCCTCTTCTGTCCACAGAAGAGTATTAGGAGAATGATAGAGTTATGGAGAAGCTAGATTGGTATACACCCCTAAAATGAAAAAGTTACCTTCTCAAGCATTCGTCCAAGATCATTAAGTTAAGAAATTTTCAAACATAATACCTGTTATATGCATACCTGTTTTCTTTGTAGAAAGTTGTCTATTTATTTTTCAACTGCTAGAATAAGTGCATCACCAGTCATTTTGATTGCACCTATTTCAGTTTCACACTTTACAAACCAATTGCCATCGGGCAATTGTTTTATCCCGTTAACCCAAAACCTTTGAACCAAATTCTTCTCTTCCTTCACTAATTCTGGCAAACGAATATTAAAATTGGTGGGCCATATTTTAAATCTTTCATCATCTGGTGAATATTCAATATTTTTGTAATAACAAAAATAAACATAGAGCAGCTTTTGACACTGAATTAATGGCGATAAAAAGATAAGGTGACTAGGACTGTTTATCATATCTGTAAAGTACTCACGTGAAAACTCAACTTCTATATAGTTTTTAGCGCACCGGTATTCTTTAATAAATAATTTTTCACGAACATTCTTCTCAGGCATAATATTGAATGACAAATCATTAATGCTATCGTCTTTAATAACTTTTTCAAATGTTTCAGGTATTTCTTTCATTATTTTATTTTTATGTTAGCCCTATTTTTATAAGGATTAATTTTTTTAATTTATCACTCTCCAATATTACTTTAATCGTGTAAGCCAATACATGGACCGTTCTCTGTTTTTCATGGATATTTTTTTCGGTTAGACCTTAAACAAAAAAAACCAAATAGATACTGCTATCTATTTGGATTCTTATTCTACTAGGAAATAAAGTATAATCTGTTATGTGCTTTAATTTATTTGAATAAAATAAAAGTCAGTTCAAGAGATTTCGACTTTTTTCATCGGAATTGTGTCGAGAACATTGAAACACAAAAATTTTATTCTCGATACTAATTTTACTCAACGGGCACAACAGGTACAACAGGTAAACTATATTATTTTTTTAGTTTGAGTTAGATATTTTTATGACATTAGAAACCTAAAAAAATTATTAAAATAGAAAAGGATTTAAGAACTGTGTTATTACCAATAAAAAAAACAAACCGTGTTTTAAGTTTGGGTTTTATAGAAAACAATGCCACAGCTACTAATTATTTATTTATTTATGAAGACAAAATATTAACTAAATGTATCATTGCTTAACTATTTTTTTAATGGCTATTTGACCTTCTGTATTTTCTATTTTTAAAATATATAATCCAGAAGGTAAGTTGTTAGTGTCTATATTGGTACTGATAGTGCTTAATACTTGTTTACCCATTATAGAATAAACTGATGCACTTTTTAACTCAAAACCAGCAGGACCATTAATAGTTAATAAACTCGTTACCGGATTAGGACTTACGCTTATAGTATTACTAAACACTTCATCATTAATAGATAGAGTATCATTACATGCTGCTTCTGTAACTTCTGTTCCATTAATGGTCCAATTTTTATCCATAGTAAGGGTATTAACAGCAGCTTGCGCAGCGTCAGAATACTCATGAACGGAAAGTACTATGCCTTCAGAAACTTCATGTTCTGCCCACCCTATAAGCGTGTTAGCATAGTTGTTACAATCCATTGCCACCGAATTGAACATTTCAGTCATATTGGTTACATTGCTCACATCCCAATCACCAAGATCTACATTGAAGCTTGTAGCACCCCAAAATATGTGAGACAGAGATGTAACGTTACTGACATCCCATTGACCTATGTTCCCTCCTTCAAAAAATTTGACTCTATCGAACATAGCGAACATATCGGTGACATTTTCCAAATTGGGAATATCCGTGGCTGTTACGTCTAGATTAATGCATCCAAAAAAGGCACCGCTCATACTTTGCCACTTGATAGCACCCCATTGCTTTACTTCTGTTATCTTGTCCTTGTTAACTACTACACCATCTGAGTTTTCACCTTCATTGTTAAATTGAATAGCTGGAAAGTTTCCAAAAATCTTTACATCATAGCGACCTTCAATACCGTATGTATAGTTGGCACTACCTGTATAAAATTCTAATGCTGACCCGTCACCCCAATCTATAAAATATTCGTAATTATAATCATCGTTGATAGGTATGGTAATATCTAAACCGGTTTCATCCTCAACCTCCCAAGTAGTAATAAAATATTCAGATTCTATACCACTATCACTACAAGCACCATCATGTATTATTTTAATATCCCATGATTTATTATCAGTAAGTTCCGATACTGAACTGGTAACAATACGAGCATCTAAATAGTCAGATACAGTCATTTTATAACCAGATGGAGTATTCGCATTATCTGCCCAACCTACAAGAGTAAGGCTAGTGTTTAAACAACTCATAGGAGCCAAATCTGATAAACCTGTACCATCTTCTCTTCCGAATATATCAGCAGATCGAGAAACATCCATGCTACTAAAGTCCCAACTGGTAATATTTGCATCGAAATTAGAGTGCTCAAACATTATTGAAAATGCTTCCACATTACTCACGTCCCAACTGTTAAAATCGGTGTTTTGCCCAGTAACACCGCTAATTCGAAACGCACCCCACATGTATTCTACAGCGTTCAAATTAGGGGTGTCGCTAGCAATTACTTCTAAATTCGTGCACCCAAAAAAAGCATTCGCCATGCTTTCCCATTCTATAAAGCCCCACTGCTCTACGGTACGTATTTTTTCTAGGTTGTTTTCTATTAGATTTGTATTGTTAAAATAAATGGCTGGAAAATCTCCACTAATGGTAACAGTATAGGTGCCTGCATTCTGATAAGTATGGTCGGCGTTGCCAGTTTCAGTAGTGATGTTACCATCTCCCCAATTTACACTATAGTCATAAGTATAATTACCATAAAAGGTATTGGTATTAATAGGTATGATAATTTCTAAACCTGTTGTTTCATCAACCTCCCAAGTAGTAATGAAAGTGCCTTGTCCCAAACTAGTATAATCTTCAGTTTCTACAAAATTAGAAGTATCACCAGTTAGGTCAAACCCCACTAATGCACCGCCCTCAGGGCTGTTTTCTGAAACATCCACTACATTAGTTATTAAGGTGTTATCTCCACCAGCTACACCTTCGTCAAAAGGATAATAAGCCAATAAGTTGTCTTCGGTAGCACCTAATTTTGAGATCATCTGCCCTCGAATCTCATTTTGAGTTTTTGCATAGTTCCAAACTCTTAACTCATCCATAGCACCTGAAAATTTATGCTGATAGCCGCCACTAAAAAATTTTAATGCACCTATTGTAAAGTAATCTGTCACAAAATCACTAGTATCAACCCCCTTTCCTCTATATACCTCAACTCCATCAGCATATAAAAATATATTATTATCGGCTGAGTCATCACCAGGATATGCTTTCCTAACAAAGGCAACATGATGCCATATATCATTACTCATGGTCACTGGAGCATAATGATATGTCCAACCATGAACTGGACCCCATTCTGTGTATAGAAGTCGTCCTGCTTCAATATTAAACTCATACGAAAATTTATCTGCATCACCTGCCGCATCATTAGCCCAAGTTGCTATAGCTAACCTATCACCTAATTCTGGGAATTTCACCCATACTTCTAGGGTAAATTCATCATTTCCATTAGGTAAAGAAAAATGGTCTCCTATTATATATGGACCATGATTAAAATGTAAAGCGTTGTCGTTTTGAGCAACAGCAGATATACATACAAAGGTTAACAGAAGTATGCATAATTTCTTTAAATGTTTTTTTTGTTTCATAATTTTAAAGTGTTTTTATTGAAGTTTAAACATTATTAAGCAACAAATAATTATAATAATAGATACTACTTCAAAAAAAAGTGCTGAGTAAAGCTTAACTAGGGAGGAACTATATGTTTTTCGGGATTTCGTGAAATCTGGTTTTTAATCTCCTGTTATTATTTACCAATGGATACTAAGTCCACAATTAAACAATCATAGAATTTATCAATTAAAACCAACAATTGAATCCTTTTTGATTTTCTTAAAAGAAAGTTCAATAAAAACTACACGTATACCAATCTACTATTTATGGATGGAGGTATATCTAATTTAATAATTATTTATGCTCCTTCTAAATTTGTAATTTAACCCTCAGTAAGTTCCAGCCTTAAAATAATCTTTCTCAAAACTAATTTTTACTACCTTAACCCTATCTAATACAAACCAAAAATCACTTTTAACTGAATTCATTTTGTCTTCCAATCTTTCATATCGAATTCTAGGCATTGTAGTTTTCTCAATTATTATATTCTCAGCTACATCTGTAATCAAAAGCATTTTAAATATTTCTAATTTAATTCTTATTTCAGCTTATCAATCTTATTCATTAGTAGCTGCATATCCTTGCTTACTTTTCTTTCTACTATTCTTGCATAGATTCGAGTAGATGCAATTTTTGAATTCCCTAATAATTTAGAAACAATCTGTCTCTATGGGAACATCATTGCTAGATTTACAGTGATAGCTCAGGTGTGTCTAGTCATATAAAAAGTAAAATTCTTTTTTAAATCAACTTGCTTGTGCAATCCCTTGTGCAATCCCTTTGAGATAAAAATTTACTTTTTCATTTGTAATTACGGGAAACAATGTTTCAGTAATTTGTAAAAGGCTACGATAAAACTTTTGAAGTTAAAACACACGAACGTATAAAGCTAAATAAGCCATTATTTAGATTCGAATTAGAAATCTACACGCGGAATTTAAACAAGCGTAAAAATCCAATCGGAATCTACACGGTTAAAGATTTAATTGATAAGGCTAAATATCAAATGTTAGCAAATGAGTTATTGAGTAAGTATGATAAAATAGAAAAACAACAAAATATTCCATTATCACAGCTTAATAACAAAGAAAAAGAAGTGTTAGCATTATTTCAAAATTAAGACATATTGCAACAGTATAAAATAGACCATTCTGAAACATACGGTAATCGTAGAAAAGTGTATAATAATTTTAAAAAACGTTATAATAATAAATATCTCACACACGTAAAAGAGCAGTTAAAAACAAGTTTAAAACACACGCTATTTTAGTACTTGTAATATAACATAAAACAGGGGTAAAAAGTAAATGAGGAAATCCTTATTATTTAACCAATATATATTTATATTTTTAACGATTAAAGACAAAACTATCAATGAGCCAAAATATATTACAATACGAATCTAAAGTATGGTCTACTGCCGACCTTTTAATTGGTGCAGGAATAAAACAATCAGACTTTCCAAAATATATGATGCCTTACTTTGCAATGATAATGTTGGAAAGTAGATTGGTACGTCATTACAAAGAATTATTAAAAGACTTTGGAGTAGATTCTATTGATGATATAGAAAATATTAACGATTTCTTAGAAGAGTTTAAAGATTATAACATTGGTTATAACGAAGTTGTAATTAAGCAACACAAAACATTAGCAGATATCTGTAAGAATGATAAAACATTCGATAACGATTTTGATACCTACCTAAAGGCATTCGACCCAGAAACAAAAGAATTATTGGGTGTAGATAGAGGAAATACAGAAGAAAAGTATTTAGATATTTCAGGATTAAGCGGACAATTACGTAAAAAGAACATTCTTTTTGATACCGTTAAAAAATGGAGTGAAATAGACTTAACACCGTTCAATAACTCTGACATAACCACTTTAGAAGAACATATAAAACGTAAATGGGCTGATATATCTGCGGAAACTGCTGGAGAGCAATACACGCCTGACGATATTATAGCTTTAATTACTGAAATTATCTTATCTAAAATTGAAGATAACGGAGAGTTTTTGACCATTTACGACCCAACGTGTGGTGGTGGAAACTTACTTTTTGGAGTAGAAGATATTATTCAAAAAAGTTATAACAGACCTACAAAAACCTACGGTGAGGATTGGAGTGATAGCTTATACGCATTAGCCAAAATTGAAAGTCGTTTTCGTACAGATTCAGATATTCGTTATGGTAATACATTAACTAATATTTCATTTATAGAAAAACAATTCGATGTTATTGTAGCAAATCCACCTTATGGTGTAGATTGGAAAGGCTATAAAAAAGATATTGAAAATGATACTACAGAGCGTTTCCACGCTTTACCATCAATTTCAGACGGACAATTTTTATTCACACAGCACATTTTATCGCAATTAGATGCTAAAGGCTTATCGGTTGTAGTGCATAACGGTTCTACCTTATTTAGTGGTGATGCAGGAAGCGGTGAAAGTAATATTAGAAAATATTTCTTTGATAATGATTGGGTAGAAGCGATTATACAAATGCCTACCGATGAATTTTTCAATACAGGTATTTATACCTATTTATGGATTTTCAACAAGAACAAAGCAGCAGCACGTAAAGACAAAGTGATCTTAATTAATGGTAGTGATTTTTACGAGCCTTTAAAGAAAAGTAAAGGGAAGAAGCGTAAAGAAATGACACCTGTTAAAAGAGAAACAATTATTGAAGCTCTAACCAATTTTGAAGATACCGACTATGCGAAGGTATTTGATAAATGGCATTTCTATTTTAACAAACAAGCCATAATGTTAACCAATGTCGATGAAGATGGAAAGACATTTGAAAGCAAATTACCTGTTAAGAAAAATAAGGAAGGAGAAGAAATTAGAGCAAAATCTATAAAACTAAATCCTACTAAAATAACGCAAGTTATAGAAGAGGAAACCATAGTAATAACAGACTTTGAAATTAAAACCTTTGATGCTAAAAAACACAATTCTTTATTAGCTTATTTTAATGATGAGTTAAAACCTTTAATAGCTAATTTAGACTATAAAGAAGCAGATTTAAAAGTAACTACAGCCAAAACGAGTTATTATTTTGATTCTGATAAGGAAACTATCATAGAAGAAACTAAAGACAGTAAAACAGCCTTAGGCTGTGGTAAAATAGTAATTAAAGCATCTTATAAAAAAACGACTAAAACTAAAGAAGCATCTATTGTAATTACAACAGAGTTAACACCACATTACGAGAAAGATTACGAGATAATACCATACGCATCAAACGAGGAAGACAACCAACAAAATATTGCCGATTTTATGGCAAAGTACATTACCAAACCGTTTAGATATATAGAAAACACTATTGGTGTAGAAATTAACTTTAATAAGGTGTTCTATAAACCAGAGGAGTTACGTTCTTTAATTGAAATTACTACCGATTTACAAACCTTGGAAGATGATTTATCTAACCTTGAAAAAGAATTAACAATTTAATGGAAAAGTATAACGAGTATAAAGATTCTGGTATTGAATGGTTGGGCGAGATTCCTGAACATTGGGAAGTTAAAAGAATAAAGGATTGTGCATCAAAAGTAAAGACAGGTACAACACCATCATCAAAAGATGGTGATTACTTTTCAGAAGGTACTGAAAATTGGTTCACACCTGTAGATATTAAAAATAATGTAATAAACTTTTCTTCAAGAAAAGTTATAAAAAAATCATTTACTGATAATCAAATAAGTCTATTTGATGAACATTCAATTTATTTAATTGGTATTGGGGGTACTCTAGGGAATGTAGCTATTTCTACAGCAAAATCAAGTTGTAATCAACAAATAAATGTAATCACATTTAGTAAAGATAACATTGATTCAAAATTTAGTTTTTATCAATTAATTGTAGTAGGTAATACATTGTTAGGTTGGTGTAATTACACAACTATGCCAATTTTCACTCAAACAGCCACTAAACAATTAGAGTTAGCGCTACCGCCTCTAAGAGAACAAACCCAAATAGCTGATTTTTTAGATGTAAAAACTACAGCAATAGATAAAAAAGTAAAACTATTACAGCAAAAAGTAAAACTCTATAAAGCCTACCGCAAGAACCTAATTAATGAAGCCATTACAAAAGGGTTGGATAAAACCGTAAATTTAAAAGATAGTGGTATTGATTGGTTAGGTGTAATCCCAAAGCATTGGGAGGTAAAAAGATTAAAAGATGTTGGTAAAGCAATTATAGGTATTGTTTATTCTCCATCTGATATTGTTAATGAAAAGGAAGGTATTTTAGTTCTACGGTCTTCAAATATTCAAAATGATAAACCAAGCTTCTTGAATAATGTTTATGTTAATAAAGAGATACCTAATCATCATTTAACAAAAGTTGGTGATATTTTAATTTGTTCAAGAAATGGTAGTAGAAGGTTGATAGGGAAAAACATAGTTATAGATGATAAAACGAAAGATTATACTTTCGGTGCGTTTATGACAATTTTAAGGTCTAAAAACTATCGATTTTTATCATATTTTTTTAAATCAATTTTATTTGACTTTCAATCTGGTGTTTTTATGACATCAACTATAAATCAGCTAACTGTTAGTACATTAAATAAGTTGTATTTTGCTTTTCCACCAATAGAGGAACAAATACAAATAGCAGATTATTTAGATACTAAAATAACTTCAATTGATAAGATTGTAAAAAACATAGAAACTCAAATTACCACTTTAAAAGAGTTGCGCAAAACACTAATAAACGAGGTAGTAACAGGTAAAGTAAAAGTAAGCGCATAATTATGGATGAACTAATACTACAAGACAAATACTTAATGAACTTCTTTACCAATCGTACAGATGGGTTGCAATACAAAGAAGTAAAAGCAAATACAGTATCTAAATTACATTTTGTAGTAGAAGATTTAAAATACTTTATTAGCGAGACAACACTAAATAAAACTGCCTATCGTAAGCTCTTAAAAAAGTTTGATAATAACGAAAAGCAATTATTGCAAGAGTTTCAAGAAGAATTAAACGAGCGTATTGGTAAGTCTAAAAATATGGCTTTGTTTATTGGTAGTAATCAATCCATCACGTTTAAAGGCGTTAAAATCAACTTGTTTTATCCAAGTGGCAGTATTACACACGGAGATACATTATTTAACGAGAATCAATTTTCAGTAGTACAAGAATTACCATACATATACAAACATAAAGGTAAAACACAATTTAGTTTTCGTCCAGATATTACCTTTTTCTTAAACGGTATATTTTTAGGCTATTCAGAATTAAAATCAAATTACAACAACCAAAGCGCACATAAAGACGGAAAGATTAAAATTGCTAATGATTATCAAAAAGCAGTAACTAACTATTTAGATATTGCAGAAGGTAATGATGTCTCTCAAACAATCCGTAAAGACTTTTTAAAGATATTTGAAAAAGCTATACATATTACTACAACTGATGTACAGGACACATTTATAATTAGAAATATTTCAAATCAGTTTGATGAAATTAAATCTAAAGTTGAAGATAATTCGTTTGATTTTGATAAGTACAAAGCAAATGTAAATGATGGGTTAAAATCTTATCCTTTAACTAATCCAGAAGCTAATAAACAACAACGTTTTGAAGAAGTATTTAAAGCCTTGTACGGTAAAAAAATGATAGAGCGAGAAATACTCTATTATAATTTTATTGAACGTGAATTAGTAAAAGAAGATAAAGGAAAACAAAAAGGATATAAGCATAATGATGGTAGATTAATAGCACCAAGACCAAAACAAAAGTTTGGAGCAGATAAAATCATCAATAAGATAGATGAATTTTTAGAACACGAAGATGAGCCAGATTACTTCATAAATAAACTACGTCAGCAACTAACCGAAAAAGGCTTAGGAGCTACTCAGATTGAAGAATTAATTACTAAAAGGCAGAAGTATCAAAATAATAAAAACGTCTATTCTTTACTCTTACAATACGCAGCTGGTTTTGGTAAAAGTAATATTATAGGTTGGTCTTCTTTAATGTTGAAAGATTTACGAAAGAATGATGAGTTTGTCTATGATAAGATAATGTTGGTTGTAGATAGAGTACAGTTAAGAGACCAATTAGATAGTAAAATGTATAATATGAACATTGCAAATAGTATGTTCATAGAAGCCAATAGTAAAAAATCATTTTTAGAAGCTTTAAACACAGATAAACGTATTGTAGTAGTCAATCTTCAAAAATTTAATTCAATAAGAGAGTTTTTAGATGATGAGGTAGTACAAAAATTATCATCTATGCGTATTGCTTTTTTAATTGACGAAATACACCGTTCTAATAGTGGTCAACAACACGAAGAAATGGTGTCATTATTTGATGAATTACAAAATAGTTTCGATTCTAATAAAGAGTATAAAAAAACATACAATAAGAAAAACTTAATAATAGGTTTTACAGCAACACCAAGCGATGTAACATTAGCACGCTTTGGCGAGTATAACAAATATGCAGAAGCCGAAAAAATATGGGTTCCGTTTGATAGTTATACAATGAAAGAAGCTATTGAAGATGGTTATATTTTAAATCCAATAAAAGGGATTGTTCCTGTATCTGCTAAAATGTATTTTGAAAAACCAGAGGATGCAACAGAAGGTTTTGAAGGAGATACTGGCTATTATCAAGAAATGCCAAATAATCCTGATGCTGGAGTTGATGCTAATGGAAAAAAATACAGAATTAGTAAAAAGAAAATATACGAAGATGAAGAGCGTATAGAAGCAATATCAAAGTTTGTAGCAAAACGATTAGTTTCGGCAGTATATCATAATATTAGAGGTACAGCGAAAGCAATGTTTGCAGCATCTTCAATTAAGGCAGCTATTAAATATCGCAAATACATACAGCAATATTATAACGAATTAGTTTCAGAAAAGAAACACGAACGTTTTAAAGATGCACCTATCTATATTGTATATAGTTCAGATGGTCAGAAATATGAAAGCGCAACAACCTTAAACGGTGGTTTATCAGAAGCCAAAGTATTACAGAATTTTGCACTTAAAAAGAATGGTTTAGTAATAGTAGTAGATAAATTACAAACAGGTTTTGATGAACCTAAATTACATACCTTATTTTTAGATAAAGAGATTAGAGGTATAAATGCCATACAAACTATTTCAAGAGTTAACCGTACAGCAGGAAAATATAAAAAGGATTGTAAGATTATTGACCTATCATATAAAAATGTAAACGTTAATAATATAAAACAAGCATTCGAGCATTTTAGTAATGTTGTAGTAAGTGATTTTGATCCTTTAGGGCAAGAGCAATTATTACAAGAGATTTACCAAAATCTAAATCAAGTAGATATTTTTAAATCACATTTTAAACTGTTTAAAGCATATCAATTAAGCGATAAAAAAGATATATCTACAATTCTTAATTTTGAAAGTGCAGTAACAGAATTAGTAAGAACGCAACCAGAAGAAGCTAAAAAGTTAAAACAAAGTATCAATAAGTATTTTAAAATATTAAACTTAATAGCATTTGTTATAGAGATAGATGATAAATACAGCGAAGAGAATTTTACAGAGTTCTGGTATAGGTTTAGTGTATTATACAATTCATTAACAGGTACAACAGAGTTAATAGATGATGTTGAGGTATATTTTGATAATAGAATAGGGATTGTAGCACCACCTGAAGAAGTTGAAAAACCAAAAGGAAATAAAGATAATTCTGAACCATCAGGCAAACCAAGTAAACAATACAAATTCGATATATTAGCAGTAATAGAGAAGCGTAATGAAGAAGAAGAGGAAATAGAAGCTTTAATATTAGACTTTCAAAATAAGATAGAAGCATTTTTTGAGTATGTAAACAAAGAAGGTACAAGAGTCGTTGCTAAAATAAAAAGCACTAAAACAGCTTTTGATGAAGATGAAATTTATAAAGACTTCGAAATCATTTATAAAAAATACATAAGAAGAAATCGTAAAACATTAGGGCTATTCTTCATTAAAGAAACCGAAGACATAGTTAATCAATTATGCGATGATTTTGAAAAAACAATTTAAAATATAATAGTTTATTTGGTGTTCATTTAAAAAAAATGAATACCTCGTTGTAAATAGGCATCCATTTTTACAACATAATGAAAACTACAGTATTTGACATAGTAAAATATATTCTTTCTCAAACGGGGTATATTTCTGCAGTGAAGCTACAAAAGCTTGTTTACTATTCTCAAGCGTGGTCTTTAGTGTGGGATGATAAACCTTTGTTTGATTCTAAAATAGAAGCGTGGGTTGATGGTCCTGTAGTTCCAGATTTATATCAAGAACATAAAGGTAAATTTACCGTTTCTATAGATGATTTTAATGGAGATGTATCTAATTTATCTTCTGATAATATTTCGACAATAGATGAGGTTTTAAAGGCTTATTCTGATAAAAATGCTCAATGGCTTTCTGATTTAACTCATATGGAAGATCCTTGGTTAAATGCAAGAAAAGGTCTTTTAGGTTCTCAACGTGGAAATAATGAAATCACTCTAGATTCAATGGGTGAATATTATTCATCTCTATAATTTAAATTTTCTAAATGGGTTCTGTAAAACGCGAAGTTAAATTTGCTAAACAACCTAGTATGAAACACGGCTTAAGTTAGCTGTAGTTTTCTATTCTATTTCATACAGATAAATTCCTCCAGAATTAGCACTTAAAAGCTTTTGATTTTTAAAAATAAATCGTTGCAAGTTTCCATTTTTTATATCATATTTGGCATTCTTTATTTTTATACCTTCACTGTCAATCAAAACATAATTTAATTCTTTTTCATTATTACTTTTTATAATTGTCCGAGTCATACTGTTGCTAGTTTTAAAAGAATCAAACCGTATTTTACTAAAGCCAAGTTCATCATAGGATAATGTTTTGTTTGTAATAACTTTACTATCAATATTTATCTTATAAATTTTTAAATATTCACTTTTATCATTGTATGTGGCTGGGTGTTTACTTATAACTGTTATAATGTTATCTTGTAAATAACTATCGATATAATATTTAAATTTATTTGAGTTCAAAGATATATCTGAATATTTTCCTTTATTTATCATCGTTATATTTGGTAGACTACATTTAATATAGCTCCAAAAGAGAAGAATAATGTCATTTTGGGCTATGATTTTTTTTGGGTTTGGCAATATAATTTCGTCCTTTGTTCACTTGTCTTGTGATGTTTTTATTGAATAAATAATATTAGAATGTTTCTCATCTATTTTTAAAGCCCATTTCGGATTTAAATTTTTGTCATAGTTAATTAAGTAAGCATCTGTTGAGTTTCCATCATTTAACTTTGTCTTAAATGAATATCCTGCGCAATAAATATCATCATTATGCCATTCAACTGACTCGACATATTGAATATTATCAAATACAGGTTTTGAAATAACTTTTTGGGCAAAAGATATAGATGTAAAATAAATTAATAGAATGGTTGAAATTATGTTTTTCATTAATTTTAATTGATTATTTGTTAATTACAGCTAACAATTGCATATAAACAATTGTCTATAGCGTTAACTAAAAATCTAATATAATTTCATAATAATCAGACTAATATAAAAATAGTTAAGAGAACAACACAAAAACAATGGACATATTAAAAAATTAGAAGTAACTGATTATTTTTATCTTTAACCATGGCAAAATCAAAACTCCCAAGATGGATTAGAATTCTTCGGTATTATCTAAATTGCTTGTGGTATTATGTTTTGTTTCCATTAGGCGCCGAAGAAGACGACTTTACGAAACAATGGAAAAAGAGAACGTAATCCATTCTAGCTTGTATATTTCCACACCACCATTATACAAGAAATAATGGCTAAAATTATTAATAGTATAATAATAATAATAATAGGATTGGCGTAGTTTTTAGGCTGCTTCTCTTCCAATAGCTTTTATCTGCAAGATAAATCTTCCTAATTAAAATCAAATAATTCTTTTCGGTCAATTAAAAGCCGAAAAAAATTATTTCAAAATAAACGAATCATCTAGCTTATTATTACCATATTTTTTTTCAACAAGTTTAAAGAAATCGGATAAACTAACATTTTTGTTGAAGCAGATAATAGACAAAGTATATAATGGTAAGTTATATCCATCTTTCTCCATAATTTTTTCAATGGTATTTTTGTGAACGCCATATAGTTTTCCATATTCTCTCGTAGATTTCCCATCAATAAGCCATTCTTCACTTATGTACTTACATACATATTTACTTGCAAGGTATATTTTTTGACTATTCTTACTTCTTGGCATAAAGCAAAGGAAACCATAAGGAAATTGAATTCAGGGCACGATAATGACCAATTGAATTATTTGTTATATATTTGTAATTGAATACATATATTTGCGATTCTTCGTATAGAAAATATTTGAAGCTTTCGCTTTGAGTCTCTAATAGAAAACTGGTAATTTTTGCACCTGAGATGATAAGTAGAATGGCTCACGTACCCGGGCGTGGGCTCTCTTATCGGTGCAAGGTATACCAGTACCTCTATTAGGTAAGTTGAGTACTGCGCCCTATTTTTTCTGCACAGTTTAAAAATTGAAAAAACGCTTGGTACTCTAAATTATAAAGGAAATCTTTTAGAAACTTCCTTTTAATACCAACGCAATATGTTTGACGACAAAGTACACCCCAAAAGTTTGGACGGGTTTAAGTCACTTTTTGAGACCCTCTACCCTTCGTTGTGCTTATTTGCCAACAAATATCTCAATGATATGGATACGTCTAAGGATGTTGTACAAGAGGTATTTATTAAGATATGGGAACGAGACACCCCATATCCAAATTTTTATGCGATAAAATCTTTATTGTATACATCCGTTAAAAACCGCTGTTTAGACTATCTGAAAAGTAAATATCATAGAAGTATGGTTCAATCTTCAGATCTTGACTTTGATCATATGGTAAGCGATACGTTTTTTTATACCCAATTAACACTTACAGATACCTATGCCCAGCTAGAGACCGCCATTAAGCAACTGCCAAAAAAAAGTGAAGCTGTTATTAGACTAACTCTAAATGCCTATACTAATAAAGAAATCGCTGAAGAACTCTCAATAAGCAAAAACACTGTTAAATCTCAAAAGCGTATTGCTTACAAGAAGCTAAGGCATACTATTGGCAGCCTCCTAAATATTTTTTAATTCTTTTTTACACCCTCTTTTTAACTTCTGTCGTTTTGGTGTTATAACCCAAGGTTTATAATGACAATTTTTAGAGACCTATTTAAACTCAGCAAGAAGCTATCTAAAGCCTTGCTTGAAAATAAAGGATTACAAGATTTGGAAACGTCTGATTTGTTTTTAGATGATGCCAAGACGCATATTAAACAACATCTATCTAACGAAGCCATTAAAGAAAATTTAGAACTCCTTAACCAAATTGATAAAGAGGCGGATTGGAAAAAAGTAGAGCAAAGCATCTCTGGTGATGGCAAATTAAAACCTAGAAAGCATTTTTCTATTTCTTCTTTTTACAAAATAGCCGCTGCTATTCTGATATTTATTTCTATTGGTTATCTGACAATTAACAATAGCATCGAAAATGAGGATTTAGATACCTCAACTACCGAAATTTTAGCAGGAACGGATAAAGCCATTTTAACGCTAGATGATGGTAGCGCTATAGTTCTTGATGAGAAAAAACAATATAAAAATGCTATGGTTAAAAGTGACGGCGAGCGCTTAACGTATACCAAAGCCAATACCTCGTCTAAACGCGCTTTTAATTATCTCACAGTACCTAGAGGTGGGCAATATCAAATTGCCTTATCTGATGGCACTTTAGTGTGGTTAAATGCAGACAGCAAACTAAAGTATCCTGTAAATTTTGTTGAAGGAGAGCCTCGCATTGTTGAGTTAGTCTATGGCGAGGCTTACTTTGAAGTATCACCTAGTGCCGAGCATCAGGGTAATCATTTTAAAGTGCTAACAAAACAACAAGAGGTGGACGTTCTCGGCACAATATTTAATATAAAGGCCTACAATGATGAGCCCTATATGTATACCACGTTGGTTGAGGGCCACATAACTATTCGTATAGACGACACCTTAGAGCAATTAATCCCCAATGAACAAACTCAGGTAGACTTGAGAACAAACCAGTTGACTAAGTCTATAGTGAACGTGGATTATGATGTGGCTTGGGTTAAGGGCTACTTTAATTTTAAAGATACCTCTTTAAAAGATATTATGCGCGTTCTATCCCGATGGTATGATGTTACTATCACCTTTGAAACACAAGCTTTAGAACATGTAAAATTCAGTGGCCTACTCCATAAGAAACAGAATATTGAAGATATTTTAAACGGAATTAAAAACACAAAATTTATAAATGACTATGACCTAAAAAACAAGACGATTACAATTAAATAAGAAAAGGGAATAAAGCTACTACCTGGACAGTAACGCGCTAAATCCCCTTTATACACTAACCGGTTTTAAACCAATTAACGCACAAATTTATGCAAATTAAATTTACAAGCATGCATTTCTTTCGATGGAAAGGAATTTCGATGTTGATCATGAAAACTTTTTTACTCCTATTCTGCACTACTGCTTTTAGTCTTGCACCAAGCGCTACTTTTTCGCAAAACGAGAAAGTGACCATCGACTCTGATAAGACTATGACTATTTATGAGGTGTTGGAACTGATAGGAAAACAAACAGAGTGTACATTTATTTACCAGTCTGATATATTTAAAGATGTACAAGATATTCCTCTGACGAAGGGTGTGATTAAGGTTAAGGAATTATTACAGAAATATCTTCCAGAATCGGATTACACTATTACAACGACTAACGACACTTATATTACCATTAGTAAAAAAGTATTAAAACCAACAAAACAGCGTCAAATTGAAGTTAAAGGTCAAATTACAGACACCGAAGGACTTTCTATTTCTGGGGCGTTTATATCTATAAAAGGAAGTAATAAAGGTACTACGTCGTTAATTGATGGCACCTATAATATAAATGCTAACGCTGATGATATTCTTGTCTTTTCGTATTTAGGTTTTTTGACCCAGGCCATTGCGGTTAATGGCAAACAAGACATTAATGTGCAGTTACAAGAAGATGTTACCGCATTTGATGCTGTAATACTTAATGCGGGGTATTACTCTGTTAAAGAAAGAGAAAGCACCGGTAGCATAGTAAAAGTAACCCAAAAGGATATAGAACAACAACCGATTTCAAACCCATTGGCTGCGCTGCAGGGAAGAGTTTCTGGAGTAGAAATTGTGCAAACCTCTGGGGTGGCAGGTGCTGGATTTGATATAAAAATTAGAGGGCAGAATAGTATACGTACTAATGGAAACAATCCCTTATTTGTAATAGATGGTGTCCCTTTTTCATCGTCAAGTTTGGGGGAGCAACAAGCCTCTATAATCATTCCAGGAACTGGTATAAGTCCATTAAACAATATCAATCCTACAGATATTGAAAGTATTGAAATACTTAAAGATGCTGATGCCACGGCTATTTATGGTTCTCGTGGTGCGAATGGCGTCGTTTTAATTACGACGAAAACAGGCAAGTATGGAGATACTAAGGTACAGTTGAATGTCCTTTCAGGATTCGGTAATGTTACCAATACTATGGATTTACTTAACACTGCCGATTATCTAAATATGCGTAGAGAGGCCTATTTAAATGATGGTATTGACCCTGTACCTTTCAACTCTTATGATATCAATGGCACTTGGGATAAAACCAAAAATACAGATTGGCAAAAGGTATTATTCGGAAAAACCTCATACATCACAAATTATCAAGGGGCAATATCTGGTGGTAATGCGCAAACGCGCTTTTTAATTAGTGCTAATGCGCATAAACAAACGAGCGTCTTTCCAAACGATTATCAAAATGATAAAATCTCTGGATTAGCAAATTTGACTCACTCTTCTAAAGATGAGACATTGTCTATTCAATTTTCAACGAGCTATACCTCCAACAAAAATAATCTTCCAAGCGATGGTCTGTTAGTATTCGAAGCTTTTCAACTAGCTCCTAACGCACCAACTCTATATACAGATGACGGCAGTTTAAATTGGGAAAAGTCCACTTGGAGTAATCCTTTGAGCAGACTAGAAGGTGTTTACAATGCCAATGCATCAGCTTTAATCAGTAATTTTAATGTCAATTATAAAATTCTCAATAATCTCAAATTTGTTTCAAATTTCGGCTTTACAGAAAATCATCTAACAGAATTAAATACGGTACCATCCACCATCTACGATCCAGCCTTCGGTGTGGGTGCAGAATCATCGTATGCTGTACATAACACATCGAATCGTACCTCTTGGATTATTGAGCCACAATTGCACTGGAATTATGATTTAAACGATACACGTTTAGAAGTCTTGGCTGGACTATCATTTCAGGATCAAAAAGATAGCCGTATATCTCAATTTGCGTTTGGGTTCTCTAACAATAACTTTATTGAAAACGTTTCTGCTGCCTCCAATTTGTTTCCCCTTGCAGACATCGATGAAAATTACCGTTATCAAGCCGTTTTTGGACGTATCAATATTAATCATAAAGGAAAGTATTTGTTGAACCTAACGGGTCGAAGAGACGGATCGAGTCGTTTTGGGCCTAACAAACGGTTTTCAAACTTTGGAGCCTTAGGAACTGCTTGGATTTTTTCAGAAGAAGAATTTATCAAATCCGCCATGCCATGGCTAAGTTTTGGGAAGTTAAAAGCGAGTTACGGGACATCAGGGAATGACCAAATTGGGGACTATCAATATCTAGACACCTATTCGTTTGGAAGTAACCAATACCAAAATACGACTGGCCTATTGCCTACCCGATTATTCAATCCTGATTACAGTTGGGAATCAAATAGAAAGTTAGAATTTTCGATGGAACTTGGGGTATTAGATGATACTATTTTTATCAGTGGGAATTATTATCGTCATAGATCCTCCAATCAGCTGGTTGGTATTCCATTGCCTTCAACTACAGGGTTTAGTTCCATTAATGCAAATCTTAATGCGACTGTCGAAAACACGGGTTGGGAATTTTCTATAAATACAATTAATATTAAGACTCATAATTTTAAATGGTCAACATCTTTTAATCTTTCTATCCCTAAGAATAGATTAATAGGATTCCCTGACCTAGAAGGCTCTACCTATGCCAATCAATTGGTTATAGGAGAGCCTTTAAATATTATAAAAACATATCAGTTAAATGGTGTTGATTCGGAAACTGATTTATATGAATTTGAAGACTTCAACAACGACGGTATCATTTCTAACCCAGATGACAGACAACTAATTAAAAACCTAAATCCTAAATATTTTGGTGGATTTACTAACAGTTTAACCTATGGTAAATTCACCATGGATGTATTGTTTCAATTCACAAAACAGCTAGGCTTTAATTATTGGTCTAATGGAGGAGTTCTTCCTGGCGGTATGGCCAATCAACCCGATCTAGTTCTTCAACGATGGCAAAATCCGGGAGATCAATCGACTATTCAACGGTTCACTACTGGCCTAGACCCAGATGGTTTACAAGCATTCAATACCTACACGCAAAGTGATGCTGCAATTTCTGATGCTTCCTATTTGAGATTAAAAACATTATCGCTGGCTTTTGAATTATCGAAAAAAGAAAACTCAAGATTTGGATGTTCTGTGTTTTTAAGAGGACAAAACCTTTGGACATTGACCAATTACATTGGTTTAGACCCAGAAACTAGAAATAATCAAACCCTGCCAACTTTAAAGATGATAACGTTGGGCACTCAAATAACATTTTAAAACCAAAGCCATGAATATATTATATATAAATACTAAAACATTTAAAATGCTGTGGGTCACCTTAATCCTTATTATCCCCGTTTTTAACTCATGTGAAGATTTTGTAGAGGTTGACTCCCCTAACAATCAACTGAATGGTTCTGATGTGTTTGAAAATGCGGATACTGTTGACGCCGCCTTTGCTCACATATATAGTCAATTAAGAGAAAATGCATTTACAGATGGTTCTATTTCTGGCCTATCTTATTTAATGGGTCATTACGCTGATGAATTGACGCTTTATAGTGGGAGTTTACCATCTGTTAAAACCTATACAAATAACACCGTTTTGCCCTCTGATTATACGATTAAAAAATGGTGGGATACGAGTTACAATCTAATCTATGCAACGAATAGCATTCTTGAAGGTGTTGAAAATTCCACAACACTCACACTAGATGAAAAATCTCGATTTTTGGGTGAAGCCTATTTCTTAAGGGGATTTATTCATTTTTATTTAGTAAACCTTTATGGTAATATTCCCTACATTGAACATACAGATTATAGTCTAAATAGTAGTGTTTTAAGATTGGAAGAAAGTGAGGTCTATACTAAAATCATTTCTGATTTACTACAAGCAAAGTCATTACTAACAGAGGACGATACAACTTTTTTTAATCTTAAGCCTAATCGATTTGTGGCATCCGCATTATTATCCAGAGTATATCTTTATCAAGAAGAATGGCAAATGGCCCTTAGTGAATCTCTTGAAATTATTGACAGTGGAAGCTACAATTTAAATTCCGACTTAAGTCAGGTTTTTGTAAAAACCAGTACTGAAACACTGTGGCAATTGGATTCAGGATTTTTTGGAACAAATACAAAAGAGGCTGTTACATTTATCTTTGTATCAGGACCTCCACCAAACTCTTATTTATCTAACTTTTTACTGAATGATTTTGAAGCTGGCGATGCCCGATTTACAAATTGGGTAGATTCGGTTTCGGAAGGCTCAGAGACTTGGTATCTCCCTTTCAAATATAAATTAAACGTGCCTACTGGAAGTACTGAAGAGTGTTCAATCTTATTCAGATTAGCTGAATTATATCTTATTTCTGCAGAAGCACATGCACAATTAGGAAATCTATCCGAAGCCAAAAATTTACTGAACGTTATTAGAGATAGAGCCATGCTCACTTCAATAACATCAAACAATCAGAGCGAAATTCTTAACGCTATTCTAAAAGAAAGACAAATTGAATTATTCAGTGAACTGGGACATCGCTTTTTTGATCTTAAACGTAAAGGAAGAGCCAACGACATTCTTTCACCTATAAAGCCAAATTGGAACACTACGGATTTATTATTGCCAATACCTGATTCAGAACTCCTATTAAACCCTAACCTATTGCCTCAAAATGACGGCTATTAAGAAAACGTGATTATGTATAAACTCAGTAATCCCAGCCATAGTATTCCATTTTTCAAAGGTAAACTTTTGTTTCATTTGATTAGTTTGTTAGTCACCTGCTCCACAATGGGGCAGGACAACAAATTTATCAATGCCTACTTGGAAAATGATAAGGCATATCTGGAAATAAAAAATGAACACCTTGATACTCCCATGCTTTTTGTAAGGCATGATATTGGACATAATCAAGTCGTTTGGTCTAAAGAAGGCAATCATATTCTTTTAACAATTCCGCAAATAAAATCGTCCTCTGGAGTACTTATTCCAGTAAACTACGATTATAGAAATGAATCCAATCTTATAGGTAGATTTCCAATTATTAAAGAGAAAAGCCACTCTGATTTATTTTATATTGATGTCACTAAACTTCTTTTTAATTCAACTCTAAAATGGAATCCTAAAAATTTAGATCCAGTCTTAACTGAAAGATCTTATGTGAAAAGTATTCATTTCTTAAAAAATGAAACAATCGTTAGTACTGTGCAAACTATTCAGCGAGACAATAATCAAAAAACAGATAATGTAAATTTCAGTTTCTATAAATTACCGAATTTAATGAAATCAAGGGCATTTGATCATCGCATGGGTTTCACAATTGAAGATGAATATGACAGAATTAACGGCTTCGCTGCATCTCCCAGAGCAAACATTATGCGATGGCGTTTAGAGAAGGAAGGGGACAAAAGCAAACTAAAAAACCCTTTAAAACCAATCGTATTCTATTTTGACCCAATGATGCCAGAGAAATGGAAACCCTATGTAAAAGCTGGTGTTATGGAATGGTTGCCCTCATTTGAAGCTGCTGGATTTACAAATGCAATTGAAATTAGAGAATTTCCTATTAAAGACTCCCTTTGGATACTAAACTCCGTTAACTATTCCATTATACGTTGGGCGAGCCCATCAAATATACGTGGAGGTGAAAATAATAGTGGGTCGACGATAGATATTATATCTGACCATCGTTCAGGAGAAATATTGAAATCAGATATTATTTTAAACAGTTCTTACCAGAATTTATCAGATAATTATTTAGTACGATGTGCCCCTATGGATAAACGCGCCCAACACTATCCGTTTGGAGAGGAACTTATGGGTAAGCTCATACAATTCGTTACTGCTCATGAAGCAGGACATGCCTTTGGAATTAAAGATGCCGATTTTGGGGAATTTGCATATCCTTTTGAAATGATGCGTGACGAAAAATGGTTGGAGGATATGGGGCATACACCGAGCATAATGAGTTATGCAAAACACAATTATATTGTGCAACCTGAAGACCGTATTTCTCCGGACTTGCTAATTCAGAAAGTTGGCCCAACAGATCATTATCAAATAAAATGGGGATATAAAATCTTCATGGAAAATGAGACATCAAATCTTGAAAATTTAATTTTGGCACAAGATGCTACACCTTATTATCGCTACCATAATCAATACCCTCAAACCATTGGTCCAGGTAATACAAATGAAGTCGTTGAAAGCAATGATCCTATTAAAAGTACCCAACTTGGCTTAAAAAATATAAAAAGGGTGTTGGAACTCTTACCAAAAATAAACGAAAGTCAAAAAGATTATGTTCTATTGGATAGATTACATAAAAAAACGTTACAACTATGGTATCATCAAATGAGTCAAGTCGCTTCATTAATAGGTGGATATACCATACAGTATAAATCGGGCTCACAATCGGGACCTGTTTATACTCCTATTCCGAGGGAAGTTCAGTTAGAAGCGCTAGATTTTTTGTTAAGTCATGTTTTTGAAGTTCCAGACTGGTTAAAGCACCCCTCTTTTTTGAACAAATTACAGTATTCTACGGATGCTGATCTTTTAATGAATTACCAATTAAAAATAATGTCGGAACTAATAGAACCCTATAGGATGAACAGACTAGAGGAAATGGAAAAAAACGACGCTTACAATGGAATTACAACTGAAATATTAGAAACATTAAGGACTAAACTTTTTATCGATTTTGATTGGCGTAACTCACTTACTGATAGCCGCAAATTAGAACTACAACTTGCTTATATCAGCTTACTTCAGGCATCGACCCTTCAAGAAAAGAATTACGTACATATAGGATTAGGTCATACTTATGGAATTTATAGTACGTATATAAAAAGTGTTTTCGCTGGAGAATTATTGATTTTGAATGCTGAAATACGAGACTTGAAAACAAAAATAAATAACAAAATTGTTTTGGGCCATTTGAATTTATGTCTAAAAAAGATACCATTAAATTAATCAATAAGAGGTTACCAAAAATATCTAGAGCCACCAAGTTATCCTAATTGCAATTATATTGATGCGTAACCTCTTAAATCTCAAAATGGACTTATATTAGTTCGTTCGTTTCAACTGAATAATACAAGAAGTTCCATTTAACAATCTAAATACTTGCTCACCATTAACGGTGCACAACTCATCGCCACCCACGGAACAATCCACATTGACCGATTGACATGGTTGTCCTGGAATAGTATTCGCAGTATAACCTGTGATCATGGCAAAATCGTCATCGACATTGGTATGATCAGGAGTCGTAAAAGCACTAGCAGTAAACGCAAAAATTATTGCAATTACTGGCATTAAAAATTTGAATTTTTGAATTTTCATAATCTATAATTTAAATTAAAAATTGTGATTTACTCTTTTTTACGGGTTTTCAATCTTCATCCCGCTACTGGCCAGTAGATAAATATTTTTATCATCTTCTAATTCATCTCATCAGAGTTCCTAGGTGTGGTTTTAAATTGTTCTTTATTGATTTCATAAACAGAAACTTTATCATCGATAAGTCCAATCATGAATGTATCATTCATACTGAATTCTCTCATTTTTTCTTTACCAATATCATAGAAGTAAAAACTAAATTCATAAGATCCCTTTTGCCAATTATAAACATCGACAATAGAAGCTTCATTTAACATTATTTCATCCTCGTACTTCCCTAGCCTGTCCGATTTAATTAGAATCAAATCTCCATGCATTATTGCTAGTTTATTTACGATAGTAGGAGGGGCATTAAATTTAGTCACATTGCTATTATCTATATTGGCAATTTGAAGCTGAGCAGTTTTTATTGTGTCAATACTGCGTTGTCGTTTAATGAGATTGAGATCTGAATCCATCAACATAAATTCATTTCGATAGTAATAAACGTATCCTTGAGAATTTGATTTGGAAGAAGATACCATAAGTCCATCAACGTCAAAAATACCATCGAATTGCTTTTCAAGAAGATCAGAATTTAAAAATATTGAGGCCTTATTGTTCTTTCGCTTCTGTATTAACCCAAGGGTTGTCACTTGGCTTTCGCTATCCGTTGTACTTATGTAAACCTTATTGCTATCAATTGGAATGGCATTGCTAAAGTAGGCGTAATCCTCCATCCATAAACTTGCTTTCCAATCACCAATTCTTCCTCTATATATGCAAGGCACGGTTCCGTCCATTATAAAGAAGTAAGGTGGTTTTAATTTTACCTTTAATGACCGAAACGTAAAGTTATTATTTTCTAAGATTAGTTGAATATGGTTTGTATCCTTCGTTTTAAGATTAATTTCAAGAAGATGCAAAGGAGCCGTTTTGTTTCCTAAATATAAATGATCACCATCAAAACCAGAAACGTAGTAAGAATTAAATCTAACGGATAAATCGTACTTTTTAGTTATTGGATGATGTGGATATCGTCTTGTAAAAGCATTATTTCGATGGACTGTGTGTTCTGATAATAAAAACAGAACGATAACCGAAAGAGAACTGAAAATCCCAACACTGAACAAAATGATTATTTCTCGAGTTTTCATAAGAGTTTCTTTGTCTTGTGATTTTTATTAGTGGTAAAAACAATACCTAAGATTGCAATTGCAATAAATAGAACATTAAGTAACATATGTTCTGTCCAACTTAATTTCTCCAACACTCCACCGCAAGAACATGGTATAAAATCACTGAAATTTAGAATGATAATTATATATGTCGTAAACATTATCATTAATGAATAGCTAGCAAAAAATGCGTGATACACATATTTAGGAAAAGACAAAAATGCAACAATTAGTAATTCTACTATTGGTATTCCCCATGAGACCCACCCTGCATAAGCTGTTAATATTGGTGATTGCCCTAATTGAATCTGAAAATTGCTAAAGTCTAAAAACTTACTACTTGCGGCATACCCAAATAATATTATTAATAGAGTTCTTGCTAATATTGGTATACTCTCAACTATATTATTGAACTTAATCATATCATTTAGTTTAATATGATAAAATTCAGTATAAAAAATTATTTTAAAAGTATAATCCATTAACTATAAAGGATTAAGAAATTATGAACTAAGAATTTAG
Organism: Algibacter lectus; assembly: GCF_900112395.1. GTDB lineage: Bacteria > Bacteroidota > Bacteroidia > Flavobacteriales > Flavobacteriaceae > Algibacter > Algibacter lectus. Next base: position 385,495 of record NZ_FOLN01000001.1, read on the forward strand.
CTAGAAGGTAAGATTGAATTATTTCTCAAGGCACTTGGCGAATACCCATATCGCTTTTTGAAAGATCTAGAGAAATGGGGCATACTTTTAAACCCAACGGTATAAGCAATTGATTTGAGCGATACATCGCTATACTGAATCATCATTTGAGCTTTTCGTAATCGTTCTTGCATTAAAAACCGATGAACAGTAGTTCCATACAATTCTTTAAATCCGTATTTTAATTTAAATTCATTAGTTCCAATTTGTAGTGCAAAATCTTTTAGAGAAGGGAAATCTCTTTCCAAATTATTGATGATTGTATCATGACCTTCGCGTATTTTGCGAATATCCTCAAAACTCAATCTTATTTTTGGCTTGTTAGATTTACTTTTGATTTCTGAATTAACTTTACCATCTTTTATAACGCGTTGCTTTAAATCGGCATCCAATTGATTACGATAACTGGAATGATGCACGATAGTTATGAGTGTCTTTTTATCATTTGTGGTAGAATTATTAAATGTTGAGATATATGCAATTTTAGGAATAATAAGATTTCCTTTAGACTTAAACTGTATTGCGATTGAAGTATCAAAAAACGCTTTATTTTTAAGCTGTTTCCATATGACGTTCCACTTTTTTATAGATTTCTCAGTTATGAAATTTTTAAAATTATGACCAACAATATCGTCGTGTAAACGAGATAAAACGTTACAGGTTTGTTGATTAATCATTTGTATAAACCCCCTGTCATCAAGTATAAAACTCATTTGAACAATATCAAGAATTGTTTGATCAGTATTTGCATAGCCTTGATGTATTATAGTATCCTGTATCTCTTCGGCCAACATATTAAGCGTTAATATAAGTGCTTCAATATCATCATTTTCCGAATTACGCTCAATACGATAGAAGAAATTACCAGAAGCCATTTCCAGCAACATCGTATTGATGACTTGCATTCTATGATTTAAACTGGTGTCCATTCATTCTGTAAATTGCTCTATTCTGAAAATCATTTATATGAGTTTAAAAACTTTAAGGCCAAATCAAAATTACTAAAAGCTTTTGTGGGAATTGTAGGTGTGTTGGTACGTAAATAGAATTCTGATAACATCTCTGAAACTGGAGAATCTACAATAAATGCTACTGCTTTGACTAAAATAGACCCCTCTATAGCTAAATAAGACCTGGCCGCTTTGTTAACTTCCTTAATATGCCGAACATCACAGAGTACTGGTAAATAAAGTCCCTCATGGATTGAAAGTCGTTCTTTTACAATATAAACTGCTGCAGGTAAATCTAGAATAACATCTCTAGCATATGTTACATATAAAATGCCATCAATAAGTTTATATGAAGCATATTCATTTTCAATAGCTATTGGCATAATGGTTAGAAAACTGGTTGATTATAAATTTACGAAATAATCAATACAACATTTGCATATTTCACAATTAGCATTAGTCAATATGGATTAATATTTGCTTACAAAGGATTAAGAATTGACTCTAAAGGATTTAGAAGTATCAAGATTTCTCTTTGTCTAACAAAAGATATTAACTTAATATTCTAAATTATTGAAGATGGCAAAAATTAAGCACAACAACTTTTTAGATACAGTAAATAATGTATTTACAGATGCGATAGATGAGGGCATACTTCATCTATATGCCGAAGGAGAAAGTTTTAACGGAAGAACTATAGGAGTAAAAAACAAAACATTATTCCATTTTGGCACAACAGGTTATTTGGGATTGGAACAAGACTCCAGATTGAAAGATGCCGCAATTAGTGCAATACAACGATACGGGACTCAGTTTCCTTTATCAAAATCGTACATCTCCAATCCACTGTATAGACAATTAGAGGAAAAGGTTTCAGAAATGTACAATCACCCCGTCGTCATCACAAAAAATAGCACCTTGGGTCATCTTGGCGTGATTCCTAGCGCTGTCAGAGATCAAGATGCCATTATTCTCGATCATCAAGTACATTGGAGTGTTCAGAGGGCAGCTAAAGTGTTAAAATTAAGAAGTGTTCCTGTAGATATGGTTCGGCACAACGATTTGAACATGTTAGAAGATAAAATTAAATTGTACTCAAATACTAAAAAAAAAATATGGTATATGGCTGATGGTATTTATTCCATGTTCGGCGACTTCGCTCCTGTAAAAGAATTAAAAGCATTAAGCTTAAAATATCCGCAATTACATCTTTATTTTGATGATGTTCATGGGATGAGCTGGATTGGAAAAAATGGGACAGGTTACGTCATGAGTGAAATAGATGAACTATCAGAAAACATGCTACTTTTCGGAACCTTAAGTAAAACCTTTGGAGCGAGCGGTTCGGTGTTGGTCTGCTCAAATAAAAAATTGTATCAAGAGATAAAAACCTTTGGAGGGCCTTTGACATTCTCTGCGCAATTAGAGCCAGCATCTGTTGCGGCTGCCACGGCTTCTGCTGAGATTCATCTCTCACCAGAAATTAAAGAACTTCAGGAGGATCTAAAGGTCAGAATTGATTATTTTAATGAATTGGTAAAACAAACAGACCTACCGCTTGTCGATAAGAACAGATCTCCTGTGTTTTTTATCGGCACTGGCATGCCAAAGACTGGTTATAACTTTATCAATCGATTAATGAACGAAGGTTTCTATGTGAACTTAGGAATGTTTCCAGCTGTACCTGTAAAAAATACTGGCGTTAGAATAACCATCTCTAGACACAATCAACGGGAAGAAATAAAAGCTTTGGTGGATGCAATGGAATACCATTTACCTAAAGCTATCGAGGAAACCCATACGAACTTACGTCGTGTTTATGAAGCATTCAAATTAGAGCCAAGAACCTCCACAGATATATCATCTAGTTCAGAATTAAAAACGCAAATTGAAACTAGCATTTCGAATATTGACAAAGTCACCTGGAACAAATTGGTTGGAACTTCAGGAGTTCAGGATTATGAAGGACTTAAATTTATTGAACATACCTTCAGTAGTAACGCATTAAAAGAAAATAATTGGGATTTTTGGTATGTAATAATCTATGACAAACATGAACACCCTATTTTGGCTACAGTTTTGTCGTCATCGATATGGAAGGATGATATGTTAGCTAATTTAAATGCGTCTAAAATTATTGAGAAAAAGCGTATTTTAGATCCTTATTACATGACCTCAAAAGTTTTAAGTTTAGGGTGTTTATTCACTGAGGGCAAACATCTTTATATAAACGCTAATCATCCGAGTAAACAAGAAGCTCTAAATATGCTAATGCAAACTTTAGAGACATTGGAACAGCGCTCTAATTCTAAAATGATTGCGCTTCGGGATTTTAGCATGAACACTAACTTAAATCGTTATTTTCTTGGTCAGGGTTTTGTTAGAATACAAATGCCAAATTCAAGTTGCATTAATTTAAGAGCTGATGAATCCATTGAAGCTTATGTATCTCGACTTTCCTCAAGAAACAGAAAACATTTGAGGAAAGACATTTTAGCTTATGCCCCCTCCTTAGAGATCTCAATCTTGCAAACACTTAATGATCACCAACTCAACCAAGTTCATCTATTGTATAACAATGTCCGCTTAAACAACCTTGGATTAAATACCTTTCCGTACCCTATCAACCTGTTCAGAAACATGTCTGAGCATTCCAATTGGGAGTTTATACTCATACATCACCCTGAGCAACCAAACAAAATCATTGGAGTTATGTTTTGTTATAAAAACAACAATCAAACCTATGTTCCTTCGTTAGTTGGTATTGACTATGATTACCTTAAAATCTTTCAAACTTACAGACAATTATTATATCAAACGCTTAAAAGGGCCATCCAGTTAAAATTTAAAACCATTGATTTGGGAATGACTGCTTCCTTTGAGAAAAAGAAACTTGGTGCTGTGGTAGAAGAGAAATATGCCTATATACAAACTTCAGACAATTACACTTTGGAACTCTTGGGACTGCTAGAATTTAATTGAAATCAAATAGTTTGTTTTGTATGGTTATGAGATACCAAGAATTAGTGTCAGAATTTGAAAACAACGGTGGAGTCTTTGGAGTCCCGTACTGTTGATATTCTATACAAAGCAGAAAATGGTATTGCTAAAACTGAAAAATGCATTAAAAAACTTCGAGAAAAAGTCCTTAAAAAAGAATTTAGCTCAAATATTTAGTCGTTTTATTTATTAAGTTAGACCATTTAATATTGAAAGCAAACACCCTCGATGTAGCTCAAAGTACCAAATAGAATATTTAAATAATCACATCAACAAATTACAAGTCTTTTTCAACGATAATTTAGCGTTATATCATTATTATCGCAGAGGTACAACGACCCAAGATCAAGAATATTTTATTAAAGGTAAATTGATTTACGATTGCCAACTGAATTCTTCCATTTTTTTATTAACGACCAGTTTTCTAAATGTCAAGACACTACAGTAGCTACCATTATTGCTCATGATATGTTGATTGTTTATCTGCAACAAAAAATTGAAAAATCACAGTCGCATAAAGACACTAAAACCAATACGATCAAGCAAACATCTTTAAAACTTTTTTGGACAGGAAGCAAGACAGAGTTAACCGAATTAATTTATGCACTCCACAGTAGTGGCTCCATAAATAGCGGAACTACCGACATTAAAGAATTACGGTAAGCAACAACTTGAAAGTGATTTAATTACTTTCAAGAATATTTCAGAAAGCAAAATAGAAAATGTTTCTTAAAATAAGTTGATGGGATTACTTATATGTCCGTTTTATGATTATTTAATAAGTGTTTTATGAAAGTTAAAAACGTAACTAATAATTCCTTCAAACTCTTTAGTACTCTTAAATACAACTCACTCATAACCCCAAAAATTTCATAATCGATTGAAGTATAACCAAAGCAATAGCGCTTTGAGATTCTTGATTACTCAAATAAATAGCCTCGTCGGATTGAGTTAAAAATCCTAGCTCTAAGAGTATTGACACATTACTATTATTATCTCGTAATACCTGAAAGTTTCCATATTTCAATCCTCGTTTTTTAACACCTAGGATATCGGCTAATCCTTTTTGTATAGTAAGCCCTAAATAATTAGATGCTGATGCCTGCGCTTCACTTTTAGGATAAATAAAAACTTCTGTTCCTGCTGCGGTTGTATTTATAGCTTGATTACAATGGATTGAAATAAAAATATCCGCTTTTAGTGTTTTGGATAAAACAGTTCTATCACTAAGAGCTATTAAGGTATCTGTATATCTCGTAAGAAATAACCTCAACATATTATCAAATAAGGTATCATTGAGAACTATCATTTTAAAAGCGATTGCTAAAACGATATCTTTTTCCTTTGTACCTTGTGCGGTTATAGCTCCTGGATCTTTGCCTCCGTGTCCTGGATCTATTACAATAATGGGGTTCTTTTCTAGTTCTTTCTCATTCTGTGTAAAAGAAACATTTAAAAAAAACAAACAGAATAACGCAAGTAGAATTTGATTTAACGTATACATAATAATTGTTTTAGATTACACAATATTCAAGAAATCAACCACTTCCTTAACAATCTTCAAAAATTTAACACCCCTTAGCGTTAAAATTTAGAGATTTTCTTCCGTCAGCTTCATTTCGTAATAGATTTCATAACATATTAATCAAAACCTGCCATTTCGATTCCATCCATAAATGGCTAAATCTAGCAATTATGAAAAAATTAATGTTTACGCTATTCACATTTTTACTGGCAACAGCCACAAGCTTTGCTCAGATTGGTGGTATTGAAGACTCCGTTAATGATGTTTCTGATACCATCAGAACCATTTTCCCAATCATTCTAGGTGTCATTTTTCTTGTGGGATTTCTATTTAATGCTGGTCATTTCTTTGGCGAAAACGCAGACCTTAAAAAAGGGATTACTCGTGTTTTAGTATTTGTGCTCATCGCTGGTGCTGTGGTAGGCATCTTCACTTACTTAATAACTATAGTTGTATAATGACCCTCATCGAGGGCTTTATTAGAAAAGCTGTATGAAAAAGTACGAAGCCTATAAAAACATTAGGAAACGGGCAGTCATTTTTGGATTGCCGATTTCCCTGTTTGCCTTAATGATGGTTTCTATTCTTGCATCATTATTAATTATCATTTTTTCTTTCAGCTTCGGATTAATAATCGGCATACTGGTTTTCAATGCTGCTTTATATGTTGCACTAACGAGAATAACCCACAACCCTCAGCTTTTTCAGATGGCAACGCCTTTCCCAAGAATAATAAGTAACAAAAGAAATTCCGGCTTCGATTATGAACAAGATTAATATTTCAGCATATCAACCCATTTTAGATATTCAAGACCATATCGTATTTGCCAATAATGGCAATGTGGTTTTATGCTATGAAGGGAATCTGCCAGAAATCTATTCCTTGTCCGAAAAGGATTTTGAGGATATGCATGGAGCATGGTTTCAAGCTTTGAAATCGCTACCTATTGGAACTGTTGTCCATAAACAAGACATCTACCTAAAAAAAACGTATGCTTCAGAACAACTTCCAAACACCACCTTTTTAGAAAAAGCCACACACGAGCATTTTAAGGGTCGCGGACACATAGAACACAAATGTTATTTGTTCTTCATTTTAACTAAGAATAAAGCACTTAACAATCCGAAATACGTTAATCCCTTCAGGAAAATTTCAAAGGGAATTGTACAAGAATTGGATGATAACATTAAGAGCTTCGGTAATTCTGTAAACGATTCGGTTTCTTTTATAAATAATAGTAGAAAAATAGAATTTCTGCCACTAAAATCAGAAGATATTCAGCAATTAACAAGTAGTTATTTCAATGGTTTCAATGAGGGATTTGATACCGATATTTTATTGGAAAAGAAAAGCATCAATATTGGCGAAAACCATTTTGATGCGCTCGCCATCAACAGCGAATTATGCTTTGGCGAAAACGTACAAAGTAGCAAAACCAATGAAAAATTTACCTCAGACGATTTTGTATTTCATCAAGGATTTATTGATGGACTAGGACTAACACTTAATGAAAATCATATTGTCAACCAGATTCTCTATTTGGATGACAAACAGAAATGGCGCAAGCTACTAGATAAGAAAATAGAGGAACTCAATAAGAGTTCCAATTTTGGTTCACAGAATAAGGTGGTTCTTGGGAAAATTCAACACATTTTGGACCAAATCAATGCAGATGATAATTCACGAATCATACGTGGTCATCTCAATATTGTGTATTGGTCTAAAGATGCGAAAGAACTAGATAAAATAACTTCCAAAATCAAGACGGAATTCAAAGAATTGGATATCATTCCATACTATCCAAGAGGCGAGGAACGTAAAAATTACATCCTAAATAGCTACTGTTGCTTCTCTTCTAATTTCTCAAACAATGATTTATATGTAACAGACTTAAAGCATGCGCTTTGCTTGTTTTTAAATAACACCAACTACAAATCAGATAAAACTGGCATCATCTTTAATGATAGAGAACATAACATTCCAGTATTAAAAGATGTTTGGGATGAAAAAAAGAAGCGCATCAAAGCTCGAAACTTTGCCATTTTCGCACCAACAGGCGAAGGCAAATCATTTTTGGCAAATAACATTCTGCGCCAATATTTTGAAAGTGGTGTTCGCTTAGTTATTATAGATTTGGGTGGTTCTTATACCAAATTCGCAAAACTCTATCCTGAAAAATATACCGTATTACGATACGAAAGTGGTAAAAACCTAGGTATCAATCCCTTTTACATTAGTGGTGTAAAAGATTTAACACCTGAACGACTTGAAGATTTATCGGTCTTTCTTTTTGAATTGTTTGCTTCAGATTTAAAAGTGACCAAGGCGCAATCGGTTTCCGTTAAAAAGATACTGCGCCATTATTACAATAGCACTTCAGAAAACCATTCATTGGAAGGCTATTACAACTTTATAGAAAAGCATCAGGAAAATCTTCTGAGCACCTTAAAAATCCATCCCGACTACTTTAATGTCACAAGCTTCTTGCATGTGATGTCTGAGTATGTTGGCGATGGTCTATATAGTTTTCTATTTGAAGTCAGCGAAGACCAAACTTATAAAATTGAAGATAAACGACTGATTGTTTTTGAACTGGACGAAGTAAAGGACAATAAGGAAATCTTGTCCGTAATGTTGAAGCTCATAAAGTCAGCCATTCAGAGAACCATTTGGAAAAACAGAGCTGAAAAGGGCATCATACTATTCGATGAGTTTGCCAAACAATTGAAGTTTGAAAACGTACTTGAAAGTGTAGAGTTCTACTACCAAGCCATACGGAAACAGAATGGCGCTATTGGAATTATACTGCAATCCATAAATCAACTTCCAAATAACTCTACATCAGCAAGCATCTTAGAAAACACACAAGTTATCTACAGTTTAAATAACGAAAAAGGTTATGACCAACTGGTTAAAAGGCTGAACCTATCTAGCCACGATTTAAATCAATTAAAGTCTATTAAAAACAACCTTTCTGGTCCAAGAAAGTACACTGAAATGTTCATCAAAATCGGAAAGGAAAGCAACATTTTTAGGCTAGAAGTACCGAAAGAAGTGTACGCAGCCTATCTAACCGATGGACAAGAAAACGAGGCCATAATGGCCATTTATGAAAAAAGCCAAAATATGGAATTGGCCATAAAAGAATTCACATCTAAAAATTAAAAGCAATGAAATTTTTAAAAAAAAATCACGAACACTTCAGCAATAGATTTGCTGTGAGTAAAACAAAAATTAAAACAGTAGTAATCGGGATAATCTTTAGTGTTGCCCTTTTATTGCCTAGCGTTTCTAACGCCCAAGGCATGCCCACTTATGACAATACCAATTTTATCAGTTTGGTAAAGCAACTTGTGGAATCTGGTAAACAGACAGCTCAAATGATTAAGTCTGTACAATTCCTAAAGGATGCAAAAGAAGCCATAGAAAAAGTATCTAGTGAGGTACAACAACTTAGAGCTGTTGAGAATATTGCACAAAACAATCAACGTCTTATTCAGGTTATGCAAAATGATTTGCAAGACATTTTGAACTCGCCTTATATAAAACCTGAAGAAATTACAAGAATTGCAGAATCGTTCGATGCTATAGTCCAGAATTCATTGGACACCGTTGAATTTATGGGCGAAATCTTATCTAGCGATAATCTTAAAATGACAGACGCTGAACGCGCAGAAGTCCTAAAAGAAAAAGAATTTGAATCAAAAGAAATGGTTTCAAGTATTAAGACAAAAACAAAACGATACAGAGACATTATTTCTTTCAGAAAAATGCAGGATAAAGTTAATAATCGCGAAACAAACTATTAGAAATGACCGCATCCATTCTTTTAGGAATTGGGTTGGAATATATCGATACAGTATTTCAAACCATACAAAACAGCAGTTTTTCGCAATATACCATTGCAGGTATGAAAACGCTTGCTGTGTTGTTTTTTCTAGTCAATATTCTGAAGAAATACAATGAAGGGATTGCTGATAAAGATGGTTATTCTTGGGGTTTAAGTCCTGGCGAACTCGCAAAGAATTTTGCTGTTGTACTCCTGGTTATATTTTCAACACAGATTTTAGTTTTTTTTGACAGTATTCTTGTTGCAGTTGAAGGACAATATAGAGGTACCGCACCAGCTTTATTGCCTTTACAGATGCAGGATATTCCTATTGAAGAAGAGGTGAATTTTATAGAAGCAGCGCAAGCTGCTATGGCATTACTTTATGAAGCTTTGATAACACCTCTATACGGATTCAAAATTCTTGCTTTCATAGTGAGTCTATTTTTATGGATTCTAGATCTGTTTATCTATCCGTTGTTTTTAGCTGAACGCTTCTTTCTTTTAGGCATTATGCAGGCGTTTTTCCCATTGATTATAAGTCTTGCTGTTTTTGAAAAATTCCGATCACTTGCCTACACATTTTTTAAACTTTATGCAGCTGTTTATATGTTAGTGCCAGCATTTTTTCTGGTCAATGTATTTGTCAACGCCATCTATACTGAAATTAACACCAATTTCTGGACCAACTTGTTTGGTACTGATTTTAGCCAGGGCTTTTTTGCACCTGTGGTGCAATTAGGCTCGATAGGCTTTATCGTATTCCTGAAATTCAAGTTATACAAACGCGCTACATCTTTTACACTCAGATTGTTTACAAGCTAATTCAAATCACAATGAAAACACCTTACAAAAACATATACAACGTACTAAATCTGAATCGATTTATTGTTTTGGCTGTCGTTGTTTGCGCATTGCTATCTAGTACTTTTTCAGTTTGGATGGCATTTAATACGAATAAAAATGCGATGAATAGTGTATTTGCTATTAATACAGATGGTAGCATCATTCCGTTGAAACTTGTCAGCCAAAAAGAAAATTTTAAAGTAGAAGTTTTGGCACATTTAGAACTGTTTCATAATTACTTCTATAATATCGATGCAAGCAACTATGAAAAGAATCTGAAAAAAGCACTTTGGTTGGGCAATAGTTCCATTGATAACCTATATCGCCAGAAAAAAGCTGATGGTGTCTATAATCGGTTATTGCAATATTCCTTAATTCAAAAAGTGCTGAGCATCGATTCTCAGATAACAGAGAATAATGGCTCTTATAGTTTTACCACAACGACCATTTTTGAAATCAACAGAGGTACAATAATAGACACTTACGAATTGGTTTCCACCGGAAACCTAATCATGGTTGACCGTAACTTTCCTAACAATCCACATGGTCTCTTAATTACAAATTATTTCGAAAACACTCTAAAAAAATTAAGTGATGAAAGTAGAAAAGAATAAAATCGTATTTATAGCAGTATTGGCTATTGTTTTCATATTCCTGATTTCCTATTCCGTGATGGTAATGGGCGATGATGAAAGCGAGAATGACAACCTTGAACAGACCTTGATACCGGACTTAGAAGAAAATCAAAAAGAGTACGATTCTAAGTTGGACGCACTTAATGATTTAAAGGAAGTGCGTGAGAACAATGCACCCAGCATCTATGATGAAAAATTAATTGATTCTTTAGGCTATTACGACCCTGATCTTCTAGAACGTGAAAAGAAACGTATTGTAGATAGTATCTATAATGCAGGTAAAATTCAATACTCTGATAAAAAATATCAAAACTTCGGACAGAAGAAAATCGAAAAGAAGCAACCTATAGAAATTGATTCTTCAGAAATACTTAGAGAACTTAAAATTCAAGCTAAAGAATTAGGTCTGGAACATCAACTCTTCTTTGCTGCTGCACCAAAACCCAATGAACTTTCTATTATCGATAATACAGATGCCACCATTTACGTGGTTGTTGATGGCGACCAAATTGTAAAGGCAAATACCAGATTGAGAATGCGACTCACCAAAGCTGCAACAATCAACAGTAAACTAATGCCCAAGAACACTCTTGTATTTGGTTTCATCAGCTTTCAACCCAATCGTGCTTTAATTGAAATTGAAAATATCAATCATCATCCCACAAAACTCAAAGCTTTCGATTTACAAGATGGTAGCGAAGGTATTTATGTAGAAAACAACTTTAGAGCTGAAGCGACGAGTGAAGTTCTGGACGATGTTATTGGCGATATCAATATCCCAACTGTTCCGCAAGTTGGTGGCATCACAAAGGTACTTAGACGTAGTAATCGAAATGTAAAGGTTACCGTATTAAACAATTATAAACTTATTCTAAAACCAAAATTATGACCCATAATGGGTATTTAAAAACGCACTCTTATGAAAAAGTATATCAGCATTTTGACTCTAATTATTGTTTTCGCTTCTATGAATGCGCAAACAACAAACATTCTTGACACCATTTATGCTAACGACACCAAAAATGTCGCGCTCTTTTTTCCTGAGCCTATACGTCAAGGCATAATAGGTTCAGAAAATTTTGTATTCACTTACAATCGAGAAAAAGAGCAATATTTCGGTTTACTGCAAGCCAAACAAGGAAAAGAAAGTAATCTACTAGTAATCAATACAAATGGTTCGATTTTTTCGTATATTGTAAGGTATAAAGCGCACCTTTCAAAACTTAATTATTTTATCCCGATGACAGGTAGTATTGGGAATGAAAAACCGAAATTTAAAGACTCGATTCAGCCTGAAATTTTTGAAAAAAGTATTGATAACAGCTCGTATTATTATCAAAAATTCTGCTCTTATCTTCTTGATGGAAGACAATATCTTGGAAGACATACAAGACGAAATAATGGTATTGTCATGAGACTTGAAAATATTGTTTTTGATAAAGAAGAGCTCTACTTCGTTATTCAAATTAGAAATAATTCTACTTTGGACTATGATTTAAATTTCTTGAACCTTTCCGTTGAAACGCGACAAAAAGGGAAACGAAAATCTTTACAACGTTTGTATAAAGAGCCTATTTTTAAACATCATCTGCCTTCTAAAATTGTGGTAAATGAAACGGTAAGACTTATATATGTTATGCCTAAATTTTCGTTATCTAATGAAAGAAGGGTCATTATAGAATTAAACGAGAAAGATGGCGAACGAAATATTGAAATGAAAGTATCACATAAATATATCAATAACCCAAATTAATAACATTATGAAAAGAATAACCTTTTACTCACTTGTAGCCTTATTTATTTCTTGTGCTGGAACAACGAATTCAGATCCTGCTTCGGTAGCAGAAATCGTTGCAGAAAGCTTTTATCAAGGCAAAGAAGTCACACTTAAAAAGCATACAACACCTGAAGGTTTTGCCACATTTTCCAACCTTCAAAAAATGTTTGCCAAACCCAAAGGCTCAGAATCAAATTTTGAACTGATCGATGAAGTTACTGAAGGTAATGTCGCTTGGGTAAAATACTCGACCTCTTATGATAAAACACCAGGCATTTTTAAATTGGTAAAGCAAGATGGTGTATGGAAAGTTACGGTTAGAAATCCTAAAGAAAAAGCACCTTTTTAAATAGTTTTTATGGTTTTCACAACTTTATTTCCCAATAACCTCTAGTTCCACCGATACGTTCTAAAAACCCTTTTTCTTTAAGATTATTAAGGTGTTTTTGAATAGCTGATTCGTTAATATGTAGAACTTCAGCAATACCAGAACGACTTATTCTACTATCAGATGCTATCATTTTAAGAATTTCTTTTTGTCTAAGAGTTAATTCTTCTAAAGCATCTATTTCATTATTTCTTTCTTCATCAATTACACTACCTATTTGACCACCTATTAGACCACCTTCTTGACCACCTATTAGACCAACTTCTTCATTGTCTACTTTATCATCAACTTTAGCAGTAAGTTCTTTAATAACAAAAGTCATTCTAAGAAAGTTTTCAGAAAAATTAAAACTCTCTTTACCATAGTGATCTAAAATACGTGGAATACCAGAACCCAATTGTTCTACTAACTCCAAGTCTTTAAATATCCGCATCAGTTCTTTATTACGAGGGACTGAAAACCCTTCAAAAAATTCTTGTCGACTCAATCCTTCAGGTAAACCTCCAGCAGATGTAATTTCAATTCTATCTGAAAAAATCTCAAACTTGGGCGGTACTTCATTGGTATAATCATTATGTACAAACGCATTAATAATAGCTTCACGCAATGCAATAGGGTTCCAAAGATAGCTTTGTTCTCGCTCCTTTGAAGTAATTTTTGTAGTCATTCTGTTTTCTACAGCAATTTTATCTATGACTTGTTTAGTTGCCTTTGCCAAACATTCATTACCATACTCATTGCTTTCTATTAAATCTGTCCTGTTCGTACCAGAATATTTAGCAACTTTAATAGAGGTACTATTCTTATCTGCCAAAAGATAAGCTGCATAATTATATGTGCCATCTTCAGTAAAAAGTTCTAAATTTTTAGCAAATGCGCTACCTAGTTTATAGCCTGATTCTTCATAATATATTTTCAGTTGGCTAAAAGATAAATCTTGTATAGCTGCTCTAATTTTACTTATGGAATTTCGAGTACGTTTAGAAAATAGCATATCAATCATTTTTTGAGGCATTGGTTCTGCAGCGGTTCCAATTCGCATAAAGCACCCCTTTTCACTCATACCATATTTTCTTAAATGATATGGTTTTTCTGGTCCACTTGCCACAATGATTTTTATGATATCCTTACCCTCATGTTCTTCACTAACAATATCAAATAAGCCTAATGCCGATGGTTTAATATTATTCTTTAACCGGTCTTTTATCTTTAATTGGTCGCTATCTGAATCTGCCAAACCATAAGTATTTCCTGTTTTATCGATACCTATATAGATAATGCCACCTTCACGATAGTTTAGAAAAGCAATGACTTCTTTTTCTAATCCTTCGGTAAGTTCTTGTTTGTATTCTATGCGATTGGTTTCGGTCATGGAAATTGAAATGATCTAATTAAGATATAAAGATACTGATATTAATTTTTGAATATAGACTTTACTTCTTCATAAACTCTATCAAAATTAGCTTGCAAGTCAGCTTCAGAATAGTCTTGTTGTTTTGTTGGTAATCGCTTTTCTATTTTGGGAAGCTTAAATTGTACTTTTTTATCCTTACCATCGGCAAACGTAACAAATTCACCTTGTTTTAAACGAAAAAAAACATCTGCTCTAATCTTTGCAACTTCACGTTCTCCAGTAGTGACACGTGTATCAAAATTAAGGTTATACCCCCTATTAACACTTGTGGTTTCACTTTTTACTATTTCAAAGAAACGTTCATAATATTTTGCAGTATCAGGATCGTTCACTTTTCCGAAAAATTGATAAGACAAATTACTTAAAATGGCTCGACTGGCTTTATCTCCATACATCATATCATTCTGAATTTTATCCTGCATCACATAAATTGTGGATATATCATAACTTCTTAAAGTTGCAGGAATACGATGCATATTTAACAACCGAATAGTAGGCGCTTCTTCTATCATTAAAAATGAATGATTGGAATTTCTAACACTCATTTGTTTTGTTATGGTATGAATTATAGTAGCAATTATTGGAGAATAAGCTGTTTCATATTTTGGATTATTTACCACCGAA
The DNA here is from genome assembly GCF_900112395.1 of Algibacter lectus. GTDB lineage: Bacteria > Bacteroidota > Bacteroidia > Flavobacteriales > Flavobacteriaceae > Algibacter > Algibacter lectus. Next base: position 400,523 of record NZ_FOLN01000001.1, read on the forward strand.
ATTATTAATGGTAGCTCTTGCCTATTTACATCTAACGAAACATCATCTCCAGAAAGCACCATAAAAATGCTTTGTGTACTTATTTTTTTAAGCGCATTTGCCAATGTACTTTTTACTCCTGCTGTTTGCTTATCAGAATCTTTACCACTAATAAATGCATCTGCCATAGCTCTAGATGTCGTATTTGTACTTAAAAAAGCAATAAGACTATCTGTGTCCAAAATTTGATAAATAGCGATAAGATGTGGTAATGTGCAATATTTAGGATATGAAGTTCTTAGTTTCCAAATTAATCCCCCTATTAAACCTTCAGCTGCATCATTAAAGAATTTACCGGCACCAGAACTACCTGATTCTTTATGCTCCAGTAGGTTTTCTATAAGCACCCTTGCTACCTCATTTACGCTTTCTTCGTTGACCATATATCTTGGAGCAATAGGATTCACGCGATCATAAATATTATCGAATGAAATCACACGAAAATCAATTTCATTCTTTTCAAATAAAGGGAATGCTATTTCTGTAAGTTCAAAATTCTTATAGTCGTGAATTACTCCAGAAAACCTATAATTACTAAAATGTAGGAGGAAATTATAAATAACACTTTCTGTTTTTCCACTACCAGCAGAACCAATTATTGAAACACCTCGTTTAACATTGTTTACCTTAAAAACCCCATGCTTTATTTTGAAATGAACTTGATACTTATTTCTAGGATCTAAGCCACTATCATCTTCATGAAGAAAAACATAGAGCACTGTATTAATTAAGAATAAAGGACATGCAAAATATAAGATTATTGAAGTCCAACTGTATAAAATAAACTGCTGTTTAAAAAGAACTCCCAAACAAATACACGTCAATATTAGATTTACTATATAAGCATACTTAATCATTTTAAAAAACAAACTAAAGAGAAGGCTGATTCCTATCAAAACCGTTATCGTAAAAGTTAATACATTTATTTCCATATTACACACCTATTGAACCGGATTTGATTGCCACATCGACGCCTCGTTTTAATGCTCTAATTGTTTTTAACGCCATCTGAGTTTGACTCGTTGGAATACTTAATATTGGAAAGCCAGATTTGGAAAGTATATTAAAAGCAATTGCTTTTTCACTTGCAGGCAAACCTAATAATGTAATGAAATACTGTTTTGGGTTTTTAATAAAATCTTTCTTCGATTTATAAGATTCTGCATAGTTGCGTTTGTAACCAAACGTTTTATCAAAAGTGTTTTCTGCTTTTGTAAAAAATGAATCTCTATCAAATCCTCGCTTTACCAGTTTTCCATTCATCATCACTTCTGAAGCCTTATATTTTGATCCTGGTGATAAACTCACAGTATTTGATGCATCCTTTCTGCTCACGATAATATGAATATGACTTTGATTACCCGATTTTTTCATCCCTTGAACAATCCGTTTTCCGTTTTGTTGGTGTGGTGCTTCAGCTTCAAGTTTGATTATTTGCGATTTCATTTTCATTATATTTCCATCCAATTGATTATTCTCTATTTTTCGAATATCACTTTTTAGCTGAAGTATTTTAGTGGCAAAAGGTTGGTTTTCTTTTACCTGTTTATCTGTGCCCTTAAATGTTCTTTGATGTTCAATTTTTGCAAAATATTTTATGTTGTCAACGGTTATCGGCTTACCATTAATCTCTCTATTAAAAGACCTGGCATAATCATGCATTATTGCTCTAGTATATTTTTTTAAATCTTCGGAATTGTTTTTCAGTTTACTTAATTCATATTTACTAGGACTAACAGTAATTGAATAAAATTTTGGTTCTTTCTTTTTGAGTTTTGCAGTATTACCATCGATTTCCTTGACCACATCTTTGGCTTCAATTTCATCTCCATATTGATTAAAAAAAAGCTCCAAGTCTTCTTGCTCTAAACCTTGATTCTCCTTCTCTAAATACTCAGCAAAATCCGCAGAACTTTGTGAATAATTCCCACCTAATTTTTGAGCCGTGATTGTGATATACATAATTCTATAATTAAGTATTAGTATCTGGTTTTTCTACAAACTGTACTTTCTTTTCTTTGACTTCCTTTTCCAAAATGAGTTTCTTTTCTTTAGGTTCAAACTCCATAAACAAAGATTGCAACATGGCCGTTGTAGGCTTATCGTGATTTTTCTCAATGTCTTTTATAATAGCTATTACTGCGTTAATTCGTTTCTTAATTTCACTCTCCAATGTTTGCATATTTGGACCTAAAGTTTCATTTGGCGAAATACCATTATCCTCAAAAAAATCAAGCATCAAAAGCAGTGTCATAGATTGAGATTTTGATAACTTTTTACAAAACCCTCGAAAACGCTCTGCTACTGAAGCTTTAATTCCAAGCTTCTCAAATCGCTCTTTTTCAAATCCTTTATCCATTTTTTCTGAAAAAATTTGTCGTTTTTATTGGGTTGCGAAGGTTTTTTCAGAAAAACTGATGCTGAAATTTTATTAACTAAAACCTTCAATCTCTCTAAACTACTGATTTCACTAGTGAATTATGAAAACGAAAAATTGAAACATCGCGCTAGCGTGTTACCCTCTTGCTATTCCTTTTCGTCCAGCTTCGCTGGACAAAAAAAATACCATTACATCCAAAAATGTAATGGCTTTTACTCGAATACGAATTGAAATTATTTTTTTTAAGAATGTTTCAACTCAAGTTTAAAAGTATCGTTAGAAATCCTCGAAATTTATTGCAGAATCTAAAATAACAGAACAAAAAAAGACCTTTAAAAAATTAAAGGCCCTGATTTTAAATTAGATTTAAAGTTTTAAACATAGTTGTAAGAATACTACCTCTTAGAGTTTCTACTTCCAAAAGATATTCCATAACCCTTTTTTTAATATTCACTCGGAAGCATTAGCGTATTATCTACAAAAAATAATCGCAATTCATCCAAAGGAAAATCGGTTACATTATATCTATGCGTTTCAAAAATTTTATCATTCCCATCACTATAATTAATGATAGCTTCACATTGCTTTTCTAACCGTTCTTTTTCAGAAAGTCTTTTAAAATCAATGGTAATAAAAGAGCTTCGCTTTGATAAACTTTTTGCTATCACTGAAGCATCTGTAATCAACCAATAGCATTCTGCCTCTTTGGCTAAATATTGTAACCCATCGGTAAAACAAGTTCCAATTAATGGGATTTTAAAGAACATTTCTGTACCACAAAAATGTTGCAAATCGGCTTTTATTTTTTTAACTTTATCATTCATTGTATTTCTATTTAATAAGATTAATAATGAAAAAGAGAGCGCCACTTTCCACAGGAACGCTCTCTTTTAATTTCTAACTACTCAGTAGCGTCATCGCCTTTAATTCCCAAAAGCAAAATTTCATCTACGACCACTTCGGTAACGTATCTTTTTTCTCCGGCTGCGGTTTCATAAGCCCGGGAAGTTAATTTCCCTTCTAAGGCTACTTCTTTCCCTTTGCCAACGTATTTCCCAACGATTTCGGCAATCTTTCCCCATGCTACAATATTGTGCCACTGGGTGTCTTGTTGCTTCTCTCCTTCTGAATCTTTATAAAATTCATTTGTAGCCATTGAAAATTTAGCAACTTTCTTTCCACTTTCAAGGTTAGTGATTTCTGGCGCGTTTCCTACGTTGCCAATTAACTGTACTTTGTTTTTTAGAGTACTCATAATTAAAAAATTTAAAGATTAATATTGACCTATCTGAACCCTTCAGAAAGGCTTTGTTATTGATTTACTTATTATATCCAGAGCGTTTTCCTTCTTTTGTTTATTTAACTTTTGTTTCGCTTCCTTTTTATTGATTTTGTAAAATTTCATAAGATTCATTTTAGATTTACTTCCCATAGAGCCACCGCTGTTACCTTCTTTTTGTTGCTTAGTTTTTTCGATATTCAGCTTTGTGAAGACATATAAAAAGTGCGAGAGTAGCCTGCGCTGAGCGCAGTCGAAGTGAGCCTGGTTATGCTGTCGTTCAAAACTGAATGTTGTTATTTTGCTGTCAAAAAAAGGTATAGCAGTTGTGTCTCAGGATGTGAATCTAAATGCTTTGTGAAATACCAAATCATAGGAAGTGGAACAAAATGACAAATACGTCTATCCTGTTAAGCGGACTTGATTCACGCTTTTTACTTGAAAATGAAGTGTTACTTTCCAGCGGAGCGGAAAGGATAAACGTAATGAAAAGTCAAAAGAGAGGATTATGGCCAAGACTTTTTAATGAAGGGCTTTTCTCGAAATGAAGTTTTTACGGAATGTAGGGGAATGTGCTGGAATGGTTATTGATGAAAATTGCTGTTTTAAAGTGAATTTTGAATCAATGTTAAATTTTATCTCCAAATCCTAACTCTAAATTCTGTTACAGCCATACAAAATCAATAAAAAAACAGACCATTAAAAAAATAAAAGATGAAACATACTCATAATAAAACATCCCTAATCTGATTAGATCAATTACAAGAGTTACTCGAAATAATAGCAAAATTGTTAATCATACCATTAGTTTCCTTACCATAGCCTCCTTAATTCATTAATTTAAAGAACTACTTTCCAAACTATAATGATGTAAGATATAAAACAATATCCTTTCTGCTAAATTCATTCTAAAATCTATATTTAGCTTTTATCCCTGAAAAATTTAAGAAATTCACTAGGCGTTTTTTTAAATTGTTTTTTAAAACAAGTTCTAAAATATTTAGGATCTGAAAAACCAACCATAAAAACGATTTCTGTTATTGAATAGCGCCCAGACTTAATAAGGTTTGCTGCTCGCTTTATTCTAATAGTTCTAATAAACTCTGTTGTTGACACCCCAGTAATTGACTTAATTTTATTAAAAAGCGCAGAGCGACTCATACCCATATCTGACGCAAATTTTTCTGAAGAATAACCGGAATTGTCAATATTTTTCTTAATTATTTTTAAACATTTTTTTAAAAACTCTTTATCTAATTTACTGGATAATTCTTTCCAAGAAGAGGACGTAGACTTTGTTTTAAATTTTTCTGCCCATTGTTGTTTTGTTCTTAAAATATTATTAACACGAAGTCTTAATACTTCCATATTAAATGGTTTTAAAACAAATTCATCTGCACCTGTTCCCAAGCCTTCTTTTTCGTTTTCTATACCCGCTTTAGCAGTGAGTATTATCACTGGAATATGGCTAGTTGTTAAATTATTTTTAATTTTTTTACACATTTCTATGCCTGTCATTTTAGGCATCATTAAGTCTGAAATAATTAAATCGGGGGCCAAATCTAGAGCTATTTTTAATCCCTCTTCTCCATTTGAAGCGGTTAATACTTTATAGAAATTTTGAAAGTATTCAAATAAATATTCCCTTAGATCCTTATTGTCTTCTACTACCAAAATAGTTTGAGTTCGTTTATCGTGTTTCACCGTTTTAATCACCTTAGACGACTCTGTAAGCATGTCTTTAAAATCCTTAACTTCATTCTTTACAAAACTAAAATCATATTGTTTTGGTTGCAATTCCAGTATAGAATCTACTTCATAATCCTCCTTAGAAATAGGAAAAGCAACAGACACTGTGGTTCCTTTTTCAATAACACTATCGATACTAATTTTTCCTTTATGAATTTCAGTAAGTCTTCTTGTATACGCTAGCCCTAACCCAGACCCAACTTGTATAGCATTACTTTCCTTATTAACTTGATAAAACCTTTCGAAAATACCTGATAGTTCCTCTTGAGGTATCCCTATACCCTGATCCACAACCTTAATAACAGCATCCATTCTATTATTAATAATTTCTGTTTCTAAGATTAACTCAATGCTTTTATTTGGGGCCGTAAATTTAAAGGCATTGGATAATAGGTTATATATTATCTTTTCAATTTTATCGTTATCAAACCATGCATCAATAAAACTTTCGCTTGATTTAAAAGTAAATTTTATTTGTCTTTCTTTAGCTATTTCTTGAAAAGCACGATGTATTTCTTCCAAAAAGCTTACCAAATCGCTCTGCTCTACTACTAAATTTATATTACTAGATTCTGCTTTCCTAAAATCAAGCAATTGATTGATTAAGCGTAACAAACGTGTTGAATTTTTATACATTATAGCGTTTAAACGCTGCAAATATTCTACATCATTACTCCCTTTCATAATCTGCTCAAGTGGCCCAATGATTAAAGTTAATGGTGTTCTTAATTCGTGAGAAATATTGGTAAAAAAACGAAGTTTCATTTGGTTTATTTCTTCAGACTTTTCATAAAGCGCACTATCTAATTTAAGTTTATTTTTTAGTTGCACTTGATGTAAACGCACCTTAAAAACAACATATATAATTAATATACTAACTCCTATAAAAGTGATAATAGCTAATTTTGTAAAATACCATGGAGGAGCAATTGTAATGGCAATTTCTTTAGGGGAATCACTCCAAACACCCGAGCTATTTGAACCGTAAACCTTAAAAACATAATTACCTGGAGGTATGTTTGTATAAGATGCAAATTTACGTTCCCGAATTACAGAAGCCTGTGATTTATCTTCAAACCCTTCCAAAATAAATTTATATCTATTTTTTTTGGGGCTAGAAAAATGCATACTCGAAAAAACAAATTCAAAAGAATTCAAATTATAAGGTAACGCTATTTTTTTGGTATCATTTATACCTGACGTCAATAGAATTTGTCCATCAACTTTTTGATTAACCTGAACAGATTCATTAAAAAGTTTAAAATCGGTAATCGTTATCTGTGGCTTTTTAGTATTAACCGTTAAATTATTTGGCTGAAAAAATGTAAAACCATTAACACCCCCGCAAAGCATTGTTCCAGAAGATGTAAACTCCATAGCATTTCCCATAAATTGGTCTACATTAAATCCATCTTTTCTTTCGAAATGTATAAAAGCACCGGTAGTAGGATTTAATTTTGAAATTTGCCTAATATGCATTAACCATATATTTCCTTCAAAATCTTCTCTTATTTGTGATACCACATCATTTGGTAAACCATTTTCCACGTTATAACGAGTAAACTCGACCTTGCCCGTATTTGAATAACTTAAGCGATTTAAACCGCCGCCATAAGTTCCAATATAAAGATCCCCGTTTTTAGCTTGATGAATATCGAGTATATGATCGCTACTTAAAGTATTATTATCTAAGGGATGATTAAAAAATTTCTCGAAAGTTACATTTCCCGATTTAGAACGTTTCAATTTATTAAGGCCCTTAATGGTTCCTATCCAAAGATTTCCATGGTTATCCTCTACGATATCGGTTATATTATTATTAGATAAACTTGTAGAATCTCTACTCGACATTCTATAGTTCACGGTTTGATAGGCATTATTTGCTTTATTAAAAACTAGTTTCATCAAGCCATTTTCCCATGCCCCAAACCAAATAGCCCCGTTTCTATCTTCTTCTATTGCAAAAACACGACTATTTATTTTATTACCAAGGTTGTCTTTTATGTCCTCTATTTCTTTAATTTTATACTGTTGAGATGGCTCTTCAAATTCAATCTTAAATAAACCATTTAAGGCGCCCACCCAAATAGCCCCTTCTTTATCACTCATTAATCGCTTAACTTCTGGCAAAGCAGATGGCTTATTTATTTTCTCTTTATTAATTGAAGAACTATATATTATGGGGGTTTTAGGTTTAGTTACTGTCTCATCCTTTAAAGTGCTTTTATGAAAAGCTTTAATTATACCGTCTCTAGTACCTATCCAAATATTTTCTTTAAGATCTTCACACATAGATACTATCGGCGATCTGAACAACTCCAAGGATTGATTAGAATTTAAATATTCGGTAGAATTGTAAAACGTGTGGCTATCTAAATCCATTTTATACAACCCAAAATCTAAAGTACATAGCCAAACTATATTAGAATTATCAATAAAGATGTCTCGGATATCCTGACTACCTATCAAGGATTTTAATTGATTATTTCTAGATAGGTCATTAATTACTCCAGATTCGGTATCAAAATTCAGAAGTAATTTATTACCCGCAATCCATATTCTGCCTTCGTTATCACTGCATATACTTACACCCCGAACAACTTCCGATTCATCGTAGTTTATTGTTGAATATAGTTCTATTTTTTCGGATGCGGTAACCTTAAAATCTGCATCAACTTTTAATTTTAATAGCTCAAGTTTATTATTAATAATCCAAATGGTATTCTTTGGATATTCCAACATATCCAACACAACAGTCCCCTTAGTAAATGAGGCATCTGTATAATTGGTAGATTCAATACTTAATTGCGGTGTTTGACCGTCTCTAATTATATCAACTTGATGTAACTTTACTTTTTGATTTGGTGTAAAAAACCAATATTTATCATTTTTAGAAGGAATTATATTTTGAATATTTAAGTTTAAGCCTCCATATTTACTTAAAAAAAACTCATATTCTAATTTCCCTTGATCATCTATTTCAAAAAATTTTATTCCATTATAATCATTAATAAAGAAAATACCAGATTTCGATTGTTGAATACTAACTTTCCCTTCATACCGAGGCTCTCCTCTTCCTTTAAAATAAACATCAACTTCATCTGTATTTGGGTTTATTCTGTTCAAGCCCTCACCTGTTCCTACCCAAACATAACCTGCTTTATCTTCAAACAACTTATACACTACATTACTACTAAGCCCCTTATTATTAATACCATAATGATATTGTTTCATAGAGTAACCATCATATTTATTCACTCCATTTAAAGTGCCAAACCACAAATACCCTCCTTTATCCTGTATAATACTTGTTACAGAGTTATGAGATAAGCCTTCTTCGCCGGCTATCTGGTTTAACCGCCATTGTGAAAACATGGATGAATACAGAAATAAGAAAGGAATGAGAAAAGTAAATTTCTTCAATTTTTTATTGATATTTTAAAATTAAACAACTGTGCTAAATTTAGGTATAAATTAATACCAAAGTATCCTGTAAAGAGAAAATTATCCAAACTGATGTAACTAACAAGCACGACAAAACCTACGCAACCAACTATAATTAAAACACATACTAACAAAATAATCTTTATTATCACAGAAACAACAGGATGGTATTTTGGGGTTTTGAATGTATTATTGCTTAATAACACACAGTATATTAATTCAAAACTCTTTATTATGAAAAAATATTTAAAAGTATTATTATCTCTTTATTTCTTATTTGGCATGTCAATTATGGTCAATGCACAATCTCCAAATGATGAGCAATCAAGAAAAGGTGCTGCTAGGTTTGTTCAAAACTTAGAAAAAGAAATCACATTAACAACAGAGGAGATCGAAAAAATCAAAGAATTTAAGTTTGTTCACATATCTAACTTAAAGCAAGTTAACCAAAAATATAAAGAGACTCCAGAATTTAAAGCTAAAAGACAAGAAGCAACCAAAATATACAATAGAGCTTTAGTTAAAGCTTTTGGTAATGAACGAGCTAAAGAAATTATCAAAGCAAGTAAGAAAAAAAAATAATTATCAATTAATCTAAAACTATTTATTATGAAAAAACAATTACTATTCATTGCCGCACTAGTAATGTGCGTAACACAATCTTTTGCACAAGACTTTGTTGCTGGAAATTTAAACTTTTCTATTCAAACGAACGGTACCGAAGTAAGTTGCAAGGGTTTTGTTGCTGGAATGGAATCTGCCTCATTAGTTATTCCAGAAAAAGTAACTGACCCAGCTACTAGTACAGAATACAACGTTGCCGTTATTGCAGGTGGTGCCTTTTATAATAATACTGGGATCAACGACCAAATTATCACTTCTATTTCGTTACCTGGAAGTATAAAGCTTGTAGGGGTTAATGCGTTTAGAGAACTGCTTAATTTAACTACAGTGACTTTTGCTCCTTCTACTGTTGATGTTTCTTTATTAAGATTTGAAGATGCTATTTTTTGGGGCTGTACCAGCCTTACCAGTATTGATTTAACAGGAACAAACATTAATTTTGGACGTGGTATAGGAACTCCAGCTAGTAAATCAGGTAGGAATTTATTTAGAGATTGTACTAGTTTAACATCTTTTACACTTAAAAACAATACCCTAACAAGTAGAGTATATACAGGTGCATTTAGTGGTTGTACAAGTTTAGAAACTGTTGATTTCTCAGGTACTGCAATTACAACGTTTAGTCCTAATGCATTTCTTAATTGTACTGCTTTAAAAACTTTATACTTAGGTGCAGATGCGGCTCCAAATACCGTAAATGCAACTGCTTTTGGTGGTATTACTGCTCCAATTTCTGGGGGTCAATTATTTGTGCCAACTGCTACTGGGGTAACTAATTATACAGACGCTACTAATTTTGAATGGGAATCTTATTTCACTATTCTATCAGGTACTACTTTATCAACTGATCGCATAGTATCTGCATCTAACTTTAAGTTATATCCTAACCCAGCAACAAAGAGTATTAGTGTATCTAAAGCCGTAGTTTCTGCAAAAATATATAGTATGTTAGGTAAAGAAATCAAAACATTTACTAATCAAAAAGAATTTGATGTTTCTAACTTATCAAAAGGTGTTTACCTTTTTAAAGCTAAGTTTGAAAACAATACGACAGAAACTATTCGCTTTGTAAAGCAATAACATTCATTTTTGCTTTTGCTTTTGCTTTTGCTTTTGCTTTTGCTTTTGCTTTTGCTTTTGCTTAAAGCTAAAAATATTAGATAAACAATAAGGCTCATAGGTTTTAAAATCCTATGAGCCTTTTGTATTACAATAACTTAATGTGTAATATTGATATAAGTAACTCTATGTATGCCATTTAACCAAATTTATAAAACAAGACCATGCTTATTTCAATAAAATTTTAATTCAATATTATAGAAAAAAATATAAATTAAAACAAAGCCAATAAAATAATGAAGATCGAAACTGATTGCCATAAATATATTCACTTAGTGTTTATTATTTAAATTGAATCTCTATCAATAAAATTAAAAGGTACTTTAAACCTCCCTCTCTCCTTGTTTAAAATCATTTTAGCTGCTGTTTCTCCCATAATATCAAAATCTGTAGATACAACTGAAATTCCAAAAAGAGACTTTAAAGGAGTGTCATTGTAAGAAATAACGCCAACATCTTCTCCTAGCACATATTCTTGTTCTCTAGCCTGTGTTATAAAATTTACTAAATCAGACTCCTCAATGATTATAAATAAATCATCCTTTTTCATTATGATATCATCATAAATCTCATCCAACACTTCAAAATCAAATTGATATTCTCCACAAAATTTTCCAATGCCACGCCAAATTCTTCTTGGATAAGGATAAACAGATTCTCTGGGATATACAAGCACTACTCTCTTGTACTTGGATAATTTTTGAATCCCAAGCTTTAAAGCTGTATAAACATCATTCTCAAAATCTTGATAAACCGTAATAATCTGATTTTCGTCACTCTCCAATGCATTATCCAATAAAATAAGCTTATTCTCTGGTATTTTTTTCAAAGCTAAAGATACCGTTTCAGTCATACTAACATGCTGAAGCTTTTCTGTTTTAAAATGAGGCATAATTACATAATAATCATAAGACGATTTATGTTTGGTTAACAAATTTAAGAATAGCGTTTCATCACAATGATAAATATGTAAATCGGTTTGAGCATTAGCCCCCATACCATTTACGAAAGAGTTATAAATTCTCATTTTATAAGAGCTCAATTTATTAACAAGAAACAAAATATTAATTTTAGAAATAAGTTTGGTTCTTGCTATATAAAATCCTTTACCTCTAATTGATGAAATAACATTACGCTCCTTTAAAATATTATACGCCTTTTCAACGGTGTCTCTAGAGACATAAAGCTCTTCACTGAAACTATTAATTGATGGAATTTTTTCATCCATTTCTAAATTTCCAATGGCAATATTATGAATTATTGATTTTACAATTTGTTGATATTTTGATTCTCTTGAATCCTCATCAATTTGAACAAAATTTGATATTTCCATAAAATTTATTTTTTTAAAGTTGAAAAAAAAACCGTTCCTAAATCTTTACATGTAATTTTATAAACTCATTTAATTTATTAATTTCTAATAAAAAAATCGGTATTCAAAATTACCTAAGAACGAAAAAAAAATCGGGGAAATATAGCTTTTATAAGAGGTGATATGTCTTCAATAACGAAAAAAACAAACACACAATAATCTGAATAACAACAAATTAAATAATTTACAAGTCAATAAAAATGAAGGCATTATAAAAAATGCTAATTTAAACAAATACACAAATTTTGAAGTTTAAGCTGTTGGTGTTTCCTCTAGCAAATATTTCTTCATACACGTTTCTGCCTTCTCAACCATAAGTCTACTGCCGCAAAAAATTGGACACCTTTGATGTAGAGTACTCGGCTTTATATCCATAATTCTTATGTAACCATCACTAGCTTTTCCACCAGCTTGTTCTGTCAAAAACGCCATAGGATTACACTCATATAATAAACGCAACTTTCCTTCTGGATTTTTAGAACTTGTAGGGTACATATAAATACCGCCATTAATTAAATTTCTGTGAAAATCTGAAACCATCGAACCTACATAGCGATAAGTATAGGGCCGGTTTCCTTCTTCTGCTTGGCAAAATTTTAAATAATCTTTTACTCCTTGAGGGAAATGGGTGTAATTACCATTGTTAATAGAAAACGTATTTCCATTTTCGGGAAAACGCATATTGGCATGCGATAAATAAAACGACCCTATGGCAGGATTTAATGTAAAGCCATTAACTCCATGTCCTGTGGTGTAAACCAACATAGTAGATGTACCATAAATTATATACCCTGCTGCTACTTGCTCATTTCCTTTTTGTAAAAAATCTTCTTTTTTTACCGGCATTCCCATAGGAGTTGATCTTCTGTAAATTGAAAAAATGGTTCCTACACTTACATTAACATCAATATTAGACGACCCATCTAATGGATCAATTAATACCACATATTTATTTCTATGTGAATTTGTTTTACCTTGAATTGTAATAAAATCCTCCTCTTCTTCACTAGTAATACCACATACTATTTCCCTGTTAATTAAGGCTGTTTTAAAAACATTGTTAGCAAAAAGATCTAATTTTTGTTGATCTTCACCTTGAATGTTAGTTTCTCCTACCGTCCCAATAATATCTACCAAACCAGCTTTTCCAACTTCATGATTTACCACTTTGGCGGCCAATCTAATTGAATTTAATAATCTTGAAAGTTCACCAGAGGAGTATTTAAAATGTTTTTGATTTTCAATGATAAACTCACCCAAAGTTATATGCTTATTCTCCATAATCAACTTAGCATTATTGCTTAAATATTATATTTATTTATTTATTTATTTATTTATTTACAGCATTAAATTGTGTTTCTATTGGCACACCATAAATAGATTCTAAATCGTTTACACTTTTTTTGTAAAATGCGGTTTCGGGAGGCAAATTAATAGTATCCCAAAAGGTAGGATTGTATTTTATATCAAAGTCTCCCATATCGCTACGCTTACTATTTATATTTTCAATATCAAATTTATTTCTATCCGAAATCACACTTAAAACTATGGCTTCATGTCTGTAAGCACATTTTACTTTTGTAGTTTTCAACTTCAAAAGTTTCCTTTTTTGTTCACTAATGGTTCCCTGAAAAGACGGGTCTCTGTTATGATAACTCAAAACTAATTTTCCATTAATATCTTTCTTATAAAGAAAAAGAGAATTTAATCTAGATAGTTCCATTTTGTAAATACCGTAAGTATCAATACCTATATAGAGCCTTATAAATTTCTTTGGATTGTCCTTTTCTTTACCTAAAATAATAACAATATCTTCACCATCATAAGAGGTATCACCTGTTTTACTCCAATCATAATCTTTTAATGAAAAACCTTGTCTTATTGGGTCTATTTGAGCCATTACAATTACGGTATGCACAGGTTGCTTTTTATTAACGAATCGATAATCGGCAGATTTTCTTTGCTCTGCAATTTCCATTTCATCAAAACTTGGTACCGTAGGCCCATAATCTAATATTTTAAGATAATGCTCTACCATAAAACGGGTTTTGCCATCTTCTACAGAAGAGCGCCTGTATATCATATTTAACTGATGTTTAGAACTTAACGTATTATATTTAACCTTTTTTACAGCATTTTTAACATACGCACTAGGATTTAAAAGTTTAACCTCAGAAAGTGATACAATATCCTCTTTTAGGACTATACTTTTCACTTTTTTATCTAAATAATCTTGAACTTTTATTTTATATGTTTTATAGCCAATACTTGAAATTTCTAAAGAATCTTGCAGGTTGCTTTTAGCCAGTGATAGTTGAAAACCACCTTCGTCATTACTTGCAGTACCCATATATTTGGAAGGTATACCTATGGCAGCATATGGCACTACCATCTTATATTCATCTATAACAACACCTTCCAGTAAAACCTCATTTTTCTGTTGGGAATAAGCATAATTTGCACCTACAAAAAGCATTGCAACCAAAAGCATTATTATATTTTTTTTCATTTCTAATTTTATTTTAGACATAAGCTTAATCTAGTCCTCAGATTACATTTTAGGCGGACTAACTACTTAAACCTCAACCTGTAAATGTTTTATTTTTTACCTACTTTAATTTTTTTATTGAGCTTTCCATCTAGATAATAATCAAAATAGGCGTTAGCATTTTTAGACATTTCTCCTTTTGAAAACCCGGTTGGAGTCAATCCATTACTCCATGCCAATAATTCTTTTTTTAACTCCTTAACTATTTCCGGATGCTTAGCAAGCAAATCATTCTTTTCTTCAATATCCTCATCCAAATTAAAAAGATATTCTCTATCATCACCTTTCAAGAATTTCCATTCACCTTTTCTAATGGCCGATTGTCCTCCCCATCTCCAACACAATTTATCATGAGGAGCTCCCAATTTTTCTCCGTTTAAAAAGGGAATTAAATTAACACCATCTAACTTATCATCTGTTGATAATCCTGCCAATTCTACTGCCGTTGCAGCAAAATCCATGGAGGACACTGGGTGCTTATATGTTCCTTTTACCAATTTATCTTTCCAATACACCACGAAAGGGGTCCTGATACCTCCTTCAATTAAGGTGCCTTTTTCACCATTCAATGGATCGTTTAAAGAACCATCCCATCCAGGACCACCCCCAGGTTTATCTTCTTTTGTAATCTTTAAAGGTGCGCCGTTATCTCCAATAATGAAAATAACCGTATTGTCTGTTAAATTATTTTCATCTAAAGTTTTCATAATTTCTCCAACACCATCATCTACAGCTGAAAGCATGGCTAAAGCTTGACGACGACGTTCTGGCATTTTACCAGGGAAGCGATCCAAATATTTTTGTGTCGCATCCAATGGCACGTGTGGTGCTCTATATGCTAAATAGAAAAAGAACGGTTTATCCTTATGCATTTCTATAAAAGTTGTTGCCGCTTTACTACACGCATCTAAATGATACATTTTAGTAGTTCCAGCAGCTAAAGGAATAGACTTACCTTCAAAATTAAAATTAGCCACTCCTGGTTGCGCACTGTTTTTGTAAAACACATGGTCGAAACCATGTTTGGTTATTTGATTTCCAGGGCCCAAATGCCATTTTCCAGCCATACCAGTAGCATAACCAGCACTTTTAAGCCTGTCCGCAATAGTGGTTTCTGCATCAAATCCTTCCAAAGAATCACCATTAAGTTCTAATCCAAATCTAGATTGGAAACGTCCTGTTAAAATACCGCCTCTAGATGGCACACATTGCGGCGCTGTAGAATATCCACTTTCCATACGCACCCCATTACGAGCTAAATTATCTATGTTTGGAGTTTTAACATCATTTTTGATACCTTGAATTGAAAGATCTGAATATCCATGATCGTCTGTATAAATGACAATGAAATTTGGTTTGGATTTTTCTTTATTAACACCACTTTTTTTCGCGGTGTCGTTTGTACTTTGACATTGCGCATTTAAAACGCAAAAAGCAAAGGCGAATGCTAGTTTTATATAAGATTTCATAAATAATATTTTTTTTATAGTTTCTAAACACTAATAGAACACCCTAGAAATGGGTGTTTTTCTTTAATTAATTTCTAGTTTCTCTCCTTTTAATCCTTTTAGTTGTTTTCCAACATTTTCTGGTCTGTACTTGGTTATATCGAATTTTGGATTTTGAATGGGTATAATAGCTTTTGTATCTTGAATATGTTTCTCAATTAATTTATCTAATTCCGTAACTTTTTCCGGATATACTTTGGCTAAATTATTATGCTCGCTCACATCCCATTTTAAATTATATAATAAATAATCGTGCTTAAAATCATTTCCTTGATGAAATAACCTAATTAATTTCCAATCTCCAGAGTGCACAGACATTGCTGTTGGCAACCAATCAGGAACTCCTGGTTGATGCGGAAAATATGTAAAGACCCCTTCTCTTTTTACATCTTTACCTTTTAAAGTTTCGGTAATATCAATACCATCAACAGTGTAATTTTTAGGCATTTCTAAACCTGCTAAATGCAACAACGTTGGATAGAAATCTGTAGACTGAATTAATGCATCACTCGTTGTTCCAGGTGCAGTAATTCCAGGATATGAAATAACTGTTGGCACTCTTACGCCGCCTTCAAACATCGTTGCTTTTCCGCCACGTAAAGGTCTATTGCTTGTTGGTGGAGCTACATATTCTTCTCCGTTTGGTAAAACATCTGTTACCCCATTGTACATATTCCCTCCGTTATCACTCGTGAAAACAATAATGGTGTTTTCGCTTAAATTTAATCTATCCAATTCATCTAGCAATCGTCCAATGGCATCATCCATAGAATGAATCATTGCTGCATAAGTTGCAGAATGTTGCGCATCCGTTAAATCTACTTTTGTTCTATAATATTTTTTTAGAGTTTCCTTGGCATCAAAAGGCGCATGCACAGAAAATTGCCAATAATTCATAAAAAATGGCACAGACTTATCTATAGATCTTAACCAAGAAACGGCTTCGTCTGCCATTCTATCTTCTATGTGTTCTTTAGTATATTTTTCTTTAAAACTTGGATATTTCCATGGAGCAACAAAACTACCTGCAGGCCCTGGCCCTGGCCAATGTGGAATATCAACATCAAAACCATGTTCTAAAGGAGAATAAGGTGTTTTTCCTAAATGCCACTTTCCAAAATGTGCTGTTTGGTACCCCGCATTTTTAAATTGTTTACCTAAAGTTGGTAATTGATTATCTAGTCGTGAAACAGATTCTAACATGACCGCTTTATTCCCAGGAGCTGGATTTTTTTGTAGTGTTGCTTTTAATTTCACCTCTCCTAAATGTGCAGTAGGCGCTGTAATACCCGTTCTAGCCGGTGTTTGTCCCGTTAAAATACTTGATCGTGTTGGAGAACATAATGGACTTGCTGCGTAAGCTCTTGTATAAGTAATACCTCTAGCGGCCAAACGTTCTAAATTTGGAGTTTCGTATAGTTTAGTTTTACCGTAAAGTGTAACATCGCTCCAGCCTAAATCATCAGCTAAAATAAAAACTACGTTGGGTTTATTTTGAGCCTCTATTCTAGTGATTAAGGCACAAGTTAAAATTAAAAAAAACAGTTTTTTCATCTTAATATTTTTATCGAATTATTATTTGTTTTTAGCTTCAAAAAGCTCAACAGGATTTTTGGTATAATTATACTGCCATGTTTCTTTTGGCTGAACGGATTTAAACTCATCAGCCCCATAAAAGTCATCATGGTATTTATCCATCCATTGGTAAGTCAACTCTTTGAGACGACTCTTAATAACTTTGTATTCTGGATCTTCATATAAGTTATTTAATTGGTATGGATCTTTTATTCTATCAAACAAAGTATTGGTAATAGGGTTATTATCTTTATCCATAGAAAATGTAAATTCTTCTGTAACAACACCTCGCCAATTAATGTTATTTGCATGGCCAAGACGATATACCCAAAGTGGTACATAATTATCTTTATTAGATTGGTTCTTTATTAATGCCGCCGACAAATCACGACCATCAAACTCTTGTTTCGTATCAATATCCAAATACCCTAAAAGGGTAGGTAAAATATCTAAAGTCCCAAAAAGCGTTTTTGTTTTTAAGCCGCTTTTTATTTTCTTAGGATATTTAATGATAAACGGAATTTTGTTAGAATAATCGTGTGGGTATTGCTTTGGCAAAACGGCGTTATGAGATTCTAACATATCTCCATGATCTGCAGAGAATGCTACCAAGGTATTATCTTCCACATCCATACTCTTTAATTGATCCATCAATCTACCTAAAGCAATATCTACTCCTGTAACTTGTGCCATATGGCCGTGATACATGCGTCTTCTATCTGGAGTATCTTCTAAACCAGGACGTAAAATTATAGAATCTCGATTATACAAATTCATCAACTCATCCTCTGTGTCGTATCGATAATGCATTTTACCATCCTCTCCTTTAAACTTGCCCCAATCGTGTGGTGGATGTAAAGACAAAATTATGGCGAATGGTTTGGTTTTATCTATTTGCTTTAAATAATTAATAGCTTGACGTGTTTGCCCATAGGGTTCCCACTCGCTAAAAAATTCCTTTTCCCCGTTTTTATTCCAAAAAAAGGCTTTCCCTGCCCTAAAATCTACATGACAGTTGTTGGTTAAAATAGTATCGAAACCATAAGTTAACGCTTCAGGAATAGGTCTATCTCTATCGCCCCCCAATAAATGCCATTTTCCAAAATACGCGGTTTGATAGCCTTTTTCTTTTAATATTTCTGCCAACAAATTTGTTTTATTAGGCAATAAAGGCGCATCGTTAACAAAGGCTCCATTTTTTAATGGATGCATGCCACTCATTAACATCCCTCTAAAAGGTGTACAAACGGGTTGACTCGAAAATGCATTTTCAAGTAACATGCCTTCGCTGGCAAGCTTATCTAAATTTGGTGTTATTATTTGTGTATTGCCATATGCTCCAACCATATCGGCAGAGTGTTGATCTGAAAGTACTATAACAAGGTTTGGTGATTTTCGCGAAGTTATTTCACTAGATTCTAAAACTCTAGACTTACAAGACAACAGTACAGCTAAGCTAAATAATATATATATACATCTCATATTCTATACTGTTATGACAGTAAAAAACTAATTATTGTTTAGTAATAAAAGCCACAAACATAAAATTTGCGGCTTTTACTCTTCTAAAATGTTATACTACCATCCTGGATTATTAGGCAATAAATTTGGATTTTTACTTATCTCAGCATTAGGTAATGGAGATAAAATAAATTTATCATCCCAACTATTATTTGGGTATCTCCATTTTCTTAATAAGTGATCTTCAAACTCTTGTTCTACAGTCCCCCAACGTCTTAAATCGAAAAGTTCTCCCATTTCAGCATAAAGTTCTCTTGTTCTCTCTTCTCTAATAATGGTTCTTAGAGCAACCGGATCTGTTTCTGTAATTTCACTAGCATTTACTCTATCTCTAGCAATTTTTAAATATGGCAATGCTTTTGCTGCCTCTCCATTTTCATTATAAGCTTCTGCCAACATTAAAAAGGCATCAACATACCTATAAACAATATGATCTTTTGTGTGCGCTACATTATTTGTAGCTCCACCATCCATGTATTTAGTAGAACATATACCACTTCTACCCTGATAAGTCGTTCCACGCGATACAAGCGGGGTTGCTTTATATGGTACTTCATTACCTGTACGCTTATTGATATATGTATTTTGATATCCTTGAACCAATCTCACATCATCAGCCTCGTAAAGATCTAAAATAGCAGGATGCCATGCTAATAAATAATTACTACCATTTGCTGACTGTATTCCTCCAACAGTGCTTAAGTTAGGATTTGCCCAAACAGGTAATACGCCTCCAAGTCCATTTTCGTAAATATTTCCAAATGCAAAAATAATTTCTTTATTTCCTTCATTAGAAATATCGAATATTCTTCCCCAATTATCTTCTAATGCCACATCGTAATCTTGAGGATTATCTGCCAACGGCTTTAAAACCTCTATAGCTTTTTGATAATTCTCTGTTCTTTCCAAAGGTAATCCTGCAGAAGTTAAATACACTTTACCCAATAAGAAAGCTCCTCCTGCTTTTGTTACTCGGCCTGAACCTGTTTTAGTCCAAGTTACTGGTAAGTTCTCATTTGCAAATATTAAATCTTCAATTATTAAATTATAAACATCTCCTACAGAGCTTCTTCCTTTAAATAAAATATCTGGATTTGCCGATGTTACTGGTTCTGTATAGATAGGTAAATCGCCAAAAACTTGTGTTAACTGAAAATAAGTATATGCACGCATCCATCTTGCTTCTGCTAAATAGCGATTAGCTATTTCTGGTTGTTCTGTAAAAAAAGGAGATAAAGGCATATTTTTAATAATCGTATTAGCCCGTCCAATCGCAATAAAACCAGTACGCCATATACGGTCATACCTAAAAGGTTGTTGTTCTGGAGTTAAATAAGCTGAATGAATAGCAAAACCAAGACTCCTAGAAGTAGCATATTTACTTCCTGCCATAGTTCCTATCATATACATATCCTGCTCCCAAACAACATGCTTAAACGCTTCGTAAATCCCAAGATTTTGAGCTTGTAACTGATCTTCATTTTGATAAAACGTATCACTACTGTAGGTTGAAAATATTTCCTCTTCTAAGGCAGTATCACACGATACAAGGCCTACAATCATTAAACAGAAAACTATTATATGTTTAAGTTTCATAATATATTTTTTTATTTTAGACTATTAAAATGTTAAGTTTACTCCTAATGTATACACCTTTGGTCTTGGGTAAGCCGAATAATCAATACCTCTATTTAAGGCGCCATTTCCATTTGTACTAACTTCTGGATCTGGCCCGGTATAGTTTGTAATAGTAACCATGTTAGTTCCTGTTGCAATTATAGACGCATTTTTAAAAAAGGGAACCTTTCTTAAATTGTACCTCACACTTAAGTTTTTAAGTCTAACATAAGAACCATCTTCTACATAAACAGAATTTGGAATATTAACAACTTCAGGACTTCCATTACTTGGGTATCTGATATCGTTATGCTGATCATCTAGGGTCCAACGGTTTTTAAGATAATCTTGAGAACTATTAGCACCTACCCAACCAGAGCCAATAAAACCTCTATTCAGATTAAGAATATCATTACCGAAAGAGCCTTGTACGAACATGGAAATGTTAAAATCTCCAATCTTAAATTGATTGTTCCATCCGAAGAAAAAATCTGGATTAGGATTACCTATAACTTGCCTATCTTCTATACTTATTACGCCATCTCCATTAAGATCGTCAAACTTCCATAACCCTGGTGTATTTGCTTGTGGGTTACCATTACCATTGTTATTTCGAGCTGTGGTTGCAAAAATTTGAACATCGACTGGATTACCATCAGAATCTATCCCTGGCTCAGTTCTAATATTGAAGTTACCATTAGCGTAATCTACTAAATCGTCCACTTGAATTAACCCTGTAACTTTGTAACCATAAAACAAACCTAATTCTTGTCCCGGAGCTGTTCTTGTTCCATCTATTCCAAAGAAATTGGTCGCTAAATTAGGCCCTTGAATAAACTCATTTGTACCATATTCAATCAACTTAGTCACATTTTTCGTCCAATTTAGTTTGGTTGTCCACGAAAACTTTTCATTATTAAAAATATCATACCCCAAATCTATTTCAATACCCCTATTTTCTAATTCACCATCATTAATTGGTATTGATCCAAAACCATTCTGTAATGGTATTTGTAGGTTGTTTAATAGATTATCAGTTATTCTTTCATAAACATCCACCGATGTTCTTAACCTGTTTTTAAAGAAATTTAAATTTACACCTAAATTTAATGTTCTACTCGTTTCCCAAGTCAGGTTTTTATTTGCAATACGTTCAGAAAAAGTAGCAGTATTTAAGGTATTGTCTGTTAACCCTATTCTACCTATTGCATAAGTATCTAATGTTGAATACGGCCCTACACCAATAGAACTACCAACTTCACCATAAGAGACTCTTAACTTAAATTGAGAAATGGATCTTATTTTTTTCATAAATCCTTCTTTATTTATATCCCAAGAAAGCGCGGCCGAAGGAAAGAATCCCCATGGCTCTCCTTGACTAAATTTAGAATCCCCATCATTTCTACCTGTTGCTGTAAAGGTATATTTCTTTTTGTATGAATAAACAAACCTGAATAATAAGGATTGGATATAATTATTTGATTTAAAAGATTTAGGATCCGAAATAGTTCCTGCCAACTGGATAGCATCTACGCCTAAATCATCGAATGTAAAATCGTTATACAGTGTGCTTTTTCTAAAACTTGTAACATCGGTATAACTAGCACCAGCCGTAACATTTATGTTATGACTATTGAAGTTTTGATTATTATAATTTACAAATGATTCGGCTGTAAACCTATTAGTTTCAGCATCAGAAAGAAATAAGCGTCCATTAGCGTTTCGTCCAGATCGTGTTTTTTTGTTTTGAAAACTTTGATTTGTATTATTGTTATAATTAAAACCAATTCTATTGGTCCAGTTTAAACCTTTGGCTAAGTTATACACCCCACTTGTAGAGAATATCATCGATTTACCTCGCACAACATTATCTGCTTGCGTTGCTTCAATTAAAGGATTTTGTACAATTTCGCCTTCTTGGTCAAACTCATTCAAGTCGCCAGCTTCATCAAATAAACGAACATATGGGTTAATCCTCATGGCCGAAAAAACAACACCTGCCAAACCACTTCTTGCACTAGTTTGCACCCTTTGATTTTTGGTGTTATTTAATTGAAGATTTGTATTAAGTGTGAAATTATCACCCACTTTCATTTTAGAATTATATCTCAAATTCATTCTGCGAAATACAGAATTTATAATATTACCTTCATTTTGATTATAATTCACAGATAATAGCTGAGAAAATGCTTTTGTACCACCGGAAATACTAAAATTCACAGTATTATTAAAACCTTGTCTAAAAATAGCATCCATAAAATTGGTACCTACACCAGCATTTTCAGGTAGCGGTCTATTTGGTTCTGATCCATCAAATTGAATTCTATCATCATCTACCAATTGTTGATACGTTAATTGTGGAGTTTGTAATACCGTTCTATCATTTGCAAATTGAGCAAACTGGCTTGCTGTGGCTAACTCGTAAGGTAATCCAATACTGGAAATAGAGCTTTTAAAAGACATCTCAATTCTTGTTTTTCCTACCTTTGCTTCCTTGGTTTTAATTAAAACAACACCATTTCCTGCTCTAGCACCATAAATGGCGGTGGCCGATGCATCTTTTAAAACTTCTATACTTTCAATATCATCTGGGTTTAAATCTGCCAACGGGTTAGTACTTGTAAAAAAGTTATCGCCTTCTGCCTGAGTATCTAAACCTAATGGAATACCATTTATTACATATAACGGCTGACTACTTCCACTTATACTATTTATCCCCCTAATATTTACAGAAATCCCTCCGCCTGGTTCACCTGAATCTTGAGAAACCAATACACCTGAAGCCTGACCTTGAAGGGTCTCAGTTATACTAGTATAAAATTGATCTTCTAAATCTTTACTTTTAACAGAGCTTATAGCACCTGTTACATCTTCCCTTTTTACCGCGCCATAACCAATAACAACCACTTCGTTTAATGATTGAATATCTTCCTTTAAAGTAATATTTACAGTACCCGAACTATTTATTGGACGTTCAACAGATACAAACCCAATATATCTATAGACTAATGTTTTAGATCCTGGCTTTAAAGTGATTTCATAATTACCATCAAAATCTGTAACCGTCCCATTGGATGTTCCTAATTGTACAACAGCAACACCTGGTAAAGGTAAATCGTTTGAAGATTTAATAACACCTTTAACAATTTCTTGAGCATAACTTCCTAAAGAAAGCATAATAAAGAAAAAGAATAGAATCTTCTTCAAGACATTCTCGTAATTAATTAATTTCATAATTTAGTTTTTAATTTTTTTTAATCTTGATGATTAATGGTTTATTCTAACTCCAACAATATTAATATAATCTTAACATAATTGCATCCTGCCGAATCTGCAATAACAACTTTTAATACAAGATACGCCCTTAAAACAATAACAAACAGGAAACAAAAAGAACAAAAAAAATGCTTTCATCTTTCTTCTGTCACTACCTTTGGAAGATACAACACTAGTAATTTATTGAAACAAGACTTTATTTATCTCTATTACGCAAGAAAAGACCACCACTTATACACTTATCTTTTATACTATAAAACCTATTTACTTTTATAAAACGTTAACGTATGTTTTGTCGTGTCTTTATTTTTGCTGGATTTTCAACTTCATCGTGTGTTTCCTTTCGCCATGTCTTCAATGCGTTTTTTAACTCCATTTTTTTTGTATTATAATTAGCATCGTTAGCCAAATTAACAAGCTGATATGGATCTGTTTTAATGTTATAAAGTTCCTCTTCCGGCCGTCCAGATTCTAGTAACCTTAAAATTTTACACTGTTTTGGATGGCTAAACTTAGCCTGTATAGTAGCCTCATAACTTCTATTATTCCAACCTTTAACATCACTTAAATCTGCAGGAAGTAAATAATCTTTATTTGGCATTAAGTTTTTAATAAAATAAAATTCACCATCAAAAACCATACGACTTGGGTAGTGCTCCTTTGGATTTGGTCCATGAGAATTATGCTCGCCAAAAATATATTTTCTGCTCTGTATTTTTTTTGCTCTACCAGATAAAATAGGAATTAAAGATTTACCTTGAACAGTCTGGGGTACAGGAATATTTAAAAAGTCTAATATAGTAGGCATAATATCTACATGAGAAACTAACGCCTCAGAGATTTTATTCTTTCTAATATTTGGACCAACAACAGCGAAAGGCACATGTAATCCTTCGGCATAAGCTGAGGCTTTCGCTCTATGATA
This sequence comes from Algibacter lectus, assembly GCF_900112395.1. Classification (GTDB taxonomy): domain Bacteria; phylum Bacteroidota; class Bacteroidia; order Flavobacteriales; family Flavobacteriaceae; genus Algibacter; species Algibacter lectus. The sequence goes on from NZ_FOLN01000001.1 coordinate 425,499, forward strand.
AGGTTGACCTTGATCGGAAGTAAAAATAATTAGGGTGTTTTCTAATTTCCCTTTAAGTTTTAAAGCCTCTATAATACTTCCCGCACAAGCATCGGCTAACTGTATACACCCAAAATATTTACTCAAATCCTCGCGCATTAACGGCGTATCTGGTAAATATTCTGGAACAGTAATGATACTTGGGTCTACCATATATTCAGGAAACTCATTCATATGAGTGTCAAAATTTCTATGTGGCGGCGAAATATTTGCTTGAAAAAAAAACGGCTGACTTCCTGCATTATCTATAAATTCTGAAATCACCCTTTTATACTCCTCCGGATTATTATGAACAGGATTCCTATCTGAATATGGAAATTTCCAAGGTGGACTCATGTGAAATTTTTGAGTTATAGCTGTGAAAAACCCATATTCCTTCAAAACTTCTGGTAAAGTTTTAATGTATTCATGAATACCTACTGCATCAACCGTTGGAGATTCTTTTCCAAAGAAACTATCTGGATCACTTAATTTTGGTGTTATGGTATTTCTCCAATGCCCATTTGCATGCGGAAACATACCGGTATTAATAGAACTTCTACTTGGCGAACATGATGGTACGCTAGCATAAGAATTAGTGAAACGCATACCTTTTCTTGTAAACTTATCAAAATTAGGTGTTTTAATACCTTTTGTTCCATCTATGGCTGTATCATAACCTTGATCATCTAATAAAATAAGTACAACGTTTAATGGCTGTGTATCCTCAATTCGTTCTTTTACATCGTTTTGACTTTTACAACTTTGAAACAGCATAGAAACACTAATGATTAGAAGAGTAAATCGAATACTAGCAAAAAACATAAAATCACATATTAAATTAGTCCTCAAAAATATTAAATATAATCCCCTAATGTATCCTGCTATATCTGCTATACTCCTTTTTTATATCAATGATTTTAAACCAAAAACAAGTAACCGCCTTTCATTTAATATATAAAGGCAACAGGTTTCAACAGGATACTATTTATTGTATTCTGAGGTACTTTTACAAGCCAGTGTAACACATAAAAATTATTAATCTTTTTCAATAAAGTCAAAAAATGAAAAAAACACACGCTATATTATTGGTTTTCCTTTTAAGCCAAACCTTATTTTTCGGGCAACTCCCTCCTATTTTCAACGAAAGTGATGAAGCTAGAGCGAGTCATTCAAAAATGGTTAAAACCTATTTAACCCCGCAAAAAATCATTTGGCAATCGGATAATACAGATACGTATATCCAAAACGAAGAAACCTTATTAAAAAAAGGAAACGGCCAAGTAGCTGTGAATGATAAAAATCAATTCAGATTAATAAGCACAGACACTCACAAACCCGGTATTATTTTAGACTACGGAAAAGAAATTCATGGTGGTGTAAAAATATCAATGGGCATTAGACCGAGTAAAACACCACTTAAATTAAGATTGCGTTTTGGTGAATCGGTCTCAGAAACCATGTCTGATGTTGGTGGTGAAAATACAGCAACAAACGAACACTCTTTAAGAGATTTTATTATTGAAGTCCCATGGTTAGGCTCTGTGGAAGTTGGAGAAACTGGGTTTCGTTTTCTTAGAATTGATTTAGTTGACGCTAATGAAAACGCACCATTAAAAGAAATTGCAGCAGCATTTACATATAGAGACATTTCCTATTTAGGCTCCTTTGAAAGTAGCGATAAACGTTTAAATGATATTTGGCTAACAGGTGCTTATACTGTGCATTTAAACATGCAAAGTTATTTATGGGACGGTATAAAAAGAGATCGTTTAGTTTGGGTTGGCGATATGCATCCCGAAGTGATGACGATTAATACTGTTTTTGGAAAAAATAGTATTGTCCCTAAAAGTTTAGATTTGGCAAGAGACCAACACCCGTTACCACAATGGATGAATACCATTAGTTCGTATTCAATGTGGTGGTTATTAATTCATAAAAACTGGTACGATTATCATGGTGATTTACCATACTTAAAAGAACAAGAAACCTATATGATTGCATTGTTAGATCAGTTAAGCACTTTTATAGATATCGATAATAAAGAGGTTTTAAACGGAATGCGTTTTTTAGATTGGCCAACAAGTACAGATCCTAAAGCTATTCATGCAGGCTTACAAGCTATGATGATTATGACTTTTGAAGCTGGGTCGGACATTATGGGAGAATTTAACAGACCCGATCTACAGAAAAAATATAAAAAAATATCTAAAAATTTAAAGAAACATATCCCTGAAGGCAACACAACAAAACAAGCAGCCTCCTTAATGGTATTGGCAGATATTGCAAAAGCAAAACAAATTAATTTAGAAATTTTAACAAAAAACGGCGTAGAAAATATGTCTACATTTTATGGCTATTATATTTTAGAAGCTATGGCTAAAGCCGATGATTACAACGGGGCTATAAATGTTATTAAAGACTATTGGGGTGGCATGTTAGATTTAGGTGCTACAACGTTTTGGGAAGATTTTAATATTACAGAAGGCAAAATTAGCGGAAGAATTGACGAAGTTCCCACTGAAAACAAAAGTGATATTCATAAAGATTTTGGAGCCTTTTGTTATGTAGGATTAAGGCATAGTTTATGCCATGGTTGGGCAAGCGGACCAACATCTTGGTTAACACAGCATGTATTAGGCGTAAATGTTTTAGATGGCGGAAATACTATAAAACTAGAACCACACCTTGGCGAGTTAGAATTTGTTAACGGTACGTTTCCAACAAAATTTGGAGTATTAAAAGTCGGTCATAAAAAAGAATCTAACGGTAAAATAACAACATCTATAGAGGCTCCAAAAGGGTTAAAAGTAATTCAATAAATTCATGATAAAAACATTAAAAACCTTTGGTTTAGCAACGCTTCTTGCAAGCGTACTTGCATGTGGTTCTCACACAAAAAAAGAGATAAAAACAGTAAAACAACCTAATATTATTTTCTTCTTAGTTGATGATATGGGTTGGATGGATACCAGTATAAACGGAAGTGAATACTACGAAACCCCTAACATGGAGCGGTTAGCAAAAATGGGAATGAAATTTACGCACGCCTATGCAGCTAACCCGCTATGCTCGCCAACCAGATCTAGTATTTTAACAGGTCAAGACCCTGCAAGAGTTCGTATTACTATGCCTGGAGGCCATTTACCTCCAAACCCAAATCAAGATTTAAGTGCAAAAAAAGGAGCGCCTTGGCAAAAAATGGCAACACCAGATTCAAGAACCTTTCTTACTACAAATCAATTTACTATTGCCGAAGCCTTAAAAGAAAATGGATATACAACCGCTCATATTGGTAAATGGCATTTAGGTCAAAAAGGCTATTGGCCAGAAGATCATGGATTCGACATAAATATTGGCGGCCAACAACATCCAGGACCTCCAAGTTATTTTTCGCCTTATAAAATACCGAATTTACCAAACGGAGAAAAGCACGAATACATAACAGATAGAGTTACAAAAGAAGCGATTAACTTCCTTGAAAATCAAACTAAAGACCAACCTTTTTTCTTAAACGTATGGCAATATGGTGTGCACGCCCCTTATCAAGCACCAAAAGCATTGATTGCTAAATACGAAGCTAAAAAAGACCCTCGTGGCAAACAAAACAGCCCGATTATGGGTGGCATGATGGAGAAAGTAGATGAGAGTTTAGGTGCTATCTTAGATAAATTAGAAGCTCTTGATATTATGGAAGATACGGTTATCGTTTTCTATTCTGATAACGGTGGAAACATGTACGACGTGGTTAATGGAGATTTTCCAACCAACAACTACCCTTTAAGCTTTGGTAAAGGAAATATCTATGAAGGCGGCATTAGAGTGCCTTGTATTGTATCTTGGATAGGTAAAATTAAACCAAATTCTACTTCAGATGAAATCATTCAAAGTACCGACTTTTATCCAACCCTATTAGATATCACAAATACAAAGCAAAACCCAGAGCAAAAACTAGATGGTATATCGTTAAGTGACTTACTAACTAAACAAAAACCATTAAACAGAAAAGCTGTATTTTCTCACTTCCCTCATTATGTTCCCGCCACCGGCAACTATCCTACAACAGCAGTATGGCACGAAGATTATAAATTACTAAAAGTGTATGGTGAAGGACCTAACAGAACTCCCGAATATAAATTATTCAACTTAAAAGAAGATATTTCTGAAAGCAATAACATTGCGGCAAATGAAGAAAAACTAGTTCAGAGCATGACAAAAATGCTCGATAATTATCTTAACGATATTGATGCTCTAGTTCCTGTAAAAAATCCTAATTATAAAAAAGGAAGTAAATCAAAATTTGGAATACCCCCAATATTTCCTATTAAAAACTATCCAAGCTACTAATACATGAAAATTATTTCAAACTCTTTATTACTCTTTTTAACTATACTTATAAACTCTGGCAGCTTATATTCTCAAAACCCCATTATAAGAGGCTATGCAGATCCCGCCATGAAGGTTCATGATGGAAAAATGTATATGGCTATTGGCAAAGACGATGCTATTGGAAACAAAGGATTTAAAATGACCTATTGGACTATTATTTCATCTACCGATTTACGAGATTGGAAAGTTGAAGCACATATAGATCCAAAAGATACTTATTTAGGTGAAGCTAGCACAAGATGTTGGGCCGCAGATCTTGCTTTTAAAAATGATAAAGTGTATTTCTACTTTTCTAACGCTGGCGAAGAGACAGGGATGTTGGTTGCAGATAAACCAGATGGTCCTTACGTAGATATTTACAACAAAGCCTTTTTACCAAAGGAAATGTCTAAAAATTATGAATATGACCCAACCACTTTTACAGATGACGATGGGAGACACTATCTGATATACGGTAGAAATGGGTTTATTCTTAATAAAATGTTGTACTACCAACTTATTGAATTAAACGATGATATGGTCTCACTAAAAGGAGAACCAATTTCGTTAAAAACCGATACCGAATTTGGTTTTGGAGAAAAAGGGAGAGCTAGAGATCATCAATATTTTCATAAATATGGAGACACGTATTATTTAAGCTGTGCAGGAATTTATAGAACGTCCAAAAACATAGAAGGCCCTTACGTTAATGAAAGAAGTACTGGACAACCCAAAGGACACGCTAGTTTTGCAAATTACAATGGGCAAAGTTACCATGCTTGGGAATTTACTTGCGCACCTTATGACAATAGAGCATATCGGCAAGTTATGATGACTTATTTACACTATAAAGATAATGGTGATATGATTAGCGACCCCAATTTTATAGAAACTGGTAAATATTATGAAACTGGTGTAGGAAGCTATAGTGCGCTATGGAAAAGCATTGAAGCCGAATGGTTTTTTAAAAAGTCTGAAGGCATTCAGAAAAAAGAAGGACAAGATGGTTTTGTTTTGAAAAACATTCAAAATAACGACTATGTAAACTTTCCAAGCATCATAAAAATGGATGCTAATACTACTATTAATTTTGAGGTGGCTTCAAAAGTTGATAATGCAACCATAGAAATTCGATTAGATAGTCCCACAGGAGAATTATTAGGGACCTGTAACATACCAAATACAGGCAGTTGGTACAGTTATAAAACCGTGTCTACCCCATTAAAAAACAAAAAGAAAACGCATAATTTATATTTCGTTTTTAAAGGAGATAAAGGAGAACTGGTTCATCTTAACGCTTTTTATTTTAGTAAATAATATGAAAAAATACATCCTATTAACTTTAATGGCATCGCTTTTTTTTAGCTGCAAAACGATGCAATCACAAAGTAAAAACCCAACTAAACCAAATGTTATCATTGTTTTTATAGATGATGAAGGTTATGGCGATGTGGGAGTCTATGGAGCTACTGGTTTTCAAACGCCTCATATTGATAAAATGGCAAGTGAGGGTATGCGCTTTACTAATTTTTACGCAGCACAACCCGTATGCAGTGCATCTAGAGCTGGAATCATGACTGGATGCTACCCAAATAGAGTTGGCATTAACGGTGCGTTATTTCCATTTCATAACACGGGATTAAACTCAGATGAGTACACTATAGCTGAAATGTTTAAAGATCAAGGTTATGCAACAGCTTGCATTGGTAAATGGCATTTAGGTTGGCAGAAAGAATTTTTACCATTACAACATGGTTTTGACGAATTTATAGGATTACCATACTCTAACGATATATGGCCTTATAGTAGCCAGACAGGAGAAAGACTTCCAAAAGATAAAGGACGTGGTAAGCTTCCTGACTTGCCTTTAATTGAAGGCAATAAAACGATTAGTTACATTACCAGTTTTGAAGATCAAGATAACTTGACCACTATGTACACTGAAAAATCTGTAGAATTTATAAATAAAAATGCAGATAAGCCTTTCTTTTTATACTTGCCGCATAGCATGGGACATATTCCTTTAGGAGTCTCTGACAAGTTTAAAGGAAAAAGTGAACAAGGCATGTATGGCGATGTCATGATGGAAATTGACTGGTCTGTCGGAGAAATTACAAAAGCCTTAAAAAAGAATAATATTGAAGACAATACCATCGTTATTTTCACTTCAGATAATGGCCCTTGGCTTAGTTTTGGTAATCACGCAGGATCTTCGGGTGGTTTAAAAGAAGGAAAACTTAGTAGTTGGGAAGGCGGACAACGTGTGCCGTTCATCATTCGTTATCCAAATAAAATCCCAGCAGGAACGGTTTGTAATAAATTAGGTTGTGCTATTGACTTACTTCCTACTCTAGCAGCAATGTCAAAAGGAAAATTGTCTGAGAACAAAATTGATGGTGTTGATATAAGTTCACTTTTTAAAGGCGATTTTTCATCAGAACCACGAGAAACTATTTTGTACTACTATGGTAAAAATAATCTAAACGGCGTTAGAAAAGGAAATTGGAAACTCATATTACCTCATACATACAAAAGCTATCAAAACGACATAGGAAACGATAGAAAAAATGGTAAAAGGAAAAATGTAGTTATTACAGAACCCCAACTATTTGACATGACTCGTGATCCTGGGGAACAATACAATGTGATTGCAACATATCCTGAAAAAGAAAAAGAACTCATGAAAGTCGTTGAATATGCCCGTAGAGAATTAGGAGACTTAAATGTTGGTTTAGCAAAAGGAACTGGAAACAGAGCAGCTGGACATTCAAATAATTAAATATCTCCAACAAATACAAATTATATTTTACAATAAAAAATGCCATGAAAAATAAATTATCAGTAGTTGTAGTTTTAGCTTTTATATTAGCAAGTATAAATTGCCATAGCCAATATGAAGTTTGGCTAGGAACAACTTGTACTCCAAGAAATTCTATTTTCAAAAAAGAAACTTGGGCAAATACAGCTCAATTAGTTGAAGGCTTAAACATTAATAATACACCTGTAAATCCAGCAGCAGGAACACCAAGTGAAGGAGAAGAGTCTCTGACTACTGGTCAATTTAATAATCTAGTCAACACTTATGAATTAGGTGGAAAAAATGGTTTTATTCCAGTTCCTAGAACATTTTTTAAAAGTGATGCTTTCCCTGACAGAGATGATTTAATACCTTTTCTAGAAAATAGATTTGCACAAGTTGATCAAGCAGGCTATACGGTTAATGGGATTATGTTTTTTGATAATTTTGTAGGCAGCGACCCAAGCACTAGAGTTGTTTACAAATATACTTTAGAAGAAGTTCAAACCATGAGAAATTGGTTGGATGCTAACCGCCCCAATGTTAAACTCATCTATAATGCCCGAAATAATGGTGCTGAAAGTAGAGGCTGGTGTGAAAGCCCTTTAGTAGCAAATGTTGCTATTGAAGCAAAACCTCAATTATGGTATAATAATGGGGGTTCAAGGCAAACGTTGCTTAAATGGCTTTGGACCAATCCTAACACCATCAACAAACGTATTATTTTTCAAGTTCCCGTAAATACAATGACCAATCCTTATGGAACACCTAACGGTTTTCAACAATTTAGAGATTTTATGAGATGGCTTGGTAAAGATCTCATGGATTTTAATTTTATGAGAAGTAATAGAGTGGTTATTATGCCTGTAACCTACAACCCTGCTTTTACATTTTATCCAGAAACCATAAACGATGGTACTACTTATGATAATACTATGACAGGAATTGCTTTATCCCTTATAGAACAAAGACGTTTATTTCAAGGTTTAGACGGCACTCCAACACAGGCTCAAGTTTATGATAACACTAGATATGCAGCATTATCTACAAATGACTTTGAACTTGATGATAGTGCTATCAAATTATTTCCTAACCCATCAAAAAAAGGGCATGTTGTTAATTTCAAAAATTTAAAATCTGATGATATTGAACAAATTATTGTAACAGATATCACAGGAAAAATAATTCAATCTCATTCTAAGGGTAATACTATAAAAATAACCAATGCCGATACTGGATTATACTTTGTAAAGTTCCGTTTTGATAATGAAAATAATTTCATCACTAAAAAATTAATTATAAATTAAAGATAACATAGCTTTTACTTACTGTATTAACTTATTTCCGTTCCTAATAAAATAAAATCATATGAAATTAGTGTCAATTATTACTTTATTAATTCTTTCATCTTGTGCTTCAAATACACATAATAATAATAATAATAATAATAATATTCAAAAACCAAAATATAATGCTACACCAAAGTATAATGAGTTCTTTACTCCTGCAATGGAAACTGCTGTAGAAAATATACTTAAACAAATGACATTAGATGAAAAGCTAACTATGTTGCAAGGTGATATAGACGGACATGCACCTCCTAGCAGAGGTTCGGCTGCAGTAAAACGTTTAGGTGTAGGTGCCATGATTTTTTATAATGGTCCTAGGGGACTACAGACTTCATATAAAAGCACACTTTTCCCCACAGGTATTGCGCAAGCTGCAAGTTTTAAACCTGAATTGGTTAATAAGATTGGAGCAGCTATTTCTTCAGAATTACTAGAAGCAGGCTGGGATATTCTAGAAGCACCTTCAATCAACATTATTAGAGACCCTTTGAATGGAAGAAATTTTGAATATTATACGGAAGATCCATATTTAAATGCAAAAGTAACAAGTGCATTTATTATAGGTGGACAAGGTGCAGGTGCATTAAATTCTGCCAAGCATTTTATAGGAAATAATAAAGAACAAAATAGAGGTCAAGTAAATGCTGTTATTGATGAACGAGCGTTACATGAAATTTACTTACCCGCATTTAAAGCAGCATGTGAAGTTGGAGTATTGAGTATAATGACTGGTGCAAATAGAGTTAACGGACCACATGCCTCTGACAATCCGGATATAATCAATATATTAAAAGAAGAATGGAATTGGCCCGGTTTTTTATATACAGATTGGAACGGGGTACAAACATCAAAAGAAGCTTTTGAAGCAGGTTTAGACTTATCTATGCCAGGAAAAGTTAGATCTCCTTTTTCTGTTAATAAAATAAAACCTATAGCGAACGCAAGTCAAACTAATTTACTAGCCTTAGATGATAAAGTGAGACGTTTATTACGTGGTAATTATTTTGCAGGAAAAATACCTGGATCTCCAGCGAAACCAACAGTAATTGTTGATTATGATAAACATCACCAATTGGCATTTGATGCTGCATTGGCAAGTATGGTGTTGGTTAAAAACAACAATAATATATTACCTATTTCTAATAAAACAAATAAGATAGCTGTACTAGGACCTATGGCGAATAAAAAATTCTTTAAAGAATCTGGAGGAAGTTCAGGTGTTAGAGGGGTAATGTATGAAATATCAGCGCTACAAGGTCTTAAAAAAAGATTTGGAGATAAAGTTACGAATGTACCTTTTTCAATCAATGAATTATACAAAACCATTGCAGCTCCTAACGTATATCATATTGATAAAACTGGTAAAAAAAGAGAAGGGTTCTTAGCTACTTACTCAGGTAAACACCCTAATACTGATAAAAAAAATATCGTATACCATAATACTCCCGATATTAATTTTAATTGGGAAATGGCTGCACCTGACCGTGATGAATTAAGCTCTGATAGATATATTGCAGAGTTTACTGGTACACTAGTTCCTCCAACATCTGGAAATTATACCATTAGAATAAAAGGGAGTCAGCAAGTAACACTTGAATTAGATGGTAAATTGGTTTCTAACAAAATGTTTATCCAAAGGTTTCGTGAGTCTACAATGAGATTAGAAGGCGGAAAAAAGTACGAAATCAAACTTACGTTCCGTAAAGCTCGTGGTGATGGAAATATTCAATTATCTTGGATAACTCCAAATTCTGAGCAACAATTAAATGACAAACTTGACAGATCCGTGGAAGCAGCTCGTAATGCAGAATTTGTTGTTTTAGCTGTAGGTTTAGATCATAATACCGAATCTGAGGGTATGGATAGATTAAGTATGGGACTTCAAGACTATCAAGATAAATTGATAGAGCGCGTAATAGCTGTAAATCCTAATACTGCCATAATACTATACGGAGGAACACCTATGGCTATGCCTTGGTTTGATAAAGCTCCTGCCCTAGTCTTACCTTGGTATGCAGGAATTGAAAACGGAAATGCATTGGCTTCCTTATTAGCTGGAGACAATGATTTTGGAGGAAGAATGCCGATAACTTTTCCTAAAAAATATGAAGACTCACCGGCAGCACCTTTTCGCCAAAACTCAGCTAAAAATGATACTATAGAACATCATGAAGGTGTATTTGTTGGATATCGTTGGTTTGAAAGTAAAAAAATTGAGCCATTAATTCCTTTTGGTGCAGGTTTAAGTTATTCAACTTATAGTTACGGAAAACCAAATATAAAAATAGAAGGTAAAAATGTGACTGTAAGTATGACAGTAAAAAATACAGGAAACGTAGAGGGTATAGATGTAGTTCAGTTATATATACACGATCAGCAATCTACTTTTCCAAGACCATTAAAAGAATTGAAAGGATTTCAGAGTATTCAATTAGCACCTGGAGAATCCAAAAACATTTCCTTTAAACTTGATGAAAGTTCATTTTCTTACTTTAATCCCGACACACATAAATGGTGGTTAGAACCAGGTAAATTCGATATATTAATTGGCCAATCGTCCAATAAAATTTTGCAAAAAATATCAATTACACTCTAATCAACTTTAAACAATTAATTATAAATTAAAAGGATTGCAATAGGCTTTTTGAATACGCTTTTTTTATCAATTTTATGGAAACTCTAAAACAAATAGCTTTACTTATTACACTCTGCATTTTCGTATCCTGTAAAGATAAATCTGAAGAAAAACAAACTTCAGAAGTCAAATTAAAACGACCAAACATCATTTTTTTAATGGATGATCAGCATCGTTATGACGCTTTAGGAATCATCAATAAACAAGTCCTCACGCCTACTCTAGATAGTTTAGCAAAAGCAGGTGTCTTGTATAATCAAGCCGTTTGTCAAGCCCCTATGTGCGTGCCTAGCAGAAACTCTATGATGTTGGGTTTATACCCAAATGAAACAGGTGTTTATAGAAATAGTGACGGCTTAAAAGATGAAGATGTTCCTGTAAAAACCATGGCAGAATATTTTAGAGATGCAGGTTATGAAACGGCTGGTTTTGGAAAAACCCATTGGGGGAAATTTAAAACAAACACAAGAGGTTTTGAAACGCGCTATGTTTCTGAAATAAAAGAAGATGGTGCCATTAGTATGCTTGAAATGAATCCTGAATCTAAAAAACGATATGATGCCGAAATAAAGGATATGGGTGCAGGAGAAGAAAACAATTTAGGATATCTCGGGTTTACAAGTAAATTGGATGAAACAGATCACAGAGACGGATGGATTACAAAACAAACCATCAACTATATAGAGAATAGAAATGACGACAGACCTTTGTTTTTATATCTGTCTTATATGAAACCGCATGCGGGACATAACGTTCCAAATGGATACGAAGATTTATATGATTTAGATAGTATCACATACTCAAAACAACCAAATTGGGAGCAAGATCAATCGCCACATTCAGAAGGAGTCAACAGAAGAAAAATGTATGAAGACTATTGGAAAAATGCATCAGCAAAAGATTGGAAATTAATGACTATGCGCTATTACGCCAATGTAACTTGGATAGATGATATGATGGGACGAACTCTAAAAGCCTTAGAGCGAAAAGGCTTATTAGACAACACTTTAATCGTCTATACTTCCGACCATGGAGAAATGTTAGGCTCGCGTTATTACAAATTCAATAAATATAATTTATATGATGCTAGTGTACGAGTGCCTATGATTATTTCGGGAACAGCTTTACCAAAAGATATAAAACCAAACTCAGTTGATGATTTATCTGCTGAAAACACAGACCTCTTGCCTACTCTGTTAGAATTTTCTGGAATAGATCAAGACAAACCTTTATTAGGAGAAAACCTCTTCAATAAAAATAGAAACGAAGCTACTTTTTCAGCCTTACACGAGCGTCCTGGAGAAGCTGCTTTTATGTGGCGTACAAAAAACCATAAACTTATTTTAGTCTTCAAAAGAAAAGAAAATGCCTTTTATTATTCTGAAAAAGATATTATTACTGGCGAGTTTTATGATTTGAAAGAAGACCCAAAAGAATGGAATAATCTATTTAATAATTCTGAAATTTCTTCACTTAAAAATAAATTTAAAACTCAATTATTGGCGCATTTACACAAGCTAAAAAACAAACATTCTATATAGTTTTCCAGTAAATATGCGACAGAAGTAACAGGATGCATTTTTGCCGTTTTACAACGAACTTTACTAAATATTATACCTTTTTTATAATTCCATTTAAAAAAATTAATATTTATGAAAAGAATTCTACTTTGCTTGACGCTTCTATGCGTTTCATTCATTACGGTTTCCTATTCTCCAATTAATGAAAAAAAAGGATTAGTTGGTTCAAAATATAATTGTTTACCTAATGCTTTATTATCCGTATCTGCTGTTTCTAATGGCGATTGGAATAGTACGGCTACATGGAGTACAAATCAAATCCCTTCAAATCTAGATGATGTCATTATTCCAAATGGTATAAGAGTAACATTGTCTGGCACAATGGAAGCAAGAAGCGTAAGTGTTTCTGGTATTTTAAGTCCGTTTAACTTAACAACAGATTTTGAATTAATTACCGAAGGTATTATGATACAAGACGGTGGACTCATGCAAGTAGGTAGTGTTGCCAATCCGTATTCAGCAAATGGTATCGTAACCCTTACAGGATCTGATCCAAATGGCGTTTTAATGGGGAATGCTTTTATGGGTACAAAATTAATTGGTGTGATGTCTGGTGCAAGATTAGAACTTCATGGCATCGTTAAAAAAACTTGGACACAATTAAACGTGACGGCTTCATCTGGAGTAACTAGCATTACTTTAAAAGAAACTATTGATTGGGAAATAGGCGATGAAATAGTCATTGCATCTACAGATTTCGACCCACATCAAGCAGAAAAAAGAACAATAACTTCAGTATCTGGAACTACAATAGGCTTAAATACACCATTAACTTATATGCATTGGGGTGTTGAACAAATTTACAATAATGGTACTGTAGACCTTACTTTAGATGAAAGAGCAGAAGTTGGTTTATTAACCCATAATTTAAAAGTAAGAGGAGATGCGTCTAGTGAAACAAATGGCTTTGGTGGACACATTATGTCTATGCCTGGATCAGTATCTAGAGCATCTAACATTGAGTTGTTTAGAATGGGACAAAAGTCTAAAGTAGCTAAATATCCTTGGCATTGGCACTTAGTAAGTGATGCCACAGGGCAGTATATAAAAAACGCTGGAATCCATCACTCCTTCAACAGACTTATAACCGTTCATGGTACTAATAATACCGTTGTTGAAGGCAATGTTGGTTTTGATTTTATTGGACATGGTTTTTTTCTTGAAGATGGCGATGAAACAGGAAATAGTTTTAAAAATAACTTAGGGGTGTTATGTAAAAGACCCGTTACAGGAGAAGAAGTAACACCAAATGATATTGGAATTGGAGCAGACAGAGGCGTACCCGAAGAGGCATTTCCATCAACATTTTGGATTACAAACCCGAATAACGATTTTATAGGAAACGTGGCAGCAGGTTCAGATGGTTCGGGTTTTTGGCATCTCGTTTTAGAAGAAGCTATAAATGAATCTGGATCAAGCTATGAACCAGGGATTCAACCTATGGGTATTTTTGATGATAACAAAGCACATTCAAACTTATTTAATTGGGGAATAGATAGTGGCGTAGATAAAGTAACAGAAGAATTAACCAATGGACATTACAGACCACAAAATGCTAATGGAACTCAATTTGTACCCATTATTAATCGTTTTACAGGTTACAAATCTGTAGATAGAAATGTTTGGATTAGAGCCAATAAAATGGATTTTCATGAGTGTACATTTGCTGATAACGGTCGTTCAGATTTTTTCTCTTATACTCAAACTTTATTTAATTCATTAGTAGTAGGTAAATCTGATAATATAGGGACACCTACCTCTGCAAGCGAAATAGAAGCAGGTAGGACATTACCCTACCCTAGCTTAGGTGTAAAACATTTTAACAATGGCTTTAGAGGTCATAGCATATACGATGGGCCTTCGGGAATTGTAGATACACATTTTGTTGGTTTTGATTCTAACGGTGCCAATGCCTATTGTTTTCAAACAAACGGTGCGTCAAGAAAATCGACCAATCATTTTGCCAGAGGTATTACTTTTGACCCTTCAATACCTGAAGCCAATAAATTTGATTTTACCAATTCATCACATCTTAGTTTTATGTATTTAAGTGGTATTATTGATGAAGATGGAAGTCTTACAGGAAGTGCTGGAAGCCGGGTATCTCCAATTATATCATCACATCCTAACGGACGAAACCTCTATGAAAAAGGGGCCAATGCACAACAAACCAATATTATTGAAAAACCAGAATGGGGTGCTTGGGTTACCTCTGTAACAGAATATAACTATTTAAGAGATCTTGATAATTTAGATAAATCCAATGGCCCTTTTACACCACGTTATTTTATTTCAGAATATCCGGATAAAACAACACATGCCGTTTTTAATGTACAAACTCAAAACATATATTTTGATGCACCGGTTATATCTAATGATTTAGACTATAAATATTATTTCCAATATCATAAGTTTCCAAATTATATGATAGCAAGAATGGATGGCGCTAAGACAAATTCAGAATCTACAATTCTGGTGTATCCAAATATGCCATCGTCCGCAACTGTAGTTGGAGCTACTGAAGTAGCTAATTTTACACAATTAAAAAATAGCGCAACTCAAGCTTACTTCTTTAAGGATAATACAATCTATGCGAAAATTATAACTAATCGAATTGCACCTCAACCTGCGCAATGGCAATTTGGTCAAGACTTTAGATTTCAAAACCTAGTTTTAAGAATTTGTGTAGATGGTAATTGTAACGATAGAACAAGTATTCAAGATTTTGTTACCCTTATTGATTACGGCAAGGGAGATGACAGTAGAGATACATCCACCACTACCGATGGTTTAACTGCTCCTACGTTTTCTTACGGAAGCAACAATGTATCATTTTCAGTAGAAAATAATGGCAATGGTATAGAAGGTTATACAGATTACACAATTACTTTAGAAGGCAGACAAGTCTGGGAATATTTCAATACTTTATATATTAATTATATGGGACCCGATGTAGAAGTTTTAATGGAGGATACTGAAGGCGGAACATTAAGCTTAGGAACTTACGCAGCTTCAGATATTGAAAACATTCGTATTGGTCAAGATTCTGAATTTGATAAATTCACAAAAGTTAAAAAATTAATACTGCGTTTTCATGAATCTAATATGGGAGATATTAATAGCACATCTTCTTCAAATGTTCAAATCAATTCTATAAAATTAGGTGCAGATGTTCCAGCAAATTATAGTGTATCTTCAACATCAACAACTCAAGATTCTGATGGTGATGGTATTCTAGATGCCGATGAAATCAGTTTATGTCGAGATGCAGATTCTGCTTCAGATTTTGCTTTAGAATTTAATAGTGATAGCCCCATTTTTGATGACTTTACACAAAGAAATGCAGATGATACTATAATAGAAGAATTAGGTGTATTAAAAGGTACAGCCTCATCTAGTAGTGGTGATGTTCAAATTATAAAAAACGGATTTTTGGACATGTTAGGTTCAGATATTAGTACCTTAAGTATCAGAATTAAAGCTAATATAGCCAGCACTAGAGTACAGATTTTTTGGCAGAATGAAAATAGTGGTCCTGCTTCAGGTAGAACCGTATTTACTAATTACACAGGTAATGGTAATTTCCAAACGCTTACGTTTAATGTGAGTTCGAATAGTGAGTGGGTAGGACAAAAAATTAAAGGTTTTAGAATAGACCCTGTATCGAGTTCTAATGTGTCTTTTGAAATTGATTGGATTCGAGCTAACAATGCTGTTGACCCAGCCTCAACATGTGTTCCTTTATCTGTGGATACTACTATTAATTTTGAAGACAGTATTAGCCTATACCCTAACCCTGTTGCTTCTGGACAAATAGTAAATATTAAAGGCTTAGAAAGCTATAGCTATACGAAAGTTGTTGTTTATGATATTACTGGAAAAATAATTAATTCTCAGAAAATAGACAACACCATTAGTCTTGAAAATGCTAATGCAGGTATGTACTTTGTTAAGTTCCTAATTCCAGAAAGAGGAATAATAATTACGAAAAAACTGTTAAAGAAATAACAGCTTAACCTCCAATAGAAAACCTCCCTTTCTTTGAAATTTTAGGAGGTTTTCTATTTAAAATTTAAACAATAAGAAAGCCTTATTTCTACTGATCTAATTAAATATCACTAAAATGTTTGTTTAGAATAAAAAACTCTTAGTATTATAACAATTATTTATAAATCAAGTTCATATATTATTATTTAAAGTGTTGTTAAAGTATTAGTTCTACTATTTTAAACGGCAGAAACAACAGGATAACTTCGCCATTATTAATAAGTAATTTAGAAAAAATTAAAGCTAAATTAAAAACCAATTAATAATGAAAAAAGCATTTTTTTGTTGTGTACTTATGTGCATTACCTTTATTACAGTTTCTTACAAAACGCATCCTAAAAAAAAAGAGCCTATTAGTTCAAAATATAACTGTGCTCCTACTTCTCTTGCATCAATATCTGCAAGTGCAAATGGAAATTGGAATAACCCAAGCACATGGGCTCCAAACGGTATTCCTACAGCTTCAGACGATATAATTATTCCAAATGGGGTTACTGTTAACCTTGTTGGTAATTGTAGAGCAAGAAGCATAAGAGTTTCAGGACTTTTAAAACCCGTTAATTTAAATACAAATTTCACATTGACTACAAGAGGTATCATGGTACGAGGTGGTGGAACTTTACGTATAGGCACAGTCAATAATCCTTATAGAGGAAATGGTACTATTAGACTTAAAGGTACAGATATATCAGAAATTTTATTTGGGAACCAAAATTTGCCTGTGGAAGAGACTATGGGATCGAAATTAATTGGAGTAATGGCAAATGGGCGCTTAGATCTTCATGGTGTCGCAAAAAAAAGTTGGACACAGTTAAATAGAACAGTTAATGCAGGAGTTAGAACAATTACTTTAAAAGAGCCTATTGATTGGAATGTGGGCGATGAAATAGTTATTGCATCTACAGATTTTAATCCGAGGCAAGCAGAGAAAAGAACTATTCAATCTATTTCTACTAATAGAAGAGTACTAACCTTAAACTCTGTATTAAACTTTATGCATTGGGGTATTATTCAAGAATATGATAATGGGA
Source organism: Algibacter lectus (assembly GCF_900112395.1). Classification (GTDB taxonomy): domain Bacteria; phylum Bacteroidota; class Bacteroidia; order Flavobacteriales; family Flavobacteriaceae; genus Algibacter; species Algibacter lectus. The sequence goes on from NZ_FOLN01000001.1 coordinate 443,324, forward strand.
ATCTTTCTTTGGACGAAAGAGCAGAAGTTGGCCTATTAACACATAACTTAAAAATACAAGGTATTGAAGGTGTTTCAAATGGTTTTGGTGGTCATATCATGTCTATGCCAGGATCTATATCAAAAGCATCCAATATTGAGCTATTTCAAATGGGGCAAAGATCTGTTGTTGGGAGGTATCCTTGGCACTGGCATAAATTAGGTAATACAACTGGGCAGTTTATAAAAAATTCAAGCGTTCATAAGTCATTTAATAGAGCTATAACCGTTCATAGCACCAACAATACACTTGTTGAAGGGAATGTAGCTTATGATTTTATTGGTCATGGTTTTTTTCTAGAAGATGGAAGTGAAACAGGAAACACCTTTTTAAACAACTTAGGAGTTTTATGTAAACGTCCACCTGAAGGACAAGAGGTTACAGCAAATGATCGTGGTATTGGTGCGGATCAAGGTGTGCCTCCAGAAGCATTTCCTTCTACATTTTGGATAACAAACCCTAACAATAACTTTATAGGAAATGTTGCAGCAGGCTCTGATGGGTCCGGATTTTGGCATCTTGTATTAACAGAATCTCTTGGTGACGTTGTTCCAAACTATGAGCCAGGAATTCAGCCTATGGGTACTTTTAATAATAATAAAGCGCATTCAAACCTTTTTAATTGGGGTGTAGATGCAGGAATAGATAAAGGGACAACAGAGTTGACAAGGGGGCATTACAGACCTGAAAATGCTAATGGAACACAATTTGTACCTAAAATCAATGGTTTTACAGGATATAAATCTGTAGATAGAAATGTATGGATTAGAGCCAATAAAATGGTTTTTAATAACTGTGTATTCGCAGATAATGGGCGTGCAAATTTTTTCTCATACCATCAAACACTCTCTGAATCGTTAATTGTTGGGAAATCAGATAATATTGGAACACCAACTTCTGCTAGTGAAATTATAGCTGGTAGAACACTACCTTATCCAAACTTGCCTGCAAAGGATATTAATAATGGTTTTAGAGGACATAGTATTTATGATGGTCCCACCGAAATTATAAACACACATTTTGCTGGTTTTAATTCTAACGGAGCCAACGCATTTTGTTTTCAAACCAACGGAGCTTCAAGAAAATCTACCAACCATAGTGTAAGTGGTCTTACTTTTGCTTCAGACATACCTGAAGCAAACAAAGTTGACTTCACACCAATTGCATATGTTAGTTTTATGTATTTAAGTGGTATTATTGACGAAGACGGTAGTCTTACAGGATCTGCAGGAAGGCACGTAACACCAATTATAACACCAGACCCTAGCGGGAAAAACCTCTATGAAGTTGGCGCCAACAAACAACAATCCAATATTACTAGAAGAAATGACTGGGGAGCTTGGATTACAAACCTTAAAAATTATAATTATTATACTGACGTAGATTTTACAGATAAAACCCAAGGTCCTTTTACCCCTCGTTATTTTATTGCAGAGTATCCAAATAATAGTACACATGCTGTTTTTCAAATTCAAACGCAAAACAAATATTTTGATGCTCCAATTATTACAAATGATTTAGATTATAGATACTTTTTTCAATATCATAAGTTTCCTAATTTTATACAATCAACTTTAAATGGAGCTACAACAAATAATCAATCATCTATAGTTGTTTATCCAAACATACCATCTACTGCAACAACAATAGGAGCTACAGAAGTAGCAAACCTTACTGCATTAAGAAATAGTACTGTGCAAGCTTATATGTTTAAAGACAATACCATTTATGCTAAAATAATCACTAATAGAACTGCTACTTCTGCTTTTCAATGGCAATTTGGTCAAAAACACAGGTTTAAGAATAATCCTTTTAGAATTTGTGTAAACGGCAACTGTAATAATAGATCCACTATTATAAACGATGTAACCTTAATAGATTATGGAAAAGGAAATGATAGTAGAGATTCAAGAGTAACTACTGATGGAATACCTTTACCAACATTTGCCTATAATGGAGGACGCGTATCTTTTAATGTAAGTAACAACGGTAACGGTACTAATGGTTATACAGACTATATTATTAACCTAGAATCTAGACAAGTATGGGAGTATTTTAATACTTTAAACTTAAACTATACGGGTCCAGATGTTCAAGTATTAATGGAAAACACTAATGGTAACCGTACTTTTTTAGGAACTTACTCAAGCTCCGACAGTAGAAAAATTCGTATTGGGCAAAACGCACTTTTTTCTGATTTTATAAAAGCAAAGAAATTAATTCTAAGATTTCATGAATCTAAAATAGGAAACCTTAATATCGCTTCAAATTCAAATGTTCAAATCAATTCAATAAAACTTGGCGTAGATATACCATCTACAGGTTTTAGTGTTTCTTCAAGTTCTTTAAACATTTCAGATAATGATGGTGATGGTCTTTCCAATAGCGAAGAAAACCAACGTTGTAGAAATATTAATTCCGCTTCAGATTTTGCTTTAGAATTTAACGGAAGAGAAGACTTTTTTGATGGTAACATTCAAAATAATATTGTTGGACGTGCACGAGTTGCTGGTGGATTTTTAACAGGAACGTCTGCTACAAATGATCCACAAATAATAAAAAGACAGTTTTTAAATATGTCTGGATCACAGATAAGCTCTATTGATGTTAGAATAACAGTTTCTACACCAAATACTGTAGTAGAATTGTTTTGGGAAAATGAAGATGGAACTTTTTCAGCATCGCGATCAATGTCTAGAACTTACACAGGAAATGGCCAACCCCAAGTACTTACTTTTAATATGAGTTCTAATAATCAATGGGTAGGTAAAACAATTAAAGGGTTAAGAATAGATCCTACTAGTAACCCTAATGTTACTTTTCAGCTTAACTACATACGCGCCAATAATGCTATTCCTCAAGAAACACCTTGTGGAACAGCTAAATCTTCAGTTACAGAAAAAACATTATCTGTTTATACGCCTATTAATTTTGAAGACAGTATTAGCCTATACCCTAACCCTGTTGCTTCTGGACAAATAGTAAATATTAAAGGCTTAGAAAGCTATAGTTACACAAAAGTTGTTGTTTATGATATTACTGGAAAAATAATTAATTCTCAAAAAATTGATAACACCATTAGCCTTAAAAACGCAAATGCAGGTATGTACTTTGTTAAGTTCTTCATTAATGAGCATAACCAGGTTATTACTAAAAAATTATTAATAAAATAAAACTTATTACAAAACCACAAAAATGAAAACATATCAATTATTTTTAATAAAAAAGAGCCTATTGAATACATACTTAGCTGTATTTTTATTCCTAATATCTGGGGTGTTATTACATGCTAAAAACAATCATTTAGATAGCACAATAAAACATAATAAAGCACTAAAATTAAATGGGATTAGTTTTTCTTCAACAACCAATTTGGTTTTTACATCTATAGAATCTAAACCTCATACGGGCGCTGTTAATCTTCCAATTGGTAGTAATATAACAGGACTTCAAAAATGGTCTTCTAATGCGAGTTGGGTTGGAGATTTAAAACCAACAAACGGAGATGACGTTTTTATTCCAGAGAATTCTGTGTTGGTATTAGATGAAAACATCAGTGTAAAATCTATTACCGTTGCTGGAAAATTAATTGTCGATCTTTCAAAAGACATTCGCATTTCCACAGAATTTATTTTCGTAAAAGGAGCACAAGCCTACTTTGAATGGGGAACAGAAACGGAACCCTATTTAAAAAATGGACTCATAACTTTGATTGGTACGGATACTGAGAAAAAAATACCCAATACAAACGTCACAACAAAATCAATTGTTGTTATGAACCATGGAGTTCTTGAACTACATGGTGAAAAAAAATTATCTTGGACAAAACTAAGTGCCAATGCAATAAAAAATAGAGATGTTATAAGTTTGGTAGACCCTGCTACAAATTGGAAAGTTGGAGACTCTATTATTATTTTATCTTCTCGAATTAATATGAATCAAGCAGAAGTCAAAACCATAAAAAGCATATCAAATAATGGAAAAATAATAAGATTAAATTCAGTATTAAATTTTCCTCACATAGGTACAGCACATTCTTATACAAGTCCATCAAATAAAACATGGAATGCCGATATTAGAGCAGAAGTAGGACTGTTAACCAAAAGTATAAAAATTCAAGGAGATTCTGATTCAGAAGCTTTACAATACGGTGGTCATATTATGATTCATAACAATGGTGTAGCTCATGTAGAGGATGTAGAATTGTACAAAATGGGTCAAAAAAAACAATTAGGACGCTACCCTTTCCATTGGCATTTGGTAGAAGAAAGAGGTGCTGGACAATATTTAAAAAACACAAGTATTTATAGAAGTTATAACCGTGCCATTACCATTCACGGGACAGAATCTACCTTAGTTGAGGGTAATTTTTGTGTAGACCATTTAGGACATGGTTTGTTTATGGAAGATGGAGGTGAACGTTTTAATATTATTAGAAATAATGTAGTAGCCGTTACAAGAAAGCCCGCTGAAGGAGACGAATTAACACCTTCAGACAATCAATTCAGCACCCCACAAAATGCTTCGCCATCTAGTTATTGGATTACAAATCCTAACAATATTGTTACCAACAATGTAGCAGGAGGTTCAGATGGTACCGGTTTTTGGTTTATTTTTCCAGACAAGCCCATTCAACAGTCTTCAGGTGTAGACAGACTAAAAAATTTAAATCCGAGGGGAGATAAATTGGGAGCGTTTTCTGGAAATACAGCACACAGTAATAAAAATGGCTTTGATATATTTGATATTCTAAGAGAAGATCATTCCATAGGAGCCAATGCAAGTTGGAATAGATCTGAAAAACGCTATTTAGACAACAATACTTGGTATGCTAATGAAATTGGCGTGTATGGTGGTATTGGTGGTGGTGTCCCTACTAGAAATGTTATTTTTAGAAATAATGTATTCATTGATAATGAAATACATTTAATGCATGCTAACTATTCAGATCATCTGAACTGCATATTTGTTGCAAAATCAGGTGAAAGTGTATTTAATGGAGAACGTGTTTTAATGAAAGCGTATGACGGAGCTTTTTCTATTACAGATTCTTATTTAGTAGGTTGGAATCAGCCAGAAACAAAATACGCATCATCAATTGGAGGCTCAAAAAAACATCCAAATTATGTGGTATCAGGTATTGAGAAAGATTTTACGGGACCTCCTATTTTTAATCTTCCGAATTATGATAGATTACAAAAAGGTCCTGCAGGAGCGAATTCTGCTGCACAAGTACGTGTATGGATCTTTGCTATTTGGGACAAAGACGGTTCTTTAACTGGTGTACCAGGTGGAGGAACTATAATATCTAATCACAATATGCTCCGTGATGGTACAGAAAAACCTTTTGAAAATTGGAGGAATACCTATTTCACAAAAAAACGTATTGGACATCTTAATTTCCCAATAACTAGCGGTAATGAAAATGCTACAAACGTTCCTAGAATGACTTTTACAAGAACCAAACCAGGTACATCCAAAGCAGGACATTACCATTCTAATGGTTTTTATAATATTCCACAAACTGCTGTCATATTAAATGATGATTTTCTCTACACGATTCAATTTGAAAATCTACCTGATAACAGAAAACTTACGTTAAGACTGGAAGACACTTACAAAGATGGAGACCATGTAATCATTAGAATGAAGAATTTTGCAAAACTTGCAGGGATTACTACTGAAGAAAACTATCCTGTAGCTACAACCTTAACAGCTTTAAAAAACTCAAGCGAAACAACAGTTGCCAAACTAGGAAACCATTATTACGTAAAGTTCTTTGGTACAAAACTAGGAGTTTCTGTTATTAATTTTAAATGGAATATACAACCTGCGGGTTGGCCTGTATTAGATACCGATAATGATGGTGTTACAGATAGAGATGAAACTTTTGCAGGAACCGAGTATATAGGTTTAGGGCGATTATTTGAAAACAATCCTGTTTTAAATGTGGAAAATGTAATAACAAACAATAATACTTTAACGCTATATCCAAACCCTATTGCTTCTAGACAAATTGTTCATTTAAATGGTTTAGAAAATTATAGTAATCTTGAAGTTGTTGTATATGATATTACAGGAAAGGTAATTAACTCTCAGAAAAAAGGGAACACATTAAACCTTAAAAATGCAAAATCTGGCATGTATTTTATCAAGTTCTTTCTTAAAGATAAAAACACATTTATTACTAAAAAGTTAGTGGTTAAATAAAACTAATTTCAAAACAAAAAACACTTTTGTCGCCTAGATTTTGATGGAATTATAAACTCAAAAACTGCAATTATTTCATCATTAAATCTACGGATATATAAAAGCAAACATTCTATAATAAAATTAAGATAAGTTTATCTTAAAAACTTAACAATTTTTGTCAGTATTTTACTTTATATATAGGTTTAATCATGTTTTAATTGGCAACTACAAACTCTTTACAGGCTTAGGTTTGTGGATATAAATATTAAAACAAATTAATTATGAAAACACAATTTATTACCTTATTTACGTTATTATCAGTTTCAATTATTTTCGCACAAGATTCAGAGGTTTCAGTAGATTCTAAATCCTTTGATTTTGGTATTCGGCATGGTTACATAGCAACAGCACTTTCAAATGAAAACGGCAACAACACTAATCAAGATATCTACTTTGGGCTATTTGCAACAAAAAGGCTATCAGAAAAGTTTAGTTTGCAAATTGAGACCAATATTGGGCAATACTCAGTCATAGAAATTCCATTACTTTTAAAATATAAACTGACTAATAAGTTTGACATTTACTTAGGTCCCCAATTGGAAATTAACACGAAAGATGATTCTATTTTTAGAGGTTCTTCTTCTGAAAGCCTTGCTGCTTCTTTAACTCTTGGAACGCAATACAACATCAATAACCATTGGTTTATAGAGGCCCGATATAATTATGGTCTAGCAGATAAGCATGTTGTTAATAATAACTTAAATGAAGCCCCTATTTTGGGTAATAAAAACAATTTTAGTTTTGGTGTTGGGTATAAGTTTTAAAATTAATTATGAAAACGCTATTTATTACCTTATATACGTTATTAACAATTTTGACTCGTCCTTAATAAAGGCTTTTGAATAATAAAAAAGGTATTGAAGATAAATTAATGTTCACATAAATTTTCTAAAATGAAAAGTCTTAAAACTATCAATATCATTGTTCTTTTTTTAATTGCATCACATTGTGCTCATACTCAAAAAGGTAAACCTGCACCATATTTAACCAATGTTAAATATGGTGAGCATGAGCGAAATGTTTTAGATGTTTGGTTTGCAGACAAAAACAAAACAACACCTTTAGCTATATTTATTCATGGAGGAGGATTTTCGTCAGGTAATAAAGAAAGGATCAATGGTGATGAACTGACACAATTGTTAGAAGCAGGAATTTCTGTTGCCTCCATAAATTACCGCTATAAATCAATTGCCCCCTTGCCTGCCGCACATAATGATGCTAAGCTTGCTTTACAGTTTATTCGTTCAAATGCTACCGAATGGAACATTGATAAAAATAGTATAGGCGTATTTGGGAGCTCTGCAGGTGCACAAATATGTATGTGGCTTGCTTTTAGTGACGAAATGGCTAATACCAAAAGTGATGATCCAATAAAAAGGGAATCTACTCGTGTTGCTTGTTTAGCCACAAAAGGTGGACAAACCACTATGGAATCTGACTTCTGGATTAAACATATTGGTAAATATGCTCCTGGTGAAGAGGCAACTTTTAACGGTAAAACTCGCCTTCAAACCTTTGGAGCTAAAACACTAGAGGAAGCCGATGAAATAGCAAAAACGGTATCTGCTCTTGTTTTGGTAACTGCCGATGATCCTCCTATTTTCATGCAATATGCAATGTCGCCAAAAACTGCAGTACCAAACAATGCAAAGAGAGCTAGAGGTTGGGTTGTGCATCATGTAGATTTTGGAACCGCACTAAAAGAAAAAATGGACGAGCTAAATGTTGAAGCTGATTTGAAATATCTAGGGGCTAAAACAAAATATAATTCATTCATTGAGTTTTTTGTGGATAAGTTATTAGATAAATAAAATTGAGTTGAATAGGATAAAAACTACTGGCAAATATGAAAAAAAATAGCCGAGACAGCAGTAAAATCAAGGACTGCATCCCATTTAATGTTTTTTGTAATTTGACGATTAAATACCACGAAACGAAATCATACATTAACCGTTGGGTAATATTGGAACGCAATACAACATCAATAACCATTGGTTTATAGAGTCTCGATATAATTATGGGCTAACGGATAAACATGTAGTTAATAATAGTTTAAATGAAGCCCCTATTTTGGGTAATTAAAACAATTTTAGTTTTCGTGTTGGTTATAAGTTTTAAATATACCGAGACGTAATAAAATAAAGTTATAATTCGTCATATCCCTATAGGTTTTTATAGTGACTATTATCTTTCTAAAGTTGGTTAATGAAAAAGTAATAATCACTTTAATAACTTATCAAAAATTAATAAAAAATGAAACGATTTTTAATAATACTTATTATTATTGCTTCCCAACATATAATAACTGCACAACAAACGGGTAGTTGGGGAGATCAAGGCGATGGAACTTACAAAAACCCAATACTTCAAACCAATTACCCTGATAATGATGTGATTAGAATGAGAGATACATTTTATATGATGTCTTCTACTAACCACTTTGTGCCAGGTATGGTTATTTTAAAATCAACAGATTTGGTCAATTGGGAGTTTTCAAACCATATTATGAATGCACCAGTAGATTATGATGAAAATTTTAGTATTACTCAAAAAAGAAAATTAACCAGTAGAGGAAACTGGGCAGGTTCTTTTGGATATAATGGGGAAGAATACTTTGCCTATTGGTGCTACAACAAACGAAACATAAAACCTGGAGGTACACATATTATAGTCTATTCTAAAGCGAAAACGATGGAAGGACCATGGAGTATCCCAAAAGAAATTACTTGGGCAGATGGTAGTCATATAAACACCACTGACCCTGGAGTTTTTTGGGACTTAGAAACTAAAAAGGCATGGATAGGGCTATGGACTCATGGAGAAGTGAGAATTTATCCTATGACATGGGATGGGACTGAAATATTAGAAAATAAGGGAGAAGGAATTCTCGTAACAAATACTTATCAAGGAGAGGCTGTAAAGATCTTTAAGTACGAAAACATGTACTATGTTTCGAATGTTTATGTAGAAAAAGATACTGAAGGCAACAGACTTAGAATGGGAGCTATTCAACGATCAAAAAACATTGAAGGTCCTTGGGAAGGAAGACTTAACTTAGAAAATGGAAATGGAACAAATAGAAACCCTGCGCAAGGAACTTATATTAATTTAGAAAATGGAACAAGTTGGTTTTTGCATCAATTATCTACAGGAACTCCACAAGAAAGATATATGGGAAGACCCCAGTTTCTAGAGCCCGTAATTTGGAAAGATGGTTGGCCAAATATAGGTATTGACACCGATGGAAATGGTATTGGAGAAGTTATTTGGCAACATAAAAAACCAATACAAGAAAATTCAATAAATGCACCTGCATCTGATGACAACTTTGATGGAGCTATATTAGGGATGCAATGGAACTGGCGCTTTAATCCGGATATGTCAAAATGGTCACTCACAGAAAGACCTGGTTTTTTAAGATTAAAGTCATCTGTCCCTTCTTCCTCAAAAAACAACAGTCTAGATGAACTTCCAAATATAATCGGACAACGTTTAATGGGGAAATACGATAATGTCATGACGACCAAAATAGACCTTTTCGGAATGGCAGATGGACAAGAAATTGGATTTCATATTTCTTCACAACTAAACAATGCTATCGCCTTAAAGAAAGACAAATCTGGTAGGTTACAGTTGTTATTTAGGTCTGGAAAAAATGATGCTCCTACCATTCAAAAAGGTAAGTTACTAGATACTAAAGAAATATGGTTTCAAGCAAAAGTAACAGATGGATTGGCAACTTTCTTTTACAGCCTAGATGGAAAAAAATTCAAACCATTTGGAAAGGAAGTTCGTTTATTATTTACTGGATTCACACCTTGTATGGTAGGGTTTTACTGTCTGAATTCTGAGCCTAAAGGATTTATAGATATTGATTGGTTTAAATATGACTATGACGGTCCAAAAGGTGCTATAAAAGATTAACTCATAGAAATACTAAACGAGAATAACACCTCCTGTAAAAGGCAGATACAAACCATATGATTCCTAATAAAACTGAGAAAGAAAGTCTACCCCTATTTTTGAAATTTCAGCATCAATTTCCGCTGGAGCACCAGAGAAACTAGCTATTAAGTAACCGCAGGCCACTTTCTTAATCACACCGCCTTTATAACCCAATTCCCCAATTAATGGTTTCCTTCTAACGCTTCCCGAATTTTGAAGTGTCAAAGCCATTTCTGAGGCCTTAGCGCTGGCTACCGCCAAAAAATTATGTTGTTTTGTACTAAGAGTTCCCACAACCTTCATTCTTGAATTCCAATATTCAGATTGTACTCCAGGAACAAAAGCTATAACAGCCACACCTTGCTCTGAATATTTTTCTGCTGTGGTTTCCATAACAGCTAAACATGCTTCCACTTTTTGATTAAAAATCTCATTACCTAAACATTCTTTTTCTAAATTAACGTATACGGTCGATTCTTTTTTGGATTCATTAAAAGTGTAAAATCCAATTACAGCTATGGCTAAAAAGAAAATTATAAAGACTGTTTTTTTTGTCATTTTTATATTTTTTTCATATTAATTAAATAAGTACCTGAAGAAAACGAGCCTAGATTCGTGAAATCAGAAGATAGATCAAGATTATTTAACGCTTTACCATTTAAGGTAATTGAAACACCTTTACCATAATTTGGAACATGTATCTCTCCAGTTGAATTTTGCGGAATTTGAATTCCCCAAAAAAAACTATCATCTATGTTTTTCCAAGCACTTTTAATCATACCATATCTTGATTCATATGAGGCTTCCGTTTGATATATTTGTTGTGTTAAATAGGGTTTGAAAATTATTTTTTTAAATCCAGGTTCTTCTTCAGAAGGATTTATTCCTGCTATACCCGAATAAAACCAAGCATCAAACCCGCCTTGCATGGGGTGGCTATGACTTCTTAGCATTAATTTATCATATTCATCAGGATTCGTAGTAACTGGCAAGATTTCCCATAGTGTAGTCGCATCATAATGTGACCACATAGTTTCAAAACTATGATTACCTTTTTTAGTTAATAATTGGTAGGCTTTGTCTTCATAACCATTTTCGCATAGGGCTTGAAAAATTCTAGAAATTCCAAAAATACCAGTACTTAAAAACCCATTGTGATTTTCGTTACTATCATCAACAATAGCTTTTGCTACTTTTGTTTTATATGCTTCTGGTGTGATACCAATTTCTAAAGCCATACTATTTGCTGTTTGGCTACCATAAGTTCCTTTTTGTTTATCTAAAAATGAAGTATTAAAACGTTCTTTAAGTTCTTTCTCTAAAATGGAATACTTTGCTTCATCATCTTTGTAGCCAAGTGTTTTTGCCGTTTTTCTCAATATGGATACATCTAAAATATGGAATGCGCTAGAACTCACGGGAACTGGACATTCAATACTACCCGTTCCTTTAGGAGGACACCAATCGCCTAAGCCATGAACGATAAGACCATTTTCTTTTTTAGAACCTACATAATCCACCCAAGTGGTCATATCCTTATAAAACTCTTCTAGCACACCTTTATCGCCGTAATACGTATATAAATACCATGGTAGTTGCACTACAGCGGTTCCCCAATCTGGAGAAGCAGTTCCACTAGTTCGCCTTCCGGGAGCAATCATGGTTGTTATACCTTTTGGTTTTGTTATAATACTACGGTCGTGAAAACCTTTCCCAAAATAGAGTTCTTTCTTTTCATTTCTGCCAGAAGACCTCATATCAAAAGCATACTTGGTCAAAAATTTATGTGCTCCTAAATTATGAATCAGCGTTTTAGCAACAGCATGCGCATCGCCAGTCCATCCACATTTTTCTCGATGCGGACAATCTGTTGGAATTCCTTGCATATTGCCTTTTAAAGTCCAAAGCGTTAAGTCATGTAATTTATTAATATTAGGTTCTGATGAATTAAAACTTCCTGTTTTTGCCATAGCAGAATAAATTACCATGCCAGTTAATAAGTCTTTAGATGGTTTACTTTTTAAGCCTGATACTTCGGCATATCTAAAACCATGATAAGTAAATCGTGGTTCCCAAATTTCTAAACCTTCTCCTTTGCAAATGTATTTTTCTGTCTGGATATTTTTAGTAGCTTTGATACCAGTCGATCTAAAATCTAATTCGCCATTCTTACCTATTTCTTCAGAAAAACGAATGGTAATTTCTTGTCCTTTTTCGCCTTTAATTTGAAGTTTTGTCCAACCCGTAAGGTTTTGTCCAAAATCGAAAATAAAGGTTTCTTCTCTTCCAGAAGTCACTTTTACTGGAGCAATACTATCCATAACTTGTATTGGTTCTGCAAACTGCTCCAAAATTTTAGTTGGATGTTTTGGACTAAGCATTGCATTTTTCCATCGTGCGTCATTTTCAAGATTTGATGACCAATCATCAATTTCTTGTCTGGCATCGTAATGCTCGCCTGTATAAATATTTGTATAGGTAATTGGCCCTTCTGTCCATTGCCAAGAATCATCAGTACTTATAGTTTCCTTACTTCCGTCTTTATAAAATAGTTCTAATTGACCAATTAAAACTGGTTGACCGTAAATCATAGATTTATTCCAAACTACATTTTGGTTATACCACCCATTACCTAGCATAACACCTAATACATTTTCTTTTTTTAATTGCTCCAAAGGAATATCATAAGCGGTGTAAAACATATAATCGTTAAAATTAGTCTGAGCAGGATCTAATACGTTTTTCCCTATTCTATTTCCATTGATATACGCTTCGTAAAAACCAGGTGCTGCAATATAAAAACGCACAAAATCTACGTTTTCATTTTCTTTAATATCGAAATTTTTGCGTAATAATGGTAGAGGCGCATCTAACTTATAATTATAGGTAATCCATTTAGCGGACCAATCTTCAGGATAATTTAACGGCGTAATTAGTTTTTCAGGTGTACTCCATTTTGATGGATTATTATTTTTGTCCCACACTTTAATCTTAGAGAAATAAACATGTCCTCCCTTTAAAGCTTTACCAGAGTAAGGAACAAAAGAATGCGCTTTACTATATATTCTTCCAGAGTCCCAAACAATATGATTTGAATTATTTTCTTCTTTACTTATTGAATAAACAATGATTTGATACGCCTTTTGTTCTTTTGCTTCATCTGTTTTTATTTTCCAACTAAACGTAATCGAATTATTAGCGAGCGTATTTAATTCTGTTTGATGAGCTATAGCATATTCAATAGGTTTTTGACAACCATAAAGCATTGAAAGTATAAATAAAAGAAAAGTATTTTTCGCCATTATTCTTATCATTTTAATAATATCTTATAAAGATTATGATTATATTTTTAAAATGTATCCTGTAGTATACTTGACAACTATAACAATTAATTATAGTTGTCAAGATATTTATATTACCTCATTTTTGTGCTAAATGAATAGTTCCCCGATCCAATTTCAAGAACGGTTTCTTTCTCATTAGATTTCAATACTTTTATTTCAGATAACTTTGAGATTGATTTATTATTCTCCTTAATATCAGACACTTTAGAAGTTGGAATATAAACTTTAGCTTTTGTATTTACTGGAATTTCAATATTCATGATGAGTCTATTTCCTTTCCAATTCCATGCAGAAGAAATCATACCATTTATGCTTTTATAACTTCCGTTTATAAAATCCATCTCTTTACTTATTGCTGGTTTTATAATGATGTTTCTATAACCAGAATCTTCTGTATCGATACCAGCAGCATGCAAAAACATCCACTCTGCTACCGAACCAAATGCATAGTGACTAAAAGAATTCATTTTTCCATTCAAATCTGAATTCCCAGCTTCGTCTTTAGTATAACTATTCCAACGTTCCCAAATTGAAGTACTGCCATTTTCTACGGAATACCCCCAACTAGGATATTCAGTTTGTTTAAATAATTTGTAAGCGAGATCATCGTAACCATATTGCGATAAAACTAGCATAACATGTTTAGTTCCCAGAAAGCCTGTAGAAAATTTAAATCCATTTTTCTTTATTTTCTCAGCAAGTCTATCAGCTCCTTTTTGAGCTAGCTCTTCCGGGAATAAATCAAAATATAATGCAAATGCATAGGTAGTTTGTGTATCTTCTGAAGTATAACCCGTATCTAAAATGTACTTTTTAACAAATGCTTTTTTGATATTTTCGAAAAGTGTTTTATACTTTGCAGCATCCTCCTTTTTACCTAGAGCTTCTGCCATTTCAGCCATTAATTTAGCATCAAAACCATAGAATGAAGCACCAACATAACCATGGCTAGTGGTTTCGTTTACAGAAAGCCAATCGCCCCAATTATTACCACCTCCCGGGCGAATAAAATCTGTACTGGCATCAGCCTGAAATTCCATGAATTTTTCCATACCTTCATACATGTACTCCAAAACACGAGTATCATTATACACTTTATACATGTTATATGGAATGATAACACCTGCATCCATCCAAGCTGGAGCATATTGATCTGGTCTTGAATACGGAAATGGCGCAAAGTTTGGGTAGGCTCCATACCAACGTTGTGCATCATCAAGATCTATTAAAAATTTAGTCATAAAAGGGGCAACATCTGCATTATAAGTGGCAGAGCGCATATAAGTTTGTGCATCGCCTAACCAACCTAAACGTTCGTCTCTTTGCGGACAGTCTGTAGGGATATCAAAAAAGTTAGCACTTTGTGTTGTTTTTATATTTTCATAAAGTTTGTTGTTCATTGTATTTGATGAACTGAACGTACTCCCATTATTCTTTATAGAACTTAATACAATTCCCGTTACAGCATCAAGGTCTGGTTTCCCAGGAAAACCTGTTACCTCAACATATTGGAAACCGTGATATGTGAATTTTGGTTGCCACACTTCAACACCATCGCCCTTTAAAATATAGGTGTCGGTTGCCCTTGCTAGTCTCAAGTTTTCGGTTTGTATGTTGCCATCTCTTTTTAAAATTTCTCCAAAACGGAGTTGAATTTTAGTGCCTTTTGGTCCTTGAACTTTTAATTCTGCAATACCTGCAATATTCTTACCTATATCGAAAACATAGGTTCCAGGTTCTGGTTCTGTCATTTTGATCGGACGAATACGCTCGGTGTTTTTTACCAAACCTCCAGGGTGCACTTGTAGTTTCCCATTTGGGTATGTATATACTTTAGGTCTTTTCCATAAATCATCATTATAACCAGGAGCATCCCAACCTGTACTTTCTAGCGTAGCATCATAAACTTCTCCCATTAAAATATCAGCCTCACGTATGGCACCTTGATTAGATTTCCAAGAGGTATCAGATGCAATAATCTCCGTGGTACCATCTTCATATTCTAAATGAATTTGCCCCATAAATGAAGGATTAACACCATAATATTCGCGTACTTTATCCAATTTAACCAATAAACCATAACCTATATATCCAGCATACCATCCGTCTGCAATAACTGCTCCTACGACGTTTTCGCCTTGTTTAATACTCTCGGTTATATCATAAGTTTGGTAATACAAACGCTTGTTATAGTCTGTCCATCCCGGTGCAAAATAATCATCTCCTACTTTACTTCCGTTTAGTCTTAGTTCATATAAACCTAGTGCTGTTGTGTAAGCCGTTGCTTTTTTTACCTTTTTTGCAGGTGTGAATGATTTACGGAGGTATCTAGCTGGTGGCAAGTATAAACTATTGTATTTATCTGTTTTATCATAGCCAACATCGTGACTAATAAAAAGCCCTTTCCAATTTGAAAACTTTAATAACCCCATAGACCAATGTGCTGTTTGGCTCCAGTTAGATTCGGCACTAGATTCGTCCCAAACTTTTACTTTCCAAAAATAAGTTCTATTTGAAGTAAGCGAAATACCGTTATATACAATTTGATTGGTATTATTAGAGGCCGTCTTTCCACTATCCCAAACATCGCCTTCATTTTTATCTAATGCTTTTTGCGAGGATGACACTAATATTCTATATGATGTTTGCGCTCTACCTCTTCCTTCGCCTGATAAAACCCAACTAAATCTAGGTTTTAAAACATCAATGCCTTTTGGGTTAACATGATACTCCAACCGAAGCTCCTTAGCTGTAATCGCTCTGTTGTTAACATCATGAGCAAACAGTAAACTAGAAGATAAAAGTGTAATAAATAAAGTTAAAAATTTAATTTTCATCGGGGTTATTTGTGTTTAAAAGTTGATTGCTTACCTAAACAAGCATATTTTGCTCTATATTATTGAATTCCAATAATTAAAGTAATATTAATCTAATTTCCGTAAAAAAGTATCCTGTAAAAACCTGTATACATTCACTATCATTAATATAAACTCAATGGGGTATCATTATTAAATGGGGACTTAGCGTTGAGTTATTATCATAAAAATCTTCACAAAAAAACACATGTTACTATCAAAAAAAAAGGCTACCTTACAGTAGCCTTTAGTGATTTAAAACATCTTAGAATAAGACATTACCAATCTGGATTATTTGTTAGTATATTGGGATTTGTTTGAACTTCCGCTATTGGTAGCGGCCATAAATTAAAGCCTGCTTTATATTCTGTATGTGTTGGAGAAAAAGTTATATTTTCAGCATGCTGAGATAAAGCCTCTTCAACCTTACCTAACCTTCTAATATCATATACTTCTTGGAATTCAAAGGAAAGTTCTCTATAACGTTCTTCGTAAACATAATCGGAAAACTCAGACTGTGTCATACCTATTGGGGCATCAGTAGCAATGGCTCTACGTCTTACTCTATTTAAAAACCCATAGGCTTTTTCTGTTGGTCCATTTAAGCTGTTTTCAATTTCAGCAGCCATTAACAGTGCGTCTGCATACCTGTAAATAATCATATCTGGATCTCCATCACAACAGGACTGATCGAAATCAACATATTTATTTTGAAAAATACCCCAACGCTCATCATACTCTTCACCTTTATAAGTGCGTATAACACCTGTATTATCTTCATAAGAATACAACATGGTAACATCTCTTCGCTCGTCCGTTTCTTCAAAAGAATCATAAAACTCTTGGGTATATCCACCATGAAATTGCCCAATTCCTAACGAAGGATCAAACCTGTTACTTGCTCCCCAAACATGACCAAAAGCCGTACCTTGATCTGCAGAAACCTGTGTTTGTTGCATCGCAAATATGCGCTCATTATTATTATCAACTCTTATAGCGTCTTCATAACTACTTAAAAGGCTATACCCTTGAGGCGTATCTTCTAAATTAAGCACTTCTTGTAATTTGTTTTGAGCTAAGGCCATAGTTGTAGGATCTTGCAAAGGCAAGCCAGCCATTGTTAAATACACTTTTGCTAGTAAAAACTTAGCAGTAGCTTGAATAGGCCGTCCTATTTCTGTTTCGCCACGCTTAATACTAGGTAAACCTGTTTCAGCATCTTGTAAGTCTAAAATAATTTGTTCGTACACTTTAGCTATTGCAGTTCTTGGTAGTTGCGCCCCTACAACCGTAGTTGTAGGCTCTAAAGGCAGTGGTACATCTCCAAAAAGTTGAACTAGATTAAAAAAGGACCATGCCCTTAAAAATTTAGCTTCAGCAATTATTTCTTTACGCTTAATTTCTTCTGCTTCACTTTCAAATTCTCTTCCTTTTAGTTCGGACATAACCACATTAGCCCTAAAAACACCTTGATATAACGGATTCCAAACACGTGGTAAAGAAACGGCATCACTTGCGCTTGTAGTATAGTTACCCCACATTCTTCTCCAAGGAACTCTGGCAACCATTTTTGGAGAAGGCATTACCGCTAAAGAGGCCAAACCAAAATCGAAAAGACTTACAGTTCTATTGTATGAATTATAAACCGAGGTTAATGCTACTTCTGCCTCATCTGCATTTTGATAAAAATTTGATGGGCTAATTTCTGAGTACACCTGTTCATCCAAATCTGAACACGCTACAAGCCCAAAAAATAGAATTATATATTTTAATTTTTTCATTATTATTTTATTTAAAATTAGACAATGATTATAAACCAATATTAAGACCGACTGTGAAATTTTGAGCTCTAGGATAAGAACCAAAATCAATACCTTGAGAAAGATTATTTCCACCACGTATATTAACCTCTGGATCAAATCCTGAGTAATCTGTAATAGTTATCAAGTTTGTGGCTGTAGCATAAACTCTTAAAGAATTTACACCTTTAATTTTTTCTGTTGGAATATTATATCCAAGACTTACATTTTTTAGTCTAATGTATGACCCATCTTCCACAATTGCAGAATTTGGTTGTAAATATTGATTACCAATACGGTCAACATACCTTGGGTTATTTGTAGGATTTTCGGGAGTCCACCTGTTTTCGTACCAATCTTTAAAAACATTATTTGCAGTTCTACCTGTGCTTAGAAAAAGGTTATTAATATTCATTAAATCATTTCCTACTGAACCTTGAATAAATATGCCTAAAGTGAAATTTTTATACGAAAAATCGTTATTCCAACCAAAAATATAATCTGGATTAGTATTTCCAATAATACTTCTATCTTGTCCGTTTATAACGCCGTCCGGAATTCCTTCTGGGCCAGATATATCTTGATACTTATATTGTCCTGGCTCTGGTGTTGTTCCAAAAATAGGCACTGTTGCGGCTCCACCACTGTCAAAATCACTTTCTTGAAGTAAACCTATAACTTTATAACCATATAGTGCACCAAAAGTTTCTCCAACTCGCATAATATTGGATGGGTCGGTAACAATATTTGCTGCGGGTCCAGGTCCAAAAATATCTGCATCTGTATCCCCTAAACTTAAAACAGTTGCTTTATTATTACTCCAATTAAAGTTACTATTCCATTTAAAATCTTTATTATCTACAACATAACCTCCAACTACAATTTCAATTCCTTTATTTTCAATACTTCCAGCATTTGCTGTAATAGAACCTAGTCCGGCAGATGTTGGTAGCGGAAAATTTAATAATAAATCCTCCGTTGTTTTGTTGTAATAATCAAAAGATGCAGAAAATCTATTTTTTAAAACCCCTATATCTACCCCTACATTAAGTTGTTTTGTTTTTTCCCATTCTAAATTTGGATTCCCAATTCTTGTAGGAGCCAAACCTGAATATAGTACATCTCCATATACAGCATTAGCAGTACCTAAAAGTGTTAAAGATTGTAATGGTTGTATGGATTGCGAACCTGTTATACCATAACTTGCCCTAAATTTTAAATTGGACATGATATCGACATCTTCCAAAAACGCTTCATTTGATGCCGTCCAGCCAAAACCAACTGAAGGAAAATAACCCCATTTTTTATTTTCGGCAAAAACACTTGAGCCATCAGCGCGCCCTGTTAATGAAATGTAATACCTTTTATCATAATTGTAATTTAATCTTGCATAGTAAGAAGACAATACCCTTTCAATTCTAGAACTTGTTGGTATAAAAGGAACCAAACCTAAACCGATATTGTCAGTTGCTAAAACATCTACCGGAAAACCATCTACAATAGTATTTAGCCGACGTGTATCATCAATTTGATAAGAATAACCAGCGGTTGCATCAATATTGCCTAAATTAAATGATTTATTATAAGACAAATAAGATTCAACTAAATAATTACTTGAAGAACTTACATTATAAACTGCTCTACTATCTCGTAACGAACCTATTCTTGTTGTTTTTGGAAAAAACAGTTCTCTTCTACTGTTTGAACTAGTAGTTCCTGTAGACAGATTAAAGGTTAAATTATCTGATATTTTATATCTTGATAGTATACTTATAATTAAGTTTTCGTTATAGGTTTCGTTACGGGTATCTGCCAATTCGACTAGTGGATCTGTAAAAAAATTGGTTGTTCCATCACCTTCATCTATATTATCGCCAGGCGTTGCTGTAGGAGAGTTTTTGTAAGCTGAAAAAACTGCTCCCGAATTAATTATGGCTCCAGAACCTTCTCCTGATCTGTTATTTTTTGTACGCACATAATTTACAGATGTACTTGTGGTTAACCTATCGGTAAGGGTATTATCGATATTCAATCTAATATTACCTCTAGAAAAATCAGTAAATTTAACAACACCTCCATTTTCTAAATAGTTAGCCGATAAGAAATATCTAGACTTGTCTCCACCTCCAGATAGCGTAAGCTGGTACCTATTTGTTACCCCTGTTCTCAAAATTCTATCCAACCAATCTGTAGTTGATGTGTTTTCTGGTAATGGTCTTGGGTCTCCATCAAAGGGTAGTTCTGCATCACCGTTTCTTAAGGCTACTTCATTTCTCCATGCTGCATAAGTTGGACCATCTAAAACTTCGGGAAAATCTTGAATATTACTAAATCCTGTTTCAGCTGTAAAATTAATTTGAGTTGCTTGCTGATAGGCTCCCTTTTTTGTTGTTACAATGATTACTCCGTTAGCACCACGAGAGCCATATATGGCGGTTGATGATGCATCTTTGAGAATCTCAACAGATTCAATCTCTGCTGGGTTTAAGAAACTTAAAATATTAGATGAAGTTTGGTTACCATCCCCAGCTCCATTCGCACTTGCTTCAGACCCTGTAGGCATGGGGTACCCATCAATGACTACCAGCGGAGAATTATCTCCCAAGATAGAATTATTTCCTCTAATCCTAATTGTAACCTCTCCTCCAGGCTCACTAGATGTATTCACGATATCTAATCCAGCAGTTCTACCTTGAAGTGCCATATCAAATGTAGGCACTGGCATTGAAGCAATATCTTCTCCTTTAACAGAACCTATAGAACCGACTAAATCAGCCCTGCTTTGTGTTCCATAACCAACTACAACTACTTCATTAAGGCTCTGTGCATCTTCTTCCAAGGATAGGTTAATATTAGATTTACCATTAACAGAGAACTCTTGGGTTTTAAAACCTACATAAGAAAATACTAATATCTGTTCTCCTTTAATCAATTTAATTTCAAAATTACCATCAAAATCTGTTACCGTTCCATTGTTTGTAGTTTTTTGCAAAACATTAACTCCAGGCAAAGGAATACCTTCTTCAGAAGTCACTGTTCCTTTTACAACATTCCCCTGCGCAAACATCCCCAACGAGAATATTATTAAACAGAACGATAATGTTTTTTTCATTTTTTTAATGCGTTTGTTTTTCATCATATCATTTATTTTAGTTTAATTGGTTATTAAGTTGATTGATGTAATAATAAATTGATTTTATTAAAAACGCATCCTGCAAAACCCTGCAAACAAACTAGCAAACAAAGACTTATAAACAATAAATGAAGTAAAAATTGATTTTAAGAAGAAACTTCTAGAGTAAAACAAACGAAGCTTAAATACACAATCTTTATAGGTGCTAACCCTATATAATATTAGGAGAATAACCACAAATTTTTCTTAAACAGATTTTTTTATATTGTAATCTAATAACCCAAAGTATGGCCGTTTACAATTTATTTTTTAGACAAAAAATTAAAAAGCAGGGTATTGCAGGATAACTATATTCTTCTTAATATATAATTTTACATTGCGCTTCCTTTGAAACAAAATTACCGGGCTAAACATTTAAATTATGAACAAAAAATCACTTTTACTTTTTTCTCTTTTGCACTTTACTATTTTATTTAGCTTACAAAGCCAAAACACAGATAGGCCTAATGTTATTTTAATTCTTGCTGATGATCTTGGTTATAGCGATATAGGGTGTTATGGAGGCGAAATAAAAACCCCTGCTTTAGACCAAATGGCAAATGGAGGCATGAGACTAACTAGCATGTATAACGCAGGTATGTGCGTAATTTCTAGAAGCTCTATGTTAACAGGAAAATGGTGGCCCAAAGTTGGTTACGGTATAAAAAACGAAATGAACATTGCACAAAAACTTAAAGCATCGGGATACCGAACAGGTTTAATAGGCAAATGGCACCTTAACGGAGAGCCTAATGATAAAGGGTTTGATTTTTTTTTCGGATTTTTAGGTGGCTATTCTAGTTACTATAAAGGTGGTAAAGATTATCGTATTAATAAAAAACCTTTTAATAATTTTGGAGATGATTTTTACAGCACAGACACGTTTACAGATTATGCTATTGATTTTATAAATCCAGAAAAAAACAAAAACAACAAACCCTTTTTTTTATATCTAAGCTATCAGTCACCACATAATCCTCTGCAAGCGCCAAAGGAACAAATTATGGCACATAGAGGGAAGTATTTAAAAGGATGGCAGGCTATCCGTAATGCCCGAATAAAAAATCAGATTAAATTTGGAATTATAAACAAAGAAACTCCATTACCAGATTATCCTAAAAATTTACCCAATTGGGATACTTTAACTCCAGAACAGAAAGATTTGGAAGATCTACGCATGTCAGTATACGCCGCCATGGTAGAGCGTATGGATAATGGTATAGATAAACTATTACACGCACTAGAAGCTAATGGCCAAATAGAAAATACGTTAATTCTATTTATGAGTGATAATGGCACCGACTCCTTTTCTGTAATGGATGATGTGATGCTAAAAAAAGGATTACTACCAGGCGATGTAGGCTCTAATTACCAACCAGGAACAGGATGGGCTTATGCTAGTGTTACCCCTAATAGGCTATATAAAATTAGCCAACATAATGGAGGTGTAAAAACTGGAGCAATTGCGTATTGGCCTAAAGGAATTAAAAAGAAGGGGACAATATATACTGAAGACCTACATATGGTAGATATTATGCCTACAATTTTAGATCTTACAAATTCCTATAAAAGAGACACAAGTATATCAGATAATTATGTAGGAGAATCGTTCTCATCATTATTCAAAGGGCAAAAGTTTAATAGAAAATCAGCATTATATTTTCAATTTATGGATAATAGAGCCATACGCACAAAAAACTACAGTTTAGTTGAAGTAGATGGTTCTGGTTGGGAAATATATAACACCAAAAAAGATCCTTTAGAAACAAATGATTTATCTGAAAGACTCAAGAAAAAAACAAATAAATTAGACAAAAAATGGTTAAACTGGTGGAAAGAACAAAGTAATGAACCTAGCTACACTCCCAAAAGCACAGCTACTAGTATACATTACAAACCTCAAGGAGATAAAGGTTCTGGCCGCCAATATGTACCAACCGCCATGCCAGATAAGCTTAAAGAAAAATATAAAAAAACTAATAAATAGGTTTAATTATTGAATAATTATTGTAGAAACACAAATCATTAAACTACTTAAAACTAAGTGGCTAGCTACATTTAATTTTAAAGCGTGCAGTTCATTCAACATACTATTACATTTAAATAACTATTATAAAAAAACTCTTCTAATTGTGTTATTAGTAATTACTCTAAAAAGTAACCACTTAACAAAAACCACTATTTAATAATTAGAACTTTATTGTGTATAAGGAACAGTTCCTGTTTCATCTAAAGGATAGCCCCACTTTTTAACATATTCTATTCCTGGAAGAAATGCATCACCTGTTTCATTTAAGCGCTCCATAAGCTTTTCATCTAATTCCTTTTGTAGCGATACGAATTCACTGTTTCCAATTAAATTATTCATTTGAAAAGGATCCTTCTCATTATCAAATAACAACCAAGGACCGTCTAAGTCTTTCGCATAAGTGTATTTTTTAGTCTTAAGAGCTCTATACTCTTTACCTCCATGTTGTACTTTATTCCATTGTCCAAATGGTTGTATGCAGGTTAGCAAGGTAGACTCCCCAACTTCCTTATCTTTACCTTCCATATAAGGTCTATAATTAATTCCTTCTACAGTATTAGGAATAGCAACATCACATAAACCTAAAATAGTAGGTAGTATATCTTCCGAATTCATCAAGGCATCTTTTATACCTGGTGCTATTTGTAATCTTTCAGGAATATAAAAAAGCATAGGTACTCGTACAGATTCCTCATAAGGTTGTTGTTTTTTATAGGCACCATGCGATCCTAAAAGATCTCCATGATCTGAAGTAAAAACGATAATTGTATTTTCAATTTGACCAGTTGCTTTTAAATTACGCATCACTTTCCCAACCATATCATCAAGAGCCGCTATATGCGCATAATAACCCGCTAAATCTTTCTTCACTTTTTTATGCAACTGTTTTGGAACATTGTCATGCAAAATCATTTTTTCAGGATCAAAACGATCTCTATATGCCTTTGGCGCAGTGTGATAAGGCGCATGTGGTGTACCATAAGAAAGTACCATTAGAAATGGGTTTTCAGCATTCTTATTATCTTTTAGGTAAGCTATTGCTGCATCCGTTTGGTCGAAAGCGTCATAACGTTCCCAAGTTTTTCTTTCGGGATCATCATTATCATAATATACAGATCCGTTGTAATCATGAGTGCACTCATTCCCTTTCCAAAACTCAAAACCTTGTCTTCTATTTCCTGGTACGACGTTTTGCAATCTTCCATGACCATCTAAATGCCATTTACCTATATACCCTGTTTTATAACCTTTTTTCCCAAACACCTTTGCCATGGTTACGGCATTGGTATCTAATTGTACATCGTTCATAAAAACACCATGAGTTAACGGACGTTGGCCTGTTAAAAGTGATGCTCTAAAAGGAGAACATACAGGCATGCCTGATACTGCATTTTTAAAATTTATACTTTTTGAGGCCAAACTATCTAAATTTGGTGTTTTAATATTAAGATCTCCAGCATAACCTGTTGCCTGAGCTCTCCATTGGTCCGTTAGTAGAATTAATACGTTTGGACGTGCATCTTTAGTTACTTCTGCAATCTTTTCTTTTTTAGAGTTACAAGACAGCATAAGATGTAATGCCATAAATAAGAATAGAAGCTTTTTTAATTGAATCATAGGTTTTATTTTTTGTGCTAGTTTATTAAGCAATATAAAAAGTACTTTTTAATTCGACAGATACTGGGCTATCGTCTTCATTAGTTTCCATCAAAGAGGCCATATATTTCCACCATTTTTTACAAATTTCGGTTTTAGAAATAGCACTCCACATCTCCTCAGAATCTACTTCGGCATAAGCAAATAAACTATTCGTTTCTTCATCATGAAAAATACTGTAATTGCTTACACCATGATCTTTTAGAGTATCGTATAATTCTAACCAAATGGGATTATGCCTTTTGGTATATTCTTCTATTTTATTTGGAAGAATCTTCATTTTAAATGCTTTTCTAATCATAATATTTAATAACGTTAGATTATTTTGTTACAACATCCCATACTTTAGAGCGTATTGAAGTACCATTAGGTCCAGAAACAGTTAATATCACGACCCACTCTCCTGCTTTTTTATAATGATGCGAAGGATTTTTCTCATTTGATATGTTTCCATCACCAAAATCCCAGTGCCACTTTTCTATTTCTCCTACGGATGCATCTTTAAATTGAATCCAGCGTTGTGTTCTGTCAATTTCAATAAAAGACCAATGAGCTTCAATGGGTTTTCTGTGATTTTCATCTAAAGGCATTAACCGAAAGAAATTCAAATAACTCGCATCACGAATCATTTTGAGGTCGTCTGCCAAATGGATAAAGTCTCTAGATTTTTCGCCATCGTAATCAATAACACACCATGACAAACCAATGATTTCATTTTCTATTAATTGACTTATTCTAGACGCTTCAATTCCTGCATTATCTGCATGATCGAAAGGTGTTATCCAAAACTCCATTTTAAGATTTCCTTTTTCGCCATGTTTAAAATTATAGTCGTAAGCAATATTGAAATACGGAAAGTCTTTTATCCAAGGTGTATTGCCCCATACCATAGCTGGATCTTTATCTAGAACAGGTGTGAAAATATGGTAGTTTTGAGCATGTGCGCCATGGCCTTTAAAATGCAATGCTTCAAAAGTGAAATGATCTAAATTGCCATTATCTTTTTTAATGAAAGGCCCTCCAGATAAATTACCATCAACTACTAATTCAAAAATATCTTGTTGTAACCCTTTATCATTAAAATCCCAAAAATCATCATATGCTTCTACATAAAAATAAAGTCTATTGAGTCCGTTAACCCAAGCTACCTTTACCGTTATGTTATAATCTTTAGAATCTAAATTAGATTCCAATCCCTTTTGAGCCCCTTTCATATCTGCTAGACGGATAATATAAGAATTAGGAATTTGATTCCATTCTAAAAAGCGACCATCAATACTAGGCATCTCTGCTTTTGGAAACTGATATATTTTATATTCCTTAGAACGTTGCCCGTAAGAACAAAAAGAGAATCCTAAAATAAACGTGATGCAAATTATATAAGAAATTTTTCTACTCATTAAAAAAACAGCTTAAAGTTAAGTGCTAGACTCTATTTAAGATTAGTATTTATTTTATAAATTTCAGAACGAATCTCGTCTAAATCTCCTACAACTAACCAATAATCGTATTCAAAAACATCGTTTTTCTTTAATAGCACAGATTTTAATGGTGCGATATAAGAGGTTTGACTATCTGTACTTTCAAAACCCGGAGCACCCGCCATTCCTGCTAAAAAATTTGAAGATATTGGCGTATAGACACCCATACCCCATTTATTATCATCTACAAATGCCATCCAATGTTCTGTAACTTTATCTTCATTATAACGTCCCCAAAAACCATCTTCTAGATGTTCTACTTCAGGATTATCAAGAGTATCGTTCGTAAATGGTGCTTCTCCAAAATAACTATATAAATTTTTAAGTGCCGAAATAGGATATACTGCAGGAAGCTCTTGACTTCTTGCTCCCGTTTCTCCATAAATAGTGTCTGTACGGTGGCAGGTTAATTTATTATGTACTTTTATAACATTACCTTCTAAGATGCTCCATTGCTCCATTATGGCTTCTGCAGGTTTATTATTCATATCCCATAGCATAGGAATACATTTTACGTATAATGTGTTCTCTGTTTTTGTAGCAGCTAATATCTCCGCTCTATTTCCAAAAGAATCTCCTACCTGAATAGGATTCCACGTCCATGGCGACCAATTTGGATTTTGACCTTCCTTAACCCTATTTAACATATTTCCTGCATAATAAGATTGCTGAATATAGCGCCCTTCGTCATGCACATTTACAATATTTCTTTCTTTTCCAGATTCCGAAATATAAAAAATAGCCCCACCTCTGGTTAAATCTAATTTTAATTCTAAAATACCATTATCTATGCCAACTTCCTTTAAGTTTGTATCTACGATTGTTTCAATTGGCTTTTGTTTGTTTTTCTTGAAACCTTCACAACTTATTATAGTTAATAGAATTAACACTCCAACAATAAAATTTCTCATGGCTAGCTATTTCTTTACTGTTTGGATAGTTACAGGCCCTAATAGTCCTGATGAAATCAATTCCTCTTCTTTTTTGGCACTATCAACAATAACCCAAGTAGTTCGCACATCTTTATCTAATTCTCGGTCTCCCGTCAATCTGTTTCTCCAAACATTAACCACTTCTATTTCTATAGTATTTTCGCCATTTTTAAGAGCAGAAGTTGCGTTTAATTTAAAAGGAGCGATCCATGTGGTACCTATATTTTTTCCATTAATTTTCACAGATGCCATAACTCCAACTTTTCCTAAATCTATATACACATTTGTCATTTCTTCTTCTTTAGAATACTTAAAATTAGATGTATAAACAGCAGTACCTGAATAGAACTTTATTGTATCATTTTCACTTTCAATCCAATCTGTTAATTTAGGAAGTTCTAAAACTTGTTTTGGTCCAATGTCTTTGTTTTTAAAATCAACCTTCCATGGATTATTTAATGTTTGAACGATATTGGTTTCAGGAAAATTACTTTCACTTTTTAATGTTTCACCCATGTTATTTGATGTACTAAAAACAACAAACCAACTTTGTAAAGCTTCCATTTTTATTGGTACTGCTGTACGGTCATTTAGTTCTTTAAAATCAGGTAAATCTTTAATTGTTCCATTAATGGCATCCCAAAGTTGAGGTTTCATCCCTTTTACTCTAAATGAAGGTGTAAACTCAATTGCTTTATCACTCTGATTGGTTAAGAAATAAATTTCTATTCCTGGCATTGTTCGGTGTGTCCAAAGCACAGATGCTTGTCCGTTTAAATCAACATCTTTATCAATATTTAATTTTGTAAGTGCCTCTTGTAATTCCAAACCATCAGCAATAGCCCCTTGCCCATACGTTTTTAATACTTCGTCGCTAGATCCCCACATTTTATTGGCTATTTCTTTAACCTTGATATCACTTTCCGGGTAGTTTTGCAAACTTGGAGATTTTTTAGGCGCTTGTCCATAAATTTTCCCACCTTGACTAACTAAAGTTTCTATTTTCTCTAAAAGTTCTGGTCTCATGGTATCAAACGGTGGCAACACCATTAAACTATAACTCATACCATCAGGCAATACAAATTTGCCATCTTTAACTGTCAACTTATCTAAAATAACCTCAGCATTAATATAATCATAGGAATAGCCTTCTGGTAATTCAGGGTTTCTAACACCAGTCATTATTGGTGCATCTTCGCCTATAAAATAGCACACGTCTGCAGCATACTGACCTTGTTGTAGCATATGCTGTGATCTTCTCAAATAATCAAAATAAGCTTTCGATTTTTTAAACCATGTATTATGGCGATTAAATTCTGTACTAAACCAAGCATTAACACCTGGCACCCTATTATCGTCTGGTTGATGAATGTATAAATGCAGTACAAAATGATTAATACCTTCGGTTAAAGACCAATCGCCTCGTTTTTTTAACATTGCTGGGTGCCTAACATATGAACGTTGTCCTGCTGTAAAAGCTTCAGCAGACACTCTGTTTTTCCCATAAATGTGAGCAGCAGACGATGCCGACTTACATTCAATATCTCCTAAAGTGCCTTCATTCCAAAACTCGCCACTTACCAGATCCGACTGCCCTCCATACATTAAAAACTCTGAAGGAAACCCCCAATGTCCATAGTTTTCTAACCACAATTGCAAATTATCCTCATTACTTGACTCTCTAAGCCCACCTGTATATTCATAAGCTACGGCATCTGCAATAGAGCGACGTAAATCCCATAAAAAACGTTCAGATTCTTCCACACTTCCTACAATTCTGCCTGTAAAAACAGGTAAGTATTTTATAGGGCTATAACCAAATTTGGCTTCAAATTTTTCAGCATAACCATCTGTCCAGTTTTGCGACCCCATTTCATAACTATCTGCAATAACATATTTAAAAGCACTTTTGCTTTCTTCTGGAATTCGTTTTAAAAATTCTCCAATAAATTGTTTGTAATGAAATTGAGCCAAGGCTTTATTAGCTTTATCAACCTCATACCCTTTTCCTTGCGGTGCCGATGGTGAATTTTTTGTCCCGGTTGGAGTCATCCCAAAACGCTGAATGGTCCACAAACCTGCAGGAGCTTCCCAATTAAGTTTTCCATTAGCATCCATTTTATCGCTGATATTAATAACTGCGTTAGAACCCACTTTTAAAGCCGAATCTACAGATTCTTGCTGATTCCATTTATAACTATCCCAAGCCGGAAATGGTGTTGGGTGCATTTTTGCTAAACTTTTTCTAGCATAACTTTCCATTCCTGAAGCTTCTGAAATAGAAACCTCTGCTAGATCCCATTCACCTTTTTGCTGAGCAGGGTTCCCTTTTATTAATTGTTTAAATGTAATTTTAAAACTGTTAGATTTTGTGTTTGGTAAACTTATTAATAATGGGGCATATTTATCTGCGCCCACATTAGGTGTTAGTTTTCTTCTGTCAAATGTAAATACTTTAATTTTTTTATAAGCACCATCAATTTGCGCAAAAACCTCCCCACTTAAAAACATGTTTTTTCTACCCGGAATAATGCGCAAACTATTAGCGTTTAATGCTTTTTCTGTAGTTAATTCAATTTCATAATTACCGACGCTATTTGAAAAACTGGCTACAGATACCGTATCAGCATCTATAAGATTCATAGCGTTTTTGATACTCGGTTTTACCACAATTTTGGTGTTTTTTACTGAAGTCGTATTCGCTTCGTAACCTATTGACGGGAACGCTAAAACATAAGTATCTTGGAATTCTTTTTCAGGTTGTACCAAATTTAAATCTATAGTTTTACCGCCTTCAACTTTCACTTCAGAATACGTTACATAGCGCATCGCCATTTCTGATGTTATCCAAGGACCTCCTGATTGACTCCATCCTGGACAGTTAAATGCTCCTATATCAACACCAATACGCTTTCCTTCATTTACAGCGTGTACCATATGGCTCCACCAATCTTCACTTAGCATAGGCACTTTACCATCTTTTTCATCAGGATTTATATTTCCTATTAAAGCGCCACCAATACCAGCAGCTTTCATAGCTTCTAAATCTTTGGTAATTCCATCTTTAGAAATATCATCGCCAATCCAATACCAATAACACCATAATGTATTGTCTTCCGAAGGGGTTACAAATCCGGTTTTCAACTTCCCTAAATCGGGCTTTTTAACTTCATTCGGTGTTTCGCAACTATGGAATATAAATGCGGTTAAAACTATGATAATTTTAAAATTTTTCAATAGAAAATTCATACGTGATACAACTTGTAATTATTAGACTCTTTAATAAGTTTGTGTAAATAAACACATAAATGTTATAAAATCTATCCTGCCCTTTACTGCCTATCACTATTAGGCTAAGAAGATAAACTAGAGATTATACAAGTGTATTACCTTATTAAACACATTCCTTTTTTTACTAATTACTCAAAAAGAAAAACAAGTAGCTATAATTACCTTAAACCATAAACAGCAGGATACAAATAGAACTTCAAAAAGATATATTTGACATTCTTAATACTTTTTATATCAAATTTTAAGCACGCGTTATGAACAGAAATAAACTTATTTTTTTAGGCATCATATTACTTACAATCTTACCATTGTTAAATAGCTGTCAAAAGGACTCCGATATTGAAGATATCCAAAAAGAAGAGGAGGAAGAAACTCAAAATGGAACTTTTGAAATCATCTCAGAATCTAATCCTAGAATTACAACACACCATTTAGCATCTGGCTCATCTGGATTTCAAATTGGTATTACCTCAAATGCTGGTGGTGTAATCAATGAAGTGATTATTCCTGGTTTAGGCGATATTATGGATAAAGAAGCCGATCTATATGGTAGAGCTGGACAAGTAGCCATTAGGGACGCTTCTCATGGCGGGCGATATAACCCCACTCAAGCCGGTTTTAATGAAACCTTAGGCTCAAAATGTGAAATTACTCAATCCTCAGATTATAAAACGCTAGTAGTTGAACCAAGACCGTTGGCGCTTTGGCATGGTGATGGGCAATATGACTTTACAAGATGGGAAAATGTTGGGGCCGATCCATACAAAACTGATGGCGGAAATACCGATGAAGATGGATTAGATGAGGAAGATTTACCTGGAAAACAATTGGATGAAGTACGAAGTGAATTCGATTATTATGGCACTTACCAAGACCTTTCTGGTAAAAATGGCATTGATATAGCCATCATACGTCATTACTACCAAATATCCTTTATCCGTCCGCCAGGACATTGCATCAATCAACATAGAGCTGGCACAAAACTATGGAACGCCAATGCGGTTCAGCCTGATATTTCAAGAAATGCTCCTGATGGTGTACATCAAGGATCTGACAAGGATATGAATAGAATGACGAGCGTTTGGTCTTTAAGACATGACAGGGCTAAATGGACGCCAACCTACACCTATTATAGAAAAACAAACGGACAATGGGAAACACTTATTATGGATGATGTTGGTAAAACTGATGATGAGTTTCCAAATGGCGATCATACCCTATTTATAAATGCTGAATCTAATATTGAAACAGTAGGCAGAGCATTAGCAATTTATCGTCCTAAAACAGATATTAATAAAAATATGATTATAGGCCTTAATGAAACAGATGGAAGCATTAGTTATAAAGACAATAGAGCTGTTAAGGATGTCATACAATATTCCCCTAAGCGGATTGCTTCTATGAGTAAATATGGGTTTGCAAACATTATTAGAGGTATGATCAACAGGACACGATTAGATTCAAATACTTATGAAGCCTTTAGAAATGAAATTTATATACTTTATGGCACACCTCAGGAAATTATGGATGCTATTGCACTTTTGGATGTTAGTTTGGGTATTTAATTTAAAATGAAAAAATATTTAAATACTAAAAAATGATGATAAAATTAATAAATATCTTCAATTTCAGAAAAAATCACTCAAATTACACCTGGTTCAGCTTAAAGATAGCACAGGAACAGCAGGATGCGAATTACATAGTGGAATTTTATATTTGCTTTAACAAATAAACTAAAACCTTGTAAATATGAAAACATTAAGCTATCTAAAAAAAATATCTTTAATCGCATTAGCGACTTTTGTAATTTCATCTTGTGAAGAAGACGGTATTACTCAAATTAAGAATGATGACGCTATAAATACTGAAGAACTGAATATTATTGAAATTTTAAGTGCGGATCCAAATTTTAGTTCTTTTGTTGCATTTTTAGAGGAAGCTAACCTAACTACTGTTTTAGCTGCGGATGGAAAGAAAACCATATTAGCGCCAACAAATGACGCTTTTGAAAATTATATTGATGATAATGATTTTCTTAGTTTTGAGGATATACCAGATACAGCTTTAACCGAACTTTTATTAAACCACGTTATACCAGATAGCAGTTACACGACTACAGGCCTTAAAGCGCTAAGAACTGGATATGATAAAACTTTGGCAACGGGACCAAATAATACTAACGTAAGCATCTTTTTTAATGGAATATCAGGATTAGCCTTTAACGGTGTGCCAGTAACTGGTAATCAAATTAACGCTAAAAATGGCACTATACATGTTGTAAATGGTGTTGTTCCTCCAGCTACACTTGCAGTATTAATTGGCTCAAATCCCAGCTTTTCGGGTTTAGTTGATGCTATTATTCATGTAGAAGATTCAGGCTCTCCAACGCTTCAACCATCATACTTTGAAATATTAAATAATCAAACTTCAGGGCCTTATACTGTTTTTGTGCCATTAGGCTCCGCTTTTAATACTTTAAAAAGTAATTTAGGAGTTCAAAATATAGAAGATATCCCTACAGAAACAGTTGACGCTGTTTTGTTAAGACATATTGTTAATGGAATAACACCAATTGACGGGTTTGTTGATGGAGAAATAACAACTTTAGATGAAGGAACAATTACTGTAAATATGGCTGGTTTAACACTTACAGACAAGGACGGTACTGGCAGAATACTTCCAGCAATAAGTGACTTACAAGCTACAAATGGTATTTTACACGTTGTAAATAGAGTCATTGGAGAAACGACAAAGGAATAAGTGAATTTATTAACTATAAATTATGTTCTTTTAAAAAACGCCTTAAGAAATTAAGGCGTTTTTTTTATGTATTTAGGTCCCTAATACCACACCAAGTGATTCCTGTGGTAGCGTGGGAATAAAGCCCTAACTCTCGCTCGTTTATAACGAGTGCCGTCTAAAACATCAAACCTTTACCTTTTTATTAAACATGAAGCAACAGGATACTAAAACCTATTTAAAATCCTAATATTGTTAGTAATAATTATGGCATAGTATTACTCAACCCAAAAGTATTAGTACAAATGAATAAAAAAATAGTGCTTCTTTTTCTACTAACCCTAGTATTTTCTTGTAAAAAAACTAACGAAGGTATTTCTATTAAAAAAGTAACCGTAAACTATTTTGAAACCCCTTTAGGAATTGATGATCCACATCCAAGTATCAGTTGGTTCATGGTTTCAAATGAAAGAAACAAGAAACAATCTGCATACCAAATTAAAGTCGCTAGTTCTGAAAAAGCCCTTGAAGATGATAATAACCTGTTATGGGATTCTGGTAAATTAAATTCACATCAAAACTCACAAATTCGTTACGCAGGTAGCAAACTGAATTCGAGACAACATTGCTATTTCAAAATCAAAGTTTGGGACGAAAATGATGTCGCTTCAGAATGGAGTGACACAATTTTTTGGACTATGGGTTTACTAAATCAAACGGATTGGAAAGCAAAATGGATTGGTTTTAAAACAGACGATAAGAATAAAAAAGACACTTTACACTTACCTCCTGCTCCATATTTAAGAAAATCATTTTCTGTTAACAAAACAATCCAAAAAGCCACACTTTATGTCACGGCATTAGGTGTTTTTGAAATAGCATTAAATGGAGAAAAAATAGGACAAGATTTATTAACGCCTGGATGGACTAACTATAATAAACGCATCTATTACAAAACCTATGATGTTAGTAATACTATAAACCAAGGAGAAAACACGCTAGGTGCTATTTTAGGCGACGGTTGGTATTCCGGTTATGTTGGCCCAAAAGTATTATCAAAACCAAGAAATAGAGAACTCTACGGATTGCATCCAGCATTATTATCTCAGTTAGAAGTTGAATATGAAGATGGCACCAAAGAGATTATCGTTTCAGATGAAAGTTGGAAAGCTAAGGAAGGCCCCATAGTTTACGCAGATTTACTTATGGGAACTGGTTATAACGCTAATTTAGAATTACCCAATTGGAATACTTCTAATTATGACGACCAAAATTGGGATAACGTATACATTCACGAAGGGACAAAAGGTGTGCTTCAAGCCTATCCAGGAAATAGCATACAAATTTATGATGAATTAAAACCTGTAGAAATTACAGAACCAACCAAAGGAACTTATGTATTTAACATGGGACAAAATTTTGCTGGTCATACACGTTTACAAGTACAAGGAAACAAAAACGACACGATTATCATGCGTTTTGGAGAACGTTTATATGATGATGGCAAATTAATGACCGAAAATTTAAGATTTGCCCGAGCAACTGATACTTACATTTTAAAAGGTGAAGGTGTTGAAATATGGGAACCAAAATTTACATATCATGGTTTTCAATATGTTGAGGTTACTGGACTAAAAAACAAACCAGACCATAACACCATAACGGGTATCTCTTTTGGCTCGTCCATACCAATGGAAAGTTCATTTACATCTTCTGATACTATCTTAAATAAAATGTTTGAAAATGTGATTTGGACACAGCGTTCTAATTTCATGGAAGTTCCAACAGACAGTCCCCAACGCGATGAGCGTTTAGGTTGGTTGGGCGATGTTCAAATTTTTTCTAAATCGGCATTATACAATGCTAATCTTGGTGCTTTTAATAAAAAGTGGTTTGCAGATGTTCGCGATGCACAATATGATTTTGGACCTTATTCAGTGTTTGCACCCCAACCCTACCCCAAATTAGAATGGTTTTCTCCAGGTTGGATGGAAGCAGGTG
Organism: Algibacter lectus; assembly: GCF_900112395.1. Taxonomy (GTDB): domain Bacteria; phylum Bacteroidota; class Bacteroidia; order Flavobacteriales; family Flavobacteriaceae; genus Algibacter; species Algibacter lectus. The sequence continues at coordinate 478,859 of NZ_FOLN01000001.1, forward strand.
TTATGGTGCCTTACAATACTTATAAATTTTACGGAGATACTAAAATAGTAGAAGACCATTATGAATCCATGACTCGCTTTATGGATTATCATATAGAAAAAAGTAAAGACGATAAATTTTATCCTGAAGATTCATGGGCAGAAGCTAAACCAAAAGGCGGCTTTGGAGATTGGCTATCCATGACCGACAAACATCTGGCACACGATATTATGGCGTCGATGTATTATCAATATGCTCTAAAGATAATGGCTGAAATGAGTCGTGCCATAGGTAACCAAGAAAAGGCTGATTATTATCAATCCACTTATAAAACTTCAGTAGCTGCATTTATAAAACATTATTTAGATGAAAACGGAAAATTTATAATTGACGAAACTATTTATGGAGACGGGAAAGGTTATTTTGAAGGCGAAAAAGGATTTACAGGACATACTCAATCGGCTTACGCTACAGCCATTTATTTTGATATTCTCCCCGAAGCACTAAAAATAAAAGCGGGAGAACATTTAGTAAATCTTTTAGAAGAAAATGATAATTTACCCTCCTCAGGTATTTTAGGAATTCGACAATTACTTCCTGCACTTTCTAAAATTGGTCGTTCAGATTTAGCATACAAGATATTACTTAAAAAAGAATATCCAAGTTGGGGCTTTCAAATTGCTAATGGAGCCACAACTATTTGGGAACGATGGAACAGTTACACACCCGAAAAAGGGTTTAATGGCGAAATGAATGCCAAAATGAATTCTTTTAACCATTATGCTTTTGGCGCTTTTTCTCAGTTTCTGTTTAGTGATATGGCAGGAATCAATACGAAAGATGCTGGCTTTAATAAGATTATTATTCGTCCGAAACTAGGCGATAAATCATTAACTAATGTACATGGTGAATATGGTTCCATAAATGGTAAAATTGTGTCTTCTTGGTCTATAAATGACAATACATTTTCATTAGACGTTGAAATTCCTGTAAACACCACAGCGAAAGTATTTGTTCCTGCCAAGAAAGATTATACTATTAAAGAAAGTAGCACTCCAATTACTGGAAAAAAATTAAAAATATTAGAAAGAGATGGCATCTACCAAGTCTTAGATATTGGCTCTGGAAGTTACTCTTTTAAATCTGAAATATAAAAAACATATGAAATTACTATCCTTTTTTTTGATATCTACCATGTTCCTGAATGCACAACATCAGGATACTATGAAACAAGCTACTAAACCAAACATCCTTTGGATTGTTTCAGAAGATCACGGTCCACATATGGGTGCTTATGGCGATACATTTGCTACTACTCCAAACATAGATAAATTTGCAAAGAAAGGCATGTGTTTTAATTACGCATGGTCTTCTGCCCCAGTTTGTGCTCCTGCTCGAACCACACTCTGGTCTGGCATTTCTGGACCAAGTTCAGGAGGAGAGCACATGCGTAGTATGTCTCCTTATCCTACGGAGAAAAATATGTTTCCTAAATATCTCCGAGATATAGGATATTACTGTTCCGGAAATGGAAAAGAAGATTACAACCTAAGTACTCCTAAAGGGGTTTGGGATGAATCTTCTAACAGAGCACATTACAATAAGCGCAAACCCGGACAACCCTTTTTTGCTTATTTTAATAATACACAAAGTCATGAAGGTCATATACATGACATAACTCGAACTGCTAAAAACAAGAGAAAACCATCTTTACACGACCCAGCCAAAGTAAAATTACCAAAATACCATCCAGATTGTGAAGCTATGCGATTAGAATGGGCTGCTTATTATAATAGTATTACTGTGGTAGACTCTATTGCGGGTAAACGTCTTGCTGAACTTGCAGAAGCTGGATTAGAAGATAATACTATTGTTTTCTATTTTGCCGACCATGGCGGTGGACTTGCACGTAATAAACGTTGGCCTAATAATGCCGGGCTTCAAGTACCAGTAGTGGTTTATTTTCCTGAGAAATGGAAACATCTTGCTCCTAAAGAATATAAAGCTGGTGGGCGGTCTGATCGTTTAATAAGTTTTGTGGATTTCGCACCAACCATGCTTAGTATTGCGGGTATTGAGCCACCTAAATGGATGCAAGGACATGCTTTCGCAGGAGATTATCAAACTGAAGAGCAACCATTAGTTTACGGGTTTCGTGGACGTATGGACGAACGGTTAGACTTAGTAAGAAGTGTTTCTAACGGACGCTATGTTTATCTTAGAAATTACATGCCCCAGTTTTCACAAGGGCAACGTTTAGAATCACAAATTCGTTTACCTTTTTCTTCTACAGCAGCATGGAAAAAGCTTTATGACCAAGGAAAACTCAACAAGGCACAAAGTCTTTTTTGGGACACACCAAAGGCTCCTGAAGAACTTTACGATTTAAAAAACGATCCAGATGAAGTAAATAACCTTGCCAAATCTAAAGCACATCAAGATATTCTAAAAAAAATGCGTAAAGCACAACAAGATTACGCGCTTGCTATTCGAGATGTTGGATTTATTCCAGAGCATGAACGATTTAATACTAATATGGCACCTTATGATTTTGGACATAATGAGAAATTATATCCTTTTGAACGCATATTTTCTACAGCTGAAATAGCTTCATTTATGAATCCGGATGATGTGTGTGAACTACAAAAAAGAATGACCGATGAGAACATTATTGTGAGATATTGGGCCACTATGGGCATGATGATGCACGGTAAAAAAGCCGTATCAAAAAGTAAAAAAGCATTAAAAAAGGCACTATCAGATACTTCTGATGATGTAAAAATTGCAGCAGCTTGGGCTTTGGTTAAATACGGTGATGACCCTGAGACTTCTAAAGAGGCATTAGTACTGCTTTCCGAATTAACGCAAAGAAAAGACAATGTATTTGTTGTAATGTCTGCACTTACTGCTCTTGATGATTGTGGGATAAAAACCGCTAGCTTAAAGCATGAATTTGCAAATTGGTCTACAACTCCGGAAGCTCCCAACAAACGCTATGCTGCATATCCACAACGATTGATGAAAAGTATTTTACTGAGGTATGGTATCCCTGTTAAAAATGTTAAATAAAAAACACTCCTAATTAAAAATCTAAGTTTTTAATTAGGAGTGTTTTCTTGTGTTTTTTCATAAGAAATATTTAAATTTTAACGGTACTTATTTGAAAATAGGGTTGCACATTAGTGTAGTTTTTTATATCTCCCATAATCTCTTCCATATAAGGCTCAAAAGCATTGTGCATGTCATCTAAAGTGTCAAAATACAAATGGCCGATAGCCATGAAAGGTTTTTCAGAATCTCTATCAAAAGCACTTAAACCTTCTTCTACAGCAGCATGTTTCATTGCATCTCCTAAAAACTTAGCAACCATTGGAGTATGCGTATTACAATAATAGTCGATATCAAAATAACTACCTTCTGTATTTGGATACAACGCACTTAATTTTATCATTCCTTTTTTCATAATTTATATTTGGTATTATTAATATTTCTCTTTCCTGATGCTTCATAAGATAAATGTCCTGTAGACCCTTCACCTAAAATCTCATAGTGCTCTTGAGGTATTTCAGCGCGATGCTTTTCAATAACATGAACATATTCGAGGTTGTTTATAGCGTTGTGCCATTCTTGTGGATCAATCTTATGATTATAAAATTCTTCAGAACCATCTTTATACTGAATAAAACGATAGTCTTCAGAAGTTATAGAATAGTTACCAGGACCGAAACTCGTTCGTGCATAGTGAGACCAATCAGCATTTGTGTTTTTCAATAATGGCACTAAAGAATGTCCTTCTAGTTTTGAATCTGATTTTAGATTTGTCAATTCCAATAACGTAGGATAGACATCCAACAATTGTACAGGTTTATTACAAACTTTTCCTTTTTCAATACCTGGACCAACAATAATTAAAGGCACTCTAGTACCATCTTCCCATAAACTTCGTTTGGCATAACGTTCTTTTTCTCCTAAATGAAATCCATGATCGCTGAATAATACAATATATGTGTTATCGCCATATTCGCCATTATCCAGAGCGGTAATCACGCGTCCTACTTGTTCATCTACAAAACTTACACACGCCAAATAAGATTGCACAAGAGGTTTCCAAGCATCATTTTCTAAAACCCATTCATGAGTTGGAGACACGTGCTTTTCTCTTGTAATATCTATTCCATAAGGTGAAATATCGTCCAAATCATCTGATATAGTTTTTGGTAATTGAAGAGTTTCTAATGGATACATATCAAACCATTTTTGCGGTGCAAATTGTGGCACATGCGGACGATAAAAACCAACCCCCATCCAAAAGGGCTTATCGTAATTTTCTTTTAATTTACTTTCTGCCCAAGAGGCTATTTTATAATCTGGCATTTGATTATCTGTCTCTGGAAAAGCACCCCAATCCCATAATGGATGCCCTGGATATGTACTAATTTTTTCTTTTGGCATAGGCCCAAAACCTCCAAATTGTCCGGCGTAATTTGGAATATGAGTTTCGTTTATCCCTTCGCCATTGTGCAATAATTTACCGCCTCCAAAAACAGTATAGCCTTCTTGCTGAAATCGCTTTGGCATCACAATATTTTTACTTGCTATAGGCGAATCTTTAATGTCTGGATTTAAAAAATAAATCCCTGAAGTACTTGGGTATAAAGACGTCATCATACTTGCTCTGGAAGGATTACAAACAGGTGCTTGACAATGTGCATTACTAAAAAGCACACCTCGGGAAGCTAATTTATCCATATTAGGTGTTTTAGCTTGCGGATGTCCACCCAAAACACCTATCCAATCATTAAGATCGTCTACAGCTATAAATAAAACATTTGGTTTTTCCAATGATTGACCTCCCCCCGTTTTCTGATTAGAATTACAAGCTCCTAAAGCAAAAATTAATACTAAAACAAATACTGTTTTTTTTATCATGATTCCAGTTAAAATTAAAGACTCAATCGATATAATTTATAGCTATAAATAAAAGAAATAAAACAACCATAACCATCCTGTAAAACCCTGTCGGGTCAATATTTATCTATTAACATAAATATTTCAAAGCAAACTTCTGTAATCCACTTTATTCCACAGATTCTACAGGATGAATATTAAAAAAAACACTGTTAATTTCACAACCAAGTAGAAGGCAACCTTCTACTTACCACATTTTTTAATTAGAGTGAAAGTCAACTCTAATTTTCAGATTAAAAATTTAGAATCCAAATGAAAAAACTATTACTATTAATTATTGTTGCAAGTATGAGTAATTTAGGAAACTCTCAAGAGTTTTTCATTATCAAGAAAAACACAGCTAAAAGAGGGTATGTTACACACAGTATAAACTCGGGAGGTTTTATAGTTGGAATCAATAGTTTTGGTGGTGGCTACATTACACAAATTGAAATGCCAGGACTTGGAAATATTATGGGTTTTCAAGCGCAAAGATATGGTCGTGGCGGGCAATCTTCAATTCGCGATATGGGTAGAGGTGGTCAATGCAACCCTACTCAAGCTGGTTACAGTGACCTTTTAGGTACAGAATGTGCTATCACTACAGTATCAAGTAGTAAATTGGTAATTCCTAGTCGTGGTTGTGCTTTTTATAACGGAGATGGTGGCTACGACTATACAGAGTGGGAAAATATAGGAGCAGATCCGTACAAAACAGATGGAGGTAATACCGATATTGATAATATTACCGAATCGAACCCAGCTATTTCAGTCACTATTAATGGTAAAACCTTTGGAAGACAACAAGCCGAGGTATATAGTAATTTCGATTATTATGGCGAATATGAAGACTACACTACAAAAGTAGGACTTGCTATACCAGCTATTCGTCATTATTTGGAATATCGTTTTGTAAGGTCGTCTATAGGACCAAATTCTGGAATGAAACAATTTAATGAACAAGGACTAAAAGCTGCTGGAAAATGGAATGACAGTAAATTTTTATCAGATATTTCTGTTGAAAACCCTGTAGGTGTCCATCCTGGTGGACTTGATAATATGAACAGTATTATTTTATCTTGGAGTATTAGAAACGATGTAGCTACTTGGAATCCAGGCTACCGATACCAACAAAAACAAAACGGAGATTGGGAAATTAAAGATCGTCAAAAACAATTTCAAGGTAAGATAGAGCAATTAAAACTTCGATTTATTGTTGCAGATTCCAATGATGAAAACTCAGGAAATGCTTTAGGTTTTTATTTACCTCTATCGTATCTCAATGAATTTAATGTTGTTGGTATAAAAGAGTCAGATAACTCAGAAGTCTATGTGGATAATAGAACAACTTCCGATTTTTATTTGGATGGACAATACCGTACACCTTCTATGTCTTGGATTGGTTTTAGAAGTGAATTGAACGGCTTAATTGATAGATCGAAACTAACCGGTCAATATGCAGGTGTTTATGAAAAACTAAGACAAGAATCCATATTGCTTCATGGCACTCCAGCCGAAATTAAAGCCGCTTTTACGCAATTAGACACCTATTATGCTAGTTTACTTTCTGCTTCGGATTTTGAATACAAAAACAAAGATGATTTTCAACTCTTCCCAAACCCAGCCGAAGATCAAATAAACATTGTTTTAAATAACACAAATAACAATTCTAAAATAAGTGTTTTCAATGCGCTTGGTGCACTTGTTTATTCCTCAAATGAAATAATTGGTAACAAAATTTCAATACCAACAAACCAAATTGGAGCTACAGGATTATACTTTGTAAAGGTTGGGACTTTAACAAAAAAGCTTATTCTAAAATAACTAAAATATACACTATCTCAAAAAACATATATTTAACGTGCTTTACTAAGTATAAATATGAAAAATAAATTTTCAAGACCTGCACATTACAGTCATATTTCATTACTGTTTTTATTGATTTTATCAAGTTGTTTAGCACAGAACGGATTAGAAAAAGCCTTTTTAAATCCACCAGAATCAGCAGGCGCACATACCTGGTGGCATTGGGTTGATGGAAACGTATCCAAAGCAGGAATTACCAAAGATTTAGAATCGTTTAAAAAAGTAGGCTTAAGTGGTTTTCAATTATTTGATGTTGGTCTAAGACTACCTCATGGAGGCACCGTATTTAATTCAAAAGAATATCATGATAAAGTTACATTTGCTATTGCAGAAGCAGAACGTTTAGGTTTAGAAATGGGAATTAATAGTGCTTCGGGTTGGTCAAGTACCGGAGGTCCATGGATTACACCTGAAAACTCCATGAAAATGTTGGTTTGGAGTGAACACGAAGTAAGTTCAAAAACAAGTAGCCCAATTAAACTTAAACGTCCTGAGTTGAATGAAAAGCAACAAAGTCATGATTTTTATAAAGATGTTGCCATCATTGCTTTTCCAAAACCTAAAAACGCCACATTTAGAGTATCAGATTGGGAAGCAAAATCATTAACCGACCTTAAAGCAAAGGCAGATCAATTTATTCCCTCTTTAGAAAACGCACCAAAAGATGCCATAATAAACCTAGATGACATTCTAAACTTAACTGATAAAATGGGTACGGATGGAACGCTTAACTGGACACCACCATCTAAAGACTGGGTGGTATTAAGGATTGGCTATACTACAACAGGTGCGCAAACTAGACCTGCATCAAAAGGTGGTATAGGTTTAGAACTAGATAAATTAAGTAAGGAAGCTGTTACTATGCATTGGGAAGCATTACTAGATAAAATAACAGAGGATGCAAAGGGCAGTAAAGCATACACCACAATTCTTATAGATAGTTACGAAGTTGGACATCAAAATTGGACAGCAAACTTTGAAGACACTTTTAAAGAAAAGCGTGGTTATGATTTAATTCCTAGATTACTTTGTGCAACAGGACGTGTTTTAGAAAGTACTGAATATTCTGAACGTGTTTTGTGGGATTTCAGAAAAACTGTTGCTGATGAAATGTATGAAAACTACTTTAAATTCTTCAAAGAAAAATGTCATAAAAACGGACTTAAATTAGCAACAGAGCCCTACGGCTCTGGGTCTTTTGATGCTGCGCAAGTAGGGAAACTTGTTGATATTCCTATGACTGAATTTTGGCACAAAGATAAAGCTAAGGGTCAAAGAAATATTTGGAAATGGACTAGCCATATGACGTCTTCAGCGGCACATTTATCAGGAAGATCCGTTGTTGGAGCAGAAGCATTTACTAGAATGAAAGGAGATTGGACGGTACATCCTTACAATTTGAAAGTTATAGGGGACAAGGCCTTTACCGAAGGTATTAATCGTTATTATTTCCACACATCGGCACATCAACCTTGGAGTGATAACATCAAACCAGGCATGACCATGAGTCGATTTGGGTCTAATATGCACCGAAACAACACCTGGTTTTATCAGTCTAAACCATGGCTTGACTATATTGCTAGATGTCAATACATAATGCAAACAGGAACGAACCAAGCAGATGCATTGGTTATGTATGGTGATGAACGTGGATTTAATAATTTTTTAGGAAGAGTAGAACGTTTGGATTTTGACTTTTTAGAAGGTTATAAATTTGACGTAGCTGGTATTGATTCTTTAGATGACTTAAGTGTTGATGAAAATGGAGAAATTAGAGTAAGCTACGAAGGGAAGTTATTGGATACAAAATACAAAATGCTCTCTTTAAAAAGAGATCTCTTAATGCGAATAGAATCTATCAAAAAACTTGGAAAACTAGCTGAAGATGGAGCTATTGTAATTGCTCAAAAACCAATAAGAACTCCGGGAATAGAAACCAATCCAAACGCAACTAAAGAATTTAATACATTGGTTAAGAAATATTGGGACTCGGGACTGATCCATTTACCATCAACCTATAAAAAATCATTAAGTGCAGTAACTCCAGATTGCAAATTGCCTATAGGAATGGAGTATGTTCACCATAAAATTAACGATGGTGACTTCTATTTTGTATCCAATCAATCTTATGATTCAAAGAAAGGGACGTGCATTTTTAGAGTAACAGGAAAACAACCAGAACTATGGGATCCTGAAACAGGCGAAATTTCTAAAAACCTCAACTGGAAACAATTGAAAGACGGAACTACTGAAGTTGAATTATCTCTAACTTCTGCACAATCTATATTTGTTGTATTTCAAAAGGAAACTAAAAAAACAAATGGATCTTATACCTACCCAACTTATAAAACCATTCAAAATATTAACAGAGGCTGGCATGTAACTTTCGATAAAAATTTTGGAACAAACGAAACGATACCATTTAAAAAATTAAAACCATGGAATGAACATACCAATGAGGCTATAAAATATTATTCTGGTACCGCTACTTACAAAACAAGTTTTGAATTTAAGACAAGTACAAATAAGAAATCAATACTTTTAGATTTAGGACAAGTTGCCGTAATAGCAGAAATTAAATTAAATGGAAAAGATCTTGGAACATTATGGAAACCCCCATTCCAAGTAGACATAAAAGATGTTCTGAAGAAAGGAACAAATACTCTAGAAATTAAAGTGACAAACCTTTGGCCAAACCGTCTTATTGGAGATGCACAATATCCTAAGTTTAAAGAATCTAATAAAACACTTCCTAGTTGGATCGAAAAGGGAACGGGAATTCCTGAATCTTCAAAGCGTAAAACATACGCTGCTCATAATCATTTTAAGGCAGATGATGACCTTCTAACTTCTGGATTAATAGGTCCAGTTACAATTATGAAAAGTACAGATTGATATTAAAATAGTTCTAAATAAAATTATGATAATAATAAAAAAAATAATTTGGTTTTGCTTTTTACTAGCCTATAGTTTCTGCTTTTCACAAGCTAAAAAACTAAACTTTGTAATCGTAATTGCAGACGATCATGGCGTATTGCATTCTACACCCTATGGTTCTACTATAATACAAACACCAAATATGCAAAAACTGGCAGATGAAGGGATGCGGTTTGATAATGCATATGTTGCTTCACCAGCCTGCGCACCCAGTAGAGCTGCATTATTTACGGGCTTGATGCCTTATAATAATGGTATTGTAGGAAATCATGAAATGAACTTAAAACAAGGTGTTCAGTCGCTGATTCCTAGCCTGATTGACCAAGGGTATGAAGTCGTTTTTCAAGGTAAGGTAGCCCACGGAGGAAAAAACCATCATGGAGGCTACATACCTAACAATGTAAAAGTTCTTAAAAGATCCCCTCGAAAAGACACAAAAATGAGTGTTGTAGCAAATTTTCTTAAAAACAGAAAAGACACACGTCCATTAGCTTTATTTATTGGATGCATTGACACGCATACACCTTTCCCCCCTGCCGGAGAATCAAGAATTAAACCTGAAGATGTTGTTATTAATAAAAGAATTTACACAACACCCGAAGCGCAGTTAGAAATGAGCAGATACATACAAGCTGTTGAAAATGTCGACATAAAACTTGGAAGCATCAGAAAAATAGCTAAAACCTATTTGAACCCTGATATTACGATGACCCTCTACACCTCAGACCACGGCATGGCATGGCCTTTTGCCAAATGGTCACTTTACGAAACAGGGATTCGCTCTCCATTAATTGTATCTTGGCCTGGGAAAATCAAACCCAAAACAAGCACTAATGCAATGGTCAGTTGGATTGATATTGTTCCTACACTTATTGACATAGCCGACGGAAAAACACCAAAAAATATTGACGGCAAATCATTTGCTAAGGTCCTTATCGGAAAGAAAACCAAACTTAGAAAAGCTATTTATGCCACTCATAAAGGTGATAAAGAAAAAAATGTATACCCTATTCGTTCTGTAAGAGTTGGCCATTGGAAATACATTTTAAATTTACACCCAGAGTTTGCCTATACAACCCATACTGATGCATGGGCTACAGAAGTACCAATGACAAAACTACATGCCAATCATGCTGGTCATCATTGGAGTTCTTATATTGAAGCAGCAAAAACAGACCCAGCTGCTGCTGCTTTTTTAAAAGATTATCACACAAATCCTGCTGAAGAATTGTATAATATTGAATTAGACCCTTTTGAACAAAACAATCTTGCGGGCAATCCAGAAAATTCAAAAAAACTAAAATCATTACGCAAACTGATTTCAAAACGAATGATAGAAGTTAATGATGACGAATCGCTTAGTGGACCTCCAAAATTACTTGAGAATTTCTCGATTATGGAATCCAAAATCAAACCATAGTTTAGAAAGAGCATTCACAAATTCAGTAAAACATAATATTCAATAATGAAAAACGACTTTAAGTTATATACCTTTTCAATCCTAACGCTACTAATCTTGCTTTATGGATGCAATAAACCTTCAGTTCTAGAAGGCGAAATAACGCAATTAAAAGTTGAAGGTTTTGACCAATGGATAGTCACAGATGAAGTCACACCAAAGTTTTCATGGCAACCTATTACCAAGATATCAGAAAAAAAAGTCATTGGTTATGAATTGCTTGTTGCTGACAACAAAACGGACTTAGAAAACAACAACGGAAATCTCCTCGAATTAACGGTTACTAAAATCGAAAATGGCCCTTGGTTCTATTTTGATGCTTCAAAACTTCCATCACGAACCGTTGCTTTATGGCGGGTAAGAGCCGTATTAGAGGATGATAGTCGCGGTGCATGGAGCGAGACTTTTCATTTTGAAATTGGTTTAAAAAATAATTCAGATTGGTCAGGAAAATGGATTGGTATGCAACCTGAACTTCGCCAAAAATCGGCGCCTTGGTTTCGAAATTCATTTGAAATAAATAAAACCATTACCAAAGCCAGACTTTACGTTTGCGGATTAGGCATGCATGAAAGTTGGCTAAACGGAAAAAAAATAGGCAACGAATTATTACAACCTGCTCAAACAGATTACAATATCCGAAGTTTTTATGTTGTTCATGATGTCAGTACATTAATAAATCAAGGTCAAAACACGTTAGGCTTTTGGTTAGGCGATGGCTTTTACAACCAAGATAAAGTTTGGGGAGCAAACGGATTGAGTTACGGACAACCAAAAGTACTCGCGCAACTCGAAATCACTTTTGATGATGGCAGCACCTCTATCATTTCAACAGATGAAAACTGGCTTTGTAAATCTAGTGCTATCACAGCCTCTAATGTTTATGCTGGCGAGAACTATAATGCTAATCTATATGACCCTTTGTGGGCTAAAAATCAAAACGACACTAGTAACTGGAAACCTGTAAAAATAGAAACTACACCAGGCAGAACATTAGTTGCACAACAGCTACCGCCTTGTCGCATAACAGACACCGTAACTGTAAAAGAGATTAAACAATTACATCCAAACACTTGGATTTTTGACTTTGGGCAAAATCTTGTGGGATGGGCAAAAATGAAGATTGATGCAACACCTAATAGCAAAATCACTATTCGCTTTGCAGAAGACAAATTATCATCAGGAGAATTAAACTTTGCTACAAGTGGCGTTAGAGCTACTAAAGTCATTCAAACAGATACCTACATTACTAAAGGCGAAGGCGAAGAAATTTGGGAACCTCGGTTTACCTATCACGGATTTCGTTTTGCTGAAGTAACCATAAGCAATGGCGAATTAAAAAATAAAATACCAACAAAAGATTTACTTCAAGGTATGGTAGTTCATACAGATATGGCTGTAACTGGGGAGTTTTCATCTTCAGACGATACTCTAAATCAAATTTTTGACATGGCACATTGGACACAATCTGGTGGTGTATTGGGAATACCTATGGATTGCCCTGTTCGCGAACGTTGTGGTTGGACAGGAGACGCGCATTTAACCGTGCCTTACACCATGTATCGTTTTGATGCCTCAAATATGTGGCGGAAATACACGACCGATATTGCAACAACAGCAGAAGTTTCAGCACCTATGTTATGCTTTGGAGATGAATTTGGCGAACGTACAAAACAGATAAAAAAATCTGGCATCCCTACTATGGTTGCTCCAGGTAAACGATTTATTGGTGAAGGTTCTCCCGATTGGGGAAGTGCCATCGCATTTATACCATGGGATATTTATGTACATACAGGAGATATAAGATCATTAAAAGAGCATTATAATTCCATAAAACAATGGACAGAACATTTACAAGGTATTTCAACAAACAGCATTGTACATTCTGGTATGGGCGATTGGTGTAAACCTATTACAAACAATATAGAAGAAAAAACCGAACGTGAAATATATGGTAAAATAACACCCATGCTATCCTCTGCATGCTATTACCGTTCTGCAAGAATTACTGCTGATGCAGCTCAACTTATCGGTAATCAAAAAGATTATTTGTATTTCAATAAACTCGCTAATGATATTCGTACTGCCTTTACAAATGCTTTCTACGGAAAAGACAGACTATTGATACCAGACCAGACTATTAATGCCATTGCTGTAGATTGGGATATTCTAGCACCAGAGCATCAAGCAAAAGCTGCAGAAAATCTAAACCAACAGGTTATTGATGCTGGTTATCACTTTGAAACAGGCGTTTTTGGTATGCCTTCTCTGTGGCCTGTACTTGGGAAATTTGGATATCATGAAACTATTTGGAAAGCGCTTCAAAATGAAAAGGCACCCAGTTTTAAACATCTTATGAGTAAAGGCGCTACCACGTTTTGGGAAGTCTGGCCAACCGAAAACGAGAACTTAGATAATTATAAACAATCTATGAGCCATCCGTTTCAAGCGGCCTTTGTCAGTTGGTTTTATAAAGGGTTAGCGGGAATTAAGCCTAATTCAAAACTAACAGGTTATCGCTTGATTGATTTAGAACCACAGATTATTCCTGAATTAGAATGGGTTAAATACCGTTTTTCATCTCCAATGGGCATGATTGAAAGTTCTTGGAATCAGAATAAATCTACCTTAACATGGCAAGTTGAAATTCCTGCAGGTGCCGAAGCTAGGTTAAGAGTTCAAGGTAAGCTTATTAATATTCAAAAAGATTCAAAAGAATTTAAAGTAGAAACTAACAAGATTACAGACGCCCAAGGCATAGGCGAAAAACTAACACTTAACGCTGGCAAATATCTAATTACTTCAAAAATAGATAGATGAATCGAGTAATACGCAGAATTTCTTTCGCCTTATTAATATCCGGATTAGGTCTAATTAATCTATTTGGTCAAAACCCAATATCGCCTCCAAGAATATACCTTGCAGATCCTTTGGCTCATGTTTGGAAAGATGGACGTGTTTATGTTTATGGCTCTGTGGATGAAAGTGTAGATTATTATTGTTCTCATACGCACCATATGCTATCATCAGATGACATGATGAATTAGACTATTTTCAAATCAAAAGGAGAGGGAGATAAAATCCCTTATAATGACAGTCGCCTATATGCACCAGATGCCATTTATAAAGATGGAAAATATTATTTATATATTGCCTAAGCGATCCAAAACAACCTGAAGGTGCTGACATCATTGACAATAACCATTCAGACCCAGAGGTTTGGAACAATCATGGGTCGGTTGTAAAATTCAATAAGCAATGGTATGTATTCTATCATAGATCCACAAACGGAACAGTTAAAATGCGTAAAGCTTATGTAGAACCCATATTTTTTTTTAAGAAGACGGCATTATACAAGAAGTTGAGATGACTACCCAAGGCGCAGGACCTCCATTAGACCCAAAATCTATTCTTGATGCTGAAAGAGCTTGTACTCTGCATGGTAATGTGAGAATTGAAGCTTTAGGCAAAGACAATGAAGTTCTTACTAAAATCAAGCCTCAAGACAGAGCTGTTTATAGATATCTACAGTTTACAGGCGAAGAGAAAGAAATTAAAATTAGAGTACAATTAAAAGGAGGCCCGGCTAAAATTCACCTAATACAGGACGGTCCTTGGAATAAACGTATTGCCATTGCAAATGTTGATGCATCGCCTGAAGGACCATGGACAACTTTTTCTGCAAAGGTTGATGCTAAAGAAGGAAAACATGCGTTATGGCTCATTTTTGACACAAAGGATGATTCTGAATTATCCGTTGATTGGATTCAGTTTAACTAAATTACAGAGATTTTGTTGTGTTGCATTATTTCATTAACTCAATTATAAGATTATCATTTTTGTGCAGACTTTTTATTATCTCCTCGATAGGTAAACCTATTGATTTTTCGTATTCTAAAATTTTTTCATTAAATAATTTGGAATGTTCCGTTTCAATTTTTTGAATGTATGCTTTTATTGCATCTGTTGCTTTAAAATAAATCTTGTATTGGGTTGGAATATTGTTTAATCTTTTAAAGAAGACACTTTCGCAACCAAGTTCTTTTAAAAAATCATAGCAGTTTTTATGTTTTGGTGAGTTTGCTAATTGAATTTTATAAATATCATCCTTTATATGCATTCCGTTTCGGTAATAAACTCCTAATATGAAAGAAACCTTATCATTATTATTTTTAAAGCGACTATATATTAAATTGTTATCATCATAAAACGTATTCATTAATCTCGACAGCTTTTCAGAATACAACTTATTGTCTTTCTCTATAATATTTGTATTAAAATATTTTTTAGCAATACTATCTATACAACGAATCAAAGGCTTTTCAAATACATAATATCTATCAAATTGATTTTTTTCTTCAACATAACTAAACCTCCCCATATAATCACTCAGCGTTCCCAATAAAAAAAATGTTTGATTAATTTCTAATTTTGAATCAATCACTTTTTTTCCTTTTAATGAATGCTTTAACTGACCATTTACACCCTTAATTCCCTGACAAAAAGAGCATTGAAAAAAGATTAACAGAGTTAAAGTCATAATATTTTTCATAAAATATTTTTTAGATTAAAGTCAAAGTTAATCTAGATTTTAATTCAGAAAAGTCATACTGAGAGAAACTAGACTTTCAAATAGTAAACGGTGATTTTCACTTATCATAACAAAAAAACCAGAGAAACTTTGATACTATAATAGTCTCTAAAAACCAGTAATTTCTTTGAGTTTTTTAAAGAAGGCTTTTTTTCTAGGTGAATTAATTCCCCAATCTATTGGTACACTTTGATAACCATCTTCAAAACCTTCTCCATCCAAACGGAAATCAAAATACCCCCAAGAGGCATACGATTCTATTGCTGCTTTAAAATTGTAGTGATCTGCGTCAAAATCAAAATGGTCATCCTCTGTAAACAGAATCGGTTGGTTTGAAAATCCAGCTACATTTTTTGTTTTTTCAACCATGTCGGTAATTCCAGAAGGTTCATGAACACCATTGCCATGAATTAAAATAAAATCTGACACTTTAAGTACATTTTCCTGCGGAATAATCCCGCCTCCGTAACTCGTTGTTACCAGTAATTTATTATTACTCATTTTCTTTACGCGTTGAATGAGTTCGTGTACTCGAGGTTGTGTAAGAATGGTGTGATCGTAAGGCCCGTTACATTCATTATTAATTTCGATAAGAATATTTTTATACCCCTTCTGAAGAATCCATGCAGTTATATTTTCTGTAGCATTCAATACAGCTATTTCATCTTCTAAATCTTCATCTTGCCTAAAGTAAAAATACCCCAAAATAACCACCATCCCCAAATCATCAGCTTTGTTCAATACTTTTTCAAGACGTGCCATATAAGCTGGTCTCAAATTTCCTTTTTCATCAAAAGTAGAATTAATCCAATTGTGGTTTTTATATCCAAATGGCCCACCACCTTGCAGATTTAATGAGAACGCTAATAGACCGTGTTTATGCCATTCAGCCATATTTGCAATAAACTCATTGGTATTTCTATTCGCATCCCATTTTTGAGTATCTGGATACTTAAACACATCTACAGTCTCAGGATTCAAATCATCAAAAATTCCCTGAACCATTCTGGAATTCATAAGTAATCCTTCAATTTTATTGCCTTCCCAAAATCGCCCTTTATACGTTAATTGATTATTAATATAGAACTGATTACCTTTTATAGATACTATAGTCTTTCTGTTTGTTTGTGCGAAGACTAAAACACAAAAAAAAAGGCTAGTTAAAATAAATAATAGGTTTCTGATATTCGTATTTCTTTTAGTTTGATGCATTATGCTCTTGTTTTATCTTATAAATAAAATAAATTTCAGGTTAAAAACCATCCTGTAAAATCATGTCTAAAATCCATTAATATGAAAAATTATATTGATATGATCTACAGATTCTACAGGATAAATAATTTAATAAAGCGCTTTACTTTTATAACATGATGAATAATTCCTTTTAATTATAAAGTTTAAAAGAGAAAATATTAAACATTTCAATTAAAATTAGCACTCAAAACAATTTATGTCTAAAAAAGTAATTACTGAATACCCAACCACCTACGATGCCATTGTAATTGGCACAGGAATAAGCGGAGGTTGGGCTGCAAAAGAGCTTTGTGAGAATGGATTAAAAACGCTAGTCCTTGACCGAGGTAGAATGGTAAAACATATTGAAGACTACCCTACCATGCATTTAGACCCATGGGATTTAAAACACCGAGGTAAATTTACCGATGGTGATATAAAAGGACATACAAAAAACCGTAGAAGTGGTTTTATCAATCAATATTCAAAACATTGGTTTGCAAATTATGAGGAGCACCCGTATAATGAATCTAAAAAATTTGATTGGATAAGAGGCTACCATGTTGGTGGACGCTCCATTATGTGGGGTAAACAAAGTTACCGTTGGAGCGAAATGGATTTTGAAGCCAACAAAAAAGATGGACATGGTGTGGATTGGCCCATACGTTATAAAGATATTGAACCTTGGTACGACAAAGTTGAAAAATTCATAGGTGTTTCTGGTCAAAATTTAGGCTTATCGCATTTACCTGATGGAAAACTATCAGATCCTATGGAACTAAATTGTGTGGAGTTAGATTTACAAGAAAAATTAAAAGACGAATTTGATGATGATAGATTACTAACTATTGGTCGTGTGGCGCATTTAACAGGAAACGCTATGCATGAAGGCCGTTCAAACTGCCAATTTAGAGCACGCTGTGTTCGTGGTTGTCCTTTTGGAGGTTACTTTAGTAGTAACTCTTCAACATTACCAGCAGCAGAACGCACAGGCAATATGCACTTGCGACCAGATTCTATAGCTTACGAAATTGCTTATGATGAAAAAACAGGATTAGCCTCGGGTGTAAAAGTTATTGACGCAAACACCAAAGAAAAAATATTTTTCAAAGCAGCTATTATTTTTAATTGTGCTTCTGCTATCGCTTCTACTAGTATTTTAATGCAATCTAAATCGAAACGATTCCCTAATGGCATGGGTAATGATAGTGGCGAACTTGGGCATAATCTTATGGATCATCATTATGCTATTGGAGCATCAGCAGAAGTTGAAGGTTTTGATGATAAATATTATAAAGGCAGACGTCCAAACGGATTTTACATCCCTCGATTTAAAAATCTTGGAGATGACAAAACGAATACTAAAAACTATGTTCGTGGGTTTGGTTATCAAGGGGGCGCTAGTAGAACCAATTGGCAGCATGCTGTAGCAGAATTAAGCTATGGAAAAGCTCTAAAAGAAAAAGCTTTAAAACCAGGTCCATGGCGCATAGGCATGAGTGGATTTGGAGAATGCTTACCATATCATGAAAACAGAATGATACTAGATTACAATAAGCTAGATGAATGGGGCTTACCAACGATAACTTTTGATGCTGAAATAAAAGAAAACGAACGTAACATGCGAAAAGATATGAAAGCCCAAGCGGTTGCCATGTTAAAAGCTGCAGGTTATAAAAATGTGAGAGGTCATGAAGGAGAAGCTATTTTGGGCGCCTGCATTCATGAAATGGGCACTGCTAGAATGGGAAAAGACCCTAAAACATCTGTTTTAAACAAGCATAATCAAATACATGCAGTACCAAATGTATATATGACTGATGGCGCTTGTATGACGTCATCTGCGTGTCAAAACCCATCACTAACTTATATGGCTTTAACGGCTAGAGCTGCGAACCATGCTGCAATCGAGTTCAAAAAAAATAAAAACGCTTAAGATCATGAACAGAAGAACAGCTTTAAAAAATTTAACCATGAGTTTGGGCTACACCGTGGCAGCACCAACTATTTTTAATATGTTATCTGCTTGCACCGCCGAAGCTGACACTTGGTCTCCTCTATTTTTATCTTCTGAAGAAAAACATATGGTAACCCAGTTGGTAGATATTATTTTACCAGCTTCTGATACGCCTGGTGCTTTAGATGTTAATGTGCCTCAATTTTTAGATATGATGTATCAAGACATTGAGATAAAAGAAAATCAAGACCAATTTAAAAAAGGAGCTTCAATTTTTTCTAAAAAATTTAAAACTCAGTTTGGTTCTGAAGTTGCAAAAGGCGACAAAGAACAGTTTGAAACGCTTTTAGCATCTTACTTCGACATTTCTGATGAAGAAACTGCAACTGTTTTTAAAGAACAAAGACTTCCTATTGAAAAATTGACAAATCCAAAAATAGAAAACCGTGCCTTATATAAGTTTTTGATATCTGTGAGAACATATACTTTATTTGGATATTTTACGTCCGAAAAAGTTGGCGAAACGGTGTTAAATTACGATCCAGTTCCTGGAGTTCACATAAGCTGTATGCCTTTAGAAGATGTGCTTAATGGAAGAGCTTGGTCGCTTTAATTCGAAATTAATTATTAGAAATAATAGAAAATCCTACTTCTTTAAATAATTCATTTCCACAGATTCGACAGGATAATTATTTTAATAAAGCTGTTTATTTTTACAATTAGGAAGACCATTGTCTTCTCATAAAAAAAATAGCTTAAAATGAAAAAAGTTTCAGTAGTAATTATCCTCTTATTTATAGGAGATTTTGGATACGCGCAAGACTTTAAAATCATTAATAATAATCTCGATAAACGAAGAGATATTACGCATAGTATTAACGCTAATGGGTTCATCATTGGTATCAACAGTTTTGGTGGCGGCTATATCACAGGAATTACAATCCCAGGACTTGGAAATATCATGGGCGTGCAAGCGCAAAAATACGGTCGTGGAGGACAATCTTCCATTCGTGATCTGGGAAGAGGTGGTCAATACAATCCAACCCAAGCAGGTTTTAGTGACAATTCAGGAACCGAATGCATTATTACAACGGTATCAAGTAGTAAATTGGTAATTCCCAGTAGAGGCTGTGCTTTGTATAATGGAGATGGCCATTTTGACTTCACACAATGGGAAAATATTACACCTGATCATCCTAACATTGTTGATGGTGGAAATACAGATCAAGATGGTCTTAACGAATCTAGCCTCTCTGTTACCATTGATGGCCAAGTTTTCACAAATCAATCAGCCGAAGTACATAGTGATTTTGATTTCTATGGAGAATATGAAGACTATACAACTATCGCAGGCGTTTCTGCACCAGCTATTCGTCATTATTTTGAATATCGTTTTGTAAGATCTTCTACCGAGCCAAAAGCGGCAATGAAACAATTTAATGAGGTCGCTCTAAAAGTAGTAGGCGAATGGAATGACGATAAGTTTTTAGCAGATATTTCTGTTGTTAATCCAGTTGGAATTTATCCTGGTGATATTGATAATTTAAATAGTATTTCGCTTTCTTGGAGTATAAGAAGCGATGTTGCTATTTGGGATCCAGGATATAGATACAAACAAACACAAGCTGGTGTTTGGGAAGTTGAGGAACGTACAAGAGTGAATAGAGAATATATAGAAGATTATAAGCTTAACTTCATTATTGCCGATTCTAATGATGAAAACACAGGAAAAGCTTTGGGGTTTTACTTGCCAAATTCTGAAATTAACACCAATAATATTGTGGGCATTAATGAAAGCGACAATACAATTGCTTATACCGACAACAGAACAAGTAGCAGCTTTTTTAATGACCAACCTAGAAGAACACCAACAATGGCATGGATTGGCTTTAGAAGTGAATTAAACGGCTTGATTAACAGGTCAAAACTAACAGGAGCCTATGACGGAATTTATGAAAAGGTTCGCCAAGAAGTTATAATGGTACAAGGTACGCCTGCTCAAATAAAAACCGCCTTTGCACAACTTGATTCTTACTATAACAATTTACTTTCCACTTCTGATTTTAATATTACAAACCAAGGGACTTTTCAACTTTTTCCTAATCCGACTAAAGATAGTATAAACATTATATTAGACAGTTTTAAAACAGATTCTAAAATCAGAATTTATAATACACTTGGTTCCCTTGTTTACTCATCAAAAGAAATTGTTAAAGAAATATCAATCCCAACAGCTAAAATTGGAACTAAAGGTACGTACTTAATAAAAATAGATGGGATAACTAAAAAACTGATTATAGAATAATCGCCATTAAACCTATAAACCAAAAACAAGCTTTATATGAAACTAAATACTTTCAAATTTATAAATCTAGTAGTAGTCGTTTTTACTACCATTTCATTTTCCGGTTGTTCGCAAGAAAAAAAAGATAATATCCCTTGGAAATTATTGATAGATGGAAATACCACAAACGGATGGAATATAAAAGGCGGAAAAGCTACTTATAGCGTTGCTGATGGTATTATAACTGGGAAAACTGTAAATAACACGCCTAATACTTTTCTAACCACAAATGAGCACTATGGTAACTTTATATTAGAATTAGAATATAAAGTAGACCCAAGTATGAATTCGGGAATTCAAATACGAAGTAATAGTTTTCCTTATTATAGAAACGGACAAGTACATGGGTATCAAATAGAAATTGATCCATCAAAACGTGCGTGGAGTGCTGGTATTTATGATGAAGGAAGAAGACGATGGTTAAACCCTTTAAAAGATAATGTAAACGCCCAAAAAGCGTTTAAACAAAATGATTGGAATCATTACCGTATTGAAGCTATTGGCGATACAATTAAAACTTGGATTAACAACGTTCCTGCCTCTTATCTTATAGATGATAAAACAGCTTCTGGTTTTATTGGTTTACAAGTTCATAGAATTCGTCCTCCACAAAAAGAAGGCACAACTATCTCATGGAAAAATATAAAAATCCTAACAGAAGATTTATATAAATATTCTAAAAAAACACCTTTAAAACCAATAATTACAAAAAACCAATTAACCATATACGAAGGGGAATCAGGTTGGAAAATGCTATGGGATGGAAAAACCACAAAGGGCTGGCGTGGTGCTAAACTAGATAGTTTTCCAAAACAAGGTTGGGAGATTATAGATGGCGAATTAATTGTACTTTCATCTGGTGGTGCTGAATCTGCTGCTGGTGGCGATATTGTTACTGAAGAATTATACGGAGATTTTGAATTAAAAGTCGATTTCAAACTAACTAAAGGCGCTAATAGTGGTATTAAATATTATGTAGACACCAATATTAATAAAGGCCCAGGATCTTCAATAGGATTAGAATATCAAATATTAGACGATGCCGTTCATCCTGATGCTAAATTAGGAAGCCATGAACGTAGTAGAACGGCTTGCTCGCTTTACGATTTAATTGAAGCTAATCCAAAGAAACCAATGCATGCTATTGGCGAATGGAATACGGCGCACATCATCTCAAAAAATAACCATGTAGAACACTGGTTAAATGGTATGAAAGTTTTAGAATATAACCGTGGAAGCAAAGCATTCTTAAAATTGGTTGCTGAAAGTAAATATGCAAAGTGGCCAGGTTTTGGTGTACTTGAAAAAGGGCAAGTTTTATTGCAAGATCATGGCGATCGTGTTGCCTTCAAAAACATAAAAATTAAATCACTTTAAACCTATGTCGTCAAGAAGAAATTTTATTAAAAAAACAACATTGGCTGGTGCTGCCGTAACTATAGGTAGTTCAGCAATGGCTATGTCTGCTAAAAGTTACAATAACATTATGGGTTCTAACGAACGCATAAATGTTGCCATTGCAGGTTTAGGACGTAGAATGGGTGGTTTTAAACAACCCATAGCTTTAAAAGATAGCAATGCGAAATTATTGTATTTATGTGATGTTATGGAAAGTCAACGTATTAAAGGCTTAAAAGCATTTAGAGCTCATATCGATTACAATCCTAAATTAGAAAATAACATTAGAAAAGTATTAGATGATAAATATGTGGATGTTTTAATTAACGCCACACCAGACCATTGGCATACTCCAGGTTCTATAATGGCTATGCAGGCAGGTAAACATGTTTACGTTGAAAAACCTTGTAGCCATAATATGAATGAGAATGAACAACTAGTAAAAGCCTCAAAACATTTTAATAAAGTGGTTCAAATGGGGAATCAACAACGTTCTTCAGGTCATACTATCGAAATTATAAAAGAAATTCACAATGGAATTATAGGGAAACCATATAAAGCTGTAGCCTTTTATAATAATGGACGCGGCGAAGTGCCATTACAAAAAAGCGCAGCAATTCCTGATGGTTTAGATTGGGATTTGTGGCAAGGTCCAGCACCAAGACGTGATTATACTTCTGAAACATGGGATTACAATTGGCATTGGTATGGTTGGGAATATGGCACAGCCGAAGCTGGAAATAATGGGACACATGAATTGGATGTAGCACGATGGGCATTACAAGTAGATTTTCCGCAGCAAGTTTATGTTGAAGCTGAAAAACGTCAATTTCAAGATGATGGTTGGGAAATGTATGATGATATGGAAGCTACTTTTAAATTTAGCGATAATAGAGTCATTAAATGGGATGGTAAATCTCGAAACAGCTATAGCACTTACGGAAAAGGTAGAGGTACTATAATCTACGGAACTGAGGGTTCTGTACTTGTTGATAGGAGTAAATACGTGTTGTTTAATCGCGCAGGGAAATTAATAAAAGAATTTAACTCAGAATCAACTGAATCTGGAACTGCTCTAGGAGGAGGTGGGAGTACAACAACCAAACATGTTCAAAATCTTTTTGATACCATACGTGGAAAAGCTAAATTGACTGCACCAATTGATGATGCTAGCAAAAGTATGGCTATGGTGCATTATGCTAACGTCGCATACAGAATAAATAAAGGTTTCGATATTGATGATAAAACAGGAACGATGTACGATAGAGAAGCTATGGCTTTATGGAGTAGAACTTATGAACCAGGTTGGGATATCAAATTTTAACATATTTTTCAAAAAATGGATAGGCGTAAATTTTTAAGACAAGGAGGTGCTGCATCTGCGGCCTTAGCAACAAGTACTTCGGTTTTAGCTAACGTTGGTTTTAATTTCAATTCTAGTAAAACCATTAATATAGGTGTTATTGGAACTGGAGACAGAGGTTCTGGATTAATTCCTTTTATTAATGAAATTGAACATTTAAATGTTTATGCCTGTTGTGATGTTATCCCATTTCGGCTTGAAAAAGGATTGGCACGTACCAAAGGAAAAGCCAAAGGATATATTAATTACAAAGATCTATTAAACGATAAAGCCATTGATGCTGTAGTTATTGCCACAACATTTAGTGAGCATTCTAAAATCGCTATGGATGCTGTAGATGCAGGCAAACATGTGTATTGTGAAAAAACTTTAGCAAAAGGTTATCAAGGTATTCATGATTTAGTGGCTAAAGTTAAACAGTCAAATATTATATTTCAAACAGGACATCAATATCACAGTTCTAGATTATATACCCATGTGGTCAAACTTATAAAAGAAGGTAAAGTTGGAAATATTTCAGCCTTTGAGTGCCAATGGAATAGACATTCTACTTGGAGAAGACCTGTCCCCGACCCTAGTTTAGAAAAAGCAATAAATTGGCGCATGTACAGAGAAACTTCAGGTGGACTTATAGCTGAATTATGTTCTCATCAAATCGATTTTGTTAATACTGTTTTGGAAGAAAACCCATTACAGGTAATGGGTATTGGTGGTATTGATTATTATAAAGACGGACGTGAAACTTTCGATAACATCCATTTAATTTATACCTACCCAAATGGTATTGAGGCAAAATTTTCATGTATTTTAAATAATGCTAAAGATGGCTATCAAATTAAAGTTATTGGAGATAAAGGTACGCTTATTATAACAACAAGTTCTGCTAAATTTTATCCTGAAAGTAAGAAAAAAGCAAAAGCTTCCAAACTTCAAGATGTTGATGGTGTTTCTGGTGCAACATGGCAAGCAGATGACAAAGGCTATGGAGAACCTATTAATATCTCACACCAAAACCCCAGCAAACAAGCGCTTACAGATTTTAGAAATAGTATCTTAGATAACAAAGAACCCGTTTCCAACATCATAACTGGATCAAAAGCAGCAATTTGTGTTCAAATGGGATTAGATGCTATGTATAACAATGAAATTGTATTAAGCGATTCTAAATTTGAAATGTAGTTTTCACGAAATCCTTCGCTTAAATTTTAATTAATTGTTAATACAGCAAAATAGCATTTGATATGCTAACTTTTGTATTGTATATTACTTATCTGCTCCTATCATAATAAACGTGGAAGAAGTATAAAACACGTAATGGAATATATGATAAAGAATATAATTTATGTTTTCGCAATATTCTTTTTTGCAACATCTTGTAATGATAAACCAGAAGATTCTAGTATTAATCGAAAAAAACTAGTTAAAAGACATAATATCATCTTTACTGAAATAGATAGTACAGAAATCCCTCAAGTAGGCAACGGAGAAATTGCTTTTGGCATTGATGTTACAGGACTTCAAACACTATATGGCAACACCTTATCTCAATGGGGATGGCACTCTTTCCCATTGCCAGAAGGGAAAACTGTAGCTGATTTTAAAATGACTAGAATTAATGTTCACAATCATACTGCTGAATACCCTGTTGATAATATTGGTCAAAAAGAATTGTTTTCATGGTTACGCGAAAACCCTCATAGATTGAATCTTGGGAAATTGTCTTTCCTTCTTGATGGAAAATTAATTGCTAAACAAGATTTATCTGAAATCAATCAGAAACTTGATTTATGGCAAGGGGTTATATATAGTAATTACAAAATACAAGGTATTCCTGTAAAGGTTATAACAATCTGCCATCCTAAATCTGATGCTATTGCCGTTAAAGTAGAATCAAAACTTATCAGAGAAAAACGATTAACAGTTCAAATTTCTTTTCCTTATGGCCACGCTAAAAAAATATCTGGAGGAGATTGGAACGCTCCAGATAAACATGAAACACAACTTTTAAGAAATAAATCAAGTGTAATGTTTAATCGGTTCTTAGATAAAGATAGTTATAATTCTAAACTTACTTGGGAGAATAATGTTGAACTAAAAGAAACCGCGAAACATACTTATGAATTATTACCTATGGAAAATTCCAATGTATTTTCTTTTAATTGTCATTTTTCACAAATTCCTATAGATACTTCTAATCCAAGTTTTGAAGTAACAATGGATGATACAAAAAAGTATTGGGAGCAATTTTGGAGTACTGGCGGTGCTATTGATTTATCTGAAAGTAAAGATTCTAGATGGAAAGAGTTAGAACGAAGAGTCGTTTTATCCCAATATTTACTTGCTGTTAATGAAGCAGGAAGTTTGCCACCTCAAGAAAGTGGTCTTTTATTAAATAGCGGTTGGTATGGTAAATTTCATTTAGAGATGCATTGGTGGCACGGTGCCCATTACCAATTATGGAACAGGTGGCCTTTATTTGAACGTAGCTTAGATTGGTATAAGACATCAATACCTGTCGCACAAAAAATAGCAAAAAGACAAGGTTATGAAGGTACACGTTGGCCAAAAATGATAGGGCCAGATGGACGTTTCGGACCTTCATTTACTGGGCCGTGGCTAATTTGGCAGCAACCACATCCCATCTTTTATGCTGAACAAAACTATCGGATTGATTCTTCAGATCAAACGCTTCAAAAATGGAAAGATGTAGTATTCGAAACAGCTGATTTCATGGCATCCTATGCTTATAAAAATAAAGAAACTGGAAAATACGATTTAGGGCCTTGGCTTATAAATGCCGCTGAAAACAATCATAATACCAAAGAAAGCACAATCAATCCAGCTTTTGAACTCGCTTATTGGAGATATGGATTGGGTATTGCCTGTAAATGGCGAGAAAGAATGGAATTACCTACCAATGAAAAATGGCTGGATGTATTAAAAAACCTAGCACCTCTTCCTGTTAAAGACGATTTATATGTTATGTATGAGAATGTCCCAAATATGTGGACTGATTTTAATAAAAGTCATATTGATGTAATTGGAGCTGGGGCTTTTTTACCAATTGAAGGTATTGATAAAGAGATACTAAATAATACCATCGATAAAGTAAATACAGATTGGAAAATGAACACCACTTGGGGTTGGGATTTTCCTTGGTTAGCAATGGCTTCAGCAAGAGCAGGTCAACCTAAAAAAGCCATTAATGCTTTACTTATGGATTCTCCAAAAAACAGATATAGTAAATGTGGTATAAATACTGGAGGTCCAGCAGCTGCATACTTCCCTGGAAACGGAGGATTACTTTATGCTATAGCTATGATGTCTGCAGGATGGGATGGAGAGAATAATAAACGTGCTCCAGGTTTTCCAGATGATGGCTCATGGACTATAAAGCATGAAGGTTTAATGAAGGCTCAGTAATACATTTTTATAAATTCAAAACCCAACTTAACTAAAATTAAGTGTTTAGAAGTCAACAAGCAATATCCTTTTAACAATCCTTTTTAATACCATTTCAATGCAGGTATGGTATAATTAAAAAAAATGGTCTCTAGAATAAGACTAAAGACCATACTTTTTTATATCATCTTAAAGTTTATATTTGCTCCTTGTAAGAAGAAAAC
Source organism: Algibacter lectus (assembly GCF_900112395.1). Classification (GTDB taxonomy): domain Bacteria; phylum Bacteroidota; class Bacteroidia; order Flavobacteriales; family Flavobacteriaceae; genus Algibacter; species Algibacter lectus. The sequence goes on from NZ_FOLN01000001.1 coordinate 506,559, forward strand.
ATATCCACAAATGGTATATCCCTAGCTTCATTTTTAGGATTATAATTTTTATTTACACTTGGCCAATAGCGCTTATCTATATTTAGTTTTAACCAATCCATTAATTTATTAAACATCTCTTTTTTTAATTCTGGGCGTTCTTCAGCTAAATTGTGTTTTTCAAAAGGATCTTTTTCTAAATTATATAAATACAATCTACCATACCAATCAAAAATAAGCTTATAATCACCATCCCTAATAGCAGAATGTGGTGTAAGCGCAAAAGGCTCATATGGACTATTATAAATTACATTAAACGGATAATGCCAATAATGCGTTGTTTTTGAATAGCTTTTATTTTCATTATCTAAATCTGAAAGCATAGCTATTAAACTTTCACCATCTAAATTATTTTGAGCAACAATTTCTTTTGAATTATATCCTGCCGCCTCTAAAAGAGACGGATAAATATCCGTACAGTCTACAGGAACATCTACCCACTTCCCTTCTTGCACTTTACCTTTCCATCTAAAAACTAAAGGAACTCTAATCCCACCTTCGGTAACACATGCCTTTCCTCCTAAAAATGGGTCGTTATTGGTTCCTTTATCATTTGGAGTAACTTCTGCATCTATACCTCCATTATCAGACATGAACACAACAAGCGTATTTTCTTCTATATTTAATACTTTTAATTTATTTAAAATAGCACCAACGGAACGATCTAAACTCTTTATCATAGATGCATAAACCGGGTCCTTATGCCCGTTCCATCCTTTACTTTCTTTACCTTGAAAATGAGTTATTTCGTCGTCTTTTCCTTGGTACGGTGTATGAATTGCAAAATGTGAAAAATATAAAAAGAAAGGTTTATCGGTATTTCCAGCTTTATTTTCTATGAATTCAAGCGCCTGTGAGGTAAGATCATCGGTTAAATAATCCTCGTTAGTTTCTTTTCCCGAATCACCAATTTCTAGAGCCTCAGGAGAAACTTTTGGAAACATTTTATTGGTTCTATTATTCCAAGCCCCTTTCCAGTTATAATAAGCTGATCCCCCGGCATCATACCATGCTAAAGGTTGAAAACCTTGGTCTTTTGGTTGATACCCTTTTGCTCCAAAACCACCCACATGCCATTTACCAATAAAAGCTGAATGATAATCTTTCAAAGCTTCTGCTATAGAGAGTTCATCTCTACCTCCATCAATGGCACTTCCTGTTGGAACTGCCGAATTAGAAATTCCATTTATTAATGCTTGCTCTATCTTAATATTATCTTTATGCTCAAAAACATCGTGTACATAAAAGCCTTTAGGCACGTCTGCTTTTTGATTATAATAAGTTGCTCTTGGTGGCATTGCTGTAGTAAAACCAACACGTCCAGCATATTTACCTGTTAATATACTTGCTCGTGTAGGTGAGCATAATTGGTTGGCATAAGCTTGTGAAAACGAAGTGCCTTCACTTACTAGTTTGTCAATATTTGGAGTTTCATAAAACATTTCATCCGGATGCGTGCCCGTAAACTTATTGGCATAAGCCTGGCTATCCATTATACCAAAGTCATCGGCAAGAATAAAAATAATGTTGGGACGTGAAATTTCTTCCACTTCTTCTTTATTTTTTTTGTCCTGTTTAAATTGGCAACCTACCAAGAGTAGTCCTATTAAGCAGTACATGCTATTTTTTATTACTGTCATAAATATATTATTTAATATGAATTTTATTTTAAATAACCTGTTTTTACTATTTAATTGGAACCTTATGATGAATTTCATCCCAATGATCAATTCCAATAATTTCTTTATACTGGTCGTAAACTTCGGCTTCTTTTTCGGTACCAAAGGCTTGATACACCTTCCAAACGGGTTTAATACCACTAGGGTCTTCTTTATCATCAGGAAAACGTCTTAGCCCAATACGAAGTCCGCCTTCTTTACGATTATCTTGCCAATTATGATATTGAAAACCATCAATACCATCTAAAAACTTCAACTTTTTCATAGCATAAGCCATGCCTGCCGCTTGTTCTTTTAAATCTTGAGCACTGTAAGTTGGAGAGTTTGTTCCGTTTTCTGACAAGTATACAAGTCGTTTCTTTTGTCCTTTAAAAAGGACTTCAGGCTGTTTTACCCAAGCATCTAGCACTTCTAAATTCTTAAAAGTAATTAGCTTCGTATTAAAATCAAAGCTTACTTTTTTATCGAGCCAAGTCTTAGGCTCTCGTAACGACTCAGGGTAAGGGTGTTGCGCAATAGCCCATTCAAAATCGCCCTCAGATTTAGAGTATTGTAACAATTGTTCAAGCAGTTCTTTAGAATGATAGAAATGTGGATTGGACGTCCAATTCCAGTAATGAGTAAGTGTTATAAATACTTTTGAATTGGGATTATATTTTCTTGCAATATTATGAGACATACGCATGGATTTATGGTATATATCCATAAAAACTAAAGCGGTTTTTTCTCCTGCATTCGTCCATACCCATCCAGCATCCACTTCGTTATGGATTATCCAATGATGGATACGCCCATATTTTTTATCAGGCCTCATATAGCGATTCGCCAAAAAATCTAAAACAGCAGCATAATACCTAACACCTTTTGGTGTGGTTAAGTTGGGCATGGTATAAATACCAGAAGGATCGCAATCTGGATGCTCTAGAATAGCGCCTATTTTTTTATCTAAAGATTTTGAAGCCTTGTCCACAAGTAATATGGCAGACACCTCAATATTTCTTGCGGCAGTACTTAAAAACGTTTTATCTTGACGGTCTATTTCTTTTTTATCTACATAATAGGTTTCTCCCATATATTCAAAAGACATATTTTGGGGCGATGGACTAGAGCGAAAAAATCTATTTATCATGATATTCACCGTCACGCTAGTAATACCTAAACTATCCAAATCGGTATATGGCGCTGCCCGATTGATACTATAACCTCCCAACCCTTTTTTAGTAGCAGGTTTAACAAATGGGTAGCGATATTTCGGAACAACAGAATCGGTATATCTTGCATGAGAAACGCCCTTGTATTGATTATCTTGTTTTTCAACAATCATCCATTTTGACAACAATCTATCTTGTTTATATCCATTACGTTTTACATAGCGATTTACTTCAACATCAAAGTGCCCGTTTTTAGATTTTATAGGTTCCAAAAACTCAAATTTCTCCAATTCTGTTCCATTTTCATGAACATCAATTTCGGCTATATAATAGTTTTTTGTTTTTGAAATTTCTCCTACCAATTTCACTTTGTCGTTAGTAACCAAAACATTTGATATGCTATTTGGAAATTCCTTATCCAAATAAAATCTTAAATTATTCTCAAAATTTAATTCCTGTTGCTTCTTTGCCTCCTTATTAGATTGAATATCTAACTCTCTAGCACTCATAGCCCGAAGTTCTAAGTTTCTAATTTGAATATTCAAAGCTGGGGCGGTTCCAAAATCTAATCTTAAAAAATCTCCTGCCTTTCCCCATTCTCCAACATATTCACTAAGATCCATTCTAAACAAAACCCATCCTTCGGTACTGCCTATATCACCAACCATAACACTCTTAACCTGTTCCCCTAAGGGATAAAAATACACCTCTATATGGTCTAAACCCGTTGGACAGAAATACTCAAACGAAAGTTGGTTATTTTCTTTAATTAAATTATGAGATAAAGGCTTTATAAATACATAAGGGTCTTCTCCCAAAGTCTTAACATCATATACAGCACCCTCTAAAACACTTAGTTCTATCTGATTATACTTTTGGGTATCTACATTTAAAGTCGTAGCGCCAGTTTGAGAAAAAAGACAAATAGGGAATATAAAAAAAAACAAAAGACACTTTTCCATAGTAATACTGTTTATCAAAGGTAAAAATACGTTGCATTTTTCAAAAAACTATCCTGTTGAATACGGTACGTCTACAGAAAGGGCATGATAGTATTATTATTCTTTCTAAATACTTTAGAGGTCTCTAAAACACTTACAGGAAGCCTATATAATTCTAAATATTAATGATATGAAGAAAACCTCCTTTTTAATTCTACTTTTTTTAATTCATGCACAAACATTTGCACAAGCCAAGCCTAATATTATTGTCATTTTCACAGATGACCAAGGATACGCCGACATTGGTGTAAATGGGCAAGTTGATGATATTAAAACCCCAAACATTGATTTATTGGCAAAAACTGGAGTTAGAATGACAGCAGGCTATGTAACCGCTCCACAATGTATTCCTTCTAGAGCAGGACTATTATCTGGTAGATACCAACAACGTTTTGGACTAGATCATAATGGCACTATACCGTTGCCCTTAGACGAAACATTAATATCCCAACGTATGCAAAAAGCAGGATACGTTACTGGTATGACAGGAAAATGGCATTTAGAACCTAACCATCAACAAGAAAAATGGTTAAAAGAACATATGCCCGAACTAAATATTAAAACAGTGAAACCAAGTGATATTCCTTTCGAAAGAAAAATACCTTATATGAGTTCTAATAGAGGTTTTGATGACACATTTCAAGGCTATATTCAAGACTATTGGACAACTTATACGTTAGACGGAGAAAGAAATATGGAAGCGCATTGGATAAAACAAGCGGGCTATAGACTGGATATTCAAACCGATGCAACGGTAAAATTTATAGAGAATAACAAAGACAAGCCGTTCTTTTATTATACATCCTATTTTGCGCCACACGTACCTTTAGGGGCTACAAAAAAATACATGGATCGTTTCCCTGAAGATATGCCAAAACGAAGACAATATTGCTTAGCCATGATGTCTGCTATAGATGATGGTGTTGGTAAAATAAAAGAGACCCTAAAAAAACTGGGGCTAGACGAAAATACAGTCATCTTTTTTATAAGTGATAATGGTGCGCCAATAAAACTAAACATGGCCGATACCCCAGGTGTTGGACCAGGTTGGGATGGCTCTAAAAACACACCTTGGGTTGGAGAAAAAGGTATGCTCTCGGAAGGAGGCATAAGAATACCCTATATTATAAATTGGCCAGCAGGTTTACCCAAAGGTTTAGTTTATGATAAGCCTGTTATTTCACTAGATGTTGCCGCAACCTGCATTGCTTTGGCTGGTTTACCAGAAACAGATGAGTTAGATGGCACCAACCTTATCCCCTACTTAAATAACACAAAAAAAGGCGATCCACATCAAGCCCTTTTTTGGAGGTTTTGGGGACAATCAGCTGTAAGAATGGGAGATTATAAATTTTTAAAGTCAGGAAAACACGAGTACCTATTTGATGTTACTTCAGCAGCCCATGAAAACGAAAATCTAATAAATACATATCCACGAAAAGCGAAAGTATTAAAGAAAAGATTAAAACAATGGGAGCAGAAACTTAAAAACTCTGGAATACCAACAAAAGATTTTAACGAACAAGATTCAGTATTTAGAAATCATTATTTAAAATCAGTAGAATAACCAATAACATTAAAATGAAAACACTATTAAAATTACTATTTTTTATTCTTTCAATATCTACAAATGCACAAGGCATAGATAAGTCGTTATATGCTTTTGATTTTAAAATGGAGCACATCCCGATAGCCGAACGCGCAAAACTGTTTGCTAAATTAGGATATAGCGGTACAACACTTAGAGTACAATCCGATAAACAAAGGGATATACTAAAGTCTTATTTAGAGACTAAGGAATTCTCGAGTGGTAAGCTTACCATACCCGTTGTGTTTTTCGGTTTCAATTTCTCAAATAATATTGAAACTCAAAACATAATGTGGCGAAAAACCTTAGCTGCGCTACCTCAAGGAACAGCAATGTGGGTTATTATAAATGGAAATGCCACCAAAGAAAAGACGCTCCTTCTATTAAAAACAATGGCTCAAGAAGCTCAAAAAGTTAATAAGGATATTGTTATTTATCCACATGATAACTGTTTTATAGAATCTGCAGAAGAAGCTATTCCATACATTGAAGAAGTTAATGAACCAAACTTATTTCTAACATTACATTTATGCCATGAAATGCGTGCCGGAAATGGCAATCGCCTTCTTGAGGTTGCTATAAAAGCAGCGCCATATTTAAAATTCGCTTCTATTTCCGGCACTAATGTAACCATGTTTGCAAATGATAAAGCAAATTGGTCTGACGCTATAAAACCACTAGATCAAGGCGATTATGACGTTTCTAAATTTGTTTCCGTTTTACAAAAAATAAAATTCAAAGGTAAAACGATGTTACACACCTTTGGTATTGAAGATGAACCTAAAGAGCATCTATCGCGCTCTATAACAAAGTGGAATACTATGGTAGATTCAACTTATAAAATCCAAAATAATGATCTCAATCATATTTTAGACAATCCAGAAAATGCCTATTGGGATAGCATTTCAAAATCGTGGTTTATTTCAAATTTAGGAGGCGAAAAAGTAACTCTTGAGAAAGATGGTTATGGTTGGATAACACGACTAGACGAAAACGGAAACATTATTTCTAATAGATGGATAGAAGGCTTAGATGCACCTACCGGAATGGCTTCATATAAAAATCTATTATATGTAGGAGACCGTGGAGTTTTGGTAGAAATTAATATTTCAACAGGTGAAATTATTAGGAAAATAAATTTACCAAACTCTGAATTTATTAATGATGTAGCCGCTTCTAGAAATGGAGATATTTATATATCCGATACCTTTACTAATACCATTTATAAACTTCCGGAAGGTGGTAATATTGAAATATTTGTAAAAAATGACCTGTTAGAATACCCAAATGGTTTGTGGGTAGATAAAAATGAATTAATTGTAGCTACCTGGGGACCAATGACCAATCGCGCTACATTTGAAACAAGCAAAAAAGGAACTCTAAAGACGATAGACCTAAAAACAAAAAAAATAAGTCCTATTGGAAAAGGATTACCAATAGCAAACTTTGACGGTGTCATTAAATATGGTCCATATTATTACGCTACGGATTGGACAGGAGGAAGATTACTAAAAATTAACAAAAAAGGTGATGTAAAAGAAGTGATTTCTGGATTTTCAAAATTTGCTGATTTAGGCATCGATACAAAAAAAGGCCGTATCATGATTCCAGAGATGAGTAAAAACCGTTTTATCTTTTTTAATTTACCATCTAGATAGCAAACCTTCGAATAAACACCTAATAACAAGGCAGTTGCTTTTCGGTTTTATTTGAAATTATCAATATTTATTAGACCACTTACAAGGTTCTACAGGATACGAAATACTATTACTTAATATACTTTTGACTTAAATTATTTAATTAATAAACCAAAATGGAAAACGATACAACAAATTTTAAACACGTAGATTATTTATGGGACGAAGCAAAAGCGTCTTCATTTGGCGATAATCAAGTAGATTTATTTTTATACCGTTCAAATATCTTAGGAGCCGATTTACGAATTACTAATTATGGTGGTGGTAACACAAGCTGCAGAACTATAGAAAAAGACCCACTTACTAATGAAGACGTTGAAGTAATGTGGATTAAAGGTTCTGGTGGCGACATAGGAACATTAAACAGAGCAGGTATAGCAGGTATTTATACCAATAGGCTACGTGATTTAAAAAACGTTTATGGTGGTTTAGAAGATGAAGACCGCATGGTAGGTTTATTTAACCACTGTATTTATGATTTAGATAGTAAAGCGCCTTCAATTGATACCCCTTTGCATGGATTATTACCCTTCGCTCATATAGACCACTTACATCCAGATGCACTCATTGCAGTTGCAGCAGCGAAAGATAGTGAACAAGTCACCAAAGAGATTTGGGGAGATACTATGGGATGGGTGCCTTGGCAACGTCCAGGGTTCGATTTAGGTCTTCAAATAGAAAAATGCTTAGAAGACAATCCAGGAATAAGAGGTATTGTATTAGGTAGTCATGGTTTATTCACATGGGGAGACACTTCTTATGAATGTTACATGAACAGTTTAGAAGTTATTGAAATGGCTTCTGAATTTATTGAGAAAAAAATAAAAGAAAAAGGGAGTGTATTTGGTGGTCAAAAAATTGAAAGCTTACCAAAAGAAGAGCGTTTAGAAAAAGCGGCTCAAATTATGCCCCTTTTAAGAGGTTTATGCTCTTCTGAAAACAGAATGATTGGTCATTTCTCTGATACAGATGTGGTTATGGAATACATAAATAGTAATGATTTAAAACGTCTGGCTCCAATGGGAACCTCTTGCCCTGACCATTTCTTGCGTACAAAAATTCAGCCGCTAGTATTAACATTAGATAAGAATGAAGATTTATCTGACTCTGATGCTATTTTAAAGAAATTAGAACCGGCTTTTGAAGCTTATAGACAAGAATATGCTGATTACTATAATACATGTAAAAAAGCAAACAGTCCTGCTATGCGTGATGCAAATCCAGTAATTATAATTTATCCAGGTGTTGGGATGTTTAGTTTTGCCAAAAACAAACAAACTACACGTGTAGCCAATGAGTTTTACATTAACGCCATTAACGTGATGCGCGGTGCAGAAGCCATTACCGCGTACACCTCTTTGCCTAGACAAGAAGCTTTTGACATTGAGTATTGGTTATTAGAAGAAGCCAAACTACAACGTATGCCTAAAGAGCAACCTTTATCTAGAAAAGTAGCTTTAGTTACAGGTGCTGGTGGTGGTATTGGTAAAGCTATTGCAGACAAACTAGCTGCTGAAGGAGCTAATGTAGTACTTACCGATATTAATGAAGATAGCCTAAAAGAGGCGCATGCAACATACAAACGTGATATTTCTACTTATGCTATTTGCGATGTAACAAACACCGATTCTATTGCATCGGCTTACAAAAAAGCATGTATTGAATTCGGTGGTGTAGATATTGTTGTTCATAGTGCAGGTTTAGCGATTTCTAAAGCTTTAGAAGACACAACCGATAAGGATTGGAACATTCTACAAAACATATTAGTAAAAGGTCAATTTGATTTAGCGAAACAAGCTACTGCCATAATGCGAAAACAAGCACTTGGTGGTGATTACATTGCTATTGCAAGTAAAAACGGTTTAGTAGCAGGTCCAAATAATGTAGCCTATGGTACTGCAAAAGCAGCACAACAACACATGGTACGTTTATTAGCAGCAGAATTAGGAAAAGATAAAATTAGAGTAAACACAGTAAATCCTGACGGCGTTATTGTTGGCAGTAAAATATGGGAAGGTGCTTGGGCCCAAGGAAGAGCAAAAGCGAATGGCATTACAGTAGAAGAATTACCTGCTTTTTACGCTAAGAGAAACTTATTGAATGAAATTATTACACCAAATGATATTGCAAATGGCGTATTCTCGCTCGTTGGAATACTGGATAAATCTACAGGAAACATAATTAATGTTGATGGTGGAATGGCAAATGCTTTTGTACGATAAAAACAAGTTTAATTTAAGTTTAGTTAAGGAAAACTTCCATAGGTTCTATTTGAAGTTTATGGGAGTTTCTTTTATTTTAAAGATGTAAAGATTATGAAAATACAAAAAGAGCAAATCTCGGATTATAATAAAAATGGATTAGAAAGTCATAACGAAAACTTTGATTTTTTAGCCAACAAATTAACAAAAGAAGGACATGATGTTACTAGCATTGTATCTAAATTAGCCGATTTTCAAGTGGCTATACCAAGTTGGGCTTTAGGTGCTGGAGGTACACGTTTTGGTCGTTTCTCTTTTTATGGAGAACCTTCTAGTTTAGAACAAAAAATAGAAGACGTTGGAGTTTTACACGCTTTAACACAAACTGCAGGTGCGGTATCTCTTCATATTCCATGGGACGTTCCTTCAGATTATAATGCCATTAAAGAATTAGCTAATGGATTAGACATTAAGTTTGATGCTGTAAATTCAAACACCTTTCAAGATCAAAAAAACGCCAAGGAAAGTTATAAATATGGATCTTTAAGTAACACGAGCGAGGCGGTTCGTCAACAAGCCATTCAGCATAATTTAGATGTTATCAATATTGGAAACAAATTAGGCTCCAAAGCTTTAACCGTTTGGTTGTCAGACGGATCGTGTTTTCCAGGACAAAATAATTTTCAAACGGCATTTCAAAATACACAAGATAGTTTAAAGGACATTTACAAAGGTGTGCCTGACGATTGGAAATTACTTATTGAATACAAACCTTACGAGCCCAATTTTTACAGTACCGTTATTCAAGATTGGGGAGCTTCATTGATGTTAGCTAACGAATGTGGAGAAAAAGCATTCACTTTAGTCGATCTTGGTCATCACCTTCCAAATTCTAATATAGAACAAATTGTGTCTATTCTTCAACTAAAAGGAAAATTAGGCGGTTTTCATTTTAATGATAGCAAATACGGTGATGATGATTTAACTGTTGGAAGTATTAAACCTTATGCCTTATTCTTAATTTTTAACGAGTTGGTTTACGGTATGGAAAATAACCCCCAAAATCCAGATTTAGCATGGATGATTGATGCTAGCCATAACGTTAAAGACCCTTTAGAAGATTTAATTCAATCCTTAGAAGCCATTCAAGAAGCTTACGCCAAAGCTTTACTTATTGATCAAAACGCACTAAAATCAGCTCAATCTAATAATGACGTAGTTAAATGTCAAGAAATTTTACAAGGTGCTTACCGTACCGATGTTAGACCATTATTAGAAAAAGCACGATTAAATAGAGGCGGTGTTTTAAGCCCTATTAATGCTTACAGAGCATTAGATGTTCGCGGCGGACTTATAAAAGAAAGAGGAAAGAACTCAATAGCTACAGGCCTTTAATTTAAAATAAAATGAAAAATGTAACTGCTGTTTTTGATATAGGAAAAACTAATAAAAAGTTTTTCCTATTCGATAAAGATTTTAAAGAAGTACACAAGGAATATATTTCATTTGATGAAATAGAAGATGAAGACGGCCATCCAACTGAGAATCTTATTGCACTGCAAAAATGGCTTAAAGACGTTTTTAATCGTATTCTTAAAGCAGAACAATTCAAGGTTAAAGCGATTAACTTTTCTACTTATGGTGCAAGCTTTGTTCATATTGATGAAGAGGGCAACCCCGTAACTCCTTTATATAACTACACTAAAGCGCTCCCCGAGGACATTATTACCTCTTTTTTTGAGGAATATGGACCAAAAGAAGATTTCTTAAAACAAACTGGGTGTGCCGATTTAAGCATGCTCAATTCCGGTTTACAACTCTATTGGTTAAAGAAAACAAAACCCGAAGTATTTAATAAAATTAAGTATTCTTTGCACTTACCTCAATATTTAAGTTATGTGTTCACTGGGCTGCCTTTAAGCGAATATACAAGTATAGGCTGCCATACTGCACTTTGGGATTATCAAGCAAAAGATTACCACCCATGGGTATATAAGGAAGGTTTAAATAAAATTCTTCCTCCCATCGTTTCTACAGAAACGAGCATTAACATGAATTACAATGGTAACCGTATTAAAATAGGTGTAGGAATACACGATAGCTCTGCGGCTTTACTCCCCTATGTTAGAAGTATCAATAAAAAATTTGTACTTATTTCTACAGGCACTTGGAGCATAGCATTTAACCCGTTTACAGATAATCCAATATCAGAGGATACTAACGATAGAGATGCCATTAATTACATGCGTATTAACGGTAAACCAGTTAAAGCCTCTCGATTATTTTTAGGTAACGAATATAAAATTCAGGTTGAAAAATTAAATAAACGCTACGGTGTTGATGAAGATTACCACAGAAATGTAAAATTTAATTATGATACATATTTAGAAATTGTAAAAGATTTTAAACATGCTTTTAAATGGGAAGGCTTAATAGATGAAGATATGCCTACTCAATCACAAATAGCATTTACAAAATATGAACATGCCTACCACCAATTAATGACCGAGCTCGTTTTATTACAAATTAAATGTGTAAAAAAAGCCATTGGTAATGACGACATAACTAGGTTATATGTAGACGGCGGGTTTAGCGACAACGACCTTTATATAAAATTGCTATCACACTACTTTAGGGATAAAAAATTACGAACTACACAAGCGTCTCTAGGCTCTGCACTTGGAGCTGCCATATCTATTTCAGATACACGTTTAAACTCTAAATTCTTAAAAAAGAATTACGCTCTAAAAAAACACGTCCCGTTTATAATAAGTGATTAACTACTAATTTTTATTAAAATACTAACAATGTCTAAGAAAATAAATTTAGAACATCCAAGAGATCAAATTACTACTATTATTAGTAGAATATACAAAAGAGGCATGACCACAACATCTGGTGGTAATATTTCAATTATTGATGATAACGGTAATATTTGGGTTACACCTTCGGCTATAGACAAAGGGTCTTTAAGAGCTTCAGATATTATTTGTGTACAAAAAGATGGAACTGTTATTGGAAAACACAAACCTTCTTCTGAATTTCCATTCCATAAAGCTATTTATGAAGCACGTCCAGATATTAAATCTGTAATTCACGCGCATCCACCTGCATTAGTATCATTTAGTATTGTACGACAAATACCAAACACAAATATTATTTCTCAAGCAAAACATATTTGTGGCCCTATTGGTTATGCAAAGTATAGGTTGCCTGGTAGTGAAGATTTAGGCGATGTTATTGCCGACGAGTTTAAAAAAGGGTACAAAGCCATTATCATGGAAAATCATGGTACTGTTTTAGGGGGACGTGACTTAACGGACGCTTTTGAACGTTTTGAAGCTTTAGAGTTTTGTGCAAGTACCATTTTATATGGTTCTCAAATTGGAACTCCTAAATATTTGACAGATGAACAAATTGAAGAGTTTGAAGCACAAGCAACCGGTGTATTGCCTGAAATGGAGAGCGTTCATTATCCTTCAGACGAAGTTGAAAAACGTTTAGAAATTTGTAAAATTGTTCAACGCTCATGCCAACAAGGCTTAATGATAAGTTCTTACGGTACGGTATCTATGCGCTGGAACAAGAATGACTTTCTTATTACTCCAACAGGAAGTAACCGTTGGGATTTAAACATTCATGATATTGTCCAAATTAAAGACGGAAAACGAGAAGCTGGTAAAACACCAAGTAGAGCGGCTTGGATTCATCAAGAAATTTACAATCGTAACCCTGATGTAAATTCTATAATTATGACGCAATCACCTTACTTAATGGCGTTCGGAGTCACTGGAGAATACTTAAATGTACGTACCATACCAGAAAGCTGGATCTTTTTACAAGACATTAATGTCGTAAAATATGGGGATCATTTTAGAAAAAACAACAATTCTACCATAGTTGATAACTGCGCTACGGCTTTAATTATTGAAAATGATTCAGTCATTATTACAGGAGATAAATTACTTCAAACTTTTGATTATTTGGAAGTTGCTGAATTCAGTGCTAAATCTATTGTTTTAGGAAATTCTTTAGGACAAATGGTACCTATCAATGATGACCAAGTTGAAGATTTAAGAAAAAAGTTTTTATCCTAACAGCACTAAAATTATAAATACTAATACATCGTATAAAAAAAACAACCAACTAAATGAGCCAAGTAAGTATAGAACAAGATGCAATTGAAGATATTGCAGGAGGAGAATTTGAAAGAACCCCGGTACCGACATCCAAATTAAAAGGATGGAAAAGCTTTATAGGTATGTATGCCGGTGAACATGCAGCTGGAACAGAATTTATGATTGGTCCATTATTCCTAACAGCCGGTGTAAGTGCATTCGATTTAATTATAGGTTTGCTAATAGGAAATTTATTAGCAGTATTAAGTTGGCGTTTTTTAACAGCTGAAATAGCTGTTAAAAATAGGCTGACTTTATATTATCAATTAGAAAAAATTTGCGGAAAAAAATTGGTTACAGGCTATAACTTAGCCAACGGTATTTTATTCTGCTTTTTAGCAGGTTCTATGATCACGGTTTCTGCTACTGCCGTAGGTATTCCTTTTAATATGCCTATGCCAAAATTGGATGATACACTTCCAAATGGAATGACGTGGGTCATTATAGTAATTGTAATTGGAGCCGTAATTTCATTAATTGCGGCACGCGGTTATGACACCGTTACCAAAGCAGCAAATTGGATGTCTCCAATTATTGTGCTAGCTTTTATTGCTTGTGGAATTGTAGCTTTAAGTCAACTAGGTGTAGATAGCTTTTCTAAATTTTGGGATATTTGGGGTGAAGGTTCAGACCCCTTTCCTGGTCAAACAAAATTCACCTTTTGGCATGTTGTTATTTGGTCTTGGTTTGCTAATGGTGCCATGCATATTGGTATGTCCGATCTATCAGTATTTAGGTTCGCAAAAGAAGCAAAAGCTGGATGGGCTACTGCCGCAGGAATGTACGTAGGGCACTATATGGCATGGATTGCTGCTGCTCTACTTTATGCTGTATACATTCAGTCTCCAGAAGCATTATCATATTTAAATAACGGACAAGCGCCTCCTGTAGCCCCTGGCCCCATGGCATATAACGCTATTGGTGTTTTAGGAATTATTGCCGTAGTATTAGCTGGTTGGACAACCGCTAACCCAACAATTTATAGAGCTGGTTTAGCCTTTCAAGCTATTCTACCTAAATTATCAACTGCAAAAGTGACCATTTTAGCTGGTACATTAGCAACAATTGCCGGTCTGTTTCCTGCTTTCGCCATGAAGCTTTTAGGCTTTGTTGCGCTATACGGTTTTATTTTAGCACCTTTTGGAGCTATCATTGTATTCGAACATTTTTTTCATAAAAAAGCGGGTATTATAAAAAACTACGCTGAGGCGGCAAACCTATCTTTTAGCAAATCTGTATTTTGGGCTTGGGCTATTAGCTTTGGCTTATTCTACTTCATATCTATACAATTTGATGTCTTTCTATCATTTGTTACACTGCCTGCTTGGTTATTATGCGGACTACTCTTCTTAATATTTAGTAAGTATTTTCAAAACAAAAAAAACTAAACTTATTTATAATAACATTAAAATCAATATACTTTGAAAACATATAAACAATATATAAACGGTCAGTTTATAAACTCAACCTCTACAACTCAAATTAACGTCTTAAACCCATGTAATGAAGAAGTTATTAGCTCAATCCCAACAGGTTCTGCTGAAGACGCAAATTTAGCATTAGAAGCCGCTAAAGATGCACAACCAAAATGGGAAGCATTACCTGCTGTACAACGTGGTGCTTTTCTACATAAAATGGCAGATGTTATTAGAAAAAATAGAGTTTATTTGGCTGAAACATTATCTAAAGAACAAGCTAAAGTTATTGGTTTAGCCCAAGTAGAAATTGATGTTACCGCCGATTATTTTGATTATAACGCCGGTTGGGCAAGACGTATTGAAGGTGAGATTATTCAAAGTGACCGTGAAAAAGAACATATCTATTTACATAAAGTGCCCATTGGTGTAGCGGTAGGTATCTGCCCTTGGAATTTCCCGTTTTTTGTAATGGCACGTAAAGTAGCGGCATCTTTAATTACTGGCAATACATGCGTAATTAAACCAAGTTCTGAAGCACCAAATACCATTATGGAATTTGCTGAATTGATTCAGAATATTGGTATGGCTCCAGGTGTATTAAACTTTGTTTGTGGATCTGGTAGACTTATTGGAAATGCATTATCTAAAAGTCCTATCACAGGTATTATTAGTTTAACAGGAAGCGTTTCCGCAGGACAACAAATAATAACTGCTGCGTCGGAAAACATAACTAAAGTATCATTAGAATTAGGAGGAAAAGCTCCGGCCATTGTATGCTCTGATGCTAATTTGGATTTAGCTGTAAATGCCATCGTATCATCCAAAGTAATTTTTAGTGGACAAGTTTGTAATTGCGCAGAACGTGTTTATGTACAAGATGATATTTATGATGAATTTGTAGAAAAAATTACGAAAAAAATTAGTGAGGTGAAAATTGACGATGCCCTAACAGGAATCGATGCCGATATGAGTAGTTTAGTTTCTCAATCTCAAATCGACAAGATTTCTGAAATGGTAGAGTTCGCAAAAAAAGAAGGTGCAGAAGTATTAATTGGGGGAAAACGTGCCGAAAATTTTAATAAAGGTTATTTCTACGAACCAACACTTTTAACGAATGTTTCTCAACAAATGGAAATTATTCAAGAAGAAGTTTTTGGCCCTGTGTTACCTATCATGAAGTTTAATTCAATAGACGAAGCTATATCCTTATCAAACGATTCTCAATTTGGGTTAACCTCTTCTGTATTTTCTGAGAATTTTAATAATATCATGAAAATTACCAACGAGCTCCAGTTT
Organism: Algibacter lectus; assembly: GCF_900112395.1. Taxonomy (GTDB): domain Bacteria; phylum Bacteroidota; class Bacteroidia; order Flavobacteriales; family Flavobacteriaceae; genus Algibacter; species Algibacter lectus. Next base: position 522,807 of record NZ_FOLN01000001.1, read on the forward strand.
GGCGAAACCTATGTAAATCGCGAACACTTTGAAGCTATGCAAGGCTTCCACGCTGGTTGGAAAAAATCGGGTATTGGAGGCGCTGATGGCAAGCATGGTATGGAAGAGTTTTTGCAAACCAAAGTAGTTTATGCTAAATATTTCTAATATTAAATAGATTTTAAAATAAAAAGGTAGTCTATTTAATTAAGTAGATTACCTTTTTTTTAACAACAAGTTCTTTTAAAACAGTACTAAATTAAAAGATTTTAGTTCCTAAACTCTTATTATAAAAGTGTAGGTTTTCACTTTTTAACTATTAGTTAATTTCTCATTTATGAATTTACTTAAAGACTTAAAGTTCAAAAAAAGCAATAAAACTCCCTTATATTTACAAATAGCCAATAGTCTTACCTACAACATATCAAAAGGAAGCATTAAAATGAATGAAAAACTTCCATCGATTAATGTTTTTAGCAAAGAATACAAAGTATCTAGAGACACTGTCGAAAAGGCTTACAACGTGTTAAAGGATAAGAAAATAATTATTGGGATAAAGGGCAAGGGCGTTTATATAAACAGAACTAAATTAATCTCAAAAATAAACATTCTATTTCTTGTCAATAAATTAAGTGCTTACAAATTAGAAACATACCATTCTTTCCTAAAAAACATTGGTAATGAATATCATACGGATTTTGAAATTTATAACAGTGAAAAATCATTTTGCGTTAACTTGATGGAAAAGAATAAAATGAGGTATGATTATTATGTTATAATACCACATTTTAAATGTACCAATGTTAACCAAATAAATATTAAGAATGAAGCATTAAAAGCCATAGCAAGTATACCTAGAGAAAAACTTGTTTTACTGGACAACAACGAATTAAACATAGATGGAGATATTATTGAAATATATCAAGATTTCGAAAATGATATTTACAATTCACTCAAAAACGGATTAAAAAAAATAGTTAACTACAAAAGGTTGAATTTAGTTGTTCCAAACGGAAAAACTTATACTTATATTAATAAAATACGTTGTGGTTTTATAAAGTTCTGCAATGAATACCTATTTAATTTTAAAATTTTGAATGGAATTAAAGAAGATGAAAGTATTAATTCTAGACAATTATTTATTATAATTACTGATGATGATTTGGTTAAACTACTAGATTTAACAAACGCCAAACAATTAACTATTGGGAAAGATCTGGGAATCATATCATATAATGAGACTCCATTTAAAAGATTATTAGATATCGCTGTTATTTCAACAAATTTTGAAAAAATGGGAGAAACAGCTGCCGATATGATTATTAATAATAAAAAAGGTAAAATTAAAAACCCATATAGTCTTATTGATCGAAATTCATTTTAGCCCACTCACCTAGTTTATTTATATCGAATTACAATGATTAAAACAAAAAGTTAGTAATACTACTATTACTAAACCTTGCAAAGCTCACTAATTAATAAAAAAACCTCGTCTAATAAAACAGTAACTTTTATTCCTTTAGAAAAACAAGATTTCGTATAGTTTTCTCATTCTCTCCAATAAACAATGTTTTTTTTTGAAAGAACTCAAAAATCAATAACCATATCAAGTGCCTCATCGGCATCTTTACGCAAAAAATTAGCTTGATAAAGCATAGTTGTAGTAACCGAAGAATGTCGATATAGTTTTTGTAACATTTGAATGGGTATTTTATCTCCCGAAATATTACCAAAACTATGGCGAGCAATGTGCATGGACATTTTTTTATCTATACCTGCTTGCTCGGCAACAAGTTCTAACCTCCTATTGAAGTTTCTTGTAGCTGTTTTTATTCGTGTTCTTACGCGTTTCTTATCATTTAAATTTATCCCTTCTAACTCCTTAAACAAATAAACAGAATCTTCTTCTCTTTCTAATTTACTGAGAATTTTAGTAACTTTATCAGGGATCTTCAATGACACTAATTTGTTGTTCTTAGCCATACGGTAATGTAATCGCTCGTCATAAAAATCTGCCCACTTTAATTGTAATACATCACTTATCCGAATTCCTGCAAAATAAAAACTAAGTAACCATGCATATAAAGCGTACTCTTGAGCTTTTGTTAAACCTTTTAAATTCTCTAAAGTCTTTATTTCTTCTCTATTCAATCCAATCTTTTTTGTTTCGGGAAACTTAATTTGAAATTTCCCTTTTCCAAAAGGGTATAACTCTTTTTTGGTGATGTTTTGACTAATAGCTAAATTATAAATAGTTCGAAGCATAATCATATAATTAGCCACAGTTCGTGCAACCAAATTTCTTTTACTTAACAGAAAATGTTCAAATTGTTTTAGTAGTTCAATATTCAAGTCTTTAAAATGAAGGTGATCGTTTTTTATAAATTCTCTAAACACTGCTATACGTCCTATTTCAATATCCAATTGATGAAACTGCTTTCGATTTCTTATGTTTACCAAGTAACTCTCGGCTACTTTAAAAAAATCGTTATCATATTTCGATACAATCTGATTTTTTATCTTTTTTGAAGATAAATCCTGCGCTTCAATCTCTGCATTAATCAAACTTTTGTTGGCTAAAGATAGTTTTGATAGTATCAGCTGATTAATTTCTAAATGATCTGGATGTGATTTTCTTACCCTTCCATTTTTGGCATCCCATTGCTTCAACTTTATAGATTGTCCAATATAAATATATGATGGCTTTCGATCCTTTATAATTCTAATCGATATAGGATGTAGATTTTTTGAATTTGGTCGTTTAACTAAAAAAGGTGTTACTGATGCCATAAGTTTTGATTTTTAATAAAGATAAAATTCCGTGTATTTATACGCTGCTAAAACATAGCTAAAACATTCTTTAATATTAATTGATTTCATTTTGATTCAAACAAAATCTAAAGCTTCACTTTTAGTGAATTTTAAAGGTATTCATATTGATTTGACATAGTACGCTCTAAATTCATAACTCGGAGGTCATGGGATCGTGCCCCATTCTCGCTACATCATTTAATCGATTCAAAACAAACGGTTTAGTTCACTCTAAACCGTTTTTTTATGCTTAATATAAACGAATTCATTACATTTGAACACGAAAATGAACACGATTTAGAATACGATTTGGCACACAAAAAGATTTTTTCAACTCCAAAAATCCACACCGCTAACGGAGATTTATCAAAACGTTGGTACGTCTATTTTTCTTTTCGAGATCCTAAAACAGGGAAGCTCAAACGAATGAAAAATATTTATGGTTCTGCCAACTCTCACAAAAACAAAGAAGATAGGCTTGCACTTTTATCTCGATACCGTAGAAGACTTTTAAAATTACTTAAAGAAGGCTACAATCCATTTCTTGATAATACAGAATTTCATAAAAATAAGCTTGCTAAAAAAAGTGAAGTTCCTGCTCCCGTAGAACAAGCTAAAACTGTTCCTGTTGAACAACCTATTCCTGCGGAAGTAAAAGTTGAAACTCAAAAACAAGAACAAAAAGAAAAAGAAGAGGATAAAATGACGATTCGTGAAGCTTTTGATTTTAGTTTGGAACTCAAGGCTAAAGTAATTAATGAAAGGTCTCTAAAGGATTACCAATATTCTACCAATGCGGTTGTAAAATGGGTAAAGGAGAATAAGCCTAAAATTAAAACCATAGATCAATTCACTAAAAAAATAGCTCTAGAGTTTTTAAATTCTGTGTTATTAAAATCTAGTGCTAGAAATAGAAACAATTATCGTCTTAATTTAAGTAGCTTGATGCAAACTTTGGAGGACAATGAGATTATTGCTTCTAACCCAATGCGAAAAATATCTGTTCTTAAAAGTACTCCGAAAAGGAATCAAACTTATAGTGCCAATGAACAAGAAGACATATTTAAATACCTAGAAAAGGAAGATCCCATATTACTTCTGTACATTAAATTCATTTCTTACAATCTACTAAGACCAATAGAAGTGTGTAGGTTGAAAATAAAAGATTTTGACTTAAAGAATAACACCATTAAGTTTAAAGCTAAGAACAGCCCTTTAAAAACGAAGATCATTCCTAAGATAATTTTAAAAGAACTTCCAGATTTATCTAAACTGAATCCAGAAAACTTTTTATTCACACCAATAAAACTTGGTGGTGCTTGGGATGCTACAGAAAACAATAGACGCGATTACTTTTCTAAACGATTTAAAACCGTAGTGAAGGAAAAGTTTAACTTAGATAATAACCATGGGCTTTATAGTTTTAGACATACATTTATAACTAAATTATACCGTGCTTTAGCGCAAAGCACATCGCCTCATGCTGCAAAAAGTGAATTGATGTCTATAACAGGGCACTCTTCAATGCAGGCACTCGAGAAATACTTAAGAGATATTGATGCTGAATTACCAAATGATTATTCCGATTTACTATAAATAGATATGGATATTTTTACAACGATAAAAGATAATTTACTTCGGCACTATATTATATATGTGCCAACCATTCTTTTTTCTAAACTTAAAGGAAGTATTTACGAAGGTGTTTTACCTGAAGATGCCGCTAATACTTTATTCTATCTATTCAATCCAAAAGAAATAATTGCGGACGTTAATGCCTTTTCAATAGTTGCACTTTTAGAAAAATCGGATATACTGGAAAGTAATCTGTTTAAATTATTTGAAGCTAAAAAGACTTTAGAAGAAGAACATTTTAAGGTAATACTAGATAAATACAAAGAGCACGTAGAAGGTCATGCATTTATGACGCGATGGATGTTTGTTAATATAGATAAAACTTTTGCGAACTTAGATGTTGGCATTATCAATATGTTTAAATTCCAAGCCGAGCAATTTCAAAAACATAGTGAAGAATTAAACAATCATTTTAAAATTCAACCAAATAAGGTTTCAAATGAAACTATAACACTTTTAGAACAATTAAAGGATACCTACGCTAGTGCTGAATTAAAAATTACTCCTCCTGAACCTATAAAACCTCTACCCGTTAGCGAAAAGGCTAAACCTACCAAAAAACAAAAGCTAATAATTGATGATGATGAGATTGATAGGTTTTTATTAAGCTCGGTTTTTAATGTTGATCTCTAACTTTTTAAATTTTTTGATTACAAAATTAGTCTCAAAACTACAAAAAATATTAATTTAGCGTCAAACGTACGTTCATTTGACGCTAAATTAAAGATATGGAATTTTATACTTGTGAATATTGCTATAAAGAATTTGACCCCAAACGCCGTCGTGTTCAAAAATATTGTAGCAACTCTTGTCGTTCGAAAGCTCATCATGCTAGAAAGAAAATAGAAATGAAACTTCCTACCGTTTCTGATTCCGAAACTAAAACTGAAGTCGCAACTTTACCAACTGCACCTGAAAAAACAAAAATAGATTCAATGAGTTTGGCTGGTACAGGAAATGCAGCAGCAGGTAGTTTGCTAGCCGATACAATAAAATCTGCTTTTACTCCATTGAATAACAAACCTGCCACTAAAGGTGATTTGGAAAACCTAAAAAAACAGATTCTTACACGTTATTATAAAATCAATAATTTACCTCCTAGACATGATGGTGCTCTACCCTATTTTGATATGGATACTGGTGATGTTGTTTATTCTATTTTTGTGTTGTAGAGTAACTGATGGTTATAAATTATTTTTCTTAAAGTTTTCAGCTTGTTCAAAAATCTCCTTAAAAACCTCATCCTTAGTTATAGGAGGATAATCATTTTCAGCCAATAGTATAATTAAATCTACTTTTAGTTCAGCTTTAATATCTTCACGTTGATTCCAATCCGTATACTTAGCCTTATCATCTACCACTTTCTTAACTTCTTTAGCCAAATGAATCAATTTATCATCAGGGTAATCAAAATCATATTTATCTGCTATAGCCTTTAAAATATCATAGAACGCTTTTTCTTCAAAATCGATTCCCATTTCTGAAAAAGAACCTTTTTCTTTTCTTAATTCATGATACAAATCAATTATTTCATCTGTAAAATCCTCTAAAACGCTACTTTCTAAAATATCCTGTTCACTACGCTCATTATACTTATCGACGATACTTTTAAATTTTTCAGAAAAATCAATTCCTTGAATTCTATTGGTCTTCTTTAATTCGTCAATAGCTTTTAACAGCAACTGCTGTAATAGTTTTATTTTTGTATTAGGAAGTTTTATTTTTTCAACTTTAGCTAAATAGGCTTCATCAAAAATATCTATCTCATTTTGAGTGTCTTCTCCTAGTTTAAAAATCTCTTCTACACCATCGCTTTTCAAAGCTTCTTTTATAAGCTCTCTAACCCTAGCATTCATTTGGGATATATCGGGTGCATTCCCTTTTGTTAATTTAAAAATGATAGAACGAATCGCTAAGTAAAAATGAATATGATCCTTTTGCATTTCAGTAAATGCATCTGCACCGCAGCAAATATCGTATGCCGCTTTTAAACGCTTTACAATATTCATGAAGCGCGTTTCTATATTCTTTGTTTGTTGAACAAATTCTGCTCCATTATTTAAACAGTCTAATTGTTTTACACCAACTCCAGAAAAATAATCTGAAGTGTCAAACTTGTGAAATAGTTTTGCTAACAAATCTAATTGATCTTTTACTACAACAATAGAGGTTTCTATATCTTCAAAGTTCTGCCCATCGACAGCAGAGTATTGTTTCAAAGCTAAATTCATTTGCTTCTTAAAACCAATATAATCTACTACCAAACCTTTTGATTTAGATTTATACTTTCTATTTACTCTAGAAATGGTTTGGATTAAATTATGTTGTTGTATAGGTTTATCGATATACATGGTATCTAAAAAAGGCACATCGAACCCTGTTAACCACATATCCACTACAATAGCTATTTTAAAGTTGGATTTTTCATTTTTAAACTGTCTATCTAACTCTTTTCTCTCATCTTTAGTTCCTAATAAATCATACATTTCTTTTGGATCATCTTTACCACGTGTCATTATCATTTTAATGCGCTCCATCGGCTTGATTTCCTTTTTATCTTTTTCCGTAAGGTTGGAACCTTCTTCAAAAGCTTTTACTTCAGCCCATTCTGGACGCAAAGCTATAATCTCTTGATATAAACTAAATGCTATAGGTCTAGAACTACAGACAAACAAAGCTTTTCCTTTTATAGTTGCTCCCTCTTCTATTCTAGTTTCATAATGTTGTACAAAATCTTCAGCAACTGCTTTAAGCCTATCTGGATCGCCAATTATAGCATTCATGTTGGCAGATACTTTTTTACTTTCTTCTATTTGGTAATCGTTAGCTCCTTCTTCTGCACACAGCCTATAATACTGCTCTATTTCGTATAGCTTTTTATTTTCTAAAACTACTTTTGCTGCACGACCTTCATAAACAATACGTACAGTAATTTCATCTTTTTCAGACTCCGTCATGGTGTACGAATCTATAATACCTCCAAATACATTTAAAGTCGCATCAATAGGTGTTCCTGTAAAACCAACATAAGTTGCTTTTGGTAAAGAATCGTGTAAATATTTAGCAAAACCATAGGTCTTTTCTACACCTTTTTCGGTTACTTTTAATTTCTGATCTAGATTAATTTGACTTCTATGCGCCTCATCCGAAATACAAATAACATTTGTTCTATCTGTTAGCAATTCTAGATCTTCTGTAAACTTATGTATCGTTGTTAAAAATACACCTCCACTTTTTCGGCCTTTAAGTAGCTCTTTTAGTTCACTCCTACTTTCTACACTTATAATATTATTGTCTCCAATAAATTCCTTTGCATTTGTAAATTGCGTAGATAATTGATCGTCTAAATCCGTTCTATCTGTTATAATTATTAACGTCGGGCTTTTAAAGTGTTTACTACGCATTAATAACCTAGACAAAAACAACATGGTATAACTTTTACCGCAACCCGTTGCTCCAAAATAAGTCCCTCCTTTTCCGTCTCCCTCTGGTTTTTGGTGTAACTTTATGTTTTCTAATAACTTTGTTGCCGCATAATATTGCGGATAACGACACACAATCTTTAGTTCGTGCTTATTACTATCTGGAAAGTATATAAAGTTATGAATTACTTCACGTAAACGTTTGGTATTAAACAAGCCTTGTATCATAGTATACATACTATTAATACCGTCTACTTCTTTATCTAAACCTAATACTTTGCGCCATGCATAATAAAACTCATAATTGGCAAAAAACGATCCCATTTTATTATTTACTCCATCGCTAATAATACAAAATGCATTGTATTTAAATAACTCTGGAATATCTCGCCTATAACGCGTAGTTAATTGCACATAAGCATCATGTATACTTGTATTTTCTCTAATAGCCGTTTTAAATTCAAAGACTACTAATGGCAGCCCATTAATATATAATATACCATCAGGAATACGTTTTTCATAACCGTAAATTTCTAATTGGTTTACTATTTTATAGGTATTGTTATCTAAATATGAATAATCTATTAAGTGGATATATAAGTCTTTTTTAGAGCGATCTTCACGTTCTAACTGAAAACCATTACAGACCAATTTCATGATTTGCTTATTAGACTCGTACAAATCAGAAGCACTAAAAATTTCTAACTTACGGATTACCGAATTAATTTCAGCATCTGTAATATGCTCACTTTTATATTGGCTTTGCAGATAGCTTTTTATATCGGCTGTAATGAGCACCTCTTCTTCCTTACGTGCAATAGTATTACCTAAAACATGAGGAATACCTTCATTACCCAACAATTCTATAAAAACGTTTTCTAGTTGTGCTTCTGTAAATTTACTCATATTAGTTAATGCTTAACTGATCTTTAAAAAAGCCTATTAAATCATTTATAAAATTAGCTTCTCTATTTTCTATATCACTCTTTACCCAGTCGTTTTGAGGCATAGACGCCAAATCTCTAATTACTGCAATTTTTGATAACTCATACTTTGCTTTTTTTACTCCAAAGTAACCATTACCTGCTTGAATATTTAACTTTTTTTCTAAAACAATTTTATTACCAAGTCTATCCAAAAATAATGATGCATCCTCTTGACTCCAACCATTGTAATTAGTATTCTGCCACTTTTTTGGAAATATATGCTCAATGTCAAAAGTTACAGGAATTAATCCTAATTGATTTTCATTTAAATAAGCATGCAATAATAAAAGTGCTCTTGAAATTCTAGAAGAATGATGACCATCTATATCTTGGATTAATAAATCTTCATTCCAATTAATTCTAAAATTAAATGGATTACCTTGACTAATATTAATACAAGCTTGATATGTATCGTCTTTAATAGCGTTTACGGTTGGTGCATAAATAAACTTAACAAACAATGAAGCTACTAACTTCTTTAAAAGTTGAATAAAATCCGAATCAAAAGATTCACTCTCAGAATTTTTTATAAAAAACCCACTAATTATATACTTCCAAAATTCATTTGGATAACGACTTAAGCAATGTAAATACTTTCTACTCTCAGTTGATATTTCATAAGATACGTCATCATTTGGAAGAACATCCATATTAACGTAGCACCAAAAATTAGCTAAAGACATAATTTCAGGAACTAAAGTAGGTTCTTTTAACTTTTGGTAAGCATCCTCTGCATAAAACTTTCTAAGCCCAACTTCTTTAGACTTATCTAGCTTTCTACCTCTTAGTATATGACTGTAATATCTAAAAACTTCATCAATAGATAAATTACCTTGTTTACATATTTTACTCAACTCTTTCCAAGTCTCGGTAAAATCCTTACGCTTCTCTAAGGTGTTTTTACTTCGATAAATTTGCGCCTTAAAGATATCGGAATCAGATAATGGCATTCCACGATCATTTAGCGTAGAAAATATCGTTAGTGCTGTTTCTGGCGTGTCACATTCTATAGGTAGAACGATACATTTCTGCAAGATTGTAACGCAAAGCTCTTTCCATTGTAATGGATTTGTAGAGGCATACTCATCACAACGTTGTTTAAAGAATCTATAATTGTTTGAGTAGTTATCAGTTGCAAACTCATTAACATTACCTGTTTCTAAAATTTTATGAAACGTACCGTTATCTTCTTCAGTCGCTACGAGTGATTCTATATGAATTTTACTCATGTCTGACACTTTTTGAGAAATAGGATTAATATCCCAAATACAAGGTGCTAACTGGTTTTTCAAACCCTTAACGTCATCATCTTCTGGCATAGCCTCTAATTTTTTGTAAAAAGACCTTAACAATAAAAAGAATGAAGTTATACGTTGCTGTCCATCTATAATTTCCTGATTATTCTCATCGTTTGTGTATGAAACTATCGTTCCTAAAAAATAATCTGAACCTTTTTTCGCATCTGTATTTGTAAAATTCTCAATATCTTCCCAAAGGGTTTCACATTTTTCAATATTCCATTTATAAGGTCTCTGAAAATCTGGAATCACAAATCTTTTACCTTGCATTTCACTAAAAAGTTTGCTTATCGTTTTCTTGCTAACATGTAAGTCTGCAATACGTTCTATTTAATTATATTGTGCTTAATCTAAGAAAAAGCCTTACCCATTATTTTTAGTATTTCGTTTTAATTCAATCTTATGATTCTGTCTTTTCGTTATCAGAATCTTTGGTTTCAGGTTTTATTTTAAATCCTAGTTCTTTTGATAATTGTTGAATATCTTCTTTACTTATTCTTGCCTTTAAACCATCTCTAAAGTCATCTTTGGATTTACCTGAATTATTCAAAATTGTTTTGATATTTTCAGAATTATTAGTCATTATATAAACACATTCATCTGAGTCTAGTAATTCTGTTTTAAAAATTGTTCGAACAACATCACTAGCGTTCTCTTTTAAACTAGCGTGTGCTAAAAGAGCTTCTGCGAAAAGAATAAAGATTTCATTTGTTATATTATTATTCTGAATTAAGCGGTCACGTAAACTTTTTAACGTATTGTCTAAATCTCTTTCACTTTTTTCAAAACTTTTAAGTAACCATTCTACGATTTCTTTATTATCAGTTTTTGAATCATCTGCTATTTTTAATAATACTGAATCAAATACTTCTAAAGAGAAACGATTCCAACCAATAAATCTAATAGTTTTTAATTGTTGGAATAGCTTACTATTTAAATCTTTGAAACTCTCTTCCCATTCATCTTTCGATTTATCCCTATAATTATTATTAAATATTTCAAGTATTAATAAAGCTATATTTGATGAACTTTCTTTTAGAATTGATAAAACTGATGGCTCAAGATTTAATACTCTAGTTTTATCCAATTCATTTTCTATTTGTAGAGTATTTAACAATTCCTCTGCGTCAATTTTATTCTTATGACAAATAGAAATGATATTTTCTAAAATTGGTTCTATTGTATAATCTCTGTGTGTTGGTTTTAACTGAATTAGCTTTTTAACAACACCTACCGTTAAACTATTAGTAAAGCTAATAGAGCCAACTAAAAAATCACTATAATTGATATACCATTCTAACTGATTAGCCACGTTTCCATAAAACTCTTCATCCTCACTATTTAATACTTTTTGATAGACAGTATTGTATGCTGCGTTGCTACTTGTAAGTAATGATAATCGTAATGCTGCTAAATCAATATAAATATTATCTTCAATTGTAGCACTACTTAGCATAGTATATATATCAGCATCAAGTATCGTTGGCTCAACATCTAATTTTGTATTGGTTGTTAATTTTAACTTTTCTAAAATTTGAAATAATGTAATAGGATTTCTTTTGTTTAGTGCGATAAAACTGAGTAATTTTTTATGAAACTCAACAAGTTTTAGTGGATTTTTTAAGTATTCTATAAAAGAGGTTTCTTTTAAATTAGCAGGATCTACTTTTATTAAATAATTATCAATTTTTTTAATTTCACAATTTAACTTGTACTTACCATAATCTCCTTGTTTATTGTCAATTACTAATTTTAGTTTTTCAGGACTTATCGTTTTAGCAACTAAGCTATCAAAAGGTTTAAGTTCCAAATTATTTTCAACACAATATTGTACGACTTTATCAATATTATCAACATAATCAATGATTTCAAATTCTTCGTTGTCTAACCACAAGCTTTTTAAGATACTAGTTAACCATCCTTTTTGCTTTTTTGAGGTAAGGTTCCTAAGTAGAATCAATTGATAATTCTCTACTGTCCCTAAATTTAAGTCATTTGATTGAAGATTTGAATGTATAATATTCCAAATCAAACCTTTTTGACTGGCACTAATTTTATCCTTTTCAGACAAGCTATCTAATACTATAATTGGCTTTCTATAATCTTCCAATTCAGAAACTACAGGTTTAATTATATGTTTAAAGGCTGGTATTTCTTGAATTTCTTTAAACACATCAACTTCATTGTTTATTAAACTATCACGCAATCGATTTTTATAAATTACCTCAATTGCATTATCCGAATCAATTTGATAAGCAAGTGCTGTTATATGCTTTTGAAAATCTTCATCATTTTTATAAATAGGTTCCAGACCATCTAAATAATTCAACTCGGTAATAGCAGTTAAAGTATTATCTAGTATTTGTTCCTGACGCAATAAATAAATAGCTATATACCTATCTGGTATTTTATCATCGATTAATTTAATTGAAATAAAATTATTGATAAAGGCAACAATCTCTCTAGGTGTTATCGCTACATTTAATATTTCATAAGCTTGCTCTACTCTTTCAAATTCATTTTCATCAAAGGTTGTAAATGCTGTTTTCCAGTTATTTTTAAAAAATTCTTTCCAACTAGACATTATTGGTGGCGCTACTCTAAAAACTATATCAAACGTTTTATTGATGTAATCATCTGCATAATTTGTCTTAGAATTGCCATTTAAATCTGAAAAAGCATTTTTAATATGCTTTCTATCAAATGGAATAATTACTTTAATTTTATTATACTTCTTTTCAGCAAAAAATACGTGTATCGAAGACCAAACGTTTAAAATGTGTTTCTTTGGTAATCTGTCAAAGTTATCAAGAACCAAAACTAAATTTTTATTCAAGTCATTATCGATTTCAGTCATCCATTCTTGAAAATCCCTCACACTTGGTTCTTCTTCTGAAATACTTTCAATTTTAGTTTCTTTCTTTTGCTTATTTGTATAAATTTGAAACGTTTCTTGAGCTGATAATTTAAATGATGTCCAAAATCCATTACAATCTTTCCAATTCTTAAATAGATTCCAAACGTAAATTCCAGCTACAATAAAAATTGGAAAAAGAACTAAAACTAATCTCCAAAAAACACTTTTTATTCCTAACCAATCAGATAGTTCTCCTTTAAAGGCAGTAACTGTAGGCGCATAAATTATTGCAATAAGTGCAAAAATAAAACCTACGCTTAAATAAGGAAGGTTTTCTGTAGTAACCTCCTTTTTCTTCGAAAGTAAAGTGGTTAACTTTTTTTCCCACTTACCTTTTTTAATAAAATTATTATCTTTTTTAGTTAAGTAATTGGTCAATTCTATTAAAAGCGAGCGCCTTTGTTCATCTTCCTGATGTCCCCAAACATCATAAATAAAAAATATATGATCATTAAGTTTATCTTCTACGATTTTTACAAGATTACTTTTACCAACTCCCCAACCACCATCTATACCAATAACTTGAAAAGTATTATCTTTTATAATATTAGTAATTACATTAGAAGTTCTTTCTTGCGATTTCCCTTCAAATAAATCTTTACCTAGTGGCTTATTGTCAATAAAGTTATATTTCTTACTCATAATTATATGGATATTTAAACTAACGATTTTTTTGTTTCTACTTTTGACATTTTGGAAAGAATTATGTTTTTTAGTCCAGTTAGTGGCATATATTGAGACGAAATTGATTCCATTAGATTAAAAAGCGGTGTTACTATTGTTAGAAAATCGCCCATAATACATTTATCTCCAATTGGTAATATAATTGTTACATAATCAGCTACTCTTATACTAGGTTGCGCTGTATCTTTAACCCTTCCATTAAACTGTTCTCGAAAAAGAAATGTTTCTAAAAATAATCTAAAATAATATGGTGAAATAGTATCATTAAATCTAAAACCTACGATATTTTGACCAATACAAAAATCTACTTTATCTGGTACCATTGTATAGTTTGGTATTCCATTTCCTACTGTTCCAACTAATACATCATATCTCTCAGGATGTCCTTTCCTAAACCAATTATTAAATATTTCTTGAGAAACATATTTGGTTTTTTCTGAAATATGTAACTTAGGAAATGACTTGTTTTCTAAAAAATATGTCTCAAACAAGAGTTTTTCTTCACTATGCGAAAGAGGTGGAGTTTTTCCTCTATTATCTATAATTTTACTTAATAGATTACTTATTTGATTAACTTTCCAACCTAAAGGAATCTCCATATCCAACTCCTCATTATAAACCATCTCACCACCAGAAGATTTATAATGTTTTCCTAACAATTCAGGGGATTTCGAAACAAGTTCGGGATAACTTTCCTTTGTAATTGGAAAGTTGAAATCTACAAACCAATGTTTATACAAAGCTTGTGCGGTGTCTTCTAGTTTTTGGTTGAGGGTTTCGTTTAGTTTAATACGATTTACAATGGTGTTGTATTCTTTAACGATTTCACGTTGTTTTTCTATGGATGGAATGGGTAGTTCTGTTTCTTCTAATTCTTCCCAATCAAAGGTTTCTCTTGCGCTTCCATGTGATTTAAAACGAGCGTAGCGGTCAAATTCTGGTCGTCTAAACCACATCATTAAATATTCGGCATTTAATAATGTTTCATCTATAATTTCAAAAACAGTATAGGCTTGAGAGACTAATGCTTTATCATATTCTTCTAAAAGCGCTATGGATATTTTATCTCCATTTCTTGATGTTACAGGTCCGTAAGCAAATTGGTTTTTCTCTATAATTTTATAGCGTGACATATCTGTACCAACAGTATTTGCTATAGATGGCATTAATACTTTTTTAATACTAACTCCTAAGAGCGTTTCAACTTCAAGATTTTTATTTCTAATATTAACAACCTGTATGTAATCGCCTAAACGTTTATAGTTTAATCTCATAACCTAAGTTTTTAAACACGTTTAGTAATTCGGTTTTAGATTGTGCTTCTTCTTTTAAAAGTGCTGCAAACTCTGTTTGTAAGGTTTTCATCTTTTCATCAAAATTGATGTTCTCATCTCTGTTTACAAACTCAACATATTTACTAGGCACTAAAGAGTAATCTTTTTTTCGCACCTCTTCAATACTTGCAGAATAGCAGAACTCTGGAATGTCTTTATATGTTTCGACATCTTGTTGCCATTTATGATAGGTTTCACTTATTTCAACTATATTTTCATCTGAAAACTGTTTATACTTCTTTTCAAAAGGAATTCCAACTTCTCTTAAATCCATAAACAGAATTTCTTCTTCTCTGTTTCTGTAGTTTTTTTCGATGTCATTAAGTTTTACTTGACGTTCTTTTTTATTGTTATTTATAATCCAAAGCGTTACAGAAATATCTGTGGTATAAAATAAGTTACGTGGTAAAATTAGAATCGCTTCTACTAAATTATTCTCAATCAACTTTTTACGTATTTCGTATTCGGTTCCTCCACCAGATAATGCACCATTGGCTAGTATAAAACCTGCAACACCATTGTCTGAGAGTTTAGACACCATATTTAGTATCCAACCATAATTGGCATTTCCTGTTTGTGGTACATCATAACCTCTCCAACGTGGGTCGTCTAGTAACTCGTCTGTAGCTCTCCAATCCTTTTGGTTAAAAGGTGGGTTTGCCATAATATAATCTGCCTTTAAATCTGGGTGTTGATCTTTACCAAAAGTATCTGCGGGCACATCACCTAAATTAGCAGCAATACCACGTATGGCAAGGTTCATTTTTGCTAACTTATAAGTAGTTGCAGTATATTCTTGTCCGTAAATAGAAACGTCTTTTTTGTTACCATTGTGGCTATCTATAAATTTCATAGACTGCACAAACATACCTCCAGAACCACAAGCAGGATCGTAAATTTTACCTTTGTAAGGTTCTATTAACTCTGCAATAAGATTAACAATACTTTTTGGGGTGTAGAATTCGCCTTTTCCTTTGCCTTCTGCAATGGCAAACTTGCTTAAAAAATACTCGTACACACGCCCAACGATATCTTGTTGTTGGTCTTTTAGGGTGTCTATATTATTAATAGTGTCTAGTAAAGCGGCTAGCTTACTAACATCCATATTTAAACGTGAGAAATAGTTGTCTGGCAACGCTCCTTTTAAAGATGGATTATTTTTTTCTACAGTGTATAAAGCGGTATCTATTTTTAGAGCAATATCATCTTGTTTGGCATTGGCTATAATGTAACTCCAACGAGATTCTTCGGTTAAATAAAACACGTTTTTTTGTGTGTAGAATTCTACCATGTCTAAAAACTTTTCTTTGCCATCGTCTATAATTTCTTGTCTACGTACTTGAAACTTATCGCTTGCAAATTTTAAGAAGATTAATCCTAATACTACGTGTTTGTATTCGGAGCTTTCTACGGTTCCTCTTAGTTTATTTGCGGATTCCCAAAGGGTTTCTTCTATGGATTTCGTTTTTTTTGGTGTTGCTTTTTTAGCCATGAATTGAATGTTATTTTAGAACTTTAAATGTAGGTTTAAAATCTGTTTGTCACAATAAAAGACTACATCACTTTTTCTGCTAAATACTTTTGTACTTCGTACACATTAATACTTTTATTAAACTTCTTACTAACGGAAGGTATATTTTCACTTGAGATCCAAATTTTTAATTCGGCATCCAAATCGAAAGTACCAGAAGTCTCTAAAGAAAATCTAGAAATATTCTTATAGGGTAAAGATTTGTATTCCACCTTACTCCCTGTTATACCTTGTACGTCTATCAAAATTAGTCGTTTATCTGTAAACATAAACACATCGCGAAACAACTTGAAACCAAGTTCAATTTGTTCGGTATTTGTTAATAGTCTCCCATATTTTTCGGTTAACTTTTCTACAGAAACCTCACTTGCATTTCCTAATATTTTATTTAATAATCCCATAGTTATTTATTTAATGTTGGTAGCATCTACCATTCGAGTTTTTAGTAGTTCGTTTACAACGTTTACCTGCCTGTGTTTTACCAGTGCATTGCTTTGCTGTGGTAGAGCGTGATGGCGTACTCGATTTGCTACTACTAGTAAATCTGCTAGCCTTAGTTAACGCTGTATTACTTTTAGTTGGTTTACAAACCGAACACGCCTCGAAACCTAATTGCACCGCCTTTTCTAGTGTATATTCTTTTTTAGAATACCTTAAATATTTACAACTAGATTTATGGTATTTCTCACCCGTTTTGGTGGTGTAAACGGATTGTGCAATAACACTATTTACAAATGTAAAGCTTAAAACAAGTAATAGAACTTTTAGAAGTTTCATTTGTGCTCAATTTTTATTGTTAATCCTTTTTTTTATTTAGTTTTTTCAACCTAGAGGCTTCTTTTTTATTAGCTCTCCATTCCCAAGGCGCTATAGAGGTTGGATCTTGCCAAAGACCTATTTTATTCTCTTTAGCAATATCTTCTTTAGCCTGTAAAGTATCATCATTAGAATACTTTACATAATGCCATGCTAAACCATTTTTAACAAGCTCTTCACTTAAGCTTAAGGAATCGGCATAAATTACATTCGCTATAAAACGGCCATATCTATCCTTTTTTAAAACATCTATATTTATAGTGTCTCCAAAAATAGCCTCGGAAACAAATTGTTTGGCTTTTGTTGAAAATGGTTGTTTTCGCTCTGGGCAATCTACATTAGCAAGTCTAACTCTAATTAAAATAGAATCTTTGGTTAAAAGCTTAAACGTATCTCCATCTGTAATGGCGGTTACTTTACCATTGATTACCTTGTTCCCTTTTGGTTTTTGAGCGTTTATTGTTATAGTTAATAATATAAATAAACTAAGTATTAATTTTTTCATGAACGAAAACTTTGGATTATGCTTTTCTATCAAAATTAGATTTATTTTTCATTTATAAAAGCGGTGAATTCGGCTTGAAACTCTTCTATTGAGTTTACTTTTTCGACTAACTTAAATTTTTTAAATTTAGATTTTGTTAACCAATCTTTCCAAAATACTTTAATAATATCCAAATCATTCGGAACAACAGTTTGGCTACCAGTTCTTTTATTTAAGGATCTATCATACAGTTCACAAACAAAAACTTCTACATGTTTTAAATTATCATTTTCTACAGGTAAGATGCCATAATTATTTTCCTTAAAAAACGCTTCTAGACTTTTTCCTTTACCATTTGTTTTATAATCTTTTCTAAAATTTCTTATTCTAACGCCATCTAAAAAATAACATGAATTACCTATGCAATTTCCTTTCCCATATAATCCTGCTTCTATATAACCATCTGTAAATAAAACAAGAATATTTCTGTATTTATTTGTTATGTTGTATTTATCAACACTCTTAAATACATCTTTTTTTACAACAGTATTAAGTTTATTTTTAAAAAAACTACTTATATCTGCTCCTGCTGGTTTAACCTTTGTTTTTTGATACAAATCATCTATGCTCTCTACAAAAGCCCTACTTTCTTTTTGAAACTGAGTCTCTGTTCCGTCAAAAGTTTTTAAGTATAGTTTGTTTTCTGTTTCTTTTTTATTGATATCTATAACAAAATCGCCTTTATAATTATACTCGGTAATAATATTAGCGTTTGTAAAAATTAAATTTAGAGCATCTTTTTGACCACTAGTTCGATGATTATACTCATAAAGGTTTGGATAATAATCATTAAAAACACTACCAATCAAATCTATATCATTCATCGGTTTAGGATACAAATTAGCTTTTACCCTATTTGACAGATCTGGAGTTATAATTATATTTAAATGTTCTGTTATAATATTCTTAAAAACTCTTTCTTCTTTATCATTTTTACATGAAAAACTGAATAAAAGTAAACAATAAACTAACACTTTAGATTTTAGTAATTTCATTTTTAGTTATTTTGCTGTTGCTTCTTTTCCTTCCAACCATTTATCGATTGTTTTTTCTGCACTATCAGACATTAAAGTTGCTTTTTCAATGGAATACTCATCATGCAGCCACTCGTTCCACCCTCCAATAAATGAGCTTATTCTATGATTTAATGTTGAAAATGAAACCGACACGTTATCATTATCTATATCATTTAAAAACAAACTTGCTTTACTTTTTATAAACTCTATTTTTTTGTCTGTCAAACTATTATTTGATGTTTTTAATTTATCCATCTCAACAGGTAAAAAAGTTCCTTTCTTATCCACTTGAATAATTTCATTTTTGATTCTTACTACTTCTATTTCTTTTATCTTAATTTTTTCATTTAAGCTATCAATTTTTGCTCCGTACTCATTATTTTTTTCATCCAAAGCTTTTTTCTGAAACTTCAACTTTTTTCGTTCTGTTTCTGGAGAACGCTCTTTAAAAAAAACAGATAGTTTTTCAATTAAAATAGAAAGAAAAATGAATGGAAGTGCTCCAAGACAAAATACTAGCCAAAAATTTAAATCTTCTAATAACCCAAAAAATGTAAGCTCAAAATCTGGGGGTATTTGCTTAGCTTCTTTCTTTATTTCAATTATGGTATTTGTCACTTTTGCGGCTATAAACCCATCAATAAAGATTACTATTACATAGCAAGCAATCATTTTAAAAATATCCATAACACTCCTCTTTTCTCTTAAATCATTTTTTAAATGAGAAACATAGGCTATAACCAGAGGAACAAAAAAGAATAGCATTATAAAATAGCCTGCAAGACCTTCTTTTTTAAATGATTTATTTAATGCATCAGACTCAAATACCTGTGGATTGATATCAGCCAGAGGAACACCAGCTTTTATTAGCTCCATAGAATCTTGAAGTGAATAAATCATAATATAAAGTGATGAAGAATAAAATAACATTAAATATCCACCAAGTCCAAGAGTAAATAAAAATAATGGAACAAAGGCAAACCAATTAAAAGCAGGTTTCATAAACTCGAGTTGCAACCCTGTTATTTTATCTTTAGTTTTAGCTATTTTATCACTAATATCAACAATAGAATTTTTATTAAGCTCTATATCTTTGTTTGTTAATTCTAAATCTTTTTCTAAAGCCGCTTTTTCAAAGGTTATCTCTTTTTCTTTTGTGATACCTAGTACTTCATCAGAAGTATTTTTTTTAGTTCTATCTATTTCTTCTAATTGAATTAATTCTTCTTTTTTCTTTTCAATTTTTTGAATAAGCTTTTCTTTCAACTCTATATTCTCAGCGTTGTCCGAAACATAAAGATGATATAAAGAATTCATAGATTTAGTTAAAACATTATGATCTCCACTTACCTCTTTACATAACTCGTACCCTCTATTTTTTAATGATTCTTCATCTGTGTTTTTTGCTTCCGCAGATATTATAGATTTAAAGACTTCATCTATAGAAATATTTCCTCTTTCGATCTGAAAACCAGAACTATCATTATAAGATTGACTTTTGCTATTTTCTAATTCCTCTCCATTAGTTATTTTATTTGGTTTTATCCTATTCAAAAATGAACCCAATCGACTTTTTTTCTTTTCATCATTGCTTTTTGTTTCTGTCATGGTGTATTTCTTAAAGTCATTTAACAACTCTTCTATTGTCTGTTTATGATCTGTTTTTATAACAGATTCCGAATTATTTCTTCGAGCATTTACTGTCCAATTATAAGAGCCATGAAAACCAATACTATTATCTATAACACAGTATTTTTGATGCATCATTCCAAATCCATTCCCTTTGATACGTGTTAATTTACCTCCCAAATCGGTTAAGGCTTTAAAATCTAATTTTTGATTATCCTTATTATCTCCTATAACAACAGAAACGACAGTTCCTTCTCTTTGCTTGTCGATTAAAACATCTAATAATTTTTGATCAGTGAACCATGCTGTAACAACAATTATTCGATCTTTAGCGTTGCTTAAACTTTCAGATAGATCATTAAAAATTTCTTCTCCTTTTAAGACAGATTGTTTCATTTTATTGCTGTTTTTATAAAAAACTTATTAAAAATTAAAAAGATAAAAGTCTTACGACATACACTCGTAGACAGAGCTTTATAATTATCTCATCAAATTTAAATGAATAAATCATAAAAATTTTACGGGTTTCCGTAAAGCCAAATAATATTTTCAATATATATTTGATTTAATTTTTTTAATGATAACTTATAACAAACTAATTATAATGAAAAAGGAATGAAGCTTTAACAGCTCCATTCCTTTTTCAGATTTTTTAAATACACAATTAATCCTCTGTTGGAGGTGGTGGCGGAATTGGGCTATCGTCTCCGCAACACTCTTCCTCATCTATTGAAACAGGAAAGGAATCAGGAGTATTTGTTTGTGGAGTACAAGAAAAGATTGAGACACCTAAAATAGCTGTTAATAATATTACATTAATATTTTTCATTTTATAATTCTTTAAGATTGGACAATAGTTATGCTATCCGATATTTATCGGACTTTAATAGGTTTAGCTAAAAGCTATAATGAAGAGACGTCTCTCTATTTTGGGAAGTATGGAAGACTGAATTAGAGAAATAAAATTACTTCCCAGATGTTTTTACATCTCTAAATAGTCACTCCGTTTTAGAATCTAATCACAGTATTATAAATACTTGGTTTGGATTGATTCTGAAGCAAATCACGGAATATTTGAAAGAATGTTTAGGAAATTTAACGGAAGGATTTAGGAAGCTATCAGGAAAAATTTTTCCTGTCAATTTCCCATAAATTAATTATTTTTATTGGACTCGTTATCAAAGATTAAATGCATAAAATACTAATTTTAAAAGCCTTCAAGAAAGCTGAAGCTGACAGAATACTATTAGGAGATAAAAAACCTTCCTTAACGAATAAAGCTGAAGACATAGCGGATTATGTCTCTCAAGAAACAGGTTTTGTTCTTGGAGAAAGAAGTTATCGAGATTACAGGAAAGATGCTGAAGCTTTAAAAATATCAGATGGAGATATTAATATAAAACAACATAAAGTAGTTTGTGGACTATTGAAATATTTAGAATTTGATAATTATGAAGAGTTTAAGAAAGTAAATGAAGCTACAATTAATAACAATCCTAATTTAAAAGTTAAAAAGAAAACATCGTCTAAATTTGATGTAAAACATAAAATTACACTAGGGGTTTTATGTTCTTTAATAATTATTTTTTTATCATTTAAATACTTAAATACCCAGCGTTGGATGAGTTGGGAAAATGACCATTATATAGAAACTAATTTTGATCCAGAAAATTATGAATTAGGTAATTTAAAATTATATAATCCTGATAGAATTGATAATTTTAGAAAAATCATTCCAAATTGTGACACACAATTTTATACAGAAACAGGAAATACAAATGTATGGTATGGTAAAAATGAAACAGGAGTTCTAGAATATTTTACTGCTCTCGGAAAACACCCCACAACAGGCAAAACATTAAAAGAAATTACCGACTATATGATAAAAAAACATATTTGTTCTGATTATTAAATTTCAATTAGACAAGTAAGGAAAAAAAACACCTAACTATAAGTTTTTTTTTAAATAAACGGCTTTACTCCCGATAATTACTGGTATTTACACTAAAATAAAAGCATTTGTCAACCTTATCCGTGAAAACTTATCTGGTATAATTAATATGGTTTGTTTTAAAAGAATTAGCTTCAAAAGACAACTAATTTAGTCAGTTATTGATTTACATTTTGTTCTAAAATCTGCTCTTTATCAAGATTAAACGAACTTTTTCTAACCTTTAAAATAACAGGGTAGATTATACCAATAAAAAATAAAACTAAACTTAAAAATAATAAGTTAGATGGCGAAACAAACACTGTATTTGCAGTAAGAATTCCTAAAATCAGTAAAACTGATATGGGTAAGGATAAAGCTAATATCGATATTGCAAAATTTGCATTAAAGGTTTTATCCTGCGCTGCACGGTTTTTTTCTTTAAAATCAATACCAGAAATGTGTGCATAAGGCCAAAAACTACATGCGCTTAAAGAAAAGGCGATGAGAACTAGTATATCATTTTTAACAACTAAATTAAAAGTAAAAACAACTGCAGAAATAAGTAGAAGTGTAAAAGCTGCTCTAAGGATAAGTAATGAAAATATTTCGAAAAATTGCTTCTTTTTCAATTTTACAGCTAATCCAATAAAAATTAAAACTAGCGGCGTCATTATCGCACTTAGTCGAGTTAAAGTACTGCCCAAAAAGTTAGGCAGACTATCTAAAGAGATATTAAATGAAACCAATATAAGCGCTGCGAAAATAAAAAGATTAACAGGCTCGTAAAGTAAAGTGAGTAAAAGCGATTTTAACCTCGATTTTAAAGGCATTTTTTGTGTATCTGCCTTTTTGTAATGCCACTTTACAGCCAATAAATATAACAGAAATAGAACAAAGAATTTGTTACCTAAATCGGCCATGGCTGCATTAGCTAAAGCGCCATCTCCTAGAAATTCTAAAATAAAAGGAAAACAAGATAGTCCTGGAGCCAAAGAAGGAATTAAAAGTTTAGCACTTCTGCCAGATGGTGAGTTTTCATCTATTCCAATAATAAGCAGTAACAAAGGAGATATGGCCAACAATAATAAATTTAGACCAAGTGCTAATGCTGGAAAAAGAATAAGGTTACTATCAATTTTTATTTTTAATAGGGCTATAAATATAGTTGCAGGTAAAACTATGGAAAGAATTAAACTTTTCAATCCATTGGTTTCATCGCCTGCCGATATTTTCTTTCTTAACAACAGCCCTATAACTACAAAAAGAAGAAACGAAATAGGTTTATCTAAAACATTCTCCATCTATTAGGCAAAGATTTCGCTAATAGCATTAGTAAAAGCTTTCATTTCATCTAGAGTGCCAATACTTACTCTACACCAGTTTTTATCCCAAAACTTAAAGGCTCTTACAGCAACATTTTTACCATAAATTTTTTCTAAGAATTTTTCGCCATCCATTGGGATTTCAAAAATGATGAAGTTAGTTTCAGAAGGCAAACAAGAGAAGTTATTAGATTTTAAATACGTCATGGTATAATCTCTAGCTTCCGTAATTTTTGCTTTACAATCTATTAAAAATGCATCATTATCTAGACTTGTTGAAGCTGCAGCAATTGTTGGCCCTGTAATGCCCATTCCGCCACGAGTAATTTCACTAATTCGTTCTAAAGTTTCTTTTTTACCTATTACATAACCAATACGTAAACCAGCCATACCATGGATTTTAGAAAATGTACGCGCAACAATGACGTTTTCACCTTCTGCTACCAAGGAATTCATAGAATCTTTTAACCCATTTTTGGAAAGCTCGATATAAGCTTCATCAACAAAAACAGGTACTTTTTTTGAGACTCTTCGGCAAAATTCCTTTAATTTCTTTGCATCGGTAATTGAACCTGTTGGATTGTTTGGATTACAGATATAAACAAGTTTTGTATTCTCATCCACTCCTGCTTCCATAGCATCTAAATCGTGTTGAGAATCTTCTAATAATTTGTATGACTTCCATTCTCCTCCAACAGATTTTGCAACTACAATAAGTGACATATAGCTTGGATCGGCACTAACAACATTACCTCCTTTATTAAAAAACACCATGGCCACTTTTTCCAATAAATCTGAAGAACCAGGCCCCATTAAAATCTGATCTGGCGTTACGCCTTCATTCTTTACAATTTTAGCTTCAAGCTCTTTTAAGCTTTTCCAAGCATATCTATTTCCTGCAAATACTTCATCCTGAAATGCCTTAGCCGCTTCTGGAGGCGGACCATAAGGATTTTCATTAGCTCTTAAAATCACTAATGAATCTTCAACTTCATTTAGTATAGGTGGAGTAAATTCATTAAAAGTATTCTTATAATTATATAAAAAAGGACTGTTGCTTTTTTGAGCCTCTGTAACATTAGCACTCCAAATATCATTAGGCATTAATGCTAAAGTAAATAAAGAAAGTCCTCCTTTTTTTAACAAATCTCTTCTACTAAATTCGGTTGATTTCATAGTTTTATTTTATAAAAAGTTGAGATCAGAAGTTAATAAACTTGAATAAAACGAAAGGAGTGAAAAACATAAAAAGCACTACCCCTTTTTTTGTATTACGAAAAAATTGAGGCGTTTTTTTATGGGGTTGACAAAAAAAGCGATTTAAAGGCGATTTTTAAAAAATTGAAAATTCTAAATAATATGTTTTCGCTTATATTTTTCAATAATCTGTAACAGAAATCAACCTAAATAAAACAATTAGTAATCAATTAAACATTAAGTAGTATAAATTTGAATTTATTGATATTGAGTGGAAAAATAAAAAATCACTGCAATAATATCGAATTTTAGCGGATTTATAATTATTAACAATCTATTCGAACCATTGATTAATTGGTGTATTATTTCTCGATCAAACTTTTATTAACGCAAATCACGCAAAAAAAGCCGCAAAAAATGCAATTAAATTGTACAACCAAATAAGATTACATTTACCTTTATACTATAAAACCCCAACAAAATGAATTTACCTAAACTCTCTTTCCTTTTCCTTTTAATAATAACATCAAGTTACAACTTGAAAGCTACTAACTACTATGTCTCAAATTCTGGACTAAACTCAAATACAGGATTAAGCCAAAATGATGCTTTCTTAACCATTCAACATGCTGCGGATCTTGTTATTGCAGGAGATACCGTTTTTGTCGAAAATGGAATTTACGTAGGTTTTGACTTAAGAAATGTAAATGGCACAGCAGCAAATCCTATAATTTTTATGGGAACTGGAAATAGTGTATTAATTAATCAAAGTGGTGCAATAAGAAACGATGGTATTAACATTGAGAATGCTAACTATATAATAATCGATGGCTTTATTGTTAAAGATATGCTGGGAAATGGTAATGGAATACGAGTGGTGGTTTCTAATAATTGTATTGTTAGAAATTGTGCTTGCGACAATAATGCAGAACGAGGAATTTTTACAGCATTTACAGATGATATTCTAATTGAATACAATGTTTGCACTAACTCAATCGATGAACACGGAATTTATGTCTCTAATAGTTCAGACAGACCTATAATTAGATATAATGAGTGCTATGGTAATAATAATGTTGGAATCCATTTAAACGGAGATTCATCTGCAGGAGGAGATGGAATAATTAGTGATGCCTTAATCTACGGTAACAATATTCATGATAACAATGGAGCTGCTGGAATAAATATGGATGGACTACAAAATCCTACAGTTTATAATAACCTTATATATAATAATCATTCCGCTCAAGGAATTTCACTTTTCCAACAAGATGGAGCCATTGTAACTAATGGAGCCAAAATATATAATAATACCATTATTGTTCCTTCTGATGGTAGATGGGGAATACTACTTCAAAACGGAGCTAATATTAATACAGAAATCTATAATAACATCATTATTAATCAACACGCTTGGAGAGGCTGTATTGCTATAAATGATACTACCATGTTTACAAGCGATAACAATATATTGAACGATAAAATGAGTAATAAAGGAGACGGTTCGACTATTAGTTTAGCCGCATGGCAAGCATTAGGGCTTGACACAAACTCTCTACTGGCTAGCTCCATGAATTCCATATTTGTTGACCCAACATTAAATGATTTTAATTTGGCAACAGATTCTCAAGCTATTGATACAGGTACCAACCTTGTAAGTACAATAGTTACGTACGATATAAATGAAAATACAAGACCTAAAGGAATAAATTATGATATAGGAGCTTATGAGTTTGACAGTACGCTTTCTACAGATAATAATTCACCTATATTCAAAGGTATTGCCGTTTATCCTAACCCAACTAGTGGTATAATAAACACGAAAATTAAAAACTTAAATAATATTATTCTATATGATATAACAGGTCGTTTTATTAAAATCATTGAACCAAAATCATCAATTGATTTAACTGAATTACCAAATGGTATTTATCTATTAAAATTTATATCAAATGAAAGAGAGTTTATAACAAGAGTTATAAAGGAGTAATACCGCATATAATTAATGACTTGTGTAACTACTTACGAAAATCCTATCTATTTTCTATTCGGTTTACATTCGCGAAATTAGGCCCCTACAACACTGAACAAACCATATACATAAGGGTAGGCACACCAAACCGTTGATAATCTATTCGAATGGTTGGTAAATTAGTTGATTAACCGCGCAACTAAACATACACAAACAGGTTACCATTAATTCCTGAACGCAGCAGCAGCTCTAAAACAATAAAGAGAAGTAGCAATTTAACAACTGGCAAATTATTCAAAACTAAGAAAGGGTTATCATTAAAAGTGATAACCCTTTCTAAAAACTTGTATTTATTATTCTTATCTAAACTTCTTGAAAACTCATTGTTTATTTAAAATGTTTGACACTATCAAAGTCATAAGATTACTAGTATTGATTAATGTAAATTCTCCCAATCTAATGAATAAGCAGGATGGAAAATTTTAAAAGGTAAATCGAGTGCAGGATCTACGACACCATTAATATAAGCATCTCCACCATCATAATTAGTTCCACCATAAGAATATAAATATCCTCCACTATAAATTATTTCAAAATCAACATAATAGCTTTGTCCAGCAGTTAAAGAAAGTCCAGAGAACGTAAATAAGTGTGTATTATTTTCCTTTATTGTACTTGTATCAGGTGATGTCGCTAGCAAGTTTCCACCAACACTATCATATACTTTACATGATATAGTTCCAGTAGCCCACGTACCATATGTCCCATAGAATCCTATTTGAGTAACTGTAGCCGAAGAGGTTGCAATAAAAGTCTGCCCCAAAGATTCACCAGATGAAATTAAACCACCCCCTGTAGATGCACCCCAAGTAGATTGATCCAAATCGGAAGCTACAGTCACAACTGCGACTTGGGCTTTTTTATCGGTTAAATTGTAAATCATACTTCCTTCTGGTACACTTGCAATAGCATCTCTTTGTACTGTAGTCATTCTAGGAGGTAAGAATGTCGCTGTAGTAGATGATACTTCCAAAGCAGCTCCATCAGTAATAGTACTATTTCCAACAACTAATTTAGAAGAGGCAGCCACAGTTCCAGTGAATGTTTTGTCTCCAGCCATTGTTTGATTTGAGGTGCTAACAACACCACGTGCCGATTCACTTGCACTTGGCAAGTTAAACGTGTGGGTATCTCCATTAGTCGAAATATTAAAATCAGTTCCGTTTGTATCAGTATTATAAGTTTGTACGTTACCTGAAGTCTTTGCATATAACGCAAAAGGCACACTTAATAACTGACTGGTACCAGTTATGCTATAACTACTTCCCCCTGTTGGGTCGGTTTCTGTTTTTATAAAATAGGTGTCAGCTGACCAATCTATCGTGGTAAAATCACCACTTACAACAGTTCCAGCACCTATTTCTAGTGCTACTAAACCATTTACATTAGTTGCTGGTGTTTGCGTTTCTACATATACTGCCGTACCTGTTGCACTGGTTTGTAAAATGCTTATTTGCATGCCTACAGGTTGGTTTGCAATTAAATTATCATCACTGTCTCTTACAACAGCTTGGTAACTCATTTTTTCTGGGGCTTGGGCAAAACCGCTTGCAGTTATTAAAACTGCTGCTAAAATTGTGTATAGTTTTTTCATAATTAGGTTAAAGTTATTTTTTAATAATTTTAAATGTTTTTAATTCTTGATTGTTTTGGTTTACTTTTAGTACATAAGTCCCTGTTGCTAAATGTTGCATTTCTATTTGCATGTTAGATTGGGTTGCTTGACCTTTTGTAATTTCTTTTCCTTGTAAATCATAAAGTGAATAGCTTAAATCTGTAAGATTAGCATCGCTTATAGCCAACACTACATAATCTGATGTTGGATTAGGATAGGTTACAGCAGTTAAATTTACTGTAGTAAGTTCTGGATTACTTAGTGTAAATAGTTCTACACTTTGTTGTACTCCTTGAGTAATTGTACCACTACCAGTATTGCTAGTATACACCAATTGACCTACAGAATAACTAGATGAACCACCACTACCTATGGCTTCTCCTCCTGATGCTGGAATAGTTTCTTGTGAATAGATTAAATGTGTAGCAAATAATAGACTTACTACAAATGTTGTGTTTTTCATTGGTATCTTTTTTAATAGATTTCGTCTTTTTTCACCCCAAATAGGTTAAAAGAAAATTAACTAGTCTGATTTAATTCGCCAAATATAATCATTTTATCCATAAAAATAAACACTTAATCGCTTTTTTAGATGTTTTTACGTCTATTAAGTAAGAATAAACTACCTACAGATTAAATTGAATCAAAAAAAATGATAGCACTGCTAATCGTTGCACAGCACATTAAAAATATGCTCACAAAAACCAATAAATATATAATTTTAAACATGCTTAGTTTTTTTAAATTCCACTTTTTGTAAAAAAACAGGATGTTTAAAAAAATTCGACATTCATTGATAATTGATAATTATCATAGGAAAATAAGCTTGTCTATTTTACTTTTGATAAAACAGAAAAGATGGAAATTCTAAAACTTACTGAAAAGAATATTCAAGATGAACATATTTGTTGTGAGATAAGTGACAAGAAATGCAAAAGCAGATATCAAAAGTATTTAAAAATGGCTATAATTTTCAAAAAGTAGATGTTAGAGGAAAACTATTTTTTGAATATGTGCCGCTAGAAGATTCTTGGCTTCCATTAATCGGAAAGAATTTTATGGTTATTAATTACTTTTGGGGTTCTGGACAATTTAAAGGAAAAGAAAGGGGAAAATTATTGGAACAATGTTTAGCCGGCTCAAAAAAATGGATGGAATTATTGATGTTTCGAGGGATAAGAAAAAACCTTTTATGACTGGCCCAAAATTTCTCAAACACTATAATTTATTGCTAGTTCTAGCCTACTTAAGGAAATCCTTGCGGATTTTGAACAGTCCCCTAGCGTTAGACACTATTTTGAAGGTATTTTTATGGGAAGAAAACTCAATTTTAGATTCTGAAAAACTTGAAGATTAAAATGTTATTAAAAAATAAACATAAAACTTCCCGCCGAACTAAATCAGCATTTTTTAATAAACAGTCAGAAAGCTATATTTTAGATAAACATAAACAAATCTTCATCATCAAAAGTTGATGCTGTAATTAAAGTTCTTGGTTCATTTTTTTTACTCTTTTCAGAATTTAATAATCTTCCAAAATTAAGTTTCTCTAATCTGCTTTTTAATTCTTTTAATGTTTTCATGGTGCATTTCTTTTTCTTGTCATAAATATACGATGCACGCATTGCATTTAGATGTTTGTTTTCAATAAAAAAGCTTCAATATCAAAGAATTATCATTTTTTTAACAATTATATATAATATAGTTTACATTATGCGTCTTTGTCATTTTATGATAGATATCAAGTAGTAAAAAAGACTTATTACTTTCTTACACGATAGCTTCAACTCTAAAATTTAAAGTAAAAAAAACACAAAAAACCTTGTCTATTTAAATCTTAAAATCTAATTTTATTGTTCAAAATATTACTAATAATAGTGAACACAAAACTGAACACGTTTTGGAACACGATTTAAAATATGGTAGTTTTTAAATAATTGATAATCAATTATTTAGTTTTATGAGATTTTCTTGTACGAAAATTCATAACTCTGAGGTCATGGGATCGTGCCCCATTCTCGCTACAGGTAAACAAAGGGAAAGCCAAGAATTTTATTCTTGGCTTTTTTTATTTTGCTAAACATTTGGTGCTTTTTTTAACTTAACTACAAATAGGATCAATTTAAATCGAATTCTATTAAATTGCTATAACGATTATACTAATTCCTTAGAATAATAAAAATTACCAGATAAAACACTGCTGTTTCAGAGGTCATTGAAAGAATCAAGATTAAATCTACAGGTTTCTTTAGTAAAGAAATCTTTATTAATACTTCTCTCTTCTATTAAATACTTTTTTAATGGCGTAATCGACAGTTTGCTTATCAAACCGTTAATTTTTTTTGTTAATTAGTCTTGATCATAGATATGTATTCCATAAAAATAGTAAGCTAAGATTTGAGTAATAGTATATATATTAGAAGGACACTTACATCATTCTGAAAAAGGAATACAATATTATAGCAATGTATATACTCAAATTCTTAAAAGGAAAAAAGATTAACACTAATATGACAAAAAAATCATTATTACGAACATTCCATGAGTAACGTCTAAACGACATCTTAAAAGATGAATTCTTTCTCAATCAAACCTTTGTTAGCATGGTTCACGCAAAATAGCAGCGTAAAACCTATTTTAACCTCTAGCCGTTTCAGAACAAGACATACTAAATAATTCCAGAAGAACCTAAAAAATACGAGGCTCTTCTGGAATTTAAAAACTAACTCAAACTACTAAATAAATACTTTAATTAATACCCAGGGTTTTGCTCATATAAACCTCCGGTGAAATCAATTTCTCTTTGAGGAATAGGATAGTATTCATCTCTTCCTGCCGTAAATTTTGCGCTAGAAAGAAAATCTTTTCTAGTTTTTTCAACATCTAAATAAGCGTTAAGTACAGGCTCAGCAATTCCCCAACGTACTAAGTCGAAAAATCTTGGTCCTTCCATACCAAACTCTAAACGTCTTTCAAACATTAAGGCTTTAAGACCTTCTTCTTTAGACATTCCCATTGGATACTCACCAATGTTATAAATATCAGATGCTCCTGCATCTAACTGTCGTTGTGTACTTGCTGCTGCACGTCGTCTAACTTCATTAATTAATCCAATGCCATCATCTACTTGATTCATTTGTATTAAAGCTTCTGCCTTAAACAAAAGGACATCGGCATATCTAATAAACTCAATGTTTTTAGAAGTTCCTACAAATGGCCCTTCTTTAACATAACATGAGCAATCTGGAGCTTGTTGCTCCTTCATGTTTCCAAAATAGCCATACACGCCTGGATCTCTAGCCCAACTAAAATTATAAATCATATCACCAGCCTCATTAACTGTATTTCGATATTTAAATGGACGACCAGGTATTCCAACAGTATGATCAATTCTTGGATCCAAAGTAATTCCTGAAGCTAAAGGAGTTTCTCCATTACCATCAACTACATCAAATATATTACTATCATTAAATGTATCTAATAATGGCAACCCTGATGCATCTGTTTTAAACGCATTTACCATATTATGACTTGCTAAGTGAAAACCACAACATCCATATAAACCTGTTCCGTGCGGTGAGTTTAATCCTGTTACAAAACTAACTCTACCAACGGTTGTACCATCGTTTATTGAAAATTGTGCTGCCCAAATAGATTCTAAACCATTATCAAAACCATCCAAATAATTATTACCGTAATCTGCCTCTAAAGCACCAGTAACATCATCTGCATAATCTACAACTTCTTGTAAACGAGACATGTTAATATTAGTAACTTGGTGTGTATCATTTTGCTCGTAAGCTTGATACAAGCGTAATTTAGCTAAATATGCCGCAGCTGCATTTTTGTCTGCTCTACCTACCTGATCCTGTGATTGAGGTAAATTATTATATGCAAATAAGAAATCGTCTGCTATAGTATTCCATAAAGCATCATTATCCAAACGGTTATCAATTTCTAAAATTTCTTCTTGCGTTAAACCCTCTGTTATGTAAGGGACTTTTTTAAACAATGTTTTTAAAACAAAATGCGAATGCGCTCTTAAAAACCTAAGTTCTGCTTGTCTAATAGTTTTATCTGAATAATCGGCATCTGGAATCTGATTGATTACATCTAAAGCAAAATTAGCTCTTGAAATAGCAGCGTAATAGTTTGTCCACGTTCTTGGAGCCATCCAATCTAACGGGTCATCAGCAATAGTTAAGTTATATTGCTCGTATCTATCTACAACATCTACATCTCCACGACCACCGCCGCCTTTATATGCATCATCTGAACGTACACTACCATACACCCACATACTAGTTAATGGCCCAACCATATCATCATTAGCAATTCCAGCATATGCTGCCACCACTAAGGCTTCGGCATTTTCGGCAGTTGCTACATTTTCATTAGATAAAACACCTTCTGGTTCGTATTCTAAAAAATCATCGGAACAAGCAAACAACACCAATGTTGCCATAATTCCTGTACATATTGTTTTTATATATTTTTTCATGTTTCGCATTTTTTAAAAGTTAATATTAAGTCCTAATGAAAGCGTTGTAGGTACTGGAATTCTATTCACATCCGTACGCTCCGGATCGGCACCTATATAATCACTTGGAGTAATCCAAAATAAATTCTCTCCTTGGAAGTAAACTCTGCAGCTAGTCATTCCTCCTAATTTATTTGCTAATTCTTCAGGAAGAGAATATCCAAATTGAAGGTTTCTTAATTTAAAATAAGAGTTGTTTCTAAATAAATAATCAGAAGTTCTTGTATCGTTATTTGCTAATGTTAAAGAAGGAATACTTGAACCTGTATTGGTTGGCGACCATGCATCTAACACACCAAGACCTGCGTTTTCTCTACCTTGCACAAAATTATTCCAGAAAATATAAGGATCTTGACCAATTCTTCCTGCTACACCAGAACCAAATAATGACACGTCGAAATCTTTATATGCCATATCAATTCTAATACCATACTCTAGGTCTGGCAAAGTAGTTCCAAGGAAATCTCTATCCTCTACACCTACGCTTCCATTACCATCTAAATCCTTAAATTTAATTCCTCCTGGTCTTCCTGCTGGAACTTGTGTTGGGCTATTATCTACATCGGCTTGACTTTGAAATAATCCGTCTGATTTATATCCATAAATTGAAAATTGCGAATGACCAATTATAGAATTATCAACTGTTCCAGGGAATGCAGAAACTACTTCTGCTGGTAATTCGGTAATCTCATCTTTAAATGCTCCAAAGTTGGTAGCAACTGTAAATGATAAACCATTATCTAATGTTTTAGAATATCCTAAAGACAATTCCCAACCTTTTACTTGAGTAGTTGCACCGTTTAAAGTTCTTAATTGACCTTCACCTACTGCTGATGCAATTGGTGGTATCGTTAAAATATCTGAAGTTTCTCTTGTGAAATAATCAAAAGACCCAACAACATTATTATTAAATAATGTAAAATCTAAACCAAGGTTAATCTCCTTTGTAGTCTCCCATTTTAAACCAGCATTTGCAGCTTGAATAGAAACAAATCCAGAAGGTAAATTACCTGTATTATTTCCATTTAAATCGTAAGCAGTACCTACATTATAAAAGGTATTAAAAAAGAAATCATCTCCTGTTGCTTGTAATTGATTTGCACCATATCTAGATTCAAATAATCCAAAACGTGCTACATCTCCAATAGTTTGGTTTCCTACTTCTCCATATCCTGCTCTAAACTTTAATGAGTTTACAATTTCATTATCATTCCAAAACTCTTCATTACTAATTCTCCAACCTACTGTTGCAGCTGGAAAAATACCATATCTATTTTCTGCACCAAATCTAGAAGACCCATCACGACGTAAGGTAAAAGATGCTAAATACCTATCCTCATAACCATAATTAATTTTTCCGAACTGAGATAGCAAACGACTTCCTGTAGAAGAACCTGTATTGGTTCTCGCTCCAGTTGCAGCATCTAACTGAAAGAAAGATTCATTTTCAACTGCAAAACCATCTGCTTGAGCTGTAAAGTTTTGAGAATCATCAGATATAGATTCAGTTCCTAATAGAACACCAATTTTATGTTTTTCGTTAAGCTCTAATTGGTAGCTTAATGTATTTGTAAACACTAAACTTGTGAATTTACTATTGCCATGTATTAGCCTATTATTACCTCTTGTAATAAATCCGTTATTAACTTTAGTCTCAATATCTCTTCTGTTAAAATCGCTATAATCTAGACCTAAACTTGTTCTAAAAGTTAAGTTTTCAATGATATCGAATTCACCCCATATATTACCAAAGAAAGTTGTTCTATCGGTATTATCCCAACGGTTTAAATATTGCATTAAAACAGGGTTATTTCTATCTGAATACCCAGAACCTATAGGACCAGCAAAATCGCCATTAGCATCATAAACTGGTAAAGTTGGAGCTAAAGTAATCGCTAAACCTGGTGTTGGCGCACTACCAACATCTGTAGAAGCCAAGGTTTCATCAGACGTGAATATTTGTGTATTAACACCTACTCTTAATCTATTATCAAATAAATGAAAATTAGAATTTAATTTTGCAGAAATTCTTTCATAACCTGTATATTTCAGAATCCCTGTATTTCTTAAATGTCCAATATTAAGTAAGTGAAAAGAATTATCAGTACCACCAGAAACAGATATTTCATTGTTATAAACATAACCCGTTTTATAAGTTTCATCTTGCCAATCTGTATCGCCAGCAGGTACGCTAGTATCACCTCCTACAAATGGTTGTACAGTTACTCCATTTAGAACAGGGTTGTTAAAATCGCCATTCCAGTCAAAGTTGTAAATTTCACCATAACCACTATTTGGGTCTGAGCCATCATTTACCGAAGCTTGCCATAATGCTTGCCCTCTTTGCTGCGCATTAAGCATATCATAACGTTGTTTCTTCTCAGAAAGCACCGAAATATTTGAGTTAATGCTTACTTTAAATTTTTCACCACCAGCAGCTTTTGAACTGTTTTTAGTAGTAACAATAATTACCCCATTACCAGCACGAGCACCATAAAGAGAAGATGCCGAGGCATCCTTTAGCACTTGAACAGACTCTATAGCACTAGGATTAATACTAGAAAACACATCTTGCCTAACTGTTGGAACTCCATCAATAACAAATAAAGGGTTATTATTACCTAGTGTTGTAGCACCACGAATTAAAATATTACTACTAGCTCCTGTAGGATCTCCAGATTTTTCTATAAACACCCCCGGAACTCTACCTTGCAACCCCTGAACAGCACTACCAGAACTCATACTTACACCCTCCGTAGGCCCAAGTTCTACAACGGTAATAGCCCCTGTTACGTCTACCTTTCTTTCTCTTGCATATCCGGTAACAATAATTTCGTCTAGTGAAGCTGCATCTTCTGTAAGCACTACATTAATTACAGAACGCCCGTTAATTTGAATTTCTTGAGTTTTATACCCAACGTAACTAAAAACTAATGTTGCATTTGAATCAATATTGTCCAAAACATAGTTTCCATCAAAATCTGTGGCCGCACCTTGAGTTGTACCACTTACAATTATAGATACACCTGGCATAGGCATACCATCTTCCAGCGAGGTCACAGTACCTGTAACCTGCGCTTGTACCCATAAGCTCATTAAAGCAAATACGGGAGTAAAAAATAGTTGTTTTAATTTCATCATAATTTAATTTAGTTAATACTTGGTTTAGTTAAAGTTTAATTCATGCACTTCAATGTTATCTAGAATAAATTCTTGATTTTTGCTTTCAATACTTAATTTAGTATATGGTGTGTTTGGAAAGAAAATTTCTGTCATTACGGTTTCACCATTATCATAAAATAACTCAATTGAAGTTTTATCTAATAAAATGGTTCCTGATAAATTATCATTAGTAGAAGTTCTTCCTGCCAAAGTAATTTTATTAGCGAATTTTTCAGAAAAGCTAGTATTTCCTGAATTTTTTCGATTTATAAAAAACTCTTTTTTAATGTTATCATAACCAAATAACAATTCCTCTCCATTATGGTTAGAAAGTTTAAATGTGTATTTAGTTTCTTGTAAGTTTGAAATATTAAATTGAATTTCTGTTTTAGCCAAATCAATGGATTCAGCATCTATAATTTTTGTATCATCTTTAATGACAATATTTTCTTTTTTATATTTTCTGCCTCTATAGTTAGCTAGCTCTTTTACAGGGTTTGATATTAATCTATAGCCATTTTCGTTTTTTTGAAGTTGTACTTCTCTAGCTATAGTCATAGCACTTCTCCAATTTTCGGTTGGTACTTTTTGAGCGTAATCCCAATTAGACATCCACCCTAGCATAAGTTTACCACCGTTTTTTCTTGTAGCATTAGACCATGTTACCCCTGCATAATTATCTCTACCAAAATCTATCCAATAGTCATGTTTTTCATTTAGTGCTGTTTCAAATTGTTTGTCCATGGTAAATGTAGTTCCATCAAAATCTCCAATGAAATATTGGGTAGCACTACCTCCATTTGGCCCACCAGGATTAATACTTACAAAAAGCACCCATTTAGATTCATTGGTTCCAATAACAGGTAGTTTAAATAAGTCTGGACATTCCCACACACCACCATGACCACCAATACCTTGTCCAAATTCTGAAAGTAAATTCCAGTCTTTCAAGTTTTTAGATTCGTAAAACATAATTTTATCGCCAGCAGCAAGAGACATTATCCATTTATTTCTGTCATCATCCCAAGTTACTTTTGGGTCTCTAAAATCTTTTATTTTATCGTTATCTATAACCGGATTGTTTTCATATTTAGTAAAGGTTTTGCCTTCGTCATTGCTAAATGCAACACTTTGAGTTTGCTTCCAGTTATCATTTCCCTCTAACTTTTTTGAACTGGTATATATAGCTACAATTGGTATTGCTTTACTTACTTCTCCCAAACCAGAACTGTTGCTAATATCCACCACGGCGCTCCCAGAAAAAATAGTACCTAGTTCATCTGGGTAAATAGCTATGGGCTGTTCCGTCCATGAAATCATATCTGTACTTATTGCGTGCCCCCAATGCATTGGTCCCCAAACATTACTATCTGGGTGGTACTGAAAGTATAAGTGGTAATAACCATTATAATAGAACATGCCGTTAGGATCATTCATCCAAGCTTTTTTTGGAGTAAAATGAAAATTAGGGCGATAAAGATCTTCTTCTGAATAGTTTTCAATGATTAATTCATCAACATTTTGATTGGTTTCACTTTTACCTTTACATCCAATAATGAAGGTTAAAACCAGAAACATTAAAACTAGATTTGCTTTTCTTACTGTTTTCATATTATACATCTTACTTAATTAGTTTTTTACTCAATTCTTCTAAGCTTACTCCTTTGGTTTCCGGCATCATAAAAATTACAAATAGCAACTGGCACCCCATCATAATTGCAAAGAATAGAAAAACCATACCCGCCCCAATTGTAGAGAATAACACAGGAACTAAAGACGGAACTATAGCGGCTAATACCCAATGCACCGAGCTACCAAATGATTGACCAGAGCTTCTTAAATGATTAGGGAAAATTTCAGAAATAAATACCCATATTACTGTGCCTTGACCAATAGCATGTGCCGCTATAAACATGAACAAAAATATGGGCATTGCACTACCTTCCCAACTAAAAAAGAAAGCAGCTGAAACCAAACTTAATGAAATAATATAACCAAAAGAACATATATACATAAGTTGCTTACGTCCTAATCTATCAATTAAATAAATACCCAAAAGTGTAAATAGCAAGTTGGTTACACCTACGCCTATACTACTTAAAAGGGCTGAACTTTCCTCTAAACCTGCCTCTGCCAATATTCTAGGTGCATAATAAAGCAATGCGTTAATTCCTGATAATTGATTAAAAAAGGCTATTAAAAATGCGAGGGTTAATGGGAATCTATATTTCTTTAAAAAAATGTTTTCATTTGGAACAGTATTTTCCATTTCATCCTTAATCTCCATCATCAACTTTTCTGGGTCTTGATCTGGATTAATCATTTTAAGAACATTTACTGCTTCGGCATTTCTTAATTTAGTTAGCAACCACCTTGGGCTTTTAGGAACCGTTAATACAAAAAGTGTATATATAGCCGCAGGAATAGCCTCTACACCTACCATCCATCTCCAAGCGTTTTCTCCTATATTATTTAGCAGGTAGTTAGATAGGAAAGCGACAAGAATACCAAAAACTATATTAAATTGATATAAGCCAACCAATTTGCCGCGGTCTTTAGCGGGAGCTATTTCTGATATGTAGGCTGGGGCTGCAATTGTAGATGCTCCAACACCTAAACCACCTATAAATCTAAAAACAGCAAAAATTATAGGATCGTTAGCTAAGGCAGAACCTATAGCAGATATTGTATATAAAACACCTATCCATACTAAAGTATTTTTACGTCCTAATTTATTTGTAGGAATGCCTCCAAAAAAGGCTCCAATTACAGTTCCCCAAAGTGCCATACCTATTACTACAACACCATGGAACATATCTGAAGACCCCCATAATAATTGTAGTCGCTTTTCTGCGCCCGAGATAACTACTGTATCAAATCCAAAAAGGAAGCCAGCTAAGGCAGCTGTAACAGACCATATTAGTATCTTCTTATTCATGTGGTGGTGTTTAGTTAGTTTTAGTGTTTGCAAGTTACACTGAAAGCCTTTTTTGATGTGTTACATATGTATCAATATATATTGAAATTGTTCAGCTGAACTTAAATACAACATAACCACCTGATTTTAAAAAGATTAAGCCCTATTATTTTTAAATTATAAAAAACTAATCTCTAAAATTGTTACACCATTATTTCAAAATTGATACCTTATTATACGTTATTAACATGCGAATTCAATAAAAAAACCCACCCCAAAATAAGAATACCATTAATAACTACCACTAAAAAAATAGTGTTCGTAAAAAAACACCCCTTATTTTAGCAAAACAAGAATTGGTAACTAAAGAAAACATAAAGTAAAGGCAGGCTTAAGACGCTCTGTATGCTTTAGGTGAATTATCAAACTTGTTCTTAAAACTAGTAGAAAAGTAATTAGGAGAAGAAAAGCCAGTAGCATATGCAATCTCAGAGATTGTTAATTTGGTTTCTTTCAAAAGTGTTTTTGCCTTTTCTAAGCGTATATTTTGAATATAATCGCTAATTGAAACACCTAAAATAGCTTTGGTTTTTCGGTATAGTTGTACTCTGGATATGTTTAGAGCAGTAGCTAAGTTTTCAACCGAAAATTTAGAATTATCTAAATTCTCGTTTATTATTTCATTTATTTTAGATAAAAAATCCTGTTCTATTGAGCCGAAACTATTATCCGTATTTATTTTGTGAATGTTGTTTATAAAATAATAACGAAGTTTTTCCCTATTATAAATCATGGTTTTTATGGATTGCTGAAGAACAGCAAAACTAAACGGCTTGGTTAAATATAAATCTGCGCCCGATTCCAAACCTTTTAAATAAGATTCTTTATTATTTAAAGCAGTTAGCATAATTGTTGGAATATGAGAAGTTCTTAAGTCCTTCTTTAAAATTTCGCATATTTCAAAACCTGTTTTATCTGGTAAATTAATATCGCAAATAATAATGTCGGGCACTATTTCATAAGCTTTTTCAATACCATCAGTTCCATCGGAGACATGTACGTCATATTCGCCAATCAATTTATTTCTTAAATATTTAATTAAATCTGAATTATCTTCAATGATAAGAATAGAGTAATGCTCTTCATCACGAACTACACCAACCTCAACAAACTCGTTTTCTTCAAAATCTGTATTAAAATTTAATACAGAATTATCTATTAAATCGGGTTCGTAAATAATCTCATCAGAACTTAAATGCGCATTTCCTTTGTAAAGTGTTAGGGTAAATTCTGTACCATGTTTGCTTGATACATCTATGGTGCCTTTATGCATTTCCACAAACTCTTTTGATAAATGTAAACCAATACCAGAACTTACTTTATTGTTGTTGGATGCCTGAAAGAAGGCTTGAAAAACATTATCTAGATCTTTTTTAGGTATTCCAATTCCGCTATCCTTAAAATTGATTTTCACAAAATTGCTATCAACTTCATTTAAAATATTAATATGTACACTACCATTATTTGGTGTAAACTTAAAGGCATTGGATAGTAAATTGAAGTAGACTTTATCCATTAAATTTCTATCTATATAAATTTTTAAATTTTCATCGTTGGTGTTAATTAAGAATTCGATATTTCTTTTTTGTGCTTCACGTTCAAAATCTTTAAAAATTCCGGTTGAAAACTCATAAATATTAGTTTCCGAGGCTTTTAATATAAATTTTCGGTCTTCAATTTTTCTAAAATCTAGAAGTTGATTTATTAACCTTAATAATCGTTTAGAGTTATTGTAAATTAAACCAACTTCCCTTAAAAGTTTATTATCCTTAATGGCATTATCTTCACTTAAAGATTCAATTGAAGATAAAATAAGTGTTATTGGTGTTTTAAATTCATGCGATAATCCTGTAAAGAAATTCGTTTTAGCATCGTTACTAACCTTTACTTCTTCGGCAAATTTCTTGATTTGATTACGCTGCGTCGTTATTTTTTTATTTTGAATTTCTAACTCACGCTTTTTCTTTTTAATATTATTTGCTGAATATACACTGTAGATAGCTAAAAGTAAACTTGTAATTAACAATCCTAAAAGCACTTTTAGTATGTTTTTTTGAGTTGAATATGTTTCTTCCTGCTGTGTTATTTTTTCTTGTTGTTCTTCTATTTCATTTTGATGCTTATTAATTTTATCATACTGATTTTTCATAATCTCAGCATTTCTATAATCAATTACCGTGGTGTTTAATATGTTGTTTTTAGAAACGTTTTCTTTTCGTAAAATCTTCATAGCTATTTTTATAGCTTCGTCTCCACCCGTTGGATATAATATAGTTGCAGCTAGTATACCATTTTGCACTAATTGAATTCCATTATTTGCACCATTTAAGCCATCTACACCAATAAACTTAATAGACTCTTCAAGGCCTTTAGATTTTGCAATTTTCCAGGTTCTATACGCAATATCATCATTAAAAGCATACACAAAATTAATAGGTTTAACATGTAGCGAATCTAAAATTTGAGGTACCCTTTGTTCAATATCTTCATCATTAATTCTATACTCAACCTTACTATTGGGTTCATTATATATAATTTCATGAAACCCTAAATGTCTCTCGATAACAGGTGAAGAATTATCACTTCCTCTAATTTCAAGAATTTTGGATGGTTTTTCATTTAAAGAAGCTATATAATTAGCAGCATTACGCCCTACATCGAGATTATTGGCTCCAATGAAAGCTGTAAATTTTTGTGAATTAATTTTTCGATCCATAATAATAACCGGAATCCCTTTATCATAAGCTTTTTCAATTACAGAAACCAATGGTTCTGGTCTTAACGGGGAAACGATTATAACATCAAACTCATTATCTATCATGAATTCAATTTGGGATTTTTGAAGTTCTACATTTTCATTGCCCTGAAAAATTGTTAAATCAATGTCCTCATATAATGAAGCTTCAACTTCCATTTCATGATCCATAGCTTTTCTCCAATCATCCTTACTAATACATTGAGAAAAACCAATTTTGTGCTTTAATGACTCCTCGTTTTTACAACCAGTAATAATCAATAAAGCAAATAGAATAAAATAATTATTTAAATTAATATTTTTCATTTATTTAAAATATAAGCAGGAACTAAGGTATTGTTTATTTAAATAAATGGTTGATTAAAAAAAAATAATTATACATCCAATTATCACTTTTTAGTATTGTAGGAGGTTTTCGATATTTACTGTCTGTTTTAAAACTTATATTATTGTTCTGCCCTAACAACAAACGTATGCTCTAAATAAATTAGTTAATATAAACCCGTTAACTCCATGAAGATATAACTTTTTATAGATTAAGCTAATTTGTCTTTTTTAAGACAAGAAATAACTAACCAAAATCGTGTTTTTACTTCCAACGGAATACTTTAAATCAACATTATTCTTTTAATCTATTCCGTTTTTACAGAAAACTTAAACGATGTATTACTCTGTATCTAACCAATATACTGTTGCAAACGAAACAAAACATGCCGCTGTTGGATTATGAAATTTATACTTTCTACGCATAATTTAAAAATACAAAAAGCTACCTAAATGAATAGATAGCTTTTATTGTTTAAATTTTTTAAGTGAAACTTTATTGGGATGGTACTTGTTACGAACTAGCACTAGTGAGGATTCTAATTACTATGCTCTTTTTCTCAACAGAAAGATTCTCGCGTTAGCGGTGCGATTTTTCTATCAACTAGCTTTCTAATAACATGTTGTCCAATAAGTCATCAAACTCATTCCTTTGCGGTTCTACTTGTAAATAATTTACATTAAATTTTCCTTG
Organism: Algibacter lectus; assembly: GCF_900112395.1. GTDB lineage: Bacteria > Bacteroidota > Bacteroidia > Flavobacteriales > Flavobacteriaceae > Algibacter > Algibacter lectus. Next base: position 565,960 of record NZ_FOLN01000001.1, read on the forward strand.
TAAATATTTAAGTAATTTAGGTTTAAGATAAAGTTCCTTCTTATCATTAAGTAAAATATCATCTGCAAATTCTTGTCCGATAACTTGTAGCCAAAAAAAGATGGGTACAGGTTTTTCTAATTGATAATTATCTTCAAAATATTCTGCTTTAGAAACCTCCATTTCTGAAAATTTAAATCCTGAAAAATCACTAATTTCTAATCCTTTTTTTAATTTTTCAGTAATAATAAATGCCGGATAACATTCCATTAAATCATCACCAAGCCAATCTTCAAGATCGATATGTAAATTTAAAATTGTCTTAAAGGGAGGTTCAAACTCTTTAAACGTAGTTTTTTCACCAAGACCAGAAATTACTTCGGGTTGTATTTTTATATAGTTTTCCATTTCAATATTTATTATAAAGGCGGATCAAATAAATGACCGAATTTCTTATCCCCCACTCGTGCCACATCTATAATCACAGAACCTGGCGCGCTTTTGTAAAGCGTGACTAATTGTTTTTCTATTTCAAATTACCATAGAGCATGTACTTTAACCGAAGGGGTTTAAAATAGATTGGTCGAATAAATAAATCTACCCAATCAATTATTGTTATTGTCACAAATGTTGGAACAGTACTATCTATAACTTTATATCTCTAAGACATTGTTTAAATATAATAAATTGCATTGCAAATACTAAAAAAAAACAGACACACTTCACAGAAGTGCGCCAGAGTTACGGATATGCCGCGCGAGGGGTTTTTACTGTTGGTGTTTTTGTGTATTTATATTTATCGCAATAAAAAAACCACCGCAGTTGCAATGTCTTATATTTTTATTAAATCTTTATTCCCAATCAAAAGTTCCTATATATTTTAAACCTTCAAATTCTTTAGCTAAAGAATCGCCATCTAACCATTCATCTCCATAATATAACATTGCATTAGGATTAGTTAGCTTATTATTTTTGCAATATTTTAATACATCTTTTGTTAATTGATCACTAGGGAGTCCATCTAGTAGTTTTTGTAAATCATTTTCAATATAAACATGCCCAATGAAATCATTATCATAAGAGTTTTTATTCAAATATTTGCAAAACCCACAACGTTCGAAGTCTTCTCCTTCTTGGCTATTATAAAAGGAGGTTAGATCGAATAGTTGGTGAAATTCTTCTTCTGTACCACTAAATATACCTACCCATAAATGTAATTCATCCATAATTATTCAAAAAATTAATGTGTTTTCTTTAAGTGCTTATTGTGCATTTGTGTTACTATTGTTTTTGCTTGTTTTTTTGTTTTTGCTGCTTTTAATCTGGCAATTAATCTTTTATGGAAATTAGCAGAAGCTTCGGAATTATTTACCCACTCGTGCCACATCTATAATCGCAGAACCTGGCGCGCTTTTGTAAAGCGTGACTAATTGTTTTCCTATTTCAAATTACCATAGAACATGTACTTTAACCGAAGGGATTTAAAATAGATTGGTCGAATAAATAAATCTACCCAATCAATTATTGTTATTGTCACAAATGTTGGAACTGTACTATCTATAACTTTATATCTCTGAGACAGTGTTTAAAGATAATAAATTGCATTGCAAATGCTAAAGAAAATTAGACACACTTCACAGAAGTGCGCCAGAGTTACGGATATGGCGCGCGAGGGGAGCGCCAGGGTTGCGGATATGTCGCGCAAGTGGGACAAAAAAGAGCGGAAACGCCCGAAAACAAAGGAGTTGAAGCAATAAGCGTAATTGTTAATAACTTTTGGTTTTGGAGCTTAAAACGAAGTTTTTAAACAGAAAAAACCACAACTTCTAATTGTGGTTTCTTATTTTATTTATTTCTCCCTCTTTGTGCTCCTGTGAGTTCAATAATTTCTTCAATAGTATGAGTATAATGTTTTTTATTTGGGTAAAAGTTAATCTGTTTTAAACTTTTAGACTCTAATAAAGGCTTCATATTTCCGTCTTTACAAAACCAAAAATTTATCTTCTCTAAATTTGGCATTGTTGACACAAATTCTAAAGAATCAAGACTATCTATAAATAATTCTTTAATACTTGTATTGCCTTTTAAAAATGAAAAATCGGTAAGTAATTTGCACTTTTCTATATGTAATTTTTCTAAACTTGGTAAAACTGCTAATGCTTTAGCATCTGTAAGTTTTGAATTATAGGCAACATCAATTCTTGTTACTCTTTTTAGGTTTTCAATACCTTTTAAAGTAGTAAAATTACCTCTTGTTAAACGTAACATTTCTAATGCTGTAAGTTCTGATAAAATCTCACAATTTGGAACGTTTAAAGAGAATATTAAAAGGTCTTTTAATTCCTTTAATGTCCCTAAATTGGCTACCCCTTTGTTATATTTAAAGTATAAGGTTTCTAATTTTTTGAAATTAGAAAAATCAAGTTTGACGCTTGGATGCTCAAAACTCAAAGAGTTTAAATCTTTAAATGCATAGAATCCTAATATTCCTTCAGAATTTAATCCAATATGATCAGATAGCCCCAATCTTCTAATAGAAGAAACTTGTTTGAGTGAAGATACATCTAATTTGAAACTATATAATTGTTTACTACTTGTAAAACCATAAATATCATAGGCATTTAATGGTGATATTTTTATACTTTCTAATTTATTTTTATTTGCGTATTCAATGCCTTTTGAAATAAATTTAGGGTCAACAAGTAAATAGTCTGTAATTTCATTATACTTAAATTTAATCATAACATTTTATTAATTACATCCCTTAAATTTTTTGTTTAAATCAGCAGCGTGTTTGTCAACTTCCGCTTTCATTTTGGCATCAGCATTCTCATATAATTTTTTCCCTGGAGAATTAATTTTATTTTTAAAATCAGCAGAAGCCTTTGCATCATAATAATCATCTGACATCAATTTATGCTCAACCATTAAGCCCATTTGGTTTGCTTGTAATTTAGTTCTAACTCCGTCATTAAAACCCCACTCGTGCCACATCTATAATCGCAGAACCTGGCGCGCTTTTGTAAAGCGTGACTAATTGTTTTCCTATTTCAAATTACCATAGAGCATGTACTTTAACCGAAGGGGTTTCTAGATTGTCCCCTTCATAGACTGCATAGCTACTATTTTTCCAATCTCTTTCATGATAAACTAATTCTGAAGCCACAGGATTATAATGTATATAATTTATACGTTGCTCTATTTTTTTGCTAGTATCTAAAATTACGGGATGATACCCATCTTTCCAAACCTTATAACTAACACCTTTCTTTACACGCTTTGCTGCATAATTAAATTTAGCTAAAAGCCATTCCCTTCTACTTTCAGGAAGTTCTTTTATCGCTTTTATAAATTCCTTAGAGGTGTGTTTTTTAAAATCGCGAATAATGTCCTGCAACTCATTTTCTTGAGAACTAATAATAAGATGTATATGACTACTCATATATACGTATGCATGTACCGCTAATCCTTTGTTTGAAATACAATAATTTAGAGAATCATCTAATATTTTAAAATAGGTTGGTCGAATAAATAAATCTACCCAATCAATTATTGTTATTGTCACAAATGTTGGAACGGTACTATCTATAACTTTATATCTTTGAGACATTGTTTAAATATAATAAATTGCATTGCAAATGCTAAAGAAAATTAGACACACTTCACAGAAGTGCGCCAGAGTTATGGATATGGTGCGCGAGAGGGTATCTTTCCGACCACTTTCTACGCATGAATTAAAAATACAAAAGCTACCTATATGAATAGATAGCTTTTATTGTTTGTGTTGAACTTACTATTTTTGCACTCGTTACAAATGACCACTTGTGGGAGAATATATTTTATTAAAAATCATCAGAGAACCATTCTTCTTCTAAATCGTCTTCAATTTAAGAATTAGGGTTTAAATGTAAAGATTTAAAAAAGTCGAGTAAAGAATTCGCAACCAAATATAATCCTTCATTCTCTAAAGACTCATGGTACCAATAATATATTTTTTGATCAATTTGATTAATACATAATTGATCACCAGGTAAGCCTTCAGCAAATACAAAATAATTTTCGGGGATCTGATCAAGAAAAATTTTTCTGTTTTTTTGAAGAGAATTTTCACCTTTTCCCCAACCATAAATAATTCCAATAGGACATAGATTATCATCTCCGGTTATTGGTAACTTATCTAAACTCTTAAAAACTATGTCTTCATTAAATTGATTATAGCCATATTCGTTAGATAAATATATATATTCATCCGATAGTTTTAAATTATTTGATATTATATATTTCTTGTAATCAAAATTATTATCCTTTTTCTTTTTTAAAGCCTTAGTTAATTCCGTTTGACCTAACTTAAATATTATTTTTCTAATATGTTCCATTATAAAGTTCCGTTTCTTAGATTTGCAGCACCACCTGAATGTGGAATGTTTTAATGTAACGCTATTGGTATTAATTCTATAGTTTTTCCGTCTTGATGATGATGAGGTGTTAATCCTTTATCTTTAAGATATTTTTTTGCTTGAGTTTTGTTCTTTAACCCCTTTTGTTTGGCAACTCTTTGATATACTTTGTCAAAATCTTTGGGTGTTCCATCTAAATTCTTAAATTTCATTTTACCTTTTGACCATTTACTAAAATCAGGATACCCATTCTTAAAAGGTATTCCTTCTCCTTTAGTAATTTTATTAACCGCTTTTTTAGTAGACTTCCAAACACCTTCTCCAGCTTCTCCTATCCATTTACCTTTAGTTCTAGGTAACCTTTTAGCTACTTGCTTAATTGCTTCTGATACGCAAGCAGCATTATGCACCAACCACTCGCAAGCACCAACAAAATAGGTATGCCAATCTGCTACCTCAAAGTTATATACTTTTTTGTTAGAGTACAAGAAATTTGTGGCTTCTATGCGTTGCCCATTTGTTCCTGATTTTAATAATAAAAAAGACTATACGTTAGCATAGTCTTTTGTTAATTTTAAAATATAATTTGAAGATTAATTATCTTCAATTAAATTACCATCTTTATCTTTATAATAGCGGTTACCATCTTTATAAACATATGTTCTTACATTATCTTTTAAAATAGGAATGTCTCTCTCTAATCGTATAATACCTTCATATTTTCCAAATTCAGGATATGGCTCATAAAGTAAAGATGTATCCATGGGTTCTTTACTTTCAAAATCTGAAAATTTTTGATTTTTATCATCATATTTTCTAGCTGATGCATTTCCTTTATTGTTGAATACAAAATGAATACGGTAATTTGCTTTATCATTATCTTCTTTGTCGAAGTCATAATACCATATTTCACTTAAAAAAAGTTCTTCTTTAGGTTTTACTTCTGTAAAAATATATTTAAGATAATTTCTTCCACCCGGATCTATAAAGTTGACACCTACATGTTTGTTTTTATGATTTATGGTAATGTAGACACTAGGAAAACTATCTGATTCAGTTTCGAAAATAGAAAACTCATATAATAAACCTTTCTCATAATTGTGACGTGCTACATCTTGACAATTAATTTTTTTATCCAAAAAATCTTGTTTGAATTTAGTTTTATTAACGATGTCTAACCTTGTTAAAGTTGCTCTTTCTGGCTGTAACCTCTTAGCTGAAGCCCAATAAGATTGATATTTTATAATCATGTTTTTTTAAAATGGATTTAATATATTCCCAGCTGTATCTCTGATTTTGACCATGTTATCAGTTGCGTGCTCTAAAACTTCACTCGCTATTTTTTTAGTTTGCTTAGGTACTTCTAAAATCATATCACCTGCTAATTCTTTACCTCCTTGCTCAATAGCGTCTGCATTTCTTGTTGTTTCTTTTATTAATTCACCAGGTGGGTATTTAGTCACTAACTCATCTATATATCCTTTTGCTGTATCAACAGATACCTTTCCTAATTGTGTGAATTTTCTTGATACAATTTCTAGACCTGGTACATAACTATCTAATCTTTTTCCTGAAGCAAGCACTACTTCATTAAATCCACCAAGTCTTTTGTAAAATCCTTCTCTGATAAAATTAAAATAATTCCCTTTCCACATTCGACCTATCCATGGTGGTAAATGCTTTATCTTACTTAAACAAGGTCGAGCATTATGCACCAACCACTCCCAAGCACCAACAAAATAAGTATGCCAATCTGCTACCTCAAAGTTATAGACTTTCTTTTTTGTATACAAGAAATTTGTGGCTTCTATGCGTTGCCATTTTCCATTTTTGGTTTTTACTCCACTCGTGCCACATCTATAATCGCAGAACCTGGCGCGCTTTTGTAAAGCGAGACTAATTGTTTTCCTATTTCAAATTACCATAGAGCATGTACTTTAACCGAAGGGTTTTAAAATAGGTTGGTCGAATAAATAAATCTACCCAATCAATTATTGTTATTGTCACAAATGTTGGAACAGTACTATCTATAACTTTATATCTCTGAGACATTGTTTAAAGATAATAAATTGCATTGCAAATGCTAAAGAAAATTAGACACACTTCACAGAAGTGCGCCAGAGTTACGGATATGCCGCGCTAGGGGAACGGCACTCGTTACAAACGAGCACTAGCGAGGATAAAAAAACCACAATATTTAAAAATATGTGGCTTTTTATAATATTAATCCAATTCTGCTCTTGAAAATAAATCCAATATAAGTTTATCATTTTCGCAGGCTTGCTTAAATGATATTACAAATTCTTTTAGAGTATCTACATCAGAAGAATAAGCGCAAAACATACTGCTTTCTGGGTCAAATTTGACGACTTTTTTAAATTTTGGTTCTTTTTCTATTATAAAGACTTTTGCCAAAGAAGCCCAATCATATCCGTTTCCTTCAAATCCTTCGTCTTCTCTTGTTTGAAAAACATTGGTTTTGTAGCTACCAACTTCTAAGCAAACAGAAAAGCTGTTTGGGTGTTCTACCCAAAAAAAGGGTTTTATTATTTCTTCAAAATTAGTGTCCATATTGTTCCAACTCTGCAAATAATTCGTCTGCATTTTGTTTTATTCCCTCTCGGTATTTTACAGGTATTTTACTATTACAACGTTCGTACCAAGCATAAAATGTAGTTTTCCACTCTTCAACTTTGTCTTTTTTTATTAAAAGATTGGCACTCACAGTGTATTTTTCAGCTGTTATGATTAGCATATCAATAATTGCTAGGGTTGGTTGTGCTGGATTTTCACTTTTTTTTAACCATTCGTTAAATTCGTCCATTGTAGAAATTGAAAACTTTATATAGTCAGCTCCTATGGCTTCTGCTAATTCATTCCCTTCTGGTTCACTACTAAATACTCTCATAAAATTATAATATTATCCGCAAGTTACTTTTCTTGGTTTTTTTAGTCTTTTGTCTTCTAAATCCTTTAAAGGATTCAATGATTTCGTTTTACCGTCAATAGTCCCACTCGTGCCACATCTATAATCCCAGAACCTGGCGCGCTTTTGTAAAGCGTGACTAATTGTTTTCCTATTTCAAATTACCATAGAGCATGTACTTTAACCGAAGGGGTTTAAAATAGGTTGGTCGAATAAATAAATCTACCCAATTAATTATTGTTATCGTCACAAATGTTGGAACAGTACTATCTATAACTTTATATCTCTGAGACAGTGTTTAAAGATAATAAATTGCATTGCAAATGCTAAAGAAAATTAGACACACTTCACTGAAGTGCGCCAGAGTTACGGATATGGCGCGCGAGGGGAAGCTGTTGAACAAATGAATGATGATGATAAATCGGTAGTGTCTAAACTTATTGATGCCTTTATTACGAAACGTAAAATTCAAGCTATTTTGTAAATACAATGTTTATCTCTAAAAAAAGTAGAGCATAAAAACAAATAGCATATTAAACCTAAACAAGCCTTTGCACAATAAAAAAACCACAACTTTCGCTGTGGCTTTTTCTTTTTATTGCTTACTCTTTTTCGGCACGGAAAATATTTCGCGGGTAAATGTAATTATCTTACCTGTTTGTTTACTAATAACAGCTGTTAATCACTATGAAATTGTTCAATAGCTCTGTCGGTTTAATTTAGTTTACTATAAATTCCTTTTAATTCTTTAGTGTATTTTTTTGCTTGTGGAATTCTACATTCTTTTATGTATGTTTCCAAATCCTCCGAATTTTCTTTTAAGAGAAAATATTCTATTGCATATAAAAGTATAAAGCTCTTTGCGTAACCTAGTATTTCTTCATTGTCATTTTCTTCTTCTTCTGGCTCTTCTCCTTTAGGATAATCTTCCTTAAATTTTACATTTTCATATTTTTTAATTTTTGAGAATACATATGCTGTAAACCGCTCTTTGTCATTAATTAATATATCAAGTATATCAGATGATGTAACTTTCGCTTTGCTCATTTTGTCTGCATCACGATTAGCTACATTATCTCTATATTTATCTAATATTTTTAAGACCACTTTGTCTTCAATAAAACTTATATAATTAGTATAAATTTCTGATTCTATTACCTTTATGGATTCTTGCATTTCTTAATTTATTAATAATTACCAAACATCTACTCCTTTTATAACTTCATCCAAATCAGAACCTACATGTCTAAATGGATCAACTGCTTCATGTTCCCAAGGATTAAGAGCATCTAAATTAGAAGAATTATGAACTCCATCACCTCCAACTCTTTGTGGAATATCTCTGTGATGTAATTCCATAGAATAATCTCTAGTTTTGGTTTCTCCTGTTCTTCTATTGGTAACTTCTACGGTCATTCTTGGAGCTTTACCTTCTTTCATTCTTTTTAAATTATTTGGAGAATAACCACTAGCGTTATTTGCAGCTTCATTTTTCCAAAATTTCTTTCTTGCAGTTCCCCAACATTCTAAACCAAAAGGGTCGTATTGTGAGTTTACATCACTTACATAGCTATACATATTCGGCATTCCGCCAGCCAACCCAATCGGGTCTTGACTTATGTAAGTGCCACTATCGGGCGAATAGTATCTAAACCTGTTATAATACAACCCAGTTTCCACATCCTCATACTGTCCCTGATATCTAAAAGGTATGAACGTTTTACTACCTCCAATATTACGGATATTTCCGTAAATATCCAACTCACATTCCCAAACATTCTCACCTTTTTCATTAAAGGCTTGAACGGGGGTCCCCAAATAATCGCAAACTATGGAGTATGTTTTATCGCCTACTATTTTAGCTTGTGGCACAAAACTATTGTTTTCAAATACCCAAGTGGTTAAAGCTGTACTATCTTGAGATTTATCACTTTCGCTAGATATTGCTGTCGGAGTTGGTTCTTTTTCTTCCGCATCAATATCCCCATTTTCGTTAACAAACAATCTGGGGCGGTCTTCCAAGCTGTATTGCCATTCGTGCAGTGGTAAATTACCATCCCAAATAAAGCGGGTAATGATTCCGTTGCGCTTTACTCTTGGTGCTGTTACTATTTTGGCTGTACGCCTACCCAAGGCATCATATTCAAACGCTATATGTTCTCCATTTGGTTTTGTAACTGCTTTTAGCATGCCATTACCAAACCATTGGTAGTTCCATTCGCCTATATCTTTTGGGTTTTCTGCTTTAGATACAAATTTGAGTATTAAATTGCCCTCATCATCATATTTATAGGTCGCGTTTTCATCTTTCAATAATTCCCCACCATTACCATATTCTCTATCGTTTTGGCTTGGGCTTTTAAACATATTCCCAACGGCATCGGGCATTTTGTATATGGTATCTAAACCATTTTTATAACCTGCCGAGGCTAAATTCCCTACATCATCATAACTAAACCTTACCGTACTGTTTGTTAGGTTATTTACCATACTTAGCAATCTATCGGCACGTCCCCATTGGTAACGTACGTTACGGGCTTCTACATTTTTATTTTGTACAAGGTGTTTTTCTACACGCCCCAATTGGTCTCTTTGGGTGATTATCGTAACATCCCCACTAACCATACGCCGTATTTCTAACCCTAAAGCATCTCTTTTATACTGGGCTTGCCATCCGTTGGCTTCAGTACGCGCTACATTTCCATCCTTTGTAAATTCTTGAATAATATTAGCGCCTAAAGAACTTGTAATACTGGTGCGTTGTCCCAAACGGTTATACGTACTCTTTACAAGGTGTCCGTTTTGGTCTTCGCTTATTAAATTTCCGTTTTTGTATTCAAATTTTACGGTGTTAAAGGCATTGGTAGCCTCTTTAATACTGCCATTGCTGTTGTATGTAAAATACTCGCCTGTACCATCATAATGATTCGCAGTTAAAATATTACCTGTGCCACTGTACATGTACTTTGTCCAGCGTTCTTGTGGGCGCAATACTTTGGTTACTCGCCCTACAGCATCACGAACATAACGACGGCATAAGCCATCGAATCCCCACTCACCAATAATTTGCCCCAAAGGATCTAACGTAAAGCGGTAAGCGTTATTGTTTTCATTAACTATAGTGGTTAACTGCTCTTCAGTATTATACTTAAAGGTTATGGTTTTCCCGTTTTCGGTACGGGTTTTTAAATTCCCTAAACCCCAATAGGTAAAGGCAACTTCTCGCAAGGAATCTTTAGCTAAAACTACGTTGCCCGCCTTATCATAATTAAAAATATGTTTATTACCGTCTGGTTCACGCAGGCCTACCACATTACCCATAACATCGTATTTATAGGTGGTAGTAGCTCCATTGGGTTGCGTGTTGTTTAATAAATTTCCTAATTTATCGTAAACCCAGCGTATGCTTCGGCCATCGTTTAAGGTTGCTTTTACTAATTCACTGCGTTCGTTCCAGAAAAAGGTGGTGCGGTTGTCTGCACTATCCGTCATGGCGAGTAACTGGTTGTTGGTATCGTACTCATATTTTAATTGCGTACCGTCTGGAAAACTTCGAGCAATTAATTTATTATCGATATCATATTTCCATGACATACTACCATCTGGTCCCGTATAGCCAATTAAACGTTGCATACTATCGTACTCGAATGCCGTTTTATTTTTATCGGCATCTTCAATAGACGTTGTATTACCAAACAAATCGTAGGTGTACTTAGTGGTGTTACCTAACGGATCTGTTAGCATTTCTAGATACTGTAAGTCATTATATTTTTGGTAGGTTTCGCCACCTTTAGCATCTGTAATTCGATATATTAAATTATTGCTATCGTAATAATACGTTGTGGTATGCCCCAACGAGTTGGTTACTATGGTTTTGCCTTTTTCATATTGAGTCCAATATTCTAAAATACCTTCATCTCCCCAAGTGTGTACACATTTAGCATCATCCCCTTTACCTTCGTATTCCCAATAAAATGACAAACCACTTTGGTTGGTTAATTTCACCAATAAATGCCCCTCGTAATAAAAGTGCTTACTTACATTATTAGCCTCTGTTACCTGTACTAAGTTATCATCATTATCTACTTTATAACGAATAAAATTTATGCGGGTATCGTCTATGATACTATAAATAGCTGTAATACGTCTATTTTCGTGCGTAACCTGTAAAACTCTACCTGTACTGTCAATTATTTTATTGAGTAACCCATGGCGATATTCAAAACGAATTTCATTCCCTAAATCGTTAGTAATAGCTTGTATTGGAAAAAAATCGTCCTCGTTGCTATTGGTTGTAAAACGATAAGTTAGCCCGTCTTCTCCTTTATAAGCGACGCCTATACTATCTTTAAACCACGTAATTTTTTCTTGGCGGTTATAGTACATATCTCCGCTAGACAGTTTTGGCAAATTAACTTGTCTACCATCTGGAAATTGCAAACAAATAGCGCCTTCTCCCATATCCCAATATCCAATATTGTAGCTATGTTGCCAATTACTTCCAATTGGTGATTCAATTTCTGCATCACTAAAATAATGCCGTGTCCACTCCAAAGGTATTGGTCCTGGTAAACTAAAATCTAAATTTTCTGAAATAACGCGCCCCGAAACAGCATCTACAGGTTCTCCAAAGTGCTTACATTTAAAATCTTGTAATCGTTGTGCTGCCTTTGGATTCTTAGGCATTAAATTATCAATTTTTTTCTGAAGCTTATTACCAACTTTCTGCCAGCCTTTTTTGGTTCCTTTTAAAATACTTCCACCCGTTTTTTTAGCGAGTTTACCAAGACCTTTTAAACCTAGAGACATGGCAAGTGCTAATAAATCTATAGTTGGCGGGCCACCAACTAACACTGGTTTTCCAGCAGGTATTACGTTTAATAGCACCGATGTTGGTGCCATTAAAGACATTTTTGGTTTGGTTTTCCCTAACCTAAAAGGCGCAGGAATACCAATTAAATTACAAGATAAAGCAGGTAGGAATTGCCCTGAAAACGGTGCACCATCTGCTAAAACCGTAGAACTCCCCATAAACATCTCTGACGATGCCATAGGACTTACTGATGGTAATGCATGCAATATAATACCTGGTAAATGTTGAAGGCTTACCCCAGCGTTAGCAATAAATTTATTATTTACCATAACACTTGGTGCCATGGCTTTTACAATGGCTACAGCTACACTACTTACCGTTAAAGGTTGTGGTTCTGGCTCACTACCATCTTCTGGTGGCTCTGGCACCGGAGGTGTTGGTATTACAGAACTTATGGCGGCAAAAATGGCACCCATAATATCAAAAACCATCCCTACGTGTGGCACAGCCATTAATGGCGACGGCGGAAACATAGTAGGGTGTACATCAATACCAAGAGCAATATCTTGATACTTTCCTGCCGGTTGCCCGGGAATTGAAGGCATTATAGAAGCTGCAAGATCAGACTGAAAGGCATCTAGCTTTTCTTTTTTTTCTGATAAAAAAGACATGAATCCAGAAGACTCATTATCACTATCACTATTAGAAACAACTTTATTTACAATTTTTGCCATTTACTTATACTTTTAGTGGTTTTCTTCTGTTTACATATTTCAAATTAAGGTATTCTGTACCTTGTAATAACGTATCCCAATCTGTACCTATTTCAGTTTCAAATTGTTTGTTTAACATGGTATCCATACTTCTATATTTGTAACTGCTATCGCAAATTTGTTTTGCTAAAGATGCAGAAAACAAATATGTTGATGCTCTTTTTACTTCTAACGGTAAATTAGTGCCCGCTTGCAATGAAAAAATAACATGCTCCCAAGCGGCTTCCATATTTTTAGATTGAAAATTAACTAGAGCCAACATTCTATAACCTTCCATGGTGTAAAAAACATCACCGTGTTTAGCTGTTTCAGCAACTAGTTTTTCATAGCAAGAAATAGCTTCTGGTCGTGTTTTTTTATCAACTAAATATAATGAAGCTTTTATCATTAATGCCGACCTCCATATAGGGTAAGCCTCATCTGACTTTTTAATTTCTGGCTCTGCCAAATCAATCGCTTTATTTGCATTCTCGAAAGCCAACTCTTTATTTTTTATATTAAAAAAGGCAATAGCACAAATTAAATGTGATGTTGCTTTAGTCGTTAGTTTTTTTAATTGATAGCCGAGTTCTATAAGTACTTTTGCTTCTTTTTTAATGTTGATATCATCATCAATAGTGGCATCCATCACTTTACGCACTTGCTTCTGAAATTTTGTACTTGGTGAATGTGGTTTTACACTATCACTATCCTTGTCCATTTCATTACGCATGGCATTTGCCATGTCTAGATTTGCTCTTAATTCTACAACTCTAGCCGTTTTATGCTTTTGTAATTTTGATAGGTTTCGTTTTACATCAACATCTATAGCTGCCAATCTAAAATCGTTTGGTAAGGATCCTGATAATTGATTTGACAACCATGCATCAAAACCTACCCCATGCATTCCTGGAGCAAAATAAAGTATAAAGTTTTCTTCTTTAAACGGAAGTAGATCTTTTAATCGCTTTAATTCTCCAACCACACTTTTAAAAGTGGGCGGTAATGCTCTATTTACATCATAAGATTCTGGTAAATAGCCATCTTTTTTATAAGCATATATTAAATCATATTTGTTGTCGTCGCTAGTATTAAACCAAGATAAAAATTCTTCCCAAAGGTGTTGTTCAAAAAGATCATCAGAATAAACAGATTGAAATCTAAAAAATATGTCTTCAAAAACTCCAATAGGCGAAGCTTCAATATCCATAAATTTATCTAAAATCTCAATATCGTGGTAATCGCATACCCATATGGCCATATCCCATTTGTAGGTGGTTATCGATTCCCATTTATTTCTAATTTTAGCAAGTTCTTGCGCTATAGATGCGTTACTCATAATATATGTTATGAATTAAGTTTAACTATGGCTCCTGAAATTAAAGTCTCGCCTGTTGAATTGGTATTAATTTTACCACCAACAATATTAGCTTCTTCTTTACCGTTAACATCTACCTTTTTAGAATCTATTACAATACCCTCTGGTAACACACCTATGTTAGAAGCTCCTGTTTGAATTACCGATTCATTCTTTGAAACTATCTTGGTAGCATTACCATGTAATTCAATATTATCGCCATACATGGCAATAAATTTAGAACGTAAAAATAATTTTTCTTCACTCGAGATAGTTAATGTTTTTTCAACCGTATCAAAATGAATAATATTTGTGTTTTTATCAGAAATGGTTATCATTTCTTTTCCGTCAGTATCGTCTAACTTAATAGTATGCCCACTTCTTGTTCTAATAGCTTTAAAATCATTGCTTTCACTTTGAAAATCTGCTGCGCTCGCATTACCATTATATAAACTTCCAAGCATATAAGGACGTTCTGCATTCGCACCTTCAAAACCAACTAAAACTTCCTCGCCTACTTCTGGTATAAAATGAAAGCCTTTATCACCACCACCATGTGGTGTTACCACACGAATCCATGGCGTAGTTACTCCTGTTGGCTTTTGCCATGGGAATTGCACTTTTATACGTGCTAACCCATCTGGATCTGAATTTTCCATAACAACGGCTGTTTGCGTGTCACTTTTTGGTGTTGCTTCAAAGTTTGTATCTGGAAATACATCCATATCTGCACTTAGCGCCTCGAATGTATTATGGTATTGTCCGTTTTCGTTATTGCTATGGCGCACTTTTATAACACGGTATCTGCCATGACTTGCATTTTCACCTTGTATGTCTATTATTTTTCCAATGCCTACACCAGGATTATCACTATCACCCTTCATTCTTACTTGTTGGGTTTCTACAGCTTTTTTCTGTTGTTCTACATGGGTGTCCATACGTTGTTTAAGTCCTGGATCGTTAAACCCGTTTACCCAAACATTGGTTTCTTTAGCATAAAGTGCGTTACCGCGTTCGCTTGTAAAACTGCTATATCCGGTAGAGCCTGTACTTACTTCCGATGTTTTTTTCTCATGCTTTTCATCGGTAAGATAGTCGTTGGTGAAGTAATTAAAATTGTTAGGAAGTGGCACTAAATCTAATGAAAACCCATGTAAATCGTGCCCATATGTTAAAACAACATCTTCTCCATCTTCTGGTTGTCCGAAAATAAGTTTTTTACCATCATAGTACAACCACTCACTGTATTGCATAGCTAAACGGCTTGCATAACGCCAATTACTTTCCTTATGTTGTACACTATAATGCAAAGGCGCACTGTTTTGCGGATTCATTATAGCGCTAAGTTTTGAGGTATCATACCCTTGTAAAGTAAGTGCTATAATGTGTGATAAACTTTTGTCTAAAAAGGAATTATAATGCGGACCATCATCACATAAAACCGTTGGGCTTTCTGCTTTAATCGTTACAATATTTTCGTTATTGTATCCGCGCTTATTTGCTACAGAGGTAACAACACCTTTAAATTCTAATGTTTTATAACCAGAAAAATCACTTAGAGAACTTACTTGTAGTGTTAGCGTTTCTCCCAAATAGTTTTTTGTACTATTAGAAATCTCTCCTTCTAAATTTTCTAGCACATCGGTTCTGCATTCCAAATTTAAAAAATGGTGCGCATTAATACCTTGATCTAAAACAAAACGCTTAAATGAGGTGATAGCGGTACTTCCAATAAAAATTTCTGTAACGGATTGTAATGCCATAGTTATATTTTTTTAATTTTTTATAAATTTACCTTCACGATAAACTAATTTCTTGTATTTACCTGTCGTTTTCAGAATCCCAGTATCTTCTCCTTCGTGAATTAATGGCGTAAGTTCTGGGTAAAATAGTTCTTTAGTTACCGTATCAAATTTTAAATTTAATGTATCTCGCCTTCCTACACTTGTGTATAAACCATCGGAATTTTCAAAACAATCTAAGCAAATACCTTTAGATTCATTATTAAAACAAATAACTTTAGATGACAAAAGCCTACTAGATGAACAAACCAATTGTGTGTTAAATGTTAAATATGTGCTATCGTTTAGTTTATGCACTTTATATGGGTGTGCGCCATTATCTTCTGAGAACTCAATATTTGCTTTACCAGCAAAGTAATCTACAAACAAACTATCTTCATCACTATATCTATATAAAGATTTGTATGAATGATGACAGCCATAGTCAATGATTTCCCAATAAATAAAAATCAGCTTATCATCTTCAGATTTAACTAAAAAGAAATCATTTTCACTTAGTGCTTTATATAAGTCGTTATTGATGTAGTGTGAATTTTCTAGAATTTCTTTTAACTTTTCTTCAAAAGTAAATAGTGCATTACCACCATCATTGTGTTGTGATCTCTTTTGTATATAATCGTCGTGAAGTTTTCTTAAAATAAGAACATCTTCATTAAGGTTTGTCCTAGAAGATGTTTCAACATCTTTTGTTCCACAGAAATTTAAACTGGTAAAAAGTATGATAACTATAGTAAATACGCTTTTCATGTTGAAAAAATATTATAATATTGAATATACCTCCAAGCAGCCACTCTTTCTAAGGCTTTGGTTCTTATTTTAGTTCTATCTGATGTTTTCAAATAGAAAATATCGTAACTTTTTAACTCTTTTATTCTCTGAAAAGCTAATTCAGGTCTTTGGTAATAAAAATAGGTCCAAAATGCCCATTCATCTTCTGTTGGTTTTATATAATTCAATTCGTTCCAATCTCTCTCAAACCGGTCTGCTCTTTGCTTTAAAACGGCAGCCATGGCCCATATAGAGCTTTCTAGGTTTTTAAAATCTGCACTATATACCGTTTCTTTGCCATAAGCTTCATCTCGTTTTTCTGCAATGCTTACAAATTCATCTCCTTCATTGTAGGTTTTAGGTAAATACTTTTTTAAGTTTGGCCACTCTTTAGGGTTGCCAAAAAAATCTAAACCAAAATTTTGAAAACCACTAATTTTTTTATCTGTAATTACTTTTCCATTTTTATAGTTTTTTAAATCACTTAAATAAATCCAACCCAAACCTTCACCTGTGGCTATAGTAAATAAATATGAAGGAGGTAAGCCTACATCTTTAGCTATTCCCTCTATAATCTCAACTACGGGAGCTTCTTTAGGTTCATCTGCATAACCACCCCAAGCATTTACGTAAACGTCATACATATCCTGTATTTCCTTTTTCCGTTCAAGTTTAGATTTTATTTTACCCATATTGCTATAATTTAAGCTTTCACTGGCCAGTTATTTGTAAACGTTGTATCTTTTATGGTAATCTCCTTTGCCGAAATTACTATTTGGGTTTGCATGGCATGGTCGTCTATAGCATTAAAATGCTCTTTATAATGTAAACAATAGGCATTTTTAAATTCTACTTTTTTTAAACTGGCCATATTTTCTCTTTTATAAAAAGTAATTACGCCGTTTTTAACCATATCGGGAGAAATAGCCCAATCTAAAAAATCTGTTTTAGAAGTCGATTCTATTAGTAGTTTAATTTGTCCGCCTCTTGTTTTTTCCGCAGGTCTTCCGTTATAATCTGCACCTTGAGAAAATTCGAATGTGCAATCTAGCACGTTCATTTCATCGCTTCCGATGACCAATTTTGATAAAAATGACATAAATTCTATTTTTAATTTTTAAGATTGCTTAAACCTTTAAACGTTGAACAATAATATTATTTTCTTCTCGTATTCCATTCCACTCTATGGTTTTGTTGGCATCGATATGTCGAAGAGCACTCCACCAATGTGGTTTGAAGTAAAAAATCCAGCCTGCTAATTCGTTATTTTCACCTAAAACTTCAATTTTACGTTCTGGGTGTAACGCATTATAATCATCTACAAAAAAGTAAAAAAGCTTACCAAACTCCATATGCTCTGGTGCCTTCACTTTAAAACGGCTCATATCCTTATCGCCAAACTTCTTTTTAAACTCAAAACTAATAACGATAGGGTTGCTTAATTCGTTACTCGTTGGATCTTTAATATTTTCATTTAAAGGATAAAACCATTTTTTATAAACAGGAACAGGTATTGATAATGCAAATTCGTATGTTTTTAATACTAATAACGGTATAATAAAAGCAAAGCCTACTGCAAGATATGTTAAAACAAAAGGTTCTCTAAACCTACTAATTACTTGCGTAAAGGCCAATAAAGCGATGCCTAAAAACGCTAAGGTTATAATAAACTCACCGAAAAATTCATTTTTATTTTCCGACAATTCACTAAAGAAACTACGCAACACAAAAATGTGACCTATACCTAATAAAAATATTATAATTTCTATAGCAATAAAGCTATTAGTAGGCGAGTTATCTAAAATTTTGTAATATCCAAGCAGCCCGGTTAACCCAAATAATAAGGCTAACACTAAAACATAAACAATGGCTTGTACTTTATTTTTAGTGAATACTTTACGTACCTTTTTTACTAAAACCATAAGTATAGAACTCACTATAAATAGAATTATACTTAATTTTAAAACGTTTCCATTTAGTAAACTTGACATCATAGCATTTATAATTATTAAATTCTAGTAGACATACCTAAATACGCACCTACTTCTTTATCTAAGATAAATTCTTTTTCTTGTTTTAATTCAACTTCTGTTTTAACCATATATTCTATTGGTATAAAAAACTTATAAAATATATCTACAAAATTTAATATTCCTTTTTTACCTAAAAAGTGAGCCACATCGCTCTTTTTTTTAAGTTGTATTTCTACATTTAATACTGGTTGTTGTATTATTAAGGTTTCCTGATCTAATACAAAGTCTTGCCCTAGCCGTCCTTCTGATTCTCCACCGATATTTACTTTTTTAGACTCAAATGTTTTCTTGTAGTTAACATCTACACCTAATATTTTTTTTAGACTTAAAAAAACCAATTCTAGATTTCCCGAAATTTGATGTGCATAAGGCAATAACCTCACTAGTTTAATAGCGTACTTTTTTGGTATGGAATTATCTATTTTCCAAAAATCTATTAAAAACCTATCTTCTAAATTAGAAAACTTTTTAATTATAGATTTCTCTTTTTTTTCTATATCTACGCGCTGTCTAAATAACTCGTTTTCTATAGGAGCCAATAAAAGCCTAGCATCATGCTCTTCTTTTTTTTGCTGTTTTCTTATTGATGCAAAAGAAGCCGAGCTCCTTTTGGTATCAATTTTATGAAAAACACCCTCTGGCAGTAAATCGTAAATACCGTTTCGAGATAAATCTAATTGTAATGCGTCTTTATTTTTTTGATATTGGACTAATTTAACTTCTGCAATATCTCTTCTATAAGACCTATTAAAAGTACTTTGATTTAATGTTATAATACTATCTTCTGGAATAGACGTTTTTTCTTCAACTTCAGACACCACAATTTCGGCCTTTAAGTCGTGATAGACTTCTAAAAGCTCTTCATAAACAGCATCGAGTTGGTTGGTCATTCTTACGCGTCTTATAACTATGTACGAAAATTATTCTAAATCGGTTCTTTTACCTCCTGCAACAAATCGTTTTTCCCAAAATGGATTAGTGATATCGCAAATTTTAACACCGCTAGCACCACTCGGTCCTCTGTATGAGGTTGCATTAATAAATTTATTGTTTTTCAAGTAAATTCCTACATGGGTAATAAGTTGTTGTTCGTTTGGACTATTAAAAAACAGAAAATCGCCTTCCTCTAAAAATTCTTTTCCTCTAAATTTAACAATATGCTCCGAATCGAATTGCTTTTGCGCAGTACGTTCTATATACTTATCATAAACTTCAATAAATAATAGTTGTGTAAACGATGAGCAATCTATACCTTCTTTAGTCTCTCCTCCTAGTAAATATGGTGTATTCATCCATTTATCAACAAACGTATACATTTTAATGTTTTGAAGAGAATCTGGTTTGGTATTCAATAATTTGGCGTACTCTAATTGTACAGGTAAGTAAGGTGTTTTTACTTTTAAGGAATCATAAGATACCACAATATCATCATTAGAATTAGCAACAGTAGCTTCAGGACCTTTACAATTTATAATAGTGAATAATACTACCAATGTGAATAATAGTTTACCAAAAAATTTAATCATTTGTTTAATCTTTTTTATTTTAAAATAAATTTTATTCTCTTTGACTAAAATACTTACAAAAATACATTATTTACATTAATAATTAATTTGAAGTTTTTAAATCTCAAACTGCAACCTTTTTAATGTAAGTATTTAGGTTATTTACTTTTGTGAAAGCCTTAAAATATCGCGATCTCTTTTAGTTTGCTCTAGTTCGTTTCTTGTACTTTCTAAGGCCACCTTATACTCTTCAATTTTACTTTTAGCATCAGCCAAACCATGCAATTCTTTTTTTGCTTTCTGCAAATCCACTAAAGTTTCAATAACACCTAGATACATATTATAACGATATGTTGAGTCTTCGCGAGGTATTGTGGTTTGTACGTCTGCTAATTTACTACCTATTAAGTTATTGATAAAAGATACATTTTGTCCAGGAATATCTAGAGAATCTATCATCGATTTAATGCCATCAATTTCTGAAGCAAAGGTTTTTTGAAATTGCATTTCGCGTTCCATATTTTTTGCGCGTTCTTTTAATAATGCATTCTCTTTTTGAGGTACTCTAAAGTTAAAGAAAACAGCAACCATAATAGTTGTTGTAGTTAATATGAATAATAGAAGAAACTTGATAAAACTTGATCTACGCTCCTTAACATTTTTTGGTTTCATTCGTAATAATTTATTTGAGTTTGTATATTTCCGTTTGATTTATTCCATGAAAAAACGACGTCGTTTTTTAACTTGCTCTTCAACAATAACATCTTCTTTTACAAAGATATTAGAATCTGATTTTTTTCCAATGTATTCTAATTCGTTTAACTTCTTAAATAAAGCATTCATGAGTACTGTAAACGACGATGCTTTTTCAATAGAGGCATTAACATCTGTATGGATATACTCTAAGCTAATCATTTCATTTAAAACATTTTCAAACGCTCCTTGATTTACATCACACCAATCGGTAAGGTAGTTTAACAACTCCTCTTTTCCTGTACCTGCATATATATCTAAACTTCCTTTAATGGTTCTAGCTAAATTAATAAGTTTAATAACCATCTCTACAGGTGAAGCGTATTTATCATTAATACGATAAGTAGAAATTATACCTCTTAAATAAGCTAAAACATCTGTAGATAGTACTAAAACCATTTTAGCAAGATCGTTTGCTTGCTTTTTTTGGTGTATTTTTTGAATAACCTGCGTACAGTATAATTCTATAGCATTAAAAAAAGCACCCACTTCTACAAAGGTGTGCTGTAAGTCCGGATGACTTTGTATAGAGGTACATGGTGGAATAAAATCTTCTACTAAGGTAGACGTGTTATCTTCAATAATAACTTTACCTAATATTATACTATTCAATCCAACTTCTTTGCTATTGATATGATGTTCTGAAAGTAATGAAATTTGATATTTACCAACAACAAACGGCTTTCTAGCAGGTTCCTCGTTTGGGTTTGCATATCCAATTGGAATTCTACTATAAGGATTTACTGAAAGAACGATATACCAAACGCTATCTTCATTATTAATTGCAAATTTGCTTTTAATAAGGTGCCCAGATTGTTCCAAATATGCATTAATATCTTTATTAATTATTATTTGATAACCACCTAAAGTAACGGCATTACACTTATTTACAACAACAATTACACTTTCTTGTCCGTCCATAGAAACGGAAAGTTTTACAGGTAAATCGCTATCTCCAGGATTAGGCAGTAAACCGAAGTTATTTTGATGAATAAAATTACTATTTACCAACATAAGTTGTTGCATTAAAGCATCTTCAAAATCAATAAAGTGATCTTTATTAATTTTCATTCCATCTGCCCAATTTACTCTATGCTTATATTTAGATTCCATAATTTAAAGAATTTTTCTGCTATATTCTATATTCAAATTTTTAATACAATTCGAACCATCGTTTCTAAAAATAGTTAATCGTTTTATATTAATTCTTTTCCCTCTAATTTTTTGACAGAACACCAAAAATGTGGTATTCCTTCCGTTTACAACAATAGGTTTATTAACATCGCCACAGAAATAGTTCGAAAATTCTTTTTCGGTAATTTTACTTTCGGACACTTTGTAAAGCCTTTTTTCTAAATCAGGTTCGCTAATGTAAGGTACTTCAATATTTTCCAACTGCTCTTCTTCATTTTTATCATCAGCCAAAACGGGCTCATACGGTATATCCCAACCTATTGGCCTTTCTGGTTCAATTATTGGAGCATCAATTTGTGCAGTTGGTGTTTCCTTCTCATAAACCCGAATTCTTTTTTTACCGATGTGCTGTATATCACCATTAACAACTAATGTTATGGTTTTTAAACCAGATTCTTCATAAACATATGTTGCAGATCTAGTTGTAGCATTGGCATTAGCGGTTTCACCAAAACGCCACTCCCAACTGTAAGCATTTTTTGTGTTATCTATAACTTTTAACTCTTGCCCTACGGTAATACTATCTGGTATAATTAAATTTGGAATTTTAGTAGGGTCTAAAACAAACTTTTTCTCTTTAATAATAATCGTCTCTGTTTTTTCGCAGCTATTATTTACTAATAATCTAACGTTATATTCACCAGGTTCTTTATAGATATGAAAAGCTTGACTAATAACAGAAACGTCGGTACTATCGCCAAAATCCCACTCCCAACTCTGACCTTGTTCTGTAAGATCTTTAAATTTTATAAGCTCACCCACTCTATAGTCACTAGCCTGAATATCAATATTAATTTGATCGCAAGGAAAATCTGTGTAATACCTGTAAGCCAAAGCACTCCCTGAAATAAAAAAGACTACCAAAAACAAATACACTACATTTTTATCTAGATATTTTGTTAAATTTTCGTTCTTAGATTTACTCATTTGTTAAATTATTTTATAATTCTTTAATCACAATTTTATAAGGAAAAATGTTTACTGCTTGTTTTTTTAGAATAGACAGTAAATTTTCATTTAAATAATCCCACTCGTAAGGTTTTAAAGTCTGGTTTTCACTAGGTGTTAAGATAATTTCAATGCATTGCAAAATCCCTTTAGTTATAGACAAATCTGTCATAAAACCCTTTTTAACTTCAATATGCTTTATGTTTTTGCCATACAATTCGTAACATACCGCTTTTAAATCCTCCTCGGTTACAATTCTATTTTTTGTTAAAGTAACGCGTCTGTAAGCCTCTATACGCTGCTCCATAGTTAAACTATTACTACCGCCAAAAACAGGTCTTAAAAAATAACTGCTTTTCGTTTTTAAATTAGGGCCTTTATAAATTTCAAGACTTTTTCTTGCCTTTATATGGTTTGCTTCCTCTCCATTTGTGGTCCAATAGGTTACATTAATATTTTCACTACTTGTAAAAGGATTTAAATAAACATAATTAGTATGTAAAGAACTATCGACTACTTCGTTCGCTTTTTTCTCTATTAACGCAATAGTTTGATTTAAGGTGTTTAAATTATTTTGTAAAAATTCGTGATTAAAAAACTTAAAAGCAGCACTTTCATCTCTAAGCAACTCTAATAAATGAACAATGTATTCTTTTGCTTTTCTAGAATCTAACTTACCTACGTTTGCACTTCTAAGAAAATAAGTTCCCTTGTAAACTTCATCAACATTTTCAGCTTCCAGTTTATAAGTTTTTCCGTTAGCATTTTCAATAGATTTTACATCGAAAAAAGGGTCTTCTGAAAGAATGGGAATTATATCTATAAAATCCTTCATTTTATAACTAATATTATTCCATTTTCTATTTAAAACAGGAAATGCATTTATGGAACAATACAGCTGTTCTAAGGCTTTTGATGATATAATACTAGAAAACTCAACTTTTAACCACAACAAATCGCTTCCTAAAAAAGCATCATTTTTAGGGTTTTTAAAATTTTGTAATTCTGGATAATCAGGAAAATCTTCTACTTTATTTGGTAGTTTTAATGTTACAAAATGCTTTTGATAGTATTTATTAATTTCTCCACAAAGCGTACTTGCTTTGCTTGTATTTCCATCTAAAATATTTTCGAGCGTAATTCTATCTAATTCTTCACTATTATAGTAACCATCAATGGTATTTATTTTTTGATCACCAAGATACCATGTGGCATTACTTAAATGGTGATAAAAAAGATCTTTGTTAGCCACGCCCATGTACTCAAAGTAAAATGAGACATCATTAAGATCTAAGTTTTTATGCTCACTTTCTAAACCAATATAAAGCGTGCCCGCTTCTAAATCAAATTCGTTTCCCAACATTTGAGCTAGGTCTTTCGATTTTTTATCAGAAAACGTAAAAAGTTTATTACCCGTTACAATGTGTTTTACTCTAGCATCTAAAAGCTTTGTATTTTGTGTGGGTGTAAAAAAGATATCTTTATACCCTTGAGCCAGTCTCTGTGAAGTCGTTTTTTTTTTATAATATAATTGATGCTCCGGAGTAATTATTGTTTTCGGCTCTAAAGATTCGCAATAAGCAATAGTATGCGCAGGTTTCACATCAAATGTAGACAACGGTGTCATTAACTGAATGAGTCGCTCAGTAACCCTAATATGCGAATCGCTAATGTCGCCAGAAAGCTTTTCTAGCTCTGATGCACATGCCGACAACAGTAAAGAGATTATAGGATCAAAAGAATCGGCAATTTCATTTGCAGGTATATTCCAAAGGCTTGCAGCCTTTTTCATCATCCGGTTCTTTATATCCTCCTTAGTGGTATAACTCATAATTTCAATAAGATAAAGGGGCTATATAAAAATGCTCTACATATTTAAAAGGTTCATTCGTTTTTTTAACGACTCCTTTAACCATTACATATACAGATTTTTTAATTCTACTTTTCTCGCGTTTAATATTTATTTCTTCTTGTTCTATATTTACATCAAATTCTAAGTTAGAAAGTCTAGTTTCATGCTTTTTTAATGACTTTACTAAAGAATCAGAGACAATAACTCTAAGCTTATTATCGGACGATATATTATTAAAATCGACATCCCAAACGGCACATCCAAAAGATAAATCGAAATTACACTCACCAAAACGCGTGGTCATTATTAAATGAATATAATTAGCAACAGACTCCTCAATACTAGATTTCTCTACGGATCCATTATTAATTAACGCAGTGGCATTTAGTGGTAATTTATAATATTTATGTTGCATTATAAGCTTTGATTTTAATACTAGCTTTGCCTAAACGAGTGGGCGTAAAAGCTATTATCGTATATCTCAATATTTAAAACAGTAAATTATTAAAACATCATAAAAATGTGCTAAATAAGTATATTGAACAAAAAAAAGCCACCTTATGGTTTTTAGGCAGCTTCTTATATTTTCAAAAACTAAATATTATTGTTCTGCATAGTCAGTATCCCACTCGGTACCTTCATCTCCTTTTTGACCATCCATAGTAATTAAGAAGTTTTTTGCAGGGAAATACGGTTTTAACCGAATATCCACGTGTATTTTATCTTTTTGATCTCGGTCTTGTTCAAACCTTTTAATATCAAAGTTTTCAATTAACTTATCTGGGCCAGTAACACCATCCAAAAACTTAACAATTTGTTTTAAAATTTCGTTTCTAGTTTTAGTATTAAAGTTTTCAAAAGCACGACGATTTAAAAAGTCCATTAAAACTTTAGATATATAATCAAACACACGAACTACAGAGTATGTTTGCAGGCCAATGTTATCGCCATTAAATAATGTTTTAGCAGAAAATGCCATAACCTTACCATATTCGTTAACCATAGGTACTAGACCTAAGCTTTCTAATGTAGCAATCTCACTCTTTTTTAAATCAAAGCGTACAGATTCTACTTCACTTAAACCACCATGTTTTTTACCTGCAGTTACCTGAGACATCAGTGTTTTATACATGCTACCAGCTAAAGCTCCAGATGGTGGAACAAAAACATCTTCTTCTTCTCCTAGTTCTGTTTCTTTATTTCTTCCTACCAACCAATTACATGTCATAATGGTATTAGATAGATAAGCATCTCCACTTGCTAAGTTTGCACTTTCAAAAAGCTCCATAACATCGTCCGGCTCATCTAAATGCGCAAAATCGGTAACCATAGTTACTTTATTGCTATGCGCCATTTTAGCCCATTTATCTACTACGGCTTTACTACCTAAATATCCAGGTAACACTAGTAAAGCGTAATTATCTCTTAAGTCTAAACGATCATAACTAGATACTATTTCTTCACGGATATAATCAAAAAATCTTGTATTATCAAGATCTGATAATTGATCCATCTCAGCATTTACAATAGTTGCATTCTTAATAGACGCTTCATCTGTATTTTTGTAAAACAACGCTACAGAACGATAAGATGCTTCTAGCTCTCTTGTTTCATCTAACGCTATTTTTAAGTTCTTTTTTAAGACCGCTTTAGAATGCTCTGCTTTTTCGTCTGTTTTTTCTATAATATCAATAAGATCACCATCAGACTTTAGCGTTTCCGACCATAGTTTTAATACTTTAAGTAAATCACTACGTTCTTGTTTTTTATTATTTTCTGTTAAAAATATTTTACGCCTTGCTTTACGCTCAGGGTTTAAATTTTGAACATTATCAATTGCAGATTCTAAAAGATCAAACCCTCCGTATTTAGTTAACGCATTGGATTTTTCTTGAATTTGTTGCGAATAAGATTTTTCTTGTAAGCTTTGCTGACTATTTTCTGTATTTGCCATATCTTAATTATATCTTTATTTAGCGGTACTTAACTCCTCAATTAGCATTTCTAAAGTAGAAACTAATGCTTGTTTTGATTCTTCATCTTGTAACGCCTGCTTAAGAACTTTATTCGTTTTAAGTTGCTTAATTATTTTTTTGTATTGCTCGCTTTCAATTTCAAGGCCTTTTAAAAAATTACTACCTTCAGTAATTCCTCTTTTCCCGAAATCTCCTAGATTATTAAATTTAGTAGCTTCGTTAATCGTACCACCTTCTTTATCTTCGTATGCAATATTAAGCTCTGGAGAAAAGTGTTCAAAAACATCTTCAACCGTTCTTAATCCTTCTACTGCTTCTGGTTTTATAGGAGTGTTTGGTGTAAGTTTACCCGCTATAAGTGTTCTGTTTTGAGGGATTTCATTTAATGCTTCACCAGCATCGACATCCGTTACATTACCACCAAGTCCAACTTTATTTGATGCCATAATATGTATCTATATATATTAAAAATTTAACTTTCACCCCGCTAATATAGCTAAGATATCTTAAGAATAAAAGAGAATGTCTGAAAAAACTCAAACATTCTCTTTAATGTAATATTATTCAATTAGTCATTATAAAACGACTAAAAAAGCCAAATTATACTGGCCACTCATTCTCGTGAATTCCACCACCACTAGAAAGTTTCTTAGCAGAAATAGTAAACGTTTGAGTTAACGGGTTTGTACCTGAAGCATCAAAATCTTCTTTGTAAAAAGTTAAGTAACCTTCTTCAAAGTTTACTTCTTTTAGTTTAGCATCAGTGTCTCTTTTTGTAAATTCAATAGATCCATCTCTGCGCTCAAAACTACTACATTGCCATTCGAACAATTCTGTTCCGCCTGTTGATTCGATTGTAACTTTAATCTCTCCTCCTCTTGTTACAGAAGAAGGTCTTCCAGTTGCATCTGTTTCTTGTTTAAGAGCATAACTACAACTTAATACGTTGTACTCATTTCCTCCTACTTTTAACTTTGTTTTAAAAGCCATAAAAATTTGTTTTGTGGTAAAAATTACCTGATTAAATATATATAACGGCATGAACGCCAGCAACAAATCTATTAAAAAAAATAAACTTGAAAGAATTTTAAACGGATTTATTTAAAAAAAACCTCTAACTCTCAAATAACCAATAAGAAAGAAAAATATTATATTTTTACAAATTAATAGTTCAATATTTTTTGTGATTTTCACTTTTCAAAATATTACTTTTGAATAATTCTTTAATTAATTTTTCTTAAAATAAACTTTAGTAAGGCATGCAAGATTTCGATAAAGTTGTACACATAGCACACCAAATAGCAAAAGAATATCAACATGAAAATTATGGCACCGCGCATCTTATTAAGGCGGCGCTAAACAAAGATTTTGCACTAATGCGCTTGCTGTTTAGCAATGATATTGATGTTTATTTCATTGAGGAATGGGCAAACGTGCATTTGGAAAGCTACCCGAAACGCTCGCATAACCATAAAGACATCACAGCCGATAGTGATGCACAAACGGTATTAGTAGAAGCAGAAGATGTAAAAACAACTTTAGATGATAATTATCCCGATTTGTTAAGCCTTTTTATTGCGGCCATAACACCTGGAGTTGGCTTTAGTTTCGACCAATTAAAATCCTTACCCGTTACCCATACACAACTTAGTGATAAGTTTAAAGACAGCGCGACTGCTACTTCAAAAAAATCTGCTAATGTAGATTCTAACTCAAATGGTGATAATCTAGATAAATATGCAACCAACAAACTTATTGATGCCGCCACAGGCAAATATGACTTTATTATTGGGCGCGATAAAGAACTGAAACAAATTTCTGAAATTCTAAATAGAAAATCTAAACCACATGTTATTATATTAGGAGAATCTGGTGTTGGAAAAACCGCTTTAATTGAATGTTTTGCAGCAGCTATATATAACGGCAACATTGTAGACAGTTTAAAGGATGCGACCTTATTTGAAGTAAACACTTCTATTTTATTATCGGCAGCTTCTTATAAAGGAGAAATTGAAGACCGTTTATTAAACATTTTTAAAGAATCTAGAAATTACCAAAAGCCTATCATTTTTATCGATGATTTCCACACGCTTTTAGAAGATAAATCAACAAATAAAAGTATTGCCAATGCTATTAAATCTGAAATTAACACAGGAGGTGTAACCTTAATTACAGCTACAACTTCAGAAAATTACAGAAAATTAATAGCTGTTGATGAAGGTTTAGAAAGACGAATGGAAACTTTACAGGTTGAAGAACCAGACGATGAGTTAGCCTTTAGAATGATAAGCAATAATGCTAAACTTTACACAGAGCACCACGAACTTTCAATTTCTGATGATTCTATTAGAGAAATTATAAGGTTAGCTAAGCGCTACCTGAAGGAAAAAAGCCTTCCCGATTCAGGAATCGATTTAATTGATAGAACCATGTCTGCCGTTAAGGTTTCCAAACAATCGTTACCTAAAGACATAGACTCTCTAAAATCAGAGTTTTTAGATTTACAAAAAGAAAACAATAAAAAAACCCAAGACCAACGCCTTGAAGAATTAGACTGGTTTTACCTATCGTTAACCAATAAAGTTAGTGCTATTGTTTTAGATCAATATTTAGATGAAGATCCAACAAACCATAAAACTATAGAAGAAAAGCAAGCAAGTATTATTGCGCTATTAGAAAAAATAAAAACCCATGCCGAAAAAGATATCACCGAAGTAACAGATAGTGATTTGGCAGCTATGGTATCCATAATTACAGGTATTCCTGCAGGAAAAGTTCAAACGCAAGAAAAAGAACGCCTTTTGGATATGGAAGACACTTTAAGAAAACGTGTTATTGGTCAAGATGTTGCCATTAAAACCATTTCCGACGCCATAGTAGAATCCAGATCTGGATTATCAAAACCTGGGCAACCCATTGGTTCTTTCTTTTTCTCTGGACCAACAGGAACAGGAAAAACAGAATTGGCAAAATCTTTAGCTGAGTTTCTATTTAACGACGAAAATGCTATCATCCGTTTTGATATGTCGGAATTTAAAGAAGAGCATTCTGCTGCATTATTATACGGAGCACCTCCAGGTTACGTAGGTTATGAAGAAGGTGGTGTTTTAGTTAACAAAATACGCCAAAAGCCTTACGCTATTGTTCTTTTTGATGAAATTGAAAAAGCACACCAATCTGTTTTCGATGTTTTTCTTCAAATTTTAGATGAAGGAAAGTTACACGATCGATTGGGTAAAGAAGGCGATTTCTCTAATGCAGTTATTCTATTTACATCTAATATTGGTTCAGATTTTATATCTAAAACCATGGAAAAAGGCGATGTACCAACATCGAATCAACTTACAGATATTATGTCTAATTATTTCCGACCAGAATTTTTAGGTCGTATTACAGAAATTGTTCCTTTCGCTCCTATTTCAGAAAAAATAGCTGTATCTATTTTCAATTTACATTTAAAAAAGGAGCTACTAAACATGGCAGAACGTTTAGGTATAACTCTAGAAATAAACGAAGAAACTAGAACCTACTTAGCCCTTAATGGGTTTTCTCCCGTATATGGTGTTAGACCGTTAAAAGGTGTGATTAGAAATCAATTAAAAAGACCTTTGGCTAAAATGATAATTGCCGATGAAATTAAACCACCACAAGTTGTTGAAATTAAGCTAGAGGATAATATTGTAAAATTCATTCCAAAGCAAAACAAAAAATAACATAAAACTATACAGGGATTACAAAAACAGCACGTTAATCTTTATAATAAAACCGTAAAAAGAATTACAAATACCTTTTAAAAACAAAAATGAGATTAGTTTCATTAAAATTAATTTCACCTCTTTAGGTTATCATCATTACCAATTTAAAAGCTATGTATTTTCTTCCGTTTATTTGTGAGAAAAAAAATGTTTTTGTGAGAAAAAATGTAAAAATTTAGTCGCAATCCCTAATTAACCTCGTATATTCGAAAAATTTAAAAAATTTAAATTAAATGATAAGATTTTTTTACACACTTTGTTTCTTCTGTGTATGTTTCTCTGGATGGTCTCAATTAGCCTCATTAAAAGGAAATACAATAGACAATATTAGTAAAAAACCTATTACTGATGCCTTCGTTATAATTGAAAACACTAAGATAATTCAAAAAACAAATGCTCTTGGAGAGTTCATTATTGAAGAAGATTTACCTATTGGTAAAATTACCGTTATAATAAGAAAAGTTGGTTATGTAACTCGAAGATTTGAAATTGAAATTTTTGAAGGCAAAGTAGCCAATGTTAAGGATATAAATCTCTATATTGAAGAAGAGGAAGATGAAGATCCCGAAGATAAAAAAATAATATTATCTGGTACTTCCCTAACTGGAACTGTAACTCACAAACAAACCAAAAAGGTTATTAAAGATGCTAGAATAAACATTGTAGGATCTTTTATGACAACCACAACAGATGAGGATGGCTACTTTGTTTTTAACGGTAATGTTCCTGAAGGACCTATTAGAATAAAAGTTGCTAAAGATGAGTACACACCAAAAATGTACGACATTTTTATTAATAGCGGTAAAATTGCCTATGTAGATGGTATCACTTTAGGAAATGATCTTTATGATATACAAAACCAGCAAATAAATACTTTTACAGAAGACCAATTATACGCAGACAATAATACAGTTACTAATAATGCTGGTTTCTATCAATCTTCAAGCGATATTTTCTTAAACACAGCGGCCACTCAATTTAGTTCTGCCTTTTATAAAGTAAGAGGACAAGATGGATCAAATGGCGAAGTAATGATTAATGGTGTGGTGAATAACTCGCCTTTAAATGGAGATACCGAATGGAATAGTATTGGTGGTTTAGAGGAAGCTATGCAGAACAACTATTTAAGTTTTGGTTTATCTTCATCTAAATATAGTTTAGGTGGTACTTTAGGAAATTTAAATATAGACACCAGAGCATCTTCTCAAAGAAAAGGTGGTAAAGTTTCTTACTTCTCTTCTAACCGACGTTTTTCTCATGGCGTGAACGCGACGTATGCCACTGGAAGAAATGCTAACGGATTTTCACTAGCTGTTTCTGCAACAAAAAGAACTGCTTTTAACGAAGGTTATTTTGATGGTACACCATACGATTCTAACTCGCTTCTTATTAGTGCAGAATCTAGAATAAATACTAATAATGCTATTAACTTTACTGGTATTTTTAATGCAACTAGCCGTAATGGAAGATCTGCAAACACCAACGAAGTTTTCAACCTTAAAGATAATAAGTACAATAGTAACTGGGGAACAGTAAACGACGAAATTCACAACTCTAGTGCTCAAAGTATATCGCAACCCCTTTTAATGTTAAATCATTATCTAAACTTGGGGCCTAATACTAAAGTTCAAACTAATGTAGCTTATAGTTTTGGCACTAAAGCTAGAAGTCGTTTAGATTTTAATGGTGCTAGTATTGATAATGCTAATAATATTTCGGATTCTTTTGGTGAAGATCCAAACCCAAGTAGAGCTTCTGCCCTACCAAGTTTTTTCTTTGCAGATGCCGATAACCCAGACTATGAAGGTGCTACTTTAGCAAGAGAAGCATTTCAGAATAATGGTCAAATTAATTGGTTCGATTTATTTGATACTAATATTAATAGTAATTTAAGCACTTCTATTTATGCACTTTACGAAGATGTTGAAAAGCACTCTAATATTTCGGTTAACTCTATAGCAGATTTTAAAATAAATTCGCTTTTAAACATTAACGCTTCGGTAGGTTACGAAAATTATAACACAAACAATTTCGCTAGAATAAAAAACCTTTTAGGAGGTCAAGGTTATTTGGATGTTAATACTATTGAGGGTTCTGGAGATGAAATACAATCCGATTTATTAAACCCAAACCGAATAGTTTCTACTGATGATGATTTTAGATATAATTACGACTTAAATAGAGTAGCCTTTAAAGGGTTTCTTCAAGCAGATTATAAGTACGACCAATTTGATGCTTTTATTGGTGCAAACCTTAAATACTCTAATAATACCAGAGATGGTAATTATCAAAACGGAAAATCTCCATATATGTCTTTAGGCAAAGGAGAAGAATATACATTTTTAGACTACAATGTAAAATTAGGTGTTGGTGTTGAAGTAAATTCAGAAAACAAATTTAGCATTAGAGCTTTATACGGTAAAAATGCACCAAACCTAAATAACATATTTTTAAATGCTAGAGAAAGTGATAACCCAAGAGATTTCTCTACTATTGATTTCAATACGTTGCCTTCAGGGACATTAACTAGTGAAGATATTAGTGGTTTAGAAGAGTTTATAGATATTGTACAAACTACAAACCTTTCGGCCGAAATAAAATACGAATATAGTTCCCCTTTACTTCAGGCGAGTGCCACTGCTTATTTTAATCAAAATTCCGACGGTATATCAAACAGAACTTTCTTAGGGTCTAGTTTCAACCAAAACACATCGTCTACCATACAAGAAGTGCTTACAGATGTAGATAAAAAATATATGGGTGTAGAACTTGGTTTAGCTTACAAATTACTAAAAACGCTAAGCCTAAAAAGTGCTGTAGCCATAGGCGATTTTAGGTATGCAAAAAACGCCAATTTACAATATATTATTTCTGAAGGTCATGTTGAAAACCTAGGTGAAGCCGCTTTAAAAAATGTACACGTATCTGGTACGCCATCTAATGTGTATTCTATAGGTTTTGAGTATAAAGATAAAGATAACTGGTGGTTTGAGGCCATGGGTAATTACTTTACCGGTAGCTATGTAGACATAAACCCTTACTTTAGATCGCGCGATTTTTTCTTAGATACAGATGGTGCTGTATTTGAAAGCTTTAACACTCAAGATGCTACAGCATTATTAAAGCAAGAAAAACTAGACAACTACCTAACTATTAACTTATTTGGTGGAAAATATTGGGAAATTAATAATAACCACATTGGCTTTAAAGCAGGTATAAATAATATTTTAGGTCAAAAACATGAACTAGGTGGGTATGAAACTCAAGGACAAATAAAATATGATGCCTTATTAGAAGACTCTAAACGTGAACAACCACTATATGGAAATCGTTACTGGAAAGGTTACGGCGCTACCTATTTTGCAAATATTTATTACAGATTTTAAAAACTATAACAAAAACAAAACATGAAAAACTTCTTTTTAAACCCCATTATTGTAATTAGTTTAATTATCGCCACCACATTTTCTTGTGCTAGCAATGACGACATTAGCATACCAGATTTAGATAAAGACAACCCAACCGATGTTGAAGCTAATACAGAATTACTTGCTATTACAGATTTATTTACAGGTAATGTAATTGAGTTCGATCAGGTACAAAACGGAGGAGAATTAGTCACTTCTGGTTTTATTATTTCTAGTGATGTTAGTTCTAATATAAATAACCAAATTTATATCCAAGACAAAACAGAAGATGCTAAAAGTGGTCTTGTTATAGATGTTGAACTAGATAA
The DNA here is from genome assembly GCF_900112395.1 of Algibacter lectus. Taxonomy (GTDB): domain Bacteria; phylum Bacteroidota; class Bacteroidia; order Flavobacteriales; family Flavobacteriaceae; genus Algibacter; species Algibacter lectus. Next base: position 600,506 of record NZ_FOLN01000001.1, read on the forward strand.
CATTTTTTTAACTCACGGAATAGGTCGCGAAGTGCTAATTAAACTTAACGGCTTAGGCATGAAGAAAGTTGGTAACGAACTACATATTGGTGTATATAATGATGGTGCCATTACTCCTATTTCGGGCGACGATTTTCAAGATTTTGTTATTAGAACAAATACTAAAGAAACTATTGTTCCTAAAATATTAACGATAAACGAAATTATAGAAGCTGCTAATTCAGATGAACCTCTTCCTACAATTTTAGTATCTATCGAGAATGTGCAAATTATTGATGAGCAATTAAACACAACGTATGCCAATGTAGATAACAACAGTGATGTGGATAAAACTTTAATCAATTGCACAGATGAAGATACCCAAACCATTATTTTACAAAATAGCGGTTTATCTACATTTAAAGCGCTACCCTTCCCTACAGAACAAGGTACAATTACTGCAATACTTTCAAAAAACAAACTTATTATTAGAGATACTAATGATATCGACTTTACAGAAGAACGCTGCATAGATGATAGTGTATTGCTACATGAAGATTTTGAAAGTATTACTGAAACTAATGAAATAATTACTTTAGATGGATGGGTTGATATCAATATTTCGGATCCACAACTTTTCACCCTTTGGGTAGCGAAAAAAACGGGAGATAATATTTTTGCTGAAATAGAACAAGGAGGTTCTTCAGATAAATATGATGCTTGGCTAATCACTAAAGAAATACAGATACAAAATTCTCGAACCTTAAAATTTAATCTAAATATTAATGTAAACTCTAGAAATAGTGATAATCTGGAAATATTTATTGTAGATAGTGTAAATGGAGATGATATTAATTTTTCCGAAGATAACGAAATCAATAATATTGTACCTACAGAAGATACGAATGGGTTTATAGCAAAAGAAGCAACTATAACAATACCTGACAATCTAGATAGTTTTAGAATTGGGTTTAGATATAACAAAAGAAGTAGTATTCCATCTAATACAGAATACCAAATAGATAACATTGTTATTTCTGAAGAATAAAAACCTTAAAAAAAAAACCTTAGCTTTAATCGGTTAAGGTTTTTTCTATTTTAAAATAAAAACCGAAAAATACTTACATTGTTATTTCTGAAGAATAAAATTCTCACAAAAAAAACCTTAATCTTCAAATATTAAGGTTTTTTTTTTACCTTGTTTCCTACTAATTAAAACGCATATAAGTGTCATTTAAAGCAAAACTATATATAGAAGGCCAAGAGCGAAACCTACTAAACTCAGTTCTAGTTTACTCACAAATAGCCGATTACAATGGCAGACCCACACAACTACCTGTTAGTGAGCCTTTACAACTTGCTTTCGAGTCTACTAAGGACGACGAGTTGTTTTATAATTACATGTTCCATCCAGACCGCATGTTTAAAGGATACATTCGTTTTTTTAAACGAGATGGCTTCCAAAAAGATTTTGATATTGAGTTTGCCAATGCACATATTATTAACTTATACGAGCATTTTTCATCTACAGGCGATGATCCAATGTATATGCACATTATAATATCTTATGGTATTAGTCGTGTTAGAGGAACTATTCATGAAAAAAAATGGAATCCTAGTAATCCTTTTGTTAATGAGGATGTCGAAGATACTACTCCCTTAGGCGAACCAGAAATTGTAGGATATCATATTGAAGATTTAGACGGTAACATCATTGAAAAAGAGGAAATAGAAGTTGGTGAAGAAATAATTTTAGTAGTTGAAAGTAGCAATGCTGCAGGAGAAATTTTTGAGTTAGATTTAGATGATAGCAAGCTAGATTATGAATATAACGGTGTAAAACTAGAAGAAGATAAACTAGAAGTTCAAATTGATGGCGATACCGTTAATATTCCATTAAAAGCAATTTTACAAGAAGATTAATTATGGCACAAACAATAACAATAAAAGGATTTCCTAATACTTCAACCTCTATTCAAGTTCCGAAAGTAGCATCGCCAAAAAAATTTACAGTAAACTTTAGACGTCCAAGTAGTTATAAAGGAGAATATGGATTTGACTGGATGCGTGATGACTACATAACTAATTGTGAAGATTATGAAAAATTAAAAGATGAATACACCCCTTTAACTATTCATGAAAACGAGTATTTTGTGCCGTGGTTAAGCATGTTTCCCAACCAAGAAAATGTAAAATTAAAACTGGAAATAAATCAAATAGAAGGCTCTCCGACAGATATAGATATTATAAAGTTCCCGTCAAAAGAAGGAATAAAATTTGAGCCGAACGAGATCAAAGTGTCCGAAGCTAACGAAAAAGAAATAACTATAATTTGCGAAACGCCATTGAGTAATGATGTTGCTATCTCATTGTTAGACAAAGATAATAATGAGGTCGGTAAATTAAATGTATTTAAAAATGCGAATCACGACCAATTACACTTTAACATTACACCTGTACGTATTCTTAGAAAAAACTCTCAAGAAATTGACATTAACATAATTGAAGAACAGATAGATTTTGAAGGAACAATAATAAAAAATGGTGTTAATGAACAAGTAAAAGGCTGGGGAGAGGAAGGAAGGGATTTAACTGCAGATTTAACAAATCTTCAAAATTATCTAAATAAAAACTCATTAAACCAAGCGTTACTACAATGTAATATTAGCCAGGTTTATGATATTATTATAGACGAAAGCGAATGGATTATAAATGATTTAATTCAAGACGAAGGAAAAATTTTTAAAGGTGCAGACGTATTAGAAAAGTTTGACAAAGAGTTTAAAAAGCAACATCCTATTCAAGCTAAAAAAAGAGGTTTAGTATTATTTTTATCACCTTTAAATAATGAAGAAGCAGGTGGAGAAGGTGAAATCAGCGAGCTAGACGCTAAAAGGCTTGTTGTCTATTTATCTAACCTTTGGGATAAAACAACTGTTGCACACGAAATTGCTCATGTTTTAGGTCTGACACATTCATTTCAAACTAAGTCACCTGAAGAAGATGTCTATTCAATGAATCAATTTATAATAGAAGTTGATAAACGTTTAAATTCTATGATTAAAACCGAATCTCAAGAAGAAATTTCAAAAGAATGGAATTTTTACAAAGATCAATATAAATCATACAGACGTTATTTGAATACCCATTACAGAAATCCTTATATTTTTGAGGAAGGAGCAACAGATAACATTATGGATTATGACAATGTTAGAGAGTCTTTTTGGAAATACCAGTGGGAAGCGTTGCATGACGATGTGATAAAGTTTTACAATGAAAAATAATAAAAATGAAAAAAGCAATAATTTTAATATTATTAATAATTGGTATTAACTCTTTTAGCCAAAACGCAGGAGAGAAACCACTAATTCCAGCTATTCATGTTAATTCATTGGATTTAAATACTACTATTAAATCAGGTAAAGAATTTTTCTCTTTTATTGAACAAAAAAAAACCTTGGAAAATAGAGAGTACTTAATATTAGTTAGAAAAAAGAAAGAAAAATCTAAATCATATGAATATCAAAAAAATAATGAAGGCAACGATATTCCAAATTATGGATTAAAAGGCGTGAGTACTAGCACGTATTTAAAAGGTTTCTTTCATGCAGGTTACAAAAACGGCTTATGGAAAACCACTCATAAAAATAAATTAGTTAAAACTATAAATTACAATAAAGGCTTAGTTATAGGCAAATATAGAGTCTATAATACAAAAGGTGAATTGCTTTATAAAACTACATTTGGGACTCTAGGCAATGGCAAATATAAAGATTATCACTACAAAACTGGCGTTTTAAAAGAGGAAGGAAACTACGAAAACGGAAAAAAAGAAGGAGAATGGTGTACTTATAATGAGCAAGGCAATATTAAAGAAATTGTTACTTACAAAAAAGGAATATCTATCCCTTAAATAAACCTTTTAAATTTAATAATAAGTATATCCTAAAGAAACGTTACTTCAAGTAAAAATAATATCTAAGTTCAAAACTATTCAACCTTGTTAATAGTTACCACTACCCCCTAGCCTTTTGCTCATAAGACGCTTCCCAAGTATTAGCCTTGCCTGAACCACCAATTTTACCATCCAACCTAATTAAGAAGTTTTTAGCAGGAAAATAAGGTTCCATATGTAATTCTAAGTAAACACGATCTTTATGTTGGGAGTCTTGTTCTAAACGCTTTATGGCAAAACTCTCAATCAATTTTTGCGATCCTGTGTTATTATCTAAAAAATCTACTATTTCCCGCATAAATTCTTTTCTAGTACGGACATTAAAATTCTCAAAAGTTTTTCTGTTAAAATAATCGATAAGCGCCTTGCTTACGTAATCAAAGACTCTAACCACAGAATAAGTTTGTAGCCCTAAATTATCACCATTAAACATTGTTTTGGCCGAAAAAGCTATAATTTCGCCATTTTTATAAACCATCGGAATTAAACCAAGGCGCTCCAATGATGCTAAATCATTTTTTTTGAGATCAAAACTTACACCTCCAATTCTTGCCAAAACACCAAACTTTGTTCCAGCACTCGCTTGAGACATTTTATTACTATAAATTTTACCTGCTAAGGATGTAGATGGCGGAATGTATAAATCATCGTCCTCATTAATGTAATCATGCCTACCTCTACCAACCAACCAATTACAGGTCATGATGGTATTCGACAAGAAAGTATCTGCTCGAACATGGTCTGTACTTTCAAATAGTTCTACCACATCATCTGGACCATCCAAATGAGCAAAATCTGTAATTAATAACACTTTATTATCATGAGCTATTTTAGCCCATTTATCTAAAACCATATTACTTCCTAAATACCCTGGAATAATTAAAAGTGAGTAATTATCAACTAAATCTAACCTATCATAAGCATCGTTAATTTCATTGCGCACAGCATCAATAAACACAGGATTATCTAAATCTTTTAGCTGTTCTAAATCGGCATTTAAAATGGTTAAATTATGTACCTTTTTTTTCTGTGTATTTTCAAAAAACAAAGAAACAGATTTGTACGCCACCTCCAAATCTTTAGATTTCTGCACCAACAAGTTTAAATTTTTAATATAATTTAAACCGGTATCTGTTATTTTCTGCGAGGTAGAATCTATCATCTCATCAGTTTCAGCATCCTCTTTAAGTATTTCTTCCCATAAATCAAGAGTTAATAAAAGCTCTTCTTTATCTTTTTTACTTACAGATGTTTTTAAAAAGTTATGCTTTTCATGAGGCCTGTTAGAGTTCAAATATCTTAATTCTGGAATAATGGTTTCCAAAACATCAAAACTTAAATCTTCTAATTGATTAATCTCAAAATCGCGATTATTTTCACTTTCAGAACTTTTATCTTGAACTAATGACATCTATATTATGAGTTTTTTATTTCTTTTTTTAAATCTTGAATTTTTTTCAAAAGAGCTGTTTTAGAATCCTTGTTTTTAAGGAGTTCTTTTAACTCGCTATTATTTTGTAATTTATTTACAATATCAAAATAGATCCGTTTTTTAAGTTCCAACTCTGTTAAAAATTCACTTCTTGAAACTATTTTTTCAACTTCAAAATCCAACATATCCGTAAAACGAATAGTTTCCTTAACCATGCCTTTATCTAGGTTATCAAAAACGACATTTACACTCGGTTTAAAGTGCTGAAAAACAGCTTCGGTATTTTGCAACCCCTTTACAACCTCGGGTAGCAATGGTGGTAAATCTGTTAATTTTTGAATTAATAGAGATTTATTTGACGGGATTTCCTGAACACCATCGTTGTTTTTAGAGCTTCCATCAAATCCAAAATTAATCGCCATAATTAGTGTAGTTTATTAAATCTTAAAAATATACAATTGAGTTGGAATATTACTACTATTTTACTCATAAGCTCATTTTTTTTTCATTTCTTATTAAATTTTAAAATACCAATAATTGAAGTTTTTCTCCTTTATTTTACTCCATATTCAAAAGGACATTCTAAGCAAAACCACTTCACCAATTATACTGTAAAAAGAATCCAAGTTCACCCCTAAAATTCTTTGTAAAACTCTTTAAAACAAAGTAATGGTTCAACTTTAACCATTTTAACACCCATTTTCATCTTTTCTACAAGTTATAGTTGTTTCATCTTTGTAGCATCATTAAAACTAAAGAAAATGAAACTCAAATTAATAACATTTATCAGTCTTATAATATTTAGTCTCGGTTTTTCACAAACCAAAGTAGCAGACGACAATAAATTTCAATTTGCAGAGGATGAACATTTTTTAGATGGATATTCCTTAAACTTCCAATATCAAGATGGAAAAGCCATACATATGGAGTTTAACGACGGAAAAGCACAATATGAATGGATTTCAGGACCAGGAAAAGGTAATGGAAACGCGGACATTCCATACCGATCACGTAAAATTGGAGAAAACTTATATATAGTGAATTGGCATGAAACAGGAAAAAAAGATTATTTAACCATAGTTTTTGATTTTGATAAAATGATAATACATAGTTCTATTATTATAGGCTATGAAAACAAACCAGAAAGAACATTAAAAACTGTATTCTCAACTGGAGTCATTGATCATTTAAAAAAGTAATATAAATGTACGTTCTCAAAAGAAATTACGGGTGGATCATTGTTACACTGTTGGCTTCATTACCCTTACTAGCAATTCTCAAAATGGTGAATATCGATTTTTCTAATGAAATTTCCATTTCATTGGTAGAAAATACGACAGGCGAAGGAAAAACAACCCTCGAAATGCTCTATCATATATCCGGTGAATTTGCCATCCGTTGGATGACTGCCGTATTAACTTTAACACCATTTTACATCCTTTTTGGAGTAAACAATCTTTTTGTGAGGCAAGCCATGGGAATTGCAACCGCAATATGGAGTTTATTACACTTTACCATATTTGTAATTGCAGAAGGCCTATTAGAAACCTTTACTCAGTTTAACTATTTAGCTGGGTTTATTGCTATTTTAATACTTATTCCATTGCTATTTACATCGAATAGGAAATCCATGAAAAAGCTAAAAAAGCGATGGAAAAAATTACAAAGTTTTGCATACCTCGCCATTTTTTTAAGCTTAGTTCATGTTGCTATTTTAGATAAAACTTGGATTATTTATGCTGTAATTGCTGGCTTAGGCTTTATAATTAGAATACCAACTATAAAAGAGAAACTTATAGAAAGACGATTAAAGACGAAAACTGTAAAACAATAGCCCTACCATGAGTTTAATAGAAAACATATTAAAAAAAGTGGTCTTAGAAGAGGCTGTTATTAGCAAAAAGGACATGTTATCGTCTTCCGTTTTTAAAATTCAACTGAAAAGTGATGCTATAAAAAACTCAGAATTTAAACCTGGGTATTTTTTACGTTTAGGAATTGGAATTGGTAATGATAACTTGACCTTAAAAGATAAAGTAAGAAGCTATAGTGTTTGGAATATTAACAAAGCAGAAGGCACTTTAGACTTAGCAATTGCAACAGAAAGCAAGGGAATTGGATCTCAATGGGTAGTCGATGCCAAAGTAGGAGATTTTGTTTATTTTAAATGGAAGAAAGGAAACTTTTTACTAAATGATAATGCCGATAGTTATTTAATGATCGGCGATTTATCAGCATTGTCGCATTTGTACATTATAAACAGAAATTTACCTGATAATAAACAAGTTGAAAGTTTAATCTACAGCGAAAATACAAACGATTTATTCGCAGATAGTGATGGTTCTAAACCTTTCAATTTTCATAGTTTGAAGCAAAACTCAACTAAAGAAATTTTGAATTTAGTTAAAAACATAATACCAAAAATGAAAGGCGATAAAATGGTTTACATTGCAGGAGACAGTCGTGTTTGTGTTGCTTTAAATCAATATTTCAGAAAAGAATTAAACTGGAATACTAAACATATTAATATAAAACCGTTCTGGAATCCAGAGAAAAAAGGATTAGAATAAAAGCATTTTTCCTACTAAAATTAAGAAGTAACTCCTTCCCTAGTCGTTTATTAAACTATAAAAGCTATAAACTTTGTGTTTATAGCTTTTATAGTTTAATTAGTAATGTATGTCATGATATAAAATAAGCCCTATATCTTTTCAAAAAAAAACTACGTTCTAACCTTATAATTTAAATACCCGTTCTAAAGCCATCCATTTTTCACCATCTTTGGCCCAAGGCAATTCTTGTTGGTAATTCCACATTAGGTTTTCCCATTCTTGTACTTTCGGGTTGTTAGCGTCTTGTTCTGCCTTTTTTACAGGATCAAACGTATCATCAACTTCCATAATCATAAACATACGGTTTCCGATAAGGTAAATTTCCATATCCACAATACCTGCATCTTTTATACTTTTGGTGATTTCTGGCCAAGCATTTCCTGCAGCGTGATACGCTTTATATTCTGCAATTAATTTAGAATCGTCTTTTAAATCACAAGAAAAACAGTGTCTTTTAGTACTCATATGTTTTTATTTTGAAGTTTTATAAGTAGCGTAACCATAATGGGCCACAACAGCTAAACAGATTAATGGTAATATAAATGAAAATTTCACCTCAGGAATAAATCCAAGAATTTGAATATCGGCAAATCCAGAACCGCCCATATCCAAAATACTACCTTGTAATACGGGCATTAAAGCGCCACCGACAATAGCCATAACCAATCCGGCCGAACCAATTTTAGCTTCATCTCCCATATCCTTAAGCGCAATACCGTAAATAGTAGGAAACATAATAGACATAAAAATAGATACGGCAACTAAGGCAATTAAACCAGTAATGCCTGGCAATAGAATAGAACCTGCACAGCAAATAACACCGCCAATACCAAATAACATTAATATTTTAGACGGGTTTATGGTTTTCATTAAACCTGTACCAATCCATCGGCCTGCAAGAAATAAAATCATAGCCGCTACATTGAAATAAGTAGCCGTATAATCCTCACCAGTATTAGCATTCAAATTATCTACATATTGAAAAATATAAGTCCAACACATAATTTGAGCACCAACATAAAAGGCTTGAGCTATTACACCATGTTTATAATTTCTGTTAGAAAATAGTTTTTTGAAAGATTCTGATAATCCCATCTTATCTTCTGCGGCTGTTTTAGGTATTTTGGTAAAAATGATAAGCGCCATAATTGCTAAAACCAATACGCCTAAAGCAATATATGGAATACTAATAACGCTTAAATCGTTCTCTCTAATACTTGCTAACTCCTCAGAACTTAAAGCATTGTAGGCTTCGGTTGTATAATCGTCTGAGCGCAAAGCTCCAATTACAAACACCTGAGCAATAATCATTCCTGTAAGCGATCCAATCGGATTAAATGCTTGTGCTAAATTTAGACGTTGTGTTGCCGTTTCTTTATCACCTAAAGATAAAATTAAAGGGTTCGAGGTGGTTTCTAAAAACGCCAATCCGCAAGTAATAATCCATAAAGAAATTAAGAAGAAATTAAATTCCTCATTCGCTGCCGCAGGATAAAACATAAAGGCGCCAATAGCGTATAATGTTAAGCCTAACAAAATACCCGATTTGTAACTATATTTTCTAATGAATAAAGCTGCAGGTAATGCCATAAAGAAGTATCCAAAATAAAAAGCAAACTGAACTAAAGATGCCTGAACATTAGACAGTTCTGGCATTACTTTTTTAAAGGCAGAAACCATGGGGTTAGTTAAATCGTTCGCAATGCCCCAGAGTGCAAATAGTGAAGTAATAATTACAAACGGAAGTAAAAGTTCTTTTCTTACAACAGGAATTTTCTTAGGTATACTCATTTTATATTCGTTAGTTTAGTTGGTGTATAATTTTGTTTATTCTGATAGTAACGAGCGATCTAAATGCACATAACCACCGTCAACAGTGATAAATTGTCCCGTTGTGTGTGAAGATTTACCTGAAATAGTAAATAAACATTGATCGCCAATTTCATTTGGCATCGTCATTCTGTTTTCCAAAGGAATTTTCTTAACAATCGCTTTTAATTTTTCTTCGCCATTTTCTAAAGTTTTAATCCAAGCATCATAAGCCGGCGTCCAACTTTCGGCAATAACAATCGCGTTAGAACGAATACCAAACGGAATTAAATCTACAGCCCATTCGCGTGTTAATCCAAATACACCACCTTTAGATGCCGCATAGCCAGAAGTACCACCTTGGCCTGTTAATGCCACTTTAGACCCAATATTTAAAATGTTTCCTTTTGCTTTTTTCAACATAGGCAAACAGTATTTTGTCATAGCAAAATAACTCACCATGTTAAGTTTTAGAGAATACATAAAATCATCCATAGAAGCATCTAAACCGGCGCCATCATTAACACCTACATTATTTATTAAGGCATCAATTTTACCATATTTAGCTTCAATAACTTGGGCTGCCGCTTCAATTTGCTTGTAATCCGATAAATCTGTTTTTACAAATAAAGCATCAATACCTTTATCTTGTAGCTCTTTTTCGTAACCAAAACCCCTATCGTTTCTGCAAACTATTACAGGAATTGCACCTTCATTGGCTAAAGATTGTACAATAGTTTCTCCAATACTTCCTTTTATTCCAGCAGCGCCTGTTACAACCACTACTTTTCCTTTTAATCCTAAATCCATAATTATAAATTATAAAATTTTATAGCATTTCGGCCCATAATATCGGCCTGCTCGTCGGTACTTAAACCTGCTATAAAATCTGTTGTTAAATCTTTTACTTGTTTGTAATTTCCGGCGACTAAACACACAGGCCAATCCGATCCAAATAATATTCTCTCACTTCCAAAAGCATTCAAAACCAATTGCATATAAGGTTCTATTTGAGCTGGAGTCCAGGTTTTAAAATCGGCTTCGGTAATCATACCTGATAGTTTACACGAAACATTTTCATGCTTTCCTATTTCTTTCATCATTGTTGCCCAACCATTGAAAAAACCATCTTTGATGTAAGGTTTTGCTATATGATCGATAACAAATTTCTGATTTGGAAATTTTTTAATGAATTCCAAAGTTGCTCCTAATTGGTGTGGAAACACTAAAATATCATAAGTGAATTGATGTTTTTCTAAAGCTGAAATCCCGCGCATAAAATTAGGACGCAGTAAGAAATTATGATCGGCTTCACCTTGTACAATATGTCGAAAACCTTTTATTTTACCATGGAGAGCATATTCATCTAAAACGCCAACAACTTGCTCATCTTGTAAATCTACCCAACCTACAACGCCTTTTATAAAATCGTTTTTAGCCGATAAGCTTAATAAAAACTCAGTTTCGGCTAAAGTTTGATCGGCTTGTACAGCCACACAACCATCAATACCGTTTTCTTGATAAGTGGTTTTTAAGTTTGAAGGTGTAAAATCACGACGAATAACCGACATACTATCGTCTATCCAGGCGTGTTTTTCAGGTTCGTAATACCAAAAATGTTGATGCGAATCAATAACCATATTTAATCGATTAATGTGTTTAATGCAAATGAAACGCCATGAGTTTCAATCGCTTTAATTTTTTCTGTAATGAAAGTTGTTAAACCATTGTATTCAGATAAATTATCACCTACAATCGTTTTGTTTGCTAATGTATTTTCAACTAATTCGGCTAACGTTTGCTCTCCTGAATCTACTTTTTCCCATTCCTTCTGAAAGAATTTTAAAGCCTTAGCATCGTCATTAACATCAATAGTTTCATTATTAAATTCTCCTTTATAAAAACGAATCATGCAAGCTAATGAAAACGCAATGCGCTTCGGAAAAGTTTCGTTTAAAGCGGTATACTCTCGAAAAGCAGGCAATAATCGCGCTTGAAATTTAGAGGTGCTATTTAATGAAATAGCTAATAAATAATGTTTTAATGTTGGGTTTTTAAACCTGTCGATAACAGAAGCAATAAAGGCATCAATTTCGCTTTCTGAAAAATTAGTTAAGGTTGGTTTTACTTCAGTCGATAACACTTGCAAAACATGATTTTTTACAACTTCATCATCCATACTTTCCTTTACTGTACGTAATCCTGCTAAATATCCAACAGGTACCAGTGAAGTGTGCGCTCCGTTTAAAATACGAACTTTCATTTCTCTGTAATCCGATAAATCGTTTACAAACTGAACGTTTAAATCAGTTTTAGAAAAAGGTAATTCATCTTGAACCAATTCAGGACCTTTAATCACCCAACTGTGGTAATCTTCTCCAGCTACTAATAAATCATCATCGAAACCAATTTGTTGCGAGATTTCAGTTTTTCTTCCTTCCGGGAAACCGGAAACAATACGATCGACCAACGTGCTACAAAAATGATTATGGTGTAAAATCCAAATTTGAAAGGCTTCGGATAAATTCCAAAATTCAGCATATTGTAGAATGGTTTTTAATAAAGCATCGCCATTATTTTCAATCAATTCGCATGGTAATAAAATACAACCTTTATCTGCTGCTCCATTAAAATGATTAAAACGATGATGCAACCATAAAGTTAACTTCGCTGGAAATTCATGTGGTGGACAATCGGTTAGTTTATCAGTTTCAGAAAACTTAATTCCCGCTTCGGTAGTGTTTGATACCACAAAACGCAATTGAGGTTGTTCTGCCAAAGCTAAATACTCATCCCATTGTGTGTAAGGTTGAATCACACTACTAACAGATTCTACTAAAGTTACTTCGGAAACCAAGTTACCGTTTCTTACGCCGTCTAGAGCTACATGAAACAAACCATCCTGAGTTCTTAACTCTGTATAATCGCCGCGTTTAGTAGGCTTTACAACCACAACACTCCCATTAAAATCAGTGGTTTTATTTAAAACATCAAACATCCAATCGCAAAAGGCTCTTAAAAAATTACCTCCTCCAAATTGCATAATACGCACAGGATGCTGTACGGGTTTGTTTGCTGTAGTTCTATTTAATTTTGTCATTTTCTAATTATATTTTTGTGACTAATTTACAACGAAACGCCACGTTTCCATGGAATAAAATCGTTATTACCGTGCAGAACTGCTTTTGAAGCTACTTCTCCACTAGCCACCTTAATAATATGGTCTAATATTTTTTCTCCCATGGTTTGGATGGTGTCTTCGCCAGTAATAACAGTACCTGCATTAATATCTATAATATCATTCATACGCTCGTATAAACTAGTATTGCTCGACATCTTTAAAACAGGCGCCACCGGATTACCTGTTGGTGTTCCTAAACCTGTAGTAAATACCACAACGTTACAGCCTGAACCGACTAAACCCGTTGTAGATTCTACATCATTTCCAGGTGTGCACAATAAATTTAGACCCGATTTTGTAACCTGCTCGGTATAATCTAAAACAGCAACAACGGGAGATGTACCTCCTTTTTTTGCTGCTCCTGCAGATTTCATGGCATCGGTAATTAAGCCATCTTTTATATTTCCGGGTGAAGGGTTATTTTCAAAACCAGAACCTACGGCTACAGCTGCTGCTGAATAGGCACGCATTAACCCGTAGAATTTTTTAGAATCTTCATCGGTAACACATCTATTAATAATGTCTTGTTCCACACCGTTTAATTCTGGAAATTCAGAAAGTACAGGACTTCCGCCTAAAGCAACCAATAAATCGGAAGCATAACCTAAAGCGGGATTCGCTGAAATACCAGAAAACCCATCGGACCCGCCACATTCTAAACCTAGTACAAGTTTACTTAATGGTGCTGGTTTACGGACTATTTTATTAGCTTGCATTAACCCTAAAAAAGTATGTTTTACAGCCTCCTCTATTAATTGGCGTTCGCTAGAACTGTGTTGCTGTTCTAAATAATGAACCGTTTTTTTACAATTAGGGTCTATAGCATTAATAGCGCTTTGTAACATTTCTATTTGCGCATTTTGGCAACCTAAACTAAAAACGGTTGCTCCAGCAACATTTGGGTTTGTAATGTAACCCGCTAGTAACTTGCAAAGTGTTTCGGAGTCTTGACGAATACCGCCACAACCACCATCGTGCTTTAAAAATTTAATACCATCAACATTCGGGAAGGTTCGGTTTTGTTCAATTTCTTCCTTAGTTGTTATAATGGGTGTATTTAGAATATCGGTATCAGAACCTCCTGCTTTATATTGCTTAATTAATGCATCGGTATCTACAGCGAAATCTTTTTTGGTTTCGTAACCTAATTGTTCTGAAAGTGCCCCTTCCAAAACATCAATATTTCTGTTTTCACAGAAGGTTAACGGAATTACTAACCAATAATTGGCTGTACCTACTTTTCCGTCTTCTCTGTGATAGCCGTTAAATGTGCGATTTTCAAAAGCAGAAGCATCAGGAGCCGACCAAGATATTTTTTCTTGTGAAGCGTTAAATTCCGCGGAAGCGTGTTTTACATTTTCAATAGTAATAGCCGTTCCTCTTTTTATAGGTAACACAGCTTTTCCAATTAAAACACCATACATATAAATGGCATCGCCCACTTTAAAATCGTACAAAGCAAATTTATGTTTTTGCTTAATACCTTCTTGTAAAGTAAACGTTTGACCTGCAACATCTATAAACATGCTTTTTTGCAAAGGCGTAATGGCGACAATAATATTGTCTTTAGGATCTATTTGTACGTAATTATTAGACATCTTCTAATTGAAATTTACGGTTGCTTTTATAACACCCGTTTCTGGTTTTAACCAACTATCAAAATTGGCTATCATTTCTGTAAAAGGTACGCTGTGTGTAATAAAAGATTCTGTCGGAAATTGATCTAATACACTAATAACGTGTTCAAAATCTTCTGTTGTGGCATTTCTGCTGCACATTAAAGTCATTTCTTTGGCGTGTACTTTTGGATGTGTGTATGTTAATTCTCCTTTGGAAAGCCCTACTAAAACAAAGCGTCCGCCGTGAGACATATAATCTGGACAAGCTTCTAAAGCAAATTTATTTCCCGAAGCATCGAATACAGCAGTGGCTAAATCGCCATTTGTAATCTCTTCAATTTGCTTTACTGGATCGTTACTCACATTTACAACATAATCTACACCTATACTTTCTTTAGCATATTTTAATCGGTCTTCGTTCATATCCAATGCAATTACTTTCGCGCCTGCAATTTGTGCGAGTTTCATAATACCAATCCCGATAGGACCGCAACCCACAACCACTACAGTTTCTCCTGCTTTAATATCTGCTCTCCTAATAGCATGAGCGCCAATAGCTAAAGGTTCTACAATAGCCATTTGATCGTTTGAAAGATTATTGGCAGGTAATAATATATTAGCAGGAACGGTAATTTGTTCTTGCATACCACCATCGGCATGTACACCTAAAACGCGAATATTTGTGCAACAATTAGTTTTGCCGTTTCTACAAGCAATACACTCGCCACAGCTTACATAAGGCATAACCACAACTTTATCTCCGGCTTTGATTCCTTTTGCATTTTCATCGATTTCTAAAACTTCCGAAGCTAATTCGTGTCCTAAAATTCTTGGATAAGTAAAAAAGGCCTGATTACCACTGTAAGCATGTAAATCGGTACCACAAATGCCTACTTTATTTATTTTTAATAAAGCTTCCCCAGCTTTTCTAACGGGCGCCTCTTTTTCTTTTAAGATGAATTCTCCGGGTTTTTCGCAAACTATATATTTCATTTTTTGTAGATAAAATTTCTAATAAAACTATTTTTTTCTATTTAACACTTACAGTTAACAATAAGCATTAAACACTATTTGTAATATTCGATAAAGTTCGTTGATAAAAGTGTTTTGGGTTATAGTATATGTTCTAAAAGCTAGAACATATGTTATAATTTTAAATCCATCAATAAGAAACACAAAGTTAATAATCTAATTTACAGTGTTTTAAGCAAAAACATCAATAACACGTATATTCTAGTTAAATTAAAACACCTAGTTTTTCTCTGTTTAATTTATATATTTGTTAGTATGACGAACAGCTTCAATAAACAATACAAAAAGAGAAAATACAGCAATCTAATAATTTATTTATTATTGATAACTGTATCGTATTGTTATGCCCAAAATACGGTAAAATTTGAACATTTTACAACTGAAAATGGGTTATCACAAAGTGACGTTAATACCATATTTCAAGACGACAACCTTTTTATGTGGTTTGGTACGCATGACGGATTAAACAAATATGATGGCTACAACTTTAGAATATTTAAACCAGATTCTAAAAATCCAAAGAGCATAAGCAGTAACTTAATTTGGAAAATTATTGACGATAGCAAAGGGAACTTATGGATTGCTACAACAGGTGGAGGTTTAAATTATTTTGATAAACAAACTGAAGAGTTTAAATCTTTTAAAAGTGACCCAAACAATCCGGATAGTATAAAAAGTGACCATATTAGAGTGCTTTTTCGTGATAGCAGCCACAGATTATGGGTTGGTAGTAATGAAGGTATAGATATGGCTGATCTCTCTAAACCAATAGACTCTTTAAAATTTGAACATTTCAACCTCTATCAAAACAGTTCTAAACCAACAAGGTCTAAAAACAATATAAGCACAGTTTATGAAGATAGTAAACACCAAGTTTGGTTTGGAGGCATTAACGGTTTATCAAAATTATCGAGAGATAAAAATGGAGATTTTTATTTCCATCACGTTAACAACCTTATCAATTTACCCTATTTTGATGTAAAAACGATAAACGAAGACAGTTATGGTAATTTAATTTTAGGCACCAATGATGGATTATATCGATATGTTGTTAATAGTGACATTGAAGAGGTTCAATTAATAGGTAAAGGATCATACAATGCCGTTTCTATAAATGATAATCATATTTGGGCAGGAACAGATGATGGTCTTTTGGAGTTTACTAATTTCTCTGAAACAAAAACACCAGAGTTAATTGGCAAATATAAATACGACCCCAAAAACCCTAGCTTTAGCTTGAGTAAAAATGCCGTAAGATCCATATTTATTGATCACGCGGGCATTGTATGGGTTGGAACTAATGGTGGTGGTATTAATAAAATTGACCCGTACAAAAAGCAATTTAGTCATATTAAAAATAGCTTAGACCCTGGTAGTTTAAGTAACGATAAAGTGCGCTCCATTTTTGAAGACAGCAACCAAAATTTATGGATTGGTACCGAAGGTGGCGGCTTAAATTTTTTGAATAAAACAGCAAATGACAATAATTACAATCAATTTCATCATTTTATAAAACTAAGTAAGGTATTTGCCCTTGAAGAAATACAATTAAAAGGCTCCAAAAAACTACTTATTGGTGGTGAAGGTTCTCCTGGGTTATTTGAAATAGACTTATCAGATTTATCAAAAACCAATCAATTAAAAGATAGTGACTTAAAACCCTTAAAACAGTTTCCAAACGGTGTCTTTTCTTTGCTTCAAGATAAAGATGGAAACATTTGGATAGGCACTTACAATGGTGGTATACATAGACGATTAATTAATGAAGACGGCATTAGTTTTAAGAAAGACATACTCTCTAACAATCCAAACAAGAAATTTAGTGTTTCTAACAATATTATTCGTGATATTTTTCAAGATTCAAAAGGAAACATTTGGTTTGCTACAGGTAATGGTTTATCTAGATTAACGCCGGATCAAATTCATGTAAAAAATCCAAAATTCAACATTTACAAAAACAATCCAAAAGACAAAACATCTATAAGCCACAACTATATTTTAACTGTTTTTGAAACCAAATCTGGGGATATCTATATTGGGACTTTTGGAGGCGGATTGAATAAGCTGATTGTAACAGATAACAAGATTAGTTTCAAAGCATATTCTGAAAAAGATGGACTGCCCAATAATGTTATTAAAGGGATTTTAGAAGACGATCAAAAAAACCTGTGGCTCTCTACAAATAAAGGATTATCAAAATTTAATACCGAAAATGAAACCTTTCAAAATTATGATGTAAATGATGGTTTGCAAAGCAACGAATTCAGTGAGTTATCTGCCTTTAAAACTAAGGACGGTAAAATGCTTTTTGGTGGTGTAAACGGATTTAATGCATTTTATCCAGAAGACATTATTAGCAACAAAATAAAAGCAGAAACTGTACTTACTGCCTTTTCTATTTTTAACAAACCCGTTTCTATTGGTGAAGAAATCAACGGACGCGTAATTTTAAACAAATCTATAAACTCCATAGACGAGATTGAATTAAAATACATTGAAAATAGTTTTTCCTTCGAATTTGCCGCACTACACTATGCCGCCTCTAGTAAAAACAAATACGCATACAAACTTGCAGGCTTTGATAAAGACTGGATTTACACAACATCAGACAATCGATACGCCACATATACCAACTTAGAACCAGGAACTTATACACTAAAGGTTAAGGCATCAAACAATGATAATATTTGGGATGAAACTCCTGTAGAATTACGTATTAATGTAATTCCACCGTGGTGGCGTACCAATGCCGCTAAATTTCTTTACTTGCTAATCGCTATAGGTCTTCTTTTAGCTTATAGAAGGTATACTATTATACGTTCTGCTAAAAAGCATCAATTGGAACTCAACCAATTTGAGAAAGAAAAAAATGAAGAAATTCACCGTTTAAAACTGGAATTCTTTACTAATATATCGCACGAATTCAGAACGCCATTAACCCTAATAAAAGGTCCATTAGATTACCTAATAAAAAAAGGCGAAACCATCAGTCCTAAGGAAACCAAGGACCAGTACGGAATTATGCGCAAAAACACCGACTATTTACTGAGGTTAATAAACCAATTATTAGATTTCAGAAAAATGGATCAGGGTAAAATGAATCTGAATTTAAGTAAAAGTGATATTGTTGAATTTCTAAAAGAAATAGGAGAACCTTTTCAATTTTTAAGCAAAAAGAAGAACATCTTTTTTAAAATAGATGCTTCAAAACATTCCATTTTAACTTGGTTTGATCCTGATGCTGTTGAAAAAATAATAAATAATTTACTATCAAACGCATTTAAATTTACTCCGGAAGAAGGTGCTATCAGCTTAGATATATTTGATGGTGAAGATTTCATTGAACCTGAAGGCATTTCAATGGATATAGAGCAATCTAAATACATTGTAATTCAAGTTAAAGATTCTGGTCCGGGGATACCTGCACATAGAATTCAACATATTTTTGAGCGCTTTTATACCGAAATAGGTATCACTAAACAAAAAGACACAAAAGGTACTGGTATTGGGCTTTCTTTCACGAAAAATCTAGTAGAACTGCACCAAGGCATTATAAAAGTAATTAGCGATTCGGAAAATGGATCGAAATTTATAGTATGGCTGCCAAAAGACAAGGAAAATTTTAATACGAACAATGAAACAAATTTTCATGAGGTTTTTGAATCCAACACTTTCCTTACTAAAGAAGATGCCGACTCTCATGCCATAAGTTTTATGAATGATATTGTTGACCAAAACATATCGAGATCACGATCTAAGCTGCCGATATTATTAATTATAGATGATAATGCAGATATTAGATCTTTCATTAAAAAAGGATTTGGAGAGAAGTATTATGTTTACGAAGCAGAAAACGGATTAAAAGGATTAGAATTAGCAAATAAATTTATGCCTAACATTGTAATTACAGATTTAGTTATGCCTGTTATGGATGGTATAGAATTTTGTAATCAGCTTAAAAGCTCTCAAGAAACTAGTCATATTCCTGTGGTAATGTTAACCGCAAAAACATCTCAAGAAAAAGAAATTGAAGGTCTAAAGACTGGTGCAGATGCTTATATAAGAAAGCCATTTGATTTAGAACTTTTGGAGTTAAAAATTTCGAATATTTTAAAACATCGTGAAGAATTAAGAAAGCGTTTTAATAGAGATATTACTTTACAACCGAATGAGATTACAGTAACATCTTCCGATGAATCTTTCCTTCAAAATGCTATTGAAATTGTTGAAAAACACATGATGAATTCAGAATTTAGCGTTGAAATGTTTGTAAAAGAAATGAATATGAGTAGAAGTAACTTATATTTAAAAACCAAAGAACTTACCGGGCTTTCATCGAGTGAATTTATTAGAAATATTCGTTTAAAACGCGCTGTACAGTTATTAGAAACCAGCGACCTTTCTGTTAAAGAAATCATGTATATGACTGGTTTTAACACGGCTTCATACTTTTCTAAATGCTTTAAAAAGCAATTTGGAGTTATCCCTAGCAAGTACATAAGTCTTTCAGATTCTGATGATGCTAAAAAAGGGGAAACAGATGCTTAAAACATTTGTTACCCTTTAAAAACCATCTGTGATTCGCATTTAAATGTAGAAATATCAAATTTGTATTGTAACTTTTTCTAAAAGTTTTCTCACGAGTCTCTATTAGACTCGTGATCAAAAAAAAAATACTAATTTTATTTCTATACGTGAAACATGAAAATTAAAATCTGTTTTTTATTTTTAATAGTTGCTATTTCTTCATGTAACAAAAAGGTTGAAAAAGAAGCTTCTAAAGTAAAGCCAAACATCGTCTTCATTTTTACCGACGACCAAACTTACTCTTCTATTCATGCACTTGGGAATAATGAAATAATAACCCCAACAATGGATTTGTTGGTTAAAGAAGGAACCACATTTACAAATGCTTACAACATGGGAGCTTGGAGTGGCGCCGTTTGTGCTGCCTCTAGAGCCATGTTAATTTCTGGTAGATCTGTTTGGAATGTAAATAACTTCAGAAAAAATTGGATAAAAAAAGACTCCTTAAATAAAACCTGGGGAAAACTTCTAGAAACAAATGGTTATGATACATACATGACAGGGAAATGGCATGTAGATGCACCTGCAAACCAGGTTTTTCAACATACCAAACATGTGCGTCCGGGAATGCCAAAAGACACTTGGGATCATTGGAAAATGGTTGCAAAATTCGATTCGCTATCTAAAACAAAAAATCCAGATTACGAGGCTATTATGCCTAATGGTTATAACCGACCAAAATCTATTAACGACACCACTTGGAGGTCTTTTGACACGTCTAAAGGTGGTTTTTGGGAAGGCGGAACACATTGGAGTGAAGTATTAAAAGATGATGCTATATCTTTTATAGATGAAGCAAAAACTAAAGACAATCCCTTTTTTATGTACTTAGCTTTTAATGCCCCTCACGATCCAAGGCAAGCACCAAAAGAGTATTTTGATATGTATAACTTAGATAACATATCGTTACCTGAAAGTTATTTGCCAAAGTACCCTTTTAATGAGGATATTGCTAGCGGTATAAATGTTAGAGATGAAGCCTTAGCGCCATTTCCAAGAACTGAATTAGCTGTAAAAACACATACCAAAGAATATTACGCGAGTATTACACACGTAGATGCACAAATAGGTAAAATAATTGAAGCGCTTAAAGCTTCTGGTAAAATGGACAACACCTATATTATTTTCACTGCAGATCATGGTTTAGCTATGGGAAGACATGGTTTAATAGGAAAACAAAGCTTATTTGACCATAGTATTAGACCACCAATGATAATTCTAGGACCAGATATCCCTAAGAATAAAAAAACAAATGTAGATGTGTATTTGCAAGATGCCATGGCCACTTCACTAGATATTGCAGGTGTAGAAAAACCAAAGTATATTGAGTTTAATACTTTTTTAGACATTGCCAAAGGTGCTAAGAAAACTAGTAATTACCATGCTATTTACGGTGCTTATAAAGATGCCCAAAGGATGATTAGAAAAGACGGATATAAACTTTTGGTATACCCTAAAATTGAAAAAGTATTGTTATTCGATCTTAAAAAAGATCCCGAGGAAATACATGACATTTCTAAAAACCCTGAACAAAGAGAACGCGTAAAAACATTATTCAATCAACTATTAAAGCTTCAAAAAGACATGGACGATCCATTAGACATTTCGGCTTTAAATAAAACATTATAAATTTTTATAAATAACCCATGCAAAAATTTAAATTAAGCTTTTTAATATTTATTCTATCCTTCTCTGTTTTTGCTCAGCAAAATGATTGGGAGAACCCGAAGGTTAATCAAATTAACAGGCTTCCGGCAACCGCAACTTTTTATAATTTTGATAATGAAGCCCAAGCTATTTCTGGAGAAAGAGAAGCTTCTAGCCAATATAAAACATTAAACGGCGATTGGAAATTTAAATGGGTGGCTACGCCTGCTGAAGCCTCTAATTCTTTTCAAGAAACAAGCTATAATACATCCAAATGGAAAACCATAGATGTACCATCAAACTGGGAAATGAGAGGTTACGGGACTCCTATTTACACGAATTCAACTTATCCGTTTTTTAGTGATTTCCCATATATAAATAACTCCGATAATCCTGTTGGACACTATATTAAAACTTTTGAAATCGATGAGTCTTGGAATGAACAAGATATCATTCTTCATTTTGGAGGCGTATCTTCTGCATTCTATGTTTGGATAAATGGTGAGTTTGTTGGTTATAGTGAAGACACGCGTTTACCATCAGAATTTAATATCACTAAAAACATCAAAAAAGGTAAAAATACAATTGCTGTTAAAGTTTATAGATGGTGCGACGGTAGTTATTTAGAAGCACAAGACCATTGGCGCATGAGTGGTATTGAAAGAGAAGTTTACTTAAAAGCCGTGCCTAAAGTACGTTTATCTAACTTTTTTGTTAGAACAGAATTCGATGACGCTTACAATAATGCTTTATTACAAATAAGACCAGATTTTATAGCCAATATTACAGATAAGTATATTGAAAAAGTAGGCCATTTTGGAGATAATCCTTTAAAAACTACGGTTGATAATTGGACCTTAACAACCAAACTAATCGATGCTGAAGGCTATACAGTTGGCAATAACAACGCATTAAAATTAGGAGATTATTTTGGAGAAAGATATCCGCAGCGTGATAATGTCTATTTCGGTTTAATTGAAACTGAAGTTAAATCGCCTAGAAAATGGTCTTCTGATGATCCATATTTGTATACACTTTTATTTGAATTGCAAGACGATAAAGGAAACACCATTCAATACTCTAGTACAAAAGTTGGTTTTAGAGAAATTGAAATTGATGATAAAGGCAGATTTTTAGTTAACGGAAATTCTGTAAAAATGATTGGTGTTAATAGACACGATCATAACATGAAAAACGGAAAAACGGTATCTAGAGCAGATATAGAAACCGATGTTAAACTATTAAAGCAATTTAACTTCAATGCCGTACGCACCTCCCACTACCCTAACGATCCTTATTTTTATGATTTATGTGATAAATACGGAATCTATGTTATGGATGAAGCAAATCTAGAAACACATGGTATTCGTGGGAAATTAGCAAATGAGCCAAGTTGGGCTCAAGCTTACTTAGAGCGTGCTATTAGAATGGTGGAACGTGATAAAAACCACCCAAGTATAGTAATGTGGAGTTTGGGTAACGAGTCTGGAATGGGGCCAAATCATGCGGCCATGTCTGGTTGGATTAAAGATTTTGACCCAACACGTTATATTCATTATGAAGGTGCCCAAGGTGATCCCTCTCATCCAGACTACAAACAAAAGTTTTTTAAGAAAAACCAAGGCAACCCAACAGATCCATCTTGGGTAGATATGCTAAGTAGAATGTACCCTTCACCACAAGACTTACAAGATTTAATAGACCATACAAGTCCAATTGATAACCGACCTGTTGTAATGTGTGAATATGCTCATTCTATGGGGAATTCAACTGGTAACATGAAAAAATATTGGGATGTTATTTATAAAAACGACAGAGCTTTAGGTGGCTATATTTGGGATTGGATCGACCAAGGCATTGTGAAAACAGATGAAAACGGTGTTGAATTCTTAGCCTATGGCGGCGATTTTGGAGATAAACCAAACTCAGGAAGTTTCTGTATAAATGGCGTTATAGCTTCAGACAGAACACCAAAACCAGCCATGTACGAATGTAAAAAAGTAAATCAACCTGTAGAAATTTCTGAAATAGATGCTCAAAAAGGTGAGTTTAAAATCTTAAACAGACATCATGCCATCAACTTATCTAAATACGAGTTGTCTTGGAATATAACAGAAAATGGTGTGGTTATAAAACAAGGAACGATAGACCAATTAACAACAGCTCCTTTTAAAACTAGTGCATTAAAAATAAGCTACAAAAAGCCGAAATTAAATGCAGCTAGTGCTTATTATTTCAATATTGAAGGTAAGCTAAAATCAAATGAATTATGGGCTAAAAAAGGCTATATCGTTTTTAATGAACAGTTTAAATTAAATTATACTGTTAAAGAAGCTACCACCGTAAAAAGCGCCTCAGCTTTAAACATCATTGATAAAGAAAACGCTTTAACTGTTGAAAACAAAAACATTAAACTTCAAATAGATAGAGAATCCGGTTATATCACTTCATATATATCTAAAGGCACATCATTAATGTCTTCACCTTTAAAATTAAACTTTTGGAGAGCTGAAACAGAAAATGATGAAGCATATAGAAAAGCAACTAAAAAACAAAACGAATTAGATTGGATGCATGCTGGCGATCAATTTAAAGCTGAACAAGTTACGGTTGTTAAAAATGAAAACGGAAAAGCTATAATAGATGTTCTAGGTACCATTGAAAAACCAAAAACGGAAGTTAATTTACAATACACCATTTTAGGAAATGGCCAAGTAAAAGTATCATACACCGCTAAAATTAACCATGGAGCCCCAAATGTACCGCGTATAGGTATGCAATTCGATATCCCGAATACATTCCAAAACGTAACGTATTTAGGCAAAGGACCACAACCAAATTATGCAGATAGAAGTTATGGTGCACATGTTGGTTTGTATTCTGGAAATGTAAACAGCATGAATTACCAATATGTTTATCCAGAAGAATACGGAAACCGTACAGAAATAAGTTGGTTTAAACTAGAAAACCCAAAAGGTAAATCGGTGTTAGTTTCTGGTAAAGACAAACTAAATTTTAGTGTAATACCATATAGCACACAAAATCTACAAGAAGCAAAACACACCAACGAATTAGTTAATAGAGATGTTTTTACTGTCAACATCGATTTAAATCAAACAGGTGTGGGTGGCGATGATACTTGGTCTCCAGGTGCTGAACCTCACGACGAATATTTAATAAAACCTGGTACATATCAATATCAATTCTATTTATTGCCTTCAGACTTAAAAACAACAATAAAAAATCCAAAATCGATTAAATTTTAAACCCTAATTGAATTATGCAATTTCATAAAATATTAGTATTCATTTTAATTCTATTTATGTTTTCATGTAATGAGAACAAACCAACGTTAATTGCCGATAAAGACTTTAACAAGAATTGGTTATTTAAAAAAGACACTATTCCTCAAGGTGAAAGCATCACTTTAGATGATAGTAGTTGGAGAAAATTAAATGTACCACACGATTGGGCTATTGAAGGTCCTTTTGATAATAAGCACAATGCCCGAAATGGCGGTTTACCAATAGATGGCATTGCTTGGTATAGAAAACATTTTACTGTTGATTCTAACCATAAAAACAAGCAAATTTCTATAGAATTTGATGGTGTAATGGATAATTCTACCGTATTTATTAATGGCCACAATGTTGGTAAAAGGCATTATGGTTATAGTGGTTTTGAGTACGATTTAACACCGCATATCAAGTTTGGAGAAGATAACGTTATTGCAGTACAATGTGCTCCAGAAGTCCTATCGGAAAGATGGTATCCTGGTGCTGGTATTTATCGTAATGTACGCTTAAAAATAAACAATGCCGTACATATTCCGCAATGGGGAACCTATATTACAACGCCAAACGCAACTGCAGAACAAGCAACTGTTAAAATTGAAACTAAAATAAAAAACGCAACAGATTCTAATACGGAAGCTACTTTAGAGACAACTATTTTAGATACAGAAAATAATAGTGTTGCGGTATCTACTCAAACTATTCAACTAGAAAAAAATTCCGAAGGAAAACAAATTCAAGACATTGAAGTAAGCAACCCAAAACTTTGGGATATTGGTGTTCCTAATTTATACAAAGCCATTAGCCGAGTTAAAATTGATGGTCACGTTGTAGATGAGTTTGAAACAGAATTTGGTATTAGACAAATTGAATTTAAAAAAGAAGGTTTTTACCTTAACGGAAAAGCTGTAGAACTAAACGGTGTTTGTATGCATCACGATTTAGGACCTCTAGGAGCCGCTGTAAATTATAGAGCTACAGAGCGTCAAATGCAAATTATGCAATCTATGGGCGCTAATGCTCTAAGAACAAGTCATAACCCGCCATCTACAGAAATGCTACAAGTTTGCGATAGATTAGGTATTGTTGTTATTGATGAAGCTTTTGATGAATGGAAACTACCAAAAGTACCTAATGGCTACAGTAATTATTTTGATGAATGGGCAGAAACCGATTTACGAGATATGATAAAAAGAGATCGTAATCATCCTTCTGTTATTATGTGGAGTATTGGTAACGAAATTTTAGAGCAAGGTAAACCAGATGGTTGGAAAATAGCAAAAATGCTTAATGATATTTGCCATGATGAAGATAACACTAGACCAACAACTGCTGGTTTTAATTACTATCCTGCATCATTTACAAATAAATTAGCGTATCAAATTGATGTTGTTGGTGTAAACTACAAACCGGCATATTACGGTGAAATTAGAGAACAAAACCCGGATATGATTTTTTATGGATCTGAAACATCTTCTCAAACCAGTACAAGAGGTTATTACGATATACCCTTAGATTACAAGGTTAAAAAGGAAACCAACCAGGTTTCTAGTTACGATGTTACTGTTGGACCATCTTGGGCATATTCTCCAGATGTTGAATTTGCTGCTCAAGAAGCAAATCCACATTCTTTAGGAGAGTTTATTTGGACAGGTTTTGATTATTTAGGAGAACCAACGCCTTATGGTGGTCGAGATAATACAACCAATGGTTATTGGAATGACGATTGGCCATCTCACGCCTCTTATTTTGCTCCTGTAGATTTATGTGGATTTCCAAAAGATAGATTTTATTTATACCAAAGTCAATGGACAACAGAACCAATGGTTCACGTTTTACCTCACTGGAATTGGGAAGCTAAAAAGGGAGAAACTATTCCTGTTTACGCCTATACCAATTGTGATGAAGTTGAACTATTTGTAAACGGAAAATCTTACGGAAAAAGAGTAAAAGGAAAAGATTTAACCGACGTGCACACAGAATACAGAGGCTTTTTAGATTCAGGGTACGGATTTAAAAGAGGTATGTTTAAGTCAAAATACAGATTGTCTTGGAATGTGCCTTACCAACCGGGTAGCATTAAAGTGGTTGCTTATAAAAACGGTGAAGTTGCTGCTACCAAAGAAATTAAAACAGCTGGAAAACCTGCTAAAATCAGATTAATAGCTGATAGAACTGAAATCGATGCAGACGGAAAAGACTTGTCTTTTATAACCGTTAGAATTGAAGATAAGGATGGTAACTTATGCCCGAATGCTGAAAACCTAGTGAATTTTGAAATAACCGGAAATGGTGTTTTAGAATCTGTGGGGAATGGTAACTCTGCATCATTAGAATCATTTAAAGAAAATCACATCAAAGCTTTCTACGGTAAATGTTTAGCAATTATTAAAGGCACCGAAGAAGCAGGAACTATAAATATAAAAGCAACTTCTAATGGTTTAGAGGTAGATAACATTATTGTAAACACTAAGTAAAAATGAATTTCAGAAAAAGAACATTAGGCCTTTTATTTTTAATATTATTTACCTCCATAAATAATACATTTGGTCAAGACAAACCTAACATTATTGTGATCCTAACCGACGATCAAGGTTGGGCCGATGTTGGTTTTAATGGCAGCACAGACATTCCTACGCAAAATCTAGACAGGTTAGCCTCTCAAGGTGTTGTATTTACAAACGGCTACGTATCTCACCCGTATTGCAGTCCGTCGAGAGCTGGTTTATTAACGGGGCGCTATCAAGCTCGTTTTGGTCATGATTGTAACATGCCTTATCATCAAGAAAATGATGCAACAGTAGGAACTCCTTTATCAGAAAAAATGATGTCTGAAGCATTAAAAGAACAAGGCTATAGAACTAGTGCTATTGGAAAATGGCATCTTGGAGATCATCCAGATTTATATCCTCCTAATCAAGGTTTCGATCATTGGTTTGGTTTTCCTGGAGGCGGCATGAACTATTGGGGGAAATCTAAAAATGATATTCAAACCATATATAGAAATGGTAAGGTTGTTCCTGAAAACGAATTAAAGTACCTTACTGACGATTTTACAGATGAAGCTATTAAGTATATTTCTAAAAAAGATGACAAACCTTTTTTTATGTATTTAGCCTATAATGCACCTCATTCGCCAGATCAAGCAACTAGAGAATATCTAGAAAAAACAAAACATATTGAATACGCTGGTAGAAGTATTTATGCTGCCATGGTAAACGCTGTTGATAATAATGTTGGTAGAATAGATTCTACTTTGGTAGCCAATAATATTAAAGACAATACTATTATTGTATTTTTAAGCGATAATGGCGGTAGAATTGAACATGCAGATAACAGACCATATAGAGGTCATAAAGGGATGTTATTTGAAGGCGGTATAAAAGTGCCCTTTTTCATGACTTGGCCAAAGAAAATTAAAGAAAATCAACATTATCAAAATATTGTATCATCTCTAGATTTATTTCCTACATTCTTAAATGCGGCTGGAGCTAAGGCCAAAAAAGAAAAACAACTAGATGGAGTAGATTTATTACCATACATTACAAATAAAGTAAAATCGGCACCACACGATGAACTTTTTTGGAGGTCTTCTGGAAACTTTGAATATGCAGTAAGAAAAGGAGATTACAAACTATACAAGAGTGCTTATAAAAACAAAACCCTACTGTTTAATTTAAAAAAGGACAGTTTAGAACGTTATGATATTTCGGATGGTAATTCAAAAATCATAGCCAATCTAGAAGCTGCTTATAAAAAATGGGATGCTAAAAATATTGATCCTAACTGGCTTGATCCACATGCAGAAAATGTGCTTAAAGAAGAAAAAAGATGGGAACACACTAGAAAAAAATCAACAAACTCAAACTAAAGCTATTTCTTTATGATTCAACTATTTAAACCAACATTTTTTAAATGCTCTATTATGATAATTACGCTTGCTTTATCCGTAAGCTGTAAAAACGAAAAGAAGCAAGAAGCACCTCAAAAAACAGAAACCAAACCAAATATTGTTTTCATTTATTTGGATGATTTGGGTTATGGTGACATCAGCGCAAATGGAGCAACAGAAATCTCTACGCCCAACATCGATAAATTAGCCAATGGTGGTGTACGTTTTACAAACGGTTATGCAACATCAGCAACCTGTACTCCTAGCCGTTTCGGGATTTTAACAGGTATATATCCATGGAGGAATAAAGATGCTGCTATTTTACCAGGTACAGCTCCATTAATTATAAGTACAGAACAAACTACAGTTCCTAAAATGTTAAAGCAACAAGGCTATCAAACTGCTATCGTTGGTAAATGGCATCTAGGTTTAGGTAGAGGAAATGTAAATTGGAATGAACGCGTGTCTCCTGGACCAAATGAAGTTGGTTTTGAAGAATCGTATATTATGGCTGCAACACAAGATAGAGTGCCAACTGTGTATATAAGAAATGGTCATGTAGACGGTTTAGATCCTAACGATCCTATTGAAATTAGTTACAAAACAAATTTTGAAGGAGAGCCTACAGGAAAAGATAATCCAGAACTTTTATCTATGGAATGGCACCACGGCCATAATAACAGCATTGTAAACGGAATACCTAGAATTGGATACATGAAAGGTGGCGAAGCTGCAAAATGGAACGATGTAGACATGGCAGACCACTTTTTAAAAGAAGCGCAAACCTATGTAAAAAAACATAAGGAAAATCCATTCTTTTTATACTATGCCTTACAACAACCACATGTACCACGCACACCACACCCACGCTTTGTTGGAAAATCTGGTATGGGACCACGTGGCGATGTTATTTTAGAGGCCGATTGGGTTATTGGAGAATTCATTAAAACTCTTGAAACAGAAGAAATCTTAGAAAATACACTTATTGTTTTATCTAGTGATAATGGCCCGGTATTAAATGATGGATATAATGATGATGCTGTAGAGAAATTAGGAAACCACTCTCCTACCGGAGGTTTAAGAGGTGGGAAATATAGCTTGTTTGATGCAGGTACACATGTGCCATTTATTACATACTGGAAAGGAACTATTGAGCCAACGGTATCAGATGCTGTAGTTTGCCAATTAGATTTATTTAGCTCTTTAGCCCATTTAACTGGTAGCACTGAAAAAACAGATGATAGTGAACAACTATTAAATGCCTTTTTAGGAAAATCTAACCAAGGTAGAAAAAATTTAATTTTAGAAGCTGGTCAAAAAACAGCATTACGCAGTGGAGACTGGGTATTAATTCCGCCTTACGAAGGAAAGCCTGTGAATAAGCAAGTAAACATTGAATTAGGAATTTCTAATGAATATCAACTTTATAATTTAAAAGAAGATAGAGCTCAGAAAAATGATTTAGCAAATACTAACAAAGACAAATTAGCTGAATTGACTGCAGCCTACCACAAATTAAGAGGTAAATCCGACATTGAAATTAAAGAACTCGAATTAAAATAAACTAAAAAATAGTATTAATAAGAAAGGCTTTGGATGAAAATTCAAAGCCTTTTTTCATTTTAGACCATATGTTCTATCATTCTATCCATATCTAATTACCGCACGAGATAAGAATAAATATTTTTGGTATGGATAAATTTTATACAACAAAAAATGAAAATCAAATTCTTAATTATCGGACTTCTAATTGGTCATCTTAATTTTGCCCAAAGTAATAATTTACCAAAAGGTTTTGAGGCTGGAGACAGGACAAAAACAAACCTAAATTTAGGATGGAAATTCCATTTAGGAGATCTTAAAGCGAAACCAACAAGCATAAACTTTGATGATAGTAATTGGGAAGATGTTTCTGTACCACATAACCCGCAATTAGTTTCTTATGAGCTGGATAGTATTAAAGAAACTTGGGTACAAGAAAACTATTTAAGAGATATTAGTTGGTATAGAAAAAAACTGAAGATTGAAGCTAATACTTCTCAAAAAATATTTTTAGAGTTTGAAGCCGTACATAACGCAACAGAGTTATGGGTTAATGGAGAAAAAGTGGGTAATTATACTGTAAATGGCTATACTCCTTTTCATTTTGATATTACCAATTTTGTAAAATTCGGACAAGAAAATACTATTGCAATAAAAGCAGATAACACCTATAACCAAACTATTGCTCCCGATCCTCATAGAACAGATTATGTAAAATTTGGAGGACTCTACAGAGATGTTTACTTAGTAACCACTAACAAACTACATGTCAATTTCAATTGGGAAAATTTTGATGCAGGTGTACACATCACAACACCAACTGTAAACAGAAACAACGGTACAGTTACTATTAAAACCACTGTAAAAAATGAAAATTCAACAGATATAAACAGTAAAATAGTAACCAATATTATTAATAAAGATGGTTTTGTAATTAAGAAGCTCATTTCAGAAGTAACTATTGCTGCAAACTCATCATATACATTTAGACAATCTGCAACGGTTGAAGAAGATTATCATTTATGGTCTCCAGATACACCATATTTATACCGTGTAAATTCTGTTATTTATAACGAAGAAACACCTGTAGATTTTGTAGAAAACAAATTCGGATTCAGAAAATTTTCTTTAGAAAAAGGCAAAGGTTTCGTTTTAAATGGAGAACCACTTTTTTTAGTAGGTGCCAATCGCCATCAAAGTTACCCTAATATTGGAGATGCTGTTCCAAATTCGTTTCATTATAATGAAGCTTTACAGTATAAAAAAGCAGGAATGAACATTATAAGATTATCACATTACACACAAGATGATGCTTTTATTAATGCCTGTGATGAATTAGGGATTTTTGTTTATGAAGAACCATCTACTTGGATTGAATGGGGCGATGATACTTGGTTCGAAAACTTAGAAAAAGCAACCAGAACCATGATTCGTAACCATAGAAATCATCCTTCAATTATTGTTTGGGGAGCAGGAATTAACCACCGAGGTCCTGTACCTAGAATGCAAACTGTTGCCAAAGAAGAAGACCCTTTTAGATTAACAGCCTCGGCTTCTGCGCCATGGGATGGTCCAAAAAATGAAGGTATTACAGATGTTCATGCCACAATGGATTATAGAAGAACAGAATTCCCAGAGAGTGCGTTTACTATGGTTATGGAACATGGTAGTTCTCCAAATGCTGAAGTCAATCAATTTCATATTTCAAGATACAAAGGTAATAAAAATAATTTTGCTGCCATTACCTGGTTAGGTGCAGATTACAATCATTTACAACCCGATATTATCGATGATCAATGGTCGCGAGATTTCATGACCACTTATGGCGTGCTGTCTCCTTATAGAGTCCCGAAGCCAGTTTATTACTGGTATCAATCAGAACTTGTAAAAAAACCAATAGTTCATATTGCAGATGAAACAGCTTCAAAAGACGGAAAAGTTAGAGTTTTCAGTAACTGTCAAGAAGTAGAATTATATCAAGATGGAACACTAATAGCAAGACAATTACCGGATAATGATGTTACAAAAACCAATTTAAATCATCCTTCATTTACATTCAAACATAATTGGAAAAAAGGCACCTTAAAAGCTATTGGATATTCAAACGGAGAAAAAGTAACTGAATTTACAAGACAAAAAGAAGGCAAACCACATCATATAAAAGTTGAATATAACATCACAGATCAACCATTTTATGCAGGCGGATCGGATATTAGATTGGTATACGCTTCTATTCTAGATGAAAATGGCGAAGTCGTTACCACCACAAAAAACGAAGTTCAGTTCTCAATATCTGGCGCTGGCGAAATAATTGATAATGGAAAAATTTATGCTAATCCTGCTCTAGTGTACAATGGTGTAGCCGCTATTTATGTAAAAGGAACTAATGCAACAGGTACCATAACCATTACTGCAAAAGCGAAAGGCTTAAAGTCAGGAAAAGCAACAATTAATACCGTAAAATTTAACACCAACGAAATTACAAACCAAGCTCAACCTATTTTCGACTATCCAATAGAACGCGTAGATATTGGTGGCGATAAACAATTGGTGCAATTTGAATGGCAAGAATGGACAGGCAACTCTAAGAACGAATTAAAATACAACTTAAAAGAAACCAATACACAAGTAGAAATAAGTGCAGATCAAAATATAAATTGGTTAGGAAACGGCACGAGTATGATTGGTGATTTAAGTTTTGTAGGTACCGATGGTGTATTTGTTGAAAAAGGAGAAATCACTCTAAAACTAACGAACTTAAAAGCTGGTAAATATGCTATAGAAACCTTTCACCATGCCAGAAAAACGGATATTAAATTAACCAACGACATAGAAGTTACTATTGAAGATGTAGATGGAAGTTTTACACGCACATCCGACGATCATATTGTGAATTATTATGATAATTCTAGCAGTGGTGAGCGTAAACCAATTTCAATACAATCAACCTTTACATCAAATGGCTCTGAAGCTGTTACTTTAAAATTTAAAAGTATCAATGCCAAAGGAACATTATGGCTAAATGGTTTCATACTAAAACAAATAAAGTAATGATGTTTAGGAAAGTCGTTTTTATGGCTTTTATCAGTAGTAACTATGTAAAAACATCATAAGTCGTTTAACTAAATAAAAAACAATTATGAAAAAATATCATTTATTTTTTGTTATCTATCTAATAGCATTAGTAGGATTTTCTCAAAACAACACAGTTAATATAGATTTTACTACTCAAAAATTTATAGGTTCTGAAAGCGAATTAAATAGAGAAAAATACTTTGCAATGCATGGGTCTTATACGGATAATGGATTAGCAGATAATCCCGAATATTTATTCGATGATTTAGGCATTAAGTTTGGAAGAACTTTTGGAGGCCCACGCCCCTATTCAAAAATCAATAAAAATAATTTATCTATTGAAAATGCACAAAATTTAGGTATAACCAATTCTAATAGATATAAAAAAGCACTTCTCTATAACAAGTATAAAACCGAAGATCTAATCATTACAAACCATCCAAGAGAAGCATTTCAATATAAAGGAGATTACCAAAAAGCAGCAGCATTTAATGCAGAATACATTAAACACGCATACCCTGTAATGCCTAAATATTATGAAGTAATGAATGAACCTTTTGTACACGCTAAAGACTTTGTTAAAACTTACCAAGAAACAAACGACGTCATTATCGAAATGTCTAAATTTCACAAAATAGTTGCCGAAAAAGTTAAAGCAAAAGTTCCCAATATACTTGTTGGAGGTTATAGTGCAGCATGGCCAGAATATGACAAAAATAATTTTGCCATTTGGAATACAAGAATGAAAGTTTTTATGGATTTGGCTGGTGAAAACATGGACTTTTTTGCAACTCATATTTACGATGGTAGAAATGTTGAAGGCAGTTTTAATTATAGATCTGGTAGCAACTCTGAAGCTATTCTAGATTTAATTGAATCTTACAGCTATCAAAAATGGGGTAAAGTAAAACCACATTTAATCTCAGAATATGGTTTTACAGCAAAAGGATTACAAGGCAAACCATATTCGCCAGAACTTAATGGTGTATGCCTAATGTCTTACAACAAAATATTAATGTCCCTTTTGGATAAACCAGACCGTTTATTAAAAGCTGTTCCTTTTATTACTGGTAAAGCAGCATGGTTTTATAAATCTGAAGAAAACAAAAAAGGCCACCCTTACCCATGGGTATTAATACGAAAAACTAAAAACGAAACTTATGAATACACCCATCTAAAAAAGTTTTGGGAATTATGGAAGGATGTTAATGGTAATAGGATTTACACAACATCTAACAACCCTGATATTCAGGTAAATGCTTTTAGTGAAAAAGAAAAAGCGTATGTCGCCATCAATAATTTAGCAGACAATGAGCAAACTATAAATCTAGATTATCTAAAACAAAGCAAGGCGCTAATTAAAAATTTAACTATTAGACGCTCTTTTATTTCAGAAAATGGAATACCACAGCTTCTGTATGTTAAAGAAAAAAACACATTATCAGAAATCACTTTACAAGCAGGCGAAACCATAATTTTAGATTATGATATTAATCCTACCAAATTTACAAACTCGGTTACCGAAACTAATAATTATTCAAACACCTGCTTACAACCTATTACAGCAAAACAACCAATAACTTTTACTATTGGGCATGTAAAAACAAGTAAAAAAGGTAATGCCACAATAAAAATGGGACTTGGTAGAGCTCATAATTTAAGTAAAAAACCTACTGTTAAAATTAATGGAATAACTGTAGATGTGCCATCTAATTGGGCAGGGTACGACCAAGCAGGAAGAGAACAGTTCTTTGGAGTTATCCCAATTCCTACAAATATAAAAAACACTAAAAACGGAAATAACACAGTAGAATTAACTTTTCCTGATACTGGGGGATTTGTAAGCTCTGTGATATTAAATATTGAAAACTAAACTGAGAATCAATAAGATGAAAATTATAAAAGTTTTAGTCTGTTTTTTAATCATTACAAGTTGTGGTGTTAAAAATAAGCAGAATCCCCAAACCGAAAACACATCTAAACCGAACGTTATTCTTATTGTTACCGACGATCAAGGTTACGGAGATGTTGGTGCACATGGAAATACAATTATAAAAACACCAAATATTGATAACTTCCACAAAGAAAGCTATCATTTAACTAATTTTCATGTGGGCCCTACCTGCGCTCCTACTCGATCAGGATTAATGACGGCTAGATACGCCAATAGCACAGGAGTTTGGCATACCGTTGGCGGCTGGTCGTTGTTGAGAGAAAATGAAAAAACTATGGCCAATATGTTTGCCGAAGCTGGTTATAAAACCGGTGGTTTTGGAAAATGGCATTTGGGAGACAACTACCCGTTTAGACCCGAAGATAGAGGTTTTCAAGAAACCGTAATGCACGGTGGCGGTGGCGTTCAACAAACTCCAGATTATTGGAACAACACCTATTTTAACGACACTTATTTTCATAACGGAAAACCTCAAAAATATCAGGGCTATTGCACAGATTTGTTTTTCAACGAAGCTCTAAACTTTATAGAGAAGAATAAAGACAATCCTTTTTTCTGCTATATCGCTCCAAATGCTCCACATGGTCCATACAATGTGCCAACGGAATATTACAATTTATATAAAGATTTAGGTAAAGATGTTTTAGCAGATACCCAAAAACGTTTTTACGGAATGATTACCAATATTGATGATAATTTTGGTAAACTAAGAAACAAACTGAAAGAATTAAATGTAGCCGATAATACAATTCTTATTTTCATGACCGATAATGGTACCTCTTCTGGGTATTACAATAAAAAAGGCAGGATTACAGGGTTTAATGCTGATATGCGTGGTACCAAAGGAAGCGAATATGAAGGTGGACATAGGGTCCCGTTTTTTATTCATTGGAAAAACGGAAAAATCACAACGCCTAAAGATATAAATACATTAACCGCACAATTAGATATTATGCCCACTTTAGCAGATTTGTGTGGCATTAATTTACCAAAAAACCATCAACCTTTAGACGGACAAAGTTTAGTGCCACTTTTAAGAGGAAAAGACACTTTAAAAAACAGAATGCTAGTAACAGATTCGCAACGTGTTCAACATCCTAAAAAATGGAAAAACTCTGCCGTTATGCAAGGAAATTGGAGATTGATAAACGGAAAAGAACTATATAACATTTCTACAGATCAAGGACAGCAAAATGATATTGCAGCTAAACATCCTGAAAAAGTAAATGAAATGAAAGCCTTTTATGAAAACTGGTGGACGCAAGTTTCTAAAGATTTTGATAAAGAAGTTTACTTTAAACTAGGTTCAGAACATGAGAACCCAATAACACTTACTGCGCATGATATTCATGCAGAATCGGGCGCTTATCCTTGGAACCAAATTTATATTAGAGAAGGTGTAATTGGTAATGGGTACTGGAGTGTCGATATTTTAAAAAGCGGCAATTACGAGGTGTCTTTAAGACGTTATCCTATAGAATCAAATTTAGCTATAAATGCAACAACACCTGCTATAACAAAAGAAGAACTACCCGGTTTGGAAAACGATATTCCAAAAGGAAAAAACTTGAGTTTTGTAAAAGCTACCATTGAGTTTGACAATCAACTTAAATTAGAAAAGGTTGTAAATGAAACTGATCTATCAACCACATTTACCGTTTCATTAAAAGCAGGAAAAACTAAGTTTACAGCTAATTTTTTAGATAAAACAGAACAAAATAACACAGTATACTATGCGTACATCAAAAAAATATAACATGAATACATAGTGATATAAAAATTTAGAACTACGCTTTTAATGATAAACGATTTATTAATAAAAAATATAACTAAAAATGTAGCTTTTTCTAAAACAGAATTAGAAGAATTCACCCAACTATTTCACTCCAAATCCATTAAAAAAAAGGAATTCTTGTTAACCCAAGGTGAAATATGCAAATTCGAAGGTTTTGTTTTAGAAGGTTGTTTCAGAATATTCATTATCGATAAAAAAGGTAATGAGAACACTTTATACTTTGCCGCTAAAGATTGGTGGCTAATGGATATTGATAGTTTTATGAACCAAATTCCTTCTAACTTAAATATGCAAGCTTTAGAAGATAGTAAGGTACTTTTAATTAATAAGCAAGATAAAATAGCGCTATACGATAGGTTTCCGAAGGTTGAAAAACTTTTTAGAATTATGTCTCAAAAAGCTCTGGTTTCATGGCAAAGGCGATTAATAAATAATCATTCATTCACAGCAAAAGAAAGATATTTGCATTTTATTGAAAAGTATCCAGACATTGCATCAAAACTTACAGATAAACAAATAGCAGGTTACCTTGGTATTCGGCACGAATTTTTAAGTAAGATAAAAAGGCAATCTTAATTTAATAATATTTTTTTACATGTTGAACTTGTTCAACTGTTTTCTATTAATGGTTTCTAATTTTTGTAATTCATAAAAAATCAGAAAAATGAATTCATTAAAACATTTTAAAATTTGTGTCATTCTAATTATGGTCTCATTAACATCAAGTTTGGCAAATGCTCAAATATCAAATGATATTACACATAATGATGCCTTAAAAGCGCTTTTAATAGCAAAACAAAAAGCAGAAGAATTAAATGTTCTCGTTAACATTGCCGTAGTTGATGCTGGCGCAAACTTAAAATCGTTTATAAGAATGGACGAATCGTTTCTTGGCAGTATTGACATTGCTATAAAAAAAGCAAAAACATCACGCTACTTCAATATAGCTACAGGCGATTTAGGAAAACTTAGTCAACCAGGAGGAATTATTTATAACATTGAACATTCTAATGGTGGCTTAATTACATTCCCCGGAGGAATCCCGATAATAAATCAAAATAAAAATATTATTGGAGCTATTGGTGTTAGTGGTGGCACTATAGAACAAGATCGAGATATTGCCATTGCAGGAGCAAATGCTATTTTAAATAACTTAAAAAACTAAAAACATGAATCTTTTAAAAAACATACTTCTTCTTGGCCTTTTAGTGTTATCACAAATAAGCTTCTCCCAGATATCTGATGATGTCATGCTTTACCGAAAAGACTTCAAAAGTATATCTGGAAAAAACACAGTTTCTGTAACTAGTTACGAGAAAGA
This sequence comes from Algibacter lectus, assembly GCF_900112395.1. Taxonomy (GTDB): domain Bacteria; phylum Bacteroidota; class Bacteroidia; order Flavobacteriales; family Flavobacteriaceae; genus Algibacter; species Algibacter lectus. The sequence goes on from NZ_FOLN01000001.1 coordinate 639,231, forward strand.
CGGCTCTCATTATGTATTTGCAGGTGGCGTAGGTAATATTGATGTCTATAGTTTAGATAAAGAAGGTATTCTAACCCCAATAAGCAACCATGAACTTTATATGAAAAAAGGTCCTGCTCGAGGTATGGTTGCAGACCGTATTAATGGAACAGATTTTCTTTTTGTGGCTAACAAGCACGGCAATGTCATTGAAACATTTAAAATTTTAAACAACGGATCTTTAGAACGTGTTGCTTTAGTTGAAGACAACGATAAAACATATTTAGGAACAGCTATTACGTTACAGGTCGTTCACATGAAAAAAGCATCGTACCTTTTCATAGGCGGTTTAGAAGAAACTCCTGGGTTAAGTAGTTTTAAAATACATAATGATGGGAAGCTAACCCATGTGCAGTCTATGAAAGACGACGAAACCGTTCATACAGATGGTATTATAGGCATGTATGTGCATAACATTAAAGGAAAAACCTATTTATACACAGGCGGTTTTCAAGACAATGGCGTAAGTAGTTTTAGAGTTTACGAAGATGGTACGTTTAAAAATATTAATAACATAAGTGATAATAATACAGATAGATATTTAACAGGTGCTTACCCCGTAACTGGGGCTACCATAGCAGAAAATAAATATGTAATTGTAGGACACAGACATCATAAATATTATAAGCGAGGTGGTTTTATAAAAAAAACCAATTTTGTATATCATGGTGATGGTGTAAGTGTTTTTAAAGTGAATAAAAAAGGAGCTTTAGTTCCGCATTTTGTTCTTAAAGATGATGAAACTACAAAGCTACAAGGACAGACAAGAATTGAAATTATCTCAACAAATAATGCTGAAGCTATTCTAGCAGTTGGCACAAGAGACGATGCTAGCATTCAATTATTAAAGCTAAATAAAGAAGGTATCCTTACGCCTATTAATTATTTAGAAACTGGTTTTTCAATCTACTATGGGTTAAGGTATCATAAAATTGAAGATAACAATTTCTTAATTGCAGGTTCCTTCAGGTTCGATTTAGGTAAAATAGCCAGTTACAAAATAGCTCCTAAAATAAATAGAGAGGGCAAAGTTTTAAGGCACATAGTAAACTTAAAATATAAAGAAGATGCAACAGACGCACAAATTGATACGGCTGTTAAAGTTTTTTTAGATTTAAAAAATGAAATTCCGGAAATCGCTCATATAGAATGGGGAGTAAATGATAGTACCGAAGGCGCTAGTAAAGGTTTTACTCACACTTTTACAATAACGTTTAATAGTGAACACGACAGAGAAATTTACCTCTTTCATAAAGCGCATTTAAAATTAGTTAATGAGGTAGGCCCAATTATAGGTGATGTTTTTGTAATGGACTATTGGACAAAAAACAATTAATATTCTTAAAGAAATGGAAAACTTAAACAACAAAAATGCCATAATAACCGGAGGCGGAAGAGGTTTAGGAAAAGCTACGGCAATTGCTTTTGCTAAACAGGGTATAAACGTAGCCATTACCGGGAGAACGGAAAGCCTTTTAAAAGAAACTGTTTCTAAAATTGAGGCACTTGGTGTTAGAGCCACATATGCTGTTTTTGATGTTGGTAATTATGAAGACGTAAAAACTAACATTAAACATATTATTAGCAATTTAGGCGGTGTAGATATTTTAGTGAATAACGCAGGTATTGCCGCTATTGGTTCTTTCAATGAAATGCCTGTTGAGCAATGGAGTGAAATTATTCAAACCAACGTTATGGGTATGTATTATGTTACCAAAGAAGTTTTACCACATTTAATAGATAAAAATGAAGGGGATATTATTAATGTATCATCTACGGCAGGATTAAATGGAAACCCAAATATATCGGCGTATTGCGCATCAAAGTTTGCTGTTATCGGTATGTCTGAATCACTAATGAAAGAGGTTCGTAAAAACAACATTCGGGTAAATACGTTAACACCAAGCACTATAGAAACAGATATGACTGTTGAATTGGGCATGCTAGATAAAGGTTCAGAAAATGTGTTACAACCAGAAGATTTTGCTGATTTAATAGTTGCAGGTCTAAAATTACCAAGACGAGCAATGCTTAAAAGTGCCGCGCTATGGTCTACAAATCCATAACATAGATCTAACCAAAATTTATAGATTGATTTTCGAAATAACCATATAATATTTAGTACTTAACAAATGAAAAAAATAACTCTAATATTTCTAATATTCTCTGGAATTTTACAAGCTCAGCAAAAGCCAAACATCATTTTCATTTTAACCGACGATCAATCTTACGATTTATTAGGCTGTACAGGAAACGCCATAGTGCAAACACCTCATATTGATAAACTAGCCAATAACGGAACTTTATTTACCAATGCTCATGTAACTAGCGCCATTTGCACACCAAGTAGAATATCCATTCTATTAAGTCAATATGAACGTAAACATGGTGTTAATTTTAATTCTGGAACAAGTGTTTCAGATACGGCCTGGAAAAATTCGTACCCTGTAATTATGCGCAACAATGGCTATTATACAGGATGGATTGGAAAAAACCACGCACCAATTGGAAAAGGTGGATATAACAGCGGACTTATGGAAAAAAGTTTCGATTATTGGTATGCTGGTCATGGCCATTTAGGATTTTACCCAAAGGATAATCATGACATTTTTAACGATGCTATTGCATTTACACAACCCGAAATTATAAATGAAGGGGTAGATGAATTTTTAGATCCAAATGCTCGAAAACTAAAAGGTGCTTTGCATTTTTTAGAAGAAAGACCATCGGATAAACCTTTCATGCTATCCATAAATTTCAATTTACCTCATGGTGCCAGTACGAATACCATGAAGCAAAAAGATTCTGATGATACTATCTATAAAACCTTATACAGAGATTTAGAAATTCCTTTACACAAAAATTATATTGCCAAAGCCGATATAAAAACACCTAAACTGCCTGAAAATCTTTTACATGTAGAAGACCGACAAACAGGCTATAATTATGTAGATACCCCTAAAGAGCTTAAAGAGCGTTACATTCGAGAATTACAAGCCATGACGGGTATTGACAGATTGGTTGGTAACCTTACAGCAAAACTAAAGGCATTAAAACTGCACAAAAACACGATAATTATTTTCACTTCAGATCATGGTTTATTTGGCGGCCAACAAGGCTTAGGAGGTAAAGCTTTGTGTTATGAGCAAACAACCCACGTACCTATTATTATTTTCAATCCAAACACACCTAAGAAAAATAGAGGTAAAAAAAGTGATGCGCTGGTGCAAACCATTGATATCGCTCCTACTATGTTAGAAATGGCAGGTATTAAAAAACCAAGTAGTTTTCAAGGAAAAGATATTTCTAACTTGGCAAATGGCGGTAAAAAAGAAGTTAGAGACTATGTGTTTACCGAAAACTTATGGTCTACCCATTTTGGAAATCCACGTTGCGAATCGGTTCAAAACAAGGAATGGAAATACATTAGATATTATAAAAACAATAATTTCTCTGCTACTAAAGAAATCAAATATGCTAAAGAATTAGGCATACCTGTAAACGAGATGCTTTATAATATGCACGACCCAGGTATTGCTGTTTATCGTGATTATATTGACGCGCCTTTAAATAATGAACAACCAGTTTACGAAGAATTATACCATTTAAAAGAGGATCCTGCAGAGCTACATAATTTAGTGAATAAGCAAGATCATGCTGAGGTTTTAAATACACTAAGAGCGCAATGGAAAATTGAAATTACACAAGCCAGAGGTACCGGAAAAGCTGAAGTTTTTAGATACACAAATGATTTATACCCAAAGGGAAAACATTAATTTATTGAATGGCATATTTTTTCCTGAATTTTAGAGGCGATACATGCATGAACTTTTGAAATTGCTTATGAAAAAATGGTAGCGATTCATAACCGCAAGCATAACCAATTTGTGCTATGGTTAAATCGGTATCAATCAGCATTCTACTAGCAATATTAATTCGGTATTCATTAAGAAATGTAAAAAACGGACGCCCCATCATTTTGCTAAAAAATCGCGAAAACGACTGTTCTGACATGCTCACTAAATCTGCCAATTCTTTCAAATAAATTTTTTCATGAAATCGCTTTTCAATAAAATCATGAATTTTACTCATTCTGCTGCCAAATTCAATAGGTAAATCGTCAATAAAATGGGCTTTAGATAATGTGGTATAATCACATTCTGATAAATCTGAAAGTAGATTCAATAACTCAATATATAATTGATGACTATCTAATTGAGTCATTTTTTTAATCCTTGGCAAAAAAGATGCAGCAACCTCTTTATCAAAAATAACACCTCGAGATGCACTAGTTAACATTCTAAACAAAGATTGCAATTCTGGTACTTTTGCATAGACACCCTTATTCCATTGGATTACAATAGACTTAGATTGTTTGCTAACATCACTATGGTTTTTCCAGCAATGTGGTAAATTAGAACGGAGTAGCACCAACTCACCAGGCTCATAAAACCCAACATAATCACCAATATATTTGGTACCAACACTTTCTTCAATATAAGTTAACTCATGCTGAGGATGAAAATGCCAAGGCGTATCAAAATGAGGAGCATTATATTCAAAAGCCAAAATAGATTGCTTTTTTCCTAACTCAATTTGTTCTAATACTGCCTCCATAAATATTCTATTTTATCACTATTAATTCAAAAATACACTTTTACAAACAGAATAAGCTACTTATTAATTAATATATATTATCTAAAAAAAACTGCTCGGTATTGAGCAGGTGTACGAGATGTAAAAAGCTTAAATTGTCTATGGAAGAAAGATAGATTTGGATACCCTGTTTCAAAAGCTATTTGCTCAATTGAAGAATCCGATTCTTTTAATAATTCACATGCTTTACTAACTCTGTATTCATTTAAATAGGAAGTAAATGTTTTCTTAAATGTTTTCTTGAAAAATTTTGAAAATGAAACTGGAGTCATAAAAACTAATTCTCCTAACTGAGAAGAATCAATTTTATCCTGATAATTATTATTTACAAAATCAATAATTTTTTCAATTCGTTTTGAAACAACAGCATCAACATCAAATCTTGCTCCTAAGCTTAATACTTCATACTTTTCTAATGATAATTCATGAAGTAATTTAATTACTTCAATTATTCTTAATGTAGGAGACATTCCTTTCATCAAAACCATTTTTTCTTCATAAATAGTTGAAACGTTTTCATTAAATATTAATCCATAGCTACTTTTACAAAGCAGTTTTTTAATTAGTAAAAATTCTTCTTTTTCCATCCAGCCTTCACCCAGTAAATTTTTATCAAACTGAATTACTGTAGACTTTGCAAGTTGCTTAGTTGTTTTATTTGTTTTCCAACAATGGGGTAAGTTTGGACCTAATAATACTAATTCTCCTGGGTGATAAGCTTTAATTGAATTCCCTACACTTCTTATACCTGTGCTTTCTGTGATAAAAGTCAATTCCCACTCAGGATGATAATGCCAAGGAGTTTCAAATTCAAGTTTTTCGAACACTCTATAATAAAATGACTCATTCGAATAATTAGATATAGGTTCAAAAACTGCCTTCATTATGTATATATTTTCACATTAGCTAAACAATAAACCAAATATATGGAAAAATAGTACACTTTATGACCAATCCTGTATTTAACAATCAGGCGTAGCTAATGGTACATTTACCTTATAATTTTAAAGGAATTAAAAATGCTATTTGATGTAATCGTTTCAGGAATGATGGTTGTAGATATTTTATCTGAAGTTCCATCTAACATAAAATCAGGAACAAAACACGAAGTTTCAAAAATAATTATTCAAGGTGGTGCACCTGCAGGAAATGCCGCTTGCGTAATTGCACAGTTAGGATTAAAAACCACTTTTTTGGGATATACCGCAGACAATACATTGAGTATGATTGCCAATCAGGAATTAATTAAATGTGGTGTTAATACCTCCTTACTCATTCAAAAGGAAGATTTTCAACCTGCAATTGCTGTTGTTGAAATAAATTCAGACAATGGAGAGCGAACGGTATTTTATTCAACAAATAATTACAAACCACTTCAACCCAAAGACCTAAATGAAGAATGGATTAAAAACAGCAGGTTACTATTTGTTGATGGTTACGATGTAGTTGGAAATTTGGAACTATTAAAAATGGCGAAAAAACACAATATCCCATCTGTTTTAGATATTGAAACAGGAGATATAAGTGTTTTAAAAGAAATGATTTCACTTGGAAGTCACATTATTTTGCCTTTGGAAGGAGCGCAAATGGTAAGTGGCTTAGAAAAACCTAAAGATTGTTTAAAAAGCCTAAGTTCATTAACTAAAGGTCAGTTAGTTATTACAGATGGTGCCAATGGTAGTTGGGCTCTTGAAAGCGATACAATTATTCATCAACCTGCTTTTCCTACAACAGTTGTTGATACAACTGGTTGTGGTGATGCTTTTCACGGCTCATACGCTGCCGCTTTATTAGAAGGCAAAAATTTAAAAGATAGATTGCAATTTGCTTCGGCATACTCATCAATAATAGCAAAACATTTTGGTGGAAGAAGCTATTTCCCAAGTACTGAAGAAATTGAACAACAAATACTAAAAAAATAAATTATGGAAACAGATATATTAGAAAAATCCGCCCTACATTCTATAAATCTAAATATAGACATCTTACAGCGCAAAGGTGTTGTAGCTGAAGAAATGGAAAAATTGATTTGTAAGGCTCGAAATAAACAAAATGTTAAAATTGGGCTTATCGGAATTGGTTTTGAGTTGCATTTTGATTGGGAAAAAGCAAAACAGTCCTATTCTGAAGCTGTAGAACAAACTAAAAGTGTTTTTAGCGTAAACAACGCATTATTAGCTTTAAAAGAGCCTGTTCAAACTAAAAAAGAATTATTAGACGTTTTAAATAATTTTAAAGCGGAAGGAATAAGCGGTTTAATTATTTACCAAGCTTCATACATTGCTGGAGACCTCGCTTTGGCCTTAGGAAATTGGTTACGTGAACACAATACCCCTTTATTAAGTTGGTCACATCCTGAAGTAACAGGAGGGCGATTAACCGCAAATAGGCTTTGTGGTCAAAACTTTTTATTAAACATTTTAAACTCATTGGAAGTTAAATACTCTTGGGTTTTCAACGCGCCTAAAACAAAACAATTAGATGTTGTTTTAGATCGATTAATTAGAGTTGTAAGTGCAAAAAAAAGAATGCAACATGCTAATATACTAATGATTGGAGGTATGCGAGTACCTGGTTTTTACGATTGTGAATTAAACGAAATGTCTATTGCTAAACATTTTGGCTTAGGAGTTGACAGAGTTGATATTGAAACGGTTTGGAAACATGGTAACAAATTTAAAAAAGAAGATATTAATGCCATTGTAAAAAAATTAATTAACGCTAAAGAATGTAAATATAAAAAAGTAAGCGAGCGCGAATTGTTTCTTTCTGTTCGTTTTAGTTTAGCAATTGCAGATTACGTTAGACGAGGCAATTATTTGGGTGTAGCTTTAAAAAACTGGCCAGAACTATTTGACAATTACCAAATTGCAGGTGATGGTGCTGGTGCTTTAGTTCAAGATCTAGGAATTCCAGTCGCTGATGAATCTGATATGGGAGGTTTACTTACCATGATTACGATGAACGAAATTAGTAATGGAAATGCTTTGCCTACTCTAACCGATTTATCAATTTTAAATTCTGACGAAAATAAATTAGGAATGTGGCATTGTGGTGGTTCTCCAACAAAATTACTTCGTAAAGGAACTGGCTTTGAAATACGAAACCATAGCATTTTAGATAATTATGATGAGGCGCAATCTTATGGAATGTTATTGGAATTTTTACTAGAAAAAGGACATATTACCATCGCTAAATATCAATATCCACATGCTTCTAGTATGCTTTCTTTTGAAGGTGAAATTGTAGATTCTCCAATGCGATTTAGAGGTGCTTATGGCGAAGTTGCACCTAAAAATGTAAAAGCCTCAGCAGTTGTAGGAACCATTTTAAGCAAAGGTTTAGATCACCATTGGATCATTGGTAGAGGCCATATTCAAGAAGATTTAAAAGAATTTAATCATTGGGCAAACATTGAAGATTTAGAGTTTGTCCAGTCTGGAACTACAGGACGAAGTATTCAAAAAAACTTAAACTACTAACATTAAAATATTCAAAAAATGAAAAATCAAGATTTAATACAATTATTAAACAATTATAGAGAGCAAAAAAAATGTATCATTGGGTTTAATATAAATGACATATACGACTTAAAAGCGGTTGCATTAGCTGCGGAAGAAGCAAATTGTCCGGTTATGGCAATGACCTACCCTCCTGTTGTTGAATTAAATTCAAGTTTATTATGTAAAAAAATGGTTGAAGGAATTCAAACTTATACAAAACAACCTATTTATTTACATTTAGATCATAGTGTGTCTGTAGATATGTGTAAACAAGCCATTGATGATGGCTATCATTCGGTTATGATTGATGGCTCTCAAAAAAGTTTGAAAGAAAACATCGCAATGACTAAAGAAGTCGTAAAATATGCTGAATCTGCCGGTGTTTTAGTAGAAGCCGAAATTGGAAAAATTATGGGGCGTAACGTTATTGTAAAATCTGATACCGACTTTTTAGCAAGTGTAGCCGACGTAAAAGCAATGGTTGAAGAAGCCAACCCACATATTATGGCTGTTGGTATTGGCACATCACATGGATTTACACCAAGAACTCCTAAAATTCATTTTGATAGATTGGCAGAAATATATGCGGCCGTAAGCGTTCCTTTAGTTTTACACGGTGGAACTGGTATTCCAGATGAAGATATTCAACGTTCTATCACAATGGGTGTCGCAAAGCTAAATGTAGGAACTATTGTTCACACAACTTATATGAGAGAACTATACAATGAAATTGGAAAAGACATTGCAGGTGCATATCCTCCGTATTTAATGAAAAACGTAATTCCAAAAATTAAAGATGTTGTACTTAGTAGATTGCATGCAGTGAATTACAAAAATGAGTAATTATGAATGAAATCCACCTGAAGAATGTGAAAAAACTACCTAATTAAATATTAATATAGGTGTTGATTACCTTAATGATTCTTCTTCAGGTTGACTTACTAAAAGGAAAACAATTTATCATTCTAATTTACTAAACATTGAAACTGCGGCCGTTTGAGATTCCATATATGCAGGTTTTTAAAAAGAAAAACATAAAACCCAACATAATCACCAATATATTTGGTGCTAACACTTTCTTCAATATGTACTAACTCATGCTGAGGATGAAAGTGCCAAGGCGTATCAAAATAAGGAGCATTATATTCAAAAACCAAAATAGATTGCTTTTTACCTAACTCAATTTGTTCTAATACTGGCTTCATAAATATTCTATTTTATCACTATTAATTTATAAATACACTTTTACAAACAGAATAAGTTACTTATCAGCTAAAAAAGGCTATAAATACATCGCATATTATATTCAATTTTGTTAAAAATTCAACTCATGGAAAAAAGCAAAATTTCAGACCCATTCAAAAAAGCAAGACTTGAAAAAGGTTTTGGAAAAATGAATGACCAAAACGATCCTGTAACAATGATTTTAGGTCATAAAGATGTTCGTAAATCTGCTCATAATTGGAAAACATTTCAATCTGGAGGAGAAGAAGTTGGCAGAATTGTAGTTCCTTCTGAAGTTCATATTAGAGACACGCGTCAAATTCCTTTTGAAGTGGATCCGCCAGAACATAAAGGCTATAGAGATATAGTAGAACCTTGGTTTAAGCGCCCTTTAGAAGCAAAATATCAAGAAAACCTATCTCAAATCATTAACAATGTAGTTGATGAAGCATTATCAAAAGAAACAATTGAAGTTGTTGAAGAATTTGCTTTAAAACTACAATCTAGAGCCTTAACTATATTATTAAATGTGCCTCCGGAAAAAGCAGATTTATGGATTTCTTGGGGAACTCATGTATTTAGAAGCGAAGACACTGCACTAGATAGTAGTAAAGCTAATATTTTATATGATTATATTGATGCAGAATTAGATAAAGCTATTGCTAACCCTGGAAATGATTTGTACTCTGTACTATTGGCTTCAGAAAATAATGGTACAAAATTAACTAAGGAAGAAGCAAAAGGAGTCATGATTTTAACCTTTGCAGGAGGTAGAGATACGGTTATTAATGCAGTAACAAACTCCATAGCTTATTTTGCAGAGCATCCGCAAGCTTTAGAGCGTTTGCGTGATGAGCCTGAAATAATGAACACTGCCATCGAAGAACTTATACGTTACTTCTCGCCATTAACACAAATGGGACGCGTTGTTACAGAAGACACTCAAGTTTGTGAGCATGCTTTAAAAGCACAAAGCAGAATATCTATGTGTTGGGCTTCGGCAAATAGAGATGAGCGTGTTTTTGAAAAAGCAAACGAGGTGGTTTTAGACCGAAAAGTAAATCCGCATGTTGCTTTTGGATTCGGAACTCATAACTGTTTAGGTGCCACTCACGCGCGTCAAATTATGAGAATTTTGTTAACTGTACTTACACAAAAAGTAAAATCTATGGAGATTTTAGATTGTGAAGAAAACATAGAAAATCTTGATGAATTTAAGCGTAAAGTTGGCTTTGATAGTATTCAAGTAAAATTTAATAAACTCTAAAAAAAAACGAAAATGGCTAAAATAACATTTATAACAAGTGATGGAAATACAACAATTGTAGAAGGTTCTACAGGGTCTGTGATGGAATTAGCAGTTCAAAATAAAATTAAAGGTATTGATGGCGACTGCGGTGGCGTTTGCTCATGCGCAACTTGCCATGTACATGTTAATCCAGAACAATGGGACAAAACGGGAGCGCCTGATGAACTTGAAAATGATATGCTAGAATTTGATGATAACGTAAGTGAATACAGTCGTTTATCTTGTCAAATGAAAGTTAGTGAAGATCTAGACGGACTTATCTTAACCGTTGCTAAATAACATTTTAATGAGCAGCACAACACAAAATAAGGTTTGTATAGTAATTGGAGCAAGTCATGCCGGTGTTAATTTTGCCTTTGCACTTCGAAGAGAAGGTTGGGAAGGAGAAATTATCCTGTATGATAACGATAAGGAATTCCCTTATCATCGTCCACCACTTTCTAAAGCCTATTTGACTAGTGAAGAAGGAACGGAACAAAGTTTATTATTTCCGAAGGAAAACTATAAAACCGATAACATTGTTTTAAAATTAGGTATCGCTGTAAACACTATAAACAAAGAAGAAAAAACAATTACTCTCGCTAATGGCAGCGTACAACAGTATGATAAATTAGTAATTGCAACAGGCGCTCGACCGTTCATCCCTCCTATTCAAGGTCTAGATTTGGCAAAAAACGTTTTTCCAATGCGTACTGCTGAAGATGCTATTAATATTAGAAAAACCATAAATAACTCACTTACAAAAAGAGCTGTAATTATTGGTGGAGGATATATAGGTTTAGAAACCGCCGCATCATTAAAAAAACTAGGTGCAGATGTTGTTGTTTTAGAAAGAGAAGAACGTGTTTTAGCCCGAGTTACAGCACCAGTAATGTCAGACTTTTTCACGCAATTACATCAAAATAATGGTGTTAAAGTTCTCACTAGAAAAAATGTAGTTTCTATTGAAAACAAAGATGATCACAACGTTGTGGTTTGTGATGATGGCACTAAATTAAATGCCGATTTAATTGTTGTTGGCGTTGGTATTAAAGTGAATAGTGAACTCGCTCAAAATGCCGGAATTGTCATTGAAAACGGTATTAAAGTAGATGAAACCGCCAAAACGAATGATCCTAATATTTATGCTATTGGCGATTGTACGTATCATTTTAATCCGCATTACAAATATCATTTGCGTTTAGAATCTGTTCAAAATGCGGTAGACCAAGCTAAAGCTGCAGCAAAAGCCATTTGTGAGCAAGAAGTAGTATACGATACCATTCCTTGGTTTTGGTCGGATCAATTCGATGTAAAACTTCAAATTGTAGGTCTTTCAAAAGGTTATAATCAGATTATTATACGCCAAGAAGAAGCCGAAAACAGCTTTTCAACCTGGTACTTTAAAGACGACGAATTACTAGCTGTAGACGCCGTTAATTTTGCCAAAGCTTATGTGTTGGGAACAAAATTCATCAAATCAAAACAAAAACTAGACAAATCTAAAATCTCAGATTTATCCATACCATTTAAACCAAACAGCTTTTTAGCTTAAAAAAATAAAATTATGCCTATTACATCAAAAGCAGCCATTGCAAAGGGAGACGGCACTTTCATTATTGATACCGTAACCGTTGCAGATCCTAAACCAGATGAAGTTATCGTTAAAATAAAAGCTGCTGGTTTATGCCATACAGATCACGATTCTCTAAACTGGGGAAAACCTATTGTTATGGGGCATGAAGGCGCCGGACTTGTTACCGCAATAGGTAGCGCTGTTTCGAGCGTAAATGTAGGCGATGCTGTTATTTTAAATTGGGCTACTCCTTGCATGACGTGTTTTCAGTGTCAAGAAGGAAACCAACATATTTGCGAAAACAACTCCCCAGTAACCGCTGGTGGCAATGGTTATACACCAGGTCATGCTCATATAGAAGGCACACTTTGGGACAACAACCCTATCGAGCGTTCATTTAATATAGGTACCATTTCAGAATATACTTTAGTAAAAGAATCCGCTTGCGTAAAGATTGAAAATAATATACCAATGCCTTCCGCAAGTATTATAAGCTGTGGTGTTATGACGGGTTATGGCTCGGTAGTAAATTCTGCAAAACTTCAAGCTGGTAGTTCGGCTGTTGTTTTAGGCACAGGAGGTGTTGGCCTTAACGTTATTCAAGGTGCCAGAATATCTGGTGCAGCTAAAATTATTGCTATCGATATCAATCAGGAGCGATTAGAAATGGCAAAACAATTTGGCGCAACTCACACTATATTGGCCGATAAAAATGATACAGGTTTAATAAAAGCTTCGGAAGAAGTTAAAAAAATGACCAACGGTAGAGGTGCCGATTATGCTTTTGAATGTACCGCCATTCCAGAATTAGGAGCTGCACCTTTAGCCATGGTTAGAAATGCAGGAACAGCAGTTCAAGTAAGTGGTATCGAGCAAGAGATCACTATCGATATGAGATTGTTTGAATGGGATAAAATCTACATTAACCCTTTGTACGGTAAATGTCGCCCGCAAATAGACTTCCCTAAATTAACAAACCTCTATGATAAAGGAGATTTAATGTTAGATGAAATGATTACGCGAACCTATCCGTTAGAAAATTTACAACAGGCATTTGATGATATGCTTACTGGTAAAAACGCAAAAGGTGTTATTGTTTTTGAATAAAAAAATTTAATTGAAAATGAAAAAACTCTATATAGTATTATTTACTTGTACATTATTTAACAGCTTGTTATATGCGCAAACACCTGCTCCGGAAGGAAAAAAATGGGTAAAAATCGATAATCTTTCCGATGAATTTGATGGAAAAAAATTAGATAATAAAAAATGGATAGGCGATCCTGAAAAGCATCCAGACTTCGGATGGATTGGAAGACCTCCTGCCCTTTTCAAAGAAAGCTCTATAAAAGTCAACAAAGGTTTCATGGAAATTGAAGTTGGAAAATTAGATAAAACCATCACTAGCCTAAAATATAAAACACCATCCATTTACAACTATTACGGTGGTATCATTAGAGCGGTTCAACCTATTTCATACGGTCATTATTTTGAATCTAAATTCAAAATGAGTAAAACCGAAATGGGCGGTGGCTTTTGGTTAATGTCTAGAAATAATTGTGGTAAAAAACACGAAATAGACATTACAGAATCTGTTGGAAGTGTATCGCCTCTAGCTAAAGACTGGGGAAAAATTTGGGACAAAATAATGCATTCTAATACCATTTTTAGAAAAACAGAATGTAACGAAGCTACTAGAAGTCAAGACATGATAATTCCTGATGTTAAAAATTCTGATAAATTCTATACGTATGGTTGTTGGTGGAAAAGTCCAACCGAACTGTTATTCTATCTCGATGGAAAACATGTATATACCATAAAACCACCTGTAGATTTTGATCAACAACTCTTCATTCATTTTTCTATTGAAAGTTACGACTGGAATCCAATTCCTGAAGATGGCGGAAAAGTTGCTAGTGCAAACAAAGAAGACCGAACTGCTTTCATTGATTATATAAGAACTTATAAGTTAGTAGATTCAAAAGACTAAAACTTCAAATAAAATAGTATACAAAATGAAAAAATACGCATCAATCATAATCTTAATTTGTACCATTAACTTGTTAACGGCTCAAAGTAGAACCGTTGAAATTCTAAAAGACTGGAAGTTTTCTAATTACGATTATGGAGCGGCTTTTCAAGAAAATTTTGATGATGCGGAATGGGAAAACGTTACCGTACCTCATGATTGGGCAGTAAAAGAAGATTTTAACTTCACCCATGATATCCAACTAACCATGGTGATTCAAGATGGTGAAACCAAGCCAAAATATAGAACAGGAAGAACAGGTGCTTTACCTTATGTCGGTATTGGATGGTATAGAACAAAACATACTATTTCGGCAGCCGATTTAGAGGAAAAGGTTCAATTGATGTTCGATGGAGCCATGAGTAATGCTAAGGTTTACGTAAACGGCAAATATGTTGGTGAGCGCCCATTTGGTTATATTTCTTTCTACTTTGATATTACTAAATTCTTAAAACCCGGAGATAACACCATTGCTGTTAGGTTAGAAAACTTCAATAGTCAATCGCGTTGGTATCCTGGTGCTGGTTTGTACAGAAAAGTATCAATCACTAAAATGAATAAAACCCATATTAAAACATGGGGAACCTTTGTTAGCACACCTCAAATCACTAAAAAACAGGCTTTAGTACATTTAGATTTAGAAGTTTTAGGTGAAGGTGATTACACGCTGTTAAATGAAATTATCGATCCAAACGGAAAACAAATTACACAAAGTTCAAAATCTATTTCTCTAAATGGCGAAGAGAAACTATCTGAAGATTTTAAAGTTACAAAACCGCAACTTTGGGATATTAAAACACCTCATCTTTATAAATTAAAAACGTCAATTTTAAAAAATGGAAACCTAGTTGATTCTTATATTACTAATTTCGGAATTAGAAGTATTCGTTTTGAACTAGACGGCTTTTATTTAAACGATAAAAAAACACGGTTTAAAGGCGTGAATATGCATCATGATTTCGGGCCTGTAGGTGCGGCTTTTCATAAGGAATTATTTGTGCGTCAAATGAAAAAGATGAAAGAAATGGGCGTAAATGCTATTCGATTTTCTCATAACCCGCCTGCTCCTGAAGCTTTAGATATTTGTGATGAAATGGGTATTCTAGCCATTGATGAGGCTTTTGATGAATGGCAATTAGGCAAGGTTTTAAATGGGTATTCTAAACAATTCGATTTATGGGCTAAAAAAGATCTTAGCGACATGATTTTAAGAGATAGAAATCACCCAAGTATCATTATGTGGAGTATTGGAAATGAAATTATGGAGCAATACCAACATGACCCTAATAACATTACTGCTTACCTAAATGATATTGTAAAAACACTAGATACCACTCGTGCTACTACCGCTGGCTTTAACTCCGCTAATAATGCTTTAGAAAGTGGTATGGCAGCTACAGTTGATGTGGCTGGATTTAATTATAAACCGGGGATTTATCATAAAATAAGAGAACATTATCCAAATTTAAAGTTTTATGCAAGTGAAACAGGAGGTGCGTTAAGTACTAGAAACTCCTATAAATTCCCTGTAGTTTTTGATACGCTACAAAATAAAAGAGGAACCTCTGTAAATACAGAATTGTATGCTGATGGTCAACCAGGAAACTATGAGAACACCAATGTACCTTGGGGATATGCACCATACAAAGAATTAGCCTCACAAGAATATAACGATTTTGTTTATGGTGATTTTATTTGGACGGGTTACGATTATTTAGGCGAACCATCTCCATACCACACAGCAAAATCAAGAAGTTCTTACTTTGCTCCTGTTGATATGGTAGGTTTAGAAAAAGACAAATTCTATTTATACAAAAGCGAATGGAATGAAGATGCTGAAGTTTTACATGTCTTCCCGCATTGGTCACTCCCTGAAATGACAGGTAAAGAAATCCCTGTGGTTTGCTATACCACTTACGACAAAGCTGAACTGTTTGTAAACGGCAAAAGTTATGGTATCAAAACGAAAGAAAAACCACTTGTACCAGAATTTCTAGCTAAAGACATAAAAAAAGAAGCTTCGGGTGGTACAACTATGGCTCAGTTAAAAGCCTATGCCATGGTTTGGGAACATGTTGTTTACGAGCCTGGTGAAGTTAAAGTTGTTGGATATAACAAAAAAGGTAAGAAAGTAGCAGAAACTAAACGAGTTACTCCTGGCAAACCTCATCATATTCATATTAAAAATGAAGTACAAAAAATAAACGATGGTGAAGTTGCCGTGTACGTGGTTTCGGTTGTAGACAAAGACGGAAATTTAAACCCACATTACAACAAAACCATGAGTATTGAAGTTAGTGGTGCCGCTCAATTTTTAGCATCAGGAAATGGAGATCCAACCAATGTACAAAACCTATCGAAACCTACTAGAGATTTTTTTAACGGACAAGCTGTTATTTATGTACAATCCAAATCAAAAGGAGCCATTGTATTAAAAACAGTTTCAGGTGAGTTAGAAGGCACAAATACAGCAGTTATTGTAAACTAAGCAAGCAGTATGGAATCAAAATTTAGAACTACAGAACTATCCAACCCAGAATTTGAAAGTAATAATCTTCGATTTATAACGGTAAAAACGCCTAATTTAAGAGGTCGTGGCGATATTTGTGTATTTGTACCACCAATGAAGAATCTTAAAGATATTCCTATTGTAACATTATTGCATGGTGTTTATGGAAGTGCTTGGATTTGGACGCACAAAGCTGGTGTTCATTTTACGGCATTAAAAATGATGGAACTTGGTATCTTAAAGCCTATGGTTATTGCTATGCCTTCGGATGGCTTATGGGGCGATGGTTCTGCATATTTACCACACAATAGTAAAAACTTTGAAAACTGGATCGTTGAAGATGTAAATAACGCTATTATTGAAAATATTGATTGTACGAGTACTAAATCTGATTTGTTCATCTCAGGGTTATCTATGGGTGGCTATGGCGCTTTACGTTTAGGAGCAAAACATCCAGAAACTTATAGTGCTATTTCCGGACATTCTTCCATAACCGATATTACACAAATGCATTTATTTGTGGAAGAAGATGAAGCCCTTTACACCGAGAAAGAGCAAACAGAAACTTCTGTTTTGGATATGATACTAAGTAATAAAAACAACTTGCCGCCTACCCGATTTGATTGTGGTAAAGATGACCTCTTAATTGAACATAACAGAAAACTTCACAACCAATTAATAGCACAAAAAATCCCTCATGTCTATGAGGAATTTGAAGGAGCTCATGAATGGCCTTATTGGCAAGAGCATATTAAAAAGTCCTTGTTATTTTTCAATAATATTAATACTTAATTTTTAATGCTCCTGAAAGCTTGAAAACCTTCAGGAGCATAAATTATATTAATTATTCAACTTGAATTACCACCAAATTACTTTTAAGATTTGGTGCTTTAGCTTTTATATTCATCTTTCCTGTTTTATCTTTTAAAGACTGTACTAACAATAAAGCTTTTCCTTTGAAAGTTATGATTTTATTCGATTGAAAATCTTGAATATTATCCTTTGAGCCATTATCAACACCCAAAACTTTAACATTACCATCTACATTGAAAGTTAATTCTGCATTTTCAGTTTTTACTTCTAAACCATCTTTATCCACTAATTGAGCAATGATGTGAGCTACATCATACCCATCGGAATTTAAAGTGGTCTTATCTACAGATAATTTAATGGCCACAGCAGCAGATGTCGTTTTTAATACAGACTCAACCTCTTGTCCTTCAAAACCTGCACGCGCTGTTAATGTGCCAGCTTCAAAAGGAACTACCCAGCGTAAAATTCTATCAGGATTATCACTTAAACTTCTACTTCCCAAGGAACGATTATTTAAAAACAATTCTACTACATGGTTATTTGTTGGAACTTCAACCACCACTAACTCTCCTGGTTTATAATTCCAATGCATGTTGGCTTTACTATTATTCCAATTCAATACTTTTTTAGAAGATACTACTGCTTTTCCACTTAAAGAATCGCTTTCAAAACCAGAACCTTCTAAAGGTGTTGTGCCAATAGACACATGTGGTTTATTCACCCAAATACTTTTAAAATAATACCAACCTTGCTTCTTAAAACCTGCAAAGTCTAATAAATCGCCATCCCATCCTTTTTGAGGCCATTTATTTGTAGCCTCGCCCATGTAATCGATACCTGTCCACATAAACATACTAAACACCATCGGGTTTTCTATAATAGAATTCCAATCTTGCCAACCGCCTGAGTTCTCTGTACCGGTAAATAATTTATTCGGATAGTTTTTCTTACTCCAATGGTACTGATTGGTTTGATAACTAAACCCAACCACATCTAAAGCATCGGCATAACCAGAAGCTAAACTTGCTACGGGTATAATTAAATTAGCGGTTACAGGACGTGTTTGGTCCATTTCTTTAACCCACTTAGATAATCGCTTTGCGGTTTCGGCTAATTTAAATTTTCTGTCTGGCAACGCATTGTAACGCGCTTTCATTTCTTCTTTAGTTAAATGCGGAATTTTATTCCAATACCCACCTTTTACTTCGGGATCCCATAAACCACTTACATGCTTATAGCCCTCATAAGTCCATTCAATCTCATTACCAATACTCCATTGAAATACAGAAGGATGGTTTCTATCTCTTAACATGGTTCTCTTTAAATCGCTTTCTCCCCATTTTTGAAAATGTTCAGTATAACCTCTAGTAATGTACTGCACACTTTTTTCATTCATGTTGTGCTGCTTATCTTTTGGGTTATCCATTTCATCAAAAATTTCATTTTGAACTAAGAATCCCATCTCATCACAAAGATCTAAGAATTCTTCTGAAAAAGGATTGTGAGAGGTACGGATAGCATTTACACCACCTTCTTTCAAGATTTGTAATCTTCTTTCCCAAACACCTTTAGGAACAGCAGCACCAACCAAACCTGCATCGTGATGCAAACAAACACCCTTTACATAAGTTGGTTTACCGTTTAGGAAGAAACCTTTGTCTTTATCGAATAATAAACTCCTTATTCCAAAAGGCGTTGTGTAGGTATCTATCACTTTTCCTTTTACAGATACGTTGGTAATTACTTTATATAAATTAGGATGCTCTGTATCCCATAACTTAGGATTTGCGACTTGCAAACTTTGTAAAACCTCTAATTTTTTACCTGAGCCTATTTTTGTTTCTTTCTCTTGAAGGGTAACCGTTTTACCTTGGTTATCAATAATTTTTGTGATTAACGTGATATTCTGATTTTTACTATAACCATTTTTAATTTTGGTCTGTATTTGAACCGTTGCAACTTCTGTACTAACTTCGGGTGTAGTTACAAAAGTTCCCCAAATAGGAATATGTAATTTATCTACCGTTATTAACTTTACATGTCTGTAAATACCACTTCCTGTATACCAACGGCTGTCCACATAACGAGAATGATCTACATGTACGGTTAATATATTTTTAGTGCCGTCTGTCTTTAAAACTTCAGTTAAATCGAAATAAGTTGGTGAATAACCATATGGATTTTCGCCTAATAATTTACCATTTAGCCAAAAGGTTGCATTATTATATACACCATCAAACAAGACAAATACATTTTTGGATTCAGCATCAGCAGGCGCATCAAAATGTTTTTGATATATGCCAACACCACCTGGTAAATATCCCGTAGCACCATCTAAATCTTCACTAAACGACGCTTCTACACTCCAATCGTGTGGCAAGCGCACATCTCTCCATTTAGTATCATCTAAAGGTAAATTTGTTGGAGTTTTAGTATCTTCAACTAATGTGAATTTCCAATTAAAATTAAAATCTTGAGTTCGTTCTTGTGCATAAAAACTATTGCACCACACTAATAACATCAATAATAATCCTAGTCTTCTCATTGCTTTTCTTCCCATTTTATAATTATTCACTACTAAAAACATTAACGGATTGTAAAAAATAAAGTACTTGTATCTAAGGCTCCTTTAGATTTATTTTCGTCGTTAATATCTCTAATTAATGCTTCTACAACATAAGTTGCAGATTTAGACATTTTTTTATCTACATTGCATACAACCTCCATATGTCCATAACCTGGATACACATCAATTGTTTTTTCAAAAACTTTTTTATTCCACTTTTCTTTTAGTTTATCTGTAGTTTCAGAAATTTTTATATAAATTTTCCTGTGTTCATTTGCCTTAAAACTTAAAGGAATTTTCAACCCGTCAGTCACTTCCATTAAGGTTTCTACTTCCGAAAAAATGATGCTTTCATTATATAAATTTAAACCCTTCTCATAAGACTGATCGATATCTTTAGCATCAACATCAACCAAATCATACCCTCTTACCCAATCATAATACACTGTATTTTTACTAGGGTCTGCTAATTCTTCATCTGTTGGTAATTCTATCCAAGGAAACGGGTACGTTTCAGATACCAATCGCATATACATAGGTCTGTTAAAAGGCTTGTCAACTATCTCATCATAAAACTTCATGTGCTTAGGAGCTCTATCATCGTAATAAAGTGTTGCTGTTTTTTCATCTCGCCACCAACCACCATACACATGAAAATCTTTTGAAGCTAACTCTTTATTAACAAACTTTACAGCCGGCGCTCTTAAATCGTGCCTTTTCTTATCGCAGTCTGTGTACCAAAAGTGACCATTAGAATTCATGCCATTAGAAAAGAAACTACCTGCAAAATCACCGCTTCTACCAATACATTCTTGTATATCCCATTCTTGACCATATTTATCGCATCCATTCGGGCCATCTTCAGCACCTGTGGTCGAAAACCAAAATGTAGTGGACATGGTAGTTGCGGCCGCTTTTGCACGACACTCATAGTACCCAAGAAATGCCGTTTTTTTTGAAACGACTGCACCTCCAGCAATATTAAATTTTAGCTCTCTACCATAGGCTTTTACAATGGTATCTTTTTCTAACTTCTCTCCTTTAATTTGCAAAAAACCATTTTTCACGGATACCTGTGAAGGCAAAAATATACCTGGTTCTCTACCTTTCCATGAAGGATGATAATCGTACCATTTATCTGAATCTAAAGTCTCACCATTAAATTCATCTGAAAAACTAGGGTTAATTACCCAACGCTTCCCTATTGGTGGTTCTGGTGGTCCGGATTGTGCATTTACGTGGCATATACTCGCAAATATTAAGAGTAAGCCTATATATTTTTTCATAGCAGTGTTATTTTATAAATCTATTTTGATTGTTTTATTGTTTTTCTTGATGGCTTCAATATCAAAAAGGTGTTTTACATTAGCTCCTTCACCTACTTCAATAGCATACATGTTTGATTGTAAAACCTTTGGTTTATAAGTATTTCCTTTTATTCTTAAAGAAGACACTACGGCTTTGGTGTATTGATTTCTAATGGTAACAACTTGATTCGGTTTGTTCAATTGTAACTCAGGTAATTCGAAACCATTTTTAATTAAAAAATTATCTTGTTGATTGAAGGTTACCGGCCATCCATCATAAGGCTTTGCATTAGGTGCAAACATATCTACATTTCTTGCCCAACACTCATAAGTAGTTTGGCGAGACGCTTTATTAAAACGAATAATACCATATCCTGAAGCCCTGCCATTTAATAGGTTTTCTTTTGCTGTATTATCGTCATGTGTTGGATTAGCTATTGCGTGTACCGTTATTTTATTGTGAAAAGCATCCAAATACTCGCCGGTATAATTAGGCCTTCCTTTTACATGATTTTTACCTGGAGCATCGGGTTTAAACCAACGCATCCAAAAGTTTGAAGCTGCAGGCACTGCAAAAGAATATCCTGCATTATTCCAATCTTCAATTCCATGATGCAATACCGAACCCAAATGTTGATCGCCAGCAATCATACATGAAAAACTTTTTCTAATAACAGACAATGCTTTGTTTCTACCTGCTTGAGGCCAACCATTAGAATCTACACTATACCGTTGCTTTTTTTGCAATGTTGGCGAATGTGTAGTTACGTTAGCAAAAATGGTTTGAGATAAAACGGCTTTCATTTCGGCATCTTTCCAATCGGTAGTCCAAGCTTCTAGAAAATCTAATTGTCGGTCTCCTAACAAAGTTGCTCCTTGTACATCCATTTCGCGAGTGTCTTCAAAACGTCCTTTCTCTAAAACACGTTTAGGACCAGATTTAAACTTTCTATCTTCTAAAATCGCAAAACTTATACCGCCCCAATTATAATCTGTATAATACACTCCAATGCCTTGTTCTACTGGTGTAGGATCAAAAGGATCGGGTAAATGACTTGTTTGTGCACGCTCCACCTCTTTAATATATTCCACAGGCATATAGTAACCTCCAAGATTCCCGTCTCTATTTGGTGACTTTCTGCCGCCATCTCCCCATAAATTACCTTGCCCTATATCATGATCGTCTGGTATAACAATGGTTGGTGTATTTCTAATAATATCTCCAAAAACTTCTCCAAATTTTAACCAATATCCGTAATGGTCACTATGATCGTAAGATTGGTCTCCTGCAAAAAAGAGCACATCTGGCTTTAGGGTATTTAAATTATTAAGAATATCATCTGCAGGTCCTTGTCCGCCATGTCTCTTATAAATGGACCAACAAGAAAACGCCGCCATAATAAGTTCTTCTTTATCTTTTGGATTTTTGCGTATTATACCATCATAAAAAAATTGATTTTTATAAGCTACTCGGTATTCTTTTTCTTGAGTATCATCCCAATTATCTATTCTGAAATGAGCTGTATAACCAGGATATTGAATTCTCGCTTCCTGAACATCTTCCCATTTATTATTATTCTTAATTTGTAATAAAGCCGTAAACGGGTTGTAATCTTTAACAGGGTAAAATTGTGCTGTTAGCTTTAAAGTTTGCTCATGTACCGTGTACAAAGCAAAACAGATTGCATTGTTTTTTTTAACGTTAGATATTTCGGTTGATTTTTGTGCATGAACCAAACTTAACGCGAGAAAAAAGCAGATATAAAACAGAATATTCTTTTTCATTCTTTATTCGTTTTATGTTATAATTTTAGTTTGTAATCATGAGCTCCAGGAGCAAAATTGCTGCGAAACACCTCCGTTCCATCACCACGTTTCCCCCATTTCACTTCAACTCTATTGTCTCCTAAAACAACGTTTTTCAACTTCTCTTTCATTTTTTCTGCAATGCTTGCATACTTTTTATCAAAGGCTAAATTGTTGATTTCATTCGGATCGTTTTTCATATCATACAATGCAGGATCTAAGTCTTTATAACTCGCATGTAATGCCCAATCCATATTTTCGCCACGTTTTTTATCAGGACGCGTTTGCATAGAAAACACATATTCTTTAGTTCGAATAAAAGCTCTAGGACCTGTAACAGCATGACTTTCGCCTACAATATAATCTCTTGACGGAATAGATTCTGATGCTATTTTAGCCATATCCAAACCATCTAAATAATTAAATTTTTCATCTTCTAATTTAGCACCCGATGCTGCTAAAATGGTTGGAGCAATATCAACAAACTCAGTAAAATCTCTTACCACCTTTCCTGCTGGAAATGCTTTTTTATCTGACGATACCACTACTATTGGATTATGACTATCAATTTCCCATGATGAAAACTTAGAAACAGATCCGTGATCGTTCAACTTCCAACCATGATCTCCACAAACGTAAACAATGACCCAAGGTTGTTTTTTTGCTTCGCTATATTTGATAAAAGCATCTGTAGCTTCACCTATTAAAGCATCGCCATAAGCACAAAAAGCATAATAATCTTGAATCATTTTTTGCTTTTCTTCATCTGTAAAGTCATCTGAATACGCATTATTAATTTGTTTTTTTAATTGCTTAGGCATGTTTTCTAATTCCTTCTTATTAAAAGCAGGAACCTTATAAGTATATTTTTGAAAACGGTTTCTATAACTTGCGGGAGGCAATACGGGCGTATGAGGAAAATCGAATCCGATATGGCAAAACAACGGCTTCTCTGTATTTACACCTTTAAAGTTTCTAGAACCTACAGTGAATTCTTGATTTTCATTTTTTAAATAATCTTCAAATATTGAAGCATAGTAACCATCTCTTGTTTTTCCCGCTTTTCGGCTACTAACACCAGAAAAAATCATTCCTTCATAATCGGACTTTGGGTCTTTTTTACTATATTTTCTAAATAAATCATACTTTGCAACAGATGTAGTAGCTGTACCTTTATACTTGGTAAACTTGCTTTCTAAATCTTTAGGTATAACGTATTCAAATTTACCTTCAGGAGTTACAAAAAACTCTAAATTCTTAATTGGTTTATCAAATTTCTTTCCATCCAATTCGTAAAACCAATCTTTTCCCCAATCGGTTAAACCATCTCGCCTTAATTGCTTAAAATCAATATTCTTTTGGAACACTTCCGCAGATTTTAATTTTCCATTTTTCGTTGTTTTTAAACGAAAACCGAGTTTACCAATATGCAAAGTCTCATACCCTAAATCGGCCATTTGTTCTGGCAAGCTAGGTTTAGAATGTTCTGCTTGATTATTATGATATTCAAACTCATACACTCCAGACCTGAAAGGATAACGTCCCGTCATCATTGAAGCTCGCGAAGGTGCACAACCTGTTGCCTGACAATAGGTATTTATAAAAGTAGTCCCCATTTGAGTTAATTTGTCTACGTTTGGTGATTCTACATAACCCAATGCACTCATTTCTCGACCATCTAGAATTTTATTAAAAGCGCGAATAGCATCATAACGCTGATCGTCTGTTAATACCCATAAAATATTTGGTTTAGGTTGTTCTGTTTGCTGTGCATTTACATATTTAAACGTCACCAAAAACACAACACACAGTAATTTACTTATCTCTTTAAATTTCATTATATAGACTTTGCTTTTAGAGCGGTGATGTATGTATAATAAACACCGTAAGATTCGTTTTCGTTTATAAAGTTATTAACCAATAATGTTTTTCCTTTTTTCAAATGCACTCTAAATGTAACGGCTTCTTGCTGTTCACTTATTTCTTGTTCTAATATTTGATTGGCAATTTTTATTTGAACTTTTTTGGGGTGAATTGTTTTGTATTCATATAAGTTTTTAGGATTTTCTGAAGGTATACCCCAAATAGGTCCTGGACATTCTTTAGGCCAACGTCTGCATGATACTAAATAATCGCCTTCTTTTTCTACCTCAATAGCGTGCGTATT
Source organism: Algibacter lectus (assembly GCF_900112395.1). GTDB lineage: Bacteria > Bacteroidota > Bacteroidia > Flavobacteriales > Flavobacteriaceae > Algibacter > Algibacter lectus. The sequence goes on from NZ_FOLN01000001.1 coordinate 664,714, forward strand.
ATTTTTGTTTTTAACACCATTAGCAACCTGCTCTGGTTTCCAGATACCACTATCTTCTCCAATGGCATGCTGAATAGTTAATTTAATTTCTTGCTGTGCCACGTTACCAATAATACTAACCGGTAATTCGTTATATTCGAAGTTCAACTTAGTTTCATTTATAAAACTTAAATTTTCTGCCGTGAGTTCTTTTACTATTTCTGGATATGCTGTTGCTAAATTCTTATTTTGTTTGGGATCTTTATCAATGTTGTATAATTTATTTCCATTAATTAATCGCCACTCGTTTTTAATGATACTCGAATTTTTGATTGCTTCTGGCGGTCTCCAATCTTGTCGGTTATGTAAAAAAACAGTGCGTCCCGTTTCATCTAAATTTTTATTTAATATTGAAGAAGAAAAATCTATACCATCTAGAGGCATAGCGTTAGGAGTTGATATATTACACAAAGACGCCAAAGTTGGAATTAAATCAACATGAGCGGCGACACTATTGATTTCTTTCCCGCCATCTATATGTCCTTTTGGCCAATGAATAAAAAACGGAACGCGATGTCCACCTTCTTCCTTATCACCTTTTGTCCCTCTAAAACCTTTATTATATCCATATCTTCCATCTTTGCTGTATCCGAATCGGGTACCATTATCGCTCATAAAAATAAGAATGGTATTCTCTATCAAATCTTGCTGATTTAAAAACCGATATAATTTCCCGAAATTCTCATCTATATTAGCAATCATACCATAAAGATTCGCGCTAATAATTTCTTTACCTTCTAAATACTGATATGGTTTAGCGTATTTTTCATCTACTCTTAAGGGATCATGCGGAGCGTTTAAAGGCAGATACACAAAAAACGGATTTGCCTTATGCTCTTCTATATATTTTATGCTCTCATTAAACCAAATATCTGTGCAATAGCCTTCGAATTGTTTTGGCTTATTGTTGATATGATATACATCATCAAAATAGCTATTTCCCCAATAATCCGATAATTCTCCAACACCACCAGCTAAATGATTTATTGCTGTATCAAATCCGCTATCTGTAGGCCTTGTTGGATAATTATCACCTAAATGCCATTTACCAAACAAAGCCGTTTGATATCCATTATGCTTAAATACATCTGCCATTGTTAAGGCATTAGCCGACAAAGCATCTCTTCCTTTAAAAGTTGCCCAAGCACCGTTATTTATAGGGTAACGCCCCGTCATAATCGCAGCTCTTGTTGGTGTACAAAGTGGACTTACATGGAAATTAGTCATTCTTACCGATTTTTCGTAAAAAGAATCGATTTCGGGAGTTTTTAACCATGGATTTCCTTGGCAACCTAAATCTCCAATCCCTAAATCGTCTGCTAATATTAAAATAACATTAGGGCGTTCTTGCTCTTTTTCTTGAGCAAAACAGATTGCATTCAGCTGTAAGCAGAAAATGAATAAAAATATAACCTTCCCATTCATGTTATATTTCTTCTTAAAAAAAATTTCAGCAAACACCATTAATGATTTATTTAAAAATTATAATGCTTTAATCTTCGTGAGCACCAACATCACCACCAATATTATTTTCGGTGTAACCTTCTAAAACAATTCTAAAAGCATGAGCATAATCTGTTGGGAATGCTTTGGGAGTTTGAATAACAAGTCCTTTTTTAGTTCTTTCCCATTCAATAGTTTCGTTACTACCTAGTAATTCAATTTTTAAAATTCGAGAATTTAATGCCCCAATTTCAGTGCTTAATGTTTTTATTACAATCTCGTTTTCTGGCTTATCCATTACGATAGCAAAGAATTCTTTATCAGATTTTTTAGTAAATCGAATGTCGGTATTCTTGTAAGCTATTTTAACCTTGTCTTCTACTTTATGTCCTCCTTCTGGTAAACGTGTTGGGCCTTCACCAAAAACAATCCAAGGGCGTGTGCCATAGATAGCATCTCCATTTACATTTAACCAAGCTCCCATATCTATAAGTAAATCTTCCATAACCTGAGGAATAGATCCATCAGGATTTGGTGGTACATTTAACAGCATTAAACCGTTTTTAGAAACAATATCTACCAATATATCTACCAATTCGTTTGGAGATTTAAACTGAGCTCCAGGGCGATAAAACCATGCTCCGGGTGATGTATCTGTTAACCATGGGTTTTCTTTTGGCTGATTTGGACGCCCGCGTTCGTAATCTTTTATAGCTGTAGTTTCTGTAAATGTGGTTTCTTTATAACAAACAGCAACATCTTTATTCCATTCTAAACCTTTGTTGTAGTAATAAGCTAAGAATTTAAGACGAGATTCCTCCGTCATGTTTTCTAACCACCAATCAAACCAAATTAAATCGGGCTGATAAACATCAATAAACTCCTTTAACTTCGCCCACCAATCTTCATAAAATTGAGCATCTGGAGTATCAGAATCTAATGCATGTGGATTTGTATATAAATCATAATCTTTTGGATCAATACCGCCGTGTGCATGAGCCGGCGCAAAGTATTTCCATGTAAATGCGTGATGGAAAGATCCCATAAATTTTAGACCTTTGGCTTCAATTTCTTTTTTTAGCGCCGCCGAAGGATCTATACCTCCGTAATTCATAGAATTCCAACGTGTTGCTTTACTATCCCACATTGCAAAATTATCGTGATGCATGGCTACTGGACCAGCAAATTTAGCGCCTGATTTCGCAAACAAATCTGCCCATTTTTTAGCATCAAAACCAGTAGTTTCAAATTGTTCTATAATGTGTTTGTAACCAAAATCTTTTGGATGTCCATATTTCTTTGAATGATGTACGAAATTATTAGAAGGTTTTCCATTAGGCTGAGGCACAATCTTGCCATCTACATACATTTTCATCCCATGCCAACCTGCATACCATTTATCTGGATCGGCACCTTCAAAAGCAGATGATACAGGTCCCCAATGTGCATAGATTCCAAATTTGGCATCTTTGAACCAATCTGGTGCTTGATTTACTGTTTCTATTGATTTCCAATTTTCTTTAAAAGATTCTCTATTCTGGCTATTTATGTAATTTGAAACACAAAATACTAGAATGAATAAGAATAACGAAGGGCGCTTAATAAGTCTCATTTGATTAATTTATAAATACATATACAAAGGTCGCAGAAACCATATTCTTTCATTATTCGCTTGTGTAAAAGACAATAACAAATGGTTTTTTTAGCGTTTTTTTATCTAAAACACTAAAAAAACCTTGCTGTATATATGAGTTTGAAAGATTTTTTATTTGGACCAACCTTCTGTCGATCCGTTTAAGTAAGTAATAAACCAACCTGATCCCCATGCCGCACTCCACAGTACATTTTTATTATACGGATCTGGTTTTACATCTACCATTTTATTAGGTTGCCCAAGGCCATTGTTAATTTTTGTCCAGCTTTTTGCTCCATCTTGAGACAGATAAATCCCAGGATTCATAAACTCTTTAGACATATGTCCGGCTTGTCCAGCCACACTAATTACAATTAATTTTTCATCTAATGGAGAAGTTTCTACTTGCCATACAAAAGGCGCTTTAAAAATTTGTGCCCAAGATTTGCCGTTGTTTTTACTTCTCCAAACGCCTCCTTCTTCATAGGTTCCGGTACGTCTGCCCGTTGCTATGTATAAGTTCTGACTATTTCTATCTATAAACACATTGTTTACAGCTTTAATTTCTGATGGAATACGCATTTTTTCCCAAGACGTTCCTTTATTAATAGATTTATACAAGCCTCCATTACTATCATTTAAAGCAGCATAAATAATATTTGGGTTTTCAGGATCTAGCTTAATTCTTCTTACACTTGCTCCTTTATGAAAACCTTTATTGCTTAATTCCCATGTATACCCTCCATCAAAGGAACGATAAAAACCTAATCCTCCTTTGGTTAGTTTTGCCATTCCGTTTCCTACCTCTGCAATAGGTTTAAACACTGTACAGAAATACATGTTTTTGGGTTCTTTAGGATCAATTGTTAAAGAATACTGAGTAACCAAACCTCTATAAGACGGATTGTCTGCTTCTAAGATAGTCGCTATATTTTCCCAAGTTTTTCCTCCATCTTGCGTTCTACGTAATTTTCCTCTATGCTCTTGTCTCCAAGCCAATGAATAAATTGTATTTGGATCGTTAGGATGAACTGCCATAGTTGAAGTTGAATGTTGCCCATGCATTCCACTATGGTCGTGCACTTGCCCATCTATTTGTTCTACAGCCACAGCTTGTTTATCTGGCCAACCGTCTAAATCGGTTGTTTGCCACAAACCATGCTCTCCACTAGCTAATAAGCGTCTTCCTTTAATTCCTGTTTCGTGTAACATGTATCTTCCAGGTAAATCACTATCGCCTCTACCAATCCATTTGTTGCTTCCTGGCGAGGTTTCAAAATCGTCTACTTGTTGCCAAGTTTTACCATGATCTTTAGATTTTAAAGTTTGTTGATCTATACCAATAAATACTTCTCCTTTTACATTAATAGCCAACATACGATTTCCGGAACGTTCTGATCCGTTATCCATATTGACTTGCAGGTGTGCAAATTCAATATTATCTCCTATTGGGTTATTTCTACTTGCCCAATAGGCTTTATCTTTTTTAGTTTTCCAGTACATACCGTTTCGAGCACAAACAATCCATGTTTTACCACCGTTGTCTGTTTTCCAAAGATCTCCTGCTCCAAAACTTTTATCGTGTTTTTTATTAAAAGCAACATAAATTTCATCTTTATTTAACGGATTTACCACCAACCTATTAAAAACCGGTAACGCTTCTGTAGGTAATTCTTTTAGCTCTGCTTTAATTTGTTGTTTAGTTTGTCCAAACCAATTACCAATAGTGTTGTAATACCTATCTATTTCTGGAGAAAAACTAATCTCATTTAAATCAATAGCTAGGTTTCCGGTAATGTTTGTCCAAGATTTTCCTTCATCTATACTTTTATAAACACCTCCTTTAGATGTTGTTGTATTTCCTGATTTTTTATAAACAGTTTGTTCTATTAAAAACAATTCGAAATCGCCTGTTTTAGGGTTGTAATAAGATGTTAAATCGCGAGGTAAGTTATTTGGTAGTCCCTTGTTTGCTGCTTTCCAATCATCACCTGCATTTTTACTTACAAAAAAACCATAATTAGTTGCTATAAAAATAGTTGAAGGCTTTTTAGGATGATAAATAATTCTAGCCACATCTAAATTTTCAGAAATATCTACTGCAATTTTAGACCATGATTTCCCTCTGTTTTTGGTTTTTAAAATATAGCCATAGCTTGCTCTTTTATGAATATTTCCATGTGGTTGAGCTAAACTTCTGTGATTATCTTTTACATTCCAAAAATCGCCTGCCCCTATTAACCATTCTTTATCATTTTCAGGATTAATAGCTACTTGAGTATGCGCATTACTTACATGCTTTCCGCTAGTTCTAGGAATATCGTAAATTAAATTCCAGGTTCTACCTCTATCATTTGAGGTATACACACCACCGGCACGCTCTATAGCGACTCCAAAATCGGGATTTTGTTCAGAAAATGTAATATCGAGAACACGCTCCATATCTAAACCAAGACCATCAGAATCTTTTATGGTATGCCAAGATTTCCCATTATCCCAAGTGCCATAGCTAACATGCATATCTGGCCCCATAAACATAACGTTTGGATCTGTAGGATGGCACCAAAACTCTTCGTTATAGCCAGACATTCCTGGTCCGAAGTTTTTCCAAACAACAGATGGGTCTGAAATTACTTTTTCAGTTTTAATTTTCTTGAAAAAAGCAGTAGAACTTTCAGTCTTTTTTTGTTGAGAAAAACCTACTATGCTCCCAAATAAAAGGGCAGTTATTAATGTGAAATTTCTTTTCATATTTATTGAAAAATTATTTCAATAAAACTACCCTTAAGTTTTTCAATTTTTAAACAGATATGTTTTTACCAACAGAACATATGGTCTAAATATTAATAATTTTTAGTTCACCCAACATTTACTAAATGGGATGTTCCCTTCTTAAACCCAAGTAAAACATACAGTTATATTACTTACCGGTATTATTTTATATGTTTTGAGCATTATTTTTTCTGGTAATATCTAACATAATCAACTTTCATACTTTTACCATCCAAATCATCTTTTAATACGCCGTGCCATTTAATTAAAGCTAAACTTAAAAAGATAGGTGCTTCACTATAACAAAATTCGTTTTTTGTTCTTCTTAGTTCTTTTCCATCAAAATAGAACACTAACTCATTTTCATCCCATTCCAAACCATAGGTATGATATTCTTCAGAAAAATCATTTTCTTTACTCGCATCTAAAACAGAAATATCTCTCCATTCTCCACCTTTTAAATATTGAACTTTGTAATTACTAACTAAACTATGCCAAGTTTTATTTTTATCTCTCCATCCATTTGTAAACTGAACACAACCTACTGTTATGGGTTGCTCCCAAGTAAACTCTACCCATTTTTCACCTTCTTGTTGCGTACTCCATGAGGTAAACGGGTTACCGTCTACTAACTTATTTTCTGATGCGTTATCTTGATAAGAACCACTAGAAGTAATGCGTACATTTTTAGCTCGTGCATAGTTTACTAACCCCTCAATATCGCTATCTGCTGTTTCGGATAATACGGTTGGGTATTCTCCAGATTCATTTACACCGTAAACTCTAAATTCTCCTAAATTAAACCTAGAGCTGTTTTTAGAAGTAAAACGTATTTTTTCTGTTTTAACAGGAATTTCTAATTGAATAGAATAATCGGGTTTGGTTCCAAAAAAGAACATTTCATTATAACTTGGATGCGATTTTTTACCGTTAGGTAATAATGTGAAATCCGACCAGTTATGAATATTTGTACTTACTTCGTTAGGGTAATGACCTTCATTTATATCAATTTCAAACTTTTTACCTTCAGCAGGTTCACCACCTCTTGTCATCAACCAAAAGGAGTTATTAGTTGCTTCTCCTCCGGCATATTTATATCGGCATTCAAAATACCCATATTTAAACTGCTTACGCGTCCAAATACTTCCGGCTGTCCAATCTTGACCTCCTCTTTTTTCCTTTTTAATATCTAAATGCAATACGCCATCTCTAACTACTGCATTTTCTCTCCAACGGCTGCAAAGAATATGGCCGCTTGAGTTATTTTGAGATGCCCAATTATCTTCTAATTTAGAATCGTCATAATCAAATTCATCCTCCCATTTTAATTCCCATTTTGTGTAATCGAAGCCATTTTCTGATTCTTGAGCAAATACATTAGAACCCAACAAAATAAAAGTAATTACAACTATTAATTTATTCATAATTATGATGTTTGTTTTACTTAAAGCAAAATTGCTAAAATTATTTTTCTTTGTAATATCTAACGTAATCTATTTTCATACTTGTTCCATCAGCGGCATCTGTTACTTCTCCGGCATGTTCTAATATAGCCAAACTTAAATATATTTAAGAGGTGAATTATAAAATGAACCAACCGGAAACGTTACCGAAACCGTTTTCTTTTTTCGGAAGCGTTTCCGTAAAATATTAATTCCCTTAAATAAATGGAATATATAAATGAAGTAGCGACCTTTTTAATGATGCATGCTGTGCTTTTTACAAGTCTTTCTAGTAAGAAAAGCCCAAAATAAAACTTTAGAAAAATGATTAATCGAGTTTCGAGAATTCAATTGAAAAAATGATAATAATCGATTTATATGTATATTTAAAAAATGATTATTATCAATTTAATGATTTCTACCTATTACGGAATTAGAAATACACATTGATCTAGTTAATTAAAGCTTCTCTATGGATTATGTTACTATAAAAGATGTTGCTAAAAGATTAAACTTAGCTGTTTCTACCATTTCACGTGCTTTTAATGATAAGTATGATATTAAGAAAGAAACCAAAGAATTAATTTTAAAAACCGCCACCGAAATGGGATACCACCCAAACCCTATGGCGAAAAAGTTAACACAAAAAAGATCTTTTAATATTGGTATTGTAGTTCCGGAATTTATCAATGGATTTTTTCCAGAAGTTATTATTGGAGCTCAAGAAATATTGTTCGAGAAAGGTTATCAAGTTCTAATTACGCAGTCCAATGAAAGTTACGAGTCTGAAATAAAAAATGTAAAAACATTAGTTGATAATATGGTCGACGGTTTAATTATTTCACTTTCCAGTGAATCCAAAAACACCGATTATTACCAAACTTTAATAGATAAAGGATTTCCGATAGTATTTTTTAATCGCGTAAATTCCAAATTGAAATCTTCTAAAATACTCTTCAACGATTACAAATGGGCCTTATTTGCAACTGAGCATTTAATAACACAAGGTTACAAGAACATTGTACATTTAGAAGGTTTAGAGTCTCTTACATTATCAAAAGAACGAAAAAGAGGTTTTATTGATGCTCACAAAAAATATAAAATAGAGCTCACATCAAATCACTTTATAAAGTCTGGATTTACTATTGAATCTGGTAAAGCGACAGCAGAATTAATGATTAAGAACAATCAAATTCCGAACGCTATTTTTGCGTCTTGCGATCCTCCTGCTATTGGTGCTATGATGGTATTTAAAGAAAATGGATATAAAATACCAACAGATATTGCTTTTGTTGGTTTTACAGAAAGTAAATTAGCCGGACTTATTAATCCGCCGCTAACCTCGGTGATGCAACCAACCCATGATATTGGAGTTGAGGCTGCAAAAATGTTACTCGATCAAATAGAAAACCCACACGCTTACTTACCACAAACCATTATTCTAAATGGAACATTAAACATAAGAGAATCGTCTGTAAAAATTATATAAAGCAGGCTTTAGTTTATTAAAAATTAAAAGACTTCTTAACTAATTTTCATAATTAGTTGAATTTAATAATTTCATTTCCCAAGCTTTTAAAAGGTCTTCATTTGAAGTATTTTCATCAAAAGTTGGGTTATATTTTTTTATCAGTTTTCTATAATAATTTAGTGAAGATTCTTTTGCTTTCAATATAGTTTCTGCACGCTCTACTATCATGTTTTTCTCAAAAGCAACCATATTAACAGACAGTTCATTGAAAAGTAATTGCTTTATCTTTTGATGCTTTTTAGAATCTGCTAAATTCAAAAACTCCATAGGATCTTTCTTGAGGTCGTACAATTCTACCTCAGGTTTAGTCCCAGCCATAAACTGATTAAATGGCGATTCTAATTCACCCTTTTTATATAATATATTATATAATGTGAATGCAGGATACTGTCCCTTTTTATAGCTGCTTAATTGCATCCAAGGCCGGTCAGGAGTGTGGTTCCAAATGAGTTTGTATCGTCCATTACAAATACTTCGCATGTTTTCAACGGCATCTCCAGCTCTATCTCTAAACCCATAAACGAATTCTCTTTTTGAGGCTTTTTTTCCTAAAAAAATATTCCCTTGTAAATAATTGGGTAATTTTATTTCTGCCAAATCTAACGAAGTTGCCGAAACATCAATTAAACTAACCAATTCCTTTTCTATTACTTTTGACTTAAAATGATCAGGATATCTGACGATTAATGGTACTTGCAGTCCGCCTTCATATAAAAACTGTTTATCGCGTAAATGTGGACGACCATTATCACCAAAAAAGAACACAATTGTATTTTCTGCCAATCCATCTTTTTCCAATCGACCTAAAATAATTCCGACTTGTTTATCACATGCTTGCACACTTTCTAAATACATAGCCCAATCTGCTCGAAGCAGTGGGTGATTTGGATAACAAGCAGGTAATGTAACTTTATCTGCTGAAATTGGATGTTCTTTATCTTTAACAAAATCTCGATGGGGTTCGTGAATTTGAACTTGAGCAAAAAATGGCTGACCTTCTTTCCGTTGTCTCCAATCGGTTCCATCAAAAATATTTTCAGCTAAAAAATTAAAATCACCTTTTCCTCCCCTAGACATATTATGCGAATTTCCATTCGAGCAGAAATACCCTGCTCTTCTAAAATAGGTTGTTATCGGCTCTATGCCATCAGGTAATGGTGTCATATTTATAGTTCTATGATCCTGACTATTCACACTTGTTGGATACATTCCTGTAATCATAGATGAGCGACTAGCAGAACAAATAGGTGCTGTAGCGTAGGCTCTTTTATAAAGAACCCCTTGTTTTGCCAAGCGATCGATGTTGGGCGTTTTTAAATCCAAATTGCCATAACACCCTAATTCTAATCCTAAATCATCAGCATTTATCCATAAAATATTTGGCCTTTGTTGTGCCTGCATACTTAATACCCACATGAATAAACCAGATAAAATATGATGCTTTAAAGAATTCATTTTTATAAGTATTTAGTGTTTTTTGCTAGCACCACGTCCCTCCGGATGTTTGTTAATACTACCCACACCTTGAGCAAAGTAAACTTCTGGTTTGTGCCAAACACCTGTATTTTTAAAAGCAGGCTCGTTGTAATCTAAACTTAAATCACAATCAAAACGTGCAATAATAGAATGCCTTTTATCTCCTTTTCCTGCGTTTACAAAATGTGATAAGCCCCAAGTAAAACCTCTACCATCGTTTGTATCTGTAAAGGCATCTGCGGTAAATGGTGCCGCTGCCGTAGGCGTTAAAGACACACTAGATGCTATTTTAAAATTAGCACCATCTTCTGCATATTGTATTGTTTCACGTTCATTTCCATCCTTAATGGCTAAAGTTGCGATACCTCCTTTATATGGCCAGTAAGTGGTTTCATGACCCGATTGCATCACCGGGTTTAAAGCATGTTTTTTATAAGGACCTAGAGGATCTTCGGCTATAGCTAAACCATGTCCAACTGCATAATTAGTTCTGTTATCTGGCCATTTATTATAAGCCGCTTTGTAATACACATAAATTTTACCATCGTGAACTAAAGGCTGTGGATCGTGCGTTGCTTTGTGATCCCATTCCCCTTCTTTTCCAAAAGGAATTACTTTATCACCACCATGCGTCCAAGGTCCGTTAGGTGAATCGGCATAAGAAATTGAAACCGGACACAAATCGCCTCTAAGTCCGCTAGGTTCATCAAAAGCTTGGTAATACAAATAATATTTACCTTTCCAAACTAAAATATCTGGAGTTGCTACAGAGCGCCATCCTGATTTTGGCTTTTCTGGTCTAGAAACCGCTACACCTTGTTCTTCCCAAGTAATACCGTCTTCACTTGTGGCATACCAAATATCACATAAATCCCAATCTGTTGAAGGAATTTCATCAGTTGCTTCAGCTGCACGATTCCATCCTATTGGAGGAACTATAGTGTTACGTTTTGTGTACCACACATAATATTTACCATCTACAAAAATTGGTCTAGACGGGTCACGACGCGATATAGTTCCGTCTCCATTATTATAATCAAAACCTTTTAAGCGTGTATACTTAAATTGAGAAAAAAGCTCATTATCTTGAACTCGCGGTGTTGGATAATCGAACATTCTTTCTGAAGATGCACTTAACGGTATGTTAGGTTTCTCTGTTGGCATTTTAAAAGGAAATACTTTTGAAGTTTCAACCTTAGCAGGCGTTTCAACTTTAGATTCTTTTTGTGAACACGACATGACTGATAGCCCCAAAAACAATAAGGTGATTTTTTTAATTTTATTTAGTAGCATTATCGTTGATTTTATAGTGTTTATTTTGAACTTATCTTTTTATGGGATGGTAAAGAAACTAATCTAACTCGAAAGTAGAATTTGTAATTTGATCTTCTCTAATAGGCGTTTTCCATAGGTAAAAAACAAACTGCCTACATACCAGTACTCTTTCCATCTTAATCTATTCTTGCCAATATTTATAAATTTCTTTTAATTGACTATATGCTTCTTTTTTATTTCTACGGGCATCTACAATGCCCCATTCTCTAAAACCGGAAAGCGGTGTCCCTTTGTAATTACTTCTATAATCGTTATAACTCCATAGCGAAACTCCTGTTACGTATGGATATGTTTTCAATTCTTTTAAATAATCTACCAACTCATCACTCAATTTACCATGCGGTGCTGCTCCTATTTGTCCAATACCTATTTCTGAAATAAAAATAGGTTTTCCTGGGAATTTCTTATGTGTTTTTTCAACTAATACAGGTGCGTTACCATAACTATTCATTGATATAAAATCGACCTTCTCATAAGGCTCCGTACCAATCTCACCTTTTCTGTAAGAGGTAATAGTTACGTAGGTTTTTAAACGTGTATTGTCTAAGGTAACAACATAATCTAGCATAGAATCTACATAGCCATATTGCGCTTTGGTTAATGCTTTATCACTCCAATCTTCTCCTGGATTTCTCAACTCATTCCCTACACTCCAAGCTACTACAGATGGATTATTAAAATCTCTTTCAATCATCTCTTTCATCCATCTTTCTGTGAGCGGATTGTTAGGAAATGCTTGTTCATCATCATCACCCCAAACAGGAATTTCTTCAACAACTAAAAACCCAATACTATCGCAGAATTTTAATAGATTTTTAGATAATGGTGCATGCATTAATCTTGAGAAATTACATCCTAAAGATTTAAGATCGAGCATATCTTGCTTTATTAAATGGTAAGGCTCAGTATTACCAAAATCTGGATGATCGTGTACGCGGTTTACACCATTCATTCGAACGGCTTCATTATTTAGATAGAACTGTTCTCCTTTTACTTCAAATTTTCTAATTCCAATGTTATCCGTCTTTTCAGCTATAACCTTTCCGTTTATTGCTAACGTGCTACTAAATTCATAAAGGTTTGGTGTATTAAAATGCCAAAGTTTTACCTTAGATAATTCTTCTGTAAATTTTAAAACAGCAATTTTAGTCCCTCCTGCATTTATATTAACAGAAATTTTTTCCGGCTTTGCAACGTCAACAATATTAGATTGTACTTCAGTTTTTATCGCATTATTACTATTGTTTTCTATTTTATATTTAACCGTAAATTGTACTTCATTAGTTTCAAAGTTTGGCGTTGAAGTGATGTGTTGATATACTAATCGAACATCTTCATGAGCTTCTAATGAAACATTTCTACTAATACCACCCCAAGCCCACCAAGCGCCACGTTTATAGGTGTTATCGGCTTCTACAAGTAAGGTGTTGGATTCTTCCAAATTAACAAGGTCTGCTATATTAAACTCAAACGGCGTGTAACCTCCAACATGCTCGCCCAGTAAAGTGCCATTTAACCAAACTTTAGAACGCTCGTAAACAGCATCGAATTTTATGCGTATTTGTTTGCCATCCCAATTTTCAGGCACATTAAATTCCCTTTGATAATAGCCTTTACCAACATATTCTGAATAGCGATCTTGGGTATCCCAATTCCCAGGAACTTGTAAGGTATCCCATTCGGAATACGATGCTTCAATAAGATCTTCAATTTGTGCGTCATTAGAAGCCAAAAACTGCCAAGTACCGTTTAGGGAAATTACTTTTTTATAATCACCATATTCAGCACTATCGTTATCCTTGCAGGAAAACATGAGTAAACTGAAAGTAAAAACGAAAAGAATGGATTTTGACATCATGTTTTATTATTCTTTTGTGATTTTTAATGGAATTTGAATATTAAATGAATGTCTAACATTATTAACATCTAGAGAATCTGCGGCACATAACAAGGCTATTGGCTCTCCGTTCTCCATAAATACTTGAGGGCGCTCTAAGTGTTCGAATTTTGTAGTTTTGCCATCTTCCCAAACCACTGTTCGGTCTGAGATTTCAAAATACTTTCCTTGATCCCACTTAATGCCATCCTCAGAATCATAATGCACTAATGAGAAAATACGTTTATGGCCAATATGCTTCATACGTTTTACAATGGCTCTATATTTTCCGTCTTGATACCAGATATAAGGATCTTCCGCAGGAAATGTTTCTCCTTCAAAAGTAAAAATTGGATCTGGATATTTTTTGAATGGACCAACAGGCGAATCTGCAATGGCCACCATATGTACCACAGGACCTCCTGCAGGTAATTTATTTTTCTTTCCAACGGCTTTATAAACCATTAAAATTTTTCCATCTGCCATTTGGCAAACCGACGGATTCGATGTCATTAAAGCATCATGAGAATTTTCATCTGAAGAAATATCTAAAACCGGTGAATCGGAACGTTTCCATGGCCCATCAGGACTATCGGCAACAGCAACACCTATACGTTGATTATTTCTGTGCACCCAATTAAGTTTAGGTTTACCAGGTACACTCATAATTTCTTTATCACCTGTATTCCCCATGTAATACAAATAGTATTTTCCGTTAAATTTATGAACGGTAGGATTGTGTGTTGTAGAACCATCCCAAAATTGAGCACCACGGTCTGGTAAAGCATCATCTTTATGAGTGAACGGACCAAATGGCGATTTTGAAACGGCATGAGAGATAATAGAATAATTTACCCATTCCCAACCAATTTTCTTAGGCCATTGCGAATAAAACATATGATACAATCCGTCTTCACCTTTAACTAGAGAACCTCCCCAAATACTCATAGTATCGCTAACAAAAACAGATTTTGGCGATACTTTTCCGAGTTCTATTTTATAGTTCTCAATTTTAACACTTGACGTTTGGTTTAGCGCTTTTTTACTTTTTTTATCTGTACAACCTATTAAGGCTAAAATTAAAAATACTATTGAAATTTGATGTTTCATATTATTTAGTTTGTTGTTACTTTAACTATTTGCGACCAATTGCTTTCCTTTCCATCAGAGTTTCTTTTTATTTTAAAGAATATTTGCTTTTCGCCATTTAAATCGATGGACAGCATGCCTCGTACATTTGTTACAAATTCTTTATCTAAATTATCACTTGAAGCTCCATATTGAACCGTGTAATCACCATCATTAAAATCGCTAGAATAACCAATCACTAATTTTCTATCAGCTATAAAAGCATCCCAAATAATAGGTGGCAATTCGTTTCCGTTAGGTGTTACACCTACGGTTTTTGAAGGCTTACTAATTCCTTTATCATTAACCGCATAAAGTTTAAAACTATATACTTTTTTATTGATTAAACTATCTATTTCTATGGCATTTGTAATGGTTCTGTTTGAGGTTAGCTCTTTCCCTGCTGCGTTGGTATACGTTACAAAATATTCTGTAGCATTTGGAACAGCATCAAAAAGAATTCTTACTGCATTGTTTCCCGGAATTATTTGAGATATTTCGGGCGTAATTGCTTTTTGAAAAGAAATGGTTTTATCAAATCTTGAATAGCCAGTTGGAGTTATTAAACTTATGGTGAGATCTAAAATATCTTCTGGTAATTTCCCCCAAGAAATAGCACTTTTCCATTCTCCATCCTTTGGCGTTAAATTAGGCAAATCATGAGATTGCTTTAAAACCGTTTCGCCTTTTGAATTTTTAAATTGATATTCCAATTTATAGTTGCGCATACTATGGCTAGGATAATCTCCAGCATCTCTAATAGGCATCACAATATTGGCCGTGTTTTTTTCAAAATCTATGTTTGAAACTTGAATATCTAAAACAGGTGAATGTTCTTTTTTTATACGATTAAACAAGCGTCTTTTTTGGCGCCAAGAACTAATAATACCCCAAACACGATTTTCTTCTGCTGTTGTTGCGGCATAACCACTACGATAATCGTTAAATGTCCACATTGAAGTCCCTATAACAAATTCATTTTTATGTCGGAAATGATTGGTCCATTCTGAGAATATTTCTTTATCACCATCTAGCGCTGTTGACGGAAAAGGATCAAAACCAAATTCTGAAATAAATACAGGTTTATCGGGCCATTTTGTTCTTAGGGTATTCAAAATATCTTGTGGCTCCCCTTGCCAACGATACATGTTATGCATAATAATATCGACATAAGTATTCGGGTCGGTTTCAGGTGTGTATTCTTCCTTTTGGCCAGAATTACTAACACAGGTTATTAACCTATAAGGATCTAATTCTTTTTTAATATAATCTATGGCTTCAATAACATATGCTTTGTGATTATTTAATTCGTTACCAACACTCCAACCTATAATACTTGGGTGATTAATATCACGTTCAATCATACCCTTTAACCAATATTTAGAAAGTGCATAGTTTTTTTCAGAAACACTAATATTATGTTTATCCGTAAGTTTAACATAAGGCTCGTCTAACATTAAAACCTCTTCATCTTCACTATTAATATTGATTGATTTTTTGTTTTTAAGTTTAGAAACCGGATAGTAATTTGCTCTAAATTCATCATTATCCAAATCTCGAACATTAATTTCTTCAAATAATAAAATGCCCTTTGTATCACACAATTCAATGAGTTTTTCATTTTGAGTACCATGCATAATTCGCATAAAGTTAGCACCGGCTTCCTTCATTAAATCTACATCTTTTTCTAAAACTTCTAAAGGCTCAGATGATCCCCAAAAACGATGTTCGCTCACTCTATTGAATCCTGCCAATCGCACAGCTTCACCATTTAATATCATTTTAGAATCGGTAAGCTCTACTTTTCTAATTCCGAAATTATCTTTTCTTTCATTTAGAATAACATCATTCTCCGAAATAGTCGTTACCATTTGATATAACTTCGGGTTATCGAAATGCCATAATTCTACATCTTCAGCTTTTAAATTAGTTTCTAAAAGTAAATCTGCTGTACTGTTTGATTCAATTTCTATAGCACCTTTTAAAGTCTCAATGGTAACCTTATTAATTATTTTAGAATGGACTGTAATCTTTCTTTTTTCCGAAGCATTATTTTCAATTTTTACTTTTAATTTTAAGTGTGCTGCTCCCGTTTTTAAGTTAGGATCGGCATGAATATATTGATAGTCTATGCGTACATCTTTATTTTGCAAAAGCGTAACATCTCTAATAATACCACCCCAATTCCAGGTTGCTCCAACAATAGAACTATTATCTGCCTGAACTGCAATTACATTTTCTCCATTGAAGTTTACCGCATGGGTTACATCAAATTCGAAAGGTGTAAAACCTCCCCTATTTTTACCAATAAACTGCCCATTGAGATATACTTTTGATAGATGATACACGCCATCAAATTTTAAATAATATCTATCATCCGAAGCTTTTGTCCAAGATTTAGGAAGGGTGATACTTTTACGATACCAGCCTTTTCCCGTATAGTTTGAATATGCATTGTTCATTCCCCAATGTCCTGGAACCGATAAATCGTCCCAATCGGAATCATCAAAATCAGATAAAAATACTCGATTTGGCTCTTTTTTAGCTTTTAAGTATTTCTCTTTAGCAACTGGCCTAAACATAACAGCATCGGCCGCAACACTACCATTTACAATGGCTGTTACCTCTACATAATTCTTATCTGTACTATTAAAATCAAAAATCCCTAAGCTAATCCATTCGTTACAAAACGTTCTTTGGCTTATGTATTTTGTGGTTGTACCTTGAGCATGTTTAATATTGTACTGAGCCGTTAAATGCGACGCGAACGGAAACTTAGTAAATGCCTCATAATATCCTGAAGCTTCTAAATTTGGATAAAACCTAAAATAAGAATCATCGTCTTTCTGTCCTCCTTTTAAATTGGTTATCGAAAAATTGTGTTGCGCATAATCGGTTTTATAAAATCCTGAATTTCTAGCTGCAGTCTTTTTAGTTTCCCATTTACCATGTGTTTCCACATTAGAATTGGTATTATCAATAATGATATCATTTTCAGTTTCTACTATATTTAGATAATTAGAACCTTCGCCATAAATGGTATGGAATTTCCAATCGCCATTTAAAGTCAACTTATTTACCTCAACTAAATCACCCGATTTTACAACGGAATTTCCGCAACCTATCAAGGTTAATGCAATTAAAAGAAACGCAAAATGATATTTTATATAATAATTTTTCATGCTGAATGATGTGTTTCCTTATTAGGAAATTAGAATTTCAAAAATAGATACAGGCACATGCGCTTGCGATTTTTCGGTTTCAATAACAATCCCTTTTGTTTTGTGTTTTTGTTTGAAATGCCAAGTATTTATAGTTTGATAATTATCTTCTTTTTCAAAAAGAACAGTACCATTTACATCTTTAATTTTATAATTACCTAAGCAAAAAGGAACGATATCTTCCGGGTGTCCCATAAGTGTAGATTCCATTGGGTGATCGTAATCTGAATCTAAAAACAACTTAATTTCAGACAGTTCTTGTTCAGAATCCCATTCAATTTTTAAAGTTGGCTTTTCATCATTTATATCTGCAACCCATGCATTTACTGTCTTTCCTGGTCGTACATATCCGTTGCTTAAATTTTCAACTTCAAAAGCTTCAATAGCCGGTGAAATTTCCATTGCAATATTTTTCCCTTCTGGTCTTCTGTGTGGTGTCCAAAATTCGAATGTATCTACTCCAATATTATCAGGCGGTGTTTGTTTTCCGTTATTTGAAACAGCTTTATTAACACCATTAAACACAGAAAGTACTCCTGTAAATCTATTATCACTCGTTTTAACACTGATTTTTTCATTAGATAAAAATGTGATAAATCCGTATTGATTATTCTCTAAAGTATTAGAAAATTCAACATCTATATATTGTTCTCCTTGTTCTAAATTGAATAATTGAGATTCTAAAATAACTTCTGGTGTATAGTTTTCAGGTTTAATAGAAGTTCTTAGTTCTACTTTTAAATCTGTTTTTTCTTCAGCCGAAACTAAAACTCGAACTTTGTAATTTTTATTAGCTTTTAACGGCAACATTTGTGCTGCTGAAATTGATAAATTAAACCAATTGCCATTAAAAGGTATTTCTGAAATACTTAACGTTGAAGAACTCGTTAGTTTTGCTTGATTTACTAAATTACTAGTAGATAGAATAGGAACATTTGGTATGCTTTGCCCGATTTTATTCAATTCATTCTGAAGAATTTTAATTCCTCCATTTTCTAAAATCTCTGCTGGTTTCAAGTTTTTATCGATACACATAGACGCTGCCATACCTACGGCTTGGGCGCAAAACCCAGTAGTAGCCATAACTCGAGTAGAACCAAATGCAACATGCGTTGCACTTATAATACGGCCGGCTAAAAATAAATTATCAATGTCTTTACTAACGAAAGAGCGATACGGAATATCGTAAATACCTTTAGAGTGCCATTGTGTGCAACCCGAAAGTTCGCTATAAACGCCATCTGCTGGATGTAAATCGATTGCCCAACCTCCAAATGCAATAGCATCATCAAATTTGCGTTGCTCTATAACATCTTGTTGCGTCATCATATATAAGCCTTCAAAACGACGACTTTCTCTTTTCCCAGGAACAGTTGCCACCCATTCCAAAGTCATGTTTTCAACACCTTCAAAAGTTCCGGAGTTTTTAATATAATCCCAAACACCGTAAATGACTTTCCAAAGTTCGTATTTAATTTCTTCGGTTTCATGAATGGTATCATGCCTGCCACCATATTCAAACCACCAAAAACGACAACCTTTATCATCTTTACCAATGGCTTTATATCGCGGGATGGTTGTAATATCTTTTAAAGCATATGCAGGCGGAATATATTTTACAGGCTTTTCTGTCTCTTTACTGTAAAAATACATAGAATGACCAAGTAACTCGCCATAAGATTTCTTGGGTGCAAAGGCCTCTCCAAATTCCTCTTTAGTTTCTGCTCCCATTCTAAAAGAAGCGCCTGCTTTAAAAGCCACAATGCCATCTCCAGAAGCATCGCAAAACAAAGGTGCATTAATATTATATTCTGTTGAATTTTGAGAGTTGAACGCTTTTACAGATTCTATTTTATGATCTCCAGATTTAGTAACATCGTAAACCGAAGTATTTAAAAGTAATGTAATATTAGGCTCTGCAAGCACTTTTTCTAACAAAACGGTATCAAAAATAACAGCATTTCCTTCTCGATTTCTATATAGATTTTCCACTAAAATTTCATCCATTACGCCACCTTCACGTGCCCAACGATTGTTGTTTCCCATGTGAGACGTTGCGCCTAAAATCCATAAGCGTACTTCTGATGATGCATTACCACCTAAAACCGGCCGATCTTGCACTAAAATAGTTTTGGTGCCATTTCTTGCTGCCGTTATAGCTGCACAAACACCAGCAGTTCCACCGCCAACAATTACAAAATCGGTATTAATAGTTACTGATTTACAATCTCTAACATTTTTATTGAATGTTTCTAAAATCATCTGTTATGTACTTTTTAAATCTAATTTCTTGTTTTCCTGATAATGTATAATCCTAAAACAAGCACCGAAACACCCATGCCTCCAACTAAAAGTTGAGCCGACTCTCCTATAAACGATAGTATTAATATTAATAAGCCTGTTAATGCTACTCCAATACCAATAACTCTTGTCCCTTTATTATTGCTGCCATCTTCAGCTTCTTGCGGTTCTGCTACTTTTAATTGCCTTTTAGTTTCATATACATCATAAGCAGAAGTACTACTATTTGCATATTTTAAATACAATTCAATACCTAACAGTAATACAATAGGAATCCCCATACCAACGCCCATTTCCATGGCTCTACCTAAAGTTAAGTCTATTAAATCTGGTGCAAAAAATTTAAAAAACGCATTGATACCAAGAGAAATTACGGTAACACTTAAAACTGTTTTCCCTGTTTGAAGTTTGGAAAAAAGCGCCCACAAAGGCGGTAAAAACATAGCGCCACCTGTTAAAGCTGCTAAACTCATAACCACTTCTACAATACCGCCTAAAAGTGGTACCAATAAAGCTATAATAATAGTTAAAACTCCTAATAGAATAGTTGCTATTCTTGCTGTTTTTACTAATTTTTTATCGCTAGTTTCAGGAAATAACCCCTTATAAATATCATTAATTAATACACCTGCAGAGATATTTAGTGTGGTATTAACCGAGCTAGAAGTTGCAAACACCATACCGCCAAGCATTAAGCCTAACATACCAACAGGAAGCACTTCTTTACACATTAATAGATATGCACCTTCATCGGCTAGTTCACCTAATTCAGGATTTAAAACACGATAAATCATTGGTGGTAACATCCAAATTAATGGGCTTACCGTGTACAAAGCACCAAATAACCAACCTACTTTTTTTGCATCCTTAGGTGTTGCAACACTCGTGTAACGCTGCACATAGGCCCAGTTTCCGGCAATAAAAAACAAATTATACAATCCGAATGCAATCATGAACACCCAAGAGTATTCAGAATTTGTAAACTCAAAAAATTGTTCTGGCGCTTGTGAAATAAAATTATCTAAACCTCCAATTTTATCAAAAGATAAAGGCACAACAATAAGCACCGCAGCCGTTAAAACTATAAACTGCAATACATCTGTAACAATAACAGCCCACAAACCGCCAACAGCAGTATAAACTAATATTAAAACCCCTAAAACAATAATACTTGTGGTTATTGGAATTCCTGTAGAAACTTCAACAATTTTAGCAACAGGATATAAAAAGGCTCCCGTAGTAAATATGGAAATTACAAGAAAAATGTAGGTATATGCTTTTTGGGTAGACTTACCCAATCTATCTGTAATAAATTCGGCAGCAGTAAGCGCCTTTGTTTTTTGCCATTTAGGTGCAATAAAAAAACCGATAATAACTCCTGCAATACACATAGTCCATTGAATGGTTACTGCCACCCAACCGCTTGAATAGGCTATAGAACCCCAAACGACAAATGTACCTGCAGAGAAAAAACTCATAAAAAGAGATAAGCCACTCATCCACCAAGGAAGAGCGCCACCAGCTGCAAAATAAGATTTCATATTTTTTCCTGCCTTAGAGAAACTCATCCCGCAAATAAAAACGAGAAGCGTAAAAACAAGAATTACAACAATATCAATGTTAGACATTTTTGATTGATTTAGTTTAGAAAGTTAAAGCAAGTAACCTTAAATTATTTAACAAAACAACTCGATGTATAAAAAACACCTTCGGAAACGTTTCCGGAAATCATTTAGTTTTCGGAAACGTTTCCGAAAACTCTATTTGTTTGATAAAAATTAATCAATAGCTCATTTTAATTATTGAAGGTTGATTTGCTAATTTTTAGTTAACACTATATAAACGTGAATCATTTCTTAAAAATCGATAATAAAACTGAAGTTAATTATAAAAAAAAAGAACACGACTACACATCAACAAAACATACTAAGTGTCTGATTTAAAGCAGAATAACACCACTGGTGATTTCTTTGTTTTTCAAAATAAATCATTTATGGTAGTATTATAAATATCTCTTGCACACTATTGTTTAATGAATCTATAATTTTATTTTCTGACAAATTAAAGGCTATTTAAATTTATAATTTTCATAAAAACTTTGTCTTGAAATATGTACATATGAAAAAAAACAGATTGCTTGTCGCACTTTATTTTAGCTGTATTTTAAGTGGTTTTGCTCAAATGAACATCTTATTTATAGAATCTGATGATCAAAGCAACCAAGCTGTTGGTGCTTATGGAAATAATAGCATGGTAACACCTAATATTGACAAACTAGCCCATGAAGGGGTTTCATTTACATCTGCTTATAATATGGGATGTTGGTCGCCAGCCGTTTGTATACCTAGTAGAACCATGCTTATTTACGGGAAATACTTATGGAAATCGCAAAAAATTAATAAGCAAAATGCTCCAAAATCATTACCCGAAAAATTACACGATAATGGTTACTACACCTATATAACTGGCAAATGGCATGCCATGGGAAAACCCGTAAAAACTATTTTTGACGAAACTGGAAGCATACAGCCTGGGCAATTAAAAACATACAACGCACCAGCCGGACATATTACCGATATTACTGCAAGCGAAGCTGTTAACTTTATAAAAAACTACAAAAATGATAAACCGTTTTTTGCCTATGTAGCCTTTAATGCGCCTCATGTACCAAGGCAAACCACACAAAATTATTACGATTTATATCCTGCAAATAGTATAGAACTTCCTCCTAGTGTTGTAGACAATACTCCTTTAAACAAAAATGTAAAATATCAATACGCACCAGATCCTTTACGATCTAAAACCATGCAACAACGTGTTCAACAAAATAATGCCATGGTAACGCATATGGACGCCCGTATTGGCGATATTATTAAATCTCTAAAAGATAAAGGCGTGTATGATAATACTATTATTGTTTTCACATCAGATCATGGTATTAATTTTGGAGAAAATGGAGTTGCAGGTAAAGTATGTTTATACGAACCTAGCGTTACAGCGCCACTAATTATTAAAGCACCAACGGTTACGCCTAATAGTAAAATTACTTCTCGCGTTTATTTACAGGACATTGCTCCTACTCTTTTCGATTTATTAGAACTAGAATCTAACGAACCTACAGACTTTCAAAGTTTAACGCCTTTACTTTCTAAAAACGGAAAAGCGAGAGCTTCTATATACTTAGCGATGTTTGATGATCAAAGAGGTATTATTTCCGAAGATAAAAAACTAATAATTTACCCTAAAACAGGCAACTTAGAGTTATACGATATAAAAAACGATCCGTGGGAAACTAAAAATCTAATTAGTAAAAAGACATCGAAATCACTCATTTCTAAACTTTTAAAAGAGATGAAAGCATGGCAATTAAAAACGGCAGACAAAACGGATTTAACAGCCTTTTACAATCAATACATTTAATAATATGAAGAACTTCTTACTAATAATATGCTTGAGTTTTTCTATACAGATTGTAGCCAAAGACTATAATGTTTTAAACTACGGAGCCAAAGGAGATGGTGTTTCTCTAGATACTAAAGCTGTGCAAAACGCCATCGATTTATGTTCCAAAGAAGGTGGCGGAAAAGTTATAATTCCGTCTAGTAAAACAGTGGTTATTGGCACCATTTATTTAAAAGATTATGTAACGCTTCATATTGAAAACGGTGCAACCTTATTAGGAAGTTCAAATTACGAAGACTATACCACAGACACCCACAAAAACACCTATAAAAACGAACCCCATATGGATCGCTGTCTCATATATGCTCGAGACGCTAAATCGTTTGCCATAGAAGGCTATGGCACAATTGATGCTAATGGACATTCAAAATATTTTACAAAGAAAAAAGGCGGTCGCCCGATGATGATGCGCTTTCTTAATTGTAGCAACATCAAACTAAAAGATGTCACATTAATAAATCCAGCCGCTTGGACTTCCGCTTGGTTGTACTGCAATGACATTGTGGTTAATGGGATTAAAATTATAAGCCGCGTTAACAATAATGGTGACGGATTGGATTTTGATGGGTGTACCAATGTGCGTGTTTCTAATTCGTCTTTCGATACAAGCGACGATTCTATTTGCCTACAAACATCAAGACCAGACAAGCCATGTAAAAACATTGTAATAACCAATTGTGTTTTTACAAGTAAATGGGCAGGAATGCGTATTGGTCTAGCTTCTAGAGGCGATTTCGAATCGGTAACGGTGAGTAATTGTACATTTCACGATATACAAGATTCGGGTTTAAAAATTCAAATGAATGAAGGTGGTGAGATGAAAAATATGGTTTTCAATAATTTAATTATGAAAAACGTACCACGCCCTATATTTATGACCTTTTGCCAACAACGAGCAGGCGTTGATGCGCCACAAGACATGCAACCTATGAAAGCGATGCACGGTTTTATTTTCAGTAATATTATTGCAGATAATAGCGAATTAGATAAAAATTCAGCCATTTTTATTACAGGTATGCCAGAGCATTATATTACAGATATTCAATTAAATAATATTCAATTTAAAG
Source organism: Algibacter lectus (assembly GCF_900112395.1). Lineage (GTDB taxonomy): Bacteria > Bacteroidota > Bacteroidia > Flavobacteriales > Flavobacteriaceae > Algibacter > Algibacter lectus. The sequence goes on from NZ_FOLN01000001.1 coordinate 689,440, forward strand.
TCTCTGGTGGTGGCACAAAAGAGGATGCTAATAAAATAAATCTAAAAGAATACACACTAGAAACGTTAGGTAATTGGTGGCCCGAATTTAGTAAAGTAGGTACACTTCCTGCTTCTGGAATTTATGCGAGACATGTGGATGGATTAAGCATCAATAATTTTCATTTGCAAACTATAAATGAAGATCACAGAAAACCTGTTGTTTTTTCTGATATTGTGAATTCTAGTACAAAAGCTATCTTTTTAAATAGAAAAGAAGTCAATTTAAAATTTTAAAATTAAATGAAATATCGGTTATTAATTATTGTAATGTTCTTGTGTTTTAACTCCGTTTTAAAAGCACAACAACCAAATATTGTTTGGATTACTTCTGAAGACAATTCTAAACACTACATGAAACTGTTTTATGAGCACGGTATTGAAACACCAAATATTGAAAGATTAGCAAAAAATGGCATTGTTTTTAATAATGCTTTTTCTAATGCTGCCGTGTGTAGTGCGGCGCGCTCAACATTAATAACTTCTAGCTACGGTCCCCGATTAGCAACACACTACCATAGAGCAGAAGGAAAAGTGACCTTACCAAATAATCAAACTATGTTTCCTGCTTATTTAAGAAAAGCTGGTTATTATACAGCTAATAATGCAAAAGAGGATTACAACATCAATAAACCTGATGATGTTTGGGACGATTCTTCAAAAAAAGCAACTTGGAAAAACAGAAAAGAAGGACAACCCTTTTTCTATGTTTTCAATATTGGTACAACTCATGAAGGTACTTTACATTTCTCTGAAGAAACCATGAATACCACCAAAACCAATACCAGCACTAATTCTGTTTTTGTACAACCAAATCATCCACAAACCGATTTATTTAAATACACCAATGCCTATTATCGAGACAAGATACAAGCCATGGACGCCGAAGTTGGTGCTGTAATTAATAAATTGAAAGATGATGAGCTTTTAGAAAACACCATTATTTTTTACTTTGGAGATCATGGTGGTGTGCTACCATTCAGTAAAGGTTATTTAACCGAAACAGGTTTACAAGTGCCATTAGTTGTACATGTTCCCGAAAAGTATAAAAACCTAAGTGTTTTTAATGCAGGAAGTCAAACGGATCCTTTTGTGAGCTTTGTAGATTTTGGAGCTACTGTTCTAAATATCGCAGGTATAGAGATTCCTAAAACCATGGATGGTAAACCTTTTTTGGGAGATAACATAAAAGAGAAAACCATTACGAAAAGAAATGAAACTTTTGGCTACGCCGATAGATTTGATGAAAAGTACGACATGGTTAGAAGTTACAGAAAGGGCAACCTCAAATACATTCGTAATTTTCAACCTTTTAATATTGATGGCTTAATGAATGCTTACCGTTACAAGCAAATGGCATATGCAGAATGGTTTAATCTTTTTAAGGCAGGCCAACTAAATAAAACACAATCTAAGTTTTTTGAAACTAAAGCAGTTGAAGAGCTTTATGATATTGAAAAAGATCCTTTTGAAACTAACAATTTAGCTGATAAAGAAGGGTATCAAGCTGAATTAAAAACCATGCGTAAAACTTTAATTTCATGGATGGAATGTCAGCCAGATTTATCATTCTATCCTGAGTTTTATTTGCTTGAAAATGCTATTCAAAATCCAGTAGAGTTTGGTAATACTCACAAAAAAGATATTAAAAGCTATTTAAACATATCAAATTTAGCCTTGTTAGATTATGATAAAGCTTCATCTAAAATTTCAAAACATTTAACATCCAATGATCCTTGGGAACGCTATTGGGCATTAATTGTTTGTACAACCTTTGCTGAAAAAGCTAAAGCATTTATACCTCAGATTGAAAACATAATGAAATCGGATACTCAATTAATAAATAGAATGCGCGCAGCCGAATATTTTGGTATTACCGGTTTGAAAGACACAACTAAAGATATGATTGAAACGGTTTATCAGTCTAAAAACGACACTGAAGCCTTATTGATTTTAAATGCCTTGACATTACAAAAAGATTTTTATCAGCAATACAACTTCAACATAAACACCAGTAAAATAGATAAGAAACTACTCGATAACAAACTTATTTCAGAACGAGTGGCCTATATAAATTCAAAATAATAACATATAAACCAACTTTTAAACTAAAAACATGAAAGCTATACTTAAAAGATCGAAGCAATTTTCAATTTTACTTTTGCTATTAACAGCAAATACAATTTTTGCACAAAAAGGGCCTTATTTCCAGAATGGTGAAGATCCAAAACCAGAAAACGCAAAGTGGAAGTTAATCAAAAACATGTCTGATGAATTTGATGGAAAAAAAATAGACGAGAATAAATGGCAAATTTCTGGTCAAGGTTGGATAGGTAGAGCTCCTGGCCTATTTCAGGCAGAAAACATAAAATTAGATGATGGTAGTTTAAAAATAACAACCAAATTATTACCAAAACCTATTACCAAAAACAATAAAGTTTTTACTCACGGTGGCGGATATGTTGGTTCTAAAAACGGCATGACTTACGGCTTTTACGAATGTGAAATGAAAGCTAATAAAACCTTTATGTCTTCTACATTTTGGTTGATTAATGAAGGTAAAGGATTTGAGGGTTGCGATAAACGAACTACGGAATTAGATATTCAAGAAAGCGTTGGGCAAATAACAAATCCGGCAGAATGGATGAAAAATTTTGACCAAAGCATGAATTCAAATACACACAGTAGAAACATTCCTGAGGGCTGTGATTACGAAAAAGGGTCTAATAAATCGGGCGGTTTAATAGGCGGAAAAGTCTATGATGATTTTCATGTTTATGGTGTATGGTGGAAATCTAAAGATGAAGTATTATTTTATTTAGATGGTAAATTACAAGGAAAAGTAGCACCTCCTGCAGATTATGATATTGAGATGTATTTAAGAATGGTAGTTGAAACTTATAATTGGAACCCAGTTCCTGAAGATGGCGGCATGACGGGTTCTGAAGAAGATAGAACAACCACATACAACTGGGTTAGATCTTGGACTTTAGACGAAAAATAAATGAAACTAAAACAACAACATAGCATGTTAAAAAGCTTAATATTCTTAGGTTTTGTTACTGCCTTACTGGCTTGTTCTTCAAATTCTAAAACATACAATATAGAAGATTATGGAGCTAAGGGCGATAGCTTAACCATTAATACAAAACCCATACAAAAGGCCATTGATAACTGCTCTAAAAACGGCGGTGGTATTGTACTTATTAAAGAAGGTATTTTTATTAGCGGAACCATAATTTTAAAAGATAATGTAACCCTTACGGTTGAAAAAAACGCCAAATTAGTAGGTAGTTCTAATCCACAAGATTATCAAAGTATAGACACCTTTGTAGATGCCGTTGGTCAACAACGCGGCACTTGCTTAATTGGTGCGCTAAAAGCAACAAATATTGGTGTTTCAGGTGAAGGTACAATAGACGGAAACGGAGCGGCTTTTCTAGCTAAAAATCTTTCAAAAACTAAAAAGGCCTTAGGTATTACAGACGATAATTTTGGAAAAAACCGCCCCTTTTTATTACGTTTTGTTAAGTCTAATAAAATTACTTTAAAAGATATTCATATTCGTGAAGCTGCAGCTTGGGCTTGTCATTTTTTTCAATCTTATGACATTTTAGTAGATAATATCTCTATTTACAATCATGCTAATAAAAACAATGATGGTATAGATTTAGATTCGAGTCACGATGTGGTTATCAAAAACTGTAATATCAATTCTGGAGATGATGCTATCTGTATAAAATCTACTAGTCCACTAGCTACCCACGATGTTCAGGTATCAAATTGTACTTTAAAAAGCGATTGGGGAGCCATAAAATTTGGAACAGAATCCATGGGCGATTTTTATAACATCGATATTCGAGATTGTAAAATTTACGACAATAAAGGTGGTGGCATTAAAATACTAAGTGTCGACGGTGCCAATATTCACGACATTACCATAGAAAATATTGAAATGGACAATGTAGATATGCCCATTTTTGTGCGTTTAGGTGAACGATTAAAAACCTATAGAACTGCAAAAAAACAAGCTGTTGGCACTATAAATAATGTACTTATAAAAAATATAACAGCAACTACCAGGAGTTTAGAAGAATCTCGAATATCACCGCCTTCTGGAATTTTAATAACAGGAACTCCAAACCATAAAATTGGAAACCTAAAATTAGAAAACATCAATATTACATTACCTGGTGGTGGAAAAAAAGATGATGGACTTAATGTTCCTGAAGACGAAACCAGATATCCAGAATTCAGTTTTTTCAAAGTATTACCAGCCTACGGATTGTATGCGAGACACATTGAAGATTTAAAAATTTCAAATGTAAATTTTAAAGTTAATTCACCAGATCAAAGAAGCAAATCGTTAATAATAGAATAGTATAAATTATGAAAACATATAAAACCCTTTTACTCGTAGCATTAACATCAGGTTTATTTCTCAATTCCTGTCAAGTCACCTCACAAAGTTTCCCTTTTAAATTACCAAAAGAAAAACCAAACCAACCTCTAAGTAGAGCTATGGAGCGTAATTACGAAAATTACATGGCACCAAGACCAGAAGATAACGAGCTTTACACGCAATTTAAATATACAGAAATAAAAGGTTTAGATTACAGTAATCATGATGGAACTATAAGCCGAAGAGATCCCTCTAAAGTGATTTTTGAAAACGGAAAATATTATGTTTGGTATACACACAGGCAAACAGAAACCCCTCCAAAAGGCGCTAAATTGAGTACAGAAACCATACCATCTGCAGATTGGGATTTATCCGAAATATGGTACGCTACCAGTACCGATGGTTTTACTTGGGAAGAACAAGGTGTCGCTATACCTCGCCCACCAAAACCAAATTTAGGGCATCGTTCGGTATCTACAGCAGATATTTTAAAATGGGAAGGAAAATATTATATGTACTACCAAGGATTTAGTGAAGCCAGTGGTTTACGTGGTGACGATTGTCCGGTTTTAATGTCTTATTCCGATTCTCCTGATGGACCTTGGACTGCAACTAATGAAATTGTAATTCCAAATGGACCTAAAGACACTTGGGATCAATATTCAATTCACGATCCATACCCTTTAGTTTATAAAGGTAAAATATACTTGTATTACAAATCTGACATGAACGGAAAACCAAACCTAGTGAGAATGCAAGGTTTAGCAACAGCCGAAAGTCCGTTTGGTCCGTTTACAAAAAACCCTTTAAATCCCGTTTTAACCTCAGGACATGAAACTACACTTTTCCCTTTTAAAAAAGGTATTGCAGCTTTAACTATTAGAGATGGAAACGAGCATAACACCATACAGTTTTCTAAAGACGGTATTAATTTTGAAATAGCTTCTTTAGTAGAATTAATGCCTGCTGCGGCTGGCCCATATATTCCAGACGCTTTTACAGATACTAAAGATGGTCGTGGTATTACTTGGGGTATTTCTCATTTTACAAGTTATAATGGTTGGGCTACAAATCATGCTATTTTAGCGCGTTTTGATTGTGATTTAAGTTTAGATGTTAATGATCCTGCTATGAAAAAACATCATGTTTATCATAGTCCAGAAGTATTTTTTAAGCAAGGTTTAAATCCTAAACAAAAAGCAAGAATACAAGAAGAAAACCAAAAATCACAAAACAACTAGAATTCATGGCTAAGCTCTATTCTTATTTCAAACAGTCTTCTGTTACATTATTTATGCTATGTTCTATCTTTTCATTTGGACAAAAAAGTAGTAAAAAACCAAATGTGTTAGTCATTTTCACAGACGACCATCGCTACTCTGGTGTTCATGCCTTAGGCGGTATGGATGTTAAAACGCCCAACATAGACCTTTTGGCTGCTGATGGAGTAACGTTTGATAACACCTATTTAATGGGTGCTTTTACAGGAGCAACCTGCGTAGCAAGTAGAGCGATGTTACTCACTGGAACCAATTTATTTGAATTAGGTGGTGCTGGGCATAAAATTCTGGAGAAAAGTAAAACCATTGGAGAAACCTTTCAAAAGGAAGGTTACAACACTCATATTATTGGCAAATGGCACCAAGATGGCGAATCGCTAAAACGTAGTTTTACATCGGGAGATAAAATAATGGGAAGAGGTCTTTATCTTGTAGATCATTTTAGAATGCCGTTTTACGATTGGGATAAAGCAGGCGCATTTAAAAAAGAAGATGCCTATCTTTTAGGTTATGATGATCGTGGAAACATTATTCGTAAACCCGTTCCAAAGGATGCCAAAAGAGGACCAACCGGAACAGAAGAAAACGGGCCCCATACCTCTGAAGTTATAGCAAATGAAGCTTCCAACTATTTCAATACTTATAAAAGTAAAAAACCTTTTATGATGTATTTAGCTTTTCATGCGCCTCACGATCCGCGCCAAGCGCCACAGAAATATAAAGACATGTATCCTGCCGAAGCTATAACATTACCGCCATCTTATATGCCACAACATCCATTTGATAATGGACATATGTTTTTGCGTGATGAAGAATTAGCGCCATGGCCAAGAACTACTGAAGTTGCAAAACAACAATTAGCAGATTATTATGCCATAATAACCCATTTAGATGTGCAAATTGGTAAAGTAATAACTGCTCTAAAAGAAAGTGGGCAATACGAAAACACACTAATTGTATTTTCTGGAGATAGTGGTTTAGCTGTTGGAAATCATGGCTTAATGGGAAAACAAAACATCTATGATGAAGATGGTATTCATGTTCCTTTAATTTTTTCAGGAAACTTAATAAAAAACAAAGGAACGCGCTTTAACGCTTTATCTTACATACATGATATTTACCCCACAATTTGCGATTTTGTGCAAGTTCCAATCCCTGTTTCTGTTTCTGGAAAAAGTCTAACACCAGTAATAAAAAATAAGAAAAACCAAGTTAGAAACTCAACTTATCATGCTTACAGGCAGTTCCAAAGAGCTTTCAGAAAAGGAGATTATAAATTAATTGAATATGTAAGGGCTAACGATTTTTCAAATAAAAACGGAGCATCTATTACGGGTTCTAGAGTTACTCAATTATTCAATATTAAAAAAGATCCGTGGGAAACACAAGATTTATCTTTCTTCCCTGAAAACAAAGAAATAATTGCAGAAATGCGCTTAGAAATGAAAGCAAAAGCCATTGAAATTGGGGATAAAAAAGAGAACATACAAGGTGAAAAATACGATTTCTGGGATTTTTATTAAGAATCACCAGAAACTATATGTGGTAAACTAATAGACATTTGTTATGCCGCAAAGCGAACCTCATTTATATTTTTACAGAACAACTTATTTCTGATAAAAATATAAACTATGGTATACATTACACACGCTCAAAATGATAACATTTTTAATACAATTTTAAAGAATCTTTTTCCGCTTTTAATAATAACACTCTTTTTTCTAACTCCAACTATTGGTCAATCTCAAGAAGGCAAAGTTGAAATTGATGGAATTATTTTAGATGAAACAAACTTCCCTGTGCCCTATGCCGCTGTTGGAATAGTTGAAAAATATTTAGGAACCTCTAGTACAGAAGATGGTGAGTTTTCTATGTTGGTAACAAAAAGCGAACTACAAGATAGTCTCTCCATTTCCTGTTTAGGTTACAACACTATTAAAATTAAGGTTGAAGATTATCTAAACCAAGAAGAAAAGAAAATTGTTTTAGTTGAAAGTGTTTTCGAAATGGATGAGATTAAGCTTCTAAACCCGTTAGAATATGTTCTAAACGCACAAAAACGCTTAAAAGAAAATACCATTAGTACACCCCATAAAATAGAGATGCTTTACAGAAGAGCAGCAACCGAAGGCGGCAGATCTAAATTTCTTGTGGAAAACTATATAAAAATCAGAGATCGCGGACCAGCATATCCTTTAGGAATCGTTGAAGTAGCTGAAGCTAGAAAATCTGCAGATTATAGAATTTGGAAACGTGTGCAATGGACACACTCTATTAATCATATGGCAAATGGAAATCCTTTAAGACCATCGGAAAAACAACCAAACTTAAAGAAATTTACTTGGAAGAAAATAGGAGACTCATCTTATGAAGGTGAAGATGTACTTATACTCGAAGGTACAGGCAAAAAGCAATGGAATAAAATAAAGCTATACATCGGCATAGACACTTACAGTGTTTATAGGATAGAAAAACAAAAGGCGCTTTATATTTATCAGAAGCACCAAAACGGAAAGTTATATTTAAGTTATTATGCCAACGAATGGGGATTTCAAAGAGATATGATTCCTGAGGAATATTGGAATACAGAAGCCGAAAAAATGAGCTACCGTCTTGAAGCTTTTGTGTATAATATTGAGATTGATAAAAAGAAAATTAGAATACGAGGTTTTGGCGATGACACCGATATGGGATCTCTAGACCTACCCTATCACCCTCAATTTTGGAGAAACCTAAGTATGCCGCCAGACACTAAATTCTACAAGAAAATTAAAAGTGAGCTAGAAAGTAATTATGGTGTTTCTTTAGAAAAGCAGTTTGAATTAGTTAATAAATAGCAACTTGATTTCTTAGTTAAAAAAGAATAAAACACAACTGTTTTAATTGACTGTTATGTTCTAGTCTTTTTAACCATTTGTTTTACAAAAAAAGAGATAGAGCATACTGCTCAGTCCTAGTCTTATTTAATTTTGAGTTAAATCTAAATTAATCACTATGCATAAAATTACTCAAGCTTATTTCTATCTCTTTTTTTTATTATCGAGCACTATAAGTTTCGCTAATGATATTTATGTTGCTACAAATGGCAACGACACATCAGGAAACGGAACTATAAGCAATCCCTACAAAACCTTCAATAAGGCGATATCTGTTATGTCTGCAGGTGATGTATGTATTATTAGAGGTGGTGTTTATGAAGACGCACTTACTATCAATAAAAACGGAACTTCTAGCAATTATTTAACCTTTAAAGCTGCCGATGGTGAAGATGTTGAAATTAGAGCCACCAATAAAGTAAATGGTTGGCAAGCACATAGCGGAAACATTTACAAAGCCACAGTAAATATGGCCATTGAAAGCCGCTTTAGAGCCGTATATCACAACAATGAATATATGGATTTGGCAAGATGGCCAAATAACACAGATAATAACCGTTGGACTATAGATTGCACACCTGTAACAGGCGGAGACGGATCTCATTTTACAGCAAGTAATTTACCTAATATTGATTGGACTGGTGGCATGGTATATTACCTAGGCGCGCATTCTGGAGCAAGTTGGACACGGACAATAACTGCTAGCACAACCAGTAGAATAGACTATACTGAGGTTGATATTACAAAATGGCCTTTTACACCACATAATCCAACCGTTTGGAGAAATAACCCAGGAAATAATAGAGGACAATTATACTTATTTAATAAATTGGAAGCTCTAGATTATGCTAACGAATGGTTTTATGACCAGACAACTAATACACTTTATCTTCAAACTGCAGATGGAACTATGCCTGCCAATGGTAGCGTTGAATATGCTGCATCTAAATTTGCCGCAGAATTAAAAGGCGATTACATTAAGCTAGAAGGTTTAAACTTTTTTGGAGGGAGTGTAAAAATTCATAATAATGCAGACAATAACCAAATTCTAAATTGTTCTATAATTCACGGTAGTGAAGGTCATGATAGTTTAACAAATACATCTGCTCAAGTTGGTGAAGCAGCACTTGAAGTTCTTGGAGATAATACCTTAATAAAAGGCTGTACTGTAAATCATAGTTCTGTAAGTGGTATTGTTATAGCGGGTTGGGCTGCCTCAAATTGTACTATTGAAGGCAATTACATTAGCAATATAGACTACATTGGCATTCACGCTTCTCCATTAAGAGCGAGTGGTAACGATATGAAAATATTAAAAAACACCATAACCAATGCAGGTAGAGACGGAATGTATGTATCTGGTTCTAATTGCGAAATTGGCTATAACGACGTTTCTGCTTCACAAAAAATAAATAGTGATTCTGGTGTATTTTATACCGTTGGAAATGCGTCTTTAAAGAATAATGAAATCCATCATAATTGGTTTCATGATGCTACTGCGCCATCTTATTCACATAATCCAAACAATCCAGGTAAAGCGGCAGGAATCTATTTAGATAATAATAGTAAAGGTTACTCGGTTCATCACAATGTTATTTGGAATGTATCTTGGAGTGGATATCAAGTAAATTGGAATAATACAAATTTAGACTTTTACCATAATACTATTTGGAATGCAGAACGCGCCATGGACTCCTGGGTAAATGGTTACACTCAAGAAAATAATAAGATTTATAATAATTTTGCAAACACTGGTAATTGGTTTACTGAAACTGCTACAGATTTCGATATTCAGGATAATATAATAACAAATACTTCGCCTTTTGAAGATGCAAACAACCAAAACTTTATGCCTGCTGCTGGAAGCTCAGTATTAGACGCAGGAAGGTTTATATCTAGTTTTACAACAACTTATAAAGGAACTGCTCCAGATATTGGCGCTTATGAAAGATTAGGTACACAATGGACTGCTGGCGTAAATGCCATAGAAGACACTGGCGAAGCTTTAAGCACAACCGATAACGAATTATTGAAACTAGAATTATTTCCTAATCCGGTTCGTGATAACTTAAACATCATATTACCAAATAACTTTACAACTGGTTCCATAGACGTTTATTCGCTGCTTGGAGCTCTTGTTAAAAGTACTGAGGTAAAAGGAAACTTAAATAATTCAACATTTGTAATACCAATAGAAAATTTAGTTACCGGAACATATATTATTAGAGTAAAATCCAGAGATGGTGCTTCATTTAATTCTAAGTTTATAAAGAAATAAATGATAAAGTTTACAATTAGGGTTGCTAAATGGTAACCCTAGTTTTAAATGATATTTCAACAATAAGAAAACGATAAACATCTTATATATCACCTCCTACCGGAAGTCCACTTGGAACTTGTTCTGGTATGTCTTTATCAAAATCTTCGGAATTTAAACTATTCAAAAATGAAATAATTAAGCTCATGTCCATAACCTTTATATTGACTTGCTTAGCTAAAGAATCGATATGTTTTGTTGGAACATGATTGTTTTTAGAAGGTCCATTAGAAATATCCTCATAAAACTCTAAAACGGCCTGTAAATCTTTTAATTTACCATTGTGCATGTAAGGCGCTGTATATCTCAAATTTCTTAAACTTGGTGTTCTAAAAGCGTAGGTACTATCTACTCCACCATCGGAGAACAGTAATTTCTCATTATCTACAACACCTAAAATATGAGTTTTATAATCAGAAAACATAGGCCCGTTATGGCATAAATTGCATTTGGTTGCTTTAAATAATTCGAAACCATCTTTTTCAGCCATAGACAAAGCGTTTTCATCACCTTGAACATACTTATCAAACCTTGAATTTGGTGTAATTAACGTTCTTTCAAACGCCGCAATAGCTTTCCCTAAATTAACTTTATCAATAGCATTATCTCTCTTAAATGCCTTTTCGAATAAAGTAACATATTCTGGAATTTCTTTTAATCGCGCTACAACAACATTCAATATATCATGCTCAGAAATCTTATCACCTCGCATTTCTTCTAATGTTTCTATAGGTAATAATGCTTGCGCCTCCAATCCTTTAGCTCTATTATCCCAAAACATCGGTGATTCATTTGAATGGTATACTCCTTGAATATCTATTCCATTAAATGCCGTATTTAAAATAGTATGCGCATTTCTTTTTACAAAAGGAATATGGTTAGGCTCGTTAAATTTCCGTGTAAAACCTAAACCTTTACCATTTGCACCAATAGAAAGATCTAAAGGTTCTGCAAACCCAAATTCAGGATGATGGCACGTAGCACACGACACATCTTTATTTCCAGATAAAATAGGATCGTAAAAAAGCAATTTACCTAATTTAACTTTATCGGGATTAGAAATATTATCTCGAGGTTCTAAAACATTTTCAGGCAAGGGGATATAACCATCATTATCAGGTTCTATGAGCTCCTTTATGTTTTTTTTAGTTGAATTGTTACAACCACTAAAAACAATCAAAAAGATAAGATAAATGTTAATATGGAGTTTCATTAATACTTAAATTAAATTGTTACTTTAAAAGTAGTTCAACACTGAATCCATAAAAATACAAGCAGAAAAATTACTAGTATAAATTGAATTGAATTTTAAAATCAACTACCAATACTGTACTTTCCCTGTTAACATAGCATCTATAGCCAATTGTACTGCCTTTGCAGTATTAGCTCCCGTTTCTACATTAGAAATAGGCTGTTTATTATTAAAAATAGATTCTTTAAAATCTATTAATGCTTGCTCACTTGGATTTGAATGCACCACATTAATTGGTGTTCCCTTTTCATCATTATAATCTTTTGGAACAGTGGCACCTGATACACCATCAACATCGGCATACTTTACTTTTTCTGGTTTCTTATAATAATTTATCCAAGCTTTATTTGTAGTAAGTGTAATAACACCTTTATCTCCGATTACTTTTATCTGATAGCCTCCAGGAATATTACTTGTAAGACACTTAAATTGGGCTTTTACCCCACTAGGATATTCAAAAATAAGATGCGTATTATCAAATGTTTCTCTTCCATCATTCCAAAAATTAACGCCACCTGTTCCCATTATTTTCTTTGGGTTTTCATCCAATACCCAATTCACAAAATCTATTTGATGCGAACTTAATTCAGCCGTTAAACCACCTGAAAATTCTCTGTACATTCTCCAATTTACGTTTTTTTCATATTTTGCTTCTGGTATTGGTTTTCTCCAGTCTCCTTTTCTATACCATCGGCATTCAAAAGATTTTATATTGCCGATTACATCTTCTTTCAACATACCAACAACGTGAGTATATAATCTTGAACTATGATATTGATGTCCGGCTTGAAAAATTAAATTGGTTGTTGATACTTTAGACACAAGGTTTTCCGATTCTACCAATCCTTTTGCCATAGTTTTTTCACAATAAACATGCTTACCAGCATTCAACGCATCCATAGCCATTTTGTAGTGCTCACTAAATGGTGTGGCAATTAAAACGGCATCAACATTTTTATCATTTATTAAATCATTGTATTTTGTATAAGTTTTTGCTGTATTGTTAGTGGCTTTAAGTCCTTCTTTTAACCTAAAAGGAAGAATATCGCAAACAGCAACTACCTCAAGGTTTTCTATTTTATTGATTAATGATGTTTGACCAATACCTCTCCCTCCCGTTCCAATAACTCCAATATTAATAGTTTCTTTAGAAAAACCATTAAACTGAAAAGCTCTAAGAGTCGATGTCCCTGCTAAAAGACCCAAAGAAACTAAACCTCCTTGATGTATAAACCTTCTTCTATTCATTTACCTATAATTTTGGTTCCCATCCTTTTTCATAATCCCTTTTCCAATTTTTCATGGCTCTTTTATTACCTTCTATTTTGCCTGTTTTGGGATCGATGTTAATAGTTTCACCTACATCTTGCGCAATGTTACCCAAATGGCACATCATGGTGCTTATACTTGCATCTTCGATAGGAGCATTTAGTTTCTCCCCTAAACGAATGGCATTAAAAAAGTTAGCAATATGTGTGACATCCAAACCACCACCACCAACGGTATTAGTAGTTTCACTTTTAACTTTTTCATCAACAGTTTTTATTAATTCCCCGTCTAAACCAAACAATTTATAATTATTTCTACTTAATGTTATAACACCTTTGCTACCGTAAATTGATGCTCCACGACCTGGTTGACTAGGTTGAACTTTACCTCTGCTATGTCCTGTCCATGTAATTAATTTATCATCATATTGGTAAGTTACTTCTTGATTGTCTGGAAATTGCCAATCATCATCAAATGTATATTTCCCTCCAAAGGAAGTTACTTTATTTGGAAGATCGACACCTAATGCCCAACGACATATATCAATCTCATGTGTTCCATTATTATGGATTTCACCAGTTCCCCAAGATTTAAACCAATGCCAATTATAAGGATGTACATTATCTCTAAAAGCTTCCCTTGGTGCTGGTCCTTGCCATAAATCCCAATTGAGAGTTTTAGGAACATCAACTAATTTACCAGTCCCTATAGAACCTCTATTCGCAGAATAATAGGCTTCGCCTTTGTATACGTTACCAATAATACCTTCTTTTATCTCTTTAACAGCTAATGCACTAGATTGAGCAGAACGCTGTTGGTTACCCATTTGAACTATTTTTTTATATTTCCTTTGGGCAGCAACTAATAATTCATTTTCATGAGGATTATGGCTACATGGTTTTTCAACATAAACATGTTTACCTGCTTGTAATGCCATAATTGCCATTGGAGCATGCCAATGCTCTGGTGTGGCAATAAATACAGCATCTACATCTTTATCATCTAAAATTTTCCTAAAGTCTTTTTCTACTTTAGGCACGTAACCAATATTCTTTTGTAAAAAAATGTTGTGTTCATCAATTACGTCATCATCAACGTCGCATGTATATATAATTTTAGCATACTCATATTTATGTATAGCTTGAGTTAAAGATTTGGCTCTACTTCTTACACCAATAACAGCAACATTTATAGTTTCGTTTGCATTAAATATATTTTTACCAAAACTTAACTGAGGAACAATAAGAGTCCCCATTGTTCCCATAGCCGTTTGCTTTATAAATTTTCGTCTAGACGATTCCATATTATTGATTTAATTTAATTGAACTCTCTTATTTTAATACTTCTGAAGTTTACTGTATTTCCGTGGTCTTGCAACAAAATATGTCCTGCTGACCATTGTCCAAAATTTTCCCAGTTTTTGTACTTGCTGTATGCCACAAGTGCTTTAAACATTTGGGAGAATCTATCGTATTCTATAACTTTTTCATTATTTAACCAATGTTCTACCTTACCATCTTTAACTACAATTCTAGCTTTGTTCCAATTGCCAACACCTTTAAAAACTTTTTTTCTACCTGCAATTGTTAATCCTTCAGCAGTTATCAAATCATACAGAGAACCAACGGTTCTATTACCATTAACGCCCGCCTTAGCATCAGGATGATTTTTATCATCTAGAATTTGAAACTCGCAACCAATAGCAGCCCCTTTACCTTTATTAAGTTCTGGATTTACAAAATACTTAATTCCGCTATTTGCACCTTCAGTAATTCTAAACTCCAATTCTAATTCAAAACTACTAAATAGATCTTCTGTAATAATATCTCCAGGACCTGTTGACTCCGCTCCATCTGTAGCCAGAACACTTAAAACACCCTCTTTAATTTCCCAACCGGTTTTAGGGAAATCGATGCGCTTAGCACCTCGCCAACCTTTATTTGTTTTACCATCCCAAAGTAATCGCCACCCTAACCGTGCTTCGTTTTCTGTAATTGTATTTACCAAATAACTTTGCTCGACAACCTGAGGGTTTTGGCTCCAACTCTCCTTTTTTAAATTGTTGGTTTTAATTTTAATATTTCGCCATTTTATTTGTTTTCCGTCTTTGCTTTTATTGCCGCCAATACTGTGTACTTGCAAGGCTATAAAGCCAGAGGCAGCATCATCATCAACCAGATTTGCACATTGCACTCCATTAATCCATGTTTTTATTGTATTACCAATAGCCTCAATTCTGCAAGTATTCCAGATTCCATTTTTATAAGCTTTTCTACCTTTTTCATTTAAAGATAACGGATATAGCCAACCACGTTTTCCTTCTTCAAAAACCCCTCCACTAAATGCTCTTTCACTGGGGTCTAATTCAAATTGATAGCCATGCACTCTTCCGTTATTATATTCAGCTAAACTTTTAGATCTAAATTGTACACCAGAATTTACTACTGGGTCAACAATTACTTCAAATTCTAAAATAAAATCTGAATATTCTTCAACACTACATAAAAAGCTATTTGGAGTTTTTAAAGTAGAGATTCCAACAATCTCGTTATTTATTACTTTGTATTCTGCTTTTCCGTTAAGTTGTTTCCAACCATCTAGATTTTTACCGTTAAATAACATTTTCCAGCCCTCATTGTTTGACTGAGAATAGCTATTATTTGCATTAATCCCTGTGACAATTAACACTAAAAAAAACATCCATTTGTAATTAAAAAATTCTCTCATTTCAAATAAGTTTTATTCCTATTTATTCAAATTATTACGTTCTTGTAATTACCCCGCTATCCCTAGTCTCATTGTATAATTGAAACAACTCATTTACTTTATTCTTAAATTTCGGGTTTGTAATGAGGTTGTCCTTTTCATTTTCTGTAGGGTTTTTACTTAAATTAAACAACGCGAATGGCATTCTATTACGATCGGTTTTGTCCTTTTTATCAAGCTGAATAATTAATTTCCAACCATCTTTTATAATAATGGTTTGTTTACCGGTACCCGATTGCGTCATAAGAAACGGATGAACTTGTTTGTTTTCACCTTTTAAAAGCGGTAACAAACTTGAAGAATCCATAGCGTTATTTCCTTCTATTTTTTGATTTGTGATATCGGCTAAAGTTGCCATAATATCTATTCCTAAAATTGGAGTATTCGAAACTGTATTTGCTTTAATTTGACTTGGCCACCAAGCGATAAATGGAACTCTATGTCCACCCTCGTACATTTGATTTTTACCTCCTCTATAAATATCGTTCGATTGATGTCCCGATTTGATGGTTTTTGGTTTTAATAAACCACCATTGTCTGATGTAAAGATGATTAACGTATTATCATAAACACCTTTCTTTTTCAAGGCATCAACAAGCATTTCCATTTGTACATCTAATTCTTTCACCATATCTAAATGACTAGAAGGTGTTGTGCCTGCTATTTTGGTACCATTCATTTTTTTAGAAGGTGTGTGCGGTAAATGCACAGCCTGTGAGCAATAGTACATAAAGAAAGGATCTTCATCTGAAGCATTTTCAATAAAACCTACCGCCTTATCTATTAATAATTTCCCTGAATTATAAGGGTTCCAATAGCTATCGCCTAAGCCTTCTTTTTTATCAAGTTTAACATTAAGCTTGCTCATTTTTTCTTGAGTGATTAACACGATTTCTGAGTCTTTATTTAAAGGCATCATCACGCCATTTTCGTACACAGCATAAGGCTCTGCTTGTATTCCTGCAGGATACATAAAACTATAGTCAAATCCATTTTGAACAGGACCTTTATCTATCACTTTAGAAATATCGACATCCAATTCATGTTCAATACGAGGCGAATCATACACGACATTTGGGTTATCTTTTCTTGCAAAATCCATCCCGAATCCCCATTTCCCAAAGAAAGAAGTTTGGTATCCAGCATTTTTCATGAGTTTGCCTAAAGTAAGTTGATTTGGTTCTATTGGCGAAGGCCTATAAGCACCCCAAACACCCCAAGGCGCATAACTTCTGTAACAATGATTTCCAGACATTATTGCATAGCGCGTTGGTGCACACAATGCTGCTGGTGTATGCGCATCTGTAAAAGCCATACCTTCTTTTGCAAGTTTATCTATATTTGGTGTTTCAAGAATAATATTTTTAGAATGTTTTTCTCGATAATATGAAATATCTCCAAGTCCAATATCATCGGCTAAAACAACAATAACATTAGGTTTTTCTTGAGCAAAGACAAACGTTGTAAAAACGATATAGCAATAAACAAATAGTGTGTTCTTTTTCATAATTAAATAGAATTACTCTTTTTCTAAATCAAGTTTTATTTATCTAATACTGGGTTTCTTTTTTCATCAATACGTTTTACGGCATTAACCTCGTAAATGCGTTTTAATTGCCATAAAGGACGTTCTAATTCAGCTTCCCAATTAAACAATGTTTTATACATTTCACGCACCTTTTTTGGGTGTTTTAAAGCTAAATCATTATTTTCAGTAATATCTTCGGCTATGTTATATAGCTCTGCCGGACGATCTGGGTAACGCAATAGTTTCCAATCACCTTCGCGTACTACGCCCCTATTTTCAATTTTCCAAAATAACCTTTCGTGCGGTGCGTTATTATTTTTATTGGTGATAAAAGGCATTAAATCTACACCATCTAACCCTTTTAATTCGGATGCATTACCACCTGCAATATTTACAAATGTTGGCACCATATCTAACATGCTAATCGCCTTTTTGTATTCTGTTTTTGGTTTGATTACTCCTGGTAATTTCATAATAAAAGGCACGCGTATTCCGCCTTCTAAGAAATTAGATTTACAACCACTTAGTGGATAATTAGATGTTTCGGTTCCGTCTGGGCCTCCATTATCATTAGAAAAAACAATAAGTGTATTTTCTTCCAAACCAAGTGCTTTCAATTTTTTAAGAATGGTACCACAAGCACGATCTAAAGCCAAGGTCATTGCTGCAAGCTTTTTACGGTTTCCTGTTAAACCTTTTATTTTCGCCAAATCTTCATCGGTGGCTTCCAACGGAGAATGAACTGCATTAAAAGAAACATACATAAAAAATGGCTCTTCCTTATGACGTTCCATAAAATCGCAAGCCTCATCGGCAATGGCATCTGTTAAATATTTTTTTGGTTCTTCAAACAAACCAAATCCCTTTTCCATTCTATCTTCAGGGCGATCTAAAGCTGCTTTTAAGCTTAACGGCCAGAAACTTCTAGCACCACCTCTAAAACCATAAAACTCATCAAAACCTCTATTTAATGGGTGATATCTATCAGCATTACCTAAATGCCATTTCCCTAAAACAATCGACTTGTATCCTAATGGATTCAAATAATCTGCAACCGTATTAATCCCTAAAGGCAAGCCCATTTCGTCACCTAATAATTTAGAAGAATCACTCATGTATCCAGGTACATTATTTTCTTCAATACCATAACGTTGTTGATACATTCCGGTTAACAATCCGGCTCTCGATGGTCCACAAACCGAATCTGTAGTGTAGGCTTCATTAAAAACCATACCTTCAGCTGCTAAGTTATCTAGGTTTGGAGTTGGAAACGTTTTACTTCCTTGAAAACCAAAATCGTGATACCCAGCATCATCTGCGAAAAGAAAAATAATATTTTTCTTCTGTGCTGATACATTCAAAAATGAAGTGCTTATTAAAAAAGCACCTAATACTAATTTTATAATCTTGAATTGTTTCATTTTATTTAGTTTTATTCATTGTAAAAAATACGTCTCTACCATTTTCTAGAATCACATCTTTTCCTTTAAGTTCAATAACACCTTCTAACCGAATATCTGTGGAAGATGCTCCGATTTTAAGTTGATATTTACCCGATTCTACGATCCATTTATTGTTTTTATATTGCACAAATTGCTCTGGCGAAACATTAAAGGTTAGTGTTTTCTCTTCTCCTGCTTTTAGCTTTACTCGTTCAAATCCTTTTAACTGAATAGGTTTTTGAGTTGATGCTTTATCAATTGGAGACATATAGAGTTGAACAATTTCAGTACCGTCCATATCACCTATATTTTTCACCTTTAATGACACCGAAAAACGTTCGTCATTAATATCTATTTTCGATTTAATTTTCAAATTAGAGTATTGATAATCGGTATAAGACAAACCAAAACCAAAAGGGTATTGAACCAAATCACCATTACCATATCCATTTTTATAATTAATTTCTGCACGCGATTCTGTTTTAGGATAGGTTACGCATAATTTGGCAGATGGATTTACATTACCAACCAATATATCTGCTATAGCATTTCCGCCTTCTTCACCAGGAAACCAAGCTTGAACAATAGCGGCACATTTATCTTCAAACTTACTTACTAATTGTTGACGACCTCCAAACAGAACCAATATAACCGGCTTACCTGTTGCTATTAATTTTTCGACAAATGCTTCTTGCTCCCCAGGTAATCGAATGCCTTTTCGTTCTCTACCTTCGCCACACAAATACAAGTTTTCACCTACAGCAGCAATAATAACATCGCTTTCTTCAGAGATTTTTATTGCCTTCTGTAAATCTGGTTGTGGCAACCCTTTTACCGTTAGCATTTTTAATTTACTCAACCTATCATCTCCTAAACCACTCGTATCTATTTTAGATTCTAAAGGCGCACTCCAATCACATCCTCTTTCTACATTGATTTCTACATTTTCTCCTAACTTATTTTCAAGACCTTGCAGCAATGTAATTAACTTTGGGTTTGTGGGATCAAAATCTGTACTATGCCAAAAAGAAATCATAGACTGATACGTATAATCACCTAACAAGCAATGATATGTTGATGCATTGGGCCCTACCAAGGCTATCTTTTTGATATCACTATTTAAAGGTAGAACACCATTATTTTTTAATAAAACAATAGATTGTGATGCTGTTTTATATGCCAATTCTCGATTAGAAGGTGGATCAAAATCTAACGGACCATCCTTACCTATTTTAAGGTTTTTATCTAGTAAGCCCAACTTTGCTTTCATTACTAATGATCGCTTAACCGCTTTATTTATAGTCTCTTCTGTAACCAACCCATCTTTTATAGCATCTGGTAATAAGGGAAAAGCAATTGGTGAAGATAGCTCTATATCTACACCAGCGTTTATGGCCATGGCTCCTGCCATAGCTGAATTTTTAGCTTGTTTATGCCCTTTGTATATTAAATTAACCGCACCATAATCGCTTACAACAAGTCCATCAAACCCAATTTCTTTACGCAGCATTTGGTCTAACATTGTTGGATTTGCTGTGACAGCTAATGCTTTATATTTTCCATAAGAAGGCATAACACTTTTAGCTCCTGCAATTTTAAAAGCCGCTTCATGAGGCATTAAATATTCCTCATATAATTCTTTAGCATTATCATTAGCCGTTCCGTAACCAGCAAAATGTTTAGCCGTAGCTGCTACACCTGTTTTTAAATCATTGCCCTGCAATCCTTTTATAAAAGCAACACCCATTCTAGAAGTTAAATAGGCGTCTTCGCCATAACTTTCTTCAAGTCTATTCCAATGTGCGGTACGACTTAAATCTAACATAGGTGATAATGCAAATGTTGCTCCCGCAGCACGCATGCTTTGCGCAGTAGAATGCGCATTATTTTTTACAATTTCTGGATTCCAAGAACATCCAACTCCTATTTGCTGTGGAAACGTTGTTGCTCCTTGAGTTGCAAAACCTGTTATAGCTTCTTCATGAAAAATGGCCGGAATTTTAGTATTGGTTTCCGTCATTAAATAATGCTGTACTTCTCTGACTAAATCTCTTAATTGTTCTGGCTCCAATATTAAACCTGAAGAAAATTGACAAAAATGACCAATACCATTAGGAATATGTTCTCTACATTTTTCAATAGAAACTTTTCCATCTAACATAATATCTCTTAGGCGAGTACCCGTTATTTGCGCTAATTTTTCGTCCATAGACATGGTTGCCATTAATTCATCGACTTTAATACTCAATTCTTCTGTTAGAAACGGTTTGTTTTCTTGAGATTGAATCACCAATAGATTAAAAAATACGAATATTAAACAAATAGATTTTATACTTTTTTGGTTTTGTTTCATAAACACACTGAAGTCTATTTTGTTAATTTAATTTTAAATAATAATACTCTCAAATGTAGTAACTGAACTATTTTAAGCGGAGTACGTATGTTCCAAAAAGTATAACGGATGAATTATTGTACGTTAATCCATATTTTATCAAGCCGCCTGAATGTGTAAAAACGATGTTTAAAGCTTCGTTGTAACGGAAACAATATAGTACACAAAACAATCTTATACGTATTGATAAATTGGATTTGCATTGATTACAACAATAAAAAAAAGCACATTTAAATTAATAAATGCACTTTTAAAACTAACTACTAGCGAAACAAAAATTTTTAAAACGAAAGTGCAATTACATATGCAAAATCAGTTGGCTTTACTTTTGGCATGTTTACCAATAAACCCTGATCGTTTTGTGTCCATTCAATTTTTTCAGAGCTTCCTAATACTTCTATATTAGAAATATTTAAATCTTTGGCATATTCTGCATTTTTAGCTAACGTGGTAATATTAACTTTACCATCTTCTGGCCAATCTAGCACAATAGCATATAATTTATTTCCTTTAGTTGTAAATCTTATATCTTTAGAAGATAGTCCTTCATTATTACCTTCAGAATGATGTCCTTTTTTAACTTCCGTAGGGCCTTCTCCAAATGTTTTCCAATATTTAGTATCATAAATAGCTTCTCCATTTGTTTTTAACCAACCACCAATTTGAAGTAAAATTTCTTTTTGATCCTCTGGAATAGTACCATCAGATTTAGGACCAACATTCAATAATAAATTTCCGTTTTTACTTACTATATCTACTAAATCGTCAACTATTTCATTTGCCGTTTTAGATTTCCAATTGGTAACATGACTCCAAGAATTCTTTCCTATAGACGTATCTGTTTGCCAAGGTAACTTTCTAATACCTGGTAATTTACCTCGTTCTAAATCGTAAATAACTGTGCCTTCTGGAAATGCCTCGTGTGAGAAGTTTTTATCTTGTAAAACCACTTCTTTACCCCACTCAATCCCTTTATTATAATAGTAAGCCGCTAATTTTGGTCTTTGGTCTGCATAATCTGGAATATCTAAGTAAAAGTCGAACCATAAAATATCTGGTTGATAGTTATCGATAAGATCTTTTGTTCTGTCCCACCAACGTGCTTTAAACTCTTCTGAAACCGGTTCTTTTAGATCTTTTCCTTTTGAAGAATATAAATCTGCATATTCAGGATCTGTAGTATCAAAATGATCTTTTTTGTTGTAGAAAGACCAGTTAAACGCAAAGTGAGAAGATGCTCCCATAATCATGCCTTTACTTCTTCCTGCTGTAAAAAGCTCACCCAAAACATCACGTTTAGGTCCCATGTCATAAGCATTCCATCTTGTGGTGTTCGATTTGTACATAGCAAAACCATCGTGATGATCTGCAACTGGTATTACATATTTTGCACCAGCTTCTTTAAATAAATCGATCCATTGGTTAGCATCAAATTTTTCTCCTTTAAACAGAGGAATGAAATCCTTATAACCGAAATCTTTTTGATCTCCCCATATTTTTTTATGATGCAAATATTCTTTAGAAGGTCCTTTTCGGCCTGTATTTAACTGTGCATTAAAGTTGGCCGTATCCATATACATTTGTCTTGGATACCATTCTGAACCATATGCTGGTACGCTATACGCACCCCAGTGAATAAAAATTCCGAACTTTTTTTGATTAAACCATTCCGGGTCTTTATAATTGGCTTTAATAGATTCCCAATTTGCCTCGAAAACTGGTTTTTGGGTTTGAACAACTTCTTTGCTACTTTTTTTGTCGTTGTTACATGATAAAATAACTATCGAACATAACAAATAGGTGAACAACTTATATATTCTAAAATTCATATTTACTAAATTGTTAAATGGTTTTCGGTTTTTTAAAAATTATTTAACGAAGTTCTAATTATCAAGTTAAAAGCAACAAAACGTATGTCTTTTATACTAGAGCAAATGTTTAAAACACTCGCTATTGGCTACTTAAGCCTTGAAATTATGATAGAATCGGCCTTTCCCTGCCAAGGAGATATAAATTTACCGTTTTTAGAAACCGCTTCAATATCACTAAATTCTCCCGTTAAGGTATTAAACCACTGAACCGTTCTATTGTTATGCTCCTTTCTTAAAAAAGCCGCATCAATTCCATAGTTTTCTTTATGGATATAAAGTAAAACAGTTTCGTTATCATCGGTTAAATTATAAGCGCTTCCATTTTTCCATGGTGTTGGTTTCATTTTACTAAAATTGAATAGCGTAAACAGTTTTTGCATATGCTCGAAATATTCAAATTTTGGTTTAATAAAATTTTCTGGTTGCTCAAACGGATTATAAATTATAACATTCCATGATGCGCCCTGCCAATAGTAAGTGGTATATACTCCGGCAAATAAACACATATAATTACGCCTTAAACAAATTTCCGCATTGGTATAATCGCCGGTAAACACTTTATACGGTGATTCTTCGTAACCGCCATGTTCAATATTAAAAACTGGTTTATTCTTAAATTTCGTTTTAGCATCGAGCATTTTATTATAAATATCATGAACCCAATTTTGAGTTGAAATAAAATCTACCTTTTCAGGGAATCTTGAACAGTATTTAAAATCGTGTACAGATAACAATCTATTAAACTCATCGTTAGCTCTAACACGTTCTATTCTGTCATGAATATAGGCCTCATCTGCCCTACCATAAAACAAGGCCTCTTTAGAGATATCCCATATTACGTTTG
Organism: Algibacter lectus; assembly: GCF_900112395.1. Classification (GTDB taxonomy): domain Bacteria; phylum Bacteroidota; class Bacteroidia; order Flavobacteriales; family Flavobacteriaceae; genus Algibacter; species Algibacter lectus. The sequence goes on from NZ_FOLN01000001.1 coordinate 713,717, forward strand.
GAAACGCTTGATACCTTTTAACAACATAATCGAAATACATGTTATCTGCTTCCGTGTTCATGTCTGGCCACGCAACAAGTTTGTTCCATACATAAATCATTAAATGAGATACTATTCTCTTATCGTGCATTAAGCTAATGGTACGATCTAATTTTTGAAAAAACTCTGGGTTTAAAGCGGAATAATCTGGTTTTTCATTATTACCAAGAAAAGGAAATATATTTTTAGGTCCTCCAAATTCATGCTCTGGATGGTCTTTTAATTTTTCATCTTTCTTCCAACTTACATCGTACGAAAACACATTCATTACAACTTGATTGAATCCGCTTTCTTCTATTAAATTCAGTAAATGTTCTGTTTTTGGAAGATTCTTATCATTATGATAATCTAAAGCGTATAACCAATCACATTCAAAAGCTAATACAAAATACGGTGTTCCATCTTCATAATAAAAATGCTGAGGATCTTCTTTATTAACAGTTACAGCACCATGATTGTTTTCTTTAGCTTCTGTAACTGTTACTTTTCCTTTTTTACCCGCTAATTTATTAGCATCTGCTTTGGTTTCAAATCTCCATTGCCCTTCTAAACTACTCGAAAAGCGTATAATCCATTCGTTATTGCCATTATAAAAACCTGGTACTTCTTGAATAAAACCGTTTTCGTGAGTGAAAACGGCCTTAAATTTAGCTGTATATGGTGATTTTACATCAACATTATTTGTAAAAGAAATATCTAATACTTCCCATTTTGGAATTTGGTATGTTTTATTCGTTTTATAGTTTTCCTTTTTTAATTGACTAAAACTATTAATTGAAAAACATAGCAAAGCAACTAAAATTACGTTAAAAAAATACTTCATACCTTTTTATTTAATCATTCCAATGTTCGTCAATCACTTTTTGGATATGAGGATACTTCGCTCCATCTTCCTCATTTAACTCTTTACGTTTAGCTATTAACTCCTCTTTTAAATCGGCAATAATCGTTTTGTATTTAGGATCGCTGTAAGCATTATTCATTTCTTGAGGATCTGCTTCTAAATCGTAAAATTCCCAAGCCGCTGGTGTGTGTAGAGTAAATCTGTTACCCCAACTTTTCTTATTCCAATCTGCTTCAGGATTATCTGTATCTACCCAATATTTCCCGTAAAAGAAAATTAGTTTATACTGTTTTGTTCTAATACCAAAATGTGCAGGATTAGCATGTGCATGTGCCATATGCATCCAATATCTATAATAACTAGATTGTTGCCAACCTTCTGGCTCTTTGCCTGTTTCTAAAATAGTTTTAAAACTATGACCTTGCATTTTTTCTGGAGCTTTTCCGCCTGCTAATTCAATAAGTGTGGGTGCAAAATCTGTATTATTTATTATCGCATCGGTTCTTGTACCAGCTTTTATTTTTTCTGGATAACGCACAAAAAATGGCATTCTTAAAGACTCTTCGTACATCCATCTTTTATCAATATAATCATGTTCTCCTAACATAAACCCTTGATCGCCTGTATAAACAATAATTGTATTTTCATATAAACCTTCGGCCTTTAAATATTTAATTAATCGTGCCACATTATCATCAACTCCTTTTACACAACGTAAATATCTTTTTAAATACTCTTGATAAGTAGCGTGTATATATTCTTTTTCACTTAGACCATCTGCTTGCGTAGGGTCGAAATCAGGATTATTGTTTTTAGTGTATTGCTTGCTCCAAAGACGCATACCCATATGTCTAATCGTGTTTCTTTTTGAAACTGATGAACCAATAACATGAATTAAAGAATCGTTCTGACCTCGAGTTGCAATCGATCCATTATTTCCATTATCATAAAGACTTTCGGGTTCAGGAATCTCAGTATCTTTTAAATAATCTAAATATCGTGGTGCAAACTCAAAATCGTCATGAGGCGCCTTAAATTGATGAAATAACACAAATGGTTTAGATGGATCTCTCTTGTTTTTTAACCAATCTATAGAAATATCGGTAACAATGTCTGAACTGTGCCCTTTATATTGTTTGCCCTCATAACTTGGGTCTTTTTCTTCAGCAAAATGCATTCCGGTTTCAGTTAAGTAAGGATCAAAATACGAACCTTGCTGACCGTGTTTTGTAAACACATTAAAGTAATCGAAATTTGGTTGTTCTTTTAAATGCCATTTACCAATCATGGCTGTTTGGTAACCTAATTTTTTCATTTCAATAGGCAGGTATTGCTTATCCATAGGCAGTGCGCCTTCTAGATCTAAAACACCGTTGGCTTGACTGTGTTGACCCGATAAAATGGCTGCTCTACTTGGTGTGCAAATTGAGTTATTTACAAAACAATTATCGAAAATTATACCTTCGCTTGCAATTTTGTCTAATGTTGGTGTTGGGTTTAAGCTCGCTAACCTGCTGCCATAAATACCAAATGCTTGTGTGGTATGATCATCTGACATGATGTAGATGATATTTGGTTGTTTTGTAGTCGTTGTTTTTGTTTTCTTTTTTGTTTCTTCTGAGCAAGAAGAAAATGCTATGATTGCTAAACAGAGTGCAAGAATTTTATTCATTTTTTAGTTTTTTTAATCATGTAAATATCCATATATATACAAACAAGTAATATCACATATGTTTTTATTACGATAAATTATGGTTTATGTTAACATAAAAAAGGTTTCGCAAAATATGCGAAACCTTTTTTGAATATATCTTAATTAGAAAATGATTTAAGGTCTTTCATCTGCCTCAATAATACGTACATCATCTAAATAAATAGTTCCTGATCCACTATGTCTAAAATACATATTGTAATCATTAGCTGTATTTGATGGTGTCGCTAATTGAGTTCTTATGGTAGTCCATTCATCAAACGGAGCCGATTGGATGGTATTATGCCAAAATTGTTGCACAGTCGTATTTCCTCCTCTATTAATCCATGGAGCTAAGAAATTTATTGCTGTCCCAGAAACTTTGTATATTTTATATTCATACATTACAGGTACCCCAGCTTGTAGCGTAAAAGTATCAGTATAATTAATCCAAGCTGACCAATTTCCTGATGCCGCTGCATCCATTTTTATACTGTTGGTGCCACTAGCTGCTTGCTCTGTAGATATTTCAATAGTAGTAGTTGCTAAATTTTCTCCATCTCTTGGTACAAAATTTCCTGCTCCTGTTTCAAAATCAAACTTAATAGCTTCATGTTGAAACATTGCAACTGGTAAATCTGTAAAAGCAACAGGACTACGTGTATCTGTAGACTCTAACGTTCCATTACCATCATAAGTAACTGTTATAACATCTGATCTATAGATTTGATCTACTAATTTGATTTCTAGTTTAGTTGCATCCGTAGCACTTCTAGCTAGAGAAGAAATTGTAAAAGGAGATCCATTTACGTTAACTGTAAAGAAAGGCTCTTGATCTCCAAAAGGAGCAAACTCTCCATTAAATGGAACTTCAATTGTTTGATTTTCTAATTCAATTAATTCTGCTGAAACTTCAAATGGAAGCGATGAAGGAATTACATTAAAGGTTGCTGGAATTTTATAATTTTCATAATCTCCAGGTATTTCTTCCCCTTGTCTGCTTAAATTTAAATTCCCCTTAAACTCACCAAGTTTATTAAATTGGATAACTGCTAACGAGTCTGTATTTGTTACTCCTGCTATATTCCAACTTCTTGTATTAGGACGACCAATAGTTGTAACATCTACCAACTCGAGAGTAGAACCTGCTTCTACTGTAATAATATCAGAAACTGATTCATGTGGAATTACAACTCCATTTTGACGAATTAAAATTTGAGGTACAATAGTATCGTATACATCTACAATAAACGTAGTATCAATAACCCATTGCCCTGATTCTCTTTTAGCTGGAAATATAAAATCGTCTCCTCCTTTAAATGCTACAGAATCTTTAAACACATTATAAAGTCTAACTTTTTTAAGTCCACCTTCGGTAAATAATACATGTACTGTTTTATCTTCGGTTTCTAAAGATCTTGGTTCAATAATAAATTCATCATATACAGAATCTGATCTAGTGATCGGGCCTTCTAAAAAGAAACTCCCCTCTTCAATAGTCCATGAATGAGATAACTCACCTTGAGACAAATCTGAAAAAGAAGCGAAATCATTAACACTTACACCCAGTGTAGCGCTTCTAAACGCACTTGTATACCATGACACATCTGAAAACGAATTCGGAGCATCATAATCATCACTACTTGTGCAAGCCGCAAAAAGTGAAATGATACATGCTATTAAAATTAATTTATTTTTCATGTTATTTTTTTTTAGTTATTTAAATTAGGGTTAGCTGTTACTTCACTATTTGGAATAGGATAGTAAGCATGTAAAGCTTCATTATAATTTACTGCAGCTTGTTCGTAATCTTTATAGACATAATCGGTAGCTAATGGAGGAGTTCCTTCTTGTAAAATAGAATTCCATCTTGTAACTGTTTTACCATCTTTATCTTTTGTCTCATAATGCATTCCATAATAAGTTCTGGTACTCAAGTCTTCAAAACGTTGTTTAAGAACTCCCCAACGTCTCAAATCAAGAAAACGAACGGCATGACCTTCTTCAGATAATTCTAAGGGTCTTTCAATATACATTAAATGCTCCATTAAGCTTTGTGCATTATACGCCACATTATCATGATCTGCCGCTGGATGCTCTCCAGTTCCATCTAACCCTAACAATTGCAAAGCAGAACGGTATCTCACCTTGTTTACTAAAACTAGAGCTTCTTCAAGGTTACTATCATCGGTTCCTCCTTTAATTAAACATTCAGCTTGCATTAATAATACATCAGCTAAACGCACTAAACGAATATTGATAGGAGAACGTGAGTTTGGTATAAAATCGGCTTCAGTAGTTACGGTTGCCCAATTTGTATACTTTCTAAAATAAGCATTTTCTTTATTATTGAAAGGTGTAATAGCTCCTGCTAAAAACCCTCCATAATATGGTGTATCTATATCGTCAACCAACGCTAATGTATAAGAAGTACGTAATGAATATGATCTAGGTCTCATTAATGTTATCGGATCACAGCCTTCACTTCCATCTTCACAAGGCACGTAATTACGTGGATCGTTTAAATCCATCTTTTCATTTTTGTATTCCATTTGTAACCAACAGCTAGGTATGCCACTTCTGTAGCCACCAACATTACCTGATGCAAAAGCTCTAGCTAGTGAGTTGGAAACGTTTTGAGAATCAAAAGCATTTAACTCAGACTTAAAGTTAACAGAATAACTCACCTCCAAAATAGATTCTGAATTAAACTCTCCTGCTGCTGAAAAATTATCATCAATATTATCTACTAAAGCTCTTTGATATTCTGGATTAGTTATAATGTCGTTAAAATATTCTGAAGCTTTAGTATAATCTTCTTCATATAAATAACTTCTACCAAGTTCTGCTGCTGCCGCTGCTGAAGTTACACGTCCTAAATCTACGTTCTGACTCCAAATTGGAGGTAAATTTTCATAAGCATACTCTAAATCTGCTAAATAAAAAGCTTTAACTTCTGAAGCAGGGCTTAAAGGTTGATAAAACTCACTTTCACCTTTTGGAACAAAATCAAAAATAGGCACACTACCTTGGTTGAAAGTATTGTATAAATATGAATAAGCAATCCCTCTAAAAAATCTAGCTTGCGCCATTATTTGAGTTGCAAAATCAATATTTGTTTGATCTGTATAAGTCGCCATTAATCGCGTACCATTTTCAATAACCTGATTTGCTCTAAATATAGTTACATATAATGATGACCACTTGTTGTTAATTTGTGATTGAGAATCATTGTAGGTATATATATAAAACGGTGAAAATTGATTGTTAGAATTTGGTCTACCGAAACCAGGCCAAGTCATATCTGCTTTACAGTTTTCTTCTACTATTAAGAAATTATTGGTGTTCTTAAAAGCATTGTATACAGAGGTTAACCCCGAGTTAAGATCTAGATTGTTTTTCCAAAAACTACCCGTTGACAACTCATTGGGATTTGTTTCAGTCAGAAATTCTTCTGTCGAGCATGAAGTACTGCATATAATACACAGTAAAACAACAGCTATTTTGTTAAATATTAATTTTTTCATGTTTCTTATTTTTTTTATTAAAATCTAAATTCAACACCAGCTCTATATTGTGTACTGATAGGATATGTTCCTTGATCAATACCTCTTGTATTTAAACCATCATTACCAACTTCTGGATCGAAACCATCGTAGCTAGTAATAGTAATAAGGTTATCTGCTGCTATATAAAATCTAAGTTTTGTGATATTTAGTTTATTACTCCATTTTTTAGGTAATGTATATCCTAAAGTTGTGTTTTTTAAACGAGCAAAACTTCCATCTTGTAACCATAAGTCGGTATAACCTCTGTAATTAAAGTTATCACGACCTCTATCGGCAGGGATATTTGATGTTGGGTTTGCTGGAGACCATTGATACACTAAATCTCTGTGAGTACCTTGTTTGTAAGCGTAAGCCTTACTTCCATTTATAATATTTCCTCCAACAGCTGCATACCAGTTCATTGAAAAATCTATCGATTTATAATCAGCATTAAAGTTTAACCCAACTTCAAAATCTGGAGCTCCACTTCCTTTAAAAACTCTATCATCAAGATCAAACACACCATCACCTGCATCGGCAACACCATCATTATCGGTGTCTACAGTAGGTTGATCTACATACCTAAGCGAACCTAAATTAGCAGTAGGATCTAATAATCTATATTCAGCCAATTCTGCTTCTGTTTTTACTAAACCATTAGTTTCTATAAGAAAGAAAGCACCTGCTGGATATCCCTCTCTTAAAGCTGTTACTAAATCTTCACTAGGTAAACCTGGAGCTACTTGACTTCCTCCTAAAAATGAGAATTTATTAGAATCACTCATTCTAGTAATTAAATTGTTATTGGCCGCATAGTTTGCAGATAGATTCCAATTTAATTTTCCTCTATGTTTATAATTTGCACTCCATTCCACACCATAGTTACGCATATCTCCTACATTAAGAATTACAGTAGAATTGTTTCCACCACCTACAGTTGGAGGTAAAATAACTGGGAATAACATATTAGTTCTAGATCCATCATAAACTTCACTTGTTAGTGTTAGTTTGTTATTAAAAAACCCGAAATCTAAACCAAAATTCTTTTCAATTTTCTTCTCCCATTTTGCATTAGGGTTTTTAAAAGCTTCTTGAACGGCTCCTAATACAAGTTCTTCATTCGCTCCTGTACCAAAAACATAATCATTACCAATAGAAATAGTTGGATCTGTACTATAATCTTGTATACTTTGGTTACCTGTAGTACCGTAACTAAATCTAACTTTTAAGAAGTTGAAAGTTTTACCAAAGATATCATCCCAACCATATTCATCTGAAATAATCCATGCAGCAGAAGCTGATGGCGCATAAATCCATCTGTTATCTTCAGAAAAACGACTTGTTCCATCACGACGTAAACTCGCACTTAATAAATATCTACCTTTATAATCGTACTGAGCACGACCTAGCATACCAATTAAAGTATTCACTCTATCTTGTCCCCAACCGCTTCCAGTACCAACGTTAGCATCTAAAGTTGCTCCGTTTAATGTAGTGATCTCGTTATTAAATAAATCGAATTTTTGAGCAAAGAACGATTTAAATGTATATTTCTCTGTAGATAATGCTCCAACAAGTCCTACTTGATGATCACCAAACTTTTTATTAAATGTAATAATACCATCAATAGTAGCACTGGTATTTCTACTGCTTTGCTCCTTAACTCCTGATCTAATTTGTTGTGGTATTAGCGTTCCATCTGTAGCATAAGCTGTGAATAATGGATTTATTGTAGTACGCATATTGTTATTACGACCAATAGATGCACGAGTTGTTACTTTTAAATTTTTGTTTAACTGGTGATCTATTTGAACACGCATACTCATGTTATCACCTGTTCTAATATCAGATTGTTTAAGCTTTCCTGTTAAATAACTTAAGTTAACAGCATCATTACTTGTATTATTACCCGCACTATCTTCTGTAGTTGGAGAGTTAGGATCAATTAATTTTTGGTAAGGTTTATACCTGTAACCATCTAATAAAATTCCCCATGGAGTATACTGCTGTTGATCGGTTCTTAAACCAATACCTGTAGTAACCGTCCACTTATCCTTTTTATAAGTTGTATTCGCTCTAACGTTTAAACGCTCTAAACCAGAATTAATTAAAGATCCTACTTGATCAAAATAATTCATAGATACGTTATACATAAGTCCACCCTTACCACCAGAAACATTCATGGTGTGATTTTGAATTCGAGCATTATCAACTTGTAAAATATCCATTAAATAGGTATCGTTAGTAAAATCGTTTGGATTTTGCTCTAACGTTGTAAATGAATTGTTTGGAAAAGTTCCGTTAAGGTGACCTACTCGTAAAAAATTCTCATAAACAGATTCTTCAAAATTCATTAAAGGCACGCTAGAAGTAATATCCTGAACTCCCATGTAACTCGTTACGCTGATATTCATTTTACCAACTTTACCAGTTTTTGTGGTTATTAAAATAACACCAGCAGAACCTCTTGTACCATAAATAGCAGCAGAAGCAGCATCTTTAAGTACATCAATTGTTTCAATCTCCGCAACACTCAACTGAGGGTTACCATCTTGAGGAATTCCATCAACAACGTAAAGAGGTGTGTTACTACCAAAAACAGAGTTAACCCCTCTAATTAGAATAACAGCATCCGAACCTGGTTGCCCACTACTCGATGTAACGTTTACACCAGCAATTTGTCCTTGAAGTGCATTACCAACATCCGATGTTGATATGCGCTCAATGGCTTCTGCCTGAACTTGCCCAACAGCTCCTGTAAGCTCTCTTTTCTTTTGCTTTCCATAACCAATTACCACAACCTCATCTAAAGTGGCAACGTCGGTTTTCAGAACTACATTCATTTTGGTTTGTCCATTAACAGGAACTTCTTGCGCTAAAAAACCTATGTAGGTAAAAATTAGCACACCTTTAGAATCTGTTTTAATTTCGAAGTTTCCATCAAAATCGGTAACAGTTCCCGTAGCTGTTCCTTTAACCAAGATACTCACCCCAGGAAGAGGCTGTCCCTCTCCTGTTACATTTCCGGTTACGGTTTTTGTTTGTGCCTGCACTAAACCAAGACTGATAACAAAAAATAGTATTGTTAAAAAAGTTTTGTGTCTAGACCCAACAAGTAAATTAAATTTCATATTTGTATTGTTTAAAGTTTAGTTCTACAAATTTTGTTTTTCTTCACGTTTTGAATGGTAACAAATGATTTTTTAAACAAAACATATGGATAAAATCATAAAAATTTGTTAAAACAGGGCTTTGTAAAGCCAACAAACACGGGTTTTCGATAAAAACCCATGTAGAACTGAGGAGTAAATGTTGTTAGAAGTTTATTTTATAAACAAAAGCATAATCACCAATTTTTACTTTTGATGGTTGCATGATTAATGCGCTGCTAGTTTGTTCCCAAATGATGGTTTCATCACTACCTAAAAGTTCAATACTCTTAATGGTTTGATCTTTATTAGATAATGATTTAATGTGAATAGGTTCTGTAGACCAATCTAAAACTGTAGCATATAAGGTTTCTCCTTTTGTAGTGAACCGAATATCTTTTGCTGTATTGTCTTTATTTTTATGTTCGCTTAAATGACCTTCAATCACTTCAGCAGGGCCTTCCCCATAAATTTTCCATGGTCGAGTTCCGTAAATAGCTTCTCCATTAACGGTTAACCATTCGCCCATCTGTAATAGTCGCTTTTCAACTTCTTCTGGAATAACACCTTCTGCAGTAGGTGTTATATTTAATAGAACGGCTCCATTTTTGCTTACAACATCGACTAAAAAATCGATTAATCTGTTGGTTGATTTATAAGCCGGATTCTGAATATTACTCCAAGCATTCCAATCTATAGAATCATCTGTTAACCAAGTGAAGTCTTTCTTTTCACTCATTCTAGAACGTTCTAAATCTAAAACTGCCGATCCTACCGCTAAATCTGTAAACTTATAAGTAACCACAACATCTTTACCTTTAGCTAGTCCTTGATTATAAAAATTGGCTAAAAATTGTTTTCTATAGTCTTCACCTATAATATCCATTTTATTATCAAACCAAACAATATCCGGATCGTATTTGGTTGTTAATTCGGTCAACCTATCCAACCATTCTTGATTAAATTTATCATCTGGTAAAGGATTTGTTGATTTGTTTGCCATAACAAAAGTGCCCTCCGGAACTTTTGGTCCATAAAGACCTTCATAAAGCGGATTAGAAGCATCAGTATTTTCATCCCAGGTAGGATACCATGAATATAACCAATGACGATGATAAGTGGTAATAAATTTTAAACCTCTAGCTTTTATTGCTTTTTCCATTTCGCCAACAACATCTATTTTTGGGCCCATATCTTTAGCATCCCATTCTGTTAAATCACTATCCCACATGGCAAAACCATCGGCATGTTCTGCAATAGGCCCTGCAAATTGCGCACCTGCTTTTACGAATAAATCGGCCCAAACATCAGCATCGAATTTTTCAGCTTTAAACATGGGTATAAAATCCTTGTATCCAAATGTATCCAAATTCCCATAGGTTTCCTTATGATACTTATTTATATCATGCCCTTCTTTATACATCCAAATAGAATACCACTCATTTTTATATGCCGGTACAGAATATGGTCCCCAATGAAAATAAATACCAAATTTTAAATCTTTATACCATTCTGGAACTTCATATTTCTGCAATGATTCCCAATCTGCTGTATATTTTGGTGTACGTAATTCTTTTGCTTTTGAACCTTTTTTAGAGGAACATGATAATAACAAAAGAAAAATTATGCTTTTTATAAATATGCTTTTGTTCATAAAAGTTGTTTTTATAATCCTAAAATAACTTCAGGATAATCGTTTAATGCCATTTCATCTATATCCTCTTGTTTAATGTTAGTTTTCCAAACGTATACATGCTTTAAACTCGTTATCTTTGCAATAGTTTGTAAACTTTTTGAGGTTACTTGAGTACCGTATAGATTTAAACTCGTTAAACTTTTTAAATTAACTAATTCAGTAATAGCAGTATCTGACAAAGGATTTTTATTTAATTTCAGCTTTTGAATGTTAGGTAATTGACCAACTATTTTCAAGCTTTCATCTGTTAATTGATTATCCTCTAAAGATAACCAAATAATATTCTCTTTTATGGTAAGTAATTTCTCAAGTTTCTTTAAAGCCGCTTGACCATCACCTTTAACCACTGTATTTGGAGCCAAAACAACCTCATACAAACCTGAATCGAAAACGAGTTCTCTTAAAGTAAACCCTTCTTTTTCAAGGTCTACAATTTGATTAGCTGTTACCACACTTACTGTTGGTAAAGCAATATCTGCTCCTTTTACTACTGAACTAGACAAACCTAACATAGTGCTTGCAATACCCGAAATATCTTCTGGAGTTTCAACGTTTGCAACTGTAGCATCAAAATTTCCTTTTGCGTTATCTATCCAATAGGTTAATATGGCTATTTCTTCTTCTGTTAAAGGTGTTTTTCCTTCTGGCGGCATAAAATCATCGTGATGCGGTTCTAAAAGTACACGCTTAATCATTTCCGATTCCGAGGCATTTCCTGAAATTAATATTTTACCGTTTTTCCCTCCTTTTAAAATCGCTGTAGAATCGTGAAAAGATAAACTTCCTTTTTTCTTACTTTCATTATGGCAACTAGCACATTTATTATCTAAAATAGGACCTACCAAATGATTAAAAACCTGAGCATCTTCTAACTTTGTTACAGCTACAAGTTCTGTTTTTTCTTCTTTCCCGAAAGGGGAATATTTTAATAAATAATCACTTCCATGTGTTAAGTTACCTCCATAATGACCTGTAACACTTAATAGAATAACCAATAAGGTTAGTGATGAAATATTAGGTTGCAAACGATTTAATTTGGCTATTTTTATCTTTTCTATTCGAATTAACCATGCTAAAAAAGCAATTGCCGTAGTTGCTATACCAAACCAAAAGTGCGTATCCAACGCGTCTGCTTCATAATCGCCACTTAAAGATAGCATATATCCTAGAACACAAGCGACTGCACCACTTATTGCGCCTAAAAGCAATGCCAAAGGAATACCTGTAGTTAACATTGGATTTTTTTTCCATCGACTAAAAACCTCCAATACAAAAGCAAAAAACAAAAAACCGATAGGCAAATGCACTACAAGTGGGTGAAATCTACCTAAAAACAATACAAAATCTGGAACACTATTATCCATATATCTTTTCTTTATATTTTTTAAATGCGTTCTAATTTTAAAGGAGGTGTTTTGTCTGCTCTCCATTGGCAGATATATAAGTTTTTATCATTATCGACACAAACATCATGACCGTGAGAAATTGGTCTATCGGTTAATTGATACGATTTTTGAAGTTCTCCATTTACATAAATAGGTGCTGTTGCTCCTGGGTTTGAAACCACCTTATCACCTTCTAAAATAGTAACAAATCCTGTTGGTTGTGTCCAATCTGTTTTTCCTACTTCGGGCTGAGACCAACAAACACCAGCATATAAATTAGTATCATCAAACACCGGTCTGCAAACTTGCATATTCGGTAAGTGTAATGTTTTAATATACTTACCATCTAGCGTAAACCATTTAAAACTAGCTTGATTTCTAGAGGTTACAACAACCATTGGGTTGCCTTTTTCTCTATAATCTATAGCTACGCCGTGAGCACTCATTATTTGGTAATTTTTATCAGGATTATCACTTCCTCCCCAATGTCTTATGTATCTGCCGTTATAATCATATTGAATAATTCTACTCATACCATAACCATCGGCCACATAAATATCGCCATTAGGCCCAATAGCTGTTTCTGTAGGACAAAAAGATTCTCCTGGTTTATAAATACCTATAGTAATTGGATGACCGATATCGAAAACAACACGACCATCCATTGTGGTTTTACTAATACGACCATTATGTTTTGTCCAGCCTCCTTGTTTGTTTAAAAACCAACCAGAATCGGCCAAAAACAAGAACTCTTCTCCACCTTCGTCTGATATCGTTAAACCATGTCCACCCGGATAAGCCGTTCCCCAAGAATCTATTACATTCCCAGATTTATCGAAAATGATTACGTTATTTTTTGGATGATCTCCAATCATAACTAATCGGCCTTTACTGTCCATTTGCATTTCGTGGCAGTTAAGCAAAGGTGTTTCAATGGAGCTCATTTTAGCCCAATCTTTTATTAATTTATATTGATAATCGCCATGACCTAAAATAACTTCTTTGCCCTTTGGTTTTCTCATAATATGAAATCCAAATGACGGCATAGCTGTTAAAGCAGCCCCAGCTAAACCTGTTTTTTTTATAAAATTTCTTCTTGATGACATAACTTTTAGGATTAGGTTAATAAATCTTTTACAACATGACCATGAACATCTGTTAATCGATATCGGCGCCCTTGATGTTTAAAGGTTAAACGCTCGTGATCTACACCAACTAGATGCATTAGTGTTGCATGAAAATCATGTACATGTAAAGGATCCTTTATCACATTGTAACTAAAATCGTCTGTTTCCCCATAAGAAAACCCGGGCTTAACACCTGCTCCAGCCATCCACATTGTAAATGCTTTTGGATGATGATCTCTTCCGTGATTTTCCTTTGTTAATTGACCTTGAGAATAAACCGTTCTTCCAAATTCGCCTCCCCAAATTACAAGGGTATCATCTAGCATACCACGTTGCTTTAAATCTTTTATTAAAGCTGCTGTACCTTGATCTGTTTTTTTACATTGATGCTTTAAGCCACCTGGACAGTTATTATGCTGGTCCCACCCTTGGTGATATAATTGAACAAATTTCACTCCTTTTTCTAATAGTTTTCTCGCCATTAAACAGTTTGCAGCATAGGTTCCAGGGTCTCTACTATCTTTACCGTATAATTCAAAAATATGATCTGGCTCATCAGATAAATCGGCTACTTCCGGAACAGAAGTTTGCATTTTAAATGCCATTTCGTACTGAGACATTCTTGCCTGAATTTCAGGATCTCCGTAAGCATCATTTTGAATATCATTTAAACCTCCTAAATAATCCAACATGTGTCTTCTATCGTTACCATCGTAATTTTCAGGATCGCTTAAATACAATACCGGATCTTTACCAGATCTAAATTGTACACCTTGATGTTCTGTTGGTAAAAAACCATTACCCCACAAACTCGATTTTAGAGGTTGCCCTTTTCCATTTTTTGAAACTAATGTTATAAACGTTGGAAGGTTTTCATTATCGGATCCTAAACCATAGCTTAACCAAGAACCAATTGATGGTCTACCTGGTAATTGATGCCCAGTTTGCATAAAGGTTATAGCCGGTGTGTGGTTAATTTGATCGGTTTGCATGCCTTTCATAAAACATAAATCGTCAACAACTTCAGATAAATAAGGCATGGCATCACTTACCCACGCTTTAGATTTTCCGTATTGTTTAAAATTGAATGTAGACGGCGCAATTGGCAAGGTACTTTGGCTGCCACTCATCCCTGTTAAACGTTGCCCGCCAATAATAGACTCTGGCAATTCTTTACCAAACATATCGACCAACTTTGGTTTATAATCGAATAAATCCATTTGCGAAGGTCCACCACTTTGAAATAAGTAAATTATACGTTTTGCTTTAGGGAGATGGTGTGGTAAGCCCAGTCTGTTTTTATTGTAGTTCTCTAGAATTATATCTTCCTTAGTTTTGCTGCCTGTAGCACCAAACATTTTTTCTGCCCCAAGTAAGCTACTTAGCGCTATGGCACCTAGACCTAAAGAGGTTTTCTTTAAAAAATGTCTTCGGTCTATTTGCCGTTCAATTTTTTGTAAATCTCTATTGTTAGATGTTAGTTTATTGTGGTGATCGTTACACATAATGTCTTTTCTTTATTTAGAGTTTAGCTTTTTATCTTTTGGTTATGCTAGCATCAGCATTCATAATAGTACTTGCTACAACCGCATTTGCCGCAATAAGGGCTTTATTATCTGTTTCAGCGATTTCAAAAGCACCAGTTTGGAGCCATCCTTTTGCCTTCTCTAGATTAGCATCAAATTTTTTAAATTCCTCTTTTTGCAAAGCAGTTAATAAATCTAATTCTTCATTGCTGATCTGGCGTCCCGTTAACCTCTTAAAAGCACTGGTAATTCCCGTTTTTAAATCATCGGCTTCTGTAATTTGTTTTCCTAAAACTCTAGAAGCTTCTATGTAAGTAGGATCGTTTAAAATTACCAAAGCTTGAAGTGGTGTATTTGTTTTTTGCCTACGAGTAGTACACAAATCTCTTGTTGGTGCATCGAAAATTGAAATTGTTGGGTTTGGTACGGTACGCTTCCAAATAGTATACATACTTCGCCTATACAAACCTTCTTCTCCATCTTGCACATAAGTATCACCGTTTACTTTCCATAAACCTTTTGGTTGGTATGGCCTTACGCTTTCCCCTCCTATTTTGGTGTTTAATAAACCTGAAGCATATAAGGCATTATCACGAAGCATTTCTCCAGATAATCTGGTTGATGGGCCTCGTGCTAACCATTTATTTTCTCCATCTACAGCTAAAAGTGCTTCAGTAATAACAGAGCTTTGTTGATAGGTGCTAGACATCATTATGGTTTTATGCAAAGCTTTTACATCCCAACCCGATTCAATAAATTGAATAGCCAACCAATCTAATAATGCTGGGTGACTTGGTAACTCACCTTGGTTTCCAAAATCTTCTGACGTTTTTACAAGTCCTCTACCAAAGATATTTTGCCAATATCTGTTTACTGTTACTCGAGCTGTTAACGGATTATCTTTATGCGTAATCCATTTTGCAAGCCCCAATCTATTTTTAGGCATATCTTCCGTCATAGGAAATATATCTTCGGGAGCATTTGGAAAAACACTATCCGTAGGAGAATCATAATTACCTCTATCTAGAATATAAGTTTGTCTATTAAGCTTACTCTCCTTCATCACCATAATTTGCTTAATAGGATCTATACTATCTGCTAACACCAAACGCTTTTGTTCTAAATCTTTAAGCGCAGAACTATAAGCTTCAGAATTATTAGCTAAATAATACTCAGCTAATTTTTCTTTTTCAGTTTCATTTAAATCCGCTAATTCCTTTTGCTTAATTTTATCTAAATTATCAGGGTTTGCAATTTGTAAAACTTCAATTTCTGTTAATTCTTTATTGAATACCATAAGGTCATCAATAGTAGCATCTTTAATTCCTTTTCCTCTCCAAACTGCTCCAATACGTAAACCAGGTTCTAGACGCGGACTATCCTTACCATATAATCTTAAGCCATGAAAAACAATGTCTTTATATAAATTATCAAACACAGTTTTAGTTTGTAATTTTTCACCATCCATAAATATAGACACGCCATTTGCTTTACTAGAACCATCATAAGTCATGGTTAATTGCACCCATTTTTCTTTTGGCACATCGTTAAGCGACTCTACAACAATAGCATTATCTGGATATACATGCGCTAATAAGGCTTCTATTTTATTATCCTTAATTTTTAAGTGATACCCTCTAAAACTATGCAGTTCCGGACTATTCATTTTATGAAAAATCACGCCTGTTTCTAAGTCTTTAGGAATGTAAACCTGAATGCCAATACTAAAAGGTTGACTTCTTTGGAAAATACCAATGTTATCTAAATCCAACCAAGTATCACCATTCATAAAAAGACCTTTACCACTTGCTCCTTTTTTATAAATAGCCTTTTCGTTATCAACAAATTGCTGACGCATTCTTATTTTATTCTGCCCATTACCACCTGCTAAATTGATAAGTTTTTCATTATCAAAATTAAATGCAGCAACTAAGCCATTAGGTTGCTTTTTTGATGGTATTTTTTTGAATTGATTACTAGCAATCCATTTTTCGGCTTTAGGCTTTTCTTTACTAGTTGTTGTTTTTACTTTTTCTTCGGAATCGTCTACTAAAGTTTCTAAGTAGGCTAAAACCTCTTCTTGTTCTCTAGTAGGAAGCATCATTGCAGGCACTGGTGTTGCCAAATCCCACGGAATTAATCCCGTTTCGTCTACATTATTGAAAAAACTGTACATTTCGAAGTAGTTTTTCTGAGAAATCGGGTCGTATTTATGGTCATGACATTTAGCACAAGCATAAGATAAACCTAACAAACCTTGACTAACAGTTGCGGTTCTATCTGCTACATATTCCGATCTAAACTCTTCATCAATAATACCTCCTTCAAGATTTTGAGGGTGTAATCTATTAAATGTTGTTGCTAATTTTTGCTCTCGTGTCGCATTTTCGAACATATCGCCTGCTAATTGCCAGGTAACAAACTCATCATAAGGCATGTTTTTATTAAAAGCTTCAATAACCCAATCTCTCCAAGGCGAAGTATCTCGATATCTATCATTACTATACCCATGTGTATCTGCGTAACGCGAAAGATCCATCCAATCCAAAGTCATGTGTTCACCATAATGAGGCGATGCTAAAAGACGGTCTATTTGTTTCTCAAAAGCATTTGGCGATGTATCTTTTACAAAAGCATCTAATTCTTCTAAAGTTGGAGGTAACCCAGTTAAATCGAAAGAAGCACGACGTAATAAAATTTCTTTATCCGCTTTTTCTGAAGGTGATAATTTTAAGTTCTCTAATTGCTTAACAACAAAATTATCAATGGTATTTGAAACAAATTCAGTTTGCTTTACCTTAGGTATTTCTGGTTTTTCGGGTTTTAAAAAGGCCCAATGTTCTTTATACTCTGCTCCTTCTTCAATCCATTTAATAAGAACTGCTTTTTCATAATTGGTTAAAGTAAGATGAGATCCGGGCTCGGGCATAATTAAATCTGGATCATCCGAAATAATACGATGAAAAAATTCACTTTTTTCTAAATCCCCTGGTGTAATAGCTACTTTACCTGGCGATTCTGGCAACTCGGCATAGGCTACATCTGCTGTATGCAATTGTAAACCACCTTTAATATTACCTGCATCTGGCCCATGGCACAAATAACATTTATCCGACAAAATAGGTTTAACATGCTGATTAAAATCTATGCTTTTTGGTAGCTCTTTATAAGCTACATAAACAGCTTCTGGCAAATCTGGTCCGCCACACGAAAACATAAATAACACCCCTAGAATCAGGGTGTAAAAACTCATACCTTTGAACATAAAATTATAGTTAGTTGATCTTTCAAAGATAATTTTTACAATTCCGTTAAAACTGTATAAATCAGCCCTAAAAATACACATTTCCGACATGTTCAGTTATTGTCAAGTATAAAACACACCTTTTATTTGTAGTTTTATGAGTGAATTGGTGTAATTTTGAAAACAGTCTCTTTAAAAAAATCAGTAATCAAACTAATCAAAAAAAATGTTAGAAATTTTTCAGTCTTTAAGATTAACATTACTTAATACCGGTTATGCCAAATTAAATGCTCTATGGGATTTTGATAACGTGATTAGTCCGTTTACTCGCATGTACTATATCACAAAAGGCTCAGCAAAAGTTTACCACAGTAATAAGGTTTTTGATTTAAAACCAAACCATATTTATCTCGTACCAAGTTACACTTATGCTCGATATACCTGTGAAGACTACCACGAACAATACTATATAAGTTTTTTAGAAGATATTAGTAACGGACTTTCTATATATGGAATAAAAGATTTTGAATATGAAATTGAAGCAGATCAAAACTGTCTTTACTATTTTCAGCGGCTCGTAGAATTAAATAATAACAGAAAAATAAAAAACAGTAACCCAAAAACATACGACAATCGACCAACTTTGCAAGATTTTATTAAGCAAAACGATACGTTAAACGCCAAAGAGTTACTGGAAACCCAAGGGATTTTGACCACTTTGTTATCCAAATTTATAACCAACCACAAAATCAATAAAGACCACGTTACCCCAAATAAAGCTATATACCTAATACAGAACTATATTAATGAAAATCTACATGCACCAATAACTATAGACGAATTGGCTAACAAGTGCCATTATAGTACAGATTATTTCTCAAGACTTTTCTATAAAACTCATGGCATTAGACCTAATAAATATATACAATCCAAAAGGATAGAACGCGCGCAATTACTGTTATTAACCACAACTAGTTCTCTTAAAGAAATTGCTCAAAAAGTAGGATTTGAAAACTTAGCATACTTTTCTAGAACCTTTAAAAAACATACTAAAAAAACACCCGCTGCTTTTAGAAAAGAGCAAGTCACCATATAATCAATACTATAATTATTCCATTAATCAAATGTGTTATAAAACAATACATTTATTATGTATCAACCTAAGTAACAACTTTACTTTTAAATTTTAAAAGTAGCTCTATAAATGCAATATTTAATTTGCTCTAATTAAGTTTTAAAAATATAAATCTACTAAAAAAAAAACGGCCTTCAATATTGTATTGTTTGGCTTAATGGAATTCAAATAAAAATCACTAAAACCAAATAAACTAAAAATGAATTTAAAAAATCTAAAACCCATGCTATGCTTTTTTATAAGTATAGCCTTATTTAATTGCAAACCCGCAGAAGACAACAAAATTGTTACAGAACATATTAAAGATTTTAATTTTGATTGGAAATTTAAATTATCAAACGATAGTATTTCTCTAGCCAGCGATCTAGAATTTAATGATGAAAATTGGAGAACACTAAATTTACCACATGATTGGGCTGTAGAAAGTAAATTCGATTCTTTATTAGCTAATGATGCCAAAGCAACCGGTTACTTAGCAAGTAAAGGTTATGGTTATTATAGAAAAACCTTTGATAAACCTTTCAATGAAAACGAAGTTACCTATGTTCTTTTTGATGGGGTTTACAACAATTCTGAAGTTTGGATTAATGGTAAAAAATTAGGATTCCACCCTTATGGCTACTCTCCTTTTTATTTTAATTTAAGTTCGTATTTAAATAAAAACGGAAAGAACAACGTGCTAACCGTAAAAATTGATCATACTAGATATGCCGATAGTCGTTGGTACACAGGTGCTGGTATTTACAGAAATGTACAGCTTGTTACGGCTAACAAAATACACGTTCCGGTTTGGGGAACATTTGTTACCACACCAGAAGTTTCAACTGAAAAAGCAACAGCACAAATAATAGTTTCAGTAAAAAACGA
Organism: Algibacter lectus; assembly: GCF_900112395.1. Lineage (GTDB taxonomy): Bacteria > Bacteroidota > Bacteroidia > Flavobacteriales > Flavobacteriaceae > Algibacter > Algibacter lectus. The sequence continues at coordinate 733,967 of NZ_FOLN01000001.1, forward strand.
TTTTTCTTCGGAAGAACATGTTGTCGTAAAAACAAGTATTGTTAATCAAAACAATATAGAAGTTGCCTCGACTAGCAGCAACTTAAGTCTTGCAGCGAATAGTTTAAAAGATATTATTCAAAATATTGAAATAGCTAATCCATCGTTATGGGATATTGACAACCCGAATCTTTACAAAGCCATAACGACCATTATAAAAGAGGACCAGGATATTAATACTTACGAAACTGATTTTGGAATTAGAACTATAAAATTTGACACAAATAAAGGCTTCTTTTTAAATAGCCAAAACATGAAAATCAAAGGTGTTTGTTTACACCACGATGCTGGTCTTGTTGGTACCGCAGTGCCAAAAGGTGTTTGGAAACGCAGACTGCAAATTTTGAAAGATGGAGGTTGTAATGCCATTAGAATTTCGCATAATCCAGCATCAACAGAACTTTTAGACCTTTGTGATGAAATGGGCTTTTTAGTTCAAGATGAATTTTTTGATGAATGGGATAACCCAAAAGACAAACGCCTAAACCAAAACGAATCTAAAAGCACCGATTATATTACCCGTGGTTATGGTGAGCATTTTCAAAAATGGGCTCATAAAGATCTAGAGGCTGTTATGTTAAGCCATAGAAATCATCCTTCTATTTTTCAATGGAGTATTGGAAACGAAATAGAATGGACCTACCCAAGAAATGCAGCGGCTACAGGATTTTTTAACAATATGAACTGGAATGGAAACTATTTTTGGGATGAACCTCCATATTCTGTTGAAGAAATTAAGCATCAACTAGAAACCTTACCTAGAGGAAAATATGATATTGGCGAAACAGCGCAAAAACTTTCAAAATGGACTAAAGCTCTAGATACAACACGTCCTGTTACAGCAAACTTTATTTTACCTTCTGCTAGCCATTTATCTGGGTATGCCGATGCTTTAGATGTTATTGGCTATAGTTACAGACGTGTGTTATACGATTATGGTCATAAAAACTACCCAGATAAACCTATAATGGGTACCGAAAATTTAGCACAATACCACGAGTGGAAAGCCATTATGGAACGCCCTCATATTTCTGGAACATTTTTATGGACTGGTATAGATTATATGGGTGAAATTAGATCGCCTTGGCCTGTTCGTGTTCAACCTTCTGGTTTATTAAATACTGCTGGATTCAAAAAAGGATCGTACCATATGATGAAAACATTATGGACTAACGAACCACACCTTTATATTGCTACTCAAAACATTGAAAAATCATTAAATAAAATAGATTCTAACGGCAAAATCACTGCTAAAAACCCTGAAAAATGGAAGCATGCACTTTGGGAATGGCAAGACGTAAACGAACATTGGAATTATAATACAGACGCAATGATATCTGTAGAAATATATTCTAACTGTGATGAAATAGAATTGTTTTTAAATGAAAAATCTCTTGGCAAAAAGAAATTATCAGATTTTGAAGACCACATTTACAAATGGGGCGTTCCTTTTGCTGATGGTAATTTAGTTGCAAAAGGCTATAAGGATAGAAAAGAAATAACTTCTGAAATAATTACAGCAAGAAAGGCAACGCAAATAAAGCTTTCTACAGAAGAAAAATCTATCAACGCCAACAATTATGATGTTTCGCATATTATTGTACAATTAACTGATGATAACGGTAACCCTGTTAAAACGGATAACAAAGAAATTACTTATGAAATAAAAGGAAATGCCAAATTATTAGGAATTGATAATGGATGGAAAAAGAGTGTTCAAAAATTTCAAACTAACGTGAATACAACCTATAACGGAACCACTTTATTAATTATACAAGCTATGGACAAAGCGGGTGATGTTGAAGTTATTGCAACATCGGAAGGCTTACCTTCTAGCTCTATAAAAGTAAATATTAAATAAGCTTTTCAACTTATTAATTACATTAGAATTAGTCACAAAAAAAAACGAAAATCAAGTTGATTTTCGTTTTTTTTGTGACTAATAAAATATTTACTGTTTAACTATTCTTTTAGTAACGCTTCCTACATCGGTATTTAATTTTAGAAAGTAAACCCCGCTTTTAAAATTTGTTAAATCAGTAGAAGCACCAACCAAAGCACCAACTACGTTATAAACCTCTACAGTTTTAATAGTAACACCTGGGCTTACAATATTTAATTCACCTCTTGTAGGGTTTGGGTAAACTGCAAGCTGATTTATTGCTTCCGTTTTTGCTGTGCTTAAAGTAACATTGGTATTTTGCTGAATATCATCAATGTAAAACACATCACCATCATAAGTTCCTGTAGCATTAAGTTTAATATCTAATCTAGATAGATATCCTGGCTCAGCTCCAGCAGCTGTAGAACCATCTGATTCTCTTAAAGCGTCTTCAAAATTAAATTCAACCTCATACCAAGTATTTGCAGTTAAACCAGAAAGAGAAACTGTATTTGTTAAATACCTAACGCCTCCAAACCATGGTTCTAATTGTATATCTACAGCTGTTTCATTAGCAGATAAAAATTTAAATTTATACCAAGTTCCATCAGTTGCTCCATAAGTTCCTCCAGGATTATTAATAGCCAACCATCTCCATGCCGGAGCTGTATCTGTTAAAGTAATTTGAAAAGCTGTTGCACTAGAATTTATTCCTGATGTTGAAGGGTTAGAGGCATTAACAGCAGTGGCTTGTGCTGCCGCACCTCCCCTAACAATTGGAGTTAATGTTCCAGTTTCAAAGTCCATTGCATACTGTCCGTAAGCCAAACTCCCCATTATTAAACAAGAAGTTACGAGTAATTTTTTAATCATAATAAAAGTTATTTAAGTTTATATATTACCAAATCTCTTAATTTATAGGAGATTACAGTGGTATATATGTTTTTTAGAATAACACATATGTTTAAACTCTATTAATCTAGAGGCTAAGTAGTTCTATTATTGAACTATCATTGGTTTCAGATGTAAAACATCAAAAAAACAAAAAGTCGCCCGAAACAACTCAGACGACTTTTCTACTTAAAAAAAACTAACTAAAACTAACTAAATTTATACTTAGGAAATATTTTTAAACTTATCTTTTTTACTTTTATATTCTTATTGATCTTCTAACTTCCAAGTTCTTACCCAATCATATTTTGTTGTTAAATCATCAAAAGACCCTGTATCAAAAATAGTATTGGCATCAATTGGATTCCAATCGTAGGTTTCAATAGCCATGGTAATATGGCCTTCTAAATCAAAATCTGCTGGAGGGTTGGTAATAGAATGACTTAATTTTCCGTCTAAATAAAACAATATTTCCGTTGGTGATTTCCACCAGCAACCGTACACAAAATATCTCGAGTTATTTTTTTCGGTTAAAATAGTTTTGGCAGGACTTTGTTTAGATCCTGTAACTTCAGTATCACAATCTCTTTCGTGTCTCCATGTATTCGATGCGTATATTTGATCAAAATTATCAGCCCAAGCCGCCGTATTTGTAAGTCGGCCAACGCATTCTTGAATATCTAACTCTAGTTTTCTAACAGGTCCTGTATTACAGTTTTGTTTAAAAGCTATCCAAAATGTAGAAGACATTATTGTTTTATTAGCTTGCATTTTACATTCGTAATAATAGCCTGGTTTAGCTGTAATTTTAGATCTCACAATAGCTCCACCGTGAGTCCAATCTATACCATTAACACGTTTTGGAGCGTCAAATTTTTCAACAGTAATATTTAAATTACCATTAGCTACTGTTACGTTATCTGCTTCAAATAATGCAGGTGGTCTTCCTATCCAACTAAATCCATCTGATGAAGGATATCTATGCCATTTATTATCATCAAAAGTAGTACCGTCAAATTCGTCCGACATATCTTCTACTTTTACCCATTTTTTTCCGCTAGGCACCTCAACTCCATCTACTACAGCATAAGGCTTATCTCCAGAAGGTTCCATAACAACAACATCAAAACTACATGAAGCCGTATTCCCTGCTTTGTCGGTAGTAACAAAAGTGTTTGTTGTTGTACCAATTGGAAATGATGATCCGGATGCTAAACCAGCCGTTTGCGCAGTTACGGCACCTAGCACATTATCAGTACCTACAGGTGCGGTATAATTAACAATGGCATCGTTTTTTCCTGCATCAATAAAAACCGAAATCGAAGATTCACATGTTATTGTTGGCTTTGTTGTATCTATAGGTATTACTTCTTCTTTTTCATCAGAATCATTATTACTACATGCTGTAATAACAAATAACGCTAGCGCTAAAAACGTATATTTTTCTATTTTTTGAAACATAATATTTATTTATTCTACAAACTTAGTCTTCATTTAAAAAAATCGACTTTTCATATGTATTTCAAACTATAACAAATGGTTTTATATCATTAAAATTTATCACTAAACCTTGGTAAACCACTATTATCATTAAAAAAAATGAGCGTAATTGAAATTTTAAAGTTTTAAACTCAAATTTTCAATTACGCCCAATATGATATTCAAAAAAAAAGACTTTTTATTTCATTTACATTCGGTAATCAATGTGTTATTCGTCTTCTAATTTCCAAGTTCTAACCCAATCAATTTTCATGGTGTTTATGGTATTATCTGCTAAATCAGATTTAGGAGGAAGACCACCAACCCAAACAGCTTCATTTGTCCATAAATCAAAAATAATTTCTAAATCTCTACTAAATTCTCGACCGGTATATGTTGTTCCAGATCGATCTTCGCCAACCTCAACACTTCCTGCTGGTTCTCCGTTTAAATAAAACTGAATGTGTTTAGCATCTTTCCACCAAACTCCAAATGTGTGATAATCTTCATTCCATTTTACATTTTTTAGCGGATTAGTGTCTGATAAGCCCGAACGCTTGAAATTATCTTCATCTCTAATCGTTACAGGAGATTTACTAGAATCTGCATGAAAATATTGCGAATTCATTTGATTAGGAAAATCTGCTGCCTGAGAACAGCCTAAACAAGAAGGTTTAGAATTATTTTCAATAATATCAATTTCATCTCTATTATTAATATCGCCATTATTTAACCAATAGGTATTATAAGCTGAAATATGAGCGGCTTTTATTCTAGCCTCGGTATACATTGGGAAACTGGTCTCTGCTTTTGAATGTATTCTAGCGGTTTGAAACCATCGATCTTCTGGATTACTTTCGTTTAATGTTGCTTTTATCCAAAGATTACCATCGGTTACTCCTGAGTTGGTAGCAGCAGAAGTCATGAAAACAGGTATACCATAATTCCAAGTAGATTTAAACCACTTATTACCATCCCACGCCTCAAACTCATCGGACATACTCTCTAACTTAACCCATTTTTTTCCATCTGGTGTTGTGTTATCTATAGACGTAAAAGACGGTTGTGTTGGGTCTATATTGTTAAAATCTTCTGCAGTAGGTCCATCAACAACATCATTAACTATTATGTTTACCGTTGCGGTATCTTGATCTCCGTCTTTATCTGTAATGGTATAAGTAAAACTATCATCACCATTAAAATCTGCATTTGGTATATATTCAAAAACGCCATCACTAACCTCAGTAACACCTCCATTACTAGCGGTAGTTTCTAGGTTATAATCATCTCCATCTCCTCCATCGTTTCCAATATTATCATTTATGGAAACATTTACCTGATTAGCAGTGCCTGCTGTACTACCTTCTTCAACAGTTAACTCATCATTATTTGCTGTAGGTTTATAATCTATAATTTCAGCTGGATCTTCTGTTTTAGAATCATTACTGCAGCTGCCCAAACTTAAGCTTATCGCTAAGATTAGCAAACTAATATTTTTACTTAAAAAGCTTATTTCTAACATTTTTTATTGATTTAATTATGAGTTAAACGAATAAAAAGGGAGCGCTTAAAAACACAGCCTCCCCTTTTTATAAAAACTAACTCAACAATTTATTAAGGTCTATTTGTTAATTTATACAGTGTTAAATCGTCCATGTAAAACTTAAGTGTTTCAGAATTTACATTTTGCCCTCTTAGCATAAAACTCTCGTTTCCATCTGCTGCAAAAGAAACCGTTACAGAGGTATAAAACCACTCACCTATTGGAGTTGTAGCGTTAAAATTAGGATTATCTGCAACTCCCCAATCTGTAGAAGGTCTCCAAAACATTCTAAGGTTTGATGTAACTGGAGTACCTAAATCTACAACATAGATCCATGCACCCATTTCATATTTAAATCCTTTTTCTGTTGGAAAGGTTACGTTGTTACCATCTGCATCTGTATTTCCTATAATCATTCCTCCATTTGGCTCAAACTCTAAGTACATACTTTTTGATCCAGAATGAGCTTGATCAAAAGAGAAACTCATGCTATATGCATCCCATGGTGCACCCCACCAAAGATATGGCCAGTTGCTAACTTCTGAAGTTTCGAATGAATTATCAACGTTTGAATTTGGATCGTCAAAAAGATTCACTTTTATAAAATCTGTTAAAACCGCGTCTGTAAATGCTTCGGATGCCACAGCATCAAGCGTTCCTAAATCTCCTGGTGTATATGATATTTTAACAACATCATCATTGTACATAATTTCATTATCCAATTCAACAACTAAAATATTGCCTTCTTCAGAATCTACAAGAACACTACGTATTATTGGAGATAATACAGCGCCTCCTGCGGTTTCTATTGAAACAGAAAAATTGTTTTTATTTACCGTTTCCGAATCCATTTCTCTACTAAATTCTAAACCAATTTTAGTTTGAGATTCTTTTTCGAAAACGCGATCTAATGTTACAGGTTCTGTTGAAGGTATTACTTTAATGAATTTTTTCACATTAATAGTATCTGCACCTCCTGGTCTACTTCTAGAAGTAATAAATTGTAAATCCCAAGATCCTAACTTGCTGTATTTTACATCTACTTCTGGAGCTGCATCCATTATCTGTATTGGTTTAGCTCCTGGTAAATTCCAAACAAAACTAATAGGTTCTCCTGTTGTTGTATAAGATAATCTTACTGCTTTACTCGCCGTAATTTCATTTTCAGCATTATCAGATAAAGTTAATTCTGCTCCAGTACTTCCATCATCATTAATATAATGTGCTTTTATAGAGGCCTCAACTGCACCAAGTACAGTTACTACAATGGTAGTATCAATTTCTCTACTATTATTAGGTACAGTGCTATCTTCATTAGGATATACATCGCCTTTAAAAACCTGATGTAACGTTACATTATGTTGTCCTGGCTCATAGAAAAAACCTTTTACAACATCTTTTGGAGATGTGTTTTCATCTGTGCCAGATATTCTAGAAACTGTTTCTGGAAAGGTCCATGTTCTAGATTCCACACCACGAGAAATATCGCCAAAATCGATATGACCTCCAACATTAATAGTATTATCAAAATCCATTTCGGAAGTAACAATAGCTCTATGACTTGGTTCAACTAAATTAACCGATTCATCTTCAGCACAAGCAACTGCAAAAAGTGCCATGAAGAGAATAAGTTTAAAAATTCCTATATTTTTCATAATTCGCTTTTTTTAATTAAATAAATTATCATTGGTTTGTACTTCTTGATTTGGTATCGGGAAATAGTTGTGTTGTGCAGGGTTGTAATTCGCAGAACTTTGAACAAAATCTGGTCTAATTCGCTCAACAATATCTAATGGTGCTACACCACCAGAACCAACATTTAAAATTGTTTCCTTATTTTCTTCTCTCCAAATCTCATCGGCTCTAAGCTCGTCAAACACCTCTTGAACAATACCCCAACGTACTAAATCTTTCCATCTATGGCCTTCAAAACACAACTCCACAACACGCTCTACACGTTGTAAATGTGTAAGCACTGTTTCTGCATTAGCTGCTACCATAGGTTGCGTTCCATGTACTTGTTTACTAACATGTAACTGTGGAAACATTCCGGCATTATTATCCATATATTGCTGTAACGTAATAACACCAGCTCTGCTTCTAACTATGTCTATATATTTTATAGCTGTTTCATAATCTGAATTTGCCATAAGGACAGCCTCTGCGTACATTAATAATACATCGGCATATCTCATATGTCTAAAGTTAATACCCGACCTAGATAAAGCAGGCTCTGCACTTAAATGGTACCAATTAGAATGTTTTTTAATATATGCACTTTGCCCAAACCCGAAACCTTTAACTTCTGAAGATTCTAAAGTATAATACGTGCCTTCCATGTTACGAACTGCAATAGTTGCATTCATCCTTCTAGATTCTACATTATCGTCGTTTATTGAATTTTCTGTATCTACCTCATCATTAACTAACATTTCATGCAAATTATAAGTAGGCATAATAGTATTAAAAGCTCCATAGTTTAATTGCCCTACAGCTGTAGCCATAGTAGATGATTCTGCTCCTGTTTGAAATGGCGTATCATCTACAGCACTTCCTGGTGTTCCTGGAGATAAATCGAAAGAATAATTAACTTCAAAAATAGATTCTTCATTAAACTCATTTTCATGTCCAAAATTATCACTAATATTTCTTGTTAATGAATAAACATCAGAATCGATAACACTTTTAAAAACGGTTGCTGCTGTTGGCCAATCTTTCTTATACAAATACACTTTACCAAGTAATGTTGTTGCTGCACCCCAAGTAACACGACCGTTATCAACTCCATCCCAAACTTGTGGTAAGTTTGATTGCGCAAACTCTAAATCTGGAAGAATAATAGCATCGGTAACTTCATCTATAGTAGAAAATGGTTTAGCAAGTTCTTCTTTAGTTTCGGCAACTTTATCATGAATTACTGCACCTCCATAAGTGTGAGCTAATTGAAAATAAAAGAAAGCTCTTAAAAAACGTGCTTGTGCTTCTATTTGATTTTTAGCATCGCCAGTAAACACACTATCATCGGCTTCTTGGATATACTGAATTACTTGGTTGGCTCTAAAAATACCAACATACAACTCATTCCATTTATCGGTGACATGATAAATACCTGCATTAAAGGTTAAGTTTCTAAAGGCCTGTGGTCTGTACCAAGATTCTGTTCCGGCGATATCACCTAAAACAAATTCGTACTGTAACTCACCACCACTTATACTTTGAAATTGAAGTGCGCCATAAACGGTCGTTAATGCGCTATTAAACTGTCTTTCAGACTTCCAAAAGGTATCTGTAGTAATCGCATTCGGATTAATCTCTTCCAAAAATTTATCTTCATCACAGGCAACAAATGCAAACGAAGAAAGAAAAATTAATGTAAAAGTTATGTTTTTTAATAATTTCATACTTATTAATTTTAATTTTTTAAAAACTTAATTGAAAACCTAACATAAACTGGCGAGTAACTGGGTAGTTACCACGATCTACACCACGAGTAAATATACCATCACCTCCTACTTCTGGATCGTAACCAGAATAGTTAGTAAATGTGAATGGGTTAGTTGATGTTAAATACACTCTTGCTTTTTCAATTCCTGTATTTGAAATATCAGGGATAGTATAACCAAGCGTTATAGCTCTAATTCTTAAGTAAGTTCCATCTTCTATAAAATAATCGGAACCTGCTTTTACATTACTATGGAATCCATTTTGCCTGAATGTAGGCACATCTGCAGTTGGATTTTGTGGAGACCACATATATAGTAAATCTCTATGTCTTCCATTTTTATAAGCATATAGCTTGGCGCCATTATAAATTTCTGAACCATGAGAATAAAAACTTGAAACATTAAAATCGAATCCTTTATAGTCTAGATTTAATACAAACCCTGCTTCGAACTCTGCTTGTCCTGATCCTGAATAAACTCTATCATTATCATCTACCTTGTTGTCATTATTGGTATCCTTGTACATCATATCTCCTAACTGAGGTGTACTTAAACTACTTAAATCTAACTGAGTATATTCATCTAACTGCTCTTGAGTTTTAATTACCCCATCATTTTGAAGAAGGAAAAAAGCACCAGCTTCGTAACCTTTAGCTAAAAAAGTAGTGTATTCTACATTATTACCCATAGAAATTATAGGTCTACCGTTAGCATACCCTCTATCTATACCGTTTAAATCTGTTACTTCGTTTATGTTTTTAGTGAACGTACCTGATAAGCTGTATTTAAAATCGCTACCAATTTTGTCTTTATAACTAATGGCAATTTCGAGTCCTTTGTTTACCATATTTCCTCCGTTAACAACTTTTACATCGTAAACTCCAGAAGCTCCAGTTTGGTAAGTACCCGAAGATGCCGGAAGGCGTTCTTGAAGTAGCATATCTTTTTTATCATTTTGATACAAATCTGCTGTTATAGCTAATTTGTTTTTAAACAAGGATAAATCCACACCAATGTTTTTAGACAAAGTAGTTTCCCATTTAATATTAGGATCTACATAACGTCTTTGAATAGCTCCAAAATTTAATTCTTCATTCGGACCAAAAGGATAATTTATTCCAGACTCTATAATAGGCGTAAATAAATATGGTGCAATACCTTGGTTACCTACTTCTGCCCAACTTCCTCTTAACTTAAAATTACTAATGGCTTCAATATTAAACCAGTTTTCTTCATGTATATTCCAACCTGCAGAAAAACCAAAGAAATTACCATACCTGTTAACTTCAGAAAATTTAGAAGAACCATCGCGTCTATAACTTGCAGAAAACAAATACTTTTCATCATAGTTATATTGTACTCTAGCTAATTTACCACTTAGAGTTGTAGTTTCATTATAACTTGTTGGCTTAATACCTTCTGAACCACTTCCTAAAGTTTGTAAATCGTTACTTGCATCATCACTATAAATAACGCCAACACCTAGATTTCTTCTTTCAAATCTTTCATAAGAAAGTACACCTAATAAAGAAAGGTTATGCTTTCCGAAACGCGTTGAATAATTTAAAATATTCTCAATAGACTCTCTTTTAGAAAAGATATAATCTTCATTTAACAAAGCATTTGGTGTAGATGCCGTAGCACTATAATCGCCAGTACGTGTATATGCTAAATATTGAGGTCTAAAAAACTTTCTAAAATAATTAAATTCATTTCTACCAAGGTTTACTTTATACTTTAAACCTTTTGCAACTTCATATTCTAGATTAAGCGCTATGTTGTTCGATTTTGTTTCTCTTTCATCAACATTATCTAATTGACGTGATAAATAGCTATAAAAAATTTCGTTGCCCACATCTAGCTCTACACTATTTTCACCAACAGATGGAATAGCTCCTAATGGTCTAGACCATGGTTGCTGCCCTACACCATACTCATAAAGCGACCAAGGTTCTTGTGTACGATTCTCTACTGTATAACCAACAGTAGCAAAAGCTTTAAATTTTCCTTTAGTGAATTGTCCCGTTAATCTATTTGATAATCTATCAAACCCAGAATTTATTAAAACACCATCTTGCTTAAAGTAGTTTGTGGCAAAATTTAACGTTAAGTTTTCAAGACCTCCAGATATATTTAAATTTAGATTTTGAATAGTGGCATTGTTATTTTGAACATCGCTAACAAAATCGGTATCATAATCTAAGGGATCTGCATTGAAAAAAAACGTTAATGGTTCTGTTCCCAACAATTCGGTAGTTACTTCCAAAAGATATAATTGCTCAACAGTATTCATTAAAGGTGTTCCTGAAGTAATATTTTGAATACCTGAATACGTATCCTTTAATTGTTAGGTTTTGGCCGTGCATGAGTCCATAACTCATAAACAGCATGAACGCTAACCCGTATTTCATAATTGTTAGTTTAATACTCATAAGTTTATTTAGTTTATAAAATTGATACCCCAATATTATAAATTTGATAAAAAAATGGCGAAATACTGACTTGACATGAACTTTACCCTACAATAATTTAACATTTTTATACTTGACATGACCTTGACATTAATAGCCAAAAAACAAAACAAACACCTAAAAACCAACACCTTAAACACAAAACACGAACACAACATATCTCAAATTTCAGATTATTAAGCTTTTATTGTAGAAATTAAGAGCTTCTTGCTCAGTTTAAATTGAAAAAACAAAAATGTCATTGTTGTTAAAAAAATAGGCTGTATTAAAATACAGCCTAGATCAATAAATGCACAACTACTTCGAAAACTATACAATTATTTTTTTAGCACTTTACTATTTTATAAAGAGCAGTAATTTGTACTTTTCTTTTTAAAATTGGAACAAAAAAACCAGAGAAATTAACTTCTCTGGTTTAATTTAATTTTATTAAAACTGTTAACCAATTTACTCAGGTTTAAAAACCCTTATATAATCAAAATAATTTCTTGTTCTTTCAGGGTTTGTTACACCTGGATCGGTAAGATAGTCAATACCATTACTTTCTCTCCAACCTTGCGCTGCTTGACTTAGAATTAAATACATAGGCTTATTTAAACCTGTACTATTTGTGTAGTTCTCTGGGTCTATTTGATTCTCTGGAGTTCTTCTAACCTCTTTGCCATCTACAAAATACCGCAAATCTTTGGGGCCCCACCACAATACACCATACCTATGGTAATCTTGGGACCAAACTGTATTTTCACCATCAGCATACCAAGTTTCTGCACCTGTAGGTTGATAATCTTGAAATGGACTTCTAATAAAAACATGATGACTTAAATGCAATCTCTTAGAAAAATAATCGTTAGTTACATCACCATAAGCTTCAAGATTGTCTATTTCTTGAGTAGAATCTTCACTTAGCATCCACACAGCACACGCTAAAGGCGAGTTACTTATTTTTGCCCGAACCTCCATATATAAAGGGTATTTAACCATTTCTTTTGAGCTAATGCAACCTGTTTCCACAGTTCCATTAATTATGGCCGCTTCATATATCAACTCTCCATTACTAATAGCGGAACGAGAAGGGGTATACCTGGTTTTATCAGGACCTCTCCATCCGTTAAAAAATTTATCTTGCCAGTTAGTTGTAAATTCAGCAGATGATTTATCGAATGAAAATTCGTTTGAGAATTTATCTTGATATTTCCAAAACTTACCTTCATTTGGTATAGGTAATTGCTCAGGAAGCATATATTTATCTTCAGTTTCATCGCCTAAATCTTCAATATCAGTTTGTTCCTGCTCTTCAACTTCTTTTAAAAGAGAATTAGCTTTCTCACAACTGAAAGCAAAAACGCATAACACTAATATTATATAACTTATATGTTTCATTTCTTTTATCTTTTTTAAAAATGTGAAAATCAAATTATTCAATTGTTTTTGGAGTACGTTTTAAAGCTTCTACTTTTAATTCTTCATGTAATTCTCTATACATTTCTAATCGCTTTTTTTGATAGGCATTAGCTTGCAGCCAGATAACAGGTTGATTATTGGCATTCCAATTATTCCACAAATTCGCCATTTTCTTTCGCTGTAGGTTACTAGATTCTATAAGGTTATTAGATTCAAATGGGTCTAATTCCATATTATAAAGCGCCATATTTTTATTCTCTAATAAAAATTTTGAAGTTGAAGTTCTTACAGCCCATCCCTTACCTTCTGATGCTCGCCAAAACAGTGCACTATGAGGAGAGCCTTTTACTTCATTTTGTAGGTATGGCAACAAATTCACACCATCAAGTTTTGCATTCTCGGTGTCAGCTTCAGAAACTGCAATAGCTGTTGCTGCAATATCCAATGATGAAACCAACCCCTCAAACTGTCTAGGTTTTTTAACTCCATTAGGCCAGTGCACTATAAATGGAACATGACTCCCACCTTCGTACATAGAGCCTTTACCTTTTTTAAATGGATAATTACTAGAAAAAATCTCATTATTATATCCGGTAGTTGCGACCCCTCCATTGTCGGAAAGGAAGAAAATAATAGTATTGTCTAATTTTCCACTTTCTTTAAGCGCATCCACAACCATACCAATACCTTCATCCATCTTATCAATCATGGCCGCATAAATGCGACGTTCTTTACTTTCGATATGCTTATATTTTTCAATAGTTTCTTTTGGAGCTTGCAGTGGCATGTGCGGAGCGTTATAAGCCAAATACAACATAAAAGGCGTATCTGATTCCTTAACAAATTTGGCAGCATCACGACTTAAGGCCGTGGTAAGATATTCATTAAATTCTCCTGCCCCATTATTTAAAACAAGTGGATAAAAATCTCCTTCGTTGGCTCCATAATTAGGTTTTCCTTTTTTATTTACTAGGGGTATAATAGTATTTACTTGTTCTGGAAAATAGGTATGTCCACCTGATAAAAACCCATAAAAATGATCAAAACCTCTATTATTAGGATGGTAAGGAGCTGCCGCACCTAAGTGCCATTTACCAATAATTCCCGTTCTATAACCGGTTTCCTGCATACGTTTGGCAAAGGTTTTTTCTTCAAGCGGTAAACCCATATACAGATCAAAAGGAGAATAGGTTGAATTGATTTCCATTCCGAACCTAGCCTGATACCTACCTGTTATAAGTCCTGCACGAGAGGGACCACAATAAGGATGTGTTACATAACCATTTGTAAACACAATACCATTATTTGCCAATTTATCTAATTGTGGCGTAAAAATATCTTTACATCCAGTAAATCCAACATCGTGATACCCCAAATCATCGGCCAGTATTACTAATACATTAGGACGATTTTGTGCCGTAAGAAGTGTAGATTGCCCGCACAAAAACGAAACAATTAGAAGAGATATAATTGAAACTTTCTTTTTCATATTTTAAACTTAAAGGTTTTATTTAACGAGTACTTACAAAAAACACGTGCTTTTTATAAGTTTAAAATCACATTATTTGGATTAGAAACATCTTGACCTGAATAATCGATAGTGAAATCATAACTGAGTGCAACATTTAGCGTTGCATTAGTTCCTGCCTTAAATTAAAAAAAAGCCTGGTCTGGCCTGATCGTTTATGGAGGCCATGAAACATTTTTTTGAGCAAAAGCAAATGTCCCACTCAATAATAAAATAATTTTTTCATACTATTTAGTTTTAGATTAATTATATAACAAATCAAATATTTTATTTAAGTAAATATTAGAAAAGGTACTTCACATAAATTAGACAATTCGAAAAAACTACTTTTTTAGCACTTTAAAATGATACCCTGTATCTGTTTTTAAAAAGTAAATACCGTTAGTAAGTTCGGATATATCTATTTCGGTATTCTTTTTAAACGATTTAACCCTTAAGCCTGCAATATTATAAACATGAATATTATTGTAGTTTATGGCTCCTTTAAAATTAATAACACCCTTAGTTGGATTAGGATATAGCTTTATTGAAGGCGCTAATTTGTTATCCTGAACATCTAAAGTTAAATTTCTTAAATCACTACTAAAATTAAATACTTGTAAAGTTAATGTACTAATATGTCCACCGGTATCTCCAAACTCTACGGAAACCGTATTATCTGCTTGAATTAAACTAAAAGGAACAGGGATTTCTAAAACTCCAAAAAAGCGTTCACGTTGTGCCTGATTATCTCCTCTCCAATTCTCTGGTACATCAACCAAAGTACCATTTACTTTTATTGTAGGTTGTAAAGATGCGCCATGCAATCTACCCAAACCTACTCTTAAAACGGCTTCACCAAACGTGTTTTTTGACACATCATTTACTTGAAAATTTGTAGTTTGATTTGCAACAATAGGCTGTAAATACGTTGTAGCATAGTATTTTGTTTCGGTAGTTGTTTCATCAATTAAAATAGCATTACTAAAAGTATACTCTAAAATCATGGTGCTTTCAGCATTTAAAGTTACAGTTGAAGTATTTACTGCTATAGATTCTTCTAATAACTGAGGTAAATTACTTCCACCCAAATACAAGTGCTTTTTTATTAAAGAAGCCATAGATAAACCATCGATTTCTATTACATCTAAATCAATTTCTTCATCTGTAAAATTTAAATTATTGAGTATAACATAAGCTTTATTACCATCTACATAACCATCAACTTGAATATCTAAATTATCTGAAAACGTATCTATTCTAGTACCATTAACATCACTCCATAACTGATAAAACTTTACCATATCGGTATATACCCACTGCCCTGTATAACTCGTTGGTTCGTTTTCTTTACGCATTAAACGATGATTGTAAGGAATGCCATTATTATAACCCCACTCAGCCTTTACTATCACGAAATTGATAGCAGAAGCAATATTATTTGGCCTATCTAGAAAAGACATTAATTGAGCATTTTGCGCTTTTAAATGAAGCCAATCTCTATACGGACTCCATTGTTGATTTGAATAATCGTGCATTTGTGCGCCATATTCTGAAATTACAAATGGTTTTACTTCTCCAAAAGACATGTAACTGTATTGCTCCATCATATCAAGAGTAGCTTCAACATTACTACCCGAGCGTAACTTTTTCTGCCCACCTCCTATTGAAGGAAAATCGTATAGATGTATAGACCAAAAATCCATGTTATTACCTGCAACATCCATAAATAGCTTATCCCTATTTATCCAACGTTGAAAATCGCCTTTCTCAAAATTTGGAAAAGCAGCAGTATAACCACCTACCTTAACATTGGGTACTTGAGCCTTTATAGCTATGGCGACATCGTTATGAAAATCTGCAACTTCTTGTAATGAATTGGTATAATCTTCTGGTCCGCCGAGGTGTTCGTAAGCAGGTTCATTTATAATTTCAACAAACTCGGGAACGGGCTGACCATTATTGCCATGAAACTCATTAATATAACGCCCCATATATTCACCAGTTGCAGTTCCGTTAGCAAAACTCCAACCTTGGTTTGTTGCTTTTTGTCCTTCGCCTGTCCAAAATGGATATTTTTGAGCACCTAAAATTAAAGTATTTCTGGCTTCATAAGGATGTAAATTTGTTTGAGACGCATAAGTATTACGTCTATTTAAACCTAGTGATGCTATATGTGCTGGATTAGCGTAACCTGTTCTAGCTGGATCTTCTTGCATTTGATTTGAAAACCACGATACACCACCAGTATCTCTACCCATGTAAACATCGTAACCATTCAAAAAATGATCTCTTAAATCTGCTGTAAAATTAGTTCCGTTCCATTCATTTTCAGTTTGACTCGCATGAATTGTAATAAATTTGGAACGGTCTAATGTTTCAATACCTCCTACAATATGCTTTGCATTCAGGATCGCTGTAACTTTAGAATTAGCATTAATGCTTGATGATACGGTAACATCAACACTGCCGTTCGCAGAGCCTCCGCCATCATCAACCAAAAAAATAATTATTTTATAAAAATGTCCGGCTGCCAAAGTATTACTTTCGGGTACATTAGCCGGAATTGCGTAATTGTAATTTATAACATCACTATTTGCATGTGTATCTGTAGGTGATCCACCAAGCGGGCAAGTCATGAAAGCTCCATATTGAACAACCGTGTTTTCTGCTGCATCAACTTCGCGAATCCAAACACATATATAATCTAAATCAGGCGTATTATAGGTTAGTTCCATATCTACAACCTGCCCAGGTGAAAATGTTAAGTTTGTTGGTGCATTTGTCCAAGAAATTGAACTTTGTGCAGCTAAAATAGTTGATGCAAAAAAAAATAATAGGGTAATTTTTTTCATGATTTTTTATATAAAATTGATTTTTTGTAAGTATTAATGATAAATGTATATAAATCACATAGGCATATCATTAATTTCAACTTGACAAAAACTTGACAAACCAACTTCTTAGTATTTGCGCACCTTTAGATATACTTAACATTCAACTAAATAAAATATATTTACTCCTTTGTATAAATAATTTTCTATATAAGAAATCATATATATACTTAAATTTAAATTCAAAATTATATATTTACCCACACCAACAATTACACAATTCTTTAAAAACAAGACTTATTTTGTATTATTTTCAACATTAACTTAATAAGTTTATATTTTTAATAACTAAACAGCATTACAAACAAATTAATGATGGTAAAAAAAAATATTAAGTTTTACAACAATTTAGAACACCTAAAAAGCACTAGAGTTTTAAATATTTTAGCACTTATTCTCTTTTTAATTACTGGAAGTCTAAGTGCTCAAAACAATACAAAACAATCATTTGATAGGGCGATGGATTTGCGCTTTAAAAAGCCAGATAGTTCAATCATCTTATTTCAAAAAAGCCACGAAGCTTACTTAAAAAATAAAGACACCGTTAATGCTATAAAAAGTTTAATGGAATTATCTCTAGTTTATGGAAATAGAGCCCAATATGCCAACTCTTATAATGTATTATGGAATGCTTTATTACTTACCGATAACACAAAACTCGAAACAACAAAATCTCTTGTTTATAATAGATTAGGTAGTATATATAATTATTTTAAAAGAGAAGACAAGGCTTTAGAATACTTAAAAAAAGCATTAGAAATTCACAAGTCTTTGGTAAAACAAAACAAAATTCCAGCATCAGGCCTGGTACCCTACTATTTTTCAATAACTACAAGTTATAGAGAGTTAAAAAAAACGGAGCTCGCTAAAACATACCTAGATAGTAGCTATTTATATTTCTCTAAAAGTAAACCAGCTATAGCAGAGTCTTTTTTAGAATTTGAAAAGGCCAATATTATGGCATTACAAGATAAAAATGAAGAAGCGCTGGTAATTTTTAAAGATATACATCCGTGGTTTGTGGAAAATGAACCTTCATATTTAGTCTTGTTTTACAAATTTTGGGGTGATATTTATCTCAATTTAATGCAACTTGATAAAAGTGAAACATTATACAAAAAGGCGCTAAACGTATCTTCAGAATACGAAAGTCATATCGACTTTACACCGTTAATTTACGAAAAACTTACAGAGCTATATTTAAAACAAAATGATTACAAAAATGCTTTTGCAAACTTGCAAAAAGCAAAAGATTTGGATGCCAAATTCTTTGATAGTCGTAGCCCTAACAATCATTTTCTTTTGGAAATCAAGGATTCTTACAGACTTGAAAAAGACAGACAAGAAAAACTTATACAAGCTCAGCATTTAAGACAGCTAGAGCAAGAAGACGAGATAAAAAATCTACAAAGAATTATTTTACTTGTATCGGTTGTTTTTATCCTTATTATTGGGTATTTCTACATAAAAAATCTAAGAACAAAACACAAAGCAGAAAAACAACTTATTAGGCGTAATAAAGAGTTGGAAATAAAGAAAGCTAAAGAACTTTTAGAACTTAAAAACAAAGAACTAGCAGCTTCTGCGCTTCAATTGATAGAAAAGGATGAGTTCATGAAAAACCTTAAAACAAAAATTAGAGAAGGCGAACCAACCATTAAAAAAAGTGAATTAAATAAAATTTTAAGATCTGTATCTGTGGATAACACCAATTATTGGGAAGAATTTAAATTACGTTTCATAGAAGTTAACAAGGACTTTTATGACATTATTTTTGCCAAATATCCAAAACTCAGTCAAGGCGATCAAAAAATTTGTGCCTTAATAAAATTAAATATGTCTAGTAAAGAAATGTCTCGATTGCTAGGTATTTCTGTTGAGTCTGTACACACTTCAAGACACCGCATTAGAAAAAAAATGAACCTAGATAGAAATATAAACCTCGAAGATTACATAAATTCTTTATAGTATAGTTTTTGTCAGTATTAAAACGCACTCTCACCTCCTTTGTAAAGTTTAAATCAAGTTGATTTAAACGCTATTTATGGCTCTATCTTCTAATTTAGCCATGCTCGATACTACACTGCTTTTAAACCTTTTATTAGTCCGTATTTAAGACTACTAAAGGTTTTAGCACGTGTATGTATTAAACATTTATCTCATTAAAATCTTTTCAATTAAAAATTAATGCACACAACACATGTGTTCTTTTTTATGAGGCTAATTAAGTTACTAAAGGCTATAAAAAATATAACCAAAGTATACGGAGTAAGCTAGATTTTGTTTGAAATGACAATATGAGATATATCTAAAACCATATCAGATACAGCTCGGCTTATAAATTAATTAAAATTGTCCTGCTGATGTACCAATAAAATTTTAAACACTTATACAAGGGAATTTCTACTGGTAAAATTCTGGCAAAGCATCAAATTTTAAACAACAGACAAACTCACATAAAATAAAATCTATAATAATGAAAGCAACAGTTTACGAAGGCAATAAAACCTTCAAAGTAATCGACAAAGAAATTGAACAACCAAAAACTGGAGAAGTTCAAATTAAAGTAGCCTATGTTGGCGTTTGTGGAACAGATGTGCATATTTATCATGGTATGATGGATAAACGTGTGAACATTCCAGAAACTATTGGTCATGAAATGTCTGGAGTTATAGAAGCTGTTGGCGAAGGAGTAAGTGGTTTTTCGGTAGGTGAAAAAGTAGTTGTTCGCCCATTGGATGACAGAAAAGTAAAAGCGTCTGATAAAGGATTTAATCACATTTGTGAAGAGTTAAAATTTATTGGTATTGATAGTCCTGGTGCTATGCAACAATATTGGAATGTGCCAGCATTTACATTGCACAAACTAAAAGAAAATACAGATTTAAAATTAGCAGCTTTAATAGAAC
The DNA here is from genome assembly GCF_900112395.1 of Algibacter lectus. Lineage (GTDB taxonomy): Bacteria > Bacteroidota > Bacteroidia > Flavobacteriales > Flavobacteriaceae > Algibacter > Algibacter lectus. The sequence goes on from NZ_FOLN01000001.1 coordinate 754,426, forward strand.
CTTTGTCTGTTGCAGCACACGATGTACGCTTAAGCGGATTAGTTAAAGGTGAAACTGCTGTAGTTTTAGGTGGTGGCCCTATTGGTTTATTAGTTGCTATGGTTGCTAAAGAAGCTGGTGCTCAAGTTATTATTTCCGAAGTAAACCCAAAACGTATTGAAAAAGCAAAATCATTAGGTTTTGATGCTGTAAGCCCTATCGATGTCGATCTTGTTGATTATGTGAGTGGCAAAACGGAGGGTAGAAAAGCCGATGTGGTTTTTGAAGTTGCTGGTGTACAACCTGCATTAGATGTAATGTGTGAAGTAGCAGGTATTCGCGGACGTATTGTTATGGTTGCCATACATGGTGTTAAAAAAGAAGTTGATTTATTTAAATTCTTCTGGAAAGAATTAAAATTAATTGGTGCTCGTGTTTATGAAAAAGAGGATTATGAAAAAGCAATTACTCTAATCACGGCAAACGAATTACCATTTGAAGATATGATTACAGATGTGCAGCCTCTAAGCAATATTCAACAAGTATTTGAAAACATAGACAATAACCCAGATGGTTTAAAGGTACTTATGGACTGTCAAGCATAATAAATTAAGTAAAAAACATAAAAATATAAACGATGAGTATTTTAAATAGTTTCAGTTTAGAAGGAAAAACAGCTATAGTTACAGGCTGTAAAAGAGGTATTGGTAAAGGTATGGCAATTGCTTTAGCCGAAGCCGGTGCAGATATTATTGGCGTATCAGCTTCATTAGAATTAGAAGGTAGTGCTATCGAAAAAGAAGTAACTGCCCTAGGAAAAAAATTCACAGCTTATCAATGTGATTTTTCAGATAGAAAAGCATTATACACATTTATAAAAAGTGTAAAGGCGAATCACTCTCAAATAGATATTTTGGTTAATAATGCAGGAACTATTTTAAGAACTCCAGCGGCAGAACATCCAGACGAAATGTGGGATAAAGTTATTGAAGTAAACCAAAACTCACAATTTATATTAACTCGTGAATTTGGAAGAGATATGATTGCTCGTGGTTCTGGTAAAATCATTTTCACAGCATCATTATTAACATACCAAGGTGGTATTACAGTACCAGGTTATGCAGCAAGTAAAGGTGCTATTGGCCAAATGATTATGGCTTTTGCTAACGAATGGGCAGGTAAAGGTGTTAACGTAAATGGTATTGCGCCAGGATATATTGCTACAGATAATACAGAAGCATTACGTAACAACCCCGAAAGAGCAGATTCTATTTTAGCGCGTATACCAGCTGGTAGATGGGGTGAACCTAAAGATTTTGCAGGACCTATTGTATTCCTAGCATCAAAAGCATCAGATTATATGCATGGTTCTATCACACTAGTAGATGGTGGCTGGATGGGGCGATAATGCAACAAATTCAAAACAACCATGAAATACAATAAAAAAATAAAATTAATAATTTTAAATTTTGTATTCTTTATATCTCTAGCGGCTTTAGCACAACCCGGATCTGAAGTTTCACACAAAAACAACAGTCAATTATCGCAAGATTTGAGTGGTTTTAAGTGGAAAATGAAAATGATGCTTCCGGGAGAAGGCATAAAAGCAGGATTGCATGAACTTCCTCCTGAAGATATTGAAACTTTAGTTTGGAATGCTGCTCAAGTGCCAGGTGATGTCTATACCGATTTATGGAAAATTGGAGCTATTGATGATCCATATTTTGGAAGAAACAGCGTAAAAGCCCAATGGGTTATGCACTATGAATGGTGGTATTCGCTTCAATTCAATGTTACTCAAGATCTAACCGATCAATTAGTACGGTTAGATTTTGAGGGTGTTGATTATGCCTGTGATATTTGGTTGAATGGTCATTTTTTAGGAAGTCATGAAGGAGCTTTTTCAGGTTTTTCATTTGATATTAATCATGCCATACGAAGCAGTAAAAAAAATCTAGCTAGCTCTAATATTTTAATGATTAGGCTTGCTCCTCCTCCACAAGTTAATGCTAAAGTAGCCGGCAGAAAAACACCTTGGTTTGGCGATTATTGGAGAGACTTAATTCCTTTTGGGATTTATAGACCAATAAAAATGGTATATACAGGTAAAACAAGAATTAAAGATGTTTACTTACGTCCTAAGATTGAAGCTAATAATAACGCAAAGGTAACGCTCGAAGTAGAAATTGAAAATACAGAAGCTGAGGCAAAAGACATAACTTTTACATCTACAATTCAGGGTAAAAACTTTAAATCAGATATTATTACCACGGTATTTACAGAAAAAATTGCCCCTGGTAAACATACAATTAAAAAAGACATCTCAATTAAAGACGCCAAATTATGGTGGCCTTGGGATATAGGGAAACCAAACTTATATATATCTAAACTTTCAATATCTGAAAATAAAATTAATCATGATTTTAAGGAAACCACTTTTGGTATACGGGAAGTTAAAATGGAATGGAATCCTGGTTTTACTAAAGATGAAGTAAGTTTCCCTAGAACAACACTTATCAATGGTAAAAAAATATTTATACGTTCTGCTTGTTGGGGAGGGCCTCCAGATATTTTTACAGGTCGAACGTCTAAAGAAAAATACAAAAAATTAATTCAGTTAGCTAAAGAGGCAAACATGAATAACATTAGAATTTTTGGATGGCACCCTTCTGAAATCCCTTTATTTTATGAATTATGTAATGAAGCTGGTATTACCGTTTGGAACGACGTTATACCTCTAGGAACTGGAAATTTATCACATGATGAAGATTTTATAGCAACAACTATTGCTGAAGGCGTAGCTGTAATTAAAGAACGTAGAAATAATCCTTCTTTAATAATGATGGAAGGAGGTGAAGAAATGTTTTTACGTTCTGGAGATCCAAAATTCACTAGAGACTTTTTAGAGCGTTTAGGTAAAACATTACAAGAAAATATAGATTTACCATATGTTCCTGATTCACCTTTAACTTGTGAAGCTTCACAAGAAGCTGGCTACAAACCCAAAGAAGCAGTTCATGCATTAGCATATTTTTACAACATGGGCCATGCTCCAATGGAAGATTGGATTAATAAATTAGATTTTCCAATTGTACCCGAACTAGCAATTACTTCAGTACCAAATGTTGAAAGTTTAAAGAAATTTATCCCTGAAAACGAAATATGGCCACCTGGACCAAGCTGGGGGCATCATTGGGCAGATTTAGACCGTTTACGAGCTCAAAATTTCGACACTTTTGGAAGTGAAAAAACAGGTTCTCTTCAGGAATTTGTTGATGCAACTCAAGATGCGCAAGGTATTATTTTTCAATTATCAATAGAGCATTTTAGAAGAAACAAGCCAAAAACAAGTGGCATTGCACTCTGCCATTTTATTACTTATTGGCCAGATATGAAATGGGGTATTGTTGATAATTATCAGCAAAAAAAGCGCTCATTTAATTATGTTAAAACAGCTTATCAGCCTGTTTTAATAAACCTTCAATTTGGAAAAAGAAGATGGTTTAACAACGAAACATTTAATAGTAAAATTTGGATTGTAAACGATTTTTATAAAGAATACAAAGATTGTATTGCAAGTTATACTATCACTAATGATAATGCTGTTGTTTTAAACAAAGGATCATTTAAAATAGATAAAATTGATGAAAATAGTTCTAAAAAATGGTTGGATTTAAATGTAGATGTGTTAAAAAAAGTAAAAAGTAATTTCTATGTGAATTTAGAATTAAAAGATAAAAATGGAAACTTAATTTCTAAAAACAAATACATGCTTTTAATTGGCAACCATGATAATGCTGGTAAAGAATTTAAGGCCATGGGAAATGAAATTAGACAAAGAAATGCGATATATAAATACTCCAATTATAATCAGTTTTTTGATAAACTAACTGGCGAAAATGGAGAGATTTATGAAAGTAAAACAGACACAATTATTGCAAGAGGATTTAAAACTAAAAATTAAACAAAAAATAAAATAAAATGGCAGAAATTAAAGAATACCAATTATTTATTAATGGAGAATGGAGAACTTCAACTTCTGGTGATACCATTGATATTGTAAACCCTTCTACTGAAGACATAGTAGCACGTGTACAAAACGGTACTGCTGAAGAAGCTATTGAAGCCTTACAAGCTGCTGATAAAGCACAAAAAGAATGGAAAAAATTACCTGCACGCTCTAGAGCAGAATTACTTTATAAATTAGCTGATGAAATTAAAGCTAATTCAGATTATTTAGCAGAATTATTAGTAAAAGAGCAAGGTAAATTATTAAAGGTAGCAAAAATGGAAGTTGCTGTTACAGCTTCTTTTATTGAATATGCTTGCGAAGGTGCTAGAAGAATTGAAGGCGATATTATCCCTTCAGATAATCCTAACGAGCAAATATGGATTCAAAAAATACCAAGGGGTGTTGTTGTTGCTATTACAGCATGGAATTTCCCACTAGCATTAGCTGGACGTAAGTTAGGACCTGCTCTAGTTGCAGGAAATACTATCGTAATAAAACCAACCTCTGAAACGCCTTTGGCAACTTTAGAGTTAGGAAATTTAGCTAATAAAGTAGGTATTCCTGCAGGTGTTATTAACATTCTTACAGGCCCAGGTAGAGCAATGGGTAACGCTTTAGTTGAAAGCCCTATCTGTAAAATGGTAACCATGACAGGGTCTACGCCTGTTGGTCAACAAATTGCTAGAAACGCTGCACAAAACTTAACACATGTACAATTAGAATTAGGAGGAAAAGCACCTTTTATTGTTTTTGAAGATGCTGATATTGATGCCGCTGTAGCATCGGCTTTACATTCTCGTTTTGATAACTGCGGACAAGTGTGTACTTGTAATGAGCGCATGTATATTCATGAAGATATTTATGAAACTTTTATGGAAAAGTTTATTACTGCCACAAAAGCGCTTAAAGTTGGAGACCCGATGTTAGACGATACAGATATGGGACCAAAAGTAAATGCTTCGGAATTAAAACATATGGAACATTTGGTTGCTGTAAGTATTGAAGAAGGTGCAACTGTTGCTACTGGTGGTAAAAGACCAGAAGGTTCTCAATTTGAAAAGGGCTATTGGTTCGAGCCAACCGTTTTAACCAACGTTAAACAAGATATGACTATTGTTCATGAAGAATCCTTCGGTCCTATTTTACCTGTTTTAAAATTCAAAACTTTTGAAGAGGTTATTGGTTATGCTAACGATTGTGAATATGGTTTAGCGGCTATGGTTTTTACAAATAACATGAATACTATAATGAAATGTAATGATGAGTTAGAATACGGAGAAATTTACGTAAACAGAGGTCATGGAGAACAACACCAAGGCTTTCATAACGGTTACAAATTATCTGGTTCTGGTGGTGAAGATGGTAAATATGGTTTTGAACAGTACATGGAAAAGAAAACTTTTTACATAAAACATAAAGCCTAATTAGTGAATTGAATTGGTTTTGAATGAATCAAAACCAATTCAATTTAATAGCATTAAATTTAAATGAAAAACAACGTTTTAATCTTTATAATTCTATTTATTCTAACCCTGCAAAGTTATGCTCAAAATAACTTTAAATGGTATGATGAAAGTATCCCCTTTAATGAGAGAGCCAATTTATTGGTTCAAGCCATGACTCTTGAAGAAAAATGCAGTCAATTTGTTTCAGCATCACCAGCAATACCAAGATTAGACGTACCAGAATACAATTGGTGGAATGAGTCTCTACATGGCGTTGCACGAAACGGAAAGGCAACTATTTTCCCTCAGGGAATAGCTATGGGAGCCACTTTTAATCCTGAATTAATAAAGGAAGTTTCAACTGCAATTTCAGATGAAGGCAGAGCCAAATTTCAAGTTTCAAAATCTATAAATAATAGAGGTCAATATGCCGGTTTAACCTACTGGTCTCCAAATGTGAATATATTTAGAGATCCTCGCTGGGGGCGCGGACAAGAAACTTACGGAGAAGATCCCTTTTTAACTTCAAAAATAGGTATTGCTTATGTGAAAGGTTTACAAGGTGATCATCCAAAATACTTAAAAACTACAGCTTGTGCAAAGCATTATGCGGTACATTCTGGCCCCGAAGAACTACGTCATAGTTTTAATGCTAATCCTTCAAAATTAGATTTAAACGAAACTTACCTACCTGCTTTTGAAGCCTTAGTTACACAAGCTAATGTACAAGGTGTTATGGGTGCGTACAATGCGGTATATGGAGAACCATCAACTAGTAGCACTTTTTTGTTAGATGATATTTTAAAAAAACAATGGGGTTTTAATGGTTATATAGTTTCCGATTGTGGTGCTTTAGGAGATATTCTAAAGGGACATAAAAAGGCAAAAACTGTTGAAGAAGCAGCGGCATTAGCACTTATTGCCGGAGTTAACCTAAACTGTGGATGGGTTTATAATTCAATTCAATCTGCTGTTGAAAAAGGACTAGTCTCTGAGTCCCTGCTAGATGAACGTTTAAAGCAATTGTTTTTGACTCGCTTCAAATTAGGATTCTTTGATAAAGATGAAAGTAATCCATATAATAGTATAGGTATAGAGGTTATCAATTCTAAAGAAAATAAAGATCTTGCTAGAAAAGTAGCGCAGCAATCAATAGTGCTATTAAAAAATGATAATAACGTTTTACCGCTTGATAAAAAAATAAAATCACTTTATGTCACTGGACCATTTTCCTCTTCAAGTAATATTTTAATAGCAAATTACTATGGTATGTCTTCCAATTTAGTAACGGTTTTGGAAGGTGTTACAGAGAAAGTATCGTTAGGAACCTCTTTAAATTACAGACAAGGCGTATTACCTTTTCAAAAGAATTTAAATCCTCTTAATTGGGCTCCAAATGTTGCAAAAACAATTGACGCTACCATTCTAGTTGTTGGTATTTCGAACGAAATTGAAGGTGAAGAAGTTGATGCAATTGCATCTGAACATAAAGGTGACCGAAAAGATTTAAAACTACCGCAAAGCCAAATAGATTATATAAAAGAAATAAGTGAAGTAAAAAAAGGTCCATTAGTTCTAGTTATCGGCACAGGTAGCCCAGTTTCGCTAGAAGATGTAGAACCTTATGTAGATGCTATTGTATTAATGTGGTATCCAGGAGAGCAAGGCGGCAATGCCGTTGCCGATATTCTATTTGGCGATGTATCTCCTTCTGGTCACTTACCAATTACATTTCCTAAAAACGTAGAACAATTACCTGTTTTTGATGATTATAGTATGAAAGGCAGAACCTATAAATACATGGAAAAAGAACCTATGTATCCTTTTGGTTTCGGACTAACTTATGGCCAAACAGAGTTCTCCAATGCTAGCGGCAATTTAAAAAGTATTAGTAAAAAACAAGACTTCTCCTTTTCTGTAGATATTAAGAATACTAGTAAAGTAAACTTTGAAGACGTTATTCAAGTCTATTTAGTGCCTGAAGATACTCAAGGCTTCTTACCAAAATATTCTTTAAAAGCCTTTAAAAGAGTAGAATTACTTGCAGGCGAAACAAAAAACATAAGCTTTAATATTTCTAATGAAGATTTCTATCAAACTAATTTAGAAGGAGAAAAGGCGTGGATAAAAGGAAATTACAAATTAATGATAGGCAATGCGTTACCAAGTAATAAAAGCTTAAAACTTGGCGCAGCTAAACCTATTGAAATAACAATTAAACTAAAATAGTAAAAGACTTATAATATGAGTACAAAAATTTCAAAAGTAGATGTACGTCTATTTACGGTACCATTACCCGAAGTTATGTCGGATGCTAAACATGGCGACCATTATCATTTTGAGCTAGTAACCACAACCATCACTTTAGAAGATGGTAGCGAAGGCACAGGATATACCTATACCGGAGGAAAAGGTGGGTATGCCATTAAAGCCATGATTGAACATGATTTTACAAATGTTTTAATAGGTAAAGACGGAACTGATATTGATGGTATTTACGACTTTTTAGAATGGCATGTACATTACGTAGGCCGCGGAGGTATTGCTTCTTTCGCTATTTCTACGGTAGATATTGCCCTATGGGATATTAAATGTAAAAAAGCAGGATTACCATTGTGGAAAATGGCTGGTGGCGTAAATAATACCTGTAAAGCGTATTGTGGTGGTATTGATTTAATGTTTCCTATTGAAAAGCTTTTAAAGAATATGGAAGGCTATTTAGCTAAGGGCTTTAAAGCGGTTAAGATTAAAATAGGTAGAGATAATCTTCAAGAAGATTTAGACCGTATTAAAGCAGTTCGCGAATTTATTGGTCCAGATGTTACTTTTATGGTAGATGCTAATTATTCCATGACTGTTGAAAAAGCCATAAAAGCTATTGAAGGTTTTAAAGAGCACAACATCACTTGGTTTGAAGAACCAATTATACCAGATAACTATAAAGGTTTTGGGGAAATTGTCGATAAAACGGGTTTTCCGTTAGCTATGGGAGAAAACCTACATACTATTCATGAATTTGAATATGCTTTCGATCAGGCAAAACTATCCTTTATTCAACCTGATGCCTCAAACTGTGGAGGTATTACTGGTTGGTTGGCAGCGGCAAGATTAGCAGATAAACATGGGGTTCCTGCTTGCTCTCACGGTATGCAAGAATTGCATGTAAGTTTAGTATCTGCACAACCCAATTCAGGCTGGTTAGAAGTACATAGCTTTCCAATAGATGAATATACAACAAGACCTTTAGTGGTAGAAAACTATAAAGCTGTTGCCCCAGATTACCCAGGAATTGGTGTGATTTTCGATTGGGAAAAATTAGCGCCTTTTGAAGCTAAATAATAAGTTAACAACAAACTAAATCTAATACAATCATATGAGTGTAAAAATTTCAATTTTCGGAAATTACCAAGGTGAAGATATTAAACAGTTTTCATTGAAAAATGAACATGGTATTGAAGTGAAAATAACTAATTATGGAGCAACTATAACTTCAATAACGGTTCCAAATAAAAAGGGCGAAATTGAAAATATTGCCTGTGGTTTTGATACTTTAGATGGTTATTTCGGTAAAGAATATGTTGAAAACTCACCATACTTTGGAGGTACTATTGGAAGATATTGTTCTCAAATAAAAGATTCAAAATTTACTTTAAATGGAAAAATATATCATTTAGCTAAAAATTGTGGAGATAATAATCTTCATGGTGGCGTTCTTGGGTTTGATAAAAGAATATGGAAAGCTGAAACTTTTGATAATGGCGTAAAAATGTCTCTTTATAGTAAGGATTTAGAAGAAGGGTTCCCTGGAAACGTTGAAGTTTCTGTAACATTTACTTTATCATCAGATAATGAGTTAAGGATTGATTATTCTGCCACACCAGATCAGGACACTCCGCTCTCTTTAACAAATCATACGTATTTCAATTTAAATGCTTTTTCTTCTAATGTAGAAAACCATAGTGCTAAAGTAAATACAAATAAAAGGCACAATATGGACGATACAGGTGCGGCAACGGGAGTAATTGAAAATATAGAAGGTAAGATTGATGATTTATCTAAAGGTAAAATCATTGGAGATGTACATGCTGTAATGGGTGATGGATTTGAACATTTTTATGTGTTTGATAATTCTGATTTTAAGCTTCAAGAAGTAGCTCAAATTACATCGGATGAATCTGGAAGAACATTAACAGTATCATCAACAGAACCTTGTATGTTATTATATACTGGAAAATACACATCGGACGCTATTAAAAGAGAAAATGGTGAACAATATGGAAAATACCGCGGTTTTTGTTGTGAAACTCATCGATATCAAAATGGGCCAAACATTGAAAACTCACCAAAATCAATAACAAAAGCGGGTGAAGAATTTAAAAGTACTACCATCTTTAAATTTGGATGGTAATTACAATAACAGAACTAAATTAATAACTAAAAAAACCAATTATGATTGAAGGCGTTTTATTAGCGATTTTCGCAGGATTAATGTTGGGATTGTACGCACTCCCAGAAAAATTTACCAAAGATTTTAAGTATGAAAATACTTGGAGTTTATTTTTTTTACTAACCATGTTTGTCGTGCCAATTATCGCTTCAATAACTTTAATTAATGGTTTCGGTGATATTTTTGGAAACATGCCCACCGATATTTGGGTTAAAATGGGTCTAACAAGTTTTCTATGGGGAATTGGTGTTATGATGTGGAGTAAAGCCATTAATCACATTGGGTTATCTTTAGGGTTTTCTTTATTTATAGGCACCATTATTCTTGTAGGTTCTCTATTACCTTACATTGAAGAAGGTTTACCTGCAACAAACGTACTAACCACTATTCTAATAGGTTTAGCTGTTGTTTTAGTTGGTGTTTTTGCTAATGGAAAAGCAGGTTTACTACGTGAAAAAGACGAGGCTAATTCTTCTGAAAAAAAGGAGAAAAAAGGCTCTATGCTTACAGGTATCTTAATTGCTATTATTGGAGGTTTATTAGCCACTGGTTTTAGTTATGCCAATGCTGCGGGTCGCCCGTATTTACATGAGGCTTGTCAAGCGGCTGGTAATGCAGAATGGATTACTGCTGTTGCCGTTATGTTTCCTATTTTTATTAGTGGAGGTATTGTAATGACGGCTTATTTCTTGTGGCAGTTATCTCAGAAAAAAGCATGGGGAGAATTTAAAACACCTGCATTTAGCAAAAACTTTATGCTTATTTTAATCATGGCCGTTTTTCATTATGCGGCTTCAGCTTTATTTGCATTTGCCGCCTTTAAGTTAGGAGAAAGTGGAAATACTGTTGGTTATGCTATCTTTAATACATCTTGTGTAGTTACAGCTATTTTGAGTGGTATTATTACTAAAGAATGGATAAAGGCTTCAGGAAAAGCAAAAAGCTTTTTATATTTTGGATTAGTATGCATGGTAGTCGGTATTGTGATTGTGGCATACGGAAATGGAATTTCATAAATAAAAAAATTAAATCATTAGAAAATGAAAAAAATAATATACACATTAACTATTGCTATGGCAATGAATTTAACCTCATGCAATAACGTAGAAAAAAAACAAGATGTTACAGAAACTGAGACTTTAATTTCTGACGAACAACAAGATTTTTTAGGCATCACCAATAAAGAATATTTAAGTGCTGCTTCAAAAAGAGCTCTTAAATGGCCAACAGATTTAGGAAATGAATGGTTTTTTGAATATCAAGTTTTCGATTTAAAAGGCGATTTAGCTTATGAAGAAGGTGTTGTAAGAAGAGACCCTAGCGCATTAATTAAAGAAGATGGAAAATACTATGTTTGGTACAGTAGAAGTACTGGTCCTTCTCAAGGATTTGGCGGCGATGTAGTTAAAGATAAAGTGTTCCCTTGGGATCGTTGTGATATTTGGTATGCAACTTCAGAAGATGGAATTACATGGAAAGAAGAAGGCTTAGCGGTAGCTCGAGGAGAAGCAGGTGATTATGATGATCGTTCTGTATTTACTGTGGAAATCATGAAACATGAAGACACGTACTATTTATGCTATCAAACGGTTAAAAACCCATATAGTGTTCGTGTTAAAAATCAAGTAGGTTTAGCTTGGTCTAAATCACCAAATGGTCCTTGGACTAAGAGTGAAGAGCCTATTTTAAGTCCTGCTGATAATGGTATTTGGAAAGGAGAAAAACAAGACCGATTTGCCGTAGAAAAGAAAGGGGATTTTGATAGTCATAAAGTACACGATCCTTGCATTATTCCATACAAAGGGAAGTTCTACTTGTACTATAAAGGTGAACAAATGGGGGAAGCTATTACTTTTGGGGGCAGACAAATTAGACATGGTGTTGCCATTGCAGATAATCCTAAAGGACCTTACGTAAAATCTCCATACAACCCGATTTCAAATAGCGGACACGAAATTTGTGTTTGGTCTTATGATGGCGGTATAGCAGCATTAATTACTACAGATGGTCCAGAGAAAAACACGGTACAATGGTCTCCAGATGGTATTAACTTTGATATTAAAGGTGTAGTAAAAGGAGCTCCACATGCTATAGGTTTAGATAGAACTGCTGATAACGAAAAAGAACCTACCGAAATATTACGTTGGGGTTTAACACATGAATATAAAAACTCCGATTACCAATATATTAGAGGTTTTAAAACATGGAGAATGAAAAAGCATACTGCTAAAGGTGTGGGTGAGGAATAAACTGTTTTATATAAACAGCCCTTAATATAAGGATATTTATAAATTTTTTGAAACCTTTATAGATAGTTTGTTAGCTAAAAATACTTCTTATCTATTTAATACTATATTTTTAGTTTTGGGAAAATTAATCTATAATTCTCCCAAAACTAAAAATATTAATCTTCTTTAATAATGTTTAGTATTCCACTATGCTCATTGGTCAGGAATATATTGAATTAAGCTTCTAATTATTTAATTATAATTAGTATTCACGAACATCCATATTGCGTTTTATAACTTCAAAAGACTTCTTATTATTAAAGATTTCTTCATTTAATTATTATTTAAAATCTTTATGATATTCTATACCTGATAGCTCCCAACGCTTCTTGTATCTATTTAGAGATTCTTTAAAAACCTCATAATCTTTATTAGATTTAGTAGTCCAACCGACTTCTGCATAAGCCGCGATTCGAGGGAATATTTGATTATTCATTTGTTGTACTGAAGGTATCCATTCACTCCACATTTGACAACCCAACCCAAGTATTTTATTAGTGTATTTTTCATCTACTCCTTCTGGAATAGGATCAAAAGAGTAAGCTTTAGAAAGGGGTAAATTATCATAATTATAATCTAAATAAGTCATAGAATGTAAAGAATTTACAATATCATATCCATTGCTAACCGCCTCATTGATAAGTTCTACATTACCCTTCCAAAAATGAACTATAGCAGATTTAGCTAATTTTTGTTCTACTTTTACATCCGAGTCTTCTTGCCATTCATGCACATTGGCACCCAATATTTCATTCCATCCCATCATTCTATGGTTTTTACTTTCCATGAAAGCGGACATTTGATTTGTAAAAAATATTTGTAGGTCGGCAGGAGAAGACAAGCCTTCTTCTTTTATTTTATTTTGAATCATTTCGGAGTTTTTCCAAATATCAAACATCACCTCATCTCCTCCAATATGGACAACATTCCCTGGAAAAAGTTTAAATACTTCTTCAAGAACATCTGTTAGAAATTGATATACTTTTGGATTGGCTATATTGAAAGAATCGTCCAATTTACCAAAAAACTCAGGCACCTTAGTATTTGCTCCTAAAATCCCCAACCAAGGGTAAGATGCTATCGCAGCCATTGCATGACCCGGCATTTCAATTTCAGGAACTATTAAAATTTGTCTTTCTTCAGCATAAGCAATAATCTCTTTTATATCCTCCTGTGTATAAAACCCTTGATGTGAATACCCATAACGCTCATCACTTTTTCTACTTAACTGAGTATCTTCTCTATAGCTACCTACTCTAGTTAAGTTCGGGTACTTTTTTATTTCTATTCTCCAACCTTGATCGTCTGTAAGATGCCAATGAAAAACATTCATTTTAAGAAGAGCCATTTGATCTAATAAATTTTTAACTACCTCTTTTCCTTTAAAATGGCGAGACTCATCAAGCATGAAAGAACGCCATCCAAAACGTGGTTTATCTTTAATATCTACCTGTGGAATTAAAACTTTTTTGTTCAATTGCTTAGAAAACTCAAAATTACTAGGTAATAATTGTCTCAGTGATTGAATACCATAAAACAAACCTGTATTTGATGATGCTTCAATTACAATTTCTTTTTTAGAAGATGTAAGGTGATATCCTTCTTTACCTAACGTTATTTCTAGATCAGAATTTATTTTTAAAATTATCCCCACCCCCCTTTTCTTAATGGTTGTTTTTATATCAAAAGCTTTATCTAAAATAGCAGCCAAATAATCTGCCTGATTTTTAGAAGCTTTATCAGATATGATAGCAATTTTATTGTTCAATTCAAAAAAACCATCTTCAGTAGAAACTTCTAGAGGGCGCGGTATTATATTAACTTGAGCATTTCCTAAAGAAATAAAAAAAAGAAGAAAAATATAGAATATTTTAAATGTTTTCATAATATAGTTAAGGTTAGAATTTTAAGTATAAAACTATCTCACTTTATCGTTACTATTAAAAACTATAAACAATAGCGAATACTTTGATAGTGAATAACAAATTTAAAACAATAAAACAGTTATGCAAACGTTTGCATAACTATTTTATTGTTTTAAACACATTTATCAACTATTATTGATTTAATTTGTATTCCTTTTCAAGGAAAAATCCTAAACACTGTAAATTTTAAATTAGCAATAAATAATAGAGATAACTTTAACCGCAAACGTTTGTTTCCATTAATATGAAGAACTCAAGAATTACTTTAAAAGATTTAGCAAAAGATTTGAACCTTTCTCCCTCTACCATTTCTCGAGCTTTAGGAAACCATCCTGCCATTAGTGATGCTACAAAAAAAAGAGTACAAAAAATGGCTGAAGAATTGGGGTTTAGACCAAACTCTATAGCTTCTAGCTTTAGAAAGAAAAAAACCCAAACTATTGGAGTTATTGCCCCTAGAATTGATATTCACTTTCACTCTTTAGTTATAAGTGGTATCGAAGAGTTTGCGTATAACAATGGTTATAATGTTACTATATTTCAATCTAAAGATTCACTTAAAAGAGAAAAAGAAATTATAAAAATTCTTCAGAATAAAATGGTTGATGGTATTATTGTATGCTTAAGTATAGAAACCAAAAATTGTGATCATTTTAAAAAAATCAATAAACTAGGCATCCCATTGGTGTTTTATGACCGAGTGCCCACTGATTTTGACACAAACAAAATAATTATCAATGATTTTGAATCTGCCTATTTAGCGACTGAACATCTTATAAAAAGTGGATGTAAGCGAGTTGGACATATTTCTGGTAGCCAAACTACTAATATTTTCAAAGCACGTTTAGAAGGCTATAAAGCAGCTCTTAAGCATTACAAATTACCCGTAGAAGAATCATTAATATTATTCACAAATAACCTTAGCTACGAAGAAGGGGTTAAATGCGCTGAAACATACCTAAAAAGTACAACAAAACCAGATGGCATTTTTTGTGCTAATGATTATACTGCCGTAAGTGTTATTCAAGTTTTTAGAAAGGCTGGAATAAAAATACCTGAAGATGTAGCCATTGTAGGCTTTAGTAATTATCCTATTTCTAAAATTATAGAGCCTCACTTAACAACAATTAATGATCGCGCCTTTCAAATGGGGGAAGCTGCAACTAAATTACTAATTCGTCAAATAGAAGAAAAAGATGAGTCTATATCTTCTGAAACTATTACCTTAAAAACAGAACTAATAATTCGTGAATCCAGTATAAAATAGTAGTTTCAGCTGATTAAACTATAAATTAATAATAGTCTTGTATTTATTTCAATTTAGCCAATCGATCATAAAGTACATGAACCGCTTGCACGCGTAATTCATTTTGTTCTTCTAATTCGGAATCATACAAAAATCCTTTATTGAGTGCAATAAATCTTTTATTCAGTTCTTTCGCATCTGCTAAAATAATATCTAGTGCTTTAAGCAAAATAGGTGCTTGAGACCACACAAAACTAGGCGCATTATATTTAGACTCCACTTCTTTAAAATCTAAATAATGTACTCTTAAATCGGCCATTAATTTAAATTGATCTAGTTCAGCTTCATTTTGTTTTGGTTTTAATTTCAATAATGCTTCTCTAAGCACATTATATTTAGTTTTAACCTCAGCGATATTTTCACTCTTAGTAGGTTTTCCATTACTTATAAGTTCTGGTTCTGCTGATAAAAAATGCCATAAAACTGAAGCATCTTTTTTATTTAAACCAAACCTTGTTCTGCCATATTCGGTAACAAAATCTTCAGGGTTTAAAGCTTCTTTCATATTTAAAGCCTTAGTATAGCTCGCTATTAAAATACGAAAAGCCGATAATGGATAGGTGTTTCTTATTTGAACCATATCTATAACATCATACCCAACATCCCAAGTAAAACCATATACACCTGTGGTAGACCACGAGGTTATAACCATGCCTTCATACCCAGCCTCTCTTGCATACGGAATAAATTCTTTTTGATTTTTAAAATGCGTTGTCCAATCGGTTACATACCAATTATCAGGATGACATCTAATGGCTGGCGCTCCCCAAAATTCGAATCCCATTTCCTGAAGCTTTGGAATATCTCCAAAATGATTAATTTTCCACCCGTAATTCCAATCTATAAAAATGGTTTCTTTTGGTAATTCTGAAGCTGCTTCTGGGTGTTTCAAAATAATATCAGCCCACATAACAGGTTTTTTACCTAATTCAATAACGAGTTCAGTAATCATCTTCATGTAATCTACAAACAATTTAGATTTACCTTCTTCTTTTACTTTTGCTTGACATTTTTCACAATGCCCCAATAAATAGGTTTCATCCCCTCCAATATGGATATAATCTGAATTATGAGTTTCTACCAAATCTGAAAATAAATCTCTAAAAAGCGCTTTGCTTTCCATAGCTTCCATTGGACATAATTGAGAAATATCTTTTCGATCTTCTTTTAAGTTGCTATATCTTGGGTTTCTTAAAATGTATTCTACATGCCCTAAACTTTGTTGTAAAGGGATTACTTTAATCCCTAAGCCACCGCAGTAGGAAACAAAATCTTTTACTTCTTCTCGAGTATATGAATATTCGTTTGAGATAACGGCATGTTTTTCATAAGGGTACGTACCTTCCCATTCCATAATTAAGGTATTAATACCCATTTCAGAAAGCTCATTCGCTAAAGTTTTAAGCGCCTCTGGAGTCATCACCTGTATTCGAAGATCCAAATGAAACCCTTTGACTTTAAAATCTTCCGTAGAAGCTATTGTTTGCGCTGTGATATTTACAGTATTAGCAAACATCAAAGTTACTAGTAATAAGAATTTAAAAATATTTTTATAATTCATCATATCTTAATCTACAATTTTATGCGTTTTCTAAAGATTCTATGCCTTTATAGGCAGCTTTATCGAAATAGTAATTACAATCGGCATGCGTTGTTAAAATAGACGCAGGACAAGATGTGCTTAAAGGTTCAGTAAGGGCATTTTTAACAGCTTCACTCTTTTTTACTCCTAAAACTACACAAAATAAATGTGTTCCTTTTAATAGCGTTGGAATGGTTAATGTGATTGCTTTCTCAGGCACTTTTTCAAAAGACTCAAAACAACCATCATTGACTTGTTGTATGCGACATGCATCATCTAACTCAACTACTTTTACAATTTCAGCATCGTTAAAATCGGCTACATGCGGATCGTTAAAAGCCAAATGGCCATTCTCTCCTATGCCTAAACACACAATATCAATAGGACCTTCTTCTAACAAATTAGTATATCTTATAATTTCGCTTGGCACATCATTATTTACATTAATGGTGTTTTTGTTTAAAGGTACTTTTGAAAACAAATTATCTTCTAAATAAGACGAAAATAATTGTGGAGAACCGGGGGCTAACCCTATATATTCATCCATATGAAATGCCTCTATTTTATTCCAATCTATTAATTTTGATTTTGATAAATAATCAAGCATAGAATCTTGAGAAGGCGCAGCTGCAAAAACTATTCTGATTTTTTCTTTTGTTTTTTGTAATAGTAATATACAATCTTCTACTGCTTTTCCCGCAGCCATACCTGTTGTTGTCTTGTTAGAAAGAACGTTTATATTCTGTGTAAAATCTAGCATTTCTTTATTAAAAATTATTATTAAAACACAGCGTAGGTGCTCATGTTAGGTTAAAAAATTCTGGCCGGTAAGTTAAAACCAACCAGAATTTATATAATTGCAGACTAATTCAATAATTATAAATTTATAGTATTTCTACTCGATCTATAATCATTTCTGCGGGTAGATTATTTGTTGGAGCATTTCCTCTAAATAACCATAAATTCAATTTCAATTTTTCATTATTAAGAGGAGGAATATCGCTTCCTGTATACGTCCAAGTACTAATAACATCTTCTGCATTGGGTTCTAAAGTATGTCCTTGATAACTCGCAAACTCAATACTACTGGCTTGCCAATTAAAAAAATGAGTTGATAAGTCGCTTTTCAAATTTAAATCGTAACGCGTTTTATTACCCACATTATCTGAAGGTTGAATTGCAAATTGAGAGTCCTGATTTTCAGACTGAGACCATTTAGAAAACTCTATATCGATCTCTTCATTATCGTTTTTATACGTAAAAAGTCCGCCCACAACGTTTTCATCCAATTGGTCTACTCTACTCGCTACATAAAAAACATACTTTTTGTAACCTTGAGATAGGCGTAGTGTGACTCCTGAACAGTACCAATGACCGCCTTTTTGCACAATTTTTAAGTGTAATCGACCTTCTTCATCTACCCAAACATTATCTTCTGAATCTGAAAACAAATTAGGACCTGGACCTTGTTTAGCATCATCGGAAGTCCTTACTATCCATTCATAACCCGAAAAATTAATGATTCGTGTTATGGGTTCAATGGGTTGAATGTTTTCATCCTTGGGTGAACTGCAAGAACTAATGGCTAATAATATTATTACTATATAATGCATAGGGCTATTAATTTTCATGTGTTAGGCTACTAGCACTATTGCACTGTTATATTTATATTAAAAGCTTCTAAAGTTGCTCCTGCTTTATCTTTTCCATTAACTATAATAGTATCTTCAGTTCCTTCACCATTATTTATGTAAACCACATTCATGGCATCAATATCTTCTTGTGTAAAAGTTTCTCCCACCTGTAAAACACTAGCGCCCCTTATTAACCAACCATTTAGTGGTGCTTGTTGAATTGTAAAACTAACATCTGCTGGTATGGATCCAGAAACCTCTAAAACATCGTTATTTAAAGCATAAGCCTCCCCACTATTAACAATGAATCCTGTATTTTTTTCGATTATTAAAGTAGTACCTCCAGAAGCATATCTTGCAATTAACATAGGTGCGTAGAATCCGCCTGTATTTTCTTTAGAATGGAACTCATCAGTTTCATCTTTACCAGCTTCTTGATCTACCATAAGAGCAATGCGTCCATTGTGATCTAATCCATTGAAGTAGTCAATGATATCAAATTCAAATTTATCTACTTTTGATGATGTTATTGTAGATATTGGTTCCGTGGTAGGAAAGTTTGCATTATCAAAAGTTAATCCCATTTCTGTCCATGAGGTGTCTTCTACGTTGTAAACATCTACATCAATTCCTTTTGCAGCTGTAAAACTTACAGCTAATTCAAGTTTTAAATCGACTATAACTCCTTCTTTTGTAAAATCGTCTAGGTCATACATTAAAAAAACCTTTCTGTCATAACCTCCACTACCAGTTACATTTTTCAATCTCATACGTACATCAGCACCATAATTACGTCCAGAATTACTTCCACCATTAACATAAGTATCTGCTATTGGAAATATAGTATCTCTTACTATATCATCCGGTCCCTCTATACTTGTTGAACGCGCTGAAAAATAAACTATAGATGGTAAAATATGTATAATACCATTGGTTGCTTTTAAATTGGAAGTAAAAATGCTCCATTGTTTGTTGGTGCCTTCATTTACTAACCCCATATAACCACTAGTTCGTGATAAAAAAATGGTTTGACCATTTTCACTCATATATGGCAACGGATTATTGCTTTCTGAAATATTTGGATCATCAAAAGATACTGTAGCATTTACGACATGGTATTTAATAGTATTGCGTAAAATTGGCACTGGTACTTCAGACAAATCAGTGTATGCGTTATCTTGAAGGTACTCTTCAAATGCTTGATTTGAAGGCGCTATAAATGTTTTGTTAGAACTAGACTCGTACAAACTTTCTGTGTTTGTAAGTTTTATAGCTTCTTCAAAGAGACTTAAAGAGTCTGTTGCTTGTATATATTCCCAAGCATTTACACCTAACGAAGCATTAGAGTTTGAATTTTGATATGAAAAATTCTCTTGAATTTCACAGCTGTGAAACAAACTTGTTACACCTGCAAACAAAACTGCTATAGTAACATATAAAATTGGTTTATTATTTTTCATTATTTTTGAGTTTAAATTTTATTGAACAATAATATTTCTTCAGATTATTTATAAAAATCATTCTGTTCTAAACTAGGATTTCTATTTATCGCATCTTCATGAATAGGCCAAACAAGATTTGCCTCGTCACTTAATCCGTTAATTGGATTCATGGTGCTTATTGCTTTTCCGGTACGAACTAAATCGAACCAACGATGCCCTTCAAAGGATAATTCAATTAATCTTTCATGTAATATTGCTGATTCTAAATCACCATATAAGCCGTTTGCATCAGCTAGCGTTAGTTCTGTAATGCCTGCTCTTTTTCTTATAGTATTTAATAAGTTAAGAGCCTCAGTGGTTTCATTTAATTTATTATGAGCTTCTGCTTTTAAAAGCATAATATCTGCTAACCTCACAAGAACAATATTATTAGCCGACGGGTCTGCACTTTCATCGCTAAAACCTTCTCCAAAAAATTTCCATATTTTTCGTGGGTTTTCCTCTGTAGTATCCCAAATAAGATCTTTTCTTAAATCGTCATCTTCAAACGTATCTCTAAAGGATTCACTTGGAAAATAATCACTATCTGCACCAATAGCATACAAAACACGTAAGGAATTGGTTTGCACATCATTATAACCTACTTCAAAAATACTTTCATTAGAGTATCCTGAAGTAAATATTCTAGACCAATCATTTATAGGCACTAATGAATACAGACTGTTGTCTATTACTTTTTCAGCAGATTCAATAGCATTTGCATATTCCTTTCTCCACATGTACACTTGGGTAAGAAATGCGTGTGCAGCACCTTTTGTTAAGAGTATTCTGGTATTATCTCCCGAAAAATTATCTCTACAGTTTTCACTTGCGAAAATAAAATCTTCAACAATTTGATCGAGCACTAATTCTTGATCTGTTTTTGAAATAAAAAATTGTTGATCAACACTTTCGTAAGGTTCGGTAATTAATGGAACATCTCCCCATACTCTAACAGCATAGAAATAAGAGATTGCTCTTAAGGCTCTAGCTTGGGCAATAAGCTGTAAACTAAATTCACTTTCACCAGCAAAGACACCTGGTATATATTTAATAGCGTAATTTGCACGACTAATAGTTTCATAAATATTATTCCAACTTGCAGATGAAATATCTTGACTCAATGTGTTTTGCTGTAAAGCTAATGGATCTCCAGAATGATTTGTATTTACTGCATCGGCACGCCCCTCTCCCCAATAAGAAAAGTTAATTCGGAATGTAGATTGTAATGCATCATAAATACCATAAACACCGGCCTGAGCATCACTAGATGTTTGATAAAATCCTTGACCAGAAAAACTACTTACTGGATCCTTTTCTAAAACTTGTTCTGAACAGGATACCGCAAGACAAGCAAGAAGCCCTATTCCTATAATATTTTTTATGTATTTCATAATATTTTTTTTTTTAAAATCCAATATTTAAACCTAACATGATGGTACGACTTTGCGGGTAAGACCCCTCGTCTACACCTTCTCTTAAACCACTATAAGAATTAACATCAGGATCGAAACCTGTATATTTTGTCCAAGTAATAACATTAAGTGCAGAAGCGTAAACTTCCACCTTTCTTAGGCCTAGATTAGACACTACAGGATCAGGGAAATTATACTTTAAATTTATATTTTTAAGTTTTATATAAGATCCATCTTCAACCCAACGGCTTTGAATTCTACTATCCGATTGTAAAGGGTCGTCTTGAACAGGCTTTGGAAAATCTGTAACATCACCTTGTTCTCTCCATCTGTTTAATGCATCTGTAGATAAGTTGTTATATCTTACAATAGAATTTCGTTGATGATTTATCTCACTATATATATCGTTTCCGTAAGAAAACTGAAAAAAGACACCTAAACTAATGCCTTTATAAGAGAAATTATTTGTAATCCCTCCAAAGAAATCTGGAGTAGCATCTCCAATAACTTGTCTATCATTATTATCTATAATATTGTTACCATCAACATCTTCCCAAATAGGATCTCCACCTTCAAACACAGCACCTAAAGCACCATTGGTAACTTGATTAACGTTGTCTTCATCTCGTGAGTAAACGCCATTAAATTTCCAACCATAAAACGTTCCTATTGGACTGCCTTCTTGTAAAATATGGTAGCTACCGTTTTGAATAAAACCATTTGTTAATAAATCTTCAGGTAGCTCTGTAATTTGGTTGCGGTTAGAACTAATATTAAATCCAGTATCCCATTTAAATTCACCAACTAAATTACGTGAGTTAAGCGATAATTCTATTCCTTTATTTTCAATACTTCCAATGTTTTGCGTTACATAAGAAAACCCTGTCGTTCTTGGTATTGGAACATTATAAAGTAAATCTTCGGTAACTTTTAAATATACATCTGCATTGAATGTTATTCTATTTTTTAAGAAAGACAAATCTAAACCAGCATTATATTGTGTTGTTGTTTCCCATGATAAACCAGAGTTTGGCATTACTGATGGCGCAGCTCCAGAAAAATCTAAATAATTAGCACCAACAGCAAACTCTCCTTGTGCCGTATAGTTACCAATAGACTCATTACCTGTTTGCCCAACACTTAAACGTATTTTGGCATCATTTACAACTTCTATATTCTTAAAGAAATTCTCGTCTGAAAAACGCCATGCTAAAGAAGCCGATGGAAAATACCCAAATCTTTTATCTTCACCAAACCTTGAAGAGCCATCTGCACGAAGGTTTGCTTCAAACAAATATTTCCCTTTATAATCATAAGACAATCTTCCAAAATAAGATAGTAATGAATGTTCTGTTGTGATGTTTACATCTTGATTAGAAATAGTTCCTGCTCCATTTAACGTTGTTATATTATCGCTAGAAAAGAACATACCATCTAATCCCGTTCTTTCATATTGCCAATTTTGAAAACTCATACCGGCTAGAGCTCCAAAATTATGATTTTCTCCAAACTGTTTATCCAATGTTAAAAAGGTTTCATTACCCCAAGTTAAATTATTTATAGCACGAACCTCACCGCTATTGTAACCTGCTCGATAATCTAGCGTTGAAGGAAGAAATTTATCTTCTTTCATAGAAACATAATCCAAATTAACGTTACTACGCAGCTTCAATCCTTTTACAATATTATATTCAACATATTGATTTCCTATAATACGATTACTTTTATTAAGGTTTGTGGCAAGTTCTGCTAGACCAACTGGGTTTCTTCTACCAAATTGATATCCATTATACGAACCATCTGGTAGATATATAGCAAAAGTTGGGGGACGAACCAATAATTCTCTTATAATACTTAGGTTATTAGCACCAGCAGCATTAATTCTTTTATTAACGCCATTTGTATAAGATATACTTTGACCAAAAGTAAATTTGTCTGAAACTTTAAAATCAACATTCAAACGAGACGTAACTCTTTGGTAATTTGAATTTAAAATAATTCCGTCCTGATCTAAAAAAGAAGAACTCCACGAATACTTAACATCATCTGTTCCACCACGTACAGCAAAATCAATTTTATGCTGAGGTGCAATTCTAAGCACTTCATCTTGCCAATCTACATCTCCACTATTTCTAGGGTTTAAAGAATCTATAACAATTGCATTAGGTTGCGTTGGGTTATCCATATTCCTGTAAGAATCAATAACCGCATCTCTATATTGGCTCGCATTTAAAACACTTAGTTTACGAGTTAAACTACTGATACCAGTCGAAATATTAATATCAACTTGTGCTTTTCCAGATTTCCCACGTTTAGTGGTTATTAAAACAACTCCATTTGCAGCACGAGAACCATAAATAGCTGTGGATGCGGCATCTTTCAATATTTCAATAGATTGAATATCATTAGGGTTTATATCAGCTAATGGATTTAAACCAAAATTTTCAGTACCATTTAAAGTTGATAAAGAATTAGACTCTATTGGAACACCATCAACAACATAAAGCGGTGTATTTCCGGAGTTTAAAGACGAATTTCCTCTCACCTTTATAGACATCCCTCCTCCTGGAGCACCTGAATTAGAAACAACTTGAACTCCAGCAGCTCTACCTTGTATTGCAGATATAGGATCTTGTAAATTAGATTCGCTAATATCGTCACTACTTATAGAAACTATAGAACCCGTTAAATTTCTTTTCTTTTTAACTCCATAACCAACTATTACCAACTCATCAAGTTCATCAATGGCGGGAGATAAAGCGACGTTAATTTCATTTTCGCTACCAATTTTAAGTTCCATATCAACATATCCTAAATATGTGAACAGTAAAACATCGTTAGGAGAAACATCACCTATGCTGTAAACACCACTCATATCTGATGACACGCCTCTAATTGAGCCTTTTAGAATAATATTTACTCCAAACAAAGACTCTCCTGTTATTTCATCGGTGATCTTACCGGAAACAGTCATATTCTGAGAATAC
This sequence comes from Algibacter lectus, assembly GCF_900112395.1. GTDB lineage: Bacteria > Bacteroidota > Bacteroidia > Flavobacteriales > Flavobacteriaceae > Algibacter > Algibacter lectus. The sequence continues at coordinate 778,927 of NZ_FOLN01000001.1, forward strand.
ATATGAGCTGTAGAAAAACAAATAGCAAGCAACGCCAAAATTGTTTTACTCTTCCATTTCCATAGACCGAGAAAAGGTTTTTTCGTTAGTTTTTTCATGAATTAAAATTTGTTATTGAGAATTAGTTTTCCAAATATAGCTAAAATTAGATTCAATGCAAACGTTTGCATAAAATATTTTAACAAAAATATTAACATTTAACACACTAAAATCAATAAACTGTGACAATAATTCATAAATATCACTTTTTAGTTATAATTAAAGTATTAAAAAATGCAAACGATTGTGGAATGTGAATTTATTGATACGATTAATTAAGTAATTGAAATTTTTAGATAAAGAATTTAAGAAATCTATAAAATTGATATTTTGAAGGGGTTGGTAGTTTTTTAGGAGCTTCAGAGTATTGATTTTTATCCATTTACCCCCTATTTACTACTAGTAACCATATTATATATTGAAGAGTATTAGACTAAGAACATGAATGACTTTTACAAAATGAGTTCAACAGTTATATAGTTTCTAATGATAAAAAAATCAGTTGACTATAATTTTTATTCGTTTGATAATTTTTTCTTTTTCAAATTCAATAAGATAAAAACCTGATTGAGTATTTATCAACGCATGATCATTCGAGAAATTTTTAGATGAGAATACTACTCTCCCATTTATATCTATTATTCTTAATGCATCGAGTTCTATTTTTTGGTTGAATTTTAGAACATGACCAGTAACCGGGTTGGTTACCCTAATATTATCGATTTCAATTTGAGCTACGCTTAAAGTTGCACAAGCGCTGGAAAGAGAATTTTCATTTTCAATAAATCCCCTGGGTGTTAAGTCTTTGCCCGAAAGCCCTATATAATTACTAGAATATTTTTCGGCTCTAAATATTGGGTTGAAATTTTGAGAAATATTATCAAATTGATTAAATATACTATTCCCAGATGGATTTTTATAAGTCCATATGTGCTCACCAGCTTTTGTAATTTCAGATACCTGCCCTAAAGAACTTTGACAGATTATAAAGTTCCCATTTGGAAGGCTATGTGCTCCAGATTTTATTGTTTCGTACATGGTTTTTTCTAATATATCACCACTCCACGACCAGTTAAAATCTAATGGTTTAAATGTATTATTCTCTTTAGTGTACGTATTACCAGAAATCTCAGTATCTAATAAATGGACTGTGCTGTAAGCTCTAGTTTGATCACTTCCATTACTAAAAACAGATATTTTACCTTCATCCAAATACCCAGGCTCTACCCATTTTACATCATGTTGCGAAAATAGTTTTTGATCTTCAACTCCGCCTTGTTTGTAAACTCTAGAGTTACCCCACCTCCACAATAAATCGCCTCCTAGATTTGAATAACCTCCAGCATGTCCCGCAGCCTCAGCAGTTGTGGTATTATGATCAATAATATAAATTTCATTTAAATTTCGTGCAGAGATAATAATTTGATCAAGATTTGCATTATAATCAATCCCATTTACATGCGTATAACCTCTATCCAAACTTTCAATATTAGAATCTACATAGTTTATATCAATACGTTCGGGATGGTTTTCAATAACACCAAAATTCGCTTTTGAACTATCATAATCTTGAATGATATGGTCTATAAATTTCCATTCCCAAACAATTTCAGCTTGGTTAGTTCCAATAGGTTTTAATTCAACTATTTTATCTAAGTCAATAACTTGATCAACTTTAAGAGGGTCTTTTCCTTGAGCAATAATCTCTGTATTAGAATAACTATCTCTAACTATGCATAAAACATTTCCATTTGGAAGTGGTTCAATATCATGGTGTTGATTTAGCCCATTGGCATTCATCTCATAGTTCCATAGTACTGTATTATCCCAGCCTCTAATTTCTAACTTATTTTTACCTGCTCTTAATAATGTTCCATTTTCTAACAAATAACAGGTTGCTCCTGGAAACTCCGTAAAAGTCCATTCATTTACCTTTTCACCACAGTTATTAATTAAATACACACTATTGTTTACTTCTGGGGAAAATAGTGTGTAACCTTCCGATACATTACTATCTGAAAAGAGCAACCCAACCGTTGGCGCTTGCGCTCTAACGACAGAAACGGTTAAAATAAGAATAAATGTTATTTTTTTTATCATTTTTTTTTATAAATAGCTAATTTCCAGAAACAAATACAATAGACAATTTAAAATAGAAAAATGCAAACGTTTACAATACTAATTAATTTGCCTATGCTAAACTTAAAAGCCGTATCACTAGTTTAATACTCCCACCTCACAAATGCCTCCATCGCAGCATATTGAGATAAACCCAATTGGTGATATATATCGGCAGTTTCTCGGTTTCTATCTTCTGCACGTTGCCAAAACTCTCGACTATCATTCCCCTGAAATACCACCCCATCTTTTTGAGATTGGTGTTTAAAAATTCCTTTACGTTTTTCAAGTACTTGATCTGGCCCCATAGGTACTGCCATTTCAATTTCATCTATACCCCACTCTTGCCATGCTCCCCGGTATAGCCATACCCAGCAATCGTTCATAAACGTTTTAGGTTTTAATTGCTTTACAGCTTCAAAAATAGCATCTAAACAAACTTTATGAGTGCCGTGTGGATCGGCCAAATCACCAGCAGCATATATTTGGTGAGGCTTTATTTTTTCAATTAAATCTGAAGTTATTTTTACATCTGCGATACCAATTGGGTTCTTTTTTATCGCCCCAGTTTCATAAAATGGCAATTCCATAAAGTGTATCTGTTCGTCTGGGATACCAACAAAATGGCATGTAGCACGCGCTTCTCCTTTACGTATCAATCCTTTGATATAACGCACTTCGGCAGTATCAATTTCACTAGATTTTTTATTCTTTAAAAACTTAGCAGCTTTTTTATAAATGGCGCTCGCTTCTGTATTTTCTATTCCAAACTTATCGTTATAATCACATACAAAACTAGCAAAACGCAAAGCTTCATCATCAGCTACAGCAATATTTCCTGAAGTTTGGTACCCTACATGCACTTCATGCCCTTGTTCCTGTAAACGTTTAAATGTTCCTCCCATACTTATGATATCATCATCTGGATGTGGACTAAAAATAAGCACTCGTTTTTTTGCAGGTTCGGCACGTTCTGGACGTTTACTATCGTCTGCATTAGGTTTGCCACCTGGCCAACCCGTAATGGTATTTTGAAGTTTATTAAATATACTAATATTTATGTCGTAGGCAGGCCCCGAATCTGCTAATAAATCGCTCATACCGTTTTCTATATAATCGGCATCAGTAAGCATTAAAATAGGCTTCTTTAAATCTAAGGCTAAATTTAAAACGGCTTTTCTAATTAGTCTATCGGTCCAAACAATTTTTTCAACTAACCATGGGCTGTTAACACGTGTTAGTTTCGATGCCGCCGCATTATCCAACACGAAGGTTGCATTATTGTGCTCTTGCAAATAAGAAGCAGGCACCAAGTTGGTAACCGTATCTTCTACCGAGGCTTTTATAATATTAGATTTACCTTCACCCCAAGCCATTAGAATTACTCTTTTCGCTTCCATTATTTTTTTAACACCTAAAGTAATAGCTGTTCTAGGGGTGTTATTTAAGCCTGAAAAATCGCCACTTGCTGCTACTCTGGTAATATGATCTAAGGCTACTAAACGCGTTTTTGAATTTTGAAGTGATCTCGATTCATTAAACCCTATATGGCCATTACCACCAATACCTAAAATCTGTAAATCGATACCTCCTAGAGCTTCTATTTTTGCCTCGTAGGCATCACAATAACCTGCAATAGCTTCTTTAGATAATAATCCATCAGGTATATTATAATTTTCCGGTAAAATATCTACATGATTAAATAATTGCTCTTTCATAAACCGCACGTAGCTATTAATAGAATCTGGCTCCATTGGATAATATTCATCCAAATTAAATGATACTACATTTTTAAAACTCAAACCCTCCTCTTTATGTAAACGAACTAGCTCTGCATATAATCCTTTAGGCGAACTTCCTGTTGCCAAACCTAAAATACAAGGTTGCTTTTGAGATTGTTTAACTTTTATTAAATCGGCAATTTCTTTGGCTACAGCTTTTGATGCCATAGTTGAGTTTTCAAAAACAATCGTTCCGATGTTCTCAAATCTTTTTTCAAAGCCTGTTGCTTTGTCTGTATTACTCTTTAACATGCTTGTTTTTTTTATTTTATTGTTTTGACCAACTTTTATATTTGTGTCCCCATAATGCAAAAAATAGAATTAATACATAGCAGGGAATTAATATCCAATAACTATTTGTTGAGGCTGTTGCCAAAGCGTCTACTTCATTGACTCCATTTGTAATGAGTTCATACTTATTGGCATCTACCATTCTGCCATATAGTGGAGGAATGATAGCTCCTCCGGAAATAGCCATAATTAATAAAGCTGAGCCTATTTTAGTAAACTTACCCAATCCCGCTAAGGTTAACGGCCATACCGCAGGCCAAACCAAAGCATTAGAAATCCCCAAGGCTGCAACAAATAAAACAGACCTAAAACCTGTTGTTGATAAAATACATATACTAAAAACGACACCTAATACCGCACTTATTTTAAGGGCAGTGCCTTGTTTTAAATATTTAGGAATTAACAAAACTCCTATGGCATAGGTACAAACCATAGCAAATAGAGTAAGCGTGGTAAAAAACTTAGCATCGGCTGCAGGAAAACCTAAAGAAATACCATAAGCTATAATGGTATCACCTGCAATAACCTCTGCTCCAACATAAACAAACAAGGTAAGCACCCCCAACCATAAGTGAGGAAATTGAAAAATATTGGTTTTTACTGCACCATCCTCATCAGATAATTCTTCTTGGGTTGCTTCTACATTTGGTAATGGAGCTTTTCTAATTAGAATACCTAAAATAAATAGAACTATCGACATTATTAAATAAGGCATAAAAACACTATCAGCCATAGTATCTAGAAGTACTTGTTTCTCTTCTAAAGAAGCCTTACCTAATTTTTCTTTTACTTCGTCGATACCTGATAGTAATAATGCCCCAAATATAATAGACCCCAAAGCTCCTGCTACTTTATTGGCTATACCCATAATTGCGATACGTTTAGCGCCACTATCTATAGGCCCTAATATCGTGATATAGGGGTTGGCAGCAGTTTGCAACAAGGTCATACCAATACCTTGTATAAAAATTCCTGTTAAAAATAACCAATACGTTCTAGCTTCCGCAGCAGGTATAAACACTAAGGCACCAATAGCCATTATTACCAAACCTAAAGACATCCCTTTTTTGTAACCTATTTTATTTAAAATCCATGAAGCTGGTAATGCCATAACTACGAAGGAAATATACGAGGCTGAAGCTACCAAATACGATTGAGCATCTGTAAGCTCATTAATAGTCTTCATGAAAGGGATTAACGCACCATTTATCCAAGTAACAAATCCGAAAATAAAAAACAAACTTGCTATAACAATAATTGGAATTAGTGTATTTGATTTGGTAGATTCTTTCATAAGTAACTTTATAAAATTGATTAATTTGTTAAACTATATTTCAAATATTAATTTTTTATAAAAATTTGTTTTCCTGACTTAAAAACACTTAGAATAGATATGGAATTATTTTTCAATTTAAACAAAACAAAGTCCTCTGTGTTATCAGGTAAATCAACCAAATTTTTAGGTTTTATCGAAGCTAAAGACCATACTTCTGCCAAATTCAATATACTTTTTGAAAAAAGTGTATTAATGCAATCAAGTAAAGAAACAGCTGAGCCTGCTAAAACATTTTCGTTTTTAAAAGTAGAAAGCCTCCCTCCTTTTTCCAACTTTACTTTACCTCCGATATGCGTATGATAAACACCTGTCTCCATCTCTGCAAACATGGTAGAATCGCTCACTAGAATAACATTCTCTTTTTTAACATTAAGTACTATTTTCAAAAAATTATCAGGCAAGTGAAATCCATCGGCTATAATACTTGGTGTTAGTTTATTATTTGCTAATTGATCTAAAATAATATTTGAATTTCTATGAAGCGATAAAGGAGCTCCATTACCAAGATGCGTAGACATGGTCGCTCCCGCCTTAACGGCAGCGTCTATTTGCGCATTGCTTGCCACTGTATGTCCAATTGAAACAATAATATTATGTGCTGCACACTTTGCAATAAAATCTGCTGAATTGTCCCATTCCGGACTTAATGTTATTATTTTAATTCTATTTCCTGAGGCTTTTTGAAATGCTTGAAACAGTTCCCAATCGGGCGCCTTAATATAATCTTTAGAATGCGCCCCAGAAGCCTCCTTTACAGGGGAAATAAAAGGACCTTCCAAATGAATTCCAGTAACGTAAGACGCTATTAAAGGGTTTTGTAAACACAGTTCATTTATATTTTTTAAAAGATTAATAATATTCTCATCTGAATTTGTAATAACCGTTGGAAAAAAGGACAAAACACCTTCTTTTGAAAGTTTATTAATCACCTTAATAAAATCCTTTTCAATAATAGGAAACGTATTGAAATCGACTCCAGAAAACCCATTTATTTGAAGATCAAATAAACCAGGACCAAAAAAGATAGTTTCAGAATCTTTGGTTTCACCTTTTGTTTTTGAAACTAATAAATTATCATCAATTACTATTTGAATTAATTCGTTCGAAATACAGTCAACACAATTAATACTTTCTTTCATTATTTTTTCAGAATTATTAAAATTTAATTTTCAAATTTTTTATCAATAGATTCTAGCAACTTTAATACTTCTGGAGCTACTTCTACTTTTCGATTTATAAAGCCAAAAAGGATATATAAGAAAACGGATACTATTAGAGGCAAACTTATCTCTAGTGCAAAAGGTAGACTTATAGAGAAGATTTTAATTAAAGCAAAACTCGTCAGACCTCCAAAAATGGAGACCAAAGCAGCTGTAGATCCACTTTTTCTGAATAACGGAAGCATCCCTAACAACATAGGTACTGCAATAGGCCCTACAAGTGCAGCAAACCAAGTTACTATAAGCCCCAATATACCACCGAAAGATTCATATTGTGTTGCTATCAAGATTGTAAAAAAGATGAATATAAATGTTACTTTTCGTGCTACAATCAACGGATTAACAGACGCATTAACATTAAACCTTTTAAAGTGAAGTGGTAATATATCTCTTGTTATTACTGCTGAAATAGTATTTGCGTCGCTAGAAGTCATAGACATGGTGGTTGCAAACATAGACGCCAACACCAAACCTATCATCCCTTTTGGTAATAGCGTGATGGTTAAAAGCCCATAAGATTCTGTAGGATCATTCAAATTTGGTAACAAAATAGGTGCTGCCCACATAGGGAAAAACAATATTAAAGGCCAGATAAGATATAATACACCCGACAGTATCGCTGCTCTTTTTGTATTCCTTTCATCGGGAGAGGAAATGTACTTTGTGGCTAAATTCCATGTACCACCATTATAACTCAACATATTTATAAATAAGAAAGCCAAGGCAAAACCAACGGTATAAGGCTCAGTAAAAGGCTCACTGTTTTTGGCCGGTAATTGATCCCAAATAGTAAAAACAGAATTTATACCACCTAATTTAGATGTTGCAGCAAAGAACATAACAATTCCAGCTCCGATTTGAACTATAAACTGAATAAAATCACTAACAGTTACAGCCCATAATCCTCCAATAGTTATATACACAATAGAAATACCACCAGAAAAAAGTACCCCATAAAGAATAGGAACACCTGTAAATACTTTTAATAAAATAGCAATAGCTGCCCATTTAGCAGCAACATCAAACAGTTTTAAAACAACACCACTCCAAGCTATTACTTGCTGAGTTTTTACACCATATCTTATAGCGAGGTATTCTAAAGGCGATTGGATCCCGATTCTCTGTCGTAATCTCACCCAGCGCACCGGAAATATATTTATTGTAACTAAAATTGAAATACCAACCGTCATGGCCCACCATACATAAATTGAAAATCCATGGGTATAGGCTAATCCCGCATAAGCCACAAACACAGCTCCGCTGTAACCAGAAACATGGTGAGAAATACCAGATAACCACCAAGGCAAATTGCCACCTGCTGTAAAATAATCTCCAGAGTCTTTATTTTTATAATGTGCCCAAACTCCAATAGCTACCATTATTAAGAAAAATATAATAATTACAATCCAATCTAATAGCTGTAGCGTCATGTGCGTTTTAATTTTTATTAGTTAACAATCAATGCCTCAATTTACGGTAACGTACCTCAAAAATATAAAAAAAAACATACTAACCTAGCATGTTTAAAAAAAAGAACGTAATTATTTAATAATATTTATAATTCTTCTTTGTTATAATATCTAAAGGCATTATGATTTCTTTTTCAACTTCTTTCTTCAGCACAAGATGCTCAAACAACTTAAAAACAGCTTGATACCCCTGTTCTTCCGGGCGTTGACAAATAAGAAAATCTATAATTTCTTTCTCCATATATTCAACATCTTCTCTAAAAAAATCATATCCAATAAGATATATTTTATCACCAGCCCGCTTTTCAAAATATTTTGCGATGTACGCCACTTTCGAATTAGGGATAAAAACACCTTTAATAAGTGGATTATCTTCTAAAGTTTTAAATAAAATATCACTTATGGCATCTTCATTAAAATCTGTTAAAACAAGTGACTTGGTAGTTATAGCGTTATTTTTCTCATTTAAATACGCATTCATACCTTTTTCTTTTAGACCTATTATACCCTCTGTATCCATGGTCTTTTTTAAGTGTAGAATTAGAATTTCTCCTCGATCAAAACAATAATTAAATAACTGAGCTGCTAATTCCCCACTTTCAAATAACGGTTGATGAATACTACATAGTGAATCTATTTTTCTAACGTTGGAATCAATAAAAACATATGGACGATTCTTTTGTTTACAATCGTCTAATAAAATTTCAATCTCATCAGCAAACTTAGAAGTTAAAACCAAACCCTGGATATCACTATTAATCAATTCTAATATTTTTTTTCTAATTTCCTTGCTATTATCTTGCTTGAAGGTATATGTCTTAATCTTGATATTATATTGAGCTAATTCTTTTTTAGCTTTTAAAATTCCTTGCATTGGAAACTCCCAATAACCAGAACCTTCAGAAATATTAGGCAACAAAACTCCTATTACAATTTTCTTGCTTTTAGACAGATTACTAGCCATAATATTTGGCTTGTACCCCATTTGTTTTATTACCTTTAGAACCTTTTCTTTTGTTTTAAGGCTTACACCTGCACGATTATGTATTACACGATCTACCGTTGCCAATGCTACGTTAGCCGCTTTAGCTACATCTTTAATACCTATTACGCGCTCATCATTATCCATACTTAACTTTTATACTATCTCGAAACTTATTTCACTCTAATTTAACAGCAAAATTAAACTATATCTTTTTACTAAAACATTCATTAACCCCAAAAGGACTATAAAACTTACTTTCATCTTAAAATATTACTCATTGTTAAAAATAACATTCTCCTTAATCTTGAATACAAACTAAAATTACGGTAACGCAACTCAATTTATATAAAAAAAACCAATAATTAGTTACTAAAATTAATTAGTTTCGTTCTTTAAATAAAAGAGTCATTGAAAAATAAACTAGTAGTACCAGATATATCTAAATCTTTAAATAAAAAAACAAGTTTAAAAAAAGTTTTTAAATTTATTGACTACCATAATATAGACCAATACTCATGGGAAACACCTAATGGACCTGAGCATATACGCTTCAAAATAGCTCATGATAATAAAAATATTTATTTACACTACGATGTTATCGAACTTGAAATGGCAGCTAGGTACCTTAATCACAACGATCCTGTTTGCAAAGATAGCTGCGTCGAATTCTTCATTAGCCTTCAAGATGACCCAAGCTATTATAATTTTGAGTTTAACCCCCTGGGAACCATATTATTCGGCTATGGTCTAGACAGATATCAAAGACAATTAATCGACATCGAAACAATAGATTTAATTAAAGTGAAAACGAAAATAAAACGAATAAATCAACATGATTTAACCACATTTAATTGGAAATTATATATTAAAATTCCTTTAAAAACTTTTGCATTTAGCACCATAAAATCTTTCGAAAAACTAAAAGCAAGAGCAAATTTTTATAAATGTGGAGATGATCTTTCTAAACCTCATTACATAAGTTGGACCCCCATAAAATCAGAAAAACCAGACTTTCATTTAAAATCATACTTTGGAGAAATTGATTTTAATTAATTTATTATTTTCTAATTAAAAGCGCCATAAATTTAAAAAACTCTAACAATATTTACTTAAGCACTTTATGTTTTGGCTAATATTAAAAAAGTCACTCTTCTCTTATTAAAAACTACATCAATCCGCCAAACAAAGCATGGCACAAAACAAATGCAATCACGGATAAAATAATACCAATTAAAAAAATATTAAACGATTTGCGAAGGAGCTTAAATTTACGATCAATCGTTTTTCCTAAATGATAGGTATCTTTTGCAATGGTTTTATAAAGCTCATCCCCTTCATTCATTAAATTGGTAATATTTTCAACATATTCATCTTCTTCCATATCTTGAAAATTGCCGTAAAACATTAAATTTTTCGTTTCATTTTTTCCATGAACAAGTTCTGGTCGTGTTGCTAAAATGGCAAAAGTAATAGAGGCCAAATTGGTGAATAATATCATGACTATAGGAAAAATGAGGTGTGGATCATTACTTAACTGACTCATTACCGTCCCTAATATTAACGACAAAATTAAAGCGTTTATAGATATTAAAATGTTCGATTTGGTATCAATCATCGTATTTAAAGTATACTGATTTTTAGACAATAACCTGAACAATGTTTCAACACCTCTTTCAGACCTTGGCGCGACTTTAGCTAATTTCTTTTTTAATTGTTTTAAAGCATCTTTATCAATATTTAATTCTTCCATTAAATATTGATCTTCTGCTTTTTCCTTTTGTTTGTTGTTCATATTAAAATTTATAAAAACTGAAGTGTTAAGAGTAGATTTTTCTGACAACTTTACCAATAGTCAATCCTTGAACTATAATGGAAAAGAATACAATAATATAAGTGATATGAAGTATTAAATCTCCCGAAAGTTCTTCACCCAAACTTAAAGCTAATGCAATAGAAATACCACCTCGCAATCCTCCCCAAGTTAAAACGGCAACGGTTTTCATTGGTTTTGTTTCCTCATGCTTTAGGAGGGAATAAGGCAAAAACACAGAAATAAAGCGAGCTAGAAGTACAATTAGAATAGCAAGAATGCCTAATAAAAAATAACTTGTATTAATATTCAGTAAATGAATGGCGAGCCCAATTAGCACAAATAAAATACCATTAAAAACATCATCTAGAATTTCCCAAAAGGAACTAATTGCTTTTTGTATTGGGTTCTTATCTTCATTAACATGAATTTTATTTCCTATAAATAATCCGGCAACAACCATCGCTAATGGTGCTGAAACCTCCATTAAAAAAGCTCCAGCCGTTCCACCCATAACTACGGCAAGGGTAATCATTACGGCCAATTGAGGATTTTCTTTTAAAGATTGAATACATTTTAATCCTAAAAAACCAATTACCAATCCGTAGAACAACCCGCCTACTGCTTCTTCTAAAAACAACATGCCTATTTCTGTGCCAATCTCTGTATTACTAAGTTCTCCCGTAGCAGCCGCAATTAATAATATTCCAGAGAACACAACAACACCAATACCATCATTAAACAAGGACTCTCCTTCTATTTTAATACCTAGACTTTCAGCAATATTCGCTTCTTTTAAAATAGCCATAACAGCAATTGGATCGGTTGGAGATATTAATGCTCCAAATAAAAGTGCATGTAAAAAAGGTAACTCTAAACCAATAAGTTGCGCTCCAAAAAAGGTTAAACTACCAACTATACATGTAGATATTAGCACACCTAAAGTGGCAAATAGAAATATTGACTTTTTTTCTTTTGTAAGCGCCGCAAGATTAACATGCAGAGCTCCTGCAAACAGTAAAAAACTTAAAATACCATTAAGTAATAATGTTTTAAAATCTGCATTAACAATGATATCACAAAAAAATCTGTAAAATTCAGGAAAAACAGTCTTGCTAAGCGTTATTGGAACGATTAAGATTAAGCTTAGAATCATTAGCCCAATAGTTGTTGGTAATTTTAACCACTTATAATTAATGTAGCTAAAAAGCGCTGAAATTGTAAATACAATACTGAATGATTCGAACATTTTATTTAGATGGTATTAAAATATTTCGTTACGAAAATAACAATAGTAAGGTAAAACTTCCCATTGAATTAATAATAAGATATCAGATTTAATCTATTTTGTTCTGAAATTGATTTTGCCGAATTGTTACTGCCCTAAAGGAAAAGGTTACCAAAGAAATAAGTCCGATGAGGGCGAAAACAATAGCCAAAACACTGGTATACAATGAAGTTTTTCCAACTTCATATAAACCATTTATAACAGCAGAAACTAATAAAAGTGCCACAGCAACATAGAAAAACACCATCGCCATATTAAGCAACTTTAATTGCTTTAACTTTTTTGCTGTAATTACTTTCTTTTTAGAATTTTCAATCATTCCGCTTATTTCATTACTCAAAGTCACCATTAGGTTTGAGGTAGAAAGAATAAGTAACCCCAAACCCGGAACAATTGTAATTGGTAAATGCCAGTTTTCCATGATTTTATTTGAAATGATTTCTCACACCATAACTTGCCAACACACCTTCGCCTGTAGCCGCAGCAACTTGAGCAATGGCACCCTCACGACAATCTCCTGCTGCAAAAACACCAGATACGTTAGTTTCACCTAATCCTGTTGTAGTTATAAAGCCGCTTTCATTTAACTCAATAATATCTTTTACACTAGTTGTGTTTGGAATTAATCCTATAAAAATAAAAGCTCCATCTGCCGTTAGCTCTTCCGTTTCTCCAGTCGTTTTATCTTTTACTTCTAAACCTTTGAAGTTTCCATTTTCATCTTTAATAAATGCTAATGATTCTTTATTAAGGTGTGTTTCAATATTTTTTATTGATGGTAATTTCTCAATATAAGTTTCAGAAGCTGAAAACGCCGCACCGCGATTTACAATAGTTACTTTTTTACAAAAACCTGCTAGAAATATACCTTCTTCCAAAGCACTATTTCCTCCACCAATAACGATAACTTCTTTATCTCTATAAAAAGCACCATCACAAGTTGCACAAAAATGAATGCCTGCTCCTATTAAATCTTCTTCATTTGGAATTCCTAATTTTCTATATGTAGAGCCTAAAGCTAATACCACAGATCTACTTTGATACTTGCCCATATTAGAATCTATATTGAATAAATTTCCGTCTTTAGAAATACTTTTCACCTCAACACCCGTTTCAATAGTTGCACCATAAACCTTGGCTTGTTCTGCCATACGTTGCATTAATTTTGGACCAGAAATCTCTGTAAAACCAGGATAATTTTCTATTTTTTGAGTTAAAAAAGCATTACCTCCAATATTCTTTTTTTCAAGAATTAAAGAACTAAAACGATCCCGTTGAATATAAATAGAAGCCGTTAATCCTGCTGCACCAGCACCTACAATAATACTATCATATACCTTTTTTTTAGATTCTTCACCAATGTTCAGAACTTCTTTTAAGATTGAATTATCTGGATTTGTATAGCTCTTATCGCCAATAAACAGAGTAGGAATAATACGTTTACCATTATTAATTTCTTCTACTTTGTCGGCAGCCCAAGTGTATTTATCGACTTCTATATATTGAAAATTAATATGATTATCTTGCAAATACCCTTTTGCTCTCTGGCAATCTGGACACCAATCTGCTCCGTATAAAATAACGCGGCCTTGCTCATTAATACCTAATACACTTGCTAAAATACTATTGTCCGGATTGGTATATGGCTTTTCGTTAATAATAATGGTTGGTATAATGCGCTTGCCTTTATTAATATCTTCAACTTTTGCTGTTGCTTCTTTATCTAAATCAACATCAACAAAATTAAAATCAATATTATTTTCTTTTAAATAAGCTTTTGCTCTTTGGCAATCTGGGCACCAATCTGCTCCATATAAATCTATTGTATTCATATTTTTTTATTTTAAAATAGCGTTATGACTAATGTTTTTTATTGTTGAACTTTCATTTTTGAATGTACTATTTTTAACACAATTAAACTACTAAAAAGTAATAATGAATAATAGCACATTGGTGTTCCTGAAGCTGCTTTAGGGCATTTGGCATAACCAAAAAACTGCATGATTGAAGCTATTAAAGCAATACTGCCTGCTAAGCCTGTAAGTAAAAAATATACGATATTCTTCCTTTTTAAAAGATGTACTATTAACGAAACAAGAAAACAGAATAGAATAACTAAACACATGGGGATGCCCATTATTTTTGGGCAACCTTCACCTGTTTTAAATTCTTCAACAACTAACCCGCCAGCTCCATATACACCTATTATGAGTATACCAAGAATAGCATAATATGTAATTCTTTTTAGCATTATTTGTTATTAACAACCACACAAGTAGGGCATTCTGTACCTTTAACTGTGCTCTTTAATTTTATACCATTTAGATGTGTTACCATAAAATTCTGTACAAAGGCATAATTAGCACTGTGGTTATTAACACTTATCTGTGCATCTTCATACTTTTCTCTTATGAGGTTATCGTACTCTTGATGCCCCCAACAATTAGGACAATAGCCCTTAGATAAATCATTGATCGTCTCTTGTTTACCTTTTACTAATAATTGTTTTATAAACTTCATTTCTTACTTACTTTCTTCGATTGTTTCTGTATCTACATCTATTTCTTGAGCAACTTGAACTTTAACTTGCGGTTTTAAATCGATAACCGAGTTAATTTTCGGATTATCAATACTAATCTCCCTATTGTCTGCCAAAAGCACTTTAATATTCAAAACAGTAGATTCTTTCCCTAATCCAAATTGAAGCAACGCCGTTTGATCACTAGCTAAACCTTCTCCGCTTACCAGCCAATCGGTTAACGTTCTTGTTGGCGTAGTTACTGTTACTTTTGCTCCTTGTGCATTTACAGATTCTCCTAAGTCTACTTGCAGATAATTGTTAGTTCCTCCTTTGTTGATATAGGCTAAAGATGGTGAATCGATATTTACCCAAATCATGTCTAAATAACCATCTTGATTAAAATCACTTACTAATGATGTTATAGCGTAATACGGATTAACAACACCACTTTTTTCTTCAGTTGGTGCAAACGTGCCATCTTCCTTCTGAACTAAAAATCTACTAGGCAGTTTAAACAGTTTATTAGGTGCAAAATCTACATAATTTTCAGCTACCATTAAATCTTGTAAACCATCATTATTCATATCTGCAAAGGTGCAACCCCAAGAAAACTCATAGTCTGCAATTTTAGTTTCAGCAGCTGTATCTGTAAATTTAAAGTTTCCTTCATTTTTAAAAAGAATCCATTTTTCATTAAATAAAGATGCATCTTTTATATCGCCTTTCGCAATCTCTCTAGGAAGCGTACTTCCTGTATTCGAAAACATAAAATCTACCAACCCATCATTATTATAATCTCCAACTGCTAACCCCATTGGGTAGGCGAATTTTTTGGTTAGCGGGTTCGGTTTCATCGTGTATGTTAGGTCGCCATTGTTTTTATAAGTTCTTGCTTCACCCGTATCATGTACCACAACTAAATCTAACCAAGAATCGTTATCAATATCAACCAAAACACCTTGAAACGTGTTGTGAACATAGTCTAAACCAGCTTCTTTAGTGATACTTACAAAATTTTCGTTGCCTGTATTTAAAAGTAATTCACTTGTGGAACCATAAGTGTAATCTTCAAAAATGGTTTGCCCTTCCATCAGCTCTTTTTTAAGATAGGTTGCCATAAAAATATCTAAATCGCCATCTTTATCAATGTCACCAACCGTTAATCCGGCAGGTGTTGATTTTTCGTTTATTGGTGTGTCAATTTTTTTAGCGGTAAATTTCCCGTCGGTATTATAATAGATTGTTAAACCATCTTCTCTACCAAGTAAAACATCGGTAAATCCATTGTTATCAAAATCGGCAGAAACAACACCAACAGTGGTTAAAGTACTTCCTTTTTTCTGTAAATTAACTTCAGAAGAAATATCTACAAACTTATTATCGCGATAAGCAAAAATGGCATCTTCTTGAAACATGCCACCTCCAAAAAAGACTTCATCTATATTATCGTTATCAATATCTATTAAAGCAGAAGGTGCAATTGGTAAAGATTTATCACCATTATATTGATGTTTAAAATCGATTACAACGTCCTCGAATAAAGGAATTTTACTATCTTCTATTGTGATGTTGTATTTATCTGAAACTGAATCACGCCAGAAAAAACCAAGAACGAGTACAACTAGTAAAAGGATAACTATTCCTGTGTATTTTAGAATTTTTTTAAGCATTTTTTTGATTTTTAATGTATTTATTAAATTGATATAATGATAATCCGAAAAGAATAAAATGAGTGACATTCATTAAAATAGGTAGCATGTGTTTTCCTAAATCTGGTATTAGTTTACCTAAAACCACTAATAAAACAAGTATTACAATGGGGTTGAAAACTGCCATCCATTTTGGGTAGTATGTACCGCCTTTTAAAATAGCAATAGCAAAAACAACAGATAATGTTGCTATAATAACACGTAGCGCTTGCACTAATACTTCCATGTGATTTGTATAATTCGCTAATAGATTTTGGTAAGTATTAGCATCCATGGCTTCTTTTAAATGAACAATATTACCTATAGAAGCACGAGAGCCAATCCAAACACCGCCTACAGCAAAAGCTACAAACCCAATAGCAAGAACTAGCCTAGCTAAATTTTCGTTACCCGATTTAAGCATTCGGTATATATGTATGTATCCTGCAAAATAGAATGGCAATCCAATAACGGCCAAGAAATGACCTGCGGTAAGATTATTTAATGCTACAAATTTGAAAAATTCATAATTTTCTGAATGTTCTAAAATTGAGGGTGAATAGTGTAAAAAGTATTCGCCCAAACCTACAAGAATAGAAGCAATAAGGCCTAGATACCCTAAAGTTTTAGTTAATTTCATTTAATTGTTAATGTGTTAGTTATGGGTTTGTCGAGATATGTTAAAATTCCTTTCAGATAAAATAAAACACTATGAATTAACAGGTTACAATAAGTAACAATCTATATGATAACAGTATCAAAAGCCAAGTTTAACAGCTAATTATTACGCCTACCGATGTATAATCTATATCGAATTCATACAAGAAACGTTAATAGATTCTAACAACTATTTTATACTTGAAATAAACTCGATATTATAATCTATTATCCCTTCTTTCCTCATTGTACTCAGTACATTACTCACTGTTTGTCTAGAGGTATTTGTAAGGTTTGCAATCTCTTTATGTGAAAGTAAATTTTTAGCAGTTAAATGCCCACCTTCATTGGATTCACCAAACTCTTCTAGATAATCTGCAATAAACTCTTTAATTCTTGTTACACTATCTTTGTATAACAAATTGTGAAGTCTTCTTTCTAGTTTTTGAATTCGAAGTCCGTAAATTTTTAGCACGCCATTTTTCAAAGACTTATGTTTTTCCATAAGCACTTCCATCTGTTCAGATTCTATGTAGCAGATTACACAGTCCTCTAAAGCATAAGCTATTTCTTCGCTTGCCGCTTTTTTATCATATAATGCAAGTTCTCCAAAAATATTACCACGCTTTAAAACATACTTAACAGTGTTGTTCGTTTTGTTTACAATTTTTACACTCCCTTTTTTTAGAAAGAACACACTATTCTTATGCTCATCATTAAGGTTAATAGCTTTTCCCTTTTCAATATTATCCATTTCTAGAATCTCAACAATCTTCATCATATTGAACGTGCCAAGCTTCTTAAAAAGATTGAAATCTTCTAAAAACCAGTATTTTGTAATTGCTTTCAATTGTAGTTTGGTAATAATTATAAAGCCAAAGGTATCACATTTAACATTTGAATAAGGGTATTAAATTTTTGATAGTTACTTAACGCGACACTTAGTACGATTTTGTTTCTCTTAAACTTCCCTCCTAATTTAGCTGAAAAGCAACTTAAAAAAGCAAGCCATCAATAACAACTATAACGATTTGGTTCAGAAGATAATATTTAATTACTTTTCAGGAGTTTAGCAACTCCAATTCCAAATTCTCCAGATACTGAATAATAAAGGTATACATCTTTGTTATCATTTAAAATAGCTGGATCTCTCAACTCATGCAGTGGTTTTCTAGAAAAACCTTTTACCGATTTTTCAATAGGAAGATTTACACCTTCATAATCCATTTCTGGTTTTAATACTTCTTTAACCTCGTTAGCTTTCCAGCTTTTCCATGAACCTTCAGAAAGATCAACATCACAACTTAATATCCGTTCTGGTGCATCTCCTTTTTGGGAATAAAATACAGCAAGCTTATCTTTTTTTAAGCTAACAGCGGTATGTCTTGCTTTAGGTAAAATTAAAGCACCTTTCTCAAATGGTTGCATACCATCTTTAGACCGATAAAAAGCACCTTTTACTAATGCATAATATTCCGATTTGTATTTAAAAACACGAAAATAGGAAGGCCCCAGTATGATATCGGATGCTTTGAAATCTATTCCATTTTTAGACGTGCTGAAAAACGTTTTTTGCCCTTCTTTATTTCTGTTATATCCATGAAAATACATTCTAATGGTTTTCGTTTCTTCATCTATAATAATATCTGGCGAAGCTATATGGCCAATAGCTGCTGTTTTATCAATATGAAGCACTCCTAGCTTATATACAGTCCAAGGTCCAACCGGCGAATTTGCATAAGCTAACCGAATAAACTTACCATGATGATGCGCAAAATACATATAGTATTTACCTAGAGGATTTTCAATCCAATCGGGTACTTTTATTACCGAAGGCCCGTTTATATTTTCACCTAATCGGCCTTCTAAACCATCCATTTCCGGATAGATCATCAAATTATTTTCCGAACGCACAAAAACACTTTCGCTGTCCTTTTCTAGACTAGAGTTAGACACAACAATTTTAGACTTGTCTTGCCCTTCTTTTTGAGCATAACCTTGAAACATTATTAAACTCAGGACAAGAAATAAAGTCTGTTTGCAAAAAACCCGATTTATCATATATACTTTTTTAGAATAGAACGACTTGTTATAACAAGTAGTAATTTTTATTTCTGCTCCTGTGTTGCCGTCTGTAATAGCTTATCAATAACATTACGTGTCATGCAAACAAAAATAGCCTTCACTCTATCTTTATAAGTATTAATTATTCCCTATTCGTATAAATTATGTTTCATTTTGATGTAAAATACCTTTGAATAGCACGAAACGGAGTAAGGCTTATCTTTTTAAAATAAGATAAGCCCTTCTCCTCTATCTACTAAAAAAATTATATTATATTAGTAAAACTTTACCTACGTAGATATATTGTGAATAAATTTCTAAAACATCTCTAATTTAAAGACGAAAAACAATTCATCTTAAACACCTACAGAAAACCATGAAAAGAAAGGCTATTATTAAAACCACAACGTTCAAAAACTTATTTTATTTAGCATTAATTTCAATGATATCTATCGCTTGTGGTTCTAGAATTAATTCAAAAAAAGTTGAAAATTTTAATACCATGGAAGGTGTTTGGGAATTAAGCGAATTCTACCATCTTGCTAATGGAGATACCCTTATAGTTGATACTTCAAAAGTGCAACATAAAATTTACCTAGACGGCTATGTAATATGGAACACAGATCCGGCTCCCGATGCTTCGGAATGGCATGCTTATGGTACTTATACTTTTAAAAACGACACCATTATTGAAAAGCTAACGTCTACTTCGAAATCAATGAAAAGTGATATCAATACATACGTTATACCTATTGAACGCGGAAAAAACTCTTATAAACAAGTAAACACTTATAAGAATAATGATACCATTTATCACAACATTGAAGTTTATAAAAAAATAAATTAAGGTCCATCAACCACTTTCCTTACGGAACAAAAAAGTCTTCTTATAAATATTTAAAGTATTTATAAGAAGACTTTATAATTTCCAGTTCAACCTACTAATGTTCTGGATAACATCAAAAAAAAAAAAATCGTAACCAACTTATTCATTGGTTACGTAAAAACATTCAGGATAATTTATATTATCTGTTATTATTTTCATACTTCGCTTTTTATTGAAGTGAGATTGAAAACACAGCCTTCCTCATGAAAAAACTAAGCCTTTCCTCCTATTATTTCATCTTTTAAAAGTGTCCATGTTTTATAACTAAAAAGAGCATTTACACTAAATTTCTTTTAGACATCTAAATCTATCCCTAGTAAAATTATTTCACATCAATCATTTCGAAATAGCTGTTATACATAGTAATTTCAACCATATGCAACAATTGTTTCACCATTAGTCCATTTTGTTTTACTCTACATTCTATTAAAAAAGTAATTTTATTCAAATCATTTTAAGTATTAAAATTTCAATTATAAAACGTCTTTTTTAAACCATAACCATGACCCACAGAATAAAAAATATCCTTTTAGTTTCTGCACTAATTTTAAGTGCATCTAGCTGTAAAAACGAAATAAAAGAAATTAGTAAAACCGAAATTAAAACCACTTCATTGAAAGATGCTTTTAAAGGTGATTTTCTTATTGGAGCGGCATTAAACAAATCTCAAATAGAAGAAAAAGACACATTATCTATAAACCTTATAGAAAAAGAATTTAATACCATTACTCCAGAAAACGAAATGAAATGGGAACAAATTCACCCACAAAAAGATACATTCTATTTTGATATTGCCGATAAATATGTAGCACTCGGAGAAAAAAATAATATGCATATTGTTGGGCATACTTTGGTTTGGCATAGCCAATTGGCGCCATGGATGGAAAATGAAAAAGACAGCATTACTATGGTGAAAAATATAGAACACCATGTAAATACTATTGTAAAAAGATACAAAGGCAGAATAGATACTTGGGATGTGGTGAACGAAGCTTTAAATGAAGATGGCAGTTTTAGAACTTCTAATTTTTACGAGGTTATGGGTGATAATTTTATAGCACTTGCTTTTAAATTAGCTGCTGAAGCCGACCCTAATGCAAAATTAGTTTACAATGATTACAACCTTTGGAAACCAGAAAAAAGAGCCGGTGTAGTAAGGCTTGTAAAAAGTCTACAAGAAAAAGGTGTAAAAATAGATGGTGTTGGTATGCAAGCCCACTGGAGTTTAGAAGGCCCATCTATAGAAGATATAGAAAATAGTATTCTTGCTTATGCCGCATTAGGCGTAAAAGTTAGTTTCACCGAGTTAGATGTTACAGCTCTACCAAACCCATGGGATTTGGATGGTGCTGCCGTAGAACAAAGTTATGAGCAGTATGAAGGTGACCCAAAAATGAATCCGTATCCAGAAAAATTATCTGAAGCTGCAGCTATGCAATTGGCTAACAGATATGAAACTATTTTTAAGCTTTTCTTGAAACATAAAGACAAAATTGATAGAGTTACATTTTGGGGAGTAAACGACGGTCAGTCTTGGTTAAATTACTGGCCTATAAACGGAAGAACGAATCATCCGTTATTATTCGATAGAGACTTCAATCCTAAAAAAGCATATGAGCGTGTTATGGCTTTAAAAAGTGATAATCAACCAAAACAAAACTAAAAGTTATGAGTTCTGATACACAAAAACTTTCAGTTAAAGAAAAAATAGGATATAGTTTAGGAGACCTAGCTGCCAATTTAGTATTTCAAACATTAGTTACCTATTTAGCTTTTTTCTATACTGATATTTATGGTCTTGAAGCCAATCATGCTTCAGCAATTATATTAAGTGTTGGCCTTGTTGCTGCTTTCGGGTTTAATCCAATTATTGGTGCTATTGCAGACAGAACAACTTCTAAATGGGGAAAGTTTAGACCATGGATTTTATGGACAGCAGTACCACTTGGAGTTGTGGCACTTTTAGCCTTTAGCACGCCCAACTTTGAATATAAAGGCAAAGTTATTTATGCTGTTGTTACTTACACTTTATTACTTTTACTTTATGCTGCAAACAACTTACCATATTCAGCTTTAAGCGGGGTAATTACTGGCGATATGGGCGAACGAAATAGCATTTCTGCGTATCGTTTTGTTGCAGTAATGTTTGCACAATTTTTTGTGCAAGTATTTATGCTACCTATTATTGAATCTGCCGGAGGTGGTGATAAAGCAGTTGGAATAGAAATAGTAATGACGTGGCTTGCCATTATAGGCACCATTATGTTGCTCATCACATTTTTCACTACGCGAGAGCGTATTGTCCCTAAGCCAGAACAAAAATCGAGTGTTAAGGAAGATTTATCCGATTTATTTAAAAACAAACCTTGGGTTATAACGTTAACCGTTACCACATTAGTTTTTGTTACTCTAGCCATGAAGGGAGGCTCTTATGTGTATTATTTTAAAAACTACGTAGATGCCGATAGATTAACAAGTTTTATAGGTCCGTTATTAGATTTTCTATCAAGTATTGGTGTAAATTTCTTTGGTGAAGATCCTGTATCTGCAGGGTTTGGATTATTCAACGCTGGTGGTATTATTTTCATGATAGTTGGTATTGGTTTATCTAAAAAATTAGCAGACAAATATGGAAAAAGAGATGTTTTTATGACGTTTTTATTTATTTCAACTTTGTTTATCATCTTCTTTTATTTCTTCTCTTCAACATCTGTAGAACTGATGTTTGCATCACAAATTTTACATGGTTTTTTCTACGGAATCACTATCCCGCTACTTTGGGCTATGATTGCCGATGTTGCAGATTATTCTGAATGGAAAACGAACCGTCGAGCAACAGCCATTATTTTCTCTGCAATGATGGTCGGTTTAAAAGGCGGCCTAAGCATTGGCTCTGCGCTTTTAGCCTACATTTTAGCAAGTTATGGTTATGATGCAGACCTTACGCAACAAACTGCCATTACAATTACAGGCACTAAAATGCTTGTAAGTATATATCCTGCAATTCCATTTTTACTAGGAGTAGGTTTACTTTTCTTTTATGAAATTAATAAGAAAATGGAAGTACAAATTGAAGCTGAACTAAAAGAACGAAGACAAAGTTAAAACTAACAAAACATAAAATTATGCCTGAAGAAAGTATCGAAAACATCAATTTTGATGACCTAAATAAGCGCGCTATTTCCCAACCATTGGTAACCAATATTTACACTGCTGATCCATCTGCCCATTTTTTTAACGGAAAAATATACATTTACCCATCTCACGATGTTGATGCTGGAGAAGCTTTTGACGATTTAGGAAGCCACTTCGCAATGGAAGACTATCATGTAATCTCAATGGATTCTATCGATAGTGAAGCCGTAGACCACGGTGTCGCTTTACACGTAGATGATGTGCCTTGGGCAAAAGAGCAAATGTGGGCTCCAGATGCCAATGAAAAAGACGGTACATATTATTTGTTTTTTCCTGCGAAAGCTCATGATGGCATTTTTAGAATTGGAGTCGCCACAAGCAACTCGCCTATAGGACCATTTAAAGCGCAACCAGAAGCTATTAAAGGCAGTTTTTCTATTGACCCTGCAGTTTTTAAAGATGACGACGGGAGTTACTACATGTATTTTGGTGGTCTTTGGGGCGGACAATTACAGCGCTGGAGAAGTGGAGAATTTAATGCAGCTCAACCCGATAGCCCAACGGCATTTCTTCCTGAAGATAACGAACCTGCATTACTCCCTTATGTGGCAAAAATGACGGACGATTTATTAGAATTCAGCGAAAAACCAAAAGCTATAGAAATTTTAGATAAAAACGGAAACTTACTATTAGCTGGCGACAATAATCGTCGTTTTTTCGAAGCTGCCTGGTTACATAAATATAACGATAAATACTATTTCTCTTATTCTACCGGAGACACGCATTTTATCTGCTACGCTATTGGAGACAGCCCCTATGGACCATTTACTTATGGCGGACGTATTTTAAATCCTGTAGTTGGTTGGACCTCTCACCACTCTGTTTGCAAAGTTGATAAAAAATGGTATTTATTTTATCATGATTCTAGTTTATCTAAAGGTGTAACGCATTTAAGGTCTGTTAAATTTGCTGAAATCACACATAGAGAAGATGGAAGTATTGAGACCTTAACCCCTTATAAAGACTAATGTTTATTATGAAATAAGACTATAAATGAAATGGATTGTAAAGCGACTTATTGAGCATTACAATCCATTTTTATTTAATATGAAGTTTTTAGTTAAACTTCATATTAAATTATTTCACTTACTAACCACCCAGTAGATCCCACCAAAAATATGATCTAAGAAATTTTTGTCTTTATACGATTCTGGTTTATGCCCTAAGGCTGTATAAAACGACTTTCCTCCTTCATAATATTGAAACCAAGAAATAGGGTGTATTTCTCCCATACCTTTTAACGGAATTTCATCATAACCTGCAGTAAAATTATAAGAAGCTTCATCAACAGTTAATACTATATTTAGTTTATCTAAATTCATATTTTCAAAATTATACCACTCATCACTACGTAACCATTTATTTGGCAAATGCCATGTTGCTGGAAAATCGGTGTTTTCAACCTTTACAATGGCAGCCTGTAATTTTGGATGATCAACAAATTTTGCGCCCACAAGGCCATCAAACCAAGTATTATCGTTTTCACCATCTGCTGTTCCATGTATACCAACAAAACCTCCACCACGTTTCATAAATGTTTTTAAAGCAACCATATGCTTTGTCCTCAAAGAATCGGCATTGGCATTCATAAATATTACTACATCATGTTCTGGTAATTTCTCGATAAGATCATTTGGTCGTTGTGTCCAATTAAATTTGAATTGATGTTCTTCTGCCATATCTTCAAAGGCCTGAATAGCAATAGGAATGCTATTGTAGTGCCAATCATCATGTTGGGTAAACAATAAAACACTAAACTGATCTTGAGCATTGGTTTTAATCATTGTAAGCATACATAGAGTTAATAAAAGATTCTTAATTGTAACAGGTTTCATAATCAAAGGTTTATTTTAATAATTCATAATAAATATATTCCCAAGCTAAACCAACACTAAACAACGGTGGAAAGCTATAATCTTCAACTTCAGATAAAATATATTGAACTCCAGATATTTTTTGATACTTAAATATATCTTCGAAATCTATTTTCCCGCTTTCTCCTAATTCTTTATAGTCTTTAACATGCCAACTAATAAATCGGTTAGGATAGGTTTCAAAATAATGAACAGGATTAACACCTGCGACATGCATCCAATAGATATCCGATTGAAAAAACACATATTCCGGATTTGTGTTTTGCAGAAAGTAATCGTAAACTCTTATACCTTCAACCATTAAAAATTCATCAGCATGATTATGAAAAATAAATTTTAAGTCATTGTCTTTACAAAGTTTTCCGATTTTATTATAATAATTACAATAATCTTGAAGCTCTTTAATTGTCTTAATACTTTTTATTTTAATATTTGAAGTTGAAAGATATTCGACACCCGCTTTTTTATGATCTTGTATAGCCTTATTCCACCAAAACTTGATTGCAACATCATCATTTTTATCTGCAGGATCAAAGAACGTCATAGAACCTAAAAACCTCATACCTGCTTTTTTAACTACAGCCTTGAACGCTTCCGGAGTATAACCATAAAAACCCCCTTCTCTATACACAAAAGTTTCAACATAACTATAACCCATTCTACCTAATTGGATCAAAGTTTTTTCTGGATTTTTAAGCATATCATCATGGACCGAAACTAATTGAATACCTATATTCTTATTTTTAGGATTATGTTTGATGTATCTCGTTTTCCATAAATGTTTTTCATTATTATCAAAGCCTTCCAAAGTAACATCGGTATAATTATTAAAGTTAAAATTAACCGTCATGGTGTTATTTCCATTAAGATCTTTATCCTGCATGGTCCATTTTTTTTCTGAAGAAAACCTGCCTTTCCCTGTAAAAAAAGTACCTTCATTATTATGTCCGGCTGCAAAGACAGTATTCGTAACACGATCATAACCAATTATCTCCCTAAGTATTGGTTCATATTTACTGGCACTATTTTTTTGCAAAACCGTTATGCTAAGCGAATTATTATTAAAATTACTTATACTGCTCATTTTCAAAGTCGGCAGTACTGCAACGCTATCTGTGCTAGAATTAATAGCACTTACCCATTGCCCAGAATATTGCCTTAATCTATCTTTTTGAGAAGAAATACTATAGTCTGTTTGCCCAAAACTGAACGTAGACATTAATACAGTCAATATCTTAATGATTCTATTTCTTGCTTTCATTACAATTCTTCTTTTAAACCTTCTAAAACTCCAAAATAAGCGGGTTTTGGTTGTAAATTATCATCGTAAATAGTTGGCCAATCGGTTATACTAAAAAAGCCATCTATCCAGGAGTCTCTATCTGTAAAATCCCAAAATGTAATGCCGTATTGTTGTGCTTTCGGTACAATGGAACGGTACATTTTAACAAGGTTTTTATATTTTTCGGCTTGTGCCTTTTTCATATCATCGGTTAATTCAGTGTAAATTTGTTCACCGCCATATTGCGTATCATTATGTGCATTAAAAATAATATCAACTTCAGATAAATGAATTTTTAAACCTGTATCGGCTGCTTTCTTCAAGGCATTTGCAATCACCTCATCTGGAATATCCATACGGATATGCATTTGAAAACCTAAACCATGAATTGGAATATTTTTCTCCCTTAAATCTTCTATTAATTTAAGTGTTGCATTTAGTTTTAAAGTGTCTCGCTCAATATTAAAATCGTTATAAAACAAAACTGCATTTGGGTCGGCTTCATGGGCATAAGTAAATGCTTTAGCGATGTAATCTTTGCCCATAACGCTGTACCAGATGGTCTCTCTCATGGCTCCTCCTGCAGATTCAAATGCTTCGTTTACAACATCCCAGCCCGCGACTTTACCTTTATAGCGGCCTACATAAGTTGTTATATAATCTTTCATAAAACCGGCTAACCACAACGTATCTTTTAAAGCTTTCTCTTCTACCCATTTAGGTGTAGAACTGTGCCAAATTAAATTATGACCAAACAAACGTTGGTTATTATTTTGAGCGTAATTAAGAATACCATCTATTCTGCTCCATTTGTACACACCTTCGCTTTCTGTGATTCGGTTCATTTTCATGTCGCTTGCAGAGGTTATACTATTGAAGTTTGATTTTTGTAAATCTTGAAGCTCAAAATCGGCATTTAAAGTTTCAATTTTAATGGCGGTTCCTATTGGAAATTCCGCATTAGCTTTTAAGCCATTTTCTTTCTGTTTTTTATTACATGCATGCATAACTAGTAATAACAAGGTTACACAGGTAATTTTTAAGATTTTATTGAAAAGCATATTCTTATTATTTGTTGGTTACTTTCGTTTGTATGTTTTTTATCTCTAGACCTAAATACTTTAACTTTTTTATATAGAAAAGCCCTAAAATGCGGAACAACTTAGGGCTTTCTAACTAAAATATTAAATGATATTTATTACTCTAATCCTTCTAAAAACCCAGCATATGCAGGCTTTTTATTATAATCTTCGTCAAACATTAATGGCCACTCTGGAACACCCCAGAAATCTAACAACCATGACTCATTATCTCTTACACCCCAAACTGTTAATGCAAATTTATTATCCAACGGAATGGCATTATAAATTTGAACAACCTCTTTAAATTTGTCTTTCTGAGCATTTGCTCTATCTGAAGAAAGTGAAGTTAAACTGGTATCTTCTTCTGGGTTTGCTCTAATATCTAATTCTGCAAAGTGCAATTTTAAATTTCTAGATACTGTACCATCTGCAACAGCTTGAATATTGGCTGCGGAAGGCCCGTTGTAAGAAATATGCATTTGTGCACCTACACCATCAATTAAATCTCCCAACTCATCAACCAAGTTAAACATAGCTTGACGTTTTGTTGGGCTAGATGCCATGTTGTAATCGTTATAAAAAAGAATTACATCTGGGTCTGCATTTCTAGCAAACTGAAAACATTTTTTAATATAATCATCTCCCATTTTTTGTCTAAAAACTGAATTTCTTAACGGGTGCCCTGTACCATCTTCAAAAGCTTCATTCACAACATCCCAAGAACGTACCTTTCCTTTATAGTGATTTAAAGTTGTTGTAATATAATCTTCTACCATAGCTTCAAACTCTGCATCGGTTCCAGAAAAATTTTCTACCCAACTAGGTGTTGCATTGTGCCAAATTAAAGCGTGCCCATGCACATTCATATCATTTGCTTGAGCGAAACCTACAATGGCATCTCCAGCAGAAAAATCATAATTACCTTCTGATGGATACATAATATTCATCTTCATTTCATATTCCGAAGTCAAGTTATTAAACTCATTCTTTAGAATTTCTATATGCTTACCTCCTGCCGCAACATAAGGCGATCTTGTAATTGTACCTACCGAAAATGTAGTTGCTGCACCTTTTAAACTCGCTGTATTTACACTTCCACAAACGGCATTAAGACAAATACCTATTTCATCTACAATAATATCTTTACTAATGGTGTTTGTAATACCATCACTAGATACGGTAAGGCTAATAGTATATCTTCCTGGAGTATCGTAAGTCACCTCTTTTACTCCTGCTCCATCAGCAATAGCGCTAGAGCCATTTCCGTAATCCCAAACTCCGGTATATGGTAGGTAATATTCGGTTGTATTATTTAAAAGAAGCACTTTTGGATCTGATAGTGATATTGTAAAATCGAACGATGCTTGTATAGCATCTGGAAGTTCGGTTGGTCCAAATGTTGGAGAATCATCTGAAGAATTAGAACAGCTAAAAGCCATAAATAATACTACCAAACGAATTATATATTTAAATGTGTTTTTCATAGTTTTTTCGTTTTGTTTAGTTTTTAACAACTTTAATTGCATCTATTAAAAATGTTCCTTTTGTTTTCCCCATATCTAAAGCTATAGAAGATGTATCTGAATTTGCTGTAAATGTCCAAGCATATTTTGTCCATTCTGCAGATGCGATATAACCACCAGCATATTGTTCGGTACTATTTGCACCTGGATTAGTAGAATATCTAACAGAAACAGCATCGCCTTTAATCCATAATGATACGGTGTAGTCTGCTCCATTTTCGGTTGCAAAACCATCACTTACCATTTGAGCTTCCCATTCGTTACCATCGACGCCGTTATTAACTCTAAGCGCTCTAGAACCACTTAAAACATCTACAGTTTCTTGAGTCATTCTATCTGCTCCATTGTTTTGACTCCAATTAATAAAATCATTTTCTTCACCTGCTTCTAAATCACCGTTTAATAATTCGCTATCATTAGAAGGTAATGGCAAGGCAACTTCGCCTTTTACAACCTCAACAGCATCTATTATAAATGTTCCTTTTGTTTTTCCCATATCTAGTGCTAATAAGGTTGTTGCAGAGTTTGCTATAAAGGTCCAAGAGTATTGAGCCCAATCGGAAGTTGCGGTGTAATTACCAGCATACTGATCGCCACCAACTCCAGGGTTTGTAGAAAAACGGATTGAAACAGGAGAACCTTTAATCCAAACAGAAGCAGTATATTTTTCACCATCTACGGTAGGAAATGCATCTGAAACTAATTGAGTTTCCCATTCGTTACCATCAACATCATTGTTAATTTTTACAGCTCTAGAACCTACTAATGGTTCGCTGCGTTCTTCCGTCATTCTATCGGCTCCATTATTTCTACCCCAATTAGTAAAATCATTACCTTCACCTTCTCCAAAATAACCATTAGCTAACAAATTCTCAGGATTTATTAAATGACGAATGTCTGATGGCGGTGGCAAGGTTACCGTAATATTTTGACTTGTATGTAAGTTTGTTAAAGTACTTACCATAGTTAATTTTACTGTTTTAGAACCTGAACTTTTATACTCATACACTAACGGGCCATTTTGATCGATTACTTTAGAACCTCCAACTTCAAATTCCCAAAAGCTATAAAACTCTTCTTTATTTGGTGTTGTATTTTCGAATGTAAAAAAGCCAGACTCTCCTTCTGGAGCAGTTACTGTAAATTGTGGTTGTGTTAGTTCTATAACCGCATCGTCATCAGAACATGACCAAAACGCCAGACTTAAACATAAAAAACTTAAAATTTTAGTTGTTTTCATAATTGTTTTAATTAGTTTATTTAGTTATCGATATGTTTTCAACTATAAAAAAGTAACCTGAAATATTTTTTTAATTGAATCCATATTTTTGATACTCAAATTTATTCTTTAGCCATCTTTTTGAGTATAATAAATGTAGCGATGAATGACAAAATTGTTGCTTTTTATAGTAAAACCAACGTTCTACCTCACTTTTACAACATCCAACGAATCGTTATTTTTAGCAATCAAAATATAGGTTTCATTTTTTACTGCTATGCTTTGCATATCCTTTGAATCTCCAGTAACAAAAAAGCCAGACTGATTAGCAGACATAGCCTTAAATTCACCTTGTCCATTTCCCTTTAAAAGTAATCCATGACCAGCATCATTTCGTGGTGTTTCAACTTCAGACACATATAAGTTACCTACTAAAAGGGCATCTAAATGCGTGTCTTTATCAAAATCTTTTACTATTATTTTATTGATACTAGATACCTGAGCATCTATAGGTAATTGATGCGTAACAAAATGGTCGTTTTTATTTTCTAAATACACACTGGCAAAAGATTTTACGCTGTAATGCAACGACGACTCTAAAGCTTTTTCTGTGTAAACATCTACCAAAGTAGCCTGAGAAAAAGTTTCGTAATTTTTAAATTTACTTTTAATACCAGGTATTTGTTGAGATGAACACGACCTACCACGAACTGGGTATTGCTTGCCTTTATTGAAGTAGCTTAAAACAATATCGGTTTTGTGGTTGTTATCAAAATCGTTAACAAAAATATCGAAGGTTTCGTTTTCTGTGGCTTTATATTTATAATTTAAGCCATTGTTGCCGAGTATATAATCCATATCACCATCGTTATCAAAATCTCCTGCTTCAATACTCCACCACCAACCTGTAGTATCTTTACTTAACCCCATGGTTTCCGATACGTCTTCAAAACCAGTTTTTATATTTTTATAAATCTTTATAGGCATCCACTCGCCTACTAAAATAACATCTGGCCAAGAATCGCTATTAAAATCGGTGATAACAGCGCTTGTAGCCATTCCTATATTTTCGAATACTTTGGAGTAACTTTCTTCAAATAAATTAAATTTTGGACTGCCTTTTTCTCCAACATTTTTTAATACATAAGAAGAAACTGGCATTGGATATTTACCTGGTATTTGCCTACCTAAAACCAATAAATCGTCCTTTCCATCTTTATCAAAATCTGCATTATAAACTTTAGATCCACTTACTAAAAACTCAGGTAAAACTTCAGGTTTTGCTCGTATAAAGTTTCCAGCTCCATCATTAATATACAATCTATCTTGTAGTAATTTTGGTTGCGTAGCAAACTCATAACCGCCACTTACTATATACAAATCGTTATCATTATCTTTGTCTGCATCAAAAATGAGTGCGCTAATATCTTCATAGCTTTTATCTTCTAGCAATGCCTTTATAGATTGCTGCTCAAAAACACCTTCTTTATTCTGAAAATACATAGCTCCAGAATTTTCGTGAGATCCTCCAATAAAATAATCGTCCAAACCGTCTCCATTTAAATCACCTATAGCCAAAGCAGGGCCAAACGCCGACATTTTGTGAGGCATTAAAACTTGATGTTCAAAATCATCAAAATTATTTTCAACGTGTTTATGTTTTGGAAAAGAACTTTCTGAGGCTTTAGAAAATATTTTTTGATAGCTATCCGTTTCGTTGTTATTCTTTGCTTCAACTATGGCATCAGCATAACTCAATACTAATTCTTGATTTGCTTTTAGATTTTTTAATTGCTGAATTTTCCCATCGGGCCAAACCACTTTTAGGACTTCTATATCCCTTTGTTTGCCTAATCCAAAATGTAATATTGGTGCTACGGAAGATTCAAAGCCCCGAGTAAGCGTAAGCTCTTGCATTTGAGTTTTATTCGCCGTTGTGATATAAACGCGCGCTCCCAAACCGAAAGCATTTGCTTTTTCCCCCTTAAATGAAACCATTAAATAATTATTGATTTCGGAGCTTTTGTTTTCAAAAACGGAAGCATAGTCGTCAATATTATTTGTCACAATTTCTAAATCGCCATCATTATCTAAATCTGCATAAATTACACCGTTAGAGAAGCCTTCGAACTCAATACCCCAATCTTTATTAACACGTTTAAAATTGAAATCACCTTTGTTTTGATACATGTAATTATCTAATTTCTCTGAAGGAATTTGTTCAACTAAATAAAGGACAGAATCGTTTGCAACCTTAAGTTCTTCTAAATTATTAAAAAAATCATTATTATGAATCTCTCTTCGTGAACCGTTAGAAATGTATAAATCTTTGAACCCATCGTTATCAAAATCAGCAAACAGTGGTCCCCAACTCCAATTTGTAGAAGACACTCCTGCTAATCTTGAAATATTAGAAAAATGAGGAATTCCATTCTGGTAAACTCCCGAATTAACTTGCATACAGTTTTGCATGTATTGGGTTTGAAATCCCGCATTTTCAATATTGGTGAACAACTGCGGATTCATGCTAGACATGTTTTCTTTTTGTCTTTTATTATCTTCCGCATCCATATCTGCTTGAAAAATATCGAGATTTCCGTCGTTATTAAAATCCGAAATATCGGCACCCATACCATAAAACGCTGTATGCGATGTCGCTTGTTTTATAACCTCGCTAAACGTACCATCTTTTTGATTTAGAAACATTAAATCTGGTGAATCAAAATCGTTAGACACATAAATATCTGGCCAAGAATCGTTGTTTAAATCGCCAACTGTAGCACTTAATGTTAATCCGAAATTTATAATACCTGCTTCTTCCGATACATCGGTAAACGTGTTACCATCATTTCTATATAAATGATCGGATTCAATAGCTTTTACATTTCGCATATTCTGTTGATATACAAAGGTTGGCGAACCAAATTTTGTTGGCGGATAATTGGCTACATACACATCCAGATCTCCATCTTTATCATAATCGAAAAATGTTGCTTGTATACTATGGCTAGCATCATCCAATCCATAAGCAGTTGCACTTTCGGTAAACGTACCATCTTGATTATTGATGAATAATTGATTGTTTCTAGGTTCAAACTTCCCGCTTACGGAACTATAAATATCTAAAAACCCATCGTTATTAATATCTACCATAGTTGTGCCTGTATACCACCTTTGATCTCCAGAAACACCTGCTTTAGTTGTAATATCTTCGAAGTTTAAACCACCTTTATTTAAGTACAATTTATTCTCTGCTTGGTTGCCTGTAAAAAACAAATCTATTAAACCATCATTATTAATATCTCCAGCAGAAACGCCTGCTCCCATATACATGTAAGCATAAGTAAAGTAGTTTAACTTATCTGTTTCACTAAGTGTATTTTCAAAATCTATTCCTGATTTTGAAACCTCAACTGAAGAAAAAATTTTACCATCTATAGATTTCACCTGTGCTTTCTCTTTGGAACAACTAATAAGTATTACAAAGCAAATTACACTTACTACATATGCTTTTAAATATCTAATTTCCATTTATTAATATTTAATGGTTGATAATAAAATTCTAAAACATCTTTATTTTTACAAACGTTTTTTAAAGTTAAAAAGCAGCACAATTACATTGTGCTGCTTTTATCCAACTTAAAAAACTATCACTAAACTAATTCTAAACTATTTTTAATACCCTGGATTTTGGTCTGCTACTGTAACGTTTGGATTTGTTGCAATTTCCTTATCTGGTATTGGCCAAAGCTCATGTTTACCAGCTTGAAAATTAGTACCTGCTAACTCTGTAGCTGCGATGCCCCAACGAATCATATCATCAAAACGTACTTGCTCTCCACTTAACTCTACTTTACGCTCGTGCACAATAGCATCGAACACAGCCGATTTAGAAAGCGAAGTAGATAAAGGATCTAAATCTGCACGTGCTCTAACTTCATTAATATACCCTACAGCAGTTGCTTGAGAACCGCCTGGTCTTTCATTTTCACATTCGGCCATCATTAATAACACATCTGAGTAACGAATTACTTTCGGGTTAATTCCAGATTCCTGCACCTCACTAACTTGCTTGTAATAATTTTGATATTTTTTCCAAGCAATAGGTCGAATATCTCCACTATTTTCAGCAAAATCTCCTTCTACAAAAGTATTAGCGCCATTGTTGTATGTATCTCCAACAAAGTAAAAACTACCTTCAATTCTGTTATCTCCAGGTTCAAATTCGGCCACTAAATCATCTGATGGATATACGTTAAACCAATCTAACACACCATAATCTTGACCTCTATAAGTCGCATGATTTTTACCAAAACCAGCAACAAGACTAGACCATTTGTCTCCTGTTCCTAAAGATAAATCGTATTGAATTTCCCAAACGGACTCTATACCATTTTCTGTTTCTTCTTTAAAATTATCGTAGTAATCAGACTCTAATTCGTATCCTGACATTTTCTTAAAAGAATTTAAAGCTAGTTCATATTCTTTTTGGTATAATAATGCTTTTCCTAAAAATGCTTGCGCAGCTCCTTTTGTAGCACGACCAGTTTCTTCTTGAGATTTTGGTAATAAGTTTGCTGATGCAAAAGTTAAATCTTCAATAATTTGATTCATTACATCGGCTTTTGGGCTCAATGGTTTTCCTTCTGGTTGTGTAAAATCACCGTTTCTTAAAGGCACATTACCAAATCTATTTACTAATAACCAGTAATATTGCGCTCTTAAAAATTTAGCTTCTGCCATAAATTTAGCCTTTGTAGCAGTCGACAATTCGTTTTCTGGAATCTTATTTATAGTAGCTTCATTACCTATAACAAAGTTTGCTTTGTTTATGCCTCTAAAACAACTGTCCCAATATTCTGCAATTTGTCCGTTAGTGGAATCGAACGAGAAATCGTAAAATGTAATTTTATCGGCCTCTTGCTGTCCGTTTGGAGATTGCTCATGAGACATATTATCCATCATATACCAAATTAATCTACCATATAATGAAATGGTTTGTAGGTTAGCATAAGCAGCATTTACTGCAGATTCTACTTGAGTTTCTGTAGCGAAGAAAGTTTCGGGAGACAGTTGATTAGGGTTGGCTAATTCGAACTCGCTCTCTGAACAGGAATTCACTATAAATATCCCGAACAGTGCTGTAAGTATTAATTTATATGTTTTCATAATTTATTTCTTTTTTATTAAAATGATACTTGAAGTCCTAAAATAACAGATTTAGGTTGTGGATAAAGTCCACGGTCTATTCCAAATTCTTGATTTCCTTGTCCTATTTCTGGATCTAATCCGCTGTAATCCGTTAGGGTGATTAAGTTTTGGGCACTTACATATAATCTCAACTTTGAAAAATAATTTTCAAATACACCGTCGGTAAACGTATAACCTAAGCTAATGTTCTTTAACCTTGTAAACGATCCGTCTTCAATATATCTATCTGAAACACTATGGTTTTGTGGTGCTCCTGGCACTCTTGGTTGTGTTGTAGATGGATTAGTTGGTGTCCAACTATCTAGTAATAATTTACTTCCATTAAATAATCTATTGGCACCAGCTTCTAAATCGTATTTGTTAGTGTTATAAATATCAACACCTTCTATACCTGTGATGTATAAATTTAAATCGAAGTTTTTATAATTAGCACTTAAGTTTAATCCATAAGTAAAGTCTGGATAAGGGTTTGCCAAAATATCGCGATCTTCAGAAGTAATGTCTCCATCTCCATTTAAATCTTTATACCTAACATCTCCAGGTTGTACTGTAGTTTGCCCTGGATTTGATGTAAATACCGCTGCTACCTCTTCTGGAGTTTGGTAAATACCATCGCTTACTAAACCATAAAAATGAAATAACGATTCGCCAACCGTAGTTCTAGAAATGTTTCCTTTACCATCTTTCATGGCTGCACCTTCAAAAGCATCTAAGCTTCCTAAACTTAAAACTTCGTTTCCACTAGTTCCTAAATTTAAATTCGCCGACCATGTAAAATCACCTTCATAATCATTAAATCCTAAAGCTAACTCTACACCACTAGTTTCTACCGAACCAACGTTTGCCGTGATGTTTCCGGCATTAATACCATTAGATAATGGTGCTGGTAAGCTTAATAATAAATCGTCACTTTGGTTTCTATAATATTCTAAACTTGCAGTAAACTGCCCATTATTTAAACCAAAATCTAAACCAACATTAAACATGGTAGTTTCCTCCCATTTCAAATCCGGATTTGCGCCACCATTTGCAGTTACACCTGCTCCATTACCATCGCCTAATGGGTACTCAAAATTACCCGTTAACGTGGCACTGTATAAATAGTCTCCAATATTATCGTTACCAACTACACCGTAACTTGCTCTAAGTTTTAAATTACTAACATTAGAATCGTCTAAAAAGTTTTCTTTAGCAATATTCCAACCTAAAGAAGCCGATGGAAATGTTCCCCAACGATTGTTTGCACCAAATCTTGAAGAAGCATCTCTTCTAATAGAAGCAGATAAAATATATTTATCTTCAAAGTTATAATTAACCCTTCCTAAATAACCTAATCTATTGGTTTCACTAGAACCACTTCCAATAGATGGCGTTGTGGCACCAAATTGAACTAACTCGTTTGTAATTAAGTTTCTTGCACTTCCACCAAAATTTGTACTCTTGTTCTCTGTTTTTTCAGCAAGTGCTAATAATTCTAAATTATGCTTTTCAGCAATAGTTGTACTGTAACTTAAACTGTTTGTAAAAATTAAAGTTTGCCCTTGAGTATGACTTCTACCATACTCGGCATAGTTTTGAGCATGTGTACTACTACCGTCAACACTATCATCACTAAATGATGGCGTAAATGTGTTTCCATCAAACGTAAAATAATCTAAACCAACTTGTGTTTTATAATTTAAACCTTCAATAATCTCTAAATCGGCATATAAGTTACCGATAACGCTTAACGTTTTGTTAATGCTTGTAGGGTGTGTTTGAATACGTACTGGGTTTTCAGCATCTTGTCCATCTGCAGATGAAGAAGGCCCTTGAAAACCGCCATCGTTATTAGAGTTATAAACCGGTAAATACGGAGCCGCTTTAATAGCATGAGTAATTAAAGAACGTCCACCACCCGATAATTCTGGGTTTTGTTTTCCAAACGAAAGCGCCATAGACTCACCTACTTTTAATTTACCGATATTAACAGAACTGTTTGCTCTAAACGAATAACGCTCAAAGCCTGTGTTAACAATAATTCCTTCTTGTTTTAAATATTCCGCAGAAAAATATTGAGAACTTTTATCGGTTCCCGCAGAATAGTTTAAACTATGATTTTGCATCATTCCTGTTCTAAATATCTCATCTTGATAGTTTGTATTTATTTTATACGTAGATAATGGTCTGTTTGGAAAAACTCCTAAATTACCTGCATGTTGCAAATACTCAATGGTATTCATGGTGTTGTAACGTTTCGTGTTTTGTTGAAACCCCGTATACGTATTGAATGATAGTTGGCTTTTACCACTTTTTCCTTTTTTAGTTGTTACCAAAACCACACCATTAGAACCACGTGCTCCATAAATAGCAGTAGTAGATGCATCTTTTAAAATAGATACATTCTCGATATCGTTAGGGCTTATTCCAGATAAATTACCAACAATAACACCATCTATAACATATAATGGCGAGTTGTTACCAAAAGTACCTAAACCTCTAATCAAAACTACCGGACTAGAACCTGGAACACCACCGTTTACAACAGTAATTCCTGGTGCACGCCCCTGAAGTGCAGACTCTGCATTAGTTACTGGTAAAGCCGACATTTCTTCAGCATCTACCGTAGAAACTGCTCCTGTTACCGTGGCTCTACTCTGCTTTCCGTAACCAACTACAACAATAGCTTCTAGTGCTTCTAGAGATTCTTCTAAGGTTATTTTTAATGTATTTTGATTACCTACAGTTAGCGTTTTAGTAGCCATACCAACGTAACTTACTGTAATTTGATCTCCTATATTTACGTTTTTCAAAGAAAAATTACCATCGAAATCTGTAGATGCTCCATTTGTGGTACCCAAAACAATTACAGACACACCAGGTAAAGGCATACCTCCAGTATCTGAAACTGTACCGCTTATGGTTTTTGCTTGTGAAAAGGCATTTTGCATGCAGAACATAGCAAGCAACATACCCAAAAGTTTAAACTTCATCATATTAAATAGTTTAAGTTAATTAATTAGTTATTTATTTAGTTTGTTTGTTAATAATACTCTTTTTTTTAAAACAGATGTAGAACTCGCATCGGCAACACCAGTAAAATTTGGTTGTTTACCTCCTACACTTAGCAATACATTTCCCGGTTCTAATATTTTTTTCCCTTTAGAACTAACCCAAGCATACTGTTCAGTATCTAATTTATAATTTAAGGTTTTAGTCTCTCCAGCAGCTAGATGCACTCTATCAAAACTAACCAAAGTTCTAATTGCGTTTTGCTCTTGTTTATCTAAATGTGTTAAATAAATTTGAACCACATCATCGCCTGCAACTTTACTTATATTTTTTATTTCAACTGAAACATTAATAGCATCTTTAAGCGTTACTTGATCTGCTATTTTTAGGTTTGAATATTCGAAATTTGAATAACTTAGTCCGTGACCAAAAGGAAATAAAGGATCTCCTTTAAAATATTTATACGTTCTATTCTCCATGTTATAATCTTTAAAATCTGGTAAATCTGTTACCGATTTATAAAAGGTTACCGGAAGTTTCCCTCCAGGATTATAATCACCAAACAAAACATCGGCAATAGCTTTTCCTCCAAATTCTCCAGGATACCAAGCTTCTAAAATTGCAGGAACATTTTCGGCTGCCCAATTTACAGCCAACGCACTCCCATTCATTAAAACAACAATAGTTGGTTTTCCGGTTGCATGCACCTTTTTCATTAATTCTATTTGGTTTTTAGGTAATGAAATTTCAGAGCGGTCACCTTTATCGAAACCTTCTAATTTCACTTCCATTTCTTCGCCTTCAATTTCTGGTGAAAGCCCTAAAAACAATATGGCAACATCGGCCTTATTAACTGCCTCTATAGCTGGAGTTATTAAGTCTTCATCTAATTTGGCCCAAAGCAAATGTGCTTGCGGATCGGACAATACGTTGTTATACTCTATTTTAATATTGTATGATTTATCGTTTTCTAAAACCGTATCGAAATACTTTGTTTTTGGCTCATATTCTGCACTAAACTCGAAATAAAGTGAATCGTTTATAAACAATTTAGCAAAACTACTTGCCTTTAAACCTATTCTGTATGCACCACTTTCGGTTGGTTTTAATGCTCCTGTCCAACGAACCGAAAAGTTATCAGATTTTAAATCGTTAATAGGGCGTTTTGGCGTCCAAACAAAATTGATAATACTATCTACCCTTGTAAACTCAGGCTCACCTTTAAAAATGTTATTACTAAAGTACTCTCCTTTTAAACCTGCTTCGCCTTCGCTTTTGAGTTCCGAATTAGGAATAGGTGTTAAAGTGGACCATCCCGTAGCAATATCACTACCCAAAGCATAATGTATTTCTGTATTAGGTAATTTCGACTTTATAGCTTTTAAAGGAGTAATAAACTGGTTTGGCGTACCATGATAATTCCCTAATAAAGCTTGTGTAGAATTTGCATTAGGACCTATTATAGCAACGGATTTTAAATCTTTACTAAGTGGTAATGTTTCGTTTTCATTCTTAAGCAACACCATAGATTCCTTAGCCACTTTTTCCGACAGTGCAAAATGCGCTTCGCTTACTACAACATCATAAGGAATGTTTGCCCATTTTACATGTTCTGGAGCATCAAACATACCTAATTTAAAACGTGCTAAAAACAGTTTTTTTACAGCAGCATCAATAGCTACCTCATCTACCAATTCTTTTAAAACAGCATCGCTAAGACTAGGGTCGTAAACATTTCCGCAATTTAAATCTGTGCCGTTATTTAACGCCATAGCCGCCGCTTCTGCTGGTGTTTCTACAACGCCATGATGTTCGGCTTGCCAAAAATCGTTTATCGCCCAACAATCGGATACTACATAACCATTGAAACCCCAGTCGTCGCGAAGAATTTTTCGTAATAGCATATCGCTACCACAGCATGGCACATCTCTATATCTATTATACGCACACATTACGGAATAGACATTCGCTTCCTTAACGGCTGCCTTAAATGCTGGCAAATACGTTTCGTATAAATCTTTATTATTCGTTTGGTAGTTATCTTGGTGTCTCGATTTCTCCGGACCGCTGTGTACAGCAAAATGCTTAGCTGTAGCAACTACTTTCAAGTATTTATCATCATCGCCCTGTAAGGCATTAATGTAATTAACACCAATTTTACTGGTTAAAAATGGATCTTCACCATAAGTTTCTTGACCTCTACCCCAACGCGGATCTCTAAAAATATTGATATTGGGTGTCCAAAATGTTAAACCTTGGCCCATGCGTCTTTTACCCTCTTTTATAAACTGATGGTGCTTAGCTCTAGCTTCATCTGAAACTGCTGTTCCCATTTCAAAAATTAAATCTGGATTCCATGTTGCCCCCATACCTATAGCTTGAGGAAAAACAGTCGCTTCTCCCGCTCTAGCAACACCATGTAAACACTCGTTCCACCAATTGTATTCAGGAATACCTAACCGTTCTATTGCTGGAGCATCATATCTTAATTGAGATATTTTTTCTTTTAAAGTTAAACGCGATACTAAATCGTTAACACGTGCTTCTGTAATAAGCGATTCATCTTGAAATTGAAAAGCAACCTCTTTTTTGTTAGAGTTACAAGAATTCAAGACACATGTCAATATTACAACAAAAGCTATGTTATAATATTTAATGTTCAATATGTTAAGTTTAGTTATTAGCATATATAATTTGCGTTTAAAAGAAACTGAATATCATAACCAAAATGAAAAGCATAAAACAGACCAGTAAAATTTCTGCTAAAAGTTTTAATAGGGTTTTGCGATGTTTCATTTTGAAATTCAATAATTATGAAATCAAATATACTTGACGAATCGCTTTTTTGATAGAACGCATTAAGCAAACAATGAGAATTTTGTTGCGATTACCCCTATAAACACATGTTTTACAACATTTGACACAAAAGATGCAACATCTATTACAAAACAGCCTTGATGTTAAAACATTGATATACTTAAAATAAGGCAGCTAGAAATATTAAGATTGAATACGTTTAGCACAGATTATAATGCATAAAAAAACACATAAAAACTATGCTTTTATGTGTTTTTCTTCTTTAATTTGAAGCTATAATCTATTTACACCTCATCGTCTTTTACCTTAACATCCGTAGGCAGAATTCCGAAGTGGGCCTTAAAACATTTTGTAAAATATGAAGGTGAAGAAAACCCTACTTTATAGCACACCTCACTAATATTAGAATTTCCGGTTTCCAGAATTTGTTTAGCCTTCTGTATACGTATTTTTCTTAAAAACTCATTTACCGTTTGGCCCGTAAGCGATTTTATTTTGCGATAAAGCTGACTTCTACTTAAATTTAACTGCGATGCCAAAACCTCAACACTTAAATCGGAATCACTCATATTTTCACTAATGTAGCTTAATACTTTTTGTATAAACTCTTTATCAATAGATGTAGTTCCGGCTTGTTCCTTACCACTTATATCTCCAAAATATTTATCGAATATTAACTTTCTACTCGTTATTAATTGTGCCAAACGTAATTTTAGTAAACGCATATCAAACGGTTTTACCATATACGCGTCGGCACCAAAACCAATGCCCTCCATACGGTCGTCTATTCTGGTTTTAGCAGTTAGCATTAATAACGGAATATGACTCGTTTTTATATCCGTTTTTATTTGTTTACAAAACTCAAAGCCGTCCATTTCTGGCATAATAACATCGGTTAAAATAATATCTGGTATAGATTGCTTTGCAATTTTTAAGCCTTCTTTTCCATTTTTTGCAACCAATATTTTGTAATGATTTTTTAATTCACTTTTTAAATATTTTCTCAGCTCCACACTATCTTCTACAATAAGTAATGTACTCGATTTAGTGCCACTTGCTGCATCGCTATCGGTTTCTGTTGTCTCTACAGCAGAATTTAATATAAATTTTTCCTTTTTCACACTTTCTGAAACCACCTGAGGTGCAAGTTCTTCTTTTGTAAAATGTGTATTCCCAGCAGGAAGTAGAATTCTGAATGTGGTGCCCTTACCGACTTCACTTTCCACTTCAACTTTACCTTTATGCAGTTTAATAAAACTTTGCACAACCTCTAAACCTATACCTGTACTTCCGTAATACCCTTTGTTAAGGTTTTCAATTTGATAAAAACGTTCAAAAATTTTATTTATTTGATCTTTTTCTAATCCTGGACCTGTATCCGATATTCTAATTTCTAATGCCTTACGTGGTTCTTTTTCATCTATTAAAGGGAATAAAACCAAATCGTCTGTAGATAAAATATCTGCATTAATAGCACCACCATCTGGCGTAACTTTTATAGCGTTAGACAGGATATTAAAAATAATTTTCTCTAACATACTCGCATCTGCCCAAATTGGTAAATCGGGCACATCGGAATCCATAGAAAGATAAATATTTCGGTTAGATGCTTCTTCTTTAAAAAAAGCAACCACATCTTTTGTTAAACTCACCAGGTTAAATTCTGAAGCTCTAATATTAACTTTATCGAGTTCTAACTTTCTAAAATCCATAAGCTCGTTAATCATTCTATAAAGCCTATCGGTATTTCGATAAATAACATCTAGTTTATCTTTAACAGTAAACGGAAGGCTTAATCCTGTATCTCTTAAAATATCTTGTAGCGGATTAATTATTAAAGTAAGTGGTGTTCTAAACTCGTGAGAAATATTGGTGAAAAACTGAATTTTCTTCTCATTTAATTGATCTTCTTGTGCACGCTGAATACGTTCGTTTTTAATAGCCTCCTTCTCTTTTATTCTACTTTGAGTCATTCTATTTAAAAGATATACTCCCATAAAAAATAAAGCAATGTAACACACCATGGCAACATTTGTTTTCCACCAAGGTGGTAACATAGTTATTTTAAGTGTTAGCGGCGTTTCGTTCCAAACTCCATCATTATTCGCGGCTTTCAGCTTAAAGGTATACTCGCCATAATCTAGGTTTGTGTAGGTGGCACTTTGCAGATCGCCCACATAATTCCAAGATTCCTCGAAGCCTTCTAAATAATAAGCATATTGATTTTTTTCTGGTCTTGTGTAATTAATCCCTGTATATTCTATAGTAAATACCGTTTGCTCGTAATTAAACTCTAAACTTTCAGTTTCGGTAATAACCTTAGTGAGTGGGCTATTTTCCTGATTTGGAACTACATCTTTATTGAAAATTTTTAATCCTGTTAAAAACAAAGAAGGTACGCTCGAATTTACCTCCAATTTTTCTGGGTTGAAGTAATCTATACCTTTGTAATTACCAAAATAAAGCACTCCACCTTCATCTTTTAACGTGGCGTTGAAATTAAAATCGTCGGACAATAAGCCATCGTTAGACGAGTAGCTTGTTACCTCATTTGTTTCAATATTTAACTTTGAAATTCCCGAATTACCCGTTACCCAAATATCGCCA
The DNA here is from genome assembly GCF_900112395.1 of Algibacter lectus. Lineage (GTDB taxonomy): Bacteria > Bacteroidota > Bacteroidia > Flavobacteriales > Flavobacteriaceae > Algibacter > Algibacter lectus. Next base: position 822,881 of record NZ_FOLN01000001.1, read on the forward strand.
GCATCATCTTCAATAATTCCGGTTACATTTTCTTCTAGAAAACCTGTAATTTTATTATACCATTTAAACTCGTTGGTTTCCTTGTTGTATCTACAAAGTCCGGCACCCCGCGTTCCTATCCAAATATATTGGTTAGAAGATTGATATAATGACAGAATATGATTGGCACTTTTTTGATTGTTAGGTGCCTGCGACATCTGCTCTTCTAAAGAATCCAGTTGCAATTGGCCATTTTCACTTTTTGTTATTTTGAAAAGCCCAGCGGTAGTACCAAACCAAATGGTATTATCTTTATCGACTAAAATTTTTCTAACATCGGTAGTTGAAATGCTTTCAAATGGACCAGAATTATAATTTTCAAGCACACCTGTTTCTGGGTTATAAGCGTATATACCAGTGTAAAACGATCCTATCCAAATAATCCCATCTTGATCTTCTGTGATGGATAAAATAGCATTAGAAATTAAACTTCCATTAGAGTTTTCTACATTGTAATTCTTAAATTTATTTTCTCCTTTTTTTAGTATATAAAAACCATTGTCCCAACTTCCTGCCCAAACATTTTCTTTACTATCTATAAAAATCGTTTGGATATAGTTACTAGTTAACCCCGAATAATGCTTAACGTTAGATAGATTTATATGCTTAAATTTTGAGTTTTTAACATCAATTACATCAATGCCTCCACCATCCATGGAAACCCATAGTTTATCATCACTATCTTCAACTATACCAGTTACAGAGCCCGTTTGTAAAGAGTTTATATTACTTGTTAAACTTTCTATATTGCCAAACTTATCAAAGAGTTTATCACTTACAGCAACACCGCTGTTGTAATACCCTAGCCAAATACGCTCTTCCTTATCAAGAAATAAAGACCAAATAGAGTTTGAGCGAATACTATTTTCATCTCTTTTGTGATACAAATATCTTTTTATCAGCGTTCCGTTGGAGCTAAGATGAAAAAGCCCATCATTCTCAGAACCAATTAATAAGGACTGATCTGGCAACTGAACCATAGCAAGTATGCGCTTATTACTTATTTCAAAATTTGAAAATGCCGTAATGGTATCATCTTCTAACTGATATTTAAAAACGCCATTTCCGTAAGTTCCTGCCCATAAATTATTGCTTGAACTACATTTTAATGTTTGTATAGGTAGATTGAAATTAAAATTATTGTTGCTATGTGGTTTTCTAATTTTATTATTGGAATAATCTAATATGCGAAGCCCAACACTGGTTCCCAAAAACACCGTTTCATTACAAATCTCTATGGCATTTATAGCGGGATATCGATTTCGGTTAATCACTTGAACAACTTCTCGTGTTTCTAAATTCATTAAAAACAAACCTAAACCTCGAGTCCCTATTAAAAGATTCCCTCGATTGTCTTCTTTAATACTTAATACTGAAATACCAATCTCATTGGTATTACCAACAGGTATTTTTTCAAACTGATCTAAATCTCTATTGTATAGATTTAAACCATCTTCTGTACCAATCCATAGTCGATTTTCTCTATCTAAATACGACGAAAAAACAAGATTGCTTCGTAATGACGTAGAGTCTTCAACTTTAAATTTATATGACGTATAATCTATACCATCAAACTTATAAAGCCCAGAGCCATTGGTGCAAATCCACATAAACCCATGATGATCTTGGGTGATAGAATAAATACCTACCTTAGAAATTCCTTCCCTGATATTAACAAAACTAAAATCTTGAGTAGGTGTTTGTGCCCAAAAATTTAGGGACAAGAGAAAGCTGAAAAATATTAAAAGATTAGTGCATCTTTTTAGCTGCATATTATTACAATTTATTTAGGACTAAAGTTAACATCATTTGTTAGAATAATTCGATCCATTTTTAAACCATCTTCGCGCATAGAGAATGATAAAATAGATTCTCCTTTTTCTAGATCTAAAAATATAGTTTTTGGCGTTCCACAATGATTTTCAGGTACACGTTGCGCTGACGACCAAGTCCATTTATTTTTACCATTGCACCATTGCATGCGTGCTCCACTTTCTGGCCACGTATTGTTTACACCAGCATGAACGCCGTTGTCTTCGGTACCCTTAGAGTAAGCACTTACCCAAACATAATAACGACCAGCTGTATTAACGTTTATTTTATATGAAACCAAACCACCAACACCTGGCAAAGGGAAAAAATTATCACCTGTAATTAAAACATCGTCATGCGTAACGCGTGTATCCGGAAAGGCCTCAATATATTTATTAGAGCTTGCGGTTTTACTTTGGTCTGTTTTCTCTTTAGCCGTTTTAACAATCCACGCTCTGTTTGTTCCATTTTTTGAATTATAATGAAAATCCTCTGCTTCAATTTCTAACACCCCATCTTTTTCTGTAAAAGCAGTTTCAGCTTGTAACATACCGTTAGTTACCATGCCTTCGGGTGTTAAAACTAAACGACTCCATCGACCTCTAGACCAGGCTGTTTCATCGTTTTCAGGTATTTGTTTATTTGTAACAGCCTTAGATGCTATTTGGATAATATCATTTTCAGCAATAAAAATCCTGCCTAAATCATGACGTGCTTCATTAAATGTTTTATCTGTTTCTGGGTTTGTTACCTCACTTATAATACTACCATTTTTTAAAATAAGGTATTCCGATTCCCCATCATTCTCAGACATAGAAATAAACGTCAAGTTATACAATCCAGATAATCCGCTAAACCTATTACTAGCATAAGCTAACTTAGAGCGTTGGTCTTTATCTGCAGCGTTTATAGCTAAAACGTTATTGGACTTATCTTTATAATATACCGCGTTGTTATTATCTGTTTCTATCTCAAAATCCGTTAAAGCATTTAAGGTTACTACTTCTTTTTTAGTTTCCGAAGTTCCTTTTTTCTTTTTATTTTTTAAGGTTAATAAAGCCACCCAATCTTTTTCTTTATTTGGAGGAAAACCAATGTCTACTTTTTGGCCACCTTGTATTTTCTTAATAGTTCCGTTTTGTAATGCTTCGCCTGTTCTTGGGTTATACCATTGTATTTGAAACATTTTTTTAGAACCAAACAGGTTAATTTTTGTTTCTTTTACCTCTGGTAAATAAATAGCATAGATATCATCATTTTTAGCAAAAACAAAATCGTCTGGATTATCAGTTAAACCATCGGCCGATTGCATTTCTGTAAAAGGTAAATACTTCTGAAAAAACTCTAAACCATATCTTGTTTGATCCCAAACGGCATCTCTAGAACGCCAATCTTCACATTTTAAATCGTTGTGATCAAATTTATACCCAAAATACCACTCTACGCCAGCTCCTCCAGCCATTAAATTTGCCCATAACACTTTGTGTCTAATATCATCATGGTCAGGATCGTCCTTATCTGGTTTTGCTCCAGTATCGGCAGGGCCAATTTCATCTTGATTTACAACCCAATTTCTTCCATTTTTTTGAGATTGATCTATCCATTTTTTGGTTATGTCATGAATTAAATCAGGTTCGTGTGTTTGAAGTGAAGGACCATCTAAAAACGGATAGCCTAATAATGGATTTAAAAACAAATCTTGATCTTTTGGTTGAGAGTGTGTATGTAGCACCACTAAACTCTGGTAAGGGTCATGGGTTTTAATATACTTAGCCATGGCTTTTCTATCGCTATCATTTTGACCTTTTGGAGACCAATGTACAGGTCCATTTTCTTCTCCCAAATTCCATGTTATTGCTAAATGATGAGAAAATCTTGCTATTAACTCTCGGTAATACAGTTTTCTTTGTACGCCAAGTTCACCAATATCCATTAACAATTCGTTCTCTGTTTCTTGAGTTACAATATGTAGCATTAAACCTAACTTATCCATGTGATCGAAAACAATTTCCCATTGGTCTAGTTTACTACAATCGAAGCGGTAACGCTCATTCTCGTCTGTCCATGGCCAAACATCTTTTCCGTCTCCTTGCACATTCATGGTTAAAAAATAAACCGAATTCATGCCTTTTGATGCTAGATAATTTAATGCACCAATAATGTTTTTCCCTTTTCCATTTTGCCACGTTGGATCTCCATTTTTCCAATCTTTAAAATGCGGTTGGTATCTGTGTTTATCAGGTGTTTGATCGAACTCATAATATCCTAAAAAGTTTTCAGGACTATCCGTTCCTCCTTTTAAAAATGGTGTATTATTTTCTGCATAGTGCAAATATCTATCGCCCGTATATTGCAATCTTCCTTTTGCTTGTTCATCTGGTTTAGTAATTTCAAAATCACCTTTTACACCATCAAAAGCCACTGGTTCTCCGGCTTCTTTACTATCATCTATAGCTATATATTTTCCTTTTCTAAAAGACACCTCGTAAGTCCATGTGCCAACTTCATCTGGAGTAAATCGAACTTGCCAAACCTTTCCTTTCTTAGCGCTTGTTTCGGTAGCATTACCATCTGCAGCATAAAAACCGGGAACGTTATAAGTCTTCTTTTTATTCTTAAAAACAACATTAAGTCTGTAATTTAAAAATGGATTATCCTCTTGACTTTCACTAAAAGTATCTCCTTTAAAATTTAAGGTTATTTTTTGCCATTTTTTTAAGACGCCTTCGACTTTTACATCATTATTTTGCGAAAAAGTTAATTGGGTAATTAAAAAAAACATCACTGTTAATGTTCTCATTATATCTAGTTTTGGTTGGTTAATTGGTTGTTTTGCTAAATTTCGGAGAATTAAATTAAAATCCACCAAAATCTACTTTAGTTTTTATTTACTCTTTAAAAGTATATATTATTTTTATCACATCCTACCCATTACCTTTCTTATAGTCTTCTAAAAATTTAGCCAAACCACTATCTGTTAAAGGGTGTTTTAATAAACCTGTTATAGATGATAGTGGTCCCGTCATCACATCAGAGCCAATTTTAGCACAATTAATAACATGCATAGTATTTCTAACAGATGCTGATAAAATTTGTGTTTCAAAATTATAGTTATCATACACATGTCTAATTTCTTTTACTAAGTGTAAACCATCTGTAGAAATATCATCTAAACGCCCTAAAAAAGGCGACACATAGGTTGCTCCTGCTTTGGCTGCTAATAAGGCCTGCCCAACTGAAAACACCAAAGTAACATTGGTTCTAATCCCTTTATCCGAAAAATATTTACAAGCTTTTACGCCATTAGCAATCATCGGTAGTTTTACTACAATTTGTGGATGCAACGCGGCTAAAGCTTCTCCCTCTTTTATCATACCTTCATAATCGGTAGAAATTACTTCGGCACTTACATCACCTTCAACTAACTCACATATTTTTTTATAATGTGCCAAAATTGCATCGCTTCCTGTAACACCTTCCTTCGCCATTAACGATGGGTTTGTTGTAACGCCATCTAAAACACCCAAAGCTTGAGCTTCTGCAATATCACTTAAATTTGCTGTATCAATAAAAAATTTCATAATTTACTTTCTTAATTTTATCGTTAAGTTTTTACTATTTAATTTTCGTTTATCTGAAATAAATTAAATTCTCACTTAAATCGAAAATTCATACTCAAATCTACATACAGAAAAGTCGACCCCATATTACAAATCAATCATTCTATGAAACAAATGATGCGAATTGCTCCATAATTCACATCTATAGAAACAGTTATTGCTAGATAGTATTAAAACTAAAAGAGAACTTTTCGTTTTTCAACTTTAAAATTTTTGAAGAAAAAAGGTAAAGCACATGGTCGATTAAAGATCAATATCGCCCATTAAACCTCATAAATACAGAAGTAAATTGCTCTTAAAAACCACCTTAAATTTCACAGTTTATCCTCATTAAAAAGTACTCAAAAATTTAATAAAAATTTATCTAAAAAATTGACCTTTATATTCTTTTTGTGTATAAATTAGATACGCAATTAATAAATCTAACAATGCTATGTTATTAAGAGATGGCGTAAAAAATGCAGAGATAAAGGTCTCTTCGGAAACTCGAAAACTGAGTGATTTTGTAAAAGATAAAACGAAATCACTAATCGATAGATTGGAGTATTTTGAAGATATTATAAATATTGAAGTTGGAGATACCGGATTAAATAGAGCAAAAGCCTTAGAACGCGAATTCGATATTCGCCAACTATATATTAAATATGAAGGTGACAACCCAACCGGTACGCAAAAAGACCGCATTGCCTTTGCACAGGTGTATGATGCTTTGCGTCGCGATTACGATACTATTTCTCTAGCAACCTGTGGTAATTATGGCGTAGCTGTAGCATTGGCAGCAAATTTAGCGGGCTTAAAATGTAAAGTGTTTATTCCTGAAAGTTACCATACCGAGCGTATTAAGGAAATGGAAATACTTAACGCGGAAATTATTAAATTGGAAGGCAGCTATGAAGATGTTGTAAAATCTAGCACAGATTATGCTTTTGAGTATGGTTGGTACGATGCCAATCCAGGCGGAGCCAATACACCTTTACAAATTACGGCTTATGCACAAATAGCTTACGAAATCGTGGAAGATCTAGGTGATGCCCCAAAATATTGCGCTGCACCAGTTTCTAACGGCACTTTATTTGCTGGAATTTATAGAGGTTTTGTTACGCTTTACAAGCGTGGTAAAACATCGCGTATACCAAAAATGATAGCAGCCTCATCCTCACATAAAAACCCAATTGTGAGTTCTTTTAAAAAAGGATTAAGCTCTTGTGAAGATTTAGACCCCAAGGCTATAAAAGAAACTATATATAACGAACCGCTTATAAATTGGCATAGTTTTGATGGAGATGAAGCTTTATTTGCATTAAAAGAATCTGAAGGAGATGCTTTTAACGTAAGTGACAAAAAAATGAAAGAGATGGCTACTTTTCTTCTTAAAAAAGAGGGTTTAAAAATATTACCAGCCTCAACTGCAGGACTTATTGGATTGCTAGAACTCGATGAAAAACTAAATTTTGAACCAGACCGTTTTGTGGCAGTCTTAACGGCAAAAAACTAATAAATACGCTTAATTAAGCATATTTTAAAAACTAAATTAAAGATGAAAAAGAAAATAGACGGACGCGCACTTGTATATTGTGAAGGCGCATTTAATACACCTAATGGTAAAACTGCTCACGGTTTAGTCCGTTTTACCGAACGTTACGAAATAGTTGGCGTTATTGATAGCAAATATGAAGGCCAAGATGCAGGTAAAACATTAGACGGCAAAAAAAATGGCATTATAATTTTTAAAGATTTAACTTCTGCTATTAAAGAATTAAAAAACTCTGGTGCTTTACCTAAAACCTTGGTTATAGGCCTAGCTCCCGATGGAGGAAGATTACCGCAAGAAGCTAAAGCTACCATAAAACAAGCGCTTACTTTGGGTTGGAACGTAGATAGTGGTTTACACGATTTTTTGACAAACGATGAAGAGCTAGTAAACATTGCTAAAGAAAACGGGTGTCGCATTCGTGATGTACGCAAAACCCCAGATCGCGATACTCTACATTTTTTCTCCGGAGACATTGAAAAAGTAGACTGTTTAAAACTTGCCGTTTTAGGGACAGATTCTGCTATTGGCAAACGTACCACAGCATGGTTAATTGTTCAAGGTTTACGTAAAGCAAGCCGCAGTGCAGAAATGATTGGTACTGGGCAAACTGCTTGGATGCAAGGTGCAAAATACAGCATGATTATGGATAGCTGTATTAACGATTTTGTTTCTGGCGAAATAGAACACGCCGTTGTTAGCGCTTACAAAAATGAAAAACCAGATGTTATTGTAATCGAAGGTCAAGGTAGTTTAATGAACCCTGCTTATCCTGGTGGTTTCGAAATTTTGGCTGCTGGACGTCCAGATTATGTTATCTTACAACATGCACCTACACGTAAAGAATACGATGGTTTTCCTGGCTATAAATTGCATACATTAAAAAAACAAATTCAAGCTATTGAAACTATTTCTGGTGTAAAAGTATTGGCCATAACTGTAAACCATGAAGGTATGACGGCTGATGAAATTACCCCAGCATGCCAAGCCATCACTAAACAAACAGGTTTACCTGCATTTGATGTTTTAGCACATGGCACAGACGAATTAATAGAATTGTTAGATTCTAAACTGTAATGAAAATAACCAATGTATCATATGAGCGTCTAGATTTAAAGCTCTCAGAGCCTTATACTATCGCTTACGAAACCATATCGAAAGCTGTAAATTTCATTCTTAAAATTGAAACAGATACACTAGCTATTGGTTATGGTTGTGCGGCACCAGACGCTGTGGTTACAGGAGAATCTCCTCAAGAAGTTGAGCAAGACATTAAAGATATTATCATTCCTTTTTTAAAAGGAAAAAACAGCTTTATGAGTACCGAGATTCTGCATGATTTAAAACCACTTCTAAAACGAAAATCATCAGCCTTGGCTATGGTAGACATGGCTTTACTGGATTTAGTTGCTAGAAAAATCGATACCCCTTTATATCAATTTTTAGGAGGTTATCGTCATAGCATTCCAACAAGTATTACATTAGGTATTCTTCCTATTGAAGATACCTTGCGCATTGCCGGAGATTATGTAAAAGAAGGTTTTTTTATTCTGAAAATTAAAGGCGGACTTTCCGTAGAAGAAGATATAGAAAAAATGATACGCTTGCGTGATATGTTCCCAAGTACACAATTGCGCTTCGATGGAAACCAAGGTTATACTGTAAAAGAAGCCATTGCATTTTTTGAAGGGACTAAAAAAGTAGGTATCGAAATTTTTGAACAGCCAACCAAAGAAGGTATGGACGAACTTCTTGGCCAAGTAACCAAAAATACTGGTATTCCCGTTATGGCAGATGAAAGTGTAAAAACCCTAAAAGACACGTTTCGTTTAGCTCAAAATGAACGTGTAGACATGGTGAATATAAAACTGATGAAAGTTGGTGGTATTCGCGAAGCCATGCATATTAACTCGGTGTCTCAATCTGCGGGCTTAGAAGCTATGGTAGGTTGTATAGACGAGTGTAGATTAGGTATTTCGGCAGGATTGCACTTTGCACTTTCTAGACAAAATATAAAGTTTGCCGATCTAGATGGGCATTTAGATATGATTGCTGATCCTTTTAAAGGCTTATTTAAGCTAGACAAAGGTATTTTATACCCAAGTAAAGCAGCCGGATTAGGACGAATTAAAGACTAAAATAAAAAAGTGATAATTAAAGAAAATATCTTCCTTTAATTATCACTTTTTTTATGCCTATTATTTTATGGTTATCCGCATTTAGATGCTCCACAATCTTGACAAATTAAACAACCTTCTTGATATATTAATTCGTTGGAATTACAATTTTCACAGGTTTGTCCTTTAGCCTTAGTGCCATCTTTCACATAACGTTTCAATGCGCGTTGCACACCGTTCTTCCAGGTATTAATCGATTCTGAATCTAACTGTAAACTTTGTATTAATTCTACTGTTTTATCAATGGGCATACCATGTCTCAAGGTTCCGGAAATAAGTTTAGCGTAGTTCCAAAACTCTGGATTAAACTTATGAGACAAGCCTTCTATGGTTGTTTTGTAACCTCGTTTATTTTTATATTGAAAATCGTAACGTGAAGATCCATCATCATTTCTATTTTTAATAATAAAACCTTTATCCACCCAACGCGGAATTATAATACCATCTTCATCATCGGTTAAACCCGTGAAAATTTCATAAGGTCTACCATCTACCAAGCCCACAAAAGCAATCCATTTTTCTTTTTGATTCTGAAAACGAACCACATCGGCTTCTAAACTTAATGGGCGTTTTTTTGAAAAATTATCGTTTACAGCTTGTTCTTCTTCTTTAGTATCTGTCGCTACTAAAACACCCGCTCGAGAACCATCACGATAAACAGTCACACCTTTACAGCCTACTTCCCATGCTTTTAAATACAACTCGCCCACCAAATCTTCACTAACATTATTTGGTAAATTAACAGTAACACTTATTGAGTGATCTACCCATTTTTGAATGGCGCCTTGCATAGCGACTTTACTTTTCCAATCAATATCATTCGATGTTGCTTTATAATAAGGCGATTGTTTTACTAATTTATCGAGTTCCTGTTGTGTAAAATGTTTTGAAGATTTTATATTATTAACCTCCATCCACTGCTTAAAACGATGATGAAAAACAATATATTCTTCCCACGAATCGCCAACCTCATCCACAAAATCTACACGAGCATCTTTATCATTTGGGTTTACTTTTTTTCTTCGTTTATAAACAGGCATAAAAACAGGCTCTATGCCAGAGGATGTTTGCGTCATTAAACTCGTTGTCCCTGTTGGAGCAATGGTTAGCAAAGCAATATTTCGACGTCCATACTCTAACATTTCATAATACAATTGGCTGTCTGCTTCTTTTAAACGTAAAATAAACGGATTCTCTTTCTCGCGGTCTGCATCAAAAATGGCAAAAGTTCCTCGTTCTTTTGCTAATGTTACCGAAGCTCGGTAGGTTTCAATGCATAATGTTTTATGCACTTCCATGGAAAATGTATTGCCAGCTTCACTTCCATATTGAATACCTAAAGCAGCTAACATATCTCCTTCTGCCGTTATACCAATGCCAGTTCTTCTGCCCTCCGTAGCTTTTTGCTTAATATTTATCCAAAGGTTTCTTTCTATAGCTTTTACATCATCTTGCTCTGGATCTGAATCGATTTTAGCTAAAATTTTATCAATTTTTTCTAACTCTAAATCAATTACATCATCCATCATTCTTTGTGCTATAACGATATGTTTTTTAAATAACTTAAAGTTGAATTCAGCCTGTTTTGTAAATGGATTTTCAACATAAGAAAACAAATTAATAGCCAATAACCTGCAAGAATCGTAAGGACATAAAGGAATTTCTCCACATGGATTTGTAGAGACGGTTTTGTATCCTAAATCGGCATAGCAATCTGGTACAGACTCACTAATAATAGTATCCCAAAACAAAACCCCAGGTTCTGCCGATTTCCATGCATTATGCACAATTTTCTTCCAAATGCGATGAGCTTCTATCGTTTTAGTATAAAGTGGATTTTTACTATTTACAGGATAGTTTTGCACGTAGCTACTATTGGTTTTTACCGCTTGCATAAAAGCATCATCAATTCTAACCGAAACATTTGCTCCTGTTACTTTACCTTGCTCCAATTTGGCATCAATAAAAGCTTCTGCATCTGGATGATTTATAGACACAGATAACATTAATGCACCTCGGCGCCCATCTTGAGCTACTTCTCTTGTTGAGTTGGAATAACGCTCCATAAACGGCACAATACCAGTCGAGGTTAATGCTGAATTTTTTACAGGAGAACCTTTAGGACGAATATGAGATAGATCGTGACCAACGCCACCTCTACGCTTCATTAATTGTACTTGCTCTTGGTCTATTTTCATGATGCCTCCATAAGAATCCGATTCCCCATTATTTCCTATAACAAAACAATTCGATAAAGACGCTATTTGAAAAGGATTTCCAATTCCTGCCATCGGGCTTCCTTGTGGCACAATATATTTAAAGTTTTTAATGACTTCAAATATCTCAGATTCTGAAAGTGGGTTATCATATTTTTTCTCTATTCGTGCTATTTCTGAAGCAATTCTTTTATGCATTTCATCTGGAGTACTCTCGTAAATATTATTAGCCGAATCTTTCAATGCATATTTATTTAACCACACACTAGCGGCCAATTCATCACCTTTAAAATAATTACGTGCTGCTTGTAAAGCCTCGTCTTTAGAATATGTTTTTCGGGGCTTCTGTAATGTTTGAGAATTCATGTTTTTCTGGAAGATTTAAATTGATATAAGACGTACTAAATGTCTTCAAAAACAAAAACCTAAAAGATGACAATTATCATAAAGTTTTCAATAAAATTTTGCACTACTCTTATTTTTAAATAATTACAAAACAACAATAGATAAAAAGCTAACAACTAATTTCAATTTATCAAAAAAATAATAAAAACACCTTACCCCCTAAACAAGGCTAATTAGCTCTATTTAATTGATTATAGAAACCTCCATATTGTGTGTTATTTGGAAATAATTGCACCAATTTAGAAGCAATATTTATTGCCTTATTTCTTTGATTTCCTTTGTTATAAATATAAGCGAGCACGTAGAGTAAACTCTCATTGTTAGTATCTAATTTTAAACCTTGTACTGCTATTTTTTCAGCTTGTTCTAAATTATTCACTTTATCGTAGAGTAAACTTAAATTATAATAAAACCTAATGTTTTCCGGACCATGCTTTATAGCTAAATCCATTTGTATTATAGCATCGTCTATTCTGTTTAATTCGGCCAATAGCAATGCATACGAATAATACGTTACTGCATAATCAGGTTCTAATTCTATAATTTTTTTATAAGCCTTTTCTGCTTTTAAAAAATCGTTATTTCTATAATACAAATTAGCCAAATTGGTTCGTACAATGTTATTAATATTGTCAATTTCTAAAGCACTTTCATAACCTCGAATAGCGGCTTTTAAATCACCTTTTTGCAAGTTGTAATCTGCTCTTTTTATTCTTCCTCCAACAAAATCTGCTGTGCTACTTAATTTAGTATCAAATTCTTTCCTAACTTTTTTATATACCGCTTTGTATTCTTCGGGTATTTGAATTTCATCTAAAAAACCTAAGGTATAAAAGGCCTTAACTCTTACCGAGCGCTTATCATCTTTAAGCATTGGCAGCAAATAATTTACATAATCTTTAGAATCTACTGCCCCTAGAACATCTAAAGATGCACCTCTTACAAGGGCCGATTTATCATCCAAAAAACTAATTAAATTATCGACGGTATTCGCATCGAAATAATTATTTAAACCACTAACAGCAGAAGCCCTTGCAATATCTGGATACAAGGTATCTTTGGCTAATTCTAGTAAATTATGTAATCCATTTTCTGTACCGACTAAACCAGGAGCAAGAAGTTCTGAAAAATGTTTATAATCGGGCTCACCATATTGTTTTTTAAATTGCTCCCAAGCCCAAGCATCATCTTTATCTGCATGGCATTGTACACACGCATTGGGTGTTCCATATTTTAAGCTTAAATCTGGTCTCGGAATTCTAAAACTGTGATCTCTTCTAAAATCATTTCCCATATAATATTTACCCGTCATGTGGCAATTAATGCATTTTGCCCCTTCGGAATTATTTGAATGAAAATGATGGCTAGGCGTGTTGTAAGTTTCCGGAACATGGCATTGTGCACATAGATTATTGCCTTCAAATTTAAGTTCTAATGAATGCGCATCATGACAATTAATACAGGTTACACCACTATGATACATTTTGCTCTGTACAAAGGAACCGTAGACATAATCTTCATCTAAAATTTGACCATCTGGATGGTAGGTTCTTTGATTAATTAACTCCGGAAAATAATGATCTAGCATGGTACCTTCAAAGTTAAAATACTCGGACACCTGCTCTCTCCGCATATGGCATCGTGCACATTGACCTACTAAATCTTTTGGATCCGTGCCAACCGACATTTTTAAATCTCCCGTAAACTTATAGTCTTTTCCTTTTAAATTAGCTTGCTCCACATGAGTTTTCCCTGGCCCATGGCAGGCTTCGCAACTCACGTTAATTATGGCGTATTTAGTATCATAACTATGCGACTCGAAATCGTAATTTTTTCTAACATTTGTGGAATGACAATCGGAACACATATTGTTCCAATTTAATCCGCCTCTAGACCAATGCAACCACTCGGAATGGACAACTTTAAAGTCTGGATACAAATCGAACCATTTGTCTTTTTCGGTATCCCAAGCCGTTCTTAAGCATTGATAATGCCCGTTTGGAAACTGAACAATGTATTGCTGTAAAGGTGTAACACCAAAAGTGTATACTATTTTATAATCTTGATATGTGCCATCTGGACCTTCGGTATTAACAAAAAAATCGGTTCCTTTTTTATAAAAATGAGACGTAACGCCTTGGCTTTTAAATTTTACATTATTGAAATTTCCCAAAACACTAGAATCTGAAACCACTTGCATGGCCTTGTCATGATGAGATCCTTGCCACAATTTAAATTGATTAGCATGGCATGATTTACAACTTTGATCTCCTAAAAAATGATTGTCTGGAATTTGAGCTGTTGATGCAAAAACATTATCTATGTCGCCTGAAACGGCTACATATTCCGGCGTTTTTTCTTTACAGGAAAACAGCGTAAAAACGACCAATAAAACAGCACTTACTATGTTTATAAATTTCAATATTACATAATTTTAAGCTCTAAAATTAAGTGAATTTTTGAGCTTAAAACCTAAATAATATCATGTTTTAAAAGAAGATATTTTCTTAAACTAAATTTTTTAACGGAGATTACTAAATGCAATTTCAATTCTGATTAAACAATTATTTTATTCTTCAAATTTAAAATAATCTAGTTCTGTTTTAAATGCTTTATTTCCGGAAAACTTCAGGTATATATCCTTTTTACCTTTCATTTTTTTTATAATTGAAAGAAGTTCTTGTGGCTCTTCATTTTTGGTAGATTCCAATTCAATTTGCCCGATTATAGAACCCGAAATACTATTTTTGCGTATTTCAATATGCCCTTTACCTTGGATGTTCTTTAGAGTAACTTTAATTTTTGATGCCTTGTTTGAAAAGTTCACATTTGCAAATTTCACCCAAGCTCCATTTTTAATATTAGACAACCAAAAACCTCCATCTCGAGTTCCTTTTTTCTCAACACCTTCAGATTTATCATAAAACCATTCGGCTTCAATTTTATTCCAAGACGCATCATATTGACCTACTCCATTTTTAAAATGTTCATCTAAAAACTTAGTATCTGTAACAATATCTCCATTATCCGCAATATGACAATAGGAGATAATGGTTTCTCTAAATTTAAAGCCATTTTCAATATAATAACACCAAATATGATAAAACTGACCTTTCCACCAGAAGAAACTTCCGTGTGCAAATTCATCTAGATGATGCCCTTTTCCAAAAGCTCCTGAACTTTTATAAGGTCCGTAAATATTTTTGGATGTAGCATACTCGCGTCCCCAACTTAAATAGTAAGTATCATTATGCTTAAACAAATAATTTTTATCCATCCATTCGGGAGCTTGCTCCCAAGACGCACCCTTTATTATAATAGGTTTAGGTTCTTCAGCAGTAGAAATCATATCATTATTAAGCTTCGCAATGTAATATGCATCGGATTTATCGCCATAGATAATATATGGTGTTTTGCTCTCATCATTGTCAATAAAAATTGTGGGATCGTGCATTGGAGAAACCAGTGGTTTCCCTAAAGCATCTGTAAACGGACCGGTTGGTTTATTAGCACTCATTACACCAATACCGCGCTTTCTATCGGAAAAATAGAAATAATACTTACCATTTCTAGTCGCCGCATCGCTGGCCCAGCAATCGGAACTATTATCGGCCATGTAATTATTTTTAGGAGAAATAGCTTGTTCCATTTTCCAATCTATTAAATTAGTAGAGGAGAAAACCCGCCAATCTTTCATATCCCATATTTTATCTGTAGGATTTGAATCGTGTCCACTATACAAATAAATAGTATCATTAAACACCCGAATGTGAGGATCGGACACACCTTGTGATTTCGTTATTGGGTTCTGAGCGTTCCCAAGCAATGAAAAAATAACAGATAAAAACAAAAATGGTTTCAGCATGGTGGTTTAGTCTAGTTGTGATTTGCTAATATAACAAATAAGCAAAAAAGCAAGACAGCGTTCACAAAAAGGAAAGGCGCTTTAACGGAGACAAAATTTAATTAATTCTAACAAACAAAAAAAACTCTGTGCCCTAACAACACAGAGTTTAAAAGCTCCCTACAGCTTTATTAATAGCTATTACAAAAATACTACTACTGTAGGGTTAATCTTTACGGGTTTCCGTAAAAGCCCTATTTTTTTTTTAAATTAATCCTAAATCTTTAGCTATGGCTATTAAATGTATGGTGTTTTTCGAGTTTAATTGAATTTTAAGTTTGTTCAATCTTTTTTCAATAGAGCTTAAACTAGATGCCGAAGCTCCTTTTTCTTTAAAAATAGCACTTATTTCTTCTTGAGACTTACCTATTGAGATATTACGGAGTAATTCAACATCAAAAATATCTATCTCTAAATTAGATTTATTGTCTAAAGCCTTGGCTATTTTAGGTGAAAAATACCGCTTACCTTCGTACACACTTTGCACCGCTTGAGACAGCTCGCTAACACCATTGCGCCCTTTACAAACATAGCCGTTAATCCCTAAAGCTACCAAGCGTCTAACTTGTTGCAATCTATCGTCTACAGAATAAGCTATTACATTTACATCTGGGTGTTTTTTTCTAACTAATGTTATCAAATCTTCACCAGATTTTAGTTTTTGCTCTCTATGGTCGCACACAAAAGATAAATCTGTGATAAGCAAATCGAAGGGTTCGTTATCTAATTTTGCTTTTTTTATTTTTAAGTAAGCTTCATCGCAATATTGAACTTTAAAAACATTTTCTATATTCAAATTTTTCAAAATTGTAGAAACTCCTTGGTTTATAACCCCTAAATCGTCCGAAATTAAAACTTTATTAAACATACTATATCCGTGCGTTAACTTTAAACCCATTACCTATTTTGGTGCTAAAGATAACGGTTCCTCTTAATGCATGAATACGGGTTTCCACATTCTCAAGGCCGCCAAGTCTATTTAACTCGGCTCCCACCCCATTATCCATATAGTTTATCTCTAAAATATTTTTATTTTTTTTGAAAGAAATAGATACAAGAGTGGCTTCACTATGCTTTTTCATGTTAGTCATTAGCTCTTGCAGCACCCGATAAATGGTTGTTTTTTTTATTTCAGAAATAATATCCCAGTTTATATCCATTAAACCTCTGGTAATAATAACCAAACCTTCCGTTTCGTAAACCAATAATAAATCGTTTAAAACAAAACTAAAATTTGTTTCCAAATCAATGGTTCCGCTTTCTCGTGAGATATCTCTAGTTTTATTATAAATATGTTCTAACTCATCTAGAAGTTCTTCTTTTTCACTGCTTTCTTCGTACTGAAGCCGCGTCATAACCTGATAAACATCATTAGCAACCTCATCATGCACTTTTTTAGAAATCCGTTTTTCGGTAACATAAACTTCTTTAACTCGGTCTTCTCTGTGTTTTGATTTTAATGCTATAAATATTAAAATAGACAATATAATAACCAAAACCCATAATGTTAAATACAGCCATTTATAGGTTATTTCTTTTTCTTTTTCAAACTCACTAACTAAAAGCTTGGTTTCATTTTCTTCTAGTAATTGTTCGTTTCTACCTAAATTATATTTTATGGCTGCAAACTTATTTTCTCTAAGCTGTTTTTCACTTATTAGCTGTTTATTTAAATCGATATATTTTTTAAAATCAGAATTATTTTCGAGATTTAGTTTTAAAGCCAAAGCTTCGAGTTGGTAGGCTGGTGTTTGGATACTATCGGAAAGTGATTTTACTTTATTTGCAAAATAACGCGCCTTTGTTCTATTTCCCTTTTCGGAATAAAAAAGAGATAAGTGACGGTAACTAGAAAAAAGACCAGATAAATCGCCTAATTCGAGTCTCATTTTTAGAGCCTTTTGCATTTCTTTTAAAGCTCTATTGTTCTTTATTTTTAAGTTGAAATATCCAAAATTATCAAAATAAGTTGCTTTAATTTCAGAGGCTTCTAGCCCCAAAGCATCATTATAAAACAACAACAAAGTTTCCGTAGCTTTATTGAAATTGTTTTGGTCGGCATAGGTATTACCAATATTAGTAATAATAGCAATTTTATCTTTTGTTTTTTTATTTAATTCTAAAGCTTGGTTATAGTAACGTCTAGCATTTTCAAAATCTTCTAGTCTACGATAAATCATCCCTAATTGGTTAGATAATCGTCCTTTGGCATCATTAGATTTAGCTTTATCTTTTACAGCATCTAACAATTTCAAAGCCTTTACACTAGCAACTTCACTCTCGTAAGGAAATCCCATTTTAAATTGCCCAAGTGCTATTAATTCTAAATAATAGGCGGCTTTAATATTATTGCCAGCTAGTAATTGCTGATCTGCTTTTTTTTGAAAAAACTCGAAAGATTTACCTATATAATTTACATCTTTAAGTTCGGTAATAGATTTGTAGTAGAATAATGTACTGTCTTTTTTATTCTGAGCAGCCAAGTTCTGGCTCACAAAACAAAAAATATTTAAGGCTATAAACCAGAAGAAAAGAAATGAAGTTTTATTGACTTTCATTCTTCAAAAATAACAACTTATTTGTAGTTAAGAATAAAAATAGATATTAACTGAAAACGATTACATAATAACCAGAAATAATCTACAGAATATTGGATTTATAATCATATTTAATAATAATTAAATGTGTCATTATTCAGGAATAACCAAAAACGGAATTTTACAATGAAACCCGAGTTCTTTTATCACAGGTTCGTTTATTATTTTTTCAATAAAACTATGTTTATATTTCACCATGGCTAGTACATCGATATCGAGTTCTTCTATAAAATCGTTAATTTCTTTAGCTTTCTCGGCATATTTTGGCATACAATGTAAACTGAAATCGTAATTTTTAAAATAAATTTTTAACATTCTTAAATTAAAACTCTGAACATTACTAAGTTCCTTTTCTTCAGTGATATGTACAATTCTAATTTTGGGTTGATACAAATCGGCTAGACTTTTTAAAGGCTTTATCTCCTTTAGGTTATAAAACCGATTGTAATCTGTAGGGAAAGCAATTTGCTTAGGCGGAACAAAATCGAACTCTTCTGGTATCAATAATACAGGGCATGCTTTAATAGACATTATTACGTTTACTGTTTTACTTCCGAAGAAAAACTCTTTTGCGCCCGTTGCTCCTTTTGTTCCCATAACCACCAAATCTATATCGTGGGTTTCACAAGCATGGCCAACGGCTTTATATAGATCTTGGGTACTTAAAATAGTTTCAAATGTATGCTTTGGGTTGGGGTCGCTAGTTTCTGCCAATTCCTTTAAATCTAAAAGTTCTTGAGTTGCTACGGCAGACATTTCTTTTATTAATCTATCTGAAAGGTTGGATAGCATATTCCGCGTAAGCGCAACCGAATTTAGAAAGTAAAAGGTACAGATTTCTTGTTCAAAAAAGTTGAGCGCATAAAGAGAAGCGCTCCATGCGTTATCAGAAAAATCGGTAGGTAGTAAAATCTTTCTCATAACTTAAATTTTCATGCTTCAATTTAAGTATTTAGCATCAAATAAAAAATGATATTTATCAGTTTATTTCACTTTCATCTCAAAATTAAGCGCAAAAAAAAGGGAACGTTTTAAACAAACACTCCCCTTTTTACACATTACTGAGATAATGCGAACTAACCAACTATAACTTTACTAAGAAACAGGACTTTAAAACTCCCATTTCATTTTTTTTGAACTGCTCGATTACATTTATTAACTCTTACTAAAACCTAATACACCTTATTGAACGTTATTAAGTATTACGAAAACAAACCTTATCTAGCAATCCATAGTAGTCTAAATACGTTATAAAATTTATGACTACTGATTTTTAAAGAACGTACAATTATACCGCTAAATTACAGTCTAAACCCGTACTAAAACATGACAAATATCAGTTTTGAAAAATAAATTTATCTTTTTGTTTTCACTTTCATATTAACTTGTTTTTAAAAGAAATAAAACTAACACATTTATAGATTTCTATGTACCTCACTTTTAGATAACATGATAAATATCATTTTTTTAAGCAATGAAAACCAATAACTTTAAGATGTTAAAAACCCAAGATTATGAAAACTATTCTATATGCCACAGATTGTACTAAAAACGATGCTTCCGCATTAAAATATGCTTATCGTTTTAGTTACATAATGAAAGCCGATTTACACGTTTTACACGTTTATGATTTTCCTCCTATTCATCTTTCCGTAATACAACCAATTGAAAAATTACAGAACCGAATGAAGCAAGAAAAAAAAGATATTGTTAAAAAATTCTGTGAAACACATCTTAAAAATGAATTTAGAGAAACACCAATAAAAATTCATGCTGTTGAAAACACTTCAGTAGAAGATGCCATTATTGATACGGCTAAAAAATTATCGCCAGACCTTGTGATTTTAGGCATGAAAGATGACCACAGCCACCGCGGATTTTTTGCCAGCAATATAGCTAACGAATTATTAGATCGTGTTAATTTCCCGGTTATGATGATTCCGAATGGAATTGATTACACATGCATTTCTACCATTGTTTATGCCACAGATTTCGAGCAACAAGATATTATTCCTATAACAAAACTTATAGAAATTGTGCGTCCATTTGAAGCTCTTATTGAAATAGTACATATTTACCATACAGATACTACAACCGCTAGAGAAAGAATGGAACAATTTAAAAATATGCTCTTAGAACAAGTTTCTTATGACGATATGACTTTTAAAACCATAGCCTCCGATAAAATAAAATCGGGTATTATAAGTGTAATTAACAGTGAAAATGCTAGTATGTTAGCCATGCTGGAGCGTAAACATGAGTTTAGATTAGATAATCCGTTTCGTAAAGATTTGGTAAAGGAAATAAAAACTAGAGTAGATATACCTGTTATTGCTTTTAGTAAACGAAATACTAAAACAAAAGAGGCCGTTATCGCCTAGTTTATTAGTAAACAACATATCCTTTTTCTTAAAAAAAGCATCTGCTATAGAATACCTGTAACAGATGTTTTTAAATATCTTATTATTAATACATTTTAAAACCATTTACACCAAAATTTTGAATGGTAAATAAACGAGTCTCTAATTCTTGTTACAGCGACTTACAGATCAGAACGTCACAATATACTTAATGTAACAAAGGTTACTAACCAAACTTGCCTAATAGATTAATTTTACTCCATTATACTGTTAATAATAGAAACAAAATTATAACTATGTCAATATTTTCAACACTGTTTTGCTCTAAATCAGATAAGGATAATATCATTAAAGTTCTAGATATTTTAGAATTTAAAGCACAAACGCAAAGTAAAAAAGTGCAATTAGTAGATGTAAGAACTCCCGACGAATTTAATTCCGGACACATCCAAAATGCTATAAATATAGACTCATCATCAGAAGAATTTAATTTAGAATTTAGCAAGTTAAACAAAAACGAGGCCGTGTACTTATATTGTAGAAGTGGTGCTCGAAGCAAACGATGCGCTAATAAATTAGCAGGTATGGGCTTCATGAAAATCTACGATCTAAGAGGAGGTATATTGAATTACAAATAAAACAGTGAAAAACACATTAAACATGAAAACGTCAATAATAGTGCAAAACTTAAAATGTGGTGGCTGCGCGCATACAATCACATCAAAATTAGCAGAAATTGAAAACATTACAAATATTATTGTGCATACCGATGATAGTAAAGTATCATTCAATTACATAAACGAAGCCGATGCACTTGCCGTAAAAAATAAACTAAAATCTTTAGGCTACCCATCTATAGAGGACCATAATAATTTAACTACTAAAGCAAAATCTTTTGTGAGTTGTGCAACTGGTAAGTTTACTAAATAAAACTATAAACATGAAGCACTTACTAGTCTTATCGGTATTAATTGTATTCCTTTTTAGCTGTAATAATTCTAAAAACAAAGCATACTCTGCTTTCGATGAAGCTAGAGCATCTAACAATCATCCAGGAAAACAGCTCATGGAAAATAACTGTTACGCTTGCCATAGCCCATCTGCAAGTCAGGAAAACAGAGTTGGCCCACCAATGATTGCAATAAAAAAACACTATATCAATAAACAAACCACAAAAGCAGAATTTATTAAAAACATGCAATCTTGGACTAAAAACCCAAACACAGAAGATGCTAAAATGTTTGGTGCTGTTAAACGTTTTGGGGTTATGCCGAAGCTATCTTTTACTGAAGAAACCATCTTGCAAATAGCCGACTACATGTATGATTTTGATATTGACCAACCCGATTGGTTTGATGCTCATTTTAATGAACAGCAAGGTAAACAACGCCCTCAAAGTATGCGCAAACGTAACGGACAAAGTATGAGAAAATCAATTCAAAACACCTCTACAGATACATTAAATTATGCCGAGCGCGGTCTAAAATATGCATTGGCTACTAAGGCAGTCTTAGGTAAAAATTTAATGGGAACTATTCAAAAAAAAGGCACATTAGATGCCGTCGCTTTTTGTAACATAAAAGCCTACCCATTAACCGATAGTATGTCGGTAGCACAAAATGCAACAATTAAACGCGTTTCCGATAAACCTAGAAATCAAAATAATCAAGCAAATAAAAAAGAATTAGCGTATATTAAGGCCTTTAAAAACGATATTGAAAATAATATAGAACCAAAACCCATAGTAGACTTAACAGACAGTAAAGTACAGGTGTACTTACCTATTTCTACAAATACCATGTGCTTACAATGTCACGGAAAACCAAATAGCGACATTCAAAACCCGGTATTATTGAAACTAAATAATTTATACCCACAGGATAAAGCCATCGGTTATCAAATTAATGAAGTTAGAGGTATTTGGAATATTACTTTCGATAAATAAAACAAAGTAAGGTATGAACAAATTTTCAGAATTAATAAACCAAGAAACTCCCGTATTAGTAGATTTTTATGCCGAATGGTGTGGACCTTGTAAAATGATGACTCCTATTCTAAAAGACGTAAAAGATAATTTAAAAGACAGAGTTTCTATTATTAAAATTGATGTTGATAAAAATAAAGCTATTGCTGAAAAATACCAAGTAAGAGGCGTACCTACTATGCTTTTGTTTAAAAGAGGAAAACAAGTTTGGAGACAATCTGGCGTACTTCAAAAAAGCGAACTTATTAATGTTATTACCGCATCGTATTAATGGATTTAACCGAGAGTTTTTTGGGATAACAGATACAAGTTACATGATACAGGTTGGGATTTAGGTGAAATATCTCCGCCTTTGAAAGCTTATTTCGATGGTTTAACCAATAAAGATTTAAAAATTTTAATTCCGGGTGGTGGTAATTCTCATGAAGCCGAATATCTACACAACAAAGGTTTTAAACATGTTTATGTTATAGATTTATCGAAAACGGCCTTAGAAAATTTAAAATTAAGAGTTCCATCTTTTCCTGAAAATCATCTTATTCATGGTAATTTTTTCGATATTGATATGGTATTCGATATCATAATGGAACAAACTTTTTTCTGCGCCATAAACCCTAATTTAAGACACGCTTACGCGGAAAAAGCCTTTAACTTATTGAACAAAACAGGACTAATTATAGGCTTATTGTTCAATGTACCTTTAAATGAAACACGCCCGCCTTTTGGTGGTTCTAAAGCTGAATATTTAGAATATTTCAAACCTTATTTTGATGTTTCATTGATGAATGGATGCTATAATTCTCATCAAACAAGAGCAGGACGAGAATTATTTATCAGGCTCAAAAAACTTGATCATTAAATTTATAAGAAATTCTAAAAACCTATAATTATTCTTCAGAATAAAAAGGATTTAAATAGTTTCAGAATTTATAATTTTCACGCCCATAGCAATCATTTTTTCCATTATAGCAACAAACCCTTCATTATCGAGTGCTTTAGAAGCATCTTCAATAAAAAAGCAATCAAATCCAGCTTCAACAGCATCATAAATAGAAAAATAAACACAAATATCCGATGCTAATCCGGATAAGTAAAGTTCTGTAGTGCCCTTTTCCTTTAAATAACCTGCTAAGCCAGTCGATTTTAAATGTCCGTTATCATAAAAAGCGCTATAACTATCAATACTTTTATCTGTTCCTTTTCTAAAAATAGCTTCATAACTTTTAGTCTTTAAATCGGCATGAAGTTCTGCACCTAAAGTGCCTTGCACGCAATGAACAGGCCATAAGATTTGTGGTTTTCCATGAACTTGAATTTCATCAAAATTAGATTTCCCTTCATGATTAGCAGCAAAACTAATATGATTTTCTGGATGCCAATCTTGTGTAGCCACAACCAAATCGAAGTGATTTTGAATACTATTAATTACGGGTACAATATGATTACCTTCGGGAACGGGAAGCGATCCACCAGGCATAAAATCGTTTTGTACATCAATTATTAGAAGCGTT
Source organism: Algibacter lectus (assembly GCF_900112395.1). Taxonomy (GTDB): domain Bacteria; phylum Bacteroidota; class Bacteroidia; order Flavobacteriales; family Flavobacteriaceae; genus Algibacter; species Algibacter lectus. The sequence goes on from NZ_FOLN01000001.1 coordinate 847,037, forward strand.
TTCATAATATAACTTTTTATTATCGACCGTTTTAAAAGAACAAAAACTCTGTATCGCTTTTAATCTCTTCTGCTCAATTTATATTTTATGTTCTTTTATTAAAGCATCACGTTCTTCCTTAAGCGAAGGACTTAAACCTATTTTGTAAATATGCGGATTTTGAAAACGCTTATATTCATTAGGAAGTTGCTCTAAACGAGATTGAGAATATTTTGAAATTTCGGTAACCGTGCGTGTTGGCACTACTCTTTTTCCCTCTTCCATAACCATTTCTAAAAGTGGTTCGTGTTTAAATGGACTCAAATCTAATTTTTTAGTAATATCAAAAGGGTGTTCCATTTGGGAAACCTCATCTTCAATAAAAAGTCCAATTGCATCTGCTCCATAAAACATATCATTAGCATCTACCATACGGTAAACTTGCTTTTTAAAAGGTAATGACACCTTTATAATATTTTCAGAAAGTTTAATTCTTGGCGTTCCATTGTACTCCGATAGTTTATAAACACCATCTAAAGCAGCATCAGGTTTACCGGTAACTAAATTGGTGCCGACTCCAAAAACATCAATTGGTGCGCCTTGTTCCTTCAAACTTTTAATAACATATTCATCTAACTGATTAGACGCTACAATTTTTACATACTCCAAGTTAGCTTCATCTAAAATTGTTCTTGTTTTTTTAGATAAGTACGCTAAATCACCACTATCTAAACGTACTCCTAACAATTTATCGCCTCTTTCTTCCATTTCTTTTGCTACTTTAATCGCATTTGGAAGTCCTAGTTTAAGCGTATTATAAGTATCTATTAAAAGCACACAGTTTTCTGGACGCACTTTTGCAAAATCTCTAAAAGCTTCTAATTCGCTATCGTAACTTTGAATAAACGAGTGTGCCATAGTACCAGATGATGGAATATTATAATCTTCGGCTGCTTTAACGTTACTTGTACTATCAAAACCGCCAATAGCAGCTGCTCGAGAAGCATAATAACCACCCGTGGCGTGAGCGCGACGTAAGCCCATATCTAATAGAATTTCATCTTTAGCACTGCGCCTAATTCTACTCGCCTTAGTTGCTATTAAAGTTTGAAAATTAAGAATATTGAGTAAAACGGTTTCTATAATTTGAGCCTCAATAATATTAGCTTCCACCTGTAATATCGGGCGATTTGGAAATACAACATCACCTTCTTTACTAGAACGAATATTTCCTCTAAATCTAAAGTTTTTCAAATACTCTAAAAATTCATTTTCGAAGCCTTTTTCTTTTAAATATAAAATATCTGAATCTGAGAACTTCAAAGTTTCAAGAATATCCAATACATCTTCCAATCCAGCAAAAATGGAATAGCCACTGTTGTATGGATTATGTCGATAATAATAATCGAATACCGCTCGTCCATCGGGTTTGGTTTCAAAATAGACTTGAGCCATTGTGATTTGGTATAGATCGGTATATGCAGCAGTAATATTCATGAGATTTTTAATTTTGATTGACAAGATATTCAAAATAGCAAAGATTTCTTATATCAAATGCGAAAGAAATTAACTGAAAAAGATTTACACGAAAAAATGGTGATGTTTTACTAAAAAAACTGAAATTAATTTCCTTTTAATCGCTGCCATAATTCAGAAATTAGCTTTTTTCCATCACGATTATCTTTAGGTTCTTCAGTAAAAGTAACCTTTCCAGAAACATCAACATCCATTCTATATTTAAATACAAAATTTTCAGCCTTGGGCGTTAAACTCAACAATCCAAATCGTAAATCATTAAAATAAAGCACATTATCTTTTTTATTGATAGTATACCAGCCTTCGGAAATAGCAATCATACGTTTTACACTTTCGTCTTCAACAAGATTACCTAATAATTCATGATTTTTAGGATAGCTTTCAAAAGTGATGGGTTGTGTGTCAAAAAACGAATAATTAGCAAGCAAATAAGCATCTTCAGTTTGCACATTTGCACTCCAAAGTATGGTGTTTAAAGGTGAAGGTCTCGTATCAATTTCTAAATATGCAATGTTTTGATTGTTTAAAGCAGCTTCAAATTTAGTATAAGAAACCCATTTTAAAAGCAAAGTTATCACTAAATAAGATGTGCTTAAAATTAAGCCCATGTTGTTATACAAGCGTCGTTTTTTGGTGGTACGCTTTTGGCGCATAGCCAAAATTAAAAAAACTAAAAAAGGTATGGTGTATAACGGATCGATAACAAAAATATTCTTGAAAGCCAAACGTAAATCGAAAGGCCAAAACAACTGAGTTCCCCATGTGGTATGTGCATCTAAAATAGGATGCGTAACAAACGACCAAAAGAACAACCAAGACCAATCTTTAAAATTCTTATACGTTTCATACCTAGAAACAAGCCACCCGAAAATAGGAGCAAAAAGCACGGAAAACACAATAGAATGTGTAAATCCGCGATGTATGGCAAGCGCAGAAACTGTGTCTGTAAAAAATGAGGCAAACACATCTAAATCTGGAATAGTACCCGCGATAGCACCATAAAGCATAGCTTTATTTCCAACTTTCCGACCTAAAACAGCCTCGCCAATAGCGGCTCCTAATACAATTTGAGTTAATGAATCCATATAGGTTGTAAAAGTAGACTAATTATAAAAATTGTTATGAGTTTAAACATCTAATTTAGCTAAAATTACCTGTTTGAAAATGTACAAGCTTAACCAAAAGTAGGCTTGCACTAATAATTTATTTTACGGTGCATTATCTACTGTATTTATTCATATAAATATTTGAAACCATTAAAACCCCCATTAAAACAACTAGCAATACCATTATAAAAATTGAATCTTTATGCTTGATATGAGCGACTAATGCGGTTAGAAGAAACAAGCCTACCCCTGCGTAAGTCCATTCTTTCAATTGTAACGGTGCCATTGGTATTATTAATAAAATTGCAGCTATAAATTTAAGCACTGCTAATTCTATTCTAAAAAAATCAGGAAAACCTAATTCCTTAATCCCATCAATGGTGCTTTTACTAAAGATATAAGAATAAGAACTTAGCAGAAGAAAAACAGAAACTATTACTGTAGAGGACCAATATATTATTTTCATAAGTAGTATTTATAGAAAGCTATTTTTTATTTGGTTCACGATTTTAGTTCCATCCGGATCTGCTTTTGTTTTTAATTCACAAAAATCTTCAGCCCATTGCGAAGTTCGAATTCTTAATGGTGGGTTTTCATTTTGTGCCACATTTAAAACCACATTGGCAACTTCGGCGCCTGTTTGGTAAACTTGCTCTGTGCTTTCTTCAGCTCTTTTTTGATTTCCTGCCATATATCTTTCAAAAATTGGTAAATATTCACCTGTTGCGAATTGTCCCTCTTTAGCTGTTTTTTCAATAGCAGATGTCATAAACTCGGTAGCTATTCCTCCTGGTTCTACACATGTAATTTTAATATTGAAAGCATCACTAACGTAAGTCGCCAAACCCTCCATAAAGCCTTCTACAGCAAATTTGGCTCCACAATATAACTCATTAAAAGGCTGCCCAATTAAACCACCAACTGAAGTGATACTAATAATTTGACCACTTTTTTGTTTTCTCATAAAAGGGAGCACGGCTTGCGTACAGAATACAACACCATGGTAATTAACTTCGGTAACCCATCTAATTTCCTCTTCTGTAGATTGTTCGGTAGTTTTTGCAAAACCTGCTCCTGCATTATTTAGCAACACATCTATTTTACCATCTTTCTCTATAATGATATTAACAGCAGATTGAATAGATTCGATGCTTGTTACATCTAAAGATAACAATTCAATGTCTAAATTTTCTTCTTCTATTCTCTTTTTTAATGCTTCTGCCTTTTTTAGATTTCGCATGGTTGCATAAACCTTGTAATTGTTCTTCGCAAATAGAATTGAACTTTCGAATCCTACACCTGTTGACGTTCCTGTAATTAATATGCTTTTTTTCATAACTAAATTTTATGGAATGAATATTCACTCCAGTTGTTAAATAAATTTTTTTTACTCTTTAATTGCGTCCCAAACCATTCGTATTTGGTTTTCAAGAGATACCGGTTTTACTTCGGGTTGATTAAAATACCATCTTAAATAGGATAAAATAGCACCACCAATGAATATTAGCATTTCATCTATTTCAATATTTTTGATAATACGTTCTTCTTTTCCTTTCACTAATAAATTTAATACAGGAGCTACTGATTTCTCACCCACTGTCCTACTTTCGTCAGTGATTATGGGTGAAGCTTGTAATTGCTCCATAAATTTAAAATATGATGGATTATTGATAAAAAAGTCAATAATTGAACTGAAATAATTCTCAAACTGTGATTTAATGGGCTTCTCTAAACTAAAGTCTATAAAAACAGATTTTTCACTTTCCTTTATATTTACATAAATCTCATTGATCAATAACTCTTTGTTTGGGAAGTAGTTATAAATAGTTCCCATGCCTGTACCTGCTGCTTTTGCAATAGCTGACATAGGTGTATTATGAACTCCTTTTTCTGTAAGAAGGCTAAGAGCTGCTAATAATATGGATTCTTTCTTATTCACATTGCAAATATAAACCAATTGGAATGAATATTCCAATTGGTTTAATAATTATTTAACTTTGATAACAAAATCAATATTTAAATAGCTTACCACCCCCAAATTCTAAACATAAAAAAACTCAACGATATAGTACCGTTGAGTTTTTCAATATTATAATTAAGGCCTGTTAATTACACACAGTAAAACTATTTTACATAGCACCCCATTCTTTTAAAGAAGCTGTGTTCATTTTAATATAACCATCGTTACCGGCTTTCTTAGAATAAACTAATGATTCTTTTGCAGCTTTAATAGCACCTGCTTTATCACCGTTTGCAGCATGAATTAATGCTTGTCTGCGTAAGTAATAAAAACGAGGATTATCTTTAGTCATCTCAACAGCTTTATCAATCCATTCTGTTGCTTTTTTCATGTCTTTTCCTTCAGCTAAATAATAAGCAGCTGCAGCATAATAATCTCCTTCACCAGGACCAGCCATTACTTTATCGATAGCTTTTGAAACGGTTTGCTCTGTAGGAACAGTAAATGGTACTGCAGCATAAGAGTTCTCCCAAAGTAACTCAAGCTTAGCTCCATTATTAGTTATACTATTAATATCAATAGTAAATGTCTCTACTACAAACGGAATTGGTTCTACAGCTACTTTTGCAGATACAGCTACTTTGCTATCATCCCAATTTTGAGGTGTTCCCCAATTATTAGTATCGGTGTAAAAAAGAAACTCCCATTCTGTAGCCGAAATTAATCGTGTAAATAAAGCATAGGTACCAGCTTTTAATGCTTTTCCTGCAACTTCAACATCATTACTAAATGTTATTTTAGTATTCTCATTTGCTCCTGTTCTCCAAATAGTTCCAAAGCTCTCTAAATCTCCAAAAACTTTACGTCCTTTAACTCCCGGTCTAGAATATTCGATAGTAATATCCGTTAATCCCACTTTTTGCTCAAATTTTGCTTTTGGACTTGGTTGTGGCGTTTCAATCTGTGCATTTACTGTGTAAACCGTAGTAAATGCTAATAAAATTAATAGTAGTTTTTTCATCTTAGTTTTGATTATTAATATGCTATAAAATTACACATCAAAAGACCGATAATTGTTAACAAAAGCTTAAAAAAATAATATTAGTAAAAAAGCTTTAAATAAGGTAAAAAATACCATTTTGATAAGTTCTATAAACAACTCTTTTTTTTTCAGAATAAACTATAAAAACCCTTAATTTGAATATATAACCCTCTCAATCATTAAAATTTAGCTAAATTTTTGCTGTAAAATCAAAAAATTTATAATATTTTATTATATTGTCGAATTGTGAATAATACACAATGTGTTTTACTCCAAAAAAATTACTAGAAAAACGATTATTATATATGGAACTAATTGAAAAAGCGGTTGAATTTGAACAACGCAAACATACTTTTAAAACTACCAGTGAACGAATAGAAGCTTCGAGAGAGGTTAAAGACCTTATTTTAAGTCTAAACGACGTATACAAGGTTGATAAAGACCAAGAAATAATGGACTTAATGAAGCGATTGACTGCAGTTAAACAAAAAATTGAAAAAAGATTAAAAGGTAGACCTTAAGAACAAGGTCTTGTTAGTATTTTTATTGCTAGCAAAAACACTTAGGAAGCATTAATTTACTTCATAAAAAAGCAGTATTTCATAACTTATGAAATACTGCTTTTTTTATTGACAAGATTAAAATTCTTGCCTATTCTATTTTTTATAATATTTTACATGCCCTCGGTAAGCAAAAGCCCCAAGTACAGCTACAATTGCACAAGCAATAAGTATAAACTTAACGCTTACAATTTGATCGCCACTAGCGTAGCTATGTAAACCTGCTAAGTAGAAGTTTACTCCAAAATACGTCATTAATATACTTGCAAAAGCGATTATAGAACAAAGGTTAAAAAACCAACGTCCGCGTAATCCTGGTACTAAACGCATGTGTATTACAAAGGCATAAATCATGATACTAATAAGTGCCCAAGTTTCTTTTGGATCCCAACCCCAATAACGTCCCCAGCTTTCATTAGCCCACATACCTCCTAAAAAGTTCCCTATGGTAAGCATAACCAAACCTACGGTTAAGGCCATTTCGTTTATTACTGTTAACTCCTTAATATTAAGGAGCATTCTTTCTTTATTCTCCTTATTGGTGAAAATCATTAAGAATAACGACACCACACCTAAAATCATACCTAATGTAAATGGTCCATAACTCGCAACAATTACTGCCACGTGTATCATTAACCAATAACTATTTAAAACCGGTTGTAAATTAGCAATAGCAGGATCCATCCAGTTCCAATGCGCAATCATTAAAATCATTGCGGTTACAAAAGCGGTAGAAGCCATGGTTAAATCACTCTTTCTTCCAAACAGTAATCCAAACAACATAGTAGCCCAAGCTACATAAATCATAGACTCGTAGGCATCACTCCACGGCGCGTGACCAGACAAATACCAACGTACAATTAAACCTGCTGTATGCAGCACAAACAAACCGATAACGATAAACTTGAATACTTTAATTGCCGTGCTTAAACCTTTACTATGTGATTTAAATATTTGAAAAACTAACAAGACAAACATTATTGTACCTGCATACATGTACCAGCTAAATAATTTTTTAAAAATATCGTACTTATTATATAGAACTTCTGTTTTTACTTTTTGATCGCTAAGCATTACCGAACCACCATATCTGTGCTGTGTATCTTTAAAAGCCTTTAGAAGTTTTGAAGCTTCAGAGAAATCTCCAGATTTTTTAGCAGCATTTAAAGTATATAAATATGCCAGGAATCCGCTTTTCACAAAATTGTTGTAAAGTGAATCTTTTATAACGGTTGGATCTTCTTTGAATTCGAAATTAGAAATCCATTTGTGGTTATCATCATTTGGAATTGGGAATATTTTTAATGAACGTCCTTCAACTGTATTAAACAATAAGTTTACACGTTGATCGGCTTCTTTAAATTCCTTCTGAAAACCATTTGGCACTTGTGCTTTGTAGGCTTCATCTAAATAAGGCGCTAAAATATATTCTCCCCTTTCGGTGAAAAAATCCGCTAACGTGGCATATTGCTCATCTAAATCTACACCAATCATATGGCGAATAGAATCGGCTTTTTTAGTTTTTAAATAAATAATTGGCACATTGTACCATAACTGTGGACTTTCTTGAATAGACAGAAACACTTGATTAGCATCAAACTCTTCATAAGAGTCATGCTTGCTTAATTTTCTAAGCATTTCCGATGCATAAGTGTTTACAGGCATCATACGTCCGCTTAAATCCTGAATAACCAAATTTCCAAATTCAGAGGCATGTTCTTTTGGAGTAATATTAGCTCTTAAAACAGAATCTATCTGTGTTTTTGTTGGCTTGTTGCTGTGGTTGTGCCCATCGTTTGCCGAATGCTCTTGAGCAAAACCTTGCAATCCAAAACATAATAGCACAACTGCCAAAGTCTTAGCTTTTTTAGCTTTTAACTTTTTGAGTTGTTTTTCTAAATCGCCAAAACGAGAATGCTTAGAAAACAAAATAGCCATCATGCCAAAATAAAGCATAAAGTAACCAATATAGGTAATTAATGATCCCCAATAATCATGGTTTACAGAAAGTATAGTTCCCTTTTCATCTGGATCAAAACCCGATTGAAAAAAGCGATACCCATCATGATCTAAAATATTATTCATAAAAATTTTGTAATCAAAATCTTCTTCACGCTCATCTAAAACCGTAACCTCACTAGAATATGCAGAGTAACCTCTTTCTGTTCCAGGATAGCGTTCGGCCTCAAAATCGTTCAATTTAATAGAAAATGGCAATTCAATTTTTTTAGATCCATATTTAAAAGCAAAATCTAATCCCCCTACTTTAATTTGCTTAAAACTACTGTTAGTACCTTTACCTCCGAGTAAACCAACACTTTTAGTTTCTCCGTTGGCGGTTACTTTCAACACCACACCATCTTCATCATTTTTAAGAAATTGTGCTTTTTTAACTACATCAAAAACACCTTTAACAACAGGTTTTGGAAATACAATTTGCATGTTCCCAATAACATATCGAGAACGTAAAATTAAAGGCTGTATACTATCTTTTACAAGTAAACCCTGAGCACGTGTTGCCATGGTCATGTATTCACCATCGAAAGGCGAATTAATAGTTAGATTATCGTTTTCTAAAGTAATATTTATAGCTCCATCGGTTGGTTTATTTAATGCAAATAACACATTGTGAACACTAGATACTTGACCTACTTTTAAGAAATGATTATGCGGCCCACTAGTTCCTGCTTCTACTATTTTTAAATAAGACTCTCCGTTTTCGTCAGGAATAATATCTTCTTCTGCCCCAACAATAAACTTCTCTAATTTTATATTTATAGGTTGTTTGTTGTATTCTGTATTTAAATTGAAATCGTTTTCTAAACGCCCAGAAAAATCTACTTCGGTTTCTAAAACACGACGTTGCGCTACTCCATCTACTAGAAAATCACCATCTACGTAAGTTGTTATATATGTTTTTTGAGAAAGAAACGAATTTTCTGTGTCACCTTCACGAATAGCCATCATGCCTTCAAAACTTGCGTAACGCGTAATAAATGCACCTATAAGTATAAATATAAATGCTAAGTGAAGAATGAACGTTGCCCACTTTTCTTTTTTGTACAATCTAAAACGAACTATATTACCTAAAAAGTTAATCACGAAAAACACCATAATACCTTCAAACCACCATGTATTGTAAATTAAATTACGTGAGTATGGCGTTGGAGACATATCTTGTCCGGCATCTAAAAATGTACCGGTTGCCATGGCCGCCGCAAAAGCAATAAATAAAACTGAAGTTAAACGTGTTGAGAAAAGAATGTTGGCTAGTTTTTTTTGCATGATAAAGGCCTTTTTAAGGTCGTGCAAATTTAAGGATTTAAGTTTATTCTTAAGTGTTAAAACTGTTATAAAATATTGGAATAAAGTAGGTAGAAACGCGCTAAGAATATCTTACTTCATTTAATATTGATTTAGATGAAAAATGAAAGCCAAAAACATGAGGCACTACCCCATTCTAGCTTCAAAAATTTTTAGATATAAGAATGAGCCCATTTTACGTGCCTTAAATTTGGCGTTTTGAGCAAAATCGCCTTCAAAAAGTTCATCGATGGTTTCTAGCCATAGGTTTAACCAAAGTCCGAAATGCTGCTCAGTAATTGTGTTTTTATTATCGGCATCTACTTTAATATGCGTTTCTAAAGGATTGCCTGTGTATTTCGTTTTTAAAAACAGACTGGCTTCCCAGAAGGTTGTTAAACGCTCTAGGTGCGCATCCCAATCTTTTATAACATCGTTAAAAAAAGGCGCTAACACCTCGTCTTTCCTTACTTTTATGTAAAAGGATGACACCAATAAGTAAATATCGTCGCGGGTTTCTAGGTCTTTTTTCATAATTCAAATTTAAGATTTATTTTAATACTTATCTCTTCTCAATAGGCGATTACATTAATATGAATACTTTTTATTCTTTAACAGCAAACCGTGTTACTAAAGTGTTTTGGAAAGCTGTGTTTTAATGAAAACCCAAGACTTGGCGGATAAGGCGTGAGGGATTGAACGGCCTGTTTGAGCTCCCCGACCTTAGAAGGGAGCGAGTAGTGATAGCCCGACCCTTGGGGCACGCGCAAATTATTTTGATTTATTAATTTGAAATTGGTAATTGCTTAGTATTTTTGCAAGATGATTTCAGTAGTAATTTTAGGAGCTGGCAATGTAGCTAGCCATTTGTATAGAGGTTTTCGCGAGGCAGATAATGTAACTGTTTCTCAATGGTATAACAGGAGTTTAGATTCGATTTCGGAGCATAGCAATGAGGTTGATATTACGGACGATTTATCGAATTTAAAGGTTGCCGATGTGTATATCTTGGCGGTTAGTGATGATGCTATTGCAGAATTATCGGAACAACTTCCGTTTGAAGATCGTGTGGTTGTGCATACTTCTGGAGGTGTTGGGGTTTACGATTTAGATAAAAAACACAGACGTGGTGTACTCTACCCGTTACAAAGTTTTACTAAAGGTGCAGAACTTGATTTTGCAAATGTGCCGATGTGTATTGAAACAATTTACAAGGATAGTTACCCAATGTTAAAGGAATTAGCCTTAAGTTTAGGTGGCCCTATACAGAAGGTAAATAGCGACCAAAGGCGCGTGTTACATTTGGCTGCGGTTTTTGTTAATAATTTCACGAATCAGTTATATAGAATTGGTCATGAAATTACGGAGAGCGAAGGGGCCGAGTTTGATATTTTAAAGCCATTGATTTTAGAAACTGCTAAAAAAATTGAGCATTTATCGCCTTTTAGAGCACAAACTGGCCCAGCAAAACGCCACGACAAAAAAACAATTAAAAAACATTTAAAAATATTGGATAACAATATTGAACATAAAAAGATTTACGAACTGCTTACAGCATCAATACAGAAAACACATGGAAGAAAAAAGCTATAAAGAGTATTTGGAACATATTACCACCTTTGTTTTTGATGTAGATGGTGTACTTACCGATGGTACGGTTTCGGTTTTAACCAACGGTGAAATGTTAAGAACCATGAACGTTAAAGATGGCTATGCTATTAGATCTGCCGTGGATAAGGGTTATAACTTATGCATTATTTCTGGCGGAAAAAATGATGGCGTTCGTATACGTTTGGAAGGTTTAGGTATTAAGGATATTTATCTGGGTGCGAAAAATAAAATTGAGCAACTAGACGACTACCTAACAACTAATGATATTAAATCGGAAAACGTGCTTTATATGGGCGACGACATTCCTGATTACCCCGTAATGAAAGGTATTGGCCTGCCTTGCTGTCCGCAAGATGCTGTTCCGGAAATTAAGAGTATTTCTAAATATATTTCGCATAAAAAAGGCGGAAAGGGCGCGGTGCGTGATGTTATTGAACAGGTTTTGAAAGTACAAGGAAAATGGAGCGGTTTTTATAGCGCACAGTTTGACTAATTTGTAAATTTCATTATCCGACCTCGCAGTTTTACTTTTTTAATTATTCATTTTATTTCATAAATGCTTAACGTCTTAAATCTTATTCGATGGAAGAATTTATTAATGATTGCCTTAACGCAATTATTAGTTAAGTATGCGCTTCTAGAACCTTTTGGGGTTGCTATTAGTTTGGATGGCATTGGCATTTCTCTTTTAATTTTTGCTACTATTTGTATTGCCGCCGCAGGAAATATTATTAATGATATTTACGATATTGAAACCGATTTTGTAAATAAGCCACATAAACTTATTGTTGGCAATTCTATCTCCGAAAAAACGGCTTACAACCTTTTTATAGTCTTAAATTTTATTGGCGTTGGCGTTGGTTTTTACTTATCTCACGCTGTTGGTAAAAGTGCTTTTTTCTCCCTTTTTGTTATTATTTCGGCTTTGCTATACGTTTATGCTACTTATTTAAAACGGACACTTTTAATAGGTAACATTGTAATTTCCATTCTTGTTGCTCTAAGTGTTTTAATTGTTGGTATTTTTGAACTACTGCCCGCACTTACTTTAGAGAACAGGGACATTCAACTTACATTTTTTAAAATTATTTTTGATTATGCCGTGTTTGCATTTCTACTCAATTTAATACGAGAAATAGCCAAAGATGTGGAAGATATTGATGGTGACTACAAAGCAGGCATGAACACCTTACCTATTGCTATTGGTAGAGATAGAACGGGTAATGTTTTGTTTGTGCTATCGTTAATTCCGGTTTTAATTCTTATTTACTACATTGTAAACTCGCTATATAAAGATATGCTTTCTACGGGTTACTTTGTCTTTTTTATTGTAGGTCCGCTAATTTTTACAAGTATTAAATTGTTTAGTGCTAAATCGAAAAAAGACTATCACTTAATAAGTAGTTTAATAAAATTGGTGATGTTTTTTGGCGTACTTTCCTTGTTAATTTACTATTTTAACTTGAAAAATTAAACGATTCCTAATAGTTTTGGAATACACGTGTAAAACCGTAAATAAATAGGTTTTATTAACTACTAATATACCTCAGTTGTTCACGCTGAAACTTTTAAACATATGCTTAAAGAGAAACTTAAAAATTACAATATTATTCTAGCTTCAGGGTCGCCACGTAGGCAGCAATTTTTTAAAGATCTTGGTTTAGATTTTGAAATAAGGCTAAAGCCTGTTAAAGAAGAATTCCCAAATAGATTAACGCATTTTGAAATTAGCGATTATTTAGCGCAATTAAAGGCGGCCCCCTTTAAAGATGAATTGCAACCAAATGATATTTTAATAACCAGCGACACCATAGTTTGGCATAACAACAAAGCTTTAGGCAAACCAACGGATGAAGCTGATGCGTTCCAAATTTTGAAATCTTTAAGTAATGCCACGCACGAGGTAATTACATCGGTTTGTTTTACAACAAAAACAACATCTAAAACACTTTACTCCGTTACTAAAGTAAGTTTTAAAGATTTTACAGACGAAGAGATTCTGTATTACATAAAAACAGCTAAACCTTTTGATAAAGCAGGTGCTTACGGTATTCAAGAATGGATTGGACAAGTTGGTGTTACCAAGCTCGAAGGTTCTTATTTTAACGTTATGGGCTTACCAACGCATTTGGTTTATCAAACCTTAAACAAGCTTGCCGAGCAACCCGCTTAAAAACAAAGATAAACCCGTCTTGCTTTGCTTTCTAGCGTATATTTGCAGCAAATTTTAAAACCTTAAAACATGCAGTTTTTTGAAACGTTTAAAAATGAATTAATAAACACAGCTATTGTGCTTGTTGTTTTGTTAATCATTAGATCCTTAATCCATTTTGCTATTACAAAAATTGGACACACAAGTGGTATAAACGATGCTAGAATACGCTTAATTAGACGTTACATAACCGTAACTTTATTTTTAATTGCTATTTTAATAGAATCCTTTATATTCGGGGCACAAGTACATGATTTAGCTGTTGTTTTTTCTTCTGTTTTTGCCGTTATCGGTATTGCGTTATTTGCAATTTGGTCTATTTTAAGTAACATTACTTCTGGTATTATTATGTTTTTCAACTTCCCGTATAAAGTGGGTGATAAAATTGAAATTCATGATAAAGATTTCCCTATAAAAGCTATTATTGAAGACATTAGAGCCTTTCAAATTCATTTAAGATTAGATAATGGAAACTTAGTAACATACCCTAATAACTTAATGCTACAAAAGGCCGTTACCTTAATACAAAAAGATGCTATAGACGAGACTGTTGATGATGGTGTTGATGCTATTTAAATTATTTATATTTATATCTTTATCTAAATACAATTTTTAATGGCTAAGACTAGAAAACATAACTACAAGAAAAAAGCAGGTCAAGTACCGGGAACAGCCATTTATACAGGTTCAAAATCTTCAGAAAAACTCTTTATTGAAGTTTTCGATTATAATGAAACTCAATTTACAGAAAAACATTTAACCGATGTTTCGGAAACCTTTCAGTTTAAAGGCAGTGATTCTATTACATGGGTTAATCTAAATGGACTTAACCATGTTAAGGAAATTGAAAAACTAGCTAAACATTTCGATTTCCACCCTTTAGTTTTAGAAGATATTGTAAACATCTCGCAACGTCCGAAAATTGATGAATACGAAGATTATTTCTTCGTTGTTTTAAAGATGTTGTATTATGATAAAGATGAAAAAATAATATCGGAACAAGTCAGTTTTATTTTAGGGAAAAACCATGTTTTATCCTTCCAGGAATCTGAAGGAGATGTTTTTGATGCCGTTCGAGAGCGTATTAGAACAGCAAAAGGACGCGTAAGAACCATGGAATCCGATTATTTGCTCTATGTTTTAATAGATGCTGTGGTCGACTACTATTTTAATATTATTGAGATCTTAGGTGATAAAATTGAAGATTTTGAAACTGATATTTTTAACGGAAATGCCACAGATGACGTCAGTCAGAATATCCAAAATCTAAAACGTGAAATACTAAAAGTACGCCGCGCTATTTTTCCGCTTCGCGAAGTAATAAATCGTATTGAAAAAAGTGACAATGCTTTAATTTCTAAACAAACACTTAACTACTATCGTGATGTTTACGATCACCTTATTCAAGTCTCAGAAAACATAGATATTTACCGCGAGATGATTTGGAGTTTAATGGATATGTACATGACAACCATTAGTAATAAAATGAATGAGGTAATGAAAGTACTTACCATTATGGCTTCCATTTTTATTCCTTTAACCTTTATTGCTGGTATTTATGGTATGAATTTCGACTATATTCCAGAGCTCCACTATCAACATTCTTATTTTATTCTTTGGGGTGTAATGATTGTTATTTTTATAGGAATGCTTATTTATTTTAAGAAGAAAAAATGGTTGTAAACCTTCAAAATATGTCTAAAAACTCAATAGACTTCCTCATATAAAAACATAAAGTTAAAGAAACATTAAAACCAACTTAAACCCTTTCAATCTTTGCTATATTTGGAGCTTAGCTAACTACCTTTTTTATGCAAAGCACGAAGTATTATTTTATATTACTAGTTTTTACTGTTTCATTTTTACAAGCACAAAAACCCAAAACACCAACATCTACCGAGATTTACGAATCTATTGAAAAACTCAACTTTTTAGGTTCGGTATTATATGTTGCTGCTCATCCCGATGATGAAAACACCCGATTAATTTCATACATGTCTAATGAAGTTAAAGCTCGTACAGCCTACCTATCTTTAACACGTGGCGATGGCGGACAAAACCTTATTGGCCCAGAAATAAGAGAACTATTAGGTGTTATTAGAACTCAAGAATTACTAGCTGCAAGACGTGTAGATGGTGGCGAACAATTTTTCTCTAGAGCTAACGATTTTGGTTACTCTAAACATCCCGATGAAACTTTAGAAATATGGAATAAAGATCAAGTTTTAAGCGATGTAGTTTTAGCCATTCGCCAGTTTAAACCCGATGTTATTATTAACAGGTTCGACCATAGAACTCCGGGCAGCACACATGGTCATCACACCAGTTCTGCCATTTTAAGTTTAGAAGCTTTTGATTTAGCAAACAAAAATACGGCTTATCCCGATCAATTAAAACAAACCGATTTATGGCAACCAAAACGCCTATTTTACAATACAAGTTGGTGGGCATATGGTAGCGAAGAAAAATTTAATGCTGTTGACAAAAGCAACATGCTAACTTTTGATATTGGTGTGTACTATCCGTTAAAAGGCTTATCGAATAACGAGGTTGCGGCACAAGCTAGAAGTCAGCATTTATGTCAAGGTTTTGGTCGTGTGTTAGATCGTGGATCGCAAAACGAATACATTGAGTTTTTAAAAGGTGATCCTCTAGGTGAAAACAAAGATATTTTTGAAGGTATTGACACCTCATGGAATCGTGTAAAAGGCGGAAAAGCTATTGGAGATATTTTATATGAAGTGGAGGATAATTTCAATTTTAAAGATCCGTCCCAGCATCTTCCGCAATTAATTGAAGCCTATAAATTACTTCAAAACATAGAAAACGAACACTGGAAAACTCAAAAAACAAAAGCGTTAAAGTCGATTATATCGATGTGTGCTGGTTTATATTTAGAAGCATCGGCAGAAACACCGTGGGCAACTCAAAACGAAACCGTAACCTTAGATCTTGAAGTTTTAAACCGAAGCAATCAAAATATTAGACTGGAAAGCATTAAAAATGCCAATAGTGTAAATATTTCTAAACATATTGAATTAACAGAAAACACCAAATTCAACTTCAAAGAAACCTTTAAAGTTGGTAGCCATCAAACACCTACTACACCTTATTGGTTAACTAAAAAAGGAACTTTAGGTATGTATCAAGTAGATGATACGAGTTTAATTGGTTTACCCGAAACACCTAGAGTTTACCAAGTAGATTTTAATCTTCTTATAAATAATACACCTATTACGTTCACTAAAAATGTGGTTTATCGTTTTTCTAAACCAGAAAAAGGTGAATTGTATCGTCCGTTTGAAATTATCCCAGAAGTATCTGCTAAAATCACCGAAAAGGTTATTATTTTAAATTCTGATGCACAGCACGATATTTCCGTTGTAGTAAAAGCTGGCCGAAATGACTTAGAAGGATCTGTAGAAATTTGTCATCCAAAAGACTGGAGCATATTTCCTAAAAGCCAAAAAATTTCAATTAAAAATAAAGGCGAAGAGCAAACCTTAGTTTTCACTGTAATTCCTCCTAAAAACCAAAGTGAAGGTACTATTAGCCCTATGGTTCACATTGACGCTAAAGATTACACCAAAGAACTAATTGAAATTGATTACGACCATATTCCCTTCCAAACGGTTTTACTACCAAGCGAAAGCAAAATTGTACGTTTAGATATTAAAAAGAAGGGTGAAAATATTGCCTACATACAAGGTGCTGGCGATGTAGTTCCAGAAAGTTTACAACAAATAGGATATCAAGTTCGTATTTTAAAACCAGACGAAATTAATGCCGAAACCCTAAGTAATTTTGATGCCGTTGTGGTTGGTATTAGAGCTTATAACACGGTTGAAGAAATAAAATTTAAGCAAGATTTATTGTTCGATTTTGTCGCTCAAGGCGGAAATATGATTGTACAGTACAACACCAATCATCGCTTAAAAGTTGATAATTTAGCACCTTTTGATATTACACTTTCTCGTGATAGAGTTACCGATGAAACAGCAGAAGTTACATTTTTAAACCCTGAACATCCCGTTTTAAATTACCCTAACAAAATTACACAACACGATTTTGAAGGTTGGACGCAAGAACGTGGTTTATATTTCCCAAGTAATTGGGCACCTGCCTTTACTCCTATTTTATCTATGCATGATAAAGGTGAAACCGATAAAAAAGGAAGTTTACTTGTTGCTAAACACGGTAATGGCTACTTTATTTATACTGGCTTAAGCTTTTTTAGAGAATTCCCTGCTGGTGTTTCTGGTGCTTATAGACTGTTTGCAAACATGCTTTCTATTGGTAAAGAAGATTTAAAACAAGAAGCAAAACTAAACGATTAATTATGGAAGAAAATCAACCCAAAAAACCAGTTTGGTTAAAATTATATTCTGTAGTTTTAATTGCCAACGCCATCTATTTTATTCTGTTTTATTTAATTACAAAAGCCTTTTAATTTATGGAAACTTTAAATTGGATCGATTGGGCCGTACTTTGCTTTACACTAATAGCCATAGTAGCTTACGGAACATACCAAACACGAGGCAGCCGTAATGTACAAGATTATTTAAAAGGCGGGAACACCTCTAAATGGTGGACTATTGGCTTATCAGTTATGGCTACACAAGCTAGTGCTATCACCTTTTTATCAACACCAGGGCAAGCCTTTAATGATGGTATGGGCTTTGTTCAATTTTACTTTGGCTTACCAATAGCTATGGTAGTTATTTGTATGGTTTTTATACCCTTATACCATAGATTAAAAGTATATACAGCATACGAATTTCTCGAAAATAGATTCGATTTAAAAACGAGAACCTTAACAGCAATTCTATTTTTAATTCAGCGTGGTTTAGCAGCCGGAATCACCATTTTTGCTCCTGCTATTATACTTTCTGTTGTTCTTAAATGGGATTTACTCACCCTAAATATTGTTATTGGCTTACTCGTTATTATCTACACCGTTTCTGGTGGTACACGCGCGGTAAACGTCACGCAAAAACATCAAATGGTTATTATTTTTGTTGGTATGTTGGTGGCTTTCTTTTTAATTGTGAGCAAACTACCGCAAGACATTACTTTTAGCAAAGCGCTTGATATTGCTGGAGCTAGCGGAAAAATGGAAGTTTTAGATTTTTCATTCAATTTAAATAACCGTTATACATTTTGGAGTGGTATTATTGGTGGTACATTTTTAATGTTATCTTATTTTGGCACCGACCAAAGCCAAGTACAGCGTTACCTTTCGGGCAAATCGGTTAAAGAAATGCAATTGGGTTTAATTTTTAACGGACTTTTAAAAATACCGATGCAATTCTTTATTTTATTTGTGGGTATAATGGTTTTCGTGTTTTATCAATTTAATGAAGCACCTGTAAACTTTAACCCAACCGCTACGGAGGTTGTGTTACAATCTAAATATGCCGATGAATACAAAACACTTCAGGCAGAACAAACAGCTATTTTTAACGATAAGCAAAACATTATTAAATCGTTCTTAAATTCTGATAATCCAGATGCTTCAAAATACATTGCATTAGCAAATGAAGCCAATGATGAACTAAGAAAAGAAGCCAGAGATTTAATTGATAAAGCTTCGGAAAGTGAAAACATAAAAATAGAAAGCAATGATAAAGATTATGTGTTTATCCATTTCATTTTAAATAATTTACCTCGTGGATTAATCGGTTTACTTTTAGCCGTTATTCTAAGTGCAGCCATGTCTAGTACCGCAAGTGAATTAAACGCTTTGGGCTCTACCACTACCATAGATTTATACAAACGAAATACTAGCGAAAAAACCGAAGAAGAGATGGTAAAAGCATCTCGCTGGTTTACTTTTGCTTGGGGAATAATAGCTATAGGCGTAGCTTGTGTTGCAAATTTGGCCGAAAACTTAATTCAGTTGGTAAACATTATTGGTTCTATATTTTATGGTAATGTTCTTGGTGTTTTTCTTCTAGCATTTTTCTTTAAATTTGTAAAAGGTAATGCCGTATTTATTGGTGCATTATTAACACAAGTTATTGTTATTGCACTATATCTATTAGATTTAAACGAAGTGATTAATCTACCATTTCTATGGTTAAATTTTGTGGGTTGCGCTATTGTAATTTCAATTTCATGTATCATCCAAACACTTATTCCAAATGACAAATCAATCAGAAGTTAAAACTATAAACTGGGGCATTATTGGCTTAGGAAATATTGCTAATAAATTTGCATCAGATTTATTAACCATTCCAAATACTAAACTTTACGCTGTAGCTTCGCGTTCACAGGAAAAAGCAGATTTGTTTGCTGATAAATATGATGCTACTCATGCTTTTAACAGCTACGAAGCCTTAGTAAAAGATAAAAACATTGATGCTGTATACATAGCAACACCACATGCTTTACATAAAGAAAACACCTTATTATGCCTAGAACATGGCATAGCCGTTTTATGTGAAAAACCATTTGCTATGGATGCCAATGAAGTTAGCATGATGATAGCGAAAGCCAAAGAAAAAAATGTGTTACTCATGGAAGCACTTTGGACATACTTTTTACCACATTATCAATTTGTTTTAAAGGAACTGAAAAATGAAACTTACGGCAAACTTCTAAAAATGGAAGCCGATTTTGGTTTTCATCGTGATTTTGATACATCGTCTAGATTGTTCAACAAATCTTTAGGTGGTGGAAGTTTATTAGATATTGGTATTTACCCCATTTTTGCAGCATTGTCTACTCTAGGGCTTCCGAAAGATATGCAAGCCGATGCTACTTTTTTTGAAAATGGCGCCGATTCTACGTGCAGCATGACCTTTACTTACCCCAATGGTGAAACTGCTAAACTAAAAAGTACACTTTTAGAACCTACTCCAACCGAGGCTGTTTTTTATTGTGAACACGCAACTATCAAAATAAATACCATGTTCCACATGCCAACTACAGTAACTGTAATTGCTAACGGGGAAGAAAAGACTTTAGATTTTGGTTATAAAACTATTGGCTATAACTACGAGGCTATTCATTTTAATGAATTAATACGTGCAGGTAAAACAGAAAGTGATGTTATGACTTTCGAGTTTAGTGAAAAACTTATAAATGCTTTAGATACCGTTAGAAAACTTATTAAGCTAGAATATTAAAAGCATATTTTCTTTAATAAATTATAAATCTGTCCGATAAGTTCGTAATTAACTTATCGGACATTTTTGTTATATTTAAAATCTGTAATAAAACATGAATATAGGGTTATACTTATGTTGTACCCAATTTGAGAAAAACCGAAATCTGAATGAATAACACGAAAAAAATCATACTTCGGATTTTAATTGCCTCAAGTGTAATTCTGATTTTGCTCGTCGGACTTTTTATTTTTGTGATTAAAAAAAACGGAATTACGGAATTTGACAAAAAGAATAGTGATTACCAGCCAGCATTAGTCAAAACCGAAAAGACTACGCCTGAATTTGAGCTTGGAAAAGAAATTTTTATGGAAGATTGCCGAAAATGTCACGTGTCAAAAGATATGAAACATAACTATCTTTATGGAATCGTGGAAAAAGTCGGAACTGATTATTTAAAAATTTATTTAACTAAACAAGATTCGTTACTAAATGCAAAGGACGAATATGCTCTGGAAATAAAAGAATTTTGGGGCAATAACGGAACAATACATAATTTTAATTTCACAGAAAACGAATTGAATTTATTAATAGAATATTTGAAATAAAAACTGGGTACAACAAAGTACTGTGCTAAAAAACAAGTAAAATCTTATTAATTTTTCACTAGCGCACTTTTATATTCCTTGTCAAATATTAAACCCGATTTTGCAATAGCAAAAGCTTGTTTTAATAGCTTATTACATACCGCTATTAATGCTAATTTTTTACTCTTTCCTTTTGCTACTAATCGTTCATAAATATCTCTGCATGCTTTATTGTATTTACAAGCTGTAAAACTGCACATAAATAATAAATTCCTGAGTTTTTGATTGCCCATTTTACTAATTCGTGGTCGTCCTTTTATACTACTTCCACTTTGCCTAATCACTGGAGTTAATCCTGCGTAACTACATAATTCTGCTGC
>NZ_FOLN01000003.1 GCF_900112395.1 Algibacter lectus
AAGTGTATCACGCTACACCTTTAGTCTGAATAATTAACAAACTCCTAACTATTTACAAATTTCAATAAATAAAATGCACTATACACGCCCGCCTTAACATTTGCCACATTACCCGCAATAAGAATAACATATTAAAATATAACAGCCCTATAAATTAAGAGCGGCAAAACAACAATAACAAGATGACAAAGCAATTATTATATTACAATCAACAAGCGCACGAGAATTTTAAAATTAATACAGTTCGTTATATCGTAGATATACTACACGATATTAAAAAAGAATTAGAAAATCAAAAAGTAGATACTTCAAAATTTACTTTAGAATACCTAGCCCAAAATAAACCCAGTGAGATTTTTAAGGCCTTTTATACAGCCAAAAGAAATAAAGCAGATAAAGACTTCGACTATGATAGTTATCTATCTAATTTTAATGTTAATGATAAAAAATTAAAGGAGTTAGAAGAGCTTTATACTAATTTGGTTAATAAAACACATAAATTCTATCCTATTAATAATGACTTTTATCTTACTTGTGATGCGCTTTACGCTAGAAATTCAAAAATGGAAAAAGCATTAATAAAAGCACCATCAAAGAAAGTTTATTCTATTGATGACTTTCTAAAGATTAGAGGCAATGATTATACTATTGACGTACCAAAAGAATTATATATTTTATATGCTACTAATAAAAACCAGCTAGAAACGATTAAAAATATAGATAATTATATAACGGCTTGCAGAAACCTAAATTTAGATTATAAAACAGCAATGGCACCAGTTAAGGAATTTGTAAATAGCATGGATCAAGATTTAAAAAGCTATGAGCTAAACTATAATGAAATTTTAACGATCGTTTAATTATGGAATCAAAGCAAGAAATAACATTGACAGCGGCAACAAAAGCCGCTTTAGAAAACGAAATAGTTAAACATCATTCTTTCGGCTTTAAACCTACTAAAGATGTAACAACGGATAAAGATGGTATGTATCAAATTAAAATGATAAAAGCATGATCCAATACAAAGTAATTAAAGCTTATGAGCCCGAAGATTTAGAGAATAAAATAAACAAAATGGCCGCCGATGGTTTTAAAATTTACAGTAGTCCGGTTGTTTATGATGCTGGTTTGTTAGTGTTAATGTATAAAAGGTAGTTAGTATTTTCTGTTTGTCGTTAAAGGCTTGCTTTATGTATTTATAGCAAGTCTTTTTTATTTTTGTAACAAATTCAAAGTTGTTATATTTATACTAAAGCCAGCGTTAAAGCCTTGTAAATCCTAGCTATTGATAATCATTCTAAATAATAAGTCTTATTTATAATCATTACAAATAACATCAAATATAACAAGGTTGAAATATGCCCATAGTGAATTTAAAACGCAGGGCAGAACACACTGCCTTTAATTCTGATGTTTTTTCGCAGTACCTTTTTAAATATCACATTACCAAGTAGTTAAGCTTAAATCAATCTACTAAAAAGTATTAACCATAACCACAAGCAAAGCACCAACACCACAGCCACCAATATACAAAGTACTTACAGCCTTTTATATACACTTAATACATAATACTTATATAGTTTATCACTTAGTTATATAGCACGCTTAAAAGAGTTAGAAACTAAATAAAAAAAATATTCCTATATTTAGTATATGTTTGGTAAGAAAAAAAAGGAGTACAAGCAATACGACCCTAACTGGTGGGTAAAAGAACGCTTGGTAACCGGTTTAATAATTATGCTTATAGTTGGGTTTTGTGTTGGCGCTTATGAGTTAATAAAGATGCTTTTAAAATGACCTTATACGAATTTAATATACTTGATTTAAACGATCGTATGGAAGCCGTAAACCAAAACGGTGTATTTTTAAATAATCTCATTTCAGATACAGAAAAATGCAATCTTTACGCAATTGATTTATTTTTTGTTGAGGTGGTTTATAATTCTAGTCTAAACAAGATCACAGAAATAAACAGTTTTAAAACTGGCTATTTACTAGATAAGTATTCAAAAAACTTTTAGCGGCAAATGATAATATTAAATAATTAGGTTACTAAATATTATTAAGGTTGTGCAAAAAATGTAAAATATGCACCTTTTTAAAAACATTTTATTTTTTTTAAGACTAACTATTATATTGCTAATTCTTTAAAAGTAGGCAAATTGTGGGCAAGTATAAAAACAAAAAAGGCTTCAATCTCTTGAAACCCTTGTTAAAACTGTGGAGAAGATGGGATTCGAACCCACGACCTCTTGACTGCCAGTCAAGCACTCTAGCCAACTGAGCTACATCCCCGAAATATTATTTTAATCCGCGTAATACTAAAACAGGTAAGTTACTATGGAAATCTTTTTTAAGAATGGTATTTTTCTCCCATTTTTTAGCAAAGAAACCACGCTTACGGCGCACAACACAAAGCATATCTGGGTTGTGTGAACGGTAATGTTCTAACACCCCTTGAAACGTTGTAGCATTTCCACTTTTAGTAACACTACTAGATAAATCTTCTAGAACTTCGTTAACATCAAAATCACCATCGTTATAATGTGGCGTTTTTACTAATAGCAAATGTACATCTGCATTAAACGTGTCTTTTATAGATTTTAATGGATTTAAAGCCCTTTTCTTTTTAATAATAGCCGATTTCATAGCTAATAAAACATTGGTAACAGGTTTAAACACATAACCTTCCGGAACAATAAGTGCCGGTATATTGGTTTGTTTTATAATTTTACCCGATGTTTTTCCTAAATAAACTTCATCTTTAATAGAGTTAGTTCTAGGTTCAACTAAAATTAAATCTACCTCGGCCGTTTTACAAGCTAACTCTAAAGTATTAATTAATTTTCCTTTTAAAACCTTTACAATAACTTCAACATTTTTAGTATCAATTTGCGATACCAAGTTATCTAAAAACGCTTTACTTTCACGTTGTATAACATCGTCTACCCTAATCATAGTTCCGGCTTTGGTATACACATTATAAACTTGTACTACAAAAAGTTTGGCGCCTACGGCTTCAGCAAAATCTACAGCGTACTGTAAATGGCTTTGTGCATTTTTAGACGATCCAACAGGAACTAAAATATTCTTCATAATAAACTGATATTATATATTAAATTTGCTGCTTTAAAGAAACAAAAGTAAACATTAAAAATGATTCGTGTAAGTGCAAAAACAAAATTGCATGGTAAATATACGAAAACCAAGATACCTCTGTGAATACAAACATTAGTTTTAAGCACATCAACAAGTTAGCCGTACCAGCATTAATTGCAGGTATAGCCGAACCTATTTTATCAATTACCGATACGGCTATTATTGGTAACATCGATGGTAACGCCACAGAGTCTTTGGCTGCCGTTGGTATTGTTGGCACATTTATTTCAATGCTTATTTGGGTTTTAGGACAAACTAGAAGTGCTATTTCCTCCATAGTATCGCAACATTTAGGCGCTAACAAATTAGATAAAATTAAAAATTTACCAGCCCAAGCCATTTTTATAATCACCTTACTAAGTGTGCTTATTATATTTGGCACCTACCCTTTTGCCAGATCTATTTTTAAGCTATATAATGCCACAAACATTATTTTAGATTATAGCGTAGAGTATTACAGAATTCGTGTTTTTGGCTTTCCTTTTACACTATTTACAATGGCCGTTTTTGGTGTTTTCCGAGGTTTACAAAACACATTTTACCCCATGATTATTGCCACTATTGGCGCGTTTCTAAATATTGCTTTAGATTATGCTTTTGTGTTTGGTATAGACAATTACATACCAGCCATGGATATTAAAGGCGCGGCTTACGGTAGTTTAGTTGCTCAAATTACCATGGCCGTGTTAGCAACTATTTACCTCGTAAAAAAAACCAATATTCCGTTAATACCCACTTTCCCTTTAAATAAAGAAATCGATAAATTGGTTATCATGATTCTTAACCTATTTGTCCGCACCTTGGCGTTAAATGTTACCTTGTATTTTGCAACACGTTTTGCCACAGGTTACGGACCAGCGCACATAGCAGCTTATACTATTTGTATCAATTTATGGTTTTTTGCCGCCTTTTTTGTCGATGGTTATGCCAGTGCAGGCAATATACTATCGGGTAAATTATATGGAGAAACGGCTTATGCAACGCTATTAAAACTAAGTAACAAACTTATTCGTTACGGTATAATTGTAGGTATTATGCTAGCTGTATTTGGAGCTCTTTTTTATTATCCGTTAGGTCGTCTATTTTCTAAAGACCCTGAGGTTTTATCTTTATTTTACAATAGCTTTTGGCTTGTATTAATTATGCAACCCTTTTGTGCTTTAGCTTTCATTTTTGATGGTATGTTTAAAGGTTTAGGTAAAATGAAATTTTTAAGAAACGTACTTTTATGCGCCACATCACTTGTTTTTCTTCCCGTTTTATTTTGGTTAGATGCGCTAGGCTATAAACTTCATGCTATTTTTATTGCGTTAACCTTTTGGATTATAGCTCGAGGGATTCCTTTAATTATAAAATTTCGGAAAATATTTATTCCGCTGTCACAAAAATCTTAACTTTGGTCAAAATTTAAAACGAAGCAAACACCATGGATATTCTCTCATTTATAAGCGGAAACGGATTATTTCTGCTATTAGCCATAGTATTAATCGTTGTTTACGTAGTAAACCGTAGAAAAAGAAGATAATGGGCAATAACATTCGTATTACAAAAAAATTCGCTTTCGAAACTGGTCATGCTTTATATGGTTACGACGGAAAATGCAAAAACGTACACGGCCATAGTTACAAACTATCTGTAACCGTAATTGGCCAACCTATTTCAGATAGCACCAACGTAAAATACGGTATGGTTATCGATTTTGGCGATCTTAAAAAAATTGTAAAAGAAGAAATTGTAGATGTTTTTGATCATGCTACCGTTTTTAATAAAAACACACCACACGTAGAGCTAGCAAAAGAACTTGAAGCTCGCGATCACAACGTTTTATTGGTAGATTACCAACCAACAAGTGAAATGATGGTTATGGATTTTGCAAAAAAAATCAAGAACCGTTTACCAAAACATATCAGTTTACATTCATTAAAATTACAAGAAACCGATAGCTCTTTTGCGCAATGGTTTGCTTCCGATAATATTTAGGGCGTTACCCAAAAGGGTCGGGCTTTCACTACTCGCTCCTCCTAAGGTCGGGAGCTCAAACACGCCGTTCAATCCCTAACGCGAGTATTTGCTGTACATGCAACTCAAGTTAATCGGGTGTTTTTAGAAATTTAATTTAAACTCATTTTTTTTTATAAAACCAAATTCATTTTAATAGATAAAAGGTTTAAATCCAAAAAGATGCTTATTTTTACCTCGCTATATAATAATAGCCTGAGTTTCTTGTTATTATTTTAGACTAAAAACACCAGCATTGAAAACATCTTTTAAAACTATATTATCACTATTAATAGCAACTATTCTCGTAGTAAGCTGCTCGCGAAAAAAAGACAAATTTATTAATCGAAATTTTCACGCAGTTACCGCAGAATTCAACTCGCTTTACAATGGTTATAATGCTTTAGAAGAAGGACGAATAAGTTTAAACGATGCTTATTTTGATAATTACTGGGATGTTTTACCCATAGAGCGCATGCAAATTTCGGAAGAAGTGATGCTACCTGGGCAATCTAAAAACGAAAATTTTTCGCGTGCCGAAGAAAAAGCTGTTAAAGCCATACAAAAGCATAGCATGAATATTAAGGGGAAAGAAATTAACCCACAAATGGACGAAGCTTATTTGCTACTTGGTAAAGCGCGTTATTTCGATCAACGTTTTGTACCAGCCATAGAAGCTTTTAACTACATACTTTACAAATACCCAGCCAGCGATAAAATAAACCAAGCCAAAGTATGGCGCGAGAAAACCAACATGCGTTTAGACAATAATGAGTTGGCTATAAAAAACCTAAAACGCCTTTTAAAACAAGAGCAACTTGAAGGTCAAGATTTAGCCGATGCTACATCTATGCTAGCGCAGGCTTATTTAAACACAAAATCTGTAGACAGTGCTATTACACAATTACAAATTGCATCGACATCAACAAAAAATAATGACGAGCGTGGCCGTTACCGCTTTATTCAAGGGCAACTCTATAATAAATTAGGTAAAAAAGATAGTGCAAACTTAGCCTTCGATAAGGTGATTGACCTGAATCGCAGAACGCCAAGAATCTACATGATTACCGCTTATCTCGAAAAATTTAAAAATTTCGATTTTGAAAATGGTAACAAATTAGAAGCTCAAGAATTGCTTACTAAACTCGAAGAAAATCGTGAGAATCGTCCGTTTTTAGATAAAATCTATCATCAAATTGGCGAATTTCATTTAAATAATGGTTCCGATTCTTCAGCAATGGCTTATTACAATAAGTCGTTACGTACCAATTCACCAGACAGATTATTAAAGGCAAAAAACTACGAAACCATTGGCGATATGTTTTTCGATAACTCGGAATACGCTACAGCCGGTGCTTATTTCGATAGCACCATGAGTAACTTAAAGCTAAATTCTAAACCATTTAGAGTTATAAAACGTAAGCGCGACAACCTAGAAGATGTTATTTATTATGAAGCTATCGCGAAAACAAACGATAGTATTTTACATTTAGTACACTTACCAGAAGCTGAAAGATTATCCCTGTTTGAAAGCTATGTAAGCAATTTAAAAGAACAAGCCGAAGAAGAAAAAGAACAAGCCGAAGCTGCCGAACGTAATGCAAACACGGGTTTAGTTACCGCTAACAACATACCCAGCGCAACCAATGCTGTTGGCGCTAGAGGCGGTTTACCTGGGCAAGCCGCTTTATTCTATTTTTACAACCCAACTACCGTAGCTTATGGTAAAAATGAATTTGTAAAAGTTTGGGGCAACCGTGCTTTAGAAGATAATTGGAGATGGTCTAGCAAAGGCAATGTAGCAACTAGTACAAATGCTACTGGATCTACTAACGACCTGTCTGCTTTAGCATCAGATGAAGAACGATTTGATCCACAATTTTATATTTCTAAAATTCCTTCGGAAGAAAAAGAAATTGACAGTATTTCAAAAGAAAGAAACTACGCTTACTATCAACTCGGATTAATCTACAAAGAGAAATTTAAGGAATATCAATTATCAAAAAGTAAGTTTCAAAATTTACTAGAAAGTAACCCTGAAGAACGATTAATTCTTCCTTCTAAATATAATTTATATAAAATATATGAGCTTTTAGAAGAAAATGACGAAGCTTCAATTGCAAAAGCTGAAATTATTAAAAACTATCCAGAATCGCGTTATGCTAATATTTTGGAACACCCAGAATTGGTTTCAGACAAAGACGAAAATAGCCCAGAAAGTTTATACGAAGCGCTATACAACTTACATGAACAACAAAAATATGCCGAGGTTATTTCTAAAAGTGAAGATTATATTAAACGTTTTGATGGCGAACCTATTATCCCGAAGTTAGAACTTTTAAAAGCTACTGCAAACGGTCGTTTAAATGGTTTTGAAGCCTTCAAAACTGGCGTTAACCACTTATCGGTTACCTATGCCAATACCAATGAAGGTAAACAAGCCCAAAAGATAATTAACGAAGTGCTTCCAAAAATTGCAAATACCGATTTTGTTGAAGCCATAGATAGTGTCACTACACACTATAAAGTGGTTTTTCAGTTTAAAGATACGGAACGAAACAATATTCCTACCTTCAAAAAAGAGCTAGACAGTGTTTTAAAAGAGGTTAAATATTACCGATTATCGTCGTCCGTAGATTTGTATAATCCACAAACAACCTTTGTTTTAGTGCATGGCATAAAAAACGAAGCCGTTGCCAAAACATTTAAACAATTATTAACCGATAAAAATAAAAAGAAGATTATTAAACCATTCTTCGTAATTTCATCGGCAAATTATCAAACCATTCAAATTCATAAAAATTTAGAGGCCTACTTAAACCCAAATAACCAATAACCCATACCACTATGTTTTCAGATAATAAAAAAAATAAAACCATGGCAGAAGCAACATCCAACCAAAATATAATAGCTAAAGGAACCACTATAGTTGGCGATTTAAAAAGCGAAGGCGATTTTAGAATCGATGGTACCGTAGAAGGTAACATTAAAACTCCAGGTAAAGTAGTTGTTGGAAAATCGGGATCTATAAAAGGATCTTTAGAAGGCACAGATGCTCATTTTGAAGGTGCTTTTTTAGGCAAACTCACTTTATCAGGTACACTAACATTAAAATCTACTGCAAATATTGAAGGTGATGTTGTTGTTGGAAAATTAGCTGTAGAACCTGGTGCAAGCTTTAATGTATCATGTGCTATGCAAGGGCATAAAAAACAATTGAAAGATGCCGGACAACAAAAAGCCATCGGATAAACGACTTAATCCGTTTATCAAGTTTTCATCTATTGCGCTCCAAATGGGTTTAACCATTTATTTAGGTAGCAAATTAGGCGAATGGCTAGATGTAAAATTCAATAACACCAACCAACTCTATTACAAAATAGTGACCTTAATTGCTGTTTTTATTGCCATGTATACGGTTATAAAGCAAGTACTTAATTTAACAAACAGCGATCAAACCAAAAACAAACCTTAATGATTAAGCGTATTTTAATTGTAGCCGCTATTCTTTTAGTTTTATTCCTAATAGCCTTCAATATTCAAAATTACTTAACCACCGAAACACTTTCGTTCTCGTTGCTTTCTGTATATCTCTTTCATTTAATAGCAGCCATTATAGTTTACGCTACTGTAGAATTTGTTGCAGAAAAATTACCGAACCAGGCAGGTTACGCCTACTTAACTTTAATGTTTTTCAAAATTGGGGCTTTTGTATTAATTTTTCAATCATCGGTTTTTGTGAACGATAATTTGACGCAAATGGAACGTATTGGATTAGTCATTCCATTATTTCTGTTTTTAATTACCGAAGCCATAGCTGTTTCAAAGCTCTTAAACAGTAAGTAATTACTAACTTTTTAAGAATTCTTTAAGAATTTTCTATTCTTAGAAAATCTAATAAAAAAAAGGCTTTACTTTTTTAAATTATTACTTACATTTGCACAAAATTTACAGAGCATAAATTTATTAGTTAGAAAAAGTATGGTGGTGGCAAAAAAATCTATCAATTTTATAGCAGTTTTAGTTTTAGCGTTGTTTTCTATATCTTCTTATGGAGATGATGCACAGCATAAACCTGGAAACAAAGTAGATACAGCAGAAGAAATTAATGAATATATTGCACATCACTTAAAGGATTCGCACGATTTTCATTTCTACACGCACAACGAATCTGGAACACATTACAGTTTTCCTTTACCAGTAATTGTTTGGACCAGCAATGGTTTAAAAACATTTATGTCGTCTGAATTTCATCATGATGATGCTGGGAAAGTAATCGTTAACAAAGACGACACTAAACTTGTAAAACTACACAGTAAAATATACGAATTAGAAAGCGGAGCTTCTTCAATTAATTTTGATGAAGATCACCACGCGACTAACGCACACAAGGTTTTAGATTTCTCGATAACAAAATCTGTTTTCGGAATGTTATTAACAGGTATCCTTATGTTATTAGGTTTTGGCGCATTAGCTAGAGGTTATAAAAAAGGGAAAACGATTCCAAAAGGATTTTCTAGAGTATTAGAACCATTAGTAATTTACGTTCGTGACGAAATAGCAAAACCAAATATTGGAGAAAAAAAGTACCGTAAATTTATGGGCTTCTTGCTAACCGTATTCTTCTTTATCTGGATATTAAATTTATTAGGTTTAACGCCACTTGGTTTTAACGTAACAGGGCAAATAGCTGTAACAGCTTGTTTAGCATTATTTACAGTTGTTATCTATATGTTTAGTGGTACTAAAGATTTTTGGGCACACACATTATGGATGCCAGGAGTTCCTTATATATTACGCCCTATATTAGCAGTTATTGAGCTAGTTGGTTTTGTAATTATTAAGCCATTTTCATTATTAATACGTTTATTCGCAAACATTACTGCGGGTCACTTTGTTGTAATGAGCTTAATTGCATTAACAATTACATTAAAAGCATCTTTCGGACCTGTGGTTTCTACAGGAATGTCGTTAGCATTATCATTATTTATAATGGTAATTGAGATATTAGTAGCGTTTTTACAAGCGTTTATTTTCACGATGTTATCATCGTTATTTATTGGTATGGCTGTCGAAGAACACGACGATCATCACTAATAACTAAAATGAAATGATTTCAATGAAAGTTGAAATCCAAAACAGAATTTGTTTAATTAATATTTATAAAAATCAAATTAGTATGTACAATTTAATTGGAGCAGGATTAATCGTTATCGGTGGTGGTATCGGATTAGGTCAAATTGGTGGAAAAGCAATGGAAGGTATTGCTCGTCAACCTGAAGCAGCTGGAAAAATCCAAACTGCAATGATCATCATTGGAGCCTTATTAGAAGGTTTAGCATTCGGTGCATTAATCTTAGGGAAATAAGAATTTCCTAAAAAACAAAAAAGAACAGATTCCTGTAACGGTTGGTTACAGGACCTGTTTTTTAAAATTAAACAAAAACAAATAACAACTAATTTATAGTTTTACATGGATCAGTTATTACATGATTTTTCGCCAGGCTTATTTTTTATGCAAGCCATTATCTTATTAATATTAATAGTATTAATGAGAAAATTTGCTTGGAAACCAATTTTAGACTCTTTACAGTCTAGAGAAGATGGTATCCAAAACGCATTAGATTCTGCCGAAAAAGCAAAATTAGAAATGCAAAACCTTCAAGCCGATAACCAAAAATTATTGCAAGAAGCTAGAGCAGAACGCGAAGAGATGCTTAAAGAAGCACGCGAAATGAAAAACAAAATGATTGAGGACGCTAAATCTGAAGCAGAAGGTCAAGCTAACAAAATGATAGCTCAAGCACAAGCTGCTATCGAAGGTGAAAAGAAAGCCGCTTTAGCCGAACTTAAAAATCACGTTGCTGGTATTTCTTTAGAAATTGCCGAAAAAGTAATGCGTACTGAATTATCTAACAAAGACAAGCAATTACAATTGGTTGAAACTATGTTAGCTGAAAAATCATTAAACTAAATTATAATGGCGGGAGCAAGAGCAGCAATACGTTACGCTAAAGCATTATTAAGTTTAGCATCAGATCAAAACACAACAGAAGTTGTTGGTAATGATATGAAGCTAATCGCTAATACTTTGGCAACAAGTAAAGATTTAAGCGAAGCACTTCAAAGCCCTGTAATTCCTTCTTCAATTAAAAAATCGACTTTATTAGAAGTTTTTAAAAACGCTGATAAATCAACAAATAACTTAATTGATACTTTAGTGACTAATAACCGAATTAATATTTTAGGCGATATCGCAGTAAAATATGGTCAGTTATTAGACGAATCTAAAGGTGTTGAAGTTGCTACCGTTACTACAGCAGTAGCGTTAACAGACGATTTAAAGAAGCGTGTTTTAGAAAAAGCTAAAACCCTTACAGGAAAAGATGTTGAAGTAGAAAACATTATAGATGAAGACATTTTAGGTGGTTTCATTTTACGTATTGGAGATTTGCAATACAACGCAAGTGTTGCCAATCAGCTTAACAAATTAAAAAGAGAATTTACATTAAACTAAGGTCTTTAGATCTAAATAAACAATAAGATGGCAGAAGTAAAACCAGCTGAAATATCAGCAATCTTAAAACAACAACTTTCGGGTTTTGAGGCAAGCGCTTCATTAGACGAAGTAGGAACTGTATTAACAGTAGGTGACGGTATTGTTCGTGCTTACGGATTAGCTAATGCACAATATGGTGAATTAGTAGAATTCGAAGGCGGATTAGAAGGTATCGTACTTAACCTTGAAGAGGATAATGTAGGTATTGTACTTTTAGGAACTTCAGTAGGAGTTAGAGAAGGTTCTACAGTAAAACGTACTAACCGTATTGCTTCTGTGAAAGTAGGAGAAGGTATTGTTGGTCGTGTTGTAGATACTTTAGGTAACCCAATTGATGGTAAAGGACCTATTGCTGGAACAACTTATGAGATGCCTTTAGAGCGTAAAGCTCCTGGTGTTATCTATAGAGAGCCAGTAACAGAACCATTACAAACAGGTATTAAAGCAATTGATGCTATGATTCCAGTTGGTAGAGGTCAACGTGAATTGGTAATTGGTGACAGACAAACAGGTAAAACTGCAGTTTGTATCGATGCTATCTTAAATCAAAAAGAATTTTACGATGCAGGTGAGCCTGTATATTGTATATATGTTGCTGTAGGTCAAAAGGCTTCAACAGTAGCACTTATTGCTAAAACTTTAGAAGAAAAAGGCGCTTTAGCATACACAACAATAGTAGCTGCAAATGCATCAGATCCTGCTGCAATGCAAGTATATGCACCATTTACAGGAGCATCTATTGGAGAGTACTTTAGAGATACTGGTAGACCAGCTTTAATTGTTTTTGATGATTTATCAAAACAAGCCGTTGCTTACCGTGAGGTATCTTTATTATTAAGACGTCCACCGGGACGTGAGGCATATCCTGGAGATGTATTTTACTTACACTCTCGTTTATTAGAGCGTTCTGCAAAAGTTATTAATAACGATGCAATTGCTAGAGAAATGAATGACTTGCCAGAGTCATTAAAACCAATCGTAAAAGGTGGTGGATCTTTAACAGCATTGCCAATTATTGAAACTCAAGCAGGTGATGTTTCTGCTTATATCCCAACAAACGTAATTTCTATTACTGATGGGCAAATTTTCTTAGATGGAGATTTATTTAACTCTGGTGTTCGTCCAGCAATTAATGTAGGTATTTCTGTATCTCGTGTTGGTGGTAATGCACAGATTAAATCTATGAAAAAAGTATCTGGTACTTTAAAATTAGATCAAGCACAATTCCGTGAGTTAGAAGCTTTCGCTAAGTTTGGTTCAGATTTAGATGCTGTAACTTTAAACGTAATTAACAAAGGTAAACGTAACGTAGAGATCCTAAAGCAAGGTCAAAATGATCCTTTTAAAGTAGAAGATCAAGTAGCAATTATCTACGCTGGTTCTAAAAACTTATTAAAAGACGTTCCTGTTGAAAAAGTAAAAGAATTTGAAAGAGATTTCATTGAATTCTTAAACGCTAAACATAGTGATGTATTAGCAACTTTAAAAGCAGGTAAATTAACTGATGCTGTTACAGACACATTAATTTCTGTTTGTAAAGAACTTTCAGCTAAATACAAAGCATAAAACAGTTTGAAGTTATGAGTTTATAACAAGCTCATAACTTCAAATTTAAATTATAAAATTAATGTCACTCTGAGGGCAATCGCAGAGTCTTTATAAAATAAAGAATGGCTAATCTTAAAGAAATACGTAACAGAATATCATCAGTATCTTCAACGATGCAAATTACCAGTGCCATGAAAATGGTATCGGCTGCAAAGTTAAAAAAGGCGCAAGATGCTATTACCGCTATGCGTCCTTATTCAGATAAGTTAACCGAACTTTTACAAAGTTTGAGTGCCACTTTAGATGCTGATTCTGGAAGCGCATATGCCACGCAACGTGAGGTGAAAAAAGTATTAATTGTAACTATAACTTCTAATAGAGGTTTAGCAGGTGCTTTTAACTCTAACATTATTAAAGAAGTTACTAGAATGACTTCTGAAACTTATGCAAACCAAGAAGTATCTTATCTTGCTATAGGTAAAAAAGGAAATGATGCCTTTAAGAAAACCAATAATGTTATAGATAACAAAAGTGCTATTTACGATGATTTAACGTTTGATAACGTTTCTGAAATTGCTGAAATGCTAATGGATAAGTTTATTGCTGGTGAGTTCGATAAAATCGATATCATTTATAATAAATTTAAAAATGCCGCAACTCAAATTGTAACTACTGAGCAATTTTTACCAATTGTACCTGTAG
Organism: Algibacter lectus; assembly: GCF_900112395.1. Taxonomy (GTDB): domain Bacteria; phylum Bacteroidota; class Bacteroidia; order Flavobacteriales; family Flavobacteriaceae; genus Algibacter; species Algibacter lectus. Next base: position 13,967 of record NZ_FOLN01000003.1, read on the forward strand.
AAGGCGAAGCAGCTAACACTTCTGATTATGTTTTCGAACCATCGAAATTAGAAATCGTAGAACAGTTAATTCCTAAGTCTTTAAAAACACAATTATACAAAGGTATTCGCGATTCTTTTGCAAGTGAACACGGCGCTCGTATGACAGCCATGCACAAAGCAACAGATAACGCAACCGAATTAAGAGATCAGCTAAAATTAACGTACAATAAAGCACGTCAAGCAGCTATTACAAACGAAATCTTAGAAATTGTTGGTGGTGCAGAAGCATTAAACAATTAGACTGAAGCTTTAGCGAAGTTAAATCTCAATAGCAACAGTATTGAACAATTAAACAAGATATTTTAATAAAATTAAAATCCCCTTCAAGTTATAAACTTAAAGGGGATTTTTTTATTCTGCAACTTAAGAGGCCTAAAGCCACCCTCTACGTTTAGAACTAATCAACATCACGTAGTAAAAAGCTATTCCAATTATCAAACATGCCATAACTTATCTTTGCATGGCATTCACTAAAAACGTACTTTTAACACCATAAAACAACTAGTATTGAGCGCACTAAAATCACTTTTCAAGCAAACATTCATTTATGGCTTAGCCACGGTTTTACCAAGAATGATGAGTTTTATGCTTGTACCACTTTACACAAGCGATGGTGTACTTTCATCCGTAAGTGAATATGGAGAAGTATCGGTGATTTTCTCATACTTTGTTCTATTTAACGTTATTTTAGCTTATGGTATGGAAACCGCCTTTTTTAGGTTTTTCAACAAGGACGATGATAAAAATAGCGTTACAGGCACCTCTACCATATCTTTGGTTATATCATCTATTAGCTTTTTTATCATTGCGCTTATTTTTCAAAATCAAATCGCTTCATTTATAGATATAGACGTTAAGTATATTAACATCGTTATTTGGATTTTACTTTGTGACGCTCTTGTTATTATACCCTTCGCTTGGTTACGTGCCACACAACAACCCATGCGTTACGCAATTATCAAAATATTAAATGTCGCCATAAACTTAGGTTTAAACCTCTTCTTTCTTTTAGCTTTGAAAGATTTATCACATAACTTTTCTTTTTTCAATAGCATCTATACAGAAAATTTTGAAATCAGTTATATTTTCATAGCAAATCTTATATCAAGTGGTATAACACTTCTTTTAATGCTTCCGTTTTACACGAAAATTAAATACGTGTTCAACATAGAACTTTGGAAACGTATGATGCGTTACGCCTATCCAGTTTTAATTGCCGGAATAGCATTTTCGATTAACGAAACATTTGATAGAATTCTTCTAAAAGAACTTCTTCCTAAACATATTGCCGATGTAGATATCGGTATGTATTCGGCATGTTACAAACTCGCCTTGTTTATGACACTTTTTGCTACAGCTTACCGATTGGGTATCGAGCCTTATTTTTTTAGCCATGCTAAAAGCCTAAATCCGCAAAAAAATTACGCCAGAATATTAGAATTCTATATTGCGCTAGGATCTATAATTTTATTAGGCGTTGTGGTTTTTGCTGATATATTGAAACCTATAATTGTTAGAAGTGAAGATTATTGGGAGGCTATGTGGGTAGTACCAATAATTTTAATGGCCAACTTCTTCTTAGGTATCTATCATAACCTATCTGTTTGGTATAAAGTCACCGATAAAACAAAATTTGGAGCATACATTTCTATTGTTGGTGCCATAATAACATTAGTAATAAATATTATATTCATCAAAGAATTCAGTTACAAGGCGTCAGCAGTGGCAACGCTATCTGCCTATGCTGTTATGATGATTTTATCTTATTACTACGGAAGAAAATATTACCCTATACCCTACAACCTAAAAAAAATACTGATGTACCTAATACTCTCCATTGGTCTATCCATATTATCCTTTTATCAATTTAGAGGTAATTATGTTGTAGGCATATCAATGTTAATTGTATTTTTGGGAATCGTTTATTTTTCAGAGAAAGATGACATCAAAAAAATCTTAAGAACGAAGTAAAACGTAAGTAAAACAGATGCAGATAAAAATAATAAATAAATCTAACCACGAGTTACCGCACTATGAAACCATAGCATCGGCCGGTATGGATTTACGCGCAAATATAACAGAAGCTATTACCTTAAAACCATTAGCAAGAACCATTGTTAAAACAGGTTTATTTATTGAATTACCAATAGGTTTTGAAGCTCAAGTTCGTCCACGTAGTGGGTTGGCCGCAAAAAAAGGTGTAACCGTTTTAAACGCTCCAGGTACTATTGATGCAGATTACCGTGGAGAAATTGGAGTTATTTTAGTTAATATTTCTAATGAAGATTTCGTTATCGAAAGCGGTGAACGCATTGCACAACTCGTTATTGCAAAACACGAACGTGCGGAGTGGATATCTGTTGAAGAATTATCTGAAACCTCAAGAGGCGAAGGTGGGTTTGGAAGTACGGGTGTGAAATAAAAAGAACAAAAAATAGATTTCCGCCTTCGCGGAAATGAAAAAATTACTTAATATGAAAATAATAGTACCAATGGCAGGACGCGGATCGCGTTTACGCCCACATAGTTTAACAGTACCAAAACCATTAATTCCAGTTGCCGGACAACCTATTGTACACCGTTTGGTAAAAGATATCGCCAAAGTTTTAAAACAACCCATAGAAGAAATTGCCTTTGTTTTAGGCGATCCTGCTTGGTTTGGAGACGATGTTGTAGAAAGCTTAAAATCCCTTGCCGAAAACTTAGGCGCAAAAGCTTCTATTTACCGTCAAGATAAACCGCTAGGTACTGGCCACGCTATTATGTGTGCAGAGCCTTCGCTTTCTGGCCCTGCAGTTATTGCTTATGCCGATACTTTAATTCGTGCTGAATTCGATTTAGATCCGGCTGCCGATAGTGTTATTTGGACCAAGCAAGTAAAAAACCCAGAGGCTTATGGTGTGGTAAAATTAAACGATAACCAAGAGATTGTTGAACTTGTTGAAAAACCAGAATCTTTTGTTAGCGACCAGGCCGTAATTGGTATTTATTACTTTAAAGATGTTGCTGTTTTAAAAGGAAAACTTCAAGAAATTCTTGATGAAAATATTATGAATGGTGGCGAATACCAAATTAACGATGGTATAAAACGCATGATGGCAGACGGTAAAGTATTTAAAACCGGAACTGTTGATGAATGGATGGATTGTGGAAACAAAGCCATTACTATAGAAACTAACCAACGTATGTTAGGCTTTTTAAAAGCTGATGGCGAAGAGCAATTAGTTGCAACATCGGCTAAACTAGAAAACTCTAACATTATAGAACCTTGTTTTATTGGTGAAAATGTTGTGCTAAAAGATGCGACTGTAGGCCCTTTTGTTTCTATCGGAAACAATACGGTTATAGAAAATTCGACTATTAAAAACAGTTTAATTCAAACAAACTCGACTATTAAAAATGCGAATTTGGATAATGCTATGATTGGAAATCACGTGAAATACGATGGGGATTTTACAAGCATTAGTATTGGTGACTATTCAGTATTAGAATAAATTTTAATTCCCTCGAAAGGGGGGAATCTTATCAAATAATGTTCATAGATATTATTTGACTGACCACCAAAGCGTAATTACCGCGGACTAGTTAGCGTTAGGGATTGCAGAGAAAAGCCCACAGCCCGACGTGAGGAGGTGCGAGGACTTGTAACGTAAAGCCCGACCTTTAGGTAACGCCCAAATTAAAAGTAATGAAAAGAAACATCTACATATTATTTTTTCTCTTCGGAATGTTTTTACTTCCGCAGATAAACTATGCACAAGTAGATTTAAATAAACGTCCCGACGACGATTTAGGAAATAATGAAGATGCTTTTCAGGAGTTATTTTACGAAGCTTTAAAGCAAAAAAGTATTGAGAATTTCGATCGTGCTGCAGAAAGTTTTCAAAAATGTATTGCATTAAACCAATCTATTCCTGTTTTACATTTTGAATTAGGAAAAAGCTATTATAAACTTAAAAATTATAATGCTGCCGAAGAGTCTTTAAAAAAAGCAGTCGATTTAGAACCAGATAATGAATGGTTTCTAGATGAGCTTTATGGCTTTTATGCTGGACAAAACGATTTGGATAATGCCATTAAAACGGTTAAACAATTAGTTAGTTATCATCCAGATTATAAAGAGGATTTGGCATCACTTTACGTAAAAACAAAGCGTTATGATGAAGCCCTGCTGCTTTTAGATGAGTTGGATACCGAGTTTGGTGTTTCTATAGATAGAGATCGCATGCGAAATATAGCATACGAAGCTACGGGTAGAAAAAAGGATCAAATAGAAAATTTAGAATCTCGGGTTGAAAACAATCCGGATAAAGAATCGAACTATTTAGCTTTAATTTTCCGCTACAGCGAAAACAATAATAAAGAAAAAGCTTTTGAAACCGCAAAGGAACTTCTTGAAAACAACCCAAATTCGCAGCTTGTACATTTGGCTTTGTACAAATTCTATTTAGATGAAAACAATGCGGATAAAGCTATAGAATCGATGAAGGTTGTTGTGCAAAGCACGCAAATAAAGCCCGAAGCTAAGGTGAAAGTATTATCTGACTTTGTTAATTTTGTTAAGCAAAATCCACAATATGAGTCCGATTTACTAGAAGCTACAGCTTTGGTCACCGAAGAAGACAACGAGAAATCGCTGTTAGAAATGGGGCAATATTATTTATCTAAAAATAACAAAACTAAAGCTTTAGAATATTTTGAAAAAGCACTAGAGCAAGACAGTAATAATTTTGCCGTTTTAAAAAATATTTTGTTGCTTAAAATAGATTTGCAGGACTTTAAAGTCGTGGAAGCAGAAAGCAGCGTAGCTTTAGAAAAATATCCATCGCAGCCTTTATTATATCTAGTAAATGGTGTGGCTTTAAATAACCTCAACCAACCTAAAGAAGCTATTGAAGCTTTAGAAATTGGATTAGATTATATTATTGATGATGCTAGAATGGAGGCCGATTTTTACAATCAATTAAGCAAAGCTTACACGCTTTTAAACAATACTGCCAAAGCACAAACGTTTAGTGATAAGGCACAAAAATTAAAAAATTAATGAACAAACCTATATATTACGTTCTTGGCATTATTCTGCTTTTAAGTTTTAGCTGTAAATCTGCACGAACGGTTACTGGTGGCGCTGATAATTTAAGCCTATCTACCAAAGCGGTTATAAAAGAAAACAGCAAGCAGAGTCCGGATTTTAAAACATTACAAGCTAAACTTAGAATTAACTTTAATAAAAACGGAAAATCGCAAACCAACAGCGTTAGCTTTAGAGCGAAAAAAGATGAAGTACTGTGGATGAACGCACCGTTTTCTGTTATTAGAGCGATGATAACTCCAGAAAAAGTTGGATTTTATAATAAACTAGACAACACTTATTTTGAAGGCGATTTTTCATATTTAAGTAAATTATTGGGTACGGAATTAGATTTTAAAAAGGTGCAAAACTTACTTTTAGGTGATGCTATTTTCGATTTAAAAAATGGAAGTTATACGGCTTCGGTTAACGATGATACTTATATTCTGCAACCTAAGAAACAACAGCTTTTGTTTGAGATTTTCTTTTTAATAGACCCTTCTCTTTTTAAAGTGAAATCGCAACAAATAAGTCAGCCTAAAGAATTGAGACATCTACAAATTGATTATTTATCACATCAGGAAGTAGAGAAACAAATACTGCCAGAAAACATAAAAGTTATTGCTGTAGAAGGCAACGAAGAAACCATTATAAATTTAGAATTTAAAAGTGTTACATTAAACGAAGACTTACGTTTTCCGTTTAAGATACCTTCAGGTTTCAAAAAAATTGAATTGGAATGATTTTAGGAAAATCTTCATATAAAATAATTTTTCTACTAGGCTTTTTGCTTTGTAGCTCTCTTAGTTTTTCTCAAAACAATAAACAAAAAGAGCTAGAAACGCGTCGCCAAGAGCTGCGTCGCGAAATTCAGAAAATAAACGAATTACGTACCGAAAATAAAACGATAGCGAAATCGAAACTTTCTTTAATTGAAGATTTTAATCACAAAATAAATGTGTTGGATAATTTGATAAAAGTAACCAACCGCCAAGCCAACTTATTAACACGTGAAATAAACACGAATCAGAACAAAATAACGAGTTTAAGAGACGAACTCAAACAATTGAAGGCAGAATACGCTGCTATGATTGTTAAGTCGTATAAAAGCAAAAACCAGCAAAGTAGGATTATGTTTTTATTATCGTCTAATAATTTTAAGCAAGCCTACAAGCGTGTGCAGTATATGCAGCAATATGCCGATCATCAAAAAAAACAAGGTGAGACTATAAAGGCAAAAACAAAGGAGCTACAAGACATAAACACCAACTTATTAAAGCAAAAGGAGGAGAAAAATAATTTAATTGCTGAAAATAAGGTTACTCAAAAATCTTTAGAAAGCGAGCGTAAACAGCAACAGGCTTTAATGAAAGAAATTCAGAGTAATATTTCGCGCTACGCCAATCAAATTAAAGATAAAGAAAAAGAAGCCCGACGCATTGACGCCGAAATAAATAAAATTATTAGAGCCGCTATTGCTAAATCTAATAAAAAGGCTGGAAAATCTTCGAGTTCAAAAACATTTGCATTAACACCAGAAGGCTTAGCCTTAGCCAAAAACTTTGAAGCCAACCGTGGTAAATTAGTTTGGCCAGTAAGCAAAGGTGTTGTACAAATGGGCTACGGTAAGCAACCACACCCCGTAATAAAATCGTTAACCATAAACAGTAACGGTGTACGTATTGCAACCGAAAAGGGCGCTAAAGCTAGAGCTGTTTTTAATGGCGAAGTTATTGGCGTAGTGGCCAACAAAAATGTAAATCCGTTTGTAATTATACAGCACGGAAATTACATTACGTACTATAAAAACTTATCTAAAATTTACGTAAAAGCAGGAGATAAAGTAACAACCAAACAAGATATTGGCGAGGTATTTACCAACCCTTCAACAGGAGAAACCATTTTGAGCTTTGTAATTTCCAAAGATACGGACACACAAAATCCATCGAGTTGGATTTATAAAATGTAAACTACACCTCTGCCCCACCCGAAAAATGTAGTTCTAACTCTTTTAAGGTGGCTTCACTGGTTTGTAAATCTTTTACTATCGTTCCTTTTTCTAAAACAACAATGCGCTCGCAAACATCGGTTACGTGCGATAAGTCGTGACTAGAGACTAAAACGGTAACGCCCTGTTTTTCCGCAAGGTTTTTAATAATGCCTTTTAGTCTAATTTGTGTAGTTGGATCTAGGTTTGCAAAAGGTTCATCTAAAATAATAACCTCAGGGTTGCCAATTAATGCGGCTACAATACCGGTTTTCTTTTGATTCCCTTTACTTAAATCGCGTAAAAACTTCTTTTTCCCTAAAATTTCATCGTGAAAAAAATCTGAAAATTGTGCAACCAACGCATCCACATCGGCCTTATTTTGATTCCGAAGTTCTCCTATAAAATAGAAATACTCTTCGGGTGTTAGATACCCAATTAAAAAGGTTTCGTCTATAAAAGCTGATGTAAACGGTTTCCAATCTTCACTTTTATCTACCTGCACATCGTTACTTTTAATAAAACCGGTAGTAGGTTGAATTAAATCTAAAAGCAAGCTAAAATACGTGGTTTTACCAGCGCCATTATTACCAACCAAGCCAAAACTCTGCCCTTTTGGGATATCTAGAGATTCAATGTTTAAAACCTGATTTCCGTTGTATGTTTTCGATAAATTTGATGTTGTTATCATAATATATTTTTAATTATCCTGATCGAAAGCATCAATCATTTTATACTTGGAGTTTACGTATTTATTGGTAATAAATGTCATTATTTTTTGATGAAGCAAAATACCAATCACACCTAATAAGCCCAACACCAAACATGCTATTTCAAAACTACTAATAGCATACGTGATACCGAATATGGCCAAAGGCACAAACATAAGCGGTATACCAATTAACCATTGCACAGCCCCAGTTCCTTGGAAATTAAAAGCTGCTTTTTGATCGAGGTTAATTTTTTTTCTATTGTACGAGCCTCCAATTAAAATTACATGGGTATTTACACCAATGTTATAAATGGCCGCTACAAATTGTGCTAATAAAATTCTCCATCCAAAATACACATACGGAATACTTAGCACGAAGAGGATAATAACACTTAACGTCATTAAGGTAAATTTGGACTTTAAATAATTTTCGTACTTAATATTTTGACTCATTAAGAGTTTGTAATATCCACTATCCCAGGCCGGAATAAATTGTCCGAAATTAATTAAAAAGATACCTGTTACAAAAATGCCAACAAAGGCATACATCCAAGGCATTTCCATATATTTCTGATCTGGATAAAACATCAAACCGTATAATAACCCCATGGCTAGCATCCATAATGAAGATCTGGTACGTTTATTTCGCCATAACAATTTTAAATCTAATTGCATAAAAGGCGCCACATCTCCAAAGTTTCTTGTCCAGTCTAAATTTGAGGTTTGTACTTCCTTAATTTTAGTTTTTAAACCACTATCCAAAAACAGTTTTTGTTTCAGTAATTTAAAATTGAAAAAATAAAGCCCAACTAAAACCGCAATGAGTATTACAATAAAACAAGGCGTGTTATAAATAGCTTGAAACCCACTAGAAACTAAAATGCTTAAAGAAATAATTTGAAAATAGTCTAAGGCATATAAAGCGACAACCAAAGCTATTATTGGTAAAAACGAAAGCTCGTATTGTGTAGAAAAGCTTTCAATAATGAAGTTTAAAAAATTAATTATTAAGGTTGTAATAATCAATGCAAGCATCCAAAACAAAACAGACGTTGTTGGATAGTCGTTGAATATTAAAGTAATTCCGAAAGGAATAATTGCGAAAAGCGGCAATGCATTAAAAAATGAAAACACCGATTTTCGCAATACATAATTTACAATTTGACTTCGTTTAACAGGTAGGGTAAGTAATGGCTTAACACTCATTACTGGTAGTTTCTGCATAAAAAACCGAAACACCAAATCGCCCAACACCCAGTAAAACAAAAAACTATTTACGGTTAAAAATGGATTCTGATCTGGAAATTTATCATTCAAAAAAGGGTAAACAGCAATGCCTATTAACAAAAACATACCCACCAAATACAGTGCAAAAAAGCCCATTAAAACTTTTAAAGCAAGCCCTTTACCAAAATCGGCAGATCTAAAAAATGCTTTCCATTCTAAACTTAAAAATAGTTTAATCATGCTAGCAATTAATTATATTTTGCCGCTATACCTTGCACTTCTATTCCCCAAGATTGCCCCATAGCCATACCGCGTTGTGCTAGGTTTAATTGCTTAGATGCTAGTTTTTTTCCTAAATCTGTATTATAAAATTTAACTAATTCTTGTATTTCTGGTTGTGTAAATTCACCCATGTACAAATCTGCCATTTTATCGTACAAACCATCTAAAGTGCCATTTGCTTCTTTAGTGTAAGCGTCTTTTTTTTCATCTGGAACCATCATACCTAGTTGTGCAATGGCCGTTTCGAAAGCAGAACCTGCACCTGTAATTTTAATAAACTCGATAGTTTCTTTTTTAAAATCGCTTTGTTCTTGAGCTTGTATTGCAAGTGTTAGCATAAATAAGCCAATGCATAGTAGTTTTTTCATTTTAATTGAAGTTTAATAGTTTGTATATATTGAATTATGATTGTTAGTAATAAATTTAGGGAAATTGTTACAAAGAATGCAGAAAAATAATCTTCTAAGTTGTTTGTAAGTGATATTCCGGATAAGTTTCTTCAAGCAATTCTTCAGATTTTTTAGGAATTAATTCTAGACTAATATAGGCCAATAAGCAGGTAACACTCAATAATACAGATATCACAATAACCAAATATTTTGTTTGATGTAATGGTGTTGTACTGTTTAATAAATTAATATTGTAATAAATTAAAACCATTCCAAATCCTCCAGCCTGTTTAAAAATTAAATCTTCTAGCAACCATTTTTGCTTAGAGGCTTTACTTTTCTTTTTAAAATTTCTATTCAACATAAAACTTTTATATGTACACCAAACTGCAAGAATTCCGTAAAAAATATAGATGAAGTATTCAGAAAACTGAGAAACAAGTAAGGTATAAAAGCAAATGCTTAAAGCCAATGTTATAATTATCTTAGGCAATGAAAACCATATTTTTAACTCGCGCCATAAGTATTTAAAATAGCGTTTAGTCATAGCACGTTCTCGATGGATAACCACATCACTAAACCCGTAAACACCAAATTTCTTAAAGGCTTTTTCACGAGCATTTACAAAAGACAGATTAGGTTCCTGCTCCCAAATAGCCTCAATATCATTAGCTAAATGATCTACAAGTTCTGTTTGCAAATCGTAATATTCTACAAAATGGTCTCTTGTAAACTGATACAAATTTTCTATATTCCTTTCGCTAAGTTCCATGACGTCTAAGGTTTTGTTATTAATCAAATCTAAATTCAGGATTTACCAATGCACGCATGGTTTTAATGTAGCGTTCTAGTTCCTCAAGTTTATTAACTGTTTCTTGAGTACCTTGTTCGGTTAATTTGTAATATTTCCGGAGTCTGTTATCGACTTTTAAAACCTCAACCTCTAGTAAACCTTCAGCTTCAAGCTTATGTAAAGATGGGTATAAAGCACCTTCGGTAATTTTAAGTTCTCCTTTTGTTATCTCTTTTACCTTTTGAGTAATTTCATAACCATACATTTTTTCATGCTCGTTTAAAAGCTTTAAAATAATAGTTGAAAGACTGCCTTTATATAATTTTGCGTTTCCCATGATTACATCAAATATACATAAATAAGTTATGCATGTAAAATTTGGTGTTAATTTGTGCCAAAATTTTCGGCAAAAACTTAAAGCTTCACTATTTTTGTTAAAAATTAATATCCATGTCATCATTTCATAAACTTTCAGTTAAAAGCATAAATAGAGAAACAGAAAAATCTATTAGCATTGCTTTCAACTTACCAGAAAATTTAAAAGAAACTTTTTCGTTTTCTGCAGGACAGTACATTACTTTAAAAACCGAAATTAACGGTAATGAAATACGTCGCGATTATTCGTTATGTGTTTCACCTAAAAGCGGAGAACTTAAAGTTGCTGTAAAAGAAGTGAAAGATGGTACTTTTTCGGCTTATGCTAATAACACTTTAAAAGTTGGTGACACTCTAGAAGTTGCACCTCCAAAAGGTCGTTTTACCTTTACGCCTAACGATAGTAAAACTAAAAACATAGCCGTTTTTGCTGCTGGTAGTGGTATAACCCCTATTTTAAGTATTATAAAATGTGCTTTAGAAGAAGAAAAACTAAGCAAAGTAATATTAGTTTACGGTAATAAAACTACCGCAGACACAATGTTTTTTGATGAAATATTAGAACTTCAACATGCTTACAAAGATCGTTTTTCAGTTCAATTTGTATTTAGCCAACAAGATGAAGAGGATGCTATTTTTGGAAGAATAGAAAAAAGCACTGTAAACTACGTTATTAAAAACAAGCATAAACACGTTGAAGTTGACGCTTTTTACCTTTGTGGACCAGAAGCTATGATCCACATGGTGAAAGATGTTTTAACTGAACATGATATTGATGAAAACCGCATTCATTTCGAACTTTTTAAAGCTTCGAAACCTGCTGAAATTGAATTAGATGCTACAGTTTCTAACGGAAAAACAAAAATTACCGTTACTGTTGACGACGAAAGTACAACTTTTGAAATGTCGCAGAAACAAACCATTCTTGAAGCAGCTTTAGATGAAGATTTAGATGCGCCTTACTCTTGCCAAGGCGGAATTTGCAGCAGTTGCTTAGCACGTATTACAGAAGGCGAAGCCACTATGCGCCAAAACAATATTTTAACTGAAAGTGAAGTTGCCGAAGGTTTAATTTTAACGTGCCAAGCCCACCCTACAACAAACTCTATTACGGTAGATTTTGATGACGTTTAAAAACAGAACACATTAATGGTTCACCTAATTGTTGGAAATACAGGATCGGGGAAAACAACCTATGCACAAAATTTAAAAGCAAAAACAAACGCTATTGTTTTTTCTATTGATAAGTGGAACAACACCTTATTTCTTCCTGATAAAAAAGCAACCGATGGATTAGATTGGTTTTTGGAACGTATTGAGCGTTCTGAAATTATGATTTTAGATTTAATACATCAATTAGAACAAGCAGGAATCGACTCCATTTTAGACCTAGGGCTTGCAAAATTTGAACACCGCGAAAAATTCAGAGTTTTTTGTACTGAACATAATTATCAAATAACCACTCATTTTCTAGACATTCCCAAAGCCATAAGACTCGAACGCGTTTTAAAACGCAATACCGAAAAAGGAAATACTTTTGAATTTGAAGTAAGCAAAACTGATTTTGATTTTATGGAAACTTGGTTTGAAACTCCAACCACTATCGAACTGAAAGACAGCATTATAATTCACGAATAGAATCCCCTGTTTTGGTATTTAAACCATTATGAGTAAAACAAAACGCATTGGTCAAAAAATTAAACGTAATGCTCGAATTTCGAAATATATAATCTACAAAGAAACCCTAGTAGATTACAGAGAGAAATTTTGGTCGTTTATTGGTGCTTTTACGGGTATTGGACTTATAGCCTTTATTCAATCGAAATACTTATTAGAAACTGAAAACATGTTTCTTATTGGCTCATTTGGTGCATCGAGCGTATTAGTGTTTGGAGCCATACAAAGCCCGTTAGCACAACCCCGAAACGTTATTGGCGGACAAATAATTTCGGCATTGATTGGTGTTACTATAGCTAAGTTTATACCTGATATTATTTGGCTTACCGCACCGCTAGCCGTAGCAACATCTATAATTGCCATGCAGTTTACAAAAACCTTACATCCTCCAGGTGGAGCCACTGCTCTTATTGCTATTATAGGTACTGAAAACATAAAAAACTTAGGATATTTTTATGTTTTGTCCCCTGTTTTATCAGGTTCACTTACCTTATTAGTTGTTGCACTAATATTTAATAACATGACTAAACATAGGTCTTACCCAACAAACGGTAGCTTAACAAATGCATTTAAAAGTAAAGGATTAAAAGGTTAACGGTAAAAACGGGTTAGATACTGTTCTTTATTTTTGTGATTATAGTATCCTAGCTTCTACTTCCTTAATAGTTTTTGTTTTTAATTAACATCAACGCTTGTCTTACAAAAACTATATTCGTTTTATACATATATGCTAATAAACAGATATTTAAAATTATTTTTGAAGGAAATTTCAACTAGACAAATGCTTACATACTTCACTTTTCATTTTAATCAGGAACTTAAAAAACCTCATTAAACATTAAGACGCTCTAAGTTCTTCTACAATATTATACCAAACTCAGGTTCTACAAAAAAGCTTAACATTTCCTCTTCAAGAAAACGGTAAACAACCTAGTTTAACCTAAAAACAGTTATACATACAAAAACATCTGTTTCCAGAAAAAAAACATATGTTATACTCCTAATAGTCAGATATTCTGTACTTGCATAGTATAACTATAGTATCAGTGATATTAAAAAAATAACCACTCATTTTTAAACCAAAATGCACTGAACCAAAAATAGTATAACTAAACTAAACAATTATGAAAAACAAAATTACCAAGTTATTTAAACGAAGCTTCTTACTCGGGGTTTTACTCTTATTTATGGGCTTTCATGAAGCTAAAGCGCAACAAACCATTTCCGGTACTGTTGTAGATCAATCTGGCATAGGTGTTCCAGGAGCAAATGTTCTAGTAAAAGGAACTTCAAAAGGAGCAGTTACCGATTTTGATGGTAATTTCACTATCAATGCAAAAACTACAGATGTATTAGAGATTTCATTTCTTGGGTACATAAAGCAAATGGTTACTGTAGGAAACCAAACGTCTATTAAAGTTACTATGGCCGAAGACTCATCACAACTAGATGAAGTTGTCGTTATAGGTTATGGTACTGCAAGAAAAAGTGATCTAACAGGTGCCGTTTCACAAGTATCTGCAAAATCTTTTGAAAAACAACCACTAACAAGAGTAGAAGACGCCCTGTCTGGTAGAGCTGCTGGGGTAACCGTATCGAAACAAGGAGGAGCTCCTGGAGCCGCCATTAAAGTAAGAGTTCGTGGTGTTAACTCCATAAACCAAGACAATAGCCCTTTGGTTGTTATTGACGGTATTATTGGAGGTGATTTGAGTACAATTAACCCGAATGACATTGCTACCATGGATGTATTAAAAGATGCTTCTGCTACGGCCATATACGGTTCTCGAGGTGCCAATGGTGTTATTATGGTCACTACAAAAAAGGGTAAAGGAAAATCAAAAATAAATGTGGATTATTTCACAACTATTTCAAAAGTACCTGAATACCTACCTGTTCTTGGAGCTGCAGATTTCGCAAGAATTGAAAACAGTAGAAGAATACGTGTTGGTGGCTCTGGAATCTTTACAGATGCAGACATTAGCAACCTAGAATCTACGGGAGGTACAGACTACCAAAGAGAGATATTCCAAACAGGGATTTCTAACAACATCCAACTTTCTGCTAGTGGTTCTGAAGGAAATATGAACTACTTCCTTTCTGGAAATTATGTTAACCAAGATGGTATTATAAAAAATACAGGCTATGAAAGATATGCTTTACGTGCTAATATAAACACAAACATATCAGACAAACTTAAAGTTGGTTTAAACATTTTCACTACAAGAGCAACAACTACAAATGACATTGTTGACTTAAATAGATTTCAAGGTAGCTTAGTGGTTAAAGCACTTACTTGGGATCCAACAACACCAATATTTGATGCCAACGGTAATTACAATAGGTTCTCGCTAAATGCGTTAGCCTCATTAAATCAAAATCCGGTTGAGGACATAAATACTGCTGATATTCAAAATGTAAATGATAGGCTTAACGCCAATTTCAACTTAACATATGATATAACTGATAATTTAAGCTATACTTTACTCGCAGGTGCTACTACTATTAATTCTGGAACTGAATCTTATAAATTAGATCATCCATTAAATGATGTGTCTTTTGGAAATACTAAAAGAACCATACATCAAATAAGTAATGTGTTTACATGGAGCAAAGTATTTGCTGATAAGCACGATGTGAAAGCAACTGGTGTTTATGAATTTTCAGGTTTTGAAGATAAATGGAATGCCTATAACGGGAATGATTTATCATTACCATTAGGATACTACTTGGGAGAACTTGCCGCAGCAAGAAATTTCAATAATAATTTTACTAAATCATCCATTGAATCTCTAATGGGTAGAGTAGAATATAATTTTGATCAAAAGTTTTTCCTAACAGGTACTGTACGTTCCGATTCATCTTCTAAATTCCGTGAAGGAAAACGAAATGGTATTTTCCCTTCTTTATCTGCTAAATATAGTTTTAACAATATATTAGAAGATGGTAATGTACTAACCGGGTTGAGTCTTCGTGCTGGATGGGGACAAGTAGGTAACGAGAATGTTGCACCTTATACCACATTTCCAACCATAACAATAAATAGCACATATGCTTTTGATGGTGCCAATGTTGTTCCTGGATCTGCTCCTGATGGTTATGGAAATCCAGATTTAACCTGGGAAACTACAACGCAAACCAACGTAGGTGTAGACCTTGGCTTATTTAATGGTGGAGCAAACATATCATTAGATTACTACAATAAAACAACAGAAGACCTACTATTAGATGTCCCTGTACCAGACACCAACGGAGGAGGTTTCATTACTCAAAATATTGGCGAAATTGAAAATAAAGGTTTCGATATCTCTATTACTAGCACTATTATAAACAATGATAATTTTAATTGGAATTCTACCTTAACATTCTCTCACGTTAAAAATAAAATAGTAGACTTAGGTGGTGTTGATGAAATTCAAGGATCTTTTGAAAGTGTAGATGGAAAACAACGCTACTGGAACAGAATACAGGTTGGAGAACCTATTGGACAATTTTGGGGAACTACTTTTCTTGGCACATGGAAATCTACCGATAACATCCCTGTGGATGCCTCATCAGGCAACCCAATTGCTGTTCCAGGTGATGCCAAATATTTATTAGATGAAGATAATAATTTAGTTTTTGGCAATATAGGTAATGGAACACCAGACACTTTTTGGGGATTTAATAATACGCTTACTTACAAAAGTTGGGATTTAAACATACTTTTTCAAGGTGTTAGCGGGTTTGATGTATTAAACGCCGTTCAAGGTATTATTGTTGGTAATACGGGTAACCAAAGAAGTTTCTTAGCCGCTGACCAAGTTAACCAATGGACATCTACAAACGAAACAGATATTCCTGCTGGAGGTTTAAATGAAATTGGATCTACTAGATATGTTGAAAAAGGAGATTTCATTAGATTAAGCAACCTTTCATTAGGTTACACATTCGATAATGTGGTTGATTCTATTGATTATTTAAAACTATACGCTTCTGGTCAAAACTTATTATTAATTACTGATTATTCGGGTTATGACCCTGAACATACATCTAAACCAGCAAGTGCAGACGCAGGAGGTAATGTTGATACTGCTGCAGGTATTAATGTTGGAGCGTATCCAAACCCACGCACCTTCTCTATTGGTGTGAAAATTGGATTTTAAAAATAAATATCAAAAAAATATAAATTACAAATTATGAAAAACATTAAATTTTTCAATCTGACAAATGCAAAGATGCTATCTGCATTTATTCTATTGTCAGTATTATCAATACAAAGTTGCGCAGATTTAGATGAAGACCCAACCCTTTCGAGGTTGGCTCCAGGTCAATACACGCTTCAAGAAGAATTAGAACTTGGTGTAACCGGTATTTATTCTCGTTTAAGAAATGCATCACAATGGTCTACCTTTTTTGTTAACGGTTGGTCCGGCGATGATATTACTACACATCGTGTAAGTAATAAAGAAGATTTTAGAGAGTTCGATCAACGCTCAATAGCTCCTACTAATGGAAGAATTTCTTCAAATTGGAGAGATATCTACGCTATGGTTAGGGCCGCAAATAATGTACTTGAAAGTTCTGAAGGTTTACAATTAACCGATCAAGATGCCCAAAATAGATTACTTGGAGAAATTTATTTTTTAAGAGGAACTATGTTTTTTCACTTAACTAGAATACATGGTGCTATTCCTTTACCATTAACTTCTATTCCCGATTTCGAAATTGGACTATCTACACAAGAGGAAGTTTATGCTCAAATAGAAGCAGATTTATTACAAGCTGAAACACTATTACCAGCTGTTTATCCAAATGTACAGCCTGGTGCTCCTCGTCCAAATTCCGGATCTGCAAGAGCTTTACTAGCACGTTTATACCTTGACTGGGCTGGGTTTCCTGCGAAAGACACATCTAAATATGAACAAGCAGCAACAAGTGCACAAACCGTAATGAATAATGCATCTTCTCATGGTTTTGCTTTAGTTGATGATTTAGAAGACTTATGGTTGCTCTCAAATAGATTTAATAACGAAAGTATATGGACTATAGCTTATAATAAAGCTAGCGAATTGCATAACCGTAAATATGGTAAATTAGGTAACCCATCAGATGTTGGTGGTTGGCAAGAAACTTTTGCTGAAATTAGATTTTTTGAAGATTTCCCTGAAGGCCCACGTAAAGAAGCAACATATAGAACTGATGGCGTATGGGGCAATTGGGAAAATTTTACAGATCAAGCAACACCTGTATTCAAAAAAATAGCAGGTCCAGAAGGTGATATCCCACTATCTGATTTCAATACGGATAGAAATGATTTTTATATGAGATATGCTGAAGTATTATTAATTTATGCTGAAGCATCAGGTCGTTCTGGAAATGTTACTCCTGCATCTTGGGAAGCCCTTAACAAAATTAGAAGAAGAGCTGCTGGATTACCGTACAACACAGCAAATGCTTCGGTAGATTTAACTAGTGGAGATATCGCAGAATTAGCATTCATGGAACGTAAATGGGAATTTGCAGGTGAATGGATAAGATGGAACGATTTGGTTAGAACGGAACGCGTTCAACAAGCCCTGTCTAACAGAGACCCACAAGTATCCCGTAATTCTAGCGGAGTCCTTTTAGACGTTCAAAATCCTATTTTAGGATCTTTAGGTACCGACAATTATTTTGCTCCTATTCCGCAAAATGAGGTTGATTTAAATCCTAATTTAAAAAAATAGTTTATTTATTTATTTTAGTTTAAAAAGCGGTAAGAAATTAGTACTCCTTATCGCTTTTTTATTTTCTAACTTACCCAATTATGTTTTTATAATTATTAACAAATTTTCTCAAAAAATGAAACATACTATAAATCTCAAAATTATTAGATATTTATTAATATTTCTTTTTGTTAATTTATCGTTCTTTAATTGTAAAAATGTTGAACCAGATGATTCATTAGAAACAAACACTGAAAATCAACTATTTACTAAACTTCTATCAAAAGATACAGGTATAAATTTTATTAACGAACTTAATGAGACCATCGATGCCAATTACTTTCAATATAACTACATGTATATTGGAGGTGGGGTTGCAAGTGGAGATATAAATAATGATGGTTTAATCGATTTATTTTTCACTTCAAATTCTAATGGTAATAAATTATACCTCAACAAAGGCAATTTTCAATTTGAAGATATTTCAAAACAAGCAGGAATTATACACAAAGAAGGTTTTGATACGGGCGTTACCTTTGTAGATGTTAATAGCGATGGCCTTTTAGATATATACGTTTCCCGTGGAGGTTGGATTGATGAAGACAACAAGTTCGCCAACTTACTTTACGTTAACAATGGCGATTTAACTTTTACCGAAAAAGCAGAAGAACTTGGCTTAGCAGATAACAATAGAACCATTCATACTATTTTCTTCGATTATGATAATGATAATGATTTAGATGCTTATGTTTCTAACGCAGCCGATGTTGTAAACCGAAACCAAACTGAAGTTTTAGATTTAAAAACTATTCAAAAAGACCCTAAAACTATTCAACTTAAAAGTAGCGATAGGCTCTATAATAACGATGGTACCGGCCATTTTACAAACGTAACAAAAAAAGCAGGTATACTACCAGAAATAGCCTTTGGGCTTAATCCACAAGTACTTGATTTAAATAATGATGGTTGGCTTGATATCTATGTAAATAACGATTTCAATATGCCAGACTTTGTATATGTAAATAACGGTAATGGCACGTTTACAGAAAACAGAGAACATGTTGTAAAACACATGGCTTTTAATAGTATGGGCGGAGATGTTGCTGATATTAATAATGATGGCTATTTAGATTTGATGACGTTAGACATGAATCCAAAAGACTATATACGCTCTAAAACAACTATGGGAATGACATCTATTAGTCAATTTGAAAAAATGACTAATAGTGGATATCACTACCAATACATGCATAATATGCTGCAACTTAATAATGGTAACGGCACCTTTAGCGAAATTTCTAAAATGGCCGATGTTGGTGATACCGACTGGAGTTGGGCATTATTAATGGCAGATTTTGATTTAGATGGATTAAATGATATTTATGTTACCAACGGTGTTTTTAGAGATGTTATAGATAGAGATTCTAACAATAAAATACTAGAACAATTGAGGGCTAATGGAAGAAAGCCTACTAAAGAAGATTTTCTTAATTATGCAAAAATGCTACCTCAACAAAAATTGGTTAACTACTTTTTTAAAAACAATGGCGATTTAACTTTCGAAGACACCTCTAATACTTGGGCAGATCAAACCCCTACTTTCTCCAACGGAGCTGTATATGCCGATTTAGATAACGATGGTGATTTAGATATTGTTGTAAATAATATTAACGACGAAGCAACAATTTTAAAAAACAATGCTACCGATTTAAACAAAGGAAACTTCTTAAATATAACTTTTTCTGGTCCAGAAAAAAACAAGTTTGGCATAGGCGTAAAAGCTATTATACACACAGAAAAAGATAAAAAAATAGTTAGACAACTTATAAATACTCGAGGCTTTTTATCTAGTGTTTCTAATAAGTTACACCTTGGCTTAGGGCATTTAAATACTATTGAAAAAGTTGAAATACTTTGGCAAGATGGTAGAAGACAAGAATTGCAAAATGTAGCTTCCAACCAATCCTTAAAAATAAATTATAAGGATGCCAGCTTAAACTTAGAAACAGGGCTAGAAACACAAAAAACACTATTTAAAGCTATGGCATCAAATTACGGCCATAAAGACCCTTATTTTAATGATTATGAGAAACAAGTACTTCTCCCTCATAAATTATCTCAAACAGGACCAGCACTAGCAAAAGGAGACATTAACGGCGATGGTAATGAAGATGTTTTTATAGGTGGTGGCCACAACCAAGCAGGATACATATTAATGGGCCAGAATTCCGGGAGTTTTAAAAATGGGAACAATCACATTTTCACAAAAGACAAACACCAGGAAGATACTAGCGCTACGTTTTTTGATACTGATAATGATGGAGATTTAGACCTTTACGTTGTAAGTGGTAGTTATGAATTTGACAAAAACCCAAAAATGCTGCAAGACCGATTGTATATTAACAATGGCACTGGCAAATTCACCAAATCTACTAATTTACCAGAAATTTACTCTGCGGGCTCTGTAGTAACCCCTTCAGATTATGACAATGATGGTGATATAGATCTCTTTGTCGGAGGCCGTGTTATACCCGGGAAATATCCGTTTTTTCCAGAAAGTTATCTATTAATTAATGATAATGGTACGTTTACAAACGCTACAAAAACTCTTGCTCCAGAATTAGAAGTTATCGGTATGGTTACCGATGCTAATTGGTTTGATATTGATAAAGATGATGATTTAGATTTAATTGTAACTGGGGAATGGATGGGTATTGAAATATTTCTGAATACATCCGGAAAATTAGAAAAATCTGAGGCTTATAAATCACTTAACGACACAAAGGGATGGTGGAATAAACTTCTAATAACTGATATTGATAACGATGGAGATAACGATATTGTAGCTGGCAATTTGGGATTAAATTACAAATTTCATGCTTCCAAAGAAAAACCATTTCATATTTACACTTCAGATTTTGATTATAATGGATCGCAAGACGTCTTTTTAGCAAAATATTATAAAGACAAACAAGTGCCTGTTAGAGGAAAAGGGTGTACAGCTCAACAAGTACCACATTTAAAATCTAAAATAAAAAGCTATCAAGATTTTGCAAATAGAGACCTTGAAGGTATTTTAGGTCCTGGCATAAAATCGGCATTACACTATAAAGCAACTGAATTTAAATCTGGTATTTTTATTAATGAAGGAGATAATAACTTTACATTTTCGCCATTTTCAAACCAGGTACAAACATTCCCAATAAATAGTATTTTATATGAAGATTTTGATAAAGATGGATCTAAAGATTTATTGCTTGCTGGAAATAATTACCAGTCTGAGGTTGAAACAACACGCGCCGATGCAGGAACGGGAGCATTCTTAAAAGGTAATAATAAAGGTGGTTTCAATTATATATCACATCTTAAAACAGGCTTTTTTGTAGATAAAGATATTAGAGATATGATTGTGGTAAAAACTGGAAATGAAAAGATTATTATAGTTGCCAACAATAATGATACACACAATTTATTTAAAGTTAACAACTAAGCTTAATTAAAAAACCTCCGTTACTTTTCTTACCACTGTTTCTGGAGTAATACTTCCCGCAGCTTCTTTGTAGTTTTCTGGATATTTATTACCGAAAATAGAAGTTGGTATTTCGGGAAATTCATCTTTATTAGCGACTAAAGCATAATCGTTAGGTTGATTAAATGGTGCAAAACCAGCAAACGGATGTGTTACACCCCAAATAGTTATTGTTTTTACGCCCATCATGGCTGCCATATGCGCGTTTCCAGAATCCATGGCCAACATACCATCTAAATTAGAAATAAGGTCTAATTCTTCATTTAAATTAAGTTTTCCAGCAGCGTTTACAACATTATCAAAGCTGTTCTCAATAGCAGTAAGCGCTTCAATTTCTTGCTTACCTCCACCAAATAAAACAATTTGATAATCTTTAGAAAGAGCCTCAATAACTTGTTTCATTAAGTTTAGAGGATACATTTTACCTGCATGAGCAGCAAAAGGAGCAATACCTATTATTTTTTTAAAATTATGTCCCAAAAACACTTGCATTTCTGTGCTTAAAACGGCGCGTTCAGGAAAGGTTGGATTAGACAAATCTAAATTATAACCTAGTTTATTAAAAACATCAGCGTAACGTTGATGCGTGGTTTTTAGTTGCTGAAAATTTTCACCAGAAACCAAAGCTTTCTTCTCGGCTCTGCCTTTATCAATCTGTATAGTCTGCTTTCCGAAGAAAAATAATTTTAGAATTTGACTTCGTAAAACATTGTGCAAATCGGCAATGGCATCAATTTTAAAAACTTTTAATTCATTTGAAAGTTTCCAAAGCCCCAAAACACCTTTATGCCTCTTTTTTACTTCAGCCGGAAAAACGGTAACATTAGATAAATCTCGAAAAAATGGCGCAAAAAACTCTCGTGTTAAAACCGTAATTTTTACGTTTGGATAATTTTTAATTAAAGCACGTAAAACAGGCACCGTCATCGCCACGTCTCCCATAGCAGACAAGCGAATAACTAATATGTGTTGTTTTGGTTTAACCATTTAATTTAAGCACTAAAAAAAACGGACTGAGCCAAAATAAAGCATCGTCCGTTTTTATAATTTCACTAATTATTTTTGCCCTCTTAATACAGGGTTTAATTCATCGTCGTTGTACATTTTCATTTGTTTGTACACCTTCATGTATTTATCACCTTTTTCAATATCGGCTAAAAGCGTATCAATTGCTGTAGACAAATCTACACGTTGCTCTAACAAAATATCTAGTTTTGTTTGGCAAGCAGCTCTATGACTATCGGTAGCATCTGTACGTGTTGCCTCCTCATTCATATGGTATACTTTTAAAGCCAAAATCGATAAACGATCGACACCCCAAGCTGGACTTTCTGTATTGATAGTTGCACCTTCCTTAACCTCAACATCCTTGTATTTCTCAAGAAAATAACTGTCGATATATTCTACCATATCCGTTCTATCTTGGTTTGATGCATCAATTTTACGCTTTAAAGTTAACGCTGCTACAGGATCTATTTGTGGGTCACGAATAATATCTTCATAATGCCATTGCACTGTATCAATCCAACATTTTCTGTATAGCAAATGCTCTAGTAAATCACTTTCCGCGTAAGCGTTAGTAAAAGGCTGATCGACTGTATTAATAATGTGGTATTTTGCAATAACCTCTTGAAAAATTTTATTAGCTTTAGTTGTAAACATATTGTATAAATTTTAAAGTACAAATATACTTGATATTTACTTAACTTTACTGTTAGAAACTCGAACAACATCATGCATATTCATCATTTATCTGAACAAAACTCCGTACTCAACACGTTTCTTTCTGAAATGAGAAACATTGACATTCAAAAAGACAGTATGCGTTTCCGTAGAAATATTGAGCGTATAGGTGAAATTTTAGGTTATGAAATGAGCAAATCTTTCAATTTTAAAGTCGCTACAATACAAACACCTTTGGGAGATTGTGTTATTAATGAAATTGATAATAACATTGTGCTCTGTTCTATTTTAAGAGCGGGCGTACCTTTACACAACGGCTTGCTAAATTATTTTGACACTGCCGAAAACGCCTTTATTTCAGCTTACCGACACCATAAACATGAGCCGGAAAGTTTTGAAATTATAGTAGAATATTTAGCGTGCCCAAGCTTAGAAAACAAAACACTAATTCTTGCAGATCCCATGTTGGCAACAGGGCAATCTATGCTTGCTACTTTTGAGGCTTTACAACCATTTGGAACACCAAAAGAAGTACATTTAGCTTGTATAATTGGCGCACAAGAAGGTGTCGATTTTGTTGAAAACCATTTTGACAAAAACACTCATTTATGGATTGCTGCAATTGACGAAAAGCTGAATAATAAAGGCTACATTATACCTGGACTTGGTGATGCTGGCGATTTAGCTTTTGGAGAAAAACTACAGCAATAGCAGTACAAAAGGTAAAATAAATAAAACAGCAAGGAATATTTCCCTAAACCATTTGTCTTCTATAATCTCGATGTAATTGGTAATAATTATAGTCAACGGAGCAAAAACAAACAAGAATTCGCTACCATCTTTTACCGGTGCCAATATTACAATTACACCAGCTATTATTGCAGAAACTAAAATAGATTTAAAGGAAACTCTAAATGCTTTTTTCTTTTCTTTAATACTGTTTATGTAATACAGAGACGACCAAATACCAAAAGACAATAGAATGGTTATAGCAACAATATATGCAGCTGAATTATAACTATTAAAGTTTAAACTTATTTCTGGCAAGCTCTTAAACGTATCGAAAAAACTATCGTAAAGCATAATAGAAATGCCCGAAGTAATAATAAAAACCGTTGCTGCTCCAATAAACGGAATTACCCAATGGTTTATTTTTATATCATTGTAAAACGCTAAAGACACTAAAATTAATAGAAAAAACAAGATGGCCCAAAAGTAAAATAAAGCAGCTATAGCAAACCAAAATGAGGCATCAAATAATTTTTTATTCACCTCAATTTGAGAGCGTAAGCTTATTACACGTCGCAAACCCAACAATACAAAAAAGTTAGAAAACAGAATATTAATATTACTTGTAGTTTGTGTTAATGTGAATAAAAACAAGCTAAATAACAAGATTTCGTAGTTACTTTTTCTGCTTAAACTGTTTTTACTAACTATAAAATTAACAAGTAAAATAGAAGCATAACATACACAAAACAGCCCCAGTTCTTCTAAGATAAAAAGCGCTGTGAAGTGTTCGGTTGGCAAACCTAATCTTCCCACAACAAATGCCAATAACGTAATGAAAAATACGATAATGAAATTTATTGGTTGAGATTTACTAAAAATACTTGTAATCATTAACTCTTTTTGTATTTTTGCTACGTAAATACACTAACAATCTAACCAAGTTAGAAAATAATATACCACACATGAAAGATTTCTTTTACGCAATACAGGATTTATTTGTTAATGTTCTTTTAACTCCTATGGATGCTTTAAAAGCTTTAGAACTTGAAAACTGGTTCGCAGCAAGTACTATTTCTTGGATTTTTGTAATCATTGGCTTTGCAGCTATGGTTTACTGGATGTTACAATTAAAAAGCTTTAGCGATAATAATGAGGAAGATAAAAGTATCTCTGCTCATTCTTACCTATAAATCGAATCCAATATCTTTACGATAATTCATCTTATCAAAATGTAGTTTATCTATATTTTGGTAAGATTTTTTTATGGCCTCTTGGTACGTATCTCCATACGATGTAATAGCCATAACACGTCCACCAGAAGTTACAATTTTACCATCTTGAAGTTGTGCCCCTGCATGAAAAGCGATAGAATCTTCAATAGTATCAACACCAATAATTTCCTTACCCTTCTCATAAGCTTCTGGATACCCACCAGATACTAACATAATAGTTGTTGCAGCACGCTCGTCTATTTCAATGTTAATAGTATCTAAAGTACCGTTTGCCATAGCTTGTAGAATTTCAACAAAATCATTCTTTAATCTAGGTAAAACAACTTCCGTTTCCGGATCCCCCATACGCACGTTATATTCAATAACTTTTGGGTCGTCACCAACTTTTATTAAGCCGATAAATACAAAACCTACATATGGTAAGTTATCTTTTTTAAAGCCATCAATTGTTGGTTTTACAATACGTTCCTCTATTTTGCTTAAAAACTCATCGGTAGCAAACGGTACCGGAGACACTGCTCCCATACCACCAGTATTTAAACCAGTATCCCCTTCACCAATACGTTTATAATCTTTAGCCGTTGGTAAAATTTTATAGTTTTCACCATCAGTTAACACAAAACAGCTTAATTCTATACCGTCTAAAAATTCTTCGATAACCACTTTATTACTAGCTTGGCCAAATTTAGCATCAACCAACATACTTTTTAGCTCGGCTTTAGCTTCATTTAAATCATTAAGAATAACAACACCTTTTCCTGCAGCCAATCCGTCTGCTTTTAATACGTACGGCGCGTTTAACGTTTCTAGAAAATCATAACCTTTTTCAACAGTTTCTTTTGTAAAACTCTCGTAAGCTGCCGTTGGAATGTTGTGGCGGTATAAAAATTCTTTTGCAAATTCTTTACTTCCCTCTAATTCTGCTGCTACTTTTTGCGGCCCAATTACAGACACGTGCTTTATAGCATCATCATTCAAGAAAAAATCGTGAACACCTTGTACTAAAGGATCTTCAGGACCAACAACAACCATATCGATTTGTTTCTCTAACACTAATTCTTTAATCGCATCAAAATCGGTAACACCAATATTTACATTAGTTGCTACATTTGCCGTACCTGAATTTCCAGGAGCTACAAAAAGCTTATTACATAAAGGACTTTGAGCTATTTTCCAAGTAAATGTGTGTTCTCTTCCGCCTGAACCAAGAATTAATATGTTCATTATTTTTAATGTTTTTCTACTTCCGTTTACACGGAAATAACAAATTATTGATTATTGTTTTTTCGTAATTTTCGAAAGACAAAAATAAAACTAATGCCACGAAAACACGAATATTTTTTATTTACTTTACAAAAACTATTTTACTTACTTTTATTTTGAAATTATTCAACTTGTCTTTAAAATTAAAAGGCTTCCCGATAAAGGAAGCTCAAGCCTTTTTGAAAACGATTAAAAAAAAGCAGGAATTAGATTTTGATGCATATCTTGAAACATCAAAACAAGTTATTGTTAACCATCATTTAAAACATAATCCGTTTTATAGAGACTTAGCAAAACATGCAGATGTGAATGACTGGGACACATTACCAGTTATGACCAAATATGACTTACAGCAACCTTTAGAACAAAGGCTTTCTAATTGTTTTTCAACTAAAAACATTTTTATCAATAAAACTTCAGGCTCCTCGGGCACACCCTTTGTTTTTGCTAAAGATAAATTTTGCCATGCTTTAATTTGGTCTAATTTTATGGATAGATATAGTTGGTTTAATTTAGATTTAAACCGCTCTAAACAGGCAAGGTTTTATGGTATTCCGTTAGATAAAAAGGGCTACTACAAAGAGCGTATTAAAGACGAATTAAGTAATCGATTTCGGTTTTCGGTTTTCGATTTAAGCGATGAGCAACTAGCAAAGAATGTAGAAAAATTCAGAAACACATCTTTCGATTATATTAATGGCTATACAAGTTCTATTGTTCAATTTGCTAAATATTTAGAACAAGAGCATATTGTATTGAAAACTATTTGTCCATCATTAAAAGCTTGCATTGTTACTTCTGAAATGCTTTTTACTACAGACAAAACCCTTTTAGAAAAACAACTTGGCATTCCCGTTATTAACGAATATGGTGCTGCAGAACTTGGTTTAATTGCTTTCCAAAACCAAAAAGACGAATGGATTGTAAATACCGAAGATTTATTTATTGAAATTCTAGACGACAAGAACAATGCTCTACCTTACGGCGAAGAAGGACGCGTTGTTATTACGTCGCTTTACAATAAAGCACATGCCTTTATTCGATACGATTTAGGCGATATTGGTATGCTATCTAATATAAGTACACCGCAAAAACCCATACTTAAAAAATTAATAGGACGAACTAGCGATTTAGTTAAACTCCCTAGCGGAAAAAAAGCTGCGGGACTTACATTTTACTACGTTACAAAAACCATTATGGAAAACTCCGGTAACGTAAAAGAGTTTATTATTGAGCAACTGAAATTAGATACTTTTAAAATTAGTTATGTTAGTAAAACATCTTTAACAGAAAAGCATACTACTGAAATCAAAAAGGCCATTTCGAAATATTTAGAACCAAACCTTGTTGTAAATTTTGAAAGAAAAGAAAAACTAACACGTTCTAAAAGCGGAAAACTAAAGCAATTTAGCTCTTATTTAGCTTAACTATTTGCTTCGATTTCACAAAAAAATGTTCTCTCAAAAATACCAACATACACCAAGTTGATTTTAAAGTAGAAAAGCCTAGCCCTTTTTTATAAACCCAATAATTATGTTTTACTAAGCTCAATTTATTAGCAGAAATAGAATTTTGATGAACACGGTAATAAGCTAAGGGCTCTTGAACACCTCTAGCGTCTTTTCCGGACTTTTTAATTGCAGCCAACCATAAGAGCCAGTCTTGACGTTTTCTTAGATTAGGAGCTGTTATTTCACCTAAAACTTTAGCGTTATACATACCTGTTAAATTTCCAACGTAATTACTTTTTAAAAGTTTGGGATAACTTAAACTCTTTAGCGCTTTCACTTCTGTGTTTAGTAATTTTCCGTCTTGATCAATTAATTGATAACTAGTAAAAGAAACATGACAGTTTTCTTTTTGCATGAAAGCAATTTGAGTTTCAAGTTTTTTAGGGTGCCATAAATCATCGGCATCTAAAAACGCAATGTAATCGCCCTTTGCAAGTTGCCCCCCTTTATTCCGAGATACAGCAGCACCAGAATTCACTTCATTTTTAAGAAGTTTTATATTGGTATGTATTTCTAAAAAGGGTTGAATTATTTTTAAAGTACTATCGCTAGAACAATCATCTATTAAAATAAGTTCCCAGTTTTTATAGGTTTGACTTATAACACTGTTTATAGTTTCTGAAATAAAATCTTCAGAATTAAACATGGGCGTTATAATAGTAACTGAAGCTGTCAAAATTTTTAGCGTTAATAAGCCTTCTCTTCGCCTTTTATTGCATTTACAAAGGTTTGTATCACAATTTTAATATCGAGTAGTAACGACCAGTTTTCAATATAAAAGATATCATATTTTACACGATTTATAATATCCTTATCTTCTTCTATTTCTCCACGCATACCACTTACCTGAGCTAAACCTGTAATCCCTGGCTTTACAAAATGGCGCACCATAAATTTATCAACTTTACGGGCATACAAGTTAGTATGACTTACCATGTGAGGTCTTGGCCCAACAACAGACATATCTCCAAAGAGCACGTTAAAAAACTGAGGCAGCTCATCTATACTCGTTTTTCTAATAAAAGCACCCATTTTTGTTATACGCATATCGCCTTTGGTTGCTTGGTGCAAATGTGCATCTTCATTAGGCGTCATAGACCTAAATTTATAACAATCGAATTCTTTATAATTAAAACCATTTCTAGATTGCTTAAAGAACACAGGCCCTTTTGATTCTAGTTTTATTAAAATAGCTATTATTGGAGTTAACCAAGATAGAACAAATACAATTATACAAGACGCAAATAATATATCAAAAACGCGTTTAACAAATTTACTGACCGGTTCTTGGATAGGAATACTACGGAATGATAAAATTGGAATATAATCGTAATATTCATACTTTAATTTTCTTGAGTAAATATCTTTATTGTCTGGTATAAACTTAAGTTCTCGTAAATTATTATCTGCAAAATCGACTAACCTGTTTATCTGCTTATTAGATAATTCAGCTACTGATGAATATATTTCGTTGATATCATTTTCAATAACATAATTAAAACACTTCTGAAGTGAGAAATCGTCATCCTTAACTGTAAATTGTTTTTGGAATTTGTATCCAAAATCTTGTCTCTTGTTGAAAATATTAATTAACTGTCGTGTTTTTTCATTATCTCCAATTACTATAACATTCCTAATATTCCCTCCTAAAGTTGACCTATACTTATTCAACAAAAAGAAAATAAGAAACTTAAAAAAACTAATTAGTAGAAATACACATATTAGATAATTTCCTAATTCGAGTCTACTAATGTTTGGTTGTTTAAAAACCCCTATAAAAGCATAGAGAATTATAGCAAAAAATAACATTTGCCTAAAAAGCAAAGCAACTATTTGAACTATTCTAGTATGTCTATGTACTTCATAAAAATGACTTGTAAATGCTATAATAATCCAAAAAACACCAACATAGCTTAAGAAGCCGTATGTATGCGTAATGTTAATAGGAAATAAAAACACACAACCAATAATGATACTTAAATCTAATAAGTAGGAAATAGGCGTTATAAAACCCGAATATCTGCTTTGTTTAAACATGCTTAATTAAACTAATTCCTTATATGGTTTTCAAAATTTTTATGCTCGCTTTTTAACAACTCTTCGGCTGATAAAGTTTTAAAATAATTAAAAGTGAGTTTCATCCCTTCTTCTCTATCGATTTTGGGAGACCAATTTAGTAATTTTTTTGCTAATGATATATCAGGCTGCCTTTGTAACGGATCATCAACAGGTAATTCTTTATAAATAACCTTCTGATTGGTTCCTGTTAATTTTATTATTTCTTCAGCAAAATCTTTAATAGAAATTTCGTGAGGGTTTCCAATATTAACGGGTTCGCTATAATCACTTAGTAATAATCGATAAATACCTTCTACCTGATCGTCTACATAACAAAAGGATCTAGTTTGAGAGCCATCACCAAAAACAGTAAGGTCCTCTCCCCTCAACGCTTGCCCCATAAAAGCAGGAATAACTCTACCATCGTTTAAACGCATTCGTGGTCCATAAGTGTTAAATATGCGTACAATTCTAGTTTCGAGTCCATGAAATCTATGGTAAGCCATAGTTATCGATTCTTGAAAACGCTTGGCCTCGTCGTACACTCCTCTCGGACCAATAGTATTTACGTTACCGTAATATTCTTCTGTTTGGGGATGTACTAATGGATCGCCATAAACCTCGGATGTTGAAGCTATTAATATTCTTGCTTTTTTAGCTTTTGCTAACCCGAGTAAATTATGAGTTCCGAGAGAACCTACTTTTAACGTCTGAATCGGGATTTTTAAGTAATCGATTGGACTTGCTGGAGAGGCAAAATGTAATATATAATCTAATCCTCCCTCAATTTTAATAAACTCGGTAACATCGTGCTCTATAAAATCAAAGTTTGGATTTTCTTTTAAGTGAACAAGGTTTTTAGGATCTCCAGTAATATAGTTGTCCATTCCAATAACATGGAAGCCTTCTTTTATAAATCGATCGCAGAGGTGAGATCCTAAAAACCCAGCTGCTCCTGTTATTAAAATTTTTTTCATTGTTTAATTTCCGCTTCATCAATGTTTTTTTCTATATCGGTAAAAAAAAACAGCTTTTTATCCCTAGTATCTTTAACAATATCGGATAAACCAGGTTCAAAGAAGGGTAGTTCATCTAAATCATCAAAATTCCATGCGGCTATTCTAGTTGCATTTATATCAACAATAGTTACTTTTATATTTGGGCATTGCTTGGCAATAACTGCCATATCAGGACCTCCTACGTACCCCGTACCTGTGAAACATATGTTTTTAATATTCATAAAAAAAATTAAATTTTGTGCTTCATGAAAAGCTCTATTTCTAAACTTATTTTTTTTAAAAAAATATTTTCAGAAAAGTTTTTAGCATGATTTCTTATCCAAACTGGATCAAAATTACTTTCAACTTTCTCAAAACAATTTATAGATTCTTGTAATGAATTAACTTCTTGACGATCAAAAAACATCCCTGAAGATTCTTCTATATTGTCTAAATTTTCAACAACGGTTTCTAATGCTCCTCCTTTTTTATAAGCAATCACCGGAATACCGTAAGACATGACTTCTAAAGGTATCATCCCAAAATCTTCTTCTCCTGGGAATAATAATGCCTTAGACCTAGCAAAAACAGCTTCAATCTCATCCCATGGTAATTCCCCCATAAATTCTATATTACTTTTTGCTTTACTTTTATACTTGTCCATTTCAGAACCCCTTCCTATAACAATAAGTTTCTTTCCATTTAAGTTAAAAGCATCAACGAGTAAATCTATTTTTTTGTAAGGTGTTATTGCTCCAAAACTCAAATAAACATCTCTTTCTTTATTAATCATTAATGGTTTTTCAAAAAGGTTATCAGCTATTGGAGGGTATACAATTTTAGCATCCCTATTATAAAAATGCATTACGCGTTTAGCTACGTTTTCAGAATTCGCAACATACAAATCAACACCTTTTATTGTTGTTTTATCCCATTGCTTCAAACGGTTAAAGAAAAATGCTAAAACTGGCCTAAGCATCGGTTTTACGGATTGCAAATATTCTTCGGAGAACCCCCAACAATATCGCATTGGAGAATGAATATAACAAAGGTGAGGAATATTATTTTTATTCGAAATCCCTTTTGCAGGACCTGACTCCGAAGATATAATTAAATCATAATCATCTTTTAATTTTAAAGACTTAATACCTATTGGATATAAAGGAAATATTTTTTGATACCTTTTCCTTAAAAATGGTTTATCGAGTACAGAAGTATATACTTTATGGTTTTTAAGATGATCTCCATAGCCTTCTTTATCATAAAAAAGAGTGTAAACATCTGCACCAGGAAATAGGCTCAAAATAGACTCTACTACTTTTTCACCACCTCTTCTAGTTACAAACCAATAATGTATTACAGCTACCTTCATTATTTAAAATCGTCTGGTGAAATAGAATTCCAATGTTCTAAAGCTCTTTTAAAATCATACTTAAAATCAAAACCATTATCAATTAAATATTGTGGTTTAATGTTAGTAGGAAAACCAGCTTTTCTAACCCTCACAGGATGGATATCTGAGGTTTTTCCTATTAATTTGAATAAAATTTGAACAAAAAATGCAATTACAGCTAATATGGAAACCGGTAATTTTAACGTTGGTTTTTTAATATTCAAATATTCTTTAGCAATAAGCACCATTTTACTCAGGGGTTCTACTGGATTTTCCGCATAATTATACACTATAAACCTATCCGATTTATTAATAGTAAATAACATACTTTCTACTAAACCATAAACGTATCCGTAACCTTTAATTACATTACCCCCATTAGGAAGTATAAATGTTCCTTTTTTAAGGGCTTTAATCATTCTATAAACATTACCAGGGTCTTTGGGTCCAAAGATAACACTTGGTCTTACTATAACCAACCGTCTTGTTGTATCTCCAGACATCCATTCTTTATGGATTTTTTCAGCAAACCCTTTCGATATGCCGTAAGCGGTTTCGGGATATAATGTTGATGCCTCTGTTCTTTGTTCTAAAGACCTTCCATAAGGCGCAATACTACTTGTAAAAAATATGTTTTTAATATTAGTATCTCTAGCAAATTTATTTATGTTTTCCGCACCACTAATATTAGTATCAAAATATTCTTTATACTCATGACCCGGCTCTCGATGTATAGCGGCAAAATTGAAGATCCAAGAATTATTTTGGTCAATATCACCGATTTTTAAATCAATTTCACTCCTTACATCTAGCTTTAGATATTCTAATTGCTTTGAGTTAAGGTAGTCTTCAAACCCTTTAATTTCTCTTAAATCTGCTACTATATATTTGTCGAAAATATTGTCTTCTAGTAATTTTTTTAAAAGATGAGTTCCAATATATCCTGCGCCTCCAAAAATTATTGCTATTTTATTCATCAAGTCTCCTTTTTTCCAAACTATTAATCATCGCCATTGTATACATCATACAAAACATAAAAACACCTCTCTCTCGTTGTAACATAGACTCTGTTAAAAAAGATATTATAATGAGGGTAAATATACTATTAAAAATAATATTTAACTCCTCTCGCCTTTGTTTAATAGGAATAAAGATCGAAAACAAAAGGTACAGCAAAACAATAATTCCAAACAATCCTGAAATTAAATACGTTTGCAAATATTGATTATGTGTATTATATTTTATCTTAACACCTTTATCAAAATGGTATTCCTTGTATTTTTTTACCAAGTCATCTTCTACATCCCCAGCTCCAATACCTAAGATATAATTGTTTTTTATTAAGTCTAAAGAAGATTTCCAAATAATATTCCGTTCGGAATTATATGATGATTCTAAAACATTACTGAAACGATCAAACAATTTGTTATTAAAATAAGTAGCTACAACAAGTAATAAAATTGCTATTCCAACAACCAGCTTTTTTCCTTTTTTAAAACACCATATCAATAAAATTAATAACGCTAACACTGTTGCTATTCTTGACCTAAACAATAAGGGCTGAAGCAACAAAAAAAAGCCTGTAACTATATAAATCCATTTATTCTTTTCATATTTTAAAAACAAAAATATAATACTAGCGACTAAGCAATACAAGGACAAATAGCTGTGATGAAAATCTAATTTTAGAACAACATTATGAAAAAAGTAGTTTACACTATTTTTTGTTATGTATTCTGTCCATTTATTTTTTGGAAAATACAGCTCATAGATAAATTCATAAACGTATCCGTAAAGAATAGAAAACACCACGCCACAAGCAAATACTACAAGAATTTTCTTTAGCGCTTTTTTTAAATCGCCTTCTTCTATTATTGGTAAAAATAGAACTGGAAAGACAATAAAGGATAACGATCTTTCTATAACCTTTAAACCGCTTTTTATATTATCTGTCCATAGTAGAGACAAGCAAAGCGTTAAGAAATATAGACTAATTAGAAAGATCTTAGGTTTTACTGCTTGAAAAATAGTTTTTCGATCGACTAGAATTAAAAATAGGGCTGCTATTAAAAAAAGTATTAAAGCATACCTAAACACAATAGGCCAAGGCGAAGTAATACAAAAAAACAAAAATGGAAAGAATAAAAGGTATTTCTGCTTAACTGTACGAATTATTTCTTTATTAAAATACATACCTATAATTTAAAATTATACCGATTCTTTAACCAATTGCTTATTAAAATTAATAGTGGTTAAGCCTGCTATAAACCAAAAAATAAACATGACAGGAATGTAATTAAATGCACCATCTGCTACAGCCAAAATGCCATACAGCAGAATCGACTTTCTAAGTATTTTAAAATCCCTATTTTTATTACCATAATTCACTAAAATTGGAGAAAACAAATGCACTAAAAATAACACCAAGCCAAATAGACCAAAATAATTAACTATAGAAGCATACACTATTTCGCCTATGCCAATAAAAGGAGCTTCTGTATTATAAAACAAGGTCGTATCAATCGAAGTTATAAGCCCCATTCTACCACCTAAGTTTTTACTAATTAAAAAACTAGAAACATCAAAACCTAAGACATTATTAACTAAAAATATAATGGCTAAAATTAAAAAAGGCATTAGTCCTATTATTTTCAATAGTGTTTTTTTATTAATTAACAAAACCATGTACAGGATAGCTCCTATCCAAACCGTTCTAGAAAGAGTTAATAATAACGAAAACATCGCAACATATCTAATTTTTTTGTTATCAAAAAACTCTGTAAAGGGTAGTAATAAAACTAAACACAGCCCATAAATATTACCATTATTATAGGTTGAAATTAGTTTTCTAAACACCCCTCTATTATTATACTTCCAATCTAAATTAGGGTCTTGGAGGTTAACCGTAATTCCAGGAATAGTAAACCACTCGCCAGTAATATTGCGGTATAAAAACAATGCGATACCATATATAGATATAAATAATATTATTTTATTGATAAAACTTATAAACTCATCCCACTTAGTATCGTATAGGTTTTGAAATGTAGAAGAACAGAATACCAAGAAAAATAAAGGCAACACAATAACACTACTTAAAAAAGAAATTAACTTCCCCAATTGAGCCCCTTCTCCAAGACTAAAAAACAAAAGACTGTAAATAGCAAAAAACAGAGTTCCCAAATAAATAACAATAGCTTTAACACTTTTCTTTTTAGCTTTTAAATAAAAAACCAAAAACAGGGGGGTAAATAAAATCAAGAGAATATACCCCCATGTAATAGGAATATCTCCAATTTTAAATCCGCCTTTAGGAATGGCTATATTAAAAAAGAGCAGCGCATATAATAAACTAAACGCGCTTATTCTCAAATTTAATTTCTTTGTTAAAAACTTCATTTATTTTCTATTTCTTTTTCAAAACTTATAATATTTTCAAAAATCTTATCATGTTTTTCTTGATCTATATTAATAAGGTTTGAATTGATTGAGTAACTTTTTATATCGAAAATTTCCGCTTCTATTAAAGCTGTCGATGTAAAACTATAGGCATGTGTAGCAATATTAAAAGCCTCTATTAAATTATCTACATACTCACAGTTCTCGAGTAAAGTAACTCTTTTCTCATCTTTATGTATAGGGTGTTCTTTAATTAATACTCTATTATATTTTGAGGACAAATAAGCTGTTACACCATTAATTAAATATATTTCTTCTTTTTCGGTACATAATTTAGCTTTAGATAGACATTGTAGTAAAAAAACAACGGTCCCTTCTTCTTTTATATTAGGGATACGTTTATCATATAAGTGGCTTTTAAGAAATTTAAAATCAATATCCACTTCCTCTTCTTTCCAATTATTCTCATTAACAAGAAAATCTTTATATAGCTTATTATACACAATATATTTATCAACTATTTTGGTCCCAAACCCTGTGCCAATAGGATAAAAACCATAACATAACTTGCACGTTTTATTTACTATATTTCTAAGTCCTTGTTTTGGTGGTGGAGAAATATCAAAAATACCATGTTGCAAGGCTACCAGCCTGAATTCTGGAAAGTCTTTTTTTAATCTGGTTATAATATTATAGGCTATAAAACCTTCGGAATTTGATAAATATATTTCGGTGATTTTGTCTTCTTTTTGAGCATTTATCCAAGTTACAAGATTATTATATTGTGTTTCTAATAGTCCTCTTGAAGAAATTCTTTGCTTTATTTTAGATAATGACACCCCTCCTAAAAGGTGTTGAAGACCAACTAGATTATAGGATTTAAAATTATACTTATCAATAATGTAGGCATACCGCTCCTGCATATGCTCTTCTAAAACTATAAAAACCCTCGAGTTATCTTTTTCCATTCTATACTACCTTTATAACTAGTAATTAAAAACCCAATAAAATAGGTGATTAATAAAATTAGCGCAGCACCTTCAATTCCGTACTCCTTTAAAAAAAACAAATTTAAAAATATATTACAGAAAAATAGAATTCCAGTGATACTCATTAAGGTTTTATCTTTATTTGCTACATACAATATTAATCTAGGGATTAAAGACATATTTAAAAAGAAAAATGCGCCTAATAAAATATATAAAAGACTAACATTACTACTAAGGTTTTCTTTTCCAATAATTTTCAACAAAACATCAATAAAAACAATTTCTCCACAGGCCAGTATTAAAGAAAATACAACTGTAAGTAATGCAAATTTAGTAATACATGCTTTTAACGCTATACTTTTGCGTTCATGTAATTGTATTGCTTTTGGTAAATATACAAGATAAAACCCGCTCACTATAAACACATTAATTAATGATGCTATTGAAAAAAGAAACGCATAAATTCCTAACTCATCTGCCCCTAAATATTGCTCTATAGCAAACTTATCGAAAAACTCCAACCCTTTTGTAAACACCATGAGCCCTAAAAAAGGAAGTAAGAATCTAAATATCCTTTTTACTTCAGAAAATGACAAAAGCTTAATATAAATCGATTCTCCTTTAACTATATACTTTTGAAAGAAAATAAAGGAAACGGCTAACAAAAAGAGATAAGAAATAAACATTAGCCATAAGGTTGACTCGATAGCTATTTCTGACTCTAAAAAGAAATAGACTAAAACTAACAGCAATAAAACTAAAGACTTAACAACCAATAAAATATTAGCCTTAGTTATTTCGTTCACCATTATTAAATACCGGTAAATTTCTTGATTAAAATAATCGCAAAAATTAATAACTAAAATAAAGGCTATTAATGTAGGCGTTAGTATTGCGTTTGGTATTAAGAAAAATAAGGCCGCAAATTGAATTAAAAAAGTAAAAGGCAATAGGGTTAAAAAAAAATTAATGTGTGTATTAATTTTTTCTAAACTAGCAACCCCCTTCGCTACTTCTCTGTTCCCATACATATAGTACTCTGCACCATAAATATAAACCGATATCATTACAAAATACGTCACCAACTGATAGATTCCATATTCCGAAAGCGATAAATTTTTAGCCAAGAAAGTAACCAATAAAAACTTAGCTATAATAGATATTAATCTAGTAAGGATACTTTCAATACTTTTATTCACCTGAAAATGTGTTTTTTAACATATAATACTTAAGATCAACCCAAGTATAATCTATCATTTTAAGAAAATTAATTTAAATCCATTAATAGTTCTGCTATTTTCCAATCTAATAGCGTATCAATATCATGAGAAGACTCATCATTCATTAAATATTTTACTACTTTATTAAATTCAGACATTTTATTTTTTAATAAAGACTGAATATTAATAACATATATAGCTCCATTATATTCATATACATTTGGAACATCTTGCCTTCTAGTAAAATTTCCTTTTTTAGATTTTTCAAGATAACCATTCTTATTTTCTTCAAAAAGCACATAATAGGGGTTCGAATTTGTAATAGTAACAGAAACCACCATATCTATTTCTCCCGATTTGGCATATAAATCTAAAGCCTCTTTAATATGAATATGATCGCGAAACGGAGAAGTAGGCTGTAACAAAACAATAGTATCGTACTCTTTTTTATAAAACTCTATAGCATGTAATAATACATCTTGTGTTGTAGCAGTATCCGAGGATAAGACTTTAGGTCGCTTAAAAGGCGTATCGACCCCTTGCTGTTTTACAACTTTAATTATTTCATCATCATCTGTACTAACACATATATCTTCTTTAGCAAAAACTTTTAATGCAGCCTTTAGCGTATAATTAATTAACGGAACGCCTTTAAGTAGTTTAACATTTTTTCTAGGAACACCTTTACTTCCTCCTCTTGCAGGAATAACAACTAATGGCTTCATCCTTAAAACTTTATTTTAAGAATATCTCGTTGCGCTTTTTCAAAATCCTCATGTTTACCAACATCTAACCAATATCCTGCTAATGGGTATGAAACCACTTTATTGCTATTTTGGATAAGTTTCTCCATTAAATCTGTGGCATTAAAAAAAGTGTTTTGAGGCAATAATTTTAACACAGAACGCTTAATTAAATAAATACCTCCATTTGAATAATACGTATATGTTGGTTTCTCTTTAAAACTTTTTACCATACCTTCATGCGTTTCCAAAACAGCATAAGGGATATTAACTTCATAAGGAATTGTTACTACCGCCAAATCCGCATCCTGCTCAATAAAGTCTAAAAAGAAACTTTCATAATCTAAATTTGTTAGTATGTCTGAATTGGTAATTAAAACATAATCATGACCAAAATTTGTTATTTTAGAAACAGCACCTATTGTACCTAAAGGCTCATCTTCCCAAACATAATCAATATTTATATTTTTACAATTTCCATTACCAAAATAGCTTTCAATTTGCTCTCCTAAATATTTCACTGATAGCCAATAATCATCGATACCATATAATGCTAACCTATCCAAGTTGTGTTCCATAATAGGCTTATCTCCAACTTTTAATAAAGGCTTTGGTGTGTTTTCGGTTAAAGGTCTTAACCTTGTTCCTTTTCCTCCTGCCATAATTACGGCATCAATAGGTAAGTATGATCTTAATAATCTAAAATTAATAACATTAACAACTTTATTATCCTTGTCTAAAACAGGAAGTATTTTAAAATTACCTTCTCTATATTCAATAATTTTTTTAATATTATCTTCTCCTTTTTTTATAAATCGTGGATTTTCTTGAATAATATCTGACACTACATTATCAATTGTAATACCTTTTATAAGCCCTCTTCTAACATCTCCATCTGTTAAAGACCCAATGAGTACATTATCATCATTTACGATAAATAATATCGCGTCACTAGCTAATTTATCTAAACTTATTAGTGACTCTCTAATAGTTTTATTACTGCTTAATAAATGTTCTTTATAATTTCTCATTGAATTTAATAAAATTAAAACTTCTATTGATTAATTTTTTATTTAATGTATCAGCCTATAAATCATAAAATGATTTTTTTAAACCTTTTATTTTAATAGTATTTAAAACCTTCATAATTTGCTTAGTTGCGGTACCATCACCATAAATATTTTTTTGGTTTTTTATACTATCCACAAACTCTAAACTTAAGGCTTTTCTTAAAGCCTCATCTATAGATTTTTTACTAGGCTTACAATTAATGACACTTTGTGGCATTAACCGTCCTTTTTGTCGGTCTCCAATGTTTATTGTTGGTTTTTTAAAGATAGGAACTTCATAAATTCCACTTGACGAATTTCCAACAACAACATCCATATACTGTAATGCTGATAAATATCGTAATTGTCCTAATGATATAAACGCGACAGCTTTATGTGGGTTTTGCGCCACATAATCGTCAATCATTTTAATAATTATACGCCCGTCTTTATCAGAATTTGGTTTTGTAAATATCAAAGAGGCATCTTCTATACTATCCAAGGCTTCTAAAAGAGCACTAAATTGTTTTTTGGCTGTAGCATCTTCCAGGGTTACAGGGTGAAATGTTATTAAAACAGATGTATTATTAAGCTTAAAGTTAATCGATTCTTCAAAAGCTACTTTATCGAGTAGTTTTAAATTCTTTATACTATCTACCCCAATAGCACCAACATTAAAAACTCTATTAGGAGCTTCTCCAAGCTGTATAACTCTTTTTCTATACACTTCGGCCGATGTAAAATGAAGGTAGCTCATTTTTGTAATAGCGTGTCTAATCCCTTCATCATAGGCCCCTTCCGTGGTTTCTCCTCCATGTAAATGGGCAATAGGGATTCCTTTTATCATAGCAGCTGTAGTTGCTGCAAGTATTTCGGACCGATCGCCTAGTACGACTACAAGATGGGGTTCTAAATCCTCAAAAGCATCAGCAAAACCAATCATAGCTGTTCCAATAGCTCTGGTAATAGCCGCTGCTGAATCTCCTGATAAACGATCTTCAACTTTTTTATCTACTGTAAAACCATCTTGTTCTATTTGTTTATAAGTATATCCAAAAGCTTCAGATAAGTGCATACCAGTAACCACTAACTGTAAATTAAAGCTAGCGTCGTTTGCAATAGCTTGAATTAAGGGCTTTAACAAACCATATTCGGCTCTTGTCCCTGTTATCACACTTATATTCCTCATATTAAATCGTCTTCCTGGTAATCTTTAGCTGCTATTTTCCCTATGTATTCATCCCAAAGCATTGGTGAAATACCGGTTCCAGGACGTTTTATGGTTATATTGTCTTCGGTAAAAATATCTCCTTTTTTTATATTTTTATTGGCCACTAAACTTTTTCTAGCAATAGGTTTGTTCTTTATTTCGCTCTGGCTAGGTACTTTAATACCATTTCCTAGGGCCACTTCAAGGTTTCTAATAGCATCTACCATGGCTTTTAACTCAGCAGGGTTTAAGGACGCTTTATGATCTGGTCCTTCCATAGCATTATCTAATGTAAAATGCTTTTCTATTACTTTTGCCCCTAAGGCTACTGCTGCTATTGGAATTTCTATTCCTAAAGTATGGTCGGAATACCCAATTGCCACATTAAACTTCTCTTTAATGTTTAACATTGCAGTTAAATTAACATCCTGCATGGGAGTTGGGTACTCGGTATTACAATGTAAAATGGTAATATTATCTAGGGTAGTTCCTGATTTTAAAACAACTTCCAGGGCAGCCTCAATTTCTTGCATGTCTGCCATTCCTGTAGAAATTATAACTGGCTTTTTTAACCCTCCTATAGTTCTTAAATAGGGTAAATTAGTAATTTCTCCAGATGGAACTTTAAATAAGTCTATATTTAAATCGTTTAAAAACTGAATACTATCTAAGTCGAATCCTGTAGATAAAAACTTTATATTTTTCGATTTACAGTACTCTATTAAGTCATAATGCGCATCTTTGCTAAGTTCTAATTTTTGAAGCATAGCGAGTTGCGATTCTACAGCATTTCCTGTGTTTTCTTTTTGGTAAGTTGCTTTTTGAGCATTTTTACTTACTAATTTTTTAGAATTAAACGTTTGAAACTTTACATAATCTACACCGGCATTCGCTGCTGCATCAATTAGTTTTTTTGCTAAATTAATATCGCCATTATGGTTTACACCAGCCTCTGCTATAATTAAGGTCTCTCTTTTCACCATATTATTTATTTAGTAAATTATTTTTTGCAGGAATTCCTATCATGCAGCTATCATTTTCTACATTTTTTGTGATTACAGCTCCAGCTCCAATTTTATTAATAGATCCTATTTTTAAATACTGAAGTACTGTAGCATGAGTTCCTATTAAATTCTCATCCTCTATAACAACCCCACCTGAAATCACAGCACAAGGATTAATTACATTATAAGAGCCCACCACACAATCGTGACCTATATGTACACCTCTATTTATATAATTAAAAGATCCTAATTTTATATCTACAGTTAAAACACAACCAATACTAATAATATTACCTTCCCCTATAAGCACACTATTATCAAGCTTAACTAAAGGGTGTACCAAATTAGGGAATTCAAAGTTTTTATTTTCTTTATATAATTCTACAATTTTTTTTAACCTTTCCGTATCTGCTAAACCAAAAACAATAGCGACTTCTTGACTCTTATTATTTAAAAACTCAGACTCATTGATAATATCATATCGATGCTCTCCTATTTGTAAAAAATCTTTTATTGCAATATCTACAAACCCTTTAAAATCGTAAACAGGAACTACCTCATTAATTTCTTTTATTAATAAAAAAATTTCTTTTGCTCCCCCTCCAGCACCTATTATATATAAAGGTTTCATATTATTACACTGCTAGGAATATTAACAATTCTATCTTCAAACCATTCAGCATTATCTAGATTACCAGTTTGTGCATTTTTAAACATGGTAAGCGTGTTCATTAATTTCCAAATAGGCCTAGTCATTACTCCAGCTTCATTAGTTTCTTTAAGAAAGTAATTCCTTGCCTCTAAATTTTCTAACATTACAGCGTTTAACCAATAATTAGAATTAGAATCTTTTGGGCCTCTTAAGTACTCTATTGATTTGTCCTTAAAAAAGGTATCATATTTATTTGATAACACTTTTTTCCTTTCTAAAATATACGGTAGTTTTTCTAATTGAGCACAACCCAAAGCTGCATTAATATTTGGTAAACGATAATTAAAACCGATCATATCGTGCTCATAATCCCAAGGGTGAGGTATTTTTGCTGTCGTTGTGATGTGTTTTGCTTTTTTCGCTATAGCATCATCATTAGTAATTAGCATACCACCACCACCAGTAGTTATTGTTTTATTTCCATTAAAACTAAAAGCGCCAACCAAACCATAAGTTCCTGTATGTTGACCTTTGTAAGAACTCCCTAAAGATTCTGCTGCGTCTTCTACTACTTTAATGTTATATCTATTGCATACAGACACAAGCTCCTCTATATTGGCAGAGAAACCAAACGTATGCATTGGCACAACAGCTTTTATCTTTCTTTTTGTTGATTTATTAATACATTCGCCATTAATAACTTCTGTATTATTAACTAAAAAATATTCTAATTTTTCTGGCGATAAACCTAACGTTTCTTTGTCTACATCTACAAATATTGGATATGCCCCAATGTAACTTATTGCATTACATGTTGCTATAAAAGTTAAAGGCTGTGTAATTACTTCATCTTCTTTTGATACACCAGCCATTAAAAGACCTATATGAAGAGCAGAGGTACCATTAGACGTTGCTATAGCATGTTTGGCGCCTGTAAACTTAGCAACATCTGCTTCAAATTGATCTACAAATTTACCCACACTTGAAACAAATGTAGAATCTATACATTCATT
Organism: Algibacter lectus; assembly: GCF_900112395.1. Taxonomy (GTDB): domain Bacteria; phylum Bacteroidota; class Bacteroidia; order Flavobacteriales; family Flavobacteriaceae; genus Algibacter; species Algibacter lectus. Next base: position 57,886 of record NZ_FOLN01000003.1, read on the forward strand.
CAAATATTTTTTCTCATTACCAAGAAATATTGGAGCATGAAGCGGAATAAACGCTTCTGTATTAAACGTTTTTTTTGTAAATGATATAAATTCTTGATACATAATTTTACATTTTACTGTCTAAATACTTCCCGGTTTCTTTATGTCCAAAATCGGGAATCATTGTAAAAAACAGATCCACAATTTCATCTTTAGTCCATTCTTTATTTTCTTTAAAACCTTGGATACGTTTAGTGAAAAAATCTAATTTTTCGCTATCAAAGTTTAACTCGTTTTTTATAACCCCGAGGCTTTCGAAACGAACCATATCTAAAACTTCTTTACTAGTAAAAAACTCCTCATAATCTTTTTCCCCTGTGGTGTCACTAGCAGAAAACAAGCAAGGCCATTTTCCTTGTTGAGGTAAAGTCTCTGTTAGTCTTCTTGCTTCATCTTCATCTTTACACAAATACGCTTCGTATCCTAACTCTTTAAGGTATTTAATGGCAATATCTGCAAAAGAGATTAAATCTAATTTTTCACTTAATTTAGGGAAAAAGATATCTCTATTTTCACCAAATATACATGACATTAAACATAACTCACCAGATTCTTTAGGTATTACAAAGTATCTCTTAATATCGTTTGGAGCAACAATGGGTTGTTTTTTCTTTATTCTTTGATCAAAACCGTGTAATAATGACCCATCGGAGAATGCTACATTAGCAAAACGCGCCGTAGATATTTTTATATCTTTACTTTTTCGCATCAAAAACATTTCCATAATACGTTTTGAGGCTCCCATCATATTAACAGGGTTAGCGGCTTTATCTGTAGAAACACAAAAATATTTCTTCACGCCTTTATCGATAGATTGTTGTAATGTTTTTTCAGTATTAAAAACATTTACATTAATCATTCTCATTAAAGTATATGGATCTTTCTCGCTTCTAACATGTTTTAACGCAGATAGATTTAAAACATAGTCATACTTACCATCTGATTCAATAAATGCATCATACTCAATAGAACCAATATCTAAAGCAAAAGTTTGAAAATCGCCATCGATATAACCGTAAGAACTTCGTAAATCCCTAACAACTTCAACAAGATTATTTTCACTAATATCAACAACATGCAATTTTAAAGGGCTTCTTTTAAAAATTTCTTTAACAACTGCCTGGCCAATAGAACCAGCTCCACCAATTACTAAAAAAGAAGAAGAAGAAACAATCTCCTTTAACTCTTTTTCATAATTATCTATATCTTGGGTAAAAAGTTCCTTTTCTCTACCAATTAACTCTAATTTATTCATACAATAATTTGTTATAACCGAAGATGATAAATTTTTATTTAAGCAAAACACTATATCTTGGCCGCTTTGCAAAAGTAATGTAATTCTTAGCTTTAACCAATTTTGTTTTCTTTAACAAACCATTATCACTAAGTATTCGTTTTGCAAATTCATACCAAGTCATAGCTTCGTTATCACAAAAATGTAATATATTAAAATTCTTACTATTTGTTTTTATTAAACTTATTATATTACGGGATAAATTTTCTGTATTAGTAGGGCAGCCTACTTGCATATCAGTAACAGAAATTTCTTTTTCTGCTTTGGATTTCTCTAAAATAGATTTATAAAAATTTTGCCCATATTTCATACTATACAGCCATGAGGTTCGTATAATAAAATAGCGCTCCATTGTATCTTGAATATACTTTTCTCCTTGTAATTTTGATTTCCCATATTCATTGATTGGATTAGGCACATCGTTTACAGTATATCCCCCTTCTTTTTCTCCATCAAAAACATAATCCGTTGAAATATGAATTAAAATAGCCCCAAATTCTTTACATACTTTAGCCAGGTTCTTAACACCCTCTCCATTTACATAAAATGCTATTTTTGGTGTTTTTTCGGCTTGTTCTACATTAGTGTATGCGGCACAATTTATGCAATAATCAAACGTTTCTTTTTCAAAAAAAGATTGTATTGATTTAAGGTTTGTAATATCTAATTTAGATTTACTAACAAATGTAAAATCTATTCCTTCATTATTGTTTTGATATAACTCTTCTATAGTTTTACCTAATTGGCCATTCGCTCCTGTGACTAATATTTTCATATTTATTTGAACAAATCATTAAAGGTTGGTAAAATTAAATCTTTGTCAGAAACAATAAATTCATTCTCAGGAAGTTTCCAATCAATATTTAAAACCCTGTCGTTATAAATAATCCCAGATTCGGATTCTTTATTATAAAAATTATCACATTTATATGAAAAAAGCACGGTATTACTTAAAACAATAAATCCGTGAGCAAAACCTCTTGGAATAAATAACTGTTTTTTATTCTCTTCAGATAATTCAGTAGAAAAATGTTTTCCAAAAGAGTTAGAATCCTCTCTTAAATCAACCACAACATCTAAAATACGACCTGTAATCACTCTTACAAGTTTAGATTGAGCATATTCTCCTTTTTGAAAATGAAGACCTCTTAAAACGCCTCTTTTAGAAAACGATTCGTTGTCTTGAACAAAATCAATCTTTTGTCCCGTAAGTTCATAAAATACTCTTTTATTATAACTTTCTATAAAACACCCCCTTTTATCTAAAAACACTTCAGGTTCCAATATAAAACAATCTTTTAATTCGGTTTCTTTTACAGTCATTATTCTCTTTTCAATAAACCTAATAGGTTTTTACCATAACCACTTTTCATTAATGGCTCAGCTAAAACCTTTAATTCTTCTTCATTAATAAAACCCATTTCAAAAGCTGCGCCCTCAATAGCCCCTATTTTTAAACCTTGACGTTCTTCTATAACCTCAACAAACTGAGCTGCCTGCATAAGTGATTGAAAAGTACCTGTATCTAACCAAGCCGTACCCCTATCTAAAATACTTACGTGAAGATTTCCTTGATTTAAATAAACCTTATTAATATCTGTAATCTCTAATTCTCCTCTTTTACTGGGACTTAATTTTTTAGCAATTTCAACAACCGAATTATCGTAAAAATAAATACCTGGAACAGCAAAATTAGATTTTGGAGATTGTGGTTTTTCTTCAATAGAGATAGCTTGACCATCTTTATCAAATTCTACAACACCATATCGCTCAGGGTCTTGAACTCTGTAAGCATAAATAATACCACCATTGGGTTCATTATTTGCCTGTAACAATTTTGCCAAACCTGTTCCGTAAAATATATTGTCGCCTAGAATTAAAGCGACTTTATCTTTACCGATAAAATCGGAACCAATAATAAAGGCTTCCGCTAACCCGTTAGGTTTCTCTTGTTCTGCATATTCAAAATGACAACCATATTTAGCTCCGTCTCCTAATAAATCTTGAAATAATGGTAAATCCTTAGGTGTAGAAATAATTAATATCTCCTTAATACCAGCATAAATAAGTGTAGATAAAGGATAATATATCATTGGCTTATCATAAACAGGCATCAACTGCTTGCTTATTGATAATGTTAATGGATGAAGCCTTGTCCCCGATCCTCCTGCCAATATAATTCCTTTCATTTTATAATATTTTAATTATACTGTTCTTCGTAGTATAATTTATAAGTTCCACTGGTTACTTTCTCTAACCATTTTTGGTTATTTAAATACCAGTCTATGGTTTTGCTTAAACCTTCTTCAAATGTTACAGAAGGCGTCCAACCTAATTCATTTTTTATTTTTGAAGCATCAATAGCATATCGTAAATCATGACCAGGGCGATCTTTGACATAAGTTATTAAGTTTTCGGAACTCCCTTCTTTTCTATTTAATTTTTCATCTAATTGCTTACATAGCAGTTTTACCAAATCGATGTTCTTCCACTCATTAGAGCCTCCAATATTATAAGTTTCTTTATTTATTCCTTTATGAAAAACTAAATCAATAGCCGCAGCATGATCTTGTACATAAAGCCAATCTCTAGTGTAGTTTCCGTCTCCATAAACTGGTAATGACTTATTGTTAATGACATTATTTATAAATAAAGGAATTAACTTCTCCGGAAACTGATTTTCTCCGTAATTATTAGAGCAATTTGTAATAATGTATGGCATACCATAAGTTTCTCCATACGCTCTAACAAAATGATCTGAACTGGCTTTAGAGGCTGAATAAGGAGAATTTGGATCATATGCGGTTTTTTCATTAAACAAGCCTGTTTCACCTAAACTTCCATAGACCTCATCTGTACTTACATGATAAAAAAGCTTATCATCAAAATTATTCTCCCAAGTATCTTTAAAAGCATTTAACAAATTCAAAGTCCCTATGACATTTGTTTTAACAAAAGCTAAAGGGTCTTCTATAGACCTATCTACATGAGACTCCGCAGCTAAATGAATTACTTTATCAAATAAATATTTTTTAAAGAGCTCATTCACAAAAACCTCTTCCGTAATGTCTCCTTTTATAAAATTATAATTATTCTTTAATTCAATTTCTCTTAAATTTTCTAAATTACCAGCATATGTAAGGGCATCCAAATTAATAATTTTATAATGAGGATATTTTTGTACGTATAATTTAACAACATGAGAACCTATAAATCCAGCTCCTCCCGTTATTAAAATAGACTTAGGCTTCATAATTTTTAACAGAATTTATTTTAACACTATAAACACTAATTTAAATAGTACAAGAAACCCTTAACTATTACCTTCTTTCTTTTTTAAGTATTGTCCTAAACCAATAGTAATAAAAACGGAAAAAGTTAATACAAATAAAACTAAAGGTATTAGAAATTTCTTCTTCTCATACCAATTACTAATATCATAACCATTAGTAGGGAAATTAGCTATCACATTAATAACATTTTTTTGCTCAACCTTATCTTTATTAATCATTCTTCTTTGAGCCTCTAGATCAAGACGTTTTTCTATAATCACAGACTCATCCACAATTAAACTTCCAGATTCCGCATTACCCATATATAAATTTGTCCCAGAACCAGTCAAGTTCTCTTTTTTAGATTCGTTTATTCTTATGCTTAAATATTCTTTTACCAACGAGTCTGTTTTTTGTATCTGCACTAAAAGAGCATCATCTTTTCTATTTAAGTTTTCAAGATTAACCTCTACAATTTCTTCTAAATAAATATTACGAGATATTTCTTTAATAAAAGCTTCCTCTATACTCTTATAAATCTTTTTATTTGTTGTTGCTACACCAATTTTATGGATTCTAAAATCATAAGATGATAAAGATTCTTTAAACCGTTCATAATCCATCTCCAATCTTGAAATAGAATCTAATTTTTTATAAAAACCTGAATATTTCTCTACGATAAAATTTTCATCTGCATCTGGTTGAATATAAAACCCTTTTAATGTTTTCGCTTCCTCTTCTGTGATATTTAATCGCTTAGAAAGCTCTACAAAATCTTTATCTTTATTGGCTAATTGATGAAATTCTTGAATATTTTCGTAAACCTGCCTAGCGGAATTAAAATTAGTCTCGATAAACATATTTGCTCCATAAGTTTTATCAGACGTTGAATCCATAAAGAAACCTATTGCAAAACCAATTATAACAACCGAAGCATACCAAATTTTTCTTTTAAAAAAATGAGATAGAACACCTATAAATAATCCAAATATTTTTGTAAAAAACCCTCCAATAAACTTAAAAAGTCTATCAAAAGCATTTCCTATAAGTTTAAATAACTGTCCTAAATCTACCTCTTCAGATTGTTGCGGTTGTGGTAACTCTTTACTCATAATTTTAATTTAATATTTGTTCTAATATGGTTCTTGTAATTAAGTATGTTGGCCTTACTCCTGAGGCACCTAAACCTCCTGAGGCTAATGTTGCTCCTGTTTCTAACGGGTTATCACTAGCGTAATATGCATAACGCACTTTTACATCTGGACTTATACTTCCACGTACTTTAGATGCAGCTTGTATTGCTTTTTGGTAATGTGCACCTTCCATTTCTAATCCAATCACATTCCATGTGGAATTATAAAAGAATTTCAAAATATCTTTATTTTGAAGCGATGTTCCTAAAACGGTTATCATAGAACCATCATAAACATTTACACCTTTTCCTTCTAAATCTTCACGTTTTAATTCGTTATCAAAAGGATAGTTATCTGCCGTACCTTCAAAAATATGCGCCGATGGTATCATAATATCACCTTTACCACCTTCTAAAATACCCGCTTTACCCATTATAGATAGAGATTCTACATTCATATGTACTTTCTCTTTCCCTTTAGGTTTATATGGCTTTAAAAGTTCGTCTATCGTTTCGTAAGCTTGCTCTCCAAAAGCATAGTCCATTACTATAATTACGGGCTTCTTTTCTTTTAAAACGGTTTCACAAGCTTTAATATCTAACTTAGAATTATCAATTTTACTGGTGTCAAATATTTGCACATCAATGTTTGCTCCCGATGTATCTTTAATATAAAACATCCCTTTTTGCAACGCTTCCTTAGAAATTTTATTGCGTAAACTCTCATTTTCTTTATGACTCAAAGACTCATAAACTTCAAATATATCTTTTTTAGCAACAATAGTTTTTAAAGCATTTGGAGTAAAAAGCGTATTCATAACACTGTGCATATTTGCACTTATAATATGAATTGGTCGTTCTAATAAATTATTTTTGTGTAATGTTTCCTTAATGGTATTCGACCATATTTCACCATGGATATGATGACCAATACGCTCTCTTAAAACCGGGCTAAAAGTAATAGTTCGTTTATTATTACCAACCAGTTCTTCTATCGCCAATTTACCTAACCAATACACAATATGCAACAAACGCTCTGGCTGCGAAGCCGTAGAAAATGCGCTATATACATCCGTAATTTCTTTAAACGTTCTGCCTAAAATATTTGCAGTATGTGTAATAGCAACTTCACGTTCTTCTTGTGTAAATTTCTTTTTAGATAAAACAGCATTTTCTAGTTTTATCCAATCGCGCGTTGTATCACCTTCATCATTAATTAATACACGTGTGCTAATTTTATGAGACTCTACAAACAGAAAAGTAAGGTGAGTTAAAATATCGTAAATTTCAGAGCGACCGCGTGTAATTTCAATATTCATCTGCTCATCATCAATACGGTAGCAATTACGACGTCTTTTTGGTGGAATTATAGGTTCAAAATGCGAATCTCCATAACCTTCATCACTGGTTAAATTTATAAACATGCACTCTTCAATACCAATGGGTAATCTATCAATTACGTAAAGCAAACCTTCAAGCTCAGCTTTTTCGTCGCCAATAGAACCGTAAATTTCTGGTCTCAATAAAAGTAAAGAGCTCCTTAGTGTTTCACCAGAAATCCCCATGGGTTTATAGAAACCGCGATTAAATAAGTGGCGCATAGTAATATACAAGCGCTCAATAGCATTCGAACTCTCCTGAGCTCTCGTTCTTTCGTGATGTTTTTTATTACTCATAATTTAATTTGGTGGGTCAAAGGTAATACTATTTTAATTAATTTTCTTACCGTAATAAATCAACTATTTTACGGTCGTTTGAAAGCCTTGGAATTTTGTTCTGTCCGCCCAATTTACCAATAGACTTCATATAATTTTGAAATCCATCTTTCTCAACTTTTGTGATTTTTAAAGGCTGTAATACCTTGCCTTTTATTAGGTCGAAATAATAACTATTTTGGATCTGTAATGACTGGTCTATTTTTTTCGCTAAAGCGGAAAGGTCTTCAGGGTTATTTTCAAATTCTACAAACCATTCATGATAAGGCAATCCTTCCGAAGGATTAATTTGTGGTGCCACAGTAAATTCTGAAACGCGAATATCTGTATTTGCCGTTGCTTCTTGCATGGCCTGCTCTACTTCTTTACCAATTACGTGCTCTCCAAAGGCCGAGATAAAATGTTTTATACGCCCCGAAACAATAACACGATATGGTGTTACCGAAGTAAACTCAACAGTATCACCAATATTATAAGCCCAAAGCCCAGCGTTAGACGAAATAATCATTACATAATTTACACCAATCTCAACAGCACCAATAGTAATTCGTTTCGGGTTATCATCAAAAAACTCATCGGCTTTTATAAACTCGTAAAATATGCCAGAATTTAATTGAAGTAACATGCCTTTTTCATTCTGTTTATCTTGGAAAGCAAAAAAACCTTCACTTGCAGGATAGAGTTCAATACTATCTACTTTTCTTCCGATAAGGTTTTCAAATTTAGCACGATAAGGCTCGTAATTCACACCTCCGAAAATAAACAAGTTGAAATTTTTAAAAATATCGCCAACTTTTTTACCCGTTTTTTCCTGAAGCTTCTCAAAATACATCTGTACCCAAGATGGAATTCCAGAAATAATAGTCATATCCTCCGGTAATGTTTCTTCTACTATGGCATCTACCTTGGTTTCCCAATCGTCAATACAATTAGTTTCTAGAGATGGTAATCTGTTTTTCTGAAGATATTTAGGCACATAATGCGCCACAATACCTGAAAGACGTCCTAATTGCACTCCGTTTTGCTCTTTTAAAATAGGACTTCCTTGTAAAAAAATCATTTTTCCGTCTACAAACTTAGCATTACCAGTTTCGTGTATATACATTAAAATCGCATTTCGAGCCGCTTCTACATGGCTTGGCATACTTTCTTTGGTAATAGGAATATATTTTGCGCCAGAGGTTGTTCCCGAAGTTTTTGCAAAATATAATGGTTTCCCGGACCAAAGAATATCTTTTTCGCCAGCAACTACTCGTTCTACATAAGGTTTTAAGGCTTCATAATCTCGAACAGGTACTCGTTTTACAAAATCGGTATGCGAGTTTATACTAACAAAATCATGATCCTCACCAAATTGAGTTGCCGTAGCTTTTGTAATTAACTCACGAAACACCTTTTCTTGAGTTTCCACAGGGTTATTGCTCCATTTTTGAATGGATTTAAAAACACGTTTTGCAAAGGGTTTTGCTAATGCAGCTTTTAATGAAAACATATTTATTTTGAATGCGTTTTAAACCAATTAATAATTAAACTATCACGTTCGTCAGTTAAATTTGATAAAATATAGCTAAATTTTTCGAACTATTTAAGTAACGTAATTTAGCAAAATTATTTTGGTTACTCTTATAAAATTTAACCTTAATATATAAAGCTTCTACCATTATTTTCATTCTACAAACAACTAGGTTTTTACAAGTGAAATAGGGTGTTTTTATTTAATTTCAACTAAAGAAAATAACATAAAAGTCAAAAGATTCAAAACCTAATTTAAACTGAACATATTATTTAAAATCTATAAAATTTGTTGGATTAATAGGATAACCATCATTCCAAAGCTCAAAATGTAAATGTGGCCCAGTAGATAACTCACCTGTATTTCCCGCAGTAGCAATAACCTCGCCTGCTTTTACCAAATCACCTTGTGCTTTTGTTAAACTTGCATTGTGCTTGTATACAGATATTAAACCATAACTATGCTCTATTATCGCCACGTAACCTGTACTAGCGGTCCATTCGGCAAAAATTACAATACCATCGGCTGTAGCCTTAATTGGTGTATCTTTTGCGACTACAACATCTACAGCATAATGCTTTTCTTTTACATTGTAAGATGCACTAATAGTTCCACTTGCTGGAGGAAATAATATAAAGTTGGTCGCCGATGTTGCCGACTCAAACAAATTATATTTATCTTCTTTATCTACCTTTTCACGAAGCAAAGAATCGGCTGAAGACGGATTTAAATCTACCTCACTAGCCTCTAATTGAACTGCTTGAATAATGGAATCTTTATCAAAATTTTCCGGGCTTAAATCTCCCTTTAAAACCTTTTTTATTGATGCATAATACAATTCATTTACCGAAATCGCTTTCTGTAAAGAATCCGTTTTATAATTCAATTCGGTAGCTTTTCTTTTCAATGCTGTTGAAGAATAACCAGGAATATACTCCCTAAGTGGTGTAAATGCAATTAAAGCATAAGTTGCTGCCACTAAAAATATAGCAGACACCGATATTAAAACAAACACATTTAAACGCGTTAAGTTAAGCGATAAACGCTCCTCAAACGTATTTTCGTTAAGTATAACAAGCTTATACCTATCAAGCAGTTTGCGTTTTATTTTCTTTGGCTTTTTCTTTTTTTCTTTCATGTTAAAACAAAAATAAATAGAATTTATTAAGTAATTACAAATTCAACTATTTAAATACGTGTTTGGCAATATGCTAAAGTTATGTTTAAAACGATGTTATTTAAGTTTAATTATTAACTTTGCAAAACAAAATTGAAAGTTATGATGTTATCGAACATATTTTTAGGAATGATTGGGGCTCCACAAATTATTTTAATTGTAGTGGTTGTTTTACTTTTATTTGGAGGTAAAAAAATACCTGAATTAATGCGCGGACTTGGTAGTGGAATTAAAGAATTTAAAGACGCTAGTAAAGAAGAAGATACAGCAAGCAACAAAAAAGAATAAAACTAATTTTAGTTTAAAAAAAAGACCAACATTTCATGTAAATGTTGGTCTTTTTTTATGCTGTTTTCTTAACTTACTTTATTTTAACCGATCTAATAATAGCTTCAAGTTCCAACATATAGTTACGTTTTTCTACCGATGGTGCGAAAGCAAAACCTTCAATAACTACCCAACGTTTATTAATTTTATCTTCAATAGCATAGTTAATAAATGGTCCGCCCATAAAATCGGCTTTTAAATCCCACAAACCCTTAGTCTCTAAAGTTGGCTTATTATCTACAATAGTTTCACCATGAAAAGGCGTATACGCGTTCTCAGTAATCATATACGACTCTATTTTATCACCGTTAGCCTTTAACTCACCGTCTTGTCTTCCTCGAATGTATAATTCACCAACAGAATCTCTTACTTTTATAATTTGATTAACCACACTATCATTTCGCGTTATTGCATCAAACGGTAGAGTATAAATCATTAAATTATTAGTTCCGGTTGTTATCTCTTTTCTTACCCAAAAGAAATTATCACTCTCCTTCGCTATTCTATAAATAGAAGGAAAATCAATGGTTAATCCCAACTTTTCTTCTATAGATGTATGCGTGTGATTAGATTTACTCATTTGACGCAAACGCTCCGTAAGCTCGACATTTCTGAAAGTTTCAATAATTTTATCGGCATTTGCATTAAGCGTGCTAATAATCTCTTCTCGTGTTTTCCCCGAAACGGTAATTACTTTTTGGGGCTTTGCATACACATCATCAACATATTTAATTCCAGCTTCTTTATTCGGAACAATCTTTAAAATCGTTCTGTTTTTAGTTACAAAACCAGAGAAAACCGATGCCGGAATCTGACTTACAGAAAACATAGGCTCATCTTGCGGAAGTCCATAAATAGGTGTTCCCAGTATATTTCTAATCGCTTCTCCTACACTACCGTCCCATAAATCGTTACCTAAAACCACAGAAACATGACTAATATTTCCAGAAGAATCTGGTAACATAGAATTATCTGAAGTTTTCTTATCGCCACAAGACACTAATAATATTAAAGCCATGGCAGAAAAAATAATTTTTCGCATAATGATATATTGTTTTTTTAAAGTTTAGCTATTTTAAGTTTCATACCTATTTTCAATTTACTACCACTAATACCGTTCCATTCTTTAATATCTTGAACAGAAACTTCAGGAAATTTTTGAGAAATACTCCATAACGAATCTCCATCACTTACCGTATAATAAACTACCTCGCCTTTAATAGGCTTTATTTTAACAGCTGCCTTTGGTGCGCTAGATGTTGAAGTATGAGGTTTTTTAGGGAAAATAGTTAATCGCTGCCCAATTTTTAAGCTATTACTACGTAAGCCATTCCAACGTTTTATATCACTAACCCTAACCGCATACATTCTAGAAATTTTACCTAAGTAATCGCCAGATTTTACACGATAGGTAATTTTATCATCCGCCTCAAAAAATTGCGGTAATGGTTTTTCTCTTTTTTCAAATTCCGCTTTAGCGTAAGCATAAATAGAATCTTCATTATTTACAAAGGTTCCTATCACTTCATTTGGTAACCTTAAGCTATAATTTTCTTCTTTTATAAAAGGAACAACATCTAATTTATATGAAGGATTTAAGAACTGTAATTTCTCTATAGGCACACTTGTAACTTCCGAAACTTGATCTAAGGTAATCATACGTTTTACACGAATAGTATCGGTTTCAAAATATGCTATTTCGGGTTTATACTTTGTAAACCCATGCTCTTCTGCATATTCAAAAATATACATGTTTGCCAAAAAAGCAGGTAGATATCCAGCTGTTTCACGTGGTAAATTATGTCGAATATTCCAATAATTCCTGTAACCTCCAGAACGCCTAATAGCTTTAGAAACGTTTCCTGGTCCCGAATTATAAGCAGCTAAAGCCAAATCCCAATCACCAAAAATACGGTACAAATCTGATAAGTATTTAGAAGCCGCTATTGTGGATTTTATTGGGTCGCTACGCTCGTCTACATAACTACTAACGTCTAAGCCATATTGCTTTCCGGTAGCAAACATAAACTGCCACAAACCGGTAGCGCCAACTCTAGATTTTGCACGAGGTTTTAATGCAGATTCTACAATGGCCAAATATTTAATCTCTAAAGGAATATTTTGATTATCTAACTCACGCTCAAACATCGGGAAATAAAATGCACTCGCCGTAATTAATGTTTGTAAATGACGCCTTCTATGCTTTAAATACGACTTTATAACACTTTCTAACGATGGATTATATTCCACATTAAAAGGTGTACGCGCATCAAGCCTTTTTAAGCGCGCTTTTAAAGTGTCTGTAGATAATTCAGGGTAATCAACAGGATCGTACTTTAACTCGCTTACAGACTTGTAAATAGTATCATAAAGGGCATTGCTATACAGTTCTTCCAACCACTTTTGGTCAATTTTAGCCGCGTAAGCATCATCTTTTAATGTTTTGAAAGACAAACTATCTTTTAAAACCAAGATTTCTTTAACACCTTGCGTTGTTCTATCGATTAAAGAATCTTGCATCATGCTCGTTTTCTGAACAAGGGAATCTTTAACTTTTACGCCTTGTACCAATGTAGAATCGGCCTTTTGAGCATAACAAAAGCTAATATTAAAGATAAATAAAACTATATAAAATCGGAAATTCATAAAATCTGTTCAGTTCGTTATTCAACGATGTTATGGCTAAAGTCGTGTTTTTTTATGAGAATTAGAAAACTAAATATTAATTACTTTCTAATTCAAAAAAAACAAAGCATGTTAAAACGTCCGTAAACACTACAAAACCATCTTTTTAATTCTAAAAACAACTCTAAAACCTCACCGCAAAATATATACCAAAATTTAGCTTAAACGAAACTAATACGTACAAAAAAATCACCTTAGACTCTTTCAATAAAAAAGAAAACCAAGATGATTTTTATATCCTTAAAACGATATACTGCCTATTCTAAAATAGCAGCAATACCAGGAAGTGTTTTTCCTTCTAAGCTTTCTAACATAGCACCACCACCAGTACTTACGTAACTTACTTTATGCTCAAAACCAAATTGCTTAACAGCAGCAACAGAATCTCCACCACCAACTAAAGAAAACGCTCCTTTTTTAGTAGCTTCGGCAATAGAATTCCCTAATTCTATAGTTCCACCAGCAAAACTTTCCATTTCAAAAACACCTAATGGCCCATTCCAAAGTATGGTTTTACATTGCATTACAACATCATGAAATTGTTTTCTAGATTTTGGTCCAGCATCTACACCTTCCCAACCATCAGGAATTTCGTTAATATCAACAATTTGTGTATTAGCATCGTTACTAAAATCATCTGCAGCAACAGTATCTACAGGAATATGAATTTGAACGTTTTTCTCTTTTGCTTGTTTTAAAATATCTAAAGCTAAAGGCATTTTATCATCCTCACAAATAGAATTACCAATTTTACCACCTTGTGCTTTTACAAAAGTAAATGCCATACCACCACCAATAATAAGGTGATCTACTTTATCCAAAATGTTTTCGATAATAGTAATTTTAGACGATACTTTTGCTCCTCCAAGAATAGCTAAAACAGGCTTCTCCCCAGTTTCCATTACTTTATTAATACTTTCTATTTCTTGTGCTAATAAACTACCAAAACATTTTTTACCGTTAAAAAATTGAGCAATAATAGTTGTAGATGCGTGCGCACGGTGTGCTGTACCAAAAGCGTCATTCACATAAATATCACCTAACTTAGATAGTTTTTCAGCAAAATCTTTATCTCCAGCAGTTTCCTCTTTGTAAAAACGTAAGTTTTCTAATAATAAAACTTGTCCTGGCTCTAAGCTTGCAGCAGCAGCTTCAACATCTACACCAACACAATCGGCAACTGTTTTAACTTCAACACCTAAAATATCTTCTACTTTACTAGCAATGTGCTTTAAAGAAAACTCATCTTGAAAACCTTTTGGACGACCTAAATGAGACATTAAAATACAGCTTCCACCATCTTCTAAAATTTTAATAATTGTTGGTTTTGCAGATACAATTCTCGTAGCATCAGTAACTTCAAACTTATCATTTAAAGGCACATTAAAATCTACGCGAATTAATGCTTTTTTATTCTCGAAATTAAAATCGTTAAGCGTTTTCATTTTATTTATATGTTTTAATTTTTAACTATTTGATTCACAAATGTAACTAAATAAACAGCCATTTAAAACGTGTTTTTTAACGAAAACGATGTAGCGAAGCGATAATTTTTAAAAACTAGAAATGTACACTCTAGATACAACCCGTTTTAGTAGATATTCATAGATAAATTACAAAAAAATAACTAAATTTTATGTACGTTTGTTTCATGCTTTTTAAAGATGTTTTAGGTCAAGATCACATAAAAAACCATTTAACCACGAGTGTTGATAATGGACGAATTGCACACGCGCAATTATTTGTAGGTAACGAAGGTTCGGGTACATTACCCATGGCTATCGCTTATGCACAATACTTGCTATGCTCAAATTCTGGAGGAGAAAACACCTCTGGAAACGAAGCTTGCAATTTAAAATTTAATAGTATTTCGCATCCCGATTTACACTTTGCTTTTCCGGTAACTACCAGCGATAAAGTAAAAAGTAAACCGGTGTCTAGTTTTTACTTAGAAGAATGGAGAAAACTTTTAAAAGAACAACCTTACGGAAACTTATTCGATTGGTACAAACTACTTGGCGTAGATAATAAACAAGGCCAAATTGGTGTAGACGAAGCGCTAAATATTGTAAAATCGCTTACACTGAAGTCTTACGAAGGCGGTTATAAAGTCATGCTTATCTGGATGGCCGAAAAAATGAACGGCGCCTGTGCCAATAAGCTTTTAAAGCTAATTGAAGAGCCACCAAATAAAACCGTTTTTATATTAATTGCTGAAGAAGAAGAGCAAATTATAAACACCATACGTTCGCGTTGTCAAATTTTACACTTTCCGCCACTAGCCGAAGATGTTATTGTAGACGCGTTAGTGAAGCAATTTAATATTGATAGAAATGTAGCTACTAAAATAGCACACCAAAGCAATGGGAATTACAATAAAGCATGCGATTTAGTATATCAAGATACCGAAGATAACCAGTTTGAAACTTGGTTTATTATGTGGATTCGAAGCGCCTTTAAAGCTAAAGGAAACAAGGCTGCTATTCTAGATTTAATTTCTTGGAGTGAAGATATTGCTAAAACAGGACGTGAAACTCAAAAGCAATTTTTAAACTTCTGTTTAGACTTTTTTAGACAAGCTTTACTACTTAATTATAAAGCTGATGATTTGGTGTTTTTTGAACCTAAATCTGATAAATTTAAGCTAGAAAATTTTGCTCCTTACGTACACGGAAACAACATTATGGACATTAGTAATGAGCTTCAAGATGCCATCTACCATATAGAACGTAACGGAAACTCTAAAATTATACTTACCGATTTGTCTATAAAACTAACGCGTTTACTACATAAAAAAGCAGATTAAAAACGTTTTAAACTAGTTAGTTTACAGCATAAAAAAAGGCCTATTAAATTATTTAATAGGCCTTTTCCGTTTTATAATCTAAAAGCTTATTCTGCTTTCTTATAATCAGCATTGATAGCTTCAACAATTGCTTTAGTAAGATCGCTTTTCTCTTCACCGTACATTACTGTAGCAGCAGCTTCGCTAGTTCCTAAGATATAGTTATAACCATTTGTTTTACCGTAAGCCCCAACAAAATCTTTAACTTTTACAATTACAGAATCTATATCTGCTTGAAAAGCTTGTGTTAATTGTTGTTGTTCAACTTGCATTTGCTGTTGTAACTGTTGTTGTTTTTGCTGTAAACCCGTCATTAACTCCTCTGCTTTTTTTCTATTGCTTCTAGCAATTCTTTGCGCTTCGGCTTGTGTTTTTTGAGCTTCTGTTTGAAAAGCTAATCCAATACTATCTGCTCTTTTTCTAAAAGCTTCATCTTTAGCTTTGTATTTTACTTCTAAGTCAATTTTTTCTTGATAATCATTAATAACGACTCCGTTATCTACAAATCCAATTTTATTTGGTTTTTCACAAGATGCTAAAACAAGCATCGCGATGGCAACATAAAGTATGTTCTTCATTTTTATTTTTTTTGATTATATTTTGGTTAATTTTTTTAATCCGAACAAATGTAATAAAGTAAGCTTTAAAACATCATGTAATTATTCGGATTTTAACATATAACAAAAACTTATACCGATTTAAAGTCTAAATAAATAATTACTATCAAAAACAGCTTCATATAAAGCGCTCTAAGCGATTTAAAAAAAACCGACTTATATTTAGACGTTATAACGTTAAATAATCTAAAATAGATAGCTAAAAATAATTTTTAGCTGTTTTTAATGATATAAATTAACGAAGAAGCCTCTTTTGAGCTTATAGATTTCAAGTTAGAACGTAAACCGTACCAAAATCCTTTAACCGGATTCATCTTGCCTGTTTTATATTTTTCAGAAAGCATACTCACATAAAACGCATCAAACAGCATGGGTTTTGTTTTTACAACACTCATGTTTTGTTTAGAAACTAAATTAGAAATAGAAACTTGATTAAAATGCCAAAGATGTCTAGGCACATCAAATGCCGCCCAAAATTCTTTATAGTGTTTTGCATCAAAACTTTTGTAATTAGGAACAGCAATAAGTAAAGTTCCGTTGTCTTTTAAAAGTGTTTTAAAGGTTTTTATATGATCTTCTAAATTCGGTAAATGTTCCAAAACATGCCAAAGCGTAATAACATCAAATTGTTTCGATTCAAATTTTTGAAGTTGTTCTGTATCAAAAACAGACTTATTTGTTTTACTATTCGCTATACCTCTAGCCTCTTCGTTTGGTTCAATACCAGAAACCAACCAACCATTTTGTTGTGCGGTTTGTAAAAAATCACCTGTACCACAACCTACATCTAAAAGCTGTTTTGCTTCCGAAGAAAAAGAATTAATAAGCTTAAGTTTCTTTTTTAGTGAAATACTTCTCACCAAATGATACACCTTTTCGAAGGCATTTCTCTTAGAATCGGTGTGTGAAATATAATCTTCACTTTGATAATACCCAGGTAATTTATCTAAAGTTGGTTGCGGTGTAGTTTCTAAAAAACCATATTCTTGGTTTTCTATTAACTCAAATTCTTCTCCAGAAACAGAATAATCTTTTACTTTTAAGTACTTATTTGTTGATTGATTTTTTACCACGAACCACGTAATTTATTTAATTGACACTTTAAAAACGATTACTTCTATAAATAATTGAAGCCCGTTTTCTTATTTATTATTATAGATTAAAGTTAAAATTAAAACTATTTTCAGTCTTACAAATTTAAAAAACAACCATCTTTAATTTAGGTCTCAACCTCAAAACGACATCTATATTTTAATTATTTTTCACTTTAAATTAAATGTTTTATTTCTGTTTTAATCTTTTTTTAGAGTTTTAAAATTAAATCCCAACAACTAATTCAACACAAAACTTCAATATTATTTTATAAACCAAAACACTTTTTAGATAAATTTACTGAAGCTAATCTTATTTTAAATTTAGAAATGATATCTATTTCTTTCTACAAAAATTAAAAAAAATCAGATTCAAATTCTTCATAAACAAGATCAAGATTCATGCAAATAACTTTTTTTTCAGAAAATTCAATTCAAAAATCGATACTCTTTTTAGATTTTATATTCTGGTTTTTATATTCTAAAACCTAAAAAACACAAAAAATATCAGATTTAAATCTCAAAACGTTCCACGTGGAACATTAAAAAAAGCTATTTAATTTCACTCAAATAACTTTTCTTTTAAACAACTATTATGGATTACCTTCCCATATAAACCAGTAAAACAGAAATATCATTTGGTGAAACACCACTAATTCTTGATGCCTGAGATACTGTTGCGGGTTGTACTTTTTTAAGTTTTTCACGAGCTTCTAAACTCATAGATTTAATCTGCGAGTAATCAAAATTAGCAGGTATTTTTACATACTCTAAACGTGATAACTTATCTGCATTCACTTTCTCCTTTGCAATATACCCAGAGTATTTTACCTGAATTTCGGTCTGCTCTATCACTTCCCTATCCAAATTATTGTCTTGAATATACGCCTCAACACTTTCAACTTTACGCACATCTTCCATATCCACATTAGGCCTAGCGAACACTTTAAAAAGCTTTCCAGATTGATTAACAAGCGCAGAATTTTTAGACTCTAATATCGGATTAATCTCCTCCGGTTTCACGCTTTGAGTTTCAAAAAAGCTTACAAATTTAGCAGCAGCATCATGCTTTTCCTCCATACGTTTTAAACGTTTTTCAGAAGCTAAACCCAACTCAAATCCTTTTGGCGTTAACCTAATATCTGCATTATCCTGACGTAAAAGTGTTCTATATTCGGCACGAGATGTAAACATTCTATAAGGCTCCTCTGTTCCTTTAGTAATCAAATCATCAACCAAAACACCTATATATGCCTCATCTCTTTTTAGAGTAAAAGGATCTTTCTCCTGGGTTTTTAAACTTGCATTTATACCAGCCATTAAACCTTGAGAAGCAGCTTCTTCATAACCTGTAGTTCCATTTATTTGACCTGCGAAATACAAGCCTTCTACCAACTTAGTTTCTAGTGTATGCTGTAATTGTGTAGGCGGGAAATAATCGTATTCAATAGCATATCCTGGTCTAAAAAACTTCACGTTCTCAAAACCAACCACACCACGCAGAGCTTTAAACTGAACATCTTCTGGTAGAGATGTAGAAAAGCCATTAACATAAACCTCACAGGTATTCCAACCCTCCGGCTCTATAAATAATTGATGACGATCCTTATCGGCAAAGCGATTAATTTTATCTTCAATAGAAGGGCAATAACGCGGTCCTAAACTTTTAATTCTACCGTTAAACATCGGAGACCTATCAAAGCCTTCGCGAAGCAAATCATGCACTTCAAGACTCGTGTAAGTCATGTAACAAGAACGTTGTTTTTCCAAAGGTTTTGTAATATCCAAATAAGAGAATTTTTCTGGATTTACATCTCCAGGTTGTTCAAGCATTTTAGAATAATCTAAACTACGACCATCAACTCTTGGAGGTGTTCCAGTTTTCATTCTACCAGATTCAAAACCTAATTCTACAAGCTGTTCTGTAATTCCAGTTGCCGCTCTTTCTCCTGCTCTACCACCACCAAAATTTTTATCTCCGATATGAATTAAGCCATTTAAAAAAGTACCATTTGTAAGCACAACAGATTTAGCTTTTATACTAATTCCTAAAGAGGTTTTTACACCAACCACTTTATGATTTTCTACAATTAAACTAGAAACCATATCTTGATAAAAATCAAGATTAGGCGTTCCTTCTAAAAGCATTCTCCAGTCTTCAGCAAAACGCATTCTATCACTTTGAACTCTCGGACTCCACATTGCAGGCCCTTTAGATTTATTCAACATTTTAAATTGAATAGCCGATGTATCGGAAACAATTCCGCTATACCCACCAAGCGCATCTATCTCTCGAACTATTTGTCCTTTAGCAATACCACCCATCGCTGGATTACAAGACATCTGAGCGATGTTTTGTAAATTCATAGTAACTAACAGTGTTTTACTACCCATATTAGCAGCAGCGGCAGCGGCTTCGCTTCCTGCGTGCCCAGCGCCAACAACTATAACATCATAAACATCATTAAACATGCTTTTCCTTTTTTTTAACTAGTAATGTTCCACGTGGAACACAAATATTTTTATATTAAAATCAATAAACCTAAACCGAAGTTTCTACTTAATTAAGTTTAAATAATACTCTTCTTTTTCTCGCATCAAACTAGCGTCCGATTCCGTTTTATCTTTATACCCACAGTAATGCAAAACACCGTGAACCATAACGCGTTTTAACTCGCTATCAAACTCCACTTCAAAATCCTTTGCATTATCAATTACCCTTTCTACAGAAATAAATATATCGCCTTGAACAATTTTTCCAACCGAATAATCAAAGCTAATAACATCTGTTAAAGTATCGTGATCCAAAAATTCCACATTCAATTTATGCAGATATTCATCGTCACAAAACACATAGTTTATTTCTTCTAATTTAAAACCTTCATTAGAAATTGCATCTATTATCCATTTAGAAACTACCTCTTCTTCCTCTAAATTAAAATCTATTTCGTAATTAAAATTAATCATTGCTTTGCTTAAAATATTCTTGAACCTTCTGTTTGTAAATTTGCTGCAAAGGTAAGCTTTGTCTATTCAATATTTCAGTAGTATTAAAATATTGTTTTGCTGTAGGTATTTGGTTATTAGAACTGTTGTTAAACTCATTAGTATTCGATTCAGATTCCCGCTTATTATCTTCACCTTGCCGAAAACTTGCCTTTTCAAATTTAAGTAACTGATGCTTTAACTGCATCATTTTTTGAAGCGTTCTATTATTAAAACCTCTATTTAACAACTCCAATTCTATATCTTCCATTTGCTTAACTAACTTATCTCCATTACCACCTTTACCAAACTTACCTTCCTTATTTAGTTGCTCTTCTAAAGCTTGACGTAATTCTTGTTGCTGCTGGTAAATTTTAAAAAGCTCACCATTTAGATCTTCACTAAATCCGTCTTGACCTTCTCCCGGTTCATTCCCGTTTTCACCTTTTCCTTCTTGATCACCACCAGAGCCATCTTTACCATCTTCACCTTCCTTCTTCCCTTCTCCATCCTTTTCACCTTCACCTTCTTTTTTACCCTCACCACTTTTTGGCTTTCCATTTTCGCCTTTTTTCATACCTTCCTGCATCATCTTATTCAACTGCTCTTGGCTCATAATAATATCGGGTAATTGCATATCGCCACCTTGACCTTTGCCCATAGACATACTCATGCTCTCTTGCATATTATCTAAAACATCACTTAAAATATTTGCTAAATTATTAGCAGCGGTTATAGCAAATTGCTGATTAGATACTCCTTGATACAATCTGTTTTCAGCTAGTAAATCTAAAGCGCGATCTATATTATAGTACACCTCAGTAATTTCTTTATTTACAGTCTCAGATATTTTAGGTTGACGCAACGATAGAGCAAACAGACTATCATCAACGTGCTCAAAATTCTCCTTTAAATTATTTTGTTTTTTTAAGTATGAAGCAAACTTATTATTGTTAACCTCTATAGATTTAAAGTTATTCATTAAGGCTTCTTGATCGAAAGAAAACAAAACCAAGTTATCCAAAACTTGACGAAGCATTTCTACATCTTCCTGCATTTGATCGCCTTGCATTCCACTCATAGCAGCACCCATTTGCTCACTCATCTGCTTCATTTTTTTGGCTGCTTTCTTCTGACTATCCTTAGCGTCTTTTGAATTTTGATCTTTACTTTCCTTTGGTTCTCCATTTGGTTTTTGGCCAGCCTGCTCCTGTTCTTTCTTATCTAAAGCTTCAGATGCTTTTTGCTGCTCATTCTCAACTTCCTTCTCATCCAATTTATCTCTTGGAATATCAATAGGCTTTTTTAATCCTTTACTTTCCTCTTCTAAGTTTTTGATATCTTCCTTAAACTTTTCGAATTCTTTATTTAATGCATCCTGCTTTTCTTTGGTGTTTTCCTCATCCGTTTTATTGGCCAACTTTTCTTGATCTAAGGACAGCTTCATTAAATCTTCTTTTAGTTTTTCTAGTTTCTTTTCAACATAAAAACGCTTCGTTAATTCTAGTAATTGCTGTAAACTTTTCTTTTTATTTTTATTCTGCTTAACAAGCTCATCCAACTTTTGAACCAAGTCATCTTTTCTAATTTTTTGTTGAAGATGTTTTAATTGCTCAAGCAACTTTTCATCTTCTTTTAATTTCTCTTCATTCTCCTCCAAACGCTTTTTTAAATCTTCTTTAAATTCGTCTTCCTTTGAGTTATCCTTTTTAAATTCATCTAAATTATCTTTTAACTTCTTATTGAAATTTTTCATCATTTCGTCCTGTTCCTTCTGGCGCTTAAAGAATGACTCTAATTTCTTTTTATCGTTAAAGTTTAAGTTCGACTTCTCTTTCTGAGTTTTAGTAACCTCTTGTAGTTGCTTCTCTTGCTTTTCAAAATTTTCTAGAGATTTATTTAAATCCTGAATATTTTCTTTCTGCTCTTCCAGTTGTTTTTGCTCTTCTTCGGCTTTTGTGCGTTTTCTATAAGAAAAAACCTTGCTTTTTGTACTTTTAAACCTATTAACTAAATCATTATCAAATACTTGAAAATATAAATTATAAGAAATTCCTTCTTCAATCTTTAAATTATTAGGAAAAGCACTTATAAATTCCGAAATATTAGAATTTGAAATAGGAATATTTTCTATCTGTTTATTTTTTTCATCTTCCGATGGATAATAAACCAACTGTAATTTACTAAAACCATAATCGTCGCTTACTTGTCCATAAAAATATAAACTTTGCAAATCGACAGAATCTGTTTCAACTTTTAATTTTAATTCTGGAAATTCATCTTTAACAACATTTATATTAAAGGCTAGGTTCTCATAATTTGTTAAATCTGCGTTGCTCGTGCTTAGCGTATATGAAAAATTTTTAAAAATTTTTCGTTTTAAGCCAAATATGCCAGGAGCCGATTTTTGGAAAATTATAGTATCCTTAGAAAATAAATTGACAGAAGTAGTCGATTTTGTTTTTAACTTCCAAATAATTTCCGTTCCCTCAGGCACTATGGCATTACCTGTACTTTTTAAAGTTTCAGTTTTTTTACTGGTATGACTCGGAAAATCTAAAACCATTTCAAAATCTAAAAGAGAAGGCACCTCAACAACATTTATAGTATACCGTTTTGAAGTAACCTTATTTGCAGATAGCTGAAAATTAATTTCTGTTTTAGGTTGCGGAAAAATATACTCAAACTCCCCTATTCCTTTTTGTTGTAAAAAATACGTTTCGTTATTATAAATAATTTGAGCACTTTCTGGCATAACTTCGCCAGCCGTTTTTACAATAAGCTTAAAATCTTTATTTTCTATGGCATTTAAATTTTGGTTCACCACAAAAAACTGAAACGGTGCAGGCGGCTCGTAAGCTGTTTTATAATTTACAACACGTGTATAACTATCGCTAAACCAATTAAAATTTCCTGTAAAAAAAGTAAGTAATAAAATTAAAACCGGAATAGCCGCATACTTCAAATACCCAAGATTCTTCCTAAAATTTATAGCTAGTTTAAATGGAATTGGATTTAACTCTAAAGATTTCTGATCGATACTCGCTAGTAATAATTCCGATTTAGAATCACTTTCATTAAGCTGTAATACATTTAATAACTTATCGTTAACCTCCGGAAAATGTTCACCAATTAATTTGGATGCTTCCTTATAATTAATCCCTTTTTGAAGTTTAAATAATTTAGCCAACGGCACCACAATAAACTTAACAAGTAAAGCCAATTCTACAGCAATAAATAACCAAAATAATACACTACGCGCTGTTGTATTTAACCATAACACATACTCAATAAAAACTGTAAATAGAAAATACAACAAACCTATAGCGAAAAATAAAATGGCCCCTTTAAGCAATTCATTAGTATAAAATCGATTAATAAATGCCTCTAATTTGTGCTGTATATTTTTAAAATTATCCATGTGTTTCTAAAAACTATTCGGTACTAACGTATTAACCCACTAAACTACAATTTTATTTTTTACAAGGTTTATAATTAGTTGTTAATTGTATCTTTGTCGCAAATCTTGAAACAAAACTTAGTTTTTAAAGATTAAAACCGTTTCTATTAACACTTAAATATAAAAATTTAAGCTTTATTATAAATTACAAAATGACCAAAAATGTTCGAGTGCGTTTTGCACCAAGCCCAACAGGACCGTTACATATTGGCGGTGTTCGTACTGCTTTATTCAATTATTTATTTGCAAAAAAACACAACGGAACTTTTATTTTAAGAATAGAAGATACCGACCAAAACCGTTATGTAGAAGGTGCAGAGCAGTATATTATTGATGCATTAAATTGGTGCGGAATGCCTTTTGATGAAGGCCCAGGAACTAACGAGAAATTTGGACCATACCGCCAAAGCGAACGTAAATCTCTTTATAAAGCTTACGCTAAAGAATTAATTGCTTCAGGAAATGCTTACTATGCTTTTGATACTGCCGAAACATTAGATGCCGAAAGAAAACAATGCGAAGCCAATAAAGAAACCTTTATTTACAACTGGCATAATCGCTTAAAATTAAGTAATTCTTTATCGCTTAGCGCGGAAGAAACTCAGGCTAAATTAGATGCTGGAGACGATTATGTAATCCGTTTTAAAAGTCCGCAAGATGAAACACTTCATCTAAAAGACATCATTCGTGGCGACATAAAAATTGATACCAACATTTTAGATGATAAAGTTTTATTTAAAAGTGATGGCATGCCAACCTACCATTTAGCGAATATTGTAGACGACCATTTAATGGAAATCTCTCATGTAATTCGTGGTGAAGAGTGGCTACCATCTTTGGCATTACACTACCAGTTATACAAAGCTTTTGGATGGGATGCACCAGAATTTGCACACCTTCCACTTATTTTAAAACCAACAGGAAAAGGAAAATTAAGCAAGCGTGATGGCGATAAATTAGGATTCCCTGTTTTTCCATTATTGTGGGAAGATCCAAAAACTAATGAAGTTTCTAGAGGTTATAAAGAAGATGGATATTTTGCCGATGCTATGGTAAATTTCCTTGCCTTTTTAGGCTGGAATCCAGGAACAGAACAAGAGATTTTCTCATTAGAAGAATTGATTGCTGCTTTCGATTTGAAAAAAGTAAACAAATCTGGTGCACGTTTTGATCCAGATAAAATTAAATGGTTTAACCACCATTATATGCAAGAACAAAACAATGAAGAGTTAGCAGATATATTCAAAAATTCAAAAGCAGAATTAGCAGATATCGATACAAGCTACATTGCAATGGCCATAAATTTAATTAAAGAACGCGCTACTTTTGTGAGCGATTTTTGGGATTTAAGCCATTTCTTTTTTGTTACACCAACATCTTATGATGAAAAAGCATCTAAAAAAGCTTTAAAAGAAGGTACAGACGACCTTATGAAGCAACTTATAGCTATTTTAAACGTGAATACCGATTTTTCGGTAGAAACACTTACTACGGAAATAAAAGGTTGGATAACAAGCAACGAAATCAGTTTTGGAAAAGTAATGATGCCTTTGCGTTTAGCACTTGTTGGCGCTCTACAAGGCCCTGATGTTTTCGATATTATCTACATGATTGGAAAAAACGAAACGGTTAAGCGTATTGAAAAGCTAATTGCTACAATATAAGTTTAGGTTTCCTTAAAATAAAAAAAGGTCTCTAAGTAGTTTTTAAAACTATTTAGAGACCTTTTTCTTTATAAATACTTTCCTAATACTTCAAAGGAATCACCATATTCCAAGTGTTTTCAAACTTCCAAGCTTCAGGTCCATTTCCAACTGCGGCAAATAAATGCGTAGGTTTTCCATCTTCAACTAAAACAAAAGGACGTTCAAAATGATTTTGGTGCGATGTAGATCCATCGTCCCATAATACATCACGACTATATGCTTTTACGTTTTCGAATAAGTTCCATTTTACACCATCTTTAGACCAAATATGGATGCCTCCACCTTCTTCTCCACAAATTTGACCAGAACGATCTTTCATAACACCTTCGTACCTATCACCTGCCCACCAAATGTATGGATCTTCAACATCTACATGACTATTACCAGGAGTTTCAAACCTAAAAACAGGTTCTTCAATTAAGCGTTTGTACTCTCCTTTTGGGCTATCTGCCATAGCAACACCTAACAACAATGGTGGCTTTGGAGTTACAGAAGATTTATACATCAATAAAATTTTACCAGTTTTTGGATCTACTGCTGGCGAAGGGTTTGATGTAATTGTAGCATCCCAATGTCCTGGTCTAGGTTCGATAACAGGTTTATCAACACGTTCCCAAGGACCAAAAATAGAATCACTAATTGCCAAACCAACACGTTTGTTTAACCAAGCTTTATTCCAATCATAACCATCTGGTTTTGGATTGTCTTTTGTGGGTTGATCAAAATCGTAAGTCGTCCCAAAATGATATAATAAGTACTTGTCTTTATACTTTACAATTCTTGGGTTGTGCGTACACATACCATCGAAAAATTCTGGTCCACGAACAGGGAGTACTACTTCTTGAAACTTGTAAGGTCCAACTGGTGTATCGGCCACAGCACGAACTACTTCAGAGTTTGTAACCCAATTACCAAAACCAACATCTTTAGACCATCTAGAAGCAAACATATGATATTTTCCGTCTTCACCTTTAATTACTGATGAACCCCAAATCCAATAATTATCATCACGAAAACCACCACCTATTGGAGCAGGCAAAACGCGATCTATAAATGCTTCGGGTGGTTTATTCTCACTTATACAAGATAATAAACCAACAGATGATAATGCTATAGATCCTTTGATAGAGGTTTCAATAAATGTTCTTCTTTTCATGTCTATTTTTTTTAATTTAAAACATAACTATCGCACCCAAAACTAACATATTTTGATTGCCTTTAAAACGAGAATCTCCACCAGAAAAGTCTAAGCTTTGATTTTCAATTTTATTAAGAATGTTTGTAAATCCGTAAATATATTGAGCTTTAAGTTTGAAGTTGTTTATTCCAACTGATGCACCTACGGCTCCGTTGAAATTAAATTGAGAAATATTTGTAATATCCTTAGCCGATAAATTAGTATAATTCGCAATGTAATAATCATCTTGCCCTTTATCATCAAACTCCAACCTACTATTATATTGCAACATTGGCCCAATATCGATAGTAAAATGCTTTGGTATTACCTTTATATGCATTAATAAAGCAAACTGAGCAGCAAATATTTTATAATCTATATAGGCCTCTTCTGAGCTAATTAAACTTGGTCTACCTAGTATTTCAATATGGTTTTCAGAGAGCTGCAAACCAAAACTCATATTATAAAATTTATGCGGTAAATCTACAATTGCAGCTGTTCCGGCTAAAAAACCTTGAGCACTTTTGGTTTCAAAATTATCGGTATCAATATTAAATTGTGTAATACCACCACCGATATTTATACTGTTTGTAATACGTATATTTCCTTTTTGAGAAAAAGATTTTGTAACAAAACATAGGGTAATGGCTACTAACAGTAAAGGTCGAATAAATTTCATACTAGTTCCGGATATAAATCTCCAAATATAGTTTAATTTTCGTATCTTAATTTTTCTAATCATTTAATAAAAATTCTATGGATTTCGTTTTCATTCCCCTTATTGTATTTGGGCTATTTATTTTAATTTCTTCATTCTTTACGGTAAAGCAACAAACTGCTGCTATTGTAGAACGCTTTGGGCGCTTCCAAGGTATACGCCAATCTGGTTTAAATTGGAAAGTTCCATTAGTAGACAGAATTGCAGGCCGTTTAAGTTTAAAAATTCAGCAATTAGATGTTATTGTAGAAACTAAAACTAAAGATGATGTATTTGTGCGTCTAAAAGTTTCTGTGCAGTATAAAGTAATTAAAGAAAAAGTAGAAGACGCTTTTTACAAACTAGATTATCCGCACGATCAAATTACAAGTTATGTATTTGATGTGGTACGTGCCGAAGTTCCAAAAATGATTTTGGATGATGTATTTTTAAGAAAAGATGATATCGCGATTGCTGTAAAATCAGAATTAAACGATGCCATGCAAAACTATGGTTACGATATTATAAAAACTTTAGTAACAGATATTGATCCAGATGCGCAAGTAAAAGAAGCCATGAACCGTATTAATGCTGCCGATAGAGAAAAAACAGCTGCTCAATATGAAGGTGATGCTGCACGTATTTTAATTGTAGAACGTGCTAAAGCTGAAGCTGAAAGTAAACGTTTACAAGGGCAAGGTATTGCAGATCAACGTCGCAAAATTGCTCGTGGTTTAGAAGAATCTGTAGAGGTTTTAAACAAAGTAGGTATTAATAGCCAAGAAGCATCGGCGCTAATAGTGGTAACACAGCATTACGATACTTTACAAGCCATTGGTAGCGAAACTAATAGTAACTTAATTTTACTACCAAATTCGCCACAAGCAGGAAGTAATATGCTAAACGATATGGTAGCTAGTTTTGCAGCGAGTAACCAAATTGGTGAAGCAATGAAAAACAATAAAAAGAAAGAAATTAAAGAATAGTATAACTCTATTTTTTTAATTAAAATGAAATCCTTAAGGTATAAACTTTAAGGATTTTTTTTGTTCTATTAAGAAGTTTTAAAAGGATGGCGTTCTTCCCAATCTTGCGACGGGTTCATCAATTTAAATATTTGCTTTAATAAGCCATTCATTATGGCATTAGTATGCTTTAAATACACCAACATTGGTTTAGCCTCTGCGCCTACCGAACTTTTAATTTCCATTGCAGTACGTGCATAAACAATAGTTTTAAATCGGTTTTCTATACCAAATTTAAGCATATCGTAAAGCATGTTTAAATACAATTGATTGGAGTATTGATGTTCACTATCATACCCAAGGAAATAAGTTTCTAGTACTCTTTTGTTCTGAATTAAAGTATAAAAACCAACCAATTTATCTTCTAAATAATAACCAAAGACTTTAAAATTATCTTTTAGTTGAAGTTTTAAACTATAAAAGTGATTTTCGGGTAAAATGAAGGTATTAAACTTGGCATTATTAGAAACGTTTAAATATAATTGATGTAAGGTTTCATTATTATTCTTAACATCCTCTGTAGATAATTCTATCGCCTTTATGTCGTTTAATTTCTTTCTAGCCCGCTTATAACGGTCTCTATATTTTTTCTGTAAGGCTGCAGTATAATCTTCAATAGTAAGCCAATCTTTTTTTATAGAAAACATCATATTAGGTTGCATAACCACCTGATGCAGTTTAGCAATATCTAAGCTATCTTTCTCTTTATGAATTGGATCATTTTCAAAATAATCCTTCAACACAAACATTCTAATAGTTTTATTCTGCTTGGCTTTTATAACAGACTTTATTTCATGTAAAGCCGTTTGTGTAATTTTAAAAAAAGCTTCCTGAGAGATCTCGTTTCTTTTAAAAAACAAACCATGTTGCCCAGTATGCGTTAAATTCCCGATAACAAGAATATTTCCTTTCAAAATTTTAGAAATTAAATCGCGCATATAGTTTTTAAAACACGACGTATCGGTTTTTCTAAACATATCATGCAGATACAATTGTACACGTTGTGTAACAGCCGCACCAACCAAAACATCGTTTTTAAATACACCAATATAAAACAACTCCAAATTATTTGGCGCTGCATTTTCTAAGGCCTGTAAATAGCCTGTTTGCAAGAAAATATCATGTTTTACAAGAACGTCCCAGTTTTTTGGAAGTTCATTACATGCGTTATAAATTTTATAGTGTATCAATAGAAAAATAAAAGACCGAAAATTTTAATTCTCAGTCTCTAAATAAGTTAATAGTTTACAAAAATACTATTTCCAACCACAAATAATAGCACCCATAACACCTAAAGTAACAATCCAATATCCTGCATTTATAAGGATGTATTTAGCACTCTTACGTTCAAACAATGCATTGGTACCTAAAATAGGTAAAGCGACAAATACGCCTGCTAAAACACCGTGTAGAGCGCCGTGTTTATAAGTTCTAAAATGATTACCGTAATCGGCCATAAAAGCCGTGTAAGATGGTAAAGCCTTAGAAGCATCACCACCAACCAAACTCAAGGCTCCGGTTTGATGAATACTCATTTGCATCATAGTCATCGCTAATAAAAAGGCAAAAATAAAAGCCAAAACAAAAATTTTAGCCATGTTTGCACCTTTCATACTTTCTTCGGTTAAACCAGCTTCATTCATCCAAATAGTTCCAAATACTTTTGGGTTATACCAAACAAAACCAACAACCAACGCAGAAACAGCCGCTAATAAAAGCGCAATAGGGTTAAAAAAATCCATAATATTTAAAGTTCAATTCGTGTTTAAAGGTAATTAAATTTAGGTTACAACTTGTTTATTTACAACAAACTACTATTACCAACTTCCGCTAGCACCACCACCTCCAGAACTTCCTCCACCTCCAGAAAAACTACTACTTGAGGATGAACTGCTATAACCTGAACCTGACCGGCTATAACTAGAGCTAGAAACACTAGAAGAGAAATTCTTACTCATAAAACTTTTATCACTTTTTAAAAATGAAAATTTAACAGACTCATAGTCTTTATTAGATCTCGTGTAAATAGCAATAATTAAGGGTAGAATAATAAATATTACAACTAACGAAACCATAGTAATTGGTATTGCTGTTAATGGTAAACTTTCTAAATATTCAAAAGGATCAATATCTATATTATTTTCTGATGCGATACCAATAATAAAAATACCAAAAAGGAGCGGCATAATAATAAAAGGTAAACTAAAACCAATTGTTAATAATGAAGACACTAATAAAAATGGAAATAATACAACACTTACTTTACCGGTAATTAAACCGCGAAATACGTTTATTAATTGCTTAAAACCTTTATAAAATACAGTAGATCCAACCCCAATAAAAAGACTCAAAAATATAAGTAAAATAAACCCTATAATTATTTTTCCCCATAAAGGCATTTTACCTTCTTGTTCTACTAAATTGGTAAATTCATCTCTATATTTGGGATCGTCAATAAGTTTAATAATTTTTGAAGTTGCTAAATCTACACCCTTATAAAAATCGCCTTTTTTAAACTCAGGCGTCATGGTTTCTCGAATAATTCTAGACGCGAAAGCATCGGTAATTATGGGTTCTAGACCATAACCTACTTCAATTCTAAACTTTCTATCGTTTTTTGCTACTAAAATTAAGAGTCCATTATCGGCTTCTTCTTGTCCGAGTTCATTCTTTTCAAAAACCTGTAAAGCATAGTTTTCAACTGTATTATTTTCTAAAGAATTAACAGTTAAAACTACTATTTGGTGCGTAGTTTTAGTTTCGTAAGCCTTTAGTTTTTTTCTAAGTTCTAAAGTTTCGCTTTCGCTGAAAAGAGCCGCTTTATCGGTTACTATTTCGGTTAGAATAGGAAAATCCTCTTGCCCGTTGGTATGTTGAAACCAAACAAAAAACAAGAGGATTATTAATTTTATTTTACTCAAATGTTGTAAGTAACCAAGTATTTAATTGAACGTTTTAGCTTCTTCTACTAATAACTCATTTTTATCTTCCAATGCTTTTTCAATAAAGCTATTAACATCATCATTTTTGGTTTGTCCGTTTTCTACTAAAACTTTCAAAATAAGGGCCACAGCAATTCGAGTTCCTACTTTCTTAACAGCAGTGTTAAAAAGTGGTTCAACCTCATCGTAAGTCACGTCTTTGGCTAGTTCTAAAATTTCAGTTCTAACTTTTAGGCGTTTTTCTTCAGGTAAATTGGTATACTTTTTACCTAATTTTTGAATCACATCAATTGCTTTTCTTTGCGACTGTTGTTGTGGCTTTTGCTTGTTAGTATTCGCATTTGTATTAGCTGCTGGTTGTGGTTTAACCTTAGCCCAAGAATCACGCAATCCAACGGTTTTATTAAATACTAATTTATCTGAAGACGAATCGTTATCCACATTAAAATAACCCAAACGTTGAAATTGGAACCTTTGCCCTACCTCAGCATCTTGTAAACTTGGCTCAACAAAAGCTTCAACCAATTTTAAAGAATCTGGATTTATAAACTCCATAAAGTCTTTGTCTTGATGACTATCTGGAGATTCATCTAAAAATAAACGATCGTATTCTCTAACTTCTGCTTTTACAGCATGTTTCATAGAAACCCAATGCAAGGTTCCTTTTACACGACGTTCCGTACCATCGCAATATGTACAATGTACTTCTGTAATATTACCGTTAGCATCCTTTAAAACCGATTCTGCTTTAATAATATAAGCGTTTTTCAATCGTACTTCTCCGCCTAATTTCAAACGGAAAAACTTATTACTCGCTTCTTCTTTAAAATCTTCTTTTTCTATATAAATTTCACGAGAAAATGGCACTTTTCTAAAACCAGCGGCATCATCTTCTTGATTATTCTCAGCTTCAAACCATTCCTCTTTATCTTCTGGATAGTTTGTAATTACCACTTTAATCGGGTCTAAAACCGCCATAACACGTGGTGCCGTTTTATTTAAATCTTCACGAATACAAAATTCTAAAAGCGATACATCTATCACGTTTTCACGTTTAGCAACACCTACAGTTTCAACAAATTTTCTAATAGCTGTTGGCGTATAACCTCTACGACGCAAACCAGAAATGGTTGGCATACGTGGATCGTCCCAACCGTTTACCACACCATCTTCTACCAATTTAAGCAACTTACGTTTACTCATTATGGTGTAACTTAGGTTTAAACGTGCAAATTCACGTTGTTTTGGTCGTAATTTGTCTTCTGTAACCACTTGGTCTAAAAACCAATCGTAAAGCTCTCTATGAGGTTTAAATTCTAGCGAACACAACGAGTGTGATACTTGCTCTAAGTAATCACTTTCACCATGCGTCCAATCGTACATTGGGTAAATACACCAATCGTTTGCCGTTCTATGATGATGCTTCTTTAGAATACGATACATAATCGGGTCACGCATTAACATATTTACATGTTGCATATCGATTTTAGCACGTAAAATATGTTCACCTTCATTAAATTCTCCCGCTTTCATACGTTCGAATAAATCGAGGTTTTCTTCAACGCTTCTATTTCTAAAAGGTCCATCAACACCTGGTTGTGTAGGCGTTCCTTTTTGTTCGGCCATAGCTTCGCTAGACTGCGAATCGATATAAGCCTTTCCTTCCTTTATAAAATATACAGCCCAATCGTAAAGCTGCTGGAAATAATCTGACGAGAATAATTCCTTATCCCATTTATAACCTAACCACGATACATCTTCCTTAATGGCATCTACATACTCCTGCTCTTCTTTAGCCGGGTTTGTATCATCAAAACGTAAGTTTACGGGTGCATTATATTTTTCACCTAAACCAAAACTAATACCTATAGCTTTAGTGTGGCCAATGTGTAAATACCCATTAGGCTCTGGCGGAAATCTAAAACGAAGATTTTCTTTTGGCATTCCATTTGCCAAATCTTCTTCTATAATTTGCTCTAAAAAATTGAGTGATTTTCTTTCTTCAGACATATTTAAATCAATAAGCTTCAAAATTACATAAATTCAAGTTATTTTTGACCTAATTCTACTTAAGAAGCGTAACAAATTTGGATTATTTGTAACTAATATTTTAAAAGCTATGCTATGAAAAATAATAATTACACTTGTCCTAAATGCGGAAATAGAGAATTTGAAACCGGTGAAATGCGCGCCACTGGTGGCCGATGGTCTAAAATATTTGATATACAGAACAAAAAATTTACTTCGGTAACGTGCAAACGTTGTACATATACCGAATTTTACAAAGCCAAAACGAGCGCCTTGAGTAACATTTTTGATTTATTTACAAACTAATGGGAATAATAAAAGTTGAAAACATTCGAGTATTTGCATACCACGGTTGTTTAAAAGAAGAAACAAAAATTGGTAGCGATTACCGCGTAGATTTAAAGGTTAAAGCTAATTTACAAGAATCTGCTAAAACAGATAAACTTAGTGATACTGTAGATTACGTATTTTTAAATCGTGTTATAAAAGAAGAAATGGATATTCCGTCTTATCTTTTAGAAACGGTAGCCAAGCGTATTTTAAATCGTATTTTTGAAGAAGATACCATGGTGAGCAAAGCAACAGTTTGGGTAAGTAAATTAAACCCTCCCATTGGTGGCGACGTGGCTCGAGTAACTATAAAAATGACCGAAAAGCATAAAAAGTAATTTAAAGTGTTGGAAATTGTAAAAATTTTTTAAATTTGCACCTCCAATAAGGTGTCGTGGCCGAGTGGCTAGGCTCAGCTCTGCAAAAGCTGCTACAGCGGTTCGAATCCGCTCGACACCTCAACAAAAAAGCTTCCTAAATTTTAGGAAGCTTTTTTTATATACCAATATTTATATAGCTCTAAAAGCCATTAGTATTCTTAAATATTAATTTATTGGATTAATTTGCTCAAACTTTTCTTTAAGTAATTCCTTTTCTTTAGGAAAGAAAGCCTGTGCCAAAAGCAACACTCCAAAACCTAAAATAACCAATGCAATTACTTTTTTAGTTTTGTAGATTAAGCGAGGTGTTAACTTATTTTTAAGCTTTTTAGCAACTACTATTTTTGCTAAATCGGTTATAAAATAAACAATTAAAATAGTGCTCAAAAATACAACTACACCATTTTTTGATGTGGTAAGCGAGTTTGCTAAAACAATAAAAGCAACCCAACCTAGCAACACTCCAATATTAATAAAATTGAGTAAAAAGCCTTTTAAAAATAACTTTCCATAGCCTTTTTTTATTTCAACTTTATGGTATTCGCGAACAATTTCTCTAAAAGATTTTGATGTTTTTATAAATGAAATTAAACCGTAAACCAATAAAAGTACACCACCAAAGATTAGAAAATTAGGATCGTCTTTTATTTTTTCAAGAAGTTTATTAGTACTAAAAAATGCTACCAATATAAAAAGTATATCGGCCAACATAACGCCACTATCAAATATTAAAGCACTCCTAAATCCTTTTGTAGCGCTAGTTTCTAGCAGTACAAAAAATACTGGACCAATGGTGAATGCTAAAATAATTCCGAAAGGAATAGCTCTTAAAATATCGTCGAACATAAATTTAATAGAGGTTTACACAAAGTAATGAAATATTTTATAAACCATTTTTTATTTATGCATCAAATTTAGAGATTGTTTTATCTAGTTAATTTTATACGCTAGCATAATACCACCTCGGTAAGGTAACCACTCCCCGCTTTTATTGTATTTAGTTGCAGGTTCTAGACGTTCACCAGTATCTACATGATAGCCTTTGTAATACCCTTGATGCCAACCACCACCTATAAAAACATCGAGCATCCATTTGCCTTTTAATTTCTTTTGAAAACCAATAGTAGATCCAACCATATACCCCAAACCTTGCTGATATTCGAAATCGCGGACTCTAAAGTTTTTAGCTATTTTAAAGGTTGTGCCCGCTACATGTGCACCAGCATAAATTCCGTGAAAACGTTTTTTGAAATGATATCTTAATTCCGAAGTGGCAATGCCAAATTTATAAGGTAAACCATCTATAGAATTCCAAAACGAAGCCATAACATCAAATTGATAACTAAACTTTTTACCAACCGTAGTTTCTATACCTATATGTGGAACAGCCAATAAAATGGTTGCTCCATTACCTTTTATGTATGTTTCTTTTTGTACTGTAATGGAATCTTCTTGGGCATATATTTGAAAACTTCCTATACATAGAATAATACTGAATGTATATAATTTAAAATTCATTTGGTTGGTTTTTAGTTGGTTAAACTTAATGATATCTATATCAGATATGTTACAAATTTAAGGTTTTTAACGGTATCCATTTTTTAAAAATAGGTTCTAAACTATAAAATGAAGCCTCTAAAATTTTTAATCTTGATATTTATTTTTCACGCATTCCTTCTTCCGAAGAAAATAAACACATTAGTTGGGTAATATTTACCCATGAATATTCTTTTTTATACACTTTTTACACAAAAAAAAATTGGTCTTTTTTTAAACAAAATAATTAAACACTTAATTATCAACTTATTACATATAATAATTCATTTAATTTCAGTTACGGCATATTTATTTCAATTAACTCATCGTAAAACAATTTACAATAATCATAAAACGAAAAAATCATGAAAAAATTAATTTTAGCAGTAGCAGTTGTAGCAAGTGGATTATCAACTTACGCATTAACAATAAACCCTATTCCATCTGAAATAACAACGATTTCTATCACGGAAGAATTTAAAGAAGTTGCTTTAGAAAATGTACCAACTGCAGTTACCGAGGCAGTAACTAAAAATTTCTCTACAGCTACTTTAAAAAAAGCTTATGTAAATAGTAGCGAGCAATATAAACTTGAACTTAGTATTGATGGTACAGACAATGTAGTTTATGTTGATAAGGATGGTAACTGGTTAAAATTGACAGATATCGAAATAACACCATCAACTGAACAATAATATTTTATAAATAATTAGTAAACATTTAAAAACAAAAAAATCATGAAAAAATTAATTTTAGCAGTAGCAATCGTAGCAAGTGGATTATCAACTTTCGCTTTAACAGTAAACCCTATTCAAACTGAAATCACAACGGTTTCTATCTCTGAAGAATTTAAAGAAATTGCTTTAGAAAGCTTACCAGCAGAAGTTACTGCAGCAGTAGCAAAAGATTTTTCTACAGCTACCATCAGCAAAGCTTATGTAAACAGTAGTGAGCAATACAAACTTGAAATTACTATGGACGGTACAGACAATGTTGTATATGCCGATAAAGATGGTAACTGGTTAAAAGCATCAGACGTTGAAGCTCCAGCTCAAGATACTGAAGAAACTATTGAAGAGTAATATTTTATAAATAATTAAGTAAACATTTAAAACATAAAAAATCATGAAAAAATTAATTTTAGCAGTAGCAATCGTAGCAAGTGGATTATCAACTTTCGCTTTAACAGTAAACCCTATTCAAACTGAAATCTCAACGGTTTCTATCACTGAAGATTTTAAAGAAGTTGCTTTAGAAAATGTACCAACTGCAGTAACTGATGCCGTAGCTAAAGATTTATCTACAGCAACTTTAAACAAAGCTTATGTAAACAGCAGCGAGCAATACAAACTTGAAATTACTATGGACGGTACAGACAATGTTGTATATGCCGATAAAGATGGTAACTGGTTACAAGCAAAAGATGTTGAGGCAACTCAAGAAACTATGGAATAGTGTTATATAACACCATTCTAAAAAAAAGACGTTTTGAAATAAAACGTCTTTTTTTGTGTTTATAAAATTTACCTATCCATTAAACTTAATACATTTGTAGAACAATACTTTTTTATGAAGCAAATCTTATTAATTGAAGATGATGTCTCTTTTTCTAAAATGCTAAAACATTTTTTAGAACGCCATCAATATGCAGTAACTTTAAGCTATAATATTAATAGCGCTTCTACCCTTTTAAAAAATCAAAAATACGATTTAGTTTTTACCGATTTAAGACTACCAGATGGTAGTGGTATTGATTTATTGAAGCAAATAAAAAAGGATAAAAACACTGTTCCTGTTGTTTTAATGACGGGTTATGCTGAAGTTTCTACCGCTGTACAAGCCATGAAACAAGGTGCTTTCGACTACATTTCTAAACCTTTTAATCCAGATGAAGTTTTAGAGGTTATTAATAATGCTTTAGAACAAAAAGCAACTACTAATAGTACACCAGAAAAAATAAATACAGATAAAAAAAATAGCACAAATACAGAGTTTGTTAAAGGTATTAGTGCCGCTTCTAAAACCTTAAATGAGTATATTAAATTAGTTGCTCCAACAGATTTATCGGTTTTAATTACTGGTGAAAGTGGTACAGGTAAAGAGGTTGTTGCAAAAACAATTCATTTAGAAAGTTTAAGAAAAGATAAACCATTTATCCCTGTAGATTGTGGGGCCATTCCAAAAGAGATCGCTTCGAGTGAATTTTTTGGACATAAAAAAGGTTCTTTTACCGGTGCAACAGAAGATAAAATAGGTCATTTTGAAGCCGCAAATGGTGGTACTTTATTTTTAGATGAAGTTGGAAATTTAACCTACGAAAATCAAATACAATTACTTCGTGCTTTACAAGAAAGAAAAGTTAAACCTGTAGGTAGCAATACTGAAATTAATGTTGATATTAGGTTGATAACTGCAACAAATGAAGATCTACTTAATGCTGTTGAAAAAGGGACTTTTCGTGAAGATTTATATCATAGATTGAATGAGTTCTCTATTAAAATACCTAATCTAAAAGAGAGAAACAACGACTTAATTCTTTATGCCGATTTCTTTTTAGAAAAAGCTAATAAGCAATTAAACAAATCGGTTATTGGTTTTTCTAAAAGCGTGCTTAATATATTTTTAGATTATGCTTGGCCTGGTAATTTAAGAGAATTATCTAATGTTATTAAACGCGCCACCTTGCTAACACAAACAGAACTTATTGATACCAATGTTTTACCAAGCGAGTTAACGCAATCTAAAGAAACGGCCCAGAGTAACGCTAGTTTTTCGACAAAAGAAAACGAAAAAACACTTATTATAAATGCTTTAAAAGAAGCAAATAATAATAAAACTAACGCTGCCAAATTATTGAATATTACTAGAAAAACACTTTACAATAAAATCAAGGAATACGATATTAATTAATGTAATCTTCTAAAGTTTTAATAAACTTTTCTAACTCTTTTTTAAAAGCTATAAAATCGTTATTTTCTATAGTTTTACTCAATTCGAAGGTTTCCAAAAAAGGAATAACTGCTTCAACATTTAACTGTTTAAACATAGTAAGCATTTTATGGCTTAAGCTATTAATGGTGTTAATATCATTAGTGTTTTTAGCAACAGTTAATAACTCATCATTCTTCTTAGTATCGTCTAAAAACGTTTTTAATATCCCTTTAACCGCATCGGTATCATTATTAAAAAAAGTACTTAAGGACACAATATTAAATCCTTCTGGTTCTATAGGTTCTTCATTAATATTTTTTTCTTTAATATAAGTACCTTCACTACTAAAAAACGATTCTAAAACATGTTGAATTTTACTAGAATTAAATGGTTTTATGATCACTTCGGAAAAACCATTATTTAAATAATCTTTAGTAGACATTTTTGCACGACCCGTCATCGCAATTATAGGTTGATTTTTATAAGAAGTATCTGTTTTAATAATTTCCATAAATTGAATACCATTCATTTTTGGCAGCTGGATATCTGTTAAAACAAAATCGAAATCTATCTGTTTTATTTCATCTAAAGCATTTTTTGCATTTCCAAATACATAAGCTTGTATACCGTATTGTTTTAAAACATCGTGAATAAATTGCTGCATAGAGGCATCATCTTCCACAACTATGGCTTTTAAATTAAAAATAGGTTTTACTAATACCTCTGTAGATGTGTTATTCGCATTTAAAGGCTTATTAGAACGCTTTACAGGTATTTTTAAAGTAAATATACTGCCTTTGTTTAATTCGCTCTCTAAAGTTAAATCTCCGCCTAAAATTTCAACTAATTTTTTAGAAATGGTTAAACCTAATCCAAACCCTTTATCATTACTATTTTGATTATTATCTGCCTGAGCAAATTCTTTAAAAATATGTTCTTTTTGATTATCATTAATTCCAACTCCAGTATCGCTCACTTTAATTTCTAATACATCTTCTTTTAATAAACTCGATACGGTAATACTACCTTCATTTGTGAATTTATACGCATTGATAACCAAATTAAACAACACTTGCTTTAATCGAAATGGGTCTGTAATAATGAGATTTTCTATAGATTGATCATGCTCCAAAATAAATTCAACAGGCTTATTTTTAATGCTATTTTTTACATGTTGAACAATTTCTTCTATATGATTTTCTAAATTGAATGGTATAGATTCTATGGTGATATTTCCGTTTTCTAATTTCGAAAATTCTAAAAGATCGTCCACTAGTTTTCCCATATAATTAGAAGCACTAGAAATATGTTCTATATAATTTTTATCTTTTTTTTCTAGAACCGATTGTTGTAATAATTCGCTAAACCCAGTAATAGTACTTAAAGGGGTTCGTAAATCGTGACTTACCATAGAAATTAATTGCTCTCTACTTTTTAAAAGTGACGATGTGGTTTCATTAGCTTCTTCGAGTTGTTTTCGGTAACGCTGTGTTTTTCTAAACTCGTTTAAAATGATAATCGAAAAAATAATAATTACAATAAAACTTATAGCTGCAGATGCTAAAATTATATTTTTACTACGATTAATTGTTAACTCTCTTTGTTGATTAATAACACTGCTATAGTCTACAATATCGCGCTCTAAGGCACTTAATAATTGTTGTAATTTTCTAAAAATTATTAAATCGTTTTGAATAAGTTCACTTTCTTTTTTCTGTAAAAATACCCGCTGATTATTCGATTTAACCTGCACATCTTTCAGCATACTTTTAGAAATGGACAGCAACGAATCGATCTCTACTTGGTCGGTTTGTTTTATAGAATCTCTAGGATTATATTTATTAAGTATTTTAACATACTCTTCAAAATTCGAACGCGTTTTTTTATCTAAAGCATCAGGATTTTTAACTAAATCGTTTATGGAAACCTTGCCTAAATGAGAGTCTATAGAGGTAAGTTTATTAATAGCTTTGTTTATAGATTCATCTGCATTATCGCGGGTTTTCAATTCTTTTAACTCCTTGATATTTTCAAACTTTTGGTTTACATAAACTTTAATACTATCTAAAATATGTTGTTGACTATCACTGTTAATAAGTGATCTAAGTGAATCTATTTTTAAAAGAAGTTGTTCGTTTTCAAAAACATACTCATCAAATTTTTCTGAAGATTTTAACTGAATTGCAGCTCTGGCTAAACTTTCATTTTCGTAAATATCGGCAATTAAACTTCCTGCTCTAATAATTTTACTTCTATCGGTAATATCTTCTTTCTGTAAACTTGTAAACGTTTTTATTTCATGAAAAATTAAAAACCCCGAAACGGTAGCTAAACTAGCAAGTATTATATAGCCAATTATAACTTTAAAAGTAATAGCGCGTCTAGCATATTTCATAAAAATACATGTTGTGTTAACTCTAAAAATAAATGATAATATACAACTAAGCAACTAGCATAAAAAAATAAAATTCATGCAGTTAGAATTTTAACCACATGAATTTTATACTATTTAAAAAAAAGAAATTATCTTAATCTACATATTTCACACGTCCGCCAAATGCTTTATTTTCGGTAACATTCTTTGGTTTTCCGTGTATATACACATCACCACCAGCTCTAATATTTACATCCACCTCGTCGGTAGCTGTTACGTGAGCTTCTCCTGCAGCTTTAATAGCCACATCGGTTTTGGTTGTTTTTAAATTTTCACCATTGTAAATACCACCTGTGTACAATGATATTTTTTGACTTGTAGATGTACCAGTCGCTTCTACTATACCGCCAGAATTAGCTTTAATATTCGCGTAACTCACTTTTAAAGGTATCTTGATAGATGCACCCTCTTGCGCTCTTAAATCGATCTCGAATTGCTCGATGGTATCGTTAGAAAACACTTTAGATCCTTCGTTAACATCAATAACATCTAAAGCTGTATAATGCAGTTTAATTTTAATGTTGTTGCCATCAAAAATTTCGTTTAAACTCATTTTTATTTTAAGTAACCCGTTTTTATTAACAATTACAACATCTTCAGCATTTCTACCGGTAATTTCAACCTTGTTAACATTATCTTTTACCAGCTCTACCTCTATTAAATCGTAAACTTTCAAGGTTTTAAATTCTCCAATTTCCTTATCTATTTCGTTATTTGCAAATAAGGTTGTCGTGATACATAGTACTAAAATTTTAACTAATGTTTTCATCTGTATATTTTATTTTTTTAATTTCAATGATATAATGAAATGTAAAATTATCAATAATTATTCCGAAGTGTAAAACTTTAGCAAAACATTATCATTAGGCAAGTTAAGCAATAACTAAACCACCATAACTGCTGTACCGGTAATAGAGACTATAATAATACCCGAATTTGGCATCGTTTCTATATCTAACGCAATACCAACAACGGCATTTGCGCCTAATTTGTTAGCATTAGCATGCAGTTTTTGAAAAGCTGCTTCCTTTACTTCATTGATTTTATTCTCGTAATTTTCGTAATATTTTTCCATATTAAACGAAATTGTAGTTTTTGGCATATTAACATCTACGCCACTTACAACACCTAAATAGTTTTTAATGCTGTGTCCTTCAATAGTGTTTGTTGTTGTTAAAATCATGTCTTTATCGTTTTGTTTATAAGTATAAAAAACCGCAATAAAGTTACAGTTATTTACTATTTTTTGAAAATATGTGTTAAAAACAAGCTTTAGTATTTTTAATTGAAATAAAATGTTAAAAAAGAATTAAATCGAATAAAAAATGTATCTTTTTTAACCTTCGCCAGTCTACTTAGTGAATAATAAAATTTAAATGCTATGAATAATTGTAAATGCACAAACTGTAGTTGTACTAATTGCAACTGTACAAATTGTTTAGAAAGTAAATGCCTTTGCGAAAAATGCGAATGCGATACATGTAACTGTTGTTAAACCCAATATAAGGTTAGTTTTAAAACTAACCTTTTTTTATTTTTGAATATGGAAACCCAAAACATATGGAATACTTTCAACGACGAACTTTATTTTTTTATACTTAAACGTGTAAAAAATAAAAACGATACCAATGATATTTTCCAAAATACCTTTTT
Source organism: Algibacter lectus (assembly GCF_900112395.1). GTDB lineage: Bacteria > Bacteroidota > Bacteroidia > Flavobacteriales > Flavobacteriaceae > Algibacter > Algibacter lectus. The sequence continues at coordinate 100,877 of NZ_FOLN01000003.1, forward strand.
AAAAATTCATAAAAATCTAGATAAACTTAAAAATGAAGAAAAAGTAAAAGCTTGGATTTTTCAGATTGCTAGAAATGAAATTACAAACCACTTTAATAAAGAGGCTCTTTATGCAGGTGAAGAAGTAAATACTAACAAAGAAATTTCTCAAGATATTAATGAAGACGTATGTTGTTTTGACCGTTTTATAACCGATTTACCAAAAATTTATCAGGATGTTATTGAACTAGTTTACATTAAAGGCTTAAAACAAAAAGAAGTAGCGAGTACTCTAGATATAAGCCTAGAAAATGTAAAAGCTAGAATAAAAAGATCTAAGGAAATTTTAAAAACAAATTTTAAGGCCTGTTGTAAATACGAATTGGATAAAAAAGGAAACTTAATTGGTGAGCCCGATTGTACCATTTGTAATCCTTGTTAATAACTTCTCGAAACCTTTAAAAATTAAGACAAATCGAAGCTTTTTTACAAGAAATAAGTATGATTATGTGATTTTTTCTAGCCTCAAAATAACAAGAAAAATGTGGTGAAATATTTAGTTATACCTCTTTAAAATTTCATCCAAATACTTATAAAATGTTGATAGTCATGTCGACGTATGCAGACATCACTTAACGAAAAGTTTTTTTGAAGCAATGATAAAAAAGGACAAAAAAAACCATTCAATTAACCAAAAACGCAATAAATATGTGCGTTAGGGATTGAACGGTTTGTTTGAAATCCTTTTTGTTTTTTCTTTCAAAAACAAAAAGATTGAGTAGTGAAAGCCCGACTCTAACTGCGCCTTAAAAGCGCGGTTAGAGTAATGCACAACTTATTTTATTCTTGATTTTCTGGCTTACCTATTAAATGAAAATCTAAGTGTTTTTTAACTAAATCTGCATTTTTAACGCTCACAATAATCTCTTCTCCAAGCTGGTAAGAAATTTTATTTTTGCTACCAACCATACTGTAAGTATCTTGATCGAAGGCGTAATGATCGTCTTTCATGTCACGAACACTTACCATACCTTCACATTTATTAGAAATAATTTCTACATAAATTCCCCAATCGGTTACTCCAGAAATAACACCAACAAATTCTTCATCTTGATGATCTTGCATGAATTTAATTTGCATGTATTTTATAGAATCGCGCTCGGCTCTAGTTGCCAAACCTTCCATGTTGCTGGAATGCTGACATTTTTCTTCGTAAACATCTTGATTTGCCGATTTTCCTCCGTCTAAATACAACTGCAATAATCTATGCGCCATAACATCTGGATATCGACGAATTGGCGATGTAAAGTGACTGTAATAATCGAAAGCTAAACCGTAATGCCCAATATTTTTGGTAGTATATTCGGCTTTACTCATGGTTCTAATCGTTAAAGTATCGACCAGGTTTTGTTCTTTTTTACCGTTAACATCTTTAAGTAAATTATTAAGCGATGCTGATACAGATTTACGATCTTTAAAATCTAATTTGTAACCAAATTTAGACACAACATTCTGTAAATTATCTAGTTTGCTATCGTCTGGCTCATCGTGCGTACGGTAAACAAAGGTCTTTTTAGGATCTTTTTTACCAACAAATTCCGATACTTTTCGGTTTGCTAATAACATAAATTCTTCAATTAATTTATTAGCGTCTTTACTGGTTTTAAAGAAGACTCCTACTGGGTTTGCATTTTCGTCTAAGTCAAATTTTACTTCTACCTTATCAAAAGAAATAGCTCCAGACGTCATACGTTTACCACGCATTAATTTTGCTAAATCGTCCATTTTTAAAATGGCATCGGCAACTTTTTGATCGGCTTTGTAAGCTTCTCCTGTTAACGAAACTTCTTTAGGAATGTTATTTGTGTTGCTTTCAATAATGGCTTGCGCCTCTTCGTAAGCAAAACGTGCATCACTATACGTTACCGTACGGCCATACCATTCGTTTTTAATTTCACATTTATCATTCATTTGAAACACTGCAGAGAATGTTAATTTCTCTTCGTGTGGACGCAGCGAACAAGCGTTATTCGATAAAACCTCTGGAAGCATAGGAACTACCCTATCTACTAAATAAACCGATGTAGCGCGCTCGTAAGCCTCATCGTCTAAAATGGTACCTTCTTGTAAATAATGTGAAACATCGGCAATATGAATTCCTATTTCGTATAAACCGTTGTCTAACACCTCAAAAGATAAGGCATCATCGAAATCTTTGGCATCTTTTGGATCTATGGTAAAAGTTAAATCTTTACGCATATCTCGACGCTTAGAAATCTCTTCTTCAGTTATTGTAGTATCAATATTGTTCGCAAACTCTTCTACTTCATGAGGAAATTCCATTGGCAACCCGTACTCTGCTAAAATAGCATGAATTTCGGTATTATGTTCGCCTGGTTTACCTAGTACTTTTAAAACTTTTCCATTTGGAGAATCGGATTTTTCTGGCCAATCTTCTAGAGAAACCAGTACTTTATCACCATCTTCAGCTTTATTAATTTTATTTATTGGTACAAAAATATCTTTGTACATTTTATTGCTATCACATACTACAAAAGCAAAATTCTTTTTTTCGTGAATTTGAATTACACCAACATATTCGCTTTTAGCACGTTTAATAATGTTAGTAATTTCACCTTCCATTTTACCACGAACTCTACGTTTGTAAGCGTAAAATTCTACTTCGTCACCATTTAAAGCTTTATTAATATTGTTTGAGGCAATAAATACATCGTCTTCAAAATCGTCGCAAATAATATAGCCATTTCCTTTGGCTGCTAAATCTAAAATTCCGGTGTGGTATTCCGCATTTATAACGGCTTTAAACTTACCACGCTCTACTTCTTCAATTTCTTTTTTACCTTGTAAATCGCGAAGTTTCTTTATAATTTGATTTCGGCTACTCGCATCGTTAACACCAATTTTTGCTGCTATTTGCTTGTAGTTAAAAGTTTGGTTTCTTTCTTTTTTTAATATACTTAAGATTGTATTTGATAGGTTGGAAATCCCTTTACTTTTGGATTTTCCTTTTTTCTTTCTTGTCATTTAATTTGTAATCATTTTGATTTCCTAAGATAATGGAAATTCTGTTATCTAATAGCGTAATTTTAGGAGAAGATGCGCTATTTATTTTATACAAAGCTACAATTTATATATTAAATGATATTTTCTAAAGGTTAAATTAATGAAAACTAAGTGCTTTAGAACGTTTTTTAGCTTATCAACAAATAGTTTAATTATAACTATATTTTTTAAAGTAAATAGAATTAATAATTTAAAAAGATATTTATAAAAAGTAAAATATAGCGTTTTCCCTATTTTAAGTAAAAACTCAATTTTCCTTAAATTTTAGAGTTATCCACATATATATATATATAATCAGTTTTTCTTTTAAATTTAAAAAAAATAATAGTGCTTATTATAGCTTGTGAATAGCGGTATAACTTTTACAAGCTTTATTTTGATTTGTATTTTATTGAATGTTGTTGATAACAAATGAACAGCTTTAAACACTCTAACTCATTTAATTTAAAGCTTTTTAAAAATGCTATTAACAATTGTTAATAAACCATATTAACAACAATTTTTAATAACTCTCGATATTAACAATTCTAAAAACTACCATTTTTAATGCTAATAACTTAACCAAAAATTTACGCTAACTTATTTGCATGTTACCTAAATGTTATGGATTGTAAAAATTATTGGATATTCAATGATTTTCTTTTACAAACTAATCAACACTTATTAACAAGTAATGAATACAGTAATACACATTAGTATTACAATTGTTAATAACCCTAGCACTTTTTAAGCTTAGTATTTACAAGGTATTGATTTGTAAAGTATTAATAGCTTTTAACGTAAATTTAGCACGTATACCTATAGTTAGCACATTGCAAATATATAATAGCAGTACATTATTTAGTACCTTTGTTTAAGTTTACTTTAATATATATATAATGACAATCTCCATAGGAAACGATCACGCAGGAACTGAGTATAAATTTGCTATTATTAAGCATTTAGAAGCAAAAGGAATCACTATTATTAACCACGGTACAGATGTTAACGATAGTGTGGATTATGCAGATTTTGTACATCCAGTTGCAGACGATGTTGAAAACGAGAAATCTACTTTTGGTATTTTAATTTGTGGTAGTGCTAATGGTGTAGCTATGACGGCTAATAAACATCAAAAAATTAGAGCAGGATTATGCTGGAATAAAGAAATTGTACATTTAATACGTAGCCATAATAATGCTAATATTTTATGTATTCCAGCGCGTTTTACTGCTGTACAGCAAGTTATAGAAATGGTAGATGTATTTTTAAATACAGAATTTGAAGGCGGACGTCACCAAAACCGTATAGATAAAATACCTTTATCTTGTTAATAAGAGTTTTCTTTTTAATAAACTACAGTTGAAATAAAATAAATGAGCCACAACCACGGGCATAATCATTCGCAGCATCACCATCATGATATGAAGGATAAAAATCTATTGATTTCTATTCTCTTAAATATCGTTATTACGGTAGCTCAAGTTATTGGTGGTTTAATTTCTGGTAGTCTATCTTTATTGAGTGATGCGCTTCATAATTTTAGCGATGTTATTTCGCTAGTAGTAAGTTATCTAGCTTCAAAATTATCTAAAAGGAAAGCCTCCGAACACCGTACGTTTGGTTATAAACGAGCAGAAATTTTAGCAGCTTTTATCAATGCATCTACATTAGTAATTGTTGCTTTTATTTTAATTAAAGAAGCAGTAGTGCGGTTTCAAAATCCGCAGGTTATCGAGTCTAACTTAGTTATTGTTTTAGCCCTGTTAGCTATTGCTGGTAACGGTTTTAGCGTGTTGTTGTTAAAAAAAGATGCCGGTAATAATATTAATATCAAATCGGCTTATATTCACCTATTAACCGATATGCTGGCTAGTGTAGCCGTATTTATTGGTGGTATGTTAATGAAATATTACCAGCTTTTTTGGGTCGATAGTTTATTAACATTTCTGATAGCTTTGTACTTAATTTGGGTGGGTTTTGATCTTTTAAAGACTTCTACCAAAATGTTGATGCTATTTACACCCGAACATATTGATATTAATAGCCTAGTTAGTGATGTTAATAAGTTCGAAAAGGTGAAATTATTGCACCATGTGCATATCTGGAATTTAAGTGATAATGAGCTACATTTAGAGGCGCATTTGGATTTAGAAGAAAATGTGTTAATAACTGAGTTCGATGCTATTTTAAGTAGGATAGAAACTTATTTACATGAAAATCATGATATTAACCATGTTACTATTCAGCCAGAATTTGATAAAAACGACTCTAAAGACATAATAGTACAAGATTAAATCTCCAATTGTTAATAACTCCATTTACCCTTATTTATGATTAATATTGAAGTAAAAACCTTCGAAGCTTTAACAAAGCAAGAATTATATAGTTTGTTACAATTACGTAGCGAAGTTTTTGGTGTAGAACAAGATTGTGTTTATCAAGATATTGATGGTAAAGATCAAAAAGCATTGCATGTTTTAGGAATCAAAAATGACAAAATTGTTGCTTATACGCGTATTTTTAAACCAGGCGATTATTTCGAAGAATCAAGCATTGGTAGGGTAGTAGTGGCTAAAAATGAAAGACAGCATAAATATGGTTACGATATTATGCACGCTTCCGCGGAAGCGATACAAACACACTTTAGCCAAACGGTTATAAAAATTTCAGCACAAGTATATCTTAAAAAATTCTATAATAATTTAGGTTTTTCTGAAATTGGAGCATCTTATTTAGAAGATGGTATTCCGCATATTGCCATGATAAAACAGTAAAACAACTACCGTTTTAGTGTAAAATGCCCTTTTAGCGTTTCTTTTGTTTTTAATGTCACTAAATACCAATAATCGGTAGGAGGCAATAACTGACCATTGTAAACACCATTCCAACCTACATAATTGGTATCGAAGCTTTTTAGTAGCTTGCCATGTCTGTTAAACACATAAATACGATCTACTAAATTTAAAGTATCGTAAATCTGCCAAAAATCGTGATTACCATCATTATTGGGTGTAAAATATTTAGGGATATAAAAAGCATCGTTTATAATGGTAACTGTAAAAAACGACTGATTACTATCGCATATCGTTTCATTAAAAATAAATATGGTTTGTGTATTGTTAATAACTTCGCCAGGTCTTAATTCTAGACCGTTTCCATTAGCTTGAGTAAAATATTTTCCGTTAGTAATTTGTGGTAATGTATAGCTAATGCCAATATAATTTTCGAGGCTATCAACAGGTATAGTAACGCTGCATGCTTCTGTAGAATTTACGTAATTTGTAAACGTTGTTGGTTCCCAATGTGTATAGCTATTTTCCGGATTATCTACTACAACACAGTTTAGATTAGTATTTAAACTAAAATCTAAGCTGTTTAAACTGCTATTGTTTCCGTTTTTAATATTTAGTATGCATAAGTTATTATTACTGCAGTTTAAAGCCACTAAATCACCATTATTAGAAGTTTCTAATGTAGAGAGCGCATTATCATTGCAAGTCACTGTTCTAATATTTCTATTAAATGAAAGATCTAAGGTTGTTAATAAGTTGAAACTACAGTCTAAAATAGTTAAAATAGAATTCTCCGTAAGGTCTATGTTTGCTAGCCTATTGCCGTTTATTAACAAAGAATTTAAATTCTTGTTTTCGGTTACATTTAAATCTAATAATGTATTATTAGCAGAAGATAATACAGTGAGTTTTCCGTTTTCGGTAGTATCTAAATAATTTAAAAAATTAGCATCGCAAACCAAAGAAATTAAATTTAGGTTTTGAGTAACATCGAGATTAGAAAGTTGATTATTAGCACACCAAAATATTTTCAAAGCACTAAGTGATGTTACATCTAAGCTGGTAATACTATTGTTACTACAGTATAACTCGGTTAAGTTTACATTGTTAATAACTGATAAAGACGATAAGTTATTATCGGAGCAATTAAGTATGGATAATGCTGTAAAATCTTCAATTCCGGTAAGGTCCGTTATATTTTGAGATTCTAGATCTAAATTGGTTATACTGCTAATATTCGCAGTTGGAACCAAATTATCTAAAGGTCCAGAATCTGCACCAGCATCTATTAAAAACTGTTCGAAATTATCATCTGGAACAAAAGTATTTTGAGATTGAATATAATTACAAACTATGCACAGGTAAACAAATAAAAAATAGGTTTTCCTGTTCATAATATATTAGTTTGTATCACCAACGTGCGTTATTAAAACCTCTACACGTCTATCTAGTTTTGGATCGCCACCAAGCGGAAATTTACGGCGCATACCCATGTAACGCATGCGTCTTTTATTTACACCTTTTTTTACAAAATAGTCGTAAACAAATTTAGCTCGTGTTTCCGATAAATTACGTTCTTTTGTTTTTCTATCTACAGCATCTCTAGTAAGTTGCGTGCAACACACGTGGCCTTGTATAGTAAAATAAAGATTTTTACGCGCTACCAATATTTTAGCAAGTGTATCTAATGTTTTTTTAGATGAAGGTAAAATGGTGCTATAACCCGTTTTAAAAAGAATATTATCTAGTATAATTTTATCACCAATATTTAGTTTACCCTGCAGTTTTTCTGGTGCATTTTTAGGTAATTTAGGTTTTGGTGGTTCTTCAACTTCTACAATGTCCTCTATTACAACCTCTTCTACAACAGGTGGTTTTGGTTTAACATTAATTTCTACTTTTCTATTTAAGCCTCTAATGTTTAAAATGTTATTGTCTTCAATAATTTTGAGTAAAATTTCACCTTTACCATCAACATTAGTAATTAAATCTTCGCTAATTTCATTATCTGAAAAAATAGATTTTATGGCATTAGCTCGGTTTTGAGATAGTTTTAAATTATAGGTGTCGGCACCAACATCATCACAAAAACCATAGATAGAAATGGATTCTATGTCCATATCTTGTAGGGTTGAAATAAAAAGGAGTAACCTATTTTTTTCGGTAGAAGGCACATCAAATTTATCGGTATCAAAATAAACATCGTGGCTTAGTTCACTTTGCGAAAAAGTGCTACCAGTTGTTAAAATGAAAAGTATCGATAAAATAAATTTATACATAGTTTTAAAGGCTATTGGGGCTGTAAATATACAGTTTTTGAGATTTTAACCTCTATGAATGTAAACTTAGCCAACTTTGAAACCAAATAAACTAACGTAAAATCCACTTGAGATTTACTCTAAATACTCAGAATATTTTGAAGGATTACTAAGAATTTCGGTTGCTTTTTTAATTCTAGCATCGTGAGTTTTGTAGTAATCAAATAGGCCTTCTCGGTAGGCGTATTGTTTCACGATATCTTCAGTTAAGGATTCCATTAAAAAAGCTTTATTTTCATCTATAACATCAGATTTCGATTGTTTTAAATTCGCCATTAAGGTGTTATAGTCTTTTTCAATATTATCGTTAAGTTCTTCATTTGTTGCAGTTTCAAAAGCTTTACTAAGTGCTTTTTCAGTTTCGGTTTCAAAAGAAAAATTGTTTGTTTTTAAATACTTTTTAAAGTCTATAAAATCAGCATCCGATAATTCAAAAGTGTTAATATCATCAATTTTATGTGAGTAATAATAGTTGGTTGCGTAGTTAAAAATTAAATCGTTATTAACAATTGCAGTAGCTACCGGCGATTTTTTATTTTGCCCCACTAAAACATCTGGATAAACACCTCCACCATCAAAGACTTGACGACCGTTTTTAGTTTTAAAGGCATTGTATTGTTCTTGTTTTACACGTACAGCTTCTCCGTTTTCATCACGATGCCAATAATCTAAAGCCTGTATACAGCGCCCAGAAGGTGTATAATATCTAGAAATGGTAATTTTAACTTGTGTACCGTATGTTAATAACTTTGGGCGTTGTACTAATCCTTTTCCAAAACTACGAGATCCAACCACAACGGCACGATCTAAATCTTGCAAAGCACCCGAAACAATTTCACTTGCCGATGCACTTCTGCCGTTAATTAAAACGACTAACGGAATTTCTGTATCAATAGGTTCGCTTTGTGTGTAATAGGTTTTATTGTATTGTTTTACCTTAGATTTTGTAGTTACTACCAGCTGGCCTTTTGGCACAAAAAGATTAACAATTTTAATAGCTTCGTTTAATAAACCACCTGGATTGCCGCGTAAATCTAAAATTATTTTTTCGGCACCTTGGGCTTTTAAATCGCGTAATGCATAATTGGTTTCTTTGTGTGCTTTTTTATTAAACTTACTTAAAACAATGTAACCTGTTTTTTCGTTTATCATTGAAAAATAAGGCACGGCTTTTATTTCTACTTCGGCACGCTTTATGGTTGCTGTTTGGGTTTTCCCTTGGCGATTGTAAGTGACTTCAACTTCAGAATTTGGAGCCCCTTTTAATAAATCACCTGCGTAATCTTTATACGTTTCAATTAAAACATTACCCACTTTTATAATCTCGTCTCCAGCTTTTAAACCGGCTTTATCGGCAGGATAATCTTTGTATGGTTCAACAACAACAAGTTTATCTTTAAATGTTTTTATTCTAGCACCAATACCTGTGTAATCGCCGGTATTGTTAATTCTAGCGGCTTCCACATCTTGCTCGTTCATAAAATTTGTGTACGGATCCAAACTAGCTAGCATGCTTTTTATAGCGATATCCATTAAGTCGCCAGGGTTGGTTTCATCAACATAATTCATGTTGAGTTCTTTAAATAGTGTGGTAAAAATTTCTAGCTGTTTTGCAATTTCAAAAAAATCGTTTTTAAAAGCTGTGGTTGTAAAAAACAGCGAACAAGCTAAAACTGGAATTATTATTTTCTTTTTGAAGAATTGTTTCATGTAAAGTAATTTTATTCTGAAATTTTATTTGAAAACTTTTCGAAAACTTGTTTCATTTTAGTTTCAACCTGCACAAATGTGGGCTTTTCTTTGCCAATGTACAAAATCATAAACGCATGTTGAGCGGTTAAATTGTTAAAATACTCGGCTTTATTTAATCTGTAAGCTTCGCGTAACAAGCGCTTTATACGGTTTCTGTCTGGGGCTTTTTTAAAGTTTCGTTTACTTACCGATACTCCGGTTTTTGCCAAAATATCTTCATTAAAACGCGTTGATAAATAAACCATACGTAACGGATATGCCGAAACCGATTTTCCTTCGGTAAACAGCTTTTCAATTAGCTTTTTGCTTTTTAATTTTTCTTGTTGTGGGTATGTAAAACTCAATGTCTTTTTATTATTGCTCAAAGGTAATGAAATAAAAAAACCGGAGTGAAGTGGTTTGTAGTAAATATTTTAGAGGGTGTTGATGGTTATGCATTAAGAATAGTGCGTAGTTTGAGTCCGAGGATTTTCCGAAGGAAAATTATATATAAGAAAATAAGTATGAGCTTTTTATTTAAAAAAAAAACTTACTCATTATTTTTATATAATATTTTACCAATATTTTTTACGTTTCTTTAATTTTGTTTTGTCGAAATCCAACCTTCAATGTATGAAAATAGAATTTTTGTTATCTCAATCATTCCATGTATGGCTTCAATTCTCAAATTGTCATTTATAATGATGTCTTTTTTACTTATGCTTAGTTCAATAATATTTTCTTTACTGTCAATTAGTTTTGTTGCTGCAAAAAAATGCTTATCACTTAAATGTATAAAACCTGATGTTTCTTTATAAACATTTTCTATCCAAGGAAACTCTTCGTTCATTTTATTTCTCAAATACCAGTCTTTTAGATAGTTTCCCTCTCTATCTTTAATTTTGTCCATTTGTTTTCCGTTAATTATTTCTGTTGCAAATGCATGAGGGTTTTCAACTAACCAAGCACCAGAAAAACGAAGTATATTATCTAAATGACACCTAACAAGATGACAAGCAGCAATATAATTTTCGTTTTTAATTAAAGTAGTAAAGCCAAAAATTAGTTTTAAACTTCGATCTAGAACTGCATTAGCTAAAAGGTCAATAGGAAAGGTTTTGTTTTTGTGCATTTCCTTTCCTAGTGAGATGATTTTTGATTCTAGTTTTTCTAGTTCTTTTAATTTTTTATCAACCTTTTGGTTCATATCTAATATTGTGTACAACTATTAATAATTTTTCATTTCTAAATTTTAATTAAGCCTTTATAGATGCTTTTAAGTTATCTAAGCTATCAATAATAGCCAATGTATTAAAAGTGAAAATAGAAGCACCTAGCGTAACAACATGTGTAGATATGTCGATGGCTTTTTGAACATCTTGTAAACCCTTGTACGATTTATTAATTTTTTTGGTAATCGCATCCAAGGTTTCGAGAGAAGCCGTTACATCGTCTAAAACAAAGGTGGCCGACATGGTGAATAAATCATCGGAATACTCTAATGTTTTTCTATGCGTTTCTCTTAGTTTTTTATTTTCAAGTTTAGTTAACTTATCGAAGTTTAAAATTCTATAATCACCCATAGATTGTGCTAATGCTAAAAAATAATTAGCCAGCTCATTCACCTGTTTTGAAGTTAATTTTGCCATGGTTTTTATAATTTTTTTAATTCAGAAATAATCGATTTAATTTCACTAGCCGACTGTAAAAGTTCTTGTTTTACAGCCTTTGACGATACATGCTCAATATCATCATAAAGCTTTTGGTGTCCAGCAGATATAGCCGATAAGGTTTTTGAGTATGCCGTAAATTTAGCTTGTTGTTGTTCAATTTCTAAAATACTATTGTAGTATTCTTTTATGGTATTTCGCTTTTCAAAATTAGAGAGTGAGGTATCTTTTACTAAATCGAAATAATCGGCTTTCAGTCTGTTTTTTTTCACTTCTAATTTTCCGTTTAAATTAGATGAAATATTAAAATCTAGAAATGAAATTAAATATTTTACAGAGGCATTAGCATCTTTAACGTATGTTTTAATTTTCTTTTTTCTGTATGAATCGGTAAAGGCATGAATTAAAAGTTGCGATACTTTGGTATAAGATTCTACATGTTCCTTTTTAATAGTAATGGAGCCAAAATCACCTTCGGATAAAGCGTTTGATAAAGCCTCGGTTTTGTAAGATGTTAAATCGTTATCCGATAAATTTGTTAAACCATCAAAATACCCAAAAACAGAAGCGTAAATTTTTAAGGTAATGCTATCGGCCACTTTTTCTTGTTTACAATTGCAATTTTGATCTAGAAATTCTAAAGCATTAATTTTTTCTTCAAAACATTTATCTAAACAACTTTGTTGAAAACTATAGTTTAAGGTTTCAAAATATTGAACGCCTGTTAACGATTCTGAAGAATAAGTATTCACATGTTTTAAATTTACGCAGCTAGAAACACAAAGCATGGCCATGAATAATAGACCGTAAATTTTAAGAGGTTTCATCATTTTTTAAGGGAACTTTATTGGTTTAAGTAAATAGCTTGTGTTAAATTAAAATTAGCACGAATTGTGTATGAAGTATTTACCCTACTAATTTATATCTTTTTTCTGGTGAAATCAATATTTTATAACTTGTATTATTTTAAGTGATTGATAATCAGTTAAAATTTATTTTTATTTGGAAAGTTTAGAAAATAAAAAAGCCTTTCTGTTTTCACAAAAAGGCTTTTAAAAAGGTATTAAAATGTATTATTTTTTGTTGTTCGAGCTATCTACATCGGCCATTAATCCAGAAGGATCAATTTCAACTGTTTTTACAGCTTTTTTTGCATCGAAGCTGTAAGTTGGGTAGGCCCAAGCCCAATCGCTAACTATAGTAGCTGTGGTTGGTTTTTCACCACGCATCATTTGTAAAGGAATGTAGAAATCTTCCGAAGTACCATCTACATACGTTACTTTTAAATCTATAGGCATTGGCATTAAACCAATACGCTCTAAAGTAATGTTATTACCTTCTATAGCTTTTACGCTATAATCAATGGTGTTTGTTGTTTGTCCGAAATCTATTAAATACCAATCTAACTCTAAGCCAGATACGCGTTCTGCGGTACGCACGATATCTAATGGTTTTGGATGTTTAAATGAGAAATCGGTATAATATTTTTTTATAGTTTTCTTTAAGTTTTCGGCTCCGATAACATAACCTAATTGACTTAAAAACACAGCGCCTTTACTGTATGCGGCAATGCTGTATGAGCGATTGTAAGCATAACGATCGGAATGTGTGGTAAGTGGTTGTTCTTTTCCAGAATTTGCTAAATAAATATAGCCTTTGTAAGCGTTGGCTAAAGGATTTTCTTTGCCTTCATCCATAATATCGTTCATGGCCATATTACTGATATAGGTTGTAAAACCTTCGTCCATCCATTCGTGCTTAGATTCATTTGAAGCTAATAAAAACTGAAACCAAGTGTGTGCTAATTCGTGAGCTGTTACACCAACTAAACTACCGTAACTTCTATTACCTGTAATTAAAGTACTCATGGCATACTCCATACCACCATCGCCACCTTGAATAACTGAGTATTGCTTGTATGGGTATTTACCAATATTTTCGCTGTAGTATTCCATAAGCTCTACAGTTTTTGGTTGCATTTTTTTCCAGTAACCTTTATGCTCAGCATCTAAATTATTTTTATAGAAAAAATGTAAAAGCGGTCCGTTTGGTACTTGTTTAGTATCGTGGATATAATCTTTATCTGCAGCCCAAGTAAAATCGTGCACGTTTGGTGCAACAAAATGCCAAGTTAATTTATCTGAATTCGATTTTGTAACCGCTCCAGTTTCATAACCATGACCAATTTGATTTGGGTTTTGTAAGTAACCAGAACCTGCAACTGTATAATCTTTATTAATAGTTAATTTTACATCAAAATCTCCCCATACACCGTGAAACTCACGACCAATATATGGATCGGCATGCCAACCTTCAAAATCGTATTCGGCTAATTTGGGATACCATTGTGCCATAGATAAAGCAACACCTTCGGCATTGTTTCTACCCGTTCTACGAATTTGTGCAGGAACTTGTGCATCAAAATCCATAGTGAACGTTACTTTTTCTCCTGGTTTAATAGGGTTTGCTAGTTTAACTTCTAAAACTGTACCTACGGTTTCGTGTGTTAAAGTTGTTCCGTTTTGTTTTAAACTGTTTACTTTAATGTAACCAATTTCGTTTGGTTTTAATTGGCCAATTCTGCTACCAACACGAGCGTCTGGATCGGCAATAGTTTGCGAGCGTACATCCATTTCGCTACCTGGTTGAAAGGCATTGAAAAATAAATGATAATACACACGATCTAAAACATCGGGAGAATTGTTGGTATAAACCAATGTTTGTTTCCCTTGGTATTGATAGTTGTTTACATCCATATCAATATCCATTTTATAATCTACATGCTGTTGCCAATACGTGGCTGTTGCAGGAGAATTTAAAACCATAGATGTGCTAGAACTTGTTGTATTTGTTACCGTTTTGGTACTTGTACAAGAGGCTAGTAAAGCGATACTTAAAATTGAAATATATATTTGCTTCATATAAATATTGAATAAAAAAAGAGGCTGTTTAAGGCCTCTTTTTTAAGTTATAATTAATGTGTTTTTGAGGCTAAAATTAGTGCGTTGTAGGCATTAACCATTTTAGAAGATTTGGATAAATCTGCAAATGGTTTAATATCATTAGTGTCGCCACCAACAATAACTTTACTTTTTACAGCTAAACCAGATTCCATAATAATTTGTTTTACCTGTGCAGCACTTAATTTAGGATAGTAAGAGCGTATTAAGGCAGCAACACCAGCAACAGCAGGAGCGGCCATAGACGTACCTCCTTTAGTATCGTATTCGTTTTCTGGAACTGTAGAATATACTTTAGCTCCTGGTGCAAATACATCAACATTTACTTTTCCGTAGTTAGAAAAACCTGCAACAATACCAGAACCATATTTAGGCTCTAAAGCTCCAACAGTTATAAAGGTATCTGAAACTTCTGGACCAATACCAACAGCATCATTTGGGAATACATCTTTTTCGTCTAAGTTAATACCTTCGTTACCTGCAGCATTTACAAAAAGCACATCGTTTTTAGCAGCGTAAGCAATAGCATCGCGTACCCAATCACTATGTGGTGAGTAGTATTTACCAAAACTTCCGTTAATAATAGATGCGCCATTATCTACAGCATAGCGAATACCTAATGCAATATCTTTATCGTACTCATCACCGTTTGGTACGGCACGAACACTCATAATTTCTACGTTGTTAGCAACACCATTTGCGCCTTTACCATTATTACGTTTTGCTGCAATAATTCCGGCAACGTGTGTACCATGACTTTCAGATTTTATAGTTGGTTTTACATTACCGTTACCATAAAATTTAGTAGACATATCATCTGCATTATCACCATTAATACGTCCGTTAAATTCTTTGTTTAAGTTGTAGTTTAAACGATCGTTAATTTGTGTGGTACTGTTATCAATTTGCTTTTTAGCAGCTGTTAAAGATTCCATACCGTTGCTGTAAAAGTACTTAGCAATTTGTACAGCACGAGATAAAGTTTCGTTGTCTGTTTTAATAGCGTTTACATCAGCTTTAGTATAATCTTTTTTGTTTAAGTGTTTAGATAAGGTTTCATCTGCACTTGCAATTTGCATAGACATTTGGTCATAATTTGTTTTATAACCCATGTATTTTTGATATTCTTCATCGTATTCAGTTTTAGCTCTCGCGTAATCTGGATCGCTAGTATCACCTTTAGCTAAAATTCTAACAAATTCTAATTGCTCATTGTAAGTATCACCTAGAAAATTCCATCCATGAATATCATCAATATAACCGTTTTTATCGTCGTCTATACCGTTGTTTGGAATCTCTTTGGTGTTGGTCCAAATAACATCTTTTAAGTCTTCATGATCTATATCAATACCAGCATCTATAACTGCTACAATAACTTTTTCTCCTTTTTTGTTTTTAATAATTTCAGCGTAAGCTTTATCAACACTCATACCAGGGATGGTATCTTTTATTAAATCTAAATGTCCCCAATTGTGTTTTTCAATTTCAGTTAAATCTGAAACTTTTAAAGGTGTATTATCTATATTCTCTACAGGAGTAGAAAGTATTTCTGCTGCGCCTCCGCAACCTGTAATTAGTAGCGCTGTAAAAGCAGATACGGTAATCGATTTGAATGTGTTCATTTTTACTATTTGAGTTAGTCTTTAATTTATTTAAAAATATCTTGAGTTGTGTATGTTTGATCTAATCGCACGCCTTTTTCGGTGTGTTTTACGGTAATAATTTCGTTGTGTGCATCGTGTTCTAAAAAGAGATAAAAATTGTTGTCGGCTGCTAAATTTAAGAAGCTTTCTTTTTCGTTTAACGTTAACAGCGGTCGAGTATCATAGCCCATAACAAATGGTAATGGTAAATGCCCAACGGTTGGTAGTAAATCGGCCATAAAGGCGATGGTGTTTCCTTTGTAATGTATTAACGGTATCATTTGTTTATCGGTATGTCCGTCGGCAAAGAAGATATCGAATCCTAGGGGTGAATTTTTTAATGTATTCGAATTAGGAATTCCTGTAAACTTAAGCTGTCCGCTTTCTTCAATAGGAATAATATTTTCTTTTAAAAAGGATGCTTTTTCACGATTATTTGGCTGGGTTGCCCATTGCCAATGGTCTTCGTTACTCCAATAATGAGCATTTTTAAAAACGGGTTGATAACCTGTTTTATTTTTATTCCATTCTATACATCCACCAGAATGATCGAAGTGTAAATGCGTTAAAAATACATCAGTAATATCATCACGATGAAAACCATGCGCTTTTAGCGAGCCATCTAAAGTATCGTTACCCCAAAGCGAATAGTAACCAAAGAATTTATCAGATTGTTTGTTGCCCATACCCGTATCAATCAAAATGAGCCTGTCTCCATCTTCAATAAGTAAGCAACGAGCTGCAATATCGATTAGATTATTGGCATCTGCGGGATTTGTGCGTTGCCATAATGTTTTAGGCACAACACCAAACATAGCGCCGCCATCTAGTTTAAAATTACCGGAATTGATAGGGTATAACTTCATAAGATCGTAAAATTACGGAATCTATTGTTAATCGTTGAAAACGTTAAGAATATATTAAGAAATAACAGCTTTTAAACGTTTTCCAAAATCGAAGAGTGCTTTTATTTCTTTCATCCCGGCCAAACGTTGTCTGCCAAAAATAAGTAGGGCAGAGCCGTTAGATTCAACGTGATAGTAAGGATTGCTTTCAAAAAAGTGAGTAATATCGTCGTTAAAAAATTGGCTAATTTCATTTACATTTTCACCTAAAAGAAAGAAACGATCAGAGAAATCATCATGGTTTTCAATATCAATATCTTTAATACCAGCAAGAGCAGATACTTTTTCTAAAAAACCTTCTTTATCTAGAGTAAATTCAGGAATATTATGGTTTAGGTTAATGTAAAGCATGGTTTTTCTAATCACTTCTTTAGCGATAAATTCACCTTCAGAAAATTCAATATCAAAGAGTTTCATCTTTTTATCTTCATGAGATAATTTGTTGTAAACATGATTGATGTTTTTGGTGTTAAAAAACTGAAAATTGTTTAAAAACGAAACTTCTTTTTCTTTTTTAGAACTGTAATTATAGTTGTAATCTTTAGCTAAACTTTTCATGCTAGTTTGGCGTCTTGTTAAGCTGTTTTTTATAATTTTTGGAACAGGTAACATACGGCGTAGCGCGAATGGGTGTTTAGAATCTGTATCGTGCATATCTAAACCAACAACATCAAAATGGCCACCACGTTTTTGGAATAACTCTTGGTAATTATTCATGTTTTCCATAACGGTATGGTCTACAAACTCGCAAAGCGAAAAGTCTACAATAATATCTTGATTTTCGGGAACAGCATCGAGTTGTTCTTTAAGTCTGTAGTAATTTAAAAAGCTACAAAAGTGCTTTACACTTACATAAAAGTTGTGTTGCTCATCTGTTTCTTGATACATTAAAACATTAGGTTTTAAAACGTTTCTTAGAAATAAACCAGCACTTTTATTAATGATGATATGAATAATTAATGTGGCAATAACACCCGATATAATTCCAGAAATTAATCCGATTTTTAAGGTGATAATAAGTGTTACAAAAAAGATAACGAGCTGCTCTTTTCCTATGGAAAATATTTTTGTAATTACATTTGGAGAGGCTAATTTATAACCTGTATAAACCAAAATAGCCATTAAAGCAGGCAGCGGAATTCTGGTAAGTTGCGTGCTGAAAAGCACAATAAATAGTACCAAGAAAAAGGCATGGAAAAAATTGGCCGATCTATTTGTTGCGCCATTATTTACATTTACCGAGCTACGTGCAATTACAGTAACAACATTTAATCCGCCTAAAAAACCACTACCAATAGTCGCTAAACCTAAGGCTTTTAAATCGCGATTTACGTTGGAACGTCTTTTTTCTGGATCTAATTTATCTACGGCTTTTATACTTAAAAGCGATTCTATACTTGCAATAAGCGTAAGTGCTAGAACACTTGCCCAAAACGGAAAGTTCCAAATACCACTAAAATTTGGCGTAGGTATATCTGCAATAATATCTTGAAAACTCGGTATACCAGAAATCATGTATTCTTTAGCAATTGGGTTGGGTTCGTGCAAGCCAATTTCAAAGTAATAACTAAACCCAATGGATAAAATAACAATCCACATAGGTGCAGGAATAAGTTGCAAATATTTGTTTCTAATTTTGGAATAAAACAACATAATTGCTAAACTAATTACACCTGCCAAAGCTGCAAAAACAAGTCCTTTACTTTCGTAATGCAAGGCATCGTTAATAGTAAAAGGTATTTCTAATAAATAATCTATGGTGTCTTCACGCTTTATTTTGTGCGCGAACATAATATGAAATTGTTTACCTAAAATAATTAAACCAATGGCAGCCAACATCCCTTGTATGGCCGATGACGGGAAAAAATTGGCTAAAGCACCCATACGTAAAAAACCAAGTCCCATTAAAAGCACACCCGAAAACACAATAGCTATATAAGCATTTTGTAAACCTAAAGTGGTTATGGCTACTAAAATTACGCCTACTAAGCCGTTTCCTGGACCAACTATGGTAACATGACTTCCGCCTAAAATGGAGACTACAATACCGCCAATAACGGCTGAAATTATACCTGCAATTGGTGGAGCATCACTAGCCATGGCTAAACCTAAACCTAATGGTAAGGCTATAAGGCTAACTACAAAACCAGAAAATATGTTTTTGGGTAAGGTTTGAAAAAATGTGGCTATGTTGTTTTTTTTTGAACTCATTGAAGGATTAGTACGTCGGTTGGTAATTCGGTTAAAATATGTTCAATATCGTGCGGAAATAAACGATCCCAAAACGTCATTTTTGTTGGCGCGTTCATCACTAATAAATCGGCACGCATAATTTGAGCATAATGCCCAATGGAATAGCCTTTTTTACCAAATATGGGTTGTAATTTTATGCTTTTTTCAGTGGTGCATTCTACTGGAATATGACTTATTATTTCCTTTATTCTCGAGTTTTCTCTTAATTTTATACGCTCTTTTATTATCGTTGCACGACGTAAAGATTTATCATCGTCCACCTTTACAGTGACTTGTTCTTCATTAATTTCTTCAACAATAGTAACTTTTTTAGCCTTTAATTGGTTGGCAACATAAAAAGCAGCCGTGATAGTGCTTTCGGTTTTTGGATCTTTTAAGCCGTTAACTACAATATGTTGGCAAGGTGCTCTAACAACAGATGGTTTAACTAATAATAAAATAGAACATTTGGCTTGGCGTGTAATTTTCCGAGCAATCGAACCTACATAGTATTTTACAAAACGCTCGCGTTGCACGGCTCCAAGAATAAGTAAATCTATCTTTTTTTCTTCGGAAGTCGATAAAATAACATCTACAGGATCTCCAGTTTTAAAAACAACTTCAAAATTCAATTGGTCTTTTTCAAAACTTTTAAGAATCTCGTTTAAGCCATTGGTTTTTTCTTCGGAAGGTTCTCCAACGTGTATTAAAAATAATTTGGCATCAAAAAATACCGATAGCCTTGCAGCCTCGAATAGATTCGCTTTTAGGTTTGGCGAAAATGCCACACCAATTCCAATACTTTTAAAAGGCTTTAAACTCACGTGTTTTACTATTTTTTGCTCAAAGTTGAAAGATAACATTTTTTAAAAACTTCAAGTAGTCTGTTTTACTTAAATTAGTCTTTTTTTAGAGAATCTTATAAATGATAGAACTAGCAGGCATTATAATTTTAGGCATATTAGCACAATGGGTAGCATGGAAATTTAAAATTCCAGCGATTTTACCGCTAATTTTAATTGGTTTATTAGTTGGCCCTATTGCGGCTGAGTTTTTAAGCGGAGATGGTACAAAATGGATAGAACCGATTTGGAATGGAAGCGAAGGCTTATTTCCTGGAGAAAGTCTATTCTACTTTGTTTCTTTAGCAATTAGTGTTATTCTGTTTGAAGGCGGATTAACCTTAAAAATGAGCGAAATTAAAAATGTAGGACCCGTAATAACTAAGCTTATTACCATAGGTTCTATGGTTACTTTTTTCGGTGCAGCATTAGCTGCTCATTATATTTTTGATTTAAGCTGGCAAATTTCCTGTTTATTTTCTGCTTTAATAATTGTAACAGGCCCAACGGTAATTACGCCTATTTTAAGAAACATACCACTAAGAAAAGATATTTCGGCTGTTTTAAAATGGGAAGGTATTCTAATAGACCCGATTGGGGCTTTAGTAGCCGTATTGGTTTTCGAGTTTATTAGTGTAGATGCTGGTGGTGAGTTTACCAAAACAGCATTAATAGAGTTTGGTAAAATTGTATTGTTTGGTTCTACCTTTGGTTTTGCTTTTGCACATGCCATGAATTTTATATTAAACAGAAAGTTTGTGCCGCATTATTTATTAAACGTGTTTGCATTAGCGGCCGTTTTAGGTGTTTTTGTACTATCTGATAGTTTTGCTCACGAATCGGGCTTACTAGCTGTAGTTGTTATGGGGATGGTTTTAGGAAACTCAAAATCGCCTTATTTAAAAGAATTACTTTACTTTAAAGAATCGCTTAGTGTATTACTTATTTCTATTCTATTTATCCTTTTGGCAGCTAATATAAATGTATCTGACTTAATGTTAATTTACGATTGGAAAACTGTTATACTCTTTTCTGTTATTGTTTTTGTAATTCGACCAATAGGTGTGTTTTTAAGTACCTATGGATCTTTACTAAAATTAAACGAAAAAGTGTTTATCAGTTGGGTTGGCCCACGTGGTATTGTAGCTGCTGGTATTGCATCTTTATTTGGTTTAAAATTAGCTAAAGAAGGTGTGCCAGGAGCAGAATATATTACGCCTTTGGTTTTTATGATTGTTTTAGGAACTGTGCTATTAAACGCAACTACGGCACGTATGTTTGCAAAAATGGTAGGTGTTTTCTTGAAGAAATCTGAAGGAATTTTAATTATTGGAGCGTCTAAAGTATCTAGATTATTAGGGCATTATTTAGAATCTAATGGTAGAAACGTGGTGCTAATTGATAGCAACGAACGGAATATTCAAAAAGCAAAAGAACTAGGTTTAAGTGCGATGAATATGAATATTTACTCGGATAGCTTAATGGATGATATCGAGTTAAACGATATGGGATATTTAATGGCATTAACTGCAAATTCTGATATTAATAAATATGCTATCAATAAGTTTAGCAAGCAATTTGGTGAAAACGGTGCTTTTAGGTTAGTTACTAAAGAAGAAATGCTAGATGAAAATAGTAGTCCAAATGAAGGTTTGTTTAGTAAAACGGATGATTATAACACCTTAAGTGATGTAACTAGAAATCACCCATCGATACAAGAAATTGATTTAGAAAGTAAAGAACACTACGAAGGTTTAATAGAAATCACTAATAAGGACAAAGAGATTATCCCGCTTTTTATAAAAGATAATGAAGGAGAATTGCATATTATTTCTTCTAATAACTTAAATGTAGATACTATAGAAGAAGGTTTTCAGTTGGTGTATTTAGGTAAACCTATTGATGTTGAGAAGGTTTAATAGTATAAAGTAATAGTGAAAATTCTTTCAAATTTAATAGGCTTGGCATAATTATTGGTATTATTTTAATTTAAATTCTTTACTATGAAAATGAAAATTTTACTTGCTTTTTTTATTGGAATTACGGTTTCTAGCTATTCACAAGATGTTAATTATTTATGGGAATATACCTTAATTAATAAATTAAACGAAGATATTACTGTTTATGGTTTTGAACTACCCGTAAATAAATTGCATGGTGGTTTTGCCGCGTTAGATAAGACAGGAAAGCAGACAGGCGTACAGATAAATCCTGATGATTTTGTGTATCTTATATTCAAAAATTCAGAGGGAAAGGTTGTTAGATTAAAATCTTTACCTTTTAAAAATTCTATCGGATCTTATATGTATTCCAATGCTTTTATGCTTACTTATATTGAGAATTTATCTGAAGATATGGAACAAGGAAAGGTTAATTTTTATGTTCATGAGTTTTCAGATATAAGAGCTTATTCATTTGGTGATAATGGAATAGAAATTGGAGGAGAAAGTCGTCAAGGCTATAAGCGTAAGTATTTTAAGTCTTTTTATTTTGAAGATTTATATGGATTACACAAAATAAATAACAAATCTGATTTTAATAAATTCCCTGAATTATTAGGGAAAGAGCTTTACAGAAAAATGAGACGTTCGGATATGGAATATGAAGATTTTTTATTCAATTATTTTACTAATTATAACAATTCTATAGATAGCACATTGGTTTCTGAAAACCTATAAACAGTTTTCTTAGAATATAATACTTGTTTTTAATGTTTATGAAAATTCTTTCAAATTTAGTAAACCTGGTATAATTATTGGTATTATTTTAATTTAAATTCTTTACTATGAAAATGAAAATTTTACTTGCTTTTTTTATTGGAATTACGGTTTCTAGCTATTCACAAGATGTTAATTATTTATGGGAATATACCGTAATTAATAAATTAAACGAAGATATTACTGTTTATGGTTTTGAACTACCCGTAAATAAATTACATGGTGGTTTTGCCGCGTTAGATAAGACAGGAAAGCAGACTGGCGTATCGATAAATCCTGATGATTTTGTGTATCTTATATTCAAAAATTCAGAGGGAAAGGTTGTTAGATTAAAATCTTTACCTTTTAAAAATTCTATCGGATCTTATATGTATTCCAATGCTTTTATGCTTACTTATATTGAGAATTTATCTGAAGATATGGAACAAGGAAAGGTTAATTTTTATGTTCATGAGTTTTCAGATATAAGAGCTTATTCATTTGGTGATAATGGAATAGAAATTGGAGGAGAAAGTCGTCAAGGCTATAAGCGTAAGTATTTTAAGTCTTTTTATTTTGAAGATTTATATGGATTACACAAAATAAATAACAAATCTGATTTTAATAAATTCCCTGAATTATTAGGGAAAGAGCTTTACAGAAAAATGAGACGTTCGGATATGGAATATGAAGATTTTTTATTCAATTATTTTACTAATTATAACAATTCTATAGATAGCACATTGGTTTCTGAAAACCTATAAACAGTTTTCTTAGAATATAATACTTGGTTTTAATGTTTATGTTAAATCTGTTTTTACACGATCTTCCGTAGGGTGTATTAACGCTAGGTATAGTATTATTAAAATACCGAAGAGTACAAAATCTTTATTAAGAAGTAAAATTAGAAAAGCAGCACCTTCTAGTATGGCCCATCTTACTATAGACGCAGTTTGGTATACAGCCATATTTGCTTCTAGTTTTAGTGTTTTATCGGCTGCTTTTAGCTGCGTTTTAAACATGAAATTACTAAATATATAAGCAATTATAGGGATAAGAACATAAATGATGTTAGATTGGCTTAAAGCTGGCATATTAAAGCTTATAGAAGTTACATCACCGATAAAAATATAGGCTATAACTAAACCTGAGCATAAAGCGATATGTATCATTTTTGTTACTTTTAATTTCTCTTCCATAAATAAAGTTGTGTTGCCGTTTGGTTAACGAATTTAGATAATTTTTTTGTTATTTAAAATGTACAGTGCAAATTGGCTTTTAGTTGAGGTATTGACTGTATTTGGCCGATAATGCAAAAGCGATAGTAGTGGTTAGCTTTTGGCGAGGCATGCATCGAGCCAAAACTAGTAGCGGATAGCGCGGTGGCTTGCCATTTGCCCAAAAAAAAGAAAACCTCTTCGTTTTCACAAAGAGGCTTTAGTACTATTGGTATTTTGATATTAACCTTTAATTTGAAGGTTTGTAAATTCTTTACTTATTACAAGGCTATTATTTTCGAATTTTACATCGGCTAAATCGACATATTCGTTGTCTACTTTTATAGATTTTACTTCGAAAGGTAAACCGTATAAATTAACTTTAAAGGTGTTATAAGTGGTTACGTATTGACCTCTTTTATGGATACGGATAATTAATTTATCTTCAGATCCGGCTAAGTTAAATTTCTTTAAACTGTAACGTCCTTTTGTGTAATCGTAACCATCGTCTGCATCTTCATAAAGTTCAGAATCTTCTTTACCATTTTTGTAGTAAACATCTAAACCTAGCTCTTCAATTACCTTTTCGCCAACGTACTGTTGTATAGGGTATTTAGGTATAATGGCACCTGCTTTTACAAAAATTGGCATGCTATCTAAATCGGCATCTACCCACATTTCTTTACCACCAGATACTTGTTCTTTATTCCAGTAATTAAACCACTCACCTCTTGGAATATACATACGTCTTCCTTTAGCATTAGGTTCGTTTATTGGGCAAACTAATATTTGGTTACCAAAGATAAACTCGTCTATTCTATAGTGTGTTTGTACATCGTCTTGGTCGAATAAAACCAAAGATTTCAGCATAGGCACATTGTCTTGCGAGTATTGGTAAAATGCTGTGTATAGGTATGGTAATAATTGATATCTAATTTCGATAAATTTACGAACAACATCGGTAATTTCTGTATCGAAAGCCCATGGCTCTTGCTCTCCGTGATCTCCAGAAGAGTGTGTTCTACAGAACGGGTGGAAAACACCTAATTGAATCCAACGTGCGTAAAGTTCGCCATTTGGTTGTTCTGCAAAGCCACCAATATCCGATCCTGCAAAAGAGAATCCTGATAATGCTAAACGTTGTGCTTGTATGTTTGCTATTTGTAAATGCTCCCAAGTGGCTACATTATCTCCCATCCAGGTTGAGGTATAACGTTGCGTTCCAGAATATGCCGAACGTGTAATTACAAACGGACGTTTTGGATAGTTGTAGCGTTTTAAACCATGGTAAGTGGCTCTGGCCATTTGCATACCGTAAATATTGTGTGCTTTATTGTGGCTACATGGGTTACCATCGTAATCATGACGTACATCTGGCGGAAAGGTTTTTCCCGGTACATCCATTACTGCTGGCTCGTTCATGTCGTTCCAAACACCTTTTACGCCTATATCTTCTATAAGTTCTTTAAATAAACCGGCCCACCATTCTCGAACTTCTGGTCTGGTGAAATCTGGAAAATAACACTCACCTGGCCAAACTTTTCCTTTCATGTAAGGGCCATCGGCACGTTTACAGAAATAATCTTTTTCCAGACCTTCTCTAAACACACTGTATTCGTTATCTATTTTAATACCTGGATCTATAATAACTACGGTTTTAAAACCATCGTCTGCTAGTTCCTTAACCATACGTTTTGGATCTGGAAAATAGTCTTTGCTCCAAGTAAAGCAACGGAAACCTTCCATGTAATCGATATCTAAATAAATAGCATCACAAGGAATTTGAAGTTCTCTAAATTTTGCTGTTATTTCTTTTACGTTAGATTCTGGATAGTAACTCCATTTACATTGGTGGTACCCTAAGGCCCATAATGGTGGTAATTCTGGGGTTCCTGTTAAATCGGTATAGTTCTTTACTACATCTTGCATTTTAGGGCCGTAAATGAAGTAATAATTCATTTCACCACCTTGTGCCCAGAAACTTGTTACGTTTCTACGTTCGCTACAAAAATCGAAGTAAGTTCTAAAAGTATTATCGAAGAAAATTCCGTAAGATTTTCCGTTATGTAAACCTGTATAAAACGGAATAGCTTTATAAATAGGGTCGGTATGTTTACCGAAAGCATAAGAATCGGTTGCCCAGTTTTCAAAACGACGTCCTTTTAAGTTTAAATGTTCTGGCTTATCACCTAATCCATAATAACTTTCTCCGTTTTGAGCAGCTTTACTCATTTTTACAATATCGCCACCAAGCTCGTAACTTTCTTCCCAGTGAAAACCAAGTTCGTCTTCGCAAATAATTTTATTATCGGCAGCATCGTAAAGTGAAATTCTTAAATCCGATTTATGAATATGGCAAATTAATTTTGAAGTAGTAACAACGTATTTTTCTTCGTCGTCTGTAATTTCTAAATGGTTATAACCTCTACTAGCATCTTCGTCTATAGCATAAGAAAAGTCTCTTTCAAATTTACCAACAGTAGTGTAGGTAAAACGAAGTACACTATCGCGTAAAACTGTAAGTTTAAGTATTACATTATTTGAAGTAGAAAAATGTAGTACATCTACATCTTTACTGTATTTTGTTATGTTAGAAGGGAATAGGTTCCCTTTATATTCTAGTTCTGTATTTAATATCATATGGACTAAGTATTAAAATTATTTTTCGAAATTACTAATTTTTAATGCGCAAACAGGCTTCTTTTTACTAAAAATTGAATTGATATTATGTGTAAAACTCAAATTTTTAGGGGTTTATTGAAAAATACTTAAAGAACGGCAAAAGTTCTGTTTTTTGAATTTCAGATTATTATTAATTACTAAATAAGTTGATTTTTTTTTTTAATGCGATGAGTTAGAATATTAGAAAACACCAATTAGTAGTTTTTCAATTTGAAAAGGGATACTAATTGATGTTGAATTTTTTAAGTGTAATAACTTGTTTTATATGAGACCATTAATCTAAATTTTCTATTTAAACTGAAAAATAGTTACAGATAAGGGCGAAAGTGTAACCTCTGCCGAATAATCTTTACCATTCCAAGGGTCTTTTTTAATGGTAATTTGCTTTTTGTTTGAAACGCCACTACCACCAAATGCTTTAGCATCACTGTTAAAAAGCTCTTTTAGTTTACCATTTACAGGAATACCAATTTTATAATTTTCACGAACTGTTGGTGTTAAATTACAAATAACCACCACATCGTCTTTAGATTCATAACCTTTTCTCATGTAAGACATCACACAGTTTTCATGGTCGTCGTAGCTAATCCATTCAAAACCTTCACCTGTAAAGGCTTTTTCATATAAAGCTGGTGTTGTTCTGTATATTTTGTTTAGTTCTTTAAAGTAATTCTGAAAGTTTTTATGTGGTTCGAATTCTAATAAGTTCCAGTTTATACTACCTTGAAAATCCCATTCATCATACTGAGCAATTTCACCACCCATAAAATTTAATTTGGTACCTGGGTGTGTAAACATATAACCGTAAAGTAAACGCAAGTTTGCAAAACGTTGCCACTCGTCTCCAGGCATACGGCCTAAAATAGAGTTTTTACCATATACCACCTCATCGTGAGAAAGTGGTAACATAAAATTTTCTGAGAAGGCATAAGCTAAACTGAAAGTAATATCATTTTGGTGATATTTTCGGTATACAGGATCTTTAGAAAAGTAATCTAAAGTATCGTGCATCCAACCCATCATCCATTTCATTCCAAAACCTAAACCACCCAAAAACACTGGTTTTGATACGCCTGGGAATGCTGTAGATTCTTCGGCAATGGTTTGTACATCTGGGAATGATGCATATATTTCTTGATTTAATTCTTTTAAGAAATCTATAGCAGCTAGATTTTCGCGACCACCATAAATATTTGGTTCCCATTCACCATCTTCACGAGAGTAATCTAAAAATAACATTGATGCTACAGCATCTACACGTAAGCCGTCGGCATGGTATTGATCCATCCAAAAGGCAGCATTACTTATTAAAAACGATTTTACTTCGTTACGTTCATAATTAAAAATTAAACTTTTCCAGTCTTGGTGATAACCTTTTCTTGGGTCTGGATGTTCATATAAATTTGAGCCATCAAAAAAGCCTAAACCGTGCGCATCTTCTGGAAAATGCGATGGTACCCAATCTAGAATTATTCCAATATCATTTTGATGAAGTTTATCTACCAAGTACTTAAATTCTTCAGGATAACCAAATCGAGACGATGGCGCAAAATATCCCGTAAGTTGGTA
Source organism: Algibacter lectus (assembly GCF_900112395.1). Taxonomy (GTDB): domain Bacteria; phylum Bacteroidota; class Bacteroidia; order Flavobacteriales; family Flavobacteriaceae; genus Algibacter; species Algibacter lectus. The sequence goes on from NZ_FOLN01000003.1 coordinate 129,179, forward strand.
ACCCCACGATGGGTCGTATGGATATTCCATAATAGGCATAAGTTCTACGTGTGTAAAATTCATGTCTTTTACATAGTTTACTAAATCGTCTGCTAGCTCATAGTAAGATAAAAAACGGTCTTCTTCAACCTGTCTTTTCCAAGATCCTAAATGGACTTCGTAAACCGAGTAAGGTGCATCTAAAGCGTTTTTTTCTTTACGCTTTTTCATCCAATCTGTATCTTTCCATTTATAAGAATCGTCCCAAACAATAGAAGCTGTTTTTGGAGGATGCTCGCAACGGCGTGCATATGGATCGGCCTTTTCGGTTTTTATATCGTTATTATTACTTTGTATTTTATATTTGTAGATGTTGCCTTTACCAACAAGCGGAATAAAACCTTCCCAAATACCACTAGAATCCCAACGTACATTTAATTGATGCTCGCCTTCCATCCAGAAGTTAAAATCGCCTACTACAGACACTTGTTTTGCTGTAGGTGCCCAAACGGCAAAATACGTACCTTCAATACCATCTACGGTTACTAAATGCGACCCCATTTTTTCGTAAAGCCTGTAATGTTTTCCTGCTTTAAAAAGGTTTATGTCGAATTCTGTAAATAAGCTATACGGTTTTACTTGTGCCATAAAATTATGTTGTTAATTCCTGTTTAAAGGAAAATTATGTCGTTGTTTTAATATGGGGTTTAAACCCTTAAGTTTTATTTGTTAATCTTGAAAATGTGAAAAGGCATTGTTGGGTGTAATTCCACATAACACCATTCATTATTCCAATTATAACGGCTATCGGTAATTAAATCGTGCATTTCAATATTATGTCCTGGATGTACCGCTAAATCTTGCAACGGCACTTGTATATTACCTTGTTGCGAGTTGTGGGCATCTAAACTGATAATAACTAGAATCTCATTGGTTCTATCATTGTTCCATTTATAGAAGGCTATTAAATTGTCATTCTGTATGTTACAGAATTTAATATTATTGGTTTGTTGTAAGGCTTCGTTATGGTTTCTAATAAAATTGATTTTCGAAATTATAGTAGTTAGCTTGTTTTTAAGCTCCCAGTTGTAATGTGTAATTTGGAATTTTTCAGAATTTAAATATTCTTCTTTTCCCAGTAATGGTTCGGATAGCATATATTCGAAAACAGGCCCATAAATTCCAATACTAGAACTTAAAGTAGCTGCTAGTGCGTAACGCTGAATATGTTTAGATTCGTTAGCGCCTTGTAAATGATATGGATTAATATCTGGCGTGTTTGGCCAAAAATTAGGTTGCATATATTCTTTTAGTTCGCTTTGCGTTAGCTCTTCTACATATTCTGTGATTTCATGTTTGCTCTCACGCCATGTAAAATAGGTGTACGATTGTGTGTAACCTTGTTTAGCAAGCTGTTTCATTACTTTTGGAGCTGTAAAAGCTTCGGCTAAAAAGATAACATCGGGGTGTTTTGCTTTTACTTCAGAAATAATCCAATTCCAGAAATAGAAAGGTTTTGTGTGTGGGTTATCAACTCTAAAAATGTTAATACCACAATCTACCCAATACAACATAGTATCTAAACACTCGTTCCAAAGGGCTTTATAGTCTTCACTTTCCCAATAAATAGGAAGGATGTCTTGATATTTTTTTGGTGGGTTTTCAGCATATTGAACGGTACCATCTGGTCGCCATTTAAACCATTTTGGATGATCTTTTACCCAAGGATGATCTGGTGCGGCTTGTAAGGCGTAATCCATAGCAATTTCAAGATTGTTATCTTTTGCTGTTTGTATAAGCGCTTTGAAATCGTCGATATTCCCTAACTGTGGATGGATGTCTTTATGCCCGCCATATTGCGAACCAACACCCCATGTAGAACCAACATCACCTTCTTTGGCTTCTGTAGTATTGTTTTTTCCTTTACGGTTAACTTCTCCAATTGGGTGGATAGGTGGTAGGTAAACCACATCAAACCCCATGTTTTTTACTCTTGGTAATAAGCGTGCGCAATCGTTAAAAGTGCCGTGAACGCCTTTGTGCTCCGACGCTGAACGCGGAAAAAACTCGTACCATGTGCTAAATCTTGCTTTTTTTCTATCTACGTAAACTTTGTATGTTGAAGAGGTATTGGCAAGTATTTTAATTGGGTTTTGGAAGAAAATATTATAAAGCCTTTCTTTTACTGCTTCGGAAATGGCCTCACCATAATTATTTTCATCTTTAAAAATACGCTGTAAATGTTCTAAATATTGTTTATCATCAGCATTTACTTTATTTAAAAGTGGCTCAATATATTCGGCACCTTCTAATAATTCTGAAACCACATGTTGGCCATCGTTTATTTTACGAATTAAACCGTATCTCCAGTTTAAAGCATAATCTACCCATGCTTCTACTTTATAGTTGTAAAACCCTTGTTTTTGTACACTGAAGGATGCTTTCCACTCATCGTTAGAAGTAAGCACCATTCGAGTTTCTTGCCATGTTTTATCGTTTTCGTGTTTGTAAAGTATGGCAGCTCCTAAAACATCATGACCATCGGCCATAATATGTGCATCTACATTTACAATTTCATTTACTACACGTTTAATATAAAAGTCGCCACCGTTTACAGTTGGTGAAACATAATCAATTACAACTCTTTTTTGATTTTGCATTGTTTGCTTAGTTATGTATGGTAATCAATATTTTTTTAGTCAGATTTCTTCACCAGCTAAAGCTATTTTAATTGGTGAAGAAATTTGATTTTTGGTTGCTATTTTGGTTAAATAACGTATCCTGAAGGAATAGTTGCAGCGTTTTTAACAACAACAATACCATCTTTAATAAAGTACATGTCTGTTTCTTTATCTTCTAAATGCTTTCCGCCGTTAATACGAACATCGTCACCAATACGGCAGTTTTTATCTAGAATACAGTTTTTAATAAAGCAGCGCTCTCCAATTCCGGTAAGGACTTTAATACGGTTGTTTTCTATTTCATCTAAAGTTTCGTAGAAATCACTACCCATCATGTAGGTGTTAATTACGGTAGATTCTTTACCAATTCTAGAACGAATACCAATTACCGATTTTTCAATTTTTGCAGCACCAATAATACAACCTTCAGAAACTACAGCTCTGTCTAAAACAGTGCCTGCTATTTTTGTGGTAGGTAACATTCTAGCATGCGTATAAATACGTTTTTTTTCATCGTATAAATCAAACTGAGGAATATCGTCAGTTAAGCCTAAATTCGCTTCGAAGAATGAGTCTATATTTCCAATATCTGTCCAGTACCCTTCATATTGGTAACTTAAAGTTTTATGATCGTGTATAGATTGCGGAATAATTTCTTTACCAAAATCTATAGTATCAGGGTTTTCCATGAGTTTAATTAGCAAATCTTTATTGAACACGTAAATACCCATTGAAGCTAGGTAGTTACGGCCTTTACCTTTCATTTCCTCACTTACTTCCGAAGTCCATTCTGGTAACAATTCGGCATCGGGTTTTTCTATAAATGATGTAATGACGTTTTCATCATTCGCTTTTAAAATACCAAAAGATGTGGCGTCTTTTGCATTTACAGGAATGGTTGCAATAGATATTTCGGCATTAGAGGCTTCATGAGCTTCAATCATTTTATCATAATCCATTTGATATAATTGATCTCCTGATAATATTAAAGCGTACTCAAAATCGTGACTTAAAAAATGATGCATACTCTGTCTAACCGCATCGGCAGTACCCTGAAACCAAGTTTTACTTTCTGGAGTCTGTTCGGCAGCCAATACATCTACAAAAGCACTACTAAAAAAACTGAAGTGATAGGTGTTTTTAATGTGTTTGTTAAGTGATGCTGAGTTAAATTGAGTTAACACAAAAATACGCTTAATATCTGCGTTAATACAGTTTGAGATTGGTATATCTACAAGTCTGTATTTTCCGGCAATAGGAACTGCTGGTTTAGATCTTTTATCGGTTAATGGGTAAAGTCTGGATCCTTGACCGCCTCCTAAAACAATGGCTAAAACTTTGTTGTTTATCATATTTTTAGTTTTTTAGTGCTTAGTTGTTCGTTATATTATTGATTCGTATAGTGTTTCTACTTGTTTTGCAATGGCTACCCAGTCAAAATAATCTTCAACACGTTTTCTTCCATTTTTTGCCATGGTTTCTCTTAAGTTTTTATCGCTTATAACTTGGTTAACACCATGGGCTAAATCTCTCGAAAATTTATCGGGATCAATAGGTTCAAAAGGTGCTTCGGTTTGTTGTTCTAACGGAATTAAAAGTCCGGTTTCGCCATGTACAACCACTTCTTTAATGCCACCAACAGCACTTGCTACAACGGCTGTGTTACATGCCATAGCTTCAATGTTTATAATGCCAAAAGGTTCGTAAATAGAAGGGCAACAGAATACAGCAGCATGAGAATATAACTGTATAATTTCTTCCTTAGTTACCATTTTATCAATCCAAATTACGTTTTCACGTGTTTTTTTAACTGCGTTTACGGCGTTTTTCATTTCTTCACCAATTTCTGGTGTATCTGGTGCGCCTGCACATAGTACAATTTGAGTATCCGGATCTATATATTTTATGGCGTTTACTAAATGTATAATTCCTTTTTGGCGTGTAATTCTACCAACAAAAAGTACATAAGGTTTCGTTTTATCAACACCATAAGTATCTAGAGTTGCTGTTTCGCTTGTTTCTACGTATTGTTCTAAGTTAATACCATTGTAGATAACGTGTACTTTACTTTCGTCTACATCAAAATGTTTAAGAACATCTTCTTTAGTTTCTTCTGAGACCGCTATTAGGGCATCGGCCATTTCAATAGCTGTTTTTTCTACCCAAGAAGAGGCGTCGTAACCACGACCTAATTGTTCGCGTTTCCAAGGGCGTAAAGGCTCTAAGGAGTGTGTGGTAATCACTAATGGTGTACCGTAACAAAGTTTTGCTATAATACCAGCAAAATGAGCATACCAAGTATGGCAATGTACAACATCGGCATCAATAGGCTCTGTGTTCATTTGTATACCGGTGCTTAGTGTTTTAAATACCGATTTTAATTTATCGTCTGCACCATCAAAAATAGGGTTCTCAAACGGGTAACCTTTTACACTTAAATTATCCGATTTAGAGTCTTGGTCTCCAAAACATCGAACATCAATTTTCATTAATTTGGACAGCTCATCGGCCAAATATTCAACATGTACGCCGGCTCCTCCGTAAACATACGGTGGAAATTCTCTTGTGTAAAAAAGTGCTTTCATTTAGTTGTTTTTGTTTTTTAGAGTCGTTAGAGACATTTATTTCAAAACGGTTTGGAGCAGTTGTATTTTGAATATTTAAATGTATCATGAATAGGAATATCAATATTACCTGTTTACTATCACAATAAAAGTAAAAACAATTTGTCTAATTGTTTCCTTTTTTTCTTACAATTTTTAAAAAATATAAACATCATTTTTATATACTATGTTTTGTTGCTTTTACAACAAAACGATGCCCGAATTTTGAAAAATTGTTAGTAACTATTAATGTGAAAAAATATTAATTAAATGGAAAATATTTTCAGAAAAGCACCCTGTTGTTAAGTGTTTTTGCAAGTTTAATTATTAATAATATTTCCTATGTTATAAACATACAAAATTATTGTTAACAAATTTGATCGAATTTTATTTTTGAAGAAAAATAGGTGTTATCGAGTTTAATCGAATTATTCAATAATTAATTTTACTTAAACCCTAAAAGGCTTGAAGAATAGTTATTGTTTTTCTTTAGTGTTTAAAGAAAAAAAGGAGAGCCATATATTAGATGATGAAATTTATATAATTAAGGGGTTTTGTGATGATAAATAGTTGGGAGCTATACTTTGAATGCCAAAAATAATTCAACTTTAAATAATACCAATTCAACCTTTTTTTATCCCATTTGATATTATTCTGTTTTTTAACCTAGCTGTTTTTACTCAAATTTGGTATATCAAAAAATCGAACAGTTATGAACACAATCATTAAAACACTCATCATTTTTTTTATAAGTATTATTTCGGCGTATGCTCAAAACAATATTTCTGGTTATATCTTAGATGAAAGTAACAAGCCCTTAGAGTTTGCTAATGTTATACTACATAGTGCAACTTCAAAAGAAATTGTTACTGGTGTTATTTCTTCCGAATCAGGGTTTTATAAAATTGAAAATGTTGAAAACGGAAATTACTATCTCGAAATTTCGGTATTAGGGTTTAAGTTGAAAAGGTGCGATGCTTTTCTGATAGAGAATAATTCGAAAACTTTCGATTTTAACTTAGCAGAAGATGTTTTAGATGAAATTGTAATTACCCATAAACGCCCTGTAATTAGGCAAACGGCCGAGAAATTGATTATAGATTTGGAACAATCAGAAATGATAAATTCTAATTTACAAGATATTATGCGTGGCGTGCCAGGAATTATTGTTACCAATAATGGTATTAGTTATGCTGGGCAAAGTAATATTAGAATTTTGATAAACGGAAAAACTACCGATTATATGGACATGGATACACTGTTGCGTGATATGCCTGCCGATAATATAGCTAAAGTAGAATTGGTAGAGCAACCAGGAGCGGAGTTTGATGCCACAGGGTCTGGGCCAATTATTAATATTATTTTAAAGAAAAACGTAAAATTAGGTACACATGGTAGTGTGTCTACTTGGGTTGGTGAAGATGAAGGCTTTGAGCATGGTACAAGTGCAGCTATTGCTAGTTATAAAAACAAGTTAAATTGGCAAGCTAGTACAGGCTATTCGAGCCCAACATGGCGTGAAGATTTGTTTATTAATAGAAGCATTGGAGAAGAAAACTATAACCAAGCAACTATTGAACCTTATAATCCAAAAACGTTTAGAATTAGTGGTAGTATTGATTATTATATCAACGATAAACATTCTATTGGTTTTGGAGTTAAAAACAGTAACACAAATTCTGATAGAGTTGCAAACAGTGCAAATATTATAACCACAGCTAGCACTACAGATTTTTTGTATTCTGAAAATAGCTTTAATCGTGACCAAAAAGTATTTAATATCAATCCGTATTATGAGTTTAAAACAGAAGGGCATAAACTTACCGCCGATTTTAATTATGTAGATTATAAAAATGATAATAGAAACACATTGGCATCTGTAGACGGTAGTACTATTGCTTACACAAACCAAAGGTATTTACAAGACGGAAATTACCAAATTAAAACCTTTAGGAGTGATTATGTTCGTACGCTTTCTGAAGATTTTAAACTAAGTGTTGGTGCAAAATATTCTCAGGTAAATACAGATAGCGATTTGCAATCTTTTAGTGAAAATGAAGATGGTGATTTTGAGTTTAATAACACGGCAAGCAATATTTTTTTGGTAGATGAAAACATTTTTGCACTCTATTCTAAAATTAACATCACAGAGGGTAAATGGTCTTTTTCTGGTGGGTTACGCTTTGAGGATAGCAATACAAAAGGGACTTCTAGCAGTGATAATGAAACACGAGAACGGAAAATTTCTAAGCTTTTCCCAAGTGCAGCATTAAGCAGAAAAATAAATAAAAATTTAGCAGCAAGTCTAGCTTATAGCTACCGTATTAGCAGGCCTAGTTATAATACTTTAAATTCGTTTGTTACGTATTACGATCCATTATCTTCAGATGTTGGTAACGAAAATTTAAAACCATCATTCACCAATAAATATCAATTTAATTTAACCTTCGATGGGCAGCCATTTTTTGCAATAGCTTACAGCGAAACTAAAGACGATATGTTTCAGTTTGTTTCTCAAGATAATGAAACTGCACAAATAGAGCGTACAACTATTAATTTAAGCGATAGTAAAAACTGGAATTTTAGACTATTTGGTCCTTTAAGTTTTATAAATAACGTAGAAGGATATACGGGAATAATTGTGAGTCAGAATAAATTTGGATCTGCCACTAATAATTTAAATTTAGAAAAATGGAGCTTAATTTGGTTTACTCAAGCTAGTTACGAGCTACCATGGAAAATTAATGCAGAAGTTAGTGGAAACTACGGAACAGGGGCTTTAGAAGGAGGTCTTGATACCGATTGGTTTGCCGACTTAAATTTTTCTTTGGGTAAAAAGTTTTTAGACGATAAACTAAAAGTAAATTTAGCGCTTAGTAAAATTTTAAATAGAGGTTTTGTTGGGGTTATAGATTATAATGGTTTGTATGCTGAAGTAGAGAGTAACCAGTCGAGGCAGAATATTCAATTAAGATTATCGTATAGTTTTGGGTCTAAATTTGGAAAAAAGACAAGTAGAAGAAACGCTTCTGAAGATGAAGAAAATAGAATTAATGATAATAATTAATATGTTTGTATAACTATGAATAAAAAAATAAATAGAACCGATTTTCTAATTTTAGGCGTTTATTTTTTGGTGTCGTTTATTATTCAAGGTAAGTATTATATTGAACGAGATGCATTGCTGAGAGAATATTTAATCGATTTTCCTGTCGAGATTATAAGTGTTACAAGCGTTATCTTTTTATTTACATTTTGGTTAATACCAAAAGTAGTTGTTCAAAAAAAATACGTGTTGTTTATAATTTATGGCGTTTTAATTTTACTTATTATTCCTGGAATCGATTATACTATAGGCTTTTGGACAGGGTCTAACGATTGGGCAAAATTCCCTAAGGGTATCGATTTTGTTTTACAAATGATTAGTTTAGGAACTCAGCAATCGGCCTTTCCATTTGCTTTATTTCTTACTAAAAAGTTTTATGAAGGGCAAACCGAATATTTAAAAATTGAAAAACAACAAAAAGAAAACGAGCTTAAATTACTCCGTTCACAAATAGACCCGCATTTTTTGTTCAATAATTTAAATACCCTAGATGCACTTATCGATCGTGATACGGTAAAAGCTAAAGAGTATATTAATAGGTTGTCGCTTATTTATAGGTATTTAATAAAAACCAAAGATGCTGAGGTAATGGAATTAGCCGAAGAAATTGAACTAGCCGAAAATTATATGTTTTTAATTAAAACACGTTTTGCAACAGATTACGATTTTAAAATAGAAAAGAAAACCGATATTGAAGATAAGTTTATACCAACAGGAGCAATACAAACATTATTAGAAAACGTAGTGAAACATAATAAACCCGTTGACGGAAGTGCTATAAAAACGGTAGTTTATATTGATGAAAATGAATTAACGGTTGTTAACACGAAGTCTAATATTATATCTAAAAACGAATCGTTTGGAACGGGTTTAGAGAACTTGAAAACACGTTATAAATTCTTATCAGATAAAGAGGTTGTTATTATTGATACAGAAGAGGTATTTAAAATAGCAATTCCGATTATTAATTTAGTTGAAGAAAATTGAAAACAGTATGAAGATTTTAATTTTAGAAGATGAAATACCAGCATACCAAAAGTTGCTATCCTTTGTAAACGATTACTTTGAAGATGAAATTCCTCACGATTGGGCGCGCTCTATAAGTGAAGGAAAACCGATGTTGACGAATAATACTTACGATTTTATTCTATCGGATATTCAGCTGTTAGACGGGCTTTCTTTCGATTTGTTTAATGATGTTTCCATAAATACGCCTATTATCTTCTGTTCGGCTCACGATGATTATTTATTTCAAGCTTTTAACACCAATGGTATTGCTTATATCTTAAAACCATACACGCAGTTGGATTTTAAAAGAGCTATCGAGAAATACCAATCATTATTTAAACAAGGGCATTACACGGCATTAAATCAAGAAACAATAAGCGAGCTAAAGTCAGCTTTGAAAGAAGAGCACACCAGTTATAAAAAACGATTTGTTATAAAGAAGTCGAAAGGCATTCAGTTATTAAGTGTTTCAGATATAGTTAAAATTGAAGCTTCTGGCGATTTTTGTATGGCTACCGATTTAAAAGGAAAGCGCCATACTATTTCTCAAAATTTAGGAGCTATCCATAGTCAATTACATCCCAGTAAATTTTTTAAAATAAATAGAAGTGAAATTATCAGTATCGATGGTATCGAAAATATAGAAAGTCATTTTAAAAACCGTTTATTAATTACAGTAACAGGAATTAAAGACAAAGTGATGACGAGTTCGTCAACAACTTCCGATTTTAGAAGGTGGTTGGAGCAGTAAATGTTTATTAAAATAGAGGATTTAAGTCTTCGATGTTTTCTTCTCTTTTTTTGAAATCTTCTTTTAATAATTCAATATTTCTATACCATTCAATCATAGTATTGATATCATGGTGTTTACTAATATGGGTTGGCATGTACTCCTTAATAGCATTATAGTTTTTGTCTACAATATTATTAAAATTATTAGATGAAAGCACCTTACTGTCTACAATTGATTGATACCTGTTATTAAATTGATTTTTAAAATCAGTATCTGCATATAAGATATTGAAAAGGTCTGTAATAGGATTTTTTATAGCGTCTTTAGCTGAGTATTTTGTAGGGCTTTTTATGAATTCTAAAGGGTGTTCGTCCGTTTTTCGAGTATTAGCCCAATCTAAATCATAAGTAATGAATCTAAAAGGTTTATCGTCAACAGCATAAAATCTAACATTGTTATAAGGCCAATCCACGTTTGATATATAGGTGTTGAAAATTATGTAGTCAATGAAATTGTTGATATCAACGTTTTCTTTTAGATATTGAATATTTTTGTTTTCAATAGCCTCAATGAAATCATCGATACGGTCAAAATTACCATCTTTTTTTTCGATTTCACTTGGGTAGTTAATTTTTGCTAATGTTATTGCTTTCTTTTTAACATCATTTAATCTAGAAATACCATTGGTATTGCCTTCTGTTCTTAGATTCATTATTCCTGAAAAACTATTATTTATAAAAACAATAGCTGGTTCGTAGTATGTTAAATCGAGATCTAAATCTGCATTAATGGCTAGTTGAGTGTATGAGATGTCTTTTAATAAGGTTTCTTTAAAATCATTTCCGGAATTTCGTAATCGAAAAGATTTTATCTTTTCGATAGAATGATGAGAAAGCACATAATCTGGATTTATTAAAACGTTGTTTTTGTTTTCAAAAGTATCGTCAAATTTAAGACCTAAAGACTTTAGTTCAAAAGTTGCAGATTCTGTGCCTTTTATTTCAAGTTCGATTAACTCGTCAGAAATTAAAAGCTCGTTATTTCTATATAGGTTTAAAAAGGCTTCAATTTCAATACCATCATTATAATTTAAGTACATGTTATTGAATTCTTCTTGATTTACCGAAATATTTAAAACAGGGAAATCTGTGTCGAAATCAGAAATAGATGCTTCATCTGCTTTAATAAAGTCTCCTTTTAAATCTTCATTAAATTTTGAACAATTCAGTAATAATAGGGGTAAAATAAAAAAGAAAGTATAAGATGTTTTCATGTACTAAAATATTTTATAGGAAATACCTACTGAGACATCAAAGTTTGGTTGATTTATTAAGTATAAATCAGGAGTATTCGATAGGTTTTGTTTGGCTATTAGAAGCAGACTAAAGTTGCTGTTTAATATATAAGCTCCTTTTAATAAAAGCGAAGTTCTAATGTTATGGTTTGCCCTAAAATCAAAATCATCAAAGCTTTTATTGTTTGACAAGGCTGCACCTATGCCAATACTAGTTTTTTTAAACAGAGGATAGCTAATTATAAAAGGTACATTTAAGTGTAAACTAGTTGACTTAAAATTAGAAACACCAACATCTCCTGAGTTAAAATACCACTGCGCACCTATTCCTGTTTCTGCAAATAGTTTTTTATAAAGGTTGAATTGATAGTTGGCATTTACTTGAGTTGTAAATACATTGTAATTCTCAATACTTTCATTTACAAGTGTTAGGTTTTTGTTAAACCCAACACCTGTTAGGATTTCTGCAGAAAAGTGTTTTTGAGCATAATTATTTTGAAAAAGAATTAAAGCGAAAGCTAAAAAAATAATTTTTTTCATTTTAAAAATGTTTTAATCATTCAACTTTAAAACAGCCATAAACGCTTGTTGAGGTATTTCTACATTACCAACTTGACGCATACGTTTTTTACCTTTTTTCTGTTTTTCAAGTAGTTTTCTTTTACGAGAAATATCACCACCATAACATTTTGCTGTTACATCTTTTCTAAGGGCTTTAATTGTTTCTCTCGAAATAATTTTTGCACCAATAGCCGCCTGAATTGGAATATCGAATTGCTGACGTGGAATTAATTCTTTTAATTTTTCACACATTTTCTTACCAATATTCTGTGCGTTATCAGCATGAATTAAGGCAGAAAGCGCATCAACAGTAAGTGCATTTAATAAAATATCTAAACGTACTAATTTTGATTCTTTCATTCCGATAGGATGGTAATCGAAAGAAGCATACCCTTTAGAAACTGTTTTTAAACGATCGTAAAAATCAAATACAATTTCTGCAAGAGGCATTTCAAAAGTTAACTCAACACGTTCCGGTGTTAAATACGTTTGATTAAGAACGATACCACGTTTTTCAATACAAAGAGACATCACATTACCAACAAAATCAGATTTTGTAATAATAGTAGCCTTAATATAAGGTTCCTCAACACGATTTACTGTAGTAGGTTCCGGTAAATCCGACGGGTTATTTACAATAAAAGCTTCGTTCGGGTTTTTGTTTGTGTAAGCATGGTAAGATACATTGGGAACAGTAGTAATTACCGTCATATCGAACTCACGTTCTAAACGTTCTTGTATAATTTCCATGTGTAACATTCCTAAGAATCCACAACGGAAACCAAAACCTAAAGCTGCAGAACTTTCTGGAGCAAACACTAACGAGGCATCGTTAAGTTGTAGCTTTTCCATAGAGTTTCTAAGCTCTTCGTAATCTTCAGTATCTACAGGGTAAATACCAGCAAATACCATTGGTTTTACGTCTTCAAAACCTTCTACAATATTTGTAGTTGGATTGGCAAAATCGGTAATGGTATCACCAACTTTTACTTCCTTAGCGGTTTTAATACCTGTAATTAAGTAGCCTACATCTCCAGTTTTTACGCTTTTTTTAGCAACTTGAGTTAGTTTTAAAGTTCCAACTTCATCGGCAAAATACTCTTTATCTGTAGCGACGAATTTAATTTTTTGTCCTTTTTTTATTTCACCATTAAAAACTCTAAAATACGTTTCAATACCTCTAAATGTATTGTAAACTGAGTCGAAAATTAAGGCTTGTAAAGGTGCGTCGGGATCTCCTTTTGGAGCAGGAACGCGATCGATAATAGCTTTTAAAATATTCTCGACACCGAAACCTGTTTTTCCACTAGCGTGAATAACTTCTTCTGGATCGCAGCCTAGTAAATCTACAATATCATCGGTAACCTCTTCTGGGTTTGCACTTGGTAAATCTACCTTATTTAGTACAGGAATAATCTCTAAATCATTCTCTAAAGCTAAGTATAAGTTAGAAATAGTTTGTGCTTGTATACTTTGTGCGGCATCTACAATTAAAAGCGCACCTTCGCAGGCTGCAATAGATCTAGAAACCTCGTAAGAGAAATCTACGTGGCCAGGTGTATCAATTAAGTTTAAAACATATTTTTCGCCATCTAACTCATAGTCCATTTGGATGGCATGCGATTTTATGGTAATACCACGTTCACGCTCCAAATCCATACTATCTAGTAGTTGGGCTTGTTGTTCTCTAGCGGTTACAGAGCCTGTAAAATCTAACAAACGGTCGGCAAGTGTGCTTTTCCCGTGGTCAATATGTGCAATAATGCAAAAGTTTCTAATGTTCTTCATAGTCAACAGTCTTCAAAAAAGCGAAGATTTGCCAAAGATAGCTGTTTTCATTGAGTTTTACGATTAGACTTTTTAGGTTTCTTACATTGTTTTGATTTCAATTTAATATGAAGTAAAAATTAATCATCACTTTCGTGAGCTTTTAAATCTTCAGTTAAATCTAATTTCCTAAAAGAAGGAGAAGCTAAACCTGTTGCAACCACAGTAATTAATGTCATAGTGCCTCCAAAAACCACGGCAGTAACGGCACCGAAAAATTTAGCAGTAACGCCACTTTCAAATGCGCCTAACTCGTTTGAAGATCCTACAAACATAGAGTTTACCGACGATACACGTCCACGCATGTGGTCGGGTGTTTTTATCTGAAAAATGGTTTGTCTAATCACCATAGATACACCATCTGTCATGCCGCTAAAGAATAAGGCTATTGCCGAAATCCAGAATATATTAGATAACCCGAATACAATAATACATACTCCAAAACCGAAAATAGCAACCAATAATTTCATGCCTGCATTTTTACTTATCGGAATATATGCTGTAATTAACATAGTTAAAAAAGCGCCAACAGCTGGCGCGGCACGTAATACGCCAAAACCTTCACTACCTACTTTTAAAATGTCTTGTGCAAAAACAGGGAGCAATGCAATGGCACCACCAAAAAGTACGGCAACCATATCTAAAGTCATGGCACCTAAAACGGCTTTGGTTTTAAATACAAAACGCAGGCCTTCTTTTAAGCTGTCTATTACAGGTTCGCCTATTTTAGGGTTTAAAATAGGTTTACGTTTTATTTGTAATAAGATGAAAAAGGACATAAGGATGAGTCCGAATATGATGCATAGCGACCAATGTACTCCAATCCAACCAATGGTGAAACCTCCTAAAGCGGGGCCTAAAACACCTGCCATTTGCCACGTTGAACTGTTCCATGTGGCGGCGTTTGGATATACTTTTTTAGGAACAATTAAAGCTACAAGAGAAAAGATTGTTGGTCCAAAAAAGGAACGTAAAAAACCTCCAAAAAAGACTAAGGCGTAAATGGAATATAATATGCTTTTAGAACTCCAGTCACCAACAATTTTATCCCAAGTGAGCATAAATAACCCAAAACTTATTAGAGAAAAAGCAGAAATACAAGTAGCTAAGAGATTTCGTTTTTCTTTTTGATCTACAATATGTCCAGCAAAAAGAGCCATGGTAAATGCTGGAATAATTTCCATTAAACCAATAATACCAAGAGATAAAGGGTCTTTTGTAAGGCTGTAAACTTGCCACTCAATAACAATAAATTGCATAGACCAACCAAAAACAAGGAGAAAGCGGACTAATAAAAATATATTGAATTCTTTAATACGCAATGCTGCGTAGGGATCAGTTTTTGCCATAATTACCTTCCTGCGAAGACAGGAATTTTAGTTTTCACTTGTGTAATGTTAGATGCCAAGTTTTTATTTTTAAGCCTTAATGTCGCGTATTTTCATTTGTAAGCTTACGTTACCTTGCCATTCGTTTTCATCTATAGAATAAACGGCTTTAAATGGTTTGCCATTTGAAATTATTTCGAACTTATCTGCCATGCTAAAACCAATACCAACAACATTTTTAGATGTGCCGGCTTGCGTAGCTGTTAATCTTAAATGAGTTTGATCTGCACCAACTGGTTTTCCGTAGCCGGTATCAATTAGGTTTTCGGTTAAAAAAACAGGTGTCATATTACTTGGGCCGTAAGGAGCAAATTGTTTTAAAATTCTATTAAATTTAGGCGTAATGTTGTCTAAATCTATTTCTAAATCTATTTTTATTTCGGGTGTAAGTAAGTTTCTATCTATAGTTTTAGAAACCTCGTCTTCAAAAGCTTGTTTAAAGGCTTCGTAGTTTTCTTCTTTTAATGTTAATCCTGCTGCGTATTTGTGTCCACCAAATTGTTCAATATGTTCGGTACAAGCTTCCAAGGCATTGTAAACATCAAAACCTTTTACTGAGCGTGCCGATGCTGCTAAAAACTCACCACTTTTAGTGAAAACCAAAGTTGGTCTATGGTAGGTTTCGGTTAATCTAGAAGCTACAATACCAATAACGCCTTTATGCCAATCTTTATCGTAAACAACTGTGGTTAGGCGGTCTTGTTCTTTGTTTTTTTCAATTTGGACAAGTGCTTCTTCTGTTATTCTTTTATCTGTTTCGCGACGCTCAAGATTGTAATCGTTAATTTCTGCGGCATATTTAGTCGCTAACTCATCATCTTCCTCGGTTAATAAGGTTACCGCATAATTACCATGTTTCATACGGCCAGCAGCATTAATACGTGGTGCTACAATAAATACAACATCGGTTATGGTTAGTTCTGTTTTTTCTACTTGCGCTAAAATGGCTTTAATTCCTGGTCGAGGATTGGTGTTAATAACCTGTAAACCAAAATAAGCAAGAACACGATTTTCACCATCTATAGGAACAATATCTGCTCCAATAGCCGTGGCTACTAAATCTAAATATTCGGTTAAATCTTCGGCTGTTTTCCCTTCTTTAGAAGCTAAGGCTTCAATAAGTTTAAAGCCTACACCACAGCCACAAAGTTCTTTATATGGGTAGTTGCAATCTTCTCGTTTTGGATCTAAAACGGCTGCCGCATCTGGAATTTTTTCGCCTGGTCTGTGGTGGTCGCAGATAATGAAATCTATGCCTAATTCTTTAGCGTGCGCCACTTTATCTATGGCTTTAATACCGCAATCTAGAGCAACTATTAAAGTGAAATTATTTTCTAGTGCAAAGTTTATTCCTTTATAGGAGACGCCATAACCTTCATCATACCTGTTTGGGATATACGTGTAAACCAAATTATGTATTGATTTAAGGTAGGTAGACATAAGCGCCACAGAGCTGGTGCCATCTACATCGTAATCGCCATAAACCAAAATATTTTCGTTGTTTGCTATTGCTTTTTCTATACGCGCCACAGCTTTGTCCATATCTTTCATTAAGAATGGATCGTGTAAATCTGTTAAGCTAGGGCGGAAAAAAGTTTTTGCTTCTTCAAAAGTTTTAATACCACGTTGCAAAAGTAATGTTGCTGTGGTAGCGTCTACATTTAATGCTTTTTGCAAAGCTTCAGTTTCTGCTGCCTGTGGTTTTTCTTTTAATGTCCAACGCATTTTGTGTTTCTTTAAGAGGTTTCAAATGTAATTAAAACTTTATACTTTAATGGACTTCGTATAAAATACTAAGAACTATAGAGCTTTATTACTTATGTAATTTAACTTAAGACTAGCGAGTTTTATTGCGTTTATTATACTTGAAAATATTATTTTGAATGAAAGTGTGTTTCTATGGTTAATTCTGAAAATTGGCGAAACATTTCCATAACACCACAATACTTTTCAATAGATAAATCGACTGCTTTTTGAAGCTTTTTTTCATTTAAGTTATTGCCGTAAAAATGAAAGTGCATAGCAACCTTATCGTAATATTTTGGGTGTTCTTCAGTTAGGTTGGCTTCGGTTTCTATTTTAAAGTCGTTGACTTCTAATTTCATTTTTTTAATTAATGATGCCACGTCTAACCCAGAGCAACCTGCTAATCCAGATAGCATCAATGCTTTTGGACGGTAACCTTCGCTTTTTCCACCGTTTTCTTCACCTGCATCTATAAAAAGATTGTGTCCTGATGGGTTTGTGCTTTCAAATCTCATTTCACCTAACCAGGTTGTGGTAACTAAATTTTTCATTTTTCTTAATTTGTTTGCTCAAAAATAGTATAAAATAATGTAAAAGTGCTTTTCTTAAAATAGGGCAGTAAGGTTTTAATACCCATTCAATACCTCACAAAGTCTGCTAATATCTTCTTCTGTATGGGCTGCGCTAATTACAATTCTACTCATTATAGGTGATGTTTCATCGGGATACCTAAAACTAGTTACTATAATGTTATTATTTTCAAGATGTTTATTTAATTGTTCATTAGAAAAGCTAAAAGCAGGGTGTGTTTTCATCCACTTAAATCTTTCAAGGTTTTCTATATTGTTTATAAAATAATCGATGTTATGTTTCAGCGTTTTTCGTTTCGCAGTATAAATATTTTCTGCGCTAACTATAGTTGCTAAATTAGCTGGAGCAGCAGGACTAGAACCTCCAAAAAATGCCGTGCTTTCTAATTTGTTAACTCTGTACTTAGATCCAAAAATAGCACCAGCTTGAATTCCGAAACCTTTACCTAAGGAGCAGCAAACTATAAGTTCTTTAGGGTTTAATGCCTGAATAGTTTTAAATACGCCACTACCATTTTCACCAGTAATACCAATGCCATGAGAATCGTCTACCACTAAAATAATATCAGAAAGTGGTAACGATTTTAAAGCTTCAAAATCAGGGAAATTTGTACCATAAAAATCTATAGCATCTAAAAAAACAACAGGAGTTTGTTCTGTTTGGTTTGCTAAATGTAAACTTAAAATGGCTTTTAGCTCTCTATAAGATTGGGTCGATTTATTTTTTGTAATCGATAAATTTAATGCGGCGTGCGTATTTGGAGCATAAAAAAAACTGTGCTTTTTAGTGTTTAAACTTTGAGCAATAAGTTGTCCGGCCAAATATCCAGAAGATAAGCTAACACAAGTTTCGCTGCCAATTAATTTAGATAAATAGGCTTCCGTTTCGTCATATATATTTAGGCGTACATTAGATTTTCGAGACGCGCCATAATTCGTTCCGTGTTTTCTAATATTTTTAATAAATATATTTTGAAAATCCACATCAGTTTGTAACCCCAAATAAGAGGTGCCACCAAAATAAAGGTAGTTTTTACCTTCAATTAAAATGTGGTTAGACGGAAAGGAATCTAAATTATAAACCATTATTTTAAAGTTACGCCACTGCCTCCTAAAGTTGGGAAAATAACATTAGCATCTTCTTTAATAATTACGCCATTTGCAATGTCTTCTTTAAGTAAAAGGGCGCCATCCATATCAACATAATCTAGTTGAGGTATAAGTTGAGCAATGGCCGAAATACCAACGGTAGATTCCGTCATGCAACCCACCATAACTTTTACACCCATGGCTTTACCTTTTTTAATCATGCGCAAAGCAGGTGTTAATCCGCCACATTTGGTAAGCTTAATATTTATACCGCTAAAGTGATTTCCACAAGCTTCCACATCATTTTCTACAATGCAGCTTTCGTCTGCAATTACTGGTAAAACGCAATGCTTCATTACTTTTTTCATGCCTTCCCAGTCATCAGCTTTTAATGGTTGTTCTAGAAACTCAACACCTAACTCTTTTAAAAGCGGTGCGTTTTTAATAGTTTCATCTGCCGTCCAAGCACAATTAGCATCAATTCTAAAAACAGCATTACTTTCTTTTCTTAATGCTTTTACAATATTAACATCGTCGTTGGTGCCAAGTTTTATTTTGTAAATTGGCCATGGCATTTCTTTCATTTTAGCAACCATTTTATCGATACTCGCAATACCAATAGTGTAATTGGTGGTTGGGTATGTTTCTAAAGTTGTTCCCCAAATATTATAAAGTGATTTACCTTCTAGTTTGCCGTATAAATCGTGAGCAGCTAAATCTAAAGCGCAAATAGCAAAATTGGTTAATCCTTTTTCAACTAAAAATGCATGAAAAACTTCTGGTGTTGTAAAGTTGAAGTTTTCGATTTCAGTTGAAATTGCGTTAATTTCTGCCGTCATACTTTCAACAGTAATGTTGTAGTACGGGTTAGATGTAGCTTCACCATAGCCTGTTTTTCCGTTTAGGGTAAGACAAGCAATTAAGCTAGGTTGAATGTCGTGAGACTCTCTAGAAATGGTGAATGTATGTTTGAGTTTTAGGTTGTAAGCCTTTAATTGTATTTGCATTTATATTTTTTTATCGAGAGTCGTGATGTGTTGTAAAGGTTTATTGTTTTTTTGTTAATGGTTCACCTTCAAAAGCTAATCCATCAAAACCTGTTTTCATAAAGTTTCTAATGTTTTGGTGTCCATCGCCGTTTGGGTCTTTTAATACGTCTTCAAAGTAATATTGACCAAAACAAGCCAGTGTTTCTTTTTTTGTAAAACCTTCGTTTTTAGCAAAGGCAAATAATTTGCAAGAGCCAGAGTTTTCACCTGCAGCATTTGTTAATTCGCCATTTTTAAAAGCGGTTGGTGTAAAATTGTATTTCGCTTCAATGGCGGTTATAGTATCGGAAAAAGCAATAGTTTCCGGTGCGTTTTTTAATGTGCTTTTAAATAATTCTAATGTCATTTTTTTATTTCTTTTTTCCTCCAACAATAATTACAATTTCACCTTTTGGTGGTTTGTTAGTGTAATGTTCTAATACTTCTTTTGCGGTACCGCGAATAGTTTCTTCGTATAGTTTTGTAAGTTCTCGAGATACAGAAACCTCTCGGTCTTCTCCAAAATACTCACAAAAATGGCCTAAAGTTTTTATTAATTTATGCGGACTTTCGTAAAATATTATGGTTCTAGTTTCTTCAGCTAAAAGCAGTAAACGTGTTTGGCGTCCTTTTTTTACCGGTAAAAAACCTTCGAATATAAATTTATCATTAGGTAAACCCGAATTTACTAATGCAGGTACAAATGCTGTGGCACCTGGCAGGCAATCTACTTCAATACCATTTTCAATGCAGGCACGCGATAATAAAAATCCAGGATCGGAAATAGCTGGTGTTCCAGCATCGCTAATTAAAGCTACGGTTGTTCCGCTTTTTAATTTCTGAATAATGTTTTCAACCGTTTTATGCTCGTTATGCATATGGTGGCTTTGCATGTGGGTCGAAATTTCAAAATGCTTTAAGAGTTTTCCAGATGTTCGGGTATCTTCAGCTAAAATTAAATCGACATCTTTTAAAACTTCAACGGCTCTAAAAGTGATATCTTTTAAGTTGCCAATAGGTGTTGGTACTATATATAGTTTACTCATTATTCAAATTTGGCTTCAATAATTTCCAAAAAGCGGGTTTCAAATTCTTCTTTACCGCTCCAATTATTATAATCGGGTTTTACCATGGTATCGATAAATTCTTTGGCGTTTTTATAAGAAAGAAAGGTGTTTAGTTGAGAGATAACACGATCGTAATCTCCAACCTGATCATCAAACAAATGCTTGATAAAGGCTATTTTATCATTTAGACCAATTTTTAATCCCCCAGATTTAAGTTTGTCGTTTAGAGATTTTTTATCGGTTAAAACACCGTTTTCACTTTTCTTTACGGGTTCAAAAACAGGTGTTTCTTCAAAGCCTAAAGTAAGGTCTTCTAAATTATGTTTAACAACAGGAGTTTTTGGCTCTATTTTTTCGAATAAATCGTCTACTTGCTGTGTTTCGTGTGGCATTTGCGCAACCATATCTTTAATGGTTTCCATTAAAGGTTCGGTAATCTCTTCGTTTTGGTGGTCTTCTAAATTGGTGTAAATTTTATCGTCGTCTTCAATATTATCACTAATTTTATTATTGAAAGCGGTATCGAGCATGCTAAAAAACGACGAATCGTTACCTATACTCGGTATGTTATCTTCAAAATTTTCCTGAGCAAACTTTAAAACCGATAGCTTTTCAAACAACTCTTTTGCCTCGGTATGCATTTTAATTACATCTTCTTTACCTTTCAGTTTCAGAATTCTATGAGCTATACTTACAAGTTCAGATTCTAATTTCTTCTTCATTGTTTATAAATTTAAAATTTAAAGGTATTAAGGCGTTTGATTTTTAATAAATTTGCGTCACCTTTATACAAACCAATTTTAGTGTTAAAATTACGAAATGTTTCTTGAAAATACGGTAAATCATAAAGAACAATTTGGATGGATTGAAGTCATATGCGGCTCTATGTTTTCGGGAAAAACCGAAGAACTCATCCGTAGACTTAAACGTGCGCAGTTTGCAAGGCAGCGTGTTGAGATTTTTAAACCAGCCTTAGATACGCGTTACGACGAGGAAATGGTGGTGTCTCACGATTCTAACGAAATTCGTTCTACACCTGTTCCAGCGGCAGCAAACATCCCTATTTTGGCCGATGGTTGTGATGTGGTTGGTATAGATGAAGCTCAATTTTTCGATGACGAAATTGTTCGGGTTTGTAACGATTTGGCCAATAAAGGCGTTCGCGTAATTGTTGCCGGATTGGATATGGATTTTAAAGGAAACCCTTTTGGGCCTATGCCTTACCTAATGGCAACGGCCGATTATGTAACTAAAGTTCATGCTGTTTGTACACGAACCGGAAATTTAGCTCAATACAGTTACCGTAAAGCTAAAAGCGATAGTTTGGTGCTTTTAGGCGAAGTGGAAGAGTACGAACCGTTAAGCAGAGCAGCGTATTATAAAGCTATGGAGCGCGATAAAGTTCGCAATATGCAAGTGAAAGATGAAGAGGAGGTTGAATCTAAAACAAAAGATTCCGATGCCTAAAGCAAGAGAAACTGTGCTTGAAATCGATTTAAAAAAACTAAAACATAACTTTGAGTATTTAAAATCGAAACTTGATAACAATACGCTATTTTTAGCCGTTGTTAAAGCGTTTGCTTATGGTAATGAAGCTTCTGAAATTGCAAATTATTTAGAAACTATTGGAGCCGATTATTTTGCTGTAGCTTATATAGATGAAGGTGTGGCATTGCGTAAAGCTGGTGTAACAAAGCCTATTTTGGTGTTGCATCCACAAACTGTAAATTTTAAGGTTTTAATTGAAAATAATTTAGAGCCAAGCATTTACAACTCAAAAATACTTAAAGAATTTATTGAAATTGCTTCTGCGGAAGAAAAACAAAACTATCCTATTCACCTGAAGTTTAATACGGGTTTAAATAGGTTAGGTTTTTGGCACAGTGATGTAGAAACTATTCATAATATTATAGGTGAAACCAAAACTATTCATATCAAATCTATCTTTTCGCATTTAGCGGCAAGTGAAGATTTGGAAGAAAAAATATTTACCTTAAATCAAATAGAAACTTTTAAAGGTATTGCAACTAATTTTGAAGAAACGTTTGGTTACAAACCTATGCTTCATATTTGTAATACTTCGGGAATTTTAAATTATCCCGAAGCGCATTTTAATATGGTGCGTAGCGGTATAGGATTGTATGGTTTTGGAAATTCCGAAGAAGAGAACATACACTTTCAACCTATTGCAACATTAAAAACTGCTATTTCACAAATTCATCATTTAAAAAAAGGAGAAACTGTTGGTTATAATCGCGCCTTTAAAACCAATTCGGTTTTAAAAACAGCAACTTTACCAATTGGTCATGCTGATGGTATTGGTAGAATTTATGGAAATGGAAAGGGTTTTGTAACAATTAACAATCAAAAAGCACCCATAATTGGTAATGTTTGTATGGATATGATTATGGTAAATATTACGGATATAGATTGTAATGAGGGTGATGAGGTTGTTGTTTTTGATGCAAATTCTACAGCAGAAACCCTAGCACAAACCGCAAACACAATTTCTTATGAATTGATTACGAGTATCTCACAGCGCGTAAAGCGAATTATTAGGGGTGCTTAAATTTTAGAGCCGCAATTTAATTTGTGACTTTTTAACTATATTGTGGTCTAATAAATTATTAACTAACAAATTTATAAAATTATGCTTAAAGAATTTAAAGAGTTTGCAATGAAGGGAAACCTTGTTGATATTGCTGTCGGTTTCGTAATGGGTGCAGCTTTTAAAGAAGTTGTAACGTCATTTACAGGAGGAATTGTTTCTCCACTTATTGGATTAATTTTCGATGCAGATTTCAAATCATTAAGATATCAATTAAAAGAAGGAGCTTTAGATGAAGCAGGAAAAATGGTAGGAGATGTATATTTAGAATATGGTACGTTTTTAACAAACATAATAGACTTTATTATTGTGGCATTTGTAATGTTCTTAGTTGTTAAAGGTATCAATGGAATGAAGAAGAAAGAAGAGGAAGCTCCAGCAGCACCAGCAGGACCATCTCAAGAAGATTTACTTGCTGAAATTAGAGATTTACTTAAAAAATAACAAAGTGTTAATTATATAACATACTGTTATTTGTTGTTAAAAAGCCCTCGTTTTTCGTAAATGAGGGCTTTTTTTAGATTTTAGAATAGAATTAATACTTAGTTTTGCTAACAGAAATTTAATAAACAAAAAATTATGAAAATAGCAGTTGTAGGCGCTACTGGAATGGTAGGTGAGGTGATGCTAAAGGTTTTAGAAGAACGTAACTTTCCAGTTACCGAATTATTATTGGTAGCTTCAGAGCGTTCTGTTGGAAAAAAATTAACTTTCAAGAATAAAGAATATACCGTTATTGGTTTAGCCGATGCTGTTGCTGCAAAGCCACAAATCGCAATTTTTTCTGCAGGTGGAGATACATCGGTAGAATGGGCGCCAAAATTTGCTGCAGCTGGTACAACGGTAGTCGATAATTCTTCTGCATGGAGAATGGATCCAACTAAAAAATTAGTGGTTCCAGAAATTAATGCAAGCGAATTAACAAAAGAAGATAAAATTATAGCAAACCCTAACTGTTCTACCATACAAATGGTAATGGCTTTGGCGCCGCTACATGCAAAATATAAAATGAAACGTGTTGTTGTTTCAACTTACCAATCGGTTTCTGGTACAGGTGTAAAAGCTGTAAAACAACTAGAAAATGAAATTGCTGGTATTGAAGGCGAAATGGCCTATCCTTACCCAATTGGTAGAAACGCATTACCACATTGTGATGTGTTTTTAGAAAACGGATACACCAAAGAAGAAATGAAATTGGCTCGTGAGCCACAAAAAATATTTAATGATCGTACATTTTCTGTAACGGCTACAGCTGTTCGTATTCCTACTGCTGGTGGGCATTCAGAATCTGTTAACGTTGAGTTTGAAAATGATTTCGATTTAGCTGACGTTCGCAAAATGTTAAGCGAAACATCGGGTATTGTACTTCAAGATGATCCTTCTACAAACAGTTATCCAATGCCAATTTTTGCACATGATAAAGATGAGGTTTTTGTTGGAAGACTTAGAAGAGATGAAACACAACCTAACACTTTAAATATGTGGATTGTTGCCGATAACTTACGTAAAGGAGCTGCAACAAACACCGTGCAAATTGCTGAATATTTAGTAGCAAATAACTTAGTATAAGTCATACTTTTTTAAATATTTAAGCTCCTGTAAATTTTACAGGAGCTTTTTTTTTTGGTGTTAATCTTGGTTTATAAACTCAATATTATTGGGTGTTGATGCTTTGTTTAAAATAGTTTGAAAAACATATTCGCAAACTAGCTTTTCGCCTTCTAAATTTATAAGCTCCAAAGTGTCTTCGGGTGTGTGGTATTGCGGATGTCCGCCAGTATGTACACCTAAAACCGATATGTTTTTTTTGTAGAATGAAACATGGTCGGAGCCACCAACAGATCCTGCGTGAACTATAGGGTTTAAACCTAGAGACTTTCCGAGGTTCTTCATAAAATCTACGCCATTAGTAAATGTGCCTGCACCACCTGCATACACATGTTTTTTATCGTTTAAGCGGCCAACCATATCCATGTTAATCATTAATTTTATTTGAGAAAGCGGAATTAACGGGTTTTCTACAAAGTATTTACTGCCTAATAAACCTTGTTCTTCGGCTCCAAAAGCAATAAATAGCACACTTCTTTTTAATTGATCTTGTTTTGAAATTAACTTTTCTGCAATTTCTAATAGAGCGGTTGTTCCGCTAGCATTATCATCAGCACCATGATATACCACGCCTCTTTTATCCGATTTGGAAGATGGTCCGCCAAGTCCTAAATGATCGTAATGTGCTCCTAAAACAATGTATTCGTTTTTTAATTTCGGATCGTTTCCTTCAATAAAACCAATAACATTACAAGTGCTTACTTCTGGTTTTTCGTCTATACCTTTATCAACTCGTAATATGGCTGTAAAATGTTGCTCGTAATTTTTGCTTAACGGTTTTAAGCCTATAGTTTTAAATTCTTTTTTAATATATTTTACAACGCGTTTAGCGCCTTTTTCTCCTGGAAACCTTCCGCCGTTTTTATCTAATATTAAAAATTCAATATGATCTTTTATTTCATTTTCGGTTATTTCAACTTGAGAAAACATACTGAAATATGATGCGATGGATAATACGAGTAGTGCTGTTTTTTTCATTATTAGGGTTTTGAGTAACATTGTCAAATATATAATTATACGGCATTTTAATTCCGTTATTATTGAATAAATCTAGAACTTTAGCTTATGTTTTTTGTTTATTTTTGAATGATTAATTTAATGAATCATGAAAAAAATAGCGTTAACGTTTTTCTCATTAAGCTTGCTCGTTGCTTGTGGAAATGATAAAACAGAAAAAAAAGATATTGTTGTGAGTTACCCAAAAACAAAAACTGTAGATACTATTGATACTTATTTTGGTGTTGAAGTAAAAGATCCATACCGTTGGTTAGAAGATGATAGAAGTGCAGAAACCGAAGCGTGGGTAAAAGCCGAAAACGTAGCTACAAATACCTATTTAGATCAAATACCTTTTAGAGAGGCGTTAAAAAATCGTTTGTCTAAATTATGGAATTACGAGAAAGTAAGCGCTCCGTTTAATGAGGGCGATTACACGTATTTTTATAAAAATGATGGTTTACAAAACCAAAGTGTGCTTTATCGTTTTAAAAAAGGGGGCGATTCTAAAACGGCAACCGTATTTTTAGACCCAAATACGTTTAAGGAAGACGGAACGGTATCTTTAGGTGCAATAAGTTTTTCTAAAAACGGAAAAATTTTGGCTTATACTATTTCTGAAGGAGGCAGCGATTGGCGAAAAATTCTAATCATGGATGTTGAGTCTAAAGAGATTATGGAAGATGCGTTAATCGATGTGAAATTCACGCAGCTATCATGGTACAAAAACGAAGGTTTTTACTACTCTAGTTACGATAAACCAAATGGAAGTGAGCTTTCGGCTAAAACAGATCAGCATAAAGTGTACTATCATAAATTAGGAACAGTACAAAGCACAGACGAATTAATCTATGGAGGAACACCCGAAGAAAAACACCGTTATATCTACGCCAACGTTTCCGAAGATAATAAATACTTGTTTATATCACCTCGTGTTTCAACCTCCGGAAACAAGCTTTTAATAAAAGATTTATCTGTGCCAAATAGTGAGTTTGTTTCCATTTTAGATCACACAGATAGCGATACAGGTGTTTTAGAAAACGAGGGAAGTAAACTTTATTTGGTAACCAATTTAAATGCGCCTAACAAAAAAATAGTAACGGTAGATGCTGCAAATCCAAAACCAGAACATTGGGTAGATTTTATTCCAGAAACCGAGCATGTGTTGTCTATTTCCAAAGGTGGTGGTTACTTTTATGCAACTTATATGGTCGATGCGATTTCTAAAGTAAAACAATACGATTATAGCGGTAAATTTATTAGAGATATAGAATTACCAGGTTTAGGAACAGCAAGTGGTTTTGGTGGTAAAAAAGAAGAAAAAACGAATTACTTTTCGTTTACAAATTATAACACACCGGTTACAACTTATGCTTTAAATGCCGATTCTGGCGTTGTGGAAGTGTATAGAAAATCTGCTATTACTTTTAATAGTGATGATTTTGAAAGTCATCAAGTATTTTACACATCTAAAGATGGAACAAAAATACCAATGATAATAACACATAAAAAAGGGCTAGAATTAAACGGCGAAAACCCAACTATTTTATATGGTTATGGTGGATTTAATGTAAGCTTAACACCGTCGTTTAGCACGCCTAATGCAGTTTGGATGGAGCAAGGTGGTATTTATGCCGTAGCTAACCTTCGTGGCGGTGGTGAGTATGGAAAGGCTTGGCACGATGCCGGAACACAGCAAAAGAAACAAAATGTATTTGATGATTTTATCGCTGCAGCGGAATATTTAAAGGCACAAAATTACACGAGCACAAAGTATTTAGCAATTCGAGGCGGATCTAACGGTGGTTTATTGGTTGGTGCAACCATGACGCAGCGTCCAGATTTAGCACAGGTAGCTTTACCTGCTGTTGGTGTTTTAGATATGTTACGCTACCATACGTTTACTGCAGGAGCTGGTTGGGCTTACGATTATGGAACAGCTGAAGATAATAAAGCGATGTTTGAATACTTAAAAGGATATTCACCAGTTCATAATGTGAAACCTGGAGTAGAATATCCAGCAACTTTAGTAACTACCGGAGATCATGACGATCGCGTTGTGCCTGCGCATAGTTTTAAATTTGCAGCCGAATTACAAAGTAAGCAAACAGGGAGCAACCCAACTTTAATACGTATTGAAACCGATGCTGGCCATGGTGCAGGAACGCCAATAAGTAAAACTATTGAGCAATATGCCGATATTTATGGGTTTACCCTTTTTAATATGGGTTTTAATAAATTGCCTGTTGCAATTGAAGAATAAAGAAGTTTTAAATTTAGGCCTGGCAGGATTTAAAACTTGCTAGGCCTAAAAATGTAACTACCACCAAACTAGAAAACACTTGTTTAATATACCGTTTGGTTGTTTTAACCAGAAAATTGGTGAAAATTGACGTTCTAAAATAGTATTAGAAATGGTGGTGAAATCTAGATGATTAAGCCAATCGACTTGGGTGTGTGGCGCTATAATCCAATCTATTTTCTTCGGAATATAAAATTTACATTCTGAAAACTGAGCGAGCTGTTCTTTTTTGATGTAAAAACCTGAAATACAGTCTTGATTTAAGGTTTTTAAAATAATTTTTTCACCTAAAGGAATAAATAATTGCGCTTTAAAGTAAACTTGTTGATCAATTTCTGAAGCTTTTAAACCTAGGTTTTCTAAGTAAGGTTCGCAACTTTTAGAATAAAGTAAAGGTAATTGCTTTTCATTAAGTTTCTTTAGTTTTTCTATTAGCGCATCTTTTCTGTTGGGGCCAATAAAACGATCAATTTCCGAAGCGCCTTCCGAGGCATCGTAAACATAAAACTTGTAAATAACTTCAAGATGAATTGGTTTCTCTTCCTTCAGTAATAAACAATCAATTTCGCCTAAAGTGATTTTGTTCTCTTGAATTTGAAGATTTTCTGAGAGTATTTTAATGGCTGGATTTTGGCTTAATTCGAAAGAAACTAAACGTTCTATATATTTTCCGACTCTAAGTTTGTCGTCAATATCTAAATCTATTTTATCAAATTTAGAGGATGTTTCAAATTGAGTCATGTTGAAAACCACATCCTTTTTCCATAAACTAGGTGTTTTCAGGAAGCCGTCGTATCTATTCTGTACGTCTTTGGTGTGTTTTGTCACAAACTCAAAATAATTATAGACTTGCCGAAATGTTTAGCATTCAGCAAGTCTTTATGTGATTCTAGTATTTTAGTAACCAACCTTTTCTCTAACTCTGCTCAATACATCGTTAGCAACTAATTGCGCTTTTTTTGCGCCAATGGCTAAGGCGGCATCAATTTCGTCTAGGTTGTTCATATAGTAGCTGTAGCGTTCGCGTTCCGTTGCAAATTTTTCAACTATCAATTCAAATAAAGCTTGTTTTGCGTGTCCGTAACCATAATTACCGTTTTCGTAATTAGCTTTCATGGTTTCAATTTGAGCTTCTGTTGCTAGCAAACTGTATATAGCAAAGCAGTTACAAGTACTCCAGTCTTTAGGATCTTCAAGCGCTGTACTATCGGTTTCGATAGACATTATTTGCTTGCGTAATTTTTTATCGGTTAAAAATAGATTGATAGTGTTATTAGCACTCTTACTCATTTTACCACCGTTGGTACCTGGAATAAGTTTAGTGTTTTCTTGTATTTTTCCTTCTGGTAACACAAAAGTTTCACCCATTTTAGCATGAAAACGCGATGCAACATCACGCGTCATTTCTATATGTTGTAATTGGTCTTTTCCAACCGGAATAATGTTAGCGTCGTACAATAAAATGTCGGCAGCCATAAGCATTGGGTAAGTAAAAAGCCCAGCATTAACATCGTCTAAACGGTCTGCCTTATCTTTAAAACTGTGAGCTAAAGTTAAGCGTTGGTATGGAAAAAAACAGCTTAAATACCAAGACAACTCCGTAGTTTGCGGGATATCACTTTGGCGGTAAAATACCGTTTTCTCAATATCTAAACCAAAGGCAAGCCAGGTTGCAGCAGTAGAATACGTGTTTTCGCGCAAAGTTTTTGCATCTTTAATTTGTGTTAAAGTGTGCAGGTTTGCGATAAATAAAAACGAATTGTTTTCAGGGTTTTCAGCCATTTCAATTGCTGGAATAATAGCTCCTAAAATGTTTCCTAAATGTGGTGTTCCTGTGCTTTGTATGCCTGTAAGTATTCTTGCCATGTGTGCGTTCCCTAAATTTGGGAATCTTGTTAAAATTAAACTCAATTTTTGATATGCTAGCAAAGGTAATTTTTTTAATAGAATTGCTCAATACAATTATGTATTTTTGAGACGATGAAAGTTTTTAAATACATTTTTTGGGTAT
Organism: Algibacter lectus; assembly: GCF_900112395.1. Lineage (GTDB taxonomy): Bacteria > Bacteroidota > Bacteroidia > Flavobacteriales > Flavobacteriaceae > Algibacter > Algibacter lectus. Next base: position 159,404 of record NZ_FOLN01000003.1, read on the forward strand.
TGTACCGCGTTTGGTTTTATATACTAGTAGGGTTACCTATAATTGTCTTATTTCCAATTCTATTAGTGTCTATCGCTAAAGAGGCTTGGTATCCACTGTTTTTTAGAATAGCTCGGGTTTGGGCTAAAATAATTTTGGTTGGTATGGGCTTTGCTTATAAAATAGACCGTGAGGAAACTCCAGATCGTTCTAAAAGCTACATGTTTGTTGCTAACCATACTTCAATGGTTGATATTATGCTAATGCTAGTTTCGGTTAAAAATCCGTTTGTTTTTGTTGGGAAAGCAGAGTTATCTAAAATTCCGTTATTTGGTTTTTTCTATAAACGCACCTGTATTTTGGTAGATAGAAGTTCTGCTAAAAGTAGACAAGCGGTGTTTTTAAGAGCACAACGCCGATTAAAAACAGGTGTGAGTATTTGTATTTTTCCAGAAGGCGGTGTACCGGAAGAGCATATTGATTTAGATGCCTTTAAAGATGGGGCTTTCAGGTTAGCTATAAATCATCAAATACCAGTTGTGCCAATAACTTTTGCTGATAATAAAAAACGATTTTCGTATACTTTTTTTAGCGGAGGTCCGGGAAGAATGCGTGTTAAGATGCATAAATTTATTTCAACCGAAGGTTTAACTATTAAAGAAACCCGAGAATTGAATGATGCGTCTCGCGAAATTATATTCAACCAACTACAAGCGTTTAAGAAATAAAAAAACGACCCTAAGTAGAGTCGTTTTTATTTAGTATTGATTTCCGAGCTTAAAGGAAATCAATAACTAGATTTAACCAAAAACCTAAAATTTAATAGCGAGTCCGGTGTATACGCCAACAAAAAATGGCTGAAAATCACCAGATGTATTATTGAATGTATTTATTTGATATTTAAGCATAGGCTCTAAATTCAAATCAATTTTTTTAGTGACTTGGTAGTTTAAACCTAAACCAAAGTTAGCACTGTAACTTACTTTGTTTATATTGTTTGCTTCGCCTAAAAAAGTACGGCCACCATCTTGAGCTTCTGAAAATACTTCGTTGTTATTTAAAAATAAAGAACTAAAACCACCTATAACATTAACGCCAAATTTATTGCTTAAAACAGCATATTGTAATTCTAGTGGCACTTCTATATAGCCTAAACTTTGATTAATAGATGTGTTTGAAGTTTTTAATAAACTATTTGTGTTTTTAGAACTTAAATTATCTGCGCTAATTAGCGATAATTGCTCGGTTGGAGCATTGCTAATGCTATTATTAGTATTGCTGTTGTTGCTTACATTTTGTAAAGTGCTAGTCGCAGAGCTTACACCAATAGATTGGTAGCTTACTACATTGTTTGTATTGTAACCAAGGTTTACACGGTTAATTCCCGAACGAACACGTAATCTTTTATTTACTGCATAACTAGCCGTAACACCATAACTCATGTTTACTTCGCCTGTTTTAGAGTTGCTGTTAAATTGAGGGTCTATAGACGAGCCTTTTCCGGAGGTATTAAAATAAACAGGAGCGGCGTTGGCAGCTAAACTCCAGCGGTCTGTAGGTGTGTCTGTATCAATAAAATCTTCGGTTTTATCTAGAGCATCTTCAATACTTAGGCTGTTATCTTTTGTGTCATTAGACGCAATAGTTTCGCTAGTTTCTACTATGTTAATTTTCTCTGCTTTAGTCTTTTTTAGATTTGTGTTCTCTGTATTTGTTTTAGCAATAATTTTTTCTTCGGAAATTGAAATATTATTGGTTTTGTTTTCCGCGGAAGCGTTACTTTCTTTTGAGTTTTGTTGAGCTACAGTATTATTGTTCTTTTCATAAAACACATTTTCTTTTTTGTTTTTAACAGAAGAAGATGGCTTGTTTTTATTTGATTTTTTCGCTGATTGGGCGGAATTACTATTGGTTTGATTTGTATGGTCGGCGCTTGCAATTGTTGTTGCTGTTGCGGAGTTTTGATTATTACTGTTCGAGTTTTGATTGTTGTTTTTATTGCTAATAGTGTGTTTCTCCGAATTGGTATTTACACTGTTTTCTTGAGTATTTTGTTCTGAAATAGCTGAATTTATAGTTGTTTCTGAATGAATTGCATCGGTAACAGATGCGTTTTCAATCTCGGAGGCTTGTTTTGCTTCTGTATTAACAACTTCATGTGTTTGGTTGCCTTCAGTTTCGTTGTAAAACGTATTAATACCTAGCGTTAGAAAAACTAACAAAAGTGCAGCAACACCTGCGTAACGCCACCAAATTGGTATTACTCGTCGTTTTTTCTTGTCTTGATTAAGTTCGGCTTCTATGTTTTTCCATACAGCATTGCTGGGAGTGGCTTCAAAATCTTTTAAGCCTTCCTGGAAAAGTCTGTCTATGTGTTTTTTATCACGCATTATAATGATTGCAAACTTGTTGCGGATTTATGTGTTTCGATAGTTTGTTTCAAAATTTGTCTAGCTCGGGCTAAATTAGATTTTGAAGTTCCTATTTTAATTTTTAGCATCTCTGCTATTTCTTTATGCGAATAATCGTCTAGTACATACAGGTTAAAAACGAGTCGGTACCTGTCTGGTAATTCTTGTATTATTTGAAGTAAGTAATCTATAGAAAGTTGGTCGTCATCTATATCAACTTCAACATCTTCAATGGCATCTTCGTTAATAATATCAAAAACTTTTTCGTTACGGTAGCGTTGCATTACGGTATTAATGGTAATACGTTTTAGCCAGCCTTCAAAAGAGCCTTTGTTTTTAAATTGATCAATTTTTTTAAATATGGTTAAAAAGGCATCTTGCAGATTATCTTCTGCTTCAGCATAGTTTCTAGAATACTTTAGGCACACAGCGAAAAGTTTACTCGAAAAGAGTTTGTACAGTTCGCCCTGTGCCTTAGTATTTTTAGTTTTACAATTTTCTATGAGTTGATTTAAACTCAAAATTATACACGTGTTAATTAGTTATTTTTACTCTACAACAGGCACTTCAATTGTTAAATATTGGTGTTCGCCGTCGGCATCTTCACCTTGCCAAAATTTAAAAATATACGATCCGTTACCGGTTACAATAAAGTTAAAAGTGTTTTCAACCAATTCGTTTTCTAGTGGTTCGCAATTGTTATCTTCAAATACATAATTAATTGGGGCAACGGTGCGTTCGTTATTGTTTTTAAGATAGTAAAATTCTCTAAAAGAGTGACAATTAGATGGTCTTAGGTACGAAACCGTAATCGGGTAGGTTTCACCAAGAGTAAATTCATCTGGAATATCGACACTTTCTACAGGTAAAATCTCAAAACTATAATCTAAGCCGTCATCATCAACACTACACGAAGCTAAAATTAGAGTTAAACAAATTACAAGCAATTTTTTCATTTCAATACTTTTTTTAGTTAAAATATGCGTTTTGTTTTATAGATGCTATTTTTATTAAATGGTTGCGTAGATAATTGATTTTAGTTTAGTAAGCCTAACGTTTAGAGCAAAAAAAATCCCGAAAGTATCGGGATTTTATATATTTAAAAGAAAACAATGTTTAGTTAAGGTTTTCTTTAATAGCTGCTTTTATTTTTTGTTCTAATTCATCAAAAAGTTCTGGGTTGTCTTTAATGATTGCTTTTACAGCATCACGACCTTGCCCAAGTTTAGTATCTTCGTAACTAAACCAAGAACCACTTTTCTTTACAATTTCGTACTCTACAGCAACATCAAGAATTTCACCAACCTTACTTACACCTTCTCCGTACATAATATCGAATTCGGCCATTTTAAATGGTGGAGCTACTTTGTTTTTTACAACTTTTACTCTGGTTTTGTTACCTAAAACATCACCATTACTGTTTTTAATTTGGGTAGAACGACGAATATCTAAACGTACAGATGCGTAGAATTTTAATGCGTTACCACCAGTTGTTGTTTCTGGGTTACCGAACATAACACCAATTTTTTCACGTAATTGGTTAATAAATATTACAGTACAGTTTGTTTTGCTAATAGACCCTGTAAGTTTACGTAAAGCCTGAGACATTAAACGTGCGTGTAAGCCCATTTTAGAATCTCCCATTTCGCCTTCAATTTCACTTTTTGGTGTTAATGCAGCAACGGAATCGATAACAACAATATCGATAGCGCCAGAACGAATTAAATTATCGGCAATTTCTAATGCTTGCTCACCATTATCTGGTTGAGAAATAATTAGGTTATCTATATCTACACCAAGGTTTGCAGCGTAAAAACGGTCGAAAGCATGCTCTGCATCAATAAAAGCTGCAATTCCACCAGCTTTTTGAGCTTCGGCAATAGCGTGTAAAGTTAATGTGGTTTTACCCGATGATTCTGGTCCGTATATTTCAATAACACGTCCACGTGGATATCCACCAACGCCTAATGCGATATCTAAACCTAAAGAACCTGAAGGAATAGCTTCAACATCTTGAATAGCGGCATCGCTCATTTTCATTACCGTACCTTTTCCGTAGGCTTTATCTAGTTTATCTAAAGTAAGTTTTAGGGCTTTTAATTTCGCTTCTTTTTCGCTGCTCATTATATATTTTTTTCTGAAGATTTGTCTGCTAAAATACTACATCTTTTGGGAGAACACAATAATAGTTTTCAACATAATTTAGATTGTAATAGGGTTGATTTATTGGTTTTTGGAAGAAATTGAAACTATTTACGCAACCTTTTAGTTTGTTTTGCATCTATTAAATGAAAAAGGGAAAATTGTTTGCTGTGAAATTTAACAAATGAGCACTTGATAACGACTAGCTCAAACTATTTTAATAGCACTTAGATATTTATTATTTAGGTGCTTTTTTTATGCGGTTTATTGGTTGTAGGAAAATTTGATGTTGTAAGTGAGTTAGGGGTTTTAAAAAAAGCATATATTTATAAAGTTAAATAAGTATATGGATGGGATTTATATAGAAAAAGTAAGCTTATCCCTCCTTTTTAATTTATTATAGACGAATTATTAATCCATATAATTAAGTTGTGGTTTATATGCCTAAACAACAAACACTTTTATTAACTTAAAAACTTTAACGGCTTATGAAAAAAATTAATACTTATTTAAAACTTGGAATTCTAACATTACTGACTTCCTTGATGTTTAACAACTGTGAGAAAGAGGAAAACGAACAAATAGATGTGAATACCATTTCTACACAATTACTCGCTGATTTTAACCAAACCGATTATAGCGAACTAATTCCGTATGATTATACCGTAGATTGGAGCAGCCCAACAGAACAATATTCAGAAGAGTTAGAATTATCATATTACGAACTACCCATTAGCTATACTTCATCATTTAATCCAAATGAATTAAACAAATTTAAAAAAGAAGGAACTTATTATATTAAGTATAAAGTTATCGCAATAGAAAATAATGATGAATCTTTTAATTTTTATGCCATAAAATTTTATCAAAATGTCTATCCTTTAAACAATGACTTAATTAATGCAGATGTTTCATTTAGCAACCTTAATAGTTTCACTGGTATTATTCATTTAGTTAACAATAATAAAAAATTGGTTTACAAAAAACAATTAAATGAAGGCAGACTTATTATGTCAACAAAGTTTAATAACAAAAAAGGAAGCAATACTAATAGTTCATCTTTATATGGAAAATCCTCCGCATCTTGTCCAACAATTACAGTAGCCACATATACAGATTGGTATTCCAATAGTGGTCCTGGTGGTTCTTTCGTTTATACACATACACAACATACAGGCTATACAACCATAAATACTTGTAATGGAAGTAGTGGTTTACCCGAAATTAACAAGTATGGCTCAAACGGAGAAGGTATTTATGTTAAGAAAAAGGGTAATGGAGGTGTTTATAATGATGACTCCAGCGAAGAAGACGAAAATATTGTTTTAATTGAGGATGAAATTAGTAATTGTGCGTCTGGATTGTATCCTAACGCAAATGGAGATTGTGTAACCTTAGCTGAACTATATGATAAAATTGATTCTAGCGAACTCACTGGAAAAGCAAAATGTCTACATGATTTATTAGATAAAAATGGAAGTTCCTATATCAAAGACCTTATGTCTAAATTTAAAGGAGAATCTGAATTTGATATTAAAATTGTTTCTAAAGATAAAGTTATTTCTTCTAAAACCGGAGAAGAAATAAACGGAAGTACTTCACCAATTATAAATGGAGTTATTACAATTAGTATCAATTCTTCAAAAGTAAATCTTCATTCAGACCTCGCCACTACAAAAACTATTCTGCATGAATATATACATGCCGATATAAGAAGAAAGCTAAAGACTCAGTCTCCATCTTCAACTGATAAAGAATTTAAAGATGATTTTGAACAATATGGTAAAGACCATCATGAAACAATGGGTGCTTTATATGTAAACTCTATGAGAGATGCTCTTAAGTTTTTTCATAAAAATGTCCTTAAAAGTGATTATGAAAAATACACAAATTATTATGAAGAAAAACCAAGTGATGATTTTTATGAAGCTTTAGCATGGAGAGGTTTAAAGGAACATGATGTTAAAGCCTGGAACGAGTTAAGTCCTTCAAGAAAACAAGAGATTGAAAATCTATCGTTAAGAATTGACAATTTAACATCTTCTGCAAAGTGTAATTAAAATTAATTTTATGAAAAAAGTAATAATATTTATTGTTTGCTCTGCAATTTTCAGTATTTCTAATGCTCAAGGAACAATCAAGGATACTATATTTCTAAAACTTGATTCAAAATATATTTATGAATCTTTATATGTTCCAAATCATTTCTTGTTAGAGGACAGCAGTGATATCGGAAAAGGAACTTTTTATTTTGAAAAACTTGAGAACAATGAAATCATTGAAGTAAAACCTAAAAAAGTACATTGTTTAAAAAAAATGGTTCGTTCTTCACGATTTTACGACAAAAAAATAAAAAAATTGGATGACGATGGTCTATTTGAATATTTTAACGATTTTATTATTTTTTTGGTAAAAACTAAAGAAGGAAAGAAAGAATTTATAAAAGTACGTGCAAACTGGGAAATAGAATAAATACAAACCACAACACAGGCTATAAGTAATTGCTTGTTCTCGCCTACTTTGGAAATTCCCGCGGAATTTCCAACTTGGTGTGTACTTGTAAAGTTTCGTGCTAAATAACGCAACTACTCATAGCCGAGACCGTTGCCAAACATATGAAAATCGAGACTCATAATATATTTCATCTATTAATTTTTGCTTTATTCTATAACTTGACTATTGCGCAAAACGATATTTATTTTTTAATAAATAAAAATGATTCTCTAATAAAACTGCAAATTTCAAATGAACCAAAAACTTATGCTGGTTATAGAATATTGTATGATGAGAGAGTTAAAACAAGAAGAAATAATACGCCGATTCAAAAAACATCAAATGGAGAAGTTAAAGTTTGGGTAGAAGATTCTAAATATGACTACTTTGTATATGATAATCCTTTTGTTTCTTTCAGTTTCATAAAAGAATATGATAAATTAGTTAACAAAGAAGAACTTAATAAGTTAAAAATAATTACTGACCGAAAGGATTTTTTGAAAATTGGAGAAAAAGGAGGGTTTGACGAATTAGGAAATAATTATTTTTTTCTTGAAAAACGAGAAAAAAACAAGTATTTAATTAGAAAAGTTTATACAGTTATATATGAATAAGTTGCTATTATGAATAAAAATACGTTTGGCAACAAAGTACTGTGCTAAAAAACAGGTGAAACTCACTAAATTACTCCAACAGTTATTATCGTAAATCAGCCTTGACTTGTAATAGCAATCGCTGGTTTTTCATTCTTTTTTCAGTAAAGGCTTTTCTTTTTTGGATAGGTAACGTTTATTGTAAGTTAATTTGTTTATAACTATCAAACCTCGGCAAACACTCGCGCTAGGGATTGAACGGTATGTTTGAAATCCTTTTTGTTTTTCCTTTAAAAACAAAAAGATTGAGTAGTGAAAGCCCGACCCTTTTCGGGTAGCGCTCAAAATGTTTTTATTCTAAGTGTGAGTTCTTTTGAAAATATTATCTTTGTTGCTTAAAATATTTCTTAACCTTAAAAACTTAGTATAGCATGCAACTGTACAACAAATTAAGCGCCGAAGAAAGAGCTGAATTAATTGACAACGCAGGAAAAAGTCGATTAACACTTTCTTTTTATCAGTATGCCAAAATTGGCAATCCACAAATTTTTAGAGATCATTTGTTTTTAACTTGGGACCCGATGGAGGTTTTGGGTAGAATTTACGTGGCCCACGAGGGTATTAACGGACAATTATCTTTGCCAGCCGATCGATTTAACGAATTTAAAGCGCATTTAGATACCATAGATTTTTTAAAAGATATTCGATTAAATGTTGCTGTAGAGCAGGATAATAAATCGTTTTTGAAGTTGAAAGTAAAAGTGCGTAACAAAATTGTTGCCGATGGTTTAAACGATGATACCTTTGATGTGCGTAACAAAGGTGTGCATGTAGATGCTGGGAAATTTAATGAATTAATTGAAGATGAAAACACCGTTTTGGTGGATATGCGAAACCATTATGAGAGTGAAATTGGGCATTTTAAAAATGCTGTAACTCCAGATGTGGATACGTTTAGAGAGTCTTTAGATATTATTGAAGACGATTTAAAAGCGCATAAAGAAGATAAAAATTTAGTGATGTATTGCACTGGTGGAATTCGTTGTGAAAAGGCGAGTGCGTATTTTAAACATAAAGGGTTTAAAAATGTTTTTCAGTTGGAAGGTGGTATTATTGAATACACGCGCCAAGTGAAGGAACAGCAATTAGAAAATAAGTTTTTAGGTCAGAATTTTGTTTTTGATGAGCGTCGTGCCGAGCGTATTAGTGACGATGTTATTGCAAATTGTCACCAATGTGGAACGCCCTTTGATGTACACACCAACTGTGCTAACGAGGCTTGCCATTTATTATTTATACAGTGCGATAATTGTAAAACAGAAATGGATAATTGCTGCTCTACAAACTGTAAAGAGATACATGCTTTACCTTACGAGGAGCAAAAAGAGCTTCGTAAAGGACAAGGTAATAGTAACGATATTTTTAAGAAGGGCCGTGCCGATCACTTACCTTACAAAAAGGATTTGCGTAATATTTTTGATGTTTTGAAAACACAGAAAGAGGCTTAGTTTTTTTTACTATAAATTAATATTGAAATGCCACGGGGAAACCTTGTGGCATTTTTAGTTTATAATAAGGGTGTAGTTAATGTCTTGGAGCGATAAAAGGCTGATGTCTTTTCGGTTTTCGAGATTAAACAGCGATTGTAATTCTTTTATTTCTTCACGATTAAACATAAGGACTAAATTGGGTTGCATAGATGGTATTGGTATTTTACGCTGCACTTTGGCGCAGGCGTATTTATGCTCCCAATAATCTATTTCTATATTGATTACATAGTCTTTAAATTGTTTAAACTCGCTTTGTTGAAACTCTAGGTATATATTATTGAATTCTAAATGAAATACATGGCATTCACTACAAAAAGAGAGTTCGCCACTGGGGACTTTAGATAAAACTTTTACACTATCTCTACACATAATTAATAATTTTTAGTAGCAGTCTGTTTTTATTTGATTGTTGTCTTGAAAGGCACTTAACGGTAGGTTTAACTCGGTTGAGGTAATATCGTTAAGGGTTATTAAAACACCGTTTTTCATGGCAACCGAGCCGCAGATCATGATAACACCACCAGATTTTAAAACCCGAGTTATGATTTCTGTTTTTTCCATAATTAAGTTTTGCACATACTTCTTTTGGCTTTCTTCTCTAGAAAAACTCACGAAGAAACCAGAAAGACTTTTGCTATAAAACGCACGATCTATTAAATCTGAATACATTTTTAACGATTCTTTTGATCGACCACCCCAAAACAAGTATTTTTTGGCTTGCTTGGTAGTATCGTTAATCATGCCTAAAAAAGGTGCAATACCGGTTCCGTTGGCAATCATGACTACTTCTTTTGCTTTTTTAGGGAAATGAAAATCGGTATTCGTTTTTATCGTGGCTGTCGTCATGTCGTTAATATTTAGGTGGTTAAAATAATTGGAGCATAAACCAAACTCATGTTTTTTTATACTTAAAAGTATATTGTTGTCTAGCTTAGCAATAGAATACAAGCGCTCTACCGGATCATTCTCTGGGTAAACAGAAAGTAAATCTCCCGATTGAAATGTTACTTTTTTACTTGGTTTTAAATGAAGTAAGAAGGTTTGATCTTGGTTGAGGTTTGTGCGGTTAACTAATTGAAATGTTTTTTGGTTTTTGGTGTTTATTCTGTTTTTTGGAGCTTCTAGATTTAGGGTTAAACCGTTATGTTCACTCCATTTTTTTGCCCACAGAGAAAAATCGGAAAACGATTGATTGTTTATTTTATGAAGTGCCGTATTAGGAATAAAGTTTTTATGAAACTGTAGCGTGGCATCTACCACTACGGCGTATTTGCAATAATCTGGATAAGCCATTGACCCAAAGCCAACCACAGAATATTGTAGAATATTTTCTTGCTGAGTATTGCTAATTAGCTTCTCGAAATTTTTGGAGTTTGTTGGTGCTTCGCCTTCTCCATAAGTCGATGTAAAAATAATAAGCTGTTTGGCTTTTTTATAAGTGGTGTATTTGTTTAATTCAGTAATAAAAACCGTTTTTCCTGCTGCTAAAAGCGCATTGTAAAAGGCGTTTGAGAGCGCAAATGTGTTTCCGGTTTCTGAGCCGACTAGAATAATAAATTCCGATTGGTCTTTTTTGTGCTTATTTTTTGGCACGGTACTCTTTTTTGTACGTCGAATAGACATAGCGAAACCAGAATAAATAAAGAATAAAATAGCCACAGAAGTAAATAATAAAACAAGAGACCAAATTATGCTACCTTGCCCAGTATGCAAGACAAAAATTAGGTTTGAGGCTTGTGTTACTAACGATTTTTGTTGCTTGCTAATGGCAACTCCTGAGAATTGATTTATAAGTATTTCTTCATCTTTTAATTTTAAGGTGAAATAGTCTTCAATGTCATCAGAAAAAGGGAATTCTAGATGTTCAACATCTTCTAATGTAGTATTTTTAAAAAGCTGAAAGTCTGCAACACTAATTTTTGAGGTTTCAGTAAAAGATTCATCTAAAAATTGATGCGAAATTTTATCGGAAGGTAATAACGAAAACTTTTCTAAAGATAGGTAAACACCAGTAATAGTTACAATAACTATCGGAATAAGCGTGTAACGACCAATAATGATATGATAATATTGATCGAATTCTTCTTTTACAACTTTAGAGAAAAATTTTGATAAACCACCCTGACGCTTTCCTATTAAAATAACGCCTGTTATAGCCATTAAAAGGAGTAAAAACGAGACTATACCAATAATAGCACGGCCTGTCGATTTTAAAAATAAGGACCGGTGTAGATTGGTTGCAAATTTAAAAATAGGCGCTTTTTCAATAAGTTCTCCTATTTTTTTTCCTGTAAAAGGATTTATATAAAAGGTTTCATTGTTTCCTTCTTTTGTTATTACAGAGGCACTTACAAAATCGTTTTTATCAATATCTATATTTATAACTTCTGAGTATTCGCTTTGTAAAACCTGAATAGTTTTAGCTAAAGACAAGGTGTCTGCTTTGTGCACAGCATAAGGTTCTAGCTTATTCGAAATAGGTTCGAATGCTAAAATAATGCCAGTTATAGAGGCTAGTAGAATAAATAGAGAAGAAGATATAGCCAAAATAAAGTGGCTATATCTCCAAATAGAAATGGTCATTTAATGCAATATTTGTTAAATATTAAGGCGTGTTGCCCCGAGAGATTTATTGCGGTATCATACGTACATAGCGTATGTAACCATTTCCCTCATGTTTTAATTTTACGTTTTCTGAAGTTAAAGGAAACTCAACATCTTTGGTGTGGTATTCTTTGTCTTCCACGGCAGTTTCAAAACGGATGCTGTATCCAGCGTCTATTTTATCGTTTTCAATTTCAACTACACTTATAGCACGTTCTCCTCCACCAATAGTGGCGCCTGTAATGGCATCGATAGATGGTCTTGTTTTTCCGTAAAAACGCCACCATTCAGAAATATCATGGTACCATTCATCATCGTCACCTTGTACGTAAAGTGTTTTTTCATAGTCACCTTCTGGATTAATTAAGGAAATTACAACATAAGCGCCTTCTCCAGAATAATTAATCATTTGTACCATACATTTAAAAGTGTTTGGTTTTGGTGTAAATGCTAAAGTTGTTAGTATCGTTAAAGCAAGTATGCTAAGGTATGCGTATAGTTTTATTTTTGTTTTCATTGGGTATTATTTTAAGAAGTTAATATCGATTGCATTTGCTTTTAGTATCTCGTTTTCTTGAGCTAAATCGAAAACAGATTCCTCAAATTCTGTTAGAGCTTTTTTATCGGCACCTTGTTCAATGAGGTATTTTAAAATCGAAGCATCTTTCGCTTTCATGGCTGCAATATGAAGTACTGAAAGGCCATCTTTATTGGTAGTGTTGATGTCGATTTTTATTGGTTCTAAAAATTTTAGTAAATCTAAATCTAGTTTCTCTATCGCGATTTGGTATAAGGTGTTATTACCAGCTTGCGTAGCAGTAAAATCTACTTGATTTGCTTTTAATAGCTTTGCCTTTTCGTTAAAACCAGTTTTTTGCCTTTTGCTGTAAGTGTTTACTAAATAGTAAGCTAAATTATTACCTTCTTTATCTACAATTTTAGCATCGGCCTTGTTAGCTAATAAATAAGATACAACTTCAGGCTTGTTACGTTCTACTGCAAGCGTTAAAGCCGATTGTCCTTTTTTGTTTAATAAATTAATGTTTTTATTAAGTGGCTCTAAATATTTTACAATGTCTAAACTATTAGATTGCGCTGCTTTTATAAATGGCGTATTTCCGTTTTCATCTTGCTTATTAACATCCACTCCTTTTTTTATAAAGTAATCTAAAATCTTGATGTCTTTAGTGTTTGCGGCAACGTTATGTAATGGGTTTGTACCTTTTTTAGTAGTAACATTGGCTTCAATACCTAAGCTTTCTAGATAGTTGTAAACCTCAATACCATTAGAATGTCCACGACCACCTTGGCTAGCAAAAATAAAAGCATTTCCACCATTTTTATTTATGGTATTGTATTCAATACCTTTAGCTACAAGCTTTTTAAGCATATCGATATTTCCTGATTTTGCTGTGTAATTAAACACACCATTTCCGTAATTATCTTTACTTTTTAAATCGATGCCTTTAGATTCAAAATAGTTGACAAGTTCAAAATCTGATAATTTAGGAACTAAAAGTAAAAGTGCGTTAGCACCATCTTTACTTGTTTCCGTAAGTACGTTAGCTCCGTGAGCTATTAGAGCATCATATATTTTTGTGTTTGTTTGTCCTGCGGCAGCTGCGAAAATTAATGGAGAACTTCCTTTATCATCAATAATATCAGTTTTCGCACCGTTTTTTAAAAGGTAATTTACGAGTTCTAAATTTCCGGAGTAAGCTGCCCAAAACAAGTATGTTCTGCCATCGTGTGTTAGTTTGTTAACACCATTTTCTTCAAAACTTAATAAGTATTTTGTGATGTTAAAATCGGCTTTAGCAAAGATAGAACTTGTTACAGCATCAAAACCAAAGGCGGTTAATTCCGAAGGACTATTGCCTTCCTTAATGGTTTGTTTTACTTTTTCTAAACTGGGTTTGTTTACCCAGAATTTTTTGTCGCGTAATGAGTTTGTGTCCTGCGCAAAGACATTGAAAGTACACGCTAAGATTAATGCGATTGTTATTAATTGTTTCATATATATTATTTTACAAAAGATTCTATTATTGGGTTAATTTTTTCTGAAGTATTGTAGTTTTCATTATCAAACAAAAACTTGTAAAGTGGCTTGTTGTCTACTTTTTCTTCTAAACTAAGGTTGGTGTTTCTGCCATAAACAGCATCCCATTTGTTACGAACAAGTGCCCATTTATCTTGGTTTTCTGTCCACCAATCGGCAGCAGCTTTACATTTGTTATCGGCTACTTTCACGTAAGTGTTATACCCTTTTTCTTTAGCTAAAATCACATCAGCTTTGCCAGCTTCACGAATTACTTTACTGTTATCTTGATCGTGTACCCAACCAGTGCTTGTAATTTCGTGACGGTTGCCACGTGTGGTTACATTGTAATCGCTACGTTTTGTGTATTCTCGTCTTGGTAGTGGCGCATCGGTAGTATTTTCCCAGTAATTTTTACCGTCTACATGCACCCAAGTTCCTGAACCTTCGTAACGCGGACTATCATCTACCTGATATACTTTTTGCGCCCATTGCCCTTTAACTTCAGCTTTTGGTTTTGTGATAAAATTCCAAGTATTATCACCATTAAACATGTAGAACTCTGTGTTTTCAAAAAGCCAATCTTGTCTCCAGTGCTTTACAATGTATGGGCTGTTTGCTGGTCCAACTTGTAATAAATGCTGAATAGAAATTTTGTTTTTATCATCTTCAACAAGTTGGGCCCACTCTAACCCCTTATCAACTTTGGTTTGCGATGGTTTGTATAGCGAGTCTTCGCTGTAGTTAAAAGTCTCGGCAAAATTAAAGGTAACTTCAAAACAACCGCACATGTTTTTAATGGCAGCGGCATCTTGTTTTTTCTTGTTTTGGGCCTTTACTGTTGTTGTAATTGTAAAGCATATTAAAATTAATAGCGCTAATGGTTTCATTTTTAAGCTGTTTTTTTCTTGGGTTAGTGATTGATGTAAAATAAATTAAAATTTATTGTTCTTATTTAGACTGAATTAAAATAACGTTTATATTTGTAGCAAATTTATATAGAATGAATCTAAATAAAAACATTATTTTAATCTTTTTTTCAATAACTTTTTCAAGCATCGCATTTTCTCAAGCAGAAAAAGAAGCTGAGGAAGACGTAAATAGTTTAGAGGAAGTTGTGGTTACGGGACAATACAATCCGCAGTCTATCCGAAAATCGGTTAATAGTGTTATCGTTATAAACCGTGAACAAATTGAAAATCAGGCTGCGAATAATTTGGCCGATTTACTTAATTATAATCTAAATTTAACGGTTATTCCTAATGCGCAAAGCGGAAAATCGACCATTTCATTTTTTGGTTTAGATGCGCAGTATTTTAATGTTTTGATTGATAATATTCCGTTAGTAAGTGATAATGGTTTGGGGAATAATATCGATTTAACTCAAATAAATCTCGATGATATTGCCCGTATTGAAATTGTTGAAGGCGCTATGGGTGTAGAGTACGGAGCCAATGCTGTTTCGGGTGTTATTAACATTATCACAAAAGCATCCATAGATAATACATGGCGTATTCAGGCCATTTTACAAGAGGAAACTGTAAGCGATGAGTATGGTTGGTTTGATGAAGGTAGGCATATTCAAGGTTTAAATATTTCGCATAATATTAATGACAATTGGTTTGGTCGTGTTGGTGTAAACCGAAATCAGTTTGCAGGATTTTATAATGCACAATTAGGTGAAAACCATTATCAAAATGATGGTTTACGCGGGTATGATTGGTTACCTAAAACACAAATAAACTCTAATGTATTTTTAAATTATAAGAAGAAATCCTTCAGCTTATCTTATAAATCGGAATATTTTAATGAAGTGATTCATTATTACGATGCCGCTGTTCGAGCCAATATTGATACAGAAAGACAAACTAGTAATCCCTCGGCAACCGATAAAATTTATACTACAAATCGATTTGTAAATAATTTAAATCTTAACGGACATTTTACATCCGGAGCAAATTATGGACTGTCGCTTTCTTACCAGCAGCAAACACGCGATTTAAACGAGTTTAATTATTACATACTTACCCAAGACAGAACAAACGAAAGCGATGAAACCTATCAGTCTAGTCATGTGTTTTTTGCAAAAGGTTTGGTCAGTAATTTGGTAAAAAGTGATGTGTTTAATTTTCAACTGGGGTTTGAAAGTCGCTTAATGAAAGGCTTTGATACCGAAGCCTCTGGAGATGTTACTCAGTTAGATAAGGAACAAAAGCAAAATAATACAGCCGTTTTTGGGTCTTCGGAATTTAGCTTAAGTGATAAGTTTTCAATACGTCCAGGGATTCGATATGAGTACAATTCGCTATTTCATTCCAAATTAATAAGTTCTTTTAGCACGCGCTATTTAATGAAACAAGGTTTTGAATTGCGAGGGAATATCGGCACATCTTATCGTACGCCAAGCTTTAGTGAGTTGTATTACTATTTTGTAGATTCTAATCACGATGTTCAAGGGAATGAAAATTTAAATCCGGAGAATGGGTTTTCAGCGGCTATAAATCTTAAAAAGCGAAGTTGGATAAATGATGTTTCGCTTATAAATACATTTAAAATTACCTATCTCGATGTTAACGATAAAATAGATTTAGCTGTTGTAAATACTTCGCCTTTGCAGTATCAGTATATCAATATTGATGCTTATAAATTATGGGGAATAACTTCGGAAAATAAAATAAAAACCAATAATTGGTCTTTCAATTTAGGCGCTACGCTTCAGGGGATTTCCCGAATTGCAAATAATGAAGTGAATGCCAATAATGATTTTCTGTATTCGTATCAAATAAATACAAGCGCGAATTACTTCATTAAAAAATGGAATACAGGTGTAACGCTACTTTTAAAACACAACGGTAAACAGAAAGATTATGTGGGTTCTGGAACCGATGACGATGGAAATTCTGTATTCGAAAAAGCAACAACCAATGCTTACTCGTGGTTAGATGCATCTATTAAAAAATCTTTTTTCAACAATAAAATTCAAGCTACTCTGGGAGGTCGAAACTTGCTCGATGTCACTGATGTTAGAGTTAGCGGTTCTTCTAGTGGCGCTGTTCATGCAACTAATAGTAGCTCGTTGTTACTGGGTTATGGACGATCTTATTATTTAAAACTTTTATACAATCTTAATTTTTAACCAATAAATACTTTTAATATGAATAACAAATTTTCAACTTTAATTTTATGCATTTTTGCACTTGTTTTTTCGAGTTGTAGCAGTGACGATACACCTAGCGAACCCATAAAAATAGTAATTGAAGGAGCTGCGGTATCTCCAGAAGTTGGTGGGCCAAACGAGCAAAACCAAGTTTATATCGATTTAAGTTCTAATACAGCAACGGCTATCCAAAGAGATTCTTGGGATTTAGGTTTTTATTCCGGATCTGAATTTCGAGTTGTTATAAATGGGTCAATTTATATGGCTGTAGCCGAATTAAACGAAACCGACATTGATGCTGTAAGTTCAACGTCTACCGAAGTCCAAGATTTACAACCTTTAGTGGCTGTTGGTACATACCAAGCTGAAAACATTATATATGTAGATTCTCCAGAAGGTGCAATTACAAATACTGCCATTTCAGAAATATCTACTACCGATACAGATAACAAAGTGTATTTAGTAAACTTAGGAAACGCCGTAGGTACAGAGACTCCTGCTACAGGTAGTGTTTCTATTTCTGGAGATTCTAGAGGGTGGAAAAAAATACGTGTTTTAAAAAGTGGAGACGATTATGTTTTACAATATGCAGATTTAGATGCAGCAACTCATGAAGAAGTAACTATTTCTAAAGATTCTAATTACAACTTTACATTCTTTAGTTTTAATACAGAAACAATACTAAGTGTAGAGCCAGAAAAAACAAATTGGGATTTAAATTTTACCGTTTTCACTAATGAAATAGAAGGTTATGGATCTTACGGGTATTCCGATTTTGTTGTAAATAATGTAAAAGCAAATGCGCAAGTTTATATGGTGGATACAGACGTAGATGCTCTTACTTATGCCGATTTTACTTTAGCAAACGTTAATAGCGCAAATTTTAATAGCGACCAACGCGGTATTGGTAGTAGCTGGAGAAATGGTGGTGGCCCAGGATCTCTACCTTCTTTAAAAGACAATGTATTTTATGTGGTAAACGATACCGATGGAAACCTATATAAATTACAATTTTTAGCATTAACCAACGCTGATGGCGAGCGCGGTTACCCTGAGTTTGTTTATAGCCTGTTGCAATAGCAACTGTATTAGTACCAGTTATTTTAAGTTAGTCAAAAAAAAGCCACTCGTAAATGAGTGGCTTTTAATGTTAGTTTATGTTTTAACTAGCCATCATGCTCCCGCAAATCCCTAAGCTTACAATACAATAAACGGCGGCTAAAATAAAAAGAATCTTAGCAGCTTTTTTATGTTTTTTAAACACGATAAAGCCAATAATAGCCAGAAAAATTGCTGGCCCAAACATAATGGCTAGAATAAGGTATATTAAACCATCTAAATTTCCTACTTCTAAAAACATCATAATATTTCTTTTCTAAGTTCTTCTAATCTGGCCTTTTTATCATCACGATAAAATAAGTTCATGGTTTCAAAAGGTATAATTTTATTGTCTTTATCCACAATATGCACACAAGATTTTTTTATGGCACGCACATCAAAATTATAAGCATCAATAAATTGCATTATAATAACTCTAAACAAATTATCGTAACCCAAATTTGGCGCATCAATATTAGGTAAACAGCACATAATAGATTTTAAGTTTTCTTCGGCAACCTCTACAGAGTTTCCTGTACTGAATAACTCAACCATTTTATCTTGCAGCTGTGCATCTTGCTCGTAAATAATAGTGTTTTTGCTATTATCTAGCAAGTCGTTCGGGTTTATATATCGCGTTAACGGAAAAACTTCTTCACCCAATTTTAAAGCATAACCCATCACCAAAGCATCCGGATTACAAGGTACAGGCAACAAATCGTCAGGATTAAAAATATCGGTTTGTTCCATTATTTTCCGTCTCACTTCCGTTAAAGTCATTCTATCCGTTTCCGGATTAAAATTCTCCAGTCGACCAGCAATTTGCGTAGGTTGCAACGTGACGCCACGAATACATTTTTGTTTTAAAGCATAGTCTATAATTTTCCCAATTTCATGGTCGTTTAAGCCTTTTTGTAACGTAACCACCAATGTGGTCGATAGGTTTACAGCGTTTAAATTGGCAATAGCCTGCGCTCTAATATGGTTTAAATCTGCACCACGTAATTCCTGTAAAACGCTATTCTCAAAAGAGTCGAACTGTAAATAAATTTCAAAATCGGGTGAATACGTTTTTAATCGTTCCGCGAAAGCGATATCCTTAGCAATTTTTAGACCATTAGTATTCAGCATTAAATGCCTAATTGGTAACGATTTTGCATAATCCATAATCTCCCAAAACTGCGGATGTATAGTGGGTTCACCACCCGAAATTTGCACCACATCAGGCTCTTTTTCATTCCTAACAATAGTGTCTAACATCGCCTTAACCTCGTCTAAAGTACGGTGTCTGCCGTAAGTAGGCGATGATCCTGCATAGCAGGTTGGGCACGTTAAATTACAACGGTCGGTAACCTCCACAACCGTTAAGCAACTGTGCTGCTCATGGTCTGGGCACAACCCACAATCGTACGGGCAACCATAATCGGTTTTGGTGTTAAAAACATAAGGCGTTTCACTAGGTTTATTGTAATTCCGTATGTTTTTATAATACTCAATATCGTCGGCAATTAAGACCTTAGAATTCCCGTGTTCTTTGCAACGTTTTAGCATGTAAACGTTACCGTTTTCGAACACAATTTTAGCATCCACACGCTTTAAACATTCCGGGCATAAGCTTAAAGTAAAATCGTAATAAGTATAATTTCTAACAGGCATTTTCTTTGTTTTATAATAAATATTTGGGCGTTACCCGAAAAGGGTCGGGCTTTTCTCTGCAAGTCCTCGCACTTCCTTCGTCAGGCTGTGGGCTTTACGTTGCAATCCCTAACGCACTTTTTTGCCAACTTTTAGGCTAAAAATAGTGGTTCTGTAATACAGCAAACAAATTAAACATAATATTTGAATTGAGCTTAAACCAAAAACATAAAACACATTAGGTTTTAAGAATTCAATAAAAAACCTAAAGGCGAAATACAGAATCATAAACCATTTAAAAAGCATTCCGTTTTCTAGAGTTGCAGATGTTTTAAGCTTTTGTAAACCTATAAAAAGTAATATTAAAAACACCAATTCGTAAAGCGATGTTGGGTGTCTTAAAACGCCATCGCCTAAATCCATCCCAAATATCGAAGAGGTTTCATAACCATAGGTAAACTCGTTAATTCCGGAAAGAAAACAACCAATTCGGCCAATAAAAATGCCTAAAATTATAGGAAATACAAACAAATCGCCAGAGCGTTGCGTTTCGCCAACTATTTTTTTAGCGAGTTCTACACCAAGTAAACCACCAAATAAACCGCCCATTATGGTTTTGGCGTTTAGCAATTCTACCAGGTTTTCTCTTGAGAATTCCACCAAGGGGTTTTCTAAAAAACCAACCAAGCGGGAGCCAATAAGTGCACCCAAAGCAGCACCAAGAATTATAGATAAGCGGTTGGTGGTAGAAATAGCATCGGTACTATTGCGCCGTAAAAACAAGTAATACCGAAAACCAATAAAGAACGCTAAGTATTCTAATACTAAATGAACATTAATAGTATAGCCGAAAATTTCGGGTGTAAATGGAATTTGCAAAGGGTGATTTTTTTATAAATATAGCCGATTTTTTCAATTTAGGTTTTCATAATTCAGTTTCTAACTGTTTATGTTGGTTCAGTAATTAAACCTTTAGGGCCTTTTTAAGTCTTATTTCTTTAAAGGTTAAAGAGTTAATTCGAGGGAAAAGCCTTATATTAATTTTTTAAAACTAAACTAAGCCACACCAACTAACATGAAAAAAATATTAATCTGTTTTTTCACAGTAATCCTAACAATTTCATCTTTATTTTCTCAAGAAGAAAAAACTATTCCAGATATTGAAAAAATTTATGTTCATACTGATCGAAATACATATGTAGCTGGAGAATCGCTTTGGTATAAGGTATATATGGTTTACGCTTACAATAATGTTTTATACAACCATAGCAATATTTTGTATGTAGAATTAATTTCGTCCGATTCTAAAATAATGCTTCGAAACACCACCAAATTGATAGGCGGTTTAGGGCATGGCGATTTTAAGTTAACTGATGCTGCAGGAGTAAAACCTGGTAAATATCAAATACGAGCGTATACCAATTGGACTCGTAATTTTGGAAAAGATTTTGTATTCAAAAAAGATATAGAAGTTCTAGATGTTTTTAATGAGGTTACAGAAACTAGCAGTGAGGCAACAGCTGCAAATTCAGAAACAAATAATATCGATTCTACAGCAAGCGAAAAAGAAACTTTAAAAGTTCAGTTTTTTCCGGAAGGCGGATCGCTTATTCAAGATGTGCCTAGTGTTGTTGCTTTTAAAGCAGTAGATGTTTACGGAAACCCTATAAAAGTGCAAGGTAAAGTGTATGATTCTAACAACGAACTCGTAACTTTTTTTATGAGTATTCACGACGGTATGGGTGTATTTCAATTACAACCCGAGTCGGGTAAAACCTATTATGCTAAAATTACAGCTACCAACCATCCTGATATAGAAGTGCCGCTTCCTGCAGCAGATTCAAAAGGGATTTTGTTAAGTTATAGTGACATCAAAGGCAGAAGTATTATCACCATAAAAACAAACGAAGCTACGCGTTTAGCGCATGCCGAGAAGCCAATTATGTTGCGTTATAAATCTAGAGGACTTTTATATTTTGAGGAAAAACTAGAGTTATCGAGCACTAAATTATTGTTAGAATTGCCTCAAGCCGAACTTCCGGAAGGCATAAGTCAAATTACGTTATTCGATGGTGATTTAAAACCACAAAGTGAACGTTTGGTTTATGTAGAAAAAAGTAAAAATTTAAAAGTTGGTTTAACTACGGATAAAACATCTTATAAAACACAGGAGAAAGTTACGCTTAATATAACATCTATAGATAATTCTGGCGTGGCAGTTCCTGCAAGTTACTCACTAGCGGTAACCGATTTAAATGGCTCAAAAGATTTAAATAATAACGAAAGTAATATCAGTTCTTATTTTTTAATGGAATCTGATATTAAAGGTAAAGTGCATAACGCGGGTTATTATTTCGATACTAATAATCCTGCTAGACTACAGCATTTAGATGTGTTACTATTAACCCAAGGCTGGCGCGATTTTTTATGGAAACAAGAGCGAAAAGTTGTTGATAATCCAGATTTTAAAGTAGAAAAAGGAATTAATATTTCAGGGCACGTTAAACATCTTTTCTTACCAAAACCAATTGTTGGGAATACCATTTCTTTAACGTTGTTTAATAAAAGTATAGGGAGCTTAAATGAGATTACAGATTCATTAGGTATGTTTAATTTTGATAATTTAGATATTACAGGGAAAGCGCGAATTATATTGACCACTAAAAATAAAAGAGGAAAGAAAAACGGCATGTTTGTTTTAGACTCTATCTTTAAATCTCCAATGTATGTTGGTGCTATGCCTAAAGTTTCTAGCGTTAAATTTTCTCCAGAAATAAAGAGTGTAAAACAAAATATTTATAAAAAATATATTGAGTTTAACGTGATGCCCGAGAATGTTTTAAATGAAATTGAAGTCACCGGAAAAAAACAAGTAGTGGGAGAAGACATTAATATACACAGCAAAATGGCTAATGGATATGTTGTAGACGACAGTACTCCAAAATTTGCAAGTGTTTTTGAATTGTTAGAATACGCCATTCCAACGCTCGAAGTTGGTAATCGCGAAAGCATAAAGTTTACTAGAAACCCAGGAGCCGCATTAATACTAATAGATCAAAACCGCTTACTAGATCCACAACAAGAGGGATCGGATATGATTATTGCAATGTTAACGGATATTCAACCGGAAGATGTTTTAAAAATAGAATATGATAATAGCTCCGTTTCTACAATGATTTATGGAAACCAAGGAGCAAATGGTTCTATTAAGGTTTATACAACAAACAATTCGAATTCTAATTTTGGTAACGGTAACCCTAAAGAGGCCTTACAAACCATAAATAAACAGATAAAGGGGTATGATGAAGGTCGTGTGTTTTATTCGCCAAATTTGGAGATTATAGCCGATAGTAAAGATAAGAACGCGTCTATCCGTAACACCTTGTATTGGAATCCGTATGTGCATCCAGATAAAACTGGCGTTTTAGAACTTCATTATTACAATACTCAAGTTGAAACCGAAGTAAAATTAAGTTTAGAAGGTATTACGGCAAATGGTATTCCTGTTGTGGTAAAAACAATGTATTCTATTGAAAAATAGGTTGTTTTATGGAGATGGTCGATTTTTTAATTATACCATCCGTTTTCTTATTACCTTGATAGCATGAAGTTTATTGCTCTCTTAATCGTTTTTGTTTTTAGTGTAAGCACTGTTTTTGCACAAATTAGTGATGCTATAGAAGAGTTTGCATTGCCAGATGAGTTAAACGAATCTTCGGGGATAATATTTTTCAATAATAAACTACTCACGCATAACGATTCTGGTGGCGAAAACAAGCTTTATGAATTAGATGTTAATTCTGGTTTGGTTACAAGAACAGTTACTGTTTTAAATACTACAAATGTAGATTGGGAAGATCTTACTCAAGACGACTCTTATATTTATATAGGAGATTTTGGAAATTATGCAGGCGATAGAACAGATTTAAAAATTTATAAAATTAGTAAAACGGATTATTTAAACTCCACAAATGTTACAGCAGAAATTATCTCTTTTAATTATGCTGCTCAAACGAGTTTTACTAACAATGAAAATAATACCGAGTGGGATGCCGAATCTTTAATTTCCTTCAATACAGCAAATTTAATACTCTTTAGCAGAAACTGGATTAATGGCAATACCAGAGCCTATTTAATTCCAAAAACGGCTGGTAATTATGGGCTTAATCCGTTGCCTTCAACACTTAATAGTGGCGGATTAACCTCAGGTGCTACATACAATAGTGAAAGCAAAAAGTTGTTTTTAATTGGCTACACTCAGTTTTTGCAACCCTTTGTTTGGGAAAGCGAAAACTTTACAGGCATCGATGTTTTTTCGGGAACTAACACGCAAACATCATTATCTGCTAATTTTGGTTTCGAGCAAATAGAAGGTATTACGGGTAATGGTGACGGTAAGTATTTTATAACATCAGAGACTTTTAATAATTCCGGAATTTCCGATTACGGCAAGTTTATTTCTTTTTCAGAAGAAAATACACTATCAATAAATAATGATGGTGTTGCGGAATTTCAATTATTCCCAAACCCAGTAAATACGACGTTGTCTATTAAAGCAAACAACTTTCAAAAGGTAGAAATATTCAATACTAAAGGTGCTTTACTTCACTTGGGTAATAGTAAAACACTAAATATGCAAGCCTTTAATTTGGGTATTTATTTTGTGAAAATCACACAAAACAACAACACATCTAGCATCAAAAAGATAATTAAGAAATAAACATTAATTTTGCCAAAATTATCAATACACAAATCAATGTTTAAAAAATCTATTGCTGTTCTTTCTTTGTTCTTTATTTTAACTTCTTGTTGGAAGGATAAAAGCCCAGAAGATTTAATTCGATTAAAAGATAAATTCAAATCTCAAGTTGCTACGTTCGAAAGCAAAAAAGAAGTTGCAAACAAAAACGTAAACAAAGGTTTAGAGTCTTTGGGCGCTTTAAAGTTAGCTTTAGAAGATGCTAAAAATGAAGATAAAGAATTTGCTAAAGTTTATGGCGACTGGGAAAAAGTGGATAAACGCGTAAAAAACCTGAATAAAGAATACGAAGATTTAAAAACTAAAGCGGCTAATTTATTCACGGCAATGGAAACTCAAACCAATAGTTTAAGTGATCAAAAAAGTAAAAACACATTGTTATCGGCTATTAATAAAGCCAAAACAAAATATAATGGCACACTAGCGAATACCTCTAAAGCCATAGATAAATTAAAACTTTTACACAACGATGCCGTTGAGGTTGTTAAAGCTTTGGAAGTTGCTGCCGCATTAAATTCTTTCGATTCTATTAACGGACAAATGAAAAGTATTGAAGATCGTGTAGACGGCATTATGCAAGAACTAAACGTTGCCGTAGTAGAAAGCAAAAAACTGTACGAAAAGAAAATCACCGAACTAGGCGAGAATTAATTTAGGAAGAAAAACTTTAAAATCTATCCGGTTTTATAAAACCTTATACATTTAAGTAAAAAGCCTTAATTTTGCCCAAAAACAGAACCCATTGGTAAAAATAGATCACATAGAATTGCCCGATTTCCCATTGCTTTTAGCGCCAATGGAAGATGTTAGCGACCCGCCATTTCGCGCACTTTGCAAAGAACAAGGCGCAGATGTGGTTTATACCGAGTTTGTATCGAGCGAAGGTTTAATTCGTAACGCCGCAAAAAGCGTTATGAAACTCGATATTTACGAAAAAGAACGCCCCGTAGGTATTCAAATTTTTGGAGCAAACTTAGATAGCATGCTACAAACTATAGATATTGTGGCCGAGTCTAAACCAGATATTATCGATATTAATTTTGGTTGCCCAGTAAAAAAAGTGGTAAGTAAAGGCGCAGGAGCAGGCATTCTAAAAGATGTATGTTTAATGGAGCAACTTACCGCCGAAATGGTAAAACGCACCAATATTCCAATAACTGTAAAAACCCGTTTAGGTTGGGATCATGATTCTATTAGAATTGTGGAAGTAGCCGAGCGCTTGCAAGATGTCGGCTGTAAAGCCATTGCAATACACGGCCGTACGCGAGCGCAAATGTATAAAGGTGATGCCGATTGGAAACCCATTGCACAAGTAAAAAATAACCCACGTATGCATATTCCTGTGTTTGGAAACGGCGATGTTACCACACCAGAACGCGCTATGGAAATGCGAGACGATTACGGTTTAGATGGCTGCATGATTGGTCGTGCTACTATCGGGAATCCGTGGTTTTTTAAACAAGTAAAACATTTTTTTAATACAGGCGAACATCTTGCTCCAATAAGTTTAGAAGAGCGTGTAGAGGCGGCTCGCCGTCATTTACAAATGTCTATCGATTGGAAAGGTGAAACGCTTGGGGTTTTTGAAACCCGACGTCATTACACGAATTATTTTAAAGGTATTCCTCACTTTAAGGAGCACCGCATGAAAATGGTAACATCCGATCATTCCGAAGATGTTTTTGCAGCTTTCGATGAGGTTTTAGAAAAATTTGCAGGACATCAATTCACAGAATAAATTCCGCATTTAACTTATCAGTTTTTGGCAAATGGCAAGCCACCGCGCTATCCATTACTAGTTTTGGCTCGATGCGCGCCTCACCAAAAGCTAACCATTACTATCGCTTTTGCAATAACCTGCTAAGGTTTTTTGTAATACCTGTTGTTTTTGGTTTGTTTATTATAATAACGACGTTAGGAGAAGTCGCAAAAGAGAATGAAAGCTATACCCGACTATAGCTGCGACATCTCCTGTTGCCGATAATTAAAAATTTTGTACTACTAAACTAAGGCACCATTAGCGCCAATAACTTGGCCTGAAATCCATTTAGATTCATAGCTCGCTAAAAACACAACAACGTTAGCAATGTCAATAGGTTGTGCTAGTCTGTTAAAGGCATTCATACCACTTAGTTTGTCAATAAATTCTTGAGATTTTCCTTTTAAAAACAACTCGGTTTCTGTAGCTCCAGGAGCGATAGCGTTAACCGAAATACCGCGGCCAATTTCCTTAGAAAACACACGAGTCATTTGCTCAACAGCCGCTTTTGTAGATGAATATATACCGTAAGTAGGAAACATTAATTTTGCTGTACTCGAAGATATATTAATAATATTTCCGTTATCAGCCAGTTTGCTGTCGGCCTCTTGTAGTGTATTAAAAACACCTTTTACGTTTACATCAAATTGATTATTAAAATCATCTTCGGTGCAATCTTTTAGTAATTTAGAAGTCATAATACCTGCATTGTTTACTAAAACATCAATTTTGCCATAAGCCTCAATAGCTTTATCAAAGAGATTTACAACATCCGTTTTTTGGCTAACATCCGCTTTTACTGAAATAGCTGCACCGCCATTTTTAACAATAGTGTCTACTGTTTCTTGAGCTTCTGCTTCACTATTAGAATGGTTAACAATTACTTTTGCGCCATTTTTAGCTAACTGTATAGCAATTTCTTTTCCTATGCCTTTAGACGATCCGGTTACTAGTATAACTTTGTTTTCTAGATTCATAATGTATATTATTTTAGTGCAATGAGTTTATCTGCTATGTTTTTTAAATTAGATTCCGATAGTTCTGGTAATGCTGCTAATGGATATAATTGAGCTCCCGGACGACTAATAAAAGCGCCTCTCCAATTAGCCCAAAGTGCTCCGGCAATATCCCAGCCATGTGCGGCTACTAGCATGCATTCGTTTGGTTGTACGCCCATTTTTCTTGCGGCCCAATCGTAAGCATCTGCATGTGGTTTAAATTTACCCATATCTTCAATACTTAAGCGTTGTTCAAAATACTCGGTTAATCCTGCGTTTTTAAATTGCGTTTCCACACCTTTATTAGATGAGTTTGTGAAAGATACTAATTTGTAGCCAGCATCTTTTAAACTTTGTAATGCTTGTTTTACTTCTGGGTGTGCAGGAATAGAACGTAACGGTCCTAAAATAGCTTCTTTGGCTTGCGTTTCCGTAATAGAAATGCCATGGTTTGCCGCTACCATTTGTAATGCTGCAGCTCCAATAATTCCGAAGTCGTTATATTGTCTTCCTACGGTTGTAACTAAAGAATACTGTAACATGGTTGTAAACCAAAGCGGTAATAAATCTGGGCGATTGCCTAATACTTTACCAACACTTTCCTTCATGGCTGTTAAATCGAGTAGTGTTTCGTTTACATCAAAAAATAAAACTTTTGGTCGCTTGCTAGATGTTGTGTTTGCAGTTTCTGTATTTGTTGAGGCAAATGCTAAATGCGGTGCTGCTAAACCTACCATGGCCGATTTTTTTAGAAAGTCTCTTCTTTTGTTTGTTTCGTTTTTCATTGCAATTGTTGTTTTATAAAACATACTAATAGGTATGTTTTTAGTGTAAAAAAATATTAATGTTTAATTTGCTGTAGATAAATAGATAAGCCGCTCATGTACTCATCTAAAATAACATCGGTATCATAGAGTTTTCGAATACCACGCACGCCTTCAAAAGCACTTATTAAATATACAGCAACCGATGCGCTCGAGATGTTTTGTTTAATGCTACCTTCTGTTTTACCACGCTCTAATAACAGGATTAAGGCATCACGCCAATTATCTATTATTTGTTTTAATGCCATTTGGTATGCGGTTTCAAAATCGCCAATTTCGTTTATAAAATTGTTTGTTGGGCAACCGTGTTTTTTATCGTGTAGCGAGAAAGATTTTAACCTTTCAGAAAATGTATTTTCTAGTATATTTACAACATTTCCGGGTTGCTGTAAAGGTTCTATCATACCTTTAAAAACGCGCTCTTGTAGTTTTAAGCTTATTACGGCAAGACCCAATTCTTTTTTGTTTTTATAATGATGGTAAAACGCCCCTTTTGTGAGTTTGGTGGTTTTCATTATAGTATCTACACTTGTGGTTTTAAATCCGTTTTTATAAAACAGTTTAAACGACTCGTTAAGAATGGTTTGTTTTGTGAATTCCGATTTTTGCTCCTGTAACATATGACAAATGTATATAAAAAATACTAGTAGGTATGTTTTTTAACTTTTTCTGTTAATTTGTATGCTGTGCGGATAAAAATTATTTGTGGGTTTCGCTATTTGTTGGAAGGTAAACCTGCGAGAAGGATTGATGCGGCATCCTTTTTTGAAAGCTTAAAATAGCTTATACTTTAGGCTATGCCGAGTTTGTGTTAAAATAACTGTTGTAGAACGTTAACCAAAAGTGCTTACAAAAAAGATATAGCGGAAAGCCTGTTTGCCATTTTTCTTGGCAACTCGCCAAAATTATTTACACGGTTTTTACCATGTTTTTTGTAATACGTACCGATGCAATTTTTGATGCAATAATGCCTAAAACCGAGATGGTAATAAAAACGATAAATATGTTTTCGATACGGATGGCAACAGGATATGGCAGCGATGGCGTGATCATGACGAGGCTGAATTGTTGTTGTAAAAAGGTAATAATAAGTGCGGTAACGAGCCCGATAAGGCCACCAATAATACTCATTAAGCTACCTTGATAGAAAAATATTTTACGAATATCTTTTACCGTGGCTCCTATATTAAATAGGGTGCTTAAACTTTTCTTTTTATCGAGCATCATCATAATTAATGAGCCGATAACGTTGAAAAATGCAATGATGAGTACTAGGGTAAAAATGAGGTAAACGGCCAAGTTTTCGGTGTTTAACATTTTGTAAAGTGCATCGTTTAATTGTGCGCGATTTTTTACGGTAACGTTATCACCTAAAATGGCTTGTATGCTTTGTTTAGCTTGGGTTTCGTCTGCGTTCGGGTTAAGCTTAAACTCTATAGACGATATTTGGTTGTCTTGGTAATTAAGTAATCTTTTTGCTAAATCTATGGGTGCATAAATGTAGCCGTCGTTTAAGGTTTCGTTTATGTAAAATATACCAACATTTACTGCGCGAACGGTATTGAAGGCATCTTTTGTAGATGTTATTTGTCCTTTTCCAGGCTTGGGAACATAAATGTTTATAGATTTTGTAAAATCTAGAATGCCTAAAGATAAGTTTTTAGAAATGCCCCAACCCACAACAATTTCGTTTGTGTTTTGGTCTAACCAACTGCCCGTATCCATTGCAGAATCTATGTTTACAATGTTTTGAAAATTGCCATCTACACCTTTTATTTTAGCAATAGTAGTTTTGTTATTGCTAGTTATAAAAATGCGTTCTTCAATAATTTTAGAGTACTCGGCAACGGCTTCTAAATTATCGAGTTTTTCTGCGATAGCTTTAGTAAGCATAAAGGTTTTACCAACGGTGGTTTCGGCCTTTAAATCTGGGTCTATTTCTGTAGAAAACTGTAGTGTAAAATCTTTTAATCCGGCAAAACCAGAGAGCACAATAAATAAAGATGCAGCCCCGAGAATAACACCAATAATAGCAATGTTGGTAATAAAATTAATAGCGTTATTGCTGCTTTTGGAGCGCAAATAACGTTTTGCTATATATAGTGGGAAACTCAATCTACGATTTTTTTCTTTTGTCTAAAATATTAGGATCTTTGATAGGGTTTTCTTCGCCTTTTAAAGATTTTTCAATCTGGTCGATGTACTCTAAAGAATCGTCTATAAAAAACTCTAAATTAGGCATACGGCGCAACTGGTGTTTGGTACGTTGTGCTAATTCGTGGCGAATTAATGGTGTATTCGATTTTATGCCCTCCATAAGAGCAGGTGCTTTATCGTTAGGGAAAATGCTTAAATAGACCTTCGCAACCGATAAATCTACAGTAACCTTTACTTTAGATACCGATATTAAAACACCGCGCATTCCGCCCTGTGTGGCAGCTCCTTGTAGAACTTCTACTAAATCTTGCTGTAAAACCCCACCTATTTTTTTTTGTCTTTGACTTTCTGCTTCTTCCACTTTATAAAATGCTTTTAGATTGCAAAAATAAAGCATATTTAAAGATTATCTTGTTTTTCGAGGTGTATTTTAATATTTTCAGATTAATTTAGATAATAATTAACAAATTAACGCTTTCGCGGAAGGAATACAGACTCGTTTATTCTTTTTGTCTGGGAGGGATTATTTAGTGATATTCTTGCCAAGAGAATGTAAAAGAACTGCGTCGAAACAGATTTGATATTTTCTTTTGCATGTATTGTTAGAATAAAATTAAGCTTTTCGCATTCACAGAAATGAAAAAACAGGTTTTTAGATGAAAAAAATTGAACATATTGGCATTGCAGTAAAAAATTTAGAAGCTTCTAATAATTTATATTCAAAACTTTTTGGAGAGCTACCTTATAAAACCGAAGCAGTAGAAAGTGAACATGTAAATACATCGTTTTTTAAGGTTGGCGATAATAAAATTGAATTGTTAGAAGCAACCTCGAAAGATAGCGCAATAGCCCGTTTTATTGATAAAAATGGAGAAGGTATCCATCACATTGCCTTTGATGTTGAAGATATTGAAGCTGAAATTATGCGTTTAAAAAATGAAGGTTTTAGAATTATAAACGAGGTTCCAAAGCGTGGAGCGGACAATAAATTAGTTGCTTTTTTACATCCGAAATCTACAAATGGTGTACTAATTGAACTTTGCCAAGAGATAAAGTGATATTTTTTTTGGTTACATCTAAAATAAATAGTAATATTGCACTCCAATTTCGGTCCCATAGCTCAGTTGGTTAGAGCACCTGACTCATAATCAGGTGGTCCTTGGTTCGAGCCCAAGTGGGACCACATAGAGATTGAAAGCTTCACAGCAATGTGAGGCTTTTTTTGTGCTTTAAAGATAAATAAAAGAGATGTTTTGGCGCTTTATTGATTAGATATTGATAGAGTAAGCCTGTTGTCTTTCTGATTTCTTTTAGAAATAAAAGAGGTTTTCTAGGAAGGGCTTAATTTGTTCTTTTTGAAAAAATAAATTAACTGTTTCGATTTGAAGTAGAGTATAGTTTTGGTTAAGTGTTTTTTAAAGTAGAGTATGGTTTTGGCTAAGCGTTTTTATAGGCTTTCTCTGGTTTTATTTGCTTTGTTTGCTTGAATGAGTTTCGGTGTTCTTTTAAATGGGCTTAAAAGCGCTCTATGTATTCTAATTATACGTCAAGAATTTATATTCGTGCTTCGTTTAAAAGTATAGAGTGTTGGTTCGCGTTTTCTATTTGTAGAGTTGTAATATCGTTAAGAAGTATTAAAACCTCAGAAAAACCAAAACCTATTAAAAACAAAAAAGTCTAACATTTCTGTTAGACTTAATTTTGCTCCTTCTCTTGGGCTCGAACCAAGGACCCTCTGATTAACAGTCAGATGCTCTAACCAACTGAGCTAAGAAGGACTGTGCTATTTTGCTTAGCGGTTGCAAAGATAGAACTTTATTTAAATGCCGCAAACATTTTTTAAATTTTTTTTAAAAAATTTAATCAAATATCGCTTTGTAGATATCATTACCATTTGCAAACAGCACTAATGCTATTAAAAGAAAGAATCCAACCATTTGTGCGTACTCCATAAATTTGTCTCCAGGCTTTCTTCCAGAGATCATTTCGTATAGTAAAAACATAACATGTCCACCATCTAGTGCAGGAATAGGTAATAAGTTTAAAACACCTAGCATAATAGACAAAAACGCTGTAATGCCCCAGAATACTTGCCAGCTCCAAAAACTAGGAAATATATCGTAAATAGCTTTAAAGCCACCTACGCCTTTGTATGCGCCTGTACTTGGTGTGAAAATAGCTTTAAACTGTGTGATGTAAGAGGATATTTTATCTCCAGTTTTTTCTAAACCAACAGGAATTGCTTCTAAAAAGCTATATTCTTTAGTTTGAAATTTATAATAGTCTAATGCCTCTAATGTTGCATAGGTAGATTGTGGCGCGTAAACTAAGCCTAGTTTACCATCGCTACTAATATTTAGTGGTAAGGTTGTTTCTTTATTATCTCTAAGTATAGTTGCCGAAACTTGTTGTCCTTTAAATTTATCTAAACCAGTAGTAACTTGATCAACATATTTGGTTTTGTAATCATTTAAACCAACAATAATATCTCCTTTTTTAAGTCCGCTACTTTTATTAGCCGATGTGTCTGGCACTTCAACAACAACAAAAGGCATTCTTAAATTAATAAATCCTTTTTCTTTAGAGTCTATAAGTTGTGCTAAAAAATCTTCCGGAAAAGTTATCGTTTTTTCTTGTCCGTTACGCTCAATAGTAATTTCTTTTCCAAAAAGTACTTTTTCAGAAATTTGAGAATAATCGTCAATCTTGGTACCATCTACGGCAATAACATTATCTCCTGTTAAAAGTCCGGCATTGTTAGCAACACTACTTTGTACTAATAAACCATCTTGAATATTTTGAACTGGTAAAATTTTATCACCATAAAAATAACTCATACCAATGTAGATTACTACAGCTAAAACAAAGTTTACTGTAACACCACCTAGCATAATAATTAAACGTTGCCAAGCCGGTTTAGAGCGAAATTCCCATGGTTGTGGTTCTTTAGCCATTTGCTCGGTATCCATACTTTCGTCTATCATACCCGAAATTTTAACATAGCCACCAAGTGGTAACCAGCCAATTCCGTAAACAGTATCGCCAATTTTCTTCTTGAATAAAGAAAACTTTACATCAAAAAATAAGTAAAATTTTTCTACTCGCGTTTTAAAAAGTTTTGCAGGGATAAAATGCCCTAATTCGTGTAAAACGATTAACAGCGAAAGACTTAGCAAAAACTGCGATATTTTAATAACAAACTCCATATATTTTTCAGTCAAATTTTTATAATCGCACAAAAGTAAGCTTTTAAACCAACTTTAAAAAAGACAATCAAACAAAGGCATTGGTTTTAACAGGAATTTAGGGTTCAATCACAAGGGGCTTATCTAAATTATCTCGTATTTTTGTCTAAAATTTATAGATAATGGGTTCTATTTTTAAAGAATACAAGATTTTCTTCATTGTTTTTGGTGTTATTTCCGTGGTTATTGTATCGTTAATTTACAATACTTTAAATGTATATCAACCATTACCAATTTATCAGCCCGCATCGGTAAGTGCCGAATTGGTGGATAGCACACTTCAGTATCAAAAAAAATATCATAAAATAGGCGATTTTGCTTTGTTGAATCAAAATGGTAAAACCATCACGCAAAACGATTACAAAAATAAAATATACGTTGCCGATTTTTTCTTTACTACCTGCCAAACCATTTGCCCGATTATGACGGATCATATGGTGAAAATTCAAAAGGAAATTATAAATGATGATGAGGTGATGTTGCTATCTCACTCCGTAACGCCAGAAATTGATACCGTAGCACAATTAAAACGTTATGCTGAAAAAAAAGGTGTAAACGATAAAAAGTGGAATTTAGTAACAGGTGATAAAAAAGAAATCTACACGTTGGCCAGAAAAAGTTATCTCGCTGTAAAAGACGCTGAATATGGCGGGCCTTATGATATGGTACATACAGAGAACTTTATGCTTATTGATAAAAAGCGACAAATTAGAGGTTTTTATGATGGTACCAATGAGGAAGAGATTGATAGGTTGTTAAAAGATATTTCAATTTTAAAAGAAGAAAAATAAGGGTTGCCGGCAAATTAAATAGTTGTTATGCTGAAAGCTAGCGGTTGTAACTACGACTTAAAATCCTCAAACTATTTTCGATAAACTTTTTAACTTCTAAACATTTACATTACTTTTGCTTCTTTAAAATCAATCTAAATAAGCTTGCAATACACTATAGCACATCTAAAACGAGGCGAACGCGGTGTTATTACCGATGTTTCATCTAAAAATATTCCACTAAAATTATTAGAAATGGGATGTTTGCCAGGGAATTTTGTCGAGTTAATTCAGTTTGCTCCTTTTCAGGATCCTATGTATTTAAATATAAATGGGTCGCATGTTGCGATTAGAAAAGAAACGGCTTCGCATATTTTAATTGAAAAAATAACGCATGAGTAAGCAAATAAACGTTGCCTTAATAGGGAATCCAAATACGGGTAAAACTTCGGTTTTTAATGCTTTAACAGGGTTAAACCAAAAAGTTGGAAACTACCCAGGCATTACGGTGGAGAAGAAAGAGGGGGTTTGTAAGTTGCCACGTGGTGTAAAGGCGCATATTATTGATTTACCCGGAACTTATAGTTTAAATGCTTCGTCGCTAGATGAAAGTGTGGTTATCGAATTGCTTTTAAATAAAAATGATAAAGATTATCCAGATGTTGCCGTTGTTGTTAGTGATGTAGAGAATTTAAAACGAAATCTTTTAATTTTTACTCAAATTAAGGATTTAGAAATTCCGACAATTCTAGTGATAAACATGTCTGACAGGATGAAATATAAAGGTATTTCGTTGGATATTGATTATTTAGAAAAACAACTTCAAACTAAAATTGCATTAATAAGTACACGTAAAAACATAGGGATAGATAGGTTAAAAGAACTTATTACTAATTATCGTGATCTTTCGGTAACACCGTGTTTAGATCCTTCGGAAATTGATAAACCTTATTTCGATGCGCTAAGAAAGGCATTTCCTAATCAACTTATTTATAAACTTTGGCTAGTAATTACTCAAGATGTTAACTTCGGAAAAACCGATAGAAATGAAATTGATGCCATAGCAAGTTTTAAAACTAAAACCAGTGGCGATTTAAAGCGTTTACAACAGCGTGAAACCATAAAAAGGTATCAGTTTATAAACAATGTTCTTAAAAAAGGAAAAACTATAGATGTTACTCAAGCTAAAGATTTACGGTCTAAGCTCGATAGAATTCTAACTCACAAAGTTTGGGGGTATGTTATTTTCTTTTTTATTCTTCTTACTATTTTTCAAGCAATTTACGATTGGTCTAGTGTGCCAATGGACTTAATAGACGGGGCTTTTGCATCGTTAAGCGAGTGGGTGAAAACCACATTGCCATCTGGTGCTTTTACTAATTTATTAGCCGAAGGTATTATTTCTGGTCTTGGCGGAATTGTGATTTTTATACCGCAAATTGCGTTTTTGTTCCTCTTTATTTCGGTTTTGGAAGAAAGTGGGTATATGAGCCGTGTGGTATTCTTGATGGATAACATTATGAAGCGTTTTGGTCTTAGCGGAAAAAGTGTTGTGCCACTTATTTCTGGTACAGCCTGTGCTATTCCAGCTATTATGGCCACCCGAAATATAGAAAGTTGGAAAGAGCGATTAATTACCATTTTGGTTACGCCGTTTACAACCTGTTCGGCTCGATTACCAGTGTATTTAATTATTATTTCGTTGGTTATTCCAGAAGGTCGGTTTTTAGGTTTAGGATATCAAGCATTAACGTTAATGTTGTTGTATTTACTAGGTTTTGTTTCTGCAGTAGTTTCGGCGTATATTTTAAATAAGATTCTTAAAATAAAAAGTAAAACCTTTTTTGTGGTAGAAATGCCTAACTATAAGTTGCCGCTTTTTAAAAATGTTGCGCTTACGGTTATCGAAAAAACGAAGTCTTTTGTATTTGGTGCTGGTAAAATTATTTTAGCGATTTCTATTGTGCTTTGGTTCTTGGCGTCTTATGGACCAGGCGATAATTTTAATAATGCTGAAGAAATTATTAAAACTGAAAACGTTGCTAATAATTTATCTGACGATGAATTGCAACAAAAAATAGCCTCGCATAAATTAGAGCATTCCTTTATTGGTATTGCCGGACATGCTATTGAACCTGCTATTAGACCTTTGGGATACGATTGGAAAATTGGTATTGCTATTGTAAGTAGTTTTGCTGCTCGTGAGGTTTTTGTTGGAACATTGGCTACTATTTATAGTGTTGGAAATGATGATGAAGATACTATTAAAAACCGAATGGCTAAAGAGGTTAACCCTGTTTTAGGAGGGCCGTTGTTTACGTTGGCATCAGGTATTTCGTTGCTTTTATTCTACGCTTTCGCGATGCAATGTATGAGTACGTTGGCAGTTGTGAAACGTGAAACTAACAGCTGGAAATGGCCAGTTTGGCAATTGGTAATCATGACGGCAATTGCTTATATTACAGCTTTAATTGCTTTTCAATTATTGAAATAAAAACTAAAATAAAATGAATACTATAATTCAAAATATACTCGTTTTTGCAGCTGTAGCCTTTGCGGTTTGGTCTTTAGTTAAAAAATACTTCGTAAAGAAACCGAGTACTAAAAAGGCCTGCGGTGGAGATGATGGTTGCGGCTGTCATTAAAACATATTCATAGAGCAAATATTACTTACTTTTTAAGAATATATCTATATTTGGCTAAACTAAATAAGCCAACCATGTATTCTAAATTCAAGTACATTTCCCTATTTTTAATTTTAACTAGTTTAACTGTAGCAGCTCAAAAAAGCTCTAAAACCATTCATTTACTGGATAAGGATTTAAGTCAGTTTGAAAAATGGATAGGAGTTCCACATGCTACTGTTACCGATTTGCCAGAAGGTACATATCAATCTGATAATGTGTATAACGGTACCGCTTTAGGTTTAAACAACGATATTAAAGATGTTTTTACTGTGAATGAAGAAAACGGTGAATTAATATTACATATTAGTGGTGAAATTTTAGGCGGAATAAACACTAAAAAAGACTACGAAAATTATCATTTAAGCACCTTGTTTAAATGGGGTGATAAAAAATGGGAGCCAAGATTAGATGCAAAACGCGATAGTGGTATTCTTTACCATTGTTATGGTGAACAAGGGGCTTTTTGGAAGACCTGGAAAACATCTCTAGAATATCAAGTACAAGAAACAGATTTAGGAGATTTTATTCCTTTAGGTGGCGGAACAGCGAGTCCTAAAAGGGGTAAGCCTACAGCTGTAGTTAGAGGTGAGTCTAAAAAATACAACCCAAATTCCGATGCGTATTTTGAGGCAAACGGATATACTAATGCAGGATCAGAGCACGATGCGCCTCATGGCGAGTGGAATCTTTTAGAGATTTATGTATTAGGAAATAATGCAGTGCACGTAGTAAATGGTTATGTGGTTATGGTTGTTGAAAATGCAAAGAATGATAAAGGTGAAATTTTAAATAAAGGGCAAATTCAAATCCAATCGGAAGCTGCCGAATGTTATTATAAAGATTTAACCCTAACTTCAATCAAGAAGTTTCCGAAGAAAATTAGAAAGCAAGTGCGTTTTAAAAAGAGTTAATTATCGTCTTAGTAAAGCTTCTAGATAATTGCTTGTATTTAAGTATTCTAATCGCATCTGTTTTAAATATTTTAAAACGGATGCTTTATATACGCTATTAGGTTTTAAGCAATCATTCATAGCTTCATCGTTTACGGTAATGGCAATATACCAGTTGCCTTGTCTTGATGTGTAACTATCTTCAAATAGTGGGCTGTTACCACCGTTGTCTAATTTAGCATCAATTATAATAGGGATAAGATTGATAGTTTTGTCTGGGATTTCTACTTCGTGAAATGAGAAGTAAAACAGTGTGCCATCAACTTCAAAAGGAACATTAAATTCTACATCTTGAAACTGTAATTCATGCTTTGTATTCACATAATTATAAAACTCGTTGGCGTTTTTTGGGTCTTCAAAAATAAAAGCTTGACGCTTGGGTAACTTGCGTTTAAATTTTTTCGCAACCATAACTTTGTCGGTTTTAATGGTTGGGGCAATGCGTACCGGAATGCAAGAAAAACAGAATGCAACTACAAAAACGAGTAAAAACGACTTCATATTTTGAATTTTTGGATATGTGAATTTTATCAAAATTCGTGCCTTATACTAGTTTTGTAATACTTTTTTTATAAAACAGGAGTTAGGCTAATTTCACAAATAAATTATTAGCTATAATATTAGAAATTATAAATTCTGAATGATTTATGGTAATCGTTATCGAGTTGTCAAAAGGTTCTTTGTTGGTTACTTTTAGCTCTGTACCTAAGGCTATACCGTGCTTGTCTAGGTATTTTAAAAATTCAGAAGAAGAATCTTTAACCCCAACACAAATACAAATATTATTAACTTGAGCTTGAGATAATAATATTTTATCGATGCTTTGTATTCTTCCGTTCTCATCCGGAATCGGGTCACCATGCGGATCGTGAGATGGGTAATCTAAAAATGCATCTAATTGCTTAATAAGTTTCTCTGATTTTATATGTTCTAGCTGTTCTGCAACATCATGTATTTCATCCCAGGAGAAGTTTAATTTTTCAGATAAAAAGACCTCCCATAGCCTGTGTTTCCTAACAATGTTCACAGCGATAAGTTTTCCTTCTTTCGTTAAAGTAACCCCTTGGTATTTTTTATAATCAGCATAGCCTTTCTCAGAAAGTTTTTTCACCATATCAGAGACGGAAGAGGCCTTAGTCTCCATTTCTTTAGCAATGGCATTTGTGCTAACGTTGTTTTCGCCTTGCTTGCCTAAGTGGTAAATAGCTTTGATGTAATTTTCTTCCGTAAGGGTAACCATGATGCTTTTTTTAGAGATGTCACAAATATATAATAATTAAAACTTTAAAAATATTTTTAGACTTGTCTAAAAATATTTTTATATTTGTCAAAAATTAAAAACATGAGGAATCTAATATTTGTAATTTTATGTCTGTTAAGTTATGTGGTAAGCGCACAAACCGTAACAGGCAAAACATCTACAAATGGAGATGCGTTACCGTATGTAAATGTGTATTTAAAAGGAACTCAGAAAGGTGCGGTTTCTAATGATAACGGTGTGTTTAGCTTTAAAAATGTTTCACCAGGAAAATATACTATCATCGCCTCGTTTACAGGTTATCAAACACAAAGAAGAAGCATAACGGTGTCCGAATCAAAAGATGTAACTATCAATTTTAACTTGCCGGAATCTGAATTGTTAGATGAGGTTGTAGTAACAGGAACTCTAAAAGCTGTTTCTAGATTGGATAGTTCGGTGCCTGTAGAAGTGTATTCTACCACTTTTTTAAAGAAGAATCCGACGCCAAATATTTTCGAAGCGCTACAGAACGTAAATGGTGTACGCCCTCAAATAAATTGCAATGTTTGTAATACGGGAGATATTCATATCAATGGTTTAGAAGGTCCGTATACTTTAGTTTTAATAGATGGTATGCCAATTGTAAGTGGGCTTTCTACGGTTTATGGGTTGTCTGGAATTCCAAATTCTTTAATAGAACAAATTGAAATTGTAAAAGGTCCTGCATCATCTCTTTATGGAAGTGAAGCTGTTGGAGGCTTAATTAATATTATTACTAAGTTACCCGAAAATGCACCGCGTTTCTTTGCGGATAGCTACGCAACAGGTTGGGGAGAGGTTAATTTGGATTTAGGTTTTAATACTAGAGTTGGAAAAAAAGCCAACTTACTTTTTGGTGTTAACTACTTTAACTACAATAATCCTATAGATAATAATGGTGATAATTTTACAGATTTAACGCTTCAGAATAGAATATCAGTTTTCCAAAAATGGAATTTTAAACGTAAAGAAAACAGAGTTTTATCTTTGGCTGGTCGTGTTTTTTACGAAGATCGATGGGGCGGGGAGATGCAATGGAATTCCGATTATAGAGGCGGAAATGAAATCTACGGAGAAAGTATTTATACCAAGCGTGGGGAGCTTTTAGGTAACTATCAATTGCCAATTAAAGAAAAGGTGATGTTTCAATTCTCATATACAGATCACGACCAAAATTCCGTTTATGGAGACACGGCATTTTTAGCGCAACAAAAAATAGGTTTCGGGCAATTTACTTGGGATAAATCTCTTAAAAATCACGATTTGCTTTTTGGAGCAGCAGCTAGATATAATTACTATAACGATAGTACACCAGCAACATTAGGTGCCGACGAGGTGGTTATACCTTCTGTTTTTGCGCAAGATGAAATAAAAATAAGCAAAAAAAACACCTTACTGTTAGGTGCGCGTTACGATTACGATAAAAGACACGGCAATATATTCACGCCACGAATTGCGTATAAATTTAAGCCAACA
This sequence comes from Algibacter lectus, assembly GCF_900112395.1. GTDB lineage: Bacteria > Bacteroidota > Bacteroidia > Flavobacteriales > Flavobacteriaceae > Algibacter > Algibacter lectus. The sequence goes on from NZ_FOLN01000003.1 coordinate 200,008, forward strand.
CCCGATGATGTTTTTAGGGTAAATGCCGGAACAGGTTTTAGAGTTGTTAATATTTTTACTGAAGAGCATGCGGCACTTACTGGAGCCAGAGATGTTGTAATTGCCGAAGCATTAAAACCAGAACGCTCTGTTAATATAAACCTGAATTATCTTAAAAAATTTTACACAAAATCTGGGTCTATTATAGGTTTAGATATTTCGACATGGTATACGCATTTTTCAAACTTAATTTTACCAGATTATGATACTAATCCAAATCAAATTATATACGATAATCTAGATGGTAAAGCCGTAACAAAAGGAGTAAGCGTTAACCTTGACGCTATAGTAACAAGCGGTGTTAAACTTCTTGTTGGTGGTACATTTCAAGATGTGTCGCAAACAGAAAATGGTATAAAAGAACGCCAAATACTTACTGAGCGTTTTACTGGTACCTGGGCGGCAACCTATAAAAATTATAAATATAATTTATCGGTAGATTATACCGGTAATATTTATGGCCCTATGCGCTTGCCTTTATTGAGCGATTTAGATCCTAGAAGTGAAAATTCACCTGTTTGGAGTATTCAAAATATACAATTAACCTTCGATGGTCTTGAAAATCTAGAAATTTATGGCGGTGTTAAAAACCTATTAAACTGGACGCCAAATAAAGGTAATCCATTTATTATTGCTCGGGCAAACGATCCGTTTGATAAAGACGTCACTTTCGATCCCAATGGCAACGCACAAGTTACTCCAGATAACCCTTACGGACTAACTTTCGATCCAACTTATGTTTACGCACCAAACCAAGGAATTAGAGCCTTTTTAGGTTTAAGATATTCATTGAAATAATTAATTGCTTTTTAGTAATTTCACAAAAATTAAAATTCATGAAAAAATACATCTACATACTTTTTGTTAGCTTAATTGTTTTTAGCTGCAAAACAGATAAAAAAGCCAACCAAAAACTAAATATTGTTACCACCACATCCATGATAACCGATTTGGTTAAAAACGTAGCTGGCGATGAGGTAAATGTACAAGGGTTAATGGGGAGCGGTGTAGATCCGCATCTTTATAAAGCCAGTGAAGGCGATGTAAGTAAGTTGTCTGGTGCCGATATTATTTTTTACAACGGTCTGCACTTAGAAGGTAAGCTCGTAGAGATTTTCGAAAAAATGCGAAACATTAAAACGGTGGCACTTTCCGATGCTATCGACGAAAAAACACTAATTGGTTCAGAGTATTTTGCATCAAATTACGATCCGCACATTTGGTTTAATACCGAATATTGGATTCAAATCACCCAATTTGTAGCCGACAAATTATCCGAAGCACTTCCTGAGAAAAAAGATCTCTTTCAAGCCAATAGCGCCAAGTATATCGTGGAGTTAAAAGCGTTACAAACTACTTTAAAAAGTACTATCGAAACGCTTCCAAAAGACAAACGCATTTTAGTAACCGCACACGATGCCTTTAATTATTTTGGTAAAGCCTATGGTTTTCAAGTACGCGGTCTACAAGGTATTTCAACAGCAACCGAGGCTGGTGTACAAGATGTTCAAAACCTGTCAGCCTTCATTATAGAAAACAAAATTAAAGCCATTTTTATAGAAAGTTCGGTGCCTAAACGCACCATTGAGGCGCTGCAAGCTGCTGTAAATTCTAAAGATCACAACGTCGATATTGGTGGGTCTCTTTATTCCGATGCGCTTGGTACTCCAGGAACTCCCGAAGGCACGTATATCGGTATGTTTAAGTATAATGTAAACACTATAGTTAACGCTTTGAAATAAGTTTTTTATTAGAAGCTAATCCTGCTATTCGCTATATCTTTTTTTTAGTAAAAGCTAGTTTTTATAGCTTTGAAAAAAGTTGTTAAATTAGAGTTGGTGCATACAATAAAGTGAGTTTTTAAAAAAAAGGATGCCGCTGCTATCAGGGCTAAATCATCCGCAAAAGCAAGTGTAAAACGTAATTCAAAAAAGGAATCAGTAAAGTTTATACATAGGCTCAAAACCGTAAAAAAAAAACATGAATACATTTCCTGTTACAACATCAACCCTATCTGCGAAAGCTCTTGGAGAATTTGCAAAAGAACAATACGGGCTAGATACGAGCTACGTGTGCACGTTGTTTAGAACAGGAATGAATCACACCTATTTTATTTCCAACGGAAAAACAAAATATGTACTTCGGGTTTACTGTTACAATTGGCGTTCTGAAACCGAAATAAGCGAAGAGCTAACACTTTTAAACAAACTAAAAAGTAACGGTTTAGGTGTTTCTGTGCCGGTTTTAGATAAAAACCAAACGTATATACAAACTGTAAAAGCACCCGAAGGTATTCGGTATGCTGTACTGTTTTCGTTTGCAGAAGGCGATAAAATTCGATTTTTAAATACAGATATGTGTTACGCTATTGGCGAATTAATGGGTAAAATCCACCATGCCAGCCAGGACCAAATTATCGAGCGGATTACTTATAACAAAAAATCACTTTTAGAATTACCATATCAAAAATTAAAATCATATTTTTCAGAGGCTTTACCAGAGATGGAATTTGTGAAATCTATAGAAGGATTTTTTGAAGATGCCGAGTTTGAAAACACTCGAAAAGGTGTGGTGCATTTAGATATTTGGTATGATAATATGAGTATTGCAAACCAAACTAAGATAACCATTTTCGATTTTGATTTTTGTGGTAACGGATCACAAATTTTGGATATTGGTTATTTTTGTAAACAATTGTTTCATATAGAAATAGATAAAAAAGAATACGAAGCAAAAAAGGAAAGCTTTTTAAAAGGCTATCAGAGCGTAAATACAATACCAGAAAAAGAATTACAACTATTGCCAAAAGCTGGGCTTGCGGTTTTTGTGTTCTATCTTGGCGTTCAGGCTCAACGATTCGATTGGTCTAATATTTTCCTCACAGAAAATTACCTAAAAATGTTTGTAGGTAGATTTAGATCATGGAGTGATTATTATAAAATTGAAAACACATGAAAAAAAATATAGCAGTTCAGGTTGACGATTTAACGGTAGCGTATAACTACAAACCCGTACTTTGGGATATTGATTTAGAAATTCCCGAAGGTGTACTTATGGCTATTGTTGGACCAAACGGAGCAGGAAAATCCACGCTTATAAAATCTATTTTAGGAATTTTAAAACCTATTGCAGGCAGTGTGTCTATTTTTGGCAAGAGCTACGAAAAACAACGTCATTTAGTAGCCTATGTGCCACAAAAAGGAAGTGTGGATTGGGATTTCCCGACTACGGCCTTAGATGTTGTTACTATGGGAACTTATGGAAGTTTAGGTTGGATTAAGCGTCCAGGACAAAAAGAAAAAAAAGAATCTTTAGAAGCGTTGGAAAAAGTTGGTATGCTTGCTTTTAAAAACAGGCAAATTAGTCAACTTTCCGGAGGGCAACAACAACGTATATTTTTAGCACGTGCTTTGGTGCAAAATGCATCGATCTATTTTATGGACGAGCCGTTTCAAGGTGTAGATGCTACTACCGAAATTGCGATAATCAATATTTTGAAAGAACTTCGAAAAGCTGGTAAAACGGTGGTTGTAGTGCACCACGATTTACAAACTGTTCCTGAGTATTTCGATTGGGTTACCTTTTTAAACGTGAAAAAAATTGCCACAGGTCCCGTTAAGGATATTTTTAACGACGATAATTTAACGAAAACCTACGGTATAAATTATAAAGTGAGTATTCAGGAATAATTATAGTTTATAAGGCTTGTTGCAACAAAAACAATGCGTTCAATATAATAGAAATGGACATAACAGAATATTTTAATCTAGTCTTTACAGATTATACACTTAGAACCATAACGCTTGGTACGGCCATTCTTGGCGCTGTTACCGGGATGCTTGGTAGCTTTGCAGTTTTAAGAAAACAGAGTCTTTTGGGCGATGCTATTTCGCATGCGGCTTTGCCAGGTATTGCGATTGCCTTTTTAATTACAGGTGCAAAGGATAGTAATGTGTTGCTTTTAGGGGCTTTGGTTAGTGGACTTTTAGGAACGTTTTGGATTAGAAGTATTATCAAGAAAACACATTTAAAATCTGATACCGCTTTAGGCTTAATTTTATCTTTGTTTTTTGGTTTCGGTATGTTGCTTTTAACTTTTATTCAAAAACAACCTAATGCTAATCAGGCTGGTTTAGATAAGTATCTATTTGGTCAGGCAGCAACTTTAGTGGAGAGCGATGTTTGGTTAATGGCTATTGTAACCGGTGTGTGTTTATTTGTTTTATTACTTTTTTGGAAAGAGTTTAAAATACTGCTTTTCGATGCCGATTACACTAAAACACTTGGTTTTAATACCAAATTTATTGATATATTAATTACAACTTTTATTGTTTTAGCAATTGTTTTAGGCTTGCAAACGGTTGGTGTTGTACTTATGAGTGCTATGCTTTTAGCGCCTGCTGCTGCTGCACGCCAATGGACAAATAGCTTAGGGCTTATGGTTTTTTTAGCCGCTATTTTTGGTGCTTTTTCAGGAGTTTTTGGAACAGCTATTAGTTCTAGTCAAAACAATTTATCTACAGGGCCAGTTATTGTTATTGTTGCTGGTGTTTTTGTTTTGGTGTCGTTTATATTTTCGCCAAGTCGTGGATTGCTTTTTAAACAAATTCGATTTATTAAAAACCGTCGAGATTTAGAGCTGCATAAAACTTTAGCTTTCATGTTTCATATCGCGGAAACGCATGATAATATCTCTCATCCGCATACCATTAAAATTTTAAATAATTTTCAAGGTTATACAAAAGGAACGCTCCAGAAATTAGTCGATAAACATTACGTTACCCTTAAAGGAAAAAAATGGAGCTTAACGGAAGAAGGATATAAAACAGCATCCAATTTGTATAATCAACAAAACGATAATGATGAGTAACGCACAAATTGAAATACAGCTTATTGCTAGTTTGGTTGCCATTGCATGTGCCATTCCTGGTACATTTTTGGTGCTTAGAAAAATGGCGATGATTAGCGATGCTATTAGTCATTCTATTTTACCAGGAATTGTTGTTGGCTTTTTTATTACGCAAGATTTAAATTCACCGTTACTTATATTATTGGCGGCTTTAACAGGTATTATTACAGTTGTTTTGGTAGAGTATATCCAAAAAACTGGGTTAGTAAAAGAAGATACTGCTATTGGTTTAGTGTTCCCTATTTTGTTTAGTATCGGTGTTATTATGATTGCTAAAAACGCTAACGATGTCCATTTAGATATCGATGCCGTTTTACTTGGGGAACTTGCCTTTACGCCTTTTGATAGATTTATAGTTTCGGGTGTTGATGTTGGACCAAAATCTTTATGGGTTATTGGTGTTATTCTGTTAATAACCATTGCTTTGTTGGTTGCTTTTTTCAAAGAATTAAAAGTAAGCACCTTTGATGCTGGTTTAGCGGCTTCGTTAGGGTTTTCTCCGGCAGTTATACATTATGGATTAATGACGGTATCGTCTATAACTACAGTTGGTGCTTTCGATGCTGTTGGAGCTATTTTGGTGGTTGCTCTCATGATTTCTCCTGCGGCTACAGCTTATTTACTGACGAATAATTTAAAACGAATGCTTGTTTTAGCCATTTGCTTTGGTGTATTTAGTGCGATTTCTGGATATTGGTTAGCGCATTTTCTCGATGCTTCCATTGCAGGATCTATAACAACCATGCTCGGTTTGTTGTTTTTGGCTGTTTATTTGTTTGCGCCAAGTAAAGGTGTTATTGCTGTCATTTATAGAGAAAAGCAACAGCGTACAGAAGTATCGTTATTAACATTTCTTCTTCATTTAAAAAACCATACAGAAGAGCGCGAACGCCATGTAAATCACCTTAACGAACATATTAATTGGCAAAAAGTGCGTTCTAAAACGGTATTAGATTTGGCGCTTAAAAACAATATGATTCAGTTTGAAAAAAACATTGTGTCTTTAACGGAAAAAGGCGATGCTTTTACATCTAAAGCAATTGATTATATTATCACTAATGAAGATGCTCAAATTGAAGATATGAAAGATGATTTCTTCTTGTTTAGAGGATAAATAAACTTTGATGCCATGGCAAAACACAACGAACTCGGTAAAAAAGGAGAGCAGTTAGCTGTCGATTTTCTGTTGAAAAACGGATACGCTATTGTGGCGCGTAATTACCGATACCAAAAGGCAGAAGTTGATATTATTGCGAAAAAAGAAGATGTTCTGGCGGTTGTAGAAGTTAAAACAAGATCTACTAATAACTTCGGAAATCCTCAAGATTTTGTAAAACCAAAACAAATTCAACGTTTAGTAAAAGCTATTGATGCGTACGTGATTGCAAACGATCTCGATGTAGAAGTTCGTTTTGATGTTGTTGCTATTGTAAAGCAAGGAAAAGATTTTAGTATTGAGCACTTAGAAGGTGCTTTTTACCACTTTTAAAAGCTGATTTATTCTTCCTTAGCTTCTTCTTCAAAAAAGGCTTTTAAAGCTTTAAAATCTTCCGGTTTTGAAATGAATTTTTTGTCTTTATCTAAAATGAAATATGTTGGTGTCGATGTTACGCCATAATCGTTTCCAATTTTATTTTCCCAACGGCCTTCACCATAAACATGAATAAAGCTAGTGTAAGTATAGGTTAGGTCTTTCCATTTGTATGGATCGTCTTCTAAGCCTACAGCAATTACTTTTACGTCACCTTTTTCTAGAGTATTTACGAAGCTGTGTAATTGAGGAATTTCATCTAAACAATGCGAGCATGTGCTACTCCAGAAAACTACAATGTATTTTTGTGCTACGTTTAGTGCGCTTAATTGTGTTTTAACTAAGGTTTTATCTTTTTTGATTTCTAATTCGAAATCTGGTGCTTTTCTACCTATTGATGTGTTTTTAAATAGAGTTAATCCATCGATTAAATCTTTATCATTTAACGATTTTGCAACCGGCATTAAATACTTGTCTGAAATATAGTTAGCAACCGACTCAAAACCTAAGTCTGCCATTTGTTGCCATAAATCGACTAATAAAATACGTTTTACGCCTTGTGGTGTTGTTTTTAGAACGTCATGAAAAACATCAATGTTATTCTTGTAAACTGTAGCTTCATCTTCAATGTCAGAAGACATTCCAAAAACATAATTCAGCATTTTTTCTTCTAAAAAATTAGAGCTCTGTAATGCTTTGCTGTTAAAATCTATATGGTCGAAATAGTGCAGTCTTAAGTTGTTTATATACGTTTTTAGATCTTCAAAATCGGTTGGGATATAAGGTTTATTGGCCTTTATAAAATCTAAAGCCATCATGCCTTTCGCAGCTTTTTCGAAGTTTTCTTGTGTTTCTTGTTGTGTTTTAAAGATTGACTTTAAAGCTTTGGTGTTTTTACTTTCTTCTCTAAAATAATTTCCAATACTTTGCGTAACCATAGACATGCTATTGGTGTACGATGTTAATAACTTATTCTCGGCAGATTTTTTGAAAGTAACACCAGTTTCAGAGTTAAAGGTTAATTCAATATCTTCTTTACCGTTATAAATAATGTCGAAATTATAATCTTCTTGCGGTATAGCGTAAACCACACGATACATACCTTTTGTTCTTGTAGAGTCAAGTTGAAACTCAAAACCTCCCGTTTCTTTATTTATTTCGGTGTTCGAAATATATTCCGATAAGGTTGGAGTTACCTTATAGAGTAGAGCAAAATTGTATTCTTTGGCAGGGGAAAACGTGCCTTTAATGCTGTGTTGTGCTAATAAAATACTTGGTATGAGGGTAAAAAGAAATAATAAGCGTTTCACGGTTTTGGATGTATTTGTTTTCTTCTAATTGAAGATATAATATGTTTTTTATTTAAAATGAAACAAGAATTAAGCCACAATAGGTTGTAAAGCGCTTAGTGCTTGTTTTACTGTTTTTATTTTATCGAAAGTTAGCATTAACCTTAATCCGTTTCGAGTTTGTTTTTCTTTCATTTTACATGCGCCTGGATTTTTTTGAACAAACTGTAAAACTTTAGTGAAACCAGAACTTTGGTAAAAGTTACTTTGTTGGTCGTTAATGAAATAACCAATAAGTTTACCTTGTTTCATCACTACTTTTTCGAAACCAATTTTGGTTGCTAACCACTTTATTTGGACACTATTTAATAAATCGGTCACTTGTATTGGTAATTCTCCAAAACGATCGACTAATTCTGTTTCAAAAGTATGCAATTCATCGTCGGTTTTCAAATTATTTAGCTGTGTATATAAGCTTAATCTTTCTGCGATGTTATTTACATAATCGTCTGGGAAAAGTAGTTCGAAATCGGTGTCGATGGTAACATCTTTAACATAAACACGATCTTCTTCTGGTTCATCGTATAGATCTTTAAATTCGTTTTCTTTAAGTTCTTCTATGGCTTCGCTTAATATTTTTTGATAGGTATCAAACCCAATTTCATTTATAAAACCACTTTGTTCGCCACCTAATAAATCTCCGGCACCACGAATTTCTAAATCTTTCATGGCAATATTAAATCCGCTACCAAGCTCCGTAAATTGTTCTAGTGCGGTAATGCGTTTTCTGGCATCGTCGGTCATGGCAGAATATTCTGGTGTAATAAAATAGCAAAAGGCTTTCTTGTTACTTCGCCCAACACGACCACGCATTTGGTGTAAATCACTTAAGCCAAAATTATTGGCATTGTTTATAAAAATGGTATTGGCATTTGGTACATCTAAACCACTTTCAATAATAGTTGTACTTACCAAAACATCAAACTCGCCATCCATAAAAGATAGCATAAGTTGTTCTAGTTTTTTACCATCTAGTTGCCCGTGACCAATACCAATTTTAGCATCTGGAACTAAACGCTGAATAAGGCCAGCAACTTCTTTTATATTTTCTATTCTATTATGAATGAAGAAAATTTGTCCACCACGTTCAATTTCATAACTCACCGCATCACGAATATCTTCTTCGTTAAAACGAATAACATGACTTTCTATAGGATATCGGTTTGGTGGTGGTGTTGTAATAACTGATAAATCTCGGGCAGCCATTAAGCTAAATTGTAACGTACGAGGTATAGGTGTTGCGGTTAATGTTAATACATCAACATTGTCTTTTAATGTTTTTAGTTTTTCTTTTACAGCAACTCCAAATTTTTGTTCTTCATCTACAATTAATAAACCAAGATCTTTAAATTTTACATTTTTATTTACAAGTTGGTGTGTGCCAATAATGATGTCTACATTACCTTTTTCTAAACCTTCTAGAGTGGTGCGTTTTTCTTTTGCTGTTCTAAAACGGTTAACATAATCTACCGTTACAGGGAAGTCTTTTAAGCGCTCACGAAATGTTTTGGCATGTTGATATGCTAAAATGGTTGTTGGTACTAAAACAGCGACTTGTTTGCCGTTGTCTACGGCTTTAAAAGCGGCACGAATAGCAACTTCGGTTTTACCAAAACCAACATCACCACATACTAAACGATCCATTGGACGTTCACTTTCCATATCGACCTTTATATCAGCGGTAGCACTACTTTGGTCTGGCGTATCTTCATAAATAAAAGAAGCTTCCAATTCATGTTGCATATAACTATCAGGATTGTATTGATAGCCTTTTTCTGTTTTTCGCTTAGCGTAAAGTTTTATTAAGTTGAAAGCAACGTGCTTAACACGTGCTTTGGTTTTTTGTTTTAAGGTTTTCCAGGCTGTGCTGCCTAGTTTGTAAATTTTAGGCGGTTTTCCGTCTTTACCGTTAAACTTGGTGATTTTATGTAGGGAATGGATGCTTAAGTAAAGGACATCGCGCTCTCCATAAACCAATTTAATGGCTTCTTGTTTTTTGCCTTCAACATCAATTTTTTGAAGTCCACCAAAACGTCCAATACCATGGTCTATATGTGTTACATAATCGCCAATATCTAGGTTTGTAAGTTCTTTTAAAGTAATGGCTTGTTTTTTAGCATAACCATTTTTTACGTTGAATTTATGGTAACGTTCAAAAATTTGATGGTCTGTATAACAAACTATTTTGGTGTCGTGATCTATGAAGCCTTGGTGCAGTGAAAGTACAATAGTTTGGTAAGATACTTCGCCTTCAACATCGTCAAAAATATCATGAAAACGCTTAGCTTGTTGCTCGCTTACACAGGCAATGTAGTTTGTGTAACCCTTGTTGTGGTTGCTGTTTAAATCTTCAATTAATAAATCGAATTTTTTATTAAAAGATGGTTGCGGTGTGGTTTTGAATTCTACTTTTTGTACAACGCTACCAATTTTCGTCATTATAGACGTGCTACCAAATTCAATAATAGAAAAATCGAGTAATTGCTTTTTTAATAAGGTTGAATTGCAAAAAAGTTCATTTGGTTGGGCTTGTTTTATTTCCGAAGATAAATTTTTATAAGCAATTTCTGCTTTGTTGTAAAAATCATCAATTCTCGAAAAAATTAAGTCCGCATTTTTTAAGCAAACTACTGTTTTTTGTGCAATGTATTTAAGGAAGCTTTGGCGTTTTTCTTCTAGAAGTTTATTGGCAACGTTTGGGATAACGTTTATCTTTTTTATTTGATCTATGGAAAGCTGTGTTTCCACATCAAAGGTTCTAATGCTATCTACTTCGTCCCCAAAAAACTCAATACGATAAGGCTCATCATTAGAAAACGAAAATACATCAATAATACCACCACGTACCGAGAATTCTCCAGGTTCGGTAACAAAGTCAACACGTTTAAATTGATATTCAAAAAGAACTTCGTTTACAAAATTGATTGATAAATTATCGTTTACTGCTACTTTTAAAGTATTGCGTTCTAGCTCTTTTCTGGTAACTACTTGCTCAAAGAGGGCATCGGGATAAGTAACAATTATGGCTGGTTTTTTTTGCGAGTTTATACGGTTTAAAACTTCGGCACGTAAAAGTACGTTGGCGTTATCGGTTTCTTCTATTTCGTAGGGTCTGCGATAGCTTCCAGGGTAGAATAGTACGTCTTTATCATTGCAAAGTTGCTCTAAATCGTTTAGATAAAAAGCGGCTTCTTCTTTATCATCAAAAACAATAAGAAAAGGTTTGTCCGATTCCTTGAAAATACTTGATATTATAAAAGATAGCGAAGAGCCAACTAAGCCGGTAAGGTGTATTTTATTTTCGCTTTTGGCAACAGCATTTTGCAGATTCTGCTTTTGCAAAGTCTGTAAATATGTTTGCGAGAGGATAGATTTACTCACGTAATTAGGGTTTTACGAGTGCAAAGATAAGTTTTAAAATGTTTTTAAAATGAGACTCTTTTGTATTTTTTAATGAAATCTCTAGAAAGTTAAGAGCATATTGAGTAATTTGCATTTTTTATCTGAATAAGATGAGAATTTTTAAAAAAAAGAAATAGCAAAAAACTCTCAATGGTCCCTTACCAATCTACCTTACTTATCGATGATGATAAGTTTACTAATTTTTATAACGAAAAAATAGTAAAAAAACATAATACATTTAATTCTATACAGTCTGTAAATAGTGGCGCTGATGCGTTGGTTTATCTACAAAAAGCGATGGAGGGTTTAGTTAAAAAACCAGAGGTTATTTTTCTTGATATTAATATGCCGGCCATGAATGGTTGGGAGTTTATAGAAGAATATAGTAAGCTAGATAAAGAATTTACATCTAGTATTAAAATTATTATGTTAACCACGTCATCCAACCCGAATGATCAAGAAAAAGCAAAGGCTTCTTGCTTTATAGATGGTTATATAAACAAACCATTGTCTGTAACTCTTTTAGATGAAGCTTTGAATTTTGAGAAGTAGTCCACATGGAAAAAAGAATAACTCTATTAATATGCTTATTTGTTAGTGCTACTATTTGTGCGCAAAATAGAGCTTCTGTACAAGGAAATGTTTCGGATGCTTTTGGTGCTTTGCCAGGAGCTTTAATTAGTGTTGAAGGTTACGAAGTACAAACAACTACCAATATAAACGGTGATTTTAAACTAGAGCTTGAGGAAGGAGATTATGTGATAGCAGCATCCTTCATTATGTATAATAGTAAAAGTAAGTCCATTTCGCTTAAGGTTGGAGATAGTGTTACTGCTGATTTTCGTTTAGAAACGGGGTTTTCTGCGGATGAGCCCGTGTCTTTAGGTACACGATCTAAACCGCAATCTGCTTTAGAAACTACGGTGCCTATTGAGATTATAACCCCCGAAGAAATAAGTAATTCATCTCATTTTGAATTAGGTGAATTACTACAGTTTTTAGTGCCATCGTTTCATTCTACCCAACAAACGGTTTCCGATGGAACAGACCATATCGATCCGGCAACTTTACGAGGTTTAGGGCCAGACCAACTTTTGGTTTTAATAAATGGAAAGCGTCGCCATACATCGTCTATGCTAAATGTAAATAATACTATTGGTAGAGGTAGTGTGGGTACGGATTTTAATGCGATACCGGTATCTTCAATCGATCATATTGAAATTTTAAGAGATGGCGCAACCTCTCAGTACGGATCGGATGCTATTGCAGGAGTTGTTAATATTGTTTTAAAGAAACAAACGGATGTTATCGATATTGATACAGGAACTAAAATCAATACAGAAAAAGATGGTGTTAACCATTATTTTAGTGGAAATTTTGGTTTAAAAATAGGTAATACAGGTTTTATAAATATTACCGGAGAGTTTAGAGATAGAGGAGCTACAAATAGAGCAGGCAACTATACCGGAAATGTTTATGTTGATAATGATGATGTCTTGGATAGCCAATTGATAGAAGATAACGATTTTTTCTCTCAAACAGGTTATAAAAATCAACAAGTGATGGAAGTTGGTAGTGCTGCAACTAGAAACTCGGCTTTAGCATTTAATGGTGAATTATCACTTTTTGATAAAGCTAATCTTTACTTTTTTGGTGGGCGTAATTCTAGAGAAGGTACTTCAAAAGGGTTTTATCGTTTTCCTGGAGAAACCGATCGTGTTGTAGAAGAGCTTCATCCAAATGGATTTTCACCAGAAATTTTAACAAACATTCAAGATGATGCCGTTACCTTCGGGATTCGAGGCGAAAAAAATGGTTGGGATATCGACTTTAGTCATTCCATGGGGTCTAATAGTATAGATTTTACGGTTAACAATTCTAACAATGCATCGCTTGGTGTTATTTCACCTAGAACGTTTAAATCTGGTGGTTATCAATACGAACTTAATACCACTAATTTAGATTTTAGCAGACCTTTTGATGTTATGAAGGGACTTAACTTGGCCTTTGGAGGCGAACTACGTGTGGAGCGTTACGAGATTATTTCTGGCGAAGAAGATTCGTATATTAATGGTGATGTAATGTATGAAGATGAAAATGGAGAATTAAGACCTAAAATTATAGGTGCTCAAGTATTTCCTGGTATACAACCACAAGATGAACTTATTCGTTACCGTTCTAATGCTTCTGGATATGTTGATGCTGAGTTGAAGCCTATTGAGCCGATGCTTATAAAAGGTGCGTTTCGATATGAATCTAACAACGATTTTGGAGAAAACTCACTTTGGAAACTTTCTGCTCGATATAAGTTTGGTAAAAAGACTTCGTTGAGGTCTAGTTATTCTACAGGTTTTAGAGCACCATCTATGCATCAAGTGTTTTTTCAAAAAATTAGCACACAGTTTTTTGATGGGGATATTAGTCAGGTTGGTACGTTTAACCATGAAAGTACTTTGGTAACCGATGCTTTTGAGGTAAGCAAGCTTAAACCAGAATTATCAAAACATTTTAGCCTTGGTTTAAGTACTAAAATAGAAAATAAATACACGCTTTCTTTTGATTATTATAATATCAATATTGAAGATCGAATTGTGCTATCAGGACAGTTTGATGAGGGTTACGAAGATTTATTGGCGCCGTTTAATGTTACGGCTGCTCAGTTTTTTGCCAATGCAATAGATTCAAGAACTAATGGTGTAGAAATGTCTTTCCATTACAAAAATCAAATAGGAGCAGGTAAATTAAGCGGAAAGGTTTCGGCTAATTTTACTGAAACCAAAGTGACTAAAGTAAATAGAAGTAATATTGTAGATAGTGATATTGAATCTTTATTTAACAGAGAAGAGCGTTCTAGAATAGAGTCTGCTCAACCAAAAGTGAAGATAAACTCGTATTTGAATTATGAAATTAATGATTTTAAATTCAATTTAGTGGGTACTTATTTTGGAAGCGTAATGTATATTCACCCAGATGATGGTGATTCAAGTAATTGGGAGTTTAATGAGTTTACGGGTAATGTTGAAACTCGCGATCAAAAATTCGATCCAAAGTTTGTAACCGATTTGTATGTAACTTATAATTACGAGAATTGGCTACAAGCAACAGTTGGGTGTAATAATATTTTTGATGTATACCCAAACAAGCATACACACTCGGCTAATACGGTGAATGGAAGTTTGGTTTACAGTAGGCGTGTGCAGCAATTTGGTGTAAACGGCGCCAACGTATTTGCTAAAATATTGTTACGTTTATAATGTTATGAAATCTAATGTTTTAATAAAATATGCTTTAATGCTGTTGTGTCTAATGGCTATGCAAGCATATGCTCAAAACACAGATAACGAGCAGGTAAAACGACTTAAGCGAGCTATTTTTATATTCAATGTTGCAGAGCAAACACTTTATGGTGATACGCATACAGATCCAAATTTTGTTATTGGGGTTTTGGGTAAGGATCGTACTGTTATAGATTTAAAAAGCTTAGCGCAAAAAAGGGAAATTAAAAATAAGCCAGTTAAAGTGGTTAGTTTTAGTCGTGTAAAAGATATTAAAAACGTAGATGTTGTTTACACTAATTATGATAAGAATTTTGATATTTCGTATGTTTTAAATAAAATATCGAGCAGTAATACTTTACTTATTACGGAGAATTACCCGTTTAATTCTTCTATGATTAATATTGTTAATGTAGGCAATGATTTTCAATATGAAATTAATGAGAAACTTATGCGAGGCAGCAATATTACTGCGTACTACAATCTTCGCAAAAATGCTATTTCGACTATAGAAAAATGGAAACAGTTGTTTCAGAATTCTGAAGATACTTTAGCTAAAACTAAAGATAAATTATCTGAAGTAGAAGGTAATATTAAGCTTAAAGATGAGGAGATTAAAGGCCAAAAACAAACTATAGGCGATAAAGAAAATTTGTTAAAAAATAAAAACAAATCTTTAGCAAATCAAGAAAATGAAATTAAGGAACTTATATCGCTTTCTGAGCTTCAAAAGAAAAAATACTCCGATAAATTAATTATCGAAAGCGAGCTGGAGCAGCGTATTTTAAAGCAGGTAGATTCGCTTAAAAACAAGCAAGAAAAAATTGCGCAGAGTAATAGTGAGATAGAAAAGCAGAACGTTATTCTTGTTCAACAAAGAGAAGATATACTTGATAAGGAGTTGAAAGCTAAAGAAATTAATGAAAAACTGAATACACAGCGCACAATTAATTACTTGTTATTGGCATTGGTGCTTTTTGCTGTAATATTGGTTTGGGTGATATTGAGAAATTACTATGGTACAAAGCGATTAAATACTGTTTTAAAGGAGAAGAACAACACGATATATAGCCAGTCTTTTACGTTAGCTTCTAAGAATAAAGAATTAGAAGAGTTTGCGTATATCACAAGTCATGATTTAAAAGAGCCTTTGGCAACCATTTCTGGGCTTATTGCTTTGTTAAAAGATGATTATAAAGGAAAACTCGATGATGATGCTATGATGAGTATGGAGTTTATAGATAAATCTAGCGAACGCATGCGAACCCAGATAGACGATTTGCTGGAGTATTCTAAATTAGGTAAATCTAAAGAGAAAACTGAGATTGATTGTAATGATTTACTAGGAGAAATAACGTTGGATATTGCGAATGCTATTACGCGCTTTAATGCCAAAGTAACCTACGGAGATTTACCGACTGTTTTAGGTAGTAAGGTTGAGCTTAGAGGGGTTTTTCAGAATTTAATAAATAATGCCATTAAGTTTAAAAAAGCAGATGTAGACCCTGAGGTAGTTATTAGTTTTAAAACCGTTATTTACGGTCCGCAGAACAAAAACTTTTGGCAATTTGAGGTAGCAGATAATGGTATTGGTATTTCTCAAAAGCATAAAAGTAAAGTTTTCTCTATTTTCCAGAGGCTGCATTCTCGTGAAGAATATGAGGGAACAGGTATTGGTTTGTCTTTTTGTAAAAAAATAGTTGAGTCTTTGGGTGGTCAAATTTGGTTTGAATCTGAAGTGCATAAAGGCACCACGTTTTTCTTTACTATACCTAAGTAGAGCAAAGGTTTTATAAAAAGTAAGCCTGCTATTTCTAGTAAATTTACATTGTTTTTTAAGTAGCGATTGCTGCGTTAAGGATTGAGGCGTTTGTTGAAGCTCCTCGAAGAGAGCGACTGCCGAAAGCCCGACCCTTGTGGTAACGCCCAAATATTTGAAATTTCGGTTTATAATATTAAAAAAAATATGTAGGTTTGCATCACTTAAAAAAGAAAAAAGATATGTCGTTTTCAGATTTATTTGATAGTGGTTTTAAAAAGCGTAATGAGGATCATTTTGCTGCAATTGTAAGAATTGCAATGGATGACGGCGTGATTACAGTTGAGGAACAAGCGTTTTTAGAGCGATTAGCTCGTAATTTAGATATTGGTGAAGGTGACTTTAATTTGATATTAGAGGATTATAAATCGCACCCAATTAACCCTCCAACATCTTACGATCGTCGTTTAGAGCGTTTATATGATTTAGCACGTATGGTTTATGTGGATCATATTAAGGGCGATCACGAAGAAATTTTACTTAGAAAAATAGCTTTAGGGCTTGGTTTTCATGCTGATAATGTAAAGTATATTGTGGATAAAGCATTGACTTTAGTTAATAGCGGTACGGATTTAGATGATTTTATTGATGCCATGAAAAAAATGAATCAATAATTGTTTAATCTATGTTATATAATGTAAGCACCCTTTTTAGGGTGCTTTTTTTATGTTATAGGGTTTGGTGTTCTGCGTATTGCAAGCCATTAGGTAATTTGATAGAAGAAAACTCTAAATGTAATACCCGACGACGTTTTTGAACAATTGTTGGAGAAGAAGCATGCAATAATAATGGTTTTATTAATTGAACACCGCCTGCTGCAATTTCGCTTATAAAAGGAATTGAATTATTAGAAATAAGCTTTATTTCTTCATCATTTAAACGCTTATTGTGTGAGCCCGGAATCACTTTTAAAGCCCCATTTTTATTTGTAGTATCATCCAAATGGATACGTATTGAAAACGTATTTTTAGAAATATTTTCAGGAGGACAAACACTTATGACTCCTTTTTTATTAGTCCATGATTTAAAACCATCAACCTCTATTTTTTCCAAGACATTTATGGGTACATCTTGATGCCAGGTTACATACCAATTGTCTTTTGGAGATTTATCAAAATAAATAGCTTTAGTTAAGAACACATCTTTATCAATCGATTTAATTAGCTTTTTAAAATTCTTGTTAAATAAAGTGTCTTTTAATTTTGGGATTTTTTTTAATACTTCACGCATGCCAAAAGCTTGCTCGTTATGTTCTTTTATATAACTATCAAGATTAGTTTTTAGTTTTCTAATGTCTCTTTTGGTATAGATATGGTTTAGAATTCCAAAACCTTTATGTTCTAATCGTTTTGCAATGGTTTGTAGGTTTTTGTCGTTAATTTCAGTTTCGTAAGCATCTACAGCATCATACAAGCGCTCTTTTATATTTCGCTTTAAGCGTTCGGGAGCAATTACTTTTACACCTTCCCCTAGACCTAAAATTTCTTTTTCAAGTTCAAAATTAAGCTGTACGTCTAAAGCGATTGTTACACCATAATTATCGCGACTTACTTCTCTTTGCGAATGATGGAATGGTTTAGTTAAAACGTAAGGTGCGTGTTTGTGATTCACGTAAAGCAATACAGGGTCTGGTTCTAAATGCGGACTTACAGAAACCCCAATAACATCTTTATAATAGGTTTCTGAGTCAAATGTTACGTCAGGTAAAAAACTATTTTCACTTTTATTTAAAGCAATAATTCTATCTAAAGCTAAATTCATTAAGCCTTCATTCTTGTTTCTTTTTCCAATAATAAACCAGCGGTTTCTGAACTCTTTTAGTAAATATGGATGAAATGTAAATGTGCTTTCTTGTCTAGCTTTAAAAGATTGGTAAGTAATGTCTATCGCTGCTTTCTTTAAAATATACTGATAGAGTTTATCTAAATATTTTAAGCCTTTTAAGTTCTCGTTTTTCTCAAAATCTATTAGTGATTTTTCATTTGTTTTCTGTGTGTAAACATGATTTTCTAGTTTTTGAACCATACTGCTTAACTCATCAAAATGAGAGAAACCTTGAAATTGTTTTAAGAAAGAAACCGCTTCTGATAACTTAGTTAAATCTTGGTTGGAAATTGGGCTGTTAGTAATACTATAATCGTCGGCATCGTATTTATAAAACTTTCTATTATAAACTACAATTGGTGCATTGTAGCCTAGTTTGTCACTACGCATCATTTGTAGATCTAGTTGTACTGTACGTTTGCTGACATCAATATCTTTACCTTCATAGTCATATAAAGCATCAGAAACAGCTTCAATTAAATCATTAAGTGTCCATTGCTTAAAGTTGTTTTGAAGGCATTTATCTATTGTTTTATATCGAATTAATGCATTTTTGTTTACAGCCATTTTCTAAAAAAATTTCTTCTAATTTATGAGAAAATATCTAGTGCGCAAAAAGATTGCGTATACATATGAGTAATTTGTATCAAATATTAAAATTATGGAAGCTTTAAAACTAAAAATATTTGATGTGTTAACTGAGAAAATAGCTGTTTCTCAATTTGAAAATTGGTTGTATTCTTCTGAATATATAAATCAAAAAATAAAAGCAGATTCTTTATTTTTTAACATAATCAATATCAATTATAGAGAAGCGAAATCGATAAAGGAGCTAAAAGAAATAACGGCTAGTATTTTCACAGATGAAGAGCTGTTAGTTGTTAAGTTACTACAAAATTGTATAAAAATAAAAAACGCTGAAGCTTCTAAGAATATTAAAAAATCTGTTGTAGGTATTATTTCCGATTTTGATTATTACACTGAATTAAATCCTTTTTGGGAATTTTATGATGTCTATAATTCATATGAATATTTTGAAGATGAATATACTAGCGAAAAAGATATTGATATTAAGCTAAAAGGGATTGCTATTTCTGTGATTACTAAGTTTGAATCTGCAAAAAGCATAGAAGAAAGCATAGAGCTGTTGAAACAAATTGAAGAGAACAGTACGGAACAAAAAAATAATTTAAATTCTACTGATAGTTCTTTGAAAAACACTGTAAACGAAAAAGAGTATACCTTCATTCAAAAAATATTTGCTTTTTTCAAAAAAATATAATACTTCGTATTATGAAGCTAAATTTTAACTGGTTAGAAAAATAAATTTGGAGAAGTCGAAAATAAATTTAGATATTTGCAACGCATTTCAACCAAAATCAAGTTGAATTAAAAATTAGAAACTATGAGTTTATTTATAACATATCAAATCGATCCTAAAGGCATTATGCCTTTTGTGATGCTTCGTGATTATCGTTAGATAAACTTTTCAATTTTATAAATGAAAGATCCGAAGCAAGTTAAAAACTGTTTCGGATTTTTTATTTCCAGTCATTAGCAAGCCTGCTAAACATATTTCCAAAAACAGTTATAAGTAGATATTATTTGTTGCTCAAAACACAATCTTGAGTGGCTCTAATAATTGTCTAAAATCAAAAAACAAAAATAAAACAATGGACACGAATTTGTTAAACAACTACGTGCTTAAAGCTATAGATGCTTATCCGTATGAGTTAGAAGAAACTGTAGAAAATCTAAATTACGCCTTGTCTTACCAAAGTAATAATGCTTACGCTTTATACTTAATGGCACGTTTACAGGCAGAGCAATTAGGCGACTACGACAAAGCAAAGCAATATTATGCCGAAGCTTTAGCTAACAATATGGATTTTCAAAAAGTATATCCAAGGTACATTCAAGTGTTACTAGATAATGAAGATTTAGAAGAAGCCCAAAAACTAATCGATTTTGCCTTAACCATAAAAGGTGTTGATAAAGGTTGTATTTGGGAGAAACAAGGTCGGCTTTTTGAAATAAAGCAAGAGAACAAAAAGGCAATTAAAGCGCTTAAAACAGCGAAGCAATTTGGATTTAATAACGATTTTATAAGCTATATAGATTTAGAAATATCTAGAAACAAAAGCAAAATAAAGCCTAAAAAGAAACCGTCTAAAAGCAAAGCGAAGAAGAAAAAGTGTAAAAAGAAGAAAAATAAATGAAATTAATTATTACTACGCAAAAAGATTGCGCAACAACCTGTAATATTTGCAGGGTAATTAAAAGGAAGTCTTTTGGAATCAGACTTTAAAAAGAAGTTGCTCCACCAGACAAGGACGCTGGTGGAGCTTAATAAAAGTTCTTTAAAATATTAAAATTGGAAGTATTGAGCAATTGGTTGGCTCGCGAGACTGTAACTCTCGTTTCTTAAATGAACATGTAGGTTCGAGTCCTACTACTTCCACATCAAGCAAGTCTTGTTCTGTGTTTCAGTATAGCACTATTGTATAAATCCTTGCGGTTTCGCATCAGGTTTTTATATTCAACTTGACTTGAAGGCTTTCGGTTATTTAGCCAAATAAATAATCTCCTCTATGTACGCAGGTTCGAATCCTGCCTTCATTAATTTGAAGTAGCTAAGTCCGGTTAAGCAATAGAAACAATCGCAGGTTCGAATCCTGCCAAGATCGAAATGATCTTGTGGTCGAGCGGTCAAAGACAATGGACTCAAAATCCATTATTTCACGAAGAAGGTCACTTATAAAAATCGACCACCAAGTGTGTCTCACTTAAAAAAGGCAAAAAACAAAGTAAAGGTAAACTCGCTAAAACAACTTGTTGTTGCAGCAGTCCGGAAAATACCTTGAAATACAAATGTATTTTTAGATGCCTTAGGTATTCTTTTAAAGAATCATTAGTTAAAATACAGTTTGAAAATTATTCAAATTGCAATTAATTAATCTTCAATAAAACGCTACCTAAATCGCTTTAAATCAATTGTCTTTCCGTATTTAAAAAGATGGTTTGCTTTTGCTTTGTTTTAATAAAGAATAGTCATTTCAGCTTGACTGAAATTCTATTATAAATAATTAATAGTTCTGAATAAAAAAACAAAAATAACAGAACATTAAAAATCAAATAAGATGAAAAGAGTAAGAATTCATGCAGGAAAAGTAGGGTTAGTATTTAAAAATGGTAATTACAAATGTGTTATTACCCAAGGATCACATTGGTTAAAGTTTAATGAACATGTATTAGTTTATAGCTTAGACCTAGCCTTTAATACACCAACAGCATTGGAGGTTTTACTTAAAGATCAAACGTTGGCAGATATGTTGCACGTTATTAATGTAGAAGACAATCAAATGGTATTAGTGTATAGCAATAATAACTTTAAAAACGTATTAACAGCAGGACGACACACTTTTTGGAGAGACCTAGTAAGCTATAGATTTATCACCGTAGATTTAAGCGATATTACTATTCCAGAAACAATAAATAAAGCTTTGTATACCAACAATGCTTTGCGTCTACATATTCGCACGTTTGAAGTTGCAGCACATGAAAAAGCAGTTCTAATTATTGATGATACGTTTGATAAAATTTTAGATCATGGTACATACCACTACTGGAGAAATAATCAAACTATTAAAATTGCGAAAGCAGATTTACGTCAATTACAATTAGAAGTTGGAGGTCAAGAATTGTTAACCAAAGACAAAGCCACTGTGCGCATTAATTTTTACGCACAGTACAAAGTTACAGATATCGAAACTGCTTTATTGCGCAACAAAGATTACGAAAAACAATTGTACACCAACTTGCAATTAGCATTAAGGTCTTTTATTGGAGCTTACACTTTAGACGAGTTGTTAGATCAAAAAGACAACATTGCAAAAGCAGTAGTAGAAGATGTGCAAACACAAGCACAAAAGTTAGGTGTAACCGTTTTACATGCAGGCTTAAGAGATGTGATTTTGCCAGGAGACATGAAAGAAATCATGAACCAAGTATTAATCGCTCAGAAAAAAGCGCAAGCCAATGTAGTAACAAGACGGGAAGAAACCGCATCTACACGCAGCTTGTTGAACACTGCAAAATTAATGGAAGACAACAGCATGTTGTTTAAATTAAAAGAGATGGAATATGTAGAGAAAATTGCTGATAAAATTGGCGAAATTACAGTGGCTGGAAACGGTAACGTAATCGAACAATTAAAAGATATTTTCTCTGTAAATAAGTAAAATTATGGCGTAACCCAAACCAGAAAAAAGTTTGGGTCGCGCTTTCCGCTAAATCTTTTGCAGAAAAAGCAAAAGGATACCGCATCAATCGCTTACGCGGGTGTACTTGCTAAGTATTTATTTAATTCTAAACTAGTTTTAGAATCATAAAATTAAAGAAACAATGAAAACACAAATAACAGGAAACGATTTAATAGCCTTAGGATTCAGACAAGGAAAATGGATGAAAGACGCTATTCAATATATTAACAACAACACATTATCTCAGGTTGAACTATCTAATTATTTAGAGCAATTCAAATCTCCCGATCCAATCGGGTTACATACAAAATCAGTTGATTTTGCAATCAATATTAAAGCCGAAAACGAATTAGAAAAAGACAACGTTTTTAAAGTGGTTAACTCCATGCAAACCTTAATGAAAACACCTACTTTAGTTGGAGGCGCTATTATGCCAGACGCGTGCCCAACGGGACCAGATGGAATAATCCCAGTTGGTGGTGTTGCAGTTGCTAAAAATGCAATTCACCCAGGAATGCATAGTGCGGATATTTGCTGTTCTGTAATGCTAACCGATTTTGGTAAAGCAGATCCAAAAGCTATTTTGGATGCAGCTCATGCAAATACACACTTTGGTCCTGGCGGACGTGATAGAGATTCTCAATTTAGATTTCCAAAGGAATTATTGGATGCTTTTGAGGCTAACGTGTTCTTAAAAGATAAGCAAATGATTCAAATAGCAAGAACTCATTTAGGTACTCAAGGTGATGGCAACCATTTTTTGTTTGTAGGTAAATCTAAAAAAACAGGAAATACAATGATGATTACGCACCACGGATCAAGAGGTCCAGGAGCGAGATTATATGATAAAGGTATGAAGGTTGCCGAACGGTTTAGAAAAGAATTATCGCCAGAAACAATGAAACAAAATGCGTGGATTCCGTTTAAAACAGAAGAAGGTCAAGATTATTGGAATGCCTTACAAACCATAAGAGATTGGACAAAATTAAACCATGAGGTGTTACATAATGCTGTAGCAGAAACACTAGAGATAGCCATTGAGAACAGATACTGGAACGAGCATAACTTCGTTTTTAAAGATGGTGATTTGTTTTACCATGCTAAAGGTGCAACACCTCTGGATGCTAAGTTTATGCCAGATATTACAGGTCCAAGGTTAGTCCCTTTGAACATGAGTGAACCGGTTTTAATTGTTGAAGGAGATACAACAGCAAACAATTTAGGATTTGCACCTCATGGTGCTGGTCGAAACGTAAGTAGAACGCAACATAGAAAAAGCAAAACAGGAACCACTATGCAAATTTTTAAAGAAGAAACTAGAGGTTTGGATGTTCGGTTTTTTTCAAAGGAAATTGATATTACCGAGTTACCTTCTGCTTACAAAAATGCAAATACGGTAAGGGCTCAAATGGACGAATATGGCTTAGGTAAAGTCATTGATGAGGTTTTACCTTATGGTTGTATTATGGCTGGAGATTGGCAGAAAAATGCACCTTGGAAAATTAAAAGAGATAAGCGCAATAAAAACAAACGCTAGGTTTATTATTTAATAATTTTTAAACCTAGCATAAAAAATACCCAGGATCACAATAACACAAAAGCACATTTGTTATATTTACAACATGAGAATTTTTTTAATACTTTGTTTGTTTATAAGCACGAATATTTTTTCGCAATCTGATATTTTAGCGAGGGAATATTTTAAAAACGGTGACTTTAAAAAGGCTTTAGCTGAGTATAAAAAAATCTATGAAGGGCCATCAACAAGCTTAACAAATATAAATGCTATTGTAGAAACGCATCAGCAATTAGAGCAATATGCCGAGGCAGAAGCTTTTTTGCTAGAGGTGATGGAGGATATTGCGTATTCTGGGTTTTTAGTCGATTTAGGCTATAATTTTCAGTTGCAAAAAGATACCGTAAATGCAAGGCTTCAGTATAATAAAGCTTTAGAAAGTATCGATTTACGGGCTAGCAATGTGTTTTCTGTAGCAAAGGGGTTTCAAAATCATAGTTTGCTAGATGAAGCTATTTTGGCTTATGAAAAAGGTGTGGCTTTAAACCCTAAATATAATTTCGATTTACAATTGGCTCAGTTGTATGGAGAGCAAGGTAAAGTTGAAAAAATGTTTACCAGTTATATAGATTATGTTGAGGCTAATCCGTTTACTGTAAATAATATCAAACGGTCTATTAACGATTTTATAAGTGAAAATAGTGATAATGAGAATAATATAATATTCCGAAAAATTTTATTAAAAAAAGCACAGCAAACTCCAGATTTGCTATGGAACGAGCTATTAAGTTGGTTGTTTGTGCAGCAAAAAGATATTAAAAAAGCATTTGTTCAAGAAAAGGCCATTTTTAATCGTCAGCCAGAAAGTTTAAACAGAATAGCTGATTTGGCGGTAATTGCAACTAATGAAAAAGCATACGAAACGGCTAAAGAAATTTACACATACCTTATAGAAAAAGCTCAAGATACTGGCACAAAGGTGTCGGCAAATTACCATTTATTACAACTAGAAGAGAAAGTAAGTTCTAAAGAAAATTACGAAGCTATTGAGGCTAAGTATTTAGAGTTGTTTGAAGAGTTTGGTTCGGTTTCTCAAACCTTAAAACTTCAAATTGCTTATGCGCATTTTTTAGCATTTTATAAGAATGAAACAACTAAGGCGACTTCCTTTTTAGAAAAGTCTTTAAAACTATCTTTAACAGAATTTCAGAAGGCTGAGGTGAAGTTGGAATTGGGTGATATATTGGTGCTTCAAGAAAAATTTAATCAAGCTTTAATTTATTATACTCAAATTCAGCGAAGCTTAAAAAACAGTGAAATATCTCAAGAAGCCAGGTACAAAGTTGCAAAAACAAGTTATTATAAAGGTGATTTTAAGTGGGCAGAATCTCAATTAAAAATTTTAAAATCATCAACATCGCAATTAATCGCTAATGATGCATTAGACTTGAAGCTGTTAATAACAGACAATAAATATGAAGATTCTCTACAAACTGCCCTAAAAATCTATGCTAAAGCCGATTTGTTGGCCTTTCAGAATAGAAATGATGAAGCTATTAGTTTGTTAAGCGAGGTTTTGGCCGCGCATAAAACGGAGCCTATTATTGCTCAGGCTTTGTACAAGCAAGCAGAATTATTTGAAGGAAAACAACAATTTGAAAAAGCCGAGAGTAACTATAAATCTATAATTGAAAATTATGGAGAAGGTATTTTAATTGATAATGCCTTATTTAAATTGGCTGAATTGTACATGAATTACTTAGAGCAGCCAGATAAAGCCAAACCGCTTTACGAAGAGATTATTTTTAGCCATCCCGATAGTATTTATTTTGTTGAAGCACGAAAGAAATTTAGAGCTTTACGTGGCGATGCTATAAACTAATCTCAAAGCTTAATCTACGCGATTTTAACAATAAACCAAGAGTAATTTGGGTATTGTAACTAGGAGCTTTAATTTTGCGGCTTTAAATAGAAACTATGATAATATATAACGTAACTTCAAACATCGACGAGTCTATAGAAGCTGAATGGTTAATCTGGATAAAAGAACATATTCCACAGGTTTTAGGGACAGGTAAGTTTGAAAAGGCAACGCTTAGTAAGGTTTTGGTAGAAGAAGATATTGAAGGTGTAACTTACTCTGTGCAATACCGATCGTATTCTCGTGAAGCTTTAGATGCTTATTACCGAGACGATGCCGATAAATTTAGAATGGAAGGACTTAAGAAATTTGCCGATAAAGTGCTCTCATTTCGTACTGAACTAGAAATAGTAGATGAATATACGGTTAATTTTAAGTAATAAAAACCGAGTATAAAAAAGCCTATAAATTTAAATTTATAGGCTTTTTTATGTTTTAAAATATCGTATTTATTATAAGGCGCTCTTAAATTGCTCTAAGAAACGTACATCATTTTCACTTAATAAACGAATATCACCAATTTGGTGTAGTAGCATTGCAATTCGGTCTATTCCAACACCAAAAGCAAAACCAGAATATTCAGTAGAATCAATTTTACAGTTTTCTAAAACGTTTGGATCTACCATACCGCAACCTCCAATTTCTAACCAACCTGTTCCTTTTGTTATTTTATAATCTGTTTCTGTTTCTAAACCCCAGTACACATCAATTTCTGCACTTGGTTCTGTAAACGGAAAGTATGATGGACGTAAACGAATTTCGCTTTTCCCAAACATTTCACTTGTAAAATGTTGTAGTGTTTGTTTTAAATCGGCAAAGCTTACATCTTTATCAATATATAAGCCTTCTAATTGGTGGAAAAAACAGTGAGAACGCGCAGAAATAGCTTCGTTTCTGTATACACGACCAGGAGAAATGGTTCTAATTGGTGGTGTATTGTTTTCCATATAACGTACTTGTACCGAGCTGGTGTGCGTGCGTAATAAAATATCTGGATCGGTTTGGATAAAAAATGTATCCTGCATATCGCGCGCCGGATGGTATTCTGGCAAGTTTAATGCTGTAAAATTGTGCCAATCGTCTTCTATTTCTGGACCTTCACTTACATTAAATCCAATGCGAGAAAAGATATCTATAATTTGATTTTTTACGATAGAAATAGGGTGTCGTGCACCTATTTGAACCGGTTCTCCCGGTCTAGATAAATCGCCGTAAATACCTTTTACTTCTTCGGTACTTTCAAGTTCTGCTTTTAGAGCGTTTACTTTATCTTCGGCTGTTTTTTTTAGTTTATTTATGGTTTGGCCAAATTCTTTTTTTTGGTCGTTTGCCACATTTTTAAACTCTGCAAAAAAGTCGTTTAATAACCCTTTTTTACCTAAATATTTTATTCTAAATGCTTCTACCTCGTCTTTCGATTGTGCTTTAAAAGATTCGGCTTCGCTAATAAGTTCTTTAATTTTATCTATCATGACCTGTTCAAAATGTGCGCAAATTTAATGATTTTATAAATAAAAAACGCCTTCAATTGAAGGCGTTTGTATTATTTAACGATAAGAAAATTAATTTTTGATATATACTTCTTTGTATGTGTCCTCTCCATCTTCATCAATAAAATAAAATGTATTACCAGAAAAAATAATGGTTGCTGTACTAGTGTAGTCATCTTCATTCTCTGTAAACTCGTAAATATTGTCGCCTAGGTTTACCCAAGTTCCAGTCGATTCATAGTCAACCATGCATGTATCATCATTTCCACTATAATAAGTAATTGAAGAATAAGTTCCGTCTGAGTTGAAAGTTAATTGGTCTTGTTTATCACAGCTGTCTAGTTCATATTCTTCATCATTTTCAAAACTTTGGTAATAATTCCATATTCCAATAATTGAATCTTGAGAATCGTCGTCACTACTACAAGAGCTAAAGGTTAATGTAATAACGCTTAAAAGTAAAATTAATTTTTTCATTTTTGATTTGGGTTTTTAAATTTAAGAAGCGAATATATAAAAAAGATCGATAATCTGTTTGTTTTTTCTGTTTAAATGTGTTTTTTAATAATTTTAATCAAAAAGCAAGTCTGTCTTGATAGGTGTTTTTTAGTGCGAATAATAAAGTAGAGCCAATGCTTTATAAGTGGTTGTATTTTAAAAATAATACTTTATTTAGAATGTTGTTGTAACAAAACATTAATATGAGCTACTTATAAGGAGAAGTTTGGTCTTGCTTTTTGAATGTGTGAGATTCTAAATATCGAATGGGCTTTTTAAAGATCAATAGTTAATTTTTTGAAATAAAAGACCTCGAAACGGTTAGAAAAACACACTTATTATCGTTGTAGTGTTTAGAGGGAATGTAGTTTTTATTATACTTTCAAAATAAATTGTTCGATCGTAAAAAAGGTATTACATTTAATTATTAATTTTTTTTAAATCTAAAATTATGGAGTGGTTTTACAGCTTGGCGCTTTTTACACAAATCTATTGGGGCATTGCATTAATTGGCTCTTTTATTTTTGTGATCACCATTGTAACCACGTTTATTGGTGGTGATTCGGGAGATTTAGATACCGATGCCGAAATTGAAGCTGATACAGGTATTGGGTTTCAGTTTATAACCTTTAAAAATCTTGTTGGCTTTTTTACTCTTTTTGGTTGGAGTGGTATTGCGTGTATTGATGCAGGCTTCTCTAAGCCAATAACGATAATGGTTTCCATTCTTTGTGGTTTAGCCATGATGGCTGTTATGGCTGCTATGTTTTATTCTATGCAAAAACTAAACCATAGCGGGACTTTAAAAATGAAAAATGCTATTGGTAGTGTAGGCGAAGTGTACTTAACCATTGGAGCTAAACGCTCAACTATAGGTAAGGCTCATGTGAGAGTTCAAGGTGCTTTAAGAGAACTTGAAGCTTTAACAGACTCGGAAACAGACCTTAAATCTGGCTCAGTAATATCGGTAAAAGAAGTTACCACAAACGGAATATTAATTGTAGAACAACTAAATAAATAACACATGCTAACACTTTTTGTACAGGAGAACCTTCAATTGGGTTTACCAATCGCTGTAATTGCGGCTATTTTATTCGTCTTTTTATTTTTTATAGTACTAGTTAGGCGCTATAAACGCTGTCCTTCAGATAGAATTTTAGTAGTTTATGGTAAAGTTGGCGGTGGACAATCGGCAAAATGTATCCATGGTGGTGCAGCCTTTATTGTACCTGTAATTCAGGATTACGAGTTTCTAGATTTAACACCTATTTCTATTGAGGTGAATTTAGTAAACGCCCTTTCTAAACAAAATATTCGTGTAAACGTGCCATCACGTTTTACAATTGGAGTTTCTACCGAGCCTGGAGTTATGCAAAATGCTGCGGAACGTCTTTTAGGTTTAGGTCAAAATGAAATTCAAGATTTAGCACAAGAAATTATATTCGGTCAGTTACGTTTAGTAGTGGCTTCTATGGATATTGAAGAAATTAATAATGACCGTGATAAGTTTTTAACTAACATTTCTCAATCTGTAGAAACAGAATTAAAGAAAGTGGGTTTAAAACTGATTAACGTAAATATCACCGATATCGTTGATGAGTCTGGTTATATTGAAGCCTTAGGTAAGGAAGCTGCAGCACACGCAATAAATGCAGCACGTAAATCGGTTGCCGAAAAAACTAGAGATGGTTCTATTGGTGAAGCGAATGCGGTACAAGATGAAAGAACACAGGTTGCTGCAGCAAATGCGCAAGCGGTTGAGGGTGAAAATAAGGCGAAAATTGCTGTTGCAAATTCCGATTCTTTACGTCGTCAACGTGAAGCAGAAGCAGAACGTGTAGCAAATGCGTCAGAGAAAGTGCAATCTGCAAAAGCGCTAGAGGAATCTTATGCTGCGGAACAATTAGCAGAAACAGCAAGAGCGGAACGTGAGCGTTCTTCTCAAATGGCAGATATCATTGTACCTGCTGAAATTGATAAAAAGAAAGTTGAAATTGACGCTGAGGCGGAAGCTGAAAGAATAAGAAGGCGTGCTAAAGGTGAGGCCGACGGAATTCTTTTTAAAGCACAAGCAGAAGCGCAAGGTTTATATGAAGTATTAACGAAACAAGCTGCTGGTTTAGATCAAATTGTAAAGGCTGCAGGAAATAACTCTAAAGATGCCGTACTACTTTTAGTTGCTGATAAATTACCAGAACTAGTAAGAATGCAATCTGAAGCTATTAAAAACATTAAAATTGATAAGGTTACTGTTTGGGAAAATGGTGGCGGAAAAGACGGGAAATCGTCAACAGCTAATTTTCTTTCTGGTATGTACAAATCTGTACCTCCTTTACAAGAAATGTTCGATATGGCTGGTATGCAATTACCAGAGTATTTAAAAGGAAAAGATGTTGAAGCTGCTGAGGTAGTTTCTGAAAAAAAATAATACCTCAGAGAAGTAATTAAAGATTAATCTTTATAAAACTAAAAAGCCCAATAATCTATTTTGATTTTTGGGCTTTTTTTTAAGACTATTTATAACTTTAGCTGTTTTTAAAAGAGAAACTATCCTCTAAAGCTTATTATGGAAGCGATGTTTTAGATGAAATTATTCAAGGTGTAAAAGTTGACTTTTTTAGTTGTATTTTACATGTTGTTAGTGTTTAAGCTTTTTTTAACTTGAATAAATTATTAATATGAACGATACTTTTAAAACCATAGCCAGATTTCAATATTCTACCGAAGCACAAATTATAAAAGGTCGTTTGGAAGCCGATGGCATTCGGGTGTTTTTATTCGATAACCTTACTATAGATACCGATCCTTTAGTAAGTAATGCTATTGGTGGTGTAAAACTGAAAGTATTATCGTATCAAGCTGAAGAAGCCGAACATATTTTAAAATCGATAAATAAATTCTCTTTAGATAACCAAGGTAATGCTATAAAATGTCCGAATTGTAAAAGTGATCAAATCGAACTTTATTCGACAATAAAGGATATTAAAGCGTTTTTTGCTTTTATTTTTGCTTTCATAACTAATATTATCATATCTGCTTTACCAATTTATACAAAACATAAATACAGATGTGAAGCTTGTAAAACGGAATTTGATATAGAGAAAGTGTCCCCTATTTATGTTGTGCCAGATGCAGAGCCTACAATGTCATAAGCAGTTTTTAAAGTTTTAATTGCAGTCTCTAATTCTTCTTCATTGAGCTGTCCAAAACCAAAACGGATAGCACAAGTATCTTTGTCTTGATAAAGTATTGTTTTTGGAAGAAATAAGTTGAGTTTTTCTGATTCTTCAGCCAATTTTACCAAAGAGATTTTATTGTTAAATCGCAGCCATATTGCTAAGCCACCCGATGGTTTTTCCCATGTAATAATATTTTTAAAATAGGAGGCTAAGTGTTCGCATAAACAATCGCGCCTTTCTTTATAAGTTATAATGTTTTTTTTTAGCAGTCGGTATATTTCACCTTCATGAATTAACTCGGCAAGTATTTGCTCTTGTATCATGTCGCCTTGCTTGTCTAGTAATTGCAAATAGTTTTTTGCTTCAGAAATTAAACTTTCGGGAGCTACTACAAATCCCGTTTGAAAACTAGGGAATAGCGATTGGCCAAGCTTTCCTAAATAAACCACTACGCCATTACCATCGGCACTTGCCATGGGTAACATGGCAGAACCGTTGTATTGAAAATCGTAATCGTAATCGTCTTCAATAATAGCGAATTTGTAGGTTTTGGCTAGTTCCAATAATTTCAATCGGCGCTCGGCACTAAGCGTTACTGTAGTTGGATAATGCCTATGTGCACAGATGTATATAAAGCGAATGCTCCCTTTTATAAAATGAGTTCTTATGTAATCAACATCTAAACCATGTTCATCTACCGGAATTGTTTTTATGTCTGCTCCGGCTTGCTGAAAAATCATGTTTGAGGCATAGTTACTTAAGTGGCCTACCAAAACAACATCCTTAGGTTTTATTAAAAGCTGAGAAACAATATATAAGCTCATTTCTGTACTTCGCGTACTTATAAGGTTGTTTGGTTTTATATGAAACCCTCGAGTTGCGTTTAAATAATTACAGAGTTGAGTTTCAAATTTTGAATAGGATACTGCTGTGGTTTGGTTCCATTTTGAAATTAAAGATTTCCGTTTCATGGCGGCACTATACCATCTAGAAAATTCGTGAACCGGATGCAGCGTTAAATCTGGGTTGCCATCGTTTATGCTGTATTCTGCCTTTGTAGTTTGTAATGTAGATGCTAAATTAAATGATGTTTGAAAAGGAAAACCTGTAGTTTTTGGGTATTGATATACTTGGTCTATTTGGTGAGCTGTAGCTTTTATAGGTGCTGTTGTTTGCTCCGGAACCAAAATAAATGTGCCTTTGTTGGGTATTATTTCTACCCAACCTTGCGAGGCTAACTCATCATAAACAGCAACAGCGGTGTTTCTGTGGATTTTTAATTTCTGACTTAAAATACGAGTTCCTGGTAATGCTGTTCCTATGGATAAATAACCACGCTGAATAGCATTTATAATTTGCTGAGCTATTTGAATGTATACGGGTTGAGACGTATTTTTTTCAAATTGTATTAATTGCTGTAAGAGATTACTAACCGGACTATTCATTGTTTTAAAACTGGACTACTTAACTCGTCCGGAAAGTTACGACTTTTGCAGCGTTATAAACAAAACTTTTATGAAAACTACATTCGCTTTAACTGCTTTTATTATGTGCACATTTATGTCGCATGCACAACAAGAGCAACAAAAACAAGACTTAGATACTATAGTTGTAGCGTCGACAAGAATAAATCTTCCTTTTAAGGAAAACTCAAGAACTATAAATATTATTTCTGCAGAAGCTATTAAAAATAGTGCTGCCAATAATATAGCAGATTTATTGCAACAAGTAGCTGGTATAGATGTAAGACGTCGTGGTACTGCTGGAAGTCAGGCCGATTTATACATTAGAGGCGGAAGTTTTGATCAAACGCTTTTACTTATAGATGGTGTTAAAATGAATGATGTACAAACAGGTCATCACACCATGAATGCGGCTTTACCAATAGAGGTTATTGAGCGTATTGAAATTATTAAAGGTCCTGCTGCTCGTATATTTGGGCAAAATGCTTTTAACGGTGCTATTAATATTGTTACTAAAAAAGTATTAAATAATACTGTTTCTGTTAAAGCGGAAACAGGTTCGTTTGGCCAGTTAAACGTTGGTGTTACCATTGCTACAGATTTAGAGAATTCATCGAATATTGTGCATGTCGACAAAATGTCTTCGGCTGGTTATCGATATAATACTGATTACGATAATAGTAACTTTTTTGTAAAAAGTGTATTCAACAAAGACAAAAAAGCTATTGAAATGATCGCTACTTTTCAAGAGAGAAAGTTTGGTGCCAATGGTTTTTATGCAAGAGAAAGCGGAACTGATCAATATGAAGAAACTCAAAACAGCTTAATTGCGTTTTCTACACAGTTTAAAACTGAAAATTTAACAATTAAACCACGTATTTACTGGAAACGAAACCAGGATGAATATGTGTATTTACGTAATGATCCAACGGTTTATAGAAATTTACATATTTCTAATAAAATAGGAGCTGAGGTTAACGGGTCTTATAGATCAAAAGCTGGTATTACAGGTTTTGGAATCGATATGTCTGAAGATTTTATTACAAGTAATAATTTAGGAGATCGTGATCGATTTATGACGACCTTGTTTTTAGAACACAAGTTTAAAGCGTTGGATAATAAATTAGATATTACGCCTGGTGTTGCTGTTACTTATTTTTCAGATTTCGATTTTTATGCCTTCCCTGGTTTAGATGTTGGCTACAAAATAAGTGATGCTGTAAAAGCTTATGGTAACATTGGTTATACTTATAGAATACCAACGTATACCGATTTGTTTTACAATGATCCAAGTACAGCTGGAAATCCAGATTTGGAGGTTGAAGAAGCTTTTGCGCAAGAAATTGGAATTAAATATTTTTCACCAAGATTTTCTGGTTCTGTAGCGGTTTACAATAGAGATGCACAAAACTTAATCGATTTTATTCGTCCAAACACAACAGAAACTGTTTATACAGCAACAAATATTACTGAGGTTAATACTAAAGGTTTTGAGGTTGATGCCGCTTATAATTTTAAACTAAATACGTTTAATCAAACATTGGCTGTTGGTTATAATTTTTTAGAAGATGATATTTTAAATCAGAATAAAGAATTATCGCGTTATTCTTTAAATACACTAAAACATCATTTTACTACTCGTTTAAGTACGCAGTTATTTAAAAATGTAAGTCATAATATTATTTACAAGCATGCACAACGTACCACGGGTGATAGCTATAATGTTTGGGATGCATCTTTAGTTGTTAATGTAAAGCAATTAGAGTTTACCGTTACAGCGAGTAATATATTTAATGCCGATTATATTGAAGCTGGTTTTGTACCTATGCCGCCTAGTAATATATTATTTGGTATGCGATATAGTTTAAATTAATTAAACGTTTTCTGTGATAGAGTGAAAAAAATGGAATCTATGAGCGATACAAAACACAATTGGACAAAGGAAGAAATTCTAGAGATTTACAATAAGCCATTAATGGAATTGCTTTACGAGGCGGCCACGGTGCATCGCGTAAATCATGATCCTAATGTAGTGCAAGTATCAACTTTACTTTCTATTAAAACTGGTGGTTGTAGTGAAGATTGTGGGTATTGTCCTCAAGCTGCACGCTACCATACTAATATTGAAGGCAACGATTTAATGACGGTGCCACAAGTTAAAGCGCAAGCTTTACGAGCAAAGGCAAGCGGAAGTTCTCGGGTTTGTATGGGAGCGGCATGGCGCAATGTAAAAGATGGTGAAGAGTTTGATGCCGTTTTAGAAATGGTGCGTACCATTAATAAACTCGACATGGAGGTTTGTTGTACTTTAGGTATGATTACCGAAAACCAAGCACAACGTTTGGCAGAAGCAGGTTTGTATGCGTATAACCATAATTTAGATTCTTCGGAAGAGTATTATAAAGAAGTCATTTCTACGCGTGGTTATCAAGATCGATTGGATACTATTGATAATGTGCGCAAAACTAATGTTACCGTTTGCAGTGGTGGTATTATTGGTATGGGCGAAAATATTGAAGATCGAGCAGGTATGCTTGTTGCGCTTTCTACATTAAATCCGCAACCAGAATCTACACCAATTAATGCACTTGTTGCTGTAGAGGGCACACCGCTTGAAGATGAGAAACCGGTTTCTATTTGGGAGATGATTAGGATGGTGGCAACCACAAGAATTGTTATGCCAGAAACCCAAGTGCGCTTAAGTGCGGGTAGAACGCAAATGAGTAGAGAAGGACAAGCCATGTGCTTTTTTGCTGGTGCAAACTCTATTTTTGCTGGCGATAAATTATTAACCACGCCAAATCCTGATGTTAATGAAGACATGAAAATGTTTGAACTATTAGGATTGAATCCGCAAAAACCTTTTACAAAAAAGGTACAACCACAAACTGTCGAAGCAACCGATTCTGAATTTGAATCTCTAGGTGAAAAACCAAA
This sequence comes from Algibacter lectus, assembly GCF_900112395.1. Taxonomy (GTDB): domain Bacteria; phylum Bacteroidota; class Bacteroidia; order Flavobacteriales; family Flavobacteriaceae; genus Algibacter; species Algibacter lectus. The sequence continues at coordinate 235,422 of NZ_FOLN01000003.1, forward strand.
ATGGACACGCCCAGAGCATAAAATTGAACGTAACGAATTGGCTAAAGAAAAAGGAAAATTGATTAAGTAGCGCTCTTTTTTAGAGGATAAATTTTATAAATAAAGTCTGTTGATAGCCTGTTGAAGGTGTTGTTAGCGGGCTTTTTTCGCGTTAGGGATTGCAGCGGTAGCTTTTGGCGAGGCGAGCATCGAGCCAAAACTTTTAGCGGAAAGCCCGACCCTTTTCGGGTAACGCTGTAATATTAAGATAAATAATTTTCAGTTTTTAAAATGACATTATTGTTTCTGTCTTATGGTTTGAAAGCTGTATTTTTGAATACTATAATTACAATATCTATTTTATGAAAACCTTTACTCTCTTCTTATTTTTACTTGTATCATCTTTTAGCTTCTCGCAAACTGGTCAAATTGTAAAAACCGAGGACGGACGCCGTGTGTTTCTTAAAAACGATTATACTTGGGAGTATCTTGATGCTGTAGATTCGGAATCGCAAACCGCTTTAATCGAATCGCTTAAAGCGGCAGGTGAAAACGGATGTAGTCTAGAAGTAGGTTACTTAGAGCCTAGGTTAGATGGTAAAATTCAATCACAATTAAAACGCGGTCGTTCCTCTATGAGATATGTAAAAAAGAAAGTCGCTAAAGATCAAAACTGCTCGGTAGACGATGTTTTTTTATTGTCTTTTTCTGAGCAAAAAAAGAAAGCGGTTTATCATTTTTGTGCAAATGGAGCTGAGGTAACTTATAAACGCTTAGGGAATTCTATTATAAAGGCGTCTAAACTTTTTTAATTTTAGGTAATTGAAGTTTTCTTGTTTTTTCGGCAAAATATCGGCATAAAAAAAACCGTAAAAAACTAAAATTAAGTTGTTTACGGCCTTAAAAAGTACTCAAGGCGGGAATCGAACCCGCACTCCGAAGAATCGGATTTTGAATCCGACGTGTCTACCAATTCCACCACTTGAGCATTTGGAGCAGCAAAAATATAGATTTTTTCGATATATAACTCAAAAAATACGCATCAATATACATTTTAGGTAAAAATAAATCCATAAATTTGCAGCTTGTTTAAAACAAGAGATGTTTTTATCCCTATAAAACAACACATTAACCATGCCCATAGTAGTAACAGAAGCTAAAATTTTTGCGTGTACTCAAAGTAAAGTCCTTGGCGAGAAAATCGCTAAAGCATACGGAGCTAAACTAGGTAAAGTAATTACCTCAACTTATAGCGATGGAGAATTCCAGCCCTCTTACGAGGAGTCTATACGTGGAGCACGTATTTTCATCATAGGTTCAACAAACCCTGGTCCAGAAAATTTAATGGAAATGTTGTTAATGATTGATGCTGCAAAACGAGCATCAGCAAGACACATTACAGCAGTTTTACCATACTTTGGTTGGGCAAGACAAGACAGAAAAGACAAGCCAAGAGTGCCAATTGCGGCAAAATTGGTAGCGAAAATGTTAGAAGCAGCAGGTGCAACACGTATAATCACTATGGATTTGCATGCTGATCAAATACAAGGGTTTTTCGAAAAGCCAGTAGATCACCTTTTTGCATCTACTATCTTTTTACCATACTTACGCAGTTTAAATTTACCAAATTTAACCATTGCATCGCCTGATATGGGAGGATCTAAAAGAGCTTATGCCTATTCTAAAGCGTTAAAAAGTGATGTAGTAATTTGTTATAAACAACGCGCAAAAGCCAATGTAATTTCGCACATGGAACTTATTGGTGACGTAACAGGTAAAAACGTTGTGTTGGTAGATGATATGGTTGATACAGCCGGAACACTAGCAAAAGCAGCCGATTTAATGATGGAGCGTGGCGCATTAAGCGTTAGAGCTATTTGTACACACCCAATTTTATCTGGTGATGCATACAAGAAATTAGAAAACTCAAAATTAGAAGAACTTATTGTAACCGATTCTATTCCGGTAAAACCATTAAGCGATAAAATTCGTGTATTAAGTTGCGCAGATTTATTTGCTCAGGTTATGGATAAGGTACACAACAATACGTCTATTAGTTCAAGTTTTGTAATGTAATTTTTCCTGAAAAGGAAAACACAAATTAGAGTATTAATTAAATATATATATTAAAAATGAAATCAATTACAATCAACGGATCTCAAAGAGAAAGCGTGGGCAAAAAAGCAGCTAAAGCCTTACGTAATGCTGGTCAGGTTCCTTGCGTATTATACGGAGGAGACAAACCAGTACATTTTGCAGCAGCAGAATTAGCCTTCTCAAAACTAGTATACACGCCTAATGCGCATACAGTTGTGATTAATTTAGAAGGTGGTGAAACTTTTAGTGCAGTACTACAAGACATTCAATTTCACCCAGTAACAGACAGAATTTTACACGTAGATTTCTACCAGTTATTCGAAGACAAAGAAATCGCTTTAGATATTCCTGTAAACTTAGTAGGAAACTCGAAAGGTGTTAAAAATGGTGGTATCTTACGTAGAAACAACCGTAAATTACGTGTTAAAGCACTTCCAGCAAACCTTCCTGATTTTATTGAAGTAGATATTACTCCATTAAAAATTGGTGATAAAGTTGCTGTTAGCGAATTAGCAAACGAAAAATATACTTTCTTACATACTGATAACACAGTTGTATGTCAAATTAAAACTTCTAGAACAGCAGTTGTTGAAGATGACGAAGAAGAAGAAGGTGCAGAAGCTCCAGCAGCAGAAGCGGCTCAAGAATAGAACATATTCACTTCAAAATACAAAAAGCATTCTGTTAATTCAGGATGCTTTTTTATTTTTACACAAAATAATAATTTGGGCGTTACCCGAAAAGGGTCGGGCTTTACGCTGCAAGTCCTCGCTCCACCAATTACCATTGGTAAAGCTGTGGGCTTTTCACTGCAATCCCTAACGCAAAGGCAAACTTATCAACAATAGTTAGGCACGATAAGTTAGGTGTGTATTGGTTGTGTTTGTTTAAAAGAAAACAATAAAATGCGGCAATTTTTATTAAAAATATTTAGAAAAGAAAATAACAAAGAAGCGCAAAAACCTATGAAAAAATATTTAATAGTTGGTTTAGGAAACATTGGGGCAGAGTATGCAAATACCCGCCATAATATTGGTTTTAAAGTATTAGATTACTTAGCAGCTCAAGAAGATTTAACCTTTACCACGCAGAAATTTGGAGACCTTACAACTTATAAGTTAAAAGGACGCACCTTTATTTTACTAAAGCCAAGTACCTACATGAATTTAAGTGGTAAAGCGGTACAATATTGGCTTACCAAAGAAAAAATTCCTTTAGAAAATCTATTAGTAATTACCGACGACCTTAATTTACCCTTTGGTAGCATTCGTGTAAAAGCAAAAGGTAGCGATGGTGGCCACAACGGGTTAAAAGATATCCAAAGCACGCTAAACACGACAAAATATAATAGGTTCCGTTTTGGTATTAGCGATGCCTTTAGTAAAGGCAAGCAAATCGATTATGTTCTTGGCGAGTGGAGCGAAGAGGAAAACAAAACTATGAAAGAGCGTTTAACAAAATCGGTAGAGCTTATTAAATCTTTCGGTTTAGCAGGAATGAGCAATACCATGAATAATTTTAACGGTAAGTAAATTAGTTATTTATTTTACAATAATTTTTCTGGTGGCTTGTTTAAAGCCATCGGTAACATTTAAAATATACATACCCGATTGTACATGGTTTAAATTAATGTTCTCATTAACGCCTCCATTGCCATCAAAGGCTTGTTCGTAAATTCTACGTCCGCGAATATCATAGACTTCAACATTAACCTCTTGTGATACTGCAGCTAACTTAAGCGTGAATTCACCATTATTTGGATTAGGGAATACTTTAAGTTCATCTAGCGTGAAAGAAGTAACGCTTAGCGGTACTAAAGTGGTTTCGCAAATTTCAATAAACCAAGAGTTTAAAACTCCGGTATCACCATCGGCTAAATCGGCATAAGCAAGTGTCCAAATTCCAGAAGAGTCTTCACCATTAAAATCAGAAAGGCTTCCTAAAGGTTGATAGCTTTCATTACTTACTGTATTATTACAGTCCATAGCAGTTGTGTTATCATCAAACTGAATAATTAAACTTCCTGTAGTACAAAACAGTGGTTTTATTAAATCAATAAATTGATTGGTAGGGCTTATTAAACCAAGTTGTAGATCTCCTTTATAAGTGTGTGTAATGTCGACACCCACATTAATATCTGTTATAGTTGTAGATGGACTTATATTAATAGTACTATATTCAAAAGCTGTTGCATTATCAGGAATGCTCGCGTTTGGCGATGCGCTATACTGCGTACAAGTTTTGGTTATTGTGTAGCCAATAGCAAAATCTTCGGTGTTTATCGCAAAAAAGATGTTGCCGTCTGCCTCAATCATTATTCTACAGTTTTGTGCTGTTACGTTTGGTACTGTTATATCTTCCGATCCATCGTTATCCACGCTAGATGCTAATGTAGTTGGGTATGTTAATCCTCCATCGGTAGATAGAAGAATGTTTACTTTTGCGGTGTTTACGCCATTACTATCTGTTCCTGCTACATCCCAAGTAATGGTTTGCGTAGTATTTTGTGTCCAGCTTATACCAGAGGTGTTTTGTGATGTAACAACAAAAGGTCCAGCAGCAGCAACGGTTGTTACAGTCATGTCTGCGGTTGCTATTCGGCCATATTCTTCGTTGTCTCTTACTATTAATTTAAAATTTATATCGCGGTCTACGGAAGCTAATTTTTCCCAAGTTGTAGAACCGTTAAAATAAGATAAATCTTTTAAGTTAGGAATGTATCGCGTAGAGTTTGTTGTACCTTGATATGAGCGAACTAAAGGGCCTGTCGTATTAGTTGAGTATGGTAAGCCTGAGTTTCCTAAGTCATATTGTTCCCAAGTGTAGGTGTGTGAAGCTATGCCATCGGCATCTGTTGATGATCCAGAAAGTTTATATGGTGTAGATTGTGGTATCGTGTAACTTGTTCCATCTACAATAGCTTCTGGCTGGGTATTTCCGCTTGCAGTTTCCGTTGCGCAGGAACCATTAGTACTGTTTATATGATCCCAGATAAGTTGTAAGCTATTAATATGAAAATAATCGTCACTGTTTGCTTGAATGTTGTCTGGAGCACAAAGTCCAGCATAAGCCATTATGGTTGTTCCGCTCCCGGTTTCGTACGCGCTAGTAGCACTACGGTTGCCATCGGCACATAGATTTTGGATACTGTTAAATGTGTGGGGTGCTCCAAATTGATGTCCTAGCTCATGTGCTACATAATCAATATCGTACGCATCGCCTAGAGGCGATGATGACCCCGTAATACCTTTTGCTTTTCTGCTAGATACACAAACAGAACCTAACTGAGCTAAACCACCACCACCAGTGCTAAATGTATGACCAACATCATAATTTCCGTTACCTATAATAGCGTCTATTTCCGTTTGGCTTTCATCTATTAAATTTTCTGCATCATCATTAGAAAATGAATCTGAATCTATGAAAATAAGGTCCATATTATCTGCTACAAACTCCATGGTAACAGATAGTTCTCTTTCGTAAATACCGTTAACTCTTGTCATGGTTACAATCATGGCATCCATTACGGCATTTTTTTTATCAGCCTCAGTGTCGCTAGAAGTTAAACCTGCTGCCGTCCAATGAAATTCAGAATATTCAATAGTGCTCGCAATTGCTATACGGTAAGTTCTAATAAATCCATCATTTAAAGCCACTGCGGTTGCTTTGGTTCCTGCAGATTTTCCGGCAATCTCTTTGCTAATAACTTCACAAGAAAAGTGATCTTCTAATTGTGGTAAATCACTTTTGCTATATACTAAATAGTTGTTTTCACCATAACTTATGGGGTCTATATATTGGGTGCTTTGACCGGCAGACATAAGCATCGTGTGTAAACCTTGTGGAGTTATACTAAAACGAATCGTATTTTCTGGATTTTCAATACTTTTTCCAATATAACTTCTAGAGTCTGGCATTTTTGCCTGAAGATCTGGGTGTAAAACAGAAGCTTCTTGTATTTTAAACTCCTCAAAATTCCCGTTGGAAACAGGGAAACTTAAAATAACATCAGATGTGGTTTGAGTTTCACGTTGTGGCGCATTTTTTAAATAAGATTTTAGTCCCTCAATATTTAAACTGTATTCTAACGCTTTTTTGGGAGTAGATTTTCGTGCTAGTTTTTTTGAGTTAGCCGATTTACTTTGAGCTGTTTTTCCCCATAAATCTCGCCCATTTTGGCTATTTCCAAAATTAGAAAAGAAAAAAAATACTAATAAAAATAATATCGATTTAGGGTATAAATGTTTCATTCTTATAAATTTAAAAAAGCATAGACAATAAAAATAGGTCGTTAAGTTAGGAATAACAAAAAAATCTTTGAATGAAACTTAAATATTTCTGTTTATTACGATAAACCTTGCCTTTTAACCTGTTTTTTAAATGAACAACTTTGGTTTCTAATTTAAAATAGTCGCTTTCTTTAATGGTTTAATACAGACTTAATAAGTAAATTTGTGCAAAATTGATACGTTGAAGTTAAGTAATTCTGCAAATGCCATAGAAAACCACGATACCATTGTAACCATTGGTACCTTTGATGGTGTGCATATTGGGCATCAAAAAATAGTAAAGCGGTTAATTAATGCTGGAAATTTACAAGGATTAAAATCTGTGGTTCTTACCTTTTTTCCACATCCGCGTATGGTGTTGCAAAAAGATTCTAACATTAAACTTATAAATACAATCGATGAGCGCCATGATATTTTGGAGGCTTTAGGTTTAGATTATTTATTGGTTAAAAAATTTACAATGGATTTTTCTCGCCTTTCGGCAGAAGATTTTGTAAAACAAATACTGGTCGATAAGTTGCATGCTAAAAAAGTAATTATTGGTTACGATCATCGATTTGGCAGAAATAGAAATGCGGATATTAACGATTTAAAAGCTTTTGGAGAGCGCTTTGGTTTTGAGGTTGAAGAAATTTCGGCTCAAGATATAGACGATGTTTCCGTGAGTTCTACAAAAATTAGAACTGCTTTAATAGATGGAGATATTGCCAAGGCCAATAGTTATTTAGGTTATCCATTTATGCTAAATGGAAGTGTAGTAAAAGGCAAAGGTTTGGGGAAGCAACTCGATTATCCTACAGCAAATATTAAAATTGAAGAAGATTATAAGTTGATACCAAAACAAGGTGCATATATAGTAAATGCTACAATTAATAACCAGTTGGTTTATGGTATGATGAATATAGGTGTGAACCCAACAGTTAATGGGAGCAAGCAAACTATTGAAGTTCATTTTTTAGATTTTGATGCCGATCTTTATGATAAAACTCTTCAAATTAATTTATTAGAGCGTATTCGAGATGAAGAAAAATTCGAATCGGTTGAGGTTTTAAAAACACAACTTTTAAAAGATAAAATTTTTACACGCGACTATATCCAAAAGCTACATGGTTAATAATTGGTTGTTTAAACATATAGATAATTCGGCACTTGTTGTATTTCGTATTGTGTTTGGATTACTATGTTTTTTAGAATCGGTTGGCGCCATATTTACAGGTTGGATTACTAAAACTTTAGTAGAACCAAAATTCACATTTTCATTTATTGGTTTCGAGTGGTTGCAACCGCTTCCCGGAAACGGCATGTATTTTTATTACGGCATCATGGGGGTTTTTGCCTTGGGCGTTATGCTAGGTTATAAATACCGTTTTAGTATTATAGCCTTTACGTTTATGTGGTCGGCTACATATTTAATGCAAAAATCATCATACAATAACCATTATTATTTATTAATGTTGCTTAGTAGTATTATGGTTTTTATGCCCGCAAATGCCTATGCTTCCATAGATGCTAACCAAAATAGTAGTATTAAGAGTTTTTCAATGCCACAGTGGTGTAAGTTGGTTTTTATACTGCAACTACTTATTGTTTACACTTACGCATCGGTTGCTAAATTTTATCCCGATTGGTTAGATACTACGGCTGTTGAGCTTTTAATGCGTGGTAAAAAGAATTTTGTTTTAGTTGGTGAATTGCTTCAACAAAAAACGGTGCATTATTTTCTGGCCTACGGAGGTATTTTGTTTGATGGATTAATAATTCCGTTATTACTTTTCAAGCCTACAAGAAAGTATATGTTTTTTGCATCTATATTTTTTCATTTGTTTAATGCGGTTGTTTTTCAAATCGGAATCTTTCCTTTTTTATCTTTAGCGTTTTCCCTTTTCTTTTTTGAAGCTGAAACGGTTAGGAACATATTTTTAAAAAAGAAGCCTTTATATGTTCAAGGCGCTGTATTTCTTCCGAAGAGAAAAACGTTTTTAATAGGTTTGTTTTCAGTATATTTTTTAATTCAAGTGGCATTACCGTTACGTCATCATTTTATTGAAGACAATGTGCTCTGGACGGAAGAAGGTCATCGATTATCTTGGCGTATGATGCTAAGAGTTAAGCACGGCAGTACCTCTTACGTTGTTGAAAATAAAAAAACAGGAAAACGATTTGTTGTTAAGTTGAACGATTATTTAACCGTAAAACAAAAACGATCGGCAAGTACTAAGCCCGATGTTATGTGGCAGTTTGCACAACGACTAAAAGAAGAATATCGCGAAAAAGGTGAAGACATTGCAGTCTATGTAAATTCTAAAGTGAGCATAAACGGCAGGAAATATCAACTTTTTATAGATCCTAAAGTTGATTTGGCAAGCTTAGGGTGGAGTGCTTTTAAGCATAATGATTGGATTTTAACTTCCAATTTACAAGCTAAGTAAGTGGCGCTGTTTACTTTTAATTGTCACGAATAAGAGATTAGAACTTATTCGTGAAATTCGTTGCTACTAACCCCTCAAAATAATTCCCAATTCCCTAAATTTGTTGCTTAAATTTTCAGCACATGTTACAAGTACCTTTTATTAAAGAAAACAAAGATTTGGTTATTAGTCGTTTGGAAAAAAGAAACATCGACGCCACCAGCATGATTAACGACGTTATTGCGCTAGATGAAGATCGTAAACGCATCCAGACGGAATTAGACAACACGCTAGCCGAATCGAATTCCCTTTCTAAAGAAATTGGAAACTTGTATAAATCCGGACAGGCTCAAAAGGCAAATGTTTTAAAAGAAAAAACGAGCCAACTAAAAGAGGCTTCAAAAGAATTTAGTGATACGTTGAATACTACGGTAGAAGCTTTAGCGCAATTACTGTATAAAATCCCTAATGTACCTAATGAAACGGTGCCTAAAGGAAGTACTGAAGATGATAACGAAGAGATTTTTAAAGAAGGCGAAATTCCTGTATTGCACGATGGTGCATTGCCACACTGGGAGCTTGCTAAGAAATATGATATTATAGATTTTGAACTTGGAAATAAAATTACAGGTGCAGGATTTCCAGTATATAAAGGTAAAGGTGCGCGTTTACAACGTGCTTTAATTGCTTACTTTTTAGACAAAAATACAGCAGCTGGATATACAGAATATCAATTACCACTTTTAGTGAACGAAGCCTCTGGTTTCGGAACTGGCCAATTGCCAGATAAAGAAGGGCAAATGTACCACGTTGGAGAAGATAACTTATACCTAATTCCAACAGCTGAGGTGCCAGGAACTAATATTTTTAGAGATACTATTCTTGATGAAAGTGAATTACCTATTGGTATTACGGGTTATACACCTTGTTTTAGACGTGAAGCTGGTAGTTATGGCGCTCATGTTCGTGGTTTAAATAGATTACACCAGTTTGATAAAGTTGAAATTTTACGTGTAGAACATCCATCAAACTCTTATAAGGCTTTAGATGGCATGGTAGAGCATGTTAAGGGTATTCTTCAAGAGTTGAAATTACCTTATAGAATTTTAAGACTTTGTGGTGGCGATTTAGGTTTTACATCGGCGTTAACTTTCGATTTTGAATTGTTTTCTACAGCACAAGACCGTTGGTTAGAAATTTCGTCTGTATCGAATTTTGAAACGTTTCAAGCAAATCGATTAAAACTTCGATTTAAAAATGCTGAAGGTAAAAATGAACTTGCACATACTTTAAACGGAAGCTCATTAGCTTTGCCTAGAGTTCTTGCAGGTATTTTAGAAAATTACCAAACAGAAGAAGGTATTGTAATTCCTGAAGTACTTCAATCTTATACAGGTTTCAAAATAATTGATTAGTAGTAAGTTATAGTTGAAAAATAGGTTAATTCCTACTTTTTAACTGTATTTTATCGATGAAATACATGAAAAGTTAGTTTTTGTGTGGATATTCTGTGGTTTTCTTTGCTTTTTCGAAATTATTTTTGACTTTAGCATAACCAATCTACCAAAACCTACTCAATCATGAAAAATTTTATGCGTATTTTATTACTTGCCGCACTTGCTTTTGTAGCGAGCCAGGTGTTATTTTCTGATTTTGAAATAGTAAAAACTGAAAATAAAATTGCGGCAATAGTAAACGAGTAGATTTTATACTATTTAAAATCGTAAAATTAATCAACCCAAACAGCATGTAGATCATGTTGAACTTGTCCCCAATTAAATATGATCTAGTTTTTGACTTGACAAAACGTTAATATAGAACTTTATTTTTGGTTGGTTATGCCCGAATTTTATTCGGGCATTTTTATGCGGTATACTCAAATTCGTATTAACAGATATTCAGTGTTATAAATTCTAAAAGTATTGAATTTTTAAAAAAAAACTCAATACCGTTTTCAGTAAGTATAAACATGACTTTTGCACACCGTTTAGTATGGGTTATACTAGGTACAGAATCATCTAGATTTAATCTTATTTTCCCTGCATAGTTGTCGTAATCTGTACTAGCTGTTATGGCTGTAGATGAGGGCGTTATAGGTTCTTGAAAAAAGGCCATGCCGGAATATGCCAAAAATAGGGGTAGTAGCTTTTTTTTTCACGTTAGACTTGGTCAGTTAATGTTCGTTAGGCGTATTTTACTTAATTATCATTTTTTTTGTAATTGTAGAATGGTCTGTTTCAATAGTAAAAATATAAACACCTAAAGTTAAATTAGCAGGTAAGGTTATATTTTTATCAGAAGAATTAAGTAGTTCGCTCAATACGTTTTGCCCTAAAATATTAGTACCTGTGATGTTTTCAATTGAAAAATTATCAGGGTTGGTTATATGTATTGCAGCATCTGAAGGATCGTAATAGATGCTAATAATGTCTTGAGTAATCTCATTATCTGAAATACCTAAAGTATTTGTAGGTTTAGCGAATACAATTTCAAATCTATTAGCAGTAATACCTTCTTCAACTGAAGTGGTGTAGCTTGAGTTTTCTAATAAATCGTGATACGTTTGCGTTAAATTATCTTTTAAGTATAATTCAAAACCGTCCGTAGGGTATTTTAACTCTGCTAAACTAATTACAACTTCACCAGCTGTTTTTGTTTTTACAGAAAGTGGTAATGCGGTTGTTTCAGAAGCTTCATCTATACCTTGAATTACAAAACTGTTGTCGCCAATAGTCCAGAACATATCTTCTTCATTGTCTTCAATTAAAGGTGCATCGTAACCTCTGTCAATTTGTAAAGTTGCGTTTTCGTCTATAGTCGTCAATAATTGTCTCGTGTATCCGTCAGGCGAGTTATAGTTTAAACGTAGTTTGGTACGCAAGTCTTCTAAGCTAGAGTCTGTTGCAGCTGTTGTAGTTTTTTTGGCTGTTCCTCTCACGAATAAAGATGTTGTACTGCTTGCTTCTGTCTCGAAAATACGTTGGTTATTATTAAACGTTACATTTCCTCCTGATGTTGCTTTAACAAAAAATCCTTGACCTACTGGAACATATCGTGCAGGGGTTTTCGTTGATGAACCAGTTTGGGCTACATCGGCATCTGGTGTTGCCTTTGCTATAGTTGGAACACCTCCTGAATAATTGTATGTTGCGTAACCACCTTCATAATTTTTTAATATATGAGAATTGCCTCCGTAATGTTCCCAGAAATAAAGTGTGCCGTCTAAGTGTGGATTGTCATTTATAAAAGCATGGGCATCAATAGCAGAAGGGTATGGGTTTCCTACTAAAGACGCATTGCCAGCAGTAATAGGAAGTGCTATTGTACCGCTGTTTGGTTTACCTTGGAATACGTAGTTTTTATCTGTTGATACAGATCCAGTTCCAGGTCCTTTCATGGTATAACCTTCTCCGGCTTTAAGAGTCCCGTTGCTTTTTGTTTGCTCCCAAGCGTAGTAATTATCAAAAGATTTATCGTCAAACTTCCAAATCCAGTAATCTGCTATTTGTATTGGAGAGGTTGTGTTATTACCATCATAACCACCTACAAAACTAATAGAGCTAGGATTATCCGCATCTTCACCATCTCTTAAAATACTTGCAACAGTGTAAGTTTCATCTCCATCAATATCAGCATTTGGGTTTGAGGTATGTACTGGGGAAGACCAATAATTATAGGTATATAAGTTTTCGGTACCTTGTTGATCTCTTTCTATAGAACCTGTAGCTTCTAAAACACTATTTTCTGTTTGAATTAATTGAGATTCACCTTCTAAATCGATAAGTCCAGCTAGGTTTAAGTACCAAGAGTTGTTAAGTTCAACATCACTTTGTATTGATAATTCAACAGCAGCATCAACTATTAAACCAGCTGTTGCATGTCTAGTTGCGGTTGTTAGACTGTGTTTAACATGTACTATAGACCAATCTTGATTGGTTGCTTCAGCGTCAATATCCCAAACATCGCCGTGTAACCATGTATTTGTTGAGTTCCAAGATCCCACAGCTTTAGTTTCATAAGGTAATGGTGCGGTTTGAAAGTAAATGTTTTTGATGTTATATAGCCTTGCTCCTGTGCCAACATCGATAGTTAATGTTGTGGCATCATCCACAATATCTCCTTTAAAAGTATCCATTTTAAAATACCTAACTAGAGATGTGTTAAATGTGTTTGCGGCATCAATATCTAAAGGAACTATGGCGCCTTGATTAAAATTAGTATCGCTCAATTCTTGATAAACCATTCTTTGGAATGAAGTTTCACTTAAAGCTTCGTTGAATAAACGCACTTCATCTATTTCTCCTTCAAAATAGCGGGTGTCTGTATTTGGTGTTCTTCCTATGGTAAAGTTAGAGGTATCTGTAAATAAACTATTGGCAACAGAGACTACAGGAAGAGGATCGCCATTAACATAAACTATGAACTCTCCATCCGTACTACTATAAGTTGCTCCAACATGAACCCAAATACCTTCGGGTAAAGCAGTACTACCTTCTCGAGTATCACTGTTAGCCTCAACTTTAATACGACCACCATTGGTTACCATAATATTAAAACTATTTTGGCCAACAACAACGCGGTCACCGGTTGCTCCTGGTTCAATTTTAATCCACGCCATAAGGGTAGCATTTGCCCAACCATTTATTACGTTAGTATCTTCTACATAATCATTACGTCCATCGAAGAAAAGAGTGTGGCTATCGCTTAAGTCTCTTGGTGAACCGAAAACAGTATTATCAGTATCAAAAGCATCAAGAATTCCATCACCATCTGTATCGGTAGTACCATCAATAACTCCGTCGTTATCGGCATCTAAATGCGCATAAATTTGTGTTGTGTCTATATCACTTCCGTTGCTGAAATCGTTAGGATTATCAGTACTATCTACATCTCTAAAATTGGGTATACCATCACCATCATCATCTAAAGGTGTCGGGTAAGCATTAGCTGTACCATGATCAGAATCGTCGGCATCATCATCATTATTATCTGCAGGAGATAAAATACCATCGCCATCAAAGTCATCGTTATTTATTGGGTTTCCGCTACTATCTAATACTTGTTTGTCTGAACCATCACCATTTCCATCACCATCAATATCTACATCGCCTCTGTTATCATATTCTACAGCATCAAAAATGCCATCGTTATCAGAGTCTAAATCTAAATAATCCGCCACACCATCTCCATCAGTATCATATTTTGGATCTGTTAAATCAATTGGTGTTCCTAAAGAACCGGAAAAGCCAGAATCACCAGGGTTTAATCCATTAATATCTTGGTGGTCGTAAATATCTATAAGTCCGTTATTATTAGCATCAACCCAAGCGAAAGCCCCAGAGTCGTTGTTTGCGGTACCATCTTTATCATCGTCAGTTAATTGTAATTCTACTACGTTTGGTATCCCATCATCATCATTATCTAAATCTATAGAATCTTCTACGCCATCACCATCTAAATCGCAAAGCGTTTGATACACATAAATATCATCAATTGCTAAATCGTTTCCTAAACCACCAGGAGCTTCATTAGATAATCTTACTGTAAAGCTAGTGTAGGTTGTATTAAAAGTTGCGTTAATATCTACCCAATCACCATTAACATAATCTGTAGTAGGTTGTATATCTCCTGAAGATTTAAAGGCTATAACACTGCCCGATGGATCTAAAATTTCTATTAAAACTTTAGGTCTTTTTCTGCTGCTTATTCCTGGAGCATCGCTTCTATCAAGGTTTATGGCAGAAAAACCATAAGTAATATCTACACTTGCGCTAACACCAGATATGGTTGTTTCGTAAAAGACACCAGGATCTTCTTCGGAATTAAACATGGCCATTTTACCATTAACATCTCCTGTAGTATGATCTAGTCCTGGATACCAATACTCGTCGGCCCAATCGGAAACGTCTCCGTTTGGTGTATTGTCTATACCATCTCCATTGGCCGCTTGATAATACACAACATATTCTCCATCGTTTAAGTTCGGAGAGCTACTAATACATGAACCTGTACCGTCTTCAAAACAATAGGTTACACCATCAATGGTATCTCTATCCGTTCCAAAGCCGAAATCTTCATTTAGATAAACAGTTCTTGTAGTAGTTCCACTAGGATTTGAAATGCATGAGTTTTGCTCATACTCGTCCGGTAATCCATCGTTATCATCATCAATATCTGCATTATCAGGGATGCCATCGCCATCGGTGTCAGGAAAAGTTTGTTCACCAAAACCTTCCACAATAAAGTTATATGGGTCTTCGTTCGAGTCGTTATTTTCAATTGAAATTGATGCTGTTCTGCTGCCAATTGTTGGAGCAGTAGGATTAAATGCAATTGTAAAGGTTGTAGATTCTCCAACAGCTAAAGTTGTAATCGTTGGTTGAGAACTTATAGAAAAGTCAGTACTTCCAGAAATAGAAACAATTGGTGAGCCATCTAAAATTAAAGCAGTATTACCATTGTTAGTAATTGTAAATGTACGTTCTAGTGGTATTGGGTTGTAATTATCATAATCGCCAAAGTCTGTAAGGTTATTAGAGGTAGTTGTTGAAGAGCCGTCTAAAACATCAACACCATTTCCTGTAATGTCTATTTCTGCTGGAATTGACGGGTCGACACCTATGTTTATTAAATAATCTTCAAATTCTTCAGAATCTAAAGCAGCATTTCCACACGGTTCATTAGAAGAATAATATTGCCGAGAACCCACACGCATCACTGTCTTACCCATAAGAGAGGAGCTAAGTACTGTGAAATTAAGATTACCTGTTCCTTCGCCTTGGGTAGTTGCAACAAGTTCTCCATTATCCTCAAAATCACCATCGTGATTATAATCGATATGAATGGCCCAGCCCATACTGTTTCCGTTTACAGTAATAGAACCAGTGTAGGTGTTGTTTTTATAAAGTTCTAAAATAGGAACAGTAGATGTGAAATTTGCATAACCACCATTATCGCCAGAGGTATTATTAATATCTGAACCAATCTCTCCTGTTACCGTTAATGCATCGATATAATTGGTTCCGTTTGAGTTACTTGTTGGTGAGCAATAGCCGTAATTAACAGATATGTTTACTGTTGCCGATACACAATCTACAGGAGTTCCTGCATCACAAATTTCGTAAGTAAAACTATCAGAACCTATGTATCCACTAAGGGGAATATATTGAAAAACGCCATCTGAAATTTCTGAAACAGTACCGCCATTTGCTGTTGTTGCACCAGACACTAAAGCATAATTATCCATATCTCCGCCATCGGTACCTAGAGTATCATTAAGACTAACATCTATTTGGTTGTTTATGCCTGAAGTGCTGTCTGCTAAAATGTTTAATTGATCGTCTGCTGCAAATGGAGCGTTGGAATTTAAAATGTTAATAGTGTAATCTTCTATTTCACCAGCTTTATTTATCCAATCACAAGAAGTGTAATTAGCATCGCTACTTATATCTCTAAAACCAACTCTCATTCTCGTCGTTCCTTGAGTTGCTCCAGATGGAATAGCTATATTTATCGGCACTAAAGTTTTGGTATTACCCGATCCCGCAAATGAGTAAACAAAGTCTTCTCCTGAGTCTTCAAAATCACCATTATTATTAAAATCTATCCAAACAGTTATTTGATTTCTTGTTGTATTATTCCATGTGTCTAAAGTAACTGTAACCGATCCTGATATAGTCTCTCCCGGACTAACATTGGCTATGGTACTACCCGTGTAATCATTATATGTTCCTGTTGTTCCTGTAGTTGTATTATTAATTATATCAAAATTGACATTAGATATATAATTAATATTATAAGCATTAATATTTGCAGGTATACAATAGACAGTACTATTATTTGTTCCAGAATCAGCTGTCAAATACACATCGTCGATATACACAATTTCGTCTCCACCATTATCAGTAATTAATTCTAGTTCAAATTTAAAGCTTGAAGCTGAATCAGGTATATTTAATGTGTATGCGTTATTTTGAGTTGTTCCGTTATTTGTGGAAGAACCAAAATTGACATCGCCATTACCTCCTTGTATTAAAGTTATTCTTGTAGAGACTCCGTCAATATAATATATTAAGTCCAATTTATCATTAGTACTTAAAGAGTTGTTTGACGCATATGCAATAGAAAAATCGACATCTGTGTAACTGCTAATATCAATTTGATTAAATTCTAAATATTCTGTATTATTCCACCAATCTTTAATAGCTAAAGCCGTGGAACTGGAATTGTATTTTTCGTTAGAATAGTAAATAACACCATTATTAGCATATGCTGTATAAGACCAGTCGTCATCAGACGTAAGTGCAGGTGTTGCTGATCGTAACCCATTATATTGATTGCTTTGCACAACATTAAAATTGTTACTATTTATAAACTCGTTTTTAACAATAGTCGTTTGTGCTGAGGCATTAAAAACAAATAAACACAATAAGGAGGCTAATGTATTTTTAAATACACCTGGTAGGTAAGAGTATATTTTTTCCATAAATAAGTTCTTGTGGGGAGGGACGCCAATTAATTCTTTTAGGGTTTGTCGTTTTTTAAGTGATAACAAAACACTTTTTTTAAAATATTTTATGATTTATCTATTTAATTTACAGCAATTTATTACGCTATTAACAAATTATCGATGAGCTGTAATTTTTATAAATTGAAAATCAAAGCAAGAATAGGCGATACGCACTTAACTAGGTAATTAATTGGGTGTAGTGATTAAAAAACGGGGTAAACTGTTATAGACCAACGGTTATGCTGCGCTTTAGCTCGTTTCCATAGGCGTCGACTACGGTGATAATATGGGTGCCAATTTCAGGAATTATGGCCATTTCATGGATGTCTTTGGTTGTGCCTATAAAACGCTCGTCTATAGACCAATGGACATTTAGTTCTGGGCGAGAATGTGCTATTTTTAAGATTAATTCGTTGGTTTTACCATCAAAATCTTTAGGTAGAAAAATAGTATTATTTTCTTTAGGGTAAATAAATTCTATAGAAACGGCATTTTCGCCAAAACAATCAGGCTTAAATTTAGGTAATGGTTTGTAAAATGGGTTTTTGGTTTTGTAGTAATAGCTCATTAACGCCGGTAAAACAAACCAAGATTTATGAGTAATATTACCAATGTCTTCGCACGAGGAATTTACCTGATAAGTTTCATCTTTATTTAAATGAATTAAAACATGATATGGACAAGGTTTGGTTTTTAAACCTGCTAACTGAATGTATTTCTCTTCCGCAGTATCACAATATTGCGATGCACGGTGCCCACTTTGTTTACAGATTGCTACTTTTTTCATTTCATCAAAAGGTTCTGGAAACCAATCGCTGTTAGGTAAGCTTTCAAAAACATCAAACATTATTGGGGCAGCTGCTTGCACACCAACCAAACCAGGGCGACCTTCACCATCGGCATTACCAACCCAAACGCCTACAACGTAATCTTTTGTAGAGCCAATAGCCCAAGCATCTCGAAAACCAAAACTAGTACCTGTTTTCCATGCAATTTGTTTCGATCCATCAAAAAACTCCCAACTTTCGTCACTTTCTGGTCGGTTAACTTCTTTCAAGCTTTGGTAAGTTAGGTAGGTAGAAGCGGCATCAAATAGCGTTTTGTCTGTGGTTTGCTTTCCGAAGTTAATTTTAGTTGAAGCTAAAAAAGTGGGTTCGCAAAATTCGTTTGAAAAATAAGTGCTCGAGTTTTCAGAAAAATGATTTAACGTAGAAGATAGTGCGGCGTAACTTTTACATAAATCCCATAGGTTACTTTCTGCACCACCAAGTATAAGGGATAAACCGTAGTGGTTAGCATCGTATTTTAAATCTTTTAATTTTAAAAATTTTAAATATTGATAAAATCTATCTAAACCAAAATCTTGCAACATTCTTACGGCTGGCACATTTAATGATCTTGATAAAGCACGACTTGCTGGCACGGCACCATCATAAGTTTTATTGTAGTTTTCGGGATTATAACTACCATATTGTGTAGGCACATCGGCCACTAAGGTATTGGGCAGTAAATCGCCAGAATCCAACATGGCAGCGTATAGAAAGGGTTTTAAAATACTACCAGTACTTCTTGGTTTATCAATAATGTCGACATCTTTTTGGTGCGCTCTATCGGTAGGTGTATTGCCAATATAGGCTAGAACTTGCCTTGTTTTTACATCTAAAACTAAAACGGCAGCATTGTAAATTTCGTTTTGACTTAATTTATTATAGTGGTTCTTTACAATGTAGTTTATACGGTTTTGTAATTTAATATCAATAGTGGTTTGTACGCGGGCTCCACTTTGTGTTTGTGCTACTTTTTGTAATAAGTGTGGTGCGGTTTGTGGCAACGGGTAGGGTTTTTGTGGTAAACCTTCGGCAACAGAAAGCTCGTAAGTAAGTGTGTCTATTTTCGAGTTTTCTAGAAGTTTTTTTAATAATCTATTTCGCTTTTTTAATAAACGTTCTTGGTTTTTTCCTGGGTAAATTAAACTTGGCGCATTGGGTAAAACGGCTAATGTTGCACTTTCTGCCCAAGAGAGGTTGTTGGCATTTCGATTAAAATACCGCCATGATGCCGCATCTAGACCAACTACATTTCCACCGAAAGGGGCATTACTTGCGTAATGCGTTAAAATGGTGTTTTTAGATACAGATAACTCTAGGCGTGTCGCCAATATAATTTCAATAACTTTTTCGAAATAGGTTCTGCTTTTCCCTTTCCGCGCTAAGCGAATTACTTGCTGCGTAATAGTACTTCCGCCACGTTTTATACCACCAGATTTTAAATTTTCTTTTAAAGCTTTAAAAATTGATATAGGATTAAAACCAGGGTGTTTATAGAAATATTCGTCTTCAAACTGAACAATGCAGGTTTTAAATTTATTAGGAATAGAATCGTTATGCGGAAATCGCCATTGTCCGTCTTTTGCAATTTGCGCGCCAAGCAATTGGTTGTTCGAACTCGTAATTACCGTAGCTGTAGGGTCTTTAAATAGTGGGTTGGGTAAACAAAAATAGTAGGCTACTAGAATTAGCGCCACTATTGCCGATTTTACTTTATGTTGTTTTATGTAGTTTAACATGATCATCACTTAAATTATATACTCTAAGCATGTTTGTTTAGATGTAAATTTGCATAATTTTATGATGAATTTTAGTCTAAATTAGCGAAAGCTGTATTCGCGTTCTACCTTACAAATTTTTACATTGTACCAGCTATACCAATTGTTTTTTCCTTTTTGTTGAGCTTCTAAATGGTCCGTTTGGGCTTTCCAGTTTTTTATAGCTTCTAAACTTTTCCAGTAACTTACGGTAATTCCAATTTGGTTTCTAGCGCTATTTATGCCTAAAAAACCATCTTGTTCTTTAGCTAAGGCTTCCATTTTTTCGGCCATAGCGTTGTAGCCTTCGGTATCTTCGTTTAAAGTTGATGTAAAAATAACCGAATAATAAGGTAAATGGTTCATTATAGGAAGATTTAGTTAATTGTAGCGATTTTTTTTACTAATATAGCTATTCGTATTATTTAAAATACGAAGCATAAAGAAAAATAGTAAAGTCATTAAAAAAGAAATTTTAATATTATTTATTTTTTTACTCGCTGTAAAAGCCCAAGCTCAATTGGGGTTTTGTGGTGGTAATTCTGGCGACCCTATTTTTACTGAAACCTTTGGAGTGGGCACAACCAATGCGCCTTTACCTGCCGGAACAACAAGTTATACTTTTGCTAGCGGACAACCAAATGATGGCTCTTATACCTTGTCTAGCAGTACAAACTGGTTTGGTTGGCACAATATTGGCGACCATACACCTGGCGATACTAATGGCCGAAATCTAGTAATTAATGCCGATTTCACTTCTGGTGAATTTTATAGAACGGCCATTAGTGGTTTATGTGAAAACACAACGTATGAGTTTTCGTCTTGGATGATAAATTTACTACCCGCTAACCATAGTTGTGGTAAAGGAATACCTATAAATGTAAAGTTTGAAATTTGGGATAGCACCGACACCCAATTATTGGCAAGTGGAGATACTGGCGATATTTTTGGAACATCTAGTCCCGATTGGAGACAATATGCTTTAGTGTTTCAATCTAAACCTGGACAAACTGCTGTTATTTTAAAAATGTTGAATAATGGTGTTGGTGGTTGTGGTAACGATTTAGCTATAGACGATATTGTTTTTAAAACGTGCGGAGACACCGTTATTATAGAAGATGCTTTAAATGAAACATATGTTGCCGTTTGTGAAAATAATGTGCCATTCTCGACCGAGTTAAAGGTAACACCCGATTTTTCTATTTTTTCTTCGCATTTTTATCAATGGCAAGAAAGTAGCGACGGTACAACTTGGGTGGATATTGTTGGTGAAAACACCGATAATTATACCACACCTCCGCTTTTTAATACAACATTTTACAGGGTTAAAGTAGCCGAAGATGCTGTTAATTTAGCTAACGATTCATGTAATTCTACCTCCGATATTTTTGAAGTTCAAATTATTCCGCAACCTAATGCGCCAACTAGTAATGGTGACGTTATGGTTTGCGAAAATGATACAACACCGCTAAGTGTTACTGTACCTTCTGGTGTAACCGTAAATTGGTATTCTGCGGCTACTGGCGGAACTTTATTACAGGCAGATAGTAGAACTTTTAATGCTACAACCAGCGGAATATATTACGCTGAGGCGGAAACCGAAATAGGAAATTGTACCTCTAATACACGAACAGCAGTACAAATTACCTTTTCTGAAATTCCTGATTTTGAAGATGAAACCTTGATGTTTTGCGAAACCGAAACTATAGAATTACATGCCGATACGAATATTTCTACAGCTACGTTTTTATGGAATACGGGCGTTACAAGTGAATTTATAACGGTAGATCAGGCCGGGATTTATACCGTAGATATTACTAATGAAACCTGTACAGTAACAAAAACAATAACGCTTGCGCGGATAGATTTACCTCGTATTAAATCTGTAGAGTCTGTTGGGAAAAGTATTGTGATAACCACTGAAAATACGGGTGATTTTTTATATTCTATTAACGGAAATATATTTCAGCCAAATCCAATTTTCACTAATGTTGAAGGTGGTAATTATACTATTTATGTGAAGCATCAAAATTGTGATACGTTGGTCTATGCGGACTTTATTCACTTTTTTATTCCTAAGTTTTTCACGCCAAACGGTGATGGCGTAAATGATAATTTTGATTTAAAAGGCATTGAGTTTTACCAAACCTCGCAAGTTTCTATTTTCGATAGATATGGAAAGCTTTTAAAATTTTCTAAAAATGCTGCATTTTCATGGGATGGATTGTTTGCAGGGAAGCTTCTTGAAACAGACGACTATTGGTACGTTGTTGAAATTAATTCGCAACAATTTAGAGGGCATTTTACTTTAAAGCGATAAGAAAAAACAAGAGTTGTTTAGTTGTCTGTGTTAAGTTCGTATGTTTTCAGCTCAAGTTGTTCACCATCAAAAACACCATAGGTAAAATATTGAATCCAATCTCCAATATTTAAATAATTAGAGTTGTTACCTAAATCAATATTCATTGGTAAGTGTCGGTGACCAAAAATAAAGTAATCACGATGTTTATCTTCTAGTTTTCGTTTGGCATATTGCACAAGCCATTCGTTTTCTTCTCCTAAAAATGTAGCATCGTCGTCGCCAGAAATAAGTTTGTTTTTAACTGATAAATATTGTGCAATTCCTACGCCAATATCTGGGTGTAGCCAACGGAATAACCATTTAAAAAGCGGATTAGTAAATACTTTTTTCATGCGCTTATAACCCTTATCATATGGGCCTAAACCGTCGCCATGACCAATAAAAAAGGTTTTGTTATTAAAAACAAACTCCTTGGGTTTATGGTAAACTGGTATGTTAAGTTCTTCTTGAAAATAGCCATCCATCCAAAGGTCGTGGTTGCCCACAAAATAATGGATCGGTATTCCAGAGTCTGATATTTCGGCAAGTTTCCCTAAGGTTCTTGTAAAACCTTTTGGGACTACTGTTTTGTATTCAAACCAAAAATCGAATAAATCTCCCATCAAAAATATTACAGCAGCATCATGCTTAATTTCATCTAGCCAAGCCACGAATTTTTTTTCACGTGGATAAGAGGCTTCCTTTGTTGGAGCTCCTAAATGATTGTCTGAGGCGAAATATATTTTTTTTCCTTTTGGAATTTGCATGCTGTAAATATAACTTTTTTAGGAAGAATGTGTGTTGTTGCAATCATCCTCTGTAAACGGATTCTCTGAGCTTTAAGTGTTCTGTATGCGCATCTTAATTATAAAAAGATGAACATACAGATGTTTTTTGATTTTAGTCAAAAAGAGCTTTAAGTTCCGAGGCTTGGCTTGGTTTTATTTTTCCAGCTAATAATAAACTTAATTGTTTACGACGCAAAGCTGCATCAAAACGTTCTTTTTCAAGTTTGGTTTCTGGTTGTACTTCTGGCACAGGGATTGGACGTCCAGTTTCATCTACGGCAACAAAAGTGTAAATGGCTTCGTTAGCTTTGGCGCGGTCGCCAGATTCGCGATCTTCGATCCAAACATCTAAAAAAACTTCCATTGAGGTTTTAAAGGCGCGAGATACTTTAGCTTCTACTGTTACTACGCTACCAAGTGGTACGGCACGGTTAAAAGCAACGTGGTTTACCGATGCGGTAACCACAATACGACGCGAGTGTCTACGTGCTGCAATGCTGGCTGCGCGGTCCATTCGGGCCAATAATTCGCCACCAAATAAGTTGTTTAACGGGTTGGTTTCACTAGGTAAAACCAAATCTGTCATTATAGTTCTAGATTGTTCAGGTGTTTTTACTTGCATCAAAAATAATTAGGTTTATGATGTGGCAAAGTTAACAATTATGCGAGTAAAAGAACCGCGGTTTTGTAAAAACTACTAGTCTAGTTTTTTTACAAGTAACCAAGCGTCTTTATTGTGCGAAGTTTTAATGTTTTGCAAAGCTTTTCTAGCTTCTGCACGCGTTTCAAAACTAGCGTAAACAACTTGGTGTAAACCGTATTTATTTGTGCCAATTTTACGTGCACTAAAACCATCTGCTTTAAGTTGTGCTACTGTAGTATCACAATTTTCTTCTACTCTAAAAGCACCTGCTACAATATGGAAGTTACCCGTTTGTTTAGAAACGTTTAGCGTTATTGCTGGCAATGGATTTAAATTAAAAGTAGCTTGTTGTATTTTAGTGTCTAACTGCTTTTCTGCTTCTTGTTGTGCTAATTGGTTATGTGTTTCAATTTGATTCACATAAAAATTAGAAGCCACTAAACCTCCAAGTGTTAAAGCAACTACAGCTATTGCAGCATATTTTAAATATGGTCTGCTTTTGCGTTTTTCTGAAGTAACAGTAATTGGTATTACTTTTTCAATGCGTTCAGCTTCTTCTTTGTAAAGCTCGCGTGTTACTGCTGGCGATTCAAATTGAGATAATCCAAAAGCATCTGTTAAATAATTTAATTGGTACGATGGCTCGAATGTAATTTTACCTTCAGTATTAAAAACAAGGTCCCCAATATTTTTGAAGTTTACGGTTTTACCATCGCTTAAATTATCTTTTAAAGCAGCAACAAGTTTTGCAATCTTTTTATTTGCAACCTCGAAAGGTATTTTATCTACATCGGCAATATAATGCGCTAATAAACCGTCGTTTTTCTGAATTTGCTCATTAAAAGATAAAACTTTTTTTGGCGGAAAAAACGCGTTTGTAGTTTCGTTTATCGTTGCAGATACAGTTTGTGTTAAAAATGAACCCAACTCAGGGATAGTAACACATTCATATCTATATAGTAAGTCGCTTATGTAGGTATCTAATTGCATAGATACAAAGTTAGAAAATTATAGTTTTCGATAAAATTTATCGTGATGTTTTTATTAACAGATTAAAAATTCTTTTATTGTAGATTGAAATTAAGCCTTTTACGATGACAGAAAATGACTTGCTTTACGCTCTAGCCTTACAACATGTGCCCAATATTGGAGATATTACGGCAAAAAGACTCATTTCTCATTGTGGTTCTGCGGAAGCTGTTCTAAAAGAAAAGAGAACAAATTTACTTAAAATTGATGGTGTTGGTCAGGTTATTTTAGAAGGTTTGGCTAAACCACATCATTTAAAAGAGGCCGAAAAGGAAATGCGCTTTATTGAAGAGAATAATATTAAAGTCTCATATTTTGAGAATATAGATTATCCCGAAAAGCTAAAGCACTGTATTGATGGACCAATTTTATTATTTCAATCTGGAAATATTGATTTAAAGAAGCAGCACTTAATTAGTATTGTTGGTGCTCGAAAAATTACCACTAATGGTATTGCTTTTTGCGAAAAATTGGTTGAAACCCTTAAACCATATAATCCGGTTATTATTTCGGGTTTTGCATATGGAACCGATATTACTGCACATAAAGCAGCTATAAAACATGGTTTGCAAACCGTGGCATGTTTGGCACATGGTCTGGATCAAATTTATCCAAAAGTACATAAAAAGTATATGGTAGATATGGAGAAAAATGGTGGCTTTTTTACCGATTTTTGGAGTACTGATAATTTTGATAGAAATAATTTTTTAAAGAGAAATCGTGTTATCGCGGGTTTAAGTGAAGCAACTATTGTAATAGAATCGGCAGAAAAGGGTGGGAGTTTAGTAACCGCAGATATTGCGAACTCTTATAATCGGGATGTGTTTGCAGTACCAGGCCGTACCACTGATAGCCAAAGTGTGGGCTGTAATAATTTAATTAAACAGCAACGTGCACACATGCTCACTACCCCTTTAGACGTGCCCTATATTTTAAATTGGCAATTGCAAGATGCTCAAAAACCAGCCATACAAAAACAATTGTTTGTAGAGTTGGACACTACCGAAAAAGTGATTTACAATTATTTAAAAGAAAACGAAAAGCAGCAGTTAGATATTATAGCTATTAATTGTAATTTGCCTATTTTTAAAGTAGCTGGCATTTTATTAAACATGGAGTTGAAAGGTGTAGTACGACCACTACCTGGTAAATTGTTCGAAATTCTTTAACATATAAATGCAGTTACTGTTAAGCGATTTAATCATTAAAAAACTAAAATGCTTCAAGTCAATACTATTTCTTTTTCTTATCAAAAAACAGAGATTTTAAAAAATATTTCTTTTTCTGTAAAAGCAGGAGAACAGCTTTCTATTATTGGAGAAAGTGGTTCTGGTAAAAGCACGCTTTTAAAATTGCTTTATGGCGAATTCGATTTAAATTCGGGGCGACTTTTTTGGCGAGATACGGAAATTCTTGGTCCTAAATATAACTTGGTAGTTGGTTACGATTTTATGAAGTATGTAGCGCAAGAGTTCGATTTAATGCCTTTTACCTCGGTTGCCGAAAATATAGGTGCTTTTTTGTCTAACTTTTATCCTGAAGAAAAGCAAGAACGTATTAAAGAATTGCTTGAAGTTGTAGAACTTACTGCCTTTGCGAAAGTGAAAGTGAAAACCTTGAGTGGTGGGCAAAAGCAACGTGTTGCTTTGGCTAGAGCTTTGGCTAAAGAACCTGAAATTATGTTGCTAGACGAGCCGTTTAGTCATATTGATAATTTTAAAAAACAATCTTTACGCCGTAACGTTTTTAAATATTTAAAACTGAAAAATATTGCTTGTGTTGTTGCCACCCACGACAAAGAAGATGTATTAGGTTTTGCTGATAGAATGTTAATTTTAAATAACCATGAAGTAGAGGAGGAAGGCTCTCCCGAAGATCTTTTTAAAAACCCAAAAACACCTTTAATAGCATCCTTTTTTGGTGAGTTTAATGTTATAGATAATAAAATTATTTATGCTCATCAGCTTGAAGTGGTTGAAGATTCTAGTTTGAAAGTTAGAGTGAAACAAACTTATTTTAAAGGCCATTATTATTTAATAGGAGCTGATTTAAATGGAGAGTTGGTGTTCTTTGAGCATAAAAAACCTCTTGATGTAGATACTGAGGTTTGCCTTGTGATTAACTAGATTAAAACAAAAAAAGAATGAAGATTATGGGGGCAATCGTCACTCTTTTTTTGTTGATAATAGGTTAAAATTAATATAGGTTTAGTAAGGTAGATTTATGTTTTCTTCTTCTTAATGTTTTTTTTATTCTGTATTACTATTTGTGTAATAGATTAATGATACTGTAAAAGTAAATAAAGGGCACGTTTATTCGGTTAGGGCATTGCCCTATATTAAAAGGGTGATTTTCCTGTTTTTTTGTAAAAATTTTAATAATAAAGTAATGGGCGTGCGCTTTATTTGTTTCATTCTATTTCTTTATTTTTGGTTACGTATTGAGCTTAGCGCTATTATTCACAAAGAAGAAACTTACAAATGAAAACTATAAAAAATATTATTTTCGATTTAGGCGGAGTTATTTTGAATTTAGATGTTCCGAAAACCATTAGTGAATTGCAGACTATTGGAATTGATAATATTGTGAATAAAACAGGACACCATTACGAGTATTCGTTTTTTTATGATTTTGAAATAGGTAAGATTTCTAAAGAAGAGTTTCTAGAGGCTTTATTTAAATTATCGAGTAAAGCACCAAATCATGAAGCTATTAAAGTCGCTTGGAATGCTATGATTTTAGATATGCCAAAAGCGCGTATTGCATTTATAGAAAGTTTAAAAGGAAAGTATAATCTTTATCTTTTGAGTAATACAAATGCTATTCATCAGAAGCATTTTTTAGATGAATTTGAAACTGCAAATGGTTATAAATTCAATAATTTGTTTACAAAAGCATATTATTCACACGAAGTAAAGATTAGAAAACCAGATGCAGGTATTTTTAATTTTCTTTTGAAGGATAGCAATTTAAAACCGGAAGAATCTATTTTTATTGATGACTCGATTGATAATATCAAGGCTGCGGAGAACTTAGGTATACAGACTTTCCATGTAAAAGATTATAATTTACTGTCTGATTTTGCGAGCCAAGTATTATAATACCGATTTTATTTTAAAATTTTGCACTCTAAATGTAATAGCGTCGTTAATTGTTTTGCCCATTAATAATATACCAATGGGTGTGTTAGGAGATATGGCGTAGAATTTTTGATTGTTGTACGTTAACTCGCCAGCACTAATTGCGATATAATAATTAGCTTGATTAGTATAAATTACACTGCCTAAACCTACTGTTTGTGATGTTGTTGATACATCAATTTTAGAAAGGGCTACTTTGGTTTTGTTAATTTCGGCTAATTGATTTCCTGCTTTTTCACGTTCTAATTGCAACATAGCTCGGCCTGTTTCGTGCTTGTCGCCTGCACTACTTTTGGTTTCGGAAGTTAAAGATTCTTGAATTTCGTTAATCGTATTTTGTATGGTTTGAAATCTAGAATCTATAGACTCTAAACAGAGGTTAAATAAGTTTTGCTTAATGTCTAATGCTTCTTTCATGAGGTTTTGCGTATTCCGGACGACTAAAATAATGTATTTTTATTGTAATAATGAAGATGCTTATAGGGTTTTGTAAATACCGTAGTTGTTATGATAAATGGATTGTTTTTTTTCAATAAAACGGCTGTATCTTGTTAATTTACTGTTTTTTGATGTAGCCTAAATTTGCGTTAGGGATTGATGCGGCATCTTTTTTTTGTGCTAAAAAGACCTACAAGTTTGTTGTGAAGCCTTTTATTTGATGTGAAAAAATAGTGATAGTTTATGATACGGAATTGCACAAATAAAGATATAGCGGAAAGCCCGACCCTTGTGGTAACGCCCGAATAATATGCTGATTTTTAAGCAAAAAAAACTCCGAAAATGATTTCCGGAGTTTTAAATATTTATTCTTCAATTTGTTTTTGCATTACAAAATCGTCCATGAAGGCCGTGGTATAGTTACCTGCCAAATAATCTGGATGATCCATTAATTGTCTATGGAACGGGATAGTTGTTTTGATGCCTTCGATAACGAATTCATCTAACGCACGTTTCATTTTGTTAATGGCTTCTTCTCTAGTTTGCGCTGTTGTAATTAACTTTGCAATCATAGAATCGTAGTTTGGTGGGATAGCATAACCTGCGTAAACATGAGTGTCTAAGCGTACACCATGGCCTCCTGGCGCGTGTAGTGTAGTTATTAATCCTGGTGAAGGTCTAAAGTTGTTAAATGGATCTTCAGCATTGATACGACATTCTATAGAGTGTAATTTTGGTGTGTAGTTTTTACCTGAAATTGGCACGCCCGCAGCTACTAAAATTTGCTCACGAATTAAATCAAAATCGATTACTTGCTCTGTAATTGGGTGTTCTACTTGGATACGAGTGTTCATTTCCATGAAGTAGAAGTTACGGTGCTTATCCACTAAGAATTCTATTGTTCCTGCGCCTTCGTATTTAATGTATTCTGATGCTTTTACAGCAGCTTCTCCCATTTTTTTACGTAAAGCTGTCGTCATGAATGGCGATGGAACTTCTTCTGTTAATTTTTGATGACGACGTTGGATTGAGCAGTCTCTTTCTGATAAGTGACAGGCTTTACCGTTAGAATCGCCTACAATTTGGATTTCGATATGGCGAGGCTCTTCAATAAGCTTCTCCATGTACATATCGTCATTTCCAAAGGCTGCTTTAGATTCTTGTCTAGCAGAATCCCAGGCATCTTTAAGATCTTCTGGTTTAAAAACGCCACGCATACCTTTACCACCACCACCGGCAGAGGCTTTTAACATTACAGGGTAGCCAGTTTCTTCGGCTATACGTATGCAATCTTCAAAGGTTTCAATAATACCATCACTTCCTGGTACGCAAGGTACACCGGCAGCTTTCATGGTTTCTTTAGCATTTGCTTTATCTCCCATTCTATCAATCATCTCTGGAGATGCACCAATGAATTTAATACCGTGTTCTTCACATATTTTAGAAAACTTAGCGTTTTCTGATAAAAAACCGTATCCTGGGTGAATGGCATCTGCGTTTGTTATTTCTGCCGCAGATATAATATTTGACATTTTTAAGTAAGACTCGCTACTTGCTGCTGGGCCAATACATACGGCTTCGTCTGCAAATTTTACGTGTAAACTTTCGGCATCTGCAGTAGAGTATACGGCAACCGTTTTTATGCCCATTTCTTTACAGGTTCTGATAACACGTAGTGCTATTTCCCCTCTATTGGCAATTAATATTTTTTTAAACATATCTTTTTATGAGTTTAAGAGTTTATGGTTTATGAGAATATAAGTTTAACACGCGGTGCTAGACTTTAGACTTTAAACTTTAAACTTCAAATTAAGATGGATCTACTAAGAATAATGGTTGGTCGAATTCTACTGGTGAAGAATCGTCTACTAATATTTTTACTATTTTACCAGAAACTTCAGATTCAATTTCATTGAAAAGTTTCATAGCTTCAATAATACAAAGTACGTCACCTTCTGCAATAGTTTGACCTACTTCAACAAATAAAGGTTTATCTGGAGATGGTTTTCTATAGAATGTACCAATAATTGGTGACTTAATAGTTATATATTTTGAATCTTCGTCTGCCGGTGCTGCAACAGGAGCTACTGCTTCTGTTTGTACAGGAGCTGCTACTGGTTGTGCTATTTGTGGCATTTGATGAGTTGCAGGAACTTGGTGCACGATAGTTGTATCGGACTCTGAACCTGTTCTAATGGTGATTTTAATATCATCCATTTCTAGTTTAACCTCGCTTGCTCCAGATTTTGCAACAAATTTGATTAAGTTTTGAATCTCTTTTATATCCATAATTTTGGTGTTTTAAGGTTGGTTATTACTTTGAATTATAAGCCCATTTTAAATAAATTGAACCCCAGTTAAATCCGCCTCCAAAAGCGGCAAAGATAACATTATCTCCTTTTTTAAGTTGCGATTCGTAATCATTTATTAACAATGGAAGGGTTGCAGATGTTGTGTTACCGTATTTTTCTATGTTAATCATTACCTTTTCAGGTGCTAATTCCATACGGTTTGCTGTAGCATCAATAATACGTTTGTTTGCTTGATGTGCGGCTAACCAATCTACAGTGTCTTTATTTAAGTTGTTACGCTTTAATATTTTTTCGGCAGCATCGGCCATATTAAAAACGGCATTTTTAAAAACGGTTCTACCTTCTTGAAAAGCGTAATGTCCGCCTTCGTCTAATATATCGTGAGTTAAGGCATGTGATGATCCTCCGTAAGTAGCTTGTAAAAACTCACGTCCGGTTCCATCACTTCTTAAATACTCATCTTGTAAACCTAGGTTTTCCTCGTTTGGTTCAAAAAGAACGGCTCCAGCGCCATCGCCAAAAATAATGCAAGTGGCTCTGTCTTTATAATTAATAATTGAAGACATTTTATCGGCTCCAATTAATAATACGTTTTTGTAACGGCCAGTTTCAATATAACTTGCAGCAACAGACATACCAAATAAGAAACTAGAACATGCTGCATCCATATCGAAAGAAAAAGCATTTGTAGCACCAATTTCTGATGCTGTAAATGATGCCGTAGAGGCAGCTTTCATATCTGGAGTTGCCGTAGCAACTATAACAAGTTCTATATCTTTGGGATCAATACCTTTTTTGTTAATTAGGTCTTGGGCAGCTTTTATAGCGAGGTACGAGGTACCCTTACCGTCGTCTTTTAGAATACGACGTTCTTTAATTCCTGTTCTAGAAGTAATCCATTCATCGTTTGTATCAACCATCGTTTCAAGGATCTGATTGGTTAATACGTATTCGGGCACATAAGCGCCAACAGCTGTAATGGCTGCAGAGATTTTACTCATAACTTTTTAGTTGGTTTGACTGAAAAATCATTAAAATTGAACAAAAACGCTCAAAATTGTTTTAAAAACCACGCAAATTGAGTGGAATTTTACGCAATTTACGTTTTTTTGCTATTCGAAAAGTCATTTCATAAAAAAAACACTCATAAATGAGTGTTTTATTATATGCGTGCATAGTTATTATGCTACGTTTTCTACTTCTGAGTTGTCAATTAATACTTGACCTCTATAGTATAATTTACCTTCATGCCAATGTGCTCTGTGGTATAAATGAGGCTCACCTGTTGTAGGGCAAGTAGCAATCTGTGGCGCAGTTGCTTTGTAATGTGTTCTTCTTTTATCTCTTCTTGTTTTCGAGATTTTTCTTTTAGGATGTGCCATTTTATATGTTTATTTATCCGTTAATAATTTCTTTAATGTATTCCAGCGAGGATCTATATCATCCTCGTTTTGTTCGTTTTTTTCTTTAAGCCCAGGGCTTAATTCTTCTAGTTTTTCAAGTATGTCGGAATCTAATGTCCCATCTTCTACACCTGGATGAACACGTTTAATTGGTACAGCTAATACAATTAGTTCGTAAATGTATTGCTGTATGCTAATTTCGTAAGTACCGTGAGGTAATATTAGAATATCGATATTTTCATCGTTGTATTCATCTCCAAAATTAACTACCAAATTGAAATCGTTTTCAATAATTTGGTCGTAGGGTTCGTTTGTTAAATCACAATTTATGTTAACAAAACCAGAGATTTTAAAGTTCAGCTCAAGCAATGTTGATTTTTTTTCTAAAATCACATCTGCTTTAACCTTTACACTGTTAAAATCTTCATACTCAAAATGTTCAAAGAACGTTTCTTTAATATCAAAATTAAATTGATGTTTGCCGATCTTTAACCCTACAAATGGAATTGTAAACTCTTTTAATGGCTTCATTATCACTTCTAATTTGAGCCTGCAAATATATAAATTTTTATTTACGTGGCGTTACTTATAAACATTTTTTTGTTTATATCTTTCTTTTATGTTGCAATACAGCGTATTTGCTATGGAAAACAGCTACTTACTACCTGTCTTTATAGTTTTTATTGCGTTCGTTTCGTGGTGCTTTTTTTAATGGGTTTGAAGTTAGCTCTTCAAATTGACTTCGGTTCTTGTATATTTTCAAAGCACTGAATAAAGCTTCTTTAAATGAGTTTTCGTCTGCATCGCCTTTTCCTGCAATTTCGTAAGCTGTACCATGGTCTGGTGAGGTGCGAATTTTATTTAAACCTGCTGTAAAGTTCACTCCTTGACCAAAAGATAATGTTTTAAAAGGTATTAAACCTTGGTCGTGGTATGATGCAATTATGGCATCGAAATTTTTATAGTTATTAGATCCAAAAAAACTATCGGCAGCATAAGGGCCGTAAACAAGTTTGCCTGATTCTTTAATTTTTTTCAATGTTGGTCTTAATACATCGTCATCTTCACTACCAATAACGCCGTTGTCTCCTGTATGTGGATTTATACCTAGAACAGCAATTTTGGGTTTTTGTATGTTGAAATCTGTAACTAAAGATTTGTACACGGTTGCTATTTTTTGCTGAATTAACTCGGCTGTGATATGTGTTGAAACATCTTTTACCGGTACGTGATCTGTAAGTAAGCCGATTCTAAGTGTATCGGTTACCATAAACATTAAGCTTTCGCCTTCTAATTCTTGTGCTAAATAATCGGTATGTCCTGGGAAATTAAAATCTTCAGACTGAATATTGTGTTTATTGATTGGAGCGGTAACTAAAATATCAACATCACCATTTTTTAAGGCTTGTGTTGCCGATGCTAAAGATTTAACGGCAAATTCTCCGATTTTTAAGTCTTCTTGACCGAAATTAATTTTTACAGGTTCTTTCCATGCGTTAAATACATTTACTTTTCCTGTAGTAATTTGGTTTACGCTATTTATACTGTGGAAATTTATGCTTGAGTTAAAATGAGTTTTTAAAAAACTCATTACTTTAATAGATGCAAAAATAACTGGTGTACAGAAATCTAAAATTCTTTCGTCTTCAAAAGTTTTTAAAACAATTTCTCCACCAATACCATTTAGGTCTCCTATAGATATTCCTACTATTATATTTTCTGCTTGCTTCATTAAAAAAGACAACTTTTGTTTGTAATTTTGAAATTCAATTGCTGTTGCAAATTTAACTAAATAAACAGATAATACTATGTTTACCGGAATAATTGAAGATATAGGTGAAGTTTCAAGCCTAAAAAAAGAATTAGATAATCTGCATATTACCGTTAAAAGCGGAATAACTTCGGAATTAAAAATAGATCAGAGTGTGGCTCACAACGGGGTTTGTTTAACGGTTGTTGCTATAGATAATGACGAATATACCGTTACAGCAATTAAAGAAACACTTGATAAAACAAACTTAAATACCTTAAAGGTTAATGATAAGGTGAATTTGGAGCGTGCTATGAAGTTGGGGGATCGCTTGGATGGGCATATTGTTCAGGGGCATGTAGATCAAACCGCTATTTGTACAAATGTTGAGGAAGCTAACGGAAGTTGGGTGTTTACTTTTAGTTATAATTTTGATGAAAATAAAAACTTAACTATTGAAAAAGGGTCGGTAACTGTAAATGGTACAAGTTTAACCGTTGTTAATTCTAAAAAGGATAGTTTTAGTGTAGCTATTATTCCGTATACTTATGAGCATACCAATTTTAATACCTTTAAAAAAGGTAGTGTGGTTAATCTAGAATTTGATGTATTAGGGAAGTATGTGGCTAAACTAGCTTCGCTTTAATAGTTTTTTCGCACCATATAATATGGCGAAGCATGCTCCTGCTATTACTCCTCCGTCTATAGGTAAACCTATGGGTGGTGTAACTGGTGGGGGTGGCATACCTCCTCCTTGAGCGGTGCATACAAAACTTATTAATACAAATAAGATTGAGGCAAATATTCTTTTATTTTGTATTGTCATTGTGCGGTAAAAATATTAAAAAAAGCCAAATTACAAAGCATAAAGCTCATAAATTAAAAAAATATATCCGTAAAACCACTTAAAACATCGATGAAATACGTTTTTTTTGGAGTTTGAAAATGATATTTGATTAACGTTTTTATTTGTTGAAAAGTATGTTTATGATTAAAATACAGGTGGTTGTGTCGCTCTATTGCAAAAAAAAACCTTGAACTGTGTTTAAAAATTAAAAACAGAATCAAGGTTTATATCTTAAAAAGATTAATAGCATTACAAAAATAGTGTTATTTTTTGAAGTAAATGAATTTCTAGGTTAATATATGGTTAACAATTTTACTTTAACTGTATTTAATTTTTCTTAAGACTCTTATCGTTTCTTTATATAAGGTGTATATTTCTCCGTTGTATGTTTTTAAATAAGGCTTGGCTTCGTTGAGTTTATCTATAGCTTCATGAAATAGATTTAAATAACATATTAAGTAGGTTACGGGTAGGTTTTTTAGATCGGTCTCTTCTGCTTTGGTTAATTGATGTCCTTTTTTTAGTTTTTCTAAAATGGCATTGTTGGCGTTGTAAATATGATGCAGGACTTTTTTATCATATTGTGGTGGTTCAAAGAGGAGTTTGGTGTCAATGCTATAGCTCGCATTATTTTCAAATTTAATAATGGTTTCTTCTAAAGGATAGTATTTATTAGAATTCTGAAATCCAAGATTAACGTATTCAATAATTTTAAAGGCGTCCTCTGTTATATTAATAGATATTTCGTCTAATGCTGAAAAAAACAACAAAACTTGTTCGTTTATAAGTTTAATATCAACTCGTGAATAGTAAGTTTGATCTTTTGTTGTTTTCTTTTGTCCGGCCCAGCACATTACAAAATATTCTTTAAATACTTTGTATTTTGGGTTGTAGTCTACTCGTTTTTTCATGAAATCGAAAACACCGTCTAATGTGTGTTCTATATTGTTTTGCGCATTTTTCTCTATAGCTTCAACAATTTTAGAATTTACATCTTTAATATCTGTATCGAACACTTTTGGCATACTTATGCTGCCGTCTCTAAAAAATACAGAGCCTCCGTAATATTTCCATACATTTTTACGTAAAGATGTTAATTTTCCTGTTGGTCTAATGGTTACTAAGCCAACAACTTTATGGTCTGGTAAGTGTGGGAACGGAATGTTTTCGTATTGTACTATTGGTGGGTTTGTTAAATAGGCGTTTATTAAATTCTGAATTTTGCTGTCATCAAAAAAATCTACACCTATAATTTTGTTGTCTTCATCTTCAGCACCTATAACTATATACGAGTTGTTTTTTGGATTGCTATTTGATAAAGCGCAAACGTGTTTTAAAAATTTCGCTTTTCCTTCTTTGTGTCCAATATCAATTTTTCGCTTTTTATCATAAAAACTGTTCTCGTCATTGTGAGCTAATAGGTGTTTTATGAGAAGGCGTTTATTAATCATTTTATAGGAGTTCTATTTCTTTTAAAATATTTTTTCTAGCTTGAGTTTCAAGTTTAGATTGATAAGGTTGTGTAAAAAATAAGGTTTCGCGTTTTAAAAAGTGTTCTAGTACTTGTTTTCTTCCTTTATTATAAATGAAACTAGGGTAAATGCGATACTCTTTCCTGATGTTCTCAGTGTATTTTTGGTAGGTTTTCCAGTCGCTTCCTAAAATTGATAAATCGATATCTAGCAGGAGTGCGTTGTCTTTATTTTTATCTAAAATAATTTCATGTTTTTTAGTTGAAATGATTAATTGTTCAATGTTTTCTAATGTGTTTTGCTTTAAATGTAGTTTTTTAAGTCTTTTTTTAGCTAAAACAGCGCTTTGAGATTCATTGTCTTGTTTGGTTGGTTTGTAAATAATATCATGATACCAAATTGCAAATAAAAAAGCGTTGTAATTTTCTATAGTCTCTTTGTGTGTTTCAGCTTGCTTTAGCATGGCATCTATATGTGAGAAATTGTGGTAATACCTCGCATTAAGCTCATATTGTGTTTTAATTTCTATCCATAAAGATTCAGTTAAAATATTATCTTTAGTATATTTTGTTGCTAACTGAAACCATTGATGTTTTAGGGAATCGATCATGACTCTTTATTAACAATAGTGCTGCTTGCTTGTGCAGTACAAAACATTAAAATGTCGGCAAGGTTTACGTGTGCGGGTCTGGAAAT
The DNA here is from genome assembly GCF_900112395.1 of Algibacter lectus. Classification (GTDB taxonomy): domain Bacteria; phylum Bacteroidota; class Bacteroidia; order Flavobacteriales; family Flavobacteriaceae; genus Algibacter; species Algibacter lectus. Next base: position 272,147 of record NZ_FOLN01000003.1, read on the forward strand.
TGCGAAATAAATTACATCGGCAACATCTTTAGCTTGTAGCGCTTTAAAGCCTTTGTAAACATTGTTGGCTGTAGGATCGCCTTTAAAACGTACTTGCGAAAATTCGGTTTCTACCATGCCAGGGTTAACAGCGCCAACTTTAATTCCGAACGGATTTAAATCTATACGCATACCTTCGGTAATAGCCAAAACAGCATGTTTTGTTGCGCAGTAAACATTTCCGTTAGGGTAAACTTCTTTTCCTGCGGAAGATCCTATGTTTATAATATGTCCAGATTTTCGAGCCGTCATTTGTGGAATAATAGCTTTGCTTACATAGAGCAGGCCTTTTACGTTGATATCCATCATGGCGTCCCAATCATCAAGGTTTCCTTCGTTTATAGGGTCTAATCCGTGGGCGTTACCAGCATTGTTAATTAGTATGTCTATGTTTTTAAAGGCTTTTGGTAGATTTTCAATAGCGTCAATAACGCTTTGCTTATTGCGAATGTCGAAATTTAAAATGTGTACATCGGTTAAGCGTTCTAGTGCTTTTTGTATCGTGTTTAGTCGTTCTAGTCGTCTGCCGCAGATTATTAATTTTATCCCGTTTTTAGCGAATTCATAGGCTGTTGCTTCACCTATGCCGCTTGTTGCGCCTGTAATTAGGGCTGTTCTTGTCATGCTTGTTAATTTATCGTCATTTAATTCTTGTATAAAAATACTTAAAACAATTTTATGAAAATAGCTTTGATGAAAAATTATGGATATATGTCTTTTTTGTAAAACGAATTGAAAAATAATTAAGAAATTCTTATCATAATAATAGGTTAAAGTGCGAAAACATTGAATTTACTTTAATTTTTAACCAATTTTTAACAGCATCTCACGAAAAAAATTAACAATTTGCACGACTCAAATAAGGGCTGTATATTAGGCTTTTTAATTAATAAAAATAATGGAAGATACAGGTACAATTGATATTAAGAGCATAAACGAGAAAATCGAAAAAGAAAGTGCTTTTGTTGATTTACTGATGCTGGAAATGAACAAAGTAATTGTGGGTCAGAAACATATGGTCGAGCGTTTACTTATTGGTTTGTTAGGGCAAGGACATATTTTATTAGAAGGTGTTCCAGGATTAGCAAAAACATTAGCTATTAATACCTTGGCACAAGCGGTTGATGGTAGTTTTAGTCGTATTCAGTTTACACCAGATTTATTACCAGCCGATGTTACGGGTACATTAATTTACAATATGAAAATTAATGATTTCTCGATAAAGAAAGGACCTATTTTTGCAAACTTTGTATTGGCCGATGAGATTAACAGAGCGCCAGCGAAGGTGCAATCAGCACTCTTAGAGGCTATGCAAGAAAAGCAGGTTACTATTGGTGATGAAACCTTTAAATTAGATAAACCATTTTTAGTAATGGCGACTATGAATCCGGTTGAGCAAGAAGGAACATATCCTTTACCAGAAGCTCAAGTCGATCGTTTTATGCTAAAAACAGTTATAGATTACCCAAAATTAGATGAAGAACAACTTATTATGCGTTCTAATCTAAAAGGATCTTGGGAAAAAGTAAATCCTGTGGTTTCGGTAGCGCAAATATTAAGAGCGCAAGAAGCTTCTCGTGAGGTTTACATGGATGAAAAAATTGAAAAATACATATTAGATATTATTTTTGCGACACGTTATCCAGAAAAATATAAGCTTAACGATTTAAAACCACTAATCTCCTTTGGAGCATCACCACGTGGTAGTATTAACTTAGCAACTGCAGCTAAATGTTACGCTTTTATTAAACGTCGTGGTTATGTAATACCAGAAGATGTTCGCGCTGTAGTTTACGATGTGTTACGTCACAGAATTGGTATTACTTACGAGGCAGAAGCAGAGAATGTAACCTCTGTAGATATTATTACTAAAATTGTAAACGAAATTGAAGTACCATAAAGATGTTACTGGTAGTAAATCAGTTTTCAGTAGGTAGTCGCTTACTTGAATTCTGATATGTTCTGACTGCTAACTGAAGACTGCACACTGCAAACTGAAAACATGGATACTAAAGAATTACTAAAAAAAGTACGAAAAATTGAGATTAAGACGCGTAGGCTGTCTGATCATATTTTTGGAGGCGAATATCATTCGACTTTCAAAGGACGTGGTATGACTTTTAGTGAAGTTCGCCAATACAATTTTGGCGACGATGTTAGAAATATAGATTGGAACGTAACCGCTCGTTACAATGAGCCTTATGTAAAGGTTTTTGAGGAAGAGCGCGAACTTACCATGATGCTTATGGTTGATGTTTCTGGATCAGAACTTTTTGGAACCGAAAATCAATTTAAGAATGAAGTTGTAACAGAAATTGCAGCAACTTTAGCTTTTTCTGCAACACAGAACAATGATAAAATTGGACTTATTTTGTTTTCCGATAAGGTAGAGTTGTATATTCCGCCTAAAAAAGGGCGTTCGCATGTGCTTCGTATTATTCGCGAATTAATAGAGTTTAAGCCAGAAAGTAAACAAACCAATTTAGTAGAAGCTTTAAAGTTCATGCAAAATGTTATGAAGAAGAAAGTAATTGCTTTTGTGCTTTCAGATTTTATTGCAGACGATTACCATCAAACTATGAAAATTGTGGCTAAAAAACACGATGTTACTGGTATTAGGGTTTACGATAAACGTGAAGAGGATATCCCTAATTTAGGTATTGTACAAATGCAAGATGAAGAAACAGGCGAGCTTATGCTAGTCAATACATCATCTAAAACCGTACGTAAGAATTACAACAAGTTTTACCACGAAAAGGCAAAATATTATAAAGAAAGTTTCACCAAATCGGGAGCAGGCGCTATAGATTGCCGTGTTGACGAAAGTTATGTAAAAAAATTATTGGGCTATTTTAAACATAGAGCATAATTAGTATTAGCAGTTAAAAAAAATAAAAGTGAGACAAATTACGCTACATAATATAGAATTAAATAAACAGGAGTTGGCCGTAGGTCGCTCAAAAATTACCAGAATGCGTGCTGTAATCGCCTTTAGTTTCTTTTTTCTATGTTCTCTATTGTCTTTTTCTCAAGTTACATCGGCAATAGATTCTACATCTATAAAAATTGGTGAACAAATTACGTATCATATCCAAGTTGAAACCGATACTACAAGTTTAGTTGTTTTTCCGGAAGGGCAATCGTTTTCTCCTTTAGAAATGATTGAATCTTATGCGGTAGATACTTTAAAAAATAAAGACAAATACAATCTTGTTAAAAAATACGGCTTAACTCAATTCGATTCGGGTTCTTATACTATTCCTAGACAAAAAATTATTATTGGTACAAAAACTTTTTTTACCGATTCGCTTAAGGTTGAAGTTAATAATGTTGTTATAGATACAACAAAACAGGGGCTTTACGATATTAAGCCCATTATTGAAGTTGAAAAATCGGCTAGTAATTGGTGGAAGTATTTATTAATTACGCTTTTAATTATTAGTGCAGTAGGTTTTCTTTTGTATTGGTTTATTTGGCGTAAAAAACCACTTTCCGAAGAGGAAAAAATAGCCTTATTACCACCGTACGATCGAGCAAAATTAGCTTTAAAGAATTTAGATGAAAGTCCATATTTAGAACAAGAGAACTTAAAAGATTACTATTCTGAATTAACTTTTATTATTAGAAAATATTTAGATGAAAAGGTTTATGATCGCGCTTTAGAAAGCACAACTGATGAACTTATTAAACGATTAAACATCCTAAAGGAAGGAAATCAAGTCGATTTAAGTAAAGAGGATATTAAAAACTTAGAAAGCATATTAAAACGCGCCGATTTAGTGAAGTTTGCTAAATCTGCGCCAGATATTGAATTGGCAAAAATTGATAGAACTACAATTGATATAGAAATAGATCACGTAAAAGAAGCCTTGCCAGAACCTACAGAGGAAGAAAAGCTTTTAGACGAAAAATATAGAGAAGAACAAGCACGTAAAAAGAAGCGTAATAAAATTATTTTAACCGTAGTTATTGCCGTGTTTTTAATGATTGCAACCTTTGTTGGGTTCTCTTTAAAATATGGTTTCACTTATGTTAAAGATACCATTATTGGTCACGATAGTATCGAGCTTTTAGAGGGTGATTGGGTAACTAGTGCATACGGTGTGCCTCCAATTAATATTACAACTCCAAAGGTTTTAAAGCGTAATATGGTAGAGCTTCCAGAAGAAGCACAAGCTCAAATGAGTGTTACGAGTTTTAGTTACGGTAGTTTGTTAAATTTCTTTAGTGTAGATGTATCTACAATAATTTTAAAACAAGCCAATCCAGAAGAAGATATCGATTTAGAACAGGCTCAAAATGGTGCAATAAAACAATTAGAGCAAGCTGGTGTTACCGATATTTCTGTTTTAAACGATAAGTTTACAACTCCAAACGGTGCTGAAGGTTTAAAAACTCATGGTACGGCGAGTTTCCCTATTTTAAATTCCGATGAATTTTACGAAGGACAATATGTTATTTTACAATTTTCATCTAAAAATATTTTACAACGTATTTCCATTGTATGGAATAAAACTGATGAGTATGCCGACAAAATTGTAGAGCGTATTTTAAATTCAGTTGAACTTAAAAAAGCAGAAGAATAATGTTTGAAGGGATCGAGTTTGTAAATAAAGAGTTTTTCTGGTTGTTCTTGCTTTTGCCTTTGGTAATTGTATGGTATGTGTTTAAACGCAATAAGCAAACGGCAGAGTTAAAAATGTCTAGTTTAAAAGGTTTTAAAGTAACTAGTTCTTGGTTAACTAAGCTTAAGTCTATCATGTTTGTGTTACGTTTATTGGCTTTAACGTTGTTAATTATGGCGTTGGCTAGACCGCAAACCGTAGATGTTTCGTCTAAAACCAAAACAACACGTGGTATCGATATTGTAATGGCTATAGATGTTTCGGCTAGTATGCTGGCTAAAGATTTACGTCCAAATAGATTAGATGCCTTAAAAGAAGTTGCTGCAGAATTTATTAAAGGCCGTCCCAACGATAGAATTGGTTTGGTGGAATATGCAGGAGAAAGTTATACCAAAACACCAATAACTAGTGATAAAGCTATTGTATTGCGCTCTTTAAAAAGTATTGAGTATAATAATATTATTGAAGGCGGAACCGCTATCGGTATGGGGTTAGCTACATCGGTAAATAGATTAAAAGATAGTAAAGCGAAAAGTAAAGTTATTATTTTGCTAACCGATGGTGTTAATAATTCAGGATTTATAGATCCAAAAATTGCTAGCGAATTAGCTATAGAATACGGTATTAAAACTTACACTATTGGTTTAGGTACAAATGGTATGGCATTATCACCTGTGGCTATCGACCCTAGAACTGGGCAGTTTCAATACGGCAGAATTAAAGTAGAAATAGACGAAACGCTATTAAAAGAAATTGCTACCGCAACTGGTGGGAAATATTTTAGAGCGACAAATAATAAAAAATTAGAAGAAATTTATAGCGAAATCAATAAGCTTGAAAAAACAGATGTTGAAGAGTTTAAATTTTATAATTACGAAGAAAAATATAGGCCATTAGTACTCTTAGCAGGGGTCTTGTTGTTGTTAGAATTACTTTTACGTAATACATTATTTAAGAGTTTTGTTTAAACAGAAGTTAGACAGCGGCAAACTCGATAAACAAATTTAAGCATCGAGTTTAACTGCGAAATGAATATTGAAAAACTGAAAACTGATACATGTTTCAATTAGAAGAAAAAATATGGTTTTGGACGCTAGCAATTATTCCTGTAATAATTGTGCTGTTTTTGTTACTTCAATTTTGGAGATACCGTACACAAAAAAAGTTTGCAGATAAAGAGCTTTTAAAGCGTTTAAGCCCTAATAAATCGTTGTTTAAATCCATTTTAAAAGTGGTGGTTTTAAGTTTGGCTTTTTTGTGTTTAACTATTGCTTTGGTAAACCCAAAAGTGGGTACAAAACTAGAAACGGTAAAACGTGAAGGTGTCGATATTGTTTTTGCAGTCGATGTTTCTAAAAGTATGTTAGCCGAAGATATTGCACCAAACAGGTTAGAGAAATCTAAACAATTGGTAACGCAAATTATCAATAATTTAGCCAGTGATCGTGTTGGTATTATTGCATACGCAGGTAAAGCATTTCCGCAGTTACCTATAACTACAGATTATGGATCGGCTAAAATGTTTTTAAACAACATGAATACCGATATGTTGTCATCGCAAGGAACAGCGATAAACGAAGCCATAAAATTAGCAACTACCTATTTTGATAATGAAGAGCAAACCAATCGTGTTTTAATCATTATTTCAGACGGGGAAGATCATAGTGAAGATGCTTTAGCTTATGCAGAACAAGCTAGTGAAGAAGGTATCAAGATATTTACCATTGGTGTTGGAGATTTAAAAGGAGGTCCAATTCCTATTAAAAGAAATGGTATTATTTTAAATTATAAAAAAGACAATCAAGGTGAAACGGTAATTACGCGTTTAAATGAAGATACCTTAAAGAAAATTGCCGAAGAAGCTAATGGTGCTTACATTAACGGGAAAAACACAAATGATGTTGTTGAACATATTCGTGAAATATTAAACGGTATGGACAAAACAGAGTTTGAGGCCAAACAATTCGCCGATTTTAAAGATCAATTTCAATGGTTTTTAGGCTTAGGGATTTTCTTATTACTAATAGATGTTTTCTTGTTAGAAAGAAAAACAGGTTGGTTGAAAAAATTGAATTTATTTAATGAGAATTTATAGTTTCATTAACAACAAAAAAAATCTGAGTTTTTTATCTTAGATAGAAGGATTTAAAAATGAAATACTTAGCAACACTTATAGTTTTATTGGTAAGTCTTTTTTCTTTTTCTCAAGAAGAAGAAAAGACACAGTTATTAGCGCTTAAAAAGGCGAACGATTTTGTTTACGAAGGGAATAACTTAGTGAATGAGGACGATTATGTTTCAGCTGAAATGGAATATAGAAAAGCGATTTCCGAAAACCCAAAAAGTATTGCAGGCGCTTATAATTTAGGTAATGCTTATTACACCAAAGGGAGTTTTGATGAGGCTGTTTTTAGGTTAGAGCAGGCTGCTACGACAGCAACATCCAAATCTGAAAAACATAAAGCCTTCCATAACATAGGAACTATTTTAATGAAAGGTAAAAAATGTAAAGAAGCTGTTGAAGCTTTTAAAAGTGCCTTAAGAAATAATCCTGCAGATGATGAAACGCGGTATAATTTAGGTTTGGCTAAAGAGTGCGCTAAACAGCAGCAAGATCAAGAAGACCAAAATAAGGACGATAAAGAAGATAAAAACGAAGATCAAAAAGACGAGAAGGATAATAAAGACAATAAGGAAGACAAGGAAAATAAAGATAAAGGCGACGACGAGAATAAAGACGATAAAAAGGACGAAGGCGATAAGGACGAGAAGGAAGGCGACGATAAAAAAGATGATGAGGGCAAGCCTAAAGATGAAAAGGAAGATAAAGGTAAAGATGGTGATCAAGATAAAAAAGAGCAACAGCAGCCAAAACCACAGCCCGGACAAATGTCTCCACAGCAAATAAAAAACTTGCTGGAAGCCATGAATAATCAAGAACAAGCCGTTCAAGAAAAAATGAATGCCGAAAAAGTAAAGGGTGTTAAGGTTAAAACCGATAAGGATTGGTAGTTTAGCAGTCCGTTTTCAGTTGTCTAGAGTATTTTAAAATTCGGAAAGATTTTTAAATTTAAAACATGAAATTAGTAAAACACATATCTATAATATTTTTCATACTAATTACAAGTATGGCTTCTGCTCAGGTTAAATTTGAAGCCAAAGTCAGTAAGAAATCATTAGGCGTAAACGAGCGTTTACGTATCGATTTTGAAATGAATAAAGATGGCGATAATTTTACGCCACCCGATTTTTCAAGCTTTAATGTAAGTGGCCCTAACCAATCCGTAAGTAACTCTTGGATTAATGGCGTGCGTACTTATAAAAAAACATATACATACTTTTTAACGCCAAAAAGCCGAGGTAATTTTACCATTTCTCAGGCTACCATTGTTATAGATGGTACGGTGTATAAAACGGTTCCAGTAAAAGTTACAGTTACTGCAGCTGTAGATAAACCTAAGGATCCTAACGATCCAAATTTTATTGCTTCAGAAAATATTCATTTGGTTGCCGAAATATCTAAAACCAATCCATATTTAAATGAAGCTATTTCTGTAGTTTACAAACTTTATGTATCGCCAAATATCGCAGTGGATAATTGGAATGAAGTAGATAGTCCTAGATATAACGATTTTTGGAGCCAAAATATTAACACGCAGGGTCAAAAAGTTCAAAACGGAACTTACAAAGGTGAAGATTATCGCTATTTAGTACTTCGTAAAACAGTATTGTATCCACAAAAAACAGGAGAATTAAATATAGAACCGCTTACCTTAAATCTTTCTATGCGTGTGCCAACCAATCGTCGTGATATTTTTGGTGGCGCTATAATGACGCGCGTTAGCAAAGTTGTATCGGCAGGTAACCAAACTATTTCTGTTAAGTCATTGCCAGAACAAGGCAAGCCAGCAGATTTTACAGGTGCTGTTGGTAGTTTTAGTTTCGATGTATCAAGTTCTAAACAAGTGTTAGATGCTTCGGAATCACTTCAAATAAAAGTAGGAGTAAAAGGTAATGGGAATTTAAAACTGTTTAAGCTACCTAAGCTGTCATTACCGAGTTCTTTAGAGGTTTATGAGCCAGAACATACCGAGAATGTAAAAACGAATTCAGCGGGTATGCAAGGTGATATTTCCGATAGTTATACGGTCGTGCCGCAGTATAAAGGTAAATATCCAATACCGAGTATTTCTTTTTCTTATTTCGATTTAAAGAGCAAGTCGTATAAACGATTAAACTCCGATGAAATTATTATCGATGTTCAAAACGGTCCGTTAAACAATGTAAGTACTAGTGAAACTAACACTACAAGTAATAAACAAGCTGTGGTTTTAAGTAACGACCAATTTGCTTTTATAAAAACTAAAACAAATTTTACGAGTATAAGACCAAGCTATTTCTTTAAAACCAATTTATTTTGGAGCTTGTTGTTGCTGCCGTTTTTATTGATTCCAATTGCAATTGTTTTCCGTAATAAAAAAGCAAGTCGCGATGCCGATGTTTATGGAAACCGTATTAGAAAAGCAGATAAGCTAGCTAAAAAGTATTTAAGTAATGCTAAAAAATCTTTAGGTCAAAAAGAAGCTTTTTATATCGCCTTAGAGAAAGCCTTGCATAATTACTTAAAGGCAAAATTACATATAGAAACCAACGAATTAAGTAAAGATAAAATTGAAGAATTACTATTGAAGAAGCAAGTGGATGCTGAGGTAATTAAAGATTTTAAAGGTATTTTGGAGAGTTGTGAGTTAGCGCGTTATACTCCAATCGACATTGTAACTATGCAAGACGATTTTGATAAAGCAGCTAAAACTATTTCGTTAATTGATAAACAAGCTCGTTAATATGAAGAAGTTATTATACATACTTTCGTTTTTGTTCAGTTTAGGGTTATTTGCTCAAAGCGATGCGCTTTTTAAGCAAGGTAATGCTTTGTATAATGAAGGTAAATACGCTGAAGCTATCCAGAAATATGATGCAATTTTAAATACTAAAAAGCATTCTGCCGATTTATATTATAATCTTGCAAACGCACATTATAAGCTTAATAATATTGCGCCAAGCATATTTTATTACGAAAAAGCGTTGCAATTAGCTCCAAAAGATAAAGACATTAAAAATAACTTAGCCTTTGCTAAAAACATGACGGTAGATGCCATAGGTGTGGTGCCAGAGGTTGGGTTCTCAAAGTTGTTTAAAAGCATAACGCACAGCATGAGTTTTGATGCTTGGGCGAAAACAGCAGTAGTGCTAGTGTTTCTGTTTGTAATATTGTTTTTAATCTATTATTTTGCTTATACTACAGTGCGTAAGCGTTTAACTTTTGTAGGTAGTACTATATCATTAATCTTGTTGTGTGTAAGTTTAGTGTTTGCTTTTCAAAAGTATGCTTTAGATAAAAAAGATAAACCTGCTATAGTTTTTGCTCAAGAAACTCAGGTTAAAAGTGAGCCTAATTTACGTAGTGAAGAGTCTTTTAGGCTTCATGAAGGTACTAAGGTTCAGGTTATAGATTCTGTTGATAATTGGAGGAAAATTAAGTTGTCCGATGGTAAAACAGGATGGCTTGCATCCGAGGATATTAAAACATTAACAGCATTTTAATAGGTAAATTTTTATCACCATAAAATTTAAATAGTATATTAGCGGTTGATAAAATTTTAAAAATTAATGTCGAGAAACGTAGTTTCCATATTCTTTTTGTTTGCGTTTGTGGTGTTTTTATCGACACCAACCATAATTGCTATGGTTGATAATTCGGTAGATATATCGTTGTTTTTCTCTATGGCAGAGGAAGAAGAAAACGGCCATCCAAAAAGTAAAAATGTACAAGACATTATTTTAGAAAATCAAGATCACGAGGGTTTTATAAGCTTAGCTGAAGAAGCAATTCATTTAAGTTATTATGTTAAAAACTACTCGAAACCGTATCTTAATTTAATTTCTCCTCCCCCAAAATTCGCTTAATAATTTATTAGTTATTGAACTATTGTGCTCAATAACATTCGAGTATTAAAAATTATTAAAATTGCTGAAGAATAACGCTTCGGCCAAAGTGAATTTATCTATGTTTAAAAATATTAAGAGCGACTTACCTGCGAGTATAGTTGTATTTTTCGTTGCATTACCATTATGTTTAGGTATTGCATTAGCTAGTGGTGCGCCACTGTTTTCAGGAGTTATTGCCGGTGTTGTCGGTGGTGTTGTTGTTGGTAGTTTAAGTGGGTCTAAACTAGGAGTTAGTGGTCCAGCTGCCGGATTAGCTGCTATTGTTTTAGCTGCTATTAGTAGTTTAGGGAGTTATGAAAACTTTTTGGTTGCAGTTGTTTTAGGTGGTGTTATTCAAATTATTTTTAGCATTTTAAAAGCTGGGGTTATTGGGTATTATTTTCCGTCTTCAGTAATTAAAGGGATGTTAACCGGTATCGGTATTATTATTATCTTAAAACAAATCCCGCACTTTTTTGGTTACGATGCCGAGTTAGAAGGTGCCGATAGTTTTGTTGAAAGTTCTGGTGAAAATACCTTTTCGGCTATTTTCAATATTACAGATCATATTATTTTAGGATCTTTAGTTATTGGTTTAATTGGTTTAGGAATTATCCTTTTTTGGGATAAGGTACTTGCTAAAAAGGCTAAAATATTTCAAGTAATTCAAGGGCCTTTAGTAGCTGTTGTTGCTGGTATTGTTTATTTCGCATTAACGCAAAATCACGATACATTAGGTATTGCATCATCTCATTTGGTAAGTGTGCCAATTCCAGAAGATTTTTCTTCTTTCCTTGGGCAATTTAGTTTCCCAAATTTTGCAGCAATTACAAATCCAGATGTTTGGGTGGTTGCTTTTACAATTGCTTTAGTTGCTAGTTTAGAGACTTTATTAAGTGTTGAGGCTACCGATAAATTAGATCCGCATAAAAACGTAACACCTACTAACCGTGAATTATTAGCGCAAGGTACAGGTAATATTATTGTTGGTTTAATAGGTGGTTTACCTATTACACAAGTAATTGTGCGTAGTTCTGCAAATATTCAATCTGGTGGTATGTCAAAATTATCGACTATTATCCACGGTTTTTTATTGTTAATATCTGTAGTGGTTATCCCGAAATTACTAAACATGATTCCGTTGTCTGTTTTAGCAGCAATTTTATTAGTGGTTGGTTATAAGTTAGCTAAGCCGAGTTTGTTTGTTAAAATGCATAAATTAGGCTGGAAGCAATCTATTCCTTTTACGGTAACTGTTTTAGGTATTGTTTTTATCGATTTACTTTGGGGTATTGGTTTAGGGTTAGCTGTTGGTATTGTGGTTATTCTTTTAAAGAGTTACCAAAACTCGCATTTTCTTCATATTGAAGATAATAGTAACGGAAAACATAAAATTAAAATGACCTTAGCGGAAGAAGTTACTTTTTTCAATAAAGGAGCCATTTTAAAAGAATTAGATAGTTTACCTATTGATACTTATTTAGAAATTAACTTAATAAAAACAAGGTACCTAGATAATGATATTATTGAAATTTTAGAAGATTTCTTGCTAAAGGCTGAGGAAAGAAACATCGATATTAAACTTGTCTCTAAACGTGGTGTAGTAGAAAACCCATCAAGTTTTATTAAGTTTTTTAACGAAAGAGAAAAGTCTAACCTAAGTTTAAGCTAAATCAAATCACTATGAAAAATAAGAAATTTAAAATCTTAGTACTTTCAGATTTGAAAAAGGATACAAACAGCACGATTATAAGTGCTGTTAGTTTATCAAAAATGATAAATGCTGAGGTCGATTTATTTCATGTAAAGAAACCAACCGATGTTATTGCTAGCGACAGTCAATTATCGGCTATGCGCACATTAAATCAGGAGCAAAACCAATCTCGAAATAAAATTAAAGAAACCATAGCGCCTTTAAACAAAGCGTATAATGTTAATATTACTTCTAATTTTGGAATTGGTAATGTAAAATCGGAAATTGAGGCTTACATAAAAGCAACAAAACCAGATGTTATTGTTTTAGGTAAAAGAAGTGCTAAGGTAATTAACTTGATAGGAGATAATGTAACAGATTTTGTGTTAAAAATGCATGAAGGACCTGTATTAATTACTTCTAATAAAAATGAGATTGCTCCAGAAACCGAATTACAAATTGGTTTATTAAATGGGAAATCTCAAGTTTTTAATCAAGCCTTTTCGGAAGATGTACTTGCTAATACTACCAAACCATTAAAGTCTTTTAATTTGGTAAATAGTAAAAATGAAGCCGACGATAAAAATGCTGTAAATGAAGCTATTGATTATGTGTTTGAAAAAAACGATAACACCATTAAAAAATTAGCCGATTATTTAGAGAAAAACCATGTAAATTTATTGTTTGTAAACCGTGCTGATAAAGCAGATGCCGCAGCAAATGATAAATCTGAAATAAAAAACTTAATTAACAATGTTAACGTGTCACTATTTATAACGGGTAGTACACAGAAATTAGCTGTTTAAAAAATTAAATAATAAGATATTATGAAAGCACATACAAAAGAAACACAAGCAACATTAACACCAGATAAAGCTATTGCATTTTTAAAAGAAGGAAACGAAAGGTTTCAAGGAAATTTAAAAGCAAATAGAAACCTTTTAGAGCAAGTAAATGATACCAGTGAAGGGCAATTCCCTTTTGCTACAATTTTAAGTTGTATCGACTCGAGAGTGTCTGCAGAGTTAGTTTTCGATCAAGGTTTGGGTGATGTGTTTAGTGTACGTATTGCAGGTAACTTTGTAAATGAAGATATTTTAGGAAGCATGGAGTTTGCTTGTAAACTTGCTGGTACTAAATTAATTGTAGTATTAGGTCATACAAGTTGTGGTGCTATTAAAGGTGCTTGTGATGGTGCTGAAATGGGTAACTTAACTAAATTAATTGAAAAAATAACTCCAGCGGTAAATGCCGTTTCAGAGCCTAAAGATGAAGGTTTAAGAAATTCTAAAAATTTAGATTTTGTTGATAGTGTATCTAAAAAGAATGTTGAATTAACAATCGATAGAATTCACGCAGAAAGCCCAATACTTACCGAAATGGAAAAGAATGGAGAAATAAAAATTGTTGGTGCTATGTATGATATCAATACAGGAGCAGTTAATTTTTATTAAAACTTTTAAGTATAAAAATACATGAAGAAGAAGTTGAATATGGCAGCATTAATTTTAGTATTAATGCTGCCTTTATTTTCTCAAGCCCAAGAGAGCGATTTAGGGAATTGGCTTGTTTACATAGGCAACAAAAAACTAAATAGTAAATGGAACATTCACAACGAGGTACAATACAGGAACTATAATGCTGTTGGTGATCTAGAACAGCTGTTGTTACGTACTGGTTTGGGGTATAATATTGATGAGAAAAACAATGTTTTGTTAGGTTATGGATATATCCTTTCGAAAAATTATATTGGAGACACAGACGAAAAAGTATCGGTAAACGAGCATCGTATTTTTCAACAGTTTACTACAAAACAAAGTATTGGTAAGGTTGGTTTAAGCCATCGTTATCGTTTTGAACAACGTTTTGTGGAAGATGATTTTAAAATGCGTTTTCGTTATTTTTTAGGTGTCAAAATACCACTTCAGTATAAGGAAGATGGTAATAATCCATTATATCTATCTGCCTATAACGAAATCTTTTTAAATACCGAATCTTCGGTGTTCGATAGAAATCGTGTTTATGGAGGTTTAGGCTATACTTTTTCCAAACAATTACGTATGGAGCTAGGATACATGAATCAGTTTTTCGAAACCTCTGGTAGAGACCAAATTAATGTCATTGCTTTTGTTAATTTCTAATAAAATGTGAGTTTAATTTTTTAAATCGTTAAAAATTTAAGCTAACTTAGGGAAAAGTTTAAAATTAGTATATGAAGAATTTATTTTCAAATATAAAAGGCGATGCCTTTGGTGGAATCACTGCAGGAATTGTAGCACTGCCATTAGCTTTAGCTTTTGGAGTCTCTTCTGGTTTAGGACCAGAAGCCGGATTATATGGTGCTATATTTATCAGTTTTTTTGCAGCGTTATTTGGAGGTACTAGTACTCAGATTTCTGGTCCAACAGCTCCAATGACGGCCGTAAGTATGGTTGTTATTGCTGGTATTGTAGCCGCGAATGATGGGAGTGTGGAAAAAGCACTACCTGCTATTTTAACCGTTTTTATGTTAGCGGGTTTAATGCAAGTTGGTTTGGGTCTTTTAGGTCTAGGAAAATATATTAGATATATTCCTTATCCGGTAGTTTCAGGGTTCATGACGGCTATTGGTGTTATTATTCTATTAACACAAATTTTACCATCTATTGGGTATTATCCAAAGGAAGATGTTGAGTTTGTAGAACAATTTAAACCACTAGCAGAAGAGGTTATACTCGAAAATATTTTAAAAGAAGAAGCTGGCGAAGGTATCTTAGTTCTTGAAAACTTTAAAGAAACCATTAGTCAAGCAGCCAAAATCACGCCAGAACAAATATTAAATGAGTCTCAAACATTAGCAGCCAAAGAAGCTTCTGGAACTGTTGGAGCTCTTAAAGTACTACCAAGAGCATTACAAAACATTAATTGGTTAGAACTTGCCTTAGCACTTGCTACCATATTTATAATTTATGGATTTAAGCGTATTACTAAAGCAGTACCAAGCACATTAGTGGCACTAGTTGTAGTATCAGGAATTGCTTATGGATTTAACTTAGGTTACCGTCCTATTTCTGAAATACCAGGAGGAATTCCTATTCCGCATCTAGAAATGTTCACCAGTTTCAGCTTTGGTAAAATTACGCCATACATATTCACAGCACTTACTTTAGCTCTTTTAGGAGCTATCGATTCACTTTTAACTAGTGTAGTTGCCGATAATATGACAAAAACCAAACACAAGCCAAATAAGGAATTAATTGGTCAGGGAATAGGTAATACTATCGCTTCTGTTTTTGGAGGTATTCCAGGTGCAGGAGCAACCATTCGTACTGTTGTCAATATTAATGCAGGAGGAAAAACTAAACTTTCAGGAATGATTGCTGGTATTATGCTATTAGTAATTATGCTCGCTTTAGGGCCTGTAGCATCAAAAATTCCAGCAGCTGTTTTAGCAGGTATTTTAGTAACTGTTGGTATTGGGGTTATGGATTACAAAGGTTTAAAAGCCATTCCTAGCTTACCACGTGATATTAAAATCGGACCAATAAAACTAAGTTCAGAAGTGCTTATTATGCTTGTTGTTCTATTATTATCCACTTTTTGGGATTTAATTTACGCTGTAGGTATTGGTTTAATTATCGCATCATTAATGTTCATGAAAAAAATTGGAGACTTAACAGCAGAGCGTTCTGATGTGAAATCTTTAAAAGAAGAAACTTGGACCGACGAAGTTGGTTTCCCGGAAAATTTAAAAGAAGAAGTTTTTATCAAACATCTTAAAGGGCCTTTGTTCTTTGGGTCTACAAGCGATTTTCAGGCATTAACATTGCAAATTCCGAATACGGCTAAAACCGTTATTTTAAGATTGGGCCGTATGCAATATATGGATCAGTCGGGCTTGTATGCTATGGAAGATATGCTTCAAGAACTTAAAAAAAATAACGTTGAAGTGTTATTCGTTGGCTTATTAAAACAACCACGATATATGATGGAGCGTATTGATATCATTCCAGATTTTATTCCGAATGAACATATTTTTAAAGATTTTAAATCGTGTTTACAATGGGTAAAAGATAATATAAAAGATGAGATTTAATAGATTTTTGCTTTCGCTGAAATAAAGATAATAACAATGGATTTAGATAAAGTTTTCGAAAATAACGAGGCTTGGATTAAGAAGCAATTAGCAACTTCTAAAGATTATTTTGAAAATTTAGGCAAAGGACAAAGTCCGGAGTTACTTTACATTGGCTGTAGTGATAGCCGTGTAACAGCCGAAGATTTAATGGGTTTAGGCCCAGGGGAAGTGTTTGTACATAGAAATATTGCAAACATGATTTCGGGTAACGACTTAAATGCTATGAGTGTTGTAGAGTATGCTGTAATTCATTTAAAAGTAAATCATGTAGTTGTTTGTGGTCATTATGGTTGTGGCGGCGTAAAAGCGGCTTTACAATCTAAAGATTTAGGCTTACTAAATGGTTGGTTACGTAATATTCGCGATGTATATAGAATTCATAAATTAGAATTAAATAGCATTGAATGCGAAGAGCGAAAATACGATCGTTTAGTAGAGTTAAATGTAAAGGAACAGTGCGTTAACCTTATTAAAACAGCCGCAGTACAAAAAGCCTATAGAGATAGAGGTTTAAAAGTACATGGTTGGGTGTTCGATGTACATACCGGAAAGCTAATTGACCTAAAAATTAATTTTGAAAAGTATTTACACGATATTATGGAGATTTATCATTTGGATTAAAATGATACATAATTTTTAATATCTGGTATATAAAAAAAAGTCCCGATAGTATTTAAACGCTATCGGGACTTTTTAGTTTAAGTTCTATTTGTTAACCTCAATCCACTGGCCTTTTGTTCTTACTAAAAAGTCATTGTCATACATCGCTTCCGCTTGTACTCCATATAAATAGTAAGTTCCTAAGTAAGCGGCATTCAGCATTACATTAAATGTTTTTGTACTATACTTTCCTTTTTTAGATAAATCGAAATAGAAGTTTACACGATCATCACGAATATCTGTAAATCGAGCTTGGCTCGTCGTACTACTACCAAAAGCTGTAAATCGCGTGTTTACAATTTCCCATCCCGAGGGAAATATTTGTGTTAATGCAATATCATTAACGTTATAATCTTTTAAATTACTAACCTGTACTGTGGCAAGAAAATCTTGACCTTGTTGTAATTTAGAAATATCTATTTTATTGCCATCCAAATCTTTGTAAGCTACAGAAATACTTAAACCACGTTGTTCTGCGATCTCGTTACCTAGAGGTAATTTTCCAGAGTTTAAAACACGTACATAAACCAAATTGTCTTTTTGGTTGGTAAGGGTAATACTATTGGCTCCATTATTCACTTGTAATTCCCGTGAGGCAATTGCACTTTTAGTGGTTATGGTTTCTGTTTTACCGTTAATAGAATAGCTTAAGCTTAATGCTTTTCCGCCATTAGCGTTTACCATTTTCGCCATTGCTAACAAACTAAAGGCTGAGGTTTGTGTACTCATCCAACGGTTGCTCGATAGATCTTTAGCAATGGTTTCTGCTAGATCACGCATTTTAGAATTTTTGGTAAGTACCATAGTTTCTAAAGCCATAGCACGATTTCTATCTACAGAGCCATAGGTGTAATAATTATTCTTTAAAGGTTTGAAGTTAATATTAGCCGATTGCGAAATATTATCACTCGCTTCCTTTTGTCCGGCTAAAGCATAAGCGGCTGCTAGTCTCCATTTAGCTTCGTTAGATATTTCGCTAAACTCGCGTAAACGATTCATGCTTGATAAGTCTGGACTTCCAGCTAAAGCTAAGGTGTATAAACGGTAAGCTTGGGCTAAATCGGAATTATAACTGCGGTAACTAGGTCTCCAATCGCGAGCCGCTTGTGTTTGGTATTTAATCCAGTTATTTTTAAAAGTTAAGGGTAAAACAAAACCTTTCTTTTCTGCTTCTAGCATAAAATGCCCAGCGTAACTTGTTCCCCAGTCGTTAGCGGCGTTTTCGCCAATCCAATAACTTAGACCACCACTTGGTCTTTGAAAATGTCCTAAGCGCTTAATGCCGTTTTCAATATTGGTTTGAATTTCTTTTTTCTTTTCAAAAGTAAGATCAAAAATATCTGCTAAAAATAACTGCGGAAATACGCTTGATGTTGTTTGTTCTACACAACCATGCGGATATTGGATAAGGTATTGTAATCGACGAGAAAAATCCATTGGAGGTAAGGTAGAAAACTCTACAGTCGCTCCATTTGTTCCACTAACACCAAAGGTTGAAAAGTTTAAAGTTTCGCTAGCATTGGCTTCTAATGTTTTGTCTATGGTTTTAGATGTTATTGGGTTTGGGTTTACTACATCTAACTCTACTTTATAGGTCGATTTTTCACCGTTTCCAGTTGCAATAACTTCTACCGTATTTATACCTTTTGCTTTGCTAACATCGAGTTGAAAATACGCCATTTGTTCATCGGGTTTTGCAAAAGTTAATACTTTCTTTTGTTCACCAAAAACCGAAATACCATTACTTAATTTTAAACTAATGCTAACATTTTTTACTTTCGGTTCCATGGCAAAAACGGTAACCGGAAGCGTTACCTTTTCACCAGGACTCAATTTCCGCGGAAGCGTTGCTAAAACCATTAAAGGCTTTTTAACTTCTACAGATTTATCGGTACTTCCGTAAGCTTCATTTTTATTGTCAGCTGCAACAACCATAGTACGCACAGCGCCAATGTAATTTGGTAATTTTATACTGTGGGTTTTCTTTTCTCCAGCTTCTAGTTTAAAAGGGCCTAAGTAAGTCACAACAGGTTTAAAACGGTTGGCTTTTTTGTTTTTTCCACCGGCAGCACTCCCATCACCACCTATGGCAAAAACCTGATCGATACTACCAGAATAAGCGCCGATAACATCATCAAACACATCCCATGTTTTTACACCCAAAGCCTCACGTTTGTAAAATTCGTTCCATGCGTTTGGTGTTTTAAAACGGGTTAAATCTAGCAAGCCTTCTTCCACCATAGCAATGGTGTAAGTCATGGCTTTATTGTTTTTTTCTGAAATTTGAACGTCGAATTTCTGTTCCGGTTGAAGTGTATCTGGCATATTAAGTTGAGGTTCCAGTTTAGTTTCTGGATCTTCTACCATAATAGGAATGATTCCGTATAAACGAATTGGTAAATCGTTAGCCGAAATAGCATGCGGTTGTAAAAGTGATATGTTTACAAACACGTTTGGTGCCATGTCTGGAGTAATGCCTACATCGACAGTAGTTTCACCTTTTTGAGTTTTTACCCATTTGGTGTCAAGAACTTCGGTGCCATTTTCAATACTTACTAATGCACGACCTTCACTACCAGAAGCAAAAGTTAATTTCGCAGTTTCGCCAACATTATATTTTTCTTTATCGGCAGAGAAAATAAGCATTTTTGCAGCTTCTTTATTTGTCGATCCCGAGTTTTGCCACCAATTTTTATAGAAATAAGCGGTTCGCCCTGTAGCATGACCACTTACCGGATCGGAAATTCTAATTAAATAGCGTCCGCGCTCGTTATTTGGGATTTTTAAGTTGAAAGTTCCTTTTCCTTTAGTATCCGTATTTATTTTTGAGGTAGAATATGGTTTATGGTAGCTGCTAGAAACGTAGCTCGATAAATCATCATAAGATGAATTCCACCACCAACGCCATTCTATTTTATAGACTTTAACCTCAAGGTTGTTTCGTTTTATTGGTTTGCCTTTCGCATCGACTACAACAATATCAAAAGCTTGATTTTCGTCTGTAAAAAATGATCCATAAGCATTCCCTTTAGGTGAGCGTAAACCAACAAAAGACTCGTAAGGAGCATATGGTTTTGTAAAAGCATCCATTGAGAAATCGCCACCATTTTCGAAGGCGCGAACCAAAAATTGAGCATTAAGCATGCCTGGTGCATTTTTACCAATAGCAAGTTTGTTATTAATAGTCGCTAAACCATTTTCGTCAACTTTACCATCAAAAATAATGGTTTCTTCTGTTTGAAAATTACGCGTAGGATCGTTAAACGTGTATTGTTTGTAGTTTTCGAAAGCGGTGTAAGCCGTGCTAAACTTAGCTTTAATTTCTGTTTTTAAGTTTTTTCCAACGGCACCATGCAACCATTTTACATCTAAAGTTCCTTTTAAAGGCGTGTTGCTTGTTAGAATATCATCTTCAAATTCAACTTTAATTTTTAATCGGTTTGGTTTAACGGTTTCAATTTTTAATCCTTTGTAAAATGTTGCACCACCAACCGAAACTTTAGCGTTGTATTGACCCGTTTTGTCTTCTTGTACCGTTGGTACAGTAAATTTAAAAACATTATTTAAGTTATCTGTAGTTACGTTTTTGTAAACCAATTTACCATTCGGGTCGGTAATTTCTAACTTTACAGGATGACCGCTTGGTAATTTGTTAGCGTTATCATTAAGCATAAAAGTTAAATGCAAAGTATCGCCAGGGCGCCATACACCACGCTCTCCATAAATGTAACCTTTAAGTCCGCGTTGTAAGCGATTTCCTGAAACATCAAACTTACTTAAGGATAATGAGTTTCCGTCATGAAGCTTTATGTAGGTCGTGTTTTTTCCTTTTGAAACAATAGCAAAAGCTGCTTTTTTATCAGAATCTATTAAAGTTAATCCGGTTTCATCGGTATTTCTACTTACTAATTCTTGTTGCTGAAAATTGTAAATAGTAACCTTAGCGTTAGCTTCTGGTTCTGTATTTAAAATATTAGTTACCGCAAAATAATAAGAGTTGTTTGCACCTTGCTTTACTATAACTCCAAGGTTTGAGGCTAATAAATTTTGTGATATAATTTTATTTTCGTTGTAGTAAGCATCATGGCAAGGATTGTTTTCTTCGCGCCAGTTGTAGCTGTAATCTTTGTAGCGGTATGTGAGGTTATCCCAGTAGGCTTCCTCGCGTAATTCTTCGTCTTCAGAATCTATTTCAGCATAATTACCTTCATAGTATTCTTCGTCTTCGTAATAATCATCATAGCCATCATGTTCAGAGTTTGAAGTACTTGGGTTAGCTTCGCAATCGTAAAGCGAATAGCTTTTTTCATAACTTAATTCAATGCGGTAAATAGCTCCTAGATCGGCTTTAAAATAGTGTGATAAATCGATACTGTAAGCTTTCCATTTACCGGTGTTTTCGGCTGCAGATTGCAGTTGTATAGTTTTTTTAGCAATACGTCTACCAACCTTTTTTATATCGTATTTATTGTTTGTGTTTAAGTTGTTATCTTGAAGAAGTTGAAGCACATTGTCTTCGAAAATCTTGATAACACGCACATCTACGGCGCTTAAGTTTACAGCTTCAAAATTGAATTTTAATTCTTCGGAATTAGGTAAAATAGTACCGCTATTAATTAAGCGAACTTGAGGTTTTAGTTCTTCGAAAGCGATGGTTTCAGAAAAAGTTTTTTTCAATTTATAACCATCTGTATTTTTAATGCCTTGAAAAACATCAACCTGAATGTTGCCCACTAATTTACTAGAAGGGTAAACTTTTAAAACATTACCGTCTACAATATATTTAGGGTTTTTGCTTTTTTGAATGGTTACTAAACCATCAAAGTTTTGTTGTTTTTGTAAAGGATCGGAAAAATTGATAGATAGATGTTGTTCTGGCGATTGAATAACATCAACTTCTACAATAGTAAAATTATTTACCCCAGGAATAGCGATGGTGTTTTCACCTTCATTACTAGCTTTTATTGCATTTCCATTCCATTTTACAAGAATGTTATCATCTTCAATTTTTCGGTTTATACTATCAATTTTAAATTCGAAATATTTTGCGGCTTGGCTCGCTTCATTAAAAACAATATTTAGTTTTTTTTCGCTTTGCGACGCTTCAACTAAAGTTTTAGCATCTTTAATTGAAATAATATCGGCCGATTTGATTACGCCTTCAAGATATTGCCATTTTTTACTGTAGGATTGTAAATTATTAGTTTCAATATTAAAATTTGGTGTTATAGTTTTAAACTGAAAGGTGTAATCTTTATAGCCTGCCGGCATATTTTTATAAATATCGCCAAGTTTTACGGTAACGGTATATTCTGTGTCTGGATCTAAATGTTCGTCGGGAGTAAATAGTAAAGTATGGTTGTTGCCAACGGTAAGCTTGCCTTCAACATGCGGTTTTATGGTTACAATATTGTCTGTGATTTCCTGATTTATTTCCCATCCCTCCACAGGTTTGGTTAAATTAATTTGAATAGGACTGGCTACCGAAGTTCTGCCCGATGTGGTGTAACTGATATAGTCTCTAAATTTGAAAATGTTATCAGTTTCTACCACTTTCTTTTTACATGAAGCAATAATAGTAACAAATACGGCAAAGGTTAAAAGCTTTTTGAAAGACATAAATAGATGTGTTAAATAAAAATGAACGTGCTTTTGGGAGGGCAACAGGAGAGCCTGTTTATAAGATTACGTTCGTTTTTTAATATTTAGGTTTTTGGGTTCTGTTAAATTGTTCCTAAAGTTAAAGGTTTTTGATGATTTTGCTTGGTTTTATAACGAAAAAAGAAAGATTATTCTTAATTGAATTCAATAGTGAATATCAACAAATATGGCTTTTTATTAGTATATTCGTAAAAGAAATTAAATAAAAACTACAAATCCGTAATTCATGGAATCTATAGCGAGTAAATTTGGAATACACGACGCGCTAAAAACTTTAGGCGTTCAAAATATAAATGAAGGAACATCAACAGGTTCAAACCAATTTTCGCACAATGATGATGGTGTTGTTATTGAAAGTTTTTCTCCTGTAGATGGGCAATTAATTGGCAAAGTTAAAACAACTTCTCAAGCCGATTTTGATGTGGTAATGCAAACTGCAACTACTGCTTTTAAAACGTGGCGTACCATGCCAGCACCACAGCGTGGAGAGATTGTGCGTCAGTTTGGTGATAAATTAAGAGAGAAAAAGGAGGCTTTAGGTAAACTTGTTTCTTATGAAATGGGAAAGAGTTATCAAGAAGGTCTTGGAGAGGTTCAAGAAATGATAGATATCTGCGATTTTGCAGTAGGTTTATCTAGACAGCTTCATGGTTTAACCATGCATTCTGAGCGTCCTGGTCACCGCATGTACGAGCAATATCATGCTTTAGGTGTGGTTGGTATTATTTCGGCTTTTAATTTTCCGGTAGCTGTTTGGGCATGGAATACGGCTTTAGCATGGATTTGCGGCGATGTTTGTGTTTGGAAACCAAGCGAAAAAACGCCGCTTTGTGGTATAGCTTGCCAAAATATAGCAGCCGAAGTTTTTGCTGAAAATAATTTACCAGAAGGTATTTCTTGCTTAATAAATGGCGATTATAAGGTTGGTGAATTTATGACGAAAGACAAAAGAATTCCATTAATTTCTGCAACGGGTTCTACCCGTATGGGGAAAATTGTAGCTCAGGAAGTTGCAGGCCGTTTAGGTAAAACTTTATTAGAGCTTGGGGGTAATAATGCTATAATTGTAACACCAGATGCCGATATAAAAATGACGGTTATTGGTGCTGTTTTTGGCGCGGTTGGTACTTGTGGACAACGTTGTACATCAACGAGAAGATTAATAATTCATGAGGATATTTATGATAAAGTAAAAACAGCTATTGTAGATGCTTATAAGCAATTACGTATTGGAAATCCTTTAGACGAAAATAACCATGTTGGGCCGTTAATTGATACCGACGCCGTAAATATGTATAACAGTGCATTAGAGAAAGTAGTGGAAGAAGGCGGTGGAATTATAGTTGAAGGTGGCGTGCTTTCTGGTGTAGGTTTTGAAAGTGGTTGTTATGTAAAACCAGCTATTGCAGAAGCTAAACCTAATTTTAAAATTGTACAACACGAAACATTTGCTCCAGTTTTATATTTATTGAAATACTCGGGAGGTGTTGAAAATGCTATTGATATTCAAAATGAAGTTGCTCAAGGATTATCGTCAGCTATTATGACAAATAACTTAAGAGAAGCCGAGCGGTTCTTATCCGTTCAAGGATCAGATTGTGGAATTGCTAATGTAAATATTGGAACATCGGGTGCTGAAATTGGTGGTGCTTTTGGAGGTGAAAAAGATACAGGTGGTGGCCGTGAATCTGGATCTGATGCTTGGAAAGTATATATGAGAAGGCAGACCAATACTATAAATTATACTACAGAATTACCGTTATCTCAAGGTATAAAATTTGAGTTGTAGTATTTAAAATATTTAATTTGTTTTAAAGTCATATTTCTATAAATGTGACTTTTTTTGTTTTATTGTTTCTAAATGTATAAGCTAAAGTGTTATATTGTAAACACTTATATTTTTCTAACCAAAAAACAAAATCTAATGAGTAAAAAAACATTCTATCTTTTAGGAATTGTACTCACTATTATTCTCGGTACTATTTTGTATTATTTTTTATGTTGTAGTGTGTGTTGCAATGCAGAAAAGGGTGCGAATAACCAAGACGAGACTGAGAGTGTTGTAAGTCCGAAACTTAAAGAAATTACCAAAAATGCATTTTTAATTAACGATGCTAATGGCGATTTTAATTTGAAGCTGAATGATAATTTTAATTTCAAAACATCAAATTTTTCAATAGAAGAACCTGTTTCTAAAGATATTGAAAATGGTGTTTTAAAGCTTAAGGACTATCTTATAGAAAACCCGTTAAAAAATATTAACATAACTGGGTTTTACAGAAGTGATGAAACTAATAATTCTGCATATCCAAACCTTGGATTGGCAAGGGCAAACTCCGTTAAAAACTACTTCGTATTGCATGGAGTTTCTTCAAAACAAATTGATACCAACGGAAAATTAAATGATACGATTAATCCAGATGAAAACAGTACGCTATTTGGTCCTGTGTCATTCAATATGTTAACAGCAGATGCATCTGATACATCTTCTATGGAAGCCTTAAAAACCGCATGTGATGCTATTAAAGAGAATCCGTTAGTATTACATTTTAAAACAGGTCAAGCATCGATTAATTTAACGGCAGAGCAACGCCAAAAAATAGCCGATATCTCTCATTGTGTAGATAAGTTAGGCGTAAAAATGCAAGTTATTGGGCATACCGATAATACAGGCGATGCTGCAAGAAATATTGTTCTTGGTCAGGAACGTGCAGATTTTGCAAAAACATATTTAACCCAAAACGGGATTTTAGATAGCAATATTGAAACATCGTCTCAAGGACCAAAAGTTCCTGTTGCAGATAATGCTACGGAAGAAGGTAGAGCAGAAAACAGAAGAACAGTAATTACAATTAACTAAAAACTTAAAAATATAAAATTATGAATTGGTGTATATTAATCCCATTATTAGTCGGTGCTATTTGTGCAATATTAGGTTACTTATTAGGTAAACTTTTAGGTGGTGGAAACCACAACGAGTGTGAAGATAGAATAGGAGCATTGCAAGCAGAGCTAGATGCTTGTAGATTAAGTAAGGTTTCTTTAGAAAGTGATTTGAGTGCAACTAAAGCAGCCTTAACAACATCTGTTGCGGCAGAAGCTTCAGTAAAATCTTCTTTAGAGTTAACTAAATCATCATTAGCCGCATCTTTATCAGCAGCAACTGTGGTACCTGTTGCGGTAAGTGTGTTCGATGGCGCAGCTGCAAAAGCTGTTTTTGGTAAAAAAATAAAAGAAGATGATTTAACGGTTGTTGAAGGTATTGGGCCTAAAATTCAAGGTTTATTTCACGATCATGATGTTAAAACATGGAAAGCATTATCTGAATGTTCTATAGAAAAATGTCAAGCTGTTTTAGATTCTGGAGGAGAGCGTTATAAAATCCATAAACCAGGCACCTGGCCAAAACAAGCGCAATTAGCTTATGAAGGCAAATGGGAAGAGCTTTCAAAATGGCAAGACCAGCTAGATGGCGGGAAATAAAACTCGAAATTTATCATAAAAACAAAAACCGCTTCTGTTAACGAAGCGGTTTTTTTGTTTTTAATTATGTATTATTTGGTCTTTAATTGTTGGGTGTTTTATATATAAATTCATTTTAATATACAAAAAACTAAAAGGTAAACGTTATTCTATGTATTTTGCTTAAGGTGTGTTAAACCTTTTTAATTTGTTGAAGTCAAATTAGTTATAAGTTTGTTGCTTCATGTCTTAGATTAATAAATAAAATTGAGTTTTATGAAAAGTAATCATATTCAGCATTTGTATTGGCGTGTTGGTTTTGGTATTCTGCCAAATGAACTCGAAAAGTTTTCTAAAAAAAGTAAAAAAAAGATTGTTGATGGCATTATTGAAACATCACAAAAAGTAACGCCATTAAAAGTTGATACAGCCGAACTCGATGAGCTATTGAGTGGTTCTTATGAGAAGACAAAGGAAAATATTAAAAAATTCCAGAAGCTAAGCCGAGAAAAAACAAAGGAGTTAAACATTGCATGGATAGATCGATTAGCAAATTCTAATCAAATACTTCGTGAAAAAATGACCCTCTTTTGGGCGAATCATTTTGTGTGTGAAGATAATAATTACGTTTACACACAAAACTTCCATAACCGACTTCGTGAGCATGCGCTTGGTAATTTTAAAGATTTTGTAAAGGCCATTTCAAAAGAAGCTGCGATGACTAAATACTTAAATACAAAGCAAAACAAAAAACAAAAGCCTAACGAGAATTTTGCTCGTGAACTTATGGAATTATTCACTTTAGGTGTTGGTAATTATACCGAAAATGATATTAAAGAAAGCGCGAAAGCGTTTACGGGCTATAGCCATAATTTAAAAGGTGAATTTGTTTTTAAAAAACGTGTTCATGATGAAACTGATAAAATATTTTTTGGTAAAACAGGAAATTTTGACGGTGATGATATTGTAGATTTAATCCTTGAAAAAAGGGAATGTGCAACTTTTATTTGTACTAAAATTTATAGCTACTTTGTTAACGATACTATTAACGAACAGCATGTAAACGAAATGGCCAATGTGTTTTATAAAGATTACAACATCGAAAACCTAATGCGCTATATGATGCTTGCCGATTGGTTTTATGATGATGAAAATATGGGAACCAAAATTAAATCGCCCATAGAACTTTTGGTTGGTTTAAAAACGGTAGTTCCTGTCGATTTTAAATCATCTAAACAGCTTTTTAATCTTCAGAAATTATTAGGGCAAGTACTTTTAAACCCACCCAATGTAGCGGGTTGGAAAGGTGGCCGATCTTGGATAGATTCTAACACCATTACACTGCGGTTAAAACTACCATCAATTATTTTAAATAACGCTTATATTTCTAAGGTTAAAGCAGGTAAAACCGATGAGTCTATACTTAAAAGTAAGCAAGCTTTTAAAAAGAAGTATGGACAACGTTTTAAAACCGAAACTAATTGGGCTGTTTTCGATACACATTTTAATGATGTGGCCATAACCGATTTAGATAAGTATTTGCTGGCTTGTACTATTAGCAATCAAGCAAGCACGTATCTAAACTCGCTAAGTAAAGTCTCAAAGCAGGAGTACTGTATTCAACTTATGTCGTTACCCGAATATCAAATGTGTTAATCATGGATAGAAGAAAATTTTTGAAACAATCGTCGCTGGCTAGTAGTCTGTTTTTTGTGCCAAGTTTTGTAAAAGCGTTCGAGCAAGTTGCTCAAAGTCAGTTAGGGTATAAGCGCTTGGTTATTATTCAGCTTTCGGGAGGTAACGATGGGTTAAATACTGTAATTCCGTATCAAAATGATTTGTATTATAAAGCGCGTCCAAGTTTAGGAATAAAAAAGAGTGAGGTTTTAAAATTAAATGATGAGGTAGGTTTACATAAAAGTTTAAAACCCTTAAAACATCTTTACAATAATGGTAATTTGTGTGTTATAAACAATGTTGGGTATCCAAACCCTATTCGTTCGCATTTTAGATCTATGGATATTTGGCAAACGGCTACTGATTCTGATAAATACTCACAAAGTGGTTGGCTTGGTCGCTATCTAGATCAATATGGTAAACACCCATACAGCGCTATTGAAATAAACGATAGCTTATCGCTAGCCATGAAAGGAGAACAGATGAATGCTATTGCGACTCAAGATGCTAAAACACTTTATAATTTATCTAAAGATCCTTATTTTAAAAACGTTATTAAACATCAAGATGACGCCCATTTAAGCGAGCATAATTTGGGGTATTTGTATAAATCTATGATTTCGGCAGAATCTTCTGCGAAGTATATTTACGAAACGAGTAAAACCTTTTCTTCTAAAACAGATTATCCACAAAATTATTTTGCAAAACAATTAAAAACAACGGCACAGTTTATTAATTCTGGGCTCGATACCAAAGTGTTTTATAGTGCTCTAGGAGGTTTTGATACGCATGTAAACCAGTTGGGTGCACAAAATAGATTGTTAAATATTTATGCTGAAAGTATTGAAGCTTTTGTAAACGATTTAAAAACGAATAATACTTTTAACGATACGTTAATTTTAACCTTTTCAGAATTTGGTCGACGTGTAAAACAAAATGCAAATGTGGGTACCGACCACGGTACATCTAACAATGTTTTTATTATTGGTGGCCAATTAAAAAAGCAAGGTTTATATAATGATATGGCAAGTTTAAGTGATTTGGATACTAATGGTGATCTTAAATTTGAAATCGATTTTCGTACCATTTATGCTACCGTTTTAAACAAATGGCTCGATGTTAATGATGAAAAGGTGCTTAACAGATCGTTTAATCAATTAGGCTTTATTTAGTTTGTTATTACTTGTTTTAATTCTGAAGGTGCTTTGGTTTTTATTGGGTTTTTCACTTTAAAATACCGATTTTTGGTAGCTTAAATTCAAAATCTCCTTTATGTTTAACAGAAGGTATCTCAATGATAATGAGGTAAAATTTATCGCGAAACAAGTTTCTAGTTCTAAAAATTTGATACTGAGTGCTTTTGTAGTACTTGCTATTGTGGTTGCAGGGCTTGCTGTGATGTTTTATGCTGATTTCGATGAATTTAACTTCGGAATCAATTTAATGTTTGGCATTTTAATTATTCTGCTATATTTTCTTAGCTGGTACATTAAAGGATATAGTAAGCATAAAGTAAAGCCTGAAGTTTATAGAATGCGTGGCGTTTATAACCGTATTTATATACAACATGGAAAAAACGGGAGATATCAGGATGCTTTTAATGAGCACTTTGTTAAAATACCTTGGCATTGGCGTAAGTATTTAAAATCTATAAAAGAACCTATAGATTTTGAATATATATTGAGAGATGATACAGTTGGTATAAGCGAAGGTGCTTTAATGTATGTTGTTTCTGTTAATGATGAGCTCTCGCTAGATTACGAAATAGAACATGGGCTTAGTAAGGCCAAACCTATTTCGTTTATAAATATTGTAAGTCTTCTTTTAGTTTTACCGGTTGTTTTAATTTTATGTGTTGGAAATGGTTTAAGTGATGCCTTGCGGGTTGATGAGTTGTTTAAAACGGAAGATAACCCTATAGTTATTAATTCTGTAAACGATTTAACAGCATTAACTAGAGCAGATTATGTAGAGCTTAAAGATGTTTGGGTGTATCAATTTAAACGTCCGTTTGATTATTCTGGTAACTATGCTGTAATTTCTAAAGCTGAGAGAGATCGAATTTACTACCATCCGGATGCTAATGCGAGTTATCGCTATTATTTTTCGCCTAGAATGATAAAGAAACCAAATAGAGAAGCTTATGAAAAAAACTTAAAAGAGAGCCCTTTGTATAATAAAGGGATGTTTAAAAACATGAATGATGAGCTTTGGAAAAAGGGTGTAGACAAGGCTTTTGATAGAGCTTTAAACGAATATCAAAATCGTTTTGCTAAGGCACAGCGTTTGGAAAATATTTTAGAAGAATTAAAACCAAGAGAAATTCTTTTAAAACTAAGTGATAATTGTATAAATGTTCCAGAAGATCAGGGTTACACTATTAAAAAAGGCTTGGTGGAGCCAATCACTGTTTTTGGGTTTTATAACCCTAAAAGCGAAAGGTTAATTAGTTTTGAGGAGCAAGAAAGGCGTAAAGAGCAGCTTAAGGGAAATCTTACTCCGGTATTTTTTAGTTTTATAGTTTTGCTTATTGCTTTACTAGCTATTGTTAAACTTATTAGGAATACTTTATTAAAAAGAAAACTTGTAGATGCACAGCTTAATATTAATACAGGCGACCCTAGATTAAACAAAAGGAACTAATAAAAACCAACCTCATCAGATGGTTTTGCGTTAGGGATAGAACGGCCTGTTTGAGCTCTTTTTGTGTGGTTGCACCTATGCAACACAAAAAAGCGAGTAGTGATAGCCCGACCCTTTTCGGGTAACGCCCAAATGCTGTTTTAATCTAACTTATCGGTTAATTTTTTAAATACTTTTTTAGGGTTTTTGTTTTCGTATAATATCTCGTAAACAGCATTTATTATAGGTAATTGTGTCTTTTTTGCGTTTTTAGAGTTTAGTAAATGTGCAGATTTTGTGGCGTAATAACCTTCGGCTACCATACTCATTTCCATTTGTGCAGATTTTACGGTGTAACCCTTACCAATCATGTTGCCAAACATGCGGTTTCGAGAAAATACGGAGTAACCGGTTACCAATAAATCGCCTAAATAGGCCGAGTTGTTGATGTTACGTTTCATTTTATGCATTTTTTTAATAAAACGTTTCATTTCACGGATGGAATTACTCATCAGTACACTCTGGAAATTGTCTCCGTAACCCAATCCGTGGGCAATTCCGGCTGCTATGGCGTAAATATTTTTAAGCATTACGGCATATTCTACTCCAATAATATCGTCGGTAATTTTTGTTTTTATGTAATCGGAAGATAAATTATCGGCAATTTGTTTGGCCTTTACCTGATCGGAACACGAAATAGTTAAGTAAGAAAGACGCTCTAAAGCAACCTCTTCGGCATGGCATGGACCAGCAATTACGGCTATATTATCGTAGGGTACATTGTAGGTGTCGTGAAAATGTTGACCTACTAATAACCCTGTTTCTGGCATAATACCTTTTACTGCAGATACTATGGTTTTGTTTTCTATGTTTACGTTGAGTTTTTCTAATTCACTGTGTATAAATGCAGAAGGGATTACAAAAATAAGCACATCGGCATATTCTGCAATCTCATTTATATCGTTACTTAGTTTTAATTGGTCTAGATGAAACTCTACGGAGCTTAAGTAATTTGGATTGTGTTGCTCGCGTATTAGGTGTTCTTTTGTGTAAACACTGCGCATATACCAGCCAATTTCGTCAAGATTTTCACTAAGCATTTTTACAATAGCTGTAGCCCAACTTCCTGCACCAAAAACCGCGTATTTTAAAGGTTTATCCATGAGATCTAATCAATTTTATATATCAAAAATACGGAAAATTTTAGTCTTATATGGAACGATTTTGCAGAATGAAATTATTTTTTGGCACGCGTTTTGAAACCTACTCTATAGAAACACTAAAAATGCTTGTTTTTCAATAGAATAGAAAGCAGCCATTTTTACTTAAATATTACAACATGAAAACTATAAAATTACTTTCGAGCTTTGCTCTAATTGCGACACTGTTTACGTCTTGCTATACCGAGGTTATAGTAGACGATTATATTGAAGAACCAACCATATCGGTAAATCAATTATTAAATTCTTACGAGTTGTGGTATGTAGATATTAATGCCACTAAGGGTTTTGGTGAAACACCATTTTTACAAAAAGCATTTACAATATCGTTTAAAAATGGCGTAATGTATGCTAATAACAATATTGTTGGTTTAGGTGATACTGGAAACGGATACGGTATAGATGTGGCTACTTATAATGCTTACGATTTAATTTTAGACGTAAATCATGATGTTGATGGTTTTGAAACTTTTGATGTGTATAGAGTAGATAATAATACCATTGAATTGTATAACCCAAATAATGATACCTCTTACTTTTTAGATGGTTACCAACGTAATACTTTTGATTACGACTTCGTATTTTATGATAATATCCATTATTTTTTACAAGAGTATGATGCTTGGGAAAAAGTTTACACTAGTAACTACGGAGCGTTAAATGATTTTGATAACGAAAACTACTTACAGTTTTTAGCTGGAGGAAACGATTCGGAGTTTAAAAGCTCTAAAGATAATACAGGTAAAAACGTAAATAATTTGTTTTGGGATTACACCGGGCTTTATGCTGTAGGTGATTTTAATAACGATATGTATTTAAAAAGCTTAACTTTAGATTACGATTATTTTAGTAATGAACAGTTTGAGTTAAGTGTTATTAACGATGGAAAAATAGAATTGTATCACGCCGCATCTGGAACCAAATACGAGTTTGTAGGTAGAGGATATATACAATATTTAAAATCTGAAAACTCTAAAGTAAAAGCAACCAATACAACGGAAGATAAAATGCGTAAGTTTAAAAAAGAACGTGTTGAGAACCCAAGAGAAAGCAGTAGAATATAAAATAATTAAATAGGTTAGTTAATTTAAAGTCGCTTAAAATCAATATTTTAAGCGGCTTTTTTTTGTGCTTGTATGTTTTTTGTATGTTTTTTTTAAATAAATATGTGACCCTTCGGAAGATTTAGTGTCTTAATTATAGAAGCTATTTAATAATTGATTAAATTGCTTTCAAACCAAAATTAACTCTAAAAAAAACAAACTAAAAATGGGATTATTTTCTTTTATAAAAAACGCAGGTGCCAAAGTATTTGGAATTGGAAAAACAGATGCTGAAGAAGCGGCGGAAGCAGCAAAAGAAGCTACAGCAGCAGAACTTAAATTAGAAGAAGCTGCAGCTAGAAATTTAGAAGAAACAGTTTCGAGCTTACAATTAAAAGTTGAAAACTTAAATATATTTATTGATGATGATTCCGCTACCATTACTGGTGAGGCTTACGATCAGGCTACTAAAGAAAAAGTGATTTTAGTAGTTGGAAACTCTAATGGTATTGCTACTGTAGACGACCAAATGACGGTTGAAAACGTAGAGCCAGAAGCACAGTTTCATACCGTAGCGAGCGGAGACACATTAGGAAAAATTGCAAAAAATTATTACGGAAATGCTATGAAGTACCCGGTTATTTTTGAAGCCAATAAGCCTATGCTTACTGACCCAGATAAAATATATCCTGGACAAGTATTACGTATACCTGCCTTAGACTAAAAATTACCTACGAAATTTATGTTATAAGTTAAAAGCCAACCTGAACAGGGTTGGCTTTTTAATTTTAAATACCTCTAAAAAATTAGTTATTGTTTTAAGGTTTAAAGTCTTTTTGGTTTTAAAAGAAAACCTTAACCCAGTCGCTACATTTTATAGAACTTTATTACATTCGCTTTTATATTTTTTAAGCTTATGAAATTACTTGTTTCCTATATAATATCGAACACCAATTTACCAGAACAATCTGTAAAAAACACGGTTGATTTGTTGAATGAAGACTGTACCATTCCTTTTATTTCGCGTTATAGAAAAGAACGTACGGGAAATTTAGATGAGGTTCAAATTGGTGATATTGTAAAGTTTAAAGAACAATTTGAAGCTTTAGAAAAACGTAAAAAAGCCATTTTAAAAGCTTTAGAAGAACAAGAGGTTTTAACTACGGAATTAAAACAAAAAATAGAAAGTACTCAAGATTTAACAACGCTTGAAGATTTATATCTGCCCTATAAAAAGAGCCGTAAAACGAAGGCTGAAAAAGCGAGATTAAACGGTTTGGAACCTTTGGCGAAAATAATAATGAGCCAAAATGCTAATGATGTAGAATCTATTGCTTTTAAATATGTAAAAGGTGAAGTGGCTTCTGTTGAAGATGCTTTGGAAGGCGCCAGGCATATTATTGCCGAGTGGATTAACGAGCGTGCCGATATTAGAAATAACATCCGTCGCCAGTTAGAGCGTTTCGCTATAATTTCCACGAAAGCGGTAAAAACAAAAGCTAAAGATGAGGATGCTCAAAAATTCCGTGATTATTTCGATTGGGAAGAAAGTCTGAGTAGAATTCCATCGCATAGATTATTAGCCATTTTACGCGCAGAAAAAGAAGGTTTTATTCGCGTGAAAGTTGAAATAGATCACGACCGTGCTTTCGATAACATAGAGCGTCGTATTATTAAAAGTAATAACGCTTGCGCGGAAGAAATACAGCTTGCCATTAAAGATGCTTACAAGCGTTTATTATTACCATCTTTAAGTAACGAGGCGATGCAAATAGCAAAAGATAAAGCCGATGAAGCTGCTATTACTGTATTTGCAAAAAACTTAAAACAATTGTTATTAGGTTCGCCACTTGGTGAAAAGCGTGTTTTAGCCATAGATCCGGGGTTTAGATCGGGCTGTAAATTGGTGTGTTTAGATGCTCAAGGGCAATTAAAATACAACGAAACCATATATCCGCACCCTCCAAAAAGTGATAGTATTGGTGCTATGAAAAAAATAAGTTCGCTTTGTGATGCTTATAAAATTGAGGCGATTGCCATTGGTAACGGTACAGCTTCTAGAGAAACCGAAGCTTTGGTGCGTAAAGTACATTTTAAAAACGATATGCCGGTTTTTGTGGTTAGCGAAGCTGGCGCCAGTATTTATTCGGCATCCAAAATAGCACGTGAGGAATTTCCAGATTATGATGTTACTGTTCGTGGTTCTGTGTCTATTGGGCGCCGCTTGCAAGATCCGTTAGCAGAGCTGGTTAAAATTGATGCCAAATCTATTGGTGTTGGTCAATATCAGCACGATGTAGACCAAAGTAAACTGCAAAAACAATTGGATGTTGTTGTCGAGAATTGTGTGAATTCGGTGGGAGTTAATATTAATTCGGCGAGTAAAAGTTTGCTGAGTTATGTTTCTGGAATTGGGCCAAAATTAGCCGAAAACATTTTTAATTATCGCAATGAAAATGGCGTTTTTAAATCTAGAGCAGCGATTAAAAAAGTGCCACGCTTAGGCGGAAAAGCTTTTGAGCAAGGTGCTGCTTTTTTACGTATTAAAGATGCTGAAAACCCGTTGGATGATTCTGCAGTGCATCCGGAAAGTTATGCTGTTGTTGCTAAAATAGCGAAAGATTTAAAAACATCTATAAAAGACTTAATAGGTAATAAAGCCCTACTTCAAACTATAAATTTAAAAAACTACTGTACTGAAACTGTTGGTTTATTAACGTTGGAGGATATTGTAAAAGAACTCGAAAAACCAGGTTTAGATATCCGTGAGCAGGCTAAAGTGTTTGCATTTAATCAAAACATAAAAACGATTAACGATTTGCACGAGGGGCAACTACTACCTGGTATTGTAAACAACATTACCAACTTTGGGTGTTTTGTTGATGTTGGTATCAAGGAAAGTGGCTTAATTCATGTTTCTAACCTTTCCGATAGTTTTGTAAAAGATGTTAATGAGCACGTAAGCTTACACCAACAAATTATTGTAAAAGTGTTAGAAGTGGATGTTCCGCGAAAGCGTATACAGCTTAAATTACATAAATAAAGCCCTTCTATTTATATAAAAAAGAGTGAGTTATTTTACTAAAACACCTTTTACTTGCATAAGTGGTAAGGCTTGTAGTGCTTTTAAATTAATGGTGTTTTCACGGAATAAATATGTTTTGTCGAACATTTTATTGCCTTCGAAGAAAGAGACTTTAAATGTGTTATTAATCTTAAATAAATCTTCGTGCATTAATTCTATTTTGGCGTAACTCTTTTTAGGAAGTTTGTCGAGTTTCTTTCTAAAAGTCGATGTTATTTTGTCTTTAGAATAGCCGCCGGTAACGATAAGAACCATTTCTAAATCGACGTCTTTATCGTTTATAATGTAAGCATTCCAGTCTTGGGTTTTATAAATATCGTTGTATTCGTTAACTATAGCAACGTAAACGCCTTCAACTTTTGGTATGGTGATATCTTCTTTCATTTGGCAAAAATACAAATCTATTCAAAATAAGGATTAGAATATGTGCTGGAAATAATGCCTTTTAAATTATAAATAACCATGTGTTTAAATAAAACGTCTTTTCCGTATAAATCGAAGAGATTCTTTTTTTTGAAAGCTACGTTATCAATCCTTAAAAAATAAATTTTTACAGCTAATCTTAAATTAACGTCTGGATTAATATGTCCTTTTATTTTGGCTTCTTTAAGTAAGTTGTGAACCGTAGTAAAGGCGAGCTCTTCAGTAAAATCCTGAAATAACCTGAAGGCTTTTGGGTAATACTTTTCTAGGCCAAAAATAAAAGAGGGCTTGAAGTACTTTAAATACTCAAACCCTCTTTCGTAAATTAAAACAACACAAAAAACAGGATCGTTACTGTTGCAAGCAACAATCCCATTTATTTTTTCTTTATACTCCTTTAATAAACTCTCTAAACTAGCAGTTACTAGATCTTCTTTGTTTTTAAAAAACGTATAAATTGTTTTTTTAGAAATACCTAAAGTACGTGCTATTTCATCTAATGAAACATGTTTGCTCCCTAGTTGGGTAAACTTGTTTATAGCACAGCTTAGCAGTTCCTTTTTGGTAATCATTTTATTCTATTTCCATCCGCCACCAAGAGCTTCGTATAAATCTACTATAGATATCAATTGTTGTAATTTTACATCTATAATGTTTAGTTCTGCGCTTAAAGCACTTTGTCTGGCTGTTAATAAATCTAGATAATTGGCGTAACCGTTTTTAAGTAACTCTTCAGAGTTTGCTTCGGCCATACGCAATGCTTCAACTTCATTTTTTCTATATTCAAATTTTTCAGTTTCAGCTTTATAAGTGTACAGCGCGTTAGAAACTTCGTTTCCGGCGATTAATAGCGTTTTCTTAAAGTTTAATAAAGCACTTTCTTGATTTGCAAGAGCGACTTCTTTTTGAGTTTTAAGTTTTCTTTGGTTGAATAAAGGTTGGGTTAACCCACCAACCACGGTTGCGAATAAT
Source organism: Algibacter lectus (assembly GCF_900112395.1). Taxonomy (GTDB): domain Bacteria; phylum Bacteroidota; class Bacteroidia; order Flavobacteriales; family Flavobacteriaceae; genus Algibacter; species Algibacter lectus. Next base: position 309,434 of record NZ_FOLN01000003.1, read on the forward strand.
GAGCTGGTGTTAAATAAATTATCTAACTCTAAACTTTGTAAACCTCCAGATGCTGTTAAAGTTAACGATGGGTAAAAGCTACTGTTTGCCACATTGGTTAACTCAAAAGCATTAATTAAACCATACTCGGCCGCCATAACATCTGGTCTGTTGTTTAACAACGTTGCAGGAACACCAAGAGCAATATCTTGTTGTGTTTGTTGTTTGTCTAAGCTACTACGTTCAAAATGTTGAGCGCTTCTCCCTAATAGAATACTTAATGTGTTTTCAGCTTTAAAAATGGCTGTTTCTAAGTCTATTTGTAAAGCTCTGGCGCTGTTGTATTGCGCTATGTTTTGGTCTACGGCTACTTGTGTTACATTTCCAGCATCTTTTAATGCCTTAATGGTTTCTACACCGCTTTTTCTAGTTTCAATGGTTTGCTTAGTTACTTCTAATTGTGCATCTAAAGCCAATAGGTTGTAATATGTGTTTGCAATGCTAGAAATAAGTTGTGTTTTTACAACTTGATGACCAGCAACACTTTGTAAATATGCGGCTTGTGTAGCGCGTTTGTTACTACGTATTTTTCCCCAAATATCAGCTTCCCAAGATAAATCGGCAGTAATATCATAAGTGTCTAAACCACCACTGAAAATAGATCCGAATTGACTGTTTTCTGAAAACTCTTGGCGTGTATAATTAGGCCCGATACTTAATGTTGGGAAGTATCCGGCTTTACCTTGTTTTGCATAAGCTTCCGCTGAAATCATTTGTTGAATAGCAATACGGACGTCCATGTTGTTCTCTAATCCTTCTTCTATATATTGACTTAAAAACGGATCTGTAAAAATGGTTTTCCAAGATACATCGGCCATAGAAATACTATCGGTGGGCAAATTATCTGTTCTGTATAGCGCCTCGTTAACAATTAATTCTGGGCGTTCGTACTCTTTTGCAACAAAGCAACTTTGCAAGGTCACTAAAACCAAGCCTAGTAGCATGGTTTTAGTGAAATTTTTATGTTTTATAATTGATTTCATAATTTTATTCTTCAATAGTTTGTACTTCTGGTTTACTAGAAATTTTTTCTTGTAACCACTGGAATAATATAAATAAGATTGGAATTACAAAGACTCCTAAAAGTGTTCCTATAAGTAATCCTCCAACGGCACCTGTTCCAATAGATCTATTTCCTTCAGACCCTACACCTTTTGCTAATACTAATGGCATTAACCCAAGTATAAAGGCGAATGATGTCATTAAAATAGGACGTAAACGTGATTTTGCTCCATCGATAGCTGCTTCTACAATGCTTTCGCCTTTTCTTCGTTTTTGCAGTGCAATTTCCACAATAAGAATGGCGTTTTTGGCGAGTAGACCAATAAGCATAATTAAAGATATCTGGAAGTAAATGTTGTTTTCCAACCCTAAGAACTTGGTACTTATATAAGCTCCGAATACTCCAAATGGTAATGATAAAATTACAGCAAATGGTAATAGGTAACTTTCATATTGTGCACTTAATAAGAAAAATACAAATAGAATACTTAATCCGAAAATGAACATGGTTTGGTTACCTGCACTTACTTCTTCTCGTGTTAAACCAGAATAAGCAACTGTATAATTGTTTGGTAATTTTGCCACTTCTTCCTCAATAACTCTAATCGCATCACCTGTACTAAAACCAGCGTTTGTAGCACCAGTTATAGATGTTGAATTAAATAAGTTAAAACGAGTTACCGATTGTGGGCCATACACGCGCTCTAATTTAACAAACTGTGTAATTGGCGTCATTTCACCAGAATCTGTACGCACATACATGCTATTTAAATCGTCAACATTTGCTCTATCATCTGGTAAAGCTTGGATATATACTCTAAATTGTTTTCCAAATCGAGAAAAATCCGAAGCATAAATTCCACCAATATATCCTTGTAATGTAGAGAATATACTATTGATAGGTACTCCTTTTTCTTTTGCTAATGGTACATTAACTTCCATTTCGTATTGTGGGTAGTTTGTACTAAAAGATGATTGTGCGTATTTAATTTCTGGATGCGCCATTAAGGCCATCGCAAATTCTTTATTCGCTTTATCTAAGTCTTTAAACTCGCCACCAAACTTATCTAATAAATTCACTTCGAAACCAGCTGAGTTACCAAAACCACGTATACTTGGTGGTGAAAAGAAAATGATGTTGGCATCTTTTATGCCTGCGGCAACACCAAATAACTTACCAGTAATGGCTTGTACAGAGGTTGCTACATCTTCACGATCTGCCCAATCGGCTAATTTTATAATACCAAAACCGTAGTTGCTACCCGTACCATTAATTAAACTTCTACCTTTAATAAAGTTTACAGCAACAATACCTTCAATATCTTTTATTTTACCGTATAAATCTCTAGATACAGCATCTGTTCTATCTAAAGATGATCCTTCTGGTAATGCAATGTTTGCGAAAATAATACCTCTATCTTCATTAGGTACAAATCCTGTGGGTGTTGTATTAGATGCCCAGAAAATTCCAGCAATTGCTAAAATTAATAATAAAGGAGATACCCATTTCACTTTGTATAAAAACTGAAGTGATTGACCGTAACGTTGTATTGTTGCGTTAAATCCGCGATTGAAAAGTGTGTAAAAACGTTTTAACGGGCCTTTACTTTTTAACTCTTCATCATCTTTATGAGATTTTAATAAAAGCGCGCATAATGCCGGACTTAAAGTTAATGCGTTTACTGCTGAAATTAAAATAGCAATAATTAACGTTACCCCAAATTGCTCGTAAAATACACCTGTAGGTCCTGTTACAAACGTTACCGGAATAAATACGGCTGCCATTACCAAGGTAATTGATATAATAGCACCAGAAATCTCGTTCATGGCTACTAATGTTGCTTTTTTAGGATTCTTTTCACCTTCGTCCATTTTAGCATGCACGGCTTCCACAACCACAATAGCATCATCCACCACAATACCAATGGCGAGTACTAACGCGAATAGCGTTAAAAGGTTTATTGAGTACCCAAAAACATTCAAGAAAAAAAACGTACCAATAATAGAAACCGGAACGGCAATTGCTGGAATTAATGTAGATCTAAAATCTTGTAAGAAGATGAATACTACTAAGAATACCAGTAAAAAGGCTTCTAATAATGTACTAATTACTTTTTCAATAGATGCATTTAAGAATAAACTGGTATCATAAGGAACAAAAACATCTAAACCTTCTGGAAGATCTTTTTTAACCGACTCTAGTGTTACTTTAATGTTTTCAATAATTTCTCTTGCATTCGACCCTTTGGTTTGAAAAATACCCATAAAAACCGCAGGATTCCCCATACTCATAGCGTTAGCTGCATAAGATTGTGCATCTAACTCTATAGTTGCTACATCGTTTAGACGAAGAAATTCTCCGTTTCCTAAAGCCTTAATAACAATATCTGCATATTGTTGTTCATTTTTAAAACGTCCGCTATAAGTTAATGTATATGAAAAGGCTTCACCATTATTTTGCCCCAGAGAACCTGCAGCTGCTTCTAAGTTTTGTTCAGCTAAAGCTGCTGTAATATCTGAAGGAATTAAACCATAGGTTGCTAATTTTTCAGGTTTCAACCAAATACGCATAGCGTAATCTTGTTGAGAGAATAAACTAACATCTCCAACACCACTAATACGTTGCATAGCAGGTACTACGTTTATTTTTAAGTAATTCTGAATAAATGTAGCATCGTAGCTTTCATTTTCAGAATACATTGAAATAAACATTAAAGCACTCGTTTCTTGCTTTTGTGTTATTACACCTGTTTGCAGTACCTCTTGAGGTAATAAAGCACTTGCTCTTGATACACGGTTTTGAACGTTAACCGCTGCAATATCTGCATCGACTTCCTGATTAAAATAAACTGTGATTTCAGCTGTACCAGTGTTAGATGCTGTAGAGGTGATATAGCTCATCCCTTCAACACCATTAATTTGCTCTTCTATCGGGATAATTACACTCTCTAAAACCGTTTCTGCATTGGCCCCTGCATAAGATGCTGTTACTTTAATGGTTGGTGGTGCAATATCTGGATACTCTTCTATGGGTAGACTCGATATACTAATAACACCAAGTACTACTATGATAATAGAAATTACCGTTGAAAGAACGGGTCTTTCAATAAATGTTTTTAACATAACTAAATAAGTTTATGGTTTTCTAATTTTTAAATAATACAGCTACTGGCTTAATAGCCTCCTCAAAAGGTGTGTCTTGCGGAGCAATAGGCATTCCTGCTCTAAGTTTTCCAACTCCAGATACAATAAGTTTATCGCCTACTTTAAGTCCAGATTCAACAACATATAAGTTGCCGACTGTACCTTGTACTTTTATAATGTTAGATTTTACTTTATTATCTTGATCAACGGTGAAAACCATAATGTCTTTTTGTTGTTCAAAGGTTGCCGATTGTGGTACTATAATAGCATCTTTATATTCTATAGGAAGTCTAATTTTACCACTGTTTCCATTGGTTAAAATTTCGTTTGGATTATCAAAAGCTGCTCTAATTTTAATAGTTCCTGTGCTTTCGTTAATTTGTCCTGTACTAGTTTGGATACGGCCAGTTTCAGAATAAACTTTTCCATTAGCTAAAACTAAACTTAAATCTGGAGAGTTTTTAATACGCTCGGCTTTGTTTTGTCCTTCATAGCGCTGTAAGTGATCGATGTATTGCGCTTCATTAAAACTGAAAAAGGCATAGACTTGGCTAATATCACTAACCGTTGTTAATGGGTTGCTATCACTTGGGCTAACTAATGCGCCTTCTCTAAAGTTAATAGCTCCAACATAACCGTCTACTGGGCTTTTAATAGTAGCATAACCAATATTAGCAGATACACCACTTAATGTAGCCTTCGCTTGTGCTAAATTAGCTTTTGCAGTTTCTAATTGTACGGCACTAATAATGTTTTTTTCTACTAAAGGAATTAATTTATCTACTTCCACTTGTGCCACATTTACACGTGCTTTTGCAGCACCTGCATCTTGACTTAAAGATTGTGTTTCTAGTCTAAATAAAGGTTGACCTTTACGAACTTTTTGACCTTCATCTACTAGTACGTTTTGGATGTAACCCGAAACTTTGGCTCTTACATCACTGTTTACAATACCTTCAATATTTGTTGGATATTCTTGGTAACCTGTTACTGTTTTTTGTTGTATTGCAGTTACTGGAAACGCAGGTGGTGGCGCTTGTTGCGTTGCGGCAGCTTGTTCTGTTTTGTTGCCACAGCTAAAAACAACTAAAATAAGGCTTAGTGTTAATATCGAGTATAAATTATTCTTTTTCATTATTCTTTAACTTTAAATATGGAATTGGTTGTTTATTAATTTTTCTCTTAATTCTTTTACTGAAGAGGAAGCTTCATCTATAAATTTTACATAATCGTTATGAAAACTTAAATCGAATTTATCTTCTTCTTTTTCAATTTTCAAATCGTTTTGTTTTTCCTTATATTCTTTAATTTCTAAATGTATAGAGCGTTCTTCTTGCCAATGACTTATCATTCTGTCAACATGTTGAATGATAGTTCCTTTATTAATTATAAAATACTTTTTACGATCGCCAGTTTTTGTGAAATATTCAATTTTGTTTAAATCTTGTAGGTGATTAATATGTGTAGAGATGGTACTTTTACTTGCGCAAAGAATACTTACCATATCTTCAAAAGTGGCACCTCTTTTTCCTGTAAGAATAACGTAAGCCAAAATACGAGCAGCAACTGGTGCTAATTGCTCTCTGGCTTCTAAATGCACGCCTAGTTTTTCAACTAAGCCCATTTTTTTTTGACAGATATTTTCTTTCATTGTTAATTGTTTTGTTATGCTTCTCTGAAAATAAAGGGTTTATTTCCAGGTAAAATCTTTGCAAAGATATTTTTAGTTCGGAACAAACCGAACTAAACGAAGTTAAATTGTTGTTAAAATAAAAAAAGCCCGTAGGCTTTTTAGAAATTGTAAATAAGAATAGGTTAAATTTTTTGTTCTTTATTGGAGCCTATACGAAGTATAACGTAACCAATAATGGCCGAAATAAACGAGCCAATAAGAATTCCTATTTTAGCAGAATCGATAAATTCTGGTGTAGAAACAAATGCCAAACTAGCTATAAATATAGCCATTGTAAAACCAATACCCGCTAAAAAAGCAACGCCTATAATTTGCTTGAAACTAATATCGCTAGGCACTTCTATCCATTTTAGTTTTTGGGCAAGCAATACAATAGAGGTAATCCCTATACCTTTTCCTAAAACTAAACATATTATTATATTGATAACTAAAGCGGTATCTAAATTATCCGAGCCAGAAATTAATACACCAGCATTTGCAAGCGCAAAAATAGGAATGATAAAATAGGCTACCCAGCCGTGTAAACTATGCTCTAAATGCTGTAATGGCGACTGAAATTTAGCCGACCAGTCATTTAAATTATCTACATGGCCAATTTGCTCATGCGAGAGAATGGGTTTTTTTAGCACACTAGCAGTTTTAATATTGTTGTATACATTTTCTAATTCTACCAAAAATTTAGAAGTATCAATTTTTTGTCTAATTGGTACAGAAAAAGCTAATAAAATACCTGCTATAGTTGGATGAATACCAGATTTTAAGAATAAAAACCAGATAATAATTCCGAAGAAGAACATGATGAATTTAGAATAAATCCCTTTATAAGATAGGAAGTATAAAATGGAAAGCATAGCTAGTGCAATCAACAATAAAGTGATATTGATGTTTCCACTATAAAAAATTGCGATAACTAAAACAGCTCCTATATCATCTACGATAGCGAATGCGGTTAAAAATATTTTAAGACTTAAAGGTACACGTTTACCAAGTACGTTTAGAATAGCTAATGAAAACGCAATATCTGTAGCCATGGGAATCCCCCAGCCTTTTGTGGTTTCTGGGTTTTGATTTAAAACTAAAAAGAAAATTACCGGTACCAACATTCCTCCTAAAGCCCCAACCAATGGGAAGGCTATTTTTTTTGGAGAGTTGAGTTCGCCTATTAGTAGCTCACGTTTTATTTCTAAGCCTATTAAAAGGAAAAATATAGCCATCAATCCATCATTAATCCATAAAATTAAAGGCTTCTTGAATTCGAAAGTTTCTGTTATAATCCCTAAGTCGTATTGCCAAAGTTCTCTATAACTATCCCCATATGGCGAATTTGCCCAAACCAAAGCAAGAAGTGTAGCAAACATGAGTAGAATACCACTAAAACTTTCAATTTTTACAAATTTTTGAAAGGGTGTAAGGAAAACTCTTTTAATCATATAAATAAGGTTTATAAAAATAATGTTAACTCCAAATATAAGATTCCGAAATCATAAAAACCTCACGCTATTGTTGACTTTAAAGAATATTTAACATTAAAAACAGACTGAAAAACAACCCCTTATCTAATGCCTTTTATTTAGATTCTACGATGGGGTTTTTAGAAAAACAAACTATGATATGTAATTGCAAAGCAAATTGATTAAACAATATTTAAACTACTTTAAAAAGGCGTTTCATTCTTCAATCTAAAACCGTTAAATTCGTGGCATAACAATTCGCTTACTTCAAAAATCTTAAAATTTCAATATGAAACCATTTATAGCACTTTTAAGTCTTGCTTTTACAACATTTACTTTCGGGCAGGTTAATAACGATTCGGCTCTTAGCATTGATGAGATTATGCAAGGAGACGATTTTGTAGGCTATTTACCAACGCGTGTTAGCTGGGCCGACAACAGTAAGTCTATTTATTTTAGCTGGAATCCCGATAACGATACGATTCCGTCTACTTATCAAGTGGATATTAAATCCCGAAAAATAAGTAAATCATCGTTTGAAGCGCTTAAGCAAAAATCAAATTTAGGTGAATATTCCAAAAACGGACAATGGATGGTTTACCAAAAAGATGGCGATTTGTTTTTAATGAATACCAGTAATTATTCTAAAAAACAAATTACAAATACTATTGCTCGAGAGTTTAACCCTGTGTTTTCAGGTGATGAAAAATCGATTGTTTATAAGCGAGATAATAATTTGTTTCAATGGCATATTAGCAATGGTACTGTTACACAACTCACTAATTTTAAAGAGGGAAGTGAAAAGGAGGAGCCTAATCTTAGCGAGAAAGAGCAATGGCTAGAAGACGATCAATTACAATACTTTAATATCCTCGAAAAGCGTAAAAACGAAACTGATGCCAGAACATATAGAAACGAACAATTGGTTTCTAATCATCCTAAACCTATATTTTTAGAAGATAAAAATTTGGTTGATTTTGATATTTCGGCCGATTTAAATTTTGTAATTTATAGCTTAAGTATTCCTCAAAGGCATAAAAACACGAATGTGCCTAGTTATGTTACCGAAAGCGGTTATACTGAAAATTTAAGTGCTAGACCTAAAGTTGGGGTTACTCCAAATAGCTACGAATCTTGGATTTTAAATATTAAAACCGGAGAGACCTATCAAATTAAAACCAATGAGCTAAGTGGTATTAAAGACAAACCAAAATACTTAAAAGAATATGCTGAAAATTCATCAGAATATAAAGATACTTTTGATGACCCGAGAGGTGTGGAAATAGGTCGTCCTGTGTTTTCTGGTAATGGAAAAGCATTAGTAAATATCACATCTCAAGATAATAAAGACCGCTGGATTATACTGGTGAATCTAGAAGATGGAAGTTTAAAACAGATTGATAAACAGCATGACGATGCATGGATTGGTGGCCCTGGAGTCGGTTGGTTTTCTCGTGCCGAAATGGGCTGGATAGATGAAAGTAACGTTTGGTTTCAGTCCGAAAAAACAGGCTATTCACACTTGTACTCAGCCAACATAAATTCTGGTAAAATAAAAGCGTTAACTCAGGGTGAATTCGAAATTCAGGAAGTTAGCCTGTCAAAAGATCATAAAACTTTCTTTATAACAAGCAATAAAGTGAGTCCGCATGAACAGTATTTTTATCACTTACCAGCAAAAGGAGGCGAAATGCTACAAATTACATCGCGCCAAGGTGGACATGAAGTAACAGTTTCGCCAGATGAAACTAAGCTGGCTATTCGTTATTCTTACACTAATAAACCTTGGGAATTATATGTGATGCCTAACAAAGCCGGAGCGAAAATGACACAGTTAACCGAATCTACCACCGATGCTTTTAAATCTTATAAATGGATAGATTCCGAAATTATAAACTTTACCGCTCGCGATGGGGCAAAAGTTCCTGCAACACTTTATAAACCTACCGAAGCTAAAAAGAATGGTGCGGCTGTAATATTTGTTCATGGTGCAGGTTATTTACAAAATGTACACCGCTGGTGGCCGGGCTATTTTAGAGAATATATGTTTCATAATATTTTGGTAGATAATGGTTACACGGTTTTGGCTATAGATTATAGAGCTAGTAAAGGTTATGGTCGCGATTGGCGAACCGCGATTTATCGCCACATGGGCGGGCAAGATTTAGACGACCAAGTAGATGGTGCTAAATACCTTATTGAAAATCAAGGTATCGATAAAGATAGACTCGGTATTTACGGCGGGTCTTACGGCGGGTTTATTACCTTAATGGCTATGTTTAATGCGTCCGATACTTTTAAAAGTGGTGCGGCGTTGCGCTCTGTAACAGATTGGGCACATTACAATCACGGCTATACAGCACCTATTTTAAATACACCTTTTGAAGATCCTAAAGCTTATCAACAAAGTTCGCCGTTGTATTTTGCTGAAGGTTTAAAAGGGAATTTATTAATACTTCATGGTATGGTTGATACTAATGTCCATTTTCAAGATGTGGTGCGATTATCTCAACGTTTAATTGAGCTGAAAAAAGAGAATTGGGAATTAGCCATTTTTCCATTGGAAAGTCATGGGTTTGTTGAAGCTTCGAGCTGGTCCGATGAATACCGACGCATATTTAAACTTTTTCAGGAGACGCTTAATTAATGACTTGTTTTTCTTCATTTATAAAAGCGAATTATTTTAGATGAAGTTTGAAATATATAGCGTGCGAAATAATTATTTATTAACAATAAACCTTTGATTATTTTGACGTTATTAATTCTCTGATAGCTGTGATAATTATTGAAAAATTCAAATTATTAGTAATCAATTGGGTAGCGTGTTTCACCTCTTTTTTCAGGTTTATATTCGGTTTTCGAGTAAAATAATTGACGTTTGTATTTTATTTTATGGTAATTTTAATGCAGAATTATCACCATGGCTTTGCGTCCATAAATCACCCCAAAAATGAGTAAAAACCGATCTATTGTTCACATGGATTTAGATACATTTTTTGTGTCTTGCGAGCGCCTACTCGATAGTCGTTTAATAGGAAAGCCTGTGCTTATTGGTGGTACATCAGACCGTGGTGTTGTGGCATCTTGCAGTTACGAAGCTCGAAAATTTGGTGTGCATTCTGCAATGCCAATGCGTTTGGCAAAATCTCTTTGTCCGGAGGCTGTAGTTTTACGAGGAAATTCTGGAATTTACAGTAATTTTTCTAAAGATGTTACCGATGTTATTAAGGAGAGTGTGCCGCTTTATGAAAAATCGTCGATAGATGAATTTTATATCGATTTAACCGGAATGGATAAGTTTTTTGGTTGCCATAAATTGGCTTCGGAATTACGACAACGCATCATGAAGGAAACCGGTTTACCTATTTCCTTTGGTTTATCTATTAATAAAACGGTTTCTAAAATAGCAACTGGAGAGGCTAAACCTAATAATGAAATCAATATTTTATCGGGTACCGAAAAACCTTTTTTAGCACCACTTTCTGTGCGTAAAATACCAATGGTTGGCGAGGTTACTTATAAGTCACTTTGCGATTTAGGAGTAAAGCGAATTCAAACGGTGCAAGATATGCCAATGGATTTAATGCATAAAGTGCTTGGCAAAAATGGTTTAAGTATTTGGAAAAAAGCTAATGGTATAGATCATAGTCCGGTGGTGCAATATCAGGAACGTAAATCTATTTCTACAGAGCGTACTTTCAATAAAGATACTACAGATATCTCTAAGCTGAAGGGAATTATTGTAGCCATGACCGAAAATTTAGCTTACCAATTACGAAGAGGGAATAAGTTAACCGCTTGTGTTACTTTTAAAATTAGGTATTCAGATTTTCAAACCTATACCCAGCAGCAGCGTATTCCGTATAGCGCCATGGATCATAATATTATTCCGGTTGTTTTAGATTTATATAGAAAACTGTATAATCGCCGATTATTGGTGCGTTTAATTGGAGTGAAATTTAGCCATTTAGTAGAAGGAGGTCACCAGGTTAACTTGTTTGAGGATAATGAAAAACAAATTCATTTAACCGAAGCTATAGATAAAATGCGGGAACGTTTTGGCGATCGTGCAATAATGAGTGCTGCAGGTTTAGAGGCCAAAAGTATTAGTCGATGGAACCCGTTTAATGGTGAGCCACCGCCGCTTTTACCAAATAGAAGACGTTAGTTTTTCTTCTGAAAATTTCCTAAAACGAAAAACCTCCATTTTAATACCTTTAGAGCATTAAATGAAGGTTTTATTAAGTTGAATTTTCTCTTTTACTTTTTAGCTAACATATCTGGAGTAGCAACGGTTCTAAAACCAACATGCTCTGCAGATGAGTCTAAACTTGTACCCATACGCGATGATACTCTGTAACTAGCGCAGTATGAGTCGCTACATAAAAAAGAACCACCTTTAATAATTTTTTCTTTTATGTATGGGTTATTAGGGTTGTATGCTTTATTTGCTCCTTTTGGGTTAACCAATGTTGTGTTTGTAGCAGCAACTTCATTATAGTAATTTAGGTTATACCAATCCGTTGTCATTTCCCAAACATTACCAGCCATATCAAATAATCCAAAATTATTTGCAGGGTAAGTTTTTACCGGAGCTGTGCGTTCAAAACCATCTTCTAGTGTGTTGTTTACAGGGAATTCGCCTTCCCAGCTATTAGCTTGTTTTGATAAAACAGAGCGATCATCTCCCCAAAAATAAGTTGTGTTTTGTTGGTTTGCTCTTGCAGCAAATTCCCATTCGGCTTCTGTAGGTAAGCGTCTGCCTGCCCAAACACAATAAGCTTCTGCATCTTCATAGCAAACATGTACAACAGGGTGATTGTCTTTACCTTCTATATTGCTATCTGGTCCGCTTGGGTGTTTCCAGTTTGTGCCAATAGACCAGCTCCACCATTGTGAGAAATCATATAGATTAGGAACCGACGATTTTGTTTTTTTAAACATTAAAGAACCTGGTTGCAAAACAGAATCGTGTGGTTTTGGAGTACCTTCAGGAAGTTGTTTTTTCATTTCGTTCCAATCAATTTCACGCTCAGCCATGGTTACATAGCCTGTAGCGTCAATAAATTTGGCAAACTCGGCATTGGTAACTTCGGTGATATCCATAAAAAAACCATCAACTTTTACTGGGTGTTGAGGTTTTTCATGATCCATAGCTGCTTCATCTTGAGGTACTGCACCTTGTAAAAATTCGCCTCCAGGAATCCAAACCATACCTTTTGGTGGGTTATTGGTTATGCTGTCGTTTATTGCTTTTTTAGCGATTATAGCTTCGGTTTTCTCAGAAACCTTAATAGCTTCATCATTTTTATTTTTACATCCAAAAACAGTAGTAATCATAAAAATCACTAAAAATGCTTGTGCGTATTTTTTCATTTAGTTGGTTTTAAACTTAAGAGAAAAACAAAAATATCAATAATATATTCAATAGGTATGTATGTTTTTAACAAAGAATCTATTTTAACATTTAATAAACGGTTTTCTATCCATTTGGTTTTAATTACCTTTGTGCAACTTATATAATTTGGTGTATGATTTATTCAATGACAGGTTACGGAAAATCTGTATTACAATTACCTACGAAAAAAATAACAATCGAACTAAAATCTTTAAACAGTAAAAGTTTAGATTTAAATGCTAGAATGCCTTCTATTTATAGAGAAAAGGAGCTTTCTATTCGAAAACTTCTGGCTGATAAGTTGGTACGTGGTAAAGTCGATTTTTCTATTTATGTTGAAGCTACTGCAGAAGATACTTCTACCCAAATTAACACACCTGTTGTTAAGCAATACATGGAGCAGTTAAGGCAAGTTGTAGAAGGTAGCGAAATTGAGCTGTTAAAAATGGCTGTTAAATTTCCTGATGCATTAAATACGGTTCGTGAAGAAATAGACGAAAATGAATGGAACATTATTTCAAAAGAAATTAATACTGCTGTTGCCGATTTAAATAGTTACCGACTAAATGAAGGTAAGGTGCTAGAGCAAGATTTTATTAATCGTATAGATACTATTGGGAGTGTTTTGGAGCAAGTTATAGCAATGGATCCGGAGCGAGTAGAAGGTGTGCGCGAACGTTTACATAAAGGTGTTGCCGAGCTTAAAGAAAAATATGATGAAAATCGCTTTGAGCAAGAATTAGTGTATTACATTGAGAAGTTTGATATTACTGAAGAGAAAGTGCGTTTAAAAAATCATTTAAATTATTTTATAGAATCCATAAATTCGGAAGAATCTAACGGTAAAAAATTAGGGTTTATTAGTCAAGAAATGGGCCGTGAAATAAATACTATTGGTTCAAAAAGTAATTATGCACCAATGCAACAATTGGTTGTGCAAATGAAAGATGAGTTAGAAAAAATTAAGGAACAGTTATTAAACGTACTTTAAAAAACATCATTCCTTATGGCAGCAACAAGTAAAAAACAAGGCAAGCTAATAGTGTTTTCCGCACCATCTGGTTCAGGAAAAACAACCATAGTTAGGCATTTATTAGGGTTAGAAGAGTTGAATTTAGAGTTTTCTATTTCTGCTACATCTAGAGAAAGTAGAGGAACCGAAATAGATGGAACCGACTATTATTTTCTTTCGGCTAGCGAATTCAAATCTAAAATTAAAAATGATGAGTTTTTAGAATGGGAAGAGGTTTATCGCGATAACTTTTATGGTACCTTAAAAACCGAAGTAGAACGCATTTGGGCAAAAGGTAAAAATGTAATTTTTGATATTGATGTTTCTGGCGGATTACGAATTAAACGAAAATTTCCAGAAGAAACTTTAGCTATTTTTGTTAAGCCACCAAGTATAGATGAGCTTAAAATTAGACTTAAAAAACGAAAAACAGAAAGTGCCGATAAAATTAATATGCGCGTAGCTAAAGCATCGGCCGAGCTGGCAACAGCACCACTTTTTGATGTTATTGTTGTTAATGATACTCTAGAGCATGCGCTTACAGAAGCTAAAGCGTTAGTAAGTGATTTTGTGAATTCTTAAAATAAGTTGTTAATGAAAATTGGATTGTATTTTGGGTCGTTTAACCCTATACATATTGGGCATTTGGTTATCGCAAACCATATAGCCGAACATAGTGATTTAGATCAGGTTTGGTTTGTAGTAACGCCACATAATCCATTTAAAAAGAAAAGTAGTTTGCTCGATAATTATCAACGACTTGAGTTGGTATATCGAGCTACTAAAGATTACGATAAGCTTAAACCTAGTGATATAGAGTTTAGCTTACCGCAGCCAAATTATACGATAAATACGTTGGTGCATCTTCAAGAAAAGTACCCAAACCACGAGTTTTCATTGATTATGGGAGAAGATAATTTGAAGAGTTTCCATAAATGGAAAAACTACGATGTTATTTTAGAAAACCATGATATTTATGTATACCCGCGTATTTCGGATAATAAAGTGAATACTCAATTTACGGGTCATAAAAAAATACATGTTGTTAATGCTCCAATAATGGAGTTATCTTCTACGTTTATTCGAAACGCTATTAAAACTAGAAAAAACGTAAAACCTATGTTGCCAGAAAACGTTTGGGAGTATTTAGATGAAATGAATTTTTATAGGTGAATTTAACAATTATAGCGAGGTATAACCGTACGAAAATCATGTAAATTGAAGGAATTTTCGGTTTTTTGTTAAAAAAACGAATAGATTATTGCACTTTTTATTATATTTTAGGGGTCTAATTTCTTTTTTTGATGAAAACTAAAAATTCGGACTTGTATGTTGTTGGTATTGGTGCTTCTGCAGGTGGTTTAGATGCTATACAGACACTCTTTGATCATTTGCCAAACAATACAGGGATGGTATTTATTATTGTTCAGCATCTGTCTCCAGATTTTAAAAGTTTAATGCCCGAGTTGCTTAGTAAACATACAGCTATGCCTATCTACACTACAGAAGATAAGCAGGTTATTAAACCGAATTGTATTTATTTAAATCAAAGAAATAAAAACCTTCATATTAAAGGTAATCAGTTGTATCTTCTTGATAAAGGGCCTAAAAATAATTTAAATTTACCGATAGATATCTTTTTTCACACCTTAGGTGAAGAGTATAAGGAGAAGTCTGTTGGTATTATATTAT
The DNA here is from genome assembly GCF_900112395.1 of Algibacter lectus. Lineage (GTDB taxonomy): Bacteria > Bacteroidota > Bacteroidia > Flavobacteriales > Flavobacteriaceae > Algibacter > Algibacter lectus. The sequence continues at coordinate 324,865 of NZ_FOLN01000003.1, forward strand.
CTGGTACTGGCTCCGATGGTTCTAGAGGGATACATACCATAAAAGAACAAGGAGGTACTATAGTTGTGCAAGATCCTGTTTCGGCACAGTTTGATGGTATGCCAAATTCTGCAATAATAACTAATTTGGCAGATTATATTTCGAGTCCTGAAAAGATTGCTGAAGTAATTAGTAGAAACTTAACAAAAAAATCATTGTTAAACGAAGAGTTAAGTGATAAAGAATCTGATGAGACAGTACTAAATAGTGTTTTTACTATTGTTTACAAATTTTCTGGAATAGATTTTAGGGAGTACAAAAAAAATACACTCATTCGTAGAGTAGAAAAACGAATGAATATTAATAATATTGAGCATTTGTTCGATTACGTCACCTTTTTATCTAGTAATGTAGAGGAGAAACAAGCGCTTAAAGAAGACTTTTTAATTGGGGTAACGCGGTTTTTTAGAGATACAGAAGCTTTTAGTTTGTTGAAAACGGAAGTAATACCAAAAATTTGTGAGGCAAAAGAAATGGATGATGCTGTTCGTGTATGGATTGCAGGTTGTTCTACAGGAGAAGAAGTCTATTCCATAGCTATTTTAATTGATGATTATATTAAAAGCAATAAGCTTAATATTGATTTTAAAATATTTGGTACAGATATAGACTCTAGAGCCTTAACGGTTGCAGGGCTTGGTATGTATAATATTAATATTGCTAATGAAATTGAAAAAAAGTATCTAGATAAATATTTTTTAAAAATTGGCGATAAAATACAAATTATAAAACGTGTTAGAGAAAAGATTGTATTCTCGAATCATAACTTAATAAAAGATCCTCCATTTATTAGGATGGATTTAATTTCATGCAGAAACTTACTTATTTATTTTGATAATAAAATTCAAAAGAAAGTGATGCATAATTTTCAGTTTGCCCTAAATAAATATTCTTATTTGTTTTTAGGTAATAGTGAGTCTCTTGGTTCGGTGTCAAAATATTTTAAAACTATTGATGTAAAGTGGAAGATATTTCAGAACATTTCAGAAACAAAAAAATATCCATCTCAAAGCTCTAGCTTAGAGCGAGTTTCTACAATTTCATACAAGACTCCAATAGCTGCAATACAATCTCCTAGTTACAGGGTAAAAGAAAGTCCGGAGTTGGTATTTCATAAATATTTAAGTAGAAAATTTAGTCCGGCATCTATTTTTATAGATAAAAATTTTAATATCCTTTTTATTAACGGTGATGCAGGAAAGCGTTTGTCTCACAACGAAGGTGTTTTTCAAAATAATTTATTGAAAATAGTAAATGCAGATGTTGCGGGGCTTATAAGAAGTGGTGTTAGGAGGTTAGAGAGTGAAAATAAAGATATCGTGATTAAGGGGGTTCTTAATAAAACCAAAACAGAGAATTTCTCTTTCGATTTAAAATTTAACAAACCTAGTGTTGATGATGATTTAAATGGTTGTTATTTAATAGAGTTTAGTAACGATAGGGTATTAGAATACGAAGAGCCTCTGGTTATTAAGAATATAGATGTCGATGAGGTTTCTAATCAACGTTTAGAAGATTTAGAAAACGAGCTTAAAATTGTTAAAACTGAATTGCAAAATGCTATTGAGGAACTTGAGACTAGTAATGAAGAGTTGCAATCTTCTAACGAAGAGCTTATGGCTTCTAATGAAGAGCTTCAAAGTACAAATGAGGAATTACAATCTGTAAACGAAGAGTTGTATACGGTAAATTCTGAAATGCAAGAAAAAAATAAGGAGCTTACAAATTTAAGTAACGACGTAACAAACCTATTGGATAACACTGAAATTGCTACACTGTTCTTGGATACAGAGTTGCGTATTAGAAAATTTACACCTGCACTTAAAGAGGTTTTTAATTTGCATGAATCAGATTATGGTAGACCACTCTCTAGTTTTACATCAAACTTTATGGAAGATACTCGAGCGGGTATTATAGAGGATTCTAGTTTAGTTTTAGAAAAACTTATTACAATAGAAAAACAGCTAACTGATAAAAACCATAACTATTATTTATTTAGGGCAAGTCCGTTTGTTACTTCATCTAAAAAAATAAGTGGAATTGTTATTACATTAAATAATATTAATAAGCTTAAAGAGACCGAAAAAGAACTTAGAACGTCTGAGCTTAGGTATAAAAGTCTTTTCGATAATTTAAACGAAGGATTTTTACACGGTGAAATTATAACAGATAAAACGGGTAAACCTATAGACTGGATCTATATAGATGCTAATTCGGCATTTGAAAAAATAATAGGTTTAGAAAGAAAAGATTTTGTAGGTAATAAGTTAATGGATATTATGCCGTACATCCAAGATGATCCTGGAGATTGGATAGCAACCTTTGGAGAAACTGCAATTTCTGATAAAGAACAATACATAAAAGAGTATTCAACTAAAGAAGGCAAGCATTATCAGGTACATTTGTTTAGTCCGGCTAGAGGAGAATTTGCTGCTACATTTGCAGATATTACTGAGTTGAAAAATAAGAAGGCAGAATTGCTAAAAAGTGAAGCAGAGCTTTGTCGTGCTCAAGAAATTACTCATGTTGGAAGTTGGTATCTAGATGTAGCTACGGGTAAAGTCAGATGGACGGAGGAGTTGTATAAAATATATGGATATGACCCGAGTTTGCCTCCGCCTAATGTTAAATCGAGTAGTAAATTGTTTACGGAGTCGAGCTGGGAAGTTATGTCGGAAGCTATTGAGGCCTGCCAAACAAAAGGTATTTCTTATGATTTAGAGTTAGAAATCATAAGAAAAGGAGGGGAGAAAGGATGGCTCTGTATTATGGGAGAAGCTGTAAGGGATGAAAATGATAATATTATAGCGCTAAAAGGAGCAGTACAAGATATTACGCAGCATAAAACATATGAAGCTGAGCTTATTAAGGCTAAAAAAGAGGCTGAAATAGCAAGTATTCATAAAAATTATTTCTTGGCTAATATGAGTCATGAAATTAGAACGCCCATGAATGGTGTTATTGGTTTTGCTGAATTGTTAAGAAACGATGATATTACCAAGAAGCAGCGATTAAAATATTTAGAGATTATTGACGGAAGCTCAAAGCAATTATTAAATTTAATAGATGATATTATTGATATTGCGAAAATAGAGTCTAACGAAATTAAAATTGTTTATAAGGATTGCCATGTGGCTAAACTTATAAAGAACCTTGAAATAACATACAATCAATTAAAGGCGGTAAAAGGAAAAGATGATATTGTAATAAAATCTTATATTCCTGAAGAGTTAAAAAAGTTGGTTATCATTACTGACAATCAAAGGTTACAGCAGGTTATTTCTAATTTATTGAATAACGCTTTGAAATTTTCAGAAAAAGGAGAGATTTCTTTCGGGTTTACTACCGAAAATGATTACTTGAAATTCTTTGTAAAAGATGAAGGTATTGGTATTGATGTAAGTAAACATGACGAGGTGTTTGAGCGTTTTAAACAGGTGAATTATGATAACAGTGCAATATATGGTGGTACAGGTTTAGGGCTTTCTATTAGTAAAGGGATTGTTGCACTTTTGGGAGGGGAGATTACATTATCATCAGAGTTAAATAAAGGAACTTGTTTTGAGTTTACCATACCATTAAAATCTACAGAGTTTAAGCAAGAAAGTAAAAAATCGATAGAGCCAATTAGTGAGGCTTTTTTAAAAGGTAAAACTATTTTAATTGCAGAAGATGATGCATTAATACAGTTGTTGTTTAAAATTGTATTAAAAAAGACGGAGGCTGATATTCTTTTTGCAAACACCGGAAAATCGGCCGTAGATATATTTAAGGATAATCCGCATATCGATATTGTTTTGCTCGACATCAGAATGCCAGAAATGAATGGTATTGATGCCATGGAAAGAATATTACAAATAAAACCTGAAACAAAAATTATTATGCAGACGGCTTATGTTATGCCTGATGAAAAAGAAAAATGTTATAAGAAAGGTTGTGTAGATTTCCTGTCTAAACCTGTTATTAAGGAGCAGTTATACGAAACTTTAAATAGATGGTTAAATTAATTTTTTAGATATAAAAAAAGCTGCCTTTTCTGGCAGCTTTTTTTTGTGTTGACTTTTTTTAGTTTTTTAAGAATTCATTAGGTCTTCAATTTCATCAGCCTCTAAAGGAATATTTCTCATTAAATTAAAAGGAGATCCAGTTTTTTGGATAACAACATCATCTTCTAATCTAATGCCAAAACCCTCTTTTGGAATGTAAATAGCAGGCTCCACAGTAAAAACCATGTTTTCTTGCATAGGTTCTGTTAAAATACCGTAATCGTGTGTGTCTAGTCCCATGTGGTGGCTAGTACCGTGCATAAAATATTTTTTGTAAGCTGGCCATTCCGGATCTTCATTTTGTACATCGGCTTTATCAAGTAAGCCTAGGTTTAATAGTTCTCCTGTCATTATTTTACCAACTTCAGCATGATAAGCAGCCCAATCAGTTCCTGGTATAAGCATGTTTGTTGCTTCATTTTTAACATTTAGCACAGCATTGTAAACGGCTTTTTGCCTGTCTGTAAAACGACCAGAAACAGGTATGGTTCTTGTCATGTCACTAGAGTAATTAGCATATTCAGCACCAACATCTAATAGAATTAAATCGCCAGATTTGCATTGTTGGTTGTTTTCTACATAGTGAAGTACGTTTGCATTATTTCCTGAAGCTACAATAGGCGTGTAGGCAAACTTTTTAGATCTGTTTCTTAAAAACTCGTGCATAAACTCTGCTTCAATTTCAAATTCCCAAACACCTGGTTTAACAAAATTTAAAATTCTACGAAATCCTTTTTCAGTAATATCACAGGCTTGTTGAATTAAATCTAATTCAATTGGGTCTTTTACAGAGCGTAAACGTTGTAAAATAGGGTTGCTTTTTGCTACGCTATGTGCAGGGTATTTATCTTTTAGCCATTTTGAAAAACGATCTTCACGAGTTTCGGTTTCTACATTGGCACGGTAATGTTCGTTGGTGTTAATGTAAACGGTATCACATTGTGTCATGATTTCAAACATGATTTTTTCCATGTCTTGTAACCAGTAAACTGTTTTTATTCCGCTAGTTTCAAAAGCTTTTTCTTTAGTAAGTTTTTCTCCTTCCCAAATGGCAATATGTTCGTTGGTTTCTTTTAAAAAAAGAATTTCGCGGTGTTTTTCCTTTGGACAATCTGGAAATAATACCAAAATACTTTCTTCTTGGTCGACCCCGCTAAGGTAAAAAATGTCGCGATGTTGCTCAAAAGGCATGGTGCTATCTGCGCTTATTGGGTAAATATCGTTAGAGTTGAAAACAGCTAAGCTGTTACTCTTCATTTTGTTAGCAAAGTTTTTTCTGTTTTTTATAAAGAGATTGTTGTCAATTGGATTGTATTTCATAATTCTAATCTTTTAAAAGTGAATTGTATTGCAAAAATAAAGGTTTTATTTAAAGAAAAGTTTTTAATAAAAAAACATGGTAATAAAAATGAAAAGCAGTAAATTGCGGGCTCTAATTAATTCACCCTCACACGATTATAAAAAATTGTTATTATGATTAAAAATTACACAAGGAAAATGCTTCTTTCGGCATTAATCGGTTTTTTAGGCCTAACTAGCCTTAATGCCCAAGTGATGCTAAAGGAAATCCCTCTGGCACAGCAAATTGAATCTTCAAGTTTGGTTGTTGAAGGAAAAGTGATTTCAAAAGAATCTTTTTGGAATGCAGACCACACTAATATCTACACGGTAAATACTGTTGAGGTTTATAAGGTGTTTAAAGGGCAACCGGCAACAACTGTTCAGGTTGTAACTAAAGGTGGTACTGTTGGTACTATGGCGCAAAAAGTATCTCCAAGTTTAAATTTAGACACAAATGATGTTGGTGTGTTTACTTTAACGAATGATGCTGTTGATCATGCCAATGCATTTAGGGCTTATGCTGGTGTTCAAGGTTTTTACAAATACGATTTAAATAGAAATGTTGTTACAAATCCTTTTCATAAAATGGAAGGTGTAGAGTCGGTTTACACTGAAATTTTATCTAAAACAAAATCTAATTTTTCTGAAGTTTTAAAGTTTGATGCTTTAGAGCTTGCAAATAAGGCTGCAAAAAGTGCAAAAGTTTTAGCGCCAAGCAGTATTACATATTCTCCCGGAGAGATTAGTGCAGGTACTGAAAGTGTTTTAACGATTACAGGAGCAGGGTTTGGTTCTGTAAAGGGTAGCGTTGGTTTTGCAAATTCTAGTGATGGAGGAGTATCTACTACTTATGCTTTAAGTACGCAAGTTTTAACATGGACGGATACTCGAATTACTGTTGAGGTGCCGTCTTTGGCGGGAACAGGAGTTATAACTGTTGTTGATGCTAATGGGGATTTATCTACTTCGGAGGATGTTTTAATAGTGTCTTTTGCATTGTTAAATAATAATAATTCAGGACAGGCATATCTAGCTCAGCACTATGGAGATAATGGAAATGGTGGTTTTACATGGAGTCAGAATTCGAGTTTTTCTGCAAACACAGCGGCAGCAGCAGCTTTTCTTAGAGCGTTAGATACTTGGCGTAATGAAACTAAAATAAACTGGATGTTAGGAGAAGATACTTCTGAAACGGATTCTGGGATAGATAACTTAAACCTTATTGGGTTTAGTGCTACTTTGCCTGAAGGTTATTTAGGAGAAACCATAGTGTATTACGATAGTTGTAATAGTGCTGATTGGGTTGTGGCTGAGGTTGATGTTTTGTTTACTAGTGAAGAAAACTGGGACTATGGTCCAAATTTACCTTTTTTCGATATTGATTTTGAAAGTGTTGCATTACACGAATTGGGGCATGCACATTTATTAGATCATGTTATAGATAGTGAGGATCTTATGGATTTTGATATCGGTCCAGGACAAGTTACAAGAACTTTGTCAAGCACTAATAAAGAAGCTGGAGATATTATTGTTGCTAAGAGTACAACAAACTCTGTTTGTGATTATCAATTAATGACATTGTATTCTGGGCAATTAAGCGTAGAAGAAGATGTTTTAGAGAGTGGTATTGATTTATATCCAAACCCTGCTAATGAAGCGTTCTTTCTTAAAAAAGCATCATCAATTAATTTACAATCTGTAGTGATTTACGATGTAAACGGGCGTTTAATATCTAAACATGATGCTTCGAACACTTCGGGAGTGCAAACCATAAGTTTATCGGGGATTTCTAAAGGACTTTATTTTGTAAATATTAATTCCGATTTAGCTACAATTACTAAAAAGCTTATCGTGAAATAAAGAAATCTTTTAAAAAGATTTATAGATGTAATTAGCTCATCTTATGTTTTCTAGTTTACGGAAAATATAAGATGAGTTTTTTAATTATAATCATTCTAAATGCATAATAAAATACTGTTTAAAACTTGTTAAAAATAGGCTTGCTCACTACCTTTGTAAGACTATAAACTAATTTTAAAATAATGAGCGGATTTTTTAAATCTTCAATTGGAAGAAAAGTTGCTATGGCACTTTCTGCATTCTTCCTCATGTTTTTCTTGTTACAACATTTTGCAATTAATATGCTATCGGTATTTAGCCCAGACACTTTTAACGAGGTGTCACATTTTATGGGAACAAATCCTTTAGTACAATTTGCCTTGCAACCTGTTTTAATTTTTGGAGTGGTATTTCATTTTATTATGGGATTCATTTTAGAGCTTAAGAACAAAAAAGCAAATGGCGTTAATTACGCTAAAAATAATGGTGCTGCTAATTCTTCTTGGATGAGCAGAAACATGATTTGGAGTGGTGTAGCCATTTTAGCATTTGTTGTATTACATTTTATCGATTTTTGGTTTCCAGAAATTAACACAAAATTTATTCAAGGCGATTGGTCAGGAACCATGGATGGTGTTGAAGGTTTTCGTTATTACGAAGAACTTGTGCACAAATTCTCAAACCCTGCTCGTGTAGTAGCCTATGTAATTGCTTTTGTGTTTTTAGCACTGCATTTAATGCATGGCTTTACTTCTGCTTTCCAATCTATGGGGTCTACAGCAGGAAGAAAACAAACATTACAAAATATTGGTAAAGCCTATTCTATTATTATCCCATTAGGATTTGTTGTTATTGCGCTTTATCATTTTTTTAACCATTAATCTTATAATACTATGGCTTTAGATTCAAGAGTACCAAAAGGTCCAATTAAAGATAAATGGACAGATTATAAAAACAAAATAAACTTAGTAAATCCAGCAAACAAACGTCATATCGATGTTATTGTAGTTGGTACAGGTTTAGCAGGAGGTTCTGCCGCGGCTACCTTAGCTGAGTTAGGATATAATGTAAAAGCATTTGCTTATCAAGATTCACCTAGACGTGCGCACTCAATTGCGGCACAAGGTGGAATTAATGCTGCTAAAAATTACCAAGGGGATGGTGATTCTACATATAGATTATTTTACGATACTGTAAAAGGTGGAGATTATCGTTCACGTGAAGCAAACGTATATCGTTTAGCAGAAGTATCTGCAAATATTATTGACCAATGTGTGGCACAAGGAGTTCCTTTTGCTCGTGATTATGGTGGGCTTTTAGATAACCGTTCATTCGGTGGTGTTCTAGTTTCTAGAACATTTTATGCTAAAGGTCAAACAGGTCAACAATTATTATTAGGAGCTTATTCAGCAATGAACCGTCAAATTGCTCGTGGAAAGATTGAAATGTTTAATCGTCACGAAATGCTTGATGTTGTAAAAGTTGATGGAAAAGCAAGAGGTATTATAGCAAGAAATTTGATAACTGGTGAAATAGAACGTCATTCTGCTCACGCTGTTGTTGTTGCAACTGGTGGTTACGGAAACGTATACTTTTTATCAACAAATGCCATGGGTAGTAATGTTACTGCAGCATGGAAAATACATAAAAAAGGAGCATATTTTGCTAACCCTTGTTATACTCAAATTCACCCAACATGTATTCCGCGTTCAGGAGATTATCAGTCTAAATTAACATTGATGTCTGAGTCTTTACGTAATGATGGTCGTATTTGGGTTCCAAAGAATATGGAAGACGTTATGGCAATTCGTGAAGGTCGTAAAAAACCAACCGATTTGTCTGAAGATGAAAGAGATTACTACTTAGAAAGACGTTATCCTGCATTTGGTAACTTAGTTCCACGTGATGTTGCATCTAGAGCAGCAAAAGAACGTTGTGATGCTGGTTACGGAGTAAATGCTACAGGAGAAGCTGTTTATTTAGATTTTGCTGCTGCTTTTGATCGTTACGGGACAGAGCAAGCTAAAATTCATAATATAACGAATCCTTCAAAAGAGAAAATTAAAGAATTAGGTCAAGAGATTGTAAAGGCTAAATACGGAAACTTATTCCAGATGTATGAGAAAATCATAGATCAAAACCCTTACGAAACTCCTATGATGATTTATCCGGCTGTTCATTACACAATGGGAGGTGTTTGGGTAGATTATAACTTAATGACTACTGTTCCTGGATTGTATTGTATTGGTGAAGCTAATTTCTCTGATCACGGTGCAAATAGGTTAGGAGCTTCTGCTTTAATGCAAGGTTTAGCCGATGGTTACTTTGTGTTGCCTTATACTATTGGTGATTATTTAGCTGATGATATTAGAACTGGGCCAATTTCAACAGATTCAAAAGAATTTGAAGAAGCTGAAAAAGAAGTAAAAGATAAGATAGAGTTCTTTGTAAATAATAAAGGAACAAAATCTGTAGATTACTTCCACAAAAAACTTGGAAAAGTAATGTGGGATAAATGTGGAATGTCTAGAAACGCTCAAGGCTTAAAAGAAGCAATGGTTGAAATTAAAGCCATTCGTGAAGAGTTTTGGAAAGAAGTTTCTGTTCCTGGGTCATCAAATGAGATGAATCCTGAGCTTGAAAAAGCGGGACGTGTTGCCGATTTCTTAGAGCTTGGTGAGTTATTTGCTAAAGATGCTTTAGTAAGAGAAGAATCTTGTGGTGGTCACTTTAGAGAAGAGTCTGCTGAGTTAGATGGTCCGCAAAAAGGAGAAGCAAAACGTAACGATAAAGACTTTGCTTTTGTTTCTGCATGGGAATTTAAAGGAGAGCCTGGCGATGCGGTTTTACACAAAGAAGAATTAGAATTTAAAGATATTGAACTAAAACAACGTTCATACAAATAATAAAAAGACATTATGAATTTAACACTTAAAATTTGGAGACAAAAAGACTCAAGTTCAAAGGGTCAAATGGTTGATTATAAAGTGACTGATATTTCAGAACACATGTCTTTTTTGGAAATGATGGATGTTTTGAATGAGCAATTAGTAAATACTGGAGAAGAGCCTGTGGCTTTCGATCACGATTGTCGTGAGGGTATTTGCGGTATGTGTTCTATGTATATTAACGGTGAGGCTCATGGGCCAGATCGTGGTATTACTACTTGTCAGTTACATATGCGTATGTTTAAAGATGGCGATACTATAACTATCGAACCATTTAGAGCTGCTGCATTTCCTGTAATAAAGGATTTAGTTGTAGATAGAACATCTTTTGAGCGTATTCAACAAGCAGGTGGGTTTATTTCGGTAAACACCTCTGGTAATACGCAAGACGCTAACTCTATTCCTATTTCTAAAATTGCTGCCGATGAGGCTATGGATGCTGCAACTTGTATTGGTTGTGGTGCTTGTGTAGCAACTTGTAAAAACTCGTCTGCTATGCTATTTGTAGGAGCAAAAGTATCTCAGTATGCACTGTTACCTCAAGGGCGTGTAGAAGCTACAGAACGTGTGCAAAACATGGTAGCACAAATGGATTTGGAAGGTTTTGGAAACTGTACAAATACAGGTGCTTGTGAAGTAGAATGTCCAAAAGGAATTTCATTAGATAATATTGCTAGAATGAATAGAGAGCTTATGAAAGCTTCTGTGTAATTTCAAGATAATAACACTACTTATAAAAAAAGCTTATATCAATTAGATATAAGCTTTTTTTTATGCGTTAAATTTTTACTTGGAATATTAAGCGTATTGACATAAATATGATGTTTGCTCACTTACTTTTACTTGAAATTTTTGATTAGCATCAATTGTGTAAGCTTCTCCTGCTTTATAAGTTACCCATTCTTTTGAGTTTGGTAATTTAACCGTCATTTCGCCTTCTATAACCGTCATTGTTTCGTGTTCCGATGTACCGAACTCGTAAGTTCCAGCTTCCATAACTCCAATGGTAGATTTTCCTGTTGCAGATTTGTAGCCTATAGATTTAACGTTGCCATCAAAATATTCGTTTGTAGATATCATTTACTTTTTGTATATAATTTAAGTGAGAACTTATTCTTCCTCATCGTTGTTAGAAATTGTTGCTGGTTTAACCGAAGCATCATGTGCATTGTGGTATTCTTCCAATAAACTCATGGTTGCTTTAAGTAAATCTTTCGTTTCTAATAACACACCAAAATAAAGGGTTGTGTTTTTAGGGCTAGATTCTTCAGTACGTGTTCTTTCAACTTGTTTCTGTATTTTTTCCGATAGTATATTAAAAACTTCTTCTTTTCTTCTTAAAATCTTTCCTATTTCTTCAAAAGAACGAGAATCGAAAGCTAACTTCATATCATGAAATAAAGCTTCTACAGAAGCATCAACTTCTTTCAACTCTTTAATTTGGTTGAATTTAAGTTTTTTGTGGTTGTTGTTAATATGCTTGTAACTTACTTTAGAAATGTACTCTAAAGACTGTGCCATATCTTGTAAATAACCTAAAATATTGATGTAGAAGTTACTTGCTCCAACACTAGATTCATCTAAATTTTTAATAAAGTAGAAAATATTGTTACGTAAATCTTCTAATTCTATAGATAGTTTATTAACCTGTTTTTGGTTCTTTTTAAGCGATACTAAATCTTGTTTAGCTAAACCGTTTATGGCATTTGTATATATCTTATTTCCACGTTTAACCACATTAGCTATATTGCTAGCACTTTCGTGAATTACGCCTTGTACAGAGCTGCTTTCAGCTTTTATCAAACTATCTTCAGCTTTTACTTCTTTAGATTTTTTACTATGAACAACCGAACTTCTAATAAGTAAAGCAAACGCGATTACTAATAAAATAGGGAACATTACCGTAATGTTTAGATTTAGTAAGTATGCTACTAAAGCGGCAGCAGTAAATGCACTGAAAGCTGTAAAGAACCAGCCGCCAATAACATTAATAACACCTGCAACACGGTAAACAGCACTTTCTGCACCCCAAGCTCTATCGGCAAGAGAGGAACCCATGGCTACCATAAAAGTAACGTAAGTTGTAGAAAGTGGTAATTTGTATGATGTTGCTATAGAAATTAAAACAGCAGCAATCATTAAGTTTACAGCAGCTCTAACTAAATCGAAAGCCGGTAATTCTAAAGATTTGTTTTTTGATATTGCAATTACTGGCACTTCAAATTGTTTATCAATTTTTGCTTGCCAGCTGTTAGGTAAAATGTATGCTGTAAATTGAGATATTAAAACAGCCGACCTTACAAAACCACGAGATAAGAAGTTAGGTTGAAAACGTTCTTTTGTTTCGCTTTGACTTGCTAAATCTAATGATGTTTTTACAACACCTTTCGCTTTCGATGAAAACCAAAGTGTTAATACCATAATCATTCCAGCTCCAAAAAGTAGCCAGTTATTGGTTGGTACTTTTTCTGCTAAAACCGTCATAGGGAATTCGTAAGCGGGAACTCCAGATGCTGTCCAAGCTAAAAATGCATTGTAAGCCGCAACCGGTACACCAATAAAGTTTACTAAATCGTTACCCGCAAAAGCCAATGCTAAGGCAAACGTGCCCACTAAAATAATAAGCTTATAGATATTTATTTTCGCAAATACAATAAGTGCAAGGGATAATAAAGACCATATAATAGAACTTACTATCACAATAGCGAATACTTTAGTTTCTAAAAAGTGAGACATTGTGCCACCTCCTAAAATATCAAAAGATTCTTTAGCGTATGATGTGCCTTTTAGCCCTTTCATGAAAATGAAATAAGTTATAGAAGTTAAAGCAAATCCACCAAATAAAGCTCCAACCCATGGCGCCTTGTTCTCAAAGTTGTATGATAATAATAAACGAGAAACCCATTGTACAAAAGCACCAACGGAGAATGCGACCACTACCGAGAGCAGTATTCCAAATATAATTTGTGAGGCCTTAGAAGTGTTTATGTAGTTAATAACATCACCAAAATCTCCGCCATCATGCCCGATTTTTATTAAAGCAATCGCAACAGCGGCACCTAATAATTCGAATACAATAGAAACTGTTGTAGATGTTGGCATACCAACGGAATTAAAGAAATCTAGCAATAGAATGTCCGTAATCATAACCGCCATAAAGATGATCATGATTTCATTAAACATAAATTCGCTCGGGTTAAAAATTCCTTTACGTGCAACTTCCATCATTCCGCTAGAAAAAACAGCCCCAACCGCAACACCAACACTGGCAACGATCATGATTGTTCTGAAAGAAATGGCCTTTGAGCCAATAGCTGAATTTAAAAAGTTTACTGCATCATTACTAACACCTACAACCAAATCTGCAATTGCAAGAATGGCTAAGGCGATAATCATGTACAAATAAATATTATCCATAGTGTCTGGTTGAAATAAGGTTGCAAATATCATGACAATATAATTTTGGTGTGTTATGTAAATGTTATTTCTTTAAAAGTGTATATCGCATTGTAAGCGATACATTATTTTGTTATTCTCGTTGGCGACATCTAAATAACTCAAATCGGTTTGAATTTTTAATTTATGTCCTACAATATATTTAGAAAGCCCAAGCGTGTATTGGTTTTCGGCGTTTACATTGGTAATGTTTTTGTCTAAGGTTACGTTGGTGTAACGTCCAGAAACTTCCCAGTTACTCTTTAATAAATATCCGGTTTGTAAGTTTAAAGCATCTCCTACTTGTACAATATCACCTGTTAAAGTACCATCTGAGTTTGTAGCAAATGGGTTATCAGCAGTTCTGTCGGCATATTCGGCCATAAAAGAGAATCCTTTATATTTAAACATGGCATCCATAAACAATGTTGTAATGTTTGTTTCAAAAAAGCCAGTATCGGTTTCCATATAAGTGCCTTGGTTGCTTCTTGTTTTTACAGCATTGTTGTTGTAATCGTAACTTACACCTAGCGCTAGTTTTGGAGTTACCTCTCTTTTTAAATCAGAGCCTTTGTAATCGCCATCACCAGCAAAGTTTCCGAAAGGTAACAACTCTAAACGACCAGTATATTGGTGCCCGCCTAAGTTACCTGTGGTTACGTTTCTACCTTCACCTTGAGCCATAGAGAATATCTCTCTCACTACAAAGTTTTCATTAATGTTAAAATGATGTCTTAATTGAAACCCAAAATCGCGATCAATATTAAATCGACTGTTTAATAGCGATCGGTTTACTTGTTGCATATTTGCTGAAGAAATAACGCGTTCTCTGTTTCCGGGAAGTTTAGTCTGTCCGACCCAAAGCTCGAAATTTTCGTGAAAATTCCACATTAAAACCGCGTCTAAGATATATCGAGGCGCATTGCTAGTGAATTGAGAAGCACCAGATTGATCTCTGTTAGATAAGCCTAATTCTATTTTGTATTTTAGTTTAGGACTGTATGCAAAACCGTTAAATTTTAATCTAGAGCGTCTAATTAAGAAGTTAGCGTCGTTTTTTTCACCATCTTCCCAAACTGAAGAAGCCAGTAGTTGCACGCGTAATCCAACTTTCATTGTCCAAGAGCTGTCTTTACCAACAACGTTGAAAATGCCGTTTCCGAATTTCCCCGTTTTAATTTCTTGCGCTTGCGCGAAAGCCATAAACCAGAAAACTAGTCCAAACAGGATAAGTTTAAGTTTCATTATTCAGTATTAGTTTTTGTCACTGCAAATAACCAACACCAATGTTAACTTAACGTTTCCTTATGATTAATTTTTAAATAAAAAAAGACCGCCTTACGTTAAGGCGGTCTCATTAGAAATCATTATAATGTAGTCGACAAAAACTAATAGATTAAATGAATTGCTAATAAACTGTCCGAGGACAAGCACAAATATCTCTTATTAAGTTAATTTTAATGTAACCCCAATATTAAGGAATTATTAATAATGGGGTTGTAATTTAAAATACTAAAACACTGATTTATAAATAATTACAAGTTTAATGTTAATTTAATGTTATGTAATTGTTGTTTAAATGTAAAATGTTTTATATATTTGTGTAGGACGTATTAACAATAACCCCATATAAAATGAAAAATATATTAATTATTGCAATAGCATTGTTTACATCAATCACTTTTGCTCAAAAAGAAAAATCGTTAACTTTAAATAAAGAAACTAACCAAATAGATGCTATTTATTATCATGATAATGGTGAGGTAAGCCAAACGGGTGCCTTTACTGCTGATGGTAAATTAGATGGTAAATGGATTAGCTTTGATGAAGCTGGAGAGAAAACTACTGTAGCTTATTACAAAGAAGGTAAAAAAGTTGGTAAATGGATTCACTTTATAGACGGAAATAAAAAAGTAGTGAACTACGAAAATAATGTAGCTTCATTATAATTTATTATAGTAAAGTATAAAACAAAAAAAGCATCCTAATTAGGATGCTTTTTTATTATATGTTGTTTACCTTTTATAGGCTAGCATTTTTCCAAGTCCAAGTAGAGATGTCTACTTGAGTTCCTGTGTTGTATGCGTCTGTTGTTGTTGCAGCAGCACCTTCGATAATTACGTTAGCTAATGGACCATCATCTTTCATGTCGATGTTAGTATCATATCCGCTTAAGTAAAGGTCTGTAATAGTTGCACCAGAAGTCTTTTTGAATTGTAAAGCAGTTCCTCCTACAGTAGAAATAGCAGTAACATTTACAAATTTAGGATTTCCGTTATCTTTATCACCTTCAAAAGCTGTAGAGAATCCTTCAACAGTATTAGAAATATATGTGTTTGTTACAGTTCCGTTCCATCCTTCAGTCCAATCAACAGCATCATCACTATTGTTTTCTAAGTAGATGTTAGTTACAGAAACAGTACCACCAAAGAACTCAATACCATCATCATCACCGTTAATTACAGAGATGTTTTCTAAAGTAGTTTCTGTACCCACAGCGTATAACGAAACACCATTGTATTGAGACTCCGAGTTAATTTGTGCTCCAGTTCCTTTAAGAACTAAATAAGTTACAGAACCAGAGTTATCAGCATCATTAGTTCCACCGTAAATAAATCCACCAACTTCGGCAGTTGCATCAACACCAGCAGTAGTTGTTGCATTACCACAAATTGTTAAACCTCCCCAATCTCCAGGACTTGCAGATGCAGAAGAAATAACAACAGGATTAGTAGCTGTACCTTGGATGTCTATTTGTCCACCTTGTAATACAGCGATGTAAACTCCTGTTCCGCCATCTCTAGCAGTAATTTTTGTTCCAGCAGGAATTGTTAATTTTCCACCATCTTGAACGATGTAAGAAGAGTTAAGTACGTAAGCTATAGAAGCATCTAAAGTTACATCACCAGTTACAGCACCTTGAAGTAAACTGCTTTCAAAAGAAATATCTGTATCAACCCAATCAAAATCAGAAAGATCAACAGTAGCTACTACAGAAGTATTTAATGCAAATGTGTAAACACTTTCGTCTACATCCGTAGTACTTGCATCATCTTCTACCATAGCAACAGGTGTATATCCGTCTGAGAAAATTACGTTTGAAGTTGCACCACCATCTTTCATGTCTAAATCAACATCATAACCAACTAAAGAAAGACCATCAATTGTACCTCCAGAAGTTTTCTTGAATTGTAATGCAGTACCACCAACAGTTGATACAGCTGTGATGTTATTAAATTGAGGGTTACCGTTATCTTTATCACCTTCAAAAACTGTAGAGAATCCTTCAACAGTATTAGAGATGTAAGCATTAGTAATGCTACCGTTCCAACCTTCAGTCCAGTCGATAGAATCATCACTGTTGTTCTCTAAGTATAAGTTACTTACTTCAACAGTTCCACCAAAGAACTCAACACCGTCATCATCACCATTAATAACGGCAATGTTATCTACTAATGTTCCAGATCCAACAGCGTAAAAAGAAACACCATTGTATTGAGATTCTGAGTTAATTTGAGCACCAGTACCAGAAATTTGTAAATATCTAATTATACCAGAACTATCAGAATCATCAGTACCACCATAAATAAATCCACCAACTTCAGCAGTAGCATCTACGCCAGCAGTAGTTGTTGCTTTACCACATAATGTTAATCCGCCCCAATCACCTGGGTTACCATCTGCAGAAGACATAATTACAGGGTTTCCAGCAGATCCGTTAATGTTTATTGTTCCTCCCATTAATGTTGCGATGTAAACATCTGTACCACCATTATCAGCAAGAATTTTTGTTCCAGCAGGGATATTTAATGTTGCACCATCGTCGATAATAAATTGCCCAGTTAAGCTATACGTTGTAGTTGAAGATAATGTGTAATCTTCAGTTAAGGTACCGTTTAAAATACCTGCGTCTAGGTTCTCCATAACTTCTGTTGTACCGCCAGTTATTGGTTCTGGATCGTCAGAATCACAACTCGTTAAAGTAATAGCACCAAAGGCCATTGAGATACTAAGTAGTTTTACAAATAAATTTTTCATTTTTATTTTCAATTTAAATTTTGGTTTATTGTGTATGTTTATTCTGCAAATTAAGTGGATTTATGTTGCTTACTGTTTAATTAAATATTAAGCATAAGTTACCTTTAACTCGCTAAATATGTACTTATGTTAAGCGAGTGTTAATAGTTAATTGTAACTTAAGATGAGTGTATAAACAAACAAACCTCAATACTATGTATTGAGGTTTGTTTTGGGATTTTAAACCTTTTAAGCGGTTTAAATATAGTCTTGATTATAATTAAAAATCGTATTTTAAACTTAAGTTTAATTGTGCGCCTTTTTTATAAGAAAGCACCACTTCGTCAGTTTCAACACCTGTATTAATATTTCTTACTAATTGTGTTTGTTGAATGTCTGGGTTTAGTAAGTTTCTACCAACTAATTTAATTTGTAACTTTTCAGTTAGCATTTTGCTTACAACAAAATCTAGAGTGAAAAATCCTTTTTCAATAATTTCATCATTATAAAGTACAGCACTATTACTAAAATCTTCTGGCGATCCTAAAGCGAATACTTTATCTGAAGAGTAGTTTCCGGTTAATGTAGCGTTAAACTCTTTTTCAGTTTTACTGTTATAGCTTAAAGAACTGTTTAAGATTAAGTCTGAAGCACCTTGTAAATCAGATTCTGTGATGCCTTTGTATTGAAAATCTTCTAATAAATCTTGATTAAACCACATTTTAGTAATGTTGGTGTTAAAATCTAAAAGGCTTTCTTCATCTTCATTTTTAAGAAGTTCAATTCTAGTTTCAAATTCAAAACCAAAAATATTAGCGTTATCTCCTGTGTTCGCATATTCAAATATACCTGAAGAACCTCTAGTTTGTGCTAAGTTAATTGGGTTTTTAATGTCTTTATAAAATGCTGTAGCAGAAATTAATTGTCCTTTTGAAGGGAAAAATTCATATTTGAAATCAACATTAAAAACATCCGATTTTTCTAAATCTGGATCACCTCTTGTTACACGACCTGTTGGCGATACATATTCGAAAGGTGCAAGTTCTTTAAACTCTGGTAAGGTTTGCGTTAAACTAGAAGCAAAACGAACGGAGTGCTTATCATTTAAAGTGTATTTTAAGTTTAAACTTGGGTATAATTTAGAATATTCTTTTTTAATAGAACCAACACGACCAACATAGTTAGCTACGTCCCAAAGTACGTTAATTTCATCACGCTCAAAACGTACACCACCATTACCAGATAATTTTTGTCCTAAGTGGAAATCTAAATTAGCATAACCAGCCATAGCGTTTAAATCGGCATCGTATCTATCGGCTTCTCTTTCTCTTAAAACTAAGCCGTTTTCGAAATTTTCTGTAGTAAATGTTTCAGAAAACTGATCTACAGACGGTACTTGAAAACCTCTTGCTCTAACGCCAATAAATAATGAGCTAAATACTCTGTCTTTTTGACGGAAGTTAGCTCCGAAGTTTAGTTTAAATGGGTGATTATCATCTTCATCTAACGTTCCAAAAGAAATGGCGTCGTTAATATAGGCATTGTATTCAGTATCTTCAATTTTTTGACTAGACTTTCTTTGTTGAAAATCTCCAACGTGAGCATATTGCACGGTGTTTTCATCTAAAATATTAGCTTCATTTCTAACTCTGTTAGGTTCTTGTGCTAACACATAGTTGTAACCAGCAGCCCAAGTTAGTTTGTTGTTTTCTTTAATTTGGTGAGAACCTTCAATTTGATTTACTAATAAAATAGTTTGTTTAAAGTTTTGGTCTCTTACAAAAGCACCATCTTCTTGTGGATCTTGATCAAAAACATAACCTTCACCATTTCTACCTTGCTCGTAAACATTATCGTTACTTGTATTAACAGATAAGCTACTAATTTTAAGCCTGTGGTCATCATTTAGTTTTAATCCTAAATTAACATAACCTGTTGTGTTTGTTTTAGTAGTAAACGATTCGGTGTCTGTAAATTCATTATCTAAGATGTTCGATCTGTAACTTCTAAAAAGACCTTCTTGGTATTCTGAAGATTTAGAGTGAGAACCCGCAACAAATACTTTAAGTTCTTTTCCAAATACTTCAAATTTTTGACCACCAGAAAGTGAAACGCCATAATTCCCAGTACTTTTTTGTTTAAGTGGATCCCAACTTTGTCTTGTAATTAAATCTACAAGTGCGTATTCTTTTTTATGAAACCCTAAAGTCGCATCTTCTGTGGCAACACTTCTTTTAAAACCGCCGTCTAAACCTAATACATTGGTGTTGTAACCAGAGCTTAAACTAACAGATGCTCCTTTTTTAGAATAGCCTTTTGAAGTAATATCAACATTACCCGAAGTTTGGTCTGCGTAGCTAGACGTAGAATATGTTTTGCTGATTCCAACATTTTCAATAATGTTAGTTGAAAACAAGTTAAGGTTAATGTTTTTGTTGTTTACATCATCAGAAGGTATTGGTAAACCGTTCATGGTTGTAGAAAGGTATCTATCTCCTAAACCTCTAATGTAAATATCTCCAGAACCTTCACTTTTAGAAACTCCTGCTATTTTAGTAGTTGCAACAGCGGCATCAGAAACACCAATTTTAGATAAACGTTCTGCTCCAATACTTTCTTTTATTACAACGGCTTTTTTCTGTTCTAATAAAAGCGCTGTTTCACTTGCTCTTCGGGTTGTAGTTGTGATAACAACCTCGTCTAAAGAGGCAGCACTTGCACTCATTACTACATCAAGTTTTAGTTCTTGTCCGGCAACTACAGTAACAGGTATTTCTTGAGTTTGGTACCCAACAAAACTTACTATTAATATATAGTCTTTGGCTTCTAGATTGTTTAAAGCGTAAGAACCATCGAAGTCCGATGTTGTACCTGTTGTTGTACCTTTAATAATTACATTGGCAAATGCTAAAGGTTCGTTGTTGTACTCTTTATCTGTTAGTTTTCCTACTATAGATCCTGTCTGAGCAAAAGAAAACGCAGTTATTAAAAGCGTAAGTACTAGTATTAATTTTTTCATTATTATAATCTATTTTTTTGTCGTTGCAAAGAAACCAACGGTTTAAAAACTAAACGTTACCTGCGGATTAAATAACTGTAATAAAAGTGTTAGATAAATGTTAATTGAAAAGCTGTATTCTTTAATATCGTTTACATTCAGTTAACATTAAAAAACATGTTTATAAAGAGAGGTGTAATATTCGTCGCGTTTGTTGATTTAGATTTATCCATAAAAAAAACAGCCTCCGTTAAACGAAGGCTGTTTTTTGAATATAGTGAATAAAACGGTTTTAGTTACTAGCAGTAGTAATTGTAGCCGTTTCATTTTTGTCCGAGCTTGCTAAGGTTAGCATTAAAGCATCTAAAGATAAAGTATTAGCTCCTAAAGATTCTTTAATTTGCGTGGTGTGGTTAGCGGCGACTTTAACTTCTATAGTTTTAGTTTCGTAACCTACAAAACTTAGTGATACGGTATATGTACCAGGGTTTAACCCTTTAAGTGTAAAATTACCTTCTTGATCTGATATTGTTTTATCTCCAGTTTCTTTAATAGATACATGAGCCATTTCTAGAGGTGTATTGTTAGCCTCTAAGTCTAGCACGTTACCTTTAATAGTTGCACCATCTTGAGCAAACATAATGGCCGATGATAAAAAAGCGAATATTAAAAAAATATGTTTCATTAATTTTTAGATAAAAATATTTTGCTCTGCAAAATAAAGGCATAAACGTAATTTTAAGGTTACGTAATTATTAAACAACAGTAATTAAAACGTTACCCTGATGTTAAGCGAATTTTTATTTATGTTTTAATAGGAAATGTTATCTTGCCTGCACATAAATTTTTACCATGAACTGGGAGCAATTACTATCCTTAAAGCGCTTTGGCGACACCAATAAACGTATTAGAAAAGAGCAAGACGAAACCCGTTTAGGCTTCGAGGTCGATTACGATCGTGTTATTTTTTCATCAGAATTTAGAAGTTTACAAGATAAAACTCAAGTCATTCCATTATCTGAAACCGATTTTGTACACACCAGATTAACCCACAGTTTAGAGGTTAGTGTTGTGGGTAGATCGCTTGGCCGTTTGGTTGGTAAAAAACTACTAGAAAAACACCCGCATTTACAAAGTTCATTGGGGTATCAAGCTAACGATTTTGGAGCCATTGTAGCCGCAGCAGCTTTAGCGCACGATATTGGTAATCCACCATTTGGACATTCAGGAGAAAAAGCAATAGGTGAATTTTTTATAACAGGAGCGGGAAAAAATTTCCGAAGCCAGTTGACAGATAAAGAATATCAAGATCTTTGCGATTTTGAAGGTAATGCTAACGGATTCAAAATTTTAACCGAAGATCGTGCAGGACGCCCTGGTGGATTAAGGTTGTGTTACGCCACACTAGGTGCTTTCATGAAATACCCAAAAGAGTCCTTGCCTAAAAAGCCAACAAAACATATAGCCGATAAAAAATACGGTTTTTTTCAAAGTGAAAAAGAAGCTTTTCAAGATGTTGCGAACGAACTTGGTTTAATAAAACGGAGTGAAAGCGATATTAGCTACTCACGCCACCCATTAGCATTTTTGGTAGAGGCCGCCGATGATATTTGCTACACCATAATCGATTTTGAAGATGGTATCAACCTTGGACTTATTCAAGAAGAATATGCGTTAGAATACCTTTCAAAAATTATTCGTCATAATATTAGACCCGAAAGTTATTATGCGCTTTCTACCAAAGAAGACCGTATAGGTTACCTACGTGCACTCTCTATTGGCTCGCTAATAAACGAAGCTGTAGATATTTTTATGGATAACGAAGAAGCTATTTTAAATGGCACTTTCGATACCGGATTGCTCGATAAAAGTCAATACGAAGCCCAAATAAACGATATTATAAAAATAAGTATCGATAACGTTTACCAATCTACCGAAGTCGTCGATAAAGAAATTGCAGGTTACGGCGTTATAAACACTCTGCTAAATACCTACGCCACAGCAGTAAACAACGGCTTTAACAACACGGCATCAAATTACGACAAACTTATACTAAAAAGCTTGCCAAAAAACATCAATACCACCAGCACAAGTCTATATAAGCGCCTATCTAGCGTGTGTTATTACGTGTCTTTGCTGTCCGATAGTAAAGCCATTTTAGAATACAAAAAAATAAAAGGAATCGGATTTTAAAACCATAGTTTGGGCGTTACCCAAGGGTCGGGCTTTCACTACTCGCTTTTTTGTGTTGCAATAGGTGCAACAACACAAAAAGAGCTCAAACAAGCCGTTCAATCCCTAACGCAAATTCGGCTAAACCTTAAAGTTTAGTCGTTAAAATATTATAAATTTATCTCATGAAAATTTTACACCTCGATACCAATCACGAATTATTAATTGAGCAATTAGCCCAAGCAGGCTTCACAAATCACGAAGATTATACTTCTACAAAACCTGAAATAGAAGCTAAAATTGGTGAATATGATGGTATTGTTTTGCGTAGCCGTTTCACCATCGATAAGCAATTTTTAGATGCAGCAACAAACCTTAAGTTTATAGGTAGAGTAGGTGCAGGCTTAGAAAATATAGATTGCGATTATGCCGAACAAAAAGGTGTGTATTTAGTTTCCGCACCCGAAGGAAACCGTAATGCCGTAGGCGAGCATAGTTTAGGTATGCTTTTATCATTGTTTAATAAACTAAACAAAGCCGATGCCGAAGTACGCGAAGGCAAATGGCTTCGCGAAGCCAATAGAGGTATCGAGCTCGACGGAAAAACGGTTGGTTTAATAGGTTACGGAAACATGGGTAAGGCCTTTGCTAAAAAGCTTAGAGGTTTCGATGTAGAGGTGTTATGCTACGATATAAAAGCCAATGTAGGCGATGTAAACGCAAAACAAGTAACATTAGCCGAGTTTCAAGAAAAAGTAGATGTAATAAGCTTGCATACACCACAAACGCCACTAACGGTAAACATGATAAATGCTGAGTTTATCAATGCTGTTAAAAAACCATTCTGGCTAATAAATACAGCACGCGGAAAAAGTGTAGTGACTACCGATTTAATGAACGCTTTAAAATCTGAAAAAATTCTAGGTGCCGGACTCGATGTTTTAGAATACGAAAAAGCATCTTTCGAGAATTTATTTACAAGTAGCATGCCCGAAGCTTTTCAATATTTAATAGATTCGGAAAACGTGCTCTTAACACCGCATGTTGCTGGCTGGACTATAGAAAGTAAAGAAAAACTAGCACAAACTATAGTAGATAAGGTTCTAGCTAAATTTTGTTAACTTTATGTTTTCAAAATAAAAAGTATGCCAACTAAAGCTACAACCGTTACTGATTACTTAAATGCGTTACCCGAAGATCGGAAAGTAGCCGTAAATAAGTTGCGCGAGCAAATACTAGATAATTTACCAAAAGGCGTTGTAGAGCACATAAGTTACGGCATGTTGGGGTATGTAATTCCGCATACGGTTTATCCTAGCGGTTATCATTGTGATAATAAATTACCCCTGCCATTCATGAATTTGGCAAATCAGAAAAACTTTATAGCCGTATATAGTATGTTACTTTACGCCAAGCCCGATCTTATGGATTGGTTTGTTACCGAGTATTCAAAACGCTGTAAGTATAAACTCGATATGGGTAAAAGCTGTGTGCGTTTCAAAAAAATGGAGGATATTCCATTTGAGCTAATTGGTGAGTTAACAGCAAAAGTTACGGTCCAAGAGTGGATTGAAATTTACGAGAATTCAATAAAAAAATAATAATGCTTTCTTCCTAAGAAAAAAAATAAGGCTATGAAAAGAGTAACAGGGATAGGTGGTTTGTTTTTTAAAACAAAAGATCCAAAAGCAACAAAAAATTGGTACAAAAAACATTTAGGTTTTAATACCGACGATTATGGTAGCACGTTTTGGTGGAAAGATAAAGAAGGTAAAGATTGTTCTACACAATGGAGTCCGTTTTCCGAAGACACAAAATACTACGAGCCTTCTAAAAAAGATTTTATGTTTAATTATCGTGTAGAAAATTTACATGAGTTACTTAAAGTTTTAAAAGAAGAAGGCGTTACCATTGTTGGTGAAGTTGAAGAATACGAGTACGGAAAGTTCGGCTGGATTTTAGATAACGATGGTAATAAAATTGAGCTTTGGGAGCCTAACGATAGTGCTTTTTTGTAAATTACCAGCGCAATAATACAACTTCAATTTAATTGACTTACCTCGAAATTATTCAGGATTATAGTTTATCTACATTACAATGGTTAGCCATTGGTTTTGCTGTGTTTTTACTTGGGATGTCTAAATCTGGAATAAAAGGCATCGGCATTATTATTGTGGTTATGTTAGCCTTTGTTTTTGGCGAAAAAGCATCGACTGGTGTTTTGTTGCCCATGCTTATTTGTGCCGATATTTTTGCTGTAATTTATTATAATCGGCATGCACAATGGGATATTATTAAAAAGCTAATTCCATGGATGATTGTTGGTGTGCTAGTTGGTGTATGGGTTGGTAACGATATTTCCGAATTGGTTTTTAAACGGCTTATGGCTATCATTATAATAGGTTCGGTTTTAGTCATGATTTATACCGAGCGTAAAAAATCAGATACTATTCCTACCAATAAATGGTTTTCTAAAACAGCAGGGTTTTTAGCGGGTTTCACAACTATGATCGGAAATTTGGCCGGACCGGTTTCAAATATTTATTTTCTTGCCATGCGTTTTCCAAAAAACGAATTTATTGGCACAGCTGCTTGGTTGTTTTTTATAATTAATGTGTTTAAACTCCCTTTTCATATTTTTGTTTGGGGTACGGTAACAAAACAGACCTTAGTTTTAAATTTTACTTTAATTCCAGTTGTGATTATAGGTTTTTTTACAGGTGCTTATTTAGTAAAACGCATATCAAATGTTAATTATCGTAATTTTATTCTTACATCTACTGCTATTGGCGGGCTTATAATGTTATTTCGTTAGGTTTTAATAGTTTTGTAGAATATTTTTTTTATTACCTTTAACATCTAATAAATTTTAACTTATAACAATGTCAGACGAAAAAAATTTAGGCGACGATCTTAACGATATGTTAGGCGATGCTAAAGATGGTGCAAAAAAAGCAGCTGGTGAAGCTAAGCAATCAGCTTCAGAATTCTCAAAAGGCGCAAGCGAAGTGCTAGACGCAGAAAATAAAAAATTAGTTGCAGGTGTTGTAGCTATTTTAATTGGTAGTTTAGGAATCCATAAATTTATTTTAGGATATACTAAAGAAGGTATTATTCAAATAGTAGCTACTTTTGTTACTTGTGGTATAGCAGGTATTATTCCATTTATAGAAGGAATCATCTATTTAACTAAATCTGATGAAGAATTTTATAATACATATCAAGTTGGAAAGAAAGGTTGGTTCTAACCCTCAATTTTTTCAAGATATAAAAAAAGCTGAAACCTTATGGTTTCAGCTTTTTTCATTTTATGTAACTAAGAATAAGTGTTAAGATTCAGTATTTGTGTTTCCTGTAAACTTACGTTCTAATTCTGCTTGAAACTCTTCCATTACTGGGCGAACTGTACTTTCTGGTAAGTCGGCTATTTTAATATACATTAAGCCGTCTACGGCGTTATTAAATAGCGGGTCTACGTTAAATGCTACTAAGCGAGCATTTTGTTTTATGTACTTTTTAAGTAATACAGGCAGGCGCAATGCACCTGGTTCTATTTCGTCAATAAGCTTATCGAATTTATTTAAATCTGCTTCCGTTTCATCGAAAACAAAATCTTTATCGGCATCTTTCAGCTTCACTTTAAATTCCTTTTTAGGGTGTACGTATTGCGCAATATAAGGATCATAGTAATGCGATTTCATAAACTCAATCATTAACGATTTTGAGAAATTAGAAAACTGATTACTTATACTCACCCCACCAATTAGAAATTTATGCTCTGGGAAACGCAAGGTAATATGTACTATACCTTTCCAAAGTAAAAATAAAGGCATTGGTTTTTGTTGGTATTCTTTAATAATGAAAGCCCGACCCATTTCTATAGATTGGCTCATCATTTTATACAGTTCAGGCTCGAATCTAAATAAATCTTGAAGGTAGAAGCCGTCTATGCCATATTTTTCAAATATTTGAGAGCCTAAGCCCATACGGTAAGCGCCAGCAAGTATGTTGCGCTCGCGATCCCATAAAAACATGTGGTGATAATATTGATCAAAGGCATCTAAATCTATAGCTTCATTAGTGCCTTCTCCAACTTCACGGAAAGTGATTTCGCGTAAGCGGCCAATTTCACGTAATATGTTTGGTGCATCTTTAGCTTGAGCTAAAAACACCTCGTAATTTTTACTTTCTAGAAGTCTAGAGTCGCTTGCTCTAAGCGCTTCAACTTCTTTTTTCATAATAACAGCGTCTACCGGTGTTACAATGTTTTTAGGTGGTTTGGGGTTTTTTAATGTAGATGAAATGCTATCTAGTATTTTCGATTTCTTTTCAAAAGCATTAGCCAACATGTATGTTTTCTTTCTTAAAAAATTAGAAAAATCATCTAAGGAAACATGTTCTTTTTGGTCGGCAACCGAAATAGGTTTCCCGATTCTTACTTTTATAATTCGTCGTTTTTGACTTAAAACCTCCGATGGAAGTTTAGCTGTTCTAAAGGTGTCGCTAATTTTAGAAAGCCTGTAAAATAACTTACTGTTTTTAGCATGAAAGTATATTGGTACCACCGGTACTTCGGCACGTTTTATTAATTTTAGTGCAGATTCTTCCCAAGGTTTATCGATTACTAATTTCCCGTCTCTGTAAGTTGAAACTTCTCCGGCAGGAAACAAACCTAGCGGATGCCCGGCGCGTAAGTGTAGAATAGAGTTTTTAAAACCAGCAATGCTCGATTTGGCATCTTTTCTCCCTTCAAAAGGGTTTACTGGCATAATATAAGGTTGCATAGGTTGTATGCGGTGTAGCAAGAAATTAGCTATTATTTTAAAATCGTCGCGCTGTTCTAGCATTAATTTTAAAAGTAAAACACCATCGATACCACCGAGTGGATGGTTTGAAACCGTGATATAAGCACCATCTTTAGGTAGACGTTTTAAATCTTCCTCTGGTATTTCGAATTTAATTTGAAATTCTTCTAAAATTTTATCTAAAAACTCGATGCCTTCGAGGTGATTATTACGCTTATAAAACTTATCTATGGTTGATATTTTAAGCACTTTCATAAGGAGCCAGCCAATAAAAGTGCCAATAAAACCATATTTATCTAGTTTTATCGCTTTAGCTACTTCTTTTGGGGTAACTAAGCCTATGTTCGTTGAGTTGGTCATGGCTGTAAATGTACTAAAATATACGTTTTAATTAAACAGTAACTATTTGCACGGTTTCTGGGGTTAACTGTTTTAATAACACGGTTTTGTCTGTTTCAATTTTATTAATTGCCAAATCGTTATAATGGCGAATGGTGTAAAGCGAGGCGTTTTGGTGACAAACAACCTTAAATTTTGATTTTAAATGATGTAATAATGAATCGAGATTGTTGTAATTATTTTCGATACAAACAGAAAAACTTATAGCTGAATTTTGAATAACATCGACCTTCATCTTGTATTGATGTAAAAGGCTGAATATTTCGCTAATGTTTTCTTCAACAATATATGAAAAATCTAAGGATGAAAGTGAAATTAAAACCTGATTCTTCTTCACAATAAAACACGGAATCATGGGGTCTAAAGTGGTGTTTTTACCAATTTTAGTACCGTTAGCTTCCGGATTTAAAAATGATTTTACATACAGCGAAATTTCTTTGCCTTGTAGAGGTTGTAAGGTTTTTGGGTGAATGACTGATGCACCGTAAAAAGCCAATTCTATAGCTTCGCGATACGATATATTGTTTAATAGTTGAGCGTTTTCAAAGTAACGCGGATCGGCATTTAAAACACCCGGAACATCTTTCCAAATGGTTACACTTTCTGCATTTAAGCAATAGGCGTAAATAGCTGCAGTATAGTCACTGCCTTCTCTGCCCAATGTTGTGGTGAAATTATTGGCATCGCTACCTAGAAAACCTTGTGTAATGTTTAAAACAGACCGATTAAATGTGCTCGAAATTAATTGCTGTGTGGCGCTCCAGTTTACGTTGGCTCTGCGGTAATAGTTGTCGGTTTTTATATGTGTGCGAACATCAATCCAATTATTAGCGATGTTTATTTGATTTAAATATTCGCTAATTATAGTTGTTGAAACAAGTTCGCCAAAACCTATAACTTGGTCGTAAACAAAACTGTAGTCGGGCGATTTATTACTAGTTAAAAACTGGTTGAGTTCACTAAAAAAAGTATTCACTTTTTTAAAAACTATATGGTCTTCATTTGGGAATAAATCTAGTATAATTTCATTATGAAACTTTTTAATTTCTTGTATGGCACTTTGTAATTCTGACTTGTTTTCAAAGTAATTTTTAATAACAAGTTCTAGAGCATTGGTGGTTTTGCCCATAGCGGAAACAACTATTAGCGTGTTTTTATAACCTACTTTTTGTAAAACAGATGCTATGTTTTTTACACCATTTGCATCTTTTACCGAGGCTCCACCAAATTTATAGACTTGCATGTTTACTTGTTTTATTTAAAGGATTTTAGATATTCAATTTTTCAATATACGTTTTTATGCCTGCTTCATCTAATTGAACTACATCCCAATCTCGCATTACATTTGCGCCTTTTTTCTCATAGAAAGCAATAGCTGGTTCGTTCCAGTCAATAACTTCCCAGTTTATACGTTTAACGCCTTTATTGTGTCCGTATTTTACAACCTCGTCTAAAAGTGCTGTGCCCATACCCGAACCTCTCATTTTCTGACTTACAATTAAATCTTCTAAATGAATTATTTTACCTTTCCATGTAGAGTAGCGGTTGTAAACCAGTGCAATGCCTTCTACTTTTTTATCCGCTTCAGCAACAAAACAATGAAAAGCGGGTTGGGTTCCAAAGCCATCATTTTCTAAGTCTGCTAAGGTAACTTCAACCGCATCGGGTTCTTTTTCGAAAACAGCTAACTCGTTGATTAGATGGAGAACTTGTGGCATATCCTCTTTTTTGGCGTTTCTTATTGTAAAATCCATAATGAAAATTAAATTTTTTCAAATATACTTTAAAGTTAAATATGTTTGGGTACATAACTTTAACGAAAACGTTGTAGTTTCTTATTTTTTATAGATATTTGCACAAACAAAACAAAACACTTTTATGTCTCACAAAAAACAAACTTTAGGAGAGTTTATTATTGAAAATCAGTCGTCGTTTAAATATTCCTCGGGCGAATTGTCTAGCCTTTTGAATTCTATTCGATTAGCGGCAAAAGTTGTAAACCATGAAGTAAACAAAGCCGGATTGGTGGATATTATTGGTGCTGCCGGTGATACTAATATTCAGGGCGAAGATCAACAAAAACTAGATGTTTATGCAAACGATAAGTTTATACAAACGCTAACTAAAAGAAATATTGTTTGTGGGATTGCAAGTGAAGAAGAAGATGATTTTATTGCGATAAATAGTCAAGATGAAAACCATCAAAATAAGTATATTGTTTTAATTGATCCTTTAGATGGTTCGTCTAACATTGATGTTAATGTTTCTGTAGGAACAATTTTTTCTATTTATAGACGTGTTACGCCAGTAGGAACACCTGTAACTTTAGACGATTTTTTACAAAAAGGAAGCGAACAAGTAGCAGCTGGTTATGTGGTTTATGGTACATCGACTATGCTAGTTTACACAACAGGAGATGGTGTTAATGGTTTTACTTTAAACCCAGCGATTGGATCGTTCTACTTATCGCATCCTGATATGCAATTTCCAGAAGATGGAACTATTTATTCTGTAAACGAAGGAAACTATATTCACTTTCCTCAAGGTGTGAAAAATTATATTAAATATTGTCAACAAGAAGAAGGAGATAGACCTTATACTTCTCGATATATTGGATCTTTGGTGTCGGATTTTCATAGAAATATGATAAAAGGTGGTATTTATCTTTACCCACAAAGTTCTAAAAACCCTGATGGGAAATTACGTTTACTTTATGAATGTAACCCGATGGCATTTTTAGCTGAACAAGCTAATGGTTTTGCGAGTGATGGGTTTACTAGGACAATGGATGTAGATCCAACGGAGCTTCACCAGCGCGTGCCATTTATTTGTGGAAGTAAGAATATGGTATTAAAGTGTGAAGAGTTTATGAAGAACGCTAAATAATAGTTAATAATTTTATAATGAAAAATGCGAGCCTTTTGGTTCGCATTTTTTTTGTTCAATAAATTAGGTTAAAAACAAATCTGTTTTATTTAATTGTTTTAGGCTTTTCTAGTACATAACCAATAATATCACTTCGGTAATTCAGAAAACTATGCCAGGGACCTGCTAGCCAAAGTAGCACTTTATAGCCTTCACCAGTTATAATAATTGGACGGATGTTTTTATGCTTCGAATCATAGGTGATTTGCTCCCATTTAATTTTTGAAGTTTCATCTTTGTTTTTCACCTTTCCAAAATAAATTTCATGTTTTTTATTTTTGACCTTACCCGTATTAGGGTCTACGGCAGAAGAAATAAATACATTTTTTGGATTATCATTATCTAGAGCCATTAAACCAGAATAACTACTTTGACCTGGGTATAAGCCAGGGCCAGCATATGCAATTTCTCTATCTATCCATTTTTTGCCATTCCAATTAGCCAAACGAAAACGAATATCGTTTTCTTTTACATACAGTGTATACCCAATAAAAGGTCTTTCTTTTTTATCTTTTCCTAAATCACATGTCCAAGCCGCATTAGGTACACTTCCAGAGTCTTTGGATTTTTCTTTGGTTTCACTACCAGTATATATTTTATCTGCTTCAGATGTTTTTAATGGACCTTCCGATAAATCTTTAATCTTCTTTCCATTAGCATTATAAAAAGAGGTCCCATCAAAATCAGCATAATAAATGCTATTACCATAATTTGCTGGGTGAGCATCAGTAAAGGAAACACCTATTAAATCCTTGTTTTTCTGCATATATCGTACATAAGGTCTATTCCTTCCTGGGACTTCATCTTCAATAAAATGTGTACGGTTTCCCCAAGTATCACCTTCATTAGTGGAGGTAATGAAAGTAGGATTTCGATTGTGTCCATCTCTAAAAAAATTATAAAGCAACTTTTTCTTTTTGATGGAATATAAATTCATGTAAGTAACACCCATCCATCTGTTGCCTTCAGGAATTTCAAAACCATGATCAAAAACCTGCTTTTCTCCCCATTTTAAATAGTTATTAGGCTCAGAAATACTGTAGTAATGATACTGTTCATGACCGTGTTTTGCCCATACAGCAACTAAACTTCCGTCAGGTCTAACATGAAAAACGGGTGAGTTATGGTCATCAATTTCAAAGTTTTTATCTAAAATGCTAACTCCAAGGTTTTTATTTGTTTTTAAGTCAAAAACTCCAACACGTATATCTCCACTTACACCACTAATAGCTCCTATAATCAATTTTCCGTTATGAATTATTGCTCTAGGAGATTCATACCAACACCATCCACCGTCTTTCATGAATGTTTTAATCTCTTCATCCATTTTAGGATATGCACTTTGTGAGTTACTTACTAATTGTGTAAGTAATAATAAAGCTAATAATATTAATCTGTTTTTCATTTTTTTTAATTCTAAAATTTTGAACTCATCATTATATCAGTATGGTATTCCTTTTCATTTATTTTCTGTCCAGACATCCAGAATAAAGCATGGTTTTGTCCGTCAGTTATAATTGGGTGAAA
Organism: Algibacter lectus; assembly: GCF_900112395.1. Taxonomy (GTDB): domain Bacteria; phylum Bacteroidota; class Bacteroidia; order Flavobacteriales; family Flavobacteriaceae; genus Algibacter; species Algibacter lectus. The sequence goes on from NZ_FOLN01000003.1 coordinate 357,356, forward strand.
CTGATTGTGGACCGGGTTAAAAGTTAATTGTTTCCATTGCCAAATTTTATTTATTTTTTCACCACTAAAAAGTTGGTATAAACCATTTGGCAGCGGCTGTTTAGTTTTAGGATGAAAGGCACTTGATATTATTACTTCCTGTTTATTTGGATGTAATGTTATACTTCCCTTTATATTGTTGTCACTTTTTTTATCATTTGAAAAAGAGCATAATAATTCTTTTTTCCATTTGTTCTGTTTTAAACTTGCTAGGTAATAATTATGTTTATTTCCCTCAATCGATGTATATGCTACTTGAATGTTTTTCTTTTGTTTTTTTACAGTAAAGAGTGTGTAGTTATTTGAAAGTAAGTTAATTAGCGAAATATCATTGTTCTCAAAACAATTTCGCCAATTTTGTAAACAATCAGCATTTTTATTAATAGTATTTGATTCTTTTAAGCTTTTCTTTTCCATTGGCTTCCATATTGGTAAATAAATATTTTGAGACAATAACGTATAGTTGTTTTTAGCTTTTGCATAAGTCACCTGTATAGTATCTTTGTGCAAAGGAAATATAGAAGGGGTAAATTCTGGAAAACCATTTTCTTTAGAAAATAACTTTAGTTCTTTACGAGCATATGCACTTACATTTGGATGTTTATTAAAATTAAAAGCTGTTAAAGCTCCAGTGCCATCGTGTTTAATATATGATGTGAAAAAACAATTACGATGTGTAATAACTGAATTCTTATTATATGTAGGCCAAAACCCGTCCCGTACTACTACGCGAGGAATAAAAGTATTGTCTATAAGTAGATTCATTTCAGACATTGCGTTGATTTTCAGTATTTCGGTACCTGCTAGTATAAATGCTCCTGCAGCATAATCAACATTATCATGTGGTCGGACTTCATGAGGTGATCCTGCTACGATTTGACTATAACCTAGTTTTCCATATGGGGTTACACAAGACATTAGTCCCGTCCAACCTTTTAAAACTGTAGATATAAAATATTCTTTAGGTAGCCATCCTTCTTTTATGCCTTTGGTCATACCGTATATATAAAAGGCAGACCCGCTTGTTTCTTTAGTTGTTATCCATTCAGGGTCGTTTAAGCTTGAACGCCAAAGACCGTCTTCCATTTGGTATTTTGCTAGGCTATACGCCATGTCTTGAAACAACTTAATATATTTTTCTTTTATTGGGTCGTTATCAGGTAAATATTCAATTAAGCGAGCTAAACCAGCAAATACCCATCCATTACCACGGGCCCAATATATTTTTTTGCCATTGGGAGTACGATCCTTTTCTGTTTTTATTTTATCGTTTCTATGGAATAGTTTTTGATCCGGAGCATAAAGAAAATCAACAGAATCCCAATATAAACGATGTAGCATTTCGTAATAACGCTTATCTCCAGTTGCTTTTCCTAGACGAGCATATACCGGTGGTGCCATGTATAAAGCATCACACCAACTCCAAGTATTACGGCCTGTTAAAGGAAGATTCGTTTTTTGATTACTATTTTTTTCTCCTGGAAAGATTTCTTTTCGGTTGAAGTATACAGAAATTTTTTCATGTAAGGTTTTAAAAATCTTAGGGTCTTTTTTTACAAAATAAATGTCTAAGTAGGTTTGAGCAGGACAAACATCATCTGCGTTTATGGGTCTGTGGATATCCCATTCCGATTTTTCTCCCCAGGCATAGGCCTTATCTAAATACCAATTATCACCTGTTACGTTGTAAGCTGCAACGAACGATGAGAAAAATGTTCCGGCTAACCAGTTTTTTGTTGGAATATCTTCTCCATATTTTTCTATTTGATATTCTGCAACTTTTCTAATAGTGCTTTTTATATTGTTTTCTTCATAAGTATGTGCATCTATGACTGAAAATGGAATAGTGCTAATTGAAGGGTATTTATGATAGCTTGTTTGAGCACTTACAGCTGTATAGATAGTTATATAAATAATAAAAATGCTGAAGTGTTTCATTTATATGAGTATTGAATTTTAGAATTGATGTAAATTTAACTTATAGTAATCGTATAAGTTTTATGTTGATGTTGTTTTACGCTTGTTTTTACGGTAAAAAGTTCTCGTGAACCCTTTTTTATAGGTGGTTTAGTGTTTTTTGTTTGTGTGAGATATTTTAGCTTATTTGGTTGGTCTTTGATATTTACTACCTTTGATTTAATTAAATACGATTTAATTTAGAGTTAAAAAGGCACATGTTCAACCAAAGTGAAATAATTAATGCTTTAACTAAAGTATTAGAAAGTAAAACATTTAGTAAATCTACGACCACTAATGTTTTGCTGAAGCTCTTAGTTGAATCTACGATGGAAGGACATACAATAACTGCTTATACAGTAGGTCTTGAATTATTTGGAAAAAGATATGATCCTAAAAAAAGTGATGTAAATATAAGAGTAAATATATCTCACCTTAGAAAACGTTTAAAACGTTATTATGAAGAAGAAGGAGTATATGATCCTATTGTTATTTCAATTAAACCAGGGCAATACAATACTACTTTTTCTGCTAGAGAGGAAAAGAAAAATAATAGTCGTAAAAGAAAAAAGATTATAGGGTTTATTTTTTCGTTTGTAGTTTTTACTGCTGTTGCCTTTTTTTTATTAAAACCAAGCAATAAAGTCTGGAAACCTATGTTTGATAATGGGTTTGAGACAACACTTTATTTAGGAGATGTATTTGGGTATTCAGGCTCTACTATTTTTAACAATACTGGTTGGCACAGAGATTCTAAAATTAATTCGGTTGAAGCTTTTTTAGAACATACTAAAAAGAACCCAGAGCGGTTTGAATCTCTTATACCTAGTGAATTTAGTTATATTGTTTTTGAGAACGCATTTAACATAAAGCCATTTACTCAATTTTTCACTAAGAACAATTATGATTTCTCTATAAGACCTATCTCTAATTTTAAAACAAGATCTATTAAGGATCGCAATACCATTTATGCAGGGCCTCTTTTTACACAAAGCTCATTTAATGAATTATTCAATGATTTTTCGTACAACATTAGTTTAGAAGTGAAAAAAGAAGAATCTAACCACTATTCATTTAATTATACGAATGAAGAAGGGGAAAATAAAATAATAAAGATAAACTCTAGAGATAGTGAGGGGGAATATGCGATAGCTTCAGGTTTTAATGGTCCAAATAATAGTAGGCATTATATCTTTTTCTCTAACCACGGTATGGGTTTAACATCAGTGATTGAATATTTTACAGATATAGATTCTGTTCAAGAGTTTTCAGACGCCTATTTAAGTACGTCTAATGAATTCATAGCTATATTCTTTGTTAAAGGAAAAGACCGTACTAGTATGTCTATGGAACTAGTTTTTTTTGATGATAATAAATAGTAATACGAAAATAGAATTAAGGAACTCTAAGTCCTTGATTTCGTGATTTCATGAAGAAGATGAATGATATTTATAGCAGTATAAAAATCATGCATGCTAAGGCATAAAAAATGCGAGCTCTAAGGCTCGCATTTTTAATACACTATATTATTATTATTATTATTATTATTATCAATATTACATAGCTACTAAATCTCCAGTAATATCTTTAGAAGGTAAGTTAGATTTGCCCATTAAATAAATATCTACTTGTCTTGCAGCCTCACGACCTTCAGAAATAGCCCAAACAATTAAAGATTGCCCACGGCGCATATCTCCAGCAGCAAATACTTTTGGCACATTGGTTTGGTATTTACCGTATTCTGCTTTGTAGTTAGAACGGGCATCTTTTTTAATACCTAATTTATCTGCTAATGTACTTTCTGGCCCTGTAAAACCTAAAGCTAATAACGCTAAATCACAAGGCCAAGTTTTTTCGGTACCTGCAATTTCAATAAGTTGTGGACGCTCACCAGGAACCATTTTCCATTCAACATTTACTGTTTTTAAAGCTGTTAGTTTGCCGCTTTCGTCTTTTATGAATTCTTTGGTGTTGATTAACCAGTTACGCTCAACGCCTTCCTCGTGAGAAGAAGATGTTTTTAACTGCAGTGGCCAAAATGGCCAAGGCGTTGTAGGCGAACGGTGTCCTGGTGGTTTCGGCATAATTTCAAAGTTAACTACCGATTTTGCGCCATGACGGTTAGATGTTCCAACACAATCCGACCCGGTATCACCACCACCAATAACAATGACGTTTTTGTCGGTTGCTAATACTTGGTCTTTTACTTCTTTACCTAGCACCACTTTAGTTTGTTGTGTTAAGAAATCCATAGCTTGTACTACGCCATCTGCATCTGCACCAGGTGTTGGTAAACCTCTTCTCTCGGTTGCTCCACCACATAATACTATAGAATCAAAAGCTTTTAAATCTTTAACATCGTAGTTTACACCAACGTTTACATTGGTTTTAAATGTGATACCTTCAGCTTCTAATATTTTTACACGACGATCGATAATTCCTTTTTCCATTTTGAAATTAGGAATTCCGTAGCGTAATAATCCACCAACTTCATCGTCACGTTCAAAAACAGTAACGGTGTGTCCAGCTCTATTTAATTGTTGAGCTGCAGCTAAACCAGCAGGGCCAGAGCCTACAACGGCTACAGTTTTTCCTGTTCTAGTTTTTGGTGGTTGTGGTTTAATCCAGCCTTCTTTAAAAGCACGCTCTACAATATTTTTTTCAATATTCTCGATAGAAACGGGATCTTCAATAATACCTAATACACACGATTTTTCACATGGAGCAGGACATAAACGACCTGTAAACTCCGGGAAATTGTTAGTAGAGTGTAATAGCCAAGAGGCTTTTTGCCACTCACCTTGGTGTACCATATGGTTAAAATCTGGTATTAAATTACCAAGTGGGCAACCACTATGGCAAAAAGGAATACCACAATCCATACAGCGAGAACCTTGTTTGGTAATCTCTTCTTCTTTTAACGGAACGGTAAATTCTTTATAATCCTTAACACGATCTGCTACGGGCGTGTAAGTTTCATCTTGTCTTTCAAATTCTTTAAATCCTGTTACTTTTCCCATTTCCTATCCTATTGTTAATTCTTCTACCATTGGTTCTTCAGTTGCTAAGCGTATTAAAGCGCTTTTGTATTCTGTTGGCATAACGCGAACAAAATTCTTTAAGCTTGTATCCCAATCTTCTAGTAATCGTTTACCTAATTTACTGTCGGTATATGTTACATGTTTTTGAATTGTTGCTTTTAAATCTTCTGCATCGTTTCCTGTAATATCTTCAAACTCGATGGTTTCAGTATTACAAAGTCCGTTTACAAATTTGTTTTCTGGATCGTAAACATAAGCAATACCACCACTCATACCAGCTGCAAAGTTTCTTCCTGTAGATCCAAGAACAACAACTTTACCACCTGTCATGTATTCACAACAGTGATCACCTACACCTTCTACAACTGTAGTTGCTCCAGAGTTTCTTACTGCAAAACGTTCTCCAGCAATACCGTTAATGTATGCTTCACCTTGTACGGCTCCAAATAAACACACGTTACCAACTATAATGTTATTTTCGGCTAGGAAGTCTGCTTTAGCAGGTTTCTTTACAATTAATTTAGCTCCAGATAAACCTTTACCTAAGTAATCGTTGGTATTTCCGTCGACCATAAATGTTAAACCGTGTGCGCCAAAAGCTCCAAAGCTTTGTCCGGCAGAACCTGTAAACTTAATGTTTAAAGTGTCTTCTGGTAAACCAAGGTGTCCGTAAATTTTAGAAATTTCGTTACTTACAATGGCTCCAACAGAGCGGTCTGTGTTTTTTATTGGGTATGATAAGTTCATTTTTTCTTTTCTGTAAAGTGCGCGATGCGAATCTTTAAGAATTCTGAAATCAATAACATTATCTAAATTATGATCTTGTTGCTCGGTGTTTTTAACAGACATTGACTTGTATGCCTCTGGTCTGTGTAAAATAGCCGATAAATCTAAACCTTTTGCTTTGTAGTGGTTTATAGCTTTGTTTGAATTGATTTTGTGCGTTTGCCCAACCATTTCTCCTAAAGTTCTAAAACCTAATTGCGCCATAATACCTCTTAATTCTTCTGCGATATAGTAGAAGAAGTTAATAACGTGTTCTGGTGTGCCTTTAAAGTTTTTACGCAACTCTTTATCTTGAGTTGCGATACCAACAGGGCATGTATTTAAATGACATTTACGCATCATGATACATCCAGATGCTACTAATGGTGCAGTTGCAAATCCAAATTCTTCAGCTCCTAATAAAGCTGCAATTGCAACATCACGACCTGTTTTTAATTGGCCATCACATTCTACAACAATACGGCTTCTAAGGTTGTTTAAAACTAATGTTTGTTGTGCTTCGGCTAAACCAAGTTCCCAAGGTAAACCAGCGTGTTTTAAAGAGGTAAGAGGAGATGCTCCTGTTCCTCCATCATAACCAGAAATAAGAACTACATCTGCTTTTGCTTTAGAAACACCAGCTGCAATAGTACCTACACCAACTTCTGAAACTAATTTTACATTAATTCTAGCTTCACGGTTTGCATTTTTTAAATCGTAGATAAGCTGCGCTAAATCTTCAATAGAATAAATATCGTGATGTGGTGGTGGTGAAATTAAACCAACAAAAGGTGTTGAGTTTCTTGTTTCAGCAATCCAAGGCAATACTTTATGTCCTGGTAACTGTCCACCTTCTCCAGGTTTTGCACCTTGAGCCATCTTTATTTGAATCTCCTTCGCACTTGTTAAATAATGAGAAGTTACTCCAAAACGACCAGAAGCTACTTGCTTAATAGCAGAGTTTCTACTGTCGCCATTACTATCTTTTTGGAAACGTCTACGATCTTCTCCACCTTCACCAGAATTAGATTTACCTCCAATACGGTTCATGGCAATGGCTAAGTTTTCGTGTGCTTCACGAGAAATAGACCCATAAGACATAGCACCTGTTTTGAATCGTTTAACGATTTCAGTCCATGGTTCTACTTCATCTAAAGGAATTGGATCTAAGTTGTCGAATTCAAACAAACCACGAATGGTCATTAAATTTTCCGACTGTTCGTTTATTGCCTTTGCGTAAACATCATAACTAGCCTGGTCGCTTAAACGAACGGCTTGTTGAAGTTTAGCAACTGTTGTTGGGTTGAATAAGTGACGTTCGCCATTTCTTCTCCAACGGTAATCGCCACCAATATTTAAACCTAAGTTTTTATCAATAGTATTATCTGGGTAGGCTTGTTTATAGCGCTCGTTAATTTCTTTTTCAATTTCATATAAACCAATACCTTCAATTCTAGAAGCGGTGTATGGGAAATATTTTTCAACAAATTGAGAGTTGAAACCAACAATTTCGAAAATTTGAGAACCTCTATATGAGTGTAATGTTGAGATTCCAATTTTGTTCATTACTTTTAAAATACCTTTTCCAATCGCTTTGTTGAAGTTGTCAACTGCTTTTTGCTCGTCCATATCAGTAATGAAGCCTTCTTTAACTTGCATTCTAATAATTTCGTTTACCATATATGGATTTACAGCAGATGCGCCATAACCAAATAAAGTAGCAAAATGGTGTGGTTCACGTGGTTCTGCAGATTCGATAATAATATCGAAGTAAGAGCGCTTACGTAAACGGTTTAATTGGTGGTTTATGTAAGAACAAGCTAGTAAACAAGGTATTGGAGCAAACTCTTGATTAACACCTCTGTCCGAAAGAATAATGATGTTTGTTTTGCGGTCTAATGCCTTTTCAACTTGTACTACAATAGCCTCCAAAGCATCTTCTAGACCGTTAAGACCTTGTGCTTTTGGATATAAAATTTGAATAGTTTCAGCTTTAAAAGCTTCTATTGAAATGTTTCTTATCTTTTCTAAATCGGCGTTAGAAATTACCGGATTTTGAATTCTTAATTTTCTACATTGTCTATCTGTAATGCTGAAAATGTTTCTGTCCTTTCCAAGATTTAAACTAATGTCTGTTACAATCTCTTCACGAATACCATCTAAAGGAGGGTTTGTTACTTGCGCGAATAATTGCTTAAAGTAGTTTGAAATAAGTTGAGGTCTATCCGATAAAACCGCTAATGGTGTATCGATACCCATAGAGCCTAAAGCTTCTTTTCCAACAATTGCCATTGGTGTAATAACTTCTTGAATATCTTCAAACGTATAGTTAAATAAACGTTGTCTTGTTTTGATATCAATAGTTTCTATTGGGCAAGTTTCGTTGTTGTAAGGAACATCTTTTAAATGTAAGCGTGTTTTGTCTAACCATTCTTTATATGGTCTTTCTGAAACAATTTTACTTTTTATTTCTTCATCTTCGATAATACGGCCTTTGTTCATATCTACCAAGAACATTTTTCCTGGCTCTAAACGTCCGTGTCTTTCAACATCTTCAGGGGCAATATCAACCACACCAATTTCTGATGACATGATTAATTTACCGCTTTTAGTTACGGTATATCGAGATGGTCTTAAACCATTTCTGTCTAATAAAGCCCCAACATAATCACCGTCTGTAAAAGGTACAGATGCCGGACCATCCCAAGGTTCCATGATACAAGCGTTATATTCGTAAAAAGCTTTACGCTCTTCAGACATGGTAGCGTGTTTCTCCCATGCTTCAGGAATCATCATCATCATGATTTCTGGTAACGATCGTCCTGTGTGTGTTAATAATTCAACCACCATATCCATAGAAGCCGAATCGGATTTTCCTGGAAGGATAATTGGGAATAATTTATCTATTTGCGGTCCGAAAACATCAGATTTCATGATTTCTTCACGAACACGCATTCTACTTACATTTCCACGAAGGGTGTTAATTTCACCATTCTGGCACATGTATCTAAACGGTTGTGCTAACTCCCAAGTTGGCATAGTATTCGTTGAGAAACGTTGGTGAACTAGCGCTAAACGAGTTACTAAATCTATTTGTTGTAAATCTGTATAGTATGGTCCAATATCTTCAGGCATAATAATACCTTTATATATTAACGTGCTAGTAGAGAAACTTGGTACGTAGAAGTAGTTGCTTTCAGAGATTTTAGACTGGCTAATAGTATGCTCTGTTATCTTTCTAGCAGCATATAATTTAGCTCTAAAATCAGCATCTGTAATATCTTCTGTTTTGCCAACAAATAACTGCTCAATATTAGGTTCGGATGCTAAGGCAATAGGTCCTAATTGAGATGAGTCTACAGGGACTTCTCGCCATCCTAAAATAGAAAGTCCTTGAGTTTTTATTTCGTTTTCGAAAGTGGTTTTACAAAAATTATATTGGTTGGCCACCTTTGGTAAAAATACCATGCCAACGGCATATTCTCTTTGTTCTGGAATATTGAAATCGCATACGCGTTTAAAATAGTCGTGTGGAATATCAATTAGTAAACCAGCACCATCACCAGTTTTTCCGTCGGCACTAACGCCACCGCGGTGTTCTAATTTTACTAGAATTTCTAACGCGTCGTGAATGATTTGATTTGTTTTTTCTCCTTTAAGATTACAAATAAAACCAGCGCCACAGTTTTCGTGTTCAAATTCCGGTAAATAGAGTCCTTGTTTCTTCAGCATAATCGTTTAAAAACTTGAGTTGAATTGTAAAGATATGTACTCCTATTTAATATACCATAACCGCAAATCATTATTTCGATTTTTTAGGCGAAGCGAAGATTAAAATAGGTATATATCAATAATATCTCTGTTTTTTAATAAATACTCAATTCGGTTTTTTTAGTCAATATTGTAGATATATGAATTAATGGTAAAGTTTGATGGCTTTAATAGAAAGAATGCTATAATTTTTTGTAAAAGACTGACAATAATTCAAACAATGTGTTTGTTGAAAAATCAAAAAATAAAAATATTTATGAAGATACCCCTAAAAAATTAGGGATAAAATTGAGTAATTGATAAAAGTTAACGAATTACCCCTATTTTTTGAGGGGTTTAAAATATTTTGCCATAGTTTTGAGGTGTTCTTAACGAATAAACCAATAACTTATAACTTTAAAATAAACACAATTATGAAAAAATTTATCACACTTTCAATGCTTTTTGTTGCTGCAATAGGTTTTGCTCAAGAAGATGAGGAGTCAAAATTATCTGTAAGCGGTAGTATTGATGCTTATTACCAAACTAACTTAACTACTTCTGATGATTTAGGTCAAAGTTTTGGGACATCTTTCGCAAATAGAACTGGATTTGCTCTTGGTATGGCGAACGTTATTGCTTCTTATGAAGGTGAAAAAACAGGTATGGTTGCAGATTTAGTATTTGGCCCAAGAGGTGTAGATGCTGCTGGTGGAGATAATGATCTTTACGTTAATCAACTTTATGCATACTGGAATGTGTCTGAAGGTACAACTTTAACAATGGGACGTTTTAATACGTATTTGGGTTACGAAGTTATTTCTCCAGTAGGAAACTTTAACTACAGTACATCTTACTTGTTCTCTAGCGGACCTTTTTCTCACTTAGGTTTAAAAGCTGATTTTGCTTTATCTGATGACTTTAGCTTAATGTTAGCTGTTATGAATGCTACTGATGTTTATGATAACATGACAGGGGATTACGCTTTAGGTGCTCAATTAGGGTATGCTGGACAATTCTTAAACTTTTATTATGATAATGATACTGTTTTAGGTTTTGAAATTGACTATACAGGTGGATTCGATTTATCTGATGACTTTTTCTTAGGAATAAACGCTGCTTACCAAACTAGTGATGATGCTGGCTTTTATGGAGCTGCTTTATATCCACAGGTTGCAGCTTCTGAATCTTTTACAGTAGGATTAAGAGGAGAGTATTTTGGTTTACATGCTAAAGATGTTGATGATTTACCAAGTGTATTTGCTGCAACTTTAACAGGTAGTTATACTTTAGAAAATTTAACTATCAAGCCAGAAATAAGATTAGATTCTTGGAGTAATGATATGCCTTACTTAGATTCTGATGCTGCAGCAACAGATAACTTAGCTGCATTTACTTTAGCTGCTATCTACTCTTTCTAAGTTTAAAATATTATAAATCCTCGTTTTTAAAACGGGGATTTAATAGTGCTATTATTAACTAACCAAAAAAAATATAATATGATGTCAATATTAAATTTACCTTTATTAATTCAAGATACCGCTGCTATTGAAGGCGATATGGGGATGATGTGGATGCTAATCTCTGGTATTCTGGTATTCTTTATGCAAGCAGGTTTTTTCTTAGTTGAGTCTGGAATGACAGATTCTAAGAATGCTGTAAACATTGCCATGAAAAACTTCCTAGATATTGCAGTAGGTTCTTTAGCCTTCTGGTTTATAGGATACTCTTTAATGTACGGAGCAGATCAAGGTGGTGGATTTTTCCACTGGGGAGGTTTTACATTCTCTCAAGGAGCTGCCGATTTATTCTTCCAAACTGTATTTGCTGCAACTGCTGCAACTATTGTTTCTGGTGCTGTAGCCGGAAGAACAAAATATACAACTTACGCTATTTTTAGTATTGTTTTAACTGCTTTTATTTACCCTATCGCTGGTGGTTGGGAATGGAACGGTGGTTGGTTAAACAACACTGATGGTATTATGCCTGCTGAATTTATCGATTTTGCTGGATCATCTATTGTTCACTCTGTTGGTGGATGGGCTGCACTTGTTGCTGCTTGGATGGTAGGTCCTAGAATTGGGAAATTCTTAGATGGTAAGCCTGTTGAAATGCACGGTCACAACCAAATGTATGCTACTTTAGGTGTATTTATTCTTTGGTTAGGATGGTTCGGTTTTAATGGTGGTTCTCAATTAGCTTGGGGTGGTGATGATGCTACTGCAGCTTCTCAAGTTGTTTTAGTAACAAACTTAGCTGCTTCTGCTGGTGCTTTGGGTGCTTTACTTTTAACATGGATTAAAAATGGAAAACCAAACTTAAGTATGACTTTAAATGGTGCACTTGCTGGTTTAGTAAGTATTACTGCTGGTTGTGGAAACATGAGCGAAGGTGGAGCTGTATTAGCTGGTCTTGTTGGTGGTCTTCTAGTTGTGTTTTCAATTGGTTTTGTAGAAAAAACATTAAAAATTGATGATGCTGTAGGTGCTATTTCAGTACACGGTATTTGTGGTGCTTGGGGAACTTTAGTTATAGGTCTTTGGGGTATCGATGGTGATGCTGGAATTGGAATTTTTAATGGAGGTGGCGCTGCTCAATTAGGAGCGCAAGCTATTGGAGTTTTAGCTTACGCAGCTTGGGCTATTGTTTTATCTTTTGTTTTCTTATTTATTATGAAGAAAACTATTGGATTAAGAGTTACAGAGAAAGAAGAAATTGCTGGTCTTGACTGGACAGAGCATGGATCTATCGCTTACCATGGTAAGAGACAAAGAGAGATCGACGAAGAATAAAAACTATTATTTACTATAAATGATTAAAAAGATGCCTCAAAAAGGCATCTTTTTAAGCGTTTATGATAATTCAAAAAAACCTTTTGAACTTCTAGTTTTATAGAATTCAAATAATTTTTACCTTAACAAACTAAACATATTTAAGAAATGAAATTATGAAAAAAATTGAAGCCATTATTCGGAAATCCAAATATCGTGTAGTGAAAGAAGCTTTGCATGATGTTGGTGTAATATTTTTCTCTTACTGGGACGTAACTGGTCTTGGAAACGAAAAAGAGGGGCATGTTTATCGTGGTGTTAGTTATAGTACTAGTGATATACAACGTAGATATTTATCTATAGTTGTAAATGATGATTTTGCCGATGTTACCGTAAAAACAATTATTAACTCTGCTGGAACAGGAGAAGTTGGTGATGGTAAAATATTTGTATCAGATGTACAAGAGTGTTACAGAATTAGAACCGGAGAAAAAGGTAGTGACACATTAAAATAAATAACACAATTAAACTAACAAAATGGAATTACTTACAATAAATAATGTATGGATGATGATCTGTACGGCCTTAGTTTTCTTTATGCATACTGGTTTTGCATTTTTGGAAATTGGGCTAACAAGACAAAAAAACACATTAAACATATTATTTAAAAATATTCTTATAATAACTATCGGCTTACTTCTTTACTGTTTAGTAGGTTTTAATTTAATGTACCCTGGTTTTGCTGAAGGTTCTGCTGGAATTTTTGGTTTTGCAGGCTTTGGTTTAGAGGCTCCGTTAACTGCGGAAGGTGCTTTAGATTTAACATATAATGAAGGTTATACGTATTGGACAGATTTCTTGTTTCAAGGTATGTTTGCTGCAACTGCTGCAACTATTGTTTCTGGAGCTGTTGCCGAACGTATGAAAATTGGACCTTTTATGATTTTTACTATTATCTATGTTGGGTTGGTTTATCCAATTGCTGGTTCATGGAAATGGGGTGGCGGATTTTTAGATCAATTAGGTTTTTACGATTTCGCAGGTTCTACCTTAGTGCATTCTGTAGGTGGTTGGGCAGCAGTAGTTGCTGTTTTCTTATTGGGGCCGCGTATTGGTAAATTTAAAAATGGAGAACCTCAGGCTATTCCTGGTCATAATATACCGTTAGCAACGGCAGGTGTTTTAATCCTTTGGTTAGGATGGTTTGGTTTTAACGGAGGGTCTGTGCTTTCTGCTAATCCAGAATTAACATCTTTAACTCTAGTAACAACATGTTTAGCTGCTGCAGCTGGTGGAGTAGTTGCTGCTTTATTCACTTTTATTAAATATAAAAACCTAGATTTAACCATGTTTTTAAATGGTATTTTAGGTGGTTTAGTTGGTATTACTGCTGGGGCAGATGTTATGTCGCCTACAAGTGCTATTATTATTGGTGCTGTAGCAGGTATACTTATTGTTTTAGCTGTTAGTTGTGTAGATGCTTTAAAACTTGATGATCCTGTAGGTGCTATTGCGGTACACTTAATTTGTGGTATTTGGGGAACTTTAGCAGTAGGTATCTTTTCTACAAACCCAGAACATAACTTTTTAGCGCAATTAATTGGTGTAGCTTGTTACGCTGTTTTTTGTTTAGTAACCTCTTTTATTATTATATTTACCTTGAAGAAGGTTGTTGGTATTAGAGTTTCTGAGAAAGAGGAGCTAGAAGGTTTAGATGCTCATGAGCATGGCATGGAAGCTTATCCAGATTTTAGATCTAACGATCACTAGAAGAGAACTATTTAACTGATCAATTATATTATTTTAAAAAGGTGTTTTGCTTTATGCAAAACACCTTTTTTGTTTGAGGGATTTTTTAGATGTTATTGTTTGGCTATTGAGTGTGTTTTTGGTTATTTATTTGGCGTGTAGGGATAGTGTTTGCAAGGTTAAAACTATCGTTGCGATATGTGCGCAAGGGATAGTAGTGAAAAGCCCACAGCTGCCGCAATGGTAATTGCGGTGGCGCGGACTTGTAGCGTATAGCCCGACCCTTTTGGGTTGCGCCCTAATAAAAATAATAGAAGATGTTTTAACGTAAAAAAGCCCCCATAGTTGGAGGCTTTTTGTATTTAATTTGAATGTTTTATTATGCAGAGTTTCTACTTGCATTAATGTTTCCGAATAATGAACGGGTAACAATTTTTTCAAATATTTTAATTTGTTCTTCGTCTCTAACTTCGGCTTTTTCTAATTCTTGAATCTTTTTAAGCGCGTATTGTTGTATGGTTAACAATGGTAATACAATAGATTCGCGAACTTGAATAGAGGCACGGCCTGCTGGCTCGTTTTCCATAAGTTCTTTATAACCGGTTAGTTTTAAAAGTAGCGATTTTGTTGATAGGTATTCGTTATAAATAATATCCCAAAATGCGCCAAACTCTTCGTCTTTAGACATGTATTTTGTTAAATCGAAAAACGATTTAGTTAAAGACATCATACTGTTTTCTAACAGGGTCTTAAAGAATTTTGAGTTTTTGTATAGTTGCTCAACTTTATGGAATTCTCCACGATCTTCGTAGGCTTTTAATGCTTTGCCAACGCCAAAGAATCCAGGTACGTTTTGTTTTAACTGACTCCAAGAGCCTACAAAAGGAATGGCTCTTAAATCTGAAAAGACTAACTTATCTGATGTGCCTCGTTTTGATGGACGAGAACCAATATTTGTTTTTGCATAGTATTTTAAAGTACTCATGCGCTCCAAATATGGTATAAACATGGCGTGACCTTTAAAGTCTTTATAAGCAGTGTAGCTTGTTTCGGCTAGATCGTTCATTACAATTTTGTCTTCTTCGCTCATGGCTTCGTTGTTTTTGCCAATGCGGTTAGAAATACCAGAACTTATTAATTGTTCTAGATTGTATTGAGATGAGTCTAGAGTTCCGAAATTAGAACTTATAGTTTGTCCTTGTATGGTTAATTGTACTTCTTTGTCCTCGATTGTTGGGCCTAAAGAAGAGTAAAATTGGTGTGTTTTTCCACCACCACGCGCAGGAGGTCCTCCACGACCATCAAAGAAAATAGCTGTAATATCGTATTTTCTAGAAATAGCTGTTAGGCGCTCTTTGGCTTTGTAAATACCCCAGTTTGCCATAAGATATCCACCATCTTTTGTTCCGTCAGAGAAACCTAGCATAATAGTTTGTTTGTTTCCTCTTTTTTCTAAATGCGCACGGTAAGCAGGATTGCTGTAAAGTTGCTCCATAACGTCTGGCGCGTTTTCTAAATCTGGAATGGTTTCAAAAAGTGGACCAACATCTACCGTTAAATCATCTTGGAATGCTACTAATTTTAGCATTGCAAAAAGTTGCATAACGTTTAATGCGGTTTGGTTGTTGCTAATAATGTAACGGTTTGCACCGCGCTCACCATTGGTTTTCTGTATTTTCTTGATAGCCTTAATGGTTTTAAGCGTGTTGCTTACCATTTCGTCTTCAAAAACATCGATATCAATTTTATCTCCACTTACTTCTGATAAAATTTTAACTTGCTCATCATCGGATAAGTCGTGATAATTTTTAGGGAACGATGGGTGATTGTTTTCTATTAATTTATCGATAACTGTAGTAAACACGGTGTGGTGAATACGGCTATCTTGCCTAATGTCTAAGGTTGCAAAGTTGAAACCGAAAAGATTAATTTTATTAATTAAGCTGTTAATTTCGTTAATGTAAAGCGATTGGTGATCAGCTTCGATAACGTCTCTAATGCTTAATAATTCGTTAAGCAGCTCATCGGCTGTAATTGTTTTTTCCGTGTTTAAGTTTATACTAAAGTTGTATAAAATTGTTTCTAACTTAATAACGCGCTCTTCTACACCTCTAAACGTAAGTTTACGTCTTAGGTTTTTTAAATCGGCGTAGTACTTTTTAAGTATAGCTTGTTTTAATTTTTTAGCAACTTTTATTGTTGTGTTTGGTTTTACAAACGGGTTTCCGTCTCTATCACCACCTGGCCAGAAGCCAATGTTAATTATTTCGTTGTGCTTTTGAGTATCGTCGTAAATGTTAGTTTGGATATAGTTGTAAATATCTCCAAACGATTTATAAAATACGTTTTCTAAATACCAAATTAAGCTTTTTGCCTCATCATAAGGTGTTGGCTTTTCACGTTTAAAGAAAGGTGTTTTTCCTAATTGTGCAAACAAATCGTTAATGCCATTTAGGTTGTTTTCTTTAACCGCTTTCGATAAATCGGTAATGATACCTAAAACTGAACCTGGGTAAAATTGTGTAGGGTGAGCTGTTAATACAATACGTACTTTAAACTCTTCTAGGTATTGTTGAAGCGCTTCTAATTGGTTTTCTGAAGTTGCTTTTTCTTTAAGGTGTCTAAGTGTACCAATACCATCCATATTATTTACAATAGGGAAAGCAGCATCTTCAATAGCATCAAACAATACTACTTGGCGCTCTATGTATTGGATAAAACGGAATAATAGGTTTATTTGGCTTTCTTCAGATCTACGACCTTGATATTTTTGGAAAAATGTATCTACAATGGTTGTTGGATTGTCGCCTTGGGCGAATCCTTTTTCGCAAGTTTCGTGAAACAACGGTAATAATACACCGGTTTTTGTAATAGTATCAAAAGGAAGTGTCATAAAAATACTATTGTAAATTTGGTATTTAGACAACACACTTTGATTAAATCGTGTTAATTTTGGCTCTACAGACATTTTTTTCTTTCTATTCTAAAATTAAAACATAAAAGTACTAAAGGAAATCTTAAAGAACGAAGGGTGTTTGAAGTTTTGTCAATTTTTGTTGTTTGTAGATTCCTTATTATGAATAATTAAAAAAAAAGTTGATAATGCCATATTCTTTATAATAGCAAATAGCAGAATTTTAAGCTTTTCTTTACAAGAAGATTCAGAAATAAAAACATTGTACGTTATTAAAGTATGATATATGTCATTTTTATCAATCTATTCCTAGTCTACATTTGTTGATTAATTCAATTAATATGAAAAACACACATTCATTTCATATTCCTGTTATGGGAATAGGATTTACAATAGATACTCCTTTAAAAGTTGCTCAATACGGTATGGATTCTGTGATTTCTTTGGTAGATGATATTCTACTTGAAAAATTACGAAAAATGTATAGCGAAAAGTTTGAGGTGCCTTACCATGAAATTTCAGATAAAATAGAAGATTTTAGGGCAAAAAGAATTACTTCTTATTTAAATTTAATTAGCGATTTAGCGGGCAAGAAATTTGAAGAATTAAAAAATGTTTCCGCAGAAAAAAGCGAAGAACTTTTTAATTATGTCAGCATGTTGCCCGATGGTTCTAAAATGAAGGCTGAATTTGAAAAACTAACGTCTAAAGAATTAGATTTCTCTAAGGTTAAAAACTGGGTGAGTAACAATTTATCTATGGGCGCGATTGACGTTAATATCATGACTAAAGTTGATAAAGATAACTATATAAAAGATGAAAAATTACCTGTAGAATTTAACGATGCACATGCGGCGTTACGTGGTTTTGCTAACAGTAAATTAAACTCGTCTGTAGTGCTTTCTGCTGGTATGAACCCGAGATTATATGCGTATATGTCTCAGTTTAATGATTTCTTTCCAGATGAAAACGGTGCGTTTAAAAAGCGTATTATTTTAAAGGTTAGTGATTATAGATCGGCCTTAATTCAAGGAAAATTTTTAGCTAAAAAAGGCTTATGGGTTTCGGAATATAGAATAGAGTCTGGTTTAAATTGTGGCGGTCATGCTTTTGCTACAGAAGGGTATCTTTTAGGGCCTGTTTTGGCAGAGTTTAAAGCGCATAGAGATGAACTTCAAAAAACAATTTATAGTGTTTTAAGTCAGGAGCTTTTAAATCAAAATAAAGCCATACCAAAACAAGAATTAAACTTTGAAATTACAGCACAAGGAGGTGTTGGAACTTTTGAAGAGCATGAGTTTTTAATGAAGCATTACAACTTAGATTCTGTAGGTTGGGGTAGCCCGTTTTTGTTAGTTCCAGAAGCTACAACTGTAGATAAAGATACGCTGAGTAAATTAGCTAAAGCTGAAGAAGGCGACTTGTATTTAAGTGGTGTTTCTCCGTTAGGTGTGCCTTTTAATAATTTAAAAGATAATACAAAAGATGCGGAAAAGCAGGTTAGGATTGATAAAGGTAGACCAGGAAGTTCGTGCCCTAAGAAATTTGTAGCCATGAACAAAGAGTTTAAGGAAACAGGTGTTTGTACGGCATCTAGAGAATATCAACATTTTAAAATAAAAGCTTTAAAAGACCAAGAATTATCCCCGGAAGATTATCAAAACCAATACAATAAAATTATTGAAAAATCTTGTACTTGCGTTGGTTTGGGTACTTCTGCGCTTTTGGCTTACGGGTTAGATACAAAAACGGAAGGCGAAGGTGTTTCTGTTTGTCCGGGGCCTAATATGGCATATTATTCTAAGGTAATGAGTTTAAAAAACATGACCGATCATATTTACGGGCGAGATAATATGGTTTCTAGAACAGACAGACCTAATTTGTTTGTTAAAGAGCTTGATATTTATATCGATTTCTTAAAAAACAAACTAGCTGAGGCTCGAGTGTCGATGAATAAAAAAGAAGAAAAATACTTATTGAATTTTACAAAGAACATGAAAGCCGGTGTGGCGTATTATCAATCGCTTTTTAATGATGTAAAAAATGAATTTGTAGATATTAAGGCATCTGTTTTGTCTGAGCTTTTTAAAGGAGAATTAACGTTAAACGAGATTCAATTAGAAATAGAAAGCTTAACTATTAAAGCTTAAACTTAAAGCGTTTTGTGGTTTTTCGCAAAACGCTTTTTGTATTTTGACATTTATTTAAGAGTTTACTTAACAATAATTTAATGATTTTATAAAAAGAATGCTGGTTTTTTATTCTCATGTTTTTTTTATGGTATTCTGAATTTAATACGCATTTTAATTAAGATATTTGCAGTTAAATGAGGATTACTATGGATTTGGTGAAAGAAATACAACGCTTAAAAAAAGAGAAGAATGCCGTTATTTTGGCGCACTATTATCAAGTGCCAGAAATACAAGATATTGCCGATTATGTTGGTGATAGTTTAGGTTTGTCTCAAAAAGCTGCTGAAACCGATGCTGATATTATTGTGTTTGCAGGTGTGCATTTTATGGCGGAAACTGCAAAGATTTTAAACCCATCTAAAACAGTTGTTTTACCAGATTTGAATGCAGGTTGTTCTTTAGCCGATTCTTGTCCTCCAGAAGATTTTGCTGCGTTTACTAAAAAACACCCAGACCATGTGGTGATTACTTATGTAAACTGTTCGGCTGAAATTAAGGCGCTAAGTGATATTGTTTGTACATCTTCCAATGCATTAAAAATAGTGCAATCTATACCAAAAGAAACACCTATTATATTTGCTCCAGATAGAAATTTAGGACAATATATAATAAACGAAACGGGTCGTGATATGCTACTTTGGGATGGTAGTTGTATTGTGCACGAAGCATTTTCAATCGATAAATTAATTGAATTACATAAAAAATATCCAGAGCATAAAATTATAGCACATCCAGAATCTGAAACTCATATTTTAGATACGGCTACTTATATTGGTTCTACCTCTGGGATGATAAACTTTGTTAGAGAGCATGCTAACGAGAAATTTATTGTAGCTACCGAAGCAGGAATTTTGCACAAAATGCAAGAAGAAATGCCAGATACAGAATTAATTCCGGCGCCAGCCAAGGAAGATAATACTTGTGCTTGTAGTGAATGTCATTTCATGAAAATGAATACCATGCAGAAATTATATGATTGTTTGCTTAACGAATCGCCACAGATTGATGTTGACGAGAAAATTCGTGAACGTGCATTATTGCCAATTGAGCGTATGTTAGAACTTTCAAAATAATATGATAAAGGCAGACTATTTAGTAATTGGTTCAGGTATTGCAGGATTAACATTTTCGGTTAAAATTGCAGAGAAATTCCCCGAGAGAAATGTTGTTATTGTAACAAAAGCTTCCGAGGAAGAATCTAATACTAAATATGCTCAAGGTGGTGTGGCTATTGTTTTAAACCACGAAAAAGATTCGTTTAAAAAGCATGTAGACGATACGTTAATTGCGGGCGACGGACTTTGTAGCAAGGAGGTTGTTGAAATGGTTGTAAACGAAGGGCCAGATCGATTAAAAGAATTACTAGAGTGGGGCGCTAATTTTGATGAAGATGCTAGTGGAAACCTAGATTTAGGTAAAGAAGGTGGTCACTCAGAATTTCGTATTGTACATCATAAAGATATTACTGGTTTTGAGATTGAAATGGCTTTATTAAAGCGTGTACATCAATTACCAAATATTACTTTATTACCGCATCATTTTGCTATCGATTTAATTACAAACCATCATATTAAAAAGCTTAAGCCTTTGGAAAAGGGCTGTTATGGTGCTTATGTTTTAAATCAAAAATCGGGTGAAATTTTTACTATAAAAGCTAAGAGTACATTATTAGCTTCTGGCGGCATTGGTCGTGTTTACGGGCATACTACCAATCCGGTTATTGCTACAGGAGATGGTATTGCTATGGCGTACCGTGCCAAAACTAAAATTTCCGATATGGAGTTTGTTCAGTTTCATCCTACAGCTTTGTATGATGTGCGTGGCGATCAATCTTCTTTTTTAATATCTGAGGCTGTACGTGGTTTTGGAGCGTATTTACGCGACAAAAATGGACATCGTTTTATGCCTGATTATGATGATCGTGCCGAATTAGCGTCGCGCGATATTGTGTCTCAAAGTATTGATAGTGAGCTTAAAAAATCGGGGGAAACACATGTGTTTTTAGATTGTTCTCATTTAGATATTGATGCTTTTAAAGCACATTTCCCTAATATTTACCAAAAATGTTTAGATAACCATATTGATATAAAAACAGATTGGATTCCTGTGGTGCCAGCTTCACATTATTTGTGCGGTGGTATTGATGTAGATATGGATGGAAAAACATCTATTAAAAATCTATTTTCTTGCGGAGAATGTACTAAAACAGGACTTCATGGCGCAAATAGGTTGGCATCAAACTCTTTGCTAGAGGCTATGGTTTATGCACATAATATTTTTAAATTTCATAGTAAAAATACTTTAGAAACTTTTGATTTAGATATTCCTGACTGGGATGATAAGGGTACAACTATTGCTAAAGAGCACGTTATTATTCAGCATAATTTAAAACAACTACAAGCTATAATGCGTGATTATGTTGGTATTGTGCGTAGTGATGATAGGCTTAAGAGTGCTATTAAGCGTTTAGATTTAATTTATGATGAGGTAGAGGCTTTTTATAAAAAATCGAAAATAACGACCTCGTTGTGTGAATTGCGTAACATGCTAAATGTTGCTCATTTAATTGTAAACCAATCTATAGAGCGCAAGGAAAATAAAGGTGGGTATTTTAATATTGATAATGTTTAACACGAAGTTTTAAACTAAGCAATTTTTAAAATATTATCATCTGGGAAACAATGCGTATATATTCTTTCGAATAATAAATCTTGATTTAAAGGTTTGGTAATGTAATCACACATACCTAGTTTTAGAACGTGTGCTCTAGTTTCGTCTATAGCATCTGCTGTTATCGCTATAATTGGGATACCCGCTATAACAGAGCCTAAACTACCGCTTTTGATAATAGATGTGGCTTCGTAACCATCCATAATTGGCATTTGTAAATCCATCAAAATAATATCAAAAGTTTCGGTTTTAAGCATTTCTATGGCTTCTTTTCCGTTGTTGGTAACTGTGAATGAAATGTTTTTTTTGGTTTTTAAAATTCTAGATAAAACCATTTGGTTTATCTTGTTGTCTTCTGCTATTAAAATCTTCAAAGGTTTGTCTTTGTGGGAGTTAATAATGCTTTTTACTGCGGGTTGTTCTTCTGAGATGTAACGGAAGTTTAAATTAATAAATACATTTGTACCTTGGTTTATTTTGCTACTAATTTTTATTTCGCCATCAAATAGTTTAACAATATGGTAAACTATGGTTAAGCCCAGGCCAATACCACCAAATTCACGTTTATGGTTTAGTCGCATTTGACTGAAACTTTCAAATACATTGTTTATGGAATTCTGGTCTATGCCAATACCTGTGTCCGAAATTTGAATAGAAAACTGGCAGGTGTCGGTATTTATTTCATTACAAATCAGCTTAAAATAAATGTTGCCTTTATCAGTAAATTTCAAAGCGTTAGCCAACACATTATTTATTACTTGTACAAAGCGTGTGGAGTCGGCTAGTATTTTTTTAGGAATTCTGTTATCTAAATCAAACTTGTAGTCGAGTCCTTTTTTCTCTGCTTCAATTTTCCAATTGTCGCTAATCTCTTGTAGTTGAATGGCAGGATTGAAAACGGTAGGACTGAGGTGTAATTTATCATTTTCAATTTTTTCAAAATCAATAATATCATTCACGTTACTTAGTAAGCTTAACGATGCGTTTTTTATAATTTCGAAAGATTCGTTTGTTTTTTTGTTCTTTTGTCGGCCTAATTCAATTTCAGCAATACCCATAATGGCGTTAATAGGTGTTCTAAGTTCGTGGCTCATGTTAGACATAAAATAGGTTTTAAGTTCACCTATTTCTTCCGATTTTATTAACGCCTCCTTTTGTAATTTTTCTTTTTGAATGCGCATGTATTTTATCAGGTTCGTCATGGAAAGCGATAGGAAAATCACCTCTAAACCAGAGCCGAATTTAGAGCTATTCAGTGTGAAAAAGTTGTTTGGTAGCAGGCTTAGGTTGTTCATAACAAAACCTAATAAGCCAATTACTAAAAACAAAATACCAAAAGAGAAATAAGGATCTATTTTAATGCGTTTATAACGTAATGTAAATACACTAGATAAAATTAAAATTAAGCTGTATAAGCCATTTAAGTTACTTATTGGGTAGGCAATTTCTAAAGATTTCGAGTTTACAAATAGCAATGTAAACAAGAACGCTATAATGCCATAAGCCACGTAGTATGCCGTTTTAAAAGATTTTAAATGCGTATCTACTTGTAAAAAGTATTCGCAATATTTAAGCAGGTAGAAGTTAGAGAATAGGGCGGTTATTAATACTATTCGGCTATTAAGAAAGCTTGCATCTGTAAAAATATACTCGTGTATAAAACCATCTAATGCTGCTTGCATAAAGCAAATTGAAAATACATAGATACCATAATACAAAAAGGCTTTTTCTTTTATGGTGCTATAAAAAAATAAGTAAATAATACCGGCTAAAAGGAGTAGTCCATAAAAAAGACCTAAAAATAATTGTTGGAAGTAATTTGTTTTCCAAAAAGAGGCTTCACTGTATAAATTTAAGGGTAGGTTTATGGTTTCTCCATCACTTTTTAGATGAATATAAATTTGTTGTGTTTCATTTGGAGGTAAATTGATTTTAAAAATTGTAGACCTGTGGTTTACCTGTTTGTCTTTAAAATCTATTTGATCGCCACTTTTAAACACTTTAGTTTCGGCTTTCGAAATTTGATAAAGTTCTGCATAATCGGTTACAGGGCGTCCGGTTTCTAAATAGTAGGTTTTAGATTCTGTGCCACTGTTTTCGAGTTTAAAACGAATCCAATAACTATCAGATGTAAAACCAACACTTTGGTTGTTCGATTCTAAGTTTTCAAAATGGAGTAGTGGACTTTGGGTAACATCATTAAGGCTTATGTTTAAGCTGCCTGCGTTGGTAAATTGGGCATATTCATATAACTCTCCTTTGCTCTTTTCTGGAAAATAGATGTCATCTTGAGCGTACAGGCATAGACTGAATAAGTAGATTAAAGCTAAAAACTGTTTCATGTAGGGGGTAGGCATTAAACAGGTCAAACATAAGTAATAAAAGTCTATAATTGAATTTTATTAACATTAATATTGCGTTTTAACGTTTAAAAATGTATTTCAACGATATATTTTTTGAGTATAAATTCTTTCAATACGATATTTTTTGAAATAAATTTCGTGTTTGATAGGTTTAATGTAATGATGTGAAAAAAGCAGCACCTAATCCCTCAATTAGATGCTGCTTTTAAAAAACGTATTTAGGTTAAGTATTATTTACTTAGCATAAGGAGTTCGTTACAAACAATTTCGGTTACGTAACGTTTAGTGCCATCTTTATCATCGTAACTACGGTTTGTTAATTTACCTTCTATGGCAATTTCTTTTCCTTTTGTAACATAGTTTTCAACAACCTTTACAAGGCCGCCTCTAACCACAATATTGTGCCAGTAAGCACGCTCTACTTTGTTGCCATTTTTGTCTTTGTAACTATCGTCGGTAGCTAGCGAAAATTTCGCCATTTTATTACCATCGGTAAAATTTACAATTTCTGGGTCTTGCCCTAATCTACCAATCAACTGTACTTTGTTTCTAAGTGCATTCATAATTTAAATTTTTTAATGCTTACCATCTATAGTAAGCTCGTTAAACAGTTAATACTATTGAACCTCAATGGTTTCAACACTGCAAATATCTAACAGCTTGCAAATTTTATTCGGTAATTAATTGCTTAAAATCGTTTGTAAATGTTTGTAGTCGTTTGTAAATGGATAAGCCTTTTAATAAATAAAGTATGAAATAGGTGTCTAATTAACTGATGTAGAACTAAAATGAATTTTAATATGGCTTCTGTTTTAGTTTTTTTGAGTATGTTAGCGTTATAGGAGTTGGACTGTATGGTTTGTACGATTGTTATGTGTTATTAGGTGAAAAATGAAATATAGAGAATTAGGGTGCTTCTTTGTTTTAAGTGTTATAATCGTTTTGCTTAGTCTTGATGTAGGGATGTTTTGGGATAATGTACTTTACGGCTCTAAAATAGGAAATCACTTAATTCAAAATTCTCTATTTAGATGGGATTCTATTCCTGTGTCGATTGATAATGGACACCCTCCTTTTTTAGCAACCCTATTAGCTAGTGGTTGGGTGTTGTTTGGTAAATCATTATCAATATCACATTGGATGATGCTCCCTTTTATTTTCGGATTGTTATACCAACTATATTATTTTGTATGTTTTTTTGTAGAAGGAAAATATTTAAAAATAGCAGCTTTTATTTTAGTGCTTGCCGATCCAACATTGTTATCTCAATTAGTACTAATAAGTCCCGAAATATTTCATTTATTCTTCTTCTTTTTGGCTTTAAATTCAATTTTACGGAATAATATTTTTTTCAAAATATTAGGTCTTTCTTTATTGGGGATTGTAACGTTTAGAGGGATGATGCTTTGTTTTGGGGTTTTTCTTATTGATGCATTAATTTTTACAGTAATTAAGAAACAAAAAATTCAATATTTTTTTTCAAAGGAAGTTCTTCTAACATATTTAGTTGCCGCCACTCCAGCTTGTCTGTATGTGGCTTGGAGATATGCTACCAAGGGTTGGTTGATTTCCCATCCACTACAAACGTGGGGCAATGCACTAGAGTTTTCTTCGATTCTTGATTTTTTAAGAAATTTCGGAAGAAATATTCTCGTATTGGGGTATCAATTTACTGATTTTGGAAGAATTGTTTTATTATTATTTATAGTTGGTACATTTTGCATTAAAAGAAAAACAATAGATTGGAAAAAATATAATTATTTATTGATTATAAGCGTTTTTTCAACTAGTGTTATATATTCAACTAGTTTAATAATTAGAAATACAATGGGGCATAGGTATTTCGTGATTTCATATGTAGCGTTGGCTCTATTAGCATTTATGCTTATTATGGAGTATAGAGCGAAAAAAATTATTTTTTCAGGTATGTTGGTTAGTTTGTTGTTAGGTAACTTAATTGTGTATCCCGATACATTTGCACAAGGATGGGATGCCTCTTTGGCTCATTTATCATATTGGCCTATTCGTAAAGAAGCTATAAATTATATGGAGGAAAAAGGAATCCCTATTGGAAAAACAGCATCGTTTTTTCCAAATAGCACATCAATAGATAATATTGATCTTAATGGAGATATCAGGGCGTTTGAAGGTTATTCAGGAGATGAGACTTATGTGTTTTATTCTAATGTTTATAATTTAAGTGATGAAGAGTTGCAAGAACTCCAGGAAAATTATTATACATTAAAATTATTTAAAAAAAACAATGTAAGAATTGAAATAATGATGAAAATAGCTAGGTAGTATAGTTGTATGATAGAATATTTAAAAAGCACAAAATGATAAAACAAAGATTGGTGTCAAACTTCGAGAACATTCTTAAAGCGAAGGTTCATTTTTTTATGAAGAAATCCATCTGGAAATACTTGATATTGTCTTTAATTCTTGGTTTTTTGAAACCAATAAACGGATTAAGCTCAATAGTAACAGCGCTGATATTTTTTGCAGGAATCAATTTAATATTGTGGCCTTTGCAATACATAAGTGCTAAAAATTTTGCAAAAAAAATAAACTTTGACGCCACGGTAGAATTTAATGAAACTGAAATCAAAATTAATCATAACAATAAAGACTTAACCGAATTGAAAGATTGGAATTGGATTAAGAATATTGAATTGAACAAAGAAAGTATATGGCTAACTTTAAATCAAGCAAGACCATTTGCAATAGCAATTCCGAAATCAAAATTGAATGCTTCTGAAATTGAACTGTTCGAGAGAATGAAGAAAAACAACCAATAATTATAGATGATGATGTTGTATGTCGGTCTCGCCAAAACTCTTGTGAATTTTCTATTTGATAAATACTTCTGTTATGCATAGAAAAATAATGACTAAGAATACTTCTTTTATCCTAATTACTCTAATGACCTTGTTGTCTTATGGGCAAAACTCATTGACTAATTTTCTTTCAGTTGCTCCCATTTCTCTTTTTGATAACACTACCGAAGGAATTTCATCTGGAGAAATAAATAATTTGGTTAAAAAAGGAGAATCTACAAATTGGAAAGTTTCATTTCAAAATAAAGAAAGATTAACAATTTCATGTAAGCATCCGTTTTCTCAAGTAACATTGTTTTTTCTAACCAAAACTGATGGCACTTTAATACTTGTTTTTCATACAGAAAATGAAAAAACATCTACTATCGATACTTGGGAAAAGAGTGGTAGTAATATTCTAAAGAAAATTAATGTATTGCCATCTATACAAGCAAAAGATTTTTTCTTAAAGGAAAATCAATTTAAAGGAATATCAGAATACAATAGTCGTGTATATTATTACTTAGATATGGAAACATTAACAATTAAAGCACGCTTTGATACATGGATGATAGAGCACGAATATTTTACTGAAGATAAAAGTGTGGACTACAATATATCGTTAAAGTGGAATGGTACGAAATTTGAGGTGCAAAAGGCAAGGTAATTAAAGCAAGAAATCTCTTGTGTTGCATTTGGTTTTCTTCGGAAAATACAAGTGAGCAAACCATAGCGCTAACCAAACATTGTAAACTACAAACTGCATGAAATGTTTCTATTTTAAATTCGTAATATTTTTATTGTTATCAATCTCAATGTATTCTCAAACCTTAGATACTCTTGTGGATATTGGAGGTTATAAAATGCATTTCAAAATAATGAAAGGAGAAGGAACTCCAATTCTTTTTGAAGCAGGTGGAGGGAATGATGCCTCTGTTTGGAGTGATATATTAGAAAATATTCATGAAGTTACAGGTACAACACTAATAACTTATGACAGGTCTGGGTTTGGAACAAGTGAGTTAAATTCGAATTTAAAAAACGAATCTGATTTTGGAATAGAAAACGGTGTAAAAGAACTAGAAGCAGGACTTTCGAGGTTGGGTTATAACCAAGAAATTATTCTAGTTTCTCATTCTTATGGCGGGCTTTATAATTTATTGTACGCAAATAAACACCCTCAAAAAGTGAGGTCTATTGTTTTAATCGATGTTACGCTTAGTAATTTCTGGAATGAGGAATTGTTAACAATGAGAGATCGCAATGTTGATATTAGTACTATAAAAAAGCCTTCGGGTGATTATTATTTAAATGTGAATTTCAATGAAACAATGCGCTATGTGCGAAATATGGAATTCCCAAAAAACATATCAATTATAAATGTTTTCCCTGAAAATTCTTTTCCAGGTTACCCTGAAATACTTTCAGGTCGATGGCTAAAACTTCACAAAGAACTTGGTGACCAAAATGATAATGTAGAAAATGTTTTAGCCGAAGGAAGTGGTCATGCTGTTTTTCAAGATAATCCAGGGGTAATAATTAATACAATTATAAAGGCATACTCCGAAACCTTAGACGGGAAGAAACAAAATGAGTTTTTGAAAAAGGCTTTCGATAATGCTATCGATTTGTCTATTCAAACTAAAAAAGTTGAAACTGAGAATAAACATTCGGAAGGTGATTTAAATGAATGGGCATATTCGCTATTGAGAGGTGGAGCGTTAGACAAGGCGTTACAGATTTTTAAATTGAATATCATGCTGTTTCCAAATAGTTGGAATGCTTATGATAGTTATGGCGAGGCTTTATTGCAATCAGATAAAAAAGTAGAAGCAATTGAGGCGTATGAGAAATCCATTGAATTGAATCCGAAAAATGAAAATGCAAAAACAATGTTGTTACAAATAAAGCAGAAGTAGTTATTAAAGCCCTTAAAGTGAGTCTAGTCTAAATTGAAATTTAGATTGTTTTTTTATTGTTATGATAATAATTCCGATATTTGAGTGTCATAAAATTAAATAAATGAGTACTTTTTTATTCAATCATATAGCGCTTTCTGTAAAAGATGTAGATCAATCTACGGCGTTTTATCAAAAGTTGTTTCAGTTGAAAGAAATTGAGAATACAGCCTCCGGTTCTAAGACAAGGTGGTTATCAATGGGCGAAGGGAAACAGCTTCATCTTATTCCGCGTCCAGATGCTGAAATAAAAACAAATAAGGCTGTTCATTTTGCTTTAGCAACATCTAATTTTAACGCATTTGTATTGCATCTAGATGAGTTGAAAATAGAGTATTCCGATTGGCTCGATACGCCAAATAAAGATTATATACGAAAAGATGGAATCAGGCAGGTTTACTTTCAAGACCCAAATGGATATTGGGTTGAAGTAAATGATGATGTTCAGTAAATTAAAAGCTTTTCCTTGTAATTTATTTCATTAAAAAGCGTCATACACAGGGACTATTATAATTCAAAAAAAATATGAACTCACTATTAAAAGTAATCTGTTGCCTTACAATTTCTTCTTGCTTGGCTTGTCAATCCGATAAAAAGTCGACCACTGAAACTATCCTTGTAAAGGAACAGAAAACCATGCAGCGAAGCAGTGAGTTTAATGAGTATTGGTATAGTGGCACGGCAGAGTTAAATAGTTACACATTAAAACAGTCGCGATATGGAGAAATTCGTGAAGGTGAAGTTGTTTTGGTTTTTGTAACCGAGCCTTTTTCGCTAAGTAAACAAGTGAAGTTGGATAACCCGAAAGAAGCTGGAGAAGATTTAGTTCCGGTTATGAAATTAAATCATGTTCGAAAATTCACTACAGGTATTTATGATTATTCTATTGTAACCTCTTCTTTTACACCTGTAGATTTTCAAAAACATCCAAATACATTAAAGCTGAATACAAGCATTCAGGAATGGTGCGGACATACATTTACGCAGCTTAACTTAGATGGGAATAATTACGCTTTTAAACAGTTTTCTTATTTTGAAGCCGATGGAGATACAGAGAAAACTATTCCTGCGGCAATGCTGGAAGAAGAGCTTATTACGCGTATTCGTTTAAATAAAGGTAAGTTGCCTTTAGGGGAAGTTGATATCATTTTTTCAACGATATACAGTCGTTTTGCTTATAAAGATTTAGAAGCGACAAAGGCTGAAATTACTAAAACAGAACAAGACAGTACTATACGTTATAACATTGCCTATCTAAGTTACGATAGAAAGGTTTCTATTGAAGTAGAGAAAAACTTTCCGTATAAAATACTATCATGGACTGAAGATAATGGAGACGGGCTAGTAACGGAAGCACGATTGAAAAAAAGTATTCAAGAACCATATTGGAGCCAAAAGAAGTTGTCCGACGAAGTTAAAAGAACTGAACTACAATTGGAAAAATAGAGGTTTCATGAATTGCGCCTAAATAATTGTTTTACAGAACATCTTCAAAGTAAGATTATTAGTAGAGAATCGAAATTTAAATTTTATTTGTTAAATTAGGCAAGTAAACAAGCTTCGCATGTGCTCTAGGCAATTCAATTTAAAATGAAAATACTAAGAACAAACTCTAAAAACCCAGGTTTTATTGAGTTGGTAAAACTGCTAGATAAAGATTTAGCGATAAGAGACGGTGAAGACCACGCCTTTTACGCTCAATTTAATAAGGTAGATAGTATTAAATATGTGGTTCTTGCCTTAGAAAATCAAAAACCACTTGGCTGCGGTGCTATAAAAGAATTTAGCCAAGACACTATGGAAATTAAACGCATGTATACCTCTGAGGAAAGTAGAGGGAAAGGTATTGCTTCAATGATGCTTGCAGAGTTAGAGCAATGGGCCAAAGAACTCGGGTTTAAGCAATGTGTTCTAGAAACAGGAATAAAACAACCAGAAGCTATTGCATTGTATGCGAAAAACGGCTATCATTCAATACCTAATTACGGACAATATTCTGGAGTTGAAGATAGTAGGTGTTTTAAAAAAATAATATAAATTTTCAGGAAGTATAACCCTTAAGAAATCAAGGATGATAAGAAAAATATATGTTTTATGTGTTTCAATTTTGTTTCTGTCTTGTAAAGAAACTAAAAAGGAAAGCTCAAAAGTAAATTTAAAACCAGCAACTGCTATTGAAGCATCTGAGAATTTCGATTGGTTATTAGGAAAATGGAAACGCTTAAACGAAGAGGAAGGGAAAGCAACTTTTGAACACTGGGAAAAAATTAGTAAAACCGAATACTCTGGTATTGGTTTTACCATGCAAAACGCAGATACCATTAAGCAAGAAAATATAGGATTAGTTAAAGTTGGTAAGCAATGGGATTTAGTAGTGAAAGTTCCTGAAGAAACACAATCGGTTACGTTTAAAGGTGTGGCTCATGCTGCAGATCAGTTTACATGTGAAAACAATAAAATCGATTTTCCTAACAAAATAAAATATTGGAAACACGGAGATAATATGCATGCCATGGTATCTGGAGGTGAGATGAAAATTCAATTTGAATTCGAAAAAATAAAATAATATAAGCTCAGTTTTAGTATTTAGATACCTAAAAGGCTGTATGGAGTAAGAATAAACACAAACCACTATGCAAAAGGAATGTCCAGAGTGTGGCGATAAAATTGTTGGCAGAATTGATAAAAAATTCTGTTCCGATGGTTGTAGAAATGGCTATAACAATCGGGTAAATAAGGATAGTAAAAACTTAATTAGAAACACCAACAATAGACTTCGGAAAAATTATCGCATTTTAGAAACCTTAAATCCGGATAAAAAAACGAGAACCTCACGTGCTAAATTAATCGAGCATGGTTTCGATTTTAATTACTTTACTAGTATTTATACCACTAAAGCACAAACGGTATATTATTTTGTTTACGATCAAGGATATTTAGAACTCGAAGGTGATTATTACGCATTAGTAAAACGAGAAAGTTAATTAAATTATGGATAATGTTTTATCGCTTTTTCAAGAGAATAAGCACTTTTTAATTCCTGTTTTTATGTTTTCGACTATCATCCTAATAGGTTTGTTGTCGTATTATTTCAGTAAAAAAAACAGAATGCTTCGGGAGTTTAAAAAGACCCGTAAAAAAAGTATAAACAGTATAAAAAGAAACGAGTACGCAAAAATTATAGGTAAGGCCAAGCATGTTGGCGAGCCTTTAGTTGCGCCTTTAAGCGGCAGAAAATGCGTGTATTATCATGTTGTGGTTGAGGTTAAGGGGAATAAGAGTTGGCGTAAAATTATTGACGATGTTGAAAGTCAAGATTTTTTTATTTCCGCAGCAAGTGAAATGGCCATTGTAAAAACTTCTAACTTAAGAGTAGATTCTAAATACATTCATTTAGTGAAAGATTTTAGCAAAAACTCAGGATTTAGAAAAGATGCCCCAGCGAATTTAGAAGCTTATTTAAAAAAGCATAGAGAAAAAAGTACAGGGCTGTTCGGTGTTAATAAACAAATGCGTTATAGAGAAGGAGTTATTGAAATCGATGAGAATATTGCTGTAAAAGGCATGGCGGAATGGGAAAGTTTGAGGGAACCTATAAAAGGGTATTCATACTCTAAAATACTAACACTAACAGGTACAAAAAAACAAAAGCTTTTAGTTACAGATGAACCAAAAGCTTTGTTGCGTGTAAATGTATTGTAATACGTTTATTTCCAGTTTTGTCCCTTTAAAGTCATTGCGGCTTTTAGAACATCTTTTTGACTAATTTGCCCCACTAATTTGCCGTTTTCAACAATAGGGAATCTACGGCGTTTAGCAGATAAGAATTTGTTGGCAGCATCAAAAATATTCATGTTGCCATCAATAGTATCCACATTCATGGTAATATGGTTTTCAATAGTTTTATCTTGCATAGGCATATTGTAATAGCGACTTTCGCTAATTTGTTTAATACAATCTCCTTCAGAAATTACTCCAATCAATTCGTTGTTTTCATTAACAACAGGTCCTCCAGAAATGCGGTGCGTAATTAACTTTTGCATGACGCTTTCTATGGTTTGGTTTGGCGTAAATGTTATTAAATCTGTTGTCATATAGTCACTTACCTTTAGCGGTGTGCTATCGACTACGTTAGCTTGTTGCTTTCGCGCGCCTTGAAAACTTTTTATCCCCATAGTTGTTTAGTTTTAATTAAAGTAATTCTAAATGTAGGGAATTTATTCCGATTTTCCTAAAAGAACATCAACTCTAATAATGGCATTTATAAAAATTGTATATTTAGATATATAAATTTATAAGGTGTTGTTATGATAAAAAAGGCTGTCGCTTTGCTCATTATTATTGGCGGAATTTACTGGAGTTTTTTGGCGCTACTGCCTCAAAATATATCTAGTTTAGATGAGGTAAACCAAAATTTCTCTACACAACGTGCTTTAGTTCATCTTAAAGAAATTTCAAAAAAACCTCATTTTTTAGGAAGTGATGTACATCTAGACGTGCGTAATTATATTGAAACCCAATTACAAAAATTAGGTTTAGAAACTCAAATTCAAGAAGCCTATTCCATTCGTGATTGGGGTAATTTAGCAAAACCCAAAAATATAGTTGCTCGAATTAAAGGACGTGAAAATGGTAAGGCGCTTTTGTTGTTAACACATTACGATAGTAATCCACATTCCTCAATTGGTGCAAGTGATGCGGGGTCGGGTGTTGTAACTATTTTAGAAGGTGTTCGCGCTTTTTTAAGTAAAAATGAAATGCCTAAAAATGATATTATCATTCTTATTTCCGATGCGGAAGAATTAGGTTTAAATGGTGCCGATATTTTTGTTAATCATCACGAATGGGCAAAAAATGTAGGTTTAGTTTTAAATTTTGAAGCTCGCGGAAGTGGTGGTCCAAGTATTATGCTTGTTGAAACTAACCAAGGTAATGCGGGTTTAATAGAAGGCTTTGTAAAAGCTAATCCGCAATATCCTGTTGGTAACTCGTTGTTTTATAGTATTTATAAAATGCTACCTAATGATACCGATTTAACGCGGTTTCGTGAAGATGCCGATATCGATGGTTTTAACTTTGCTTTTGTAGACGATCATTTCGATTATCATACTGCTATGGATACTTACGAGCGGTTAGATATAAAGACCTTAGAACATCAAGGTTCTTATTTAATGCCAATGCTTAAATATTTTAGTGAAGCTAATTTAAGTGCTTTAAAAAGTAATGAAGACTTTGTATATTTTAATGTACCTGTTTTAAAAATGGTTAAATACCCATTTTCATGGATAATACCTATGGTTATTCTGGCATTTATCGTGTTTATTGGGCTTTTAATTTATGGAGGTAGAGCACGTGTTTTTAAAAGAGCCGATGTTGGTAAAGGTTTTTTTGCATTTGTTGTATCGCTTATCGTTTCGGCTGTAGTTGGTTTGTATGCTTGGCCGGCTTTAAAATTTATATATCCACAATATGGGGAAATTCTTCAAGGGTTTAGTTGTAATGGGCATACTTATATTGCGGCTTTCACCTGTTTGTCTTTAGCAATCTGTTTCTTTGTTTACAGTAAAACCCACAAGCCAGGAAATGCAGCAAGTTTACTTATTGCGCCATTATTTTTTTGGTTGGGTATTTCGGTAGCCGTTGCCTTTGTTTTAGAGGGTGCTAGTTTTTTAACCGTGCCTTTGTTTTTTGGTTTGTTGAGTTTATTTATATTAATTCGAAAAAGGAAGCCAAGTATTATTAGTCATGCTATTTTAGCTTTGCCGGTACTTTTATTACTGGCTAATTTTGTGCAAATGTTTCCTGTGGGCTTAGGACTTAAAATGATGGTGTCTTCCATGGTTTTGGTTGTTTTAATATTCGGACTTTTAATTCCTGTTTTCTCTACTTTCAAACATAAAAAAAGATGGTCTTATGGTTTTCTTTTAGCAACTGTTTGCTTTTTAATTTCTGCTCATGTTAATTCAGGCTTTTCTCCAGAAAACCCAAAGCCTAACAGTTTGTGCTATATTTTAGATGCCGATGAAAATAAAGCAGTTTGGGCGACTTATGATAACGTTTTGGATACTTGGACTATTCCTTTTTTAGGAGAGCATCCTATGGCGGCCACAACCATAAAAGATTATACCATTGCAAGTAAG
The DNA here is from genome assembly GCF_900112395.1 of Algibacter lectus. Taxonomy (GTDB): domain Bacteria; phylum Bacteroidota; class Bacteroidia; order Flavobacteriales; family Flavobacteriaceae; genus Algibacter; species Algibacter lectus. Next base: position 392,480 of record NZ_FOLN01000003.1, read on the forward strand.
TACGGCACTAGTTTTACGTATGCTACAGAAGCACCGGTAAAATCACTAAAAGCGCCGCAAATGGTTATTGGGCATGATACTATTATTGGCGAATTTAGGCACGTAGAACTTTGTATTACGCCGCAACGCAAAGCAAACAGAATTGAGGTGTTTTCCGATTCGACAAATGTTTTTAATGCGGCCAAATTAAATGGTGTTGCTATTCGCGATAACGAAAAAATAGGCTTGGTGTTTAATAAGCGTAAAACTAATAGACTGTTTAGTTATTATATTTCAGATGAAGATCCTTTGGATATACAATTAGTACTTCCGAAGGAACAAAAAACAACTTTTGTTATTTACGAAACCTCTTTTAATTTGTTAGAAGATGAAGGTTTTGATGTTCCTAAAAGAGCTGATGATATGATTCCGAAACCTTTTGTTTTGAATGATGCTGTTATTCTTAAAAAATCAATTACTATCGAATAGTAAAATATTGGTAATCTTTTAACAGTTTAAATGTTAAATTTTTATAGTTTTAGCTTTTTAAATTAATATAGATAGATGAGAAAGATTTTATTACTTGTTGTTGTAGCATGTGGTTTTCAAATGCAAGCGCAAACAAATTCAGATTTATTAAAACATTACGAAGGATATTATAAGCAAATGAGGCTACAAGGTGATGTGCAAGGTATTATAAATGCCATGACGCATTTAAATGTTTTGTCTCCATCGGAAGCACGCCAAGATACATTGGCCTACATTTATATGAGTGAAGGTAAATATGTGCAGGCTTTAAACACAATAGGTGTTGTAAAAATGTCTACCGATTCTGATATTGCAGTTGAGGTAAAAGCAGTGTCTTTAAAAGCAGTAAAACGCCCTAAGTTAGCTATAGAGCATTTTAACGAAATGTTTAAAAGAGAACAAAACCCGTTAGTAGCTTATGAGTTGGCAGAATTAAATATGCAAACTAATATGCAAGCAGAGGCCCAAAAGCATATTGATTATGGTATCGCCAATTCGGAAGCAGATATGAAAAAGGCTTTTTACGAAACACAATCGCCTTATGAAGTGCCATTAAAATCGGCTTTTATGTATTTAAATGCTTTAGCAACTTACAATAAAGATAAAAAAGCAAATATAGATGCAGCTGTAGATATTTTAGATAGTATTTTAAAAGAAGCGCCTAACTTTAATTTAGTACAGCTTACTAAAACAGAGTTGTTAAGGCAAAAGCAAGTGATGCAAGCTCAGGCTGCTCAGGATAAAAAATAAGAATAGTATAGTATTAAAAAAGGCGTTTTCTAAATATAGAAAACGCCTTTTTTGTTTTTATTAATTATATGTTATTACCAGATTTTTACACGATTTTCTGGTTCAATATACATGTTGTCTCCAGCTTTAATATCGAAAGCGCTATAAAATGCATCGATGTTAAGTAAAGGTTGTACAGCTCTGTTCATTCCAGGAGAATGCGGATCTGTTTTTATTCTTGTCTTTAAAGCATCGTCTCTCATCTTGCTTCTCCAAACGGTTGCCCAACTCATAAAAAAGCGTTGTTCTGGTGTAAAACCATCAATAGGCTCTGGTCTTCCGTTAGCTTCTAAATCCATTTGTAAAGCATCATAAGCAGCATTAACACCACCTAAATCTCCAATGTTTTCACCAAGTGTAAAAGCACCGTTAATATGTACATCGGGTAAAACTTCAATAGCGCTATATTGATCGGCTAAATTTTTTCCTAAAGCTTCAAATTGTTTTAAATCTTCATCGGTCCACCAGTTGTTTAAGTTTCCGTTTTTATCATAGCGAGATCCAGAATCATCAAAACAGTGTGAAATTTCATGACCAATTACAGCACCAATACCTCCATAATTTACAGCATCATCTGCAGTGAAATTGTAAAATGGTGGTTGTAAAATAGCAGCAGGAAAAACAATTTCGTTGTAAGGTGGGTTAAAGTAAGCGTTAACTACTTGTGGAGCCATACCCCATTCGCTTTTATCTACAGGTTTAGATAGCTCTTCAATGGTTTTTTTATGATTCCAAGCTCTAACGTTAAGTATGTTTTGTAAGTACGATCCGTTTTCTTCTGGACCTTCAATTTGCAATTCTGCGTAATCTGTCCATTGATCAGGGTAAGCAATTTTTACTTTTAGAGCTAGAAGTTTTTCAATGGCTTTTTCCTTAGTTTCTTCCGTCATCCATGATACATTCGAAATTCTATTTTGGAAAGCAAGAATTACGTTTTTAATCATGCGTTCTGCCTTTGCTTTAGCTTCTGGCGGAAAGTAGTTCTCTACATATAATTTACCTAGCGCTTCACCAACAGTGTTGTTTACAGTGCCTAAAGCACGTTCGTTTAAAGGTTTTTGAGCCTTAGCTCCACGAAGTTCTTTACTATAGAATTCCCAGTTTGCTTTAGCTAAATCTGTGCTTAATAATCCAGCAGCATCATTAAAGCTGTTCCAGCGTAAATAAGCTTTCCAATCTGCTACGTTGTTTTCTTTTAAAATACCTTGTAAGGCATCAAAATACTTTACTTCGCCAACAATTACAGTATCGATAGATTTCACACCAATACCTTTAAAATAAGCATCCCAGTTTATAGCTGGCACCATGTTTTGTAAATCGGCAATAGATCTTGGGTTAAAGCGTTTACGTGCATCACGACGCTCTACTTTGTCCATTTTTGATTGTGCTAAACGTGTTTCGAAATCTAAAATTTGTAAAGCTTCAGAGCTTGCTTCTTCTTCCGTTTCTCCTAAATGTTGTAACATTTTAGAAATGTGTGCTAAATATTTAGCTCTAATTTCTTTCGAGTTTTCATCGTCGTTAATGTAGTAATCACGATCTGGTAAACCTAAGCTGCCGCCACCTATATAACCAACATTTTTGTTACTGTCTTTAGGGTGAGCGCCCACATAAAAACCAACAAAACCAGAGCCACTTTTAGATTCCATTTCTATAATGTAATCTTGTAAGTCTTGGATGTTTTCTATAGCATCAATTTTTGCTAAGTAAGGTTTTAATGGTTCTATACCTTGCTTATCTCTAGCAATAGTATCCATTATGGTTTGGTATAATTTTACCGCTTTATCTTGATCCGAACCAGCAACAATTTCCGTTTTCTTTAAATCTTTATCTGTCGATAATGCTGCTTTTAAAATAGTAAGCGCATCGTCGTCTGTTTTTTGTCTAAGCTCGTCAAAACTTCCCCAGCGTGTTCTGTCTGATGGAATTTCGTTGTTGTCTAACCATTTTCCGTTAACGTATCTAAAGAAATCGTCGTTGGGTTTGGTTGTAGTATCCATGAATTCTAGGTTAATTCCTGGTACAGTTTCAACTTGAGCTATAGTTTCTTTTTTTTCGTCGGTTTTACAAGCGACAACAGAAAGAAAAGCAAGCCCACTTAATAGGGATAGGTAATTAGGTTTCATTTTCAATTTTTAGGTTTATAGTGAGTTATAGTGTTAAGATGTAATCTTATGCGCTAAAATACATATAAATTCTACTTTATAGAAGCAGATTTGTTTAAAAATGAAAATGAGGTTAAAAAGAAGGTTTTATGGTTTAGCTATGTTAATACCGTCGGCTTCAATTTTTTGATTCATTTGAAAGTTGAAGTTAGAGAACGATATTAAGAAATCTTTTATAGTTAAAAGAAGTTCGTCTTTGCTTGTAGATTCTAAGTTAGCTAAGCTTTTTAGTTTGTAAAGATGTGTTTCTAAGGCCGAAATTCTAGCTAGTGTAGCATCGCTATTCACGGCTTCTGGGATATCCTTTTTTAAATCGCGTAACAGTGTTTTTATATTTTTATCGTTATCATAGAAAAAACCTAAATCTCCTTTTTTTACATTGTTGATGTGGGTTTCTAATTGAAAATATTCTGCCCAATCTTCAATAGCTTTTTCTGTTTTAACATCTAAGGCGTATTCCACATATTTAAGTTGCGCTATACTTTTTTCTGAAAGGTTTTGAGAGGTGGTTTCTTCAATTTCGGTTTCAACCTCAGTGTCTTGTGTTTTTTTACACGCCGAAAATGAAAGCAAAATACTTAGAGTAATTAAAATTTTAAACGTCATTATAATTCAATTAAAAAGATAGGTTACAAATATATACTAATCCGCAATGTGTTTGGTAGTAAGTAGAACGAAATGGTGCTATATTTTGTTGTATTTAAGTTTGGTAATAGCGATAAACACTTGATTTGTAAAAAAATAAAGTGTTTTTAAAATAATTGTAATTAATTGTATCTTTGATGCAATGCCAAATGTGTTTAAAGAATAAAGCGTTTCTTAAACTTGGTGAAATCCCTAAATTGTAATTAATATGTTAGAAAATTTTTGGTTTAACGTGGAGTATGGTGTTAATCACGTACTTGATATAAATGCCTATGATCATGTTTTATTTTTAATTGTTCTAACGGTTCCGTACCTGTTTAGGGACTGGAAACGTGTACTTTTATTAGTTACAATGTTTACTTTAGGGCATACCTTATCTTTAGTAATGGCAGCTTATGGCGTGATTACTGTAAATGGTGCTATTGTTGAGTTTTTAATACCTGTTACCATTATGGTTGCGGCACTTTTTAATGTGTTTACAGCGGGTAAAGGAGCGCAAAAGGAAAAAGTTGGCATTTTGTTTTTAACCACACTTTTCTTTGGTTTAATACATGGTTTAGGTTTTGCACGAGAATTTAAAATGCTTTTAGGGAGCAACGATAATAAAATTTTATTGCTTTTAGAATTTGCCTTAGGTATAGAATTAGCACAAATAATTATTGTATTTATTGTGTTGTTCTTGGGTTATTTAGTGCAAACTATTTTTAGATTTTCTAAGCGTGACTGGGTTATGGTTATTTCGTCTATTGTGGTTGGTTTAGTGATTCCGATGATACTAAATAGCGACTTTTTATCTTAATTTTTGATAAAACTTTAACTTACAGAGGTTGTAATTAAAATACAATCGAACTATATTCGTTTAATCGAACAGACAGTTTTGCGTTAGGGATTGATGCGGCATCCTTTTTTTATGAATTCGACTGCCAAAGCAGTAGTATTAATAGAAAAAGATATAGCGGAAAGCCCGACCCGAATAAGCCTATTGTATTTAGGTTAATGCCTGAGATTTAAAATGAGGGTAACGCCATAATTAAAACGAATTGATGCCAAAAAATAAACAACAAAAATATGATAAGGCCTATTTGCGCATTGCGAAAGAATGGGGTAAATTATCGTATTGTAAACGCCGACAAGTTGGGGCGATAATTGTAAAGGACCGTATGATTATTTCGGATGGTTACAATGGAACACCGTCTGGTTTTGAGAATTTTTGTGAAGATGATGAAGGATACACAAAATGGTATGTTTTGCATGCCGAGGCCAATGCTATTTTAAAGGTTGCAGCTTCTACGCAATCTTGCAAAGGTGCAACACTTTATATCACAATGTCGCCGTGTAAGGAGTGTAGTAAATTAATACACCAAGCGGGTGTTGTAAAGGTGGTTTATCACGATTCTTATAAAGATGATTCGGGTTTAAGGTTTCTTGAAAAAGCAGGAATTGAACTCGAACAAATAGTTGATTTAACAGCAGAATGACCTATCAAAAAAAATATTTGCCATTGATTTTAGGCGTAGCTATTGCTGCGGGTATTTTTATTGGAGGGAAGTTGAGTTTTTCGGGGTCGTCGGACCGGGTTTTTACGAAAAACAGTAAAAAGGAAAAACTTAATAGACTTATTGATTATATCGATTACGATTACGTAGATGATATAAATACCGATAGTATTGTTGATGTTACCGTAAATGGAATTTTAGAAAATTTAGATCCGCACTCGGTGTATATTCCTAAGGAAGAAATGGAGGGTGTTGCCGAGAACATGAAAGGTGATTTTGTGGGTATTGGCGTTAGTTTTTATCCGTATAAAGATTCCATTGCCGTTATTCGTTCTATTGAAGGCGGGCCAAGTGAAAAAGCCGGTATCAGAGGTGGAGACAGAATTGTGATGGCCGATGGCGATACACTTTACGGAAGTAAACTTCGTGAAAACGATATGGTTAAAAAATTAAAAGGCCGTATTGATACCGATGTAAAACTTAAGATTTTTAGAAAAGGTGAGCCGGAACTTTTGGATATTACTGTAAAGCGTGATCTTATTCCAATAAAAAGTGTGGATGCGGCTTATATGTTAACTAAAAAACTAGGTTATATTAAGGTGAATCGCTTCGCGGAAACCACTTATGATGAGTTTAAAACAGGTTTAGATAAATTAATTGAAGCCGGAGCCACTGAAATTGCTTTGGATTTACGCGATAACCCTGGTGGTTTTCTAGATACTGCAAATAAAATTGTAGATGAATTTTTGGAAGAAGATAAACTTATTTTATTCACTAAAAATAGACGTGGCCAAATAAATAAAAGCTTTGCCACAGATGAAGGTGATTTTGAAGATGGTAAAATTTATGTGTTAATTGATGAGAACTCTGCTTCGGCTAGTGAAATTGTTGCGGGTGCTATTCAAGATAACGATAAAGGAACTATTGTAGGGCGACGTTCTTACGGTAAAGGTTTAGTGCAACGTGAAATGGAATTGGGTGATGGTAGTGCCGTACGTTTAACGGTATCTCGTTATTATACACCAACGGGACGTTCTATACAAAGACCTTATAAAAATGGCAATAAAGATTATTACGATGATTATTTTGAGCGTCTTGAAAGTGGTGAGCTTTTAGATTCTGAAAAAATACAAGTAGCCGACTCCTTAAAGTTTACAACACCTGGCGGAAAAGTAGTTTACGGTGGTGGTGGTATTATTCCTGATGTTTTTGTGCCTATAGATACAAGTATGCAGAATGAAACATTAACGTTTTTACAGCGTCGTGGTTTTATGGGGTATTTTGTGTTTGAAGAGCTTGAGAAAGACCGTCATAAATATGATGAGATTTCGCGTAGTGATTTTATAGAGTCTTTTGAAGTAGGAGACGATATGGTTTTTGCCTTTCAAGATTATTTAAACTTAAGAACAGATACCGCGATTACCTTTGTGGCTTATCAAAAAGAAATAAAACAGTTTATTAAAGCAACTCTAGGTGATCAATTATTTGGAGATGGCGCATTTGATGAAATCTTTAACAAGAGTGATACCATGATAGAAGAGGTGATTAAACTGAGTGATGAAGGTTTAGCTGTTAAGGAATAACTACTATTTAGATTACTATATAAAACTAAAAACGCCCGATTTAATTAAATCGGGCGTTTTTGTTATCATCTAAAAAAAAAGGTGTTTTTATTTTCCTTTATTTACTTTATCAATGTATTTCTGTAAAGCCATAGTCATAGAAGGTGTTTCTGGTGTTGGCGCAGCAATATCTACACGTAAACCTTTTTCTTCTACTGCTTTAATTGTAGTGTTTCCAAATACAGCGATACGAGTATCATTTTGTTTAAAATCTGGAAAGTTTTGAAATAAAGACTCTATTCCCGATGGACTGAAAAATACAAGTATATCGTAAAGTACATCAGCTAAATCTGTTAAATCACTAACCACAGTTTTGTAAAACGTAGCTTGTTTCCATTGCACACCTAAAGCATCTAAAGTATCTGGTACTTCCGGTTTAACTTTATCTGTAGTTGGTAACAAGAATTTTTCGTCTTTATATTTTTTAATAAGTGGAGAAAGTTCTGCAAACGTACGTTTTCCAACATAAATTTTACGTTTTCTATAAACCACATATTTTTGTAAATAATAAGCAACAGCTTCCGATTGGCAGAAATATTTAAGACTATCAGGAACTTTAAAACGCATTTCGTCGGCCACTCTAAAAAAGTGATCTACAGCATTTCTACTTGTTAATATAATGGCTGTGTACTGGCCTAAATCTATTTTTTGATGTCTAATCTCCTTGGCAGAAACCCCTTCAACATGAATAAAAGGACGGAAATCTATTTTCACCTTTTGTTTTTCTTCTAAATCGAAGTAAGGTGAGTTTTCTATTTTAGGTTCTGGTTGAGATACTAAAATGGTTTTCACTTTCATAAGCGCAATCAGTTTTTATTCTGTTATTTTGAAGCCAAAACCTTATATAAAAATAGATAAGGTGCGATTTCAAGTGCGCAAAGATACAAAATAAAATAAAACAAGTTGTTTTTTATTAAATTTTGATGTCTTTTAAATGAGGTTATTAGCCCGATTAAATTAACTAAAACAAGTAGCCCAATAAAGCCGTATATTACTTGTGTTGTTGGGGATAATGTGAAAAGTAAAAGGCCATTTATGGGGAGTAAAATAACACCTAAAAAGTTTTTGTAACTAATTTTTTGAAATACATACTGGTCTACAAGTCCATCTATAGAAAAAATACTACCTAAAAGGCGTTCTAAAAGTACTTTTATTAATATAAAAACCGATATGCCAACGGCTATTTTAAACATTAAATTAATAGAGACATCGGTAATGTTATAGGTGTGTTTATAAACAATGTAACTAAACACAGATGCCGATAGAATTAAGTTTCCAAATAGTAGAGCGTCAAACTTGTCGAAAAACTTCTGATCTCGAGCATAAATATTAAGATACTTCGAGTTTATTACCACAAAAGTGAAGTCCGTAAAACGTTTAGGCGCAGTAAGTTTTGCTATAGCAATAACCGCCATACCTATTATTAAAAGTATGGTAAATAGTTCGTTTGATGGAATAGCTCTAATCACGGTATAAAATTATTATAATTATTAGTAAAACAGCTAAAATATTAAGGAATTTTTAAAGAACCCGTATTTTAAAAAATGTACATTTGCTAAAAATTTGTAGGCTTTCAAAAGGAAAATGATGAAGGGTAGTGTTGTAATTATACCAACATATAACGAAATAGAAAATATAGAAGCTATTATCACAGCAGTGTTTGCTCAGTCTGATGACATTCACGTACTCGTTGTTGATGATAATTCGCCAGATTTAACACCTTTAAAGGTTAAGGAACTGCAAGGTGTATTTGCTAATCGATTGTTTTTGGAAGTTAGAAAAGAGAAATCGGGCCTTGGTACCGCTTATATTCATGGTTTTAGATGGGCTATCGATAAAAAATATGACTATATTTTTGAAATGGATGCCGATTTTTCACATAATCCAACCGATTTAATAAAATTATACAACGCTTGCGCGGAAGAAGGAGCAGGAGTATCTATAGGTTCACGCTATAAAACAGGTGTAAATGTCGTAAATTGGCCCATGAATCGTGTGCTAATGTCTTACGGGGCATCTAAATACGTGCGTATTATCACCGGAATGCAAATTCATGATACCACTGCTGGTTTTGTGTGTTACAAGCGCGAGGTGCTAGAAGCTATAGATTTAAACACCATTAAGTTTATTGGTTATGCCTTTCAAATTGAAATGAAGTTTAAAGCTTATTTAAAGCAATTTAAAATTATTGAAGTCCCTGTGATTTTTACAGATAGAACAAAAGGAGTTTCTAAATTAAGCGGCGGCATTATTTCCGAAGCTATTTTTGGAGTTATTACAATGAAACTAAAAAGTCTATTTAAAAAATAGGAAAGATTATGAAATTAAGAACGACACTTATTAAAAACGCTCATATTGTTACCGATGGAAAAACAATAAAAGGCGATATATTAATAGAGGGTAATTACATTAAAGAAATTAACGATTCTATAAGTGCAAAATCTGCCGATGTGCATGTATTAGATGCCGAAGGAAAATATGTTTTACCGGGAGCTATCGACGATCAGGTTCATTTTAGAGAACCAGGTTTAACGCAAAAGGCAAATATTGAAACCGAATCTAGAGCGGCTATTGCAGGTGGTATTACATCGTTTATCGAAATGCCAAATACCAATCCGCAAACTACAACTGTAGAAAAGTTAGAGGAAAAGTTCGATATAGCAGCTAAAACATCTTATGCTAATTACTCGTTTATGTTTGGTGGAACTAACGATAATTTAGAAGAAATTTTAAAAGTTGATCCAAAATCGGTTGCCGGTTTAAAGTTGTTTTTAGGTTCTTCTACCGGTAATATGTTGGTAGATGATCCAGCGGTTTTAGAAAATATTTTTAAAAGTACCGATATGGTAATTTCTGTGCATTGTGAAGACGAGGCTACCATAAAAAAGAATTTACAAGAACATATCGATAAATTTGGCGATGATATTCCATTAAAATATCATCCAATTATCCGTAGTGAAGAAGCTTGTTATATTTCATCTTCTAGAGCTATAGAATTGGCTAAAAAAACAGGTGCTAGACTGCATGTTTTTCACTTATCTACAGGTAAAGAAACAAACTTATTCAGTAATAAAATTCCTTTAAAAGATAAAAAGATTACAGCCGAAGTTTGTATACATCACCTTTGGTTTAGTGATGAAGATTACGATAAAAAAGGAACATTGATAAAATGGAATCCTGCGGTAAAAACTAAAGAAGATCGCGATCAACTTTGGGAAGCTTTACTAGACGATCGTATCGATGTTATAGCAACAGACCATGCGCCACATACTATAGAAGAGAAAAATAACGTTTATACAAAAGCACCATCGGGCGGACCATTAGTGCAACACGCTATACCTGCTATGTTAGAAATGTACCATAAAGGAAAAATTTCTATTGAAAAGGTTGTCGAAAAAATGTGTCATAATCCGGCTATTTTATTTCAAGTCGAAAAACGTGGTTATGTAAAGGAAGGTTATTTTGCCGATTTAGTTTTAGTAGATTTAAATAACCCATGGACGGTTAAAAAAGATAATATTTTATATAAATGTGGATGGTCTCCTTTTGAAGGCGCTACCTTTAAATCTAGAATAACCCATACTTTTTTAAATGGAGCTTTAGTGTACCAAAATGGTAAGTTTAACGAGGTAAAAGCAGCAAAAAGATTAACTTTCGATAGATGATTTTAAACCGATTTTCAACATATTTAAGCATCATGCTATTGGTAACAGCTTGTTATCAATTTAAAGCGCCTAAAAAGCCTAAGAATTTAATTTCTAAGGAAAAAATGGTCGATATTTTAATTGATGCAAAAATAGTAGGTTCCGCCAATATGGCTAATAAGCGTATTATGGAAAGCCATGGTGTCGATTTAGAAACCTATGTGTTTAAAAAACATAATGTAGATAGTTTACAGTTTGCAGAAAGCAACGAATACTACACGTTTAATATTGAGGAATACGATGAAATTTACCAAAAGGTAAAAGACAGTCTAGAAGCCTTAAAGTTGTTTTATAAAGACGTAGAGAAAAAAGAAGAAGCCGAAGTTGCTAGAAAAAGAAAGCAAGATTCTTTGCAAATGCTAACCACATTAAAAGATTCTATTTCTAATTTAAAACTTCATGATTCTATTAAAACACGTCTTCAAAAAGAAATTTTATTAGACACAACCTTGCTAAAAGAGAAGTTTAATAAAATTATAGAAGAAAATAAAACCGTTACCGACGATGTGTTGGAGAAAATTGAAAGTGTAGACCGCCAAAAACTTTCAAAAATAAAATCGAAATTAGTTAAACCTATTTCAGATAAAGACGTCCGGTCTCGCGAATAATATCATCAACAGCTTTAAATTCAAAATTTAAGGCTGTTTTTATTTTATCGCTATTGTACTGCGTATCGGTAGATAGCGTGCGCACCAAATTTCTCGTTAATTGCCTACGTATACCTGTAAGTTTAGTTTTGGCCCAATCTAATTGCCAACCTATATTTAGTAACCAACTTGATGCTAGTTTTTTAGGTGGTTTCCCATTAACAGCTGTCGCTAAAGTTTCTAAAAAACGTTTGTAAGTCCAATGTTCTGCCACCAAAACAAAACGTTCATTAGCAATCTCGCTATTCATTAAAGTTGTCATAGCGCGTACCACATCATTAACAGTAACTAGAGCAATAGTTCCCGAGGTGTAAAACGGAAACCCTTTTTTAGCTTTTTTAAATAAATTACCGGTGCCATTGTCCCAAAAACCAGAACCTAAAATAACACCAGGATTTACAATTACAGCATCCAAACCTTCTTGAGTACCGCGCCAAACTTCCATTTCGGCACCGTATTTAGTAATAGCATAAGCATTATTGTCTGCTTCCGGATTCCAAATGGTTTCCTCGCTAACAGGCTTGTTGTTTAACTCGCTGCCTAAAGTCGCAATCGAGCTTACGTAGCAAAGTTTTTCAACTTTTTCCGATAAGCATAAGTTAACAATATTAGCAGTCCCGTCAATATTTGTACGCCTTAAAAGATGGTATTTATTAGGCTCGAAAGACACAAAAGCGGCACAATGATAGACGTGGGTAATCCCCAAAAAAGCGTCCAACAATGCAGGAATATCCAAAAGATCTGCCTCCACCCATTCTATCGAATCAAAAAGCAATTCAAAATCAGTATCCAAAGACTCAAATACATTTTTTACCAACGGCAACCTATGTTCACTCCTATAAATTGCTCTAACTTTTTCGTTTTGTTTAGTCAATTTATACAGCAAATGCGCACCAACCAAACCTGTTCCTCCCGTTACTAATATCATGCAACTAAAGTAATAAATATTTAATCCAAAGCACTTATTTTAGTATAATTTGGGCAATTTTATTTTGGCTTTTAATGGCCAAAATAAACCGCGCTTTCCGCTATATCTTTTTGCAAAGCAATCCTGAACTTGTTTCAGGATCTGTTCAATTCCAAAGAAATTTCAGTTAAAAATTAAAGCATAGCCTATTTAAATGCTTTACAAAAAGGATGCCGCTGCAATTACTATCGCGTAAAGTTCTGCGACCTATTGAATAGTAATGCAATTAAACTTGCATGGCACTCATTATTTTCTCAACCTGTTCTAGATCAGAATTTAACACCTGAAGTTCAACTTCACAAGTAGGTACATAATGCATTAATTGCGTTGTAAACTCGTTTTTTAAGTAACAGGTAATACCTTCAGATTCTAGTTTGCCTTTTAGTATAATTAAATCCGAAGCTAAGTTCGATTTTTTAATGGTTGTTAAGCTCATTTATTTTTTTGGTATTAATTTTAACGTAAAATAATAACACCTTATCATTTAAAATAAAGTGTTATTTCATAATAAATAGAATTATTTTTATACAAGGTCAAACCAAATTAATCCACATGGTCTTTTTCAAAATACCACCATAAACTAGAATCTATAGACGATTTCATTTTGGTAATATCGGCATGATCCTTTAAAACTACGGTGATATTTTCGCTAACTCTATTTTGTCCGATACTTTCTGTAATTTCAATGGTTTCAATCTCATTAAAATGTTCTAAATGCTTTTTAATTCTAGAGTCTAACGATTCATCGCTCAAAAAAATCTTGATAGCTTGCTGGTTCGGGGAATTTCTAATTTCAGATCTAAACGGTAGCATAGGCGTAAGTATTAAATTAAACATTAAGGAATTGCAAACACAATACTCTAAAGTTAATGATTTATTCAATATCTTTCAATAAAATTATTAAATTAACATTGAATGAGTATTATTTTAATAGAAATGTTATTTAAACTGGAGAATTGTGTTTCTTCTAAAGATAAAAAGAATAGCCAAATTTCTAAATCTACCGTGGGTTGGCATTTAGATCATGCCCTAAAAGTGATTAATTCGGTAAGTGAGCAAGCTATAGATTCTAATCCCGAAACCTATAAATCGAACTTTAGCTTTATGCGCGTAGTGTTATTTAAATTAGGTTTTTTTCCAAGAGGTAAAGCTAGAGCGCCAAAATCAGTAAGACCTCCAGAAACGATTGTAGAAACAGAAATACATAATCAGTTACAAGTTGCTAGAACGCATATTAAAAAACTAGAAACGCTTCCGGAAAACGCTTATTTTAATCACCCTATGTTTGGCATGCTTAATAAAAAGCAGACTGTTCATTTTTTAGAAATCCATACCAATCATCACTTAAAAATTATACGCGATATTTTAAAATCATAAAAAAAGGTTCTTCGAAATGCTTTCAAAGAACCTTTTTAATTAAAATTTAAAGTGATTTATTCTAATAATTTCAACTTTGCTAAATCGTGGAAATAGAAATTCTTTTCATCATTCATAGAAACAAAAACACCATTCGGAAATTTATCACCTAAAGCCACTGTTGTAACATCGCAACCATCGGTTTCCAAAGTGCCTAAATTTAATTCCTTAATAAAAGCATTTGTTTTTAAATCGAAAATGCAAAACGTATGTGCTTGTTGGTTAGATACTATTAAAAACGATTTGTCGGCGTATTTTGCAATAGCAATACCTTCAATGTCGCGCTCAAAATATTCACCTCCAAAAGCATAAATTTCTTTATCTCCTTGCGATGGCTCAGCGTGATACTTACGAATACCGTGCATTTCATCAGAATAATAAACCATACCTGTTTCGTTATCTACAGCAATGGCTTCTATTTCTTTTTTACCACTAAAAGTTCCAAAGGTTCTAACTAGTTTTGAGTGCACACCTAAACTATCTGAAGTTAATAAGTATTGATGTAAATAGCCTTCTTTTGGTCCGTTTTTACGTCCAACAATAGCGTAGATATCATTTGTTTTTGGCGACTTATAAAGCGCAATACCCATTGGAGCATCGAACTCTGGCGTAGTTTCATTTTCAAAAACAGGAAAACCACCGTTGTCTAAAGGTTTCATATCTGGCACCGAATACAAACGGATGGTTCTGTTTTCTCTTTCCGTAAAGGCGATGATATCGGTTTGGGTAGAGTCGTTAAGTTTAAAACCATATTCTAAATCGATATTGTTTGGTCGTTTTATGTTTCTAATGGTTTTGTTTTCTATAATTTTCCCATCTAAATCAAAGGCGTAAATAGCACCATTGGTTTCTTTATCTGTCCCGAAAATGATACTTTTTGAGGCATCGTTTGGGTTTACCCAAATGGCAGGGTCATCAGTATCGTGCAACGTGTTTTCTGTAATAACATCTGGTGCAATTTCTGGGAATTGAGTGCCGCATGCAGTTAATAATGTTAAGCTTCCTAGTAATATTATTTTATTGTAATTCATTATGTTTAGTTTCTTTTAAATAGATCGTATTTTAAGCCAAAAGTTAAGCGTTGTCCATAAGACTCAGACTGCATAGTTCTCGATTTTTCACCTTGATAATAACGTAAAGCCTGGTTTGTTATGTTATTTAAACTTACGTAAATACTTAGATTTTTGTTGAATTTATAACCAGCGTTAAAATCTAAGAAAAATTGTTTGTCGTAATAACGGTCTTCAAAAGCACGACCGCCAATTTCATCTACATAAGCTCCTGAATAATTACCAGAAAGCCTAGCGTTAAATTTTTTGTCTGCATAAGCTAACGATGCGTTAAACATATTTGGCGCTGTATTTGGTAAATCTAAATCTGTACGTTCTTCGCCATCTTCATTTCTAATGCCATCTGCGCTAGATGATAAATGGGTGTAATTTAAGTAAACACTTAAGTTTCTTGCAAAACTTGGTAAGAAATCCAACTGACGTTGGAACGCAAATTCAAATCCTAAAATAGAAGCTTGGTCTCCATTGAAAGGTTGGTAAACTTCGTATTCATTTTCATCTTCATATTGAAAAACATAAATAAAATCTTGAATATCTTTGTAGAAAACACCTCCAGAAATAACACCGACAGATTTAAAATAATGTTCTGCCATAACATCAAAATTCATAGATGTTGTTGGATCTAGTTCTGAGTTTCCTAACTTAATTTCTTCATCTTCATTGTTTATTTCTCTAAACGGAACAAGGTCAATATAGTTTGGTCTTGCCAAAGTATTGGTCCATGCAAAACGTAGAACGGTTTGTTTTGTTAAGTCGTATTTTAAATGTAAACCAGGTAAAACATTGGTGTACGAGTTTTTATCTGTAACACTATTGTTTCCTTCAAAATCACCATCTTCATCAAAAATAATTTCGTTACCTGTGCTGTTAATACTGGTGTGCTCTAATCTAATACCAAGTAAAATGTTTAATTTATCGGTTACTTGTTGGCTTGTCATGGCGTAACCAGAAAATACATTTTCGTCGACGTCAAAGTTTGCTGTTAGGTATTCTTCTGGTAAGTCTTCAGCTTCAAATAAAGTAGCGTCGTTTAGATTTAATTGTCCAAGAAATTCGGTAGTTGCAAAAGACCCGATAGCATATTGATTGCCTGCTAAAAAATCTGGATTACTGTAATCTCTGGTTGGGATACCTCCTAATAGATCGAAGCTTGAGTCTTCTGGGCTATATTCAATAAAATCGTTATCTCTGTTTTTATTTTTCAATCTTGTTTTTACACCAAATTTTAATGATCCGTTATTATCGTCAAATAAGTTTAAAGGTAACTTGAAATTCGCCACAACGTTAAAGTCTTTTTCTTCGGTGTATTGGTTTTCTTCGGTTAATTCACCAAATTCAAAGCTATTGTAAAGGGCATCGTTATTGTCAACGGGAGTAAATAGAGGGTGTCTAGAGTCGTTGTTGTAGTTAATGGTATACTCACTTTCGTATTCTAGGTAGCGCTCGTTTAAACGCTCTTCAGAAGCTTTAGAGTAAGCTGCCATCCAATCTATTTGTAGTTTGTTAATTAAGTGTGCACCGCCAATATTGTAGTTTTGCATGCGTTGATCTTCTAATCTGGTGTTTTGGTTTCTATCGTTGTTAATACCACCTTTAGTTTGGCGTTTTGCTTCTATAGGGAACATACTTAAGTTACCACTAGAATCTACAGTAAAATCGCCTGAAGCAATATCTTCGCCGTCTAGAATTTCGTGCTCTAACCTAAATCTATTTTCACGATCATCTCTCCAATTGTAAATAGATTTAAAATAAATACTATTATTTTGATCAAGCTTATAATCTAAGTTAGCCGAAAAACTACGTCGTGTACGTTGTACAATATAATCTCTAATTTCAAAGGTTTTTGCATAAGGATTAACGTTTACCTCCTCTAAATTATCTTCGTCATCATTTGCGTTATATTCGAATTCATCTTCCCATTCGGCTTCAAAATTATGACTTCCAAAATCGTTGTCGTTAACCGAAGCAGAAAGCATCCATCCAAACTTTCCGTTATTACTTCTATTTCCTATTAAAAAAGAACCATTAAGTATTTTTTTATTCGAGATGTAGTTAACACCCGATCCGGCTGTAGCTGAAACTCGAAAACCTTCTGGAGACGTTCGGGTTACTAAGTTTACCGAACCACCTAAAGCATCGGCATCCATATCTGGTGTTACTGCTTTGCTAACTTCTATAAGCTGAATCATGTCTGCTGGAATTAAATCCATTTGTACATTTCGGTTGTCACCCTCGGCGGAAGGTATACGGCTGCCATTTAAAGTTACAGAGTTTAATTGTGGCGCTAAACCACGAACAATAATGTTTCTAGCTTCTCCTTGGTCTACTTGCATAGTAATGCCTGGAATACGTTTTATAGCGTCTCCGATGTTGGCATCTGGAAATTTACCAATTTGATCTGTAGAGACTACATTGGTGATGTTTTGTTTGTTTTTCTGTGCATTAAGCGCTTTTGCTTGTCCGCTTACATAGCTTGTAATAGTTACGCCATCTAGTTCTAATGCTTTTGGAGTAATAGTGAAGTTTAAAGTTGAAGTTGCGTTTGGTTTTACATTAACTTCCGCGCTACTATCATCATAGCCAATATATTTTACTGTTACGGTTTGGTTACCAGCAGGAACTCCAACAAGTGTAAAGTTTCCGTCAACATCGGAAATTGTTCCCTTTTTTAAAGATTCAATTATAATATTACTAAAAGGTACTTTTAATCCATCGCTATCTGTAATAACACCTTGAATATTACCTTCTTGTGATATTCCTGTCAACGAAAGTAGTAGTGTTATTATTAAAATTGCATTGTTTTTTCTCATGATTATTGTTAGTTATTTTGTCTCGACGAAATAATAAAAATGAGAATGAAATTGGATTATGCTTTTTTTAAATTAACGTTAACTGTGTAGAAGAAAATACTTTAGTTTAATCTGTAGTTAACATTAAAAAAACATTTAGAAAATATTAATTTTTGTCAACGCAAAAACCCTTTCTGGAAACAGAAAGGGTTTTAATTTTATTAAGAAAGTTAGTTTCTAAGCTTCGAAAGCTTCGATAGAAACGTAAGATTTGTTATCTTTTTTCTTAGTAAATTTTACTAGACCGTCAACTTTAGCATGTAAAGTGTGATCTTTTCCTTGGTATACGTTTTCACCTGGGTGATGCGTGTTACCACGTTGTCTTATGATAATGTTTCCAGCAATAGCAGCTTGTCCACCAAATATCTTAACGCCTAAACGTTTCGATTCTGATTCTCTACCATTCTTCGAACTACCAACTCCTTTTTTATGAGCCATGATCTAAGGTTTTATATTGTTATACTTAAGTGATTTAGCAATTAAGCTTTACCACCATCTAATTCGTCTTGCCATTTTTTCAACTCATCCCATTTACCATCAGCAGCTAATTGAGCTTGTGCTGGCCATGTGTCAGTTACGTGGTTACCACGAACATCAGCGATGATTTCAGAAATTTTTGAAGCTTCAGTTTTTGCTAATTCAGCAAATGTTGCAATTCCTGCAGCAGCTAAAGTTTCAGCGATTTTTGGTCCAATACCTTCAACTTTTTTCAAGTCGTCTGCTTTACCTTTTGCTTTTTTAGCAGCTGGCTTAGCTTCGGTTTTTGGTTCTGCCTTTTTTACTGGTGCAGCTTTTTTTGCTCCAGAACTAGCAATACTTTCAATTACGATTTCCGTTAAAGATTGACGGTGACCATTTTTTACACGGTAACCTTTACGTCTTTTCTTTTTGAAAACAATAACTTTATTGCCTTTAAGGTGTCTTAAGATTTTAGCACTTACTTGTGCTCCATCTATAGCTGGGGCGCCTACAGTTACATTGTCACCATCTGCAATTAAAAGAACGTTATCGAAAGAAACTTCCTTACCTTCTTCTGTTGCTAAACGGTTAACAAAAACTCTTTGGTCTTTTTCAACTTTAAATTGATGCCCTGCTATCTCTACAATTGCGTACATAGCGTAACGTTTTTATTAATTAATTTGTTTATAAAATGTGCTTATTTTGTCCATAAGCGGGTGCAAATATACTGCTAATTAATTAATTTACAAACGATTTATTCTTTTTCAGGCATATTTCGGCTTATTTTAAAGCGTTGCATGATTACAAAGGCTGAAACTACTGTTGTTGCTAAACCCATTACAGCAACTATAAATATGATTAAACCCGCATTAATGTTGAAGTTCCCGTTCATGGAATTTGTGAGTTCGGGTAAATAATTTAGATCTATTTCTGTAGAGTAAATTAAAAAAAAAGTTGTAAAAATTAAAGTTGCTATAACCCCAGTGAATACTCCTGTTTTAAAACCTTCACCATAACTAAAACTGTTAATGTTTTGTAGCTTACGCAGTCGTATTACTTCATATATGCCAAAACCAGTAATTACAGAATTGAATAAGCTAAATAAAGGATTTTTGTGTAAATCGAATAGTCCCAACACCAAGAAATATGCAATTAATACAGCACTTGTTACGAGTCCGAATCTAAGTGAGAGCGACATTTTTTTCATGGTTTTTATAGTTTAGTTCTTTTCAATTTCGTGAAAATTTGTGATTTATCATAATATTTAAATGTTTTTTGACTGTAAATATTGTAATCAGTCTGTTATAAGAATCATAAAAAATCTCAATTCTATGCTCTAAATAACAAGGATTTAGTAATTTTGTTATTCCATAAACTTAAAAAACTAGTTATGAAAATGATAAAGAATATTTTAATGCTTGTAGTGGTTACTATTTTTGCATTTAGTTGTAAAAATGAAGCTAAAGCTGAAGTTAAAACAGTTGAACACGCTAGTGAGGCTGTAGCTCAATTAGATCCAAACGCAACTTATGCTAAAGCAGAATTTACTATTGAAGGTATGACTTGTGCTATGGGGTGTGCTGCTACTATTGAGAAAAAAATAGCAAAAATGGAAGGTGTAAAATCTTCTAAAGTTGATTTTGATAAAAAATTAGCAATGGTAGAATATGATGAAGCTAAAGTTTCTCCAGAATCTCTTACAAAAACAGTAACAAGTGTTGCTGATATTTATAGCGTAAAAGATATGAAGACTGTAAATGCTTTTTCAGCAGGAAAAGAAACTGCAAAAGCATGTGAGCCAGGATGTGAAAAATCTTGTTGTACTGCAGGTTTAAAAGAAGGAGGAAAAATGAGTTGCGCTACCGATTGTAAAGAAGCTTGTTGTGCTAAAAAAGCTTAACACTTTTACTAAGTAATATATTTTAAACGCTTTGGTTTTTTAAACTGAAGCGTTTTTTTTATTTCCATTTTATACTTTCCATAATGCGTTTCATGTCATTTTGTAAATAGTGAGCTGCTGGAAGTATGGAGTCGTAATTAGGTTTTGTTTTAAAATAAAGTGAAGCTGTTAAGAAATGATTGATACTATCTGTAATGTAAAACTGCGCGGGGGAGGCAACGTTTCCTTTTACTTCAGAAAATAAGCCGTAAACCTTTCGGTCGTTATTTTCATATGGATAAGCGGGGATTTCATCAGCTTTTTTGGTGTGCTCTAGTGTTAGTTTTTGTGCGTCTTCAATAAAATCAACCAAGTTGTTTTTATCCTTTTCAATAGCTTTATAAGTTAAAAAAATGGTGCCTTTTAATGTTGAATATTCAATGTTTAGACCATAACTTTCCGTTGAAGCACGTAGTGGTTTTACTTTAATTTGTTCAGCTAAAGCATTTGTTTCAAACGTAAAAGGTAGCGCCTCTAAGTGTGTATTAGAATAATTTGGTTCAGGATACTCTAAGCTTAAAAAAGCTTTGGGTTTTGGTATGTAATCTTCATTACAAGATAAGCACGCTATGGCTAAAAAAAACGCGTAAAACTTTTTCATAATTATGTTATTGTAAACTTAACGAGTCTTATTCTTTTTTTATCTAAAGCCTCAATAGTGAAAACGTAATTTTTAAAATTTATTTTACTGTTGAGCTTCGGAAAACTTCTTGAAATCTCTAAAACAAAGCCGGCAACTGTTTCTGCTTCACCTTTATGGTCTTCAAAAATAGTTTCATCTTCAATTTTAATAATTTTATAAAAATCTTTTAAAGCTGTTTTGCCTTCAAAAACGTAATTATTATCATCTAGTTTGGAGTATTTTAAATCTTCATCGTCAAACTCATCACTAATATCTCCAACTATTTCTTCAATAATATCTTCTAAAGAAATTAAACCCGAAGTTCCACCGTATTCATCTACAACAACGGCTAAATGGACTTTTTTCTCCTGAAATTCCGCCATCAAATCATCTAGCTTTTTATTTTCAGGAACAAAAAATGGCTCACGGATTAAGGTAGCCCAATCAAATTGTTTTCTGTCTATAAAAGGTAGTAAATCTTTAACATAAAGGATGCCTTTTATATTATCTATATTATCTTGGTAAACAGGAATTCTAGAATAGCCGTTTTCTACAATTTCTGGCATAATATCCACGTATTTTTGATCAATATTAAGAGCGAAAATATCTATTCTAGGCCGCATGGCTTGTTTGGTGTCTGTATTTCCAAAAGATACAATACCTTGTAGAATGCGTTGTTCTTCTTTAGTAGTATCTTCTTCGCTAGTAAGTTCTAGAGCTTGCGATAATTGATCTATACTTAAATTCGATTTCTGCCTACCTAATTTACTGTGTATGGCTAATGTTACGCTGCGCATAGGTAAACTAATAGGTGAAAGCAAAACATCTAGAACTCTTAACGGATAAGCCATAAAGCTGGCGAATTTTAAGTTGTTTCTGCTGGCATAAATTTTTGGTAAAATCTCGCCAAATAATAAAATTAAGAAGGTTACAATGATAACTTCTAAAGTGAATTTTAAAACGGGGTTTGTTATGCCTTCAAATAAACTACTGCTTAGGTAGGCGAATAAAATAACAACTGCAATATTTATAAAATTATTGGCAACTAAAATAGTGGCTAATAGTTTTTTTGGACGTTCAAGAAGTTGTAAAATAATTTGAATACGTTTAGATTTCGCTTCCAAATCGGCTTCAATATCAGATTTTGATAATGAAAATAAAGCGACTTCGGCTCCAGAAATAAGTGCAGAGCAAAATAAAAGTAAAAATAATAATAAGTATCCTAAGGCAACAGAAAAATCTATTGCTACAAATAAACTGATTAAACTTGTGGGGTCAGGATCCAAGAGCTTGAGTTTTAGTTAAACACAGGGTTCTCGAAAAAGCATCGAGAATAAAATTAAAATGGTAAGTCGTCATCGGCGTCTTCAATAGGTTTACTTGCAGGTTGCGGACTAGCTGCGGCAGGTTTTTGTTGTGTTGCTGCGTTGTTAGCATTGCTTTCACTTTCTTTTTTAGTTGAAAGAAAAGTGAAATCACTGCATTGTATTTCGGTAGAGTATCTATCGTTACCCTTTTCGTCTTGCCATTTTCTGGTTTTCAAACGGCCTTCGATATATACTTTATCGCCTTTGCTTAAATATTTTTCGCAAATTTCTGCGCCTTTATTTCTTACAACAATATTATGCCAGTCGGTGTTAGTAACGCGCTCATTGGTTTGCTTGCTAACATAGGTTTCGTTAGTTGCTAAAGGAAAACGACCAACACAGCCGCCACCTTCAAAGTAGTGCATTTTTACTTCGTCGCCCAAATGCCCAATTAGCATAACCTTATTTAATGTTCCAGACATAATTTCTTGTTTTAAGAGAAAGCAAAAATAGATAAATAATTCCTATTTATCTTTATTTAAAATCAACCGAAGTAGATCGTAATTTTTGCAAAAAAGTATTTTCTATTCCTTTTTCTAAAATTAATAAAAAAATATTGTTTGTGTGTATTAATTAGTTAAAAATTAAAAGCTTCAATAAAGTCACCAATTAAAATAGGGACAGCAAAATCGCGAATGTTTTCCATAGGAATACCATTTATAGGGAGTTTTCCAACATTAACAATCCAAAATTGAGTGTAAAGATGTTGGTGCGATAATTTGTGCACAATAGCCTCCTTATTATATAAGAGTAATTCAAATTGTTGATTTGCGAGTAATTCGTGTGTTTTTATTAAGCTTTTAAAGCTTTTTGGATCTACAGTACTTTCCGTTTCAACTAAAGGGAATTGATATAAATTTTGCCAGATGCCTTTGCCTTGGCGCTGTTGTAAAATAGTTTGCTCATCTTCAGAAATAAAAACTAAAAAATTGAAATGCTTTTTTTTAGCCTTGGCCGATTTAATTTTTACTGGTAACTCGCCAATTAAATTTTTATTAAAAGCAATGCAGCCTTTACTAAAAGGACATACACTACAATCTGGGTTTTTTGGTTTGCATTGCGTAGCACCAAACTCCATAATAGCTTGGTTGAATTCTGCAGGCTGTTTCTTGTCTATTAATTTTTGTGCAAGTAATTTAAATTCTTTTGCGCCTTTACTGGAGTTTATAGGTGTCGGAACACCAAAATAGCGAGATAGTACTCTGTAAACATTACCATCTACTACAGCCTCAACTTCGTTAAAGCAAATAGAAGCTATAGCGCTTGCGGTATAATCGCCAACACCTTTTAGTTTTAAGAGTTCTTTATAGGTGTTTGGGAAATTGCCATTTAAGTTGGTTGCTACATGTTTCGCTGTAGCGTGCAAATTTCTGGCTCTAGAGTAGTATCCTAAGCCTTGCCAAAGTTTTAAAACATCGTCTTCATTTGCGTTTGCTAAATCGAAAACGGTAGGGTATTTAGCGGTAAAAGCGTCATAATAAGGTAACCCTTGCTTAACCTGAGTTTGCTGTAAAATTATTTCAGATAGCCAAATGTAAAAAGGGTTTGTAGTTTTTCGCCATGGTAGTTCTCTCTTATTTATTGAGTACCAGTTAATTAAAATTTTTGAGAATATCATAATCGAATTTATAGCGGCTGCAAAAATAAACGTTTATAATCTTAAATTTTAATGAATTAGGTTTGAAATATTGAAAATTTAATTCCTATATTTGCATCCCTTTTAGAATTTATAGTAACATTAAAAATAATAGCAATAATGACAAAGGCTGATATAGTAGCAAAAATTTCTGAGAAGTTAGGAATTGAAAAAGGAGATGTTCAAGCAACTGTTGAAACATTCATGGAAGAGGTAAAAACTTCTTTAGAAGGTGGAGATAATGTATATTTAAGAGGTTTTGGTAGCTTTATCATAAAAACTAGAGCAGAAAAAACAGGTAGAAATATTTCAAAAAATACTACCATTAAAATACCTGCACACAACATCCCTGCATTTAAGCCTGCAAAAGTATTTGTAGAAGGCGTTAAAACAAATGTAGACGTAAAATAAAAACACAAGTACTGGAATCGCTTCAGTATTACAGAATTATTAATTTTAAAACACTCTATTTATGCCAAGTGGTAAAAAACGTAAGAGACATAAGGTAGCAACTCACAAACGTAAAAAACGTAGACGCGCTAACCGTCACAAGAAGAAAAAATAAATCAAAAAAGTAGTTAGATTAGCTACTTTTTTTGGTTTTAAAAAACAAACAAAGTTCTTTGAAATGAGTTCATTCAATTAAAAATAATGGACTCCACAGATTTATTAAAAAATCCTGTGAGTTTGGTGAAGCAATTTACCAAACCAAAATATTGTATAATCCATCTGTCTCGGTTTTTTCGAGGTGGATAAAAATTAACAAAATGGATAAAGAATTGATTATTCGATCTAGTTCCGAGCATGTTGATTTTGCCTTATTAAAAGATGGAAAACTTATTGAATTACAGAAAGATGAAGATGGTAACAATTTTTCGGTTGGCGATGTGTTTATTGCCAAAATAAGAAAAACGGTTCCTGGTCTAAATGCCTCATTTGTTAATGTAGGTTACGAGAAAGATGCATTTTTGCATTATCACGATTTAGGGCCAAAACTACCTTCACTTTTAAAATTCACAAAACGTGTAAGCACAGGTAAACTTAAAGATTTTTCTTTAAAAAATTTCCCATTTGAAAAAGACATCGATAAAGACGGTAAAATTGTCGATGCCTTAAAATCAAACCAATCGCTATTAGTACAAATAGTAAAAGAACCAATATCTACAAAAGGCCCTAGAATAAGCTCAGAGCTTTCTATTGCTGGTAGATATATCGTTTTAGTTCCTTTCTCAAACCGTATTTCTATTTCTCAAAAAATAGAAGACCGTGAAGAAAAAGACCGATTAAAACGATTGGTAAAAAGCATAACCCCTCCGGGTTTTGGTATTATTGTTCGTACAGTAGCACAAGGCAAAAAAGTAGCCGAACTGGATAAAGATTTACAAACATTGTTAGGTCGTTGGACCGCAATGTGTAAAAAATTACCGAAAGCACAACACCCCAGTAAAGTATTGGGCGAAATGAATAAAGCCTCATCAATTTTACGAGATATATTCAACGACACCTTTACAGGAATTACCGTGGATGATGAAACGCTTTTCGATCAAATTAAAGACTATTTGCAAGAAATTGCACCTAAAAAAGAATCAATCGTTAAATTGCACCAGTCCAAAACCCCGATTTTCGAAAAATTCGGCATCGAACGACAAATTAAAACATCGTTTGGTAAAACCGTATCTATGGCAAAAGGCGCCTATTTGGTAATAGAACATACCGAAGCCCTACACGTTATAGATGTAAACAGCGGAAACCGATCTAATAAAGCCAACAGTCAAGAAGACACAGCGCTAGAGGTTAACTTAATCGCAGCTACCGAAATGGCTCGCCAATTGCGTTTACGCGATATGGGAGGCATAATTGTAGTCGATTTTATAGACATGACCAATGCTGAAAACAGGCAAAAACTCTTCAATCACTTACGTGACGAAATGAAGGATGACAGGGCAAAACACAAAATATTGCCACCAAGTAAATTTGGACTAATACAAATAACGAGACAACGCGTTCGGCCAGAAATGAACATTAAAACACGAGAGGAAAATCCCGACGTAATAATTAATGGTTCCGAGGTAGAAGCGCCAATAGGTATCGTGGAAAAAATTACTCACGACCTAGAAAGACTTATTAAAAAAGACTATAAAAAGTTGACTTTAAACACACATCCTTTTATAGCAGCCTTTATTACCAAGGGCTTTCCATCTATGCGTTCAAAATGGTTTTTTGAACACAAAAAATGGGTTAAAATTTTACCAAGAGATGCTTACACGTATCTAGAATACCATTTTTTCGATGAAGATGGTAATCAAATTAAATAATATAAAAAACCCTTACTAATATCTAGTAAGGGTTTTTTTATGAATCATATTCTAGGCGTTACCACAAGGGTCGGGCTTTCCGCAGTCGCTTTTTTGTGTTGCATAGGTGCAACCACACAAAAAGAGCTCCAACAATGCTCCAATCCCTAACGCAGTTTGTCGACTAAATTAGTTGCGTTTCGTTAATTTTTAGTACTTTACGGTAATCATGTTAAATATAATAATCTTTAATGTATACCTTTGCAGACCCCAAAAAAAACGAAATCTTACAAACTTAACCTCGCATGATACATTCCGTTTATAACGAAGAATTAAAGATTCTAGAAACTCAATTTAAAGACGATGTTAGTATGCACGACATCGTTGGTTACTTAAAATCTTTTCAAGAGAAAACAAGTTACCCAAGGCAATTAAGAACCATGGTCGATGCTAGAGACGCTACCTTTTCATTTTCATACAAAGCATTAAAATCCTTTAATAAAGTAAAAACAGAGTCTTTAAAATGCTACACTATAGTAGTAAGCGCTGTTGTAATAAACAGCCCCGCAACTGCCGCAATAAGCACGCTTTATGGTGCAATTGCTAGAAATAAAAAGTATAAATACAAAGTGTTTTCTACGCACGAGGCTGCTGTAAGTTGGCTAGAAGGCTTCGAGTTTTTAGACGAATAAGTTCTTTTTACGCCGTATAAAAAAACGGTTAATTAGTTTTCAACAAAGCCAATAACCTCGTAAGCTCTTGTGCCATCTACTTGTATTTTTTCGTAAAGCACATTGTTAAATTCGTAATATCTAGCACCATCGATAGTTACTTTTTCAACATCTTCAGGTAGTTCGTAAACTACAGTTCCAATTTCTGGAGTAATGACTTCATAGTAGTTATTTACCTTCACAAAATAAATACCGTTGTGTGCATAATAACTTCTGTTGTTAAAATTAACTCTTTTGTAGCCTACTGGAAGTGTTCTTATTTGAAAACCAACACTTGGTACAACTGGCAAATAACGGCCACCATTTAATCTAAAAAACTTATTGTTTGTATAGTATATAGAAACACCATTGTGCTTTATGGCTACAGAAGATTTTGGTATACTTCTAACCGATACTACTTTTCTTGTAGGTGTTTTGTAAGTGACTTTACTTCGTGAAATAGGCTTTGCCTTGGTTGTTGTTTTTGTTACGGTTTTAGTAACAGTTGTTCTTTTTGTGTTTTTTTTATTGTTTTGTGCGACACTTGTTGCTGAAAAACCTAATACTAATAAAAGGACAATTGTTGTTTTTAATATAGTCTTCATGATATTTTTTTTAATGTTATTAATACCATTTAGACCATATAAAAACTCTAGTGTTTAATCGTTATATCGAGTTTAACATTTCTTTATCACATAAGGATATTGTATTATTAGCTGTTTTTGTGGCTTATTTGTTTGTCTGTTAGTGAAATAAAGTGCTTTTTAAGTTGTTATTTTTTTTACTGGAATAAAAGTTGAAGAGGCTTATTATTCTACGAAAAATATAGGTTCGTCTCCCTTCTGTGAGAGTTGATGCGTGTGGCGAACAATAAAATATAGAGCTAAGATGTAAAAAGCTCGATCTGCGTAGTAAACTGAATAAATCTTGTGGTAGTAGCCTGTAAAAGCACAAAGATCTGATAGTGCTAAGCTAAATGTTGCAAGCATGAAATACATAGATCGCTTAGTGTTTTCTTTAAAATTATGATTAACAGATAACGCACACATGGTTATTAATGAGGCTCCGTACATATAGAGTAACATTTCTTGAACATGATCTAAAAGCACGTATTTAATAGTGTGAATAATGTCGTATAGTTTGTAAACATTAAAAAGAATTAAAGCAACAAAAAAACTAATAACATATTTATTAAGGTTTTTTACCTGTACCTTTTTAATTATATAGCTAATTAGGGTAACATAACCTATTACAGTTACCATGGATGTGAGTTTGTTCAGTACAATGTTTTCATAGAATAGCATAAAGACATCAGAAACTACAAAACATAAAAAAGCAAACAGAAGTTTGTAGTATTTATAGCCTTTATTTATAAGAAATAAAATAAAAAAACTAATAGCAGTTGTAAGTCGCAATATCCTGCTTGTCTCAAGGTATTCGTGATATATAGAATAGGAGCTTACTAAAAGCAATATAACAGCAACTGTAATTAGTGTTTTAATGTTGAAACGCATTGGCTAACGTGAAATCTGGTACTGTGTTTAAAAGGTTATTAATTTATTGGAAATAAGTATAAAACACTACATAGTTGTCATTCAAAATTGTTTTTTATATTCATTTTAAATAAATATAAAATCTGTTTTTCTAAGTCCGTTGTTTATAAAAAGGAATTGTTTTTTACGGGGCGGGATTTGGTATCTCTGCATGTACAGCGTTTATTTGCTCTAAAATATCTTCGTTTAAAGTGATGTTAATAGTGTTTATATTTTCTTTCAATTGCTCTAAATTCGTTGCTCCAATAATATTACTAGTAAGAAACGGACGTTGATTAACAAAGGCAAGCGACATTTCTGCAAGCGACATATTGTTGTCTTCTGCTATTTTTAAGTAGCATTTTGTGGCTTCGGTAGCTTGCGGACTGCTATATCTTGCAAATCTAGGGAATAGGTTAAGTCGAGAATTTTTAGCTTCGGTTCCCTTTATGTATTTACCAGATAGCACTCCAAATGCCATAGGTGAATAGGCGAGTAAGCCTAAGTTTTCGCGTATTGAAACTTCTGCCATGTCACCTTCAAAAACACGGTTTATTAAAGAATAGGCATTTTGTATGGTTGCCATTCTGGGCAAGTTGTTAATTTTAGATTCTGTTAGGTAACGCATGGCTCCCCAGGCTTTTTCGTTGGACATACCGATATAACGAATTTTACCAGATTTGATAATACTATCTAAAGTATTTAAAATCTCATTAAAATTATCTTCCCAAGCATCGTCCGGATTGTGTTTGTAGTCGCGTGTTCCAAAGTAATTTGTTTGTCTTTCTGGCCAATGTAATTGAAACAAATCTATATAGTCGGTTTGTAAGCGTTTTAATTCACCATTAACGGCATTGTGAATAGATTCCGGACTAAAACCAGTTGTACGAATGTGAGCTGTGTAATCGCCAACACCTGCAATTTTAGACGCTAAAATTACTTTCTCTCTGTGCCCTGTTTTTTTCAACCAAGTGCCAATAATTGTACTAGTTCTGCCTTGTGTATCAGCTGTTGCAGGAACAGGATAAAGTTCGGCTGTGTCAATAAAATTTACACCTTGTTCTAATGCGAAATCCAATTGTGAATGACCTTCAGCTTCACTGTTTTGGTTTCCCCATGTCATGGAACCTAAACATATTTTACTAACTTTTATATCTGTATTTGGAAGTGTTGTGTATTTCATGTGTTGTTTTAAGAGTAAATTTAATTTGAGAATTTAAAGATGAAACGGAGGTAGTTAGCCTATGTTTATCTTAATAAAATCTTCGGGATTTAAGATTTTTTGTCGCGTTGCGATGCGTTCATTTTTTCTAAATTCTCCTTAGTAAGCATATAATCTTTAGGGTCTTTATCTTTCCATCTGTAGTATGAAAATATAGGGAAAACAACCAAGAAGAGTCCGGTAACCCCAAAACCTATAAGTTTTTGAGCGTAATCTACTTCTAAAAAAAATCCGAGAAGAATACTGGTAAATGCCGCTATGGTTAATATTGTGATAAGGTATTTCATGCTTTAATTTATTCTTTTTTTATGGTGAACAGCGTTATTTTGTGAATTTTATAAGCTGTTGTCTGTATGCGGTTAAAAGTTTAGATTTAGAAATATATCCAAAGTATTTACCTTTTTTAATAACTGGTAAATTCCAGGCACCACTGGTTTTAAATTTCTCCATTATGGTGTTCATGTTATCGGCATCGTAATCTATAATTCCGGCATCTGCATGCATAAGGCTTTCGGCTGTTACGGTTTCATATAAATCAGAATTAAACATAATATGTCGTACATCATCTAGTCTAATTACACCAAGAAATTCATGTTCGTCATTAACCACCGGAAAATGGTTTCTAGAAGATTTTGCTACTGCATTATTCAGGATATCTCCCAATTTCATTTCTGGCTTCAGCGTTATAAAATTAGTTTCAATAACTTTATCGATATCTAAAACCATAAGTACATTTTGGTCTTTATCATGAGTCATTAATTCGCCACGTTCAGCTAATTTCAATGTGTAGATAGAATGCGAAATAAAATATTTTGTAAAGCTGAAAGATATAGCAGAAACAAGCATTAATGGTACAAAAAGCTCATAACCACTCGTAATTTCAGCAATAAGGAAAATAGCTGTAAGTGGTGCGTGTAGTACACCTGCCATTAAACCTGTCATTCCAATAAGCGTAAAATTAGATTCTGAAACGTGAAATCCGAGTCCGATATTATTAATAATTTTGGCAAAAGCATTTCCTAAAGCACTACCCATAACTAATGTTGGGATAAACACACCGCCAACACCACCAGCTCCAAAAGTCGTTGTCATGGCAATGGCTTTAAATATTGAAATACCAATAAGTAGGGCTATAACAATCCATATATTGGAGAGGTCTAAATCAAAAGGTGTTCTGCCAATAGCAGCCAAATGGTCGCCTTTTAATAGGTTGTTCATTAACCCATAACCTTCACCATATAATGGCGGAATAAAATACAACATGGTACCTATGGCTAAACCACCAATGATAAGGCGGACCGCTCTACTTTCAAACTGTTTAAAAAAGTTAGTAATCGCGAAAAAAACTTTAGAAAAATATACTGATGCTATGGCGGTTACTAAACCAAGAAGTACATAAAAACCGATGTCTTTAATTTCAAATTTATCAGTTAGTTCAAAACGAAGTAAAACATCGGTTCCTAAAAACATATATGATGTTAATACAGCTGAAACTGACGCGAGTAATAAAGGAACTAGTGATGTGAAAGCAATGTCTAAACTAAAAATTTCTACAGCAAATACAATGGCCGCAATTGGGGCTTTAAACATAGATGCCATAGCTCCCGTAGCAGCGCAGCCAATGAGTAGTAATCTTGTTTTACTGCTCATATGAAACAGGCGAGCGGCATTGGACCCTAACGCAGAACCCACACTAACTGCAGGGCCTTGTAGACCTACCGAACCACCAAAACCAGCTGTTAACGGTGCTGTTATTAATGATGCGTAGATATTATATCTCGGTATAATGCCATTTAACTTTGAAATAGCATGTAGTGTTGAAGAAATACCGTGGCCAATATGCTTTTTTAGCCAAGTTTGTTTTATAATATACACAAGTAGTAACCCAATGATAGGAAAAATAAAATAGAGCGCGTGGTGGTGATTTTTGAACGTTTCGTACTCAAAAAGTAAACGGATGTAGTGTGTGAGGTTTTTAAGTACAACTGTGCCCATTCCGGCTAAAAAACCAGCTAGAATACTAAGAATATATACAAATTGAGGTTCGGAAACATGTTTGTATTTCCAAATTAAAAATTTACGTAGTCTTTTTTTAGTAGTTGTAGGCATGATTAAAAATTACTAAACGTCTGTATCATTTACTCATCATGGTTTGTATTTACATGTTTTGACACCAATACACGAATTTCAATAATTTTTTTGGCATTACATGATATTATCGGACAAATTTTAAGTTTTGAATAAAAAATTAGATTTAAGATTCGGCTTGTAAATTAATTAATTGACGTCTGTATGATGTTAAAAGTTTTGATTTTGTAATGAAACCATAATATTTTCCATCTTTTTTAACCGGTAAATTCCATGCGCTACTGTCTTGGAATTTCTTCATAATATCGGTCATTTTATCCTTATCTAAATTAATAACTTCTGGCGGTTTTTGCATTAAGTCTGAAGCGGTAACTTCTTTATAAAGGGATTGATCGAACATAATTGAGCGTAAATCATCTAGTAAAATAATGCCTACGAGTTTTTTGCTTTCCTTGTTAATAACGGGGTAAATATTTCGTTTTGATTTTTTTACAGCCTTTTGAATAATTTCTTCTAAAGTCATTGTTGGATATAAAACCGTAAAGTTGGTTTCAATAACTCTATCAATGTCCATTAAAGTTAGAACCGCATGATCTTTATCGTGAGTTATTAATTCTCCTTTTCGGCCTAATTCCATGTTGTAAACAGAGTGTGGTTTAAAGTATTTTGTAATACTGAAAGATATGGTCGATGTTAACATTAGCGGTACAAAAAGTTCATAACCTCCTGTAAGTTCTGCAATTAAAAATATTGCTGTAAGTGGCGCATGTAATACTCCAGCTAAAAGTCCGGCCATACCAACTAAGGTGAAATTACTTTCGGAAAGCGGTGAGTTTAATAAACCACTATGATTGATGATTTTAGATAAACAAAACCCCATAATGCTACCCATAAATAAGGTTGGAGCAAAAATACCACCAACACCACCAGCTCCAAAAGTAAGCGCACTAGCAACAATTTTAAAAAGCATAAGAGCTATAAGGAGAACAACAACATTCCAGATATTTGATAGGTCTAAACCAAATATGTTATTCTCGAGAGCTTTTTCGGGAGTTCCAACAATGAGGTTGTTAATTACATCGAACCCTTCACCGTATAATGGCGGAATTAAATAAACTAGCAAACCAATACCGGTACCACCAACTATTAGTTTTTTAATAGGCGATTTTAAAGAATCGAAAAGTTTTTGGATGCGATCATAAACTTCAGTAAAGTAAATAGAAATAAAAGCAGCTATAACCCCTAAAAGGATGTAAAATGGTGCGTCGGAAAGGTAGAATTTATCTTCAATTCTAAATGGTAAAATTACATCGTCTCCAAAGAAAAATTGAGAAGTTAAAATTGCCGAAAGAGAAGCTAATAATAATGGTAGCATTGACGCAATAGTTAAATCTAAACTAAACACTTCTATTGCAAAAATAATAGCCGCAATGGGAGCTTTAAAAATAGAACTCATGGCGCCAGCAGCAGCACAACCTACAAGTAGTGTTCTTGTGGTTTGGTTCATATGGAACATTCTGGCAATGTTTGAGCCTAATGCTGCGCCTGTTGCAACGGTTGGCCCTTCCAGTCCTACCGACCCACCAAAACCAACGGTTAGTGGCGCGGTTAAAATAGAGCCAAACATTTGAAAAGGTTTCATGATTGCCTTACGTTTTGAAATAGCGTAAAGCGTAGAAGGAATACCGTGACTTACCTTATTTCTTATAATATATTTTATACCTAAATACACTAAGGTTAAACCTAGAATAGGAAATAGGAAATAGAAGGCGTGATGGTAGTGTTTTATTAGTTTAGCCTCTAATAAATGCTGAATAAAATGGGTTAAATTCTTTAAAACAACCGCTCCCATACCTGCGGTAAAACCTATAATGATACTTAATAGGTATACGAATTGCTTTTTGGAAATATGCTTAGCTCTCCAAATAAGTATCTGTTTTAAAACGGTTTGTTTAGGCATTTTATTTTGATGCGTTTTTCGATAAAATATCGGTAGCTAAATACTTATCGTTTTTGTTGTAATACCAAGCCCTATTTTTTGGCATTTTAATTCCGTTTATAGTCTCTAATTCGGTTAGCAAAATATATTCACCATCGTTTTTAGTTTCATCTTTAAAAAACTGATAAACCTCCATGGCGAAGGTTTCTGGGTTAAAATAGAAATACCAAGTATCTTTACCTACTTCTTTGGAGTAGGTTGCTTTTAGAACTAAATAGTCTTTTCCTTTAAATATTTTTTGAGTTACGTTTGGGTGTATTATGGTGCCTTCGTCGTTTAATTTCATTGGCAAACCATACAGATAGGTGTAGTAGTCTTTAAATAAATTAGCACGTTTGCAATTTAGGTTGTGTTCTTTTTTTAGTGTTTCAGATAAATCGGTACTCCCATTTATGGATAGGGTACAGTCTAATTTATTAATAACAGATTCTATTACCAAACTGTCTTTTATGGTTTGTAAAGAAAAATATTCTTTAGGTAAACTTATTGTAATATTGCTTTGTCGTTCGGGTTTGTTTGGCATTTTCATACTTACTATAAAACTACCATCGAAAGTTTCCCAATTGTTATTTGGATCGTGAAACTGGATTGATCTTTTTAATAATTCTGGGCCTGTTATAGTTTGAGCTAGGGCTATTGTTGAAGCGAAAACTAATAGAAAGAAGGTTAAGTTTTTCATATATTCAGTTTACTAAAAAATCCTGCAAAAGCAGGATTTTAATATTATGATTTTAAATTAAGTTTTAAACTCAATTCTGTTAATTGATCATCATCAATTCGAGCAGGTGCATCAATCATTACATCGCGTCCTGAGTTGTTTTTTGGGAAAGCAATAAAGTCTCGAATGGTTTCTTGGCCTCCTAAAATGGCAACCAATCTGTCTAGTCCAAAAGCTAAACCACCGTGTGGCGGTGCTCCGTATTGAAAAGCATCCATTAAGAAACCAAATTGTGCTTTTGCTTCTTCTTCAGAAAAGCCTAAATGTTTAAACATTGTGGCTTGTGTTTCTTTATCGTGAATACGAATAGATCCTCCTCCAATTTCGTTTCCATTTAAAACTAAATCGTATGCATTTGCTTTTACATCGCCTGGGTTTGTGTCTAGTAATTCTAGTTGACCTGGTTTAGGAGATGTAAACGGGTGGTGCATGGCGTGGTAATGTCCAGTTTCTTCATCAAGTTCCAATAAAGGAAAATCGATAACCCATAATGGAGCAAATACTTTCGGGTCGCGTAAACCTAAACGTTCTGCTAATTCCATACGTAAAGCACTTAATTGCGCGCGTACTTTATTTTTGTCGCCAGAAAGTACACAAACTAAATCGCCTGGTTTAGCTCCGGTAACTTCTGCCCATTTTGCTAAATCGTCTTGATCGTAAAACTTATCTACTGAAGATTTAAAGGTTCCGTCATCATTACAACGCGAGTAAATCATGCCTAAGGCACCAACTTGTGGACGCTTAACCCAATCTATTAATTTATCAATTTCTTTTCTTGTGTAGCTATTTCCTCCTGGTACAGCAATACCAACAACTAATTCTGCATTATTAAAAACGCCAAAATCTTTGTGTTGAGTTACTGCGTTTAATTCGCCAAATTCCATTCCAAAACGGATGTCTGGTTTATCGTTTCCGTATAAACGCATGGCATCATCGTAAAGCATTCTTGGGAATTTATCAATGGAAACACCATTAACTTCCTGTAGTAAGTGACGGGTTAAACCTTCAAAAACATTTAAAATATCTTCTTGTTCAACAAAGGCCATTTCACAATCAATTTGTGTGAATTCTGGCTGACGGTCGGCACGTAAATCTTCATCTCTAAAGCATTTTACAATTTGAAAATACTTATCCATACCACCAACCATAAGCAATTGCTTAAAGGTTTGTGGCGATTGTGGAAGGGCGTAAAATTCTCCTGCATTCATACGAGATGGTACTACGAAATCTCTTGCGCCTTCTGGTGTAGATTTTATTAAATATGGTGTTTCAACTTCAATAAAACCTTCTTTAGATAGATAGTTTCTAACTTCTTGAGAAACTTTCGATCTGAAAATTAAACTATTTTTTACCGGATTACGACGAATATCTAAATAACGATATTTCATTCTAATATCTTCACCACCATCCGTTTTATCTTCAATAGTAAATGGAGGGAGCACCGATTGGTTTAAAATTTCGAGCTCAGAAACTAATATTTCGATATCTCCTGTAGGGATATTTGGGTTTTTTGAAGCACGTTCAATCACCGTTCCTTTTACCTGAATTACAAATTCGCGGCCTAAGTTTTGGGCTTGCTCTATTAAATCTTTGCTAGTGCGCTCTTCATCAAAAACAAGTTGTGTAATACCGTAACGGTCACGTAAATCGACCCAAACAATAAAACCTTTATCTCTAGATTTTTGAACCCAACCAGATAGGGTTACTTCTGTGTTAATATGTGTGGCTGTTAATTCGCCGCAATTATGACTTCTGTACATTGTTGTAAAATTGAGGTGCAAATTTAATGAAATAGGCCGGAGTATAAATTTTTATAATTGTTTTTTTGAGTAAATGAAGCTTTTAAAATTGTTAGGAGATAAAATAGGTTGAGATTGTATAGGTGTAATGAGGTGATAATATGAATTTGTATTTTACTGATGTTTTAGGTTTTTGTGTTTAAAGCTATTAAAATCTAATAATTAAGCTTAATATTTTGCGATATTCTTGTAAATGAAATAATTATATCCATATATTAGCATTAACTAACTTTTAAATAAAATAACATTATGAGTAAATTTTTGAACACAAAATGGTTGATGTTCCTCTTTTTTTTAGGTGCTCCAGCTTTAGTAATTGCACAGCAAGTAACCGGTGTGGTTAAAGACGACTCTGGAGCATTACCAGGTGTATCGGTAATTGTAAAGGGAACGTCTAGTGGAACTACCACGGATTTCGATGGTAAGTATTCTATTAATGCTAGTAACGGTGCTGTTTTAGTGTTTTCTTATGTGGGTTATGAGACACAAGAAAACACTGTTAGTGGAAATAAAATGAACGTTATTATGCAATCTGGTGTTGCTCTAGATGCAGTTGTGTTAACAGGTAATAGATCGAAACCGAGAACTATTTTAGATTCTCCTGTGCCTATTGATAATATAGGTTTAGATGAAATGCGTAGTACCGGGCAACCAACAATAGATAAAATGTTGACTTATAAAGTGCCATCTTTCAATTCTACAACCCAAGCCGTATCTGATGCAACTGCGCATTTTGATCCAGCAGATTTGCGTGGTTTAGGGCCAAGTAGGACATTGGTTTTAGTTAATGGAAAACGTAAAAACCAAAGTGCTTTAGTTTATATTAATGATACACCTGGAAAAGGTGAAGTAGGTGTGGATTTAAAAAGTATTCCAGCTGCAGCCATTGAGCGTATCGAGGTTTTGCGTGATGGAGCTTCGGCTCAGTACGGATCGGATGCGATTGCTGGTGTAATTAATATGGTGTTAAAAAAGAATGTTGAATATACTACGGTAAACGTAAATTCTGGTGTTACTACTGAGGGCGATGGTTTTAATTTTGGAGTTGATTTAAACACAGGTTTAACTGGTGAAAATGGTGGTTATTTAAATATTACTGCTGGATATTATGAGCAAGAAAAAACGAATAGACCGGGGTCTCCAGGATCAGATGCTTTAATTGGAGTAGAGGCTAATGATCCAACTTGGGGAGCTTGGTTAGCTGATAATCCAGATTTAGGAATGAATGTTGGTCAGCCTGAATTACAAAAAATCGATTTGTTTTTTAATGCTGGAATTCCTTTTAAAAATGATTCTGGTGAGTTTTACTCCTTTGGTGGTTTTACTTCTAGACAAGGAACAAGTTTTGCTTTATACAGAGCGCCTTATTGGGTGGGAGATCCTTATAACTTATTACATGAAGCGGGGTCTGATTATAATGGGTTTCAGCCTACTTTTGAAACCGATGTTATGGATAACAACTTAACAGCTGGTGTAAAATGGAAATTGTTTAATTTCGATGTTGATTTTAGTGGGACTTACGGAAGAAATAGAATTGATTACGATGTGAACAACACGTTAAATCCAGATTTGGGAGCAAGCAGTCCTACAGAATTTGCAGTTGGAGGTTATACGTTTAGTAATACATTGGCGAATTTAGATTTCTCAAGAAATTTAGGGCAACTTAATATTGCTTTTGGAGCAGAAATTAAGCAAGAAAACTTTTCTGCTAGAGCTGGAGATGCTGCATCTTATTTCAACCCTACTGGGAATGGTAATGCACAATCTTTCCCAGGTTTGCAGCCATCTAATGCAGTGCGCGCCGATAGACATAATTATGGTGTTTATGGAGATTTAGAATGGGAACCTACCGAAGATTTATTGATTGGTGGAGCTATCCGTTATGAGGATTTTAGTGATTTTGGCGATAACGTATCATGGAAAGTTAGTGGGCGTTATTCTTTAGGAGATAAGGGTGCGATAAGAGCTTCTTATAGTACTGGGTTTAGAGCGCCATCGTTACATCAAATATATTTAAGTAATGTGCAAACCTTAGTTTCTGGAGGGAGTATTTCAAATCAAGGAACCTTTAGTAATGTAGATCCTGTTATTAGAGAAGATTTAGGTGTGCCACAACTTACGGCAGAAACGTCTAAAAATATATCGGCTGGTATTACATATAAAATTAAGCCTAACCTTTCTGTTTCAGCGGATTTTTATAATGTTAAAGTTGATGATCGTGTTTTATTTACTGGTGAAATTGGGTTTGATGGAGATGACTCGTCAATGAATCCTGTTGAGAGTGTGTTGGTGGCTAATTCTATTACAAGTTTGAAGTTTTTCGTAAACGCTGTAAGTACTAATACTTCGGGTGTTGATTTAGTGGTTAACTACACTAATATTGAATTAGGTGAAGGTATTTTGAATGCTGCATTAGCGGCGAATTTTAATGAGACTACAATTAAAGGTAAAATTGATGCTCCAGCTTTATTTGAGGCTAACGGGTATGATATCTTTAATAGAAAAGAGCAAGCTAGAATTACATCATCAAGACCGAAATCTAAAGTGTTATTAGGTTTAGATTATGATTTGAATAAATGGAATTTTATTTTGAATAACACTTATTTTGGCGAAGTTACATGGCAACACGGTAGTAGTCCAGCACTAGATCAAACTTTTGCCGGAAAAGTAATCACCGATTTAATTGTTGGTTATGAGTTTAGTGAAAAACTATCGGGTAATATTTCTGTAAATAATTTACTTAATGTATATCCAGATGAATTGGATGCTAAAGGCGATGTGGTTACCGATCTTGGAGGGCGTTTTAAATACCCTTGGGAGGTAAATCAATTTGGATTTAATGGTACTGTTTTAAATGCAAGCTTAGCTTTTAAATTCTAGAGCTCATTTTATTGTTTTGGCAGAGATGTTTATTTAAGCGTTTCTGTTTTATGTAAACCCCAGATTTTGGAAAAAACACCAAAATATGGGGTTTCGTTTTAAGTTTAACATTTTTTTTAGAAAAATTAAAATAATCCTCAAACGCTAATAAAACGTTAATTGTACGTTTTATTTTTAATTGAATAGTTGTTTTTTTATTTTTTAGCGTGTTGAGTGTCATGGGGTTGAGAGGATTATTT
Source organism: Algibacter lectus (assembly GCF_900112395.1). Lineage (GTDB taxonomy): Bacteria > Bacteroidota > Bacteroidia > Flavobacteriales > Flavobacteriaceae > Algibacter > Algibacter lectus. Next base: position 431,861 of record NZ_FOLN01000003.1, read on the forward strand.
CTTTTTAGGTTTATGAAATAATGATTAAAAATAGATTTTTTTACTTGTAAGTTTTTACTGTTAAAAAGCCGTTTTGTAAGTAATGTTTTATCGGTAAGTGTTTAAATTACAAGATAATATGTATATCTTAGCTAGAACTAATTCAAATAAATTATAACTATGAGTAAAATTCTACATTTAAAATGTCTGATGTTTCTATTTTGTATAGGTCTATCAGGAGCGGCATTAGCCCAAGAAATTTCGGGAACTGTAAAAGATGATTCTGGTGCCTTACCCGGAGTTTCTGTAATTGTAAAAGGTACGTCAACAGGTACAACCACAGATTTTGACGGAAAGTATAATGTAAAAGCAAAAACAGGTGATGTTTTAGTATTTTCGTACGTAGGTTATGAAACGCAAGACAAAACCGTTACAGGTATGGTTATGAACGTTACCATGCAATCTGGTGTTGCCTTAAATGAGGTGGTGTTAATTGGATCTAGAAATAAATCTAGAACATCTATTGATACACCGGTGCCAGTAGATGTTATTGATATGTCGCAAATTGCTACATCAGGACCGCAAACAACTATTACTGAGATTTTAAATTATGTAGCGCCTTCATTTACATCAACAACCCAAACGGTTTCAGACGGTACAGATCACGTTGATCCAGCCTCTTTAAGAGGTTTAGGGCCAGATCAGGTTTTGGTTTTAATTAATGGAAAAAGAAGGCATAAATCATCATTAGTAAATGTAAATGGTACAGTTGGTACAGGTACAGTTGGTACAGATATGAACTCTATTCCTACGGCAGCAATTGAAAGAATAGAAGTTTTAAGGGATGGTGCGGCAGCCCAATATGGTTCTGATGCTATTGCTGGGGTGATTAACCTTGTTCTTAAAAAAGCAACAAACGAGCTGACTTTAAACGTGAATTCGGGTGCAAATATGAGTAAGCACTCTAATCAATATAATGATGGTGGTACTGATGGTGAAAAATTTCAATTAGATGCTAACTACGGTTTAGATTTAGGAGATAATGGCGGATATATTAACTTTACGGGTTCTTTAAGTACAAGAGGAGCAACCAACAGAAGTGATTCAATGGGGCAACCTATTTATACTATGTTTGATATTGCTACTAGAACATTAGGTTATGATAATGCTTTTGCTATGGATCCAAGTGATTTAGCTAATTACGTTGCAGGTTTAGATCCAACATTACAAACTGTTTATGATAATGGTGTTGCGGCAGGCAATTCTTTTTTAGATATTATTAATTCAGATTCGGCAACTTTTGTTGGTGATACAGCAAATTCTTCTCCTATTTCTGATTACGAATTGGCACAACGTGGTTTAACTCGTGATGATTTTAGAATGAAAGTTGGACAGTCTAAATTAAGAAGTGGACAGTTTATGATGAACATGGAAATACCTCTAGATGATAATGGTTCTGCGTTTTACTCTTTTGGCGGCATGAGTTTTAGAGATGGTATTGCAGCAGGATTTCATAGAAGGCCAGCCTATACAGATGGAAGGGCAAATACAGCGGCTTTACCTGATGGATTCTTACCACATATTTCTTCTCGCGTTATTGATAGGTCTTTAGCAACAGGTATTAAAGGAAAAATAGGTGATTGGGATATCGATTTCTCTAACACTTATGGTGTAAATAGTTTCGATTTCACAATTAAGAATACGGTTAATGCAACCTTAGGTGCATCGTCACCAAGAGAGTTTGAAGCAGGTGGGTTTTCTTTTTCTCAAAACACTACAAATTTCGATTTATCAAATTTTTATGAGGATACTTTTGAAGGTTTAAATGTTGCTTTTGGTGCGGAATATAGGCTTGAAAATTATCAGTTAATTGCAGGTGAAGAAGCTTCTTATTCAAAATATGATACAAACGGAGAAATTGTTACAAACTACACAGATGCGAGTAATATTGTAACGAGTTATTTTGGTGAAGGTGTTCCTGGTGGGGCTCAAGTTTTTCCTGGATATAGACCAGAAAATGAAGTGGATCAAAATAGGAATAGTTATGCTGCTTATGTTGATTTGGAAGCAGATTTAACAGATGCCTTTTTATTAAGTGCAGCATTGCGTTACGAGAATTTTAACGATTTTGGAGAAACCTTCAACTGGAAATTATCTTCTAGATATAAATTATCAGAAAACACAGCAATACGTGGTGCAATAAGTACGGGTTTTAGAGCTCCAGATTTACATCAAATTTATTTTAATGCTACCGCAACGCAATTTGTTGCAGGTATTCCAATTGAGCAAGGGACTTTTGCAAATAATAGTAGATTAGCCGATTTGTTGTCGATTCCAGAACTGGAAGAAGAAACTTCTTTTAACGCTAGTTTAGGGTTTACTGCTAAAATACCGAGCGCTGGTTTAAAAATAACTATTGATGGATATATGGTTAATGTTGATGATAGGGTTGGTATAACAAGAAGTTATACACCTTCTACAACAGAGCAACAAGAAATTTTTGATGCTGCAGCTGCAGGTGCTGCTAAATTCTTTACTAATGGTTTTGATACAGAGTCTAGAGGGTTAGATATTGTAATAGATCATAAAACAAGTATTGGTGCTAATGGAACTTTAAATAATATATTATCTGGAACGTTTTCTAAAACAGAAGTAAAGAATGTTAAATCTATTCTTGGAACAGAAATTTTAGATGAAACACTTAAAGGGTATATTGAAGATGCAATGCCAAGAGCTAAGGTGAATTTAACGAATAATTACTCTAATGGTGATTGGAATTTTATGTTACGTAATGTTTATTTTGGTTCGGTAAATGATCCTGATTTTAGAGGTTCAACTACACCAGTTACTTACGGAGAAAAAATTATTACAGATTTATCTTTAACTTATAGTTTTTCTGATAACCTAAAACTTACAGCAGGAGCTAATAATTTATTAGATGTTTATCCAGATGAGGTTCCTTTTGAAGGTTCTCAATACGGAGATCAATTTATATTTTCACGTAGAACCTCTCAATTTGGTTTTAACGGACGTTATGTATTTGGTAGATTAACATTTGTTTTAAAATAAGAATTAAAGTGTTTATTAATATTAAAAGCCTCGTAAATCAATCGATTTACGAGGCTTTTTAGTTTATATAATTATCTTATTTTTAAGTCATACCGACTATGAGGTGTCGCGAAAAAATTTCATGAGCATACGTCTATCTAGCGATTACAGATGCTTTCCTAAAACTAAAAACCCAGACGCTTCAATTAAGAAAGTCTGGGTTTTCGCTATTAATCGAGTTAGTCACACAATTAAATTAATCTTCTATTCTTTTATTCGTATTAAAAACTTCTTTGTTATCAATTGGTTTTAAAGCTACAACGCGATTGCTGTATATTTTCATTTTAGACCTTGTTACTAAGTAAAATAAAATAGGTACAACTATTAGTGTTAAAAAGGTTGCAATAAATAAACCATAAATTACGGTCCATGCTAATGGTCCCCAGAAAATAACGTTATCTCCACCCATATAAATATGAGGGTTGAATTCACTAAATAAGGTGAAAAAGTTAATGTTTAATCCAATAGCTAACGGTACTAGCCCTAAAATTGTTGTGATAGCTGTTAATAATACTGGGCGTAAACGTGCTTTTCCTCCTGTAATAATAGCTTCTAGAAGTTCAGCTGTTTGTAAATACTGATCTTCTTCTAGGTTATGTTTCGCTTTCTTTCTGTCTATTAAAAGTTGGGTGTAATCTAATAGTACCACACCGTTGTTTACTACAATTCCGGCAAGTGAAATAATTCCCATCATGGTCATCATGATAACGAAAGAGCTTCCTGTAAGTACAATTCCTCCAAACACACCAATTAAACTTAAAAAGATGGCTAGCATAATAATTCCTGGTTTCGACACCGAGTTAAATTGGAATATTAATATGAAGAAAATTAAACCTAAACCTGTAAAAAAAGCGCCCATTAAAAAGGCCATTTGTTTGTTTTGTTCTTCAATTTGCCCCGTATAATCTATAGTAACATCAGAAGGCTTTTGGGTAAAGCTTTTCATTTCATTTTGTATTTTAGAAACAATAGCAGCGGCATCGGTATAACCAGGAGCCAATGCAGAGTAAAGTGTTACAACACGTTTTACATCTTTATGTTTTATAGCACTAAAACCAGAGGTGTTGCTTTGTTTGGCAACTGCAGAAACCGGAATCTCTTTAACTTGCCCAGAAGCCATGTCTCTAAATGTCATTTTCTGATTGAAAATAGCACTAGTATTATAACGGTCTTCCTTATTGAAACGTACATAAATATCGTAATCTTCACCATCTTCTTTATAAATACCGGCTTTAGATCCGAAAATTGCATTACGTAATTGCTGACCAACTTGCCCTGTGGAAACACCTAGTTCTCCGGCCTTCTTTCTATCTACAATAACTTGCATGGATGGTTTAGATTTATTTACATCAATCTTTAATTCATCTATACCTTGTACGTTTTTAGAGTTTATAAAATCGCGCATGCTTTCTGCCGTAGCAATAAGTTCGCTATAATCATTTCCTTCTAATTCAACGTTAATAGGGTAACCTGCAGGCGGTCCGTTGGCGTCTTTTTCGACAGAAATAGCAATACCAGGATAAACATCTTTTAAATCGGCTTGCACCTTTTTAAGTAGTTCTTGACTATCTGCACCTTCTCTAAATTTGTACTCGCGCATACTCGCGGTAATTTTAGCACGGTGTGGCATTTCTGCAGCAGAACCACCATCGGTTTGCGGATTTCCAGCGCCTTCACCAACTTGAGACACAGCGCTTTCTGTTAAAAAGTTGAAATCTCCACTCATGTACATATCGTCGTTTAAGATTTTATAAACACGACCTTCGATTTCTTTTGTAATGGCATTGGTTTTTTTAATATCTGTACCTTCAGGGTACTCGATATAAACAATAATTTGATTTGGTTTATTGTCGGGAAAAAATTCTACTTTAGTACGTTGACTTCCTACCGATGCGCCAAAGCCCATAAAGGCTACAATTAACAAGATAAATGTAACAACGGTGATAAGTATTGGCTTTCTGCCACTCAAGGCGTAACGTAGCGATTTCTCGTAAGCTCTCTCCCAAACAGGTAATATTTTATTTTGAAAGCTATTAGACCAATTTCTAAGGAATAAACGGTAAATCCAAAGTAGAACAACAACAGATACCATTAGTGTTCCTAAGGCATTATAAGTACCGCCTAAGAGCATGATTAAGAGCCCGATGACTCCAAATATTACTGAAATTCTTATAATTTGTTTTAAAGGCATATTTTTATCCTCAACTGTCATGTATTTAGATACTAAAACAGAGTTAAAAAAGATAGCCACAAATAATGAAGATCCTAAAACTACCGAAAGCGTAATCGGGAAGTACTTCATAAACTGCCCCATAACGCCAGGCCATAAACCTAAAGGAATAAAGGCGGCAACTGTAGTTGCTGTAGATATAATAATTGGGTAAGCAATTTCGCCAATCCCTTTTTTAGCAGCTTCAACACGACTCATGCCTTCTTCACTCATAAGGCGATATACGTTTTCTACTACTACGATACCGTTATCTACCAGCATACCAAGCCCCATGATAAGTCCGAAAAGAATCATGGTGTTCATGGTGTAGCCTAATAAGTCTAATATCATTAAAGACATGAACATAGACATCGGGATCGCAAACCCAACAAAAAGTGCATTTTTAAATCCTAAAAAGAACATTAAAACGGTGACAACTAGTATGATACCAAAAATAATGTTGTTTACTAAATCGTCTACTTGCCCAATGGTTTTAGAAGATTGGTCGTTAGCAATAGTAACTTTTAGATCTGGTGGAAATACGTTTTTTATGGCATCACTAACAATAACTTCTATTTGTTCGGCTGCTGCTACCATGTTTTTACCAGCACGTTTTTTAACGTCTAGCATTACCACTTGGTGTCCGAATTCTCTAGCGTAAGTAGTTTTGTCTTCGTCTTTAAAGCTGACTTTAGCAACGTCTTTCAAGTAAATAGGGTTGTTCATTTCAGATTTTACAACAAAGCCTTCTAGTTCTTTCGGGTCTTCAATTTCACCTAAAATTCGAATGGTACGTCGTTGTCCGCTAGAAATTAAATTTCCGGCAGACATAGTCATGTTTTCTCTTCCGATGGCATTAATAATATCGTCGAAACTTACTTGAGCAGCCATCATTTGGTAGATGTCTACAGCAACCTCAACTTCTTTTTCTTGAGCACCACGAATGTCAACTTGTTTAATTTCTTGAAGGTTTTCAATTTCATCTTCAAGATATTCTCCAAACTCCTTAAGTCTATCTACAGGATAATCTCCAGAGATATTAATGTTTAGAATGGGTATTTCTTCCGACATACTTAAATCGAAAACATTAGGTTCTACCTTAGCTCCGTTAAATGTTGGCCAATCTTCTCCCGAAGATTCCGAATCTATTTCATCTTTAACCTTTTGTTTGGCAGCTTCAACAGTAATTTTTTCGTCGAATTCTACAACTACAATAGAGTAATCTTCTTGCGATGTTGAGGTGATTTCAACAACATTACTTAAGGTTTTTAATTTATCCTCAATTGGGTCGGTTATTAGTTTTTCAATATCCTCGGCAGTATTCCCAGGGTAAATAGAACTAATATAAATTTTAGTTTCTTTAATTTCTGGAAAGTTCTCTCTAGGCATGCTAAAGTAAGAACCTGTTCCGAGAAAAAGTATGAGCGCAATTAAAACATACATTGTTGTTTTATTGTCTATTGCCCAAGACGCTAAGCGAAATTCTTTTAGTACTTCTTTCTTCTTTTTAGTCATCAGTATTTAATCTTTAGACGTTAGTATTATTGGTCTAGAATTTAGAATGATTTTATTCAATGTTTAAAATCTTTACACTTTGTCCATCTTTTACACTTCTGGCACCTTCGTTTATAATTTCGCTTCCGTTTTCTAGTCCAGAAAGAATTTCTATGTAATCGCCTTGCGTTTTTCCTGTTTCAATAAAAACACGTTTTGCTTTAGCTTGGTTATCCGTTTTGTCGCTAATAGAATAAACATATTGTTTGCCTTCAGCATTTTCTGAAATAATACTTTGCGGAATAAGTATAGCGCTGTTGTTGGTGTAATCGTTAATTTTAAGCTTTGCCGTTAGGTTAGGTTTAATACTTCTGTCTTTATTATCGATAGCTATTTCAACTTTAAACGTACGGTTTGATGGGTTGATAAAGTTTCCTGCCTGACGCACTTTAGCATCTATTTGTTTGTTAAGAATAGGGAAGTCTACTTTTACATCTTTCCCTGGTGCTAATTCAGTAATGTAACGCTCAGGCACATCAGTTTCAATGTACATGTCTTGAAGGTTTACAATACGAAAAAGTTGCGATTGTCCTGGAGAGACTACGCTACCTTGCTCTGTAATAACATCGTCTATAGTTCCTGAAAAAGGAGCTCTAACAATAGTTTTACTTAACTGTTGTTGCAGTTGTCCAACAGCTTGCTCTTGTGCATCGTAATTAGCTTTAGCTTGTAGGTATTGAATTTCGCTACCTATTTTTTGGTTCCATAAACGTTCTTGACGTTCAAAGGTTGTTTTTGCTAAAGCGGTTTGAATTTTTAATTGAGCTAATTGTTGGTTTAATCCACCATCGTCAATTTTAGCAAGCGATTGTCCTTTAGTTACACGTTGGCCTTCTTTAACATATACATTAGATAAAACGCCCGAATATTCTGGATAAATAACAATGTTTTGTTTTGTGTCTACGTTACCTTGTAATTCCACATAGTGTTGAAATACGGAGTGTTTAGCTTCAAAAGTAGTAATTAAAGGAATTTTTTCTAGAGGGTCTATTTCCTTAATTTTTGTTTCTAGAAGTTTTAGTTGCCCTGCAAGTTCTTGCTCAATAGTTTCTAACTCGGCTTTCTTTTGGTGAATTAATTCTAGGTTATTAGTTGCAATAACATCTTCTACAGATTGCTTTTTTTCGCTACCACAAGAAGAAAGAACTAACGCTATGGCTAAGAGTGAATATATATGTTTCATTGTATTGTTGATTTTAGTAAATTTTATTTTGATGATGAATTAGTTTATTTGACTAGTTATGGTTTCTAAAGCTACTTTGTTGTTTATAACATTAAGCATAGCTTGTAGAAACTCTTGTTGTGCTGTGTAAAGTTGCGTTTGTGCTTGTCTTAAATCGAAACTAGAAGCAATACCTTCAAAAAACTTGGTTTGGTTTTTAGTTTCAATACGTTCGGCAAGGTTTAAGTTTTCCTTTTTATTGGTGTACTCTTCAATAGCAAATTGATAATCACTTTTAGCCGATGCAATTTGAAGTTTTAATTGTTGCTCGGTTTCTGTTAAATCGTCTTCAGCTTTTTCTAAGTTGATTTGAGCACGTTGCATTTTAGATTTTGTTGCTCCAGACGTAAAAATAGGCACACTTAATTTAGCTCCAAAAATGGCATAACCGTAGTATTTTTGATCACTATTGAAAAACGTAAATTCAGGACTATAAGCGCTATAACCACCACTTAAAAAAGCACTAAGCGTAGGTAGATTTTTGTATTTCTCTAATTTTAATAATAGTTCTTTAGATGTTTTATCGTTTTCGGCAATTTTATAATCTATGGTGTTTTCTACACTGAATGGATTATCAATTAAATCTAAATCGATGTTTTGAGCCGTTAACGTTTCTAGGTTATCGGTAAGTGTTGTATTGTTATCAATATCTAAACCTAAAGTGATATTAAGCATTTGGTAAGCTACTTTTTTCAATCTAATGCTATTGTTTAGGGTGCTTTTAATGCTAGATAATGTTATTTTTAATTGCTCTACACTTTCTTCTTCCTCTAAACCGTTTTCGTAAATTTTGGTAATTTCATCAAGATTTTTTTGAAGTGCCGTTTTATTACGTTCTAAAATAGCAACACTTTCTTCTGTTAGCAAAACGTTGCCATAAGCATTAACTACTGCTTTTTTAACTTCTAAATCTGTTTTAGTTTTAGCATTTTTAGATATTTCTAAATATACTTTGGCCGATTGTAAACCAACAATGTAAGAACCGTCAAAAAGTAACTGACTTAGCGTTGCAGAACCAATTAAACTTTGTTCCAAGCCTAAAGCAAGTGCTGTGTATTCGCCTTCTGGACCACCAAAAGCAGAGGCTTCAACAACTTGTAGTTGCTGCTTTATACTGTTTTGGTAGTCTACGGCTGCATTAAGTTGTGGTAAACCTGCTGCGGTAGTTTCCCATTTTTGTTCTTTAGCGGCATCTATATCTCTAGAAGCATTTTTTGCCGTTCTATTATTTTCAAGGGCAAAATTTATAGCAGCATCTAAAGAAAAGCTATTGGTTTCTTCTTGAGAAATAGCCGTTATAGAAACTAATAAACTAAAAAATATAATTAGTTTGTTTTTCATTTTATGATTGAGTTTTTGTTATAAATTTATTTAAAGTTTCAAATCCTTTTTCGGTAACAATGGCTCTTAAGTGGTATTCTAAGTAACTTTCCATTAAGTAATCCATAGAGAATAAATCTGTTGGAAAAATGGTGCCATCCTTAATACCCGTCATTCCATTAAAATACATTCTAGAAATAAAATTGATATCTATATTGGCACGAAATAGGCCGGTGTCGATACCTTTTTGAAGGCTATCACTAACGGAATCGTGCATTTTTTCAAATTGTTTTAAATGCAGCGTTGCATAAATTTGAGGGTAATATTTTTTAAGTTGAAATTGAGGAGACGATTTTTCACTCTCTAAATGATTCATTACAAACATTTTTATATCGTATAATTCCTCAATAGGGTTTATGGAATTACAGCAAATATTGTCTATGCCATTGCAAATAACATCGAAAACAGAAAAAGAAACCGCTTCTACTAACTTGGTTTTATTGGCGAAATGCACGTAAATGGTTTTTTTAGAAATGCCCATTTCGTGAGCAATATCGTCCATTGTAACGCTTTTAAACCCTAGGTTTAAAAACAAATCGGTGGCTTTATGTACTATTTTTTCTCTCATAATTCGTGGCAAATGTACAACAGGAAACTTTAAAAACAAAAATAGTTTCCTGAGTTTTAATCATTTTTTAATATTAAATTTACTTTCAGGGTTTTTAATATGTTCAATTCCTTTATTTTTGCGCGATGCTTTCAATAGAAAAATACCAACACGAGTTTATAGAATATTTAGAAACGTATTCTACTGTAAAAGAGCCTGAAAATCTTTACGCGCCAATTCAATATATTTTGGAGTTAGGCGGCAAAAGATTAAGGCCAGTTTTAACCTTAATGGCTGCCGATATTTTTGGAGACGATTATAAAAATGCCTTAAATGCCGCTTTAAGTATTGAGGTGTTCCATAACTTCTCTTTAGTTCATGATGATATTATGGACGATGCACCTTTGCGTAGAGGACATGAAACGGTGCATGAAAAATGGGATATAAATACAGCTATACTTTCGGGAGATGCTATGCTTATTATGGCGTACCAACTTTTTGAAAATTACGAGGCTCCGGTTTTTTTAGAGCTTGCTAAGTTGTTTAGTAAAACGGCTTTAGAGGTTTGTGAGGGTCAGCAATATGATGTTGATTTTGAAACTAGAACAGATGTTAGTGTACCTGAGTATTTGAAAATGATTGAATACAAAACTGCGGTTTTAGTTGCTGCTGCCATGAAAATGGGAGCCATTGTTGCGAAAGCTTCAAAAGAAGATCAGGATAATATTTATAGTTTTGGTCGTTATTTAGGTATAGCATTTCAATTACAAGACGATTATTTAGATGCTTTTGGTGATCCAAAAACCTTTGGAAAGCAAGTTGGTGGTGATATTATTGAGAATAAAAAAACCTATTTATATTTAAAAGCTTTAGAGTTTTCTAATGAGGAAGATATTAAGGCATTAAGCCAATTATTTGCTTCTAATCCAGAAGATGTTACAGCTAAAATAAAAACTGCAAAACAATACTTTGTAAATTCAGGTTCGGCGGAAGCTACTAAAAAAGCAATACTAGCTTATACTGAAAAAGCCTTTGCGGTGTTGGAATCTTTAAATATTTCAGAGGATAAAAAAGCCATGCTTAAAACGTTTGGTAGTAATTTAATGAACCGTACGGTTTAAGTTTTTATTTTTTCCACGGAAGTGTAAATTTACATGATGCAGTTACCCACTAGTTTTGATAATTTAATTGAAGAAGCAAATGCTTTAAATTTATATAAAAAACTGATTTTACAGCTTAACAAAGATTTTTTGTTGGCCAATGTAGATTTAGATTTTCATGAAGAAGTTTTACCGTCTAGCTTGAAGTTACTGCTTCATGAAACGGTTTACAGGCTTATTCAAGAAAAATTTAACGAGTATTTAAATTTGCTTTACATTATAGATGTTCCCGAAAAAGATGTGAAAGCTTTAAATGGAGATGATGTTTTAAAACTATCGGAAGAAGTTATGTTTTTAATTTTGAAACGAGAATGGCAGAAGGTTTGGTTTAAAAATAAATATTCTTAAAATTTAATAAAGATGTTTTTATCCTATTTAAAAATATCTTCATATATTTGTATTATAAAATAAGTATTATGTTTTCTAAAGCTTGTGAGTACGGAATTAAAGCAGCAATTTTTATTGCTACAAAATCCTATGAAGACAAGCGTGTTAGTCCCAAAGAAATAGCCGAGAAAATTAATTCGCCTCAGGCATTTACTGCAAAAATATTACAATCTTTAGTACGTAATGATATTGTGAGTTCTGTTAAAGGGGCTTACGGTGGTTTTGAAATACAAAAAGATAGAATTAGTCAGGTTAAATTAGCCCAAATTGTAAAAGCGATCGATGGTGACAGTATTTATATAGGCTGTGGTTTAGGCTTGGAAAAATGCGATGAGAATCACCCATGTCCGGCACACGATAAATTTAAAATTGTTAGAGATGAACTTCAGAATATGCTAGAGAACACAACTTTAGAAGAGTTGGCGCTTAATATTAAATCGGGATCTGCATTTTTAAAGACATAAAAAAATTTGAATATAAATAGGATAAATTTATCCGAAATAAAATAATTATGGAAACACTACATAAAGACGCACAAAAACACATCGGGCAATTTGTAGCAGAAGATTTTAGAACTGCTGCTGTTTTTTCTAAGTATAAAATAGATTTTTGTTGTAATGGTAATCGATCTGTGGAAGCTGCTTGCGAAAAAAAGGGAATAGATAGTAATATGTTATTAGAAGAATTGGAGTCTGTACTGAGCACAACTACTGGCCAATCTATAGATTATAAATCTTGGCCATTAGATTTACTGGCAGAATATATTGAAAAAACGCACCACAGATATGTGGAAGAGAAAATACCGGTGCTGCGCCAGTTTTTAGATAAGCTTTGTAGAGTGCATGGAGAACGCCATCCCGAACTTTTTAAAGTGAACGAATTGTTTACAGCTTCGGCAGGAGAGTTATCGGCTCATCTAAAAAAAGAAGAACTTGTGCTTTTTCCTTTTGTAAAAAAAATGGTAAAAGCAACTTTAGATCATAACGCTATTGAAGCACCACATTTTGGTACAGTTAAAAACCCAATAGCTATGATGATGAGTGAACATGATAATGAAGGTGAACGTTTTAGACAAATAGCTGAACTTACAGATAATTACAACCCGCCGGCAGATGCCTGTAATACTTATAAAGTAACCTACGCTATGCTTGATGAGTTTGAGAAAGATTTGCATTTACACATACATTTAGAAAATAATATTTTATTTCCAGAGGCGATAAAATTAGAGAAACGTTTTGCTTAAACGCACAGTGTAATTGTTGTTTTAATTCCGAAATCCTAGAGTATTGGTCTAACAATATTCTAGGGTTTTTGTTTGTCTATAAGTATCGGTTTTTAATAAGGTTTAAGTGTTTAACTATTTGTTTAATTGGTGTTTATGTGATTTTGGTCATGTTTTTTTTAGTTTTTTTAAAATAAATTGAAGGACTAATCGGCAACATTATGAAAAATATACTCTTACTTTCGGATTTTTCGGCTAATTCCATAAACGCCATACATTACGCCATGCATTTTTTTAAGAATCAAAAATGTAAATTTCATCTCATGAATGTGCATAAAATTGGGAGTTTCACTTCCGATGATTTAATGCGTTTCCCTGGTGAAAGTATTTATCAATCTATTACGCGAGAGCCTAAAGGGAAACTTTATGTGCTAAAGGCAGAATTAGAGAATACGTATAAAAACTTCGATTATCAATTTGAAATTCATATTGATTTTGATGTATTTATTGATGCTATTAATCAGGCTGTAGTAAGCAGAAATATAGATTTTGTTGTTATGGGAACCAATGGTGTTACTGGTGCCAAAGAAATTTTATTAGGCAGTAATACCATTAATGTTATCAGGAAAGTGGATTGTAAAATATTGGCTATTCCAGAAGGTTACAGGTTTACACCTATTAAAGAGTTACTTTTATCTGTAGGGCCTAGAGATGTTATAGACGGAAATCAATTTACCGATTTGTTAGAGTTTATGGAAACCTATCAATTACACCTCAATGTTTTAAGGCTTATGCCGAATAAAGAAAATCTAGACATAGTAAAACAAGATAGATCTAGCTTATCTATATTAAATTGTAAATATAATGTTGTAAACATGGTACCTATAGATTATGCTGTATTAGGTTATTTGCAAACAAATACTGTTGATTTTATGGCTTTGTTTGTAAGGCATGAAGGCTTTTTAGAGCATTTGTTTTCAAAAGGAAATACTAAAATCAATATTTCTAAATTACCAAAACCTATACTCGTGTTGCACAATTAGTTTTATATTTATTTACCATAAAAAGGTTTACTATATTTAGTGTGCCAGAAACCATAATAATGCCTAAAAAGTTAGTAGTAATTTGTTTATTTAATTTCTTAATTGCAGCCTTATTGGGTTTAGCTTTACGTTATTCCTTTTTAAATTCTATAGGTTTAAATTATAGGTTTTTAACCCATGCGCACTCTCATGTTGCTATGTTGGGTTGGGTGTATTTAATGCTTTATGTTTGTATTGTACATTATTTTATTCCTGAAAAAAAGCCGGTATACAACAAGTTATTTTGGGTTACTCAGTTTGCTGTTTTGGGTATGGTTTTAAGTTTTCCATTTCAAGGTTATGCTGTGGTTTCAATTTCATTTTCAACCTTGCATATTTTTTGTAGTTATTATTTTGCTTACTTAGTTTGGAAACATCATAAAACGGAATCACCAGTTACTAGCCGTTTATTAAAAACAGCGCTCGTGTTTATGGTAACCTCTACTATTGGGGTTTGGTGTTTAGGTCCTGCTGTTTCTATGTTGGGGCAAGCTTCTGCGTTTTATCAAATAGCAATTCAATTTTTTTTACATTTTCAATTTAATGGTTGGTTTTTAATTGCTGTTTTGGCTGTGTTTTTTCATCTTTTTAAAATAGGAAATTCTAAATTATTTAGTGCTTTCTATTGGGTTTTAATCGTGTCAACTGTATTAACGTTTGCTCTACCTATTCAATGGTTTGCACCGCATATGGTATTCCCTTTGATAAATGGTGTTGGCGTTGTGTTACAATTAGTTCTACTTGTTTTATTTGTAAAACTTATTAAGTTTAAGGAGAATAAAGTGGCTAGTGGAGATAATCTTGTCGTAATTAATTTGTATCGTTTTGCTGTGTTGTGTTTTGTTTTAAAAACCATTTGTCAAGCATCTTCTATTTTTTCGGAATTTGCCAATGCGGTTTATGGACATCGCAATTTTATAATTGGTTTTATCCATTTATTAATGCTTGGTGTGGTTTCTGGGTTTTTGTTTGCCTTCATTCTGAAAAACAATTTACTCTCTTATTCTAAAACTGCTTATCTTGGGATATATAGTTTTTTAGGAGGTTTTGTTTTAACGGAATTAATGTTGCTTATTCAGGGGTATAAGTTTTTTACAGGAAGCGGGTTGCTACCAAATTATTACCAATTATTGTTTTATTTCAGTATTTTATTGCCTTTCGGAATCACTTTAATACTGTTTAATTTAATTCGAAAAAAACAAGATTAAAAGGTTTTGTTTTAGTTGTAAACAGAAATGTAATACACCTATTAATGCACTGTTTTAAGTATGGTTTCAATAGTTTCTTTATTATCAACTCCCAAACCTTCTTGTTGATGTATTAATTCACCAGCCGGATTAAACACACTTATAATATTAGAGTGCGAGAAATCGATAGGAGAAATTTGTTTGTATTTCATAGAAAGTACATTAGCAAATTCGCGAACGCTACTTTCTGTGCCTTGCAAAAACATCCACTGTTCACCATCCATAATATTCTCAATAGCGAAAGATTTTAAGCGTTTTGGTGTATCGGTTAATGGATCGATACTTATTAAAACAAACTGAATATCTTTAATTTTCTCAGGAGGAAGTTGTGCTTCAATGTTTCGCATATCGGCAACTAATCTTGGGCATGCTGCTTTGCACGAGGTGTAAATCATTACCATCACTAAAGTTTTTCCTTTTAGTGCTTTGAGTTCAATGGTTTTGTTTTCTTCGGTTTGCCATTTTGAGGTTAGGTTAAATATCGATTCCTCGGAAATGTTATCGTCGTTTTTTATAATTTTAGCTGTTTCATTAATGGCTACTAAATCCATTTTACAAACAGCGCAATTCCCTGATGTGCTATAAGTTTTATCACCTTCGCAGGCCATTGGGCATTTAAAAACTTGAGAAACTTCAGTATTTTTATCAGACTTGCAGCTTTGTAGTAACAACCCTGAAGTAAATAGTATAAGGATGAATTTTAATGCTTTCATAATAATTAATTTTTAACAGGTTTCACGCAACGGAAACCTAGGTTTTTCATAGCGTATTTTGCTTTTAAACTTCCGCGTATAGCATAGCGCATAAAGGCAGCATAGTTCATTAAATCGGTGGCGTTTAAAGAGGCGCTTCCGCAAAATAAATTTGAATCTTTATCAACATCTTTTCGCGATTCACCTGTAATTAAAACAGAATTGAAATCGAGTGTCCATTCCCAAACCAAACCGTGTAAATCGTAAACACCCCAAACATTTTTCGGGTGTAACCCGATAGTGTCTTCATTAGAGTGCGGCGCTTCATACCAAGCTAGTATTTTTTTATTAAACGATGGTTTAACGCGTGCATCTCTTGTGGTTTCGTCTGCCATGGCTGCATATTCCCATTCGTCTACGGTTGGCAAGCGCTTACCTTGGCATTCGCAATAGGCTTTAGCTGCATACCAAGATATATAGGTTGCTGGACTGTTTAAATTTTCTGTAGGTTTTAATTCTAAATTAGAATTCCAGTTTGCCAAATAGCTTTTATCCGAAAATAGTTTTAGAATGTTAGATTTTTGCCATTTTGGATTTTCTTTTAAAAAATTGAGATACTCTAAATTTGTAACAGGGTAGATGTCCATTTCGAAATTTTTAACTTCTACAACCGTCGAGTCCCTGCCATATAGAGGAATATATCGGCTACCTTCTATAAAAACCATACCTTTAGATTGGCTATGTGCCAATGTTTGGACAACCAACAAAACAAGCAAGAATCTAAAGGTTAGGTTTTTCATAATATTAATTATTTACTGTTTTTTACTTTGTCTACCATTTCTTTTGTAACTACTTTTTTAGAGTTACCCCAGCTGTTGTATACATAGGTTAGTACGTTTGCTATTTCATCTGAAGATAGCATTTGTCTTGTCATAACACTATTATAAGTTTCGCCATTAACTGTAATTTCGCCGGTTTTACCATGAAGAACAATACCGATAGCACGATCTACATCTGCATTTAAATAATCGGATTTTGCTAAAGGGGGAAAGGCATGTGGAATACCTTGGCCTTCACCTTGGTGACAAGCAAAACAAGTTTGCATATAGGCTTGTTTTCCAAATTCCATTTGTTCTTCAAACGATTTTGCGGGAATTTCCGAAGCTATAATTTCATCTGTTGTTGGCATGTTTTGTATTCCAGGACCTTCTGGTAAGTAAATATCATCGCGTATTTCGCCAGAATAAAGTGTTTTGTTTTTCTCTCCTTCAACTTTAAGCATTCCTAAGGCTCCTTTATTAAAGGCTCTAAAAATAGAGTGGTCTACTAAAATAAATGTGCCAGGTACTTCAACTTTAAACTCCATCATGGCAGCGCCACCGGCAGGAATTAATGTGGTTTGTACGTTTTCGTTAATAAGGTCGCCGCCTTCTACATGTACTCTATCGAATATTTCACCAATAACATGAAAGGAAGATACTAATCCTGGTCCACCATTACCAACAAAGAGTCTCACGGTTTCGCCTACTTTAGCTGTTAATGCATTGTCGCCAGTAAGAGCGCCTACTTTTCCGTTAAAAACCACGTAGTCGGCTTTTTCGTCAACGGCTTTTTGCATATCAAAAGGTTGTAAGCCACGTTCACCATTAGCACCTTTAGTGTAAAAATCACCTTGCATAATGTAATATTCTTTATCTACAGGAGGTAAACCGCCTTCGGGCTCTACTAAAATTAAACCATACATACCGTTGGCAATGTGCATTCCAACAGGGGCTGTTGCACAGTGATAAACGTATAAACCAGGATTTAAGGTTTTAAAGCTGAAAGTTTTTTCGTGGCCAGGTGCTACAAAAGAAGATTCTGCTCCACCACCAGGGCCAGTTACGGCGTGCATATCTATATTGTGTGGTAATTTGTTGTCTGGGTGGTTTTGTAAATGAAATTCTACCTCGTCACCAACACGAGTTCTAATAAAACTGCCTGGTACGGTGCCACCAAATGTCCAGTACATATATTTTACACCGTCTGTCATTTCGCCTTCTTTCTCAAGAATCTCCATTTTTACAATCAGTTTTTTTGCTTTACGTCGGCCAACTGGAGTTGGCACGTTTGGCGGAGATGTTAACTCTGCAATCATTTCTCTGCTTACAGGTATGTCTGCGGTATTTTCATACTCCTGTTCTTTCGATTTAAAACAAGACGTTAATAGTAGGGTGCTTAGAAAAGTTAAGCTTAATAAAAGGTTGGATGGTCTCATTAGTATTATTTTTTTAGTGATTTTATTTAAATTTTAATTAGGATAAATTTATCTTAATTAAGATTTATCAAAAATAATACTAAGCTTACTCGTAAAATATGACAAAAGTCAGTTTTATAAGTAAAGGATTAGAACATGTAATAAGTGTGTCTGTTTTTAGAAGTAAAACCGTACAAATGGGGCCCAAGCTTCAGAATATATACTTTTATCTTGGTCGTACAATACATCGTAACGAATACCAAAAGTTACGTTGCCACTTCTATAACCGGCTCCAAAATATAAGGCAGGAATCCAATAATTATCGTTCGGGATATCTAAATTTACATTATACCTGCGGTTTACATTAAGGTGCTCGAACTCGGCAGATAGTTGAATTTCGTTAATTGGGTTGTAAAAACCTATTAAACTTCCTCCTAAAATAGTAGATTTATAAACATTTTTCTGACTGTTGTACGTACCATTTACACCTATACCTAAAGAAAAGGAGTTGTTAAACTCGTAAACTGCATTTGGAGCTAAAGTACCACTGAAAAATCCGTCTCCGAAATTTAAACCAATACCTCCTCCATATCTTACATGCTCCCAAAAATCGCTTTTGAAATTTTGAGAATTAGATTGGTTAACCAGAGATATAAAAAATATTGAAAAAACAATAACTGCTTTGTTAATTGGGAAAAAAAGTTTCATAAGAATTAGAAATGATTAATAATTTAACAGTTTTCACTGCCATATTCGTGAAATGAACATTATTTGCCATAAATATAGTTAAAGAAACCTCTAATTTTACTAAAAGTTGTATTTTTGAAAAATATTTTGACTAACCTACAAGGGATTAAAAATAGCAATGGATAAATTTTCATTTTTAAATACAGCACACACAGCATATTTTGCTGACTTATACGATCAATATTTACAAAACCCAGATTCGGTAGAACCGAGCTGGAGAGCCTTTTTTCAAGGTTATGATTTTGGTAGCGAAAACTCGGAATTAGACGGGGAAACAACAGGAGGTGTTTCGGCAGATGTGCCAGAACAACTTCAAAAAGAGTTTCAAGTTGTAAGACTTATTGATGGCTACAGAATGCGTGGGCATTTGTTTACTAAAACAAACCCAGTACGTGATCGTCGTACTTATTCACCAACTCTAGAAATCTCGAATTTCGGACTTAACGCAAACGATTTAGATACCGTTTTTACTGCCGGAGAAATTTTAGGTATTGGTACTAGAACACTTCGTGAAATTATTATACACCTAGACAATATATATTGTAGTTCTATTGGTGTAGAGTATATGTACTTGCGTAACCCAGAAGTTATTGCTTGGTGGCAAGGACAACTTAACAGAAATGATAATCAACCAAATTTTTCGGCTGAAACAAAAAAATATATACTTTCAAAATTAAACCAAGCGGTTACTTTCGAAAACTTTTTGCAAACTAAATATGTTGGGCAAAAGCGTTTTTCTTTAGAAGGAGGAGAGTCTTTAATTCCTGCTATAAGTAATGTGCTTTTTTATGCCGTAGAAAAATATGGTGTTAAAGAATGTGTATTAGGTATGGCTCACCGTGGTCGTCTAAATACATTGGTTAATATTTTTAGAAAACCTTTGCACGAACTTTTTAGTGAGTTTGATGGTAAAGATTTTGAAGATATGGATATTGATGGTGATGTAAAGTATCATTTAGGGTTAACACTCGATAAAACTTACCAAAACGGTAAGGATATCAAGATGAATTTGGTGCCAAACCCATCGCACTTAGAAACCGTTGCTCCAGTAGCAGAAGGGATTACAAGAGCAAAAATTGATACGGATTACGATGGTGATGATTCTAAAATATTACCAATTATAGTACATGGTGATGCTGCTATTGCTGGGCAAGGTATTGCTTATGAGGTAGCACAAATGAGTCAGTTAGCAGGGTACAAAACCGGAGGAACTGTACATATTGTTGTAAATAACCAAATTGGGTTTACAACTAATTACTTAGATGCACGTTCTAGTACCTATTGTACAGACGTTGCTAAAGTCACTTTATCTCCAGTTTTACACGTAAATGCTGATGATGCAGAAGCTGTTGTTCATGCCGTAGAAATGGCATTAGAATACAGAATGAGATATAAGAAAGATGTTTATATCGATTTATTAGGGTATAGAAAATATGGCCATAATGAAGGTGATGAACCAAGATTTACACAGCCTAAATTATATAAAGAAATAGCTAAGCACGCTAACCCGTTTAAAATTTATGCGGATAAATTAATTGCTGAAAAAACAATTGATCAAGCTTATGTAGATGGTATTATTTCTGATTTTAAAGAGACTTTAGAAGCAGAGTATACTAAAGCTAAAGAAGCTAAATCTTCTATAGTTCGTGAGTTTATGCAAGAACGCTGGACAGATTTTGAACGTCAAGATGAAAAATCTATGCTTATTTCTGAAGATACTGGCTATCCAAAAGAAAAGTTAGAAGAGATTTCTAAAATTGTTTCAACAGTTCCTAAAGGTGTTAAGTTTTTACGTAAAGCTGAACGTATACTTGCCGGACGTGAAAAAATGGTTTTTGAAACCGATACCTTAGATTGGGGTATGGCAGAAACTTTAGCTTACGGAAGTTTGCTTGAAGAAGGATTCAATGTTCGTATTTCTGGGCAAGATGTAGAGCGTGGTACATTTAGTCACCGTCATGCTATTTTGCGCGATGAAATTTCAGAAGAACGTATTAACTTACTAAATACAAATCCTGAAAATAAGGGTAAAATGGATATTTACAATTCCTTTTTATCAGAATATGGTGTGTTAGGTTTCGATTATGGTTATGCCATGGCAAACCCAAATACATTAACCATTTGGGAAGCTCAATTTGGAGATTTTAGTAATGGTGCTCAAATTATATTCGATCAATATTTATCGGCTGCGGAAGATAAATGGAAATCACAAAACGGTATTGTTGTATTATTACCGCATGGTTACGAGGGGCAAGGTTCTGAGCATTCATCGGCAAGAATAGAGCGTTACTTACAGTTATGTGGAATGGATAATATGATTGTTGCAGACTGTACAACGCCAGGTAATATGTATCACTTGTTACGTCGTCAAATGAAACGTAACTATAGAAAACCATTAATTGTTTTCACTCCAAAGAGTTTATTACGCCATCCAAAAGCAGTGTCTAGTTTATCAGACTTAGCTTCTGGTCAGTTTGAAGAAGTAATCGACGATACTATTAATCCAACAAATGTTAAGAAATTAGTATTCTGTACAGGTAAATTTTATTACGATTTATTAGCTGAAAGAGAAGAATTAGGAAATGAAGATGTTGCTTTAGTAAGGATAGAGCAATTATTCCCACTTCATTTAGAAAAAATACAAAGTGTAATAGACAAGTATCCAAATGTAGAAAATTATATTTGGGCACAAGAAGAGCCAAGAAATATGGGAGCTTGGAGCCATATGGCACAGCGCATGGATTTAGTGAAGTTAGAAGTAATATCACGTCCATTTAATTCTGTACCAGCACCAGGATCTAGTACTAGAGATAAAAGAAGGCAACGTCGTGTAATCGATGAGGTTTTCGGAAATTAAATAAAAAGAATAAAATTCATATACCATTAAAATTATAAAGAATGATTTTAGAAATGAAAGTGCCTTCACCAGGCGAATCTATCACAGAAGTAGAAATAGCGACTTGGTTAGTTGAAGACGGCGATTACGTTGAAAAAGACCAAGCTATTGCAGAAGTTGATAGTGATAAAGCAACCTTAGAATTACCAGCAGAAGTTAGCGGAATTATTACGCTTAAAGCGGAAGAAGGTGACGCTGTAGAAGTTGGAGCTGTAGTTTGTTTAATTGATACAAGTGCAGAAAAACCAGCAGGTGGTGAAGCACCAAAAGCAGAAGCTAAGGTGGAAGCACCAAAAGCAGAAGCACCAAAAGCTGCTGAAGCTAAAACTTATGCAACAGGTTCTGCAAGTCCTGCTGCTAAAAAAGTATTAGCTGAAAAAGGAATTGATGCTGCATCTGTTTCAGGTACTGGTAAAGCGGGTCGTATTACCAAAGAAGATGCTGTAAACGCTGTGCCTTCTATGGGAACACCAACTGGTGGTAGTCGTGGTACTTCAAGAAGTAAAATGTCTATGTTACGTAGAAAAGTAGCAGAGCGTTTAGTTGAGGTTAAAAATACAACAGCTATGTTAACTACGTTTAACGAGGTTGATATGTCTCCTATTTTTGCATTACGTTCTGAGTATAAAGAAACGTTTAAAGCAAAGCATGGTGTTGGTTTAGGATTTATGAGTTTCTTTACTTTAGCAGTTGTTAGAGCTTTAGAGATGTATCCAGCAGTAAATTCAATGATGGATGGTAAAGAAATGTTATCATACGATTTTTGCGATATTAGTATAGCTGTATCAGGACCAAAAGGTTTAATGGTGCCAGTAATTCGTAATGCTGAAAACTTATCATTTAGAGGTGTAGAGTCTGAAGTAAAACGTTTAGCTCTACGTGCAAGAGACGGTCAGATTACAGTTGATGAAATGACAGGTGGTACATTTACAATCACCAATGGTGGTGTATTTGGTAGTATGTTATCTACGCCAATTATTAACCCACCGCAAAGTGGAATTTTAGGAATGCATAACATTGTAGAGCGCCCTGTGGCAATCGACGGTCAAGTTGTAATCCGTCCAATAATGTACGTAGCTTTATCTTACGATCATAGAATTATTGATGGTAAGGAAAGTGTAGGATTCTTAGTTGCTGTAAAAGAAGCTTTAGAAAACCCAACTGAATTATTGATGAATAATGATGTTAAAAAGGCTTTAGAGCTTTAGTAAATAATAATTTTTAATTGCTAAAAAGGGTGTTTCATATCTATGAAACACCCTTTTTTTATTTGTTTTAGTCGTTTTATTTGAGAGAGACTAAGACAACAACATATATAAGTTAAACGATACAATTATAACAGCCAAAATAAAAACAACAGCGAGTGCTAGTTTATTTACAGGGTTGCTTTTTTCTTCCATGATTTGATCTTTAAGCATTTGTCTAGAATTTTAAGGGTTGGACTTGCGCTGGATTTGTTGGTAATTAATAGCACCGTAAAGGTATGTTACAGGTTCGAAAAAAAAAATACGCAATTGTACGTATTTTTATAATGCAGAAGATGTTGAATGCAAAGCAAGTTTTTTCCATATTTTGGAAAGTAGTAAAAAGCAAAAAACCCTAAATCATAACGATTTAGAGTCTTTTTTTAATTCTCCCTAAGAACTAATTAATAGCACTGTAAAGATATACTATATTTGCGTAAGAAAAAATACGCACTTCTACTTATTTTTATAAAAATTCTTTGTTAACGGTTGCCCAAATGGCAAGAGATGTTGGTTTTTTATCCAAATTTAATTTAGAAACTATATTGCTACGGTGTTTATCTACCGTTCTTACAGAAATAGAAAGCTCTTCAGCAATGATTTGGCTTGTTTTGCTTTCCGATATTAATCGTACTATTCTTAATTCAGATTTAGTTAAAAGCCCTAAATTCTTTGGTCTCGCGTTGTTATTGTGGTTTAGGTAAGATGCTATTTCTTCACTAAAATAGCGTTTTCCGTCTAGTACGTGTTGAATACAGGTTTCAATTTCTTCAACAGCAAATTCCTTTAAAATATATCCGTATACCCCAGATTGAATGGCTTGATCGTAAACTTCTTCTTCTTTATCAAAAGTAATTAGTATAATTTTGGTGGGAAGATTGTGTTTTTTACAGGCTTCAGCAATTTCTAAACCTGTTTTAAAGGGCATTCTAATATCAAGAATGGCAATTTCTGGCTCTAATTTTATAATTAAATTATAGGCCGCTTTACCATCTTCGGCGCTTCCAATAATATTAAACCCTTTGTTGGTTAAAAAATCGGTAAGACCACGCAGCATTAACGGATGATCATCTGCTATGACGATATTTGTGTTCATTATTTATTTGCTAGGAAGAGGTTAATTGCTATATCGAAGTAATTTAAATAATTATAACTTTAAATACAAGTATTTCTTTTCATAATCAATGATGCCTTTTCCTTTTTTCAAAATATCGGCACCAATGATACCGTCTACCGGTTTTGCATTATGATTTATAAGAGCTGTATTTACGTGAGATAAGTTGAATAGAACTAAAACAACTTTGTTGTTGCTCCATTTGCCGATTTTTACTTTGTTTTTTTTAGACATTTTGGTTTCCATGTCTGTTGCTCCTGCACCTGCAGCTTTAATTAGTGAGTCTTCGGCATTAAGATTAAAGGTTTCAATAGCTTCAAAACCAACACAAGAGCTGGAAGCTCCAGTATCTAGAATAAACAAACCTTTTTTACCATTAATGGACGCTTTTATTTCAAAATGATTTGTTTTCGTTAAATGCAGTTTTACTTTAGTGTAACCCTTATTTAAAAGAAATTCTTGGAGGTTTGTTGTCATTTACGCTTTAATTTCATTGCTAAAAGTACTATAAACAGTACAATAAATATACCAATGCAAACATAAATTGTGAAGTTTTGCGATTTAACTTCCGTAAGGTCGCCGTAATAAACAAAAGCACTCCAATAATATGGCGATTTTTTAGAATTATTAATCGACTCGTTTTTAATATAACTTATTTTAGAGGCTTGGTTGGCGGTATATGCAGATTGTGATGTACTGTAGTTTTTGTAAAAAGACTCCATAATTTGAGCCGTAGATAAATCGTTTATTTGCCAAAGTGAAAACAAAATATTTTGAGCTCCTGCATATTGAAATCCGCGAGCTATGCTCATGGCGCCTTCGCCTTTGTATAATTTGCCAATACCCGTTTCGCAGGCGCTTAAAACGACTAGATTAGGGCTTAAATCTAAACTATAAAGCTCATTTAAAAATAAGGTGTCATCAAAAAAGGATAAGTTTGATGAGGTTACAAAATCGCCACTGCTCGCATGTGTTGATAGGTGTATAACATTGTAGTTTGGAGCATTTGTGAAGAAGTTACTTTTACTAGCTTTCGCTTTCATGAATAGTTTTGAAGGCATGTGTTTTTCAATGGCTTCAGATTCTTTAACAGAATAGGTTAATGCTTGAGTTTCATTTTCAAAAACCGGAAAAAAACCTAAAACGGTATTCGTGTTTTGCTTTATGCTTTCATTTAAATATAAAACAGTGCTACTGTTGTAGACTACGTTTTGCTTTTTGATTAAAAAAGGCATTTTAGAATACAATGTGGTTTTAGTCTTGTTTGTTAATAAAGCCTCGAAAGGGATAAAGTTGATTAGACCGTCGGGAATTA
The DNA here is from genome assembly GCF_900112395.1 of Algibacter lectus. Taxonomy (GTDB): domain Bacteria; phylum Bacteroidota; class Bacteroidia; order Flavobacteriales; family Flavobacteriaceae; genus Algibacter; species Algibacter lectus. Next base: position 457,202 of record NZ_FOLN01000003.1, read on the forward strand.
TAATTATGTTTTTGCTTGAAGGAGCCTTGTCAAGATTTAATAGCTTGTAAACCTCAAAAGCTTGTGTTGTGTAATTTTGAATATCATTATTTATGGTTGAAGCCTTGTTAAATAAGTTGATGAAATTAGAAACTTGTTGCTTAATGTCTAAGGTGAAATGGATACGATTTAAATTTATGTCTTGCTCTGAAATTATAAATTGATAAATGCTATTTTTTCCATAAAAATATTCGATTAATACGGCGTTGTCTTTTTTTAATTTAGATGTTAAATTGTTGAAATTAAAAGGTTTATTAGTGTTTGGGTGTTTTTTTGAAATCTTTGAATTAAGTTTTTTTAATTGAATACTAATGCTACTAAGTTTACTACTTAAATTGTTAATTTGTGAAGCTGATAAATCTTCTTTTACTAATAAACTTGTAAGCTGTTCTTGAGTTTTTAAAAGTTGAAACTCTTCTATGAGTAAGCTGTCATTAGGAAAATGTTGTAAGCGTTTTTTCTTTAAAAATATAGTTTTTAATACCGAAGACTTGCTGTTTTCGGCATATTCGAGTGCTGTTTTTAAAAGTGTTTTGTTTTTTGTTTTAGCGTAGGTGTCATAAAGAATGTCTATGCTTTTTTCGCTTCGTATGCGGTTGTTTGTTTCGTTTAATATCTTAGTTTCTTGAGAGGTCCAGCTGTTTTGCATTAAATTAGAAACATAAAAACTAAGATCTAAACTTTCTAGAGCTATTTTTGGGTTTGTTTCAATTTCAGCATACATATCGAAAATATCAATAAAGGTATTATCGGCAAATAATTGATTTTTATTTGGTAAGTTATTGCTGTTGTGTGTTGGTAATAACGTTTTTATTGCAGCGTGCAAGCTTTTTATGGCTTCGTTTGGTTGTTTTAAAAGGTAGTGAAGTTGGGCTTCTTCAATATCTAGTTGGGCTATTTTACGTTTTGTAGCACCGTGCTTTAATTGGTTTTTCTTATATGATGAAAAAGCTATAAAGGCCTGTTTAAAACTTTTATTTTTCAGATGAAATAAATAATTATTTCTGTCGCTATCTTTGATTGAAGTATTCTTTAATTGATTTAAAGCAGCAAGGCATTCTGTTTTTATTTGAAGTAGTCGTGTTTTTTGTAATTGAGTAATAGGTTTGATTTTTAAGCCTTCTTCCACTGTGCTTATTGATGTTTCATGTTTGCCTAAAGTGTAATATAGTTTAGCTAAATTAATGAAGCCACTTATTTGGTGTGAGCTGTTTTTGTTGTTTTTAGCTAAGTATATATATTGATTTATGGTGTTTAAGGCATTAGTGAAATCGCCAGTTTTGGTGTATAATGTACCTAGCGGATTTAAGCAATTTTCAATAATATCGAAATCTGAAATTAGAGAGAGTTCGTTACTATTATAGCGTTTTAAAGCATCTTCGTAAGTAGAAATTGCTTTTGATAATTCCGATTCTTGAAATAAGTAAAAGCCTTTGTGCGTCTGTAAAAATACAAGAGCCAACTGTTCATCTTTCGATTTTACTTGCCGCTTAAAGGTTTCTTCTTTTTTATTTAAAATTCTAAGTGTATTGCTGCTAGGAGCTTCAATAAAAGTTTCTGCAGCTAAATAAATAGTTTCCTCTAAATTTTGAGAGAAGCTAAGTGACGTTATAAGAAAAAGAAGAAAGCTAATTGTTTTCATGTTATATTGGAAATCATGTATTTATCCAAAATCGCAGTTTTGTTTTTTATAGATTGTAATACTTAAAACTTCCATATAGCATAAAATTGCCAGTAGTTAAAATCGTCTTCAAAATTTAGAATATATCGTGCGCCTACACTAGGACCTATTCTCGCAAAACCAGCTGTAGCTTCAAATAATAAACCGGTCCTTAAGTTTGTGAAAGATTCGTTTGTGCTGCTAGTTTCTGTAAAGGTGTTAAATGGATCACCTTCAGATGTATCACCGTCAAACTGTTCAATAAGTATATTTTGAGTAGATTTTTCACTTACAGATATAGTGTTTTGTACACCTGCACCAAGACCAATATAGTTGTTTAAATTGTAGCGCAGTAAAACGGGAACGTCCCAATCTATGTTTTTGTTAGAAGTTTCGGTTGTGGTACTTTGAAAGAAGCGAAAACCTTGCGGGCCGTCTACAAACTCTTCTGTTACTTCGATGTTACTATCGTAATTATGAAAATTATTCATAAGTTCAACTTGCCAATATAATCTGTACGATTTATAAGGAGAAAGTGTTGCTCCTATAAAATAACTTTCGGAATTACGTAAATCAGTAAAGGAATTATAACCCATTTTGGCGCCAATGGATATTCCGGGTAAAAATCGAGTGGTGGAATAATTAGTAATTATGGGATCGTTTTTATCAAAAATAATAGCCGTTTTACTTTTTGTTTTTGTTTTATGAAAATCCTTAGCAAATTTTATGCTGTATTGTACAAAGCCTTTTGTAGAATCGTATTCTTTTACGTTTTTCTGTTCGCTACCAGGTAAGTAAATGTTTTTAAAGGTGAAAATAGCTTGCGTTTTTGTGAATGCAGTATCGAGGCAACTGTAGAGCACTTCACGCTTTGGGCATATTTCACATTTGGGATACATATCGAGAACCTTCAAGGTCGTTTTGTCTAACATGTCTGGAATATCAGTTTCTAAACGGATTGTATTTGCAGGTCCTTCGCCATTATTTTGAAACTTTATTTTATACTTTAAAGTTTTAAAACGCACCAAACGATAATTCATAAATGTAGCGTTAGACGACATTTTATTGGGGTCATGAGAGGTTACAATTTCCATTTCCATGTCTTTCACTTTATGATTGTCGTAATTAGCATCAGGAATATAAATACCACGAACAGAAATTATGGCACTGGTATCTTTTACCATTTCCGGTGTAGTTTTTAAGCTGAAAAAGATATTACGTTCTTCTTCGGGTTGCATGTTATCGAATTCTAGAACACGCCAATTTTTGTATATGGATTTAGCTTCTGATAAGGTTAGTGGTAAATTGGTTTTTAGGGTAGAATCTTGTTCTACATTTCTAAAATTTGTGATTTCGCTATTTGAAGATGCTAAATAGGTGTTATTGTTTTCAACGTTTTTGGTGTAAGCAAAAGCATCGGTTGATATGTTTTTTTCGTTATGATGTAGTCTAGTTTCTGTTAACTCGAAATTATCAGCTTTGTATTTATGTTCATTATAAAATAGATATATTTTTCCGTTGGTAGTATAGTTTTTTATGTTTTTGTAGCTTAAAATAGTTACAATTTCTTCTTCAGGAACTGGCTCTCTATTTCTTTTAAGCGTGAAATCGTCTTCCATAGAAGCTTCATCTTGATAATCATCGGTAATAGAGGTGATGTTTATTTTTTTTGGACGTGTTGTTGGTGGTTTTCCGGTGTCGTAATTATTGGTTGCCCAAAGTTTTACTTCATATTCACCTTTCTTTTTATAGGTGTGCCTTGCTTCGGGATCTGTGCTGTATGTGCCATCTCCCATTTCCCAGTAATGGGTGTAAAAGGCTTTTGGAGCACCAGCTATTTGTGTTAAAGCAGGTGTTTCTGGTGTTAATAAAACGGAGTTGTTGGTAACGTTTGCTTTAATTGTAGCGGTTCTAGTAATGGTGTCGGTAATGTGTTGTTGACCAAGAATAAATAAAGGGAAGACTATTGTTAAAAGTAGGAAGCTGTATTTTTTCATAGTACCATTTAGTTAATATGCTTATAAATATACAAAAGAGAATGTCGATAAAAATTATAAAGTGTTTTTAAGGTCTTTTTTACTTAAAAAAGTGCGTGTAGATTACAACTAGGTTTGCCCAGAGTATAACTACAATACAGATTATTAATATTTTTAAAAAGAGATTCTTCTTCATACTATTATATCAAATAGAAATACTTTTTGTTACCCTATATAAGTGGCTTTTTTTCAAATTAAAAACCCAGAAACAAAAGTTTCTGGGTTAAAAATTAGGTTAGGTCTGTCTCGTTTTGAGTAGACGAGCACAGTGGGGCAAAAAAGGTGTTATGGTAGTGCGTTAATAATAGCTGCAAGTTGTGCTTGTGTTACGGTTGTAGTTTCACTTTCGGTAATAGTGATAATTCCATTTTCTACTATGGTTGCGGCTTGTACGGCGTATTTCCAGTTGCTAGCATCTTCGCTTACAAAAATAACATGACATTCTAATCCAACAGGAATTTGTCCGTAATGTTCGCTAAATAACCCTGTACTAGCATCGTAAGTATCTAAGTTTGCTAATGCAGCAGGTTCGCCATCGTAAGATAAATATACACTGCTATTGGTGTTGTCGTAACCTTCTGGAACAGCAACTAAAATGGTTGTTTTTTCTCTTGGGTCGTTGTAAAAACGATCTACATTAGTCCAACCAAAGTCGCCAATAAAAGCATAGTAATTGGTGTGTTCTGCAAATACACCACGTTCATCACCATTTTCATTTTGGGCTTCTTCCCAAACTAAATCACCATTGTCGTCAATATTTCCGTCCCATAAAATCATGTCTGGATCAATATCTCCCGTTAAATTAGCAGGAATCCCTAATTGGATGGTGCCATTTAGTTGTAAATCTGCACCGTTTTGTGCGGCATTTATAAAAAACTCACCACCAGAAATTAGTAACGCTTTGTTACCGTCTGCCATAAGTCCCATAGTAGGTTTGTTGGTAACTAGCATGTTGGCTCTGTCAAATAATTCAACAAATTCTAAATCTATGGTGCCAGTAATAGGGTTTCCGTTTAAGGTTAAATTAGCTGTGTTGAGTCTAATATCTACCCCGTTTTCTGAAGTTAAAGTTATCGATCCATCGGCGGCGTCAAATTGAAATGTTTGTGTTAAGCCTTTCAAGGCATCGTCTTGTATATTTCTAAACTCGGCAGCGGTTGCTGGAATAATAATTTCAGTATCGTTTTCTTCTTTTGTTGAACAGCTTGTAAAAACTAAAGCTGAAACAAATAAAGTGCCTAAAATGTGTTTTAAATTTTTCATGATTATTGGGTTTTAATATGTTCTTTACTTTTATATAAACAGTGCACTTGTTTTGTTACCCTGTTTTTGATTCTAATTTTAATTTATTGTTGTGGTTGGCTCATTATTAATTTTTCTACAATAACATCTCCTGAGGCTACAAGAGCAATCATTTTTTGTGCATAAGCTTCACTAGATGAGTATCCTTTTGCTGTTCCGCTTGTAGTTTTAACTTCCCAAAAGTAATTTCTGTTTGTAGCGTTGTTTAAGTCGGCTTCTAGCATAAAATAGCTTGTAATTTTTTTGTTTTTCACCACCTCTCCGCTACTCGAATAAGAAATCATTCGCTTTGCGTTTTCAAAACTTAAAGCTGTTCCAGAGTAAGTCCCTTTGTTCGTTTTAACTTCCCAATCAAAAATTTGTGCAATATTGTTTGCTGTGTTAGCATAAATTTCTGTTGCTGTGTTAAGGTTTGTTTTTTCATTAGTAGCATTCATATTTAAAATTGATAATACTACGGTTCCGATAATTAAAATTGAATTTTTCATAAGTTCTAAATGTTTATTGTTGTAATTATTAGTTTTAAAATTGTTAGTCAATTTGACTGTTACACCCTTATATCAAAACCATTTTAAAATTGTTACCCTTTTTTTTGAAAGTTTTTTTACATTAGTAGCAAATACAAGGGGTAATGAGTGAAAAAAAAACACACGAAGACCAAAAATATATTGATGGCTTATTAAAAAACAACAGTTTTATTATACAAGCCATCTACGATAAATTTGTGCCAAAAGTGGTTAATTATATTAAGCAGAATAGTGGTAGTCGCGATCAGGCTCAGGACGTTGTGCAGGACACACTGGTTACTATTTATAATCAAGCAAGCGAAAAAGGTTTGAAATTAACCTGCCCTTTTGATGCTTATTTCTTCTTGTTATGTAAACGAAAGTGGCTCAATGTTTTGAAAAAAACATCGAATAAAGAGGTAACAATTAACGAGGAGGTTTTATCTAAAGGAGACGAGGCTCAAGAACTAGCATTTGAAACCTCGGTATTTGGAGAAAAACAAGCTTTATTTGCCGAAATGTTCGAAAAACTAGGTAATGCATGTCAAGATTTGTTAAAAGCTACTTTCAAAATAAAATCGATGGAAGAAGTTGCAGCAAGTTTAAATGTAACCTACGCCTATGCACGTAAAAAGAAATCGTTGTGCATTGGTAAACTAACCGAGTTGGTTCGTGAGTCTCCCAAATTTAACCAGTTTAACAATTAACCATCATGGAAAAAGAAAATTATATACAATTTGAAGAATATCTTGCGGGCAGCCTAAATCAAGTAGAGCTCGAGGTGTTCGAGAATAAATTAAAAACGGATAGCGCTTTCGCGGAAGCGTTTCAAACCTATAAAAATTTGTCTCATTATTTAAGTGATAAATTTGGGAATGAAACCGAATCGGAAGCTTTTAAAGAGAATTTAAAAAGTATATCAAGTAAATATTTTATTCAAAAAGACGAAGCTGTTTCCAGAGAAAAAACGAGTAAAAACTCGTTCAAATTCTATAAATATGCCATTGCTGCTTGTGTGATTGTAATGTTTGGGGTTTTTACTTTTGGTGAGTTCTCAAACCCATCTTATGGCGACTTTAATAATTACGATACTATAAGTTTAACAGTTAGAGGCGAAAATGACGATTTATTAAAAACGGCCGAAAACGCCTTTAATTCTAAAGATTTCGCTTCCGCGGAAAAAGCTTTTGCCCAGTTAATTCAAATAGATCCAAGCAATGCCGAGTTAAACTTATACAGTGCTATTAGTAATATTGAGTTGAGTGATTATGATAAGGCAGATGAATTGTTAACTGAAATCGCTAATGAAAATTCAGCATATAAAAATAAAGCCATTTGGTATTTAGCCTTAAGTAAATTAAAACAAGAAGATGTTTTGGCATGTATAGATATTTTAAAAACAATACCTGAAGATGCTGAAGATTATGAGCGTGCGCAGAAATTGCTAAATAAATTAGATTAACAACAACGCTTAAAAATAAGTTAGAATACAATAGACCTGTGAAGTTTATGCTTTGCAGGTCTTTTTTGTTAATCTAATTGATAAATACCTCGGCAAATTTAAATACTTCATTATTTTTACAGAATGATTATTACAGATACGCATACCCATTTATACAGTGAAGCTTTTGATGACGATAGAAGCGAGATGATAAACCGAGCAATAGAGCAAGGTGTTACTAGGTTTTTTATACCAGCTATAGACTCTACGTATACTAAAGCGATGCTTCAGTTAGAGAAAGATTATCCAGAAAACATGTTTTTAATGTCTGGTTTGCATCCAACACATGTAAAGGAAAACTACAAAGAGGAGTTAGACCATATAGAGCACATGCTTGCTACACATAAATTTTATGCTGTTGGCGAAATTGGCATCGATTTATATTGGGATAAAACAACTTTAGATATTCAAAAAGTGGCATTTAAGCATCAAATACAATTAGCAAAACAATATGGTTTACCTATTGTTATACATTGCAGAGAGGCCTTTGATGAAGTTTTTGAAGTTTTGGAAAGTGAAAAAGGAGACGATTTATTTGGAGTGTTCCATTGTTTCACCGGGAGCTTAGAGCAAGCGCATCAGGCTATTTCTTATAATATGAAATTAGGTGTTGGTGGTGTTTCAACTTTTAAAAACGGAAAAATAGATCAGTTTTTAAATGAAATAGATTTAAAACATATTGTTTTAGAAACCGATGCACCATATTTAGCACCAACACCATTTAGAGGAAAGCGCAACGAAAGTGCCTATATAATAAAGGTATTAGAAAAACTAGCAACTATTTATCAAATCTCAGAAGAAACGTTGGCTGAAATCACTACAGAAAATTCAAAATCCATTTTTAAAGTTTAATGTTATGAAACCAAACATACTCCTTATATATACAGGTGGCACCATTGGCATGGTAAAAGACTTTAAAACCGGTGCGCTAAAAGTATTCAATTTTAAAAATATTATAAAAAACATACCAGAGTTGCAGTTGTTAGATTGTAATATCGAAACGTTTTCTTTTGATGAACCTATTGACTCTAGTAATATGAATCCGAAGTATTGGGTTCAAATGGCAGAGGTTATCGAAGAAAAGTATAATGAATTTGATGGTTTTGTTGTACTTCATGGTAGTGATACTATGAGTTATACAGCATCTGCATTAAGTTTTATGCTAGAAAACCTAGCAAAACCAGTTATATTTACCGGTTCTCAATTGCCTATTGGCGATTTACGTACCGATGCTAAAGAGAATTTAATTACATCTATACAAGTGGCATCTTTACAAGAGGATGGTAAACCTTTAATAAAGGAGGTGTGTTTGTATTTTGAATATAAATTATATCGCGCCAATAGAACAACTAAAATTAATGCCGAGCATTTTCAGGCATTTGCATCCTTTAATTATCCAGACTTGGCCGAGTCGGGTGTGCATTTAAAAATAAACCATAAACATTTATATCAACCTAACGGAAGCAAAGCTTTGGAGGTTCATAAGAATTTAGATGAAAATATTGCATTAATTAAACTCTATCCTGGTATTTCTAAAGTCGTTTTAAAAAATATTTTTAAAACGCCCAATTTAAAAGCAGTTATCTTAGAAACCTACGGTTCTGGAAACTGTACTACCGAAATGTGGTTCATTAATATGTTAAAAAAGACCATTGAAAAAGGCATACATATTATAAATATTACCCAATGTTCGGGCGGAAGTGTCATGATGGGGCATTATGAGACCAGTGATATGTTAAAAAAAGCAGGTGTAATCTCCGGAAAAGACATAACAACCGAGGCTGCACTAGCTAAGTTAATGTATCTATTAGGAAAAAATGTAGAGGCTAAAAGCTTCAAAACCACCTATGAAACATCTTTAGTTGGAGAATTGACTTAAAATTAACTGTTAAAATTTTAGCGTTCAAAGTTTTTTTTGTTATTTCATCCCCAGAATAAAAGCTGTTAAAAAAAAAAGAGAGGTGGCCGAGTGGTCGAAGGCGCACGCCTGGAAAGTGTGTATACCTCAAAAGGGTATCGAGGGTTCGAATCCCTTCCTCTCTGCTTAAATTTTTTTATTTTTAATTGCTTTTTTTTTATATCTTTAACACTTTAACTAATAAAATTAAGATCTAGATCATGAAAAGATTATTTTCTATCCTTGCCATTACTGTAATGGTGGCATTCGGAACTGCAAATGCAACAACAATTGCAAACACAAGTACAGCTGTAACGACTGTAACTACCACTTTAACTCAAGAAGATGAAGCTCCTGCGGCAGACGTTGGTTTTCATCAAGATTTGAAAAAACGTTTTATTGAAGGTGGTCCAGGATTTATGGGTATTGTATTATTATGTTTAATTCTTGGATTAGCAATTGCTATTGAGAGAATTATCTTTTTAAACTTATCATCTACAAACACTAAAAAATTAACGCAATCTGTAGAAGATGCTCTTGCATCTGGTGGTGTTGAAGCTGCTAAAGAAGTTTGTAGAAATACAAAAGGACCTATCGCATCTATTTACTACCAAGGTTTAGATAGAACTGATGAAGGTATCGAAGCTGCTGAGAAAGCTGTTGTAGCTTACGGTGGTGTTCAAATGGGACAATTAGAGAAAAACGTATCTTGGATTTCATTATTTATCGCTCTTGCACCAATGCTTGGTTTCATGGGTACGGTAATTGGTATGATTCAAGCCTTTGATAAAATTGAAGCTGCTGGTGATATGCAACCTTCTCTTGTTGCAGGTGGTATTAAAGTAGCACTTTTAACAACAGTATTTGGTTTAGTAGTGGCAATTATTCTTCAAATTTTTTACAATTACATTATTGCTAAAATTGATAGTATTGTTAACGATATGGAAGATGCTTCTATCACGTTAATGGATCTATTGATTAGACACAAAAAGTAATAATTTAAAACTGAAAAAATTATGAATACTCACAAAATAATAAAAATCGTAGCTTTTGCTCTCGCGATTCTTGGCTCTATATTTGCGCTGATGATCATGACTGGCTCTGAGGCTATGATTGATAACATACTTTATATTACCTATGCTGTACTAGGATTAGTAATAGCGTTAGTTGTAATATTTGTTTTGAAAGGTTTAGTTACTGGAGATATCAAAAAAACTTTGATGTCTGTAGGAGCCTTTTTAGCAATCATTTTTATAAGCTACGGCTTGTCATCTGGTACAGATTTAGATCTACAACCATTCAATGACAAAGGTCTTGGTATTACCGAAGGTATTTCTAAAAACGTAGGTGCTGGTTTATATGCATTTTATGTTTTAGCAGTTATAGCAATTGGATCAATGCTATTCGGTGGTGTGAAAAAAATATTAAATAAATAAATTATGGCAAAAAGAGCAGCACCAGAAGTTAATGCAGGCTCAATGGCCGACATTGCTTTCTTATTATTAATATTTTTCTTAGTAACAACAACTATTGAAACAGATTCTGGTATTAACAGAAAGCTGCCTCCAATGGAAGAACAAACAGATCCACCTGTTATTAAGCAAAAAAATATTTTTACAGTTATTGTAAATAAGAATGATGATTTATTAGTTGAAGATGAACCGATGCAACTTAAAGATTTACGTAAAGCAGCCATTGCTTTTTTAGATAATGGCGGTGATAAATCTTGTGATTATTGTAAAGGTCCAAGAGATCCTGAGTCTTCGGATAATCCAGACAAAGCGATCATCTCTTTAGCTAATGATAGAGAAACTACTTATAAAACTTATATTGCTGTACAGAATGAATTAGTAGCAGCATATAACGATTTAAGAAACGCGAGAGCCCAGGCACAATTCGGTATGTCATTCGTTGAGATGGAAGCAAATCAAAAGGATGTAAACTGGCCGGGGAATAAAGAAGCTTTAAAGAAGAAGATAGATCAGATTAAAGCTGAGTATCCTCAAAAGCTATCGGAAGTACAGAAATAATTTAACATTTATAAAAACATGTCTAAATTTAAAAAGAAAAAAAGTGGCGATATGCCTGCGGTTAATACGGCGTCTTTACCAGATATTGTATTTATGTTATTATTCTTTTTCATGGTAGCCACAGTAATGAGGCAAAATACTTTAATGATTGAAAATAATTTACCATTTGCTGATCAAGTTGAAAAACTAGATAAAAAAGATTTGGTAATGTACATTTATGCTGGTAAACCAAGTGAGAACTATAGACAATATGGAAACGAGTCAAGAATTCAATTGAATGACAAGTTTGCTGATGTTAAAGAAATCGCTGCGTTTATTAATGCAGAACGCGCCTCTAAAAGAGAGGAATTAGTACCATATTTAACTACAGCCTTAAAAGTTGATAGTGATGCTAATATGGGATTAATTGGTGACATTAAACAAGAACTTCGTAAAGTTAATGCTCTAAAAATAAACTATACCACTAAAAAGGGTAGTGTTGTTGGAAGGTAAATTTTACACTCTTAATTTTATAGTAAAAGGCGTTTTGATATACTCAAAACGCCTTTTACTTTTATATAATAGTAGCAATTGGTAACTTACCATAATATAATTTTCAAAATGAGAAGAATTAAATATGTAATCATCATACTGTTTTGTGCGACTTCTTGTTTGTGTTTTTCACAAAATGAAGAGGTTGTTGAGACCGAAGTTGATAGTAAGTATAAAGAAGATCAATTTTATTTTGGTGTTACTTATAATTTATTAGGTTCAAGACCAACCGATGTAAAGCAAAGTGGCTTTTCTACAGGGTTTCATTTAGGTTTTATAAAGGATATGCCAATAAATGCTGCAAGAAACAAAGCTATTGGTTTAGGTATTGGTCTTTCTGCAAATTCATATAACCAAAACCTTCTTATTCAAAAAGATGATGGAGGTGTAGTTAGTTACAGCGTAATTGACGATGCCGATACATTTACTAAAAATAGGTTTTCTAGTAACTTTATAGAGGTGCCTTTAGAGTTTAGATGGCGAACATCTTCAGCTACCAGCTATGATTTTTGGCGTATTTATGCCGGTTTTAAGTTCAGTTATATGTTATCGCATGCCGCAAAGTATAATGGGGATCTAGGAAGCTTAAAATACACTGATATCTCAGACTTTAATAAGCTTGAATATGGCTTAACGTTAAGCACCGGGTATAATACTTGGAATTTACATTTGTACTATGCCTTAAGTCCTGTCTTTTCTAAGGAGGCTAAGCTTGATGGAGACAGTATGGATATGCACGCTATTAAAGTAGGCTTAATGTTTTATGTGTTGTAATTTGAACTCTCTTGGGTTTCAAATAAGAGATATAAATTGTTAAATGTGGTGATCTGAAGGGGAATGGTTAGAATCAAGGTCTAGTCGGTTACTTAAATCGTTAAAGTAAATTAATTGTTGTTTCGAAAACCAAAGAAGGTTCAAGTATATATTAATCTACATCCAGAAATTAATCAGCAATAGCTGCGGAATTAATCCAACAAAAAAACCAAAAATCAATTCTTTAGAGGTGTGCGCATTTAAGTGTAATCTAGATGTAGCTACAGCACCCATGGCTAAGGCGACAAAAGCAAGAGTGCCAGTAATATTTATACCAAACTGCACGCCTATAGCTATAAAGAACATGAATAACCCCGAAATACCAATCATGTGTATACTTGCTTTAAATTTAAAAATAGCGAGCGTTAAACAAGCCATATTCGAAATTAGTATACCAATAAAGAAGTAATACAGTTCTAGCGACTGCGTTGCTGTTATTACGCGTTTAATTACTAAAATAGTAATAAAGCAATTTAAAGCCAACGGGTAAATACGTTCCCTTGTAGTTTTAAGATGAATAGTTTGCGCCTTTCCTAAAGTTCTGAGTAAAAAGAACATTAAAATAGGTAGTATAATGGTAAGTATTAATAATGAAATAAGCTTAGCATGTAAAATTTGCTCCGCTATAAAACGCGGCGAGATATAATAATAATATGCCACGCCAATAATAGGCATCAATAAAGGATGAAAAATATATGAAATGCTCTTAAGTAACTTATCCATTATATTTTTTTACGTAATCGAGCGACAGGAATATCTAGTTGTTCTCTATATTTAGCTACTGTTCTTCTAGCAATTGGATATCCTTTTTCTTTTAAAATTGACGCTAAAGTTTCATCTGTTAAAGGCTTCTTCTTATTTTCTTCTTCAATTACCGTTTCTAGAATTTTTTTAATTTCGCGAGTTGAAACATCTTCACCTTGATCATTCTTCATGGATTCCGAAAAGAATTCCTTAATCAGTTTTGTTCCATAAGGTGTGTCAACATATTTGCTATTGGCAACACGTGAAACTGTGGAAACGTCCATTGAAATTTCGTCGGCAATATCTTTTAAAATCATGGGTTTCAAATTACGCTCATCACCAGTTAAAAAGTACTCGCTTTGGTAATGCATAATTGAACTCATGGTAACAAATAGGGTCTGTTGGCGCTGTTTTATAGCTTCAATAAACCATTTTGCTGCATCTAATTTTTGTTTTATAAAAACAACAGCATCTTTTTGAGATTTCGATTTGTCTTTAGATTCCTTGTATCCTGTAAGCATATTGTTGTACTCTCTAGAAACATGAAGCTCCGGAGCGTTACGTCCGTTTAAGGTAAGCTCAAGTTCTCCATCAACAATTTTAATAGCAAAATCAGGTACTACGTGTTCAACAATACGGTTATTCCCGGCATAAGATCCACCAGGTTTAGGATTTAAATGTTCAATTTCTTTTATGGCATCTTTTAATTGTTCTTCAGTAATATTGAATTTCTGAAGTAATTTTTTATAATGCTTTTTGGTAAATTGGTTGAAAGCAGAATCTATAATGTCTATAGCTAATTCTGTATCGGGTGTTTTATCTTTGCGGTGTAATTGAATACTTAAACACTCTTGAAGGTTTCTAGCTCCAACACCTGCTGGGTCTAATTGATGTACAATTTTTAAAACCTTTTCAATATTTTCCTCTTCGGTGTATACGTTTTGTGTAAAAGCTAAATCGTCCATAATATCGCTTAACTCTCTACGTATATAGCCGCTTTCATCAACGCTACCAACTAAGAATTCGGCAATATCTCGTTCTTCTTCCGATAATCTGTAGGTGTTTAATTGATTAATTAAGTGTTGCGTAAATGAAGTTCCCGCTGCATAAGGCATCGTTTTTTCTTCATCGTCGGCACTGTAATTATTGGCTTGGGTGCGGTAATCTGGAATTTCATCATCACTTAAATATTCATCAACATTAATGTCTTCTGCACTTATAGAATCATTATCATTAATATCATCAGAATTATCTAAATCAGAATCGTAGTCACTATCGTTTTCTTCTTTACCGCCTTCTAGTGCTGGGTTTTCTTCTAATTCTTGTTTTAAACGTTGCTCAAAAGCTTGCGTAGGCAATTGTATCAGTTTCATTAACTGAATTTGCTGCGGCGACAGTTTTTGCGAGAGTTTAAATTGTAAATATTGCTTAAGCATGATTTTTATTAAGATTGAATGGGCAACTAAATATAATGATAAGTAATAAACAAATCAAAGGTTTAGATTAGTTAGTCCTAATCAAAGATAAATAAAAGCATGAATAATCGCCAAGTATAAGCGGAATTATCAAGTTAAATTTTACTAAAACTCTGCGTTTTGAGGTGTTCTTGGAAAAGGAATTACGTCTCTAATATTACCCATACCGGTTGCAAACATCACTAAACGCTCGAAACCTAAACCAAAACCAGAGTGTACAGCTGTTCCGTATTTACGTAAATCCATGTACCACCAAAGGTCTTCTTCTGGAATGTCTATGGCTGCCATTCTTTGTTTTAAGATATCTAAACGCTCTTCACGTTGTGCTCCACCAACAATTTCGCCAATACCAGGGAAAAGAATATCCATAGCACGTACGGTTTTACCATCGTCATTTAAACGCATGTAAAAGGCTTTAATATCTGCTGGGTAATCGAATAAAATAACAGGGCATTTAAAGTGTTTTTCAACTAAAAAACGTTCATGTTCACTTTGTAAATCCATTCCCCATTCTTCAACTAAATATTTGAATTTCTTCTTTTTATTTGGTTTAGAATTTCTTAAAATATCAATAGCTTCCGTGTAACTAACACGTTTGAAGTTGTTTTCTGTTACAAAGTTTAATTTTTCAATTAAACTCATATCACTACGTTCAGCTTGAGGTTTTACTTTTTCTTCGTCTAATAGACGTTTTTCTAAAAACTCTAAATCTTCACGATTATGTTCTAAAACATGAGTGATTACAGATTTCATAAAGTCTTCAGCAAGATCCATATTGCCTGCTAAATCCATAAAAGCCACTTCTGGCTCTATCATCCAGAATTCGGCTAAATGTCTTGATGTATTAGAGTTTTCAGCTCTAAAAGTAGGTCCAAAAGTATATACTTTACCTAACGACATGGCGTAAGTTTCAGCTTCTAATTGGCCAGATACGGTTAAGTTAGTTTCCTTTCCAAAGAAATCTTTAGTATAATCTACTTTGCCATCTTCAGTTAAAGGTAAATTTTTATTGTCTAAACTAGAGACTTTAAACATTTCTCCAGCACCTTCTGCATCACTACCTGTAATGATAGGCGCATGCATGTAGTAAAATCCGTTTTCGTTAAAATATTTATGGATAGCGAAAGATAATGATGAGCGTAAACGCATTACAGCACTAAACGTATTAGTTCTGGTGCGTAAATGAGCATTTTCTCTTAAAAACTCAAAAGAGTGTTTTTTAGGTTGAATAGGGTAGGTTTCCGGATCGGAATCTCCTAGAACTTCTAAATGTTTTACCTGAATTTCAACTTTTTGACCTTTACCTTGGCTTTCTACTAATTCTCCTTTTACATGTATTGCGGCACCTGTGGTTACGCGTTTTAAAAGGGCTTCATCAAAGTTTTCAAAATCTACAACACATTGTATATTATTTATTGTTGAACCATCATTTAAGGCAATAAAGCGATTTGCTCTAAAGGTTCTAACCCAGCCTTTTATTTCAACTTCAAGTAAAGAAGTGTTTTGCGATAGTAATTCTGAAACTGTAGGTGATTGCATAGAAACTAATTTTGAACTGTAAATATAATGGTTTCAGTACTTAAAATTCAAATAATAAATTCTAAAAATTATGAAAATTTTGAATTTATAGCTAATTGTTGTTTTAAAGTGTAATTAAAACTCCTCTTTGTCGTCTTCTTCAGGGATAATGTTAATCGACGGTTCGCGTAACACTTCTTTATTAGCAATACTACGCTCTAAAGAAAGTAATAAAGACGGCAGTAATAATAAATTAGAAAGCATTGCAAAAAGTAGAGTTGCAGAAACTAGAGCACCAAGCGCTACTGTACCACCAAAGCTCGAAATTGTAAATACCGAAAATCCAAAGAATAACACAATAGATGTGTAGAACATACTTACTCCTGTTTCGCGTAAAGCCCCATAAACCGAAGTTTTAATTTTCCAATTATTGGCTTGCAATTCTTGACGGTATTTTGCTAAGAAGTGAATTGTATCGTCTACAGAAATACCAAAAGCAATACTAAACACTAATATGGTAGATGGTTTTATTGGTACGCCTAAATACCCCATTAAACCAGCTGTTATTACTAATGGTAGTAAGTTTGGAATTAATGAAATAAGAATCATTTTTCCCGAACGGAACATATATGCCATAAATAAGGCGATAAGTAAAATGGCTAATGATAAAGAAATGGCTAAGTTTTTAACCAAATATTTTGTTCCTTTTTGGAAAACTAGAGCCTTCCCAGTCATGGTTACTGTGTAACGTTCTTTAGGAAAAACTTTATTTATTTTAGTTTGAAGATCTTCTTGGATACGTTCCATTCTATCGGTACCAACATCTTTAATAAAGGTGGTGATACGTGCGTATTGGCCTGTGCTATCAACAAAATTACTTAGCAAGTCATTACTTGAAGTTGAATTTTTAGCATAGCTTAAAATAAAACTATTTTCTTGTGAAGTTGGTAGCTGATAAAACTTGGTATTACCATTATAATAAGCTTGTTTGGAGTATTTAACTAACCCTACTACAGATATCGGTTTTGATAATTCTGGAGTTTCTAAAATCAAATCTTCCAGCTCGTTCATGCGTTTTAGAGTCGATAGTTTCATAACGCCTTTTTTGCGCTTAGTATCTATCATAATTTCTAATGGCATAATACCATTGAACTCACTTTCAAAGAAACGGATATCGTTAACAAATTCCGATTCTTGAGGCATATCTTCAATTAAACTACCCGAAATTTTTATTTGATAAACACCAATAATACTTAGTACAAGTAGTATTACCGAGGTAATGTAAATGGCAATACGTTTTTGTCTTACCATACGCTCCATCCAGTTTACAAAACCACCAATCCACCTTTTATTTAGGTGTTCTAAATGACGGTCTTTTGGATAAGGTAGAAATGAATATATAATTGGAATAATAAGAATACACAATATAAAAATTGACAAAATACTTAGCGAAGCTACTAAGCCAAACTCTTTAAGTAGCTTACTTTCCGTAAGAATGAATGTTGCGAAACCACAAGCTGTAGTAACGTTTGTCATTAAAGTAGCGTTACCAATTTTGGTAATTACACGTTGTAAAGATTTGGCTTTATTACCATGTAGCTTAACTTCGTGTTGGTATTTGTTTATAAGGAAAATACAATTGGGAATCCCAATAACAATAATTAACGGCGGAATTAGAGCTGTTAAAACTGTAATTTCATAATTTAATAAACCAATAATTCCTAAGGTCCACATAACACCAATACACACCACAATAAGGGATATAAAAGTGGCACGGAAAGATCTAAAGAAGAAAAAGAATATTATAGAAGTAACTAGTAGAGCTGCTCCAATAAACAAGCCTATTTCGTCAACAATATTAGTTGAGTTTAAGGTTCTAATGTATGGCATACCGGAGATACGCACATCTAAATCGTATTTGGCTTCGAAGGCTTCCACTCTAGGAATTAAAACATCCATTACAAAATCTTTTCGAGCCGAAGTATTTACAATAGCCTTGTTCATGTAAATGGCCGATCGAATTGTTTTCGTGTCTTTGTTGAATAAGAAATTATCGTAAAATGGATATTTTTTGAAAAGATCGTTCTCCAAAACCTCAATTTGAGCCATTGAAGTTATAGAATCTTTTATAAAAGGTTCTAAGATGAACTTTTCATTTTCGGTATCTTTTACTAATTTTTGAAGTTCTTTTATGGAAATTACCGATTCTACGGCGTCTGATGAATTCTTGAAACTTTCCGTTAAGTTGTTCCAAGCATTGAGTTTTTCAACAGTAAAAAGAGTAGAATCTTTTACACCTAGCACAATTAAATTACCCTCTTCTCCAAAAACATCTAGAAAATCGTTGTAAATAATATTAACTTCATGATCGTCAGGAAGTAAGTTTGCCTCGGTATAGGTAAACCTCATATTATCCCATTGCTGGCTGAAGAAAATTGTTGTAGCCAGAATAGCTACAAGTATAATAATTTTATTGCGTAAAATAACTCTAGCAATAACGTCCCAAAAGTCCTTTGTAAAAAGTTTAAGCATGCTCTATTTAAAAGATGCGCAAAGGTAGAAAAAAGCAGCAGATTACCTCATAAAGAGACGTTAAATGTAAACTTAAAAGCTACATTGTCACCAATTTCGGGCAAGTGGTAGGCGCCATAGCGATAGGTGAAGCTTAAACCAAAACCAAATAATAATTTATTAAGTTCGAAACCCGATTCCGTATATCCTTTTTCTAAGGAGCCAAAAGGAACACCTTCGTGGCGTTCAGGGTTATTCATGTCTCCAATAGCATAACGTGTTATTAATACCATTTGTGGTTTGTAACGTTCGGAAATATTAAAAGGTGTTAAGTAATGTTTAAATTGAAAAGTAGTGAACCTATCGGAAAAGAATTCGTTAAAAAACATGGTTTCAAAACTGTTTAAACCGGCAACCGAAAAACGTTGTAAAATAGTTTCTTTTGTAATATTGTTGGGGTAGGCGTGGTACAAATGAGTTAATGGTGTATCGCCACCAGAAATACCAGAAACTACAGTAATTCTAGAATGTGCAGCCTTGGGGTCTCCTATTTGGTAAATGCTTCTAAAATCTAATTTCGAAAAGTTGAAATCACCTTTTATAATATTTTTAAAACTTTTTGTGTATTGCAGCGTAAATTTAGGGAAGCCGTCTTTTGTTTGTTTTACACCGTCTTTGGTAGATTCGAACTTACTAAACGGACTCCATTGTAATGCTGTTTTTGCCGAACTAATATCGAAGTTATTGTAAACATCGCCGTTAAGGTTGAAGCCGTAAGCATAGGTTGGGTCTATTTTACTGATAGAAAACTCCGTTTCACTTACAATTTTTGGTGTAAACTCATGCTCTAGCGAAATGAGTTTGGTAATGTGTTTATGAAACAAATCGATGTTAAGCAATCGCGGTTCGAAAAACTGAAAGAAACGGTTGTCTGTTAAAAACTTAGTGCTTCCTGTTTCTTGTAAATCATCGGTGTAAGATAAATTAATCCAAGTATTTGTGGCTTGCGATACTCTAAAACCACCACCTAAACTGTATTTAAATCTACGATCTCTAAAACCATAAACAAGATAGGTGTTTGCCCGGTATTTTTCTGAAAAAGCTTTGTTAGTTTCTGCACCTAAACCAGTTCTTACTCCTTCGTATTGGTTGTATTTTACTAAATATCTTAAATCAAAATTAAAATATTTTGTTGGAAAAAAACCGTTACCCAATGATTTTACAAAGGCTTTCTTTTTAATAGAATCTTGTGCGGGTTCTGTAGTACCTTCATTTTCTATTTGCGCATTTAGTGCGACCGAGAATAAAATAAATAAAAACAGAATACAATGTTTCATCTAGAGAGAAAGGAGTAAAGTGATAAAAAAAGCGACAAATTTGCCGCTTTATATTTTTTAAACTGAAATAAAACTATAATTACACAGTCATGATTTCCTTTTCTTTTGCTTCGAAAAGTTCATCCACTTTTTTAACGTGCTTATCCGTTATTTGTTGTACGTCTATTTCAGCATTCTTTTTTAAATCTTCCGATACATCGTCATTTTTCTTAATATCGTTGTTGGCATCTTTACGAGCCGTACGGATACTTACTTTAGCATCTTCAGCCTCAGCTTTAGCTTGTTTTGCTAAATCTCTACGACGCTCTTCTGTTAAAGGTGGTACGTTTATAATAATAACGTCTCCATTATTCATTGGGTTAAAACCTAGGTTTGCATAAGCAATACCACGCTCAATTTCTTGTAGCATGTTTTTCTCCCATGGTTGTACCGTTATAGTTCTACCATCTGGTGTGTTTATATTGGCTACTTGACCAATTGGTGTTTGTGAGCCGTAATAGTTAACCATTACGCTCCCTAGCATTGCAGGGCTAGCTTTACCAGCTCTAATATTTACAAATTGTTTTTCAAGATGCTTAAGGGCGTTATCCATTGCTTCTTGTGTGCTGTCTAATATAAATTGAATGTCTTCCATTGTTTTTTACTTTAATATGGTTTTGCTATTTCAACAATTGCGCCAAATTTTAAAGGTTTACTTCAGTACCTATTTTTTCACCAGCAACAACTTTAAGTAAATTACCTGGTTTATTCATATCGAAAACAATAATTGGTAATTTGTTTTCTTGGCTTAAAGTAAATGCAGTTGTATCCATTACCTTTAGGCCTTTGCGTAATACATCATCAAAAGTAATATTATCGAATTTTACAGCTTTAGAGTCTTTTTCAGGATCTACATTGTAAATACCATCTACACGTGTTCCTTTTAAAATGACATCGGCTTCTATTTCAATAGCTCTTAAAACGGCTGCAGAATCTGTTGTAAAATACGGATTTCCTGTTCCACCTCCAAAAATAACAACACGCCCTTTTTCTAGGTGGCGCATAGCTTTTCTTCTAATAAAAGGTTCGGCTACTTCGTTTATTTTAATAGCAGTTTGCAATCTTGTCGGTATATCGGCATCTTCCAAAGCACCTTGTAAAGCTAAACCGTTAATTACTGTGGCTAGCATACCCATGTAATCACCTTGAACACGATCCATACCTTTACTAGCTCCAGCAACACCTCTAAAAATGTTTCCACCTCCAATAACTACGGCTACTTGTACGCCTTGGTCTGTAATGGTTTTAATGTCTTGTGCGTATTCGGCTAGACGTTCTGGGTCTATACCGTATTGACGTTCACCCATTAAGGCTTCGCCTGAAAGTTTTAAAAGTATTCTTTTATATTTCATTTTATGAATTATGAGATGTTCGCTTAAGCGGAAACAAAAGTTTAGCAAAGCTACATAAATTTTTTATTTTTTTGAATTTATTACGCAGAATACCAAACGGTAATTTAAATATCTTTAAAATGTTTTGGGCGGGTTTTTATGAAAAATAAAAACCGAGCTATCCACTATATCTTTTTAAAATATAAGGATCGTGATAGATATATGGGTTTTATCTCCGCAATTTTGTTTTTGTTGTAGTTTTCTACTTAATTGTTTTAAAAAGGATGCCATTTCTATCTCTCCCGCGTGTATTTGCCGAGTACAGTTATATGGCTAATGTGTTAAGGTTAATTAGTAATAATAATATTTAAAAGGTAATCGTCATGCATGCATAATGTTGTAGTAGTTTTTGTGTAAACGGAAATTAATATCACTGGTTTCTATTATGAGAATTCTCGTTGTCTTCGGAATGGCGGGTATGAGATTGTATATTTTTTTAAATTTTTCGGTTGAGATATAGATCAGAGTTCAATTTAAAGCATAAAAAAACCACTACATCTAAAAAAAAGAGTAGTGGTTTTTATGTTTTATTTCCGTGTAAACGAAAATTGAATAATTAATTATCCAACAGATACACGTTTGAAATCTGTAATTTCAACTTCGCCGTAAGATGCAACGTATTTTGCAACGTTAGATTTTTCGTCTTTAATGAAATTTTGATCTAATAAACATTTTTCTTGGTCTAATGTTGTGTTGTCAGAAACGAAACGCTCCATTTTACCAGGTAAAATTCTATCCCAGATTTGTTCTGGTTTTCCTTCAGCTTTTAATTCCTCTTTAGCAGCTTCTTCAGCTTTAGCTAAAACTTCTGGAGTTAATTGAGCCATAGAAATAAATTGAGGTACGTTTTTAAGTGTTTTACCTAAACGACCTAACTCGATATTATCTTTTTCAATAACAGCAATTCTTGCTTCAGTTTCTGATGCTACAAAAGCAGGATCAAAATCTTTGTAAGATAATGTGCTTGCTCCCATTGAAGCTACTTGCATAGCTACATCTTTAACTAAAGTATCAGCGTTATCAACTTTTGCAGATAGACCAACTAATGCAGCAATTTTGTTGATGTGAACGTAAGTTCCAACAAATGGTGCTTGTAATTTTTCAAAACTAGTAATATCTAGTTTTTCACCAATTACACCAGTTTGCTCAATTAATTTGTCAGCAACAGTCATTCCTCCAAAATCAGCAGCTAAAAAAGCTTCTTTAGAATCTACTGTTAAAGCAATATCAGCTAATTGGTTAGCTAAAGCTAAAAAGTTTTCGTTTTTACCAACAAAATCAGTTTCACAACCTAAAACAATAGCAACACCTTCAGTTTGGTCTGCATTAATTTTAGAAACAGCAGCACCTTCAGAAGAGTCTCTATCGGCTCTTTTTTCAGCTACTTTTTGTCCTTTTTTACGTAAAACTTCGATTGCTTTATCGAAATCGCCTTCCGCTTCAACTAAAGCTTTTTTGCAGTCCATCATTCCTGCGCCAGTAGCTTGTCTTAATTTGTTTACTTCAGCGGCTGTAATTTTTACTGTAGTACTCATAGTTATTAGAATTTAAAAAAGTCGTTCAATATATTTTCAACAAAGAAAAGTACTAAACGACTTATTTGTGTTTTGTTAATGTTATTTTATTCTTCTTCTTCAGCAGATGCTTTTGGTGCTGGTGCAGCTTTTGCTTTTGGAGTTTCCTCTTTTGCAGATGCAGCAGCATCTTTATCAGCTTTACGCTCAGCTAATCCTTCAGATATTGCAGAAGTTACGTGAGATAAAATTTTATCAATCGATTTAGAAGCATCGTCATTTGCAGGGATAACGTAATCCACTTGGCGTGGATCAGAGTTTGTATCAACCATTGCAAAAATTGGAATGTTTAATTTTTGTGCTTCTTTAATCGCGATATGCTCACGCTTAATATCTACAACAAATAAAGCTCCAGGTAAACGAGTCATATCAGTAATAGAACCTAAGTTTTTTTCTAACTTAGCTCTTAAACGATCTACTTGTAAACGCTCTTTTTTAGATAACGTTAAAAACGTACCATCTTTCTTCATTCTATCAATAGTAGCCATTTTTTTAACAGCTTTTCTAATAGTAACAAAGTTAGTTAACATTCCACCAGGCCATCTTTCAGTGATGTAAGGCATGTTAATAGATCCCGCTTTTTCAGCAACGATATCTTTAGCTTGTTTTTTTGTTGCAACAAATAAAATTTTACGACCAGAGTTAGCGATTTTTGCTAATGCTTCTCCAGCTTCATCAATTTTAGCTGCTGTTTTGTATAAGTTGATAATATGGATACCGTTACGTTCCATATATACGTAAGGCGCCATGTTTGGGTCCCACTTACGTGTAAGGTGTCCGAAATGCACACCTGCTTCAAGTAATTCTTTTACTTCTACTGCCATTTTGTAATAATAGTTTACGTTCTGTTGAATTAGCAATGTTCCATTTCGCTTTACGCTTTTGGCTTCATTTAGATGCTAAACTAAATCCTATTTGTTTTAAATAAAATAGGACAACAATAACTTGTTTTTTTATTTTGTTTGAAATGATACCAGGCATCTGAAAAACAGATCCTGAACCATGTCCAGGATATTAACGTTTCGAGAATTGGAATTTCTTACGCGCTTTTTTCTGACCGAATTTCTTACGTTCAACCATTCTAGGGTCTCTAGTTAATAAACCTTCTGGCTTTAAGATTAATCTGTTCTCAGCATCTAACTCACACATTGCGCGAGAAATTGCTAAACGAACAGCCTCAGCTTGTCCAGTAATACCACCTCCATATACATTTACTGTAATATCAAAGTTGCTGTCATTGTTAGTCAAAACTAAAGGCTGATTTACCTTGTACTGTAAAGTCGCTGTAGGGAAATAGTTAGTTAAGTCTTTTTTATTAATCGTAATGTTTCCTGTTCCTGTAGAAACATAAGCACGAGCAACAGCCGTCTTTCTACGGCCAATTTTGTGAATTACTTCCATGTTATTTAAATTCTTCTAGATTAATTACAGCTGGTTTTTGAGCTTCATGTTTATGAGCTGTTCCAACAACAACGGTAAGATTACGGAATAACTCAGCACCTAATTTGTTTTTAGGTAGCATTCCTTTAACTGATTTTTCTACTACTCTTGCAGGATCTTTTCCAAACAATTCTGTAGCAGTTAAACTTCTTTGACCTCCTGGATACCCAGTGTGACGAATGTACGTTTTATCGTTCCATTTGTTACCAGATAAACTGATTTTTTCTGCGTTGATAACAATTACGTTATCACCACAATCAACGTGAGGTGTGAAGTTTGGCTTGTGTTTACCTCTTAAAAGTTTTGCAACTTTAGAAGCTAAACGACCAAGTGCTTGTCCTTCAGCGTCAACTAAAACCCACTGCTTATCTGCAGTTGCTTTGTTAGCTGAAATCGTTTTGTAGCTTAATGTGTCCACGTTTTTAATTTATTTTTATTAAACATTCCTCTCTTAAAAAGAGTTTGCAAATTTACGATTATATATTTGATTACCAAATAGTGTGGTTATATTCTTTTAATAAAATTAAAAGTATTGATATTTAGGGGTTTAACCTATGGTAATATTTGTTAACTAAAAAAGCCAGATAAGTATGTTTTATCTGGCTTTTTTAATTGAAGCGTACTTTATGTTTATTTACCTAAACCTATTATAAGTCCACCAGAATAGTAAGTGCCTTTACCAATGTTTCTACCGCTAACTACAGTACCAGAACCAAGACTAACACCAATAGTTTTAGTAATTGGAGCATAAAGGTTTAAACCAACTCTAGAAAAACTTACTTTAGTTTCAGGGAAGTTACCAGCAAAGTTTGGCGAGTTAATGTCTAAGCTGCCATTACTTTTTTGAGCATCAAACCAAGCATCTGCATAAAATGCTTTTCCTGCGTATCCTAATTTAATTTGTGCGTTAACACTATTTGGTACATCAAATTTAGCACCATCACCTAAGCCTAAATTATTATCAGCTTCTCCTCTTATAGAGTGACCAACAAATGCATTTCCGAAGAAACCAGAGTTGTTATTATATTGTAAGCCTAATTTTGTGTCAATAGACGACGCACCGTTACCGAGAGAAAGTATTCCTGTAGGTTCGTAATCAAAAGCATAAGATCCTCCTACTGCTACAACAAATGTAGTTGTACCATTTTTATGTTGTGTTACAAATGGTGCCCATTTTACCAATAAGCTTACATCTTGTAGGTTAGATTGTTCTGTAGTCCCGTTTACAGGGTCTGCAACGCCTTGTCCTTCAGAGTCAATATAAGGTAGGTTTGCAATTACAGTAAGGTTATCTGTAATACCATAATTAGCATATACATTGTATATGTTCTGGTCAATTTGGTTGTGTGCAGGTACAGCATCTACTTCATCAAGGCCTAAATAGAATTTCTCATAAGTAGCAAAGGTGTAAGAAACAGCAATGTTTGCTTCTCCTTTTTTGTTAAAAAATCCGTCAGGGTTAATTTGAGCTTGTGTGTTTTGTATCGCAATACTGAACACGGTAATTAAAGTTAAAAATAATTTAGTTTTCATAGCATTCTTTTTTTTTGATTATTGGGATTATAGGACGATTTGAATAACTATTCATTACAAAGTATATGTTAAGTTTTATTTTGCGTTTGTAAGTTTTTAGAATGTTTTTTTGTGTAAATCATTTGTTTTTATGTTGTTAGGTGAAGGGCTTTAATTCAATAAATTTTGAAATTATTATGTTTTCTAATGAATCTCTTTTGTTAGTTTTGCGCATTCTTATACATATAATATGATTTCAGTTGATAATTTAGCCGTAGAATTTAGTGGAACCACACTGTTTAGTGATGTATCGTTTACTATTAATGAAAATGATAAAATTGCCTTAATGGGGAAAAATGGTGCTGGAAAATCAACCATGATGAAAATTATTGCTGGTGTGCAGAAATCTACTCGCGGACATGTACGTTGCCCAAAAGAAGCTATTATTGCTTATTTACCACAGCATTTATTAACTGAAGATGATACTACCGTTTTCGATGAAGCTTCTAAAGCGTTTAGCCACGTGTACACCATGCGTGACGAAATGGAAGGTTTAAATAAACAATTGGAAACACGTACAGATTACGAATCGGACGAGTACATGAAAATTATTGAGCGTGTATCCGATTTAGGTGAAAAATATTATGCTCTAGAAGATGTAAATTATGATGCTGAAGTTGAAAAAGCATTAAAAGGTTTAGGTTTTAAGCAGGAAGATTTTACCAGAAACACCAACGAATTTAGTGGTGGATGGCGTATGCGTATAGAATTAGCTAAAATTTTACTACAGAAACCGGACCTTATATTGTTAGATGAGCCTACCAACCACATCGATATCGAATCTGTAATTTGGTTAGAAGATTTTTTACTGAACAAAGCTAAAGCCGTAGTCGTTATATCTCACGATAAAGCCTTTATTGATAATATTACAAACCGCACCATAGAAGTCACTATGGGGCGCATTTATGATTATAAAGCCAACTACACACATTACTTGCAATTGCGAGAAGATAGGCGTGCACATCAAATAAAGGCTTACCAAGAGCAACAGCGTTTTATTGCCGATAACCAAGCGTTTATAGATCGTTTTAAGGGTACGTTTTCTAAAACCAACCAAGTAACATCGCGTGAGCGTATGTTGGAAAAATTAGAAATTATTGAAGTGGATGATATTGATACATCGGCTTTAAAATTACGTTTTCCAAAAACGCAGCGTTCTGGCGATTATCCGGTTACGGTTAAAGATGTTTCGAAATTTTACGGCGAGCATGTGGTATTTAATAATGCTAATATGTCTATTGCACGTGGTGAAAAAGTATGTTTTGTAGGTCGAAATGGTGAAGGTAAATCTACCATGATTAAAGCTATTTTAGGCGAAATTGATGTAGAAGGCGAATGTAGCTTAGGGCATAATGTAAAGGTTGGGTACTTTGCCCAAAACCAAGCCGCTTTGTTAGACGAAGAATTAACCATTTTTCAAACCGTAGACGAGGTCGCTAAAGGCGATGTGCGTACACAAATTAAAAATATTTTAGGTCGTTTTATGTTTAAAGGCGATGATATCGATAAAAAAGTAAGTGTGCTTTCTGGTGGCGAAAAAACAAGATTAGCCATGGTGAAACTTTTGCTAGAACCGGTTAACTTGCTTATTCTCGATGAACCTACAAATCACTTAGATTTAAAATCGAAAGATGTTTTAAAAGAAGCATTACAAGATTTTGATGGCACGCTTATTCTGGTGTCGCATGATAGAGATTTTCTACAAGGGTTATCAAACAAAGTATTCGAATTTAAAGAAAAACGTGTTATTGAACATTTTGAAACAATTGACGATTTCTTGGTTAGAAACAGGATAGAAAGCCTAAAAGCTATCGATTTGTAGTTCTGTTTATCTTATTTTATAGTTATTTCGTCTAAAGGCAAAATTTAGTTTTCTTGTCTTTTAAGTCGATTAACCTAATTTTTTATTGCTTCATCTAAAAAAAAGGTTTTTACTTCTAAACCATTTTTTCAAGTTTCCTTTTCAAATTATCTTTGCAGTATAATTATAGCATATCTGCAACGATTAGGTGGTAATACTCTTAATTCAATAATTTGACAGCATGTTATGGTTTAAAGATTAAGATAATCCCCCTCAAGATCTAAGAATTTAAAAGGAAGTTCAACCAGAAACTTAACGTTATGAACAAAATATTAATCGCTTTTGCGCTATTTACATTCGGTTTAAATGCACAAAGTAAACTGCAACCCAACATACACGCCTCTTTAAATTTAGGGCAAACTATTACAGATAATACATTAGGTTTAAGAGATTCTAAATACGTTATCAATAAGGTGCTTTTGTATAATAAAGAAACTTCAGAACAACGCGTATATCGAAACCAAGCAAAAAGTATTGCCATCGATTTAGACCAAGTTAAAACAGGTGTATATACGGCAATGGTTTATGTAAATGGCGATGTTAAAGTGTTCAATTTAGATATTGTAGGTTTAAGTTCAAGCGAAAATTACGAAACTACCGAAGCGGCAGAAGTTGCTGTGCTTCAAGAAAAAAAGCCAACGGTAGAAGAAGTTGTTGAAGTTCCTGAAGCTCCAGTAGAAGTTAAAGAGAAAAAAATTAAGTTTTATCGTGTAGAATCTACCGTAGCATTTAAGTATAGTTCTAGTAAATACAATGTGTTTACAGAAAAACGTAAAGATGCTTTAATTAGAAAAAACGAGCTAGATTTAACAACACGTATCGGAAAGAAAAACACGTTAGTTGTTTACGCCGTATACTTAGATCGTAGCGAGGAGATGATTTATGATACAGGAGCAGTAAAAGATTTTAATAAAACACTACCTGCTGGTAACGAGTTGTCTTCTTTATAGATTAAATTGATGTGTTTTAAGCAGGCCAACTTAGGCTTAAGCTATAATTCATGTCTAGAACTACAAGTTCAACATCCACAATACAAACCAACGAATAGCACCCAACCCTTGGGGAACGCCCAAATTAATTGAGTTATCATGTTTAGGCGGCTATTTTTGCTTATTTTTGCAGCGTTATGCAAGATTTAAAACTTTCGGATTGGTTACCTACCACAAACAAAGAGGTGAAAATACGCGGATGGGAAGCGCTAGACGTTATCTTATTTAGTGGCGATGCTTATGTAGATCATCCAACTTTTGGGCCTGCAGTTATTGGGCGTATGCTAGAGAGTTTTGGTTTGCGTGTCGCTATTGTACCGCAACCCAATGTAAACGATAATCTTCAGGATTTTGTAAAAATGGGACAACCAAAAATGTTTTTTGGTGTTACAGGTGGTTGTATGGACCCCATGATTAGCAATTATAACGCGAATAAAAAACGTCGTGATAAGGATGCTTATACACCAAATGGTGATATTGGGTTTCGTCCGGATTACGCAACAACCGTTTATTCTAAAATTTTAAAGGAAAAATGGCCAGATACTCCAGTTTTAATTGGTGGTATTGAAGCATCTTTACGTCGTGTTACACATTACGATTATTGGAGCGATAAGTTATTACCTTCTATTTTAGAAACTTCAAAAGCCGATATGTTGGTTTACGGTATGGGCGAACAACCTTTGCGCGAAGTGGTGCGTTTGTTAGAAAAAGGTGTGCCTTTTAAAAGTATAAATACGGTATTACAAACGGCTGTACTTTTAGATGAAGGTGAAAAAATACCAAAAAATAGTAATTGGGAAGATGTTGAAATAGCCTCGCACGAAGTTTGTTTAAAGGATAAGAAAAAATACGCATCTAACTTTAAAGTGATAGAGCAGGAGTCCAACAAATTGGCAGCGCGACGTATTTTTCAGAAAATTGGAGATAAAACTTTGATGATTAATCCGCCATATCCAACCATGACGGAAAGTGAGATTGATGCCTCTTTCGATTATCCATATACACGATTACCACATCCAAAATATAATAAACGTGGGCCTATTCCGGCTTTCGAAATGATAAAGTTTTCCATTAACATTCACCGTGGATGTTTTGGAGGCTGTAGTTTCTGTACCATATCGGCACACCAAGGAAAATTTATTGCATCGCGTAGTAAAGAGTCTATTTTAAAAGAAGTAGATACGGTGGCTAATATGCCAGATTTTAAAGGGTATTTGTCTGATATTGGTGGGCCAAGTGCCAACATGTATCAAATGAAGGGGAAAGTGCAATCTATTTGCGACAAGTGTGTGGCGCCTAGTTGTATTTCGCCAGTAATTTGTAGCAATTTAGATACGTCTCACAAGCCTTTAACCGAATTGTATCAGGCTGTTGATAGTCATCCGAAAGTAAAAAAATCATTTATTGGTTCGGGAATTCGCCACGATATGTTGGTGCCAGAATTTAATAAAAATGCCGACCCGAAAGAGTTAGATGATTATACTGAAGAGGTGATGACGAAGCATGTTTCCGGACGACTTAAAGTAGCGCCAGAACATACTAGTGATCCGGTATTGAAACTAATGCGTAAACCATCGTTTTCTTATTTCCATAAGTTTAAAGAGCGTTTCGATAAAATTAATATTGCTAAAGGTTTAAAACTTCAGTTAATTCCTTATTTTATATCGAATCATCCGGCTTGTGAAGTAGAAGATATGGCTAACCTAGCTGCCGAAACTAAAGATATGGGTTTCCAGTTAGAGCAAGTACAAGGGTTTACTCCAACACCAATGACGGTGGCTACGGTAATTTATTACAGTGGTTACCATCCATACACGCTTAAAAAAGTAAATACGCCTATTACTAGAAAAGAGAAAGACGAACAACACCGTTTTTTCTTCTGGTATAAAGATGAAAATAAAGACTGGATTAAAAAGACTTTAAACAAATTAGGGCGTCAAGATTTACTAAAAGTGTTACTACCCGAAAAAACAGAGAAGTGGCGTAAAAACACACCTACTGGAGATGCTAAACATACCTTTGATGATGCTGTGCCGTTTAATAAGCGTAAAAACAAAGCGAAGTTTAAAAGTAAGAAGAAGCGTCGTTAATTTATACGTTTAGCAACCGTAGAATTTATGCACACAGTATTTCCTAATCGTTTTATTTTTGTTATATTATTACAATGAAAAAACAATTACAAATCATTAATGGTGTCGCTTTTGTGTGTGTTATTGTAATGAACTATTTGTCTAACACAGGTTTATTAAATAACACCACCATAGGAGAAGTTTCTAAAGATTATAACACCTTATTTACTCCCGCAGGTTATGCGTTTTCCATTTGGGGAATAATCTATTTACTCTTGTTAGGGTTTATTGTTTACCAAGGTCGCAGTCTATTTGTAAACGTTAGAAACGACGATTTTATTTTAAAAACAGGTTGGTGGTTTCTAATCTCTTGCATTGCTAATTGTGCCTGGATTGTAACCTGGATTTACGGTTACACCTTAATATCTTCCATATTTATCTTTATCATTCTATTTGCGTTATTACAAATTGTGCTTAAAAACAGGATGGAATTGGTAGACGAACCAATTTCTGTTATTCTATTTTTATGGTGGCCCTTTGTAATTTATAGTGGCTGGATTACCGTGGCTAGTATTGCAAATGTATCGGCCGTTTTAGTAAAATACAATTGGGATGGTTTCGGTTTATCGCCAACATTTTGGACTATCGCATTAATAGGTATTGCGACCATAATAAACTTAATGGTAACCTGGAAACGAAACATGCGCGAGTTTGCACTTGTTGGTGCTTGGGCTCTAATTGCTATTTATGTAGCTAATAGCGACGCCAATACCATTGTAGCTTATACTGCAGGAGTTGCTGCTGCAATTTTAATTATAAGCAGCTCTACGCATGCCTTTATTAACCGAGAAACAAACCCTGCGATTAAGTGTAAGGAGTATTTAGATGCTAGGAAAAACTAAAGCCTAACGTTCTACTTTTTTAATTTTTTCTGAGTTTTCCCTTTTCTTGTGGCTACAGCATGTGCTAACACAGCCACTTCTATAAGTAGAATTGCAATTTTAGCTTTTTTACTCTTTGTTAATGTACTTGTAAGTCCTAATACTTTTGTAATGATCATAATTTATATCTTTTTAAGAACAAATTATGGATAAAGTTCATTGTTGAATGACTTGATAAATATTTATTTTGACTGGATTGGGAGTTTTGTTTAGTCAATAGAACGTTTTGCGGCATCTTTCCATAGATTATTTGGTGTCGATTTTAGGTTTCTATTTTAATTGATAGTTTTTGGTTTGAAGGATAATGAGCTAAATGTTATGCTTTTTATTTATAAAAAGTCTTTAGTAGTAATGAATTTCATTTATTGCTATTTCTGCAGAATAGTTTTTAGTTAATTCTATTTCTTTTATTAAACTACTATACCCCGCAGTAATCAAGTATAATTTTATAGCTTCTTTTTTAGAAACTCCTCGTTCGTTTTCCATATGTTTTTCATTCTTAAAAATAGCATAAAGGTTTTTATTTAAATTTTTCATTCGATTATTTTTAGTAATACCAAAGATAATTAAATGATACTTATTGTATGTTGATTTTAACATACAATAAGTATAGTTTCGATTAATGGTAAATAAATTTATTCTGAAAGAATTTGGGCAAAGAATTCGAGATTTAAGACTTAAAAATAAACTAAGCCAAGAAAAGCTTTCTTTCAAAACAGGATTTCATAGAACTTATATTGGCATGATTGAAAGGGGCGAGAGAAATATATCGCTTACTAATATCGCTGTCTTTTCGAAAGCTTTTGAAATGGATATTTCTGAATTGATGAATTTTGAAAATCAGAGTCCAAAACTAAGCTTTAATGATTATCAATTTAAAATTGATAATTAAATGAAAAGAGCATACTATAGTAATACAATTCAAGGTTTTTTAACTGAGAATTCAAACGCGATTTTAGGACAGCTAAGCTTAAACCATACAAATCGTTCTCTTGAGGATTTGCAAAAAAATGCTTGGGTTAGTCAGATTGAAATTCTTAAAGAGGAATTAAAAGGAATTAATGGTTCAATTTATTTTGAATTCGCAATTCCGAGAATGGGAAAGAGAGTAGATAATATAATTATAGTTGATGATTGTATTTTTGTTGTCGAGTTTAAAGTTGGTGATGAATCTTACGGTAAACATGCTGAAACACAAGTAATAGATTATACACTAGATTTAAGAAATTTTCATGAAGGGAGTCATTACGCTAAATTAATACCAGTTTTAATTTCAACAAAAGCTAAAACTAATTATGTTAATTTAGAGGAGGTAGTAAGTTTGAATCAAGTTGCTAAATGTAATAAGTTTGGTTTATCAGAAACTATTAAAAAATTCATCAAAGATTCAAACCCGAAAATTGAAGTTGATACATGGGAAAGCTCAATTTATAAACCAACTCCAACAATAGTTGAAGCAGCTCAAGCTTTATACAAAGGACATAAAGTAGAAGAAATATCTCGTTCAGATTCAGGAGCAATAAATTTAACAAAAACTACAGATTGTTTAAATAAAGTTATTGATAACTCTAAAGAAAACAGAAGAAAATCAATATGTTTTGTAACAGGAGTTCCAGGAGCTGGAAAGACTTTAGCAGGCTTAAATATTTCAAATCAAAGAACTAGTGTAGATAAAGATGAACATGCTGTTTTTCTTTCTGGAAATGGTCCTTTAGTAGAAGTTTTACGTGAAGCATTAGCTATTGATAAGTTTATGTCTTCTAAGGATATTAATAAGCCTATAACAAAAGAAAACGCTAGACGAGAAACAAAAAAGTTAATACAGAATATTCATCAATTTCGTGATGAGTATTTGAAAGATGATGGAGAACCAATTGAGAAAGTCGTTGTTTTTGATGAAGCTCAAAGAGCTTGGAATAAAGTGCAAACGTCTTCATTCATGAAAAGAAAAAAAGGCAAAGAGGATTTTTCTATGTCTGAACCAGAATTCCTTATTGATGTTATGAATCGCCATACTGATTGGTGTTCTATCGTCTGTTTAATTGGTGGTGGACAAGAAATAAATACAGGCGAAGCTGGTTTAGAAGAATGGATAAATGCTTTTATGAATAATTACAGTAATTGGGATATACATTACTCTAATTTAATAACAGATAGTTCAAATTATATTAAAACTGATACTCAAAAAAAATGGCTACAGGAAAATGCTAATAGTCAGTCAGAATTGCATTTATCAGTTTCAGTTCGTTCATTTAGATCAGAAAAATTATCCTCTTTCGTTTATGAGCTTTTAGAACTTAATTCAGAAAATGCTCAAAAATTATATTTAGAAACTCAAAAGGATTTTCCTATATATGTTACTAGAGATTTTCTTAAAGCTAAAAACTGGTTAAGAAATAAAGCTAAAGGTTCAGAAAGAACAGGTTTGATAGCATCGTCAGGTGCGAGAAGGTTAAGGTTTCTTGGTGTTGATGTGAAAAATGAAATTTCTGCTACAAATTGGTTCCTAAATGAGAATACAGATGTTAGGTCTTCTAATTTTTTAGAAGATGTAGCAACAGAATTTGATATTCAAGGTTTAGAAATAGATTGGTCTTGTTTAATTTGGGGAGCAAATTTTCACCTTAATAAAGGTAAATGGAAACATCAAAACTTTAGAGGAAGCAAATGGATGAATATTAATCAAGAGATTAATAGAGATTATCTTAAAAACACTTATCGTGTTTTGTTAACTAGAGCTAGACAAGGAATGGTTATTTTTATACCTGAAGGTTCAGAGATAGACCATACGAGACCAAGTAGTTTTTATGATGAAACTTATAGTTATTTTAAAGAAATTGGAATTGAAGAGTTATAAGGATTTCTTTAGTAGGTATTCCTTTAAAACAGGCAAATCAGCCTCTGCCCAATCTAAATTAATCAATTCATTTTTATTAGCAAGTAAAAAGCTACAATGTTCTTTTAATTTCAATTCACATGAAAGATATTCAGCAACAAAAGGAATCAGCTTTATTTTAAAATCCGAATATTGATGAATTACAGGAGTTAACCTTTCTTTGACTTCAATTTGAATATTTAATTCTTCAAATATTTCTCTTTTAACACAATCAATTTCAGATTCTCCTGCTTCAATTTTACCTCCTGCGAATTCCCATTTTAAAGGAAGTTTCATTGTTTTACTTCTTTGAACTGCTAAAATTTTATCATTGAATTTAATGATAGCACAAGTTACAAGGATGGTTTTCATTAAATAACTATTTTATGCTACTAATTTTTCTTCGGATAAAAAGATATCAAGTTCATCTTCAGTATTAAAATGAAAACTACTTTCCGATTTATTTAGAAAAAAGTTTATTAAATCTAAATGAGATTTGAATACTCTAAAAGAAATACCTTCATAATTATAAATAAAGAAAATTTCACTTAGGCATTCATTTGTAACAAGTACTGTTTCAATGGTTCTTGATGGTCTTAAGTATTCAGTATGTAATGCTTCGAATTTATTCATTTTTAACTAGTTTCTTAAAATATTAAAAAGCACTAACAGTATATCACTAATGCGCCTCCAACCAATTCAACCCAGTATCAATTTCAACATCTAGTGGTACTTCTAATGTATAAGCATTTTCCATTTCGGTTTTTACTAAGGTTTTTATGCTTTCGAGTTCAGGTTTGTACACATCGAAAACCAATTCATCATGCACCTGTAAAAGCATTTTGGTTTTAAAATTACCAGCATTAAGTTTGTTAAAAATATTAATCATGGCAATTTTAATAATATCGGCAGCAGAGCCTTGTATAGGCGCGTTTACGGCATTACGTTCTGCGGCACCACGTACTACGCCATTTCTAGAATTAATATCTTTTAAATAGCGACGACGGCCTAAAACGGTTTGCACATAACCATTATCGCGTGCAAAATCGACTTGCTCGCTCATGTATGCACGTAGTTTTGGGTAAGTTTCATAATAGGTGTCAATAAGTTCTTTAGCTTCCCCTCGCGATAAATCGGTTTGGTTGCTTAACCCAAAGGCAGACACTCCATAGATAATCCCGAAGTTTACGGTTTTTGCGTTGCTACGTTGCTCGCGTGTTACTTCATCTAAAGGCACATTAAATACTTTCGATGCGGTAGAAGCGTGAATATCTTCACCGTTTTTAAAGGCAGAAATCATGGTTTCTTCTTCACTTAAAGCGGCAATAATACGTAATTCTATTTGGCTATAATCGGCAGCTAATAACGTGTACTCTTCACTTCTTGGCACAAAGGCTTTACGCACTTGGCGACCACGCTCGGTACGGATTGGTATATTCTGTAAGTTGGGATTGTTACTGCTTAAACGGCCTGTAGCGGCAACGGTTTGCATGTAATCGGTATGTACACGGCCTGTAGATGGTTCTACTTGTAGCGGTAAGGCATCGACGTAAGTGCTTTTCAGTTTTGCTAAACCACGGTAATCCAAAATATTTTGAATTATAGCATGATCTTTAGCGAGGTAAGATAAAATATCTTCGCCTGTAGCGTATTGTCCTGTTTTGGTTTTTTTAGGTTTATCTACCAGTTTTAGTTTTTCGAAAAGCACGATACCTAATTGCTTTGGCGAGGCAATATTAAACTCTTCGCCAGCGGCTTCGTAAATGCTTTTTTCTAAAGTTTCAATATCGTTATTTAAAGCTTCGGCTAAAGAATTAAGGAAATCTTTATCAAGATTAATCCCTTCTAATTCCATTGCGGCAAGCACACGAAGTAACGGGATTTCAATCTCATCGAATAATTTTTGAGTATTGGCTTCGCCGAGTTCGTTTGTAAAATGTTCTTTGAGTTGCAGGGTAATATCGGCATCTTCAACAGCGTATTCCGTTTGTTTTTCCAGAGGCACATCGCGCATAGATAATTGGTTTTTTCCTTTTTTACCAATAAGCTCGGTAATGGAAATTGGCGTGTAGTTTAAATAGGTTTCGGCCAAGATATCCATATTGTGGCGCATATCTGGATTAATAAGATAATGGGCCAGCATGGTATCAAAAAGTTTACCGCGGACTTCAATATTATATTTTGCAAGAACTTTAATGTCGTATTTTAAATTCTGACCGATTTTCTCGATGCTTTCGCTTTCAAAAAACGGACGCACCTGCTCGATAAGAGCTTGGGCTTCGGTTTTATCTTCCGGAACCGGTAAATAGAATCCTTTTCCTGTTTCCCATGAAAATGAAATACCAACCAATTCTGCGGTTAGTGGGTTTAAGCCTGTGGTTTCGGTATCAAAACACACCGAGGTTTGACTCATTAAATTTTTAAGAAACAATTTTGTGCCCATACCTTCGGCCACACTTTGGTAAAAGTGCGAGGTGTTTTCGGCTGTTTTTCGGGTATGCTCGGTAACCACTTCGGTTACGTTTGCCGGATCGCCACCAAATAGCGAAAATTGACCTGCACCAGCCGAAGCTTCTTCTTTTGGCGTGGCTTTGTTTTCGGTTGATTTAGTTGCCGTTTCGGTAGAAGCATCTTCCGTTTTAACGGCAAAGGTTTTGGTGAAATTATCGATAAGGCGTCTAAACTCCAACTCTTCGAAAATTTCTGTAACTTTCGGGATATCGGGTTGATCTAATTCGAAATCTTTCGCATTAAATTCCACCGGAACATCCAGCATAATGGTTGCTAATTTTTTAGAAAGTAAACCGAGTTCTTTATTGGCTTCAATTTTCTCCTTCATTTTACCTTTTAGCTCGTGGGTGTGTTCAAAAAGGTTTTCCATAGACCCATAAGCGGCCAAGAATTTTTTAGCTGTTTTTTCGCCAACGCCTGGTAATCCTGGAATATTATCACTGGCATCACCCATCATGCCAAGAAAATCGATAACTTGTAAGGGGTCGGTAACTTCAAACTTTTTCTGTACTTCGGGTATGCCCCAAGTTTCGTATCCGCCACCAAAAACAGGACGATACATAAATATATTTTCGCTAACCAATTGCGCAAAATCTTTATCTGGAGTTACCATAAAAGTTTGGTAACCTTCTTTTTCGGCTTGTTTAGCTAGGGTACCAATAACATCATCGGCCTCGAAACCTGCTTTCACCATAATAGGGATGTGCATGGCTTTTAAAATCTCTTGGATAATAGGTACGGCAATTTTTATAGCTTCCGGAGTTTCATCTCTATTGGCTTTGTAAGCCTCGAACATTTCTACGCGGTCTGCACTACCACCTTTATCGAAACAAACGGCTAAATGGTCTGGTCGCTCACGTTTAATAACGTCTAAAAGTGAGTTCATAAAACCTAAAATTGCTGAGGTATCAGTGCCTTTAGAGTTTATTCTTGGGTTCTTTATAAAGGCATAGTAGCCACGGAAAATTAATGCAAAAGCATCAACTAGA
Organism: Algibacter lectus; assembly: GCF_900112395.1. GTDB lineage: Bacteria > Bacteroidota > Bacteroidia > Flavobacteriales > Flavobacteriaceae > Algibacter > Algibacter lectus. The sequence goes on from NZ_FOLN01000003.1 coordinate 495,353, forward strand.
AATACGCGTTTGTTATCGGACATTTTATAAATTTTGATAGAATTTCAAAACTACAAAAAGTTATGGTTATAATTTAAAGTTTGAATACTCTAAACGCATTAAAATGTTTTAGTCGAAAATTCTCGTTTTCATTTTAATTAAAACTTCAAGAATTATTTTGAAACTCTAGATAATAACGTCGCATTTTGTCAATAAAATATTGGTGGTTTGTTTTAAATGAAGACTCTTAACAATTCGTTAAAACCATTTGCTATGGCAAGCATTAATTGGTAATACCATTATCTTTGATGAAAAAAGAGCATATGCTACGTTGGATTATATTTTTAGCTGTTTTCCTTATTGCCGATTATTACGCCTTTCAGGCCTTTAAAACGGTGGTTAAAAACAACTGGATACATCTACTATATTGGGTTATTACGGTATTAATTATTGGCAATTTTGTGTTTCAATTTTATGGCTTTAGTCGTCGTAATGGCCTTACACATGCGCACTCGTATGCGGTTGGACTTTTTATAGCGCTTTTAGTGCCAAAAATGGTGCTGGTTTTAGGTGTGTTTTTTGAAGATGTTTTTCGGGTGCCACAAGCTATTTATCGTTATTTTACGGTAGGCGAAGCTGCAAAAGGAAACTACTTTGCATCGCGTCGCCAGTTTATAAGTAAAGTTGCTTTAGGCGTAGCTGCCATTCCGTTGGCTTCTATAATTTATGGTATTTATAAAGGACGGTATAATTATAAAGTTTTAAAATATACATTACATTTTGAAGATTTACCAGCTGCTTTTGATGGTTATAAACTAACGCAGATTAGTGATATCCATTCTGGAAGTTTCGATAATATGGAAAAGGTGAAATATGCTGTAGATTTGATTAACGAACAGGACAGTGATGTGATTTTATTTACTGGTGATATTGTAAATAATAAAGCTGAAGAATTGGTGCCTTACAAAACGGTTTTTAATAAATTGAAAGCTAAAGATGGCTTGTACTCTGTATTAGGAAATCACGATTATGGCGATTATGTTAATTGGGAATCGGATGAAGCGAAACACCAAAACCTTGAAGATTTAAAGGCTTTACAAAAAGAAATAGGGTTTAACCTTTTACTGAACGAAAGTAAATATCTTGAAAAAAATGGTGAACGTATTGCTTTAGTGGGTGTTGAAAACTGGGGTGCTGGTGGTTTTAAAACTGCAGGCGATTTGCACAAAGCAGCCGCTACTATTGATAAAAACGATTTTAAAATTTTAATGAGTCACGATCCATCACACTGGGAGAAAAAGGTGATTGACGATGATTATCATTATCATTTAACGCTAAGCGGACACACACACGGTATGCAATTTGGAATTGAAATTCCGGGTTGGTTTAAATGGAGTCCGGTAAAATGGCGCTATAAATATTGGGCCGGTATTTACAAAGAAATGGGACAGTACATAAACGTAAACCGTGGTTTTGGTTATTTAGCTTTCCCGGGACGTATTGGTATTTGGCCAGAAATAACGGTAATAGAACTTAAGAAAGGTGCCGAACCGGTTTAAACAGCCTTTGTTGTTGCTGTTTATCTTAAATTGTTTATATTTATAATAATCAAATAGAATTTTTAATCACGATTTTCTATCCAATTAGAAAACTATTAAATAGACAAAAAAACTTTATAATATGTCAAAATTTGGGGAACTTATCGATGTTAATATACCTGTACTGCTAGATTTTTTTGCAGAGGAGAGTGAGCCATCTAAAGCGATGCACGACGTTTTACACGATGTAGCAGCTGCCTTGGGCGATAAAGCTAAGGTGATAAAAATTGATGTCGAAAAAAACCAAGAATTAACAGAAGCGCTACGCGTAAAAGGCCTGCCAACTTTAATAGTTTATAAAGATGGTGAAATGAAATGGCGCCATACCGGAACGCAAGATGCAAATGCACTTATTAGTATTATAGAAGAATATTTGTAATAAGTGAGGTGATATTTTGCTGTTTTGGCAAGTTTAGCACGAGGTGTCTGCAACAATTTTCCACTCGCCATTGATGCGCTTGAAAATAAGCATGAAAATACCGTCTGCATTGCCAACTTCTCGCTTTAAGTGAAACTCACCAAGTACATAATAAGCATCTGCACTTATTTTAGTAATGTCGTTTATTTTAAAGCTTAAAGTCCCCGTATGATCTTTGGTTGGATAGCTTTTTTCGTAACGATCAAAAGTGTCTTCCCAACCGTAAGTGATGCCGTTTTTACCGTAAAATTTTAGAGAATCGCTTTTCCAGTAGCCTTCCATATAGCCATCTAAGTCATGCTTAGACCAAGCAATACGCTGTGCTTTTAAAACTTTATTAATGGCTTTTATATCTTTTTCTTCGTTTTGTGAATAGCTATTAAAAGCTAAAATAAGACAGATGAGTAGAACGAGTTTTTTCATGTTGCAATTTATATAAAAATTTTGATACCAAATCTATGCCGAAATTAAAACGGGAATGGAAAATGGGGTTATGATAATGAAATTTAGTTAAAGTACTAACAAGAGGTTCGAGTTCTTGCTGTATTTTGATGTTTTTGTTTTAGAATGATGTTTTAAGTAGGTTGTTCATCGGTTAAATTGACACGTAATTATTTTTCGTCCAAGGATGAATTCTTTTAATCGAAAAAATTCTTCCAGTAACTCTTTAATAATATACTTTTAACTCATAATCAATTGATTATGTTTCCCTCAGATTTATTGTCTAACTAAAAAATTAACTTATTATGGAATTACGTATTACAAACTGCAACAATTTTTTCAAAATTAAAGGTGAACTAAATAAAAAGAGTTTATCTGTATTTAAAAATGAATTTCAAGATATTTTTAACCGTTTAAGTACACTTACCATCAGTATAGAAGATGTTAAAAGTATGGATCGTCACGGTGTAAAAGCTTTAACAGAATTACATAACGAAGCCGTAGCCAAAAATAAAAGTATGGCTATTATTGGTTTTGGTAGTAAAGATTTATATAATCATTTTAAATCCAATGCGGCTGCATAATGTCTTGTGTTAGGCCACAAACTATAAAATGTTCTTTTGATGTTTGAAAAAAGCATCGGCTTGTAATTGCATAAGCTCTCTAGTTTTTTTGCGTTTATAGGTGTAAAGTTCATCTTCGGTTTTTAAATCGGCATAAACACGGTCGTTAATGGCGTTATCTGTTTTTAGTAGAGCTTCTCGTTGATTTTTATTTTGAAGAACATGGGTTTTAATAGCCATTTCTAGATCTTCTAATTTAAAATCGTAAGGCCCTTTTGGCGATAATAGTTTCGCGAAAATGGGTGAAGTTTCTATTGCTAAAAATAACAAGAATATAAAAAAGGATGGCATCCATGATAGGGTGCCTAGAGCGTTTACACGCGCCATTAATCCATCAAAATTATTAATTACAGGTTGCGTAGTGTCAACCTGTAATTGGTAATTTGTTTTTAGAGTAGCAATCTGTTGCTCTAAATCTGCTTTTTTCTCTTTATTTTCTAATTTTAATTGCTGAAGTTCGGCAAGTAAAGCATCGTGCTTTTCTCTTTTTTCTTTATAAACAGGGCCTTTGCCTAAGCGATTAGTTCCTGCTGTGCCTTCGGCCTCTGAGATGTAAGTATTGTAAAGCGCATTAACCTCAACTTCTTTATTGATAACCTCGCTTTCTAGAGTTGTTATGTCTGTTTCTAGAGCAGTTATTTCTGGATTAAATTGTGCTAATATTTGATTTTGATTGGCTAAGGTTAAATCGTTTTTCTGTTCTAATAAAACCTGATTAATTTCTTTTTCAAAAATCTTTAATTCTAAAGGCTTAGAAATGACAATGGCTATAATTACAGCAAGCATAATTCTTGGTGTAGCTTGAAGTAACTCGTCTAAAAAGCGACCGGTTTTCTTGATTGTAGAAACTATGTAACGGTCTAAATTAAAAATAAGTAATCCCCAAATAAAACCGAAGCCAATGGCAGCGTAGTAATTGTCGAAAACAGTGTAGAGTGCATAACTGGCAGCTATAAAAGCCATGAGTGCAGTAAAAAAAACGGTTGCGCCAATGCCCGCATATTTATTTTGTTCACCCTTAGAGCATTGCTCTAGAATATCGGTGTCGGCGCCAGAGCAAATGATGAAGAATTGCTTTAGCATAATGTGATTGATTTTTGATTGATTGACTATTAGAACGTTAAAGCAGGTGTTTTGTTACAAAATTGTATAAAAAAAGCCTCGAATTAACGAGGCTTTCAAAGTATGGAATAGATAATTTGCTATTAATTACTTTACCACAACCTTTTTTGTAATGCTACTTAGGTCTGTTTTTATATTTAATAAATACATGCCGCTTTTTAAATTCAATTCAATTTTTTCTGAAGAAATAAGTCCTTGAGCGACCTGTTTTCCTGTAATATCATGAATAGTATAATTTGTATTTACTAAACTTGATGGTACCATAACGTAATCTGAAGTAGGGTTTGGGTAGAGGCTAATTATTTCTGCTTTAGCATTAGCCACAGATAGTGTTGAAGGATCTAAACTGTAAAGTTCATTTCCTGTAGTTCCATTATCACCTTCAAAATAGAGAACATCTCCTAGCAACGTTATTTCATCTATATCTTTAATGGTAGCGTCTATTTGCGATACGGTTACACCATCAGTTCTAAATAAATATTTGTTTGAACTAGTAGAACTCGACCCGCTGTAATATAAATAACCGTTGTATGCTGCAAAATCACTAGGGTTATGGTCATTGTTACTCCCTGATATGTTGCTAATGTTTGTTACTGTATCTAAAGTTGGATTGTAAACATAAAGTTGGTCGCCGTTTGAGGCATCATCTCCTTCAAAAAACAATAGATTATTCCAAGCGTATAAATTTGCAATACCAGCAAGAGTAGATGCAGATGCTACAGCAAGAGTTCCAGCTGTGGTTCCATCGGTTTTCCATAGTGCGTTATCTGCTTCAAAATATAGTGTACTGCCCAATATAGTAAAGTTGCTAATACTTGAGTCTCCTGTTCCGGTGTCGATATCTTTAATTAGCGAAAAAGTATCTGCTGTGGGGTTATATGCATATAGTTCATTTCCAACCGTAGCATCATCTGTAGAGTAATTCATGTACATGAAAATTTGATTGTTAAATACAATCATGTTTTGTAAAATCGATTCGAAGCCCAAACCAACATCTGCAACTTGTACGGCATCATTTATACCATCCCATTGCACTAATTTATTAGCGGTTTCGGCTGAGGTACTTCCGGGTTGGCCACCTACTGTAAAATATGCTAAACCATCGAGTTCAACGAAACGTTGTGGTGCTTCGCCTGTAATGGAAGGCATGATATCTACTTTAGTAGTTCCTGTTTCAGTACCATCAGATGTCCATAATTCTGAACTTGTATCGAAAGCTGTGAAATAAAATTTGTTATTAAAAGAAAATAGGTTGAAAGGGTTAGATCCAGATGAGCCAGTTTTTATGTCTTTAACAAAAGAGGTTCCTGTGCTGGTACCATCGGTAACCCAAAGTTCTTTTCCTAAATCAGCACCACCTGGTGTGTTTGAACCGTTGGAATCATCGGCTGCAAAAAATATTTGGCCATTATGCACAGTAAGGTTTGTAGGGCTAGAATTAGAAGATCCCGCGTCGTTAATTTCTTTAACTAATGTTACTTGGGCATTTGAAATTAAGGCGCCTAAAATGACGACAAGTGAGAGTAATTGTTTTTTCATAATTTAAAAATTTTGAGTTAATAAAAATTTATTGAGGAAGTTGTGGTATTAATGTTCTACCTCGGCTAGAAGACAAGGTTTCCATGAAAGCGATTAAGGCTTCAATTTCATTTTTTTCTAGATCTAATTTTTTTAAGATCGGCGAGTTTGTAGGTATTAAAGAGTCGCGCCCTTTACCTAAGTATTTTTTCTGAACAACTGCAGGGTTGCCAAGGTTGTAAAATTGAACAACATCTAATAAACTAGGGAAGTGTCCATTATGCATCCAAGGGCCAGTTCTGGCAACTTCTCTTAATGTTGGAGTTCTAATTTTTCCAATATCATCCATGTTTTTGGTAACGTTGTAGCGACCAAAATCTTCATCTTTTGTTCCAAACAAGGTTTGTCCGTCGTTATGAAATTGGTTGTCAGAGAAGTAAGGTGTGTTGTGGCAATTGATACATCTTCCTTTTGTACGGAATACATGCAGTCCTAACACCTCTTGATTGTTAAGTTTTGTAGAATCGCCTTCAACAAACTTATCGAACCTTGTTTTGTAACTGTTTACGGTACGTTCAAAGGTTGCTATGGCAAATTGAATACGTTCTAATGAAATGGTGTCATTTCCAAAGGCTGCTTCAAACAAGGGTTTGTAACCTTCTATTTCGGCTATTTTATCAACGGCAATATTGAGTTTTTCATTCATCTCTAAAGGGTCTCCAATAGGAAACCTGGCTTGGTCTTCTAAGCTAGAAGCGCGACCATCCCAAAAGAGGCTGTGCGCAAAACCAGAATTTAAAATAGTCATAGAATTTCGCGCTCCAGTTTGACGATCGTGACCAAAAGAACGCGTGGAATTATCCGTCCATGCTAATTCTGGGTTGTGGCAAGACGCACATGCTATTTGTCCGCTAACCGATAATCTTGGGTCGAAAAAGAGTGTTTTACCGAGTTTAGATTTTTCTTGACTAAACGGGTTGTATTCTGGATGTTGTAATTTGGGTAAAGCGCCAATATCTTTAAAAGTTTCTTTGTTTACTGTACTATCTAAATTTGGCGCAGGCCATTTAGTAATATCTCCACTAGAGTAAATTGCTTTTAAGTCTGCAATATTGGTGTATTCGTTTTTATGTTCTGTTTTGCATGAACATATAAAAACACAAATAAATAAGGATAAAATTAGGTTGTTTCTCATGGTTATTCTAGTATGTATTCTGTAATGCAGTTGTTAGTAGTTAAATCTTCGGGGTCGGTATAACTGCTAGTGTTGTATAAGCGGTATTCTGAAGTGATTGTACCTCCGAAAATGGCGTCGTTAGTCAGGTTTAGTTGAAATTTAAGTTCGAAAATACCTGGGCTTACTTCTTCGTAAGTACCTTCACCTGAAATAGCAAAAGAAAAACTTTCGTCACTTTTGTTAGAAATGGTTAAAAACTGAGGGATTATTAAAATAGAACCGTTAGTTGTGCTTGTTCCGTTTTCTGGGAAAAACTCTATAGCAGGTGTGGTATTAAATCCAGGAGAGTTTGCTCTACTTGTGCTCTCGTTACTAAAGTATCTTTTTAAGTTGAATGCGTTTGTAGTAGTGGTTGCAATAGGGCTATCGAAACCAATTTGAAAGGCATGATGGTAAATGTCGTCTAGCGGATCGGCAGTGCCATTATCGCTATAAAGTACAGCGTTAGGGTTTGTAGATTCTACAACAATAGGGTAGGTGAAAGCAAAAGTAGATTGCCAAACGCATTCGCCATCTTCATTAAAATCGTTCCAATGCTCTATGTAGGTGCGATAAAATGAATCTGATAAATTGTAGAAATTCGCTGCTATATTAACAGTAACATCACGATCAGACTTAATAGGCTTTACAATTTGCAGGGTGCTATTTCCGGTGGTTGTGTAGTTTTCGCTATCAATTAGCGTAATAATGGTTTGGTATAATACATCATCATTTTCAATAGATTCATTTAAAGTCATTCTGTAGTTTATAGTCGAAGTGTTTTCTCCTATATCTATTGGCTCAATGCTATAATCGAAGCCGTTTAAAAATTTAAAAATATCTGAGGTTTCAATTTCCGAAGGAAGATATCCGTTAGGAAAATTTACGGCAAAGTCTATTTGTTCACCTGCTGCACCTGTAATTTCAATTCTGTTTGCCAGAAATGTATAGGTGGTTGTAATAGGCTCTAAATTAATAGTGAATTCTGTATTAGTTTCATTTGAATTTAAGTTGCCTAAATTTATCGAAGGGTCTGATACCGATTCTAGGTTTAAAATGATGCTTTCTTCGCTAGACCATCGTTTATTAAAGTTGATATAAATGGTATCGGTTAATTGATTGTTTTGAAACGAAACTTGGTTTACCGGACTGATAGTAAACAAGTCTTCATTAGAGGAAGATACAGCGCTGTAATTTACAGTTACTTCGTTTTCTAAGGTGTAAGATGTTAGAGTTACAGGTACTTTTAAAGTGTTAACCCCTGTGTTTGTATAACTAACGCTTGGTATAATGGCACTGCTTACTTGTGGGTATTCTAATGGTTCGTTGTTGCTGTTGGTTAAAAAATTAAACCGAACATAACTAGGCACGTTATCGGCTGTGTTATCATCATTTTTAGAGCATGAAAACATCATGGTAAAAACGGTTGCTATGGCTAATATGGTTTTAGTATGTGTCATTTTGCTGTAAATTAGAGTTAAGTTCGATGTTGCTATCTGGTATAGGAAGTATGTATTTTCCTGAAGGATAAATTAAGTTGCAAGTTTGCGATACGCAGTCTGCACCTCTTACAATATTTTGTTGAAACCTCGCTAAATCGAATAAATATTGAGCTTCAAAACACATTTCTTTTCGGCGTTCTAATAAAAGTGCATCCTCTAAATTGGTAGTCTCCGTTAATAGTGTGGCATTTGCTCGGTTTCTTAATATATTGATGTCGTCTTTACAATCTTCTAGGTTTTCAAGTCCTAATGATGCTTCGGCTCTTATTAAATACATTTCACTTAATCTGATGGCTACAAAGCCTGGGTTATCTTGAAATTTTTTGGTGAAATAATAGGGGCGATCTTCTAATTCACCATCAATTAAGGTTGGTAAATTGGTTTCAAGAAAAAGTTGTCCTCGCAAATCGTTAGTTTCAAAAAGGTTTAGTAAATCTTCCGAGGCTACATAGTCTGCATAATCTATAGTTGAGGTAAAACCATAAGAACTCGATAGTGAGCCACCAACTGTACCGCCAGTATCCCGCGGAATTGAAAACTCTAGCAATACTTCAGAAATTGGTAAGTCTGTTTTTTCCCATTCTGCTATATAATCTTCCGAAGGTGTTAGTGTTTTTCCAGAATTCAGAATCACTTCATTTGCCAAATCGTAAGCATTTTGCCAATCGTATTTAGAAATGTAAACTCGAGCAAGTAAAGCTTGAGTGCTTACTTTATTGAAATAAGAATAGGTTGGTCCATCTAAAAGTAAAGTGTTGGAGTAGTTGTTTATTGCTGAAGTTAAATCGTCAATAATTAAATCGTAGGTTGTTGCTAAGGTTTCTCTAGATGGGTACGTAATGCCGTTGGTTAAGGTTGTTTTGCTGTATACGAGTCCTAAATGACTAGCATCTGCAGTATAACCATAATTTTGCGCATATACTTGCGATAATATAAAGTGAACATAAGCTCTAATGGTTAAGGCTTCGGCTCTTATTTGATTTTTTATATTATCATTAGAATCTGTTAGTGCATTCACATATTCTAGAATAAGATTTGTTTGATTTATAATATCGTAGCTGTCATCATAAAACCCGTCTAAATTACTGTCATCTGCTATATCTGTAAAGTTGTAAACGTTTTCTATATTAAAAGGTACCGTAATTTGCCCCGTATTATTACCCGTTTCTGTTGGTGTAAAGGTGATATTGCCAGCTTGCATATCGGCGTAAGTGGCATAGCGCTCGCCTCTAACGTTGGCTTCTAAATCATGATAAGCACCATTTAGTGCGGTTACCACACCATCTGTAGTGTCTAATAATTCTGTGATAGATGTTTGAGACCCTGGTTCTTGTTCTAAAAAGCTACTGCAATTAAAGCAAGTTAGTAGCAAAGCTATTAGGGTGTGTTTCGAAAATTGCTTGAGTTGTTTTGTTTGTATCATCACCTTAAAATTTTGCGTTTAATCCTATTGAAATTGTTCTGGCTTGTGGGTAGCTAAATCTAAATTCACTAATACCGTTTCTGCCATTCAGGCTTTTTTCCTTATACCAATAAAGCACATTAGAAACATCGGTATAAATAGATAATGCATCTAAAAAACTAACGCTATTTTGCGGAAAGCTATAGTTTAAATTCACGTTACTTATTCTTAAAGACGTAGCGTCGTATAGGTACTTATCGTAATTAGAAATGGTTGGGTTGTTACTGGTTACAATTGGGTTTAGAGCAACATCGCCTTGGTTTCTCCAGTAATCATAAGCGTTAACCGATAGGTTTCTGTTTGAAGTAATATTGTATTTGGCAATAAGTTCATCTTCTGCTAAATAATCACCTCCTATTTGAAAGCTTCCTCGAATAGATAAACTTAAGTTATTATTGAAGGTAAATGTGTTGTTGAAACCACCGTATGCGTCGGGCTGATAATCTCCAATAGGAACCCAATCGGCACTGCTAAATAAGCTATTGTAAGTTACGGCGTCGTAAATTTCGCCATCTTTTTTAAGTAAATCACGCCCTGTAGCAGGATCGATACCTGCCCATTTAATACCCCAAATAGTAGAAGTACTATAGCCTACTTTTTGTGCCAATGCAATTTCTGAAGTTGAAAACTCACTTCCTAAACCTTTAAGCTCTGTAACTTCACTTTGTAGTGTAGAAATGTTGAATGAAGTGGTCCATTTAAAATTTTCTTTTTGAAACCATTTAAAACTTGTTGATAGTTCTAGCCCTTTATTGTACATGCTTGCAGCGTTAATTTGGATGGAGCTATAGCCTGTTTCAGAAGGTATGTTTCTACTTGTAATAAGGTCTTTAATATCGTCGTAATAATATTCAAGCGTAACGCTAACCGTGTTTAAAAAGTTAAAATTTAAACCTGCATTAAATTTTTTGTTCTTTTCCCAACTCAGTTCGCCGTTAGGAGCTGCAGATGGGTAGGCGATGTTTAAATTGTTATAGCCATTATCATCAATGGTGTATAAGCCTTTAGAACGGTAAGAGCCTATTCTAGAGTTTCCTGTAGTTCCGTAGCTTAATTTAAGTTTTAATAAATCAACCCAATTATTAGTGTTTAAAAAATTCTCGTTAGATAAAATCCAACTTACACCAGCACCTCCTGTGTAGGCCACATTAGTATCGTCTCCAAAAACAGAACTTTGGTCTCGCCTAAAATTTGCGAGAATAAAATAGCGTTTTTTGTAATTGTAATTAAGTTGTGAAAAGAGTGATACTTTAGAGTTATTGCTAATATCCGAACTATAGGTTTGGTTACCTGTAGATTCATCGTCAGTCGTTGAAGGATCATCATCTTGAACCGCATCGGTAACGCCGTTTATAATATTGGGGTTTACAAAGCCACGACCAGAAGCATAATCGAGGTCGACATTTTCTTCTGTAAGTTCAACACCAAAAATACCATCGAAAGCGCTGTTTTCGGTTATTTGTTTGTTATAAAGCGCTCGTGTTTGCCAGTTCCATTTATTGGTGTGTCTGTTGTTTATTAAGCGACGACCATAGAGGGGGTAGGATATATCATTTAGCGTAAAACTACCATTAAGTTGACCGCTTTCATTTTCTCCAGAAAAATAACGGTCTTGTTCCTTATCTCTGTAAGAAAGACCAAAAAGAGACGATATGTTTAAGTCTTTTGTAATATGATAAGTAGCTTGTAAGCTTCCTAGCATACCATAACTATTAGAAGTGTTTTTGTTTTGATCAATAGCTGCTAATGGATTACCTAAGCCGGTAACACCAACATTAGCATAAGAACCATCTTCGTTATAAGGCGATAAGGTTGGTGCAAAAGCATAGCTGTAATAAATGTTTGGGGCATCTTTTGCAACGTAGCTCGGACTTAAAGATAAGTTGATGTCTAATTTTTTATGACGATACCCTAAGTTAATACTTGCGTTTAACTGTTTGTTGGTATTCCCTTTTTGAGGTTCGTCTATTTCTTTATAGGTTAAACTCGTACGGTATGAAAAGGCTTCCGAAGCTCCAGATACGCTAAAGTTATATTTGTTGTAAACTCCTGTGCCATTCAGTAAGTTAAACCAATCGGTGTCTACGCCGTTGTAAGGTGTTGGTGTGTATCCAATGGTTGTGTTTTTTAAGTATTCATTTCTCAGTTCGTGGTATTGAGAGCCACTTAAATATTCAATTTGATTAATTGCAGATGAAATTCCTAATTGTGATGAAAACCCAAATTTAGCTGAGCCTTTTTTTCCTTTTTTTGTGGTAATTAAAATAACACCATTGGCGGCATCGGCACCATAAATACTAACGGCAGCGGCATCTTTTAGAACCGTGAAACTTTCAATGTTTTCGGGAGAAATTTGGGATAATGGATTCGATAAATCTTCGGAAGAACTTCCGTTAGCATCAAAAAAGTTGTTGTCTATAGCCATTTCTTCGGCCATAATAACACCATCAATAATAATAAGCGGTTGTGTTGATGTTCCGTATACAGCACCGTTTAAAGGTGTTAAACTACCTTGTCCGCGAATGTTGATACTTACCGGCCCGCCTATTCCAGATGTATTTTCAATATAAACACCGGCTATTTGCCCGTCTACCATTTTATCAATACTTTCCGAAGCCTGATCTACCGCAATATCTTTAGCATTAAGCGTTTCTATACTTCCAACAATTTCTTCTCTAAGTGTTTTTGTTCCGTAAGATGATGTAATAACCACCTGGTCGAGTTCATCAGCAGCTTCCTTTAAGTAAAACGCAAATTTAGATTTATCTCCAACGACCTGAGTAATGGTTTGCATGCCTAAATAATGTGCCTCAAGTTCTATGCTGTTGAGGTTGTTGCCTTGTAATCGATAAGTGAACTCACCATTAAAATTGGTTATAGCACCTCGTTTTGTGCCTTTTATTAATACCGTAGCACCAGGTAAAGGAAGGTTGTCGGGGCTAGTATAAACAACTCCAGATATTAACCTTTGCTCTGTGTTTTTAGTGACGGTAGGAGTGTAAGTTATTTGTTTTTCAACCAGAAGTATTTGGTTGTTTTTTATAACGTAGGTGAGTTCTGTGTTTTCTAGCAATTTGTTTAATGCTATTTCTAGACTTACGTTGCTCACATTTAGGCTTACCTTTTTGTTGAGGTCTATTTTGTTTGCATTATAAATAGAGCGGTATGTAGATTGTTGCTCTATTAATTTTAAAACCGATCCAAAAGGTTGCTCTGTGGCGTTAATTGAAATGGTATTAGATTGTGCGTTAGCACTGTTGCAAAGCAAAATAATTCCAAAGGCGAGAATTAGTACTTTTACATGTTGGTTCAAAAAATGCTTCATCTATTAATTGTTGCTAATTATTATTTGGTTGTCTTCTATGCTGTAATCAAAATATGTATCGAACTTTAGTAAATCCAATATGTCGGCTAGGCTCGATGTTTTGAAGTTTATTGTTCCGCTAAATTCTTGAGCTTCTAGTAAGCTGTTGTTATTAATTATTTTTACATTAAAAGCGCGTTCTAACTTTTTGGAAAAAGAGCTAAAATGTGCTGAATCAAGAATAATTTCTCCATGTATCCAGGCGGTATACAAATGTGTGTTTACTTGTTTTAAGTTAAAAACCTTAGATGCAGGGTTCCATGTTGCTTTATGGTTAGGTGTTATTAACGCGTTGTTATTGCTGTTGTTTAGATTGTAAACTTGAACCGATCCTTCTACTAAAACACATGAGGTTGTTGAGTTTTCTGGATAAGCATTTACATTAAATTTCGTACCTAAAACTTTTACTGCTATATCGTTTATGTTAACTATAAAAGGATTTGCCTTGTCTTCTTTAACTTCAAAAAAAGCTTCACCAGTTAAATACACTAAGCGGTTACTGTTGTTGCTAAATTGTTTTGGGTATTTAAAGGTAGTTCCGGAGTTTAAGTACACTTTTGTGCCATCGGATAATGTGACTTTAAATGTTTTGCCTAACGGAATATTTAAAGTGTGATACTCGATAGGAGCTGATGTTTTTGATGTTTTATATATAATTTCGTTATTATTTTGTTCAGCAATAACTTCTCCCGATTGGTCTGTAACATGTTGGATCAAGGAGTCTAGTTTAATACTGCTGCCTTCAATTTCTAAAACAATAGTGTTGTTTGGTTCTGGGGTTTGGTTAGTGTTAATCCATACCAATCTACCGATAGCTATGAATAGAACTAAAACGGCAGCATACTTAATCCATACTTTATATTTAGTAGGTTTTGCTTTGGGTATTTTATTTTGAAGTGCTTTCCATGCTAAGTCTTTGTCTGTATTGGAAACTTCGGTTAATGCCCATGCTTTTTTTAAGGCTATAAATTCCTTTTTGTTAGCTTCGGACGCATCAATCCACTCAAAAATTAATTCAACTTCTTTTTCAGTGGCATCGCCATTTAAATATTTAGTTATTAAATTCGAAATCATGATGTGCTAATTTTATTTGGTTTTTTTAGTTGGTACTACAATAATGAGTACACGCCAATATTTAAAAACCCTAAAAAATAAAATTATTCTTATTTAGACTTATTAAAAATAATTGCAAAAGTATAATAATTATTGACTTTACCGGATGGTAGACAGATAAATATTTGATGCTTTAAAAGGAAGTAAATGTGATGTCGCTTAAAGCGGAATACTAGTTTTGTTTAGTGTTTAGATAGGATAAGCGTAATAAGAACTAGAGGAAGGTAATCGGATAAATTTAATCTTAAAATTTTCAAAGCTTTGGTCATGTGAGCTTCAACAGTTTTTACGGTAACATTTAATTCGTTGGCTATATCTTGGTTTTTTTTGTTTTCGAAGCGTTTTTTTAAGAATATCACTTTTGTTTTTTCAGGTAGGTTTTCAATAGATTTTGAGATTAAGTCTTCTAATTCCGATAAAGCTAAGGTGTCGAAACTCATAGAATTTAAAATATCGAAATCTAATTCTCGTTCTTTTTCATTTAATGTTTTACTCTTATATCGTTCTTTAACCTGGTTGTGTCTAATAGCGTTTAAGCATTTAGATTTGGCATAGGTATATAAAAAAGACTCTACGCCACTAACTTTTTCAATTTTACCTTTATTGAGCCATAGGTTTAAAAAGGCATCTTGAGTTATGCCCGAAGATTGGGGTTTGTCGTAAATAAATTGAATGCAAAACCCTAAAATATGACTATAATATTTATTAAAGAAATACTCAAAAGCCTTCTCGTTACCCGATTTTAGGTTTTTAAAGTTGAGTAATTCGGTTTTGCTATAATCGTGCATTGAGAGCTGTAAAGAGACACTTTGTTTAAAAGTGATGAACACCAAAAATACAATTTTTAAGAAAACAAGCACTATGGACTGATAAAGTGTGCTATTTTATTAAGAATTAGCCTTTCTAGATCGAATACTTTCGATAACAACCGTAGCCAAAATTAAGGCGCCACCTATAAAAGTATTTATGGTAGGTATCTCGTTTAAAAAGAAAAATGCGATTATAATACCACATATAGGTTGTGCGCTACCAATGATACTTGCGGTACTTACTGAAAAATGTTTTAAGCTACCAATAAATAACGAATGCCCAATGGCTGTAGTTACTAAACCTAAAATAATAAGATAGGGGAATTGGGTTTGCAAATTACTAATATCCATGGTGAACATAACAGGAATAAGTATTATGGCAACTATTATGGCTTGCTGCGTCATAAGTACGGTCCCGTTATAATTATCTACATGGCCTTTTAAAATAAGGTTTCTTAAAGCGTAGCATAAGGCTGAAAATATACCGTAAAGAATTCCTTTTAGGTGCGTATTTTCTAGGTTTAAATCTGGCGCTAATATATAGACGCCTAGTAAAACCATAAAACCTAATAGTATGTGTATTGGGTTTAATTTCGATTTAGTAAAAAAAGGTTCGAGTAATGCGGTTATTACCGGAAATGTAAACATGGCAAGCATGCCTATGGCAACGTTAGATAATTTTAATGCATAAAAGTAGGTTACCCAATGCAGTGCTAAAAGTGAAGCGCCTAAAATTATGGTAGGGGCATCTTTTTTTGATTTTATTTTGATGCTGAATTTTTTATACCAACAAAACGCGAATAGAAATACTGCGGCTATCGCGCTGCGTCCCCATATAATTACGGGTGTCGGCAAGTCTATAAATTTACCTAATGTGCCAGATGTGCTAATAAGTAATGTGGCTAAAGCGAGTAGAAATAAATGATTGTTGTGTTGGTTTTTCATTTGTGTGTGTTGCAAATATGCTACTTACTTTGTTTGGATTACTAATTGTGCAGGATTGGCGCACGTTAGGGATTGAGGCTTTGTTGAAGCTCTTTTTGCACGAGCTTATATTGTCTTAATTAAGATGAAACTTGGTTTGACCTTTGTGAAAAATAAATAGAACTGAACTTGGTGTGCAAAAAAGCGACTGCCGAAATATTTATATTCATGACTTCTTTAATTTAAAATAAGAATGTACGAATAAAGCCCGACCATAACCTCGCCCTTAAAAGCGAGGTTGTGGTAACGCCCAAATTATTTATTTTGAAAACTCGGTGAAATATTTATAGAATAACGGAATGGTTTCTATGCCTTTTAAGTAGTTCCAAACTCCGAAATGTTCGTTTGGTGAGTGTATGGCATCGCTGTCTAAACCAAAGCCCATGAGTATGGTTTTACTTTTTAATTCTTGTTCGAATAGTGCAACAATTGGTATGCTACCGCCGCTACGTTGTGGTATTGGCGCTTTTCCGAAAGTGTCTTGGTAGGCATGGCTTGCGGCTTTGTAACCTATGCTATCTATTGGTGTTACGTAGCCTTGGCCACCGTGATGTGGTGTTACTTTTACGGTTACGCCTTGGGGTGCAATACTCTCGAAATGAGTTTTGAAAAGTTGTGTGATGTTTTTCCAATCTTGGTTTGGTACTAAGCGCATAGATATTTTGGCGTAAGCTTTACTGGCTATTACAGTTTTTGCGCCTTCACCAGTGTAGCCACCCCAGATACCGTTAACATCTAGTGTTGGGCGTATAGCGTTGCGCTCGTTTGTGGTGTAACCTGTTTCGCCATAAACAGCGTTGATGTCTAATGCTTTTTTGTAATTTTCTAAACTGAAAGGTGCTTTTGCCATTTGGGCGCGCTCTTCTATAGAGAGATCTTCTACGTTATCGTAAAAACCAGGAATGGTGATGTGATTGTCTTCGTCGTGTAATGAAGCAATCATTTTTGTTAGCACGTTTATTGGGTTGGCTACAGCGCCACCGTAAAGTCCGGAGTGTAAATCGCGATTCGGACCCGTAACTTCGACTTCTACATAACTTAAGCCGCGTAAACCTGTGGTTATTGATGGCACATCGTTAGCAATCATTCCGGTGTCGGAAATTAGAATAACGTCGTTTTTAAGTTTATTGTGGTTGTTTTTTACAAAGGTGGCTAGGTTAGCGCTGCCAACTTCTTCTTCGCCTTCTATCATGAATTTTACGTTGCATGGCAGTTGGTTAGTGGAAGTCATAAATTCCATAGCTTTTACATGCATGTACATTTGGCCTTTATCGTCGCAAGCACCACGTGCAAAAATAGCACCGTCGGGATGTTTTTCTGTTTTTTTAATAACGGGTTCAAATGGAGGTGAATCCCAAAGATTTATTGGATCTGGCGGTTGTACATCGTAATGCCCATAAACAAGTACAGTTGGCAGGTTTTTATCTATTATTTTTTGTCCGTAAACAATAGGGTAGCCATCTGTCTCGCAAATTTCTACGTTATCGCATCCTGCTTGTTCTAATCTTAGTTTTACAGCATCGGCTGTTTTTAATACATCGGTTTTGTATGCGGAGTCTGCACTAATAGATGGAATTTTAAGGAGCTCGATGAGTTCGTCTAAAAATCTATTTTTGTGCTCTAATATGTAGTTTTGAATACTGTTCATGGGCTTGTTTTTCTTTATTTTATCAAAAGTATAAAAAAAAGAATGTTTTTTTAGTCAAAGAAGTTTGCAATTTGAAAATCTTGTTTATATTTGCAGTCCTTAAGCGGGCGTGGTGGAATTGGTAGACACGCTAGACTTAGGATCTAGTGCCTCACGGTGTGGGAGTTCGAGTCTCCCCGCCCGCACAGTAACAAAAAAAGCCGACTAATTTTTAGTCGGCTTTTTTGTGTTTAATAGTTTGATGTTTCGGTTTTTATGGCTTCAAAATAAAACCATATTGCATTACAAATTCGATGTGTTGAAATTTGTGGTGTTGCAAATTCTTCGGAATAAGATTACATATTAGAGCGCTTCATCTTAAATTTTCCTTTTTTGGTTCAATTAAAAATTTCACGTTTATAAGAAGGTATTTCTGTGAAATAAAAATAATAAGGCTAATTATCTTTTAAATATTCAATTTAAAACTAAAATTATTAACAAAAAGCTTCATTTGTTGTATAAAACGTTACATGTTTATTATGCCTATCGTTTAATTAGATGTATTTTTACGGCGCAAAATTTAGCGTTTTAAAAATTAAGTGTTTTGTCGACACTTAATTATTTTTTAATTACTACATTTGCATCATGCTATTTTATAACGGTTTTAATTGTTTTTGAAATAGCAAACCTATTAAAGTTAGAGTTATTAAAAATTAACCATAAATTTAAAATGAACAAACAAATTGATCAACGAGCAGCAGATAATATTAGAGCATTAGCTGTAGCAATGGTAGAAAAAGCGAAATCAGGTCATCCAGGTGGTCCAATGGGTGGAGGAGATTTTATGCACATCCTGTATTCAGAGTTCTTTAATTATGATCCAACAGACATGGAATGGGCGTTTAGAGATCGTTTTTTCATGGATGCTGGTCACTTATCAACCTTAATGTATGCACAATATTACCTATTAGGTAACTATGCAAAGGATGATGTTGCTAATTTCAGACAATGGGGTTCTATTACACCAGGTCACCCAGAAGTTGATGTAAAACGTGGTATTGAAAATACATCTGGACCATTAGGTCAAGGGCACACTATGGGTGTGGGAGCAGCAATTGCAGCTAAGTTTTTAGAAGCACGTTTTGGAGATTGGATGAATCATAAAATATATGGTTTTATTTCTGATGGAGGTATTCAAGAAGAAATTTCTCAAGGTGCTGGGCGTATTGCTGGGCATTTAGGGTTGAGTAACTTTATTATGTTTTTCGATTCTAACGATATTCAACTATCTACACCTACAGATGAGGTAACTACAGAAGATACCGCAATGAAGTATGAAGCTTGGGGTTGGAATGTAGTAACTATCGATGGCCATAACCACGATGAAATAAGAAAAGCATTAACAGATGCTAATAACCAGACTGAAAAACCAACATTAATTATTGGTAAAACAATAATGGGTAAAGGTTGTGTTACTGCAGATGGTAGCATGTTTGAAGGACATTGTGAATTACACGGACAGCCTATTGGAGCTACTGGAGCAGATTACGCAAAAACCTTAGCTAATTTAGGAGCAAATACTGAAAGTCCTTTTGATATTTTCGATGACGTTCAAGAATTTTATAAAAACTTAGTTGCAGAAAAAACAGCAAAAGCTGCTGAAAAGAAAGCAGAAATAGCAACTTGGAGAATAGCAAACGAAGCTTTAGCTACAAAATTAGATTTCTTCCTTTCTGGTGAGTTACCAGAATTAGATTTTGCTTCAGTAGAACATAAAGCAGGTTTAGCAACAAGAGCTGCATCTTCTGGTATTTTAGGGTACTTAGCCGAAAATGTAGAAAACATGATTGTTTCTTCTGCCGATTTATCAAACTCTGATAAAACTGACGGATTCTTAAAGAAAACGCACGCCCTTAAAAAAGGTGATTTCACAGGGTCGTTCTTACAAGCAGGTGTTGCTGAGTTAACCATGGCTTGTATAGCAAATGGTATTGCGCTTCACGGCGGAATTATTCCGGTTGTAGCAACATTCTTTGTGTTTTCAGATTATATGAAACCAGCTATTCGTTTAAGTGGTATTCAAGAATTAGGTGTAAAATATGTTTGGACTCACGATGCTTTTAGGGTAGGTGAAGATGGACCAACACACCAACCTGTTGAGCAAGAAGCTCAAATTCGTTTATTAGAAAAATTGAAGAACCATAGCGGAAACCCAAGTTTCTTAGCATTACGTCCTGCAGATTCTGCAGAAACAAGCGTAGCTTGGAAAATGGCTTTAGAAAATAAAAACACACCAACTGGTTTAATACTTTCTCGTCAGGGTATTAAAGATATCGAACCTCAAGGATCTTCAAGATATGAAGAGGCTTTAGCTGCAGAAAAAGGTGGTTATTTAGTAAAAGAAGTTGAAAATCCAGATGTAGTTTTAATTGCAAACGGGTCTGAAGTTGCTACATTATTTGCAGCAGCCGAAATATTAGAATCTCAAAATAACTTAAAAGTGAATATTGCCTCGGTAATTTCAGAAGGTGTTTTTAGATTACAATCTAAAGCATACCAAAACTCTGTAATTCCTGCTAACACGCCATTATTTGGTTTAACAGCTGGTTTACCTGTAAACTTAGAAGGATTAGTTGGCGCTAATGGTAAAGTGTTTGGTTTAGAGCACTTCGGTTATTCTGCACCAGCATCTGTACTAGATGATAAATTTGGTTTTACTGGCGAAAAAGTAAGTAACCAAGTATTAGAGTATTTAAAAACAGTTTAAAAATTAAAGTATACCGCACCTAAAACTTATTTATGTTTTAGGTGTAGTGTATTCAATTAATAAAACAATAACAACTAACAATATGAAATTTTTTATTGACACAGCAAATCTAGGTGAAATTGCAGAAGCACAAGCTTTAGGCGTTTTAGATGGTGTAACAACAAACCCGTCATTAATGGCGAAAGAAGGAATCACTGGTTCTGAAAATATTTTAGCACATTACCAAAAAATTTGTGATTTAGTAGATGGTGATGTTTCTGCTGAGGTAATCTCTACCGATTTTGATGGTATGGTAAAAGAAGGTGAAGCTTTAGCGGCTTTACACCCACAAATTGTAGTGAAATTACCTATGATTGCCGATGGTGTAAAAGCTTGTAAGTATTTCTCTGATAAAGGTATTAGAACTAACGTAACTTTAGTGTTTTCTGCAGGGCAAGCCTTATTAGCAGCAAAAGCTGGAGCAACTTACGTATCTCCTTTCTTAGGTCGTTTAGACGATATTTCTACAGATGGTTTAAACCTTATCGATGAAATTAGAATGATTTATGATAACTACGGTTTTCAAACTCAAATATTAGCAGCTTCTATACGTCACACTATGCACGTAATTAACTGTGCTAAATTAGGTTCGGATGTTATGACAGGACCTTTATCTTCAATTACAGGTTTATTAAAACACCCTTTAACTGATAGTGGTTTAGCTAAATTTTTAGAAGATTACAATAAAGGAAATCAATAATAACTGTATACTAATTTGTTGAATTTTTACTTTTAACTGAATGATTAAATCGAACAGCACAAATAGCAACATTCAGCAAATTAAGGTAGCAGTAGATTGTATTATTTTCGGATTTAATGATAACAAACTAGAGTTGTTGTTAATTAAAAAGAAAGAAAATCCCGAAAAGGGAAAATGGTCTCTAATTGGCGGTTTTGTTGGCTTCGATGAAGATTTGGACGAAGCTGCCAATAGGATACTATCCGATTTATCTGGTTTGCAAGATATTTATATGGAGCAAATTAAAACCTTCGGAAAGGTCGATCGCTGTTCGTTCGATCGTATTATATCTTCAACCTATAGCGCCATGATTTTAAAATCACGTTATACCGAGGATAAAATTAGCAAGTACAATGCACAATGGTTTCCAATAACCGAAGTTCCAGAACTTATTTTCGACCATAATGATATGGTTGATATTGCCATTAAAAGAATGCGTCGTAGGGTTAGAAACTTTCCAATTGCCTTCAATTTATTACCTCCAAAATTTACTTTACCACAATTGCAAGTGCTTTATGAGGGGATTTTAGATGAAGAATTAGACAAAAGAAATTTTCGTAGAAAAGTCGCTCAAATGAAGTATTTAGTGAGGCTCGATGAGAAAGATATGTCGGAGTCTCGAAGGGGAGCTTTTTTATATCGCTTTGATGAAACTTTATTTGAAAATGAACAAAACTTTAATCTGTAATTTAATTACAGATTTTTTTTTGGTTAAAACTGTACGTTTTTCTGTTACATTAATTTTTATGATTTGTACAAATTATCAATAAGTTATACTTGTTTTAAGCTTATAGTTGAATAAAAAAAGTATACATCAGTACGGTTGTTTCAATTTTTTTTATGACATTGTAGCGCCTATTATTTTTCTTTAAGTAAAATAATGAAACATTAACTAAACCAAACTTTAAAATATTATGATGGCTATTATCTCTTTTGCAGGATTTACTTTGCTAGTTGCGCTTATTGCGTGGTGGTCAACACGAAAAACAGACGAAACATCTTCCGATGGTTACTTTCTTGGTGGCCGTAGCCTTACAGGGCCGGTTATCGCTGGTTCATTATTACTTACTAACCTATCAACCGAGCAAATTGTTGGAATGAATGGTGTATCATTTAGAGATGGAGCACCTATTATGGCATACGAAGTTTTAGCAGCTATTGCTATGGTTTTTACTGCTTTTGTATTGTTACCTAAGTACCTTAAAAGTGGTATTGCAACTATTCCTCAGTTTTTAGAAAATCGTTACGGTAAAACAACAAAAACAATTGTTTCACTTTTATTTCTTTTAGGGTATGCTATATCTATGTTGCCTACTGTTTTATACTCGGGAGCGTTGGCGTTAAATACCATGTTCGACATACCCGAAATGATTGGTATGGGGCCAGAAGCTACGCTTTGGGTTACTGTAATTTCTATTGGGGTTATTGGTAGTATTTATGCTGTTTTTGGAGGCCTTAAAGCTGTTGCAGTATCAGATTCTATTAATGCCGTAGGGTTAATTATTGGAGGTTCGCTAATTCCTATATTTGGATTAATGTATATTGGTGATGGAAACATGTTTACGGGGTTAGATACCTTAACAACTGCGCTTCCTGAAAAGTTTGATATTATTGGAGGGCCAGATTCTGATGTTCCTTTTTGGACACTTTTCACAGGTATGGTTATATTAAATTTCTATTACTGGGGAACCAACCAAGCTATTATTCAACGTGCCTTGGGTGCTAAGAATTTAAAAGAAGGTCAAAAAGGACTTTTAATAGCGGCTTTTATAAAAATATTAGGGCCAATTATTGTGGTGCTTCCTGGTATTATTGCTTATTATATTTTTAATGGCGATTTGGCAAATGCCGATGAAGCCTACCCAATGCTAGTGAAAAAAGTATTACCTGTAGCCTATATTGGTTTCTTTGCAGCAGTACTTTTTGGTGCCATTCTAAGTTCATTTAATAGTGCTTTAAATAGCTCTGTAACACTTTTTGGTTTAGATTTCTACAAGGAATATATAAATAAAGAAGCTACGGAATTACAAGTAGTAAAAGCCGGAAAAATATTCGGTATTATTTTAGCTATATTTTCTATAGGTATTGCACCTTTATTGTATGGTGTAGAAGGAGGTATTTTTACTTATTTACAACAACTAAACGGAACACATAGTGTGCCAATTTTAGCTATTGTAATTGTAGGTGTATTTTCTAAACGTGTTTCTGGGAAAGCTGCAAACATCGCTATATTAATTAGTGTAGTAACTTATTTAGTAACACTATACGGTATTGAACCAGACATTAGTTTCTTGCACTTAATGGGTATTCTTTTTGTGTTAACAGTGGTTGTTATGTTTGTAATTAGTTACTTTATTCCTAGAGAAACAGATTTCGTACAAGAATATACTAAGCAGGTAGATATTACAAATTGGAGGTACTTAAAACCAGTTGGTGCTATTGTTGTAGCTCTAGTTATTGCTTTATATGTTGCAATGTCTTAAAAATGAAATAAATCAAGGCTTTTAAACACACTCCGTTTAAAAGTTTAATGTCAATATGTAAAAACGCTTTAGTTTTTTTGAAAAGTTCATGTTAAGTGAATTTTGAAAAAAAAATGAAGCGTTTTTCTATGCTATAGAGTGTCTTTTTTAGAGTTGAAAAACTCTTTAGAACGTCGTATATCGTTAAATAACGTTAGTAAAGGGTATAATAGACGACCAAATCAATTAATTTGTAACTTTGCATTCGAAGTAGTAAAAGTAAATGGATATAAACGATAACATAGAATCGCCTTTAAACGTAAAGATAAGTTTCAATAAATTGTTAAAACAATATGAAACTTTGGCATTGAGCACTGATCCTTTTTTGGCAAGTAAGGCCAATGGGGTTTTGGATGTTGCTAAGCAATATCCTGAGTTACGCGATGGTTTTAGTAGAGTTTCGTCTATTAAAGAAAGAGAAAAAGAGATTGCGTTTATTCTTCAAGATACGTTTAGTCCGTTACTAACGCACAACGAAATTAAAACAGCTTCGGCTCCTTTCAATGACGTGATTTTTAATGCCTCGGAGCGATTTAAAAACATAATAAAAACAGCTGGTGATGGGTTTCAACTTCAAATGAAGAACATGCCGCATGATGATATTTATGTTGGAGCTTGTACCATTATTTTAGGTTTTTGTCACGGGTTTAATATCAATTTTAAGCGTCCGTTTTATTACGAAATACCTGATGTTAATGGTATTAT
The DNA here is from genome assembly GCF_900112395.1 of Algibacter lectus. Lineage (GTDB taxonomy): Bacteria > Bacteroidota > Bacteroidia > Flavobacteriales > Flavobacteriaceae > Algibacter > Algibacter lectus. Next base: position 519,901 of record NZ_FOLN01000003.1, read on the forward strand.
GCGTTATTACAAAATACTTTATAATGCCGATTTTTGCGAAATAACCCCTGGTGAAAATGCTCCAAAAATAACGCAAGCCGATTACGATGAGTTACTCGATAATTTTGACAACATAGCACTGTGGAAAGAGAAATTTCCACCAAATAGCTATACGTTCAAAGGATTTGTTATTTCTAATATTTTTGATGTTACAGACGATCAATCTATATCGAATATAAAATCGAGTTTGATTAGTAAAGACAAACGGAAACAAAATAGTTTTGTTGAAGGTTTTCAAGATATTTTTAGTTCGCTTTTCGGAATTAAGGATTTAAAAGTTGGTTTTTCTATCTATAATAAAGAAGAAGATGTTTTTGAGCGCATATACGGTTCTGGTATGCACAGTTATTTACTTGGTAAGAAAACCACGAAACAATGTACTAACGCTCTATGTAAATGGTCTTATGATAAACTACTAAAAGAATACAAACATTTTTCGGTATCCGATGTCGATAAAATGTTCGAGTTATCACAAGGCAAAGCTCCACACATTGCAAGTTTACATGAGCAAGGTGTTAAAAGTGCCATTTTTGCACCCATTGCAAATGATAAAGGTCTTATGGGTATTATCGAAATTGTTTCTACAAAAAAACAAGTTTTAAACAGTGTTAATGCAAATAAATTAGAAGATGTGTTGCCTTATATTGTGTCTGCTGCAGAACGTAATATAGAAGAGGAAGCTAATTTAATTGAAGCTATAATTCAAAAAGAATGTACTTCAATTCACCCTAGTGTGCATTGGAGATTTGTAAAAGAAGCTAAGAACTTTATAAAATCGGAGATGCTTGGAGAACAAGCCGCTTTTAAAAAGATAGCTTTCGAAAATATTTATCCACTTTACGGTCAAATAGATATTAAAGGTTCTTCAGAAGCTAGAAATGAAGCTACAAAACAAGATTTAGCTTTACAATTAAGTGCTGCTAAAACTATTTTTGAGTATGCAGTAAAAATAGAGCCTTTACCAATTTACGATCAGTTTATTTTTCAGATTGATGAATTTTTACTTGCTTTAAATGTACATTTTCAAGTAGATAGTGAACAACAAATATCAACGTTTTTCAAAAATGATATTGATTCTGCTTTAAAGCATTTGTATGTTATAGATGAATTGAAACCGCATTTAGACCTGTATTTTGAAACACTCGATGATAAGTTAGGGATGCTTTATAACCACCGTAAACAATATGATAATACGGTAACTTTAATAAATAAAGACATGGCATCTTTGCTTGATAAAAAGCAAAAAGATGCACAACGTATGTATCCGCATTATTTCGAGCGTTTTAAAACGGACGGCGTAGAGCACAATATGTATATTGGAGAATCTATAACCAAAGAGGATTCTTTCAACCCTATTTATTTATACAATTTACGCTTGTGGCAATTGCAAGTAATGTGCGAAATGGAAAATGATTTCTATCAAAAACAGCATAAATTCCCAGTAGCTTTAGACGTTGCTTCTATGGTTTTAGTTTTTAGTCAGCCGTTAACAATTAGTTTTCGAATGGACGAAAAACAGTTTGATGTAGACGGTACATACAATGCGAGATACGAAATTGTTAAAAAACGTGTAGATAAAGCTTTTATAAAAGGAACCTCTGAGCGTGTTACGCAAAAAGGGAAAATCAGTATTGTGTATTCTCAAAAGCAAGATGAATTGGAGTATTTAAGATATATTAAATTCTTGCAAGCAAAACATTATGTAGATACCGATGAGGAAATTGTAGAACTTGAAGATTTACAGTCCGTAACAGGTTTAAAAGCCATTCGTGTAAGCATACTTTATCATAGAAGTGAAAAAGATAAAGCGTTCTATACTTACAACGATTTAATGAAGGAAATTAAAGCTTAACTTCCTTCATTTTAATATTATACTGTGGTGGTTTTACTCTTTTTATAATGTCTGCCATACCATAAAAGTGCACCTGTAACGGGTAAGCTTGCGGTGAGTAAACTTATTATAAAAGCAATTATTTTTCCAACAATACCTCCAATTGCTCCTATGTGGATGTCATAATTCATACGAAGAATTTTATCAGGGACTTTGGCATCAACGTATTTTCCGAAAATAGCAGGAGTTTCTATTTCTTCTAAAGTATTTTGATCGAAAAATCTAAAATCAGAATCGTAAAATAAATCGTTACTGTTTGATACTTCAACATAAACACTAGAAGAATCGGTTTTTGGGTAATGCAACTCAAAATTTTCTGCTTCTGGCGATTCTTTTCTAAGTTTCACAATTAATTGATCAATAGGTAATACATCAGCATCGTTATTGGCTAAACCACTTGTGTTTTCGGGTATTATAAATGCCGGAACTTTGTCGCCTCCTGTAGATATGTAGACTACATATTTTAACCAATTATAAGACATTACAGAGCCCGTAAAAGCTAAAACTAGAGCTAGGGAACAAATATAAAAACCAACTACGGTGTGTAAATCGAAGTTTTTACGTTTCCATCGCGTTGTAGATTTCCAGTCGAATTTTAAACGCTGTTTTAAGTTTTTACGTTTTTTAGGAATCCAAAGTATAAATCCAGAAATAATAATAAAAATAAATATCAAAATGGATGCGCCTACTACTTGCTCGCCGATAGTCTTTGGTAGCCATACGCGCGTATGCCCTTTTAAAATAAATGCAAAAAAACCACTAAGGTGGTCGTCTACTTGAATAATGGCACCAGAATATGGGTTTAGAAATACACTTTGATAAAATTCGGGTTCTGCATCGTAAAAAATAACTTCAATAGCATCATCTGCTTTTCCAAATACGCTCCCGTGAATGGTATTGTTTGGAAACATTTTTTCTGCAATTTTTTTAACTTCCGTTGGTGTTAAAAAAGTCTGGCTTTGCGGTGTAACTTTTTTGTAATCGTTATACTGGTTTTCAATTTCGGTTCTAAATGCCCAGCAGCAACCCGTTACGGAAACTATAAAAACGACTATGCCGGTAGCTAACCCTAATATTTTATGTAACGTTAATATGTGTTTTTTAAATGCCATAGTTATTTAATAAAAGGCAACTTTTTAGGGTTGCCTTTGTGTGTGTATGGTTAAAATTTGTAATCGAAAGAGGCTAAGAATGTTCTGTTTTGTTGCGGAGTTAAGGTGCTCCAGCCAGAGTAGTATTCTTCATCTGTGATGTTGTTTCCTTTAACACTTATTCTAAAGATGTCATTTTCATAATAAATTGAAGCGTTAAAAACCGTGTATGCTGGTAAAGTAAATCCGCCAGAGGTTGTGTAATCGTTCATGGTATTGTAGTCGCTAGAACCATTAAAACCTGCTCCAAAACCGAAGTTTTTAGCAAATCCTTGAGTAAATTGGTAATCACCCCAAAAGTTATATAATATATCTGCCCCAGCTTCTGCAGGGCGTAAGCCTATTAAATCTGATCTTGATGCTGATTTTGTAACTTCAGAATCATTAAAACTAAAACCACCACGTAAGTTTAAACCATTTACCGGGCTTGCGTTTACTTCTAGTTCAATACCGTTACTTTTTACGGTGCCATCTTGTTGTTTGCTAGCACCAAAGCCCATAACTTTATCGTCTACTGTAATGTTGTAGTAGTTTACGGTAGCTTCTAATCTATTGTTGAATAGATTGGTCTTTACACCAAATTCTAATTGATTGGCTTGTTCTAAATCGAAAGATTGTAACTGAGTGCCAGCTGTTGGATCGTTATCATCAATAGCTGTTAATTCTGGATTGATATACGAAAAACTGTTTTGGTAGTTCGCAAATACAGAAAGTTGATTTAATATAGGCTGAAATACAATTCCGAATTTAGGTGAAAATGTAGATTCATCATAAGCCTGATGATCATCCGACGGATCGTTTATATCACCTTTATATTCAAACCTGTCGTAACGTAAACTTGCCATAGCCGAAAGGCTAGGTGTTATGTTTAAAATGTTAGAAATATAGGCACCAAACACATTTTGTTTAGTTTCAATGTTATTTCTATCTAAGTTAGATAGAATAGCCTTTAAGTTATCTGCATTTACTTCTGGTTCAGAGAAAATTAAATCGCCTTGCGCATTTACGCTATGCAAATAGCCCCATCCTGAACTCTGATCTATTATAGTCGATTCTAAATAATCTACTCCAATTAATAGTTTGTTTTGTAAATCACCTATTTTAAAATCTCCAGTGAAATTTTGTTGTAGGTTCATGGTTCTTGTTTTTGCATCAGTATCTTGTGCGTACAAAGCAAAGTTAAGACTGTTTGCAGAATTGAATAAGTAAGTATAAAACCCATTAGATTTGGCAAGACCGCCGGCTACAATAGATTGAGAAGACCAGTTGTCTGAAATTTTATAAACAGCCTCACCTCTATAATTTTGTGTAATATTTTTAATAACGACATCGTTATTGGTTAACGATTTTTCTCTGTCGTAATTTAATTCTTCAACAGTATTAAATAGTAAAGGTGCGCTTCTGTTAAAGAATAAAAAAGTTTGGTTCGTTTGCTCGTTATCCGAAGCTTCATAAGCAAAATTCAAAGTCAGTTTATTATTTACTTTATATGAAATTGAAGGCGCTACAAAAACCGATTTTTTAAAGCCATAGTCTTGAAAACTGTTATCTTTTTGGTAACCTGCATTAAAACGAAATGAGACTTTGTCGCTGGCGCTTACATTAACATCTGCGTTTAATTTTCTAAAATCATAAGAACCTCCGGCTACAGAAATACTTCCGCCTGTACCACTATGAGGTTTTTTGGTTACAATATTTATTAATCCACCGTATGAGGTGATCGAACTGCCAAATAAAGTTGCAGATGGACCTTTAATAACCTCTACACGTTCTACGTTGGATGGGTTTATAAAACCATTTGTAATTCCAGCAACACCATTAACCAATTGTGGTTGTACTGAAAATCCGCGGATTGAATAATAACCTGCGCCATCACCACTTCGTCCAGTAGACGACCATAGTTTGTTTACACCTACTGCATTCTTTAATGCATCTTCAAAATTATTAACAGACTGGGATACTAGTAATTGGTTGGTTATTGTGCTGTAAACTTGAGAGTTTTCAATGTTTTTAAGAGGCATTTTAGAAACATAGGCACTTTGTTTTCTTGCGAATTTGTTTTTACGTTTTGTGTCTAAAACAATTTCTTGTAAAAGCTCATTTCCTTCGTATAATACAATGTCACCTAAATCTAAAGTTCCATTGTTGGTTATTGAAAAAGGTATCTCTTTAGTTTTATAGCCTAAATATGATATGGATAGTATATAATCGCCATCGCTAATATTCGAAATTTCGAATGCGCCATTTTCATCAGTTTGTGCACCCTTTATGGTGTTTTTAATAATGGTGTTAACTCCTAAAATAGGAGATGAAGTTGTGTTGCTAATTGTTCCTTTTATTGTTCCAGATTGCGAAAAAGTGAATATGCTAAGCAACAAAAAGGTAGTTAAAGTAAATGATGTTTTCATTTGTTTTTATTTAGACTTAATATAAATAATTAATATTTTCGTGCAAATATATGTGCTAGGTTGAATATAACCAAGCTATTTGTATTAATTCTAAATAAGATTGTTGAAAGGTCTTATTTCACTTTAATTAACTAAAGAAATAGACTATACGAGTATTCCTGCAGAGTAAAATGAAATAATAAAGGCTATAACGCTAACTATTATGCCTACCATAAAAACGGTATAGGTGAGTCTGAGTATTTTATATTTTTTATCTAAAACCAAGCCTAAAAAGTATAAATCTTTTTTCATTGATGAGTAGAGGTAGTCTCGATCTTGCATCATTTCTCCCATGGCCCATTCAAAGTCCTGAAGGCTCATTTTATGGAAATTTCCGAAGAATAATAAATTTACTTTTTTATTGGCAACATCTTCTTTGGTAAACTCTCCTCTAGTTACATTAGGTCGCGTAGCCATAATAGATAAAATAATGGAAGCCACTGTAAACAATATAAAGATTATGGTTGGTGTAATAAGATAATCGTTAGAAGGTTTGTCTAGTTTTGAAGCTAAATTAGAAAGCACCAAAGAAACAATAATAGCATTTACAGATAGTAAAATATTGGCTTTAGTATCGGCAATATTACTAAGGGTAATATGATTTTTTAGGGTCACTCTAAACATGGTTTCGATACCACGTTCTGGTAATTCTATTTTTTCTTTTTTAAACTTTAATTCGGCTTTTTTCTGAGCAAGTTTACCTGTATCTAGTTTAATTTTTTTCTTTCTATTAATTAAACCAGCGAGGTTTTTTCCTTTACGTTTTTCCCAGTTTGCGGCAGCTTCATTTGTGAAAAAACGATGTTTTGTGCTTAAAAAATCAATGTTTTCTTCTAGCCAATCGCTTTCGGATATTTTATAATCACTAATAAGTTCCCATTCTTTTCGAAGTAATTCCGAAGTATCGGTGTAATTTTTACTTCCAATATGTGCGCAATCGGCATCTTTTATAATTTTTTCAGGCAATGTACTAGGAACAACTCCCATTTTGGTTGCCATAATAATATTAGATACAGCAACAATATCGTCTTCGCTTACGCCTTTGGCTTTAAGAAATTCTTTAGCTATTAGCACGCTCGCTTCCTCGTGGTTGTTTTTGTCCTTAGTATATCCGGTATCGTGAAACCAGGCAGCTATGATGAGTAATTCTTTTTGTTTATCGTCAATTTTTATCAATTCTGCTAATTCAGTAGCTTTGTTTACAACAAGTTGCGTATGCGGAATGTTGTGGTAGGTAAACTCTGGAGTTAACTTTTCATTGAGAAGGTTGATAACAAATTTTTCAGCTTCAGCTATAAGCATATGTAAAACGTGTAAAAAGATTATTTAGTAAAAGTACGAAACTTTAAAAGATCAAAATATAATTACTATAGTAACGCTATTATTTGTCGTAAATTTAGTGAATGCTTTCATATTAAGGTGATCTGCGGAAATAGTAAGGTTTTTGCCTAATTTTCGACTAAATTTTTATATCAAGCGTATATAAATTAAATAAAAGAAAGGAATAGAATATGCTAACTTGGAAAGATATTATTAGTTTTTCGGTTAACGGAAATCCAACACCAGATAAGCGTGTTGAAAAAACGGAAACTGAATGGAAGGCTCAATTAACACCTGAGCAATTTAGAGTAACACGATTAAAAGGAACCGAGAGCCCACATAGTGGAGCGCTTTGTACTGCTCATGATGCTGGTAAATATAATTGCGTGTGTTGCGATACACCTCTTTTTGATTCTACAATAAAGTTTAGTTCGGGAACGGGATGGCCGAGTTTTACACAGCCTATAAAAGAAAACGCTATTAAATACGAGCGTGATACCACTTATGGTATGGTTCGCGTTGAGGTTATGTGTAATACTTGCGATGCACACTTAGGGCATATATTTCCCGATGGGCCCGAACCTAGTGGTTTACGCTATTGTGTAAATTCGGAATCTATGCAATTAGAAAAAGCATAGTTGTAACAAAACACCTGTTTAGTTTTTACTAAACAGGTTTAAATTTAAAATAAATGCAAAGCAAAAATATACAATTAGCCACACTTGGTGGTGGTTGCTTTTGGTGTACAGAAGCCGTTTTTCAGGAGGTAAAAGGTGTAGAGAAAGTCGTTTCTGGTTATGCAGGCGGTAATGTGCCTGGCCATCCAACATATCGAGAAATTTGTTCGGGTTTAACGGGGCATGCAGAGGTAATCCAATTAACTTTCGATGCTAACGAAATTTCATATGTAGATTTATTAACTATTTTCATGACCACTCACGACCCTACAACTTTAAACAGACAAGGAGCAGATAGAGGGACACAGTATCGTTCGGTAATTTATTATCATAATAACGAGCAAAAGGAGTTAGCAGAAGTGGTTTTAAAAGAAATGGATCCTTATTTTGAAGATTCGATAGTTACCGAATTAACAGAGCTTCCTAAGTTTTTTGAAGCTGAAAAGGAACATCAGAATTACTATAGAGATAATGAAACACAAGGGTATTGCAGTTTTGTAATTACTCCTAAATTGGCTAAATTACGAAGTCTACACGCCGATAAATTAAAAAAATAATGCCTTTTCAGTACACACTGAAGAAAAATATAGATTCTATATTAAGCGTTAAAATGAGCACACCATGAAACTGAATATAAAAGATACTTTTACTAAACAATTACCTGCCGACCCGAAGTTAGAAAACACAAGACGACAGGTGGAAAACGCATGCTTTTCGTTTGTAACACCAAAACAAACAGCAAAGCCAGAATTGTTACATGTATCTCCCGAAATGTTTGATAGTTTAGGGTTAACAGATACGGATGCTAAAAGCGATACGTTTTTAAAAGTAATAACAGGTAACGAAGTTTACCCAAAAACAAAGCCTTTTGCTATGTGCTATGGTGGACATCAATTTGGTAATTGGGCAGGTCAATTAGGTGATGGTCGTGCTATTAATTTATTTGAAGTAGAACATAATAATAAACATTGGGCCATACAGTTAAAAGGGTCTGGTGAAACACCATATTCTAGAACGGCTGATGGTTTGGCAGTGCTGCGATCTTCTGTTCGGGAGTATTTGTGCAGCGAGGCCATGTTTCATTTAGGCGTGCCAACTACGCGAGCATTGTCTTTAGCATTATCTGGCGATCAGGTTATGCGAGATATGCTTTATGATGGTAATGCGGCTTACGAAAAAGGAGCTATTGTTTCACGTGTTGCACCTAGTTTTTTACGTTTCGGAAGTTTTCAAATATTAGCCGCTAGAGGCGATACTGAAACTTTAAAGACACTTACAGATTATACCATCTCTAACTTTTTTCCTGAGTTAGGTAAACCTTCAAAAGAAACTTATATCGCTTTTTTTAATGAGGTTGCACAGCGCACTCTAAAAATGATTGTAGATTGGCAGCGTGTTGGTTTTGTACACGGTGTAATGAATACCGATAATATGTCTATTCTTGGTTTAACCATAGATTACGGGCCTTACGGTTGGTTAGAAGATTTTAATTATGGATGGACACCAAACACTACAGATAGCCAACATAAAAGATATCGTTACGGAAACCAGCCTAATATGGGACTTTGGAATTTATACCAACTCGCTAATGCACTTTATCTTTTAATTGAAGATGTAGAGCCGTTGCAAGCTATTCTTGATGGATATCAAACTGGGTTTGATGAACAATCTTTTGCCATGATGCGTAATAAATTAGGGTTTGAAGAAGAAGATGAAAATGATAAAATTTTAATTCAGCAATTAGAAGAAAACCTTCATTTAACAGAAACGGATATGACGATTTTTTTCAGGAATTTAAGTGACTTTTCAGAAGAAAATCCTTCCGAAGGTATTTCAATCATTAAAGATGCTTTTTATCATTTAAATGAAGTTGAAGGTGAGATTGAAACCAAATGGCAGGCTTGGTTTGAGGCTTATGCCAAACGTTTAAAAGATGAAACAGCTTCTTCTGAAGTCCGAAAAACCAAAATGAATGCTGTAAATCCGAAGTATGTTTTACGAAATTATATGTCGCAGTTAGCCATTGATGATGCTGATAAGGGCGATTATAAATTAATAGATGAATTGTTTAATCTTCTAAAGAAACCATACAGCGAGCAACCTGAAAATGAAAAATGGTTTGTAAAAAGACCCGAATGGGCACGCCATAAAGTGGGATGTTCCATGTTGTCTTGTAGTTCATAATAATAGTAATTAAAAGAAAAAAAGTAAATGCAATTAGGTTTAGGAACAGCAGCTTTAGGAAGGCCACAATATATTAATGTGCGTCAAGATGCTACAAATACGTCTAATTTAGAGATGTTTAAAAAAGAAAGTTTTTCTGTTTTAGAAGAAGCTTATCAATCGGGGGTTCGGTATTTTGATACGGCGCCAGGTTATGGTTTAGCCGAGCAGTTACTTATAGATTGGTTGGCAATAAAAACTGATGATACTATAAAAGTAGCCACAAAATGGGGTTATACATATACTGCAAACTTTAATCCCGATGCTAAAGTTCATGAAGTAAAGGAGCATAGTTTAGAGAAGTTAAAGGAACAATGGCAGGTTTCTAAACAATTATTACCATACTTAAAAGTCTATCAAATTCATTCAGCAACTTTGGAAACTGGTGTTTTGGAGAATGAAGCTGTTTTAAATTATTTATCTTACTTAAAAAATACGCATCATATTAAAATGGGTATTAGCACAACGGGTGCAAACCAAGTTGAGGTTATTAAAAAAGCACTGGATGTAAAAGTAGATGGCGAGAATTTGTTTGATATTTTTCAGGTAACTTATAATTTGTTGGATCAAAGCTTAAAAGAGGTTTCTAGTCTTTTACAGAAAGAAAACAAAACTATTGTTATTAAAGAAGCTTTGGCTAACGGGCGCGTTTTTAGAAATAAAAATTACCCGAATTATAATGATATGTATATGGCGTTAGAGCGTTTAGCACAAGTGCACGATGTTGGAATAGATGCTATTTGTTTGCAATACGTAGCGCAAACTATTCCTGGGAGCAAGGTTTTAAGTGGAGCAAGTAGTAGTGAACAAATACAAGAGAATTTAAAAATGAATGGGTTTGTATTATCTCAATTAGAATTAGACGAACTTTCTGGTTTTAAGGTAGACGGTACTCAATATTGGGCAGAGCGCAAAGCGTTGCAGTGGAACTAATTTAAATGAATACCTATACAAAAATAGCTTTAGGAGGTGGTTGCCATTGGTGTACCGAAGCTGTTTTTCAGGCTTTAAAAGGTGTTGCGAAAGTCGAACAAGGTTATGTCGCTTCTGTGGAGGAGAATACATCGTTTTCCGAAGCCGTAATTATTCATTTTAATGAAGCTGTTATAGGCTTAAGTGTATTGATAGAAATTCATTTACATACACATAAAAGTACAAGCAATCACTCGATGCGAGATAAGTACCGATCGGCTATTTATTATTTTTCCGAAGTACAAAAAAAGAAGGCGACCGATATTTTAAATGGCTTTAAAAATACTTTTGAAGAAGAAATTATAACTGAAGTTTTACCCTTTTCGGAATTCAAAGCGTCACGCGAGGCTATTCAAAATTATTACAAAAAGAATCCTGAAAAACCGTTTTGTAAACAATTTATTAATCCGAAATTAAAGCTATTGGTAAATAAATTTTCAAAACATTTAAATAAAAATTAAGGAGTTTGATTTTCAAACGACTGATACTCAAAATAAATTCATGAAAAGTACTAAACTAAAAATTCAGAATAAAAAAGGCTTAGCATTGCAAGCACAGTTAGAGTTGCCTGCAAACCAAAAACCGAATCGTTACGCTATTTTTGCTCACTGTTTTACTTGCACAAGTTCGTTAAGTGCGGTAAAAAATATTAGTAGAGCTTTAACTAATTATGGTTTTGGAGTCCTTCGTTTTGATTTTACAGGTTTAGGAAGAAGTGAAGGAGAGTTTGCGGATAGTCACTTTTCTGCAAATGTAGAAGATTTAATAGCGGTAAGTGAATATATGGCTGCTAATTATGAAGCACCATCTTTATTAGTTGGGCATTCTTTAGGTGGAGCAGCGGTGCTTTCTGCAGCGGCTAAATTAGATAATGTAAAAGCGGTTGCTACCATTGGGGCGCCATCCACGGTTGGGCATGTTACTCATTTATTCTCGCATGGTTTAGATAATGTTAAAGAAAAGGGTGAAGTTGAAGTAAACATTGGAGGACGACCTTTTAAAATTGATAATGATTTTGTTGAAGATTTTGGAAAAACAGATTTGCCTTCTGTTGTTAAAAATTTACGCAAACCTTTACTAATTATGCATTCGCCAACAGATAATGTGGTGGGTATTAAAAATGCCGAAGAACTTTACCTCCAAGCGCAACATCCTAAAAGTTTTGTAACTTTAGATCATGCCGACCACTTACTTTCAAAATCTAGCGATAGTAATTATGCTGGCAACATGATTGGAACTTGGGTGCAACGTTATTTTGAACCTCAAGAAAATGATATGTTAGAGACCAACGGCGAGCAACTTGTTGGGCATTTAAACCTAACGGAAGACAATTTCACAACCAATATACAAACCAAAAACCATAGCCTAATTGCTGACGAGCCTGCTTCTGTTGGTGGTGACGATTTTGGACCATCACCTTACGAATATTTAAATGCTGGTTTGATTGCTTGTACGGCCATGACATTAAAAATGTATGCCGAACGTAAAAAATGGGATCTGCAAGAGGTTTTTGTTTACGTTACACATTCTAAAAAACATAGTGACGATTTAGGTTTAGAGCAAGAAAAACCTGGGTATTTAGACCATATCACTAAAAAAATAAAGTTAATTGGTGATTTAGATGAAAAGCAAAAAGCACGATTAAAAGAAATTTCGTCGCGTTGCCCTGTGCATAAAACTTTGGCTGGTGGTGTTGTTTTTGATACTACATTAATCGAAGACTAAGTGCCTTTAATAAAACATAGGTGTATTTCATTTATTACAATAAAGTAAAAAGGGTTTTCTTAAGTTATATCAACGAGATTCTCTTTATAATCAATTATTTTTGCAGAAATTAATATCATTAATTATGACTAAAACTTTACGCTACATTACATTATCCCTCTCAGTGTTTTTTATTAATGCTTGCGCAACTTATAAAACTCAAATTAATGATCTTAGCGATGCCAAGTTTCCTAATAAGGAAATTATTTATTCGTTTTATTTAGTAGGCGATGCTGGAAATTCACCAATAGGTTCGGAGTCTACAGGATTAAAAGCCTTTAGAGAAGAAATTAATAAAGCTTCCGAGCAAAGTACTGTATTGTTTTTGGGTGATAATGTGTATCCTAGAGGCTTGCCTAAAAGCGGAGATAAAGGCCGCGAGTTTGCTGAATATCAATTAAAAATTCAGACCGAAGCCGTTAAAGGTTTTAAAGGTGAAACTATTTTTATTCCTGGAAATCACGATTGGTATAGCAACGGATTAAAAGGGTTAAAGCGTCAAGAAAAGTATATCGAAGATGCCTTAGGGAAAAACACGTTTTTACCAGAAGATGGCTGCCCTATTGAAAAGGTAGAGATTTCTGATGAGGTTGAAATGATTATTATTGATACCGAATGGTATTTGGCTAATTGGGATAAACACCCGACAATTAATGATGATTGCGAAATAAAAACGCGTACGCGATTTTTTGAAGAGTTGGAAAGCTTAATAAAAAAGGCTCGCGGGAAATCGACTATAATCGCCATGCATCACCCAATGTTTACTAATGGTTTACACGGTGGTGAGTACGATTTTAAATCGCATATGCAGCCATTACCAATTTTGGGAACATTAAAAAATGTATTACGAGAAACTATAGGTATATCGCCAGAGGATATTCAAAATAAAAGATACAACGAGTTACAGAAACGTGTAGTAACCTTAGCGCAAGAGAATGATAAGGTTATATTGGTTTCTGGTCACGAGCATAATTTGCAATATTTCGAAAAGTATAATTTAGCACAAATAGTAAGTGGTGCAGGTTCTAAATCTACACCTACTCATAATGTTGTAGATGCATTTTCGGCTAGTGTTCCTGGTTATGCGAGGTTAGATATCTTTAAAGATGGCTCGTCGTTTGTTAGATTTTATTCAGCTGAAGAAAATAAAGTTGTTTTTCAAACCGAAGTTCATGGTCCAGATAAAAAAATAGATGAGTCTGCCTTCGAAGATTCATTTATAAAAACGAAAAAAGCATCGATTTATAGTGACGAAGAAGTTGATAAAAGTGGTTTCCATAAAGCTATTTGGGGCGATCGTTATCGTGAGTTCTATGGCACAAAAATAGAAGCACCTGTAGTAAATTTAGACACTATGTTTGGTGGATTAACACCATCTAGAAAAGGTGGCGGGCACCAATCAAAATCACTTCAGTTAAAAGATAAAACGGGCAAACGCTACGTTATGCGTGCGCTTAGAAAAAGTGCTACAGTTTATCTACAAGCCATGGCTTTTAAAGATCAATATATCGCTGATGAGTTTGACGATACGGTAACCGAGAGTGTTCTATTAGATTTTTACACAGGGTCGCATCCTTATGCGCCTTTTGTAACAGGAACATTGTCTGATGCTATTGATTTGTTTCATACCAATCCAACTATTTATTACGTGCCTAAGCAAAAGGCTTTAATTGGTTTTAATGATGATTTTGGTGATGAGTTGTACATGATTGAAGAACATGTATCCGACGGTCATGGAGATGTTGCAAGTTTTGGTTTTGCGAATAAAATTGAAAGTACCGACGACTTAATGAAAAAACTTCGAAAAGACGAAAAGTATAAAGTAGATGAAGCATCATATTTAAGAGCACGTTTATTCGATATGGTTATTGGCGATTGGGATAGACATAGAGACCAATGGCGTTGGGCAGAATTTGAAAATAAAGAAACAGGAGAAGTTATTTATAAGCCTATTCCGAGAGATCGAGATCAGGCCTTTTCTATAATGGGTGATGGCGGATTAATGCAAGTGGCTACTAGAATTATTCCTTCATTAAAATTAATGGAAGGTTTTACTGATGATATTAGAAATATAAAAGGTTTCAACTTCAGTCCATATTCTTTAGATATGACTTTCTTAAACCAAACAAGTAAAACGCAATGGGAGGAGCAAATTAAATTCATCCAAAATAATTTAACAGAAGCCGTTATTGATGATGCTTTTACGCATTTCCCTAAGGAAGTACAAGGTGAAACGGTTACCGAAATGAAACGAGTGCTTTTAGAGCGTATTAAAAATTTACCAACTTTTGGTATTGAGTATTACAAGTTGCTTAATGAGTGTGCGGTTGTTACCGGAACTGATAAAGATGATTTATTTGAAATTGAAAGATTACCTAACGGTGAAACAAGATTAACTGCTAGTAGAATTAAAAACGGTGAAAAGGGTATTGTAATTTTTGATAAAACATATTCTAAAGACGATACTAAAGAAATTTGGATTTATGGTTTAGATGATGAAGATGAATTTCATGCTTTTGGAGAAGGCGATCACTTAATTAAAGTGCGTTTAATTGGTGGGCAAAACAACGATACTTATAATATTGAAAATGGTAAGAAAGTTGTTTTTTACGATTATAAATCTAAGAAAAACACCATTAAGTTAAACAACGGTAAAGATAAATTAACCGATGATTATGACACGAATGTGTACGATTTCGCTAGGCTTAAAAGTAGCACCAATCAATTTGTGCCAGTTATAGGAGCGAATCCCGACGATGGTTTAAAAATTGGTTTTTTAAATACCTTAACGCACTACGGTTTTGAGAGTAATCCTTTTAGTTCTCAACACAGCATTGGAGCGTCGTATTATTTTGCAACTAGTGGTTTTGATTTTGAATATACAGGCGAGTTTTCTAATGTAGTAGGGAAATGGAATTTAGGTGTAAATGCTAAATTTACAAGCCCTAATTATGCTGTTAACTTCTTTGGTTACGGTAATAGTACACCAAATTTAAACATCGATAATGAGGATGCCTTTGGCTTAGATTATAACCGTGTAAAGTATAGTACGCTCTCTTTTGCGCCTTCTTTAAACTGGCGAGGTAAAATGGGTGGTCATTTTAAAGTAAGCCTAAGTTACGAGGCTATAGAGGTAGAGGAGTCTACAGATCGATTTATCAATACATTTTATGTTGAGAATGGCGCTGATAACCATAAGCAATTTGCTGGAGTAGATGCCTTATATACTTTTCAGAATAAAGATAATGAGGCCTTTCCAACCATGGGAATGCAAACAAGTTTACAAGCAGGTTATAAAACAAATATAGAAGCTTCTAGAGGTTTTGGATATTTAATTCCAGGACTTGGTTTCGATTATAAATTAATTCCTAGCGGACAATTGGTTTTAGCTACACAATTAAAAGCGCATCTTATTTTTGGTGACGATTTTGAGTTTTATCAAGCAGCAAGTTTAGGTGGAGATAATGGGTTACGAGGTTATAGAAATGAAAGGTTTTCTGGTAAAAACGCATTCTATCAAAGTACAGATTTACGTTTAAACTTAACTAAGCTTCGTACTAGTTTATTGCCGCTACACATTGGGGTTTATGGAGGTTTCGATTATGGTCGTGTGTGGATTGATGATAATCTAGCTCTAGACAACAATACCGCCTTTAATTCTAACAGATGGAACACTTCTGTTGGTGGCGGTGTGTTTGCAAATGCTGCCAATATTATGACGTTAAATTTATCGGCCTTTAATAGTAACGATGGTTTACGTTTCGCTTTTAAAGTTGGTTTTGGTTTCTAAATATTAGTTTAAGCTAAATTCATATAAATTACCGTCGCTTCCATGTGCTTTTTCGTCGGTAATGTATAGCGTGTTATTGTCTTTAAAGCAAATACTCTCTTTTTGAGATACGCGGCCGTCAAGCGGAATTTCTTTGGAAGTTCCGTTAAAAAAATCGTCGCCTTTAAAGTCTGTAAATACCCATACAGATTTTGGGCTTAACAACACGATAGACTTTCCGTCGTTACTAATATCTGCTGATGTAATCCAGCAATCCATATCGCTGCAAGTATTAAATGTGCCTAAAAGTTCAGCAACATGTTTGCCTTTTTTTGCAGAAACTTTATAAAGCGATGTTTTTCCAAAATCGTTTTTTACGCGGCTTTTAGTAAAGAGGTAAAAGTTGTTGTTATGATAGAAAAAAGCTTCGCAATCAAAATATAAATTTTTGTTTTTAGGAGGAAATTTTTCTTGGTTGGGATAAGAGAATGAAATACGATCGATATCAACCTTTCCTTTATCATTCAGCGCTGTTTTTTTGACTTTTAGAATTGCTAAGTTTTTACGTTTACTATCGTTATTTCCAAAATCACCAATGTAAAGATTGCCTTCTTCATCAGAGGTTAAATCTTCCCAGTCATGGTTTTTTGCATCTATTTTTATTTCTTCTTTAATATTGCCTTTGGCTGAAACCCCGTAAAGTTTTGGTGAATTTCCGCCGTCGTTAAGCATCCAGATATAGTCTGAGTTTACTGTGGTTTCTGCTCCAGAAACTTCATCTAAAGATTTTGATAACTCCCCTAGAAATTTAATATTCTTGTTTTGGCAACCTGCACTAAAGATTAATAATGATATTATAAGTTTGTTCATCTGAGCTTTAAAATTTAAATGGTAAATTTACTGAGTTTTTTAAACTTATGAAGGAATACAATGTTATAATTATTGGCGGAGGCGCTGCGGGTTTTTTTAGTGCTATTAATATTGCGGAACAAAATCCGGATTTAAAAGTGGCTGTTTTAGAGCGCGGTAGCGAAGTGTTAACCAAGGTTAAGGTCTCTGGTGGTGGACGCTGTAATGTGACGCATGCTGAGTTTATGCCCCAGGAATTAGTGAAAAACTATCCGCGTGGCGAAAAAGAATTACGAGGTCCTTTTCATCAATTTATGACAGGAGACACCATAGAGTGGTTTGAAAACAGAGGTGTGCCTCTTAAAATTGAAGATGATGGACGTATGTTTCCTGAAAGCAATTCTTCGCAAACCATTATCGATTGTTTTTTAGGTGAAGCTGAAAAGCAGGGTGTAGAGGTTTTAAAGAATCACGCTGTAAAATCAATAAAGCATTTAGAAGCTCATTATAAAATAGAAACAACACAAGGTGATTTTTCAGCTGAAAAAATTGTGATTGCAACAGGAAGTAATCCTAAAATTTGGAAACTTTTAGAAAGTCTAGGTCATACGGTTGCACAGCCTGTGCCGTCGCTGTTTACGTTTAATATTAAGGACGACCGTATTATCGATATTCCTGGTGTTGTCGCTTTAAACGTTGAGGTAACCGTTGTAGATACTAATTTGTGGAGTGAAGGTCCGTTGCTTATTACGCATTGGGGTATGAGTGCGCCTGCAATTTTAAAGTTGTCGGCCTTTGGAGCTATAGAATTAGCTAAAAGAGATTATAAGTTTGCTATTGAAGTTAATTTTATTCGTCAGGATTTTGATACTTGCATGGATGCTTTAAAAACCTTAAAACTCGATTTAGCCAAGAAAACCGTATTTAAATCTACACAGTTCGATTTACCAAAACGCCTTTGGCATAAATTAGTTTTAGCATCTCAAATGACTGAAGATACGCGTTGGGCAGATTTAAATAAAATACAATTAGAAGCTTTGGCTGGCCAGCTTACTGCCGCTATATTTCATGTAGATGGAAAAAGTACGTTTAAAGAGGAATTTGTAACGGCAGGTGGTGTAAACTTAAAAGAAGTGAACTTTAAAACTTTTGAAAGTAAGAAACACGAAAACCTTTATTTTGCTGGGGAAGTTTTAAATATTGATGCTGTAACTGGTGGTTTTAATTTTCAGAATGCTTGGACAAGTGGTTTTATTGTGTCTAAGGCGATAACTGGTTTGGGTTAGAAATAACGCATTGTTTTGCGAGCGTGTATAGTTTTCGGAAAGGATGATGTGATTTCTCCTATGGTCGAAATGAGGCGGATAAATTGAGTTAGCTTGGTAGATTTTGAAAACTTATTTCTTGAACTTACTCAAAATACCTTTCCAGCGTAGATTTCGAATAAACTCACCTTCTTCAACGGAAACTAAAGGTGTAATGTCTTCTTTTTTAGCTTTAAAATAGCCTGACATATAATCTTTAAATAAAGCGAAACTTCCTTTTTTGTAAGCAAGTTTTACTGCGGAAATTAAAGTAATTGTAAAACCATAACGCATTTTGTACATGGCTTCGCCTTGGAGATATTTGGAAGCTTTGTTATAGCTAATTCCTGTAGGTTTTAGATGTTTTACATGCAGAGATTCATCAGTTACAAGTTCCCAACCATAATATTTAGCAAGTAACTCATCAACGGTATCCCAACCCATAGATGGTTTTAGTTTCCCTATTTGTAAGAAACAAGATTTTCGATAAGCTTTTAAAGCGCCGCGAATATGGTCTTTATTGGTTAAGTTTTCTAAAACCCAATCGTTATTTTTTTCTATGTAACAAAATCCAGCTGCCATACCAAGTTTGGTGTTCGCTTTAAAATGCGTAGAAATTTGTTCTAAATAGTTCTCAGGAAAAATTAAATCGGCATCAAATTTACAAATGATATCGTAATGTTCATCTAAAACTTCAAAACCTTTATAAAAAGCATTTATAATTTTAGAGCCTGGTAAATGTGCTTCGGAAGATTGATTGTTTACTAAAGTAATAAACGGATATTTTTCCGCGTAAGCGCTAACAATATTTCCTGTATTATCAGTTGAGTTATCATTAACAATCACTACGCGTTTTGGTAACAGAGTTTGAGTTACTAAAGATTCTAAAGTGAGCCCGATAGAGCTTTCTTCGTTGTGCGCAGGGATTATTATATGGATGTTCAACCGTTTAAAATTTAAGATTCAAAGTTAAACTTATTTATTTCGATTTAGAATGGAATAGCCTAAATTCTTTCAGCATAAACAATATAGTAACGCGGTGTAAATCGTCTTAAAATAGGGCGGATTCCTATTTTTTTAGGTGGGTTTGTCCATTTTTTACGATCTATAATTTTCCAACCGGCTTTCTCCAAAAGCCAATCGAATTGCCAATCTTCAAACTCGTGGTAATGACGGTCGAGCATATCTGTTTTACTTCTGTATGCTGAAGAAAACCACAATTTTAATGGTACGCTCGCTACTAGTTTATCACCTTTAATAGCTTTTAAAGCCGTGTAAGGAGAAAGTAAATGTTCGAAAATTTCGAAAGCAGTTACAACGCTAGCTTCTGTGTTTGTAATGGTTGAGGTGTCTTCATCTAAATCTTCTCCTTTGGTGTTTTCTACTGAAAAACCATGCTCTTCCATTATTTTAGTAAACGGGTTTACAACGCCTAAATCTAAAATAGTTTCGGAGTTTGAAACATGTTTTTTTAAGAACTCTATAGTATGTTTAAAACGTTTATTAGGAAAACTGTTTTCGTACATTTTTAATGTTTATAAACAATAGCATTAATATTCATGCCAGCACCAACACTAGCAAAAAGAATGATATCACCTTTATTAATTTCTTGATTTTCCAATTGGCCTTTTAAGATAATATCGAATAATGTAGGTACAGTAGCCACACTAGAATTCCCTAATTTAGCTATAGACATTGGCATAACACCTTCTGGCATCTCTAAATTATAGAGTTTGTAGAAGCGTTTTACAATTGCCTCGTCCATTTTCTCGTTGGCCTGGTGTATAAGTATTTTTTTTACATCTTTTATGTCTATACCAGCTTCATTTAAACACGATTTCATGGCTAGTGGCACGTTTGTTAATGCAAATTCGTAAATTTTACGACCATACATTTTTATATAGCGACGATCTTCTTTTATTTCAGGGTTATTGGTTTCTCCAAAATAAATGTAATGTGCTTCGTCTAAAGAATATGTAGCAGATTTATGATTGATAATACCACCTTCTTCTGTGGTAGCTTCAATAACAACAGCTCCAGCTCCATCACCGTAAATCATAGAGTCACGATCGTGCGGATCTAGAATTCTAGATAAAGTTTCTGCGCCAATAACTAAACATTTTTTAGCAATACCAGCTGTAATAAAAGCATGAGCTTGTATAACACCTTGTATCCAGCCTGGGCAACCAAAAAGTAAATCGTAGGCAACACAGTTTGGGCTTTTTATGCGTAATAAATGTTTAACACGAGAGGCCATACTTGGTACGGTATCACTCTGGATACTATCATGACGGACATCGCCGTAATTATGAGCGACGATAATATAGTCTAGATCTTCTCGATTAATTTTAGCGCTTTCAATGGCTTTTTCGGCCGCGAAAGAAGCTAGGTCTGATGTGTTTAAGTGACTTTTTGCATAACGACGTTCGTCTATACCTGTAATGGCTTTAAATTTCCTAACGATAACTTCGTTTGGAGCGTTTATAACGGTGCCATCACTATTTAAAAATTCGTTACTGTGAAAATTTTCGTTTTTTTCAACATTATCAGGAATATAGCTTCCTGTTCCGGTGATTTTAATATTCATATGTTACTAATTCTTAATTGAAAAGGACTGCAATAAGAAGTCCTCTTTACATCTCCATTTCTTTAGAAAAATACGCAGTAGTTTTAAGGCTTGCGTATTTTTTTTAGTTATATAAAGCCAAAAAATGTTATTCAATTTTGAGTTAATTCAATAACGAAAAAGACATAAAATTGCCGATATGGTTTATATATCGGCAATATAAAATCTTATTAAAAAAGATATAATTTATTTTCTATTATTTTACGATGTTCAAAGGGTGTTTACGCCTCCATATAAGCCTCTATAGGTGTACAAGAACATATTAAATTACGGTCACCGTAAGCATCATCTACACGACGAACGCTTGGCCAGAATTTGTTTTCTCTTACGTAATCTAGCGGAAATGCTGCTGTTTCGCGCGAGTAAGGAAAAATCCATTCGTCTGCCGTAATCATATCTAATGTGTGTGGTGCATTTTTTAAAACGTTGTTATTATCGTCTTTAGATACACTGTCTATTTCCTTTTTTATTGAGATCATAGCGTCACAAAAACGATCAATTTCAGCTTTACTTTCACTTTCTGTAGGTTCAATCATTAATGTTCCTGCAACTGGAAAAGAAACTGTTGGAGCATGGAAACCATAATCCATTAAACGTTTCGCGATGTCACTAACCTCAATACCGTTTGCTTTAAATGGACGACAATCTACAATCATTTCGTGAGCTGCACGTCCACGTTCTCCAGAATATAATGTGTCGAAATTACCTTGTAAACGTTGTTTGATATAGTTAGCGTTTAAAATGGCTATTCTAGTCGATTCTGTTAAACCTTCTGCACCTAACATTTTAATATAACCGTAAGAAATTAAGCAAGCTAAAGCAGAACCAAAAGGCGCTGCAGAAATAGCAGTAATGGCATTTTTTCCGCCTGTTTTTACAACAGGATTTCCTGGTAAAAATGGTACAAGTTGTTTGGCAACACAAATTGGACCAACACCTGGGCCACCACCTCCATGAGGGATAGCAAATGTTTTGTGTAAGTTTAAGTGACAAACATCGGCACCAATATTACCTGGGTTTGTTAAACCTACTTGTGCGTTCATGTTTGCACCATCCATATAAACTTGTCCGCCGTTATCGTGAATAAGTTGTGTAATTTCTTTAATAGCCGACTCGTAAACACCATGTGTAGATGGGTAAGTAACCATTAAGCAAGATAAATTATCCTTATGTAATTCCGCTTTTTCGCGTAAATCGTCTACATCAATATTTCCTTCTGCTGTAGATTTTGTTACAACCACTTTCATGCCAGCCATAACAGCACTTGCAGGGTTTGTTCCGTGTGCAGAAGATGGTATTAAACAAATATTTCTGTGATGATCGTTACGAGATTCGTGATATGCTTTAATTACCATTAAACCAGCAAATTCACCTTGGGCACCAGAATTTGGTTGTAGTGATGTTGCTGCAAAGCCAGTAATTTCGGTAAGTTGATCTTCTAGTTCTTTAATTACTGTTAAATAACCTTTGGCTTGTTTAGCAGGAACAAATGGGTGAATGTTTGCCCATTTAAAAATACTTAACGGTAGCATTTCCGCGGCAGCGTTAAGTTTCATGGTACAAGAACCTAAAGAAATCATAGAGTGATTTAATGATAAATCTTTACGTTCTAGTAATTTTATATAACGCATTAATTCGGTTTCTGAATGATGTGTATTGAAAATATCACTAGTTAGAAATTCCGATTGACGCTGAATTTTTTCTTCAATATTATTTGAAGATTCAATAGAAGAAATTTTAATTGTTTTTTTATTTGCAGCCTTAGCAAATACAGAAATTAAATAGTTTATATCTCTAATTGAAGTGGTTTCGTTTATAGAAATAGTAACGGTTTTGCTATCTGGGTAGTATAAGTTCACCTTTTTCTCGGTGGCTACTTTCTTTATTTTTTTTGCTTTCGTTTTTATTTGAAGTGTATCGAAATAAGAAGAGTTAACTTGTTTGTATCCTAATTTTTCTAACGCTCCAGCCAACATAGCGGTTTTGTTATGTACTTTATTAGCAATATGCGTTAAGCCTTTTGAACCATGATAAACGGCATACATACTTGCCATAACGGCTAAAAGTACTTGTGCTGTACATATGTTTGATGTTGCTTTATCTCGCTTAATATGTTGCTCGCGTGTTTGCAAAGCCATACGTAAAGCGCGGTTGCCATTAGCATCTTTAGTAACACCAATAATACGACCTGGAAGATCACGTTTGTAAGCTTCTTTAGTCGCAAAGTAAGCGGCGTGAGGACCTCCGTAACCCATTGGGATTCCGAAACGTTGTGTAGTTCCAAGAACAACATCTGCACCAAATTTACCTGGAGCTTCTAGTTTTACTAAGCTTAAAATATCGGCAGCAACGGCTACTTTTATTCTGTTATCATTCGCTTTTGAAATAAAAGATTTGATATCTGTAATTTGACCATCTTTTCCTGGGTATTGTAAAATAGCACCAAAAAAGGCGTCGGAAAAATCAAAATCTTCTTCTGCACCAACAACAAGTTCAATGCCAATTGGGTTCGATCTTGTTTGTAGTAAAGACAGTGTTTGTGGTAATATGTTTTCTGAAACAAAAAACTTATTTACTCCTGCTTTTTTCTGATCACGTTCTCTAACGGCAAATAGTAAGCTCATGGCTTCAGCAGCAGCTGTACTTTCATCAAGCAGCGATGCGTTTGCAATTTCCATTCCTGTTAAATCAATAACCATGGTTTGGTAATTTAAAAGCGCTTCTAATCTACCTTGAGCAATTTCTGCTTGGTAAGGTGTGTAAGCCGTGTACCAACCTGGGTTTTCTAATATGTTACGCTGGATTACTGCAGGTAAGATATTAGGATGATAACCTAAACCAATATAAGTTTTATAGGCTTTGTTTTTTTTGGATAACTCATGAATGTGAAGTAAATACTCATGTTCTGTCATTGGTTCGTCCAAATCCAAACCTTTTTTTAAACGAATATCATCTGGAATGGTTTCGTAAATAAGCTGATCTAAAGAATCGGCACCAATGGTTGTTAACATTTTATTTTGGTCATCTGCTCTAGGACCAATATGACGCAAAGCGAAAGCGTTTGTATTCATTACAGTTACAATTTGTTATAGATTTCGCAAAAATAAATAATAATTGATGTTTATTATGGAAGAAAGGAGAAAGTTTTTAACCATTTACATGTGTTATCAACAGTTTGTTTATTTTTACGGCATGAGGCTCTTAAAGCAATTTTTTAATTTCTATTTGAATAGCAGTATTCACGTGGCTTTGTCTGTGTATGCGCTTACTTATGTTACACTTTTAGAGTTCGGTTTTTCTTATGAAAAAAATGTGCTTTGCTTTGTGTTTTATGCGTCAATTACTGGATATAATTTTGTTAAGTATTTTGGAGTGGCCAAATTTCATCATCGAGGCCTCGCAAGTTGGTTAAAAGCTATTCAGATTTTTTCGTTTTTTGCCTTTATTTTAATGTGCTATTATGGATTACAACTTAGCTTTTTTACTTTGTTGGGTATTGCAGGGTTTGGGGTGGTCACTTTTTTATATGCGATTCCGTTTTTGCCAAAACGTTTTTTTTTAGATCAGCAGAATAATTTACGTAGTATTGGCGGGCTTAAAATTTACTTAATTGGCCTAGTTTGGATGGGTGTAACGGTGTGTCTTCCTATAATAGAAAATAAATATACAGTAGATACCGACGTGATTATAACAGCTATACAGCGCTACCTTTATGTATTGGTGCTTATGCTGCCTTTTGAAATTAGAGATTTACAATACGATAGTTTAAAACTATCTACCGTACCTCAAAAAATAGGTATTAAAGGAACTAAGTTAATGGGTATGGTTCTGTTAGTAGTGTTTTTTTTATTAGAGTTTTTTAAAGATGAAACGCATCAAATAAAAATAATGGTATTACTAATATTATCGATACTTACAGCAGTATTTTTATTGTGGTCTAGCAAAAAACAAAGTATTTATTATGCTTCGTTTTGGGTAGAAGCTTTACCTGTTTTTTGGCTAGTACTTATGTTGTTTTTCGACTAATGTAACTGTTCTTTTAAAGCTTTTTCTAAATCTTTTTTCATGTCTTCCTTACATTTTGGGTCTAAGCATTCTAGCTCAGCAGCTTCAATACGTTTAGTTAACTTAGCGTTGTTTTTAGAATAGCCTCTGCATGCTTTGCAGTATATTAAATGCAGATTCAGCTTTATCTTTTCTAATAAAGATGCTTCTTTATATTGCGATTTGTCGCAAACGTGGTTTGCTTCGTCGCAGGGCATGAATATGTTTATTTTTTTACTCATAATTAAAACCAATTTTCTTTTAAGCAATCGGCCATAGCAGTTCGTGCTCGGTGGATAATTACCCATAGGTTAGACGCAGTGATATTAAGTTCATTACAAATCACCTCAGTTTCATAATTTAATACTGTTTTCATTTTAAAAACATTGGCTTGTTTCTTTGGTAATTTGCCTAAGCAATTATGTATAGCGTCGCCTAATTCACTGTTTTGCATACTGTCTTCGGCTGTTTTATCGAACGGGTCGGCAACACGTTCTTCGAGCCAGTCGCCTTCAGATTCTGCATCGTTATATTGAATTCTAACTTCTGCTTTTCCTTTATTTGAGTTTATTTTTCGGTAATGATCAATGATTTTTCGTTTTAAAATGGAAATCAGCCAAGTGCGTTCACTTGCTTCTCCTTTAAAGTTTTTCATTGATTTTAACCCTGCCAAAAATGTGTCTTGCACCAAATCTTGAGCGATTTCTCTATCGCTTACGCGGGTTACTGTGTAGTTAAACAAGTAATCTGCGTATAAATCGATCCACTTATCGGGATGTATTTCGTGTTTGGGCATAGTGTACAATTTTCACCAAAAATAAGGTAAAAAAATGAATTTATTATTTGGTGCAACTAATAATGTAATAACCAAAGCTTTTAAAGTGTAATCCAGAAAGTAAGGCGTAAAAAGATCCTTTTAGGTTATGTAGGCTTTCTCGTTTTAATGTTTTTGATGCGAATAGTTTTTTTAAGATGAAACCTGTGATAGCAAAAGGAACGTGTAATACAGAAGGCGCAACTTTAAATGATGTGTTTTCTATTTTAATGTCTTTAAAACCTTGCTCTGTTAGCTTGTTAACCATGTTTTCGATGGTTTCTAACTTTTCTAAACTCCAATGATCACAAAGGCTTTTGTAAGCAAGCTTGCTGGTATGTTGTAATGTTGAAGCTTGTTTTTTTAAGAAAGCATCGGCAATGACCAATCTTCCATTTGGTTTTAAAACGCGATAAGCTTCTTTAATAGATTTATCACTATGTCCAGAATGGCAAAAGCTTTCTATGGCTAAGGCCGCATTGAATGTGTTTGAAGGAAATGATGTGTTGTTATAATTTTCTTTTAAAATGTTTCCTCTATAATTTTTAAGAAGCATGTTTCCTTGTTGCATTTGAAATTCTGATAAGGTAACTCCAAAAGCAGATAAGTTTTTTTTATTTTTTAAAGCATAACGCATGGTGCCTCCCATACCGCAGCCCATATCTATTAATGAAGCTTTTTTATTAGTTAAGTTCAATCTTTTTATTACTTGATTATTCATTTCGTTTAACATAGAATCTCTCTTGAAGGGATTTGTTTTAAAAGGAATAAAATACCCAAAGTGCATGTTGAAATCTTTGCTCCAAAATTCGTAGTCTTCGGTAGCTTCGTTATAGAAATCAATCATCTCTATACGGTTCGTTTCAGGGCTTTTTTCTAAATTAATGGTTGCGGTAGTCATAGGTTTTGTTATTGAAGTTGAACTTTAGTGTTTGCTTTTAAAGACTGTCTAGATTTGCTTCTTCCTCTAAAAAAGAAATATAAATTTAAGAACAGCATCACGCCTAGATAGATAGAAAAGGCGCCTATTTTTTTACTTAATATTTCAATGATTGATTGGTAAGTAGGGCCTTCTTGTGCTTGATAAGTTATTTTTAGAATTAACATAGCCCAACCTATATTGATAAGATAAAAACCTATTTCGAATAATTTGTTTGTTGCTAATGCGATGTCTTCTTTGCCTTTAAAAATGTCAATCATAAAGAGTTTTCCATTTTTGAATAGCATTTTGGAAACGTAGATTGTTAAGGCGATAACAATTGGTAAATAGATTAAGTAAGCGATAATAATTTTAGAATTTTCCATGATGTATTGATTTTGATTTTACAAGAAAGGTGAGCCAAAAAACATTGTTGTAGTGTAAAATGGCTAACCCGAGAATAATGATGCCTAAGCGGTAGCTTAGCGAGTTAATAATTTGAATTATTGAATTTAATTGTTCCCAATATGCAATTGAGAAAATGGCATAACCAAGGTTAGTGAGATAGTAGCCAATAAGTAAAATGTTGTTTATGTTTTTTACCAGTTGGGTGTTTTGTTGAAATAAATGAATGAGGTATATTTCTCCGTGCGTGTAGAACAACCAACCAATTTTTATCATGATAAAAAAGATGATGGGGAGGTAAATGCTATATGTAAGAAGATTATAATTCATTTTCTGAACATTTTAAACTTTCAGAAATTACTGAAAGTATTATTTAAATTTTTTTTATTTGATGAGTTTCAATAATGATTTAGTGATCCAAGTTTGTTCTTGGTTTACAATTTTATTCATCATCGCATCAGCAGTTTCAGCTAAATCATGCAAAGCTTTGGTTTGTTTAATAAGTTCTCTTGTTTTTTCAGTACCATCATCTTTTATCGAGGATACGTCTTTTAAAACTTTAATAACAGGTTTTATTTCACGACGGCTACGTTCTTTTGCAATATGTCTGGCAAGTTCTTGTACATCTTTTTCAGTAGAAAAATACTCCTTACGTTCTCCTGGAATAAGCTCTTTTGTAACAATACCCCAATCCATAAGTTGACGCAAATTCATGCTTGTGTTACCACGGGAGATTTTGAGTTCCGCCATAATTTCTTCCATGGATAAGGGTTTAGTAGAAATAAAAAGCAAAGATTGTATTTGCGCCATAGCTTTGTTTATGCCCCAAAGTGTGCCTAAACTTCCCCATGTGCTAATAAACTTATCTTTTGCTTCTTGGTATTCCATACCGCAAATATATATAATATTTCTGAACTTTCAATAATTATTGAAAGTTTATTTTTGCTGATCAAAATTATTTAACCGTATCCTTCGTCTTTTTCTTTAAGAAACCACCAAGTACATTTTTTACAGCATTTGTAGTGTTATTGCTAGGTGTGGTTTGAGTAGAATCTGTTTTAGTTGTTTTATTGCCAATAATACCTCCTAAAACATCTTTAACAGCATTAGTTTGTTCTGTTTTAGTAGAGTCTGTTTTTGTTTTATTACCATTAATAATACCACCAATTAGGTCTGTAACTTTGTCTTTTCCTTTATTAAGAAGTTTTTGTTTTTCAATTTCAACAAGTTGTTTTGTTAGGTTGGTAACACCACTTGTTAAATCGGTTTTTACAGTCGGACTCGTGTAAGACCCGCCAATATTTGCAGTAACCGGAATGGTAATGTTGTTAGCCTCTTCGCTATCAATTTTACTAATAAGCGATGTAATATCCGAGCCGAGGTATTTTGCTGGCACATTAAAAATAGCGTTGTAATTTAATGTTTGATCAAAACCATGAGCACCAGAAACGGTAATGGCAATATCTTTATATTTTAAATCGAAAGGTTTTACGCTTACTTGCCCATTGGCAAATTCTAACTTGGTTTTTAGATCTTTTAAATCGAGTTTGGTAAAGTCTATAAAGCTTAACGAGTTTTCAAGTTTACTTAAAAGGCCGCTTTCGTTTTCAGATAGGTTTGTTGTTAATAATTCTGCTAGTGCATTACCCGAAACGGTGCTTAAATTTGGAGCAAAATCTTTATCTAAACTTCCTGATAAATTAATAGTTGTGTTTAGTTTTCCTTGTAAAATTTTGGCAATAGGAGCCAGGTTTTGAAGTAGTTCTAAACCCTTAAAAGATTTTGAAATATCGAAATCGTTAGCGCCTAAGTTAAAATTAAATGTAGGTGTTTCTGTTTTAGTTGAAACGTCTCCTGAGATTGAAAGCGCTCCATCAAAAATACTTGATGATACGTTGCTTAACGTTGCAGCTTCATCTTTAATTAATAATTTCCCTTTAACATCGGTTAACGTTAAATTATCATAAATTACGGTTTTAGCATTGGCGTTTATAGTGCAATCTAAAAAAGCAGGGATTTTTAAGGCTTCCGATTCTGTTGGAGTTTGTGTTTTTGTTTCGGTTGAAGCTGTTTCGCTTTCCGACATAAAATCACTCATTTTAAAAAGGTTCGAATTTAAATCGAAATTACCTTTTAGTGTCGTGTCACTAAGTACAAAACCTAGTAAGTTGTTTATAGTTCCGCTAGCATTTAAATCACTTTCACCTGTTTTTGCTTTAAAATGATTTAGTGAAACGGTTTGAGGATTAAAGGTTAAATCTGCTTCTGAAATTTCTAGAGGGTTTGCCATATCTTCAGAAGTATATACAAAATTACTAAGGCTAGCAATTCCGTTACTTTTAATGCGTTCAAAGGCATTAGTTTCAATCGCATTCATATCAAAAGCCGTGCTTAATTTTGCTTTTAAAATACCTGTAAGCGGACTTGATAATTCAACAGGGTATGCTTTTGTGATATTAGCTAAGTTTAAAACACCGTCTAAATTGGCACTTACAAGCATGTTTTTAGTTATGTTTTTTATGCTGGCAGACGATTTAAAAACATCGTCGTCTATTTTAAAGTTCAAGGTTTTTATATCAACAAAAGTGTCGTCTAAAAAACCTGTTGTGTTTTTTATAGAAGTGTTAATTACAATGTTTGTTACGCTTTTTGGTAAATCGGGATATTTAAAAGACGCATTGTTCGAGGCGATATTAATATCTAATTTAGGAATGGTTTTATCAGAATTAATACCTTTTACAATACCATTAATAGTAAAGTCTCCACTAGTTTGTACGCCATCTAAACTGCCTGAATACGTTTCTGGAATTAAGGCTAAGAAATTTTTGAAATCAGATTCTGGGTTTTTAAATGTTAAATCGATATTCTGACCTTCATCTAATAACTGAACAAAACCATCAAATTCTATTGGTAATTTATTGATGTAGCCTTTATTTTCTTTAAAAGTGTATTTGCTATTTGTTAAGTCTAAATCTATTAAAGCATCAAGTTTTATGGCATTATGGTTTAGGTAATTTGTGCCGTCCATGGTGAAGCTAACATTGGCTTCTGTTTCAGTATCGAGTTCCGATGTTTCTCCCGAAAAAGTTCCGCTTCCGGTATGGTTTAGCTCTGAGATTTGCATCATCATTTTAGAACTTTCATCTATATAATTAAAACCACTATTTTTTATGCTGTATTCGTCTATGCTGAAAGCAAAACTGCTGCCAGTTGTGTCTGTTGTTGTTTCAGTTTCGCTAGCTTTGGCAATATCGTAATTGGTTTGTCCTTCTGCATTGGTTTTTAAAGTAATCATTGCTTCATCTACAAAAATGCTATTCACAACAATAGGCTCTTCACCTGTTGTTTTAAATAATTCGGGTATAGACACGGTAAACGCAATAGATTTTGCTGCTACCAAGGTGTCGCCTTTAAAAGGTTCGAAATTGGTGATAACAAAATCGTTTATACCAACGTGGGCCTCAGGAAAGCTACGGATAAAGCTTAGGCTTACATCGCTAAATTCTACTTGAGCATTTACGTTATCATTTATAAATTGTTTTACAATGCCTTGAATTTTTCCTTGGAAAACAAAAGGAATCGTGATTAATAATATAAGTACGGTAAGTATGGTAAAACCGGTGATTTTTAAAACTTTCTTCATAATGAGCTGTTTGTAAAAATATTTACGTAAAAAACGTGTTAGGGGATGAAATTAAGGGCGGATTTAAGTTAATTTTAACGCAATTCTAAAGTAAATCTATTTCTTGGTTTATTTTTAAATTGAATCGTTTTCTAAACAAAAATACGCCTAAATATAAAAAAGGAGTATCTAAAAATGCAATAATCACTTTAAAAAGAAAACCACTTAGTAATAAACCTAAAAAGCGATCCCAGGCAATAATTTCGAAAATGCAAAGCAATCCAACTACGGTAAAGGTGTCAATAAATTGAGATAAGAAGGTTGAAAAGTTATTCCGAAGCCATAAATGTTTGCCTTTTGTAAGTCGTTTCCAGAAATGATAAATTTGAATATCTATAAATTGAGCAAATAAATAAGCCATCATGCTTGCAAATACAGCTAAAACGGTATTGCCAAATACGGTGTTAAACATGTCGTTTTTTACTGGAGACCATGGTGTTGCGGGAACAATGCTAGAAACATAAACAATTAAAAGTGAGAAAAACGAAGCGAAAATTCCGGCTGTTACAATTTGGTTGGCGCGCTTTTTCCCATAAATTTCACTTATTAAATCGGTGATTAAGAAAGTAATAGGGTAGGGTAGTATGCCAACAGAAACTTCGAAAAGTTTAGATCCAAAAATTTCAACATCAAAAGGATGCCAGTAAAAAAATTTCTGAAAAATAAGATTAGAAACTACTAAAGAGGTAATAAATAAGGCTCCCAAAAGCATGTAAATTCGTTGGGCAGCGAGTTTGTCTTTTAAAGTCATATAAAGTTGTGAATAAATACCTCGTGTAAATATACAATGAAACCATTTAGTTTTCATTATTTTGCCGATACTTATGACGAAACCAAGAACATTTCATATTGCATTAGGAAGTAATAAAGGCGATAAATTTAAAAATTTGCAAAACGCCGTCGATGCTATTTATCAACAGATAGGTAGTGTTAAGTTGATTTCTAAAGTGTATAAATCGCCAGCTTTTGGTTTTGAAAGTGAAGATTTTTTAAATTGTTGTTTGGTTTTAGAGAGTGATTTAGAGCCACAACATGTTCTAGATCTGTTGTTAACTATTGAAACAGATTTAGGAAGAACACGAAAATTAAAAGATGCTTACGAAGCTCGAATAATAGATTTAGATATTGTTTTATTTGAAGATGAAATAATAAACACTGAAACGTTGCAGGTACCACACCCAGAAATGCAAAAACGAAAGTTTGTTTTATTGCCGCTTAACGATGTTGCTGCAAAAGTGAAACATGCTAAACTTGGAAAAACAGTAGCTGAGTTATTGGCAGCTTGTAAAGATGATTCGGTTTTGGAGCCCATAAATATTTGGTTAAAAAACCCAACTAAATCGCTCGATTTTTCTAAATACAATTACATCGCTATTGAAGGAAATATCGGTGCAGGTAAAACCAGTTTGGCTAATAAAATAGCGCAGGATTTTAACGCGAGACTGCTTATGGAGCGTTTTGCAGATAATCCGTTTTTACCTAAGTTTTATAACGATGCGCAGCGTTATGCTTTTACTTTAGAGATGTCTTTTCTAGCTGATAGATATCAACAAATCTCAGAAGATTTGGCGCAACTCGATCTATTTAAGCAATTTGTAGTGAGCGATTACGATGTTTTTAAATCGCTTATTTTTTCTAAAATCACCTTAAATAACGACGAGTATGGCTTGTACCGGAAGTTGTTTTATTTAATGTATAAAGATATCCCAAAGCCGGAACTGTACATTTATTTATATCAAAATACTGAGCGTTTACAGCAAAATATTAAAAAACGCGGACGCGATTACGAACAAAATATAGCAGACGATTATCTTGAAAAAATTAACTCGGGTTATTTAGAGTTCTTAAAAAGCCAGAAAAATTTTAATGTAAAAATTATCGATATTTCTAATCGAGATTTTGTTGCAAATAGAAGTGATTACCTTTGGGTTTTAGGTGAAATTTGTGAGTAGAGTATTTAGAATTTTTTCAAATTAAAACATCTCAAGCAACTTCGTTACAATACGTCCTTTGTGTTGCTCTAAATTATATTCTCCGAGTATAGTTTCTGTTTTAATCTTTAAATTAAAAGGTGCTTCTAATAAGTTAACGCCACTATTCTGTTTCAGCCTGATACCTTGTCCAGAAATAATATCTTTATTGGGTTTAAAGTCGCCTAGAGGTAAGTGTTCTGTGAGTATAATGTATTTGTAATTCGTTAATTTTTCTACTACATTTTTTATTTCTGCATTAGATAAATGCTGTAATACTTGGCGAACAATAATACAGTCGCTCATTGGAAGTTCATCTTTAGCAATATCTAGACAATGGAATTCTAAATTGTTAGCTTGATGTATTTGTTTATTTCTTTCAATAAGGTTTTCTACAATATCTATAGCAATATATTTTTTGGTGAATTGCGTAAGTTGTTTGCCAATATTGAAATCACCACAACCTAAATCGCAGACTGTTAAATTTTTGTTGTGCGATTCTAAAAAAGCAGTTAAAACATCTAAATACGGATTTACTATATCAGGGTTGTGAGAGCCAGATCCAGAATAGAAATCGAATTCACTGCCGCCCCAAAGGTTCAATTCGTAAATCTGATTCATGGCATCTTTAGTTGGCCATGGTTTTTTAGCTTTTTTTGTCACCTCTTTAAAGTTTTTCAGGTTTCATTGTAACAAAAATGCAAACTAAATTTTTGTAACCCTTAATAAATCAGGTTTTCAAAAACTTAGTTTGCACTATGCGTTTAATTTAAAAAAAGAAGTTTTTATTTTTCTTCCTTGTTATGTGTTTCTAGCCAAGCTTCTCCGTCTTTATCAACAAAGAAATCCATCCAAACATAATACATTTCATTATCCGCTTCTACACTCACCGAGTGGCTCGAACCTCTCGGAATGTGTAATAAAGAGTATTCAGGAAAATCAACCTGAGCTTCATCGGCATAAACAACACTGTTATTATCCGTAAGACCTAAAAATAATTGCTCTAGCATGCCGTGTACGTGCGCACCAACTTTGTCCGGGCCAATAGTTCTAACTGTCCCCATAGCCACTCTTGGTATGTACTTGTTAGGTAATATAGTTCTACTTGTTGTTTGCGGACTTTTAATAGGTTCCGTATACGATTCGCAATCGGTAAACTGTTTAAAGTAAATAGTGTCTACGTTTTCTTTCGGGAACGTTTTAATATCTACAATATCTAATTCCGTTTGTAAAACCGATATTTTAAGATAATGTAGTGTTTCGTTCTCATTAGCTTTAAATTCAATATCATCAACATTGTTCGGTAACATAATAGTTTCCGGTACAATCTCGTAAGTTTTACCACCAGAAGTTAATGTTGCATTACCAGTTATAAATAAATAAATGGTTTTGTGCGTGTCATTAATATCTACCTTTTGGGTAATATCGCTATTAATGGTAATGTGTTCGGTAGTGACACCGTCAATCTCATCGGTTAAAATGTTTTTACTTTGTTCTTGCTGGTCTTTTTGCATGTCCATATCAAGATGCTTGATAGGGATTTCTTGCGCGTAAACTGCAGCGGCAGCGAAAAGAAGCGCTGCTAAAATGGATAATTTTAAATTAATTTTCATTGTTAGTTAAATTGGTTTACCAATTTACTAAATATATCCCAAACAACAACACCACAACTCACAGAAATGTTTAAAGAATGTTTTGTGCCGTACTGCGGAATCTCAATAACCACATCACTAGCGCTAACCACATTTTGTGCTACACCCTTAACTTCGTTACCAAAAACAAGTGCGTATTTCGTATTCTCCTCTGGAGTAAAATTGTTAAGCATGGTTGCATTTTTAGCTTGCTCAATGGAACAGATTTTTACTTTATCGGCTTTAAGTTTTTCAACCAAATCCATGGTGTTTTCAACGTGTTCCCAAGCTACGGTGTCCGTGCTTCCAAGTGCCGTTTTATGTATGTCTTTATGTGGTGGCGTTGCGGTAATACCACAGAGGTAAATTTTCTCAACTAAAAAGGCATCACTGGTTCTAAACACCGAACCAATATTATTTAAGCTTCTAATATTATCTAGAACAATAATAATAGGTGTTTTTTTAGCCTCTTTAAAAGCATCAACACTCAGTCTGTCTAGTTCGTTGTTTTTTAATTTACGCATGGTACATTGTATGTTTTTTATTTCCGCGAAAGCGAAAACCTATCTAAATTTTAACGTGTTTATTTCTTTTGGCGTTCCCCAAGGGTCGGGCTTGCACTACTCGCTTTTTTGTGTTGCATAGGTGCAACCACACAAAAAGAGCTCAAACAGGCCGTTTAATCCCTAACGCGCCATTGTTGTGTGCTTACTCCGTTCTAATATTCGGTTTAATAAATAACAATCGTGAATTTGTGAACAAATAGCAATAACTTCTATGGTTTCAACTTCAAAAAAAATAGAATAATAGTTACTTTAGCAAACTTACTAAAACAGAAAACCATTGGCAACAAAAAGTAAAAAAGTAACACCGTTAATGAAACAGTACAACGCCATCAAGGCTAAATATCCAGATGCTTTGTTGCTGTTTAGAGTGGGCGATTTTTACGAAACCTTTGGCTCCGATGCTGTAAAAACAGCAGGAATTTTAGGTATTATTTTAACCAAGCGTGGTGCAGGTAGCGAAAGCGAGATTGAATTGGCTGGTTTTCCGCACCATTCATTAAATACTTATTTACCTAAACTGGTAAAGGCCGGCGAGCGTGTTGCTATTTGCGACCAACTAGAAGACCCAAAGCAAACCAAAAACATTGTAAAGCGTGGTGTAACCGAGTTGGTAACACCTGGTGTGGCTTTAAACGATGAGGTTTTAGTGTCTAAATCGAACAATTTTTTATGTTCGGTTTATTTTGATAAAAAATATATAGGAATTTCGTTTTTAGATATTTCTACCGGTGAGTTTTTAACATCGCAAGGTAATGCGGAGTATATCGATAAATTACTTCAAAATTTTAACCCAAGTGAAGTTTTAGTTTCTAAACAAAAGCGCGCTAAGTTTAATGAAACCTTTGGAGAAGATTTTCATACCTTTTATTTAGAAGATTGGGTATACCAAACCGATTACGCCTACGAAACCTTAATAAAACACTTTGATACTAAAACATTAAAAGGTTTTGGTATAGAAGATTTGTACGAAGGGATTATTGCTTCGGGTTCTATTTTGCATTATTTAGGAGAAACGCAGCACCATAAACTACAGCATATTACATCTATTTCGCGTATTGCGGAAGATGATTATGTGTGGATGGATCGTTTTACCATTCGTAATCTAGAACTTTATAATTCTACAAATAATAATGCCGTAACCCTTTTAAATGTTATAGATAAAACTATTTCGCCAATGGGTGGTAGGCTTTTAAAACGTTGGTTGGCTTTGCCTTTAAAAAACGTGGCAAAAATAAAACAGCGCCATGAGGTGGTTAAGTTTTTAAAAACAGAAGATATTACGTTGCAAACCATTCAAAACCACATAAAGAGTATTGGAGATTTGGAGCGCTTAATTTCTAAAGTGGCTACAACTAAAGTGAATCCGCGAGAGGTTATTCAACTTAAAAATTCATTAGAAGCTATTGTGCCAATAAAAACGTTGGCTACCAATTGCGATAACGAATCGTTGAAAATTATTGGAGATACGTTGCAGAGTTGCGAAGTGCTTCGTGCTAAAATTATAGAAACTCTAAATGAAGAGGCTCCTGTAAATGTTTTAAAAGGAAATAGTATTGCCGAAGGTTTTTCTAAAGAATTAGATGAGTTACGAGCGCTTTCTACTTCTGGAAAAGATTACTTAAACGGTATGTTGGCCCGCGAAAGTGAACGTACCGGTATTACATCGCTTAAAATAGCATCAAACAATGTGTTTGGTTACTATATAGAGGTGCGAAATACGCATAAAGATAAAGTGCCAGAAGAATGGATTAGAAAACAAACTTTGGTAAATGCCGAACGTTATATTACTGAGGAGTTAAAAGAGTACGAAGCCAAAATTTTAGGTGCCGAAGATAAAATACAAGCCATTGAGCAAAAACTATTTGCTGAATTGGTGAGTTGGATGAATCAATATATAAAGGCTGTTCAACAAAACGCTTATTTAATAGGGCAAATAGATTGTTTATGCGGTTTTGCACAGTTAGCAAAAGATAATAGTTACATCTATCCTTTAATAGATGAGTCTCACGATTTAGAAATTAAGGAAGGTCGTCACCCTGTAATTGAGAAACAATTGCCTATTGGTGAAGCTTATATTGCCAACGATGTGTTTTTAGATAGAACCACACAACAACTTATCATGATTACTGGGCCTAACATGTCTGGTAAGTCGGCTATTTTACGTCAAACAGCACTTATTGTGCTCTTGGCTCAAATGGGAAGTTTTGTGCCTGCAAAAGAAGCTAGAATAGGTTTGGTAGATAAAATATTTACTAGAGTAGGTGCTAGTGATAATATTTCGATGGGCGAATCTACTTTTATGGTAGAGATGAACGAAACGGCGTCTATTCTAAATAACATATCTGAACGTAGTTTGGTGCTTTTAGATGAAATTGGACGTGGTACAAGTACATACGATGGTATTTCTATTGCTTGGGCTATTAGTGAATACTTGCACGAGCATCCGGCAAAACCTAAAACGTTATTTGCAACACATTACCATGAGTTGAATGAAATGACAGAAACTTTTGGACGCATTAAAAACTTTAATGTTTCTGTAAAAGAATTAAAAGACAATGTACTTTTCTTGAGAAAGCTAGTTGAAGGCGGAAGTGCACATAGTTTTGGTATACATGTGGCAAAAATGGCGGGTATGCCTCAGCAAGTTTTACACCGTGCGAATAAAATTTTAGAGAAATTAGAGAAGTCGCATTCTAGTGAAGAACTCACAAATAAAGTAAAATCGATGCAAGACGATATGCAGCTCAGTTTTTTTAATTTAGACGACCCATTACTGGAAAATATAAAAGACGAAATATTAGATATTGATATTGATACACTTACACCGGTAGAAGCGCTTATGAAACTGAATGAAATTAAGCGAATGCTGGTGAAGAAAAAGCAGGTTTAAAAAGTTTTTTAATTTTTTTTTGAAAAAGGCTTTGGTAATCCAATAAAAGTCTTAAATTTGCAACCGCAATAGTAATATTGCTCGTTCATTAAAAGACTGCGAAAGTAGCTCAGGGGTAGAGCATCACCTTGCCAAGGTGGGGGTCGCGGGTTCAAATCCCGTCTTTCGCTCTGAGAATTTTTGCCTTAAAATATTCCAATGCTGAAGTGGTGGAATTGGTAGACACGTTGGACTTAAAATCCAATGTCCATTAGGACGTACGGGTTCAAGTCCCGTCTTCAGTACAAAAGCCTTATCTTTTATTAGATAAGGCTTTTTTTATGCGCCATATTTAAAATAACATGTTTTTTAAACGTATTGTAAAAGAGGTTGTGTAAGCGGGTTTTACTTCCGATAGTAAGGCCATTGTCGCGCTACAGAATATAGGTAGCGCAGTTAGGCTCTAAATATGTGTGTTTAGGTTTTAAAAGTTGTTTAATAAGAAGTGTGAATCGCTAATTAGACACCTAATCGTTTCATAACGGTATCCTTATAGGTTTCTCCAACAGGAATACGCATGTCTGCCACCAAAATTTTAGATTTTTGAATAGCTTTTATGTGTTCTATACTCACAACGTAAGATTTATGAACTCTTATAAATTTTGAAGGAGGAAGTTTGTCTAATATGTCCTTAAAACTAGATAAGGTTAATATAGGTTTTTGAGTATCTGAGGTGTAAATTTTAATATAATCTTTTAAGCCTTGTAAATAAATAATCGTGTCTATGTTTATTTTAATGTTTTCATATTCCGATTTAACGAAAATAAAATTATTAACCGCAACAGGTGCTGCTGTTTCTGTTACTTGCGGACTTACAACTACTTTATTCTCCAGCTCATACTTTTCTTTTGCACGAGAAATGGCTTTTAAAAATCTATGAAACGGAATAGGTTTTACTAAATAATCTGTAGCATTTAAGTTAAAACCATCTAGTGCGTATTCTGGATATGCCGTTGTAAATATAAATTGTGGCATATTGTCAATTGTTTTTACAAGATCGATACCGGTTAAGTTTGGCATTTCAATATCTAAAAACACTAAATCTACTTGGTGTTTGTTTAAAAGAATAATGGCTTCTAGTGGGTTTGTGCACTTTGCGACAATTTCTATACCGCCAACTTGCTGCACATAAGATTCTACTACATCAATAGCTAGAGGTTCGTCGTCTATAATTACACATTTCATCTTAAATAGTTTTACTAGAGTTTTAACGTCAAATTTACAACAAACTCATTATCGATTTCTTTAATAGTTAACCAATGACTGTCTGGGTATAGTAAACTCAAGCGGTCTTTTGTGTTTTGTAATCCAATTCCAGAACTAGTTTTATCGTTCTTTCTACTGCCTATCAAGTTAATACATGTAAATTGAAGTTCATCATCTTTAACATAAATTTCAATTTTAATTTTAGTGTGTCCTTTAAAATCGGTGCCATATTTAAAGGCGTTTTCGATAAAAGAAATAAGTAAAAGTGGTCTTATTTTTTGGCTGTTAATTCCGCCATGAATGTTTATGGTAACATGTTCGTTGTTGGCAATACGTAAACGCTGAAGTTTTAAATAATTTTGAACATAGTCGAGTTCGTTACTTAGTAATACAAAATCTTGATTGGTTTGGTACAACATATATCTCAACAATTCAGAAAGTGTGATAACGGCTTCTGGTGCGTCGTTAGATTTTTTTGTAGTGAGCGAATAGATGCTGTTTAAAGAGTTAAATAGAAAGTGAGGGCTAATTTGATTTTTCAGAAAATGTAATTCTGATGACGATTTTTGCGCCTCTATTTGTTTTGTCGCTATTTCATTGCTGCTCCATTCGGTATACATCCTTATTATAGTGCCAATCGCTAATATTAAAAAGCTGTTAATAGCAATCATGGCGCCTTTTAGTCCCCAGAAAAAATGTCTGGACCTGGCACCTCTATAAGGCATAGGGCCTCTGTTGAAAACATTATAATTTTTATTAAACTCATAGTTTAGTTCTCTAAACAAGAAGGTGAAAAAAGCAATAAAAACAATAGCACAAAAAATATATAGACCTGTTTTTTTATGAAGTAATAACCTTGGGACTAATATTAAATAGTTGAGGTAGAATAAAATAATATTTATTACAAAAAGAGAGCTATTGCTGAAGTTTATTAAATCTTCTCCCGGTCTGGACTGAATTAAATGCATAAAAACAAAAATGGTCCATATAGAGATATGAAGCATAATTTGTTTCCGGCTCTTTACGCCAAAAAAAGAAGATTGTATTGTTGTTTCCATTTAATTGTTACAGTTAAGTGCTATGTTTAACTGGTTTAAGTTTTCTAGCGTTATCTGTGGATTTTCTTTATTATATAGTTTTTTACTAACCAATTGAGCCACACTATTTGCATCTTGCTCTGTGCAAAACGTTTTGTTTAATTGAACGGCCGGAATGTATTCTTGTTTAATGAGTAATTTGGAATTATAATTTATTTGATATCCAAAACCATTTTCAACTTTAAAAACTTCAGTCTTATAAGGGTTAGATGTTTCAAATATATCGGAATTAGCCATATACAATCCACTAGTTAGCACCAAAGCTACCACTAAAACTAATATTATTTTTCTTCTAAACATTATTTATATTTTTTTTAAACAAGAAAAACCAAAGTAATTGCTATAAAATAATGAGCAAGTTACTTTGGAATTTAACTAATGGATGATATAAAATTTGCTATTAATCTTCATCATCATAATCATCCTGAGGGAACACTTCGAATGTATCATCTAAGTACAAAGTACCTGTTTTTCCTAAGCTTACAAAAGCACGGCTTCCTGTAGAAAAGGCAACAGCGTCTTGTCTTGCAGTAGCTTCTAGGTTTGTAATTTCTTCCCAATCGTCATTAATTGGGTCGTACTCCCAAATAGAGGTCATGGCGCCACCGTAATAACCAGTAGCAATATATCCTAATCCACCCATGCTAAAACCTACAGCGTTAGAGCGTACTACATTGTAATCATCGTCATCGTCTAAATCGGTTAAGCTAGACCAAACTTCAGTTGTAGGATCGAAAACCCAGAAATCAGTTTTGTAAGCACCATTGCTAACTCCTGTACCTAAGTAAACTTTATCATCTATAGTAAAGGTTGTTGCATCTCTTCTTTTATCTCCGCCAAAACCTACAAGTTCGCTCCATGTATCGGTTCCTGGAGTGTATTTCCAAAAATCTTTTAAATCGTTATCGCCATCATAACCTGTACCAACATAGCCATTACCGTTAACGCCAAAACTTACAGCAGCACGTCTAACACCACCACCAAAGTCTGCTATTTGCGACCATGAGTTAGAGGCAACATCATATTTATAAAAATCACTTAATTCATCTAAACCATCATAACCAACACCAATGTAACCATCGCCGTCAATTTCCATTCCAGAAGCAGAACTACGTGTGCTACCAGGAAAACTTGCTTTTTGAGACCAATAGTTTCCTTCAATATTATATTGCCAAAAATCGTTTAAGTAATCGTCTCCATCATATCCAGTACCCATGTAGCCTAAATTGTCTATCACAAAACTAGCTGCATTACTTCTTGGAACACCATCAAAAATTGAGCGTTCTATCCAGTTCCCTCGTTCTTCGTCATCATCATCGCTACTGCAACTTACAAATAGACCTATAAAAACACCTAAACCTAAAAGGACTTTTAATTTATTTTTCATAATTCGTTATCTCTTCTTTTTGTTAATCTTTTCAGCAAAACTATCTGTTACTAGCGCCATATAAAAACATAATTGATATTCTCGGGATTAGTCTATACCAACACGGCTATTTTCTAGACCAACGGGCTTCTACCGTGTTGGTCGGTTAAATCAGGCTATTGGCATACTAAAACAAGGTCTTTGTATAACATGTTTTATTTAAATGAAGTGTTTATTTAGGTTCGCATAAAAAAAGATTTTATATGAAAATGAAACAGTTCTTTTCTGTGTCATTAATTTTTATGGGCCTAGCATTTTTTATGGCTTGTGAAGGAGATGATACCGCAGTTCCCGTGGGAGAAGATTGGATAAAAGTAGATACTAAAGTCTATTTTATCGATTCTATGACGGTAAATGCTTCTACTTTTAAGTTCGATTCTATTGCGGTTTCTAATACGAGTAGACTTTTAGTTGGTGCTTATACCGATGACGTTTTCGGGAAAACTAAAGCAAAAAGTTATTTGCAATTGGCATACCCTTTTGAAAGTATTGATAATGAAGCAATTTACGATTCTATCGCGTTAATTTTAAAGTACGACAACTACTTTTATAACGACACTACACAAACGCAAACCATTAACGTTTTTAATATTTTAGATGATATTAAAAGTGATGATGATTATTTTTATAACACAACCAATTTTGAGGCTAGTGAAACGGCTATCGGAACAAAAACATTTCAGCCTTACCCAATAAAAGAAGATTCGCTTCATATTACTATTAGCGACGTTTTTGGAAAGGAGTTATATGAAAAAATAAGAGATAATGAAATCACTACGAGCGATGAGTTTTTAAATCAATATAAAGGACTTTTAGTAAGTCCAGACGATAACAACACGAGTGTTTTAGGATTTGCGACTAGTAGTTTTTTACGC
This sequence comes from Algibacter lectus, assembly GCF_900112395.1. Classification (GTDB taxonomy): domain Bacteria; phylum Bacteroidota; class Bacteroidia; order Flavobacteriales; family Flavobacteriaceae; genus Algibacter; species Algibacter lectus. Next base: position 562,497 of record NZ_FOLN01000003.1, read on the forward strand.
TTATACTACTCGGAAGATGATGAGGTTGAAGTTGAGGATAGCCAGACTATGGAGTTTTACTTAAACTCTACCAACAGCTTTCATAATGTTTCTAGCGATTATACCGGAACTTATTTTTCAGATCTAGAAAGTGAAGAAACACAACTTTTTAGTACAGATACCGATGATAATAGTTTTTCACAATCGGGGACAGGTTTAGCAACTCGAATTGATATTCCTTATGTGGAACGAATTAATGATATTGAAGGAAATGGAAGCATTTTAAATGCCAGTTTAAAGATTTCTATTAAGCAAAATTCATCTACCGATAACTTATCTATTCGCGATTCGTTAAGTGTATTTTTAATTGATAGAAAAGGCGATATTTACAGCACGCTTACCAATGCTGCAGGTGAAACTACTTATGGTCTTTTAGAGGCTTATGATGAAGAATTTAAAACCTTAACCTATTCTATTCCTGTTACGTATTTTCTAAACTTAAAGTTAGATGCCACGTATAATGATAATTTATATTTAGCTATTTACGGACAAGATTTCAATCAATCTGTAGATCGCTATATTTTTAATGGAGAAGAAACTTCCAGCGACGATTTAAAACTGAAACTAGAATTAACTTATGCCATTTATGAAGACTAAATATATAGCACTTTACACCGTTTTACTTGTTTTTTCTGGTCAGGTTTTTGCTCAATCTAATGCCTTATCGAGTTCGCCTTATTCACTTTATGGCTTAGGCTTAACCAACGATATTGGTACAGGTAAAATAAATGGTTTAGGAAAATCGGGCATTGCCATACCATCAAGCACGTTTATAAATAACTCGAATCCAGCATCATTTGGGGCAATTCCTAAAAATGCGTTTTTCTACGACTTTGGTTTTAAAGGAGAAACAAATATCTCGGCAGAAGGGGCAAGTTCTAATTCTAGTATTACAGCCAATTTTTCCAACATTGGTATTGCTTTTCCTATTAACGAGAAATCAGGATTCGGTATAACCTTAATTCCGTTTACAAGTGTGGGATATACCATTTCTGGAATAGAAAGTTATATTGAGGGTAGTACAAATTTGTTTAACACAACGGTTGAAGGTGAGGGAGGAATAAACGATTTAAAGATGAATTACGGTTACTCGTTAACCGATAATTTTAGATTAGGAATAACTGCATCTGCACTTTTTGGAAAAATTACAGAAACAGAAACCAACTATATTTTTGCAGACAGTTACAGTTCTATTTTAATAGATGAAGATAATCGCTATTCTGGACTACGTTTAGGTGCAGGATTTCAATATGATATAGCCAAAAATCTCTCCGTTGGTGGGGTGGTCAATTTACCAGCAATACTTAGCGGTGATACAATTGGGACAACCACCATTTCCACCGACGTTACTACCGAGATTTTTGAAACCGATTCTGATTTAGATGACTTTAAGTTGCCTTTAGAATTTGGTTTTGGTTTGCAAACTACACTTCAAGAGGCTTTTACGGTGAGTTTAGATTATAAGAAAAGTTTTTGGGATGATACTAATCAATCAGATCAAATAGGAACTTTTGTAGATCAGGATTTCTTCGGAGCTGGTTTACAATTTAAGAGTACAGGAAATCAATTAAAGTTTTTTAATCGCTTGGAGTATCGCGCAGGGTTTAATTACGATAACGGAAATATTGAAATAGATAATACCCGAATTAGTAATTCTGCGATAAACTTTGGTATTGGTGTGCCATTAAAACGTGATACAAGTTCTATGATTAATTTTAGTTATTCTTATGGAAATAAAGGCACTATTTCAAGCGGTTTAATTAAGGAAAATTACCATTTATTTTCTATAAACTTAAGTTTAGAAGGTATTTGGTTTCAGAAACGTAAAATCTATTAAAAGGCTTCTTTTATCGTTTTTTATTAGGAAGGTACATCAGGAAATTCTACTTCAATTTATAGGTTGCATATTTAAGCGCAAGCTTACTTAATAGCAAAAAAACGCACAAAGACAACTACTGCCTTTGTGCGTTTTTTGTATATATAATAAGGTTCTAGAAGTTAAAACCGAAGCTTCCTGTAACTCCAAACTTTCTAGCGTCTGGATATTCAACTTCATTTAAATAATTACCTCTAAAATTAAAGTCTATTCTAAATACTTTAAAAATGTTTCCAATACCAAAACCATATTCGTAGTATGGCTTTTTAGATGGCGCTGCTAACGGAATGCTGTTTGGTAAGCCTGTGTTGCTTAATGCAAAGTTCTCATCAGATAGCTCGCCTATAACACCACGGAAACTCACTATTTCTCTTAAATTTAGTTTACGTAAAAACGGGATTCTAGAAAATAAACGTCCGTTAAAATTATGTTCTAAATGTACAGATCCATAAGTGTCTGAAACAAACTCGTAAAAGTCCAATTGAGAAAAGGTATTGTATATTGAAAAATACGATTGGTTTCCTGGAATAACGCTTAATAAACCTAATGGTACTTCACCAAAGGTTTTACCAGCTTCTACCGTTGTGGTTAAGCGGCCAAAGCCACCAATTTGCCAAGGTTGAATATATGAAAACTGAAGTTTAGTGTAGTTAAAATCACCATCGAATATGGCTTTATCTCCACGTGTTATTTGCGCAAAAAGACGTGCGTAATCATCGTTAGCATTTAAACGCTCTACACCAAAACCTGTCATTTTTCGCTTCGGGAAATAAGACATTGATAGAGACGATTCGAACTGTTTAATTTCCGATTCCAATCCATCAGGCGTATTGTAATCTAAACTAAAAGTTGGCGATGCCGACTCTAAAGTACGGTAGTTACCGCCTAACCTAAAAATAACATTGCGCCATGGTTCTGCTTCAACAGCTAAACTGGTTAAGTTTATAGAGGTTAACTTATCGTTAGTGCTAGTGCCTACTACAGAAGATGATGCTAAGCTTCGTCCTAAAACATCAGAACTTGTGGTTAAGCTCGCCCCAATTTGTTCTACATCGCGTCTGTTTCCTCCGGAAATAATTAAACGACTCTTTTTATCAACTAGCCATTTTCCAGAAATGCCATACTTTACTTTGTCATCTCTAAAACCATAAGCCATAAAACCTTCTAAACGCCATAAATCGTTTTTTCCAAAATATGTTCTACCACCTGCACGCAAGCGTAAACCTTCAACTTCATTAAATCCAAAAGTTGAAAATATTGGTCCGTAATCTAAAGGTAATGAGTTAAACTCGATATAACCTGAGGTTAAAATACTTCCTAAGTTATATAGGCGTTTAAATTTTTTAACTGTTTTTAAAGTATCGAGCATTTTGTAAACACCTTGCTCATCTTTATTTAAACTTTCTAAACGATTTTCTGACCAAAAGGTATCATCACGATCGTAAACATCTTTATCGAAATTGTAAACTTCAACATCGTAGAATTTTTTATCTTTCTCTTTATCAAATACGTAATTGTTGTACAAAGTAGTACGCTTTCCGTAAACACCACGCGATTTCTCTTTTTTACTAAAAGCAAAATCACTCATCATGTAGTCACGTTTTACTAAAAATAAAGAATCGTTTAGTACTTCAAATTCTTGTTCAATGTAAATGTCTTTTACCCAGTTTATATTTGCGCTTTTTGAAGCTTGTAAATTAATTTCTTTAATAGCATAGGTAGTATCGGCAACCCAAAAATCTCCTTTAAAAGTCAGTTCGTTTTTTCTACGCGGATAGTAAATAATGTTGTAACACCATTTATTATCAATAAAGGAGCTATCGGATAACACATAGTTGTAAGTGTTAATCCCTGTTTTAGATAAAGGACTTACAAAACTTTTATCGAAAAACTTAAGGTAGTTATCGTAAACATTAAAGTCGTTATAAAGGTCGTCTACAAAATCGATTATTATTTGGTTATCACTAAACCCAGAGTTTTTGTTTCCTTTTAAATCGTTTTTTTCTTTGTTTATAATATTGTCGCCATAAACGGTAGATACAGCTTCGTTTATAAACATAGGTAAATAGGTTTTACCTGTAACATTAGAAGTGTCGACTTGGTCGAAAACAAATTCCATACCTCTAAATAGCTTACTTTTAATTAAGGCGCTGTCTATGGTGTTAATATCGAATTCTACTTTTTCGTATTTATCGTATTGGTATTGTTTAAACTGTTTTAAGCCATTGCTACGTTTGTTTTCCCAAATTTTACGAAGTAAATCTATGGCGGGGTTGTTTTTTTTAGATTGCTTGCCTGTAACAATCAATACTTGGTCTAGAGCAGAGGCTTCTTCTTTTAACGTGAAATTTAAGTCGTAATTTACTCTTTTAGCTAAAGGTACATCTAGAGTTTCGTAACCTATAAAGGATACAATAAGGTTACTCCAAGTTTCGTCAGATTCTAAATAGAATTTGCCGTTTTCATCGGTTATGGTTCCTTGGGTCGATCCTTTAAATAAAACGTTAGCAAAAGATACGGGCTCTTTATATTCATCAAAAATATAACCGCTCACTTTGGTTTGCGCTGCTATGGAAAGCAATCCAAAAAAGAAAAATATTAAAACTAATTTCGTTTTCATTAGGGGCATTTAGTATGTTTCATTTAAAAGAAGCTAATAGTCTGTCTGTAACAGCGTTCCTTTCAAAAAAACGAATATGTTATTTTATTATACGAAAAAACTTCACTAACAGTTGTGCTAATGAAGTTTTAATAACGTAAAATATGTTGTTTTATTTGTATAAAACTTTTTTCACAGCCTTTATAACCTCGTCTTTATTCGGTAACCATTCTTCTAAAAGAACAGGAGAATAAGGTGCAGGTGTGTCTGCGGTGTTTATTTTGATAATTGGTGCATCTAAATAATCGAAAGCTTCACTTTGTACTAAGTAAGTAATTTCAGTAGCAACACTTCCAAAAGGCCATGCTTCTTCTAAAATAACTAATCTGTTTGTTTTCTTAACAGATTCTACAATTGCTTTTCTATCCATTGGACGAACGGTACGTAAATCGATAATTTCACAAGAAATACCTTCTTTCTCTAATTCGTCTGCAGCTTTATAAGCTTCTTTAATAATTTTACCAAAAGATACAATAGTAACATCGGTACCTTCACGCTTGATGTCGGCAACACCTAATGGAATAATGTATTCGCCTTCTGGCACTTCACCTTTATCACCATACATTTGCTCACTTTCCATAAAAATAACCGGATCGTCGTCGCGAATAGATGCTTTTAAAAGTCCTTTTGCATCATAAGGATTAGATGGTACAACAACTTTTAAACCAGGTGTATTAGCAAACCAGTTCTCAAAAGCTTGTGAGTGTGTTGCTCCTAATTGTCCTGCAGAACCTGTTGGTCCACGAAAAACAATAGGGCAGTTAAATTGCCCACCAGACATTTGTCTAATTTTTGCTGCGTTGTTTATAATTTGATCAATTCCTACTAAAGAGAAGTTAAATGTCATGTATTCTACAATCGGGCGGTTACCTGTCATGGTAGAACCAATTGCTATACCTGCAAAACCAAGCTCTGCAATTGGTGTATCAATAACACGTTTTGCTCCAAACTCATCTAGCATTCCTTTCGATGCTTTGTAAGCACCATTATATTCAGCTACTTCCTCGCCCATTAAGTAAATGCTTTCGTCACGACGCATTTCTTCACTCATGGCTTCACAAATGGCTTCTCTAAATTGAATTGTCTTCATTCTATCTATTTTAAATCAAGTTGCTAAATTAAAAATTTTCTACGAGAAAAATATTGTTTTTTTCACTTTGATTTATGGAAATTTTCAAGTCGGAAGTAAGTGCTGTGTTTTTTTATCAAATTAACAGAAGAAAAACGTTTTTAGATGAAACTCAAGAATGAGAAAAGGAGATTATTGCGGATTGCACTAAGAAGGATGGGGTAATCCTCCCTTTAATATGGTGTTTTAAATCATGATTGCTTCAGTTTTCGATTTAAATCTTTTCTTTAAGTAGGTTTTTTATTACTTTTCATGATGTGAAATTTTAATAAAACCTGATAGGGTGTTAATATTGTGTGAACTAAAACCAGCGGTCTAAATAATTGTTTATACCTTTGTTTAAAGGTGTTTATAAATAGTTTAAGGTTTGTTTCGAGATAAATACTTGTTGATTTCTAAAAAATAAAAACAAAAATTTATTATGCGTGCATAGTATTTTTCGAAATAAAATAATTAACTTCGTAAACTCAAACAAACATATTCTTACTAAATAGCGATTATTATGAAAATATTAGTGTGCATTAGCCACGTTCCCGATACCACTTCTAAGATTAATTTTACAGAAGACAATACTAAGTTTGATGCCAATGGCGTACAATTTGTGATAAACCCTTATGATGAATTTGGATTAACACGTGCCATGTGGTTTAAGGAAAAACAAGGTGCCAGTGTAGATGTTGTAAATGTTGGTGGTCCAGAAACCGAGCCTACATTACGTAAAGCTTTGGCTATTGGTGCAGATGCTGCAATACGCATAAATACAGTAGCTACCGATGCTTTTTCTGTAGCTAAGCAATTAGCCCATGTTGTTAGTAATGGTGGTTACGATTTAGTTATTGCTGGTCGTGAATCTATTGATTACAATGGCGGAATGGTGCCTGGTATGCTTGCTGCTTTAACTAATGCAAATTTTGTAAATAGCTGTATTGGTTTAGAAATAGACGGTACAAGCGCTAAAGCGGTTAGAGAAATCGATGGTGGTAAAGAAACCGTTTCTACAAGTTTACCATTAGTAGTTGGTGGACAAAAAGGATTGGTAGAAGAAAGTGATTTACGTATTCCAAATATGCGTGGTATTATGATGGCTCGTAAAAAACCATTAACAGTATCAGAACCTGTAGAAGCTTCTCCGGAAACACAATCTGTTTCTTTTGAAAAACCAGCTCCAAAAGGTGCAGTTACTTTGGTTTCTCCAGATAATTTAGACGAGTTGGTAAGCTTACTTCATAATGAAGCTAAGGTTATTTAGAGAAAAGGAGTTAGTCTGAGTTTAATTTCAGAGTCTTTTCAAGTTTACAAAATCATTAATGAGATTTTCACTTCCGTGGAAATTAAAAAAATAAAGAATATATTATGTCAGTTTTAGTATATACAGAATCAGAACAAGGTCACTTTAAAAAAGCAGCGTTAGAAGTTGCTTCTTATGCAAAAGCCGTTGCAGACCAATTAGGCACAACTGTTACAGCTATTAGCGTAAATGCCGCAGATACATCTGTTTTAGGGAATTACGGAGTAGATAAAGTGTTACATGTTAATAATGATAAATTAAATAGTTTTAATGCCAATGCTTATGCAAATGTTATTAAGCAAGCGGCCGAAAACGAAAGTGCTAAAGTTATTATTATCAGCTCTAGTGCCGATAGTAAATATTTAGCACCACTTTTAGCGGTAGGGTTAAATGCAGGTTACGCTTCTAATGTTGTAGCAGCACCATCTAGCACAAGTCCGTTTACTGTTAAACGTCCCGCTTTTACAAATAAAGCTTTCGAAAACACGCAAATAAACACCGAAGTTAAAATTATTGGAGTTTCTAATAATGCATTTGGTTTAGTAGAAAATAGTGGTAGCGCTTCCGCGGAAGATTTTTCACCTGCCATTCCAGAATTTGCTGTAAACGTTGAGTCTGTAGATAAAGCTACAGATAAAGTAACTATTGCAGATGCAGAAATTGTAGTCTCTGGTGGTCGTGGATTAAAAGGTCCTGAAAATTGGGGTATGATTGAAGAATTGGCCGAAGTTTTAGGTGCAGCAACAGCTTGCTCTAAACCAGTGTCAGATTTAGGGTGGAGACCACATAGTGAACACGTTGGGCAAACAGGAAAACCTGTAGCGTCTAATTTGTATATCGCTATCGGAATCTCTGGTGCTATTCAACATTTAGCAGGTATTAATGCCTCTAAAGTGAAAGTTGTAGTTAATACAGATCCAGAAGCACCATTTTTTAAAGCGGCCGATTACGGAGTAGTTGGAGATGCTTTTCAGGTTATTCCAGAACTCATCGAGAAATTAAAAGCTTTTAAAGCGCAGCAATAACATATTTTTTTTTAAATTGTAATAATATTCAGAACTGATTAAATTAGAATTTATCCATCATGCAGTTGGTAAAGTCCTAATTTAAACAGTTCTTTGCGTTTTTATTAATTATGAGTTTAGTAAGATTAAACATAAAGGGGATTTCCTATAGTCAAACCCAAAATGGTGCGTATGCATTAATTTTAAATGAAGTAGATGGCGACCGCAAACTCCCTATAGTTATTGGGGCTTTCGAGGCGCAATCTATTGCTATTGCTTTAGAGAAAGAAATTAGTCCTCCAAGACCCTTAACACATGATTTATTTAAAAATTTTGCAGACCGCTTCGATATTGTTGTAAAACAAGTTATTATCCACAAGCTTGTAGATGGCGTTTTTTATTCAAGTTTAATTTGCGAACGCGATAAAATTGAAGAAATAATTGATGCCAGAACTAGTGATGCTATAGCTTTAGCACTTCGCTTTCAAGCTCCTATTTTTACGTTTAAAAACATTCTTGACAAAGCCGGTATTTACTTAAAAGTGAATCCTAAAAAAGAGGATGATGATACGGAAGATAATATTTTGATGGATGAGTTGGTTGCAAATGAGCTTGAGCCTCAAGAGCCAGGTGAAAACTACAAAGCAAAATCTATCGAAGAGCTTCACAACTTACTAGAAGAAGCCGTTTCGAATGAAGATTATGAAAAGGCAGCACATATTCGTGATGAAATTTCTAAAAGAGAATAATACCTAAGTCTATAATATGAATAAGTTGTTTTTGATTACTGTTGCTTTTTTTTTAGTTCTAACTACAACACTAACGGCGCAGGATGTAAACGAAACAATAACTGCCAAAATTACCCAAACTACAGATTCTGTTAGTAATGCTCTGCAAGATTCGTTAGTGGTTACTAAAGCAGAATTAAATGTCGCTCAAGTTGCCGAGTCTGTGCAACCAGAACCGCAAGTAGCAACGGCAACTATCATACCTAGCCAAGGGTTTACTTTAAACAGTTTATGGCGTGGTGTTTTAGGTATGGTTACGCTTATTTTTGTAGCGTTTCTTTTTAGTAGTAATAGAAAGGCAATCGACTGGAAAATTGTTGTTGTCGGTTTAGCTTTTCAACTTTTAATTGCTATTGGTGTTTTAAAAGTAGAATTTATAAAAACTATTTTTGAATTTATTGGAGGCTTATTTGTAAACGTACTCGATTTTACAAGAGCTGGAAGTAAGTTTCTTTTCGAAGGTTTAGTGGTAGATATGGATACATTCGGATTTATTTTCGCGTTCCAAGTGCTACCAACTATTATATTCTTTTCTGCATTAACATCTGTTTTATTTTATTTAGGCATTATCCAACGCGTCGTAAAGGCTATGGCTTGGTTGCTTTCTAAAACATTAAAAATTTCGGGAGCCGAAAGTTTAAGTGTTGCCGGAAACATCTTTTTAGGTCAAACCGAGGCGCCACTTTTAATTAAGGCGTATTTGGAGAAAATGAATAAATCTGAAATGTTATTGGTAATGATTGGTGGTATGGCAACCGTTGCGGGAGCTGTATTAGCAGCATACATTGGCTTTTTAGGTGGAGATGATGCTGATTTAAGATTATTCTATGCAAAACACTTGTTGGCGGCCTCAGTGATGGCGGCACCAGGAGCTATTGTAATTTCAAAAATATTATTCCCTCAAACCGAAGATGTAAATACCGATGTTTCTGTTTCTCAAGAAAAAATAGGATCTAACTTTTTAGATGCTATTGCAAACGGAACTACCGAAGGCTTAAAATTAGCGGTTAATGTTGGTGCTATGTTATTAGTGTTTGTGGCTTTTATAGCTATGTTTAACGGTATTCTTGGCTGGGTTGGAGATGTAACATCTGTAAACAGTTGGATTGCCAGTAACACATCATACGCTAAATTATCTATCGAACTTATTTTAGGTTATGCTTTTGCACCGCTTATGTGGCTTATCGGTGTAGCTAAAGAAGATATGGCTTTAATGGGGCAGCTTTTAGGTATTAAATTGGCAGCCAGCGAATTTATTGGATACATACAATTGCGCGATTTAAAAAATGCGGCAAATGCTACGCATTTAAGTTACGAGAAATCGATAATCATGGCAACTTACATGCTTTGTGGTTTTGCTAACTTTGCTTCTATAGGTATCCAAATTGGTGGTATTGGTTCTCTTGCTCCAGGGCAACGTAAAACCTTATCTAAATTTGGTATGAAAGCACTTGTTGGTGGTACTATTGCTTCTTTAATTTCGGCGACTATTGCTGGAATGATTATTGGGTAAACAATTCCTGCGAAGACAGTAACTTTACAAAAGTATACAGCTTAATTTTTACAGAAGATTAAATAAACAATTGTTTTTACTAATTTTGTTGCTAACTATTTGTAGTTATTTCAAGGTAATAAACAATCACTAAATAATAGAACCCTGTTTCTGCAGGAGCGATAATTATGAAACAATATCACGACTTAGTAAAACACGTTTTAGAAAACGGAAACGAAAAGGGAGACCGCACGGGTACAGGCACAAAAAGTGTTTTTGGATACCAAATGCGCTTCGATTTAAGTGAAGGTTTTCCGATGGTAACCACCAAAAAACTGCATTTAAAATCTATCATTTATGAGCTGCTTTGGTTCTTAAAAGGTGATACCAATACCAAATATTTAACCGAAAACGGTGTGCGCATTTGGAATGAATGGGCCGATGAAAATGGAGATCTGGGGCCTGTTTACGGGCATCAATGGCGTAACTGGAATAGTGATGAAATTGATCAAATTAAACAAGTAATCCATAGTTTAAAAACCAACCCAAACAGTCGTAGAATGTTGGTTTCTGCTTGGAATCCTTCTGTTTTACCAGATAATTCAAAATCTTTTAGTGAAAATGTGGCGAACGGAAAAGCTGCGTTGCCTCCATGTCACGCGTTTTTTCAATTTTATGTGGCTAATGGTAAATTGTCTTGTCAGCTTTATCAGCGTAGTGCAGATATCTTTTTAGGTGTACCATTCAATATTGCTTCTTATGCCTTATTCACCATGATGATGGCTCAGGTTTGCGGTTACGAGGCTGGTGAGTTTATTCATACCTTTGGAGATGCGCATATTTATAGTAATCATTACGAGCAATTAGAGCTGCAATTATCTAGAGATATTCGTCCGTTGCCAACAATGAAGATGAATCCTGAAATTAAAGACATTTTTGATTTCGATTTTGATGATTTCACTTTAGAAGATTACGATCCACATCCACATATAAAAGGAAAAGTAGCGATTTAAGATTCGTGAGAGATAAAACATAAAAAAAGGGCTTCTAAAATTTTTTAGAAGCCCTTTTTTTATACCGTATTGATATGGTAATTAAACACTAACAACGCTATTCTCAGCAGAAGCGTAATCGCTCCAAACATAAGAGTCTGCAGCAGAGTCGTTAACGTAATCTCCGTCAACTATATATTTGAATTCATAAGAATTCTCAGCATCTAAATCAACAGTGCCTTTAAATGTTCCGTTCTTTAATTTTTTTAACGGTGTTGCTTTTTCGTTCCATTCATTAAAGCTCCCAACAATAGAAACTTTTTTTGCCTCCTCAGCTTCAATAGTAAAAGTTACTTTACAAACTGGTTTGCTTTTTAAATATTGTTTTTTAATAGCCATAGTAAAATATGTTGTTTTATTCTACAAATTTATAAAAGTTTATTAACTCATAATCATTTAAACGCCTTAACATCAAAAAATTATCAATTTAATAATATGGGTTCTAATTATTTCATGGTAAATAATAAAATTAGGCTGAATTTTATATTATTAGCAATCGTTAAATCGGCTTTTTGCTTGATTTTCAATTAGTTTTAGAGCTTATTAAGCTATAGTGTTTCTCTAAAATATGACTAATTAAATAAACTTCGGCATATCATTAAAATGTTATAACTTTACATCTATTATTTTTACATCATGTTCGGAAAAAAAAGACCCACTCCACAAATAGATAAAGACCAATTAGAGCTTATAGAAAATGCTCAAAAACGCATTAGGCAAAAGAAAGGATTGTACATTCATTTTGTTATATTTCTTCTTGGTGCTGTTTTTTTAATAATTGCTAATACCGTTTTAGGTATTGGTAAAGAGGTTACTTTTTTTGGTAAAGAATGGTTTTTATACGCTATTCTAGCGTGGTCGTTTTTCTTTGTATATCATTTAATTACTGTGTTTGTTACTCATAAATTTATGGGTAAAGCTTGGGAAAAAGAACAATTAGAAAAACTTGTAGCAAAACAGCAAGTACGTATTGAAGCTTTAAAAAGCACTTTAGATAAAGAAGAGAAACTTATTGTGAAAAGTGAGGTTTTTAAAAGTGAACAGAAGGTAAAAGAAGCTATAAGTACAGGTAATCAAGAGCTTACTGTTATTGTCGCTGCAGCGGAAAACGATGCTATAGGAAAAGATAATAAACTTATTTGGCATTTAAGTGACGATTTAAAACGATTTAAAAGTTTAACAAATGGCCATCATATCATTATGGGGCGCAAAACATTTGAGAGTTTCCCAAAGCCATTACCAAACCGTACACATGTTGTAATTACAAGACAAACAGATTACAAAGCGCCAGAAGGTGTAATATTAGTTAATAGTTTAGAAGAAGCTATTGAGGCTTCTAAAAGCGATGTGCAACCCTACATTATTGGTGGTGGTGAAATCTATAAGCAAGCCATGGCAGTTGCTGATAAAATTGAATTAACACGTGTACATGAAAGCTTTGATGCCGATACTTTTTTTCCGGAAGTAGATACTTCAATTTGGAAAGAAACAGCGAATAAATTTCATAATAAAGATGATAAGCACGATTATGAATTTACGTTTTTAACTTACGAAAGAAAATAGAAAAGCAAAAGGTTTGTTGCTTTAGAGAACTTCAATATTTATGGTGAAAGAAATTCAACTTCGTATTACATTAAAAGAAGAAGAACGTAGTGATATTCTAGTTTTAAAGGCTGCTTTAAAGTTAGAGATAGATCGAAAAGATATTACAGGAGTAAAAGTTTTAAGAAAGTCTATCGATGCGCGAAAGGCTAAAATTATGCTGAACTATAAAGTAGCTGTTTATATTCGCGAAGCTCTGCCAAAAACATCCGATTATACTTTTAACTATAAAGATGTATCTAAGGCGAAACCAGTTCATATTATTGGTTTCGGACCAGCAGGAATGTATGCGGCATTGCGTTGTATTGAACTTGGCTTTAAGCCTATTGTTTTAGAGCGCGGAAAAAATGTGAAAGATCGTCGTCGCGATTTAAAAGCAATAAATCAAGATCATTTTGTAAACGAAGATTCTAACTATTGCTTTGGTGAAGGTGGAGCAGGAACTTACAGCGATGGTAAACTTTACACCCGAAGTTTAAAGCGTGGTGATGTACGCCGTATTTTTGAGAATTTAGTTTTTCATGGCGCAACCGATCAAATTTTGGTCGATGCACATCCGCATATAGGAACAAATAAACTCCCGAAAGTGGTTCAAAATATTCGAGAAACCATATTGAATTATGGTGGAGAAGTTCATTTTGAAACCCGAGTTACCGATTTTGTTATTAAAGATAATAGCATAAAGGCCATTCAGCTTTTAAATAAAGAAGAAATGCCTGTTGATAAGGTTATTCTAGCAACAGGGCATTCGGCTAGAGATATTTTTTATTTATTAGATAAAAAGGACATCGCTTTAGAGGCCAAATCCTTTGCTATGGGCGTTCGTGTAGAACATCCGCAACATATTATAGATTCTATCCAATACCACTGTTCTGGTCCTCGTCATGAACTTTTACCAGCTGCATCTTACGGGTTAGTACAGCAAGTTAACGAACGTGGTGTTTACTCATTTTGTATGTGTCCTGGCGGATTTATTGTGCCGGCTGCTACTGCAAATGGAGAAGTTGTTGTAAATGGTATGTCGCCGTCTAAGCGGAATAATCTATATGCCAATTCTGGTATTGTAGTAGAAATAGATGTTAATAAAGATTTACCTAAATACGAGCAATTTGGAGCGTTAAAAGGTTTGGAATATCAGAAGAATTTAGAACGTTTGGCCTTTACGGCTGGCGGAAGAAGTCAGGTAGCGCCAGCACAACGTTTAACTGATTTTGTGGAAGGTAATTTATCTTCAAGTTTAAATGATACATCATACCAACCGGGATTAAATTCGGCGCCTTTACATTCGCTTTTACCGAAATTAATTGGAAGTAGATTGCGAAAAGGGTTTCAGGCGTTCGGACAAAAAATGAATGGCTATTACACCGAAGAAGCCAATGTGGTTGGTGTAGAGTCTAGAACATCATCACCAGTTTCTATTCCTCGAAAAGAGAGTTTAGCACATCCTCAAATTTCCAACTTATTTCCTTGTGGAGAAGGTGGAGGTTATGCAGGTGGTATTGTGTCTGCGGCTATGGATGGTGAACGTTGTGCGGAAGCAGCAACAGATAATTTGTAGTTTGCTAATTGGGTTTATTTTGCTAAAATCATTAAAACTATTGATAATAGCCAATAATTGTTATTTTTGCAGCACTAATAAAAGAACCAATTATGAACGCATATATTTTTCCAGGCCAAGGAGCACAATTTTCAGGAATGGGTTTAGACCTTTATGAAAACTCTCCTTTAGCGCAAAGTTTATTTGAAAAGGCAAATGAGATTTTAGGATTTCCTATTACAGACATTATGTTTGAAGGAACTGCAGAAGCTTTAAAAGAAACTAAAGTAACACAACCGGCTATATTTTTACATTCAGTAATTTTAGCAAAAACGTTAGGTGAAAGCTTTAAACCAGATATGGTTGCAGGACATTCTTTAGGTGAATTTTCAGCATTAGTAGCGAGTGGCGCATTAACTTTTGAAGACGGATTAAAATTGGTTTCTCAACGTGCGATTGCGATGCAAAAAGCTTGCGAATTACAACCAAGTACTATGGCTGCCGTTTTAGGTTTAGAAGATGCTGTAGTAGAAAAAGTATGTGAAGAGATTGATGGTGTTGTTGTTGCTGCAAATTATAACTGCCCTGGTCAATTAGTGATTTCGGGAGAAGTTGAAGCAATAAATAAAGCTTGTGAGGCTTTAAAAGAAGCTGGTGCAAGACGCGCTTTAGTATTACCGGTTGGTGGAGCATTTCACTCACCAATGATGGAGCCTGCTCGTGAGGAGTTGGCAGCAGCTATAGAAAATACAACATTTAGCAAGCCAAATTGTCCAATTTATCAAAACGTAACGGCAACTGCTATTACCGATGAGGCGGAAATAAAAGCAAATTTAATTTCACAACTTACAGCTCCTGTACGTTGGACACAATCTGTACAACAAATGATAAACGATGGTGCTACCTTATTTACTGAAGTTGGCCCAGGTAAAGTTTTACAAGGTTTAGTTAAAAAAATAAATAGAGCTTCGGAAACAGCTTCTGCAACGTTAGATACAAATAAGTAGATGAAACTTACAAAACGCTCAATTTACATTATTCTAGTCATTGTTTTAACCATTGCTGTCGATCAAATTTCGAAAATATGGGTTAGAAATACTATTGTTGGTCGTACAGATATTCATCCGGGTGAACGTATTTCTTTAATTGGAGATGCTTTTATTTTAATGAATGTTGAAAATACCGGTGCTTTTTTAGGTATGGGTAGCGATTTAAATCCAACCTTAAGAATCATTTTATTGTTAATTCTACCTATTGTTGTTTTAGCATTTGTACTTCGTCATATTTTAAAAGATACAAGTTTAGATAATTTATCACTTTTTGCTTTTGCTAGTATTATAGGTGGTGGTATTGCTAATGTTTACGACCGTGTAGTTTACGGCTCTGTAACCGATTTTTTCTTTATTGATTTAGGAGGTGTTTTTAGAACAGGTGTTTTTAATATGGCCGATTTATCGGTTACTACCGGAATGATAATTTTGGTAATTATGAGTTTTAAGAAGAAAGAAAAAGAAGCTTAGAGTTAAGCTATATTTTAAGATTATAAAAAAAAGCCAACTAAATTATTTAGTTGGCTTTTTTTTATTCGATGTATTTTAAAATTTATTTAGTTTGATTTGCTTTAAAGCGATCGAAGTCGGAAGTTGAATCTGCTTTCGGGAATGTATTGTTACTCATATCCGTATCGGCAAGCTCAAAGTTAGGATCTAAATTTACCTTAACAACCGTTTTGGCTTTTACGAATGTCTTTTTAATTTCATATTCATTTCGTCTCCAAATTTGAGCAGGAATTCTATCAATTTCCGAAGAACCATCAGAGTAAATCCATTCAATAATAACAGGCATAATTAAGCCGCCTATATTTTTTACAGTAACCTCGTAAATGTTTTTACCAGAAAGTTGTTTGCGTAATTCTTTTTCATCTAAGCGAGATGTAAATTGACCATATCCTCGATCTGGTGTAGATGTCATATTTATAACTTGTGGCCCGTTCGAGAAATCTGTAAAAACATCCTCCGTCATTTCTGCTTCAGTATTATTGTTTTTAGAAGTTTTTGTGTTTTCCTCTTTTACTGTAAACCATTTTACATTATGTAGTTGTTGGTTAACGTGGTCGGTTGTAAAAAACCATCCTTTATAAAACCAATCTAAATCGGTAGCAGTTGCATCTTCTAAGGTTCTAAATAAATCTCCTGGGTTTGGATGTTTGTATTTCCAACGGTTAGCATATTCTCTGAAAGCTTCGTCAAATAAATCTTTACCTATAATAGAGTTACGTAACATTTGTAATCCTACAGTTGGTTTCATGTAGAAATTCGCTCCAAATTGGTTGAATAGTTCATTATCTGAATTTGTCATAATTGGGCGTAGTATGTTTTTATCACCCATCATAAAAGGAACAATTTTTTTGGGAGTTACGTGGCTGTAAGAAGGGTATCTTTCTTTTAACGTGCGTTGGTGTAAAAAGGTGTTTAAACCTTCGTCCATCCACATCCATTTACGCTCATCAGAACTTACAATCATAGGGAACCAGTTGTGTCCTACTTCATGTATAATAGTGCCAATCATACTTGCCTTAGCTTTTTCGCTTATTTTTCCATCCGTTGGGCGGCCTCCGTTGAAACTAATCATTGGGAATTCCATACCTATGTTAGATGTGTTAACCGAAATGGCAACAGGATAAGGGTAATCGAAAGTAGCGTTAGAGTAAACCTCCAAGGCGTTTTTCACTGCTTTTGTAGAGACTTCTTGCCAAACAGGTAAACCTTCTTTTGGGTAAAGTGACATAGCCATAACTGTATGGCTTGGTAATTTTACAGCTTGTGCATCCCACATAAATTTTCTAGATGAAGCAAAAGCAAAATCGCGTACATTTTTAGCTTTAAACTTCCAAGTTTTTTTATTGTTAGATTTTGTTTTCTTATTAAGGTCGGCTTCTTCTTCAGTAATAATGATTACCGGTTTGTCAAAGGAAGTTTTGGCTTGTTTTAAGCGTTTAAGTTGTGTTTTGTTTAATACAGATTCGCTGTTCTCTAGCGTGCCAGTTGCAGCAACAACATGATCGGCAGGTACTGTAATTTCAACATCGTAATCTCCAAATTCTAAAGCAAACTCACCAAGTTTTTGAAATTGTTGGTTTTGCCAACCTTCAGTATCGCTATATACGGCCATTCTAGGAAACCAGTGCGCAATTAAAAATGCACTGTTATCATCTTCCGGAAAGTATTCATACCCTTCTCGCGAAAGCGTATACATACTTCTATCTGTTATTGGGTAAGACCAAGAAATTGAAAAACTAATTTGTTCACCAGATTTTAAAGGTGTATTCAATTTAACCTTCATCATGGTGTTGTTAATAAGTATTTTTAGATTGTTATTATTTGCATCTTTTACTTCTTTTATAGAGTAGCCAGCAGGAAAATCGATAGCGCGGGTTAGAAATTGCATTTTCCGAGTGGTAATAAAATCTTTTACTTCATTATTAATACTACCAAAATCTTCGTTTTCTTTTTTGTTTACGTTTTGCTCTAATTGAAGCCATAAGTATGATAATTCATCTGGAGAATTATTAAAATAGGTTATGGTTTCTTCCCCCGAAAGGGTATTTGTTTTTTCGTCTATAGTTGCTTTAATGTTATAGTTAGCACGTTGTTGCCAATAATCTTTCCCCGGAGCACCACTAGCTGTTCTGTACGTGTTTGGTGGGGCAATTAAATTATCGATAGGTTCGAATTTACCTTGCCACGGCTGGGTTTGTGCTGTTAAGTTGAAATTAACTAAAATAGTTATGATTAAAACAGGGAGTAGTCTCATAATATGACGCTTATATATCATTGATTTAAAAAAACACAAGATACTAATTATGGTTAAGTTTTGTAATAATTGTAAGGGTTTTGTAGAGAAAGAGGCCGGATTTTTGAATAAAAAAGGAATTGAATTACAATGTGTATCTTTTTATTTCTTAATTAATATAAGGTAAAAGTAGAATTAAGCTTTCAATTTAGTGTTAAAACAGGCGTTTTTATCTTGTTTACTGCTTTCGTGTTCAGTACATTTGTACCTTGATTACAGAAAATTAAGATTCTTCTCTTGAAGAAGAAAAATAAAATAAGATTTAATATGAGCAAGAAACAACAACCGTTAACTTTTGATGTTTTAATTGAAATACCTAAAGGAAGTAGAAATAAATACGAATACGATTTTACATTACACAAAATCCGTTTTGATCGTATGTTATTTTCTTCAATGATGTATCCTGGTGATTATGGATTTATTCCAGAAACTCTAGCGTTAGATAAAGATCCTTTAGATGTGTTAGTTTTAGGTCATCAGCCAACATTTCCAATGGTTGTAATGGAAGTTCGTCCAATTGGTGTGTTTTACATGACGGATGAAAAAGGACCAGATGAAAAAATTATTTGTGTACCGGTATCAGATCCTATTTGGAGTAATAAAATGGATATTGCTGATTTAAACCCACACAGATTAAAAGAAATAGAACATTTTTTCCAAGTTTATAAAGATTTAGAGAAGAAAAAAGTTGATACAGGTGGTTGGGGAAATGCTGAACAAGCAATTAAAATTTACCACGAATGTGTAGATCGTTATGATAAAAGTGAGCACAAGAAAAAACGCACTTTTACTATCTAATTAGTATATTCTTAAAATATTGCAAAATAAATGAGTCATCTTTAACTAAAGGTGACTTTTTTTATTAATTATATTTCCTTATTTTTAGCTTGGTAAAATTAACAACAACCAAAAATCAACTAACTCTTATGGAATTAATAATCAAATTATTACCGCTCTTCGGGGTAGGTGCATTAGTGTTCGTTTTTATTAAAAGTGCTTGGGTAACTAATCAGGATCAAGGCGATGAAAAAATGATTCGGATAGCCAAAAATATTGCCGATGGCGCCATGTCTTTTTTAAAAGCTGAATACAAAATTTTATCAATTTTTGTGGTAGCCGTGGCTATTTTGTTATACTTCAAAGGTGTATCAGAAGTTGGATCGAGTGGTATTGTAGCTGTTTCGTTTATTATAGGAGCCATATGTTCTGCACTCGCAGGGTTTATAGGAATGAAAGTTGCTACTAAAGCTAATGTTAGAACCACGCAAGCTGCTAGAACATCATTAGGGCGAGCCTTAGAAGTTGCCTTTGCTGGTGGTGCCGTAATGGGACTTGGAGTTGTAGGTTTAGGAATTCTCGGCTTAAGTGGCTTATTTATGATTTATCAAAACCTCTGGCCTGGTGCAGAAAATTTAGCGATGGTATTAAATGTGCTTTCAGGGTTTTCTTTGGGAGCTTCATCTATTGCTTTATTCGCTCGTGTTGGTGGTGGTATTTATACTAAAGCAGCCGATGTTGGTGCCGATCTTGTAGGTAAGGTTGAAGCAGGTATTCCTGAAGATCATCCATTAAACCCAGCAACTATTGCAGATAATGTTGGTGATAATGTTGGTGATGTTGCAGGTATGGGGGCCGATTTATTTGAATCTTATGTAGGATCTATTATCGGAACCATGGTTTTAGGAGCATTTATTTTAACTCCAGATTTTAATGGTTTAGGTGCTGTGTATCTTCCCTTAGTATTAGGTGCTGTTGGTATTGTGATGTCTATTTTAGGAACCTTTTTTGTAAAAGTAAAAGATGGAGGAAATCCACAAACAGCATTAAACATTGGAGAATTTGGTTCTGCGGGTTTAATGGTTATAGCATCTTATTTTATTATAAATGCCTTGTTGCCTGAATCTGTAGAAGGATTGCCATTTGGGGCTATGGGTGTATTTTGGGCAACTATTGCTGGTTTAGTGGCTGGTTTAGCCGTTGGTAAAATAACAGAATATTACACAGCTACAGGTAAAAGACCCGTAATGTCTATAGTAGAACAATCGGAAACGGGAGCTGCAACAAATATTATTGCAGGTTTAGGTGTGGGTATGATGTCTACAGCTATTCCAATTCTTTTAATTGCAGCGGCCATTATTGTGTCACATCATTTTGCTGGATTATATGGTATTGCAATTGCAGCGGTTGGTATGTTAGCAAATACAGGCATCCAGTTAGCGGTAGATGCTTACGGACCAATTTGTGATAATGCCGGTGGAATTGCAGAAATGGCAGAGTTGCCAAGTGAAGTACGTGAACGTACAGATAAACTGGATGCTGTTGGTAATACAACTGCAGCAGTAGGTAAAGGTTTTGCTATTGCTTCTGCAGCCTTAACAGCGTTAGCATTATTTGCGGCTTTCATGAAAACGGCTAATGTAATTGCAATTGATGTCTCTCAGCCAACAATTATGGCAGGGTTATTAGTTGGTGGTATGCTACCTTTTGTATTTTCGGCCTTGTCAATGAATGCGGTTGGTCGTGCTGCAATGGCTATGATTGAAGAGGTGCGTCGTCAGTTTAGAGATATTCCGCAGTTAAAAGCAGCTTTAGCTGTGATGCGTAAATACGATTCGGATATGACGAAGGCTACCAAAGAAGATCGTGCTATTTTTGATGCGGCCGATGGTTATGCCGAATACGATAAATGTGTAGATATTTCTACAAAAGCATCTATAAAAGAAATGGTTTTTCCTGGTTTATTAGCTATTGCAGTGCCTGTTGCTGTAGGTTTTATTGGCGGAGCCGAAATGTTAGGTGGTCTGCTAGCGGGTGTAACCACTTGTGGTGTGCTTATGGCTATTTTTCAATCTAACGCTGGTGGTGCATGGGATAATGCTAAAAAAACTATAGAGGAGCAAGGTAAAAAGGGTACTGATGCGCATAAAGCTGCTGTTGTAGGTGATACCGTTGGAGACCCTTTTAAAGATACCTCCGGACCATCGCTAAATATTCTTTTAAAATTGATGTCGGTTGTAGCTTTAGTTATCGCACCAAGTATTGCATTATCTGCCGATAGTGTTGTGGCTCATGTAAATAATACAGAAGTTATAGAAAAGGTTGAGGTTAAAAAAGAAGTGAATGTCGAGGTTCATAAAAATGATGATGGTACGGTTAAGGCTATAGTAAAAACGGTAACAACAAAAAATGGTGAAGGTTCTACAACTTACGAAAATTTTGAAGGAACCAAAGCTGAGGTGAAGAAAAGTCTTGCTGCTTTAGGTGCAGATGCTAAAGATGTTTTAATTGAATTAGAAAAAGATATAAATAAAGTTGAAGAAGAGGTTTTAAATTAGGTTAGACTTCTTTTTTTAGTAATTTTGAAAAACCACGTGGAAGCGTGGTTTTTTGTATTTTTACAATCTATATGTTTAAAAAAGACCCTGTCCAAATTATAGCATTTCAAACTTACGGTACTTTCAACCGTGTGTATTTGCGTGGGCGAGCTATAGAAGATGAAAGTATTAATTTAGAACAAAAAAGTGTTTTAAAACTGCTGATTAATGCTTGGAAACGTTTTGAAACAGATGAAGTAAAACATGCAGAACTCAGTGTTAGGCTCGGAGATGATCACGTGTTTTATACTAAAACCGACGAGAGAGGTTATTTTTTGCTAGATGAAACTGTTGATGATATTAGTAAATATCAGGATGATGAAGGTTGGGTTGAGTTTGAGTTTTCTTTTAAAAATAAAATTGTTAAACGTTTAATTCAATCGGAGAATAAGTTTTCTGCTCATATGCTTATTCCTTGTAAAAGTGCTGAATTTGGAGTTATTAGCGATATAGATGATACTATTTTACACACCGGTATTGTGTCTATGTTTAAATGGCGTGTGCTTTTTAATACGTTTTTAAAATCCGCAGGAAAGCGATTGCCTTTAGAAGGTGCCGCTGCATTTTATAAGTTATTACATCAAGGTAAAAAGGAACATGAAGCAAATCCTATTTTTTATGTAAGTCATAGCCCTTGGAACTTGTATCGATATTTGGATTACTTTTTAAAGCAAAATAATTTCCCAAACGGACCAATTATCCTTAGAAAGTTTCCGAGTGTTTTTAAACGAAAACCTAAAGACGAGAAGCCCGAGAAGCAAAAAGAGATCATTAATTTACTGGAATCTTACCCAAACTTAAAGTTTATTCTAATTGGTGATTGTGGAGAGCATGATCCTGATATTTATATAGAAATAGCACAGGTATTCCCTAATAGAATTTTAGCTATTTATTTGCGCAGTGTTAAGCACAAAAAGAAAATGCTTCGTGTTTCTGGGTTGTTTAATGATTACAAAACTACACCAGTTTTATTGGTAGAAACAAGCGAAGAAGCTATTGAGCATGCTCGAAAAAGTGGATTTGTATTGTAGTGCAAACAATAAAATCAACAACAGTTTAAAATAAATTCAGGTTTTAAGAAATAGGTTGTTCTAAAACAGCCCATTTATTTCAGCATCAATAGTGTTTATTACAAAACCTAAATCTTCAGGATTATCAACAAAATCTAAGTGGTCTACATCAATTATTAAAAGTTTTCCTTTGTTGTAACCGTGTATCCAAGCTTCGTAACGTTCGTTTAATCGGCTTAAATAATCTATACTTATAGAGTTTTCGTAATCACGACCACGTTTTTGTATTTGGGATACTAAGTTTGGTATGGTACTACGCAGGTAAATTAATATGTCCGGACCTTGCACAAGAGATTCCATTAACTCGAAAAGCGACTTGTAATTTTCAAAATCACGATTCGTCATTAAGCCCATAGCATGTAAGTTAGGAGCAAAAATATGAGCGTCTTCATAAATAGTACGATCTTGTATAATGGCTTTTCCGCTTTCGCGAATTTGTAAAACTTGACGAAAACGACTATTCAAAAAATATACTTGCAGGTTAAAACTCCAGCGTTCCATTTGGTTGTAAAAGTCGTCTAGGTACGGGTTATCTACCACATCTTCCAATTGAGCTTCCCAATTGTAATGTTTTGCTAACAGTTTTGTGAGAGTGGTTTTTCCAGCGCCTATATTTCCGGCAATAGCAATATGCATAGTGTTATTTTATTTTTAATTGAAACTCGTATAAAGTTTTATGGGTGTAAATATACAAGGTTTCATTGATTACAAAAAACTGATTTATTATTATATTAGGAAGAATAATATGTGCAGGTTGTTCATCGTTTTTATTCAGGTAGAGTAAATTGTTATCCTTTTTTAGTACCAAGTTTTCACCGTCTGCCGCAATAGCTGTGTAACCCTTGTTATCTAGTTTTTTTATTAAACTCCCAAAATAATTATAAGTATACAGTTGGTTTTTAGTAAGTAACCAACAATAATTAAAGTTACTTTTTAGGTCTAAAACTTGGCTTTGTACGGGCTGTGTTTGGGCTCTAGAGGTTTTTTGTTTATAATCGAAAAGTTCAAGGTTTTGAATGTCTTGGTTAAAAATCCAAACCGTGTTATCATGTCCGGTAGAAACATGAGAAACATTTTTGTAGTCGTTAATGGCATTAAAATCGGTTTTAAAAATTTCCGATAAGCGGTTGTCTAGAATTATTAAGGTATTGAAGTCTTTATAGAAGATATTAATTTTTAACGGGTTAAAAGTGTTAGCACTTTCAATATTTCCTAATTGTAGGTTGTTGTAATTTAAAGTTTTATTGTTATGGTTTTTGTAGAGTACATTATTGTTTATATAACATGTAGTGCTAAAGTTATTAACCGACACTAAATGTTCTACATCTAGTAAAGTTTTTTTGACTAACGTTGCTTCAATAGGTTCTTGAGAGAAAATTGAAAGGGTAAATAAAAAAAGTAGAAATGTAGCGTGTTTCATTCGATTGGGAAATTACAAAAATTGAATCAATTTTTCAGGCATTAAAAACTGTATTTGTTTTAAGAGTATTTTAACATTTCAAGATTAAACTATTGGGTATCTCTTTAAGTCTAAGCTAAAATTAAAGTTTAATTTTAGTAACAAAACAAAAATATAAGAATAATGAATTTTAAGATTTTAAAACCAGCATTAACCGCATGTTTACTTTTTGTAACGGTATTATCTTTTGCTCAAAAAGACTTTCAAGGTAAAGCATACTACGAGTCTAAAACTACTGTAGATATGAGTAATTTTGGTGGAGGGCAACTAAGTGAAGAGCGTAAAAAAGAAATTGCTGGTCGAATGAAAAGTATGCTAGAGAAAACTTTTATTCTAACTTTTAATCAATCGGAATCTGTATATAAGGAAGAAGAACGATTAGAGGCGCCAAGTACAGGTAGAGGTCCTCGTTTTGGAGCTATGAGTTTTACTGGTGGCGATCAATATAAAAATGTAAGTAATAAAGAGCTATTGCAAGAGCAAGAATTTTTTGGAAAACAGTTTTTAATTAAAGATGAATTACAACAGTTGAAATGGGAGTTAGGCTCGGAAACCAAAACCATTGGACAATATACTTGTTTTAAAGCTACAGCAGTAAAGGAGGTTTCAGGATTTGATTTTAGTAATTTTGGAAGAAGACCATCTGGAGATGACGATAAAAAAGACGAAGAAGAAAAACCTAAAGAAGTTGTTGTTACAGCTTGGTATACACCACAGATTCCTGTAAACCAAGGACCAGATACATATTGGGGGTTGCCTGGTTTAATTTTAGAAGTTAGTGCAGGCAAAACTACAATTTTGTGTTCTAAAATTGTTTTAAATCCTTCGGAAAAAGATGAAATGAAAGTGCCGTCTAAAGGAAAAGAAGTAACGCAAGCAGAATACGACGCCATTGTGAAGAAAAAAATGGAAGAAATGCAAGCTATGCGTGGTGGTAGAGGAGGAAACCGTGGTGGTGGCGGAAGACGCTAATAGCAATCATTTTATTATAAGTAATTAATCGAAAATTTATTCTGTGAAAAATTTAATCGTTTTTGCACTGCTTTTAGCGGTAAGTACAACCTTTGCTCAAGTTAAACTGGAAGGTGTTGTTAGAGATAGTATTGGTGACCCGTTAGAATTAGCAAATGTTATTGCTATAAATCAAGATACGCAAAAGCTAGATGCTTATGGTATTACAAACCCAGATGGTCGTTACAAACTTTCAGTAGAGAAAAATGCCAAGTATAATATTCAAGTGAGTTATATCGGCATGAGAACGGGACAGGCTGAGGTGATTACAAAAGAAAGCGCAATAATTCAAGATTTTGTTTTAGTTGAAGATAATACGCTAGATGCTGTAGAGTTAGTTTACGAAATGCCTGTAACCATTAAAGGTGATACTATTGTTTATAATGCAGATTCTTTTAAATCAGGTACAGAACGAAAACTAGGAGATGTTTTAGATAAACTACCAGGAGTAGAGATTAATGATGATGGTGAAATTGAAGTAGAAGGCGTAAAAGTTGGTAAAGTTATGGTTGAGGGTAAAGAGTTTTTTGATGGAGACTCTAAGTTGGCCACTCAAAACATTCCTGCAAATGCTATTGATAAAGTTGAGGTGCTTAAAAATTATGCCGAAGTTGGCCAATTAGGTGGAGTAACCAATAACCAAGATAACATTGCTATAAATATTAGACTTAAACAAGGTAAAAAGAATTTTTGGTTCGGAAATGTTACTGCCGGTGGTGGTACTTCAGATAATGATTTATTGTATTTATTTCAGCCAAAATTGTTTTACTACAGTCCGGAATACAGTATAAATGTAATTGGAGATTTAAATAATATTGGCGAAATAGCGTTTACACGTCGCGATTATTTCAACTTTACTGGTGGTTTTAGAGCTCCAAGCAGAAGTAGTGGAACAAACATAGATTTAGGCAGTAATAATTTAGGGTTCTTATCACTTCAGAATAATAGAGCCAAAAATATTAACACCAAATTTGGAGCAGCCAATTTTAGTTATTCACCTAAACCAACTTTAGATTTAAGTGGTTTCGCGATTCTGTTAAGTAACCGAACAGATTTAACAGAAATTAGCGATGTGCAATTTTTAGATGATGCTTCTCGTGATGAAAATAAAGAAAGCAATACACGCCAACGTAGCGATATGGCTATGTTGAAGTTTAGTGCCAAGTACAAACCAAACGGAAGTAATCAATTAGATTATGATGTGTTGGCTAGAACATCTAAGGAATCGCAAGATCAGTTTGTATTATCATCTCGAGTTGGAGATGTTAGTGAGCTAGAAAGTTCTTCACCATTTAGTATTAATCAAAACTTGAATTATTATTACACGTTAAACGAGAAGAATATTTTTGCTTTAGAAGTGCAACATTTATGGCAAGATGAAGATCCTTTTTACAATGCTATTCTAGAAAACGACCCGACTAATAACGATAATGATTTAGACGACCCTATTAACCCGAGTGATGCTTATGATGAAACAGCTAGTGATTTAGGTTTCGATAGAGATCAAATTCAATATGATATCAATCAGGATAAGCGCGTAAAATCTAATCAAATGGATGCTAAGGTTGATTATTGGAATATTCTAAATCAAAAAAGTGATGTTAATTTTACTGTGGGAACCATCTATAGTAAACAAGATTTCGATTCTAATATATTTCAAACTTTAGATGATGATACCGATTTTAACTCCACTCCAACCATTAACGATGGTTTAGATACAAATGATATTGCTTACACATTTACCGATGTTTATGCAGGAGCGCATTACCGCTTAAAATCTGGAATTTTTACATTTACGCCTGGTTTTTCTGCACATGCTTATAGTGCGAAAAATGATCAGTTTGATTTAGATTATACCGATAACTTTTTTAGATTACTACCAGATTTTAATATGTTGATTCAGTTAAAAAAGAGTGAGCGTATTATTTTTAATTACGATATGCAAACTAACTTTACCGATGTTAATCAATTAGCTAGAGGTTTAGTTTTAAACGATTATAGTTCTGTTTTTTCTGGAAATCAGGAATTAGAAAGTGCTTTGGCTCATAACTTCAATTTATCTTATTTCAGTTTTAATATGTTTAATTACACCAATGTTTCGGCGCGATTAAATTATAGCAAAACAGTAGATAGAATTAGAACAAATTCCGAATTACCTCTCGGAAGTGTTATTAGAGTTAGTAGTCCTTATAATTCAAATCTAGCCGATGAAAGCGCTAGTGCTAATGCTCGAGTTCAAAAAACAATGGGTAAGTTTAGAGCAACAGCTACGGGTAACTTAAGTTATACCAAATACAACCAGCTTGTAAACGATTTGCCATTTGCTAACGAAACTTATTCGCAAACTTATAGAGGGGAATTAAGAACTAATTTTAAAGAAGCGCCAAATTTTGAATTAGGGTACCGTTACAGTATTCAAGATAATGACCAAGGCACACAAAGAACAAAGTTTTTTACTAAGGCACCATCGGTAGAATTTGATGCTTTAATCTTAAAAAGTTTCACTTTTAAGACCGATTATTCATATAATGACTTTTCAGATGAAGAAAAAACAATAAATTCTTATGAGTTTTGGGATGCGTCTTTAGCTTATAAAAAAGATGAGGACAGCAAATGGGAATACGAAGTTAAAGCAACTAACTTATTAAATACCAGGTCTCAAAACCAGAGTAGTGTGGGCACAATTTCTGTAAGCGCAACCGAATATTATATACAACCACGCTTTTTAACTTTTAGAATTAGATACGAATTGTAAAAAAAACGAAATTTGTTTTGTAGAATTAATAAACAGTAATATATTTGCGGTCAGTTTTGGGGAGATACTCAAGCGGCCAACGAGGGCAGACTGTAAATCTGCTGACTACGTCTTCGCAGGTTCGAATCCTGCTCTCCCCACTTAAAACCGAAAAGCCTGCTATTAGCAGGCTTTTTAATTTTAGATACTTTCTAGATTAAATTAGTTATCATTTCTTAAGTGTTGTGTAAGTATCGGCCTAATGTTTTTTGTTAAATAGAGCTTAAAGCTATTTTGTAGCTATTATAATTTTGTTACATTTGACTGCAAATTAATTTAACACAAAAAAATGAAAACAATTAAAGTTTTAAGCCTAGTTGCTCTTACAGCATTAATGGCATCTTGTAATAACACAGGAGTTACAAAAAAGCCTGTAAAAACAGAATTAGATTCAGTAAGTTATGCTATCGGTATGGATGTTGCTAGAAATGTAAAAACTAGTTTCTCTGAATTTGATAACGAGTTGTTTATTCAAGGGTTTATGAACGCTATTGATTCTACTGATATTTTAATAGATCAAGCAGAAGCTCAAAAAGTAGTACAAGCTTATTTCCAAAAGAAACAACAAGCTGATATCGCTAAACAAAAAGAAGAAGCTGCTAAAAAAGCAGAAGCTGAGTTTGGTGAAGTTAAATTAGCTGGTGAGAAATTTTTAGAAGAAAACAAATCTAAAGATGGTGTTCAGGTAACAGAAAGTGGTTTACAATATATTGTTGAGAAAGAAGGAACAGGTGAAAAACCAACAACAGCTTCTCAAGTAAAAGTACATTACCATGGTACCTTAACCGATGGAACTATTTTTGATAGTTCTGTAGATCGTGGAACTCCAGCTACTTTTGGTGTAACACAAGTTATTCCAGGGTGGACAGAAGGTTTACAGTTAATGTCTGTAGGTTCTAAATATAAATTCTTTGTACCGCAAGAATTAGGTTACGGAGCAACTCCAAGAGGTGGAAAAATTAAGCCTTTCGATGTTTTAGTATTCGATGTTGAATTGTTAGAAATCATTAAGTAATTTAAAACATTATTCTTTCAATTGTAATGTTGAGGTTTTCAACTTGTAATTAGAATGAAATGTTTAAATATATAAAAAAGACTGCCTGAAAATGGCAGTCTTTTTTGTTTTAGTAAATTCAAAAAAATAAAGGTTGTAACTTTGCAACTTAATAAATTGAAGACTATGAACCATAAAGCAGGTTTTGTAAATATTATTGGTAATCCAAACGTTGGAAAATCAACACTAATGAATGCCTTTATAGGTGAAAAATTATCTATCATCACTTCTAAGGCACAAACTACACGCCATAGAATTTTAGGTATTGTAAATGGAGACGATTTTCAGGTTGTATTAAGTGATACTCCTGGTATTATTAAGCCAGCTTACGAGTTGCAAGAATCTATGATGGGGTTTGTAAAATCGGCCTTTGAAGATGCGGATATATTAATTTATATGGTAGAAATTGGAGAACAAGCTTTAAAAGATGAAGCATTCTTTAATAAAATTAAAGCGTCTAAAATCCCTGTTTTATTACTTTTGAATAAAATTGATATATCAGATCAGGAACAATTAGAGACTCAAGTGCAACTTTGGGCAGAGAAAGTGCCAAATGCAGAAATTATTCCTATTTCGGCTTTACAAGGTTTTCAAGTGAAAGAAGTATTTCATAGAATTATCGAGTTATTGCCAGAATCTCCAGCCTTTTATCCAAAAGATCAATTAACGGATAAACCAGAGCGTTTCTTTATAAATGAAACTATTCGCGAAAAAATCCTTCTTCATTACAAAAAAGAAATTCCTTATGCTGTAGAAATAGAAACAGAGGAGTTTTTCGAGGAAGAAAAAATTATTAGAATGCGATCTGTAATTATGGTAGAGCGCGAAACTCAAAAAGGTATCATAATTGGCCATAAAGGCACAGCTTTAAAACGCGTAGGTGTAGAAGCTAGAAAAGATTTAGAAAAGTTTTTCGGTAAACAAATTCACTTAGAACTGTATGTAAAAGTGAATAAAAACTGGAGAAGTAACCAAAAGCAGTTAAGACGTTTTGGATATAACCAGTAAAAAAAACTAACGTTATCTTTTTAATTAGGTAACCTTTAGTTAAAACTTGAGTCGCATCTTTGTACCATTCAAAAAATTGGTATTTTGAAAAGTTTGAGTTAGTTTAGTTTAAAAGCTTTGGTTGGTAGCAATTAGAGCTTTTTTTATGCCTTACAAATACTATTCATAAAATTGTATAAGGCATTCATTTCTTTTTGGTTAGAAAATTTACTCACTCTACCAGCAAAGTATAATGCAAACCAAATTCCTGTTAAAACAACCAACCCTATTATTTGCGTTTGGTAAGAGGCTTTTAAAGCCCAATTGCTATAAGCCCAAATGCTAAACACAATAAAAAGCATAGCAACGGCAAAATGAAAAAACATAAACATAGTCCAAACGGTTGGACTTGGCCCAAACAAACCACGTAATAAACAGTTGTTTTCATCGACTTCATTAATCTCTAAATGTAGTTGCGGTGACCAAAAATGTTGTTTTTCTTTAGGAAGTTTGATAAATACATGATCGTCAACTGTAGATACAATAAAATCAGACTGTAGGGTCCTGCTGTCTTCAAAGTCCTTTAAAACCGAGGTATTTGTTCTTGGTAGTTGCATTTTAAACCGAGGTCTAAGTACAATTTCGTTTAGTGGTGTATTCATAATTAATTCATTAGGAAAGTAAAATACTCTTTTCTATCGAACTAAACACTATATTTGCAGCCGCTTACAGGATATGTAATGCATAAAAACAAAACTTATGAGTAATATAGTAGCAATAGTAGGAAGACCAAATGTTGGCAAATCAACTTTTTTCAATCGTTTAATACAACGCCGTGAGGCTATTGTAGATGCCGTTAGTGGTGTTACAAGAGATCGCCATTACGGTAAAAGTGACTGGAACGGTAAAGAATTTTCGTTAATTGATACCGGCGGATACGTTTTAGGTAGTGATGATGTTTTTGAAGCAGAAATTGATAAACAAGTTGAATTAGCAATAGATGAAGCCGATGCCATTATTTTTATGGTAGATGTTGAAACTGGTGTTACTGGAATGGATGAGGATGTTGCAGAGTTGTTACGTAAAGTAAATAAACCTGTTTTTCTTGTTGTAAATAAAGTTGATAACGGTAAACGTGCTGCAGATGCTGTAGAGTTTTATTCTTTAGGTTTAGGTGAATATTTTACCATTGCAAGTATAAATGGTAGTGGAACCGGAGAGTTATTAGATGCTTTAGTTGAAGCTTTACCTGAAAAGGAAGAAGTAGAAGAGGAAGTATTACCTCGTTTTGCGGTAGTTGGCCGTCCTAATGCAGGAAAATCATCATTCATAAATGCTTTAATAGGAGAAGATAGATATATTGTTACAGATGTTGCAGGAACAACTCGTGATTCTATTGATACAAAATATAATCGTTTTGGATTTGAATTTAATTTAGTAGATACTGCTGGGATTAGAAGAAAATCTAAAGTGAAAGAAGATTTAGAGTTTTATTCTGTAATGCGATCTGTTCGTGCTATTGAACATGCCGATGTCTGTTTATTAGTTTTAGATGCCACTCGTGGTTTCGATGGTCAGGTTCAAAATATTTTTTGGCTAGCCCAAAGAAACAGAAAAGGTATTGTTATTCTTGTAAATAAGTGGGATTTAGTAGAGAAAGACCACAAATCAATGAAAGAGTACGAGCGCGTTATTAAACAACAAATGGAGCCGTTTACAGATGTGCCTGTTGTTTTTATTTCTGTATTAACAAAGCAACGTATTTTTAAAGCTATTGAAACGGCTGTTGAGGTTTACCATAACAGATCTAAAAAAATAAAAACAAGTAAGCTTAACGAGGTGTTTTTACCACTTATTGAAAACTATCCACCACCAGCATACAAAGCAAAATACGTTAAAATTAAATACATTATGCAGTTGCCAACACCGCAGCCGCAGTTTGCATTTTTCTGTAACTTGCCGCAATATGTAAAAGAACCTTATAAACGTTTTTTAGAAAATAAACTTCGTGAAAAGTTTGATTTTAAAGGCGTTCCAATTAGTGTTTACATGCGTAAAAAGTAAATCAAAAAACTGATAATTTTATAGCGTTGTTTTTAGATTAAGTTATGTATTTTTATATACTAATAACTTAATCTAAAACAATGATAAATCACCTTACAAAGCACCACGCTATATGCTTGGTTCTAGTTAATGTTGTCTTATTTTCTTGTACGTCTAAAACCAAAGAAAAAATAGATGAAATCCAGAATCCTTTAGTTCAAAAAAGTATATTACAATATCAGGCTCCTCAATTTGATTTAATTAAAGATGAAGATTTTGTGCCTGCTTTTAAAGAAGGTCTAAAAATACACGATTCTGAAATTGATGCGATAACCAACAATACAGAAGCTCCAACATTCGAAAATACCGTATTGGCACTCGAATTAAGTGGAGAGGTGTTGGATAGAGCAACAAATGTATTTTACAATCTTACAGGCTCTAGTACCAACCCTACATTACAAGCCATAGAGAAGGAGTATGCACCTATATTTTCTTCGCATTCCGATAATATTTATCTTAATTCTAAAATTTATAATCGTATAAAAGCATTAGATCTTTCAACCTTAAAGGGAGAAGATTTAAAGTTAGTCGATTACTATTTAAAGCGTTTTGAAATGGCAGGCGCCAGTTTATCTAGTGAAGACAAGGAGAAGATGATGGAAATTAATAAAAAACTTTCCGTTTTAAAAACCGAGTTTAATAGTAGGTTGTTAAAAGCGCGTAAAGAAGCGGCTTTGGTTGTTGATACTGTTGAAGAATTAGATGGCTTAAGTTCTGATGATATTGAAAGAGCAAAGCTAAAAGCTGAAGAAGCTGGACTTGAAGGGAAATATGTTCTTGGATTGTCTAATACTACTCAGCAACCTTTGTTAGCGGTGCTAAAAAATAGAGAAACCCGTAGAAAGTTATTTGAGGCTTCATTTACAAGAGCTGAAAAGAATAACGCTGCAGATACTAGGCAAGTTGTAGAAGAGATAGCGCTTTTACGTATGCAAAAAGCCCAATTAATGGGAAAGAAAAATTACGCAGAATGGAAACTTCAAAACCAAATGGCTAAAACTCCAGATCGTGCTTTAAATCTGTTATCAGAATTAGGCAAAGCATCCGTGGCTCAAGCAAAAAAAGAAGCTGCCAATATACAAAGTATTATAGATGCTCAAAATGGTGGTTTTAAATTAGAACCATGGGATTGGAGTTTTTATGCAGAACAAGTTAAAAAAGCTAAGTACGATTTAGATCAAAAAGAACTTGAACCTTATTTCGAATTAAATTCGGTTTTAGAGAATGGTGTGTTTTATGCTGCGGAACGTATGTATGGTATTACGTTTAAAAAACGTACAGATTTACCGGTTTACAATCCAGATGTTATTACTTATGAAGTTTTTGATAAAGATGGGTCTAGCTTAGCATTGTACTACTTAGATTTTTACACACGCGACACTAAAAAAGGCGGTGCTTGGATGAATAGTTTTGTTAATCAGTCTCATTATTTAAAGCAAAAACCAGTAATTGTTAATGTATTTAATTACATAAAACCTACTGAAGGTAACCCCAGTTTAATAAGTTTCGATAATGTAACCACTATGTTTCATGAGTTTGGCCATACATTACATGGTTTATTTGCTAACCAACAATATGTGTCTTTATCTGGTACAAGCGTACCTAGAGATTATGTTGAATTTCCTTCTCAAATAAATGAGCACGCGGCTTTAGAGCCAGATGTTTTAAAAAACTACGCAATACATTACGAAACTAAAGAAACCATTCCTCAGGCTTTAATTGATAAGTTAATGAAGGCTGAAATGTTTAATAAAGGTTATGATGTAACAGAATTATTAGCAGCATCTGTTATTGATATGATGTGGCATACTGTAGAAAACGAAGCAGATTTTAAACCTGTTTTAGAATTTGAAAAAGAAGCTTTAGCTAAAAATGGATTACTAGTAAGTGAAGTGCCTTCTAGATACCATACACCTTACTTTGCACATGTTTGGGGTAGTGGTTATTCTGCAGGATATTATGCTTACACGTGGAGTAAAACATTGGATTATAATACTTACGATTGGATTAAAGCAAACGGTGGTATGAATCGTGAAAACGGAGAACGTTTTAGAAAACATATATTATCTGTTGGTAATAGTGTTGACTTAAATAAAGCCTTTACCGATTTTGTTGGACATGATATGGAAGTGGATGCTTACATTAATAATGTAGGCTTCTAAAATAAGTAGATTAATTTTTTTTAATAAATATAGAAAAGGAGGGCGTTAATAAATGCCTTCCTTTTTTTTATGGTATAAATTTACCAGCCACCAGAAGCACCGCCTCCACCAAAGCCTCCGCCACCGAAGCCTCCGCCAAAACCACCTCCGCTAGAGCTTCCGCCTCCAAAGCCACCACCAAAACCTCCAGAAGAGCCTCTTCGGTAGTTGCCACGGCCCATATTACTCAAAATAATAGCTTCGAGTATATCGGATCCTGCAGATCTATTTCCTCTGTTATTTCCACCGCCACCGCGATTGTTTTTGGAAATAGAGATAAGTATAACGATAAAAATAAATACCAATAGCATAATAAAACCAACAGGAATACCTTCTTGATTAGAAGCTTGTCTTGTTCCTTTGTATTCACCTGTTAGTACTTCAAAAATAGCATCGGCACCTTTGTTTAATCCACCGTAATAATCATTCTGTTTAAAATATGGAATAATATCAAGGTTAATAATTCTGTTAGACATCGCATCGGTTAGTAAATGCTCTACGCCGTAACCCGTGTTAATGGCAATACGTCTATCATCACGAGCTAATAGAATAAGCACGCCGTTATCTTCTTTCGCTTGTCCAATTCCCCAGGCTTGTCCCCATTTAGCGCCTAAATAGTTAATGTTTTCACCTTCGGTGGAAGCAATAATAGCTACTACTATTTGGGTTGAAGTCGTGTCGGAATATTTTATAAGTTTTTGCTCTAAGTTGCTTTTTTGTGATGCACTTAAAAGATTGTAGTAGTCGTAAACACTCGTTTGAAAATCCGGTGTTTTAGGAATTTCATATTGTGCAAAAGAAAAGTTAGTGCATAAAAGTGTAGTGAGTAAAACAACGAAAAAAAGATTTTTCATTTTAAACTGCGACCGAATACTAGATGCTGAGTGCTGCATGTTTTTCACTATCCTTTTGAGATTTCGTTAGATAATTCGTCGATATCATCATGTTTCCAAGGGAAAAAAGATTCTAACTGTTCGCCGGCTTTTTGAATACCTTCAATAATACCTTGCTTAAAATTACCAGATTTAAAGTGCGATTGCATCACATCTTTTGTGCTGTCCCAAAAGTTTTTTGGAACAACTTTGTTTATACCTTCATCACCATAAATTACAAACGTTTTATCATCTATGGCGACGTAAATAAGTACACCGTTTTGCAATTTTGTGTTGTCCATTTTTAAATAATGAAACACTTCTAAAGCTCGATGTGCAGCATCGCCATTAGAAGTGTTTTCAATATGAACTCTTATTTCTCCAGATGTATTTAATTCGGCTAAACGAATAGCTTCAACAATGTCTTGTTCTTCTTCGCTTGTTAAAAATGCTTCAACTTTATTAGACATGCTCGTTTTGTTTACTTTGGTGAAATATTAAATATAATAGATGCGTTTATTAGAATTCAAAGTCTACGTCTGGCGCTTTTTCACTTCCAGCTTCAGCTTTGAAATAATTTAATGGTTCAAAATTGAATAAACCTGCTAATATGGAATTAGGAAACGTTTTAATATGCATATTGTATGGCTCTACGGTTTCGTTAAAGCGATCTCTAGCAACGTTAATTCTGTTTTCTGTACCTTCTAATTGACTTTGTAATTCTAAAAAGTTTTGATTTGCTTTTAAATCAGGATAGCGCTCTACAGTTACTAATAAACTTTTTAAAGCTCCAGATAAGCCGCCTTGTGCTTGGTTGAATTTTGCTAATTGTTCCGGTGTAATATTTGTTGGGTCTATAGTAATAGAAGTTGCTTTAGCTCGTGCTTCTATAACGGCTTGTAATGTCCCTTTTTCAAAATCGGCTGCACCTTGTACTGTTTTTACTAAGTTGCCAATTAAATCGTTTCTACGTTGGTAGCTACTTTCTACATTTGCCCAAGTTTTAGTTGCTGTTTCTTTTAAAGTTACAGCGGTATTGTTAAATCCTTTACCCCAAGAGTATGCGCCAATGGCAAGAATTGCAATTATAATTAATGGTAAAAATTTTTTCATGATAAAATAATTTGAATGTTGATTTTAGTTCTCAATATGTTAGACCCAATATTTCTTAAAAAGTTACTGTTTTAAGAAATAAAATTTAGTTTAACTTCAGTACATCTTTAGTTGAAACTTAAAGATGTTCTTTTATTTTGATAAGTTGCGTTTTAATATTCTCTAAAGTATTAATAATTTCAAAGTTGCTTAGTGCTTCTTTTTTTTCTTCCTTTAAATGTGTTTTCGCACCTTCTAGCGTAAAGCCTCGCTCTTTCACCAAATGATAGATAAATTTTAAGTTTTTAACATCTTCTGGTGTAAATTTACGGTTGCCTTTTGCATTTTTTTTAGGTTTAAGGACATCAAATTCTTTTTCCCAAAAACGTATTAAAGAGGTGTTCACGCCAAAGGCTTTGGCCACTTCTCCAATAGCATAGTATCGCTTTTCTGGTAAATCTATATGCATTAATCTAAAGATTGATTTTCTAATGAAGCGTGTTCTAAAAGTTTACTGTATTCTTCCGCAGTTAAACTTCCGTAGTAGAAGTTCATTGGGTTTATGCGGTCGCCGTCTTTAAAAATTTCGTAATGTAAATGTGGTGCTTCCGATCGTCCAGTACTACCAACAAATCCAATTAAATCACCACGTTGTACTTTTTGATTTTTTCGCACATTGTATTTGTATAAATGCGCA
Organism: Algibacter lectus; assembly: GCF_900112395.1. GTDB lineage: Bacteria > Bacteroidota > Bacteroidia > Flavobacteriales > Flavobacteriaceae > Algibacter > Algibacter lectus. The sequence continues at coordinate 599,529 of NZ_FOLN01000003.1, forward strand.
TATAAACTAATGTATCCAAAGCCATGATCTATTCTAATATGGTTTCCATAACCTGTAGATCCAGAATCTGCACGAACCACAATACCATCACCTGAAGCGTAAACAGGCGTGCCACGTGGAGCTGTAAAATCCATACCCCAGTGCATTTTTCGAGCCTTTGTAAAAGGATCCGATCTCATACCATAACCAGAGGCCATACGTTTCAAATCTTTGTTATTCACGGGCTGAATAGCTGGTATTGCTGCTAGCAGTTTTTCTTTTTCTTTAGCAAGTACAGCAATTTCATCTAGCGATTTAGATTGCACAACAATTTGCTTTTGTAAAATATCTAAACGCTTATTACTTTCAATAATAAGTTTAGAGTTATCAAAGCCTTCTAAGTTTTTATATCTGTTAATTCCACCAAAACCAGCGCGTCGTTGTGCTTCCGGAATTGGGTTAGCTTCAAAATAAACACGATAAATATTGTTGTCTCTATCGGCAACATTAGCCAAAACGTTTTCGGCTTCGTTCATTTTTTTATTCAGCAATTCATACTGCAATTGCATGTTATGTAATTCTCTTGCGAGAGACCGTTCTTTGGGCGATTCTACGTATTGACTTGCTATAAAAACGAACAAAAAACCAAAGAGTGCCGATGCTAAAATAAACATAAAAGCATACTTAAACGTCGTTCTTTTTCGGCGCTCAATCTTTCTGTAAGAAAGTGAATCAGAATCGTAATAATATTTTACCTTACTCATTACTATTTTTATACTATTTTTGCGCTTTACAATTTTTGTTTCAGTGCTTTAAATTTTAAAAGCAGAACGAACAAAGCTAATCATTTATTATTAATAGAATAATAAAACCGCTGTTTGTAGTTTTTTTAACTGAAAAGTAAAGATAAAAATTGTTTTGTAATTAATAGAAAATAACTGAAAAGAGAATATTTTATATATGAAGTCTCAAGACATCCGCGCTAAGTTTTTAAGTTTTTTTGAAGATAAAAAGCATAGTATTGTGCCATCGGCTCCCATGGTTTTAAAAGATGATCCAACCCTTATGTTTGTAAATGCAGGGATGGCGCCTTTTAAAGAATATTTTCTTGGAAACGCCCAGCCTAAAAATAATAGAATTACCGATTCGCAAAAATGTTTGCGTGTTTCTGGAAAGCATAACGATTTAGAAGAAGTTGGTTATGATACTTACCACCATACATTATTCGAAATGCTTGGTAACTGGAGTTTTGGCGATTACTTTAAAAAAGAAGCTATTGCTTGGGCTTGGGAACTTTTAGTTGATGTTTATGGCATAGATAAAGATATCTTGTACGTTACTGTTTTTGAAGGTAGTGACGACGACGATAATTTAGGTATGGATACCGAAGCTTACGATTTTTGGAAACAATATATTTCTGAAGATCGTATATTAAAAGGTAACAAAAAGGATAACTTTTGGGAAATGGGCGATCAAGGACCATGTGGTCCTTGTAGTGAAATACACGTAGATATTCGTTCTGCGGAAGAAAAAGCTAAAATTTCGGGTAAAGATTTGGTAAACATGGATCATCCACAAGTGGTTGAAATATGGAACCTAGTTTTTATGCAATACAATAGAAAAGCGAACGGAAGTTTAGAGGCTTTACCAGATAAGCATATTGATACAGGTATGGGGTTTGAACGTCTTTGTATGGTTTTACAAGGTGTTCAATCTAATTATGATACCGATGTGTTTACGCCAATTATTCGCGAAATTGAAGCGGTTACTAATAAAACATATAATAAGGACGAAGAGGTAGATGTTGCCATTCGTGTGATTTCCGATCACGTTCGTGCCGTAGCGTTTTCAATTGCAGATGGCCAGTTGCCAAGTAATACTGGAGCAGGTTATGTAATTCGAAGAATTTTACGTCGTGCTGTACGTTACGGATTTACATTTTTAGAGAAAAAAGAACCTTTTATTTATAGATTAGTTACTGTTTTAAGCGAAAAAATGGGAGATGCTTTCCCGGAATTGAAAGCTCAAAAACAACTTATTGAAAATGTTGTAAAAGAAGAAGAACAATCATTTTTAAGAACATTAGATCAAGGTTTGGTGTTATTAAATAGAATTGTAGAAACTACAAAAGGTGATACAGTTTCGGGAGAGAAAGCTTTCGAATTATATGATACTTATGGTTTTCCTATAGATTTAACGGCGCTTATTCTTTCTGAAAAAGGATTGAAGTTAGATGAAAAGGGCTTTAATGAAGAATTACAAAAGCAAAAGAATCGTTCGCGTGCAGCTAGTGAAATGTCTACAGACGATTGGACGATTTTAAGTAACGATTCTGAAGAAGAATTTGTTGGTTATGATTCGCTTGAAGCTAATGTAAAATTAACAAGATACCGTAAAGTTGTTTCTAAAAAAGATGGCGAAATGTATCAGTTAGTATTTAACTTAACACCGTTTTACCCAGAAGGCGGAGGGCAAGTTGGAGATAAAGGTTATTTGGAAGACGCCCATGGCGATGTGGTTTATATTTTAGATACTAAAAAAGAAAGTAACGTTATTATTCACTTTGCTAAAAATTTACCAAAGCATATTAACGAAAACTTTAAAGCGGTAGTAGATGAAAAACAGCGTAATCGTACGGAGAGTAACCATACAGCAACACACTTATTACATCAGGCCTTAAGAGAGATTTTAGGAACTCATGTAGAACAAAAAGGATCGGCTGTAAACTCTAAGTATTTGCGTTTTGATTTCTCGCATTTTTCTAAATTAACAACAGAAGAATTGCAAGATGTAGAGAACTTTGTAAATGCCAGAATAGAAGGTAAGTTGCCTTTAGTTGAAAAAAGAAATGTACCAAAAGAAGAAGCTATTGCTGATGGTGCAATGAGTTTGTTTGGAGAGAAATATGGCGATACGGTTCGTGCTATTCGTTTTGGACAATCTATTGAGCTTTGTGGTGGAACACACGTTAAAAATACAGGTGATATTTGGCATTTTAAAATAGTTTCGGAAGGTGCTGTTGCAGCTGGAATTAGAAGAATTGAAGCTATCACTAACGATGCTGTAAAAGATTTTTATTCTGAAAACAACAGAACATTCTTCGAAATGAAAGATTTACTTAACAATGCAAAAGAGCCTGTAAAAGCACTTCAGAATTTACAAGATGAAAACAACAATCTTAAAAAGCAAATTGAAGGTTTATTAAAAGATAAAGCTAAAAATATAAAAGGTGAATTAAGAAGTGAATTAGCCGAAATTAACGGCATTCAGTTTTTAGCCAAAAAATTAGATTTGGATGCTGGCGGATTAAAAGATGTTGCTTTCGATTTAGGATCGCAGTTTGATAATTTATTTTTATTATTTGCAACCGAACAAAACGGAAAAGCATTATTATCTTGTTACATCTCGAAAGAACTAGTTGCGAGTAAAGGCTTAAATGCTGGGAAAGTAGTTCGTGAACTTGGTAAACATATTCAAGGTGGTGGTGGTGGACAACCATTTTTTGCAACTGCTGGAGGTAAAAATCCAGATGGTATTACAAAAGCATTAGATGGGGCAAAGGCTTATATTGTATAAAACAGAACAGTTTTAGTCCATTGTTAATAATGAAAAAGCGCTAAACCTTAATTAAGGGTTTAGCGCTTTTTTGTATGTAGAAATAGCACGTTCTCGTGCAAATTTATGTTCGACCATAGGTTGCGGATAGGTTAATTCATCATAATCTTCAACCCAACGGCGTATGTAAATAGCATCTTTATCAAATTTTTTCAACTGTTCGGCAGGATTAAAAACTCTAAAATAAGGTGCGGCATCGCAACCTGTGCCAGCAGCCCATTGCCAATTTCCGTTATTTGCAGAGAGTTCGTAATCTAGTAGTTTTTCAGCGAAATATGCTTCGCCCCAACGCCAATCTATTAAAAGGTGTTTACATAGAAATCCGGCAGTAATCATGCGTACACGATTATGCATATATCCCGTTTTGTTTAATTCGCGCATACCGGCATCAACCATGGGGTAGCCCGTTCTTCCTTCGCACCAAGCTTTAAAGTCTGCTGCGTTATTCCTCCAAGGTATCGCATCGTATTTTTGTTTGAAATTTTCGGTAACTACTTTAGGAAAATGAAAGAGGATTTGCATGAAAAATTCGCGCCAAATAAGTTCACTTAAGAATATAGCATTTGTTTTTAATGCTATATTCACCATGTTTCTGGTGCTAACAAGTCCAAATCTTAAATGTGGTGAAAGGTATGATGTTTGATCTTGTGCTGGAAAATTTCGGACTTCATCATAGCGATCTAAAGCCGTTAAATTATATGGTTTTACTAGTATTTTACTTTTAGTAAATCCAATATCTTCTAAAGAAGGAAAAGTTAAATTAATCTTGTGAAATCGAGTGTTATCAATCTCATAATTTAATACATCTGCTTTCTCATCGAATTTTTTTAACCACTTATTTTTAAATGGTGTATATATTGTATATGGGGTATTATCGTTTTTTAGAATATCGTTTTCTTCAAAAATTACTTGGTCTTTGAACGACTTTGTTTCTATGCCCTTAGATTTTAATAATTTTGAGATTTCAAGGTCTCTTTTTATGGCGTAAGGTTCGTAATCTTTATTAAAAAATACACGCTCAATGTTATGCTCTTCAATTAGAGCTTTCCAAACTACTAGAGTCGAGCCTTTTTTTACAACAAGGCTCGATCTAAACTCGGTAAGTTCTTTGTTTATGTTTTCTAGAGTGTTGTGAATAAAGGAAACCCTAGCATCGTCTTTAGGTAGTGAGTCTAAAATATCATCATCAAAAATAAAAATAGGTAATACATTATTACTCGATTTTAGAGCATAATGTAAAGCCGTGTTATCTTCTAGTCTTAAGTCGCGTCGAAACCAAAATAGAGTTATTTTATTTTCCATTAAAGTAGGTTTCTAAGGTTTTATAACGGTATTCGAAAATACCTTTTAATTGTTTTTTTATGAAAAGAGTTTGAGCTAAATCACCTAAAATTCCAAAAGGTATTTTATATGAGATTTTATCTTTCATTAATGTTTTTCCGTCAGGTTGGCTGTAAAACCAATGTTCATGATGCCACATTCTGTATGGACCAAAACGCTGTTCGTCTATAAAGAAAGATTCGTGTTCAACTTGTGTTATTTCTGTAACCCAATTTGTTTTTATACCTGGAAGAATACCAACTTTATAAGTTATTATTTGTCCGGCATAAGCCTTTTTATCAACTTCAGATGTGATTTTAAAACCCATTTCTGAAGGAGTGATTTTTTCTAGATTATTAGGAGAGCTAAAAAAAGACCAAGCTTCATGTAGCGGAATGTCGATTTCTTGTGTAGCCTCTAAGGTGTAAATTCCAGAATGTTTTTTTATATTAATCATAATAAAAACTTAGAGTTTTAGACTAGTTATTCCCGCATCTATTGGGAATGTTTGTCCGGAAATTGATTTAGCATCGCTAGATAACAAGTATTTGGTTAGTGCAGCTACTTCATTAGGATCTAAAATAGATTTTAATGGGTGGCGTTCGGTCATGGTTTCTCTTTGTTTTTCATTACGTAATAGTCTGGAAGCTAATGGTGTGTCTGTAATAGTTGGCGCAATAATATTGAAACGTATTTTTGTTGCATATTCTGCTGCTAACGATTTTGTTAAACCTTCTAAAGCCGCTTTACTTGTTGCAATACTAGCGTGAAAAGGCATGCCCATTTGTGTGGCTACACTACTGAATAAAACCACGCTTCCACGACCTTCTATTAGAGCTTTTTCATAATGTTTAATAGTTTTTATAGCGCCTAAAACGTTAATGTTGAAATCGTTTTTAAAGTCGTCTAATTCTAAGCGAGATAGTGCTTTTAGATTGATACTTCCTGGGCAATAAACTAAAGCGTCTATGCTATCTATTTCTGGTAACTCATCTTCTAAAACATCTAAAGTGTGTTGCGTAATTGTAGAAGATGTTTCTATTGCCGTACGGCTTATGTTTACAATGCTATACGTGTCTTTTAAGATGTTTATAATGGCTTGGCCAATACCTTTACTGCCACCAATAATGACTAGTTTTTTCATAATTATTTATTTAGGTCTTTGGTAGGTTAATCTTTTATTTTTAGTTGGTATGGCGTAAGTGTCTAAGCCATTAATAACAGCTGTGTTAGCTTTCATTAAGTCTGCAAAACCATCATGCTCCACAAGATCATCGTTAATGTATAAATCTGTTATTTCACCTAAAATTAAAATAGTACCATTTGCTTCTATATCTATTTTTTGTAAAAATGTCATACCCATTTTTATTGTCGATTGCTTTACAAAAGGCGCATAAAAATCGTTATTGTATTCCTCCTCTAATCCTGTTTTATTAAACTCTGAAACATCTTTAGGGTACTTGGCAGATGTATGATGAGCATCTTCAACTATCGCTTCGTTAATATGATTAATGGTGTAATAACCTGTTTCTATAATATTATCGAAAGTATGGCGCCTTACCGTAGTTGGTCTCAGTACAAAACCTAAAATAGGTGGGGCAGAACCGTAATGCACTACGGAGCTAAAAACAGCAACATTTGTTACTCCTGATTTAGATTTTGTCGCTATTAAATTTGCAGGTTTATAGCCCGTAATACTATTAATCAGGTTTATTTTATAAATGTGATCGAGTTGGTCTATATCTTTACGGCTAAAATACATTTATAAGGTTTTATAATTGTTTATTATAATATGGTTTGGTTGTAAATCGTGCATTAAATTATACAATCCGAAAAATGTTCTATTGATATATATGAAATGTTTCGAGCCACGATTACCATTCATTTTTTTAAGTTCTGTGCTTTGTGCGTATTTAGTGCTTAGCTCTGCTATTTTGTTGAAAAATGTAGGATTTGAAAAATCGAAAACCTCTTGTTGCAAAGGCGTTGTGAAAAGCGATAGCATTTCGTGAAATAAGGTTTTAAAAAACACAATTTCTTCGGGTGTATCCGTTGGTTTTAAAATTTCTAATTCATATAATTTCGCTTCAAAAAAAGCTGGATCTTCGATGTTTTCTTTTTCAGCTAACTCAAAATAAGGCGTGTAAAAAGTTAGCGGAACTTCTTTCATACAACCAAAATCGATAGCGACTAACTCATTTTCTGGCGATACTAAAAAGTTACCAGGATGGGGATCTGCATGTACTTTTTTTAAGGTATGCATTTGGAACATGTAAAAATCCCATAAAGCCTGACCAAGTTTATTTGAAACCGCAGGATCATTATTCTGTTTTGTGAATTCTGAAATATGAAGTCCGTCCATCCAGTCCATTGTTAAGATTTTGTTAGATGAAAATTCTTCGTAATATTTCGGGAATTTTAAATTAGGAATATGTTTGCAAGCTTCAGATATTTCAATACTTTGTTCAAGTTCGAGCGTATAGTTTGTTTCTTCTATAAGTTTGTTCTCGATTTCTTTAAAATAATCGTCGGTACCTTCACCTTTAATATTGAACATACGTAAGGCGATAGGTTTTACAAGGGCTAAATCTGATGAAATACTATCTGCAACACCTGGGTATTGAATTTTAACGGCAAGTTTTTTGTCTCCTTTTGTGGCCTTGTGTACTTGACCAATACTGGCTGCATTTACAGATTCTGCTGTAAACGTATCGAAAACTTCCGAAGGTGTTTTTTTGAAATATTTTTTAAATGTTTTAGCAACTAGTGGTGCTGATAAAGGCGGAACAGAAAATTGCGACAAAGAAAACTTCTCTACATATGCATTGGGTAAAATGTTTTTCTCCATGCTTAGCATTTGTGCTACTTTTAGAGCGGAGCCTTTCAGGTTTTTTAAACCATCATATATATCGGTAGCATTGGCTTCATTTAAATTATCTTTAGCTTCAGCCTCTGTTTTTACCATTTTCTCACCATAATATTTCGCATAATTTACGCCAACCTTTAGGCCTGTACTCACTAGTTTAGTGGCACGTTGTATTTTTGATGTCGGTATTTTATCTATTGTTTTCATGTGGACATTGTTTTTTCTTTCCAAAGAAACTTCGCAAAATCTAAAACGCTTTCTAGTGGTTTTATTTCTTTTAAATCGAAACTAACTTGTACCGATTTTTCTATGAAAATATCTGTTTTTTCAAAATTTGGAGATGTGTCTTCTAGCCAAAACTGTATGGTGAATAATAATTGTGCCCAAGCGGTTTCGTTGGCGCCCTTTTTATTTAGAGAATTCAGTGTTTTGTTTTTTAGATCTACGCTATGGGTGTAAATCTCACTTTCTATATATTTAAGAAAAGTTGACCTAAGTTTAGATAATAGCTTTAAGGCTTCTAGCTTATTTTTATTTTGTGCTAATTTTAAATAAACATAAGATCTGTTTGCGTTTAGCATTTCGAAAAAGGTGAAATAAAAGCTTAATAACTTATCCTTTGGTGCGTAATGCGTATAATCTTCATTTTCTACTAATAGCGCCAAAGTGTTTTCGCAAAAAAGTGAAAATATATGTTTTTCTAAAACATCAAAATTGCTAAAATATTTATAGAAATCGTTTTCTTCAAAATTGTTAGCATGTGCAAATGCATACACCGTTTTGGGTATGTTATCGTCTATCAATAAAGTAGACATGTATAAATCTATTATTTTTTCTGCTGTAATGTTTTTTTTTCTAGCCATGAGTTTTTGTTTTAATTGTTAAATACAATGTAGGCGTTTAGACTTGCTGCAATCGTCATCCATATTAAATATGGAGCTATAAATATGGTGTAATACTTTACCGTTTTTATATAGTTGAAGGTGAAATAACCTATTAATAACCATAGTGAAACAATAAAAATTAAAGCTATTAGCGTTTGGTGCTGATTAAAGAATAGGTAATTCCATGATACATTTAAAAACCATTGCAAAGCGTAGAGCTTCATTAAAGGTTTAAAACCAAACGGGAAATTAAGGCTTAGTGCTGCCATGTAAATAGCAAAACTTATCATAACTGTGGTCCAAGCAGCTCCAAAAACCCAACCTTCTGGTGTCCAAGGGGCTTTGTTTAGGGAGGCGTACCAAGGTGATGTTTGTCCGTTATCCATCAAGAGGACACCAACACCAAGTGCTAAAATGTTTATGCACAAAAAAATAGTGAATCTTACTAGTTTGTTATTTTCCATGTGCTTTTTGTTTAAATGAATTGAAAATTAATTGTACTGAAAATAATAAGGTAAAGGCGTAAAAAATATCTTCAAATGGTATCGTGAAAATTCTAAAACCTAAGTTTTCGTTGTTATTATACCATACAATGGGTTCGTCTATAAAGCTTCCTGTTAGTATTCCGTTTACTAAAAGAAACGGTAATAAAATGATTAAAAAACTTAAGAAGTAACGTTGTAATACTTCCAAATGAAATTTTAAACCATAAATTAAAAGCACCATAAAAAATATAAAATTTAAAGTTGTGTACCATTTCCCGAAATGAAATAATAATAAAACAAATACTAGAATGAGTATTAAACCTCCACTTATTATGGTTGCTGTTTTCGAGAGTTTAAAATTTGGTAAATAATAGGCTAAAACTTCGTGCGTAAACAAACAGGCATAAGGAATACAGAAGAAAAATAACCACTCTTCTATTGGCATACCTAAAATTGCAATTGGTAAATGGTAGGAATCGTTAAATCCCCAAATGCCAAATTTTGTAAAAAGAACATCCCAAATTATAAAAGGTATTGCCACTATTAAAATGCTTAAAAAGGCACTTTTAGCGTATTGTATAAAGTGAAATTTTTTTTCAAAAATACTATATAGCAAAGGAATACTTAAACTCCCTAATGTTAATATGAGATATAGGTATGGCATTATTGTACTTTTTTAAAGTATTTTAAAGGAACAAAAAGCATCCCGAAGCATTCGCCGTCTGGTTTGTCTAAGTGTTTGTGGTGTATTTTATGCGCTTTTCTTAAGCCGCGTAAGTACCAATTTTGAGTGTTTTTAAACCAACTAAAACGTCTATGTATTAACACATCATGGATTAAAAAATAAGCTAAGCCATATAATAAAATACCTAAGCCAATAAAGAATAAAAAATTAAGTTCTGGTCGAATCCCGAAAAAGAACAATAGAATACTAGGCGTTGCAAAAATGATGAAGAACGCATCGTTTTTTTCGAAAACATGTGGGTATCCCGGTTGGTGGTGGTCTTCGTGTAAAAACCAACCAAACCCATGCATAATATATTTGTGTGTGCACCAAGTAACACCTTCCATAATTATAAAGGTGATTAATGTTGTGAGTATATAGGTTAAAATGATCATAGGGTTGTGTAATTTAAAATGTATGTATCCAAATAATCGCTGTTGTCTTTAATTTTTAATAGTTCTGATAAAAACTGTTTGTCATGTTCTATATCCGAATTGTAATTTAACATCTTGGGTAATTGTTCTTGTATAACCAAACGCACATATATTAAGTTCGCGTTTTTTGGCTCTTTTATTATTAATTGCTCAAGCTTAGTTTTTCCCTTGTTAAAGGTGTTAAGTTTTTGCCATGGTAATACTTTATATTCTGCTTGTTTCATTTCTAAAGAAATAACATAGGCTTGAATATCTGTACTATTGCTTTTTTTATATTTTGTTATGTATTCTATTTCTTGAGTTTTATTTTTAATATCATGATACTCAACAATGTGTTCTGGTGTCGAGTTCTGAAATAAAAAGAGTAAAACACACAAATAGTACATTACATTAAATTTAGCTTATATTTTACGTAGCTTCGAGCTAGTAGATTCATCTTCATTGGGTTAGATACTCTGATTCGTGTATTTATAATTTTTTCTGAAGGCGTGTTTTTAAGTTTTTTAAGTAATTTTCTATAGTATCTATAAGCCATGTACACTCCAAATTTAGCTTCAACAGGTAGGTTTAAGATGCCGTTTTTATAAGCAAATTCAAAATCAGATTCAATATCTTGAATAATGATATTTTTTGAAATGGCATCGAGCTCTTTAAGGTTTATGTTCGGAAAATATGAACGGTTTAAAACGTTAATATCATCTTTTAAATCTCTTAAGAAATTTACTTTTTGAAATGCAGAACCTAAACGTTTTGCGGCTTCTTTTAGATCTTCATATTGCTCGTCGTTTCCATTTACAAAAACTTTTAAACACATAAGGCCAACAACATCGGCAGAACCATAGATATAAGCTTTGTATTCTTCGTCGGTAGTATATTCGGTTTTATGCAAATCGGCACGCATACTTTTTAAAAATGCCTGAGTTAAATGATCGGGAATTTTATATTGATTCACCGTATGGATAAATGCATTCAAAATAGGGTTAAGGCTAATGCCTTGCGCTTTAGATGCGTAATAATCTTCTTCAAATTTATTTAATAGAAGTTCCTTGTCATATTCATGGAAAGAGTCTACTATTTCGTCAGCAAAACGGACAAAACCATAAATATTATAAATAGCCGATCGTATTTTTGGTGAAAGCATTTTTGTAGCTAACGAAAACGAAGTGCTATACTTTTGGGTTACCAACTTACTACAAGAGTAAGAAACCTCGTCAAACAGTTGTTTCATAGTTGTTGTGTTTCTAGTTATCGTTTTTCAAAATTAAATCAGAAGCTATTTTTCCAGAAATTAATGCTGGAGGAACTCCTGGTCCAGGAACTGTTAGCTGCCCTGTAAAATATAAGTTCTTAACTTTTTTACTTTTTATTTTTGGTCTTAAAAATGCGGTTTGTGTCAAAATGTTAGCCAAACCATAAGCGTTTCCTTTATAAGAGTTGTAATCTTTTTTAAAGTCGTTAACACAGAAACTTTCTTTAAATAGAATATGATCTGTAACGTTTTGGCCGGTTAATTTTTCTAGCCTTTTTATTATAATGTTGAAATATTCCTCTCTTAATTCTGGTGTATCCTCTAAATCTGGAGCTAACGGAATTAAAAATGTAGCCGCTTCTTGGTGTTCCGGAGCAAAAGTATCATCCGTTATGGACGGAAAACTTGCATAGAATAAAGGTTCTTTTGGCCAACTCGGATTGTCATAAATGGTTTTTGCATGGGTATCAAAATCTGTATCAAAAAATAAAGTGTGATGACATACATTCTTTAATTTTTTATCTAACCCTACATAAAACAATAAAGACGATGGAGCAAAAACTTTCTTATCCCAATATTTTTCCGAATATTGACGGTGAGATTGTGGTAATAATGTTTCTGTATGGTGGTAATCTGCGCCACTTAAAATTAATGTCGAAGGAATAAATTCGCCATTAACTGTAAGTCCTTTTATGTTTTTGGTTGCATCCACTTCAATAGATTCTACGTTAGCATTTGTTTTGAATGAAACACCTAAGCTTTTTGCTAGTAATTCCATAGCTTCAATGACTTTATGCATGCCACCTTTTGGGTGCCAGGTACCTAAACCAAAATCGGCATAATTCATAAAGTTATAAAAAGCTGGCGTATTACTTGGCTTAGCACCGAGAAATAATACGGGAAATTCTAAGATTTCGATTAATTTAGGGCTTTTTATATCTTTTCTTACCTGAGTTCTTATGCTCGAGAAGAACTGAGTAATTTTACTAATGGTTGTTGGAGTCACCAACTCTAAAGGAGAAACACCTGGTTTGTAAACCAAATCGTTAATAGAAACATCGTAATTAAACTTAGCCGATTTTAAAAAGGCTTTTAAGTGTTTAGAGCTTCCTGCTTCTTCGCGCTCAAAAAGTTCGTAAATTTCTTTTAAAGTTCCTGGGATTGTAAGAGCTTCGCCGTCTTCAAAGTAAGCTTTGTAAGCTGGGCCTAATTTCTCTAACTCGTAGTAATCTGATGGTTTTTTGCCAAAATCGGCAAAGAATTTTTCGAATACATCCGGCATCCAGTACCAAGTTGGTCCCATGTCGAATGTAAAACCATCCTTTTTTAATTGGCGTGCTCTGCCTCCAATTAATTCGTTTTTTTCTAACACTTCAACGTTGTATCCTGCTTGTGCAAGATAGCACGCCGCCGATAAGGCAGAGAACCCGGATCCGATAATATGTATTTGTTTTTCCATTTTGTTTAACAAATATACAAAATAAGTTAAACAAAAATTAAATTAATTAAACTTCTTTTAAAAGAGGAAGTATATTCGGAAAGAATTTAATGTCCGATTTAAATGCCGATTCATCAAGTTCCTGTAATTTATAACCTGCTGCTAGTAGTTTGTGTTGTGTTGGTGCTAAGTTTTTGTCTAAATCTTTAAAGTATCCTTCTACTAGATCTACACTCGGGCTTACGGTAATAGACGTTATAAAACACATTTTAGAGTCGCTATTAAAAAAGGAATTTAAGTTGTCCATTGGTAAGCTTCGTCCTAAATATATGGTTTTGTATCCTTTTAATAATAATTCGTAGTTAATATAGAGTAAGCCAATTTCGTGTATTTCATTTTCTGGCAAAAAGAGCACATAAGTTGTAGTGTCGCTTAAGTTAGAATAGCCTAGTTTTTCGGTTTCAATTAATATTTTCTGTGTTATTAAATTTGATATAAAGTGTTCGTGTGCAGGTATTAAAGTGTTAGTTTGCCAGAGCAGTCCAATAAAATTTAATAAGGGTATTAAGTTTGTTTTTATAACTTCACTAAAGGTGTTTTGTTGAAGGAGTTTAGCGTATGTGGTGTTAAATAATACGCTGTCAAATTGTATCATGGCAAGTTTAAAAGCTTGCGTAGAATGTTGGTTTAGGGCATTTTTGTTGGCTAGTTCTCTTGCGGTGTGTTGAATAACATCGTAAGGCATTTCTGCAATTTTAGAAATTTTATAGTTATTATCCTTTAGTAATACAATGTTTAAGAGCTTTTTTAAGCTTTCGGTAGTGTAGTATCTTATATTGGTATCTGTTCGCTTTGGAGCTAATAAATTGTATCGTTTTTCCCAAATACGAATAGTATGCGCTTTAATTCCTGAAATATTTTCAAGGTCTTTTATTGTAAAGTTGTCTTTAATTTCGTTCAACGTATTTTAGTTTTTGTTAAACAAATGTAAGCTTTTTAAATAAACTAGCGACATAGGTTTGTTCATTTATGTTTACTTTTGAAGCATAGAATTATAATATTAGTATGAAATTGAAAACGGAAATACCTTTTGTCTCGAATGAAATTGGTTTAGTAGATTATAGTTCTGAAGTGCTTTTGTTTGGTAGTTGTTTTTCTGAAAACATCGGAGAAAAGTTAGAGTATTTCAAATTTAAGAGTCATCAAAATCCATTTGGAATTCTTTTTCATCCGCAGGCAATTTATAATTTAATTGAAAACGCCATTCAACATAAAATATACACAGAAAGTGATGTGTTTTTTCATAACGAACAATGGCATTGTTTCGATGCACATTCAAAGTTAAGTCATTCATCTAAAACTAATTTAATAAACCAACTTAATACACAAGTAGTAGCTACTGGAAATTATGTAAAAAACGCGTCGCATATTATTATTACGCTAGGCACAGCTTGGGTTTATAGTTTTATTAAAAGTGATAATGTAGTTGCTAATTGTCATAAAGTTTCTCAAAAACAATTCAAAAAAGTGTTATTGTCTGTAGACGAAATTTCGAATACACTTAGAAATATATTAACGCAAATTAGATCGGTAAACTATAACGCAACAGTAATTTTTACGGTATCGCCAGTAAGGCATTTAAAAGATGGTTTTATTGAAAACTCGCAAAGTAAAGCACATTTGTTAGCGGCTATTCATGCTGTAGTATCTAATAAATCTTATTATTTTCCTTCCTATGAAATTATGATGGATGAACTGAGAGATTATCGTTTTTACGCGGAAGATATGATTCACCCGAATACAACAGCAATCAACTATATTTGGGAGAAGTTTCAAAAGGTTTGGTTGTCTCCAGATACTTCAAAAATAATGAATAATGTAGCTGTTGTTCAAAAAGGGATGAAGCATAAACCTTTTAATCCTAGTTCCGAAGCTCATTTAAAGTTTTTAAAACAGCTAGAAATAAAAAAAGAGCAGCTTCAAAATCAGTTTGCACATATGGTTTTTTAGTTTATCATTCACTTATTTACGTAGTCTAAGTCTAACATTCTTCTGTAATTATTTTTTTTAGAAGCTAAGAGGGTACTGTTTGTCGGGAAACTAGATTGCTTTTAAACTTATTTAAATAACGTTTTGTCGAAAAATTACCACAAATAAAGATGATTCAGTTAATTTTAGATTGCTATTAATCAGTTCATTTAGAAACACCATTCTTGCAGATTTTTTATAATTTTTGCAGATGGTGTTTTTTATTTCTATATTTTTCAGAATAGTGAATTATGTTTTTATTAATTTAAAAGACTGTTAACCTTAATGTAACACCAGTGAAACGGTAGTTGTCTATATTTGTACCGTTAGCAATTGCTAACATAAATTACATTAGTTAGGCTTCATATGTCGAAGTAAACTGATGTTTTTTTATTTTAGCCATATGCGAAAAATTCTATTTGGTGTTGTTATTACTTTAGTTGTGTTATTCACCTTTAAATATTGTGGTGAAAAACAAGAAGATAAAATGGTTCTTAAAGAGAGCTCGGCACTTATACAAGAGCAAATAAAAAATGTTGGAAAACTAATAGTAACCGAAGGGCATTTTAGTGAGGTATTTAATTACAAAAACTCTAAAGACATTTTTGGAGCCTACTTAACTTCAGAAAAAAAGGCACTCGTAGTTGTTAATGCCGATGTTACTATTGCTTACGATTTGAGTAAAATTGAATTTCAGGTCGATGAGGCTACTAAAACATTAACTATTATTAGTATTCCAAAAGAAGAAATCAAAATTAGTCCAGATTTTGAATACTACGATATACAAGCCGATTTTTTAAACCCCTTCGAAGCTAAAGATTATAATGATATTAAAGCTATTGTCAATAAATCTTTAGACAAAAAACTAGAAAAATCAGATTTAAAAAGTAATGCGCAAAACCGTTTAATAAGCGAGCTTTCTAAATTCTATATTTTAACCAATTCTTTGGGCTGGACACTGCAATATAATAGTACGCCAATTACCAAAACAGAAGAACTACTTAATCTAAAATTATAGTTTCCCCTGTAGGCTTTTCCAGCCGCCGCCATTAGTAGCTTCTATGTTGTTTGTTTTTAAAATTTTTGCAGCATTTGCAGAGCGTCCGCCGCTTGCACAACATGTAATAACGGGCTTGTTAAGCTTTTTTATGTAATCTATTTTAGTATTTATAGTTTGTAACGGTATGTTTTTAGAACCTACAATAGCGCCTTGTTGGTATTCGCCAGGTGTGCGCACATCAATAATTATCGCACCTTTTTCTTTAAACTCGGTTATAGCGTTGTTTTTGTTTCCAAAAAGAAAATTTAATAGTCCCATTTTTTATAATTTTAAGCAAATATGGTTATGTTTTATTAAAAGAATGTAACTGCTGTTACTTAATAATTTTATGTATATTCAAATCTTAATTTATTAAATAAACATGGAACCATACGTAACGTTAAATATAGAGAATAAAGTTGGATATGTGGAGTTTTATCATCCCAATAGAAATTCTATGCCAAGCGATATTTTAGATTTACTGGCGCAAACTATCAAAGGTGCTGGTGAAAATGATGATGTAAATGTAATTGTTTTAAAAAGTGGAGGCGATAGAACATTTTGTGCCGGAGCAAGTTTTAATGAAATAATAGCGATTGAAGATGAAGAAACAGGTTTTCAGTTTTTCTCTGGTTTTGCAAAAGTGATTAATGCCATGCGAAAATGCCCAAAGTTTATTATTGGCAGAGTGCAAGGTAAAAGTGTTGGTGGAGGTGTTGGTTTGGCGGCAGCGACCGATTATTGTTTAGCAACCCAATATGCTTCTATTAAATTAAGTGAATTAAGTATTGGTATTGGTCCATTTGTGATTGAGCCTGCTGTTTCTAGAAAAATTGGCAAGAATGCCATGTCGCAAATGACTATAGATGCAGAAACGTTTTTTTCTTCGGAATTTGCAAAAGAAAAAGGCTTGTTTTCTGAAGTGTTTGAAACCGTAGAAGAACTCGATAATGCTGTTAAAGTGTTGGTGACTAAGTTAGCAAGTTATAACCAAGAAGCAGTAAAGGAAATGAAAAAAGTGATGTGGGTCGGTACCGATCACTGGGACGATTTACTAAGCGAACGCGCTAAAATTAGCGGAAAGTTAGTGCTTAGTGAGTTCACAAAAAACACATTAAAACGCTTTCGTTAAGTTTAAGCGAGCTGTTTAGTTGTTCTAACAATTTCTAATCCGTCGTCAATTAATTGCCCAACGTTTGGTCTGTTTTGTTTTACGGTTTCTAAGTGTTTAACAATACTGTTACAAAGCTTGGTTTCATTTTCAATAGAAGCCAATTCAAAAATTTCTATAGCTAGAAGCCAATCTGTCGGGTGGTTTTCTATAAGTTCTTCTAGTACTTTTGTTCTCGAAATGGTCTTGTTTTTTTCTTCACGATAGTCTCTAATTTGTTGATAGAGATTTTCGAGTTCTAATCGTCTTTTAGATTTTTTAATATGAATAGTTTTAGATGAAGGTTTATGTGTTATTAAATCAAAACTATTTAAATCGGCAGGACCAGAAAAAGCAGAAACAACCGTTTTACCCACGGCCATATGATAGATGCCAAATTCTGGTTTAAATAATATAGAATCTAAGTGCGTTACAGTACAATTATTAAAACTGATAAGAATTATTTTACCTTGAAGATTGCGTTTGCCGGTAATAATTTCTCCAGAAACGGTTACGCCACCTTCAAATTCTAGTGTGGTTACTTTTTCTTCATATATATTGTAGGCGCTTAAATCACGCGGACTCATATCTTCAATGGCAATGTTTATACCTTTTAATTTTCCGATAGGCGAACCAAAACCGTTAGTATGATTTTTGGTGCCGTGACCAACCAATTCTTTTTCTCGGTAAGCTAAAGCTGTTTTGCCTTTGGTTTGTATGTAAATTACTTGTCCGTCACTATCTTTTACATCAGAGAAAACGCCTGAAATTTGAAGTCCTGTACTCAGTTCTATAGATCCTAAAGCTTCAGATTCAATAAGCTTTTTTACACCCAAAAGACCGCCTTTTCTAACAGACATGGTATTGGCAAATTCTTCTAAAATTAAGCTTAAATGCGCAAAATTAGGTGTTACAAAAAGTTGAGGCTGTGGTTTTGTAATATCAAAATCTTGATAAGTTGCGTTGATTGTGTACGGTAATTTTTTTACTTTATCGGTAATGCACCATGCGCTTTCCCCAATAGAAGATAGTAAGCCGGCTCCATAAATCTTGGGGTTTTCAATGCTACCAATTAATCCATACTCTACTGTCCACCAATGTAAATTTCGTATTAAAGACATTTCGCTTGGTGTACCCATATTTTGCTGTAGATGTTCTACCTTTTTTTCCGCGGAAGCAATATCGTCTTCGTTAGCATTCGATGCTTCTTTTATAATAGACAAGTGTCTAACGGCTTCGTAGAGTTCGTAATCTTTAGCTGAAGAAATAGCTTTACAACCAATTTCTCCAAAACGACGTAAGTATTCGGCATATTCTGGGTTTGCAATAATAGGAGCGTGGCCTGCACCTTCATGAATAATGTCGGGAGCGGGAGTATATTCAATATGCTCCAATTGTCTAATGTTACTGGCAATAACCAAAACATTATAAGCTTGAAATTCCATAAAAGCATTTGGCGGAATAAACCCATCTACGGCTACAGCGGCCCAACCAATATCTTTTAAAATACGATTCATGCCATACATGTTGGGTATACTATCAATAGAGATTCCTGTAAGTTTTAGTCCGTCTAAATACGATTTGTGTGCTACCGTTTTTAAGAAACTAACATTTTTACGCATCACATAGCGCCAAACTGCTTGATCTATTGCTGAGTAATCGGTATAGTTTTGTGGCTTTATAAATTGCTTTAGATGCTTTGGTAAACGATTTAAAATAGCGTTTGGTTCTATTGATGTATCCATAAAGATAAACGGTTTTACTTATGTAAAAATACGAATTATTCATTGGTATAGTGTTTTGTTTCATTTATTTTGATTGTGTAGAGTGTAATAATGGTCTTCTTTCATTTCTACTATATGTATTGGTGGTAAGCTAATAATAGTTTTATTTTCGCTCAAATTTAAAAATCACCTATATGAAATTTAATAAACTACTTTGTGTATTTGCCTTTGTTCTATCTTTCTTTAATTGTGCATCACGCTACAGAGTGATTGAGCCAAATAACTTAAATTACGTATCTAAAGCTGAAGCGGAAGGAGTAACATTAGAATATAAATACGATTTGCTCGATAAGAAGTACTCTAAGAAAGAAGATAAAAAAGGTATACGATTGGTAGCTGTAAAAATTTCTAATAATTCTGAAAGAGATTTAGTTTTCGGAAGAGATTTAAACTTGGTTTATGCAAACGGAAATGAAATTTATGTTTTAGATAAAGAGAAAACTTTCAAAACTTTAAAACAAAGCCCGGCAACACATTTGTTTTATTTGTTATTAACTCCGGTTAATTTTTACACAACTAAAACAAACGAGTATGGGTTACAAGAAACAACGAGTTCAACGCCTGTAGGCTTAATTTTAGGACCTGGTTTAGCAGCAGGAAACTTAATAGCAGCAAGTTCTGCTAATAAAAAGTTTAAAACTGAATTAGAAAATTTTGATATAAAGGGATCGGTAATAAAGCAAGGCGAAGTGAAATACGGGTTAGTAGGTATTGATTCTCAATCTTATGATGCTTTAAAGCTAAGCTTACAATAGGAATTCAAAAGTGAGATATAAAAAAAGGCGATTCTAATATTAGAATCGCCTTTTTTTATAATTATTTATTCGCTTCCGGAGGATATTTCATCATAATTTCCGAAACAAACTCTTTAATGCGCTCATCTTTCTTTTCCATATTTTGGGTTAAATAACCGCTACCCATACCTTGCCAAACTAATTCTTTTTTCTTGGCATCGATTAAATCAATAAATAAAACACCTTGTGTAGATGTTGATACGCTTGGTTGATTAAAACCCCAGCCCCATCCAGGACCAAAGCCACCGTAACCGCCCCAACCCCAGGCGCCTCTACCCCAAGAGTTATTGTAAACGTCAACACGTTGGTTTGCTTTTGTAAATAAGCTAATTAATAAGTCTGGATCTTCAGATTTAGTAAAGCCTTTTGCAATAAGTTCGGCTTCAATAGCTCGTAAAATACGTCGTTTATCTAAATCGCTAATTTCAGCTTTGTCAATACCTGTTTTAAAAAAGGCAAATGTTTTATAGCTATTAAAGTTAGCGTCTTTGTCATAATCGGCAGCAACTTTAACCGAACTACACGAAGTAACCACGATCAACAAGGCTAAAAGCGGTAATGTTTTTAAAAATGTTTTCATAAGGAAGCGTTTTTTTGGTTTTTATTGTCAATGTACAACTTTTAGTTATTTCATTGATTTTAAGTTGGTTTTGTGTTTTTTAAAAGTATCAATAATCATACCAATATATTGTTTTTTAATCGGCTGTGATTATTTTAACGTTTACTATTCTTTGTTTTCTCATTAAATCCATAAGGGCAATGGCGGCATCCGCTTTCGCAACAATATTCTCGTTTTAGTAAGTATTGCGCTGTAAAACAACGGTAACCTTCCGGTGTCCAGTAAAAATCGCCATCTTCAATTGGGATAATTTTTTTCATAGATTACAAAGATAGCGTAAAATCAAATTATTTATTTCTGAAAACTTTTATATCTTGGATTGGTTTTTGTTTCCTCTATAATATGGTTTTCATTTTTAAATATTTAGTTCCAAAAGGGTATTCTGGTATTACCTTATATCCATTCGTGTTTTTGAAAACTAAAAAAATGAAGAATGATACTGTGTTACTTAATCACGAAAAAATTCATTTAAAGCAACAACTAGAGCTGCTTATTCTTCCTTTCTATATATGGTATGTTTTAGAGTTTGTGTTTCGTTTTATTCAACATAAAAATTGGCACGTGGCTTACATAAATATTTCCTTTGAAAAAGAAGCTTATGTAAACGAAAGGAACTTACAATATTTAAATGAACGCCGGTTTTGGAGATTTTTAAAGTATCTTTGAGACCATGATTTTTCAACTGGAAAATAGCGTAAATCAAAGGGTGAAGTTGCCTGATAATAGTACTGTAGAGCTTTATTTAAAGCGAGAAGATGCTATTCACGATTTTGTTTCAGGAAATAAATACCGGAAGCTTAAATATAATATTCTTGAAGCTCAGGGTTTAGGTTGTAAAACGCTGCTTACTTTTGGTGGAGCTTATTCTAATCATATTGCAGCTGTAGCTTCTGCGGGTCAAATTTATGGACTTAAAACTATTGGTGTTATTCGTGGTGAGGAGCTAATTGATAAAATTGATAGCAATGCGACTTTAAGCTATGCTAAGGCATCTGGTATGCAGTTTAAGTTTGTATCGCGTGAAGCTTATAGAAATAAAACGTCTACAGATTTTATAAATAGCTTAAAAGAAGAATTTAAAGATTTCTACAATATTCCGGAAGGAGGTACAAATACTTTAGCTGTAAAAGGTTGTGAGGAAATTTTAACCGCTGAAGACGCTAGTTTCGATTATATCTGTTGTGCTGCTGGAACTGGAGGGACAATCTCAGGACTTATCAATGCTTCAAAATCAAATCAACAAATTTTGGGTTTTCCGGCTTTAAAAGGCGACTTTTTACAAGAAGATATTAGTAAATTTGCAACCAAAACAAATTGGGAATTAATTCTAGAGTATCATTTTGGAGGTTATGCTAAAATAAATTCAGAATTAGTAAGTTTTATTAATCAGTTTAAGTTAGAAAATAACATCGCACTAGATCCTGTTTATACAGGAAAAATGCTATATGGTATTTTCGATTTAATTGAAAAAGGAAAATTCCCGAAAGGTTCAAAAATATTAGCGATACATACTGGAGGTTTACAAGGTATTAAAGGAATGAACGTTAATTTGAAAAAGAAAAATTTACCATTAATTGAATAGAGAAAGAATGAAGAAGTTTTTAATGTTGCTATGTGTTGTAGCTGTGTGTTTTAGTTGTAAATCTAAAAAAACAGTAGTTACTAAAAAGAAGAAGACTAAAACCGAGCGTGTTGTAAAAAACAATGAAAAGGAAGCGGTTAGAACAACATCTGGTAATACAGTTTCCACTACAACATATGCAAATGCTACAGACGAATATATAGCAACTTATGCACGAGTTGCTGTTGACGAAATGGAACGTTATAATATACCAGCAAGTATTACTTTAGCACAAGGTATATTAGAATCGGCCTCAGGAAATGGACGTCTTGCTAAAGAAGCCAATAATCATTTTGGTATAAAATGCCATACTTGGGATGGAGATAGAATTTATCATGATGATGATGCCGCACAAGAATGTTTTAGAAAATATGACGATGCTAGCAATTCTTTTCGCGATCACTCATTATTTTTATCAGAACGTAGTCGTTATGCTGGTTTATTCAAATTGAAAAAAAACGATTACAAAGGTTGGGCTAAGGGCTTAAAAGCTGCGGGTTATGCAACCGATCCTAAATATCCTGCTAAATTAATTAGTTTAATCGAACGTTATAATTTGGATAAATATGATAGTAGAAAAGCTTCTTCAAATTTAAAAGAAAGAAATAAAATTGAAGTGAACGCAAAAACTAATGTGGTTAGTATTCGCGAGGTTCCAAAACAAGTAACGCATGTTGTTGTAAAGGGAGATACCTTATATTATATATCGAAAATGCATAATATTAGTGTTGAAGAGTTAAAAACACTAAATGATCTAGAAGATAATAACATAAAAATAGGACAAATTTTAACAGTGAGTCCAAAATAATATATATGATTTATAAACGAAGTAGCGCCTTGTTTGCTGAGGCAGAAAAAGTAATTCCTGGAGGTGTGAACTCTCCGGTTAGAGCGTTTAATGGAGTTGGTGGAACGCCAATTTTTGTAAAAGAAGCCAAAGGTGCTTATTTGTACGATGAAGATGGCAACCGATTAATAGACTATATTAATTCTTGGGGACCTATGATTTTAGGGCACGCCCACGAGCCTGTTGTAAATGCGGTAATAGAAAAAGCTAAAAAAGGCACGTCTTTTGGGATGCCTACCGAAATAGAAACACAAATTGCAGAACTAGCGGTTTCTATGGTGCCTAATATTGATAAAATTAGGTTTGTAAATTCGGGAACCGAAGCTTGTATGAGTGCGGTGCGTTTAGCACGTGGCTTTACAGGGAAAGATAAAATTATAAAATTCGCGGGATGTTATCATGGACATTCCGATTCATTTTTAATTCAAGCCGGAAGTGGCGCAAGTACTTTCGGTACACCCAATAGTCCTGGGGTTACAAAAGGTACGGCAAAAGACACCTTGTTGACTACTTATAATGATATCGAAAATGTCAAAGCATTAGTAGAAGCGAATAAAAATGAAATTGCTTGTGTTATTATAGAACCTGTAGCTGGTAATATGGGGTGTATACCTCCAACAAAAGGTTTTTTAGAAGCTCTAAGAGAAGTTTGTACAGTAAATAATATCCTTTTAATTTTTGATGAAGTCATGACCGGCTTCCGTTTAGCTAAAGGTGGTGCTCAAGAATTATATAACATCAAGGCAGATATTGCATGTTTTGGTAAAGTAATAGGAGGTGGTTTACCTGTAGGGGCTTTTGCTGCTCGAAACGAAATCATGAATTACCTAGCGCCAATAGGTCCCGTTTATCAAGCAGGAACATTAAGCGGAAACCCGTTAGCTATGGCTGCAGGTTTAGCAATGTTAACTGAGTTGAACAACAAGCCTGAAATTTTCACAAGTTTAGCAGAGAAAACAGCTTACTTGCATACGGGTATCGCTAAGGTTTTAACTGAAAATAATATTACACACACCATTAATAGAGTAGGATCTATGATTTCTATTCATTTTGATGACGCTGAGGTTGTCGATTTTAATTCGGCAGCAAAAGGAAACAACGATACTTTCAAAGCGTTTTTTCACGGTTTACTAAATGCAGGTGTTTACATTGCACCAAGTGCATTCGAAACTTGGTTTATTACAGATGCTTTAAGTTACGATGATTTAGATTTTACTATTGCAGCAATAAATACTGTTGCTAAAACATTATAATTAATAAGTCAAACAAGTATTTAGCTTGTTCAATATACTATATCGATCATCATGTAAATAAATGGTGGTCGATATTTTTTTTATTCAAAAACCAGAATCAAAACATACTATAAAGACAGCTTCTTAAGTTGCTTTAAGTTTTTTAATGTCCTTCTTCAGGAATACTTCCCAAATAAAAACAGCGTACACAACAATATATTCTATAGCTATTACCCATAAATTTTCCGATTTATCAGCTTTGTCAACATTTACATAAGCCAAGTAGCTTAGTATAATTACAAAACTCCATACTAACGGAAACTTATATTTAGTAAAAACGCTCAAAATTAAAAGGGTTGCAACATACCAAGGATGTATAGTCGTTGCTGTAAAGTAATAAAAAGATAAAACAAGCAACATAGCCGAAATCAACTCAACCATAGTTTTGTTCTTCCTGAAAAAAGTAACAATCAAAATAAATAGAATAACTAAAACTGGAGTCACCTTTCCTATAATACCAATTTCATTATAACCTCTAAACGTATATCCAATTTCACGAGCTATATAATAAAGACTTGCGTTAAATTCAAAATTCTGAAACCACAAGCCAACCGTTTTAGCATAGTTTCTAAAAAACGCTTCAGATAAAAAGGGCAAGAATAATAAGAGCGTAGTAATTAAAACAATACTGTAAAAGCTAGTTAACTTCCAAAAGCCGTTCAACCAATTTGGTTTTTTCGTAGCACTATCATCAGTGTTCAATAAAAACCATTTAAAAAACAGTGGTAGAAATATTAAAGGAATTAACTTAACACTAATCGATAAAGCTAAAACTACAGCTGCAAATTGCCATTTTCCACAATGTAGTAAATACAAACTCCAGATTAAAAAGAAAATCATTACACCCTCAAAGTGTAAATTTCCGGTAAGTTCAATAATTATAAACGGATTTAAAATATACCAGAAAATATTACAGACAGGAATATTGAGTCGTTTCAGTAATTTGCTGCCATAAAAAAACGTTCCAAAATCTGCGGTAATAATAAGGAGTTTAAAAACAACCACAGAACCTAGTATGCTCTTTCCTGAAAAAAGGGCAGCAATAAAAAAACAAAGTTGATTAATCGGTGGGTAATTTGTAAAATGGCTACCATTAAGCACGCCCATTCCTGCGTACAAAGTTTCGGCTTGCGCGACAGGTAGTTGTTCTGAATTTATAAACGATTCAGGCGTAAAGAGATACGGGTTAAAACCAGCTAAAATCATTCGTCCATCCCAAATAAAACGATAAAAATCTTGAGATAAGTTCGGTATAGCTAAAACAAAAATCACCCTAAATCCAAAAGCTAAGTAAGTTAAAAGCTTAATGTTGTCTTTAAAAACAGATACCAAACGGTAAAACAACACAAACAAGGCGACATAGAGCCCAATAAGCTTTACATAATCGGTCCGCACCAAACTATAAGCAAAAGCCCAATAGAGTAAAACAGAGAAAAGGGCAAGGAGCAACGGCTGCTTATTAAGTTTTAAAAAAGTCGAATTCATAAACATGCGGTAAATATATTAAACCTAGTCATTATATATAGGTATATTTCTTTTAGAATAATTTGGGCGTTACTCTTGCTGCACCCTTAGTCGTGCATCAAGAGTCGGGCTTTCACTACTCGCTTTTTTGTGTTGCATAGGTGCAACCACACAAAAAGAGCTCAAACATGCCGTTCAATCCCTAACGCAGAGCTGGGCCGTTAAGCTTATTTTCTTCAAAAGTGAATTTTAAATCTGTTGAGGTATCGAGTCTTTAATAATATTACAATATATAAGGAACATGAATTTTAAAGTAGATAGAATATAAGGTTCTTAAGAAAGGATGTCTATATAGTAGTAAGTTTTATTATAAAATATATGTATAACATATTATAGAAGAAGAAAAACAAATAGATTGTATTTGTTTTCTCTATCACATAAGAGGATTTTATTGCTTAAATCATAAAAAATGAAATAAAACTCAAGTCTAATCGAATAAAAGCAACAAAATATAAAAGTAAGAATTACAGCAAATGGCGCTATATTCACGGAGATGTAAAGCGTTATCCAACTAAATATATAAATCACAGTAAAATCTAATAAAAAAGAAGTATTGTAAAATATTAAAAATCAATTAATTAAAATGATTTCGAATAATAATTAAAAATACTTCATAAAAAAGGTTGTCAGAACCAAAAAGGGATCTATATTTGCACCCCGCTAAAAAAGGTAAAACTTTAAACGGGTAACGTTCATAAGCAGGTTGATTGATTAAGATTTTAAAAGCGGTAAAAAACTTTTAAAAAAAGAATCAAAAAACATTGTGAGTTTCAGAAAAGGTTGTAAGTTTGCAGCCGCTAAAAACGGCAACGTAATTAGCTAGAAAGTTCATAAGTATATTGTTTAGTATTTAGGTTAAAGAGGTATTAAATCTTTTTAAAATAAAAGTTAAATAATTATTGTGAGAGTTAAAAAAGGGTTTTATATTTGCACCCGCTTAGCAAGGTAACGCGTT
>NZ_FOLN01000013.1 GCF_900112395.1 Algibacter lectus
CACCGTAGAATGTATAGCAGATGCGGTTCAACCAACAGCTCCAACAGTAACTGATGTTTGCGGTAATAACATTGTTCCTGTAATAACAGAAAACACCGATCCGGTTTGTGAAGGCGATAAAACTTACACCTTCACTTATACCGATTGTGCAAATAATGTGTCAGTTTACACGTATGCATATACGATTGAAACTACGACTTTACCGGTGGTTCCAACGAATGATTCGAGTACAGTTATGGATGTTGCAGATGCTACAGAACCAGCTGCTCCTGTAGTAATCGATGTATGTGGAAATAACATTATTCCTGTTGTTACAGAAAATGAAGATCCGTTATGTGATGGTGAAAAAATATACACATTTACCTATACAGATTGTGCTGGTAATACTTCGGTTTACACTTATACATATACTATAGATGTAACAGCAACTTTAGAGATTACGGATACCGATGTTACGGTATGTAGTGATGTTTCTATGGATTACGATTTAGCTAATTTATCATCATTATCAGGAGTTACCTTTACTTGGGAAATTGTTCCAAATACAAACGTTAGTGGTGCTGCAAATGGTAACGGAACAATCATATCAGATGTTATTACGAATACAAGTGGAGTAATTCAAAATATACTTTATACTATAACACCTTTTAATTCTGATGGGTGCGAAGGGAACACATTCGAGTTGTTAGTGTCTGTTAATCCAGAACCTTTTGTGTCTGTTTTACCTGTAGATGCAACGTGTAGTAATATTGCTTTAAATCATGATTTAACAACGGATGTTGATTTAAGTGGAACAACATTTTCATGGGTGGCCGATGAGAACAGTAATGTGAATGGTGAAACAACAACAATTTCAACAGCAAATTCAATTACAGATAATTTAATAAATACTTCAGGAGCTGTTCAAACTATAATTTATACCATAACGCCAACATCAGCAGACGGATGTCTTGGAGATCCGTATCAATATATTGTAACCGTAAGCCCGGAAGCTGAACTTGTAGTTCGTAAATCGACATTAGCTGCTTCAGATGGAAGTTATAATACGGTTGGAGAGGTTATTCAATATGAAATTATAGTAGAAAATATTAATGAAGTTGAAGTAAGCAATGTAACACTTTCCGATGTAAATGCCGATTCAGGAAGTATTTCACCTTTAACTTTTAATACAATTCCAGCTTTTGGAACGGTTACTTTTAACGCATCGCATACTATTACTCAAGCCGATTTAGATGCAGGCGAAGTTATAAATAGTGCTATAGCATCTGGTTTTGATCCTTGTGGAACTGAGGTTTCAGATGTATCTGATGATCCGAGTACAACAGATCCTAATGATGCTACAGTTACAGTGTTAGAACAAACACCATCAATGTCTTTAGAAAAAGTAGTAACCTTTAATGATGAAAACGCCGATGGTATTCCTCAAGAAGGAGAAACTTTAACCTATAACTTCACAGTTTCTAATACAGGAAACGTGTCGTTAACTAATATTTCTATTAGCGATCCATTGATTACTGTCAATGGTGGACCAATAGATTTGGTTCCTACAGGTTCTGACGCTACAACGTTCTTCGGAAATTATACCATTACTCAATCTAATATTGATTCAGGAAGTATTACAAATTCGGCAACCGTATCGGGTAATGATCCTAAAGGAAATCAAGTTCTCGATGTTTCAGATGATCCAAATAATACTACAAACACTGATGTTAATGGCGATGGTGAGCCAGATGATGCGACTATATTTAATTTTGATGAAGTCGCGATGTTAGCTGTTTCTAAAACAGGTGTTTTTATTGATGCTAATGGAGATGGCGTAGCGCAAGTAGGAGAAACTATAGCTTATACTTTTGATGTGGTTAACATAGGGAATGTAACGCTTTACGGCGTGTCTATTTCAGATCCTTTAGTAACTGTTTCGGGAGCACCAATTACTTTAGCGCCAACCGAAATAGATAATACTACGTTTACTGCTGTTTACACCTTAACGCAAGATGATATAAATTCAGGAGATGTTTCTAACACCGCAACGGTATCTGGAACTTCGCAAAGAGGAACTTTTGTAAGTGCAGTTTCCGATGATCCAACAACATCAGCAAATAATGACCCTACGGTTACAACATTGTTACAAGATCCTAAATTATCCTTATTAAAAACGTCTCAGTTTAATGATGAAAATGGAAATGGTTTCCCTGAAGTAGGTGAAACTGTTAGTTATTCTTTTGATGTTCGAAATACAGGAAATGTTACCATAACAAATATTGTAATAACAGATAATTTGGTTTCAGTAAACGGAGGTCCTATCGATCTTCTTCCAAACGAAAGAGACGATTCAACATTTACAGCAACCTATACCTTAACATTGGCAGATATTAATTCGGGTAGTGTTAGTAATTCGGCTTTAGTTTCAGGACAAGATCCAAATGGTAATACTGTGACAGATACATCAGACGATCCAAATAACCCAACAAATAACGATGTGGATAGCGATGGAGATCCTGATGATGATACGGTAACGCTTTTAGCGGCTAATCCGAAAATGAGTGTGACTAAAACAGGTGTTTTTGTAGATGAAAATAACGATGGTATTTCTCAAGTAGAAGAAACTATTAGCTACACCTTCAATGTTGTAAATACAGGTAATGTTACTATTAATAGTATTACTATAACAGATGCTTTGGTTACGGTTTCGGGAGGAGCAATAACCCTAAATCCAACTGAAAATGATAACACTACATTTACAGCTGTATATACCATTACTCAAACGGATATCGACTCAGGAAGCATAAGTAATACGGCTGTAGTTAATGGTGAAGCGCCAAACGGAAGTGGAGTGACAGATACTTCTGATGATCCAACCAATGCTACAGATTTTGATGCTAACGGAGATGGCGAACCAGATGATGCTACCATTACCACGCTACCAGTACAAGGCGGTATTAGTTTAACTAAAGCAACTTTACCAGCAACAGATGGAAGTTATGATACCGTTGGAGAACAAATAGTTTACGCATTAATAGTAACCAATACAGGTAATGTAACCTTAACTAATGTTAGTGTAACAGATGCCAATGCCGATAGCGGAAGTATTGTACCTGCAGTTATTTCAAGTATCGCGCCAGGGACAAGTGTTTCTTTAACGGCAATACATACCATTACTCAAGATGAAATAAATTCAGGATTAGTTACCAATACAGCATCGGTTTCTGGTACAGATACATTCGGGAATGTTGTTACAGATGATTCGGATGATCCAAATGATGCAACAGATAATGATACTAATGCAGATGGCGAACCAGACGATATAACCAATACAATTATTGCTCAAAACGCATCAATGCAATTAGAAAAACTATCGGTGTTTAATGATGAAAATGGCGATGGTATACCTCAAAAAGATGAAACTTTAACATATAATTTTTCAGTAACGAATACAGGTAATGTAACGCTGACTAATATTTTGGTTACAGATCCTTTAGTTACGGTTAATGGCGGACCAATAACTTTAATGCCAGCCGAAGTAAATAATGCAACATTCTATGCCGTTTATACTATTACACAAGCCGATATTGATCTTGGTAGTATTACAAATTCTGCAACCGTAAATGGTGAAGATACTAATGGTGCAAATGTAATAGATATTTCTGATGACCCGACGAATGCTACCGATTTTGATGCTAATGGAGATGGCGAACCAGATGATGCTACTGTTACAACTTTAGCAAGTAATCCGGAATTAAGCGTCGCCAAAACCGGTGTGTTTATCGATGCTAATCAGGATGGCTTAGCTCAGGCAGGAGAAACCATTCAATATACGTTTGATGTTTCTAACACAGGGAATGTGACTATCTCTGGGATAACTATTACAGATCCTTTAGTTTCAGTTTCAGGTAGCGCTATTACTTTAATTCCGGGTGAAACGGATAGTACTACATTTACAGCAATATATGTTTTAAATCAAACCGATGTTAATACAGGTAGTGTTGAAAATATGGCTACGGTTTCAGGTGCAGATCCATCAGGAAACACAATAACCGATGATTCTGATGATCCAACAACAAGTAATAATAACGATGCAACTGTTACTAGTTTATCAAGAGATCCTAAATTATCATTATATAAAATAGGAACATTTAACGATGAAAATGCTGATGGAATTCCACAGACAGGTGAAACAATATCTTATGTTTTTGATATTAGAAATACAGGAAATGTAACCATCTTCGGAATTACAATTACAGATCCAATTGTAAGTGTTGTGGGTGCTCCAATAGATTTAAATCCTGGGCAAGTTAATAATACTAATTTCTCTGCAGTTTATACTATTCAGCAAAGTGATATCGATTCTGGTAATTTAACAAATACTGCTCTGGCCATAGGGCAAGATATTGATGGAAGTACTGTAACCGATGTTAGCGATTTCTCTGATGATCCCGATAACCCAACCAATGTAGATATTAATGGTGATGGAGATCCAGATGATCCAACAGTAACAAGTTTAACTAGAAACCCAGAATTAACTTTAACTAAAACAGGAACTTTTAATGATGCCAACGGAAACGGTCTTGCCAATGTAGGTGAAACTATTAGTTATGCATTTGAAGTGATTAACTCAGGAAATGTAACCGTTACCGATATTAGTATTTCAGATCCGTTAGTTGCGGTAAATGGAACTGCTATAGATTTAATTCCTGGTCAAATAGATAATGCAACATTTACAGCTGTTTATACTATTACTCAATTTGATATCGATTCGGGCAGTATAACAAATGCCGCAGTGGTTACAGGTGAGGATCCTGATGGAAATGATGTTTCAGATAATTCTGATGATCCAAACAACCCAGCCAATGTAGATGATAATAATGATGGAAACCCAGACGATGATACCATTACAAGTTTACCAATAGAAGGTAAAATAAGTATTCTTAAAGAAGCCTTAGTGGCTGCCGATGGAAGTTACGATAGTGTTGGAGAGCAAATCGCTTACAATATTACTGTAACCAATACAGGTAACATTACATTAACTAATATTTTAATAACAGATGCTAATGCCGATGCTGGTAGTATTTCTCCAGCAAATATTACCTTATTAGTTCCTGGTGAAAGTGTTTCTGTTACAGCAACACATACATTAACGCAAACAGATTTAGATGCCGGAACGGTTTCAAACTCAGCGAATGTAAATGCAACCGATGCTTTAGGTAATGCTGTAAGCGATATTTCTGATGATCCAAATAATACTGCAGATGTTGATGCTAATGCCGATGGAGATCCGGATGATGTAACAGTAACGAGTATTACTCAATCACCATCAATCTCGCTTACCAAAGCGGCCGATTTAGCGCCAGATGGTTTATGGGATAGCGTAGGAGAGGTTATTACTTATGTTTTAGAAGTTGCTAATACAGGTAATGTTACTTTAATAGATATTATAATTTCTGATATCAATGCTGATGCAGGAAGTATTTCTCCTGCCATTATCGCAACATTAGCACCAGGAGAAAGCATGATGCTAGGAGCAAACCATACTATTACACAAAGTGATTTAGATACAGGTTCGGTAACAAATACTGCAGTTGTAAATGCTAAAGATCCTAAAGGAGTTTTAGTTACAGATGACTCTGATGATCCAAATAATACTACAGATAATGATACCAATGGCGATGGAGAACCAGATGATGCAACAGTAACCGTTACGCCACAATTGGCTATTTTAGATGTAACTAAAGCTGTCGATTTTGGTTCGTATACCAATATTGGAGATGTTTTAACGTATAGTATTTCAGTTACCAATGCTGGTAATGTTACTTTATTAAATATCATTTTATCAGATACTAATGCAACATTTACAAGTGGATCAACTGTGGCCTCTTTAGCGCCAGGAGAAACCTTTACAGCTAACGCGGAGCATGCGGTAACGGTTGAAGATATTGATGCAGGTAGCGTAGTTAATACAGCCTTTGTAGATGCAACAATTGTTAATTCAACAACTTCAATCCGGGAAGATTCCGATGATCCAGATAATGCAACAAATGCCGATTTAGATAATGATGGTGATCCAGATGATGCAACAGTAAGTGTTTTTGGTGGAGCTTCAGATTTAAGCATTGATAAAGTTGTAGATCAGGCAGAACCAGTTGTTAATAACGAAGTTGTTTTTACTATTACTTTAACCAATGAAGGTTCTGTAACGGCAAATAATATTGTAGTTGAAGAATTTATTCCTAGTGGATATGAATTTACCTCTTACATAGCTACGGCCGGAACTTATTCTGAGTTGGATGGCGAATGGACGGTGCCTGTATTAAATGAAGGCGATATACAACTTTTAGAAATTACGGTTGAAGTTTTAGGTACTGGAGATTATTTAAATACAGCGACTATTTTTAGTTTAGATGGTGGAATGGATATGAATACATCAAACAACACATCTACCGCTTTTGTTACACCGCAATGTTTGGAAGTATATAACGAGTTCTCTCCAAATAGTGATGGCGATAACGACTTTTTCTTAATTAGTTGTATTGAAAACTATCCAAATAATAAATTGGAGGTTTATAACCGTTGGGGTAATATTGTTTACCAAGCCAAAGGATATTCTAATACTTGGGATGGAACTTCTAACGGAAGGGTAACCATAAACGAGGCAAAAGAGCTACCTGTTGGGACGTATTATTATGTTCTAGATTTAGGTAATGGTTCTAAACCAAAAACAGGTTGGATATATATTAATAGATAGAATGAGTTGTTAAGAAAGCAGAATGTTATTACTAGGTTTATGTGATTGAAAGCTCATTTAAAATGAAGTAATAAAAAATTAATAATTAAGAAAATATAATAGGTTGATGTTGATGGTGCGCCAGAAATATCAGCCTATTGTTTTCTGTTAATATATGCTTCTACATTTTTTCTGAAGAATAAAAGTGCCTTAGGGTCTTTTAAAAATCTTTTTTTATTAAGAAATGAAATACACTTAAAACATGAAGAATTATTACGTTGTCATCCCTTTTTTTAATGGTATTAAATATTTAAAATGAATTTTATAACGAGAAGTATTTTGAGTTCTTACAATATAGCCCGTTATGCTTCAGAACTGAATGAAGTTTGTTGTAAAATGATTAAATATAAAAGCCTCTCATTAAGTCTAAAACTTGATGAGAGGCTTTTATATTTATTATAAGTAAAAACTAGATACCTATTT
Source organism: Algibacter lectus (assembly GCF_900112395.1). Taxonomy (GTDB): domain Bacteria; phylum Bacteroidota; class Bacteroidia; order Flavobacteriales; family Flavobacteriaceae; genus Algibacter; species Algibacter lectus. The sequence continues at coordinate 7,202 of NZ_FOLN01000013.1, forward strand.
GGTTTACGCCATCTACTACACGGTTTCTGAAATCAAAAACATCTTTAGCAACGTAACTTACGCCATTAAAATCAAAAGAATAATTAAGAATTAGCTCTCTAGTTTCAGGATTGTATGATGAGCCACCATCATCGGTAATGGCAACACCTCCGCTAGCGGTGTCAATAGTGATTGTATTATCATCTGCAATTATAATATTCATTTTTTTATCTGCACCTCTTAAGTCTGCAATACCATTGCAAACCAAAGTGTTTGGGGCTACCATTGTTAACTCCAAATCGTCTGTAATACCTCCTGGGTAAACAACAGTTTCTGTAGTTCCGTTAGTTTTTTCAAATTGACCTGTTTGTATATAATTACCATAAAGTTGATTGATATACGAAAATGAAATTACAGAAGATTTTAAATCTTCTAAAATAGAATCTGCTTTTACAACATTCTCCAATCTAAACCCTAATGCATAATTGTTACCTAAAGATACTGGATCTGCAAGAAAGTTAATAGAATCTGCTTTTACATAAACAAACCCTTGTGTTTTACCTGCTGGAATAATTATTTTATTGTCTGCTGGATTTCCTTCACTATCTACAAGAGAATAATAATTTGATGGTAATACGGTATTTCCTGCATCGGTTACAAGTACATCATCTAAAGAAAAGGTTACTTCCACATTTTCTGTATTAGATAAACGCCCGCCTAAAACAACACCTACACCAATTTGCATGCCTTCACCCATTATAAAGGTACGGTCTATTTCTGCTTTTGGTAAATAAACAGAAGTGAATTCAAATTCGTTTTCAACAAAATCGTCGTAAGAACATGATGCAGCACCCAATACAATCACTAATAAAAGAGCGAATGATTGAGTAATCGATTTTAATTTATTTTTCTTCATAATCTTTATTTTATTGTTTTTTACCAACCTTGGTTTTGTTTCAAATTAGTGTTTATCAACAACTCGCTATATGGCAAAGGTAAATAGTAATTTTTAGCTTCGTAGTTTCTTCTTTCTACATCTATATTTTGATAAGAAAAAGTGTCGTCTGTATTTTTAGTAATTTTAACACCTTTTACATCTTCAATATTAACGATATTTTTCCATCTTCTTAAATCATGAAAACGTTCGCCTGTAAAACATAGTTCGATACGTCTTTCATTTTCTAAAAGTGTTTTAAAGTCTGCGCTATTTGCTGAAACTTCGTCTAGATAAGGGTCGGTGTTAAGTCCTGCACGTTTTCTAACCATAGCTAATGCTTCTTTTGCAGAGAAATTAAATCCTGCTGGAGCTACATCTGGTTGTCCGTAAGCTTCATTTACAGCTTCTGCATAACTTAAATACATATCTGTAAAGCCTAATTGAACATAAACTTTTTCTAGGGTAGTGGTAGGGTTAAGAGCCGCTGGATCGAAATCTAAGTTATTCAAAAACTTTTTTAAATAATAACCTGTTCTTGTGCCTTCACTTTTAATGAATCCACCAAAATTATCTTGACCGCCTTCAAAAGTTTCTAAAGCTGTAAAATCTGTACACGATTCAGAAGTGAAACATTGATCATTATTATAGAAAATAAATTTATAAAATCTATCATCTCTTGAAGTATATGGTGTAGAAGCATCATATAAACTTTCTGTCATATCGATTGGATATCCATTTGCAGAAGGAAAAGCATCTACTAAGTTTTGAGAAGGATTTACTTCGCCTTGCCCGTATAAAGTAGGTGGGTATAAACGGTTTTCTAAAGCATTGTTATTTAATGAAGAACGCATTCTCCATATGTGATCAGGATTATCATCATTACTAAAATCAAAAGCGCTAAGTGATTTTAATCCACCGTTTAGTTCAATAACATCATGAAATTTTTCTGCTGCGTCTACCCATTTAGAAATATCGTTAGAAGGATTGAATGCAGGACTTGCCGCGAATAATGCTACTTTGGCTTTTAAAGCATAAGCCGCTAAACCGCTCGCTCTACCTATTTCTTCTACACTATAACCTGGATTATCGCCTCCTGTGCCTGAGTATGTAAGTGGTAGATTAGCTATAGCAATATCTAAATCTGCATTAATTTGGTTAACACATTCATCATATGTATTTCTGCTTAATGAAGCATAGTCTTCGTTTTCTAAAATACCATTAACTATAGGGAAACCTAACATTTCTCCATCTGCAGATGGTCCGCCAAATACTTTAAGTAATTCCCATTCTGCCCAAGCTTTTAAAAAGAAAGCTTCACCATAATATCTAGCTAAAACACGCTCGTTTTCTTCAGCATCACTGGGGTTAAGTAAAAATGGTAATCCTGTATCGTGAACAAGTTCTATATATTGATATACTTGTCTAATATTATTGTAAGACTGTTGCCAAACATAATTGTAAGGGTTGCTTGTTGGTCCCCAATATCCGGTAGCTAAATCTGTTTCTTCAGAATTTAAAACACCATTATCAGTAAGGTATTCAACTCCAAAATCTGTGAAATATCTAAATTGATAGTCGGTATAAATATCGTCTATTAGACCTCTAGAGCGTTGTCTTGATTCTACAACAATTTCTTCTTGTGTGTATTGAATTTCATCTTCTAAAAACTCACTACATCCAGAAAACCCTAGTGTCAGGATAATAATTGGTAATAATTTATTGATTAATTTCATTGTTTTATTTTTTTACCATTCATTAATTAAAAATTCAAAGAAGTCCCTAGAATAAAGGTTCTCATTGAAGGATATTCAAAAAATCCAGCTCTCATATCTTCAGGGTCTAAATCATCTAGTTTACTAAATAAGGCTAAGTTGTTACCTCTTAAAAATATTTTCACGTTAGTAAACGGTCCCTTTTTTGGTAAAGAATATCCTAACTCTACGTTAGAAATTCTGAAGTAACTTCCGTTAACTAACCAATAGTCTGAAGTTTTAAAATTGTTTATGCTGCCAATAGTGCTTAATCGTGGGTTTGCATTTCCATTAGGAAGATCACTATTTACACTTCCGTAGTAATTTCTTAAACCTCTATGTTGGTAGTATGATGAAGACCCAAGGTTAATATCGTATCCACCAACTCCAGCTCCTACAACATCTAAATTAAAGCCTTTGTATTCTGCTCCAATATTAATGCCGTAATTTAATCTAGGTGTTTGGTTACCAATAGCTCTTTGGTCTCTACTATCTATAACATTATCTCCATTTTGGTCTACATATTTAATATCACCAACTTGTACATCACCAAATTGAGGTAAGGCGCTACCAATATTTTCTGCGGTAAATAGGCCATCACTTATGTAGCCCATAATGTTATCTTCGGCTTGGCCTTGTTGCAATCTGTATTGATCAGGATATGGTACTTCAGATATTTTTTCTCCTACAATTTTATTATATCCAGCATTTATACCAGCATAGTATTTAAAAGAACCTTTGTTTTCACGAAACGTGATGTTAGCATTGAAACCTTTATTTCTTCTATCTGTAAAATTTAATGACGGTAAATAAGCATCTCCACCTAAAGCATCTGCATATAGTTCGCTAGCTTTTGTAATTTGATTTTCAATTTGAATATTAAAATAGTTAAAGCTGAAATTGAATTTTTTAAACATGTTTAATTCAAAACCAGCAAACATTTGGTTGTATACAATCCAATCGACAGCTTCGTTAGCGGTTGTAGATAAAGAGTATCCAAATTTATTTTGAGCAATATTGGCTGTCCCTAAAAATGTTGTGCCATTATTTCTACCTCCTGCCCAAGTATCTAAATATAAAAATGTACTAGCCGTATATTCTGTACCTATTTGACCAAATGACGTTCTAAATTTAAGGAAATCAATGCTTTTGTTGTCTTTTAGGAAGTCTTCATTTGATGCTACCCAAGCAAAGCCCATAGTTGGGAAGAAATTGGTTCTATTAGTTCCAATAAACTTAGAACTGCTGCTAGAGTTAAGGTTTGCAAAAAGAATGTATTTATTTTGCAAAGCAAACGATCCATTTAAATTGAAAGTTAAATTACGATTATCTGGTTGCGTGGCTGTTCTATTAGGCGCGTAATATAAAAGATGATTAAGGTTTAAGGTTAAAGTAGACTGAGTCATTTGTTTAATATAACTAATGTTACCAGCATAGGTAAAGTCTCTTTGGTTATTTTGATTCGTTCTACCTATATCTAAATCTAAAACTTCATTTTTATAGATCTTTAAAGCTAAAGAGTCTTGCCCCGCAATATCTTGAAGGTTTTCTAAAGTATATAAACCCGGTTGATTGTCTGTTATAAGAGAGTGCGTATTAAACGTTCTCATCATTAAATATGTATCGTACTTTAAACCTGGTACAATATCTTTAAAATCGAAATCTAAACCGATATCAAAAACCATGTTTGCGGTATAATCAGTTCTTGAACCACCATTTTCTAATTCTGCTAATAAATTGGTGTCAAAGTCATTGCTTACAATATATGCAGAATCGCCAACTTTTAAAGGAAAGGCATTGGCAGGTGTTGCAGTAATATTTAAAAACATAGCATCAGCACCTATTATTGGTCTATTGTTTTCTCCAAATTTGCCATACACACTAGCATGAGCTCTTAAAGAGTTGTTTATTTTTGCATTAATTTTAGTTCTAAAACTAAGATTTCTACCGTTTATTTTAGAGCCTACTTTTTCTAAACCTTCCCAGTCAGAATACCCTATAAAAGCACCGTAAGACGCGTTTTCTCCCCCACCATAGGTGTTAAGCGATGCGAAATTAGATGATGAAAAATCTTCTAAATACGTGTCTTGATTATTTATGTTCGGAAAATTGATAGGATCAGAACCGTTGTTATAAGCCGCAATAGCTTCTGGGCTGTAAACATCACCTAAACCATCGTTATTTGAAACTCTATTAATGACTTCCGCATATTCTGAAGCTGATAGTAATTTAGGTAGTCTAGATGCTGTGTTTAAGGCTCTTTGGTAATTAACTTCTACCACTGGTTTTTTAGATTTCCCTCCTTTTGTAATCACATAAATAAGTCCGTTATCTCCAAAATTACCAAGTGAAGAATTAAAAGTTCCATCATTAAGTACTAGAACTTCTTCTACTTCTCTTAAATCGACTAATAAGCCTCTTGGTTTTCCGTCTACTAAAACGTAAGGCGTACCTCCGTTTAATACATAGCTATAATCTCCTGTTGTACCAGGTGTATTGGTTTGTCTAATAATTCTTAAACCAGGTACACGCCCTATTAATGCTTCTGATAAATTATCTCCTCCTGTTTTTCTCAATTGGTCTCCTGAAATTCTAAATACCGCTCCTGTTGTTTGACTTAAATTAAAAACTCCAAATGGTGTTTTTAATATCTCGTCATCATTTTTTACTTGGAGCGAATCTTGATCTGCTAGACTATTTAAAGGTGTGTTTTGAGCGACACCAACATTTATAGCTATAGCATTGAGTAGGAAGAAAATAAAAACATTTAATCTTGTTATGTTTAGTTTCATCTGTTTCTGTTATAAATTAAATTAGTTCTGTTAGTTGTAAAAGCGTTAAATAATTATTGATTACCAACCTTCTGTTTGTAGAAATGTAGGTACTGCTTCAATTTCTGAATTAGGAATTGGCCACCAATAATGCTTTTCATCAAACGTTTTTGTTAATTGACTTTGTTCTACGTTTTCAAAACTAAAACCAGTAGGGTATAGTGAAGATTCACTTCCTTGCCAACGCATTTCTAAAAATTCAACCTTTTTATTTTCTTCTAGGTGTGCTATTTTCCATCGTCTCATGTCATCATACCTAATACCTTCAAAGCACAACTCAATAGCGCGTTCATTTCTAATACGCTCTCTTAAAAGTGCTTTAGAACCTGTGTAAGCCGCATTTACATTTGGCATTCCAACTCTATTTCTAATCATGTTAATAGCTTGTAAAGCAGTTAAGCTAGATCCTGGTACAGCTCCGTTTGGACCATAGGCCTCATTTGCAGCTTCTGCATAGTTGAGGTATACTTCAGACATTCTGAAAATATTATTATTTACATGATGATTTCTACCACCGGCTCCAGACCATCTAGCTCCGTTTGGTAACCATTTTTTAATTCTAAGACCTGTAAGATTTCTAACTCTCCAAAATAAATTTGGATTACCTCCCGGATCGTGTAAATTTAATCCCAAGTTTCCTTCTTCATTTACTTGTGCTAAATCAACAACACCTGTTAAATTCCAAGCATTTGGATCTACTATTAAATCTGTTACCCCATCAAATAGTATAGCATTATAAAACCTAGGATCTCTATTGATAAAAGGTTCTTGTGGGTTGTAATCAGGATCATCGGCAATGGCTAAACCATTTTTTGTTTCAAATTTATCTACAAAATTAGCTAGTGCACCGATTGACATAGGGCTTCCATTTCCTCTTAAATGGTCCCATCCAGCCGTTAATGTATGTCTAGGAGTAGGACTTACTATCGCTCCAAAAACAAAAAACTTTTGATTTACTTCGGAAAAAATAACTTCTGATGGAATTGTTTTTTGAATACCAGGACCAATAAAAATACTTCTATATGGTTCTAGTTCTTCTGTTTCCATTAGAAAAAGATCATCACCATTATGGTCTACATCTATAGTGTTTGCTGCACTTGCATCAATAAGTGTATATAAACCGTTATCGTTTGCATAATTGATAAGATCCGAAGCGGCTGTTGCTGCATCTATCCATGCTTGTTGATCGTTAGACTCATTTACTAATGGACTAGCTGCGAATAATGTAAGTCTAGATTTTAGTGCCATAGCAGCACCTTTTGTTGGGCGTCCAACATCTTCCGATTCCCAAGCTACAGGAAGAAAGTTAGTTGCTTGGTCTAAATCTTCTAGCATGTCTGCTAGGTTACTTTGGTACGATTCTCTTTCATGATCTAAAGAGCTATCTAACTGTAAGTTTTCTTTTAAGTAAATAAGTCCACCGTGGCGTTTGGTTAGCAAGTGATAAAAGAAAGCTCTTAAAAAATAAGCTTGTCCAATTAAGCCGTTTATTTCTTCTTCAGTTCCGTTGTTTATATTATCAACATTTGCAAGAAAAGTATTTATAGCTCTAATGCCTTTCCAAGAATCAAAATACCTGAAAGTAAAGTTTGGTGTTGATCCTACAGGAGTTCCATTAGCGTTGTAAGGCGGCATGTTTATTAAGCTAACATAGTCTCCTTGCGCATATATAGGGTAGGTTTGTGGGAACGTCTGCCATAATCTACCCGGATAACCTTCTCCGGCCATCGTCATGTTTGGTAGCCAATCTCCTCCTTGGCCTGGAGCACTTACATCTGTTATTAAATAACTATAAGCAGCATCTAAAGCATTTTTTGCTAAACGAATATCTTCAAAAACATCAGATTCATCTAGGCCTTCAAAATCTTGTTGTTTGTCTAAGTAATCTTCACAACTTGTAAAAAAAGAAATGCAGATTAAAGCAAATGTATATATTCTTGTTTTCATAATTTTTTTATTTTAAAAAGTCATGTTTATACCTAAATTGATTCTTCTAAGTATTGGGTAAGACCCAGGATTGTTTGCTTCAGGATCACCGTAATCTAAATCAGAAATTACAAGAAGGTTATTACCATTAAGATAAACTCTTAAATCACTTAATGTTTTACTGTTGCTCATATCAAAATTATAACCAAGGTTTACACTTCTTAATTTGATGTAATCTAAATCTACAATTCTAGCTGTAGAATCATTTATTAAGTTTGGGTTTGTTACAGCATGTAAAGCAGGGTATGCCGCATTTGTATTGGTAGGCGTCCAGTAATCTAAGTGCTCATCTAACCCTGTGGCAAGTCCGTCGGGAAGTGCAAATGCTAAATCGCTATTTACAAGTCCTCTGTGTCCTTCAACACCGTTAATTAATGCACTAAGTGACCAACCTTTGTAAGAACCGCTTAACTTTAAGCTATAACTGTTTTTTGGAGCATTTGGTAAATCGAATCTAACTTGATCATCTAGAGCTGTGCCTGTTATGGCGCCATTTGCGTTGTAATCAATGTATCTATAATCTCCTAAGCCAGGCGTACCACTAACTGTAGGGTAGTTTACAATTTCGTCTATATTTTGAAAATAACCATCTGTTTGTAACAAAGCTGAAGCTCCTGCAGGTTTTCCTGAAATTGAAGTGTATGGTGTTGTTCCAGGGCCATCTAAAGCACTTTTAAGAATTCGATTTTCATTAAATCCGTAGAAGGCAGTTGCAGAATACTTAAACCCTCCTGAAGTTTTGTTTTTATAAGTTAAAGATATTTCATAGCCATGACTTTCAGAAGCTCCTAAATTAACAAAAGGTAAATCTGCAGAGAAACCATAAAAAGCAGGATATATAGCACCAGGAATACTGATTAAATCGGTTCTAGAATCTTTAAAGAAATCAACTTCTCCTGATATTTTATTATCAAAGAAACCGAATTCAACACCAATGTTTTGTTTTGCTACGGTAGCCCATGTTAGCACAGGATTACCGATTTGAGACTCTGTAACTATTAAAAGTGGATCGTCTATATCTATTCCAAAATAATATCTCGAATTTGGTCTTTTCTCAGTGTTAGCAGCACCAGGCTCCCCATAAAAATCGTAGAAGCTTAAGTATTGCCAACGGTTACTGCCTAGTCCGGCTTTAGATCCAGTTTCACCATAAGAATATCTTATTTTGAAGTTGTTAATTTCAGGAATATTGTCTTTTACAAATTTCTCTTTGGCTAGATTGATTCCAACGGCATAGGAAGGGAAAAGTTTAAATCTGTAACCTTCTGCAAATGTTTCATCTCCATTATAAGATCCACTTAGTTCAAAGAAGTAACGGGAGTCATAATTATAAGTAGCACGACCTACATAATCTTCATTATAAAAAGGGAATGTTGTATTACTCACACGTTTGTTACGACTAGCAAGTGCTAAACCGGTTACACTATGCTTACCAAAAGAGCGTTGGTAATTTAATTGTGCACGTTGATAAGAAATTTCTTGACTATCGTTAATTGTTTCACTTCCTAAAATAAATTCTAAAGGACGCTCATATTCTACGCCTTCAGCAGAAATCCACGATCCGTCTCGGTCTAAAGTGTAAGTGTCTAATCTAGGATCTAATGTGGCGTCATAAGCAATTCTACTTCGTGTGGTGTAAGAACTTATGTAATTGTATTTTCCTGTAAATTTTAAGCCTTCAGTAATAAAATCTAAATCTTGTTCCAGTTCTAAATCTATAGAAAAAACAGTTTTGTTATCTTGAGAAGTCCCGCTAGCATTGATACCTGTGTAAATATTTCTTCCAGTTCCATATCTAGGTTCTGATAAGCCAGGGAAAAATGGATCTGGATATTGTTCTAAAACACTTGCAGGATAAACAGGTACTACACCACCTGGTGCTGAGTTGTAAAGTCCTAGGAAGCTAATGTCACTTCCGTTACCAGGTTGGTTTTTATCTTCTAAACGGCTACTAACACTTGTATTTAAACGCGTAGTTTTAGTTAAGGCGAAGTCTAAATTCCCTCTAAACGTGTATCGTTTAAATTTAAATTTAGGATCGTAATTAAAAAGTTTTTCTGTTTTAGTAATATCACCTTCAGTTAAATACCCTGCAGATGCATAGTATTTTACAAAATCAGACCCACCTCTAACAGAAATAGTTTGATTTAAACTAGTTGCATAATCATCTCTTATGGCAACATCAAACCAATCTGTATTTGGGTAGATGTATGGTAAATCACCATCTCTCCAATGTGCTAAATCTACAGCTGACGCATATCCACTAGTATAAGCTTGATCATTTAATATTCCTGTATTAAAAGCACTTTGTGCAGAAAAAGCATCTAGTACATTATCTGGTTCGTTAAGAACAGATTTTACAGAAAACTCACTGTTGTAACTCACTTTTGGTCTACCAGTTTTTCCTCGTTTTGTTGTAATAATGATAACACCATTTGCACCTCTAATACCATAAACAGCGGTTGCAGCACCATCTTTTAGTGTACTTATATTTTCTACATCTCTAGGGTTTATGTTGGCAAATCCACCAACAATTTCTACGCCATCTACTAATATTAGTGGGTTTGCGTTACCTCTAATAAAAATATCGCCGTCATCGGCACCGGGCTGTCCAGAACCTTGTACAACAACAAGGCCGGGTGAGGCTCCACTTAAAGCATTAGTAACGTTGCTAGAACCTGAATCTAATAGTTCTTCTCCTTTTATCTGGCTTATCGAGCCTAATACACTTTCTTTCTTTTGGGCTCCATAGCCAACAACAACAATTTCGGAAAGACTTTGAATGTCTTCCTTCATAGTCACGTTTATAGTTGTTTTGCCTGTTGTTTTAATTTCTTGAGTTTGAAACCCAATACTAGAAAAAACTAAAACGGCATTTGGGTCTACGGTAATTTTATATCCACCATCAAAATCTGTTACAGCTCCGTTTGCTTTTCCTTTTTCGAGAATATTAATACCAGGAATTGGCATTCCAGAATCATCTGCTACTACACCCTGAATTACCTCTTGAGAAAAAGAACACCATGAGATGGATAGTAATAATATAAATAGTTTTATTTCCTTCATAAATTAGAGTTTTCCGGGTTAAGAGAATATAGAAATGTTATACTCATAGTTTTAATGTTTTAGCTTAGTTAGTTTGATTGTTTTTTTTAGTTCCTTCTTTAGTAAATCATTTGTTTAAATTTAATTCTTGGAAATCTTTAACAAACGCCTATAACTTTATTTAGGATAATCTACTGTCAAAAGTAAAGGGTTTACCTCTTTTTGCTTTCTCAAATTGGGGTTCAAAATGTTGCTTTTAACAAATTTTCTTAAGATTAAACTTACAAATGGTGTGGTTTTGGGCTTTTTTGCTGCAACATACGTCTCTAATTAGAATATTTTATGTCTAGATTAATTTAAAGTACATACTGATTAATTTAGCATATAAGTAGCGAAGTGAATACATGGTTTTTAGCAAAAAAAATGACATGGTTTTTTGTTTTTAAAAGTAACAAATTAGATAAAAATTGAATTAATGGTGTGCTAAAAAAACATATAATACTAAAATTTACAATGCTTTTAAATTGTGTATTTTTTCTTTTTTTGAAGCTTTATTCTGTTGTTTTATTTTCTAGAATTATAAATAGTAAGGTTTAAACAAGTCGAGGTGTGTTTTGGGTGTTTATAGGTTTTGCTCATTGGTTTTAAGCTTAAAGAGCACCATAAGTAACATTATTCACCCTTAATTGAGAAATATACCATAGATAAAGTGGTTAAGTTTGTTACCAAGTGTTTCTTCACTTTAAAGTGAAGTTTTTATATAAAAGCTAAATTAAATAGAATGATAAAAAAGATAATACCCGTTTTAATATTCACCGCTACTTTAATGTTTGCAGTTGTTAGTTGTAAAAGCAATACTCGGAAACCGGTAGTTAAGAACGATGTTGAAAAGCCGAAACCAAATATTGTTGTTATTTATTTGGATGATTTGGGGTATGGCGATTTAAGTTGTTATGGAGCTACAGAATTGCAAACACCCAATATAGATGCTTTGGCAGATGGTGGTGTAAAATTTACCAACGGTTACGCTTCGTCGGCCACTTGTACACCAAGTCGTTATGCATTATTAACAGGGATGTATCCATGGAAAAATAAGGACGCTAAAATATTACCAGGCGATGCTCCTTTATTAATTAGTACTGCGCAAACTACTTTGCCAAAAACGCTCGCTAAAGCAGGTTATCAAACCGCCATTATAGGTAAGTGGCACTTAGGTTTAGGTTCTGGAAATGTAGATTGGAATACAACTATTAAACCTAGCCCTAATGAGGTAGGTTTCGATGAATCGTATATTTTGGCAGCGACTCAAGATCGTGTGCCAACTGTATATATTGAGAATGGGAATGTGGTAAATCTTGATAAAAACGACCCGATAGAGGTTAATTATAAAAAGAATTTTGAAGGTGAACCTACTGCTAAAACAAATCCGGAACTGACCACCATGAAATGGCATCACGGACATAATAATAGTATTGTAAACGGGATTCCTAGAATTGGGTATATGAAAGGTGGTGAAGCTGCTAAGTGGAGTGATATTGATATGGCCGATCATTTCTTAGGTAAAGCACAAGACTATGTAAAAACACATAAGGGGAATCCGTTTTTTCTATACTACGCTATGCAACAACCACATGTGCCTAGAACTCCACATCCACGCTTTGTTGGTAAATCGGGCATGGGACCAAGAGGAGATGTTATTCTAGAAGCCGATTGGTGTATTGGTGAATTTATTAAGACTTTAGAAGAAGAAGGCGTTTTAGAAAATACTTTAATTGTTTTTTCTAGTGATAATGGGCCTGTGTTAAACGATGGGTATTATGATGATGCTGTTGAAAAACTTGGAAATCATGACCCAAAAGGAGGTTTGCGAGGTGGTAAATACAGTTTGTTTGAAGCGGGTACTCGCGTGCCCTTTATTACGTATTGGAAAAATCATATTAAGCCTAATGTCTCCGATGCTATTGTTTGTCAAATGGATTTAATGGCTTCTTTAGGAAATCTGGTTGGAGTTGATGAAAACACTACGGATAGCAAAAATTTATTAAGGGCATTATTAGGTGAAGCAGCGCAGGGACGTGAGCATTTAATTATTGAAGCGAAATCTAATACAGCTTTACGAAGTGGCGATTGGATTTTGATTCCTCCGTACAAAGGTGCTTCAATGAATAAGAAAGTAGGGACAGAAACAGGTGTGTCTTTAGAGTACAAACTTTTTAATGTTGTGAAAGATAAAGGGCAACAAAATAATTTAGCTGAAGTAAATCCTCAAAAATTGCAAGAGTTAATTCAGGTTTTTGAACAATTAAAACAATAACAAGTTTATTTCAGAATAAAGAAATCTAGAATATTATGCTTAATAAAACACATGCCGTAATTCTTATTCTCAATTTGTTGATTTTCAGTTGTAAAACTTCAGAAACAATAAAATCGGCAGCAAAGCCGAATATTATTTTTATAATGGCCGACGATTTGGGGTATGGCGACATTGGACCTTATGGGCAAACTAAAATTAAAACACCAAACCTCGATGAGTTAGCAGCTCAAGGTATGGTATTTACTAATCATTACGCAGGTTCTACAGTTTGCATGCCATCGCGAGCTAGTTTGTTAACGGGTTACGATCAAGGTCATGCTAGTGTTAGAGGAAATCCTGTTTGGACAGAAAGTGGTACTCCTGTAAATCTTAAACGTAATGAAATAACAGTTGCTACCGAACTTAAAAAAGCGGGTTATAAAACAGCTGTTATTGGTAAATGGGGACTTTCTGAAGGTGTAGATAAAGAAAATATGCCATCGGAACATGGTTTTGATTATTTTTTAGGATACAAAGAGCATCGTCATGCGCACCATTATTACTGGGACACTCTGTACCGTAATAGTGAAGCTTTTATTTTAAAGGATAATAATTTTGCTCTAAAACAAGGTAAATACACACACGATGTTTTTGTGAATGAGGCTTTAAGTTACGTGGAAAACGAAAAGGAAAATCCGCTTTTTCTGTATTTAGCTTTAACCATTCCTCATTTAGAATTAACGGTTCCCGAAGAATCTAAGAAACCTTATCAAAATTTAGGTTGGCCAGAACGTAAAATGAATACAAAAGGGCATTATAAAAATGACAAGGAAGGCAATACAACTTACGCCGGTATGGTATCTCGAATGGATAGAGATTTAGGCAAGTTGTTTGATAAATTGAAAGAATTAGGAATAGAAGATAATACCATTATTTTCTTTACAAGTGATAACGGACCTGAATACGAAAAAAAGGATCGGTTTTTTAATAGTAACGGCGATTTAAAAGGAGGAAAGCGAGATTTGTATGAAGGCGGTATTCGCATTCCGTTTATAGCTAAATATCCTGGAAAAATACCTGCAGGTTCAACAAGTACTCACGTGTCTGCTTTTTGGGATTTCTTACCAACAGTTTGTGAGTTCGTCGGCGTTAGACCAACTAATATAGATATTAACGGCATCTCTTTTGCGCCTGAATTACTAGGAAATAGCAAAGCACAACAAAAACACGATTATTTGTATTGGGAGTTTAACGAGAAGCAAGGCCCTATTCAAGCTATTCGTCAAAACAATTGGAAATTGGTTTGGAAACTTGAAGGTAGTCCTGAGTTGTATAATCTTTCAACAGATATAGGTGAAACGAAAAATCTTGCCTTAGAAGAAGCGGAGAAATTAAATGAAATGCTTGCGCTTCTAAAAACAGCTAGAACAGAACATGCAGAATTTCCTTTAACAACACGAAAAGTGGCGCTTCAAAAGAGGAAATAGATAACTTCATTATTTGTTTTTTGAACATGTTTATTTAAACTGTGGGTATTTGAAATAGCCTATTTATCTTCATTCACACTCATATTGCAACATATTGGTTCCTTAATTGAGAATTTTAAAATGCTAAAAGACCTTAGATTTGGTTTTAGAGGAAAGTGTTTATTTCATTCATATTAATTCTTTTTGAAATAGGCCTTTTCATTCAACTAAATAAACCAAACTAAACTTTAAATTATGAGATTAAAAAATTACTCAAAAAACATTAAAACGTTATGCATTGCTTTATTGATTTGCTGTTCGAGTTTTACGGTGTTTAGCCAAACTATTTACACCAACGATATGGAGTATGTGTTAGGTGATGTAAAACAAGTTTTTATTACCAATAAGGTTTTAACAGAAGCACATGCCGATAATTTATTGAAAGCATTTACCGAAATGAAAGTAAACGGAATTCGTATTCCGCTTTTTGGTAGAGATACAAATGGTGTAGATCTTAACCCGAATAAACCTATGTTCGATTATTTTTATACACAAGCGTTAGCACAAGGTTTTTTAATTTTTGCAAATCCAGCACAAGGTGGAGGCGGAGCGCGTGTAGCTAATAATATGCTTAATGGTACTGTGCCATCGGTTAACGGTGTGCAAGCGGCAACCGATGAGTTAATTGCAAGAGTTTTAGAGTTTTCAGCAGAATATCCTGACTGTACATGGCTAAACCCTTTTAATGAAGATGGACGCGCAACTAGCAGTACTTGGAGCGTAGATCAAATACATGAAATTTATTCAACACTTCATAATAATGTAAATGGCGCAGAGCTTATAGGTCCTTGTACTTGGGGGCTTCCTGCAGCTATCGATATGTTTAATAATACCAATATAGAAGATTATATTACGGTGGCTGCATCTCATAATTTAGGCTTTAATCATGGGCAATGGTCTACGTTTATCAACTTAGCAAAAGCGAGAAACTTACCAGTTTGGGATTCTGAAGTAAACCATAATGATGCTAAAGGCACAGGAACGCGTTTGGAGAAGGCCATAGAAAATAAGGTTGATGGTTTAGTTTTATATAATGCTGCCAATGCTGTAAACTTAAATAATGGTACTTTAACCAATGCCGTTTATACTTGGATGGATTTGTATTTAAAAGATGAGGCGCAACCTGTTAATATCGCTCCAACAGGTATCGCTACGCAATCTTCTACCAATCCTTCATTTAATAAAGGACCTGAATTAGCAATAGATGGCGATACCAATGGAAACTTTGGGGGAGGTTCTGTAACCGTTACAAATGGGGAAGCAAATCCATGGTGGCAAGTCGATTTTGGTTCAGATAAAAGTATCGGAGATATTAAAGTTTTTAATAGAACAGATGGTTGTTGTAAGGCAAGAATGTCCAATTTTACAGTGTCTGTTATAAACAGTAATAACGAAACGGTGTATAGTAAAACCTATGCCGATTATCCAGACCAATATATTATCGCAGAAACAGGAGGCGTTCTAGGTCAAATTGTTCGAATAGATTTAGACAACGGAACCAATGCATTAACATTAGCCGAGGTAGAGGTTTATGCTTCGGAAATTACATTATCAACTACAACTATAGATAATGTTGAGGTTAAAATTTATCCAAACCCAGTGTCAGAAAAATTAATGATATCTGCACCTAATACTTCGTTTAAAAACTACACATTATATACTGTTAACGGACAGATTGTTTTAACTAACGAAATAAATACTAAAGATGTTGAGGTTAATGTAAGTACCCTTTCTAAAGGTCTATATTTATTAAAATTAGATGGCCTTAATGGTTCTAAAATGTTAAAAGTGGTTAAGGATTAACTTTCGATACATAATTTTTTACCTTAGCGGGTATATACAGCGTTTTCAACTTATTTAATTTAAAAATAGTACGATTAAAAGATTCTAATACAATGATAAAAACGTCAAGCACACTCTTAGTTTTAACCTCTGTTTTATGTCTTGTTTTTTCAAGTTTTTCAGATGAAACAAAACAGCAGAATAAAATAAGTTCTGATACGGAGTTAATGAAACCTAAAAAGCCGAACATCATCTATATTCTAGCAGATGATTTAGGTTATGGAGATTTAGAATGCTTTAATCCTGACGGAAAAATACCAACGCCAAACCTTAATAATATGGCGAACAATGGTGTTATGTTTACAGATGCACATACGTCATCTGCTGTTTGTACACCAACACGATATGGTATTCTTACGGGACGTTATAATTGGAGGAGTCGTTTAAAAAGTGGTGTGCTTGGTGGGTATTCTAAATCGTTGATAAAAGAAGATCGTGTTACTGTAGCAACCATGTTAAAAACACAAGGCTACAGTACGGCTTACATTGGTAAATGGCACATGGGCTGGGACTGGTCTTTTGTAAATGAAGAAACAGAAGCCACGCTTAGAAAACTACATACTAATCCAAAAGTAGATTTTTCGGTACCCATTAAAAATGGACCGTCAACACATGGATTTGATTATTCATTTGGGTTTTGCGGATCTTTAGATATGGCGCCTTATGTATTTGTTGAAAATGATATACCAACTATGGAGCCTACAAAAACTACTATTTCGGTAGACGAAAAAGGTGTTTGGAGAAAAGGACCAACGTCCGACGATTTTGTTCACGCTAATATTTTGCAAGATCTAACAGATAGAGCTGTAAGTTATATTGAAGAAAAATCGACTGAGAAAGATCCGTTTTTCTTATATTTTCCTTTGCCTGCACCGCATACACCTATTTTACCAACTACAGAGTTTTTAGGAAAAAGTAATACCAATATGTATGGCGATTTTGTAATGCAGGTTGATGATGTGGTTCGCCAAATACGAGAAGCATTAAAAAAGCAAGGCATTTCAGAAAATACATTAATTGTATTTACTAGTGATAATGGGTGTTCGCCAAAAGCAGATTTTGAAGAATTGGCAAAAGTAAAACACGACCCCAGTTATGTGTTTAGAGGCATGAAAGCCGATATTTACGAAGGCGGACATCATGTGCCACTTATTGTAGAATGGCCAAGCAAAGGTTTAAAAAACTCTAAAACAGATAGAACTATTTCTACTGTCGATTTTTTTGCAACTTGTGCCGAGGTTTCTGGCTATAACATTAAAGACACCGAAGCGGAAGATAGCTATAGTATGCTACCTTTAATTGTAGGAGCTAATCAAGATGATATTAGAGAATATACAGTATATCATTCCATAAACGGGTCGTTTGCTATAAAACAAGGCGATTGGAAGTTGTGTTTAACCAACGGTTCTGCAGGGTGGAGTTACCCACGACCAAACGAAATAAAAAGTCAGAAATTAGATTTACCCGAGATGCAACTTTTCAATTTAAAAAATGATATTGAAGAAACTAAAAACTTAATAGCAGAGCACCCGGAAAAAGCTGTCGAGTTAAAAGTTGCGCTTAAAAAAATAATATTAGATGGTAGAAGTACAGCAGGGGAAAAACAGCAAAACGAAGGCATGGAAGGCTGGAAACAAATTGAAAGTATAATTAATTAAGACGAAAATTAAATTAAAATCTACAAAATGAAACAAGTTTCTCTAACGTTTTCAATGCTTCTGTTTATTGCGTTTTTCAATGCTTGCAGTGTTAAGCCAAATCTAAATGTAAGCTCTCCCGATAAAAAGGTAGAGTTAACTTTTGAGAATAATGAGCAAGGTTTAACATATCAATTAAACCGGAATAACGAGGTCTTGGTAGGTGTGTCTAGTATTTCGATACTGCCTAACATTCCTGTAAAAATATTAAATACAGAAATTAACTCAGTCGATACCAAATGGAATCCGGTTTGGGGGCAGTTTAGTGAAATTAGAGATTTTTATAATGAAATTGTAATTTATATTGAAGTCAATGGGAAAACAGGGAAATTACTCTCTCGTGTTTATAACGACGGTGTTAGTTTTAGATTTGAACTGGATAATGTTACCGCAGAAGATCAATTAGATTTTTATGCTGAATATAATTTAGCTAGTAACGATGTGTTTTATTATACAGTCGGAGAACATCCTCCTGTTGGTCCTGTTGCTATAGGTAGTTTATCTGATGAGCAAGCAAAATCGTCAAAAATGTTGCTTCCTATTGTTGTAGAAAAATCGAATAAAAATCATTTATCTTTTTTAGAATCCGATCTGTATTCATCTAAAGGTTTTAGCACCATGACGATGAATTTTAATAAAAAATCGGGAACTCTAGTATCTAGTAGTAAACCAAAATATATAAACGAAAAAGTGGTTACGCCATGGAAAGTTATTTTGTTTGGAGACTCGGCAGGCGATTTAGTAACCAGTACTGTTACTGTAAATTTGGCGGCACCTTGTGAAATAGAAAACACCGATTGGATTAAGCCTGGTAAAACCATGTGGGATTGGCGTGTACATGGCTATACGGCGCCCGATGGTTTTGTGTATGGTATTAACACAGAAAGCTACAAACGTTTTATAGATTTTGCAGATAAAAAAGGGATTGAGTATTTTTTAATTGATGCATCTTGGTATAAACGTGCTACTAAAGGGCATTTTGAGTTAACTCCTGAGTTAGATTTAGAAGCTGTTATAGCTTACGCTGAAGATAAAGATGTTGAACTTATTTTGTATTACGATCGTAAATTTGGCGAATATGGAGATAAGGAGTTGTTTCCTTATTTTCAATCTTTAGGTATGCATGGTATTAAATATGGTTTTATGGGGAATAATGTTCAGTTTTCTCGTGATGCTATTAGCCAAAGTGCTGCTAGTGAATTACTAATCGATTTCCATGATAGTCCAGTGCCTTTTACGGGTGTTAGGCGTACATTTCCAAACGCTATTACCCGCGAATATTGCCATGCACAGCAAGATTCTCGTAAAGCGTTTACTCCCGAAACTTTTATTAAAATGGCTTTAGTTAATGCTATACAAGGGCCTTTGGATATGAATAATGGTAATTTTGATATCACCGGAATTAACGCCGGAAAACGACAAAAAGGCCCAAAGAAATTAAACTCTTATTTATCTACAGTGGTGTCTGAGGTAGCTAGAACTCTAGTTGTTTTTAGTGGTTTAGTTTGTATTCCCGATGCTCCAGAAGCTTATGAGGCTAAAGCCGATTTATTCGAGTTTATCCAAAAAATGCCTGTTGGTAAATGGGATGAGTCTCGAATTCTGAATTCAAAAATGGGAGAATATATTACTACAGCACGACGATCTAAAAACGATTGGTTTGTTGGTAGTGTTATGAATCAAAAAGGAGGCGTTTTAGATATTGACTTAAACTTTCTTGAAGAAGGAAAAATCTATGAGGTTACCTTTTACGAGGATACACCCGAAACCGATTGTAAAACAAACCCCGAAGCTTACCAAATAAGAAAGGCTAAAGTGAAAAAAGGAGATGTTATTAAAGCTAATATGGCTCCGGGTGGTGGACATTGTATGTGGATAAAATCAGAATAAAAAAGTATATTTAACGCTGAAACCTATTCCAGATGAAAAACCAATCCTCCTATTTATTGCTATGCGCTTTTACATTGTTATCAATGAGTTTATTTGCGCAAAAAATAAGAATTACAGAAGCTCCCGAAGATTATCAGTTATATGCTCGCGATAGCAGTAATACCGCTGAGGTTTTAATCTCTGGTAATATTAAGGGAACTCCAGATTTTAAAGAGTTTTCATTAAAAGTATTTAAAGATAATGTGCTTTATAATACACAAAAGGATAGTTTGGTTGATAAGAAGTTTTCAGTTTCAACTGAAATAAATTCAGGCTTACACGAGTATCGATTTGAGTTTTATATCAAAAAAAATAATGTCGATAGCCTATACTTTTCTGCCGATCATGTAGTCTGTGGAGATGCTTATATTATAACTGGGCAATCTAACTCTCATGCAAGTAGTAGCTTGTCGACTTACAGTAATCCATATTGCAGAAGTTTTGGGGTTAAAACAGGTTACGAAACTTACAACGACGACGATAGAAAAGTACGTTGGGGTATGGCTACAGGAAATTTAGAAGGTCTTGATGGTGTTGGAGGATGGTTTAAAAAGAACCCATTTGCTGTTGGTGCTTGGGGTATGGAATTAATGCGGTTAATTGTCGAAAAACATCAGGTGCCTGTTTGTATTATTAACGGTGGTAGCGGTTCATCTTCAATAGAAAAAAACATGTTATATCCAGAGCAACCATCTTTAGAAACTAGCTTTGGTCGTTTAGCATATCGTGTCGATCAAGCAGGCTTGAAAGATAAAATTAAAGCCATTTTTTGGCATCAAGGAGAGTCTAACTCGGTAAGTGTGGAAAGTTATCAAGGATATGCAGCTAATTTTGATGTGCTTTTGAATGATTGGAAACGTGTTTATACAAGTTTAGAAAAAGTTTATTTATTTCAAATTCATCCAGGTTGTGGTCGTAATCCAGAGAGTTATCTTTCTGAAATGCGTGAAGTTCAAAATAAAATAGATAAAAAGTACGAGATGGTAAATATTATGTCCACACTAGGTGTTACAGGTCATGATGGTTGTCACTTTTCTTACGATGGTTATTTAGAATTTGCCAAACGTATTTATCCTTTAGTGGCGCGGGATTATTATAACGAAAAGTTCGATTTCACGATAACACCTCCAAAATTATTAAGTGCGAATTATACAGGTTCTAAAAAGATTATACTAAACTTCGATCAGTCTATACTTCTAGAAGAAAAGCGTGAAGTAAATGGCGTGGTTCATTATTTAAAAGATCAGTTTTTTGCTTCGGAAGATTCAAATTTAGAACAAATGCCTCTTGAAGTTAAAAGAGTGGACGTTAAAGATAATTCACTTATTCTTACATTGAAAAAAGCATCTAATTATAAATTTATAACCTACCTACCAAGTAAGTTTTACGTAGGCACTCGCGATATTTATAATGGTCCGTGGCTATCTGGAAGAGAAAATAATATTGGTGCTTTAAGTTTTGATAGAAGGCCAATTACTCAACTTAAAGATTAAAATCTACTAAAATAATCTTGATTTATAGAGTAATAATTGGTGTCGTTTCTACAGCTTTCATGTTATGGTTAGGTCGTTCCTTATGGAATTTGGCTTAAATCATGAGGTTTTTTGTATGTTTATGATTATTAGCTTGTTGTGTTTATGTTGGAGTTGTTTTTATGTATTCAAATTCAACATTTATACCCCCTAATTGATAATTATAAGTTTTTGTTTTATACTAACTTTGGTAATTGCCGAATATACAAACATAACTGAATAGATCTGTGCGTATGTTTTCAAACAAAACAAACTAAAAGAAAATCCATAACTGTCTTTATAACTTTTACTAATGAAAAATATTTTTGCAATTATAGTGTTGCTCTTTTTAGGAATGGGTACTGTTTTTTCTCAATCGAACTTTAAATCGGTAACAGCATCATATTCTCCTATTGAAGCATTAGGTTTTGAAGAGGGCATAAAACGAGGCGACCCAAGTGATGTTATAAAGGTAGGATCTTTGTATTATGTTTGGTATTGGAAAGTAGGAGATCATGTTAGATGGGCAACATGGTATGCAACCTCACCAGATGGATTTGTTTGGACAGAAAAAGGAGAAGTTTTACCACCGGGAAAAGATGGTAGTTGGGATGATGAAGGTTGTTTTACACCTGGAATTTTAGTTGCTAACAATAAATATTATCTTTTTTATTCGGGAGTTAATAATCCGTATAGAACTAAGGATCTTGAAAAATCGAAAACAAGAATAGGCATAGCTGTTTCCGATTCTCCTGATGGTCCTTGGGTAAAACTTCCAACTAATCCAATAATGGTTCCTAGTGATAATGTTACTGAGTTTGATAGTCACAGAATTGACGATGCTAGTATAATTGTTCGTAACGGAAAGTATTGGTTATACTACAAAGGTCGCCAATGGGGTAAATCGCCACGTGAAACTAAAATGGGTGTTGCTATAGCCGATAATCCTGAAGGACCATATGTGAAATATGAAAACAACCCTGTTGTAAAAGGCGGTCATGAAGTATTAGTTTGGCCTCTAGGCAAAGGTGTAGCCACACTTATAGGGAAAGAAGGACCTGAGGATGTACGTAAATCTATTATGTATGCCGAAGATGGATTTAATTTTAAAAAGACACACGATTTTACAAATAAAAATGTACCGCTTGCACCTGGAGCATATCGTCCTGAAGCGTTTACTGATAATGGTAATGGTAAGTTGATAGAATGGGGCGTGCAGAGAGTTATTAATAAAAAGGGACAGTTTCTGGAAAGATTCGATTTAAAGGAGGTTCCGGAAAATCCTCAGTAAAAAGATAAAGTGTTTTATCAATCGGAGATATAATTTGAATTTTTACGAAGTTAAAATGATAAAAAGTTTAATGGATTTTAAAGTACCTATTTTAATAGGAATCTTATGTTTTATAGTCACAAGTTTTAGTTATGCCCAAAGCAATGAGAACATATCATTAAACGGTAAATGGTCCTTTAAAATAGATCCTTATGGGGAAGGAGAATCTTCTCAATGGTTTGCAAAAGATTTAGATACGGCGTCTTGGGGTACTATGGCTGTTCCTGGTAATTGGGATTTGGTAAACGAATATTCTGAATATGTTGGAGATGCGTGGTACACTAGAACTTTTACTGTTAAAGAAATACAAAGCACAGAGCAATTACGTTTGGTGTTTCAATCTGTGTACAACAATTCCAAAGTTTGGGTAAACGGGCATTTAGTTGGAGAACATGATTTTGGCTTCTTACCTTTTCATTTTAATATTTCGGAATATATAAACCCTGGAAAAGAAAATAGGTTAACCGTATTGGTTAATAACGTTTTTATAAGCGGTGCTATGTGGAATTGGGGTGGTATCAGAAGGCCAGTTTGGTTAGAGTTAACATCTAAAACACGTATTGAGTTTCAACATATAGATGCCGTGCCCAACTTAAAAAAAGGAACGGCTCAATTAGATGTGAAAATTGTGAGTAGCAATGCTAGTAATACGCCTAGAAACGTACTATTTAATATAGACATTAAAAGTAACGGAAAGATTGTAGCTCAAGGTGAGGTGAAAACAATAATTCCTGCCAATACCAATAAACATGTTGTAAAATGGGCTTATCACTTACCAAAATCTAAAGTGAATTTATGGCATTTTGATTTCCCTAATTTATATGAATCTACGGTTACCTTATCCGAAAACAAGGAAATTTTACATACAAATTCGGATAGATTTGGTATTCGAAAACTAGAAATAAATAGTTTAGAATTACTATTAAATGGAGAAAGTATAAGGCCAGTTGGGTTTAATGTGGTACCAGAAGATCGATTTACAGGCAATACATTACCTCTAGAACGTATTAAAGAAGATGTTGATTTAATGAAAAGTTTGGGAGCCAATATGGCTAGATTGAGTCATGTAAATTTACCCAAAGAGTACATCGATTATTTGGATGAAAAAGGAATTATGATTTTTGAAGAAGTTGGTCTTTGGGGAAAAGATGTTTTGGTAGATCCGGAGCATCCAAAACCAAAAGAATGGTTACAGCGAATTATCGAAAATAATTATAATCATCCAGCAGTTATAGGCTGGAGTGTAGGTAATGAATTGGGTATGGCATCTAAAAACCCAAAAGTAGATGCTTATATAAAGGGTGCTATAGAGATGGCTGAAAAATTAGATCCAAATAGAATAGCTGTTTCCGTGTCTAATTCGGCTAATAATTCACCTAAAGAAGCAACAATGTACTCCGGTTTAGCAATGCTAAATGGATATCAGAATTGGGGGAAAAAGGTAGATGGAACCTGGAAAAACCATAAGAAACCAATTTTTATGTCTGAGTTTGGATATGAATTAAATTCTGAAGATCCGAGTTTAGGTGATGTTCCTGCTGAAAAAATATTGAATCAATTACGAAATAAAGAATATGTTTTGGGTGCTTCCTTATGGACGTTTAATGATTATAGAAGTACATATCATGGTAAAGACGGATGGAAAACGCCTCCTTCTCAAAACAGAGCTTGGGGAATTGTAACTTCTTTTAGAGACAAGAAAAAAGGCTTTTATAGCGTTCAAAAGGAATTTAGTCCCATAAAAAACCTGACAGTATCCAATATAAACACCGCAGAAAGACATGCAAAAGTCACTATTCAACCAAGAGAAAAGTTAGATATTCCCGCAAATATATTGAGAGGTTATAAAGTACAGTACACGCTTTTTGATTCGGATTTTAAACCTGTAGAAACAAAAACAGAAAATATTAAAACTATTTTTCCTGGAGATGATACATTTGATGTTTTCCTTGAGTGGAGTGCTAAAGACAACTTAAGCATGATAGAAGTTAGTTTCTTAGATCCGCAAGGTTACAAAGTTCTCACAGATGTTGTTAAGTTTCAAGTTCCGAAACAGCCTGTTATAACATTTGCAAATACAGCTAACAATGGTATTCGTGTTTTTTTCGAAAAAAGTAAAGATGCCGAGGCGTATTATGTTCGATATGAGAAAGACGGTTTGATTTTCAATACTAAGAAAACAACAAATAATTTTATTGATATTGAGGACAAAAAAATAAAGCAAGGTGATGTTTGGCAATATCAACTTATTGCTGTCAATAATAAAGGAGAGAGCGTACCTTCAGAAGTAAAAGAACTCATAAAAGATGAAGATGAACTTCCACCAATTGTTTGGAATACAAAACACACCGAAAATGGCGTTTTTATTGCTTATAGTGTAAACCCTTATGATTATTTATATGAAGTCCTTTATGGTACCAGTCCTAATAAGTATCATCAAAAATTAACAACCAAAGTGAAAGGAGTGCTTAACATTCCTAATATTAAAAAAGGAATTCCTATTTATTACAAAATGCGAGTTATCAAACAATGGGGATTTGCTAGCGAATGGACACAAGAATTAAAGAGTGAATAAAAGCTTTAAGTAAAATGAATTATAATAAAAAAGTAAAAATGAAAACACAACAAATATTATTAACTGCATTGCTATTTGTTTTTCTTAGCTGTAACACCCAAGCTCAAAAAATGAAAATAGAGTATGTTGGCAATGCTGCAGCACAAAAAGATATGCATGTTTGGGGATCTTCGCCAGTACAAGATAAAAATGGTAAAACACATTTATTTGCTGCGCAATGGTCTACCGCTTCGCAACCCGGAAATTTTAGCGGTTGGTTTAAAGATTGCGAAATTGGGCATTACGTGGGTGATAGTCCAGAAGGGCCTTTTGAGTATGTAGGTATCGCTGTGCCAGACAAAGATGGTTTGTTTAATTCGCCACACAACCCAACGGTTAGTAATATTGATGGGCAATATCAGCTTTGTTTTATTGTTAACGAAAACAACGATTTAAAAACACAACGTATTGTAATGTATGTTGCCGATGATTTAAATGATACTTGGCGACCAGCAAAAGGAGCCGAAGCCGACGGTACTATTTTACGCCAAACTAAAAATCCCGAAGTGTGGAATTATACAGCAAGGTTAGGAGTTTCTAATCCATCATTAATTAAATACAATGGCAAATACTTTTTATATCACAAATCTGTGGTTAGAAAAGAACCTAAGGGCTATGTGTATTCTTATGGTGTTGTGGTTGCCGATCATGTTGAAGGTCCATATATACATCAACCAACAAGGGTAACCGAAGAAAAAATGCCTCTTGAAGATGCTTATGCGTTTACAATGAAAGATTCTGTATACATGATTAGTCGTGATTTTAGAGCATCTTTAGGAAATAGCGGAGGTGGTTTATTATGGAAGTCGGGCGATGGTTTTTCTTTTCCTGCTGAAAAAACAGAACGATCTTATGAAGATTTACAACACTATGTAGGAGAAGAATATCTAAAAGATGCTGTGTCATACCGAGGTAAAAAAGACGGTCATTTAGAGCGTGCACAAATCCTTTTTATAGACGATAAACCAGCCTATTTATATTTAGCAACAGGAGTTCAGGTAAAGCCAGGTTATGGCAGCAGTTCTCATGTTTTTAAAATAAGTTTTGAGTAAAACTAGTACAAAGCAGTAAGCTTAAGTTTACGTGTTTTTTTGATGCGTTTACACGGAAAGGTTTCGGAACTGTTAATTTCAAAGTAGAAAAAACATTCAATAAAAACGAACCTGTTATTTTAAAAATTCGTAATAATATCAAATAATTAATACATGCGTTATATAAACTTTCAAAAAGGGCAGTTCAAAATTATTATAGCTATTATAATTACTGTTTTTTCGGTAGGATGTAAATCAAAAACAACAAAGAAAAAGAATGTTGAAGATATTATAACCGAAACACCTTCAGTTAAATTTACCTATCAAGATATTACCGGTATCGGTAAAAATTCGCTTTATAATAGACGCGATAATAGCGATATTATTAAAGTCGATGGCACGTATTACGTTTGGTACAGCCGCATGGATAGCCCTATTACATCGGGATATTGGGCTACTATTTGGTATGCAACATCTCAAGACGAAGGCCATACTTGGGAAGAGCAAGGCATGGCTCTTGGTTTAGGAGCAGAAGGAGCGTTTGATAGCCATTCCGTTTTTACGCCTAATATATTGGTGCGTAATAATAAATACTACATGTATTATACAGGCGTAAAACCAACTCCTGGAAATAAAAATAAGGTGTTCGAAGGCAATTCTACTACCGATATCACGGCAATAGGTTTAGCAGTTTCCGATAATCCAAACGGACCATTTAAACGTGTAGAAAATAATCCGGTTTTGGAGATTAGCGATGTCGATTCAGATTTTGATAGCTTTCGTATAGACGATGCGAGTTTGTTGGTTCGAGATAATAAAGTTTGGTTGTTTTACAAAGGCAGGTCTATTGCCGATGGTAAAGCCGGGCCAAGTAAAACAAAAATGAATGTGGCTTATGCAAATCAGCCAGAAGGTCCGTTTAAAAAGCACGATGGCCCATTGTTAGATAAAAGTCACGAGGTGCTTATTTGGGGTAAAGATGGAGGCATAGTGTCGTTGGCATCAATCAATAAGACTTTAAATATTTCTGCCGATGGTGAGCATTTTTCTGTCTTGCAAGATAGCTTGAAAAACATTCCAAAAGCTCCAGGATTATATCGTCCGCATTTAGAAAATGGAAATCCGGAAATTAATGTGCCAGGTTGGGGCATTGCAATGATTCAGAAAAAAGGATGGGCTTATTTAGTGAGATTCGAAATGAATAATTAAGCTTTTTATAGATAAAACTAACCTTTGCTTTACATATTTCTGTTTTGGAGTGTAAAGCCAAATAAAACACATATGAAATATATAGTCGCATCCTTTTGTTTTTTGATGCTTTTTAATTGTTCTGAAAAAAAAGAGGAATCACCAAAAACACCTTTGAAAATTTGGTTTAATCAACCTACCGAAAAATGGAATCAAGGGCTGCCAATAGGTAATGGTAGTTTAGGCGCCATGATTTATGGGAATCCAAAAAATGAAATTATTTGTTTAAATGAAGAAACCATTTGGACAGGCGGAAAAGACTATAATCGAGATAAAAAAGATGCCGGAAAATATATAGATACCATCCAAAAACTTCTTTTTGATGAGGCGTATATGGATGCAGAAAAAATGGTTCAAGATAAAATTCTTAGCGATCGTTTACCATCGGGTGAAAACACGTATCAAATGCTTGCCAATTTATTTATTGAAACTCCGGGTTTAGATTCCATATCCAATTACAAGCGAGAGTTAGATATTAACACATCTTTGGTAACTACATCTTTCAGTAGTAATGGTGTTCATTTTAAACGCAATTACTTTTCTAGTTTTCCAGACAAGGTGATGGTTTATAAATATACGGCAGATAAAAATGGTGAAATTAATATGTCTGCTTGGGTAAAAAGAAATGCTCAAACTAAAATATCGGTATCCGAAAATAAAATTGAATTTTCAGAACATGTTGGTAATGGTCATGGCGTGAATTTTTATGCTACACTACATTTTGAAACGCTCGGTGGTACTTCCGAAGTTATAGAAGGAAAGTTAGTGATTTCTAATGCCGATGAGGTTCTTGTAAAAGTTATTGCAGCTAGTGATTATCGCGGTTCTAATCCTGAAATAGACTGCGAACAAATTTATAGAAACATAGCTTCTTCTTCATATAAAAAACTTTTAAATAGGCATACAGAAGATTATCAATCGTTATTCCATAGACTCGCTTTTAAAATATCTGATAATACAGGAGAAGATTTACCAACCGACGAGCGTTTAAAGCAAGTTAAAGCAGGAACAGAAGATAATTACCTTACGCAGTTGCAATATCAGTTTGGTCGATATTTACTTATTAGTAGCTCACGTCCGGGTACTTTACCAGCCAATTTACAAGGTATTTGGGCAGACGGATTTACACCGCCTTGGAATTCTGATTATCATATTAACATCAATGTACAAATGAATTATTGGATGGCCGAAATGACAAACCTTGCCGAATGTCACGAGCCATTTTTAGAATTTATTGGAAACCTAAGGGAAATGGGGCGTATTACGGCTCAAAAAACATATAACGCTAGAGGTTTTGTGGCGCACCACACAAGTGATGCTTGGCATTCTACAGCAGCTTTCGGTAAAGCAAGATATGGCATGTGGCCTATGGGTGCCGCTTGGTGTTGCCAACATTTATTTACACATTACGAGTATACTGAGGATAAAGAATATTTAAAAAATCAGGCATATCCAATAATGAAAGAAGCCGCTTTGTTTTTTGTCGATTTTATGGTTAAAGATCCAAAAACAGGGCTTTTAGTTACGGGGCCGTCTATTTCACCGGAAAATAATTTTTTAACTAAAGAAGGTGAAAAAGCAACCTTGAATATGAGTCCGACGATGGACAGAGAAATAGTGCTCGAACTTTTTTATAACTGTATTGCTTCCGCAGAAATTTTAAATATTGATAAAGATTTTAGTGATTTGCTTAAAAGTAAAATAGCACAAATGCCACCGCTTAAAATTGGTAAAGATGGTCGCTTGTTAGAATGGGTTGATGAGGTTGAAGAAGCGATGCCGGGACACCGACATATTTCGCATCTGTATGGTTTGCATCCGTCAAATCAAATTTCGAAAACTAAAACACCCGAACTTTTTGAGGCGGCTAAAAAAACCATTGCAGGTCGTTTATCTAAAGGTGGCGGCCATACAGGTTGGAGTCGTGCATGGATTATCAATTTTTATGCACGTTTGTTAGAGGGCGATAAAGCTTACGAGAATATTTTGGCATTACAACGAAAATCTACTTTACCGAATTTATTAGATGTGCATCCGCCATTTCAAATTGATGGAAATTTTGGTGTGGTTTCGGGTATTACAGAAATGTTAATGCAAAGCCAGAATGGTGAAGTGCATATACTGCCAGCTTTACCAAAAGCTTGGTCATCGGGAAGTATAAAAGGTCTTGTTGCTAGAAAAGGTTTTGAAATCGACATGACTTGGGAGTTAGGTAAACTGAAAACATTAGTGATAACTTCTAAATTAGGGAATACTTTAAACTTACGTTATCAAGATGAAGTAAAACAAATTGAGACTAAAAAAGGAGAAGTTTTAGAGTTTAATTATTAAAAGCAGGATGGAAGCAATCACCCATTCAAATGCCATAAAAATAGTGTTAATGAAAAGCATAAAAACAATATTTTTAGCCGTTATCACTTTATCTATTTGTTTCTGTTCTTGCAAAGAAATTGATAAAAAAAATGAAACGGTTAAAACCGAACGTGTAAACGATAGCGTGCAAGTGCCAACGGCAATGTCCGATCATTGGAAGTTTATCGGAGCATCTATAAACGAACCGGGTTACGATGTTTGGGGAAGTTCTCCAATTAGAGACGAAGCTGGAAATGTGCATCTTTTTAGTGCCAGATGGTCTTCTGCTACGCCGTTTAAAAAGGCGTGGAGGTATAATAGTGAAATTGCTCATTATGTATCTAAAAGTCCTGAAGAACCATTTAAGTTTGTGGAAGTTGTAGCGCAAGGCAAAGGAGATAACACCTGGAACGCTGCTGGTTTTCATAACCCAAGTATTAAAAAAATTGATAATCAATATGTATTAGTGTTTATAGCTAACGATGGTGATGAAAACCATGGTCCGAGCCAAAGAATAGGCATGCTTGTGAGCAATAGTCTTAATGGACCTTGGGTAGAGAAACCAAATAAAGACGAACCTTTGTTGAGTCCGCCTAATGATGACTCTATTTGGTGTTTTGATAGTGGTCTTGGTGTAAATAACCCGGGACTTATAAAACACCCAAACGGAAAATATTATCTGTATTTTAAGGCCATGGCTGGTCCAAAAGGTAAAGGCGGAAAGGTGAGTATGGGACTTGCTATTGCAGAAAAATTAGAAGGCCCGTATGTTATTCAATCCAAACCTATTACAACAAACGAGGTTAGAATAGAAGATGGATATGCCTTTATTTGGAAAGATAAAATTTGTTTGTTAACTACAGATAATCACGGCATTTTAGAAAAAGGGGGCGGTTTACTTTGGGTGTCCGATGATGGACTTCAATTTAAAGCAGAACCACTTTCTGGGTTTCATAATTTTCAAAGTTTTTATTTAAATGGAAATGTTCCAGAAGGAGCAAATCCGCGTTATG
Source organism: Algibacter lectus (assembly GCF_900112395.1). Lineage (GTDB taxonomy): Bacteria > Bacteroidota > Bacteroidia > Flavobacteriales > Flavobacteriaceae > Algibacter > Algibacter lectus. Next base: position 38,117 of record NZ_FOLN01000013.1, read on the forward strand.
GAAAGCATGTTAAATTAGAACGTCCACAATTGCTTATGGATGCAAATAATGACCCTGAATATTTGTTCTGTCCAAGCGGTGTTGCTCTCGATGGTAGTGATGGTACGAATAACTACGTTCTAAAATATCAGAGGTAAAACATAATCAAGAAAGAATAAGTTATATCTAATAAAAAAAGTCCGATTCACTAGAATCGGACTTTTTTGTGCTTAAATGATTATTAAGGTTTTCTTATTGCTTAGCGATACGCTTTACAAATTCGCCTGTATCTGTTTTAACTTGAAATAAATAAATGCCGGTGTTTAAGTTCGATATATTAATTTCAGACTGCACATTATTAATCGTTTTATTCAATAATGCTCTTCCGTTTAAATCGAAAACAGTAATGTCTGCATTTTGCGATTGCGTGTTTTGTATAGTCACTAAATCGTTTGTTGGGTTAGGGTAAAAATCCCATCCTAATGCAGCTTCATGAGTGTTTAGATTTAAAACAGGTGCGCCAAAATCTTTCCATACATCTCCTGCAGTATAATCGGTAGCATTAGCAGATGAAGGAATTGTTAAAGTCGCTCCAAATACATCTGCAAATATTGATGTGTTTACAGAAGCGCCGTCTGGGTTATATCCAAGCGGTATAAATGTGGTGTATTCTACAATTACATTGGCTAAACTTGTACAGCCTTTAAACATATTATAGTTGTTTTCGGTAAGTGAAGTTAATGTAGCAGGAAAAGTAATAGACTCAAGTGATGAACATGAGTTAAAAGCACCTGTGTTAATCACTTCAATAACCGGTAAGTCTATAGTTTTAAGATCGCTTGCCTGCCAAAATGCTAATCCCGAAGTAGAATCTGATGCATTACCTACATGAGTTAACGCAGGGAAACTTAAAGCTACTGCTGCAGTATTTTTAAAAGTTTGAGCTCCAAGAGAAACTAAACTGCTAAAATTTGCATTTGCAAGCGTACCCGTGTTTTCAAAAGCATTGTTTCCGGCAATAGTTGCACTACTCACATCTAGAGTTGTTAATGCAGAACAATTTTTAAAGGTGTTGTTACCAAGCGTACCTGTAATACCACTAAGATCTGCAGTGGTTAGTGAGGAACAATTTAAAAAGGCACTATTGCCAATAGAAATGGCATTAGGCAGATTTACAGTTTCAAGACCAGAACATGCATTAAAAGCTTGCAAACCAATAGCGACTGCTGCCATACTTGTTACCGATGTAATGTTTGTATCTGTGTTAAATACACCAGACGGAAGCAATGTTACATTATAGTTATATGTTCCGTCGGTAACTGTGGCAGGTATATTTAAATCGGTTACGCTATAACCCGTAACTTTAACCTCGGTAGTCGTTGCTGTTACCTCATAGGTGTAATCGCCTGCTGTAAATGTTGCACCTTCTGTTTGTGCATTGGTAAACGCTATACTTAATAACGTAATAAATAATAGTAATGTTTTTTTCATCTTAAAAAGTTTTAAATGTTTAGTTATTGGATAATAGCTAAGTTATTTAAAGCTTTAGGATTCAAATGGTGTGTTTTGTAGCAAGTAAGTGGCGAAAATGTTGCGATTTATGTGTAATGTAATATTTTGTTTACTTATTTAGTGTATTGTTCTATTCAGAGAATTAAAATGAAGTTATTTAGTTTTTCAGTAGTATAGCTTTTTTACACCAAAATATATCTCAAGTTTTGAAGAAGAACCACAGCTCTAAGCAACCCTAAATATGTTAAAAACAAATTTTAAAGCGCTTTACGTTAACAGGTTTGCAAAATATATTTATATTTAGCCTGCAATACACCTTAAGCTAGTGTTTTGCCATTCTTCCCTAAAGAATATACATAGAAAATATAATCACCAAGTTTAGCATATTAGACTAAACCTTGTTTGCACGTTCCGTTGTTTTAATGTGAATGCGGTGAGCTTTGTTTTGGTGTTTTATGCTGATTTAATGAGACAGTTGGATAGGGGGTATGTTCTTTGTTTGATTAGAACAAATAATTAAAAACAAGAAAAAAACATTAAAATGGATGGAGCTTATGTAGCAATAAAAGGTTTTAAATATCAATTTGACCGTTCTATACTTGAAGTATTTAATAATCCGTCAATAACCGTTCGAATAGAACAGCTTCAAGATTATGAATTTGACAATTACTTTGTTCAAGTTAAATATCATGATACAGACTATACAGCTCCTCAGCAGAAGCAAAAAATAAAAAAACCTTTATTACAATTATTAGATCAGCATAAAGCAGACAAGTCCAAGAAGTTTATTCTTTTTATTTATTTAAAAGGAGTCGCTCAAAATAAAAAAAGGCTTTCCGTTTCGGACTTGGACTCGATTTTAGGTAATAAAAAGGCTAATTATAGTACTTCAGAAAAAACATCTTTTGTCCAAAATTTCACTCTAATTCATGCACACGATTTTGTTACTCAGTACAATGAGGTAATAGAAAAAATAAGAACACTGTACTCCAAATCCATTGAAGAGGCGGAATTATACTATTCTATAATTTCTAGTTATCTACTAGATATTGTGACTAAAAATGAACCTTCAAATAAAAACTTAAGAACTTGTTCTAAAGAACAATTGGACAAACTCATTTCAGAAGGAAAAAAAATAGTCTTTAAATCTGCCTTTAATGATGTATTAACTGCTGAGAAAAGAGTTAAAACACTTCATAACCAATTTTTCAAGAGTCAATTAAATAAAGAGCCAAATGAGAGATTTTTTGTTGTGGAAGTAGATAATCTCACGAACATATCCGTAATAAAGGAATTAGTGCTTTCACTTAAAAACAAATGGAGCAAAAACAAAACAAAAACAATTCCTGAATCAGACAGATTTGTACCATATATTTTATTGCATGGAATAGAACCTCAAAAACTGATTGAATTAAAGACGGACTTACAAAAAGATGGATATAATATATGTGATGGGTACAATTTTTTTAATGCCCCTTTCAACCTAGAAAGTATCAAAGTAAGACCAACTTTTGAAAATAAGCTCTTTTTCAAATTCATTAATGAAGCGTCAGAATTAGACCAAATCATAAATCAACTTGATAAAACTAGTGAAGTATATCAGTTCTATTTAGAAACACCCTTAAGTATTTCGTTTACTCAGAAACACTTAAAATTTCAAGTCCAAAAAGTAGATGAAATTAAAAACATAATTTAATGGCAGAACAAAAAGTAAATGGTGAAGTAATAGCAGTTCTTCCCAATAAAGTTAAAATCAAAATAGATGACCTTAACGCCTTTAAAGGCGCTGAGCAGCTTAAAGTAGGGTCATATATTCAAATAGCAGATAATGATAACTCTGACATTAAGTTAATAGCAATTATTGAGAGTTTTCTCATTGAAGTTACAGAAGGTGGAGAGAGAAAGTACTTAATTGAAGCCAATCCTTTAGGAACTATTGAAGATGGTGTTTTTAGGCGAGGTGGTGATTCTATCGCTTTACCACCAAAAGAGGCTACCACAGCTTCTAAAGAAGATATCAAAGCAATTTATTCTAGTGGAAGCAACGAAAGTAATTATGAGAGATTTTGTTTTGCTCAGCTTTCACATTCATCAAAAGAAAGAATAGATGTACCTGTTAATGGAAATAGGTTTTTTAATAAACACTTTGCAATTGTAGGTTCAACTGGATCAGGTAAATCACATACCACGGCAAAAGTTTTACAAAATGCTACTCAAGAAAGAAAATCGGATTTTAAAGGATTAAATAATTCTCACATAATAATTTTTGACATCCATTCGGAGTACAATTCTGCTTTCCCAGAATCAAATAGCATAACTATAAATGACTTAATACTACCCTATTGGTTACTTAACGGAGATGAGTTAGAGGAGCTATTCTTAGAGTCAGGTGATAATAATAATTATAATCAATCGTCACTCTTACGGACGCTCATTACAGAGAATAAAATATATAAAAACCCCTCTGAATCAAAAGTTTACTTCGACAGTCCCCTTAAATTTGATATTGATGAAATATTAAATTGCTTTCAAAATTTAAGAAAAGAAACCAAGCATACTGAAAACGATTTAGATATTCAATTTTCAGACGGTAATAAAATATTTAAATCAGACTCAGAAAAATATCAACATTACTTTAAAAAGACTTATGAGTTTGCTTCTCCAAGACGAGCAAGTAAAGACGCTGGTCATGGAATTTCAAAAGGAGCTTTTAGTGATGGGTCAATAGATAAATTTGTTTCCAGATTAAACACCAAAGTGGATTCTCAGAGATTGAGACAATTTCTATTTGGAGATAAAAGTAAAAATATAAGTTTTGAAGAAACTTTAAGACAATTCTTAGGCTATGGCTATGATAATGAAAATAGAAAAAATGCTAAGTCAAATGTTATCATAGTAGATTTAAGTGGCGTTCCTTTTGAAGTTCTCAGCATTACGGTTTCATTAATATCTCGTTTGTTATTTGATTATTCATACTATTACAAAAAGCAAGTTGGTGACAATGATATGCCTTTACTCTTAGTATATGAGGAAGCACATAAATATGTGCCTAAAAGTAATTTAGCGCGTTTTAAATCCTCAAGATCTTCAATCGAACGAATAGCAAAGGAAGGTCGGAAATATGGAATATCTTTAGCTATAATAAGTCAACGACCTTCAGAACTTTCCGAAACCATATTTTCACAATGTAATAATTTTATTGCAATGAGGTTAACAAATCCAGATGATCAAAATTATGTAAAGAGACTTTTGCCTGACTCCTTAGGATCGGTAACTGACATTTTACCTTCTTTACAATCTGGCGAAGCGCTATTAATAGGTGAAGCAACAGTTATGCCCTCTATAATTCTTGTAGATAGATGTGATAATGAACCATCTTCAAATGATATCCCATATTTGGAAAAATGGAAGGAAGAATGGTTTGAAAATGTAGACTTTAAAGGAATAACAAAATCATGGAAAGATTAAAATAAATAAAAACGCAGAAATAAATTTGATGTTCTATGATGTTTTATATGAAAAACTATCTAAACGTCACCCAAACAAAAATGCACAACCTCAAAACCCCACACAACCTCATAATTCTAGTTGTACTTGTTTTCAGCTGCTGTTCTCAACAAAAGCATCCGTTTTCAAAAGAAAACTGTATAGCCAGATTATACAGTGCATAAATATATTCAGTTGTAAAAATATTAGTTTTAAGATAAACTAAAGTGAGTGATATTTATTTTTAATAGTTACTTTGGCTTTAAAACAAATGAGAAAGAAATGAGAAAGTTAATACTGATTGCTATATGCGCTGTTTTTGTAACATCTTGCAAAGACGAAGCAAAACAAGATTCTAATATTGAAACCACTCCAATTAAAGGTTTAACACAAGGGCCAATAGTGCATAAGGCATTAACCGACGAACAATTGGCAAAAATTAAAGATATACAAGAAACTTTTAATGAGGTTTACCCAGTTTCTCTAGATGAAACAATTACAAATTTTAAGCGCGACCAAAACCCAGATAACGAAATAAATATTTGGCAGAATATGGCGAGTGCCTACAAACCGTATGCTTTAAACAACGAAGGAGAAGAAAAACTTGGTGCTAGAAGAGAGGTTTTTAGATTAATTTTAATGCGCTCTATGATGCCTGATAAAGAAGCTATAAGCAGTTCGGAATTAAAAATACTGAGTGAGAGTGAAGCTCAAGAAATTTTAAAAAATTACACCTTAGAGGCTAAGCCCGTTAAAGTGGAAAAGCGATAAGCACTTTAGTTTAGATACCATATTACAATGCAAATAAAACCAATAACCTTATTAATTTTTAGTGCCTTTGTAGCGCTTTCGTGCAAGGAATACGTGGGTAAAGATGTTACTAATTATCGGTATTTTGATGTCGCGTTGGCAGATACTATTCCGGATAGTAAACTGAAAGCAGTTACAAACGCGGAACATCTAGAATACGGTGTAAGTGTTGCTTATGTAAACGAAAATAATGATACTATAATTCCGTTTGGTAAATACGCATACTACGGCACAGATACTTTAGAGTTTTATGCCAATGTTATGGAGCACCCTAACGATAGTACGTATGGACGCCAAATGGCGATAGACAAAAACGAGAATATTCTATTCGATCTTGTGATGTATGATAATGGTTTAGAACCATTTAATGATGGGTTAACGCGAGTAATCCGAAACGGTAAAATGGGATATGCTAACAAATTCGGACAGGTTGTAATTGCTTGCGAATACGACTATGTAAAATGGTTTGAAAACGGAAAAGCCGAAGTAACTTACAGCGCTAAAGAATATTTTGATTTAGATGAACACCGTGTTGTGGAAAGTGACAATTGGTTCTCGATTGATAAAAAAGGAAATCGGGTAGACTAACCTTAATTAATAACTATGACTGATACCACTGTAATTATAGCATTAGTTATTATTTTAATCTGTCATTTAGCAGCGATTTCCATTGGATATAAAACAAAAAAGATCGCATTATCTATTGCTTATGTAAATGCGGTTTTTGTAATCGGGATGCTTATCTTTTGGGTTGTTGATACCGTGAATATAAAAACGCATCACTTCGAAACGAGAGAATGGTTTGTACTCGGTTTTGAGGTTTGTGTTTTATTATGCGCTATATCTTCTATTACAAAATTCTATAATAAAACTTTTGTAAAAATTCTAAATTATATTGGGTTTTGGTTGCACGTATTGGCTTTAGTAGGGATGCTCGTTTTTATGTGGTGGTTTAAACTAGAGCGGTTGTATTAAGTAGAATATAAGTTTACTGAAGTTGTACCTAGCTGTGCTTAAAAAAAGCGAGCGGTTTACTTTAAGGCGTGTTTACCAAATAGCAAGAATAAAATTCCGCTAGTTTTACTGCCTATATTTTTTCTAATAATAGAGAAGGCTTTTGTAATTTGAGCTTCTACTGTTTTAATAGATACCTTTTGATATTCTGCAATTTCAACGTTAGTTAAGCCTTCTTGTCTACTTAAAATAAAGGTTTGTTTACATTTTGGAGGCAGGTTTTGTATTTCTTGTTTTACTAGGGAAATTAAGTTTTCTATGTTGTTATCCTGATCTTCAACTACAGTATCTAAGGCCTCTATATATTTTTTTTCTAAAGCTATAGTTGCTTTTTCTTTTCTGTAAAGGTCAATAAACTGGTTGTATATAGATTTGTATAAATAATTTTTCAGGTTAAAATCATCTTTTAATTTCTCTCGCTTTTGCCAAATACTCACAAATACATTTTGTACAATATCTTCTGCTGTACTATGGTCGTGAGTTAAGCTATAAGCATAAACGCAAAGTTTTTGGTGAAATAGGTCTACCAACTGGGTGTAAGCCGCTGTGCTGCCCTTTTTTAACCCTTTGATTAGTGTTGCGTTATTTATTGAGAAATCAGTCATTCAGTGAATTTTCTTCTGCTAATTTAAAAAAATGTTGATAAAAAGTTAGGGTATTGGAAATTTACTTCGTTATAATATAAAACAGAAGGGAATAATGGTTTCTAAAGAAATAGAAAATATTATAGTAAAATACTTTACTAATCAGGCATCGTTAAGCGAGTTAGATCAATTAAATCAATGGCTTAAAGCACCAGGGCATGGACCGTTGTTTGATAACTACGTAAAAACGAATTACGCTATTAACCATACTATTAAGGAGTACAACGCTATGCAAACAAAAAAGCATTTGTTGGATATTATTAGTAAAGATAAAAAGGCAGAAAAAATATTTAAAATTAAACGTATCGCTTTTAGGTATGCCGCTGTTTTAATACTGTTTTTAGGGTTAGGCTATGTGTTGATGCAAGGTTTTTTTAGTACGCCTAAAACCTTAGAGTTAGTAGAAGAGCAAATAGAACTTCTATTAGAGAATGATAAAGCCGTAGTTGTTATTAATAAAGATGATGTACAAGAAATTATAGGTAGCGATGGTAAGGTGATAGGGACGCAACGAGGAGATAAGCTAGTTTATAATACTGACGTAGTAGATGGTAAATTGATATATAATACCTTAAGTGTACCGTATGGAAAACGTTTTGAGCTTAAACTATCCGACGGGACTGTTGTTACTTTAAATGCCGGCTCGTCATTAAAATATCCTGTTAATTTTATTAGTGGTCAAAACAGGCAAGTGTTTTTAAAAGGGGAAGCTTTTTTTGATGTAACTAAAGATGAAAATCATCCTTTTATAGTGAACGCGAATAATATTGATGTTAAGGTGTTGGGTACAAAGTTTAATGTATCATCTTATTCTGAAGATGAAAATATAAGTACTGTTTTAGTAGAAGGCTCTGTAGATGTGTCTAGAAATGGAACGCAAAACAAAGAGTCTGTTATTCTAAAGCCAGGTTTTAAAGCTGCCTGGAACAAGTATAGCAATGCTATTGATGTAGAACAGGTAGATGTGGAACCACATGTGGCTTGGCTCGATGGCCGATTAATTTTACATGAGGTTGCTTTTACCGATATATTAAAAAAACTAGAGAGGCAGTATAATGTTAGTTTTATTAATAAAGATAAAAAGTTAGAACAACGTTATTTTACAGCAAAATTTGATACAGAAGATATTTACGAGGTATTAGAAAGTTTAAGCACCTCCGGAAATTTTGAATATGAATTTAATAAAGACAACATTATAATTAATCCATAAAAACAATAAAATTAATGATTGAAAACTGACAAATTAGAACACAATTTCAAAGAAAATTAAAGTTGCTATTTTACAGTTTACTACAACAGCAATTGTAGTATAACATAAAAAAAATCGGAAAATGCAGCAACACGTTCCGATTTAGTAAAAAGTGATTCCAATGTCTAACACATTAAATCAAACCAAAAGTATGAAAAAATTCATTATTGAGATGGGTGAAGTACTATCTCTCTCTAAAATTAGTTTAAAAATGAAGCTAACCTCTCTATTGCTCTTTTTTACGTTGTTACAAATTCATGCCAATACGTTTTCTCAAAATGTAAAAATTACATTGACATGCGAAAATATGCATGTTGAAGATGTTTTAAGTGAAATTGAAAGAAAAACAGATTTTAAATTTCTCTACGAAAAGAACGTTTTTGTGAAAAGTAAAATCACAAGTATTACTTCTGATAAAGAAAAACTAGAACATGTTTTAAAAAGACTTTTTAAAAGCTTAAATGTTGATTACAAGGTTGTAAATAAACAAATTGTTATAGTAAAAAAAGAAGAAAGTAAACCGCTTATACATACTATAAAAGAAGCGGTAAACAAGTTTGTACAGCAAAATTTACAAGGTAAAGTTACCGATGAAAATGGTGCGCCTCTACCAGGAGCTACAATTGTCTATAAGGGGCTTAGAAATGGTACCAGTACAGATTTTGATGGTAATTTTAAATTACCTTACGTTAAAGGTGCTACAGCAATTGTGGTATCGTACGTGGGGTATGAAACTCAAGAAGTACAAATTAATAATAGAGCCACTATTGATATTAAATTACAAAGTTCTGTAACAGGTTTAGAAGAAACGGTAATTGTTGCATATGGTAAGGTTAAAAAAGAAGCTTTAACGGGTGCTGTTGGTGTTATCGATGTGTCTGCATTAGCACTACAAGGAACCATAATTAATGTTGATCAGGCTTTGCAAGGTCAGGTAGCAGGTGTTCAGGTAAGTAGTCCAAGTGGAAAACCAGGTGCTGCAGCTCGAGTTCGTATTCGTGGTAGTTCGTCTCTTTTAGGAACCAACCAACCGTTATTTGTTGTAGATGGTATACCTATTACTCCAAATACAGAAACTCCCGGATATGCTGGTTTTATTGATAGTATTAGTAATAATGAATCTACTACGTTAGAAAATGAAGGTTTTAATAACGATTTAGGTTTTATCGATTTTAATAATATAGAGGCTATTACCATTTTAAAAGATGCGACAGCCACTTCAATTTATGGGTCTCGTGCTGCAAATGGTGTTGTTATTATTACTTCAAAAACAGGAAGAGGAGCCAGAAAACCGGAGTTTCAACTTTCTATTACACAAAGAGCAAATCTAATTCAAAAAACAGATGTGCTTAATTCGGCTCAGTATCAAACACTTTATTCTGAGGCTATTAATAATTATGTAAATTCTGGAGGTACTGTACCAACTACAGATTCTTTTGGGCAAGGTATTTTGGCAGGAACAGAAGTTGATTTAACCACTAATACCGATTGGCAAGATTTATCTGTGAAAACATTTACAAACACCTCCAATTATGCTTTAAGTGTTAGAGGTGGTGGCGATAATGGTTCATACTATTCATCTTTAAGTTTGCAAAATGATAATGGCGCTATTATTGGTGATAAATTAACGCGGTATGCTTTTGGTTTGTCCTTAAATCAAAAAATAAAAGATAATTTAAAGTTTACTACTAACATTAGTTTAGGTCGTGTAGAAAGTGATTATGCTTTAAACAGCCTTAACTCAACTTTAGAAGCAGCAACCTATTTACGACCAGATGTGACACCTTATGATGAAGATGGAAATCTTGTATCTCGTTTTGGAGATATTTACAACCCGCTAACTTCTAAAGATAGAAGAGTAACTTCAACTAACTTTTCTATGCTTGCTAATATGGGAATTGAGTTTGAGCCTATTAAAGATTTGTTTATTAAAACTACAGGAATACTTCAGCAAATAGATTCTGAAAGTTATAGCTTCTACCCAAGCTACTCTGTAAGTGGTGCTACTACTAATGGTAAAGGAGCTTTGGTAAATAGAAAAACCATTAACCCTTCTGTAGAAACAACTGCTACTTATGATTTTTCTTTAGGAAAAAGTGATTTTAATGTTTTAGTTGGTAACACCTTTCAAAATGAAAACACGGAGACTGTCAATTTTTATGGTGAAAACTTCCCGAATGATGATACATTAACGGGTATTAGTTATGCTGGTGAAAGTCTTTCTGCACAGGAAGCTGTTACAAAAAGTACTTTAGTGTCGTTTTTCTCTCGTTTTATTTATAATTATGATAATAAGTACATTTTAAATTTTTCAGGAAGAACAGATGGTTCTTCTAAATTTGGAGCAAATAATAGATGGGCAAGCTTTCCTGCTTTAGGTTTAGGTTGGAATATTCATAACGAAAAATTTATGGATAATGCCTATTGGTTAAACTTTTTAAAGATTAGAGGTAGTATTGGGCAATCGGGTAATGTTACCTTCGATCCTAACCAATCTTTTAGTTTATACGGTGCTTTAAACGGAACAAATGGAGTGTATAATGGCGATACAGGTGTTGTGCCATTGCGTATTGGTAATCCTGATTTAAAATGGGAAATTACAACGCAAAAAGATATTGGTATTGAGTTTGCTGTTTTAAATAATAAAATAAAAGGTGAGTTTGGATACTACCAAAAAGATACAAAAGATGTATTGTACCAAACGGAATTAGCGTCTTCTAGCGGCCTGTATACTGTAATTTCTAATTTAGGAAATACACAGAATAATGGGATAGAGTTAACCTTAAACTTTGACCTTATCAATAAAAAAGATTTAAAGTGGAATTTTGGATTTAATGCCGCTACAGCAAACAATAAAATAGTAAAATTAAATAGTAGTTATAAAGATGAGTATGGTGCTGTTTATTTAAACGGTTTGTATTTTAAAGAAGGTGAGTCGCTTGGTTTAATTAGAGGGCATGTGGCAAACGGACTTTTTGAGTCTCAGGAACAAATAGATAATTTAAATGCTGGTGCGCCAAGTGGTTTATATCAGTCATCATTAACAAGTCCTGGAGATGTTTATTATGCCGATTTAGATGGCGATGGCGAAGTGAGTTCTTCTGCATCTGGCCCTGATGTTACAAATATTGGTAGCATTGAACCTGATTTTTTTGGAGGTCTTAATACCAATATAAACTATAAAGGTTTGTCTCTAAATATTTTCGCAAATTATAGTCTTGGTAACGATATTTACTGGAAGGCAGGAGAGAATACTTATAGCTATACGTCACTAAACGACCAAGGGAATAAGCAATTGATAGCCTTAGATCGTTGGACGCCAGAGAACTTAGATGCTGAATACCCAAGAGCGGTTTACCGAACTAATTTAACAGGTGGGAACCAAAATAGCAGACAGTCTAGTTTATATGTGCATAAAGGAGATTACTTGCGTATTAAAACAGTAACATTAGGTTATAACTTAGATAGTCAAGCGTTGAAAAATATCAATTTTCAGGGGCTTTATTTATACGTAACGGCAACCAACTTGTTTACTATTACCAATTATCCGGGTGCCGATCCTGAGTTTGCAAATATTGCAAGCTTTAGAACACCAATAGATAGTAACAAGTACCCTGTATCAAAGCAGCTTATCGCTGGAGTAAGGTTAACCTTTTAAAAGATTTAAGACAATGAAAAATAACATCATATTATTCACAATTTTAACAGGCATCCTTTTTAGTTCTTGCGATGCGGCGTTAGATGTTCAGCCAGAAAATTATTTATTCGAAGATCAATTAGTTACCGATGATAAAAGTGCGCAAACCTCGTTAGTAGGGGTTTATACACAGCTAAACTGGACTTACTATCAGTATCTGGAAGTTATGTTGCCTTTAATGGATGGTTCGCTAACAACAACAAATTCAACTTGGATTTTTGGCGAAGCTTCAGACAATAGTTTCGATTCTAGCCAAGTTTCTTTAAACACGGTTTACGAGTGGCCGTATTATATTACTAACTCTGCCAATGCTACAATTTCGGCAGTAACTGATAATGCATCAGTTTCCGCAGGCGAACATGATAGAATTCTTAGTGAAGCCTATTTTCTAAGAGCCTTTGGTCACTATGTTGCGCTAAGAAGTTTTGGTCAGTTTTTCGACCTGTCTAGCGACTATGGTATTGTACTTCAAAATACGGTGTCTACTGTTGAAAATAGTAAAATAGCCAGATCTACAGTACAAGAAAGTTACGATTTTATTTTAGACGATTTAGATAAAAGTATTGAGCTTAATGCGGCTTTTACATACAATTATTACGCATCTTCAATAGCCGCGAAGGCTTTTAAAGCAAATGTTCTGCTGTATATGGGTGGTCAGGAAAACTACGAAGCGGCTGTTCTATTAGCCGATGAGGTTATTAACTCTGGCGATGTAGAATTAGAATCTAATTTTGAAGATGTTTTTGAAAATGGTGTAGCAAATAGCGAAGTGATATTTTCTAGAATAAATGGAGAAGGGCAAGCTAGTAAGTTATCATACTATTATCAAAGTTTAGTTAAGGTTTCTCCTTGGCTTCAGGACTTTTTAGTAGACGATCCAAGAAAAGAGGCATCATACAATACGAGTAATTTGTTCCTTAAAAAAATATACACGAGTGGTGTAAGCGGTGGACCAGCAAATTATATGCGTTTGGCCGAAGTTTATTTAATAAAAGCAGAATGTCAGGCACGTTTAAATTTACTCGCTCAAGCGGAAGAAACTCTTAATGCTGTGCGTAATAGAGCGTATGGCGGTGCTGCTCCAGATTTAGAGTATACCTCTCAAGAAGAATTACTTGATATCATTTTCGACGAGTATGTAAAAGAACTTTGTTTTGAAACTGGGGCCGTTTGGTTTGCTGCCATTCGCCATGGTAAAATTGAAGAAATTAAAACAAATGTAACCAGCTCCAATCAGTATATTTTTCCAATTCCTATTAGCGAATTAGAAAATAATACACTCTTCGGGCCACAAAATCCAGGGTATCTGGGTATTTAAAAATTAATTTTTTCAATTATTTAGTCAGTATAGTGCTTCAGGCTATATAACAGTCTGAAGCTCTATTTCACTATTTTTTATTTCCTAAAACATGAACATTAAAAACATAGTTTTTGCAAATATCTTGTGCCTATATAGCATATGCGGTATTTCGCAAAACATTAATTTAAATAATAAAATACCGGCCGATGCTACCGTTAAAATGGGTACACTAAGCAACGGACTAAAATATTATATCAAACATAATGCAAAACCTCAAAATAAGGCTGAGTTTAGATTGGTTATTAAAGCCGGATCTATTTTAGAAGACGATGATCAACAGGGTTTAGCTCACTTTGTAGAACATATGGCTTTTAACGGAACCGAAAGCTTTGAGAAAAACAAACTTATAGATTACTTACAAGGTTTAGGTGTGGAGTTTGGAGCAGATTTAAACGCACATACTAGTTTTGATGAAACCGTTTATAAATTATCTGTACCAACCGATACCGAAACATTTAATACCAGTTTGCAAGTTTTAAAAGATTGGGCAAATGGTATCACGTTTGAAAATGACGAAATCGATAAAGAACGTGGTATTGTTGCCGAAGAACTTAGAGCAAGAGGAGGCGCAGGTATGCGAATGTATTACAAGTCTATAGGTGAGTTAACCAATAATTCGCGCTATGCTGAGCGCGCTCCAGCAGGGAAATTAGATGTTATTTTAAATTCGGATTATGATGCCATGAAACGGTTTTATAGAGATTGGTATCGTCCAGATTTAATGGCCTTAGTTTTGGTTGGAGATTTTGATGTGCTAGAAGCCGAAAAAAAGGTGAAATCCCTTTTTAGTAGTATTGAAGGTCCCGAAAACCCTAAGGAAAGAATCTATTATAAAATTCCAGAAAACAGTTCTCCTGTAGTATCTGTAATTACAGATGAAGAAACACAAGGCGCTAGTGTTTCTGTTTATGTTAAAAAAGAAGAGACGCCAGTAACAACCTTACAAGACTATAAAATAGAATTATTAAAAAGCTTTTATTCTGGTATGCTACGCCAAAGATTATCCGATGTAGTGCTAGAAGCAAATTCTCCTTTCTTATCTACAAATGCGGGTATTGGAAACTTTTTAAGCAATATGGATAGCTATTATTTAAATGCTAAACTAAAGGAGGATAAAATTAATGAAGGCATAACGCGCTTGTTGATAGAAAGCTCGAGGGCTAAGCAATTTGGTTTTACAGAAACAGAACTGGAACGTTATAAAAAACTTTTATTGAATAATGCTGATTTACGTCAAAAAGAGACAGGTAAAATTTCTACAAAATATTATGTAGAGCAATACATTGATAACTTTACAGATGCTAAACCTATACCTAGTGATGCATTTGTATATCAGTTTTATACAGAGGTTTTTCCTTCTATTACAGTACAAGATGTTAATAACATAGCTACAGAATGGGTAAGAGATGATAATATGACTGTATTGTTAAAAGCTGTAGAGAAAAGTGATTTGAAATTGCCAACAGAGCGTGAGATAGAAAGCATATTAACACAGGTAAAAACTAAGTCTATAGAACCTTATAAAGATAAATTAGGTGATATTCAATTAATGCCGGAAAAACCAAAGCCAGGTAAGGTTTTAAAAGAAACGTATAATAAAAAGATTAATACAACAACTTGGGAGTTATCCAACGGTATTACAGTGGTTGTAAAACCAACCGAGTTCCAAAATGATTTAATATCACTTAACGGGTTTAGACCAGGAGGAAGTTCTGTGGCTCCAGATTCACTTTATGTTTCGGCTAGAAATGCTAGTAGTATTATTGGCGCTAGTGGTGTTAATGGTATATCAGATGCTGATTTGAAAAAGCTCAACATGGGGAAAACCCTAAAGCTTAAAACCTATATTAATTATTATAACGAATTGGTATCTGGTAATAGCTCGTCTGGAGATTTGGAAAGTATGTTGCAAATGGTAAACCTATATTTTACTAAGCCAAACAAAGATGCTGCTGTATTTAATACAAAAAAAGAAAGTTTAAAGTCGTTGTATAAAGATTCGGATAATAATCCTGGCGGTTTTTTTGAAAAGCGTATAACCGAAGTTATGTCTCAAAATCATTTAAGAGCTATACCAGAAACTGTAGAGCAAATAGAGAGAGAATTAGATTTAGACGAGGTTTACAGTTTTTATAAAGAGCGATTTTCATCAGCAAATGGCTTTTTGTTTGTTGTTGTTGGTAATGTTGATTTAGAGGTGCTTAAACCACTTGTAAATCAATATTTAGGAAGTTTGCCATCTAATTTAAATGAAAAAAGTACTTGGAAAGATACTGGGCTGCGCTATGCAAAAGGCGGTATTAAAGAAACCGTAATAAAAGGCTTAGATAATAAAAGCCAAGTTGATATGCGTTTTACAGGTACATTTAATTTTTCGTTAGAAGAAAAAGAGAAAATTAGCTTGTTAGCAAAAGTGCTTAAAATAAAATTAACGGAAGAGTTAAGAGAAAAAATGGCAGGTGTTTATGGTGTTAAAGTTTCTGGGTTTGCCTCAGATATTCCATACCAGTGGTTTAGACTTAATATAAGGTTTTCTTGCGATCCTGAAAATATCGAAAAATTAAAGGCTAAAGTTTTTGAAGAAATAGAAAAAATTAAAAAACATGGTCCGTCTCAAGAAGATGTTAATAAAATTAAGGAAGCTGAATTAGCAAATGCTAAGGAGTTTTTAGAAGTAAACTCGTTTTGGCTTTATAAACTTAAAACTGCTTATGAATACGATTTAAACCCAGAGTCTATTTTAGATTTTGAAAGTAAAATTAATAAGTTGAACTCTAAAATGTTTAAAGATGCGGCCAATAACTATTTTGATATGAAAGATTATGCCGAGTTTATTTTATTGCCAGAAGAACCTTCTAAAAAAGAGTAAAGATAAATACCCTAACCCTAATTAATAGTTACTTGAAAAGCTTCCTTTATAATTTTAAAGGAAGTCTTTTTTTTGTTAAACCCTTGGCGTATTTTCGAAATGAAATATATTTCATAAATTAGTTACATAAACTACAGCGTTCATTTTTTAGAGTACAAATAAAGAGTACAGCATGAGCATAGAGCAAGCCTATAATATTTGGGCCAATCAATACGATACCAACGAAAACCGCACGCGAGATTTAGATAAAAAGTGCACCATTGAAACCTTAAGTAAATATAAGTTTAGCAATGTGCTAGAGTTGGGTTGTGGCACAGGTAAAAATACCGAATGGTTATTGGCTCATGCGCAACAGATTATAGGTTTAGATTTTTCAGAAGAAATGCTGAACAAAGCAAAAGAGAAAATAGTAGACAGCAAGGTTACTTTTAAAAAAGCAAACTTAACCCAAAATTGGGGCGTCGATAATAATTTTGTCGACCTTATCACTTGTAGTTTAACGCTAGAACATATAGAGAACTTAGATTATATTTTCAATCAAGCATATTTAAAATTAAAAAAGGAGGGGCTCTTTTTTATAAGTGAATTACATCCTTTTAAACAATACTCGGGTAGTAAAGCTAGATACGAAACCGAGGCAGGCACTAAGGAACTAGAAGTTTATATTCATCATGTTTCAGAATATATCGATGAAGCCAAAAAAAATGGATTACAATTATTAGAGTTAAAAGAATGGTTTGATGTTGGTGCGGAACACGGATTACCTAGATTAATTTCTTTTGTCTTTAAAAAATAACATGTGCTCAGTTTCTGGTAAAAAGCTAAAAGTCGAGTTTGTAAGTCGCTAAAAACAAAAAGGTTTTTGTATTGTTAGTTTAAAATAAGATTAGACTTATCTTTGCATCTTTAAATTAGTATCTATAAAGGGCGGAGCACCTTCTGCCATGTATTTAATTTTTTTTATACCCAAAAAAACGTGTTGATAGCTGTTTATAACATTATCGTGTAGCACGTGTTTTTTGTGTTTTAAAAATGATAGAATAAAACCAATTATAATGGAGGTTGTTATTATTGAAGATGAAGATTTAGCAGCAGAATCTTTAGAGAAGTTGTTGTTAAAAAGTGAACATAAGCTTACTATTAAAAAACGCTTAGAAAGTGTAGCGCAATCTATAGAGTGGTTTAAGAGTAATAGTTGCGATTTAATTTTAAGTGATATTCATTTAGGTGATGGTGAAAGTTTTGAGATTTTCGAAACCTTAAAAATTACGACTCCTATTATTTTTACAACAGCATTTGATAAGTATGCTATACAGTCTTTTCAGTTTTTTGCCATAGATTATTTATTAAAGCCTTACGACAAACATAAACTGGATAAGGCGCTTGGAAAGTATGTAGATTATACAGCAACACCAACTGCAGATTATGGCCAAATAGAACATTTATTGGCGCATTTAAAAGGGGCAACAGATAGTAAAACCGAGCAGGAACGCTTTTTAGTTTATAGAGGCGACAAGTTGTTATCTATTACTCATAAAGAGATTGCTTATTTTATGGCCGAAAATAAATCACTTTTTTTATATACAACTACAGGCGAAAGTTATTTGTATGATGATACCATATTGAATCTAGAATTAAAATTATCGAAAAAAGATTTTTTTAAAATAAACAGAAAATTTATAGTTAGGCATAATGCCATAAAAACGATTGTAAAATACAGTCAGAATAGATTAAAAATAGAACTAGAGCCCTCTCCAAATATTAAAGATTTTATTTTTATTAGTTCTAAAAATGTTAATGCTTTTAAAGCGTGGTTAAATAAATAATATGCAGTCATCCAAATTCTGGACACGCTTAAAAAAACATCAACAGTACCTCTATATAAGTATTTTACTTATTGCTGTTTTTTTTATAGGCAGTTCGTTAATAACTCCAAAAATAACCTCGGTTACCGAAGATTTAATTCAAGATATTATTCAGGGTAATTTAAAATCAAAAGAAAATATTGTTGCCTTCGAATTTAATCAGTTAAATGGCGGATTAAAAAAGTCGCAAAAAATTATTCAAAATTCAGAAAATAATACTTTTGAATTTCTGAGAGAGAAGTTGCTTTTTACGGCAGATTTGGTAATAGAGCACCATAGCATACATAACAGTTTTGTCTCTTTAACTCTAGAAAACAGTGTGGATGAAACATATTTTTCTAATAAAAAGGATGCTGGGTATGCTGAAGAGATACAAGCTGTTTTAAAAGATATTCGGTTTGTAAATCGGGATGTTTTAATAGATACTATTATCTCTAAAAATGAAAAGGTAATAAACCGAAAAATTTATGCCAAAAAGTTGCCAGATGATGCGGTAATCTATTTTGGTTACGATGTGGATTTAATTGCGTTTTGGACATATTTCTCTGAAACCTATAAAGGTGATGGTGGTTACACAGTAGTGACCAATAAAGATGGTGTTTGTGTTTTGCACCCCGATACAAAATATATTGGCAAAAAAATAGATATGTATTTCGATACTATTTCTATTGAAACCATTTTAAAAAGTTCTCTAAAAATTAACGGTTATTATGTGCCAGAAAATGTAAACTCGCTAAAAGATAAAGCAACTTCTGAGTTTTTGGGCTTAGAGGTATTACGTTATTACGATACCATAAAAACGGGCGATACACCTTTAATTGTTATTGTGAGTTTTCCGATAGATATTCACTTAAAAGAAACTACAAAAAATATACAACGGTATTTTTCATGGATTAGTTTTTTGGCATTTTCTACCTTTATGTTGCTTTTGTTGGCTTCTAGGTTGCAAATGAAAAAGGAGTATGTAGAAAATTTAAAAGTTTTAGAAGAGAAAGAGCATCTAATAAACGTTAACGAAAAGTATCAAAAAGAAAATGCGGTGCTGCAATTAAATCAATTAAAGAAAAAGATAAATCCACATTTTTTATTCAACAGTTTAAATTCTTTACATGTTTTAATAGATTTAAATCCCGAGCTCTCTCAGCAATTTGTTTTAAAACTTGCCGATGTGTATAGGTATCTTTTAGATGAAAGGGATGGGAATTTAATTTCATTAAAAAACGAACTGACATTTTTAGAGCAATATGTGTTTTTACAAGAAATTAGATTTAATAAAAGTTTAAAAGTATCTATTATAAATAATTGTGATGATAAAGTTTTACTTCGGAAAATTCCATTTTTATCTTTAGAAACCTTGGTGGAAAACGCGATAAAGCATAACGAAATAACGAAACAAAAGCCCTTAATCATAGATGTTATTATTAATAGCGATTTTATTACCGTTAAAAATAACTTTACACCAAGAAAGCATAAAGCTAAAGATAGCCACCACATTGGGCTCAATTATTTAGGAAACACGTATCAATATTATCAAATTTCTACCTTTAAAACTGAGGTTATTAATGGCGAATTTGTGTGTGTATTACCGTATATCAGTTCAAAATAGTATTTCACTCCCTTGTTTAATGAGTTCACTCTATTCTGTTTTGTTAACCTGTTAATTTCGTGCAAATTTGGTTTCTTAATAAAATCAATTATGAGGTTCTCTTCTTTTAAAGGTGAGTTATTGGGTAAAGTTTTAATGCTTTTTGTTTTGTTAGTTACCAGTTTTTCTGGCTATGCTCAAGACAAAAAAGAAAAAAACGACAAAGAAAACCAAGTAGAAAGCGATTCTATAGATTCTACGGATGATAAAAAACTAACCTATAAGAAGTTTTTAAAAGACGGCCATGTTAAAAAAGGTCTATTCAATGTATATTCTATTAAAGAAGATTATTATTTTGAAGTACCAGACTCGTTGCTTTCCAGAGATTTATTAATTGTAAATAAAGTGTCTAGCGTGCCTTATGCTTTAAATGGCCATGGCTTAAATAAAGGTATGACTTTTGAAACCAAGTTGGTTCGTTTTTATAGAGATACCGTGCTTAATAAGGTTTGGGTTAAAACTGTAAACCCAAGAGTGCAATCTCCAAAAAACGATGCTATTACCTTATCTGTGAAAGATAATTTTGGAGAATCTATTATAGAAGAATTTAAAATTGAAACAAAAAATACTGACTCTACTTCTGTATTTATTAAAGTAAATAAAATATTTAACGGTAAAGAAAAGAGCTTTAGTGATTTGCTTACTAATATTGGTTTAGGAGGAAGTGTAAAGGCAAATTTATCTATTTTAGAATCTATTAAATCTTTCCCAGAAAACGTTGTTGTAAAATCGCTATTAACAACTTCGGTTAGTGAAGGCGGAAGTCCAGCTTTACCTTTAACCATTGGTGTAACCACAAATATTGTTTTATTACCAACAGATGTAATGAAACCTCGTTTTTCAGACAAACGTATCGGATATTTTACAAAACCGATGGATTATTTTTCTGATGAGCAGCAAGAAGTGGAAACTAGAGGTATGATTACGAGATGGCGATTAGAACCTAAAGAAGAAGATATAGAAAAATATAAGCAAGGCGAATTGGTGCAACCCAAAAAACAAATTGTTTATTATTTAGATCCTGCAACTCCAAAACAATGGAGACCGTATATAGAACAAGGGGTTTACGATTGGAATGTTGCTTTTGAAGCCGCTGGTTTTAAAAATGTAATAAAAGTGAAGTTTCCTTCGGAAGCAGATAAAAATTTTGATGCCGATGATGTGAGATATTCGGTAATTACATACGCTGCCTCCGAGAAGCAAAACGCTATGGGGCCTTCTGTAGTCGATCCACGAAGTGGTGAGATATTAGAGTCTGATATTATTTGGTGGCATAATCTAATGAAAGGTTTGCATTCCTGGATTCGTGTACAAACAGGGCCAATAGATCCTAAAGCAAGAGCGAATACATTTTCTAATGAGCATATGGGCGAGGCTATTCGTTTTGTGTCTTCGCATGAGGTTGGTCATACATTTGGTTTAAAGCATAATATGGGAGCATCTTTTAGCTACCCTGTAGATTCGTTACGTTCTAAAACGTTTACCTCTAAAATGGGAGGTACAGCACCTTCAATTATGGATTATGCGCGTTTTAATTATGTAGCGCAACCAGAAGATAACGTTACTGATATTACACCTAAAATTGGGGTATATGATAAATATGCTATCGATTGGGGATATAGATGGATTGAGAACACAACGGCACATCAAGAAATACCCTTATTAAATCAATGGATTCGTAAACATGAAAACGATCCGTTATATTTTTATGGCGCACAACAAGCTGAGGTGGTAGATCCACGATCGCAAAGTGAAGATTTGGGAGATAATGCCGTTAAAGCTAGTGAGTACGGACTTAAAAACTTAAAGAGAATACTGCCTAATATTTTAGATTGGACGGAAGAAGAAGGTAAAGATTATTATAAAGCATCAAAACTGTACAAAGCAGTTATAGATCAATGGGGCACCTATAATGGTCATGTTATGGCAAATATTGGTGGCGTTTATGTTAATAATACCGTTTATGGCGATGGCAAAAACACCTTTGAGCCCGTACCTGCAAAAATACAAAAGGAAGCTTTAAAATATATTATTGATAATGCCGTTTTACCCCAGAAATGGTTGTTTATGCCAGAGATTATTAATAAAGTCTTTGCCGTTAGAGATGCTCCAGATGGTGAACGCTATTATTCGCCGGTATCTATGTTGCGTATTCACCAAACCAATGCCATTTATGCTTTAATAAAAACGGATAGGTTAATGCGTATTACCGAAAATGAAGTATTAGCCGATAGGGATAGTGAGCCTTTTACGGAACAGTATGTTTTCGATAGGTTGTTCGATGCCATTTTTGCAAATACACAAAAGGGTAAATCTTTAGATATGTTTGATCGTATTACTCAAAAAAACTACATCGATGTTTTAACGGTAGATCGAAATAAATTATTAGAAAAAACGAAAGAAAAAACAATTTCCGAAGAAGATAATAATTTTAAGAATATACATTTTTCATATTTGCCAAGAGTTGCAGATATAGGCACTAGTAAAAGAGCTGCGCTAGAAAAAGTGTTGAAGCTTTTAAAGAAAAAAGAAAATAAAGGAGACCGAGCTACCAAGGCACATTATAGAGACTTAATAGCAAGGATTGAATATAATTTGAAAAACTAAATCATGAAAAAATTAATATACCTATTAATTTTTATTCCAAGTTTACTAATTGCTCAGCAAGGTAAAGTAATCGAAGGAACGGTAATAGATGCTGCGTTGCAAATGCCAATAGTTGGAGCATCTGTTTATGTGTCTTCGGCAATTATTGGTAACGAAACAAATACAGAGGGCGTTATTCAAGGTTCTATGTTAGGGACTACTACCGATTTTGATGGGGCGTTTTCTCTAAGAGTGGGTGCAGATGCTAAATTTATTTTAGTGTCTTACATGGGGTATGAAACGGAAAAAATAGATATCTCGGCTGTAACTAAAAAGTTGTCTGTAGTTTTAAAAGAAAGTCCAGAGAATCTACAAGAAATAGTACTTACGGGCTACCAAAAAATTGAAAAACGAAAAATGACTTCTGCTTATGCTAAAGTAGAAATGACGGATATTAACCAAGCAGGAGTTTCTAGTGTAGATCAAATGTTGGTTGGTCAACTTTCTGGTGTGGTAGTGCAGCCTACTAGTGGGGCACCTGGTGCGCCTTCAAAAATTTCTATTCGAGGAACAGCAACTTTAAATGGATCTTCAGATCCGTTATGGGTGTTAGATGGTATTCCTTTGGAAGGGAATGATATTCCTCAAGATTTTAGAGATAAGGATAATATAGATAATTTACAGTCCTACCCAATTGCAGGTTTAAACCCTGAAGATATTGAAAGTATAACGGTTTTAAAAGATGCTTCTGCAACGTCAATTTACGGGGCTAGAGCAGCAAATGGTGTTATTGTAATTACCAGTAAAAATGGTAAAAAAGGAGCTATGCGTATTAATGTTAATGCGAATGTGTTTGTAACGCAAAAGCCAGATTTTAGTAAGTTGAATTTAATGAATTCTTCTGAAAAAGTAGACTTCGAATTACTTTTGGCGAGTCGATCCGATTTAAAGTATCAACAAGATAGAGGAGGAGTTGCTCGAATTTTAAATAACTATGGTGAGTATAATAATTTTAGAGATAATGGTTTTACAAGTATTTCTTTAGATGCTCAAAACGAGATTAACAATCTAAAAAACATTAATACCAACTGGGGAGACGAGCTTTATCAAATGGCTATAAACCAGCAGTATGGTGTAAGTATCTCTGGAGGGAATGAAAATAATAACTATTATTTTTCAACAGGTATATTTGATGAAAAAGGAGCTACAAAAGGAACAGGGCAAAAGCGTTACAATATTACTTTAAAAGATAATTTTAATGTCAATGATAAGCTAAAAGTAGGTGTTGCTTTATTTGGAAGTCAGAACACAACATCGTCTTATATTACAGGTGCTGATGCTTATACAAATCCTTCGTTTTATTCAAGAAATGCTAATCCGTATTTGTCATTAAAAGATGCCGATGGCAATTATGTTTACGATCCCGATTTGGTAGAGCGATCTGATTTAAATCTAGATTATAATGTTTTAGAAGAGCGAGAAAATACCAATTACGAGTTAGTTGCAAGTTCTTTAAAAGCCATTTTTGACGTTGGGTATAAATTGAATAAGGAGATTCATTTTAACACACAACTAGGCTTACAATTAGATTTCGATAAAACCGAGAAATATAGTGATGAAGAAAGTTACTATACACGTAAGTATGAGCAAAGGTCTCAATATACATCTTCTGGAGAAACACTATACTACATGCCTAAAGGCGGTATTATTCAAAACTGGAATGCAGATGGATTTCAGTATAACTGGAAAACTACAGCCAATTACAATACATCATTTAATACTATTCACGAACTGGATGTGATGTTAGGAACAGAATTTCGTAGAAATAAAAGAACCGAAATTCACACCAAAGGATTTGGTTTTAATTCTAATACATTAACCACCACAGCTATTACAAATGAACTCGCTTTAACGAACTCTTTGTTCGATGCTTACGGTAAAACGTATAACGAAAATGCATATGCTTCATTTTTTGGAACAGCGTCTTATACCTATGATAAAAAATATACCGTTTTTGGAAGTTTAAGGTATGATGGGTCTAACCTATTTGGAGTAAATCCTAAGTATAGATATCTTCCTATTTGGTCTTTTGCGGGATCTTGGAATGTTTATAAAGAAGATTTTATGTATGATGTTGATGCTATAAGCGATTTAAAAATAAGAGCATCATACGGTGTACAAGGAAATATTGATAAATCGACTTCACCTTTTGTTATTGGTGAGTATTATACAACATCGGTGTTACCTGGAGTAAGCGAAGAAATTATTAGAGCATTAAGTGCACCTAATGGTAATTTAAGATGGGAGAAAACGGTATCGTCTAATATTGGTTTGGATTTAGGATTGTTAAATAATAAAATTTACATCTCTGGAGATTATTATGCTAGAAAAAGTACAGACTTAATAGGGTTAAGGTCTGTGCCTTTAGAAAGTGGCTATAATTTTATTAATACCAATTGGGCAACAGTTAGCAATAAAGGATTCGAATTGTCGATAAGTACCACTAATATTGATACACCTCATTTTAAATGGACAAGTGGATTCAATATTTCGCATAATAAAAGTATAGTAGATGCAATCGAGAATAGAGAAGAAGATTTTAAACCATCTTTAAAAGGCTATAGTGTAAACGCCATTTTTGCTATTAAAACCGCAGGATTGGATAGTAATGGTTTGCCTTTGTTTTGGAAAGATGGTGTAAAAGTTTCAGCAGTAGATTTTTATAATTTGGAAGAAGGCACAGACGGTAGTCAATTAACAAGAGAAGAACATCGAGATTTATACACTTATGTAGGTGATGGTACTCCTAAGTTTAGTGGCGGGTTTAGAAATAGTTTTAAATATAAACAGTTTGATTTAAGGGTTTTAACCAATTTTAATATCAAACAAACGGTTAAAACCACACCTAGCTATAACCCCGCTTTGGCACAACCCGGAAATAGTTATAACACAGATATTTTAAAAGCGGGTACAGGCAGTTATCCTGCATTAATTGGGCTTACTTCACCTGGTTTTGATACCGATTTGGTTTATACTTGGTTTAATTCTTCCGATGACGGAAAAACGTATAACGATTTGGATATTTGGGTAAAAGATATCTCTTATATCCGTGTGAGTAGCATTAAGTTGAGTTATGCTATCCCAAAAAGTAAACTAGAAAAATTTAGCTTATCAAGTTTTAATTTTAATATAGAAGGACGTAATCTATTTGTTTTAGGAACAGATTACAATGGTTTTTTTGATCCTGAAACTTATGGAAGTTTATATGCACAGCCTATTCCTAAAATAGTATCTGTTGGATTTAATCTTTCATTTTAAAAAAGCATTTATGAAAAAAATAATATACATTACCTTCGTAGCTTTAGGTTTTATTAGCTGTGATAATTATTTAGATATTGAGCCCGTAGGGCAGGTAATACCTAAATCGGTAGAAGAGTATAGAAGCTTTTTAACTTCAGCTTATGATATAGCAAAAGATTACAAGGTTTTAACAACTTTTAGAACAGATGAGTTGGCTTTAAGCACCAGCGCATTAGGTGTAGAACAGTACGAAGATGTTTTTATATGGAACGATGTAAATCCTAGTCCGTTAACACGAGTTTTCCCTTATGCAAGTTTGTATAATACTATATTCTACACCAATCATGTTATTAATAGTGAAAGCACTATGGAAGGCACCCCGTCGGACATAGAGCAATTGGTAGGTGAAGCTTATGCTTTAAGAGCGATGCAGTATTTCGAGTTGGTTAACTTATATGGGAAACCTTACAACAAAGCAACAGCAATTACAGATGCAGGTGTGCCAATTACTACAGAATATGATGCCGAAAAAGATTATCCTGTAAAAACAGTTGAAGAGGTTTATACCTTAATTTTAGACGATCTGGATAAGGCAGAAGCGCTTTTAAATATTGAGAAACAAGATTTAGGATATAATTATAGGTTTTCTACAGTAGCGGTAAAAGCATTTAAATCTCGAGTTTATTTATATCAACAAGAATGGCAAAATGCTATTGATTTAGCAAATGAAGCTTTGGCTATTAATGCAGAACTTCAAAATTTAAATTCTAATGTATCTATTATGCCTTCAGAATATAATGCTGTAGAATCTATTTTGGCTTTAGAAACCATAGCATCTTTTGATATGGTTAATAATACCACTATTTCTAATAGTTTAATTACGGCGTATAATCAAACGGACGATTTGCGTTTTTCTTTATACTTCAATAAAAACACAGACGGTAGCTTTAGCTCCAAAAAAAGCGCGGAAACTAAGTTTAAAGTATCGTATAGAACAGCGGAATTGTACCTTACTATTGCGGAGTGTTTAGCAGAATTAAATAATATTGATTTGGCTAAAGAAACATTAATTGCATTTACCGAAAACAGGTACACATCTTCAGGTTGGGATATTTACAAAACATATGTGAATGCTTTAAGTCTTGCCGATTTAAAAGAAGAAATACAGGAAGAACGTCGAAGAGAATTTGCTATCGAAGGACAAAGATGGAATGATTTAAGACGAACAACTCAACCAGAATTAACAAAAGAATTTGATGGTGTAACTTATGTTTTAGAGCAAAACGACGATAGATATGTTATCCCTTTCCCGAACGATGCTATTATTAATAACCCTAATTTATAAATAACAAACCGTTATAGCTTGTTGTTATCTTATGAGCTATAATTGAAATTAAAAGATAAAATCAATCCCTATTAAATATTTTAAATTATGAAGAGAATTTTTTCTATCCTTAGTGTATTTATAGCTGTAGCTATTTCTACCGTATCATGTTCAAGCAGTGACGATTCACCTGCATTATCATCTTTAGCAACTATTACCGATTTCTCAATAACTATTGATGGAGTAAACGCAGAAGATATTAACTACGATTTAGGTACAAATATTGACGTTACTGTACCATTCGGTACAAGTTTGACTGCTGTAGTTCCAACAATTTCTGTTTCAGAAAATGCTACAGTTTCACCAGTTTCTGGAGAAGAAGTTACTTTTGTAGATGGTGAAGCTAAAACTTTTACAGTAACAGCAGAAGATGGAATAACAACTAAAGATTACACGGTAACAGTAAGTATTCGTGGTGAAGTTGGTAGCGGGTCTAAGCTAGAAACTTATGTGCTTGCAGATTTATACGGAGAAAACTCAACAACAACGTACACGTATAATGAAGCTAATTTTGTAAGTGAATATACAAAAGTACAAGACGATTGGGGCGATATTTCAACTACAGTTTACACATTGGTTTACAATGATAAAAATCAAGTTATCGAAAAAACAGCAGAAGATGAAAGTACAGTTTATACTTACGAAGATGGCCAAATTGTAAAGAGTGAATATAAATATAACGATGAGTTAGTTTATACATACACGTATAGCTATAATGCAAATGGTGATTTAAGTTCAGAGAAACGCACAGATCACACATCTGAAGATGCAATAACAGAAGTTTTATTTACAATTGTAGATGGTAATGTAACAGTAGAAAATAGATTTGGAGACGATTATACGGCTGCTTACGATACAAAAAACAATCCTTTCAAAGGGCTTTACCCAGCGGCTTACGCAGCAATTAATGTAGGTATTGCTTCAGTAAACACTAATAACCCAGTATCAGGTACTTTAGCTGATGATGTGGTGACTTACGAATACAACGCTGACGATTACCCAACAAAAGCATCTTACACTTATTTTGATGGTTTCGCAACTGTTGAAAAAACATTTACCTATTACAGTAATTAATAGCAAATTACCCCTCTTTTTTTATTGACATAAACACCCTTAATTTTAAGGGTGTTTATTTTTATATCCATTATTCTAAAATGAAGACATACTTTCTATTACTTTCTTTCTTTTTAATGCTTGCCTGTAATACCAATTCTTCAAACGAAGAAGGCGAACATAAAGATGAAGACATTGTATTAACCAAAGAAGAACAAATTATTAAAACATATAACGATGCTGTTTTACCTTTATTTAGAGCCTATACAAGTGTCGATATTCCAACCGAGTTTGTAATTGACGAAAATGATTTAGGTATCAATGCAGGAGCTGCCTTTGGTTATGTAGAAATTAGTCAAGGTTTAGTGAATTTGCCAAAAGTAAATGTTCAAATATTTGCTTTATCTCATGAGGTTGCCCATATTGTAACCATTCCTCAGGCCAAAATTTTTGGTTTAGAAGGAAGTGTTCCAAAAGGAATTAAAACAAACGATTACCAAAAAGCAGAGTATCTAGCAGATTTAATCGCTATATACCTCATAAAAACAAACGAGCCTAAGAGGTTTGATACGCTATTTTTAAATTTTCCATACCTACAAAATTTATTTGGTAATGGTACGTTTACTCATCCATCAGGTTTAGAAAGAATTGAAGCTTTAAACAATTTTCTAGAAAAAGCCAAGTTGCAAGGAGATGATAAAGCTTTCAAAACAAGTTTTATAGGTATATGGCAAATGGATTAGATTGTAATTTTTACCGTACAGAAATTGTATGTTTTTACTAAAATAAAAACCCTAAAACATTAATTATTAATGTTTTAGGGTTTTAAATAGTGGAGTCGGAGAGAATCGAACTCTCGTCCAAACAAGTAACCAAAGAGCTTTCTACACGTTTATTCTTTTCTTGGGTTTTCGATTATAAGCTGGTTAAAGACAACCCACTCATAACTTATCTTCTTTAGTTTCGTAAAAGCATCAAAGCAGTGCTCAAACTATATTGACATTTACGATATCTCAAAATGGAACGCCGTCAATCAAGGCTTTCCGGAGACATAAAGCTTGTACACCTTGTGTACCTAGGCAAATTCTACTATAATTCGAATTATGCAGCTAAAGCGTAGTTATTCTCGCCGTTTAAAAGTTGGTCTAGCCTTTTACGTGTTTCAATGCCATTACACGACGTGCTTACCGTTTCGTTAATCTCGCTGTCAAAACCAGTCGACCCCAGATTAAATAAAGTAGTAAAATATATTTTGGCGTTACCACAAGGGGCGGGCTTTCGGCAGTCGCTTTTTTTGAGAAAAACAAAAAAGAGCTTCAACAATGCCTCAATCCCTAACGCACAGTCTGCAAAGTTAATTAAAACTTTTAAACTAGGTGGTAATCCGTTAACATAAATCAAAAATTATACCAATATCAATGAGACGCAAATCTGTCACATTAAAAATATTTAAGAGAATGATACCGAAATTTCAATAAATTCCCGAAATTACACCTAAACAATAAGCCATGAAGTTTGCCATTATAAAAGAACGTAAAAACCCACCCGATCGCCGCGTGGTATTCTCTCCATCAAAATTAGCCGAAGCTCAAAAACAATTTCCGCAGGCCAATTTTAAAGTAGAAAGTTCCGATATACGTGTATTTCCAGATCAAGACTATAAAAACGCAGGATTTGAAGTTAGCGAAAACGTGTCAGATTGCGATGTTATGCTTGGTGTAAAAGAAGTACCTATCGAAGCATTAATTCCGAATAAAAAATACTTTTTCTTTTCACATACCATAAAAAAACAACCCTATAACCGTAAGCTGTTAAAAGCCGTTTTAGATAAAAAAATAGAACTTTACGATCACGAAACTATAGTGAGCGAAAAAGGATTCCGATTAATAGGTTTTGGTCGTTACGCTGGTATCGTTGGTGCTTACAATGGTTTTAGAGCTTGGGGATTAAAATTTAATACATGGCAACTACCAAAAGCCGGGCCATTACCAAACCAACAAGCCTTAATAAACGAGCTGAATAACTTAGCACTGCCAAACATAAAAATATTACTAACCGGTAGCGGTAAAGTAGCAAATGGTGCACAAGAAATGCTCGATGCTATGAGTATTAAAAGTGTATCGGTAACCGATTATTTAAACAACAATTTTAATGAGCCGGTATATTGTAAAATAGACGTACTAGATTATAATAAACGTAAAGACGGACAGGTCATCGATAATCAAGATTTTTTCGATAATCCACAAGATTACGAGTCGAGTTTTATGCGTTTCGCAAAAGTAACCGATTATTATATTGCAGGTCATTTTTACGGCGATGGTGCACCGTATTTATATACACGCAGCGATGTGAAATCTCCAGATTTTAATGTCAAAGTTGTTGCCGATGTAAGTTGTGATGTCGATGGGCCAGTAGCTACAACGCTGCGTGCATCAACCATTGCAGATCCTATTTATGGTTACAATCCTGAAACAGAATCGGAAATTGATTATAAAGATAGCAAAGCCATTGTGGTTATGGCAGTAGATAATTTACCATGCGAACTTCCACAAGATGCAAGCGAAGGTTTTGGCGAGATGTTTTTAAAAGCTGTAATTCCTGCTTTTTTTAATAACGATGCCGATGGTGTTTTACAACGAGCAAAAATGACAGAAAACGGCAAGCTTACCGAAAATTTCGCCTATTTGCAGGGATATGTTGACGGAAACTAATAAGTTTGCAATAATTACAAAATACCTACATTATTAAAACAGCATTAGTAACAGGAGCAGCCTCAGGATTGGGTTATGAGTTAACTTTATTATTAGCAAAAGACGCGTATAAGTTAATACTAGTCGATATTGATTCAGCTAAATTAGCCGATGTGCAAATCGAAGTAGAAACCCAATTTAATGTAGAGGTTATAACATTAATTAAAGATTTAAGTTTACCCAACATCTCTCAAGATATTATTAACGATATTGGAGATGCATCTATAGATGTGTTAATAAACAACGCCGGTTTTGGTTTGTTTGGTACTTTTGCAGAAACCAATTGGGAACGCGAATCGGCTATGTTAAATGTACATGTTATGACAACCACACATTTAACAAAGTTGGTGCTCGAAGGCATGGTAAAACGTGGCTCGGGTAAAATATTAAATATGGCATCTTTAGCAGCTTTTCAGCCAGGGCCTTTAATGTCTATTTACTATGCTTCAAAAAGCTATATGCTATCTTTTTCCGAAGCTATTGCAAACGAGTTAAAAGGCACAGGTGTAACGGTAACTGCACTTTGTCCTGGACCTACAAAAACTGCGTTTCAAGAAACCGTTTCTGAAGATGCTAACGATAATAAAATCACATTCAATATGGCATGCGCCAAAGAGGTCGCGCTTTACGGTTACAAAGCGATGCTAAAAGGGAAAAGTTATGCTATACCTGGCCGTTTTAATAAGGTTTTAGCTGTTATTCCAAGGTTTATTACGCGTAATGCTGCTACATCTATTGTTAGAAAACTTCAGGCTAAAAATAGAGCAGAATAAAGTTTTTTTATTCTTAATCCATATTTTTAGATTCCATATTTATATTGGTAAATATCCAGTATCCTAAAGAGAAAAAAGCACCAAATAATAAAGTAAAAAGCCAAACTTCTTTGTTTCCTAATGGCTGTACAATCATGTTTATTATGTCAATAAATAAAACTTTTGGGTTGGTTAAAATCTCCCAAGAGTTATAGCGTAGAAAGCGACCTAAATACACACCAAATGCGGATATAAAAAATACAAATGTCAAAATGAAACTAGTCTTTCTTTTGTTTAAGAACTTTAAGAAAACAGTTTTCATGTCGGTAACCGAAAAATAAAAAAGCATCATACCATCAAAAGTAAAGGCAGAAATTAATAAAATATCTAACCAAAATATATGTGGTTCATTATATCTCAAATGCCACATATCGGTTAGTATATAAGGTGCATTCGGAAGGAAAAGCAACCATATACCAAATGCTAAAAGCAGTGTTATTTTGTTAAGCTTGGGGATACTTACTAAATAAATTGTAATGGCATATGGAATGGCTGCTAAGAATAGGTTCCAAACTAAAAAAAGGTAGTTGTAGGAGTGCGCGAGTTTCATTCTAATCATAAGTAAAATAAGAGTAGAACCTATTGAAACGCTTAATAACGCTAGAGATTTATAACGATAAGATATAAGGTTGTTAATGTAATTCATGAGGTTTAGAGTTTAATTGTTCTATTATTAAAACGGTAATAATACCAAAGGTGTAAGCCACTAAATCGCCCACTTGAAACGTACTGCCTAATATGATGGTTAGTAGTTTGTGGTCTTCAAGGTTTAATAATTTTAATAGATTGAAGTATTGAGCAAATTCTATTAAAAAAGCAAAAACTAATACTCCGGCGCCCAGTTTAAAATGATTTATTTTTAAGAAGCTTTTAAAAAAACAGTAAAGTAAAATTACCGATAGAAAATCTCCGACCGTGTAACGTATAAATCCTGTTTTAAGGTAAACAGCAATTAATATTTCGGTTAATAAAAAGAGGAACGCTAAGGTTAGGTAGGTTTTGTTGAGTTTGTATGTCATTTTGTTATAATCTAATGTCGTTTAAGGAAATAATAATGTAGAAGTATAAAATGGCTATAGGTATATTCATTAAAATAATACCACAAGTTTTTAAGTTATTATATCTATCGGTTTCATAAATAAGACTCGCTATAAGGTTGGAAACAAGTAATATCGCATTTACGGTAATAGCGACCCCAATGAATCCTAAACCAACGCCTATTGGTATAAAAGTTTCTCCGAAATAAAGAAAAAAAGAAAAGAGCGTAGTGCCAATCATAAAACTAAGAATAGCAACCGCTCTTCCTATATTAGAAATGCTGTACATAATTTTCGTTTTGTATTAATAATTGAAATAGAAAAAGCGTTACTCTTTTTTTTTAGAAGTAACGCTTCATTGAATTACCCGTTATTCCAATCTATCTTTCTGGATACGTACATCACGATAGTAAGTATTAAAAATAGACCAACACTACCAACAAGAAGTGCATAGTTTTCTAATTGAATAATAACATAAATAAAGGCGTATAAAGCAGAAAGGGATAAGCCAATAAATAAAGGGAACTTAAGTGTTTTAAGAATAGATTTTGAGTACAAGGTGATTAACACAATAACGGAACTTCCAGCTATTAAATAAGCTTTTAGAAAATTACTATGCTCAGATATAGACACTAGTAAAGTGTAAAACATAATGAGAGCCAGTCCAATCATTAAGTATTGAAATGGATGAATATTAATTTTACTTAAGGTTTGTATTAAAAAGAATATTAAAAAAGTAAGACCTATAACTAGGAAACCATATTTGGCAGATCGTTCACTTTTTTGATACTCGTCTACCATGACCATAAATTTAGTCCCGAATGCAAATTTGGTAAGGTTTGGTATTTTATTTAAATGTTGTTGAGAAAAAGCACGGTTGATGTGAAGTACTTTCCATTCAGCATTAAAGCTATCTTTTGTTATTGTTTTAGTTTCATCGTTAGGTAGGTAATTACCAATAAAACTTGGGTCGGCCCAATTAGAAGCCATTTTCATGGTAGTCGTTTTTCCGATAGGAATAAGTTCTATTTGCTTACTACCATTAAAGGCCATTGATAAACTAAATGGTGCGTTATTTTTACTCGATAAATCTATTGGGTTTATAAAACCAGATTCTAGCACATCTAAATAATCACTGTTTTGTGTAGAGTTTTCATTAAAGTTTGTTTGAAAAGAGTAGGTGTTTTGGTTCAATTTTAAAAGCATTTCACTTTTGATGCCTTTTAGGTTAGAGGTTTTTAAAATCACGGTGGCCTTATCCCAAATTATATCTTCATCTTTAATGCCTTTAGAAGTTAAGTTGGTTGGGATATAATGTCCAGAAAAATCCATGGTTGTAGTAAATACAGCCGATTCAAAATTACCACGGTTTAAAGTTTTAGAATCTACATTTACATCTGCATTTAAAGATTCAGGGAAAATGTATACGTTTTTTATATGTGTTTCTACTTCAGTGAAAAAGGTTTTTGTTTTTTCGTTATACGTTTTTGTTTCTGTATATGTTTTGTATGGGATTTTTAAAATAGGTCCATAAACAAGTACATTTTCGCCCCACTTTTCGTTAATCTCATTTACTACATCACTTTGCCTAAAGGCACGTTCGGTAATTAAGGAGTTAATAAAAGATAGAGGTATGAGTAAGATAATGACTAAAAAACCTACCATAAGCATCCTTGCTGTGATTGATGTTTTTACCCAATTTCCGAATTTGTTTTGCTGTGGTTTGTTTGTGTTTTCCATAATGTTAATTTAAAGTACTTTGAATTTCAAAGTAAAAGGTTAAAAAAAAGATTTTGTTGTTTTCGTGAGACTAAAGTCTAGCTTTTATTAATTAATTTTTCGAGTGCATTAATGTGTTTTTTAAACTCGGCACGACCTAAATCGGTGGTGGAGTAGCGGGTATTCGGTTTGCGGCCTATAAACTGTTTTTCAACCTTTATATATTCCACTTTTTCTAGAGCTTTGGCATGGCTAGCAATGTTGCCATCGGTGGCGCCTAAAAGTTCTTTTAGCATATTAAAATCGGCAAATTCGTTCACCATTAAAATAGACATAATACCTAGCCTAATTCTATGATCGAATGCTTTATTTATATTGGTTATTATGCTCATAGATCTAAGCTCGTTTGCTTTTAGATTTTATTATTTCGTTGTCATTAATGGTTTTAATTTTAGCAAAAAGAAATGTTACTGCAAATGCAAAAGCACCAATAAATAATGAAAACGGAATTAAAACAATAGCACCTTCTTTTATAGTTTTTCGTTTTGCGCCTTGAGCTGTAATATTTTGAGATTCTAAAGTGAGCTCTTCTTTATCTATAACGCCATTTTTATTGACGTCGTAAAGTGCGAACTCTTGCTCGTAACTTTCATTGGAATAATATAAGTATGCTAATCCGAGGCCGTAAATAATAACTGAAGTCACTATTGCAATTAGGAGTGCTTTGTTCATTTTGTATCGTATTTAAAGTGCATAATGCTACCGTATATAATGTGCATTACTCCAAAGCCTAAAACCCATAACCAAAATCCATAACCTGGAAGTAGGGTAGCAATTAAACCTAAAACTATTTCTGTATATCCTAAATAGCGAATATTACCAATGCTATATTTTGATGCATTTACCAAAGCTAAACCATAAAATATAAGCATTAAACCTCCGGTTTGACCATATTTGCCATTGCTTAAAATAATTAGGATATACAAACCGCCTGCAATTAACGGAATTAAAAAATTAATGACCAATCGTTTTGATGTGGCATCCCACATTTTTGCTCCTGTTTTTTTAGCTTTTTTTGCCGAAAGTATATAGCCAGTAACGGCGCTAAATAGGGCCACTAATGCTAAAATAAGCATGACAGATCTAAATATTTGACCATCTAGAATTAACGTGCCGTAGCTGTATTTATTAACAAGCCAATAAGCGGCAGCGGCACCAATAAGGGCATAAGTTCCGGCTAAAATTCCAGATAAACCACTTAAGGAAATAAATCGAGAAGATTTATTCATTAAATCTTTAATGTCCGATATGTCTTTTAAATAATCTTTTGACTCCATGTAAAAGTACTTTGAAATGCAAAGTAAATAAATATTTCTGAATTTTCGCCTACTTATTTTATTAAATTTGAAAATAAACTTCTTACTGTGAATCCGATAGATAATTATTTTTTAAGTCAGAAAGAACCTTATCAAGCTATTATGTTGTTTGTGCGAGGTGTGATTTTGAATACGTTACCTGAGGTGGAAGAGCGGTATAGTTATAAAATTCCGTTTTATAATTGCCATAAGAAGCCTATGATTTATCTGAATATTTTAAAAGGAACCGATTATGTTGATGTAGCTTTTGTGCAAGGTGTTTTGCTAGAAAAAGAATTTTCTATTTTGAAAAATGATAATAAACGAAAGCAAGTGCGCTCCATTCAATTAAAAACCTTGGAAGATTTGGATTATGATATTTTTGTTGAATTACTGCACGCAGCCTCCAAGTTATTAAGCGAAAGTAAACGCGCTTGGTTTATTAATTGATGCTTTTTGGGGAAGTCTTTAATTCGCAAATAGACTAACATATTCTGTTTGTACCGTACTTGGCTGGTAAGTGCGGGAGCGATAGTAGCGGCATCCTTTTTGTAAAATAAAAATGCCATAAACCTCAGTTTTAACTATGGTTTATGGCATGTACATATTTTTTAGTGTATGGCTACAGCTTTACAAAAAGATATATTTACAAAAAGATATAGCGGATAGCGCGGTTTTTATTTTTCTTAAAAACCCGCCCAAATATTTTAAATTCTAAAAATCCCTCCGAAAGAAACAATGCGCTGCAAGTAAGTGAAATGTTGTGATGCGCGATCGGCTGGGTCTGGCGTGGTGCGGATATTTGGCATATTTATGTAACCACCTTTTAGGTCTAGTTGCATAAAAAAGTGCTTGAAAAAAGTGAAATTAATACCTGCACGAGCCGAAACACCGTAGCCCGATAAATGAAACTCATCGTTTCTTTCTTTAATTAATAGTGTGCTGTTTGTTTTTGGTAATAAAAAACCACCGCCTATACCTTCGGTTAAGTTTATTTGAAATTTATCGGTATTTGGTAGGTTAAATAATGCCGAAATATCGTCGTGTCTAGCAATTTCTGTGTAGATATAATTTAATCCATCGGTGTGCTCGAAACCTAGAAAATCTTCTGGTAAAAAGGTAGCCTCGTTGTTGTATATACCGTTAAATTTTGACCCTTCTTCCGTGGTTGGTAAATCGATATAACCACTTAAAGTTCGGGTTTTTTCGTTTTCCATAACGTATTTCATATGATCTAAACCAAGAGAAATGGAATATTTATCTGAAATGAAATATCCCATTTTGAAATTGGTTTGAGGTATCGTCATTCTAGTTGGGTTTATATAATCTAAGTGCCAACCTTTAGGTTTATCGCGCGCTGTGGCATCTTTTATGGTGAAATTATAATTGTCTCCTTCAAAATGAATGTCCGATTTGCTAAAAGAGTCTCTATTGCCGCCCCAGCTTACAAAAAATTTTCCTTTGCTTGATGCGGTGTATTTTACAGCGTTGGTATCTTGGGCAAAAGCGCTGAAATTAATAATACTTAAAAAAAGCACTATTAGGTGTAGGTTTGATTTCATTATTATTTGGTTTAACTCGTTTTACAGAGCTTGTATTGTTTTTCTAATTTTAACGAGATTGCTTAGTAAGTTTTCTAGGTTATCTAGATGAAGCATATTGGCACCATCACTTTTAGCATTTGCTGGATCGAAATGCGTTTCGATAAATAAACCATCAACATTGTTTACAATACCTGCGCGTGCAATGGTTTCTATCATGTCTGGGCGACCACCTGTAACGCCTGCAGTTTGGTTGGGTTGCTGTAGAGAATGGGTAACATCTAAAACGGTTGGTGCAAATTGGCGCATGGTTGGAATGCCACGGAAATCCACAATCATGTCTTGGTAGCCAAACATGGTACCACGATCTGTAATCCAAGCTTTATCGCTACCAGCATCTTTTACTTTTTGCACAGCATGTTTCATGGCCTCCGGACTCATAAATTGCCCTTTTTTAAGGTTGACCACTTTTCTTGTTTTTGCAGCAGCCACAACTAAGTCGGTTTGGCGTACTAAAAATGCAGGGATTTGTAAAACATCTACATATTGTGCGGCTAAAGCAGCATCGGATATTTCATGAATATCGGTTACAGTAGGCACATCGAATTTTTCTGATACTTTTGCTAAAATTTCTAGCGCTTTCTCGTCGCCTATACCCGTAAAGCTATCAATTCTACTACGGTTTGCTTTTTTAAAACTACCTTTAAATATGTAAGGGATTTCTAATTTATTAGTAATGGTAATTACTTTTTCGGCAATACGCATAGCCATATCCTCGCCTTCTATAGCGCAAGGGCCACAAAGAAGAAAGAAATTGTTTGAATTAGCGTGCTTTATTTTTGGAATATCTTGAAGTATCATCGACTTAAATTTAGGCGACAAAGATAATCAAATTAAAAACGACTTCTAAGGCTGTTTTTTATTATCCACATGGCCATTATAAAGTTTGTAACCACAAATAACCCGGCAGTAAGCATTACACTATTTGAATTGAAGGCTAAATGACTGAAATCGATAATTTTAGACAAGTAAGCAATAATTAAATAGGATGATAAACAGACGAATGTGATGCCTAGGGCGAAATTTAATTTTTTATTAGGCTTTATGATTTGCCATAAAAAAGGAATTCCGAAGAGTAAAATAGGGTATGCCGTTAAGCCTTCGGTACGGTTAATTGTAGTGAACCAATACGCGGCAATGGCAATAAAATATAGGTAAGGGATGCTTTTAGTGATTCTATTAATTATGTGCATAG
This sequence comes from Algibacter lectus, assembly GCF_900112395.1. Classification (GTDB taxonomy): domain Bacteria; phylum Bacteroidota; class Bacteroidia; order Flavobacteriales; family Flavobacteriaceae; genus Algibacter; species Algibacter lectus. Next base: position 77,039 of record NZ_FOLN01000013.1, read on the forward strand.
CAATTTGTTTTTGATGTTTATTTTGAGAGAATATTTCTTATAAAAATAACGAAAACAGGCATTTAAAATTATATTTGATTTTAATTATAACAAATTTTTAACTATATATGAAAATAACCCGTACCTTTGCAGGCTTAAAATAAGGCACTATAATATGGCTACTATTAAAAACATTGCAATTATTGCACACGTTGACCACGGTAAAACTACGTTGGTTGATAAAATTATGTATCACTGTCAATTGTTTCGTGAAAACGAAAATACAGGTGATCTAATTCTTGATAATAACGATTTAGAGCGTGAAAGAGGTATTACAATTACTTCTAAGAACGTTTCGGTTGTATATAAAGGCACAAAAATCAATATAATTGATACACCTGGTCACGCCGATTTCGGAGGTGAAGTAGAGCGTGTCTTAAATATGGCTGATGGTGTTGTATTATTAGTTGATGCATTTGAAGGGCCAATGCCACAAACTCGTTTTGTATTACAAAAAGCTATCGATTTAGGTTTAAAACCATGTGTGGTTGTAAACAAAGTTGATAAAGAAAACTGTACTCCTGATGAAGTACATGAAAAAGTTTTCGATTTAATGTTTGAACTAGGTGCTGAAGAATGGCAGTTAGATTTTCCAACAGTTTACGGTTCGGCTAAGAATAACTGGATGAGTGACGATTGGAGAAATGAAACTGATAACATTGAACCATTATTAGATATGGTTATCGAGCATGTTCCTGCTCCTGTATTTCCAGAAGGAACAACTCAAATGTTAATTACATCTTTAGATTTCTCTTCTTTTACAGGTCGTATCGCGATTGGTAGAGTGCAAAGAGGAAACATTGTGGAAGGACAACAAATCGCTTTAGTAAAAAGAGATGGTACTATTACAAAAAGTAAAATTAAAGAGGTATTTATATTCGAAGGTTTAGGACGTAAACGTGTAGAGAGCGTTCAAACTGGTGATATTTGTGCTCTTGTTGGTGTAGAAGGTTTTGAAATTGGAGATACTGTTTCTGATTTAGAAAATCCTGAAGGATTAAAATCTATCGCTATCGATGAGCCTACAATGAGTATGTTGTTTACTATTAACGATTCTCCTTTCTTCGGGAAAGATGGAAAGTATGTAACATCTCGTCATATCAAAGATCGTTTAGAAAAAGAATTAGAGAAAAACTTAGCACTTAAACTAGGTGAAACTGGAAGTGCAGATAAATTCATGGTTTTTGGTCGTGGTGTATTACACTTATCGGTTTTAATTGAAACTATGCGTCGTGAAGGTTATGAGCTTCAAATTGGACAACCACAAGTAATCATTAGAGAAATCGATGGTGTTAAATGTGAGCCAATTGAAGAGTTAACTATTGACCTTCCAGAAACTGTTTCTGGTAGAGCTGTAGAGTTTGTAACTTTACGTAAAGGTGAAATGTTAAGTATGGAAGCTAAAGGAGATCGTATGGTTTGCGAATTCTTAATTCCTTCTCGTGGTATTATTGGTTTACGTAACCAATTATTAACTGCAACTGCTGGTGAGGCTATTATGGCACACCGTTTTAAAGAATACCAACCATTAAAAGGTGCAATTCCAGGACGTATTTCAGGATCTTTAGTGTCTATGGAAAACGGAACAGCAATTCCTTATTCTATTGATAAATTACAAGATAGAGGTAAGTTTTTCGTAGAGCCAGGTGAGAATATATATGAAGGCCAAGTAATTGGAGAAAACTCTCGTCAGGATGATATGAATATTAACATTACTAAAGCTAAAAAGCAAAGTAATGTACGTTCTTCTGGAGCAGATGATAAAGCGAAAATTGTGCCAGCAATTAAATTCTCTTTAGAAGAAGCTTTAGAATATATCCAAAAAGATGAATACGTAGAGGTTACACCAAACCACTTACGTTTACGTAAAATTTGGTTATCTGAAGTAGATCGTAAGAGAAACAAATCTATATAACATAAATGGAATTCTTAGGAATTTCAATTACAGATTGGGTAGGGTATGCCGCTATGGCTACTGTTTTAATATCCTTCTTAATGACGTCTGTAAATAAATTACGAATAGTAAACTCCGCAGGGTGTTTACTATTCGTGTTTTATGGCATTATGTTAATGCCATTGTCAAAGCCTATTGTTATTACAAATGGTGCTATTATTTGTGTTAATTTATTTTATCTATTAAAAGCTAAAAAATAATATTGTATTAGTGCTTAGCGAATTAACGATGGTAAATTAAATGATTTTGTATATTTGAAATGTTTTGCAAGAATAGCTAGCGTGAATAAGCATTAATACTTCAAAATATAACACCACAAAATTCATATTAATTGAAGAAATTAATAGATTACATTAAAAAGCATGTTTTAATTAAATTAATGTCGTTAAAAACGGTATTAGTGTTTGTTAAAGTTCTTGCTGGTATATTAACCTCTAAAGCTATTGCTTTAATTATTGGTCCTGTAGGGTTTGCTTTAATAGGTAATTTAGAAAATTTTGTAAGTGCGTTTCATAATATTTCCGTTTTAGGTTCTTACAATACTGTTGTAAAATATGTAGCACTATATAAAGAAGATACAAAGTCGTTAAGTAAAACACTTTCTACCGTGTTTTATGTAGGGTTTGTTAGCACGGTTATAGTTTCTATGTTGTGTTATTTAAATGCCGAAACTATCAATGATTTTATATTTCCGAAGTACAATAACTACGCAGATATAATTAAAATATTTGCAATAGCATTGCCCTTTTATGCTATAAATATGTATTCCTTTTCTATCATGAATGGTTTTGGGAAATACAAAAACATGTGCCAAATTAATATTATAGGTCAGCTTTTAAGCGTTGCGATTGCCTTAGTTTTAATTTATCAAAGTAAAATTGATGGAGCATTAATATCTGTAGTGATATCAGAATCCTTAATATTTTTAATCACACTTGTTGGTATTTTTAATAGGCGTAGTTTGGCAAACCTTGTTCAGGTAAAAAATATAAGTTTCAGTTTTTTTAAAAAAACATGGCCTATATCCATTATGGCATTGTTTTCAGCGGTTCTTATGCCGCTTGTTGCTATTTGTATCCGTTCTTATATAATCGAGGGGTTAGGTTATAAGGAAGCGGGTTTATGGGAAGCCATGAATAGAATATCTAGATATTATTTAATGTTTGTAACCTCTATAGTCGGGATGTCTATTTTACCTCGATTGTCTAAGATTAACAATGTTAAAAAATTCAGGAAAGAGATTTCTAGCTATTACAAAATATTAGTTCCTATTTTGATTGGCGGTTTTTTAGTGATTTATGCATTGAAATCGCCTATTATAAGTCTTGTGTTTACCAATGAGTTTAGATCTGTTGAAGATTTGTTTTTATGGCAGTTACTTGGTGATTTTATTAAAATTCTTGCTGTAATTATTGCCTATCAATTTTTGGCGAAAAAAATGTTTTGGCATTATATTTTAACAGAGCTTTTCTTGGTTGTAATATTATACATTACAAGTGTTTATTTTATAGGTATATTCGATGGAGTAAAAGGTGCTGTATTTGCGCATTTTGTTAGTTATCTTATGTACTTTGGTATTGTTATTCTTTTGTTATGGAGTTCTTTATTTGGTCTTGATTCTAATGAGATTTCTTTAAGGAAAAAATAAAGAACTAATAACCTATGTAAATCTTAAGGATATTTTTTTTAATGACCGATATTAATATTGTTAGATATAACGTCTCAAATTATAGAGCATGGAATCAATTTGTAGCTAAAGCAAAAAATGCTACTTTTTTATTTCAAAGAGATTTTATGGATTATCATAAAGATCGATTTCAAGATTTTTCCTTACTCATTTACAAAAAAAATAAACTAGTAGCTGTTTTACCGGCAAATACGTTGGGTGATGAGATTTATTCGCATCAAGGCTTAACTTACGGTGGTCTTGTTTTTCAAAAGGAAATTAAATTTGAAAATGTATTTGCTATTTTTAAGGAACTTCTAAAGTATTTGAATTCAATTGGTTTTAAAAGCTTAGTTCTAAAACAAATGCCGGCTATATATACCGGTGTTTTTACTGAAGAAATAGATTATTTAATGTTTGTTTTGAAAGCCGAATTATTAAGGAAAGATACCTTGTCGGTTATTAATTTAAAAGGAGAACAATTAAAAATCTCGAATAATCGATTAGAGGGGTACAGAAGAGGTGTTAAACATCATTTAGATGTTAAGGAAGAAGACGATTTTGAGCTGTTTTGGAATTCAATTCTTATTAAAAATTTAAAAGATAAACACCATACTAAACCTGTTCATGGTTTAGAAGAAATTAGACTGTTAAAAAAACGTTTTCCGAAGAATATAAGGCAATTTAATGTTTATGATGATGAACAAATTGTAGCAGGAACTACTGTCTTTGAAACTGAATTTGTGGCGCATTCTCAATACATCTCGGGTAATGAAAATAAAAATACGCAAGGCCACTTAGATTTTTTACATCATCATTTAATTAAAAACGTATTTAAAGATAAAGCGTATTTCGATTTTGGAACATCAAACGAGAATAATGGTTTGCATATTAATAAAGGCCTTCAATTTTGGAAAGAAGGGTTTGGGGCCAGAACGGTAACGCAAGATTTTTATAAAGTAAGCGTTATTAATTACTCCTTACTTAATAACGTTTTTATATGATTAAGTTTTTAGATTTAAAATTAATTAATAAGAATTTTGAAAAAGAATTCAAAGCACGATTTGACGCATTTTTAAATTCAGGACAATACATTTTAGGTGAAGAAGTTTTAAAGTTTGAAGAGCAATTTGCTGCCTATTGTGGAGTAAAGCATTGTATAGGTGTTAGTTCCGGTCTTGATGCACTTCAACTTATTTTTGAAGCGTATAAATTGCTAGGTAAATTAAAAGAAGGTGATGAAGTTATAGTGCCAGCAAACACATATATAGCAACTATTTTAGCTATTTCAAATACCAGGTTAGTGCCAGTTTTAGTAGAGCCTAATATTGATACTTATAATATAGATGTTAGTAAAATAGAGTCTGCTATTACAGAGAAAACAAAAGCTATTTTAGGTGTTCATCTATACGGGCAATTGTATAATGTAGAGCGTTTAGAAGAAGTTTGTAAAATAAATAATTTATTATTAATTGAAGATGCAGCGCAAGCACATGGTGCGCAATATATAGATGGTAGAAGAGCAGGGAATGTTTCTGATGCTGGAGCTTTTAGTTTTTATCCAACTAAAAATCTAGGTGCTTTAGGAGATGCTGGCGCAGTAACTACCAATGACACGGAATTAGCTGAAGCTATATTCAAACTTAGAAACTATGGCAGAACATCAACATACAGAAATGATATTAAAGGTTTTAATTGCAGGTTAGATGAGTTGCAAGCCACATTTTTAAGTGTTAAGCTGAAACATTTAGATAGTGATAATTTAAAGCGAAATAAACTGGCTAACTTGTACTTAAACAACATTAATAATTCTAAAATTACTTTACCTTATTTTTCAGGTGAAAAAGATCATGTTTTTCATCAATTTGTTATTCGGTGTGAGGAAAGAGGAAAGTTTGTAGACTACACAAAGAATTGTGATATCCAAACTTCGGTACATTATCCTATTCCTCCTCATAAACAAAAAGCATTCTATGGTTATAACACACTATCTCTTAGAGTAACAGAAAAAATGCATAAAACGGTAGTTAGTTTACCGTTACATCCTGCTTTGAAAATAAAGGAAATTAATAAAATAGTTAAAGCTGTAAATAAGTTTTAATTTAAAACAGTATCTATTTTATGACAGATAACCAAAAAGCATACAGACAAGTATTCAAGGGTGCGTCTTTGTTTGGAGGTGTTCAAATCATAAATATATTAGCAGGAATACTAAGGTCTAAATTTGCTGCAATATTTTTAGGTCCTGCTGGAGTAGGTATTATGGGAGTTTTGAATTCTACGATACACTTAATTACTAGCATCTTTAAATTGGGTTTAGATACAAGTTCTATTAAGGAAATAGCATTTGCAAATAAATTAGAAGATAAAAGAAACGTATCTAATGTTATTTATAATCTAAAACGATTATTATGGGTTACAGGTGTTTTGGGAACGGTCGTAACTTCAATATTATCTCCTTTTTTAAGTGAGATTGCTTTCCAAAGTAAATCTTTTACGTTTTCATTTATTTGGATTTCCGTAGCTGTCTTATTTAAACAATTGACATTTGGTAATATGGCTATATTACAGGGCTTACGGAAACTAAAGAAATTAGCTATGGTTAATTTATATAGTAGCGTATGTTCTGTTTTTATAGTAGTGCCTTTGTATTATTTTTTTGGTTTAGAAGCTATTATTCCAACTATTATTTTAACAACGTTTTTAGGATATTTAATATCAAAGTATTTTACGTTGTCGGTAGAAATTGAATCGGATCATAAATCATTGAAAAATGTATTTCATGAAGGAAAACCAATGATTAAACTTGGTGTAACATTAAGTGTTGGTAGCATCATTACTTTGTTTGTAGCGTATTTAATTCAGGTATATATTACAAATGTAGGAGGTTTAACGGAAGTAGGGTATTATAATGTCGGTATGATAATTATAAATTCTTATGTGGGACTCATTTTTGAGTCTATGAGTAAAGATTATTTTCCTAGGCTATCTGAAATTATAAATGATATTAAAAGTGTTCAAAGAACGGTGACACAACAGGCAATGGTAGTGGTGTTGTTAATTACTCCTGTAATTATTTTATTTTTAACCTTTGCAGAATATTTTATAGTAATTCTTTATTCGAAAGCTTTTCTACCAGTTTTATTATTTATAAATATAGCAATTATGGGTACTTTATTTAAAGCAGTTTCTTGGTCTTTGGGCTACGTTATTATTGCAAATGGTGACTCAAGTGTTTTTATAAAAACAGCAATAGGTTTTAATGTTTTACTTCTAGTAATAAATATTTTTGGATACTCAAACTATGGTTTGTTAGGATTGGGAGTTAGTTATATAATTTATTATTTTTTGCACCTTGTTATTATTTCTTTAATAATGAAATTTAGGTATAAGTTTGTTTTTATTTCAGAGTTTATAAAGGTTTATTTTGTTTGCTTATTATTGGTGTTTTCTACTTTTTGCATTACTTACATAGGAGATGAGCTACTTAAAAGCTTTTTATTAGTTTTTCTAATTTTGATATCTAGTGTTTTTACGATATATAATTTAAACAAAAAGTTAGATGTTAAATCTTTTATAAAAGAGAAATTTAATAAGTAATTATAAAATTGGTAGGGCCGGGTAATTCATGTTTAAATATTTACAGAAATGATTGGTAAAATAGTTTTTAGATTAGATAATTGGATTAAACGACTTATTTATAAGCAATACAGTAATAATCCAAATATACATGGTGATTACGAATCATTTCAGCCGATAGTTTTTAAGGGAAAAGGAGAGGTTAGAATGGGCGATAATGTTAAATTTGGAGTTGTTAACTCTCCTTTTTTTCATAATACATATGCATACGTTGAGGCTAGAACTAGTGTTTCTGAAATTACTATAGGGAGCAATACCCGCATGAATAATGCTGTTTCAATTATTGCAGAAAAAAAAATTATAATCGGTAGTAATGTGCTTATCGGTTATAATTGTAGTATTATGGATAGTAATTTTCACAATCTAGCTCCTGAAAAACGACATGAAAGTGATCCTAGACCTGAATCGGTTATAATTCAGGATAATGTTTTTATCGGGAACGATGTAACAATTTTGAAAGGCGTTTGTTTAGAGGAAAATGTGGTTGTTGCCGCACGATCAGTAGTCACAAAAAGTTTTCCTAAAAATTCCGTTATTGGTGGTTGCCCTGCAGTAATTATTGGAAAGGTTTAGTTTTTTTGTGATTAGAGGTGATTATTTAATTTTTTAAAGTATTTTAACTTTATTTTCTAAATTTTAATTTGAGTAATAAAATATAATATTTTGCAATTAATAAAATGTTTAGAACTTTCCAGTTTTGTTTTACCTCCAAGTTTATTTTTTGAATAGAAGCTAAATCTTCCTCTTTGGTTAAATTCATTTTTAGCGTCTTTTTTACAATTAGGTAGGTAGAGTATTTAAATTGTAGCGCCTTTTTACTAAATATTTGGTAATTTATGTTTCCTAAAGAAGTCTTTAATTTTATTCTTTCTACTAAAACTTTATCTACATATAGTATACTGTATTTTCGTGCTACTCTCAGCCATAAGTCATAATCTTCATAAGCTAGATTTTCATCATAGCCTCCTAGTTTTTTAAATAAAGCAGTGTTGATTAAAGCGCTTACCGAGCAAATAGTGTTTGAGTGGTTGAGTATTTCTTTATAAATAAAACCATCTGTAGGTGAAGTTGTTTTTTTACTTTGAAAAAACTTATCATAATATATATATGATGTATTGTTGATTGTGTCCGTTACTTTTGCATTACCATAAACAATACCAATTTTATCTTGAGAATAAGCGTTGTATATTGATATTTGAGTTTCTATGCAGTGAGGTAGTAATACATCGTCTCCAGCTAAATCTATAAAATATGTGCCTTCAACATTTTTGAAAGCAGAATTTACAGATTTTGTAAGGCCAAAGTTTTTCGCGTTTTTAATGAATAAGCCTGTTTTGTTTTTTAAAATCCACTTATCAATTATTTCAATAGAATTATCATTGCTACAATCATCAATTATTATTAATTGAATGTTTTTATAGGTCTGATTTATAACGGAATTTAATGCTTTTTCAATATACTCACTATGGTTGTAGCAAGAACAGATTACAGTTACTAAAGAATTAAGGTTTAACATAGCACTGATTTATAATCAAAAAGACTAATTTTTTATTTTGTTTAATTTTAATTTAGTAAACTTACAAATATACTATGAGTTTTAGAGTTATAATTATATTTGTTAGCAAATTTGCAATACTAGAAAATGACCAAAAGTAAGATAAAGAGCGTATGCATTCTTGTAGATTGCTTAACAGGTGGAGGAGCAGAAAAAGCAGCTTCATTGGTGTCAAAATCTTTTCATGAAGCAAATTTTGATGTTTCTATTATTGCCATGCAAGGCGAGATAGATTATGATTTCAAAGGCGAACTTTACGATTTAAGTGGTATTATTCATAAAATCCCATTTTTTAAATCTCTAAAAAAAATGGTTGTTCTTAAAAAAACATGGAATAAAATAAATGCAGATTTCTATTTAGATTTCAGAATTAAAAGCAATTCTTTTAGAGAGCTTATGTTTCATTTTTTTATCTATGATATAAAAAAAACAGTTCTAACAATTCATTCTTCTAGAATTCATAATTATATGCCTAGGCATATTTTATTTTACAAATTATATAATAGAGCTAAGGCGGTAGTTACAGTTTCTGAAGGGATTTATGGAGCAACTAAGCAGTTGTTTGATTTTAAGAATTTGGTCTATATACCAAATTTTTACGATACAGATATTATTCTTAAAAGTAAAGAAAGGATTCAGCCATTAGACGGTAAATATATTGTCGCGGTTGGACGATTAAAAAATGAAGTAAAACAGTTCGATAAACTCATACTAGCCTATAAAGATTCATTGCCTGCAAAAAACGGTATTCCTCTTTTTATTTTAGGTAGAGGTAAGGATAAAGAAATGTTAGAGGGAATTATTTTAAAGAATAACTTAAGTAATATGGTTAAATTATTAGGCTTTAAAAACAATCCTTATCCATATATTAAGTCGAGTCAATTTCTATTGTTGTCGAGTAAATTAGAGGGTTTTGGAATTGTTTTAATTGAAGCATTAGCTTTAGGTGTTCCTGTAATTTCTTTTGATTGTAAAGTAGGGCCTTCAGAAATTATTCAAAATAAAAAAAACGGAATTTTAGTTAAAGATCAAGACTTTATCGCGCTTAAAAGAGCAATTGATAATATGTATTCTGATAAAGAACTGTATGCGATTTGTAAAGAGAACAGCAAGTCTTCAGTAGGAAAATATTCTGATAAAGAGGTGCTCAAGACTTGGGTGAAATTATTAAACAGTTCTTCAAAGAAATAAGATATTTTGGATAAAAAGAAAATTTGTGTTGTTGTAAACTCATTAGGAGGTGGAGGGGCTGAACGCTCTTCTGCCTTACTAACTAAAATGTTAGATAATTTGGGTTATAATGTGCACATTGTTTCTGTTTTAAAAGATGTTGATTACGAATATGCCGGATCATTATTAAATCTTGGTGAATTAAAAGAAAAAGATAACTCTATCAAAGGTAGGTTAAATCGGTTTTTTATTTTTAAAAATTATTTAAAAGAAAATCAATTCGATTTTATCATAGATAACAGGGTTAGACAGTCTATAATCATTGAGTTTTTTACTCGAAGAATTCTGTATAAAAATAAAAATATAATATATGTAATTCGGAGTAGAAAAATCACAAAATATTTTACTAAAAGTATGTTTTGGGGTAAGAGAATCTTTAGAAACGCTTATGCTTATGTTGGAGTTTCCGAAGAAATTAGAGATGAAATTAGTAACTCTTATAAGTTTAAAAATGTTATAAAAATTAATAACCCTGTAGAAATCGATGACAATAATTCTTCGACTGAAGAGGGAATAGATTTTACAGAAGATTATATTCTGTTTTATGGCAGGTTAAGTGACGAAGTTAAAAATGTTTCTTTATTGATAGATGCTTACAAAATATCTCAATTACCAGAGGAAAATATTAAGCTTTTAATCTTGGGGGACGGAAAAGATAAAGATATGCTTAAGTATAAAGCAAATAGTGACAATATAAATTTTAAGCCGTTTACTAATAATCCATTTCCGTATGTTAAACATGCTAGGTTTTGTTGTTTAACGAGTAGATATGAAGGTTTTCCAAGAGTATTAATAGAATCACTATCGGTAGGAACCCCTGTTTTATCTGTTGAATGTTCAGGAGTGTCTGAAATAGTTGTAAATGAATATAACGGGTTAATAGTTGAAAACAATAATAAACAAGCCTTGGCAGGAGCTATGAATAAATTTGTTTTGAATAAAGATTTATATACAACATGTAAACAAAACTCTAGGTTAAGCATAGAACATTTGAGTCTGTTAAAGGTAGGTGAAGAGTGGAGTAATTTATTAAATGAAAAACGATGATTAATAAAACGATAAAAGATATTCGAATTATAGATATTCCTAAAATCACAGACCCAAGAGGTAATATTTCTGTAATAGAAAAAAGCACACTTCCTTTTGATATTAAGCGTGTTTATTATTTGTATGATGTACCATGTGATGCTAGTAGAGGAGGACACGCTCATAAACTACAGTTGGAAGCCCTTATTGCGCTAAGTGGCAGTTTTGAGGTGAAATTGAACGATGGTGAAAATGTTAAAACCATTATGCTTAACAAACCTAATAAAGGCTTGTTAATTCCTGTGGGTGTATGGAGAGAGCTAGAGAACTTTTCATCAGGTTCTGTGTGTTTAGTGATGGCATCAGATGTGTTTGATGAAGACGATTATATAAGAGATTATAACGATTTTAAATTATTTAAAAGAGGAAATATATAGTTTGTTTTTTAAAAGGAAAAAGTAAAATTTCTTCATTAAGATTGCTGAAAATCGTGGTGTTCTTAGTAGTGTTTTTTGCTTTAAGTTTAAAGGCTTTAAGTCAATCTCAGAGATTAATTTTTTGTAAAGCGCTTTGTTTCCTATTAGTTTGCACTGCATAGCAAGTGCGTAACGGTTTAGGTTTAAATATTTATTTAACGAAGTGTTTTGCGCTTCTTCGTCTTTAAAACTATTAACAATAGTGTATCTAATTTCTTGATATTTTTTTTTAGATAAACTGTTTTTTACAGTTTTATTGTAACAGCATGTTACTGTAGGATTAAAAACGATTGTTTTTCTTAGAGCAAACCGTATTAATAAATCTAAATCTTGTCCAGAAGTAAATTCGGGTACAAACTCACCAACATCATAAAAATCTTTTTTATTAAAACAAATGGCAGAAGTCCAGCCAATAGCATCTATTAAGCTTGCTTTAAAGTAATCTTTAATAATATGAGGGTGATCAACCTGTTCTATATTATAAGTTGCTTTTATTATGTAGTTGTCTGATGATTTTATATCATAAGCATTACAGAACAAAGCTCCATTGGGGAATTGTTTAATGGTTTTATAAAATAGTTCCAAATGGTTTGGTTTCCATTCATCATCTGCATCCAATAAAGTTATATAATTGCCTTTAGCATTTTTTATTCCGTTATTTCTCGCTATTGAGACACCTTGATTTTTTTGTTGAATGGTAATTATTCGATGATCTTTTATTGATTGTAGTTCTTTTAAACTATTGTCTGTACTACCATCATTAACAACAATAATCTCAAAATCTGTAAAAGTTTGATTAAGAACACTTTTTATAGTGTCTGCAATAAAATCTTCTTTGTTATACAGTGGTATTATGATTGAAAAGTAAGGCGTCATTAATTTTATCCGGTTTTAACAAAAATAAGGTATTTTGCATACTCAGTTTCTAAGCATATTGATTTAAATTTGTCTTTATGCATGGAAAAGCCATTCAAATAGTTTCATTTGATAATCCTTATCCTCCGAATTTTGGTGGAGTTATAGACGTTTTTTATAAAATTAAAGCGCTTAGTCAGTTAGGTGTTAAGGTCTATTTACATGCTTATTATGATGATAGAACAGATGTTTCCGGTTTAAAACCTTATTGTGAAAGTATTACATTTTACAAAAGGAATAAATCGTTTATTAAATTTATTTCAATACTTCCATATGCTGTAAATACGAGGTTGTCTAAAGACTTAGTTTTTAATTTGAAAAAACAAAATGCACCTATTTTGTTCGAAACAATAAAAACAACTGGAATACTAAAAAATAATGTTTTTAGAAACAAAGTAGCTGTTAGATGCCATAATATAGAACATAATTACAGTTGGGGCTTAGGTTATAGTGAAACTAATCTTATAAAAAAGATAGCTTTTTTTATTGAAGGGCTTAAGTTTAAAAGATTTGAACCTATTCTAGAAAAAGCGGATGTTCTTTTTTCTTTGTCGATAGACGAATTTGAGTATTACAGTGCGAATTTTAAAAATGAATCTGTTTTTTTACCAGTATTTCAAGGAAATACAGAGGTGCTCGGGGAGGATGGATTTGGCAAATATGCCTTATATCATGGAGATTTAACAACATCGGATAATGTTAAATCGGCTTTATTCATAATTAATGTTTTTAAAGAATTAAGTCATCCTCTTATAATTGCAAGTTCGGTTTCTAATAAAATGCTTGTTAAGGAAGTGAGTAATTATAAAAACATATCATTTCAATTAATTGACGCAGGAGATGATTTGGATGTATTAATTAAAAATGCTCATGTAAACACTTTGTTTTCTTATCAAAAATCCGGGACTAAGCTTAAAGTTTTTAACGCTTTGTTTAAAGGCAAGCATTGCATCGTAAATAATAAAATGATTGATGAAATAAGTGTTCTTAGATTATGTGAAGTAGCAGAGAGTAAAGCTCAATATAAGGATGTAGTTAATAAAATATTTAAAATCCCATATACTAAAACAGAAAATCGAATTAGTGTGTTAAAAAATTACAATGCAAGCATTGTAGTCAGAGAATTAGTAAGTACTTTGTTTTGATACTAACTAAACTTTTTAATAACTATATTTACTTTTGATAGAACGGAATTATGTAAGTAACAGTACTGTTAATATGGATAGAAGAGAAATTTCAGAAATAATATTTAATCAAATTACATTTAAAAAAAAAGAGCTGATAAACCAGTATCAAAGCTCAAAAAATGAAATAGGGTATTTTTTTATTGATAATCTTTTGCCAGAAAAATTAGCGAATCAATGTTTTGATGCTTTTCCTGATAAATCTGAAATGCGTTGCTTAAACAGTATACGAGAATTTAAGCATGTTTCTGCACAAATGGACAAACATAATCCTCTTTTAGAAAAAGTTTTGTACGCTTTTCAAGATGAAAGAATAATCGATTTAATTGGAGATATTTGTGATATTAAATCTTTATATGCAGACGATTCATTGTATGCTGGAGGTTTATCACTAATGGCTAAAGATAATTTTCTGCACCCACATTTAGATAATTCACATGATGCTGGTCGTGAGCGTTGGCGAGTTTTAAATCTATTATATTATATAACCCCAAATTGGGAAAAAGAAAATGGAGGCCATTTAGAACTTTGGCCGAATGGACCAAGAAAAGACCCGGTTTTAATAGAAAGTAAGTTTAATAGGTTAGTTATTATGGCTACACACGATCTCTCTTGGCATTCTGTAAATAAGGTGCAAATTGATAATAGTAGGTGTTGTATTTCTAACTATTATTTTAGTGACAATGCTTTAAAGTCTTCTGATAAGTTTCATGTAACTAAATACAGAGGACGCCCAGAAAGCACATTTACCAATCTAATCTTAGATTGTGACGCGAGTTTAAGGATGCTAATTAGAAAAGTGTTTAAGAAAGGGATTCGTAAAAACCCACACGTCTACAAAAAAAGGAATTAACTCTTACGTTGTACCACCTCGTAAACCGCATTCTCATCACATTTAAGTGTTTTGCTGGGGTATTTTAAAAGTAAAGCATAATCGTGCGTTGCCATTAAAATGGTGTTACCATTTTTGTTAATGTCTTGTAAAACTTCCATAACCTCAATACTCGTTTGTGGATCTAAATTACCGGTAGGCTCATCGGCCAAAATAAGTTCAGGGTTATTAAGTAAAGCCCGTGCAATTGCAACACGTTGTTGCTCGCCACCAGAAAGCTCATGCGGATATTTAAAACCTTTAGTTTTCATGTCTACTTTATTCAAAACCTCTTCGACACGAGTATTCATTTCAGCTTTTACTTTCCATCCTGTAGCCTTTAAAACAAATATCAAGTTGTCGTTTATAGTTCTATCTGGAAGTAATTTAAAATCCTGAAAAACCACACCTAATTTTCGGCGTAAAAACGGGATTTCTTTTTCCTTTAAAGTTTTCAAGTTGAAGTCAACAATATGGCCTTCACCTTTGGTAAGCGGTAAATCGCCATAAAGTGTTTTCATAAAACTACTTTTTCCGGTACCCGTTTTACCAATTAAATACACAAATTCCCCTTTGTTAATTTCAACATTAACATCAGAAAGCACTAAGCTTTCTCCCTGAAAAATAGACGCGTTTTTTAATTCTAAAATGGCATTCGACATAAAAGTAGATTTTTAAAGTGCTGTAAATGTATTATTAAAAACTGAAAAGTTGAAAAGTTAAGCACGAAAAATTTGAGAGACGTTTTTACCAGCGAACTTTAATTTTAATTTCTAGATAGATTGTTGGTAGGTTTTTTGAATTTTTAACACCTCTAATTATAATTATGGCACGATTATTTCGTTATAGATTTAATATTCAATTATCTTTGATTTTAAATTAAAAAACGAATTGTTAATGATTAAAAATAATATTTTTTCACTGCTGGTTGTCATTGGTTTTAGTTGTCAGGTTATGGCACAAAAATCGGCTGTTTACACTAGTAATTTGGTAGAGTATCAAAAAGCATTATCACTTTATAATAATCAACAATATCTAGCTGCTAAATCGCTGTTTACTAATGTTGAAAAAACGGCAGAAGAAGATGTTTTACAGTCCGACTGTGCCTATTATATAGCCAATTGTGCGGTAAGATTAAATCAGCAAAACGCCGATCAACTTATTGAGGATTTTGTAGAAGATTATCCAACAAGTACCAAAAGAAACACCGCTTTCGTAGATGTGGCCGATTATTATTTCGTTAACGGAAAATACTCCTACGCTCAAAAGTGGTATCAAAAAGTAGATGTAAATGCTTTAGGTAAATCTGAAAAAGAAAAGTTTTACTTCAATAATGGTTATACCGCTTTTACAACAAAGCAATTTAAAGAAGCCAAAAAGTATTTAACTAAAGTAGAAAACTCTAAAGAGTATGGGTCGCAGGCCAAATATTACATTGGTTTTATGGCTTATGAAGGTGATGATTACGATAAGGCAAATGAATATTTTGAACAAGTAAACGACCAAGAGCGTTACAAAGAAAAATTATCATACTATCAAGCAGACTTACATTTTAAACTAGGTAAGTTTGAAGAGGCTATTAAATTAGCCAAAGCTCAATTAAGTAAAAGTGATGCAGATGAAGTGTCTGAGCTTTCTAAAATTATTGGTGAAAGTTATTTCAACCTAGAAAATTATGCAGAGGCTATTCCTTATTTAACGGCATATCAAGGAAAAAAAGGACAAAGAGATCGCGTAGGGAAGTGGAGTAATACCGATTATTACCAATTAGGTTATGCGTATTACAAGCAAGGTAATTTTGAAAATGCAGTGTCGGAATTCAATAAAATTATTGGAGGTAAGAACTCAATTGCTCAAAATGCATATTATCATTTAGGTGAAAGTTATATTAATTTAGGAAAAAAGCAAGAGGCTTTAAATGCTTTTAAAAATGCTTCGGAAATGGATTTCGATTTAAAAATCCAAGAAGATGCTTGGCTTAATTATGCTAAAATTAGTTACGAAATAGGAAACTCATACCAATCGGCACCACAAGTATTAGCTGGTTATTTAGAGAAATACCCAAATACAAGTTATAAAGAAGAAGTGGAAACGCTTTTAATAGATTCTTACATTACATCAAAAAATTATACAGAAGCGCTTAAGTTATTAGAGGGGAAACGTAGTTTCGAAAACAAGGTAGCTTATCAAAAAGTAGCATTTTACCGTGGTTTAGAATTGTATAATGAAAATAAATTTAAAGAAGCGTCGGCGCTTTTTAATGGTTCATTAAAAGAACAACAAGACCAAAGATTTACGGCTAGAGCAACCTTTTGGAAAGCTGAAACGGATTATAATTTAACTAATTACGATGATGCTTTAATTGGTTTTAAACAATTTCAGCAACAAAACGAAGCGACATCTACTCCTGAGTTTGAAAACTTAGATTATAATTTAGCTTACACTTACTTCAAGCTTAAAAATTATGAACAAGCTACAAAGTACTTCAACCAATTTATTTCAAGTAAAAAAGATGATAAAGTAAGGTTGAATGATGCTTATTTACGTTTAGGTGATGGGCATTTTGTTTCAAGTGAATATAGCAGTGCTATAGATGCTTATAAGAATGCTATTAGATTAAATGAAATAGAATCTGATTATGCCTTTTTTCAAAAAGCAATAAGTACCGGTTATGCCGGAAATGCTTCTGGAAAAATAAGTGAGTTAGGTAATTTTATTTCAAAATATCCAAAATCTAAACTTCGTGATGATGCTATGTTCGAGCTAGGTAATTCATATGTAAAAGCGAATGAAACTGATAAAGCTATGCCGATTTACGATAGATTGGCAAACGAGTACCCAATGAGTTCGTTTGTGCCAAAAGGATTGTTACGTCAAGGTTTGGTGTATTATAACTCTAGTCAAAACGAGCAGGCTCTAGTCAAGTTTAAAAAAGTAGCAAACGATTATGCTGGTACTCCAGAAGCTGTGCAAGCGGTTGCAACGGCAAGATTAATTTATATCGATTTAGGTCGAGTAAACGAATATGCAGTTTGGGTTAAACAATTAGATTTTGTAGAAGTTACCGATGCCGATTTAGATAATGCCACTTACGAGGCGGCTGAAAAACAATATTTAGATAATAATACAGATAAAGCCATCACACAGTTTAATAAGTATTTAAGCGAATTTCCACGTGGATTACATGCTTTACAAGCACATTTTTATGTGGCACAACTTTATACAAAAAACAATTTGTTAGAGAATGCTGCTCCACATTATAAATATGTTGTAGATGCTTCTCGAAGTGAATACACAGAGGAGGCTTTAATGAAGTTGTCTCAGTTTTATTTAAGTTCTAAAAACTGGAACAAAGCGATGCCTATTTTAGCAAGATTAGAGAGTGAAGCGAATTTTCCTCAAAACGTCGTGTTTGCGCAATCTAATTTAATGAAAGCGAATTACGAATTGAATAATTATAACGAAGCCGTGTCTTATGCCGAAAAAGTGCTTAAGAATCCTAAAATCGATAATAAAATTCAAGCAGATGCTCAAGTTATAATTGCACGTTCGGCTATTAAAACAAATAATGAAGATTTAGCAAAAACGGCATACACTCAAGTAGAAAAAGTAGCTACAGGCGAAACTGCTGCCGAGGCTTTATATTACAACGCTTATTTTAAAAATAAGGAAGGTAAGCACGAAGCATCTAATGTTACGGTGCAGCAATTAGCTAAAAACTACTCGGGTTACAAATATTATAGTGCGAAAGGCTTAGTGCTAATGGCTAAGAATTTTTATGCTCTAAAAGATGCTTTTCAGGCCACATATATTTTAGAAAGTGTTATTACAAATTTTAAAGAATTTGATGATGTTGTAGCAGAAGCTAAAGCTGAATTAAGCAAAATTAAAAAAGAGGAATCTAAAACCAATTCATCTATTTTACCAGAAGATTAGTTTTATTCAAAAGCCATTTTAAGTAGGTTAGAATTTGAATCTTAGAATTTAATTAAGAAATAAAAATTATAAAATATGCGTAAGCACATCAATAGAATATTAACCGTTGCAACAACATGTATAGCAACACTTGGGTATGCACAAAGCAAACAGAATGATACTTTAAATACAGGTGTTATAGACGTTGTTAAACCATACGCGCCATCAATTTCTGATGCGTTTAAAGTAAAAGAAGCACCAACTTTAGACGATGCGACTACCGAAACTAAAAAAGAAATTAAATATAATATTTTTTCTTTTCCGGTAGCGTCAACCTTTACACCTTCAAAAGGTAAGGCGGCAGTTGTAGAAAAAGCAAAACCAGTAAAATTGTTTGATAATTACGCAACACTTGGTGTGGGTAGTTATACTACTATTTTAGGTGAAGTATATTTAAATCATGCCATAAGTCGAAATGAAAGTGTTGGTGGCTATGTAAGTCATCATTCTTCTGGAGGAAATATCGAGGGTGTAGAATTTGATGATGGATTTTCAGATTCAAAAATAAACGTGAATTATGCGAGTCGTATGCGCGATATGGCCTGGAATGTAGAAGGAGGTTTTCAATACTCAAACTACAATTGGTATGGTGTTCCAGACTCTCAAGTGGTTTTTGCGCAAGACGATAATATAAATGTTGGTCACGCATTTTATAATGCACATGTGGGAGGAGATATTAGTTTTGAAGATACTTACATCAACTCTGGAAGTGTATTGTTTAGACGTTTTGCTGATAATCAAAGTTCAGGAGAAAATCGTTTTATAGCAAAAGGGAAAGTAGATGTTCCTGTTAATGGAGAAGAGATTTCTACGGAAGTAAAAATTGATTACTTAGGTGGCGGTTTTAGTAATCTATATTCTGGTTTAGGAAGTATTGATTATGGTAATTTTCAGGTTGGTATTATGCCGAGCTACCAACTTATTAGAGACGATTTAACATTAAACCTTGGAGTTTCGGCCTATTATTTAAATGATACGGAAAGCGGATCAAACAACTTCTATATCTATCCAAATATTACAGCAACCTATAGAGTGGTTAGTGATGTGGTAATTGCCTATGGTGGTATTCAAGGTGATTTAGAGCAGAATTCTTATTACGATTTTGCTACCGAAAACCCATTTGTTTCTCCAACATTATTCATTACACCAACAGATAAACAATACAATGCGTATGTTGGTTTAAAAGGAAAACTTTCTAGTACTATGAGTTATAACGTTAACGGAAGTTATGAATCGAGCCAAAACAGAGCCTTATTTATATCTAACGAAATTACACGTTCTGGTGACGATTATACCTATGGAAACTCGTTTGGAGTTGTTTACGATGATATTAATACTTTTGGAGTTTCAGGTGAAATAAATGTTGATATTAACCGAAACTTTAACTTAGGTTTAAAAGCCGAAGCATGGAATTTACCAGATGTAAAAGGATATATGTTTTTAGATTATCAAATTAATCAAAATTGGTTTGCAGGAGCTAATTTATTTTACACAGGAGAACGTAAAGATCAATTTTTCTTAACGACATCAACACCACAAACTGTTACTTTAGATAGTTATTTTGATGCTAACGCGCATGTTGGTTATCACGTAACAGAGCAAATTTCGGTATTTGCCAAAGCAAACAATATAGCCAATAATAATTACGAACGTTGGCAAAATACACCCGTTCAGGCTATTCAGTTTTTAGCAGGAGCAACATTTAAATTCGATTTTTAATACCCATTTTTGATGTTTCCGCGAAAGTGCGAAATGTTTTAAAACTATAATATTTAGAAAAGCTAAGGTTTCATTTTTGGAATTTTAGCTTTTTTTTATTGAATAAAAAGCAGATGTTAAAGTTTACGAGGTCGATTGTGATACGTTCTAATGTCGCTATGACAAAAACATTCAAAGAAGCATAATCGTTAGTCATTTCGACGTAAGGAGAAATCATATAAAGCTCAATGTTAGAATAGGCTTATGTGGTTTAAAATATTGAGTTAAACAACACCATAACTATTCAAAATGCGTCAATTGAGCCAAATAATCAAAATGTTCACCTTCTTTTATAATCTCGCATTTAAGGCCAACCGTTTCACAAGCCAATTTTAAAGTTTCAAAATCTAGGTATAACCATTTCATTGGGATTTCTTCCTCATTTTTATAAGATAGAAAATAATCTAATTCACCATAGTAGTTCGAGTTAGTATCCATCCAATAACCACCATCTTCATCTTGATACATGTATTTGATATCCGATGAATCCATTAAAATTTGTCCACCAGAATTAAGCAACCCTTTCAGGTGAGTTAAGTATTTTGAAACTTGAGATAACTCTTGAAAAATTCCGGTACCATTCATTAATAATAAAATGGTATCAAACGTTTCAGTTTCATCTAAAATATTTTTTATTTCAGCATTTACAACACCACGAAGTTTAGCAACTTCAATGGCGCCTTTAGAAACGTCGATAGCTTTAACTTTTTTATTGTTTTTTTGTAAATACAAACTATGGCTTCCTGAGCCACAACCAACATCTAAAATGTCGCCTTTTGCTAGTTTTAAAGCTTTTTGCTCTAGCTTTGGCATCTCTTCGAATTGGCGAAATAGATAAGGAATTGGCAAGGCATCATCATCAGAAATACTTGTAGATGTTATAATGTCTTCAGTATAGTTTCCGTTTTGGTAATCTAATAAGGCTTGTCCGAAAAGGTCTTTCATAAATAATACTTTGTTTATTCCTTTGAAAAAAAGGAAATCTCATTTTATTTCTACGCAAGTATAAATCTCGTAAATTATACTATTTTTGCGCCATGCAAGACATTATTAACAATCTTCCAAAGCAGGCCAAAGATAAGCATAACGAGAATAAAAAATTCTTCACAAAGCTAAAAAAGAAGCCGCCTAAAAATTTAGATTACGTTATGCAAGATTTGCATGAACAAGAGTTTAAACGTACCGATTGTTTGGAGTGCGCTAACTGTTGTAAAACCACTGGGCCGCTATTTACTGATAAAGATGTAGATAGAATTGCTAAACATTTTAGAATGAAAACACAGCAATTTATATCGCAGTTTTTACGTGTAGATGATGAGAATGATTATGTTTTACAAAGTGTGCCGTGTACCTTTTTAGGAGCCGATAATTATTGCTCTATTTACGATGTGCGTCCAAAAGCGTGCCGTGAGTTTCCACATACAGATAGAAGTAAGTTTCAACAAATTTCGCATCTTACTTTAAAAAACGTGGCTATTTGTCCGGCTGCATTTAATATTGTAGAAGAAATGAAAAAGCGCATTAAGGTTTAGTTTTGAAGTCTGGTTGCTATTTTACTAGGCTTGGTATAATAACTTTTTTACTATATTGTAAAACAAAAACAACCACTCTTGCAAACATTTCTAAACTATTTCGAGACCATACCATCATCACACCGCAGTATAATTTTAGTTGGAGGCTTGGCCTTTTTCTGGCTTTTAGAAGGTGCGGTACCATTATTTAAATTCAATTATAAAAAGTGGGAGCATGCAGCTCCAAATATTTTTTTTACTTTAACTACAGTCGTTATTAATTTTGCCTTAGCTTTTTTACTGCTAAACTCGGCCGACTGGGTAATGGCTAACGATTTTGGAATTTTAAATTGGTTACCAGAAATGCCGCTATGGTTGTACATTATTCTAGGTGTATTTCTAATGGACTTTTTTGGAGCCTATTTAGCTCATTTTGTAGAGCATAAAGTGCCTATGTTATGGATGGTGCATTTGGTTCATCATTCCGATCATAAAGTCGATACAACTACGGCTAATAGACACCATCCTTTGGAAAGTGTTATTCGTTTTATGTTCACGCTATTGGGGGTTTTTGTTATTGGTGCTCCAATTGGTATTGTTATGTTGTATCAATCGATGTCTTTGGTGGCTACGCAGTTTACACATGCTAATATTAAGTTACCCAAAAGTGTCGATAAAATAATGAGTTATGTATTGGTGTCGCCCGATATGCATAAGGTGCACCACCACTATATGTTGCCTTATACGGACTCTAATTACGGAAATATATTTTCGGTTTGGGATAGATTATTAGGTACTTATATGGATTTTGATCGTGAGAAGTTAATTTATGGCGTTGATGTTTTTCCAGATGAAAAAGCTAACGGAAACATAAAAGAACTCTTAAAACAGCCTTTTAAAAAATACGAAAGACCAACTATAATTTCTGAGAAAGACTAATCTTTTTTTATTTTGAAACATTGCAAGATTGATATTCAGGGGCATCGTGGTTGTCGCGGTTTGTTACCCGAAAATAGTATGCCGGCATTTTTTAAAGCATTAGATTTAGGTGTGGACACTTTAGAGTTGGATGTGGCAGTTTCTAAAGATAAAATAGTTGTTGTTAGCCATGAACCTTATATGAATTCTGTGATTTGTTTAGATTCTGAAGGTGACACTATTTTAGATGAAGACGCTAAGAAGTATAATTTGTATCAAATGACTTTAAATGATATTCAACAATTTGATTGTGGTTCTAAATATCATCCTAAATTCCCAAATCAGGAAAAAGTAAAAACATACAAACCATCTTTATCTGAAGTTTTAAAAGAAACTAAAATAATAAACCCGGCAATAAAATTCAATATTGAAATAAAATCAGATGCGGAGTATTATGACGTTTTTACTCCAAAACCTAAAGAATTTGTAGCATTAGTTTTAG
This sequence comes from Algibacter lectus, assembly GCF_900112395.1. Classification (GTDB taxonomy): domain Bacteria; phylum Bacteroidota; class Bacteroidia; order Flavobacteriales; family Flavobacteriaceae; genus Algibacter; species Algibacter lectus. The sequence goes on from NZ_FOLN01000013.1 coordinate 100,258, forward strand.
ATGTTCTAAATGAAAACAACGCTTGTAACGAAACCAATTTGCAAAGTTTCGATTTACAGATTTTAGAAGAAATAAAAATTCAATCTCCTAAAATGGAGGTTGCCCTTTTGGTAGAAGACGATGAAATCATTTTAGAGAAACTTGATAAAATGAGTTATTCGCCAGCTATTATAAGCCCGTATTACAAGTTGCTAAATAAAGAAATAGTTAGTGATTTAAAAATTAGAGGTTTTAAAGTGATACCATGGACGGTTAACACCGAAAAGGATATAAAGCTCATGATAGACTATAATGTAAACGGAATTATTACCGATTACCCTGATAGGCTCATCAACATATTAAAACAATAGGTTTAAGGTTTACTCGTACATTAAATACTTCGAACGTGTTTTAGCAAAGGCATCTAAACCTGTTTTCCAAGTTGCTTTAATTTGATTAGCGCTTAATCCAGATTCAATTTGTTGTTGTAATTTTTTTGTTCCGGCGAGTTTCGTGAAAAACGAATTGAAGAACTCTGCCTTATTTTCCGTATTGTTGTAAGCTTTTATCAGCCAATTTAAATTAAGAGTATTTTGGTTTTCGGCTTCGGTTAAGTTTTTCCCATAACATAATTTATTTTCATGTTTTGGACGCTTAGCACCATGATTGGGTTGCGGTGTAAACTGAAAAGGAAACTGAGTTTTATTTAAAAACGGACTCCCAAAAATCTGAAATTGTGTTTCCGTTCCACGACCAGCACTTACGTTTGTGCCTTCAAAAAAGCAAAGGCTAGGGTAAAGGTTTATCGATTTGTCGTTTGGTAAATTCGGGCTAGGTTTTATAGGTAAACTATATTTTAGGTTATGGTTATAGTTTTTCACGGGAATAACGTGTAAATCACAAGTGATACTTTGGTTTAGCCATTTTTCACCGTTAATCATTTTTGCATATTCTCCAATCGTCATGCCATGTACAGTTGGAATAGGATGCATCCCCACGAAACTTTTATGAGCTGTTTCTAAAATAGGGCCATCAAAATAATGTCCGTTAGGGTTCGGTCTATCTAAAATTAAAACAGGGATGTTCTGTTCAGCACAAGCTTCCATTACATAATGTAAGCTTGAAATGTAAGTATAAAAACGAGCACCAACATCTTGAATGTCAAAAACAACTAGGTCTAAGTTTTTTAATTGTTCTACCGAAGGTTTTTTGTTTTTTCCGTAGAGCGAAACTATAGGTAAGTTGGTTTTTATATCTATACCATCTTTAATAACCTCGCCGGCATCTGCTGTGCCTCTAAAGCCATGTTCTGGTGCAAAAACCGTTTTAATGTCAACGTTTAAGGCAAGTAGGGAATCTACTAAATGTGTATTGGTTTCTCCTTTAAAAATAACACTAGTTTGGTTGGCAACAATACCAACACGTTTGTCTTGGAGTATAGGTAAATAAAGAGCCGTTTGGTTGGCACCAACAGTGATGTTTTTTTCTGTTTCAGTTTGTTTTGGGCTCTCCTTATCTAAAAGCGTTAAGCTTTTCGACTTCGATTTCGTGACATTCCCACAAGAAATCATTACTAAAACAAATAATAAAACAGTATTTTTGAAAACATTTAATAGCATAATAAATTTTGAATTACGAGTTTTTTTTAGCCAAACGCATTATTGGTAGTAAAGCGTATAAAAGTAGTGTATCGGCACCAATAATAAAAATTGGTATTGCCGCTATTGCTATTGGTATTGTGGTCATGATGATTGCGATTGCTACAGGTATTGGTTTACAACAAAAAATTCGTGATAAAGTGGTTGCTTTCAATGGCCATGTTACCATTAGTAATTTCGATAGTAACAACTCACAAGAAAGTATCGTGCCAATCTCTAAAAATCAAGAGTTTTATCCAGAGTTTAAAGAGGTTGATGGTATAAAGCACGTACAAGCCGTAGCAACAAAATTCGGAATCATTAGAACAGAAACCGATTTCGAAGGTGCTGTTTTTAAAGGTGTCGGTCAAGATTTCGATTGGAGCTACTTTCAAGAATTTCTTATAGAAGGCAAACTACCAAGTTTTACCAAAAAATGGAGTGAAGAGGTTTTAATCTCACAATACTTAGCCGATAGATTAGGATTTAAAGTAGGTGAAAAGTTTCAAATGGTTTTCGCAAAAAACGATACTGAAAAAGCACCAAATATTATAACATTCAATATCGTGGGTATTTATAATTCCGGTTTTCAAGAATTAGACCAACAATACTTAATAGGGAATATTCGCCACATACAACGTATTAATAATTGGGAAGAAGATCAAATAGGGAACTTCGAAGTTTTTATTTCCGATTATTCACAACTCGATCAAAAAGGAATCGAAATTTATCAAAACACACCATCTACGCTCAACACTATCACGGTAAGCAATAAATACAGTTCCATTTTTGAGTGGATAAAAATATTCGACAAAAATATTTACGGCATTATCGGGATCATGATTCTAGTAGCAGGTATAAACATGATTACTGCGCTACTGGTTTTAATACTCGAACGCACGCAAATGATAGGGATTTTAAAAGCTCTTGGAAGTAACAATTGGAGCATCCGTAAACTTTTTCTATACAATGCATCTTACCTTATTTTACTTGGTTTATTCTGGGGTAATTTACTCGGGTTAGGGCTGCTGTTTGCGCAAAAATATTTTAAATTATTTCCGCTAGATCCAAGTGTGTATTATGTTTCCGAAGCCCCAGTATATATCAGTTTAGGTTATATAGTTGGCCTTAATATTGGTACGCTTATTCTGTGTTTACTCATGCTTTTAATACCATCGTATATTATCACGAAAATATCGCCGGTAAAAGCCATTCGATTCCAATAAAATTTAATTTTTCGAGCGCTACCACAAGGGTCGGGCTTTCACTACTCGCTCCCTCCTAAGGTCGGGGAGCTCAAACAGGCCGTTCAATCCCTAGCGCATCATCAGCCAAGATTTTGTTTCTTATTAGGCTTTGTATAGTTTGCTAGTGTTACTTATTGTTTTCTATATCACTAATATGGTGTTCTAAAGCCTTTACCGAAATTTGAATTTCAATAATTAATAGCGACAATGATGCTATAAGCAGTATAAGTGCCAAGCCAAATACCCAAACAGCAATAGCATTTTGCTGAATGTATATTAAAAACATAGTCATTACACATAATAGTAAACTCGAAATGCCGAAAATTTGCATACTTCGCGTTAAATACAAACGCTTTTTTATATTCTGTATTTGTGCCATCAATACACTATCTTTTTTCTCAGTATACTTATCGTGCAAGTTTCTAATAGTTGCAGCGTAAGCTAAAAACCTATTGGTATATGCTAACATAATTAAGGAAATAGCCGAAAATAAAAGAGCAGGAGTAGTAAGCGTAAGTTGTTCCATAATGTAGTTTTATACTAGATTGCAAAGTTAGTAATTTAATTAATCCTCAAGATTATTACCTCGTTGTGTTTTACTTTAATAGAATTCAATTTTTAATTTCATTTGGAAATTTTAAACTGGTATTCTATCTTTAAAAAATGCAAGAAGATTTTCTACACTACATCTGGAAATTCAAGAAATTTCAAACTCAAAGTTTAAAAACAGAAGCAAATCAATCTATAACTATTACTTCTATAGGGCAACATAACTTTAATTCTGGTCCCGACTTTTTTAATGCAAAACTTACTATTGGCGAGCAACTTTGGGCGGGTAATGTAGAAATTCATATAAAATCATCCGATTGGTATTTGCACAATCACGAACAAGATCCAGCTTACGATGGTGTTATTCTACACGTAGTTTGGGAGCATGATACCGAGATTTTTAGAAAAGATAATACGCCTATTCCAACATTAGTGTTGCGCGATTATATCGATTTTACACTTTTAAACAATTATAAAAAGCTTTTTGCAAAACAAAACACATGGATTAATTGTGAAAATGATTTTGTTAATACTAACGATTTTGTTTTAACCAATTGGCTAGAGCGTTTATATTTTGAACGGCTAGAACGGAAAGCTGATGCCATTGAACTGCTTTTGCAAGAATCTAAAAACGATTGGGAAGCCGTACTTTTTAAAATGCTTGCCAAAAACTTTGGACTAAAAGTAAACGGAGATGCTTTTTTTAGTTTAGCGCAATCGGTCGATTTTTCGGTGGTTAGAAAATCGCAATCTAATTTGCAAAGTTTAGAAGCCTTGCTGTTTGGACAAGCTAATTTATTGTCAGAATCTGTGGAAGATGCTTACTTTATAAGTTTATCAAAAGAATATAGTTTTTTAAAACAGAAGTTTCAGCTTAAAGAAAATCAAGTATTGCCGTTACAATTATTTAGATTACGACCGCCAAATTTTCCAACCATACGGTTATCTCAATTGGCAAACCTATATCACGAGCATCAAAATTTATTCTCTAAAGTGATAGAAATAGATAAGCTCGAAGATTTTTATAAGCTGTTTAATGTTTCAACTTCCGAGTTTTGGAAAACACATTATACTTTTCAAAAATCATCTAAACCTTCAACCAAAGTTATTACAAAGGCTTTCACAGATTTACTATTAATAAACACTATTCTTCCTTTAAAATTCTGTTATGCTAAACAAAAAGGACAAGATATAGATGGCTCTATTTTAAAGATAGCTTCAGAAATCAATTCAGAAAAAAATAGTATTATCGATGCTTTTAATAAACTAAAAAAAGTGTCTAAATCGGCCTTTCAATCACAATCGCTTATTCAATTAAAAACAGAGTATTGCGATAAAAATAAATGTTTACAATGTGCCGTTGGAAATTCACTTTTAACGAAATAGTTATTGTTTTTCTAAGGATTTCAATATTTGACAGGGTATTGTTATTAATATTAAGAAAGCGTTAAATATTTCAACCTAATAGCTTTTAAACAAAAAAAGGAATCCTTAAATTGCAAGCATGAACAATATCTATAAACCCTTATTGTTTTTTCAGAAGCATGGTTATTACGTGTGTCAACGTATTGCCGATCGTTTTGGTATTCGTGCTAAAGTGGTGCGTACCTCCTTTATGTATGTAACGTTTGTAACGGTTGGTTTTGGCTTTGCTTTGTATTTATTTCTTGCTTTTTGGATGCGTATAAAAGATTTAATTTACACAAAACGCTCTTCGGTTTTCGACCTATAACTTATGAATCCATTAATAAGAATTTTTAGAACTAAAATATATACAGCCATATTTTTGCTGGTTCTTATTCTACTCGTTGGCGTGTTTGGCTACATGATGATATCGGATTATACCGCTATCGATGCACTTTACATGACGGTTATTACGGTAACCACTGTTGGTTTTGGAGAGGTTGTGCCACTGGATAATAATTCCAAAATATTTACTATTTTTTTAATTTTAACTAGTATTGTAATTGTTGGTTACGCTCTATCTACCATTACCGAGTATATTTTAAGCAAAGACCACATTGAAGAATTAAAACAGAAAAAGATGCAAAAAAAAATTGATACGTTTGCCAATCATGTTATTATTTGCGGTTATGGAAGGAATGGAAAGCAGGCGGCTGTAAAATTGGCTGCGCACAACCGATCTTATGTTATTGTTGAGAAGAACAAAGAAATGATTGAGAAGTTGGAGTTAGACGGTGCACCTTATGTAATAGGTAACGCTAATGAAGATGAAACGCTTGTGCAGGCTGGTGTAGATCGAGCAAGTTGTTTTATATCTGCTTTACCTAGTGATGCTGATAATCTATTTGTAGTACTTTCGGCTAGACAAATTAACCCCAAAATTAATATAATAAGTCGTGCATCTCAAGAGTCGTCTTATAGTAAGTTGAAGTTTGCAGGAGCTAATAATGTTATTTTACCAGATAAAATTGGTGGAGATCATATGGCATCTTTAGTTGTGGTTCCTGGACTTATGGAGTTTATTGATAACTTATCTATTGTCGGGAAATCGAATATAAATATAGAAGAAGTAGCTGTAGAGAAATTACATAGTAATAATAAAGTTAAAACCATTCGTGATTTAGATTTACGTCGAAAAACGGGTTGTACCGTAATTGGATATAAAGATGAAAATGGAGAATATATTGTTAACCCAGAAGCAGAATTAGAATTGGCTAAAAATTCTAAAATTATTGTTTTGGGACGTCCAGAACAAATAGAAGCATTAAATACAGAGTATAATATAGAGTAGTAATCATACGATTTTAGCGGTATTTTTTTTAAAATACCGTTTTTTTTTAGCATCTTGCTACTTTTTTGTGTCATTCTATAAGGGAATGAACTAGTTTTTTGAAATTTAATTAACCAACATAATATCTTATGAAGAAATATCTTCTTTCAATTTTTACATTAATAGCACCTTTTTTAACATTTGCACAAGAGACAGCCGAGCTAGGTATCGATCAGCAAATAGACCAGGCATTTAAACCGATTTCAGATTTTTTCTCAAACGTTATTTTCTTTCAAGTATTCGGTACGCCATTTGTTTTAATTCTTTTAGTAGTAAGTGCATTGTTTTTTACTATTTATTTCGGTTTTCCAAACATTAGATATTTTGGTAAAGCCATTAAAACCGTAAGAGGTAAGTATGAAGATATCGAAAAGCATGGCGCCAAAGAACTTTATGGTGAAGGTGGTGTTGCTCAAGGTGTAGATATTAATACTGTAGATGATATTGAAGAGCACCTCGTTAATGTTGAAAATGATTTAGCAGTAGATGGTGATATTGTTGATACTATTAGAGACGAAAGTAGTGAAGGAGAAGTAAGCCACTTTCAAGCATTGGCAACTGCAGTATCTGGTACCGTTGGTAATGGTAATATTGCAGGTGTAGCATTAGCGATTGCACTTGGTGGTCCAGGAGCTACCTTTTGGATGATTATTTGTGGTTTGTTAGGGATGTCTACAAAATTTGTAGAGTGTACTTTAGGCGTGCAATATAGAGATGTTGGAGAAGATGGTACAGTTTACGGAGGACCAATGTATTACTTAAAGAAAGGTTTAAAGGAACGCGGTTTTGCGAAACTTGGAAAAGTAGCAGCGGTTGTGTTTGCTATCTTTTGTATTGGAGGTTCTTTTGGTGGTGGTAACGCTGCACAATCTAACCAAGCTACAATTGTAATAAAAGATTTATTAGGATTAGAAAGTACAGGAGCAGGATTCTGGATTGGAGTTATATTGGCTTTTACTGTAGGTATCATTATTATTGGTGGTATTAAGCGTATTGCTTCGGTTACAGAAAAAGTGGTGCCTTTTATGGCATTATTATACATTATATGTTGTTTATACATTATTTTAAGTAATTTCACACTTATTGATGATGCTGTAGGTTTAATTTTTCAAGAAGCATTTAATCCAAAAGCAATTGGTGTTGGAGGGTTTATAGGTGTGTTATTAGTTGGTTTCAAGCGTGCTGCCTTTTCAAACGAAGCAGGAGCAGGATCTGCATCTATTGCTCATTCAGCGGTGAGAACAAAATATTCAGCTAGTGAAGGTTTGGTTGCCTTATTAGAGCCATTTATTGATACGGTTGTAATTTGTACAATGACGGCTTTAGTTATTATCATTTTTAACTTTGGTGGTTTCTTTGAGTATGGAGATGTTACAGGGCAAGGTGTTGCAATTATCAACGGCGAATCTTATGAGGGAGCAGGTATTACTGCAAAAGCCTTTGCAGAGTATATTCCTTATTCTAATGTGTTTTTAACTGTAGCAGTTGTACTGTTTGCGGTTTCAACTATGATCTCTTGGTCGTATTACGGATTACAATCTTGGAAGTTTTTATTTGGAAGAGGTAAAGCTGCAGATTTAACTTATAAAATATTATTTTTAACTTTCGTAATTATTGGAGCTGCTGCTAGTATGAAATCTATTTGGGATTTCTCAGATGCTATGATATTTGCAATGGTATTCCCGAATATGATTGGTCTTTACTTCTTATTCCCAGTTGTTAAAAAACAATTAAATAGATATTTAGGAGCTATAAAACTTAAAAAGGACGCGTTAGAAAACTAAAATCTAAAACTTTTATATATGAAATCCCATGTCACGTTTTCTAAAAACCAACGGCATGGGATTTTTTTATTGTCTTTACTTATTATTGTGCTACAATGTGTTTACTTTTTTGTTGATTTTTCCGGTAAAGATATTGAAACTAACGATATGGAATTAGCGAAGTTTACCAAAGAAATAGATTCGCTTAAAGCTATAGAGTTAGAAGCCCGTAAACCAAAAATATTCCCTTTCAATCCTAATTTTATTACAGACTACAAAGGCGCTACTTTGGGTATGAGTAATCAAGAAATAGACAGGCTTCTTAATTTTAGAAAACGAGATCAGTGGATAAACTCATCCAAACAATTTCAAGAAGTTACTCAAGTATCAGATTCTTTATTAAAAAGAATCTCTCCGTATTTTAAATTCCCAGCATGGGTTACCAATCCTAAAACGGTTAAATCATTCTATAATAATTCATATAAAACCAAACCCAAAACGTTTGCTCAAAAGAAAGATTTGAATACAGCTACGGCTAAACAACTTCAAGCAGTGAATGGTATTGGAGAGGCTTTTTCAAAACGAATTATCAAATTCAGAAATAAATTTAAAGGCGGTTTTATAGCCGATGTGCAATTGCAAGATGTTTATGGCCTAACGCCAGAAGTTATTCAGAAATTACTATTGGATTTTACGGTAAAAACACCAAGACAAATTGAAAAAATAAATTTAAACACAGCATCGGTAGATCAATTGGTTACCGTGCAGCATATTGATTACGATTTGGCGCACCATATTATCGAGCAGCGTAACCTACGAGAAGGTTTTAGTTCCTTTTCAGAATTACTAAAAGTAAAAGACTTCCCAGTAAATAAAATCGGTATAATTGAATTATATTTGCAGATTGACAACACAAACTAATGAATAGCATGTATTTCACAGAAGAACACCAACTTTTTAGGAAAAGCCTTCAAGATTTTTTGCAAAAAGAAGTTGTTCCACATATTGAAAAGTGGGAGCAAACGGGTCTAATAGATCGTTTTATTTGGAAAAAAATTGGTGATATGGGATTCTTCGGAATTAAATATCCTGAAGCTTATGGTGGTTTAGATTTAGATTTATTCTACACTGTAATTCTGCTCGAAGAACTTCAAAAAATAAATTCAGGTGGTTTTGCTGCTGCTATTTGGGCGCATACTTATTTAGCTATGACGCATTTGAATGCAGAAGGAGACGAGGCAATAAAACAAAAATATTTAGTGCCAAGTATTACTGGAGATAAAATAGGATGTTTGTGTATTAGTGAACCTTTCGGCGGAAGTGATGTTGCAGGTATGCGCACCACTGCTGTTAAAAAAGGTGATAAATATATTATCAATGGTTCAAAAACATTTATTACAAATGGTGTTTTAAGCGATTACTTAGTAGTTGCGGCCAAAACAAGTCCAGAATTAGGTAATAAAGGCATTAGTATATTTGTTGTAGATCGTGAAACCAAAGGTTTATCTGCAACTAAACTTAACAAACTAGGATGGCGAGCATCCGATACAGGAGAAATAGCTTTTGATAATGTAGAAATCCCAGCAAATCAAATATTAGGCGAAGCAGATAAAGGTTTTGCATACATTATGCAGCACTTTGCTTTAGAGCGTTTAATAATGGGGATTAATGGCCATGCTCGTGCAGAATTTGCGCTAGAATATGCTTTAAAATATATGAGCGAGCGTCAAGCCTTCGGTCGTACTATCGATAAATTCCAAGCCTTACGCCATACCATTGCCGATTTATATACCGATATGGAAATGTGTAAAACATTTAACTACGCCGTAGCATATCGATTAAATAAGGGGGAATACGTAGTGAAAGAAGCTACCATGTCTAAGTTAAGGTCTACTAAAATGGCCGATGATGTTATTTATCAATGTTTACAATTTCTAGGAGGTTATGGCTACATGGAAGATTATCCAATGGCAAGACTCTTACGCGATAGTCGTTTAGGACCAATTGGTGGAGGAACATCAGAAATTTTGCGAGAAATTCTAGCGAAAATTATTATCGACAAAAAAGAATACAAAGAAGCAACATAATTTATTTGGGCAAATTGCGCCTATTATAATTGTGTTTTTTTAATATAGAAAGCTTAATTTAAGGTGTAGTTTCTATTAAAACACAATGAGGTTTCGGCGCAAACACGCTTTCCGCTATATCTTTTTTGAGTATAATAAGGTTCAGTTTTATTAATACACTAAGCGAACATTTCAATTTTTCACATTAATTTATGTTTAGGTAAAGCATAAAAACGGATGCCGCATCAATCGTTTTTGCAGGCAAATCTGCTTTCTGAGTGCTAAAAGATAGCGTGTGGTATATCTGCATAAAACAATTCAAAAAAAATATTTTAAATTTTAATTATTATTTAGAAATTATTATATATTTGCACCCTGAAAATTCTAAAAGAGAGGAGGTTAAGACACTATGTTAATAATACCAGTTAAAGAAGGAGAAAATATAGATAGAGCGTTAAAGCGTTACAAACGAAAGTTTGTAAAAACAACGGTAAAAAACCAGTTAAACACGCGTAAGCAATTTAACAAGCCTTCTATTGTACGTAGAGCTCAGGTTCAAAAAGCTCAATACATCCAAGGATTAAGAGACGCAGAAGAAGTATAGTTTCTGTTCTTTATAATATTAAATCCCGCAATTTGCGGGATTTTTTTTGTTTAAAAAAGTATCACGACATCAAGATGTTATGACGTTTATGTTCTTTTTTTGATGTGAAATCTTACTTTTTTCTTTATGTTTCACTTCGAAGTGATGAAAAAACATTGTATATTTAAAAACAAATCATACCCCAAAACACATGTTTTTTCAATCCTTTACCGATTATCTCCTACTGGAAAAGAATTATTCGGTATTGACTGTAAATGCGTATCAAGCAGATTTAAAAGCCTTTTCAAAATATATAGAAAAAGAATTTGAAGATGATTCTATCAAAAATGTAAACTATTCACAAATTCGTAGCTGGATTGTTTCTTTAGTAGAAAGTGGTATTTCCAATAGAAGTATAAACCGAAAAATTTCATCATTAAATACCTATTATAAATTTCTTTTAAAAGTAGGAGATCTTCAATTAAACCCATTAGCAAAACATCGAGCACTAAAAACAAGTAAAAAAATACAAGTACCATTTTCTGAAACCGAAATAGCAAACGTGTTAAACGAATTGAATTTCGGTACCGACTTTGAGAGCTTGCGTAATAAACTCATTATAGAGCTGTTTTATTCAACAGGCATTCGTAGAATAGAATTAGTGGAGTTGGAGCTTTCTCGATTTGATATAAGTAATAAAACACTTATGGTTAAAGGGAAGCGAAATAAGGAGCGTATTATACCATTGTTACCATCGGTTATCGAAACCTGTAAAAGCTATTTAAAGGCTCGAAATGAGTTAGAAGTACTCGTAGATTCTAATAGGTTGTTTTTAACCCAAAAAGGTGTTAAAATATATGAAACACTTGTTTACAGAGTAATTAATGAGTATTTTAGTTTAGCATCTTCGAAGGTTAAAAAGAGCCCACATATACTACGGCATTCTTTTGCGACACATTTGTTAAACCAAGGTGCAGACTTAAATGCTGTTAAAGAGCTTCTTGGTCATTCAAGTTTAGCGGCAACACAAGTTTATACACATAATAGTATAGCCGAATTAAAAAAGGTGCATGTTAACGCGCACCCTAGGAGTAAAAAATAAAGTAAACTAAGCTGAAGTTTTTAATTTCAACTTTAATAATTGTTTAACCAAAAAAAACACAAGTATGAAAGTAAACACCCAATCCGTAAATTTTAACGCAGATCAAAAATTGATAGATTTTATCCAAAAACGAATGGACAAATTAGATTTGTTTTATGATAAGGTAATTAAATCGGATGTTTTTTTAAAGTTAGAAAACACCAGTGATAAAGAAAATAAAGTATTTGAAGCACGAGTAAGTGTACCAGGCGATAGTTTTGTAGTAAAAAAACAATGTAAAAGTTTTGAGGAAGGTGCAGATATGGCCATAGCATCATTAGAGCGTCAATTAAAAAAACGAAAAGAAAAATTAAGAGCACATTTATAATATTTAGAACGATTTAATAGAAACAGCTTTGTTTTAGTAGGAAAAGAATGGGATGTATTGTTATTACTAAGGCGATCCTGATTTGTGAGGATGAAAAATGAATCTAAAACAGGTGTTTTTTCATAGGATTTAAAAATAGTTTTAAATTCTATGAAAAATTTATTGAAAAAATGTTTTGAATATTTAAATAAATCTATACATTTGCAGTCCGTTAGAAATAGCGGACTTTTTTTATGCGTAAAAAAAGAAAAAAGCCGATGTAGCTCAGCTGGCTAGAGCAGCTGATTTGTAATCAGCAGGTCGTGGGTTCGAGTCCCTCCATCGGCTCTTTTAAAATTTAAATTCTAATTATTTAGAAATAAGAGTTTTAGATTGAAATATTGAATTTAGGGGAGATACTCAAGCGGCCAACGAGGGCAGACTGTAAATCTGCTGACTACGTCTTCGCAGGTTCGAATCCTGCTCTCCCCACAATTTTTAAGGATTAAGCGATTAATCTAGAAAGTTTATTGAAATATTGATAATACCCTTTAAAGATTTTTGAATCTATAAAAAAGAATTCTACTTTTGTGGAAATTCTAAATCTAGATTTGAAATTTTTAATTAATGCGAGAGTAGCTCAGTTGGTAGAGCGTCAGCCTTCCAAGCTGAATGTCGCCGGTTCGAACCCGGTCTCTCGCTCAAAGTTCCTGCGAAATCAGGAATCTCTTCTTTTAAAAAATCTTTTTTTAAGGTAGATTGAAAGAATAGGGAATAAAAACTTTACGCCGGTGTAGCTCAGGGGTAGAGCGTTTCCTTGGTAAGGAAGAGGTCACGAGTTCAATTCTCGTCATTGGCTCTAAAGAAAAAATTAGAATACACTAATATTATTATATAACAAAGATTAAAATCATTTTAAAAACATGGCAAAGGCAACTTTTGATCGTTCAAAACCACACTTAAACATTGGTACAATTGGACACGTAGATCACGGTAAAACAACTTTAACTGCTGCTATTACTAAAGTATTAGCTGATGCAGGTTATTCTGAGGCAAAATCATTTGATCAAATTGATAATGCTCCTGAAGAAAAAGAAAGAGGTATAACAATTAATACATCTCACGTAGAGTATGCAACATTAAACCGTCATTACGCTCACGTTGACTGTCCAGGTCACGCGGATTACGTAAAGAACATGGTAACTGGTGCTGCACAAATGGATGGTGCTATCTTAGTAGTTGCGGCTACAGATGGTCCAATGCCACAAACTCGTGAGCACATCTTATTAGGACGTCAGGTAGGTATTCCTCGTATCGTTGTATTCATGAACAAAGTGGATATGGTTGATGATGAAGAATTAATCGAATTAGTAGACATGGAAGTTAGAGATTTATTATCTTTCTATGAGTACGATGGAGATAACGGACCTGTAATCGCTGGTTCTGCTTTAGGTGCACTTAACGGTGAACAAAAGTGGGTTGATACTGTATTAGAATTAATGCAAGCTTGTGATGACTGGATCGAAGAGCCATTAAGAGAAGTTGATAAAGATTTCTTAATGCCTATCGAGGATGTATTCTCTATTACTGGTCGTGGTACTGTTGCTACTGGTCGTATTGAAACTGGTATTGCAAATACAGGAGATCCTGTAGAAATCATTGGTATGGGTGCTGAGAAATTAACATCTACTATCACAGGTATCGAAATGTTCCGTCAAATATTAGATAGAGGTGAAGCTGGAGATAACGCTGGTATCTTATTAAGAGGTATTGAGAAATCTCAAATCTCTAGAGGTATGGTAATCGTTAAGCCAGGGTCTGTAACACCACACTCTAAATTTAAGGCTGAGGTTTATATCCTTAAGAAAGAAGAAGGTGGACGTCACACTCCATTCCATAATAACTACCGTCCTCAGTTCTACGTACGTACAACTGATGTAACTGGAAACATTGCGCTTCCTGATGGTGTTGAAATGGTTATGCCAGGAGACAACTTAACTATTACTGTTGAATTGATTAACACAATTGCAATGAACGTAGGTTTACGTTTCGCTATCCGTGAAGGTGGTAGAACAGTTGGTGCTGGTCAGGTAACTGAAATTTTAGACTAATATAGTCCAAAGCATATAAAGAAGTTGAGGTATTCCTTTTTGGAATACCTTGACTTTATTTACGGGCGTAGCTCAGTTGGTAGAGCACTGGTCTCCAAAACCAGGTGTCGGGAGTTCGAGTCTCTCCGCCCGTGCAAAATATTAGAGATTAATAAATCTCAATGAAGTGTTTACACTAAGCATCTTTTTAGGTGTTGTAAAAAAAAGTAAAAATGGCTGGATTTGTAAATTATATAAAAGAATCATTTGGAGAACTTAAAAACAATGTAAGTTGGCCAACATGGGCAGAAGCTCAAAGTTTAACTATTTTGGTTGCTGTGTTTTCAATTATATTCTCTCTTGCAATATGGGGAGTAGATACAGTATTTAGTAATGTTATATCATTTTACTTTGATCTAATTAAATAAAAAAAAATTATGTCTGAAGTAAGTGAGAAAAAATGGTACGTAGTTCGTGCTGTAAGTGGTCAAGAGAACAAAATTAAGACATATATCGAGAATGAAATTGCTCGTTTAGGTCTTACTGATTATGTAGACCAAGTATTAGTACCTACAGAACGTGTTATCCAAATCCGTAATGGAAAAAAAATCCATAAAGAAAAAGTATTCTTCCCAGGATACATTATGGTACAAGCAAATTTAACAGGTGAAGTTCCTCATATTATTCGTTCAGTAACAAATGTTATTGGGTTTTTAGGAGAAACAAAAGGAGGAGATCCTGTGCCATTGAGACAGTCTGAAGTAAACAGAATGTTAGGTAAGGTTGATGAGTTGGCTGTTGAAGAAAGTTCTGTAGTAGCAATACCATACACAAAAGGAGAAACTGTTAAAGTAATTGACGGTCCTTTTAATGGATTTGATGGAACTATCGAAAACATAAATGAAGAAAAGCGTAAGCTTGAAGTAATGGTGAAAATCTTCGGAAGAAAAACACCATTAGAGTTAAGCTATATGCAAGTTGAAAAAGTATAACAGTGTTACATTAAGATAGATTAAACGTCTCGCTTCCAAAAGAGAGGTTTTTTCGAATTAAATTATTAAAAATGGCAAAAGAATTAAGTAAAGTAGTTAAGTTACAAGTTCGGGGAGGTGCTGCGAATCCGTCGCCACCGGTTGGACCCGCTTTAGGAGCCGCTGGTGTTAACATCATGGAGTTCTGTAAGCAATTCAATGCTAGAACCCAAGATAAAGCTGGTAAAGTATTACCAGTTGTTATATCTGTTTACAAAGACAAATCATTTGACTTTGTAATTAAAACTCCTCCAGCAGCAGTCCAGTTAATGGAAGCAGCTAAGTTGAAGAAGGGTTCTGGAGAGCCAAACCGTAAAAAAGTAGCTAAAGTATCTTGGGATCAGGTTAAAACTATCGCTGAAGATAAAATGGTAGATTTAAATGCATTTACTATTGAGTCTGCAATGAAAATGATAGCTGGAACTGCAAGATCGATGGGAATAACTGTAACAGGGCAATTCCCTAATTAATCTATTAAAGACATTAGAAAATGGCAAGATTAACAAAAAAGCAAAAAGAGGCTTTAGCAAAAATTGAAAAAGGGAAAGTTTATTCTCTTAATGAAGCATCTGCATTAGTAAAAGAAATTTCTAATACAAAGTTTGATGCATCAGTTGACTTAGCAGTACGTTTAGGAGTAGATCCGCGTAAAGCTAACCAGATGGTGAGAGGTGTTGTTTCACTTCCTCATGGTACTGGTAAAGATGTAAAAGTATTAGCATTAGTAACACCAGATAAAGAAGCCGAAGCAAAAGAAGCTGGAGCTGATTACGTAGGTTTAGACGAGTATCTTGATAAAATCAAGAGCGGTTGGACAGACGTTGATGTAATTATCACTATGCCAAGTGTTATGGGCAAATTAGGTCCTTTAGGACGTGTATTGGGCCCACGTGGTTTAATGCCTAACCCAAAAACAGGTACAGTAACTATGGATGTAGCAAAAGCTGTAACAGAAGTAAAAGCAGGTAAAATTGACTTTAAAGTTGATAAAACTGGTATTGTACACGCTGCTATTGGTAAAGCATCTTTTAGTGCTGATAAAATTGCAGGTAATGCAAATGAATTATTAACAACTTTAATGAAACTAAAACCAACAGCTTCTAAAGGTGTTTATGTAAAGAGCATATTTATGTCTTCTACAATGAGCCCAAGTATCGCTGTTGATCCTAAAATTGGTTAATTAAGTTAAAACTTTTATTATGACAAGAGAAGAAAAATCACAAGTAATTGAGGAGTTAACTGCAGAATTAGCTAACAATGCAAATATCTATTTAGCTGATATTTCAGGATTAAATGCAGATACTACTTCAAATTTACGTCGTGCTTGTTTTAAAGCAAACGTAAAATTAGCAGTTGTTAAAAATACATTACTTGAGAAAGCAATGGAAGCATCTGAAAGAGATTTCGGAAACCTTCCTTCTGTATTAAAAGGAAATACATCTGTGATGTATTCTGAAACAGGTAACGTACCAGCGAAGCTTATTAAAACATTCCGTAAGAAATCTGATAAGCCTTTATTAAAAGGTGCATTTATTGAGGAAGCTGTTTATATTGGCGATGATCAATTAGACATGTTAGTTGATATCAAGTCTAAAGAAGAGTTATTAGGAGAGATTGTTGGATTATTACAATCACCTGCTAAAAACGTTATTTCAGCACTTAAATCAGGTGGTGGGACAATAGCTGGACTTATAAAAACACTTTCTGAGAGATCAGAGTAGTATTAAATAGTACGCACTTTATTACATTATATTATTATTAAAATTTATTAAAACGATAGAAAAATGGCAGATTTAAAAGATTTCGCAGAACAATTAGTTAACCTTACTGTAAAAGAAGTAAATGAGTTAGCAACTATATTAAAAGATGAGTATGGTATCGAGCCTGCTGCTGCTGCTGCAGTTGCTGTTGCTGGTCCTGCTGGTGGTGGAGAAGCTGAAGAAGCTCAAACTGAATTTGATGTTATTTTAAAGGCTGCAGGTAGCTCTAAGTTAGCTGTTGTAAAATTAGTTAAAGAATTAACTGGTTTAGGTTTAAAAGAAGCTAAAGGTTTAGTTGACGATGCACCAAGTGCAGTTAAAGAAGGTGTATCTAAAGACGAAGCTGAAGCTTTAAAAGTATCTTTAGAAGAAGCTGGAGCAGAGGTTGAGTTAAAGTAAGCTTAACATCTCAAGAACATAACGGTTTAGGTCTGGAGCACACGCTACCAGACCTAGACCATTTTGTGTATAATAGTATTTATACCAAAAGCAATACCCAAAACAACTCAAATTATTTGACTTGTTTTTTGCAGTTTAATTAGTGTTTTAAAGCACTATCATTATTTTTTTAATCATAATTCCGTCCATTGATGTTGTCAACACAAGCTGAAAGATTAAATTTCTCGTCTATTGTAAATAAGACAGATTATCCTGACTTTTTGGATATTCAGATAAAATCTTTTCAAGATTTTTTCCAATTAGAGACAAAATCTGAAGAAAGAGGTGATGAAGGTTTATACAATACCTTCATGGAAAACTTTCCTATCACCGATTCTCGTAATCAATTCGTTTTAGAATTTTTAGATTACTTCGTAGATCCACCAAGATATGCTATTGAAGAGTGTATTGAGCGTGGTTTAACATATAGCGTTCCGCTTAAAGCTAGGTTAAAGTTATATTGTACCGATCCTGAACACGAAGATTTTGAAACTATTGTTCAAGATGTTTATTTAGGAACTATTCCTTACATGACACCTTCTGGTACTTTCTGTATCAACGGTGCCGAGCGTGTAGTTGTATCTCAGTTACACCGTTCACCTGGTGTATTCTTCGGTCAATCTTTTCATGCTAATGGAACAAAATTATATTCAGCAAGGGTTATACCATTCAAAGGATCATGGATTGAGTTTGCTACCGACATCAACCAAGTGATGTACGCATACATTGATAGAAAGAAGAAATTACCTGTTACAACGCTTTTCCGTGCTATCGGTTTTGAGCGTGATAAAGATATTTTAGAGATTTTCGACTTAGCTGAAGAGGTTAAAGTATCGAAATCTGGATTAAAGAAGTACTTAGGAAGAAAATTAGCAGCTCGTGTTTTAAATACGTGGCATGAGGATTTTGTTGATGAAGATACTGGTGAAGTAGTATCAATTGAGCGTAACGAGATTGTGCTTGATCGTGATACTATTTTAGACAAAGACAACATAGAAGAAATTCTTGAAGTTGATGTTAAAACTGTTCTTTTACATAAAGAAAGTAATGAGCAAGGTGATTACGCCATTATTCATAACACACTTCAAAAAGATCCAACAAACTCTGAAAAAGAGGCTGTTGAACATATATATAGACAATTACGTAATGCTGAGCCGCCAGATGAGGAAACTGCTCGTGGAATAATTGATAAATTATTCTTCTCAGACCAACGTTATTCTTTAGGAGAAGTTGGGCGTTACAGAATGAACAAAAAATTACAGTTGGATATCGGTATGGATAAGCAAGTGCTTACCAAAGAAGATATTATAACTATTATAAAATACTTAATCGAGCTTATTAACTCTAAAGCAGAGATTGATGATATTGATCACTTATCTAACCGTCGTGTACGTACAGTTGGTGAGCAGTTATCTTCTCAATTTGGTGTTGGTTTAGCACGTATGGCTCGTACTATTCGTGAGCGTATGAACGTTCGTGATAACGAGGTATTTACACCTATAGATTTAATTAATGCTAAGACATTATCGTCTGTTATTAATTCTTTCTTCGGTACAAACCAGTTATCTCAATTTATGGATCAAACCAATCCATTAGCTGAGATTACACATAAGCGTCGTTTATCGGCTCTTGGACCAGGTGGTCTTTCGAGAGAGAGAGCAGGGTTCGAGGTTCGTGATGTTCACTATACACACTACGGCCGTTTATGTCCAATTGAAACTCCTGAGGGACCAAATATTGGTCTTATTTCTTCACTTTCAGTATTTGCTAAAGTGAACTCAATGGGATTCATTGAAACGCCATATAGAAAAGTAACTGATGGTGTCGTTGATATTGTTAACGAACCGACTTATTTAAGTGCGGAAGAAGAAGAAGAAAAATTAATCGCACAAGCAACTGTAAAGGTTGATGAAAACGGTAAAATTTTACATGATAAGGTAATTGCACGTATGGAAGGTGACTTCCCTGTTATCGAGCCATCAAGGTTAGATTATACAGATGTAGCACCAAACCAAATTTCGTCTATCTCAGCTTCTTTAATTCCTTTCTTAGAGCATGATGATGCGAATAGAGCACTGATGGGATCTAACATGATGCGTCAAGCAGTACCTTTATTAAGAGTAGATGCTCCAATTGTTGGTACAGGTTTAGAGCGTCAAGTAGCTTCAGATTCTCGTGTTTTAATTAACGCAGAAGGAAGGGGTGAAGTTCTTTATGTTGATGCTAATGAAATTAAAATTAGATACGACCGTACTGAAGATGAAGCTAAAGTAAGTTTCGATAGTGATATCAAGACTTATAAATTGGTGAAATTCCGTAAAACGAATCAAGGTACTTCTATCAACCTTAAACCAATTGTGGTTAAAGGTGATATTGTTGCTAAAGGTCAAGTTTTATGTGAAGGTTATGCAACTCAAAAAGGTGAATTAGCTCTTGGTAGAAATATGAAAGTAGCCTTTATGCCTTGGAAAGGGTATAACTTTGAGGATGCCATTGTAATTTCAGAAAAGGTTGTTCGTGAAGATATATTTACATCTATTCATATTGATGAGTATTCTTTAGATGTTAGAGATACAAAATTAGGTAACGAAGAGTTAACTAATGATATTCCTAACGTTTCAGAAGAAGCTACTAAAGATTTAGATGAAAACGGAATGATTCGTATTGGAGCAGAGGTTAAACCTGGTGATATCTTAATTGGTAAAATTACACCAAAAGGGGAATCTGACCCAACTCCAGAAGAAAAATTATTGCGTGCTATCTTTGGTGATAAAGCTGGTGATGTTAAAGATGCGTCGTTAAAAGCGTCTCCTTCATTACATGGTGTTGTTATCGAGAAGAAATTATTTGCAAGAGCGGTAAAAGATAAGCGTAAAAGAGCTCAGGATAAAGATGATATCTTAGCTTTAGAAGCACAATACGATAGAAAGTTTGAAGATTTAAAAGATGTTTTAATCGAAAAGCTTTTCAATATAGTAAATGGAAAAACCGCTCAAGGTATTTTTAATGATTTAGGTGAAGAAGTATTACCAAAAGGTAAAAAATTCACGCTTAAAATGTTAAATGCTGTTGATGATTATGCGCATTTAGTGTCTGGAAAATGGACAACTGATGAGCACACAAATACATTAGTTGCCGATTTAATTCACAACTATAAAATTAAAGAGAACGATTTACAAGGATCTTTACGTCGTGAGAAGTTTACCATTTCTGTAGGTGATGAGTTACCAGCAGGAATTATCAAACTAGCTAAAGTTTACATCGCTAAAAAGCGTAAACTTAAAGTAGGTGATAAAATGGCAGGACGTCACGGTAACAAAGGTATTGTTGCTCGTATCGTTCGTCAAGAAGATATGCCATTCTTAGAAGATGGAACGCCAGTTGATATTGTATTAAATCCATTAGGTGTACCGTCTCGTATGAATATTGGTCAAATTTATGAAACAGTTCTTGGATGGGCTGGTCAAAAATTAGGTCGTACTTATGCAACGCCAATCTTTGATGGTGCAACTATAGAACAAATTAACGGATTTACAGATGAAGCTGGAATTCCAAGATACGGACATACTTATTTATATGACGGTGGAACAGGTAAGCGTTTCGATCAACCAGCAACAGTTGGTGTGATTTACATGCTTAAACTTGGTCACATGGTTGATGATAAGATGCACGCACGTTCTATTGGACCTTACTCATTAATTACGCAACAACCATTAGGTGGTAAAGCACAATTTGGTGGTCAACGTTTTGGTGAGATGGAAGTTTGGGCACTTGAGGCTTATGGAGCATCAAGCACCTTACGAGAAATTTTAACTGTAAAATCTGATGATGTTATTGGTAGAGCCAAAACTTACGAAGCTATCGTAAAAGGAGAACCAATGCCAGATCCAGGATTACCAGAATCATTCAATGTATTAATGCATGAATTGAAAGGTTTAGGATTGGATATCAGATTAGAAGAGTAAAAAAATAGTTGGCAGTTAACAGTCAACATTAAATAGACTATTTTTAGACTAAATAATGTTGACTGAGAACTCAAACTGAAGACTTAAAAAACATGGCAAGAAAACAAGATAAGAATACAGTAAAGAGGTTTAATAAAATCTCAATTGGTTTAGCATCACCAGAATCTATTTTAGCAGAATCTAGAGGTGAGGTTTTAAAACCAGAAACTATCAATTATCGTACGCACAAACCAGAAAGAGATGGTTTGTTCTGTGAGCGTATCTTCGGTCCTGTAAAGGATTATGAGTGTGCTTGTGGTAAATATAAAAGAATACGTTACAAAGGGATTGTTTGTGACCGTTGTGGTGTAGAAGTAACAGAAAAGAAAGTACGTAGAGATAGAGTAGGGCACATTAACTTAGTGGTTCCTGTAGCTCATATCTGGTACTTCCGTTCTTTACCAAACAAAATTGGATATTTATTAGGATTACCATCTAAGAAGTTAGATATGATTATTTACTACGAACGTTATGTAGTAATTCAACCAGGTAATGCTAAAAATGAAGAAGGTGAACCATTGCAAAAAATGGATTTCCTTACGGAAGAAGAATACTTAAATGTTCTTGAGTCACTTCCGCAAGATAATCAGTATTTAGATGATGAAGACCCTAACAAGTTTTTAGCTAAAATGGGGGCTGAGTGTTTAATCGATTTATTAGCGCGTATTGATTTACAAGCTTTATCATATGAATTACGTCATAAAGCAAATACTGAAACGTCTAAACAACGTAAAACAGAAGCTTTAAAGCGTTTACAAGTTGTTGGAGCCTTAAGAGATTCTAATAAAAATAGAGAAAATCGTCCAGAATGGATGATTATGAAGGTTGTGCCAATTATCCCGCCAGAATTACGTCCTTTAGTGCCGTTAGATGGTGGTCGTTTTGCAACTTCAGATTTAAATGATTTATACCGTCGTGTAATTATTCGTAACAATCGTCTTAAAAGATTAGTTGAGATAAAAGCACCAGAAGTAATTTTACGTAATGAAAAACGTATGCTACAGGAATCTGTAGATTCGTTATTTGATAATACACGTAAATCATCTGCTGTAAAAACGGATTCTAATAGACCATTAAAATCATTATCCGATTCATTAAAAGGTAAGCAAGGACGTTTCCGTCAAAACTTACTTGGTAAGCGTGTTGATTATTCTGCACGTTCGGTAATTGTTGTTGGACCAGAATTAAAATTACACGAATGTGGATTGCCAAAGAATATGGCGGCAGAGCTTTACAAACCTTTCGTAATTAGAAAACTAATTGAAAGAGGTATTGTAAAAACTGTAAAATCTGCAAAGAAAATTATAGATAAAAGAGAACCAGTGGTTTGGGATATCTTGGAAAATGTTCTTAAAGGACATCCAGTATTATTAAACCGTGCGCCTACGTTACACCGTTTGGGTATACAAGCGTTTCAACCTACGTTAATCGAAGGTAAAGCGATTCAATTACACCCATTAGTATGTACGGCATTTAATGCCGATTTTGATGGTGATCAAATGGCGGTGCATTTACCACTTGGACCAGAAGCTATTTTAGAATGTCAGTTATTAATGTTGGCATCTCACAATATCTTAAATCCAGCAAATGGTTCGCCAGTAACAGTACCTTCTCAGGATATGGTACTTGGTCTGTACTACATGACCAAGCTACGTACGTCTACACCAGAAGTGAAAATTAAAGGTGAAGGTTTAACTTTTTATTCTCCAGAAGAAGTAGAAATTGCTTTTAATGAAGAAAGAGTAGACTTGAATGCTGGTATTAAAGTTAGAACCATCGACATTAATGAAGATGGTAAACTTGATAAAATGATTATTGAGACTACTGTAGGTCGTGTATTATTTAACCAACACGTACCACAGTCAGCTGGATATATAAACCAAGTATTAACTAAGAAATCTTTAAGAGATATTATTGGTGATATTTTAAAAGCAACTTCTGTTCCTGAAACGGCTGATTTCTTAGATGCGATTAGAACGTTAGGATTTAAGTTTGCATTCCAAGGTGGTCTATCTTTCAGTTTAGGTGATATTATTATTCCACCTGAAAAACAATCAATGATTGATAAGGCTAACACGTTAGTTGAAGGTATTACAGGTAACTATAACATGGGACTTATTACTAACAACGAACGTTACAACCAAGTTATTGATATTTGGACTTCAACAAATGCTGAATTGACAGAATTGTCAATGAAACGTATTAGAGAAGATCAACAAGGATTCAACTCGGTGTTTATGATGCTTGACTCTGGAGCAAGGGGATCTAAAGAACAGATTCGTCAGCTTACAGGTATGCGTGGATTAATGGCGAAACCTAAAAAATCTACAGCAGGTGGTGGATCTATTATTGAAAATCCAATTCTTTCTAACTTTAAAGAAGGTCTTTCAATTTTAGAATACTTTATCTCTACTCACGGTGCTCGTAAAGGTCTTGCGGATACGGCTCTTAAAACCGCGGATGCAGGTTACTTAACACGTCGTTTAGTAGATGTTTCTCAAGATGTTATTATTAACACTGAAGATTGTGGAACATTAAGAGGTGTAGAAGTTGAACCATTGAAGAAAAATGATGAAGTTGTTGAGACTTTAGAAGAAAGAATCGTTGGTCGTGTATCTTTAAATGATGTTTATAATCCATTAACAGAAGAGTTGTTAGTTTCAGCTGGTCAGTTAATTGAAGATGATATAGCTAAAATCATTCAAGCATCTCCAATTGAGAGTGTAGAGGTACGTTCTGCATTAAGTTGTGAGGCTTTAAAGGGTATTTGTGCTAAATGTTACGGACGTAACTTAGCTACCGGAAAAATGGTACAACGTGGTGAAGCTGTAGGTGTAGTTGCTGCACAATCTATTGGTGAACCAGGTACACAGTTAACATTACGTACATTCCACGTAGGTGGTATTGCAGGTAACATTTCAGAAGAAAATAAGTTAATTGTTAAGTTTGATGGTATTGCTGAAATTGAAGATTTAAAAACAGTTAAAGGTCAAGATAACGAAGGAAACGAAATTGATGTTGTAATCTCTCGTACATCTGAACTTAAACTTATTGATAAGAAAACAGGTATTGTATTAAGTACAAATAACATTCCTTACGGTTCAACCATTATTGTTAAAAATGGTCAGAAACTGTCTAAAGGGGATGAAGTTTGTTCTTGGGATCCATATAACGGTGTTATTGTTTCAGAATTTGCTGGTAAAGTGAAGTATGAAAACATCGAACAAGGGGTTACTTACCAAGTAGAAATAGATGAGCAAACAGGTTTCCAAGAGAAAGTAATTTCTGAATCTAGAAACAAAAAGCTTATTCCAACACTTCATATTGAAGATTCAAATGGTGAAACAATGCGCTCTTACAACTTACCAGTCGGCGCTCACTTAATGATTGACGATGGTGAAAAAGTAATAGTTGGTAAAATTTTAGTTAAAATACCTCGTAAATCTGCTAAAGCAGGTGATATTACGGGTGGTTTACCTCGTGTTACTGAGTTGTTCGAAGCACGTAACCCATCTAACCCAGCGGTTGTTAGTGCTATTGATGGTGTAGTTTCTTTCGGAAAAATCAAACGTGGTAACCGCGAGATTATAATAGAGTCTAAAACAGGCGATATTAAGAAATACTTAGTTAAATTATCAAGTCAGATTCTTGTTCAAGAAAATGATTTCGTAAAAGCTGGTATGCCTTTATCTGATGGTTCTATTACACCGAATGATATTTTAAATATCAAAGGCCCATCTGCAGTTCAACAATACTTAGTTAACGAAGTACAAGAAGTATATCGTTTACAAGGTGTGAAGATTAATGATAAACACTTCGAGGTTGTTGTTCGTCAAATGATGCGTAAAGTTAGAATTATTGATTCTGGTGATACTATATTCTTAGAAGATCAATTGGCTCATAAAGCAGATTTCATATTAGAAAATGATGATATTTTCGGAATGAAGGTTGTTGAAGATGCAGGAGATTCAATTAACTTAAAACCTGGTCAAATTGTTTCGCCTCGTGAGTTAAGAGATGAAAACTCTATTTTACGTAGAGAAGATAAAACACTAGTTTCTGCTAGAGATGCGCAGCCAGCAACGGCTACACCAATACTGCAAGGTATTACTAGAGCATCACTTCAAACTAAATCGTTTATCTCTGCGGCTTCTTTCCAAGAGACAACTAAAGTACTTAACGAAGCAGCTGTAGCTGGTAAGGTAGATTCTTTAGAAGGCTTGAAAGAAAATGTAATTGTTGGACATAGAATTCCAGCAGGTACAGGTATGAGAAGTTATACTGATATCATAGTTGGTTCTAAAGAAGAATTCGACGAGATGATGCAAGTAAAACAAGAGTTAAATTATAACTAGTATTTGTTATTCCCGCGAAGGCGGGAATCTATAAAATAAAAGCCTTCATGCATTAAGTTGCTTGAAGGCTTTTTTATTAATAAAATTAATTAGGCTTCTTCCAAATAAGGAGTAAAAAACACAATTTCAATGGCAAACGAAAAAGAAGCTCCTAAACAAGGGCAAATAAATATTGAGTTAGATGAAAAAGTAGCAGAAGGTACTTACTCTAACTTAGCGATTATAAATCATTCGGTTTCCGAATTTGTAGTCGATTTTGTAAACATCATGCCAGGTGTTCCAAAGAGTAAAGTAAAATCACGTATTATTTTAACACCGCAACATGCTAAACGTTTATTGAAAGCGCTAAGTGAAAATGTAACACGTTTTGAGAGCGCACACGGTGAGATTAAAGACTATGAGCAGCCTCCAATACCATTAAATTTTGGTCCAACAGGTCAGGCATAATTTAGATTCATTCATAAAAAAAAGCAACTTATTTTAAGTTGCTTTTTTTTTGTTACATAATTTCAGGTCTATGGGAACCTTATTTTTAGCCTGTTAACTTGTGAAAATCTTTTTTATTAAGATTTTTTTAAGGAAATGTGCTTTTTTATGTTATTTCTTGTAAGTTTTTATTTATTTTTAAGGTAAGTTAAAACGGTTTTTAATACAGTGTTGTAGCTTTTAGACGATTGGTTTAATGATTGAATTAAAACCGTTCGTCTATACTTTTGAGTTACTGGTCGCCTCGTTGTTACTTTCAATAGAATTCCCTGAAAGTAACGTATTAAGGACATTTAAATTTGTAATACAATTGATTAAAATAACTACGTACCTTATGAAATCATTCATCCCTACTTCGCAGAAAGTCAAAGCATTTTATTGCTTTATATTTCTGCTTTTTGCTTTCACTCAATTTACCTCTGCCCAATGCATCGCTGTAGACGATTGTGATGGCGACGGTATATTAAACGTTGATGACTTAGATGATGATAATGATGGTGTTTTAGATACTGATGAAGGTGTTTGTACCTCTAATCCATCTGGTAATTGGGGTGGTACAACTGTTGATGTGTCACATACTTATAGTGATGGAGTTGTAGTACGATTGGTAAGCAACACTACAGCGAATTTTGTCTCTTTGGATAATTTTAATTCTGCTGGAGCTGGTTTTTGGTCGGAGAATTTGGCAGGAAATCCTTCAGTTGTGGGGAATTTTACATTTGGAGATATGATAACCGTGATTTTTGAAGATGGAGCTGGAAATCAAACTCAGGTAACAGACCCAATTATTCACTTCGATAACATTGGTGAATCTTCTAACAATGTACAAAATTCAGCAGAAGTTACATTAGGAAATGGCTTAACTTGGTCAAGGATAGGAGGAACAGATGATTTTTTAGCAACTTCTACCACTGTTAGAGATGGAGGTGCAGGTTCAACACCAGGAATATTTGCAAATGGTTATAGCACACAATCTACTCAGAATGATATAGACGGATCTGCAGCAGGGAGTTTACAAATTAATGGTACGGTGAGTACTTTTACATTAACATTTCCAATGGCTGAACCTACTGCAGGTGCAAGAGATTTTATTGAGATAATTGTTTCAACATGTAAACAATTAGATTATGATAATGATGGTACACCAAACTTTTTAGATGTAGATAGTGATAATGATGGTTGCCCTGATGCAATTGAGGGTAGTGCTAATTATGATTTTAATAGCATAGACGAGAACTTTGCACTTACAGCAGCCATAAATGGTACGGGTATTCCTGGGGGAACGTCTCAAACCGTCGGAACTTCACAAGATGAAACACAACAATCAGATGAGTGTAGTGAATGTTACCCTTCTCACCCTTCCTATGTAGATAGTGATGGTGATACAATTGCAGATTTTTGTGACCTAGATGATGACAATGATGGTATTTTAGATATCGATGAAATGCAAGTTCAAGCTTGTGGTTTCTATCCTAGTTTATCTTTTAGTGGAGCCACGTTGGAATCTGGTACGGCTTTAAGTTCTGGTGCTGTATATAGATTTTCTAATGTAACTACAAATATAGATGCATTAGTTACTATTGTTTCATCAACACCAAACCCTGGTATAACTACTATTGATGATGATAGTTCTAATATAGCTAATTTTCAACCTATTTTAGGAGCGGATAACTCTTCAGTTGAATTCGATTTTCAATTTGTTACTACTACCACATCTACGGTTGTAGAAATTCCTCAATTTTATATGACAGCTATTGATGTTGACGGAGATAGTGGAGCAGCTAGAGAGTTTATTGAATTAGATATTACAAGTTCTTCTGTACACACTACAGAAACTCCTAGCGATCTTGCTATTTATCCCTCTGCCATAGGAACGTTGTTTAGAGGTCCATTGCAAACAGCTCCTGGAATAGATGTTAATGCAACAAATGTAATGTTTACCGCTAGATATTCTCAAACGGGTGAATTTAAAATGAGAATTGGCGCAGACCCAACTTCAAATGTAAATCGCCTTTTTTCAATGAATTTTGATCCATGTACATATGATATTTATGCAAATCCAACTAATTCAGATTTATTACTTCAGGTTTTAGATACTGATAATGATGGTACGCCTGATCATTTAGATAATGATAGTGATAATGATGGTTGCCCAGATGCCTTAGAAGGTGATGCGGGTTTAGTATATGCCGATTTGAATACTAATGGAAGTATAAATGCATCTGCAAATGATAACGGAATACCAATTGCTACAAACGTTGGTACCGCAGGAGCAGGAATATCAGGTCAAGATGATGTCTCTTCCACTAATAATACAGTACAAGCTGCAGAGTGCGATTCATGTAATAGTTCGAGTTCACTTTTTTCTGATAATGATAATGATGGTATTGGTGATGTTTGTGATTTGGATGATGATAATGATGGCATATTGGATATTGATGAGTTAGATTGTTCTCCAGGATTTGTTAGTTTAGGACAAACTTTTACAAATATTGATACAGGAACAAATGGAGGTACTACATCCGCAACTCTATCTAACATATATGCATATAATGGTGTCGATGTTGTAACGGCTACTTATGAACTACAAGGTTCTTCAACATGGAGCTCAGGGGTTAGTAGTACCAATAACGGAGGTATTTCGGGTGACTATATTAATACCCAACCTAATAATACAGATTTCCCAAATGGAGATGTAGCTGTTTATACCTATACTTTTTCTGAGCCAGTATATAATGTAGAGTTTAAATTTGGAGGGTTAGATAATGCTGATAGAGCAGATTTTTTAGCTAATAATGGAGCTGTTATTTCACCTGTAACATTAACAAATATTACATTACCTGTAGGTGCTTTTTCAATTTCCGGTCAAACTGTTATAAGTAGTGCGAGTAGTGGGAATTCACCAAGTAATGCCATTCAGGTTTCTATTGCAGGGCCGGTTAGGGAGATAAGCATAACAGTAGGTAAGCAAGATGGTGTTGCAGGTAATGTTACCATGCAGTTTTATGAATTAGAATACTGTTTGGATAAAGATACCGATGCTGATAATATACCAGACTATTTAGATACAGACAGTGACAATGACGGTTGCCCAGATGCCTTAGAAGGCGATGCCGGTTTAGTTTATGCAAATTTAAATCCAGATGGAAGCATAAATGCAGCTGTAAATGATAATGGAATACCTATTGCAACAAATGTTGGTACTGTAGGAGCAGGAACAACAGGTCAAGATGATGTATCTTCAACTAATAGTGCAGTACAAGCTGCAGAGTGTGATTCATGTAATAGTTCGAGTTCACTTTTTTCTGATAATGATAATGATGGAATACCAGATGCTTGTGATTTAGATGACGATAATGATGGTATTTTAGATGTAGATGAATACAATAAAAATTGTGGAGCAACTTCTTCTTCCAATATACATTTTACAGATTCATCATATAACCAAATAGCTGCAAATACTAATGATGGAGATTTAATAGCATATATAAAAGACTTTGATAGCGATGTAACAGCTGTCGCTACAACAAGACTAGGCTCGGGTAGTTTTGGAGCTACATCTCCTAATTATACGGATGGCACTATACAGGTTGATATGCAGAGTCGTAATTCAAATAATGATGTTACGGGTACTTCAACCGAAATTGTGTTTTCAGAACTTATATTATCATCAGAATTTAATGTAAGAAGCTTAGCAAGAAATGGATCTGGTACTTATAATGAGAGTCAAAATATTAAATTTTATAACAATGGAGTTCAAGTTCAATTTCCTGCTGTTATTTATGCAACGTCAGGGACAATAGGTACAGGAGCTTCCTATGATCCAGTTACTGGAGATGCTATAGCAGCAATAATAGGAGGTGCGGCGCAAGAAGCAAATTTTAGATTTAATATTGATAGACCTATAGATAGAATTGTAATAGCTCAGGCATCTGATGCTAATGCTGATAATATTGGTTGGAGACTTAGTATTTTATGTCCTTTTTATGGGGATACTGATAACGATGGTATCTATGATCATTTAGATCTTGATAGTGATAACGATGGGTGTTTTGATGCCCTAGAAGGCGATGCAGGTTTAGTATATGCTAATTTAAATAGTGATGGAAGTATAAACGCTGCTGTAAATGATAACGGAATACCTATTGCAACAAATGTTGGTACTGCGGGAACAGGAACAGAAGGTCAAGACGATGTATCTTCAACTAATGATGCGGTTCAAGCTGCGGAGTGCGATCCTTGTAATAGTTCTAGCTCACTTTTCTCTGATAGTGATTTGGATACTATTGGCGATTATTGTGATTTAGATGATGATAATGATGGTATTCTAGATAGTGTAGAGCAATCATGCGGAAATGGTACAGAAGCCATATCTGCTGCTGCGGTAAATGCATCAATTGATAATGTGGCATTACATGATGGTACAAATACACCACAGACATTAACCCAAAATTTTACAGTGCCTGGTTGCCCTGCTGATGGTGACGTTGTGTCTTACACTGTAACAGCTTTCCCTTCGAGAGCGGCATCTAATAATGTTAATATTTGTGCAGATGTAGATTCGTTTAAAGGATTTACAAATGCTACTTATGGTGATAATATTGGTATCGATAAACTTGCTGGTTGCGATGGAGGAATTAGATACCGAATTGAGTTTACTAGTGGTGCCGAAATTTTAGATCTTTCAAGTCTTTCACACGGAAATTTAGCTGCAGATGAAGCTATTATTATAACTTCTAATGTGCCTTTATTTGGACAAACTTATAAAAGACCTGATTTTGATGCCAGTTCGGATAATACAGGAACTAATGGTGGACCAACAATTAGCGGAAGTGGAACAAATAGTGTTGCATTTGATAACGTTTCAGGTGGCTTCGGTGGAAATTTAAACGTTTGGGAAGTAAACTCAAACGGCGAAAAAGTAGAATGGGTAGAAATTGACTATTACAGAAGTTCAGGTTCTACAGCACTTTCATATGAATCTTTTACATTAAACCATGTAATTCCTTGCGATGCAGATTGTGATGGTATACCTAATTATTTAGATTTAGATTCTGATAACGATGGCTGTTTTGATGCCTTAGAAGGCGATGCCGGTTTAACATACTCAAATTTAAATAGTGATGGAAGTATAAACGCTGCTGTAAATGATAACGGAATACCTATTGCAACAAATGTTGGTACTGTAGGAGCAGGAACAACAGGTCAAGATGATGTGTCTTCAACTAATAGTGCAGTACAAGCTGCAGAGTGTGATTCATGTAATAGTTCGAGTTCACTTTTTTCTGATAATGATAATGATGGTATTGGTGATGATTGTGATTTAGATGATGATAATGATGGGATATTGGATGATGTTGAATGTGTTCCATTCAACGCAGTTAATGGGGATTTTAATACTACAATCAATACTGTAGCAACTAATAATTACACTCAATTATTTAGTAATACTACAGGTAGTGTGTTAGTTGATTATCAAGGTCTAACAGGTAATCTGCTTACGTATTCAGAAAATGCAACAGTAGGTTCAATTTATGCTGATGGTACTCCGACTTCTTATGTTTATCCTGATTCATCATCTTCTTATGAAATAACATTTACTGAAGAAGGAGAGGCGTTATATCCAAAATTATCCTTTTTAATTACTGATATAGACCAACCTAATGAAAATATTGATGTTCAAGTTTATGACGAATTTGGAGCCCTAATAACTAATTTAAGTTCTTATGTGCAATCATCAATTCTAGGCTCTACCGGTACTTTTCCTGGAACTGTTACTCCAACTATAATATCTCCTATTAGTTCTAATGTTACTATTACAAATTCAGGAGGTACTGTGAATTTAGCGGTAAATCCTTCAGGTGCTTCTGATACTTATGTACCAGAGCGAGTTGTATATTTTGATTTAACATCAATTAAAATCTCAAGAATTGTTGTAGCTAATAACGCTACTGGTGGTCAACCTGGTTTCCTTTTCAATCAGATATTTGCAAATTGTGATACCGACGGAGATGGAACACCAAATTACTTAGATTTAGATTCTGATGCCGATGGATGTAGTGATGCCGATGAAGCTTATAATAATATAGATGCCGACGATAACGATACAGGAATTTATGGACCAGATACACCAACGTTTGCAAATGGAGGTGTAGACGCAAATGGCTTAGTCATTGCGGCAGGCGTAACAGGAGAAGTTTATGATACTACACCTGCGACTACAACTGGAGGATTAAGCACTTATCAAGAAGGGATGACTTTAGCTATAAGTACGGCGCCATCAGATGAAGTTAAGTGTGAAAATGAAACTGCAAGGTTTGATGCTATTGCAAGTGCTACACCAATAAGTAGCAATAATCCTGTAGCTACAGCAAGTACAGATGTTACGTATCAGTGGTCTGTAAGTACTGATGGTATTAGTTATTCTAATTTAGCTTCCGAAACAGGCACCGTTGCAAGTGGAACAACAGTTTCAGTTGAGTTAACAAATGTTACTAACGCCATGGATGGAAACATATATAGAGTCGTTTTTACAAATGAGGCTAATATTTGTTTCGCTGAGGCGGAAGCAACTTTAACTGTAAATGCATTAGAAGATGCTGGTTTTAGTTATGATGTAGGAGCGTATTGCGTAAGTGATTCAGATCCAACGCCAACGGTTTCAGGAACATCAGGAGGAGCATTTAGTAGTGTTCCAGGCTTAATTATTAATACTTCAACAGGAGCCATTGATGTGAGTGCGTCAACTCCTGCAACCTATACCGTTACGTATAGTGTTGGAGGAACTTGCCCAAATAGTTCAGATGTTTCAGTAACAATCAATGCTTTAGATGATGCCAGTTTCAGTTATGCTGCTGCTGCATATTGTGTAGATGCTAGCGATCCAACCCCAACAATTACAGGGTTATCCGGCGGAACCTTCTCAAGTGTAGCAGGTTTATCAATCAATGCTTCAACAGGAGAAATTGATGTGAGCGCCTCAACTCCTGCGACTTATACAGTAACATATACTACGGCGGGAACGTGTCCAAATAGTTCAGATGTTTCAGTAACAATAAATGATGTTCCTAATGCTCCAATTATTTCAGGAGACGGACTTCTGTGTAATACTGAAACAACAACTTTATCAACAACAGCCACAGGAACTATAGTATGGAGTTCAGATACTCCAGGAGTGGCTTCAATAGATTCTAGTACAGGAGAAGTTACGGCTATATCTGCAGGTACTACAAATATTACTTATACAGTATCAGATGGAAACGGTTGTTCAACAGAATCTTCTGTATTCACTATTACAGTGAGTTGTATCGATGCTGTTATCAACGACTTCACGGCAACTCCAGTAGATGGTATTACAGGCGGAACCGCAGGCGATGTTACCACAAACGATACCTTAAACGG
>NZ_FOLN01000011.1 GCF_900112395.1 Algibacter lectus
AAGTGCTGGAGCTACCGATATTGTAAATAATGAAGATGTTGGAAACAACACTACTTATAATTTAAGTTCAGATTTACCTGAAACATCTACAATATACGTTGCCATCATACCTTATAATGCCGTTGGTGGTGCCATTGGATGTAATGAAGAATCTTTTACTACGGAGATACTTTTAACACGTCCTGAATGTACAATCCTTAACAATCCTACACAAAATGATATCGACGTTTCTTTAGATACCGATTTTAGCTGGGATCCTGTTTCTAACGCTGATGGATATAAAATTTCAATAGGTTCTTCACCAGGAGGAACAGATATTCTAAATAACGAAGATGTTGGAAACTCCACTTCATATACTTTTTCAGAAGATTTAAAGCAAGATACCTCTTATTATGTAAACGTTATACCTTATAATATTATGGGAGACGCAACTTCTTGCGCAGAAAATGTTTTCACCACTTTAACTGCTCCAAAACATGATGTAAAATATGGTTTTTCACCAGATAACGATGGTATCAACGATTTCTGGAATATTGAAGGTATAGAAATGCATCCTGATAATATGGTTACTATATATAACCGATGGGGCGATATGGTATTCCAAATTAACGGATACAATAACACAACCCATGTGTTTAGAGGTATTGCAAATAAAAAGACTAAAATGGGAGCTGATGTATTACCAGAAGGCACTTATTTCTTTAAGTTTAATATAAGTGGTCCGCATAATTTTGACAAACTAGAAGGCTTTGTAGTTATAAAAAGATAAACCCATTTCAATGATTTTTACAAAAAACATAATAGCAATTGCTATCATCACCATATTTGCCTGTAAATTAAACGCACAGCAAACACCTACATTCTCGGAGTATAATTACAACCCTTTTATTATAAATGCAGCTTATACTGGCTTAACAGAAAACCCCGAGTTCTCTTTGAGTAATACAGGATTCTTTAATCAATTTGAAGGAAGTCCGAGAAATTTTTCATTTAGTGGCCATGGTTCTATAAACAGAAACAAAATGGGCATTGGGGCAGGTATTATGCGAGACGAAATAGGTGTTACTACCTCAACCTCTTTTTTCGCGGCATATTCCTATAAAATATTTTTCGATTTTAAAAGTAATAGACCTTACTGGCAATTGTATGATGCAGGTGTTCTATCTTTTGGTATTACCGCAGGGTTACAAGAATATCAAAGTAATTTAACCCAGTTAGGCATTATAGGAGATCCTAAATTTGCACAAGATATAAACAGTACGATACCAACCATTGGTTTAAGTTTTCTTTTTAATCACGCTTCTTTTTATGTTGGTTTTTCGACTCCAAATGTTATGGGCGATAGTTTGGCATCAGACAGTGATTTGGTGTTAAATAGTCCTTACTATGGATATTTTGGTTATCGTATTTATAATAATCGTTTTGAAGATTTTATGATAAAACCAAACATGCTCATAAAATATGAAGATGGAGCACCGTTACAAGCAGATTTTAATGTAGCCCTTAGTTTTAAAAATAAGCTAGAAATAGGAACAGGTTACCGAACTAGTAATTCCATAAACTTTTTAGCAGGAATCTATTTATTCAATAATCTACGCGCTATATACAATTACAATCTCGCCAACAAAAATTCTACCCTAGGAAACACACATGGTTTAATATTAAGTATTCAACTCGGTGATGGGTATAGTGTGAATTAAATTTACTTACAACGGGAAACAAAAAAAAGACGCTTATATAAGCGTCTTTTTTTGTTTATTAAAATATGATCGAAATATTACTTCACATCTAAACTATAAGGAAATAATAACTGAATACCTTTACGTTGCGTACGTGTTTTTACTTCTTTGTAAATATTGTATTGTACATCGCCTAGCTCTTCTTTTAAAATGGTCTCTTTAGCTTTCACTAAACCAAAATCTTGAAGCATTTTATCTAAGTCCTTTTTGAAAATAGGAAATTCGTTTATCTTGTATTCTTCAATTTCAGCAGCTTCAGCAGCATATTTTAAGGCTAAATCTAATCCGCCTAATTCATCAACTAAACCATTTTTTATTGCATCGGTACCCGTCCAAACACGTCCTTGCGCAATAGCTTTTACATCATCTTGATCCATACCACGACCATCGGCAACTCTTTTTGTAAACAACTCGTATACATCAATAATTCCTTCTTTAATAAAAGTACGTTGTACATCGCTCATAGGCTCATAAAAACTAAACGACACGGCGTTTGTATTAGTGATTACTTGCTCGGCGTTAATACCAATTCTATCTGCTAACGCTTTACCATTTGGCATCATTCCAAAGACACCAATACTTCCTGTAATGGTTGTTGGTTCTGCAATAATCTTATCAGCATTGCAAGCTATATAATAACCCCCAGATGCCGCTACGTTCCCCATAGACACAATTACGGGTTTTACTTTTTTAGTTAACTCTATTTCTCTCCAAATTAACTCACTGGCCACTGCACTTCCTCCGGGAGAATTAATACGCAAAACCACCGCTTTGACCTTATCATCTTCTCTTGCTTTTTTAAGCGAAGCTCCCATAGTACCTTGACCAACTTTATCCTCATCACCTTCACCATAGATAATTTCACCTTCGGCATAAATAACTGCAATTCTATTTTGATTACTTTTTAATTTCAATTTATCAGCTGCGTGAATAGCATAATCTGCAATAGAAATGGTCTTTAATTTTTTATCATTTTCAATACCAATAGCATATTTTAGTCCATCAATATATTCATCGTGATAAGCAATTTTATCAATCATTTTAGACGATTTAGCTAAAGTTGCATTACGAGCCAAAAGGCTATCTGCAATTGTATTGAGTTCCGCTTCATCAATCATTCTACTTTTTGAAATATCACGTTTCATTTCTGTCCAAAGCGAATTTAAATACACCGATATTTGCTCACGATTATTATCGCTCATCTCATTTTCTAAAAACGGCTCTACAGCACTTTTGTATTTCCCGAAGCGCACCACTTCCATTTTAACACCCGATTTTTCTTGTAAATCTTTAAAGTATAACTGTTCAGAATATAAACCTTTAAATTCCATCGCTCCAACAGGATTCATAAAAATAGTATCGGCAACCGAAGATAAATAGTAATCTTTTTGCGTATAAATATCGGCGTAAGCCACAATAAACTTACCCGATTCTTTAAACTTCAATAACGCATCTCTTAAAGCTTTTGTTTGCGACAAACCAGCTTGTATAAAATTATTATCAATAGATATTCCTTTTATTTTATCGTCTGTAGCAGCTAATTTAATACCGTCTATAATATTGAAAAGTCCATTTTTTTCATCTTCATTTAAAAAAGGATATTCAGCAAACTCCGTTTTACCTGCATAATCTTTAATTGGAAAATCTAATGTTAATTCTAAAACAGAATTATCTTTTACAGTAATAACATCATCACCTCCCGATCCCATAATAGCACCTAGAAAAATGATTCCTAAAAAGAAAAGTAAACAAAACAACATGATTCCTGTTAATGTCGATAATACACGTTTTATAAATTCCATATTTTTTAAATTATTATTTTTCTATAAGTATTAAAAAAGCCTAAGACGTTACACTTATGCCTCATTATTATTTTTAAATTTTCTAAAAGATTTAACTTTAAATGTGCTGACATAAAACAATAATACCCACCAAGCTATAAAAACCTAGTAGGTATTATTAAAATCACACATTATCGAGGTTTTAAAAAACAACCTGTTCTAAAGTGTTTTTACGATGAATTTTTCCCGAAGCCGTATTTACAAATTTACTTACCGCGTGAATAGCTTTTGGTTTTTCGTATTTATCCAAACCATCAAAAATAGATTCGTCTAGCTTATTATCTTTTCCTTCAATAATTAGAATAGCTTTCTCTCCTAAAGTCTCATCAGGAACAGATGTAATAAAAAATTGTTGAGGTATTTTACACTGTAGCTTCTCTTCTATCACCTCTGGATATAATTTAATACCACCAGAATTAATTACGTTATCAAAACGGCCTAACCATTCAAAACTACTATCTGAATGTATTTTTACAATATCATTTGTAACTATAGTTTCATCTAAAAGCTCTGGAGCATTAATTACTAAACAACTTCTATCGTCGGTAGAAATAGTAATATTTGGTAAGGTTTTAAAGTATTTATCAGACTCCGTATCTGTAAAGTTATTTATCTTCTTAATGGCAATATGCGATACCGTTTCCGTCATACCATAAGTTTCGTAAACATTAGGTTTTTTATCCTGAATTAAAGCTTTTATACTTTCAGAAACACGTCCGCCACCAACAATTACTGTTTTAATTTTATCGAAATATTTAGCGAAGTTTTTAAGTTGCATTGGTGTAAATGCGCAAAATTCGTAATCTTTTTCATAATCGATTCTAGGGAAAGCCGCAGGCTCTACCATATCTAATTCTAAACCTAAAACAATAGCACGAACCATCATCATTTTACCTGCAATAAAGTTTGAAGGCAAACAATGCAATACTTTTTTACCAGGTCTAAGGTCGAAGAAGTTACCAGTTGCAATGGCAGATTTTACCATAGCTTCCTTTTTAATTATTATCTCCTTGGGCTTACCGGTAGATCCCGATGTACGTACTTTTATAAAATCATGCTTATCTAACCAATCGAGTAAAAACTCACCCAATTCGCGCTCGTAAGCAACGCCTTCTTTTACAAAACTATACGCAACCTCCATTAAATCTTCATGAGAATAATGGTGATTATTTAATTTAAACCTTACATGTACTTTAGTGTAATCTGGTATCATAATTATTCTATTATTTTATAGTCTTCTTTTGTTGGTTCAATAACTTTTCCTATTAGTTTATCTTTCCAATTACTCCAATTATATTTCTTAGAAAGAATAAATAAAAGTATTGGAAAAACAACAAATACAGGTATAAATATTTCGCCTAATGCCATGGTATCTGGATCAGACATATCTTTTAAAATTGAGTCGGTTTGGAAGGCAGTCCAGTCGGCAGTAACCAACAGCGCTGTAAACAAGTTATTAGCGGCGTGAAACCCTAAGGCAAGCTCTAAACCTTCGTCCATTAAAGTTAAAACTCCTAAAAACAAACCGGTACCAATGTAATAAACCATTATAACGGCCCCTAATTGCTCTACTTCTGGATTTGCAATGTGCATAAGTCCAAAACCAACCGAAGTGATTAAAAGTGGCAACCATTTATTTTTACAAACTACACCAATACCTTGCATTAGGTAGCCTCTAAAAAAATATTCTTCGAAACTGGTTTGTAACGGTATTAAAGTAATAGCTATTGCTGCGAGTATTAAAAATGGTTTTAACCTAAAATTAAGCACATAATCTTCTGGCGCAAAAAAGAAATAATCTATCAATACAAAACCAGAAGAAATAACACCCCAAAGAATAAAAATAAACCAAAAACGGCTCCAATCTATCTTTTTTCGTGCTGTTGTTAATTGTACAAACGATTGCTTATGCAAAACTTTAGCCGAAAAAATAACGCCTGCCAATCCTGCCGCAAAAGAGACTAGCATTAAAAACAGAAACAAATTACTGCCCAAAGCCTCAATCATATCCGGGATTGTAACGGGTATATTTCCGGTCTCAAAAACTTTTATGCCTAATACAACTCCCAAAGGAATCATACCAACCATTTGCCAAGCGGTAAAAACTATTAATACACCTAATAAATATCTCCACCAATCGTGTAAGCCTTTAAAGGCTTGAGCTATATACATACTTCTAAATTAAATTTCCAAGGTTCTACCTTATTATACTGCAATGTACCATTTTTAACTAAAAGCGGTGAATCAAAATTGTTAGAAAACAAACTGCCCGTACCTAAACCTTGTGGTAAATTACTATTTAAACCATAGGTGTATTGTGCAATAGCATTTAAGCCTACATTACTCTCTAAGGCACTTGTAATCCACCAACCTATGTTTTGTTTATGGGCTAAATTAATCCAAGAATCGCTCCCTTTAAAACCGCCTATTAAAGTTGGTTTTAAAATAATGTACTGCGGACAAATGTTTTCTAATAATGCTTGTTTTTTTTCTTCGGAAAACACACCTATAAGTTCCTCGTCTAGAGCAATGGGCAATGGTGTAGCCTTACAGAGTTTTGCCATTTCGGCTATCTGGCCTTGCTTTATAGGTTGCTCAATGGAATGTAAATCGAAATCTGATAATATTTTCAGTTTTTCTAAAGCTTCCGAAGGTTTAAAAGCTCCATTAGCATCTACTCGTAATTCAATATCATTTGAATTGAATTCTTTTCGAATTGATTTTAAAAGATTAATTTCTGTTTGAAAATCGATAGCACCAATTTTCATTTTAATACAACTAAAACCAGCTTCTATTTTATCCTGAATTTGTTGTTTCATGAAACTTTCCGTCCCCATCCAAATTAATCCGTTAATAGCAATGCTATCTTCCGTTTTAGTGAATTTTGAAGGAAACAAATCGAAACCATCTATGCTTTCAATAGATTTAAAAGCCATTTCTAATCCAAATTGAATACTTGGAAATTCTTCTAACTGAAGTAATAAAGCATCTAAACCTAATTGAATATTTTTACAAACCCATTTTAATTTATCTTCAAAATCGGGTCTATCATCAATGGAAAGTCCGCGAAACATGCCGCACTCTCCAACACCTTTTTTTTCACCTTCATTTAAAATAATAAACCAAGTATCTTTAGTCTTTAAAATGCCGCGCGAAGTTCCGCTAGCTTGTTTAAAGTTTAAAGTGTATGGTTGGTAAGTTGCCGTCATAGTCATGCTAAAATAACGATTTATTTTATGGAACATCAAAACTAGAGAAGGATTATAATAAAAATTTGAGATTGATTAATTGTTCAATCTTTTACTATAAAATCGATAATTATTTGATGTATA
Organism: Algibacter lectus; assembly: GCF_900112395.1. Taxonomy (GTDB): domain Bacteria; phylum Bacteroidota; class Bacteroidia; order Flavobacteriales; family Flavobacteriaceae; genus Algibacter; species Algibacter lectus. Next base: position 6,913 of record NZ_FOLN01000011.1, read on the forward strand.
ATATTACAAATAACCACTTTCATCCATACACAAGGTATAGACTAAATAATTCAAAATCAATTTAATCAGTTTTAACGACTAATATAATACGTGTTAAAATGAATTTATTAAAGTTCGATGCTTTCTCCTATTTCTAAAAGCATTAAATCTTTATCCTTCTCGAAAAACTTGCGTTTAGCAGCTTCATGATCAATTTCAATATAGCCGAAAGTATCAAAATGGTAACCTAAAATTTTATCACATTCTACAAAATCGCTCGCTAAAATGGCATCGTTAATACCCATGGTAAAATTATCTCCAATAGGAAGAATAGCCAAATCTAACTTAGTTTGAAGCGGTATTAATTTCATATCAAAAGTAAGAGCCGTATCGCCTGCAATATAAATATTTTTATGTTCGCCTTCTATAATAAAACCGCCAGGTTGCCCACCATAAGTACCATCAGGAAAAGACGATGTGTGTATGGCGTTTACATATTTTACATTTCCAAATTCAAAATCCCATTGCCCACCATGGTTCATTGGGTGACCTTCGAAACCAAGATTACCAAAATGCGTAACAATTTCGAAGTTAGAAATTATAACAGCATTGGTACGTTTGGCAATAGCTTCAACATCTAGAATATGATCTTGATGTGCATGAGTTACCATAATATAGTCAGCTTTTAAAGTACTAATGTCAACGTTTGCAGCCTTTTCGTTTCCTGTAATAAAAGGATCAACAAGTATATTGATATCATCTATTTGAATACCTAAACAAGCGTGACCGTAAAATGTGATTTTCATTCGAAATGAATTATAAAATTGAACTCTAAATTTACTAAATATTTACAACACTTGCCCCAACCCCATCAAAATAGATAAAAGCACTGTTGTTAGCGCTAACTTTTTTAATTCGGGATCAAAATGTTTTGGGTTTTGTGTGTTATTCACTTTTTTAAGATGAAGAAATAAAGGAATAAAAGCGATAATAAAAATGAAATTAAATGGTGAATTATAAAACAGAACACCAAATAAAACGGATAACAAAATTGCCGAAACCACAAGAGTAATATGATAAGTTTTAGCTTTTTGACTACCTAATTTTAAGGCTAGCGTAATTTTGTTCGATTTAGTATCAGATTCTATATCTCGCATGTTGTTTAAATTAAGTACAGCTGTACTTAACAAACCTATTACCACGGCAGGTAAAACCACAACAAAATCTATGGTTTTTGCATACAAAATATAACCACCAATAACACTCACTAAACCAAAAAACAGAAACACAAAAACATCGCCCATAGCATTATAGCCATAGGCATTACCGCCAACAGTATATTTTATGGCTGCAATTATAGCAGCAACGCCAAGTGCAAAAAACAACACAGCCAGAAAGAAATGAGCTTGACCAAACGCATAATAAACAGTAAGTAAGGCTAAAATAACAGAAATCGCTACATTTATTGTAATGGCACGTTTCATTTCTATTGGAGATATCACACCACTTTGTATGGCACGCTCTGGCCCTATTCTATCATCATTATCCGTGCCTTTTACGCCATCGCCATAATCGTTTGCTAAATTTGATAGTATTTGAAAACTTAAAGTCGACAAAATAGCCAATAAACAAATCACCCAATTAAAAACACCTTGATAAGCTGCTAAAAACGAAGCTAAAATAATTCCTGAAACAGATAAAGGTAAAGTGCGCAAACGCATGGAAGAAATCCAAACTTTTGTTTTATTCATTTATGGAATCCATTTTTTTTCAAAATTAGGCTTACGTTTTTCTAAAAAGGCATTTCTACCTTCGGTAGCTTCCTCCGTCATGTAAGCTAAACGTGTTGCTTCTCCAGCAAATACTTGTTGCCCTACCATACCATCGTCTGTTAAATTCATAGCGAATTTCAACATTTTAATAGATGTAGGCGATTTTGCTAATATTTCCTGAGCCCACTCATAGGCTGTACTTTCTAATTCATCGTGAGGAACAACAGCATTCACCATGCCCATATCAAAGGCTTCTTGAGCCGAGTAATTTCTTCCTAAAAAGAAAATCTCACGTGCTCTTTTCTGTCCTACCATTTTGGCTAAATAAGCCGATCCGTAACCACCATCAAAACTAGTAACATCAGCATCGGTTTGTTTAAAAATAGCATGCTCTTTACTCGCTAAAGTTAAATCGCAAACTACGTGTAAACTATGTCCGCCACCAACAGCCCAACCCGGAACCACAGCAATTACTGCTTTTGGCATAAAACGAATTAAACGTTGCACTTCTAATATATTTAAACGGTGATACCCATCTTCACCAACATAACCTTGGTGTCCACGTGCTTTTTGATCTCCCCCACTACAAAATGAATAAACACCATCTTTAGTCGATGGACCTTCGGCAGACAATAATACCACACCTATATTCACATCTTCGTTAGCATTATATAAGGCATCGTACAATTCTGATGTTGTTTTCGGACGAAATGCATTTCTCACATCTGGTCTATTAAACGCAATACGCGCAACACCATTACATTTTTTATATGTAATATCGGTGTATTCTTTAACAGTTACCCAATTTTCTTGACTCATTTTCTTTATTTTAGCCAAAAATAAATTTTATTTCATTAAAACCCTTCATTACCTATGAAAAATAATATTTCACTACTCGTTTTACTATTTATTTGCCTTTCTTTAAATGCGCAATCGTATAAATTTGAAACGGTTATAGACCTTGAAACTACCGATGTTATTAGCCAAGGAAATACCGGGACTTGCTGGAGTTTTTCTACATCGTCTTTTTTAGAGAGTGAAATAATAAGAATTACAGGTAAAAAGATTGATTTATCTGAAATGTATACCGTAAGAAACACCTACCCGAAAAAGGCCTGGAATTACATTATGCGCCAAGGTAAAACACAATTTAGTGATGGTGGTTTGGCTCACGATGTTTTAAATAGCGTAAAAGATCATGGTTTAGTACCAGCTTTCGCTTTTACAGGTCTTGAAGAAAATGCGACCAGACATAACCACAGTGAAATGCTTACCGTTTTAAGAGGTTTATTAAACACCTATACTAAAGATGTAAAGAAACCATTATCTCCAAAATGGAAACAGGTTACAGAATCCGTTTTAGATATTTATTTAGGAAAAAATGTTGAAACTTTTAATTATGAAGGCGTACAATACACACCACAATCATTTTTAGAATTCACAAAAATAAACCCTGATGATTATGTAAGCTTAACATCATTTTCTCACCAACCATTTTACACAAGCTTCATTTTAAATATTCCTGATAATTTTTCTAACGGAAGCTTCTATAATATCCCAATTGAGGAAATGATTAAAGTTGCAAATAATGCACTTAAAAAAGGATATACTATTGCTTTAGATTGCGATGTAAGCGAAAGTACATTTACAGCAAACCCTGGTATGGCTATAATTCCAGAAGACGGTAATGTTGATTTAAAGGACTTAACAGAAATTGTAGCAGAAAAAGAGATTACACAAGCCTACAGACAACAAGAATTTGAAAACTTTAATACTACCGACGACCACTTAATGCATATTACAGGTTTAGTAAAGGACCAAAATGGCAATATTTACTATAAAGTAAAAAACTCTTGGGGTAAAAACTCCGAACGCGTTGCGAACAATGGTTTTATATACATGAGTGAAGCTTATTTCAAATTAAAAATGATTTCAATTACCTTAAATAAAAACGTACTTGATAAAAAATATCACAAAATTTTGAATTAAAGTTAATTTTATCAGGAAGTAAATTGCGGATATCACAAAAGTGAATACTAGTGATAATAAAGCAATGTTACTGTGAATATAATTATTAATTTTGTGGCGTAATAACAGTTTGTCAAGAAAACTTGCAAATTATCGAGATAAATCGTACATTACAACGTATTTAAACCCAGATTAATATGATTTTAACAGTTACTCTTACATTTACCCTACTTGTATTCGTTAATTTATTGCTTTTAAAATTTAGCTGTAACAAAACAGTTAAAACAACAAAAGTTAACAAACAACCAGTTATTTTAGCTCCGTATCTAGAATTAGATGCCATGCAAGAAAGACTGGCACCAACAGGTAGCTAATTTGTAGCAAGCGTTTTAATTTTCCCTTTTCTTTTTTTACCACTCTATTATTTCTTCTCCAAGAATTTCAAGCTTTTGATTAACCTTTGAGAAATGTTTATTTCCAAACCAATACCCTCTATTTGCAGATAATGGCGACGGATGCCCACTAGTTAATATCAAATGCTTAGTCGCATCAATTAATTTAGCCTTCTTTTTTGCAAAACCACCCCAAAGTAAAAATATTACATCTTCCTTATTATCACTTACTGCTTTAATTACAGCATCTGTAAACGTTTCCCAACCTTGTTTTTGATGGCTCGCCGCTTCGTGAGCTCTAACGGTTAGTGTCGCATTTAAAAGTAATACACCTTGCTTTGCCCAACGTTCTAAATTACCGCTTTCAGGATACGGAATACTTAAATCCGTTTCAATCTCTTTGAAGATATTAACTAATGATGGTGGATGTTTAACACCATCTGCCACAGAAAAACATAAACCATTAGCCTGCCCATGATCATGATAAGGATCTTGACCAATAATAACCACTTTTACATCATTAAAATGGCAATAATTAAAGGCATTAAAAATGGCTTCTTCCGGAGGAAAACATTTTGAGTCCTTATATTCTTTAGAAACAAATGCTATTAAGTTTTTAAAATAATCCTTTTTAAACTCTGCCTCTAAATAGGGTTTCCAACTTTCGTGAATCTCTAAATTCATTTATAAAATTTTATTAAGAAACTAAATTAACACTATCTTTATTGTAATTTCAATTTAAGAAGAAAAAATGTCGCTTAATTCTTTAGATATAAAAACAGATGCCAGAATGGAGCACGTGTTTAACGCCTATCCGGAATTTGTTAAAAATAAAATATTACATCTTAGAGCTTTAATTCTAGACGTAGCCAACAACATTGAAAGTATAAACACCATTGAAGAAACCTTAAAATGGGGAGAACCAAGCTATTTAGTAAAAAAAGGCAGCACCCTTAGAATTGACTGGAAACCAAAGAAACCAGACCAATACGCTATGTATTTTAAATGCACAAGTAAGCTTGTTGAAACATTTAAAATTGTTTTTAAAGATAATTTTGAGTTCGAAGGCCACCGTGCTATTGTTTTTCAACTTAACGATACCATACCCGAAACCGAGTTAAAACAATGTATTACTGCGGCTTTAACCTACCACAACGTTAAACAATTACCTTTTTTAGGATTATAGCTTAACTAAAAATACGTACCAAAAGTTCTTTTAGTAAATCGCCTTGCGGCACGGCATTAGAACCTACACCTTTACTTTTTACATCAAACTCCCTTAGCGTAGCTACTACGCCACTCACCTTTCTCATTGGGAAATTTCGAGCAGCCGTTATATAATCGTTCACAAAATACGGATTAACTCGAAGCGCAGACGCGACACTCCTTGGCGACTTATCACTTAAACCATGAAACGTAAGCAATTGTGAGAAAAACGCAAATAACAACGATACTGTAACCACCATTGGGTTATCTTTTGGGTTATCACCAAAATAGTGTACAATTTTAAAAGCTTTAACGGTGTTACGCTCACCTACCGCTTTTCTTAACTCGAAGTTATTATAATCTTTACTAATACCAATATTTTCCTCAACGTGCTCTGGAGTAATTTGAGTGCCTTGCGGTAAAATAATTTGAAGTTTTTCTAACTCATTATTTATTTTGCTTAAATCTGTACCTAAAAATTCCACAAGCATTTGTGCTGCTTTTGGAGTTATCTCGTACTTTTTAGGTGTTAGAACACGACGAATCCAATCGGCAACCTGGTTATCATAAAGTTTTTTACTCTCAAAAACAATCCCGTTTTTCTTAAGCGTTTTATAAAGCGCTTTACGCTTATCAATTTTTTTATACTTGTAATTAAAAACTAAAACTGTAGTTGGCTGTGGGTTTTCGGCGTATTTAGCCAATTTCTCAATACTTCGAGCTAAATCTTGCGCTTCCTTTACAATTACCACTTGGTGCTCTGCCATCATTGGGTAACGTTTAGCATGCCCAACAATATCATCTATAGTAACATCACGACCATACAATACCATTTGGTTAAAGCCGCGTTCGGCTTCATCTAAAACAGAGCTTTCAATAAAATCAGAAATTTTATCAATATAGTAAGGCTCTTCACCCATTAAAAAGTAAATAGGCTTTAAGTTTTTGTTTTTTATATCGGTTACTATTTGTTTTACTTCGTCCAAATCTAGTATAAATTCCTATTTTATAAATTTCAAATTCCTAAAAACGATTGCAGTCTTTAAAACTTGATTATTTCCTTAACTTTGAAAAAATTTAAAATTTCAGTGTTACAAAAATTAAATTTTCCTGAGTTTTCATTTCGTTTCAAAAATAGCGAAAATAAAGTATCTATATTCGATTGCATTCGCAAAAAATTTGTGATTTTACAACCCGAAGAATGGGTAAGGCAACATTGTGTGCTTTATTTAATGGAGGTTAAAAAATATCCCATCTCGTTAATTAACGTCGAAAAAGAACTCACTATTAACGATTTAAAAAAACGATATGATATTGTTATTTTTAATCCCGACGGTAGTATCCATTTAATTGTAGAATGTAAAGCCCCAAAAATAAATATTAATCAAACCACGTTCGACCAGATTGCACGCTATAACACCGCGCTAAACGCCACGTATTTAATGGTTACTAACGGAATTAATCATTATTATTGTCAAATGGATTTTGAGAACGAACGTTATCAGTTTTTAAAAGATATACCGGAGTATAGTTCTCAGTGAGCAATAATTTAATTATTCAGAATAAAACAGATAACCTTTTAACCCATAAATAAACCATCTTTTGAAACTTGCCATTGTTATATTAAACTGGAACGGAACACAACTATTAAAGCAATTTTTGCCATCGGTAGTTACGCATTCTAAAGAAGCCGATATTTATGTGGCCGACAATGCCTCTACAGATAACTCCGTTGCCTATATAAAAACCCGTTTTCCTGATGTAACAATAATTCAGAATCAAGAAAATGGTGGCTATGCCAAAGGTTACAACGATGCTTTACAACATATTGAAGCCGATGTGTTTTGTTTATTAAACAGCGATGTAGAAGTTACAGAAAATTGGTTGAAACCTATAATAGAAACCTTTAATAAAAACCCAAAAACGGCCATACTTCAACCTAAAATATTAGACTTTAAAAACAAAGCCTTCTTTGAGTATGCCGGCGCTGCTGGTGGTTTTATAGACAAATATGGATACCCATATTGCAGAGGTCGCATTTTTGATACAATAGAAAAAGATAACGGACAATACAACGACACCATCGATATTTTTTGGGCAACTGGGGCATGTTTATTTATAAAAAGTGATGTTTTTAAAGCACTCAATGGGTTCGACGCTCACTTTTTTGCACACATGGAGGAAATAGACCTCTGTTGGCGTGCAAAAAACCAAGGCCACCAAATAAAATACGTAGGCACATCTACCGTTTACCACGTTGGTGGCGCTACACTAAATGCTATAAACCCCAAAAAAACCTTTCTTAATTTTAGAAACAGCCTATTCATGGTAACTAAAAATGCGAAAGGCAACATATTCGCTCTTATTTTTATTCGTTTAGTTTTAGATGGTATTGCAGCTGTTAAATTTCTATTCGATTTAAAACCCAAACATACATTCGCTATTTTAAAAGCACACTTTAATTATTACTACAATTTAAACCGGTTATTAAAACAACGTAAGGCCACAAAAAATAAAATTATTTACTACAACAAAACATCTGTGGTTATCGATTATTTCGTAAATAAGAATATGTATTACAAAAGTTAAAAAGAATAAGTAAAAGTTTTGTTAATAACTCTGCTATCAACCTATTTTTATATACTTTTGTTAATTATAGAAAGAACATTTTTTAATCCAAAATTATAAAACAACTTATGAAAAAAGTTTTATTACTTAGTCTATCAGCCATGTTACTTTTAAGTTCATGTGTTACTAAAAAACAATTTACAGATCTTGAAGCAAAGCAAAAAGAAACTCAAGATTTACTTAATTCTGCAACCGTAAAATTAAACTCATGTTTAGAAGAGCGTGCTGCTGCAACTGCAAAAGCAACTGTATTAGAATCTCAAGTAAACGATTTACGTAAAAACAACGATAACCTTCAAATATTATCAGCAAAAGGAGCTAGTAGTATCGAAAAAACGTTAGAAAGCATCAAAGAAAAAGAGCTTAAAATTACACGTTTACAAGATGCCATGACTAAAAAAGACAGCATGACTTTAGCACTTGTAACAAGTTTAAAACGTGAAGTTGGTATCAATGATCCAGATATTGAAGTAAACGTAGAAAAAGGTGTGGTATTTATCTCTATTGCAGATAAATTATTATTCCAAAGCGGAAGCTACAATGTAACATCTAAAGCTAAAGAAGTATTAGCTAAGGTTGCAAAAGTAATTAACAGCAAACCAGATTTCGAAGCTATGATCGAAGGTCATACCGATAGCCAATCTTACCAAAAAGGTGTGCTTTTAGACAACTGGGATTTAAGTGTTAAACGTTCTACATCAATTATCCGTGTATTACAAGACTTAGGTGTTAATCCAGGACAGTTAATCGCTGCAGGACGTAGTTCTTATGTGCCTTTAGTAGATAACAATACTGCAGAAAACAGAGCAAAAAACAGACGTACTCGTGTTGTTGTTCTTCCCAAAATTGATCAATTTTACGATATGATCGAAAAAGAAATGAAAAACTTAGAGGCTGCAGGAAAATAAGCAACCTAGTTTAAAATATTTAAAAGCCCGACTGTAAAGTTGGGCTTTTTTTATGTCCTTTTTTTTCTGGGCGTTACCCTATCGGGTCAGGCTTTACGCTACAATTCCTCGTTCGTGCCTCTCTGCGGGATTTTCACTGCAATCCTTAACGCAGGGCTAAGCACAAAGGTTTGGTCATTACAGTAATCTTCTAGTAGCTTAATTATTACATTTTTTTATGGGTTTTGATTTTGGAATTGTATTTTTACTTCTTAATAAGTAAGCCTAGGCCTTAGTTGGCAATAATATAAATGACACTCGAAACTATATACCAAAAAGCAAATGGCGTAATTGGAATTGATGGAATGACTGTCAATGAAAGACTTTATGTTTCAGGATTAATTGACATATTTGACCAAGCGAAAAGAGATGATAAGGAATTAGCAAAAACAATTCTTAAAGCACTAAAGGTTGACCAAAAATCAATCGAAAAAATTATTTGATAATGAAATATAGCATTACAGATAAAAGAGAATTAAGCAATTCTGAAATTAAATTTCTGCCCCATCTGTTTGAAAAAGAAAAATCGGAATGGACTAATTTAATTGGTAACTTGAAAGTAATCGCGAGATGTGGGTGCGGAAAGTGTCCGACCATAATATTTGGTAAAACACTCGAATCAGAAATTCAAAAAGGAAAATTAATGATTGATTATGTTGGTAAAGGTGAAAACGGAGAATTGATTGGAATATCTGTATTAGGAACTAACCAAATGCCGACTGAATTAGAGTTTTACTCAATAGACGGAGAATCTGACATTACTAAAATACCGAAAATTGACACTCTGAAATCTAACTGAATGAGAAAATATTTGATTTATTTGAACATACTTACTCTCTTCTTATGTTCTAGCTGTGCGTATGAATCAAAAAACCGTGAAAAACTAATTTCATCTTTCGAAGATAATTTTGGATTTAAACCACCTGAATCAATTAAAAAAATCAAACTCAAAAATCGAGGATATTTTGATTTTCAAGTTCAGTATCTGTCATTTACATATGACTCAAATGTTTTGGAAAAAATTATTGCACACGACCAACCTCTGAATATTGCCGAAAGTAATAATGCGAAATTTGGAGTTATAATTGAGAATTTGGAAAAAGACGCGAGTCCACCAAGTTGGTTTGATTTACCTAATAAAAACGTTGACCGAATTTATTATAAGAATGATTTTATAGACCATACATTTAGTGAATATTATTTGTGGATTAATAAAGAAACTGAAATGACTTATTTATATGTTCATTTCTTTGATTAAAAATAAAAATACTATTGCCAACACGGTATAAAAAACATAGGGCATTCGTGCTAAACCAAAAGGTCTGTGAATATTAATAAAGTCCGATAAATATAAAATTTGGCATTTATAGGAGAAAAGATAAAAGCAAAATATTTATATTTAGCTAAGTAATAAACCGAAAAAAAAGTGCTTATCACCAGCCCTACGTTTCTTATACTTAACGTTGTAAAAACATTTAAAAATGCACAAATTCATAACATATCTTTTAATTTCATTTATATCCTTGAGTGTGTTTTCTCAAGATAAATATTTCAAATTACCACAAGCTAAAACCCAAAAACCCACCTACATTTTTAATAAAACAATAATTGGAAGCGAATTATTAATGAAACGTTTGGGATCTTCTAAAGAAGAGATTCTAAAAAAGGTTAATAAAATATCAGTTATAAAAGATAAACAAAGTAGAGGATTTAGCGACTATTATAATCTTACAGGGCAAGGTGTTTTATTTGTGGATTTAAAAGAAAAACCTATAAGCAAATCTCAATCTGAACTAAATGATTTTTTCGGACTGAATAAACAAAATGAAATCTATATTGACGGTTATTTATTAGAAAGTAAAAAATATCGAATATCACTAATTGGAGTTACGGAGATTGAAATTGTAGAGCCAGATAACATAAACGGACTTAAAAGCCAAGTACTGAATATATGGACTTTAGCAAAAAGCGAAAGATATATGGAAAACACAAACTAACCGATATTTTTTTTTGGCTAAGTGCTTAATTAGAAATTTACTATTTTAGTGTAAACTCTAACCTTTTACTTGTGTAACCATGTCTCTTAACGAACATTTTAAAAAATCGAATTACGAATAAAATGAGTGATAATTATATAACTATTTGTACAGTAAAAGAAGTTGAAAACCCAAAAGAATTGAGTGAAAAAATTCTAAAATGGTTACAATCAAATGAAACAATAGAAACTGAATTATCTTACTGCATTTTTAGTATGAGTAACAAAGGTTATAAACCAGGAAACAAACATATAGATGTAATTGGCTCTAACGAAAATATATTAAGACTCAAAGTATGCGGAGTTGAAATAAAAACGGAACGAGAAGTATTTAACGCAGGTGCCTTTACTGCAATGACTAAATTAGAATGCCCAAATTGTATTACCGACAGATTTGAAGGAATAACACCTCAAGATTTTTTCACAGACAATTGTACCGAGGAACAATTAAATAGATTTGATACTGTTTTTCCAGAATTTGACAAATGGACAAATAATGAAAATGCATCTTTAATCTGTCCACATTGTTTAAAAGAAAGCAATTTAATAAATTATAAAACGGACAATTCAATAGCGTTTTCAAATTTTGGATTTACTTTTTGGAACTGGCCAGATTTAAAAGAAGAATTTCTAATGGAATTAAAAGCTAAAATTGGAACAGATATAGTTAGAATGAATGGACACATCTAAAAAATGCACTACAGCTCCCTATAAAAACAATTACTATTTTAAATCTAACCAAAGATAGTTGCCCTTTTGATACGTCTAATTTTCCTGCGAAAAATTCTAGCATGCAAACACAAAACTATACTTACACGGCGCTATTATAACAGTTAAAAGCAACAGATAAAGAAAGAATGGAAGAATTATTCAATCAAGCTAAAGAATTTATGTCACAGAATCCACATTATGGATATTTAGTTGGTTCAATAGTTCTTTTTATCTTTTCCGTTGGGAATTTTAAAAAATGGAATTGGGCAGTTTCGCCTTCAGGATATAGCCAACGTTGGTGGTATAACTTTTTAGGAGAAAAATATTTTAGCACAATTATGGGAATACTATTTTCGATTGGTGCAATAGCTTGTTTTTTGGGTTTCTATTTATCAAATTAATAACTATACTATGGAAAGTGTAAATATTTTTAAGGTAGAGAAATTACTCCAACCCCGTTGTTTTTTAGCTGATAATGAAAACTTAAAAAAGACAATCCCTACAATCAATTTGCCTTTTCGAGAGCGATAACTGATAACTGATAACTGATAAAATATTAATTTAAATTTTCAATAAAACCACTTTATCATAATTGGATTGGCGTTGAAAAAAAGATGGAAAATTATATCTTAAACAGATAATTATGAAAAACATTAAACTTGAAATTTTAAGTATTTTAATTTTATGCATCACAGTAAGTTGTTCGGAAAACACAATCGAAGGTTTTGAATTTGGAGAAAATTTTGACCGAAATAAAATGGATACTTTCTTTTTAGCACTTGAAGAGCAAAATCTTGGAATGGGAAGTGTGGCCATATTTAAAAACGGACAATTAGATTATCAAAAATCATTTGGAGAAGCAGATATTGAAAATAGCATTTCAGCAACACCGCAAACCAAATATAGAACTGCATCAATAACAAAGACGTTTACAGCATCTATGATTATGCAATTAATTGAGGAAAACAAACTCACACTATCAACAACACTTGATACTTATTTTCCAGAGTTACCCAATTCAAACTTAATAACAATAGAACATTTATTGAGGCATAAAAGTGGTCTTTTCAATTACACAGATACCGCATACGGTACTGATATTGTAACCCAACCAGCAACACAGCAACAACTAATTGACTTATTTATAGAGAATGGAACTGTATTTCAACCAAATGAACAAACGCTTTACTCCAATACAAACTATGTTGTTTTAGGCTTTATTATTGAAAGCATAGACCAAAAACCTTATTCAGATGCTTTGAGAGACCGAATAGTAATACCATTGGGTTTAACGAACACCTATAATGGAGAAGCAATAGATACAACTGATAAAGAGGCATTATCCTATAATCCCGAATCTAATGATTGGATATTAGCAACTGAAACAAATACAACTCTTGTGAATGGAACGGGTTCTATAGTTTCAAACCCTGAAGATTTAAATACTTTTTTTCAAGAACTTTTCGATGGCAATGTAGTTTCAGCAATCTCATTGGAACAAATGCAAGCAAACAGTACAGACATTTATGGATTAGGCTTAATAGCTATTCCCTTTTATCAAAAAATGGGTTTTGGCGGCACAGGCCTTTTAGACGGTTTTCAATCTATTTCTATTCATTTCCCTAATGATAATGTTAGTATCTCTATCACTTTAAATGGAGTTTCTATGTCAAGAAACGATATTGTAATTGGAGCTTTAAGTATATATTCTGGGTTAGAATACACTTTACCATAAAATTGAAGCTTAAAAAGAGAATTAATAGATTTAAAACAACAAGAAAATACAAAACAGATTGTTGACTTTTAAGGTAAAAATCTTGATTTAAAATCTAAAATACATAGCCCGAATTTTAATCAAAAAAGGAAGGGTAAAAAAGTTTGAAAATAATTACTATTTTGGCTTCATCAAAGGCCGTTGTATTTTTTGTTATACATAGACCTTACTCAACATTAGTAAAGAACCAAGCATGAAAAAAATAGTTTTAGTCTTATTACTTGTCTTCATTTTTAGTTGTTCTAACGAGAGCAAAACAGATAAAGAATTACTAGAAAACGACAAAAAAGAATTAGTAGAAAACCTAGATTCTTATAAAGTTGCTACTTACAAATTTGGTAAAATACTCATTAGAGCTTCCGCAGAAAAAAACACCATATCGCCAGAATTTCAATCTTTTAAATCTGACCTGGATAGAATATTCAACAAGGTCGTAAAATACGATTTAGATAACCCGGAAAGCCTTTCTATGCTCGATTACATTTCTATTTATCGTGATTATAAAAACATGGAAGATTTTATAATGGAAACCGACGAAGATATTTTTCCAACATTAATAGACGCCTTCAATTTGGCTTATGGAGATTCTATTAGCAAACAAAGAGAATATCTAAAAGGAGAAGATAAAGTATATGTTCAAAATATAGAACACTCCGTTTTAAGCGCCATTGTAATTTTAAGTAAAGATTTAGGTAAAGAAGTATCGCTCTATGAGTGCACAAAAACATACCCAGAATTACTACCAGATTCTGAGATAAAAACACTGTTACAGTATTTTAGAGGATTTTTATTTTTTGAAAAAGGGCTTTATTATTTATCCGAAGATGAAATTTCTAGAAACATAGACTGGTTAAACCACAACGAAAAAATCGACTTGCCATATACAAGAGCGCTATTTCAATGGGGAAACCTCAATAACGAGCAAACCCATATAGGAATTCATTCTTTAAATCATTTATTTAGAGGGTTTGATAGATTAATGATGGAAAGGGAAATTGATGAAAAACGTGCCATGGAAGATTTTGAAATGTTTTTAAAAGACACCAAGAAAATTGGTTTAGACAATGAAATTGTATGGTCTGTTGAAAGCTATTTATATCTAAAAAATGAAGATAATGAAAAAGCAATTGCAGCCTTAACCAAACTAAAAACAAGCAAATTACTTTCCTCTGGAGACAAAGAAAGAATAGACGAGTCTATAGAGTATGTAAAGAACCGAAAGCCCGGAAAAGTACTCAATGGCGTTTACGACAAGTACTTTTTAAGTAAAATAGCTACAAAATATATGTTTTCAATTTTAGCACAAGTAGATTGGAAAAAAGTAATGAAAGAACAAAATGTGCCTCATACCGACGAAATTTTTAAAACCATCGATAACCTAAAAGTCTTTTTAGAAAACATGGAGAAATACTCTAGCACAGAAAACCTAAAGCAAACTGGAGACGAGATTAAAAATACAGGAAAAAACCTTTGGAACAAAGCAAAAGCGTTAGCCGAATAAAAATAACCTTGGCCAAATACCATCTCTAAATAATTGTTTGGCCCTGCCCTATTCACCAAAATTCTCACACGTTTTCTATATGGTTTTTGTTTGGTCACTTTAACCTTTGAACACGTAATATACATACATCAAGATTAAAGAACCAAATTAATAACATATTCCTAATTTCGCTTTTTGGGCGTTACCCTATCGGGTCAGGCTTTACGTTACAATTCCTCGTTCGTACCTCTCTGCGGGATTTTCACTGCAATCCTTAACGCATGGGCACAAAACCAATGTTTAGTTTACACAGCAACCTGCTAGTAGCTTAATTATTACATTTTATTCATGGGGTTTCCCTTTGGAATTGTATTTTTACTTCTTAATAAGTAAGCTTATACCTTAGTTGTAACACATTAAAAACAAAACTGATGAAAAATAATATTATCTACATATTACTTATAATTCTAACTGTTAGTTGTAAGAATCAAGCAATTGTTTATGACGACCCAATTCCAAAACACGACAGCTTAAAAATAAATTCAAAATTCACTAATGAAGAACGAGTAATAAATATTTGGACACCACCAAACTATGATGGTTCTACAGATAGTTTGACCGTCCTATATATGCCTGATGGTGGAATAAAAGAAGATTTTCCGCATATTGCAAATACTTTGGATACACTAATTAAACAAAATAAAATACCTAATCTTATATTAGTAGGTATTGAAAATACAGAAAGAAGAAGAGATTTATCTGGTCCATCAAACATTGAATACGATTTAAAGTTTATTCCAAATCCAGGAGGAGCTGATAATTTTAGAAAATTCATAACAAATGAATTATTTCCAGAGATTAATAAAAGATATAGGACAACAGATAAAAAGGCAATTTTAGGCGAGTCCTTAGCTGGCTTATTCGTAATTGAAACATTAATTTTAGAACCAAATATGTTTGATTACTATATTGCTATGGATCCTTCCTTGTGGTTTAACGAAAACTATTTAGTAACAAATTTTCAAAAGTTAACCGAAGAAAATAATTATGAAAATAAAAGTCTTTGGTATGCTGGGTCAAGCGTAACTGATATATCCACTTATACAAATAAATTAGAACAAATATTAAAAGATACTAAAGGTGGATTAATATGGAAATATGAAGATGAACCTGAGGAAAAACATAATACAATATTTAGAGCTACAAAAGAAAAAGCGTTGATTTGGACATTTAGCGAAAAAAAATAACGTGTTACAACAATGTATATAAAAAACAGGCTAGATAGCATTAAAATCAAGGGGTTCGGCTTGTATCAAGCTTTGTGTTTAACGGAATTTTTTGTGCTTCGTAATCGCCTACTTTTCATATACTAACCGTTGTAAGCGATTTGAGAAAAACCTATGAAAACACAAAAAGCATTAGATAAATTAATGAAATCTGACAAAGACCATAAAGTAATTTCTGCATTTGCAGGAGTAATCTATGAAAACTCTCTGAATATGCAGATTAATGTTATCGGAGCAATGCACACTTCTAAATGGTTAAAAAATAGAATAAAGCCTTTTTGGACAGAATATAATCACGGAACTAGTGAATGGATAGAAAAGTGTCTTAATAGGGCAATAGATTTTGATTCAGATGATTATGCTGTTTCTGCACTTTTGAATTGTAAAATTCATTCAGTTATTTTGAGTTTAAAAAAAATGAAAATGATTTTTATATCTTCTCGCTATTATGAAGATTTTAAAAATGGAAAAGTAAATGTTTTAACATTTGCTAAAAGTATTGATAAACATTCAAGTAAAGTTTTACCGAAGGTTGTCGAGTTTGGTTGGATCGATGGAACTGATGAGATTATAGATGTTTCTGTAATGCGAGCAATGGTTTTTAACACTAAATATGAATTAAAAAACAAACAAGTTTACGGGAAAAACTACTCAACTAATTTTCGAAGAGCAACATTACCTTATGGAAATTGGAATCTAGAAAATTCAGAAGGATTTGAATTAAGAGAAGAATGGAATATTTTTAATGAACTTAACTCTGAAATCAAGAGTGAGTTAATATTAATTGAATAAAAAACGGCTTACAACAAAGTATAAAAACAATTGCGATTTAGTACTTAATCAAAGGTCGTTACGTGTTTGTAACGTCTGATTTTCCTTCGAAAAATCCTCGGATAAAAACACGTAACTATTATTATACATGAACGTTGTGCTAGATCATAAAAACCTACACTAATGAAAGAAATTTCGATTTTAGACTGTGAAAATTACGAATCTATGCTATCATCTTTAGCTTCGATTTTCACTACTTCTGGAAATGATATTTTATCTTTTTTAAAGTCAACCGATTTAAACGAAATATGGAAAAAAAGCCTAAAAGAAAAATACGCTAACGAATACTTATTTGATGAGTTTCTTAATGAATTTAAAATTAATGAATCTAAAATAATCAAAGCTTACTGGTTTCATAATACCAGAGTTTTGAAAGGTTCTGAATTTAAGGAGGGAATTTTACCACTATCAATAGCAATAAATAAAATAGAAACTCTTATAAATGAGATTATAAAAAAAATACAAATTCCAATAAATAATAATTCTTTGTTAGGATGTTCTGTAATTCAAAATAAATTAAATTCTAAAACAAATCAAGGTCCTTGGGCTTTTTTAATACGTGATTTTGCTTTTGAAAAAGCGGATGGAATACACGACTATTTGAAAAGCCCTGAATTAATTGAAGATATTATATATTTTAAATATCCCGAAAAATATGATTTAATATTCCGTGAATTTCAAAATACAACAGTTAAATGTATAATTAAATTTAAAACAGAAAAAGAATTTCATCCACAAAGACTGTTATACGTTATAAATTATCTCTATAATAAAATAAATGATAAAAAAATGGATTGGAGGTCTAATGCAAACTTTAGTAACAATGGCAAAATTATAAGTCCAGAAATGATTTTAAAAATTGACTACTTATAAAAATAACGAGGCACAACATTGTAAATAATTTACAAAAACGTCAAAACAAATTGAATAAAACAAAAAAATGAAACGAAAATGCCATTTCCAGTAGAAGAAAAATATATTATCGAAACAGAATCGGAATTGAGTGTGAAATTTCCATTCGAATTTAAAAACCGAATGATAAAATCAAATGGTGGAGAAATAGATTCAGGTGAATTTTTCTTCCAACTTCACCCATTTTTTGATAAATCTGACAAAAAAAGAATAAGTCGGACTTGTAATCATATTGGTCTTGAAACAAAAAACGCAAGAGAATGGCAAGGCTTTCCCAAAAATGGAATTGTAATTGGTAATGGCGGTTCTGGAGATTTAATA
The DNA here is from genome assembly GCF_900112395.1 of Algibacter lectus. Classification (GTDB taxonomy): domain Bacteria; phylum Bacteroidota; class Bacteroidia; order Flavobacteriales; family Flavobacteriaceae; genus Algibacter; species Algibacter lectus. The sequence continues at coordinate 25,155 of NZ_FOLN01000011.1, forward strand.
TTTTTACAACATAATGGAAATGGAATTTTAACTGATGAAATTTATTTATGGGATCATGGAGAAATTGAAAAAATAGCGGAATCGATTAATAAACTTGATGAATAACACAATAACACATTCACCTCCATGAAAGCAGAAAAAATAGGCTTCCTTATTCTTAAATATGGCATTTACAGCATTTTAGTAGGCTTAATTTTAATGAAACTCTTTGGCAATTCTTTTGAAGAAATGATTCATAACTACAAGGCTAAAAGAGAAATGGAAATGATTCATTACGGAGGCCCCGTTTCTGAAGTAAATAAGCATATTACAGCAAGAAATAATAAAGTTGAAGAACTCAATAATTTAACAAGTAACCTAGCAAACAAGATAAACACAATTCTATACTATACAAACGACACAACAACAATACACTCTGCGTTAATACAGGCGAATAGAAAATATAGTAGTAATTACACCAATCCTTACCAAATTGGTAGAAACCATATTGCAGAATCTAATAAAATCATTAAATATATAAATGAATTCGAAGAAAAGATAGATAGTTTAGGGTTCAATATTTTTATTAACAGAGGAAAAGGAAATGAATTTCTTACTAATGTTTTTCAAAACAAATTAGGTAGTGAAATACGCATTAAAAACGTTAATGAACAAGATAGTGTAAACAAATATAAAGTTATAGAACTTCATTATTATCCAGATAGAACAAAACAGCGTTTAATAGAGCGAATAAAAGAAAGAGAGGTATCATGGTTTGCTGCAGTTGGATCTACGCCTGAAAAAGAAATAGCATTATTGGATGAAATACAATATTCTATTGCCATTTTTACAGAAAAAGAACTTCAAGAACAAAAACTAGAATTTCAAGGAATTAAATCACTTTTAGCTCCAAGACTAAACCTACCTAAAAACAGTACATTCTACTTTAGTTGTTACAATAAAAAACTAGACAGCCTTACCTTTGTAAAAAAAACAGAACTTTTTGAAACTATGTTCTTAAAAAAACAACATAATATAAAAGGTGAAATTAGATCTGTTAAGGTAATATTAAATCAAAATAAAGACTCAATATCAACTATAGATAATGATGGGCTATAGTTAACAAGGCTTTTCATTACACCTCCTGGCTCGTATCTCTCTGCGAGATTTTTATTTTAGCATCGTAGTAGCCTAATTATTACAAAATTCTTTATGAGTTCCGCTTTCGAAATTGTATTTTTACTTCTTATTAAGTACGCATATACCGTAGTTACCAGTAATACAAGAACACTATGAACAAGAATAAAATATTTTATATAGTTATATTTATTCTCTTAACTTCTTTCATTTATCTCTTTATTAACTTTGAGTTAAAAATTTGGATTTTTTGGGGAATTGTACCTTTAGTTATATGGATTATAAATAAAGATGTTATTACTGGTAATAAATGGTTTCCTAAAAAAGAATCGATGAAAAGTTCTAATTCTCTTAAAACTCAAAAAACTTTAGAGCAAATAATTACTGAATTACCTAAACTAAAGCAAATTGAAAAAGAAGGCTATATTGAGTTATCAGAATTATGTTGTTCAAAAGAGGTTCAAAAAAAAGTAATTCCTTTTCTTGAGGACTTAAAAGATTTTTCAAACGAAGAAGAGTATTTAACTACATTAAATTTTGTAATGGAATATTTAGATAACAATAATATCTTTTTTATTATGTCTCTTGATTGGAAACAAGATGTGGAAACATTAAAGTGGAGAATAGAAAATTCATTACAGAACAATTTCAATCTCTTTGTTGAATTACCTGATTTAAATAATTATTCGGACAGAACATCTGTCTCTTTTGATAATATATTTGAAGATTTTGACAAACCTTTAAGAAAAAAAGGAAAGCAAATAGGGTTTATTGATACTAAGAGTGATGAATATGTTATCATAATTCATGAAATTATTGATAGAGAAAAAATTATTGAGACAGTTAGTAAAATCGGATATAACTATTTTGACAAATAAAGAACTACTGGTACAATGGCTATAATTAATACGGGTTTTGGTGCTTAACCCAAAGTTTAGAGCTTTTAAGCAAGTCCGCCAAATCAAAAAGATTTGGCTTCATAAAGAAAAAGATAAAACAAAATAAAAAGTTTTAGCTAAGTGCTTAATCGAAAGTTCAGTACTTTTAATTCCCGTACTAACCATAGCCGAGACGTTGGCAGTAATTAGAAAAAAATGACAAACATAGGAGATTTAAGTGCAGATGGTTATGGGATAATGATATTTTCACCAGACGTTTTTTGTGATTATTTAAAATTAAAGAAATGTCGGGCAAAGAAATACATATCATATTTTGACAAAAATAAAGAGTTCTTTCATCAAACAATCAAAGACGGAAAAATTCTTCCAATATACCAATTAGCATCATTTGAGTATGAACTATTTGTTTCTGTAAATGAAAGTGAAATGAATATTCCAAAAGATTATTTAAAAGTGTATGAATACAATGGATTCTATATCGAAGTTGGAAAAGAAAATAAATTGTGTTTTTCAAGTTTTGATTTTATGGAATATGAATCAAGTCTAATAAAGCAAAACATAACTGAAAAAAGTGATTTAACTCCAAGTGGACCTGAAGGAATTCTAGAGAAGTATAATACATCTCTTGGTTTAGAAATTGAAGAAGGAATATACTCCTTAGATATTATTGGACTTAAAAGAAAAAATGAATTAGAAAGAGAAAGTAAAAATTTTGGTTATTTAATGCGTTTAACATTAGGTGAAAATATAGAAAATGACAATTTTCTGAAAGCTGATAATGATAATTGCACATTTGATATATTACAGTATGAAAAGCAATAACTACTGCCAACAAGGTATAAAAAACATAGGGCGTTTGTGATAAACCGAAAGGTCTGTACATATTAATGAAGTCCGCTAAATATAAAATTTGGCGTTTATAGTAGAAAATATAAAAGCAAAATATTTATATTTAGCTAAGTAATAAACCGAAGCGGAAGTGCTTATCACCTGCCCTACGTTTCTTGCACGAGACGTCACAAACAATTTAACCCAAGTTATACCCAATGAAGAAACTAAAGTTATTGATTGGATTTTTAATTGGATTTATCATTTTATCCTGTTCAAATGCTGACAGTTCAGGAAATCAAGACCCAATAATTGGAAACTGGAAACTTGAATCCGTAACAATACTTGATTTAAATGAAATCCTAATATCCGAAGAACCACTTTCTGAATGTGAAGAAAGAAATCGTATGATATTTTATTCCAACCAAAGTTATACTTTCTCAAAATTTAATGAAGATATAAACGGAGAGTGTTACGATTCAGTTCAATCGATTTCTGATGGAAATTGGTCTTATAGTTCAATAAACAGTTATCAAATATCTGGCATTGTATCTTTTGGAATGGTTTTAGCTAATTTAAGTCAGAAATACGATGAAATGATTTTATCAAATAATAACAGTCTTTTGACCGTCAGAAAAGAAAATCATTTTTTTGATGCTGCAGGTAATTTAATTACAGGATCAATATTAATCGAAGAATATTCAAAAGAATAAAAACTAAAAAAAGAGTTACAGACTATCAAATGTGAATATAGAATAAACGAAAAATAACTAAACAAACCACCAACCCATGAAAAATTCAAACCATAAAAAAAACTACTATATTTTAATTCTCATCGCGTTTATTATTTTTAGCTGTAATTCTGGTAAAGAAAAATGTATAATTGAAGAAATTGAAAAATCTACTGATGATACAGCCATATCCATAAGAAAACATGAAGTTACTAGTTTTGGTTCGAGTTTCTCTTATTCCACGAATTCTAATGATGAGGCTCAGGAAGTAAAAGACGTTAAAATAAGTTTCAGCAACGAACCACTAAGTGCTATACTAGAAAAATTAGAATACCCGTACAATAAAGCCGACCTTAAAAAAGACCCAATATTGAACATTGACTATTACAGAGAAAACATAACCAAGAAAAAAGCTATTAAAGACATCATTTCTAAATTAACAGAAACGTACCAGTTTTAAAAAAGAGTATCAATTAAAAAATATCTAAACTCCCCTTACCTTCACGAACAATTATAGGTTCACCATCAGAAAGGTCAATAACTGTAGAAGCCTCGTTATCACCATAACCACCATCGATTACTAAATCGACTAGGTTATCCCATTTTTCCAAAATTAATTCTGGATCTGTGGTATATTCCAAAACAGCATCTTCATCATGTATAGATGTTGATATAATCGGGTTTCCTAGAAGCTTCACAATATCGAGCGCAATAGCATTATCTGGCACACGAATACCAACTGTTTTTCGCTTTTTAAACGGGTTTGGTAAGTTTTTAGAACCTGGTAAAATAAATGTATAAGGCCCAGGAAGCGCACGTTTAAGTATTTTAAAAACAGACGTATCAATTTGCTTTACGTAATCACTAATATTACTTAAATCGTGACAAACAAACGAAAAGTTAGCTTTTTCGAGCTTAACACCTTTAATACGTGCAATTTTCTCTAAAGCTTTAACGTTAGTAATATCACAACCTAAACCATAAACAGTATCGGTTGGGTAGATTATGAGTCCGCCGCGTTTCAAAATAGCGACTGCTTTTTCAATCTGTTTTGGATTTGGGTTCTCCTCATAAATTCTTAAAAATTCAGCCATAATAACTATCTTGCGTTACATTATTTAACGCTACAAAGTAAATATTATTTTTAACATATAATGAAGTAGTTTAAAATACTTCAATTAAAGCTTTTACAAAAAACATTATTTATATGAAATTTCTTAAAATTTTATCCATAAACCTCTTGGCGGTTATAACTATTTTAAGCTGCTCAGAAAAAATAGAACCTATTGCCACAGCTGATATCTTAGACACGACTTTGGAGTACGAAGAGTTAGATATAGTATATGGTGATGATGAGAATCAAACTTTTGATTTATACCTGCCTGCCGATAGAACCGTAGATACTAAAATTATAATATTAATACATGGTGGTGGTTGGTCTGCTGGTGATAAAGCAGAAATGGATCCGTTAAAAACACTTTTAATTCAAGACTTTCCAGATGTAGCCATAGTGAATATGAACTACCGTTTGGCAGATAGCAATAACAAGCCTTACCCAATGCAAACTAATGATATTAGCACGGTAATTAGATATTTAAAAACGAACCAAATAAAGCTTTCTATTTCCGATCAGCTTGGGTTTATTGGAGCAAGCGCTGGTGGGCATTTAGCCTTATTATGGGCTTATAGTTTTGATACCTTACAAAAAACCAATATGGTTTGTAGTATTGTTGGTCCAACAAATTTAACCGATCCTAATTTTGCTTTAGCAGCAGAAGAAAGTAGTGAATTAGATGCTTTTTTAACCTTGTTTGGAGAAGATCCTACCGTAGAATATTTAGAAGAAGTAAGTCCGTTACACCAAGTAACAGCTAATGCACCTGCAACTATTTTGTTTTATGGCGGACAAGATCCATTGATACCAATAAGCCAAGGAGCAGATTTAAACGAGAAACTATCTAAACTTAACGTTACCCACGAGTACACCCTTTATCCCGAAGCTGGACACGGCTGGACCGGAATAGAGTTTATAGATACGTGGACCAAAATAAAAGCATTTACCATAGATAACTTATAAACTAAAAAAGGCTAAAATTCAAATTTTGAATTTTAGCCTTTTTTTTTATTCTATACTTATTTTATTAACGCATGCCACCACCTGGAGGGCCACCTTGTCCGCCGCCACGAGACATTCCCGAATCACTATTATTATTCGATTCTGGTTCTTCAATTAATTCCGATTTTACTTTTGCTTGATATTTAAGCCATTTGCCATATTGCTTTTCGCTTAAAATAGATTCCAAATGCGTGTTTAATTTTCCTTCGGCAACTTTAACTTCTTTTTTAGCAGGATCAATTTTTTGTTTAATTTTAGCACGCTCCGGATCGTCTTTAGAGTCATTAGAAGAGGTATCGCTTCTATCCATTCTAGAACCACTTTGGTTCTGACCACGACTAGATTGCATTGCTTTCATTTTTGCATTAACATATACATTTAGAGTATCAAAATTATCCTTGTTTAAAAGTGCAATTTCGTTAACACGAATATTATACTTCTCGATTGCCTTACGCACCTTTAAAGTTAAATCTTTATGTTTTTTCTTAATTTTAATCTTCTTAATAGCAGCTTCATCATCATAATTAAAAATACCTGCTACTTTAGCCGCATTAAACTCTACCATTTTTGGGCGTTCTTGGCTACTGCTCATACTTCTGCCACCACCTGGAGGGCCACCTTGTCCGCCACCACCTGGTTGGGCATAAATAAAACTAAAGCTTAATATGCATACTAATACTAAAAGAATTCTCATATCTATTTGTTTTTCTATTGTTTTAACTTTAGATGCTAAATAACAAAATAACATGCGCTGTTAGGATAATTTTAACGAATTATAAACATAAAAAAGCCTTTTAAGAGGACTTAAAAGGCTTTTTCAAATTGTTTAAATAAACGGTTAACCAATAACATCTAGTTTAGCAAAACGTAGTAATAATTTTTTAGTACCTCCATGCTGAAAACTAATTTCGGCTTTAATATCGGCACCTGTTCCTTCAATTTTCTTTACTTCACCTGTACCAAAACGAATATGTTTTACAATATTACCAACAGCCAATTTACTATCAAATAAGTTAGTATCATTGCTGGTTTTAGCCATAGGCTTTAAATTTTTAGGTGTAGTCACCTGGAACTTATCAGAAGAAGATTTTGTTGGTCCTCCTTTTTTAAGTACGGCTTGTTTTGCCGGCTTAAATCTTATTTTCCCAGAACTTGTAGGTTTATTTTCTGAAACATCACCAAATATTTTAGAATCTAGCATAGGGTTAAACCTGCGCTCTTCTATAGGCGTTACAATATCAAGATACTGCTCATCTATTTCTTCTATAAATCTACTCGGCTCAGAATCTACCAATTTACCCCAACGGTATCGCGATAAAGCATAGGTTAAATACGCTTGTTTTTCGGCACGTGTTAAGGCTACGTAAAACAAACGGCGTTCTTCCTCGAGTTCGCTACGCGTATTCATACTCATGGCGCTTGGGAATAAATCTTCCTCTAAACCAACAATAAATACATGCTGAAACTCTAACCCTTTTGCTAAGTGAATCGTCATTAAAGCAACGTGATCGGCATCACCTTTATCGGAATCCATATCTGTAGACAAGGCTACATCTTCTAGAAACTCGGCTAAATTACCTGTGGTATCGGCTATTTCTTTTTGGCCTTCCACAAAATCCTTCATACCATTGATAAGTTCCTCTATATTTTCAATTTTAACAACACCTTCGGGCGTATTATCCTTTTTATATTCGGTAATAATACCTGCTGTTCGTGTTACGTATTCTGCTAACTCAAAAACATCGGCCGTTTCATTTAATACCTGAAACGTTTCTATTAAAGTAACAAAGTTCTTAAGCTTAGTTTTTGTTCCTGCATTGATTTTAACATCGGTTTTATCGATATTTTTCATCACCTCGAAAATAGAGCGTTTGTAGCCATTGGCCGAAACAATCAATTTATCTACAGTAGTTTGGCCAATACCACGGCCTGGGAAGTTTATAATTCGTTTTAAAGCTTCCTCATCGGCAGGGTTAATAATTAACCTTAAATAAGCTAAAACATCTTTAATTTCTTTCCTTTGGTAAAAAGATAAACCACCATAAATTCTATAAGGAATATCACGCTTTCTTAAAGCATCCTCTATAGAACGGGATTGTGCATTAGTACGATACAAAATAGCAAAATCACTATTTGGTAACTGCTCGTTCATTTTAGTTTCCCAAATGGTACTCGCAACATAACGCCCCTCATCTCCATCAGTAAGCGATCGGTTTACTTTTATTTTTGGTCCTTCATCATTGGCTGTCCAAACTACTTTATCTAGTTTAGTTTCATTTTTATCAATAATGGAGTTTGCTGCGTTTACAATATTTTTTGTAGATCTGTAATTTTGCTCTAGTCTAAATTCCTTAACATCATCATAATCATTCTGAAAATTTAAAATGTTACTAATATTTGCACCACGGAAGGCATAAATACTTTGCGCATCATCCCCAACCACACAAATATTTTGAAACTTATCAGATAACGCTCTCACTATTAAATATTGCGAGTGGTTTGTATCCTGATACTCATCAACCAAAATATATCTAAATCGGTTTTGATATTTTGCTAACACTTCCGGAAAACGGGTTAAAAGCTCGTTAGTTTTCAATAATAAATCATCAAAATCCATGGCACCAGCTTTAAAACAGCGATCTACAAATTCTTTGTAAATATCTCCCATTCTTGGTCGGCGTGCCATAGCATCGGCTTCTTTCAATTCGGGGTTCTGAAAATATGCACGAACGGTAATTAAACTGTTTTTGTAAGATGAAATTCTAGAACGTACTTGCTTGTATTTATAAAGATCTTTATCTAGACCCATTTCTCTAATAATAGAAGAAATTAATCTATCGGAATCTTGAGTATCATAAATAGTGAAATTTGACGGGTAGCCTAGTTTATCGGCTTCCATACGTAGAATTTTAGCGAAAACCGAGTGAAAGGTTCCCATCCATAGGTTTTTCGCTTCGCTATTTCCTACAATAGTAGCAATACGTTCTTTCATTTCCTTTGCCGCTTTATTGGTAAAGGTTAACGACAAAATATTAAACGCATCAATACCCTGACTCATTAAATATGCTATACGAAAAGTAAGCACACGTGTTTTTCCCGATCCTGCGCCGGCAATAACTATCATAGGGCCATCCTTTTGTATGGTTGGAGCTAATTGAGCCTCGTTTAACTTAGCTAATTGCTCCTGTAATTCCCTCTCTAAATCCTTTTTCAAATCCTAATTCATTTTAAAGCGTGAAATTAACCATTGTTCAGCATTTTCTAAGTCGGAATTATTAAAAATTATGAACAATTCACTTAAATATTTAAGTTTTAAATATCTTTACGTCTAAGTTATTCAAATAAAAAAAACATATGTTAGATTTTCTCGGAACAATTTCATGGTGGGTGTGGGTACTAATAGCACTAGCCATTGTAGCTATTCGTGATGTATTGCAAAAGCACCACACTATAAGTCATAATTTCCCTATTGTAGGGCATTTACGCTATTGGCTGGAAAGTATAGGGCCAGAAATGCGCCAGTATTTCGTAGCAAATAACCGAGAAGAATTACCGTTTAATAGAATTGAACGTGGCTGGATTTATGCCTCTGCAAAAAACGAAAATAACTACGAAGGTTTTGGAACTGATAGAGATATTTTCCAACACCAGCACTTTTTTGTAAATAATGCCATGATGCCTCATGAAATTAAAGACGAAAATCATCCTAATAAAATTGACAAATCGTTTTTACCATGCGCCAAAGTTATGGGTGAATTCAATAAACGAAGAAAACCATTTCGTCCTGCTTCTATTATAAACGTATCGGCCATGAGTTTTGGTTCACTTTCTGCAAAAGCAGTAGAGTCTATGAACAAAGGGATAAAGCTTGCCGATGCTTACCACAATACAGGTGAAGGTGGTTTATCACCTTATCACAGTCATGGTGGTGATGTTGTGTTTCATTTTGGAACAGGTTATTTTGGTGTGCGTAATGCCGATGGTGGATTTTCTTTAGAAAAACTAGTAGAGTTGGTAGAGAAAAAACCTTTTATCCGTGCCATAGAGATAAAACTTTCTCAGGGTGCAAAACCAGGAAAAGGTGGCGTATTGCCAGGCGCAAAAATTACTCAAGAGATATCTGAAATTCGCCATGTTGAAATAGGGAAAGATGTGCTTTCTCCTCCAAACCACAAGGCCTTTTCTAACGTACCAGAAATGGTAGAGTTTATCGAAAAAATTGCCGAAGCTACAGGTTTACCTGTAGGTATAAAAGCAGCTATTGGTAAATTAGACCAATGGAAAGAGCTTGCAGATATTATGCAAAAAACAGGTAAAGGACCAGATTTTATTACCGTAGATGGTGGTGAAGGTGGTACTGGTGCTGCACCTCCAAGTTTTGCCGATCACGTATCACTACCATGGGTTTATGGTTTTTCGGATTTATATAAACTTTTTAAAGACAAAGGATTAAGCGAGCGAATTGTATTTGTCGGTAGTGGAAAATTAGGTTTTCCGGCAAAAGCAGCTATGGCATTCGCTATGGGTGTAGATTGTATAAATGTTGCCAGAGAGTCTATGATGAGTATTGGCTGTATACAAGCGCAAGTTTGCCATACTAACCGCTGCCCTACCGGTATTGCTACACAAAATAAATGGTTGCAAAATGGTATCAATCCAGAATTAAAAGCACAACGTTTGGCACAGTATTACAAAACATTTAGAAAAGAATTAATAGAAATTACTCACGCTGCGGGTTACGAACATCCTTGCCAGTTTAAAATGACCGATATAGAAATTAATATCGATGGTAACGACCTCGCAAAAGACCTCAGCCGTACGTATATGTACGAGAAAACAAAAGTCCCTTTCAACGGGATGCAAAGCCTAAAAGATTGTAAATATCTAGGAGGCGTAAAATAAAAAAAAAGCCATTTCTTTAAAAGAAATGGCTTTTTAATTTTAGGATCAAGATCTCATTAATTATCTCTTAATACATGTATTGTTATTGAAAGGGTTCTTATGTTTCCTGATAAATCTGTATAGGTTCCGTTAATGGTTGCATCAATATAATCACCAACATTACCATAGCTCGCCAAGTTTAGCTGTAAACTATTAGCGACATTATAATCTAAGTCTACATTCCCTGCTTCAAAACCAAATTGAGAAAAAGCATAATTTCCAGGCGTTATTGTATCGATTCCAATATAAAACCAATCGGTAATAGGTCCGGTGTTCGATTTTGCATTTATAGTAAAACCTGTTCCTTGCTGATATGCATTTGCATCTATACCTATAACGTAATAATCTACTGGATTAGCATCTACCTGTATACTAACGTATTCTGTTATAGTGTTACACGCTATAATATTACCAACATTACTATTTGTAAAATTGAATGTTAACTCATTTGTTGTTTGAAAACTATCATAATCTACACCTTCTAACGTAAAATCAAGAACAGAAGCACATTGTAATACTGAAAATGAAAACAAACCATTTGTTACTTGAGATGTTGCGTAGAAATTACCATAGTCTAAAACTACATATCCGTTTGTTACGTTAACACTAGAACAATCTACCAAACTCCCTGTAATAGTTGAAGAAACAACCGAAGTTAGTACAATATCACCTAAATTAGTATCTGAAGAAAAAGGACCTATTGTTGTAGTATACTCTAAATCGCTACATTGATTAAAGGCTTTTAATGTTAATACTTCATTTGCAGGTATTAATCCACAAATTTCGCCGTCTCCATTAGTATAACCAGTTCTTGGATAAATAGCACCAGTTCTCCATAACTCCACTTTTACATTAGAAATAGGGCTATTAGCATTGTCTACAATATTTAAGCACAAGTTTACTGTTGGAAATTGAGCATCGCAGTTCCACCAAGAAAAATGAGCAACTTCACCTACGTACTTTCCTCCTACTAATGTAGCAGCACCATCTTCTATCCAATAGCCATTAACCTCATCAAAATGCCATAACGGTATACTTGCTGGCGCTACACTTATTTGAGCAGGATCTACAGGTAATTCAATTTGTGCAAAACTACCATCTGCTATGTTTAATTTTTCTCCAGAATCTCCTTTTAATTCAACATTTATCATACCGTAAGTTTCTAAAACACGCTCTTGTCCATTAGAGTTTTGAGCTTGTAAACTTCCTGGCATTAAATCTTCCACATCAGGATTAGCTGGGTCTAGGTGATATACAAATACCTTAACATTCCCTGAGTATGCGTTTCCGTTTTCATCTTTAAAATCACCATCAAAACTTACTTTTGTTCCATTGGCTAAATAAACCTCACTATTACTTCCAGAAGCCACTGTACCGGCTAAATGCTCTGCAACCAGCATAATTTTAATTTGGTTTGTACCAGAAGTTGGCACTACCGCTCGCATACCTTTTAAATAACCCGATTTTTCGGCTGTAATAAATGCTTGATTTTGGTTTACATCGGTATTATTAATAATAAACATTCCGTTTTCGTCTGTAGAAGCCGCTTTACCTCCTATTGTAATGTTTACATTTTCTAAAGGTAAATTTGCTTCATCAACAATTCTTCCCATAAAATCTCTTTGAATACTAGAGCCTAAATCTAAAGTGGCTTCGTTGTTTTCTCCAGGATCTAAAGAAGAATCGTTACTATCATTTGGGTTGCATGACGTAAATAATGTGCTTAGCACTATAACTAGGCTAAGGATAAATCTAAAATTTTTGCTTACTATTTTCATAATTTAAATGTTTAAGTGTTCGAATTTTATTGCTTATACACTTATATACATTTACCTTATTTTTTGTTACCCTATTTTTTGAATTTATTTAAATAAACTTAAAAATGCCTTTCTATTTGCTTTTGAAATAGGCACACGGTAGGTATTATCTAAAACCACATAACCCTCATTTTCAAAATGTCGTACTTTTTCTAAATTTATAATATGAGATTTGTGGCATTTGAAAAATTTTGAATTTAATAGCTTTTGAAATTTCCCTAAATTATACGAACTCATTATGGTTGTTTTATCTATTAAATGAATTTTAGTATACCCATCATAACCTTCTAAATGTAAAACCTCATCTTGAGGGATAAATGAAACGCCTTTTTTAGTAGGCACCACAATTTTGTTATTGTTCGCTATGTTTTCTTCTAATAAACTAACCAGCTTAGAGTTGTTATCACTTTCATTCTTTAACTTAATTAAGTCTAAAGCCTTATTTACAGCGTTAACCAAATCTTCATTATCTACCGGCTTTAAAACATAATCTATGGCCGATTTTTTAAAAGCTTCAATAGCATATTCACTATACGCTGTTACAAAAATGACCTGGAAATTGACGTTTTTTAATTGAGCTAGCAGTTCGAAACCATTCATTCTAGGCATTTCTATATCTAGAAACAAAATTTGCGGTTCTTCTTTATTTATTGCGACTATGGCTTCTTCTGGTTTTTGAAAAGCACCCGAAATTTTAATAACAGGAAATAGTTTTTCAATCTTGCGTTGTAAACCTTTTAAGTTTGAAATTTCATCGTCTACCAAAATCGCCGTTATACTATCCATTATTTATTTTTTTCAATTATAAATATCGACTTATTCCCTTTATCTTCTCGATCTGGATACATTTCTTCTTTGCTATAACTTATGTTCCATTTTTCCGAAGAATTTAAAAAGTGTAATCTATCTTTTAAAACATTTGAAGATTTAACTTCCTTGTGTGTCCTTTTTTTGGTGTTAACAAACCCAACTCCATCATCAATAATTTCAACCTTAAAAGTGAGCGGACTGATATAAACAAAATTGAGCGTAATTAAACCATTATCCATTTTATTAAAAACTCCGTGATTCACTGCGTTTTCTACAATAGGCTGCAATAACATCGTTGGTATGGTAATACTTTCTTTATCTAATTTTACATCGATATTGATAGTGAAATTTAGCTTTTCTTTAAACCGAAGCTTCTCAATCTCCAAATAGTTATTAAGCACGCTAATTTCGGTTGCTAAAGAAATTTCGTTTTCTTTAGATAACTCGAAAAATTGACGAATAAGTTTTGAGAATTTCACCAAATATGTTTCCGAAGCTTCAAAATTATTTTCACCTATATAGTACTGTATTGCCGATAAGGAATTAAAAACAAAATGAGGATTCATTTGAAACCTTAGTGCTTTTAACTGTAATTCTGACAAACGCTTGTCTTGATATATTTGTTGATTTCTTTTGAATTGTGAACGTTTTACAAAAAATCTAGAAATTAATACAATAAGAAATATACTTAACAACACCATGAACGCTTTTACCCAAATGGCTTGCCACCACAAAGGCTTAATAGTGAAGCTCAATTGTTTTTTCGCACTACCGGCATCGATATGCAGCGTATACTTTCCGGGTTGAAGATTATTAAAACTAAAATTATTAGTAGTTGTTGTTACCCAATCTTTTTGAATAGGTTTTAATTTGTATTTATATGAAAAAACATCGTATCCCGACGAAAAATCAATATGCGATATATTGAAATTTAAATTATTATTTTTTTGATATTTAAAAACAGAATAATCTGCTAAAATATCTCTTTTATTATATGTAGCCTTATCTATATAAACATCTAACAAATGGGTTTCGTTTTTTACATCTTTAGGTAAAATTACAATCCCTTTGTCTGTACTCGCCATTAATTGATTTTTGTAAACAATAACATTACTCACACTGTTAGAGGATAATCCGTTGTTTTTATCTATGACCAATTGCAGACTAAAATCTCCATTACTTTTTGTGTATTTTAATATACCAGACTCTGTTGCCAACCAAATAATATTATCTTCAATAAAGGCATTATTTACAATTTGAAATTCGGAACCAGGAAGCTGCTTTATGGTTTTTAAATCTGAAATGTAAGCGCCAAAACCATCTGTGTTTATTAAAATGTCGTCTTCTGAAACTGCTTTCAGGTTTAAAATAGACTTATTTAAATCTTGATTGGTAAATAGTATAGATTGAAATTCTTCATCTATAAACTCTTTTAAACCACTAGATGTAGCAACTAAAAGCTTTTGATTGAACAGAAATATTTGATTAATCCCTTGTTGGTTATATTGTGTTTCAATACTGTAATTATTTGGGTTTATTTTATTCATTCCAAATGCAAACCTTGTATAAAAATAATCGTCATGATAAACTAATTGCCTAATTTTATCATTAATATCGTTGACATTGTTTAAAAAATCGAGCTTCTCAATTTTATTGTTTTTCGCGATTATTACACTTGATTTAGATAGATAATATTCTGCGTCTAAAGCTTTAATATAAGACGCATCAAAAATATAATCGTCCTCTGCTATAAATTGAACAAACTCTTTTTTAGTATCATCATATTTATAAAATCCTTTATCAAAAACATTGGCAATTATTTTATCATTTACATAACTAATATCACTTACGGTTTCTGTAGATAAGCAATATTTAACTTGTTGTTTTTCTTTAGGTAAGTGGTAAATACCATTTGTAAATGTGCTTAACCAAATAGACCCTACTTTATCATAAAAACCAAAATGTGCTTTTAATTTATTCGGAATATAATAGGTATTGGTGATGTAAAAATCGGGATCTAGCATACCTACAAAGCTGGCTCCTGAAATTTGTAAACGATTATTAATAAGATTAATCCTTACGTATTTAGAGGTTTCAATATTAATCTCATTTTTAAAATTTCTTCTGTATAACTTTAAAGTATTTAAATTGAGAAAAGCATATTCTTTATTATTCACCCAATAAAATAAACTATCAGTAATCTGGCCTCTTACATTCTTGTTTTCAAGTACATCTTTAAACTCAAACCCCTCTATAACAGTCTTATTTTTATCTCTAATAAAAATAGAGTCTTTAGCTGTATTTGTTGTAAAACTGGAAACCTTAGCATGCTTAACATAAGCCACTCTTATTAAATCTTCTGTTTTAGAATCTGTTAGGTTATGCCATTTTTCACCTTTTAAAATATGGAACTTATTAGATCCAGTTAAAATAATAGAGTTATCAACTTGACTTGAAAATATTGGACTAAAAATTTCTCCTTTTTGTTCACTCTCAAAACCGTATACACTATCATTTTCTATGTAACCTAATTTTGATGATTTAGATAAATACCACAGTTTATTGTCTGGTGTTGGGAAAATTCCCCAAACATCATTATTTGCCAAACCATCTTTAGTAGTAAACACTTTAAAAGTATTGCCATTGTATTTAACTAAACCTTTAGCCGTAGCAAACCATAAAAAACCTTTTTGATCTTGGGCTATTTTATAAATATGGTTACTTGGCAAACCATCATCGGTAGTGTAATTTGTAAATTGTTGTGAAAAGGAAAAACTCCATATCGAAATAAGTAATAAAGCGATATAGAGTTTTTTATATTTCAATAGTATTTCATTTAAGTGATTAAAACAAAAGTAAGGGTTTTAAGTATTTATTGATCCATTTCTCGTAATACTCTACCTTCACCTTCTACATAACCTTGAATTGTAGGATCTAATGCATCAATATAATCTCCAGAAAAGGTGAATTCTATATAATCACCAACAATTACCGGATGTGCTGTAACTGTGCACATAATAGGTGTGCTTGGCAAATTTGTTGTACTAGAAATAAACATATTTCCTGCAAAAACATCTGTAAAATAAAAATTACTAGTAACACCATCTGAAACTCCCCAACCAAAATTAGTAGTAGATGTAAACGTGCTGAAATCTTGAAAAGTAAAACTTCCATCTATAATCGGGCTTGATCCTGACGCTGTTTCAGCACCTGCTCTAAAAAAGAACTTTTGGTATACGGAATTAGTATTTGAAGTAAACCAACCTTTAGCTTGCGAATCGAAAACTCTTTCTACTCCGTTATTAACGGTATATTTAAAATACTCATCGGTATTACCTGTAGACGTTAATGCATCATCATTACTACAATTGTATATTAATAACAATATAACAGCTAGGCTTATTGATTTTAAAATTGAATTCATTCTTATTTATTATTAATCTTGAAAAACACCTAATGTGCCTTCATAATGTCCTGTAAATGTTTCTCCAAGATAATTTACATAAACATAATCTACATTAATTGTACTTTCTTCAGGGTTGATGGTATCAATATTAATGGCATTTACCGTTAATGTAGGTGTAGCATTTCCTGGACCTTGAGCATTAGTATAATCATCTGAAGATGGATTTCCATACTCAACTCCATCAATAAAATAAGGCGTACTTAAAGACTCAAAAGCACCTATATAATTTTCTACTATCACAGTATCTGGAGTTGAATTAATTGTTGCATGATAAAGATCACCGACATACGTATTTCCTGCAGTAGGTGCGGAATTTGCTAAGCTTGGATTATCTTCAACTGTTAAATTAAAGAACACAAAGTTAGACGTGTTTAATGTAAATATATACTCGTTCGCATCTGCTGGCGCTCCCGTGCTAGAATCGCCATCTGCCATACGCCCATCAATAAAGAAAAAGTTGTATTGATCTGGAGGGTTATTATCTTCATCTACTTCAAAATAAGCATTGGCCGTTTCGTAAAATGTGCCATTATGTGTAAAACCATCTGTTGGGTTTACTGGATCTGTTTGAGCATCATCATTATTATCACAACTATACATTGAAATAGTAAGAAGTACTAAAAGTGCTTTTATTGTTTTCATCTTTATTTCTTATTGAATCTTATTAATGATATAAATCGATAATTACGCAGTATTCGGCTTCTAATCCGCTTGCTGTAATATCATATCTAAATTCTTCACCAATAGCATTACCCGCTCTCTGGCAAGCAACATTTACATTATAGATTGTACCATTAACACTTAATTGTCCTACTCCAGTTGCTCCGTCTGTTACCACTAATGTTACAAACCAAAAATTCCCTGGGTCGCTAGATTTATATATTTCTACTTCTGGCCCATTTGATGATGTGTAAAAGAAATCTGTAGTTAAATCTGCTTCGTTAATTAATGTTTGTGTATTATCTGAAGTGTCTAAAAAAGTAAACCCAGCAAAATTACATTCATCTTGATTATCTGCATTGCCATCATCATTATCACAGTTAAATAAAACTAGTGTTAAAACCAGTAGACAAAGCGTTTTGATAGTTGTTTTCATAATTGTTAATTTGTTTTTATATTTATTATACATTTCCCTTATATCAAAGCAACTAAGAAATTGTTACCCCTTTAATTTATTTTTTTTTAATTATTTAAGAAACTTCATCTACTATTCCATCACAATCATTATCAATACCATCCTTAATTTCTAAAGCATACGGATGTATTTCACTATTAGTATCATCACAATCTAAGGCATTATAAACCCCCTCTTTTTCTGCTTGTACCTGAGAACCGTAACCATCGCCATCATCATCTACATAAAGTATATCATCTTTATCTGTTATTCCATTACAATTATCATCTATATCATTACTAGCAATTTCGTCTGCAATTGGGTTTACGTTTGGATCTTTATCATTACAATCTGCACTATTTGTAACAAAGTTTTCTGGAGTATCTTCCCATAAAACAACTTCAATAACTTCGGACACATCTGGGTTTCCAAAACCATCACCATCATTATCATAATAAAAAGTAATGGCATGTAAATCATTACAATCTTCGTCTATAAGATTATCTGGAATCTCTGTAGCTCCAGGATTAATATTGGCGTTGGCATCATCGCAATCTGTATTGTCTAACACATAATCTGCAGGTTCATCACCAGATGTATAAGAAACAGCATTTACTGATGAGTCGCCAAAGCCATCTTGATCTAAGTCTGGCCAATAATTATATTCGGCAGTACCACCAATACTACAGCCGGAACCTATTATAAATACAGCGGTTACTAATAACATAATTGGTAATATTATTTTTAAAAATCGATTTTTCATAATGTTATATATTAATTGTTTTTAAATCTGTTTGTTTATAATATTTATAGTAGAAATAAGCTGAAATTGAAATAAGGCATAAGCCGATAAATTGCGAATGCGAAAGCACATTTTCTATAATAAACCCTCTATCATCTCCTCTAAAAAACTCTAGAATACCACGACCTAAAGCATAAAGCATTAAATAGATTAAGAAAACTTGCCCATTAAATTGTTTGTGTTTTTTAACCATTAATAATGTTAGCATAATGCAGACCAATAATAATACTTCGTACAATTGTGTTGGATGTACAGACGCACCATGTGTTGTTGGGAATATTAAACCAGAGCTACCAGTTGTTGGAGCTCCATAACAACATCCTGCACTAAAACAGCCTAATCGGCCTATAGAATGTACAATAGTTGTCGTAATCGCAAAAATATCTAGCATTGGTAAAACCGGTATCTTCTGCTTTTTTAAATACCAAATGATATATGGAATAATGACTACAAATGAACCATAGAATACAAAACCTCCCGAAAAATTATCAGACATTAAACCAGGATTTTGTGTGTAAAGCAACGGATCTTGTAAATAGAAAAACAACTTTCCGCCAACAAACCCCGCTATAAAAATGAGATAAAAAAATGTATTAGAAATATTAGTGATACCTAGTTCTCTTTTAGCGCTCCATCTGGTATAAATAGCTGCGGCTAAAGTTCCTAATGCTATTAAAAAAGCATAAGAGTAGACGGTAACATGTTTTACACCCAATAGATTTGATAAAAACACTGGTAAATCAAAAGTGAATAGTTCTGGATACATCTCGTTATTTTTTTCTTAAAAATTATATGCTAACTCGTTATACTTCTCTCTTATATAGATAACATATTAAAAATGTCATCCTTATTTCAGAAAAATATGTTTAAAGAGTTTTAGGTTGAAATAACTAATAGCTATTGCAAAATAACATCTATATGCAGAGTTTTACAGACGCATTTACGGAGATGAAGTTTTGATTCGATGAAAGAGCTATTTCATTCAACCATTAGAAAATTTATGTTTTTATAAAAAAACACCTTATGTTTGTAAGAGTATTATTAAACCTATGGAAGAACAAGTTTTAAACCTAATTATGTATACAGTCCCATCTATAATTACGGGACTAATAGCTTTTTATTTTTTTAAAGAACATACCAAAAATGAAGATGGTCGTAGACGTTTTTTACTAAAAAAAGACATGCAAGTACACGCCTTACCACTTCGCTTACAAGCTTACGAACGTATGGCTATTTTTTTAGAGCGCATTACACCATCAAAACTACTAATACGTATAGCGCCAACATCTTCTAATAAAGAAAACTACGAATCTTTGTTAATACAAAGTATAGAGCAAGAATTTGAGCATAACTTATCGCAACAAATTTATATAACCGATAAATGTTGGAACATTATTACAGCATCTAAAAATGCAACTATTCAACTTATTAGAAAAGCGAGTTTATTGGAAAAAACCGACACAGCAAATAAATTACGAGAAGTTGTTTTAACCGAAATGATGGACCGTTTAGCACCAACCGATGCGGCCTTATCTTATATTAAAGAAGAAGTTTCCGATTTATGGTAAAATATCTTGGCGCAACTCATTAGAGCGTGCCTCCAAGCTTTTACTCTTAGCATAATCGAAACCTTGTTTCCACCAAACTGTCATGTGTTTTTTATTGAAAATTAAAGAATTCTCGGTAAGTTTAGATGGCGTATAATATAAATTAAGTTGCACATTTCTATATTTTGCAGCCAGCTTACCAATAGTAATATCACTACGTTCTACCTGATCTAATAAATGCCCAAATAAATTAAGCATTAACGAAAATGGGTTTTTACCAAGTACTTTGTTGTACTCCATATTTTCCGATTCTAAAATTACTGCATCAATTTCGGTAGCACCACGTAAAATAGCTTCTCTTATTGGCACAACACAGCCAAAAGCACCATCGGCATACTCAAAACCATCAACTTTAGCCAAAGACATAAACGGAATATAATTACAGGAAATCCATATCCATTCGCAAAACTCGTCGTAACTAAAATCTTTTATAGACTTATACTCTACTCTATTTTTTGATAAATTCGAAACCGTAACCACAACATCTTCTTTAGTTGCTCTAATTAAGTCGAATTCTTCCTTGGTAAAATGCCTTTTTAAATAGCGTTTAAGCGCTTTACTCTCACCAAAAGTCCTCTTACTCTTTATAAACTGTAGTAACGTATTAAAGTAGTTAATAGTAACATAATCTCGCCCTTCCTTTTTGCGCATTACAAAAGGATTAATACTAAAAATATTACTCTGTTTCACATTAGTAAAAACATCATAAATTTTATCAATTTTACCTGCAGCTAAATGAGGCACAAGCAAACTTCCGGTAGATGTTCCTAAAAACAAATCGTATTCACGACCTTCCTCCTGCATTAAATATTGAGCTACGCCACCTGCATACGCACCTTTACTTCCTCCTCCCGATATTACTAATGCTTTCATTTAAAATATTTAAAGGGTAAATATAAACAAGAATTTACAGATAGCTTATTATTCGTTTAAAACTTATTTCACGACCAGTGCAGAAACATAAAAGCTTGTTAAAAGAAATCTTACAAAAAGTACATATCTCTTTAATAAGTATTTACTCTTTCAAACTTTCGCTCACCTATTTTATCGATTATTTAAGCTGTAGAAATACAACGCAAGCAGAAAACCCAAAGAAAACTACTCTGCTTTAAGCAACGTTTTAGCAAACTTAGAAAACCTCCAATTATGATGCTTAATCGCCTGTTCTAAGCTTTTATGGCAAAGCGCATTACAAGCTTGTATTTGATGTAAATATTGAAAGGCGTTTTGGCGCGTTTCAAAACCATAATTAGAACCTGTGTAGCTAGTTAATTCATCAAAATATTTCGATTTATTTTCAGTCTCATAATCCTCAGTCACCAAAGCTAACGTTAACCAAAGCTGTCTTATATTTTTATCATTAAACCCTTGAACATCTTTTGTTTTATTCAAATAAAAGTTTCGCTTACGCGGAAAATTAACCCATAAATTAAATAAAGCCGTTTCTATGGTTGAATAAGAATCATCTGCCAAAAGTGTTTCATATTCGGCTTGTAATGTTATTGGAATTTTAGTTAAAGTCTGAGCTACTAACTGACGTATTTTGATGTCTTTAGAATTCAAAATCCCTCGAAATAAATTAGTTTTATCAATCAACGAATCTTCCACAAGTCTTTTAAAATAATCCATACGCGCAAAATCACTCATGCTTCCATAAAGCAAATCCCATTTAGCAAAACTTATTTGATTAATAGATGCAGATTTACAAGAAAAAATGTCATTTTTATTTCTCAAATTATTCAATATAGTTTCAGACTGCTTTATTAATTCATCCTTAAAAAACTCTGTATTAATTAAATAATTTTCAACAAACAGACTTAAATCTTTACCACTAGCAAGTTCTACTTCATCTATAAAATTTTTAGTTTCTACATTTTTAAATTGATATTTCAGTAAATAGTTTTTTACAGCAACCTTAAAAGCATCATCACCAACTTGTTCCCTGAGCATATACAATACCCAAGCGCCTTTTTTATAAAACGTAACACTGCTCGATTTTGGATTTAAAAGCGAGGTGCTTTCACCCGCTTGATCTTGAGCTAGCAATTCCTGTGCATACTCGTATAAACGCCCAAAATAATAGTCGTCTCCAAACACATTACGTTCCGCTAAAAGCGCATAATACGTTGCAAAACCTTCTTGTAACCAGTGATGCGTACCAGAAGTTTCTGTTACCAAATCGCCAAACCATTGGTGCGCTAACTCATGCGCATTAACGTTTACATAGTTTTTATCTACAAAACCAATAGAGTCTACCACAAAAGCATCTGAAAACAAGGTTGTACTCGTGTTTTCCATGCCAGCATAAAGAAAATCTTTTACAGGAATTTGCTTGTAATTCTGCCAAGGATACGCAACTCCAATTTCATCTTCTAAAAAATCGAACATTTGTTTGGTATAGCGGTATGTAGGCTCAAATCTCAAGGAATCTTCCGGATAATAATACATTTCTAACGGCTTATTACTTTTAGAAACTTCTTGATTTTTACTGTATTTACCTATTGCAATGGCTAATAAATAACTCGACATTGGTTTCTGCATATCATAATGCCAAGTAGCAAAACCGTCCGAAACCTCTTTATTTACAAAGTTTCCATTTGCTATAACCTGATAATCTTTACAGAACGAAATACTTAAATCGAACACCACCTTCTCGTTCATATCATCAAAACTAGGCAGCCAATTGCTTGTATATTTCCCCTGACCCTGTGTCCAAACCTGCTTATTACCTTCTAGATACTCCCAATCTATAAAATACATGGCTTTTTTAGGCTGTACTTTAAAAGAAACAACAACGCTATGATGTGAACCTGCTTTAAAATCACGCCTCAAAATCAAATGATTACCATCGTAATCACTTCCCGAAAACCGATTATCCAAAACATAAGATATAGTCTTGAAGTTTTTAGCATCAATATACACCGAATCGGTGTTTTTTAAGATTTCAAATTGATAGGTAATCTCGCCTTCAACTTCTTTCTCTATTAAATCGCCAAAAGCGATATGAGCTTGAGCCGTAGTAAAGTTAACATATTCGGTTTGTTGTCCAAACGCACAATTGAAAACCATAAAAATTAAAATAAAATACAATCTCATAAATAAAACCCTTCAAAAACAGCACCAATATAGTTGTTTTGATGTTTAAAAGTTAAAAACTAGCACCAAAATTATTGTAGTTTAATTATTATTTCTAGTTTAGTTATGTGAAAAGTAATTACCTGCAAACACCCATAGATTATTTAAAAGGCGTAGGCCCAAATCGCGCAAACTTACTGCGGAAAGAACTCGGTATTCACACCTATCAAGATTTAATAAACCTGTTTCCAAATCGCTACATAGATCGCACGCAATACTATAAAATAAAGGGTTTACAACCCAATACAGCCGAAATCCAAGTCATTGGAAAAATAACCAAATTTACCGAAGTGGCGCAAAAACGAGGCAAACGCCTAGTAGCTACTTTTGTTGACGACACAGGCGCGATGGAGTTAGTTTGGTTTCGTGGTCAAAAATGGATTCGTGAAAACCTAAAATTGAATACAAAATACGTTGCTTTTGGAAAAACCAATGCC
Organism: Algibacter lectus; assembly: GCF_900112395.1. Classification (GTDB taxonomy): domain Bacteria; phylum Bacteroidota; class Bacteroidia; order Flavobacteriales; family Flavobacteriaceae; genus Algibacter; species Algibacter lectus. Next base: position 48,974 of record NZ_FOLN01000011.1, read on the forward strand.
TTTGGAGGAAAATACAGCATGCCTCATCCAGACTTAGAACCACTGGAAGAACACGAAAAAAACATGCGTTCGGCCATGCAACCCGTTTATCCTTCCACGGAAAAACTTTCGAATAAAGGAGTTTCAAACCGAATGATTAGTAAAATAATGCAGCAAATTTTCATTGATACAAACGGAAGATTTGTTGAAACTTTATCTCAAAATATACTTTCAGAATTAAAATTAATAAGCAAAAGTGAAGCGCTTTTTAATATCCATTTCCCGAAGAGTCAAGAGCTACTTTCTAAGGCTCAATTTCGATTAAAATTCGAAGAATTATTTTATATTCAATTGCAATTAATTATTAAAAATTTAATTCATAAATCTAAAATAAAAGGCTTTCCGTTTGATAAAGTCGGCACATATTTCAACACCTTTTTTAAAGAGCATTTACCCTTCGATTTAACAGGTGCACAAAAACGCGTTTTAAAAGAAATTAGAGCAGATTTAGGCAGTAATGCTCAAATGAATCGTCTTTTACAGGGCGATGTAGGCTCTGGCAAGACCATAGTAGCCTTCATGTCAACATTAATGGCGCTTGACAACGGTTTCCAAGCTTGCTTAATGGCTCCGACTGAAATTTTGTCAGTCCAGCACTATAACGGATTACTAGAACTATCTAAAGATTTAAATATCAGTATAGAAATACTCACAGGCTCAACAAAAACTTCAAAACGAAAAATTATTCATGAAAAGTTAGAAAGTGGCGAATTACAGCTTTTAATTGGCACGCATGCCTTACTGGAGGATAAAGTAAAATTTAAAAATTTAGGCCTCGCTATTATAGACGAACAACATAGATTTGGTGTTGCTCAACGAAGTAAATTATGGCACAAAAACACATCGCCACCACATGTTTTAGTCATGACGGCTACACCTATTCCGCGAACCTTAGCCATGTCTGTTTATGGTGATTTAGACATCTCAATAATCGACGAATTACCACCCGGAAGAAAGTCGATAAAAACAGTACATCGCTATGATAAAAACAGGCTAAATGTTTTCCGTTTTATTCGTGATGAAATTAAATTAGGTAGGCAAGTCTACGTGGTCTACCCTTTGATAAAAGAAAACGAAAAAATGGATTATAAAGATTTAATGGACGGCCACGAAAGTCTCTCTAGAGATTTCCCAATGCCAGAATATCAAATCTCCATTGTTCACGGAAAAATGAAGCCCGCCGATAAAGAATACGAAATGCAACGTTTTATAAAAGGCGAAACTCAAATTATGGTTGCAACTACCGTAATTGAAGTTGGAGTAAACGTACCCAACGCTTCGGTAATGATTATTGAAAGCGCTGAGCGTTTTGGCTTATCGCAACTGCACCAATTGCGCGGACGCGTTGGTCGTGGAGCAGAACAAAGTTATTGTATTCTAATGACGGGGTATAAACTAAGTCAAGACAGCAAAAAGCGCTTAGAAACCATGGTTAAAACCAATGATGGCTTTGAAATTGCAGAGGTAGATTTGCGACTACGCGGCCCTGGAGACATCATGGGCACACAACAAAGTGGTGTTTTAAACCTTAAAATTGCCGATATCATTAAGGATAATGATATTTTACAGCACGCTAGATACCATGCTAAAAATATACTCAACAAAGATAAAAGCTTATCGACACCAGAAAACCTGCCTATTTTAAATACTTATAAATCGTTGAGTAAGTATAAAAATATCTGGAATTATATTAGTTAGGTTTTATTAAAACTACACAAAACAGTTACTTTTACAAAAAAAATTAAATATCATGCTTGGTTTAAAATTAGCAACAGACCCGCGATGGGTAAACATTGTAGAATCTAATATTGAAGAAATATTAACCGACCATGCTTGGTGCGAACAAAAAGCCGCAACCAATGCTATTACTATAATTACTCTAAATCCTGAATATGACGATTTAGTTACCGATTTGCTAGAATTAGCTAAAGAAGAAATAGAACATTTCCAAATGGTGCATGAAATTATAAAAAAACGCGGTTTTAAGCTCGGACGTGAACGAAAAGACAGTTACGTTAACGAACTATATAAATTTATGAATAAGGGCGGAAATCGTCTGCAAGCAATGGTAGACCGCTTATTATTCTCTGCCATGATAGAAGCAAGAAGTTGCGAGCGGTTTAAATTACTTTCAGAAAAAATTAAAGATCCAGAATTATCTAAATTCTATCACAACCTAATGGTTAGTGAAGCTGGACATTACACCTTATTTATTGGTTTCGCGAGAAAATACGGAAAATCAATCGATGTAGATAAACGTTGGCAAGAATTAATAGATTTTGAAGCAGAAGTGATTCAAAACTATGGAAAACAAGAAACCATACACGGTTAAGTATATGGTTTCTTGTTATATTTTATAATGTAATTTCTGGATTAATGAAACTCACTATACTCGTGTAACGATTTAAAAGTTTCTTCGTAAAACAATATGGCCGAAATTAAATTATCGGTATCAGAGTATGGTAAAATACGACCTTGAAATCGCCTCATTTGGTCCAAGTATTCATCGGTAGCTTCAAATTGATCATCTAAAGCACCACTATTATCACTATCATTTGGAATACCTAAACTCGTCATGGTAATACCTGGCTTAGTAGCAAAAGCTATATAAGGCAAAAGCTTTACTAAGCTTTCAATACGTTCTACATACAAAGTTAATAATTGACCTTTTTGCATACGATCTAACTCTGCCTTGTTATGGTATTTTTTAATAGCTACCTTTTCACTAATAATACTTCTAGCTGGTTTATTCTTTTGAGCGAAACCAATACTAGTTACCATAAAAAGGCTAAAACAAAATAATACAACTTTAAATTTCATATTGAATTTTTTGGGGATCAACATTGCAAATTTAAGCTATTAAACGTAAAAAACAAGCGTTTTATCGATTATATGTTCATTTTTATAACAATTAGAACACTTAACAAATCATAACACCCTTGTTTTCTAACTATTTAATAGAAAAACCACACAATGTTTTCTTTCTACTAAATTAGTACAATTCTTTCATTTAAAATACTTAACAATAAAAAAAATTAACTTACATAGCTTTTTAAAGCCTCAAATAAAAGGATTAAACTTAAAATAACTGACCTAATTCATCTAAAAAATGAGCCCTCATTAAAATCTTATTCCCTAAATAAACGCAAAGAAACTAATAATAGTATTTATCTTACTAAAACGTTTTATTTATACATATAAACTGTTTATTCTAGTTAATTAGCTACATTTGTTGTTAAACATCAACTAAAGCTCACTCTTTTTTTGATTAAATTTTATGTTTTTAAGTAAAAAATTTTTCCCTACAAAAAATGAACTATTTACAAGAAGAACTCTACAGTTCTTTAAAAACAAACCCTAAAATTTTTGAGTTTATTGAAAAAAACTCATTAGACGGTATTTGGTACTCAGATCTTGAAAATCCTGAAAATGAATGGATGGACGATCGTTTCTGGGAAATTCTAGGCTACGACCCTCAAAAAATGCCTTCCAAATCTTCTACTTGGCGAGATATTATAAACCAAGACGATCTAAAAGCAGCCCTTACAAACTTTAACCAGCATATTGAAGACCCTAATATTCCGTACGACCAAGTCCTTAGGTTTACCCATAAAAAAGGTAGAACAGTATGGATTAGATCTAAAGGCATGGCTATTAGGAATGAAGAAAATAAAGCCATTAGAATGGTGGGTTCTCATCTTGAAATCACCGAACTTAAAGAAAATGAAGAATTTCTGCACCGCTGCAACCAAGAAGCCAATATTGGTTTTTGGGATATGTCTGTAGAAAACAAAACTATAAAATGGAGTAATACAACCAAAGCCATACATGGTGTAGACTTAGATTTCAAACCTTGTCTTGAAACTAGTATCAATTTTTACAAAGAAGGCTCTAGCAGAACAAAAATTACAGAACTTGTATTTAGAGCTCTAAATTTTGGAGAACCTTTTAACGATGAACTACAAATTGTTACCATACAAGGCGAATACAAATGGGTTAAGGTTATTGGTTTTCCTGAAAAAATAAAAGACAATTACAATAGAGTTTATGGAACGATACAAGACATAAACGATCTTAAAAAATCTCAAATAAAATTAAAACAGAGCGAACAAGCCTTTAGAGGTAACTTTGAAAATGCGGCTATTGGAATGGCTTTATTTGACAACGATAAAAAATGGATCAAAATAAACCAAACGTTTTGCGATATATTGGGTTACACACACGATGAGCTTTCTTTATTAAGCTTTGAAGATATAACACACCCTGAAGACTTACATACAGATGCTGCTGAAATAGAAGAAATTATTGATGGCGCTAGAGATCATTACAAAGTAGATAAGCGCTATTTTCATAAAAACGGACACCTTGTTAATATTCACTTTGCCGTCTCTGTTGTAAGAGACACAGATAACGAAGTGCTTTATTTTATTTCTCAAATTATAGACATAACCCTTTTAAAGGAGCAAGAAAAGGCCTTAAAACGCATTATTTCTATTACACAAGATCAAAATGATCGTCTTAAAAATTTCGCCCATATTGTATCTCATAACTTAAGATCTCATTCCGGAGGAATTTCTGCTCTATTACAACTTTTAAGAGATGATGAACCCGAACTTTTCGAAAATGAAATGATTCAATTATTAGAAACCTCATCTTTTAATTTACAAGAAACCATTAACCACTTATCAGAAGTTGTTAAAATTAATTTATCATCAAACGATAATTTAACATTAATACCTTTAAGTAATATTATTAACAAGCAAATTGCATCTCTCACACCTATTGCTGAAAAAAACAACATAAAAATTACAAACAATACCGAAGAAAATATTAAAGTACTCGGTATTTCTGCTTATGTTGAAAGCATAATTTTAAACTTCATAACGAATGCTATAAAATATAGTTCTAGTGAGCGAGACAGCTTTTTAAATATAAATTCGGAGAAAAAAGGTCCATACATCATTATATCTTTTACTGATAATGGTATTGGAATCGATCTTGATTTAAACAAAAACAAATTGTTTGGAATGTACAAAACATTCCATGACAATGAGGATGCCCGAGGTATTGGTTTATTTATTACAAAAAACCAAATAGAAACTTTGGGAGGAAAAATAGAAGTAACTAGCGAACTAAATAAAGGAACCACTTTTAAAGTATTTTTTAAACATGAAAAAAATTAATTTAGCCTGTATTATTGAAGACGACCCAACCCACGTTTATATTACCAAACGGTTTTTAAACTTAACCGGACTTGTGGAATCGATTCTAATATGCTCCAACGGAAAGGATGCTTTCACCAAGCTAAAAGCCATAATCTCTAGCGGAGAAAAGCTACCAGAACTAATATTATTAGATTTAAACATGCCAGTTTGGGATGGTTGGCAATTTCTAGATGCTTTTAAAGAGATTCCTGTAGAAGATAAAATTGATATCTACATACTAACGAGCTCTAACAACGAAGCCGATATAGAACGTGCTAAAAACTATAATATCGACAGCAATTATATTGTTAAACCAATAACATTAGAAAAACTAAAAGATGTTATCTTTAGCGAATAAATTCTTTTAACAAACTATCTAAAGGGTAAAGTATTATGTTCTCAACATGTATTTTACCCTTTTTAAATGCTAAAGCCCCTATATAATCATGATCTACAGTAAAACTTACCACTTGTGTATTTTGTTTTAATTGAAAAGTGCTATCAATAAAATTACCTCCATCTAAAACGTTTATTTTCAACAAATTATCATCAATTCCCTTTCCGGTAGCTTTTACAATAGCCTCCTTTCTAGTCCAAAATTTATAAAACGTTTTATTTTTATTTTCAGCAGTTAAAACCGCATTAATTTCAGGTACACTAAAAACTGTTGGCAATATTTCAGTAAAATTAAAATCTTTAGAAAGATACTCAACATCCACACCCAATTCCTGCAAACCTAAAGCTATTAACGCATAGTTTTCTGCATGAGACACGTTGAAGTGTAATTCGGGGCAAAAAGCTAAGAATGGCTTTTTATTAGCATCTTTACTTAATTCTATTCTCGAAACATCTACACCTACTTCTTTTGCTAAAATTAGTTTTAGCAAACCTCTGCACACTATAAACCTATTAGCATCCTTTTGATGATAATATCTTTGAGCACGTTCTATTTCCGAAGTATTTAAAAGCATTTTTAACTCCGAGAGCACATCTACATAATCGGATATTTTAAACTTGAAAAGCTTCACACCTTTCTCATCTAACTTAGAATCGTAAATCTGACTAGAATTCAACTTTACAAATTCACAACATATTTTAATACGGGAATCAATCATAATCTCTATCTAAAATAGCTTGTAAAATTTGCCCTAACACCTTATCATTTGGACTTTGAAACATGTTTTTATGATTTCCAGGAATAACATGCCTAATTACTCCTCCTTTTGCGACTTCTCTCCAACCTAAATAATTGGTGTCATGAGCATAAAATATATTATTATCTTCAACTTTAAGTAAATCTATTTCCAAATCTTCAGGTATAATTTGGTAATTATTAACAGCTAATCTATGCATATCATCCAACTCCAAAGGCCAAGGATACTCTAATTTATGCTGTGCTTCGCGGCCAAGTTTAATTCTTAAGTAAGACGATTTAATTTTTGATTTTATAATACCTAGCCATCGACTAAAATTCTCCTTATCTAAAAGCATCATTTTAGCCACAAAAACAACTTGCCCTAAACTATAAGATAAATGCACTCTAGTTTTCTTAAAAGAAACTTCATAATTATAAGTTGGATACACATAACTATCTAACATAATGAGTGACGACACTTTTCGGTTTTGAACTTTTAAAATCTTAACCATTTCAAAAGCAATAATCCCTCCTAGCGAATACCCAGCAATAGCATAAGGTCCGGTTGGGTTAGATTCAACAATTTCCGCAACATAATGTGCCGCCATTTTTTTAATAGAATCATGTGGTGCATCAATGCCGTTAAGGCCTTTTGCTTGCAATCCATAAACGGGTTGCTCTTTATCTAGCGTTCTCGATAAGGTTTCGAATATTAAAACATTGTGATCGGCACCATGTATCACGTAAAGTGGCGTTTTATTTCCAGAAGTTTTTATTGGTGTAAGGGAACTCCAACTAGAAATATCTTTATCCGAATCTATAAATTTAGCCAACTTCGCAATGGTTGGATGTTCTAATAAAGAAGAAAGCGGATAGTTTTTCCCCGTTTCCTTTTCTATACGCACCATAACTTTTACAGCGATTAAAGAATGGCCACCAAGTTCGAAGAAATTAGCAAATATATCAATACTATTAACCCCTAGAGACTCTTGCCATATTTCGGCTACTATTTGTTCTGTTTTATTTCTAGGTGCTGTAAAATGCGTTGTTTCTCTTTTTTCCGAAGCATTTTTTAATAAAGACTTTCTGTCTATTTTACCATTTAATGTTTTTGGAAATTCGGTTACTAAGTTAAAGTCCTGAGGCACCATGTAATCAGGAAGCTTTGTAGAAAGATTCTTTTTCCATTTCGCCATGTTATCTTCGGAAAAATCACGAGCCTCATTAGTAATAATAAAAGCCATTAAACGACTTGAATTAACAACCACAACAGACGACAGTATTTCAGATTCCTCTTCTAAAGCTTCTTCTATTTCACCTAACTCAATACGGTGTCCACGAATTTTAACTTGATGGTCTATTCGTCCTAAACACAAAATATCTCCAGATGGTAGTAATTTACCTAAATCTCCTGTTCTGTAAAGTTTGGTTTGTTGTTCTGTATCAAAATCGTTGCTTGTAAATTTTTCTGCCGTAAGCTCAGGTCGCCTCCAATACCCTTTAGCTACACCGTCTCCAGCAATACAAATTTCGCCAGTTTTCCCTGCTTCCACCAATAATCCTTGTGAGTTCAATAAATAAATATGAGTATTTGCTATTGGAGCTCCTATTGTTATTTGCTCATCACCCTTATTAATTTCCTTTACGGTAGACCAAATTGTAGTTTCAGTAGGTCCATAAACATTCCATAGCTCATCTACCCTACTTAATATTTTTTTTGCTAGAGGCAACGGTAACATTTCACCACCGCAAAGCGCTTTAATCGCCAACGGGTTTTCCCATCCTGCATCTAATAGCATTTGCCAAGTAGTTGGCGTTGCTTGAAGCATCGTGATGCGTTCTTGCTTTAATAACTTCAACATTAAACGACTATCTCTAGCCGTATCATCGTTTGCAATTACCAATGTAGCACCTACTAATAATGGGAGAAAAAGCTCAAGACCAGCAATATCAAATGAAATTGTTGTAATCGATAACAGCTTATCATGGTTTTTAATACCAGGCTTAAGCATCATGCTAAATAAAAAATTGACTAAATTCTTATGAGTTACCGATACGCCTTTGGGCTTACCTGTAGAACCTGAAGTATAAAGTATGTAAGCAACCTCATTGTTACTCACGTTTAAAGAAAGTGGTGTTGAAGCGTATTTTGATAAGTTTGAAAATACATCTTCATACAATAACACCGATGCATTTGTTTTTAAACTTAATGAAAATGTTTTAGATGAAATAAGAAAATTTGCTCCCGAATCATCTAACATAAATTCCAATCTATTTATTGGATAATTTGGATCTAATGGTAAATACGTTGCTCCGCATTGCATTAAGGCAATTAATGAAACAACAAGCTCTATTGAACGCGGTAAAGCAACCCCAACAATATCTCCAGATTTTACTCCCTGCTCTACAAAGTAATGAGAAAGCTGATTAACTTGAACTTCTAATTCTTGATATGAAATTTCTGTTTCCTCAAACTTTAAGGCTTGCTTTTTAGCAAAAGTTTTGGACACCTCTTTAATAAGATCATGTAAAGGCATCTGTGGATAAACAGCTTGTGTTCTATTCAATTCTTCATATTGAGAAGCATCAACCTTTACAATTTCTCCGATGGTAATATTTGGTTGCGCTACAATCGATTCTAATATAGACTTAAAAGAAGCCATCATACGTTCTATAGTAGATGGTTTAAAAAGCGCTGAATTGTAAGACCACTCTAGAGTAAAATTTTCCTCTGTACCCGTAGCATTTAAAAATATTTCAAAGGTTTCCGACGTTCTCGGATTACTAATTACTTTATATTCTAATCCTTCAAAATTAACCTGAGACGTCATGCCCATATCAATATTAAAAACAACAGGAACCAGCGGTACTCGCGATGGATCTCTATGTAGTGGAAGCTTTTGTAATAACTCGCCAAAACTTAACTGTTGATGATCGTAAGCATCGAAAACAGAGTTTTTTCTATATTTTAAATATTCCCCAAATGAAAAAGACGTATTAAGCTTACTCCGAAGTGGTAATAAATTTACACAATGCCCAATTAACTGCGTTTTGCCTGTTACCGATTGTCCAGCTGCAGGTAAACCAAGCACAATATCATCTTGACCTGTTTCTTTACAAAGAAAAACCTCAAAAGCAGCCATTAAAGTGGTTACAAAACTACAACCAGATTGTATTCCTATTTTCTTTAATTTGGATAGCAAATCTTTCTCTATTGAGAAATCTAAACGATTACTCTTAAAAGTTCTAAGTTTTGGTCTTGCAAAATCTGTAGGTAATGTGAGTTCTGGTATTGATGATTGGTATTGCTCTAACCAGTAATTTTCTGTTTTAATATTTTCTTCGCTTCCTGTAAACTGAATTAACTCATCTACGTATGCACTATAATCGTCTACATTAGGAAGGTTATAGGTTTTATTTGCAGTATAAGAAGAATAAAGCTCTCCTAACTCTTCTAGCATAATTCCGAAAGACCAACCATCGCAAATAATATGGTGAGCCGTAATTAACAACTCATGTTCCTGCTCATTTTTTCTTATTAAAGCAAACTTAATTAATGGTCCTTTTGTTAAATCAAAAATAAAATTAGCATCTTCCAATACATAATTTGCTATAGCCTGTTTTTTTTCTTCTGAAGTAAATTGTGATAAATCGTGTTGTTCAACTTCAAACGAAATAAATTTCATAACGCTCATAAAGCGTCCGTCCCGACTAAAAACAGAACGCAATGCCTCATGCCTTTGCACTAATGTTTGCAAAGCCAGTTCTAAAGCAGAATGATTCAATTCCCCTTCTAAAACAAGAGATATTGATTCATTATAGGCTCTATTTGCATCAATTCCTCCTAAATTACAACTAATCCAGATTTCAGCTTGAGACTGCGTTATAGCAATCACCTTTTCTAGTTCTGGCCCAGAAAAAGGATTGAAATTATTAATTTTGTTCAACGTAATAGGGTTTTACATTAATTTTGATTTAAAACATATAAAGTAGTCGAAAAAAAAATAGTTTTCTTACAACTCTATTTTAGCGAAGCCACTCTCTACATTCAAATCTTCTATAAACCATGCAGGATTTCCCTGTTCATCCATACCTAGGCGTGCACCATTTTTTGGTGGTTCGTTTAAATCTGATGTAAATGATGTGCTATTTTTTGAGTTTGAATTAAAAACACCAGCTGAAACAAGTTCATCTAAACAAGAAACAAATACGCTTTTAAGCTTATTTATATCTTGTTCGTTATACGCGTTAGTAATAAAACAAGGGAAACCATCCCAAATGTGAATTCCTTTTTCTCTCATTAAAACAAAAAGTAATTCAGAATACGGTATTTCCTCTAAAAACTTTAATCGCCATAAAGAACCAAAATAATTAACTTCTATTGGAAGCTTACGTTTTTTGATTTCAATGATTAAATCTGAAACTAAATTTTCAGTCATTGCTGTTAATTTAGTTTGTAGCTCAGGCCCTTGCTCTTTCATGAAAACTAGAGAAGCCTTTGAAGCTGCTAAAGCAAGTGGATGACGAACAAAAGTACCTGCAAAATAGGTAACACCTACCTCAGGGTAAGATTCATCTCCATACTCCCAAAAACCACCATCAATAGCATCCATCCATGTGCTACTACCCGCAATTGCACCAATAGAAAGACCTCCGCCAATTACTTTTCCATAAGCAGCAATATCTGCTTTTATATTAAATAAGGCTTGCGCTCCTCCTGGATGCATTCTGAACCCAGTAATAACCTCATCAAAAACAAGAGCTGTTTCTGATGCTTTTGTAATTTCACGAACTTTATTAAGAAATTCAATGGGCTGAAACTCCGGTCTGCGACTTTGAACAGGCTCAACAACAACAGCTGCTAATTCGTGCGAACGTTGGCGAATGATTTCTAAACTTTCATCTGTACCATATTCTAAAACTAAAACATTTTGAACAGATTGTGATAAAATACCTGCCGCGGCTGGAAAAGTTTTAAGTTTTTTAGAACCTCTTACAAGCGCCTCGTCATTAATACCATGGTACGAACCTGAAAAGGCAACCACAAGCGAACGCCCCGTAACGGTTCTAGCAATACGCATAGCACCTAAAACAGCTTCAGAACCGGTATTACAAAGTGCAATACGCTCATGCCCTGTAAACTCGCTAAGCAACTCACAAACCTCACCAGCTAATGGATGCTGAGGCCCAACTTCATAACCACTTTCAATTTGTTTGTGCAATGCTTCTTTTATAAAGTCTGGTTGATGACCAAATAAGCATGAACCAAAACCATTCAAAGTATCAATATATTCATTGTTATCTAAATCCCATAGTCGATTTCCTGATGATTTTTCAACTACTATTGGGTATACAAGTTCTTTTGTTTCTGGTTTAAAACCCGATACAACTCTCGGATCAGACATATGACTACGATGTTTTTGAGAATATGCCTTACTACCAGCTGTTTTAGTATTATAGCTTTCAACTAAATTATCTAAAAATGCTTTTTGCTTACTATTTACACCTGTTGACTTTTTTTCTATTTTAGGGGACGCACCAAAAGGTTTTTGATGTTCCTTTTTTTCATCTTCAGATAACCCCTCTGAATCAATGATAATAGGAGCTATAATTGGTTTTTGGTCTTGAACAACAGGTGCAGGTCGCGGTTGAACAACCGTACTATCGTGACCTTGTAATAATTCCATTTGCTTTCCAAGAAGCTGTAGTTGCTGAGCTATTAAACCTAATGCCGTATTTTGGTTAGGGTTGCTTACCACATTTACAGGCTGCGGCGATGGCATACTTGGCGCTGTATAATTTACAGAAGCTTGTGCTTGAACAGGGGTAACAGCTGGGGCAGGCGCATATGCTTCTTTAGGTAAAATTTTATCGATATAATCTGCTAACAAATTTGGTGAACCAAGTTCATCATTTAACTGCCTAAATGTAATTGGCGTATTAAATTCATTTTTAAATGTTATAGCCATTTGTGTTAGCACTAAAGAATCTAAACCAAGTTCTAAAAAACTGTGATTAAAATCATTAGCTTCAATTTCAACTCCAGAGGTTTCTTCTATAATCTCTGATATTTTATTAAGAAGGGTAGGTTTTCTCATAAATTTATATTCGGTATTATGCACTAGATCAATAGACTGATCTTCGGTATTTACTATATTATTGATTTGTTTATTAGCATCTAATTCGATAGATAAAGGCTCTACCCAACAAGGTTTACGATCAAATACGTATGATGGTAATAAAAGTTTTTGTCTAGTTTGTTCACTATAAAAAGAATTCCAGTTAGGTTCTACTCCATGTAGCCATAAAGTACCTAATGCATGCAATACAGAATGGTGAGCTGTTTCATTTTCTTTAGGAAATGATAAGCTAGCAATAGAAGCTAAAGATTTTAAACCTGTTTTTTGCATTGACAAAGTTGTTAACGCTCGGCCAGGGCCTACCTCTAGCAATAAAGGATCTTCTAGTTTTAAAACAGTTTCCATGGCTCCCGAAAAGTTTACGGTTGCTCTTAAGTGATTCGTCCAATATTCTGAACTTGTCGCTTCAGCATCAGTTAACCAATCTCCAGTTACTGTGGATACTATAGGTAATCGAGGAACACTTAATGTTATTTTTTTTACTTCTGCTTCAAAAACATCTAAAATAGGATTCATCATTGTAGAGTGAAACGCATGACTCGTTAATAAAAGCTTATTAGCAATATTTTCTACATCTAATACTTTCGAAAAACTTTCAATTTCATTATCAGGTCCTGACACTACAATTAATCGATCTGAATTGATAGCAGCAATGGATAGTGTTTTAGGAATTATATTTTTAACAAGTTCAACATTAGATCGAACAGATAACATGCTGCCTCCAGGAAGTTCACTAACTAGCTTACCTCGCATTGTAATAAGATGTAATGCATCTTCTAAAGTAAATATACCCGCTAAATGAGCTGCTACAAATTCCCCAACACTATGGCCACAAAATAATGTTGGCTTTACCCCCCAACTCATCCATAGTTGTGAAAGTGCGTACTCTACAACAAATAATGCAGGCTGTGTGTATTTGGTGTCTTTTAGCTTTAATTCAGCCTCTTCTGAGTTTTCATCAGGATAAATTATTTGTCTTATGTCTAATTTTATATAAGACTTTAATAAGTCAGCACATTTGTCTACAGCTTCTTTAAATACTTTTTCTTCAGTATAAAGCGATTTACCCATTTGAAGGTATTGTGCACCTTGCCCTGGGAATAAAAAAGCTAATTCACTAGAGGTAATATTTAGTAAATGTGTTTTAATGTTTTTATTGTCGTCTAATAATAATAATTTATGAAAAGCATCTTCTGTATTCTCAGCGATTATAAATCCTCTATTTGCAAACGAATCTCTAGTATTGACTAAAGAATGAGCAACATCAGCAAGGGAAAAATCAGTATTTGTTTTTAAATAATTCCCTAATTCAGATTGATATCCTTGTAAACTATTTTGTGTTTTAGCCGACCAAGGCAGAACCTGTAACGATCGCGAAGCACTAGAAACTTTTTGTTCATTTTCATATTCTTCGACAACGATATGCACGTTTGTTCCTCCAACACCAAAAGAGCTAATTCCTGCTTTTCTGAGACCATCAGATTCCCAAGCGTTTAATTTGTTATTAACGTAAAACGGGCTGTTTTCAAAATCAATAGATGGATTTGGTTTCTCAAAACCTAATGATGGGGGAATTTGACGATTTTTTAGTGATAATATTGTCTTAATTACACCCGCAACACCAGCTGCAGCAGTAAGGTGGCCCATATTACTTTTAATAGTTCCAATAGCACAATACCCGTTAACAGGCTGTTTTCCAAAAGCCATTTTTAGTCCTTCAATCTCTATTGGGTCACCAATAGGTGTTGCAGTACCATGAGCTTCAATGTAACTAATTTCAGAAGGTTGTGCACCAGCATCAAGTAGCGCGTTAGATATAGCGCCAGCTTGCCCTTCTGTACTTGGAGCTGTAAAGCTTCCTTTATTACCACCATCATTATTTATACCAACACCTTTTATAACGCCGTAAATAATATCTCCATCTGCTTTAGCATCTTCTAAGCTTTTAAGAAGAATTACACCAGCACCATCACTAAATACGGTGCCTTTTCCTTTTTCATCAAAAGAACGGCAATGACCATCAGGACTAAGCATAGAACCTTCTTGATAAAGGTGTCCGCTATGAATAGGTGCTGTTATACTTGAGCCTCCTGCCAGAGCAACATCACAACGACCATTTCTAATCGCATCTGCAGCTTCAGCTATTGCTAACAATGATGTTGAACAAGCAGAATGTATACTTACAGCAGGTCCTTTAAGGTTTAAATGATATGCAGTTCTCGATGATATATAATCTTTTTCATTAACAGTATTTGCCTGAAGTACACCAACTTTATTTAGCAACTCTTTATTAGGCAGTACATTATTTTTATAATAGGTATTTGTGCCCGTACCCGCATAAACACCAATACTTCCTTTGTAATGTTTAGGTAGGTGACCTGACTGTTCAAGAGTTTCCCAAGCTATTTCTAAAAATAAACGTTGTTGCGGGTCCATTGCTTCAGCTAGCTTTTGGTTTAGACCAAAAAACTTAGCATCAAACTCCTTTACTGAAGGAACAATCCCTCTTGCTTTTACATAAAGTGGATCATTTCTTAAAGATTCTGAAATAGAATTATCAAGTTCCTCATAAGTAAAAAATGATGTAGTTTCTTTTCCATTTTTAAGAACATCCCATAGCTCATCAATTGATTCAGCTCCGGGGAATCTTCCTGCCATACCAATAATAGCGACATCGCTAGATGCTTTATTCTTTTTTACTTTTGAATAATCAATAGAAGGTGCTGTTTTGCCGTCATTTTCAATATACGTTGCTATTTCTTTTATAGTAGGGTGTTGGTAAATTTTTGTTACTGGTATTTTTAGTTTGAAACGCTTCCTCATTAAGGTTGCTACTTTTTGAGTAAGGAGTGATGTTCCTCCCATTTCAAAAAAGTTGTCATCAATACCTATGCTTGGCACCTGAAGTTGCTCGCTCCATATCGATGCGATATCTTTTTCTAACTTTGTACGCGGCTTTCTAAAAAGTGGTGCAGAATCTGGCCTTACATATTCTGGTTGTGGTAATTTTTCTTTATCAATTTTACCATTTGTAGTAATTGGAAATTCGTTTAACCAAATAAAAATTGAAGGAATCATAGATTCAGGAAGAATCTCTTCTAATTGATTACGAACAATATTCGAGTCTTGATCAGCTGTTGCAGATTGTAAATAGGCAACCAACCTTGGTTCACCACTTTTTAAATTGTTAACTAAAACTGCGTTTTTTTTAATATTTGGCAGTGTTTCTATAACTTTTTCAATTTCTCCTAATTCAATTCGATGTCCTCTTATTTTTACTTGTTGATCTCTACGCCCTAAACACAGCATTTGTCCATTAGGCAAAAGCTTCCCTAAATCGCCAGAAAAATACATTTTATTATTTGCAACGAAATGATCATCAACAAATGATGCAGTATTAAGTTCGGGCCTATTTAAATAGCCTAATGATACACCATCACCACCAATAACAATTTCACCTATTTCTCCTTCATTTACATGATTTCCTTTATCGTCTATTAAGTAAGCATGTGTATTTGCAACAGGTTCTCCTATAGTAATTTGAGCCTGATCTTTAAAAATTCTTGTTAAAAAAGCACAAACAGAAGTTTCAGTTGGCCCATAAATATTCCATAATTCACTACAAAGCTCTAAGAGCTTATTGGCTAAATTTAATGGTACAGGTTCACCACCAATCAACGCTTTAATATTTAAAGGTATTTTCCAATCAGAATCTAAAAGTAATTGCCAAATACTTGGTGTTCCCCACATTATAGTGATTTGATGTCTCAAAGCTTTTTCCAATAACATCTCACCATCCAACTTTGTTTCTTCATCAACTAAAACAACACAAGCCCCATGAAGTAATGGAAGAAAAATTTCCAATACCATAATATCAAATGAAATACTAGTAAGTGCGAAAATCTTATCATCTCTATTAATTCCGGGGTCTATTCCCATAGAAAAAACGAGATTGATAATATTAAGATGAGAAACCTGAACACCTTTAGGCTTCCCAGTAGATCCCGAAGTATAAATTATATAAGCAACCGATGATGGTTCTACTTTTAAACCAAGAGAATATGAAGGTTTATCTTTTATATGTTTAACAACATCTTCAACAAAAATATTTTTAGACGTATCTGAAAGATCATTTTTAGTCGATTTGCAAATAATATAGCTTGCTTCCGAGTCAGCAATAATCATTTCAAATCTTTTTAAAGGATAGCCAGTATCAATAGGTACATAAGCAGCACCACATTGCAAAACAGCAAATATAGAAACAAACAGATCAAGAGACCTATCTAATGAAATTGCAACAATTTGACCAGGACAAACTCCTTTTTCTTTTAAATAATGAGCTGTTTTATTTATCTTAATTTGTAGCTCCTTATAAGAAATTTTAACGTCATCAAACTCTAGGGCAATTGCATTTGGATAAGCTTGAGATTGCTTTTCTAAAAGTTCATGAAGAGTTGATTTTGGATATTCGAGACTAGGTCCTTTTATTCTGTATGTAGGCTTCATTTTTTACATTTATCAATACTTTACAATAATATATTAGTGGGCTCCATTTTTTCGAACTATAAAACATAGTTTTATAACAAGAAACAGGTTGTCACTATTTCAAAAAAACATATTATTTAAGTATCTTTTTAATAATTTACAAAGTTTGGATTTATTTGAGAGGGGGAAGTTTTATCTTTATAATTGTATTACAAATCAAAAATAATTACTATTTCAATGAACAACAATAATTTCCTTTTTGCAGTATTTATTAACGTTAAAATGCAACATCCAAAATAAACAAACCCTCAAAATGCTTTTTTCACATTAAAAAGCAGATTTCATAACATTTAGCTTTTTGCACCGACAAGACATTGAATATATTGCTCATTCCAATCCTTATGAGACATATGCCATATTGTAAATCCTGCATTTTTAAAAAGCTTGGAGTAATTATGAGAGAAGGAACGCTCATGTCCGTAAAGCTGTGAATTTGGGTTTAATCCAAAATCATGATCTAGACCATTAGGTTCCATGGCCACAAAATAACTTTTGCCTAAATTATTTATTTGTTTTAAAAAATCATTTAATTGCTCCTCTGTAAAATACTCTAAAACGCCTCCTGCTGTCAGAAAAACAGTATTAGGCTTACCATTTTTTTCAACCCACTTAACAGCATCTGAAGCGACAAATTCTAACTTAATATTGTTTGAAAACTTATCCCGATTACTACTTATTTGATCTTCACTAAGATCGATACCTACGAAGCGATTAATCTCAGGAAACTTTGAACTTAAATAGTTTAAAACATTACCTTTTCCCGTACCAATCTCCACAAATGTTGTAAAAGCCTCAGGTTCACTAGATAACTCTTCCTTAAGAAGATCCAATATATAAGAACAATTGGGTAAAAAATGACTATTAAAATTATCGTCTGTAGATGAGAAAAAAGCATTCCCCTGATTTTTCCAAAAATTTTGATGCAAATTTGCTAAAGTATCATTATCGGCCTTGCCCTCAACTTTTTTCATAATAGCATCACGCATGAGACGTTCTGAAATACTTAAACTATTCTTCATAACAAGCGTCATTCCTTTTTCTGATAATTCCTTAGCCTTTCTAGGAAACAAAAAAACAAGAAAATTACCAACGGTAAATGATAAAACTCGTAAAATGGTAGAGCGTAATTTTTTAATCATATAATATGTTCTTTTTCAAAACTAATTTAAGCTTTAGAGTTAAATTTTTATTCTATTTAACACCTCAAATTCTATTATTTAGTTTCTGTAACTCTTTACAATAATAACAAAATACAACAAATTAACTATCCTGATTGAGTATAAAACCACTACACATGTTGTACTCAAAACTCACTTTAAGTCTAAAAACCAGAACCTTATGATGAGATTAAAATATTAGAATAAAAACCAAATTTCTAATACCCAAACCTTTTTAAACTCAGCAATACAGAATTACAACTAAAAAAAACACTCAATACAACACCCATAAAAGGAGATACGTCGAACAAAGAAAACTTAAAGCTTTGTTAAATCTTATTTTCCATATATTTATTTTTTTATTAAAATAATCAAGATAATGATATGTGGCACTATAGGTCCCTCCTTATATCCCTAATACTACCAAGCATACTTTTTTCACAAAATATCACCCCTTCAATTGAAATTAGCGATGTGGGAGGTTTAACAGATATTTTGGTAGATTGTGATTATCCCACGGATGCTGACCGTTGTTTTGTTTTACAAGCCAATTATACCACTATTTACGAAACCACTTCTTACCAAGTAAACAGTATACCTTTTACTAACTTATCTGGTTTAACAAATGAGAATTCGGTAACCGTTTCTGCTGACGATAAATGGAGTTCTGTTTTACCCTTACCTTTCGATTTTTGTTTTTATAACGAAGGTTTCAATTCCTTTATTCTTGGAGATAATGGTCTAATCAGTTTCAACACGACACTGGCTCTTGCAGATAGCCCTTATTTTTCAGGAAGTTTACCAAACTCATCCATGCCAACCAATGCTATATTTGGTGCTTATCACGATTTAACAAACGATAACAATGTATTTGGTTGCACCGACGACCCGAGCACACCAGAAAACGAATGTGGCGAAATTAAAACCTATATTACAGGCACCGCTCCACAACGAACCTTTGTTATTAGTTACGAAAACTTAAACCATTTTAATTGCGAAAACACAAGGTCTACAACTCAAATTGTACTCTACGAAACTTCAAATATTATTGATGTTTATATCAAGGACAAACCAATTAACTGCGAAACAACATCTGGAGCTTATCGAAAAAATGCTTTAATAGGAATTCAAAATGAAGATGGAACTTCTGCAACAACGCCTACCGACAGAAATTCTGGTATATGGAGCGCCACTAATGAAGCTTGGCGGTTTACACCAAACGGAATTCCAACAACGGTAGTTCAATGGCGAGATGCTAGCAACACACTCATTGCAACAGGCGATCAAATAACCATTTGCCCAGAAGAATCGACAAGTTATACCGCAAGAGTTACTTACGATATGTGTATTGGCACCGATGTTGTTTTAGAAGATACCATAGATATTACCATTGATTTCTCTTACCCAATAGCTATAGACAATGTGCAAACCGTATGCGACATTGACTTGGTTGGAGAAGAGACTATAGATTTAACAACCTATGCGCCATTAATGGTTGGTACACAAACTGGTTTAGTGTTGAGTTATTATAATTCTCCAGACGATGCAAAAAATGAAACTAACCCTATACCTACTCCAGAGAACTACCTATTAACAAACCCAACAGAAAACATATATGTTAGATTACAACGTGGCGTTGGTTGCTTTGATGTAGGTACATTAACCGTTAATCTAGAAGAATTAGCAACCTCACAACTCTCTCAAATTTCAGAATGCGATGTAGATAATGATAATTCAGAAATTATAACATTTTCCGATTACACCACGCAAATTATTGGTAGCCAATCTAGCGCTACACTTACGTATCATTTAAATCAAAATGAAGCTGAAAACAATCTAAATCCGCAAACCAATCTAACCGCTGCAAATGGCGATTCTGTTTTTGTTCGCTTAACGCTTCAACCCGATGAATCTTGCCCAAATATTGTAGAAATACCCATAGTTCTAAATCCTGTTCCCGTTGTTGCACCTATTGAGGTTACGCTTTGTTCTAATATTGCTATTTACAATTTAACACAACATGAAACAGATGTACAATCGAACAATACCGCGGCTTTAAACTTTAGTTATCATCTTTATGAAAGTTGGGCGGAAAGAAACATTTATCCTTTTGATCCAAATGCCACGAGCAATCCTATAGACCCAGAAGTTTACCGTTTAAATAGCGCTTCTCAAATTTGGGTACGATCGTACACATCAAATGGTTGTGTTGAAGTTTTCCCTATAAATTTCACATATATTGATGGTGTAACCGTCCAAAACGATAACCAAGTCAGTACGGGAACTATTTTCGATTTAACCACATCTATCAATGATATGGTAACCGATTTAACAGGTATTACTGTTCAATATTACGATTCTGAAAATGGAGCACAAATACAAGATCCGAGCAGTTTAATAAGTGATCCTGCTAATTTTGGGGTTACCAATCCTGAAACCGAAGTCTTTGTTGTTTTCACCAATACAGATTCTGGCTGTATCACCATAGGAAGTATCGAATTAGAGTCTGTTGGATTTTCCGGAGGAGCTATCGATGGAGATTTTCAAATTTGTGATACCGATAACGATTCCGAAGAATTAGTAACATTGAGCGCATATGATGATAGCTTAATTTCTAGTTTTGATGATTCTAGACACATGATTGTTACCTATCATATTTTAGAAACCGATGCCAATGCCAACACGGGGGCTATTACCGAAATAAACATTACTACACCTACAACCCTTTATGCTCGTATTGCATTAGTTTTTGAAGGAACAGAACTCGATTTTACTGTGGAAGAAGTTAATTTAGATTTTCAAACCACCATACTTCTAAATCCAGTTTTAGCAACTATTTGCGACGAATTTGGTAACAACAGAGAAATACATGACATTACTCAATATGAAGACGACATCACTACAGAAACAGGTGCCATTTTCGAATATGAAGACATTTACGGACGAGACATTAGCTCACCAGAAACCTACAACATTATTGGACCAACACGAATTATTAATGTCTTTGTAACTACTCCTGACGGCTGTACAACAGAAACCGATATTACGTTCGATTTTTACCCAATAATTACTACAAACGACGCCGAAATTGAAGCTTGTGACAGCGACAACAATAATGAAGAGTTAATTAACCTAAACGATGCTTTACCAGATGTAAACATAAATTTTATAAACTATGAAGCTTCTTTTTACAATACCGAAGCGGAAGCAGAAACAGGCGAACCTACAGCACAAATACCAACACCTGAAAATTATTTAGCAACATCTAACCATTCCGTTTTTGTTCGTTTATATAATACAACCACAACATGCTATAACATAGCCGAAATAGAAATAACAATTGTCTCCATACCCGAGTTGCGATCTAATATGCTAAGTCTTTGTGATTTTGAAAATGATGGTATTGAAAACAATGTTGATTTATCCAATTTCAACTCAGAGATAATTGGAACTCAAAACAACATCAATTTAACGTATTACAACAGTTTAGATGATGCAAATAATAAAAACACACCAATAACTACGGCGAATATAACAAACACCACAACCCTATTTGTTAATCTTTCCGCGCCAGATGGTTGCGATATTTCTGGAGCCATTAACTTCAGCTTAATTTCCTCACCAGTAGTTAACAACATTGATGTTACCGTTTGCGATAACTTCACCGATGGCAGCGAATATTACGACTTGCGCTTAAGTCATGACGCTATCATTTCTGACCCTGCAAATCATACATTCCGTTATTTTACTTCAGAAAACAATGCTATTAATAACAGTGGAGCAATTTCATATAGATATCTAATTACTAGTGTTCCGCAAACTATTTATATAAGGGTTACAAATAGAACCACGGGATGTTTTTCAATTGCTGAAATAACATTAAATTTCTCTTTTCCTATCACTGTAAACGACACCGAACTTACGGCTTGCGACGATGATTTCAACCTTTCCGAAGAGTTTGATTTAACCACTGCTATTCCGGCTATGTTAGCCAATACTACAGGACTTGATATTACTTATTACTCCGATGAAGTAGGCGCACAAACCGCAAATACAACTTTTCTAATTTCAACACCCGAAAATCACAATACAGCTTCAGAAACCGATAATATTTTTGTTAGATTCGACAATACATTAACGGGCTGTTTTTCTATAGGTCGCGTTATTTTAAAAGTACTCGCTACACCTAAATTAATTGATAGCAGTCATACTATTTGCGATACCGATTTCGACGGATTTTACACGCTAGACTTAAGCGACTTAAATGCATTAATCATCCAAGACCACACCAATCTAGTGTTCGCATACTTCACCTCATTCTCAAATGCTGAAAATGAAACAGGAGCTATTTCTAACACTACAAATTATGCCATTCCAAATGATAATCATACTGTATATATTCGAGTAGAAAATCAATTTGATTGTTGGGCTGTTGCAGCAGTTAATATCAGTATTAGAACATCTACCAATGTTAATACTGTTACCGAAACTTTAGAAGCCTGTGACGATGATTTAGACAATTACTCCTTTTTCGATTTAACGTCTTTCGAAAATTTATTCACTACCGAAATTGGAGCTACTTTTAGATATTTTAACACCAGAATGGATGCTAATTTGGAGCAAAGCCAAATTCCAAATCCAACAGCACATCAAAATGTAAATCCAAATTCGCAAACTGTTTTTGTTCGAGTGTCTGTTCCCGATAAATGTGATAATATTACGAGTTTCAATATTGAGACTATCCATATTACCCCACCAACGCTAACCAAAGCAACCTTTTGCGCGGGCACTTCTGTGGTTTTAGATATGGGTCCAACTTACTCAACGTATACCTGGAGCACAACAGAAACCACACAATCCATTGAAGTTTCCGTTGCAGGAACTTACAGCGTAACTTTAGAAGATAGCGATGGCTGTATTGGTACATTTGATGTTGAAGTTGAAGAGTTACCTCTACCAAACGTAATTGCAACATCCATTACAGAATGTGATTATACAGGTATTGCCGATGGATTAATGCAATTTAACCTTCATGATTATGACATTCAAGTTACAGGCAACAACAGCAACGTTACAACTCACTTTTACTTATCGCAAAGTGAATTAGACAATGATTCCAACGAACAAAGCGCAACATTTACAAACACTACAAATCCGCAAACTGTTTACGTAAAAGTAGTAGATAATACCACAGGCTGTTTCGATTCTACAACGCTTACATTAAATAGTAGTTTTATAGAGTTAACGCCAAATACTTATGAAATTTGCGATACCGATTTCGATGGTAATTACAGCTTCAACCTTAGCCAATTAAACACTCTAGTAGTTGCAAACACCACTAACCTAGCTTTTGAATATTACAATTCGCAAACCAATGCCGAAAACCAAAATTCAGCACTTTCCGGTATTTACACCATCCCGAATAATAATCATGATGTTTATGTTCGAGTAGAAAACAGTTTAGGTTGTGCCTATATCACTTCCGTGGAAATACAACACAGAGCGGACACTTCCGTGGAAACGGTTACCGAAATACTAGAATCTTGTGACGATGATTTAGATGATTATGCCATATTCGATTTAACATCTTTTGAAAACTTATTTACTACCGAAATTGGAGCTACTTTTAGATATTTTAACACCAGAATGGATGCTAATTTGGAGCAAAGCCAAATTCCAAATCCAACAGCACATCAAAATGTAAATCCAAATTCGCAAACTATTTTTGTTCGAGTATCTGTTCCCGATAAATGTGATAATATTACGAGTTTCAATATTGAGACTATCCATATTACCCCACCAACGCTAACCAAAGCAACCTTTTGCGCTGGCACTTCTGTGGTTTTAGAGATGGGGCCAAATTACTCAACGTATACCTGGAGCACAACAGAAACCACACAATCCATTGAAGTTTCCGTTGCAGGAACTTACAGCGTAACTTTAGAAGATAGCGATGGCTGTATTGGTACATTTGATGTTGAAGTTGAAGAGTTACCTCTACCAAACGTAATTGCAACATCCATTACAGAATGTGATTATACAGATATTGCCGATGGATTAATGCAATTTAATCTTCATGATTATGACAATCAAGTTACAGCAAATAACAGCAACGTTACAACTCACTTCTACTTATCGCAAAGCGAATTAGACAATGATTCCAACGAACAAAGCGCAACGTTTACAAACACTACAAATCCGCAAACCATTTACGTAAAGGTAATTGATAATACTACCGGTTGTTTCGATTCTACAACGCTTACATTAAATAGTAGTTTTATAGAGTTAACGCCAGCCATATTATATGTTTGTGATGAATTAAATTCTGAAGACGGATTAAACACCTTCAATTTAAGCTTAGCGTCTCCTCAAGTTTTAATAAATTCAACTGAAAATTTTAATGTAGCTTATTATGAAACTTATCAAGATGCAGAACAGCAAATAGATCTATTAGCAAATAATTATCAAAATACTGAGGCTTATTCTCAAACCATTTACGCTCGTGTTGAAAATAACGAAGGTTGTTCATATATTGAAGAAGTTCTACTAGTTGTAAATAGCTTACCTAATATTGAAGTTACTCATGAAACTATTTATTGTCTAAACACCTACCCTGAAACGATCACCTTAGATGCTGGTTTAATTACGGGTTCTACAAATAATTTCACTTATTTATGGAACACTAATGAGACAACTCCTGAAATTGAAATTAACGAAATTGGAACATATAGCGTAACTGTAATATCTTTAGAAGGCTGTTCGAAAACAAGAGATATTATTGTTTCACCTTCAACAATACCAACCATAGATCGCGTAGATATTATAGATGCTATGGACATACAAACCGTTACCGTTTATCTTAACGAGAATAGTATTGGAGACAATGAATATGCCATAGACAGTGAGCTTGGACCATACCAAGACAGCAATATATTTAATAATGTAGAAGGCGGATTGCACACCATTTACGTTAGAGATAAAAATGGTTGTGGTATAAATTCTGAAAAAATTTCGGTTATTAGCATTCCTAAATTCTTTACTCCAAATGGAGATGGTTTTAATGATACATGGCTGCCTTTAGGCATATCTAGAGAATTCCAAACAAATGTTTCTATTTACATTTATGATAGGTATGGAAAACTATTAAATATTTTAGATCCCTTTGGTCCAGGATGGGATGGCTCTTTTAAAGGTTACCCAATGCCATCTTCTGATTATTGGTACACCGTTGATTTTCAAGAAATTTTCAGCCAAAAAAATCGTCAATTTAAAGGCCATTTTACTTTAAAACGATAAAAATCAATTATTTAAATGCTTCTTAAAATATATAAAAATCTAATTTTAAAAATATTTCAATCACAACAGAATCCATAGCTACATATTAAAGCAATTATTGCTTACATTTGTAGTACAACAAGAAAAACACTTCATTTAAATTTAGTGTAGTATTCCTTAAGAATTTAGAAAGATTAACATAATGATTTATACCGTAATTGATGTTGAAACCGCTGGACCAGGAAATAAACTTACCGAGATTTCTATTTTTAGATATGAAGACGATGAGTTAATAGATGAATTTACATCGCTTGTTGATCCTCAACAGTTAATCCCTGAATACATTACCGATTTAACAGGTATTGACGATTTGATGGTTGCTAAAGCACCAACATTCGCAGAAATTGCAGAAGATATTTTATCGATTACCCAAAACGCCATTTTTATAGCGCATAATGTGAGTTTTGATTATAACGCCATACAAAATGAATTTGCGGCAATAGATATAAAATTTGTTAGAAAGAAACTATGCACCGTTAGACTTTCTAGAAAATTATTACCAGGCCACAAAACCTATAGCTTAGGTAAATTGTGTGCTAAATTAGACATCCCGATAGTAGGTAGACACCGCGCAAGAGGCGATGCTGAAGCTACTGTTATTCTATTTAAAATATTGCTAAAACAACCTACAGCAGCAGAAGTTATTGAGTCTTTTTTAAAGAAAGCTACTAAAGAAACTAAAGTACCAAAACATCTTAAACAAGAAACTTTTGATCAGCTACCAAGTACCACCGGAATCTATTATTTTAAAGATGAAAACGATGCTATTATCTACGTAGGCCGAGCTAAAGATATAAAAAAACGCGTGCTAAGTCATTTTTCGAGTAAAGCAGAAAAAGAGATTAATTTATCTAAAGAATTAACCGATGTAGATTACGAGCTTTCAGGTAGTGAAACCATTGCATTACTTATGGAAGATGCTGCGCTAAAGGAACATCTTCCAAAATACAATCAAGCACCAAAACGTGCTCCTAAAGCGTATGCTATATTCAGTTACCAAGATAGAAATGGCATATTACATTTAGCTTACAACACGCTAAAATCGACGCCAAATGCCATACAAATATTATATAGTATTCAAGAATGTAACCATTACTTAGAGGTGCTTTGTAAACAGTTTAATTTGTGTCCAAAATACACGCATTTACAAGAAGGCACTGCAAATTGTTCGCTCTACCCTATTCAATCTTGCAAAGGTATTTGTGATAAAAAAGAATCGATGGCTTTATATAATCTTCGTGTTAAACAAGCTATAGATTACCTTAAAAATATATCTAAAAATGTAATTGTAAAACAAAAAGGACGATATGAAAATGAAGAAGCTTTTATTTTAATTGAAAACAGCAGCTACAAAGGTTACGGTTTTATCGATAAGTACGAGCAAATTAATACTTCGGAAGATTTAGAACCTTTTTTAATTCCTCAACAAGACAACATAGATATTCAAAGAGTTTTGAATAAAATATTGATTAGTCCTGATCAAAGTGTCGTGCAAACCCAGTAACATATTTTATATCTACATAAAACAAAAAAGCAACCTAATTAGGTTGCTTTTTTTGTTTTTGCTATATAATACCGAATTTACTAACTAACGGCTTTCTTCAATTTAATAATATGTAGTTTATCTAAAACAACCATAATACAATACGTAATATCAACCTCAAACCAACGCACTCCAAAATTTGCACGTCCACTGTGAGAATGATGATTGTTATGATAACCTTCACCCATCATTAAAAAATCGAATGGTAATAAGTTTTTAGACGTATCGGCAACTTTAAAATTTCTGTACCCATAAATATGAGCAAACCAATTTATAATTACGCCGTGTATTGGTGCCATTAAAAAAGCTACAGGTAAAAATAACCATTGCCACCAAGCAGTTGCAAAGAAAATAAAAAACACAGTGTATAATGCAGCCCAAACTAATCGAGATACTCTAGAACTTGCAAATTTATCGAAAGACTCCCATTGTGGAACGTTTTTGGTAAACTTATCGGCAACCTCAATTCGTTTTTGATTTATGTCTTGATATATGTTTTTTGTACGCCACATCATAGAAAACACATTGGCATCATATTTAGGCGAATGCGGATCTTTTTCTGTGTCGGCATAAGCATGATGCATTCTATGCATAACGCCATAACCATAAGCACTTAAGTAATTAGAACCTTGAAAAACCCAAGTTAAAAAGAAACATATACGTTCTGCTATTTTAGACATGGTAAAGGTTTGATGCGCCGCATAACGATGCAAAAAGAATGTTTGAAAAAACAAACCTGTATACCATAAAATGATAATAAAAATAAGAATACTCATAATCTTTGTTTAGATAACAAAGGTCTTATTACTTTATGGAAATTACAATGAACCTAGGTTAAGAAATTCGTTTCCTAATTCGGCTTAAAGCCTGTGCTGTAACCCCTATATACGAAGCAATGTATTTTAAAGGCACCTCTTTTATTAAGTTTGGGCGCTCTGTAAATAACTTAAGGTAACGCTCTTCTGCAGTTTCATTTAAAAGCGACTGTTCTCGTTTAGATTTTATAAGAAATAAACGCTCTGACGACATGCGCCCTATAACATTACCAACAAAACTTTTTTGATATACCTCTTGTAAATCTTCATAAGAAATACTCCAAATAACCATATTGGTAAGCGCCTCTATTTGGTAGAGCGATGGTTTGTGTGTTAAAAACGAATCGTAAGCGCTTATAAATTCATTTTCGAAACAAAACCCAAAAGTGATTTCTTTCTCTTTATCTTCCTTCGGAATTAAAAAACGTGCAATACCAGATTCTATAAAAGAGATGTAGTTCTCCACCTGACCAACTTCGGTAAGTTTATCTTTTTTATTAAACTCGCGCTTAATTAATTTAGATGAAAACAACGTCCAATCGGTATCATTTACCGTTATGGTCTCTTCTATATAGGCTCTAATATTTTTCATTTAAAACTATTCTAGTTCTCGAAAAACTCTGGATAAAATATTAATTAAAATTATTTTATATACGCATTAAGTAACTCTTTCAAAAGTAATATATCTTGTTCTTTATTACGTACTAAACGATTTTCTTTATCATTTTCAAAAGCAGCATAATCAATTTCAACTAAATCGATTTCTTTCTTTTGCAGTACATCTCTACGTCTTTTGTTATATTTTTTTATTTGTTCAGCTCTAGTTATACCACTAACGGTCATTACATTTAGCTTCTCTTCATCTTGATCGGCTTCACTTTCCTTTTCTAAAAACTCTATAACTAAATTAGCTTCTTTATAAAAAGCTGCTAAAGGCAATTTCGTTCTCGTTTTTCCTCTTTTATGCATATCTCCTAGTAAAAAAGGAAAGGTATGCTTACGCGATGCTTTTTCGTTAAGCACCTCATCGCATAGGTCTAAAACATAAAACTCATCACTATTTTCTCTAGTTTCTTGAGCTTTTTCTTTTTTAGAAACCGCACCAATAGCTTCATTCGGTACAAACTCTGCTCCTTCTCTTAATAAATACCAATAAACAGCTGTTTCTGTACGTTCTGCATGTACAGCAGGAATTTTATCTAATGCTTTTTCTTTATCTAAAGCTCTAAAAACCTTACGAAGCGGTAACCCTTTTTTTGTGTCTTTTGTAAAAACACCTGCCTCTATTAAATCGGACATAATATCCTTAGCCGGAATAGAGTTTTTTTCCGTATTTGTATTAAAATAATTCTCTATTACTTTATTAATTTGAGCGACTTGATCTTCGCTAATATTACTATTCTTCATGATTATAACTTTTATGCTAATTGTAGCAACTACAATTAAAACGGCCGCAAGATAAGCCAATATTATTACGATGTAATTATACTACTGGTTTTATTAATCTTAAACACATCATTTTACCAGCTAGAACGTAAAAGTCGTACTAATCTAGAAAAAATATCACCGTAACGCCATTACTTTTTAGAAAGTACCGTTTTCATTTGCGCAGGATTAGAATATAATACCTTTTCGTTCTGCATTAATTGTTTATGAATGTGGTGCGTAACATCCATCCAACTCCGTTCTTCAATCCATAACGGATCCATCATTTTAGATTCCCACAGCTTCAATTCATTTTGTAATAATTGATACTCTTCCTTTTTGAATGTTTTTAAGTCTGTGGTTTCCCCTAAATCATTTTCTAAATTATAAAGCGTTGCTCCAAAATCTTGCAATCTCACCATTTTATAATCACCTATTCTAGCTCCTGCTTCTTCCAGTTTTCTCCAGAATAATTTATCGTGCGGATTTCCTGTTTTTTCTCCTTTTAAATACGGCAATAAATTAGCTCCGTCTAAAATTAAATCATCGGCCTTTTTAATGTTTGCTGCGGCCAAAGATGTTGTAAAAATATCTAAAGATGAAGATAATCCACCAAACGTTTGACCACCTTTAATGATTTTAGGCCAACTCACAATAAAAGGCACGCGATGTCCGCCTTCAAACTTATTACCTTTCCAACCTTTTAAAGGTCCTCCGCTAGAACTATTATTTGCCGCACCACCATTATCACTTAAAAAATATATAAGTGTATTATCTGCTAAGCCCAATGCTTTTAATTTTTGCTGAAGCTTCCCTATATTTTCATCTAAAGCCCAAGTCATGGCTGCCAATTCTTGTCTTGGATGATTTTTATACTTTTCTAAATGCTCCGTTTTGGCTTCCATTGGTGTATGCACGGCGTTATAAGCCAAATACATAAAAAAGGGTTGCGCTTTATTTTCTTCAATAAACTTTACAGATTGATCTCCTAAAACATCAGTTAAATACCCATCGAACATAACTCGTTTACTATTATGCTGAAGCATTTTTTCTTTCTTAGGATTTTTATAAGAAAAGTAGGAACGACTCCCGGCTTCGAAACCAAAAAACTCATCGAAACCTCTTTGATTTGGATGATCACTTTTATCTGCTCCTAAATGCCATTTCCCTAAAGCTAGTGTTTTATATCCATTGGCTTTAAACACATCGGCCATTGTAGAAACATCATCCGAAAGGCCAATATCACCAGAATCACCAAAGCCTGTTCCATTAGCCTCAAAACCAAAACGTTGTTGATATTTACCTGTCATTAAGCCCGCTCTAGATGGAGCACAAACGGTAGCGCTTACATGAGCATCAGTTAAAATAACACCACTTTTTGCTAAAGCATCAATATTTGGTGTTTCTAAATCTTTACTCCCCATAAAACCAAAATCGGCATAACCGGCATCGTCTATAAGAATAACGATAACATTGGGTTGCTCTTTAGGTTTCACAACACTTTCATCTTTGTTTTCTTTACAAGATGACACAAAAATTAACAAAAGGATAAATAAACCAAATGCTTTTGAAACACTTTCTTGTATTCTGAAAAAGACTGTCATTTTTTGATGTTTGTATTTTAAATGACAAGTTATAAATTTATGCTTAAGTTAAATATAAAGATCTAAATTTATTATATATGATAAAAAAACATCCCTTTACAGAATGACTGTAAAGGGATGTTTAGATGGTTTGATTTTCTTAAAACATTAGTTATTTATTTAGAATATAATTTACGCCTGCCATGGCATGAATGTCTGTGGTATTAAAAGCCGGAATATCTAAATCTTCATCAAAAATCATTAAAGGAAACTCAGTACAACCTAAAACAATTCCTCCTGCTCCTCTATCCACAAAACCCTGAATAACCGCTAATACATAGGCTTTCGATTCGGGTTTAACTTCTCCATAAGTAAGTTCTTCTTGTATAATTCTATGTAATTCATTCAACACAACTTTATCTTCAGGAACTAAAACTTCTATACCGTTATCAGCAATTCTTTGGGTTACAAAATCGGATTCCATAGAGTAAATAGTTCCTATAAAACCAACACTTTTAATACCTTTATTATGAATTGCCTTAGCGGTAGCATCTGCAATATGTATTACCGGAAAATCTAATTGCCCCTGCACGGTTTGATATACTTTATGTGGAGTATTGGCACAAAACATAACAGACTCTGCTCCTGCTCTATTAAGGCTTAATGCAGCTTCCGTCAACATACCAGCTATAGAATCCCATTTATCTTCCTTTTGAAATCTATGAACCTCAGCCTGATTGAGCGTATAAACTAATAAAGGCGGATTGGTGTTATTCCCATAATAATCGTTGATAGATTGATTAATTGCCGCATAATACTCGATTGTAGAGTGCCAAGAGGTGCCACCTATTAGCCCCAGGGTTTTCATTTCTTTTTGATTCATTTTTGATTTTTCATTTAAAACCGTAATTTTTTCTATAGGTTTATTACATGCTATAGCCACTAAAAGCACTAAACAATATAGCCGTTTTTTTAGTAGAGCCATGAAAAAAATAAATTAATTATTAAACCCTTTGTTTAACACTTTTGCCATTTGTGCTATAACTACTTTATTTTCAGAATTATTAGCAATATTAATATTCTCCTGAGCATCTATTTCATGATCAAAAAGTTCACTTGTTATAAAATCACCTCGTGTTTTACTCTCTGGTTTCCACTCATACCACTCCACATAACGGTATTGACCTGTTCTAACGGTATAACCCATTCTTTCAATACCTCTGAGTGCTTTTGGACCATATCGCCCTAATAGAAATTGACTATATGCAGCATCTTTAACACTAGCTTCTGGGTTTTCTAATAAAGGTTTTAAACTTGTTCCATGTAAATGTTTAGGCACTTCAAAGCCAGTTACATCGCAAAGTGTTGGGTAGATATCAACGAGCTCGGTTAAGGCTTTACTTGTTTTACCTTTTCCGTTAACGTTATTACCACTTATAATTAATGGCACACGAGTATCTATTTCATAATTGGTTTGTTTTCCCCAACCATTGTGTTCGCCTAATTTCCATCCATGATCTCCCCATAAAACAACAATAGTATTTTCCATAAGCCCAGAACGCTCTAACTCATCCATTAAACGACCTATTTGTACATCGACGTAAGATATACAAGCATAATAGGCATGTATTAATTCCCTTTGCTCCGCTTCAGATAATGATGCTTCATTTGGTTTTGGTAAATCGTGTCTTTCAGAATACCCTCTAAGTTCTGCATCACCATGCATACTAAAAATCGGACTATCTTTAGGAGTAAATCGATTTGTTGCCAAAGGAATATCCTCACTATTATACATATCCCAATATTTTTTTGGAGCTGTAAATGGTAAGTGTGGTTTATAGAAACCTACCGATAAGAAAAATGGTTCATCTGATTCGCCTAATTCACGCATTTTTTTCAGTGCCATAGTTGTTTGTGCACCGTCGTAATAATCGTCATCATTGACTTCTGCCATTTCAATAGAATTGGCTTTTGTATAAATAAAACCGTATTTATCGAACTTAGCTGTTCCTTTTTTTACACGATTAAGCTCTTGCTCTTTTTGAATAATTAAATTCTCTTGATTAATATAAACAGCATCCGGATCGAAAGGAAAACCATCGACATGTAAATATTCATTCCAAGCAACAGAATCTTGTAACGTATTATGAAATGTTTTCCCTAAACCTACGGTATGATAGCCGTTATTTTTGAAAAACTGAGGTAATGAAACAATATCTGGTAAAACATCTCTAAAGTGTTTTTTTAAATCCCAAACCTGAGT
Source organism: Algibacter lectus (assembly GCF_900112395.1). Lineage (GTDB taxonomy): Bacteria > Bacteroidota > Bacteroidia > Flavobacteriales > Flavobacteriaceae > Algibacter > Algibacter lectus. The sequence goes on from NZ_FOLN01000011.1 coordinate 82,158, forward strand.
AGAGTCAGGCCTTAAACCCGTCAACAAACTTGTTCTAGAGGGTGTACATACTGCTTGCTGACAATAAGCGCGATTAAAAACAACACCATTACTAGCGAGTTTATCGATGTTAGGTGTTTTTACAATACTGTTTCCATAGCATCCCAAATCTGGTCTTAAATCGTCTACTGGAATAAATAAAATATTCGGCCTTTTTACCTGTGTAGTTTTAGCTAATTTTCCTTTTTCCTGATTACATCCACTTAAAACTAAAATAGCTAAAAGCCATAATGCATTGAGGATTTTTATTTTTTTTCTCATAATTAAATATAAATTTTGATAATTCTATTTGGTTCTAACTGTATCTCTAAGATTTACTTTTTGGTAATGCGCCTCTCCAACCTTTTGCCAATTGCGCAGATAAACGTTTAACAATATCCTCCTGCTCGGAATTTTTAGCCACATTAACAGTTTCGTTACTATCTACAAAATGATTATATAATTCAACGTCAGCAAAATCGCCTTTCAATTTTTTATCATTATCCCAATGGTACCATTCAATATAATGGTATTGCTTGGTTTGCATGGAATAACCCATGTATTCGTTACCATCTTTAGAAACACGTGCACGTCTTCTAAACTGTGTAAAAACAGCATCTTTCCATTCTAAATCTGGGTTTTCAAAAACAGGAATTAAACTAGTACCTTGTAAATAATCAGCTTTATCTATACCTGTTAAATCGCAAAGTGTTGGGAAAATATCTACTAATTCTGAAAGAGCTTCAATACGTTTTCCTTCTGTTTGATAAGCTTCTTTTATAATTAATGGTACATGGGTGTCGATATAAAAGTTAGTCATTTTTCCCCATCCATTATGGTCGCCTAATTTCCAGCCGTGGTCTCCCCATAGTACAATAACGGTATTTTCATAAAGGCCTCTTTCTTTTAATCCTTCTATTAGTTTTCCTACGCAAGCATCAATGTAACTTACACTAGCATAGTAGCCCCTTTTTAGAGAATCGGCATAGGTTTCTGGAACTGGGGTATCTTCTGGGCGTCCAATTTTATAAGGATTAGTGTATGCTCTTAACTCATAATTAGAATTAGCAGACATTACTGTCGCATTTTTGGGTAATTTTGGGTTGGCTGCTGGTGAAACAGATCCAACAGGGTAAAGATCCCAATATTTTTTTGGTGCTACAAAAGGAAGGTGAGGTCTATAAAGTCCAAGTCCCATAAAAAATGGTTCATTTTTGTCTTTAATTCTATCTATGGTTTCTAATGCTAATTGTGTTTGCATAGCATCAAAATATAGTGAGTCCGGAACATCTGCTGCCTCTATTGCAGGGCCTCGATTCCAGCCATCGCCATATACTTTTTGACCTTTTCTTTTTTCTAATAAAAGTGCTCTTTTTGTTTTTTGATCTTCTAGAGCTTCTTCAGTGTAATAATAAGTTTCAGCATCGCGCAATGCGTAGGCTTTGGTATTGTAAGGATGTGGTTTTAAATCTGGTTCGTCCCAAGAAATAGAGTCGGGCATATAATTATGGAAAATTTTACCAATATTAACCGTGTAATAGCCCGCTTTATTGAAGTATTGCGGCATAGTAACGGCATTGGGGTTTATTTCTCTAAACTTGTCGCCTAAATGCCAAACTCTAGTAGAATCTGGTCGGTAACCTAACATGGTGCTTGCTCTCGATGGTGCACAAACTGCAGCTTGGCAATGTGTGTTTAACATGACCATGGAGGTTCCTGCTAAGGCATCTATATTTGGTGTTTTTATTTCGCTATTGCCATAGCTTCCAAGATCGGCTCTTAAATCGTCTATCGATAAGAAGATGATATTGGGCTTTTTTGTAGGGCCTCCATTTTTTAGAGAGGCGGCTTTATTTCCGCAAGAAAGAAATAAAAAAAATAAAGAAATACATGTTAATAAAATTCTCATTTGGTAAGGTTTAAGTTGTGTTAACCTATTTTTATAAGTGGTGATTTCCTGAAATATAGACAGTTAAAATACGAATTAAATAAGCCAGCGATTTTTATTTCCTTATGAAACAAAACTAATTCAAAGTCTAAAATCTACTGGCTCACTATTAACAGAACAAAGGGAGTGTGCTCTATTTATTTTTCGAACCACATAGGATCCTCGATAGTTACTTCTGTAGGTATGTTTATGTTCGCTGCAGCTTCATTGCTAGAATATGTATATCTTCTGATTATATCTGTTGCTCCAGAAAGGTTAGGGACATCAAAATCAACCGACTTTGTTCTTTTCCATAAATTCCATGCTTCTATTCCGTTACCAAATAAAGCGATATAATGCTGATCGTTAATGTAATCCAAAGCCTCTTCTTTTGTTAAAGTCGATAAATCGGGTAAACTAGCGATGTAGGTATCTTTATCTGTTTGTGAAATCTCTCCTAGAGAACCATCGAAATAATCTAAAGCCAATGTAACGCCTTCTAGAAACCATGTGTTTGCTTGAGCTAAACCTCCAGAAATATATTCGTTTGCGGCAGCATCTGCTAATAAAAAGTAGGTTTCAGATGCTGTTGAGTATCTATCAGGTGTTTCTGCTAGAATATTGTTTACATTTATTTTTGAAGCAAATGCGACACCTGTAAATCCTTGAACTAAACCAACATAAACACCATTTGTATTTTGATCAAAATAGGTTGCTCTGCGGGGATCGTCTAAATCGTTCATAAGGTTTACTAGTGGGCTTCCTGCGTACCATAAATTAATATTTCCACCCCAAAAATTATTTATAAAAGTATACTTAGGGTTTTCGTTACCAATTTCAGAACTGTATTGTAATTTGGCTTCTTGTTCGTTAGTGAAGATTAATGCGCTATTTGCTACCTCCTGAAGTCTACTAGAAACTTCACTAGGCTTTTTGTTTGCCATAAACATAAGCATTTTTAACTTTAATGAATTTGCCCAACGAATCCATGCTGCTTTATCGCCTTCAAAAATTAAATCATCAACAATATTAGAGTCTACATCTTGTTCTAAAATTGCAATAGCCTCATCCATTAAAGTTACGATACCCTCCATTACAGTTTCTTGAGAATCGAACACTGGATATGGATATTCTGCTGGATTTCCTGCTTGGGTAAAAGGAACTTCACCCCATACTTGCGTGATATTAGAATAAATAAAACCTTCTAATATTTTTGCTTGAGCAACAATATATATGTCATCTGGATAATCTTTTTCAACTAATAATTCTACTAAAGATAAATTTTTTAAACAGGTAGTATACCAGTTGGTCCATGCGTTATTTACTGAGGGTACACCAAGTGTATATCTACTTCTACTTCTCCAGGTGCCACCACTACCTGCCCATTGTTGGGCGTGCATATTAGAACCTGCAAATTCAATAACTCTTTGTGAAGACATATTCACTATGACCTCTGGAAATAAAAGATAAGGAGGTACTGTTGTTACTGCTAATGGATCTTCATTAATATCTGTGATATCCTTAGTACATCCGTTTAAGCTGAATATAATTATCGATAATATTAATAAATACTTTGCTTTTATGATTGTATTTTTCATCTTTTTCTTATTTAAAATTTAACGTTTACACCAAACCCAATACTACTTGTTGAAGGCAAACCATTATATTCTATACCTCCTCCATTACTACTTGAGCCAAACAAATTTGTTTCTGGATCAATATGAGGAATACTCGTGTTAAAAATGGCTATGTTTCTTCCTTGCAGACTAAATCTTAAACTGCTAAAAGGCGTCTTTTTTAACTGCTTTTTATTTAATGAATAAGACAAGGCTAGCTCTCTCCATTTTATATAAGTAGCATCAAACGTGTTGCTTTCATGAATTCTGGCGGCAGAATAGTTACTCCAATAACTTTGAACGCTTGGTATTGGTGTTGTGTTTTCAGAGTAAGTGCCATCTCCATTATCAACAAAGGTGTTGGGGTCTACAAAAAGTGTTTCTCTATCTACAGCTGTTTCTGCAGCCAAACCACTAGTTCTTAGGTTAGATACGGTTTGCGAATACAAAACACCGCCTTCTTTCCAATCGAAAGTTGTGGATAGTCTCCAACCTTTATAACTAAATACAGAAGTAAGCCCCATAGTAAAGTCTGGCATTATATCTCCTAAGCGTTCTGTGTTACCTTCATAACGTAAACCGGTACTTCCTACTAGTATTTGATCTTCTATAGTATCTCCGTTTTCATCTACAGCTCTAGCAAATCTATTTCCATATAGGCCTATACTTTGTCCTTCTCCGGCAGCTACTGTTAAACCGTTATAGGTACTTGCCATAGTATATACACCTAAATCGCCTAAATCTTCAATAATGGTTTCATTAGTTGTAAAATTGTAATTTACGTCCCATTTAAACCCTTTAGCTCTAATCAGTTTTATTCCTAATTCCAGTTCAAAACCTGTGTTTGAGATTTCTCCTAAATTAGTCCAAGCAGAACTATACCCTGTAGAAGGCGAGGTAGATAATGCTATAATTTGATCGGTAGTATTAGTCTTATAATAAGTTGCATCTAATGTAAATCTGTTTTTAAAAAATCCTAATTCAATACCAATTTCTTTACTTAATTGATTTTCTGGTTTTAAGTTTGAATTTGGTAGGGAGTTTGGACCAGAAAAAGCGAGCTGACCATCAAAAGGAAATGTTCCTCCTGTACTAAATTGTCCATACCAACTTGATTGAGGATAATACAAATAATCTAATTGATATGCGCTTGTATCACTCCCTACGTTAGCCCAGTTTCCTCTTAATTTACCATAACTAAAAATATTACTCTTAATATTAAAGGCATCGGAAAAAATAAAACTTAACGCTACAGATGGGTAGAAATAACTGTTATCAGCTTCTGGTAATGTAGAAGACCAATCGTTTCTAGCGGTTGCATTTAAGGTAAGCCATTTTTTATAAGTCATTGTAAAATCTCCAAAAGCTCCAAAAACACGTGTTTGAGAATAATTGTTAAAAGGGACATTACTTGCTACATTACCTGGGGCAAAAAGTTCTGGGATGGTAAGCGTTTCACCAATATTACCAATAATATCAGTTGTTCTTTGGTTCCATTGCATTCCTCCTCTTAAAGTGACATCAAAATCTTCAAAAGAATTATCATAAGTTGCTAAATAATCTAAAGTTATTTCGTTTCTGCTTGTAGTAGATTGTCTGTAATTACCTTCAAGAAGTCCTATGGTTCCTTTATGGTTATTTCTAAAATATTTTGTGTTATAGGTATCATATCCCACTCTTCCTAACATAGAAAAATGATCTATAGGACTATAAGTAAGCGCCACATTTCCAAAAAATCTTTCGGTATCGGCTGTTCTTTGATTTTCATTAACAATCCAATACGGGTTATTGGTTCCATCAGCATCAACAGGAGATAGCTGTGTTACTCCATCATCGGCTACCCATGGTTTAAAAACATCTATATTGGTAATTCTTGGTAAAGTATTTATAATACTTGTTAATATATTCGGGTCATTTGCCCCTGTTGCCACTGCACCATCTATACCTGTGTTAATATAATTTATGCTGAATACAGAGTTTAATTTATCGGATAATTCAGAACCTGCTTTAAGTCCTAAATTCAATCTGTCTAGAGACGATCCAGGTAAAATCCCTTCATTTGAACTATAAGAAGTACTTACTCTATAATTGTTTTTTCCTTCGTTTGAAGTTCCTGAAATTGAAAAACTATTTACCTTAGTTGAACCTAAATCATAAAAATCTTTTTGAAGATCTGGATTCGATGTAAAGGTTTGTAAATTACCTGCATAATCTGTGTAGGCTGTTCCGCTAGAAATTGCAGGTCCCCAACCTTTAGAGGCGTCTTTTATATTATCGCCATCAGCCTCACTATAAACTCCTAAACTACCTGGGCCATAGCTGTTTTGGAAATCTGGAAGTCGTAGAGGAGAATCGAAACGCATGGTTGAACTATAGGTAATGGTTACGCCTTTTCCTTTCCCTTTTTTAGTAGTTACCACAATAACACCATTAGATGCTCTTGAACCATATAAAGCTGCGGCTGATGCACCTTTAAGTACGGTTAATGTTTCAATATCATCTGGATTAATATCTTGGGCTCTGTTTCCATAATTTGCTCCTCCTGAAATACCACCGTCTGAACTATTACTATCTGATATAGGAACCCCATCAATGACCCATAAAGGGTTATTATCTCCAAATATACGAGTAAGCCCCCTTACTGTTATCTTTGTAGAAGTTCCTACACCGCCGCCGCCGCCGGTAATTTGAACCCCCGATAGTTTACCTTGTAATGCTTGAAGTACATCGGTTTCTCTTGCTTCTTCAAAATCTTCAGATTTTATTGAACTAACGGCATAACCTAATGTTTTTTCGGCACGTTCAATGCCCATTGCGGTTACTACAACTTCGTCTAAGGACTGCGCATCTTCTTTCATGGTAATATTTATAGTAGCGGAAGTACCAATAACTTGTTCCTGGGTTTCCATACCTAAATATGAAAAAATTAGCGTTTGCCCTGGGCTGGCTTTAATGGCATAATTTCCATCGAAATCAGATTGAGCACCTCTTGAAGTTCCTTTTATTATAATGTTAACTCCGGTAGCAGGCAATCCTGTTTCATCTACAACATTTCCTGAAATTGTTTTTTCTTGAGAAAAAATATGTTGCGTACTTAATAGGTGAGTGACTAGAAATAGAATAAGTAATTTTGCAGTTCTTGTTTTCATAAAGTTAATTAATTTGAGTGAGAGTTAGTTTTGAAGTAGAGTGTAACTAGCACTATTTTATCATGCAGTTTAGCCTTAGCTTCTACGTAAATAAACATAAAAACCGTAAAAAAGACCGTGTTTTGGAGGTTACACTTATACTACATCTATTGTAAACACAGATGTTTTGCTATATTTTAAATATAGATTGAAGATATTAGGAGATTATAAAAATGGCGGGTTTAAAATTATGGATATCTAAAATGAAATTCCATGGCGTATTTTTAAAAACAGACGGCGGAATGACTAGTTGTATGCTTTATATTTAAATAGAGTGTGGTAGAAGAATGTGTTTTAAGCAACAAATATTATAAGTTTTTAATCCAAACGTAAAGATTGGTGCCTTCTGGAAGGTCTAGTTTTTTACGTAATCTATATTTTTTAGTTTGCACTGTTTTTGGTTGAACATGAGTGTATTGTGCAATATTTTTTGAAGAAAAGTTAAGCCAAATCATAGCACATAATGATAATTCTGTGTTGACTAGTTTCGAATTAACTTCCAAAAGTTTTTCGCATACTTTGGGATACACCTCTTGAAATCTAATTAAAAAAGAAGCATCATTTTCTTTCGCTAAAGAAATCACCTCATCAAAAGCTACGTTAAGCTTTTGTTTAAGTTTATCACGCTCTAAGTTTTTCTGCTTTATAACGTTTTCTTTATCTTTTATTAAACCCAAACGTTTTTTCCTATAGTAATAGATAACAAACCCTGTTATTGTAATGAAGAGTAAAATCCCACCCCCTAACAAGTAACTAAATTGTTTTTCTTTTTCTTTATGGTTTTGCTCTTGACTTTTTAAAAACCCACTTATTACAACATCTACGTTTTTTTTATATATTATATTTACGCTATCATTAAAAGTGGTGTATTTCAAAAGATACTCATGCGCTCGGCTTTCTTGATTAAGCAACTCATAGGTTTCAGAAAGGAGCTTATACACCAATTTAACCTCTATATATTTCTTCATTCTAATAGAAATATTTAGGCATTCTTCATAATAATCTATAGCTTTTTGATATTCTTTAATAGATTTATAAAAGTTACCCTGCGCTTGTAATAAAATAGATTTATGGTATGCCGAAACCTTTTTTCCCTGCATGAACATCTTAGACTTATTTAGGTAATACCTCGCAGAGTCAATATTTCTATTTGTTTTTAAATAATAATTTGAAATCACGGCATACTTAAAAGATGATTCCTTAATTTTTAAGCTTTTATGAAGATAAAATAATGAAGAATCTATTTTGTGTTTTGTATTTAAAAAAGCAGATGCTTTATTAATATATAACGTGGCTAAGAGTTCGGAGGAAGTTGTTTTTTTGGTTTCATAAAGACGAAGTCCTTTATTCAGAAATTTAATGGATTTATCATTTAGTTTTAGTGCAGAATAATTTCTACCATAATTTTCGTAAATTTTAATTTTTGCTGTCACTAATTTTTCTTCGGAAATTATTTGGTCTGCTAAATCCAAATACTGCAAACTCTCCAAATGTTTCCCTATAGTACATAGTATACCCGAAATTTGGATATACCCTAATGCAACGGCATCATCTTCATTATGCTTTTTTGCCTTTTCAATAATATCGATACTTAACATTAGGGCTTGTTCCATTTCCCCTTGATTGACTAAAACTCTTACTTTTTTTCGTTGTTGCGAATAATCAATATGCTTTTCCTCATGCTCCTGCCCAAATATGCTATTTGAAAAAGCTATTAAAAAAAATATATTGATATATATATTACGCATTATAAAGAACTATAAGTTTAAAAAAAGCATGGGTTTCTACGTAAAAGTACCTCCTTTTTATTAAAAAAAATAGCCTCTAAAAAAATTTACAGATACCGCATTTTTATTATAAAAAAAATCAAGAAATAAAAATTATTGAAGCTTAATTACCCTTACCCAATAATTCTATCCAATCATTTACATATCCAATATTTCTAACACCGTTAGAATGGCCTTTTTTACCTTCTGGAACAGGTAAATTAAAAGGATAAATATGGCTTTCTGGAATCCCCATAGCGTCATAACTTTCTTTTATTATTTTGGCTGCAGGTTCTGTAACATGATATGTACCATACCAAACATCGCTTGGTGTTACACTTGGTGAATAATACCATTTCGCTATTTTTGGTTTATCTGAATAATCCCAGCCTCCGGAAAAATCTACTACACGCGATACCAATTGTTCTTTAGCTATAAAAGCGGCCATTCCGCCTCCTTGAGACTGACCAGAAACTGCAATTTCACTCCATTTAGGAACTCCATTTTCTAAGTAAGTATCCCAATTACCTGTTTTATCATGTTCCGATAGATAAATAAGTAACTTAGTTAATCTATTCACTATGGCATCTTGAGGAGCATCATCAATTAATGAGAAATTATTATTTCCATAAATACGTCTAGTTCTGAATTCTTTAGTACAATTAGAATTTTCAGCAAGCACTTTTCCTCTACAAATTTGCGCCACTGCTGGTGTGTTAATGTATGATATATTAATAACGTGATAGCCTTGATTTACGGCTGTAGCAAATAAGCTCTTTGGCCCTTTTAGTGCAATCCCTCCTGTTCCTGGCATAAAGAAAAGAAGCTTCCCTTGTTTAGCCTCTGGATTATAAACTACTAAATGTGGTGAATTTGCTTCTGAGATTGTAGAATCTGTTTTAGAAGGTTCAATATGTAAAACTTTATATTCTTCTGGAAACCCAGTTGAAGTTTGCGAAAAAGAACTGCTATTAATAACTACAATTAAAAGAAGTGATGTAAAAATCTGTTTCATTATTTTTTTGATTTAAAATTAGGCATTATTGGTTTTAGTAAAAAACTATCTACAATTTGGTAAAGCAGTTAATTCTCGCTCCAAACAACAATACGTAAATTAACAAAAAACCTATGTAAACCATTAATAAAAGGGGGTTACACTTATACTACACTTTATGTAATAAGTCTGTTCTTTTTGTTATGAAATGAGAAAATTGAGAAATTATGGAGATTAGCCTTTTGCTTTGGTATTGTAATCCCTCATGCTCCTGTTATAAAAGAATAAGATTCCCTTGTTCAGCCACTGGATTACAAACCACTAAATATGGCTAATTTAATACTGAAATTGTGGTGTCTATTTTAGAATGGTTAATATGCAAAACTCTTTATTCTTATGGAAATCTAGTAGAGGGTTGTAAAAAACAATTATTGAAAGCAAGAATTAAAAGACGCCATGTAAAAATCTGTTTCATTGTTTTTTTATGATAAAACAAAAAGCTCAACATCAAAATTTGATGTTGAGCTTTTTAATTAAAAACTAATTATTAAATTTTACCAACCTGGATTTTGTGGCAACAAATTAGGGTTAAGTATTAATTCATTACTTGGTATAGGCAATAAATAAGCTTTAGTTTCATCAAAATTATAAGGATCTGAATTAATAAATGGTGCAATATAACCTTCAGAATCTAGCGTTACATTTGATTCGGGTGTATCTGAATTTACAATACCATCATAAAAATACGCACCTCTAGGGGTTGTTCCATTAACTAATTCATGAGCTCTCCAACGTAATAAATCATCAAGTCTAAAGCCTTCTGCCATAAGTTCAACAGTACGTTCTCTACGGACTTCATATAAAATATCTGTAAGGTCATAGCCATAATTTGGCCAATCAGGATCTGTAGTTATTGATCCTAACGTTATACCAGGCATACCTACGCGGGTACGTAGCTTATTAATAGACTTTTCTAAATGGGCCTGAGTAATAGTACCTAATTCTGCTTTAGCTTCAGCAAAAATTAATAACGCTTCAGCATAACGCATTATAACCTTAGACGTGTTTTTAGTAAAATCGCTAGTAACAGGATCTATGTCAATATTTCTATATTTTTGTGATTCATACCCCGTAAGTCCTGCATTGGCAGTAGTAAAATCAGGAGCTATATAAGCAACAGTTGAGCTACCATCTCTTTTAATTAAATCTCCAGGCACCATTATTAAAGCCGCTAATCTTGGATCTCTGTCTACTTCTATGGTCGCTAAAGACTTATCTCCTTCATCATATAAATCACTTACTGAAATAGGGTCGCCATCAATACATAAATAGGTACGTATTGCTTCCCTAGTATAAGCACAACGGTTAGGCCAAGAAATTTGTAAGCTATTATTAAAACCTAAATCGTCATTAAAATCTCTCCAAAGCATCACTTCGCTATTACCGCTAAGCCCAATTTGGTTAAATAAAGTAGAGTAATCATCATGAAGCGTAAACACACCACTATCGATAAGTTCTTCAGAAGTATCTGCAGCGATTTCCAAATAAGCAGAGCCATTAGACCCAGCTACTCCAAAAGCTGTACCATTGTGATATTTTTCCCATGTACCTTCATAAAGAGCAATCCTTGCTTTTAGCAATAGTGCAGCTTCTTTACTTACACGAGGACTTGTTGCGATATCTGGAAAAGATTGTAATAAAGAAATAGCAGTGGTTAAATCTGAAAGTATAAAATCGGCTACTTCATTTCTTGGTTCTCTAGCAGCAAATAAAAACTCTTCATCCTTATCATCAAAATATTTATCAAATATTGGTAAATCACCATAATCAACTAAAAGATTAAAATAATAATACGCTCTAAAGAAATAAGTTTCTCCTATATATTGGTCAATTTCTGTTTGATCACCTTCTGCTTGATCTACATGATCTAAAAGCCAATTAACTTCTCTTACCTCGTCCCAACTCCAAACTGAGTTTGAAGACTCTGTAGCTATACCTGTTTGACCACTAAGTCTAGAGTTAATATTTTCAGCAATACCCATATCAGAATCGAGATCGGGTAATACAGAAAAACCTACAGAAGTATTTGACCAACTTGGCAAATCATTATAAAAAGCATTAACGGATGCTCTTAAATCACCAGGTGTGCTATAAAAATCAACCTCCGAGACAACATCTAAAGGTGTTTTTTCTAAAAAGTCATCGCAAGACGACAAAGTCACTGCTGTACTTAAAATAAATAATTTTAATATATTTTTCATATTTCTACAATTTTATAATTAGAATGATACATTTAATCCCATGGATACAATTTTCTGTAACGGGTAAGATATGGCACTACCTGTTACACCAGCTGTAATATTTTCTGGATCAAAGAAGAGCATATCATTAACTGTAAATAGGTTTTCTCCAGTAACATAAAGTCTAAAATTGGTTATACCATGCTTGCTAGTTACATCTTTAGGAATTGTATATCCTAATTGTAAACTTTTTAATCTGGCATAAGCTCCATTTTGTATATAACGGTCAACTACTTGACTATAATTTTTGTTATTTCTACCTGGGTTAGCAGAGTATGGTGCTGGGAAATAAGCATCTAAATTTGGCCCTAATGGATTTGTAGTATCTTCAGGTCTAAAGTAATCTAAGTGTTCTACCCAAACATTAGCATGGAATGCACCTTGAGCAGGACCTCTAAATCTTTGGTGATTAGATACTACGACATCTCTTTTTCCAACACCTTGTATAAAAGCATTAAAGTCTAAATTTTTATATACAAAACCAAGATTTACTGCATATTGATAACGAGGCGTGGTATTACCAAGTACACTCCAATCTCCAGTGTCGCCAACTTCCCATGCGCCTCTGTTTATAGATCCGTCACCATCAAGATCTTTATATTTTGTATCACCAGCTGAATAAGCCCAACCAGTAACTGCACTTTGATCTACAGGGTGATTTGCAGCTTCTTCATCTGTTAAAAACCAGCCATCCCATGTAAGACCGTAAATCGCACCTAAATCCTGTCCTGGGTAGTAGGTTTGAGTTAAAGATTGTGTTGCTGTTCCATCAGGAACAGGGTAATCTACAATGCTTCTTGTATAGTCAGAAAGTACAGCTCTAATATTATAACTAAAATCTTTACCTATATTTTGTCTCCATTTAGCCTCTACTTCCCATCCTTGAACTCTTGAAATTCCAGCGTTTGCTACAGGAGCACCTGTTCCTAACTGTGCAGGTAAATTAAGACCACTTGTAGCCATGTCTTCGATATCTGTGCGATACCAAGAAAAACCTATATCCAGTTTGTTGTTAAATGCGCTAAGATCAAAACCAATATCGGTAGTTTTTACTTTTTCCCAAGTTAAGTTTTCACTGCCTAAACCTGGCGTAAAAGTGTAAGTTTCGCGCTGACCATCAAACAAATAGCTTGTTCCGCCAGTATTTAATTCTATATTAGATAAATATAAATAATTACTAACATTTTGATTTCCTAATGTACCATAAGACCCTCTTAATTTGAAGGTACTAATAGCATCTATAGGCCAGAAATCCTCTTTAGCTACGTTATATCCAGCCGAATAACTTGGAAAACCAGCCCATCTATCCTCTGGAGCAAATCTAGAAGCACCATCTCTTCGGTAGCTAAATTCTAATAAATATTTTTCTTTGTAATTATATCTAAATCTACTAAATACACTTTGTGTTGCCCAATGTGTTATAGCTTCACTTACAAGTTGGTCATCATCCAAAGATGCATTTATAGAAACTACATTATCAGAAATTAAATAATCGGTCTGTGCACCTAAACTATGAAAATTGTTTACCTCACTTTGGTATCCTACGGTAGCATTAACAGTATGGTTCCCAATTACTTTATCATAAGTCGTAAAAATGTTTGGAGAAAAATATTCGGTTGTTGCGAAAGCCGGAGAATAAGAAGTGTTTTGCTGCGCTACTCTATCAATAAAGCCGTTAGGTCTTATTTCTTGAACTGATAAAATACTCTCTTCTTCATAGTTATTACTTCTTTTATAATTAAGATTAACATTTAATTTCAAGTCTTTAATAGGCTCAATAATAAATCTTGGTAATAAAACAAGTTGATTTTTTTCTGTTTTAACACGTTGAGTATCCCAAAACGGAAAATAAGAGTGTCCAAGCCATTCTTCTCCATAAATAGGATCTACTAATGGAAAGGTTGGTTTTATTTTAGATAATAAGTCTAAAACTCCTGATAAGTCATTATCTGTCCCTCCTTGCGTTGGGTAATCTGAGTAGCTTTTTAAAACTTTAGTTAATAACTCTATTTTTAACCATTTATTAACTTGTGAAGAAATTTTTGCATCAAGATTGTATCGTTGAAAAGATTCATTTCCTACTTTCAAAAGACCACCTTCATCATAAGCCCCTGCAGAGAAATAATAGTTTATTTTTTGATCTCCACCTGATATACTTAAGTTATGTTTAGTTCTTTCAGCCCAATCTTTATATAAAACATCAGTCCAATCGGTAGCACCTGTAGCATCAATTCCAATACTGGTATAGTTCCAGTTTGTACCCGCAGCATTAACACCTAATGATGGCGCACTTCCAGGGTTTGCCATATTGGCCAAAATATTAGCTAAATCTGTTTCATCGTGATATGGATTTTGATTATTATTTATACGAGAATCATTAACTGTATAAGCAAAATCAATAGCGCTGGCTAATTCAGGTATTTTTGTTGGTTTCGTTAAAGCGAAGTTAGTACTATAAGTTACTCTCATCTTCCCTTTCATATTACTACCACTTTTTGTGGTAATCAATATAGCCCCACCAGCAGCTTGCGACCCATAAATAGATGCTGCTGCAGCATCTTTAAGTACAGAAACAGTTTCGATACTTTCAGGGTCAATATCATTTAAATTCATTTCAATACCGTCTACAAGCACTAATGGCGAAGATTCTTGAACATTACCACCGCTACCTGCGCTAGTTAAAAAACCACGTATATTTATATTGGTATCAGCACCAGGTGCTCCACCAGAAGACGAGTTACTAATTTGTAAACCTGGTACAGAACCTTGTAATGAACGAGCAACGTTTGCTGAAGGTCTGTTTTCAAAAGTTTCTGCACCAATTTGAGATACTGCTGCGGTTAAATTTACTTTTTTCTGAGTACCATACCCAACAACAACAACCTCATCAAGAGCAGCAATATCTTCTTCCAAAGTTATTTTTAAAACTTTTTGATTAGTTACTGTAACTTCTTGAGTTTTAAATCCAACAAATGAAAACACTAACACAGCATTTTCTTTAGACGGTGTTATAGCGAAGCCTCCATCAAAATCTGATTGCGCTCCGTTTCCTGTTCCTTTCTCCCTAATATTAACACCTGGTACAGGTTGCCCATTAACATCGGTAATTGTTCCTGTTATTTGTTGCTGCAAATAACTACGCGTTACTTTTAAATCTGCACTCGTGTTTGGCGCCAAACCAAAACTTGCAGAAACACACGAAAAAGCCAAAACACTCAAGAAAAAACCTAAGTGCCTTTTTTTTCGATAGAAAGCGAAATTGTGTAATTTAATTTTCATAGAAATGTGAGTTAATTAATAGTTAAAAAATTTTGTGGTTAGTAGTAGCTTTTCGTCTTTAAACATCTTCTAAAAAAAACAAACGAAAGCAAAAAAATTCTTAAAGGAATTCGGTTTTGCAGCGTTTATTTTCATAAAACAATGTTAAAAACATAATAAACCTATATATTCTAAACGTAATGAAGATAAGAATTTCGACAAACAACACCTGCCATTCGACAAATAAGTATTAAAATCATGTTAATTTTTTATTAACTAAAAAAGAACCCTTTTTATACAGACAATAGAAAATTGATTAAATTATGGTATTGGGGTATATAAAATTTTAATATTCTAGGTGTTTAAACCAAATTAAAAACCTCCAATGATTTAAAATCATTGGAGGTTTTATTATGAATAAATACTCTGAATTTTAGTACCCAGGATTCTGTGTTAGATTAACATTATCATCTAAAATTAATATTGATTAATATATGTACTAAAAAAATTAGGAAGTTTGTTTCTTTAAAGTTATGATCTATTTAATTAGTCTCTTAAGTAAAGCTTAATATTGGTTTGAGAAACCTGCAAAATGATTTTTTGTTAAAAAATAAGTTCTAATTAATCTATACCCTCTCCCTTTAACACACTTAAATTTAATGGAATAAAAAAAGTTATCAAAAAAGTAATATAAACATATATATTACTTTTTTGATAACTTTTACTAATTTAACTATTTTTAATAGTTAGGGTTTTGAGTTAAATTAGTATTCGCATCTAAGAATGGTAAAAATATTGGTAATAAGTAATATTTATCATCCCATACTCTTTCAAAACTGTCATTATTACTAGCTCTATATTTTTCACCTACTAAGTCTCCTGGTTCTGCTTCACTTACAGGGATACCAAATACAGGCTTTATAACTTGGTCGGCTAATTTATATCTCCAGATATCAAACCATCTTTGTGGGCCTTCACCTGCAAATTCATAACGTCTTTCTAAAAGGATTGCATCTATCATTTGATTACCTGTTGTTCCTCTAGTAACAGTTGGTAAACCTATATCTGCGTATTTTGGCATACCAACGCGATCTCTAACTTCATCTAAGTACGGTAATGCTTCAGCATCTCTACCTTGACCAGCTAAAGCTTCAGCATACATTAATAGAACTTCAGAATACCGAATTATTTTTAAATCGGTTTCAGCATCTTCCATATCAACCGCTGTGTAATCTAAATATTTTCTAAAAAGATAACCTGTTGGACTGTTTACGGTTTCTATATTATCTCTCGAAGGATCAATATTTGGGTGTGGTTGAAATTCATATTCATCATCTAGACCACTTGTTGCAGGCACTATATCTCCAGATAAAACAGCTGAAGCTCCAAGTCTTGGATCTCTATTTATCCAAGGATTAGTGGGATCATAACTAGGATCATCTTTAGGAAATAATCCATTTATAGTTTGTACTTCTTCTATAAAATCAGAACTATAACCAGCTCGTCTTTGTCCAGTACCGCTATTTGCATAAGAGCCTCTAAGTGCAATTTGTCTTGATAGTTTGTTGTCTTCTCTATCCGTTCCTGTTTCTAGTGCACAATGTCTAGCAAGAATAGTTTCTGGAGAAACCAAATCACTCTCAACAGTGAATTGGGCTTTAAAACCCTCTATACCTGGAACTAAAGCGTAAACACCAATATCATTAATTATTTCATCACAAGCAGTTTCAGCACCAGCATACATTGCGTTAACGTCACTAACCCAGCCAATAGCATTTAAATACGTTCTTGCCTTTAAAGCCAGCGCAGCTCCTTTTGTAATACGACCTAAGTTTTCAGCATTATATGAGTTTGGTAATAAATCGTCAATTTCATCTAACTCAGTAATTACAAAATCAAAAATTTCTTGTCTAGGGGTTCTAGTTGGTTGTTCTGTTGGCGCAATGGTATTTGTTAAAAGAGGGACATCTCCATAAGCAAATAGCATAGATTCGTATATCCAAGCTCTTAAAAACCGTGCTTCGGCACCAAATCTAGCCCTGTTAGCTTCTGTTGTAAAACTTGCTCCTGGAAGTGCTTCTAAGAAAAAGTTAATATCAGCGATATCTTGATACCTATAAAAGGACCTTAAAGCTCTCGTATTTTCGCTCCATACAAAGTCCGATCCGTTAAAACCTGCACCATTAATATTTCTGTGGGTTGCATCATCTGTCCAAAAATAAGGCAATAAATAAGCCTGATCACTGTCTATAGCAAATACATTGTCTTCAAGGTTTGCTGTTGGAAGAGAAAAGTATAAAAAATCTAGAGCAAAAGTTAAATCTTCTTCTGTTTGATAAAGATTCGTGAGTTCATACTGATCAAGATCTTCCACTTCTAAGAAATCATTACAAGACACTAACGTGCTAAGTAATGTAACCAAAAGTATAATCTTATATGTTTTTATATATTTCATATTAAACTTTTTAATTAATTGTATGGATTTATGTTGTGTATTATTCATAATATTAGAATTTAATATTTAGACCAACTGCAGTTGTAAAAGGTAATGGATATTGCACTGCACTTACACCAAGTTCTGGATCCCAACCACTATCGTATAGCGGACTGTTTGTCCAAATAACACCTAAGTTTTCAGCAGATACGTATAAGTTCATACTTTTTATGAATGAAATTTTACTAAGTATATCTTGGCCAAAATCATAATTAAGAGTAATGTTTTGTAATTTGATATATTCTGCATCTATTATAAGGTGGTCTACTCCAAGGTTCCAATCTTGTAATGGACCAGTTGTAGTAAGTGCAGGATATAATGCATTTGTGTTAGTTGATGACCATACATCTGTTTGGTAAGAAAAAGGTACGGCATCTCCTAAAAATGGTTGTGATGCATTAGTCGTGTTTAAGTACTGGTTATTATCTAGTGCACCATAAAAACGAGCAGATAAAGATAAGTTTTTGTATGAAAAACCTAGATTAAAACCGAAGTTGAAATTGGTGTCACTGTTACTGTCAATTATAATACGGTCATCACCATTAATGATGCCATCACTAGCATCCATAGTTCCATCACCATCGGTATCTACGGTTAATTGATCGACAAATTTGAAATCTCCAACATCAGAACCTCCTACACCACTTTGATCTATAAGTGTTGCCCCATCACTAGACACATTGGCTGCAACTTCATTGGCATCATCAAAGAAACCATCAGTAACATAACCTAAACGATTATTAGCACTTAATCCAACTTGAAAATCAGGATCTGTAGAATCTTCTTGAATACGAGTGATTTTGTTGTCATAACTAGAAATATTTCCAGAAACTCTATAACCAAAATCTCCAATTTTATTTTTATGAGTTAAGTTTAATTCCCAACCCCAACTTTGTAAGTCGTAAGGGTTACCTTGGGCATCACCAAAGCCATATTCATATGCTGTTCCTTCTATATTTGAAAGAATGTCTTTACGCTTATTATCGAAGTAATCTAATTCGAATTGAAATTTACCTCCAAATAATGAAGCATCAACTCCTATGTTGGTAATTGTAGATGTTTCCCAAACTAAATCTGGGTTTACAAAAGTAGCTACGTTAAGTGACGAACCTATTGTCCCTCCTATAGGATAACCTCCTGCAGAAAAATTAACTAATTGTTGTGTAACAGCTCCTAAACCACCATCATCTCCGGCTTGTCCAATAGAAGCTCTAAATTTTAATAAACTTATAAAGTTAGCATTGCTTAAAAAATTTTCTTTCGAAGCAACCCACCCAACAGCTACTGAAGGGAAGTAGGCCCATTGATTACTTTCTAAAAAATAAGAAGAACCATCAGCTCTAAAGGCAGCTTCAATTAAATATTTATCATCAAAACTATAATTTAATCTTCCAATATAAGATAATGTAGTTTCATTTCCATTTCTAGTTTCTGCATTACCTGTACTATTTCCTACATCAGCATCTGCAATATCTCCTAGGGACAATGAAAGGATATTATCAAAAAAGAAACCTGTTCTTGCGGCTTGAAATGCCTCATCTTCACCCGTTTCCGTTTGAATGGCAGCAAAGGCTTTTGCTGCATGCTTACCTTTTTCGAAATCGTAAGTTGCAGAAGTTAAAGATCTAATGGTTTTACCAGTAAAAGAGGTTAAAGAAAGTCTTCTGTCTTGTGTTAGTCCATTTATATACGTTCTGTTTGCTGAATCTGGATTTGTATATGAATCTGGATCCGACGCATCAAATGTAACAATGTCATATATATTATCCCAATCTCTTCTTAATGAGTTTGTTTTAATTATTGAAACACGTTCCTCAATGGTTAAGCCTTTTACAGGTTTAAGTTGTGCAAATAATTGTAAGTTAACACGATCTAAATCTGTCGTATCAAAAGAACCCGAACCAGCATCTGCTACGTGATTACTATTGGCACTCGAACCATTACCTACCCATAAACCATCTTCACTCTGCACTGGAAAAAATGGTAAACCTCTAACATTACTACCTGTAACAGTAATAACACTTGTATCAGTCCTATTACTAATTAAAGCATTAACTCCCACTGTTAACCAATCGGTAACATCTGTATCTATTTTTAAACGTAGATTTAATCTTTCAAATTTATCATCACCTAAAGATAGACCGTCTTGTGTTAAATAACTAGCAGACATTAAGTACCCTGTGTTTTTTGACCCTCCTGTAAGTGTTAAATTGTGAGATTGTTGTAATGCCGTGTTTTCATAAAGTTCATCTGCCCAATTTGTATCTGGATAAAACCCACTTCTTGCAAGGTCTAATGCTGTATCATCCCATTTACCAGGTTCTACTGTATTCTGAAACTCCATATACTCTAATGAGTTTAATGTTGAAGGTAAATCTGGTTTAGATTGTATCGATGAGCTAAAGTTATAACTTACAGCTACTTTTTCGTCTCTATTAGTTCTTTTAGTTGTTACAAGTAGAACACCGTTAGCTCCACGAGCACCATAAACAGCAACAGCAGATGCGTCTTTTAATACAGATACACTTTCTATACTTTGTGGATCAATATCTGATAGAGAGCCTTCAAACCCATCTATTATAATTAGTAAAGTACCATCGTTAAGAGTACTTGTTCCTCTAATTGAAATATTTGGTACAGCACCAGGAGAACCATTATTATTGCTTAGTACCAAGCCAGGAACAGCTCCTATTAAAGCAGAGTACCCACTAGTTACCGGTCTTTGATCTATTTTTAGCTCTTCAGCAGTAACTTGAGCAATAGAACTAACAACTTTGCTTGATTTTTGAGAACCAAAACCAACAATTACAACTTCATCTAGTTGAGATATATCTTCTTCTAGTATAACTGTAATATCTGTTTGGTTACCTATAGGGATTTCCTTTGTAAGAAAACCAACAAATGAAAACACCAAAACGGCATTCTCGTTTGATGGACTAATAAAAAAGCCCCCATCAAAATCAGATTGAACTCCGTTTGTTGTACCTTTTTCAACAATATTAACACCCGGAATAGGTTGCCCGTTAACGTCTGTAATAAGTCCTTTTACTTGTTGTTGTAAATAGTTTGTAGTTTTTTTAGATTCTACACTCTTAATAGGTTCCAAACCGTAACTGGCAGAAACGCACGAAAAAACCAATACGCTCAAGAAAAAACTTAAGTGCTCTTTTTTTCGATAGAAAGAGAAATTTTTTAATTTAATTTTCATAGAAATTCGAGTTAATTAACAATATTTTTTTTTAGATATTCTTAATTTTATTTTCAGGCAAAAATATTAATCAACACTCAATATTGATTAAACAATATAGAATACTTTTAATATTAATACTTTTAAAATTTACATTAAGAATGTAATAAATTTATAAGTTCTTTAAAGTTAACAGGTAACTATTTCGACCAATGACCTCTAGCTCTCGACAAATAATCAAAACACAACCTAAAAGCCCATTATCACTAGGATAATCCCTAACACAAAACGTATTTTTTATCTTACAAAAAGCAGTATTTACCCCCAAATACGCACCTAAACACAGCATAAATTCTCGCTCTTAAAACCTACAAATACAACTTAGTACGCTATAATCTACATGATTACTGAATAATATTCCTTTAACCTTTTATAAAACCTTAAAGACGTAAGACGAAAACGACTTTTATCTATAACCCTAAGTTATTGGTCGAAATTTAAACTCATAAAACAGAAATAAGTATATTTTTATAACAAACTAATATGTGAAGATAAAATCAGTTTATTTTTTTACACCGCTAAAAAGTAAACGATTAACAACACTAACTTCTAACATCAACAAAAACATGAGTACCCCTTTTAGAAAGATAAAAAGCACATTAACCCCATACTTATTATGTTTCTTACTAGCACTTACATCATGCGATAAAAAAGAACTAAAAATAGGAGAAACTGCAATTATCCCGTTACCAGCAGAATTAATAGAAGGCGACGGACATTTTATCATTAACGATAAAACAACTGTGTCAGTTAATAACAAAGAACAACAAGCCATTGCAACCAATTTTTTAAAAAAATTTGAAACCGCATCCGGATGGATCCCAGAAATAAGTATAAATAATGAACAAGCAGATATTATTTTTTATACTGAAAAATCTCTCAACCCTGAAGCTTACGAATTAGTCGTAAATACAGGTGGCATACATATAAAATCGGCTTCAGGAGCCGGTTTTTTCTATGCTATGGAAACCATTGGACAATTACTGCCTACAACATTTTATTCCAAAGAAAAACAAACAAATACCATTTGGGGAATTCCCGCTGTTACCATTAAAGACGAACCGGCTTTTAAATGGCGTGGTTATATGCTCGATGTTTCTCGTCATTTTTTCACAAAAGAAGAAGTAAAAGATGCTATTGATTTTATGGCAGAAGTAAAATTAAATCGTTTTCACTGGCATTTATCAGACGATAATGGATGGCGCATAGAAATTAAAAAATATCCAAAATTAACAGAGATTGGCGCTTGGCGTGTAAACCAAAATGATAAAGATGAAAACACTTCTAATTGGTGGGGACGCCCAACACAGCAACCTGGCGAAAAAGCAACATACGGCGGTTTTTACACGCAAGACGATATTAAAGAAATTGTAGCTTACGCCAAAGCACGATATATAGAGATAATTCCAGAAATAGACATGCCTAGTCACTCTTTAGCAGCTATTGCATCTTACCCAGAAATTTCGTGTTCTACAGGCCCTTTTTACGTAGGTACAGGTGGTGTAGTTAGAAACAACACTTATTGTCCTGGCAAAGAAGTCACCTTTGAGTTTGTTGAAAATGTTTTAGGTGAAGTTATGGATTTATTTCCTTTTGATTACATGCATATTGGTGGCGATGAATGTAATAAAGAAGCATGGGAAGTCGATCTAGATTGCCAACTCCGCATGAAAGAAGAAAATCTTGCCGATACACACGAGCTACAAAGCTATTTTGTTAAACGTGTAGAAAAAATAGTAAATACCCACGGTAAAAATATGATTGGCTGGGACGAAATTCTAGAAGGTGGTTTAGCTCCAAACGCAACTGTTATGTCTTGGCGCGGAGAAAAAGGTGGCATTGCAGCAGCTAGACAAGGACACGATGTAATTATGACACCTTCACGATACTGCTATTTCGATTTAAAACAAGGTGACGACGACTTAGAACCGAATCTTGGTTACGCCTACTCTTTTTTAAAAGACACTTATAATTATAAAATAATTTCCGATAGCTTAACTACCGAACAAGGCAAACATGTTTTGGGTCTTCAAGGTAATTTATGGACAGAATCGCTTAGAAATTGGAGCCAAATAACCTACATGACATTTCCGCGTTTATACGCTGTAGCGGAAAATGGTTGGACCAGTCAAGCCGATAAAAACTGGGATGATTTTACAAACCGTTTACTTAACCAATTTAAACGTTTAGATCAAAAAGGCGAACGTTATGCAACAAGTGCTTATAATGCTAGAATATACCATACTGGACAAAAAAATGGTAGTATAGAAATTGCTCTTAAAACCGAAGTTAATGGCATGGATATTTACTACACATTAGATGGTACAGAACCTTCGCTAACTTCTATAAAATACAAGAATCCTTTCTATATTCAAAATACAACCACTTTAAAAGCAACCACTTTTTATAAAGAAGAACAAATAGGCAATATTTCAGAAAAAACCTTTCCTATACATAAAGCCGTTGGCGCCAAAGTTGTTTATAATACACCAAAAATTACCGGTGCAAAAGAAACAAACAAGCTCATAGATTTAAACTTCGGAAAATTAAACCGTGGCGATCGTAATTGGCAAAACATAAGAGGTAATTTAGATGTCGATTTAATCTTCGAAAAACTTACAGACATTCAATCTCTAGAAGTTACAAGTCTTAGGTTTACAAACTCTAGCGTTTATGTTCCCGAATACATTGAAATCTATGGCTCTAAAGACGGCAAAACCTTTACCAAACTAGGCGAAATTAAACAACTAGAAGCCAGCCATACTCAAGGCAGAAACAAAGTAAAATCTACTATAGAATTCGAAAAAACACAAGTAAAAGCCATAAAAGTTAAAGCTAAAAGCGTTAATCCAATACCAGAAGGGCATCGCAGAGCTGGTAACGCTTCGCTAATTCTAATCGACGAACTTATTGTTTTTTAAAAAATTAATACTAACAACACACTCATAATGAAAAACACTCTACTAATTGCGCTGTGCATCATTGTTTCAGCCTGTTCAAACAAATACGCAAAGGTCATCAATGCCGAAGCAGATTACCACATTATTCCAAAACCTACATCTTTAAAAATTTCCGAAGGCAGATTTTTGCTAGATAAAAACACTGTAATTACTGCAGAAACGGCATTAGAAAATGAAGGACAATACCTTTCTGAAATGCTAAGTACTGTTTCTGGTAAAAGCATTCCTTTTTCTAAAGAAACCCAAGGAAACATTCTATTAAAGCTAGATGAAACCATAGAAAACAATGAAGGTTATACCCTTTCTGTAAGCTACAATCAAATTACAATTACTGGTAAAACAAGCGCTGGTGTGTTTTATGGAATTCAAACCTTAAGTCAGTTAATTCCTTTACCTGCAACTGCTAGTAACACTCAAACAGAAGTTTCAATTCCTGCAACAAGTATTGTCGATAGTCCAAAATTTGTTTACCGAGGCATGCATTTAGATGTTGCTCGTCATTTTTTCCCAGTATCGTTCGTTAAAAAATACATAGACATATTGGCCATGCACAAAATGAACACTTTTCATTGGCACTTAACCGAAGATCAAGGATGGCGTATAGAAATAAAAAAATATCCAAAACTTACTTCTATTGGTAGCATTAGAAAAGAAACTATTGTTGGTCATGGCAACACATGGAATAAACCAGACGTGAAATACGATGGTAAACCTTACGGTGGTTTTTACACTCAAGAAGATATTAAGGAGGTTGTCGCTTACGCGGAAACAAGACACATTACCATAATTCCAGAAATAGAATTACCAGGACACTCTCTTGCTGCCATTACGGCTTACCCAGAACTTGGAAACACAGGCGAACAATATGAAGTTGGAAAAAGATGGGGCGTATTTCCAGAAATATATGCACCAAGCGAAGAAACCTTTAAATTCCTAGAAGATGTTTTAACAGAGGTTATTGCGCTTTTCCCTAGTAAATTAATACATATTGGAGGCGATGAAGCTCCAAAAAAACAATGGGAAGCCAGTAAATTAGCTCAAGATATTATTAAAAGAGAAGGCTTAAAAGACGAGCATGAATTACAGAGTTATTTTATTCGACGTATTGAAAAATTCTTAAACTCTAAAGGACGAAATATTATTGGTTGGGATGAAATTCTAGAAGGTGGTTTAGCACCAAACGCAACCGTAATGTCTTGGCGTGGTGAAAAAGGAGGTATTCAAGCTGCAAAAATGCATCATAATGTAGTGATGACGCCTACTCGTTTTTGTTATTTTGATTTCTACCAAACAAAAGATAGAACTAACGAACCTCTTGCTATTGGCGGAAACACTTCCGTAGAACAAGTTTATAGTTACAACCCGTTACCAAAAGAGTTAACCAAAGAAGAACAAAAATACATTTTAGGCGCACAAGCCAATGTATGGACCGAATACATCAAAACACCAGAACAGGTTGAATATATGGTTTTACCAAGGCTTACAGCGTTATCTGAAGTAGTATGGTCTAGCTATGAAACTAAAGATTGGAACGATTTTCAAACACGCCTTATTCATCTAACAAAAAGGTATGAAGCACTTGGTTTAAATTATGCAAAACACAGTTTAGAGATTAAAACCGAAAAATAAGCGCTTAGCAAATAAACACGTCACTCAACTGATTTTTTTGTCTATAACTAGAAGTTACTGGTCGAAATTTTAAGACATTAAAACAATAAAAAGATAGTTTTGGATAACTAAGGACAAATTACACGTAATATGCAAACAGAACCAATTAAATACAGAGAAGCCGGTAAATTTGAAGAAACACGTTTTGAGAAAATACATAATGTTATTTTCGAATCTTCGCAAGATGCTTCAATTATCGTTGCTCAAGAAATAGCTACTTTAATTAAAGAAAAAAGCGCAGCAAACAAACCTTGTGTTTTAGGTCTTGCAACTGGGTCTTCGCCTATAAAAGTTTACGAAGAACTTGTAAGAATGCACAAAGAAGAAGGTTTAAGTTTTGCTAACGTGGTATCTTTTAATTTGGATGAATATTATCCAATGGATAAAAACAACATCCAAAGTTACTATTACTTCATGCACGAGCATTTGTTTAATCATGTTGATATTCTTCCTGAAAATGTTAACGTTCCAAATGGTACAGTAAGCCCAGAAGATTTACATCAATATTGCATTGATTACGAAAACAAAATTACAGAACTTGGAGGTTTAGATTTCCAATTACTAGGTATAGGTAGAACAGGTCATGTTGGTTTTAACGAACCTGGATCGCACTTTAATTCTAGAACACGAAGCATTATTTTAGATCACATTACAAGAGCCGATGCGGCACCTTCATTCTTAGGTATCGATAATGTGCCTAGAAAAGCTATTACAATGGGTGTTGGTACCGTAAGAAGTGCTAAGCGTATTGTTTTATTAGGTTGGGGTTTAAATAAAGCTAGTATTTTAAAAGAAACTATTGAAGGTGAAATTACAGGGCAAGTTCCTGCAACATACTTACAAGAACATGATAATACTACATTTGTTCTAGATCAAGGTGCAGCGGCAGAACTTACTCGTGTTAAAACACCATGGTTAGTAGCGTCTTGTAAATGGACCGAAGAGTTAGAACTTAGAGCTGTTGTTTGGTTAAGCCAATTAACAGGTAAACCTTTCTTGAAATTAACCGACAAAGATTATAACGATAACGGCATGTCCGATTTGTTAGTTGAAGAAGGTTCTGCATACGATTTAAACATTAAAATGTTTAATAAAATGCAAAAAACCATTACTGGTTGGCCAGGTGGAAAACCTAATGCAGACGACTCTAATCGTCCAGAAAGAGCAACTCCAGAAAGAAAACGTGTTATTATTTTTAGTCCACATCCAGATGATGATGTTATCTCTATGGGCGGTACTTTCGATAGATTAGTACAGCAAGGACACGATGTGCATATTGCATACCAAACCTCTGGAAACATTGCTGTTTCTGATGAAGAAGCTTTAAAATTTGCTGAAATAGCAAAAACATTTAACGCAGATGCTAAAGAACCTCAAGCTATTATAGATTACCTAAACGATAAAACAGGTAATGAAATAGACTCTCTTGAAGTAAGAAAACTAAAAGCACTTATTAGAAGAAGTGAATCTCTTGGAGCTACACGCTACTTTGGATTAGACGATGACCACGTTCACTTTTTAGACCTTCCTTTTTACGAAACAGGAACTATAAAAAAGAATAATTTAGGTCAAGATGATATTGCCATTGTATGCGAATTAATAGACACTATTAAGCCTCACCAAATATATGCCGCCGGCGATTTAGCCGATCCACATGGTACTCACAAAGTTTGTTTAGACGCCATTTTTATAGCCTTAAAAGCTTTAAAAAGCAATAGCTATATGGACGATTGCTGGGTTTGGTTATACCGTGGTGCATGGCACGAATGGGAATCTTACGAGATTGAAATGGCTGTACCAATGAGTCCAGACCAAGTTTTAAGAAAAAGACATGCTATATTTTATCACCAATCGCAAAAGGATGGTGTTATGTTTCAAGGAGACGATAACAGAGAATTTTGGGTAAGAGTTGAAGATAGAAATAGACTAACAGCAAAAAAATACAACGATTTAGGCTTAGCTGATTATGCAGCTATTGAAGCCTTTAAACGTTATCATTTTTAGGATTTATTAATAGCAAATAAAACCAACCAAGGTCTTATATAGAGGAGTTCAATATTTTTTGTTTAACTTCTTCAACATAAGACCTTCCTATTACATACCTAAGCCCTTCTATTTCTACACTATTGCCTTCTACAGCATCAATTTTATCAATAGCTACGGTATAAGATCTATGAATTCTAATAAAATCATTAGAAGGTAATAAATTAGTAAA
Source organism: Algibacter lectus (assembly GCF_900112395.1). Lineage (GTDB taxonomy): Bacteria > Bacteroidota > Bacteroidia > Flavobacteriales > Flavobacteriaceae > Algibacter > Algibacter lectus. The sequence continues at coordinate 109,809 of NZ_FOLN01000011.1, forward strand.
ATCTGATAATGTACTGTGGATAATATATTTCCCCGTAAGGGTATTTATTTTTAAATAATCTTTTAAAGATTCTACGGTTAAGATTTCATCTAAAAAGATTTTTTTCATTTTCTTCTTATCAATTTTAACAAAGATATATGGTCTATCTTTAGAGGTATCTACTATTACTTTGTTATTCTCTAACCTCCTATTCACCTTATTTAAGGCCTTCATAAACCTCGGAAATTCTATAGGTTTAATAAGGTAATCTAGAACATCTAGTTCGTAGGTTTCTACAGCAAACTCATCATAAGCACTTGTAATAATTAAAAGTGGCGGATTCTCTAAACTCTTAATAAAGTTTAAACCATCGAGTACAGGCATGTTAATATCCAAAAATATAACATCTACCGTGTTACTCTTTAAAAAATTTAAACCATCAATAGCATTACTAAATGTATTAATAAGTTCAAAATCTTCTATTTGCTCCAAATAGTTTTTAATGACATTTATAGCAAGAGGTTCGTCGTCTATTATTAAGCATTTTACCTTCATGAGTTTGTATTAGTTTTAAGAGACTTTTATTTTAAGCTTAACAACAAACATGTCATCATCACTTTTAATATCTAATTTATAATCATTTTTTTCATAGCCTAATGCTAATCGTTTCTTCACGTTTTCTAAACCAATCCCACTAGATTCAGAAAACGTTTCCTGATACTCTGTAATTACAGGCATAGGATTTGAAATCGTAAAATACAGAAAATCTTCTTTAATAGATAAATCAATTTCAATTTTAACTTCTCCTATATTTTTGTGTACACCATGTTTAAACGCATTTTCTATAAAAGAAAGCAATATTATAGGTGCAATTTCCTTATCGGAAATATCTCCAGAAATAGACATATCTATCTCTAATTGATCATTATGCCTAACGCGTTCTAGGTCTAAATAATTTTGAATACAAAGAATTTCGGCTTCTAAAGATTGGCGTTTATTTTTTGTTTCATAAAGCAGATATCTCATCAATTCTGCCAATTTTAAAATGATTTTTGGCGTTTTTTTCGATTTCTCTACAGATAACGAGTAAATATTATTTAAAGTATTGAAGAAAAAATGCGGTGAAATTTGAGTTTTTAGAAATAATAATTCGGTTTCTAATTGTGTTTTTTCAAGATCTGCAACACGCTTATGTTCTTCTAAAAAATCTAAAGTAATTTTAATGGCGGTAACAAACGTAACCACATAAAGTTCTCCAAACATCATATCTATGGTATAATTTAACGATAGATTTGTAATGGTTGCAGGACCTTCTGGCCATACATTTTGATTTACCATAAAGTATGTTAAATTGAACTTTACCACTACCATAATAAAGATAGCCGATAGCATAATTACAATATAAGATACGTACTTTTTCTTAAAGGCAAGCTTAGGCATTAGCACATAAATATTAAGGTAACATAATATCATGTGTATCGGAAAACCAAGCGTATTTGTTTTTAAAGAGTACCAATAAGGGAACTCTAAAACGCCTTCAAATGAAACATCGTCAAAGTAACTACCCCAACGTAAAGTGTTTAGAGTAAAGTATCCTAACCAAAAAAGAATATGATGTTTTAAGGATACTTTGTAGAGGTGATTTGATATAAAATCCACGAGAGTAAAATAAAATTAGAGGTATTTTTTGATGTTTACCTGAGTTAATGCGTTATCCGTCTAAATAACTTTTAATATTCGCTAAATTTATGAAAATTTAAATAATTAAACCGCTTAAATCATTTTATGAAAAACTTTACTCTACTTTTTCTCGCTACCTTTTTAATCATTAGTTGTAACAAAAGTACCGAAAAAAAACAAGCTAAAAATGATTCTATAACCAAACATGTAAACCCTTTTATAGGTACAGGTGGTCATGGTCATACTTACCCTGGTGCAACAGTACCTTTCGGAATGTTACAAGTAAGTCCGGTAAACGGGAAAAGCAGTTGGGACTGGTGTTCTGGTTATCATTACTCCGATTCTATTGCTGTTGGTTTTAGTCATTTAAGTTTAAGTGGAACAGGTATTGGCGATCTAGCCGATGTTTTATTTATGCCAGTGAATAAAGCTGTAGACATCACGAACACACCAAAATCACGAGATTCATTAAGTTATAAGTCGACTTACAACCATAACAACGAGAAAGCTACTCCGGGTTATTATCAAGTTTTTCTTGAAGACCATGATATTAATGTAGAATTAACAACATCGTTACGCACAGCGTACCACAAATACACCTTTAAACCTGCCGATACACAAACGGTAGTAGTAAACTTAGGTTTTGGGATTAACTGGGATAAAGCCACAGAGACCTCTATAAAAATTGAAGACGAACATACCATAAGCGGTTACCGTTACAGCACAGGTTGGGCCAGAAACCAAAAAGTGTTTTTTGTTGCTAAATTCTCTAAACCTATTACAAAACAGACTTTAGTTTCAGATAAAGAAATCATTGAAAATAATGTTGCCACAGGAATACAAACAGCAACACAATTGTTCTTTAAAGCAGATGACAACAATGAATTACTTGCAAAAGTAGCCTTATCATCAGTAAGTATAGACAATGCAAAAGGTAATTTAGAAGCCGATGGTTTTAATTTTGAAACCGTTAAAAAACAGGCAGAATCTACTTGGGAAACAGCGCTTTCTAAAATAAAAGTAGAGACTGAAATAGATTCTTTAAAAACTATTTTCTACACCGCAATGTATCATGCACAATTAGCGCCTGTTACCTTCAGTGATAAAAATGGTCAATTTAGAAAAGAGAACGATAGCATAGTTACTGCTACAAATTACACCGCATACTCTACCCTATCACTTTGGGATACATTTAGAGCAGAACATCCCTTACTTACTCTAATTGCACCAGATAAAGTTTCAGATATTACCAACACCATGTTGGCTTATTATGAAACTAAAAAGATTCTTCCGGTTTGGACGCTTTACGGCAATGAAACCAACACCATGACGGGCTACCACTCTATTCCCGTAATTGTTGAAGCTTACTTAAAAGGTATTCGGGGTTTTGATGCTGAAAAGGCATACGAAGCCATGAAAACTACCATGATGCAGGATGAACGTGGTTTAAAATTTTATAAAGAATTTGGATACATCCCTTATAATTTATTAGATGAATCGGTTACTATAACACTTGAATATGCTTATGATGATTGGTGCGTGGCACAAATGGCAAAGGCTTTAGGAAAAACAGAAGATTACAATTATTTCTCAGAACGCTCAGAAGCTTACAAATTTTTATTTGATAATGAGTCGGGCTTTATGCGAGGAAAATCTGAAAACGGAAAATCTTGGAATACCCCTTTCGATCCTAAATATTCTAACCACAGAGAACATACAGATTATACAGAAGGTAACGCTTGGCAACACAGTTGGTTTGTACCACACAACGTAGAAAACTTTATTGAACTACACGGCAGTAACGATATATTTACCGACCGCTTAGAGCAATTATTTACTGAAAGTTCTGAAATTACAGGAAGTAATACATCTGCTGATATTTCTGGTTTAATTGGGCAATATGCTCATGGAAACGAACCGAGTCATCATATTGCTTACATGTTTAATCATGCCGATAAACCTTGGCGCACACAATATTGGTCGCGCTATATTTTAGACACGCAATACAACACCACACCTAACGGATTAAGTGGTAATGAAGATTGTGGACAAATGAGTGCTTGGTATGCTTTAAGTTCTATTGGTTTATACCCAATGAATCCGGCTTCTACCGAATACGAAATTGGAAGCCCTATTTTTGATAAAGCGATCATTAATCTTTCAGAAAACAAAAGTTTTACTATTGAAGCAGAACATGTTTCAGCCGAAAATATTTACATACAATCTGCCACTCTTAATGGCAGTCCTTTCAATCAATCCCTCATTTCTCACAAAACCCTTTTAGAAGGTGGAACACTTCATTTCACAATGGGAAATACACCAAACAAATCGTGGGGAATTAACACAAACAACGCAAAATAATGCATAGTATAGATGTAATAATAATTGTACTCTATATCCTATTAACCCTCGGTGTTGGTATTTGGATATCTAAACGTGCATCAAAAGGTTTAGACTCTTATTTTTTAGGAGGAAAAAGTATAAAATGGTACTACCTAGGGCTTAGTAATGGCTCCGGAATGTTCGATGTTTCGGGTACCGCCTGGATGGTTGGTTTACTCTTTTTATATGGTGCCAAAAGTTTCATGTTTATGTGGATGTGGCCAATATGGAATCAAATTTTCATCATGGTTTTCCTTGCCGTTTGGATTAGACGTTCTAACATCATGACGGGTTCAGAATGGATATTAACACGTTTTGGCGATGATAGAGCTGGCCGAGCTTCACACCTAATTGTGGCTATATTTGCTATTGTAGCTTCCGTAGGTTTTATTGCTTACTTCTTTGAAGGTGTTGGTAAATTTATGTCGGTTATTTTACCCTGGGATATTCCTTTTATTTTAAACGATGCTGTGCTACTAACTTCAAGTCAGAGTTATGCATTAATCATTATATTTTTAACCACTATTTACACCATTAAAGGCGGTATGTTTTCGGTAGTTGCTACCGAAGTTTTACAATACGGCATCATGGTTTTATCAGGTGTATTAATTGCTATTTATGCTTTCGTTTCGGTATCCGATGTGGAAATAAATAATATCATTTCTACGGAATGGAGTACTATTTTCTTCGGAAATTCTATTGAAGGCTCTTGGACCGGAAAACTCACTGCATTCAACGATTTGGTAGACACACAAGGTTACAAAATGTTCGGTGCTTTTATTGGCATGTGCTTGTTTAAAGGCTTTTTTGCAAGTATTGCTGGCCCAACACCAAGTTACGATATGCAACGTATATTATCGACACGCTCGGTAAAAGAAGCCGCATACATGAGTGGTTTTACAAACCTTATTTTATTTATTCCGCGCTATTTACTTATTGCAGGTATTGTTGTTTTAGCTTTAGTATACTTAGCGCCATCTTTGGCAGCTTCACCCACATTAAGCTTAGACGATTTAGAAATTATATTACCTACCGTAATTAACAACCACGTTCCTGTTGGAATTAAAGGTTTATTACTTGCTGGGCTTTTAGCTGCGTTTATGTCAACTTTTTCAGCCTTTGTAAATTCCGGACCGGCTTATGTTGTTAACGATATTTACAAAAAATACGTAAAACCAGAAGCCGAACCATCACATTATATTAAAGCCAGTCATATCACCTCTTTTGCTATTGTTATTCTTGGTGTTACTATGGGCTTTTTTGCCGAATCTATTAACGCAATAACCTTATGGATTACTAGTGCGCTTTATGGCGGTTACGTAGCATCGAATTTCTTAAAATGGATTTGGTGGCGTTTTAATGGTTGGGGCTACTTTTGGGGTATGACTTCTGGCTTAATTATTGCGACTATTCAGTTTTTATTAGACATGAATAAATCGAATTTCGAAGTCGGTTCTTGGCTATACCACTGTGCACACATTGATGTTATTTACATATTTCCAATTATCTTCGCCGTGTCGTTATTGGGGTCTTTTTTAGGTACCTATTTAACAGCGCCAACCAATATGGAAACCTTAAAAGCGTTCTACAACAACGTTCGCCCTTGGGGTTGGTGGCATCCGGTTTATAAAGCATTAAAAATAGACGAACCTGAGGTCACTAAAAACACAGATTTTAAAGCCGATATGTTAAATTGTCTAGTGGGTATAATCTGGCAATCGAGTATGGTTTTACTGCCAATTTACTTTATGATTAGAGATTACCCTAAAAGTTTAATAGCATTGCTTATTTTTATAATCACATCGGTTATTTTAAAATTTACATGGTTAGATAAAGTCCGTCAAATTCCAGACACCGAAGATTTATCTAACGAATAACAATTAACTCAAAAGTTGAAAAGAATGAAACAAATCCCTTGGCAAGAAAAACCTAGTCATTGTAATGATGTTATGTGGCGTTATAGCGAAAACCCTATTATAGATAGGTATGCCATTCCATCGTCTAATAGTATTTTTAATAGTGCCGTTGTGCCTTTTGAAGATGGTTTTGCTGGTGTTTTCCGTTGTGATAACAAAGCAGTACAAATGAATATTTTTGCTGGTTTCAGTAAAGACGGCATCAATTGGGATATCGAACATGAGCCTATTAAAATGCAGGCCGGAAATACCGAAATGATAGATTCTGATTATAAATACGACCCACGTGTTGTTTTTATTGAAGATCGTTATTGGATTACTTGGTGTAATGGTTATAATGGCCCAACCATCGGTATTGGATATACTTTCGATTTTAAAGAGTTTTTTCAATGTGAAAACGCATTTTTACCGTTCAACAGAAATGGTGTTTTGTTTCCGAAGAAAATAAACGGGAAATTTGCGATGTTAAGCAGACCAAGTGATAATGGCCACACGCCTTTTGGTGATATTTATATTAGTTACAGTCCAGACATGAAATATTGGGGCGAACATCGTTGCGTTATGAAAGCCACAAACTTTGAAGATAGCGCATGGCAATGTACCAAAATTGGTGCTGGCCCAATCCCTATTTTAACCGATGAAGGCTGGCTTATGCTTTACCATGGTGTTATAAATACTTGTAACGGGTTTAGATATGCTATGGGTTCTGCGCTTTTAGAAGAAGACGCTCCAGACCAAGTTAAATACAGAACACAACCTTATTTATTAGGTCCTGCCGAAATTTACGAGCAAGTAGGCGATGTACCAAATGTGGTATTCCCATGTGCAGCATTACATGATACAGAAGAAGATAAATTGGCCGTATATTATGGCGCTGCAGATACAGTAGTCGCTTTAGCTTTTGGAAAATTAAGCGAAGTGGTAGAATTTACAAAAAACAACAGTTTATAAAGCGATACAGATGAAGTTGAAGGTCACATTTTTATGGTTATTAAGTTGTAGCATTTCGGCTTTAAGTTGTGCTCAAGAAGAAACAACCACTATTCCCGAAACGTATACCGCTTATAAAACTTCGGAAGCTATAACTATTGATGGTGAATTTAACGAAGATGCTTGGACCAAAGTCGCTTGGACCAACCCGTTTATTGATATTGAAGGCAAAAAACAACCTAAGTATAAAACAGAAGTAAAAATGCTTTGGGATGATACTTATTTCTATGTTTTAGCCAAAATGGACGAGCCACATGTTTGGGGTGATATCACGAAGCGCGATGCCATTATTTTTCATAATAATGACTTTGAAATTTTTATAGATCCAACTGGAGATACTCATAATTACTACGAGCTTGAGATAAACGCACTAAACACCGCTTGGGATTTATTTGTAAGCAAACCATATAGAAACAACAACGTGGTGCTAAACGACTGGAATATTACTGGTTTAAAATCTGCTGTAAAAGTTAACGGTACCATCAATAACCCAAACGATATCGACAAAGGTTGGGTTCTAGAAATTGCTATTCCTTGGGCAGCTTATAAAACAGGTTATTTTCATAAAAATGTGCCTACCGATCAATTTTGGCGTGTCAATTTTTCTAGAGTCAATTGGGATCATCAAATTACCAATGGCAAATACGAAAGAAAAAAAGACGCTAACGGCAAATTGTTGCACGAATACAACTGGGTCTGGTCGCCAATGGGTGTTATAAATATGCATGAACCCGAAAAATGGGCTTATGTTTTATTTTCTTCGGAAGCACCAAAAACAGAAAATACTTTTACCATTCCTCAAGATGATAAACTAAAATGGGAGTTGTATAAACTGTATCGCATACAAACCGCACATTTCAAAAAAAATCAAACCTATTTTACTTCCATAGAAGATTTAACGACTTCAGAAATAAAAATAGACAAAAAATTAATAACACCAACTTTAGAAATGCACAGTACCGGATGGAATATTTCAGTTAAAAGTCCGTTCACAAATAAGGTACTCACCGTTACAGAAGATGGAAAATTTATATCAAAATAATAACTCATGAACGTATTAAAAATAGCATTTTTAAGCCTACTATTAAGTGTGGTATCTTGCGATAAAACAGTAAAAACTGAAACAGCAAGCGAAACTGAAACGGCAACTATTGAAGCTCCAGCAAAATTTAAATATTGGAACTGGATTACTGTTGGTCATAAAAAATCAGACTCTGCATACACGGCACATTTCAACAAATTAAAAAGTAATGGTATCGATGCCGTTTTAATGAACACAGGTGCCGATCCAAAACTATTAAAGCGCCTTGCTCCTCTTGCTAACAAAGCTGGTTTAGAGGTTCACGCATGGATGTTTACTACAAACAGACCAGGCGATTCTATTGCTCTACAACACCCAGAATGGTATATGGTAAGCCGTAGCGGAAAATCTTGTTTCGATGAGCGTCCTTACGTAAACTACTACCAATGGTTATCACCAAGTCATCCAGAAGCTAGAAAACACATTTTAAGCTTGGTTGAAGGTTTGTCTAAAGTTGAAGGTGTTGCTAGTGTACACTTAGATTATATTCGTTACCCAGACATTTATTTACCAATAGGTTTACTTCCTAAATACGATTTAAAACAAGAAGAAGAATTACCAGATTTCGATTTCGATTATTCTGATGCTAGTGTAGAAAAATTCATGGCGCTTCATCATAAAGATCCTCGCAAAATGGAAAACCCTGCTATAGATATTGAGTGGAAAAACTTTCGTTTAAACGAAATTAAATCTTTGGTTAACGAAGCTTATGATGTGGTACACAAACACAATAAAAAATTAAGTGCAGCTGTATTTCCTTATCCTGAAATGGCAGACCACATGGTTCGTCAACGTTGGGATAAATGGAAAATCGATATGGTTTTACCAATGATTTACTACAACTTTTATAACGAAGAATTAGATTGGATTGGTTACGCAACAAAACAAGGTATTGACGATTTAGAAGGTCGCCCAACCGAATTGCATACCGGTTTATACACACCAAAATTAAGCGTACCCGATTTAAAATCGGCTATACAATTAGCGAAAGATAATGGCGCCAATGGTGTTGCTTTTTTCGATGATTATAGCATGTCTGACGAACAATTTGAAGTCATTAAAAATTCTAAAGAATAAATTATCATGAACAAAAGTGTTTATATCGTTTTACTAACCCTTTGTTTTTATGCTTGTAAAAAAGAAACACAAGTTGAAGCAAAACCAACAACACTAACCGCTTTTGTTAATACATTTATCGGTACCGATGGCCCAGGGAATACGTACCCTGGAGCCACTGTTCCGTTTGGTATGGTGCAATTAAGCCCAGATCATGGCATACCAGGTTGGGATAGAATTGCAGGGTATTTTTATCAAGATTCTATCATTTCTGGATTTTCACACACACATCTTAGTGGTACAGGTGCCGGCGATATGTACGATATTTTGGTCATGCCAACTAACAGTCGTTTTTCAGAAAAAATTAAAGCCAATAACTTCAAACCGTTTTCTAGTTTCTCTCACGATAACGAAACGGCTTCACCGGGTTATTACAGCGTAATGTTATCCGATTTCGGTATTAAAGCAGAAGTTACAGCAACGCGACGCACAGGTATTCATCAATATACTTTCCCGAAGGATAGTTTATCACAAATTCATATTGATTTAGGGTATTCTCTAAACTGGGATAAGCCTACAGACACTCACTTTAAAGTGGTCGATAACGAAACTATAGAAGGTTACAGAATGTCTAAAGGTTGGGCTAGAGACCAACGTTTATTTTTTGTTATAAAATTATCAAAACCTTTTAAATCTTATAATCTTTTAGAAGATAACAAACCTGCAACTTCGCCATTAAAAGGAATAAACACCAAATTAATTCTTGATTTCGATACTAACGAAAACGAACAGATTGTTTTAAAAACAGGCTTATCTACAGGTAGTATTGACGGCGCATACAAATCTATTGCTACGGAAGCGCCTAGTTTCGATTTTGAAGCTTACAAACAACAAGCCGATAGCACTTGGAACCAACAATTACAAAAAATTACGATTGAAACTTATGATGTTGAAAAGAAAACTATTTTCTACACCATGCTATATCAATCGATGTTAGCACCAACTTTATTAAGCGATTTAAATGGCGATTATAAAGGTGCAAACGACACCATAATGAACGCCAAAAACTACGATAGATACGATACCTTTTCGTTGTGGGACACCTATCGCGCGGCACATCCTTTACATACAATTCTGCACCCAAAACGTGTGTCTAACATGGTAAACTCTTTATTAGCGCATTACAACGAAACCGGTTTACTGCCCGTTTGGTCTATGCAAGGTAACGAAACCAACATGATGATTGGTTACCACGCTGTGCCTGTAATTGTTGATGCTTATTTTAAAGGTATTGAAGATTTTGATGCCGAATTAGCTTTTGAAGCTTGTAAAGCCAGCGCCATGGATCAGTCAAGACAAATTGATGATTACATGACTTACGGTTATGTACCTATTGATGAAAGTCACGAAAATTGGTCGGTTTCAAAAACATTAGAATATGCTTATGATGACTGGTGTATTGCGCAATTCGCCAAAGCTTTAGGTAAAACGAAAGACTATACAACATTTTCAAAACGTGCTAATTACTGGAAAAACATATACGACGATTCTAGCACTTTTATGAGACCGAAATATAAAAACGGTACCTTTATAGAAGATTTTATTCCGAAGGATTACACTCCTTATTTTTGTGAAAGTAACGCTTGGCAATATGTTTGGTCTGTACCTCACGATATTGAAGGTCTAGTATCTACCATAGGAAAAGAAACAGCCTTCGAGAAAAAGTTAGATTCCATGTTTTCTTATTATCCTTTAAAAGAAGATAAACTTCCTATTTTTAGTACTGGAATGATTGGCCAATACGCCCACGGTAACGAACCGAGTCATCATGTTGCTTACTTATACAACTACATTGGCAAACCATGGAAAACACAAGAAAAAGTTAGAGAAATTCTACAAACTCAATATAAAAATGCACCTAACGGACACTGCGGAAATGAAGATTGCGGACAAATGTCGTCTTGGTATATTTTTAGTAGTTTAGGGTTTTATCCGGTAAATCCGGCACAAGGTATTTATAGTTTTGGTGCGCCGTTGCACGATAAAGCAACCATTCATTTAGAAAATGGACATAGCTTTACGGTTTCCGCAGAAAATAATAGCGACACCAATAAGTATATTCAATCTATTACCCTTAACGGAAAAAAAATCCATCAAAGTTATATTTCTCATAAAACCATTATGCAAGGTGGCGAGTTGGTTTTTGTTATGGGGGACACACCAAACAAGGATGATAAATTCCTAATGGCACCATCATCAGAAGTATTTAATTAACTATTAAGTTATGTCGAGTAGAAGAAAATTTATAAAAAAAGCAGCATTAGGTTCTGTGGCATTAAGCGCATTTAGTGCGTGCGGTGTTCAAGCCTCCAATGCAACAACAGCTCCAAAAGAAGCGCCAATAAAAACCGCAAAAAAACCATTAATTATTTCTACTTGGAATCATGGTTTAGCGGCAAACCAAGCTACTTGGGAGGCACTAAATGCAGGTAAATCTGGACTTACTGCCATAGAAAAAGGCCTAAATATTTCTGAAGCCGATCCAAAAGTTCGAAGTGTTGGGTATGGCGGACTTCCCGATAGAGAAGGTAAAGTAACGCTAGATGCTTGTATTATGGACCAAAATAGTGATTGTGGTTCAGTATCTTTTTTACAAGGTATAAAACACCCTATTTCGGTTGCAAAAAAGGTTTTAGAAGAAACACCACACGTGATGTTATCTGGTCAAGGCGCTTTAAATTTTGCTTTATCCCAAGGTTTTAAAGAAGAAAACTTACTGACACCAGAATCTGAAAAAGCCTGGAAAAACTGGTTAGAAAAATCGAAATACCAACCTGTAATAAACATTGAAAACCACGATACCATTAGTATGCTTGTTATTGATAAAGACGGAAACCTAACTGGTGGCTGTACAACAAGCGGAGCCGCATGGAAAATGCACGGTCGCGTTGGAGACTCCCCTATTATTGGTTCTGGATTATTTTTAGATAATGAAGTGGGTGCCGCTGCCGCAACAGGTTTAGGCGAAGCCGTAATTAGAACGGCCGGAAGCGCTATGGTTGTAGAACTTATGCGCCAAGGTTTATCGCCAAATGAAGCTTGTAAAACCATTGTAGAACGCATTTACAACAAACATAAAAACCATAAAGACATGCCTTATTTGCAAGTTGGTTTTATAGCCATAAATAAGCAAGGTGAATATGGTGGTTATAGCTTACGTGGTGGTTTCAATTTCGCAGTTTGCGATGCCGATAACGGAAACCGAATGGAGAAACCTGATTTTAAAATGACTTGGAAAGATAAATAATGACCCTAATGAAAAATAAATTATACAGACCCTTTTTAGCAACTGCTATTTACCTATTAACACTAACAGCTTGCCAAGAAAAAACACCTAAAATTTATACGGAAGCTGATATTAATATCATTCCTAAAATTGAAAAGGTTCAAATAAATCCGGGCGTTTTTGAATTTAATAAAAACACCACGTTTGCTGTTTCTAATGATGAACAAAAAAATGCTGCTACATTATTACAAGATAAATTTAAACTAGCAGCGAATTGGGATTTAGCAATCACCGATGCTTCAGAAAAAAGTAATACTGTTAGCTTTAAAGAAGACATAAACTTAGCGGAAGAAACTTATAAATTAACTGTTACAGATGCACAAATAACTATTGAAGCTTCTGGCAATTCAGGATATTTATATGCTGTGCAATCTTTACGTCAATTACTACCAACAGCTATTGAAAGTAAAAACGTGGTGAGTGATATTTCATGGGAAATTCCAAATATTGAAATTGAAGATAGCCCGCGTTTTCAATATCGCGGCTTAATGCTCGATTTATCACGTCATTTTTTCGACGCAGCTTATATCAAAGAAACAATCGATGCCATATCTATGTTAAAAATGAATGTATTGCACCTTCATTTAGTAGACGATCAAGGTTGGAGAATCGAAATAAAAAAATATCCAAAACTAACTGAAGTTGGTGCATGGCGTGTAGACCAAGAAGATATTCCTTGGAATTCTAGAACTAAAAATAGCCCTGATGATGAAGCTACTTACGGTGGTTTTTTAACACAAGAAGAACTTAAAGATATTGTAGCTTACGCACAATTAAAAGGTATCGATGTAATACCAGAAATAGAAATGCCTGCCCATGTTTCTAGTGCTATTGCAGCATACCCAGAATTATCATGTTTAGCAGAACCTATTGGTGTGCCATCGGGAGCCTTATGGCCAATTACAGATATTTATTGTGCAGGTAAAGAACATACTTTTGAGTTTTTAGAAGATGTTTTAACTGAAGTTATGGATATATTTCCATCAAAATACATTCATATTGGTGGTGATGAAGCCACAAAAACCAATTGGAAAACCTGCCCGCATTGTCAAAAAAGAATTAAAGATGAAGATTTAGAAGGTGTTGAAGAACTTCAAAGTTATTTCATCAAAAGAATAGAAAAATTTATCAATTCTAAAGGAAAAAAACTTGTAGGTTGGGATGAAATTTTAGAAGGCGGTTTAGCTCCTGACGCTACTGTAATGAGCTGGCGTGGTTTTAAAGGTGGATTAGAAGCTGCAGCGCAAGGTCACGATGTGATTATGACACCTGTTTCGCATTCTTATTTCGATTATTTCCAAGGCCCACCAGAGCAAGAACCTGCTGGAGGTGGTGGTTTTACACCTTTAAACAAGGTATATCAATTTGACCCAGTTGTAGAAACGATGAGCGATGCCGAAGCGAAACACGTTTTAGGCGGACAAGCCAATTTATGGGCTGAACATGTGCCAACAACTTCGCATTCTCAATATATGATTTTCCCAAGATTAACGGCTTTAGCCGAAACCGTTTGGAGTTCTAAAAACTTAAGAGATTGGGACGATTTCTCTAGACGATTACCAGCTGCTTTTGAGCGTTATGAATATTTAGGCATAAACTATTCAAAAAGTTCATTTATTGTAACCTCTAAAATGGAAACGAGTGTTGAAAACAAAACGGTATCGTTAGTTTTACAAAATGAATATACAGTATCTGATATTCGTTATGCTTTAAATGATGAACCTTTAAATAGCGGTTCAAAACATTATACAGAACCTATTATTTTATCTAAAACGACTGCTGTAAAAGCTGGCTTATTTAAAGATGATGTTTTAGTTGGAAACGTTTTTAAAGACACAGTGAAGTTCCACAATGCAGTAGCTCATAAAACCACTTACCAAACAGAATACCATAAAAGGTACCAAGGTGTTGGCGCATATAATTTAGTAAATACACTAAGAGGTACTAAAAACTTTAGAGATGGTAGATGGCAAGGTTGGTTAAATTCTGCTACCGAAATCACTATCGATTTAGAAAAAGAAACGCCAATCAACAAGGTTACTATTGGTAGTATGGAAAATCAAAAAAATGGCATCTACTACCCAACTTTAATTCAGGTTTTCACCTCTAAAGATGGTGAAACATTTAAAGAGACCGTTGCTTTTAAAAGACCATACGTCGATAGCTCTGAACCTGAACTGAAAGATTTTATATTAGAGTGTAAAGCAGAATCTGCACGATTTGTGAAAGTAAAAGTAAGCACTTCTAAAAATGAAAAGAATACCAACGAAGGTTGGTTATTTATAGACGAAATACTAATCGATTAAAATTCGATTAGTATTTCTGTTATACTAAGTAAATACCGCTTAATTTAGATGCTGTAATAACCATCTATAAACATCCCTACACGATGATAAAAAAGCTTTTTATTGTATCTATCCTAATAAACACCTTGGCTGTAAATGCGCAAGAATTCACTAAATATGTAAATCCGTTTATAGGAACTTCAAACTTTGGAGCCACCAATCCTGGAGCCATTGCACCACGAGGTATGGTAAGTGTATCTCCTTTCAACGTGGCGGGAACTCAAAATACATTAGAAAAAGATAGTCGATGGTTATCTAACCCTTATGTGAACGAAAACACCTTTTTAACAGGCTATTCCCACGTCAATTTAAGCGGTGTTGGTTGTCCAGATTTAGGTGTTATCCTTTTAATGCCAACCACAGGTGATGTTGAAACCAATCATTTAAAATACGGAAGTACCTACACCAACGAAACAGCCAAAGCAGGTTATTACTCTAATGTTTTAACAAAATATAATATTAAGGTTGAAACCACAACAACTACCAGAACGGGTATTTCTAGATATACATTCCCGAAAGGACAATCGAACATTTTATTAAATTTAGGATTAGGCTTAACGAATGAGGAAGGTGCCGCTATAAAAATAGTATCGCCAACAGAAATTGAAGGTATGCGCACTGTGGGCTCATTTTGCTATTACAAACCCGAAGAAGCCTATCCGGTTTATTTCGTTGCAAAATTTAGTAAACCTGCAACAAATTATGGTGTTTGGAAAACTCCTAAAAAATATAAGGGCGCTGAAGCTGCTTGGATGCCATACAATGGAAAACCAAGACTTATGGAAGGTTATCGCAAAGAAGTTTTAGGCGATAGTATTGGGAGTTATTTTTCTTATCAATTTGAAAAACCAACCCAAGTAGAAGTTAAAATTGGAGTTTCATATGTGAGTATTGAAAATGCACGCGAAAATTTAGAGCAAGAAACACAAGATTTCAGTTTTGAAACCATACACCAACAAGCCGAATCAAACTGGGAACAACAACTATCTAAAATCAAAGTTGAAGGCGGCACGGAAGATGATAAAACCATTTTTTACACAGCTCTTTACCACACGCTAATTCACCCAAATATTTTAAATGATTTTAATGGTGAATACCCAAAAATGGCAACCCGAGAAACTTTAAAGACTGAAAACACCCGATTTACAGTGTTTTCATTTTGGGATACCTACAGAAACCTTCACGCTTTGATGTCTTTGGTTTACCCGAAGCAACAATCGGATATGGTTAAAAGTATGCTTGATATTTATGATGAAAGTGGCTGGTTACCAAAATGGGAACTCAACGCTACCGAAACCACAACTATGGTGGGAGATCCTGCAGGTATTATTTTAACGGATACCTATTTAAAAGGCATCACCGATTTCGATATTGAAAAAGCCTATGAAGCTATGGTAAAAAGTGCCGATGCTTTAGAAAATAATCCGTTACGACCTGGTATTCAACCGTATATTGAAAATGGCTATTTAAACACCGATCAAAATGGTTCGGTTTCTACCACTCAAGAATATAACGCCACCGATTATTCCATTTCACTATTAGCCAAAGCGCTAAATAAAAAAGACGATTACCAACGTTTTTCTAAACGTTCCATTTCATATAGAAAACTATTTGATAAAGACTTAAAACTCTTACGCCCGCGTAATGCAGACGGTACTTGGCACGAACCTTTCGATCCGTTAGCTGGAGCAAATTTCACTAAAAATATTGGTTTTATAGAAGGCAACGCTTGGCAATATGCCTTTATGGTATCGCATGATATTAAAGGCTTAATGAAACTTATGGGTGGTAAAAAAGGTTTTAGCGAACAACTTCAAAAGGTATTTAGCACCAAACAATTCGATATGGCAAACGAGCCCGATATTGCTTATCCTTATTTATTCAATTATGTAAAAGGTGAAGAATGGCGCACGCAACAATTAGTGCATGAGCTAATGGATGAATATTTCCAAAACAAACCTGCTGGCTTACCAGGCAATGATGATACAGGCACCATGTCGGCTTGGTTAATTTATAGCATGATGGGTATTTATCCTGTATCTCCTGGAGATCCTATTTATACGATATCAACACCTGTTTTCGATAAAATAACTATCGATTTAGACTCGAATTATTACCAAGGAAAAACGCTTGTTATTGAAAAATCGGGTACTGAAAAAGGTATTATAAACACAATTCAACTTGATGGTAAGGCGTATAATAGCTACTTCATTAACCATTCAGATTTAATAAAAGGTTCAAAATTAAAAATCAATTTAAAATGAAAATCAGATTCATCACCCTATGCATTCTTTTAATTAGCAGTTTATATTCTTTTTCTCAAGAGAAAATAGAAAAAATAATCTTCCAAGATCAACAAGTTAATTACGGAAAACCAACGGTTGATAATCCGGATATTATTAGACTGCAAGGTGGTCGTGTGATTTTAAAGAAAGTCACTGTTCCGAAGTTCAAAAAAGGTACCGATGTTCATATTAAATTATCATTGCGTTCTAATGGTGATAAATGGGATAAATCGGGTTCTTGCTTTGTAATTACCAATCCAGATGATATTTCATTTTCAAATTTAGCACAAGGCAAAACTAAATTTCCGAAGGGATCTTATACGAACGAAAAACACGGTGGTGTAAAAGCGACTGAAGATTACAAACCTGTAGTTGAATTATTACGCTTTATGACGCCATTTGGAGTTGGCCATTACAGCAATGATGAAGTAAAACATAGAAAACCGGTTTATGTACCACATTGGGAAAAAGAAGTAGTTTGGAATCAAGATATATCAGACCTTGAAAGTATTGTTAGTGATACTTTTTATGTAGGTGTTTGGATTGATGCATGGAGTAAGGTTGGTTATAAAGTTGATTTAAGCCTAATCTATTCTGGCCGACCAAAACAACAACGCGAAGTATTACCGTTAGTTAATGCGGTAAACTATGTAAAAGGGCAAGCTTTGCCTGATTTTTTTGCTAACCGATCTTTAGAGCATACTTTCGTTTTAGATAAAAACATTAAAAATGCTAAACTGCATTACATTACCACAGGACACGGTGGACATAGCGGTGGTGATGAGTTCATTAAAATTAAAAACACCGTTATAGTTAACGGAAAAACGGTAATAGATACTATTCCGTGGAGAGACGATTGCGCATCTTTTAGACGTTTTAACCCAACTTCTGGCGTTTGGTTACGTAAAGACTCTACTTATTACAGAGATAGAAAAACAAAAACATATAAGATTAAGGAAATTGAAGAGCGTTTAGCGTCTTCAGATCTTTCTCGCTCAAATTGGTGTCCTGGTTCTAAGGTAGAACCTTTTGTTGCAGAACTTGGCGACCTAAAATCTGGCGAGCAATCTTTAACTATTACAATACCTGCTACAGCAGCCGGAAAAGATAAATCTAACCATTGGTTAGTGTCTGCTTATATCACTTACGATAAATAATTTTGTTGAATTAAATTCTTTTTAACCAACACCTTTTCAAACCTGTTATTCGTCGAACTAATTTTCTAATAATCTTTTATGTCACTTACTTTAGGGTAAGTTTATTTGAAGTTTAGTTTTGTTTTATTTTAAGTCTAAGGGAGGATCCTCATAACGTCCTCCCTTTTCTTAAAAGAATAAAATAGTTTTCTACTAACTTAGTATTTGTTTCAATACATTATAACATCTAATTTAGTCAACAATTAAAACTATCTGCAAAATTCAAAAAAACAATTAATCGACTAAAGAATTAGAATGGGAACCAACCATTAGATTTTTTGTATTTTTTTTATTTATTCAGATTTAATAATAAAAATCAAAAAAAATATGCAATCACCAAAAAAAAGTAATCTAGTTCCAATCGTTATTATAGCGAGTTTGTTTTTCATTTTTGGATTCGTTACCTGGATCAACGGGGCGTTAATTCCTTTCATGAAAACCATAAACGAATTAACAGATGCGCAATCTTATTTAGTCGCTTCTGCATCTTACATCTCTTTCGTTTTAATGGCATTACCAGCATCTTATATATTAAATAAGATAGGCTACAAAAAAGGTATGTCTTTAGGGTTAATCATTATGGGTATAGGTGCTTTACTTTTTATACCTGCAGCCGAAGCAAGAACTTATTGGGTGTTTTTAACAGGTATTTTTATTCAAGGTGTTGGTATGACGCTTTTACAAACAGCCGCTAACCCATACATCACAATTTTAGGCCCAATGGAAAGTGGAGCTAAACGTATTGCTATTATGGGAATAGCAAACAAAACTGCAGGAGCTTTAGGATCTTTAATTTTTGGTGCATTACTGCTATCGGGTATAGATGAAGTTAAGGATAAATTAGGAAGCGTTTCTTTAGAAGAGAAAAATGTACTTTTAGATACTATGGCCGATAGCGTATTTATGCCTTATTTAATTATGGCTATCGTTCTTTTTGTATTAGGTGTTCTGATAAGAATGGCACCATTACCAGATGTTGAAGCAGAAGATACTGACGATACTGTTGAAGGTAAAAGCACTAAAACTAGCATATTTCAATTCCCACATTTATGGTTAGGTGTGTTAGCCTTATTTGTATATGTAGGTGCAGAAGTAATTGCTGGAGATACTATTATATCTTACGGTATTTCTTTAGGCTTTACTGGAGAAGAAGCTAAATACTTTACAACTTACACCCTTATGGCCATGGTAGCAACTTATGCGTTAGGTGTATTTTTAATTCCAAAATATGTTAAACAAAAAACAGCTTTAATAGCAAGTGCAGTACTTGGTATTGTATTTAGTTTATGTATTTTATATACTACTGGTTTTACATCTATTCTATTTGTAGCAGGTTTAGGTATTGCAAATGCCTTAGTTTGGCCAGCTATATGGCCTTTAACCTTGGAAGGTTTAGGCAAATTTACCAAAACCGCTTCTGCCCTATTAATTATGGCTATTTCTGGTGGTGCAATTATCCCGCCATTATACGGTAGAATTGTAGATGCCAATAAAACAGAACTCATAGCGAGTGGTATAGATCAGGTGCAAGCAACTTCAAGCGCTGCAACAAGTAGTTACTGGATTTTAATTCCTTGCTACGCTCTTATTTTGTTTTTTGCTGTCTGGGGACACAAAATTGGAAAGAAATAAATATTTCACAAAAGAAAAAAACACTAACAATTCAATTCATAAAAATGGCAAAACACATTCTGAATACAACAAAATTGAATAATTCCTACTTGGTGGTTTTATCGGCTTTTATGTTATGCTTTAGCTGTAAAAACGAAACAAAAGCTAAGGTTGAAGCTGAAACCCCACAACGACCAAATATTGTTTTTATAATGAGTGATGACCATGCTTACCAAGCCATTAGTGCTTACGGTCATGGACTAAATAACACACCTAATATTGATAGAATTGCGAATGAAGGAGCGCTCTTTAACAGAGGTTTTGTAACAAATTCCATTTGTGCACCAAGTAGAGCTGTAATGCTAACTGGTAAACACAGCTTTGTAAACGGAAAAGTAGATAATATTAGTCCGTTTAACTGGGATCAAGACAACTTCGCTAAAACCCTTCAAAAATCGGGTTATCAAACCGCATTAATTGGTAAAATTCACATGGATGGTTTACCACAAGGTTTCGATTACTCCAACGTACTACCTGGCCAAGGTCAATATTACTCTCCAGAATTTATTGAGAATGGCGTAAAGAAAACCATACCAGGTTATGTAACAAACGTAACCACAGATATTGCATTGAACTGGTTAGAAAACAAACGTGAAAAAGACAAGCCTTTTTTAATGCTTTACCACCAAAAAGCTCCACATAGAACTTGGATGCCAGAGGAAAAATATTTAACGCTTTTTGATGATAAAACATTCGATCCGCCAGCAAACTTCTTTGATGATTACGAAGGGCGACCTGCTGCAGCAGCACACGAAATGGGAATCTACAAGGACATGGATTTAGTGTACGATTTAAAAATGCTAGATAAAGATGGTGATATAAAAACCAAGTACAGAGGCATGTTTCAAAAAAAATATGACCGTATGAATGCTGAGCAAAAAGCTGCTTGGGACACTTACTATGATCCTATTATAGCCGATTTTAAAGCTAAAAAATTAGAAGGAAAAGAACTTGCTCTTTGGAAATATAACCGCTACATGCACGATTACTTAAGAACCATTCAATCTGTAGATGATGGTGTTGGTGAGGTTTTAGATTATTTAAAAGAAAATGGTTTAGAAGAAAACACAATTGTTGTTTACACATCCGATCAAGGATTTTATTTAGGTGAACACGGCTGGTTCGACAAACGTTTTATGTACGAAGAGTCTTTTAGAACTCCTATTTTAGTTAAATATCCAAAAGAAATTAAAGCAGGTACTGTTGTTAACGGTCTTGTACAAAATTTAGACTTTGCACCAACATTTTTAGATTATGCAGGTGTAGATATTCCAAAAGACATTCAAGGAGAATCTTTTAGAAAGTTAGTAAATGGTGAAGCTAGTGAATGGCGTGATGCTATTTACTACACTTATTATGAATTCCCAGGAGAGCACCATGTAAAACGTCATTATGGCGTAAGAACACATCGTTACAAATTAATCCATTTCTATTATGATATTGAACAATGGGAATTATACGATTTAGAAAAAGACCCTTCGGAAATGAATAACCTTTACAACGATCCTGCTTATGCCGATGTAAAAGCAGATATGCATAAGCAATTAGAAAATATGCGCACTAAATACGGAGATAGTGATGAGTTGAATGCTTCTCACCTAGAGCGTTATTTAACCGCAAAACATATAAAACACTAATAAATTATACTGTGCAGAAAAAACACGTCATTTTAGTCACTCTTCTCTCATTAATCACTTTTGGCTTTGCTCAAGAACAGGTTAATTATTTAGAAGAATCTGAAGCCGATTTCACTAAAAGAATGCAATGGTTTACAGATGCTAAATATGGCATGTTTATTCATTTTGGTCTTTACAGCCAATTAGGCGGTATTTACAAAGGTAATGATGAAGGGCGCTACGCCGAATGGATTCAAGGAAATCAAAATATTTCTTCGGAAGAATATGCAACGTTAATAAACACTTGGAATCCTAAAGATTTTGATGCCAATAACATTGTAAAGCTAGCTAAAAAAGCAGGTATGAAATATTTGGTGGTTACTACCAAACACCATGAAGGTTTTTGCCTATGGGATTCTGAATATACCGATTTCGATATTGCTAAAAGTCCAATGAAAGGTAGAGATCTAGTAAAAGAACTTGCGGATGCTTGCAAAAAAGGCGGTTTACATTTTGGCACCTATTACAGCATCATAGATTGGCATCATCCATCCCAAACGGTGGAATATAACGAAGAAGAAAAGCGTAAAAACTGGGGCTTAACCACCATGAAGGATGGCAGAAAAGAAGAGTATGTCACCTACATGAAAAACCAAATTAAGGAGCTTGTCGAAAATTACGATAGCGAAATTATTTGGTTCGATGCCGATTGGACACATTGGTGGACCGAAAAAGATGGTAACGATTTATATCAATACATCAGAACCTTAAAACCAAGCGTTATCATTAACAACCGCGTTTCAAAACGTGATAAATTCAAAAAAGATTTTGGTACGCCAGAACAATTTCATCCAGATTCAACTTTAAAACATTATTGGGAAGCTTGCTACACCATGAACGATTCTTGGGGCTTCAAAATAAAAGACACCGCTTGGAAAAGTCCAGAAGTCGTTTACCAAAAGCTTAAAGACATCAACCAAAAAGGCGGGAATTTCTTGCTCAATATTGGCCCTGATGGTGATGGAAATGTACCAAAAGAATCGGCCAAAATTTTAAAGCAGGTTGGTAAAATGATTGCTAAAGAAGAAAAATAAAATTACTATTTAAAACATAAACATGTCTAACAAAACCATATTTTACAGTGTTATTCTTATTGCATTAATAGCAACAGGATGTAAAGAAAAGCCAAAAGCAGAAGAAGCTGTGGCACAAAAGCCAAACATCCTTTTCTTATTTACAGACGATCAGCGTGCTGGTACCATAGAAGCCATGCACAAATACGGTGTAAAAACACCTAACATGGATAAGTTAGTAGAAAATGGAACATCGTTTACCAACTCTTATATTTTAGGAGCAACAACGGCGGCTGTTTGTTCTCCAAGTAGAGCGATGTTAATGACTGGGCGTCACTATTTCAATATAGAACCCAATGTTTATGCGCAATTTGCTTTTCCGAAGGAAGAAAAAGGAAAAAGTGATTTATTAACCTTTCCAGAATATTTTAAAGCTAACGGTTACGAAACTTTTGCGACAGGAAAACAACACAATGGTGAAATTTGGCTAGAGCGTGGTTTCAATCAAATAAAATCAGCCTTTTTAGGAGGTATGACTACACATTTTGGAACTAAAGTAAAAGATTACACACCAGAAACGGGATGGTCTGCTACTTATCAAGATAAAGAAAAATTTAGTAGTGAAGTTTTTGCAGATGCCGCTGTTGGTTTTTTAGATAGTTATAAAGAAAAGGATCCGTTTTTAATGTATGTTGCCTTTACTGCTCCACACGACCCAAGAACTGCGCCTCAGGAATTTCATGATATGTACCCTACTGAAGACATGACCGTGCCAGAAAACTTTATGCCTGAGCATCCTTTTGAAATTGCTGATGATAGAATTAGAGATGAAGTTTTAGCGCCTTTTCCAAGAACAGAAGCTATTATTCAAAAAGAAATATCAGATTATTATGCCATGATTACGGCTACCGATGCACAAATTGGTCGCGTTTTAAAAGCTCTAAAAGCTTCTGGACAAGCAGAGAACACTATTATTGTTTTTGCCGGAGATAACGGTTTAGCTTTAGGTCAACATGGTTTATTAGGAAAACAAAATGTGTATGAACATAGTGTTGGTGTACCTTTAATTTTTTGTGGGCCAAACATTCCTAAAAATCAAAAAACCGATGCCCTAGCCTATTTACACGATGTGTTTCCTACGTTATGCGGCTTAACCGGACTAGAAATTCCTGAGTCTATCGAAACAGAAGATTTAACACCTGTTATAACGGGTGAAAAGAAAGAAGTTAGAAACAGTATGCTGTACGCCTATAATTCTTGGCCTGGCGATTTACTTAATAAAAACAGAAAACATAATCCTGGTGGTGGACACCGCGCGGTTCGTAAAGGCGATTATAAATTAATTGTAAGTGCAAAGCATGAAGTTTTCACCTATCAATTATTCAATGTAAAAGAAGATTCTTGGGAGCTTAATAATCTAATAGACGATGAAAAATTCAAAACTATTAAAGATGATTTAATGTCAGAATTACAAATTCTTATTTATGAAACAGGCGATCCTGCAGAATTAGATAAAAATGAATTTGGACTATTTGATGATATTGAAGCTTACAACTTTAAAAAAAAATAAATGACCAATAGACATTCAAATACAATAGTAATCTCAATTAAAAAGCCTGTTTTTTTAAACATGCTTTTTGTTGTTTTATTTTTCTTGGGCTCAACACAATTTATAAAAGCTCAAAACAAAGACTTAACATGGGATGAACTTGCTAATCAATATGAATGTCCAGAATGGTTTCGTGATGCCAAATTCGGAATCTGGTTTCATTGGGGACCACAAGCTGTACCTGAACAAGGTGGCGGTTGGTATGCTAGACATATGTACATGAAAGATGTTGGCCGCCAGAAATTTGGAAAAATGGCCAATCCGTATCACTTACAAACTTATGGCCACCCTTCAGAATTCGGTTTTAAAGATATTATCCATGCATGGAAAGCTGAAAAATTTGATGCTGAATATTTAATAAATTTTTCAAAAGAAAATGGTGCCAAATATATTGTAGCCTTAGCAAATCATCATGATCATTTCGATTTATTCCATTCCTCTTATCACCCATGGAATTCGGTTAATGTTGGTCCTAAAAAAGATATTATTGGTGCTTTTGAAAAAGCAACACGTAATGCTGGCTTAAAATTTGGAGTAACTAGCCACGACGATCGTTTTCTAAATTGGTGGCAACCTGCTTTTGGAGCAGATAAAACGGGCGAATATGCAGGAGTACCTTATGATGGACGATTAACAAAAGCCGATGGCAAAGGAAAATGGTGGGAAGGTTTAGACCCTAAAGATTTATATGGTCCAGCACCAGAAGATCGTACTCCAGAAATTATTGAAGATATTAAGAAAAACTGGCTAAAACGCCATATTGAATTAGTTACAAACTACAAACCTGATCTATTATATAATGATGGTTTTAACTTTACGTATGGCGATTACGGTAAAGAAGTTACCCGAAAACTGTATAACAATAGTTTAAAGGATAATGGCAAAATAGATGCTGTTATGCTTTTAAAAAAACAAGCAAAAGGCACGGTTAACGAAGTAGAATCTGGAGGTAGTAATACCTTAAGAGCATATCCTTGGCAATCGGAAATTACGTTTACCGATTGGTTTTATAAAAAAGACCGACACCTAACTCATAATGCGCGTACCATTTTAGAAATGCTAATTGAAGCCGTAAGTAAAAATGGAAACTTGCTATTAAGTATGGAATTAAAGCCAGATGGCACAATTCCTGATGAGATAAAAAAGAGTGTAAAAATAGTTGGTGATTGGCTTAAAATAAATGGTGAAGCAATTTACGGAACACGTCCATGGACAGTTTATGGCGATGGTAGAAGTGTTCGAGGAGAAGCCGTTGAAACCGTTGATGGCGAATTACGAAATGCTACAGAGTCTCAAAAGCATGGCGAACATTTTAACCAACGTACAACAGCAACACCTGCTTTTGCTCACGATGAAGTTCGTTACACCACAAAGGGAGATGATTTTTACATAACCGTAATGAATCCAAAAGGAGGTGAATTCGTTATTCCTTCATTAGGGAAGTCTAGCGAAGTTACCCCAGGAAATTTAAAAGGGTTAATACAATTATATAACGGTAGAAAGGTTTCATATAAACAAACAAATAACGGTTTAACTATAAATATGCCAGTGGTTAATGGAGATAGCTATCCTGTGGTTTTAAAAGCTAAATTCAAAAAGAAACATTAACTGTACAGCGGCAACAAAAGTATCTGTTAATGTCAAAAATGTAGGAGATTTGAAAGGAGAAGAAGTTGTACAATTGTAGAAAGTTCGGTTAAAACGAGCTTAATAAAATTTATGAGGTACAAAGCGTATTTCTTTAAAACCATAAAAGGCAACTACAATAACTTTTGAAACCACTTTAGAAGAGTTACAATTCTTTGATAGAGAGTTGCATAAAAAAGGAGTTGAGCCGGGAGATTTTGAAATAGGTATTAGTCCTTCATCAAATAATTTTGAAACTGTAAAACTAATTGTTACAAATTAAACTCAAAAAAAAATGAAACATGTACTTAAAATAGGTGCCATTTGCTTACTTGCCCTTACAACTGTAACCAGCTGTAAAGAAAAAACAAAACAAGTAGAAACTAAAGCTGAAGTAAAACCAGAAAGGCCTAATATCTTATACATCATGGCCGATGATCATACGTCTCAAGCCTTAGGTATTTACGATGGAATTTTAAAAGATTATGTACATACCCCAAACATTGAGCGTTTAGCTGCAGAAGGACTTGTGTTAGATAATTGTTTGGTATCCAACTCCATTTGTTCGCCAAGTAGAGCCACAATTCTTACCGGTCAATACAGTCATATTAACGGTGTAAAAATTCTAGCGGGTGGTTTACCTCCAACGCATCCTACTATTGCAGGTGTTTTAAAGCGTGGTGGTTACCAAACCTCTATTATAGGGAAATGGCATTTAAAACAAGAACCTACCGATGAGTTCGATTATTACAGTGTTTTACCAGGACAAGGTAGATACTGGAATCCTATATTGAAAACCAAAGAGAATTGGAAAGATTATATGGAAGGAGGTAAAGCTTATGAAGGTTTTAGTACGGATGTTATTGCAGATAAAACCATTGAATGGATTGATAAAAGAGATAAAGACAAACCTTTTATGATGATGTGTCATTTTAAAGCCACACACGAGCCATTTGATTATCCAGAACGTTTTAGTCATTTATATCGTGATCAAGATATTCCTGTTCCTAGTTCACTTTATGATAAAGGCGCAGAAACTACGGGTAGATCTTTTAAAGGCCAGTCTGTAGATAATTTAAAAGAAAGATATCTATTGGCTTCAAAAGACCCTGAAAATGTACCGGGTTACATGAAGTATCCAGAATTACCATTAACTGTAGATGGTTTAACAAATGATGAAGCTAGATATAAAACCTACCAAAAATATGTAAAGGACTTCATGCGTTGTGGAGCCGCTATTGATGATAATATTGGTAAATTATTAGATTATTTAGACAAATCTGGATTAGCAGAAAACACCATCGTTATTTATACAGCAGACCAAGGTTACTTTTTAGGAGAACACGGTTGGTTTGATAAACGATTAATATATGAAGAATCTATTCACATGCCTTTCGTAATTCGTTATCCAAAAGAAATTCCTGCAGGAACACGTAATTCAGATCTTATTGAAAATGTAGATTTCTCAGCGTTATTTGCAGATTATGCAGGTGTTGATTATCCTGAAACGATGCAAGGCCACTCGTTCCGTGAGAACTTAAAAGGAAATACGTCTAAAGATTGGAGAAAGTATGGTTATTACAGATATTGGGACCATTCTATAGATCGTCCTGGACATTTTGGAATTAGAGGAGAACGTTACAAACTAGCCTTCTATTACGGAAATGCATTAAAGGAAAACGGGTTTACTAAAGAAAATCAACCAAAGAAATTTTGGGACTTTTACGATTTAGAAAAAGATCCAAACGAATCTCACAACGCTTATAATGATCCGGAATACCAAGAGATTATTAAAGAAATGAAAGTAGAAATCTTGAAACAAAGAGAAGCTTTAAAAGATACCGACCCAGATAATCCGGAAATCCATGAGATTATAGAAAAACACTGGAACGCTTAATTTATAAAAAATACTGTAGATAGACTAAATATAACAATTATGAAGTTGAACAAAAAAACAATTATTTCCTGTGTGTCTATTCTATTATGTATAGCCACAATTTCAGCACAGGAAACTCATAAATTATCTTATGAGTCTCCTGCTGAAAAATGGACCGAAGCTTTACCTATAGGAAACGGTAGCCTTGGCGCTATGGTTTTTGGCGGTGTTACCGAAGAACATATTCAGTTTAACGAAGAAACTCTTTGGGCTGGAAAACCTCATGATTATGCACATAAAGGCGCTTACAAGTATTTAGATACCATTCGTCAATTATTAACAAATGGGAAACAAGTAGATGCTCAAAACTTAGCGATGCAAGAGTTTATGAGTACGCCTTTAAAGCAAAAGGCTTACCAACCTTTTGGTGATATTTACATCGCTTTTAAAGGTCATGAAAACTACAAGAATTACACAAGAGAGCTAAACATAGAAGAGGCCATTAGTAAAGTCTCTTATTCTGTAGATGGCGTAGATTTTAAAAGAGAAGTATTCTCTAGTTACCCATCACAAGTTATTGCTATTAATTTAACATCAAGTAAATCTAAAGCACTTCATTTCGATTTATGGTTAGATGCGCTTCACGAAGATAAAACGGTAAAAACCGTTGGAAACACACAAACCTTAAAGGTTCAAGTTAAAGAAGGTGCCCTTAGAGGCGTTGCCACTTTAAACATTCAAACTAATGGTACTATTGAAACTGTAAACGGAAAACTTCAAATTTCCAATGCATCAAAAGCAACCATATATTTAACAGCTGCAACCAACTATATTAAATATAATGATGTTTCGGGAAATCCTGAAAACATTACGCAAAACACTTTAGCACATGTTGCTTCAGAAAATTATAAAAAAGTAAAAAAACTACACTTAAAAGATTACCAATCGCTATACAATCGTTTTGATATTGATTTTGGTGATAATGGGAAATCAGCAAACACCACCGATAAGCGTATTTTCGACTTCTGGAAGACACCAAACGATCCGCAATTAATTGCACTTTACGTACAATATGCCCGTTATTTAATGATAGCGAGTAGCCGTCCAGGAACGAAACCACCAACATTGCAAGGTATTTGGAACCATAAATTAACGCCACCATGGTTTAGTAGCTACACAACCAATATTAATTTAGAAATGAATTATTGGCCAGTTGAAATTGCTAACCTTAGTGAATGTCACGAACCGCTTTTCGATTTTATAAAAGATGTTTCTGAAACTGGAAAAAACGTAGCCAAAGAACATTACGGCGCTAAGGGTTGGAATGTACATCACAACGTTGATATTTGGAGAGGTGCTGCACCAGTAAACCATTCTAATCATGGACTTTGGTTATCTGGTAGTGCTTGGCTTTGTTCGCATATTTGGGAACATTACTTATTTACAAAAGATGAAACTTTTTTAAAGAACAATTATGCTTTAATGAAAGAGTCGGCGCTTTTCTATACCGATTTTTTAGTTGAAGATCCAAAAACAGGTTACCTGATAAGTACGCCATCTACATCGCCAGAAATTGGTGGTTTAGTGGCTGGACCAACGATGGATCACCAAATCATAAGAGCGCTTTTCAAAAGTGTTGTTGAAGCATCTTCAATCTTAAAAACAGATGAAGCTTTCGCTGAAAAACTAACGACTATGATTCCTAAAATTGCACCAAACCAAATAGGTAAACACGGGCAATTGCAAGAATGGTTAGAAGATAAAGATAATCCAGAAAGTCATCACAGGCACGTGTCGCACTTATGGTCGGTCTATCCTGGAAGTGAAATTAATTACGAAGACACTCCAGAATTAATGAAAGCTGCAAAACAATCTTTAGAATTTAGAGGTGATAACGGCACAGGTTGGAGTTTAGCTTGGAAAGTTAATTTCTGGTCACGTTTTAAAGATGGAAATCGTGCTTATAAATTATTGAATGTATTATTAAGTCCGGCAGAAATTCCGGAACGCAAAATTAGAGGAGGCTCCTACCCTAACCTTTTTGATGCGCATCCACCATTTCAAATTGATGGAAACTTTGGTGGTGCTTCAGGTATTTTAGAAATGTTATTACAAAGTCATTTAGATAAAATCCAATTATTACCAGCCTTACCAAATGCTTTAGCCGATGGTGAAGTAAAAGGTATTGTTGCTAGAGGTGGTTTTGAATTGGCTTTCTCTTGGAAAAACTCGAAATTACAATACGTTGAAATTACATCTAAAAAAGGAGCACCTTGTGTTTTAGAATACAACGGAAACACCATTGAATTTGACACAAAAGCAGGAAAAACGTATAAGTTCGACGGTTCATTAAATAAAAAATAATTCAGAATATGAAATTCGTAATCAGCATACTCACCGTTTTTTTAAGTTGTACAGGAGCGCTTTCAGCACAAAAAACAATTGAGAAACCTAACGTCATTATATTCTTTACAGACGATCAAGGCTATCAAGATGTTGGTGTTTTTGGTTCTCCATTAATAAAAACACCCAACTTAGATAATATGGCTGCAAACGGTATAAAATTTACCGATTTCTATGCTGCTTCATCAGTATGCTCGCCATCAAGAGCTGCCTTATTAACTGGAGCATATCCGCCACGTGTTGGTGTGCCCAAAGTGTTGTGGCCTAACTTACCTGGAGGTTTATCAAATGAAGAACAAACCATTGCCAATATACTGAAATCTAAGGGATATACTACGGCTTGCATTGGTAAATGGCATCTGGGAGACCAACAACAATATTTACCTACTTCACAAGGTTTTGATAGGTATTACGGTATTCCGTTTAGTAATGATATGTCGGTAAATCCAGAATCTAAGGTTTCTAAAAATATCGTGTTTAGAGAAGGTATGACTTTAGATAGTTTACGAGAGAAAAAATGGAGAGGAAAAAGAGTCCCATTAATGAAACAAGATGAAGTTATTGAATATCCTGTAGATCAATCTACTGTTACTAAGCGTTACACAAAAGAAGCCATTAATTTTATAAAAGAAAACCAAAATGAACCTTTCTTTTTATACTTGGCTCATTCCATGCCACATGTCCCATTATATGCCTCGCCAGATTTTAAAGGTAAAAGTGCAAGAGGATTATACGGCGATACTATTGAAGAGATCGATTGGAGTGTTGGCGAAGTTTTAAAAACATTAAAAGAACAAGGTATTGATGAAAATACGTTAGTGATTTTTACTTCAGATAATGGTCCTTGGACATCAAAAGGAGATCAAGGTGGTAGTGCCTTGCCTTTAAGGGGACATAAGAATCAAACTTTTGAGGGTGGATTTCGAGTACCTATGATTGCACAATGGCCAGGTAAAATTAAAGCGGGTGTGGTTACCGATAAATTAGCTTCAACTATAGATATTTTACCAACCTTAGTCTATTTAACAGATGCAGAATTACCTAAACAAGAAATAGATGGTAAAAATATGTGGTCCCTACTTTCAGGAAATGAAAAAGCGAAGTCGCCACATAGAAAAGATGGTTTCTTTTATTACAAAGATTCTACCTTAGAAGCGGTTAGAAAAGGGGATTGGAAACTACGTATTACACAAAATTGTGTAGCGCTCTACAACCTTAAAAACGATATTTCCGAAAGTGAAAATGTAGCAGAGGCAAACCCTAAAATCGTAAAGAAGTTACAGAAAATGATCACAGAATTCGATACCGATTTAAAAGCAAACAAACATCAATATAATTAAAAATAATAGCAGTTTGAAAAAGATTCTCCATACCCTAAAAATAGTCAGTGTTCTTGCACTCATCATAAGTGCTTTCGCTTTTTCTAATAAGAAAGACCCACCTTATAAAAACCCTAAATTACCCGTTGAAGAACGTGTAAGCGATTTATTAGGCCGAATGACATTAGAAGAAAAATTCTGGCAAATGTTTATGATTCCTGGCGATTTAAAGATTGGAAAAGACAAATTGAAACACGGTATTTTTGGTTTTCAAATTTCTTCAAAAGGATTAAATGATAATGCAGCCGAACAAATTATGGATTATGGTTCTACGGGAACTGCAGCCAATATGGCTAACGAAATTAACGAACTTCAAAAGTTTTTCTTAGAAGAAACCCGTTTAGGAATTCCTATCATTCCTTTTAACGAAGCCCTTCACGGTTTAGCTCGAGATGGAGCTACCATGTATCCGCAAGCCATTGCATTAGCAGCAACTTGGGATACAGACTTAGTTGGCGAAGTAGCCGGAGCCATAACAAAGGAGACAAAAACAAGAGGAATTCGTCAAATATTATCGCCAGTATTAAACATAGCACGCGATGTGCGTTGGGGACGTACCGAAGAAACCTATGGTGAAGATCCATATTTAACAACGCAAATGGCGCTTTCTTATCTTGGAGAATTCGAGAAAGAAGGTGTAATAACCACACCAAAACACTTTGTTGCTAATGTTGGAGCAGGTGGTCGTGATAGTTACCCAATTAGTTATAACGAACGTATTTTAGAGGAAATTTACTTTCCTGCTTTTAAAGCTGTTTTTCAAAAAGTAGGTGCGCGTTCTGTAATGACGTCTTATAATTCATTAAACGGTACACCATGTACGTCTAACGAGTGGTTATTACGTACTAAACTGAAAGAAGAATGGGGTTTTGATGGCTTTGTAATTTCCGATGCTGGAGCTACAGGTGGTGCTAATGTATTACACTTTACAGCTAAAGATTATGCCGAAGCTACAGAAGATGCTGTAGAAGCTGGTTTAGATGTTATGTTTCAAACCAACTACAACCACTACCCTTTATTTTGGGAAGCTTACCAAAATGGTATGGTCGATATTAAAGCGATTGACGAAGCAGTTAGCCGTATTTTAAAAGCTAAATTCGAATTAGGTTTATTTGAAAACCCATACGTAGATGCTAAAGAAGCAGCAATTTGGAACGGACATAAAACACACCGTGAGTTGGCTAGAAAAGCAGCCTCTAAAGCGATGGTTTTATTAAAAAATGAAAATGAAGCTTTACCAATTGATAAAGCTGTTAACAAAATAGCCCTTATTGGTCACGATGTAAAAACCGTGCGATTAGGTGGTTACAGTGGTCCTGGAAATAATCTTATTTCTATGTATCAAGGTGTATCAGACAAGATAGGACAAGACAATATTATCTATACTCCTGGTGTAGCTTTAGCTGAAGAAAACTATAACGTAATAGCCTCTTCTTATTTATCAACTACTAAAGAAGGTAAACAAGTTGCAGGTTTAAAAGGTGATTATTTTGATAATATTAAATTAACCGGCCAACCTAAAGTAGAGCGTATTGATAAGCAAATTAAGTTTGGATGGACCTTATTTTCACCACATGAAGATTTAGCTTACGATTGGTTTTCTGTACGATGG
Source organism: Algibacter lectus (assembly GCF_900112395.1). Taxonomy (GTDB): domain Bacteria; phylum Bacteroidota; class Bacteroidia; order Flavobacteriales; family Flavobacteriaceae; genus Algibacter; species Algibacter lectus. The sequence goes on from NZ_FOLN01000011.1 coordinate 142,930, forward strand.
ACAGGAAAACTAAAAGCGCCAAAAACAGGTGATTTTAATATTGGTATTGAAGGTAACGACGGATACCGCATGTATTTAGACGGTAAATTAATTATTGATAACTGGCAAAAACAATCGTATAACAGTATTTTAAAACCTTTTTCTTTTGAAGAAGGAAAAACATACGATATTAAAATTGAGTTTTTTGAAGCCGCAGGAAATGCAAAATTCAAATTAATTTGGGATGCCGAAATTCAAAACGAATGGGAACAACAAATTGCAGATGCTGTTGCAGCTGCAGAAAAAAGTGATGTTGCCGTAGTGGTTGCTGGTATTCACGAAGGTGAATTTCAAGATCGTGCTTTATTAGCTTTACCAGGTCATCAAGAAGCATTAATTAAAGCCGTTGCTAAAACAGGAAAACCAACAGTTGTTGTTTTAGTTGGTGGTAGCGCCATTACTATGTCTAACTGGATTAACGATGTCGATAGTGTTTTAATGGCTTGGTATTCTGGTGAAAATGGCGGAAACGCTTTTGCAGATATCCTTTTTGGTGATGAAAATCCTGCCGGACGTTTACCAATTACTTTTCCGGTAGATGAAGCGCAATGCCCATTGTATTACAACAATAAACCAACCGGTCGTGGTGATAATTACCACAACTTAACAGGGCAACCTTTATTCCCTTTTGGTTACGGATTAAGTTATACGGCCTTTGAATATTCAAATATAGAATTCAGTAAAAATAATATTTCAGCTAACGAAAGCGTAGAAGTTTCTTGTACCATTAAAAATGCAGGAACAGTTGCTGGAGACGAAGTGGTTCAACTTTATATCCGTGATGAATTAGCTTCAGTATCTCGCCCTATTAAAGAATTAAAAGGCTTTAAACGTATCACTTTAAACCCTGGAGATTCTCAAAATGTAACCTTTAAATTAGATCCGGAAGCCTTATCTATGTTAGATAAAGACATGAAAAGATTAGTTGAAGCAGGCGATTTTAGAATCATGGTTGGCGCTTCATCAAAAGATATCCGTTTAAGAAAAATTTTAACAGTAAAATAAAACATTATGAACGTTTTTAAATATTCAGCTTTAACCCTTTTAGTCGCTTTTTCAGCTTGTAAAAAACAGCCTCAAGTAACTTGGGTAAGCAGTACTAATGATAATGTTTGGGTTGAAAAAACCTATAATCCTTCTGAGGAAAATACAGCTACTAACCTATCCATTACTATTGATACACAAAACCAAGAACAAGAAGTTACAGGTTTTGGAGGTTGTTTTAACGAATTAGGTTGGGATGCTTTGGCTATGGTAACTCCAGAAGAAAAGCAACAAATTTTAAACGATTTATTTAGTCAAGAAACCGGTTGTAAATTCAACGTTTGTAGAATGCCTATTGGCGCTAATGATTATGCTGTAGATTGGTACAGTCATAACGAAACTGCGGAAGATTTTGCAATGTCGAACTTCTCTATCGATCGTGATAAAAAACGTTTAATTCCATACATTAAGGAAGCACAAAAAATAAATCCAGAAATAGAAGTTTGGGCTTCACCATGGTGTCCACCATCTTGGATGAAACATAGCAAACATTACGCTTGTAAATCTAATCCTGAATTTAACGATTTACCAGAAGAATGGAGTTCTACGGAAGAATTAGTGTCTCGTTTTATTACAGAGCCTAAATATTTTGAAGCCTACGCTTTATATTTTTCAAAGTTTGTTCAGGCTTACACCGAAGAGGGGATTGATATTAGTGCAGTACATGTTCAGAACGAATATAATTCGGCTCAAAATTTCCCGTCATGTGTTTGGGACCCTAAAGATTTAGGTGTTTTTATTGCAGATTATTTAGGTCCGAAATTTAAAGCCGATCAATTAGATACTGAAATTTGGTTAGGTACTGTAGAGCGTCCACAAATAGAACGTGTGGATGATGTTTTACAATACAAAAACACTGAAGATTATGTTACAGGTGTTGGTTTTCAATGGGCAGGAAAAGGCGCTATTGAAGCTGTACATGCTAAATATCCAGACATGCAATTAATGCAAACTGAAACAGAATGTGGTGATGGTTCTAACGATTGGAAAGCGGCAGAATACACCTTCAACTTAATGAAACATTATTTTGAAAACGGTGCCAACTCATACATGTATTGGAATATGGTTTTAGATGAAACAGGAAAAAGCCAATGGGGATGGAAACAAAATTCTATGATTTCTATCGATAGTAACACCAAAGCTATAAAATACAACCCTGAGTTTTATTTAATGAAACATTTAAGTGCTTTTGTAGCGCCAGGTTCGGTAAAATTATCGGCCTCTGGAGATACTAATAACGCACTTGCTTTTTATAACAAAGCCAATAATGAGGTAACTGTTTTGGCTTACAACAATACTTCGGAAGCTCAAGAATTAGCATTAAACATCAATAACGAGATTGTAAAAGTAGCCCTAGACGGAAAATCTTTTAATACGCTTGCTGTAAGTTTAAATTAGAATAACACATGATAAACACTTCATATAAAACAAATATTTACAGAACAAAAACAGTAGCATTACTTTTAGTATGTCTCATGTTTTCAGTAAGTATTTATGCTCAAGATGTCCAGAATACTTTTATCCCGCAACCAGAATCTGTTGTCTACGCTTCTGGCGGATTTAAATTAGATGAAAACACGCAAGTTTTTATTCCGAAGAAATTCAGCAAAGCTTTAGCGCCTATCGTGTCTTCAACACTTACAAATGACACCGGTTTATCGCTTACTGTAAACGCAGGAAGAACCTCAGCGTCTAAAAACGTTATCGTTTTTGAAAAAGTAAAAAACGCATCTATTGAAGCCGAAGGTTATATTTTAGAAGTAAATGCTTCTAAAATTACAGTAAAAGCAACCGATTATGCAGGCTTATTTAATGGTTTCCAAACTTTGAGACAGGCTATTCCTGCCGGTTCAAACGGATCAACAGCCATACCAAGTTTGACTATTACCGACAATCCAAGATTCCATTGGCGTGGTGTGTTGTTCGATGTTTCTCGTCATTTTCAAACTAAAGCTTTTATTTTAAAGCAGCTTGATGTATTAGCTTCATATAAAATAAACAAATTTCATTGGCATTTAACCGACGATCAAGGCTGGAGAATTGAAATTAAAAAATACCCAAACCTAACTCAAAAAGGGGCTTGGCGTGCCGACAGAACAGGTATTGCTTGGTGGTCTCGTGAGCATGCTACAGCAGATGAACCTAAAACCGTTGGTGGTTTTTATACCCAAGAAGATATTAAAGAAGTTATTGCTTATGCAGCTGCTAGAAATATTGAGGTGATACCAGAAATTGATGTTCCCGGACACAGTAAAGCTTTAGTGGCATCATATCCAGAATTGTTTTGTTTTGATGGTGAAACTGATGCTAATTTTGAATTAGCCACTGGTGGAAAAGCACCCGATAACGCAGTTTGTGCAGGAAAAGAAACTACCTATGCTTTTTTAGAGGATGTGATAAAAGAAGTAGCCGAGTTATTTCCTTCTAAATACATCCATATTGGTGGAGATGAATGCAACAAAACCAACTGGAAAAAATGTCCGCATTGCCAAAAGGTAATGACAGACCACAATCTTGCTGATGAGGAAGAATTACAAAGTCATTTTATTCAAAAAGTAAACAAAATAGTAACTGCTCAAAATAAACTTATGATTGGGTGGGATGAAATTTTAAGCGGTAAAGGAGCCAAAGGCGCTACCATTATGGCTTGGAGAAGAGGACGACACACCCCAGAATTACAGGCGCCTCGTGAAGGTTACCCAACCATTATGACGTCGTATTTACACTCTTATATCAGTCGTGTTCAAGGCCCGACATTTATGGAGCCAGAAGGACCAAATTCGGTATTACCTTTATCTGTAGTTTATAATCATGAGCCTATTCCTGCTGAATTAACTGCGAAAGAAGCAAGCCGTGTATTAGGAAACCAAACTTGTTTATGGGCCGAGTTTACACCAACCGAAGAACATTTTGAATACATGCTTTACCCAAGAACCTTAGCAAGTGCGGAAGTATCTTGGAGTGATCCAAAAGTAAAAAACTGGGAACGTTTTCAAAATGCATTAAAAAGTGATCATTTTAAACGTTTAGAAAGAGATAACGTCAATTATGCAAATAGCATGTTTACTGTGTATCCTGCTTTTGCTATCGATCAATTAAATACAGAAGCTATTGTGTTTTTGAAAACCGAAACTGTTGGCTTTTCTATTTATTACACGCTTGATGGAAGCGATCCAACAATAAACGCGATTAAGTACGAAGGCGATTTTAAAACAAAACCTAAAACCCTTTTAAAAGCTGGTTTATTTAACGAAGCTGGTGAATTACTAGGTGAAATAACAGAAATAAGATTAAAATAAAATCATGAAAATATCAAAATTAGTAGCTCTTTTTATGCTCGTTGTTGCTTCAGCTTCAGCTCAAAAAAAACCGAATATTGTTTACATCATTTGTGACGATTTAGGCTATGGCGATGTACAAGTTTTAAATCCTGAAAAAGGAAAAATACTAACTCCAAAAATAGATGCTTTTGCTAAAGAATCGATGACGTTTACCGATGCACACTCTGCTTCTGCCGTGTGTACACCATCGCGTTATGCCATATTAACTGGGCGTTATTCTTGGCGCTCTAGATTACAACAAGGTGTTCTTGGTACTGGTGATGAGTTAGAACCACTTATTGCCGAAAATATAACTACAGTCCCTAAAATGCTAAAAAGCGTAGGTTATAAAACCGCTGCTATTGGCAAATGGCATCTTGGATTTAAGTTTGTTGACGATGAAGGAAAACCTGTTGAAGTTTACGATGGCAAAAAAGTAATTGGCCCAGCTATTGGTTCTACGGTACCAAACGGACCAGTTTCTCGTGGTTTTGACTCTTATATTGGCTTTCACCACTCTCGAGTTATGAAAACGGTTATAAAAAACGATAAGGTTGTTGATAAAATGGAACCTGTAAAGATGCTACAATTTTTAGCTGATCAGGCAGAAGATTATATCGTTAAAGAATCTAAAAACAATACGCCATTTTTTATGTATTTGGCATTAAACTCGCCGCATAGCCCTGTAGTACCATCAAAAGCTTGGCAAGGAAAAAGTGGCATGGGAGATTATGCCGATTTTGTTATGGAAACCGATGATGTTGTTGGTCGTGTACTTGAAGCCTTAAAAGCAAATGGTATTGAAGATAATACTTTGGTATTCTTCACGAGTGATAACGGTTGCTCCTACCCTGTTGCAAAAGTTGGTAAGTTAGAAAATGAATTTGGACATTACCCAAGTGCTGATTTTAGAGGTTACAAATCTGATATTTGGGAAGGCGGACACCGCATTCCTTTTATGGTAAGATGGCCAGAACATATTGAGGCTAACTCTATAAACGATAAACTCATTTGCCAAACAAGTTTAATGGCAACTTGTGCAGAAATTACAGGTTTAAATATGGATGATAATACTGGTGTAGATTCGTATAGTATTCTTCCAATGTTGAAAAACAAAAAGGCTAAAACCGATTATAATTTAGTAGTTCATCATTCTATACATGGTAAATTTTCTATAAGAAATAAAAAATGGAAATTAGAATTAACGCCAGGTTCTGGTGGTTGGTCTAACCCAACGGATAACAAAGCTAGAAAAGAAAACTTGCCAGAAATTCAATTGTATAACATGAAAACCGATGCTGAAGAAACGACTAATGTATATAAGAAACATCCAAGAGTTGTTGCTAAATTGACAAAAAAATTAAAACATATTGTTGAAAATGGTAGAACAACCTCTGGAAAACCACAAGAGAATGATGTACCTGTAGATCTTTACAAAACAGAAACTACACAAAATACAGCAGCGCACTAATAGATTAAAAGCAGTCCATTACATGAGTACTACAAAAAGAAACATATTATTTTATTTCTGTCTGGCATTAACGGCTTTAGTGGCGAGTTCTTGTAATTCTTCAAAATCTGATAAAGAAGCAACTCAAAACAAAAAGCAACCTGTAGATTACATAGACCCTATAATTGGAGCGATTACTTATGGTAAAAAATCGAAGGATGCTCATGGTTTTGGTAAAACATTTCCTGGAGCTGCAACGCCATTTGGGTTGGTGCAATTAAGTCCTGATACGGTTTCAGATGGCGATAATGGTTCTGGGTATTCTTATGAGCATCCAACTATGGAAGGTTTCAGTTTTACACACATGAGTGGTGTGGGCTGGTTTGGCGACTTAGGAAATTTTTTAGTGACGCCTACCATAGGTAAACTACAAACTAATCGTGGTGTCGCTAAAAATCCAGAAAGTGGTTACCGTTCTCGATATTCTCATGATACAGAAACTACAGAAGCGGGATATTATGCCGTTACTATGGACGATTATAATGTAAAAGCCGAATTAACATCAGCTCCAAGAGCAGGTATTATTCGCTTTACCTACCCTGAATCTGATAGTTCTAGAGTTCAAATTGATTTAGCACGTCGCGTTGGAGGTACTTCAACAGAACAATACATCAAAGTAGTAAACGAAAATACCATACAAGGTTGGATGAAATGTCCGCCTGAAGGTGGTGGTTGGGGCGCAGGACAAGGGAAAGCAGACTATGTTGTATATTTCTATTGTCAATTTAGTAAGCCTTTAAAAGACTATGGCATTTGGAGTGCCGATATTCCTGATGTTCCTAGAAAAATGCGTTTTATTAGAAGAGATAACTATCAAGATTCTATTAAAAATGCTGAGATTTTTGAAGGTAAAACCGAAATGCAAGGCAAACATTTAGGTTTTTACACCAATTTCAGCACTACAGCAGGCGAGGAAGTTTTAGTAAAAAGTGGTATTTCATTTGTAAATATTGCTGGAGCTAAAGAAAATTTAGAACACGATATTAACCACTGGGATTTCGACAAAACAAAACAAGACGCTCGAGATAGCTGGAGTAAAGCCATAGCAAATATTTCTGTAGAAGGTGCTACAGATACTGAGAAAACCATTTTCTACACGGCGATGTATCATACCATGATCGACCCGCGTACATTCTCAGATGTAAATGGAAATTATATTGGTGCTGATAAAAAAATACATCAAACTAAAAACTTTACTTACCGCACTATTTTTAGCGGTTGGGATGTGTTTCGTTCCCAATTTCCTTTACAAACAATTATAAACCCTACTTTAGTTAATGATGAAATAAATTCATTATTACAAATGGCTGAATATAGTGGTAATGCATATTTACCACGTTGGGAAATGCTAAACTCCTATTCGGGATGTATGTTGGGTAATCCTGCAGTTTCTGTAATTGTAGATGCTTACGAAAAAGGAATTCGCAACTACGATATAGAAAAGGCCTTTACCTACTCTAAAAACACTGTAGATAATACCGGCAACGGTGAGTTAGGCTATTCAAACAAACATATTTCTAAAACATTAGAATATGCCTATTCTGATTGGGCTTTAAGTATTATGGCCAAATCTTTAGGAAAAGATGATATTGCCGAAACCTATTTGAAGAAAAGCGAAAATTATAAGAATATTTGGAACAATGAGGTAAATTGGTTTAGAGCCAAAGACAGCAGTGGAACTTGGTTAGCATGGGAAGGCAAAACCGTGCATGGCCAAGGTTGTATAGAAAGTAATCCTTATCAACAAGGTTGGTTTGTACCACACGATATTGAAGGATTGAAAGAATTAATGGGTGGCGAAGAAGCCTTTAAAACCGAACTAGTTTCTTTCTTTGAAAATACGCCAGACGATTTTCTATGGAACAACTATTACAATCATCCAAACGAACCTGTACACCATGTCCCTTTTATGTTGAATGAAGCCGGTGTACCTCATTTAACTCAAAAATATACCCGCCAAATTTGTAGTGATGCCTATGGAACAGATCCTTATGGATTGTGCGGCAATGAAGATGTTGGTCAAATGTCTGCTTGGTACGTACTAGCCTCCATAGGCATCCACCCTATTGCTCCTGGCGATAATAAGTATCAAATTACGAGTCCGGTTTTTAGTGATATTGAAATAAAATTAGACCAAAATTACTACACCGGAAAAACCTTTAAAATTGTAGCAAATAACAATTCCGAAGAAAACATTTATATCCAATCCATGACACTCAATGGAAAACCACTCAATCGTTTCTATATAACACATCAAGAAATTACACAAGGAGGTGTTTTAGAAATGGAAATGGGACTCAAACCTAAAATAAATTAAAAAAAGCAAGCAAAAAAATACTAACTCAAAAAAAGAAATGATGAAGAAAATAGGACTAATATGTTTATTTGGTTTAATACTATTTAGTGCAAATGCGCAAAAAAAGTATGCCTACCCTATGCCAGAATATACGCCAACTGCGGGTAATTTAGAAGCTCGTGAAGAATTTCAAGATATGAAATTTGGAATGTTTATTCACTGGGGCGTTTACAGTATTTTGGCCGACGGAGAATGGGTAATGCTATTAAAAAAGATTCAAAAAGATAACTACAGTCGTTTAGCCGATTTTTTTAATCCTCAAGAATTTAATGCTGAAGAATGGGTTAAAATAGCTAAAGATGCCGGTATGAAATACATCACCATTACATCGCGCCACCATGATAGTTTCAGTATGTTTGATACAGATGCTAGTGATTTTAATATTGTTGATGCCACACCTTATGGAAAAGATCCTTTAAAAGAATTGGCAGAAGCTTGTAAAAAAGAAGGTATTAAATTAAACTTCTATTATTCTTTATTAGACTGGAGACGTGACGACTATAAAGATGGTAAAAAAGGAGATGAAGAAGCTTGGAATAAATATGTAGGCTTTATGAAAGCACAACTTACTGAACTGCTTACAAATTATGGCGAAGTAGGCTGTATTTGGTTCGATGGTCACTGGGACCAAAAAGAAGCTAACTGGCATTATGATGAGATTTACTCTTTAATTCACAAACTTAGTCCAAACACTTTAATTGCAAACAATCACCATATTCAACCGATTCCTGGAGATGATGTTCAAACTTTTGAGCGTGATTTACCAGGTGAAAATCACGGCGGATTTAACCATGGCGTAGAAGTGAGCCAATTACCATTAGAGTCTTGTGCTACAATGGCAGGGAAATGGGGTTACAGTATTTATGATAAAAAGTTTAAATCTACCAAACAACTTATTCACTTTTTAGTAAAAGCAGCAGGTAAAAATGGAAACCTTTTACTAAACGTAGGTCCAATGCCTAATGGTAAAATTCAACCAGAATTTGTTGATACTTTAGGAGAAGTTGGCGAATGGACTAGTAAATATGGTGAAAGTATTTATGGAACACGTGGAAATGTTGTTGGATCTCAAGATTGGGGAACCATTACTAAAAAGGATAAAACACTTTATGTTCACGTTTTAGAAGCACCATCAGAACCTTATATTTTCATTTCTGAATTTACCGAAAAAATTGCTTCAGCAACTTCTTTTGATGGAAAAACAAAAGTTAAATTCAAGCAAATGAAAGAAGGAACTTTTCTTTATCCTGGAAAAGATTTCGATGCTAGTATTGATGGTATTATCAAATTAAAATTGAAATAAAATTCTGAGTTCTATGATTAAAAAAGAATCGTTTTTTTTCATTTTAATAATTCTTTTAACCTTTAAACTTCAGGCACAAGTTACATTTTATGTTTCTACCGCCGGAAACGATTTAAATACAGGTAGCCAATCGCAACCTCTTGCTACATTGCAAGGGGCTCGCGATGCCATTAGAAACTATAAAAATGAAAATGGTATAAACCACAGTTTTGAAGTGCTTATCGAAACTGGAAATTACCTCATGAAAGCGCCTTTGGAACTCAACGCTATGGACAGTGGTTCATCTAACTTTCCAATAATCTACAAAGCAGCAAAAGGAGCAAAACCCGTTTTTAGTGGTGGAAAAAAAATAATAGAATTTAAAGTTAATTCAAATGGCCTTTGGGAAGCACAAATTCCAGAAAGCAGTTACTACAAATGGACCTTCGATCAACTTTATGTTAACAATAAACGCGCTACTTTGGCAAGAACGCCTAATAAAGGCTTTATAAAAATTGACACGGTAACACAAACTATTTGGAAGCAAGGCGCATCGAAAGTAGCCGAAAAAGCAGAGCAAAGCATTTTCTTTAATACTAAAGATGCCAAAATACTTTCAAAAATTAAACAGGAAGAAATTCACAATGTACGTTTTAAAGCATTCCATAAATGGGATTATACCTTACGACATATTGACGCCATAGATGCCGATAGTTTAAAACTTATTACTTCTGGTAAAGGTATGAAGCCATGGAATCCGTTAAAAAAGGATAGACGCCTTATTTTTGAAAACTATGAAGCGGCTCTAGATTCTGTGGGCGAATGGTATTTAAAAGATAACGGCACTTTATTATACAAACCGTTAGAAGGCCAAACTATAGCAAACACCGAAGTTATTGCTCCCGTTTTAGAAAACCTGATATCTATTTCTGGTACACCCAACAATAATACAAAACACATTACTTTTGAAGGGTTAACTTTTAAACATGCGCATTACAAAATTCCGGTTACAGGTTCGGAACCAAATCAAGCTGCAGCAAAACTTAATGCTGCCATTATGTTGGAATACGCAAACCATATTGAGTTTTTAAAATGTGAAGTTTCGCAAATTGGTCAGCATGCCATCTGGCTTGGAAAAGGTACCACACATTCCAAGGTAGAACACTGTTATTTGCATCATCTTGGTGGTGGCGGTATCTATTTAGGGGGTTTTAAACCTCTAGATGGTAAAGCGCATACTAACCATATTTCGGTAGAAAATAATATTATTCAAACCGGTGGCCAAGAGTTTCCTGCTTCAGTTGGTGTATGGGTTGGCCATAGTGCAGACAATACCATTTCTCATAACGACATTGGGAATTTCTATTATACAGGAATTTCGGTAGGTTGGGTTTGGGGCTATAAGCCTAGTTTAGCAAAACGTAACACTATTACTTATAACCATATTCATCATATTGGTTGGGATTTACTTAGTGATATGGCAGGTATTTATACCTTAGGCGCTTCCGAAGGTACACAAGTTACCCATAATGTTATTAATAATGTTCACGCCTATTCTTATGGTGGTTGGGGTATGTATGCCGATGAAGGTTCTTCTGGAATTACCTTTAAAAACAACTTAGTTTACAATACTAAAACGGGCGGATTTCAGCAGAATTACGGAAAAAATAATACAGTTGAAAATAACATTTTAGCCTTTGCAAAAAAGTATCAATTGCAATGTACTATTTCTGAAGATCATAAATCTTTCACCTTTACAAATAACATTATCATTTTTAAAGAAGGCCTTGTAGCAAAAGGTGCTTGGGACCATGTTAATGCCAGCATGGATTATAACATCTATTGGAATATTAATGGTGGCGATTATAACTTCAATAATCATAATTTTAAAGGATGGAAAAAATTAGGCTTCGATAAAAACAGCCACATTTCTAATCCGTTTTTTAAAGATGCTGAAAGTTTTAATTTCAACTTCAAAAGAAATACAACTTATAAAAAAATCAACTTTAAGCCATTTAACTATTCCGAAGCTGGCGTTTATGGTAGTAATGACTGGATTGAAAAATCAAAATTACCTCAATCTATTACAAAAGCCTTTGATGCCGCTGTTGAAAAGAATATGAAAATGAAGATTAAAAGATAATGGAATAACACCGTTAAAGTAATAGTCTATTGTAGTGTAAAACGACATCTTTTTAGCACTACAAGCATTATAAAATTACTAGTAAAAAACCTCAACTATTCTAGATAAATAGTTGAGGTTTTTTGTTTGTTTTTAAGTGAATATTTTATGATTGAAAAATGGCTCGATTACAACCTAACCATTCATCTAAAATCTTAAAATAAAAGCTCCTCATTTTCTATTAACATCGACTGTACCAAAACAAAAATAAATTCTTTCATTTTTTAATGAAAATTAATTTCAAAAACAGCTCTTTTTTCAAACTTCTTCCCAAAAGAAAAAAGAATATCATCAGTATAGCAACTGAAACTACAACATCACACAAACCGCTGAAAAATAACAACTTAAAACATAAAAAAAGAGACATTTATACGAGCTTAATTCATTTTAAAACCATGATTATCAGCACAAAAACAAAATATTTCTTACAAAACACCACAGGATAGTACAGGATGGAAGTACTGTGATAATAAAATACATTTATAATCTAGTTTATTTAATAAAACTCCTCTCGGATTTAAACATTAAATAAGCAAAAAAAACAACCAATTTTAACTAAAGAAGTATCACAATTAAATCAAGATTTATGAACAAAAAATTAATGTTATTTTATGTTTGCTTAATGTCTTTTACATTAGCAAATGCGCAATCGATTACAGTCTCCGGATTAGTAACCGATACACAAAATATGACTCTGCCCGGAGTTAATGTTTTAGTTGAAGGGAGTAATAACGGAGCTCAAACAGATTTTGATGGAAAATACAGCATTACTGCAAAAAAAGGTGATGTACTTGTGTTTTCCTATTTAGGAATGAAAACCGCTAAAGTAACAGTCGGCACATCTTCCGAAATCAATGTATCATTAGAAGAAGATATTGCCGGACTAGACGAAATTGTACTTGTTGGTTACGGTACAGCCAAAAAGAAAGACATTACAGGCGCTGTTGAGCGGGTTACATTAGAGAACTCTCCTATCGCACTTTCGGCTAACACAAGTGTTTTACAAGCTATTAGAGGTGCTACACCAGGTATTAATATTGGTGCACAAAACTCTGCAGGAACAACACCATCTATTTTAGTAAGAGGGCAAAACTCTATTAATGGTAATAACGATCCTTTAATTGTTTTGGACGGTATTGTGTTTTTAGGAAGTGTTAATGACATAAACCCTAACGATATTGCATCTCTAGATATACTAAAAGATGCTTCGGCTGCTGTTGTTTATGGGTCTCGTGCCGCCAATGGTGTTATTTTAATTAACACAAAAAAAGGTAAAACAAGTAAACCTGTTATTAATTTCTCTACCTCTACAGGTTTTAATACTTGGCAAGATCAACCCGATTTATTAGATAGAGATCGTTATTTAGAGAAATATATAGCACAACAAAACATCGGTTCTATAGATGATATTGTTTGGGAAGAAGAATATAGAGGTGTATTACAAGACGAAGGTGTAGATACAGATTGGCTAGACTTAATTTCTAGAAACGGACAAATACAGAAACATAATGTTTCTATTTCTGGAAGATCTGACAAAGTTAATTATTTCATGTCTGGAGGTTATGAAGAACAAGAAGGTGTTATTATTGGCGACCAATTTAATAGAATTTCTGTAAGATCACGTTTACAAGCAGATATAACAGATTGGTTAGAATTAGGTCTAGACGGATCGTACACAAACAGTGATTTTTCTGGAGTAACAGCCGACGTAGGTAGAGCATTTCAAATAGCTCCAATTGGTTACCCTTACCGTTACGATGGACAACCTTTTAATACAAGCTCTAACACCTCTACAGATTTAGAACGTTACCCAACGGCTAATAATGTACCTAACCCACTTTGGGGTACCGATGGAACTCAAGAAAATTTTGATAAAAGAAATTATTTTAGACTTGCTGCTAACGCTGTAGTCAAAATACCTTGGGTAAAAGGATTAAAATATACACTTAACTATACATTAAGTCAGCAAAACAGAAGTGTAGATCAGTTTCAGTATGAAGATTATTTTATAGCACTTCCTTCAGAGAATACGCCATATTTTGATAGATATTCTCAACAATCTATACAAGCAAACCTATCTCAAGCTAATGGTAGTAACTCTAGATATACCGATAGAAACTACGTTATAGACAATATTATTAGCTATAGCAATACCTTTGGCGAGCATAACATTGACGCCACTTTAGTTGCAACTAGAGATTACAGAGTAAACGACCTCTCTACCGTATCTGGAACCGATTTTGCTGCACTTGGTAATACAACATTAGGTGTTAAAGGTGTGCCTTTCGCAACAACCGTTACAAATTCATATAGTTTAGCAGAAAGATCTAACGTTGGTTATTTAGGTCGCCTATCATATGGTTATGCTGGCAAATACAACTTAACAGGATCTGTAAGACGCGATGGAGCTTCCGTTTTTGGAGCCGATAGAAGATTTGGTACATTCTGGTCTGTTGGAGGTGCATGGACGGTTTCCGAAGAAAACTTTTTAAAAGATAATTCTGTTTTAAATTATTTAAAAATTAATGCTTCTTACGGATTAAATGGTAACCAAGGTTTAGATCCATACGAAACACTATCTCCAGTAAGTGCAGGACAACCAGGTAATATTAGATATTCATTTGGAGACGATCCTTCTGTAAGTCAATTTGGTATTTCGCAGTCTGGTCTTGGTAATCTTGAATTAGGTTGGGAAGAAACTACATCTTTAAACTTAGGTGTGCATACAGCATTTCTAAACAATCGTATTTTCTTTGATGCCGATGTTTACTTCTCACAAACTCGCGATCAAATTTTTAATAGAGTTATACCAACTACAAGTGGATTTTCTAGCATATTGGCAAGTTTAGGCCAAGTAGACAACCGTGGTGTTGAGCTTACTTTACGTACTGAAAATATAAATACCGAAGAATTTAAATGGACCTCTACACTAACCTATTGGAATAACCGAAACAAAATTGTAACCCTATACGGAGACGATATTGATGGCGATGGCATAGAAGACGATGATATTTCTAACAGCTTATTTATTGGTAAATCTTTAGGTGCGCAATATGGTTACGAGTACATTGGTGTTGTACAAGAAAGTGACACACAGTATATCGCAGATAATGGAGCACAACCTGGAGATCCAATGTTTAGAGATTTAGATGGAGAACCTGGTATTACAGGAGACGACAGAAAAATTCTAGGCTATAATGTCCCTAATTTCAGAATGGGTTTCTCTAATACATTTACTTATAAAAACTTTAGCTTATACATGCTAATTAACGGCACGTTTGGTGGCGGAAGCGAAAATTATTTTATTGGTGCAAACCCTAGAAGTAACTCTTTCCAAAACCGATTTGATTTTAACGATATAGAAAATGGAGATTGGTGGACACCAGAAAACCAAAGTACCACGAACCTACGTCCAGATTTTAATGATAGTCGTTATAGCGGTTACCAATCTAGAGGCTTTGTACGTGTACAAAACGTAAACTTATCTTATGGATTTGACCAAGATATTTTAACCCGATTAAACTTAGGTATTCGTTCTTTAGACCTATATATCAGTGCCGATAACCCACTAATTTTTACAAATTGGTTTGGTGGTGGAGATCCAGAAAAAGGAATTGCAGCATTAAACGGAACGTTCCCTGTTATGAGCGCTTACACGTTTGGAGTTAACCTTAGTTTCTAATTTTAAAAAAAATATCATGAAAATAAATTATATAAAACAATTACTATTACTATCCCTGGTGGTTTTAACTACGGGTTGTAATGATGCAGAATTTTTAGACACGGCGCCAGAAACCTTTTTAACGGTAGATAATATTTTTACTTCAGGTACTCAAGTAGATCAGGTATTAATCACTATGTACCAACAAGATCGCGCCTTAAGATCGTATGTAGATAACAACCAAGGTCGTGTTATGCACGGGCAAGGTACAGATGTTTTAACCGTACCTACCTTTAGAGAAAACACGAATTTTAGTGATTACAACTCTACAATTACACCAAGAGCTGGCCGTTTAAACACGATATATTCTGAGCTTTATCAAATGATATCGCGAGCAAACCTTGTACTTTCTTTAGCAGAACAAACTGATATTACTTTTGAAAGTGAAGACGCTAGAAGCTATATCATTGCACAAGCCAAATTCTTTAGAGCAAAAGCACATGGCCAAGCCGCACAATTATTTGGTCGCGTTGCTATTGTAGACGAACCTACAACTACCGTTAGGTTTGATTATGAACAAGCTGAAAGAGCCGAAATTTATCAATTTGCTATCGATGATTTAGAATCTATTTTAAACGATTTACCAGAAATAACAAGCGAACCAGGACGCGTAGTTCGTGGTGCTGCACAGCATTATTTAAGCGAGTTTTACCTAGGTGTTGGTATTGAGAATAATGACAACCTTGCTTATGATCAAGCTATAAAATATGCTTCGGATGTTATTGATGGCGGAATTTATTCTTTGATGACAAGTCGTTTTGGTTCTAGAGCCGATGAGCCTGGAAAAAACGTGTACTGGGATTTATTTAGATTGAACAATCAAAATTATGCCGATGGAAATACAGAAAGTATCTGGACGCATCAATTTGATTATGAAGCTTACAAAGCTGGAGATAATGGTGCCAGATTACGTTACCCTTATTATTTTAGTCCAGTGTGGAGAGCTATAGAAGGTGTTATAGGCGAGCTAGAAGATGTTGGAGGAAGAGGCGTTGCTTTTCTTAGACCTACAGAGTTAACAGAAACCATTATTTGGGAACCTAGCATTTCTGATGGTGATATGCGTGGTGAAGAAAGTAACATTAGACGTACTGTTTTATACAACGACCCTAGTGCAGCTAATTTTGGACAAGTAGTACCGCAAGACGTACTAGATGCGGCAAATGTAGGCTTGGCCGATGGTGCATACTTCCCGATTTATGAAAAGTTAACTACAGATCAATTTGAAGGTCTAGATGATGGAGAACGCAGAGAAGATATATGGAGAGACCGTTATGTAATACGCTTACCAGAAACTATTCTTTTAAGAGCTGAAGCACACTTAAGAAAAGGAGATACTCAATTAGCTGCCGATGATATTAATTTAATAAGACAACGCGCAAATTGTAATGTATTAGCAACTGCTGCTATGGTAGATCTAGATTTTATTTTAGATGAAAGAGCTAGAGAGTTATTTGTAGAAGAAAGTAGATGGAACACACTATTACGTATGGGCGGCAACATTGCTTCAGATCGTATTAGAAGATATGCCAGATACGATTATCAAGTTAACAGTTTAACATTCGACTTTAATACATTCCCAATTCCGCAAACGGTAATAGACCGTAATAAAGATGTTATTTGGGAACAAAACCCAGGTTGGGAAGGCAGATAATTATCAGTACATTTTAAATAGTTAGTTTTAGAGACATCCGGTAAATATCATTTTTATCGGATGTTTTTATTTTATAAATTTTAAACCTCAATCAAATTCAACCTACCAAAAAACACCACACCTCGATTAATTTTTACCAGAAGCCCATTATATATAAAAATGGGGCATTGAAGTGGACGAATTAGGCACAGTTCCTTATAAAAAACATTCAATTAAGGCGCCTTAAAACCATCTTAAAAATCGAACATCAAAAATCTCACATAATTATTTTATGTGAGATTTTTCATTTTAAACACCACTCCTATTTCATTTCATCTTACTATTCATTACTTTTACCGACTGAATATCAGTTGCTTTTGGTTAGTTTCATTTTTAATTATAAAACAGTATCTGCTTTTCATATCATCCCAGATTACCATGAAACACATTATACTCTTAGCGATTTTAACATGTTCCTTAAATTGTTTTTCTCAATTTGGAGCAGATTATTCTTCTTACGGATTCAATTTTGTTAACGATACTTATAACCATGGTTTAAAAAACTGGACAGGCACTAATATTAATGATGCTAGTAAATTCAATCTATACAAACAAGATGCACAAAACAACTATGCGCTAGAGTTAAAACCAGTAAACGAAACGTTAAGCATCAATTACAACGATTTTGGTTACATGGATTTAAACCCATGTGCTTTTAAAATAAACATCAGGGTTAGAGTCAATCAATATTCTGGAGATACCGATAAACTCAGCTTCTCCCTTTTTACGGGTGCAAAAAAAGTAGAACTTCAATTTACTTCATCGGGAATATATTATGCCAACAGCACAAACACTTTAGAATTCATTACCTCAGCGCCTACAATAAACCAATGGATAACCTATTCTCTGGCCTTAGATAGCTGTTCTAGTAGTGCAACACTTATGTTAGAAAACGATGCCGCAAACTCATTCACGCTCAATTTACCAGATAATACCACGGCACAAAATATAAACCTCGAAGCTTTTACGGATAGTAACACAACGTTTTCATCGGAAATAGACCATCTATTCATTTACAGTAACCCAATAAAATGGTGGCTTGGGCCTTCTACCGCATTTGTAGACGATACGCCTGCCGGCTACACCAATACCACAGGCGACAGACAGCATTTTTTAGCCTTACCAAATGGCGAAAAAATTGGTTTAAATGAAAACGGTGGCGGCTACATTACCTTTACAGAATTAACACCTGGTGGCCCAAATCTAGATCCGTTTCCTAAATTTGGTTCTGGAGGCACAAAAACCCTAAGAGGTTATTTCCATACCAGTAATTTTAACCCAGTGCAAGCAGGAATTTCTAGTACATCGGGCGGGCATTTGGTTAATATAAATACTACCGCCAATAAGGTTGAAGTAGAGCGTTTTCCGTTGCACTCTTATATTCAAGATGATTTTATAGAAAACACACCTTTAGTTTACCCTAATAATGAAACCCTTGGAGATGAAAACGATCCTGCCATTATTGATGATGATGTTTACGATGAGTTCGGGCTCGATATGAGGCACGAGTTAATGTGCGAATTAGATTTTAACACCTCTATAGAAAATGTAACTAAAACCGGCAGTATATCTACCGTAAGGCACATTGCAGAATGGGAATACATACGTCATCCATCATTTATTCTTCAATTTCATGAAGTAAACGAGAGTGTGCGTCCAGATTTTGAAACCTTTACAGGTGCCAATAACGATATGGGCGAAATGCGACATAAATTTGAGTTTAGACTAAACAAAGATTTAGGTTACCAGTGGATTTTGTGGAGAGACTCCAATAACGCCTGGCAATCTTTAAATGTAACAGCCGTTGGCGATTCTAAAAAAATAACAATACGCACCAACACCGCATTAGAAAAACGTTTTTTAGTGTTTTCTACCTCATCAGATCCTGATGCTCCGGGAGCCGTTTCTTGGTTTTATCCAGAAAGTGATTATAACACCAATAGTACTTTAGGAAAAAGCAGAACCGATAAAACGGTTAACTACACACACGATAGAAGAACCTCTGTAACCATAGTTGCCGATTGGAGAAAAACAAATTGGTGCAGAATGAATTTGTATATAAGAAATGAAGGCTTAATTGCGCCATCTAACGGCGACCCGAATATATATGAAGCTTTCCAAATGGAAGCCTTACAGCTATTTGGTACACCTAACGAGATACTAGATGAAGTGATGGCTTATGATGATACTTTAGTTACCAATGCTATTGAACAGAATACAGCCACTCAAATTTTCCCTAATCCGTTTGCTAATAAACTAACCATTACTGGGAAAAATTTACTGAATAAAAAAGTGAAATTATACTCTATGTTAGGCAGAAATATATCCAATGCTGTTGAATTTATATCTCGCTCTAACAATAAAGTTGTACTCAGAATAAATAATTTAAATTCCGAAACTTATTTCTTGAAGGTAGGAAACACCACAAGAATGATAAATAAACTTGAACGCTAATTACCTTGCCATTCAAGCATATTTACAATGAAGCTGTTTATTTTTTGCTTGCTTTTTTAGCCAACTTTGCAGCTTTTTTTTCTTTAGGCGTTAATGTTGCCTCTTTTTTTACATTCTTTTTTGAATCTTGCGATTTAGCCATAACTTAATGTTTTAAAATGTTTTAATTGTGGATTAAATGTAGTGAAAAGGATGATATGAAAATTTTATTACCGCTTTCTTTTATAAAAATTAGCCGTTACGCCTTAAAAGAGATTAAAAAACCCTGAAATTCCTGGATAACAAAACAACCTGTTTTTATTATTTATTTTACTCAATTACGGTTTTCCGTAAAACTAATTAATTATGCCTTTGTACTTTAGCTTCAGTTTAAGAAAAATAGGTAGAAATACGTATGTTTTTTATTACTAAGAATAACTAACTTCGGCCGAATCTCTTCAATGGGTTTTCTATTATGTAGAATGATGCTGTTTGGGATGGTTTTGGAGTGAATGAATAGTTGAAGTAGTTATATGAATGAGTTGTACATAATTAAAACAGATTAACTCTATGATAGAAACAATTGAAAATTATTGTAAAACAAATGATTATGAAGATTTTGAAAAAATTGGAAATGAGTTTGTTTTTCATATTGATTGGCGCGAATTCGATGACGCAATAGTTGAATATTGTGAAAGTAGAATCCAAACAGGTTTCTTAAGTGCTAAGCTTAATAATGATGTACTTTCAATCAATTACGATAGAAATAACTTCCAAACCAAAATAACAGACAGTAGAGATACAACTTTGAAATTTTTAAACAAAATCTTATTGCCAAAATATGAAATAAGGTTTTGCTCCATAACTTTTCCATCAGACACATTGGGATTTATTATTTTATCAAGCGAAAAGTGGGGAGAAGTTGAAAAAAGAGTTTCAAAAGTGAAATTGGATAAGGTTTTTGAACCTATCAGAGAGAACTCTAAAATGTTTGAACGAGAGTTTAAGATTGAATTTGATGATAATATCAAACTTGATTTAGAATAAATAACTATGTACAACAATGGTAACCGTTGCACAACCCCTTAAAAAAGTATAAAAACAGCTTAAAATCTTTGTTTTTAAGCTGTTTTTATTTTTGATACTCCATATTTTCTCTAAAATATAAGTGGCTTAAAACATATCATTCGAACGCTTATTAGGTGTTTTTTTGTGCTTTTAATAATAACAAGTATTCCCGCTATACTTTCTGGCAGGTTTTTCATATATTTTAAATATTTTTTAAGATTATAGGCTGTTGCTGATACATGCATACACTTATTAGCTTGTTTAATCCCAAGGGTATTCACTTTCCCCATGCCTAAAAACTGAGTTAGCGTTCCAAAAACAG
>NZ_FOLN01000012.1 GCF_900112395.1 Algibacter lectus
GTAAAGGCAGTAATGTCATAGCCAAGTAGTACTAATAACCCATAGGCTTATTGTACGCCTGTTTTTTTAAAACGAGAACAATATATTATATTATTTACAAGTCATGTCTCTTATTTCAATATGTTAAGATATTTGTTTATCCTACGTGATAAACGCTGTATGCTAAAGGATTTAGATCTAATAGCGAGCAGCTATAACTTAAGGTGGTTATAGCGATGGGGCTCACCTCTTACCATTCCGAACAGAGAAGTTAAGCCCATTAGCGCCGATGGTACTGCATTTGTGGGAGAGTAGGTCGTTGCCTTTTTTAATCCTCAACATTTATTTGTTGAGGATTTTTTTTGTGCTAAACTCAACCTAAATAACCAAAGGTAAAGTGTATTGAATGAGTTGTTTATAATTTATAATTGCTTTTTTATTTTCTTCAATATGAGTTGATTGTATAATTCTGTATATTTACTTACAAATCGTTTTGGAATTGAAGATACAACAGCAAAAAAAACTATATTTTACAGAAGGCAAATCCGATAAAGTATACGAAGTGGATTTATGTGAATCTGGTGGAGACTTATTCGTGGTAAATTTTCGATATGGTCGTAGAGGAGCAACTTTAAGAGAAGGAACTAAAACAGTTTTTCCTGTAGATTATGAAGATGCACTGTCTATATTTAATAAGTTAGTCGAAAGTAAAAAGAAAAAAGGATATAGTGAGAGCGGTTCAGTATCTATTCCTGTTAAACAGAACACTGCTCGAGAAGACACTATTTTAAAGTATTTGGAGCAAGCAATTGTTGGTACTTATTCTAGAGATTGGAAAGTCTCTAAAATTATTTTAAGATGTGCAGAACTTAATATTAAGTTAGCATCGACACTTATAGCTCGTTTTATTAATTCTAATGGCGAATTTGAGCAATATGCTTCTATATATACGCTTTGTATTTTAGAAGATGATACACATGTTGATTCGATTTATAATGTTTTCAAAACTGAGAATTTTTCAAATAAAAGTGGTCGTGTTGCTGTTGCATATTGTCTTAAATATGGTAACGATAATGTAAAGAAGGAAATTCAAAATAAGATTTTAAACACGCTTCCATCAGAATTAGGAAATCATATAAAACATCCTAGATTATTTTACGCTGCATTAAAAGATTATTACCTCAAAGAAGAGAATATTGATGCTTCAGTTTTATATTATGTTTATTTATATAGTGATATAGAAAATTTCGATAGGGAAGAGCTATATCAATTCCTTGAAAGTATTCCGTTAAAAGTAAATACATTTAAATCTATTAGATATATTTATCGAGTGGCCCACTTATTAGACGACTATCAGTTTTTAGGCTTGTTATCTAAAAGAATGGGTGTTAGTACACCTGGATATACTTCTAATTATATATATATCGGTCAGCAATGGACTTCAGTAGATATTGAAAAGAAAAAAGAGAATCCTTCTGTAGCGTTTTCATCTAAAACACGAAAATATTTTAATAAAAACACCTATAGCTTAGTTTATAAATTAAGTAAAACTGACATACCTGGTTATTTGGATTATGCAGTGGCTATGTTAGTTTCGTTAAATGATAAAACGGATAGAAACGCTTCTAATGTGCAATACAATTATATTTATGATTCTGTAGAAAGACGCTATATTACTGAGCGTCGAATCTTTCCAAGATATCATGAGTTTACTGCACTAATGTATGTGCTTTATGGTAATTCTACTTTGTTAAACAGAGATAATACTAAATGGTTTTATTCTGAAGATATTAAGTTGGAAGATCTAGAACGAGCAGAAATTCTTCCAGAAGTTTGGAATAGCAACCCTGAGAAAGTACTGTATGTTTTAAGCCATGCTAAGAGTGAAGAGGCTGTGTTTTTCGCATTACGAATTATAAAAGTGAAAAAGAATATTTTAGATTCACTTTTGTTAGATGATTTACAACGTTTAGTTTCTCATTATCATCCTAAAGTTTTGGACGTGATTTTAGAATCTATAAAAAATAAATATAAAAACATACAACCTGAAGATGCTATCATGTTGGCATTATTAAGTTCTAAAAATGAAAGAGCTATAGAATTAGGGCTTGGTTGGCTTAATTTTTATGAACGGGATTACTTTTCTCGAGATGAATTTGTAATCGGTTTATTACTAACTGGTGAAGTAAAGGTTATTGATTATTTAAAAACTTTATATGGCAGTATTCCTAAATATAATTTTATACTTAATTTAAATGCTTTGAAAGGCTTATTTCAATCACATTCTATCTATACTGAAGCTTATCTTTTAGAGGTAAACAATTTAATAGGAAATACGACTTTTGGGAGCTTATTGAGTGATGTATCTTTGGAGGAGATTAATAAATTGGCATCTTCTAATAGTGTTACAAATAAATTATTTGCGGCTTATTTAGCTAAGCACAATAAAATAGAAACATTCCTATTATTTAAAGATTCGATAGATAAATATATTAATTCTGATGAAGCTAGATTAAGGCAAGTTGGTATTGAGTTATTATCTCAGTTTCCTGATCACTTTTTGCTAGAGAATAGTAAAAAGATTAGCGGTTTTTGTTTTTCTGAATACGAAGAAGTAAGGACAGCAATACAACCAACTATAGAACGGTTGGTTAATTTAGACACTGATTTCAAAACAAGTCTTTTTAATAGCCTACTTATAGTATTGATTGAAGCAGAAAAATATGATGGTTTACATGCTAACTGTTACAGCCTATTAACAGAAAACTATAAGCATTATTTAAATGATATTTCTCATGAGTTTATGTTTAAACTTGTGCTTTCTCATTACGAATATGCTCAAAAACTTGGCCTTCCTTTATTTAAACAACATATAGATTTAAACACGTTACCTGTTGAGAAACTTGTCTCTTTAGGTAATTCAGACATTTTTGAAATACGTAAAATGCTTCAAGATTATTTTCAGTTACATATTCCGAAGATTAATTATGAGTTAGAAAAGGCATTATTAATTTTTAATTCAAGTTGGCAAGATATTATAGATTGGGCTTGCGATTATTTTGAAAGAAGCATTGAAGAAAAAAACTGGACAGTTAACATGCTGTTATACGCTTGCGATCATACTAAAAACGAAGTACAAGCTTTTGGTAGAAAAATGATAACAGCTCATTTTAGGGAGGAGAAAGGTTTGCCGTTACTTATTAAACTACAAGAGCATCCTACAAAGGATATGCAGTTTTTTGTAACGAACTATTTAGAAACATATGCTAAAGATAGTCCAGATGTTATTTTAAAACTGGAAACATATTTTAAAACGAGCTTATTTAATATTAATACACATCGTTCAACTAAAACAAGAATTTATGCTTTTTTAGAACAAGAATCTGTTAAAAGTAAGGTGGTTGCAGAAATGACTGTACGTTTAATAAATAGTATTCTTGGGACAAAAACCATAAAAGATAGAAGTAATAACATTGATGTTTTACTGAGTATATATGATGTTTTTCCAGAAATTGAAGTTCCGTTATTAATAAAATCAAATTAAAAACATGCAATTTAATTATAAATACGGAAGCGGAAGTGCTGTTAATAATGGAGTATCTAGCACTAATGTTAGTTTTGCTCCAGATGTACTTCGCGATCCTACATTTTTTGTAGGGACTTTAGATAAAAAAATTCCGTTTAGAGAAGCTATCTCTGCATTGCATCATGTTGTGGTTGCAGATTTTAATTTTCAACCAAAAGATAATTCGGCTTATTTGGCTTGGTTAAAAGGTCAGGAAGAGATTTGGTTATCGGAGGCTAGTTCCGATTTATCGAAATTGCGTTCAGAAATTCACGAGGTACGTGCAAAAATGGATGGACTTCGTAAAGAGCGTGACTCTATAATGAAACCTTATTATAAAGCACAAAGTGCCTATTTTAAGTTTTTATATAAAAGAGATATGGATGCTTGGATGGTTTTAGACCCAGTAATTACGGTGCATCCCGATCAAGTATTTTTTGAATGTTTTAGTAAAGATGAATCTGTTTACGGTAAATTATCATGTGGATATGATGTTTTTAAAGATATTAATGAATTTAAGTGTGGTACCACAAACATTGATTATTCTAAGAAATTATATGAAGAGTTTCAGAAAATAAGAACTTATAAAGAGACAGATTTTAAAATAGATCCTAAGGGTTTTGATGTTAAAACAACAGGTGAAGTTAATTATAGAGAAGTAAAAATTGATTTGCCTGATAGTTGGGTTCGTGGCTTTTTACAAGTGAGTACAGCAATGACCACTAAAAAAGTATCTTTTGAACTAGAAGCTATCGATATTGCCAATTTTATTTCAGTTTTAAAAAGAAATAAAGAACGTAGGGGTCCTCGGTCTATTAAATACATTCTGAAACCAAATGAGCCTATTGTTGCAGTTTTTGAACCTTGGAATATTGAAATAGTCTGTAATCAATCGATTTATAAAGGAGATGAGTATGAGGAAATTAGAGTTTGGGGACGTAGACGTATTCTACTTTTAGAACGATTACTGCCAATAACCAACAAATTTAGCGTTCATCTTTTAGGTAACGGCATGCCTTCATTTTACACGGCACATTTAACCAATGATATGTATTTTACATTGGGGCTTTCTGGATGGACAGCGAACGATTGGACACAGTCAAGCCAATTAGAATTATTAGCACCTCGTGCGTTAGTGCCTGCTACAACTATGCAAAGTATTTATTTAGAATTACGAAATACGTGGTTTGCAAGCGAAACAGATTTGGCTAAAAATCTAAATTTAGATGTTACCACAGTTAATAAATCGATGGAAACTTTTGCGCAAGCAGGCAAAGTAATTTATGATCTGAAAAATAAAGTTTATCGTGTACGCGAATTAAAACGTGATGGTATTGATATAGAATCGCTTCGTTTTTCTAGTGAAACAGATAAGGACGCATATAGGTTAATGGAACAAGGAGCGGTTGCTAACTTAAAAATTACAGAACAGAACGGCAAAGTATTGTTAACCGCCACAGTAAGTAATAATTATAATACAGTTGTATTAATAGATAAAGATTTAAAAATTACAGATGCTAAGTGCAACTGTAATGAGTTTTATAAAAATAAAATGACAAAAGGACCTTGTGCGCATATTTTGGCTACAAGAATCACTTTTGATAAAAAATAATATTATATTTAAACCATGGTAGTAATAAGATAAAAACCTTGCATTTTGATTGGTGGATCGCCAATCTTGCTTACAGATACCGAACGCGTCACTGACTCGAACTTAACTTGTGAAATAGGTACCATAGTACCATTTCCGGTTAGACTTCTACGAAGTGAAATAGTACTATGGTACCTATTTCACTGGAGTTGTTCAATTCAGTCTTGAGAATCGTACGAAGGGCATTCAAAATACATCTTATTGCTACCTTTTTTTTGTTATATGAGAAATAATTCTACGGAAAGAAGACAAGAAATTTATGATAAAATAAAGGCATCTTCTAAACAAGAATATATCCTTTCGGAAATGAAACGCTTAGGGTTTTGGAATGAGGGAGAACTTGATTTTAAAGCTGTAAATACGTTTTTTAACGAAGAAAGAGAATTATCTCAGAAACTTCAAAAACTTTTAAAAGAAAAAAAAGTTATAGAAGATCCGGAAGCTTTTTTGGCTAAAAAACACCAAGAACGCAAGCTTGCTTCTAAACAATCTCAAAAAGCAACTAAAGAACGTCGTGAAAAAGAACGTTTGGAAAAGGCTGAGAGATGGCGTGTTTCTAAAGAGAAAGATATTATTTATTTGGGTGAAAATTATTCGCATCAATTAAATGAGCAGATATCTAATACCGAACGTTTAAAATCTAAAAACTTACCTGTTTTACATACAGCCGAAGATTTAGCGAAAGCTATGAATATTTCTATTGGTGAGTTAAGGTTTTTGTCGTTTTCAAGAAAAAACTCCAAAATTAGTCATTACAAAAGATTTCAAATGGCTAAAAAATCTGGTGGATATCGTTTAATCTCAGCACCTATGCCTAAGTTAAAAAAGGCACAGCACTGGGTGTTAGAATCGGTTTTAAATATAGTATCTGTTCACTCAAATGCACATGGTTGCGTTATAGGAAGATCGATTAAAACCAATGCCGAACCACATGTTGGGAAAGCTGTTGTTATTAATCAGGATTTTAAGAATTTTTTTCCTTCTGTTACTTATGCGCGAATTAAAGGTGTGTTTTTAGCTTTAGGTTATTCTAATCAGGTTGCAACTATTTTTTCTCTTTTATGTTCGGAACCTAAAATACTAGATGTTTCCCTTTTAGGTGAAGATTATTACGCGCAACGTGGCGAACGTTTTTTACCGCAAGGCGCCCCTACAAGTCCGGCGATTACAAATATTCTTTGTGAAAAGTTAGATTTTAGATTAACGGGTTTAGCAAATAAATACGGTTTTACATACACGCGCTATGTAGATGATATTACATTTTCTGGCACTCATGATAGTTTTGACAAAATAACACCGCTTTTAAAATACTCTAGATACGTTGTAAATAGTGAGAATTTTAATTTACATCCCGAAAAATTACGCATCATGAAGCGTAATGCTAAACAAGAGGTTACAGGTGTTGTTGTTAACGAAAAAACTAATATTCCAAAAGGAGATTTAAAACGTTTTAGAGCACTTCTATTCCAGATAGAGAAAGATGGTATAGAAGGTAAATATTGGACTAAAGGAGGTAATGTTTTGGCTCAAATAGATGGTTATGCAAATTATATTTTTCAGATAGAACCAGAAAAGGGTGTATTGTATAAAAAACGTGTAAATGTTATATTAGAAAAATATAATTACAAGGAAAAACATAAAGCAACTTATGTACCAAAAGTTTTAGATAAACGTGAGAAGGCTAATAAACCGGATTCTGTTGGCGGTATTTTTAATAAAATCATGTCTTTCTTTAGAAAATAGAAATATTCATTAATTGATAGGATTTACTTTGCGGATGGTTGCGGGAGTGATAGAAACGGCATCCTTTTTTATTTGATAAGCCTTATTATGCAAATTAGAAATTAGATTTCTAATATTGCTTTGAAGGTCACTTTAATAACCCTCTAAAAAAGATATAGTGGATAGCACGGTTTTTATTTTTCTTAAAAACCCGCCCAAAAAATCTTTGTTATTTTAGCTTAAGTTGGAATTTGAACTAAAATAGCAGTGCCTTTATTTTTTTTGCTCTTTATTGAAAGTTGCCCTTTTAAGATATTAATGCGCTCGGTCATGGTTTTTAATCCAAGGCTATTTAGGGTTATGGTGTCGTCGATGTCGAAACCGTTTCCGTTATCTCTTATTAACACTTTAATACCGTTTTTTTGTTTTAAAATATTTACAAATAAGGTGCTGGCATTAGCATGTTTAATAACGTTACTAACAGATTCTTGTATAAATCTATAAAAATTGAGCGTTTCCACATCATCGAAACGCGTGTTAACATCATCTATTTCTAGGGTTACAAAAAGGTCTGTGGTTTCGTCTAATTCGAATAATAATTTTTGAATACTACTGGTTAAACCTAGTTTTGTTAATGTAATTGGGTATAAATCTCGCGATATATGCCTGACTTCTTCTAGAGTATTTTGCACGAGCAAGGATAATTCTGGTTGATCTAATGCTTGGGTTTTCCATTTTAGAAGTACTAGTTGTTGGCCAACACTATCGTGTAAATCTTTAGAAATACGTGTGCGTTCTTGTTCTTGGGCTTTTATTAGTTCTTGAGAAAAGCCTTGCTGTACAAATTCGCGGTGTTTGGCATTGGCGTAAGAGCGATAAAATAATATGCAGGCAAATAAAACTAGCATGCTAATTATTCGGAAGGTTAATTGTTGCGTTTTGTTTTTATTTTCAACATTGAGTAACTCTATATTGGTATTTTGAGCTTCTATTTTTCGATCTCGTTTTTCGGTTTCGTAAAGTGTTTGGAAATAGGCAAGCGTTTTTGTGTTTTGCACACTAGTAATGGAATCTTTTAAAGTGTAATAATTTACTAAATG
This sequence comes from Algibacter lectus, assembly GCF_900112395.1. Lineage (GTDB taxonomy): Bacteria > Bacteroidota > Bacteroidia > Flavobacteriales > Flavobacteriaceae > Algibacter > Algibacter lectus. The sequence goes on from NZ_FOLN01000012.1 coordinate 8,018, forward strand.
TTGATTCGCTTTTTGTGGGTTATCGGTTGCTTGATATACTTTGGCTATAAATTTTTCTGCAAGCATAATTTCTTCATAACCTCGTTTTTGTTTTCTTAGGGTTAAATATTCTTTTCCATACGCAAGTGCGTTAGAGTAGTTGCCTTTTTGGTATTCTAGTGATTTTAATGCAAAAATATATGATTCACGATTTTTACTAGACTTATTATTTAAATAGATTTTCTTAAGTTCTTTAAAGTTAGTTTCGGCTAAATCTAAATTATTATTTTCGGCATATGCTATTACTAATTCGGCTAAAATAGTCGACTTTAAATACATCTCGTTTTCAGATTTGGCATTGCAATCAATAGATTTTTTTAAGTATGCTATTTGTTTTTTATAGTCGGCTATTTTTCTGTAATCGGTTGCAGCGTTGAAGTATAGACTAATAAGGTGGTCGTTTCTGTCGTCTTGTTTAGCGAGTTCTATGGCTTCATTTCGTTCTTTTTCGGCTTCTTTAAAAAAAGCATTTTTACTGTATAAAACGGATAGAGCATTTTTTGAAGATAGTATGTTGAAGTTATCTTTTACTTCGGTAAATATATCTATAGCAGTTTTTAAACTTTTTGAAGCTTCGGGAAATTTACCTAAATCAGATTCTGTGTAACCTAAATATAAGTGAGCGAAACCTGCTAACCGTGTTTCATTATATTTTTGTGCGTATACAATAGTTTTGTTGTAGAATTTAATGGCTGTATCTACATCGTTTAGATAGTAGTAACTATCGGCTACATTTAAATAAAACCTGGTTAATGCATGGCTATTTTGCATGTGTTCGTAGGTTTTAATGTGTTTCTTATACAGCTTTAGCCCTTCTGATGGGTTACTTATTATATTGTTTTTGTAGTAGATTAAATCGGCAATATGGTTGCCGGCGAGCTCTAAAGAATCTAATTTTAGAGCAAGATTTATGGTTTGATTTACAATAGTATCATACTGTAAATCGGTTTTGTATTTAACAATAGAAACCAGGCTATCCATCCATTTTAAGCGCTGTCCATTTTGAGATTGTTGGATGTTTGAATGTATTTTGGAAATAGATTTCTCTATGTCCGATTGTTGCGCGCTTATACCAAATACTATAAAAAGGGAAATATAGAAAAGTGCTAACTTCATGGTAGTTAGGTTTGTTTCTTTAAATATATGCGATTTGTGCGACAAAAAATAAAAAAGCCTCGAAAAAACTTCGAGGCTAATAATATTATGGAATATTTAAATATTTATGGGTTTGTAATGATACTTTCCATCTCGGATTTTTCATGACGTAATCTACAATTTCTGGAACCACTTTATCACGTTTGCTCCATTCTGGTTGTAGGTATAGAATGCAGTCGTTGTTTACTTTTTCAGCTTGTTCTTCCGCAAAGCGAAAATCATCTTTATTGTAAATAATTACTTTAAGTTCATGGGCATTATCGTAAACTTCTTTAGTAGGAAGTTTCATTTTTTTTGGAGACAGGCAAATCCAATCCCAAATACCAGTAAGTTTATAAGCTCCCGATGTTTCAATATGTACTTGTAATCCTTCAGCTTTAAGCTGTGTTGTTAAAGGGGTCATATCCCAAGTTAATGGCTCACCTCCGGTAATTACAATAGTATCACTATGTTTTTTAGCATTTTCAACAATGTTAGTGATTAATGTAGGCGGATGCAGATTGGCATTCCAACTCTCTTTTACATCGCACCAATGGCAGCCTACATCGCATCCACCAACTCGAATAAAATATGCCGCGGTACCTTTGTGAAAACCCTCACCTTGAATAGTATAAAATTCTTCCATTAATGGAAGCATTTCTCCTTTATCAACTAATTGTTGTATTTCTTTCTTCATAAGTTGGCAAAGATACGGATTTCGTTAGTTTTTATAGAAATTTTGTTTTACATTCGATGTTACATATAGTAATCTTTATTCTCTCAAAAGAACTAATAAAAATGAAAAGGTATTCCCTCATGCTTGCGCTATGCGTTAGCTTTTTCTTTGCACAATCTCAAGTAGGAATTGGCACAACAACTCCAGATGACGGATCAGTTTTACAAATAGATAGTAAAGTAGGTGCTTTTGTTCCTCCACGAATGACATTTAGTGAAATGTCTGCGATTACAACTCCTTTAGATGGTGCTTTGGTTTTTAATACAACCCACAACACTTATTTTGTATATAGAAATGGTGTTTGGTCTAGTCAAACAAATGCGAGCTTAATATTAAATAAAAATTATCCAGTAGGGAATAGTGCGCTTTCTGCACCAAATGATACTTATGTTGATTTTCCTATAGGGCCGTCAGATATAATTGCTACAAACTCCAGCACATACGATGTTACTGCTAATGGCACGGTTAAAATAAAAGAAGCCGGGAATTATTGGTTTAGTGCTGCGCTATCAACGAGTAATATGCCAGGTGGTAATAAAAAATATATTATAGCGCTTGATGTTAATGGGGCATTAGTAGCATATTTAACAAGAGGTTTTTCTAGCTTGCCTGCTTCTGGTACAGATTATTGGGGAACAAGCGGAAATGTTATGTATCCTATATCAGCTAACGACGTGATAACGTTGAAATATGTATTGAATAATGGCGGCAGTCCTTTAAACGCTAAATTTATTAATATTGGTATCAGTCGGCTTAATTAATTTTGTTATTAACAAGTTTTCTAGCTATATTCGATGAATAATTAAAATAAACTAGCTCCCTAAGGCTATATTAAAATGAAAAAAATCTCCCTCATGCTCGCGCTATGCGCTAGTTTTTTCTGTGCGCAATCTCAGGTAGGTATCGGTACTACAAGTCCAGACAATTCTTCAATTTTAGATGTTGACTCAGATAGTAAAGGTATTTTAATTCCTCGATTAACTACTACCCAAAGAAATAGCATAGTATCACCTGCTATAGGTTTATTGATATTCAATACTACAACAAGTAAGTTTGAGTTTAATTCTGGATCGGTAGTAACTCCAATATGGAATCCGATAAACTCTCATGCTACGGTAAGTGCTGACCCTGGAAATATATTAGGTTCAGGAACAGATTCTGGTGCATATATAGGTGTTACAACCTATATCGGTAAATTTATTATTACCAATACCGGAACTCAAACTATTACAGGTTTACCATTTGAACCAAGCTCGATTAAGTTTTCGGCTTATGCCAACGTAGAGACTGAAAATATAAATGGTGATAACGGAACATCTAATAACGACAATAGTTTCCAAAACTCATTTGGATCTATGCAAGGTTATGCTACTAACTATGGCGTAATAGATCAACAAGTTATTTTTAACGGAGGAAATGGTAACTCTATTAATGATATTTCTAGATACGCTTCTAGTTCTAGAGCCATAGGTATTCGTTATGGAAATCAAAACGGGGATAATTTGGGTTTAACAGCAGCTGAAGTAACAAGCTTTAATGCCGATGGTTTTACTATCAATGTTACTGATAAAACAGAGGACATTATTGTTATTTATGAAGCTTATAGGTAATAAACTTTGAGGCAGATAGAAATCAACGGTTCTATGTCTTTCCATTGAAACCATATTTTTTTCTTCATCTTATTTACTGTATTTTTATGCAAAATATACAGTATGAGTAAGACAGATACTTTTTTTAAATACATAACAGAAGGAAACGCTACTAAAGGAGATTTTATAGCTGTAGGTTCTGCTATGTTAGATGGTGAAACCGTTACAGGTGCCCATGTGAAAATTCCTTTAAAAACCATGAATCGTCACGGTTTAATTGCTGGTGCCACCGGTACGGGTAAAACAAAATCGCTTCAGGTTTTAGCAGAAAATTTAAGTGATAAAGGTATTCCTGTGTTATTAATGGATATTAAAGGTGATTTAAGTGGGTTGGCACAACCAAGTCCGGGTCATGCAAAAATTGATGAACGTCACGAAAAAATTGGTTTACCTTTTGATGCCAAAGCTTTTCCTGTAGAACTTTTAACCTTATCTGAACAAGATGGTGTTAGGCTTCGTGCTACGGTTAGTGAATTTGGCCCTGTATTATTATCTCGAGTTTTAGATTTAACCGATACACAATCGGGAGTAGTGGCTGTCATTTTTCAGTACTGCGACGATAATAAACTGCCCTTATTAGATTTAAAAGATTTTAAAAAAATACTTCAATACACTACGCAAGAAGGTAAAGCTGAATTTACGGAATCTTACGGACGTATTTCAACAGCATCTACTGGAGCTATTTTACGTAAAGTTATTGAGTTAGAACAACAAGGTGCCGATTTGTTTTTTGGTGAAAAATCTTTCGATACACAAGATTTATTACGTATTGATGATAATGGTCGTGGTTATATAAACATCCTTCGTTTAACCGATATTCAAGATCGACCAAAATTATTTTCAACTTTTATGTTGAGTTTGTTGGCTGAAATATATTCGACCTTCCCTGAACAAGGGGATAGTGATAGACCAGAACTTATTTTGTTTATAGACGAAGCGCATTTAATTTTTAACGAAGCTTCAAAAGCTTTATTAAATCAAATTGAGAGCATTGTAAAACTAATTAGAAGTAAAGGTGTTGGTTTATATTTTGTTACGCAAAACCCAACCGATGTTCCCGAAGCGGTATTAGGCCAATTAGGTTTAAAGATTCAGCATGCTTTAAGAGCTTTTACAGCTAAAGATAGAAAGGCTATTAAGTTAACGGCACAAAACTATCCAGATTCCGAATATTATGATACTACAGAAGTTTTAACATCTCTAGGAATTGGAGAAGCATTAGTTTCTGCACTAGACGAAAAAGGACGTCCAACACCATTGGCAGCCACCATGATGCGAGCACCTATGAGTAGAATGGATGTACTAACCGATATGGAACTAAGTAGTTTGTTGTCAAAATCTAAAATGGTTAAAAAATACAATGAAACTATTGATAGAGAGAGTGCTTACGAAATGCTTAATGAAAAGATAAAAGAAGCTGAAGCTGACGAAGCTAAAGAAAAAGCGAAAAAAGAACAAGAGGCTCTTAAGAAAGCAGAATCTAAAAGAAAAACTACAACAAGACGTAGAAGTACAGCCATGAATCCTATAGTTAAAGTGCTTACAAGCGCTACGTTTATTCGTTCGGTTTTTGGTATTTTAACCAAAGTGTTAAAGAAATAAGTAACTTTTATTATAATAGAAATTAAATAAACGAAATATTATTATGTATAAAATACTTTGTAGCCTATTTTGTTTAGCAGTCGTTTTTAAGAGCTGCAAGAAAGATCAAGATCCTTTTGAGATTTCAAAACACCACATAGGTTTATTAACTGATTCTACTCAAGTTAAAGACATAAAACACATTTATGCCAACGATTCTATTGTGAGATTTATAGGTGGTGATGAGTTTTTAGGAAACGTGAATAATATAGAGATTTTCGAAAAAGGAGGTAAGAAATTATTAACCTTAATGCCTAAACATGCATTAGATTCTACATCTACAATATCTGGTATTCGTATTATGGATCCACGTTTTGCAACCAATAAAAATTTATCTACTATAAGTGTATTCAAGGATATTAGAAACCATTACAAAATTTCACGTATTAGTAATTTAATTAATTCTATTGTTGTTATAGTAGAAGATATTAATGCAAGTTTTACTATTGATAAAAAGGAATTACCAGCCAATCTAAGGTTCGATATGAACTTGAAATTTGAGAGTGCTCATATTCCCGATCAGGCTAGAATAAAGTATTTCTTTATTAACTGGTTGGATTAAAAAAGCTCAAAAATGAATCCATTTTTATCCAAAATATTAGTTGATGTTGCCCGAAAACAGCTCAAAAAAAAACAAGCTAATGCTGAGGGTAAAGCCGTAAGTATAAAACAAATTGTGCCTTTGGTTCGCAAATTTCAGGTCGAGCTATCGCATGCTATAAAAGAATATATTTTTATAGTAATAGGTGTGTTTTCGGCAGGATTTGGTTTAAAAGGGTTTTTATTGCCCAATCAATTTATAGATGGTGGTGCAACAGGTATTTCTTTATTGTTAGAAAACGTAACTTCTATAGAGTTGGGCTTATTATTAGTTTTAGTAAACATTCCTTTTTTAATTCTCGCTTCTAAAACTATTGGAAATAAATTTGCCTTAAAAAGTATTGCAGCTATTACATTGTTAGCTTTTGTGGTACATTTTGTAGAATACCCAATCATAACGGAAGATAAATTATTAATAGCCGTTTTTGGTGGTTTTTTCCTTGGTTTAGGTATTGGATTGTCTATGCGTGGTGGAAGTGTTATTGATGGAACTGAAGTATTGGCTATATATTTAGGACGAAAATTATCTCTAACCATTGGAGATGTATTGTTGTTAATTAATATCGTTATATTTTCAATAGGTGCTTATGTGCTATCTATTGAAATTGCTCTTTACGCGATATTAACCTATTTGTCTGCGGCAAAAACAGTAGATTTTGTTGTAGATGGTGTTGAGGAATATGTGGGCGTTACTATTATTTCTAATAAGCATGAAGAATTGCGCATTATGCTAACTGAAAAGTTACGTCGAGCTTGTACTATTTATGCAGGAAAGGGTGGTTATGGAACAAATGGCGATAGTTATGATAAAGATATAATCTACACCATAGTTACGAGATTAGAACTCGCTAGGTTACAAACCGAAATAGATAAAATAGACAGAAACGCGTTTATTGTTATGGGGATTGTAAAAGATTTAAAAGGTGGTATGATTAAGCGAAAACCTATGAAATAAAAGTTATAATTTAAACAGATAGTGTGAAGGAGTATTTTAGCAACGGAAAATTATTAATTTCAGGGGAATACGTCGTTTTAGATGGTGCCATTTCTTTGGCTGTACCAACTAAGTATGGACAATCGTTAACAGTTGAAAACATAAATGAAGCCAAAATTATTTGGAGAAGTTTAGATGAAAAGGGATTGGTTTGGTTCGAAAAAGAGTTTGAGTTAGTAAATCACACTATTCAAAACTCAAGTGAAACCGATGAGACTTCTATTAGGTTAATAGAAATATTAAAAGCAGCTAAAGCGCTCAATCCAGAGTTTTTGAGAGATGGAATAGGATATAAGGTAACGACGAAATTAGATTTTCCTAAAAATTGGGGGTTAGGTACATCATCAACCTTAATTAATAATATAGCTAATTGGGCAAAAGTGAATGCGTATCAACTTTTAGAAAAAACTTTTGGAGGTAGTGGTTATGATATTGCTTGCGCTCAAAATAATTCTGCAATCACTTATCAATTAAAATCGAAAGCTATAGATGTTATTCCGTTAAGCTTTAATCCAATATTTATGAAGAATCTTTATTTTATTCATTTAAATAAGAAACAGAATAGTCGCGATGGTATTAAGCATTATCGTGAACATAAAGGCGATTTACTGGTTTCAATTAATGAAATTAATAGTATTACGGAGCAGATAATACATGTAGAAACTTTAACGGCATTTGAAGTTTTGATAGAAAAGCATGAATCTATAATTGCAGAAATAACAAAACAAGTTCCTGTTAAAGATCGATTATTTAGCGATTTTAAAGGTGCTGTTAAAAGTCTTGGTGCTTGGGGTGGAGATTTTGTTTTAGCAACAACTAAACAAGATCCAACTGCGTATTTTAAAGCTAAAGGTTATAATACCGTATTAGCTTATCAAGATATGGTGCTTTAGTTTTTATAAAAGAAACATTAACTTAAATAAGAACAAATAATTATTTAAATATAACGCAAAAAAAAAGCCTCAAACTAATGAGGCTTTTTTTTATATAATTAAAATCGGTTCGTTTTATTGAACTTGAGATTTTGCTCTATTATCTTCAATTGCAGCAGCATCTTTTAATGCGTTGTATAATTTAGAATTTACAACATTAGATTTTTGTTGTTCAACTCTATTAGCAGCAGCTTGGTAGTTGTCTAAGGGAGCAGCAGGAGTTACTTTAGTAACTTGAATCATGTAAACACCGTTGGCACCATCTATTAATTTAGACGTTTCACCTTCTTTTAATCCAAATGCAGCTCCAACAACTAATGGCTCTCTACCAGCTCCAGAAATAGTTGGGTTTTTCATGTTGATAGCAGAAGCTGTACGTATACTTTTCTTTTGTTCAGCAGCTAAATCATCTAAAGTTGTTGCAGAAATTTGATCTCTAAGCATTGCTGCTTTTTTCTCTTTTCTTATAATTGGTAAAACAGTTACTGTAGCATCATCTGCAGACATTAAACCTGCATCATGTTTTGCAACTAATTGAGCAATTACATAACCGTTAGTAATGTTGAAACGTTTTAAATCACCTATTTCAGCGTCAGCTTCAAATGCCCAACGTACAATTGGTCTTTGGTTACCAACACCAGGTATAGTTTCATCTAGAGCTTTAATCCCGTTAACAGGGCGTACTGTATAATTTTTTTCTTTAGCTAAAGCTTCATAATCTTTATCTACCGCAGAGATTTCAAAACTAGAAGCATCTCTAAATACTTTATCAACAGTAGCGTCAGATGGTTCAATCTTTCTAGCTAATGTTCCTACTTTTACAGCTTTAGTTTTATTTTTCTGTCCTTCAATTTCAATAATATGAAAACCGAACATTGTTTTTACAATTCCTAAATCTCCAGTTGAACCTTCGAATTCAAAGTCGTTAAATTCTGGAACCATAGTATTGTATGCATGCCAATCGTAACGGCCACCATTTTCAATACTTCCTTGGTCTGTAGAGAATTCTGTTACAAATTCAGGGAATTTAGAACGGTTAGATTTTAAAATTGTTAAAAGGCTATCTGCAGTTGCTTTCGCTTGTGCTTCTGTTTGAGTTGCCTGAGCTCCAGAACTTCTTGTTCCGATAAAAGGAATTAAGATATGACGAACTTTAGCTGAATCTGGAATTTGTTTTACAGCAACTATTTTTGAGATTTTGTAGTATCCATTATCCTTATAAGGACCATAAACACCACCTTCATTTAAGTTGTAAAGAGTATCTGCTACAGCAGATGGTAAACTAGATTTAAATACAAAACGATCGTCAAATTTAATATCAGAATTAGAATTGATAAAATCTTCGTTGTTTTTTGTGTTTAAAAAACCAGTGATATTTTCGTTAGTTTTAGTACCGTCGTTATACTCAACACGATCAGATAATAGTTTTGTTAACTCTGCTTTTATTGCATTTTCATCTTCTACGCTTGCTACTTCTTTAAACTCAACAAAACGAATATCGCGAGATGCCTCAACTTCGTATTTCTTAGCATTTTTACTAATGTAGCTAGAAATATCAGATTTAGAAACTTTTACTAAGCTATCAGCAATAGAAGTATAAGGTACTTGTACATATTTAATATCTACTTTGTTATTCTCAAGCATGTAGTCTAGTTCACCTTCGGCAAGTGTTCCTGTTAAACCAGCTTTAACTAAGTTAAAGTAGTTTTGTTGTAACGCATTGTTTGCTAATTGTTTTTCGTAATTAACCCAACTTTCATAACCTGCAGGCGATGTTTCTTTTAGGTTAGCGATATATTCATTAAGTTTTGCTTCGTCAAACAAACCAGCTTCGTTTAAAAATTCAGGGCTAGATGCTAGCGCTGTTTTTAGTAAATCTTTCATTTGGTCTTTTTCAACAGAAATCCCTAATTTTTCAAATTGAGCACCCATTACAGCTTCACGTACTTCTTGATCCCAAACACGGTTCATAACCTGAGTACTTGTTGCACTTGCACCAGCTTGGCGTTGCGCTACATCTACTTTTTGAAGAAACGATTCGCGAGTAATATCTGTACCATTAACAGTACCAACAATATTTTGCGATTTTGCTGAAAGTGCATCACTATTTTTAAATAAATCTGCTAATACAAAGGAAAATAACGCTAACGCTATTATCAAGATTAAGAATAATGAACGTTGTCTGATTTTATTTAAAACTGCCATCTGTAATTAAAATGTTTTATAATAAATCCGTTATATAGGATTTAGCTTGTTATTATTGGTTGTCAATTTACGACTAAATTGATGAAAATATCGTGCGCGAAAATACCATTTTCTATTTAATAATGAAAGGGTTATTTTGTGTTTTGTGTAATGTCGTGATTTGTAAGTGTAATTAATGGCGTTATTGGTAGTAAGTTGAAGGGTTTATTTAAAAAAGAATCACTTTTTAAAAAGGGAAAATAATAATGAAATTGTCTTTAAATTATAAGTTTAAAATTGTTGAAATGTTAATCTTCTTCAACTAATTTAAGCTCAACTAAGTCAATTTTCGTGTTTGAAACCTCTAAAATTGTAAATTGAAAGTTTTCCATTCTTACCACTTCGTTCTGTGCCGGAATTTGCTGAGTATGGTTTACAATTAAACCGCCTAAAGTTTCGTAGTTTTCACTTTCCGGCAAATTAATTTTATAGGTTTCATTTAAATAATCTACTTCCAAACGTGCTGAAAAATTAAAAGTTTCATCTTCTAGCTTTTCTTCAATTAAATCTACAGTATCGTGTTCGTCTTCAATTTCACCAAAAAGTTCTTCTACAATATCTTCTACCGTCATAATACCTGCGGTTCCCCCATATTCATCTAGAACAACAGCTATGCTTCTGTGTTTTTTTGTAAGTACACCAAGTACGTCTTTTATTAAAACGGTTTCGGGTACAAACTCTACAGGCAGCATCATGGCCTTTATAGTTTTTGGTTTTTTAAAGAGTTCGAAAGAATGCGCGTAACCTAAAATATCGTCAATGGTTTCTTTGTAAACTAAAATTTTTGTACAACCCGTTTCAGTGAAAAGCGCATTTAGACTTTTAATAGATTCGTTAATTTCTACGGCAATAATTTCCGTTCTTGGCACCATAACTTCCCGGGCTTTTACCTCGGAAAATTCTAATGCATTTTGAAATATTTGAATTTCGGTATCTACATCGTCATGCTCTTCTACAGATTCCATTTGTTCGGTGATATAATTACCTAGTTCTACTTTTGTGAAGGCCAGTTGAATTTGATCGCCTTCGGTTTTAAAAAAAGCTCTTAGAACATTATCGGAAATCCAGATAACAAAATCGGATATCAGGCTAAATAGGATGTAAAAAATATATGCGGGTATGGCTAAAGCTTTAATTAATTTATTCGCATAAATTTGAAAGAAGACTTTCGGTAAAAATTCCGCAGTTATTAAAATGACTATGGTAGAAATTATAGTTTGGGTTAGTAAACTTAAATCATTAAGTAAGTAATTGAGAGGAGAATAAGGGGTTGGCAACATAGACCGGAACCAATCTACTAATAAATCCCCCATGAAAAAACCATAGATAACTAGGGCTATATTGTTCCCAATAAGCATGGTGGTTATAAATTTTGATGGTTTTACTGTAAGTTTACTAAGTATTTTAGCAAGTAAGCCTTCTTGTTTTTTTTCAATTTCTATATGAATTTTGTTTGAAGATACATATGCAATCTCCATCCCTGAGAAAAAAGCAGAAAGGATTAATGATACAATTATGATAATAACATAAATGCTCATTTATTTAGAGTTGTTGCCTTTATTTTCAAATCGACGTCTAAAAAAGAACATGAATATCGCTATAGCCATTAGAAAGAGACTTAAGTATGCGCGACTTCTATCGATACTCCATGTTTTAAAAACATCATATATTAAGAAAATAGCGAATGCTAAATATAAAAATTTTGAAAATTTCAAATAGTTCATCAGTTGAATTTTATTCTAGCACAAAGATAATTAAAATATTAGCAGTACGATTTTATTTATAATACTGTTTTAGTTTGAATTATTTGTGGTGTAAAATGTAAGAGGAAATAGAGTAGAAGTAATCTTTTTACTAGTCTTCCATAGTGATAATACCGGTAACTTCTAATACTTCGGCTTTGGTGAATTTAGTGTCAGAGTCAAATCCGTTACCATGAATAACGTCCGTTTTGGTTTGAAATGTAACCGCATTATTGGTAAATAACCATTCCTTTTTTTGATCGTAAAATAGTTGATCGGATTTTAAGATATTACCATCTTGAGTTGTTATTACTACGTTACCTTGCAAGTCTATCAAATCGGTTTCAGCATAAATAATTGCATAGTCTGCAACAATAGTGCTTTTTTGGTTTTTGTCATCGTACAAGTAAAGGGTAAGGCCGTCAACAAATTCATTATAAGGGAAATCTCGATTAGAGTAATCGAGCATTTTAGTACTGATTAAATTAGCAGTAACACGACCAGAATCGGTATGCTTTAAATTAATATTTTCGGCAACACCAATAGGTTCGTTTTCCGAAACTCCAATTTTTTGAACTTCCTTTAAACTGTTGTTACATGAAAAAAACATAGCCATGCAAATAAGCATGACTATGTTAGAAATATTATATGTGATTTTCTTATTCATTAAATATTTGGTACGGTAACTGAAGCTCCAATCCAACATCCAATTTTAATGCTTTGTCCAGAGCAAGAACAGTTAAAGATTTCAGCTTTTTGTGGTGCTTTTGCAGAATAGTTTGCAACAGATGCAGCAGCAGCCTTTTTTAAAGTAGGATCTACACGCGCCGCTTTTCTAGCTTCGTCTGCAGCTAACCAATATACAGCTCTTTTGTTAAAGTTTGTATCTCCACAGCTGTTCGCACTTGCTGCATACATAGCTGCAATAGATAAGTGTGGACGACCGTTAGATGGGTTTAACTGTAATGATTGTCTAAAGTAACCTCTAGCTTGACCGTAGCTTCCTCTAGATTTTAATTTAATTCCAATTTTGTTATTTAATTTAGCTTTCTTGAAGTTATCAGTTTCTAAATCAATAGCTTGTTTGTAGAATGCAATAGCTTCACTGTTTTTACCTTCTTTATCTTTTAAGATACCTAAGTAGTATGCAGAGTTCGCAGAAGGAGAAATTTCGTGATAAGCATTTACTAACTTAAAGAATAATGGGTCGTCTGTACAATCTTTTTCAGACATTTTTCCAGCAGCTCTTTGTAACCAAACCGCATTGTTTTTGTTTTCTTCAAAATCTTTTTGGTATAAAGGAATTAAGTTTTCACAGTTTGCGCGCTCTCCTAATTTTTGATCAACTCCAGAAGAAACTTGATCGAATGCTCCTAAAATTTGACCATAATATCTTTTATACTGACCTTCTTTTTTAGTTAATTCAGTTCCAGCATCTTCTTTAGCAATTAATGTGTTAAGTTTTTCTGAAGTGTTTTTTACTTCATCTTCAATTTTTTCAACAACATCATCATATTTGTTAAATAATTCTGCAGCAGTTTTTTGTTTTGCATCATACAAATCAACCATTAAAGAAAAGTATGTATACAAACTTTGAGGGTTTGTGAAGTTATCTTTATCAGCTTTATATATTTCATCATAACAAGCGTATAATGCCGCGTTGTCTAAATTTAATATGTCTCTGTTATCGTATTTTAATTGGCAAGCCATAGCACCATATTTACCTGTTGGTGTTTTACTAGCAAAATGCTCGGCACGTTCTTCCCAAAGTTTAAGTAAATCGTTAACGAAAGGTAATTTTGCAGCACCTTCTAATTTATCGATTTTATCTTCTAAAATCTTTTCTCCATCAATATAAATGGCGTTGTTGAATTTAGGACATTTATTTCTTACTGCCATCCAAGGCTCGTAAGCGGCATCATAGTTTTTCGATTTCACATACTCGTGAAAAATCGAAAGTTTAGACATGCACTCTTCATCTTGTTGTGCGAAGCCAATATTTGCCCCAACAAATAAAAGCGTTAATAGTAGTGTAATTTTAGTTTTCATGATATAAATTTTATGTTGTTAGTCAAATTTTCTTTTACTGAACCATCTATCGTTCAAAGATAAACTTAATTGGAAATTAATGAAATTCTCTTGTATTAAATTACTGTTTGTGGTACCGCGTTTACCAACTTCTACACCTAAATTAGCATTCGAGAAAAAACTTCCAACTGGTAATCCTAATCCAAAAGACATGCCAAACTCGTTTATCGATTCATTTTCTATATTTAAACCTGTGTTCTCGAAGTGTACACCGGCTCTGTAAACTACACGTTGTAAGTAACTTGAGAAAGAATTGTACTTCGGAATAAAAAATCCACCAAGTTTAATTGCAGATTGATCTTCGTAGGTTGCGCCATTACTATATAACGCATTTGTGAAGTCACTTGTTTTTAAATATTCAGATTCTATACCTACAAACCATTTTCTTGGTTGGCCAATACCAACTCCAAAAGTAAGTTTAGATGGTAGTACTAATTCTGTTTCTGTTAAATCTCCTAAATCACTTTCAATAGTATTTAAAGCAAATTCAGATCCACTTGCAATTGTTGTTATTGTAGAAAAAGAACGTTGGTTTTTAGAAGATAAGTTACTTTCGGGTGTATAAGTAATTCCAGAAATAAGTTCTAATTTTTCGGTTAGCATGGTTCTGTACGATGCTCCTAAGTTAATGTTTAGTCCGCTTAAATCCGATCTGTTATTTTCTCTAGCCTGGTATTGCACAGGGTTTCCTTCGCTATCGTAAACATATTCGATGGTGCTATTTTGAGTGTTTCCGAAATTATATTGAAAATCTATACCAACGCTGAACCCTTCACTAATTTGATAACCAAAACCTAAAAAAGCCTTATTTAAACCACCTTCACCTCTAAATCTATTAGATATAGTTTCACCATCGTCATTATAAGCTTCTAGTTTATAACCAACAGCTGTGTAGGGCATAACACCAAAACCAAAACCAAAATCTCCCATTGGGATAGACATAGCTAAATAATCGAAGGTAGAGGACGATGCATTGTCTTTGCTTGTGTCACTCTTTAAGGTTGTACTATTATATGTTCCACCAACTGTAAATTTTACTGGTCGGCTTTCATTGTTTAATATATCTAAGTTTTTGCCTGCATAAGATGCCGGGTTTCTTAGGTTAACGTGTATACTATCAGTATAGATGCTTAAGCCACCCATACTTCTGTTTTCCACTGTTCCTTTAAATTTAAGGCTTCCAATACCATAAAAAGAATACGGAGATGCCGTTCCTTCTTGTCCGTAACTTTGCATTGCAATTATTGCAATAAAAACGAGTACAAGTTTTTTTATCATTAAATTGAGTTAAATTTTAAAATATAGTAAAGTCCTTCTAAAAGGAAATTAGAGTTGGCAAATATGCTACTTTTTAATTGTTTAGACAAGAAATTAGTATCGCCACCTGTTAAAATAATTGTTAAATCTAAATATTTTTCTTTATAGTCTGCAATATTTCCGTCAATTTCATTTAAAACACCATGAACAACACCTGAGTGTATGGATGATTTAGTTGAATCTCCAATAATAGATTCAGGCATTTCTGTATTTAGTAACGGTAAATTTGCCGTTAAATTATTCAATGATGCATAACGCATACGTAAACCGGGGGAAATTGCGCCACCTAAATACTCATTATTGGCGTTTACAAAATCGTAAGTAATGCAAGTACCAGCATCAATAATTAATGTGTTTTGTTTTGGGAATTGTTTAACGGCCGCGCAAACTAAAGCCATACGATCTACTCCTAGAGTTTTTGGTGTTTGGTATAAGTTGGTAAACGGAAGTTTTGTTTCGCTATTTAAAATAGTAAGATCGAAAAGCGTACTTAATACTAAAGTGTCACTTTCAGTTAATCTTCCAACCGATGAAATTATAGCTTTTTCAATTTCTAAATATTTCTTCCTTAAAGATTTAACTTCTTTTATAACATCATTTAGCTTTACAACTTGTTTGCTTTTAAGAGTGTCATTCTCAAAAACAGCAAGCTTTACAAACGAATTGCCAACATCTATTATTAAATACATAAACATATAAAAACGTAAAATTACAAAAGCAACACGAAATTAAATCTTAATTATTTTATAATATTGAAAATTAATTTCATTTGTAAAACGAAGAACATCAGTTGAATATAAAATATTTTGAATTTTTATAAAAAAACCTTTGGCAGAAACGAAAATTGAGTATATATTTGCAACCGCTTAGCAAAGCAATGGTGCCTTAGCTCAGTTGGTAGAGCAAAGGACTGAAAATCCTTGTGTCCCTGGTTCGATTCCTGGAGGCACCACCATAAAAAAACCGATTCATTTTTGAATCGGTTTTTTTGGTTTTATACTATTCGTAGTTGTTTTTATTGGTTGAGAGGCATATCATGATCATATTGACAGCATGCTGGTAAACCTTTGTAAGCATCTTCGATACCCAAAACCTTATCTGTATCGTAACCAGAAGCAGCAATAGCATTGTGTATTGACATGGCGTCTGTTTTAGTATTATCAAAAGCGACATCAATTTTCTTTTTTTCAACATCCCAAACGGCATTTGCGACACCTTCCACTTTCTTTGCAGCCTTTTCGATTGTGCTTTTACACATACCGCAATTTCCTCTTACTCCAAAAGAAACATCTGCATTGACCATAGCTTTAGAGACTTCCGTTGTTGTTTCTGTTTCTTGTTTAGTTTCATTTTTACAACTTACTAAACCCATTGTAGCCATAATAGCTAAGCTTAAAATTACTTTTTTACTCATGTTGTTCATATTAATAATTTTGTGTTTGTGATTTTTCTTTGAAAAGTTCATTGTTTTAAATTTTGGTTATTAATTAGTTTATAATTTGTTTTACCTCTCCGCAAGTCAGCATTTTACCTCCAAAATAAGGATTGATTACTTTTTCTTCCTTACTCAACCAAAAAGCACCTTTGTTATTATCTCCCATAGGACAAAACTGGTGATATACTTTTTCGTTTATTCCAAAAACTTCAATTACCTCTGTTAATTTCGAAGACAGATTTTTAAAATGTAATCTTATATCTTCAATTTCTGAAGTATTTGAAAGTGACGTAGTAACAGATTTTAGTTCTTTTTCAAGTGACATCCATTGTTTATGCGCCTCTTGACTTGTTAGTAATGTCATGTCTACTTTAGGCAAATCATTTAGTAGTTGTTTTGATTCTGCTTTAATTGTATTTATATCATCTTTAAGTAAAGCCTCTTTCAATTGGATATAATCATTAAAGACGACTTTTAATTGGTTTTGAAATTGTTTTGAAACGTCTATTCGTTCCGTATTAGGGCCTTTTTGACGCGTTGTATTTGTGGTAGTTTCCATTCCTAAATGGCCTTCATGGCCCGTCATAACTTTACCTCCTTTTTTATTCATCATAGATTTTTTGCCCTGTAACTGTGCAGCAGCATCTACTGTAAAGGTTCCGTTGGTTACCACTTCATCACCAGCGTTTAAACCTTCTAAAACTTGATACTTATCACCAATTTGATTACCTAATGTAATTTCACGCATTTCAAAAACAGGTTCATTAAGCTTCGATTTAATATAGACTACAGAGCGTTTTCCTGTCCATAAAACGGCTGTTGTTGGTATAGATAAAGCAGTTGCTTTAGTCGCGGTGACTCCTTTTATTGTCCCTTCTACAAACAGACCAGGTTTTAATATTTGGTCTTTGTTATTAAGTACTACTCTTAATTTTACTGTTCTTGTTCTAGTATCTAAAATAGGATCTATAAAATCTACAGTGCCTTTAAATACTTTATTCGTGTAAGCATTAGTAACGACATCAATTTTTTGTCCTTTTTTGAATTGACTAATTTGGTTTTCATACACATCAAAGTTTGCCCAAACTGTTGCTAAATTAGAAACTTTAAAAATGGGTTTTCCATCCATGATATGTGCACCATCACTCACTGCAATTTCTGTTACAACACCAGACACATGAGAATAGATTGTAAAACTTGTTTTTACTTGTCCCGTTTTTAAAACGTCGTCTAATTGAGAACCATGAATTTTCCAGTTTTTAAACTTGTTTTGCACTGCTTTGTATAACTGTGGCTGGGATGCTCTAATACTATACGTCGTTATCAATTCTTGCTGTGCTGCAATTAAATCTGCCGAATAAATTTTAGCAATAGCTTGTCCTTTATTAACCTTTTCGCCTAAAGACTTAACATATAATTTTTCTATTCTTCCGTCAAAATGCGCAGGTTGTATGGCTGTATTGTCTTCGTTTGCTACAATTTTACCTGATAATGTTATGGCATTATCTTCCGTATTACCATTACCAACTATTGACGTTTGAATATTGGCCAATGCCATAGCATTTTCAGTCAGTTTAAACTGGTCGGCTAATAACCCTTTAGCGCTACTTTCTGCAGGAATTAAATCCATACCGCAAATAGGGCATGGGCCAGATTCGGGTTGCATTATTTGTGGATGCATAGAGCAGGTCCACATTTGGTTAGTTTCTGCTGCAGCATCATGCTTATGTTCTGTTTCAGTATTAGAAGTGCCTCCAAAAAGAAACCATCCCAATAGTAACCCAACCGCTAATACTGCTGTATAAATTATATATTTTTTCATTTGACTATATTTTAATATTTCTTAAACGTAACGCATTGGCTATTACTGATACTGAACTAAAACTCATTGCTAAAGCAGCAATCATTGGAGATAATAACAATCCGAAAAATGGATATAATATTCCTGCTGCAATCGGTACACCGATAACATTATAAACAAAAGCAAAAAACAAGTTTTGTTGTATGTTTTTAACTACGCCATGACTTAAGTTTTTAGCTTTTACAATGCCTTGTAAATCTCCTTTAACTAAAGTAATTGTAGCACTTTCAATAGCAACATCGGTTCCTGTTCCCATTGCAATACCAACGTCCGACTGTGCTAAAGCTGGTGCATCATTAATACCATCTCCAGCCATAGCAACTACTTTTCCTTGTTGTTGCAATTTTTTTATTTCGTTTAGTTTATCCTCAGGAAGACATTCTGCTTTATAATGTTTTAGTTTTAATTGTTCTGCGACTGCTTTAGCTGTGTTTTTATTGTCACCAGTAAGCATAATAACTTCAATACCATTGTCCTGAAGTTGTTTTATAGCCTCTTGACTTGTCTTTTTAATGGCATCAAAAATAGTAACATATCCTACAGCTTCATTTTCTACGGTGATGTAAGACACTGTTTTTCCTTGTTCTTGCTCTGCAATTACTTGACTAGCTAAACTTTCTGATATAGAAATAGAGAATTGTTCTAATAATTTAGCATTTCCTAAAGCTACTTTTTTATTATCAATGGTACCAATAACGCCTTTTCCTGCTACAGCTTCAAAATCGTTTACTTTGGTAATAGCGACCTGTTTTGATTTACCATAATTGACAATAGCTTCTGCTAAAGGATGCTCGCTATATTGATTTAAAGAAGCAATGTAGTGGAGTAGTAGCTCTTGTTCAATTTTAGTAACAGCAATTACTTTTTCAACAGATGGTTTTCCTTCTGTAATCGTTCCTGTTTTATCTACAATAAGCACATCTACTTTATTCATTGTCTCTAAAGCTTCTGCATTTTTAATTAAGACACCAGATTGTGCACCTCTACCAACACCAACCATAACAGACATTGGTGTTGCTAACCCTAATGCACAAGGACAGGCAATAATTAATACAGCAATGGCATTTACAAACGCAAATACATACGCTGGTTCTGGACCAAAGACTGCCCAAAGAATAAAGGTAATTATAGAAACTAGTAATACGGTAGGTACAAAATACTTAGCAATTTTATCTGCCAGTTTCTGTATGGGTGCTTTAGAACGACTGGCGTTATTAACCATATGAATGATTTGAGAAAGTAATGTTTCCGAACCTACTTTTTCAGCTTTCATTACAAACGACTTTGTGCCATTTATGGTTCCTGAGGTTACTTTATCTGCTACAATCTTATCTACAGGAATAGGTTCTCCGGTAATCATAGATTCGTCAATACTACTCTGTCCTTCAACAATACTACCATCTACAGGTATTTTCTCTCCAGGTTTTACACGTAATAAATTGCCTTGTTCAATCTTATCAATTGCAATAACTTTGTCTTCGCCTTCTGTTACCAATGTTGCGGTTGCGGGTACTAATTTTAGTAATTCCTTTATTGCACCACTAGTTTGACTATGCGCTTTTGCTTCTAATAGTTGTCCTAATAATACTAAAGTTAGAATCACTGTTGCAGCTTCAAAATACACAAAAACATTGCCATCTGCGGTTTTAAAATCTATAGGAAATACGTCTGGAAATAACATAGCGAATACACTAAATAACCAGGCAATACCAGAACCTATTCCGATAAGCGTAAACATGTTAAAGTTTCTTGTTTTAATTGAAGTCCAAGCACGTGTAAAAAACATCCATGTGGCATAAAACACAACAGGAATAGATAATACAAACTGAATCCAATGCCATGTTTTTTGCTCTAAAACAGTATACAACGGATTATTGCTGAGCATTTCTGACATGGCTATTAAAAATATGGGCACAGTAAAAGCGACTGCAATCCAGAATTTTTTTAATAGTTTATTATAGGTTTTATCTTCTGCTGAAGCATCTGCTTCCAATGGCACTAAATCCATTCCGCAAATGGGACACGCTCCGGGTTCGCCTGTAATAACTTCAGGATGCATTGGGCACGTCCATTGCGTTGTTGTGGTATTTGATAGGTTTTGTTCTTCCACTAAATCCATTCCGCATACTGGGCAATCGCCAGATTTGTCATAGGTTTTATCGCCTTCGCAATGCATCGGACAGTAAAAAGTACCGGTACCATGTCCTTTTTTTATGTCTACGGACGTGGTACTATTTTCCTTAGTATGATTATGGTCTCCTAAATTATGTATGCTGTATCGACCACTATCGTTTTTTAAAGCCTCCTGAAAGGTTTCTAAGGCGATATGTGAATCCATTTCTATCGTAGCTTCTGCTTTTTCTAAATCAACTGTAGCTTTTAAAACACCTTTTACTTTTGAAAGCGTGTCTTCCACATGACTACGACATCCGTTGCAAGTCATTCCGTGTATGTGATATGTATGTTTCATTATTATTGAATTAAATAATTAATAATTGTCGTTTGTAAATAGTAACTTTTAATAGATTCTATTTGATTCATTTGAAACTTTAATTGCAGTTCCTGAATGTCTAATACATCATTAAAATCAATAGTGCCAGTTTCGTAACTTCTTACTAAAATCGATTCGGCATCCTTAGCTTGTTTTAAGTTTTTTACTTGTGTATTGTAACTTATTCTAGCTGATTTTCTATCGTTTATTACTTTGTCTAAAAGTGTTTCTAACGTATTTAAGCGATCTTGTTTCTGAAATTCAATTTCTTGTTGTTGCAATTTGTTTTGTTTGGTTTGTGATTTGTATTTCTTATTGAATATTGGGATTGAAACCGAAACCATTGGCATAACGATATCCTTTCCGTTATCATTAAAATTCATATTTGGTCTTTCTGAAATGGCGATATAATCTAAACCAAAACCAATCATTGGATTGCTTTCTTTCTGATTTACTAGTTCTGATTTTTCTACGGAAGCAAACAGTTTATCATACTTCAACAATTCTGGATGTAATACTAAATTTTCCAAATTTATTTCAAAATCTTCTGAAGGCATATGCAATGCATTTACAACATTTACAGCAATGGTTTTATCTCGATTTAGTAGCTTATTAAAATTAGTTTGCTCTGCTAAAAATTGTTGAATTAAGATGTCTAATAATTGTTGCATTTCATTCTGACGGATTTGCAATCGCATTACATCTACTGCAGATGCTTTACCAACTTCAACAGAGGTTAAAGCTAATGTTTCGTAGGTGTCTAATAATTTAATATTCTCGTTTAAAACTTCTTGCTTTGCTTTATTAGCGTAAAGATTATAATACGATTGGGACACCGAAGCAACAAGCTTTCGTTTAGCAATTACAATGTCTTCATATTTTGTATCAGCCAATGCGCTTACATAATTTTCACGAGACGTAATAGTACCAAACCAAGGAAACATTTGCTTTGCTGACACTTTAAAACGTTGTGCTCCTGTGCGTGTTTCTGGTTCACTTACAAAATAGCCAGAACTAAAATCGGTGTTTGGAAGCGTATTAACTTCATTCACTTTTTCTGTAGCAATAGCGTATTGTAATTCAAATTTCTGAATCTCAGGATTATTTTCCAAAGCAGTAGCAATGTAAGTTTCTAGTTCTTGTGAATTACCTTGTATAACAAAGAATAAAGAACAAAGAAGCAAGACAACTTTATGTTTGATATGATTTTTATTGTATTTCATTTTATGTTTTTTTAGTCTAAGCTATATTTTCTTTTTTCTGAAGTCTTTTTACTTTCAACTCTTCTCTCCAGCTATATAAAACCGGGACAATAAAGTAGGAGGTAATGTCAATAACCATCCCTCCAAATATTGGAATTGCCATCGGAATCATGATATCACTTCCTTTACCGGTGGATGTTAAAACGGGTAACAACGCTAAAATGGTGGTTACTGTAGTCATTAAACACGGACGAATACGTTTTTCGGCAGCATGTAAGGCAGCAGCTCTAATACTTTTTTTGTCAGCAGGTTTTTCGCGATCAAAAGTTTGTGTTAGGTAGGTGGCCATAACCACACCATCATCGGTAGCAATACCAAATAGTGCAATAAAACCAACCCAAACAGCGACACTTAAATTAATGGTTTTCATGTTAAAGAGGTCTCGCATATTCTCGCCAAACAAGCTAAAATTGAAAAACCAATCTTGACCATATAACCAAATCATAATAAAACCACCAGCAAATGCAACTGTAATTCCGGTAAATACCATTAATGATGTGCTAACAGATTTAAACTGAAAATAAAGTATTAAAAAGATGATAGCCAATGCTAACGGAACGACCACAGACAATGTTTTTTCTGCACGCAATTGATTCTCATAAGTACCTGTGAATTTATAACTGATTCCTTTTGGAATCATTAGATCTCCAGATTCTATTTTTTGTTGAAACAAGGCTTGTGCATTTTCGACAACATCAACTTCTGCAAAACCATCCAATTTATCAAACAAGACATACCCAACTAAAAAGGTGTCTTCACTTTTTATGACTTGTGGACCTTGTTCGTATTTAATAGTTGCCAATTCACTTAAAGGAACTGGACTACCCGTTTCTACAGGAATATAAATGTCTTTTAAATCTTCCGGATTACCACGTAACTCTCTTGGGTAACGTACTCTTACAGCATAACGTTCTCGTCCTTCAACGGTTTGTGTTAATGCCATACCACCAATGGCTACTTTTAAAACACTTTGTACATCTGCTATTGAAATACCATAACGTGCTATTTTTTCTCTGTCGATATCAATTAATAAGTAGGGTTTACCAACAATTCTATCTGCAAAAACAGCTTCTATTTTAACGCCTTCCGCTTGTTTTAGTAGTCGTTCCAATTCTAAGCCAAACGCTTCAATTTGTTTTAAATCTTGACCTTTTACTTTAATTCCCATTGGCGCACGCATACCGGTTTGTAGCATGACCAATCGGGTTTCAATAGGTTGTAATTTTGGTGCAGACGTCACGCCTGGTAATTTGGTGACACGTACAATTTCGTTCCAAATATCATCAGGACTTTTAATTTCTGGTCTCCAGTTTCTGTAATATTCACCGTTATTATCTTCGATAAGTTGAGACCTTTCGACTGCGCTCAAGGTGACATTTTTGGTGCTATTTGGATTTGCAATAAAACGTCCATCTTTCAATTCAAACATCCCATCAGCATTAACTTTATAACGCTGTCTTTTTCCTTCGGAATTGCGCATGTATTCCGATTTATATTGAATCATGTTTTCATACATGGATAAAGGCGCAGGATCTAAAGGCGAATCTGTTCTACCAGCTTTTCCTACTACAGTTTCAATTTCTGGAATAGTCGCAACCGCCATGTCTAATTGCTGAAGCACACGTTTATTTTCTTCAACACCAGCATGAGGCAAGGAGGTTGGCATTAATAAAAATGAGCCTTCATTTAAGGAAGGCATAAACTCTTTTCCTGTATTTTTCATAATCCAAAATCCAGATACCAGAACGGTCGCAGGAATTATTAAAAACAATACTTTATTGGCTAGAGCCCAGTTTAGAATCTGACTATAATACCTTCTGAAAATAGAAAACACACCTAAAATTCCGAAGCAAATAATGGCGACAAAAATAAGATTGACAATGATACTGCGGTTAAAACCTAATGGTCTCCAATATTCGGCAAGTAGAAAAACAATTGCAATCGAGGAAATAATAATATTTATGAGGTTGATTTGCTTCTTATCTATTTTACCTAAAACACCTAATAAACCAGTGATTCCGAAAGCCACTAAGAGTAAACCTAACCAAAACCCGTAAATAATAATTGCAATTCCCGCAAGTATTAAAACGCCATTTAAAAAATATCTAAATGAATTTTTTAATGTTGTTTTTCTGAATAAATACGCTGCAAATGGTGGAATTAAAAACAAGGCAATAACCAAAGATGCTGATAAAGCCATCGTTTTTGTAAAGGCTAAGGGTCTAAATAATTTTCCTTCGGCACCAATCATCGTAAATACAGGTACAAAACTGATAATGGTAGTTAAAACTGCAGTTAATATAGCTCCAGAAACTTCTGCAGTAGCGTTATAAATAACCTCATTTATAGTGTATGCTGTACCATCTTCGCGAAGTCTTAAAGCATCATCATCGAGGTGTCGAATCATATTTTCGGCAAGTATGACGCCAACATCAACCATAGTTCCAATAGCAATAGCAATACCAGAAAGCGCAACAATATTGGCATCTACGTCAAATAGTTTCATGGCAACAAAAACCATTAAGACTGCAACTGGTAATAATCCTGAAATTAAAATGGAAGCTCTTAAATTAAAAACCATTATTATAATCACCAAAATGGTAATTAATATCTCTAATGTCAATGCTTCGTTAAGGGTGTCTAAGGTTTCTACAATCAATTCTGTACGATCGTAAAAAGGAACCACCGTTAATTGCGATGTACGTCCATCTGCTAAAACCTTAGAAGGTAAACCACCTTTTAATTCGTTAATTTTAGCTTTTACATTGGTAATGACTTCCATAGGATTGGCTCCATATCTTGCTACTACAACACCACCAACAACTTCTGCACCTTCTTTGTCTAAAATCCCTCTTCGTGCAGCAGGACCTAAGGTAACCTTACCGATATCTTTAATTTTAATAGCCGTAAAGTCGGCGGAAGTCACTACAGCATTTTCAATATCTTTAACAGATTTTACATACCCTAAACCACGTACTAAATATTCCGCTTGATTAATCTCTAACGTCTGTGCTCCAATGTCTTGATTACTATTTTTAACTGCTTTTACAACTTGGTTTAAACCAATATTGTATTGGCGCATTAATTCGGGATTAACATCGACTTGATATTCTTGAACATAACCACCAATAGAAGCGACTTCAGCAACACCACTAGCAGAAGATAAACCGTATTTTACATAGTAATCCTGAATACTTCTTAGTTCTTGTAAGTCCCAACCGCCAGTTACGTTTCCATTTTCATCTCTACCTTCAAGTGTGTACCAATATATTTGGCCTAAACCTGTGGCATCAGGTCCTAAAGCAGGATTTATACCTTCTGGCAATAAGTTACTTGGTAAAGAATTTAGCTTTTCTAAAATACGACTACGACTCCAGTAAAACTCAATATCTTCTTCAAAAATGACGTAGATACTAGAGAATCCAAACATAGACGAGCTACGAATGGTTTTTACTCCAGGAATTCCCAATAGGGAAGAAGTTAATGGATAGGTAATTTGATCCTCAATATCTTGAGGCGATCGGCCATCCCATTTTGTGAATACAATTTGTTGGTTTTCGCCAATATCAGGAATGGCATCCACAGCAACAGGATCGCTTGGTAAAAAGCCAGTGTCCCAATTAAATGGTGCATTTACAGTTCCCCAACCAATAAAAAGGGCGAGTAATAATACGGCTACGAGTTTATTTTCTATTAGAAATTTAATGCTTCTATTTAGCATAAGGTTTGATGTTTAAAACAATTAGAAAGAGATGTTATTCCAAATAGGAAAACACCGAATACAGTACATTATCCTAATGATATAAATCACTGGATAATACAGTCTATTGTTTTAAAATCAGATTAAATAAGTCTCGTCTAACTTAAAGATTTGAGTTCTGACGAGTGGTGGGTGATACGTTTCAAACGTAGAGGTGTTATTTTCGACACCTTCAAAAAGATTGATATACGTATAAACAAATGAAGCTATAAAAACTTGTTGTTCAAAAGAAATTTGGTCTACTTGTAGTTGTAATTCATTTTGACCATCAACTACTAATTGTTCATCATTACAGCAGTTTTTCTTTGTAATAGAACATTTTTTAGTTGCAGGTTTTTCCATTTTCATGCCGCAACCTTCTGCTTTGTTAAACAATGCAGTTTCTACTAAAGTATCGCCACAATAATGCATGTTCATAGTGAATGACAGTGTAGAGAATAACACTACAAAAGCCATTGCAAAAGACATTATTTTATGGAATACTTGCTTCATAATTAATTGCAAAGGTAATGTTTTTAAGTAATTGGCAATTTTGTTTAACAGAAGTTTATAGTAAAGCAACTGTTGAAAGAGTTACCATTTAGTCCATTTTGTTTTTTTATAAATGAAGTATTTCGACTAGATTTAAGAGTCTAAAAAATCCCGAAAACTTATGCTTTCGGGATTTTATTATTATTTAATAAAATTATATTTTTCTTATTTAGTAAAAGGTACTGCTATACGAGTAGTTCCCCAACCTAAATGCATGTTGATTGCACCATCAGCTTCATCAAAAACAATTGAGAAAGCATCTAAATCTTCTCCAGAAGTTACTGGTACAGATAATCGTGCAACATCGTTAGCTTCATTATAAAAATAAGAACCCCAAACATTTAAATCTGTACTGATTATTGCAGTCCATTCTTTTTCGTCAGGAATTAAATAAAAAGTATATGTTCCAACTTTAACACTAGAATCTCCAAGTTTCATATCTGTAAAAAGTGTTAATTCTGCAGCTTCGTTTGCTCCAACTCTCCAAACTTTACCATTTGGTGCTAAAGTTGCTAAGTCTCTTCCTTTAAGTTGTGGACGGCTATAAATTATTTTTATTAATTTATTAGCCTCTTTGTAATTTGTAGGGAAAGCAGCAGCATCCATTGGGCTTTTGTCTAATTTCGCGAATTTTTGTGCGCTTACATTTGTTGATAATAAAAGTGCGAATACAAATACAAGACTTGTTAATAGGGTTGTTTTTTTCATGATTTTAATTTTAAATGTTTTTTTTGATTTTAAACAGTCGTTTTACTTTGCTAAAGTTAACAATACTTGGTTAACCTTTTTTAATTTGAATTGTAAATCATGCGATTAATTAGATTTCGATGAAAAATATGTATTTTTATATGAAAATTTAGAAACATGAAACTTTTAAGTTTTGGTCGCGATTTTAAACCCGATCAACAAGTTATTCTACGAGATTACCTAGCCATAGAACGTACACGTTTAGCAAATGAACGCACATTGCTATCCTACATACGTTCGTCGCTTTATTTACTCTTAGGAAGTCTCGCTTTGTATCAGGTTAAAGAATTTCCAAACTTTAAATATTTAACTATTATCGGTTTAGTTTTTAGTGTCTTATTTTTTATTATTGGAGTGTACAGGTTCTCCATGCTTAAAAGAAGCTTAAAGCGTCTGTATTATATGGCAGAGGAGAAGTAGTGTGGTAGTTGTTTGTTAATAATTTTTGGTTGTGAGGTGATTGTATTCGCTTGGTTACTTTAGTATCTCTAGTTTTTTCGATGTTTGTTAATGTTGTCTCTTAGTTCTTTATAACAAAAAAAGCCTCAGAATTAACTGAAGCTTTTAGTTTTATTTTAAATGAAATTTAAAAGTGCTACTTGCGCATCACTTTAACATTCATTTCTTCTATTTTTCTATCAGATAATAATGAAGGTGCTCCAAAAAGTAAATCTTCACTAGTTCCTGTTTTTGGAAATGCCATAACCTCTCTAATAGATGCTTTTTTCTCTAAAATCATCATTAATCGGTCTACACCCCAAGCAATTCCGCCGTGTGGTGGTGCTCCATAATGGAAGGCTTTATACATAGTACCAACGCTTTTAAGCATTTCTTCCTTGTTGTAACCCATATTCTTGTATGTGGCTTCTAAAATTTCTGGTTTGTGTGCACGAACAGAGCCTCCTCCAATTTCGTAACCATTCAGAATTAAATCATATTGCTGTGCAATAATGCTTCCAATTTCATCTTCGTTACCATTCATATGCTTCTCAATATCATATATTGCAGGCATTGAGAACGGGTTGTGCGTAAACGTCCAACGGCCTTCATCTGTTTTTTCAAACATCGGAAAATCTACCACCCAAGCAGGTCGTAATTCTTTAGGGTTAATCAAACGTAACATGCTTCCTAACTCTTGGCGCACCGCATCCAAAGCTTTGTTAGCTGTTTCATAATCGGCAGCCGAGAAAAACACAATATCACCAACTTTAGCGTTGGTAGTTTTTATAATTCCAGCAGCAATATCTTCACCTAAAAACTTGATAATTGGCGATTGTAAATCATTTTCATTTACAATAATATATGCTAAACCGCCTAAACCATGTTGTTGTGCAATGCCGGTAAGTTTTTCAATTTGTCCTTTAGATAAACGTTTTTTGCCTTGTTCTTCGGCAGAAACTTTTATACATTTTACAATACCACCTTCATCAATAGGTTTGCTAAATACTTGGAAACTAGTGTCTTTTACAATTTCTGTAATATCTTGTAATTTTAATCCGAAACGTAAATCTGGACGGTCGCAACCGTAAAAATCCATGGCTTCCTTATATGTAATTACTTCAAACGGATGTAAAACCCATTTTTTTCCATAAATTTTCTTCACAATCGCGTTAAACATTTTCGTGTTTAAATCGATAATTTGTTGCATACTCGCGTAAGCCATTTCTATATCGAGCTGTGTAAATTCTGGTTGGCGATCACCACGAGAATCTTCATCTCTAAAACAACGTGCAATTTGGAAATATTTCTCATAACCACTAACCATCAACATTTGTTTAAACTGTTGTGGGGCTTGTGGTAACGTGTAAAATGCGCCAGCTTGTTTACGAGTTGGTACAATAAACTCACGAGCGCCTTCATCGGTACCAGCGCTTAAAATAGGGGTTTCAATTTCAAGGAATTCTTGATCGTCTAAAATATCACGCATCATTTTAATCACCTTATGGCGATTCACGATTACACGACGTACATCATCATTTCTGTGATCTAAATATTTATATTGAAAACGAACATTTTCATTTGTTTTTGTAGCGCGTTTAATTTCAAAAGGAAGCGTTTTAGAGAGGTTCAAGATATCTAAATCGGTTGCTTCTAATTCTATAGTTCCTGTTTTTAAAGCCGCATTATAGTCGTCTTCTTTACGTTGAACAATAGTACCAGTCACGGTAATAACAGATTCTGGCTTAAGTTTTACAAGCTCGTCTAAATTGGCGAAAGATTCTCGGCTTAAACGGACTTGGAAAATTTGAGTACTCGAATCGCGTAAATCAATAAACATTAATTCACCATGATCTCGTACAGAAGAAACCCATCCAGAAAAAGTAACCGTTTCTGCAATGTTATCTTCAGATACATCTGAGATTAAATGCGTTCTATATTCGTCTTTTATAATCAAAGGAATTTCTGGTAGAACTTCCTCTTCTTTTTGTTTTACAGTTTGAACTTTGTTCGTATCTGGTTGTTGACTAGTGGCAACGGCTTCAATATTAGCTCCAGAAGTTTGAACTTGTTTTAAAATCCCTTCACGAATTACTTTTCCTGAAGCACCTTTACCAATTATAGCAATTACCTTTCCTACTAAAATACCTGCTTTTCCTTGGTTTCCAGATTTAATATCATTGGCAACAGCTTCATTTTCAGAAATGACTTTAGCAATGGCATTCTCTATTTTTTCTTCGGAAATAGTATTGGCTTCAAAATACGTTTTGTAATCGAATTTTGAATCTTCTAACAACGACTTAATAGCGTTTTGAGCTAAAACAGGCGTTACATTTTCGTTTTTAAATAAGCTAAAAATTTCTATAAAGTCAGCAATATTTTCAATGCTTGTATAGTCTTCTGCTTTAATATTATTGGTTAACGTTTTTGCAACGAATGATGGATCTTTCAATTCATTATTAATCGCAACAAAGGTTTCCGAACGTAATGAATCGGCTGTAAAAAACTTAGCATCCTGTGGTAAAACACCACCCTTTATTAAAATAGATTCTACAGCAAAAGGGAGTGTGCTTAAATCAACATCAATAGATTCTACAACGTCTTTAATGCTTACAAAAGGTAAATCTGGCTCCGAAATAAAACGGTAATCGGCCTCAAATTCCTTTTTTCGCATGGTTTTAGTTTGCTTTAAATCGGCATCCCAAAGCACCGTAGTTTGGTCTGGTCTAAAAGCTTTATTCTCGATGTAATAATTAAGTTGCTTTTCTACTTCTTCCTTCAAAGCATCAATCATAAACTTAAACGAGTTTAAGTTTTTAATCTCAGTTCTCGGGTTTAGTTCGTAGCTCTGTTTTTTACGAAGCGATACAGAAACATCCGATTTAAACTCTCCTTTTTCAAGGTTAGCTTCAGATATTTTTAAGTTTTGAACAATACGCTGAATGTATTGCGCATAGGTTGAAGCATCTTCAATATGGCGAATACAAGGTTCTGTAACAATTTCAATAAGTGGAACACCTGCTTTGTTGAAATCAACTAGAGATATTTTTTTCTCATGCATCAATTTCGCAGCATCTTCCTCAATGTGAACTTGCGTTAAATTCACCGTAAATTGCGATCCATCATTTCTGAAACAAGATACTTGTCCGTCAGGAATAACAGGATTATGAAACTGTGTAATTTGTATGTTTTTCGGGTTGTCTGGGTATTCGTAATGTTTTCTATCCCAAGAAATCACTTCGTTTTCAAACGTAGATTTCACCGCTTTACCAAAGTAAATAGCCTTTGTAATAGCTGCTTTATTAATCGATGGTAAAACACCCATTTGGCCAGTACAAACCGAACAAATGTTTTGGTTAGGTGTGTCTATTTCTTCGTTTGGACAAGAACAGAATAATTTTGATTTTGTGTTTAATCGTACGTGTGTTTCCAGACCGATTACTAACTCTAATTCGTGCTTTTTAAGTAGCTCGTTTAATTGCTCTAATTCCATTATATCGTATCTTTTAAGAAGTTAGCAAACTTCAAAACGAGTTCGTCATTATGTTTTGCTGCCGTAATTTGTAAACCAGTTGCTGTACCTTGTGGAACAGTTAAAGTGGGTAATTGCCCTAAGCTGAAACCAACGGTATAAGCATCGGATAAATACATGGCGTGCGGATCTTTTAAACTGTCGCCAATTTTTGGAGGCGTATTTGGTGTTACCGGTGAAAGTATGATATCTACATCTTTAAAATCATCTTCGAAATTAGCCGAAATGGTATCGCGAAGTGCTAAACCTTTCAAATAAATTTCATCGGAAAATCCTTGAGATAATACTTGATTTCCACCAACGATACGGCGTTTTGTTTCTTCGGAAAAATTCTCCGAACGTGTTACCGAATAGGTTTCTTTTAGATTATCACCTTCAATTCTGTTACCGTAATTTGTACCGTCTAAACGCGATAGGTTTGAAGCGGTTTCGGCCATAGCCAAAGTATAATATGTAGATACTAAAGTTTCAGATTCAAAGAAGTCTAATGCTTTAACTTCAATACCTTTTGCTTTAATTTTTTCGATAGCTTGTAAAAAATCAGCTTTTACTTTGGGATCAATCGCTGGGCTTTCAATAAAGTTTTTAAAGTATCCAACGGTTTTGATACCTTCGGAATTTAAAAGTTGCGCCTGAGATATTTCCGCGGAAGCGTAAGAGGTTTGATCTTTAATATCTTTGCCACTCATTACGTTTAGTACAATACGAATATCTTCGATAGATTGTGCAATAGGTCCAACGCAGTCTGTAGACGATGCATAAGCCATTAAACCATAACGAGAAATACGACCGTAACTTGGTTTTAAACCATAAACATTATTGTAGCCAGCAGGTTGGCGAACCGAACCTCCTGTATCTCCACCAATAGAAAAAACGGTGTAATTTTTTGCAACATTTACTGCAGAACCACCACTAGAACCACCACCAACTAAATCGGGGTTTATAGCGTTTTTTACCGCGCCAAAAATGGTGTTTTCTGAAGATGAACCATGACCAAAACTATCGCAATTTTCTTTTACCAAAGGAATAGCTCCTGCATTCAATAAATTTTGAATGGCCGTTGCCGTATATGCAGCTTTGTAGTTTTTTAACAGGTTAGAACTCGCCGTTGTTAGCGTGCCCTGAACCATGTAAACATCTTTAATACCAAAAGGAATGCCTTCTAGCAAACCAATAGTTTCGCCGTTGGCAATTTTAGCATCTACTTTGGCTGCTAAATCTAGCGCCATAGTATCTAACATGGCGTTAACCGTGTTGTGCGTATTTTGTTTTAATTGGGCTAATTTGTCTTGCACTAATGCTGTGCAAGTTATTTCTTTATCCACCAATTGCTGATGGATTTTGAGTATTTGAGAATCCATATTTATTCTTCTATCACTTTAGAGACTACTAAATATCCGTTTTTTTCCTTCGGAAAGTTTTCGATGATGATCTGTTTTTCAATTACAGAACTTTCAATAACAACATCGTCTCTTAAATCGTTTATTGAGACAGAATTATTATGATTATTATTAAAGGTATTATTATTTGTTGGCTGTGCATTTTTAATCACATCAAATAATTTGTTGACAGCCTCGGAGGGTTGTGCACCTTTAATACTCGACAGAATGTCGACGGTCATAATTTTACTCATGTCTTAATTTTTATATTACTAAGTGAAACTTATAAGCTAGCAAAATTACGAAAGTTTTTATTGGTGCGGAAGCTTATGCAATGTAAAGTTAGAATGCTATTTTATTGATGAAATGCCCTATGAAAATGCAGGTTATTCCCGAAATTGATGATAAATTTATATTCAAAAATGGTATTATTTAAAAATATGAAAGTATTAACCTTTTGGTGGAAATGTTAAACCCTATAGTTTATGTGGTTTTATGATCTAAAAAAGATGCGTTTTATGCTGCTGCTAAACGTGTTTTTCTTTTCAAAACAACAAAAACAAGAATAGATAAAATACCAAAAAGTGAAAATCCAATAAACAGTGGTAAAACCGATGTTTTTACAAAAGTGCCAATATAATGTGCAATAGGTACCGCTAAAACAGTTGATAAAAAACCATTTATTGCAGCTCCAATTCCTGCAATATGCCCGATAGGTTGCATGGCTAATGCTCGTAAATTTCCAAATAAAAAACCAACAGCAAAAAACTGTAAAGCTAAAAATGAGATAAGAGTATAAATACTTGGGTTTTGTCCAGATGAAAATAAAACCACATATAATACCGAAATAAAAGCATAAGCTAGAGTAGAGTAATATGCAATTTTCATCATGCCAAATCGCTCAACAAGTTGGCTATTTAAAAATGTGGCAAAACCAATAGAGATCGCAAGACTGGCAAAAATATATGGAAACATTTCAGCTAAATCATATTGCTCTTGAAAAATTTGTTGCGAGGTACTTAAATATACCATAAACGAGCCGGTAATAAAACCTGAAACTAGAGTAAATGCTACAGATTCTTTATATTTAAAAAACTCTTTAGCTCCATTTACAAATAGATGCGAAGAGAATTTTATACGTTTTTCTTTTGGTAAAGTTTCGGGTTGTCTCAGCCAAAACCAAATCATGATGATTAAACCAAAAATTAGGTTGAAGTAAAATATAGCTTGCCAATTAAAAAGGTTCATTAAAAATTGACCAAACATAGGAGCTATAACCGGGACTAAAATGAAAAACATAACTACAAAAGATAAAATTTTAGCCATGTAATCGCCACTAAATTCATCACGCACCATAGAGGTACTTAAACTTCTTGGTGAAGACAAGCCAATACCTTGTAGAATACGTCCAAAAAGCATCATTTCGTAACTTTCTGTTGTTACACAAATAATACTGGCAATAATAAAAACAATAAACCCAACGTAAACAATGGGTTTACGACCAAAACTATCTGAAATAGGTCCAAAAATAAGTTGGCCAAAACCGATGCCTAAAAAAATCATGGTGATCAAAAGCTGATTCTGGCTTGAGCTTGTAGCGCCTAGCGAGGCTCCAATTTCGGGTAAAGCTGGCAAAAGCGCATCGATCGTTAAGGCAACAATAGACATTAAGGATGCCATTAAAGCCACGAATTCAAACTTTACTTTTTTGATTTTTTCCATCGGGCAAAGGTAAAATATTATAAATCTACAGGTATTCAATTAACATTTATTAACGTTATAATATTATCACTAAATTTGATTCGAATAATTACATATAAATGAATATAAAACCGCTTTTAGATTATATAGAAAACCACGTAGATTTAACGCCTAAAGAAGAAGCGTTTTTAAAGTCTAAAGTGGTTTGTAGAAAATATTTAAAAGGGCAATATATTATACAGCAAGGCGATGTGTGTAAACATGTTTGTTTTGTTATTTCGGGTTGTACCAAAACCTTTTATTTAGATAGAGAAGGTCAGGAGCATGTGTTATCTTTTGCAATAGAAAATTGGTGGACTTCCGATATGGGGAGTTTTATTTCGCAAACACCTGCCGATTATAATGTGCTATGTTTAGAGAATACAGAAGTTGTTATGTTTCTTTACGATAATTCGGAAATATTATATACCGAAATACCTAAACTAGAACGGTTTTTTAGACAAATAGTGGAGCGTGCATATACAGCTTCGCAAAAGCGAATTGTGCGCAGTTTTAGTCTTACTGCTAAAGAACGTTATATAATCTTTAAAAAAGAATATCCAAAAATCGAAAAACGTATTCCGCAATATTTAGTAGCATCATACCTTGGTATTACTAAAGAGTTTCTTAGTAAAATTAAAAGTCAGCTGGCTCAAAAAAGCCAATAATTCTTCATCTTAAAAAAAATATAACTTCAGAGTAAAAGTAAATGTTAAACTAGATTAACATCATTTAATAATCTACTTCAATGTATAGTTTTTAAAAGCGTCGCACCTTTGTGGTATAATATATAAACAGATAAATAAATTTATATCACAATGAAAAATTCAATGAAAAATATAGCACTTGTTGCTTTTGTAGCGCTTTTTACATTTTCTTTTACAACTATTGAAAAGGATAAAAAAGAGATTAAAACAGAAAGTAGTAAAGTGGTTTGGAAAGGTTATAAAGTTACAGGTTCTCACGAAGGTACTATCGATATTAAGTCTGGTGCTTTAGATTTTGATGGCGATAAATTAATTGGCGGAAACATCACTATAGATATGACAACTTTAGTATCTACCGATTTAGAAGGCGAGTATAAAGGAAAACTTGAAGGTCATTTAAAATCTGATGATTTCTTTGGTGTTGATACTCATAATACATCAACTTTAGAATTTACAGAGGTCAAGGCTTCAGGTAAAAACTCGTATGATGTTACTGGAAAATTAACCATTAAAGGAAAAACAAATTCAGTAAAATTTACAATTTCTATTTATGGAAATAAAGCAACCGCAAACTTAAAAGTAGATAGAACGAAATACGGTGTAAAGTATGGTTCTGCAAGCTTTTTTGATGATTTGAAAGATAAGGCTATTTACGATGAATTCGATTTAGTTGCCGATTTAGAGTTTTAATAGCAGCCTAATTTTTTAGGTAAAAGAGAAAGACGTTCAGTAATGAACGTCTTTTTTTGTTTTTAAGGTTTCTCTTTTAGATAATGAAAAGCCTATCTTTGAAAATCTATTAAAAGAAACTTCATTTTATGTCATTTAAAAAACTAATTGAGCCATTAAAAGATACGCTTAAAACCAAAGGCATTGAAACGCCATTGCCTCTTCAAAAGAAAATTTTGTCCAGAATTAAAGGTGGTTCGAGCATGTATGTTTATGCGCCAAAAGGTTCAGGGAAAACATCGAGCATAATTATAAGTGTTATTCAGAAACTGAAAAACGCTCATGAAGATGCGCCACGAGCCCTTATTTTTGTAAAAGACAAGCAAACAGCATTAGATTTGGAGTTAGAATTTAATAGCTATAAGCGTGGTACCGATTTGCGTGTTTATTGTGCTTACGATGAAAAAAATATTGACGATCAACGTGATGAAATCTATTACGGTACCGATATTGTAATTGCTACACCAAAGCGATTGAATAGATTGTTTTACTTAAATGCAGTAAATTTAAATAGACTACAAATGTGTATTGTAGACGACTCTGAATTTTTATTTAGAAATAATAATTTAGCTGAAGTAACTAGAACGCCAGAAAGTATTGGCAAATGTCAATATTTAGTATTTGCTGAAAAACCGGACGCTAGATACGCGCGCTGGCAAGATACCTTTATGTATAATGCCGAGATTGTAAATATGTTGTAGTGTTACAACGGAATATTACCGTGTTTACGTTTTGGAACGTTAACTTCTTTATTTTCTAACATAGCAAAAGCTTTAATTAATTTTCTTCTTGTATCTTCAGGAAGAATAACCTCATCTATAAAACCACGTTGAGCAGCACGGTATGGATTTGCAAATTTTTCGGCGTATTCGGCTTCTTTTTCTGCAAGTTTTTCTGAAGGATTCTCGGCATTAGAAATTTCTTTTTTAAATATAATTTCACTGGCACCTTTGGCTCCCATAACAGCAATTTCGGCACCTGGCCAAGCAAAGTTTAAGTCGGCTCCAATGTGTTTAGAATTCATAACATCGTAAGCGCCACCATAAGCTTTTCTGGTAATTACGGTTACTCGTGGCACTGTAGCTTCACTTAAGGCATATAACAGTTTAGCACCATTTACAATAATACCATTCCATTCTTGGTCTGTTCCCGGTAGAAAACCAGGCACATCTACTAGCACTAACAATGGTATATTAAAACAATCGCAAAAACGTGTAAATCTTGCTGCTTTTTTAGAACTGTTTACATCTAAAACTCCTGCAAGAAATTGCGGTTGGTTGGCAACAATACCAATACTTTTTCCGCCTAAGCGAGCAAAACCTACAATAATATTTTCGGCATAATCTTTATGTATTTCGTAAAAAGAATCGGTGTCGATAATTCCCGAAATAACCTGATGCATGTCATAAGGTTTATTTGAGTTATCAGGAACAATAGTGGCGAGCACATCTCGAACTTCATCTTGTAAATTATAATCTAAAGGCTTTGCGGTTTCGGTGTTGTTTTGTGGTAAATAACTTAAAAGTGTTTTTAAATCATCTAAGCATTCAATGTCATTTGCTGAGGTTTTATGAGCAACACCCGATTTGGAGGCATGGGTTTGTGCGCCACCCAAATCTTCACTACTTACTTCTTCATTAGTTACCGTTTTTACAACATTTGGACCCGTAACAAACATGTAGCTTGTGTTTTCTACCATTAAAGTGAAGTCCGTCATGGCAGGAGAATAGACTGCTCCACCAGCACAAGGCCCCATAATAGCCGAAATTTGAGGAATAACTCCCGAGGCTTGTACATTTCTGTAAAAAATATCGGCATAGCCACCAAGTGAGCGTACACCTTCTTGAATTCGAGCGCCACCAGAATCATTTAAACCGATAATAGGAGCGCCTACTTTTACAGCCAAATCCATTATTTTACAAATCTTTTCAGCATGAGTTTCCGATAAGGCACCACCAAAAACAGTAAAATCTTGGGCGTAAATATATACCAATCTACCATTAATAGTGCCATAGCCTGTAATAACACCATCGCCATAATACAATTGGTTTTCCATACCAAAATCTGTGGTTCGGTGCGTTACCAATGCACCAGTTTCTTCAAAAGAACCTTGGTCCATTATGTAATTTACACGTTCTCTCGCGGTTAGTTTTTTCTTGGCGTGTTGTTTATCTATGCGTTTTTGTCCGCCGCCTAAATGAGCTTCGGCAATACGTTTGTTGAGTTGGTCTACTTTTGAATCCATGGCTTTTTTGTTATTCCGAGGTTTTAATGTTGCCTACTTAATAGGTAATCGTAAAATCTTCTGGTCTTCTAAATATTGTTTAACGGCAATGAGTGCGGCAATTTTGGCTTCAGTTTCCGATTCAGCTTTAATAGCTTCCGGATTATAATGTTGTTTTACAAAATGCGTATCGAAATTTCCAGATTGAAAAGCCTCATGGTTACAAACAAACTTTCCAAAATTTAATGTGGTTTGTACGCCTTCAACGTGATAATTATCAATAGCTTTTATCATTAACTGAATGGCTTCTTCTCTCGTTTTTCCGTAGGTTATTAATTTTGCCAACATGGGGTCGTAATAGATAGGGATATCCATGCCTTGCTCAAAACCGTTGTCTACTCTAATGTTATCACCTTCGGGTAGTTTGTAAACTTCTAAGTTACCTACGCTTGGCAGAAAATTATTTAATGGGTCTTCGGCATAAATCCTTAACTCTAATGCGTGGCCTTTAATTTTTAAATCGTCTTGTTTTATTTGAAGTGCTTCGCCTCGTGCA
The DNA here is from genome assembly GCF_900112395.1 of Algibacter lectus. GTDB lineage: Bacteria > Bacteroidota > Bacteroidia > Flavobacteriales > Flavobacteriaceae > Algibacter > Algibacter lectus. The sequence continues at coordinate 46,526 of NZ_FOLN01000012.1, forward strand.
ATTTTTATTTGTAGTTCAACTAGATCCACTCCAGAAATAAGTTCCGTTACCGGATGTTCCACTTGCAAACGTGTATTCATTTCTAAAAAATAAAAATTTTGATTTTCATCTAATAAAAACTCAACAGTTCCTGCTCCCAAGTAATCACAAGATTTGGCCACTTTTATAGCGGCTTCTCCCATTTTTTCACGAAGTTCTGGCGATAAAATACATGATGGAGCTTCTTCAATAACCTTTTGATGACGGCGTTGTATGCTGCATTCTCTTTCAAAAAAGTGCAACACATTACCATGACTATCCGCCATAATTTGAATTTCTATATGTCGTGGGGAACTTATATATTTCTCAATAAAAACGGAGCCGTCTCCAAATGCAGATGTGGCTTCGCTTATAGCGCGATTCATCTGCGATTCTAAATCGGCTTCTTGCTCTACAACGCGCATGCCTTTTCCGCCACCACCTGCCGATGCTTTTATTAAAATAGGAAAACCAATTTCTTTTGCAATGGTTTTCGCTTTTTCAACATTGGTTATGGCTTCGTCGATTCCTGGAACCATTGGGATATTATAATGCTTTACGGCATCTTTTGCAGCTAATTTACTCCCCATTATTTTAATGGCTTTCGATTTTGGACCAATAAAAATAATGTTGTTAGCCTCGCATGCTTCCGCAAAAGCGGCATTTTCACTTAAAAAACCATAGCCAGGATGTATGGCATCGGCATTAAGGCTTTTAGCAACTTCAATAATTTTATCGGCTCGTAGATATGATTGGTTGGATGGTGGTTCGCCAATGCAAACGGCTTCATCTGCAAATTTAACATGTGGTGCATTTCGATCTGCTTTAGAAAATACGGCTACTGTTTTTATACCCATTTTCTGAGCCGTTTTCATTATACGAATGGCTATTTCTCCTCGATTTGCAATTAATATTTTCTTCATGTTTTATATTAATTATTCAAATTCAATTAATAAATAGTTTTTTTCTACGGCATCACCTTTTACAGCAGAAATCGATTTGATAATTCCGTCTCGTGGTGAAGTAATTATATTTTCCATTTTCATGGCCTCTAATATTAATAGCGGATCGTTTTCTTTAACCTCTTGTCTTGTTTTAACAAAAACCTCTAAAATTAATCCAGGCATTGGCGCTTTTAATTCATTAATGTGTTTAGAAGCGTTGTTTTCAAACCCCATTTCTGTTATTAATCTATCTAAATCGTCAGAAATTTCAACTCTATAAGTGCTGTTATTAACTTGTATAGTATAAGTTTTATTTAAGAAATTGCTTTCTGAAATTTCAACTTGATACGATTTGTTATTATGAAGAATGTGTCTGCTGTTTTCGGAAGTATTTATAGCATCTAGTTGGTATGTATCTTCTTTCGAAATTTCAAAAACCTGATTATTGTTCACTTTCGTTATAAACTGTTTACTCATAAAATCCAGATTAGTTTGTAGTAAATATAAGGATTTTAAGATTCAATGTTATGTTTACTTTATTGAATCAATAAAAGTATATCAAGATGTTTAAAAAGTAATTAAATCACTTTCGGACTTATATTTTTTAGAATGAGTTTACTTTTATTAGAGGAAAATTATGTTATAATTCAATTTTAAAATGAGAGTTTTCTTGATGTTGTTTTATTGCTTTTTTAGAAAGTAAAATTCCGATAAAAAGTGAAACGAAAGCACCTATCCAAATTCCTGGAATAAAATCGATGAATAAAAAGAAATCATAAGCACCATGAAAAATTACAGCGAGTAGTAAACCGGTTAAGTTTAAAACTATTTTGTTTTTAGAGAATTTAGCTTTTCCCATAAAATAGCCCATTAAAATGCCAAAAGTAGCATGCGCAGGAATTGCTGTTATGGCACGTAAAAAAGCTGTTTCAAAACCACTGTCAAAAACATAAACAATGTTTTCGGTAGCAGCAAAACCCATGGAGACCATTACAGCATATACAATACCATCGAATGGTTCGTTAAAAGCTTTTTGAGTTTGAGCAAAATAGCGCACAATAACGTATTTGCTGAATTCTTCGGTTAAGGCAACAACCAAAAAGGCTTTTATAAATAATTGAAGTAGACTCGTGTGGTCGTCTAGTGGTAAAATATAATCGAAAACGTAATACATTAACGAGGTAATAATAATGCTAATTACGGCGCCTAATAAAAAAGCGATAAGCATAAGCCGCTTTGGTTCTTTCTCGTATTTATCTTTTATGTAGATGTAAATAATAACTAGAAAAACAGGTGCAATTGCCGAAAGTAGTAATGCCATTAAGGTGTTTTTTAAATAAGATTTTCGATAAGTAAATTAAATTTGTGCTTTTATTTTATCGAGTACAAATTGATAGTATGCTTTGTTTGAGGGGATAAAATGATTGTCGGTACTGTTTTCTAAGTGTAATTTAAACTGACTGAAAGAAACGAGTTTTAATGCTTCAACTTCTTCTTCTTGTGCAGTAAGTTCTGTGATGTCGACTTTTAGTTCAGCAATAAAAACATGGTGAAATTCATTATCATGGATAGCTCCATCTGCATAAGCTGTTAAATGTTTATTAACGCCTATTTTAATTAAATCAGTTGGTTTAAGTAATAAACCTAATTCTTCTTGAGTTTCACGTATGGCAGCGGTTTCTATAGATTCGCCGGCATCAATATGGCCAGCAGCCGATACATCCCAAAGTAGCGGGTAGATGGCTTTTTTATGAGAGCGCTGCTGGAGCAAAATTTCACCTTGACGCGTAAACAACCAAAGGTGAATGGTATTGTGAAACCATCCGTTTTTATGAGCTTCAGACTTTAAAGCTACTTTACCTGTTTGGTCACCATTTTCGGATACAATATCGATATATTCGTCCATAAACTAAGATTAAAAAAGCCTCATGTAAATGAGGCTTTTTTGTGTTATATTTAAATGTAATTAGTCGAAATAACTAAATGTTTCTCCATCTTTAATGTTTAATAACGTTTCATAAATCATTTTAATAACGTTTTCAACATCATCTCTATGTACCATTTCTACAGTAGTATGCATGTATCGAAGTGGTAAAGAAATTAAAGCAGAAGCTACGCCTCCATTGCTGTAAGCAAAAGCATCGGTATCTGTTCCTGTGGCTCTAGAAAGTGCAGAGCGTTGAAAAGGAATGCCTTTAGCCTCGGCTGTTTCTGTAATTAAATCGCGTAATTTTTGTTGTACTGCAGGAGCATAAGCAATTACAGGTCCGCTACCAATTTGTAAGTCACCTTGAGATTTCTTTTCAATCATTGGTGTGGTTGTATCGTGTGTTACATCGGTAACAATAGCCACATTTGGTTTAATGGTTTGGGTAATCATTTCGGCACCACGTAAACCAATTTCTTCTTGTACAGAATTTGTAATGTATAGTCCAAATGGTAATTCTTTTTTATTTTCCTTTAGTAAACGAGCTACTTCAGCAATCATAAAACCACCCATACGGTTATCTAATGCACGACACACAAATTTATCGCCATTTAAAATATGAAATTCATCCGGATACGTAATTACACAACCAACATGAATGTTTAATTTTTCTACCTCTTCTTTAGTTTTGCAACCACAATCGATAAAAATATTGTCAGGTTTTGGAGCTTCTTCGTTCGCTTTATTTCTTGTGTGTATGGCTGGCCAACCAAAAACACCTTTTACAATACCATTTTTAGTATGGATATTTACAATTTTACTTGGTGCAATTTGATGATCACTACCACCGTTTCTAATCACGTAAATAAGTCCGTCATCAGAAATATAATTAACATACCACGAAATTTCATCGGCATGACCTTCAATCACAACCTTGTATTTTGCATCCGGATTAATTACCCCAACCGCAGTACCATAGGTGTCTGTGATAAAAGTATCTACATACGGTTTTAAATAATCCATCCATATTTTCTGTCCTTCCCATTCGTATCCGGTAGGAGCTGCATTATTTAAATATTTTTCAAGAAAGTCCATAGACTTTTCGTTCAGTATACTCTTCTTTGCCATTTTATTAAGTTTTGCACTAAAATAATAATATAAATAGAAAAAAAATGTTTTAAAGGGAGTAAATTATTAATTTTGACATACTAATTATCTTGTGATATTTTGACGACATTTTTTAAATACATATTCTTCATATTCCCGATGTTACTTATCGCGCAAGTTAGCGATGTGGAGCAAGATACTACTGTAGGTAAATATTTAATAATAAAAGGCGATAGCATTCCGCGAACCACTATAGATTTAGATGCTGTAATGATTTTACCTCGGCTTAAATTTGAGAATAGAGAGGCACGTATTCGGTATTTAATTTTGCGCCGAAAAACGTTAAAAGTATACCCGTATGCAAAAATGGCTGCAGATCGATTAGATTCACTAACTAAGCATTTAGCGACACTTACTAAAAATCGGGAAAAGAAAAAGTATACTAGAAAAATACAGAAATATATTGAAGGTGAATTTTCAGATGAATTAAAGAAAATGAGTCGTACTGAAGGGCAAATACTCGTGAAATTAATACATCGACAAACCGGAATTACTACGTTTGAATTAGTGAAAGAATTACGAAACGGTTGGCGTGCCTTTTGGTATAATACCACGGCAAGTATGTTCGATATTTCACTAAAACGAGAATTCGATCCTGAAAATGAAAAAGAGGATTATTTAATTGAAGATATCCTACAGCGAAACTTTCAAAGCGGACGATTAGTGCGTCAAAAATCGGCTATTCCGTTCGATTTTTATACCCTAACAGAAAAGTGGCGAAACACACCCGAAAAACCATAAATTATGCGAATTCAAACACCTTTTGAAGAAAAACTGAATGCTCTAACCCATGGTATTGGTGCTGTTTTAGGTGTTGTAGCGTTAATTTTATTGATAAAATATAATGCGCACAAAACGCCATGGAGTTTGTTTAGCGTTATTGTTTATGGCATTTCTATTATTGTTTTATTTACCGCATCAACATTGTACCATTCTGTTATAAAAGAGAAGCAAAAACATATATTCCGGATTATAGATCACATTAGTATTTACGTACTTATAGCCGGAACTTACACACCTGTTTGTTTAATTACACTCGACCAAAGTTTTGGGTGGCCAATGTTTTGGGTTGTTTGGGGTATTGCTCTTTTTGGAGTTGTTTTAAAAATTTTCTTTACAGGAAGGTTTGAACTCTTTTCAACCTTACTATATTTAGTCATGGGTTGGCTTATTGTTTTCGATTTCACATCTTTATCTGAAGGCATAGGAAGCGATGGAATTTTGTTTTTGTTTGCAGGCGGTTTATCTTACACCATCGGTATTATTTTTTATGCCATTCAAAAAATTCCATACAACCATGTTATTTGGCATTTGTTTGTTCTGTCGGGAGCCGTTTTTCATTTTTTCATGATTTTTAATTACGTGATATGATAGCAGTTAAAAGTGCAAAAACTCAAGAGGATTTTAAGTTAGTAGAAACCTTAGCGAGCCAAATTTGGCATCAGCATTATCCTGATATTATCGGTTTAGAGCAGGTAGAGTATATGCTAGCAAAATTTAATTCCGCGAAAGCGATTGAAGATCAGGTGGGTTTAGGTGCGCAGTTTTACTGTTTAACCCATAACGAAACACCTGTTGGTTATATGGCAATTAAGCCAGAAGGCGATTTTTTATTTTTAAGTAAATTGTACGTTGCAGAAACTTCTAGAGGAAAAGGTGTTGGTCGGGTTGCTTTAAATTTTATAGATGAAGAGGCAAAAAAACAACAACTTTTAGGCATAAGGTTGAAGGTGAATAAATATAATACAGCATCTATTGCAGCCTACGAAAAATTAGGCTTTAAAAACGTAAAAGCATCTGTTACCGATATTGGAAACGGCTTTGTTATGGACGATTTCGAAATGGAAAAGTTGTTTTAGTTGAAGTGTTAACCTTCAATAACATCTTTGTATTCCTCGAAAAAAGCTTCAAATAAATTCATGTTTACATTAAAAAACTCCATCACATCGCGCCATGTGTTTTTGTTGTGGATAGAAACTTTTTGTTCTAACGGAACATAAATTCTCGAAATTTCTTTTTCATTATCTAAAAAATAAGCTTCGTTGTAAATGGCGTCAGGCAAGTATTCATCTAACAAAATAGATTTTAAAGCCTCTAGTTTTTCCCAATGATTAATGCGGTGTTCCAAATCGTCTTCAAGATCTAAAGCGATTAAAGCACTTCGGTTATCAAAATGAAATTTAAAGCTTAACCCTTTTAATTTTGTGTTGTATAAAATCCACTTTCGTGGGAAAGATTTTCCGAAACTGGTCCAGAATTCTTCTCTCATTTTTCTTGATTCTTCTTTACTAAACATTTAAAATATATGTTTTCTAATTTCCGCGAAAGCGAAAATCTTATTAATTTTTATCGTTTTCTACTCACAGTCAGACCGTCACGAATAGGTAAAACAACGGTTTCTATTCTTGGGTCTTCTTTTAAAAGTGTGTTGTAATCCAAAACAGCTTTAGTCGATTTATCTTTAGGGTCTAGAGGCTCGATTACTTTACCATGCCACAACACATTATCGGAAATAATGATACCACCGGGATTTAGCTTTTCAATAATTAAATGAAAATAATTGACGTAGTTAGGTTTATCGGCATCAATAAAAATTAAATCGAAAGTTTTATCGAGCGTTGGAATAATATCAATAGCATTACCGAGATACTGAAAAATTTGGTTTCCGTATTCCGATTTATCGAAATATTTACGTTGAAAATCAAATAGTTCCTCATTCACATCAACAGTGTGTAACTCACCATCTTTTTGTAAACCTTCAGCTAAACATAAAGAGGCGTAACCTGTAAAAGTGCCGAGTTCCAAAATGTTTTTTGGGTTTTTAAGTTTAGAAATCATGCTTAAAACGCGCCCTTGGTAGGGACCGCTGAGCATAATAGGCTGTAAAATTTTCTGATACGTTTCGCGGGTAAGTTGCTGTAATAATGAAGGTTCGTCTTCAGAATGGTTTACAACATAGGCGTCTAATTCTTCGGGTAAAAAGTGCATTTAGAATTTGTTCTTTTCGTAATGAATAAAACACAAAAGTATTACTTTTTTACAATCTTTAGTCTTCTGATAATTAAAAGCAGGTTTTGGTTATCCTAAAATTCGATTGAGTAGTTTTTGTTTTGCAATATCATCATCACCACAAAGCCATTGCACCACGTTGTTCTCCCAAATATCGTCGTATTCTGTAGTGGTAATAATGTCGCGTTCTACGGCTAAATCTAAAATTTTCCCTGGGTATGATGATTGTTTATCACTTTCCATTTCTCCCAAAGGATACGGATCGTCTAGCCCCATGATAACTTGTTTAGAACCATGATTTCTAATAAGTAATTCCAAACCGCCAGTATCGTGCACCAAAGTATCAAAAAATATGTTTTTATGCCCCACGGCTTTTCTAGGGTGGTGTTTGCCTTCAAATAAATCGGGTCTACCATCGAAACCTTGTATACGTCTCCCTAAATTAATTTGTGCCAATTGCCCACCATGAGCAAAGCAAGTACGTATATTTGGGTATTTTTCTTGATAACCGTTTAATGTTAAAAAATGATATGCATCGCCACATTGTGCCAACATCCAAATAAGATGAAAACGCCAAGATGTGTTTTCTAATTTTATAAATTTTTCACCATCGTAAGGGTGAATTTCAACGGCTAAATTGTATTTGTTAGCCAACTCGAAAATAGGTTCGTTTTCTTCATCAAAAATACAACGCCATGTGCCAATGGTATCCATGTAGTGCGTTGGTAAGCAAAGCAATTGCATGCCATGCGTTTCTACGCAACGTTCAATTTCCCAACAGGCACTACGAATAAAACCTGGATGCACCACAAAGCCACAAGTGAATTTACTAGGGTGTTCTCGCTGAATACGTGCGTTAAAATCATTTTGAAAACGTAACGCTTTTTTCATTTCTTCAACACGTAAACCATTGCCATAAAGTTGCGATAGATTTAACACCACAGCATGATCTAGCTTGTTGCGCTCCATCCATTCTAATTTTTCGTCTAGGAAAAAACTAGAGTCGGTTACGGGGCGTTTCCAATCTTTTTGAAGCATAAATTTCCGGTCTTTATCCACCCAAAAAATGCCTTTTTCTTGCATGTAATCAGGTATTTCTTCCGGATAGGGAAGTAAGTGGGAATGTCCGTTAATTCTAAGTTTACGTTTCATGTGTTTTGTTTCAGCGAAAGCGAAAAAAGTTTTATGTTGTTTAGAAAATACGACTTCAAACAGGAATATCTAAAGTTTTAAAAAGTGCTATTCAATTTTAACCTTTTTAGGAGGTTGCATAACTTCACTGCAATTTGGGCAGGTGCGTTTGTGCTGATCGCTGTAATAATTATCGAAAATTTTAGGCATATCGGTTTCAATATTCTCTAGTGTAAAATCTTCTTCGTAAAGTTTGGTTACACAGTTTTCGCAAAACCAAACTAAAGCATCTTTAGTACCTTCTGGGCGTTTGTACTCGATAACTAAACCAACAGTGTTGGCTCCACGTTGCGGAGAATGTGGCACTTTTGCTGGTAATAAATAAATATCACCTTCTTTTATATGTACATCTTTAGGCGTGCCTTTATCAATAATTTTTAAAACAATATCGCCTTCAATTTGATAGAAAAACTCTGGAGTTTCATTGTAATGATAATCTTTTCGGCTGTTTGGACCTCCAACAACCATAACAATAAAATCGGCATCTTTCCAAACCACTTTGTTACCAACGGGTGGTTTTAATAAATGTCTGTTTTCTTCAATCCAAGCTTTAAAATTTAAAGGAGAAACTAGTTTACTCATTTTTTATATTTTGAATTAAGTTTTTATAAAGTTACAATTTATAATGAATTCTATATATTCCAAATGTTAAATATTAATTGGTTTTTGGAACTATAATATTCTAAAAAGCAGAATTTAGATTTAAGATGTTTTCGGTTTCTTGTTGCACCTTTTTTAGAATACTATTTAAGTTTTCTGATGGCGTTATACTTTGATTCTTTAAAAGACTAAGAATGGCTTTATCTTGAGCACGCCCTTTTAGCATAGCTTCTTGATAGCCTATGTTTTCGTTAAAAGTGACCAAGCTATATTTTGAAGAGTATTTGGTAGGAAACTCTTTTTCTAAAGCCATTTCTATTTTACGCTTTTCTTGAAAAACAGGATGTGCCACATGATCGCGCATTTCTAAAAAGTTATCGAGTGCTAAATCTGCAATAGCATCAGTGTCTTTTTTACGATGGTTTTCGTAACGTTCAAAAACGGTTTGCCAATCGCCTTCATGGTCATCTAAAATAGCATCAAATTCTACAACATCTTCAAAAGCAGCGTTCATGCCTTGGCCGTAAAAAGGGACAATAGCGTGAGCTGCATCGCCCATTAAAAGCGTATTGCCTTTGTAATGCCATGGCGAACATTTTACGGTGCCTAATGCGGCGGTTGGATTTTCAAAAAAGTCTTGTGTTAAATTCGGCATGAGCTCTAAAGCATCTGGGAATTCTTTGTGGAAAAAGGTTTCTACTCGTTCTGGTGTGGTTAAATTATCAAAATTATATTCGCCTTCGCTGTAACTTAAAAATAAAGTGACGGTAAAACTTCCGTCTAAATTAGGTAAAGCAATAAGCATAAAATCGCCTCGAGGCCAAATATGCAATGCGTTTTTGTGTGTTTTGTAATCGCCCGATTTTGTTGGAAGTATGCTTAATTCTTTATAGCCGTGAGATAGGTAATCTTGCGAAAAACTAAATAGGAATTTTTTACCTAAAAAATAACTTTTTCTTAAAGCAGATCCTGCGCCATCGGTAGCAATTATAATATCGGCGTTTTCTGTAAAATCGAGTTTGGTTTCGTAATCTTTAAATAAGGCAGAAGTGTTTTCAAAATCTACTGATTTACATTTTTTATTGAAATATATATATACATTTTCGTGTCGTTCGGCTTCATTTAAAAGAAGGCTGTTTAAATCGCCACGAGAAATGGAGTTAATGTATTCGTGAGTTCTTCCGCTGTAATTAGATTGAAAGGTGTTACCTTCTTTATCATGAATCATACGGCCATGCATGGGAATGGATAAGGCTTGCGCTTTATCTTCTAAACCAACAAGTTTCATGGCTTTGTTACCACGATCGGAAAAGGCTAAATTTATAGAGCGGCCTGCACTAATGTCTACTTTTCGTAAATCGGGACGCATTTCGAAAACCGAAACGCGATATCCGCGCTGCCCCATGCGTAAAGCAAGTAAACTTCCGCAAAGTCCTGCGCCTATAATAATTACGTTTTGCTGTTTACTCATTTAAAATAGTTTTTAATTTTTCAACTAATTGGTATACATCTTCGAAAGAATTGTATAGAGGTACAGGTGCACAGCGAATTACATCGGGCTCGCGCCAATCGCTAATTACACCAGCTTCGGTGAGTTTGTTATGTAATGTTTTGTTTGCATTTTTAACTTGAATAGAAAGCTGGCAACCACGCTCGTCTGGGTTTGTTGGTGTAATGATTTTAATAGCATCTTCGCTTAAATCATTAAGTAAAAACTCGAAATAACCAGTTAGTTTTTTAGATTTTGCTGTGAGTTTTTCTATACCAACTTCTTGAAACATATCTAAAGAAGCTTTTATTGCTGCCATAGATAAAATAGGCGGGTTACTAAGTTGCCAACCTTCTGCTCCAGGAAGTTGGTCGAATTCACCACGCATATTAAAACGTGTTTTTTTATTATGGCTCCACCAGCCTGTAAATCTATTTAACTCTCTATTATGGGCATGGCGCTCGTGTACAAAACAGCCCGCCAAGCTACCAGGACCAGCGTTTAAGTATTTATAAGTGCACCAAACAGCAAAATCGGCACCAGAATCGTGTAAATTTAATTGAACATTTCCTGCACCGTGAGCACAATCGAAACCAACATTACAACCATATTTATGGCCTAACGTTGCAATACGTTTTAAATCGAAAAATTGACCGGTATAATAGTTTATGCCACCAAGCATAATTAGGGCAATTTCATCGCCTTGAGCTTCTAAAATAGCTTCTAAATCATCATAATTTAAAAGTTCTTCGCCTTCTCTAGGTTTCCAAAGTACAACACCTTCTTTATCATCATATCCGTGGTGACGTAATTGCGATTCTACAGCATATTTATCTGAAGGAAAAGCATCACTTTCAATTAAAATTTTATAGCGTTTTTTTGTTGGTTTGTAAAATGAAACCATCATAAAATGTAGGTTGGCAGTAAGCGTATTCATTACAATAACCTCAATTGGTTTTGCGCCAACAACATGTGCCATACTTTCAGTTAAAAACTCATGGTATGGTAACCAAGGTGTTTTAGCTTCAAAATGACCTTCTACACCTAAGTTTGCCCAGTCTTCTAGTTCTTGGTTAATATATTGTTTTGTCGCTTTTGGTTGTAGCCCAAGCGAATTCCCTGTCATGTAAATAAGTGGTTCCCCATTTTTGTTTTTTGGTAAGTAGAATGCGTCGCGATACGATTTTAATATATCGTTTTGGTCCTGCTGTTTTGCAAATTCTAGACCTGTTTTAAATTCAGACAAAGGTTTGTGGATTTTCTGTTCCTAGCAAAAATAAAACAATTATATCAAATAAAAACTTGACTTAAATCTAATTCATTTTGTAGGAATTGTTTAACTTTATTGAATTAACGAATAAAACAAAAGTGTCCATGTTAGGTGATATTTGGAAATCTTATGTACAAAGGTACGTCCGGTATAGTAGATTTTCAGAACGAGAAGAAAAAGAAGGGTTGCCATATTTTAGAGATAAACTTTTTATTTCTATTTTATTATTAACTTTTGTCTTAGGTTTATTTTCTTATGTACCTAGTACTTATGTCGCCATTGCTAGGGGTGAAGATATAATTGCCGTTCTAAATACATGTACTGTTTTGGTGTTAATCTTTACGGTGTTTTATCGAGGACTTAGTTTTTATGCCAAGAAAATATTGTTTTCAATTAATTTCTTTATCCTATCTATTGTCATGTTTGTGGTGCTTGGGTTCGAGGGGAATGGGAGCGTGCTAATATTTGCATTATCTATTTTAATCACGCTTTTTAATGGTAAAAAACATGGACTGTTTTCTATTTTAATTATCGCGATTTTTTATGGGGTTTTATTATTGGGTTCATGTTTTAATCTTTTTTATCTCCCCATTTTTGAACAGTATGAGTTTCAACTCTTAGCTATTATTACGTTGAATAATTTATTATTTAACCTGCTTTTAGTTCTTTCTGTTTCATTTTTAATAAACCAATTACATACTGCTTTATTAAAAGAAAATGAATTACAAAATGAGTTGTTTAAAAAGCATAATAATGTGGTAGAAGCAAAAAACAGGGTTGAGAAATCGGATAAATTAAAATCGGCGTTTTTAGCTAATATGAGTCATGAAATTAGAACACCGATGTACGGTATCTTAGGCTGTGCACAGTTTTTGAGGGAATACAATGAAGATGATCCAGATTACCAGGAATACATAGAGGTTATCGAGGATAGTGGTGAGCAGTTATTGGATATTATGACGGATATTATTAATATTTCTATTATAGAATCTGGTTTAATGATTACAAATATTAAAATGTTTAATATCAACGATAATATAAATACCATTTACAATGCATTTTTACCAGAAGCAGAAGAAAAAGGTATCGTGTTTATTTTAAATAATTCTATTGCTATACAAGATGCTTACATAAGTTCGGATAGCGATAAGGTAACTTCTGTTTTAAAATATCTTATAAAAAATGCTATAAAATATACAGATGAGGGTATAGTTGAATTAACATGCGAGCGCCAAGACGAGAGCCTTATAGCATTTAATTTAAAAGATACAGGTATTGGGATCCATGAGGATAATTTCGAGAATATTTTCGATACCTTTTATCAAGTAGATGTTGAAAATGTTAATGCCCTACATGGTTCTGGTGTGGGTTTAACTATAGCAAAAGCCTATATAGAAATGCTTGGTGGTAGCATATCTTTAAAAAGCGAAGTTGATGTAGGCACCTCGTTTTTGTTTACAATGAAGGTGAACTTAGCCTAAAATTGTTCTTTTTATTTTATAGAAATATTAGTGAAATTTAAATTCCAATTACCATTTGGTTTTTTGTGATCTGCAGCAAGTTTTAACCCGTTAATGTCTTTATAGTTTTCGAAAGTAGTCATCATCGATGGTTCTTTTTGATTGGCTTTTCTAAAAATCCATTCTTTAATTAAAAAGTGATCATCATAAAAAATATCGTAAGCATCGCCGGGTGTGTAGCCGCCATCGTTAGAATAGGTTAACGTTATTTTATTTAAAGCCGTTTTACTTATTGGAGCTTCTGTTTTAACTGGCGTGGAAATGGTTGTTCCAGAATCCCAAACTAATTGAAATGGTATAAGCAACCAGAATTTATCGTTAATAAAACCTGGGTCTACTTTTAAGCTAATAGAATCTAATGCAGAGCGGTTGTAACTAATAGTATCTGTGCTTGTAATAGATGTGATATCGTTAGTTTTAGGTTTCCAAACCCAGCGTCTTTCAAAGTGTGTACTATCTTTATCTACGTTAAAAGTAAAAGCAATTTCATTAACATTTTTCCAGTTTTCATAACCGTGGGCATTGGCTATTTTTTCAGCAATGGTTAATGGTTTCACTTCAGGAATAGATTTGGTATTGTCTTTACAAGATGTAATTAATAGTGTTATTAGAGTTATGTAGATGAAGTTTTTCATAATTTAGATTTTTTGTAAAGATACTTTGAAGATGACAAATAATACTAAATATTTTAAAACGAATAAGGCTACTTGGAATCAGAAAGTAAAAGTACATGCCGAAAGTGATATGTATAATATGGAAGCTTTTAAAAAAGGAAGGTCTTCTTTAATGTCTTACGAGTTGGATGCTTTGGGAGATGTAAAAGGAAAATCTCTTCTCCATTTACAATGTCATTTTGGACAAGATACTTTAAGTTGGAGTAGGCTAGGTGCTAAATGTACTGGTGTAGATTTAAGTGATGAGGGTATAAAACTTGCAAAATCTTTAAGTGAAGAATTAGAGTTAGATGCTCAGTTTGTATGTTGCAATGTCTTGGAAACGTCTCAGTATATAAAAGAAGAGTTCGATATTGTATTTACAAGTTATGGCGTTATTGGGTGGTTACCCGATTTAAAACCTTGGGGAAGAATGATAGCCGAACGCCTGAAACAAGGTGGGACTTTTTTTATGGCGGAGTTTCACCCCATAGTTTGGATGTTTGATTATTTAAATGAAAAACCAATAATGACTTATGGCTATATGCAAGATGAGGTGATTTATGAAGAGTATGAAGGTACATACGCTGACCAAGAATCGGCAATAACGAGTAAAGAATATGGTTGGAATCATGGTTTAGGTGAAGTGATTTCTGCACTTACCGAAGCCGGATTACATATTGAGTGTTTAACCGAACATAATGAGAGCCCTTACAATGTATTGCCGAATTTGACTGAAGCCGATAACGGTATGTTTGTAACCCAGGATAAATTATATCCTTTAATTTTCACTTTAAAAGCGACTAAGGTTTAGGAAAGTAGCTTTTTTATTTTATATCATGTTTATCTAAAAATTTCAAGATTAACTCGGCTATTTCTCGTGTTTTTTCTTCAGCAGCAAAATGGCCTGCATCCAAAAGGTGAAGCTCTGCGTTTGGCAAATCTTTTAAGTAAGCTTCAGCTCCATTTGCATTAAATTTTAAATCTTTTTTACCCCATACAATTAGTGTTTTGGGGTGATTTTTATTTAACATGTTTTGCCATTGTGGATAGCTCAATAAATTGGTGTTGTAATCCTGAAATAGTTGTACCTGTATGTCTCTATCTTTTTTTGAATTTAGAAAAGCCAAATCGTGTGTCCATGCATCTGGGCTTTGTATATTCATATTTGTTTCATCCAAATCAAATAAATACTGCTTGTTAATCACGGCATCTTTTCCGGTTAGGCTGTATAAAAAATCATATTGTGTTTTAGAGGTGTCGGATTGAGCTGTTCTAAAAAAGTGTTGCCTTTTTTCGGTTAGACCATCAAGATAAGCATTTGCGTTTTGCACAATTAAAGCATCAATACGGTTAGGGTTTTCCATCATCATTCTATAACCTATAGGAGCTCCAAAATCTTGCATATACATCACATAGTTTTCAATGTGGAGTGTTTCTAAAAGTTTCTGAGTATAATTGGCTAATAAATCAAAGGTATATTTAGTTGTTTTCGGGTCTAGGTGAGCGCTATAACCCGAGCCTAAATTATCTGGCGCAATAACATAGTAGTGCGTTGATAGCATAGGAATTAAATTTCTATAGGAATGTGAAGACGATGGATAACCATGAAGTAAAACTATAACTGGATTCTTCTTATCACCAGCAGCTCTGTAAAACAATTTTACACTATCAATCTCGGCATAGTTGTATGTGGTTGCGGGAGGTAAAAAGAAGTTGTTATCTTCTTTAATACTGTTACATCCAAATAATGACAGGCTTAAAATTGAAATAATTATTAAGTGTTTCATTGTTTTTGTTTTCAGGTTGAAAATTGCTGATTGAGAGATTAGACGTATTTATTTTGTATGCTTGCGCATAAAGCTCCTCATTTTTTTAATAATAGCATCGCCATCTTCTTCCAAAGCAAAATGCCCCGTATCGTAAATGTTGTAATCAATATTTGTAACATCCTTTTTAAAGGCTGCTGCACCACTTTCAGGAAAAAAGGCATCATTTTTACCCCAAACAATTAATAAAGGCGGTTGATTGTCTCTTAAATATTGTTGCCATTTTGGGTATAATTTTACATTGTTTTGGTAATCGTAAAATAAATCTAAATTTACAGCATGAGCATCCGGTCTAGAAAGTCTTAAGTAATCTAAATTCCAGTTATCTGGATTTACGGTTTCTATATTTCTAACGCCGTGTGTGTATTGCCATTTTAATCCTTCTAAAGAAAAGGCTGGTAATAATGCTGTTTCGGTAGTTTCGTTTCTGTCTTTCCAAAGCGCTCTAATACCTTGCCAAGCATCTCCTAAACCTGCCTCGTAAGCATTTCCATTTTGATTAATTATGGCTGTAATTCTTTCTGGGTTTGCAGTGGCAAGCCTGAAACCAATTGGGGCACCATAATCCTGAATCATTATAGCGTAATTGTTAATATTCTTTTTTTCAAGAAAAGCGTTTATGGTTGTCGCTAGGTTATCAAAAGTGTATTCGAATGTTTTTGAATCTGGAAAATCACTATTACCAAAACCAGGATAATCAGGAGCGATGAGGTGATACTCATTTGATAACTGATTTAATACTTTTCTGTATTGATGTGATGATGCGGGAAAACCATGTAGTAAAACAATACTTGGGTTTTCAGGGTTTCCAGCTTCTCGGTAGGCTATATTTATCCCGTTGACTTCGATGGATTTGTAGGCTACATTTTCATGCTGAATGGAGGTTTCTGTTTTTGTTTCTACTCTGTTGGTTTGTGCTGAGGTGTTGTCTTTACAAGAAGCAAAAAGGAGTAGGATGGATATTGCGTAAATTATATTTTTCATAATGTATTATGTAAGTGTTTATTCCATTTTAATGCTATTAATCAAATGGGTTTAAATTAAAATGAAATAAAAAGCCGTAGTATTTTGTTTACTATGGCTTTTATCATGATATGTTTTTAGTTTCTACCAGCCATAACGCCACCATCGGTATCCCAAATGGCACCTGTAACCCATGATGCTTTGTCTGAAAGTAAGAATACAATGCTGTTTGCTACATCTTGAGATTCTCCAAAACGACCAATAGGGTGAAAGCCGTTAAAACCAACCAATGCTTCAGCTGCAGCTTGTTCTCCTCCAAAAACACCATGATACACAGGTGTGTTTACTAAGGCAGGAGATACGGCATTAACACGAATGTTATCTTCTGCTAATTCCATTGCTAAATGTTGTGTTAAAGAATGTAAACCTGCTTTTTGCATTGAATATGCTGTAGACGGTGTTGCTTTTACGGCTTGCTTTGCCCACATAGAACCTACGTTTACAATAGATCCGCCTTGAGTAGCTTTCATCTTTTTAGCAGCACTTTGAGTGATGAAAAAGAACCCTCTATTTAAATCTAAATAAGAGTTGTAATCTTCCATAGTATGGTCTAAAAATGGTTTTGGACCAAAAATACCAGAGGCATTTACTAGAAAATCTAAGTTTTCTAACTCTGAAATTTTAGATACTAATGCATCTACTTCTTCTGTTTTAGAAATGTTTACGGCATGTTTAACTAAGTTTGGAGTATCCGCTACTTTGTCAATATTTCTACCGACAATATGTACAGTTGCACCGCCTTCTAATAAGCTGTTTGCTGTTGCGTTACCAATACCACTTGTTCCGCCAATTACTAAGGCTACTTTGTTTTCGAATTCTTTCATGTTATTTATTTTTTAAAGTTTAAAATTGAACAGACAAGTCTGTCTTTGTTTGTGCAAATTTTTTTAAGATATGATCTGCGAACACAATTGTTTTGTTTCTTTTATTGGCCAATCTTCTTGGTGTAAATGGCTTTCGCCAACAGCACCTTCGTAGAGTAAGTATATTTGTCTAGCAAGAGATTTAACTTGCGCTTCTTTTACATTTTCTAAATTATTTGTAATAAGTTTTGATATAAGATCAATAAAACTATGTTTTTGCAATTGAATTTCGGCTCTTATAATTTCGTTGTCTTTCGGAATTTCAGAAACGGTTTTAATACACCAACAACCGTTGAAATCTTTATCTCTAAAAAAGAGTTCGAGAAAATCGAAAATAGCTAGAACTTGAGCTTTACCTTTTGGTTTAGATGTTGTGAAATCTTCTACATCTTGTATAAAACTTGAGTTTTTAAATTTAAGATAAGCCAGGCAAATTTCTTCCTTAGATTTAAAATGATTGTAAAGCGTTGCTTTTGCAATACCTGCTTCTGAAATAATTTCATTGATTCCCGTGGAATTATAGCCGTTCTTATAAAATAAGAACGAAGCCGTTTCAATGATTCTATTTTTTACTTCAGAATGTTTCATAGTGCAAAGGTAGATAAAAAAATCAAAAAACAGACAAGTCTGTCTGTTTTTTGATTTTAAAATATTATTTAGTCGATAAATTAATAATATTCTCTGTTTTAATTTTAGATAATTCCTTTAGTTTTCCAGTTTCAAAAAGTTCTGGAAGCAGGTCTAATGGCGTACCTACTTCGGCTTCGTAGTTTGTGTAGTCTTGAAAAATAATACCATCTACACCCCGTTTGTTGTAAGAAGCTCTAAAACGAACGCCTCCTTTATTTACAGAATAGTTATAAGCTAAGTAGTCTATTTTTTTAGTTTCAGTATTTATCCAATAACGATATTCGTCATCAAAATCGTCTCCACCACCTTCTTGATTAAATGTTATGCCCAAAACAGCATAGTTTTTTTCTTTAATCGTTATGTCGCCTATGTACGTTTTATTTACAGAGGCATCATTTAGCTTATGCGGTAATGTGGCAAAGTAAATAACAGAATTTATACCACCAGTTGCTCCTTTAATTTGTTTTTCGTTTAGGTTTACGGTATCTCCATTAACGGTTCTATAAAGTTTACCATTTTTAAGAACATCGATAGTTATGCTGTTGTTCTTTTTTGAAATTTTGGTGTACTTGTAATTTTGGTTATCATTTTTAAAATTATAGGTGTTGTCTCTAAAAACAAAGCTGTAATTAGCTGAATTGTATAAGTCACCACCATGAGCTTCTATGGCTTGGTTCAAAATAACTTCTGCCTTTGAAACGGGTTTTACAGGTGTTGTCGCGTTTTCTTGAGTAGAAGGTGTTACCACTTCTTTTTTCTTATTATTACAAGCAAAAAGCGTTATACTGCATGCTAATGCTAAAAGATACTTATATATTGTCATTTTATAGTTTTGAGTTTTACTAAGTATTCGGTTTAAGGAAATCATTTAATGTGAGGCTTTCAATAATTCCTTCGGGAATTTAGCTTTAAATCTATTTAATCTTGGTACCGATACATTTTGAATGTAAGGATGGTCTGGGTGTAAACGCTCGTAATTTTGATGATAATCTTCGGCGATCCAAAATTTTTGGAATGGATAAACTTCGGCTGCAATTTTTACATTCAGCTTTTCGGCAAGAGCTGCTTTCTTTTTTAAGATAATTTCTTTCTGTGCTTCATTTTGATAAAAAAGGATAGAGCGGTATTGAGAACCACGATCGTTTCCTTGTCCGTTTACTTGAGTTACGTTTTGCGATGCAAAATAAACATCTACTAGAGTTTCGAAGCTTACTACCTCTGGATCGTAAATAATTTCTACGGCTTCAGCATGACCTGTTTTGCCGGTGTTACTTGCTGCATAGGTTGGCTTTGTTGTGTGGCCGCCAGAATAGCCAGAAATAGACTCGTCTACACCTTTTACGCTTTCGTAAATGGCTTCTACACACCAAAAGCATCCGCTAGCAAAGTAGGCGCGCGCTTTTCCATTTTTTATTGGCACTTCTATGGGGTCTGCAGTTTGAACGTCTAGTTGTTCTTTTTTGTTTTGTGCTGTATTTTGGCAACTAAAAAATAATGTAATTGCTAAGATTGGAATAATATGTTTCATGAGATATGTTTTGTTCTATGGCTTTAGACGTATAAAGTTATAAAAACTTAAAGGGAATTATGTAAAATTATTTTGCTAGATGTATTTTAAATATGTTTATAGCGTGCAGGTTACGCACTTTTTTACAAAGTGGCCCGAAATAGGGATTGCAGCGGTCGCTTTTGACGAGGCGCGCATCGAGACAAAACTTTAGCAGAAAGCTAGGCCCGAAGGGATTGCCAAAAATATAGGCATAAAAAAAAGCCTCTAGATTAACTAAAGGCTTTTTTTATGTGTTGTAAATGGATTAAAGTTTAGAAAACAATTTTTCCATTTTAGCTTTTTGCTCTTCTGCAAGTGCAGCATCTACTAAGATACGACCACTGTGTTCATCGGTAATTACTTTTTTACGAGAAGCAATTTCTACTTGTACTTGTGGTGGAATTGTAAAAAACGATCCTCCAGATGCACCTCTTTCAATTGGCACTACAGCTAAACCGTTTTTCACATTTTTGCGAATACGGTTATAAGCAGCAACCAAGCGCTCTTCGATTTGTGTTTTGTAATCTTCAGATTTTTGGAACAAAGCTTGTTCTTCTTTTTCTGTTTCACTTAAAATAGCATCAAGCTCATTTTTCTTGTGCTTTAAGTGGTTTTGACGTTCTTTTAAACGCTCTTTAGTTTCAGAAATGACTTGTTTCTTTTGCTCGATTTGCACCTTAAATTCTCTAATGTGCTTTTCTGCCAATTCAATTTCTAATTCTTGAAACTCAACTTCTTTTGTTAAAGAGTTGAATTCACGATTATTTCTAACGTTTTTTTGTTGTTCGCTGTACTTTTTAATCAAAGATTTTGCTTCTTCCATTAAATTTTTCTTTCCAGTGATGTCGTTGTCTATAACTTCTAAACTTGCAACAAGTTTTTCTAATCTTATATTTAATCCGGCAACTTCATCTTCTAAATCACGAACTTCTAAAGGAAGTTCTCCACGAACATTTCTAATCTCGTCTATACGAGAATCTATGAGTTGTAAATCGTATAAAGCTCTTAAGCGGTCTTCAACAGTTACTTCTTTCTTTTTAGCCATACTTTAAAAATACTTAACAGGATTGGTATTTGTCTTTGATAAAATGATGGCAAAATTAGTGATTTTTTTTGTAAGATACGCTACTAAAAGGTTTTTTGTGTACTGCTCACTTTCATAATGCCCTATATCGGCCAAAAGAATACTGTTTTCGGCCATAAAAAAGTCGTGATATTTTAAATCTGCGGTTACAAAGGCATCAGCGCCTGCTGCTTTAGCGTTATTAATAGCAAAGCTTCCCGAACCTCCTAAAACGGCTACTTTTTTAATTTTTTTGTTTAAAAATGAGGAGTGACGAATGGCTCCTGTATTCATTTTTATTTTTAAATGTTGTAAAAAATCGGTTTCGTCCATGGCTTCGGCTAATTCGCCAACCATACCCATGCCAATATTTTGATTTTTATTCTCTAAAGTTGTTATTTCGTAAGCAACCTCTTCGTAAGAGTGTGTTTTAAATAGGGTGTCTATTATTTTAGATTCTAAATGTTTAGCAAAAGTTACCGTAATCTTTGTTTCGTCTTCGGTGTGCGTTTTGCCCTTTTCGCCAATAGTTGGGTTAGCGTTTTCGTTACCATTAAAAGTGCCATAGCCTTCTACGTTAAAACTACAATGGTTGTAATTACCAATGGCACCTGCACCTACAGCAAATAAAGCATCACGGAGTTTGTTGGCTTCATTTTTAGGTACGTAAGTGCTAAGTTTTTTTATAGTCTTACTTTGTGGTATTAAAATGTGTTGATTTTTAAGTTGTAATTGCTCGCAAATAATGTGGTTTACACCTTGTTGCGCATTATCGAGCGCTGTGTGCATACTATAAATGGCAATATCATTTTTTATGGCTTTTAAAACCACGCGCTCTACATAATTTTTACCTGTTATTTTTTTTAGACCTTTAAAAATAATAGGATGGAAGCTTACAATAAGGTTGCAGTTTTGCTCTATGGCTTCGTCTACAACGGCTTCTAGCGTGTCTAGTGTAACTAAAACGCCTGTAAGTTTCGAGTTTTTATCTCCAACCAAAAGGCCTACGTTGTCAAAATCTTCGGCATAAGCTAAAGGTGCCAAGTGCTCTAATTGATTTATAACGTCTTGAATGATCATATTGAAATAAATTTTACATCAAAGATAAAATAATTACTTTCGTGGTGATGAAAATTTTGAGATACATATTGTTTCCTATTATGCCTTTTTATTATTTGGCAACTTGGTTACGGAATAAATTATTCGATTTGGGTATTAAAAAATCTAAATCTTATAGCACGCCTGTAATTTGTGTTGGTAATCTAAGTGTTGGTGGAACAGGAAAAACCCCCATGATTGAGCATTTAATTACAGTGCTTAAAAATGAATATAAAGTAGCGACTTTAAGTCGTGGTTATAAGCGTAAAACTAAGGGGTTTCAATTAGGTGATAAAAACGGTTCCGCAGAAACGATTGGTGATGAACCTTTTCAATTTTATAATAAATTTAAGGAAGATGTTTTAGTTGCTGTAGATGCCGATAGACAAAATGGTATTGAACAATTAATGAATTTACCAAATGCGCCCGAAGTTATTTTATTAGATGACGCGTATCAACACCGTAAAGTAGAGGCTGGTTTCAATATTTTACTAACCACTTATGCAAATCCATATTTTAAAGATTATGTTTTGCCTACAGGAAACCTTCGTGAACCAAGGTCAGGAGCTAACAGAGCGAATATTATTGTTGTAACAAAATGCCCTGATAATTTAAACGAAACAGATAAAACTTTGGTTTTAAAACGTATTAATGCTGATGAGAATCAACATGTGTTTTTTAGTAATATCGCTTACGCGGAAACGTTATTGTCTGCTGAAAAAACAATGAAAGTTGAGGATTTAACTTCATTTTGTTTAGTTACAGGAATTGCGAATTCTAAGCCTTTAACTGATTTTTTGGAAACCAAAAAGTTAAAATTCGACCATTTAAATTTTAACGATCATCATAATTTTTCACCGGCTGATATTGCAGAATTGAGTAAAAAAGAATTGATAGTAACTACCGAAAAAGATTTTATGCGTCTTAAAGATTACGAGGTTTTAAAAGATAAGTTATTCTATTTGCCTATAGCTATTGCTGTCGATAAGGAACCAGAATTTAGAGATACTATCAAAGCGTATTTAACTGCTTAAGCCGTTGGTGATATATCTTTTTTAGCGGCTAAAGCATTGTAAAGTTTCTTTTCAAACTCATCTTGCTTAAATGGTTTTGGAATAATATCGGTAAAGCCAGCCTCATCAAACTCATGCATTTTATCTTCAATAGTAACCGCTGTAAGCGCGAAAATAGTTAAGTCTTTATCAAACATTCTTATACGCTTGGTCGCCTCAATACCACTAATGCCTGGCATGTGGATATCCATTAAAATAATGTTGTAATCGTTGGCTTTAATTTTCTCTACAGCATCTTCACCATTATCGGTGATTTCACACTGAAGATCCATTTTAGTCAAGATTTTTTTGGTAATCATTTGGTTGATTTTGTTGTCTTCAACTACTAATATTTTCACACTTTTTAGATCTAGTTCGTCTTTATTTCCTTCAAAATAATCTGCTTTTGTTTCTGCAGCTTCTTTTATGGCGCCAAATTCAATTGGAATTTCAAAGTAAAAGGTAGTCCCTTTTCCTAATTCACTTTTAAGGTAAATTTGCCCTTTTAAAATTTCAATTAAGCCTTTTACAATCGATAGTCCTAAGCCTGTACCACCGTATTTTCTGTTAATTTGTATGGACCCTTGAGAGAAACTTTCAAACATATGGTCTTGTTTCTCTTGAGTAATTCCAATACCGTTATCTTCAATTTCGAAACGTAATGTGTAAATTTTATCGACTTGATCTATTTTGTAAACACGAATCCAGATATCTCCATCTTTTGTGAATTTAATAGAGTTACCAACAAGGTTAATAAGGATTTGAGATATTTTTAGTTGATCGGCAATAAAGTTTTCTGGTAAATCTTTATCGTATTCAAAATGTATATTAACATTATTGTCTTCGGCAGAATTTTTTAGAGCCAATACAATATTGTTTATCTTTTTATTTAGGTTGAATGGTTCTGGTTCTAGATCTACTTTATTCGCTTCAATTTTGTTAATTTGAAGAATGTCGTTTATAAATGTTAATAGGTAGTCGCCCGAAAATTTAAGCGATTTTAAATGCTGTACTTGTTCTGGCTTTGGGTTTTCTTCTAGTAGCATATTGCTTAAGCCTGTTACAGCATAAAGCGGTGTACGTAGCTCGTGAGTTACTGTAGATAAAAAGTTAGCTTTAGTTTTGGAAGCTAGTTCTGCTTTTTCTTTAGCAAGAATAAGTTCTCCGTTTTTTTTATGAAGCATATTATTCGTTTTTAAACGAATATTATTGTTTTTATAAAGTGATAATGTTAGTAACGAAAGAATTGTAATTAGAGCAACACTCAATATTGATATTAAGGTGTTAATACTACTTTCGGCTTCTTTTTTTGCTAGCTTTTTGTTAACCGTTTCTAGCTCTTCACTCATGTTACTGAGTAAAGGTTGGTTTATTTGTTGTTTTGCTAAGTTGTTTTTAAAACCACGAATTGAGTCTGATAATTCTGTATGTAAAACTAAATAATCTCGTGATGTTTTAAAATCTCTGGTAGCATAAGAGATATCACTAAGTACTTTGTATGCTAAGTTTTTGTTGTTTATAAAATTATTGGCTTTTGCTATTTTTAAGCCTTCTGTACTAGCTTCTAAACCATGTTTATAATCGTTTAATTTGTTGTAAACAATAGCTTGGTTTATTAAAGTTTCACTCTCTGTACTTAAAAGGTCGTTTTTTCTAGATAAAACTAAGGCTTGCTCAAGTGTTGTTCTTGCCTTATTATAGTTTTCTAGAAGCATGTATGTTTTACCTTCTAGAAGTAAAGTTTGCGCAAGTTTACGCTCTTGTAGAGTTTGTTGAAAAAGATTTTTTGATGAAATAAAATAGTCTAGAGCCTGAGTATAGTCTTTCTTATTAAGAAAAACTTCACCTAAAATTTTAAAAGATCGCGCCAAATTGACATCGTCTTTCGTCATGCGCTGTATTTCTATCGCTTTATTAAGAGAGATTATGGCTTTGTCTGGTTGTTCTAGAATAAGTTCTAAACGGCCTTTGAAAGAATATATAAGACCTTTACTTTGTTGATCCTCCGTTTTTTCGGCCAAAACCAAAGCGTCATCTAAACTCTTTAGAGCATCATAAGTATTATGAGTTTCTAATGCAGACTGTGCTTGTTTTATATAGTGATCTATGTTGTTTTGAATAAGTTCAGGGTCGTTCTCCATGGTCTGTTGAGACCAACCTAAAACACTAAACAGCACCATTAGAGCGATTAAAGAGGGTTTTATTTTGAACATAAATATATGGTTACCAACAAATATAAATTTTTACTTCGACAAAGTACATCTTTTTACTGATAAATTGCATATTAAGTCTATTATTCTTGAGGAATATCCCGTTTCATTATCATACCAACCAATAATTTTGACCATGTTGCCAATAACCGAAGTCATTTGCGAATCGAAGATGCAAGAATGTGTGTTACCAACAATATCTATAGACACTATCGGATCTTCCGTATATTCTAAAACACCTTTATAGTTGGTGTTGGCGGCTTCTTTAAAAGCATTATTAATTTCTTCTATAGAAACGGTGCGTTTTACATTAAATGTAATATCGGTTAAAGAACCGTTTATAACTGGTACGCGAATACCGCAACCACCGATAACATTAGCTAACTCTGGGAAAATTTTGGTTAAAGCCTTTGCTGCTCCCGTTGTTGTTGGTACAATAGATTGGCTCGCAGCTCGAGATCTACGTAAATCTCTATGTGGCTGGTCGTGTAAGCTTTGGTCGGTAGTGTAGGAGTGAACCGTAGTTATGTAAGCCTGATTAATACCACAAAGTTTATTTATAATATCGATCATTGGCGCCGCATTATTTGTTGTGCAAGACGCGTTGGATATTATAGTTTCGGTACCATCAATACTATCGCCATTAACACCTAGTACTATAGTTTTTATATCATCTTCAATAGGAGGCACACTTAGTATTACGTGGTTTGCTCCGTTTTTTAAATGAAATTCTAACTCCGGAATTGTTTTAAATTTCCCTGTAGATTCAATTACATAATCAACCTTAAAAGGCGCCCAATCAATAAGTTTTGGGTGATTCTCATTTAAGAGAGTGACCTTTTCGTTGTTAACAATAATATGATTTTCATCTGAAGAAACCTCACCGTTAAACCTACCATGAACACTATCGTATTTTAGTAGATGACTCAGTGTTTTTGTGTCGGCCAAATCGTTTATAGCAACAACTTTTATATTTTGATGATCTTGAAGTAATCTAAAAACACGGCGTCCTATTCTTCCAAAGCCATTAATTGCAACGTGAATCATGCTTAGTTGATATGTTTTTGAGCTTTGTAAGAAGATCTTACAAGTGCGCTACTTTCAACATGACGGAAACCTAATTCTAGCCCAATTTCTTCGTATTCTTTAAATTGATCTGGGTTTATAAACTGTTTTACAGGTAGGTGTTTTTTACTTGGTTGTAAATATTGCCCAATAGTAACCACATCAACATCATTCGCTTTAAGGTCGTGAAGAGTTTCAATAACTTCTTCGCGAGTTTCCCCCAAACCAAGCATAATACCAGATTTTGTTCTACGTTGTCCTTGTTGTTTTAAATATTTTAAAACCCCCATACTACGGTCGTATTTAGCTTGTATACGTACTTCGCGGGTTAAGCGTCTCACTGTTTCTATATTGTGCGATACAACTTCTGGAGCTACATCAATAATTCTATCAATATGTTGCTCTATACCTTGAAAATCTGGTATTAAAGTTTCTAAGGTTGTTTCAGGATTCATTCTACGAACGGCCTTTACGGTTTCGCTCCACATAATGCTTCCCATGTCTTTTAAGTCATCACGATCAACACTCGTTAAAACGGCATGTTTAATCTTCATGATCTTGATAGAACGTGATACTTTTTCAGGTTCATCCCAATCTACAGTTTCTGGGCGCCCGGTTTTAACACCGCAAAAGCCGCAAGAACGCGTGCAAACATTACCTAAAATCATAAACGTAGCAGTACCTTCTCCCCAACATTCGCCCATATTCGGGCAACTTCCCGAGGTGCAAATAGTGTTTAGACTATATTTATCTACTAAACCACGTAATTCTGTGTATTTTTTTCCGGTTGGAAGCTTTACACGAAGCCATTTTGGTTTAGCTTGACGTTCTGGGAGTATATTTGAAATTGTTTCGCTATTCATATCTTTAAAATGTAGAAAGCAAAGATACAAAGTATTCTATAAAAAGTACCCTTGTTTACTTATCTTGAATAATTTCTGCAAGTAGTTTTTTTGCACGTAAAAGTTTAACTTTTACATTATTCATAGGTTCGTTTAATTGTTTTGAGATTTCTTTATAGCTAAGCTCTTGAAAATAGCGTAGGTTTATTATTTCTTGATAATGGGGTTTTAGTTTTTTTATGTCGCGCAGTAGCTTGGCTAGGTGCTGCTCGGTAATTAAAATATCTTCCGGCGAAGGCGACTCGTCTAAAACTTGAAATGCTTTTTTATCGGTATTAGTAATAACTTGTGTAATGGAGTTTTTTTCCTTCCGAAGTAAATCAATATGCAAATTTTTAGAAATGGTAATCAACCAAGTTTTGAAGGTGTATTTCTCATCGAAAGTTTCAATTTTATCAAAAGCCCGAGAAAAGGTTTGGATGGTAACATCTTCAGCATCATTTTCATTTTGAATGCGTTTTAATTGAAAACCATAAACATCATCCCAGTATAAATTTAATAAGAAATTAAAGGCTTTTTGGTCGTTAGACTTTGCTCGTTTTATGGCTTCGTTTATTTCCAAAAATTAGGTTTTGAGATTAAGTTGTTTATAAATATAGCGAATTGAGAAATAATAAGTGTAACTTCTAGTAAAGGAAGTAGAAGTAAAACATCGGTTTCTTTAAGTTTTTTCGATGAAAAGCCGATAACTATATATTGAATAATTATTCGAAGTAAAAATAAGCCAAGAGCAATAGGCCAGTTGTACATCGTGCTTAAAAGTGCTATAGCAAGCAACCAAAATAAAACGTTGGAAAGATAGAATAAGCCTAATAATATTTTGTGTTTAGGTTTGTACAATTGTGCTGTGGAAACGTGACGCCTTTTCTGTTTGTACCAAGCTTTAAAACTCGATTTAGGTATTGAAGAGGTAAAACTATTAGGAGAAAAGCTAATTGCTGTGTTTTTTGAATTTGCTACTTGATTTATAAACAAATCATCATCGCCCGAACGTACTTTTATGTGCTGAATAAAGCCGTTAGCGTTAAAAAACTCTGTTTTGGCGTAGGCTAGATTTCGACCAACACCCATATATGGCATGCCTATTTTCGCTAAAGAAAAATATTGAACAGCCGTCATTACCGTTTCAAAACGGATAAGTTTATTTAAAAATGAATATTTTACTTTTGAATATCCACCATACCCCAAAACAATAGACTTTTTATTGCTGAAATGAGCACTCATATCCTTTATCCAATATTTAGAAACAGGTTGGCAATCAGCGTCAGTAAATAATAGATAATCGTGTTTAGAGGCTTTTATACCTAATGTTAAAGCATATTTTTTATTGCCCCAAAAAGCTTCAATGTTTTTAACGTTAACAATTTTTATGTTATCGTTTGTTTTTGCAAACTCTTCAATAACATTTAAGGTGTCATCATGAGAACCATCGTTAATTAAAACAATTTCGAATTCAGGATAATCTTGATTGATTATTGAGGGTATAAATGCTTTTAAATTTTCAGCTTCGTTTTTCGCACAAACAATAACAGAAACCGGAAGTTTTTTAGAAGATGGTTTTTTTATTTTCAGAAAAGCAAAATTTCCAAAAATAAAAAGATAATAAACCACTTGAATAAAGACTACAGCAATAAATGCGTAGAGTAACGTATCAAGTATAACCATTAAATTTTAAGAATGTTGAGGTTCGCTACAATCGGCATATTGATCTGGCGTTTTTCCACAAAAACCACAAGCTTCACCGTCTTTATTAAGCATTGGATTTTGACTGGCACATGTTCCAGCAAATTTACCGTCTTTTTTTGCCCATAATTTAATGGCAATTCCAGCAATACCAAGTCCTAACAATGCAACAGTTATAAGTAAAAGTTTCATAATAAAATGAGATTTTAATTTTTAAATAAGTCGAAATTAGTTTCATAAAATTACAGAAACACGACACTTTCAACCTTGAAAAATAATAGGTTACAAAGATATGATTTTAACCTTTAAAAAAGGAACTCATAATTGATGAATTGTGACCTATTGGAAAAAATAGTGTCTAAAATGAAAGCACACAGTGTGTTAAGTATTGCTAACAAGTAAAAATTATTAATTATGAATAAATTATTTGCGGAGTTTTTTGGAACATTTTGGCTTGTTTTTGGAGGTTGCGGTAGTGCCGTTTTTGCAGCCGCTTTCCCTGAGTTAGGAATTGGGTTTGCTGGTGTTGCTTTGGCCTTTGGTTTAACCGTGTTAACAATGGCTTATGCTGTAGGGCATATTTCTGGCGGACATTTTAATCCGGCAGTGTCTATAGGTTTATGGGCTGGCGGAAAGTTTGAAGCCAAGAATTTAATTGGCTATGTGGTATCTCAATTAATTGGAGCGGTTACTGCTGCTGGTGCGTTGTACTTAATAGTAAGTAATAAAGCAGATTTTGAAACAATTGGTGGTTTTGCTGCTAACGGTTATGGTGATTTATCGCCTGGCGGTTATTCTGTAACAGCTGCTTTAGTTACCGAGTTTCTATTAACCATGTTTTTTCTTTTAATTATTTTAGGGAGCACAAACTATAGAGTTCCTAAAGGTTTTGCTCCAATAGCTATTGGTTTAGGTTTAACCTTAATTCATTTAATAAGCATTCCTATTACAAATACATCTGTTAATCCCGCGAGATCTACTAGTCAAGCTTTATTTGCTGGACCAGAATTTACTGGGCAACTTTGGTTATTTTGGGTAGCTCCAATTGCGGGTGCTATTGTTGCAGGAATAATACATAGAGCATTGTTCGAGAAAGAATAAAAAGAATAAGCCCGATTAGCAATTTGTGTAAAATTGTATAAGACGTTTTATTAATAGCAAGAAAGCCTCATTTATAAATAAATGAGGCTTTTAAATTTAGTTTAGTTTACGTGTTGCTAAAAAAGTACTTAATGTAAAGTGATTTCTGCAACAGAGTTTTCAACAGAAGCTACGGTGTTACCACCTTTCGGTTCTATAGTTATATTTAAAGCTAATGCGTTTTCCGCATAAGGTAAATTCATTAATTTACGATCTGTTTCGTTCAAAATACCCAGGCTCACCATTTCTCCTTGCAAGTCGGCCCATATTTGGTAGCATTGTTCTTCGGGTAGCTCTGGTAAAGATACCACATCAATCATCGATGTTTTTTCTTTAGGGTTAATATAGGCTACTGTTTTTAAATCTTTAGCACGCTCGTTACCAGAAATGATATACTTTTCGGTTTCGGGATTGTTAAGTTTTAAAAGTTGCCTCATTACGTTATCGAGCATCATATTGTTTTTCTCAATATCGCTTCTTAAGTCAAATATTTCGTCTACAACTACCTGATTTTCTTTAGAAAGTTTTAGGTTTTGGTTGTAAAACGAGTAAGAGGTTCCTGCAAAAATAAAAGCTATAAGACTAGCTGCAATGGTGTATTTGTACCATGCTTTATATTTCTTTTTCGCGTTTAATTTCACTACCGGTTTCTCATCTAGTTCGTCTAAGATATTATCTAAAATAAATTTAGGCGCTTCTACAGCATTTGTTTTTACAACAATTTCTAAATTATGTTGTAAACTGTTGTAGGCATTCTGCACATCTGGGTATTTTGAAATAAAAGATTCCACTTTTTCTGTTTCCACAGAAGTCGTGTCACCAATTAGATATTTTTCTAATAGGCCAGAATTTAAAAAATTAGTTATTTTTTCATTCATGACGTTAATAATTTAAGGATTATAAATTTTTTTCAATTCTCGTAATCCAATTTTTAATCTCGATTTTATAGTGCCTAGCGGAATGTCCAGTTCTTCGCTAGCTTCTTGCTGGGTCATACCTTCAAAAAAGAGGGCGTTTATTACTATTTGATACTTTTCTTCTAAAGTGCTTAAATGTTTTTGTATATCTAAAACATCGTCATTTAGTTGGTTCGTAGTTATTTTATATACGCTTGAAGTTTCTATCTGGACTTCTTTGGTTGTTTTATTTTTTAGAGATCTTACTTTATCTATAGCCGTGTTATATGCTATGCGATACAGCCATGTAAATAGTTTGGCTTTGCTAGAATCATACTTTTTAGCGTAGCGCCAAATTTTAACAAAAGTTTCTTGTAGAACGTCTTGCGCTGTATCCTCATCGCTGATAATTTTCTGAATTACGCCGTATAGAGAGTCTGCATAATTCTCATACAATAGCGTAATAGCTTTTTTATCACCACGTTCTAATAAATAAACTATGTCTTTTTCTATAGCTGAAATCAATATAAAGTTGGTTTTATGATATGCAAATATACCAAAGTTAGGATTGTTTTTAATTATAAGATGTTTACTTCAGCTTCAATTGAAATATCAAAAAGCCTTTTTACCGTTTTTTGAATGAGTTTTGAGAGATTAAAAATATCCGAACCTTTTGCTCCACCATAATTTACTAAAACTAGAGCTTGCTTTTTATGAACGCCATAATTACCAAATTGTTTTCCTTTAAAGCCTGTTTTTTCAATAAGCCAACCTGCAGGAACTTTTACTTCATTATCTGATATGGGATAACTAGGTGCATTCGGGAAGTTTTTTAGTAATTCGTTAAATTCTAATTTAGAAATTACAGGGTTTTTAAAAAAACTGCCACTATTCCCAATTTCTTTTGGATCTGGTAATTTACTTTGGCGTATAGCAATTACGGCTTTAGAAATATCTTGAATAGTTGGGTTTGTAATGCCATTATTTTCAAGTTCATTGGCTATAGTGCCATAATTGATGTTGAGTGTGTGGTTTTTTTTAGAAAGCTTAAAGCACACACTAGTAATAATATATTTTCCTTTGTTTTCTTGTTTAAAGGTGGAGTTACGATAACCGAAATTACAATCTTCCTTGGTAAAACTTTCAAATTGAAGACTTTCAAGGTTAATGGCTTCGCAAGATTCAAAGGTGTCTTTTATTTCAATACCATAGGCACCAATATTTTGTATTGGCGTGGTGCCAACATTTCCAGGTATTAACGATAGATTTTCTAAACCTCCAAAATCATGTTTTAAGCACCAAATTACAAATTCATGCCAGTTTTCGCCAGCTTGAGCTTTTACAATGGCGGTGTTTTCATCTTCAGAAATTATTTCAATTCCTTTTAAATTAACA
This sequence comes from Algibacter lectus, assembly GCF_900112395.1. Classification (GTDB taxonomy): domain Bacteria; phylum Bacteroidota; class Bacteroidia; order Flavobacteriales; family Flavobacteriaceae; genus Algibacter; species Algibacter lectus. The sequence goes on from NZ_FOLN01000012.1 coordinate 78,712, forward strand.
TGAAGTGCCAAACCATCGTAATCTTTGGTGAGCAATAAATTGCTTCCTCCTCCAAGGATTAGTTTGTTTGGATGATTTTCTAAGGTTAAAACTGTTTTTAAATCGCTAATAGATGATACTGACGTAAAATGTTTTGCAACCGCATCAATACCAAACGTATTGTAGGGTTTTAAGGATATGTTGTTAAGTATTTGCACTGGCACTAATCTTTATAAACTTCTAAAGCTTGTTTTAAAATATTTACAGCTTTTATTAAGCTTTCCTTTTTAAGTACGTAAGCAATACGGATTTGGTTTGAGCCTACACCTGGAGTTGAATAAAAACCTGCGGCAGGAGCTACCATAACTGTTTCTCCATCGACGTCGAAAGATTCTAATAACCATTTAGCGAAATGATCGGAATCTTTTATTGGCAATTCCACAATACAATAAAAAGCACCTTTTGGTTTAGCAACCTTAAGGCCTTCAATTTTTTGTAATTCGCTAATTAGCGTGTTTCTTCTTTCAACATATTCTTCAATAACATCATCAAAATAACTTTGTGGTGTTTCTAAGGCCGCTTCACTTGCTATTTGTGCATAAGTTGGTGGACTTAACCTAGCCTGAGCAAATTTAAGAACGGTTTCCATCACTGCTTTGTTTTTAGAAACTAAACAGCCTACACGTGCGCCGCACATGCTGTATCTTTTAGAAACAGAGTCTATTATGATAGCATGCTCATCGACTCCTTTTTCTTGTAAAATAGAGTAGTGTTTATGGCCATCGTAAACAAATTCTCGGTAAACCTCGTCGGCTACTAAATATAAGTCGTGTTCAATAGCAATGCTTGCAAGTTTGTTTATTTCTGCTTTAGAATAAAGGTAACCGGTTGGGTTTCCTGGGTTGCAAATTAAAATAGCTTTTGTTTTTGGCGTAATTAATTTTTCGAAAGCAGAAAGAGTTGGTAATGCAAAATTATCATCAATATTACATACTGCTGGCACCACTTTAATGCCTGTAGCAATAGAAAATGCAATATAGTTAGCATAAAATGGCTCCGAGATAATAACTTCGTCGCCCGGATCCATAACACTACTAAATAAAAACTGTAAAGCCTCACTTGCTCCCGTGGTTACTACAATATCGTCTAATGTAACATCAATTTCATGTTTAGCGTAGTAATTAGCTAGTTTTTCTCTATATGTATCAGAACCTTGCGATCTGGAATATTCAAGAATTTCTATAGTATTGTTTTTAACAGCGTCTAGAGCGACTTGGGGAGTTTTAATATCTGGTTGTCCAATGTTTAAATGGTAGATAGTTTTCCCTTGTTTAATAGCATCTTCTGCATAAGGAACTAACTTACGAATTGGAGACTCAGGCATTAATAGCCCTTTTTTAGATATTGTTGGCATTATATATATGTGTTTACTTGCAAAGTTGCAAAAATAATCCTAGATATTTTTTAAAACAAGGCTTTAATACTGTAGTTATGATAATGTTTACTAAATTGTTAGAGATTAGTTTTATTCTATATGAAAAGGGCATTTTATGTTATTATTTTATATGTTTTGAGTAGCAGTTTTTGCTATTCACAGGACTATTTTATAGTAAATAGTAAGAAAGGTGTCGATAAAGTGAAATTTAAGCTCGTTAATAACTTAATAATCATACCTGTTGAAATTAACGGCGTTTCCTTGTCTTTTTTGCTTGATACAGGTGTAAGTAAGCCTATAGTTTTTAATTTTTTGAACATCTCCGATTCCTTAAAAATTAAAAATGCCCAAAAAATAATGTTAAGAGGTTTAGGGGAAGGCGATGCTATTGAAGCTTTACGGTCCAAGAATAATATTTTTAGAATTGGAGAAGCCATTAATATCAATCAAGATTTATATGCTATTCTCGATTCTAGTTTAAATTTTAGTCATAAACTCGGACTGCCTATACATGGTATTATTGGCTACGATTTGTTTAAAGATTTGGTTGTTGAAATCAATTATACCAAGCGCTTTTTAAAACTTACTAATCAAGAAGATTACCGTCGTAAATCGTGTAAAGGTTGTGAGGAGTTAAATTTAGAATTTTATAAAAATAAACCTTATGTAAATGGTGTGGTTGATATTGATAGTAGGAATATTCCTGTAAAAATGCTCATAGATTCTGGAGGTAGCGATGCACTTTGGTTGTTTGAAAATGAAGCCATTGGTATTAACTCCAATGCTAAATTTTTTCAAGATTTTTTAGGGCATGGATTAAGCGGAAGTGTTTATGGTAAACGCTCTAAGATTAAGGCCTTTCATTTAAATAAATTTACAATTAAAAACCCTAATGTAGCATTTCCGGATACCACATCAATAGGACATGCATTAGATCATAAAGAGCGACATGGTAGTGTTTCTGGTAATATTTTAAAGCGTTTTAATATTGTTTTTAATTATAGAAAAGGAAAAGTAAGGCTTAAAAAAAACAGGTTTTTTAAAGAGTCTTTTCGGTATAATAAAAGTGGGATAGAATTAGCACATAATGGCGTGCGCTTGGTAAAGGATGATACAGGGTTTGTTTCACCAAAAACCAAGAATAAAAGTAGTATGGTTGAAGATAATACCCAAATTGTATACAGCCCCAATTATAAACTCCGCTTAAAACCAGCTTATGTTATTTTGGAGTTACGAATAGATTCACCTGCTTATAGAGCAGGATTAAAAATAGGAGATACCGTTTTAAGTGTAAATAATAAACCGGCGCATCAGTTTGCACTTTTACAAGATTTAATGGAGCTTTTTTATGGCAATCATAATAAGAGCATAAAGTTAAAAGTTGAAAGGGGAGGAGAAGTATTAACTTATAGTTTTAAACTGGTAGATATGTTAAAATAAAAAAGGCTTAAAATCTTGAGATTTTAAGCCTTTTTCTAAATTATTGTAGATAACGTCTATTGTTCAACAATATTTTTATCTTTTTTCTGTAAAACACCATCTGTAACTTCGTTTACAACTAAGCCTTTAATTTTTAAAGCTACTGTTGGAGTTTCAGCATTAGATATTACAGTAATTGTTTTTCTAATTGGGTTAACACGGTTCGTGTCATATTTCACCTCAATAACACCTGTTTTTCCTGGCATAATTGGAGCATCTGGTTTTTTAGGAATAGTACAACCACAACTAGATGATACTTTAGATACAATTAATGGTTCGTTTCCTGTGTTGGTAAACTCAAATTCACGAACACCGTTCGATCCTTTTTCGATAGTACCATAATCGATTGTATCGGTTTTAAACTCTATTTTAGCCTGTGCATTTACCGAGAAACTTACTAGTCCGATAAATAAAATTGTAATAATTTGTTTCATGATTTTGTTATTTAATATTCTATAGGTTACAATTGTTATCCTAAATTGTAGGAAAATTTATTGTTAATAATTTTAAAATCAAGTCAAACATACTCACTTTTTCCATCATCTGCAAAAATAATGGATGTATTACATGTTTATTAACATATTTAACTTGTTTCGAAGTACAGATACCTTTTTATCGAATTCATTTAAAAATGAAAAAGCGTATTGGTTTTAAATGTTTTTCAATACCGCTTATTGCTTTCACAGAAAAAGAAATATAAGTACTTTTGCAATATAATATTCAAAAACTATTCCAAAGTATGCAAATTCCATCAAAATATGATGCAAGTCAGGTAGAAAGTAAGTGGTACGACTACTGGATGAAAAATAATTATTTTCATTCTACACCAGATCACAGAGAACCTTACACCATTGTAATTCCGCCACCAAACGTTACTGGCGTTTTGCACATGGGGCATATGCTAAACAATACTATTCAAGATGTATTAATACGTCGTGCTCGTTTATTGGGTAAAAATGCGTGTTGGGTTCCCGGAACCGACCATGCATCTATTGCTACAGAAGCAAAAGTAGTTGCTAAATTAAAGGAACAAGGGATTGATAAAAACGATTTAACACGCGAAGAGTTTTTAGAACATGCTTGGGAATGGACGCACGAATACGGTGGAGTAATTCTTGAGCAATTAAAAAAACTGGGTTGTTCTTGCGATTGGGATAGAACAAAATTTACTATGGACGACGATATGTCGGAAGCCGTAATAAAAGTTTTTATTGATTTACATGAAAAAGGACTTATCTATCGTGGTTACCGTATGGTGAATTGGGATCCTGAGGCTAAAACAACGTTGTCTGATGAAGAGGTTATTCATGAAGAGCGTCAAGGAAATTTATACTATATTAATTATAAAATTGAAGGTAGTGAAGATGTTTTAACCATTGCAACTACAAGACCGGAAACTATTTTCGGAGATTCAGCAATTTGTATTAATCCTAACGATGAGCGTTTTACTCACTTACGTGGAAAAAAAGCAATCGTTCCAATTTGCGGAAGAGTCATTCCTATTATTGAAGATGAGTATGTAGATCTAGAATTTGGTACAGGTTGTTTAAAAGTAACGCCTGCACACGATGAAAATGATAAGGTTTTAGGAGATAAGCATAATTTAGAAGTTATTGATATCTTTAATGAAGATGCTTCTTTAAATAGTTTTGGTTTACAATTTGAAGGTCAAGATCGTTTTGTAGCAAGAAAATCGGTTTCAAAAGAACTGGAAGCTTTAGGTGTTTTAGTAAAAACAGAAACGCACATTAATAAAGTTGGAACTTCTGAAAGAACAAAAGCCGTAATAGAACCACGTTTAAGCGATCAATGGTTTCTTAAAATGGAAGAGTTGGTAAAACCTGCGATTGAAGCTGTTTTAGGTGAAAATGCTGAGGTTAAACTATTTCCAAAGAAATTTGAAAATACATACCGTCACTGGATGGAAAATATTCGCGATTGGAATATTTCTCGTCAGTTGCTTTGGGGACAACAAATTCCAGCCTATTTCTATGGTGATGGAAAAGAAGATTTTGTAGTTGCAGCAAATATAGAATCTGCACTAGAAAAAGCTCAAAAAGTAACAGGTAATGCTACTTTAACAACAGCAGATTTACGTCAAGATACTGATGCATTAGATACTTGGTTTTCATCTTGGTTATGGCCAATGTCCGTTTTCGATGGCATTAGAAATCCAGAAAACGAGGAAATAAAATATTATTACCCAACCAACGATTTGGTTACGGGGCCAGATATTTTATTCTTTTGGGTAGCTAGAATGATAATTGCTGGTTACGAGTATAAAGATGAAAGGCCATTTAATAACGTATACTTAACCGGCTTAGTTCGCGATAAGCAACGCCGAAAAATGAGTAAAAGTTTAGGGAACTCTCCTGATGCTTTAAAACTTATTGAACAATACAGTGCCGATGGAGTTCGTGTTGGACTTTTATTGAGTTCAGCAGCCGGAAACGATTTAATGTTTGATGAAACACTTTGCCAACAAGGTAAAGGTTTTGGAAATAAAATTTGGAATGCTTTTAACTTAACTAACCTTTGGGAAGTGAGTGATAGTATTGAGCAACCAAATTCTAGTAAAATTGCATTAGAATGGTACGAAGCTAAATTTCATGCAGCTTTAGTAGAAATCGAAGATCACTTTAGTAAATACCGTTTAAGCGATGCTTTAATGGCCATTTATAAATTAATTTACGATGATTTCTGCGGATGGTTGTTAGAGATTGTAAAACCAGCATACCAACAACCTATTGATGCGGTTACTTATAATAAAGTAATGTCTGCTTTTGAAAATAATTTAAAAATATTACACCCATTTATGCCTTTCTTAACGGAGGATATTTGGCAATATATTTCTGAAAGAGCTCCAGAAGATGCATTAATTGTTGCAAAATGGCCAGAAGCTAAACCAATTAATAATGAATTAATTGCTCAGTTTGAGTTTGCTTCAGAGGTTATTTCTGGAATTAGAACGATTAGAAAAGAAAAAAATATAGCTTTTAAAGATGCTATTGGTTTTTCTGTAATTAATAATGAAAATTCAGATACTACATTTGATGAGGTTATTGCGAAACTTGGTAATTTAGAGACTTTAGAATACGTTAAAGAACCAGTTGAAGGCGCATTAACGTTTAGAGTGAAATCTAACGAGTATTTTATTCCAATGGATGGCGCTATTGATGTTGAAGCTGAAATCAAAAAACTTACTGAAGAGTTAAGTTATACCGAAGGTTTTCTTAAATCTGTACAGAAAAAGCTTTCTAACGAACGTTTTGTAGCCGGTGCTCCAGAACAAGTTGTTGCTTCTGAGAAGAAAAAAGAAGCTGATGCTTTAGCTAAAATTGAAACTTTAAAAGCGAGTTTAGCAAGTTTGGTTTAAACGAACTAAAACTATAAATTACAAAAAAGGATATTTTGATTAATTCAAAATATCCTTTTTTGTTTTATAAAATAATGAGTTTAAGCGTCTGTTTCGGAAGAAAACGTGATAACTTATATAAGTGTTTAGTGCTACGGCTTAAAATGTATTCAAGAAGTGTTGGTTTAAGAAGTTTTAAAAGGGGGAAAAACTCATTTTAGCTGTGTTAGCTAATGAGTTTATTAGTGAAGCGTTCTTCAATTTATTACTAAATGAAGTTGCTTCAGTTTAAAATGTTTAATTAGGATGTATTCTTAAGGAAAACGAAGTATTAATAATACTACTCGCGATATAAAAAGTAATTATCTACAAGTTCAATATAAGTTTCCATAGCTTCACTTTCACTAATATTCTTTACTTGAAATAAAGCATTTGTTTTAAAAGCGTTGATAATAGGCTTCTTGCTTTTCGGGCGACTATAGTCGTTTGTAGCTTTTTTGTAGTAGGCGTATAGTTTTAAAAGCGTATCTGCAGGAAATGGCTCTGTATGTGCATTTACCCGGTTTACGGCATCTTCAAACTGTATTTCTAATTCTTTACTAATCATTAACTTCTGCAATAATACTTTCACCACCTCGAACTTTTTGATTAAGTTCTACTTTGATTTTAGTGTCTAAAGGTAAGAATAAATCAACTCTTGAACCAAATTTAATAAAACCAGAGTCAGCACCTTGCGTCGCTATATCGTCTACTTTTGCGTAGTTTACAATACGTTTTGCTAATGCTCCAGCAATTTGTCTGTATAATACTTTACCGTAAGTTTCGTTTTCAACAACGACTGTTGTACGTTCGTTTTCTTCACTAGCTTTAGGGTGCCATGCAACCAAAAATTTACCAGGATGATATTTACTAAAAATAACATTTCCAGCAATAGGGTAACGTGTAACGTGCACATTTATTGGAGACATAAATACACTAACTTGTAAACGTTTTTCTTTAAAGAATTCTTTTTCAAAAACTTCTTCAATAACTACAACTTTACCATCAACAGGAGATACTACTGTTTTAGCGTTTGCAGCTGTTAAACGTTTTGGGTTTCTAAAAAATTGTAGAATTATGATTAGAAAAGCCAATACAGTTAGCATTAGCAAAATTCTAAGCCATGATATGTTTATAAAACTATCAATTAATAAAAACATGGCCACGACTAAAACAAGCGTGATAACTATAATTTTATTTCCTTCTTTATGAAACATAGTGCAAAATTCTTAAAAACAAATATATAAATGGTGCTGCAAATATAATACTATCTAATCGATCTAATAGACCTCCATGGCCAGGCATTATAGTTCCGCTGTCTTTTACTTGGGCTTGGCGCTTAAATTTAGATTCTATTAAATCGCCTAAAGTACCTGTTACGCTTACTATTATGCTTAAAATAAGCCAATATGTAGAGTTTAATGTATTTGTGCAACCAGCAATAAAAAAACTTGCTATACACGCAAAAAATAGCCCTCCTAAAAAGCCTTCTACCGTTTTTTTAGGTGAAATTTTTTCAAAAAGCTTCTGTTTTCCAAAGTTTTTGCCAACTAAATAAGCGAAGGTATCGTTTACCCAAACTAGAATTAAAGAGCCTAATAAAATATTTGGATTGTAGATTTTAAAGTAATGGGCAATTAGAAATAAGAATGAAAAACCACTTGTAATGTAAAATGTGGTAAGTAAATAACGCTTAGAACTAAAAAGCGGAATTGTTTTTCTTGAAAATAAATCTCTAATTAAAAATAGTAGAACAAAAATAGTAAGTACAATAAAGATTCTAATAAATTCATTGGCCGCTATATGTTCAACTTTAAAATGTTTTACATAAGCTATGAAGCCGTAAATTAAAATGAATATGAAATAAGGAATCTTGCTTTTAAACTGAATCAATTTCAAGAATTCATTCATGCTAATTAAGCCAAAAACAAATAAAAGTACCGTTATAGATTGCTCAAACCATAAGCATGTGATAAGTAATACAACGTAAAGCAGGCCTGAGAGTGATCGGGTAATGGTTTCTTTCATGTGCTTTTAATTATGGTTTTTTATAAAGACACATGTAATATACATAACAGTTCTCTTTTGTGCAATTAAGATTTTGATCATAAACAATTAAGCTTATAGATCTTCTAAAAGTAAAAGGTATAGGTTTTTTGCGCTGCTACCATAACTTAAAAAATCTTTATCATCTTGCGCTTTAAACTGCTTAATTGTAGTAATATTCGTTGGTATTTTTTGGCGGTTTTTAGATTTAATACCTCTTAGACCTTCGCCAATGTTTTCTACCATTTGGCTTGTTGTACCAAAAACCACAAAGTTTAAAGGTAGTTCGTTAAGTTTTTTCTCAAATATTTGGTTAGATGATATAAGTAGCGAACCATCGTTAGCAATAAGATTCTCACAAGTTGTTAAAAAATATGTGGCTTCACTTATTACTCGAGTCGATTTTAAATCGGAATTTTTAAACTTGTCTTTTAAGTTTGAATCTAAAAGCAGTACATTTTTTGAGTCCCAAGCATTTTCTTGTATTATGTTTTCAAGATTTTGAAAAACTTCAGATAAATTTTCACAATACAGAAATTTACCGCCATTAGCTTTAAAGTTTATAGTAAACCTTTCGTCTATTGGTAGCTTAACTTCCGGCATATATCTGCCGCGGTCTGTGGATTTTAGTTCATCGTCTGATTTGTCAGCTTTTAAACCAAAAATTTTTCTGAAAAGACTCATTTAGCTGGGTGCAATTAACTGTTTTTTTCGAGAGATTCCTCAAATATAAAAAATCTTAAATTAACCATACGATTAATTTAAGATTTTTACAAAAAGCTTAACAAAATTTTTATTTTGTATATTTCTCGTTACTCTTTTTCTTCAGTTTTATCAATTATAACAGGGCTCTTTTTGAAAGGAGATATTCCTAAAAGCTCTTCTAAATCGTCTTTAAATATAACTTCTCTTTCAATTAATCTTTGAGCTAATTTGTCTAATAAATCTTTCTTTGAAGATAATAACTCGACAGCTCTTTGATATTGAACTTCGATGATGTCTTTAATCTCATTATCAATAAGTTCAGCTGTTTTTTCAGAGTATGGTTTAACAAAGCCACTTTCTCCAGCAGGATCGTAATAGGTAATGTTTCCAACCTTTTCATTAAGGCCGTAAATCATTACCATAGCTTTTGCTTTTTTAGTAACGCTTTCTAAATCACCCAAGGCACCAGTAGAAATTTCGTTAAAAATAATTTTTTCAGCAGCTCGTCCACCCATTGTAACACAAATTTCATCAAGAAATTTATTTGTTCTGGTAATGTATGCTTCTTGTGGTAAGTACCATGCAGCACCTAAAGATCTACCACGAGGTACAATAGTTACTTTTACCAACGGGTCGGCATGCTCTAAGAACCAACTTACAACAGCATGTCCTGCTTCGTGATAAGCAATGGTGCGTTTTTCTTCAACAGAAAACAAGTTGCTTCTACGTTCTAAACCACCAATAATTCTATCTACAGCGTCTAAGAAATCTTGTTTTTCAACAGCTTTTTTATTTGTTCTTGCGGCAATTAAAGCAGCTTCATTACATAAATTAGCGATATCTGCACCAGAGAAACCTGGAGTTTGCTTTGATAAGAATTCAATATCTAAACCGGGCGCTTTTTTAAGAGGTCTAAGATGAACTTCAAAAATAGCTTTACGTTCACTTAAGTTAGGTAAATCAACAAAAATTTGTCTGTCAAAACGACCTGCACGCATTAAAGCTTTATCTAGAATATCGGCTCTGTTGGTTGCTGCAATTACAATAACGTTTGTGTTGGTACCAAAACCATCCATTTCCGTTAGTAATTGGTTTAATGTGTTTTCACGTTCATCATTACTTCCAGACATGGCATTTTTACCTCTGGCACGACCAATGGCATCAATTTCATCTATAAAAATAATAGAAGGAGATTTTTCTTTTGCTTGTTTAAATAAATCTCTAACACGAGATGCACCTACACCAACAAACATTTCAACAAAATCAGAACCTGATAATGAGAAAAAAGGCACTTTAGCTTCACCTGCAACGGCTTTTGCTAATAATGTTTTACCTGTTCCTGGAGGGCCGACTAATAAGGCACCTTTTGGTATTTTACCACCTAAGGTTGTATATTTTTCAGGAAATTTAAGGAAGTCTACAATTTCTTGTACCTCTTCTTTAGCACCTTCTAAACCAGCAACATCTTTAAAAGTTGTTTTAACTTCTGTGTTCTCGTCAAAAAGTTTTGCTTTAGATTTTCCTATGTTGAAAATTTGTCCGCCTGCTCCGCCACCGGCACCACCAGACATTCTACGCATAATAAATACCCAAACACCAATTAGTAAAATAAAAGGTAAAATACCCATTAATAAATTACTCCAATCGTTGGTTTCGGTATCAAACTTTACAACAGGTTTTGTAGCTAAGTTTTCGGTAGTTGTATTTAATTCGTTTTCAAAATTCTGTAAATCACCAAATTCAAATTTATAATTAGGCAATTTTGTTGCCGAAGGAATAAATGTTTCTGGTTTAGAATTTTTGTGAATTTCTTTTTCTTGAGCGTCTTTTGTTAGGTAAACTTTAGCAACACGCGTGTTTTTTATAATATCAACACGTGCTACATCACCATCTTTTAAGTATTTAAAAAAATCGGATGGGGTAGTAATATTGCCTTCTTGGTAGCTGGCACCACTAAATAGTTGAAACCCTAAAAATAGAGCGATTATAATTCCGTAAATCCAATACGGACTGAATTTAGGCTTATTTTCCTTTGCGTTTTTCTTGTCTTTTGCCATGTCTCTTTTTAGTAACTCGTTTCTATAGCTGTAATTTTTGCATCGCCCCAAAGACTTTCAATATCATAGTACTCTCTAATTTGTTTTTGAAAAACATGTACTACAACATTAACATAATCCATTAACACCCACTCGGCATTATCTAAGCCTTCGGTGTGCCATGGATGATCTTTAAGTTCTTTGCTTACTTTTTTCTGAACAGAATTAACTATAGCGCTTACTTGTGTATTGGAAGTCCCTTCGCAAACTATAAAGTAGTCACAAACCGTATTTTCAATCTCTCGTAAATCTAGTATATTTATTTCTTTTCCTTTAACGTCTTCAATTCCACTGAGTATTACAGATATTAATTGGTCTGAGTTTATATTTTGTTTCGCCATTAATTTTATTTAATTTGTGCAAAGTTATTATTTTTTTAGTTCTTTATGGTTTAAAATAATCATAAGATTTTATACTAGTGCAATAACTTCTGTATGCGAATAATCAAACTTGATGCCATCAATTCCACAAACAGCTATTTACGCGAGCTTATTAGCAAGGGTAATGTGGAAGATTTTACTGTTGTTTCAACCAAAAACCAAACTAAAGGTCGTGGGCAAATGGGTACAGTTTGGGAATCGAAAACAGCAAAAAACCTTACGTTTAGTGTGTTTAAAGACGTTTCTCGCATAGAAACCGATCAGGCTTTTTATATAAGTGTGGTTACTGCATTGGCGATAATAAAAACTTTGAAGGAGCTTGGTATTCCTAAATTAAGTGTGAAATGGCCGAACGACATTTTGTCAGAAAATAAAAAGATTTGTGGTGTTTTAATTGAAAATGTCATAAAACAAAGTCAGTTAAAAGCCTCTATTATAGGAATTGGGTTGAATGTAAACCAAACAGAATTCGAGAATTTAACAAAAGCATCGTCGTTAAAATCAATATCGGGTAGGGTTTTTGTTTTGGATGAAGTGTTGGTTGCTCTGGTTTTAAATTTAGAATATTACTTCGGAATTTTAGAAACAGGAGACTTTAAAGTCCTGAAGAAAGAATATGAAGTCAATTTATTTCGAAAAAATAAACCTTCAACATTTAAAGATGCTGAAGGTTCTATGTTTTCTGGTTTTATAAAAGGAACTTCTCCTGAAGGCAAATTAGTAGTATTGCTAGAAGATGAAATTATAAAAACCTTTGATTTAAAAGAAATTTCACTGTTGTATTAAATAGCTTTTGGCATATTTGTAGCAAGAGTTTCAATAAATTTTGTGATTGGGCCTTTAATCATCATGGCCATCATTGGGTTAAAATCACCAGCAAATTCTAATTGTACTTCACTGTTACCATCTGCAGTTTCAACAATATTTCCAATTAAAGAAAAATCGAGTTTTCCGCCTGCAGCACCTAAAACAATTTTATTTGGAGGGATAACCTCTTTCTTTTTTAAAACAATTTCTGGCATGCCTTTTAAAGCAAAAAGAAATTTGTCGTCGTCCAAAACTTCAAACTTGCTAATGTTTTCAGGCATTAAAGATTTAAAGTTTTTTATATCTTCTAAAAAGTTGAAAACTTCTTGAGGCGATTTAGTAACGTTAACTTTTGGGGATTCTAAATTCATTGTGTTATTTTTTTTTCGTTAGACTATAAAATAGCTTTTAAAAGCTATTTTATTTTACAGTACACGTATTTTATATCAAATAGCGTTCCATTCACTAGGATTGGAATTCCACTCCGATAGGGTTTTTAATTCTTTTTCAGAAATGTAATTAGTATCTAGCGCTTGCTCAAGTAAATTCTCGTAATTACTTAATGTATTTAATGTAACACCTTCTTCTGCAAAGTTTTTTGTAGCGACATCAAATCCGTAAGTAAAAATAGCAACCATGCCTTTCACATTTACTTTAGCTTCTTTTAAAGCTTTTACAGCGTTTAAACTGCTTTTTCCTGTGCTTATTAAATCTTCGACCACAACAACACTTTGTCCGCCTTCAATAAAACCTTCAATTTGGTTTTTCCGGCCGTGTCCTTTTGCATCTGGTCTAACATAAATAAACGGAAGCCCTAAGTATTCGGCAACCAACATGCCTATACCAATTGCTCCTGTAGCTACTCCTGCAATAGCATCTGGTTTTCCGTATTGGTTTTCAATATGTTTAGCCATGGTTTCGCGCACGTAATTACGTATCGCTGGATACGATAGTATAATACGATTGTCGCAATAAATTGGTGATTTCCAGCCAGAAGCCCAAGTAAAAGGTTCTTTTGGACTTAATTTTATTGCATGAACTTGCAATAAAACTTCGGCAGTTTTTTTAGCGGTGTCTTTGTTGAATATCATGCCGTAAAATTACGTATAAATTTGCTTTTATTCTGATGTTGTAAATGGAATAAAAATATTTTTTTTCAACAATAAGCAGATTGTGAGTAAAAATGATATTTTTACCATATCATTAAATCAAATCTAACCATGCACAAGATTTTTGTAAATAATAAGCCAATAACTTTAACAACCAACACCGAGAAGGGCGAAGGTTACAAAACTTATAAGCTAAAACGAGTAGGTTTATATCGAGCTATACGGAAGTTGAATAGAACCAATTTACAAGAGGTTAGGCTTACACATAAAAATGAAAGTAAACTACTTTCTAAGTTTTTAAAGAAGTTACCCAATGTAATTGCTGGTGGTGGAAAGGTGTATAATGATGAAGGAAAAGTGCTTTTTATTTTTAGAAATGATAAATGGGATTTGCCTAAAGGAAAAGCCGAAGGCAACGAAACCATTGAGGAAACGGCAATTCGTGAAGTTGAAGAAGAGACCAAAGTAGAAGGTTTAGAAATTGTGAGACCGCTAGAAACTACGTATCATATTTTTAAGAGAAATGGACGCTACAAAATAAAAATCACGTATTGGTTTGAAATGAAAACGAGTTTTACCGGAGAACTTAAGCCTCAAAAAAAAGAAGGTATAACTAAAGTGAAATGGTTAGGTAAAAAGAAAACAGCTAAGGCATTAGAGAATTCTTATGCCAATATAAAATTATTGTTTTAGGTTGAAAATTTGAATACTTGAGATATAAAAAAAAGCATAAAATATTAAATCTTATGCTTTTTTTATGACCTAGAAGAGGCTTTATGTAAACTGTTTTTATCTTTTTCACTTCGAAATCTTACTGTAATTAATAGAATCTCCAACAGAAAGTTCCCAAAGATCGACTAAACCAGCGTTAACTTCTAAAACGTATTTTGCAGGAGCGTTAGACGGTAAAGAAGTTTCATCAAATGGCTTTGCATTCTTTTGAAAACTTACAATAGTTTTATTCTCATTAATATAAATAAGGTCTAATGCTATTTTTGTATTCTTCATATAGAAATAACGCTCGGTGACATCATCAAAAACAAAGAGTATACCTTGGTTGGTTTCCATGGAGTTTCGATACATCAATCCGGTTTGGATGTCAAAATCGGTGTCAGCTATTTCAATATCTAAAACTACTTTAGAATCATTTGCTTTGGTAATCGTTAGCTCGCCTTCTTTAGTGAAAAGTACTTCGGTTTGAGTGATTACCTTAGCTTCATCTTTACAATTTGAAAGGGATAATACGGTAAAACCTATAGCTAAAATGAAACCAAATTGTTTTAAAGTCATTTTATTTTACTGCATTTTTAGGTTTGTACATAAACATAAAGTAAAGCCCTAAAAGTACAAATGGAACACTTAACCATTGCCCTGTGTTTAATGCCCAAGTAGCACGCTCATCAACTTGCGCTTCTTTTACAAACTCCACAAAGAATCTTACCGTCCAAAGTAGGACTAGAAACAAGCCAAATAAAAAGCCTGTTTGGTCTCTTTTATCTGTTTTTATGTAGAAATATAAAAGAATTAAAAAGACAAAAATATAGCAAAACGATTCGTATAACTGTGCTGGATGTCTGTACGGTACAGCTTCTAATAAGCTACTGAATTTTGGGTTATTGGTTACAGCGTTATAGGCAGCTTGAACATCGTTTATGCCTGTACGTTGCATAATTTCATTTTTGTAATATTCATCTTGAATAAAACGAACACCAAAACTAGAATCGGTAATTTTACCTATAATTTCAGAGTTTATAAAGTTTCCAATACGAATGAAAATAGCACCAGAGGCCACAGGAATTACAATGCGGTCTAAAATCCATAAAATCGATTTGTAATTATATTTTCGTCTGTATAAATACATGCCAATAATAATTCCGATAGCTGCACCATGACTCGCTAAACCTTGAAAGCCTGTAAACTCAAAGCCTCCTTTAAATTTTACTGGAAGAAAGATGCTTAAAAAATCTTGAGATATTAATTCCGATTGATAGAAGATAACGTGACCTAAGCGCGCACCTATCATGGTAGAAAGCACAGTATAAATAAATAAAGGATCTAAATATTCTAACGATATTTTTTCTTTAGTAAAAATACGTTTCATTATATACCAACCAATAACAAAGGCGGTAACCCACATAAGGCTGTAAAAATGGATTTTAAAATTCCCAATAATATCGATTCCTGTTACGGGATTCCAATCAAATTTTAATAGTTGCATAGGTTTTGTTTTTCAGTGCGAAATTAAGCGTTTCAGACTGGTTTTATGTTATGTTTTATTTAAAAATAAGAATTCAGAGTTGTACGTGCTCTAAGCTTCTTTGTAATTCTATGTTGCGTTAAAACATCAATAAATATCAGAGATGTATTCAAGTTTTGTATTCTTTATTTTAAAAGCTCTAAAACTTCAACTTCAAATATAATATTGGTTTTTCCTGGTATACCTCGGTTTCCCGATTCACCGTAGGCTAAGTGATATGGAATAAATAGGGTCGCTTTGTCTCCAACACTTAGTTGTTGTAAGCCTTCTTTAAAACCTGCAATCATTTTGGCATCTGGACCAATTTCGGCAGTAATAGGTTGGTAAGCATTATGGGCTTTTTTACGTTCGTTTACAGCATCTAAAGCTTCGGCTATTTCTAGTTTACTTGTGTCTAATAGGCTTCCGTCTTCAAAATAAACAGCGTAATGCGTTATTAATTCTGCAGTTTCAGGTAGCTTTTCTCCTGTTCCTTTTTCTGTAATTAGATATTTTAAGCCTGAAGGAAGTGCGATTGCCTTTTCTTTTTGAGCTTTAAATTTATCCTTAGTTGCTTTTAAAATAGCAGCGGCTTTTGCTTCTTTTTCTTTTGCTATACGTTCTGCTTCAGCAAAATGATTTACGAAAATGTTTGGTGCATCAAATTTCTTGGCAGCTTTACCTTTTCTGATAATGTTTAATTCTTCAAGAATAACATCTTCAATAGGTCTGTCGTTTCTGTCTACTTCTACATTAGAAATGCTATCTTGAACATCTAAGCCAATAACTAATTCACCAAAAACACTATGCCTGTTGTCTAAATTAGGTTTAGGAACTTCTGTAATAAAAAACTGAGATCCGTTGGTATTTGCTCCAGAGTTAGCCATGGATAGTATACCTGGTTTGTCATGTTTTAAATCTGGAGAAAATTCATCCATAAATTTGTAACCTGCATCACCAGAACCTGTGCCTGTAGGATCACCACCTTGTATCATAAATTTATCTATAACTCTATGGAAAATAATGCCGTTATAGAATTTTTTCTTTTTGAATTTTTTATCCACCATGGTATTTTCGCCTTCAGCTAAGGAAACGAAATTAGCAACCGTTACGGGTGTTATTTCATAGTTTAATTTAGCTACCATAACGCCTTTGTTTGTAATGAATTCGGCATATATCCCATCTTCTAAATCTGGATATTGCGCTTTGCAGGATGTTAGGTTAAGTACTAATGTAAAGAGAACGAGTTTTATAGCGTTTTTTAATAAATACATATTAGTTGTTTTGATTTTGGGTAATAGAGTTTACGGTAACCTCACAAATTAAAGGTGTATTTGGACCAATTTTATTTTCATCTCCATAATAACCGTATGCACGATCTGAAGGAAAAATAAAGGTTACAGTTTCACCAGCTTTCATGAGTTTTAAGCCATGGCGTAAACCTGTAAAAAGTTCTTGCTTGTCCATAGCATAATTTTGCGTTTTTAAATCTGCTTTAGAGTAAATTTCGTTTCCATTAAGGCTTTTAACATCGTAATCGAAATTTATTAGGTCTCCAAAGCCAGGTGTTTTTAAGCTGTCGCTTTCTGTTTTAGTTTGGTATTTATACCAAAAACCAGTGTCTGAGGCTAAATAAGTGCCATCATCGGCTTCCATTATTTTTTCAATAACGGCTTTTTCTTTAGCAAAACGTTTTTTGTTAAGAGCGATAGAAGCATCAATATACGATCCCGATTTTGTAGAAATAGGTTGCCTTGCTTCTGGGCTTTTACAATTAAAAACAAGTAGGGCAAGTAGGGTTGTGGCAATTAGTTTATTCATTGTTTAAAGCATTATTATAACTAGGTAATATACTAATAAATTTCTCAATAGTTTCAGCTAGTGGTAGGTCGCTTTTTCCACCGGCTGCATTGGTGTGGCCACCGCCATGGAAGTGAGCGCGAGACATTTCGTTTACCGAAAAATCACCTTTAGAACGTAAAGATATTTTAATAATTCCTTCTTGCTTATCTTCTATAAAAATAGCGGCAAGTACAACTCCACTTAGTGATAATGCATAGTTTACAACCCCTTCAGTGTCTCCTTTTTTGAAGTTAAAACGATTAAGTTCATCTTGAGATAGCGTAATATATGCCGCTCTAGATTCTGGAACTACTTTTAAATTACTTAAGGCACAACCCAATAGTTGCAGACGTTCATAGCTGTTTGTGTCGTAAATATTATTATGAATTTTAGTGTTGTCAGCACCTTTTTCAATAAGCTTCGCTATAATTTCGTGCGTTTTATTTGTGGTAGAACGGAATCTAAACGATCCGGTATCTGTCATAATTCCAACGTAAATGCAAGTTGCAATATCGGCATCAATTAAATCGGTATCGCCTAGCATGTCGATAAAATTATAAATCATTTCGCAAGTTGAACTCATGCTTACGTCGCTATACGTGTAAGTCGCGTAATCATCTGGTGCTTGGTGATGGTCTATCATTACCTTTAGAGCTTTGCTTTCAGAAAGTGGTATTTCCATATTTCCAGTTCTATGGAAAGCGTTAAAGTCTAAAGTAAAAATAATATCGGAAGATTCAATTAAACTATTACAGGTTTTTGTTTGATAATCGTAAACCGAAATTGTGTCATTTCCGGGAATCCATTTTAAAAAAGTAGGATAATCATTTGGTACAATAACAGTCGCATTATGATTTCCTTTTAAAAGATAATGGTAAAGCGCTAAAGTTGATCCAATAGCGTCGCCATCAGGGTTTTTATGTGGAACAATAACTATTTTTTTAGGGCTAGATAATAGTTCCTTTATGTTGGTAATGTCTTCTTTTTTCATAGGAAACGAAGATACAATTTAATAATATAGACTTAAAATAGAATCTTGTACTTTTATAGAAAAATTAACGGTAAAGTAGATGAAAACAAGATTGATATTTAGTGTTTTTGTGCTAGCTTCAGTTTTCTGGGCTTGTAAAACATCGCAATTAGAACTTAATAAAAATGTAGAAACAGAATATGATACAACTATTGCTTTTGGGTCTTGCAATAAGCAAAATGTCGAAAATAAACTTTGGGTTGAAGTCCTAAAACATAAGCCCGATTTATGGATTTGGGGAGGCGATAATGTCTATGCTGATACTGATGATATGGTTAAATTGAGAGCTGATTATGAAACTTTACTTGCTAATAAAGGGTATAAAGCATTAAGAGAAACAACTGAAGTTACAGGAACATGGGACGATCATGATTATGGTTTAAATGATGGTGGTGTCGAGTTTGAAGCTAAAAAGGGTAGTCAGCAATTGTTCTTGGATTTTTTGAAAGTACCAAAAGATAGTGAAAGACGATATCGCGAAGGTGTTTATAGTTCTCAAATTGTAAAGGCATTAAATGGTAGTGTGAAAGTTATTGTTTTAGATACTCGTTATTTTCGGACAGCATTAACGGATGACAAAAAAAATAAAAATAGATATGAACCTGGTGTTTACGGAGAAGGTACCATTTTGGGTGAGAAACAGTGGCAATGGTTGGAGGCAGAATTAAATGGGTCGGATGCTGATTTTAATATAATTGTAAGTAGCATTCAGGTATTGTCTGCAGAACATGGTTTTGAAAAGTGGAGTAATTTTCCGCACGAAGTCGATAAGTTGAAGTCTTTAATCAAAAAATCTAATGCCAAAGGTGTGATGGTGCTTTCTGGAGATCGACATATTTCAGAATTTTCTAAAACAAAAATAGAAGGTGTTAGTTTTCCTTTAGTAGATTTCACATCTAGCGGTTTAACGCATGTTTATAATGATTTTACTTCAGAGTCTAATAAATACAGGGTTTTAGAGGTTGTTCCTGAATTGAGTTTTGGTGTTTTGAAATTTAATTTTGAAGCAAAAACAGTACTTATGGAAATGCGAGGTGTAGGTAATATATTGCAACAAAAACTTTTACAAACCTATTAAGCTGTAAACAAATATAAAACTGTACTTTTGCAGAAATTTAAAAAAATAAAAATGGCAACAAATAGAACATTTACAATGCTAAAGCCAGATGCTGTTGAAAACGGACACATTGGTGCAATATTAGAAAAAATTTCAGCTTCAGGATTTAGAATTGTAGCTATGAAATTAACACAAATGACAAAAGCTGACGCTGAAGCATTTTATGCTGTACACAACGAGCGTCCATTTTTTGGAGAATTAGTTGAATTCATGACTAGAGGCCCAATAGTTGCTGCAATTTTAGAAAAAGAAAATGCAGTAAACGATTTTAGAACTTTAATTGGTGCTACAAACCCTGCAGATGCAGCTGAAGGCACTATTCGTAAAATGTATGCAACGTCTATGGGCGAAAATGCTGTACATGGTAGTGATAGTGACGAGAATGCAGCTATTGAAGGTGAATTTCACTTCGCTGGAAGAGAGCAATTTTAATTAAAACTAATCCATCAAGGCTATGCCTTAAGAGTGTTTTAAAAAATAGTATTACATAAAAAATCCCGCAACCTATGTTGCGGGATTTTTGTTTTAAAAAAGTTTACTAGTATATACTAAATTACTTTTACGTTTACGGCGTTTAATCCTTTTCTGCCTTCCTGCAAATCGAATTCTACTAAATCGCCTTCGCGAATTTCATCGATTAACCCTGAAATGTGAACAAAATGCTCACTGTTTGAACCTTCTTCTGTTATAAATCCGAATCCTTTAGAATCGTTGAAGAATTTTACTGTTCCTTTACTCATTGTATTAAAATATTAAATTATTACTAACTGTAATACAAAAGTGATGCCACAATTTTAAAATGAAAGTTATTCTGTTTAAATAGCAAACAAAAAAAGTCTGTCAATTTAAATTGACAGACTTTTAAAGTTGTAATTGTTAAAGTATAAATCTTAGATTACTTTTACGTTTACGGCGTTTAATCCTTTTCTACCTTCTTGTAGATCGAATTCAACTGCATCACCTTCACGAATTTCATCGATAAGTCCTGAAATGTGTACGAAATGTTCTTTGTTGTTGTCATCTTCTGTGATAAATCCAAAACCTTTAGAATCGTTGAAGAATTTTACGGTACCTTTACTCATTGTAATTTGTATTATAAATAATTAAGTGCCAAAGATAATGTAAAAAACAATAAGTAACTAAATAATCTTAAATATTTTATTTTAATTCTTTTGCTCTAATTATCTTAAAACCAGTTTTTTAATAATATCCTTTCCTAACTCTTCGTTTAGCATGTCTATTATTTTTTGTTTGCCATAACTTAATTCCTCCCTAAGAACACTTGAGGTAAGTTGTATGTACAGGGTTTCTCTCTCTAGCGTTACCGAACTTGTGTAGTTGTGCACGCCATTTCCCATAAGTTTTGCCCATGCATCAGATACATTAACTTTATCTAAACCTTTTTCTAAGCGGTTAGTTTCAACAAATTCTTTTAATGCGTCGGAAATACTGATATTGTCGTTGTTACGTTTTGCCATGAGGTTAAATGTTTATGAGAGTTTTGTAGATTAAATGCTAAAATTGAATAGTGTTTTTACATGTTCTTCTTTTTGATACCAGTCGTTGTAAACCAATTCTAGGTTATCAACTTTAAAAGTACCAAAATTATAGTTTTTATACGATTCTACTGCTGTTAAAAATGCTGTTTTGTTATTTAAGGGATTGCAAAATCGAACTACAGTGGTGTGTGCTGTTTGTATAGTGTAGCGTTTATCTAGGCTTTGCTCCAAACTAGAGTTTTTAAAATGAATTCTTAAATTATCCCGAATAGCGTTTAAACCATTATTTTTCATAAAACCTTTCAACATAATACAAGAAGGCGAAGCTGTTACCCCTTTAAATTCAATTTCTAAAAGCGGTTGCTCTATGATGCTTTTTTTTATAACTTCTATATATTTTGAAATATCAATTTGATCCAAATTAAATCCGTTATAGCAAGAAATGATAGACATTACCGTAATATGAATGTCTGAGTTTTCATAATAATATTGATTGGGATCAATGGTTTTTAGGTGTTTTAAAAACTTTTGAATGTTGTGTTTTACTTCTTCGGAAGGACGAATTAAAAGTGTAATTCCAAAACGTTTATCGGTTGGGTCGTGGATTAATGTGTCAATTTGGTAGTCGTCAGCTTTAATCTTTTTAATTGACGTTTCATATAAATCCTGATAATGATACTCTAAATCCATGCGTATTACAATTTGAAAATCTCGTAAGATTGATGTACTTGTTTAACAGCATTTTCCGTACGCTCAGCATGTGTGTCACTTATAAATAGTTGTCCGAAATTTTCATCGTCAACCAATTTAATAATTTGAGATACACGTTGTTCATCTAGTTTATCAAAAATATCATCGAGTAATAGAATGGGGTTTACACCACTTTGTGCTTTGATAAAATCGAACTGCGCCAGTTTTAAAGCGATTAAAAACGATTTTTGTTGACCTTGACTTCCAAATTTTTTAATAGGGTGTCCCGAAATATTAAAATGCAAATCGTCTTTATGTATACCAACACTTGTGTATTGAAGGGCTTTATCTTTGTTAATGACTTTATTTAGTAAGGTGTTTAAATCATCATCAAACAAATCACTGTGGTAATTTAAATCTACATCTTCATTACCATTGCTTATAGCTTCGTATCTAGATTTAAAAATAGGAATAAATTCTTGTAAAAAAGCATCGCGCTTTTCGAAAATTTTAGTTCCAAAATCGGTTAGCTGGCTGTTATATACGTCTAAAGTGTCTTTGTTAAAGGTGTGGTTTAGTGCAAAGTACTTAAGTAGCGCATTCCGTTGTGTTAAAATTTTATTATAATTTATTAGCGTGTTTAAGTAGCTGTTGTCACTTTGTGAAATTACGCTATCAATAAATTTTCTACGTGTTGTACTGCCTTCAATAATTAAATCTCTATCGGCAGGAGAAATAATAACTAAGGGTAAAAAACCTATGTGTTCGCTAAACTTATCATAAGCTTTTCCGTTACGTTTTATAACTTTCTTTTGTCCGCGTTTTAAACTAACAATTACTTTCTCTAGTTTTTCTTCTTTTTCATAATCGCCATTAATCACAAAAAACTCCTCGTCGTGCTTAATATTTTGAGTAGCTACCGGATTAAAATAGCTTTTCCCGAAGGATAAATGATATATAGCATCGAGCACATTGGTTTTTCCAATGCCATTATTGCCTACAATGCAATTAATTTTCTCGTTGAAAGCAAAGGTTTTGCTTTCAAAATTTTTGTAATTGAGTAATGAAAGTGATTTTAAAATCATATAAATAGCAACTTAAAGCGCATAAAGAGGGTAAAGTCTTAAAAAGAAGTGCAAATTATTGAAAAATATCAAATAAATACCCTTTTAGTTCTGAAGAAAAATTATATTTTTGCGCCACATTAATAGAAACAGAAAATGGCGACATATAATAAGAGAGGTTACAAACCGAAAACGAAAGTTGAGAAAGAACAAGATATTGAAGAAGGATCAACAACGGCTGAAGTTTTTAACACCCTTGATGAAACAGCTTCTAAAACAGAAGATTTTGTAGCGAAGAACCAAAAATATATTTTTATTATTATTGGTGTTGTAGCATTAGTTGTTTTAGGATCGTTAGCATACAAAGAATTTGTAGCTGCACCTAAACAAGAAAATGCAATGAACGATATGTTTCAAGCACAAAAATATTTTGACCAAGCGGTAACAGGTGTTGCTAAAGATTCTCTTTACAACTTAGCCTTAACTGGTGGTGAAGGTAAATTTGGTATGCTAGATGTTATAGAAGAATATAGCGGTACAGATGCAGCTAACTTAGCAAACTATTATGCAGGAACAGCATATTTAAGATTGAAAGATTACAAAAATGCTGTAGAGTATTTAAGTGCTTTTGATAGTGAAGATGAAGTTTTAGCGCCTTTAGCAAAAGGAAACATAGGTGATGCTTTTGTACAGTTAAACCAAAAAGAAGATGCTTTAGAGTACTACGAAAAAGCAGCTAAAATGAGAGATAACGAGTATACTACACCTATGTATTTATACAAAGCAGGTGCTATTGCTTTAGATTTAGGAGAAGCTGATAAGGCTTTAGATTACTTTACTCAAATTAAAGAAAAATATCCAAACGCTACCGAAGCTTCTACTGTAGATGTGTTTATCGGAAAAGCGCAGGTGTTGGCTAACAAATAATAGCTTTACCATATATGGCAACAGTAAATAAAAATTTATCGGATTACGATAAAACAACAATCCCAAATGCGAAAGACTTTCGATTTGGGATTGTTGTTTCAGAATGGAATGATACTATTACAGAAGGTTTATATCAAGGTGCATATAATGCTTTGATTGAAAATGGGGTAGACCCAGAAAATATTGTACGCTGGAATGTGCCAGGTAGTTTCGAGCTTATTTACGGATGTAAAAAAATGCAAGAACAAATGGTTAATGCCATTGTTGCTATTGGTTCTGTAATACAAGGTGAAACTAAACATTTCGATTTTGTATGTGATGGGGTAACACAAGGGATCAAAGATTTAAATGTGCAAGGAGAAACTCCTGTTATTTTCTGTGTGCTTACCGATAACAACATACAACAATCTATAGATCGTTCTGGAGGTAAACATGGTAATAAAGGCACTGAAGCTGCTATTGCTGCAATTAAAATGGCAGAACTACGCAGAATTAGTTAATACCTTTTATAAAACTATAATAAATTCCAAAGGTGTTTTAATCAACGCCTTTGGAATTTGATATTTTAATTCGGGTGGGTTTACCTGTTTTTAGCTCTTAACTTTTAGATATTTTTAGCATTTCTAAGCCCTATTTCTGCCTATTTTTAAGTACTTTTGAAAGATAACACCACTAGATTTTGTTTAAACAACGTAAACATAGAACCTTTGATTATCAATCTCGTTTTTCTGAAGAAAAGAAAGCAGATTCTGGTTTAAACAAAGACTCTAATACCAAAGACTATATTTCTCAATGGAAAGAAAATAGAGCAGGTAAGAGAAAAGTACGCGGTGCAATGCCCGTAAAAAGCTTGATTTTATTTTTGGTATTATTATTGATTTGTATGTATTTATTAGAGAAAAAATACATGTAATACATATCATTTAAAAACGCAAGAATTATGGGAATCTTAAAGGCAAGAAAAAATAAAAAATTCAGTTATACACCTCGTTTTTTTGACGATAAAGGTGAAGGAAACCCTTTTGAAATAAAACATAAGTTTGACGAATACAGAACCACTGTTGGGCCAAACAAAGGATTTAAAACAAAACTAAACAATGCTTTAAACGAATTAAAGCATAATAGAGATCGTGAAGCTAACCGACGCATTTTAATTATTGTAGGTGTGTTATTATTAGTGTTTTTATTTATTATCGATTTCGATTTATCTATATTCTTTTCTAAATAATTATATGGCAGACATTATACAGCTTTTACCCGACCATGTCGCAAACCAAATTGCTGCTGGAGAAGTTGTTCAACGTCCAGCATCTGTTGTTAAGGAATTGCTTGAAAATGCAATCGACGCAGGCTCGGACTCTATTAAACTGATAATAAAAGACGCAGGTAAAACACTTGTTCAAGTTATCGATAACGGTAAAGGAATGAGTACTACCGATGCGCGATTAAGTTTCGAGCGTCATGCAACATCTAAAATTCGAAATGCAGAAGATTTATTTCAGCTACATACCAAAGGTTTTCGTGGTGAGGCTTTAGCGAGTATTGCGGCCATTGCACACGTTGAGTTGAAAACTAAACAACCTCATGATGATGTTGGAAACACCATTGTTATGGAAGGTAGTAAGGTTACCAGCCAGGATGTGGTAGTAACACCGCAAGGGACTTCTGTGTCAGTTAAAAACTTGTTTTTTAATATTCCTGCTAGACGTAACTTTTTAAAATCGGATAACGTAGAATTACGTCATATTATAGACGAGTTTCATCGTGTAGCCTTGGCACACCCAGGCATCGGGTTTGTTTTTTATAACAACGGAAACGAAGCCTTTAATTTACCAATTAGTAATTATAGACAACGTATTGTAAATATCTTCGGAACAAAAACTAACGAAAAATTAGTGCCGGTAGAAGAAGAAACTGAAGTGCTTAAAATATCTGGTTTTGTTGGTAAACCTGAATTTGCCAAAAAAACCAGAGGTGAACAGTACTTTTTTGTGAACGATAGGTTTATAAAAAGTGCCTATTTAAATCATGCCATAGCATCGGCTTATGATGGATTGCTTAAAAACGGAACACACGCTAGTTATTTTTTAAATTTAACAGTAGATCCGCAAACTATTGATATCAATATTCACCCCACTAAAACTGAAATTAAGTTTGACGATGAGCATACGCTTTATGCTATTCTTCGTTCGGCTGTAAAACACAGTTTAGGGCAGTTTAACATTGCTCCAGTTTTGGATTTTGAGCGCGATGCTAATTTAGATACGCCATACGAGCTTAAAAAAGAATCTGCTAGAGCGAGTACACCAACTATAGAAGTAGATAGAAGTTTTAATCCATTTCAGGATGAAGCTCCAGTGAAACAGAGAGCCGTTTCTTATAAAAAAGAACCCACCGAAAGTTGGGAGAGTTTATACGTTGGTTTAGAATCTAAAGGCACAAAAACGCAACAAGATTTTAGCGAAGTACATTTCGAAACCGAGGAAGCTACAGTTTCTATGTTCGATAAAGATATCGAGAAAACCCACACCACATACCAATTACATAATAAGTATATTGTTAGTACTATTAAATCTGGTATGTTGGTTATCGATCAGCATAGAGCGCATCAACGTATTTTGTATGAAGATTACCTTCAGCATCTAACGATCAAAGGCGCTTTAAGTCAGCAACTATTATTTCCGTTAGATTTACATTTTTCAAATCAAGAAATAGCAGTTATTATTCAGTTAAAAGAAGATTTAGAGCATACCGGTTTTGTGTTTTCTAACGTTAAAGAAGAGTCTATAGAAATTATAGGCGTTCCAGTTGGCGTTCCAGAAAGTGAGGTGTCTATTATTTTAGAGCAACTTATTAGTGATGTAGAAAATGAAGTGCCCGACAGTAATTTTTCGGCAACGGATTTACTAGCAAAATCTATGGCAAAAAGTTTAGCCATAAAAACAGGGCAGTCTTTGCAAAAAGACGAGCAAGAGCATTTAGTAAATAAGCTGTTTGCTTGTAAAGAACCTAATGTTTCGCCGGCTAATAGAACAACATTTGTAACGATGAGTGTTGACGAATTAGACAAAAAATTTATATAAATTATGATGCGAATTTCAGAAACCGTTAAACACCTAATAATCATTAACGTGATTATGTTTATCGGTACCTTATTTATAGGGAATGGTGGTTTTTATCAATGGTTCGCAATGTATTTTCCTCAAAACGAATTATTTAAACCATGGCAATTAATCACGCATATGTTTATGCATGGTGGTGGTTATATCCATAATTTAAGTATTACGCATTTATTATTTAATATGTTCGCTTTATGGATGTTTGGTTCGCCAGTAGAACAAACTCTGGGAGCTAAACGCTTTTTGTTTATTTATATTTCTGCCGGTCTAGGCGCTGTATTATTACAAGTTGGTTTTTACTATTTTCAATATTTACCAGATTATAATGCATTGTTAGATTCTGGTTTATCTTCAGAGAGTATCAAAGCCATGTTAACCAATAATGAAACTGTAGCAGGAGTATCGCAATCTCAAATAACACTGCTTAAGGAAATTTATCCGGCGTTTAACGCGAGTATGGTTGGTGCATCTGGTTGTATAATGGGGATTATGGCTGCTTTTGCCATGATGAACCCTAATGCAGAATTAATGATGATTTTTTTACCAATTCCTATAAAAGCGAAGTATTTTATCCCAGGAATCATTATTTTAGATTTAATTTCAGGCGTTACTGGTCAGTCATTTTTCAGTCCAAGCAATACGGCATACATGGCCCACGTTGGAGGCGCAATTACAGGGTTTTTAATCATGTATTATTGGAAAAAAACACAGTTTAATAATAACCGTTGGAACTAATGAGTTTAACTACCGATATAAAATATAAGTTAGCACGGCTTAACATATTAGAGAAAATAATAGCGGTAAATGTTGTTGTTTTTTTAGTAGGGCTAATTTTGCCAAGATTCCTAAGGTGGTTCGAGTTACCTAGTAATGCTTTTACGGCTCTAGTGAACCCATGGACTATAGTAAGTTACGCTTTTGTACATTACGAATTTTTACACCTACTATTCAATATGCTTTGGCTGTATGTCATTGCACGTATGTTTCTTAATTTATTTAGCCCAAAAAGAGCCTTAAATATTTATTTTTTAGGAGCCATAAGTGGTGGAGCTATGTTTCTTTTGGGCTATGCATTATTACCTAGTTTTTTTGGCGGTAACTCTAGTTTAGTTGGCGCTTCGGCAGCTGTCCGAGCTTTGTTAATTTTCTTGTGTGCTTATATGCCTAACCAAGATGTACGTGTTTTTATGTTCAATCTTAAACTTTGGTATATTGGTGTTGGCCTTGTTGTTTTAGACATTGTTGGTTTATTTGGGTTAAATGCAGGTGGTAATTTAGCGCATCTTGGCGGTGCACTTTTAGGTTACGTTTATGCCACGCAATTAGTAAAAGGAAACGATATTGGTAGCGGTTTCGAGCGTTTTGCAGATGCTATTGCAAATATGTTTAAAGCTTCAAAAAAAGGACCTTTAAAAACGGTTCATAAAAATAAAAGCAAGGTAGGCGGTTATAAAAAATCAGATTTTAGCCAGTTTAATAATCAGAAAAAAATTGATATTATTTTAGATAAAATCAGTAAAAGTGGGTACGATAGTTTAACAGCCGAAGAAAAAGAATTGCTTTTCAGGGCAGGTAAATAAGTTATTGTAATTATTAATGTTTTGGGCGTTACCCGAAAAGGGTCGGGCTTTCACTACTCAATCTTTTTGTTTTTTGCTAAAAACAAAAAGGATTTCAAACAAACCGTTCAATCCCTAACGCGGGTAAATCTGCTAAGGGCAAAGTTAATTTAATTAAAAAGTGAGTATCTATAGAAGTCAAATAAAGCAAAAATGAAAAACCTAAGTTTCATTAATAAAATAATATATATCGTCAACAGTATTGTGGCGATGTTATTATTGCTGTCAATGGTTTTTCCTTACTTGCCGCCAAAAACATTTTCATTCCTATCCGTAATAAATTTAGGCGTATCTTTTTTAATTATTATTAATGCACTCTTTGTAGTTTATTGGTTGGTAAAGTTAAAAAAGCAACTATTAACATCTTTAGTAGTTTTGCTTTTTGCGTATTTAACTTTTGGATCTTTATACAAGTTTTCACCATCTAAAAAAATAGAATCCGATCAAAATTTTAAAGTCATGAACTATAATGTTCGTTTGTTTAATCTTTATAAATGGATTCCAGAAGACCAAGTAGAAGTGAAAATTGTAGATTTTATAAAAGCAGAAGCACCCGATATATTAAGCATTCAAGAATATCATCCGCACGAGAATATTAACCTGTCTAGTTTTAAATATAAGTTCGAAAAACTATCGGGTAAAAAAATAAAATACGGACAAGCCATTTTCTCTAATTTTCCAATTATAAATTCCGGATCTGTGGAGTTTCCTAAAACAGCAAACAACGCTATATTTGCCGATGTTGTAAAAGGAAAAGATACTATTAGAGTCTATAATATTCATTTGGAATCTCTTCGTATCGATACTAAAATAGAGAGTTTAAAAAAAGAGAATTCCGAACGTCTTTTACAACGTATAGGTTCTGCTTTTAAAAAACAACAAAACCAAACTGAATTGTTTTTGGAGCACAAAAATAAGTGTAAATACAAAATGATTATTTGTGGCGATTTTAATAACACCGCCTTTTCTTATGTGTATAGAAAAATAAAGGGAGATCTTAACGATTCTTTTAAGGAAGCCGGTAATGGTTTTGGGCGCACACATGAATTTCAGTTTATACCAATGCGTATAGATTTTATTTTAA
Organism: Algibacter lectus; assembly: GCF_900112395.1. Taxonomy (GTDB): domain Bacteria; phylum Bacteroidota; class Bacteroidia; order Flavobacteriales; family Flavobacteriaceae; genus Algibacter; species Algibacter lectus. The sequence continues at coordinate 108,369 of NZ_FOLN01000012.1, forward strand.
CCGATGAAGCTTTTGCTATTAATGGCTATAAAAGCTACAGTGAGCACTTCTCTGATCATTATCCAATAAGTACAACACTTAGTTTAGAAAATGAGTAAGTTTTGTTTATTAGGCCTAAAATTCGGGTGTTAGAGTTTTAAGAATAAGTAATCTTTTACATAAAAGAGCAGTCTACCGTATCGGCAATAATATGTATTACTAAGCCTAAGCCAATTAAACGTGTTTTTTTTAAGAAAAGTAAAGCGATATAAAATGCCAAAGCATAATACGTATGTAAGGGATGGAAGTTAACACTACACCTATTTGGATCGAAAATAGGATCGGCTAGCAAGTGATCTAAATCTATTAGCATTCCTGAAATCATTATTAAATACGTCACTTTCCAATTCGGTTTAAACCAAATAAGCGCCACAGCCAAAGGCAATAGAAAATGACAACCGTAATGTGCGATAGACTGTAACATTAGGGCGTAATAATGGTTTGAGATTCTAAATAATTTAGTGCATTTGGGCCTTCGTTAAAAAGTAAGTCTAGAATACTTAAATTGGGAATAAACCCATGCTTGTTGCTAAAAACCTGTGTATAGCTTTCAAAATTTTGTGGCTGTTCTTTTTTTGCGTGTACTAAAAATCGAAAATCATTAGTATCTGTTGGAGTTTCTTGGTAGATTTCAGTTTTTGATGTGTGGACGTCTAATTGTAAACACTCGGTAATAGTTTCAAAACACTTCAAATTAAAATCTAAAATAAAATCAGTTTTCATTTCAAATAAAGGTTGAAGCTCATCTTCATAATACTCAAAAAAAGGAGATGTTCTGTAAGCTGAAAGTAAAGATTTCCAATGTAAGCTCTGCCATTTTTCTTCATTAAATATTTTAACATCACGATACTTTTGCCTGTTTTTTTGCGAGTGTATTACGGGTATATTTAAAGTAAGTTTACCATTGGCACCGTATACGTAAGCGCGGTTTCTATAGGTTTGCTTTAAAAAATTATCATCGGTTTCAAATATCAATTCATCTGTATTTGCAATAGCTATAAAATGAGCAATACTCGGGAAATATGTGGGATGAATTAGAGTTTTCATTATTTAGTAAAAAAGTTGCTTAGCCAAGTATACGCAATAAACATAATACCAACCGTAATGCCAATATGAGCAATAGAGCCACCTGTAAGCGACAATACAATGGCTACTAATAGCATAATACCGCCGTAAACTAAGTTTATTATTTTAGATTTTTCGGTATTTGCCAAAACACCACGGGTTAGCGGTAAAATAGCGGCTAAACACGTTAGGCTTAGCATGGTGAAATAATCGTTTTTTGTTAAAACATTACCCAAAAACATAAGTAATGCTCCAACAAGTAGAGCGAAAAATATTTGACCACTTAGTTTTTCTTTTTTGTCTAATAAATACTTGCCGTATTTATCGAGAATAAGTAGCATATTAGAAAGCGGTTCCATAATCCAACTGCCTAGAGCAAATAATAGATATGCAATAATTAGCGGGATTAATAAAAAAGTATACCCCGACGCTGCAATGAGCTTTGCTGAAATTTTATAAGCAATATAAATACCGATAATAAAAATCCATTGGTTTTTTCCCGATTGCTTGTTCATCCAAAAGGAGTAACGCAAATAGAGGTTGTAAACTCTGTTTTTAGATTTTATAGCGGTTACCATTCCCGATCTAGCGTAATCTAAATTTGGGTCTAGTGATAAGGCTTCTTTAAAATGAGTTAATGCTTTTTTAGTATCGTTGTGCTCCAAATAACTCCAGCCCACGTTAGCGTGCGAGTGAGCGTCTTCAGGATCGTCTTCTAGTAAGTTTTCAATAGAAGATTTTGCTTCTTCTTTTCTATTTAATTTTGTTAATGCTGTGGTTCGTGCATTTTGGCAGAAATTACTTTTTGGATTAATTCGCAACCCTTCGTTGGCAAAATTTAAAGCCGCTTCAAACTTCTTTTTTGTAATTTCAATGTATGCTTTTTGTCCAAAAGCGGTATCATCGTATGGATCTAACTCCAGAGATTTATCGATGTTTATTTCCGCTTCTTTTACATCATCTTGATGTAAATATATTTGAGACAGTAAAAAGTAAACATTAGCCCAATTAGGTAATTCCGCACGAAGATCAAGTGCCAAGTTTAGCGCTTTATCTAAATCTTTAGTAAGGAATAGGCATTGTGCCAAAAAATATTTAGCATTACTATTATTGACATCTTCGGTTAAAGCCGTTTGGAAATAGGGGATAGCATCTTGATATCTACCAATTTGAAAAAGCTGAATGCCGCGTTCTAGATTTGGGCTATCCATTATTTTTTAATTTTTAGGTAGACTAAAATATCATCATATAAACCAGAATCGTTTGAGTATAAAGCGTAGTTTTTTGCCGAATTAAACCATTCTCTTGTAGAAGCTTTCATTTTACCAAAGGCTTTTAAAATATCTTTAGTAGTTAATGGTTTAGGAATGCCATCTTTAAAAGATTCGAGTAGTTTTTGCTCTATGGCAATATCTACACTTGCTTTAATATCTGCTCCCGAAAATTCTTTACTTTTTTTAGCTAAATCTTGAAACTTAATATTGTCTGTAGGTTTCTCTTTTAGTTCAATTTTGAATATTTCCTCTCTAGCAATTTCATCTGGTGGTGCTACAAAAATAATACGATCAAAACGCCCAGGACGTCTAAAAGCTGGGTCTATATACCAAGGTGCATTTGTAGCGCCCAAAACTAAAATACCATCGTTATCAGAATCAATGCCATCAAGTTCTGATAAAAATTGATTGATAACAGTTCTTCCTGCAGTTTTATTAATATCATTTCTATTGGCACCCAAGGCATCAATTTCATCTATAAAAATAACGCAAGGTGTGTTTGCTCTAGCAGTTTCAAATATTTCGTGTAAGTTCTTCTCAGAGCTTCCCATCCACATATCTAAAATGTCGTTAATGCCAATATTTATAAAGTTGGCATTAATTTCACCTGCCGTAGCACGTGCAATATGGGTTTTACCACATCCTGGAGGTCCATAAAGTAAAATACCTCCGCCAATTTTTTTACCGTAAGCTTTATATAAATCTTTATGTAAAAGCGGCTTAATGATTTTTAAATCAATTTCCTCTTTTACTTTTTCCATACCACCAACATTTTTGAAATTAATGTCTGGTTTTCTTAGAAAAGATATGCCATCTTCATCTATAAAATCATCATCAAAATCTTCAACCGGAATTCTAAATAAATTTTCAAATTCGTCATTTCTAAACGATTTGTCAATTTCTAGAATACGTTGGTAGGTGGCAAGTGCGTCTTCCTTTTGGTCTTGGTCTATATAGCAAAAACATTGAAGTTCTAAATAAGCAGTCGCTTCATTGTTTTCAATAAGTTCTTCGAGGATAACCTCTGTTAAATTATATTTTTTCTGTTTAAAATAACATTCTGCTAATAGAAATTTATGAGCTTCTGTAGGCTGTTTATCTAAAATAAATAATAGATGCTTCTCTGCTTCTTCATAATTTAAAGCATCAGAATATAGCTTTGCAATTTGAAATCGCAATTCTATGTTTTCTGGCGAAAACTCTAAGGCTTTAAGTAGACTTTCTAGTAGTGTGTTATCCATAAAATTTAAGTCAATAATTAGCTATTGGCCGCTTTTCTTTCTTTCCATTTTTTGAATCCAAAATATCCTGCTAACAGAATTAAAAATGGAATTAAAAAAGATGTTGCTTTTCCAGAACCGCTTACGGTTGTAAAGAAACGTTCCCATCGTGGGCTAGATCCATCCCAACTCATCCATATAAATACAGGTTTACCAACAACGTGATCAAACGGTACAAAACCCCATGCTCTCGCATCGATAGAGTTATGGCGGTTATCACCCATCATCCAATAATAATTTTGTTTAAAAGTGTATGTTGTTGCAACTTCTCCGTTTATTAAAATTTGGTTACCTCTTACGGTTACATCATTGCCTTCATACTCGCTAATTACGCGTTTGTAAAGAGGTAAAACATCTAAGTTGATATCTATTGTTTTTCCTTCTTCAGGAATGTATAATGGTCCGAAGAAATCTACATTCCAATCATAATTTGGATCATGAGGAAAAATGTTAGCATCACGAACGCCTTTTTCTTTCTTGTTAGGCGTTATGCTTGCAACGTTTGGATGGTTTTTAAACTGTGATAAAGCTTCATCGGAAATCGCTGAAAAATAGTAGGTATTGTTGTTATTAATAATACCAAAACCATCAGTAATATCATAACGTTCTTTTAAATATGCAGGATTAAATTGATTGGTTTTTGGTTGCACCAAATAACTAAATTGTAAATGTGCACGATCTGGCAATTCGTTTTTCTTTCCGTTAATATAAACAAAACCATCGCGAACTTCTAAGCTATCTCCTGCAATACCAACACAACGTTTTACAAGGTTGGTCTTTTTGTCTATAGGTTTGTAATAGTTTCTGTCTGGTTGAAAATCGTTCATGTCCAGCAATGTATCTGCTGGCTGATTGAATACAACAATATCATTACGTTCTATGTTTTCGAAACCAGGAAAACGTAAGTACGGAAGTTGTAGTTTATTGACTAATGATGTTTTACGTTCTTCGAAATTATCGTTGAATAAATATGATTTCTTTTTTAAACCAGGAATAGTATCATGTACCATTGGTGCTCCAACAGTTGTCATTGGTATTCTAGCACCATAATGAAATTTACTTACAAACAGAAAATCGCCTACTAATAAAGATTTTTCTAAAGAAGAAGACGGAATCGTAAATGGTTGAATAAAATAGGTGTGTACAATAGTGGCAGCAACAATGGCAAATAAAATAGAGCTTACCCAATCTCCAGAAGAAGATTTTGGTTGTAAATCACGATTTTCAATATAAGTTACATTGGCAGCGTAATTGAGGTAATAGTTGTAAAACCCTAATGTAAGAATGGCTAAAGCAGTATCTAAAGGTTTGTTTTTTCCAAAGCTTCTAGCAGTTTCTACCCAAACTACAGGAAACATAATCATGTTTACTATAGGAAGAAAAAGAAGAATAACCCACCAAATTGGGCGGTTAATTATTTTCATTAAAACTACGCCGTTGTAAACAGGAATAAATGCTTCCCAGGCTTGGCGACCGGCTTTAATATATAATTTCCAGGTACCTAATCCATGAATAACCTGAATTATTAAAATGAATATAAACCATTGCATTAACGTCATAATCCTAAATATTTTATTTATTGATGTAAGTAGCTAAATGAGATGTAGCGTTACATTAATTTATTTTTTTAACCAATGTTTAACACATCGTTCATTGTGAAAACACCTGTTTTTCCAACAATCCATTCCGATGCAATTACGGCTCCTAAAGCAAAACCTTGTCTGTTATGTGCCACGTGATCTATAGTAATGGTATCTACTTCACTTTGGTAAGTTACTGTGTGCGTACCTGGAACATCTTCTATACGTTTAGCAACTATAGGTAATTTTTTATCAGCTTTATCGTCAAGCATCCAACCATCATAATGTGGATTGTTGTTTATAATACCTTCTGCTAAAGTAATGGCAGTGCCACTTGGTGCATCTAACTTTTTTGTGTGATGAATTTCTTCCATAGAGACATTATATTGCTCTAAGGTGCTCATCATTTTAGCTAGTGTTTTATTTAATTCGAAAAAAATATTTACACCTAAACTAAAGTTTGAAGCATAAATAAAAGCGCCTTTTTTCTCTTCGCACAACGCTACAGCATTATCATAATTATCTAACCAACCTGTTGTTCCCGAAATAACAGGAATGTTGTTGTTTAAACAGTTTGAAATATTGTTGAAAGCTACGTTTGGAATACTGAAATCTATGGCAACATCGGCTTTAGTAATATCGTAATCTGTATCATCTTTATCAACCTTTAAAACAATATTGTGGCCGCGTTTAATGGCTATTTGTTCTATGGTTTGACCCATTCTCCCGTATCCGAGTAAAGCAATGTTCATATTAAAATTTAAAATTTAAAGTTAGTCCAAGGTTGCTAGTTGCATCAACCTCATTAAATTGGTAGTGTGGTGCCAAAGATAAATTCTCATCTACATTATACTGTAGTAAATGGGCATCCACATTGGCTTCTATTATATTCAAAGCGTACAGGCCAATAGTTACAAGAAGTGAAATTTCTTTATTTTTTCGATAAAATTCTTGTGCTGTTTCTAATCTCTCTGTACTTACGCGTGGTTCGTCAAGTTTTGTTCCAGAGGAATCGAAATAAAACTCATCGGTTTCAAATCCGGCTAAACGACTTTTATAGGCATCGCGATACCTTGTGTATTCATTACTGTTGTTTATGTAAAAATAAACTCCTGTTCCTAATGCAGCGTATACAATAGGGATTTTCCAATATTTTTTGTTGTAAGCTTGCCCTAAACCTGGTAAAATTGCTGAGTAAAACGCAGCTTTTGCAGGTCTTAACGGATCGTAAGCTTCTGTTATTTGTAGTGTAGAATCTATTACAAATTCTTTTGGCAGTTCTTTTGTTTTTTCCTTCGGAAGAGGTTCTTCCTGAGGAGCCTTATCTTGAGCAAATAAAGAAAAGCAACATAGAAAAGCGCAAAAACTTGTTATTAGAAATTTATTTTGAATCACCTTCGACTAATTTTTTAATACGGTTAAAATCTTCTTCGGAATGAAATGGAATTGTAATTTTTCCTTTTCCGTTTTTAGAGACTTTAACGTCAATTTTATGTCCAAAGTATTCCGAAAACGAGCTTATGCCAGTTTTAACAAAATTTGGCATAGCTGTATTGGCTTCCTTTTTTGCAGGAGCAGCAACAGTTTCGTCGTTGTTATAATTACGAACTAATACTTCGGTGTCTCTAACCGATAATTTGTTTGATAAGATTTTTTCGTAAATATCTAATTGAATCGATTGGTCTTCGATAGTAATTAAAGCACGGCCATGTCCCATAGAAATAAAGCCGTCGCGCATACCTGTTTGGATAATTGGGTCTAACTTTAATAAACGTAAATAATTGGCAATAGTAGAACGTTTTTTTCCAACACGCTCGCTCATTTGCTCTTGTGTTAGGTTTATTTCGTCTATTAAACGTTGGTATGAAAGTGCAATTTCAATAGGGTCTAAATCTTGACGTTGAATGTTTTCAACCAAGGCCATTTCTAACGATTCTTGGTCGTTTGCAATTCTAACGTAAGCCGTAATAGTTTCTAAACCTAGTAATTTAGACGCTCTATAACGACGCTCTCCAGAAACGAGTTGGTATTTATTTAAACCTAATTTTCTAACAGTTATAGGTTGGATAATACCCAACTCTTTTATAGAAGACGCTAACTCGCGTAAGCTTTCTTCACTAAAATTAGTTCGGGGTTGAAATGGGTTAACTTCAATAAAATCGATATCTAAATCAACAATGTTCCCAATAACTTTATCTGCATTTTTATCTTCGGCAGATTGGATATCGTTACTTGGGTCGTTTAAAAGTGCTGATAAGCCTCTACCTAAAGCTTGTTTTTTTGTTGCCTTCGCCATAATTAAGCATTTTTAGTGATAACTTCTCTTGCTAAACTCAAGTAATTGGTTGCGCCTTTACTACCAGCATCATAATTAATAATGCTTTCGCCGTAACTTGGTGCTTCGCTTAAACGAACATTACGTTGTATAATGGTTTTAAAAACCATATCGTTAAAATGTTTTTGTACCTCTTCCACCACTTGGTTAGATAGGCGTAAACGGGAATCGTACATGGTAAGCAATAAGCCCTCAATGTCTAATTCTGGATTGTGTATTTTTTGAACACTTTTTATAGTGTTTAATAACTTCCCTAAACCTTCTAATGCAAAGTATTCACATTGAATTGGGATGATTACGGAATCAGCGGCTGTTAAAGCATTTAAGGTTAATAACCCTAGTGATGGCGCGCAATCTATTAATATGTAATCGTAATCGTCTTTGATTTCATTTAACGATTTTTTAAGCATGTATTCACGCGATTCTTTGTCTACAAGTTCAATTTCTATAGCAACTAAGTCGATATGAGCAGGTATAATGTCAAGATTTGGCGAATCAGTTTTCATGATGGCTTCTCTTGCGGTGTTAGAATGCTCTAAAAGTTGGTAGGTTCCAATTTCTACAGTTTCTACATCTATACCTATTCCAGAACTTGCATTTGCTTGAGGGTCAGCATCTATAAGTAATACTTTTTTTTCTAATACACCTAAGGATGCGGCAAGATTTACCGACGTGGTTGTTTTTCCAACGCCTCCTTTTTGGTTAGCAATTGCGATGATTTTACCCATTAATGATTTGGTTTTATTAGCTGTAAAAATACGATTATTTATTAGTAATAAAAATGTAGCTTAATATAATTAATTCACAAAAAAAAAGACAGCGCATTTGGCTGTCTTTTCACTATAAAATGTAAGCTAATATTGTTTAGCTTGTTAGTTTTTCTTATTATTTCCTTTGCCTTTTCCTTTTGCCATTCCAGCTTTAAACTCCTCGAAAGTTACAGAGCCACTACTGTCAGCATCCATTTTAGCAAAACGTTTTTCTAAAACTTCAGCTTCCATTTCTTTCTTGCGCTTTTTTGCTTTAAACTCATCTAAAGTTATAAGTTTATTTTCATCAGTATCATAAGAAGCAAACATTTTCTCAGGATCTGGTTTCTTTTTGTCTTGTGCATTAGTAATAGTAACAGCACATAATGCCATAACAGCTAAACCGAATTTTAAATTTTTTGATGTCATTTTATATTAGTTTTTTAGTTAAACTTCATGTTTAGACACTTTTTTTAAAAAATAGTTTAATGGTTTAAGAAAATATTTTTTTGTATATTTTAATACTCTTTTTATTTTAGCCTTAACTGACTCAAACCTTCGTAAACTGTAATACTAACGGCATTTGCTAAATTCAAGCTGCGGATGTGTTCGCTGTACAGCGGAATTTTATAAAGTTGATTTGCGTAGGTTTCATTAATCCATTTAGGAAGACCAACCGATTCTTTTCCGAAAACTAGAAATAAATCGTCCTTGAAAGGAATATCCCAATGTTTTTTTTTACCATAGCTAGACATGAAGGCCATTTTTTTATCATGATTTATTTTGAAGAATTCATCAATATTATCGTAATACGTAATAGAAAGGTGTTTCCAATAATCGAGTCCGGCACGTTTTAATCGCGCATCCGATATTTCAAAACCAAAAGGTTTTACTAGATGTAGGTGTGAGCCCGAACCTAAAGCTAAACGGCCTATGTTTCCCGTGTTATTCGGTATTTCTGGTTCAACTAAAACGATGTTTAAAGGCATTATTCTTTTGTGGTTTTAACTTTTGTGGCAACAGGCTTCATTATAATTCGTAACGTACTGTCGTTGTTGAAATAACTAATCATCCAATTCATGAAAATCAGAAGTTTATTTTTAATACTCAAAATAAGCATTAAGTGAATAAACATCCAGGTAAACCAAGCTAAACGCCCTTGGAAACTAAATTTAGGCAAATCTACAACGGCTTTGCGTTTGCCAATAGTTGCCATGGAACCTTTATCGGTATACTCGTAATCTTTTAATGGTTTGTTTTTAACTTTTCTACTTAAGTTTTCAGCCAAAAGCGAAGCTTGTTGCAAAGCTACACTAGCCACTTGTGCATGGCCTTTCGGAAAATAAGGGGTTTCCATGTATGCAATATCGCCTAAGGCGTAAACATGTTTTAAACCAGTAACTTCGTTTTGGCGATTAACAATAAGTCGATTGCCACGAGTTATACAAGTTTCAGGGAAACCTTTAATAGCATTTCCGGTTACACCTGCTGCCCAAATTACATTTTTAGAGTTTATTGTTTTTCCTGTATTTAGGGTAACAATGGTGCCATCATAATCTTTAACAAAGGTGTTTGTAACAACAGAAACACCAAGCTCTTCTAAATACTTTTGAGACATTTTCTGAGAGCCTTCACTCATCGGACTCAGTGTGTTCGGACTGCCTTCTAATAAAAATATTTTAAGTTTAGAGAAATCTTTATCAGGGTAATCTTTAGGTAAAATGTGTTGTTTCATTTCTGCTAAAGCACCCGCTAATTCTACACCAGTTGGGCCACCACCAACAATAACAAAATTTAATAAAGTTTGCAGTTTTTCGGGATCGCTGGTGTTTAGAGCGTTTTCAAAAGTTTGCAGAATTCTATTTCTAAGTTGTATAGCCTCAGGAATAGTTTTCATTGGGTAAGCGAAATTCTTTAGGTTTTCGTTCCCGAAATAATTGGTTGTACAACCAATAGAAATCACCAAATGGTCGTAATCAAAATCACCAATAGGTGTATTAACAAACTGGTTTTCGAAATTAATTTCTGCGACTTCTGTAATCCTAATTCTTACGTTTTTTGCTTTTTGAAAAACCTTTCGTAACGGAAAGGAAATACTCGCAGGTTCAAGCCTAGCTGTCGCTACTTGATACATAAGTGGTTGAAATTGGTGGTAATTTTGCTTGTCAATTAAATACACCTCGTAATTTGGGTGATTTATTAAATCTTGTGCAAGTCTCAGTCCTGCGAAACCAGCACCAATAATTACAATTTTTTCTGTTTTACTCATGTTATCTTATTTTTAGGCAAGAATAAATTTTATTAATTCACTAACGATATTTGTTCTTTATTTTTTACTCTTTTGAAAACATTTTTAAGAGCACAATTCGTATTAATAGCACAAAAGGAAACCCGTCTAAACAAACATCAAACCAATCTTTAAGTTTCATTCCTGTTGCTCCACCTAGTATCCATTTGAGTTTACCTAGAATATGAGGCTCAGGGAAAAAAGGAGCTAAACCTAAAGTTAAACAAATTAGTAAAACAAGTTTCCAATCGTTAAGCATTTTCATTTTAACCGAGTATCGATTTCACAAATACCTCCGTTTTGTTAACACCGTTTTCCGTAATGTGCTTTATAAAAGCACTACCAATAATGGCGCCTTTAGCATGTTCGGTAGCTTGTGTAAAGGTTTCATTATCCGAAATTCCAAAACCAATAACTTGTGGGTTTTTTAGTTCCATTTTTGCAATACGCTCAAAATAGCTCATTTGCTCGTCTCCAAACCCAGAACTACTTCCTGTAACACTAGCACTACTTACCATATAAATAAAGCCATTCGAGATCGAATCGATAAAATTAATACGCTCCACAGAGGTTTGCGGCGTAATTAAAAATACGTTTATCAGGCCGTATTTCTCAAAAGTCGCTTTGTATTCATCGTTATAAACATCTACAGGTAAATCGGGAATTATTAAACCATCGATACCAATTTCCTGACATTTTTTACAAAACGCTTCCACACCATATTGTAACATCGGGTTAAAATACCCCATAATTATTAATGGAATGGATACCGTTTTTCTAATATCTTTTAACTGATCGAAAAGCACCTCGGTAGTCATACCATTTTTCAGTGCTTGCGTCGAACTTGCCTGTATCGTTGGCCCATCGGCCAAAGGGTCACTAAACGGAAGCCCAATTTCTATCATGTCTACACCATTTTTTTCCAAATCTTCAATGATGGAAACAGTATCGGTTAAATTCGGGTAGCCTGCTGTAAAGTATATAGATAGCAGTTTTTTGTTTTCTTGTAATTTTTTATTTATTCTATTCATAGTAAGAATATTTTGTATTCTCTCGAAGGAGGGAATCTTTTAAATGTATTCGGAAAGGTCTTTCCAATCAGGGTTTAAACTATTTATTAAATTGATTTTCCAGGCTCTATTCCATTTCTTAATTTGTCGCTCTCTTTTTATTGAGTTGTTTACGTATTTCGTTGTTTCAAAGTAAACTAATTTATCAACATTATATTTTCCTGTAAAGGATTTTGAACTATTGTTTTTATGTTGATTTAGCCTAACCTTTAATTGTTTAGTACGCCCAACATACAAAACTGTATGGTTCTTATTTGTTAATATGTAAACGTAATGTACGTCCATGGTTTTACTTTGAGATTTCCGCCTTCGCGGAAATGAAAAAATGAAACTTATATCTTAAAATATTCAATATAATTCTGTAAATCCTTATCACCACGTCCTGAAAGACTCACAACAACCACGTCGTCTGGTTTAAAGGTTTTTTCTTCAAAAATAGCCAGCGCATGCGAACTCTCAATAGCCGGAATAATACCTTCTAGTTTACATAAATCCAAACCAGCCGTCATAGCTTGATCATCGGTAATCGACATAAATTCAGCACGTCCCGTTTTGCATAAATTTGCGTGCATTGGGCCAACACCAGGATAATCTAAACCAGCCGAAATAGAGTAGGGCTCTGTAATCTGTCCGTCTTTAGTTTGCATTAACAAGGTTTTACAACCATGAATAACACCTTCGTGTCCTAAAACAGAAGTCGCGGCACTTTCTCCAGAATCTACACCTAAACCAGCCGCTTCAACAGCAATAATTTTTACATCCGGTTCGTGTAAATAGTGGTAGTACGTTCCGGCAGCATTACTTCCGCCACCAATACAAGCCACAACATAATCTGGGTTTTCTCTCCCAATTTGTTCTTTTAGTTGCCATTTTATTTCTTCGGAAATTACCGATTGAAATCTGGTAACCATATCCGGGTATGGATGTGGCCCAATAGCCGATCCAATAATATAATGTGTGTTCACAGGGTTGTTAATCCAATCGCGAATGGCTTCGTTTGTAGCATCTTTTAAAGTTCTACTTCCAGAAAGAGCGGGCACAACAGTAGCGCCTAACATTTTCATTCTGGCTACGTTCGGGGCTTGGCGTGCAATATCAATTTCGCCCATGTAAACAATACATTCTAGTCCCATTAAAGCACAAACAGTAGCGGTGGCAACACCGTGTTGTCCAGCTCCTGTTTCAGCAATAATTCGAGTTTTACCTAAACGTTTGGCCATTAAAATCTGGCCAATAGTATTGTTTATTTTGTGTGCGCCCGTATGGTTTAGATCTTCACGCTTTAAATAAATTTTAGTGTTGTATTTTTCAGAAAGACGTTTAGCAAAATACAAAGGTGATGGGCGACCAACATAATCTTTTAAAAGTTGATCGAATTCCTTTTTGAAATCTGGTTCGGCCATCACTTTTAAATAGTTTTGGCGTAACTCTTCCACATTCGGGTAAAGCATTTCTGGAATAAATGCACCACCAAATTCGCCGTAATAGCCTTTTTCGTTTACGTTATAGTTTTCCATATGTTTATTTAAATTTGAGTCTGTTCCATGGTTTGCATGGAAAAACAAATTTGTTTTAAAGTCTTTTAATAATTCTATGTTTTTTAATCCGGGTTCTATTTCAAACTTACTGTTTACATCTAGGGCATAACAGTATTTGGAAGCCATACTTTGCTGAAACTTTTTAACCGCTTCAATTTCATCGAAACCAATACCCCCACTTAAAAAGAAGGGTTTGGTAGACGAGTAATTGTTTAGCACATTCCAATCGAAAGTATAGCCATTTCCGCCTGGGTGTTTTCCTTTGGTATCAAATAAAAAGTAATCGCAAACGGCTTCGTAAGGTTTTAAAACCTCAAAATTGAATTCGTTTTTAATAGAGAATACTTTAATGATTTCAAGAGATGCAGAAACAAGTTCAGCTTGTCGATTTTTTAAATCGTTACAATATTCCGGGGATTCTTCGCCGTGTAATTGAACAGCTTGTAAGTTGAATGTTTTTATTTTTTCAATAACAACTTCTAAATCTTCATTAACAAAAACACCAGTCTTTTTTATAGAATTTGATATTTCGGGAATGGATGTGTCGAAATTTCTAGACGATTTATCGTAGAATATAAAACCTAAATAGTCGGGCTGTAGAGCAGCGACTTCAGTCATATTCTCTTGATATTTCATTCCGCAAATTTTCAGTTTCATGATGTTCAAATTGTGTTGTTCTAAAATAAATTCAGTAAAACTTTATTTATTTAATTGGTTTATAAAATCGGTAGCACTTGCCCCAGGATTATCCGTTTTCATAAAGTTTTCACCTATTAAAAATCCTTGATATCCAAAAGGCTGAAGTTCTTTAATGGCTTCAACGCTGCTTATGCCGCTTTCTGATACTTTTACAAAATCGTTTGGTATCTGTGTGCTTAATAACTTACTGGTTTCTAAACTCACCTCGAAGGTTTTTAAATTTCTGTTATTTACACCCAGCATGTCTAAACTCGGCATAATCGATTTGTGTAATTCTTCTTCGTTATGTACTTCTAAAAGCACATCTAAATTTAAGCTTTTAGCAAACTCAGAGAATTGTTTTATTTCGTCTCGAGATAGAATAGCAGCAATAAGAAGAATAACATCTGCACCATAAGCCTTCGCTTCTAGCATTTGGTATTCATCGATTATAAATTCTTTTCTAAGTAATGGTAGGTTGCAACTTGCTCTTGCTGTTAATAAATCGTCTAGAGAGCCTCCAAAGTATTTTCCATCGGTTAGAACAGACATACCGCAAACGCCAGCATCTTGATAACCTTTTGCTACATCTTGAATATTTAAGTTGTTATTAATAACGGATTTTGATGGCGATCGGCGTTTATGTTCGGCGATAATTCCAGATTTACTATTACGTAAATTATTAGCAAGAGAAACGGTTTGTCTTCCGAATAAAACAGATTGTTCAAGTTGCGATGTTGGAATGAGTTGCTTTCTAAGAGCTACTTCATTTCTTTTATCTAATGTTATTTTGTCTAAAATGTTCATTTTTTAGTGTTGAGTTGGCAGAGTTTAATTTGAAGACGACTTCGACTTTAATAGTTATCTGCTTAATTCTAAACTTAATTTTTATGTGTGTGAGTAAGTCTGAAAACTGTCACTGCCACTGTTAACTTTTTTACTTACTCAGTTCAATTAATTTATCTAAACTTGTTTTTGCTTTTCCAGAAAACAACGATTCTTTTGCCAGTTCAAAACCTTCTTGATGCGAAATTTGTTTTGAAGTAGCAATAGCTAAACCGGCATTAGCACAAACTACGTTGTTTTGCGCTTCAGTTCCTTTTCCAGAAATGATATCAACAAATATATTTGCGGCATCTTTTATGGTATCGCCACCAAAAATATCTTCTTGTTTAATTATTGAAACGCCTAAATCTTCAGGTGAAAAAAGTTTTTCGGTATGATTAGAAATAATTTTCGCTTTTCCTGTTAATGAAATTTCATCGTAACCATCTAAAGCGTAAACAATATTATAATTGTGCCCTGTGTTTTGAAATAAGAAACTATAAAGTCTTAAAACTTCTAAATTAAAAACACCTAAAACATGATTTTTTGGAAACGACGGATTTACTAAAGGCCCTAACATATTGAAAAAAGTTTTAACACCAAGTTCTTTACGAATAGGCGCCACGTTTTTCATTGCTGGGTGAAATAGTGGTGCATGTAAAATACATATACCTGCTTGGTCTAAAGCGCGTTTTAAAAAATCTTCATTATTAGAAAATTTCACACCTAAATGCTCCATAACATTTGAAGAACCTGATGTAGATGAAACTCCGTAATTTCCATGTTTAGAAACATGAACACCTGCACCTGCCGTAATAAAAGCCGATAGGGTAGAGATGTTGAATGTGTTTTTACCATCGCCACCAGTACCTACAATATCGATAGCGTTAAAATCGCTAAGATTTACCGGTAAACAAAGCTCTAGAAGTGCATCTCTAAAACCTTTTAGTTCTTCGAGAGTAATACTTCTCATCATAAAAACCGATAAAAAACATGCTATTTGGCTCGGGTTATACGCATCATTCGATATGTTTACCAAGATTTGTTTAGCTTCTTCGGTAGACAGGGTGTCGTGGTTTATTAATCTGTTTAGTAAGTTCTTCATTTCTGTAAAAGAGATAATTGTTACTTGTTATTAGTTGTTGGTTAATTATGTTTTTTCATCCGAGTAAGTACTGCTTCACTGCGACTGAATACTGCTTTTAATTCTCCACCCAGTTTTTTAATATCGCTTTTCCGTTAGGTGTTAAAACCGATTCTGGATGATATTGTACACCACGAACATCGTAAACTTTATGACGCAAAGACATAATTTGTCCGTTGGCATCTACCGATGTGGCTTCTAAACTTTCTGGTAAGTTTGGGTTTACTACCCATGAGTGGTAACGCCCAACCTCTATGTTTTTATCTAAACCTTTAAACAAAATTTCGTCGTCTACGGTTATAGTAACATTGGTTGCTACACCGTGGTAAACGTCTTCTAGGTTTATAAGCGAACCTCCGAAAACTTCACCTATGGCTTGTTGGCCAAGGCAAACACCTAAAATACTCTTTGTTGGTGCGTAAGTTTCTATAATGGCTTTTAGTAAACCAGCTTCGTCTGGAATTCCTGGGCCTGGCGATAGTACGATTTTATGGAACGGTTTAACATCGTCTAGAGTGAGTTTGTCGTTACGTACTACGGTAACATCGCAGTTTAAATCTTCTAGGTAATGAACTAGATTGTATGTAAAACTGTCGTAATTGTCTATGACTAGTACTTTCATATGTTTATTTTTTTTCAGATGACTCTGAATTTTATTTATTTTGTTAGTCGAGTAGGTGTTGGTTTACTTTGACTTTTTTATTTTTATCTGAGTAAGCTCTGTTAACTGCAACTACTCACTGTTGCTTTTTTTATTCATTCGAGTAAACACTGCCAACTGCTACTGAATACTGAGACTCTCTTCAAAGCTCTGACCCTTTTCGGGTAATGCCCAAATTATTTATATGTCTTCGGCTACTTTTATGGCTTTTGTTAATGCGCCGAGTTTGTTAAATACTTCTTGTAGCTCGCTTTCGGCATTGGATTTTGATACCATTCCGGCACCTGCTTGCCAGTTCAATTTATAATCTTTACTCAAAAAAGTACGGATCATGATGGCGTGATTAAAATTGCCTTCGAAATCCATAAAACCTATGGCACCACCGTAATAACCACGACTTGTTTTTTCGTACTGCTCGATAAGTTGCATGGCGCGGTGTTTTGGTGCTCCACTTAGAGTTCCTGCCGGAAAAGTGTCGGCTACAACTTGCATGGTTGAGGTGCTTTTGTGTTTTTTGCCAACGACTTTACTAACGAGGTGAATAACGTGCGAGAAAAACTGAACCTCGCGGTAGGTTACTACCTTTACTTCGCTGCCGTGACGACTCAAATCGTTTCGTGCAAGATCGACAAGCATTACGTGTTCGGCGTTTTCTTTGTCGTCTTTTTTAAGTTTTTCTGCTAATATTTCGTCTTTTTCCTCGTCGCCTGTACGTTTAAAAGTTCCGGCAATAGGGTGGATTTCTGCCATACCTTCGGAAACAATAAGTTGAGCTTCGGGCGAACTACCAAATATTTTAAAATCGCCATAATCGAAATAAAACAGGTATGGTGATGGGTTTATGCTACGAAGGGCACGATAGATATTGAAATCGTCGCCAGTGAATTCTTGTGAAAAACGACGTGATAATACGAGTTGAAAAACATCACCTCGTGCACAGTGTTTACGTGCTAACTCAACTTGGTTTTTAAATTCGTCGTCGGTTAAATTAGATTGTATATCACCTTTAGATTTGAAATTATAAGATGCAAAGTTTTGCACGTTTATAAGTTTATCAATGGCATCGATATTATTTTCGGCATCATCATAGCAATGCGCGAAAATATAAGCTTCGTTTTTGTAATGGTTTATGGCAATGATGTTTTTGTAAACCGCATAATAGATATCTGGTATAACTACCGAGTTGTCTTTTTTGCTAATTTGTACATCTTCAAAATACCGTACGGCATCGTAAGCAGTGTAACCAAATATACCGTTGTTTATAAACTTAAAATCTTCGTCGGATTGTGGTTTAAAACGTTTGGTGAAATCGTGAATTTCATCGGCTACATTTATATCGCTTGTAATATTAAGTGAGGTTGAACTGCCATCTGGAAAAGTTTGCGATATCACTTCATTCTCTACCTTTATAGATGCGATTGGATTGAAACAGATGTACGAGAAGTTTTTATGACTTCTATGGTAGTCGCCACTTTCTAATAGAATGCTATTTGGGTATTTATCGCGTATTTTATAGTAAACGGATACAGGTGTAATGGTATCTGTTAATATTTTTTTGTGATGTGTGTATAGACTAAATTTTTCCATTTATTGTTTTTTGTATTTCGGCAAATGGCCAAAAAGTGAACAGTTTTAAAATAAAAAAAAGGCTTGTCGTGAATGACAAGCCTTTTGGATATTTTAAGTTTTAAATATACTCGGGTTTCTTCACGAATTTTAGTTTCGAAAGTTCCACCACCAAGAATTATTTAAAAATATGTTCATTGTTATTTTTTATGTTGGTTCAAATATAAAGATTGAAAAAGTATTAAACAAAACTTTATTCATTTTTTACGAAAAAACGAAAAATAGCTTTAGTTTGTTAGGGATTTCCTTTAAAAAAAAGACTGCTATAATAAGTACAGCAGTCTTGGTTGGTTACTAAGGGTTTAGGGAAACCCTACTTTGCTATTAACCTTAATTTTCTCAAAAGCGCAGTTAATTCCGCTTTTTCGTTAGTGGTTAGGCCAGCCACTAATTCGTTTTCTGTTGTTGTTAATATGTCGTCTGTTCTTTTTAATAAATCTAAACCTACATTGGTTATTGTTAAATCTATTTTACGTTTGTTTTCAGCATTAATTACGCGTCTTACACAGTTTTTAGCTTCTAGTTTATCTATCAATCGCGTGGTATTACTCATTTTGGTAATCATTTGTTCTTGAACTTCAGCTAAAGAAATAGGGTTGCCTTTTTGCCCGCGTAAAATTCTAAGCACATTAAATTGTGGTTCAGAAATTCCGTAAGGCTTAAGTGCTGAATTCATTTTAGAACTCACTTCGTTTATAGTTTGTAGTAAGCTAATAACCAATTTTTTATTTATAGGTAATTTAGAGTTTATATGTCGTGAATAGTCCATAATACGTACCAGTTAAATAACTGTTGTACATACAAATGTATGTAAAATTTTGAGGAATTTTCTGTTTTTGTATAAAAGTTTGTTAAACAGGCAGAAAAGTAAAATAAGATGAATTAATTTTATAGTTATGAAACGATATCTCTTTGTAATAACCGTACTGTTAATTGTGGGGTGCGGAAATAATAATAAAAAAAATAACGATTCAATTCAAGACATGGAAGTAACCGAAATTCAGTCTTCACCAGAAAGCGATTTTAATCTTGAGGTTTATGATTTTGAGGGTTTAAAACCATTTCTGAATAAGGAAGATGGTAAAATTCATGTTATCAATTTTTGGGCGACTTGGTGTGCACCATGTGTTAAAGAATTGCCATATTTTGAAAAGCTGAAGTCTGAATACGGTAATAAGAACGTAGATTTTACATTAGTGAGTTTAGATTTTCCACATATGTATGATTCTAAATTGAAACCTTTTGTTTTGAAACAACAATTAAAATCGAAAGTTATCGCTTTAGATGATGTTGATAGTAACTCTTGGATTCCGCAGATTGATGAAAGTTGGTCCGGCTCGTTACCAGCAACAATAATCTATAAAAACGGAGAACGTAAATTTTTTGAAAAATCTTTTACTTACGAGGAATTAGAGCATGAATTAAAGCAATTTTTAAATTAAACGTTATGAAAAAAACAATTAAAATAGTGTCGGTAATTTTGGTGGTGCTTTGTGCAAGTGCATTTACCTTAAAAACATCTAGCAGTGCTGGAGGCTATGGTATTGGTGATATTGCTGAAGATTTTTCTTTGAAGAATATTGATGGTGAAATGGTCTCACTTTCCGATTATAAAAATGCTAAAGGTTTTATAGTAACCTTTACTTGTAATACTTGCCCATATGCTGTAATGTATGAAGACCGAATTGTAGAGTTGGATAAAAAATATGCAAAGTTAGGTTATCCAGTAATTGCTGTCATGCCTAATAACGCAGATGTTATGCCTGGCGATAGTTTAGAGGCTATGAAAAAGCGTGCAGAAGAAAAAGGATTTACTTTTCCTTATTTAATAGATGAAAAGCAAGAAATCTATCCGAAATTTGGAGCAACAAAAACACCTCATGTTTTTGTTTTACAGAAAACAAACCAAGGTAATGAGGTGAAATATATTGGAGCAATCGACGACAATTATAAAGATGCAAATGCTGTAACAACTAAATATGTTGAAAATGCTGTAGATGCTTTGCTTAACGGAAAAGACGTTAAAGAAACAGAAACAAGAGCAATAGGTTGTGGTATAAAAGTATAATGAATTAATATGATTAGAAAGACTGATAAAAATCTGAGGTGTAATACTTCAGGTTTTTTTTCGTCTATCATGTTATAAATATTAAATTTGTTTTCAATAAAATATTAAATAAAAAAAGAACAACATAACAATGGAAGATTTAACACAAGAGGAGTGGACGGAGCAATTAGCCAAAGATGATAATGCGGTAATTTTAGACGTAAGAACAGATGCTGAGGTGGCCGATGGTATTATTGCTGGCGCGAAGCATATCGATATATATAAAGGACAAGAATTTATAAGTGAAATAGAAGCGCTGGATAAAAGCAAAAATTATTATGTGTATTGCCGTTCTGGCAACCGTAGTGGGCAAGCTTGTGCTATTATGGATCAATTAGGTTTTGCTAATGCATATAATTTAGAAGGCGGCATGCTTGATTGGACTGGTGATGTTGTAGATTTATAATAGTTTATGAAGAAAATTTCAATACTGATAACTATCTTTTTTTGTGCTATCATGTTTAACTGTAAAGCACAAAATGATGATATTGTTACTAAAGTAACGCCAGAAGAATTAGAGGTGCTTTTGAAAGAGCAAAAAGAGATGAAATTAATTGATGTTAGAACGCCAGAAGAGTTTGGTGCTGGGCATATTTCTAGAGCAGAAAATATTAATTTTTTCTCCGAAAATTTCTCTAAATCTTTAGCGGAATTAGATAAGGAAGAACCATTGGTAATTTATTGTAAGTCAGGCCGAAGAAGTGGTAAGAGTATCGCTATTTTCAAGGAATTAGGCTTTACCAAAATATACGAATTAGAAGGCGGTGTTTTAAATTGGAAATCTAAAGATTTTGAGGTTAAAACAAAATAACTTGTAATTTTTACGTTTATCTGTTTTTTCTTACTGATAGTCTTTTTTATTCTTCTATCATATTTGTTTTCGCTAACTTTATTTTGATTTAAAAATATAGTTTAACCTACTGGTTTTTAAGTTTTAATTCTAATTAATCCCTCATAGAATTTATGGAAAATGGTTATGTCATTATTGGTATAATAGCCCTGCTCTTTGTTAGTATGTATGGCTATTCATATTGGTCTGTTTTTAAAGAAAAAGCCAGGCAAAAAGAAGAAGGTCTAATGCAGAAAAAAGCACAAGAAAAAAGGCGCCAAGACCGAGTAGAAAAGCAAGAAGCCTTGTTGGAACGCGTTCGTGTTTTTAATGAGCGCAAAGAAGAAAAAAGAGCAGAAACCAGAATGCTTCGCAAAGTGAAAAAAGAGCAGAAAGTGAGTTGATTTTCGTCTAAAATATTTTTTTTATAAACCATGTATGTTTTTTAATATACATGGTTTTTTTGTGCCTTAAAAAAACTTTTTTAAAAAATAATAATACTGAGTAAGATTTAATTTCTATATTTGCATACCAGACCAGAACAGTATGGTTTTTTAAGTATGAATTTTGAAATTAACATAAATAGCGAAACACCAAAGTATCAACAATTAGTTAATGCTATAAATAACGAGCTTGCAAACAACAGGTTAACCAGTGGCGATGCCTTGCCATCGGTAAATGCGGTATGTAAATCTCTTCAGCTTTCTCGTGATACTGTTTTCAAAGCCTATTCTGTTTTGAAGGAGCATGGTGTAATCGAGTCTGTGCCAAACAAAGGTTATTATGTAGCCAATGAAACACGTAAAGTGTTATTGCTTTTAGATACCTTTAAAGCATATAAGGAAGTATTGTATCATTCTTTTGTAAATAATTTACCCGAAAATGTTATTACCGATATTCAGTTTCATCACTATAATATAGATAACTTCAAAACCATAATTAATAACAGTAAAGGCAAGTATTATAAATACGTGGTAATGACTTTCGATAATAAAGAAGTTGCTGAGGTTTTGTCCGATATTGACGATAGTAAACTGTTGTTAATAGATTGGAATGTACATGCTAAAAAGAACAATAATTTTGTTTTTCAAGATTTCGGAAAATCATTTTACACTACATTAAAGGAGGCGACGCCAGCTTTTCAGAAATACAAAAAAATAATACTTGTTTATCCAGTATTTACACATCACCCTATAGAAACGGTAAAATATTTTAAAAGCTACTGTAAAGAAGCAGGTTTTAATTTTGATATTATTACCAACCCAAAAGAATTTATCATTAAAAAAAACGAAGCTTATATTAGTGTTAGTGATCGTGTTTTAGGCTTTTTTCTAGAGCAATGCCGTAGCAATAATTATGAGCCAGGTACAGATGTTGGGTTTTTATCATATAATGAAACACCTATGAAGCAATTTATCTACAAAGGTATTTCGGTTATTTCAACAGATTTTAAAGTGCTAGGTGCCAAAGCGGCAAGTTTTGTTAGTGAAGAAGCAAGAATTCAAGAATACATACCAACCAAACTAATTTTAAGAGACTCATTATAATGAATTACAACTTAGGAATCGACATTGGCAGTTCGTCAATAAAAGTCGCGTTAGTAGAAACAGAAACAGGTAAAAGTTTAGGTGTAGTACAAGAGCCTAAAGAAGAAATGGGCATGTTTGCGCAAAAAAACGGCTGGGCCGAGCAAAAACCAAACGATTGGTGGATGCATATTTGCAATGCCATTACACGTTTAAAAAAGCAATATAATGTAAGCCGTACAGAAATAAAAGGTATTGGTATTTCTTATCAAATGCACGGTTTGGTGGTGGTCGATAAAAATGGAGAACCATTGCGTAAAAGTATCATTTGGTGCGATAGTCGTGCGGTAGAAATCGGTCATAAAGCTTTCGCTGAAGTTGGTGAGGCTAAATGTGCCGAGCATTTACTTAATTCTCCAGCAAACTTTACAGCTTCAAAATTAAAATGGGTAAAAGATAACGAGCCCGATATTTATAGCAAAATTTACAAATTTATGTTGCCTGGCGATTATGTGGCGTATAAATTTTCAAATAAAATAAACACAACAATTTCAGGACTTTCCGAAGGCATCTTTTGGGATTTTAAAAACGATAGCGTAGCCAATTTTCTATTAGAACATTATGGTATTAGTGCAGATTTAATTCCAGACATTGTAGATACTTTTTGTAACCAATCTCAAGTTGATGAGCATGGCGAGCAAGAAAGTGGTATTGCAGCCGGAACACCTATTTATTACCGTGCCGGAGACCAACCAAATAATGCACTTTCTCTAAATGTTTTTAATCCAGGCGAAGTAGCTGCAACCGGCGGAACATCTGGTGT
This sequence comes from Algibacter lectus, assembly GCF_900112395.1. GTDB lineage: Bacteria > Bacteroidota > Bacteroidia > Flavobacteriales > Flavobacteriaceae > Algibacter > Algibacter lectus. Next base: position 131,805 of record NZ_FOLN01000012.1, read on the forward strand.
AGTGTATGCTGTAACCGATAGTCTTTCGGGTAAAGAAAGCACGCGAGTAAATAATTTTGCACACGTAAACTATACTAAAGAAAATAAAAATATAGGTAAGCTATTAAACATCAATGGAGCAGGAATACAATACCGTTGGTTATTAAATAATCTCGACGTAAGCTCTTACGAAGAGATGAATAATATTGCATCCGAGATTCCAATCGGGTCAGATGGAGTGTGTATTTTACCATTTGGAAACGGTGCCGAGCGTATGCTAAACAACAAAAGTATTGGCACGCGTATGGTAAACGTAAACCTTAACAATCATAACAAAGCACATCTATGTCGTGCTGCTTTGGAAGGTATTGCCTTTTCATTTTTATATGGCATGGAAATTCTAAAATCCGATGGTATTAAAGCTAGCGTAATCCGTGCTGGCAACGATAACTTATTCCGTTCCGAGATCTTTGCAAACACCGTAGCAACCCTAATTGGGCAAGAAATAGAAATATATAATACCACCGGAGCTATTGGTGCGGCACGTGCAGCAAACCTGCATAAAGGCGATTTTGAGGCCTTTGGAAAAACTATAATGGACAACGATCATGTTATGACTTTTATGCCGTTTAAAGACAAAACACCATACACCGAAGCATACAATAACTGGAAAAAAGAACTAGAACTCGTATTAAATAAATAAAATAAGGGCGTTACCACAAGGGTCGGGCTTTACGTTACAAGTCCTCGCACTTCCTGCGTCAGGCTGTGGGCTTTTCACTGCAATCCCTAACGCAAACAAACATTAGAAAAATAAAAAATAATATCAACAAATAATTTAACATTATGGCTACTAAAGAATATTTTAAAGGCATTAGCAACATTAAATTTGAAGGTAAGGAATCTGATAATCCATTAGCATTCAAATATTACAATCCGGACCAGGTTGTAGCAGGAAAAACCATGAAAGAATGGTTTAAATTTTCAATTGCTTACTGGCATACATTCTGTGGGCAAGGTGGAGATCCATTTGGTCCAGGAACACAAAGTTTTGAGTGGGATAAATCATCAGATCCAATTCAAGCAGCAAAAGATAAAGCCGATGCAGCTTTCGAATTTATTGGAAAAATGGGATTCGATTATTTCTGTTTCCACGATTTCGATTTAATTCAAGAAGGTGCAACATTTGCAGAGTCAGAAAGTAGATTAGAGACTATCACAGATTACATAAAAGGTAAACAAGCCGAAAGTGGTGTAAAATTACTTTGGGGAACAGCAAACTGTTTTTCTAACCCACGTTACATGAATGGTGCTTCTACAAATCCAGATTTCGATGTGGTAGCTAGAGCAGGCGGACAAGTAAAATTAGCTTTAGATGCGACTATTAAATTAGGTGGTGAAAACTACGTATTCTGGGGAGGTCGTGAAGGTTACATGTCTTTATTAAATACTGATATGGGGCGTGAATTAGATCACATGGGACAATTTTTAACCATGGCTAGAGATTACGCAAGAGCTCAAGGTTTTAAAGGAAACTTTTTTATCGAGCCTAAGCCAATGGAGCCATCTAAACACCAATACGATTTCGATTCGGCTACAGCTATCGGTTTCTTAAGAGAATATGGTTTAGATAAAGATTTCAAAATAAACATAGAAGTAAACCATGCTACATTAGCACAACATACATTCCAACACGAAATAGAAACGGCTGCAAAAGCTGGTATGTTAGGAAGTTTAGATGCTAACCGTGGCGATTACCAAAATGGTTGGGATACCGATCAATTCCCAAACAATATTCAAGAAACAACAGAAGCTATGTTAGTTTTCATGAAAGCTGGTGGTTTACAAGGTGGTGGTGTTAATTTCGATGCTAAAATTAGAAGAAACTCAACCGATTTAGACGATGTTTTCCATGCACATATTGGTGGAGCAGATACTTTTGCTAGAGCATTATTAACAGCCGATAAAATTATTACAGATTCAGCTTACGATAAATTACGTAAAGAGCGTTACAGTTCTTTCGATGCTGGAAAAGGTAAAGATTTTGAAGCTGGTAAATTAAACTTACAAGATTTGTATAAAATTGCTCAAGATAATGGTGAACTGCAATTACAAAGCGGTAAGCAAGAATTGTTTGAGAATATTATCAATCAGTATATCTAGATTCTAGAATAAGAGAATAGAATTCATTTCAAAAGAGCTCGAAAATCATTAGGTTTTCGGGCTTTTTTAATTTAATAACTCTCTTTTTTCTGTTATTTTAAAACAGCGTTCTTCTCCTAAAAATAATGGGTTTCCATGTTTTTCAGACCAAAAACCTTCAAGTAAATCGGGGGTTAGGCATTTGTAAACCACAACACCTTTGTAGGTTTTTTGGTCTTCACCTTCATAATTAAAATTAATAACGAGTATGTTGTTTTTAAAAAAACCGGTTCCGGTTTGTGTCTGTGAGTTTCCAATAATCCATTGCGCTTCAATTCTTTGGTTTGCATCAATAGATAGATTTAGATGGCCTTGGTAAGGTGTTTTTTCTTCATCTTGATTAAAACCTTCAATAGTATATTTTCCGATGATGTCGTTTACAGTCATATTGGGCAAAGTTATTGATTTTAAGTAACGAATTCCATAGAAAGTTTGGATAACTATTCTAGAAATGTTTAAATTGGAGTATTATTGCATAACTGATTTCTTACGGGAATTAAATTAATTTAAAAATTAAATTTTGATTAAATACGTTTGCTTTTTATTGTTTTCTATGAGTTTGTTTGCTCAAGATATTAGTATACCTACTAAGTTTTTAGAAGATGGTAATTTATATAAAAATTTAGACAAGACCTCAAATCAATTATCAGAACTTGTAGTGGCGTTCAGTATAAATGATAAGTGTGTTGTTATTGGTTTTTTAGGAAGGGATAATTATAAAGTTCGGTTTAAAGAATGGGAAGGTATTGTTAAGGATATCGACTTGTTGGTTACCGAAAAAATGTCCGATTTATATTTCGATTTTCAAGAAAAAGAAAGTTTAAAAGCTATTGAGTTAGAGAAAAAACGAAAGCAAGAAATGCAAGAGCTTATTCAATATGGCGAAGTGCTTTCAGATGAAAAAAGACAAAAAATAATAAATGATTCTATAGCAGTAAGAAAAGCTAAAAACCTTGAGAAGTTAAGAGTAGCAGATTCTATTGCACAGGTAAAAGCTTTAGAACAAAAGGAGTTAGAGCGTTTGCGTTTACAAAAAATAAAGACTCAAGAATTAAAATTTGCTGCGGAGCGAGAAGCGCAGCGTGTAAAAGATTCTGTAGCTAAAGCCAATGCCGAAGAGAAAGCGCGTTTGGAAAAAGAGCAAGCTTTAAAGTTGAAACAAGAAGCAGAACAAGAGCTACAACGTAAAAAAGATTCGATCGCTCAAGCGAAAATAGCAGAGAAAGAACGCTTAGAATTAGAAAAAGAACGGGCTAAAGCTTTAAAAAAAGCAGAGCAATTAGAGGCACAGCGTATTGAGGATTCTATAGCTAAAGTAGAAGAAGCAGAAAAAGAAAGATTAGAGTTTGAAAAAGAACAAGCTGCTATTAGAAAAAAAGAGGCCGAACTTGAAATAAAACGCGTTAACGATTCTATTGCACAGGCAAAAGTAGCCGAGAAAGCACGCCTAGAATTGGAGCAAGAACGTGCTAAGGCTTTGAAAAAGGCAGAGGAGCTAGAAGCTAAGCGTATTGCCGATTTTAGAGCAAAAGCAGAAGCTGAAGAAAAACAACGTTTAGAGAATGAAAAAGCAGAAACTCTAAAACAAGCCGAAGCCTTAGAAGCTAAACGTGTTGCAGATTCTATTGCAAAAGTAGCTAAAGAAAAAGAAATACTGCTTAAATATGAAAGAGCTGAAGCTTTAAAACGTGCCGAAGCAATGGCCTTAAAAAAAGCAGAAGACCTAAGAATAACCCAAGCAAACGAAGCTACAAAGCAACGTTTAGAGCGGGAGCGTTTGGAGGCTTTAAAGCGAGAAGCTGAATTAAAAGAAGTTCGCAGAAAAGATTCTATAATACAGGCAAAAGCAGCCGAAAATAAACGCTTAGAGCAAGAAAGGTTAGAAGCTTTAGCTTTAAAGCAAGCTGCAGAGATAGAAGTTAAGCGTGTTAGTGATTCGATTATAAAAGCAGAAGAGGATGAGAAAAAACGTTTAGTTTTTGAAAGAGAAAAAGCAATAGCGCGAGAGCGCTCAGCAAAATTAGAAGCTAAGCGTATAAAGGATTCTTTAGATTTAGTACAAGTAGCCGAAAATAAACGATTAGAAATTGAAAGAGAAAATGCTAAGGCTCAAAAAATAGCAGCAGAATTGGAGGCAAGTCAATTAAAAAAGGCTCTTGAAAAAGCAGAAGAGGAAGCTTTGAAAAAGGAACGTTTGGCACTTGCTTATAACGAAGCTTTGAAGCGTCAGGCCGAGCAGGAAGCTGCTAGAATTAGTGATTCTATAAATAAAGCTAACGCGGCGCATATTAAACGTTTAGAAATCGAGCATGCTTTGGCTCTACAAGAAGCAGAGAAACAAAAGGCTTTAAATAACCAGGCCGATGCCATAAAACAGGCGGTTGAGCTAGAAGCGAATAGAATTAGAGATTCCATAGCTCAGGTTAATGCTAATAAAGAGCAAGAGAGTAATCGTATTGCCGAAAATCAAAACTCGGAACGTATGCAATTTCGTAATAATTGTCATTATTTATTAGATGAATATGACGATTTTACTAAAAAAACAACCATAAAAACAGAGGCTTATACCATAAGTGAAAAGGTAAATGTCGAGCTATTTAAATACGGTAAAAAGATTTCTGTTTTCATTAATGCTTCTATAGATTTAGGTTGTGTTAGTTATCTATCTAACAGCCGTTCTAATGTGGTGGTGCAGTTGGAAAACAATCAATCTGTAACCTTGTATCACTCATGGAATATGGAGTGTGGTGAGTTTTTGTTTAAGGCAGATTTAACGAAGTCGCAAATTCTAAGCTTAGAAAAATCGCCTATAAAATCGCTTAAATTAAGAGGGACAAAAGGTATTAGAGAAATTGACAACATAAGTTATAAAGAGTTTTTTATGGATAAGCTAAGATGTGTTGAGTAGGAATATGCATTAGTTTTTTGTTTATCCTTTTAAAAACGGGTGATATGCTTGTTTTTATTTGAAAAAGGGTGTTTTTCCTCTTATGCGCTAATTTTATAGTCGTTAACTTTGAGGTTACACAAAATCAATGTAATATGAAATCTTTTAATCCATTTTTAATTATTCCCTTACTGTTGTTTGCTTTCATTTTTTCTAGCGGTGCGCTAAAAGGAGAAGAGCCTATAGACAATATTAAACCCCAAGACGATATACTTAAAAAACATTTAATTTCTTCCGCTCAGGGTAAAGAAATGTTTGCTGAATTTGATAAAAATAGAGTTCAAGTTCTCGATTCAAAACTTCAAGATTTATACAGAGATCGTAATTTTGAGGATACTAAGTTTATATGGTATTCTTTAGATGAAATTAAGGCATATTTAAAGTATATTGAATCTATTCAAAAAGCAAATCCAAAACAAGATGTTTCTGGTCTTAGAATATATTTTGCTGCTTATCCTAATTCTGAAAAGTTTGAAAGTGGAAGAACAATTAATCATCCTAAACAGCAAACTGTTTTTATGATACCTACTGTTGCTGTAGAAGGAGGAGATAAAGAATATAATAATCTAAACCATTTACCATTTATTATACAATCTAGCACTTCCAATAAATTAAAAGGTCAGTTTGAGATAGTAGAAGAATTTATGGATGGTCATAACAAAAAAGAACGTCTTGAGTTATTTAGAAAACAAGCTAAGAAGATTGAAAAAGCTGGTATAGGTTTTAGTGCTAGTTTATTTTCTGCTGAAACTGAAGAAACTAGCACCATTTATAATGAAGGAGAAATGACACCTCCACCGTACAAAGATTAATATAACCTATAAGAAAATATATGATTTTAGACATTTCGTTTATTACAATAAGAAGTTCAATAAAGTATATAGAACTTTTTGCTGCTATTGTGGGATCTTTTTATTTCTATAAGTATAAACGGGAGTTCTTAAAGTATTTTTTAGTGATATTGTGGTACACTGCAGTTAATGAGTTTTTAGGCTTTACCTTAACAAGAATGGGAGTTGCTGTAAATGTTATTATTTATAATATTTTTCATTTTATCAATTTTTCATTTTTGTTTATATTATTCAATAAATGTTTGAAGATAGAGCGACACAAGAAATTCACTAAAATATTTTTAGTGATCTATGTACTAAGTTTTTTTATAAACATGTGTTTTGAAAATTACTTAAATCAAATACAAACTATTCCATATTTAATAGCATCTGTTCTGTTAATAACGAGTATTGTTTTTTATTTTTCAGAAATATTAAATACTGATGAGGTACTTTTTATAAAAACAAATATCATGTTTTGGGTTAGTGTTGGTTATTTGCTTTATTTAGCCGGAAACATACCCGTTCGTGTGGTTAGAAATTATCTTTATGAGTTGGTAGATTTAAAGTATATTCTAGAAATAAGTAGTGTTTTAAGTATAGTAATGAATATTTGTTTTATTTTCGGGTTTATATGGGGAGAGAAGGACAAGCAATATTAGTTGCCGTTTTTACATTAGTTTTTTTATGTTTAATACTTGTAGCGCTATTTGTTGTTTTTAACAGAAGAAAAAATCTTTTATTATTAAAACAAAAAGAAATAGAAAAGCAATTCGAGCAGGAAATTGCTAAAACTCAAATAGAAATTCGAGAAGAAACCTTTAGAAATATAAGCTGGGAATTGCATGATAATATTGGACAGTTATTAACGCTGGCCAAAATACAAATTCAGGATCCAAAAAATATTGAAGATGTAAAGCTAACGCTAAACAAGGGGTTAACAGAGTTGAGGTCGTTATCTAAACTTATTAATCCGGAGGCTTTAAAGTTAATGCGTTTTACCGAGGCTGTTACACAGGAAATTGAGCGTTTTAATAGGCTTAATTTTATTAAAGCATCTATAGAGGTTTTAGGTGAAGAAAGAATAATTAATGAGAAAACGGAAATAGTGTTATTTAGAATTTTGCAAGAATTTTTCTCTAATACCATGAAGCATGCTAAAGCAAGGCATTTAGATGTAACGTTACATTACAAAGCGGACGAGCTATTAATAATGGCTAAAGATGACGGGAAAGGTTTCGATATGAAAGAGCCTAATAGTTTCTCGGGTATAGGATTGTCGAACATAAAAAGTAGAGGGCAACTAGTAAATGCAGGTATTAATATTTTTTCTAAACTAAACCAAGGCACGCAGTTAACAATAACATATAATTATAAATCATGAATCCATACAAGGTAGTCATTGTTGAAGATCATATTTTATTGTCTCAGGCAATTGCTGGGCTAGTTAATGCGTTTAGTAAGTTTGAAGTGCCATACCAATGTAATAATGGGCAGGAATTATTAGATAAATTGAAGCTTCCTAGTAATATTCCAGACGTCGTCTTAATGGATGTTAATATGCCTATTTTGAATGGGATAGAAACTACTGGGATTTTAAAAAAAGAGTATCCGCAGATAAAAGTAATAGCTCTTTCGGTGGAAGGTGCAGAGGGAACTATTATAAAAATGCTAAAAGCAGGAGCAAAGGGATATTTACTTAAAGATGTTGAAAAAGAAATTTTAGAAACGGCTTTAAAAGAGGTGATTTCTACAGGGTACTATCATACTAAAGAAGTGTCTAGTATTTTAGTTAATTCTTTAAATGATGAGCATAGTGCGGTTTATCAATTAAAAGAGCGTGAACTAGAGTTTATAAAACTAGTATGCTCCGAATTAACCTATAAAGAAATCGCCGAAAAAATGTTTTTAAGTCCTAAAACAATCGATGGTTATCGAGATGCCTTATTCCAAAAACTCCATGTAAAAAATAAAATTGGTTTGGTGCTTTATGCTATTAAAAATAAAATTGTGCATTTGTAAATTGGCATAAAATCATTCTCTCTAAAATTATTTGTAATACTTTTTTAGCTTATTTAAGTCCTTTATTTACATAAAATTAAAGGGTTTACTCGTTTTATTTTCATAAAACACCCTTGTTTTCTTCGAAAAACGGTATCTTTTCTTCAATTAGCTTTTGTTTTGTCGGGTTTGTGTTACATTCCTAGATTATTTAGCTCTATTTTTGTTACAATCGATTATTTTATAATAGTCCCTGTATTATTGATTAATTGGCAGCGCCCCAAAATTTGAACAGGCTGTTTTACAAAATTTACTTACATGAAAAGAATATTACTCTTTATATCTGTATTCCTTTTTTTTATAACCAATAGTTTTGCTCAGTTAGATAGTGAGCATTATTTACCACCATTAAAACAAGGAACCAATAATCAATCAATTAATCAGCAGGCTATTTATTTGTCAACACCCGCAACGGAAGGAACATTTAATGTTGAGGTTTATATAGGCACCAATACTGCATCATCTTTAACCATTTCCTTGTCTAATGGGGCACCTTACACTATAGATTCTTCTACAACAGGGTTAAGTTTAGGTAATGGCGATAATGGTATTACTTTAATAGATAATGTGAGTACAGGTATAGCTTTATCAACAGCAGGGTTGCGGTTTGTAGCCCCTGGAGGTCAAAAATTTTACGTTAATTATAGAGGGCGTTCTGGTGCGCAAGCCGGTTCGTTAACATCAAAAGGAAAAGCTGCGTTAGGAACAGATTTTAGATGGGGAGGTATTGCGAACAATGCTTCCAATGGTACGCTATCTACAAGTTTAGGTATTATGGCTACAGATCCCGGGACTACAACGGTTACTGTTTTTGGTTATGATCCTGGTTGTATTTTTAGAGAACCATCCGGTATTCCTGCTAGTTCTCCAGATTTTTTAACCATAACACTTCAACAATACCAAACTTATGTCATAGAAGCTCCAAAAAACGCAACCACTGCAAATATTGATGGTTGGTTAGGAGCGACGCTTACTTCTGATAAAAAAATAGCAATAAGTGTAGGAGGTTTAAATGTTGGAGTAAGAACGGGATCTGGGTCTCGTGATGTTGGTCTAGATCAGCCAGTACCTACAAATGTTTTAGGTCGCGAATATGTTTTTGTGAGAGGAAATGGAGCGTCAGGTAATGAAACAGAATTTGCTATTATAGTGGCAACTCAAAATGCAACCGATGTGTTTGCTGGAGGTGTTTATCAGGGTACTATTAATAATGGGGAGTATTTAGAAGTAGCGAATTGGTCTGTGAATTCGGCAGGTGGAAATATGTATATTCAAACATCGAAAGAAGCTTATGCATATCAATGTTTATCTGGTTTGTCTGGAAGGCAAACTTTAGGGATGAATTTTATAGCGCCTGTAAATTGTTTATTACCAAATATTTTAGATGAAGTTTCAAGTATACATCGTATTGCTGGTGTTAATTCGAATGAATCTGCTTTAACAATTTTAGCATCGACGTCTACACCAGATAGTTCTATAGAGGTAACCGATGGGAATGGGGTTATTGTTGGACCTCTGGTTTCTACACCTGTTGCTGGAACAGCAGATTGGAAAACTTTTTTTATAAATGGATTAACAGGTGAGGTTAATGTAACATCAACAGGACCAATAGCAGTTGGTACATTTATGTCTTTTGGCAGTAACGCAGGTCTCGCTGGGTATTTTTCTGGCTTTGATACCGTACCAATAGTGGAGCTAGATATTACCGGAGGTGGTTGTTTGCCAGGAGCCGATGTTATTGAAATTACTGGTGGTTTCGATGCTTATCAATGGTTTGAAAATGGTGTAGAAATTTTAGGAGAAACTACTAATGTATATACACCTTCGGAACCTGGAGATTTTTTTGTGAGAGTGACCAGAGGTACTTGTACTTACGATTCTGCGGTTATATCCGCTTATAATTGTGATCCGGAATTAGTGCTAACTAAAGTCGTAGATACATCACCCGTTTTAGAAGGTGATAACGTTATATTTACAATTAGCGTCGAGCATTTAGGGATAAACCAAGTAACCAATTTAGTTATTAATGATTTACTTCCTCCGGAATTAACTTTTGTTAGTGGAACGCCTTCATATGGAACTTGGTCGGCACCTAACTGGTCTATTGGAGATATGTTTAGTGGAGAAATACATACTATTGAAATTGTTGCTTCGGTAAATGAAGTAACCGCAACCACTACGGTAACCAATGTTGTTGTTAATACACAAACAGAAATTGAAGGCGATGTTTTACTCGATGATGAAACTGAAGATGTAAATATTATAAATAGCGAAATAGAAGTTACTAAGGTTGATAGAGCTGCTGTAGATGGTAGTTATGATACCTTAGGGGAAGTGATTACTTACGATTTTATTGTTACAAATACGGGAGATACAGCTTTAACGAATATTACAATTACCGACCTTAAAATAGATTCAGGAAGTTTAACACCTAGTTCTGTTGCAAATTTAGCCATAGGAGCATCGGCTAATTTTACAGCAACGCATACTATTACTCAGGCAGATATTGAAGCGGGGCAAGTGGTTAATTCCGCTACAGCGAATGCTACATTAGCTAATGGTTATGTTATTTCTGATGTATCTGATGATCCAGATGATACAAATAATGCAGTAGACGATCCAACTATAACACCAATTGAACAATTGGGAGGTTTAGAAGTGGAAAAAATAGCACAACCAGCTTCAGATGGTTTATACGATGATTTAGGGGAAGTAATCGCTTATGAAATAACCGTAATTAACACGGGTAATGTAAGTTTAAATAATGTAACGGTAACAGATGGAAATGCAGATTCTGGAAGTATCTCTCCTGCTACTTTACCTAATCTACCAGCAGGAGCGTCATTTGTTTTTACAGCTCAACATACTATTGTACAAGCCGATTTTGATAATGGAAACGTTACAAATACAGCTACAGCTAGTGGAACAGAGCCTGTTGAAGGTACTACGATTTCAGATGATTCTGATGATCCAACAACTGCAGCTCCTAATGATGCTACTGTAGTATCAATTCCTCAATTTGGACAATTGCAAGTTACAAAAGTAGATTTGACAGCTGCAGATGGAGCCTATGATGCTGTTGGAGAGTCTATTATTTATTCTATCGTGGCAACAAGTGTTGGTAATGTAACTCTAACTGAAATTAATATTGTAGATCCAAATGCTGATGTTATTGTTTTGTCTAGCACTACAGGTACAGATGCAGATAATTCTGATGGTATAGTTGATACCATGCAACCTACAGAAACGGCAACATTTACAGTAACTCACTTTATTACGCAGGCAGATTTAGATAAAGGGGAAGTAGTAAATAGAGCAACAGTAGGAAGTCTTGATCCAAACAATGGTAGTGTTACAGATTTATCTGATGATCCAGATGATAATACAACAACTGATAATTTTAGTAGCGGAATTACAGCAGCAGATCCTACTATTACGCCATTAATTTCCATACCATCTTTATCGGTTTCAAAAATTGTAGATGATTATTTTAATGTTACAGAAGGGCAAACCATAACGTATACCTATGTGGTCACTAATGATAATAATGTCACTATTGATAATGTAAGTATTACTGATGTTCATGTAGCCGATGGAACAATAACGACTCCTGCTTTGCAAAGCACAACAGGAACAGATGCTGATAATTCAGATAATGAAATAGATACTTTAGCGCCTGGAGAAACGGGAACATGGACAGCTACTTATCAAGTAACGGCTACAGATATTTCAAATCAAGCAGATATAACAAATACCGTAACAGCAACAGGTAATGCAAAAACGGGTAATTTTGTGGATCCAACGGCCGATGTTACCGTTACCGTACATCCAATAGATACAATTTGTAGTGATGAAACATTAAATCATGACTTAACAAGTGATAATAATTTTGTAGGAGAAACATACAGTTGGTCTGCTACAGATAATCCAAATGTTACGGGAGAGACTTTGTCAACAACGTCGGCGACTTTAATTGCGGATACTTTAGTTAATGTATCTGGAGTCGATCAAATTGTTGAGTATGCAATTTCAGTAAATGTAGGTGGAGATATTAATGATGTTTATGTCTATCAAGTAACAGTGCATTCTCAATTAGTGGTTCCGGAAGATGAATCTGATTTTGTAGATTGTCCAGCCGATGCAGTTCAACCGGACACTCCGATTGTAAATGATTCAAATGGATCACCTATTACGCCTGTAATAACAGCTAATGCGGATCCAGTTTGTGAAGGAGATAAGGTTTATACTTTTACTTATACGGATCCAGTTTGTGCTGGAAATGTTGCCGTTTATACTTTTACATACACCATCGACATGCCTGATGGTATGACGATTCCGGCTAACGAAAGTAGCACGGTAGATTGTCCAGCAGATGCCACCGATCCAGGAGCACCAGCCACGATAAAAGATAACTGTGGCAATGATGTTGTACCAACTTTACTAACAACTCCAAGTGCAGTAGCCTGCGAAGGTGACATGATTTGGGAATACGAGTATAGAGATTGTGCAGATAACGTTCAAGTTTGGCAATACACCTACAC
>NZ_FOLN01000020.1 GCF_900112395.1 Algibacter lectus
ATTGCTCCTGTAGTTTCATCTACACTCCATGTTCCTTCGTTTGGTACTGCGAAACTTGTAATGTCGCCATTAGCATCCGTTACGATACTTGTTGCGCCTACTGGTGCTACTAAACTTACCGTTGTTGCATCTAATTCTCCATCAGGATCTGAATCTGCTAAACCACCATTTGCTACTAATGGGTCGATGGTTACTGCGCCGCCTACATTGGCTAAGCTCGAATCATCCTCTGCTGTTGGTGATTCGATAACGTAATCTACTGTTACCGTTGCTGTATCACTTAAACCTGTTTGGGTTTCTGTTAAGGTATACTCAATTGGAGTTGGATCATTGGTATAATTAGATGTAAATCCATCTACTATAGTTTCTGGAGTAAAAACAAGCTCACCAGTTGATGTATTATAGTTCCAAGTTCCTTCGCCTGGTACCACTAAGACATCTTGATCTCCTGCTGTGTTAGAGTCTAAATCTACTGTTGTATTTAATACTGTAGCTGTAGTTATTCCATCACCTAATAAATCATTAGATAAAATATTTATCGGTGTACTTGGTTGAGTAGTTGTATTACCTGAATTACTATCTACATTAGCTACTGGTGGCTCAATAACCACAATAGTTACTACTGCATCAGCACTACAATTTGAAGGATTTAACTCCTCACAAATATTATAGTTAATGGTATATCGTCCTGCCGGTGTTCCTGCTGGCACACTAACATCTCCTGTTAATGGATCAACTTCTGGAACTATTCCCGTTGCAGGAACTGGTCCTGAACCTCCATCAAAAAACATTCCTGATGTTAAAGTAATGTCGATTTCATTGATATCTGTTGCTACTCCATTTAGAGTATCATCACCTGTACCCCCTAATATGTTACCCAAATTAGCGTTTCCATCTTCACTAAGCACCGGGCTTGCAGTATAATCATCATTTGTAGCAACTATTGCTGGTGCCTCTACGACTACAGTTACTGTTGCATTACTACAATTACTTGAATTTCCTATTTCACAAATAGTATATGGAATAGAATATGTTCCTGCTGGTGTTCCTGCTGGTACACTTACATCTCCAGACGCACTAATAATTGGAGCTGTTCCTGTAATTGGATTACCATTTACAGTTGCAGGTGTTGGGTACGTTATCGCTACATCTGCCGTAGTAACAGGATCTCCATTTAAAGAATCGTCTCCTGTACCAGTTAATATATTTCCTAGGTTAGTATTCCCTTCGAAACCATTTACCCCTGAATAATTATCGTTTGCTGCCGCAATTACTAATGAATTAACAGAAACAGTAGCATCTAAAACATCCCCTGCTATAAGTGTATCATCGGTATAATCTCCAGAAGCTGCAGTTGTTGTATTAGTCACTGTACCACCTGCGGCTTCTGCATTAATGTTAGCTGTTATCTCTAATGAAGCCGAACTACCGCTAGCTATTTCACCTACAGTCCATAGGCCTGTAACTCGATTGTATGTTCCACTACTATTATCACTTACGTAAGCTACATTATTTGGCAATACATCTGATAAGGTCACATTCTTATCAACACTACTACCTATATTACTTACATTAATAGTAAACACAACATCTTGACCAATTGACGCCGTAGTAGGCGAAACGGATTTTGTAGTTACTAAATCTGCAACACAGTCTGTTATGGTGTACGCAATAGTTATGGCATCTGTTCTACAACCTGTAACTGTATTTTCTACGGTTGCATATATATTACCTGTTCCTGCAGGATACAACTCTGTTGATGTCCAAATACCACTTGTATTTGGTAAATTGGCAGGTGTTGTTAACGCTGCATTTTTCCAAATTTTAATAATTTCATCATCACTTAAAGTATTCCCAAATGTTACTGATAAATATTCATCTGAACAAATTTCTAGTTCACTAGAAGATATTACCGGATCTTCTATATATCCTACAGTAACATCTACTGTATCTGTAGAAGTACATCCGCCAGGACGTGTAATTTCCACTTGATATGTAAAGGTTGTTGTTGCCGCTAATTTTGGCCCTCCATAAACGAAATTTGGTTGAGCTGTTGTTGGAGCATCTAAATACGTAATATCATCAGTTGCTGTTAACCCTGTCCATACATAAGTATAATCTGGGTTATTAGGCGAACCTAATTCAACACTACTACCTGCATAAGCTTCGCAAACTGGTACATTTGAACCTCCAATACCAGTTAACACACTTGGCGACCCCATACTTACACTTGCAGGCACACAAATACAAGGATTTTCGTCTACCTTCATTACTAATAAAATATTACAAGCCTGAGTTGGAGTAGCTGTAAACTGAATACTTTCTGAAATTGATCCTCCAGCCGGTATCGCAGATGTGATAATATGACTACCTAATTCTAAATCGCCAGCATCATAAACACCATCTAGATTCACATCAAAATATGCTCCAATAGTTGCAGGTGCAGTCACCTCAACATCAGAAGTATTATCAATTGTAAAGGCTGCTGTTATTAATTCATCTAAAACAGTTACACTTCCTATTGCAGAGTCTAAATTAATAACGACTGCCGCCTTTTTGATATCTAAAGATTCGCTAGACGTACCTGTGGCAATTAAGTTACCACCACAAGATGTACCTCCACAACTAGCACCTGTATCATTTTGTATGTACGCAAGATAACTTACTGTAGCATCCTCTTCGCAATATCCCGCATCTGGTATGATATCGAATTCAAATTCAGTTTGATCTTGGTCGAACAAGCCTGAAGGGTATTTAACAATTAACTCATTAGGTGATGAACTTACATATGTTAAAACGTTAGCTCCAAGATTAAGAAATGACCCATCTACATATGTTACTCCCGTTGGTAACACCACTCTTCCGTAATCAAAATCACCAGTACTAGCCCCTGGACTAGATGGTAACTCTGAGATTGTCGTAAAAATATTAATTGTTTCTTGAGATGAACAACCATCAATATGCCCTCCATCAGGATTTGCAAAATCTGGTAAAGATATTGTTGACAAAGCATCGTAAGTAGCGTCTAAGCCTATTATTTCAATTCCGTTTGATACTGACTTACTACCATTACCAACGGTTGGTTCTCCACAAGGTACATCTCCAGAAACAGTAAAAGTTAACGGTGAATTAGAAACAAAATCACATGTTGTTTGCAATGTATACCTAACAATTACTTTTCTATCATTTACAGAAGGCCCTACAGCTCCCGTACCAGGAATACCTCCATATAGAGGAGTCATTGCTGAATGAATAATAGGAGAAACATAAGTATCACCTCCAGATATCGTGGTCACTAAGTCCTCCCAGTTATTACTACCTGCAGGATATTCGGCTTCAATCTTTGTTATACTCACTGCACTTGCTCCATTAAACAGAGTTAATGATGATTCCGGATTAATGGTTGTCGCTACTTGAGCACTACTATATTCCACATCATAAATAATAGTATCACACATTGCAAAAGGACCTACTGGCTGAGGCTCAGTTATAGTTTGCTGTACTTGGCCAGCAGCAGGTTGCAATGTTAATTGTACAGTATTATCATAACAAACCGATGACACATCTCCATAGTTTGTTGGGTATGCATCACAATCCCAACCTAAACTAAAATCTACAGGAACATCGGTACAACTAGTATAAGTTGCACTAACTCTAATATCTTTTGTTTCTCCTGCATCTAAATTACCTATTTCTACATAACTATCGTCTCCAACTTGTACAATATTTAATGGTATTGATGAAGAAGTAATATCTTCCGCCCCTACTATGGTTATATTAGAATTTGCAGGTATTTTAATCCAGTTAAAACCTACATCTCCAGTAGAAGAACTATTGTTAACTACTCTGAGATCAAAATCTGCTTCAGGACCAAACCCTACAATAATAGCACTTGATAAAGGCTGAAAAATAAAAGTTGGTTTTGTGTAATATAATCTTGCTGACGGTGTTCTTGTTAATAGTTGTTCCGGCAAAGGTGTTTCGGTATAAGCCATATGCTGAACAATACTTGTAGATGTTATAATAGGAATAGGTAATCCTTCCGAAGCATCTTTTAATTCACAACTACCTTTTACTAGTACCTGCATTCTATAACTAACAGATGATGTTTGATTCTGATCTCTGTATCCAGCCGCTCTATTTGGTGTTACCGTATAAGTATTCACTCCTGGCGTACCAAGCGCTGGAGAAATATCTAATTCTCCCGTGCTCACATAAAAATAGCCCTCATTATTATATTGCCTAACATCCAATATTTTCGCTCCATCCGGAATTGTAATTTCCGTAGATTGAATCATGGTAGTTGGTCTATATTCTCCAGTATGTAAATGTGGTGAATTTGATCGCGTATAATCATTTATAAGGTTTGCCCAAACTTCAGCACAATATTCAAATGTACTATTTGCAACTCCGTAAGATAAGTTATCAGGTCTTAAGTAAGCTACTTGATCACCCCAATCAAAACAGCTTAGTCTTTCATTTGGTATGCCATCATTATCATTATCATTTGCTACATTACTTGTACTTCCTGTTAATGTTTCATCAACATAATATCGACCTCTAAAACCTGATAAAATGTGGTATCCAAAATTAGTATAAGTATCTGTAGTAAACTTATATTTAAAATTCACTTCAAACGTGTCTTGATCCTCTATTAACCCACCAACTATAGGATCTGAAAGCGCACTCGACAAATCATAATCTAATGTATGAGTATTACCACTAGAAGTTACAATAGGCGCACTTACCGGTAACTCCAGTGTTGTACTGCCTCCAAATTTAGTAATTACAATAGTACCAGAAACAAACTCTATATCATTTGCTCCTGCCGTTAACCCATCTGTAGTATAATTTTGTATAAAATGTAAGTTATCTGATGATAAGCTAGACATAAACCCAGACGTTTCTACCATCATTTCATCTCCTGCTAAATATTTATCTAGTTCATAAACAGGTGAACCATCAGGATTCGTGCTTGTTAAATCTACTTTAGAAGTCATCGTATTATCTGACCAACCTGCTGTAATTCTATACGCATCTAAACCTGTAATATTTGGACCAGCACAAGGAGGATTACATGAATGTTCTATAATTGGTTCGAAGTTCCCACAATGAATATCTCTTTCAAACACTAGGTTTCCTCCAGGAGCATCGTATAATTTTAAACTGGTTTCATAAGAAATATTAATAACGCTAGTAACACCTCCTAATTCTAACTCTGTACAATTCATCACAAGAGGAAAACGTGCAAAAAAATCGCTAAACTCTCTAAGTGTAAAACCACTTAAAATATCTGTTGAAGTATAAGAAATAACATTAGTACCAGCTCCTGGTAAACCAACAATATAAGCACCATTTGTCTGACTAAATTCCGGAGGTGATCCTGCAACTAAATCTACACCTCTAGGTACTTCTATAGATACTGTAAACTCACTATCTCCGTTGGCATTAATCATAGCATGATCATTATGATTAAAATTTGAATACAAATAAGGCCTTAAAGCCACCTCAAAAGGCACAAGCTCCTCTATATCTGTATCCTGCTCAAAAACCGTAGCATTATTATAATCTCTTATAAAGTTATTATACCCTAAATCTACACCTTCAGTTGGTCTTGCAGAATCACATTGATCTTTGGTAAGCGCATCAACAAATACATGTTCCCACTGCATATAATCAAACCGGCCTGTACCACAATTATTATCTCGAGGCAAAACCTCATAATCAAATTCAATTACAAAAGAATCTCCCGGAGCAAGATCGTCATAATAATTATCTCCATCAATATCTTGCAAGCCGCCCACATCATCAACATCTACATTTATATTGGTATTTGGCAACAATGCATGAGTTGAAGTAGTGGATGTAGAAGAATTATCTGACCCCCAATCTTCCGGTGTGAACGGAACCTGAACAGTTTCACTACCTAATGAAAAGTTACTAAAAGATCTAACATTATACCTAGTAGTTCCCCAGTGCGGGTTGTTATTATAGCTAGTAGTTCCAGATTGATTATTTGAACCCAGGGCTACATTAATTAAAATATCTTTTGCAAAACCAGCAGCAGCAGTTGCTGAAGCCGTATTAGTTATTTTTAACCTGATATGGTTTACACCTGATATGTTTCGATGGTTTTCTAAAATATCAATATCTAATTCTGGATTATTGGCACCAAACAAAACATTTCCTTCTGTAATTTTTGATGATTGACAAGTCCACTCGACCTGATGTTGAATACCCGTATCTATACAATCTTTTAAAGTAAAACTCTCTTCAAAAACCAAAGACTCTCCTGCATCAAAAAAACCATTTCCATCCTCAAAACCAGGGTTTCCTCCACTATAATTAGGGTTAGATGATAAATTAATAATGTAAGTATTTGTTGTTACCCCCGCACCATCTGTACTGGTTGTACTAGGAGAAATAACATTCCCTAAATAAGAAAAAGAATAAGCGCCAACACTAGGCTCTACATTAACACTAGAACCTAATTTAACAGTATGTATTACTTCTTGAACTCCTGCATTACCTCCATTAAAATCGGTTACTTCTCTTGTATGAACAAAAGAACCTACGGTACCATTTACTGCTGTTATATTACTTATAGATACCGAAGCTGCCAATAAATCATAATTAGCTAACAAAGCATTAGTATCTGTTGCTGTTTGAACACCTGGGAAGCCTGTTTTTACATAGCTAATTTCTGCTGTATCCTTAAATGTATTTCCGTCCTCTTTATAAGTAACAGCAGCGCAACCAGCGGTTCTTTCGAAAGTAAATTGAATATAATCACCTGCATCCCATAATTCTGTTTCTATTCCATTATTGAATATAGAAAATATAGGTGCATTTAAATCACTTATATCATCCTCTGCTAAAACATATACATTAGCTAAAGGCTGAACAGTAACATTATTATTATCAGTAATAGCAAAAGATGAAGGCGTATAAAGCACACCTGGAGGCAATTGAATCTTAACCCTGATAGAGTGTAATTGCTGAGGCGCACCTTTTATAGATTGCACTATAATCTCATTTGATGTTCCTAACGTTTTTAAAGCTTCAACAGAATTTTGTTGCCCGCTTACATACACTAACCTTACATCGCCGTTATTATTATCAGAACCACCTGCTCCAAATTGAGCAAAAGCAGAACCAAGTGAAAACATAAAAAAAGCTAAGAACAACATCATGTTTCTAGCTTGTTTTTGGTTAACCTTATCGAATTTTAAGGATTGTAATTTTGATTTCATATTTATTATCTATTAAATAATTTATTATTTAGGGAAAGAGCTTTAATTCTGCTTGCCTTATACTTAACTTTTAATTCTCGTGTATTTTAAAATGTAGATTTTTGGCATGATTTCAAGATTAAGAACAACCTTAAAAATATTACCGCGCATAAAATACATGTCAATCATCCCACAAAAATACATTTGCTTAATAGATTTTTATAACTCAAAAAAAACAATAGCATAACTCAAAACGGACATTTCATCGATGTTATCACTTTTTTAAGACACGAAACACACAATTAACCTTATTTACCTTGTTAAATAAATCACAATTATTTGTTTGGTAATTTGAACATTATTTTTAACTTGTTGCTGTAAAGCAAGAGCTACATTTTATAAAAAAAATATAGAGGTAAAATTCATATTAATGTGACTTATACAAACCAAATTGTGTCTTACATAAAAAAGGAATTATCTTGAGAACTACAAAACACAACATTGATAGCGACATTTTTGATTTCACAACCTATTTGAACCCAAATAGCCATCCTGAATATATAGAAATAAAAGGTCTTGAAATCAATATTCTAATTATAGAAGATGATTTAAGAATAAATCAAAATTATGACGAAATTTTAAGTCCTAATTTCGATTTTGTTTTTTCATTTAACAGCCTACAAGCTTTAGAAAGAACAAACCAAAATCAATTTAATTTAATATTAAGTAACGCTATAAAACCTATAGTAAACGGAGAAGTATTAAAAAAAGAAATACCTCATTTTTCGAACGAGATTAATAACGACGATATTGTTCCTGTTTTAATTATTACTACCAAAGACATTAAAGATGAAAATTTAGAAGGGTTAAATATCAACGACTATGTTATAAACCTATCTGATCAAAAAAAAATAATATCTAAAATAAAGCTTTACACCAATAATGCCGATTCGTCGATAAAGGTCACCAAAAAGAAAAGCAATACTTTTCATGCTATATTAGATCTTATAAAAATTAATCTCTCAAAAGAAGATTTCAATGTTAATTTCTTATCATACAAAACAGGTTATAGTCAAAGACAATTAGCTAGAATTGTAAAAGCAGAAACAAATAAAACACCTGTAAAGCTAATATTAGAATTGCGGCTAAAAAAAGCGTACGAGTTATTATCTACCGATAAAAATATAAAAATAAAAGAAGTACAATATAGTATTGGTATAAACAGCCCATCTTATTTTAGTAAAAAGTTTAAAGAACAATTTGGTTATAGCCCGAGCGATTTCTCTAGCGCTTGCTAGTTACAAATGCTTAAGTTTATTTTAATAACATTTCTTTTAAAAGCCATTTGCTTTTAAAAGCACTTCTACCCTATCTAAAGTATACCTTATTATTTAACCCAATTTTAACCTTTTACATATTACACTATATTAAAACGTTAAAAGGACATCAAAAATTAGATAAAAAATTAGATAAATGTAAAAAAGTCTTATATTTGCACGCTTGAAAGAAAAACTTTCAAGCTACATAACAATCATTTACAATAATATTAGAATGTATTTATCTAAAGAAGAGAAACAAGAAATGTTTGCCAAACATGGCAAAAACAAAAGCGATACTGGTTCTGCAGAAGGACAAATCGCCTTATTTACACAAAGAATTGAGCACTTAACTCAACACTTAAAAAAGAATCGTAAAGATTACAACACTGAGCGTTCTTTAGTAATGTTAGTAGGTAAAAGAAGAAGCTTACTTGATTATTTAATCAAGAAAGATATCTTAAGATATCGTGCTATAGTAAAAGAATTAGGATTAAGAAAATAATCTCAATAAAAAAACCACGCTTTTCAGCGTGGTTTTTTGTTATATATTAACTCGATTTGAACGAGTATAAATTTCAAATTATAAGAAGCTAGATCCCAAAACGAGTTTGGGACAAAAAGTTTTTCATTGGTCGCACACACAACAACTACACACAACAACACAACGACCATTGTTTAACATAATTTGAGTATATTGTATGCTCGAATTACAAGAAAAAATTTATGATTCCAAAAGTGTTTAAAGAGGTTATTGACCTTGGGGACGGTAGAGAAATCTCTATTGAAACCGGAAAATTAGCAAAACAGGCCCATGGTTCTGTTGTTGTTCAATCTGGAAAATGTATGTTACTATGTACAGTTGTTTCCAATTACAAACAAAGTGATGTTGACTTTTTACCTTTAACGGTAGATTATCGCGAAAAATTTGCTGCAGCTGGGCGTTATCCTGGTGGTTTCTTCAAGAGAGAAGCAAGACCTAGTGATGGCGAAGTTTTAACTATGCGTTTAGTGGATCGTGTATTACGTCCATTATTCCCAAAAGATTATCACGCAGAAACACAAGTAATGATTCAGTTAATGTCTCATGATGATGATGTTATGCCAGAAGCTATGGCTGGATTAGCTGCTTCTGCTGCTATTCAATTATCAGATTTACCATTCGAATGCGCAATCTCTGAAGCCAGAGTTGCACGTGTTAATGGTGAATTTGTAATTAACCCAACTAGAGCTCAATTAGCAGAATCTGACTTAGAGATGATGATTGGTGCTTCTGCCGATTCGGTTATGATGGTTGAAGGTGAGATGGATGAAATTTCTGAAGAAGAAATGGCAGACGCTATCAAATTTGCTCACGAAGCAATTAAAGTACAAATTGATGCACAATTGCGTTTAGCGGAAGCTTTTGGTAAAAAAGAAGTTCGTGAATACACAACTGCAGAAGTTAACGAAGATTTACAAAAAAGAATACACGAATTAGCATACGATAAATGTTACGCAATTGCAAAGAAGGGAACTTCTAAAGCAGAACGTAGCGCAGCATTTGCTGAAGTAAAAGAAGAAGTTAAAGCCTCTTTTACAGAAGAAGAAATGGAAGAATTTGGACACCTTGTTGGAGGATACTACAGCAAAGCAGAAAAAGAAGCCGTTCGTGAATTAACATTAAGTGAAGGTTTACGTTTAGATGGAAGAAAAACTGACGAAATTAGACCAATTTGGTGTGAGGTAGATTACCTACCTTCTACTCATGGTTCTTCTATCTTTTCTCGTGGAGAAACTCAAGCTTTAGCGACAGTAACTTTAGGAACATCTAGAGACTCTAACAAAATAGATATGCCATCTTACGAAGGTGAAGAGAATTTCTATTTACATTACAACTTCCCTCCTTTTTGTACAGGTGAAGCTAGACCATTAAGAGGGACTTCTCGTAGAGAAGTTGGTCATGGTAACTTAGCGCAACGTGGTTTAAAAGGAATGATTCCTGCAGATTGCCCTTACACTGTGCGTGTTGTATCTGAAGTATTAGAATCTAACGGTTCTTCTTCTATGGCTACAGTATGTGCTGGAACAATGGCTTTAATGGATGCTGGTGTTAAAATGACAAGACCAGTTTCTGGTATTGCCATGGGATTAATTTCTGATGGTGACCGTTACGCTGTATTATCTGATATTTTAGGTGATGAAGATCACTTAGGAGATATGGATTTTAAAGTAACTGGTACTTCTGAAGGAATTACTGCTTGCCAAATGGATATTAAAATTAAAGGATTAAGCTACGAAATTTTAGTGAATGCACTAAAACAAGCTCGCGAAGGCCGTTTGCATATCTTAGGTAAAATTACAGATACTATTGCTGCGCCGGCAGAAAGCGTTAAAGATCACGCGCCTACTATGGTAACGCGTCGTGTACCTAACGAATTTATTGGTGCTTTAATTGGACCTGGAGGAAAAGTAATTCAAGAAATGCAAAAAGAAACTGAGACTACTATCGTTATTAACGAAGACCCAGTGACTGAAGAGGGTATTGTTGAAATATTAGGTGTAGGCTCTAAAGGTATTGATGCTGTTTTAGCAAAAATAGATTCTTTATTATTTAAACCTACTGTTGGTAACGTATACAAAGTAAAAGTAATCAAAATGTTAGATTTTGGTGCTGTTGTAGAATATATGGATGCACCAGGAAACGAAGTTTTATTACACGTAAGTGAATTGGCTTGGGAACGTACTGAAAATGTATCGGATGTAGTTAATATGGGCGATGTTTTTGATGTGAAGTATTTTGGACAAGATCCAAGAACACGCAAAGAGAAAGTATCTCGTAAAGCTATTTTACCAAAACCAGAAGGTTATGTTGCAAGACCACCAAGAGATGATAAACGTTCTGGTGGACGTGACAACAGAGGTGCTCGTGACAATAGAGGTCGTGATAACCGTCGTGACGACAGAAAACCAAGAGAAGATAAAAAAGAAGATTAATTTCTTTTAAAATCTATAATTATTAAAGCCTGTTTCAAAATATTGAAACAGGCTTTTTTTTATGCTAAAAAACCAATATTATTTGAATATGACACCTATATAATAAATGAGCTTATTGATGCAAAATCTTATTTTAGTGATGATTGATTAAACAACAAAAAAGTAATTATTGAAGATTACTTAAGTACTTTTCAAAACCCAATATGAACTCGTTATAATGGGCTTTTTTTTTTGAATAAATAAAACATTTAACATTTCTAGTCCACTTACTCAAATTTCGAATAAATCAAAAAAAACCCCCTCTTCACTAATTAATCATAATGAAAGTTACCACACATAGAACAAGCTTCAATATTTAAGATTTCTTACTCTTATTTCATGCCTTATTCTCATTATTTTAACATCAAAAATTTAACAATTAAACTCAATTTTAACATTTACCCATTATAAAAATAAGCGTTTTTCCTACAAAAATAATTTAATCAAAAAATATCGACAAAAAACACTTTTTAATCGACAAAAAGCAAATTTTAAATCCAAAACATTGTTTTTATCGATAAAATTCAATTTATTTGTGCTGTAACGCCCTAAAAACCAAAATAATCCACCATGAAAAGACTATAAGACAATACTTACATTTTATTATCTATAAACAATTTTTTTTTGACTTTAATCGTTTTTACTTGTTAAATGTGACATTTGGTAATTTACTGTGTCTATGTAATTGTACATTTGATTCCCCCTTAAGAACAGAATTATGAAAACAAAACTACTTTTAATAGCTTCTCATCCCCTCTACGAAGAAGACTCAAAATAAATTAAAAACTACAAAGCAAAACTTACTGTTCCAAAAAACGTAGAGGAAATAAATACGTCCTCTAATTTCAGAAAACAGTTAAGCTATAGCTCCAAAAAAAAAAAACATACAATGTAATTTTAGATGTTACTGTTTTACCGAAAAAAAAGGTCACTTACAAAACCTCTCTCACAAGGTATTCTAGATTAGGTAATTTATTATCTATTTTAATAACAGAACGAAGTATCCAGGTTAACTACATCCAAAACCATTTAGAAGAAAATAATTTATAGTTGCTTTAAAAACATTATTATGAAAGTAAATTACTTACCAAGATTAACATCACCAAATAAAGCGTTAACATTTATCGCCTTATTGTTGTTAGTATCGGTTTCATCATTTGCACAAATTGGTGTGCAATCTACTTCCATTCGAGAGAATGTCACCTTTCAATGGTCTGATGAACAAGATATCGATAACAATGGAGACATATCTGCTACTGAAAACAACCTCCCTGCAACAATCGAATCGATTACAGTAAATGGTGCTATTTACAACACATTCGCTGTACCATCAGGATACCAACTTACTCGATTAGGACCAGGCGGAAATGCAATAAATGAGATATTTGGAAATGGCCTTAGTGTTATTAAATCTAGTGCAACCGCAACATTCGACCCTACCGATAATACCCTATGGGATGATGCCGCGTTAGCAACTTTTGAATCTAAAAACCTTAACCGTTATTATTCATCTAATGGTAATGGTGATAATATTTGTGGTAATTTTAATAAAGCCAACGGTATTAACGGATCTAATGAAACAGATGCTCAAATGCAAACCCTTTTTTACGACCCAGCTTTACCTTCTAATGATGGAGGTATACTTGCTGTTACAGAAAGAGGTGGAAATAACTGTTTCTACATTCGCTTATTTGGAACACTTCCCGGAAGCACTGTGGAAGAATCACTTGGTGACACTTTTGTAAGAAGTTCTGCTGAATATAGAAACTATGGGTTTTCGGCACCAAGAAACAATGCTACCGATTATTGGTCATCGGGACGTGAGCAAGATAATAATCAAGATATCGCAATTGCTCTTTTCAACTTAAACACAATTGCTCCTACAGGATCAAAAATATCAAGAATTAGATTTATTTCAGCCTCTAATGATGATGGCGACGGAAAGCTTTTTGTTTTACAACGTTACGCACAACCGCAAACCGATTTTGGATGTATTGATCAAGGCACATTTAATGGACAGATTGATAATTCATCAAGCGTTCCTGCAAATTCCACTTACGATTTAGTTTCTGGACCATCTCCAGCTGGTCTTGGGTTCAATTTAAACCCTGACGGTTCTTACACTTACACGTCTTCTCCAAATTATGAAGGAAGCGTATCGTTTACATATAGAGTTAGACTTCCTGCTCCAAATGACGGTATTACAGATAATAATACGGTAACCCTTACATTTAATACATTACCGGATGATCCTGAATTAGACATAGTATGTAACGAAACTTCTGGAAAATATAATATAAATATTACAAGTCCTTTAGGGTCACAATACGAATATAGCTCTAGTTTAGTTAACGGAGGCGCTTATCAAAGCTCTCCAAATTTTAGCGATTTAGGACCTGGAACTTACAATTTTAGAATTAAAAATATTAATAGTGGTTGTGAAAGTAATACCATCTCTACAACTATCACTTCTGAAGATTTAGGAGCTGTTATTTCTAAAAATACATCTGTAGATTGCTTCGGCGAATCAACAGGAAGTATTGATCTTAATGTTAGTGGTGGTTATCCTCCATATACATATTCATGGAGTAACGGCGCTACAACTCAAGATTTAACAAATGTACCTGCCGGAAATTATAATGTTGATATCACAGATGCTTCTGGATGTACATTTACATTTGCTAGAGCTATTTTATTAGATCAACCCGATGCTTTAACTGCTAGCACGGCGCAAGATAGCCCAGTTGCTTGTTTTGGTGAATCTAACGGTTCGGCGACTGTTACTGCTGCTAACGGAAATGGTGGATATACTTATTTATGGGATAACGGGGAAACTAC
>NZ_FOLN01000015.1 GCF_900112395.1 Algibacter lectus
GAAGTAGTATAAAAGGACGACCACGAATTAGTAAAATGGGCAATCAAAAACTCAGGAATTTATTATTTATGTGCAGTTTTACAGCTTGTAAATACAATAAAGCATGCAGAGATATTTATGAACGATTAGTAGCAAAAGGAAAGAGTAAAAAATTAGCATTAATAGCGGTATGTAATAAGCTATTAAAACAAGCTTTTGCTATTGCAAAATCGGGTTTAATATTTGACAAGGAATATAAAAGTGCGCTAGTGAAAAATTAATAAGATTTTACTTGTTTTTTAGCACAGTACTTTGTTAGCACAAGTATTTTATAATTCATAACTCCATTTATTTGTCTTTAAATCATAAGAAACCCAAATATGTCTTAAATAGGGAACATTAATACCTGTCTTCTTATATTTTTTTACTTCCCATTTTTTAACTTGACTAATTAATTCAATCGCATCTTTTTCAAATTCTGTAATAGGTTTTCTATTAGCATCTTCAATTCCTGTTGTTAAATTAAAGATAGAATCTTTCTTTCTTATTAATTCTCTTTGTCTTGTTATTGAAATTAAATTACCATTTGAATCAATCAAAACATTTAAAAGAGTAATGGGTTTTTTGTATTCCTTTATTTTTCCATTTTCGAGAATAGATTTTATGTCAGTTACATTTATACAGTAGTTAAACTCACTTTCATATTCAAAAATGTAATTTTCAATTTTGAATGAATTGCCATTATCTAACATTTTTTGTTCTCTCAGACCAATTGGTCTATTGTTAATAATTTTTGAGTTAGAACACATTCCACTAAAAGTTAAATTACCGTTATATTTATAGGCATAAACTAACCATTTTTGATTTTTTTTAGCGCTCCAATCGCAAGAAGTCCATTGTCCTGTATATTCTTCTTCTGCTGTTACATCAAATTCTAGTGTTTTGGGAAAATCTCCGTTTTTATAATGTTTAGAAATGTCAAAGGTAACTTTATAAGTCAAGCTATCTTTAGCGTAAATTTTTGAAATAATTTCCCCCTCAAAAACATATTCTGATGAATAAAATTCTAATATAGGATTATAAACAACGCAATCACAAGCAAAAGTAAGTGTTGAAATTAGAATTGATAATATTGTCAGAATTCGTTTTTTCATATTTGTGCTAACGTTTATGTATATGGAAAGTTGCGTGTTTGTGTGCGAGGATTTTCCGAAGGAAAATCAGAAGCTAGCAAACGAGCAACTAACTTTGGTTTAGCTAAAACTAGCAATTTTTTATATACTGTGTTGTAAGCAGTTTTTAATCAGTTTCTTTTTTAGCCAATTTATAAATTGTATTAAGAATTGAACTTTGATTTTTTAAATAATTGTCATTTGGTGTATTTTCGTCAATTAATTCAGTTGTCAATCGAAAATCAATTATACTTTTAATTATCTGTGCTTTTTTTGTGTTTATTGTAATTTTTGACTCACAATAATGGTCAATTTCTAATTCTGTAGTTTCCACTTCTCCATTAGATTTTTTTGTCTTGTGAATAACAGGCAAAATTTCAGATTTTTGTATTTTAGAAAGATTGGTTTTTACTTTTTCAATAAATTCCGATTGTTCCATTTCTAATTCTGGGAATATTTTACAATTTGAAAACTTACGCTTGAAATATTTGCCATTTTTAGTCCAAAATAAGTAAAAAGGTCGTTCGTAAACACAGTTTTCAGAATCTTCAAGTTCGATAAACTCTCCGCCAAAACAAATCGTATTAAATTCTATAACTAATTCGGAATTTGAATTCAAGAGATTAGTTTTTAATTCCAAATATTCTGCGTTATTTTCTTGTCCGTAAATGTTTATTACGAGCAAAAAGAGAATTAAATTAGGAATGTATTTCATAGTTCGAAATGTTTTGTCAAATTGCTTACAACAACAATATAAAGACAATTATCTTTATCTGCCTTATATTAAGCTGTTCTTTATCATTATTATTTCATTCTATAGTTCTTCAAGCATATCATTGTAATCGTATTGTAAATCCTCATGTAGGCTCGAAATTATTTTTTTAGCCATGAGTAATTGGCGATCGTATAAGTTTACCAATTGTGTGCTACGTTTAATGCTTGGTGAAAAGTTTTTTAAGCTTTTACAGAAATAGATAAGTAGTTCGGCTTCTGTTTCTTTTTTCTGAGAGTAGCGTAGATACTTTTTTACGTTTCTTAGAATTTTACGAACCGATTTCCTGATATAAAAAAAACTATCTCTGTTTATGGTTTCAAACTCATCATCTATATATGTTTTAACCGATTGAATATAATCATCCTCATGAGCCGATTCAAACAATAAATAGGTAAGGAGTTCTTTGTTTTCTTTTTTAAAGCGCGATAACCTAAGGCAAAGCGCTATCAATTCGCTTTGCGACTGATGTTGTAATTCTTTTTTTATAGCGACTGCCGAAACTGCTTTCATTTATAAATAAATTAGATTTTAAATTTAATAAAATAATACGGAATTGGCTGTGCTTAGATATAGAAAGTATAGCCGAATAATGTTTTATGAAAAACGTGAGGAAATATGTTTGTAAAAAGAAAGGCTTTGCTCGGGAAAACCTAGCAAAGCCTTTTGTGTGATATGTTTATATGCAAAACTTTTACCTATCTCAATTTAGGAAATTGTACAGGGTTAGTTTCGTGCATTACAGCATAAATAGCTTCAAAAATATCTTCTGCAGATGGTTTAGAGAAATAATCACCATCATTGCCATAAGCTGGTCTGTGTGATTTTGCTGCTAATGTTTTTGGAGCACTATCTAAATACTGAAAAGCATTTTGTTTGTTTAATATTTCATCTAAAATATATGCCGACGCCCCACCAGGAACATCTTCATCTATAATCATTAAACGGTTTGTTTTTGCGATACTTTTTACAATATCATGATTAAGATCGAAAGGAATTAATGATTGTACATCAATAATTTCAGCATCAATACCAAGGGCTAACAAATCTTTAGCGGTTTGCTCTACAATGCGTAAAGTAGATCCGTAGGATACTAAGGTAATATCGGTTCCTTCTTTTACGGTTTCAACCACGCCAATGGGTGTTTTAATGGCGCTAAGGTTGCTTGGCATTTTTTCTTTTAAACGGTAACCATTTAAACATTCTACCACAATAGCAGGATCGTCTCCTTGAAGTAGGGTGTTATAGAATCCAGCAGCTTTAGTCATGTTTCTTGGTACCAAAAGGTGTACACCTTTAACTAAGTTTAAAATACCACCCATTTGCGAACCAGAATGCCAAATACCTTCTAGTCTATGGCCACGAGTTCTAATAATTAATGGTGCTTTTTGCTTACCTTTTGTACGGTAATGTAGTGTGGCTAAATCGTCACTTATAATTTGAAGAGCGTATAAAATATAATCTAAGTACTGAATTTCAGCAATAGGGCGTAAGCCTCTTAATGCCATACCAATACCTTGACCAATAATAGTTGCTTCGCGAATACCGGTATCTGCCACGCGTAATTCTCCAAATTTTTCTTGTAAACCTTCTAAACCTTGATTTACATCTCCAATCTTTCCGGTGTCTTCTCCAAAAACTAAAACTTCGGGATGACTACTAAAAATAATATCGAAATTATCACGTATTATAATACGTCCATCAACTAATTCAGAATCGTCTGTATAAGTAGGTTTAATTTCTTTAATTCTTATGTTTGCACGTTGTGTTTCAGAATATAGATGCGAACTGAAACTGTGTTGTGTTTTTGCTATGTTATTGTTTATCCAATTACCGAGCGTTGTTGTTTCGGCATTAGTTTCACCAAGGGTAAGGCGAAGTACTTTTCTAGAGGTCGATAAAATATCTTTTCTGGTAGGTTCTCCAATAGCTTCTAAATCGGTAGCCAATTTCGAGATAAAAACGCGGTTAGCACTTTTTGACGCTACTTGCTTTAAAATATTAACAATCTCTAATTGTTCTTTTTTAATAGGTCTTAAAAACGTGTTCCATGCATTCTTTTTAGCATCACGTACGTTTCTTTTAGCTGTACGTTCAATATCTACTAAAGCTTCATTGGTTGCAATGCCGCTTTCAATAATCCATTGGCGCATTTGTGTATTACAATCGTGTTCGGTTTCCCATTCTAATCGTTCTGCATTTTTGTAACGTTCGTGCGATCCAGAGGTAGAGTGGCCTTGTGGTTGCGTTAATTCTACAACATGTATTAAAACAGGTACATGTTCTTCTCTAGCAATTTTAGCCGCTTCTTGGTAGGTTTCCATTAAATTTGGATAATCCCAACCTTTTACTCTCAGGATTTCGAATCCTTTTTCTTTTTTATTACGTTGAAATCCTTTTAGAATTTCAGAAATATTTTCTTTTGTTGTTTGGTGTCTAGCATGAACAGAAATACCATACTCATCATCCCAAACACTTATAACCATAGGAACTTGTAAAACTCCGGCAGCGTTGATGGTTTCAAAAAACAGACCTTCACTTGTACTAGCGTTTCCAATAGTTCCCCAAGCTACTTCATTCCCTTTTACGGAAAAATTGTTGGTATTGATGTCATTTACATTTCGGAAAATTTTAGAAGCCTGAGCCAACCCTAATAAACGAGGCATTTGCCCTGCAGTAGGCGAAATATCGGCACTAGAATTATATTGTTCTGTTAAGTTTTTCCAGGTTCCATTGTCGTTTAAACTATGGGTTACAAAGTGTCCACCCATTTGGCGTCCGGCCGACATAGGTTCTAATTCTAAATTAGTATTAGCGTACAAGCCAGCAAAAAACTGTTCTGTGGTTAATGCGCCAATAGCCATCATAAAGGTTTGATCGCGATAATAACCCGATCTCCAATCGCCTTTTTGAAAAGCTTTAGCCATAGCTAATTGTGGCACTTCTTTTCCATCGCCAAAAATACCAAACTTGGCTTTTCCTGTTAAAACTTCTCGGCGTCCTAACAAACTACACTCCCGACTGACTACAGCAATTTTGTAATCGTTTAAAACTTCTGTTTTAAAATCTTCGAAAGATAGATCGTTTGTTACGTCTGGAATTGTCTGCATATTGTATAGTATCCTTTTTGCAAAAGTAGTTAATATTAACGATTTTTACAATGTTATGCGGCGTTAAAATATTGTTATTAATTTGATGAAATAATGTTTAGGCTTATTTCTGTTGAATTTTTCGTATTATTATCTAGGTAATTTTGATAATTCAATAAAAAATTAAAACCATCTGCGCCTAAATAAGCCAAGAAGAGCTTGTGGGTCTAAAGTGAATTTAAATCTGATTTTTTGGTCGTAATTTTCTTGACCAATTTCCCATCCTAAGTTAGAGTAGAGTGGAAGATAAATTTCAAAATAATCGGTAACTAAATTAATTCGAATACCAGAATCGTAAACCAAATGAGGATCGCGATGCTTATTTTTAACCAAACCAATATCACCATAAAGTAAAACGTAGTTCCAAAGCGTTGTACTAGCGTTAAAGGTAGACATCCATTGGTTTGCAAAAGGTGTATCTAATTTAGATTTAAAACCACCTTCGGCTTCTATATATTGCTGACTAAATATACCTGAGGCTTCCGATCTGCCTAAATAGGAATAATCGAATAGGTAATCCGATGGACGATCTAGAGCAAAACTAAAATAGTTTGAGCTCGTTGGCAGACTATTTTTTATAAAAGCACCCGTATAAAAACGGATATTTAATTGCCTGTTACTTTCAAATAACCTTCTGTATTCGTAATTAAAGGCTAGTTTACTAAAATTTTTGGCGACTTGAAAATCAGAATACCAACTGCTATATTTTATAAGGTTATTATTCGAGTTGGTGTAGCGCGCATTAAAAACCGAATAATTAGGCTCGGTATCAGTTAAAACATTAGTTGGGTCTTGGTCCTGATCTCTGTTAATATCTAAATATCTAAAACTTAAAGATTCTCGTTTGTTAGATCTAAAGTCTGAATCGTCTCTAAAACTAAAAGAAATTGATGGCTGAATTTTACTCACAAATAAGTCCTCTGCGTAAGATTTGTAGCTTCCGGTGACACCGTAATTTACAGAATACAAATTCCTGTTTTCAAAATAATGTGTTTTAAAAACAGCTGCTCCACCCGTAAATGTTTTAGATTTAATGGCGTATTGTGGTTCTATTCTGTAGTTAAAAAGTTTTCTTAACACCGTTTTATTGTAAGCTCTCACACCAAGCGTAAGACCGTCATAAATATTATTAAATTCAACAATAGGCATAAAAAACACCTGGTTGTAATGAGGATCTTCAATATCTTGAAAAACTCTAAGTTGCAACGGTTTATTGTTGAAAAAGAAACCTTTTAGCGATTTCCAGTTGTCTCTTAAGTTGTTTTCCGGAATGCTATTTTCATAGTTTAAAGCTAATTTGTTGGCGCCATTTCTAGGCAAGGTAAAAGTTTTACTTCCCGAAATGTTTTCTAACCAAGTTTTAGAAATTATGCTATCGTTATTTAAAGTGTAGAGAGACACAGGCATGCTGTTGTTTCTTTTATTTTTAACGGTAAGAGTAATAGAATCTTCGGTTTTTGTAACGTTTTGTATTTTAAAATCTATCTTTTTTCGAGTCGCTATGTATTCAGAAAAAAACCAATCAATATCTTTATTTGTTTTAGATTTTATAAGTTTTTCAAATGCTTTTGTACTTGTTGGTTTTAGCTTATTCGTCTTCAAAAAAGATTCTATAGTATTTTCAACTACATCACCATTTACAAATTCATCTAAATACTTAAGGCCAACGCCTGCTTTGTATTTATTGGCAATGTTTTTGTTAAACTTCAACAGAGAATCTTTGGCCATTGTTAAAGGTTGATCTCTATTAGTTCGCGCCATTAACATGTACGCTAAAGTGTATTTGTCGTTAAATTTCATGTCGGCAGCATGAAAAGGACGTACGGCCCAATAATCGCTAATACTACCTAAAAACTTCATGTTTGGGTAATATTCGTCAACATAATTAATGGTGTAGTAAATTTGAATACCATCTAGCAACCATTGCTCTTTTCTTGGGTTAAGCAGCAAGGTGTTTTCTAGGTAATTGTGCAAAGCAATCTTTAATATTTTAAGTTCGTACTCAAAATTATCAGGATACGGTTTTATAAAATTAGGTAAAAAATTAAGCCCATAAACGGGGTCTTTATCATAATCTATTTGTGTCAATAAAAGTTTTTCGTGAGGGTACTTATCAAAGGTTTTTAATAAAAATTTCGATATTTTCTCGTTAATTAAAACCTTATCAATAATCTCTAAACCGCCATCGTCAATATTGGAAACTATGGCAAAATTATCACCTTTAATTGTATTAAAATCAGCGCGTTTGCTTAAGAATAGCTTAGTGTTAACTCTGTCTTTTCCCTCTAGTTTTATGCTTTGTGCGTTTGCTAATTCTTTTCTTTCAATAACATCCAATTCCGATGTAATATGGTAACCCTTTGGATATTCAAGATCTAAGCTCACATCGGCTAACGGAATATACAAATCGTCTAAATCTTTATTGCTGTAATATTGCCATTCGCCATCGTAAATAGCAGGAGTAAAATACCAATAACGTAAGTTTAAGTCACCTGTATCCGTTATGCCATAACGCGTAAATTTACTGTTTGGCACCTGCACACGGTATTCTAATTTAATGGTATAACTCTCGTTTGGGTTAACTGGTTTTACTAAATTAACCTGTAAAATATCCATTTGGTTTTTTACTGGCGAGTACGTTAAAATGGCATCGTTTTGTTTGGCTAAAGTCACTACCGAAAAGCCACGATCTTCATTTTTAGCTAAATGAAAATCATTTTTATACTCATCTGCAATTCTGGTTGCTAAAGCTGTTTTTTTAGTAGAGTAACTGTTATTCCAATCGCTTAAATAAATTGTGCTAAGCGTGTCTTTGGAAGTGTTTTGGTAAGTAATTGTTTGTACAATTTCAATCGATTTGTTTTCAATATCAAATTTGGCTTTTAAGTCAATTTTATTCTGACTAAAACCAGTAAGACCAATAGAAGAAAACACGAAAAGAAATAAAAATTGTAACTTCAAATTATTTTAACATTAATAAGGTTTATAGTGCTTAAGGCTCTGCAATATAATAAAATAAGGTGGCTTAAAAATATTACTTTTCAGTTTAAGCAAAATTGTTTAGAATTAGAGAGAAACTCTATGTTTTTGGGCGTTACCCGAAAAGGGTCGGGCTTTCGGCAGTCGCTTTTTTGTGTTGCATAGGTGCAACCACACAAAAGAGCTTCAACAATGCCTCAATCCCTAACGCAGGGCTAGCTTCTAAAACCAGTAATAGTAACTAGTTTAGAAGCTTTACCTGTGTATGTATTAAAAGTTAGGTGTTAATCTAGATTCTTTGTAGAAAGCGTCTAATATATCTATAACTTCATCTTCAGTATCAACTAAATGAATTAAGTCTAAATCCTTAGCGCTAATATTCTCAAAACTATCTAAAAGTGTCGTTTTAATCCAGTCAATTAAGCCTTTCCAGAAATCTGTACCTACTAGTATTATTGGAAATTTACCTATTTTATGTGTTTGTATCAATGTAATGGCTTCAAACAATTCATCTAAAGTTCCAAAACCACCTGGCATAACAACAAAACCTTGAGAGTATTTTACAAACATTACTTTTCTAACAAAAAAGTAATCGAAATCTAAACTTTTATCGTTGTCAATATAAGGGTTGTCATGTTGTTCAAAAGGCAATTCAATATTTAGTCCAACCGAAGTTCCACCGCCTAAATGCGCACCTTTGTTACCTGCTTCCATTATTCCTGGTCCACCGCCAGTGATAACACCGTAACCGTGTTCAACAATTTTACCAGCTACTTTTTCTGCTAATTTATAGTATTTGTGATCTGGCTTAGTACGTGCCGATCCAAAAATAGAAACACAAGGTCCTATTTTACTCATTTTTTCGAAACCATTAACAAACTCGCCCATTATTTTAAAAATGGCCCAAGAATCGTTTGTTTTATTTTCATTCCAACCTTTTGGGTGTTGTTCTTTTTTCATATGTATTATTCTGTTTTAAAAGTTTTTTTAATTTGTTTACTTTCCGTTTTTAAGCTCTAGCTTTAAAAAGCGAGCGGTATGGCTCTTTTTGTGTTTAGCAACTACTTCGGGAGTACCTTCTACAATAACCTTGCCACCGCCTTTACCACCTTCGTAGCCAATATCAATAACATGATCGACCGTTTTTATAACGTCTAAATTATGCTCTATAATTAAAACGGTATTGCCTTTATCTGCTAATTTGTTCAAAACAATCATTAACACCCTAATGTCTTCAAAATGCAGACCTGTAGTAGGTTCATCTAGAATATAAAAGGTATTGCCGGTGTCTCTTTTGGAAAGCTCTGTAGCTAGTTTTATACGCTGTGCTTCACCACCTGAAAGGGTTGTGCTTTGCTGGCCTAAAGTAATATATCCTAAGCCAACATCTTGTATAGTTTTTACTTTTCTGTATATTTTAGGAATGTGTTCAAAGAAATCAACGGCTTCATCAATCGTCATATTCAATACATCACTAATCGATTTTCCTTTGTAACGAATTTCTAAGGTTTCTCTATTAAAACGTTTCCCTTGGCAGGTTTCACACTCCACATAAACATCAGGAAGGAAATTCATTTCAATAACGCGTAAACCACCACCTTGACAGGTTTCACAACGTCCGCCTTTTACATTAAAACTAAAACGACCTGCTTTGTAACCACGAATCATGGCCTCAGGAATTTTTGCAAATAGGGCTCTAATTTCACTAAACGTTCCTGTATAAGTGACAGGATTACTTCGTGGCGTTCTACCAATAGGCGACTGGTTAATATCAATAACTTTATCAATATGTTCTAAACCTTTTATGCTTTTATAAGGCATCGGTTTTTTAACGCC
This sequence comes from Algibacter lectus, assembly GCF_900112395.1. Taxonomy (GTDB): domain Bacteria; phylum Bacteroidota; class Bacteroidia; order Flavobacteriales; family Flavobacteriaceae; genus Algibacter; species Algibacter lectus. The sequence goes on from NZ_FOLN01000015.1 coordinate 9,888, forward strand.
ATTAAAATAATGGGCATTTAAAATAGGGTAGAGGGTTTCGTTTATTAAAGTCGATTTACCGCTACCAGAAACACCAGTAACGCCAATCATTTTTCCTAACGGAAATTTAACCGATACATTTTTTAAATTATTACCCGTACAGCCTTTAAGCTCTAAGAATTTACCATTACCTTCTCTACGTTTTTTAGGGATTTCAATTTCTTGCTTTCCGTTTAAGTAATCGGCTGTTAAAGTATCGTGAGTTTTTAATTCTGCTGGAGTACCAATGCTAATTATATTACCGCCGTGTTTTCCTGCTTTTGGACCAATATCTATAACGTAATCGGCGCGCTCAATCATGTCTTTATCATGTTCAACCACAATTACAGAGTTTCCGATATCTCTTAAAGCAACTAAAGAGTTTATTAGTTTTTCGTTATCACGTTGGTGTAAACCAATACTTGGTTCATCTAAAATATAGAGTACACCAACCAATTGCGATCCAATTTGAGTTGCTAAACGAATACGCTGTGCTTCTCCTCCAGAAAGTGATTTTGAGCTTCGGTTAAGCGATAAGTAATTTAAGCCTACATCAAGTAGAAACTGTAATCTAGACTTAATTTCTTTTATTACTTCTTCAGCAATTTTTAGTTGTTTTTCAGAGAGGTGTTCGTTTAGGTTTTTAAACCATTCGGATAATTCTACAATATCACTATTGGCTAATTCGGCTATGTTTTTTTCGTTTATCTTAAAGTAAAGCGATTCTTTTTTTAATCGAGACCCTTCGCAAACCGGACATGTAATTTTATCCATGTAATCTTTAGCCCAACGTTTTAAAGAAGTCGATTCGGCTGTTTTATATTGATTATCAATAAAATTAGCAACACCTTCAAAATCAATTTTATAATCGCGGGTTACCCCTAAAGTTTTACTTTCAACCGAAAATTTATCATTGCCACCATACATAATAATTTGTTTGGCTTCCTTTGGGATATCTTTGTAAGCGTCGGTTAATTTAAAATTAAACCGTTGTGCAATAGTTTCTAACTGCTTAAAAATCCAAGAGTTTTTTTCTGGACCATGCGGTGCTAAGGCGCCATTTTTAATAGATAAACTATCGTCAGGAACAATTTTGTTTTCGTTTACTTGGTATAGTTCGCCAATGCCACTACAATTATCGCAAGCACCTTTTGGTGAGTTAAATGAGAAGTTGTTTGGTTCTGGATTTGGATAAGAAATTCCCGAAGTTGGGCACATTAAACTTCTACTAAAGTAACGTGCTTCTTGGGTGTCTTGGTCTATTACCAAAAGCACATCTTCACCATGATACATGGCTGTGTTTATGGTTTCAGTAAGGCGTTTATCATTATCTGCGCTATCGTCAATTTTTAATCTGTCGATTACAATTTCAATATCGTGATTTTTATAACGGTCGAGTTTCATACCTTTTACAAGGTCTTTTATTTCGCCGTCTGTACGGACTTTCACAAAGCCTTGTTTTGCAATTTGCTCAAAAAGTTCGCGGTAATGCCCTTTTCTAGAGCGCACTACAGGCGCTAGAACATTAATACGTTTTCCTTTAAAATCTTTTAGAATAAGCGCTTTAATTTGGTCGTCGCTATAGCTCACCATTTTATCGCCCGTATTGTAACTGTAAGCATCACTAGCACGTGCAAAAAGCAAGCGCATAAAATCGTAAATTTCTGTAATAGTACCAACCGTAGATCGTGGCGATTTACTTGTGGTTTTTTGTTCTATAGCAATAACAGGGGAGAGGCCGTCTATTTTATCAACATCCGGACGTTCCAACCCACCTAAGAATTGTCGAGCGTAAGCCGAAAATGTTTCTATATATCGGCGTTGCCCTTCGGCATAAATAGTATCAAAAGCTAAAGACGATTTTCCACTCCCCGACAAACCTGTAATAACCACAAGCTTTTCTCGGGGAATGGAAACGTCTATATTTTTTAAGTTGTGAACTCGCGCTCCTTTTACTTCAATAAAATCATCAAATTGGCTCATAAATTGGCAAAAGTGCGAAGTTACGATTTTTGATGTTAAAATCTTGTGAAGATTAATTGTCTATTTTGTTAAAAGGAATTACGCTTAGAATAGTGTAATTCTTCTGCATGCCTTGGTTTACGCTGCATTATATTACAGACAGTTCACCAGAATTGATGGAAGCATCGTAATTCGCTTTTACAGTTTTTAAATATCCAAAAAACTTGCTACCATCTTTTTTTTCCAAAATCACATATTTTGTGCCTTTGTTACACGTTTTTATATCGCTAACTACAACTTCGCTGCCTTGAACACTTTTGTAATTGGCAATTTTACCCTTTTTTACTAAAAAGTTTAATTTAGGGAATTTAACATGATTGTATTTTTGCCCTGTTGGCGCATTTACAATAAGTTGATCTCCAATTTCTGGCGTGCCTTGTGCACTTAAAGCCATATTGAAAACAGATAAACATGCGGTAAATAATAATTTTCTCATAATTTTTAAGGTGTATTTAGTTATAGGTTTCATTAAAAATATATTTTAAAAACATTCATGTCAAGGGCTTTAAGATTAATTAACAAATACTTCAAAACCAACGTGAAAGCGGTAATCCCTATAAAAAATAGGGTGGTTTATGTTTCTGTTATTGTCTAAAATAGTTGTGGTGTGTTATTATGGATATCTATGTAAATGAAGTAAACGGTTTTTCTATTTGTACCCTCTAAAATTATGGGTTGAATCAAATTATTTTTCTGAACGACTTTAACAAGAAATTAAGAATGTTTTGAGTGTTTGATGAGTGAAAATTTCATCTAAAATTATTTAGTTTTAGTATTATTGTGTTTAAAATATAAAAACAACTTCATATGAAATTATTAGGTATAGGATCTCGAATTAATCATGCCACTCATGGAAAAGGTGTGGTTACTAATGTAACATCTCAGCATTATTGGGTAACGTTTATAGAAACCGGATTAGAAACTATTGATTTAGATAGTGATTTTGAAATTATTGAAGCTGCTGATGGCGATGTAAATGCTGTAAGTTTTTCTGAAGTTGAAAGTAGCTTGGTTAAAATATTAAAGCAATGGAGTGATGTGAGTGAGATTGTGCCGATTGCTGATAAGTATAAAGGCGGAAAACTTATTTTAGAACCGGCCGATGCTAGCATGAAACCTTATGAGTTACCGATTGATAAGTTTTTTCATAAAATAATTATGGTTCGCGATCGCTTGCGTGTTATGGAACAACGTATTAACGCCAGTGATTTGAATGAACAAGGTAAAATAGACTTGCAACAATATATTACTAGAATTTATGGCAGCTTAACTAGTTTTAATATTTTATTTAAATCGAAGGCGCATAATTTTGTTGGCCAACGTAGCAAATAAAATGGGTTTAACTAATTAAGGTAAGCTCGCCAGAATTGTCAATTTTATATTCAAAATAAAACCACTTTTTTAATTTAGATTTTTCTTCAATTTTAAAAGCAGTTATCAAGCGATCTCCATCTGTTTTAAGATAGATAGCGCCGTAAACGTCTACATTGGTTTTTGCTAAATGGTTAATGCCTTCTTCGATTAAAGCGTTGAGCTTGTCCGAAGGTTTTTTTACCATTTTAGCAATATTTTTCTTTAAGGTTGAGATTACGTTTTTATCTTCGTGTTCTCGTGTAGAGCGTTGTAGTTCTGTGGAAAGTAAAACGGGAGAATCGCCTCTGCCGTATTTTCCTAAGCGCCCTAATAAATCTGGTCTTGGATGTACGTGACCTTCTTGATCTCCAGAAGAAATTACAAAGCAAGCCGGATTTACAGCCGACATAAATTCGTTAGTAACATCTGCTGCTCCGTGATGACAAACCTTCATTACTTCAGCATTAAACCAATGTTTTGCTTCTTCTATCATGGTTTTTGATGCTTCGGTACCGTATCTAGGAAACGATTTTCGTTTTGTATAATGTTTTAGAAGAAATTTTTCGGCAGGTTTATTTAAATCTCCACCAAATAATACTTTAAATTTTCCATAATGCAGTCTCAAAATTATAGAATGGCCGTTTTTTGTTTTTCCATAATCGCTTATTTTTTCTAAACGAACATTATCATTTTCATCTTTATCCGTTACAGGTCCGAGGACTTCTATGCTGTAATTTTTTCCGTCGGAAGGAGCAAAGTCTGGCATGTAAATTTTATCATTTTCATGAGTGCTTTGGCTTGAGTCTGTAGAGAGCATTTTGAAATCCTTAATTTTAGGATTGTTTAAAGCGGCATGCATAACCTTTGGAAATACATATCTACCAAAGTTTGAATTATCACTAAAATGTGCTTCAATGTCAGTTTTGTTTATGGCTAAATTTTCAATGTATTTCTTTTTGGTCTTAGCATCTTCTTTATAACCGCCAACTTTATCAAAAGTTCCTTTTACTGGACGCTCTACCAAACCGTTTTGATAAATAGTGTTAAATCCAATGGTGTTATTCTCAAATATAGATTTAAACCCGTAGTAATGGTCCATATCGGGATGGGTAATTATGGCTGCTTCAAATTGAAATCCACGGTGAGCAAACCTGCCTTCGAGAAAGGTTTTCATGTTTTCGCCTTCTCCAGCATCAATAACCATAATGCGCTCCTCTTCGTTTCGCTCAGGGGTAATTAGTACAGCACCATCACCTTGACCTACGTCTACAAAAACAATTTCTAATGGTCTAGTGTCGGTAGTATCAGCTTCTTTTATAAAAAGTGTTTTGGCTTTTGGTGTGTTTGGCGACCAGTTTATGGCTAGCCAACCTGGTCCAATGTCGCTAAAATCATAGTTATCTTTAATAGAAAGCCAATCGCCCCATAAAACTTGTCGTTCTTTTTTTAGCTTACCTGTTTTTGGGGTAAGCTCGTATAAATATATTTTTTTGTGATCCTCCGATAAGCCAACAAATTTATGCGCCATTATAAATCGATTTAATTAATTTGTGGGTTAATAATTATCGAAGTTACTTAATGTATTAAAACTTGAACTTCCAGTTTTGGGTGGAATAAAATTACATAATTTTAATTAAAAGTTTTTGTATTAATCTTAAAATTAATGGTTTGTTAATCTAGAAGAAGCTGTTTTAGTTTGATGTTTTAAGATGATCAATTTCTATTCCTAAAACCATAAGTTTATGGAAGTTTGGTAATAAAGCCCCTGTTTCGGTAGTTTTCCAATCGCTCCAAGTGGCCTCTAAACCATCAATTGGGAGTATGGATGTCCACATTTTAAAAGATACAGGTTTATAATTATCATCTAAAATCCATAAATAAGAATCTCCAGGCGTAGAGCCTCCCGACTTATAAGTAATTAAAAGTGCAGGTTTGTTGTTTGCTTGTTTTACCAGACGACGTTCGGTACCTGCATCGAAAACTTTATAAGGTGCCACAAGCCAAAAGGAATCGTTATTAAAATAATTAAGAGCCTTTTCTTTAAGTTCTTCGGCAATATCGTTTTCTGTAACAAAACCATGAACATAAGCTTTGCTTAAACTGTGGTTGTTTAAGTCTAGAGCAACTCTGTAGTCTTTCCAAAAAACATCACAGGTATTTTCGCTTTTGTGCCATTGGTAATGGTGTCTATTTTTAAACGTCCATTCAATATAGTCTGTGTTTTTATAAGCTTCGAAATCTAAGGCTTTAAGCATGTTCTCTGCCAAAGCATCTGCTTGTTCACCTTGAACTCCTGTTGGTAAATCTTCATTATATTTAAAATAGACAAAACCAAATAGTAAAATGCTTGGTAATGTGAGGAATACAATAATCCCTAAAACGATTTTTGTTACTTTCTTTATTTTCAAACTGAGAGAATTTATTATCTTAATAATGCAAAGCTAGAAGTTTTAGGTGTATTAATCACTTAAAATCCGACGGCGGTATCATCTCCACGATAATCTGCGCTTCCTTCCAAAGTTTTATTATTTAAAACAAGAATTTTATCTACTTTCCCTATAATAGGAGAGTCTTTTTCGATAATTGAATACCTTAATTTTTCTAGGTTTTGTATTATGGTTTTATCGAAAAGAATGGCGTTTCATGTTAATTTCATCTGGCGACCATTGATGGAGTAAGCGTGGCACGTTTACCGCTTCTTGCATGGCTATGTTATCTGCTTTAAAAGGTGCATTTAATATGTTTTCAGTCAAAGCATCTGTTTGTTCTTCTTGAATTTCTGTTGTAAAGCTTTATTATATTTCAGAAATAAATCAAAAAACGCATGAACTTTTGCTCATGCGTTTATATTAATTTTTGAATATCTTGTTTTAATTATCTTTTAAGCGTGAAGTGTGCCTTCATAATTTTTATCTCATTTGTTTTTGGCTCTCTATATTCTACAGTAAACCAATAATCGTTTGTAGGCATTAAATTACCATTATAAGTGCCATCCCATCCTTTGCCTTTAGGGTTTAGTTGTTTTAATAATCTTCCGTAACGATCGAAAATATAAATTATAGCATCGGGTTGAGTATCTATAGAATAAATGTTCCAGGTATCGTTATAGCCATCACTATTTGGTGTGAAGTATAGAGGGTAATCTATAACCAATATCTCAATACTGTTTTCACCACATCCGTCGATATTATTAGCTGTTACTACATTGTAACCAGGTTTAATATTTGTGAAAGTGTAGCTTGAAGTTCCGTCACTATTAATTGTACCTAATTGTGGGGAGCCATCGTTTAAACTAAATGTATGATTTGTTGTTATTGTACTAATTTCAGAAGCAGTCGCAGTTACTGTTACATCATGCATGTTTGCAAATGCAGGTGTTAACTCGTAGCTTAATTGGGGTGGTGCACTTGCCTCAACTATAATTGTATAGTTATTGGAGCACATGAAAGGGCTAACCATATCGGTAACAATAAGATTGTATTCACCACTTTGATTTGGTGTTAGTGATGGTTCGGTTTCGTTTGGTATAATTATACCGTTGTAATACCAAGAAAAACTATATTCCGGTTTATTTAAAGGAATATTTATTACCGTAGAATCGTCAATAGCAATTCCATTGGTATCAACACATATTAAGTATGATTCTTCTAATTGAATATATGGTAAACTTTCTACCATTAAGCCAAGTTCGGTAATGGCATAACAGGTGCTTCCCGGTGAATTATTGTCTACTCGCGCATATATAGTTTGAGGATTAATTGTGTTTTCGTAAAGATTAGGTAGAGTATTTGATTTTTGTTCTGCATCTTCAAAAGTCGGATAATAACTAACAGAATATATAGTATTATCTAACCCGTTCAGAACATTGTTGTCTTGGATGCTTAAATCGAAAACAGTGGTATTGTTCGTAGTATTGTTATCTGTTTCAGGGGTGTCATCGCAAACATTATAAGTTTCTAAATTTTGATTTGCCAGAATAGTATCGTTTAAGACTGTTATAGTTTGTATTTGATCTACAGCTGAATTCCCATTAGTATCTTCTAAACTCCATGTTCTAGTAATGATTTTAGAACCAGGACATTCGCCGTCAACAATAGTGTCTATAAAAGCAGCTTGAATTCCTGTAGAGCAATTATCTATTTCATCTAATACATCTCCAGTAATATTAATACTAATATCATAGTTAGAGTTAATGTCTGAAAAAATTTCAATATCATCTGGAGCAGTAAATGTCGGACTTTCGTTATCTTCTACAGTAACAATTTGTTCGCAAGTACTGGTGTTTCCAACTCCATCTGTTGCTGTCCAAGTTATTGTTGTATCTCCAGTAGGAAAAATTGTGGGAGCGTTATTTGTTAAACTAGCAACAGTACAGTTATCTACAGCTGTTATGTTCCCTAAATTTACATTGCTAGCAGTGCATAATCCAGTATCTGTATCTATTGTTATGTCAATAGCGCAATTAATAGTTGGACTTTCGTTATCTTCTATATTTATTATTTGTATGGTACTAGTAGCGTTATCGCAGCGATCTTTAATGGTATAAGTTCTTGTTATTACAATCGGGTTAGTACCGGTAACTGTGTCATCGCTTGTTACAATTAAATCGTTATCATTGCTACATGAATCTGTAATAGTTAATCCCATGAGTTCTAACTCAGGTACGGTAGTTACTGCTATGTCGGCATCGCTAACAGAGCATTTTGCTATTGTTGTTTCTGCTATTGTACCGGTTAAACTAGGAGCCACCGTATCGTTTATTAAGTAATTTTCAGTAGAAACTGTTTCATAGAATAAAGTGTCTCCAGTATTATAAATGTTATCATTATTGATATCTAAGTATTCTATTACAGTATAGGTTCGGGTTACGGTTTGATTACAATTACCAGTATCTAGACTATTTGCTGCTGTGATTTCTATTAGGCCACAATTATTATTGTTAATTAAGCCATCGGCATTTCCTAAATTTTCAAATTCAGTTTGACTTAAAATAGTGCTCGAGGGTATGTCATCATAACATTGAACTTGTGTTGGGGCTGTAGAAAAAGTAGGAGCAACCGATTCTGAAATGGATTTTATAGTTACGGTTAAGAATGCTGTATCAAAGTTATCAGTATTTGTTGTTTCTGTAATTTTGTATTCTAATGTATAAGTTTGTCCAGGTAAACTGGTGTTATTCACATTTATATTTCCCATGGAGTCTATGGTAATTACGTTTTCTGGATCTGCAGTTTCTGTAGTTACTAAAAAATCGGTTTGTACTAATGGCTGTTGACCGTAGGTGTCATTATCTAACACGTTTAAAAGGTTGTCGTGAATTGTTGATGGGCAGATATCTAAAACAGAATTATCAATAGCTGTTAAATCGCTTTCTAATATGTTTATAGTTACTGTAGTGCTATCTATACCATTGCAACCAGTATCTACAACATAATCAAAAACGTAGGTTCCGGCCTCTAATCCAGTAGCATCCCATAAATTATCATTTAAAGTGCCTGAAGGTGTTGCAGTAGTTTCTGTCCAGATTCCAAAATTATCATAAGGACCATTAATGTAGTCGAATAAATTTTCTAGAGTAGTATCTATAAATGCGATATCTACAGTTTGTCCATTACCAGCAATAGGCGGTGCACTAGTAACTGTATAACTTAAGGTTTGGTTAGCACAAGAATTTGGATTAGCACTATAGCTTAAAACTGCATTGTATGTACCAGTATCTGTAGCAGAGTACGGTGTGAAATTTAAAGTATTTCCAGTAGCAGAAAAACTAGGGTCTCCATCTTTGGTCCATGTAACATCTATAATTGATAAAGCATTAGTAGTAATAAAACCATTTTCTCCAACACACAAGTTGTAGGGCTGTATAACAGATAATTGAGATTTATTAGCATTAATAACAAAATTACTTATAGCGCCACAATCATCACTTATTTGTACCTCGTAAAGACCAGGTGTTAAGCCTGTAAAGACAGGGTCTTTACCGTTGTTAATAGTAGGACTAAGTGCAACACCGTCTCTACTTATTAACTCATAATTTAAATTGACACCTAATGCATCAATTAATAAATCGTTAGTGCCATTTCCGCAATCGATTACCGAAAAATCAACAAGCGTAATGTTATTATCACCAATTGTAAATTCTTGAAGCGTGTTATAGCAACGTTCTTGCTCACTAGTTCTTGAAAAAGAATAATAAATTCTAAATAATCCAGATCCGGTAACATTATTAACAAAACCACTCTCAGTTATGAATTGCCCATAGTTATTTTGATAATTAGTGAATATAATAGACGTGGAACCATCTCGATAAAAATGAGTATTATCAACATAATTAGTTAACTCGGCAGTAGCATTATTAATATTTGCCCAAACGCCATCTGTAGTGTTAAATTTTTGAAGAACAAAGATTGGAGCGGTTATATTATATGTTGCAGTTAAATTGAGATTAAAGCTACCACAAAATGATGTAATCGTGGCGTCCACATCTTTAAAAAGAACTCCATTGATAGTTTTGGAGCCGGTTAAAGAATAGCCGCATGTTGTTTCTACATCAAAAGTGTAATCACCAGCAGGTAAATCATAAAGGTATATGAAATCTCCATAAAAATTATTAACAGTAGATGCTGCTATGTCTATTATTGAAGGGCCTGTATAGTTTGCAGGTGCAGAGGTGATAGTTACGTTTTTAAAGCCAGCTGCGGAAGTTGGATCAAAAGTTCCTTGCTTTTTTATGTTTATTTCTAAATTACCTGTTGCATCACAGCCCTCTCGGGTTTTAATACTTAATTCTCTTGGTGAGTTATCGGTTATAATATTTATATTTTTGTTGACTTCGCGACCACAGTTGTCTTTAAATACAAAGGTGTAATTTCCATCTGGAAGGCTTAAGTTGTAGTATCCAAAATACAAAGTGTTAGAATTGGGAATTGGATCAGAAATATTAGATCCAACAGGAAAAATAGGGTTGTATAAATTAGGGTCATTATTTATATCAAACGCTGTTGGTGCTGCTAAAACTTCAAGGGTCATTGGAAATGCGAAGTTTTTAAAATTAGAAAATCTTAGACGCTGTCCTCCGCATTCTTGAGTTGTTCCCGTGGCAATATCTAGTGTTGGTGGACCAGAAAAATCTACAGTATTTAAATAAACAACGTTACCACATATATCTGTTACTTGTGTTGTTACTGGGTATGACGTATCTTGTGTTGGAAGATTATAATATGATCCATTTTGACTGTTGGAAGTCCAGATGTCAGTCATTACTGAGTCATTTCCATCGGCATCATCATCATAAGTTATTGTTACATCAAAAGGAAAGAAATTTTCATCAAGAAGACCTGTAGTACTTCCTGTGCTTAATTCTTGAATTATATAAATTAAAAGTTCTGTTTGTGAGCAATCTGAGCTATCAATATTATTATTAAATGTTCTTGGAAGTGTATAAACAGGAGCTAGATCTATTAAATTAATTCCTTGAACTACTATGTTCCCACAAACATCTTCAACTTCTATGGTGTAGTCTCCAAAGGCTAAATTTGTAAAAGTACTTTCAGTACCAGCGTCTATTTGAGTCTGAGTAATGGTTTCAATTAATACACCAGCTTGTTTAACTCTATATTCCAAAACATTACCAGAGTTTAATAATACATTGATAGTTCCTAAACAAGCACTTTCTTGGATGGCATCAAAAGTAATAGGTACAATGTTATTTGCGACTGTAATTACTTGCTCTATTATTGTATCCGTAGCTCCAATGGTTTCAGTAGCTCTTATAATGTAGGTGCCACTATTTATAGTAGTTATATTGGTTGTAAAGTCAGCAGAACTAATTGGTCCTTCAAATACGGTTTCACTATTTATTGGTGTTGTTAAATCTGAGGTGTCATAAACTAAAAACTCAAAAGTAGCGCCTATTTCAGAAGCATTGATTTCTATTTGGATGTTTCCGTCTCCCGCGCACTCTTCTCCTTTAGCAGTAAGATTCATGGTGTAACCAGAAATTTCAGAGTTATTTAGTGAATGTATATTATCTGTGTTTAACGCGAACACATTAGATATATCATCATTGAATATTGTTAAAAACACTAAAAAAAGCAGTAGTAGGTATTTGTTTTTCATTACATGTTATTTTTAATAAGTTATATATTTTATAAAGGCACAAGACTAATTATGGGGCTTTTAATAAAGTGCTTTTATAGAGGATTTACTTGTGAAAAAGTTAGTATTCTAATGTTGTCTTTCATTAAAACCCAACCGCGGTATCATCTCCACGATAATCTGCGCCTCCTTCCAACGTTTTATCATCTAAAACAAGAATTCCATCTACTTTTCCTATTACAGGAGAATCTTTTTCGTTAATGGAATACCCTAATTTTTCAAGGTTTTGTATTATGGTTTTATCGAAAGAATTCGGTTCCATGTTAATTTCATCTGGCAGCCATTGGTGGTGAAAACGTGGCGCGTTTACCGCTTCTTGCATGGTCATGTTGAATTCATGAACATTTAGAATAGTTTGTAAAACCGATGTGATTATGGTAGCGCCTCCTGGTGTGCCAACAGACATAAATAACTCACCGTTTTTCTCAACAATTGTTGGTGTCATAGAACTTAACATACGTTTTTGGGGTACAATGCTATTTGCTTCGGCTCCAATAAGTCCGAACATATTAGGTTCTCCTGGTTTGCTGCTAAAATCGTCCATTTCGTTATTTAAGAAAAAGCCAAGCTCCGAGCAATACAATTTAGAACCGTAAGCGCCATTTAGCGTTGTTGTTGCAGAAATAGCATTTCCAAATTGATCTACAATAGAGTAGTGCGTAGTTTCATCACTTTCAATGATAGCAATATTTCCATGAGCAACATCTTTGGAAGATGTTGCTTTTTCAAATGAAAAATTGTCCATTCTACCGCCTAAATAAGCTTCATTTATTAAAGTTTCAATAGGGATTTCTACAAAATCAGGATCACCTAAATAAAAACTTCTATCGGCATAAGCGCGACGTTCAGCTTCAGTAATTACTTGAATGGTTTTTTCAGAATTATGACCAAATTCATCGATATGAAAAGGTTCTATCATTTTCATTATTTGTGCCAAACAAACGCCTCCACTAGAAGGTGGCGACATCGAAATGATTTTTAAATCATCATAAGAAAAACTAATAGGTGTGCGCCATTGGGCTTCATAGCTTGCTAAATCTTCTTCTGTAATGATGCCTCCGTTCTCTTGAACGAAATTTGCTAGCGTTTTAGCCGTTTCACCTTTATAAAATCCATCTTTTCCATGTTCTAAAATACGTTCTAACGTTTCAGCTAAATTTGGGTATTTAATGGTGTCGTTTGCTTTCCAAGCTTTATCAAAAAGAATAGAGTCTTTATTAGCTTTCTTAAAAAATGGTTGGTAGTGTGCAATACGTTTTTCTTGTTTTTCGGTAACTAAAACTCCTTTTTTAGCTAAAGCGATTACGGGGTTCAAAATATCTTCAATAGGTAAAGAACCAAGTTTTTTGTGTACTTCAAATACTCCTGCAACCGTTCCAGGTACACCAACAGCCATAGCTCCAATTGTACTTTTTTCTGGAATTACGTTACCTTCTTCATCTAAATACATGTTTTTTGTAGCAGCCATTGGTGCTTTTTCACGGTAATCTATAGCGCCAGTTTCTCCATTTGCTTTGCGGTAAACCATAAATCCGCCACCGCCTAAATTACCAGCGTATGGATATGCAATAGCCAAGGCAAGTTCTGTGGCTGCCATAGCATCAAATGCATTTCCTCCTTTTTTAAGAATGTCATTTCCTATTTTAGAGGCTTCAACACGCGCCGAAACAACCATGGCATTTTGAGTTATTAACCCCGTCTTTTTTATAGTTTCAGGTGCTTTAACTTCTTTTTTGCATGAAACAAATAATGAAAGTAAAAGTGTAGTGTATAGAATATGTTTCATAAAACGGTTTCGTTAAGTTCTTTTAATTTTTCGCTTGAAAAAGCAATGAGTTCATCAAAAAATGAAGAAAATTCACTTTCAAATTCTTTATAGAAAAGTTCTAGTTCGTGGACGGCTTTGTCCATTCCCGATCTGTTTTTTGTACGTCGGTTCATGCCATCTAAAACCTTAGATATACCTTCAATGGATGCGTAGCTTAGTAGCCAGTTGTCGCTAATCATGTAAGGCATCATTTTTTGAATTCGGGAAGGGAGTGCACCGTAATTATCTTCTAGAGAATCGTAAAAAGTATCGACATATTTAGCTAAAGGGACACTAGAATAAGTGCTCCAGTTTTTAGCCAAAAAATGATCGTAAAGTATGTCGACAATCACTCCAGAATAATGACCGTAATTTTCATGAAGCCTTTTAGTACTTAGTCTAACTGTTTTATGGGCATCTGTGTAAGTATCTATATTTCGGTGTAATAAAATACCAATTTGAATGTCTCTTTGGTAATTTTTATAATTTTTTCCTTTAATACCATCGGCAATAAAATTTCCGACAGTTACTAAATCATTATCCCCTGAAAGATAAATATGTGCTAAATAGTTCATGGGGGAAATTTACGAATTCCGAATTTGAAATACTATATTTGTCCTTTAAAATTAAACAAAACTATGACACTAATAAAATCAATTTCAGGAATTCGCGGGACCATTGGCGGGCGAGTAGGTGATAATTTAACACCTATTGATGCCGTTAAATTTGCATCGGCATATGGCGTTTGGCTTAAAGAAAACCGAAAAAAAGAAAACTATAAAGTGGTTGTTGGTCGTGATGCTCGTATTTCGGGCAAAATGATGCAAAACTTAGTTATGAATACACTAATTGGTTTAGGTATTGATGTAGTTGATTTAGGTCTTTCTACAACACCAACCGTTGAGGTTGCTGTAACCTTAGAGCATGCCGATGGTGGTATTATTCTAACAGCAAGCCATAATCCAAAACAATGGAACGCCTTAAAATTACTTAATGAAAAAGGTGAGTTTTTAGATGCTATTGAAGGTGAGAAAATATTGAATATTGCTGAAAGCGGTACCATGAATTTTGCTGAAGTAGACGATTTAGGAAAAATTACAAAAAATAAAGCTTACATAGATTTACATATTATTGAAGTACTAGATTTAGATTTAGTAAACGTAAATAGTATTGAAGAAGGTAAATTTAAAGTGGTTGTAGATGGTGTTAATTCTACTGGTGGTATTGCTATTCCTTTGCTTTTAGAACGTTTAGGAGTTGAGGTTGTAAAACTTTATTGTGAGCCAAATGGTGAATTCCCACATAATCCAGAACCATTAAAAGAGCATTTAACAGATTTATCTGAAGAGGTTAAAAAGCATAATGCCGATTTTGGAATTGTTGTAGATCCAGATGTAGATCGTTTAGCCTTTATGGACGAAAACGGTAATATGTTTGGTGAAGAGTATACTTTAGTAGCTTGTGCAGATTATGTGTTAAGTAAAACTCCAGGAAACACAGTAAGCAATATGAGTTCTACTCGTGCCTTACGTGATGTTACTGAAAAGTACGGAGGAACTTACGAAGCTAGTGCAGTAGGCGAGGTGAATGTGGTAGATTTAATGAAGAAAAATAAAGTGGTTATCGGTGGTGAAGGTAATGGAGGTATTATCTACCCAGATTCTCACTACGGTCGTGATGCACTTGTTGGTGTCGCGTTATTTTTAAGTTTATTAGCAGAAAGACAAATGTCTGTTAGTGCACTTAGAGCAACGTATCCTGATTATTTTATGAGTAAAAAGAAAATTCAATTAACACCAGGTTTAGATGTTGATGGTATTTTAAAGGAAATTGAAACACGTTACCAAAACGAGCAATTAACAACTATTGATGGTGTAAAAATCGACTTTGCAGAAAGTTGGGCACATTTACGTAAAAGTAATACTGAGCCAATAATTAGAATTTACACTGAAGCAAAATCGCAAAACGAGGCCGATACTTTAGCTGATAAGTTTATTGAAGAAATAGGGGCTATTGCAAAACTATAGGCTTTGAGTTAAACTGTTTCTATTTATAAAAAAAACGAGTTAGATATCTAACTCGTTTTTTTTGTTACTATAATTTGAAATAATTCATTTTTATCTACAAAAAAGCCTCAGGAACTTTATCCATATGTTTCCAGCGTTTATGGGTCCATAAGTAATATTCGGGTGCTTCGTAAATTTGTTCTTCAACACGTTTTAAAGCCTGATCTGTAATTTGATAATTTTCAATACCGCTAGTATCTTTAATAATATCCATAAACGTGGCTTCATAATAACCTCGTTTTGTTTTTTTTACTTTTAAAAATACGGTAGCCATACCTAAACGTTTGGCGAGAACTTCTGCGCCAACATGCACAGGTACTTTTACGCCCATAAAATTTTGCCAATGTAAAGCTTTGTGTGCTTTTGGCGATTGGTCAAAAACAAAACCATTAAGAGTTAGCTCTTTATTTACTTTAGCTCTTAAAAGGGTTGGTACAGTTTCTTTTGTGGTAATTAAATGGCTATTATATTTTGCTCGGATGCGTTTTACTAGGGCATCAAAATATTTATTGCTAAGTTGTTTATAAACAGCATATCCTTTATGATTTACATGAGCTTGTAGAATAAAAATCCATTCCCAGCTAGCGTAATGCCCCATTAAGAGTACAATGCTTTTGTCTTCTTTTTCGAGTTTATGTACTTCTTCCACATTAATGAAAATATAGCGCCTTTTTATTTCAGCTTCAGAGATGGTTATCGACTTAACTGCCTCTAAAATCATATCGCATAAATGATGGTAGAATTTCTTTTGAATTAAAGCAATTTCATTTGCAGATTTTTCAGGGAATGCGAGCTTTAAATTACTAGTTACAACTTTTTTTCTGTAGCCAATAATGTAATAAATTAGAACATAAACAGCATCGGAAACCATGTAAAGCAATTTAAATGGCAAAATAGAAATTAACCATAAAAACGGATAAAGAATAATATAAGCTATTAATTGCATGAAATAATTTTAGATTTGCAAATATATGTTAATCAATTTTAAACATTAAAGTGAGTATGGGAAAATTAGATTTAATAACTATAGTTATTATTGCTGCCAATGTAATTATCTCCTATAAAGGATTTAATGATTATGCTTTTTTTGAAAAGTACAAATTCAATGTTGGTGGTATACAGCGTGGCGAGAAAATTCGATTTTTTAGTGCCGGATTTTTGCATGTAGATATGCAACATTTATTATTTAATATGGTATCGCTTTACTTTTTTGCAGGTAGTGTAGCTAGTGCTTTAGGTGTTGTAGGATTTTTAGCGGTTTATATTGGTAGTCTTATGTTTGGTAATTTATTGTCGCTTTATTTTCATAAAAATGAATATCATTATAGTGCGGTTGGTGCAAGTGGAGCAGTAAGTGGTATTATTTACTCTGCTATTTTATTTCGTCCAGATATGAGCCTTTATATGTTTATGATTCCTATTCCAATTCCGGCTTATCTTTTCGGTATTGGCTATTTACTATATTCCATTTATGGTATGAAAAATAGAATTGGAAACATTGGTCACGACGCCCATTTTGGTGGTGCTATTGGTGGGTATGTTATTACTTTAATGTTAGTTCCTGCTATATTTCAGACTAATTTACTAATGGTTATTTTACTGGCATTACCTATCGTTTTATTATTTGTGATGAAAAAAATGGGTAAAATCTAATAATTGCTAAAACCATTGTTGGCATAGCTATTGAATTTATATAAGAGTTGAGTCTAAAGGTTTGGTTTTAAATGCTTGATTTTTAGTTACTTAATATTTTATGTAAATTGTTAAACTTAAAGTTCAATGTGTTTTTATGACAGATTGACTCAAAATTATATATGAAAAAATCAAAATTTACAACTCTTGACAGTTTGTCATTACAGGAATTTGATGAGAACTCAGAATTAATTCCTTTAATGACACCTGAAGATGAAGAAGCTATAAATAATGAAGAATTGCCAGAAACACTGCCTATTCTGTCATTGAGAAACACCGTTTTGTTTCCTGGTGTAGTAATTCCAATTACTGCAGGGCGAGATAAATCGATAAAACTGATAAATGATGCTAATAAAGGCGGGAAAGTTATTGGTGTAGTGGCTCAAAAAGACGAGTCGGTAGAGAATCCATCGGCAAGTGAAATTCACGAAACAGGTACTGTAGCTCGTATTTTACGTGTTTTAAAAATGCCTGATGGTAACGTAACGGTTATTATTCAAGGTAAAAAACGTTTTAAAGTAGCCGAAGTTTTAACAGAGGAGCCATACATGAACGCTACTATTCGCGACATGGCAGAGGCTAAACCTGCAGTAAAAAACAAGGAGTTTTCTGCAATTATAGAATCTATAAAAGAGTTAGCTCTAGAAATTATAAAAGAAAGCCCAAATATACCAAGTGAGGCGTCTTTCGCTATAAAAAATATTGAAAGCAATTCGTTTTTAATCAATTTTGTATCGTCTAACATGAATCTTTCTGTGGCCGAAAAGCAGTCGCTTTTAGAAATGGACGATCTTAAATCTCGTGCATTGGCAACTTTGAAATTCATGAATGTTGAGTTTCAAAAATTAGAACTTAAGAATGATATTCAGTCTAAAGTTCAAATGGATATGAGCCAACAACAACGTGAATATTTCCTTCATCAACAAATGAAAACGATCCAAGAAGAATTGGGTGGCGTAAGTCATGATGAGGAAATTGAGGAAATGAAAGTGAAGGCTAAAACTAAAAAATGGGATAAAAAAATAGGAAAGCATTTTGATAAAGAATTAGCCAAAATGCAGCGTATGAATCCTCAAGTAGCCGAGTATTCTATACAGCGTAACTATTTAGAGTTGTTTTTAGATTTACCATGGAATGAGTTTAGTAAAGATAAATTCGACCTAAAACGTGCCATGAAAATTTTAGATCGTGACCATTTTGGTTTAGAAGATGTAAAACGCCGAATTATAGAATATTTAGCCGTTTTGAAACTTCGTAACGATATGAAATCGCCTATTTTATGTTTATACGGACCTCCGGGAGTTGGTAAAACCTCTTTAGGGAAATCTATTGCTGAAGCCTTAGGGCGCGAGTATGTGCGTATTTCGCTTGGAGGTTTAAGAGATGAAGCTGAAATTCGTGGACATCGTAAAACCTATATTGGTGCTATGCCAGGCCGTATTATTCAGAGTTTAAAAAAGGCTGGAACATCGAATCCTGTTTTTGTTTTAGATGAAATTGATAAGTTATCAAATTCTAATCAAGGCGATCCATCTTCAGCTATGCTAGAAGTTTTAGATCCTGAACAAAATAGTGAGTTTCACGATAACTTTTTAGAAATGGGTTACGATCTTTCTAAGGTTATGTTTATTGCAACTTCAAACAGTTTAAACACTATACAACCTGCCTTGCGTGACCGTATGGAAATTATAAACGTTACAGGTTATACTATTGAAGAAAAGGTAGAAATTGGTAAGCGACATTTACTTCCGAAGCAATTAAAAGAACACGGATTAACTTCTGATAATTTAAAAATTGGAAAGCCTCAGTTAGAAAAAATAGTTGAAGGTTATACACGCGAATCGGGTGTACGTGGTTTAGATAAGCAAGTGGCAAAAATGGTTCGTTATGCAGCCAAAAACATTGCCATGGAAGAGGAGTATAATGTAAAAGTTTCTAACGAAGATATTATTGAAGTATTAGGCGGTGCTAAAATGGAACGTGATAAATACGAAAACAATAATGTTGCTGGTGTAGTAACCGGTTTAGCGTGGACAAGTGTTGGTGGAGATATTCTATTTATAGAGTCTATTATTTCTAAAGGAAAAGGCGCTATGACGATTACTGGAAACCTTGGTAAGGTTATGAAAGAATCGTCTACCATTGCTATGGAATACATAAAATCTTATGCCGAAGAGTTTGGAATAGATCCTACGGTTTTCGATAAGTATAATGTACATATTCACGTGCCAGAAGGAGCAACGCCAAAAGATGGGCCAAGTGCTGGTGTAACGATGTTAACCTCTTTAGTGTCTTTATTTACCCAGAGAAAGGTAAAGAAAAGTTTAGCAATGACGGGTGAAATTACATTACGTGGAAAGGTTTTACCTGTAGGAGGAATTAAAGAGAAAATTTTAGCTGCAAAACGTGCTAGAATTAAAGAAATTTTATTGTGTGAAGAAAATCGTCGTGATATTGAAGATATTAAACCTGAATATTTAAAAGGGTTAACGTTTCATTATGTTACAGAAATGAGCGATGTTATTAAATACGCCATTACCGACGAAAAAGTTAAAAATGCGAAAGTGTTATAATTGATATATAAGTTATAGAAAAATCCTCGACATGTTCGGGGATTTTTTTTGCGCTTTCCGATTTAATCTATAAAACAAGATGAAAAGCACAAGGAATACTTTTTAAATTAAAATAAAAAATACATGTGTTCGTTTTAAGATAGATTTATTTTCTTTGCAGCCGGAACTATGTTTAAAAAAATAGCAACATTTTTTTGTTTTTCATTTGGCTTACTTGCAACTGCGCAAGTAGGAGGTGAGTCTACATATCAATTTTTGAATTTAATATCGTCACCTCGCCAAGCTGCACTGGGAGGTAAAGTTCTAACTAATGTAGATTACGATGTTACGCAAGGGCTTTATAATCCGGCTGCTATTAATGTAGAAATGGATAATCAATTAGCCTTAAATTATGTGAGTTATTTAGGCGGTATAGGTTACGGAACGGCGTCTTATGCTTATACCATAGATAGGCGCACGCAAACCGTACATGCAGGAATTACCTATGTAAATTACGGACAGTTTGATGGTTATGATGAAGATGGAAATTCCACAGGAACTTTCAGCGGAAGCGAAACCGCATTATCCGTAGGTTATGCTACACAAATTGGATATTCAGATTTTTATTTTGGGGCAAATCTAAAATTAATTACTTCAAAATTAGAACAATACAGTTCTTTTGGTGCAGCTGTAGATTTAGGATTAATTTATATTAATGAAGATTTAGATTTTAATGCTGCTTTGGTAGTCCGTAATTTTGGAACACAAATTACAACCTACGCAGGTTTAAAAGAGTCGTTGCCTTTCGAGGTTAGTTTAGGTGTGTCTCAAAGGTTAGAACATGTGCCCATACGTTGGCATGTTACTTTTGAAAACTTGCAAGAGTGGCCTATTAGCAGACCTAATCCGGCAAGAGAAACAAGTGATTTAAGTGGGGCAAGTTCTTCAGAAAAAATAGGATTTGTCGGTCAGGTTATTAGGCATACCATTCTAGGTGCCGAGCTTTTCCCAGAAAGCGGATTCAATATTAGATTAGGATATAATTTTAGAAGAGGTGAGGAGTTAAGAATTGTAGATCAACGTAATTTCTCTGGTATTTCGGCAGGTATCTCTATTAAAATGAATAAAATGCGTTTCAGTTATACCCACGCCAAATACACTAGTGCTGCAAATGCTAACTTTTTTGGTTTACAAATAGATTTGCAATAGCCATTCACTTTCCATTTAATTTAAACCGTTTTACTTTTTGCTTTATATTTCTTTAAGTATTTTTGAAAATTCAAAATAGAAGTCATACAGAGTACATTATAATAGTCACGTTTCAACTTTAAAAATACATGAACAAAATTACCATAGCCATCGACGGATTTTCTTCAACCGGAAAAAGTACTGTAGCCAAGCAGTTAGCAAAATATTTGGGTTACGTTTATGTCGATTCTGGCGCCATGTATCGTGCGGTGACTTATTATGCTATGCAAAACGGATTAATTTCTAAAGATGATTTTAATGTGGAAGCTTTAATTTATCAGCTCGATAATATTAATATTACTTTTAAATTTAATGAGAAATTAGGTTTTGCCGAAGTATATTTAAATAACGAGAATATAGAAAGAGCCATTAGAACTTTAGAGGTTTCTAGCTTTGTAAGTAAAGTGGCTGCCATTTCGGAGGTGAGACAAAAACTAGTTGAGCAACAGCAAAAAATGGGGCAAGATAAAGGTGTGGTAATGGACGGTAGAGATATTGGGACCGTAGTTTTTAAAGATGCTGAACTTAAATTATACATGATCGCTTCCGCGGAAAAAAGGGCTGTCCGTCGTTTCGATGAACTTATTGAACGTGGTGATCAAGTTTTGTATGAAGATGTTTTGAAAAACGTTCAAGAACGCGACCATATAGATTCTACTCGCGAAGATTCACCTTTAGTTAAAGCTGCTGATGCTATCGAAATTGATAATTCAGACATGACATTAGATGAACAATTTGATAAAATTTTACGTCTTGCCAAAATGACAATTGAAGATTGCGAATAAGTTTTCGGTTGGCAGTAAAATAGTATCCAGTAAATAATGAATATTCAGTAAGCAGGACTTAGTGCTTAACTTTAGAATAAAACATAAAAAAAACGAACGCCTAAATAAATAGACGTTCGTTTTTTTATAAATATGATTTACACCTTATAGATTAGGAATAATTAATTCTTGATCAGGGTGAATTACATCTGGATTCTTTAAAATATCAGAGTTAGCTTTAAAAATATCTTGGTATTTAGCAGCTTTTCCGTAGTACTGAATCGCTATTTTACCAAGAGTTTCTCCGCTTTTTACGGTGTGTCTATGGAAAACAGTTTCATCGGCTACTTTAATATCAGCCATAATATCAGAAGGGTTTTCACCACCAATTTCTTTTATTTTATCCCAAATTAGGTTCTTTTCGTAAGGTGTATTAGCTGTTCCTGTAACTTTTAATTGTCCGTTTTCTTCTTTTACATCACCATTTTGGATGTTTAAAGCTTCGCCTAGATCTAATACAGGTTGGTACTTTGCTTTCATTGTCATAAGTGTAGATTTTAATTTTGTTTAACAGGTTCAATATAGCAAAACCGATGCCAATTTTGAAGATTTTTCTCAATTTTATTATTTTGCTAGTAATCAGTGCTTTAAAATTTTTTATTAAAATTAGTCTAATTGATTGAAAATATGTATTTTTGCACTCCTTTTAGCGATTTATTGGAACAGATAAAAGGAATGAAAATTTATATAAAAATAACACTTCTGTGTGTTACTCGCTTAAATCTTCCAAAACATATAGAATACAAAAACATAATGATGTTTTATTTCCGCGAAAGCGATGTATTTAAAACACATTATTAAATTTAATTAAATGGCGGAAAACGCAAACCCAGCTGAAGTTGAAGCAACTGAAGCAAACAATGTTGGAGCTCCAGTTGTATCTGAAGCAAAAGCAAACCCTGAAAAATTCTTAGCGGATTTTAACTGGCACAATTACGAAGAAGGAATTGATGAAGTTGATAGCCAACAATTAGAAGAATTTGAAAAACTAGTAGCTGAAAATTTCGTTGACACATTAAACGATGAGGTTGTTGAAGGTACAGTAGTACACATTTCTGATAGAGATGCTATTATTGACATTAACGCAAAATCTGAAGGTGTTATTTCTTTAAACGAATTTCGTTACAATCCAGGTTTATCTGTAGGAGATAAAGTTGAAGTATTAATTGATGTGCGTGAAGATGCAACAGGTCAATTAGTATTATCTCACAGAAAAGCTCGTGTAATCCAAGCATGGGATCGTGTAAATAAAGCACACGAAACTGGAGAAATCGTTAACGGTTTTGTGAAATGCAGAACTAAAGGTGGTATGATTGTAGATGTTTTCGGAATTGAAGCATTCTTACCAGGATCTCAAATTGATGTTAAACCAATTAGAGATTACGATCAGTATGTAAACAAAACTATGGAATTCAAAGTTGTGAAAATCAACCATGAGTTTAAAAACGTAGTGGTATCTCATAAAGCTCTTATTGAAGCTGATATTGAAATCCAAAAGAAAGAAATTATTGGTCAATTAGAAAAAGGTCAAGTATTAGAAGGTGTTGTTAAAAACATTACTTCTTACGGTGTATTCATCGATCTTGGTGGTGTTGACGGATTAGTTCATATTACAGATTTATCTTGGTCTCGTATCAACCATCCAAATGAGATTGTTGAGTTAGATCAAAAATTAAATGTTGTAATTCTTGACTTTGATGAAAACAAATCTAGAATCCAATTAGGTCTTAAACAATTATCTAAACACCCATGGGAAGCTCTTGCAGAAGAGGTGAAAGTTGGTGATAAAGTAAAAGGTAAAGTTGTTGTAATCGCTGATTACGGTGCATTTATCGAAGTTGCTGATGGTGTTGAAGGATTAATTCACGTTTCTGAAATGTCTTGGTCTACACATTTACGTTCTGCTCAAGATTTCGTTTCTGTAGGAGATGAGGTTGAAGCAGTAATCTTAACTTTAGATAGAGAAGATCGTAAAATGTCTCTTGGTATCAAGCAATTATCTGCAGATCCATGGACAGATATTACGTCTAAATACCCATTAGCTTC
Organism: Algibacter lectus; assembly: GCF_900112395.1. Lineage (GTDB taxonomy): Bacteria > Bacteroidota > Bacteroidia > Flavobacteriales > Flavobacteriaceae > Algibacter > Algibacter lectus. The sequence goes on from NZ_FOLN01000015.1 coordinate 33,673, forward strand.
TAAGCATACAGGTATTGTACGTAACTTTACAAACTTTGGTGTTTTTGTTGAATTAGAAGAAGGAATTGACGGATTAATTTATATCTCTGATTTATCTTGGACTAAGAAAATTAAGCACCCATCTGAATTCTGCGCTGTAGGAGATAAATTAGATGTGGTTGTATTAGAGTTAGATGTTGAAGGTCGTAAATTATCTTTAGGACACAAACAAACAACTGTTAACCCTTGGGATAAATACGAAACTGAGTTTGCTTTAGAAACAGTTCATAACGCAGCAATTACTGAGATTGTTGATAAAGGAGCTACTATTGAGTTTAACGAAGATATCGTTGCATTTGTACCATCTCGTCACTTAGAGAAAGAAGATGGAACTAAGCTTAAGAAAGGTGAAGCTGCAGAATTTAAAATCATTGAATTCAATAAAGAATTCAAAAGAGTTGTAGCATCTCACACTGCTGTATTTAGAGCAGAAGAAGCTAAAATGGTTAAGCAAGCAGTAAGAAAAGCTGAATCACAAGCAGCAGAATCAAAGCCTACTTTAGGTGATGCCAATGATGCTTTACAAGCGCTTAAAGATAAAATGGACGGAAAAGCATAATTTATTATGAGTTTTCAATTTCTGTAAAAACAGAAATCTATTTATAAAATTAAAAGCTCCTCAGAAATGAGGAGCTTTTTTTATGCATTATTATTAAAGTAGAAGCATTATAATACTTCAGTTGTAAAGTCCCTAATGTGCTGTTATGCTACAATGCTAAGAACACTTGTTTTAAGCGATAAGAAAGAGCTATTAAACGCTTTAAAGTGAGTCTAAAAGAACTTAGTTGTACAATTTAAACTAGCCTTAGATTTACGGTAACAAAAAAGCCGATAACAAACGTTATCGGCTTTTATAATATATAAAAGGTTGTTGACTATTTTAAAGCACCAACCATATCTTCTGGTTTTACCCAAGCATCGTAATCTTCTGCGGTAACATATCCTAAACGTACTGCTTCTTCTTTTAAAGTTGTTCCGTTTTCATGTGCTGTATTTGCAATTTCAGCAGCTTTATAGTAACCAATTTTTGTATTTAAAGCTGTTACAAGCATTAACGAGTTGTTAAGTAGCTTTGTAATTACTTCTTGGTTTGGTTCAATACCAACAGCGCAATTTTCTTCGAAACTAGCACATGCATCACCTATAAGTTGAGCCGATTGTAAAACATTGGCAGCCATAACTGGTTTAAATACGTTTAGTTCGTAATGTCCTTGCATACCTCCAACGGATACAGCAACATCATTACCCATAACTTGAGCGCAAACCATAGTTAAAGCCTCACACTGTGTTGGGTTAACTTTGCCTGGCATAATAGAACTTCCAGGCTCGTTTGCTGGAATTATAATTTCTCCAATACCCGAACGTGGTCCAGAGGCCATCATTCTAATATCATTAGCTATTTTATTTAATGAAACAGCAAGTTGTTTTAATGCACCATGTGTTTCTACCAAAGCATCGTGAGCAGCTAGTGCTTCAAACTTATTAGGAGCAGTTACAAATGGTAATCCTGTAAATTCTGCGATATATTCTGCAACACGTTTGCTGTAGCCTTTAGGTGTATTTAAACCTGTTCCAACAGCTGTACCACCTAAAGCTAATTCGCTTAAGTGAGCCAAAGTGTTGTCTAAAGCTTTTAAGCCATGATCTAATTGTGCTACATAACCCGAAATTTCTTGTCCTAAAGTTAAAGGCGTAGCATCCATTAAGTGTGTACGTCCAATTTTTACAACATTTTTAAAAGCTTCAGATTTTTTCTTTAATGTTTCTCTAAGTTGTTTTACACCAGGAATTGTGGTTTCAACTATTTTTTTATACGCTGCAATATGCATTCCGGTAGGGAAGGTGTCGTTTGATGATTGCGATTTGTTTACATCATCATTTGGCTGAATTGTTTTTTCGCCTTCACCAACCACTTTTCCTGCTAATTGGTGTGCTCTATTAGCAACCACTTCGTTAACGTTCATGTTACTTTGCGTACCAGAACCTGTTTGCCAGATTACTAACGGAAATTGGTCGTCGTGTTTACCTTCTAAAATTTCATCACAAACTTGTGCAATTAAATCTCTTTTTTCAATATCTAAAACACCTAATTCGCAGTTTGTGTAAGCAGCAGCTTTTTTTAAGTAAGCAAAACCGTAGATAATTTCTAACGGCATAGATGCAACGGATCCTATTTTAAAGTTATTTCTTGAACGCTCTGTTTGTGCGCCCCAAAGTTTATCGGCAGGTACTTTTACCTCACCCATAGTATCTTTTTCTATTCTGTAACTCATGGCATTAATGGTTTAATTATAAGTTACAAAGTTAATCGTTTTAGTCTGTTTTATTATGAGGAATGTCGTAGTTTTTCTCGTAAATTTTTTAACAAATTCATAAGATTAAAAATTATTTGCCCTGTTAAAAATGAATTATCTTTATAATGAATTTAAATAATAATTAATTTTAAACTAAATATAAAAATGGCAACAATTAGATTAGGAGATGAAGCTCCGAATTTTACAGCAGAAACATCTGAAGGAACAATTAACTTTCACGAATGGTTAGGTGATAGTTGGGGAATACTATTTTCACACCCAGCAGATTATACGCCAGTTTGTACTACAGAGTTAGGAACCGTAGCTAGATATACCGATGAGTTTAAAAAACGTAACGTAAAAGTTGTAGCATTGAGTGTAGATGGGGTAGAATCTCACCACGGTTGGATAAAAGATATTAACGAAACACAGAATACCACAGTAAACTTCCCGATTATTGCAGATGAAGATGGAAAGGTTTCTGAACTTTATGATATGATTCACCCAAATTCAGATAGCAAACTTACCGTGCGTTCTGTTTTTGTAATTGACAATAATAAGAAGGTGAAATTAATGATTACTTATCCTGCTTCTACAGGTAGAAATTTTGATGAGTTATTACGTGTTGTAGATTCTCTACAATTAACAGCTTACCATAAAGTAGCAACACCTGCAAACTGGCAAAATGGAGATGATTGTGTGGTAGTACCAGCAATTGCAACGGCCGATATTCCTGCAATTTTTCCAAAAGGATTTAAGGAAGTGAAGCCTTATTTACGTATGACGCCGCAACCTAATTTAGATTAGTGAATAACCTGTTGATAAATCTTAACATTGTTATTGGAAAACAAAATGGTTTATATTATATTTGTGGCACATTTATAAAAGACACCAACAATTATGTTTGATTTTGATCAATATTTAGGCTTTTTAGCATTTTTAGGTATATTAACTTTAGGATTTTGGTTAATGATTTTCTTAGTAACCTTTGTAATTCCTTATTGGGTTGGAGGTGCTTTAATCGAAAGATTAAAAGAAATTAGAGAAGAGAAAAAAGCAAAGCGATTAAATGCTTAAAACTTAATTGAAAATATATTAAAAAAGGAAGTTCTATTAGAGCTTCCTTTTTTTTATGCTTCATTTTCTGGTATAAAAAAACTCAAAGCGTTAAGCTTTGAGTTTTTTTATTTGAAGTATTAAAACTTAGGTTGCGGTAAACTACATTTCCATAGTTTCCCCTCCTTCGCCACGTTCGCCACGTTGCTGTTGTTTTTGTTGGTTAAAACGGTATGTAAAGGCTAGGTTATACGTTGTACTACCTCTAAATTGAATTTCTTGATATGATGTAAAGGTATCTGCAGTTATATCATTTCTGCTTACTCCCGTGTTAAATACATCTCTAACGTTAAATGCTATAGAAGCTTTTTCTTTTAATATGTCTTTACTAAACGCTGTGTTTACAGTTCCGCTAGCTCTTCTGTCATTTTGTGAATCTACAGTTGGTCCACGGTAGCTAAAGTTTGTTTGCCAATCTACAGAATATGGAAGTGTAAGTTTATTTGTTAAACGTGCATTCCATGTTAAGTTATTTGCTGTTAGATTAACATCTTCAAAACTTCCGTTACGTTCTAATTTGTAAATATTAAAATCACTATTTATACGCCATTTTCTAGTAGGGCTGTAGTTTAAATTGAATTCAAAACCATAACGATCATCGGTTGCTAAATTTACTGGACCACGTTCTATTACAGGAAATTCTTCTCCATTTATAAACACAGTTTCTCCGTTATCTCTACTTAAAAATGTCATTACATCTGTAGAGTGTGAGTAGTAAACAGAAGAACTTAAAGTGAATTTCCCAAATCTATTTAAATAGCCAATATCAAAAACACTAGAGTAAGTTGGGTCTAAATCTGGATTTCCTTGAAAAACGTTAGTTAAACTAGAACGAGAAGGGAAAGGGTTTAACATAAAACCACGTGGTCTACGTAATCTTCGGTTATAACCAACCGTCATACTTGCATCTTCATTAAATTTATAACTTACGTTAACTGTAGGGAATAAACCTGTAAAGTTTTTTCTTTTAAAATCACCAGAAGTAGGTTGATCTAATGTGTATTTAGTGTTTTCTAATCGTAAACCTAATAGGTATGAGAATTTATCAATTTTACTACCAAACTGAAAGTAAGCAGCGTTTAAATATTGCTTAAAGTTAAACAGGTTCGATAAGTTGGTGTTTAATTCAAAGGCACCAGCATCATTAAGTAGAGAAACTTGATAATCCGTTTCGGTAGTCGTGAAATCTCCACGGTACCCCAATTCAATTTGACTATTTTCACCTAAAGGTAATACGTAATCTGTTTGTAATAATATTTGTTGCTCATCTTCCAAGGTTTGTAAGATATCGGTATCAAGTCCATCAACGCTAATTAATGAGTATTCGTCATCATTAGAATTTTCAAATTGAAAATCGAAAGAAAATTTATGTCCGTCCGTTTTAAAATCTTTCATGAAATTTAAAGCATATTGAAATGTTCCACTTTCACCTTCTTCAGGATCACGACGCACACTTCGGCTAGTTTCATTTGTTATTTTATTTAACTGAACCAAGTTATTAATTGAGTTGTTGTAGCTACTATTATCACTATAAACAATAGAGTTGGTTAATGATGCTGAGTCTGTAATATACCACTCAATACCTGTATTGGTTGTAATACCTTTACGCGTATCATCCCAATTACGTTTTTCATCTAAATCTGGTGTGTTTTCATCAAAATACTTAACATCATTATACCATCTACCAACACTTTCTCTGTATCTGTAAGATGTGGTGTTAAATATATTTACGTTACCAGTTCTGTAATTTATGTTCCCTGATAATCCAGCCGCATCAGGGTGTCCAACATTTGCTGTAACAGAACCGTTAAAACCTAACAGTTTACTACGGCGTAGAATAATATTAATAATTCCTCCCGTTCCTTCAGCTTCATATCTTGCTGATGGAGAAGTAATAACTTCAACTTTTTCAATAGCATCTGCAGGTAATTGTTGTAGTGCTTCGGCAGAATTTAAACCAACTAAACCAGATGGTTTTCCGTTAATTAAGATACGTACATTGTCATTTCCGCGTAAAGCAACACCACCTTCGGCATCTACAGAAACAGATGGTACATTATCTAGAACATCACTAACAGATCCGCCACTTACAGTTAAATCTTTACCAACATTGTAGATTTTTTTATCAAGCTTTATTTCAACTGTGGTACGCTCGGCAATAATTTCTACTTCGCCTAAAGATTCTGTATCTAATTCTAAAGAATAAGACCCAATGTTTTCAGATTTGCTAATTTGTTTATTAGCAATAGTAATAGTTTTAAACGAGATATACTCAATTGTAATGTTGTATAAACCAACAGGAACAGGGATAGAGAAGTTTCCCTTTAAATCTGTAATTCCTCCGGTTTCAATCTTGTTTTCCTTTTTATTGAAGAATGCAATAGTTGCATATTCTAAAGGTTCGTTGGTTTCTTTGTCTATTACTTTACCACTTATTGTTACTTCTTTTTGTGCAAATAAGAGTGTAGAAAATAAGCTTAAAAAAACAAATAAATGTATTCTTTTTCCCATGCTGGTCTTTTAGTTTATTAGACTGCAAAACTATGGGATGGTTTAGCTTTATTGAGTTAAACCTATGTTAAAATAAACCTTAAATTTTTGGCTTATAGAATGTCTAAAATTAAACTTGGTGGACGACCAATAACTGCTTTTTTACCATTTATAACAATTGGACGTTCTATTAACTTAGGATTATTAGCCATAGCTTCAATAACTTCAGTGTCGGTTAGATCTTTACCTTTAAAATCACTTTTCCAGATGGCTTCGTTTTTTCTAACCAATTCTATAGGTTTAATACCTAAAAGTGTTACCATTTCTGTTAACGCTTTCGCGGAAAGGTTATCGTCCAAATATTTTACAATTTCGAAGGGTTTTCCAGAATTCTCAAGGATTTCTAGGCCTTGTCTCGATTTTGAACAACGTGGGTTATGATAAATTTTTGTCATTGTAATAGTATGTTTTAATTAAACCTCACAGATTTAAAACCTGTGAGGTTTTCTTTTTTTATGTTATAATTGGCCGTCGTCTTCCATTTTTTGTCCCATCATCATTAAATAGGCCTTTAAAAAGCTGTCAATATTACCATCCATTACGGCATCTACATTACCGGTTTCATGAGCGGTACGTACATCTTTCACTAATTTATAGGGATGCATTACGTAGTTTCTAATTTGGCTACCCCATTCAATTTTCATTTTTCCAGCTTCAATATCATCACGTTGTGCCAATTGTTTTTGAAGTTCAATTTCATACAATTGCGATTTAAGCATTTGCATAGCACGCGATCTGTTATCATGTTGAGAGCGTGTTTCCGAACACGATATTTGAATACCTGTAGGTTTATGTGTCAGTTGTACTTTGGTTTCAACTTTATTTACATTTTGCCCACCAGCACCACTAGATCTTGCGGTTGTTATTTCTATATCGGCAGGGTTTATTTCTACTTCAATAGTATCATCAACAAGAGGGTACACATAAACTGAAGCAAAACTTGTATGGCGTTTGGCATTACTATCAAACGGAGAAATACGCACTAATCTATGTACGCCATTTTCACCTTTTAACCAACCAAAAGCGAAGTCGCCTTCGATTTCTAGCGTTACGGTTTTTATACCAGCAACATCACCTTCTTGAAAGTTGAGTTCCTTCACCTTAAAACCGCTTTTTTCAGCATACATTAAGTACATACGCATAAGCATACTTGCCCAATCGCAACTTTCTGTTCCACCAGCACCAGCTGTAATTTGCAGTACGGCACTTAAGCTATCACCTTCTTCAGAAAGCATATTTTTAAACTCAATATCTTCTAATTGTGTAGCTAATAAATTGTATTGAGCTTCTACATCTTCGGCAGTAGCTTCATCTTCCTTAAAAAATTCATAAAGAACTTCAAGGTCTTCAAATCTGGTTTTTGCTGTTTTATAATCTTCTACCCATTTTTTCTTCACACGTAGTGATTTCATTATAATTTCTGCTGCTTTGGAGTCGTTCCAGAAATTAGGGTCAAAGGTTTGTTCTTCTTCGTTTTGTATTTCTATCAGTTTGGCGTCTATGTCAAAGATAGTGCCTAAGTTTATCGAGGCGGGTATTTAGATCTTTAATTTGATCGGAAGTTATCATGTATCAATTTATTTCTAACAAAAATAGGATTTCTTTAAGCTAGCAGAAAACAAATCTGAATATAATTTTATAGCTTTATCCACAAATTGAAAATATGATTATTGATTTAAGAAGTGATACCGTTACCAAACCAACTAAACCTATGTTAGATGCCATGATGCAAGCTGCTGTGGGAGATGATGTGTTTAGAGAAGATCCAACGGTAAACGCGTTGGAAGCTAGAATAGCCAATATGTTTGGAAAAGAAACGGCTTTATTTTTTCCGAGTGGGACTATGGCAAACCAAACGGCAATTAAATTACATACCAATCCTGGAGATCAGGTTATTTGTGATAAATATGCGCATATTTTTAATTATGAATCTGGTGGAGCGTCTTTTAACAGCGGTGTGTCTTGTAATTTATTAGATGTTAATAATGGCATTTTTTCTGCACAAGATGTAAAACAAGCCATAAACCCAGAAGCTTACTATTACAGTAAAACAAGTTTAGTTGAAATTGAAAACACGGCGAATAGAAGAGGAGGTTCTTGTTGGGATTATAATGAAATACTTAAAATTAGAACCGTTTGCGATGAAAATAACCTAGGCTTTCACTTAGATGGAGCTCGTTTGTGGCATGCCTTGGTAGCAAAAAATGAAACAACTGAGCAATACGGAAAAGCTTTTGATACTATATCGGTATGTTTAAGTAAAGGTTTAGGTTGCCCTGTAGGCTCTGTTTTGGTTGGTGATAAGGTTATAATGGAAAACGCCATACGAATTCGTAAAATATTTGGTGGCAACATGCGCCAAGCAGGATATTTGGCTGCAGCAGGTTTATACGCTTTGGATAATAATATTGAAAGGTTGGCAGAAGATCACCAAAAAGCAAAGGAAATAGGTGCCGTTTTAGCAGAACGTTCTATCGTGAAATCGGTAGAACCTATAGAAACTAATATTGTTATTTTTGAATTGAACAACAACGTTAATGAAAAAGAATTCACTCAAAAATTAGCCGATAAAAATATACATATTATAAGCATGGGTGGTAATAAGCTGCGTATGGTAACGCATTTAGATTACACTAATGCTATGCATGACAAACTTTTGAGTGAATTATTGAAACTATAAATAAACTTACTTAAACATATCCATACCAGGTATATTTGGCATACCGTCTTTTGCGGCAGCAGCAAGCTCTGCTTCGTTAATTTGAGTAGCTCTTTCAATAGCTTTGTTTAATGTTAAAACAAGGTAATCTTCGAGTTGCTCTTTATCTTCCAACAAAGCATCATCAATGTCAATAGATTTAATAGTTCTATTGGCTGTTAATGTAATTTTAAGCTTATTGTCGTTACTAGCTTCATCTACTAAAACGGTGTCTAAACGTTTTTTTGTTTCTTCTACTTTTTTCTTGGCTTCTTTGAGTTTACTCATCATGCCCATCATGTCTCCAAACATATTTTTAAAATTTTTTAAGGGGGTTGGTAGCTGCAAATTTATCAAATACTAAGCCAAATTGTTGTATTTTACAATGAAAAATGAAAATAGCAACCATTCTTTTAAGCGTAAGTTTTACTTTTGCCGCTTCGTGTAAAAATATAAATATGAGTAAATCTATAAATGAAGTCGCTATTCCTTCAGCAAAAAAAATATCAAAAACATTAGAAATTCACAATGATGTTAGAATCGATAATTATTATTGGTTAAACGATCGTGAAAACCCTGAGGTTATAGATTATTTAAATGCCGAGAATAACTACACCAAAGCTTTAATGGCGCATACTGAAGGTTTTCAAAAAGATTTATTTGAAGAAATGAAGGGGCGAATTAAGGAAGACGACTCATCATTACCTTATAAATTAAACGGGTATTGGTACATTACACGTTATGAAACAGGGAAAGATTATCCTATTTATTTACGTAAAAAAGGAAGTTTAGATGCCGAAGAAGAAATTCTATTCGATTGTAATGAAATGGCTAAAGACCAATCATACTTTAGTTTAGGAGGTATTTCTATTAGCCCAGATAACAAAATGGCAGCTTTTTCTACAGATACAGTAAGTAGAAGGCAATATACTGTTCAAATTAAAAACTTAGAAACAGGTGAGATTTTAGCCGATAAAATTTTGAATACTACCGGAAGCGCAACATGGGCAAACGATAATAAAACATTGTTTTACACCATGAAAGATGCTGTAACGTTGCGTTCTCATAAAATATTCAAACATAAGTTAGATACCGATTCTAAAGATGATATAGAGGTTTATCACGAAGCAGATGAAACCTTTAATACCTTTGTATATAAAACAAAATCTAAAAAATATATTGTTATAGGTTCGTCGAGCACGTTGTCTTCAGAATATCAAATTTTAAGTGCAGATACTCCAGATGCTGCTTTTAAAATGTTTCAAAAAAGAACAGACGATATGGAGTATAGTATTGCACATTATGATGATGCGTTTTACGTGATTTCTAATTGTGACGATGCTACAAATTTTAAACTTTTAAAAACCAGCGAAACAGCTACTGAGAAAGAAAATTGGAAAGATTTACTACCTCATAGAGAAGCTGTTTTATTAGAAGATATCGAGATTTTTAAAGATTATTTAGTTGTTAATGAACGTGAAAATGGACTTAACAATATTAGAATAATAAGTTGGGATGGTAGCGAAGATTATTACCTACCTTTTAATTCTGAAACGTACACATCTTATATAGGTAATAATCCTGATTTTGATAGCGATGTGATGCGTTATGGATTTAATTCGTTAACCAACCCAAGTTCGGTAATGGATTATAATTTTAAAACTAAAACAAGCGAAGTTAAAAAGGAACAAGAGGTTTTAGGTGGAAAGTTTAATAAAGAAAATTACGAATCTAAACGAATTTGGGCTACAGCTCGCGATGGCGTAAAAGTGCCAATTTCTTTAGTTTATAAAAAAGGAATTAAGCTAGATGGAACTAATCCATTATTACAATATGCATATGGTTCTTATGGTTCAACAACAGATCCTTCGTTTTCTACAATTCGTTTAAGTTTACTAGATCGTGGCTTTGTTTATGCCATTGCGCATATTCGAGGTGGAGAATATTTAGGACGCCATTGGTACGAAACTGGAAAGCTTTTAACCAAGAAAAACACTTTTACAGATTTTATAGATTGTTCTAAGTTTTTAATTGAAGAAAAATATACTTCAAATAAACATCTATATGCTTACGGTGGTTCGGCTGGTGGTTTATTAATGGGCGCTATTATTAATATGAATCCGGAATTGTACAACGGTGTTTTAGCTGCTGTACCATTTGTAGATGTAGTTACGACTATGTTAGACGATTCAATTCCTTTAACAACAGGAGAATACGATGAGTGGGGAAACCCCAATAACGAAGAGTATTACCATTACATGAAATCTTATTCACCATATGATAATGTAGAAGCAAAAGATTATCCAAATATGTTAGTTACAACGGGTTTACACGATTCGCAAGTACAATATTGGGAACCTGCAAAGTGGGTAGCAAAGCTTAGAGAATTGAAAACGGATAGCAATATATTATTATTGCAAACAGATATGGAATCGGGTCATGGTGGTGCTTCCGGACGTTTTGAAAGTCTAAAGGAAGTAGCGTTGGAATACGCGTTTTTACTAGATTTAGAGGGAATTAAGCGCTAATAAAAAAAAATGTCTTATTTTTGTCAAGTTTTAAGAAGCATGGATTTGTTTAAATCATGCAACTTGTAAATTGAATTTATGAAACACAGAAATCAAGTATTTGATAATGTATTAGAGTTAGTTGGCAATACACCTTTAGTAAAGCTAAACAGAATTACCTCTAAGTTCGAAGGGGATTTTTACGCTAAAGTAGAATGTTTTAACCCAGGACAATCATCAAAAGATAGAATTGCACTTTATATTATTGAAGAAGCCGAAAAGAAAGGTATTTTAAAACCAGGCGATACTATTGTAGAAACCACTTCTGGTAATACGGGTTTTAGTATTGCAATGGTAAGTATCATTAAAGGATACGAGTGTGTATTAGCAGTAAGTTCAAAATCTTCTCCGGATAAAATTGATATGTTGCGTACCATGGGAGCGAAGGTATATGTATGCCCAGCTCATGTTAGTGCAGACGATCCAAGATCGTACTATCAAGTTGCAAAACGTATTCACGAAGAATTAAAAGGTTCGGTTTACATCAATCAGTATTTCAATCAATTAAATATTGATGCGCATTATAACTCTACAGGGCCAGAAATTTGGAAACAAACTGAAGGTGAAATAACGCATTTAGTGGCATGTAGCGGTACTGGAGGAACAATTTCTGGAACAGCAAAATATTTAAAAGAGCAAAATCCAAATATAAAAGTAATAGGTGTTGATGCTTTTGGTTCGGTGATTAAAAAATACCATGAAACAAGAGAGTTCGACGAAAAGGAAATTTATCCATATCGTATAGAAGGTTTAGGTAAAAACTTAATTCCAGGTGCTACAGATTTTGATGTAATAGATCAATTTGTAAAAGTTACCGATGAGGAAAGTGCACATACCGCTAGAGAAATAGCTAGAACAGAAGGTATGTTTGTTGGTTATACTTCTGGAGCTGCAACCCAAGCTATTAAGCAATTAGGTGAACAAGGAGCGTTTAAAAAGGGAGATAAAATTGTTGTTATCTATCCAGATCATGGTTCGCGTTACATGAGTAAAGTTTACAGTGATAAATGGATGAGCGATCAAGGTTTCTTCGATTCACAAAATGAAGCAGCTGCGCAAAGCATTCAATACATAAAATAAGAAAGCATAATATTACATAATACAGGTCCATATTTTACTAATTTGTGAAATATGGACTTTTTTTATGCATCAAAAAATCGATATAGAAGTTTTTTTCAACTTTATTGTCCATATTTCGCAAATGCATCGTAAAAAATTATGCTCAATCCATATAAATATTTAATTTTGCACGGACTGACTAAAACCAAAACATTCTTGATTCTTTCATAAACAGCTCGTTTTGTTTGTGTTCCTTAAAAGTTGTTTAATTTGGTTGCAGTTATATCTAAAGTTTAATAGCAATACCATTTATAATAGATGAAGGATTTATTTGAAAAGATTTATAAAGACAAAGGACCACTAGGAAAGTGGGCGTCTCAGGCTGAAGGTTATTTTGTATTCCCAAAATTGGAAGGCGAAATTTCTAATAGAATGAAGTTTCAAGGAAAAGACGTAATCACATGGAGTATTAATGACTACTTAGGTTTAGCCAATCATCCAGAAGTTCGTAAAGTAGATGCAGAAGCAGCTGCACAATATGGTTCTGCATACCCAATGGGAGCAAGAATGATGTCTGGGCATACTGATTTGCACGAACAACTTCAAAATGAGTTAGCATCTTTTGTAAGTAAAGAAGCAGCTTATTTGTTAAACTTTGGATACCAAGGTATGGTATCTACCATTGATGCTTTAGTTTCTAAAAACGATATTATTGTTTATGATGTTGATGCTCACGCTTGTATTATTGATGGTGTGCGTTTACACATGGGAAAACGTTTTACTTACAAACACAACGATGTTGTAAGTTTAGAGAAAAACTTAGAGCGTGCTACCAAAATGGCAGAACAAACAGGTGGAGGAATTTTAGTAATTTCTGAAGGTGTTTTTGGAATGCGTGGAGAGCAAGGGCGTTTAAAAGAAATAGTAGCACTTAAACAAAAATTTAATTTTAGATTATTTGTTGATGATGCTCATGGTTTTGGAACTTTAGGAGCAACAGGAGCTGGTGCTGGAGAAGAGCAAGGCGTGCAAGATGATATTGATGTATACTTTGCAACTTTTGCTAAATCTTTAGCTAGTACAGGTGCTTTTATTGCGGGTGATAAAGAAATAATTGATTATTTAAAATATAATTTACGTTCTCAAATGTTTGCAAAATCTTTGCAAATGCAATTAGTTGCTGGAGCTCTTAAGCGTTTAGATATGCTTAGAACTATGCCAGAACTTAAAGCTAAACTTTGGGAAAACGTAAACGCATTACAATCTGGATTAAAAGAGCGTGGTTTTGATATTGGTACAACACAAAGTTGTGTAACACCAGTATACTTAAAGGGGTCTATTCCTGAGGCTATGGCTTTAGTAAAAGATTTAAGAGAAAACTACGGTATTTTCTGTTCAATAGTTGTGTATCCAGTAATTCCAAAAGGATTAATTTTATTAAGATTAATACCTACAGCAACACATACATTAGAAGATGTTTCTGAAACTTTAAATGCATTTGATGCTATTAGAGAACGTTTAGAAAACGGAACTTACAAACGTTTATCTGCTTCTGTTATGGCGGCAATGGGCGAGGAGTAGTTCAATAACATAGAATGAAAAAAATCCGATTCAATTTTAATTGAATCGGATTTTTTAGTTTTAATAAGAAGCTAAACTTTATAGAAGTTTCTTGTATGTTTTTCTTCTTTTGTAAACTACAGGGTCAAAATGTTTCCATATTTGATGTATAGCGTGGTTATCTTCTAGCTCTGGAGTTCTAAAGCATGTTTGGATACCTTTTTCTTTAAAAGTCTCGTAATATTCATTGAAAATCACAGCATGCACACCTTTATTTTGGTAGTCCGGATGAATTCCTATTAAATAGAAAATAACATCTTTACTATTCTTTTTAGCATTCAAAATATGTCTGAAACCAAAAGGAAATAGCTTACCATTCATTTTTTTTAAAGCAGCAGTAAATGCTGGCATTACAATAGCAAAACCTACCAATTCATCATTTTTATCTACAACAAATTTGATGTATTCTGGATTTACAAAACTTATAAATTTCTTTTTGAAATAAGCTTTTTGAATATCGTTAATGGCCACAAACGATGATAATGAAGCATAGCTCGCATTAAACAAATCGAACATTTTGTCAACATAAGGCATCACTTCACTTGTTTTAGTGAATTTTAAGGCTTTTAGTTGGTAGCGTCTTTTTATAAGCTCTTGTGCTTTTTTAAAAAATTCTGGCTTTACATTTTCAAAAGGAAAACGACTTTCAGAATACGATTTTTCAATCTCATATCCGGCTGCTTCGTAATGTTTTACATAATAAGCGTGGTTATACCAAGTAACCATGGGAGTAGTACTCTCAAAACCTTCCGTCATGACACCAACTTTATCTAAGTTAGAGAATCCAACTGGACCTTCAGTATATTCTAGGTTTTTGCTTTTTCCTATTTCAGCAACCTTATCGAGTAGTATTTTAGAAACTTCTAAATCGTCTATAAAATCGAACCAACCAAAACGCATTTTTTTTATGTTTTGGTCTTGAATTTCTAAATTATTAGTAATCGCAGCTATTCGGCCAACAATAGCATTGTTTTTGTAGGCTAAAAATAACTGAGCTTCGGCATCTTGAAAAACAGGATTCTCGTTTTTGTTAAAAGTGTTCATCTCCTGACTAATAATAGGAGGTGTCCAGTATTCACAGTCTTTATAAAGCGTGAAAGGGAATTTTACAAATGCCTTTAAATCTTTTTTATTTTTTACTTCTTTTAGTGTAATCATATACTTGTTATGATAAATTTATCAGATTAATCTTCAAAATCTATAGCGTCTCGTTTTGGTTTTTTTGTACTTTCTTTTGCGTCTTTTTTACTGCCTTTTTTCTTTTTCTTTCCTGAGCGTTTAGAAGTTTCTTCAATGGTATTTCCATTATCAATTTCTTTGTCTTTATGGAAATCTAATCGGTAAGACATTCCGAAGTTAACGCTAAATACAGATGGGGTATCCTTTGTGTTAAAAGTTAAAGCGGTGTCTAACTGAAAATCTTTACCCCATAAATAAGCGCCACCAAATCTAAACAAATTATCGGCATAATAATCACTTTGAATGCCTTGTGTTTCTCCGAAAACAACCCATTGTGGACTGAAAGAATGCGTTAAGGTTAATATATATGAAAAGTCCGATTGATCCGTTCCTATGCGATCTTTAATTAAATTCATTACAAAAACCCAACCTCCAGAAAAGTTGTTTTGTGTAGCAATCATCACTTTAGGGCTAAAGCCTTCTATAGCGTCTGCAGTATATGGATTGTCTGGAGTATCGAAGTTTGCACCAGCATAAACTGCTATGGCAGGAATTAACGATTTCCATTTAAAGGTGTGGTTGGCCTTCCAACTGTAAAGATTAGGTTTATCGTCTTCTGCATTTTTATACGGATCGTAAACTAAATATTTAGCTCCAAGAGTTAAATATTTAAAATTAGAACGGCGGTCTTTATTGTCTAAATTTGAAAAATACGATTTGTTGTCACTTTGATAGTTTCCTTCAAAGTTTAATTCTAATTGTTCCCATAATAATCCGTAACGTACAGCAAAATCGGCACCAAAGCCTGAAACTTTATAGCCTATGGCTGGCGTGCGTTCTTCTTCAATAATATAGGGGCCAACTTCAAATTGCGCCACATTGGTACCTACAGAAAAGGCACTACGAGAAACACCTGGCCTGTTAGAGTTTATAACATCGGTATATTGGCAAAATGCTTGAGTTGAAAAAAATGTGAGTAGGAGAATTAAAATCGATTTGATAGCTTTCATAGTTGAAATTTTTAACGCGTTGTACACACGCGTAGATTTTATAATTTTAAGTACTAATGATTAAGGGTTTTCAAATATAGATATTTTATATATTTTTTATCATTTTTCAATGTTTTTTAAACGTATAGAATTGTATTTTTGTTGTTAGTTTTAATCAAAAGTTTCACTTATGGGTTTATTAAGAACCATATTTATAATTGTTTTAGTCTATTATTTATTTAAAGTGCTTTCTAGAATTTTTGCACCGCTTTTAATGAAGTTTGCCGTAAAAAAAGCAGAAGAACGCTTTGGAGGTCAGTTTCAAAAACAACAACAAGAGCCTGTTAATAAAGAAGGAGAAGTAACTATTGATAAAATTCCAAATACACGAACGTCTAATAAAGATGTTGGCGATTACGTAGATTACGAAGAAGTGGATTAAGGTTTCAACCTTTTTTTATTTCCGCGAAAGCGTAAAGTTCTTAAAATTTAAGATAAACTTCGATGCTAAGAAAATAATAACTAATGTTCACATTCATTGTTTTAAACTACTTTCATGCAATTTTCAATTAAAAGTATATTGCCACACATCTTAGTGCTCCTAGGATTTGTAATATTATCATTGGCTTATTTTAGCCCAGTTTTACAAGGAAAAGAAATTTATCAAAGCGATATTGTTCAGTTTATTGGCATGAGCAAGCAGCAGAAGGATTTTAAAGTTGAAACTGGAGAGGAAACCTATTGGACTAATGGGGCTTTTGCAGGGATGCCAACTTACCAATTGGGAGCAAGATATCCGCATAATTACATTAAAAAAATTGATGCTGTACTGCGTTTTTTACCTCGTCCAGCCGATTATTTGTTTTTATATTTAATGAGTTTTTATGTATTACTTTTAGTGCTAAAAGTAGATTACAAACTCGCAGCACTTGGTGCTTTAGCCTTTGGGTTTTCAACGTATTTAATTATTATTTTAGGTGTTGGGCATAACAGTAAAGCACACGCTATTGCATACATGCCTTTGGTGTTGAGCGGTATTATACTCACTTTTAGACGAAAATACATAGCTGGGTTTTTACTCACTGTTTTGGCTATGGGGTTAGAAATTGTATCGAACCACTTTCAAATGACTTACTACTTAATGCTGTTGGTGCTTATTTTGGGCATAGCTTATTTAGTAGATGCTTACAAGAAAAACGTATTACCTCATTTCTTTAAATCTGTTGGAATTTTATTCGGAGCTGTAGTTCTTGCTATTGCTCTAAATGCAACGAGCGTAATGGCTACGCAAGAGTATGTAAAGGAAAGCACACGTGGTAAAACGGAACTAACCATTAATGCCGATGGATCTCCAAAAGAGGTTTCAAACGGTTTAGATAAAGATTATATCACGCAATTTAGTTATGGTTTTGCCGAAACGTTTAACTTGTTTATTCCTCGTTTTATGGGTGGAGGAAATGGAGAGAATGTTGGTAAAGATTCTGCTACATACGAGGCTTTTAGAAAATTAGGAGCCACAACAACTCAGGCGGCAGAAGAAGCTAAGCGCGCTCCATTATACTGGGGAGACCAACCTATTGTAGAAGCTCCAGCTTATGTTGGTGCTGTAATTTTGTTCTTGTTTGTATTTGCTTTATTTTTAGTAAAAGGCCGTTTAAAATGGTGGCTAGTTGGCGGAACAGTGTTTTCTTTATTATTATCTTACGGTAAAAACTTAGGGTTTTTAACTAATTTTTTTATCGATTATGTACCCATGTACAATAAGTTTAGGGCGGTAACATCAATACAAGTTTTACTAGAATTATGTATTCCTGTGTTGGGAATTTTTGGTTTGGTACGTTTGTTCAATAATTTTGAAAAAGAAGAAGAAAAGCTAAATGCGTTAAAGTATGCCACAATAATTACTGGAGGTTTATCGCTTTTATTTTTAGTAATGAAATCGTCTTTATTCGATTTTGTTGGCGTTAACGATGGCTTTTACCGTCAGAATTATGGGCAAGATTTTGTAGATGCCTTAAGAGAAGATAGAAAAAGCGTTTTTACAACAGATACCCTTAGAAGTTTAATTTTAGTACTGCTATCGGCAGGTTTAATTTGGTATTACTTAAAGGGTAAGCTAAAAGAAAACTTACTTGTTATTGGGTTTGCTGTGCTGTTGTTGTTCGATTTAGTTGGTGTAGATAAGCGCTATGTAAATAGTGACGATTTTGTATCTTCTATTAAAATGAATAAACCGTTTGAAGCTACGGAGGTTGATAAAGCTATTTTGCAAGATAAAAGTTATTATCGTGTTTACGATTTAGTTTCAGGACGATCAAAACCATCATACTTTCATAATTCTTTAAATGGATATAATGCGGCAGAATTAAAACGATACCGTGAGGTTTTCGATTTTTATATTTCTCAAAATAATATGAATGTTCTTAATATGTTTAATACCAAATATATTATTGCTCAAGGTGAAAAAGGAGAAACCTTTCCATACACCAATAGAGAAGCGAATGGTGCAGCTTGGTTTGTTAGCGAACTTAAAAAGGTAGATTCTGCTAATGAAGAAATTAAAGCTTTGGATAGTTTAGATAATAAACATGTTGCTGTTTTTACTAAAGGTAAAGATGCCATAATTCCAACGGAAACAAAAAAGTTTAATGTTGATTCTGTAGCAAGTATCAAAATTGTTGAGCATAAACCAAATTATTTAAAATACGCTTCTAGCAATGCAAATAAAGGTTTTGCAGTGTTTTCTGAAGTGTATTACGGAAACGGTTGGAAAACATTTATAGATGGTGAAGAAACCGATCATATACGGGTTAATTATACGCTACGTGGTTTAGAAATTCCTTCAGGAAATCATGAAATTGTGTTTAAGTTTGATCCAGATGTAGTGAAAACTGGAAGTACAATTGCACTTGCTAGTTCTGTTTTATTTGGACTTTTACTACTAGGTGGACTTTTCTACGGATTTCAAAAGAAATAGTTTTTTACATCTACGCAGATCGAAATTTTTTTAATGAAGGCACTAAAAGTACTTATAATAAGTTATTACTGGCCACCAGCAGGAGGTCCAGGCGTGCAGCGTTGGTTAAAATTCGTAAAATATTTACCCGATTTTAATGTTGAACCTATTGTTTATATTCCCGAAAACCCTAATTATCCTTTAGTAGACGAGAGTTTAATTGCTGAAGTTTCAAAAGATGTTACCATTATAAAACAGCCTATAAGTGAACCTTATAAGTTGGCAGGCCTGTTTTCAAAGAAATCATCAAGCACTATTAGTAAAGGCATTATTCCCGAGCAGAAAACGCAAAGTTTTATTGAAAAAGCCATGCTTTATATTCGTGGAAATTTTTTTATTCCAGATGCGCGCAAAAGCTGGGTAAAACCATCGGTAGCTTATCTTTCAAATTATATAGAAAAGGAAAATATTTCAACTATTATAACCACCGGACCTCCGCATAGTTTACATCTTATTGGTTTGCAGCTTAAAGAAAAATTAGGTGTAAAATGGATTGCAGATTTTAGAGACCCTTGGACTACTATTGGTTACCATAAGCAGTTGAAATTAACGGAAAAATCTAAACAAAAACACAAAGCTTTAGAAAAGTTGGTGTTAAATACTGCCGACGATATTGTTGTTACTAGTTCTGTAACAAAAACGGAATTTGAAGCCATTACCAATAAACCAATTGAGGTTATTACTAATGGTTACGATTATGAATCTGTAGAATCTAAACCACTTGATGCTAAGTTTACAATAGCGCATATTGGTTCGTTATTATCAAAAAGAAATCCTATAATTTTATGGCAAGTACTCTCGGAACTTGTTCAGGAACATGAGGGTTTTTCTAAAGATTTTCAATTAAATTTTGTGGGAGCCGTTAGCGAAACTGTTTTACAATCTATAGAAACCGTAGGTCTTGCTAATCATGTTAATAACGCCGGGTATGTGTCTCATAAAGAATCTATTATCTATCAAAAAAGCTCACAGGTTCTATTGTTAGTTGAGATAGACTCCAAAGAAACTAAATGTATTATTCCTGGAAAACTATTTGAATATATGGTTTCAAATCGGCCTATTTTGGCTTTGGGACCTCAAGGTTCCGATGTGGAAAATATCATAAAAGAAACCAATACCGGAAACTACTTTTACTACACAGATTATAAATCGTTAAAATCGACTATCTTGGCGCATTATAAGAGCTATCAAAATAAAAATTTAGAAGTGCACGCTATTGGTTTGCAAAAGTATAGTAGAAAAAGCTTGACTTCTAAATTAGCTTCGGTTTTAAAAAAGCCCTAATAATCTATCATTTTACGCGTTTACTTCGTAGTACTAATAATGAAATTGAATCAAAAAAAATGGGCATAGTTGCTTCTCAATCTTTTAAAAATATAATCTCTACTTATTTGGGGTTTTTAATTGGGGCAATAAATACGCTATTTCTTTACACTAAATTTTTAAGTGATGATTATTACGGTATGGTTGGCTATATGCTTTCTTTAGCCTATGTAATAATGCCATTAATGGCCTTTGGTGCACACAACTCTTTAGTTAAATTTTATACTACTTTCAAAACGCGCGAATCACTAAATGGCTTTTTAACGCTTATGTTATTAATGCCTATTGCGGTTATTATTCCTATTGTTTTGCTTACGTATTTTGGTTATGGTTTTATAGGCGATTTATTATCAAATAAAAATACTATAATTAAACAATACTTGTGGCATACGGTGGTTATAGCAATTTCTTTGGCGTATTTCGAGCTGTTTTTTTCTTGGGCAAAAGTGCAAATGCAAACGGTGTTTGGGAACTTTATGAAAGAAGTTTTTCATCGTGTAGGTACTATGTTACTCTTGTTGGCCTTTCATTTTGAATATATAGATTTAGAGCAGTTTATGTCTGGTTTAGCTATTATTTATTTTGTAAGAATGCTGATTATGAAGGTATATGCATTCACATTAAAATTCCCAAAGCTAACCTTTAAAAAGATTAATAATTTAAGTCGAATTTTAAAATATTCGGGTTTAATAATTATTGCCGGAGCTATCGCAACATCACTTTTAGATGTCGATAAAGTGATGCTTGGGCATTACATTCCAATTAAAGAAATTGCGTATTACAATGTGGCTATATTCATCACAGCTGTTATTGCGGTGCCACAACGTTCTATGCATCAGTTGTTAATGCCTATGACGGCTAAGTTTTTAAACGAACATGATTATGAGGCTTTGGAAAATCTATACAAGAAGAGCTCACTAAACTTATTTATTGTTGCTGGTTTCATCTTTTTATTAATTGTTTTAAATATTAATCAGCTTTATTTAATCATTCCCGAAGAGTTTAATGTTGGGCTTTACGTGGTGTTTATGATTAGTGTGGTGAAATTATACGATTCACTTTTAGGTAGCAACAATGCCATTCTTTTTAATAGTGATTATTACCGAATGGTGCTGGTTTTAGGTGTTGTTTTAGTTATTGTTATGGTAGCTTTTAATATTTTATTTATTCCTATTCTAGGTATCAATGGTGCCGGTTTAGCTACGTTTTTAGCTGTGTTTTTATACAATTCTATTAAGTTATATTTTGTTTACAGAAAATTTAAAATCTCACCATTTTCGCCAAAAACGTTACAAATAGGGCTGTTTATCGCTAGTTTTGCTATTCTTTTTTACTTTTGGGACTTTCCATTTTATCCTATTTTAAACATTGCATTAAAGTCTATTTTAATTGCCGTACTGTACGGTTTTATTGTTTTCAAATTTAGATTTTCAGATGATATTTCTAAGTTACTTCAGAAGTATTTGAAGGTTTAGTTCAAACTTGATTTTGAGGTTTTATTTGTCTAAATTCGTTGAATAAGATAGTTTACACTGTCTGCCTTATTTTTTTTAGAGTTTTCCGAAATAGCACAAAACATAAATCACTTGAAAATACTTCATACAGCCGATTGGCATTTAGGACATAGATTACACGAGCAATCTCAAGTAGCCGAACAAACTTTATTTTTAAGTTGGATTGAAACATATATCAGTACGGAGAAAATAGACGTTTTATTGATTTCAGGAGATGTATTTGATACGGGTTCGCCTTCCAATCAAAGTTTAGAAATGTATTATAGCTTTTTGGTGAAGTTGAAAGGTACAAGTTGCAAATCCATTATTATTACCGGAGGAAATCATGATTCTGCAGGAACTTTAAATGCACCAAAACACATTCTCGATGCTTTATCGATTAAAGTGGTTGGTAAAGCAACGGAAGAGATAGAAGATGAAGTTTTTGAAATTGACATCGAAGGTGAAAAAGTAGTTGTTGCTGCCGTTCCATACTTGCGTGATGGTGATATTAGAAGAGCTGTTGCCGGAGAATCTTTCGACGAACTTATTGATAAATATAAAACAGCATTAATTAATCATTATCAAGCAGCTGCCGAGCAATGTAAGCTAGTAAATACCACCGATGCTCCCGTTATTGCTATGGGGCATTTGTTTGCAACAGGAGGCTCTGTTTCAGATAGCGAACAAAATATTTATGTAGGAACATTGGGCCATATTGGTGCTGAAGATTTCCCTGAGTACTTCGATTATATTGCTTTAGGACATTTGCATCGACCTCAAATAATTGGAGAAAATGATAAAGTACGCTATTCAGGTTCACCACATATTTTGAGTTTTAGTGAAATAACTTATAATAAAAACATTATTGTTTTAACCGTTGAAGACAATAAAATAAGTGCCATCGACGATGTTGTTATTCCTCGTTTTAGGGAGTTTTATAAGTTGGTTGGTACCGTAACAGAATGTATAGATGCATTTTCTAATTTGGTTTCTAATGAATTCCAATTAACACCATGGGTAGAAATTGTGCTTAATGAGACACATACCATAAATACTGATGATTTAAAAAAAGCTGCAGAAAATTATCCGTTTGAAATATTAAAAACGGCTTTAAAAACACAGCGTAGGCAAAAAGGTATTGAGGAATTATTAGAAGAAACAAAATCTATAAAAGAGTTATTACCAGCTGAAGTTTTTAAATTGAAATGTAAAGAAATTGGTTTCGATTTAGAGAACAGGCCAGAGGTGGAAGATGCTTTTAATGAAATTTTACAATCTGTTAAGAATCAGTAAGGGTAAAGGACTATGAAAATTTTAAAAATAGAATTACAAAATATAAATTCTTTACGCTCCAATACTTCTATTGTTATAGATTTTGAAAGTGAACAGTTTAAAGATGTTGGTTTGTATGCTATTACAGGTTCTACAGGAGCAGGTAAAACTACTATTTTAGATGCTATTACTATTGCGTTATATCATAATGTACCTAGATTTAATGGCTCTAAAGGCACATTGATTGATGTGGTTAGCCATGGTGCTGATGATGCTTTTAGTAGAGTAACTTTTGAAAATGATAATATAGTTTATGATGCCTTCTGGGGAATGAAGGTTGCCGATAAATCTGGTAAAAAGTATAAAAACCCAAAGGAAGAAGTTAGTTTAAAGAACTTAACAACAGGTGCTATTTTGGCGAGTCAGAAACGGAGTTTAATATCAGAAGTGGTTCGAGTAACTCAATTAGATTACAATCAGTTTTTACGGTCTGTAATGCTTGCTCAAGGGGAATTTGCTTCGTTTTTAACGGCTAAAGGTCCTGAGAAAGGGAAGCTGTTAGAACAAATTACAGGCGAAGAAATTTATAAAAAAATAGGGCAGAGCATTCAAGAAAGAAAAGCAAAAGAAGAAAATGCGCTTAAAGATATTCAGTCTAGAATTAATTCCGATGATGTTTTGTCAGAAGAAGCTAAGGTTGAGTTAACTCAAAAAGATAAAACACTCGATACCGAAATTTTAAAGATTGAAAAGGAGATAAAAACCACTCAAAATATTGTAGAATGGTATGTGAAATTTCAGAAAATACTTGATGAATCTCAAAAATTAGAAATAGAATCTAAGGAGGTAAATTTATTTATTGAAAAGCATAAACAAGAATTAGAACAGTTAGATTTAAATGAAAAGGCAGCACCTTTTAAAGAGTTACTTCAGAATTTAAATAGAACAGAGCAAGAGTCTGTTGATAAATCTAAACAATTAGAACGTTTAGAGTCTGAACTTAAAACCTTAAAGCCTGAGGTTGAAAAACTAAGTTCACAAACTCAGAAAGAAATAGAGTTGCTAAATGTGGCAGACAAAACGTTTGCAGATTGGTTACCAAAATTTGATGCTATAAATGGCTTAGACAGTAAGCTTAAAAATGAAGTTGAAAATAAGCAAAAAGCAACATTGGAATTAGAAGCGTTAGATAACCAAATTAAGTTTTTAAGAGAAGAACAAACTAAATTGAATAAAGATTTAGCGGATACTGAAGCTAAAATAAAAATAGATCAAAGCTTTATTTCTGAGCATAAATTATTGAAGGATGTTGATTTACAAATATCCAATTGGGCAAGTGAATTAACTGCTTTAAAAGCTAAAAAAGAAAGTTTAAAAGAAGCTCAAGATTTTGTATCTGTAAAAAAAGAAGAGGTAGAAAAAACAGAAGCGCGCTTAAAAGAGGGTAATAAATTACTAAAAGTTGAAACTGCCGAAATTGAAAAAACAGAAAAGCTATTAGCTGAGATCACTTTAAAATTATCTAAAAATAATTTAACCGATTTACTAGAGGCTAAAACCAAATTAGCCACCAAAGAAACAAACTGGAAACAGTTTAAAACGCTATCTGAGCAAATACTAAAAGTTGAAAGAGAACAAACCGATTTATTAGCGAAACAAAAAGCGCTTACAAAGGTATTAGAGGTTAGTAAAAAGGAAATACAAGCGGTTAAGCAACAAATTGAAGTTCAAGAAAAATCGGTTGCAGATGCGGATAAAATTTTAAACTTAGAGAAAAGTATTTCTAAATATGAAGCTGATCGTAAGAGTTTAACAGAAGGAACACCTTGTGGATTGTGTGGTTCATTAGAGCATCCGTTTGCCGAGAATTTGGTTTCGGTAGGTGTTTCAAAATCGGAATTAGAACTAAATAAACGCAAAGAAAAGCTGCAAGCCTTAATTGTTTCAAAAAACGAATTAGAGAAAAAAGAAGTTGTAGCGACCACAACCATCGATGGATTAACGCAACGTAGTGGTCTAATTAATGATGAAGTAAAAGCATTAAAATTAAAGACGAAACAATTAAATATAGATTGTGAGTTATCGAATGCAACTCAAATTGAAATTGAGGTTAAAAAAGTAGCGCAGGATATTTTGTTGCTAGATGAAAAGTTAAAAGTAGCTCAACAATTACAAAACGGTAGCAATAAATTAAACGATACTTTTAAAATACAAAGTGAGAGGTTTAATAAGATTAAAAATGGTGTAGCCACGCTTGCTGAAAAGAATAAAAATAGCAATAAAGATATTGCAGAAAAGCAAAAACTAATTGTTAATTTAAAAGAAATGTGTAATAATTTAGAGACAGCGTTAGAAGCAAAACTATCTAAATTTAATTACCAATTACCTTCAACAGAAAAGAGTAGCGAGTTTATTGAAAGCCTTAAAATTTTAATAGCGAATTTTAATAAAAAAGAGAAGAATTTAGACTTATTAAAATCGAGTATATCAGTTGTAAACACTAAGTTAGAAAATAATAAGGAGAAGTTAGAAATACAACTTAAAGCAAAAGAAGTTTGTTCTAAAACGATTACAGTTTCTACTGTTAAAATAGAACAATTACAAAAACAGCGTGAAGCTATTTTACCTATTGCTATTTCTGTAGAACATAAGCGAGAACTTTTGCAAACAGAACGAATGGCTTTGTCTAAAAAGGTAGAGTTAAGCAAGCAGAAACGCCAAGAGTTTTTAGATTTACAAAACAAAAAAGAAGCTTTAAAAATAGAAACGAATAAGGAGGTATTAGTTTTAAGAGAAAAGCTAGACACGTTAAATTCTGTTTTTGATACTCAATTAAAAGTTAGCGATTTTGATACAAGAGAATTGGTTCAGAAAGCAATACTTCTAGATGCCGATTTGGTGCGGTTCACTAAAAATAAAGAAGCGATAAAAGAAAAACAACTTCGCTTAAAAGCATACCGAGAATCTAACGAAAAAGCTAAAGCAGATTTAAAAAAAATTAAAACATTTGAAATTACTGAGGCCGAGAGTAAATTGGCTTTGGAAGATTTGAATAAGACAAATAAAACGCTGCTATCGGAAAAAGGTGAGATTATACAAGCCTTTAAAAAGGATAAGGAAATTAGAGATCGAAATAAAGAAATCTATAAAAAAATAGATGCTCAAGAAACGGTTTGCAATGTTTGGAGAGAGCTATTTAAAATTATAGGGAATTCTAAAGATGCCTTTAATGTATATGTGCAACGATTAACTTTAAAGCATTTACTAGACCTTGCCAATGTACATTTGTATAAATTGAATAAACGTTATTCTTTAAAAATGGAAGAGGCTTACAAACCTAAAGAGGAACTTAATTTTAATTTAATAGACCATTACCAAACGGACCAGGCCAGATTGGTAGACACATCTAGTGGTGGTGAGAAGTTTATTATTAGTTTGGCTTTAGCTTTAGGATTGTCTGATTTGGCTAGTAAAAATGTGAAAATCGATTCGTTGTTTATTGATGAAGGTTTCGGAACCTTGGATAAAAATACTTTAGAAACGGTTATCTCGACTTTAGAAACTTTGCAATCGCAAGGTAAAATGATTGGTATAATATCTCACGTTGAAAATTTAAAAGACCGTATTTCTACTCAAATTCAAATTACTAAAAAGAATAATGGAGTGAGTGTGGTGGATATAATGTAATTCAAGACTGATGAAAAAAAATGATGTTTTATTAGTTTTATGGGTGATTTTTGGATTTGTATTTGTGACGGCTGTTGATACCATCTTAAATTTTATTATTCATTTATTGTATTTTAGTCTGGTTGAGTTAGGTGTTTCTTTTCTCATTTTGACTTATTTACTCCCATCAATTACGTTGGTCGCATATTTGTTTACCGCATATTTTGTGGTTGGCAAAATTAATAGAAAATCTCTTGGATTAGAATTATATAAAAGGGAATTCCCTAAACTACTATTGGTAGTTTTAAGTCTTATTATCTTTATTTTAGGGCCATTGACAAATTGGTTGTCTGGACTATATAGTGAAAGTGCATCTAAAAGTCACCATGGCGATATTCAAAGCTTTTTGGTGTTTTATGGATGGTTTACCGCTGGTTTTGGAATTTCTCAAATGATAACTTTAGTCAGTCTTGTAATTTATTTGCTTATTAAGTTAAAAGACTTAAATAATAATTAAAGATGTTTTGTTAAAAGAAGAGGGACTAAAGTTATTTTAATCTTTCCAAAACATATTACCACAGCCGTAACTCGCGTTAGGGATTGCAACGGCATCCTTTTTTAAAGATTAAGAAAATAGCATCGGTTTAGTTTATGTTTTAATTTGAGGTCTGAACTTGCTTAAAGTAGCCTAAGCTAAAAAAGATATAGTGTAAAGCCCGACCCTTGTGGTAACGCCCAAACTATTAAAAATGAAAAACCCCGTGATGTTGCTTTAAGGCAAACTATTCACAGGGATTTTCGTACTAACCAACCAAAATTTTTATGATCGTCTACGTGTGGTAGTTGTTGTCGATCTTGTATTATTGCTAGATTTTCGACTACTTTGTGTGGCTTTACTATTGCTAGTTCTTGGTGCTTTAGTAACGGTAGCTACACGTTTAGTGCTTCTAGTATTATTGCTGTTTCTAGTATATGTACGAGCCTTTGTTGCTTTTGGATTTTTAGATACCGTATTTATTTTCGTACGGGTTACATTTCTAGTATTTGTACTGTTTGCACTAGGTCTTGTAGATCTAGTGGTTGTAGTTTTAGTAACCGTTCTGTTTGGTGTTGTTTTTACTACACGACTATTATTGCGTTGTGTATAATTACGGTTTGTACTTTTTGCATTAGAGTTTCTATTTGGTGATGTTGTTGTGTAACGACGGTTGTTATTTGTTGTTACTTTACGTCTGGTTTGTGCGTTACGGTTAATTTTAGTAACGTTTCTAGAACTTCTATTTACTGTAGCGTAATTACGGTTTCTGGCAACAGTATTTCCACGACGACTATATATAGCTGATGATGGACGGTGGTTGTTGTAAAACGGACGGTTGTACACATAACGCACTGGAGCATAATGTTGACGGTAAGGACGATTAAATACTACACGAAAATTAACTGATGGCGTGCGGTAATAATTGTGCCATGGACGGTAAATGTAACCACGGTTATATACGTTTATAAAACCAGTATAGTGAGAATATCTGTTATAACGATCGTAATGCACATATAGTCCACCAACTCTAGATATGTAACCATTGTTGTTGTAGTTTATGTTTACGTTTCCGGCTTGAGAAATTCTACCGTAATAATCGTAATAAATAGGTGTGTTTTCTATTTGAATAATTGCACCAAATTCATCGTACTGCACGTATGCATTATAATCGTAACCAGAGTTAAAACTTAAATCTAGATTTCTAGAATGTAATGATACATTTACGTTTGATGTTTGACGTTGTAAATTGAAATCGAATTGACCATCGGCAAATACCGAAAATTCTATACCGTTTTCAACAAATATGAAAGAGCTGCCGTAACCTCTGTTAATATTTGATGCTTCGTTTGTTTGGTTGGCGGTTGTTGTGTCTGCACTAGCGGTGAATCCTGCAAGGACCAATCCGGCTAATAAGAATATATACTTTTTCATATCTGTATGTTTTAATGTTATACAGTTAGGTAATTACAAACAGCGTGCCAAAAAACAGAAGTAAGTATTAGTGTGTTGATTTTGAGGTTGTTATTTTTATTTTTTAAGATAAAACAGAGGTGTTAAATTTAAATATTAGGTTGTGGAAATTTAAATTTAATTGAAAATTTGAGTAAAAACTAATTGGTAATAGATGATGATACTCGGCTCTAAACTAAAATTAGAACACATAATAGCAACATACAAATCTATGATGTGTAGGGTAGAGGTAATCTATTATTTAGGTATTAGGTTCTAAAAATGCGTCGTAATTTTATCGAAGGTAATAGTTTTAAAATCTTCAATTTTTAGGTTTGCATTGGTATAATCCTGATTTTTTGAGTGTATACTATCAAAACCTACGCAAAATATATGCGCATCGTTTGCAGCTTTAATACCGTTGGTAGAGTCTTCAATAACCATACATTCCGATGTTTTAAAACCTGATGCTTCGGCTGCTTTTACAAAAATTTCTGGGTGTGGTTTAGATGCTTTTAAATCGGCACCACTTAATTTGGCTTTAAAATATTGGTTTAAATCGAAACGTTTAAAAATACGTTCAATACTTGGCATAGATGCCGATGATGCTAAAACCAGAGTAAGCCCATTAGCATGATAGTTTTTTATTAAATCTAAAACACCATTTATTAAATCGAAATCTTTATCGTTTTCAAAAATGTATTCGTAATGTTTTCTTTTTAAGGCTACTAAAGCTTCTGGAGTTTCATCTAAATTAAAATGATCTTTAACTTGCTTGCAAACGTTAAGCGTAGATTGCCCGGTGTAAGATTCGTATAGCTCATTAGAAACATTGGCGCCAACATCGCTAAACATTTTATGATAAGCATAATGGTGTAGCGGTTCGCTATCTATTATTACTCCATCCATATCGAAAATTACAGCTTTTAACATCTCAAAATTTATTTTGGGCTAAGATAAAAGAAATCGTTTCAATATCTAAAACGAGGTTCAAATTATTAAATTTGTAGCTTAAACTCCGTTAATTATTATGGTTGCTGTTTTATCCTTATTACTTAGTATTGTATTTCTTGTGCTTGCGGTTATTCATTTTAATTGGTTTTCTGGCGGAACATTTGGTATTGAGGCCTCACTACCCACTAAAGATAACGGCGAGCGGGTTTTAAACCCTAAAAAAATGGATAGTGCTATTGTTGGCTTTGCGCTATTAGCGTTTTGTTGTTTTTACTTTTATAAGTCGGGCGTAGCAACAGTTTATTTGCCTAATTGGATTATGCAGTACACTGGCTGGATTATAGCATTGTTGTTTTTTATTCGTGCTATTGGCGATTTTAAATATGTAGGCTTTTTTAAGAGCGTAAAACAGACTACTTTTGGCACCCTGGATACAACCTATTATGCACCGTTGTGTTTAGTTATTAGTAGTGTTGGCATTATAATAGAAATTTTAAACTAGAAATTATCAAAACAACTCCAAATTTTCATCCAAAAAATAAGCATAAATCGGGTTACGATTTAGAGGCTTTATGTAATGTATATCCAGAATTAAAGCCCTTTGTTTTCGAAAACAGACACCAAACGGTAACTATAGATTTTGCTAAGCCTAAGGCTGTAAAAGCACTTAATACGGCTTTATTGCTAAAAGATTACGGTATTAAGTTTTGGGAGTTTCCTGAGGAGAATTTATGTCCGCCAATTCCTGGTCGTGTAGATTATTTGCATCATATAGCACATTTAGTTAAAAAAGCAAACACAGAAAACGGCGTTAAAATATTAGATATCGGTACAGGTGCAAGTTGCATTTATCCACTTTTGGGCTATGCAGAATATAACTGGGAGTTTGTAGCTACAGATATTGATGGCGCTTCGTTAAAAAATGCGCAAAGAATAATAGATAAAAACAAGATGGGTAATGCTATTAAGCTGCGCCATCAAGAAGATAGTGCCGAAATTTTTAACGGTATTTTAGATGAAGGTGAGACTTTCGCAGTGTCTATATGTAATCCTCCGTTTTTTAATTCTGAAGAAGAAGCTGATGAAGCAACCACTAAAAAATTAAAGAATTTAGGTAAAAAGACAGATAAAATAGTCCGTAACTTTTCGGGTACCAATAACGAGCTTTGTTATAAAGGTGGTGAAAAAGCTTTTTTACATACTTATTTATATGAAAGCTCATTGCATAAAGAAAGCTGCAAGTGGTTTACAACCTTAGTATCTAAAAAAGATTTAATAAAAGGAATGCAAAAATCGCTGACAAAACTAGGCGCTACAGAGGTTAAAGTAATTAATATGGGACAAGGAAATAAAGTGTCTCGTATTCTAGCTTGGACGTTTTAAGAAATATAAACTATCTCAATTTCCGAAAAATATTAAGCAGAACGCTATACAATACAGAATGCTTATTTGATTTAGATTCTAAATCAAATAAGCAATCCCAACACCTAAAATAATAGCGACAAACTTACTTAGGTTAAACTTATGTCCGTCGCTACTTTCAAATAGAATAGTGGTCGATATATGGAAAAACATACCAATAACCACAGCATTAATACCGTGGGCAAAGGTTTCTGTTAAATTAGAAGTATTTGAAATTAAAGTTCCTAACGGTGTCATTAATGCAAAAATCACTAAAAACACAGCAATTTTAGGTTTACTAAAACTCGACTGAAACAAAAACATACTTATAAGCGTAGCAATAGGAATTTTATGTATTAAAACACCATAAACCATATCGTTATGCTCATGTATCGGGAACCCTTCTAATAAACTGTGCAAACACAAACTTACAAATAACCACCAAGGAAATAGCGTTTCGTTTTTATGGATGTGTACATGCCCGTGCTCAGCACCTTTAGAGAACAACTCCAAAACAATTTGCAGTAAAATCCCGAGCATAATAAACAATCCCGTTTGTTTAGAATCGAGATGTGCATAGACCTCAGGTAATAATTCAAATAAGGTTAAAGCCAATAAAAAAGCCCCACTAAAAGAGAGCATAAGCTTCATGTTCCAAGATTTTTTATTCTTGGTAATAGTAGCTATTAGCACGCCTAAAATAACGGCAATTACAGGAAATATAAATTTATTCATTTAAAAATAAGCTCAAAAAATGAGTGTTTAAGTTTTTCTAGATTAAAAAAACATTGTAATTATTTATTTAAAAATCATTACTAAACGTTCCGAGAAGGCTTTTCTAAATTGGCCTAACTTATAATCTCCAAAAACATCAAGTAAATGCACGTCGGCTTGTTCAAAAAGCGTTTCAAAATCAGCTAAAGTAAAACCACGTACACGCTCCTGATATTTAAAATCTTTGCCGTCCGTATTAAATGCAATATCCTTAATAATATAGCCATCTTCCACGTAGCGTTTCAAATAAAAATCGATACCATCAACCGTTTTTACTTCCTCAGGTACTAAATTATCAATTACAAAATCCGAATTCATAAAATCAATAACACCAAAACCATAATCGTTCAAATCGGCTTTTATCGCTTTTATGGTTCTTAAATTATCGGCTTCATCATCAAAATACCCAAAACTTGTAAATAAGTTAAAAACTCCATCAAAGGTTTCCGGGTAAGGGTTACACATATCGTGAACCTCAAATTTTAGAGTATCGTTTTCAAATTGTTTAGCATAGTTAATGCTGTTTTCACTTAAATCAACGCCAGTAACATTGTAACCAATTTTGTTTAAATACACCGAGTGTCTTCCTTTTCCGCAGGCCAAATCCAAAATTTTCCCGCCCTCAGGCATATTCAAATAATCACTAAGGGTGTCCATAAACGCATGCGCCTCCGTATCATCCCTGTCTTTGTATAAAATATGATAATACGGCGTGTCAAACCACGATGTAAACCATTCTGTCTCTTGTTTTTCCATATTGTTTTTTGGGGGTTACCACGCCTTAGGGCGAGGTCGGGCTTTCCGCTATATCTTTTTACAAAGCCTTCTTTAATTATTTTTAAGAATCAAACACCAATTAAACATCAGGTTTAACCCAAAAATAGGCTTTAAAACCTTTGCAAAAAGGATGCCGCTGCAATCCCTAACCCATTATCCGCTAATATCTCTTGCTTTCTGCAAAATTAAGTTATTTTTGCAATCTATTAGACGTAGACGAAAAAAATGGAAGAAAATTTCAACATGGTTGCCAAAACCTTATTTGGCTTTGAAGATTTATTAGCAGACGAGCTAACGCAGTTAGGCGCATTGTATGTGAAAAAAGGCACTAGAAATGTCTCTTTTTCAGGCGATAAAGGATTTATGTACAAATGTAACTTGGGCTTGCGTACTGCTGTGAAAATTTTAAAACCCATCCATAGTTTTAATGTAAACAGCGAAAAAGAGCTTTACGACAAACTTTACGCCATGGATTGGTCTAAATATCTTAAAGCTACAGGTACTTTAGCTGTAGATGCTACCATCCATTCCGATTTATTTACGCACTCGCTCTACATTGCTCAAAAAACAAAAGATGCTATTGTCGATAAATTTAGAGATACTGAAGGTGTACGCCCTAATGTAGATTTAAAATTTCCAGATATAAAAATAAACGTGCATATCGATCGACGTAAATGTACTATCTCTTTAGATTCTTCTGGCGATTCTCTACATAAACGTGGTTATAAAACAGCAACTAATATTGCACCAATAAACGAGGTATTAGCCGCCGGACTTATTATGCTTTCTGGTTGGGACGGACAAACAGATTTTATGGACCCAATGTGTGGTTCGGGAACCATGTTGATAGAAGCAGCCATGATTGCTTGTAACATTCCACCAAACTTGATGCGTAAAGAATTTGCTTTCGAGCGTTGGCCAGATTGGGATGTTGAGTTATTTGAAAAAATAGAAGAGTCTTTACTTAAAAAAACGCGCGATTTTCATCATAAAATCATTGGTTTTGATAAAGCACCAAGTGCGGTTACCAAAGCTAAGGAGAATGTAAAAAACGCTCAACTAGATGATTTTATAGAAATAAAACACGAAGATTTCTTTAAAACCCAAAAAGGTGGCGACGAAAAATTACATATGGTTTTTAACCCACCATACGGTGAGCGATTAAATATCGATATGGAAGAGTTTTACGCTAATATAGGAGATACACTTAAGCAAAACTATCCAGGAACCGATGCTTGGTTTATTACCTCTAACCTCGATGCTTTAAAGCATGTAGGTTTACGTCCGTCAAGAAAAATACATCTATTTAATGCCAAATTAGAATCACGTTTAGTAAAATACGTAATGTATGAAGGCAGTAAAAAAGGAAAGTATATGAAATAACTGTTAAGAAGTTAAAATATAATTTAGAACAAAAAAAACTCAGAAACTCTCTGAGTTTTTTTTGTTTATATCATTATTCAAAATCTTTAAAAATAGATGTTTTTATAGCTGGCCATTCTTCATTTAAAATACCATAACAACAAGAACTTCTTTTAAAACCATCGAGCATCAGCATATCTTTTCGTAGAAGCCCTTCAAGAGTGCCTCCAATTTTTTCAATGGCTTTACGGGACGCTATGTTTCGCTCATCGGCACGGAATTCTACTTTATCAAACTTTAAGACTTCAAAAGCATATTGAAGCATTAAAAATTTCATATTCATATTTAAACCTGTGCCTTGAAATTCATGGCCAATCCAGGTCCAGCCAATATGTAAAACTTTATTATGCCAATCTATATGCGCAAAGCGAGTTGTTCCTGCGTAAGCATTGGTTTGTTTATCGAAAATTATAAACGGAATTACAGTTTTGTTTTGGTAACCAGCAACAGCTGTTGCGGTGTAATTTTTTAAATCTTCTGGTGTTGCAATTTTACTTGGTGAATAAAGTACTAAGTTTTCTTGTTGTCCAATTTTAAGAATTTCAGAATAATTATTTAAAGTTAAAAGACTAAGTTTTACACGGTTATTTTCTAAAGTTGGTGTATTCATAAAATTATCGAAACGTTTAAAATATTGGGTGTTAATCAGGATGTGGTTGTAATAAAAAGCTCTCGCCATCTAAAGCCAAATGCCCTTATAATTTTGTACTTTTGCAATCGCGATTAAAAATACAATTTCTTATGGAATTATCTAAAAAAGCAGTTTTAGAAAAAGCTAATTTAGCTTGTAAAAATACATTAATGGAAACATTAAGAATTGAAATGGTAGATTTTGGAGAAGATTACTTAACAGCCAGAATGCCTGTAGATTCTAGAGTGCATCAACCCGATGGTGTATTGCATGGTGGTGCTACCGCAGCTTTAGCCGAAAGTGTGGGGAGTTTTGCTACGCATGTATTTGTAGATACCGAAAAACTTTTTGTGCGTGGTTTAGAAATTACGGCCAACCATTTAAAAAGCGTAAAAAGTGGTTTTGTTTATGCTAAAGCAACTTTTTTGCATAAAGGTAGAACAACGCAATTATTAGATATTAAAGTAACGGATGATGATGATAATTTAATTTCTGTTTGTCGTCTGTCAACCATATCGTTACCTAAAAGATAAGGATGACATTTAACGAGTTTTTAGAACGTATTGATACGCAATACAACGCACAGTTACCATTTGTAATTTATAGAAAACCAAATGAAAGTGCTGTTAATGGATTACTGCAAGAAACAAACGATTTAGTATATACTGAAGATTTTACAGAAAAAGGTTTTGTGTTTTCTCCTTTTGACAACACAGAAAAATCGGTTTTAATGCCTTTGGAACTTTCTGATAAATTAAAAAGTTTGGTTCCAGAATCCACGGCTATTGATTCTATTGAAAGTAGTTCTAAGGTTGATAACACGCTGCAAAAAGAAATACACATCAAGCTTGTTGAACGTGGCGTAGAGGCTATAAAGAACAATCAGTTTAAAAAAGTAGTGCTATCTCGAACGGAATCTGTTTCGCTTTCAGAAAACAATCCTATTACTATTCTTAATAATTTATTACAAAACTATGCTTCGGCATTTGTGTATTGTTGGTATCATCCAAAAGTTGGTTTGTGGTTAGGCGCAACACCCGAAACTTTAGTTAAAATTGAAGGACAACGTTTTTCAATTATGGCTTTGGCAGGTACGCAAAACTATAAAGGGAGTTTAGATGTTACTTGGCAAGCTAAAGAGTTGCAAGAACAACAATATGTCACCGATTTTATTTTAGATAGTATAGAGACTACCATCGACAATATTAATGTATCGAAAATAGAAACGGTAAAGGCTGGTAATTTACTGCATCTAAAAACTAGAATTTGGGGCGTTTTAAAACCCAATGCCATTAGCCTAAAAGATTTATTATACAGTTTACACCCAACGCCAGCCGTTTGTGGTTTACCTAAAGAGGCTGCAAAACAGTTTATTTTAGAAAAAGAACATTATAACCGCGAGTTTTACACGGGTTTTTTAGGTGAATTAAATTTAGAAATTACATCGGCACCACGCTCCGGAAAACGAAATATAGAAAATAGAGCATACGCTACAACCAAAAAAAGCACGCAACTATACGTAAACTTACGTTGTATGCAGCTTAAAGAAAACAAAGCTATTGTTTATGTTGGTGGCGGTATTACCGAAAGTTCTAACCCTGAAAACGAATGGGAGGAAACGGTATCAAAATCTTTGGTGATTAAAAAGGTGCTATAAGCAGTTAACTTATTGCAGTAATTCTTATTTTTGGATATATTTTAAATGTTATGATGTATCCAAAAATTCCGCTTGCGCAAACCGTTATTCAGTTGTGTAAAGCCAAAGGAATTAAACATATTATATTATCTCCAGGAAGTAGAAATGCACCCCTAACTATTGGTTTTACTCACGACCCGTTTTTTGAGTCTTACAGTGTTGTCGATGAGCGTTGTGCTGCTTTTTTTGCATTAGGCATTGCTCAAAAAACACAAGAGCCAACCGCTGTAGTTTGTACATCGGGTAGTGCGTTACTTAATTATTATCCTGCGGTTGCTGAGGCTTTTTATAGTAATATTCCGTTGGTTGTGTTATCGGCCGATAGACCTAAACATTTAATTGGCATTGGTGATGGGCAGACTATTAACCAGAAAAATGTATTCGAAAATCATATTTTATATTCAGCTAATTTGAAGCTCGATTTAAAAGATGAAAAGAATGTGCCTAACCATGAAGATCTCCCTATATTTAAAAATCTAGAAGATAAGTTTGAACGTTTATTAGGCTTGCAAAAAGGCATTCAAACATTTAACGAAGAAGAGATTAATACGGCTATAAATATTTCAAAATTAAAAAAAGGACCTGTTCATATTAATATTCCTTTTGATGAGCCGCTTTACAATATGGTTGAAGCATTGAGTGTTTCACCAAAAGTAATTGAAATTCCTTTTAAAGAATCTGAGATTGAAGAGCATATTTTAAAATCGTGTTTTGAAGATTGGAATTCGGCATCGAAAAAAATGATTTTGGTTGGCGTAAATCAACCGAATAGTATTGAGCAAAAATGGTTGGATGAATTATCGGAAGATGATAGTGTTATTGTTTTAACCGAAAGCACTTCAAATTTACACCATCCTCATTTCTTTAATAGTATCGATCAATTAATTGCGCCTTTATCAGAAGAGGAGCAAAAGCAACTTCAACCAGATATATTAATTACTTTTGGAGGCCTAATTGTATCGAAAAAGATTAAACAATTCCTACGAAAGTATAAACCAAAACAACATTGGCATATTGATGAAAAAGATGCG
The DNA here is from genome assembly GCF_900112395.1 of Algibacter lectus. Taxonomy (GTDB): domain Bacteria; phylum Bacteroidota; class Bacteroidia; order Flavobacteriales; family Flavobacteriaceae; genus Algibacter; species Algibacter lectus. Next base: position 71,230 of record NZ_FOLN01000015.1, read on the forward strand.
AATGATACGTTTTTCTGTTTAAACAATCACATTAAGGCCACTCCAAATCAGTTTTTTACGGAGTTTTTACCCAAAGTAACCCATTACGTAAAGAGTCATTATAGTGCGGTATGGAGTGCCGTAAGGCAAGACCGATTGGTAAAGCATAAGCAGTATTTAAAAACGCTTCCTTTTTCCGATTTTACGGTGTTTAATAAGATTTTAAAATCGATACCAGACCATAGTATTTTGCAAGTAGGGAACAGTTCGGCTATTCGTTACACACAATTATTCAATTTAAATAAAACCTTAGAGGTGTTTTGTAATCGCGGTACAAGCGGTATTGATGGAAGTACAAGTACGGCTATTGGGAGTGCTGTGGCCAATGAAAAACAAACGGTTTTTATTACAGGTGATTTAAGTTTTCTATACGATAGCAATGCACTTTGGAACAATTATATTCCGAAAAATTTTAGAATTATTATAGTAAATAATCAGGGTGGAGGTATTTTTAGAATTTTACCAGGACATAAAAACACAGAAAATTTCGATACTTATTTTGAAACAAAACATAATCTTACGGCCGAACATTTAGCGAAAATGTATGGTTTAGATTACGTAAAAGCTTCCGATAAGGTAGAATTGAAAGGGGCTTTGGCTACATTTTACGATGCCGGTGAGCAACCAAAAATATTGGAAGTGTTTACACCTAAAGCTATTAATGATGAAATTTTACTAGATTATTTCAAAAATTTAAAATAAGAATGTGACTTATCAATTTATTTGGTGTCTAAAAAATAGTTATCTTAATAACTTAATTTATAAACCCTTTTTAAAAACATTCTAAACATGAGTAAAAGAGACGATTTAATTGTAAAGTACGCAGCAGATTTAAAAGATAAATGTGGTGTAACTCCAGATATGGATTTCTTGAAAAAAGTAACAATTGGTTGTGGACCATCAATTTATAACGCAGATTCTTCTACGGTTTCTGGTTCGGACGCTTCTGAATTAGCCACTGTAAAGAATAACTTCTTAATTAAAAAATTAGGATTAGCTGATGATGCTAGCTTAGACGAAGGTATTGCAGCTGTAATAGAACAATACGGAAAATCTAACCGTACAAAGTACAGAGCGGTTGTTTATTACTTACTTGCAAAGCATTTTGGAAAAGAATCTGTGTACTAGTATTACAGTATAACTCTCTCTATAATATTAAAGGCGTTACAATTTTGTAGCGCCTTTTTGCATTTAAAATATTGTCTTCTAAAAAATTTCTCTTTTCTAATAATTTTAATCTCGATTCTTTTTTCTAATATCATTATCTTTGCGGCATGATACATTTAGGACAAGTAAATACATTAGAAATTCTTCGTGAAAGTGAGCATGGTGCTTATTTAATTGATAATGAAGATAACCAGGTTTTGTTACCAAATAGATATGTTCCGCAGGAATTTAAAATCTACGACAAGCTAGATGTTTTTGTGTATTTAGACAATGACGAGCGCCCAGTGGCTACAACAGATATGCCATATATTATGAAGGATGGTTTTGCGCTTTTGCGTTGTAACCAAGTTACCGAATATGGAGCCTTTTTAGATTGGGGTTTAGTGAAGGAATTGTTTTGTCCGTTTCAGGAACAAGCTTTTAAAATGAAACCAGGTGGTTGGTACTTGGTGCATTGCTATTTAGATGAAAAAAGCGAGCGTTTAGTAGCTTCTAGTAAAACTATGCGTTTTTTAGATAACCGCGAATTAACGGTTGCTGAGTTTGATGAGGTCGATTTAATTGTATCTCACCCATCGGATATTGGAATGAACGTGATTGTAAATAAAAAACATATTGGTTTAATTTACAAAGATCAAATTTTTAAAGATTTAAGTATTGGCGATAGATTAAAAGGTATCGTTAAAAAAGTACGCCCTGGTAATAAATTAGATATCGCTTTAGGTCAAATTGGCTACAGAAATATAGAGCCAAATGCCGAAAAAATCATGCATGAATTACATGATAATAGCGGCTATATTAATTTAACCGATAAATCTAGTCCAGAAGCTATTAAAGAGCAGCTTCAAATGAGTAAAAAGAACTTTAAAAAGGCTATTGGTACATTGTATAAGCAACGTCAAATAGAAATTAAGCCAGACGGCATTTATTTAGTTTAAAGATACCGAGATTTTAGTTTTTACTCTGCTGTAAACATAGTTAACACCATCGCTAATATTTTTGAAGTGTATGTTTTCTCGTGAGCAAAAATTGCTTTCGATTTCAGCATTCATGGCACTTGCAGAATTATGACTTACAACACCGTAAGCGCATAGGTTATTCATTATTTCTTTAAAACTGTTAATGTCTAACAAGTTAATAGAGTAAGAGTTTACCCGATTTGCAAGAACTCCAAAAGGTCTCGAAATCCCGAAGTAAGAAATTAGTTTTTTGAAAATTTCCGATATATTATGGATGTCTATATGTACGCCTTCTTTAAACTCGATAACTGCTATGTGATTAAAAAAATGGATTTCACCAAGTGATATTTTCTCCGATTTTAAAATATGCTGAGAGAATTCGGATTCAATAATTTTCATGTTTACTATGGATTAAATTAAGCTATCAAGTTGTAGGGACTTATCAATAAGACACTTATATATTTAAAAAGTCACATCTTTTTTACCGACTTTTTATATTATTGATAATATATTGGAGTGTAATCTCTTTAATCGCAAAGATTAATACCTACGAGGCTATTAATTTCAGTATAAACTTATATCTGTAAACATTTCCATTTTTAGTACTTTTGCCAAATGATAAACGACGATACTATAGTAGCATTAGCAACACCTTCTGGAGCAGGAGCCATTGCTATCATCCGATTATCCGGAAAAGATGCCATTACCATGGCGGACAGCGCTTTTAGATCTGTTAAAAGTGACAAGTCGCTTTTAACGCAAAAAACGCATACCATTCATTTAGGGCATATTATAGATAACAAACGCACTATAGATGAGGTTTTGGTGTCTGTTTTTAAAAACCCGAATTCTTATACAGGAGAGAATGTGGTAGAAATATCGTGTCATGGATCTAATTATATTCAACAAGAAATTATTCAATTATTTATAAGGAAAGGTTGCCGCACGGCATCGCCTGGTGAGTTTACTTTACGTGCCTTTTTAAACGGGAAATTAGACTTAAGTCAGGCAGAAGCTGTGGCCGATTTAATTTCGAGTGATAATGAAGCGTCTCATCAAATAGCCATGCAACAAATGCGTGGTGGTTTTTCTTCGGAAATAGCAAAGCTGCGTGAAGAACTTTTAAATTTTGCATCCTTAATAGAATTAGAACTCGATTTTGCAGAAGAAGATGTTGAGTTTGCCGATAGAGGACAATTTAAGGATTTAACCGAACGTATTACATTTGTATTAAAACGATTGATAGACTCCTTTGCGGTTGGTAACGTGATTAAAAATGGAATTCCGGTTGCTATTGTTGGAGAGCCAAACGTAGGTAAATCTACGCTTTTAAACGCCCTTTTAAATGAAGAACGCGCCATAGTATCGGAAATTGCAGGAACCACACGAGATACCATTGAAGATGAAATTTCGATAGGAGGTATTGGTTTCCGTTTTATTGATACGGCTGGTATTCGAGAAACAACCGATGTTGTTGAGAGTATAGGTATTAAAAAGACTTTTGAAAAAATAGATCAGGCTCAAGTTGTTGTTTTTCTTGCTGATAGTAGCAACTTTAAGGAAACGTCTTTTCTAAAATCTTTTAAAATTGAAATAGAAAAAATTAAAAATAAATATCCGTTAAAACCATTATTGATTGTTGCTAATAAAGTAGATAAGCTTGATGAAAAGCAAGTGGATATCGTTAAGGCAGAAATTGAAAACATTCATCTGCTTTCCGCTAAAACAGGTACGGGTGTCGAAGCTTTAAAGGATAAACTTTTAAGCTTCGTAAATACAGGCGCATTGAGAAATAATGATACTATTGTTACTAATACCAGACATTACGATTCGCTTCTAAAAGCTTTTGAAGAAATAGGGAAAGTAAAAGAAGGTTTAGAAATTGGTTTATCTGGAGATTTAATGGCGATAGATATTCGTCAGGCACTATATTACTTTGGAGAAATAACTGGAGAAATTACTAATGATGATTTATTGGGGAATATTTTTGCTAATTTCTGTATTGGAAAGTAATAATCAAAAATAAAACATAATAAAACAAAGAAAACCCTTGTAATACAAGGGTTTTTTGTTTTTGCGTTTTTCGTTATTTTGTTAAAATAGGTGGTTTTTCCTTGTTTTTTGTACCTCATTTGTACCTCGTTTTGGATTTTTTGTTATGTTTGCACCAAGAGTGTCGTGTGTTAGTTTTTTTTGAACCATGTAGAACCACTCTGAACCCTCTAGACCCGCATAGAACCATAAAAAAAGGGGAGATTGTGTCGCATGTTAGTAAATAAAAGATGTATATATTGTGGAGATAAATTCCAGGCAAAGACTACAAAGACTAAGTATTGTAGCCATTCGTGTAACCAAAAACACTATAAACATAAGGCAAAGAAAACACGACAAGTTCTCGCTGAAAACAGCGAAATAACGGAGAGACATCCCTTTTCTGAGCGTTTAGAACTGGTTAAAATCAAGGAGTTTTTAAGTGTAGCGGATTGTGCAATTTTATTGAATGTTAGCAGGTCAACAATTAAGCGTTTAATATTATCTGGAGATTTATTAAGTTTCAATATAATGGGGCGTGTTTTAGTTTCTAGAAAAGATTTAGATCATTTGTGCAGACAAGGATTTAATAAAACGAATGATAAAAAGATAGCGGTTAAGAAAAAAGAGTTCGATGAAAAGAAATATTATTTTATGGGAGAAATTTCAGAGTTTTATAAAATTTCTCTTAGGTCGGTTGAACGACACTTAAAATTAAAAGGAATAGAGAAAATAAAGAAAGGTCGTTTTACTTATGTATTAAAAAGCGATATTCGAAAATTATATGGTGCACCAAATAAAAGGAGTTAAATGGCTAATGTAACTTTAAGATATAAGGAAATAGCAAACGGTAAAAAAAGTCTGTACTTAGACTATTACCCCGCAATAATAAATCCAGCTACAGGAAAAGAAACAAGAAGGGAGTTTTTAAAACTTCAAATACATAGCGTTCCAAAGAACGAAATGGAAAAATCGCATAATAAAGAAACAATTCAGTTTGCTGAACTTGTTAGGTCTAAACGCTTAATTCAAATAAGGGATAAAGAATATGGATTTAAAGAGAACATAAATTTTAGTTTAAATTTTGTAGCTTTTTATCAAACCATTATCGAAGATTATTACAATAAAAGTAGCCGTAATAATTATTTATCTTGGAAGGCTTCGCTAAAATATTTTGAAGAGTTTGCAGGTGATAAATTATCAACTAATCAAATTACACTTTTGCATATTAAGAAGTATAGAAGTTTTTTATTATCAACTAAAAACCTAAGAACTAAAAAAGATAGTTTGGCTATAAATACGGCTTCGTCTTATTATAAAAAGTTTATATATGTACTTAAAGAAGCCTACAAGCAGAATTTAACCACAACCAATTTAGCTTTACATGCAGACTATATTAAAGAAGAGGAAACGCATAGGGAGTATTTAACAGAAGCTGAGCTTTCTTCATTATGGAAGACCAATATTAAAATTGAGAAAATAAAACACATGGCTATTTTTTCTTCCTTAACAGGACTCAGATTTATAGATATAAAGAATTTAACTTGGGAGAAAATATACCAAGATAAACATCTTGGAAATTATGTTCAGCTTAGGGAGCAGAAAACAGGGAATATAAATAATCATCCTATTTCGGAGTCTGCTTATGGCATATTAAAGTTACAGGAATCCACTACAGGTATTATATTTAAGGATATTAAATACTCGCAAATAGTTAGACCTCTAAAAAATTGGATTGAGAAAGCTGGTATAAATAAGAAAATCTCCTTTCATAATTTCAGGCATAGTTATGCAACACTGCAATTAGCAAATGGAACTGATATTTACACCGTTTCAAAGCTATTAGGGCACAAAAACATTTCAACTACGCAGATTTATACCAAAGTAATGGATAAAAATAAAGTAGGAGCTGCTAACCGCATAAATTTAGATTTAGATGGATTATCATAGCGTATATAATTATCACTATAACAGAACATTTTATGCTGTTAAATCTATTTTTATAGATGAGTTTAAAAAGGCTAAAGGTAAAAATAGACCATTTCTCTCAATGGCTAATAATATCCTTCGGCAGTTGAATCATTTTCGAGACCAAAAGTTTGAAGCTCGTTTAAAAGAGCATGCAGTAAAGTCTTATTTAGTTTTTTTAGATCGATATTCTTATTATGAAGGAGAAAAAAGTGAGGTTATATCTTGGGTATTAGAAAATGAAGCTTTAGAGAATTTTTCTAAGTCATCTAAGTACCCTTATAGTTCTTTTATAGAAGACTTAGCTATACGTGAATGTCTAAATGAAGTTGGAAGGCACTATGGTAATTATTATGATTATTACCAGTTGATTTATAAGCACGGCTGTTATCATTATTTTTATTTAAAAGATTTTGTTGACTGCAGCTTTAAAGGTTCTCTGGAGTATGAGTCCATGTCTAGCGAAGGTTTCGATAATAATCAGGAAATAGTTGCAAGCTTTAAAGGCGATGATGATTTGCAGGTTTTAGAAAATGATGATTATAAATCTCAATATGATATTGGGATTAAAAGTTTAATTGGAGAGTTTGTAAATGGACAATATTTAGAGCCTTTAAAAAAGCCAATAGTAGAACCGAATAATAATAAAGAAATTAAGACTGATGACTTAAAATCTGAAAAGCAGATAAATGTTGAGTCACTAATAAATCAATTTACCGACAATGAGCGTTTCTTAATCATTCATGTTTTATATAAATTGATTAATAATGATGTTAAAGACGAAGACGTGGATTATACCAATATTACAAGTGCAAATTTGATGAAGATAATGAGGTTAGCTGGTGCATTTGATGATACCAGCATCTTTTCTCAAGATTCTAAAAATAACACTTCTTACAGTAAGGTTGCAAAGGGGATAAGTTATTACGGTGTTAGTAAGCGGCTTAAACTTCTAGAATCTACAATTTTAAAACTTCAAGCTTTTAAAATAGATATTTTAATAACAGAATTAGAGCGAATGAAAACAAAACACCTACAAAAACGAAGAATAAGTTAGTTAATTTGATATTTTCTTATCAATCTTTATCGTTGTTTTGTGTTGTTTTTGGTTGTTTTTCGTTTTTTAAATAATTGTTTTTTAGTGTTTTAGTTCTTCCGCAGTTCTTCCGCGGGTCTTCCGAAGTCTCTAGACAGAAGCTGATTTCGGGAGTAAGTTTGCAGTATTATAAACTATAATACAAAGAACAAATGAAGAAACAATTCTTTATGCTTACAGAGGACGAAATAGAAAACCTAGTAGAGCGTATTACAAACAATTTAAAAAAGAGTTACGAGTCTCAAAATCGTATTCAAGAAAACGAATTTTTAACGATTGATGAAGCTGCAAAATTAGTCAAGTTATCCAAGCCAACACTTTATGGTTTGGTGCACAAAAAGTCGATTCCCTATAGTAAAAAAGGAAAGCGTCTTTATTTCCAAAAATCAGAACTTTTAGACTGGATAAAATCTGGGAAAACAGAGACAAGGTCATCTCTAGAAAACAAAGCCGATCAATATCTTTCAAATAATAGATTAGCTTAAGATATGGTAAATATAGAACAAGGTGGCTTTGTTAAGCTATTTCGAGCAATTCTAGACTTGGAGTGGTATACGGATCTAAATACATGCAAGCTACTTATGCATTGTTCAATAAAGGCAAATTACAGAACTAAATCGATTTTTTTTAAGAAGATAAAGAGGCGCTAAAACGTTAAATAACATGTTATTTAACGTTTTAGCCGCATTAAATCACCAAAAACCACACAAAAACCTATGAAAAAGATAAAAAACTGCAAACATTGCTATGAGCAATTTGAAGCAAGAAGAAGTAACCATGTGTATTGCACAAATAGTTGTAAAACGAAAGCGAGCTATAAACGAAATAATTATAAATATGTGTCAGGTCATTATCAAAAAGAAGAAACTAGGCTAAAAGTACCAGATAAAAATGCTCTTAATAATTCTGTTGTTCTTGAAGAGAAATTAGCAGCCATTGAGAAAAAAATAAGTGGTGTGAATTTAGACTCTGTTAAAAATACAATGATTGGCACTGTAGCTGCAGATTCTATTAGTTATGGATTAAAAAAGGCATTTATGCCTAATACCTTACCAGCAACTAAAAATGATATTTTACTTTTAAATGAAGAGATAAAACAAATTAAACGTTTAATGTTTGAGCTTAAAATATGGAGGTAAAGCATCTATTAAGTAATTTATGTTATCACGCACAACGACCTTTGATTAAGCACTAAACCGCAATTAATTTTATACTGCGTTTGCAACTGGTTTTTTTCAATTTTCAAGGTAGGGTAAAATGTGTTTTTCAAAAATCTCTTCTGGTTGTTGCGTTTTTCCGTTTCTATAATTTCCGGATGTAATAACAACAACTGTTTGTAAACAAGGAATTACAAAAATATATTGTCCTCCATTTCCTCTTGCCTCAATAGATTTTATATTTTTTCCATTAATTTGATAAGTATTATGCCACCATAAATATCCATAACCATTTTTATCTGTTACATTTTCTAAATTACGATAGTTTTTAAATGATTTTTTAACCCATTTTTTAGAAATAATGCGTTTTGATTGCCATTTTCCTTTATTCAGATAGAGTTCTCCAAATTTCAACATATCTTTTGGAGTAAGGTACATTCCACCTCCAAAATATGGCTTATCTCTTAAGTCTGTTTGAATAATGTAATTTGAAATTTTCAATTTCTGAAATAAAAACTTATCAATAAATAATTCCAAAGGTTCTGAAACGACAGAATCCATAGCAACCCCTAACAAAGCTGGGTTTGCTGAGCCATAATTAGCATTAGTGTTTGGCTTATGAATCATTGGAGCTTTTAGAATTGCTTCAATCCAATCAGGTGTTCTTTGGTAATTATTTTCTGTTGCAGAAGATTTTGGATTTGCATTGATACCATAATCTATAGCATCTATACCAGAACTCATTGTTAAAAGACTCTGAATATCGATTTTTGTTTTTAGACTGTCTTTACGAGTTTGATATTTTTCAGGCAGAAAATCAAAAATAGATTGCTTAACACTATTAAATAACAATTTGTCTTTTGCTATTCCAACTATTGCAGATGAAATACTTTTTGAAGCAGATTTCATATCGTGTGGAATATTTGAGTTGTAACCATCAAAATAATTTTCATATTCAATTTTCCCTTTTTTTGAAATTACAACAGAATGTGTATTAGGAAATGAATCCTTTGAAATAAGGTGTTCCATTTCGGTAAGTTTTAAAATAGAATTTTTGTTGTCATTTATAAAACCACCAATTTTCCAATCGGTTATAGAATTTTTTAGTTCTATTTCTGTTAGCAAATGGTTTCCTAAGAGGATACTTAATTGAATCTTATTCTTTTCTAGCTTTCCTTTAAACTGCAATCCAGTTTTGAAATCAGTAAACGAAATCAAATCTTTTTCTTTTTGAAAATTGTCGCACCAAGTTCCTGTAAATCTATTGTCTCCAAGAATTGGGTAAGCTTGATAATCATCGCCTTCTCCATTTTCAACACTCAAATAGAAGTTAAGTGATTTTAGCTCATCTATCATAAGTAAGTTCCAAGCCCCTATAAAAGTACTATTCTTTGATTGAGTAAGTTTTATGTGATAAAGAAGCATTCCAGATTTGATAAACCCATTAATTTCTTTTCCATTTTCAGAAAGTACGCCTTCAAAAGAATAATTTTCTGCAAAAGGCACTTTTAATATTGAAGTACTTCTTGAATCAAATGGATAGTCAATAATGCTTTTACTATTAGAAATTTTTAATCTAGCTTTTTCTAGTCCAAAACTTTCTATTTCCACCTTTAAGTTGAATACTTTCGAACCGTCTATTTTTCCTTCCCAGCCACTCGTGTATTCTCCCATATCTTGACCGAAAAGACTAATTGTAAGAAATGTAAATAAGAGAAGTGAAATACTTTGTGTTTTCATTTTTTGATTGATTTTTGATGAATTACAAAGGTGAAATTATTCCATTTCCCAAAATTGTATATAATTAACATCAGGAAATATTCTTTAAAATTTTTGTTGGTGTTGTATGATAGATTTTCTTAAAATTTGAGATGAAATGACTTTGGTCATAAAAATCACATAGATAACAAATTTCAGTCATTGAAAACTTGTTTGAAGTAAGTAAACAAAAGGCTTTATTCAGTTTTATTAATCGAACATAATTACCTAGACTTGTTCCAAAATAGCGGTTAAATTCTCTGGACAAATGAACAGGGTGTATTTCTAACTTTGAACTTAAGCTGTTTAGAGAATAGTCTATTTTTTCCTCATTCAACAATTCTTTTAGTTTATTTGCCCAATCTGGTTTTCTTAAATTTCTTTCTTTACTTTCCTTAATTGTGTTGAAAATTTCAATCAAATCACTTTCAATACTTAAATTTGAATACTGGTCGTTAATTTTAGTTTCAACAAATATATGGTTCATCAAGTTCTTTATTATAGGATTCTTTAAATTGATGCTTCCTTCAAAATTTGTTATCTGAATATCAAAGTTTGAAAACCAATTCTTATTCAATTCAATGTGAAAACCTCTTGTAAATTCAGGTGGTTTTATATTATAATGTGAGTCTTGCCAATTATGAAATAGTAGGTTTCCTGGCTCTAAATAGTAGGATTCTTTTTTGTTAGATTCGAATAACTTCCCTTGAAGTAAATAAGTAAAATATGGATTTTCGTGATAATGCCAATCAACTTTACTGTGTGTATATTCTGTATCGGTAATTATTAGATTTTCAAAAGCTGATTTTTGGTAATGTGTTCCGTAAAACTCTCCTTTTTTTAGTTTATTCATTCTGTTTTTTCAGCTTGTTGCCAACGTTTATGCATAAGAATAGTTGCGGGTTTGTATGCGAGGATTTTCCGAAGGAAAATTGGACCTAACAAAAGAGCAACAACCTTTGATTAAGTACAATGTAGCAATTATTTTTATACGGCTTAAGTTAGCCTTTAAATAAAAAAGACTAATTTAAACATATAAAATAGAAAGCACAAAAGAGAGGAATAAGGTTAATTTATACGGAGAGACTACAGATCTCGTCAGCATTGTAAATCTCCTCTCTTTTCTACACAGATTTCGAACAGTTCTGTGAGGCTTTAAGACCTCGATTTTAAGTCGTTGAAACTCGCGTAGTATGTCCTTTCAAAAAAATAATTTGTTATGAATAAAGATATTAAATATTTTGGTATTGACATTAGTTATTTAGTTTTTGATGTCACAGATTCAGATGGTAATTATTATCAGTTTAAAAATAAGGTTTCAGGCTTTAAAGCATTTAGAAAACTTTTAAATTCTGAGAGTCATTGTGTGATGGAAGCTACAGGTTACTATCATTATCAGTTAGCTTATTATTTGTTTGAAGAAGGTCTAAATGTTTCAGTAGAAAATCCATTGTCTGTAAAACGATTTA
>NZ_FOLN01000021.1 GCF_900112395.1 Algibacter lectus
AATATGGAGTATCAAAAATAAAAACAGCTTAAAAACAAAGATTTTAAGCTGTTTTTATACTTTTTTAAGGGGTTGTGCAACGGTTACCGTTGTTGGCAACTGGCTTTATTTTATTTCAATTTTGTCATTAGTTCTGATGTAAATCAATGCTTCTTCGGTTGTTGAAATTTCGTGCACACTATTTCCGGTTGATTCAAAATAACTTCCAGCATCTAAATTTGTTTTAGAATTGGTATCAGGCATTTGATAATCGACATTTCCTTCTATAATTACTCCATATAGAATAGTTCCTTTACTGTAAATATTTCCTTTAAAATTTTTAGGAAGTTTCACAAAAATCCCACGAATATCTTCTGCATTTTTCCATAAAAAACTCATTTTGGATTGGTTATTAGTTGAAATCCAATTTGTTTGGGTATTGTCAAGCCAAACAATGTTAGAAACGTCAATATTAATTGGACGTTCGCCATCATCAAAAGATTCGGTTGTTGGTTTTACCAAATAAGGACCATTGTCGATTTCGATATAAGCCATTGTGCCTTCTCCTTTGGCAGCTGTTATGTGAGATTCTCCAGCAGGTTGTGTCCAAAATGAACCTACTGGCATCCACATATTTTCTGCTTCTGGGTCGTCATTGTGTATTAATCCTTTCATCACAATGGCACGATAAGTTACATTATGAATGTGTGGTGGTGATGAAAATCCATCTACAAATTTTCCAATATATCCTGTTGGAACTTCGGATTTTCTATTTCCCCAAATTGTTCCAGCTAAAGGACTTTTATCTCCTCGTGCTGGGTTCATTTGTTCCCAAATAATATTAGTACTTAAACCAATTTTATTTGTTGGCTTTTCTATAATTTGAGAAATAGTATTTTCTGTCGCTTTTTCTTCTGATTTTGGATTGTTACACGAAGCAACTAATCCTACAATTAGAAATAAATAGAAGTTTGATTTTATCATTTTTATATATTTTTAGATTATTGTTATTATTTCACTTTCTGACAATCTTGATTTTGGTGGTTTTTCGGTAGAATTAAAATCAGATTTAGCTCTATAGCCTATTGATACAGCTACTACTGCTGTAAATCCTTTTTTTCTTAACTCAAATTTTTTGGTTGTGTATCTCCAGTTTAATGTTTCTTTTAAGTTCATATTTTTATTTAACTATCATTTTTATAGTTGCAAAAGTAAGTATAGTAATTTACCTTTGCAATAACGGTCAAAAATGATAGTATAATTTTTATGGAAACAGAAAAACCAAAAATGCTTAAATTTAACGGGAATGAATACCCTTGCTGTGCAAGCTTAACAATGGGAATCATTGGTGGAAAATGGAAAACAGTTATTCTTTTTCATTTGATGAATGAAAAGTTAAGGTATAACGAATTGAGAAAATCAATGCCTACTGTTACCGAAAGAACATTGAGCTTACAATTAAAAGCTTTAGAAGAAGATGGATTGATTAAAAGAAAGGTTTATACCTCTAAACCACCTTTGAAAGTTGAATATTCATTAACTGATTTTGGTAAAACTTTAATTCCGTTAATTCAATCTATTGCTGATTGGGGTGATTTAGTCGTTGAGAACTATTCTTAAATGATTGTCTTTTCTGCTTGTTGCCAACGTTTGGTTATATGAAAAGTAGCAGATTTGTATGTGCCTATTTTTAATTAAAATATAAAGATAGCAGAAAAGAACCAAATTTTTGGTTTAGCTCTTAACTGCTATTTTTTATATAACGTGTTGTGGTTTGTATTTAATTTGTGCTAGGATAATTTAAATGTGTTTTAGATTTAAAAAATAAAATGATATGATTTTTTTATTTCCCAAATGTTGTTCGTTTTTTCTAAATAAAATAATGACATATTAGGTGATCTATCTTCAAATCGATACTGACATCGAATAGCAGCTTTATCTTTTTTGTCATTATATACAATTTTTGAAAAATTAAACCTGTAATCAATGTTTTTATAATCTCTATATTTTCCAATATGGTCAGAAGGGTTTAAATATACTATGGAATCAAAATAAAAAGTGTTAGTTACTCTTTTTATTTTTATTTTATCTATATCAATATGTATGCTTCTACTATTGTCATAAACTTTTGTAAAACCTGAAAACTTATCTTCAAAAAACATATCTTCAATCAACTCAAAATTGGGTATATTTAATGCTAAGCTTGTGTCTATTGCTATGGTTCTGAATTCATTAATGTAGTCTATTAGTTTTTCATGGACTCTAATGGAATCTTTAACTGTAAATCTACCTTTAGTATTAATTGGCGATAAATTTCTAGGGGATAGACGTACCGCCACACTATCTATAACTTTACTAATTATTTCGCTAGTATTAGTGCTCTTATTGGTTACTGGCAGCGTTTTTTTATTGTTACAACCAATAAAAGTTATTAACGCTAATAAGCCAATTAAAGTTCTATATGTTTTATTCATTACAACCATTTTCTGCGTTTGAAGTATTTGCAATTTGTTTTATTTTAGCCCACATATCATTTAAATCGAAAAAAACATAGTCTATGTTTTCATTATAGTAACCATCTTTCCCGTAGGCGCTTAACCCTATCCAGCCAAATGGTAAATAGTGCTCCACACTAAACCTTTTGTTATCTATCTCTCTTATGGCTCTTGCTATTGGATAAACATATCTATCTGCCATGTGTTGATGTTGGGCCTCGTCTGTATTTGCAAGGCTTCCAGATTCTACTTTTGCTGCTATGTATGAATTATATAAATTAATTCTATCATTAGGGTCTACATTTCCGCCATTTTCATGGACATATCTATATATTTCTGCATGAATGCCCTCATGCAAAAAATTAGTGGCTATTTCAAGAATTGACAAACCTGAAGTATTATTTATTTTTATAGTTATATTGTTATTTGCTAAATCTTTAGCGCTTGTACACATTTCACCATCAGTACTGCAAGAATCATAAGTAAAATTTAAATCATATTTAGATCCAGGGACTCCAAATAAACCTATAGTTTTTTTGAAAAGGTTTCCATTTGTTTTTTCTAAAATTTCATAAGCACATTTATCTTTCCCAGTAAGTTCACTAGAGTCAATTTTATCATCATGCAAATCAGCAACACAATCTCCATTTGCATTGGGAAATAATCCTGGGCCACAATTACTAATTTCATCCTCAATTAAAACAATATTTTCGTCGTCTTCGTTGGAGTCATCATCATCATAAACCCCACCATTACCCTTTCTCTTAACATAAATACCTTCTCCGTTTGAACCATACTTGTTAATTTCGGGTAAGCCACTACTTCCCTCACAAACATTTATGGTTCTATAGCCTGTAAGTTGTGTATGGGTATAAACGAAAGAACCACCAGGACCACTATTGGAATACCAATCTGTATACATGGGTACTGTAATTGTTGGGCAAGATGCGGAGGATCTTCCATATAAAGATGAACTGTTAGTATTGCTTCCTTTTTTGTTATTAAACTTGGTTGACATAATAAGCATGCCTTCGCTCAATTGTTTTTTATACACTATTTTTTTTTATTGTTAATTAAATGAACGATTCCGGTAAAACTATTGAGGTAGCTAAATGAAATATCGGAATTAATTAAGACATTGTTTAAGGGATTGACGTTTTGATAAAATTTTGCTGCATAAAAACTAAATGATTCGTCATTATTTTCTATTGCCAAAATTTTATATTTAATATAATAGGATCCTTCTTTTTTAAATTTGTTTAATTCATTTGGATTAAACGCATTAGTATAGTTAATAGGGACTTCATAATATGATAATTCTAATTCTTCTGAGTATTGTTTTATTGCGCTGCTCCAATCTACGGTATAATCATATGGAATAAGTTCGTTATAATCGGTTTGGTTAAAATAAGTTAGTAATTGTGTAGAAATAGTATTCACTTCCAGTTGTTCATTTTCTTCTTTCTCACAGTTGGTAAACATAAAGGAGGTTAGTAATGTTAGAATTCCGATTTTAAAATAAGCATTAATTTTTTTCATAAACCGTTAAAGTTTTAAAGTTAGTAATAATGTTTGTTGTTTAGTTATATAAACCACAACGGTTACGTATAAGAATAGTGCGTAGTTTGTGTGCGTGGATTTTCCGCAGGAAAATCATAAGCAAGCAAACAGGCATTCACTCTTGATTAGGTACTAAATTACGCATTATTTTTATACAATGTTGGCAACTGCTTTTTGTATTTAGGTGTTTATTTCTTTCAACTCATTTTCAAGTTCGTTTTTTCTCATTAGGTAAGTTTTTAAGTCAACTGTACCAACTAATTTGTCGTTTTTAAGACTTATTAACTCTTGCTTTATTTCTAATTTTCTTAATTCCTTTTCGCTTAGTTTAATTTCTGGATAAAGTTTGTCAAGTTCATCTTCGATGTTAGTTTTTTTTGTTAAAACTTCGTCTAATGTAATACCTATAACAACTGAACTTTCATAATCCAAATCGCCCGAACCAACAGCAACAATTTTAATGTCTTTTAAATTTCTAAAGTCATATGCATAAAACTTTCCGCCACCATTAAATGCAATTGGCAAAAAATTAGGTGTCCATTTTGGAAAACCATAGGCGAAATAATAATATCGAATGTCTTGCAGAGAGAAATATCCAAATTCTCTATCTCCATTTATAATTCCGCCACCATTTGAATATTCCAAAAGTTGCTGATGTTCGGTCGTTAAGGTCAGTTCAATTGGAATGCTTAATTCTTTATTATCTACAAATTCAGGATAAAGTTTTTTGATGTCGGGAAACAATTGAATTTCTTCTTCTGTTAATTGTAGAGAAAAATAATGGCTAATCGGGATTTCTTTAAGTCCATCTTGTTTATCAAAAAAAGTATGTTTTTTATACCACATTGTGTCGTGTGAAGTTCGTTTGTTAAGTTGTTGCCAACGGTTTTGTGTATGGTTAGTTGCGTGTTTCAGCAACTAATTTAGTAAACAAAAACGAACGCGAGAAAATTCCGAAGGAATTTTCCAAATAAGCAACGACCAAAGCAATTAATTATACACGTTGTGCCTGTTGCACAACGTGTTGTTAAATATACAGAAATTTCGTATATTTAGTAATGCAAGGCACAAAAATATATCAAGAGAAATTATTCAGCAATTTTCAGTTGAGTAGTCGGGTTCCCCAAGACAATTTTTATAGACGATTATCTTGTGTTTTAGATTTGGAATTTCTACGGAATCAGACAAAAATCTATTACGGAAACTGTGGACAAAAAAGTTTAGATCCGGTTGTATTCTTCAAGTTCTGTTTAGTAGGTTATTTAGAGAATATCACCAGCGACCGAAAATTAATAGACCATTGCAGTTTGCGATTAGATATTCTTTAT